>OY760657.1:0-4800000 GCA_963663905.2 uncultured Saccharicrinis sp. | reverse complement strand
GTAAGTTTCTTTTTATTGTTCAAAATAAAGAAGCAAAAAAAGTATATGTGGAATCTGGACGATCTTATCAGGATGAGACAGTAATACTTAATGGTTTAAGCGAAGGAGATCAAATTATTGTGGAAGGTTATAATACAGTGTCAAACGGTTCATTGGTTGAATTAAGATAATCGGGTAAAGCCATTTAACTTAGATTGAAATGCAAGAAGAAAAACAAAATATACATAATGAGAACTTTAAGGATAAAGTTGTGAGAGAATTTAAACTTACAAGTTTAGCCTTGCGAAATAAAACTACGGTTTTATTGCTGACTTTTTCATTGGCAATTTTTGGATTGGTATCTTATAATACTTTACCTAAGGAGTTATTCCCTGAAGTTGAGTTGCCATGGATTATGATTATGACTCCATATCCTGGTAATGCTCCTTTAGATATTGAGAATTTAGTGACTCGCCCGATTGAAAAGGAAATTGAAACTATTAATGGAATTAAGGATATCAAGTCTACCTCATCTCAGGGATTGTCATATATTTTAATAGTGTTTAATAGTGGTATTGATAATAAAGTGGCATTGCAGGATTGTAAAGATGCTGTTGATAATGCTATGGATGATTTACCCGACGACCTACCTGCAGATCCTGTGGTTCAGGATATTGATGCTTCTGAATTTCCTATCGTAAATATTAACTTATCAGGAGATTATAGTGTAGATGAGCTAAAAAAGTATGGTGAAATATTAGAAGATCAAATTGAAACTTTACCAGAAATATCAAAGGTGGAGATTCAGGGTATTAATGAAAAAGAGATTAAGATTAATGCTGATCCGCTAAAAATGGCTGCAAGAAAAATAAGCTTTAATGATATTGAGAATGCCATAGCTTATGAAAATATTAGCATATCAAGTGGTGAAATCAGATTAGGAAATACAAGAAGATCGATTCGAGCTCTTGGCGAATTTACTTCTATGGATGAAATCAGAAATATCATAGTAAAAAGTGAAGAAGGTAAGGTAGTATACTTGTATGATGTAGCTGAAGTTGTTGATGGATATGAAGAGCCATCAAGTATTACAAGACTGGATGAAAAACCTGTGGTATCTTTGCAGGTGGTAAAAAAAGGAGGTGAAAACCTTTTAAATGCAACAAAACAAATTGATGAGATATTAAAGGAAGTAAAAGAGCAACATATATTCCCTGAGGCTTTACAGATTACAATTACTAATGATCAATCAGACATGGTAAAGGCTCAGTTAAATAGTCTTGAGAATAGTATGATTATGAGTATGCTGTTCGTTGTGTTGGTGTTGTTTTTCTTTTTAGGTACTCGAAACGCATTATTTGTTGGACTGGCTATTCCAATGTCGATGTTTTTATCATTTGTGGTTTTGCAAATTATTGGGTATACCATTAATATGATGGTTTTATTCGGATTAATTCTAGCTTTGGGGATGTTAGTTGATAACGCCATTGTGGTTGTTGAAAATATTTATCGCTTTATTGATAAAGGTTACAAACCACTCGAAGCAGCACGAAGGGCTGTTGGTGAAATTGCTATCGCAATTATAGCTTCCACATTGACGACTTTAGCAGCTTTCTTTCCGTTGGTATTTTGGGATTCTGTTATGGGAGAGTTTATGAAATACCTGCCTATTACTTTAATTATAGTACTCACATCTTCATTGTTTGTGGCCTTGGTAATTATTCCTGTTTTTTCATCCATGTTTATAAAACATACAGATGAGGATAAGATTCCTGATAAATACCTGGTAATTCGGATTATTGCTATTTTTTTAGTTTTAGGTACTTTGTTTTATCTGATTGGAGCCAATATACTGGGTAGCTTAATGTTTATTTCAGCCTTTGTATCGTTGATGAATTATTTATTTTTTGCAAAAATCGGGATTTGGTTTAAAACCACTTTCTTGGATAAGTTGGAAAACTTTTATGTAAAATTTTTATCGGCTGCATTATCTGGTAAACGTCCCAGAAATCTGTTGATTGGAACAGTCTTGTTATTGTTTTTTACTATTGCCTTTTATTTTATGCGATCTCCAAACACAGTGTTTTTCCCATCAGGAGATCCAAATTTTATAAATGTTTTTGTTGAATTACCTGCAGGAACTCATATTTCAGCAACCGATAAGTTTGCAAAGAATCTTGAAAAAGATATTATAAGAATGATTAAACCGTATAGAAATGAAGTTAAATCAGTTCTTACAAATGTTGGTGACGGTGCACGTTTAGAAGATGATCTTGATTTTTCAACAAGAGATAATAAATGCTTGGTTACTGTTTCCTTCGTAGATTATGAGGATAGAAACGGACTTCATACAGCTGATATTCTGAAAATGTTTAACGATAGTCTTACTTATAATTATCCGGGAGCCATATTTACAATTGACAGAGATAAAGGTGGTCCCCCAACCGGTAAACCTATTAATATTGAAATATCAGGTTATGAATTTGATAAGTTAGTTTATTTGGCGGATACCATTGAAAGTATTATTGAAAGAGAACAGATTGAAGGTATTGAAGGTTTAAAAATGGATCTTAATGTAAACAAGCCTGAAATGCTGGTTTCTATTGATAGAGAAAGAGTTCGGCGTTTTGGAATGTCAACTGCACAAGTATCCAGCACGCTTCGCACAGCATTGTTTGGAAAGGAAGTGTCAGATTATAAAATTGGCGAAGATAAGTATCCAATACAACTTAGGTTAAAAGAAGAATACAGAAATAGTATTCCCGCTTTAATGAATCAAAAGGTAGTCTTCAGAGATAATATGGGAAAGTTAATGGAGATTCCAATTTCTGCAGTGGCTAGTTTTTCTTATGCTACTACTTATGATGCCGTTAAAAGGATTGATTTAAACAGGGTTGTTACTTTGTACTCTAATGTTCTTGAAGGATATAATGCTAATAATGTTAATAATGAGATTAAGGCTGTACTTGAGGATTTTGAACTTCCAACCGGTTATCAATATGAATTTACAGGAGAACAGGAAGAACAAGCAGAGTCCATGGCATTCTTATCTTTTGCCCTGGGTCTTGCAATAGTCTTAATATTAATCATTTTGGTGTCGCAATTCAATTCAATAGTAAAACCTTTTATTATTATTGCGAGTGTATTGTTTAGTACAATTGGAGTATTTGGAGGTTTAGCCACTTTTAAAATGGATTTTGTTGTAATAATGACAGGTATTGGAATTGTTTCATTAGCTGGAGTTGTAGTAAATAATGCCATTGTATTAATTGACTATATTGAATTATTAAAATCGCAGAAACGTGCAGAATTAGGCTTAGGAGAAAAGGTATTTCTTCCGGTTGATGTGGCAACGGATTGTATTGTATTGGCGGGAAAAACAAGATTACGCCCAGTGTTACTTACGGCTATAACTACTATTTTAGGATTATTGCCAATGGCTATTGGTGTTGATATTGATTTTTGGGGATTATTAAGCAGTTTTGAACCTCATATTAGCTTTGGTGGAGATATGGCTGCAATGTGGTCACCTATGTCGTGGACCGTGATATTTGGATTAACATTTGCAACTTTCCTTACTTTGATTATTGTACCCATAATGTATCGAATTGCAGTTTTAACTAAAAAGAAAATGTTGCATATAATGGGGAAAATGTAAATATTAGTTGAATCGAAATCTAAAATATTATAAGAGGAAATGTTCTGTTTCCTCTTTTTTTGTGTTTAATTGAATAATCGTATCGAAAATTATATGTTAAAAGAGTAACTTTACCCGTGTCGAGAAAAAAGTATTGTTAAATTTATATCTATATGTAAATTATAATACTATTAATGAGAATTATACAATTTAAAGAAGAATACAACGCAACATATTAATGAGGAATTTCTTACATTTTTTAATTAAGCATCATAATGGACTTTTGTTTATCATTTTGGAAATAGTTGCTTTTATATTAATTGTTACGTATAACCAAAATCAAAAAGCTGTCTACTTAAGTTCATCATCAAAAATGAGTGGTGGAGTTTTTGACGCAGTAAGCAATATTGAACAATACTTTGTTCTTAAAAAGGTAAATCAGGAATTAGCAGAGGAGAATGCTTTTTTAAGAAGTCAATTACCCACTTCTTTTGTTCAGGCTAAAGATTATTTTGCTCTTGTTGGTGATTCAAGTACTTCTAAACAATATAAATATCGTACCTGTAAAGTAGTTAACAATAGTATTAGAAAGCATTTTAATTATATTACATTAAATAAAGGAAAGTTAGATGGGATTAAACCTGATATGGGTATTATTTCCGGATTGGGTGTTGTAGGTATTGTAATAAAATGTTCTAATAATTACAGTACAGCCTTATCTATCTTAAATCCTCGTTTAAAAATATCCGCTAAATTAAAAGGATCTGATTTTTTTGGTTCTGTTAGTTGGGATAATAAATCAGTTCACCATGTTATTTTAGATGAAATTCCGGAACATGCAAACGTTCAGTTGGGAGAGCAGGTTATAACAAGCGGATATTCCTCTACTTTTCCTGAAGGTGTATTGATTGGGACTGTTGAAAGTGTAGAACATCCAGTAGGGGAAAGCTTTTATAAAATTAAAGTAAAATTAAGTGTTGATTTTGCAAAACTGAATTATGTTGAAGTAGTTGAAAATATTTTTCAGGATCAGCAATTACAATTAGAGGAGGAGAGTCAACAATGATTAGTATAATACCAAGATATATTTTCAATTTTTTCTTTTTTATATTTCTACAGGTTATTATCCTGAATAAAATTGAGTTTTCGGGTTATATAAATCCGTACTTATACGTATTGTTTATTTTAACCTTACCTTTTGAAACACCAGGTTGGTTGTTGTTAATATTAGCCTCTATTTTAGGTTTAAGTATAGATATGTTTTCTAATACACCAGGAATGCATATGGCTGCAATATTAGTATTGGCGTATCTTCGCAGGTTTGTTTTAATGCGAATTTCTCCAAGAGATGGTTATGAGGTTGGAACAATACCAACTCCTTCTTTTTATGGATTTCCCTGGTTTTTTAAATATGCTGGTGTTTTAGTTGTAATTCATCATTTAACCTATTTTATTATTGAGTCATTTTCATTTTCAAATATCCTTGAAATATTGGGAAAAACTCTTTTTAGTTCGGTGTTTACCTTAGTTATAATGGGAATCACCCTTTTGTTCAACTATCAAAAACGAGGTAGAATTTAAACTTTAGAGAAGTGGAGAATTTGAATAGAAGAACATTGGTTGTTGCCTTAATATACATTTCCATAGGTATTGCCTTCATTGTGAAATTGTTTATTCTTCAGGTTTACGATCCATCGTATAAATACTCAGCAGAAAGTAATACACGTAGGGAAATTATTAATTATCCGGCACGTGGATTAGTCTATGATAGAAATGGTAAGTTGGTTGTTTCTAATCAGGCAAATTATGATTTAATGGTGGTGCCCAGAGAATTAAAGGAAATGGATACGGTTTCTTTTTGTCAGGCATTAAATATTACTAAAGATGATCTTAAAGGTTTGTTTAAGGAGATGAGGCAAAAACTACGTAATCGTAAAATATCATCTATTAAGCCTTCTGTGTTTTATAAGCAATTATCCGCTGAACAATATGGATATCTTCAGGAGAAACTGTATAAGTTTGATGGTTTCTTTGTACAGCGAAGGACTTTAAGAAAATATGAATATCCAAATGCCGGACATATTCTCGGTTATATTGGAGAGGTTGGTCCAAGTACCATAAAGAAAGATGATTATTATATAAATGGTGATTATCATGGAATTAATGGTATTGAATCAACATACGAGCAGTTTTTACGTGGTAAAAAAGGGTATAAATATGTTTTAGTAGATGTTCACGGCAGAGAAAAGGGATCATTTCGTGATGGACGCTTCGATATCCCGGCGGAGGCAGGTAAAGATATTACTCTTACAATTGATATTGATCTTCAGCAATACGGTGAACAATTGATGGCTAATAAAATTGGTTCTATTGTGGCTATTGAACCTGAAAGTGGAGAAATCTTAACTATGATATCAGCTCCAACGTATGATCCTTCCTTATTTGTAGGTAAGCAAAGAGCCGGTAATTTCACAAAATTAAGTACTGACTCACTTAAGCCATTGTTTAACAGGCCTATTATGGCATTATATCCTCCAGGGTCAACCTTTAAACCTTTAAATGCATTAATTGGATTGCAGGAAGGAATTATTACTCCTGAATCTAAATTTGAATGTTATATGGGATATTCTGTAGGTAGCTTTCATTTAGGTTGTCATAGTCATCCTAGTCCTTTAGATCTTGTGCATTCTATTGCTGGTTCATGTAATGCATATTATTGTAATGTTTTTCGAAGAATCTTGGATAATCCTAAGAATGAAACTGTGCAGGATGGATTTGAATTATGGAAAAATTACCTGGTAAATTTTGGTTTTGGATATAAACTCGGCGTTGACTTTGCGAATGAAAAGAGAGGTTTTGTTCCAAATCATAACACCTATGATAAGATTTATCATAAAAGCTGGTCTTCTTTGACTGTTGTTTCTTTGGCAATTGGACAGGGCGAGTTGTTAGCCACCCCAATGCAAATTGCGAATCTTGCTGCCACAATTGGCAATAAGGGTGAGTTTTATACTCCACATATAATAAAGAACATTGAAAATGATACAATTCCTTCAAAATTTAAAAAGATTCATGAAACAGGTGTAGATACTATTAATTTCAGGCCTGTTATTGAAGGAATGGAAATGGCTGTGTGGGGAACTAGTGGTAATACTGCAGGTATTGCTCGTATTCCTGATATTCGTATTTGTGGTAAAACAGGTACAGCTGAAAACCCTCATGGTGAAGATCACTCTGTATTTGTAGCTTTTGCTCCAAAGGATAATCCTAAAATAGCAATTGCAGTGTATGTTGAGAATGGCGGATTTGGATCCACCTGGGCTGCTCCAATAGCGAGTTTGATGGTTGAAAAATATTTGAAAAATGAAATTGATCCATCCAGAAAGTGGATTGAAAAAAGAATGTTAGAAGGAGATTTAATTCATGCCTCAAAATAATAGTTATATAAAGTCAATTGATTGGATCACTGTAGTTACTTACCTTTTGTTAGTTGCTTTTGGTTGGTTTAACATTTACGCAGCAAACTACAATCCTGATAATCCTGTTTTTTTTGATACAGGTAAGGAGTATGCAAAGCAATTGTTATGGATTTCAATGTCATTGGCTATTATTTGGGTGATTTTTATGACAGATAGTAAGTTCTATGTGGCATTTTCATACTTTTTATATGGATTTTCAGTCTTTCTGTTATTTGCTGTAATCTTTTTGGGTAAAGAAATTAATGGAGCTAAATCGTGGTTTGAATTAGGTCCGGTACGCTTTCAGCCTGTAGAGTTGGCAAAAGTTGCCACAGCCTTAACCCTGGCTCGACTGATGAGTAGGTACGACTTTTCGTTTAAAAAGCGGTCAAACTTTCTAAGAGTAATTTTCATCTGGTTGACGCCTATTATTTGCATTTTACTTCAGAATGATACTGGAAGTGCCTTGGTTTTCTTTGTATTTGTGTTGCCTCTATATCGCGAAGGCTTATCTGGTAGTATACTTGTTTTTGGACTTATTGGAGCCGTTGTGTCAGTACTTACTTTGGCTTATCCCAACGTTATTATTTTATGGCTGATTATAGTAGGGATTTACGTATTTCTTATTGTTAAAGTAAATCTTAGGCTTGTAGGATATACCTCTTTAGTTGGCTTTGCAGGTTTTGGTTTAGCTTATGTTGTTTTTAGCATAATTGGAAAAGAATCTCAGTGGGATTTATTTACTTTATTTGCTGCATTATGTATATCCGTATTTCTTGGGATTAAGGGAATTAGTAAACGATTGAAACCAATTTTGCCAGCATTATTATTTATGTGGGGAGGTATAGCTTTTACTATATCAACAGACTATTTTGTTGAACAAATTCTTTCAGAATATCAGCGAAACAGAATTAATGTGTTGCTAGGATTTAAAGACGATCCTTTAGGTGCTGGTTATAATGTGAATCAGTCAAAAATTGCAATTGGTTCGGGGGGTGTACTCGGAAAAGGTTATTTAGATGGTACACAAACGAAGTTTGATTTTGTGCCTGAGCAAAGTACCGATTTCATTTTTTGTACTGTTGGTGAGGAGTGGGGATTCTTGGGAACTTCAATTGTAGTTGCACTCTTTATATTTTTAATGATCCGCTTAATTATATTGGCTGAAAAACAGCATTCGGTGTTTAGTCGTATATATGGATATTGTGTTGCATCAATATTCTTCTTTCACTTTACAATTAATATTGGAATGACTATCGGGCTTGCTCCTGTTATTGGTATCCCGCTTCCATTTTTTAGTTATGGAGGATCTTCTTTGTGGGGATTTACCACTTTATTGTTCATATTTTTAAAACTGGATACTAACAGAACGGAATTAATCAGGTAGTTTCTTACATTTTTTTATTATTTTTGAGGTTTATTCGGGTTTTTAGCTTGTAAATATCATTAAATCAATTTATTGTACTTATTTCTAATTGAAAGTAGCGTAATTGACATCTTGCGATAATTGTCGTAACTTATAATATAACCCTACCAATATTAGTGAATAGATACTTCATTTTGATTAGAAATTATGTCTTTAATTATTATTAAGGATTGAATTATTTCGCCCCTATGTGATGTTGGCTATAAACTGATATGGTATAACTTTTAAAAGAAAGCATGATGAAAAAGTATCAGACGTATACGATGCACAATTTTAAAGATATCCCTCAAATTTCCTTGCTTTCAGAGGTGGATATTTTTAATATAGAAGTAGTAGGACACGTTCTTCCATTTAAAACAAACAACTATGTTGTTGATGAATTAATTGATTGGGAGAATTATAAAGATGATCCTATGTTTGTTTTAAACTTTCCTCAAAAGGGGATGTTGTCAGAAGAAGATTTTAATCATATGGCAACATTAATAAAATCAGGAGCTACAAATGAAATTTTGCGCGAGGAAGCAAATTTAATTAGAGAAACCTTAAATCCTCATCCTGCCGGACAATTGGAGTATAATGTTCCTGAATTGGACGGTGAACTCCTACATGGAGCACAACATAAATATCGCGAAACCATGTTGTTTTTTCCATCGCAGGGACAAACTTGCCATGCATATTGTACATTTTGTTTTAGATGGCCTCAGTTTACAAATATGCATGAGTTAAAATTTTCAATGAAAGAGATTGATTTAATTATTGAATATATTAAAAGGCATCCTGAAATAACTGATCTTCTCATTACAGGAGGAGATCCAATGGTTATGAAAGCAAATGTTTTTGATACATATATTACAAAAATCATAGACGCTAAAATTGATCATTTAAAAACAATACGAATAGGATCTAAATCACTTAGTTTTTGGCCTTACAGATATTTAACAGATTCTGATGCAGATGAAATGATTTCAGTTTTTGAAAAGATTACAAAAGCCGGAATGAATCTTTCTTTTATGGCTCATTTCAATCATCCCAGAGAGCTTGAGACAGAAGCCGTAAAAAAAGCTGTAAGAAGAATTCGTACAACAGGGGCTAATATTAGAACTCAATCACCTGTTTTAAACCATATTAATGCGAACGGTAATATTTGGGCAGAGATGTGGCAAAAACAAGTAGATTTAGGTATGATTCCTTATTATATGTTTATTGCACGAGATACTGGTGCTCATGAATACTTTGGAATTTCTTTGGTAAAGGCATGGAGTATATTTAAAAAAGCGTATACTCAGGTAAGTGGAATCGCCAGAACCGTTCGAGGTCCAAGTATGTCATGTACCCCTGGTAAAATAAGAATTGTTGGTGTTACTGAATTAAGGGGAGAAAGAATCATTACTTTAGAGTTTATACAAGGTAGAGATAGTGATTGGGTAGCAAGACCTTTCTTTGCAAAATACGACTGTCATGCTCAGTGGATTGATGAATTGGAACCTGCCTTTGGTATGGATAGCTTCTTCTTTGAAGAAGAACTTGCTGAAATGTTATTAAAGTAATTTAACTGTAAATGTATTTTGATGCATAAAATATTAACAATCATATGTTATCAAATTATAAGATAACGTATGATTGTTTTTTTATATAAATATTAGACTATTTTTGTCGCAAGTAATTTTAAAATAAAATCATTTTGCAGTTTTTTCAAAAATACTCGAAAGTTTTAAAGCTTATCGCAAAAATAGTGTTATCCGGTGTAGCTTTATACTATGTATTTAATAAAATAGATTTTCAGGAAACCATAAAAGCAGTAGCAGGATTAAATATTGGTTTGTTAGTTTTAGCAGTGCTTTTATATGCTTTTTCTCAAGTAATCAGTTCATATCGATTAAATACGTTTTACAGATATATTTCAATCAAAATTAGTATTGTAGCTAATATCAAATTGTATTGGTTGGGAATGTTTTATAATATGTTTCTTCCAGGAGGAGTAGGAGGTGATGGTTATAAAGTTTTCTTGTTGAATAAATATTACAAGACTTCAGTTAAGAGGTTGATAGGAACCATTTTTGCCGACAGACTTAGTGGTTTGGCTGTAATCGTAATTTATATTTGTGCATTAGTTTATTTTATTGATTATGATTTAGGTAAATCAGGTATTCCTGAAGGTGGTATAAAAGTAGTACACCAGTTTTTGATCTGGATAAATCCTTTCTTAAAATACTTCGTTGTTTTTATACCAATCATCTTTGTTGGGTATTATATTTATTTAAAGTTGTTTAGTTCGCATTTAATTCCTGCTGCATGGCGTGTTTTTGCATTGTCGTTAATTATTCAGGCTTTACAAATGTTTTCTGCCATACTTATTCTTAAATCAATGGGGACAGAGCTTACTGGCCGACAGGATGATTATTTATTTCTGTTCTTTCTTTCCAGTATTATGTCTGCAATTCCTATATCATTAGGCGGATTAGGGCTAAGAGAGGTAACCTTTATGTTTGGATCACAATACCTTGGTTTAAATGAAGATCATGCAGTTGCTTTAAGTTTGATTTTTTATTTAATTTCATTGCTAATCTCCTTAATGGGAGGATATTATGCCTATAAACCTTCTGCAATATTTGCAAAGGAAAAATTTGATTGATTTTTTTAAAAACCAACTGTTAATAATTTCAATAGACTTCTATTTTATTGTAATTTAATAATATACCAATATTTAGAATGTTGTTTATATTTGCAATAGTTTGGTAACAATTAATTTATAAATAAATTAATTGTTATCAATCTTAAATATAACGATCTATTGTAATAACAATTTAAGTAGTTAATTTTGCTGGAGATGAAAACGGTGTATTTTGCAGATATTATTCTACCCGTACCTCTTCCGAGATTATTTACTTATGAAATCCCGGAGGACTGGATTTCTAATGTTGAAATAGGATCAAGAGTAATTGTTCCTTTTGGTAAAAAGAAGATATACTCAGGAATTATTTATTCTCTCCATGATAATAAACCTGAGGAATATGAAACCAAAGAAATCATATCTGTATTAGATGAGAAGCCAGTTGTAAATGAGATTCAATTAAATTTCTGGAATTGGATTGCTCAGTATTATATGTGCACCCTGGGCGAAGTTTATAAGGCTGCTCTTCCTTCTGGCCTTAAGCTTGAAAGTGAAACAAAGGTACATTATAATAAGGAGTGGGTTCTGGATCAAGCACTTTCTCCAAAAGAAAATCAAGTCCTGGATTACTTAGCTGAGAATAATTCAGCTACAATACAGGAACTAAATAATCTTACCGATTTAAAAAATTCCCTGCCAATTGTTAAATCACTACTTGACCGGGAAGCTGTTTTTATCAATGAAAGGTTAAAAGATGGCTATAAGCCAAAGACAAAAAAGATAATTCGTTTATCTGAGGAGTATTATAAAGAACAGAAGATACAAAATGCATTTACTGAATTGAGTAATGCTAAAAAGCAACTTGAAGTATTAATGACATTTTTTACTTTAATTGGAGGAGCAAATTCATCCAATTATACTAAGGTTATTGATAAAAATGAGCTAAAAGAAAAAAGTAATGCTACTGCTACTCAGATTAAGGAATTAGTTAAAAAGGGAATTTTTGTAGAAGAGGAGGAACAAGTATCACGACTTACTTCTTATAGTGATTCTTTACGTGGTTTACACATCTTAAATGAATCGCAGCAAAATGCATTTAATGAAATAAACCAGCTTTTTAATGAGAAGAATGCAGTGTTGCTTCATGGTGTTACTTCCAGCGGAAAAACCGAAATATATATTCATCTTATTAAAGAGCAGTTAAATAAAGGTAAAAAGGTTCTTTATCTTTTGCCAGAAATTGCATTAACTACTCAAATTACCTCTCGTTTAAAGAAGGTATTTGGTGATGAATTGGGTATATATCATTCTAAATATACAGATGCTGAGCGAGTAGAGGTGTGGAATGACGTTCTGAATAATAGGAATTATAAGGTTATAGTAGGTGTCCGATCATCCGTCTTTTTACCTTTTGATAATCTTGGATTAATCATTATTGATGAGGAACATGAGAATACTTATAAGCAATTTGATCCTGCACCACGCTATCATGCCCGTGATGCAGCAATGGTTCTTGCTCACTTTCATAATGCTAAAGTCCTTTTAGGAACTGCAACTCCATCTTTAGAAACATATCATAATGTAGAATTGGGTAAGTACGGTTTAGTTGAGTTATTTCAACGATATGAAGGTATTCAATTGCCTAATATACTTACCGTAAATGTTCTGGAAGAGAGACGTAAGAAAAAGATGAGTTCGAACTTTTCTCCATTGCTGATTCAAAACATTAACCAGGCACTGGAGAATAATGAAAAGGTTCTGTTATTTCAGAATAGAAGAGGTTTTTCGCCTTATCTTGAATGTAATCAATGTAGTTGGGTCCCTAAATGCGATTATTGTGATGTAAGTATGACTTATCATAAGCATAATAATCAATTAACTTGTCATTATTGTGGGAATTCCTATTCGTTGCCAAGGGTTTGTAATGCTTGTGGATCTCCATCATTGGAAACAAAAGGTTTTGGTACTGAGAAAATTGAGGAGGATATTAAAATTATATTTCCTGAAGCTAAAGTATCACGAATGGATTTGGATACCTCAAGAACACGCAAATCGCATGAAACACTTATCAATAACTTTGAAAGTGGAGAAGTTGATATATTGATTGGTACTCAGATGATATCTAAGGGTTTGGATTTTGATCATGTAAGTGTGGTTGGAATATTGAATGCCGATAGTATGTTGAATTTTCCTGACTTCAGAGCTTATGAACGGAGCTTTCAATTGATGGCTCAGGTTAGTGGTAGAGCCGGGCGAAAAAAAAAGCAAGGGACGGTTATTTTGCAGACTTCAAATCCAGGTAATTCTGTTATTATAGATGTGATTAATAATAACTTTAAGCATCACTTTCAAACTCAAATGGAGGAAAGAAATGCTTATAAATATCCTCCATATTACAGATTAATAAATCTTACTGTTAAACATCGAAATCAGAATACTGCCAATCAGGCTTCTGATTATTTAGCAGAATATCTAAGATCAGTTTTTAATCATAGAGTAGTGGGCCCTCAGGCTCCTACTATTAGTAAAATTCAGAATTGGCATTTGCGCAAGATTATGCTTAAGTTAGAGAGTGGAATTTCGCTTGTAAAAGTTAAAGAGCTAATTAATGAAGCCATTAATACTTTAGTAACCCATCCGGGATTCAAGGCTACAATTGTTCAGGCTGATGTTGATCCAATGTAGGTAGAAGCTTATAGAATTCCTCTGGATTTAACCTCAAGGTACTTATTTAATGTATTTACAGTTAGATCACCAGGGGAGGTTAATACCGTTTGTATGCCATGTTGGTTTAATTCCTTTACAATTAACTTTTTGTCGTAAATGAACTTTTCAGCAATCGTTTTAACATAGATGTCTTCTATGCTAACAGCTTTGTTGTTTGCTATTTTTGATACTTCAGTGTTTCTAAAGAAAACAACTATTAATAGATGAGTTTTAGCAATAGCTTGTAAAAAAGGGATTTGTCTTCTTGCCGAACTTAAACTCTCAAAGTTTGTGTATAAAATAAGTAAGCTTCTGTGTGTAATTTTTCTTCTAACCAGAGTGTAGAGGAGTTCGTAATTTTGCTCCTTATAATCTGTAGTTTGATTGTATAATATTTCCATAATAGACTGCATATGTTTTCCATTTCGAGCTGCAGGAACTATGGAGTTAACCTTGTTACTAAAGGTAATCAGCCCAGCTTTATCATGTTTTAGCATTGATATATTTGAAAGCACCAAAGAAGTATTAATTGCATAATCCAGTAATGAAATGCCATCAAAAGGCATTTTCATATTCCTGCCCATGTCAATTAAACTGTAAACTTGCTGTGATTTTTCATCCTGATACTGATTTACCATCAGGTGACCTTTACGAGCTGTGGCTTTCCAATTTATGGTTCTGTAATCATCTCCGGTAATGTAATCTCTGATCTGATCAAACTCCATTTGGTGACCAATCTTTCGGATTTTCTTTACTCCAACCTCTGTTAGCCTGTTTGAAATAGCGAGGAGCTCAAATTTCCGCATTTCAATAAAAGATGGATATACCTTTACCATTGCTTTGGAATCAAAAGTATAGCGTCGAGTTATCAAAGATAATGGCGAGTTTATAAAGATATTAAGTGCTCCAAAATGATATTCACCTCTTAATACTGGTCTGATGTCGTATGTAAATTTATTTTCCTGTAAACTGTTAAATAGTAATGCTTTCTGAAAATCTCGTATTTGTAGTTGAACAGGTAATTCATCAATTACCTTTGCTTTTATTTTAAATCCAAAATGATTTATAATAGCGATTTTCACCTGGTTTATATCTCCATTTGAAAATCTTTCAGGTAGTTGACGCTTGCCAATAATCTTATGCTTGCTTCCAATGTGAAAAAGAAGCAGAAAATCAATAGCAACCAGCGTAACAAATAAGGAAAATGTTAACTGAGTAAAAAGAAATATAGGGTGGAAAAAATGTCCTAAAATCATAAGGACAACAAGTATTCCCAAACCAATATAAAATCTATTATTTATAAAAAGTGATTTCCAGAAATTACGCATACAAAATATTGGTTTATCGAGGAATTTCAACAGAATCAATAATTTGTTGAATGACTTGTTGTGTTGTAAGACCTTCCATTTCTTTTTCAGGAGTTAATATAACCCTATGGATTAATACTGGTACCAGAACAAACTTTATATCTTCAGGAGTAACAAAATCACGTCCTTCAATTGCTGCAAATGCTTTAGAAGCATTTAATATAGCTAATGAAGCTCTTGGACTACCTCCAAGGAATAAGCTATTTGATTTTCTGGTTTTTTCAACTATTTGAGCGATGTATTTAATTAAGTCTTGTTCAACAATGATTTGTTTCACCAATGACTGATATTTTACAATTTCTAAAGCATCAATAACAGAACTGATCTGATCTAATTCGTTTTGAGTTTTTCTGTTTTGAGCATTTGTAATAATCTGTATTTCCTCTTCCAGTGAAGGGTAATTTAATTCTATTTTAAATAAAAATCGGTCTAATTGAGCTTCTGGCAATCTATATGTACCTTCATGTTCAACCGGGTTTTGAGTCGCAAAAACAATAAATGGAGCTTCCATCTTTTTGCAAGAACCATCAATGGTAACCTGACGTTCCTCCATAACTTCAAACAATGCAGACTGTGTTTTAGCCGGAGAACGGTTAATTTCATCAATAAGTATTAGATTTGAAAAGATAGGTCCTTCTTTAAATTCAAACGCCGAAGTTCCTGAATTAAAGATTGTCGTTCCAAGCACATCAGATGGCATTAAATCAGGAGTAAATTGAATTCTTGAAAAGCCTGCAGAAATTGTTTTTGCCAGAAGTTTTGAAAGCATTGTTTTAGCTATACCCGGTACTCCTTCTAAAAGAATATGTCCATTAGCTAATAATGCGGTTAACATCAGATCAATAATCTTTTCCTGACCAACAATAACTTTCTGAATTTCGTTTTTAATCTGATAAACAGCCTTATTTAATTCATCTAAGTTTAGTCTGTTTTCAAATGGTGTATTATTATTTTCCATTGGATAGGTATTTCTTTTTTAATAGTTTTATTTCTTACATTTTTGATAAATAAACTCAATGTTTCGGCTGAGTTGTTCAAGGTCTTCCTCTGTATATGAAATATTCATTTTTAATCTCTCAGCTTGAGAAAACAACTTTTTAATTGTCTTTTCAGGTATATCTAACTTATTTGAAGTTTCTGATATCATATCAGCATTAATTTCTGAGGTATTAATGAAATATTTCGATCGAAGAAATTCTAAAAAATAGGAGAATTTCTTCTGAGCTATATCTAAGTGATTTTTTCTTCTGAAATATAATCGACCAATGGTTTCGATGAAAGTAAGTGTTGTGTTTTGAGGTGCTTCAACGATAGGAATCTTTCGTTGTATTCTTTTAGCTCCAAAAATTAAATAGGATAAAACTGAAAATAACAAAATATACCAGGCATATTTTAAAGCTCTTTGTGAAAGAATATATCTTAAAAGTGAGTTTGATGGTCGTGGTTTTGCTTTGTAATATTCATCCCAGATAACCTGAGTGTCGTTAGGTAGATAGGACAACGATTTAAAAGCATATTCATAATTATTATCAGTAACTAAATTATAATTTGTAAATGCGTATGGATTCAGGTTTATATAAAGGTTTCCTTTTCCATATTTTGTTTTAATAAAGTTGGCCTTACCATTATTCCCTATTCCTAAAAGAACCGAATTAATAGTGTCAACTTTTGAAAAATAGTTATCTGAATATGCTTTTTTATAGATATAACCTAATGAGTCTTTTAAAACAGGATTAATAAGGTTAAGAACTAAACTATCTTTATCTGAAGGGTATATGTTAAAGTTAGATTTGACCTCAAACATTAATGTATCTTTTAAGTCCTGAGAAAATGATGAGGCTGAAACAAATACATTACTGCCAAGGTTAACTTGACTTAGGATTTTCTCTAAATCTGGTTTCTCCGGATGAAAAGATATGTTAATGATAATATAAGTGGCTCTTTCAGATTCATTTTCTTTAATGAAATTATACAGAGGTGAATGACTGGTGGTTATATTGGTTGAGTCAAAAACAGTTTTTAATTCCTCAAATAAAATTTTGCTTCCGTAGGGTATGTTGTCTTCCCTGGAAAAACTTAAGCTCCAATCAATAGGCTTCGGGCTAATAATAAGTATTATCAGATATAAGATAAAACCTGCACTTATACCCCAGAAAAGATATTTATTTGTTTTATTCCCCATATCCTGGTTTTACTTTGTAACGGACATAAATTTTTCAAATTGTTGCTTCATCTCAGTGAAAGTATCATTGTCAACCGAAAAATGTCCATACCAAACATATTCGTAGTTCGTTACTAATTGTTTAAAGTCTTGGTTGTGACTGTTATTTTTTATTTCGTAATAGTAATCATGGTTTGTTTTCCAGGGTTTCCAATCAATCTTTTTCGTTTGATCTAAATGTCGCAGGCATATTAAATAGAGTATTCTTACGGCTTCTCTATATGCATTATTTCTTATACTTAGTTGCAGTAGATCATCTAAATCCTGATTGTAGATATCATCTTCACTCTGTTTAAAATTTAACTGAGTAACCTTAGGGTCATTTTGTATAATAAATAATCCACTGGGCTTTATCCCAATTAGTTTTAATACGATAAATAACAAAAGTAATATACCAATTCCTATAAAAGAGTATTTAATAACATTAGGCTGAATTCCAAAGCCTTCAAATAAACTTAAAAACCAATTTAAAAACTTATCCCATAACGATTCTGGTGCAACATAAGTGTCATATTTATATTCATCCATATTCTTGTAAGCATCCATTTTTTCAATGGAAGGATGTCTGTAAACAAGATTAGATGAGTCAATGGAAATATCTTGTTGATCCTGACTATAACAAGATATTCCATTAATAACTAATAGGATGAATATTAATGATCTTTTAAAATACATTTTTAAATTTCTGTATTTGAGTTGTTGATATCATTAATTCTTTCAATTAATGATGAATTATCCTTATGATCTCTTAAACTATAATATTGAAAGGATAGTATTAAGGGAAGAATTGGTGTTGATATAATTGTTGTAATTGTAGATGCAACAGATACAATAATTGCAGGAATCAAATCAATGCTCTTTGAATCTGATAATAATCCTTTTGCTGTAACATATGAAGTTGCAGGTACAGTAAGAACTATGCTTATTGCAAACCCAATAATGATAGCAATAACAACTAACCAGAAAGTCTGCCACCAGTGTCCTTTTACCAAATAAAAACACCTTCTCAAAGATTCTAAATAAGGTTCATCTTCATTTATCTTCACAATAAAGATGAATGATAAAATAATTGAAACGTAAACAACGGCAATAATGGTGAATAATGCTCCAATGCCAATTATAAATGGATTACCAATAGCAGCAAGTATCATAAATACAATTCCATATCCAAATCCAATAATAAAGAATGTTAGAAAAGAATAACCTAGTAATGCCAGAAATTTATGAACAAAGAGGCTCCAAACACTATGTATTGTATCTATTTTGTTATTGTTGTTAGTGTATTGAACAACATATGAATAGGTTAATCCATAGAAAAACAGATACATAATGATAGATAGGATGTAGATTAAAAATACCTCATTAGAAAAACCCTGGCTAAATTGTTGGGCTTGTTGAGGATTAGAAATAACCTTTATTAATACATTAAACGTATTTCTAAAATAAACAGTGCTAAATACACTATATACTAACACTGGTATACCTGTGTACAGAATAATCATTGTCCAGAAGGACTTATATTCTTGTTTAATAAAATTAAATGTAGCGTTAATTACATCGCTAAATGAACGTTTTTTTTTCAGCTCAATTCTTCCTTCTGACATATTAATGAATTATTCTTTTAGATTATTATTTCTGTTATAGACCCTAATTGGGTATATGAAAAAATACCATACAATAAAGCTTAATGAACAAAGTATTATTGCAAGGTTAAATATAATTGGCATTGTATTATAGTGTCTGGTGACAAAACTTTCTAAAAATCCGGCAACCATAAAAACAGGTACTAATCCCAACATTATTTTTAATCCTCTTTTTACCCCCATATGTAATGATGTCATTCGTGGATATGTTCCGGGGAATAAATAGCTATTGCCTAAAATGATCCCTGCTCCACCTGCTAGAACAATTGCGGGGATTTCAAGAGCACCGTGGATATATATTGTTAAAGTTGAAATGGCAAACAGGTTTTTTAAATAAAAGAAGGTTTGAAACGATCCCAGCATTACCCCATTGTAGAATAAGATAAATCCAACAGCTATGGGTGTAAAAATACCCAGCACAAAAGCCACAAATGATACTCTAATATTATTAAAAGTAATATAAAAGAACATCTGAAACTCGCTTCTGCTTTCGTAAATACCCATAGGATTTCCTTTTTCGATGTTGTCAAGTGTTGTATTAACATACTCGTCACTAGTAACCAGTCTGATAAATCCATCATCGTTAATAGCAGATATTACTCCTAATGAGAATGATATAAAGAATATCACAATTGATATATAAAAGTACTTTCGTGCATTATAGAGTTCCAGAGGTAATTCTTGTTTCCAGAAAGCTGTAAAACGATTCGATTTTTCTTTCTTATTTTTATAAACCTGCTGATGTGTTTGTATCGTTAGCGAGTTTAAATATTTTATTGTTGGCGACTTAGGGAAGAAAGTTTTTGCGTATGATAGATCGTCTGTTAATTGAATAAATTGATCTGCAAGATCGTCAGGAGAAATATTTGATGGAGATTTTATGTGTTTTTCAAAACTTTCCCAGCGATTTTTATTTCTATTAATAAAAGTAATTTCTTTCATAATATAGTTAGGCAATCAATTTTGCTTCAATTAATTTATTAAATCAAATGCAAAAAATTAAATTTTCTGTCAAGAAGTTCAAATATAGTTAATCACTTCAAATTTGTTACATTTGAGAAACTTTATTTTGAATTTAGCGCCTAATTATCATTTATGGAATATTTGAATATTGAAACTACTCAAAATATCAACCTTGATTTTAAATCAGCAAGCGTAGGCGATAGAATCTTGGCTTACTGTTTTGATCTGTTAATAATGATTGTATGGGGTATTACCTGGTCAATTATTCTGACACGTACAGGTGGTTTTGAAACATGGAATATTGTATTTACCCTTCCTGTCGTTTTCTATAGTCTTTTATGTGAATTGTTTTTAAATGGACAGTCTTTTGGAAAGATGATATTTAAAATTAAAGTTGTGCGCCTGGATGGGAGTGAACTGACATTAGGTACTTGTTTGATCAGATGGTTGTTTCGGTTAGTGGATAACTGGGTAATGCTGGGAAGTATTGCAGTACTATCTGTTATTCTAACGAATAAATCACAACGTTTGGGAGATTTAACTGCAGGCACAACAGTTGTAAAACTTGTAAATGCGAATTTATTGGAAGATACAAGTTATGTTAATGTTCCTGAAAGTTATGTACTACAATATCCTCAAGTTAGTTTGTTAAATGATCATGATGCGAATACATTAAAAGAGGTTTTAAAACTTACTACCTCAAAACATAGAGTTGATGCTGAAAGTATAGAAGTTATCTTAAATAAAACAAGGAGAGCAATTCAGAAGAAACTAAATATTGATTCAATTGATAAAACTACAAAAGAGTTTTTAGAAACGGTATTATTAGATTATAATCATATAAATAGTTAATAATGAAGAATATTTTCAATTATATAGTTTTAGTTTTTATCCTATTTTCTTGTAGTTCACCGGAAAAAGAAAGGGTTCCAGTTGTTGATGGAGTTATTACTAACTCTGACTTTGAAAATATTTATCTGTACAAAAAAGGTAACGCTAATTTATTGGTTGATACCATAACCGTTGATAAAGAAGGTGTTTTTAGAGTTTATAAAGAAAGTGTTGATTCTGCCTGCTTTTATACTCTTGGCTTTCATGATGGCAAACAAATTAATTTCTTTTTAAAGCCAAATGATTTTGTTCAGCTTAGTATAGATGCGAATAATGTTGAAGAATCTTGTGTGAGTAAGAACTCAAAATTTATGAATACATTTTGGGATATTGAAAGAAATAATCATAAGTTTCAAAATGATATAAATGATTTATCTGTAGAGTTTAAACAGTTAATAGGTGAAGAAAATGTTGATTCAATTTATTTTGCTTTGTTGAATCAAAAGGATAGCCTAATACAATTATATAGAAATAGAAGCTTAGAAATCGCTAAAAAATCTAAAGATAAAATTATAGAATGGTTGATGTTGAATCAAAAAGCAGGTAATGTTTCACTTTTTGACTTACAGAAAGATCTAAAATTATTTATGGATAATTCCGAAAAATTAATTTTGGATCCACAATTAAAGAACTTATTTGTTGCTTATGATAAACATCTGATGAAGGCTTATTCGTTAATTAGATCTTCAGAAAGATATACTGTAGGAAACGACTTTATTAAGTTAAGAGCAAGAACAAACTGGAATGATAGTTTACCTCTTAAAAACTTAAATGCTAAATTAATTAATATTGTGATATGGAGTTTGAATAATGATTTAGCTAGTGATAAGTTTAAACAAATCAATGATATACAGCGAAATTATAACTACAAAGGCTTAAAAACATTGTTTGTGGCGTATGAGGAAGATAAGGATGCCTGGCGAGTAGCAACAGGTAAGTTATATAGTAATTATTGGCATTTAATTGATACTTCAGCAACTAATTCGCTTGATTTGGTTGAACTAGGGATAAGATCTTTCCCTGCTAATTTTCTTGTAGACAAAGAGGGAAAAATAATCGCTCGTGACTTATGGGGCGAAGGATTGGAAAAACAAGTAAGTATTTTTCTTAAAAATAATTAATATATTTGGCGCTTAGTAGAAATTGGATTACATAAGAATAGCCAGAATCGTTAAAATATTACAAATGAATATGAACCGCATTATATTATTTATAAGCACTATTTTTCTTCTTGCAGCTTGTTCTCATAAAGATCAGCTTAAAATTTCAGGAGAAATTACTAATGGAACTGATCAGGTTTTATACCTTAATCAATTAAATCTGAATGGTGAAGTTACTATTGATTCTGTAAAGTTAGGAGACAAAGGAAATTTTAAATTTCTACTTCCTAAGTTAGAGTACCCAACATTCTTTTTATTGAAACTTTCAGATAGTAATTTTATTACCTTATTGGCTGATTCAACAGAAAGAGTTCAAGTTGTAGGTGACGCATCTGATTTTGCAAAAAAATATACAGTTAAGAATTCTTTAGGTTCAAAATATATTCAGGTATTAAACACAAAGCTTGAAAAAACAAAATTAGTTTTGGATAGTTTGGTAAATGTTTACAATGAAACATCTAAAGATAATAAAGATGAAATAGAGAATATTAGAAAGAATATTCAGGATGTAATAAATAAGCAAAAAGATTTTGTGAATGAGTTTGTTATGACAAATCCAAAGTCGTTCGCTAGTTATTATGCAGTATTTCAACGATATGATGATGGAACCTTAGTGTTAAATCCTTATGAAAAGAAAGACTTAAATCTGTTTTCTACTGTTGCAACGAGTTTAGATGTTTATTACCCTGAGAGTGCAAGGTCAAAGCAACTTAAAAATTTTGTGTTAGGCATACACAAAGAAAAGAAGATGGAGGCTATGCAGAAACAAATACAGTCAGAGGCTGCAAAAGGTATTCCTGAAATTGAAGAAGAAAATATATATGGTAAAAAAATAAAGCTTTCTTCATTAAAAGGGAAATTAGTACTGCTTTCATTTTGGGCATCATGGGATGAAAAATCACGTAATGAAAATAAAAGTCTGTTGAAGGTTTACAATAAGTATAAAGCTAAAGGATTTGAGGTTTATCAGGTATCATTGGATAGAAGTAAGATATTATGGGAAGGAGCGATTGAGAATGATAAATTACCGTGGATTAATGTAAGTGATTTACAATTTACAGATTCTTATCCAGCTCGTATTTATAATGTTCAACAGCTTCCTGCAAATTATTTGATTAGTAGAGATGGTGAGATTATAGGAAAAGATTTGTTTGGTAGAATCTTAGATGAAAAATTGAACGACCTAATGAATTAGGTATAAAATATTAGTCTTTTGAAAGGAGTTGAGAGTTTTTCTTAACTCCTTTTTTTATTAGCCTAAAAGGTAAAATACTATATAGTGTAGTGCAAGTATATTATGGTTTTTTAGTAACCAACAAGTAACTTAAAGCAAGGGTGCTAATGAATAATTAACGCGGAGGAAGTTGGGGCTAAATTTAAGCGTCAAAAAACATATTCATTATTAGTCTATATGTTTGTATGAACTTGAATAATAAAACAACGTTCAAATACTACGAAAGTAAAAGAGATGTGTGTAAATAGAATAAACTTTGTATAGACATCGAATAAATAAAAAAAAGGCTATTCCAAATTTTGAAATAGCCTTTGTAATATTTTTATTCAAATACTAAATATAAGCAACAGTTGTTTGAGTACCTGTAACTTTATCTCCTATTTTTACTTTAATATCGGAATCAATTGGTAAATATAAATCAAGTCTGGAACCAAATTTAATGAAACCCATTTGTTCTCCTTGTTGTATGTCAGTACCTTCTTTAGCATAGCAAACAATTCTACGAGCCATTGCACCAGCAACTTGTCTGACTAAAATTTCTTTGCCATCATCAGTTTTTATAACAACAGAGGTTCTTTCGTTTTCAGTAGAAGACTTAGGTAAATATGCACCCATAAATCTTCCGCTATGATGTTTTGAGTATAATATTTTACCTCCAACAGGATACCAATTAACATGTACGTTTAGAGGTGACATAAATATGGATACTTGCTTGCATTTTGCTTTGAAGTACTCAGGTTCATCTACATCTTCAATAACTACTACTTCTCCATCTGCTGGAGTAATTACAGCATTTTTTATCTGATTACAGATACGCTTTGGGCTCCTAAAGAAATTTACAATTAACAGAAATAATATTATTGCAATTCCGTAACAGGAGTTTCGAATAATATTGTTATCAATTGTATAATAACATACTGCAACAATAGCAGCGGCAATAATAAAGGCAACTAATATAGTTTTATAGCCTTCTTTGTGAATTGTCATAACCTTATCTTACAAATAGTTCTATATAAAATACTGCCATTGGGATGGCAAACAATACTGCATCAAATCTATCTAATACGCCACCATGTCCAGGAAGTATAGTTCCGGAATCTTTTACTCCAATACTTCGTTTAAACATTGATTCTGTTAGATCACCTAAAACAGCCATAGTTGAAGTGATTCCTCCAAATATTAACCATTGAATGGTGTTCATTTCGTTCCAAAGCAAAGATAACACATACGAAGCAATAATAGTTAAGGCAAAGCCTCCTATAGTGCCTTCCCATGTTTTCTTAGGACTTATTCTTTCAAAGAATTTATGTTTACCTAATGTGATTCCCGAAAGGTAAGCTCCGGTATCATTAATCCACACTAAAATAAATATGGCTAAAGGCAGATGGAAATTATATTCCCCATTATTAAAAGCTAATAGATTCATTAGTGCAAATGGTAATGCAACATAACTTGCAGTAAATAAACTTAAGGCAATATTTATTAATGGAGCTTTATTTTGTTGAAATAATTCTTTGATGAAAATGTAAGCTGTAATTGGAATAATAGCTAAAAATATGGAGTGATCAAATAAATTCGCCTGTACAAGGTAGATGGATATAAATATAAATATTCCTAAAAATGCAGTTGTAAATAAATCAATCTGAGTTTCTGATTTAGAAAATAGACGATGCATCTCATGAATTCCTGCAACTACAATAAGCAGAAAAATAGCAGCAAAGGATAGTTGATGGTAAAAAATGCCACCGGCTAATACGATTACAAATAGGATCCCTGTTAATGTGCGTTGCCAAAAATTGTTCATTTGCTCTTTTTAATTCAGCTGCAAAATTAAGTAGTTTACTGTATTTTCAATCATTTTTGTTCATTAAAATACATATTAAATGAAAGTAATTGCTTAAAAACGTGCCGTATTTATAATGAGCTGAATTACAAATGAATTAAATAGCTTTAATATATATAGAAATGTTTTGAACTAAATGAAAATAAAAAGAGGAATAGTTATTACTATTCCTCTAAGTATTACTTTTTATTTTTTTGTTTTATTCTTTCTCTGAAGAATCTTCCGGAGTTACAATATTCTCGCTTGATGTTTCAGCTTCTTTGTTTTTTAAGTTTCCGTTAGATTCGTCTAATTGAACCACATGCTTGCTTACTTTTCTTTCTCCAAATATTTTTTCCAGGTCTTCACTAAAAATAACTTCTCTTTCAAGAAGGAGAGTAGCAAGGGCTGCATGTTTTTCTCTGTTTTCTATTAAGATATCTTTTGCTCTTTGATACTGTTCGTTGATAATCTTAGAAACTTCTTGGTCAATTATTTTAGCTCTTTCCTCGCTATATGGTTTAGTGAAACCATATTCATTCTGACCGCTTGAATCAAAATAGCTAATATTGCCCATTTTATCACTCATACCATAGTAAGTAACCATGGCGTAAGCTTGTTTTGTAACTTTTTCTAAGTCATTTAATGCACCTGTAGAGATTTTACCAAACTCTATTTCTTCAGCAGCTCTACCTGCTAAAGTTGAACACATTTCATCTAAAATTTGCTCAGTAGTTGTCAACTGTCTTTCTTCAGGAAGGTACCATGCTGCGCCAAGTGCTTTACCACGAGGTACGATAGTAACTTTAACCAAAGGATGAGCATATTCTAATAACCAACTTGTTGCAGCATGACCTGCTTCGTGGAATGCAATAGCTCTTTTTTCTTCAGTTGAAATAATTTTATTTTTCTTTTCCAGTCCTCCAACAATCCTGTCTACGGCATTTAAGAAATCTTCTTTTTCAACGATCTTCTTATCATTTCTTGCAGCTATCAAAGCGGCTTCATTACAAACATTTGCAATATCTGCTCCTGAAAATCCAGGTGTTTGTTTTGCAAGAAATTCAGCTTTAACTTCATCACTTAATTTAAGTGGACGTAAATGCACCTCAAAAATTTGTTTACGTTCTTTAATATCAGGTAATTCAACGTGAATCTGGCGATCAAAACGACCAGCTCTCATTAATGCTCTATCTAAGATGTCTGCACGGTTTGTTGCAGCAAGAATGATAACTCCGGAGTTTGTCCCAAAACCATCCATTTCAGTTAAAAGCTGGTTTAAGGTGTTTTCTCTTTCGTCATTTGCACCCATGCTAGGACTTTTCCCCCTTGCTCTACCAATAGCATCTATCTCATCAATAAATACAATACAAGGTGCTTTTTCTTTTGCTTTTTTAAATAAATCACGAACTCTTGATGCTCCAACTCCAACAAACATTTCAACAAAATCAGAACCTGACATGCTAAAGAATGGTACGTTAGCTTCACCAGCAACGGCTTTTGCAAGTAAAGTTTTACCGGTTCCCGGGGGTCCTACAAGTAAAGCACCTTTAGGTATCTTACCTCCTAGGTTTGTATATTTTTCAGGCTTTTTAAGAAACTCAACAATTTCTTCAAGTTCTTGCTTCGCCTCTGCTAATCCAGCAACATCAAGAAAGTTTACATTGATGTTTGATTCTTTGTCGAATATCTTTGCTCTGGATTTACCCACATTAAAAATGTTTCCGGCGCCTCCACCTCCAGCTTGACCTCCCATTCTTCTGAATACAAGAATCCATATGATAAGAACTAAAATTAAAGGCCATAAGAACCCGATAACTTCCGTTAAATAATTAGATCGTTGTTCAAATGTATTTGGTATTGAAATATCATTTGCTTGTTCAACATCCTTAAGGTCATCATAAAACTTTTCGACAGAAGGAATCTCTACCTTAAAATGGGGACCTCTTTCTACTACAGCTTGAAAACTATCCCCAAATTCATTCTCGTACTTTTTAATTGCATCCTTTTTGAGGGTTACCTCAACCTGATCCATATTTTTAATGACAGTAATTAATTCAATATCTCCTGAAGGTAATATCTTTTGAGTAAACTTACTGTAAGGTATTGTTTTAACTGCCTCATTTTGATTCATTAAAAAGAAGGCTAGGAAAAGTAAGAGTAAGATTCCGTAAATCCAATAACCATTAAACTTTGGTATTTTGGGTGTATTATTGTTATTCCCACCTAAGTTAGTAGGTTCCTTTTTTTGATTGTTATTTTCGCTCATTTGTTAAATGAAATTTGTTAGAACTAGAAAAGGTTCTCAATATCAGTACGTTTTGCATCAGCCCATAATCCTTCAAGATTATAAAAACTTCTGATTGGTTTTTGAAATACGTGTACTACTACATCAACATAATCAACTAATATCCATTCCGCATTTTCTCTTCCTTCAACATGAAATGGTTTGTCATTGATTTTTTTTCGTACATAATCTTCAACCGAATTCCCAATTGCATCAACGTGCGTATTACTGTCCCCGTCACAAATAATAAAAAACTGACAAATACTACTGTCAATTTCTCTCATATCTAAAATTGCAATATTTGTGCCTTTTTTTTCCTGAATACCCTCAACAATCGTATCTACTAATTGTTCAGTTGAAGTATTTTCTTGATCTATCATTAATATTAATTCGTTTTATAAATTTATTTCGTTTTTATTTTTTGCTAAAATACTAGAAAAAGACAAAGATACTACTTTTTTACTTTTACATTTACAAACTACTTTTACGCAATAATTTTGCCTAAATTATTTTAATGCCAATTTGTCCTGTTTAAGTTAAATTTATGACAAAGAATATTAATTCTGAATGTATAGTTTTTGAAAGCTTACCTTCTACAAATGATAAAATAAAATCACTCATAACTGAAGGTCTTTCTGAGTATAGTGTAGTTATAACCAAATTTCAATCTGCTGGAAAAGGGCAAAAGGGTAATTCCTGGGAAAGTGAAAAAGGTAAAAACTTAACATTTAGCCTATTTCTTAAGCCAGAATTTATTCTTGCGCAAGATCAATTTATTATTTCAAAATTTGTTTGTTTAGGTATTTTGGATTATCTAAAACAGTATTCAAGCGATTTTTGTATTAAATGGCCTAATGATATCTATTATAAAAACTTAAAAATTGGTGGAATTTTAATTGAGAATTCTTTGTCTTCGAAATTTATTGGTAGTTCAATTATTGGAATTGGGTTAAATATTAATCAAGATAAATTTTATAGTGATGCTCCTAATCCCATATCTTTAAAGAATATTATAAATAAAGATTCTGATTTGGATGAAGTATTAAACGAATTACTTAACAATATTTTTAAATATTATTCGCAGTTGGATGATGAAGAAAACGTCAGTAATATTAATGATATGTATCTAAATAATTTGTTTCGCCATAATGGACTTTTTGATTATAAAGATGCGGAAGGAGAATTTAAAGCCCGTATTAAGGGTATATCTGAATACGGGCAGTTGATTTTGTCTAAAGAAAATGGTCAGGAACAAACTTATTCATTTAAAGAAGTAGAATTCATTATTCAATAGTAGGTATTAATAATGGTAATTAGCTATGGCATCACCAAGCATGTTTAAAAACTTCTTTACATGTTTACTAACCATCATTTTCATCATTGGATTTAAATCTGCTTTAATTGTCAGTTTTATTCTGGTGTCGTTTTCTGCTACCTGCTTTAACTGAACCCATAAATAGAAATTAAAAGGAACTTTTCCGTCTGTAGAATATTTGACAGTTTTGAAAGGTTCCTTATCAATTATCTTTAAGCCTGCGTCTCCAATGCCTTCTACTTTAAATCTGCATGTATCTTCAGTACTTTGCCAATCCGTTATTTTATCCTGAGGAATAAGGTTCTGAAAATTATTAAAGTTTGAGATGAAGGAAAAAATGGTTTCATCGTTGTGTAAGGCTTTTTTTATATCACTTTCAAATTGAGTCATAACAATACAATAAAAAAGCTCATGAAGATGCAAATCTCTATGAGCTTATATTAAATCATTTCTTAATATTTAACTATACTCCCCAGCTTGAAGGGCTTTTTCTCCAGTTGCTTAATGTTTTAACATCATCTGCAGATACATAACCTGTTTCAACTGCAACCTCAATTAATGTCTGATAGTCACTTAGAGTGTCAATCTTAACTTCTTTTTCAGCAAAGTTGTCAACTGCAGTCTGAAAACCGTAAGTAAAAATTGCAACCATGCCTAGTACTTCACAACCAGCTGCTCTTAATGCTTCAACCGCTTTAAGGCTACTTCCTCCAGTGGAAATAAGATCTTCGATTACTACAACTTTTTTACCTGGTTTAATATCTCCTTCAATAAGGTTTTCCATACCATGACCTTTTGGAGCTGAGCGAACGTAAACAAATGGTTTTTGTAATGCATCTGCAACAAGAGCTCCTTGAGCAATGGCTCCAGTAGCAACACCGGCAATAACTTCTGCCTCCGGGTACAATTCGTTAACTAGGGAAACAAAACTAGATTTTATATTATCCCTAACTTCAGGATATGATAAAGTTTTTCTGTTATCGCAATATATTGGCGATTTCCATCCTGAAGCCCATGTAAATGGGTTTGCTGGTTGCAATTTAATTGCCTTAATTTGCAACAAATGTTTTGCTATAGTTTCTGATACTTTTTCCATGCGACAAATGTATAAAGTTTTTTTCAACGATAGAATTGTTTTTTTAACTAACAATATAGAGAGAGATTTAAATAATAGTTTTGGTGCTATTTTTAAATATTCTAATAAGAAAGAATTAAAAGATTTTATAAATCATTTTGAAAGTAAAAAGGATATAAAAAGTGCTTTTGTTTATCATCACGATTTAAATGAATTGTTAGAATTATTTTCTGAATGTTTTAAGGTTATTCATGCAGCAGGAGGCGTGGTGAAAAATAAACACAATGAAATATTGGTTATTCATCGTTTAGGTGTTTGGGATTTACCTAAAGGTAAGGCTGAGAAAGGTGAATCAATAGAAGAAACAGCATTAAGAGAAGTTGAAGAAGAGTGTGGCATCTCTCCTTTGAAAATATTAAATCCTTTATCTCCTACATATCATACTTACTGGTTAAAATCTAAATTAATATTAAAGAAAACTTATTGGTACGAGATGGAATTTGAAGGTAATGATGTACCTGTACCTCAACTAGAAGAAGATATTCAACTCGCAGAATGGCGAAAATTAGAGGATATTGATGCTATTTATCAAAATACCTATCCTAGTATTATAGAAGTGTTAAATGAAGTAATTAACTCGTGAAAAGTATTAAAATTTATCAAGTTGGCTTTGTTTTAGTATAAAATTCAGGCCAATAGATAGATTTTTTTTATTTTTAAGGAGTTTTTTAATACAACATAATACTGTTTATGACTTCTCAGGAATTTGAATTTGAAAATAAGAGGAATATCTTACGGCAAGAGGCTGTGGGTAAGGAGGTTGATAGATTGAGGAAAGTAAACCGTAATCAATCACAGAAAATAGTCAAACTTAGGAAAGCTTTGTATTTTCAAATTTTCTTTTTTGTCTCATTGTTACTTGTTTTTTTGTTAAAAGGAATGATAAATTTTACCGGATCTTCGTCTGATGAAAATTTTGGTGCCTTGCAATTAAAATATACAGATCTGCAAAAAGCAAATAATATTCTCGAAGACTCATTAACTGTATATAAGAAAAAATTAGATAAGATTATTGATGCTAATTTAGATGAGAGAAACGAAACTGGCCTAAGATTTCGTGTTCAAATTGGCGCATTTAAAAGTATAAATCTGAAAAGGTTTACGGAAAATCTTGTTGCAATTAATCAAGAGACTTATGACAGTATTAACCAATATACCATCGGAATATTTAGAGATTATCAAAAAGCGAGATTGTTTTTAGAAGACATAAAAAAAATGGGTTTTAATGATTCCTTTATTATTTCAACTAAAGATGGTAGAAGAATACCTGTTCAGGAATTATCTGAGGAGGAATTATATCCAAAAGGAAAAGACTCTCTATTAATTAAACAAACACTTTAAAATTTATTCATTAATTAATCTAGCTTTCCTGTTAGTTTTCTTACTAGATTATATTTTGAGAAAAACTCTTTAGCAACAACTCTTACAATCGTAAAAATTGGAATAGCTAAAAACATTCCGGCCATTCCTGCAATATATCCTGCCATGATAATAACTAAGAAGATCTCTAATGGATGTGCTTTTACACTGGTGGAGAATATCATTGGTTGAAATAATATATTATCGAGCAGTTGTACAATTATGTATAGGATTATTATTGCACCAAAAAATATCATTAAAGGTGGTGGTGTTGCTGTTTGTAAATAAACTACCATTGATACGACTATTCCAAAGGAAGCGCCAATGAGTGGACCCAAATAAGGAATAATGTTTATAAAGCCTGAAAATAGTCCAATGATTAAAGCGTGTCGAAATTCTAAGCCAATTATCATTAAACCTATAATTATTAATATGGAGATTAATGTAATTTGAATTATTATTCCTGTAAAATAACGTTTTAAGAGTCTGTTAATAGACCATAACATATGATCTACACCAACGTAATATACTTCAGGAACTATGAGTTTAATACTTTCTAATAATAGTGACTCCTCTTTTAGCAGGAAGAACGTAATAAACGAAATCGAAAACATCGCAATAAATGTACTTCCTATAAAATCAATAAATGAAGAAAGTACTTCATGGATCCTGGATAGGCTAAATACAGATTTGAAGAATTCGTTTATCTGGTCTTTAATCATTGGAAAACCTGTGTCTGCAATAAAGGTATCTTTTAGAGGTAAAAGTAGATTTGTTGTTGTATTATCAAACTTGTCAATAATTAGATAGTAATCCGCCGTTGAAAGAAACTGAATTTCTTCAATAATAAAAGGAACTGTAAAACTTAATATTGAAATAATAATAGACCATATTAATAATACTGTAGCAAGAGCGCTAAGTGACTTTGATAGCTTAATTTTTTTTGTGTGTTTGCCTCTGAAAAATTCAAATATCGGACGAGCAACAAGTGAAAGTATAGCAGATAATATAATAAAGAAGACTATAGCCCTAAAATACCAAAGAAGGATAATGCCAACAATTACTGCTAGTATACCTATAATGTATTTAAGATTGTCTTTCATATTTTGTCCCAGAGTATAATGACTGTTAGTGGTTCATTCTAAATGTATTAAAAAAGGTTGTTAACTTCAATTTTTATTAAAATTATTCATTTATGATTTCTGTTCGTTAGTCAATTTAACAATGGAATAATTATCGTAAAGTTTCAAAATGTTCATTTAGTTAATATACATTAAAAATAGTATTGATATGTAAAATAATAATTCTATTTTTATGCTAATTAAACAGCTCAATATTAAAAAACCCCGTAAAACCCCTACAAATGAAAGGAGCTATTATTGGAGATATTATTGGATCTGCCTTCGTGCATGACAATAGATCTACGACCGATTTTCAACTATTTAAGCCAATTTCTTCCTTTACAGAAGATACAGTATTAACACTAGCAACTGCAGATGCTGTAATTCATGATCACGATTTCAGAATTTGCCTCAAAAATTGGGTTCAAAAATATCCTTATGCAGGATATTCCGAGAAATTCAAAGAATGGGTAATGAAAACTGATTGTGATATTCCATTTAACAGTAAAGGTAATGGTTCTGCAAGAAGAATTAGTTCAATTGGACTTGTTGCTTTATCCTTGGAAGATGCATTAAAATTGACAGAAGAGTCAGCAAGCATTACGCATAGTAGTTTTGTTAAAATTAACGCATCAAAGGCAGTAAGTGCAGCAATTTTTTTAGCTAAAACAGGAGAAAATAAGTCGTATATTAAAGAGTATATTGAAAAGGAATTCGGATATGATTTAGATAAAGAATTGGACGAATTGCATTTTGAGGTTATCAGTCCTGATTTAGAAACACCTGTACCTGCCGCAATCAGCATGTTTTTACGTTCAAATAATTTTGAAGATTCTGTACGTAGAGCCGTCTCTCTTGGAGGACATAGTAATACTATTTGCAGTATTACAGGAGCAATTGCATATGCTTATTATAAACATATTCCTAAGAGTATTATAAAAAGAGCTCTTAATAGATTAACTCCTGAAATGGAGAGATTTATTAATGATTTTGAAGAAAAATACCTTCATTATAGCGAAGAAAATAAAGAAATCTTAATTTCAATACATTAAATAAAAAAAGGGAGCTTAGCTCCCTTTTTTATTTTTCTATTGCGATTGAAAGTACTTCTTTTATTTCGTTTACATAATGAAATGTTAAACCTTCAATGTAAATGTCTTTGATTTCAGAAACATCTTTTAAATTATCTTTTGATAAGATGATTTCTTTTATTCCAGCCCTTTTAGCTGCAAGAATCTTTTCTTTAATACCTCCAACAGGTAAAACTTTACCTCTTAAAGTGATTTCTCCTGTCATTGCAATTGCTTTCTTTACTTTTTTGCCGGTAAAGATCGAAGCTAAAGCTGTAGCCATTGTAATTCCTGCAGAAGGTCCATCTTTAGGTATCGCTCCTTCAGGTACGTGAACGTGAATGTTGTTTTCGTCAATTAGTTTTGAACTAATCTTTAATTCCTTAGAATGTGACTTAATGTATTCAAGAGCCAGTATTGCTGATTCTTTCATTACATCACCTAAATTTCCGGTTAAGGTTAGTCTGCCATTTCCTTTTGATAGACTGGATTCTACATAGAGAATTTCACCACCTACAGCAGTCCATGCCAAACCTGTTACTACTCCGGGAACATGGGTATCCTGATATTTTTCTTTAGAGAATCTTTCAACACCAAGATTTTCTTTTATATCATCAATAGAAATTGCTTTTTTGAATTCCCTGTTTGTAGCAATTTTTAGTGCATATTTTCTTGCTAACTTAGCTAAAACCTTGTTTAGTTCCCGAACTCCGGATTCCCGAGTGTAGTTTTCGATTATATATGTCATGGTCTTCTTTGCAATTGAAATTTTGCTTTTAGGTATACCATGATTTTCGAGTTGCTTAGGCCATAAATGACGTTTTGCAATCTCATATTTCTCTTCTAAAATATATCCGCTAACCTCTATAAGTTCCATTCTGTCAAGAAGGGGTTGAGAGATGGTGCTTAATGTATTTGCGGTTGCAATGAAAATAACTTTTGATAGATCAAAGTCTACTTCAAGGAAATTGTCATGAAAATTTTCATTTTGTTCAGGATCTAAAACTTCAAGTAACGCAGCAGCAGGATCTCCATGAGCGCTATTCCCGATCTTGTCTATCTCATCAAGTATAAACACAGGGTTTGCACTTTCTGCTTTTTTGATATTATGAATAATGCGACCAGGCATTGCTCCAATATAAGTTTTTCTATGACCTCTGATTTCTGCTTCATCATGAAGACCTCCCAATGACATTCTGGCATATTTTCTGCCCAATGCATCTGCAACTGATTTTCCTAACGAAGTTTTACCAACTCCAGGAGGGCCATATAAACAGATAATAGGAGATTTTAAATCGCCTTTTAGTTTTAGAACTGCTAAATGTTCAAGAATACGTTCTTTTACACCATCTAATCCAAAATGATCCCTGTTTAATACATCTTCTGCAGATTCCATATCAAACTTATCCTCAGTATATTCATTCCAAGGTAAGTCAAGCATGGTTTGAAGGTAATTGTGCTGAACCGAATATTCTCCTGTTGCAGGATTCAATCTTTCAAGCTTGTCTATCTCCTTGTAAAATACTTCAGCTACTTCCTTTCCCCATTTTTTAGTTTCTGCTTTTTCTTTAAGGTCTCTTATTTCCTGTTCGATAGGGCTTGATCCAAGTTCATCCTGAATGTGCTTCATTTGTTGATGAAGCATGTATTCACGTTGTTGTTGGTCAATATCTAGTTTTACCTTGCTTTGAATATCGTTCTTTAGTTCAAGAAGTTGAACTTCTCTAGTTAAATATTCCAGCAGTTTCATTCCTCTTTCCTTGAGCTCATCAATTTTAAGGAGATTCTGCTTTTCCTTAACTGAAATATCAGTATTTGAGCAGATGAAATTGATTAGGAAGGTAGAGTTATCAATATTTTTAACTGCAAATGAAGCTTCTGGTGGAATGTTAGATGAATATTTTATTATTCGTAAAGAAAGATCTTTTAAGGAGCTTACTAATGCTTCGTAATCTCTTGAGCTATCTTCCTCTGGTTTTATGTCCTCAAGAACATTAACTTTTGCTTTTAAATATGGATCTGTTTCAATTACTTCCTCAACTTTAAAACGAGCTTTTCCTTGTATAATAGCTGATGTTGATCCATCAGGCATTTCTAAAAGCTTTATTACTTTAGCTACCGTTCCAATTTTATATAAATCGTCAATGTTAGGCTCCTCAACATCCGCTTCTTTTTGAGCTAATGCGCCAAAAAGACCACTTGACTTTTGAGCATCGCGTACTAATTTCAAAGAAAGATCTCTTCCTAATGAAATAGGCACTATTACTCCTGGAAATAAAACTGTGTTTCGTAAAGGTAAAAGGGGAAGTAGTTCAGGCACTTCAAAATCTGTCACTTCAGATTCATCCTCATCAGATACAATGGGAATGAATTCCGCCTCAGAATCATAATCGTCACTTAGAGCTGCCTGATTTATAGAGATTTTATATTTATCCATATATTTTAAGAAAATTGACAAATTGTCATTTGTTTTTTACTATGATTAGGAATGACTAGTATGTCAATAGGTATGCCAAATTGTTCAATGAATTTATTTGAATGAATTTAGGGGAGATGTTTGTTTAGGCATAAAAAAAAAGCTTCGGTATAGTTCCGAAGCTTTTATAAGACCTAAGCGTCTAAGCTTATTTTTTTTTGTTATCCATGTGTTTTTGATATCTGCTTCTAAACTTATCAACACGTCCTGCAGTATCAACAAGTTTCATCTTACCAGTGTAAAAAGGGTGAGATGTGTTAGAGATTTCAAGTTTCACTAACGGATACTCTACTCCGTCTATTTCAACTGTATCTTTGGTATTTACTGTTGAACGAGAGATGAATGTCTCCTCGTTTGACATATCTTTGAAAGCTACCAAGCGATAATTATCCGGATGAATTTCCTTTTTCATTTTCTTACCTCTTTAATATTCAAATTTCTTAACGGACTGCAAAGGTATATATTAAAATTTAACCTGCAAAAGAAATCCTATTTATTTGTTTAATTTTTAGCGTAATTAAGTATAAAATCTAAACTTGGGTTTTATTTTCTTTTAATGCTTTTTCCTTTGTATCAGTCGGAATAAATGCAGCTCTTACATTTTTTCTTTTTGTCGGATCAAAAATATATCGATAGGTTATATGCTTTTTTGAAAATTCAGCTCCCATAGAATCTTGTAAGGTTCTCATTTTGGGGTTGAAGTCTCCTACCCAGCTCAATTCCATTTCATTAAACCAAGGTCTGTTATATACAGGTGTTCTGAGATTGTAAAATAAACCAGACTCAATCCCAGATTTTTGAAACTTAGGTTTTACCCCTAAAATAACAACCCTTAAGCGAGTCATTTTCTTGTTAAGCTTTAGCCATAGAAATCTTAATTTATTGAAAAGATTCATTTTACCATTGAAGTATTTAAAGATTTGATTTACATCCGGGTAAAGTAGAATAAAGCCAATGGGTTCGTTATTATGGTAAGCAAACCATAAAAGCTCTTCTATTGCAATAGGTTTTGCTTGTAAAAAAATAGGTTTAACTTTTTCCAGCTTCATAGGAGTGAAATTCTCATGAAACTTCCATGCTTCATTATATATTTCACAAAAGTCCTCAATAAATTGATCTGCCTTTGACCATTTAAAATGTTTAAATTTATAATCAGGTTTTTTTCCTACCCATTCTGCAATCTTCCAGAATCTTTCAGGGAAAGGTTTTTTTAAATCGAGTTTGTTTGTTACTTGTTCAAAGTAGGTGTTAAAACCATATTGTTCAAAAAACTTTTTGTAGTATGGTGGATTATATTGCATTCCATAAGCGGGATCTGTAAAGCCTTCTACTAATAATCCCCAAAAAGAATCATTTTCACCAAAGTTAATTGGACCGTCGGCAGCTTCCATTCCTTTTTGTTTTAGCCAATTAACAGCAGAGTCAAATAAAAGAAACGCAGCATCTTTGTTGTTAATGCATTCAAAAAATCCTATTCCTCCTGTTGGTTGATCAAAACCATAAGCTTTTTTTTCATTTATAAAGGCAGCTATTCTGCCAATGGTTTTTTTATTGTCGTCCAATAAAATATATCTAATGGCTGAACCATGATTAAAATAGTTATTTGTAATTGGAGAGAAAATATTTTCGATGTCCTTATCTAGAGGCCTTATGTATGAATTGTCTTTGCCATAAATTAACTTTACAACATCAACAAATTGTTTCTTATGTTTTTTGCTTTCTACTTCTACAATCTGCATACTACAAGATCTTTTAAATACTTAGGTGTTTAAAATGTAAAACTATAAAAAAGATAATGAATCGTGGGGGTTATAAAAAATAATGACGCAATTAAATTTTTAATTACGTCCTTTAAATAATAACTTTTAAAAGTTGAACCAATCGTTATAATCCTTAGGTGTTTTAATCCTGAAATTTTTGCGATAAAACTCATTTTTATGTGGATTATATTCATAATTTTCTCCCCATATTTTAGTGTTTTGTGCCACCTGTTTTACAGATTCAATTATATAATCAATTTCTTTGTTAGTTGTTGTGGGATGAATAGATAATCGGACCCAACCTGGTTTTTCTGATAAATCTCCCTTGTTAATTTTACTTGTAATCTTATTGGAGGTGTAATAATCAACATGAAGTAAATAATGTCCATAAGTACCTGCGCATGAACAACCTCCTCTTACCTGAATACCAAAATAATCGTTTAATAATCTAACTATTAAGTTGAAATGTACATTGTCGAGATAAAAAGATATAGCGCCAAGACGATCATCCATATTATCTGCCAAAATATTCATGCCTGGTATTTTACGAAACTCCGATAGTATTTTTTTTACCATTACCTGCTCTCGTTGTCTCATCAAATCACAGTTCATTTCTTCTTTTAGCTTTACGCTTAATGCAGCTTTTATGGATTGTAGGAATCCTGGAGTTCCTCCATCTTCCCTTGCTTCAATGTCATCAATATACCTGTACTTACCCCATCTGTTAGTCCAGTCTACTGTGCCACCTCCTGAATTATCAGGTGCATGATTATGGTATATAGAACTATTGAATACAATTACACCACTACTGCCCGGACCTCCTAAAAATTTATGAGGAGAAAAGAAGATGGCATCAAGGCTTTCAAGTGGATTTTCAGGATGCATATTAATTTTTACATAAGGAGCTGAGGCTGCGAAATCAATAAAGCAAAAACCTCCATTTTCATGCATTATCTTGGCGAGTTCATAATAAGGGGTTTCAATACCCGTTACGTTAGAACATGCGGAAAAAGAACCTATTTTGAGAGTCCGGTTCTTATATTTCACAATTTCTTTTCGAAGAGAGTCCGGATTCACTAATAAATCATCTGCAGGTTCAAGAACTACAACATCAGCATTAGATTCAAGCCATGATGTGTGATTGGAATGATGTTCCATGTGTGTTATAAAAACGACAGGTCGATGCTCAGGTGGAATATGGTAATATCTTTGAGCTTGCTCTGGAACCCTCATTCCAAGAATGCGTTGTATTTTATTTACTACCGAAGTCATGCCTGTTCCTGCAGTAATAATTATATCATCACTTGAGGCATTAACATGGTTCTTGATAATTTGGTGCGATTGCTTATAAATATTAGTCATAATCATTCCGGTATCACTTGATTCAGAATGAGTATTGGCAACCATAGGACCAATTTTATTGCTTATTATATCTTCAATGGGTTTGTATAACCTTCCACTAGCTATCCAGTCTGCATAAACTAGTGGTTTTTCGCCCATAGGGGTAGTTATTTTTGAGTTATATCCAACCGTATTTTCTCGAAATTTTTTAAAATGTTGCTCAAACATGATTTGGTGTTTGTTATATGCCTACTTGTTGGATAAATATAAATAATGAATTGCTAAAAAATCGTGATATTTATTATGTCTGATATAGGTTTGTTATTATTCCTTTAGAAATTGAATTTCTGTTTTTACGTCTTCAATTAACCAGGCTGCATTCTTTTGATTTTCAATTGATATAATAAGTTCTTCAGTCCAACACATAAATAACTTAGATGATCTGCAAAGTTGTCTGAGAAATCTGCCTTTTACTCTCTGCATAAACATTGAATCTTCTGAAATAGATCTTTTTAAATCATCTAAAAAAGATTCTGCATCCATAGCTTCCAGTTTGTTTCCTTTTTGCAGGAATGTGGCAAGACCAACCCATGCTGCTGCTTGTTTATAATGATTATTTGATTGAAGTAGTTGTTTAGATACCGGAATAAGTGAATTGAGTTTCCATAGGGTGTTAGCTCCTATTTGTTCTGCTATTTCATTTGTAGGTATCTGATCTAACCAGTTGTTAAGGGTTTGGGAATCTTCATTTTTAGGAGATATGATTAATGTTGCCAGGATCATGGTTTCTCTTATTTCGCGTAACCATAATCTATTTGCTAAATCATTGTTTCCCATGTATTTTTTTGATAATTCTCTTAACCATAAAATACTAGCTCCATAATTTAATTTATATTCAAGTCCCTTTTGTTTCATTTGATGAGAGACATCTCCATCCATAAGTTTGTTTAGAGCCCTTAAAATCTCATCAATTTGGTCGCTGGTGTTATCTTGTAAAAAAAACTTCATTTTATAGTGTTTTGTAATGTGTTCAATAACAGAAAGAAAGCTTTGTTTGAAAAATATTTTAAACTTTTTTTCTGAATAACTATTGCAAATGTAGTTTTTTTAATGTTATCTTTGCATCGCTTTTAGCAGAAATGGTGGTTGTAGCTCAGTTGGTTAGAGCGTCGGATTGTGGTTCCGAAGGTCGCCGGTTCGAGACCGGTCTTCCACCCAAAAATAAACGCAAGTATCGAATAGGTACTTGCGTTTTTTATTTAATATCAATTATTTCTTAAAACGATATTAAATCTGGTGATGATAAATTGTATTGATATTAGTTTTTTGAATTGTTTAACCAGGCTGTTAACATCCAATGTTCTTTTTCGATTGATTTAATCATACTATTTATTAAATCAATAGTAGCAACATCGCCTGCTTTTTTGGCAGCCTCTGCAACCTTAACTAAATGTCCATCTAATTTTTCTATATCCGATAGTACATCTCTTGTCATTTCAAGTGGGGTCAGGTTATAGCCTGTTTCTTTAATTTCCGAAATTTCCAGATATTCTTTTAAAGTACTTAATGGTGTTTTTCCAAATACTCTGATTCTTTCTGCAATTTCATCAATATTGTTTACTGCTGCAGTGTATAATTCTTCGAATTTTTCGTGTAAATCGAAGAAGTCAGGACCTGTCACGTTCCAGTGATAATTTCTTAGTTTCTGATAAAATACATGATAATTAGCAATAACATTATTCATTGTTGTTACTAATTCTGCAGTGTCTAATCCTGTAAATCCTAATTTTGAATACGTTTTTGTTAAAGTTTCCATAATATATTTTTTTATGATGAATAATAAATTTGAATTGTAAATGATTTAAACCTTATCGTTCATTAGTTTAATTCATGAAACATTAATATTGCCTTTTCAGAATCTTTGGTGATTTCTAATGATTGACTCTTATTTAAGATATTCTCAATAAAGTTTTTCTTTTCTCGGAGCACAACAACCAGATCATAGCTGTTCTTAAAGGCATATTTGTTAATACCTTTACTAATGTCAGCTGCTTTAATTGTTTTAACCTCAATATTCTCGTAGTCTATTTGCTGTACTAAATCATTAGCAAAGTCGATTGTGTTATATAGGCTAGGTTCTTTGTTTTCAGAAATATGCAGCATTGTGATATGCGCTCTAAATACTTTAGCAATACTTGTTAAGTACTTTAGTTTTTCGATATCCTCATCCAGAAAGTCGGATGCATATAAGATTCTGTTAAATGGTTTAAATACATAATTAGTTGGTAACCTAAGAATTGGACATTCTGCTAATTGAGAGAATTTATCAAAGAAGGTTACAAGAGAAATCTCAGATCTGAAATTGTCTTCTGCTATAATTATTAAATAGGTATCCGTTTCTTTTGATTTTAACTCTATTAAACTATCTAATGATGCAGCATGCTGTTTAACCTCAATATTAAATTCAGTAACCTCTTGTTTGAATTTATTTATTATTTCTTCTACTTTATGGGTTCTTTCATTCAATAACTCATATTGTAATTTAGCTTCATTCGCTGCGGTTATGGGTGTAGCTCCAGCCAAAGAAGAAGTTGTTGCATTTTCTACAACTACATTTATTTCAATATCTTTATTAAGGTTCTTTGCTAGATGAAAGCTTGTTTTAATGGCTTCTTCTATATTCTTTGTTGTATTTATATATTCAATTATTTTCCGTCTCATAATATTAATTTTTTTATCTTCATATTTTATTTCTCCTGCAGGATGTTATGAAGTATTTTAGATTATTAATTATTGTTGTTAATCATAGATCAAATAGCATTCATTTCTTAATTGTAAATGCCAAAAATTACACTTTCGTTTTGTAATTTGCAGTAAATTAGTGTGATATGGCAACATTGGATTTTTTGCTAAAAACGTGGATTAATTAATTGTGTATGAAGTGCTACAGGATTTGTTTGATTATATTGTTGAATCCACACCACAGTCATACAGATTGATAATTGTTCTCTATTTCTGGTTATTTGATAAAATATAAAAAGCAGAAACCTCTATTTTAATAAATAAGGATTTCTGCTTTTTTATATGTTGTTGAATTTGAAATACTATGTATTATGATTCAAGTATCTCTTCTGCTTTTTTATTTTTTACATTATTTAATTTGTTCTTAAGTTCAGCCTCAGCTTGCGAAAGCTGACTTTTTAAATCATCAACAACATCGTTGACCTGTCCTTTTATATTATCCATTTTTTTGTGAATCTCCTTTGATGCATTTTTACTGATTCTCTGAGATTCTTTTTTAATTTTTCTTCTTGTTTTGTAGCCCTTATCAGGAGCAAATAATACTCCGGCAATTGCACCTGCAGCTGCGCCTGCAAAAATTCCTAAAATTGTTTTTGTTGTTGTATTTGACATATCTCTAAAGTTTTAATTGTTTAACATGTTATACGTAAACTGAAAAAATCTTGCCAAATATGAATTATATGTATTGTAGGATCTTATGACAAATAAAACTGTAGATAATGTTCCTAACTGTAGAATGTAATCCACAATTTCTATTCCTCAATAATTGGTTTTTATAGAGTGTTATATAATGGCTTATGTTTTGATTTAGGATAATAAAACATATAAATATGAAACAATTAAATTTAAACTTATCCCGAATCTCAAAGTATATTTTTATAATTTCTTTCGTTATTGCGATTGCCTATTTCGCACAACAAATCTTAATCCCTCTTGCATTTAGTTTATTCTTAGCATTATGGTTATATCCCATCTGTTCTTTTTTTGAGAAAAAGATATCTCGTTTATTTTCAATTATTCTTGCTTTTATTTTAGTAATGCTAGTATTTGTAGGTATTGCTTATTTTTTCGGTTCTCAGTTTTATGCTCTTTTTGAGAATATTAAAGACTTTGGGAAAAACATAGAGGTTCTTATAGACAAATTAGTTTTAGCTGTTGACCAATCGTTTTTAAACGGGAAGATTAATTTTGATAAGATAGTTGAGCAGGAGTCTCAAAAGATAATTGGAGAAAGTAATATTATAGAGAAAACCATTATGACCTCTACAGGACTAATAACATCCGGAGTGTTATGTTTTATATATACTTTCCTTTTTTTATTATACCGGTCTTCGTTTAAGCAATTAATTTTATATCATTTCTCAAGTGATACTAAAAAGAAAGCTTCAAATGTTTTGTACAGAATACAAACTGTAGCACAAAGTTATTTTGTAGGACTTTTTATCATTATTTTGATTCTTGGTACTTTAAACGGTTTGGGCTTATTAATTATAGGATTGGATTATCCATTTCTATTTGGATTTTTTGCCGCTTTTTTAGCTATAATACCTTATATAGGAACTTTTATTGGAGGATTGCTTCCTTTTCTTTATGCTCTTATAAATGAAAATATTTGGAGTGCGCTTTTTGTAATTATTTGGTATATGATTGTGCAAGGAATTGAGGGGAATATTCTCACTCCAAAAATTGTAGGATCCAGAGTTAGTTTAAATCCATTAATTGCCTTGATTGCTATTTTAACGGGTAGCTTAATTTGGGGTGTGGCAGGAATGATATTATTTATTCCTTTTATGGCAATTTTAAAAGTAATTTTTGACCACATTGATGTTTTAAAACCATATGGCTATATGTTAGGAAGTGACTTTGGCAATAATAAAATTTCAGAATTAAATTCTTTTAAAAGGAAGAAGAAGTAAAAGACTTGACTTACTTAATTCTCTATAAGAATTAAGTAAGTCATTAATTATTTTTAGTTATTCTTTATTCACCTCAGATAGTACTTCATTTAAGGATTTACCTCCCTTTATTCCAAAGTCAATTGTTCGAATTGGAAATGTTATAGTGATGTCATTATTATCGTAAGCGTGTTTTATGTTTTTAATGCCCTGACTTTGTGCTCTTAGGTAGTCTGTTTCTGTATTAAAATCCACCCAATATTGCACTATAAAGTTAATTGAACTGCTACCAAACTCAGTGTAAAATAACTCTACTGATTTTCCCGGTTTTAGAAAAGAAATTTTTTCTATTGCTTTTTTAGTTATGTTTTCAGCCTTTTCAAGATTGTCACCATAAGAAATGCCTACAGAAAGATCAATTCTTCGCTGACCGTTTATTGTATAATGAGTATAATAATTCTCTATAATAAGTCTATTGGGTATAATAACGTCTTGTCCTTGAAGTGTTGTTAATGTTGTTGCCCTGATTCCAATTTCTTTTACTGTTCCATATATGTCATTATACTCTATTATATCACCAACATTAATAGGACTTTTTAATGCCATATATATGCCAGATAAAAAGTTAGATGCAACATCCTTAAATGCAAAACCTACTGCTAGTCCTATAATACCGATTCCTGCTAATAATGAAGTTACTGTTTTGTCCAGGTTGAGTACTCCTAATGCAACAAAAGTTCCAGCTGTAATAATTGCCGTATATACAATTGTATTCAATAAACTATTAACGGCCTTATTAAAAAGAAAGCGATGAAGTGTTTTACTTACAATATTTCTAATGAATTTTGCCAGAAAGAATGATATGATTAAAACAAAAATTGCCACCAAAAAATTTGGCAGCATTGTTATGATTGTATCATACCAGTCATATAATTTTAAAAATATTTTGTTGTAGGCATTTGTAAAATTACTAATCATATAGCATGTGATTTAATGGTTATCTTAATGTAGCATTGTTAATAGTAGAATTTAGTTATTAGTACATAAGGTAATGGCTTTAATGCACTAACACATAAGACTGTTATGATTACAGCTTATGTGTTAATTATAAAATCAGTGCTTTGATTTAATTATGTATGTGTTTATACATTATCATTAAAAAAGTCTTTTACACTCTCTCCAAATTGATTGAAATCGTGTTTTACTTCTTTTTTTACGTCTTGCCAGTTTTCTTTGCTATCGTCCCCCATTTCATCAATTTTTGCTGCTAACTGCTTACTTTGTGATTTTAAATCATCTAAGGCCTCTTGAGTTGTTTCACTCATTTCTTTGCCTGTAAGCTTAGCATTCTCTTCAAATTTTTCAATTTTCTGATCAAAGTTGTTTAGAACTTTTTTAGCCCGACTTTGGAATTCTTCATTGTTTTCTTCTGCAACGTTTTCAATTGACTGGCCAAGGTCCTTAAGGTCACTTTTTAGTGATTTTAAACTTTCTTTTATTTCAGTGTTCTTTGAATCTGATTTTGAGTTTGATTGATTACATGAGACAAATGTTAATGATGAAAATATAATTGTAAGTATGGCTGAAATTTTAATAAAATACTTCATAATTATTTTGTTTTAGTGGTTATTAATTTCTTGTGCATTGTTTTGTATAGATTTTTATAAAAGACTTTCAATTTCGCGTATTAATTCGCTTCTTGCTTTGCCGGTCTTTTTTTGTAATTTACCAAGAATCTGATCTTCAATTCCTTCTGAATAACTTAACTCATCATCGGTAAATTCACCATATTTTTCTTTTAGTTTACCTTTAATCTCGTTCCAGTTTCCTTTAATTTCAAGTTTATCCATGACTAATTATTTTTATGATTTATATTATTAATTGACAGTATGTGTCCGGACTTTAATATTGCTCTATATGCATTATTAATCAATACTGTCCAGATTACAGAATGTGTTTGTGTTGTAATCTGTTTAGTAAAATGAAAACACTATGCCATTTTTCTTAGTATGGCAGTATTGTGTTTTGTAAGGTGCAGGTATTTAGGTTTATACGTGATTTTGGCAGGAATTTTATTTTGTAAGCAGTTATTTATATTGAGGAAAAAGAGTTACAATTTTGTGTGGAAGGATTTTCACAATTCATCACCAGAGATTAAACTTTCGATATACTTTTCGGGTAAAGGTTTGGTTTTATAATCAAGAACAAAAGGAAAACTCATGGCCTTATTATAATCTGATACTCTGGTAGAACTAGTTACAATGATAATTTTTGTAGGGAAATCTTTATTTGCATAATGTTCCTGATAATATTTCATAAAATCGAAACCATCCATTATGGGCATATTTAAATCCAGTAAAATATATTTTGGAGGTTCTTGGTTCTTTTCGTTTATATCTGACAAAACATCCAGAGCATCTTTTGCTCCGTTGGCAGTTAGGAAATAGTCTTCCAGGCCTGCCATCTGAACCAACATTTGATGTAGCTCCAATAAAAAGAAATCATCATCTATCATTAATGTTTTGTTGTATTTCATGCTATATAATTTTGATTGCAGAGTTATGCTCCATTATATTGTTGATATTGAAGTAAACTCTTGTACATAATTATTTTATTCGTATTCTTTTAAATGAAGGATAAATTTTGTCCCTTTATTTAGCTCACTCTCAACTTCTATTTTTCCACCATTACGCTTTACCATTGTATCAATAATATGTAGTCCCAATCCCATTCCTTTTGATAACTCAGTAAATTTTGAAAATGGTTTGAATAATCTGTTCTTAAATGTTTTAATATCTATTCCTATACCATTGTCTTTAAACATGATTTTAATAGTGTCTGTGTTGTACCTATGTGCACAAATGGTAATATTTGGGGGCACTGATTCCTTACTGAATTCTAAAGAATTTTTCAATAAATTGGTGATTATTGATATGATAAAACCTTTAACGTAATTAAATTCCAGTGAATCGGAAATTAAAATGTTTATATGAGCTTTATAAGTGTTTATAAATTCATGTTCTGATTTAATAACATCTTTAACAATATTAACTAAGTTGATATTTCTGGTAAATGGATCAGTGTTTTCTTGTGCCTCAATTACCTTAATCAATCCGGTTATAGTATTGTCAAGTTTGTCAATGTTAAGCTGTATGTTGCTAATTAGCTTTTCTTTATTGATTGCAGAGTCATTTTTTAGAACCTTAGAAAACATTTTTATGTTTGCCACAGGTGCCCTAAGATCATGAGCTATGGCATGTACAAAATGATCCAGGTAATGATTGATTGCTTGTAGTTCTGTATTCTTTGAATCCAGCTGTTTTGTTTGGATTATTTCGTTGTGAATATCAGTTCCGGTACCAATCCAGTTTGTAATTTCGTTATTTGAGTTTTTTACAGGGACTAAAGAAACTAAATGCCAGTGATATGAATTATCAGCATTATTAAATATCCTAATCTTGATATCCGATTCTTTTCCTGTTTTTTTTAGTTCTTTCCAAAAGAATTCGATGGCATTATGGTCGGCAGTTAGAGTCGCTTGCCACCATGCTTTATTTAAATCTGAATTTACATTTATTCCGGTGTACTTGTACCATCTTTTATTGAAGAATTCTATTTTCCCTTCAGAAGAGGTTGTCCATGCAATCTGTGGTAGTATATCTATAATCCTTTGATCTCTTTGAGTATTGTCAGAAATCTGTTTTAGTGTTATTAATTCTTCTCTGAGATTTTTATTTATAACAGACTCAGGTTGATCAATCTTATCTTCTTTTGCGTTGACTTTGTTATTTATGTTCTTAATATTATCCATTGCACAGAATACTTTTTCATTATATCATACTTTCCTAATTAATGTTATTTGCTTTAATCTTAAACATTAATATCTGTTATGAATTGAAATAGATTTAATATGTTATTGTAGTCTCAAGCACTGTGCCACCTGATATTAGAAATTAGTTATGATATCCTGATTTTTTTCTTGAGGTAATTATAAAGTTTAGCAATATTTTATGTTTCTGTAATTGATGATATTTCAATTATTTACATCAGATATAATCATATATGTAAGTAACTAAATGTGAAAATGTTTTTAAAAAAAATGTAATTCAATTTTATTGTATAAAATCACTGTGGAATAATATACACAGTTAAAGACTGTGGAATTTGCATTGTGGAAAATATTCTACAATGTACTAAATGCGTTTTAGAGCCTTATAATCTATATCAAGTATCTTCATTTTGTTATATAGTGTTTTTCTGTCTATGTTGAGTTTTCGTGCTGCTTCTGATTTATTGTAATTTACCTCTTCTAAGGTGTTAATAATAACTTCTTTCTCAAATTTTAATGCAGCATCCTTTAAATCTGGTAACTCATTACTGTGGTCAATTTGTTCTTCAATTACATTGCTAATTAAGAGATTATCGTTGAAGTCTTTGAATTCTTTTATTTCGTTTGGTAAACAGTCTGTTGTGATGTTTTTGTCAGAGGATAGCAATACTGATCTTTTAATAACATTTCGTAATTCCCTCAGGTTTCCATGCCATGGATAATTTTGTAACGCCAGAATGACATCAGGATCAAGTTCTGTTACTTGTTTGTTTAGATCTGTGTTTGCCTCTGATATAAAGTGTTTTGCATATATTAGTATGTCTTCTTTTCTTTCTCTAAGAGAAGGAAGTTTTATTTTAAATTCATTTAGTCTGTGATACAAATCTTCTCTGAATTTATTAGTTGTTATATCAGTTTCTAATTCCTCATTTGTAGCAGCTATAATTCTAATATCAATATTTATAGGCTTTGTGCTTCCTAAACGACTAATGACTCTTTCCTGGATTGCTCTAAGTAATTTAATCTGAAGATCATATGGTAGGTTTCCTATTTCATCAAGAAAAATTGTGCCTCCGTTTGCTTGTTCAAAAACTCCTTTTTTGTCGCCTATGGCACCTGTAAATGCTCCCTTTAGATGTCCGAATAATTCACTGTTTGCTAAGTCTTTTGGAATGGCACCGCAATCTACGGCAACAAACGGTTTATTACTTCTGTTGCTATTTTCGTGAATAAATCTTGCAATGTATTCCTTACCAGAACCTGTTTCGCCCTGGATTAGGACTGACATATTTGTGGGGGCAACCACATCACAAAGACGCAGTACCTCTTTCATTATTTCACTGTTTCCTGATATAAATTCCTTTTTAGGTCTTGCACTTTTGGGGGAAGATTTGCCATTTGCAGTGCTTTTATCTATTTGTTTTACAAGTTGAAGTAGTTCTTCTTGTTGAAGGGGTTTTGTAACATAATCATATGCTCCCAGCTTCATTAGTTTTACAGCCATCCTGATGTCTGCATAAGCTGTGATAATGATTACATTAGTTTGCGGATTTTTAGTTTTAATAAAATCTAACATTTCCAGGCCATCACTGTCAGGCAGGCGGAAGTCACAAACAACAATGTCGTACTTCTTTTTCTTAAGCAAATTCTGTGCTCCCTGTCCATTATAAGCTGTTTCAACATTATAACCATGATTAGATAGGTAAGTTTCTAATAGGTTACACATAAAGGTATCGTCGTCAATTACTAGTATTTGAAGCATATAGTGTTTGTTATTCGGTTATTATTTCGTTTTTAATTTGAAATAGAACATCATCAAGCATAGATACTGTTTCATGAATTAATTCAGGTATTTCTTCAAAATCTTTGTTGATTACGGATTCTTCAATTTTTTGTAGTTTATCCGGAATATCCTCTATTTTAAAATATCTGATGGATGAAACCAGTCGATGTGCTGTTTCTCTTATTGTTTCCCAGTTACCCTTTTCTAATTCAACCTGCAGTTCCTCAATTGAATTAACAGAATTATCAAGAAAAGTATTAAGCATTTTATTAAAAATGACCTTATTACCTTGAGTTGCCTTTCTTAAATCATTCAAATCGTATGCCTTTTTTATTTGCTCATCCTCTTCTAATAGTTTAAGTTCTGTATCAACTTCATTGTACTCCATTGATGTTTCTAAGTCAAGAACATTACATATTTTACTATAAAATTCTTCCTCTCGTATGGGTTTTATAATATAATCATCCATACCAGATTTCATATATTCTACAATGTCACTTCTTGTGATATTTGCTGTTAATGCTACAATCTTAGTGTTCTGATTCAGACCTCCATTTTCACTTTTAATCGAATGAGTAGCTTTAAGGCCATCCAAAACAGGCATGTGGATATCCATTAAAATGAGATCGTATTTATGCTTATTAGCTTTGTTCAGTGCTTCTTTTCCGTTTGCTACGATATCAAATTTTGTATTCCAGTTTTTAAATATTGTGTGTGCTAGTTCTCTATTGTAAGAATCATCATCGGCAAGAAGAATATGTTTATCTTTTAATATTTCATGGTTAATAACAAAAGATTCATCTTCCTTTAAAATGTCTTTTTCAGAACCTTTTTTATAGGGAATAGTCACCGTAAAATGTGTGCCCTTGTTTAACTGACTCTTTACTTTGATGGTTCCTTTCTGTAACTCAATAAGTTTTTTGCTTATGGTTAACCCCAGGCCTGTCCCACCATGTTTTTCTTTGACCATATTTTCTGCCTGGCTAAATTCGTCAAAAATAGATGTCAAATCTTTAGGACTGATGCCTATGCCAGTATCTTTTACATCTATTTTTAACCGTGTCATATCTCCATGATCTTTTTTTACAGAACATGAAAAACGAACTGATCCAAAACTGGTGAACTTAATGGCATTACTTATCAGATTAATCATTATTTGTTTTAATCTGAAGGGATCGCCGATTAAGATATTTGATACTTCATCATCCACCTGAAATAATAATTCAATTCCTTTTCGTTCAGCTTTTATTTTAAAGAATTGATAAACATCATTGAAAACTTTTCTAACATTAAAAGGTATATTATCAATGTAAACTTTACCCATTCCTATCTTGAGTAGTATGAGTATTTCATTTACAAGAGCCAATAAATGTTCAGATGATTCATTAACCAGACTATTAAACTTTCGTTGATCGTCATTTAAATCTGTCTTAGATAATTGTTCTGAAAATCCAATAATTGCATTGAGTGGAGTACGTATTTCATGACTCATATTTGCCAGGAAATTTGATTTTACCTGAGCAATACGTTCGGCTTCAGACTTTGCCTTTTTGAGTTTTTCCTGGGCCTTTTTTAACTTGGTTATATTATGGCCTATCATTATTCCATACTCTGTATTTCCCAGTTCATCTTTAATAGGTTGGCTTATGATTTTATAAATTTGACCTTTATTCTTTATTTCATCTTCTATTTTTTTGCCAAGTAAAGTTTGATTGAAAACAGGAGCGAATTTCTCTTTGATATGATTTTCATGTAAATCGTTTAACTTTTTACCTAAGAAATCACTTTTTGTAAATCCATACTTTAGTTTTTCTTTTCCTCCGGTTATTAAAAACCTGTTTTCTTTATCAAAAAGGTATACATCCATTTCTGGTAAATTATCCAGCAAGGCATTGTATTGATGTTTTAGTATTCTTAATTCCTGATCAAGTTTTTTAATTAGCTTCTTTTCTTTTGAGGCGGTGTCATTCTTATTTACAGAATCTAAAATGGAACTAAGTTCACGACTTAACTCTTTATTGTCTTTATATTTAGAAATTAAGTTTTCTAGTTTAGTTTGTATTGAATTCTCTTTAGTGTCATTTACAATCATAGGGTATAGGTTTTAATTTTCTTGATTAATGGAGTTAAATGAAAAATCATATATTTTAATTTGCTTTATTTTACTAAATAGGCCTTGCCTGTTCAGATATGAGTTCTTTTTTCATTGTTCGTTTTATGCCATCTAAAATTAAAGTGTGTAAAATATTTTATACTCTTTAATATTTATTGTTTGATATAGTAAAACAAACAGATTTATACGAAATCAACGGTTACTCTCTAATTTTTCTTGCAGTATTTACTCTTGGGGGATAATTTGTAAACAAAAATAAAGAGTTAAAGTTTAATCATATTGCAATAATGTTAATGATTGATTTTATGCAAGTATTACACCATTTTATTCAATAACTTTTAGATAGATTAATCAACTATGCACGTAATACCTTTCTTACTTGACGAAAATTTCCATCTATTTGAACGATTATTTATCTATTTAAGGAATGCAATTATTGTATCTTTGAGTTATTACATGCGTTAAATATTTAAATAAGTAAAATAAAATTATACAGAAATGTGCCAATAGAAGGGATTTCTCATGCGTGAGGATAATTACTTCTGGCGAGTTCCATATGGCAATTAAAAGAAAATTTAGATATATGAAAAAAGTATTTTTATTAGTTAATCTATTATCAATAATTACTTTATTAAATGCTCAAAAATACTGGCAGGATCCTAATGTGAATGAAATCAACAGGGCTCCTATGCATAGTTCATTTTTTGCTTTTGAATCTCAGGAAGCTGCGCAATCCGGAGACTATACTCAATCGGCAAATTTTTTAAGCTTAAATGGAACCTGGAAATTTAACTGGGTTGAACATGTATGGCAACGACCAACTGACTTTTATGGTGTAAATTATAATGATCAGGATTGGGGTAAGATGCCTGTTCCGGGTGTTTGGGAGTTAAATGGGTACGGAGATCCTCAATATGTAAACATAGGATATTCGTGGAGAAGTCAATATAAAAACAATCCTCCTGTTGTTCCTGAAGAAAATAATCACGTTGGAACTTATCGTAAGGAGATTAATTTACCTTCTAACTGGAGTGGAAAAGAAATTATAGCTCATTTCGGTTCGGTAACTTCTAATATTACATTATACGTAAACGGAAAATTTGTTGGTTATAGTGAGGATAGCAAACTGGAGGCTGAGTTTAACCTGACGAAATATTTGAAACCAGGAAAAAATATCATAGCATTCCAGGTTTTTCGTTGGTGTGATGGTTCTTATCTGGAAGATCAGGATTTTTGGAGATTTAGCGGAATAGGAAGAGATTGTTATTTATACACTCATAATAAAACCTACATCAAGGATATTAAAGTTGTAGGTGACTTAGATCAGAATTATAAAGATGGTTCTTTAAAAGTGAATTTGGATATTCAGGGGAAAGCAAGTGTTAAACTTACTTTAGTTGATACTGAAGGAAATACTGTTGGAGAAAGAGTTGTAAATGGTTCAGGTAAAGTTTCTACAGATATATCTGTGACTAATCCTTTAAAGTGGACTGCAGAAACTCCTATTTTATATAAGTTAACTGCTGAACTTAATCAAGGAAGTAAAGTTTTAGAAGTTATTCCTGTTAAAGTAGGCTTCCGTAAAGTCGAAAAAATCAATAATCAATTATGTATTAATGGTAAGCCAATTTTAATCAAAGGAGTTAACAGACATGAGTTGGATCCTGATGGAGGTTATGTTGTTTCTAAAGAACGAATGATTCAGGATATATTGATGATGAAAAAGTTCAATGTGAATGCAGTAAGAACTTGTCACTATCCTAACAATAGTAAATGGTACGACCTGTGTGATGAATACGGACTGTATGTTGTAGCGGAGGCAAATGTAGAGTCGCATGGTATGGGATATGGAGATGCCACTTTAGCTAAAAATACAAAGTATGCAAAAGCTCATATGCAACGTAATCAGCGTAATGTACTTCGTAACTTTAATCATCCTGCAGTTATTATCTGGTCAATGGGTAATGAAGCTGGTTTTGGTAAAAACTTTGAAGAATGCTATAAGTGGATTAAGGGCTTTGATACTTCTCGTTTGGTTCAATACGAACAAGCCAAACAAAATGATTTCACTGATATTTTTTGTCCGATGTATTATGATTACAAGCGTAGCGAAGAATACGGACAAGCTAAAGATAAAACAAAACCTTTGATTCAATGTGAGTATGCTCATGCTATGGGAAATTCGCAAGGTGGATTTAAAGAGTACTGGGATTTGATTCGTAAATATCCAATGTATCAAGGTGGTTTTATCTGGGATTTTGTAGATCAGTCTATCCATTGGAAAGATAAAGACGGTATTGATATTTATGGTTACGGTGGTGACTTTAATCCTTACGATGCCTCGGATAATAACTTTTTGGATAATGGATTAATTAGTCCTGATCGTAAGCCAAATCCACATTACTATGAGGTTGGATATTACTATCAATCCATCTGGACAACTCCTGTTGACATAAAGAAAGGTGAAATTGAAATCTATAATGAATATTTCTTTAAAGATTTATCTGATTTTTATTTGCAATGGGAATTGGTTGCCGATGGAAAAGTGATTAAAACAGGTATTATTAATGATCTAAATGTAGCTCCACAACAAAAAGAAACTCTTAAATTAGATCTTCAACTACCAGAAGAATGCAATGCTACAGAAGTTTTTGTTAATGTTGCTTATAAACTAAAAACCGGTGAAAAGCCTGTTTGTGCAGGTACTACTTTGGCCCGTCAGCAACTGGTTGTAAAGGATTACGAGTTTAAAGCGCTTCAGCTGGCCAATAAAAAGTGCATGAACCAGGAAGTGAAAAAGCCAACACTGGTTGAAAACGATCAGAACTTCATTATTATAAAAGGAGAGAACTATCAAATTGACTTTAATCGTTATTCCGGATTTTTATGCCGCTATTTGGTGGATGGAAAAGCTGTGTTAAGCGAAGGTGCGGAGCTAAAACCAAACTTTTGGAGAGCTCCTACCGATAATGACTTTGGTGCAAAGCTTCAGGATAAATATGCTGTATGGAAAAATCCAAAACTGGAATTAAGCTCTCTTAATGCTGAAATTAATAACGACGGATTGGCTGAAGTGAAAGCTGAATACAATATGCCTGAGGTTTCGGGTAAATTATACTTAAGCTATCAAATTAATAATGAAGGAGCCATTAAGGTAAGTCAAAAGTTAGATGCCGGAGACAAGGACGCTGTTTCGGAGATGTTCCGCTTTGGAATGAAATTGGAAATGCCTGAAGAATACGACTTCATTAAGTATTACGGCAGAGGTCCTGGCGAAAATTATATCGACAGAAAAGATTCAGAGTTTATTGGTTTATACCAGCAAAAAGTCGAAGATCAGCCTTATTCATATATCCGTCCGCAGGAAACCGGAACAAAATCTGATGTTCGTTGGTGGAAACAAGTTGATGTTTCAGGTAAAGGACTTTGCTTTCAATCGGATGCTGCATTCTCTATCTCTGCTTTAAATTATACTGTAGATTCATTGGATGATGGTGCTGTTAAAGATCAAAGACATTTTCCACAAGTAAAAGCAAGTGATATTGTTACTATTTGTATTGATAAAGTGCAAATGGGATTAGGTTGTGTAACCAGTTGGGGAGCATTACCACGTCCTGAATACAGAATTCCTTATCAGGATTATGAATTTGAATTTGTATTGAATCCTGTAAATCACGTGTTCCATATCTACTAATTAATAAATGTTATACTAAGGTTTAGATAAACATCAAAGGTTGTTTTTCGTATCGAAAGCAACCTTTGTTTTTTTAATCAAATTGTAATTATAATTGTTACTAACAGTAAAATGATTTTTATGCTACGTAGGTTTTGGGTTACAGGGCTAATGGTGATTGCTATTGGATGTTGTGTTTCATGTAAACAGCAATCGGATAGTGCTAATATTCAAATAGCATTTATGGCCGATGTTCATTTGAGTGATATTTATGCTGATTTTGAGGATAGCGGTTATAATGGTATTGTTAATCCGGTAAATCAAAAGCATGTTAATATACGCACCATGAAGTCGCAGCTTCATTCTACCCGTATTTTTAATGAAAACTACTTTGCTTTCAGGGCTGCTTTGGATGATGTGGTGAAACGTAATATTAAATATGTGGTGCTTCCCGGTGATTTTAGTGACGATGGACAGCCTTATAATGTAAAAGGATTGAGCCTTATACTTAAAGCTTATACTGCAGCTTATGGAATTCAGTTTTTTGCCATCACAGGAAATCATGATCCGGTAGAGCCTTATACCATTGAGGCAGGCAAGGTTGATTTTTTAGGTAAGGATGGAAAACCACAGGTAATAATGAGTAAAGAAGGTTTGTATGAACCTAAAATGCCCGATGAAAACCCCGTGGTGATTACAAAGGATATTTGCAAAATGGGTTATGAGCAAATTGTTGATATGATGGGGGCCAATGGTTTTCTACCGCAGGAGTCATATAAATATTGGGAAACCCCATTTTCTGCATATAAATACGAGGAGTACAATTACGATCAGGCCGTGGCGCAATCATCATTCAGTAAGCGGGTTTATAGTGTTGATAGCCTGAATAAAACATTACCAGATGTAAGTTATTTGGTTGAACCTGTTGATGGTTTATGGTTATTGGCTCTTGATGGAAATGTTTTTTTGCCATCTAAAAATGATGATGGTTTTACAAAGGCAAAATTGAAAAGTGGAGGCGAATACTCCAATATCATTGCCTACAAAAGGCATTTGATTGCCTGGGTGGAAAAAGTAGCCCGGGAGTCGAAACGTTTGAATAAAACACTTATTGCTTATAGTCATTATCCTATGATTGACTTTTATGATGGTGCTGCTGAAGAGATGAAAAACCTTTTTGGGGTAAATAAAATGCAGTTGCACAGGGTTCCGGATGAGGAGGTGGCTGAATTATTTGCAAAGGCAGGTATTAAAATTCATTTTGCAGGTCATATGCACTTAAATGATACCGGAATCAGGAACTATGAAGATGGATCATTCCTGGTTAATATACAAATACCGTCGTTGGCGGGTTATCCGGCTGCATACAAAATATTAACAATAAAAAGTTCGGATATGATGGATGTTGAAACCGTTAAACTCGACTCTGTAGCTGGTTTCAATGATTTATTTCCTCTTTACCAACAAGAATATTCGTACCTGGAAAGCGTTCAGGATAAGGATATCTGGAATAAAGATATTCTTAACTCGCAAAGTTATGGCGATTTAATCAACTGGCATTTAAAGGAGTTGGTGCGTTTGAGGTTTTTAAAAGAGGATTGGCCTGAGGATTTCAAAGATTTCATGCTCACATCAAATGGAAAATCATTGTTTAAATATGCCGGCGGGGAGGTATCGGATACTGTAAATCAATATAACTGGACAGGCTTTGATATGATTTTTGATTTTTACCGACTCATTGATGGCGATCAGCTTGCCCTTAATGATATTGGTAAGGAAAGAATCAATGAATACAAAACCATTATCAATACTCATTTGCGTAATAATCAAACGGGGGTATTTGAAGCGGGTTCTTTAAAAAGTCAGTTTAACGAGTTTATGATGATATTTAACCATCTGCTTTATAGTGAACCATCAGATGTCTTTAGTATAGACATGAAAAACGGTGCGTTAAAAGATTTGGCAGAATCAACCCAAAAGTGAGTGATTACGTGCCGTTTGCATTTGTTGCAACAGGCGCTGCTTAGCTTTTTTTTTATTTGCCAAACGATTTATAAATCCAGCCAGATACAATTTTGCAATGTGCAAACGAGTATCTAAATCCAGCCAGATACATTTTTGCAAAGTGCAAATTGGTTCGTCAGTTTAGCCAGACACTAATTTGCACCTGCAAACAAGTATCTAAATTGAGCCAGACAATAATTTGCACTTGCAAACACCCTAAAAGTTTCTCAGGACACTAATTTGCACCTGCAAATTTGTATCTAAATCCAGCCAGATAATAATTTGCACCTGCAAACAAGTCAAAATTTTCCCGGAACACATTTTTGCACCTGCAAATTATTGCCTCAGTACAGCCAGATACATTTTTGCAGGTGCAAACAAGTCTAAAATTTCAGCCAGATGCATTTTTGCAATGTGCAAACAAGCATCTAAATCCAGCCAGATACAATTTTGCAGGTGCAAACAAGTATAAAATTTCAGCCAGATACATTTTTGCAATGTGCAAACAAGCATATAAATCCAGCCGGATACATTTTTGCAGGTACAAACAAGTCTGAAATTTCAGCCAGATATAATTTTCAACTTCAATTTTTAATAAAGTACATTTTTCAGGATGATGAATATTCATTACATATTACATCTGAAGGAATAACTCTCATTAAAAACAATTGTTTTTTCTTATCATATCATAAAAATGTTAATAAGTGTTCCTTCGTGCTGTACAAAGATTGTTTTTTACCTGTACAAATCATTCAAAAGCATGTACTGTAATTTCATAAAAGCCTGTTTTTATAGGGTTTTTAACAAATGATTACCTCGTCTAGGAGTTTGAATAAATAATCTAGGTTAAAAAGTGTTACTAAATGTAAATTTGATCCCAGAATATTTAAAATCTAAATAAATTTCTATGAAACAATTCACTTTAAAATTAGTAATGATAGCCTTTATATTAGGTTATTCATTTAATACCTGGGGGCAGAATCTGGATTTGTCCGGAACAGTATTGGATGATCAGGGGTACACAGTACCTGGAGTTTCTGTTGTAGTAAAAGGAACTTCAATTGGTACAATAACTGATATAGATGGAAAATTTGTACTAAGCGTATCATCTGATGCTAAAGTTTTAGTTTTTTCTTTTGTAGGTTACGAAACACAAGAAATTGCAATTGATGCAAATTCCACCAAAATTAAGGTTAAGTTAAAATCCAGTGTTATTGGTTTGGAAGAAGTTGTAGCTGTAGGATACGGCAAAATGACCCGTAAGGATGTAACCAGTTCAATTACTACAATTAAATCTAAAGATTTAAATTCTGGTGTTTATAGCGAACCTTCACAGTTATTGCAGGGAAAAGTTCCTGGTTTAACAATTACTCAGACTTCAGACCCTAATGGAAGTTCATCTATTACTTTACGTGGTGCTTCAACATTACGTACAGGAAGTGCACAAGAACCTTATTATGTTGTTGATGGAGTACCGGGAGTATCCTTGTCGTTAATAGCTCCAGAGGATATTGAGAGTATTGATGTATTGCGAGATGCATCAGCTACTGCTATTTATGGATCAAAAGCTGCCAACGGTGTAATCATTGTTACAACGAAAAAAGGTGATAAAACTGGTAAGACAGTCGTGAATTATAGTACTTATATAGCATACGACAACATCTTAAAGAATCTGGATATGATGAGTGCCAGTGAAATTTATGATTATGCAGATGCTAATGGTATTACTCTTTTAAATGATCAAGGATACAACACTGATTGGCAGAAGGAAGTTCAGCGTACAGGTATGAGTCATAATCATAACGTTTCAATTAATGGAGGTGACGAAAAGACCAGTTACAGTGCAAGTATTAATTATCTGAATAAACAAGGGATTATTAAGGAAACAGATAAAAATCGTTTGGTTGCCAGATCCTTTTTACAAACAAAAACATTGCAAGATCGCTTAACACTTTCATTTAATCTTAATGGTAGTATTACTAACAGTAACACCGTTCCTATGAGTTCTGAAGGAGCTAGTGTTTTGGATGCAATGAACTATTATTCTCCTTTAGTTCCTGTAAAGAATGAAGATGGTGATTGGTATTCTGATTATAGTGTATCTCAAAATTATAATCCGATGGCCATGGTTAAGGAAGATCAATATGATACAGAGGGTAAACGTTTGCAAGGTACAGCAAAGGCTTCTTTAAATATTGTTGATGGATTAGTATATAACCTGAGTGTTTCTTATCAGAACGAACAATACATTTATAGTAATTATAATAGTACAAAGTCTCAGTTATATCCTGCTCAGAATGGTATGGCAAGTCGTACATCCGTAGAAAATAAGAAAACATTGTTTGAAACTTATTTAAATTATGATAAAACATTCAATGATGTACATAAATTAGGATTAATGGCAGGATATTCATGGGAGCAGTCTGATGATAACGATGGCTTTGGTCTTACAGTATACAATTTCTATAATGATGATCTAAGCTACTACAATCTGGGATATGCTAACAACATGGATATTTCCGGAATTAATAGTGGCTATACTCTTTCTACATTACGTATGATTTCTTTTTATGGTCGTTTAAATTATAGTTACAATAGTAAATATTTATTTCAGGCAACTGTACGCCGTGATGGTAGTTCTGCATTTGGAGAAAACAATCGTTGGGCAACATTTCCATCTGTATCTGGATCATGGCGTTTGAGTGAAGAAGATTTTATCAAAAATATGGGCGTCTTTGATGATTTAAAGTTCCGTATTGGTTATGGTGTTAGTGGTAACTCTTTAGGATTTAACGCATTTACTGCTACTCAAACCTATGGTGCTTCTGGTTGGTTCTCTTATGTTGATGCAACAGGTGCTACTTCCAATTACAGAACATTAGCAGCAACCAGCAATGCTAATCCAGATTTAAAGTGGGAACGCACTGGTATGTTTAATGTTGGTTTTGATTTTGGATTATTAAAAAATCGTGTAACTGGTACAGTTGAATATTACAATAAGACAACAGATGATTTGATTTATAGTTATGCAGTATCAACCAACCGTTACCCATATGGAAGTATGTTAGCTAATGTTGGTAAAATCAGTAACAAGGGAGTTGAATTATCATTAAATATTATTCCTGTTCAAACAAAAAATTTACGATGGGAAACTACTTTTAATATTTCTCATAATAAAAACGAAGTGGAGAGTCTTTCAAATCAAACTTATTCAGTGGATTACATTGATGCAGGAAATCCTAATATAAGTGGTTTTTCAAGTACTGTTGTTCAGAGAATCATGGAGGGAGAAGCTATAGGAACCTTTTATACATGGGAATGGGCAGGATATAACGACAACGGAGTGTCTCAGTTCTATGTACATGATGCAGAAACCGGAGAGAGAACAGGTGAAGTAACTACAGATCCAAAAGATAAAGATCGTACTAAAGTTGGTTGTGCTCAGCCTAAGTTTACTTACGGATGGAATAATACACTATCATATAAAAAATGGACACTTACTGCATTCATGCAGGGAGTACTGGGTGGTGATATAATGAACTCTACACGCGCTCAATACAATACAGTAGGGTTAGTTGCAGCAGGAAAGAATGTGTTGAGTGAAGTTGCAAAAATTCAAAAATTTACTGATACTCAATCACAGGCACCATCGGATAGATATTTGGAAAAGGGTAACTATTTACGACTATCAACTATGTCATTGAATTATAATTTTGGCAAAATTGGTGAATATATTAAAGGTTTGAATGTATATGCTACATGTAATAACGTACTTACCATAACAAATTATAAAGGACTTGATCCTGAAATTTCGTTAGGAGGTCTTACTCCTGGTATCGACAGTCGTCAATCGTTTTATCCTCGTACTCGTACTTTTATGCTAGGGCTTAATATCAACTTTTAATGGCAATCAAAATTAAAATTAAAGCACATGAAAAAACAATATATAAAACTATTTATACCAGCTGCATTATTGGCAATTGCTACAAACAGTTGTACTGATTTGGATGTAGATATAGAATCTCAATATACAACATATCCAGATTCAGAGATTGCAATTGCAGCTAAAACTGCTGATGTTTATTACGCATTCCGAGGGCAAATTGGTCGTCGTTTTAGCGAGGTAATGACCCTTTGTTCTGATGAGTGTATGGGGTTGAGCTTTGATGGAAACTATTGGGATGGAGGTGTATACTCACATTCCAGCTTACATAATATTTCTCCTGATGATCCAGGTCCTGGATATTGGGGTGATTTATCAAGTGGTATCACAAAATGTAATCAGGTCATTGTCGATCTTGGAGGAGAAGAAGGATCTGTAGTAGCACCGATTCGTGCAGCACGCGCTTTTTATCATTTTCTATTAATGGATGGTTATGGAGATGTACCTATTTTGGATCATGTGTTGGAGGAAGATGAGTTATTAACACGATCATCTCGTGCAGATGTTACCAAATGGATTGAAGAAGAATTATTAGCTATTCGTGATGATATGCCAACAAATGTTGATGCATCTACATATGGTACTCCAACTTATTGGATGGTTCAAGCTTTACTTGCAAAGATTTATATTAATTGGAATGTTTACACTCAGGATGTAACAAGTACAAGTTGGTCTGCAACAGCAACAAATGAAAAACTTGCAGATTGCGTTACTGTATGCGATGATATTATTCAAAACGGTCCATTCGATCTTACTGATGACTATCTTGAAAAGTTCTATCCTAATAATGGATCCCATATTAAAGACTTTATTTATGCGATGCCATTTACAGCTGCAAATGGGGATGGTAATTATATAGCTCGTTTCAATAACTGGAAAAAGGCTGATTCTGATGGAAATGGAGGTAATGGTCTTTACGGAATGGTTGTAGCTAAATCATTTGCCGGAACTTACGCGGTAACACCAGAGTTTGCAGATCTATTTACACTTGAAGGAGATCGTAGAAACGATGCCATTTTAAAAGGTGCCTTGTATCAATATGATCCATCTACTTATAAAGTAACTTCTACACCTTGTACTTATCAAGGAAATCCGGTTGTATTATCCAAAACTATTACACTTAAAACCATGGATGAGGCTTTAAATGTAGGTGAAGATTTTAATGGTTATATACAGGGTTATAGATTTAATAAATTTTTACCAGATCCTGTTGCATTCGGAACATATGGACGTTGTGAGGATAATGATGTGCCCATCTTCCGTTTTGCTGATATTCTGTTGACTAAGTGTGAGGCAATACTTCGTGGTGCTACACCTACATATGGTGAAACTGCAATGAGTTTGTTTAATCAAATCCGTTCATATGTTGATGCGCCTACTATTAGTGCTACACCTACGTTAGATGAACTATTGGATGAACGAGGTCGTGAACTATTCGGAGAAAACTGGAGACGTAATGACTTAATCCGTTTCGGTAACTTTGAGGATGATTGGGGCTTCAAAAATACACTTAATCCATCTGCGGCTACTGATCTTACTCAGCGTATTTTCCCTGTTCCAACAGGTATTTTGAATGAAAATACAAACTGGTCTCAAAATGCAGGATACTAATAATTAAAACTAAACATCTTTTAAGACCAATACCACAGACTGAAATAGACAACAGTCACGGTAGTATTGTGCAAAATCCGGAATATAATTAATTACATTTTTGGAGAGCTAGCCCTTTGGGTTAATGATTAAAGGGTTAGCTCTCTTTTTCTTAAAGCATTTAAATGCTGACTCAATCAATATTCATCAAAATATTTTAAAGGATGAACATGAAACCTTTTATACAATTATTGTCTTTTCTTCTTGTTGGCTCGTTGTGTTTGATAAATGGTTGTAAAGAAGCTGATAATTCACCTCTTTCGTATGCCAAAATGGTTGTACCTACTTTGGATGCAGCCAATTCAAGATGGTTTTTCTTTACCTCGGCTTCCAGACCTTTTGGAATGGTTAACTTAAGTCCTGATACTGAAGTTAATGGTGCATGGGGAAGTGGATACAGATATAATACAGATACAGTTAAAGGATTTAGTCATGTTCATGCCTGGCAGTTATCAGGTCCTTCTGTTATGCCGGTAGATCCTGATTTGCTTGACAAAAACAATTTGTTTCAGGATTATTATTCAGGTTTTAATCATCAAAATGAAAAGATATTCCCAGGATATCATCAGCTATTATTAAACAGATATAAAATTAATGCCGAACTAACCTCAACCAAACGAGTGGGTTTTCATCGCTATACTTATGGCGAAAATATTGCTTTACTTTTTAATTTAAACGGACAACAAGGTCCTAGCTTCATGAATAATGGAGTTGTTCAATTATCAGAAAAATCTGATCTTATTACTGGTCAGGTAACCAATCAACCAACATTTCGCAGACCTAAACCATGTACTGTATATTTTGCAGCAAAATTTAATGTGCCGGTTAAAGAGTTGGAGAAAGATCCAGCTACTGGTAACTATATCGTTTACTTTGAAAATAATAATGCTAAACCATTAATGGTGAAATTAGCAATATCATATACCTCCGTTGAAAATGCTAAGATTAATATGAAAGAAGAGTTGCCTGGTTGGAATTTTGATCAGGTGGTTAAAGCTTCTGAAAAAGAATGGAATGATCTGTTATCCAGAATAGCAGTTGAAGGAGGAACTATAGAACAGCAACAAAGATTTTATACCGACTTGTGGCATGCGTTGCAAGGTCGCAGAATAATAAGTGATGTTAATGGAGCCTATCCTGATAATACCGGAGATGAGTTTAGGATAGGACAGCTCCCTGTTGACGTCAAAGGCAAACCTTTATTTAATCATTATAATTCAGATTCTTTTTGGGGTGCTCAGTGGACTATAAATACACTTTGGGGATTGGTTTATCCTGATATTATGGAAGAATTTGTGCATTCGTTAATGCAGTATTATAAAGATGGAGGACTGATACCAAGAGGTCCTTCCGGAGGAAATTATACATATGTTATGACAGGTGCTTCATCTAATCCGTTTATTATTAGTGCTATTCAAAAAGGGATTGTTAAAGATGATTTGGAGGATATATATCAGGCTCTAAAGAAAAATCAGATGCCGGGCGGTATTATGGAAAAGATTGGTTACGAGCATAATACCAGTATTGGAGGAGGATTGTCCTACTATATCGAAAATGGATATGTTCCTTATCCTTTGTCTGATATTATTTATGGTTCGCATCAGGATGGAGTGAGTCAGACTTTGGAGTATGCATATCAGGATTGGGCTTTAGCACAGTTAGCAAAAAAGCTTGGTCATGATGCAGATGCAGATTATTTCCTAAAACGCAGTGAAAACTATAAAAATGTATTTGATTCAGTTAGTGGCTGGATGAGACCAAAAAATAAGGAAGGGATTTGGAAAGAGGATTTTGATCCTTACTTAATTGAAAATGGTTTTATTGAAGCAAACGGAGCTCAAAATACCTGGTTTGTTCCTCATGATTTAGAGGGTTTAAGCAAATTAATGGGAGGAAAAGATTCAACATCAAATAAAATTAATCAGGCTTTTATAGGAGCAGAAAAACTTGGCTTTACTGCAGGAACGTCTCACGATCGTGAAACACATCCTGAATACAGCAGAATTCCAATTAATTATGGCAATCAACCTTCCATACAAACAGCTTTTATCTTTAATTATTTAGATAAACCATGGTTAACACAATACTGGTCGCGTAAAGTAGTTGAGGATGTTTATGAAGGAATTAGCACTCAAAAAGGCTATAATGGCGATGAGGATCAGGGATTAATGGGATCGCTATCTGTATTGATGAAATTGGGAATGTTTTCAATGAAAGGGGGATGCTCAATGGAACCTCAATTAGAGTTAGGAAGTCCGATTTTTAATAAAATCAATATTAAGCTTAATCAGGATTATTATCCGGGTGAGGAATTAACAATAGATGTACGAAATAATTCAGCCAGAAATTTATATATTCAGTCAGCAAGTTGGAATGGTAAAGAACTTGCTAACTGGAGTGTTTCTCAAAATGAATTGGTTAAAGGAGGAACGATTGTATTAGATATGGCTGATCAACCAAATGAAAATTGGGGAAAAAGTAAATAAGGATAATGGGAGCAGGGATATGGTGATTTCCAAATGCTGCCGAGCGTGTCCCCACGCATGGTCTATTAATTAACAAGGAACCACGAGATGAAATCTTGCGGTAGCTAAGGGGATCTTTTAATCAGCAAAGAACTATGGATAACTGTAATATTGGAACAATGAAGCAAACTTTTAAATTTATTTTGTTAATGATAATGGTGGTGGCATGCTCGTCTCCCAAAAAGAAAATGACTACATCATCAGACCAGAGAAAATTGATTACGAATCCAATAATAGATGGTTATTTTGCTGATCCCTGTATTGTTAAAGAAGCGGATACTTTTTATATCTATGCTACCATCGATCCATGGGGAGGAAACGAGCTGGGTGTTTTTTCAACTACAGATTTCTTAAACTTTACACAACATCATATTAATTGGCCAACTAAAGAAGCATGTACCAGTAAAACTTCTAATGGCTCAATGGTATGGGCTCCAGCTGTTCGAAAAGCTCCAAACGGTAAGTACTATATGTATGTTTCTGTAGGTAGTGAAGTTTGGGTTGGTGAGGGTGAAAATCCACTGGGCCCATGGAAGAATGCAAAGAACGATAATACTCCATTAGTTGCCAAAGAAGATTTTCCTGAAGTACATAATATCGATGCAGATTGCTTTATTGATGATGATGGTCAGGCCTATCTTTATTGGGGCTCAGGTTTTCATTGGGTAAATGGTATATGTATGGCAGTTAAATTAAAGCCGGATATGGTTACTTTTGATGGAGATCCTGTTAATGTAACACCTCCTCATTACTTCGAAGCTCCGCATATGATTAAACGTTTCGGAAAATATTATTTAATGTTTTCTGACGGAAAAGCTATCGATGATACTTATAAGATTGGTTATGCCGTAGGAGATTCTCCGATGGGACCTTTCGTTGAAGGGGTAAATAGTCCAATTTTAACCACTACAGCCGATAGTACTACTGTTGGTCCTGGACATCATACCGTATTTCAAGAAAATGGTCAGGACTATCTTTTATATCACCGCATATTCCCACAAGGAGAAGAATATGTATTACGTCAATTGTGTATTGATAGTCTTAAGTTTGATGCCAATCATAATATTGAAAAAGTGATACCAAGAGGAGTGGTAAGACCCCTCTAACTCCCTCAAAACCGGAGGACTAATTTGCAGCTTGGTTAATATTTAACACAAAGACTCAAAGTCACAGAGTTTCTAAATAAGGATTTATAAAAAGCTTTGTGTCTCAGTGTCCCTGTGTTTAATATTATTGATTATAGTTAGGATTGGTAAGTACATAATGTTATGACAAACAGATTTATACATATATTTTTTTGGGGAATAGTTATATTGTTTCTACCAATATCCTTACATTCTCAAAATCATAAATACGTTGATCCATTAATAGGATCGGAAGGATTGGGAAATGTTTTTATCGGGCCCTCTGCACCATATGGAATGGTAAAGCCCGGACCAGATAACGATGTGGCTTCCAATAGTGGATACTCAGCGGATGTAGGTAAGGAGATTTATGGTTTTAGTCAGGTTCATGTAAGTGGTACAGGAGGGGGGCCAAAGTATGGTAATATTTCTGTAATGCCTTTTTCTTCTGAAGATAGTTCTGTGTCTATCAAGCAATCATCTTTACGAAGTGATGAGCAGGTGAGTCTTGGATATTACAGCGTAATGCTTGATAAATGGAATATCCAAACACAAATCACTACTTCTGACCGTGCTGCTTTTTATCATTTTTCATACTCACAAGGTTCTAAACGTATAGTTAAGATTGATTTGGGTAAGTTCCTTGGTGAATCTGCAATACCAAATCCTGATGCTCGTGAAGCGCAACAATTTGTAGGTTCAGAGATTGAGATTGTGTCCGATACCGAAGTCCGAGGTTATAGCCGAATACGAGGAGGTTGGAATAATGGAGGAGCTTATACTGTTTATTTTTCTGCAATGTTTGATCAACCTATCACTACTTATTCAACCTGGAAGGGAGAGAAAATATATAATAATCAAAAGATACAAATTGATACTGGGGATAAAACAGGAGCAATATTGGCTTTTGACGGAGCAACAGATGATATCCAAATGAAAATTGGTATTTCTTTTCTAAGTCCATTAAGGGCAAGAGCAAATATTGATAACGAAATACCGCACTGGAATTTTAATCAAACCCTTCATCAAATTCAGGATAAATGGGAGTCAATTTTTAAGCGCCTGGAAGTAAATGAAGATGCCAGTGCTGAGTTAAAAACCATGCTTTATACAGGGTTGTATCATACCATGCTGATGCCTGTCGACAGAACAGGAGAAAATCCTTTATGGGAGAATACGGCTTCGTATTACGATGATTTCTATGCCATTTGGGATACCTATCGTTCTTCTAGTCCATTGATAACCTTATTAAATCCATCCCGACAAGTGGATATTGTAAATGCCATGCTCGAAATTTATAAGCGCGATGGTTATATGCCTGATGCACGTAGTGGCAATTTCAATGGAAGAACACAGGGTGGATCAAATGGTGAAGTTGTCATTGCTGATGCCTTTGTAAAAGGACTGGAAGGTATAAAATACAAGGTGGCATTGGATGCCATGTTAAAGGATGCAACTGTTCCTCCTGGAGGTAATGAAGAGAAAGAAGGTCGCGGAGGACTAACGGATTATAATACATTAGGTTATGTTTCTACTGATTATGTAAGAGCCGGAAACCGGACGTTGGAATATGCTTATAATGACTATTGTTTGGCTATTGTAGCTAAAAACATTAAACGCAGAGGTGAATATTGGCGATTCATTAAACAGGCGAATAACTGGCAAAATTTATGGCGTGATATTGAAGATCATGGATCACGTGGTTTTATCATGCCTAAAGATGCTTATGGTAATTGGGTTGATAGTATTCAATGTAATGCAAAATATGGGAAAATTAGCTATGTGCCATATACTCCGGTAATGCAGGATTGGCCTATTTGTGTATGCTGGTGGTGCGGGTTTTTCTACGAGGCCAGTTCATGGGAATATTCCTTATCTGTTCCTCATGATGTTGCGAAACTAGTTGAATTGTCAGGCGGTAAAGAAGCTTTTAAAAAACGATTAAACACCTTGTTTGATAAGGGATTGTACAATGTTGCCAATGAACCTTCTTTTCTTAGTCCGAATTTGTATCATTGGATTGGTCGCCCTGATTTAAGCAACCAACGCATTCATGATATTATTGATAAAAATTACAATAGTACTTCAAGTGGAATCCCAGGTAATGATGATTCCGGCGCAATGTCTTCGTGGCTGGCATTTCATATGATAGGCTTATATCCTAATGCCGGTCAGTCGTATTATTTAATTAATGCCCCTTACTTTAAGAAAACAACAATCCATCAGGAGAATGGAAACGATTTTACCATCGAAGCAAAGAATCTTTCAGAACAAAATAAATATATCCAATCTGTACAGTTAAATGGAGTTGACTATTTAAAAGCATGGATTGAACATAGTGATATTGTTAAAGGGGGGGCGTTGACTATAAAAATGGGATCAAAACCTTCTGATCAATGGGGAACGCAATTATTGCCACCTTCTTTATCGGATAATGATTTGTAAGATGATTGGAGAATGGAAAAGGGAACAAGAAATATGGAATTTGCAGCTTAATGTAGAGCTGAGAGTGTATAGCAAAGTGTTATTCATAGTATGGTAAAAATAATGAAAATGAGAATTTCAATAAATCAACTTATAGTGCTGGCATTCTTTATAGTTGCGGTAGGTTGCAATACTAAATCGAATGAATCAGTGGAGAAAACTGCTGAAGGAGATTTGCTTCATCGCATTATTCCTGAGCATGCTTATCAGTTTAAAATAGAAACTTTACCATGTGATTCAATTGATTGTTTTGAAATAGAATCTGTAAAAAATAAAATTGTATTAAGGGGTAACAATGGAGTTTCGGTTGCATCAGCCTTGTATTATTATTTAAAAGAATATTGTCATTGTCAGATTACATGGAATGGCACCAACTTAAAATTACCAGAAGTACTTCCAGAAGTAGAGAATAAAATTCATAAAAGCAGTCCTTACGATTATCGTTATTATTTGAATTACTGTACGTTTAATTACAGCATGAGCTGGTGGGACTGGGAACGTTGGGAAAAGGAAATTGACTGGATGGCATTGCATGGTATCAATATGCCATTGGCTATTACAGGCGAAGAATATATATGGGATCAGGTGTATCGTTCGTATGGTTTTACAGATGAGGATTTGGATCCATTCTTTAGCGGTCCTGCATATTTCTCATGGTTCTGGATGGGTAACCTCGATGGTTGGGGAGGTCCGCTTCCTAAGAGCTGGAAAGAAAGTCATAAAGATTTGCAAATTAAGATACTTCAGCGTGAGCGCGAATTGGGTATGAAACCTGTGCTACCTGCATTTACAGGTCATGTACCGGCCTCATTTAAAAAGTATTTTCCTAAAGCAAAATTAAAGCAAACCAACTGGGGTAACGATTTTGAGGATACTTATATTTTAGATGCCGATGATCCTTTGTTTGCCGAATTGGGCAAGAAATTCCTTGAAGTACAGTCACAGGTTTATGGAACAGATCATTTGTATTCAGCTGATACTTTTAATGAAAATGAGCCTCCAACAGATGATCCCGAATATTTATCAGAGCTAAGTAAAAAAGTATTTGAAGGAATGAAGTCAGCTGACCCGGATGCTGTTTGGGTAATGCAAGGCTGGTTATTTTATAGTCATCGTGATTTCTGGAAAGCTCCTCAAATTAAAGGCTTGCTGGATGCTGTTCCTGATGACAGAATGATTATTTTAGATTTAGCTGCTGAGATAGAGCCTGTTTGGAAAAGAACTGAAGCTTTTTATGGTAAGCAATGGATTTGGAACATGCTACATAATTTTGGTGGAAACATAAGTATGTTCGGTCGTATTGAGAATGTTGCAAACAATCCGGCAGAAGATCTAAATGATCCAAATTCAGGACAGCTTAAAGGAATTGGGTTAACCATGGAAGCCATTGAGCAAAATCCGGTTTTATATGAACTGATGACGGACAATACCTGGAGAGATACACCAATAAATCTTGATACCTGGTTAAAAGACTATATTAATACCAGGTATGGAACAACAACAAAAGATCTTGAGGATGCCTGGAATATTTTGGTGCAAACAGTATATAATGGAAAGGTTATCAGAGATGGAGCAGAATCAATAATTGTATCCCGACCAACGTTTGAAGGCTATCGCAGATGGGCTCGTACGAAGTTGAATTATGCACCTGAGGATTTGTTACCGGCTTGGGATTTATTTATAAAATCTATTGATAATTGTGATCAATATGACGGATTTTTGTATGACCTGGTAGATGTTACCCGTCAGGTATTGGCTAATTATGCGCTGCCTTTACAACAGCAGATTACAGTTGCTTATAATAACAACGATAAACAAAAATTTGAACAGTATAGTAAGGAGTTCATTGAATTAATTGAGGATATGGATCGTTTATTGGCAACTCAAAAAGATTTCATGTTGGGACCATGGTTAGCAGATGCTCGTTCATGTGGTTTTACTGTAGCAGAAAAAGATTTATATGAGCAAAATGCTCGTGATTTAATTACCCTGTGGGGTGATGCAAATAACAGATTGCACGAATATAGCTGTCGTCAATGGAGCGGATTGTTCAATGACTTTTATAAGCCTCGTTGGGAACAATTCTTTGACCAGGTTCGTGCAAATTGGGGGCAATTCGATCAAAATGCTTTTGATGAGGAAATCAAGCAATGGGAATGGCAATGGGTAGTATCAAACAATGAGTTTCCGGTAAATCCCGTCGGAAAATCAACTGATATAGCAGTAGAATTGTATAAGAAATACAGAGATAAGATTATTCCACTGACTAGTATTCAACCTCAAATCAATTATAATTATTAGTATGGCAGAAGTTGTTACAAAAAAAGCAGAACGCTTTCTTTCGTTGGATGTGTTTAGGGGGCTGACTATAGCATTGATGATTATAGTGAACACTCCCGGAACGGGAGCTAACATATATGGGTATTTGATACATGCTCAGTGGTTTGGATTTACACTGGCCGATTTAGTGTTTCCATCGTTTTTGTTTGCGGTAGGAAATTCATTGAGTTTCTCTATGGTAAAGATGAAACAAGCTCCGGCTACAGATGTTTGGATTAAGATTATAAAACGTACCATTATAATCTTTCTGCTGGGATATTTAATGTATTGGTTTCCTTTTTTTAAGATTGGTGAAAGTGGAGGATTGGTGCTTAAACCTATATCAGAAACCCGCATAATGGGTGTACTTCAAAGGATTGCGCTTTGCTATTTCTTTGCTTCCATTATCTTTTATTATTTATCAGAAAAAGCAGCATTAATAATATCAGTACTTCTGCTATTGGGATACTGGGCAATACTTTATGTGTTTGGAGAGCCTGGAGCTAAATTGGAAATGGCAACAAATGCAGCTTCAAAGTTTGATCTGTCGATTTTAGGATTAGGACATATTTATAAAAAAGACAGTATCCCTTTTGATCCGGAAGGAATACTCAGTACACTGCCTGCAATTGTTAATGTTGTTTTTGGATATATAGCCGGGATCTTTATTCAGAAGAAAGGAAAATCCTTTGAAGGTATTGCAAAGCTTTTAATGTTTGGTTTTGCCTTGACTTCACTTGCATTATGGTGGGATTTAATCTTCCCTATTAGTAAAAAATTATGGACAAGCCCTTTTGTACTTTATACTGTAGGGCTTGATCTTTCTATTATGGCTGTACTCATCTATTTATAGAATTAAAGAAAGTAAAATCAGGTGTTGCTTTTTTTGATGTTTTTGGGAAGAATCCACTGTTTATTTATCTGTTTTCAGAGTTGTTTTATGTCATTCTTCGATTAATTCCGGTTGGTAATGGTTTAGATGCGTTTGAATGGGTAAGTGAAAAGATATTTCAGAATATAGCTCCGGGTGCGTTTGGATCTTTGCTTACAGCCGTAGTGTTTATGTTAATCTGTTGGTTGTTAGGTTACATACTGCATAAAAAGCGAATTTATATCAAAATATAGGTGAACCTAAGTCTGAACTTAAGCATGTATGCTTTTATATGAAGCATGATAATTACTCTTAAATAAGCAGACTTTACTTTATAATCAATACTTTTAAGGTTAGATATGAAGTAAAATCAGGTAAAGATGAAGATGAACGAAAGAATAATTTTATTACTAACATTATTACTGTCTACTTATGTTTATGGCGAAGATATTAAGCTGGAGCATTATAGCAGAGAAAACGGTTTGTCGCATAATTCTGTTCGTCATATAGTTCAAGATAAACAAGGATTACTTTGGTTAGGTACTTTTAAAGGATTAAACAGCTTTGATGGCCAGAAATTTTCTCCGTATTTAAGCAGTAGTAAGCTTAAAAACCGAATTAAAAATGATGATATCACTGCATTGGTGATAGATGAGGATTCTGATGTAATGTGGATTGGTACCCGTGGTGGATTGACTCAATATGATCTGAGATATCATAGATTTACAACCTTTCTTCATGATAAGAATAATCCAAAATCTATTCCTGACTCTGAAATCCGAGCTATATATATTGATAAATATAAGCGTTTGTGGATTGGAACCAAAGATTGCGGGTTATGTATTTATGATCAGAATACAAAAGAATTTACAAAAGTAAATCTGGATGGTTTTGTTTATATAAAATCCATATTTAAAGATATAAACGGACATATATGGGTAGGAAGTTTTGATACAGGAGGTATATCAAAAATTTCTATGAATGAAAACGGTGAAATCAGCAATATTCAATCCTATACATTGACTGTTCCAGATCTAAATATTATTAATCCTTATGTATACTTTATTTTTCAGGATGATAAATCTGATATTTTTATCGGAACAAGAGAAGGCCTTTTTAAATGGAATAAACAGGATGATACATTTGAATTACAGTCTATTAATGATTCAACTTTCAGAGAAACAATAGGACCATATTTTGTTTGTATAACCAAAGCGCCAGATGGAAAATATTGGTTAGGTACCATTGGTGGTATTATTGTTTGTAATAGATTAGAAGACATTAGTAAAGGGAAATTTGAGTGGTATTATTCAAAGAGGTCAGAGAAAACCTCGCTCGTAGATAATGCAGTTTCTGCTCTTTATTTTGATAACTCCGGATTACTCTGGATTGGAACGGATAATGGCTTAGATAAATATGATCCATTCCGAAATCAGTTTAAAACAATAAATACTTTTGAATTGGTTGTAGATGGTAAAATTCCAAGGATATCAGATTACGGTCAAACCTATGATAACAAATTAATTGTTGCTACTCATAATAGTGGTTTGTTTTTAAGGGATGGTAATAAGTTTAAAATAATTGATAGGGCACATAAAGATATATCTGGTATTTACTCACCAGATGGTAAGATATTTTATTGCGGATTATGGTCTGGAAAAATATTGGTTTACAATTATATATCTAATACATCAAAAGTTTTAAATGTTGGTTTTAAGCCGGTTCCTGTATTTGCCTTTCATCAGTTAGCAAATGGTAATATTATAATAGGAGCACATGGTAGTGGGGCTGTAATATTAAATCCCAGAACCTTAAAAGTAGATTCTACTCTTCAAACTATTTATCCTAATATTGAGATTAATCAAATTACATCATCTAAAAAAGGAAAAATATGGATTGCTACTGAAAACGGTGTTGTAGCTTATGATTCGGATCTTAAAAAATCAAAATTGTATATCTCAAAAGATGGAGAAATTGAAGGTCTTACAAATAATAGTGCAAAGGCTGTCTGTATTGATAATTCTGATCGAATATGGGTTTCAACAAGGATGGGATTGAACTATTATTCTCCAGACATTGATGACTTCATACAGGTTAAAAATCCTCCTGAACTCAGAGAAAACTGGATTACGGATATTGTTAAGGATAAAGATGGTATTTTATGGTTTAACTTTAATAATGGGCAAGTTGGCCGCTTTAATTCTGCTGACAATAGTTTAAATACATATGATGTTGGAAGTGGTAACCGACTAGATATCTTTAGTAATAAAGGGTTTTTACTGTTTAATAATTCTGTGTTTTATATTACTGGTAAAGATGAAATTATCTATTTCACGATAAATGACCTTAAGGATAATTTAAAAGCTGATCCTCCTTTTATTAGTGAAGTTAAAGTTCTGAATAAAACAGTTCTTCCTGGCGATACAATTAAAGGACAGGTTGTTTTAGAGAAAGATATTAATTATTCAAATAAGCTGGAACTGGAATATGTAAACCGGAATTTTTCATTGTCCTTTTCATCTCCTTCATATGCAAATGTTCGATTAAATAAGTATGAGTATATGTTAGAGGGATTTGATGAGGAATGGGTTGTTGTAGATAATAATTCTACTAATATTCAGTATACTAACCTATATCCTAAGGATTATACTTTTAAAATTCGGGCAGCTAATAGTAGTGGATATTGGAGTGAAATTTCTTCTTATAAAATCAAAATTAATCCTCCTTTTTGGTTGACATATAAAGCTATTGTTTTAATATTGAGTTTATTGGGAATTACTATATATCTTGTTTATCGTCAACTTAAAAAAAGTCTGATGTTAAAACAAGAATTGGTAATGGAAAAAGTACATCGCGAAAGAGAGGATAAACTAAATCATGAAAAACTTCGCTTTTTTACCAATATCTCGCATGAACTAAGAACACCGATATCTTTAATTATTGGTCCTGCAAAACAGTTGGCAGAAGAAGGTTTAAATAATGATTATCAGAAGAGTCGTATAGGATTGATTCTACAAAACTCAAATCGTTTGTATAATCTGGTAAATCAGCTTCTTGACTTCAGGAAAGCTCAAAATGGAGAGCTTGAGCTTAAGGTGTCTAAAACAGATATATTGCTTTATTCCCAAAATATCTTTCATTCTTTTGATGGCTTGGTAAAGGAAAAGAAAATTAACTATCATTTTATCTGTGAGAGTGATGAGATTATTGGATGGATTGATTCAGATAAGTATGATAAGATATTATATAACCTGCTTTCTAATGCAATAAAGTTTACACATAAATATGGCAATGTAGATTTATTTATTGGTGCAATTTCCGGAGAGAATGGATTGCGAAAACTGAGTATTGAGGTAAGTGATGATGGAATTGGTATCCCGGAAGAAAGTCAGAAGAAAATATTTACGCGTTTTTATCAGGTCGAAGACACAAAAGGTGAAAATACAGGTAGTGGCATTGGTTTGTCATTGGTGAACTCACTCATAAAGGTTCATAAATCAGATATTAAGCTTTATAGTACTCCGGGAAAAGGAAGTGTTTTTACAATTGAGATCCCTATTGATAAAGAATTTTATGATGATGAAGAGATCTTTGATTATGAATTAAAACCATCTGAGTCAATTACTCCTGTAATTACCGAAGCTAAAAAGATTTCTAACTCCACAGATCTAAAGGAGAAGGTATTGGTTATTGAAGATAATCAGGAATTGAGAGATTATATTGCTGATTATCTTTCTGATTACTATAAGGTTTATAAGGCTGAGAATGGTGAAGAGGGATTGCAGATTTGCCGTCAGGTAAAGCCAATTATTTGTATTGCTGATGTAATGATGCCGGTAATGGATGGTTTTGAGTTTTGCAAGACTTTGAAAAATGATGAGAGAATTAGTCACATACCAGTTGTATTATTAACTGCCCTGTCTGATAGCGAAAATCAAATTAAAGGTTATAAACTTGGAGCTGATGGATACCTAACTAAGCCTTTTGATCCTTCTCTACTGAAAACAAGAGTTGAAAATATTATAAAAGCCAGAATTGACCTTAAAGAAAAGTTCTCCGGAGACGTGGAGAGTAATGTTGATGTGTTGACTCACTCGCCTATTGACGAGGAGTTTATGAATAAACTAACTCAGATTATTGAAGAGAATATAAGTGATACCAATTTAGCCGGAAATTTTCTGTGTTCAGAATTGGGAATTAGTTCCTCAACACTTTATCGAAGGGTTAAAGAGTTAACTGATCTATCTCCTAATGAATTTGTAAGAACAATTAGGTTAAAAAAGGCTGTTCAATTACTTAAATCTAAAAGGAATAATGTGTCTGAAGTATCTGATATGGTTGGTTTCAACGATCCATATTATTTCAGTCGCTGTTTTAAAAAGCAGTTTGGTTTTCCGCCTAGTAATTTATTGTGAAAGTCTATGGTTAAAGGGTTGCAAGGTTACAGGGTACGATGGTTTATTAAAAATTCAAGTATATAAAGAATTGAAATAATGATATTAATAAATATGAATCGAATGAAAAATCTAAAAGTAGTTTTGTTGTCACTCACAGTTTTGTGGTTGATGAGCTGTCAGGTAAATAAAAATACAGATAAGGTATTTAATATAGTAGATTTTGGTGCTGTTGCTGATGGAGTTACAGATAATGGACCTGCAATTAAAAAGGCTATAGAAGCCTGTGCTCAAGCGGGAGGAGGTAAGGTAATTGTTCCTAATGAGGGAGTGTTTGTAACCGGACCGTTTGATTTAGTTTCTAAAATGGAATTAAATGTAGAAGGGGGTGCTACTTTATTAGCGAATCCTGACACTTCTGTTTATACTCAAAGTGCTTTTAGAGAAAATCCAGGTGAAGGTACAATCTGGATCGGTGGTAAAGATCTTCATGATGTTTCGATCACCGGATTGGGTGTAATTGATGGTAACGGAATTAAATTCATGGGTGAAGAATTAGAAGATTCGTATGAGTTATTGCCTTTTAATGTTAAAGATCCTCGCCCGCATGTTTTAACGTTGGTAAATGTGCATAACTTAAGAATTGAGAATGTTACTTTCAGACATTCTGCGTATTGGACAGTTCACTTAATTGGTTGTAACGATGGTGTTATTTCAGGAATTACCATTGATAACAGCTTAAAGATCAGAAATAGTGACGGAATTGATCTTGATCATAGTAAAAACATCAGAATTAGCGATTGCCATATTCAAAGTGGTGATGATAGTATTTGTTTGAAAAACAGAAGAGAGTTTGAAGAGTATGGCAACTGTGAAAATATTGTTGTTACTAATTGTTTGATGAGTTCACGATCGTGTGCTTTAAAAATTGGGTCAGAAAATATGGATACCATTCAAAATGTAACAGTTAGTAATTGTACTATTTTAGCAAGCAACAGGGGAATTGGTATTCAGAACAGGGATGAAGGTGTAGTTCAGAATGTGCTTTTTACAAATATTATTGTTGAAAGTAAATTCTTTAGCGATGTATGGTGGGGGAAATCAGAGCCTATTTATGTAACAGCTTATCGCAGAGCTAATATTAATCATAAAGATGCCAGTTGGCGATTCCCAAAAGGTGCAACCGAAGGCTTTGTAGGCCAGGTGAACGATATTGTATTCAGGAATATTCAATGTCGTTCGGAGAATGGAGTTTATGTTAGTGCTGAATCAAAAGATAAAATCAATCATATATTATTCGATGGGGTTTCTGTGGTATTAAATAGAGTGACTGATTACGAAGGAGGAATATATGACCGAAGACCATGTGAAGGTGTTGGTTTGGTAGAAGCTAAAACATCAGCTTTTTATATTGATAATGCTACAGATGTTCAGGTTAGGGATTGTGATATTAGAATTGGCGATAATGCACCATTAAATATGGGTGAATTAGTTCATAGAGCAAACTAGGTTTAATTTAACACAGAAAGCCCGAAATTTAAATTGTAGATTTCGGGCTTTGTTTTTTTGTTGAATTCTTGTAATTATTAGATATATAACATTGTGATTGTTAAAGTATTTAGTCTATTATCTAATAGTTTAAAGTCTAATTTATTTTTGAAAAGCAATTTTTAATACATCATCAAAATAGTCAACAAAGTGTGCAGTAACACCTTCCTTAATATAATCGGGTAATTCATCAAAGTCCTTTTTATTATCTGCAGGAAAGATTAATTCATGAACTTTAACTCTTCTAGCTGCAATTGTTTTTTCTCTTACTCCACCAATTGGTAATACTTTACCGGTTAACGTTAACTCACCCGTCATAGCTAATCCCTTTTTTATGGCTTTACCAGTGATTAATGAATATAAGGCCAAAGCCATTGTAATGCCTGCCGATGGACCATCTTTAGGCGTTGCTCCTGCTGGTACATGTAAATGTATTAATTGCTCATTAAAATAATCTTTATACTTTTTATCCTTTGATAAAATAGAACGGATGTAAGAGTAAGCTATTTCTGATGATTCCTGCATTACACTTCCCAACTGCCCAGTTTGCTTTAAACCTCCTGATCTGGATGCTAGAGCAGTAGCTTCAATGTATAAAGTTGCTCCACCCATTGCTGTCCATGCCAAGCCTAAGGTAACACCAGGAATTGATTTTTTATACAATTCTTCTGTTGTAAAGATGGCTTGTCCCAGGTAATCAGAAAGGTTTTTAGGTGTTACAGTTAGTTTACCTTCACCTTCTTCTGCTTGAAATAAAGTGGCTTTTCGCATTATCTTCTTGATGTGATTCTCTAACCCTCTGATACCAGCTTCTCTTGCATACCCATCAATAATTTTCTTAAGTGCACTATCTGTAATGCTAATTTCACTTGCTTTTAATCCATGTTCTTTTCTTTGTTTAGGTATTAAATATCGTTTTGCAATTTCAACCTTTTCTTCAAGAATATATCCTGAAAGCTTAATGATTTCCATACGATCCAATAATGGACGAGGAATAGTGTCAAGTTGATTTGCAGTTGTAACAAAAAGAATGTTTGAAAGATCAAAACGTACATCCATGTAATGATCCAGAAATTCTGAATTTTGTTCTGGATCCAATACTTCAAGTAATGCAGCTGCAGGATCTCCCTGATAGCTGGCACCAATTTTATCTATTTCATCAAGCATAATTACAGGATTTGCTACACCAGTTCGTTTTAAACTTTGAATCAGTTTACCTGGCATGGCCCCAATGTATGTTCTTCGATGTCCCTTAATTTCGGCTTCGTCACGCATTCCTCCAACAGAAAATCTATAAAATTCTCGTCCCATGGCGTCAGCAATAGACTTTCCAATGGATGTTTTGCCAACTCCGGGAGGGCCTACTAAACAGATAATGGATCCGGAAACTTTTCCTCTCTTTACAATTGTACTGATGAATTCGAGAATACGCTGTTTTACATCATTTAAGCCATAGTGCTGTTCATCCAATATTTTTCTGGCGGTTTTAATATCCATGTTATCATCTGAATATTTGCCCCATGGAAGGTCTGTTAGCCAGTTTAAATATGTTCTGGTTACATTAAACTCAGCTGAGCCTGTTTCAAGTGTTTTAAGTTTATCTAATTCCTCCTGAATAACTTTTGATGCCTCTGACGATAATTCCAGTGATTTTATTTTGTTTTCAATAGCTTCAATTTCTGTTGTCTTATCATCCTTTTCTAATCCCAGTTCTTTTTTTATAACCTTAAGCTGTTCCTTTAAAAAGAACTCTCGCTGATTTTGCGATATTTTATCTTCAATTTGTTTTTGTATATCCTGTTGAAGTTTACTTAATTCTAATTCTTCTTTTAAAAGTATCAGTAATTTCTCGCTACGATCAAACAAATTAACTGCTTCAAGTATCTCCTGTAATTTTTTTCCTTCAGATGATAAGAATGAAGCTACCATATCCATTAGTAATCCCGGTTTCTCAAGACCAACCTGGTTTAAAGCCAAACGCATCTGCTCCTGAAACATTGGGTTTATTTTAATTAATTCTTTAACAGAATTAATAATGGCCATGGTAAAAGCCTTAAGTTCATCAGTTACCTCTTGCTTTTCTTCGTATTCGTATTTTACCTGCCAGTGTTTTATATCACCCTTAGTAACCTCTTTTATGTAATGAAATCGGGTTACAGCTTGAGCGAAAACATTAATTGAGTCGTCTGTTTTATTAATAACCTTCAGAATCTTTAAAAGGGTTCCAGTCTTACAAAGTTCCGAATCCAGAAAGGTTTCTTGATCGGGTTCTTTGATATATGAAACACCGATAAATCCATTTTCATTTTCTATGGCATGGTTAATCCTTTTAACCAATTCTTTTGAGCTAAAGCTAAAAGGCAAGGCTAAGCCCGGAAAAACAGGACGGTTATCAAGTGGTAAAACTATTAAATTATCAGGGTATATCTCACTAACCAGAACAAGCCCTGAATTTTGGATTCTATTGTCAGTCATGATATGTTACTTTTGAAGTGTTTCTAATACTATTACTATTTAATAGTTTGTTATATGTTGTCTTAAATAGATATTTTAAGTTTATATATGTTGATTTAGTATTTGAGTCAGGTTTATTTTATCCATTACGCCTGATTGTTTCCATACTGTTTGTCCATTTTTAAAAATAGCTAATGTTGGAACTCCTCGAATTTGAAAACGATTTGCAATCTCAGGGTTCTTATCCACATCGACTTTAATTATTTTTGCTTTTCCGCTGAATTCCTGAGCCACTTCCTTAAGAATTGGAGCTTGTACTTTACATGGACCACACCATTCTGCAAAGAAATCAACCAATACTGGTTGATTCGAATTTATTATGTTGTTGAAATTTCCTAGCATGATATTGATATTTTAATGGCTTGAAACCTGTTTTTATATATAATTTCTTACTTAAGGAAGATATTTCCAAATGATATACCAGTTTTTTTGATTTTTGATTTAGCTATTTAGTATATGTCATTGATTGAGGCTGTTACTGATTAATTGCGTTGGATTTGATGTACAACACTAACGTATGTGTATAGATATATAAGTGTCATTGTGGCATTTTGAGGTTGATTTTTATGCTATTATGTCGTTTCATTAATGATTTATAGCTTAAGTTGGGATTCTCCTTCTCCATGTTTGCTTCGTATCTGCATCGTAACTGGTTTTACACTCCTTATTATTTTCTTTTTAAGTAGTTCATATATTGTACACATTATACATACAAAATAGTGAAGCAGTAGTGAAGGAATAGTGAAGGAATAGTGTAGTAATAGTGAAGGATAAGTGAATGCATTGCGAATCTGTTACGAACAAGACGCGAAGAAGGTATGTAACAGGTTGCTATTTACATAGATATTTTATTTTCATTGGTGTCTTGAAGTGCAAAAAAATCAGTAAAGATTTTATTGAGTTGACAACAAATTCTGATTGGAGATATGTAAATTACTTACCTTAGGTAAATGGTAGAATAAATGGAGCTTTTATCTGCTTTGTTATTATTAACTAAGTATATTATTAATGTTGAATCTGTTGATATAACAGTCTTAAATATATTATATAAACAGACCAGCTATAAATTTATATACTGGTCTGTTACGGTAATAACAAATATTATTTTGCTCTAATGTTTTGATTAACTCTGAAAAGGTTATTAGGATCATATTTTTTCTTAATGTCTACTAATCTGGCATAATTATGTTGGTAACATGCCTGCACTCTTTCCTGACCTTCTTCCATCATAAAATTAGAATATGAACCTCCTGCTGAATATGGGTGTAACGCATCATAATAAGATTTACACCATTCTGTAATAATTTCAGCATTTTGAGGATCAGGATCAATTCCAACAATTACTCCTGCGTATTTAGATCCTCTGTAAGCCCATGGAGTATCTGTATTGCCTGGTTTGCTTGCAGCACCACTAAGAGGATACATATGCATTTGCGATAAAAGGGTTGGAATTTTTGATCCAAATTTTTTATGAGCAGCTCTAATTTCCGGAACTAAATCGTTAAAATAATCTCCTCTCCAATAGAATTGTAATCCTGGAGGTAATAGCCCGTCAAATTGTGTTTGAATAGATGGATAAGGCATTTCTCCTACAAACTCAAATATTGGATTCTTGTCTCTGACCTCTTGAAACAAATTATCAAAATCATTTTTGTTACCAGTGTAGCACCAAATAATTCCACAAAATTGTTTTCCATGTAAAGCTGGAGGGAATGGATCACCAGGAATGATTAAGGTAGCAATAAATCCATTCAGGTCTTCAGGAACATTATGGATAAAGTTATCGTACCACTCCATTATTTCTTCTGTTTGCTCTATTGGCCAAAGAGTAGGTCCTCCGATTACATTTTTTAAAGGATGTGCTTGAAATTTGAAGGAAGTTACTACACCAAAATTTCCTCCACCTCCTCTTATTGCCCAAAATAGATCTTGATTTTGGTCTTTATTTACTGTAACCAAAGTACCTTCAGCCAATACCATATCTGCTTCTAGTAGGTTGTCTATAGTTAATCCAAACTTTCTACTTAAATAGCCTACTCCTCCGCCAAGTGTTAAACCTCCAACTCCTGTTGTTGAAATTATACCTGCTGGAACTGCTAAACCGTAAGAATGTGTTACATGGTCAACTTCTCCCCACAAATTACCACCTCCTACACGAACGGTATTATCACTTGTGTCTACCCTTACATTTTTAATACGTGATAAATCTATAACCAATCCATCATCGCATATTCCTAAACCACCTCCGTTATGGCCTCCACCTCTGATTGCAAGTAATAAATTATTTTCTCTTGCAAAATTTACGGAAGTTTGTACGTCAGTTATATCAACGCAATAAGCAATCATTAGCGGTTGTTTATCGATCATAGCATTGTAAACTTGTCGAGATGTTTCATATTTATGATCATCTCTTGTTACAAGATCACCTCTTAACTGAGTTTTTAATTCTTCAATTTTCGAAGACTCTATGTTTAAACCAGAAAAACGCATAATAAAATCATTTAATATGTAATATACGTCTAAATCAATTTTAGTAACTATTAATTATAGTTCATTAAATAGTAACTGTAGGTCACAGAAAATTCATTCTTGTCATTTTCATATAAAATGGTTATTATTCTATTTTTGCGATTTTAATTTGATTGATCTAACCACTATTTATCTTAAATTATACTACAGATTTGTATTAAAAATTGCTTATGATTTAACTTTGTTTGGCTCTAACATGCTATTTTTGTAGTAAATTACTACTCAGTTACTTTTGTTTAGTCATGAATCTGGATGTCTTTAAAGATCATATTCATAAGGATAAATTCTATTTTGAATATGTGAAAGAATTGCATATATCTATTTTAAAGCATAATAGATTGCTTATACCTTTTATGCTGTTAGTGTTTGTTTATTACTTGATAGGAGATTTCTTTATTTGGAAAATTTATGCATTCTCTTTTCTTAGATACCCTGGTATAATAACATGTATATTATTATTGATTTTTACCTATTCTAAATTAAGAGAAAAGAGGTATTTGGTTATTGTTGTTAATAATATTCATTGTCTTTCCTTATTGATTATGGGGTTTGGATTGGTGTTGATAGGGCCACAATATAATTTTAAGGGTATTATTTCCTGTATATTATTAATTGTTGCCTCTCATTTTTTTATTCGTGGTTATTGGTCTACCCTTCTGCTTTATGTAATAGGTTCAGTTATGGGGTTATTTACAATATTTTATTCTTATCTGTATTTCACAACATATGACCATGCAGAAATTGTTGGATTAATAACTGTTTATGTGGGAATTGTAATACTTAGTTTTAATAATGAGAAAATTAGATATAATGAGTTTTATCTAAAAAGAAATTTGATACTAGAGAAAGATAAAACTCAATCGAAAAATGAAATGCTACATACGGTTAATAAAAAATTGGATGTTGCTTTAAAACAATTGGAAGAAGTAGATAAATCTAAAAATAAGTTTTTCTCAGTGATTGCTCATGATTTAAGAAGTCCTTTTTCTTCTGTAGTAAGTTTGACTGAAGAACTGAATGTTAATTTTAAAGAGTACTCCTTAGCGGAAATTGAATCAAGAGTCAAGATTATTGAAGAATCTACAAAGTCAACATTAGATTTCTTAAATAATCTATTGTATTGGGCGTCTTCACAACTTAATGGCATACAGATTAATAAGGGTAAATATCAATTGCATGATATAGTTGTAAATAGTATTTCACCATATTTAAATGCTGCTAAATTAAAAAATATAGAAGTTAATATTGCTGTAGATAAAGATCTTTACTTATATGTTGATGAGAATACTATGAGTGTAGTAATTTCAAATTTTTTTAATAATGCAATTAAATATACACCAAAAGAGGGACGAATAGAGATATTTTCAAAAGTCAATAATTCAACTGTAGAATTGTCAATTAAAGATAATGGAATAGGAATGAGTAATGATATGGTAGATAATTTATTTAAGTTGGATAAAACAGGTAGCCGTAATGGTACAGAAAATGAAAAAGGAACGGGTTTAGGCTTGGTACTTTCTTATGAGTTTATTAAGTATAATAATGGTGAAATTAAAGTTGAAAGTGAAGTGAATAAAGGTAGTAGCTTTTCAATTGTAATTCCTGCACTAAAAAATAGCCAGAATTGATTTATTGTCGATCTAGAATTTAGATTAGTACAATTTGATCTAAGTCAAACTAGAATCTTAATAGAAAATTAAAAGAATTGACTTAATTAAATAATCCATATAATACCAAGTAACCAAAGACAAAGAGAAATCCACAGGAGAGATTTTAAAGTCATAATTAAATATTGAAGCATTCTCATTTTCATCTCCTTTTAAAATTTCTATATATGTCCTGTATCTCCTAATGCCGTTTAATGTATAAAATATATTATTATATACTTTACAAATGCTCCAATGAAGGCAGCTAAATATATTTATTAATTAAACCCAGGTTTTTAAGCTGATCCCAAATATTGTGCATGATCCCTAAGATATGACTGTAAAGAATATAACAAGTAGCTTTCATATTAGAGGTTAGGATTAAATAAAAAAGCCACTAACAGCTTGACTGAAAGTGGCTTCGTGTTGTGGGCCCAGTAGGGCATGATCCTACGACCCCCTGTTCCGATAACTATCGGAAGAGTCAGGAACTCGTATTTATAATTAGTTTATCTCTCATATCCTGATATTTTTTAAGGTTTTTAATGTAGGTTTTACTTTTCATGGCCTTAATCTTACGTTCAATTCTGATGGCGTGATCATAAGTTTTTACATCTAAGGAAAGGAATAATTCCCAATCGTTAGTAATTGCGGTATATCTATGCGAGCCATAATTTTTATTGTTGTGTTTTAAAATTCTTAAATTGACATCATCCTGAGTAGCACCAATGTAAAATTTATCTAAGATCTGACTGTAAAGAATATAACAAGTAGCTTTCATATTAGAGGTTAGGATTAAATAAAAAAGCCACTAACAGCTTGACTGAAAGTGGATTCGCGTTGTGGGCCCAGTAGGGCATGATCCTACGACCCCCTGTTCCGATAACTATCGGAAGAGTCAGGAACTCGTATTTATAATTAGTTTATCTCTCATATCCTGATATTTTTTAAGGTTTTTAATGTAGGTTTTACTTTTCATGGCCTTAATCTTACGTTCAATTCTGATGGCGTGATCATAAGTTTTTACATCTAAGGAAAGGAATAATTCCCAATCGTTAGTAATTGCGGTATATCTATGCGAGCCATAATTTTTATTGTTGTGTTTTAAAATTCTTAAATTGACATCATCCTGAGTAGCACCAATGTAAAATTTATCTAAGATATGACTGTAAAGAATATAACAAGTAGCTTTCATATTAGAGGTTAGGATTAAATAAAAAAGCCACTAACAGCTTGACTGAAAGTGGCTTCGTGTTGTGGGCCCAGTAGGGCATGATCCTACGACCCCCTGATTATGAGTCAGGTGCTCTAACCAACTGAGCTATAGGCCCTGCATTGTAATACAAAAATCGTTTTGTATATTGCGGATGCAAAAATAATAAGTTATATCAATTTATCAAACAACAAATCAAAAAAAATATGACAAATTTGAAAGAGAAGAAGAGTGTAATCTTTGATTTGGGGAATGTAGTTGTCGATATCGATTTGAAAATCACCTTTCAACGTTTTAAAGAGTTGGGTTTTTATATAGACGAAAATTTTTTAAAAAAATATCATCAAACACCAATTTTTAAAGATTTTGAAGAAGGAAGAGTGACTTCACATGAATTTACATCAGAACTACTTCAAAAAATGAAACAAGGTGTTACTAAAGAAGAAGTCATTGATGCCTGGAATTCATTACTTGGAGATTATAAAGACGAAAGAATATCAACAATAATAAAACTGCGTCAAACACATCAGGTTTATTTATTAAGTAATACCAATAGTTTACATATTGACTCTTGTTCAAACCGTGTACCTATTGTTGGGTCATTAGATAAACTTTTTGATAAAATATACTATAGTCACGAGATGGGAATGAGTAAGCCCAGTGATGCTATTTTTAAAAGGGTACTTGAAGATGCTAATATTAAAGCTGAAGAAACGCTTTATCTGGATGATTCGATAGCCAATGTTGAGGCTGCCAGAAAAGTAGGGATTGAATCATGGTTGGTGGAGTATCCTGATCAGTGGGTTCCTAAAATGAATCAGTTATTGGACTAAAAAAAATCCAATAGTTATTCTAAGTAATGATAACTATTGGATTCTGTTTTGTTTTATTTAATCAATAACCAAACATCCTGGTTATTGGGTTGCTTTCTTTCCATTGCTAATTCGTTAAAGGCTTCATCCTTATCAGAAAATCCTCTGTACGAAACTTTATAAAAATCTTTGTTTTTTCCTCTTTTTCTGATGATGACTTCCGAATCATATCCTTGTTGGATTAATTCCTTTTTAAAAGTCTCTGCATTTTCCATGCTGGAAAAGCTACCTGCAATTAAGAAGTACTTATTTTCAGCCGGAGGAACTACCACTGGCTCTGGTTGAGGTGGGGGAGGTGTAATTGTGTCCTTTTTTTCAACAGGAGGCTTTACAACTTCTCTTTTAACTTGTTTTACTTCTGTTGCTTTTTTCTTTCCACAAGAAAAGGCAATCAGAGAGATAAGTAGTATAGGTATAATTCTCTTTATCATGATTTTTTCGAAATTGTCTGATCAAAAGTAAAAATAATAATTTAATATAAGAGAATTTATTGATGAATGAACAAATATTGATAATAATTAAAAAAGCTGTCATACAATTATTTGCGTGACAGCTTTAAAAATTTTTAGTTGCATTATATTCTATTCTACGAATTTATATCCTACTCCTTTGATTGTTTTAATATGGTTTGAACCAATTTTTTCGCGTACTTTTCTAATGTGTACATCAATGGTTCTGTCTCCTACAATAATACTATCTCCCCAAACGGCATTATAAATTTCATCACGAGTAAATACTTTATCTGGTTTAGAAGCCAGTAACATTAAAAGTTCAAATTCTTTTTTTGGTAAAATAAGCTCAGAACCTTTGTTTATTATTACATATTTTTCTCTGTCAATTGTTAAGTCTCCAATATTAACAATGCTTGATTTCTTTTCAGAAGAAGCACCGTTATCAGATTTATATCTTTTTAATAGGGCTTTTACTCTTGAAATAAGTACTTTAGGTTTAATGGGTTTTGAGATATAATCATCTGCACCAGCATCAAAACCTGCAATTTGAGAATAATCTTCACCTCTGGCAGTTAAAAAGGCTACAATTGTATTTTTTAACTCTGGTATTCTTTTAATTTCCTCGCATGTTTCAATACCATCCATTTCTGGCATCATAACATCTAAAACAATTAAATGAGGAAGTTCTTTTTTTGCAATAGCAATTGCTTCAATACCATTACTTGATGTTAAAACCTGAAATCCTTCCTTTTTCAGATTGTACCCAACGAACTCAATAATGTCTGGCTCGTCGTCCACTAATAAAATTTTAAAATTGTTTGCTTCTATCATCTTTTAAAGCGTTTGAATTGTTTGCTTCACAATTCAATTTTTCCTGTGTGTTAACGAATTATGAAGATAATTTTCTGTGGTGAAGGTACGCAAATGATTATTTTTAATGTATATACACTATTAACATTATGTAAATCTTTTGTTAATAATTACAGAGGTATTTATACTATGCTTTATCCAATGTTACGGTAAAGCTGGTTCCTTTTCCATAAGTACTTGTTACATTAATGGTTTGTTTATGTGCCTCGATAATATGCTTCACAATAGCTAAACCAAGACCTGTACCTCCTTGTTCACGGGAGCGACTTTTATCTGCACGATAAAATCTCTCGAAAATACGAGGCAGATCTCCATCGCTAATACCAATACCATTATCTTTTACTTCAATTAAATATCGCTTATCCATATCATAGGTGCTGATCATAGTTCTACCACCTTTTTTACCATAATTAATTGAATTTACTACAAGATTACTGAATACCTGGAATAGCTTCTGCTTATCGCCTTTAACCATTAAGCTTTTATTTCCTTCTTTATTAAGCTTTAATTCAATATTCTTTTCGTTAGCTCTAATTTCTTGCAAATCAAGAATGTCATCTATTAATTGATATAGATTAAATTCCTCGACATTAATTTCAAGCTCCCCTGATTCTAATTTAGATATGGCTTCAAGGTCTTCTATTATAGAAATCATCCTGTCAATACTCTTTTCAGTTCTGTTTAAGTATAACATATTTATATCAGGATCATCAATACCTCCATCTAATAAAGTTAAAATATATCCCTGTATATTAAATACAGGGGTTTTTAGTTCATGAGATACATTACCCAGAAATTCTTTTCGGTATTTCTCCATCTGTTTTAGTTGCTGAATTTCTTTGGTTTTACCTTGCATCCAATCTGCTACTTCCTTATTCACCTCAATAAAAGGATCTTTTTCACGTGTTAGATTTGCTTCTGTTTTTGTTGGTTTAAAGTGATGAATTGTTTTATAAATTGGTTTTACTTTTGATTTTATAAAGCTATTTATAAACATGCCGGCATATATACTGTATATTACTATTATGACGGGAATACTAATAAGAAGAGACAGCATTATATCAGGTGAAAAGTAATTGACAAGGAAAAAAGATATAGTCAAAAAGAAGTATATACTAGTTGATATAATAATTATTTTTTTTGAAGTAATATTCTTCATAAAATATTGATTAATTATTGTTTAAAGTTGTTGATGATAATTTAATATTATAATAGCATTAAACATTTGCACCAGGTATAGCAATGTACTATATTTCGCCCATTATTTATTCAAGGTACACAGCCGATATTTGTTTTCGTAATAATGGAGATTTCAAATTTATAGTATTTGAGTGTTAGTTAGTATGTGATATTTTGAAAATAATGAAAACTTTACAATAATATAATGTTGCCATATTTCAGTTTGCATGAAATATGTAGATAGTGTTTGACAAATGATTATTAAATGGACTATTTATATTTGATCATATTTCTTTTAGTGGTTTTAGGTATTGTTGATTTGGTTGTTGGAGTAACTAATGATGCTGTAAACTTCCTGATATCTGCAATTGGATCTAAGGTTGCTAAGCGTAAATATATTTATATGATTGCCGGAGCTGGTATTGTGATAGGTAGTATGTTTAGTGGAGGTATGATGGAGGTGGCCAGGAAAGGAATTTTTAATCCACAGTTCTTTTATCTTGATCAACTGCTGATTATTTTTCTGGCTGTAATGTTTACCGATATAATATTAATTGACCTTTTTAATACTTTTGGATTTCCTACCTCAACAACTGTTGCTATTGTATTTGAACTACTTGGAGGGGCGTTAGCTTTAGGTTTAATAATTATTGGAGGAGAAAATCCTGATTCTTTAAAAATTAGTGATCTAATAAATACTCAGAGTGCCATTACAATACTAGTAGGAATTATTTTAAGCATCGTAGTTGCATTTATTTCAGGTGCTGTAATACAGTTCTTTTCAAGAATGGTGTTTACATTTAGATATAAGAATAGGTTTAAATTACTTTTTTCAGTTGCAGGGGCATTAGCCATAAGTGCTATATGTTTTTTAATTTTAAAGAAAGATATTGCCTTTACTAATATTATATCAGGTCCCTTTGCTGAGTTTATACAGTCTAACTTAATATTGGTTTTGGGATGTATTTTTGGTATTGCCTTGGTATTGTTTCTGGTTTTATCTTATTTTTTAAAGATTGATATTCCTCGTATTGTTGTATTTGCCGGAACTTTTACAATTGCACTTTCTTTTGCATCAAATGATTTAATAAACTTTATAGGTATTCCTCTTTCCGGAATTGATGGAATAAGATCATATATGCAAAGTGGAGATGGTTCTGAATCAACCTTTTTAATGAATATCTGGGATAATGGTTTTATTCAAAACTCAGAGAATTTAGAAATATATAATTTAGTTTATATTATTTCTGCGGTTATTATGATTATTACCTTATTTACTTCTCGTAAGTTAAGATCTGTGACTGAAACCGAAATGCACCTTGGAAGACAGGATTCAGGATATGAAACATTTGAGTCTTCTCATTTATCAAGATATGTAGTATATCGCTTCTTAAATATTCATGGTAAATTATTAAATATATTGCCTTCGAGGATGGTTAATGTTGTATCGAAAAGATACCACAGATCTGAGGATAATTATGAAGAGGACGAAGTGGGAATGTATTTTGACACCGTAAGAGCTAGTGTTAACCTTGTTGTAGCAAGTTTTCTGGTTGCTATAGGAACTTATTTTTCTATTCCTTTATCTACTACATTTGTTGTGTTTATGGTGGTTATGGGTACTTCTTTAGCGGATCAGGCATGGGGAAGAGAAAGTGCGGTTTATAGATTATCAGGTGTGTTTTCTATTTTAGGAGGATGGTTTATTACTGCAATAATGGCTTTTATTGGAGCATTTGTTTTAGCTATTTTTATTTGGTGGGCCGGAATTTATGGTCTTGGTATTATGGTAATGTTGACTGTATTGGGTTTATATCAAACAAAAAGATATCATAGCAAGGTCTATCAGCAACGTCAGGAATTAAAGAATGAGTCAAATAATCATGTTGTTAATAATAATAATGTAGTTAAAGAATTAGGAAGTGATAAGATAAGAAAGCACATTTTAGAAACTTCAAAAATTTATATGCTTATCATTCAGGGATTTGTTGATGAGAATATTAAGCAGCTAAAAGAAACTTGTGAAAAAACTGAATTTTTAGGAAAAGTGGCTCGAAAAACAAAAGAGGAGCTATTTACTAACTTTTCAAATCTGGGAACAAAGTCTTTTGATGCTGGTCATTATTTTGTTCAGGCACTGGATTATTTGGGGGAATTATCAAATACTCTACGTCAAATTTCTACACCGGTTTATAATCATATAGAGAATCAGCATAAGGGTTTATCAAACTCTCAAAAGGAAGATGCATTGTTATTGCTTGAAGAGATGACCAGCTTTTTTAATTTCCTTGTACATATTGAAAAAGAAAGTAAGTTTGATTCTGTTCCGGAAATGGTGGAGAAACAAAGATACATTGTTGATTTGATTGAAGATTTACGTAAGAAACAAATCAAACGTATCATGGATGGAGGAAGCAGAAAGCGAGCCAGTATATTATTGCTCGAATGTTATGCAGAATCTAAAAACCTTGTCTTGTACACTATTAACTTATTGAAATCACATCGCGATTTTTATAATTACTCAAGATAGCGAGGTCAGATAACTCATACAAAGAGTATGTTGACATGTGAACATACCTTATCCTTTGTATTCTGCATTATTTATTAGATATCTCTGTTTCATCATAGAAAGTTTATGGTTTTACTATAAGCTTAATATTTGGTTTTCTTATTTTATTACATCGATAATACTAATGAGAATTGTTTGATGTTTTATATCCTTAATCAATAATCTTATAATAACCAAAACCTACTTTAGCCCACTCTGCATTATATATTCTACTCCTTTTTATACAATATTAGATTATTCGTTTTCTAAGATTTTGTGATTGTTAATTATCACCTAATAATGAAATATAAAATCTATCTGTAGTCATTTTTATGCCTCTCTGTAATTTTTGTTAATCGTAAGTTAATTGAGTATTAACCGGCCTTGTTATTAACATTTGTCAAAAAGCTTTTGGTTTGCTTAATGTGCATTAAATCAGGGTGTAGTGGTGTTTGTTTTTAAAATTAGATACTTCATATACCCTTAATGTTTACTTATCGAATAGCATGTTATTGCGATATATTTTTGCTCATGAAAATTTAATGAAAGTCACATTAAACTCATTAAGATCCTAAAGACACACACAGGAGGAAAATTAATGAGGTATGTAAAGAATGAATTAGAAAAATAATGGATCAAATGAGACAAAAGCTTTTTGTTGCTGTAATGATGTTATTTGTTGGTTTGGGAACAACCATTGCACAACAGGGATTTTTAAAAGGAAAAATCACCGACAATAAAACAGGCGAGGAACTTGTTGGTGCTGCAGTTGTGGTTGATGGAACCACAGTAGGAACAATTACTGACTTTATGGGAGAATATACTATGCCTCCTTTAGAAGCAGGATCTTACACTATCAGAGTTCAGTACATTTCTTACGACCCACAGGTTTTTAATAAAATAGTTATTAAAGCTGGTGAAGAAACAACACTAAATGTTCAGCTTAATTCTGCCACTATGGATATTGAAGAGGTTCAGGTTAAAGCTAAAGCAAACAGAGAAACTGAATCTATTTTATTAATGGATCAGAAAAAAGCTATTGTTGCTACACAGGCTATTGGAGCTCAGGAGTTATCTCGAAAAGGAGTTGGAGATGCTGAAGGTGCAGTTACTAAAGTGTCAGGAATTTCAAAGCAGGAAGGCGTAAAAAACGTTTTTGTTAGAGGTTTGGGAGATAGATATAATGCTACTTCTTTAAACGGATTTCCTGTTCCTTCGGAAGATCCTGAATATAAAAACATATCACTTGACTTTTTTACATCAGATATTATTGAGTCTGTTGGTGTAAATAAGGTGTTTGATAGTAAAGTAACAGGTGATGTTGGAGGTGCAAATATTAATATCAACTCTAAAGAATTAGTTGGCGATTCAGAACTTAATCTTGATATTTCAGGATCAGTTAATTCGCAAACGCTTAATGAAGAGTTTTTAGTACCTGATGGTATTAGTAATTTTGGATTTGCAACAAATACATCAAGTCCTTCATCAGGTGATACCTACGCTTTTAAAAATTCACTTGACCCAACCAGCCAGGATTTACAGATTGGAAGAGGAATCGGATTTTCCGGTGGGAAACGTTACGAATTGGGTGCCAACAGTAATCCATTAACATTTTATATCATAGGTAATTACTCAAAAGATTACGGATATAAAAATGGAGTAATTAGAGAAACAACAACTAATGGAACTGTTTATCATGATCAGTCTACTGATGAATATGAAGTTTCATCTTCACATATTGGTATGGCTAATGTTGGTTTAAACTTAGGAAAATCTCATATGGCTTATAACTTTTTAGCTATTCATACTGCAAAAGGAGTTTTAAGTGATGATTATGGTTTTAATGGTGAGGTATTTCAAGCTGCTGAAGATGAGATCGGTTTAGTAAGACGTCAACAGAATAATGATAACACACTACTTGTGAATCAATTTCAGATAGACCGTACTTTTAATAAACGTTTATCTGCCAATGCCGGATTTGCATATAACTATATAAGCGGAAAAGAACCAGATAGACGTGTTAATTATTTATCATATACTGAGGATGATACATTCCAGCCATTAAGAGGTTCTGGTCGTCAACACCGTTATTTTGGTGATTTAAAAGAAAAAGATTTAAATGCGCTTGCCAATATCACCTATAAATTATTTGATGATGATAGTAACATGTCAAATATTCAAATTGGATATAGAGGCAGATTTTTAAAAGATGATTATATCTCTAATAGTTGGGATAATACCAGAACACAATCAACATTACCTCAACTTGAATTAGAAAACTTCTCCTTAGATGAGATTTTTAATCAGGAAGAGTTTGAAGCAGGACATTTTATTAATAAAGAATATAATGAATCATCTTATTCTGTAGATAAAAAGATTCATTCAGCATTTGCAGAACTTAACTATCAAATTGGGGAAAAGCTAATTTTAGATTTAGGTTTAAAGTCTGATATTGTAAATGTTACTATTAATTTTAATGTAAATGATGGTGCAGACAGAGGTTCTAACTCTTTAGATAAAACTTACTTTTTGCCAAGTTTAAATTTAAAGTATAGTCTAAACGAACAGAATACCTTCAGATTTGGTGCTAGTAAGACATATACTTTACCTCAATCAAAAGAAATTTCACCATTACTTTATGAAGGACGTCAATGGAGTTCGCAAGGTAATCCTGACTTAATTCCATCAAGTAACTATAATGTAGATCTTAAGTGGGATTTTTATTTAACTCCATCTGAATTAATATCATTCACTGTTTTCGGAAAAATGATCCAGGATCCTATTTCCAGAGTTGAAGTAAATAGTGCAGGAGGATTTTTATCATATGCTAATATTGCCGAAAAAGCTACACTTGGTGGTGTAGAAGTGGAAATCAGAAAGAATATTTTCACAAGCTATGGTAGCGAAGGTTCTAATACAAAGAAAAAATTAAGTACAGGTATCAACTTTTCTTATATCTCAACAGGAGTTGATGTGGAAGCTGTAAGTGCTTCGAAATCCTCTATACCATTGGATTTTACTAATGCTAAAACAGAGTTGGAAGGGGCTTCTCCATTATTATTAAATGCAGATTTATCTTATCAATATAGAAAGAACGATTTTGAATTAAATTCTTCTTTAGTGGTAAATCAATTTAGTGATAGGATTTATTCTGTTGGAGTAAGTGGATTTAATGATGTGGAAGAGAATGGTCTTACTACTCTTGATTTTGTGATCTCTTCAAAGTTAAATAAGCATCTGGGATTAAACATTAAAGCTAAAAATATATTAGATCCGGAATATAAGCTTACACGAAAAGCAAGTGGAACTAATACCGAATCAACCGTCCTAAGTAGTTATAAAAAAGGAATATCTGTCAGTATGGGTTTATCCTATAAATTTTAAAACAACCAAAACAAATACTATTTAAATTTAAAAAGAAATGAAAAAATTATTATTTATTCTTTCAACTGTAGCAGTTCTATTAAGTAGCTGTAATGATGACGATGATAATACTCCAAAAACACTTAAAGGAGATACATTATCAGGAGATATCACAGGTAATGTAGAACTTGATTCTGAAACTACTTATACCTTAGATGGTACATTAAGTATTAAAGATGGTGCTACTTTAACAATCCCGGCTGGTACTACAATTGAAGCAACAAAAGGATTTAGTTCTTATATTATTGTTGAGCAAGGTGGTATTATTGAAGCTAATGGTACTGAGGATGCTCCTATTGTATTTACTTCAGCAGCAAGTAGCCCGGCAGCAGGTGATTGGGGAGGAATTATTATCAATGGTTATGCTCCTATTTCAGGTGGTGTAGCAGGTACTACTGAAATCGATGCTACTTTACCTTATGGTGGTGATGTAAGTGATGATTATTCTGGTACTTTAAATTATGTTGAAATTTTATACAGTGGAGCGCAATCTAGTGAGTCTATTGAGCACAATGGATTAACTCTTGATGCAGTTGGTAGTAAAACTGTAATTTCAAACTTATATATCGCTTATGGTTCTGATGACGCTGTAGAGTTTTTTGGTGGTACAGTAAGTATTACAAACTTATTAGCAGTAAACTGTGATGATGATATGTTTGACGTAACTCAAGGTTGGTCTGGTACTTTAACTAATGCCTATGGTATTTGGGAAGATGGTTATACTAGTACTGAATCTGATCCTAGAGGTGTTGAAGCTGACGGAAATTTAGACGGAAAATATTCTGATGCTGAAGGTCAGTCTAACTTTACAATGACTAATATTACTATTAAAAATGCTTCTTCATATATTATGGAAGATGGTATTAAAATTCGTCGTGGTGCAACAGCTACAATTACTAATGCTTTAATTATTGGTGGTACTACTAAGGATTTAGTCGATGTAACAGATAGCAAAGGATTTGCAAATGATAATACAACCATTAGTGTAACAAATTCAGGTGTTATTTTCACAGGTAATGAAATAACTAGTGAAAAAGATCTTGATGGTGATGATATAAAAGAAGTATGTAATGCAACAGTAACTGTAGCTGATGGAAATACAGGTGCTTCTACTTCAGTATTTGGATGGACTGGATACAATTTTGATGAAGATTTATCAGCAACTCTTACAGGTGATATTACTGAAGATACTTATTTGAACTCTCTTTATTCTTATACTTTAGATGGAACATTAAGTGTTAAAGATGGTGCTACATTAACTATCCCTGCAGGTATGACCATTGAAGCAACAAAAGGGTTTAGTTCTTATATTATTGTTGAACAAGGAGGTATGATTGTAGCTGAAGGTACTGCTGATGCTCCTATTATTTTTACTTCTGCTGAAAGTGCTCCTGCTGCTGGTGACTGGGGTGGAATCATTATCAACGGTTATGCTCCTATTTCTGGAGGTGTTTCTGGAACAACGGAAATAGATGCTACTTTACCTTATGGTGGAGATATAAGTGATGATAACTCAGGTATTTTAAAATATGTTGAGATTTTATATAGTGGAGCACAATCTAGTGAATCAATTGAGCATAATGGATTAACTCTTGATGCTGTTGGTAGTGCAACTGTAATTGAAAACTTATTTATTGCTTACGGTTCTGATGATGCTGTTGAATTCTTTGGAGGAACAGTAAATATCACTAATCTTTTAGCTGTAAGCTGTGATGATGATATGTTCGACGTAACTCAGGGATGGACTGGTACTTTAGATAATGCTTATGGAATTTGGGAAGCTGGTTATATGAGTACGGAGGAAGATCCACGCGGTATTGAATCAGATGGTAACCTTGATGGAAAATATCCAGATGCTTCAGGTCAATCAGACTTTACAATGAAGAATATTACTATTGAAAACAGATCAGATTATGAAATGGAAGATTGTATTAAGGTTCGTCGTGGTGCAACTGCAACAATTACTAATGCAATTGTAATTGGCGGAACTGCTAAAGATCTTGTTGATGTAACAGATAGTAAAGGATTGGCTAATGATAATACAACTATTAATGTTACTAATTCAGGTGTAACTTTAAGTGCAAACGAAGTTACTAGCGAAAAAGATATTGATGGAGATGGTGTTAAAGAAGTTTGTAATGCTGCTGTAACTGTTGCTAGTGGAAATACAGGTGCTTCTTCTGATGCTTTTGCTTGGACTGAATATGCTTTCTAAGAGATTTTAAACTTATTATACAACAAACCCACATCGTTTTTGGTGTGGGTTTTTATTTTTATCTAATCAATCTTAAAGCCTCTCTTTTACTTAATCCGCTTAATTCTGTTTTCTCAACAAATTCTTCAACCCAAACCGGATTAGTTTTACTGTATTGTCTTAAAATCCATCCTATCGCCTTGTTTATAAAGAATTCTTTAGTTCCTGATAATCGATTTATTGCATTGGTTAAAAATATGGTATCTAAGTCTTCTTTGTAAAAGAGTTGAAATATTAGAGTGGACCGTTGCAACCAAATATTACCTGAATTCAGCCACTTTTCAGTGTAAGTTTCCCGTTGCTCAGGGAATCTTAAAAAATACTCAGCAACCAATTTTGGAGCAACTCCATCAACAGTGTCCCACCATGATTTATTTACAATCATATATTCAAACAACACCATGTCGTTAAGTTCGATTTGCTTTAAGTATTTGTATGATAAATCCAATGCAAAGTGTTGAAACTCTCGTTGTGGTTTTTGCCATAATTCAATAATAATATCTTTAAGATCTTCTTTAGATGGTAAGTACTCCTTCTGTAAAAATGGTTTTTGAATTGCTCTTCGCTGAGGAGTTGTTAAACCAAAGAATTCAAATTTATTTTTGAGGTACTTCTTTTGGTTATATGCATTTTGAGGATTCTCCTGCTTTTTAAACTCTATTTCTAATATTTTTATATAATCTCTCATATTAATATTCTGGAAAGTCCTGTTGATACGGGGTTTGTATTTTAGTTCACGTTGATAATAAAAGTAATTTTTATTTTTAAGGATGATAAATATATCATAAATGAATTAGCAATTGAGGATATATCTCAATTATGGTCTTAAGTAAATTTGCTGATAATAAATATAAGAAAAGCACCATAATTCCAGCGAATTGGTGCTTTTCTAAAGGGTCAAATAGTATAATAAAAAGTCTAGCTTTTCTTTTTTAAAGAATTTGTGATGTAAAATATTATGAATCCAGTTAGAAAAATTGCAGAGGTCCCAATAACTATGGCCAGATAACTGTGAAAATCTGCTCCGGGAATATTTGTTCCAAATAAAGTAGATCCTATAGTTAAATATAAAATAACCAACACTCCTACAATAGTCGACATGATTACAGGGAAATTCCCTTTTACCCTGGTAAATGCAGCTAGTAAAAACAAACCAAGCATTCCTCCACTAAAAATGGAAGCAAGACTCCACCATGCATCTAATGCCGATTTTACATTAATCATTGCTATTCCAATAGTAGTCCCTAAAGCACTTATGATAATGGATGAGATATAAAGAATTTTCATTGCATCTCTATCAGTGGCATGTTTATTAAAGTAGCGTTTATAATAATCAGTTAAAAAAACAGTGGCTGAACTATTGAAGCTAGTAGATATCGTACTCATTCCAGCAGCAAATACAGAAGCAATTAACAATCCTGATAATCCAGGAGGAAGAAAGTTTACAATAAAATAAGGAAAAATTCTATCTGATTGTGAAGCAACTTCTGCGGGTAATGTTGCAATTCCTGAGTTAAAATAAGAATACAGGGCAGTTCCAATAAATAGGAATACCAAAGAAACAGGTATATAAATTAAACCTCCTGTTAATGCAGATCGTTTGGCATCTGCCTCTGTTTTGGAAGCCATATATCTTTGTACATAATTCTGGTCAATACCAAAATTCTGCAAATTGATGAAGATTCCATATACAAGTACTACCCAAAATGTAGGCTGGTTAAGTTGTAATCCAAAACTACCTAAACTAAATTTATGGTGTTCATTAGCAATCTTAAAAAGTTGAGATGGACCTTCAGGCATATCAAACATTAAATAGATGGCGCAAACAAAGGCTCCTGTAATTAGGACTATACCCTGAATCGCATCTGTCCAGACTACAGCTTGTATTCCTCCTAACATAGAATATAAGGTCACGACAATTCCGGTCACAACAATAATTGTAGCAATATCCCATCCAAATACTGCATTTAAAGCAATGGCTAATAAATATAAGATTGTTCCCACACGCATCAGCTGAGTGAGTAAATAGCATATGGAAACATATATTCTGGCCCAACCTCCAAAACGGTTTTCTAAAAATGTATATGCAGAAGGACTATTGATCTTTCTATAAAGAGGGACGAAAAAGAAAACGGCAATTACAGCAGCTATAGGAATGGATAAGCTAAAAACAAAGGCATTCCAATTTCCCATGTATGAGTTTCCGGGTAATGCCAGAAAGCTGATGCTACTTACAAACGTTGCAAAAATAGACATTGTAATTACCCATCGGGGGATAGATCTGCTACCTAGTGTGTAGTCAGATTCAGTTTTATTCTTTCTAAAGAAGGAACCACCAAAAACGGTGATTCCCAGCATATATAACAAAAAAACAAGTAAATCGAGAAATTTCATAGGTAAGACTTTGACTTTGTTACTGATTGATTAATGTTTTCAAATCCTGAAAAGCGTCAAACAAATCATTTAACTTGATATAGTCTTGTGATGTAGGTTTTGTATATTGTGTTCTGGTAACTGTTGTTAATGATAATCCTCTTTTTTGTAAAAACCATTTAGCCGAAAAAGGGTAGCAATTGTGTATTAGAGGATCGATAATACTTAGGAAAGTATTTACCTTTTTGATTTTTTCAGACTTTGATTCATCATTATAGTTGTCGCATAAATACGAGTACAACTCAGGAAAATAATTTGCTCCAATTGGGCTTAAACCATCCGCACCATATTGCATTGATGATAATCCGGTAGGAATATTTGCATTGTAAAATCCAAGCGTTGATCCTTTGGTTTGATCTAGCTTTGCATTGATTTGATCATTATCGCAACTTGTATCTTTAAAGTAGAAGAAGCGATTTGTATCTGCCATCCATTTCATAATTTCTGGAGATAATAATCTTTTATATGGTACCGGGCATTCGTAAATACCAACGGGAATTTCTCCTGTTACCTCAAGTAATTTCTCTAACTTTAATTTAAAAGCAGCATCATCATCTGATTCCGGGTTTAGTTGATTAGAGTTGATAACTACAGCTTTAACACCGGTAGCATATATTTCTTTAAAGAAGTCAGCATTTATTTCTTCTTTGCTCGAGAATGTTCCTGTCGAAATAACAGGTACTCTTCCATTGGAAAATTCTACGGTTTTTTGAGTAACAAGAATTCTTTCTTCCGGAGTTAAATTAAACATTTCGCTGGATAGGCAGTTTGCAAATAGGCCTTTTGATCCATTTTCAATATAAAAATTTACTAACTCCTCTAAAGCTGTTAAATCAACTTTTCCCTCATCTGTTAATGGAGTAATCATTACAGGCCACATTCCTCCAGGTAATTTATTCATCGTGTATATTTTAATTGTTTAGTAAATAAAGACTTGATCCTAAATGTCGGGTATTTATGCCTTCGATTGGTCAAGTGTTTTAACATTAATTAGCAAACAAAAATAAATTATGTCATTTTAATTTCCAATAAAAACGATTACAAAAACAATAATTTATATATTTTATAAACAATTATAAATCAATAGTTCAAAATAATGAAAACGATTACAATTATTGTATGACAATTTGCATGTTGATTTAGAATAAAAAGAGGCATGGAGTATTTGAATTATAATTAGCGGTACAATTTTTATGACTAGAAATGATCATATATACATAGAATTTAATTCAATAAACTGACTAATCAAGGTTTAAATTTTATTATATTAGAAGACCTTAAATCTCAGAATCAGAATTATAACTCAATAAATCAAACAAATTAATCTACGTATTATGGTATCACAATTTTTTTGGATTATACCGGTGGCATCCCTTATAGCACTGGTGTTTGCCTGGCTTTTTTTTAAAAGTATGATGAAAAGCCCTGAAGGTACTGATAAAATGAAAGAAATTGCTCAGCATGTTAGAGATGGAGCAATGGCTTATTTAACTCGTCAGTATAAAGTAGTAGGGATTGTATTCATTGTACTTCTTATTATCTTAACAATTCTTGCCTATATGGGTGTTCAAAACCCATTTGTTCCAATCGCATTTTTAACCGGAGGTTTCTTTTCCGGACTTTGTGGATTCTTAGGGATGACAACAGCTACTTATGCATCTGCAAGAACTGCTCAGGGAGCTTCTGAATCGTTAAATAAGGGTTTGAAAGTTGCCTTTCGTTCTGGAGCGGTAATGGGACTTGTGGTTGTAGGATTCGGATTACTGGATATTTCTCTTTGGTATTTATTACTGACAAAAGTGATTTATACAGCTGAGCATATGTCAACTGGTCTTTCATTTCTTGGATTAGACTTTGTGCATGCCGGTATGGATGAATCTCAAAAACTAATGGAAGTTACTGCCACAATGTTAACATTTGGAATGGGAGCTTCAACTCAGGCTCTATTTGCACGTGTGGGAGGTGGTATTTATACTAAAGCTGCCGATGTGGGGGCTGACCTTGTGGGTAAAGTGGAAGCTGGGATTCCTGAAGATGATCCTCGTAACCCTGCAACTATTGCTGATAATGTAGGGGATAATGTAGGAGACGTTGCCGGTATGGGTGCTGACCTTTATGAATCTTATTGTGGATCTATTCTTGCCACCGCAGCTCTTGGTGCAGCACTTAGTGCTCATAATGGAGAAGATATTTCAGGTAAAGTAATTGCACCAATGTTGGTTGCTGCGATTGGTATAATTCTTTCAATTGTGGGAATATTTATGGTTCGTACAAAAGAAGATGCTTCTGCAAAAAATCTATTGAATTCATTGTTAATAGGTACTGGAGGTAGTTCTATATTGATATTAGTGGCCATTGCTGGAATGGCTTCTTTAGACTGGATTTCATGGGGAATTTTTGGCTCAGTTGTTTCTGGTTTAGTGGCTGGTGTTATTATTGGACAAGCGACAGAATATTATACCTCTGATGGTTATGGACCAACTAAAGGTATCTCGAAACAAGCACAGCAAGGGCCAGCAACAACAATTATTGATGGAGTTGCAGTAGGAATGTATTCAACATGGATTCCTGTAGTAACTATTGTTGCCGGTATTATTGGAGCGTTTGGCTTTGCAGGTGGCTTTGATAACTTTGCAGAGGGCGTTTACGGAATAGGTTTTGCTGCTGTTGGTATGCTTTCTACACTAGGAATTACTTTAGCTACTGATGCATTTGGACCAATTGCGGATAATGCGGGAGGTAATGCAGAAATGAGTGAGTTACCTAAGGAAGTACGTGAAAGAACAGATGCTTTGGATATGTTAGGAAATACAACTGCTGCCACAGGAAAAGGTTTTGCAATTGGGTCAGCTGCTTTAACTGCCATGGCGCTTATGGCTGCTTACATGGAAGAAGTAAAAATTTGGTTGAAGCGTGCTTTGGTGGATGGAGAAAGTGTAATTCAAAATTCTATTCAGTTTGTTTTAGATTCTTCTCAGGATGTTGTTGAAGGTGCAAAGCAAGTGGTTATATCAGAAGCTACATTAAAAGATTTTTCTACGTTTTATGATCTTTCACTATTTAATCCAATGTTATTAGCAGGCCTGTTTATGGGAGCTATGATGGCATTTGTATTCTGTGCTATGACAATGAAAGCTGTTGGTCGTGCTGCTGGTTCAATGGTGGATGAGGTGCGTCGTCAGTTTAAAGAAATTCCTGGAATTTTGGAAGGAACAGGAACTCCTGAGTATGCAAAATGTGTTGCCATTTCTACAAAGGGAGCCCAACGTGAAATGTTATTACCTTCGTTATTAGCGATTATTGTACCTATCGTAATTGGAATCGTGTTTGGTGTAGCTGGTGTAGTTGGATTATTGATGGGAGGTTTAACAACTGGATTTACATTAGCAATTTTCTTAAATAATGCTGGTGGAGCATGGGATAATGCTAAAAAATATATTGAGAAAGGGAACTATGGCGGTAAAGGAAGTGAAGCTCATAAAGCGGGTGTAGTTGGTGATACTGTTGGTGATCCTTTTAAAGATACATCTGGTCCATCGCTAAACATTTTGATTAAGCTAATGACAATGGTTAGCGTTGTAATGAGTGGTTTAACGGTAGCTTTTGCTATTTTTTAATGGATAAAGTAAAGATTCAATCATTAAAATATCTAATTTAAGGCTCGGAAATAATTCCGGGCCTTTTTAATTTTATATTATGCATACACCAAAATTCTCTGATATTGAAGACGCCTATCTCCGCATTGAAAAATATGTACATTTTACTCCTGTCTTAACGAGTTCTGCAATTAATTCTATTGCGGAATGTAATATCTTTTTTAAATGCGAAAATTTTCAAAAGGTAGGAGCATTTAAATATAGAGGGGCTTGTAATGCTGTTTTTTCACTTAGTGATGAGGAGGCGTCAAAAGGAGTTGGAACACATTCTTCAGGGAATCATGCTGCAGCATTAGCATTAGCTTCACAAAAACGGGGAATAAGAGCTTATATTGTAATGCCAGAAAATGCCCCTGAGGTTAAAAAAAAGGCAGTTGAAGGTTACAAAGGTGAAATTACTTATTGTAAACCAACCTTGCAGGCCAGAGAGGATACCTTACATGATATTTTATTACAGACTGGTGCCACAATGGTGCACCCCTACAATCAAAAAGAAATTATTGCAGGACAAGGAACTTGTGCTCTTGAATTTATGCAGCAACAGGATAACCTGGATGTGATTGTAACTCCGGTTGGAGGTGGTGGTTTGTTAAGTGGAACAAGTATAACAGCAAAATATTTAAATCCGGATATTCAGGTTATTGCTGCAGAACCAGAAGGAGCAGACGATGCTTATAGATCATTTAAAAGCGGAGAGTTGATTCCGGTATCAACTACGAATACCATTGCAGACGGATTGTTAACATCTTTAGGCGAATTGACTTTCAAAGTGATTCAGAAAAATGTTGATGATATTTATACAGTACCGGATACTGATATCATAAATGCGATGCGCATGATATGGGAACGAATGAAGATAATTGTGGAACCGTCTTCAGCTGTTGCATTAGCTGTAGTTTTAAAAAATAAAGAAGCGTTTAAAGATAAGAATGTTGGAATTATCTTAAGTGGAGGGAATGTTGATTTGAAGCATCTACCCTTTTAATTCTTAAAAAACTTTATCTATCTAGCATATTTCGTGTTTAGCAACTCACATAAAAGGAGCGGCTATACCTAATGTGAACAGATTTTAAGACATTAGAGAATCAGCCTAATGTCTATTATCTAAATTCTAAAGATCTGTGTTGTTATAATAGTGGACTTAGCAAACGGGCAAATGACTCTTTAGCTTTTTGTTTTAAAGGACGTTTTCTCCATTCTGCTAAAATTACTCTCTGACTATCAGCGAAATCATCAATGAAAGTCTGTTTTACTTCTTTTGCAAATTCTTCATCGTAAACAAAGGCAGTCACTTCAAAGTTTTGCTCAAAACTCCTGAAGTCCATGTTTGCAGAACCAATAGAAGTTACCATATCATCACATACAATAACTTTACTGTGAATAAAACCTTTTTTGTAAAAGTATATTTTTACACTGCTAAGCATCATTTCTTTTAGGTATGACATGGTTGATAAATTTGTGATATAAGCATCTGATTTCTCAGGGATCAAAATCCTTACATCTACTCCTGCCATGGCTGCTGTTTTTAATGCCATCAAAACGCTTTCGTTGGGCATAAGGTATGGTGTAGCCAGATAAACATATTTTTTGGCAGTAGTAAAAATCTTAAAAAATCCCATCATGATACTTGGCCAATCTGTATCAGGGCCACTAGGAGTGATTTGTACAAGTTTGTCGCCAATAGGTTTTTTCTCTGGGAAATACTTACTATCTGCTAATTCCTTCTGACTAACAAAGTACCAATCTAGAGAAAAAATATATTGAAGACTATTAACCGCATCACCTTCAACTTTTATATGTGTGTCACGCCAAATACCATATTTAGGACCCCCATGTATATATCTGTCGGCAACATTAATTCCACCTAAAAATCCAACATAGCCGTCAATCACAACAATCTTACGGTGATTCCTGTAATTAACCTTGCTTGTGAAAATAGGGAAGCGTACCTCAAGGAAGGAATAAATTTCAATACCTTTTGATCTTAGTTCTCTAAAATAGTTGCTCTTTAATTCCCATGAACCCACATCGTCCACTATCATTCTCACCTCAACACCTTCTTTTGCTTTCTGTATCAGGATATTTTTAATTGTATTACCAATACTGTCTTGCGAAAAAATATAATATTGAAGGTGAATAAAATGTTTTGCTTTTTTTAGTTCCTCAATCAAGCAGTCAAACTTTTGTTCCCCATTATTTAACAAGGTTACTTTATTGCCATATGTTAGAACAGATTCGCTATTGTTGAGTTGAAGCTGGATAATGCGCTCAGTTTCTTTAATAACATCATCCTCCTGCCATTCTTTTTCATTTAATGCCTTGGTTTGTGCATGTGCGATGTTGCTAATATATTCATGGTTTTTCAATCCTTTTCGGTTAATGATCTTTTCTTTTCTGAAGTTCTGTCCGAAGAATACATATAAAACAATGCCAAGTCCCGGAAGAAGAAGTAATACAAGAATCCAGGAAAGCGACTTTACCGGGTTTCTGTTTTCCATGATCATCACCCCTATAACCATTAGCATAGAAATAAGGTGAGCAGAAAGTAAAACGGTATATATTATTGATTCGAGGTTTTCACTCCACCACATATGGATTGTGTTGTTTAGGTTGTGTTGTTAAAATTAAAACTTATTTACTACAAGGCATTGTAATTTCTATAAAAAAATAATTTGCTATTGACCAATACATTCTCCTTGACTGGAGCTTGGTTTAACTTAGGAGCATACGTCCCGTTCTTGAACCATTTATTGCCTATAAATTGTCTGGCTTCATCCCAATAATTAGAGTTGATGTAATGATCAAGTATTTCTCTTCCTCCTTCAATAATTATGGATTGAATATTTTTGCTGTATAAGTAGTTATTTATTTGAGGAATAATTTCCTCATTAAATGATATCTTACAGAATTCAATATGTTCCTTGCTGGGTTTATCAAGACTCGTGAAAACAATAGTGTTTATGCTATTATCTAGCAAATGATGTGATTCCGGTACTCTTCCTGTTCTGTCAATTAAGATTCTTAAGGGATCGTTTCCTACCCATTCTCTTACATTTAACGAAGGATTGTCTTTTATTGCAGTATTGGTTCCAACCAGAATGCTTTGTTCCTGTCTTCTCCATTTGTGAACCAGCTTTTTAGCCCATGTACTTGTTATCCATGTTGGTTGTCCAAAATCAGCTTCACTTCTGTCGATATCTATTAGTCCGTCCTCCGTTTCAGCCCATTTTAAGATTATATAAGGTCTTTTCTTTTCATGATAAGTAAAAAAGCGTTTGTTTAATTCTCTGCTTTCTTTCTCTAAGACTCCTGCTATAACTTCAACTCCGGCATCTTGTAGCATCTTAATTCCTTTTCCTGCAACTTCAGAAAATGAATCAGTACAACCAATTACAACTTTTGGTATCTCCATCTCTTTAATTAATAATGAGCATGGGGGTGTTTTACCAAAGTGAGCACAAGGTTCCAGATTTACATATAATGTTGATTTCTTTAATAACTCTTTGTCTTTTACAGAATTGATTGCATTTACTTCAGCATGAGGTTCTCCTGCCTTATGATGAAATCCTTCGCCTATAATCTTTTTGTTGTATACAATTACAGAACCTACCATTGGATTAGGATATGTATTTCCCAGTCCGTTTTGCGCTATCTCAAGACAACGCTGCATATATATTTGGTCTTCATTCATCTTCCAGAAATGTAACAGGGAGTTTATCCCTTTGTTTATTGTAGAAATAAAACACAAAAATGGTTATTTTTGGCGCACAACAAAAATATTATGACCACTAAAAAAATACATCAATTATCAACATACTTTCAGAATGAGTTAAAAGATTGTTTTGCTCAGGAAGAAATCAGGAACTTTATAGCTCTTATTCTTGAGTATAAGTTAGGATATTCAAAAGTTGATATTCTAATGAAGAAGGATGAAGATCTTAATAATGATGTTGTTTTGTATTTTGAAGAGGCTTTAGAAAAACTAAAGAATCATGTTCCCATTCAATATATCTTGGGAGAAACAGAGTTTTACGGACTGAAATTTAAAGTTAATCCTTCAGTACTGATCCCACGTCCGGAAACCGAGGAGTTAGTTCATTGGATTATTAATGATTGTAAAGGGAAGCATCTTAAAATACTTGATATTGGAACAGGTAGCGGTTGTATTCCAATAACATTAGAAAAGAATATTCCTGATGCTGATGTTGCAGCTTGGGACATTTCAGAGGAGGCCTTAATTACTGCAAAAAGTAATGCAGAATTAAACAAGGCAGATATAGTTTTTGAAAAGCAGAATGCATTGGATTTAGGCAGTGTTGATGTGAAATTTGACGTAATTGTAAGTAATCCACCTTATGTTTTAAATAAGGAAAAAGAAATGATGCAGAATAATGTTTTGGATTATGAACCTCACCTTGCATTGTTTGTGCCGGATAATGATCCTTTGTTATTTTATCAAGCCATTGCTGAATTTGCTAAAACAAATCTAAATGCTAAAGGAGCACTTTACTATGAAATTAATGAGGCATTTGGAGATGCTACAGTTCAAGTGCTAGAAAAGCTTGGGTTTATTAATATAGAGTTAAGAAAAGATCTGTTTGGAAAAGACAGGATGATTAAAGCTCGTGTTGATTGAGTTGATGAATTTCTTCTGAAACTACTGTTTGTAATTCATTAAAGTAACTCTCGAATTCATATTGAAGTTCGTCGTATTGTTCTGTCATAACTTTAATAGCACATTCACTTTTTTCAGGTAATGAGCTGTGGTTTGCCATAATGCGCAATGATTTTTCAATACCCCAAACATATTTATAGTTCTCAAGTCGTCTGCTTTTTATCAAGAAAGGTAAGAAACCTTTCACCCGATTGGGTAAAGAAAAGTAGTGTTTTATTAAATATGAATGTACCTTATCTATATAATCCTTTAAATCTTCATCGGAAAAATTAGTCCAATATTTAGCCAGGTAATGGTCGTAAATTACATCAATCACAACAGAAGCATACCTATTGTAACAAGGTTTAAATCTGTTAGTGCTTTTCTTTACTATAGGATGTGAATCTGTATAGGCATCAATTTTTCTGTGTAGAAGGATTCCTTTTTGAATTTCAGGGGAATAGGATTCGTATTGTTTACCTTTTACATAATCACCTATAAAATTACCAATCATTAACTGATTAATGCCTTGAGATAAATATAGGTGTGCTAAAAAATTCATGGTGTAAATTTACAAATCTCCCGAAAATATAATATTTTCAGCTATCTTTAAAAACATTAAATCTTAAACTCGAATAAATATATAACCTAAACCAATTCTTATTAAAAGAAAGTAACTATTATAACTCCTTTTATGATAAATTTTGGGGAAATTCTATTAAAGAGGAATTTTTTGATTAGTTACGATAAGAATTGTAAGAAAATTTTAGCGTATGAAGAACGTAGTTATTCTAGGTGCTGCAGGAAGAGATTTCCATAATTTCAATGTTTATTTCAAAAATAATTTCGATTATAAAGTTGTTGCTTTTACTGCAACTCAGATTCCAAATATAGAAGGGCGTAATTATCCAATTCAGTTAACAGGAAAACATTATCCTTACGGTATTCCAATTTTACCGGAAGAAGACCTTCCGTTTATTATCAAGAAGTATAATGTTGATGAATGCGTTTTTTCATATAGTGATACATCGTATCAAAAAATAATGAGCTTGGCTTCAATTGTACAAGCTGCTGGTGCTGATTTTAAATTTTTAAGCCCTGATCATACGATGCTTAAAAGCTTAAAGCCTGTAATTGCTGTATGTGCAACACGCACAGGAAGTGGAAAAAGTCAGACTTCCCGAAAGGTTATTGAATACCTTATGAACAAAGGGAAGAAGGTGGTTGCGATCAGACATCCGATGCCATATGGCGATTTGCGTCAACAAATAGTTCAGCGTTTTAATACTTTGTCAGATTTAAATCTTCACAAATGCACCATTGAGGAAATGGAGGAATACGAGCCGCATATTACACGAGGAAATGTGGTTTATTCAGGTGTAGATTATCATGATATTCTTAGAGAGGCTGAGGATGATGAAAAGGGCTGTGATATTATAGTGTGGGATGGTGGAAATAATGATATGCCCTTCTATAACCCGGATTTAATGATTACGCTTACTGATCCGCATAGGGTAGGAGATGAATCCAGTTATTATCCAAGTGAGATTAATATTCGCAAATCAGGAGCTGTGATTATTAACAAGATAGATAGTGCCAATGCAGAGGATGTAATGGAGCTTCGCAGTAATATCCAAAGGCTTAATGCAAAAGCAACAATCATTGAAGCGGCGTCTCCTATTGCTGTTGACGATGAGCAACTTATTTGTGGTAAAAAAGTGTTGGTTGTTGAAGATGGTCCAACTCTTACCCATGGAGAAATGAAGTTTGGTGCAGCATATTTAGCCGCCAGAAAGTATGGCGCAGCAGCAATTATTGATCCCCGAGAGTATGCAATTGGTAGTATTAAAGAAACATATGAAAAATATCCTCATATTACGAACATATTGCCGGCAATTGGTTATGGTGAAAATCAGATAAAAGATTTAGAGGCCACAATAAACAATATTCCTTGTGATTCAATTATTATTGGCACTCCAATTGATCTTTCCAGAGTGGTGAAATTAAATAAACCGCATACAAGGGTGCATTACGATTTACAAGAAATAGGTCAACCAGATTTATCACAGGTTTTAGATCGTTTTCTGGAAGAACATTAACAAAATCGCCCAACTCCTATGTGTTTTGGGCGTTACCCTCCTTGTTATTCCATATTTCAATAAGACATGTTTTATCGGGTCAGGCTATCCGCTATTACTCCTCGCATTATAGTTATTAAAACACTTCTGCACATAATAATTCTCAGATATTATTTATAAATATGAAGCTGCGGGGTAATCGCTACTATCCTTAACGCAAAAAAGCTACATCCAAATAATGAATGTAGCTTCTGTATGTTATGTATTTCAGTTCAGAATATTAACTAGCTTTTAATCTTGCTAATTTTTCCTTATCTATTTTAGATTTTGCATATTCAAGTGAAATAATAATTTCTTTATCTTCATTTGAAGGTGCTTCAAACATCATGTCCATCATGATGGTTTCACAAATTGATCTTAAACCACGAGCACCTAATTTAAATTCAACTGCTTTGTCAACAATATAATTTAATGCATCATCAGTAAAAGTCAGTTTTATATCATCAATACCAAATAACTTTTCGTATTGTTTGATGATTGAATTTTTAGGTTCCTCTAAAATACGTCTAAGTATTTCTTTATCTAAAGGATTCAAGTATGTTAAAACCGGTAAACGACCAATTATTTCTGGTATTAAACCAAATGATTTCAAGTCTTGAGGAGCAACATATTGTAAAAGATTTTTTTGGTCAATTTTATCTTTTGCTTTGCTTGCAGTATATCCTACAACCTTTGTGTTTAATCTTTGACCAATCTTTCTTTCAATACCATCAAAAGCACCTCCACAAATAAACAGAATGTTTTTTGTGTCAACAGGAATCATTTTCTGCTCAGGGTGTTTTCTTCCTCCTTGTGGTGGAACGTTAACTATTGATCCTTCTAAAAGTTTTAATAAACCTTGTTGAACACCTTCTCCGGAAACGTCTCTAGTGATACTTGGATTGTCGCTTTTTCTGGCAATTTTATCTATTTCATCAATAAATACAATTCCTTTCTCAGCAGCTTCAACATTGTAGTCTGCAGCTTGTAAAAGTCGGGTTAAAATACTTTCAATATCCTCACCTACATATCCTGCTTCAGTTAAAACTGTTGCATCAACAATAGTGAATGGAACATGAAGCATGCGCGCAATTGTTCTTGCTAAAAGTGTTTTACCAGTTCCCGTTTCTCCAACTAAAATGATATTTGATTTTTCAATTTCAACATCATCTGAACTGTTACGTTGTTGAAGTCTTTTATAGTGGTTATATACAGCTACTGAAAGATATCTTTTAGCTTCATCTTGTCCAATTACATATTGATCCAGAAATAATTTTATTTCTTTTGGTTTTAATAAAGTAATTTCATCAACGTTAAATCCGCCCTTTTTCTTAAACTCTTCTTCTAAGATGCCATAAGCTTGTTCAATACAGCTATCGCAAATATGCCCGGAAACACCAGCTATCAATAGGTTGGTGTCTTTCCTTTCCCTACCACAAAATGAACACTTATCCATAAAACAATTGTTGATTGTATATATAACAACAATGCAGAATACCTCTTAGTGGAAGTATTCTGCATTAATTTATATCAAATTAATCTTTTTATCTTTCTCTTACCAAGACTTCGTCAATCATACCATATTCTTTAGCTTCTGCAGCAGTCATCCAGTAGTCACGATCAGAGTCTTTTTCAACTTTTTTGAATGTGTTACCTGAATGATCAGCAATAATGGTATAAAGTTCTTTTTTCAATTTCTGAATCTCTCTGGCTGTGATTTCAATATCGCTGGCTTGTCCTTGTGCACCACCCATTGGTTGGTGAATCATTACTCTTGAATGTGTTAGAGCAGAACGTTTGCCTTTTGTTCCTGCAGTTAATAATACCGCAGCCATTGAAGCAGCCATACCTGTACAGATTGTTGCTACATCTGATGAGATGTATTGCATGGTATCATAAATACCTAAACCTGCATATACTGAACCCCCTGGAGAGTTAAAGTAAATTGAAATATCTTTTTGAGGATCTGCTGATTCAAGATACAATAATTGTGCTTGAATAATATTTGCAACAGTATCATCAATCGGTAATCCTAAGAAAATAATACGGTCCATCATTAATCTCGAGAAAACATCCATTGAAGCTACATTCAACTGACGCTCTTCGATAATTGTAGGTGAAATATATCCACTTGAGATGGCAGTATATTTATCTAATGCAAGGCTATTTATGCCAATATGCTTTGTTGCATATTTTTGAAAATCTTTTGGATCTATCATGACTATAATTTTTTACTTTTCTAACTTATTGAAAAGCTAAATTAAAAAAAATAACCTTGCACTAAATAATTAGCCTAGTTTTTTTCAAATAGTTTATTGAATTCTTCTCTGCTAATTTCTTTGTCTTCAACCTTAACAGCTTCTTTAATAAACGCTAAAGCTTTCTCCTGAGCAGCAGTTTCTGCCATGTTTCTTCTTTGCTCAGCCTGACCCATCATATCCTTTGCATAGTTCTCTAAATGCTCTTCAGGAATATTTGTTAAGCCATATTGCATAAACTGCATTTTAGCTGATTTTTTAGCAACAGCAAGAACGTCAGCTTCTTCAACCTTAATTTCATTAACCTTTAAAATTTCATTTTTGATTAATTGCCATTTAAGATCTTCAATATATTTTGGCATTTCTTCTTCTAATGCCTCTGGAGTAATCTTATCGTTATCGTGATTGATAGTAAGAATCCAACGCTTTAAGAATGCTTCAGGAAGGCTAATGTCGATTTTAGACATTAATTTTTCCTTAGCGTCAATAGAGAATTTGTATTCGCTTTCAAAAGCTAATGTTTGTTCTAAATCTTCCTTAATCTTAGCTTTAAACTCTTCTTCGTTAGTTGCTTTACCTTCACCTAAAACCTGATCAAATAATTCCTGGTTTAATTCAGCAGGTACATAGTCAGTAATTTCTTTAACTGTAAACTGGAAGTTGCTGTCTAATTGTTCAGCTTCTTCAGCAGTTACTTTTAACATATATGATGTTTGAGTTGCATCAGTAAATGTTGTTTTAGGATTTAAAGTAATTACTGCATCCGCTTTAATTCCAACTAAAGTAGCTTTTGCTTCTTCTTTAAGATTACGAGGAGAAATAACAACGCTTTCTACTTTGATACCATCTTCTAATGCGTTTCCGTCTTGATCAAGTTGAGCAAAGTCTCCCTTAATCATAGACTCTTCACTAGCTTCCTCTGCTACTTGAGTAGTTCCGAAACGACCTGTTGCTTGTTTCAGCTGTTGCTCAAGCATTTCTTCAGAAACCTCAATTTTATAGTATGGTAATTTTTCTCTTTTTGAAAGCTTTACTTCAAATTCAGGAGCAATAGCAACATCAAAGTTAAAAGAAAAACTTTCCATTGTATCGAAATCAATAGTCTCTTGATCTTCGCTTGGAAGAGGTTCTCCTAAAATATTCAACTTACTTTCAGCAAGGTATTTTGAAATTTCTTCAGAAACAATTTTATTAACTTCGTCAGCTAACACGTGTTTGCCGTACATTTTTTTAATCATTCCAAAAGGCACTTTTCCAGGACGGAAACCAGGCATGTTTGCTTTCTTACGGTAGTCTTTTAATACCGTATCAACGCGTGTTTCGTAATCATCTTTTTCAACAGTAAGCTTTATTACTGCATTTAAATCATCAATGTTTTCTTTTGAGATGTTCATCTGATAAATTTGTTAATGTACTTTCAAGTGCTTGAAAGCCTGACGTTAAATTATTGTACCAAGATTTCTAAAAATCAATCTTAAACCTGTTTAACTTAAAAAAACCGTCAAACTGCCGATTTAGATCGTAAGTAAGACGGTTTTTCATATCTCTTAGTTTGTGCGGATGAAGGGACTCGAACCCCCACGCCTCTCGGCACTAGATCCTAAGTCTAGCGCGGCTACCAATTACGCCACATCCGCGTTATTTTTTTGCGATGCAAAGATAACTGCTTTTTATTCGTTTTTGCAAATTTAATTTGATATTTTTTTTAAAAAAAAATGCAATGGTCAGTATATCAATGTGGTATATCGAAGGTTCTTCTTTTGAGTTCAAAGTCATTTCCTAAATATAAACGTCGAACTTCAGAATCTTCGGCTAATTCTTCAGCTGTTCCTGCTTTCAAAATGTTGCCTTCAAACAATAAATAGGCTCTATCTGTAATTGATAATGTCTCGTGAACGTTGTGATCCGTAATTAAAATTCCAATGTTTTTATATTTTAGTTTCGCAACAATTTCCTGTATATCCTGAACTGCAATTGGGTCAACCCCGGCAAATGGCTCGTCCAATAATATAAACTTAGGATTGATAGCTAAAGCTCTCGCGATTTCACATCTTCTTCGTTCTCCACCTGAAAGTTGAATTCCCAAACTTTTTCTGATATGGCCAAGACTAAATTCTTCTAGTAGTTCTTCAAGTCTATGTTTTTGATATTCTTTTGAAAATTTAGTCATCTCAAGTACTGCCTTAATGTTGTCTTCAATACTTAATTTTCTGAAAACAGAAGCTTCCTGAGCTAAATACCCAATGCCTCTTTGAGCTCGTTTATATACCGGTTCTTTTGTAATTACTTCATCATTCAGGTATATTTCTCCTGCATTAGGAGTAATTAACCCAACAGTCATATAAAAGGTAGTTGTTTTACCTGCTCCATTAGGACCTAATAGTCCTACGATTTCTCCTTGTTCTACCTTTACAGATACTCCTTTTACTACAGTTCTGTTTTTGTATTTTTTTATAAGGTTATCTGTATGTAATACCAGATTGTTGTTTTCAGACATATTTATAATGATTAATATCCTTGACTTTTTCTTCTTTTCTTTTCAATATTTGCTGCTATAACTATACCGCCTTCATATAAAAATATGAGAGGTACACATACCAAGATTTGGCTTATGACATCAGGAGGTGTTATTATCGCTGCAAGCAATAAACTGGCCACAATGGCATGACGTCTGTATTTTTTTAAAGTTTTTGCTGTTATTAATCCAACTTTAGCAAGGAATAGAATTAACATTGGAAGTTCAAATACAATTCCGCCAGCTAACACAATTGAACTTACAGTGGAAATATAGGATCCTAAGTTTAATATGTTTTCAACTTTGTCGCTAACATGATAATTAGCTAAAAAATGAATAGAAAGAGGACATATTATATAATAAGCAAAAAGAACACCTATTGTAAATAAGGTGGAGGCAAAAAAAATGGCACCTCTTGAGTGTTTAACTTCCTCTTGATATAGAGCAGGTTTAATAAATCTCCAGAATTCCCAAAAAATATAGGGGAATGCCACGACTAATCCTGCTATAAAAGAAACTCTAAGGTGAGTCGTGAATTGACCTGCCATTAATATATTTTGGAATTGAATTTTTTCCTGATTAATACATAGTGCAGGCATGCTCAGTTTTTGAGCTAATGTGCAAAGTATGGAGTTAGTTAGAAAATCAGGTGAGCTTGGTCCAAAAATAATTACATCAAATAGTATTTCTTTATATAGAAAAGCAAAAATTGCAACAAGTACTACTGCTAAAAATGAACGAACAATATGCCATCGAAGTTCTTCTAGGTGTTCCAAAAATGTCATTTCCTCACTTGCCATAGAGTATTACAGTAAATAGTAATTGTAATTAATTATAATAAATGATAGAGCTTTTAAATCAAATATTCTTTTGCGAAGATAGTATAGTAAATTCAATATGCCAATTATTGATTTTGATAGATTATTTGACTAAATTCAATAAACTCGATGCTTAATGAATTAATAGTTAAATTTTAGTGTCTCGTATGATGTTTTGTCCATTGATTTTGCTGGGTTGTGTAGAATAGATTTATATAAAATATTGATTAGTGGTTAATTTTTTTGGGTAAAAGTGTGATTTTGTTTGAATAAAAATTAATTTTGTTTGAAGTGATTGTTTGGGAAAAATGAAACTTTTACCTCAAGGTTATTGTAACATATTGAGGATAATTATTTTGATATGGGAAAAAAGGTAGATCTTGTTGCTCATCTAAAAGAACATTTTGGATTTAGTACATTTAAAGGAAATCAAGAGGAGGTTATCCATAATATATTAAAAGGAAACGATACTTTTGTTTTAATGCCTACCGGTGGAGGTAAATCTTTATGTTACCAGCTACCCGCTTTAATCCTACCAGGAACTGCAATTGTTATTTCACCATTAATAGCGTTGATGAAAAATCAGGTTGATGCTATGAGAGGGTTTAGTGAAGACGATGGTATAGCGCATTTCTTAAACTCATCGTTGACTAAAGCTGCTATTACCAAGGTTAAAGAGGATATGCTTTCTGGAAAAACCAAGTTGTTGTATGTTGCACCAGAATCGCTTACCAAAGAAGAAAATATCGAATTCTTAAAGCAGGTTGAAATTTCTTTCTATGCTGTAGATGAAGCACACTGTATTTCAGAATGGGGACATGATTTTCGTCCTGAATATCGCAGGATACGACCAATCATTGAAGAAATTGGAACAAAGCCATTGGTTGCTTTAACTGCCACTGCAACTCCTAAGGTTCAAAGTGATATTCAGAAAAGTTTAGGAATGAGTAAGTCGATGGTGTTTAAATCATCGTTTAATCGACCAAACCTGTATTATGAAGTAAGAGCCAAGAAGCATGCAACAAAACAAATCATCAAAATTTTAAAGGAGAATACCGGGAAATCAGCTATTATATACTGCTTAAGTCGTAAAAAGGTAGAGGAACTTGCTGAAAACCTTGTGGTTAATGGTATAAATGCAAGAGCGTATCACGCTGGTATGGATGCCGGTACGAGAGCGAATAATCAGGATGCCTTTTTGATGGAAGATACAGATGTGATTGTTGCAACCATAGCATTCGGAATGGGTATTGATAAACCTGATGTTCGTATTGTAATTCACTATGATATACCTAAGAGTTTAGAAGGGTATTATCAGGAAACAGGAAGGGCTGGACGAGATGGTGGAGAAGGTAGATGTATTACTTTCTACAGTTATAAAGATATTCAGAAGTTAGAAAAGTTCATGCAGGGGAAACCAATTGCAGAGCAAGAAATAGGACGACAATTGCTTTTAGAAACAGTCTCATACGCTGAATCTTCTATTTGTAGAAGAAAGATATTGTTACATTATTTTGGAGAAAGATATACTGAGGAGAATTGTGATACATGTGATAATTGTTGTCATCCAAAAGAGCAAAGTGAAGGCAAAGATAATGTTGCCTTAATGATTAAGACGGTACTGGCTTTGAAGGAAAGATTTAAAGCTGATTACATTGTGCCTTTTTTAGCTGGTAATGGTAATTCTGCGATTAAATCATATAAGCATCATGAGCATGAATTATTTGGCGCAGGAAAAGAAAAAGAAGAAAAATATTGGAATGCTGTTATAAGGCAGTTATTGGTAGCCGGATTTTTAATTAAAGAAATTGAAAATTATGGTATCCTTAAGGTTAGTGATGAAGGTAAAGCTTTTCTAGAGAATCCAAGATCGTTCATGATTACTCAAGAGCATGATTTTGATATGGATGACGTAGAAGAAAAATCTGTAGGAGGTACGGCAGCGGTCGATCCTCAGTTATTCAATATGCTTAAGGATTTAAGAAAGAAGATTTCAAAGCGCAAAAATTTACCTCCATTTGTAATTTTTCAGGATCCTTCTCTTGAGGCAATGGCAATACATTACCCTATTACAATTGAGGAATTAATGAATATACCAGGAGTAGGTTCTGGTAAAGCAAATAGGTTTGGAAAAGAGTTTGTTGAGCTTATTAAATCTCATGTTGAAGAAAATGAGATTGACCGCCCTGTTGACATGGTTGTAAAATCTGTTGCGAACAAATCAAAAAATAAAATCGCTATTATTCAGAGTATCGACCGCAAAGTTCCTCTAAATGATATTGCAGAATCAAGAGGATTGGAGATGGGTGATTTGTTATCTGAAATTGAATCGATCGTTTATTCAGGAACCAGAGTTAATATTGATTATTATATTGATCAGGTAATGGATGAAGATCACAGAGACGATATTTTTTACTATTTCAAGGAGGATGCAGAAACTGATGATATTGGAAGTGCCCTTGATGAGCTTGGTGAGGATGAATATCCAGAGGAAAATGTGAGATTGGTTAGAATTAAGTTCTTATCGGAAGTAGGAAATTAAGTTATATTTTTATTTGTAATTGAATTTTTAAATTGGTTTTGGTATTACTGTTAATCGTTTGTAATCCGGAACCAATTTCTTTTTTATTACTATACCATGTTTGAGCAAATTTTAACCACAGTGTAATATTTTCTTTTATTTTTAATTTGCTCAATAGATATGCTCTTGATCCTTTATCCTGAAATGAAGGGATGCTAAAATTATATAATACATCGTTTTCATATGCATAAATTCTTGCATTGTAATCATCAGTGTCAAATACTCCATATCTGATAGAAAAGGATAGTTTTGGTTTAGGTAATCTATAGCTCAAATTGCAATAAGCAAGTAATCCGGAAGAATTTGTTGACTGCGAGTTATAGAATGACTTTTCGAATCGACATTGAAGGCTAATGTTAGTACTTGTTTCAAAATCAATTTGAGTTCTTACTTTTTTAAGGTTATAGTTTTCAATAGGACTGATTGTATATTCTGAATCCGAAATATTTCTTGCTTTATCTTTTTCTTTGTATTGAAAGCTTATCTTAGTTTGACTATTAGCTTTATAAACTGTCTTCAATAATATTTCATATCCATTGGAAGGTTTATTGATATTGTATTCAAGCCAATTGAATTTGAAGATGTCAATAGAACTTTGGATTTCTACATTTGGAATAGGGTAAGCGCTAATTCCAATAAATAAGCCGGATTCGCCATTGGGATTACTACTCTCTGAAAAAGCATTAAGCCAAGGAGAATTATATTTCTTCGAGAAGTTTCGATAAAGAAGAGAAGTCGAAATGCTTGAAGTAGGTTTTATTAAAACTCCGTTAGTTAGTGCGATATCAAAGTTTGAGGTAGTTGCAACTTCTCCGAATATTATAAAGTTTGATCTTCCATAATTGTAAGCAAAAAAGGAATTCTGTGAATTGCTATGTAAATAGTTAAGACTCTTATATATTGCTGGAGTAATGGCATTATTGATGTTTGTTTCCTGATACATACTACCAATTGAAAGCGTTAAATTTTTTAATCTATATTGAAGATTAGCTCCGTATGTTTTTCTATTGGCTTTATTCTTTTTTGAAAGCTCACTAATTGTTCTATGATATCCGGAAGAAGGGAATGAAGATGCATAGTATAAATTGTTTATAGAGTCATATTCAATATTTGCATCAATGTCTTTTGTTGAGATAAAAGATGTAAGTTTTAGATCGTGCCACTTTATAGATGATGCAATACCCCGAAGAAAATCTGATTCGTTTGTGGAAGAATATTTTCTAATGCCATCTCCTCTTTTCTTTATTAAAAATATATCCCCACCTTTTCCTATGTTAGAACCACTCCATATTGCAAGTCCTTGTCCAAAGTTCACATTGAAATCCCCTATAATAATATTTTCTATTGTCTTGTTGCTTTCGTACTGTATATATCCGGATAAAAATTCCGGATTGTTTTTGTCATCGGTTAGTTTTTCTCCTGGATCCTTCTCATATACTAATCCTGCTGATATATTTGAACCATATTCGAATATGGTTTTTTGGTATAAATGATGTTTGTTTCCCAGGTAGCCCGTGCTGTTTTTCTTATTATATCCAATAGGTGTTTCAAAGTCGTATGAGTCACGTATTAATATGTTGGCATTGAAATAATTTTTGTGATGTTTTGTGGTTTCTTCTTCGAACGATACAAAAAGTGACAGTGCTTCAATCAATCCGGGATTAAAACTATTTATTGCTTGTAATTGATATCTACTATATATAGGTCTGTAGGTTTTTATGTAATTTAATAAATCTTTAATCTGAAAATCAGAAAGAAATATTAGTTGTTCAAGAAACCTTTTATCAACATTATGAATGTTTGTTTTATGCTCAGATAACTCAATTAAATCGTTAAAATCTTGTGTGTTTGTTTCTGTGTCAATTCCGTTTTCGGCTAAATATTCAACGATCTGTGACGTGATTGCATCTTTTGTTGATATATCTTGCGCTTTTATATTAATAGACACAAGGATGAATGTGAATAGTAAATGCTTTTTCATTTTTTAGATGGGAATTTATAAGAGATGCCAAGTCCTGAAGAAATGCCAAGGTTTTGATGATTCGTCATTGCGATATCAAAGGTTAATGATTCTATTTTTAATCCCATTCCTAGAGTATAAACTAAAGGCTTTCCATAAACTCCTATTCGTGTAATTAGAATTTGATTGATTGTGTATTCTAGCCCAAATCTTGTGATTGTGTTATAATTGATGGTTTTGTTAATCTCCGATGAGATAGAAAAATTGGAATAAGGTTGCCATTTTATTCCAAGGTTTACGTAAGATGCGATATCCTCTCTGTATGTATTGATTTTAATTGATGCCTTTTCTGGATTAAAAGCAAAGAATCCAATGGTAACAGAAGAGTGTGGATTGAATTGTATTCCTATACATGAGAATAGTTGTTGTCCATTACCTGACTCCATGATTTGATTGTGTTGTAAATTCAATTGGAAAGATAGGCTTATGAGGGGAGATATATTTTTTGCGAAACCAATTGTAAGCCTGTTTTCATTATAAAGTTTGTATCCGTTTCTGTCAATTATACCATAAGTGTTACCATATTTGGTAGGTATGATCAAGGCTAGACTTTGATTGCTAAGTTCTTGAATAAAGTAGGGCATGAAATAATTTGCAGTAAGGCTATAATCTTTTATAGTTGTTGATCCTGCAGGATTGGAGTATAAGCTTGATATACTTTTAGTTGCAACACCTGTGCATCCTTGTGCAATAGATTCATTAGATAAATTAAAAGTTGATTGAGAAGTGCAGTTTGAGCTTGAGATAAAGAAAGTGAGGTAAATAAGAATAAACCTACAACATTCCGTTGCTTGGATCTTTTTCATGGTTTAGGTTATGGTTAAAAAAAAGGTGAATCTTGACTGTTTGTCAAAGTTCACCTTAAAAATATAAAAAACTTTAATATTTTAAACTAAAGTCCAAAAAATCTAATCTGTTAATAGGTTAGTTAGTTTTAAAATCGTATTTAATTTCACTTAACTCCTGATTAGCTTTTTCAATTTTAGTTTTCAGATTTTCTTTAAAGTCTGCTACTCTCGAAGCTAATTCCTTATCTCCTAAAGCTAGCATTTGAGCTGCAAGAATTCCGGCATTTTGAGCTCCATTAATTCCAACAGTTGCTACAGGAATTCCCGGAGGCATTTGAACGATTGCTAAAAGAGCATCTAAACCATCAAGAGATGCTTTAATAGGTACACCAATAATTGGTAGTTTAGTCATTGAAGCAATTACACCAGGTAAGTGTGCTGCCATACCCGCAGCTGCAATAATAACCTTAATTCCTCTATCTTCTGCTCCTTTTGCAAATTTCTCAACAGCTTCTGGGGTTCTATGTGCTGAAAGTGCATTTATTTCAAACGGGATTTTTAAATCATTTAGCACCTGAGCTGCTTTTTCCATAACAGGCAAATCAGATGTACTGCCCATAATAATACTAACTACTGCTTGCATAGTGTAATTTAATATAAGTAAATAAAATGTTTAAACTAACGCAAAATTAACAAGTTATGAAAAGAAAAGGTTTTAAACATTGTATTTTTTTGTACTTTTGCGCCACATAAATAAAATTTTACCCAATTAATGAAACGTATAAAGCTATTAGACAGGGAGTTTGAAATGTCAATTCCTTTTGAGAAGATAGATAGTGCAATTGAAGGAATAGCAGAGAAGATGAATAAGGATTTGGTTAGTAAGGATCCTTTGATGATATGTGTTTTGAATGGTTCTTTTATGTTTGCTGCCGATCTAATGAAAAAACTGGATTTTCCTTGCGAAATTAGTTTTGTAAAGTTGTCTTCGTACGAAGGAACTTCGTCAACAGGAAAAGTAAAGGAGCTTATTGGTTTAAATGAGAATATTGAAGGTAGATGTGTTGTAATACTAGAGGATATTGTTGACACAGGATTTACTATTGAAAAGATCAAGGATCAATTATTAGGATATCAACCTGCAGAGGTAAAAATTGCTACAATGTTGTTTAAACCTGAAGCATGTAAGGTTGATCTTGATATTGAATATGTAGGAATGGAAATTCCTAATGATTTTATTGTTGGCTATGGTCTTGATTATGATGGACATGGTCGTAATTTGGCTGATATATATACAGTTGTTGAATAAATATAAACTATAACCGAAATGTTGAACGTAGTAATTTTTGGTCCTCCAGGGTCCGGTAAAGGTACCCAAAGTGAAAACATTATTAGCAAATACAATTTAGCACACATCTCAACCGGAGATCTGTTAAGAGCAGAAATTAGCGGTCACACTCAACTTGGTACAATTGCAAAGAGTTTTATTGACAAGGGAGAGTTAGTGCCTGATGAAACAATTATTGGAATGATTGACAATAAAATTGAATCATTGGTAGGTTCTAAAGGCGTTATTTTTGATGGTTTTCCAAGAACAGTTGAGCAAGCTGAGGCTTTAGAGCAGTTATTAGCTGAGTATAAAACTAAGGTTAATGTTATGATTAATCTTGAAGTTCCTAAAGATGAGCTAGTAACTAGATTGTTAGAGAGAGGAAAAGTATCAGGTAGATCAGATGATAATCTTGAGACTATCGAGAAAAGAATTAATGTATATGAATCTCAAACTAAACCGGTAATTGATTTCTATAAAAAGAAGAAAGTATATAAGTCAATTAAAGGTGTAGGTAGTATTGATGAGATTTTTGCTTCTATTGCAGAAGTTATTGATTCTGTACAATAAGAAATAATAAATTTATAAAGCCGCGGAAGTTATGTGCTTTCCGTGGCTTGTTTTTTTAAGTGTATTGGTTATGGCAAGTAGTAATTTTGTAGATTATGTAAAGATATTTTGTCGCTCTGGTAAGGGAGGGGCTGGTTCTGCACATATGCGTAGAGAAAAATTTGTTCCAAAAGGAGGTCCTGATGGAGGAGATGGTGGAAGAGGTGGCCATGTAATTATTAAAGGTAGTCGTAATCACTGGACTTTATTACACTTAAAATTTCAAAGGCATATTTTTGCCGGGCATGGTATGTCGGGTGGTGGTCAAGGAAGTTTTGGTGCTCAGGGAGAGGATAAAACTATATTTGTACCACTTGGAACTATTGCTAAAAGTGCTGAAACCGGAGAGGTGATGTGTGAGATTACCGAAGATGGTCAGGAGTTTATTTTGGCTCCGGGAGGAAAAGGAGGTAGAGGAAATATGCATTTTAAAACCTCAACCAATCAAACACCTCGTTATGCACAACCTGGATTAGAAGGAATTGAAATTGCTGTTATACTTGAATTGAAAGTATTGGCCGATGTAGGATTAGTAGGTTTTCCAAATGCAGGTAAGTCAACTTTATTATCAGTAGTTTCTGCAGCTAAACCTGAGATTGGTGATTATCCTTTTACTACTTTGGTTCCAAATCTTGGTATTGTAAATTATCGTGATTTCAAATCGTTTGTAATGGCTGATATTCCTGGAATTATTGAGGGAGCCAGTGAGGGTAAAGGTTTAGGATTACGATTTTTACGTCATATTGAGCGAAACTCCATATTGTTATTTTTAATTCCTGCAGATGCAGAAGATATTGTTGATGAGTATCATATATTATTAAATGAGCTGAAAATATATAATCCAGAGTTGCTTGATAAACAGAGATTGCTTGCTATCTCCAAATGTGATTTGTTGGATGACGAGTTAATTGCTGAAATTAAGAAAGACTTACCTGAAATTCCACATACTTTTATATCTTCGGTTGCCAATATTGGTATTACGGAGTTAAAAGATATGATATGGAAAGCACTGGACGAATCGAACAAGGATATGATAGATTAGTTCAAAACTACAAGATATTAAAAGATAAGTACGAAGAACAAAGCAAATACTATTCTCGAAAAATGATCCAATCTGGTTGGATCAGAGTATTGTGCTTTGTTTTAATGTTTGTACTGCCGTTTTATATTTTTGAATATTCAGTAATAGTATCTGCGATTGTATTTATTGCTTTTATTTCTTGCTTTGTATGGTTGATTAAGAGGTTTAATCATTATAAAAGACTAAAAAACGAATTTTTATTTCTCAAAGAACTTAATCATAATGAGATTGCTGCCTTAGAAGGAGATTGGAGTTGTTTTGGTTCTGGAGAAAACTTTAAAGATCCATTACATAACTATTCATATGATCTCGATTTATTTGGAGAGTCGTCATTTTTCCAATTTATTAATCGCTCTGCAACAATTAACGGTGAAAAGAGATTAGCAGAGTTTCTAACTTATCCGTCTCTAGATGTCAAGGAAATAAAAAGAAATCAAGATGCATTTCATGAATTATCAAAAGCGCTTGAATTTAGACAAACGTTTTATGCAAAAGGAAAAATCCTTAATGAGACTGAAGAAGATATTAAGAAAGTGAATAGCTTTAAAGATTATTCTCCATGGCTAAAAACAAAAAGTATCTTCTTTAAAATAGTGATAAGAATTCTTCCGGTTTTATTTATACTCTCTTTTATTTGGTCATTCTTTGGGATGAATCCCGTTATTCCAACTGTTATTTTTCTTTTTAATTTGAGTTTTGTCGGGGCAAATTTAAAAGCAACTAATAAATTCAATTTAAAATTTTCTTCCCTTTCTTCAATTCTGCAGAATTATGCATCATTAACAAATTTGATAGCTAATCAAGAGTTTACTGCAGAAGGTTTAATTCAGTTGAAAAGCAAATTATCCTCAGAAGATGCAAATGCTGCATTAGCAATTAAAAAGCTTAGTGTGTATATGAATCATTTTGATCAACGAAATGGAATGATAGCTGGAGTAATATTGAATGGGATTTTATTATGGGATTTTAAATATGTTTTGAAAATAGAAAACTGGTTGAATACTTATAAAAATCAGTTGTTTGATTGGTTTAATGTAGTTCATGAAATTGATGCATATAATAGTTTAGCCGGATATGTTTACAATCATCCTGATTTTGTTTTTCCTGAGATTAGTAATAATGAAATTTTTAAAGTTGAAAATCTTGGTCATCCTTTAATTGATAGAAAGGAAAGGATTTGTAATGATTTTAATTTTAAAGATTCGGTATTTACTTTAATTACTGGAGCGAATATGTCAGGTAAAAGTACTTTTTTAAGAAGTATTGGATTGAATTTAGTGTTGGCAAATTGCGGGGCAGTTGTGTGTGCTGATAAAATGATTTATAAACCCATGGAATTGGTAACAAATATGCGCACTACGGATTCTTTAATGAAGCATGAGTCTTATTTCTTTGCTGAATTAAAAAGGTTAAAATATATAATTGATAAGCTGCGTAATGGTAAGGATATTTTTATCATTTTAGATGAAATACTAAAAGGTACTAACTCTAAGGATAAAACATATGGAAGTATGGAGTTGATAAGGAATTTACTAAACTATCATGCATATGGAATGATCGCAACTCATGATTTAGAGCTAGAGATATTAGAGGATGAAACTTCTGGAAGAGTAGAGAATTATTGTTTTGAAGTGAAAAATGAATCAGGTAAGTTATTGTTTGATTATAAATTATATAAAGGAGTAACTCAGAACCACAATGCATCATTTTTAATGAAAAAGATGGGAATAATACCAGTTGAATAATTTTTTCTGATTTTTCATAAAAAAATGCCGTAAACACTATGTTTTAAGGATTTTTTTATTTTTTTTTATACCTGACTTTTAACTAATCTCAAATCCGATCTAAGAAAATTCTGATTAGAGAGATTATACGTCAAAATATTATAATTATTGGTTCACAAATTTGCAATAAAACGGATTCATGATCATGAATCCGTTTTTTTATTTACTTAATTTAAAGTTGTATTGTGTTGTAGGTTGATATATAGATTGTTGTGGTTTAATGATGCTTACCTGTTGAAAAAAGAATTACCAAAGAAAAATCGATTTAATTATATTTGAGGGAATTTTATTTTTAGCCTATCCTATGTCATAAAAAAATTAAAACTTATAATATTATGTCGCAACAGTATTCAGAAGATGCCATTCGAACCCTAGATTGGAAAGAACATATCAGAAAACGTCCTGGGATGTATATTGGTAAGTTGGGGGATGGTGCATATCCGGATGATGGTATTTATGTGTTACTTAAAGAGGTAATGGATAACTCTATTGACGAATATATGATGGGGTTTGGGAAAAAGATTGATGTTACAGTTGTTGATGGATTTGTTACTATTCGTGACTATGGAAGGGGTATTCCTTTAGGAAAGGTGATAGATGTAGCATCAAAAATGAATACTGGAGCAAAATACGACTCTAAGGTTTTTAAAAAGTCAGTAGGTCTTAATGGAGTTGGTATTAAGGCTGTAAATGCATTGTCTACTAAATTTACGGTTACTGCTTTCAGAGATGGGGAATGTAAGAAAGTTGAGTTTTCACAAGGGAATGTTGTTACTGAATTTGAGGTTGAACCAACAACCGAAGCTAACGGTACTTTTGTTTCCTTTCAACCGGATGTAGATATTTTTGAAAAATATGTATTCAGGGATGAATATATTGAATCTCTGTTAAAAAACTATACATATCTAAATGCAGGTCTTGCTATACACTATAATGGAACAGTTTATAAGTCAAAAAACGGATTACTTGACTTATTAAATGAGAATATGACTTCACCAGGAGTGTATCCAATGATTCATCTTCAAACAGAAGATCTTGAAGTAGCATTTACTCATGGTAATCAATATGGAGAGGAGTATTATACATTTGTAAATGGGCAGCATACAACTCAGGGAGGAACTCATCAGCTTGCATTTCGTGAGGCTTTAGTAAAAACAATACGTGAGTTTTATAATAAGAACTTTGATGTTTCTGATATTAGAACCGGCGTTATTGCTGCAATCAGTATAAAAATTGAAGAGCCAGTATTTGAATCTCAAACAAAGACAAAACTGGGGTCAAAAGATATGGGGCCTAATGGTCCGTCAGTAAGAAACTATGTTACTGATTTTATTAAAAAAGAATTGGATAATTTCTTACATAGAAATACTGAAACGGCAGAGCTTTTAATGAGGAAAATACTTGAATCTGAAAAAGAACGAAAAGCAATTTCAGGTATACAAAAATTGGCTAAGGAGCGTGCAAAGAAGGTAAGCTTACATAATAAAAAGTTAAGGGATTGTAGAGTTCATTATAATTCAAATAATGAAGATGCTCCTTTATCCTCAATATTTATCACCGAGGGAGATTCTGCAAGTGGATCTATTACTAAAGCAAGAAGCGTTGCTAGTCAGGCTGTTTTTAGTTTAAAGGGTAAGCCCTTAAATTCTTATGGATTAACCAGAAAGATTGTTTATGAGAATGAGGAGTTTAATTTACTACAAGCTGCTTTAAATATAGAAGAGGGACTCGAAACATTAAGATATAATCATGTAATTATTGCTACCGATGCTGATGTGGATGGAATGCACATCAGATTGCTTTTGATTACCTTTTTCTTACAGTTCTTTCCTGAATTGGTAAAAAATGGACACTTATACATTCTTCAAACACCATTGTTTAGAGTTAGAAATAAGAAGAAAACAATGTATTGTTACACAGAAGAAGAGAAGCTAAAGGCAATAAAACAATTAGGTGTAAACCCTGAGATTACAAGGTTTAAGGGGTTGGGTGAAATTAGTCCTGATGAGTTTAAGCACTTTATAGGAAAGGATATTCGTCTGGAGCCTGTAAGGATGAAGAAGGAAGATGCTGTGCAGCATTTACTTTCATTTTATATGGGAAAAAATACCCCTGACAGACAGAATTTTATCATTGATAATCTTGTTATTGAAGAAGACCTGGCATAGTATAAACAATATAATAATGCAGTTGTAAGCATGAGTGAAGATATTAATACCCCAAACGACGAAGAGATAAACCTAAATCCTGAGGATAATAATCCTGATCAAGGAGGGAATGCTCCTGACGACCAAAATCCGGATGTGAAGATATCGCATTTGGGAGGTATGTTTAAAGGTTGGTTTTTAGATTATGCCTCTTATGTAATTCTTGAACGTGCAGTTCCTCATATTAATGATGGTTTAAAACCGGTACAGCGCAGAATCTTACATGCCATGCGTCGTATGGATGATGGACGCTATAATAAGGTGGCTAACATTATTGGTTTTACTATGCAATTTCACCCTCACGGTGATGCATCTATTGGTGATGCATTAGTGCAATTAGGCCAAAAGAATCTATTGATTGATATGCAGGGTAACTGGGGTAACGTTGCAACAGGTGATGGAGCCGCTGCTCCCCGATATATTGAGGCGCGATTAACTAAATTTGCACAGGAAGTAGTTTTTAATCCTAAGACTACTATGTGGAAAATGAGTTATGACGGTCGTAATAAAGAGCCTATAACACTCCCAGTAAAATTCCCTTTACTTCTTGCTCAGGGTGTTGAAGGTATTGCTGTAGGTTTGGCTTCAAAAATATTACCTCATAACTTTAATGAGTTGATTGATGCTTCTGTAGCTCATCTGGAAGGAAAAGGTTTTGAAATATTTCCAGATTTCCCAACTGGGGGAATGGTTGATGTATCAAAGTATAATGATGGTTTGAGAGGCGGTGCTGTTAAAGTACGAGCTAAAATTGTAAAGCAAGATACCAGAACCCTTAATATTACTGATATACCTTATGGTAAGAATACAGGTACATTAATAGAGTCAATTTTAAAGGCTAATGAAAAGGGTAAGATTAAGATTAAGAAAATAGATGATAATACGGCAGAGAATGTTGAAATATTAATTCATCTTCCTAATGGTGTTTCTACAGATAAAACAATCGATGCCTTATATGCTTTTACAGATTGCGAAGTTTCAATATCTCCAAACTGTTGTTTGATTGAAGATAATACACCTAAATTTATTGGAGTATCTGAAGTTCTAAGAAAAAATACTGATCATACAGTTCATTTATTAACTCGTGAGCTTGAAATCAGAAGAGGAGAACTTGAAGAGGCCTGGCATTTTGCTTCTTTAGAAAGGATTTTTATTGAAAATAAGATCTATCAAAAGATTGAGGATTGTGAAACCATGGAAGCAATTATTCAAACAATTGATCATGGTTTAGAGCCTTTCAAGAAAACTCTGAGACGTGAAGTGACTCGGGATGATATTATTAAACTTACTGAAATAAGGATTAAAAGGATTTCTCGTTTTGACTCTAATAAAGCTGATGAATATATCGCATCACTTGAAGAAGAATTAGAACAAATTGCTTATAATCTTGAGAATATAATTCCATACTCGATAAATTACTATAAGCATATTAAGAAATCCTATGGTAAAAACTTCCCTCGACAAACGGAGATCAGAAGTTTTGAAAATATTGAGGCAAGTAAGGTTGTTGTTAAAAATGAAAAGTTATATATCAATCGTGATGAAGGATTCATGGGTACATCTTTACGTAGAGATGAATTTGTTTGCGATTGTTCTGATATAGATGATATTATAATTTTTTATAAAGATGGAAGGTATTTAATTACCAAGGTTTCTGAAAAAGCTTTTATCGGAAAAGGAGTTATTCATTTAGCTGTATTCAAAAAAAGTGATAAACGTACCATTTATAATGTAGTATACAGGGATGGTAAGTCAGGTCCTAGTTACGTTAAGCGTTTTGCTGTTACCGGAATTACCAGGGACAAGGAGTATGATGTTACCAAAGGAACCAAAGGCTCCGATATACTTTACTTCAGTGCAAATCCAAATGGAGAGGCAGAAGTTTTAAAAGTTGTATTACGACCTAAAGCTCGTATTCGTAATTTAATTTTTGATTACGATATGGCAGAGCTGGCTATTAAAGGACGCGGAGCAATGGGTAATATCCTTACTAAATACGAGGTTCAGAAAGTAGCATTGCGTAAAAAGGGTGTTTCTACACTTGGAGGTAGAAAAATCTGGTTCGATCCTGATGTATTAAGAATAAACTCAGATGGAAGAGGTAATTATCTTGGAGAGTTTCATGCTGAGGATTTAATCTTAGTACTTACCAAGGATGGAAATTACTATCATACGAATTTTGATCTAACAAATCACTATGAAGATAATATCTTGATTATAGAAAAGTATAATCAGGATAAAGTATGGTCTGTTGCTTATTATGACGCTGATCAGAAATATTATTATCTGAAAAGATTCCAGCTTGAACCATCAATGAAGCCACAAAGCTTTATTGGAGAAAACTCAAAATCTTATCTTGTAAGAATTACTAATATTGATTATCCTAGATTGGAAGTGAAGTTTGGGGGAGAAGATAAAGAGAAAGATAAGATGATTGTGGAGGTTGATGAGTTTATTGGTGTTAAGAGCTTTAAAGCCAGAGGTAAGCGTTTAACGACTTATCAGGTTTCGAAAATCAATGAGCTAGAGCCCTTAATTACAAAGCCTGAACCTGAAGAGGAAGAAGAACCTGAAAATGATCATAATCATTCAGAAGAAGATGATGATAACCAAATGTCACTTTTTTAATCATGGTAAATAGAGTTTATTTAATAGGTTTTATGGGGAGTGGTAAGTCAACAATGGGACGTTGGCTTGCTGATGCTTTAGGATGGAGTTTTCTGGATTTAGATCACTTTATAGAGCATAAATATCATAAAACTATCTCGCAGATATTTGAGGATAACGGAGAAGATGGCTTTAGGGAGATAGAAGCAAAATGCCTTCGTGAGGTAAGTGATTTTGATAATGTTATAATTGGTGCAGGAGGTGGTACTCCATGTTTTTATGATAATATGGACGTGATGAATGCTACAGGTTTAACAATTTATCTGCAATTGCAACCTTCTGTTTTAAATGAAAGATTATGTGCTTCAAAATCCCAACGTCCATTAGTGGCTAATAAAAGTGGTGATGAATTGTTGAGTTTTATTACGGAAAAACTTAATGAAAGAGAATCTCATTATTTAAAGGCTAAAGTAATAGCTGATGGAACAGTTTGGTTGGTAGATGATTTTGTTAATGTAGTTAAAAATACTGATATATAAATAAAACTAAAAAAGCTATCGTTAGATAGCTTTTTTTCTTACCAGTCTGCGGCCATAAGTTTTGGCTGCTTAAAATGAGTGTTAATATAAAAATAATTGTTTGTCAGATACTTAAAGCCAGATCTTTGGAAGAATGCTTTGATTTTTAACTGAGCTGTTTCTTCATCAAACTCAGCGTCCTCAAATGTTAATGCTTTTAAAAAGTCATCCTCTTCATACTGATCCTCATCAATATTATTCATAATAGTTTGCTGAAAAGGCGTAGAGTTAACAATGATAGCTCCTACACCATTCCCAAATCTGGTGTATAAATCTTTTAATATTTTACTTCCAAGATTTTTGCCTCTGAAAGCTGGGATTAATTCATATTCTGTGATCAGAAGTATGTTTTCAAGATACATGTCGTTGTCGGCATATTTCATAAAATGTTCATTGTATTCCATGTTATCGAAATCAATGAACTCAAGACCAAAATCTAGAATTGTTGACGAAGAATCAAATACATGGAACAAATTATATTCTTGATCAATTATCTGATTAATTAAAATTGTACTAAAATAAAGCCTGCCAATTTTAATAAGTTCACCAGATGGTTTATATACAAGAATTTCCGCTTCGTAGTTGTTTACATATCTATCCGGATTTTCATCATCAAGATCAGACTGCATCTGATAATTTATTGTATAATCGAAAGAGTTCATGAGTGTATAATTTAGGTTGATTACAAGATATAAATTATCTTTTATTACGCCTAAATTATAAAGAAAAAAGCCACATAAACAGTGGCTTTTGATTAGTTTTTATTGATAAGATTGACTGCCGGATGAGGATACTCCATGAATGTGAATATTTCCTTTTTCAATCGTTAGCTTTTTCTTGCCTGAAGTGCCTTTTGCATTTAATCCTCCAGATGATGCTAATAGGTTAAAAGATAATTCCTCTGAATTGTTGGTAAGCTCCATTTTAATACTTCCGGAAGAACTTTTAAAAGAGGAATCACCAGAAAGTGTTATTGCAGTCCCAAATTGACTTCCGCTTGAAGTAACAATATCTAGAGTACCATTAATATTATTTAGCTTAATGCTTCCTGAACTTGCTTTGGAAATTACATTGCCAAAAATGTTCTCAAGTTTTAAACTACCTGAACTTGCACTTGCTGTAACATCTGACTTTACTGCATTAATATATTGTGAACCAGATGATGATGTACTTTTTACAGTCCCATTTACCTGGTTGATTTTAATACTACCTGATGATAAGGTAGCAACAACATTTCCTCCAATGTTTTCTATGTTATGACTTCCTGAGGAACTTATGGCTTTTAAGCTTCCGGATATATTCGTTGTATTAATGCTTCCGGAACTTGTAGTTGCAGTTATGTCACTTTCTATATTGCTTGCATTAATACTGCCGGAACTAGCTAATAGTGATATAGTACTTTGACCAATGTTGTCAATAATTATACTACCGGATGAATTCTTAATGTCTAAATTAATGTTTTTAGGAACCATAAAATCAAAGCTTCCACTATATGATCCACTCAATGAATTTGGTTTTTCAATCCAAACCTCAAGAGTGTTTCCTTTTTTCTCGTATTTGATCTTTATATCATCTCTTTCCTTGTTTGACTTAATCTCACCTTTAAAATTAATCTTATCAGAAGAGTGACTGTTTATAGTTACTTTACAGAAGGCTCCTTTTACATCAAGAGTACTGATGTTATCAAAACTTTTTTCAATTTTATCAATTGTGATTTTTTGTGCACTAGTGTCTATGGATATGCAACTATTCATGTATAATATCACTAGCGCCAGAGATAATAATTTTTTCATGTGTTTAAAATTTAATTTTTAATTACCACATGGAACTCGCCAAATTAAATCCTTCTTTTATATCAGAAAAAGGAATGTATGACTCATTTCATCTTTATATGGTGTTAAAGTTAATATAAAGATGTGACGCCTGTAAAGATTAATAAGTTACAAGAATAATTGCTTTTTTTAACCTAAGATCATTCCAACAATGGTTGCTGAAAGAAGAGAGGCTAAAGTACCTGCTAATAAAGCTTTCATACCTAGTTGTGTTAAGGTTACTCTTTGTCCGGGTGCAAGAGCTCCAATACCTCCAATTTGTATTCCTATTGAAGCAAAATTGGCAAATCCACATAAAACATAGGTTGCAATTAATACTGATTTTTGTTGTGCAAAAGCACCTGCTTCTTTTAAATCGCCTAAACTTACGTAACCAATAAATTCTGTCATTATGATTTTTTCACCAAGAACTCGTCCAACGAGGTCGATGTCTTCACTGCACACACCAATTAACCACATTATAGGAGAGAAAGCATATCCAAGTATAAACTGAAGACTTAATTCGTGATACTCGCCTGATGTTGCAGATGCTATAACTTCATTTAATCCTGAGTAATAACCTATTTTCAGGAAAATGTAGTTTATCATTGCAATGAATGAAATGAAAACTAATAACATGGCTCCAACGTTCACCGCCAATTTTAAGCCTTCTGAAGTTCCATTAGAGATGGCGTCCAAAACATTTTTACCAATTTTTTCTTTGCTGACTACTACTTCATTGTTAATCTCTTCCGTTTGAGGAAGTAATATTTTTGAAATTACAACTACTCCTGGTGCAGCCATTATCGAAGCAGCAAGTAAGTGTTTAGCATATAAAATTTCCTGAGCAGGAATGCCTGCGCCTAATATTTTAATGTAAACAGCTAAAACACCTCCTGCCAAAGTTGCCATCCCTCCAGACATAACTAAAAGCATCTCTGATCGGTTCATTTTTTCCAAATATGCTTTTATCATTAATGGAGATTCTGTTTGACCAAGAAAGATATTTCCAGCTACAGATAAACTTTCTGCTCCAGATAACTTCATTAATTTAGTCATGACCCAAGCTAAAGCGTATACTACCTTTTGTATAATTCCGTAATAAAATAGTAAACTCGTTAAGGCCGAGAAGAATATTATTGTTGGTAATATAGTCACTGCAAAATTTAAAAGAGGAGACTCAATTTCTCCTGCACCAAAACTTTTAAATAAAAACGAGGTGCCTGCCTCTGTGAAATTTAGTACCTGAACAAAAATTTTACTTACAAATTCAAAAAATACCTGAACAAACGGAATGTATAAGATAGATATTGCAAGTAATAATTGTATGCCAAGGCCTGTTCCTGCAGCTTTCCAATTAATTGCCTTTTTGTTTGAGCTAAAGAGCCAGGCTATCCCTATTAAAACAAGCATCCCAATAACACCCCTGGTTAAACTAAGGAATGAAAAATTAGAATGTATTTGTGTTTCAACAACATTTGAGGCGAGGGCAGTTTGGGTGCTTAATACTATTCCAACGAATAGTACGGAAATTACTTTTTTGATCATGGGTAAACTAATAATATAAATGTAGTATGCTATGAAGCACTTCTTTTTTGAATTTCATCTCTAATTTCAGAAGCTTTTTCATAGTCTTCTTTACTGATGGCATTATCAAGCATTTTGTTTAATTCATCAATAGATAAGCTTGAGTATTTATTTTCGCCACTTGATTCCTTATTGCTTTCTGCACTAATTTCTTCTTCCTGATCTGAATTTACATCTAAAACAATACCTGCAGACTCAATAATAGATTCATAAGTATAAATAGGACAGTTAAATCTTAAGGAAAGTGCTACTGCATCTGATGTTCTTGAATCTATTCTGATTTCTTCACCATCTTTAATACAAACTAATTCAGAATAGAAAATCCCTTCTTCAAGTTTGTAAATGATTACTTCAATAATTTCAATCTCAAAAGCTCTGGAAAAGTTTAGGAAAAGATCATGTGTTAGAGGTCGGGGGGGCTCCAAACCTTCGAGTTTAATTGCAATTGATTGCGCTTCAACTCCACCAATGATAATCGGAATCCTTCTTTCACCTTCTTCTTCCGCCAGTACTAATGCGTATGCACCAGATTGTGTTTGACTATAAGACAGACCTAATATATTAAGTTTAATCTTCTTCTTGCTCATAAATCTTCTTCGTGTTTCGAAGTGTTGAAAACATTACTATAATAAAACAAATATAACAAATTGTTTTAAACATCACCTGATATATATTGTCATTATATCAGATAATATAAGGGAAACAAAAAATAATAGGATATGTTTCTTCTTATGAAATAATGATTCATTAATGGTTGTTTAGATAGATATAATTGTATTGAAATTCATGGAATTAACCTGTGATTTTTTGTAGATTTAGAAATATTTTATACTTTTGCACTCCAATACTTCTTGAGAGGCTTGGTAAAGTGGCTGATAATGAGAGAAAAAGCCCGCCTCCGGGATATAATTTTAATTTGATTGTTATGTACGCGATTGTTGATATTGCAGGACAGCAGTTTAAAGTAGAAAAAGACAGCAAAATTTATGTACACCGTCTAGCTTCGGAAGAAGGAGCTGCTGTTGAATTTGACAAAGTAATGTTGATCGACAACGAAGGAGAAGTAAAAGTAGGAGCTCCTGTTGTTGAAGGTGCGAAAGTTACTGCAAAAGTTCTTTCTCATGTTAAAGGTGATAAAGTAATTGTTTTCAAAAAGAAAAGAAGAAAAGGTTACAAAAAGAAAAATGGTCACCGTCAACAATTTTCTCAAATTCAAATTGAAGATATTTTAGTTGGATAATTAAAAAATTTAGAATAAGATGGCACATAAAAAAGGAGTCGGTAGTTCGAAAAACGGTAGAGAATCCGAAAGTAAACGATTAGGCGTTAAAATTTTTGGTGGTCAGGCTGCAAAAGCAGGTAACATCATTGTTCGTCAAAGAGGAACTCAACACCATCCAGGTGATAACGTAGGTATAGGTAAAGATCATACTTTATTTGCCCTTATTGATGGTACAGTATCTTTCCGTAAAAAAAGAAACAACAAGTCTTATGTATCAGTAGAGCCTTTTGCTGCTGAATAAAAAGACCTTGAAAGATTTTAAGAGTCTCCTGATTTTGTTACTTTCGTAACACAATTCAGGAGATTTTTTTTTATCCGTATATCAACAAACAAGAAAAACGCAGAATGCTTACGCTAAAATTTATACAAGACAATAAGGATGAGGTTGTTAAGCGCCTTAAAGTAAAGCGATTTGATGCAACTGAAATAGTAGAAAATATTATTGCTTTAGATAATAAAAGAAAAGCAACTCAGGTTGAAGTTGAAACAAAACAAGCTGAGATGAATGGTTTATCTAAAGAAATCGGAATGCTGTTTAAACAAGGAAAGGCTCAGGAAGCAAATGATGCAAAAGCAAAAACTGCTGAGTTAAAAGATAGCATTAAAGATTTAAATGCTGAACTTAGCGAAATAACAACCCAGTTAAATAGCGAAGTAGTCAAGTTACCTAATTTACCGCATCCATCTGTTCCGGAAGGAAACAGTGAAGAGGATAATGAAGTGGTTAAAGAGGGAGGTGTCATTAAAGAAATTGAAGGAGAGAAACTACCTCATTGGGAATTGATCAAGAAGTATGATATTATTGATTTTGAGCTTGGTACCAAAATTACAGGAGCAGGATTTCCTGTTTATAAAGGAAAAGGTGCTCGCTTACAACGTGCTTTGATTACTTTCTTTTTGGATGAAGGTGAGAAAGCTGGTTATAATGAAGTGCTTCCTCCAATTGTAGTTAATGAAGATTCAGGTTTTGGTACAGGTCAGCTTCCGGATAAAGAAGGTATGATGTATCATGCTACTGCTGATAACTTGTATTTAATACCTACAGCTGAGGTTCCAGTTACAAATATATATCGTGATGAGGTTGTAAAAGAAGAAGATCTTCCATTGAAAAACATGGCCTATACTCCATGTTTTAGACGAGAAGCTGGTTCTTGGGGTGCTCATGTTCGTGGTTTGAATAGATTACATCAGTTTGATAAAGTAGAAATCGTTCAAATTGCTCATCCCGAAAAATCTTACCAATCATTGGATGAAATGGTGAAGCATGTTGAAGGTTTAGTTAATAAGTTAGGATTACCTTATAGAATATTACGTCTTTGCGGAGGAGATATAAGTTTTACTTCTGCCTTAACGTTTGATTTTGAAGTATATTCCGCTGCTCAGGAAAGATGGTTAGAGGTGAGCTCTGTTTCTAACTTTGAGAATTATCAGGCTAACAGATTAAAATGCAGATATAAAGGAAAAGATATGAAGAAGCCGGAATTAGCTCATACTTTAAATGGTAGTGCTTTGGCTTTACCTCGTATTTTGGCTGCTTTACTAGAGAATAATCAAACAGCCGAAGGAATTAAGATTCCTGATGTATTAGTTCCATATTGCGGCTTTGATATGATAAAATAAAACTGATAGCAGTTATTTATATATTACAACCCTGCTTTAGCAGGGTTTTTTGTTATAAAGGAGATTTTTAATTATGTTTATTTTCAATACTACATTTGTAATAAATAAGAATAAGTTTCAGAGTTGGGAAAAGTGGTTGAAAGAAACTTATGTCCCTCTAATTAAAACTGTTGTTTCAGGATGTGAAGTTGGGACTTATGAAGTAATGACAACTGAGAATCCAAATGAAAAAACAATTTCAGTACAATGGCGGGTTGTTACTCCAACAGATTTGGAGGTTATTAATCGTCAATCACCAATTGTTTTAGGACAGATGAGTTCCGATTTTGGTCAGGATGCATTGTATTTTAGCTCAATACTTAAGGAAATATAGGATAGGTTGATTAAAGAAAGGATTATATTAGGAATTGACCCGGGAACAAATGTTATGGGGTACGGTATTATTAAGGTTGTGAATAATACGCCTTCACTACTTTCAATGGGTGTTTTAGAACTTCAGAAATATACGGATCACTATCTGAAATTAAAGAAGATTTTTGAAACAGTAGTGCGTTTGATAGATAACTATTATCCTGATGAATTGGCTATTGAAGCTCCTTTTTTTGGTAAGAATGTTCAATCTATGCTAAAGTTAGGCAGGGCTCAGGGAGTTGCTATGGCGGCTGCTTTATCAAGAGATTTGCCTGTTTTTGAATATGCACCCTTGAAAATTAAAATGGCAATTACAGGGAACGGAAGAGCTAGTAAAGAACAGGTTGCAGGAATCCTCTCTCGCTATTTAAGAATAGAAACGGAACCAAAGTATCTTGATGCCACTGATGGTGTTGCAGCTGCTTTGTGTCACTATTTTCAAAATCAGAATCTGAATAAAGAAAAGACAGTAAAAAGCTGGAAAGAATTTATAAATAAAAATCCAGGAAGGGTTAAAAAATAAAAGGAGCTTAAAGCTCCTTTTTTATTTTGTCTGCTATTGCAGTGAATTCTTCTAGCGTGAATTTGAGTTTCGGATTTGAAAAGTTTATATCACTTTCACTTTGAAGAGGGATAAGATGAATGTGAGCGTGAGGTACTTCTAATCCTAAAACCGCTACTCCAACTCGTTTAGATGGAATTGCTTTATCTAATGCTTTAGCAATTTTCTTAGCAAACACCATCATTCCTGCCAAAATCTCATCCTCAATATCAAAGATATAATCAACTTCTTTTTTAGGTATTACTAAAGTATGACCTTCTTGTAATGGATTAATGTCTAAAAAGGCAAAGTAATTTTCATCTTCAGCTATTTTATAACAAGGTATTTCTCCTTTTACAATTTTTGAAAAGATGCTTGGCATAATAAGAGTTTTTAAATGGTTATTTCAATAATTTCAAAAGTCATAACTCCTGAAGGTACTGTAATTTCTGCTTGATCCCCAACTTTTTTACCAAGTAAACCTTTGGCAATTGGAGTGCTTATTGAGATTTTACCTTCTTTTAAATTTGCTTCACTTTCAGGTACTAAAGTATACGTCATAACAGCATTGTTCTTCAAGTTTTTAAGCTTTACTTTGTTAAGTAGCTGAACTTTTGAAGTGTCAATCTTTGACTCGTCAATTATTCTTGAATTAGCTATGATGTTTTTAATCTTAGCAATTTTCATTTCTAATAAACCTTGAGCCTCTTTTGCTGCATCGTATTCTGCATTTTCAGATAAATCACCTTTATCTCGGGCTTCTGCTATTTGTTGTGATATGCTTGGTCTTTCTACCGATTCTAATTGGTGGAGTTCATTCTTTAATTTTTTCAAACCCTCTTCGGTAAGATAACTTACGTTTGACATCTTTCTTCCTCCTTTATGATTTGTATATAAAAAAATAAAGAATCCCGAATTCGGAACTCTTTGGTGCAAAGATAATAATAATGTAGTTATTAAAAAACTAAGATTTTGCAGTTAGAATTCCGGCCGCTTAAGGATTTCAGAATATATGATGGCTTCCCTTGCGTTAAACCATCCAGGTTCTGAAATTTCTTCGACCTCAATTAAGGTTTCTTTAGTTTTTTTATTTGGTATTCTATTTACTCTTGCTTGAATTTGTTTCTTTTTCTCTTCAAAGTCATTAAGAACAGGTTTTGGTTCTTTCTTTGGTTTTTTTTCAATATTTATTTTAACTGGTTCGTATTGAGCTTTTTCTTCAGGTTTAAACATTTGTTCAAACTTAGGTATGATATCTTCAAAGGGATCTTTTGTATCAACAGGAGGAGGGGTCGAAGTTTTATCTTGCTTCCCTTTTCTCATGATGTTAAAGACCACAGCGGCAATTGCAAAAAGAATGTATAATATGTTACCTAAATCGTCCATAAATGTTTAGCGATATTTATTTATCTAAGTTAAAAAATATCCTTTATAAAATATATAATAGAGAAATTATTTGCTTCGAATGTGCAGTTTTTGACTTAATCCAGAGTTCAGATAAATAGAATGTGTTTAAAGATTTGTTTTGTTAGAATTATTCATTAAAAAAGAGCAGAAACAATATGTATCTGCTCCTTAAATGTTGTTTTATGCTATTATAATAAAGCGTCTAGTTTAGAAGCTAAAATTGTTTTAGGAACAGCACCTACTTGTTTGTCAACAATCTCACCATTTTTAAAGAAAAGAATTGTAGGGATATTTCTAATACCAAATTTCACAGATGTTCCCGGATTGCTGTCTACATCCATTTTAGTAACTACAGCTTTATCACCATATTCTTCAGCTAGTTCTTTTACAATTGGTCCTACCATTCTACAAGGTCCACACCATTCTGCCCAAAAATCAACAATAACCGGTTTGTCTGAATTTAATACAACCTCTTCAAAAGTTGCATCTGTTACATCTATAGTCATAATATAATGTTATAAGTTTATATTTATATTTTGTTTTTGCATCATTACAAATGTAAAAAATTACTTTGTGTCTATCCAAATATATTCAATTTTTTAGATGCCTTAATAGTTTAAATCTCATTGTTTATCAAAATTAATTTGGCATTAAGATAGGGTGAATGAGATTTCAGGGTGATTTTCAAGATATTCAATAATTTCATCCGTTAACTTAATTTTAGATGATCGTGCCAGAAACTGAGCTTTGTTTGCTTTATCTTCTTTGTCATAAATTGAAAAGCGTAATGCTATATTTCCTTCAGTTTCCTGAGTTAATGTAGCTAGCTCGGTCACCATATCTTCATCAATGCTTTGTAATGGAACAGAAATATTAATTCCTGAAACTCTGGACTCTCTGATTCCATCCAGCATTTCAATTTTATGAATCTTTACTTCAAGTTCGCCATCTTTGGTCCATTGTTTTTCCTGAACCTTACCGTGTGCCATTATATAATAACCTTCAACAAGGTATCTTGCAAAGTCAGGATAATCTCTCCCAAAAAATGCAAATTCATATGAACCACTATAATCCTGTAATGTCATAATACCAAAAGGATTTCCCTTTTTTGTGGTTCCGGAACGCGATGCTGTAATCATTCCTCCTAAAGTAACATCCCGACCTTTGATTTTTTCTAAATCGGATAAATCAGAGATGTTGGTGTTGCAGAAATGTGTTAACTCTAACTTATATATATCAAGTGGATGTGCAGAAAGATAGATTCCTATTAAATCTTTTTCTCTGTTTAGTTTTTCCAGTATTGAGAACTCTTCACATGTTGGAGGAGCCGGTTTAGAAATTGCAGCTCCGGCACCTACAGCTCCAAATAATGAGTTTGCAGCACTGGCTTGATCGTTTTGATATAAGTTTCCGTATCTGATTAAATTTTCAATAAAAGTAGTTTCTTCGCCGGGATTTGAAGCAAAATACTGAGCTCTGTGAAATCCTGAGAATCCATCGAAACCTCCCGCAGCGGCTAGTGCTTCAAGGTTCTTTTTGTTTACTGTTTGTAAGTTTACTCTTTCAACAAAATCGTATACATTTTTGTAAGGACCATCCTTTTCACGTACACGGATAATTTCTTCTACAGCACCGGCACCAACTCCTTTAATACCCGCCATTCCAAAACGAATCTCACCTTTTTTGTTTACCGTAAACTTGTTGTAACTTTCATTGACATCAGGGCCAAGTACAGGCATTTCCATCCTTTTACATTCCTCCATGAAGGTTGTAATCTTGGTGATGTCACTTAAATTACGACTTAGTACACCTGCCATAAATTCTGCAGGATAATGAGCTTTTAGATAACCGGATTGGTAAGCTACGTATGCATAACATACTGAGTGAGACTTGTTAAAGGCATAACTTGCAAAAGCTTCCCAGTCACTCCAGATTTTATCAATCAGGTCTTCAGGCTTTGCAATTGTGGTTTTACCATCTTTACAAGCCTGAACAAATTCTTCACTTCCAAGACAGCCACTGATAAACTTTTCCTTAAGCTTATCCATCATGGCCATGATCTTTTTACCCATGGCTTTACGAAGGGAGTCCGAGTCGCCTCGTGTAAATCCACCGAGCGCTCTGGACTGAAGCATCACCTGCTCCTGATATACAGTAATACCATAAGTATCTTTTAAATATGGCTCCATCATTGGATGGTCATATTTAATTTCTTCTCGTCCGTGTTTACGTTCAATGAAAGATGGGATATATTCCATTGGACCCGGACGGTATAGGGCATTCATGGCAACAAGGTCTTCAAATCTGTTTGGTTGAAGAGCTCTAAGGTGTTTCTTCATACCAGGAGACTCGAACTGGAATACAGCTGTTGTTTCACCGTTACCAAATAGTTTGAATGTCAATTCATCATCCAATGGTATCTTAGCTAAATCAAGATCAATATCTTTAGATAGCTTAATGTTGCTAAGTACTTCTTTAAATATAGATAAGGTCTTTAATCCAAGGAAGTCCATTTTTAACAAGCCAATATCCTCTACAAAACGACCATCGTATTGGGTTGTTAGTAATTCCTCACCTTTAGTTGGCATTACAGGTAAATGCTGATCCAGTGGATTTTTCCCGATTAAAACTCCACAAGCGTGAACTCCTGTTTGTCGAACAGCACCTTCGAGTTGCTCCGCAAAGCTTAAGGTTTGTGCCACCAATTGATTAGGAGAATTCTTTTCCTGTTCCAGTTCAGGCACTTCTTTATAGGCTTTTTTAAAGCTCATTTTAGGAGCCTCAGGAACCATTTTGGCTAATCTATTGGCTTCAGATAATTCAAGGTTAAGCACACGAGCTACATCTTTAATGGAACTTTTGGTAGCCATCGTTCCAAATGTACATATGTGCGCAACTTTATCATGCCCATATTTATCGGTAACATAGTCCAGTACCTTTTGTCTTCCGTCATCATCAAAGTCGATATCGACATCGGGCATAGATATACGATCCGGATTTAAGAAGCGCTCAAAAAGTAAGTCATATTTAATAGGATCAACATCCGTAATTTTAACACAGTATGCTACAGCGGCACCTGCTGCAGAACCCCTTCCCGGTCCCACAAGTACGCCATTATCTTTGGCCCAGTTTATAAAATCCTGAACAATCAAGAAGTACCCCGGAAAACCCATGGTTTTAATGGTTTCCAGTTCAAAATCAATACGTTCTTTTTTATCATCAGTAAAATCATCCGGATATCTAAACTTAACGCCTTCATAAGTCAGGTGCTCAAGATAATCTGCCTCTAGCTTAATTTGGAGTACTTTATCATATCCGCCCAATTTCCCATATCTTACTTCGCCAAATTCTTGCATTAAGTCCTCCTCGGTAAACTTGGCCTTATAGCTATCAAAAGTTCCAAAGTCCTCTGGTATATTAAACGGAGGCATGATAGGATCACTGTCCAGTTCAAAGAATTCCACTTTATCGGCAATTTCAACAGTACTCTCTAATGCTTCCGGAATATCGGCAAATAACTTGCTCATCTCTTCACAAGTTTTAAACCACTCTTGTTTGGAATAGCGCATACGGGTTGGGTCGGTATAATCCCGCCCTGTACTCAAGCACACTAACATATCATGAGCTTCGGCATCATCTTCGTTGGTAAAGTGACTATCGTTAGTAGCTACAACTTTTACGCCCAATTCTCTGCTTAATTTCAGCAAAACTCTGTTTACCTTGGCTTGGTTTTGCCATGTATCACGTCGTAAAATGGGGTCGTTGTTAATGTGGCGCATCAATTCCAGATAATAATCTTCACCAAAAATATCCTTGTACCAGCGCACCGTTTCTTTAGCTTTATCCAGATTTCCCTGCATAATATGCTGAGCTACCTCACCTCCCAGACAGGCACTCAATGCAATTACGCCTTCATTATATTTTTCGAGTAACTCCTTATCAATACGTGGCTTATAATAAAAACCATCCGTATGTGCAATGGAAGTCAGTTTTAGTAAATTTTGATAACCCTTATAATTTTTAGCTAATAAAATAAGGTGGTGTCCTGATGAATCCGTTTTATCATCTTTACGCAAATGACCACGCTGTGCAACATATGCTTCAACACCAATAATGGGTTTAACCTCATTTTTTTTACAGGCCACATGAAACTCTTTTACACCAAACATACCGCCATGATCCGTAATGGCAACAGCTGTTTGACCGTCTTCCTTGGCTTTGGCTGCAATGGCTCCTGTTTTGTTGGCACCATCTAAGATTGAATATTGCGTATGGACATGCAGATGGACAAAGGCTTTTATTTCCGCTTTTTTAGCAGCTTCCTGAATGATTCTTTCTTCTTCTTCAAGTGGAATATCCTCAAATACATCGACTTTAAACGATTCATACTCGATTCCTACAAGCTGAATCTCAGAGGGGTTATTCTTTCGAAAAGCTTCCAGTTCGGCTTCAGTCATGTTAAGTAGCTCAACAGACATTCCACCAACACGCACTAACTCAAGAAAACAGCGCGAAGTAGCTTCCACATCTGCAGCAGCATTATGGGCTTCTTCAAACGGAACTTTAAATAGCTTAATATGTAACTCGGTAAGTGTTGGGTTTTTTAGTTTTCCCCCTCTGGTTAATGCACAAAACTCTTTACTACCTGTCATGGTATCCAGCATAGGTGCATTTACCAAAACCTGCTCATTCATTTCGCAGCGGACAAGTTCACAACCAACAATATTAATATCGAAGGTTACATTATGACCAATGATAAATTTGCTTTTAGCTACATCGGCCATAAAATCGTCCAGGGCTTCTTTTAATGGAATCCCTTTTTCGTGCGCAATTTCAGTTGTGATACCATGCACCGCTACCACGTCTTCAGGAATGGTATAGCCATCCGGAGTGATTACATGATTTTTTGCAAATAGAAAGTTTCCCTCAATATCATGACATTGCCATGCCAATTGAACCATTCTGGGCCAGTTGTCTGTGTCAGATATAGGGGCATTCCATTTCTTTGGTAATCCTGTGGTTTCGGTATCGAATACTAAAAACATTATAAATCAGTAGTTTAAAAATGTATACAAATGCTGCGATGCAGACCTACAAAGTTAAAGTTTTGAGGGAGATTATAAAGAAGATTTTACAGGATTAAAACTAAACTTTTTTAATGAAAATAGAAGTGTGTTAAACACAGACAATATAGGGAAACAGGTAAAAGTTAACTCTGCTGAATTATTTGCGTATAAACTACTCTGTTTGTAACTTGAATATCTGAACATAAAGCAAATATGAGGTATAAATGGTTTAAATACTTATTGTTATGTGTGCTGATTTTTATGGCAATGATAACTCATGCTCAGTATTTTGGCCAAAATAAACCATCCTACAAACAATTTGATTTTGAATTATATAAAACACCTCATTTTGAAATATATCATTACAATACAAGTGATAGTTTATTAAAATCGATTGCACTAAAAAGTGAGCAATGGTATAAGTATCATCAGCAAATTCTGTTAGATACATTTAATGTTAGAAATCCTTTAATTCTTTATTCAAGTCATGCTGATTTTCAGCAAACAAATGCCATACATGGTTATATTGGTATAGGTACGGGTGGAGTAACTGAGGGGTTTAAGAAGCGGATAGTAATGCCTTTAAGTTTCTCAGAACAACAAATAAATCATGTACTTGGACATGAAATGGTACATGCTTTTCAGTATGATTTACTGGAGAAATATTCGTCAATGGGAATATCAGCAGTGCAAAATATTCCACTTTGGATGATTGAAGGAATGGCTGAATACTTATCTGTTGGAAATATTGACAGTCATACTGTTTTATGGATGCGAGATGCTTTGATACATAAGAAGTTTCCTTCTTTGCGTGAAATGACTTTTGACCTAAGTTATTCTCCTTATAGATATGGACAGGCATTTTGGAGTTATATTGCAAATACCTATGGAGAGCAGTATGTTAAACATTTGTTTTTTGAAACTGCTGAAAAAGGATTTGAATCTGCGATTGCTGATGTTTTATTTGTTTCGCCAGATTCATTATCAGTTTTATGGAAGAATGCCTTAAAGAATCATCTGTTAAGGAATGTCAATGATTCTGTATTTTCAGTATATGGTGAAAAATTACTGACAAGGAAAAACAGTGGAAGGTATAATCTGGCTCCTTCAGTTAGTCCTGATGGTGAGAAAATAATATTTCTTTCAGAAAGGAATCTTTTCAGTTTAGACCTGTTTGTAGCAGAAACGAAGAACGGTGAAGTGTTAAAACGTTTGTATACTTCCACGAAAAGTGATCGTATAGATGACATTACTTATTTGGAAACTTCCGGAACATGGTCTCCGGACTCAAGGAGATTTGCCTATATCGCTTATGTGAAAGGTGAAAGTGTATTGATTATTTATGATGTAGAGAAAGGTAAAATCGATAAAGAAATTAAAATTAAAGATGTCGATGCAGTGAGTTATCCAGCCTGGTCGCCCAAAGATGATGTTATTGCTTTTTCCGGATTAAAAGATGGGATATCAGATCTGTATTTATTGAATATTAATAATAGCAAGATTACAAATATTACTCATGATCCATTTTGCAATATCCAGGCATCCTGGTCTGGTAATGGAGCAGAAATTTATTATGTTACAGATGCTCCAGATCCCCTACAGGAAAGATATGCAGCAGCACAATACAATATTGCTAAAATAGATCTGAATTCAGATTTGAAAATTGTATTCACAACGTTTTCAGGAGCTCAAAATGTAAATCCGGTTGTTAGTGGTGATGGATCAAAAGTGTTCTTTTTATCTGACTGGGATGGTACCAGGAATATGTATATACTTGAAGAAAAAAAAGCATCGATAAAGCAGTTGACTTTTTATCCTACTGGTATTACCGGTATAACTCCACTTGCTCCAGCCTTAACGATTTCAAAAAATACCTTATACTATAATATGTTATCAGAAGGAGAGTTTTCTATTATTAAAGCAAATGTAAATCAGATTCAGAAAACTGCAGTAGAGGTTGAAGAACGGAAGAATGAGTATTATGCGTCAAGGTTGATGCCTGCCTCGAAATATCCTACTATGGTGGATCAACATCTTTTTACATATAAACCTGTTTACCATCAAGAACCAGATAGCTTTTATACAGAAACTGTAAAAGCAAAGTTTAAGTTGGATTATATTGGCAATACGTCAATGGGAGTAATGACTAGTCGTTTTGGATCAGGTATGGCGGGTAGTGTAGAGGCGAGGTTTAGTGATATTTTAGGTGATCATATGTTATATTCCGGAGTTAGTATCAATGGGGAGATTTATGATTTTGGGGGTCAGGTAGCATATGTAAATCAAAAACGGCCTTTAAAATTAGGTGTAGGGTTATCTCATATTCCATATCAAACCGGATATTTAGATATTGAACAAAATTCAGAAACTGGAGATGATCAATTGGCTTATTATTTCCGCAGAACATTTATTGATAAACTAACTTTGTTTGGGTATTTGCCTATAAATAAATCTCATAGAGTTGAAGGAGGTTTGTCTGTTGCCAATTACAGCTATAGAACCGAAAAAGTGGATAATTATAATTACTACTACTCTGTTTACAGTCAGAATAAAAAAGTTGTTGACTCACCTAGACCTTTTGCTGCAGGAATTATTGATCTGGCTTATGTAATTGATAATGCAAAGTTTGGACTGGCATCGCCCGTAGAGGGTAAAAGACTGAGGTTAGCTTATGAAAGGTATTTCAGTGGTTTAAATATGAATACTATGCTTTTTGATTATAGAAAGTATTTTAGAATTAAACCCTATACTCTTGCGTTTAGAGCTTATCATTATGGTAGATACGGAAATGGTAGTGAAGATAAAAGATTGTATGATTTATATATTGGTTATCCTTGGTACGTTAGGGGCTATGAGGCAGGAAGTTTCTTTGGACTGGAGTCTGAAGGTAAGATCTCTTCTGATCAACTATGGGGGTCAAAAGTTGTGGTAAGTAATATTGAGTGGCGGATCCCTTTTTCTGGTCCCAAGAATTATGCCTGGATTAAGTCAAATCTTTTCTTTTCTGAGTTAGCTGTTTTTTATGATGCTGGTATTGCCTGGGATGAGGAGTCTTCTCCTCAAATGAGTTTCTCTTCGAATACTATATCAGAAAGAATCCCTATTATGAGCTCCGGACTTGCTTTACGTTTCAATATACTTGGTGCAATAATTATAGAACCTTATTACGCTTTCCCTATTCATCAGGGAGAAATACATCAGGGTAATTTTGGAATAAATATTTTATCAGGTTGGTAAAAATTGGTTGTTCTTTTTCAGAATAGCTTCTATAATTAATTAAAAGCCATTCTTCCTCTAAAATCATATATTCACACATATATTGGGTAATGCCAAATGAAAAGTCACTTTTATAGAGTAAGGCTCTTAAAAATACCTCACAATTCTAAAAAAAAGTTACCTTTGTTGCGTTTTTAAAACAAAAGGATCATAGGGGAAAAAGCATATTATTAAAGAGTTAAACCCAAAAAATTATTTTTTTAAAATGAGTAACGTAACAGTAAACAGAGCAGCTGATAACATTAGATTGCTTGCAGCTGCAATGGTTGAAAAAGCAAATTCAGGACACCCAGGAGGTGCCATGGGCGGTGCCGATTTTATTAACATTCTTTATACTGAATATCTTAACTATGATCCTAGCGACAGAAGCTGGGTAAACAGAGATAGATTTTTCTTAGATCCAGGTCACATGTCACCAATGTTATATGCTCAATTGGCATTAACTGGGGCCTATACATTAGAAGAGTGTGCTAGCTTCCGTCAATGGGGTAGTCCAACACCAGGTCACCCGGAAGTTGATTTTGAGCGTGGAGTTGAAAATACTTCAGGACCACTAGGTCAAGGTCATACAATGGCTGTTGGTGCAGCTATCGCTGAAAAATTCTTAAAAGAAAGATTTGGAGACTGGATGTCTCATGATATTTATACTTTCATTTCTGATGGAGGAATCCAGGAAGAGATTTCACAAGGAGCAGGTCGTATTGCAGGATATTTAGGTTTGAATAACCTGATTATGTTTTACGATTCTAACGATATTCAGCTTTCAACAACTACTGATGCAGTAACAATTGAGGATACAGCAAAAAAATATGAAGCTTGGGGATGGGCAGTAATGACTATCGATGGTAATAATGCAGATGAAATTCGTAAGGCATTAGATGCTGCTAAAGCTGAAACAGAAAAGCCATTTTTAATTATTGGTAAAACAATAATGGGTAAAGGAGCTGTTAAAGAAGATGGTTCATCTTTCGAAAAAATGGTTTCTACTCATGGTCAGCCATTATCTGCTGCAGGAGCAAGTTTTGAAGCTACAGTTAAAAATCTTGGTGGAAATCCTGAAAATCCATTTGTTATTTTTGATGAAGTAGCAGAGTTATATACATCTGTTAAGTCTAAAAAAGCTGAATATGTAGCTGCTAAAAAAGCTGAACAGGCTAAATGGGAAAAAGAAAACCCCGAGTTGGCTGCAAAATTTGCTAAATTCTTTTCAGGAGAGGCTCCTGAAGTTGATTATGCTGCAATTGAACAAAAAGCCGGATCTGCTACTCGTGCAGCTTCTGCGACAGTGTTAGCAGCTTTTGCTGAGCAAGTTGAAAATATGATTGTATCTTCTGCTGATTTAGCAAACTCTGATAAAACAGATGGTTTCCTTAAAAAAACAACAGCTTTCAAAAAAGGAGATTTCTCTGGTCAGTTTTTACAATCAGGTGTAGCAGAGTTAACTATGGCGGCTATGGCTAACGGTATGGCACTTCATGGCGGTGTAATTCCGGTAGTAGGAACATTCTTTGTATTCTCTGATTACATGAAGCCTGCGGCACGTATTGCTGCTTTACAGCAATTGCCTGTTAAATATGTTTGGACTCACGATGCTTTCCGTGTAGGAGAAGATGGTCCTACTCACCAGCCAATTGAACAGGAAGCTCAAATCCGATTGATGGAGAAACTAAAAAATCATCATGGAAAAAATTCTATGTTAGTTCTTCGTCCTGCTGATGCAAATGAAACTACAGTTGCATGGGAAATGGCATTAAACAATACCGATACGCCTTCTGCATTAATTCTTTCACGTCAGAATATCGCTAACCTTCCAGGAAGTTCTTATGATACAGCTTTACAAGCTAAAAAAGGAGCATATATAGTAGAAAAAGATTCCGAAACTCCTGATGTAGTATTATTAGCTAGTGGATCAGAGGTTGCTACACTTGTTGCCGGAGCTGAAAAATTAAGAGCAGAAAAAGGATTAAAACTTCAAATTGTTTCAGTAATTTCTGAAGGTGTATTCAGAAACCAGGATAAAACCTACCAAGCTGAAGTATTACCTGTTGGTGTTCCTCGTTTTGGTATGACTGCAGGTTTACCAGTAACCTTAGAAGGTTTAGTTGGTGAAAACGGTAAAGTTTGGGGATTAGATCATTTTGGATATTCAGGTCCTTACACTGTACTTGATGAGAAGTTTGGTTTTACTGCTGAAAATGTATTTAATCAAGTAATTGAAATGTTGAAATAGTATTTTCAAACGATATTTTTTAAAAGCAATCTCTTTTGAGGTTGCTTTTTTTGTTTCTATTTGGTTACTTCAATTGAAGATATTAATATTTGAGATTATGCAAAAACTAGTAGTTTTTTCGGGAGCAGGGATGAGTGCAGAAAGCGGTATTAAAACGTTTCGAGATATGGGTGGTTTATGGGAGCAATATGATGTAACCGAAGTTGCTAGCCCTTATGCATGGGAACATACTCCTGATTTAGTGATGGATTTTTATAATCAGCGACGTAAACAACTCTTTGAGTGTAAGCCTAATTTAGGTCATGAACTCATTGCAAAGCTTGAGAAACATTTTGATGTTTCTATTGTAACACAAAATGTAGATGATCTGCATGAAAGAGCGGGATCAACGAATGTGGTTCATCTACATGGAGAATTGAAAAAAGTAAGAAGTACCATTGATGATTCTCTGGTTTATGAGATGAAAGATTGGGAGCTTAAATTTGGCGATATTTGCGAGAAGGGTAGTCAGCTAAGACCTCATATTGTATGGTTTGGTGAAGCTGTTACTGAAATGGAAAATGCTATAGATATAATAAAAGAAGCTGAAATGGTAATAGTTGTTGGTACTTCATTAAATGTTTATCCTGCAGCTGGATTGATAGATTTTGTTTCTGATTCCATACCAATTTATGTTGTAGATCCAGGAAATCCTGCTTATCAGTCAAGAGAAAACATTATTCATATAAAGGATAAGGCCTCTGATGGTATGTTGAAACTAATTAAACATTTGAATATTGAAAATATATAGCACTTGATTTTAAACAGGGGCAAATGCTAATGTCGCAATGTTCAGTGATTTTATTTTTGTGTCTTTAAAAGCTAGGCAACAAGCTTCAAGTGTTGCTCCCGTAGTTAGAACATCATCAATGATTAATATGTTTTTATTTTCAAGTAAAAGCTCATTGCAAACAGAATACATATTTTCTGAATTTATCCATCTTTCATATCTATTCTTTTTTGTTTGGGTACTTGTATTGGTTGTTTTAAATAAAGCATCAGTTATTACTGGTTTTTCAAAGGTTATAGCAATTCCTTTAGCTATTAATTCGCTTTGGTTATAGCCTCTTTTTTTTAATTTTTTTGAATGAAGAGGTACTGGTATGATATAGTCTACTTCTTCAAATAAATTCTCACCTTTCAAATATAAACCAAACAATTTACCCATTTCAGTTGCTAAGCTTTTGTTCCCTCTGTATTTTATAGAGTGTAAGATGCTTTTAACTATTTCACCTTTAGTATAAAATAGGAAAGATATAGCTTTTGTAATTTCAACTCTTCCCCAGAATGTCATGTCCACAGGATTTGTTTTGTATTTATGGAAGTTCGTGTACGGAAGATCACTTTTACATACATTGCAAATTAAGTTTTCATGTTGAAATAATTGACGTCCACATATGTTGCATGTATTTGGAAAAAATAGATTTATGAAGTCTTGGATATAGGACATAATATTTGGTTAAGATTACTGTCATAAAGTTAACGAAATATTAAAGAAGTTGTAAAGTCATGATAACGAATAAGTAACATTAGGTAATTACTTTTGTTGTTATACAAACAGGAATTAATTAGCTAACGACTTAAATAGTTTTATTATGAAGATTAATTTAATAGTAATTGCAATATTAGCAGTTATTGGTTTTAGTAGCTTTAAAGGAGAGAAGACTAAAGGAAATAATACATCTGCTACATTATTTAATTTATCAGGAACAGTTATCGACAATCAAACGGGTGAAACTTTAGTTGGAGTTGAAGTCGTATTGGAAGGAACTGATCAAAAAACATATTCCGATTTTGATGGTAATTTTGTTTTTGAAAATGTTTCAGAAGGAAAGTATGAAGTTACAGCTAAAATTGTTTCATATAAGGATTCAAAAAAAGAAGATGTAAAGATCTGTAATGAAAAAGATGAATCATTAACAATACAAATGGAACAAGTGGATTAATATTTATATAATAAATAGGAAGAAATTTAAGGCTGCTCATCTTTGAGTAGCCTTTTTTTTATTTGTAAATCAGGTGTATATTGTTCCTGTGTTAATATAATGTAAAACTTAACATAGAAAATTTGTATTTAATGTAAATTCAATGTTAATTTGAAGTTAATAAACACACAGGAATAAAAAATCGTAATAACGATTGCGATAAATAAGGGAGGCTTTTATTAACAATTAAAATAAAAAGCCATGAAAATAATAATGACAATTTTGGCAATGATTAGTGTGGTTACTATCAGCCAGGCGCAAATAACCCAAATCGATGGATTGTATTATAACGAAGAGGGTGAATTGTATTCGGGAACTTATGTAGAATATTATCCTAGTGGTAATAAGCGAGTTGAGATGGCCGTTGTTGAGGGGAAAAAACAAGGCGTATCTACTTATTATTTTGATAATAAACTTAAGCAGGAAGTTCGGGCATACAATGATAATAAAATGGATGGCCTCTGGGAAACATGGAATGAAAAGGGAGTAAAATTAGGCGTTGCCAATTATAAAGATGGAGTAAAACATGGTAAATGGTTCATCTACGATGAGTCTGGAGTTTTACGATATGACATGGAGTACAAAGAGGGTGAGAAAGTAGGTACATGGAAAGTTTACGATGAAGAAGGTAAACTGAAAGCCAAGAAAAAATATTAAAATTCAAAGTTTCTATATGAGGAGATGGATGTTATCCATCTCCTTTTTTTATTTATAACAGGTATAAATACCTTTATACAGGTATTTCTTTGCTTAAAATTTAATAACTTACATAGGTGAAATCGCTGTAAATTATTGTTTTATGGAAAGAAGAGATTTTCTGCGTACAGGTATAGGACTTGGTTTGTTAACCGGTGTAGGACCATATTTTGGTGGGTTGGATTCTTTATTTGCAAATAATCTAAATGAATATGATCTGGTTGCTGTTAGAGGTGGAGAACCAGAGGATATGTTTGATAAAGCTATAGAAGCTCTGGGAGGTATGGGGAAATTTGTATCAAAGGGACAGACTGTTCTTGTTAAGCCAAATATTGGTTGGGACGCACCTCCGGAAAGGGCTGCAAATACTAATCCTAGACTAATAGGGCATATAGTAAAAAAGTGTTATGAAGCAGGAGCTTCTGAGGTTAATGTATTTGATAAAACTTGTAATAAGTGGGATAGGTGTTATCAGAATAGTCAAATTGAAGAATATGCAAAAAAAGCTGGTGCTAAAGTCGTTCCCGGTAATACTGAAAGTTACTACAAGAAAGTGGTTATACCCGGAGGAAGAAGTTTGAAATCTGCAAGTGTACATGAATTAGTTTTAAATTCAGATGTGTTTATCAATGTACCGGTTCTAAAGCATCACTCTGGAACTAAGTTATCTTTAGGTATGAAAAATCTGATGGGTGTAGTTTGGGATAGAAGTTTTTATCATAGTAACGATTTGCATCAATGTATTGCTGATTTTATTTCATATAGAAAACCTGATTTAACTATAATTGATGGATATAATATGATGACTAAAAATGGCCCAAGAGGTGTTTCTACTTCAGATGTTGTAAATCTTAAAGCATTAATTGTATCTAAAGATATTGTTGCAACAGATGCTGCTGCTGCCAAAATGTTTGGCTTAGAACCTGAGGATGTTGGTCATATCAAAATAGCTCATGAAATGGGATTAGGCAATAAAAATTTATCTGAGCTAAATATAAAAAGAATTAAGATAGCTTAATTTAAACCTTTCAGTATGAAGTTTTTTCTACTTAAGAGAACAAGGGTGATTGTTGCGCTCTTGTTCTTTTCTTTTACACTATTTTCATTTTTGGATATTTATGAATTTTTATCAGAATCCATAGTTTCAAAAATTTTATTTCTTCAATTTATACCTTCCTTACTTAAGTTTATTCAGATTTTAAGTATAACAAGTTTCGGTTTTCTAGTAGTGATATTGTTAACAGCTATAATAGGTCGTTTTTATTGTTCCTCAATCTGCCCATTCGGGATTTTGCAAGATATGTTTTCCTTTATTGCTAAAAAAATAAGTAATAAAAGAAGATTTTTTAAATATAGATCTGGTTACACAAAGACCAGATATGTGTTTTTAATAATAGCTGTAATAGGAATTCTATTTGGTATCTCAGCTATAACAATCTTATTGGATCCTTATAGTAATGCAGGGAGAGTATTCACCTTTGTGTTTAAACCAGTAGTTGTTGTTCTTAATAATGCATATGCTTCAATAATGCAGGCTAATGGCAACTTTACATTTAAAATATTTGAAGTTAAAAATACTTCTGTACTAACAATTGTATATTCATTATTGGTTTTTATTGTAATGGCATATTTTTCTTTTAAAAGAGGCAGAATAATATGTAACACAGTTTGTCCTGTTGGTACTCTGTTGGGCTTATTTTCAAATAAAGCCCTACTTAAAATTCAATTGGACACAGACTCTTGTACTAAATGTGGTAAGTGCACAGGTGTTTGTAAAAGTGAATGTATAAATATTAAAACTCAAGAAATTGATTATTCAAGGTGTGTATTATGTTTTGATTGCTTAACGGTATGTAATGATAATGCTATTGATTTCAAATTGAATAATAGAAAGCATAGAATATCTCATTATGAAAATGAAAATAGACTTGACAGAAGATCAGCAATAAGCGCTTTACTCGCACTCTCAACTTCAACCTCTGTTTTGGCAAATGGAGTTTATAAGGATGTAATTGGAAATAAAATTGATGCCAAAGGTGAGTATACCTTATCGCTTAAAAAGAATCCTGTTTCGCCTCCCGGGTCAAAGGGTATAGAAAGGTTTAATAGCATATGTACCGCATGTGGTTTATGTATTTCTGTATGTCCAACTAATGTTTTGCAACCAGCAATTAAAGAATATGGCATTTTGGGGCTAATGCAGCCTCACATGGATTATGTTAATGCTGGTTTTTGTAATTATGATTGTAATAGATGTGGTAATGTTTGTCCTACTGGAGCAATTCTACCTTTAGCAATTGAAGAAAAACAACTTACTCAATTAGGTAAGGCTGTATTTGTTCAAAATAATTGTGTTGTATACAGGGATGAAACAGCTTGTGGTGCCTGTTCTGAACATTGTCCTACTAAAGCTGTCGATATGGTCCCGTATAAGGATGGCTTAGTAATACCAAAGGTTAATCAGGATATATGTATTGGTTGTGGGGCTTGTGAGCATCCATGTCCCGCTGAATATCCACATAAGGCTATTTACGTTGAGGGAAATGTAGTGCATCAAGTAGCATTAAAACCCAAAGACGAAAAGAGTGATTATCAAGAATTGGAAGAAGATTTTCCATTTTAATAGAAAAGCCTTTCTTATGAAAGGCTTTCTTTTACTGCTATATTGATAAAATCATTAAAGGGTTTCATTGTGTTGAATACCTTACTAATTTGCTTCTCAAGTTTAGATGAAAAAATTTCTTCATCACTTATGTTAGCAACCAGGGCATATGATTTAGGTCTGATTAAATCAATGTTTGGATCATTTTTTGAAAAACCTTTTGGTGCAGTTTTTACTTTCTCTCCCCAAATTTCATGGAAGGTTTTCTTAAATGTTTTTTCATTGATTATTTGTTTGTATTCTTCAGCGTTTTCAATTATTGATTCCCTCACTGATTTTAAAATGCTGGGTTGTGGGCAATATAAGCCTCCTCCTATAAAACTATTATCAGGTTCAATATGGAAATAATATCCTGCATAAGGACTTTTCCTTCCTCCATGCGCAATATAAGCGCCAAAATTGTTTTTATAAGGAAGTTTATCTTTTGAGAATCTTACATCTCTAAAGATTCTGAAAATACAATCCTTTGCATGAGGATGTCCTATCTTTGGATCTATAGAATGGACTAATACAATTAATTCATTTATGAAAGATTCAAAGTCCTCTTTGGCTTGTTGATATTTTTCTTTATTCTCGTTGAACCAGTCTTTGTTATTGTTAACAGATAGTTCTTTTAGAAAATCAAGTATTGTTGAAGGAATCATATCTTATAATTTTATTATATACAATTTAACAGTAATCCTTTTCTTTTTCAAATAATTAATAGGCAATTTCTTTAATAAGATCTATAGTTAAGTTGCGAACGTTCTTCATTTTTGAGTAATCCAATTTGTCGTATGTATCTTCCGGTTTATGATAATTTGGACTTAGGCCGTTAAAAATAAATAGCACAGGTATGTTTACTTTCATAAAGGATACCTGATCAGACATTCTTAAGAATCTATTGCCCATTTCAATATCGTGTTTAAAATAATCAAGTTTAAGATAAGATTTCAGGTTGTTTAAGCTATCGATTTTTGCTGTTAAAAATTGACTGTTTTTTGGACCATAAGCATAGATGAAGTTTGGTTCCTTTTCGTGGTAACTATCTTTATTTCCAATCATATCAAGGTTTATGTTTGCAACTATTGTTTCCTTTTCAAAAGGAAAATTCTTAATGAAAAAATTTGATCCTAGTAAGCCTGATTCTTCTGCAGAAAATAATGCAAATAGTATATTGTATTTTGGTGTATTTGTCTCTTGAGTTAAGACTTTAGCAATTTCTAAAACAGATGAAACTCCTGATGCGTTATCGTTAGCTCCTGGATTTAGTTTGTTATTTCGAATTCCAATATGATCATAGTGAGCAGATATTACAATAGTGCTATCTGCATATTTACCGGGAATCATTCCGTATATGTTACTAGTATTAATATTGTTGGACTTAAGACAAGGAAAAGTAATGTATTGAGTTTTTCTGCTGTTTAAAGAAGAACTTATTTTTTTTGTAGTTGCGGGACTTAAGTAAATAATGGTTTTTGAATTATTGGTAATGTAATTGTCCGTATTAACTGAAGTAAATATTCCTTTTAGATTTGAATTTACTATGCTTGTATAATCTGCTTTTTTAAAAGTTGGGATAAGAATTATTTTAGCATGGATAGCCTGAATGGTCTTGATTTCACTTTTATCCTTAAGTAAAATAGCATAGTCTATATCTTCGTTGTTTGATGGTTGAATGTCTGTTTTGTAAATAGGATATTTACAGGATACAATAAAATTGGGCTTTATGGTATAGAAGTCATCCGGATAATTATACTTACTATTTTTATAAGATATTTTTGGTTTTGTTGGAGAATAAGTATGATTTTTAAGTATAGTAAACTCCTGCCGATAAGATCCGTTTATTGGTTTTAAATCCAGATTGTTAATGATATTTAATATGTATTTTTCGGCGTATCTAATGCCATCGGAATTTAAACTTCTTCCTTCAAATTTTTCTGATGATAATTCTTTAACATGTTGTTGTAAGTATTTTTCTACAACTTGAGCCTGGTTGTTGTTTGAAAATAAAAGGAATAGAGAAAAAGCTAATATTATAATTTTAGAATGTGCTTTTGTCATATAATGGATTTTGTTCTTAGATTGGATCTGGAATCTTAAAATGATTAACTAAAAGTAGTAATTTAGGCTCATGGTTGAAGTTTTTATGCTTCAATATAAATAATTATCGGATTGCTTCATGCAATCGTAACAAAGAATTTCTGTTGATGAAGAAAGTAATGATTATTGTTGCAGGAGGCTCAGGGAGTAGAATGCAAAGTGATATACCTAAACAATTTATAGAATTAAATGGATTACCTATTTTGATGCACACTCTTAATCGTTTTCATGATTATGATTCAGAGATGAAATTAATATTAGTGTTGCCAAAAAATCAGATAGATTATTGGAATGAATTATGTTTAAAGCATCAATTTGCTTTAGATTATGATGTTGCCTTTGGCGGAAGTTCCCGCTTTGAGAGTGTTAAAAATGGATTAGCTAAGGTTCAGGATAATTGTTTAGTTGGTATTCATGATGGCGTTCGTCCATTTGTGTCAGATGAGACGTTAAATAGTTGTTTTTTTGTCGCTCAATTGCATGGTTCAGCTATTCCGGTGACGGATTCAGTTGAGTCAATTAGAAAATTAACTACTGAAGGTAGTGAATCAGTATATCGACAGGAGTATAAAATGGTTCAAACTCCACAGGTTTTTCATTTTTCAAAATTGAAAGATTGCTATGATCAACCGTATCAAGAAGATTTTACAGATGATGCAAGTGTATATGAAAAAGCTGGTTTTAAAGTTTTTCTGGCTCAGGGAAATCGAGAGAATATTAAAATTACAACACCTATGGATTTGTTGATAGGTGAAGCTTTAATGACTGAAAAGTAGTTTGTGACTAATTTTTAGAATACTCCAAAATATGATTAGCGTAAAAATAATTATAGCGCCCGAAGGTAGGTTAAAGTAGTATGATCCAATAAGCCCTGTTAATACACCCAAAAAGCTAAAAATAATAGAAATGATAATTATCTTTTTGAAGTCATGAGTAAATATGTTTGCTATTGCTTGTGGTATTGTAAATAGTGACAAGACAAGTATAATGCCCGCAACTCTTATGCTCATAACAATAGAAAGTGCAATAATAATTGAAATAATATATTTAGTAAGTGATGTGTTTAAACCTAAAGTTTTCGAGTATTCGTGATCAAATGCTACGTATAAAATAAGGCGATAAAAAAGTATAATGCCTATAATAATCACTATTGTCAATATCAACATAGATATGATGTCGGTAAATGTGACAGTGAGAATATTACCAAAAAGAAAGCTCATTAAATTAGGTGTGTATCCAGGTGTTAAAAACACAAAGATGATTCCTATCGCCATTCCTAAAGACCATAATATTGCAATTGCTGAATCTTCCCGCAGCTGGGCTTTTTGTGTGCTCCATTCAATTCCCAGTGCAGATAAAATAGCAAATATCGCTGCGCCTAAAAAAGGATTTAATCCTAAAAAATAGGCAAGGCCAATTCCTCCAAACGAAGCATGTGTTATTCCTCCACTAATAAATACGACTTTACGTGCTACAATGTATGAACCTGCAATTCCTGCAATAATACTAGTTAATAACCCTGCAACTATTGCATTTGTAAAAAAGGAAAAATTTAAAAGAGATATAAATTCTTGCATAAAATCAAATTAGTGATTGTCTAAAACTCTGTGAGGAATATGTCCATGTGTTATTAGTTCAATTGGACATTTGTAGGTTTTTAATATTTCTGCTGATATTTTGTTTGTATGGTGATAATGGAGTTCTTCATTTACGCAGGCAATTGTTTTTACAACTGATGATATAGTTCCTAAATCGTGAGTTACAAGTAAAATAGCCATTTCTTTATTTAATTCTTTAAGGTGTTGATATAGCTCTTTTTCAAAATTCTTATCAACAAAAGTATTTGGCTCGTCAAGGATTAAAAGTTCCGGGTTGTTTATGATAGCTCTGCATAAATATACCCTCTGCATTTGTCCTCCTGAAAGTTTTGATATAGGATTGTTATAAAAATTCTTTAATCCAACTTTATTTAACAAGTCAAGTGCTTTCTCTTTATCATTCTTTGAGAATCGTTTAAAAACATTGCCATTCATTAAGCCTGAAAGTACAACATCAATAACTTTAATGGGAAAATCTTTGTCGATTGAATTAATCTGAGGTAAGTAACCTATTTTTAATCTTTTCGACTTAGAATTGTTGAATAATATTTTGCCATCAACTGGTTTTAGTAATCCAAGAATTAATTTAAGTAATGTAGATTTGCCTCCTCCATTTGGACCAATGATTCCAATAAAATCATTTTCAAATACTTTAAAGTTAATGTTCTTTAATATGATCTTATCAGGAGTATAACCTGCAGATAAATCCTTAATTTGAAGAAGAGGCAATTTGTTCATTATTTTATTGTCAGCTGGGTTTAAATTACAAAGTGTTCTTAAGTTTTTCTAACAGATCTTTCATTTCTTTTTCGTAATCCTCCTTAAGAGGAGAAACTTCAATAATATTTATCCCAAGTTCTTTCGATAGGATTTCTGCATTTCTTTTATCAAACTCCTGTTGAACAAATATTGCTTTTATATTCTTTTCTTTTGCTTCTTTTATTATTGACTGTAACCATTTTACGCTAGGTTCTTTCCCATTGTGTTCTATTGAAATCTGATTGATACCATAATCTCTGGCCAGATAAGTGTATGCTGGGTGAAAAATCAAAAAGCTTTTACCTTTATAATTATCAAGAGTATTTTTATACAGTGTATCAATTTTTAAAAGGGAATCTATAAGCGGTTTGCTATTTTTCTCTATTTGATCTTTTATGTTGGGATAATTCTTTTTGAGAATATCTATACTATTATAAACTACTTTGAGCATAGTTTTTGGAGATGTCCATATATGAGGCTCAATACCTCCTTCGTGAACATGGTCCCCATGCTCAAAATCTTCCCCATGAATAAAGTTAATACCTGTAGACGAATTTTCAACTTTTAAGTTTGGGTTTAAATCCTTAAAACGATGAATCCATGCATTTTCAAAGCCGATATTTCCTATTTGTATGTAAATGGATGCTTCATTAATATCTTTTATTTGAGATGGTGTCGGTGAATATGTTGCAGGGCTATTGCCTTTGGTTACCATAGAAGAAACCTTATAATCCTCAGGAAGTAATTTCGAAACGATGTTTTTTTGCGGAAGTATACTAACAATTATATGATTGGTATCTACACTATTGTTCTTACAGCTATAGATAGAAATCAGAGTTGTAATTATTAAGTATGTAAGAGTTTTATTCATTGTGCTTTAATGTTTTTTATTGCAATTATTACAAATGCCTTCGATGATTATGTTTGTATTAGATTGAATAAAACCGTCAGGTAAAGGTTTTGTTTCGTTTTTGTAGTCATATAAGCAAATTACCTTATCGCAATTGTTACAGTGAAAGTGGGCGTGTGGCGATTTTACACTCTCATAATCAATAAACTTGTAACAAGTTATGCTTTCATTTACTTCAATTTTTTTAATTATATTTTTTTCTACTAATGTTTTTAATGTTCGGTATAGAGTAACCCTATCTATCTTCGCATCCCATTTTTCTTCAATTTCTTTAGTTTGTAATGGATTGGGATATTTGGTTAATAATTTAAGGAGTCGAATTCTTGAAGTAGTGGCTTTTATATCTCTATCATTTAAGAATTTTATCCAATTCATGTTATTTATATTTTCTGTAAAAGTATTATATGTTAATGTTAAATGCAACAATGTTGCAATATAAATAATAGTAAAAAGATAGGATAAAATGATTGACAAACATAAACATTGTATTGAATGTTAGGTTTAATTAAGAAAATGAAAACATATAAAAAATATAGATATGAAAAATGTGGTTTGTCCAATTTCGGAAGATAAGGTGCTGGTAAATGTTCCTCGCATAAATGCATTTTTAGTTGTAGGAATTCTTGTGGGGTATTTATTGAACAGTCATATTGCGCTAATTACTTTTTTAGTAATAGACTTCTTAATCCGTGGTTTTTTTAATAATGTAAAAAGTCCTTTGGCTTTATTATCTATAAAGATGCATGGATTGTTTAAATGGGAAAATGAAAAATTTACTAATAAGGCACCAAAAATATTTGCTGCTCGACTAGGTTTTGTTTTTACAGTATTTATTTTACTTCTTCAGATATTTCATGTACAGATAGTAGCAAATATACTTTCTATTATGTTGATATTTTTTGCTTTTTTAGAATGTGCTCTGAATTTTTGTTTAGGATGTTGGGTGTTTACTCTTTTTGTTAATCCATTTTATAGTAAGAGTTAAGCATTTTCGAAGAGTTGAAAGACTTCCTTTATATAAGTTTTAGAAATGGGTACTTCAATAGGCGGATTGGTGTCAATTTCAAGAATGTGTCCGCCTCTTTCTCTTCTTATAACTTTAATCTTATCAAAATTTACCATGTAAGATCTATGACATCTGGTTATTGGTAAATCAATAAATTTTTGCTCGAGATTTTTAATTGTATTGCGTAGTAGAAATTTACTAATGTCGTTGTTTTTATTATAAAACAAAGTGACATAATTGTCTGTCCCTTTTATATATAATATATCTTCCATTTTTATGGAGATACGCATTGTTCCTTTCTCATCCAAGAATGGAATCATTGATTTTGAATCTATCTCTGTTTTTCCTTCAGGGTCAGTTAATTGCTTAATTCTGTAATTTTTGTCAGCCCATGAGAAGTATAGCCATAATACAGCGTAAGGTAATAAGAGTACCAATGTGGTGTTCTGAACAGAAGCATTAAAAACCTGAATGTATGTTCTGTTGTCGTCTTTAATAAAAACAGATTCATATATTGTAAAAAACAGAGCCATGAAAAATACCTCAAGAGCAATAATAAGTAGAAATGCCCACAGCTTTGTTTTTACTTTCTTTTTATTGTAGTGATATAGTAGAACTCTTGATATAACTGCTACTAATACTCCAGTTAAAATAATTAAGCTTGAATAAAAAAATAATTCTTGTGATTTAAGATCCAGGCCAAACCAGTTTCTAACGTCAAATGGTGAATATAGGTTAATAAAAAGTAAAGCAAATCCAGCAGTAAAAAGGACTAGTTTAATACTGTTTTTCTTCGAAACTAAATAAGCTGGTATTACCTGATTCAAATCCATATCAATGCGAAAATAAAGATAAATTTTGATTTAATATGATCTTTTTAATTGAAATTTTATGAGTCACCAGATGTTTTAACAGTGAAAAATACATCCCAATTATGCGAAATTCACCCCACAATGCCGATTTTTAGACCAAAGCAGAGAGTGCAATACCATTTTGTTGGATATTTCATCAGGGTTTTGTTGGTTTGCATTGCAAGAGAATAATAACGCTTGTTTTTTATTATAAGGTTTACCTTATTTAAGGTGGAAATTATAATGAGAATGAATTAAAAAATAAGTAACTACTATTTTTTTACCCTTTTCGATTTTGCTAGTGCAAAAAAAGCTGTTACCAAAACGTTGGAACAGCTTTTTTTATTTGTAAAGGAAATTTCTTACGTTACATAGTGTTTAATAACGTAAACAGTAGTTTGTGCTATATTTATTGCTAAAACTTCCATATAAATATTTTAGTAGTGTGCGTGATATGCTAGTTTAAGAACAATAGGTTGTACTAATCTCTCAAAATCTTCATACTTCATTTGGATTAGTAAGCTATGTGTTCCTGCATTGAAGGCAATAAAGACATCTTCTTTTAGTGCTTCTGCAACATAAACAGGCATGTCATATAAGTTTCCAAAAGGTGGCATAGCTCCTACTTCACAGTTTTCAAAAAGATCCTTAAATTCCATTTCGGTAGCAAGTCGAACATTTTTGGCCCCTATCGACATTTTTAATAATCCTACATCTACTTGCATATCTCCAGGTAAAACAACCATACACATTTGGTTGTCAACTTTCATTATTACAGTTTTGGCAATTTCTTTACCTGAAATGTGTGCATCAGCAGCAGTTCTTTGTGCAGTGTAAGTTTTATGATGCACAATCTTGTTAAATGAAACATCTTGACTTCTAAGATATGTTTCCAGTTTAGATAATGGCATAACAACTCCTCCTATATTAATTATAACGAACTAATAAGTTAATACAAATAATAACTAATGTAAAGATTAAAATGAGGGTATTTATAACGGAAGCCATATGTAATAAAAAACTCCCTCTTGAAAAAAAGGGAGTTTTGATAAATTATCTGTTAATTCAGTATTTATTTAATAGTTTGATAATGCATTTCTGAGAGAATCAAACCTGGAGTCATAATCCTGAGCTGAAAGTTTAATGATGTGTTTAGCTTCTTCTGCATTGTAGATATGTGTTATCTCACAATCAGCATCTAATCCAGGCATATCTTTATAGGTTAGAAAGTAGTGCTTTAATCTGTTAATAACTAACTCTGGTAAATCACTAATATCTTTCATATCTCCATAAACAATATCTCCCTTTAGAACTGCTATTATTTTATCGTCAGCCTGATTGCCATCTATCATTCTAAATCCACCAATAGGTGTAGCCAAAGCTATAATATCCCCATGAGGTACCTCTTTTTCAGTAAGTACACAGATGTCTAATGGGTCTCCATCTCCTTGTATCTCATCCCTACCAGATTTTTCAGCACAAAACTGACCTATTCTGGTTCCACAATATGTTTGGGGAATGAATCCGTATAATGCCGGAACCACATTGGAATATTTTTGAGGGCGATCTATTTTTAAATAACCGGTTTCTTTATCTATTTCGTATTTTATAGTGTCTGTAGGAACAACTTCAATGAAACAAGTTACTGTTTCAGGAGCATTAGCTCCTATGTTAATTCCATGCCAGGGGTGTGATTTATAACGTAATCCCATTAATCTTCCAATAGGATCCATAAGACTGTTTGTTGTAAACTCGTCTGCCATATTTAATTATCAATTTAGTTTTTGGTTGTGCAAATGTAACTACTAATAAAGAAAAAGGTTTAGTAATAATTAATAATAATCCTTATTAATTTAACCAAGCCATCCTGCCTTATCCAGATTTCTATAATTGACAGCCTCTGCCATATGTTGAGTTTGAATCAGCTCCTCATTATCTAAATCAGCAATTGTTCTTGCTACTTTTAATATTCTGTCGTATGCTCTTGCAGATAAGTCGAGTTTTTCCATTGCATGTTTTAGAATATTCATGGCATTTTCATCTGGATTGGCATATTTGCGCTGAAGCTTTGATGTCATTTGTGCATTACAGAATATTTTCTCTTCGTCCTTGTATCTTTCTTCTTGAATCTCACGAGCTTTAATTACTCTTTCTCTTATTGTAATACTTTTTTCTGACGTAACAGCATTGCTAAGTTCTTTAAATGGAACTGGCACTACTTCTATTTGTAAATCAATTCTGTCTAATAATGGGCCTGATATTTTACTTAGATATCTTTGAACAACCCCTGGACTACAAACACAATTTTTTTCAGGGTGATTATAATAACCACAAGGGCATGGATTCATGCTGGCAATTAACATGAAACTTGCTGGATATTCAATACTAAATCTTGCTCGTGAGATGTTAATTATTCTGTCTTCAAGAGGTTGTCTCATTACTTCTAATACGGTTCTCTGAAATTCAGGTAATTCATCTAAAAACAAAACGCCATGGTGTGCCAATGAAATTTCTCCAGGTTGAGGGAAACTACCACCACCAACAAGTGCTACATTACTAATGGTATGGTGTGGTGATCTGAATGGCCTTTGCGTAATTAATGATGTGTTATTTTGGATCTTGCCGGCAACTGAATGAATTTTTGTTGTTTCAAGAGCTTCATCGAGTGTGAGTGGAGGTAGTATTGATGGTAGTCTTTTGGCTATCATTGATTTACCAGCTCCTGGTGGTCCAATCATTATTAAGTTATGGCCCCCAGCTGCAGCAATCTCTAAGGCTCGTTTGACACTTTCCTGTCCTTTAACATCAATAAAGTCTAAATCGTTTATAATTTGATGGTTGAAGAACTCTTGTTGTGTGTCGATTGTGATTGGTTCTAATTTACTATCATCATTTAAGAATGTGGCAACTTCTGATATTGATTCAACACCATAGACGTCTAAGCCTTCAACTACTGCTGCTTCTCTGGCATTTTCCTTAGGGATAATAATTCCTTTGAATCCTTCAGTTTTTGCTTTTAAAGCAATTGGTAATACACCTTTTACTGGTTGTAAACTGCCGTCTAATGAAAGTTCCCCCATCATTATATATTTGTCAAGAAGTTCCTGAGAGATTTGATTGGAAGCAGCTAAAATTCCAATTGCTAATGGTAAATCATAGGAAGAGCCCTCTTTTCTGATGTCGGCAGGAGCCATGTTAATTACAATTTTTTTACCTGGCCATTTAAAATTACTTTCTCTAATGGCTGATTGCATTCGTTGTTCACTTTCTTTAACTGCATTATCGGGTAGTCCAACTAAAAAGAATTTAATTCCTTGAGATAGATTTACTTCAATAGTAATAGTTGCTGCATCGATGCCAGTAACAGCGGCACCATATGTTTTAACAAGCATAGATTTAGGTTTTTGCGTTTAGTAAAAGATTTTAAATTATATGTATGTAAAGTTAATGATTAAAAATTTAATAATAACGATAAATATATTTTAGATGTTATGAGGTTAATTCTCTAAAGATATCTTCCATGTTTTGTTGTTCCATATTTAGAGTAACTATCTTTTTCTCGTTTACAACACTCCAGTCGTATATGGATTCACGTATGTCGGAAGATGCATGTATTTTAAATTTAAGGTCGGAAACTTGTTTGATCAGATTAATGTTTGGTATTTTATTAAGAGAATCGGTGTCTATCTTTGATAAAAATTCACAATTTATAATGTGCTCATGATTGGCTGAGATATTTGCTATTTCTGAAGCTTTCCCATTGGCAACTATTTCCCCTTTTTTGATGATTATTACACGCTGACATATTGCCTGAACTTCCTGCATGATATGTGTCGATAACATAATGGTTTTTCTTTCACCAACTCGTTTAATGAGGTCTCTTACTTCAATTATCTGATTTGGATCAAGTCCCGTTGTTGGTTCGTCTAAAATTAATACTTCCGGGTCAGGTAAAAGAGCTTGAGCTAAACCTACTCTTTGACGATAGCCTTTAGACAGACTTTTTATCTTCTTTTTGCTTTCCGGAGTTAATCCTGTCGTAGCAATAACTTCTTCAATTTTATTTTTAGCATTTTTCCCAAGTTTGTATATGCCAGCAATATGTTTTAAATACTCTTTTACATACATGTCCAGATACAGGGGATTGTGTTCTGGTAGATATCCTATTTTTTTTCTGTAGTCAAGGCTGTTGCTGGAAACGTCAAGTCCGCATACTTTTACGATACCTGAGGTTTGAGGTAAATAACCTGTAATGATCTTCATCATAGTAGACTTGCCTGCGCCATTAGGACCAAGAAATCCTACAACTTCACCTGCTTCAATATCAAAAGATATGTTGTTTAGAGCTTTCTGTGTACCAAAAGTTCTGGTTACTTGTGTTACGGATATTGACATGCTAAAATATATTTTAGCTGTAAAGTTAATAAGCCCATCGAATTTTAAAGGATATGGATACTATAAAATTCTTACTTTTGTGGTGAAAATTAGATTATGATGAATTTAGATAAATATTGTATAGATATATTTAAGTTTAAAAGATATAAAACTTCTGAGGTTACTGTTGGAAATTTAAAAATAGGAGGAGATAATCCTATCGTAGTTCAATCTATGACTACTACAAACACTAACTCAATCCATGAAACCATTGAGCAGATAAAAGTAATATGCGATGCTGGAGGTCAAATGGTTCGTATGACTACGCAAGGAAAAAGAGAAGCCTATAGTCTTGAACCAATCAGAAATGGATTGAATGAATTGGGCTATGAATTACCTTTGGTTGCTGATGTGCATTTTAACACAAATGCAGCCTATATTGCTGCCGAGTATGTTGAGAAGGTAAGGATTAATCCTGGAAATTTCGTTGATGGAGCAAAAAGATTTGCTCAGATTGAATATACAGAAGAGTCCTATAAAGATGAATTAGTACTACTTCGGGAAAAATTAATTCCTTTACTTGAGATTTGTAAAACAAATAATACTGCCCTAAGGATTGGTACTAATCATGGTTCTCTTTCGGATAGAATAATGAGCAAGTATGGCGATACACCAATGGGGATGGTGGAAAGCTGCTTGGAATTCTTACGTATTTGTGTTGAAGAAGATTTCTTTAATATAGTTCTAAGCATTAAGGCTAGTAATGCTCGAATTATGGTTCATACTGTAAGACTTCTTGTTCAGAAAATGTTTGAAGAAGGAATGAACTTCCCTTTACATCTTGGAGTTACTGAGGCAGGAGAAGGAGAAGATGGGAGGATTCGATCTGCAGTAGGCATTGGGGCTTTACTTTCTGATGGAATTGGAGATACAATACGTGTGTCTTTAACAGAAGCTCCGGAAAATGAAATTCCCGTGGCAAAGTCCATCATTAAACATATCCCAATTAGAGAAGGACATGATCCTTTGCATCGTTTTGATACAATAGAATATTCTCCATTTGAGTATAAAAAAAGAGAATCAAAAGAAGTTAATACTATCGGTGGTAATAACGTTCCGGTGGTAATTGGTAGAGATAATAAAAAGGATGAAAAACCTGATTATTTATATGTAGAGTCTATAGATGAGGTAAAAAATAATGGATCATATATTCTTCCTTTGGAGGAATGGGAGAAAATAAAGGAACAGAATAATGTATTCCCGATAATTCATTTAATTGATTATTTATCTCAGGATTACAAAAAGCAAGAATTACTTTTTGTTAAAATAGTTTATAGTCAATTTAATGATGAAGTAATTGATAGTTTAAAGTCTGAGAGAAATGTGGTTTTAGTTCTGGGTCATGAAACTTCAAATAATGTTGCAGAGCAAAGGGCAGCTGTACTATTACTACAAAAAGAGGGAATAGACTTACCTGTTGTATTATTTAATAGTTATTCAGGACTGTTTGGTGAAGAAGGGCAGCTTGCTGCATCTTGTGATTTTGGTCCTTTATTTTTAGATGGTCTTGGGGATGGAATTTGGATTGATTCAAAGGATGCAGATTCAGATATTATAAATAGTACTGCATTTTCTATTTTACAAGCTGCAAGAGTTCGTTTCTCAAAAACAGACTATATAAGTTGTCCGGGATGCGGAAGAACCTTGTTTGGTCTTCAGAAAACTACTGCGAAAGTAAAAGAAAGAACTTCACATTTGAAAGGACTTAAAATTGCAGTAATGGGTTGCATTGTTAATGGTCCGGGGGAAATGGCTGATGCAGACTACGGTTATGTAGGTTCAGGGCCTGGTAAAATTACTTTGTACTATCAAAGAGAAGTTATCAGAAAAAATATTGATGAGGATCATGCTGTTGATGAGCTTATTAATCTTATAAAAGAGAAAGGAGATTGGATTGAATCTTAATGATTTTAGTTCCGTTCGTCAAAAAAAATCATAGAGCCATCAGAAAATGGAGCGTGTTTATATAAAAAAACTATTCTATAATTACATGTATTAAAAGAATTAATGTATTTTTAGTGACTGTAAATGAATGTATTTTATTGCAATCAAACATATGTTTTTTTATATTGCGTTGCCTAAATAATCCCTTATTTTAATCAATGAAACGATTTTTATATATATTCCTTTTTATAGCATTGAATATTTTAAATGCTAATTCTCAAGAAATTGTCTTGAATGGAACATTTCAAGGAGATAATCTTTTTGTGAAAAATCCATTCTCTCCTAGTGGTGTTGGTTTTTGCGTTTATGAAGTAGATGTAAATGGATTAACTTCCACAGATGAAATAAATTCCAGTGCTTTTGAAATCGATTTAAGCGTATATGGATTTAAAATAGGTCAGGAGGTTAATGTAGAAATTAAATATAAAGAGAATTGTTTGCCTATTGTTTTGAATCCTGAGGTTTTGAATTCAAGGGCTACTTTTGAATTGACTTCGATTGAAATTAAGGATAATAAAATACAGTGGTCAACTGTAAAAGAGGCTGGTGCTTTACCTTTTGTTGTTGAACAATATAGATGGAATAAATGGATTGAAGTAGGTCGTATTAATGGAAAAGGGATTTCTAGTGCAAGTGAATATGCATCTCCTGTAAGATTGCATTCAGGAGAAAATCGTTTTAGAGTTAAACAAACCGATTACAGAGGGAAACCAAAGTATTCGAAAGAGATTACATTTAATTCGACTAAACCTGAGGTTACATTTATGCCAACTAGAGTGGATGATGTTTTAACTTTTTCTTCAGCAACGATGTATGAAATTTATGATGAATTTGGAGGGATTGTATTTAAAGGGTATGGAGAGAGTGTTAAAGTTAGTGGCCTTCAAAAGGGAAAGTATTATTTAAATTATGATGATAAGCTTGGTACGTTTGTAAAGAAATAATAAAAGTATATTATAATATATGGGGCCGAATGTTATTCATTCGGCTTTTTTATTGTCAAAAGTGAAAAAATAATGTGGTCTGATCATCTTTATTTAAAAATTATACATTTTACTTATTTACCTTATTAAACAATTGATTAATTTTACGGCCTTAAAAATTGATAATTAATATGGAACAAATTCGCAGAACAAAAGTAGCTGCTATTCTTAAAGATGCAGAATACGGCAAGGAGGTAAATGTAAAAGGATGGGTTAGAACTAGGAGAGGTAATAAATTTGTAAATTTTATTGCTCTTAATGATGGTTCATGTATTCATAATTTACAGATTGTTGCTGATGTTCCAAAGTTTGATGAAAGTCTGATTAAAAGAATAACTACAGGAGCCGCAATTTCTGTTGTAGGAACATTAAGTGAATCATCAGGAGGTGGTCAAAGTGTGGAGATTCAGGCTTCGTCTATTGAGATTCTTGGGGATTGTAATGCTGATGAGTATCCATTACAACCCAAAAAACATTCATTGGAATTTCTTAGAGAGATTGCACATTTACGTTTTCGTACTAACATATTCGGTGCAGTGACAAGAATTCGTCACTCGATGATTTTTGCTGTTCATAAATTCTTCTCAGAAAAAGGTTTTTACAATATACATACTCCTATCATTACGGCTTCGGATGCTGAAGGTGCAGGAGAAATGTTTAGAGTTACAACTATGGATATTAATAATATCCCTAAAACAGAGGATGGATCTATTGATTTTAGTCAGGACTTCTTTGGTAAGTCTACTAATTTAACAGTTTCTGGTCAGTTAGAGGGTGAGTTAGCAGCTTTAGCTATGTCTGAGATTTATACTTTTGGACCAACGTTTAGAGCTGAAAATTCAAATACCGCTCGTCACCTTGCTGAATTTTGGATGATTGAACCAGAGATGGCTTTTTATGATCTTAATGACAATATGGATCTTGCGGAAGAATTCACTAAATATTTATTGAATTATGCCTTAGAGAACTGTAAAGAAGATCTTGAGTTTTTAAGTAAGCGTCAGCAAGAAGAAGAAAAGAATAAAAAGGCTGAAGACCGTTCAATGGAACTTATTGAGAAATTAAAGTTTGTTGTCGATAATGATTATGTTCGTTTAACATATTCTGAGGCTATCGATATTTTAATGAACTCAAAGCCTCATAAAAAAGGGCAATTCCAGTATCCTGTTACAGGTTTTGGTAGTGATCTTCAGGCTGAACATGAGCGTTATTTAGTGGAAAAGCATTTTAAAAAGCCTGTTATACTAACAGATTATCCTATGTCAATTAAAGCTTTTTATATGAAGCAAAGTGATGATGGAAAGACTGTTAGAGCTATGGATGTGCTATTTCCTCAAATTGGAGAAATTATTGGAGGTTCACAAAGAGAAGAGAACTATGATAAACTGCTGCAAAGAATGCGTGCTTTAGATTTACCCGAGGATGAAATGTATTGGTATTTAGATACTCGTAGATTTGGTTCAGTACCACATAGTGGTTTTGGTTTAGGTTTTGAGCGTTTGATGTTATTTGTTACTGGTATGGGAAATATTCGTGATGTAATTCCATTCCCACGTACACCAAAAAATGCTGAGTTTTAATAGACTTATTTGTAAGTTATATATTTCAAGCCATCTCATTTATTTGTGGTGGCTTTTGTTTTGTCGATATTTCGTGTAAATTTGATCGATTTTAATAATTATCAGATGGTTAAGTATCTTATTCTAACATTTTGCCTGAGCTTTGTATATACTAATATCTGTTTAGCAGATAGAATAGATAGTATTAAGGCAGTAATTAATTCTCTTGAGGGTGATGATAAGTTAGAAGCTCTTTATAAATTCTCATTTGAAACGAATGTTAGTGATCCTGATTTTTCAAAAGAATTATCTACTGACCTCCTAAGGTTATCTGGTAAAGATCATTATCGTTATAAGGCGTTAGCGTATTACAATATTGGTGAAGTATGCTTCTATAAAGAACTTTATAATGAGTCATTAAATAATTATTTAAATGCACAACCCTATTTGGTTTTGGCAAGTGATAGTGTCATGATTTCTGCAAATTACAGTAATATTGGCTTAATAAATTATTACAAATCAAATTATAGTATTGCTATTGAAAACTATGAAAACAGCCTTGCTATAGATATTTCTTTGAATGACAGTTTGGGTATAGCCAAAACATATCAGAATATGGGACTTGTTTTTGGTGATTGGGGTAATACTGATTTACGAACCTCATATTTTAAAAAAGCTCTTGAAATTTATGAAAAGATCGGAGATGAAACATTAATAGCCGATATTAATCTAAATCTTGGTGTTACATACTCGCAAAATGATAGTTATAAAGCAGCAAATAGATATTATAAATCCGCTTTGGAGGCCTATAATGAATTGAATGATAGTGATAGAATCGGGTCGGTATTAAATAATATAGGATGTAATTACTTTAAGATGGGTAAGTATGATGTGGCTACCGATTATTTAAAAAAGGCTGTTGGTATCTTTGAATTAATTGAAAATAAATCAGGTTTGGTTCATGCCTTAAGTGGATTGGGTGATGTATATGCAGCTAAAGGATATAATGATAAAGCAATAATGCTTTACAAAAAATGCGAGGAAGTAAATAAAGATGTTGGTTTAATTGAGACTCAAATGAATAACCTTTATAGTCTTTATGATACCTATAAAGAGAGTAAATATTTCGAAGATGCAATAAGAGTATTAGAAGAGTATTATCAAATTAAAGATAGTTTGTTTGCAGAAAATCAAACAAATAAGATGCTGGAGCTAGAGAGTAAATATATTTATCAGAAAACGCAGAATCAATTAACTGAATTAACTGCTAAAAATCGACTCTATCTAATAGTTATAACTATAATAATTTTTGTTGCAATACTTGGGATTGCTTATTGGATATTTTATTTTAGAACAAAGCGGTTGGAGGAAAAACAAAGGTTATTAAGATTGGAGCAAAAAGTTTTGCGCACTCAGATGAATCCTCATTTTATATTTAATTCTTTATCGGCAATTCAATGTTATGTATTGGATAATAAAGTTGAGGATGCTGTTGATTTTTTAGCTGATTTCGCAGGATTGATGAGAATGGTTCTACAGTACTCTCAAGAGGAATTTATTACACTAGCTCAAGAAAGAGAGATATTAGATTATTATATTAATCTTCAGAATAGAAGATTTGGAGGTAAAATTAATTATCAGATATTGGTAGATGAGAAATTAGACAATACAAAGACCATGATTCCTCCTATGTTAGCTCAACCATTTATTGAGAATTCATTTGAACATGGAGAGTTGTTTAAAAGAAAAGATGGTAATATTACTGTTAGCTTTAAGAAACACGATAAGGTATTAGCGTATTGTATAGAAGATAATGGTATTGGTGTTGATGTTGCAAATGATAATAAGAATAGTGATGTAAAAAAGCATAAGTCCTTGGCTTTGAAAATAACCAGAGAAAGGTTAAATCTTATAAACCATAAGCATATAGATGGAAGGGTAGGATTGAAGGTTGAAGATAGGAAGATTTTTGGTGCTCAGGGTACAAAGGTTGTTTTTACAATTCCTTTAAGAGAATTCAATTAAAATTTATTTTCTTCCAAAATCCGCAGGTATTTCTCCCCATAATTTTGTTTCCCATTTTAATATCTGTTGACTATAAGTATTGTTTTTTAGCCATTCTTCAGCTCGTTTGATAACTTGGAAAAGCTCTTCAGTTTTAAGGTTTCTTTCTAGCTTTGACCTGCACTTTTTAGCCTTAATCCAGTCTATCGCAATTTTTGAATCAGAATAGATTGGGATATTCATATTATGTTGTTTTTGGAATGCAAGCCCATGAACGATTGCTAAAAACTCACCAATATTGTTAGTTCCAAGGTTGAATTTCTTAATAAAAGCTTGGGTTCCTGTTGCTGTATACACACCTTGATATTCCATAATGCCAGGATTACCACTGCATGCGGCGTCAACAGACAGGCTGTTTTGTATAATGCTTGGATTATTTTTTAAGGTAAATTGAAGTTTTTTGTCATTATTGTCTTTTTTCCCCCAGTATAAGTCAGGATTTTCCTCGAAGGCCTTTTCTGCTTCGTCTAATGAAGGAAAGCCTTTGTATTTGACATTACTTACTCCTTTGATATTTTTCTGACACTCTTCCCAGCTAGTGTAAATTCCAGGTGCATGGCCATTCCAAATTACATAATACTTGTTCTTCTTAGCCATTTTTTTATCCTTTTAGTGCAGGTAAAAATTGTGCTAGTAGATTAGCAAAGTTTGATAAGAATAATCGTATTGACATTGCTAATAAAATAATTCCAAAGAATTTTTGAAGCAAATAGATTCCACCTTCCCCAATGATCTTAGCTACCTTATCCGTTGTTTTTAAAACAAAATATACTATGATAATATTAAGAATCAGGGCAATAATTATATTGATTGAATCAAATTCGGATCTAAGTGAAAGGAGGGTGGTAAATGAACCTGCTCCTGCAATTAGAGGGAAAGCAATTGGGACAATACTTGCCCCAGTGGGTGAATCTTCATGTTTAAATATGTGAATTCCAAATATCATTTCAAATGCCATCACCAATAAAACAAATGAACCCGCAATTGCAAAAGAAGAAATATCTACACCAAATAACCCAAGTAGCGGTTCTCCTAGGAAAAAGAAAAGGAGCAATATGGATAATGATACAAAAGAAGCCTGAAAGGGATTGATTTTGTTTCCTTGCTTTTTAATATTGATAAATACAGGAATCGATCCTAGAATATCAATCACGGCAAAAAGAACGATAAATGCTGATAGTATTTGTAATGCGTTAAAATTCATTCCTTCATTTTTTAATTTACAGTGCAAATTTATAATAAAATTAATGGATGATCATATGATATTATTTACCTAAATTAATTTTTCAGAGTTGTTTAAACGAAAAAAAAGCAGCCGGAGAGTTTCCGACTGCTTTTATCAAATATTTAAAAGCTATGGTTATGAGCTTATTAGTTGTAAGAGCTTTGTCCGTGTTCGTGAATATCAAGACCTTCTCTTTCTTCTTGTTCTGTAACTCTAAGTCCAACAGTTGCCTTAAGAACTTGGAATAAGATTAATCCTAAACCGAATGCCCAAGCGCCGATTGCTACAACTCCGATTAATTGAGATACTAGTAAAGAAGCTCCACCACCGTAGAATAAACCACCGTCAGTTGCGAATAATCCTACTAATAATGTACCTAATGCACCGCATACGCCGTGTACAGAGATTGCACCTACAGGGTCATCAATTTTTAGTACTTTATCAAATAATTCAACAGAGAATACGATTACTACACCAGCAATAATTCCGATAATTGTTGCACCGCTAGGGCTAACGATGTCACAACCAGCAGTAATTGCCACAAGACCGGCTAAAGCACCGTTTAAAGTCATTGAAAGATCTGGTTTTCCGTAACGCATCCAAGTTACGAACATTGTTACAACAGCACCTGCAGCAGCAGCTAAGTTTGTTGTGATAAATATTTTTGCAACAGCATTAGCGTTATCACCGCTGATAGCTAATTGAGATCCAGGGTTAAATCCAAACCATCCCATCCAAAGGATAAATACACCAAGTGCGCCTAATACCATGTTGTGACCAGGGATTGCATTTGCACCACCGTTGTATTTTCCTAAACGAGGTCCGATTGTCCAAGCACCAGCTAAAGCAGCCCATCCACCAACAGAGTGTACTACAGTAGAACCAGCGAAATCATGGAAAGGTGTTTCCATAGTTGATAACCAACCACCTCCCCATACCCAGTGACCTGAAATAGGGTAGATAATTGCTGTAATAATAACAGAATACATTAAATATGTGCTGAATTTTGTACGTTCAGCCATTGCTCCAGAAACAATTGTTGCAGCTGTTGCAGCAAATACTGTTTGGAAGAATAAGTTGTGATAATCACCATCTACACTGTAGAAAAAGTCAAATGCACCGTAAAATGCACCTTCTCCACCATACATAACACTATATCCGATAATCCAGAATAGTAATGAACCAAAAGCGAAGTCCATGAAGTTCTTCATGATGATGTTACCAACGTTTTTAGCTCTTGTAAAACCAGCCTCTACTAAGGCAAATCCAGCCTGCATGAAAAATACCAAAACACCGGCTATCAGTATCCATAATATGTCTAAAGCACTGTTTGCGTCCATAATATTGTCTTTTTTAATGTTTTTAAATCAGATTAGTTTTTGGGTTGGTTACTTTACATATAATGTTTCTGGACCTGATTCGCCAGTTCTGATTCTATATGTTTCTGCAATGTCAGTAACAAAGATTCTGCCGTCGCCAATTTCGCCGGTTCTTGCTGCTGCCATTAAAGCTTGTACTGTTTTTTCTAAGTTTTCGTCGCGAACGATGATAGAAAGTAAACGACGCTCAATAATACTTGTGTCATAAACAGTTCCTCTGTAAAGGTGACCTTCTCTTGCTGTTCCTACTCCACGAACATCCCAGTATGAAAAGAAAGTAATGTCTTGCTCTTCTAGAGCTTTCTTAACACTTTCGTACTGTGTTAATCTAATGATTGCTTCAATTTTTTTCATGTCTTATTCAATTAATACGAGTGTAACTTCCCTAATTTGAGCTAAATGTTCAATTATTTAGGTTGCCCGAGATTAATAATTAATGGTTATTCTTTTTAAAAAAGAAGGTGAAAATATTGTCTGTATATGGTAATAAGGTGGAAATAATACCTTTTTCCAGTTAATTAACGCATATTGGAGAGAACAATTGCTTGGTTTTCAGTGTTGAGAAATGATTACAGGCCAATGTCCTCACCTTCTTTTTAATATTTTTATAGAGAAATACCTACTACTAAGTGTAATTGCTCAGTATTAGGATTTAAAATTACCTGTCCAAATACTGGTAAAGAGAATGTTTCTGAGAACTTAATTTCTTTTGAAGTTCCTAAACCAACATTCACAACAGCAAATTCTGTATCGTCAGAGTGCCATCCGTCTCCGGCACCAACAAATACATCAACATTTTTGAATGCATATCCAGCTTCAAAATACATAATGCCATCTTCAGCTCCTGCACCATCTACAGAATTGTTAAGCATGTAATTTGCAGCTAAACTTAAATCTCCAGTTTCAAATCCAAGATTTAATTCTAATGCATGACTTGAGATTTTGTCACCAAATTCTCCCCATTTGCTTCCTGGGTAGTAATAGTCTGTTAAACCAAGACTCAATCCGAAATCAAATGAATATGAAGCATAAAGATCAGCTTCATTCATAGATGCCCATCCAGTAGAAGCATTTGATGATAGAGAATATGATCCCCATGCACCAATTGCGAAATTACCAGCAGCAAATTCAACTGTAGGCTGAATAGCAGGAGCGTCACCAAAGTCAACTCCACGAAATACATAACGTGATACTAAATCAGCTCCAACAGAAAATTGAGCTTTTGCTGTAGTTGCAATAATTGCAATTGCTAAAAATAAAAATACCTTTTTCATTTTAACAGGTTTTAAATAGGTTACACAATTTTTATATGATTATTAATAACTAATGTTTTTTTGGGGTGATGAAACATAAAAGAGAAACGTTTTTCTCAAATGGGGTGTTGTTTATCAATAATCACATTGCAAAAATGAGTATTTTTTTAATATGACCCAAATAAAAATGGGGTTAATTTTAATAAATACACATAAATTATGATTTTAACCCCTAAAAGTATAAGTAAAAATGGCATAAAATGGATAAATTGAAAGTAGAAGGTTGTAATTTGTGGGGGTATTCTAAATAATTTTAATTTATCTGTTTAATGTTAGGTTTTGTGGTCAAGGAAATATTAGTAATGTTTTTGGGTAAATAATAATATATATATAATTTTAGAGTTTGCAATATTTCATTCTTTTAGATTAATAACGAATTGTTTAAGTTCTTATTAAATTTTTATTTAACCTCCCATAAAAGTATGATAAAAGTCATGTAAAAAGCATTGTAAAAGTCATCTTTTAACAGTTATTAAAAGTGGTGATGTTGTAAAATATAATTAAATAAGTTATTTTTGCTTCCGTTTTCAAAGTAAAAGTGTTGAATTAATTATAATTATTATTTGAGTTTTGAACTGTTTTTGTATCGAAAAAAGTTTAAATCAAATGATAAAATGAAATGATTTAGTAGCTGTAATAACAGCTCTTGTTCAGTATTATTCCTTCTTTATTAATATATAGATATGATGCAAATGAAATTTCCAAAGGCAGTTGGGTTGTATGATCCTGCCAATGAGCATGATAACTGTGGGATAGGTTTTGTTGCAAATATCAAGGGACAACAGTCTCATGATATTGTAAACAGAGGTCTTGAGGTTTTAGTTAACATGACTCATAGGGGTGCCGAAAGTTCAGATAATAAATCTGGAGATGGAGCCGGAATTTTGATTCAAGTACCACATGAATTTTGTAGTTCGTTAGAATTTGATTTACCAGAACCAGGAAAGTATGGAACTGGATTATTATTCTTACCTGAAGAAGATAGAGAGGCTTTACTATGTCAGGAAGAATTAAATAAAAATTTACTTGAAGAAGGTCTTGAATTAATCGGCTATAGGGATGTTCCTGTTGATAGTACGGTGATTGGAGAAATTGCCAAGCGCACAGAACCTAAAGTACGTCAAGTATTTGTTAAGGGTAAATTTGAGCAAGATAAAATTGAAAGAAAATTATTTATTGCTCGTAAAGTTACTGAAAGAGCTATTAGAGAATCAGATTTAAAAGAAAAGGAAGCTTTTTATATTCCTAGTCTTTCTACTAAGATTTTCATTTATAAAGGTATGTTAACCCCTGATCAGGTGGGTGCATATTATCTGGATTTACAAAATCCAAAATTGAAAAGTGCAATTTCATTAGTTCACTCTAGATTTAGTACAAATACATTCCCAGCTTGGGATTTAGCACAGCCTTTCCGTATTATGGCTCACAATGGTGAGATTAATACAATTAAAGGTAACAGGTTGTGGATGCAAGCACGTGAATCTTTATTAAAATCAGATTTATTTGGTGATGATTTAAAAAAGATTTTTCCTGTTATAGAGCCAGGGAAAAGTGATTCTGCATCGTTAGATAACGTTCTTGAGTTTTTATTCCTTACAGGAAGAACATTACCACAGGCTTTAAGTATGTTAATACCTGAGTCGTGGAATGATAAAAACCCAATCCCAAAAAGTTTAAAAGCATATTATGAGTACCACTCCACTATCATGGAACCATGGGATGGCCCGGCTTCTATCGTTTTCTCAGATGGTAGATATATTGGTGGTACATTAGATAGAAATGGTTTACGCCCTTCTCGTTATGTGATCACCAAAGATGATATGATTGTAATGGGATCTGAGGTGGGTTGTCAAGTTTTTGCTCCTGAAGAAATTAAGGAGAAAGGACGATTGAAGCCAGGTAAACTTTTACTAGTTGATACAAAATTAGGAATTATTATTCCTGATCAGGAAATAAAAGCTCAGCTTTCAAAGAGATATCCATATGAAAATTGGTTAAAAGAAAACCGTATCAGATTAAAAGATATCGAAGTTAAGCAAAGAGTACAATCTTCAATTGAAGACTATGATACTTTTACAAAAGCATTTGGTTATTCAAGAGAAGATATTAAAATGTTGATCGGACCTATGGCACAAGCAGGTATGGAACCTGTTAATTCTATGGGTAACGATACTCCAATTGCTGCAATCTCTGATAAGCCGCAAAGATTGTTTTCTTATTTCCGTCAGTTATTTGCTCAGGTAACTAACCCGCCTATCGATCCAATTCGTGAAGGATTAGTAATGGCTTTGACCAATTATATTGGTTCGGCTTCTAAGAATATACTTGAGTATTCTCCAGCACATTGTCGTTTAATTAAATTTGAGAGCCCGATTGTAACAAATACGGATCTTGGAAAAATTAAAGATTATCGTAGAGAGGAATTTACTCAAACAACAATTCCAATGTTGTTCCCTGTAAAAGAGGGTGGAGCTGGAATGGAGAAGGCAATTGAAGCAATGTGCTTAGCTGCAGAAAAAGCTGTGGATGAAGAAAAGAACTTTATTATTCTGTCAGATAGAAATATTGATAAGGATATGGCTGCGGTTCCTTCTTTAATGGCTGTTGCTGCTGTACATCATCACTTAATTAAAAAGCAAAAGCGTATGCAAACCGGTATTATTGTAGAAACCGGTGAGGCTCGTGAAGTGATGCATTTTGCTTTGTTGTTAGGTTTTGGTGCAAGTGTAATTAATCCGTATTTAGCTTTTGCTACAATTGATGACCTTGTTAAAAATGGCGAGGTTGAAATGGAGTATGAGCAAGCTCGTGAAAATTATATTAAAGCTGTAGATAAAGGTTTATTGAAAATCTTATCTAAGATGGGTATCTCAACATTGAGAAGTTACCATGGAGCTCAGATTTTTGAAGCTGTTGGTATTTCTCAAAAAATAGTTGATAAGTGTTTTACAGGTACTGCGTCTAAAATTGGTGGTGTTGGATATGAAGAATTAGCTCGTGAAGCTGAACTTTTCCATGAAAAAGCTTTTTCACCAGCAAAACCAAATGAAATTTTAAATAGTACCGGAGCTTATGCCTACAGAAAGTATGGTGAAAAGCACGGTTGGAACCCAGAAACTATTGGATTATTACAATGGTCAACTAGTCAAGGTGATTATAGTAAATTTAAGGAATTCACTAAGAGGGTTAATGAGGATAATCAAAACCCATTATTCTTGCGTGGTTTCTTAAAACTAAAAGATAGAGAGCCTATAGATATTAATGAAGTTGAGCCTGTTGAAAAAATTACAAAGAGATTTGTAACAGGAGCAATGAGTTATGGATCTATTTCTAAAGAAGCTCACACTGCTCTTGCAATAGCAATGAATGAGGTGGGTGGTAGAAGTAACACCGGAGAAGGTGGTGAAGATGCAGAAAGATTTAAGTCTAATGCTCGTAGTTCTATTAAACAGATTGCTTCAGGTCGTTTTGGTGTAACTAACAATTACTTGGTTAATGCTGATGAGTTACAGATTAAAGTAGCACAGGGGGCAAAACCAGGAGAAGGTGGTCAGTTACCAGGTTTTAAAGTAGATAAAATCATTGCTAAGTTGAGAAACTCAACTCCTGGCATTACATTGATTTCACCTCCGCCACACCATGATATCTATTCAATTGAGGATTTAGCTCAGTTAATTTATGATTTAAAATGTACTAACCCAACAGCAAACGTAAGTGTTAAGCTTGTTTCTGAAACTGGAGTAGGAACAATTGCAGCTGGTGTAGCTAAAGCTCATGCTGATTTAATTGTTATTTCCGGAACAGAAGGTGGTACAGGAGCTTCTCCAACATCATCAATTAAACATGCGGGTATGCCTGTTGAAGTTGGTTTGGCAGAAACTCAGCAAACTCTTGTAATGAATAACCTTAGAGGTAGGGTTAAATTACAAACAGATGGTCAGCTTAAAACTGGCTTAGATGTTATTAAGATGGCTATTCTTGGAGCAGAAGAGTTTGGATTTGCAACATCAGCATTGATTACATTAGGATGTATTATGATGCGTAAGTGTCACTTAAATACTTGTCCTGCTGGTATTGCTACTCAAAATCCTGAGTTAAGAAAACGTTTCATTGGTAAGTATAAGTATGTAGTTAACTACATGAACTTTATTGCTCAGGAAGTACGTGAACTTTTAGCTGAATTAGGATACAAGTCTTTAGAGGAAATTATTGGTCGTACAGATTTAATGGAACAGGATTCAACTGTTGGAAACTGGAAAACTAAAGGTATTGACATGAGTAAACTTCTTCACTTCCCTGAAGAAGCGAAGATTTATCCTCTACATAATACAACAACTCAAAAGCATGGAATTGATGAGGTAATGGATTGGCAGCTAATTGATGAAGCTCAACCTGCATTATTGAATCAATCTAAAGTATGGATTGCTAAAGAAATTGGTAATACAGATCGTACTGTTGGAGCTATGCTTTCAGGAGAAGTTAGTAAAAGATATGGCGAACTAGGTTTACCTAAAAATACAATTAACTGTAAGTTTAGTGGTTCTGCCGGTCAAAGTTTTGGAGCTTTCTTAAGTAGAGGGGTTTCATTTAAACTGGAAGGTGATGCTAATGACTATTTAGGTAAAGGTTTATCTGGTGGTAAAATTATCGTTGTTCCTCCTGCAGGTTCTACATTTAAACCAGAAGAAAATATTATTATTGGTAATACTGTTCTTTATGGAGCTACTGATGGTAATGTTTATGTTCGTGGTGTAGCAGGTGAGCGTTTCTGTGTACGTAACTCGGGTGCAGCAGCTGTTGTTGAAGGAGTAGGTGATCACTGTTGTGAGTATATGACAGGTGGTAGAGTTGTTGTTATCGGTAAAACCGGAAGAAACTTTGCTGCAGGTATGAGTGGTGGTATTGCTTATGTTCTTGATGAAGAAGGTAACTTTGATTACTACTGTAATAAAGGATTGGTTGAACTTTCTCCTGTAGAAGATGCTGCTGACATTCAGGAGCTTCAATTCTTATTACATAAACACTTGTTACATACAAATAGTGAAAAGGCTCAGGATATCTTGGTAAACTGGAATAAGTATTTACCTAAGTTTATTAAAGTAATTCCATTTGAATACAAAAAGGTGCTTCAGGAAGAAAAACTTCGTGAACTTGAGCAAAAGCTTAAGGAAACTGAGGATACACCTCATGTAAATGAGTAATTAATTATCAAGTCTTTGAATAAAGAAGGAAGTCCGAAAACCAATCGATACTCATCGGAGTATCGGTTTTTGGACAGTCTCTTCAAAAAAAATATAATATTATGGGTAATCCAAGAGGTTTTATAGAGGTAGCAAGAAAAGATAGTGGCTACCGTCCCATTAATGAGCGTATTGATGATTATGGTGAAGTTGAACAAACGCTCAACGAAGGGGATCGTGTCCTACAGGCATCAAGATGTATGGACTGTGGTATCCCTTTTTGTCACTGGGCTTGTCCGGTAGGAAGTAAAATTCCTGAATGGCAGGACGCAGTTTATAAAGGAGAATGGAAATTAGCTAGTGATATTTTACATTCAACAAATAGTTTCCCTGAATTTACAGGAAGAATTTGTCCAAATCCATGTGAGAAATCATGTGTTTTAGCAATACATAAAGAAGCAGTTACAATTCGTGAAAACGAATGTTCTGTTGTTGAGAAAGCTTTTGCTGAAGGTTATATTCAGCCAAGAGTACCTCAGGTAAGAACAGGTAAAAAAGTAGCTGTCATTGGAGGTGGTCCTGCAGGTCTTTCTGCTGCAGATCTTTTAAATCAAATGGGACATAGTGTTACTGTTTTTGAAAAAGATGAGGCTGCTGGTGGTTTGTTGCGTTTCGGTATTCCTGATTTTAAACTAAACAAAAAGGTAATTGATCGTAGAATTGAGATTTTTGAGCAGGAAGGTATTGAATTTAAGTATAATACTTATGTTGGATTCGATATTAAAGGCGAAAAGATTCTTAAGGACTATGATGCAGTTGTTCTTGCTATTGGAGCAATGAAACCAAGAGATCTACCTGTTGAGGGTAGAGAATTAAAAGGTGTTCATTTTGCAATGGAATTTCTTACGCAACAGAATAGAGTTAACAGAGGAAACAAACTTGATGGTATTGAGCGTATTGATGCTAAAGGTAAAAATGTTTTAGTTATTGGTGGTGGAGATACAGGTTCTGACTGTGTTGGAACTTCTAATCGTCATAAAGCTAAAAGTGTAACTCAGATCGAAATTTTACCAAAGCCTCCGGTTGAAAGAGCTGATAATAATCCATGGCCTTACTGGCCAACTGTGCTTAAAACTTCTTCTTCTCATGATGAAGGTTGTGAGCGTATGTGGAGCGTTTCTACTAAAAGATTTATTGGTTCTGGTGGTAAATTAAAAAAAGTAGAGTTAGTTGATGTAGAGTGGACTAAAGATGAAAATGGAGCCTGGAAATTGAATGAAAAAGCCGGTTCTGAGCGAATTATTGATGTGGATTTAGTTTTCCTTTCTATGGGATTTGTTCATTGTGTTCATGAGGGATTAGTTGAGGAACTAGGTTTAGAACTGGATCAAAGAGGTAACCTTAAAGTAAGTCAAACTTATCAAACTAGTACTGATAAAGTATTTGCTGCGGGGGACTCACATAATGGCGCCAGTCTTGTTGTTACAGCTATTCAAAAAGGTAGAGAGGCTGCTGATAACGTTAATAAATTCCTAATGGAATAGTAAATAAGAGCATATTGTTATGAGAGGTTTTTACCTGTTATAATAATACAAGATATTTTTAAAGGGACGTAAGTAGATTTGCTTACGTCCCTTTTTTCTTTAGAAATTAATGTGATTTTTTTCAATGTTGTGTATGGTGTATTTGACTTGATATTAGTTTGTTAGTGTATTGGGATGAAGTGGGTAAAATAAAAAAAATATTTCTGATTAAACCTTTTATCGAATAAGGTATCAAAGAAGATATCAACTAGATGATAAAAGATTAATTAATAATTATGAATATTTTAAGTCAGATATTATGAAAAGAAATTGTTTAATTTTTGCAGGTTTATTTTTATTTGTAGCCATATTTAGTTCTTGTGATAAGAATGATAGTAGTATCAATAATTCCACTGCAGATACAGAAGTTGAAGAACAAAGTGCAGCCATAGATGATATTGTAGAGAGTGTTTTTGATGAGTTAGATTCATCTCTAGCATCGGATCCTGAATTAGGAAGTACCGCCTCGTTGAAGTCTACATCAGAAGATACTGGTTGTCCAACTGTAACTATTGATTTACCTGATGGAGGAGGATATCCGATTGTTGTTACATTTGACTATGGAACAGAAAATTGTGAAGATAGGTACGGAAGATTAAAAAGAGGAAAAGTTATTGTAACTAAAACAGGACCGCATTGGGAAACCGGTTCAGAAAGAACAGTTGAATTTGAAGATTTCTACGTAAATGATAATAAAGTTAATGGTACTCGTAAGTTTAAGAATGAGGGTCTGAATGTTGATTCAAACTGGGAATTTAGTATTGATGTAGATATAACTGTTGAAACTACCGAAAATATATCATGGACCAGAAAAGCAAGTAAAATAAGAACTATGATTGTAGGTGCGGATACTCCAAGATATATTTGGGATGATGAGTTTTTGGTATCTGGTTCGTCTACAGGAGTTTCTTCAGAGGGCTATTCTGTAGTTAGAGATATTACGACGCCATTATATCGTAAAAGAACATGTAGATTCCCGGTTTCTGGTGTAATTGAAATTGTGAAGACGTATAATGAAGAGAGTGTTACTACATGGTTTGATTATGGAGATGGTGAATGTGATTATAAAGCTACCGTTTCAGATGAAGATGGAAATATGGTAGATATTTATCTGGGAGGAAGATTTAGAAATAAATAGAGAAATTGATCATATAAATAATAGGCTGTTTCACAACTATGGAGCAGCCTTTTTATTTGCTTTCATTTAAAGCCTTTGATACGTTGATGGTATAATTTCCAATCTTTTCACATTCATTAAATATATCAGTAAATATAATTCCAGTATCGTAAGTATATTCCTTGTTTTTGATACTTTCAAGGTGTTCTGACTTTAGTTGTTCGCAATATTGATTGATTTGTGTTTCAATTTCAAAGGCATTGTCAATGTTTAATTTTTTCTCATCAGTATTTAGATTGTTTCTCATAACTACTAATGACTTTTCCACCAGATTAAACATTAAATCAAGTTTATCAAGTATTTGTCTGGAAAATTTAATTTTGTTTTTTTGCATACGATTAATAATTCGTGCAAGTGTAAAACTGCTGTCACCAATGCTCTCTAAATCACTAACTAGTTTAAGCATAGCCCTGATCTTTTTACGACTTTGCTCGCTCAATTTTCCTTGAGAAACCATGGCTAAATAATTAGCGATCTCTACTTCAACATCATCACTTATAGACTCATATTTTTCAATATTGGCAAAAAGACGATTAAATTTCTTCTCATTACCTTCGTGTAGTAGCTTTTGGTTAAAAGCCAACATTTTATTTGTATGGCGTGCAAAAGACTGTAATTCTTTTTTTGCCTGTAAAATAGAAAGTTCCGATGTTGAAAGCATTCCTGTTGTAATATACTTTAGCTTAAACTCCTCACCTTCTTCTCCTTTATGTGGTACTAGCTCAATGATAGCACGGTGAATTAATGGAACAAATCCAATAAAGAAAATTAAGTTTAAAACGTTAAATGAAGTATGAAATAAGGCTAAAGCAAAAGGAATAATTGCCTGAGGATTGTTTGTTGAAAATTTGGTGAAGTTGGATATCCAATTCATTACATAGTCTGTGTATGGAGTAAATATGGCAAGCATCCATAATACGCCCAACAGATTAAAGAATAAATGTGCTCTGGCCGTTCTTTTAGCCGAAATATTACCTATTGTAGCAGCGATGTTTGGTGTAATGGTTGTTCCAATGTTTTCACCTAAAATCATTGCAGCTCCTAACTGAAAAGGTATCCATCCTTGTGTGCACATCACAAATGTGATCGCCATTGTAGCACCACTAGACTGAACTATTAATGTTAGTAAACTTCCTATAATTACAAAAAGAAGAACAGATGCAAATCCTAAATTGGTATAATCAGATAAGAAGCTTAATAGCTCTGGATTGCTATTAATATCAGGGAATGTTGATTTAATAAAATCTAAACTTACAAATAGAATTGAAAAACCAATAATAGCTTCACCCCATGATTTATGCCTTTGGATTTTAGAGAATACCAAAGGAAAACCAACAGCCATTAAAGGAAGTGCATATTCTGTAAAGTTAAATCTGAATCCGAATAACGAAATAAGCCAGCCTGTTATGGTTGTTCCTACGTTGGCTCCCATGATTACGCCTATTGACTCAACGAGAGAAACTAGACCTGCATTCACAAAACTAACAACCATTAAAATTGTAGCACTTGATGATTGTATGGTTGCAGAAACCAATAATCCTGTAAGTACACCTAAAAATCGATTACGTGTCATTGCTGCGAAAATGCTTCTCATCTTAGAGCCTGCAACTTTCTGCAAGGCCTCACTCATTAGTTTCATTCCATAAAGAAATAACCCTACTGCTCCAATTAATTTTAATAAGTCAACTAATGAGTAATCCATAAATAAGAGAAATTAAAATTTTCACTTTCATCATAAGTGCTAATAGAGTGTAAAAATAATAACATTTTAATACTAAATAACCATGGGGAGTAATAATGAAGTGACAATTTTTAGGGAAAGATCTTTTTTATAAGTATTAATCAATATGAAGAAAATACTTACTTAACGAATTTTTGACGCAACTATTCAATTTAAATATACTCTATGTTTCAGAATGTTTATATATTTGATTGCGATATGAGTAATCAACAAACTTAATTTTAAATAATGAAGAGAATTTCTTTTGTCTTAATGGCACTTCATCTGTTTTTGCATTCCTATTCTGTTAATGCGCAAGAACAGAAAACTGAAAGTAATTGGTCCTGGGGGATATATACCGGGATAACTCCGCATCTGGATACAGAATTAAAAACCTTTGATTTTATAAGAAAAGAAAATGAAGTATGGGATGATTATTACTTTGATTATGTTGAAGGTACCTTTTATTCGTGGAATATAGGACTTAAGGTTGAACGAAGATTTCTGGATAATAGATTATCTGTTTTTTCAGGTCTGCAATATTTAAATGTTCAATCAGGAATGGATGCAGACGATTATGGTTCTTCCAATTTTATGCTAATCAATGTGAGTCAAAGTGAACAAGGTGTAGAATATGTTCGCGTTAAAGGATTTGATCAGAGTGCCAATTATGTAGGTATTCCTGTTGGATTTAAATATACACCATTGGCTGATCATTTTGTTAATTTATACATTCAATCACAAGTGGACTTTAATTTACTTCTTTGTCACAATATTGAAACTGATTTTGTGAATTCTTCCATGAATAAATATGATAAAACAGTTGAGTCTTTATTTGGAGATCCAGCATCATTGTATACTACATTTTCGTTTAAAGGAGGGATGAAGCTTGGTAATTTAGGTGGTCCAATTGTTTGTTTAGAGTTAGGTCCAACTTTTATATTGTCTAATGATCCTAGTTGTATTACAACCTCAGAAGTGGGATTTAATTTTCAGCTAAACCTTTTATTACCATTCAAATAATAGAAAGAAATGAAAATAAAATATATATTTTTTGCGTTTGTATTGTCTTTTTTGTATTCCTGTTCAAGCGATGATCTTTATCTTGAAGAATCTGTTTTTATAGAAGATCCAGAAGTCCCTGGGTTGCCAATTTATTCAGAATATGGATATAATACTTTTGGAGTTAGATATGATAGAATGAATATTACAAATAATGATGATGAATATCCCCTAACTGTAATTGTTGAAAACGGAGAAACCTCATTTATTTTTAAAGGAGAAAAGGATTATTATACTGATTATGAGATATCCTTTATTTTAAATGATTTCTTACCTGAAGATGAATATGATTTATTGAATTTAGATGGTAAAGTCATAGATCTCGAAGGTTCAAATGTAGAAGTTACCATTGAAGAAGATGGAGTTTTGAAAAATTTGGAGATATTGAGTGGACAATTTGAGTTTGCAAAAGCTCAAAATTTATTTGTAGATGAAGTTAATAAAGGAGTTATATTATCTGGTGTTTTTGAGTTTAAAGCCTTGGTAAATGGTGAACCTGCAGCATTTTCTTATGGTAGGTATGATGTTATAATTGCTTATTCAAACTTTTTTGTGCTGGATTAATGTGTTATCTGAATAGCCATTGTTTTTGATTTTAAAACGATGGCTATTGTGTTTAATCTCCATATAATAGTTTGGTGTTTAATCTATACTGTTGGTATATAGAGTTTTAAAGCATTGCAATTGAAAGTATAGATAGCATTCCAATAAAAAATCCGGAATATACTTGTTTAAGATTGTGAGCATCTAATGCTAAACGACAACTAGCCAGTAGACCAGAAATACCAATTCCAAGTAAAAGCCACATGTTGGTATTAACTCCGTATTTTGTAGAGATTGCTATTAGTGCTCCTAATACTCCTCCTATTCCCACCATATGAATGCTGATTTTCCAAAAGAAAGAGATTGATAACGAAATAATTAATGCTACTAATGTTCCAAGGAAAAATAAAGGTATGAAAGCTGGAAGCTGGAACTTCTTTAAGAAATAATAGCCAATCATAAAAAATATTCCAGTAACCAATAATGGAATAATCCTTTCTCTGGAGGAGTCCATCTGTATTGATTTAATAACTTTAGTTTGTATAAATAGCGGAATAACACTTAATGGGAGTATACAGGTGCTTATCAACACTATAATAGTCACCAATCTACGGTATTCATACGGCAAAAAAGTAATGTGACTTTGAGTGCTGAAAATAACCAATATTCCCAGTGTAGGCATCAGCATTGGGTGGAGCAATGTTGATATGATTGTGGCAATCTTTTTTATCATTAAGAAAATATGTTTTCAATAATTATAACTAAAGTTCTTTTCTAAGCCTCGCAACTGGTATATTTAATTGCTCTCTGTATTTAGCTACGGTCCTTCTTGCAATATTGTATGATTTTTCCTTTAAAATCTGAGATAATTTATCGTCAGTTAGAGGTTTTCTCTTGTCTTCATTTTCAATGCAATCAGAAAGAATCTTTTTAATTTCCCTTGTGGATACTTCTTCACCTGAATCAGTTTGCATACCTTCTGAAAAGAAAGATTTTAAAGAAAATATTCCAAAATGAGTTTGAATATATTTACTGTTTGAGACCCTGGAAATTGTAGAAATATCTAAATTGGTAACTTCAGCTATGTCCTTTAGTATCATTGGTTTGAGCTTGGTTTCGTCTCCTTCTTCAAAGTATTCCTTTTGATAGTCAAGAATGGCCTGCATGGTGTTTAACAAAGTATTTTGCCTTTGTTTTATTGCATCAATAAACCATTTAGCAGAATCTAACTTTTGTTTTACAAAAATTACAGCGTCTTTTTTATCTCTTGTTTGATTCTTTTTATTTCCAGCATAATCTTCTAACATGTTTGCATATGTCTGACTAATTCTTAGTTCCGGAACATTTCTGTTATTCAGTGATAATTCAAATTTTCCGTTTTTAATTTCTAAAATAAAATCAGGAATAATATGTTGAACAGTTTTGGTCATTGGATTACTGTATGAGCTTCCTGGCTTAGGATTCAGCTTAAGGATTTCTTCCAATGCATCTTTTACTTCCTCTTCTTCAAGATGGAGTCTTTTTGTAATCTTTTCGTAATGCTTTTTTGTAAATTCTTCAAAATGATGCTTGATAATATTATAGGCATTTTCTATTGTTGGACAAGATCTGTCTTTTTTGTCAAGCTGTAGCAATAAACACTCTTGTAAGTCTCTTGCTCCAACTCCTGGTGGATCAAAATCCTGAACAATCTCTAAAATATCGAGAGCTTCCTTTTCATCATATTCTACGTTTTGACTAAAAGCAATATCATCAATTATCTCATCAATTTCACGTCTTAAGTAACCGTCTTCATCAATGTTTCCAACAATGTGTTCAGCCATTAAGCGCTGACGTTCATCTAATATTCTAAGTCCTAATTGATCAGTTAAAAATTCGTGAAAGGTTGTTCCTTCAGAGAATGGAATATCTTCGTGTTTGTCGTCTTTCGAAAAGTTACGTGCCTGTAATTTATATGCAGGAATATCTTCGTTTTGAATGTATTCATCAATTGACAACTCGTCTTTCTCTACCTCAGTTTCTTTTACCTGAGGTTCATCCATATCTTCATTAGATCTGCCTTCCCCATCAAGCTCTAAAACCGGATTCTCCTCAATTTCCTTCTTTATTCTCTGCTCCAATTGAGCTGCTGGAATTTCCAATAGCTTTATCACCTGAATTTGCATCGGTGATAATTTTTGAAGTAGTTTTTGTTGTAAACTTTGTTTAAGCATAGTTGTGTCTCTAAAACGGTAATAAGAGGTGAAAGTAAATCACTGTATTTTGTACTATTAACAAATAGTAAACAATTACCTTTTGTTATATACCAACAAAATTAAGATTAATTGGTTAAATGTGATCTATATGATGTGCCAATTTTGTTTTTAGATAGTTAATAAACGTTATAAAATGAAAATATTTTATGAATAAAATGAATAATATTGTTGAATGAATTAATTTGTTATTGCAAGGGTGGTATAAAATAAAGAAGCTGCATACTAACTAAAGTATGCAGCTTCTTATATTCTAATTCTATTTTTACTTTTTTTCGCTTTCTGTTTTCGCTTTAGAACATTCGCTTTTTTTATCTTTTGAGCAACACTCTTTTTCTTTTTTACAGCATTCTTTTTTCTCTTCTTTAGAACAGCACTTCTTTTCTGTTTTTTGTGGTTCTTGAATATTTTCAGATGCTACTACTGGAGAAGCTATTGCTATCATGAATAAAAATAGGAATGATACAGCTATTGATTTTTTCATAATTCTATAATATTTAAATTTATTAATATGATGTCTTTTACAAATATGATATGATTATATAAATATTGTTGTTATTATCTTGTTAATGCGTGTTAATGACTTGTTAATTAAATCTCTGCATTCCTTTTTATTGCTACTTTTGTGTCTGGCTTAAAAATAGTAACGTAAAAGATTAATTAATTGTTTTGATGATAAAGAAAAAAGTTAGATTGGAGTGGTTGGCGATAATTACTTTTATTGTTTTATTGAGTTTAATTATAATTCAGGTTCTCTTTTTAGTGCGTTCTGCAAAACTTGAAGAAAAGCATTTTAATCATAGAGTAGTATTAGCATTAAGAGAAGCCAGGAATGAAATAGCCAGAGAGGCTAATCAATGTAATAATATGCATAATTATGTCTGCGGCAACAAATGTTCAAGTGATGTTCAATATATTAATTTCCAGAAAGTAGATAGTATTATACAATCTAATTTATATATTCATAAAATACAATTGGATTATAGATTTGAGTTTGTAAATGAAAATGACAGTTTAAAGGATAATATTTGTATTTCTTGTTATGAGCAATCCTTAAATGGTTTGTTAGCTCAAAATGGAATCAAACTGCAAATTGAGTTTCCTGATCAAAGTAAATTTATTATTGCACAAATAGGGGCTTTATTTTATTTATCCATAGGAGCAATCTTATTTGTATTAATTTCGTTTGTTATAGTGTATCGATTATTTGCTAAAGAGCAATTGATTCTTGTTAATACAAAAGATTTTATCGATAATATGGTTCATGAGTTTCAAACTCCATTGGCAAATATCCAGTTTGCGTCGGGACTAATTAAAAAGCAAGTGGTATCTGGCCATGAGAATGGAGGAAAAATAAAACAATATACACAGTTAATTCAGGATGAAAATTCCAAGTTGAGTCAACATGTAACGGATATTTTAGATGTTGTAGGATTGTCAGTGGAAGCCGGTTCTAATGAATTGATGAATGTTCACGAAATAATAACAGAATGTATTGAATCATATAGGTCTATTATCACAGAAAAACAAGGGCAGATTAGTATAGATTTAAAGGCGAATAACTTTATGATTAAAGGAGATAAGATTTATCTTAAACATTCATTTTTAAATTTAATTGATAACGCAATAAAATACACAAAGGAAGTGCCGCGTGTTAATATTGAAACCTATAATAAAAACAATAAATTATATGTTGTTGTTAAAGATAATGGTATAGGTATTTCTAAATCAGAACAAGATAAAGTTTTTGAAAAGTACTATCGCGTTTCTACAGGTAATGTGCATGATATAAAGGGTTTTGGCTTAGGTTTGAATTTTGTTAAGAAGGTTATTAAGAATTTAAAAGGGAACATTAAAATAAAAAGTGAGTTGGGTAAGGGGAGTTCGTTTGTTATTACATTAAAAGTTAATGAGGTATGAGTAGTGAAGTAAAGAAAATACTTCTGGTAGAAGATGATACGACAATGGGTTTCTTACTGGTTGAATTTCTTGAGTCAAATAACTTTGATGTTAAACTTTATAAAGATGGGATTCAGGGATTAAATGCTTTTAATAATTATACTTTTGATTTTTGTATTCTTGATGTGATGCTTCCCGGTTTAGATGGCTTTTCTATTGCTGAAAAAATCAGAGAAAAAGATAAGTCTGTACCAATTGTTTTTTTAACAGCAAAAACTTTAAAAGAAGATAAAATTAAAGGTTTTAATATTGGTGTTGATGATTATATTGTTAAGCCATTTGATGAAGATGAATTGCTTTGTCGGATTAAGGCTATAATGGCAAGATGTGATAATAGCTTTGATCAGGGAGTATGTCATGATATTTTTAATATTGGTTCATTTAAATTTGATTATAAAAACCAGTTATTAAAAAAGGAAGAAGATGAGAAACGATTAACATATAAAGAAAATGAGGTTTTAAGGATGTTGGCAGTTTCCAAAAATGAGTTAGTTAAAAGAGACGATATTTTAAACTCTCTTTGGGGAGATAATGATTATTTTAATAGTAGAAGTCTTGATGTTTTTATAGCCAAGTTGCGTAAATACTTAAAAAGCGATTCGGAAATTATCATTGAGAATGTTCCAACAGTTGGATTTGTTTTAAAAGACAGTGTTTCATAGGTACTCAATAACTTTATTTATCCATTACTTATAAAACGTTTCCATTTATTGGAAAAATTGTAAGTTGCAATAAATGAGTTTAATGTAATCGTATTTTCTTGTTTGTAGTATCGTAACGGTGCATTGATGCTAGTAAATAATCGATTTATAAGAACTCCTTCATTAGACTTGCAGTATTATAAACGCAGGAAAGTTACTATATTGCATTTAATATCAGTCGTTTGGGAAAATAAACGCAAAAAATGGGAAAATATAGGCCTTTTATAGTAGTTTTTTTGCTTTGCTTAATTGTTTTGGGTGTCTACTCACAGAACAAATCAGATTCTCGTAGTGCAAAGTTGTTTAAAAGGGCAATGAGCCTTGCTGATGAAGGTAATTATAAAGATGCCATAAGTAATTTAAAAGTTCTTTTATTAGATGATCCTAAAAACTTAGACGCTTTGTTTAATGTAGGATTGTGTTATCTAAATACTTCTGATGGTGCAGATTCTGCAGTTATTTATCTTAATAAGGGAATGGGTATTTTAACTGAGGATCAGAGAAAAGGATATTTTGGAAGAGAGTTTGGTATGTCAATAGGAAAAGCCTATCAGGTTTTATTAAAACCGTTAAAGGCTATTGAAATATATGAAAACCTATTAGTTAATATTCCTGAAGAAGACACCTTAATGATGAAAGAGGTGGAATATGAAATTCAGATCTGTCATAATGCTAATTTCTTTATCCAGCATCCAATAGATATTAAAGTTGAGAATATGGGTCCGGAAGTTAATTCAAAGTATGATGATCATAGCCCGTTGATTTGTGTTAGTGAAAATGAATTGTTTTTTACTTCACGAAGAAATTGGACAAAGTTATCTCTGCTTCCGGATGGCCAATATGCCGAAAAAATTTATTCCGTTCCTTTGTCTGCGAAAAACTGGGAAGGAGCCAGATTATTAAAAGTATTTTTTAAACAAAATGAGCACGAAGCAGCTGCATCACTTTCTCCTGATGGTGATGATATGATTTTATTCAGGAATGATACTCATGGAAAGAGTTTATACATAAGTCATTTTGACGGTAAAAAATGGTCTGAGCCAGAAAAACTACCTTACCCAATAAATAGTTTTGCTCAGGAAACACACGGATCTTTATCTGCAGACAAGAGTACCTTGTTCTTTACAAGCGATAGAGAAGGCGGACTAGGCGGATTAGATATTTATATGGCTAAAAAGAATCCTGATGGAACATGGGGAAAGCCTAAAAACCTTGGACCAAATATCAATACTGAGTATGATGAAGAAACCCCTATGATTCATTACGATGGAAGGACATTGTATTTTTCATCGGAAGGGCATAATTCTATGGGACGTCTGGATGTATTTTATGCACAAATGAATCCGGATTCTACATGGAGCAGACCTGTAAATCTTGGATATCCTATTAATACACCGGATGATGATTTCTTTTTTGTACCAACGGTGAATAAAAGTCGTGCCTATTATGCTTCATCGAAGTTTGAGGATAATTATGGTGGTTCTGATATTTACCAGGTAATTTTTGATTCTGATGACAATACAGAATTAGCTGTTGTTGAGGGACAAATAGATGAAGTGTTTGGTGATAATATGAAAGATGTCAGGGTTCTAGTTACCAGGAGGAAGGATAAGAGACTTGTTGGTGATTATAGACCAAATCCAACAAATGGAAAATATATGTTGTTTCTTGAAGTAGGGTACGAATATGAAATTGAGCAGACAAACTCTGCTGAGGATAAAAAAGAAGTGGGCTATGTTAATGTAACTCCTGAGATGAACTATCAAGAAAAGAGACATACAATAGAGTTTAAGGATGTTGTAATGGATGCTCCTCTTGAAAAGATTCAGCATGTTGAAATTGTTAGTAGTAAAGATAATGTCAAAGCTCTGGATTCAGATACAAATATCAATGTAAAACAATTGGCTGTTAAAGAAAAAAATGCACCGGTATTTAAAGATGTAGTAGTTGATAAGAAACAATCAACTATACAGAAACCTATAGATATAGAGAAAAATAGGCTGGTTGTTAAATCAAAATCTGTAGAAAAATTTATACCAAGTACAAGACAAGGTTATACGATTCAATTAATGGCTTTAGAGAAAGGTCCGCTTAAGGATCTTGGTTTCTTTTCAAAAAGAGGCATTAATAATGTTCAGGAGGTAAAATGTGTTGATGGTTTTACAAGATATATTTTTGGTGAGTTTGATGGATATAAATCGTCACTGATCATTAAAAAACAGCTGCTTAAAGAAGGGAAATTTCTTGATATTTGGATAAGGCCAATTAGGGATTTAGATGATCTAAAAGAAAAATAATCCCCTCCTAAAAAATAATTAAGAGGGGAGAATTATTAGTTTTCTTCTGTGGTGTGTTCAATGTGAACTTCTTTTGATTTTCCAGGTAAAATTAAGTTTAATATTACTCCAACTACAGACGCCAGTCCTATGCCGGACAATGAAAATGAACCGAAATCAATTGATGCCTTTCCAATTCCAATCGTAAGAATAATAGACACAATAACAAGATTTCTGGTTTTATGAAAATCAGATCTGGATTCAATCAGGGTTTTTATTCCAACGCTGGCGATCATGCCAAATAATAAAAGCATAATTCCTCCCAATACTTCCGTTGGAATTGATTTTAAGAATCCACTTACTTTTCCAATTAAAGAGAATATGATTGCCGTAATTGCTGAAATCCTTAGAACTCTGGGATTAGTTACTTTTGTTAGCTCTATTGCTCCAGTAACTTCCGAATATGTTGTGTTAGGAACACTTCCGATTAATCCAGCAAAACTTGTTGCAATACCATCTCCAAGCATGGTTCTGTTTAGGCCAGGTTCTTTCATAAAATCTTTTTCTGCAACTGCTCCAATGGCATATATATCTCCTACATGTTCAATTAAAGGAGCAATTGCCACCGGAATCATAAATAAAACAGCTTCCCAACTAAAAGAAGGTAGTGTAACATCTGGTAATTGAAGCCATGCTGCCTCTTTAATGGGAGTAAAATCTATTTCTCCCATTGCAAATGATAATAGATAGCCTACGATGATTCCAATGAATACAGGTATGAGTTTTATTATCCCTTTAAAGTAAACAACTGCAATGATGGCAGAAAGTAATGATGTTCCTGCAATGATCCAGTTTGTTTTTGCCATATCTACAGCTGTTGAAGCTAACGAAAGACCAATAACCATGATCACAGGGCCAACAACTATTGAAGGAAATATTTTTTTTATGAAGTTTACTCCTTTAAGTTTTATTAAAAAAGAAACTAAGGAGTACACTATTCCTACTGCAATTATACCTGATAAGGTTCCTGCAAATCCAAATTTCTCTGTAGCTTTTGTTATTGGGGCGATAAAAGCAAAACTACTACCTAAAAACACAGGAACTTTACCTTTGGTGATTAAATGAAAAATCAGTGTTCCAATACCTGCCGATAGTAAAGCAATGGATGGATTTATTCCTACTAAAAGAGGAACGAGTACTGTTGCTCCAAATGCAACGAATAAAAATTGTACTCCTAACAAGATTTGTTTGGAATTTGATAATGGTGTTAATGTATTCATGATTCTTAAATTGGGTTTCGACAAAAATAAAAAAAAAGATGAAGAAGAGCGATTTTTCTATTTGTTTGGTAATGAGCATTAAAAAAGCCGGAAAAACACCCCTATTTTTCCGGCTTCCTCAAAGATTTCTGTGTAATCTAAACCTATTAAGAATACTTGCAAGATAAACATTTTTAAAGAATTGGTCAAGATTGGTGTATATGAATTATCTCATGTTATTAAGCAACTTATTTAAGATATTTCACTTATTATTTTTTTCCTATTTTTGAATAAGGATTCCAAAAAAGCAGTTATGCAAAAAGCAATTACAAATCCAAATGCTACATTCGGTTCGATGCCGGTTTTTATGACGGCTATCTCAACAATTTTAGGAGCTATTTTATTTCTAAGATTTGGTTGGGCTGTAGGTAATGTAGGATTCTTAGGCGTGTTGGCAATTATTGTTATCGGACATTTAGTTACTATACCTACTGCATTAGCTGTTGCCGAGATTGCCACTAATCAAAAAGTTGAAGGCGGAGGAGCATATTATATTATTTCCAGATCTTTTGGTTTAAATATAGGTGGCGCAATTGGAATTGCTCTTTATTTATCACAGGCTATTAGTGTGGCATTTTATATTATTGCATTTGGGGAAGCTTTTGATGCAGTATTACCATTGATTCCATATGATATAGAACCTGCGAACTTTAAAAAAATAGTGACTTTGGTAATGATGACTCTCTTGAGTGTAATCGTTGTTATCAGAGGGGCTAATATTGGAATGAAGGCTTTGTATGTGGTAGTGGGAGTATTGTTTCTCTCTATTGTTTTGTTTTTTATGGGAACCCCAACCTCTGAAAACACATTCTTCTTTTTAAATGAATCTGCAGATAATGCGGAGAGTTTTTTTTATGTATTTACAATAATTTTCCCTGCGTTTACAGGTATTGCTGCAGGCTTAGGGTTGTCAGGAGATTTAAAGGATCCTAAAAAGTCTATTCCAAGAGGTACGTTGTGGGCTACATTGATAGGGATGTTGGTTTATGTGGCAATAGCGTATAAGTTAACCATTTCAGCCTCACCTGAAGAATTGGCAAGTGATCAGTTGATTATGCAAAAGATTGCTATCTGGGGGCCAATTATTCCGATTGGTTTGGCTGCTGCAACTCTTTCCTCTGCTATTGGGTCTATTTTGGTTGCCCCAAGAACATTGCAAGCAATTGGCTTTGATAAAATTTTACCTTATCCTCATATCAATAAATGGTTGTCAAAAGGAAAGGTAAAGGATAATGATCCTGTAAATGGTACCTTAGTTACTATCGCAATTGCCTATGTATTTGTTATTATCGGCGACGTAAACTTTGTAGCTCAAATCATTTCCATGTTTTTTATGGTTACTTATGGAGCCATATGTTTAATAAGCTTTCTGGAACATTTTGCTGCAGATCCATCTTATCGCCCTACTTTTAAGCATAATAAATGGTATTACTCAATTGCCGGGGCTGTTTTATCTTTCTGGTTAATGTTTAAGATGAATCTTACCTATGCATTGATATCGATGTTGATAATGGGTGTCATTTATTTGATTATTAGTAAGTATAGACCAGAGAAGAGAGGATTGGAGAAATTGTTTAAAGGTGTAATTTTTCAGTTGAGCCGACAAATCCAGATTTTTGTTCAGCGAGCAAATAAAGAAGAGCAAGAATATTATTGGAGACCTTTTGCTGTATGTGTAAGTGCTGATTCATTTGAAAGGCAAAGTGCTTTTGATTTGTTAGGATGGCTATCTCATAAATATGGTTTTGGAACTTACATTCATTATGTTGAAGGTTTTCTGAATAGTCAAACCCATCATCAGTCTAAAAAAACGCTTGAACGATTAATATCGAGAGCAAAGGGGAGTAATACAAGGGTTTATATTGATACAGTTATTAGTCCGTCATATACATCTGCGATTGCACAAGTAATTCAACTTTCAGGTATTTCAGGTAAGGGAAGTAATCTTATATTGTTTGAATTTCCTAGCGATAAACCTGAGTCCCTAAAGAATGCACTTGATAATTATATTTTATATGATTCCTGTAAAATGGATGTGTGCTTTCTTAATACTTCATTAAAGGGATTTGGGTATAAAAAAGAAATACATATTTGGATTGGTCGTCATGATTTTCATAATGCAAATTTGATGGTGCTTTTGGCATACATTATTTTAGGTCATCCGGATTGGAAGAAAGGATTTATAAAAATATTTTCTCTTACTCCTGCTCAGGAATCTAAAGAAGAAAGGAAGAAATGGCTGGATAGAATTAAATGTGGGCGATTGCCAATTGTGCCAGGAAATGTTCAGATTATAACATTTAATGAAGGAGATAGTAAGGAGGAAATTGTAAAGAAACAAAGTCATGATGCTGATTTGACAATTTTAGGATTTTCATCAGAAGATATTAAAAAAGGAATTGATAGTTTTGCTAAATACGAAGGTATGGGCAATATTTTATTCGTAAATGCGTATCGAAAGAAAGAAATAGATTAAATATTTAATAAATGGTAGATAATAAACCAAAAGTTGATAAAGTATTATTTGATGAAAAGATAGAAAGCTGGCTAAGAGATCGGTCGGCTTTAATTTTTTACATATTTGCAGGTGTATTTGTAATTTTTAGTTTTTTGTATTTCAATGCAAGGGTAAGTATATCCGGGGATGATTCTACTTACATTACAAGAGCTATTAACTTTTGGGAATCAGGTAAGTTTCCAACCTATCAGGGACCTTTATATCCAATGGTTTTATCATTGTTCGTAGGTTTGTTCGGAATGAATCTTATTGTATTAAAACTAACTTCGTTCCTCTTTCTTTTAGGAGCTGTGGTGTTGTTTTATAAAGCGTTTAAAGATCGGGTTTCATATGTTAGTTTATTCTATGCATTAGGTATATTAAGTATAAGTCAGTATTTCTTATTCTTTTCAAGTCAAACGTTTTCTGAGGCATTTTATATGTTGCTTCAAAGTGCTTTTTTTATTTATGTTTTTAAAATAATTGATAAAGAACAAGATGATACTCAATTAAGTATTAAAGATGAAATTAAATTGGTATTACCAATAGCGCTGTTTGCAACATTGATGTTTATTACAAGAACTATAGGTTTTGGTTCAGTATTGGCAGTGTTAGTTTTTTTTGTTGTTAACAAAAGCTATAAAAAGGCACTATTTGTAATTCTGGGATTTGCCTTTTTGATTACTTTGTTTTTAGGGCTAAAGAGTTTAATTTGGGATTTGCCGGCTCAATCAAGTGAGCAAACTTCTCAATTACTAAATAAGCATCCTTACGATAAAAGCCAGGGTAAAGAAGATTTTCAAGGATTTATTCAGCGATTTAAGGATAACTCAAATTTATATTTGTCAAAGCATTTTGTGCGGGTTTTAGGATTTAAATCAGCTCAAAAAAATACGATTAATCCCATTGTAACAATTGCTTTGTATGTGCTATTTTTATTAGGCTTCTTTTGGTTTCCTAAAAAAAATAAGCATCTTTTTTTTACTTCGGTTTACCTGGCAATCATGCTCGGTATCACTTTTTTCTCTTTACAGAAATTGTGGGATCAATATCGATTAATTATCCCTTTTGTACCTTTAATGATTGTTTTTCTGGTTTCTACTGTAATTCAAATTGCGAAGGCCAGGAATGTAGTTTTAGTTAGGCGTTTTTTTATTGCAGTATTGATTATATCCTTAGGATTGGCAGTTTCAAAAGATGTTAAAACAATCGATCTTAAAACCTTATCCAAAAATATACATGGAGATAAGTTTGCCGGATTTACTCCTGATTGGATAAGTTACTTACAGATGATCGATTATGTGGATAAAAACTTATCTGAAAATGATACTTATGTTGCATGTAGAAAACCAAATATCGCACGTATTTATGGTAAGGGACGTAAGTTTTATGGCGTTTATCGCATACCGGAAGGTTCTGCATATGACTTAGTCCGAAATTTACAGGAGAAAAATGTGACACACATCATCGTTGCCAGTTTAAGAAAGAATCCTAATGTATTTACAGGGCAAACAATTAATACCATTAAAAGGTATATGTCAGTAGTAGTGAAAGATTATCCAAGAATGTTTCGTTTGGTTAAGCAGTTTGGGGGTAAAGAACCCTGCTATCTGTTTGAAATTGATTATTCTCAATTGAATAATCCTGTAGATAATATTGTAGAAGAGGGTAATAAATAAATTATGCAATTATATAGTTCTGAGATAAAAGAATATTGGGAGCAGTTTGCACCTAAGTGGATAAAATACAGAAAAAGACGTTCTTATTATTGGAATTCAATTTCAAAATATTGTAATTATTTTATACATCCAGAAAGTAAAGTCCTTGAGATAGGTTGTGGTAGTGGCGATTTGTTAAATGAAATTAATGCTAAAGAAAAAACCGGTATAGATTTCTCTTCGGCTATGATTCGTTTGGCCAAAGAGCAATTTAAGGATATTTCGTTTTATGAAATGCCAGCAGAAGATATTACTCTTCAATCTAAATTTGATGTAGTTGTAATGTCTAACTTAATTGGATTGTTACCAGATATTGAACAGGCCTTTAATCAGCTTCAGAATGTGGTTCACGAAAAAACACGACTGATTGTTACTTCATATAACAGAATGTGGGAGCCAGTAATTAGATTTGCTGAATTGATAGGTGTTAAAAAGAAATCTCCACAGCAGAATTGGTTGTCGAGTCAGGATATTCAGAACCTATTGTATTTGGCCGGTTTTGAGACTTATAAGGCGAATAGGAGTATGTTGTTTCCATACAATATTCCTTTAGTTTCAGCATTTTTGAATAGATTTTTTAGTCGCTTGCCTTTAATAAATAGTTTAGGTCTGAATCAATTTATTTTTGCAAGGCCAATTCCATGTACATTAACAAATGAGCAGGTAGATAATAGATTCTCAACTTCAGTAATTATTCCTGCCCGAAATGAAAGCGGTAATATTGAGCAGGCTGTTCAGCGAATACCACAGTTAGGAAAGCACACTGAGATCATTTTTGTTGAAGGTAACTCTACGGATGATACCTGGGATGCTATTCAAAAAGTGCAGGAAAAATATTCTGGAGTTTATGATATAAAAATAATGCAACAGGATGGTAAGGGTAAGGGCGATGCTGTTCGTAAAGGTTTTTGTGCTGCAACATGCGATATCCTTATGATTTTAGATGCCGACTTAACAGTACCACCTGAGGATTTACCTAAATTTTATAATGCTATTACAACAGGTAAAGGAGAGTTTATTAATGGTGTTAGATTGGTGTATCCAATGGAAAAAAATGCAATGCGTCCTTTAAATACAATTGGAAATCATTTTTTCAGTAAGTTTTTTAGTTATATACTTGAGCGTCCTATTAAAGATACATTGTGCGGCACAAAAGTAATGTTCAGGAAAGATTACGAGAAGTTGGCTGCAAACAGGAAGTTTTTTGGTGAGTTTGATCCTTTTGGAGATTTTGATCTTTTATTTGGAGCCTATAAATTAAATCTTAAAATAATTGATTTGCCAATAAGATATAAAGAACGAAAGTACGGAGATACTAATATCAGTAGGTTTAAGCATGGTTTAATATTACTGCGTATGTCATTTTTTGCAACCTTAAAAATAAAGTTTTGGTAGGTTGAATTTTGTGTGCTGAAAGTATTTTTACAACTTTAAGCCCGGATAAAATATTCTTTATAAAATTATACAAGAAAAGAGCGAATGAAACGTGTTGCAATATTTCCCGGATCTTTTGATCCCTTTACGATAGGTCATGAAAATATAGTTATTAGAGCTGTTGATTTATTTGACGAGATTGTTATCGGTGTAGGTTATAACTCCAGTAAAAAAGATTTTTATCCTGTTGATACAAGAGTTGAGTGGATTCAATATTTGTTTAATCACGAACCTAAAGTTAAGGTTGGGAAATATGAAGGCCTAACTGTAGATTTTGCTAAAGCATGTGATGCTCAATATATTTTAAGAGGAATTCGTACTGCTGCGGATTTTGAATATGAAAGAGCTATTGCCCAGGTAAATAAGGCTATGACAGGTATTGAGTCTGTGTTTTTGCTTACAACTCCAGAGCATACGCCTGTTAACTCATCAATTGTTAGAGATATTATAAAGCATAAAGGTGATCCAAGTAAATTTATCCCGAAAAAGATTCAGGAAAAAATGGCTAACTATAATCTGCAAAACTAAGTAATGAGGTATTGTTTGCTCATATTTGTTTTAATAATTGCACAGTGGGTTCAGGCAGAGAGGGTAGATAGTGTAACTATTTATGGCAAAGCTGTTGAATATGCAAACATGAATCTTACTGTACAGCGCCAAAGTAACTACATTACAAGAGGCTATAAAGATCTTAGAACTTTTAGAGTTAATAAGAATGGAGATTTTATTACCTCATTTTTTGTGGATGATGTAACAAAAATATATATCAGTCTTGGTGAAATGCAAGGTTATTTGCTTGTAGAACCCGGTCAAAAATATAATATAGAATTGCCTCCTTATAAGCCTATGAAGGAGGAAAATAAAATGAATCCGTTTTTTATTCCTGAGCCTGTACTTTTAGGAGTGAAAAATGATAATGGGATTGATTTAAATAAGAACGTTAAAAACTTTGACCTGTATTATAATGAGCGGTTTGCTGATGAAATAAAAAAGATTGTTTTAACGAATAATAAGAAGCTGGCGTATAAAATTATCGATGAATCTGAAGAGGAGTTTCCAGCATCAAAAGATAGTTGGTTTCAAAAATACAAGTCGTACAGTTATATTAACCTGAAGAATTTTATTTATTCGAACGATCAAAGAAGACTTATTAATGACAACTTTAGTCATGTGCCGGTACAATATTCTTTAGATCCTTACTGGGAGGCTTTTAATCAGGTTTTTTCTAATTTCTTTTACTCTTATTTTAATTCAAAAGAAGGTGAAAATGTAAAAGAACTATGGCCTAAGGTTGAGTCCTTTGATAGTTTAGCAATTGCATTTGGTAAGGATTCACTTTTTTACAATAGAACGCTTACCGAACTGGTGGTTATTAAAGGTTTATATGATGGCTTTTATTCTGGTAATTACAATAAAGAAAAGATAATTACTTTGATGAAGCGTGCGTCGGAAGAGTGTGAAGGTGAGATTAACAAAGAAATTGCCGGAGATATTTTTCTAAAGTTTACAAAGTTAAGAGTAGGGCTTTTGGCTCCATCATTTTCATTGTCAACTTTATCGGGGAAGACTCGTGAATTAAAAGATTTTGAAGGGAAATTTATTTACCTGAATTTTGCAAATACTGAAAATTACGCATGTAAAAAAGACTTTCAGATATTACAGCAGTTTGCCGAGATGTTTAAAAAGGATATGGTAATTGTAACCATATTAACAGATGAGGATCCGGATAAAGCTTCTGAATTTATAAAGGAACATAAATATAAGTGGACCTTCCTGCATTTCTCTCAAAATGCAAAAGTTTTGCTCGATTATGATATAAAAGCATTTCCAACCTATTATTTAATTGATCCTGAGGGTAACCTTATTTTTGCCCCCGCTCCAGGTCCCGAAGAAAATTTTGTGCCTATGTTCTCTGAAACATATAATGAGTGGAGGTATAAAAAAATGAGAAAGGAGAAACCTAAAGCAAGGACTATTTATGACCTTTAGTATCTTTAATTTGAAACTATAGATTCACGAGAACAGTTTACCTAAATTATAAATAACTATAATTGTATTAATGTCTCGGTTGATTTCTTTGTTTGTTTTTTTGATAAAGTGTTGTTTTTGTATTGTTAACAGCATAATCGTATAGGTCGACGAATTGAACATTTTCATATAAATTAGCTATGTTTGTATAGTTTGTATTAGCTATAGCCGTATTGTATGAAAAATATACTTCACATTCTTCTGTTTTTTGCTATTAATATAATTTATATATCTGTAAATGCCCAGGATCCACCTTATCCTACTGCAACGATTATTAGTGAAGATGTTGAATATTGTGGGAGTGAAGAGGCTGAAATAGAAATACAGTTTACTGGGACAACGCCTTCTAACTTTGCGTTATCAATTAATGGTGATATAAGTTTTTGGGAAGTAGATATTACTAAGTTAACTTCAGAGTTATTGTATAGTTTTACTTTACCATTTCCCCAAACGTCAGAGATTGCTATAACTAGAGTTTATGATAATAACTATCAGTATGATGTAAATAATCCAATGGGTAGTGGTGTTGAAAATTCATCAAATTCTTCTATGATTGTTCAAATTGATGAAATGCCATCTCCAAATGCCGGTACCTATGATGCAATATGTGGTTATGAATTAACTTTAGATGGAACAGTGACTGATCAAACTCATACTATTTATTGGAATGATTTGACAGGAGTAGGAGATTATAGTGATGTTAATTCTCCAACATCTAAATTTACTGCAGATCAGGAAGGAGATGTAACTTTTATACTTACAGAAATAAATGGGATGTGTACAGCGAAAGATGAAGTAACTGTAACATTTCTTGGGGCTCCAACTGCTGCATTAAATTCTTCAGGAGAGTTTAAGTTTTGTTCATCGGATTCAGATCCGGATTTTATTTCAATGGATATTGCTTTTACAGGTAATGCGCCTTTTAATTATAAAATTAATGAAGGTGACTATACTTCTGATGGGGCTACAGATAATCCTTCAATTGAAGTCTTTGCTTCTGGAGAGTATTCAATTACTGAAGTAACAGACGTAAACGGTTGCTATGCCCCTGCTGAAGATATTACAGGAACTCAAATTGTAACAGATTTAAAACCCGTTGCCTATGCAGGTGAGGATCAAATTATTTGTGGAAAGGAATTTACTCTTGAAGCCACGCCTTCTTCCAATACTAGTGGAGAATGGACATCTAAATCTGTTGGAATTAATTATGCTGATGCAACCAATGCTAATACTACGGTAACATCTGATGATTATCAGCTCGTGACTTTAACTTGGACTGAGACCAGTGATGAAATGAATTGTGTAAGTACAGGGGATGATGTTCAAATACGTTTTGCAGAACCACCTGTTTTAGAATTATCAAAAACTGAGGATGAAATATGTGATGATGGAAGTTCTTTTTCTTATTTAACATTGAATGTTACAAATGGAAATGAACCTTTTTCTGTGTTTTATAATGACGAAAGTAAAGATTATTCTGAGTCGGATCTAACTTTAGGTGTTACTCCTTTAAAATTGTATCCTGAATTTAATTCTACAGAGTCACCTCAAAGCATAACTAGGTATAATTTTACTAGTATTACAGGTGCATATGGGTGTACAACTACCTATTCTGATTTAACTTATACTGTCAAAGTTGATGAAAAACCAGAAGTGAGTGTTGTTAATTATATTCAAGATATTCCTTGTAATCCAATTATAGAATTGGAGGCAAGCACTTCGTTTGGTACAGGGTATTGGAGTTTTGAATCAGATGGGACCTTTGATGATGAAAACAATCCTTATACAAAATTTACTGCTACAACTTCAAAAGATTATATCTTAATATGGAATGATACTAATGGAGAGTGTACTACGTCTTCTGAAGTAGCTTTTTCTGTTCTGCCCTTTCCTGATCCTGTTTTTGCAGGTATTGATTCAATTATATATGGATTAGATAAGATTCAGTTGTATGCTGAGCCTTTAAATATAGGTAAAGGTACCTGGTCTTTGTTAGAGGGGTATGCAACTATTGAAAATACTTTTTCCAATTCCTCTGTTGTTTCTGGGATGGATCCTGGAGTATACAAATTTTTATGGTCAACAGATGTAATGGGAGGTGGTTGTACAGTTAAAGATACAGTAGTTATTACTATTAAAGAGTTATTTCAAACTGGAGGATTCTCTCCCAATGGAGATGCAGTAAATGAATATTTTGAAATTCCTGGATCAGTACATTTAACTAATATACATTTTGTAGTGTTTGATAAGCTTGGAAAGCTCAAATATGAAGAAAAGGGAGCTGGTTCTGATCATGAAATAAAGTGGGATGGAGTAGGTATAGATGGGGAGGCTTTACCTGCAGGAGTATATTATTATGTTTTTGAAGCAGATGAATTAAGTAAGCCCGTTAAAAAATATCTGGTTCTAAAGCGATAAATTAAAAAGAAACACACACTATATATGAAGTATCTATTAGTAATAATTATATCACTTATCACAATTTCATCTTATGCCCAGCGCGAAATTGTTATGAGTCAATACATGTATAACAGATATAGTATAAATCCGGGTTTCGGAGGTGCTCATGATGTGATGTCAATTTTTGGATCATTCCGTAAACAATGGATGGGATTTGAAGGCTCACCTACGACTGCTTTGTTTACAGTAAATACACCATTAAAGAATGAAAAAGTGGCTTTGGGTGCTCAAATATTTAATGAAAGTTATGCTATTGTTGCTAATACAGGTTTTAATTTATCATACACTTATCGTTTACAATTAAGTAATGGAGCTAAAGTAGGATTAGCATTATCTGCAGGTTATGTAAATTATAAATCAAACTGGAGTGAGGTTGATGTAGTACAAGCAGATGATGCTTCTTTTGCAATGACAGAGAATTATAGCTCTCCTATTCTTGGATTCGGTACTGCACTATACAATTCAAAATATTTTGTCGGATTATCTGTTCCAACTTTTATTTATTTTGATAGATATGTTACAGGTGAAAGTTCTGTTGATTTTACAAAGATTGATTATCTGTTGACTGCAGGATATCTATACGAAATTTCTGATAATATAAGTATCCAACCCAGTGCATTGCTTCGGGTAAATATGGATGATGAAACTTTTGTGGACGTGAGTGCGACAGCTATTTTCCTAAGGTCACTTATGATAGGAGCGTCTTACAGAACACTTGGAGATTTTGTTGGTATATTGGGATATCAAATTACTCCACAATTGCGATTTACTTATAGTTTAGATTATAGTCTTGATAAAATAGCTACTTATAACAATGGAACTCATGAGGTTTCACTACAGTTTGATTTTGGTTATAAGATACATTCTCCTAATCCAAAATTCTTTTAATTATGAAGAACTTACTGTGTAATATATTTTTGGTATTTGTTTCTTTAATATTGGCTGAAGGATTGATTTATTCTCAGGAAATCACTGTTGAAAAAATTCCAAATAATAGTATGATAAGGAATGACTTTGCACCTTTTGTAATTGATTCAACGTTATATTTTACTTCCAATAGAAAACATGAGATAATTAAAACTTATTTAGATCAGAATAATGAAGGTTTGTATCGAATTTATAAAGCAAAACTTCTGATGAATGATGACTTTGGAAGTGAAAGTCAATTAATTTCAGATAAGCTAATTAAGTTAAATACTTCGTCAATTTGTTTTAGTGAGGATAAAAGCAAAATATTTATCACTCAAAACCAATATTCTACTGTAAAAAGAAGCAATGGTCGCGATAATTTATTGGGTATTTTTATCATTGATAATGAAGAAGGAAAATGGAGTCGTCCATCGTCTTTCCCTTTTAATTCTCGCAGAAATTACTCAACTGGTCAAGTAACTGTCGCACCGGATGGAAATACAATATTCTATGTTTCAAATCAGGAAGGTGGCTTTGGCGAAACAGATATCTATCAGTCGACTTTTAAAGATGGTGAGTGGTCAGAACCTGTTAATCTTGGTAAAAGAATCAATACCGCTGGAAAAGAACTTTTCCCATTTTATCATAGTTCCGGAAAACTGTATTTTGCCTCTGATCAGCATAATTCTATAGGTGGATTAGATATTTTTTATACTTCATGGGATGGAAAAGAATGGAAAGTTCCTGTTCGTTTAGAAGAACCTATTAACTCATTAAAAGATGATTTCTCATGTTATATATATCCCGGCGAGACAGAAGGATTCTTTGCTTCCAACAGATCTGGTAATGATGATATCTATCGATTTTCAAATCCGTATCCTACTTTTCCTGATGCAAAAGATCAGGTTGAAGATAATTATTGCTTCACATTGTTTGATGATGGCCCATATCAATCAGATACTTTACCATATAAATATAAATGGTATTTTGGAGATGGAGAATTTGCCAATGGTAAAGAGGTGAGACATTGCTTTCCTGGACCGGGAATGTATAATGTTCATTTAAATGTAGTTGATACCTTAATTAATGAAGATTTATTTACCGTTGCTCAATATGATCTGGAATTGAAACAAACACAGCAAGTTTATATTACATGTAGCGATACGGTTAAAATTAATACTCCAGTGACCCTGTCAGCATCTAAATCTGTTTTGAAAGATTTCAAGCCTGCCCAGTATTATTGGGATTTAGGAGATAATAATAGGGGTAAAGGTGTAACCATTAATCATATTTTTCGAAAAAAGGGTATATATACAATCGAATGTGGAGTTGTATCTGTAGATGACAACACACAAAAAATGGCCTCAACAAAAAAAATCGTAGTAATAGAATAAAGACTAACCATATGCGACACAATATTTTATTGTATTTATTATTATTTCTTTCAATCAAAACTTTCGCACAACCTGTTCCTGCAGTTGATGAAAATATTCCTTATTTAGTAACATTTGGAAAAGAAGGGGAACAAGCATGGGGAGATAATGATTTTACACAGATTATATTTTTTTCGGTTCCAAAAGACCATACAGAACCTATTTATATTAGAGTTTATGATCCCGACATTGGTGGAGAATTGGATGAGCAAAAAGGGGAGTGGGATACTCGTATGAAATATAGTATATACGGAGGAAAAGATGCCTGTTCTAACGATGATGCAAAAAGGATGAACCTTGGTGGGAATTTTAGAAGTGGTACTTTATTAGGAACTAAATCATTTACCGAGAATGCGCGTTACGAAAAGCAATGGTATACTTTTGGTCCGATTAACCCAACAGAAGGTGAATTTTTACCTGATTATGGTGGATACATTTTTAAAGTAATCATTGAAGGTATTGGTGGTGATGATGGAAACCTATATCGTTTGTACCTAAGTCAATTGTCAACAGAAAACCAACCTGTAGAAGGTGCTTTTGCATTTTACTTTAAGTATAAGTTCAGATTGCATGACGATGTTAATGAAGTATCGCATATATATCCTTTTATTGATGATAAAGTTTTAGCTGTTAAGCAAACAAACTTCGACTGGGATAACGATGGTATTATTAGAATTATTTCAGTGGCTAAAAATGGTGAATTTTTAAAGGTGTCCGGAGATAATACCTGGAGTGAAAGTATGCATGCTGTAAGTCCTGCTGAGAAAAATACTTCTTATGATATTCAGATCATAAAAAATAAAAGTGCTCATATTAAAAGTAATAACGTAGTTATATTTTTGAAAAATCAATATGATGAATTAATGCCATTTTATAGTGTGCCAATTGGAGGTATTCCAAAATATAAATACAGTATTGGCATTAAACCTTAAAATAGCATTTGTATTATGATTCAGATAAAATATTTAAAATTAAAACTATTTCTTTTCACACTTCTGGTATTCTCTTTTCTTAAAGTCGAGGCTCAGTCTTTTGATTTTAAAAATTTTGATTCGGATATGGGATTACCCCAGAATTTTGTTTATTGCTTAGCGCAAGATGCAAAGGGTTATTTGTGGATAGGAACAGGAGAGGGATTGGTTCGTTATGATGGTTTAAAATTTATTACTTATACTCAAAACGATTCATTAGCATCTGATTTTATTCATTCTCTATATGTAGATAATAGTGGTGTGCTTTGGGTTGGTCATGGAAATGGAACGCTTTCATATTATGATGATGGATTTCATAAAGTGATTCCGGAAGAACGTGCTACAAGTCCAATTAAGGATATATGCCAGGATGAATTAGGAAACATCTGGGCAACAGTACAAAATAATGGAGTAATCAGAATCGCACCGGATAAAAAAATTACTACATATTTCGATAGAGAGTACTTTGGTGATAAGCTGTATTATTCAATTAAATGTATTGATGATTTTCATTTTCTATTGGGAACCTCAGATGGATTGTACATTCTTAAAATTGGTCACGATCAAAAAATACGCTCTTTGGATGAGGTTACAGATATTCCTCCTACTGTCATAAACAAAATAGTAAAAAGAAGAGCAATATCCGGGGAATACTGGGTAGCCACCGAAGATGAAGGATTTTACCTTTTTACTTATGATGATAAATCGGCTAAGCATTTTGCAAATAATAAGTTGTGTATACAATTTAATATAGACCAGGAAAATATTCTCGATATTTTTGAAGAGAAAGATGGGAATCTGATGTTGGCAACATGGGGAAAAGGAATTATTAAATTATTCTGGGATGATGCCACGCAAAATTTTACTGAATCCTTTAACTTTTCTACTCAAAATGGACTTAATCACGACTTTATAAAAAGCATACTAGCGGATAGAGAAAATAACTATTGGTTTGCTGCTTATGGTGGTGGTGTTTCTGTATTGTTAAATGAAAGTTTTATTCATTACGATCTTGAGGATATTGGCTTTAAGCAACAAAAAGCCATATCTGTTTTAGCTGCCAATAATAAATTATGGATTGGATTAGATAATGGTATATTAAAAGTAGATCAGTATTGTTTTACAGATCATGAATATTATGATTCGGCACTTGGAATTCCAAATGATAGAATAACTGGTTTTGAATATGATAGTAAAGGCACCTTATGGGTTTCTTCCTTGAATAAAGGTTTGTATTACAGAGAGCCAGGCGATCTTAAATTTAAAAGATATAATTATACCGGATCTATTATTGGGAACTACATTAATGATATGGCTCTTCTGGATTCCAAAGTATATCTGGCTACATCAGGCGGATTTTTTATCATTGATATAAATACTAATCAGGTTGAAAAGTATACTACTGAAAACAAACTGCCACATAATAATATCAACTTTGTTTATGTTGATGATAATAATAAAGTTTGGATAGGTCCTAAGTCAAGTGGAATATGTATGCTTGATTCTGCTAATATTGAAGTTCATAAATTATCGCGAGCGCCTATAAATGTATCGGGTATGGCAAAGGATAAAGAAGGAAATATCTGGTTGTCTACTGTTGGTAAAGGTGTTCTGAAATATACAAAGGATACACTTCAATCTATCTCTGTTTTAGATGGTTTATCAAAAAACTATTGTTATGATATTGTTTGCGATAAAAATAACAAACTTTGGGTTTGTCACTGGCCCGGAGTTAGTTGTATAGACTTAAATACAATGCAAATTCGCAATTTTGGTTTTAAGGATAAAATGGGAGGTGACTTTTATAAGGTTTGGGAAGATAAAGATCGTAATATTTGGTTTGCTTCTAGTCATGGAGTTATAAAATATTTTCCGGATAGAGATGAAAAGAACTTAGTCGCTCCAATGTTAAACTTTACGGAGATAGATATATCAGGTAAAAAATACTCTGTTAATAAACCCATAGTTTTAAGTTATCCTTATAACAGTCCTAATTATAGATTTAGATTTGAGTTTACTGGAATCAGCTTTAAGGATCCTGCAGGAGTTACTTATCAGTACAAAATGCTCGAAGAAGGAGAAGAAGATAATAAGGAATGGGATGATTTAGGTTCAACCAATTTTCGTGAATATGAGTTTCTGCCTTCGGGTAAATATGTATTAAAAGTTAGGGCATTTAATGCTGATGGAATTGTAACGAAAAATCCCATTGCAGTTTCAATAGAGATAGAGTTACCTTTTTGGAAGAGATGGTGGTTTTACATACTGATGGGAGCTTTTATTGTTGTAGTTGTTTATGCAATTATAAAGTATAGGGAAAGGACTTTAAGGTTGCAAAAAGAGGCTTTACAGAGAGAAGTTGCTGCTCAAACCATTGCCATCAGACAAAAGAATGCAGAAATTGAGAAACAGAATCAGGATATTACTGATAGTATTAATTATGCACAGCGAATCCAGAAGTCGATATTACCTCAGGTGGATACTTTGAGAAGTACATTCCCCGAGTCGTTTATCTTTTTTGCTCCACGTGATATTGTGAGTGGTGATTTTTATTGGTTTAACCGTACAAAAAATGTATTTACACTTTGTTGTGCAGACTGTACCGGACATGGTGTACCTGGTGCGTTTATGTCAATGATTGGATCTACTTTATTAAATGATATTTATAAACTTGAGGGAGTTGATACTCCGGCAGATATATTAGAAAGGTTAGATGCAGATATCAGAATACTACTGCAGAAAGAGGGGGATGATCAGGCTAAAGATGGTATGGATATTAGTGTGATTCAAATTAATATGTCAACAGGTAAAGTTGTTTTAGCTTCAGCGAAACGTCCGGTATATTTATTTATTAATAATGAATTATCAATTTATAATGGTACAAGACGAAGTATTGGTGATGATGATATAGTTTCTGATACTAGCTTTGTTAATTACGAATATGAATGTTCTAAAGGAGATTCAATCTATCTGTTTTCTGATGGTTACCCGGATCAGTTTGGAGGGCCTAAGGGTAAGAAATTAATGAAAGTTGGGGTAAGGAATCTGTTAGAGGAGATACATAATAAACCAATGGATAAACAGGGTGAACTTGTTAAAGATAATTTCATTAACTGGAAAGGAGACTTAGATCAGGTAGATGATGTATTGTTTATGGGAATAAGATTATAGATTGATATTTAATACAATATTTTATATGAGAGCTCCTTGTTAAATAAGGAGCTTTTTTATTTTCAGACTGTTCTTTTGATGTGAATATCTATATTAAAAAAGCCATCCCGAATTTCGAGATGGCTTTGAAATTATATTAAGTAATTATTTTAATTACTCAGCAGCTTGAAGTAATAATCCTAAGATTTCACAAGCAGCTTTTGATACTGAAGTACCAGGACCAAAGATTGCTACTGCACCTGATTCATATAAGAAATCATAATCTTGAGCAGGGATTACACCACCACAAATAACCATAATGTCTTCACGTCCTAGTTTCTTAAGTTCTTCAATAACCTGAGGAACTAAAGTTTTGTGACCAGCAGCTAATGAAGATACTCCTAATACGTGAACATCATTTTCAACAGCTTGTTTAGCGGCTTCTGCAGGAGTTTGGAATAAAGGTCCCATGTCTACATCAAAACCTATATCAGCGTATCCTGTTGCTACAACTTTAGCACCACGGTCGTGACCGTCTTGACCCATTTTAGCAATCATAATACGAGGTTGACGACCTTCTTTTTCAGCAAATTGTTTAGCTAAACCAGTTGCTTTTTCGAATTCAGGATCTTTTCCAGCTTCGCTAGAATATACACCACTAATAGAACGAATCACAGCTTTATATCTTCCTACAATTTTTTCACATGCATCAGAAATCTCACCAAGAGAAGCGTTTTTCTTAGCTGCATCAACAGCTAATTCAAGTAAGTTTCCTTTACCTGTTTCAACAGCCTTAGTGATAGCAGCAAGAGCAGCTTGACATTCTTCCTCATTACGCTCTTCTTTTAATTTCTTTAAGCGATCAATCTGAGATAAACGTACAGCTGAGTTGTCGATATCCAAGATGTCAATTGGATCTTCTTTTTCAAGACGGTATTTGTTAGTACCAACAATAGTTTGAGTACCAGCATCAATTTTAGCTTGTGCACGAGCAGCAGCTTCCTCAATACGCATTTTAGGAACTCCAGACTCAATAGCTTTAGCCATACCACCAAGCTCTTCAACTTCTTCAATTAAAGCCCAGGCTTTTTCAACAAGTTCGTTTGTTAATGACTCAACATAGTATGAACCAGCCCAAGGGTCAACAGCTTTACAAATCTGAGTTTCATCCTGAATGTAAATCTGAGTGTTACGAGCAATACGTGCAGAGAAGTCTGTTGGTAATGCAATAGCCTCATCTAATGCGTTAGTGTGTAACGATTGTGTGTGACCAAGTGCAGCACCCATTGCTTCGATACAAGTACGACCAACGTTGTTGAATGGATCTTGCTCAGTTAATGACCATCCTGAAGTTTGAGAGTGAGTACGTAGTGCTAATGATTTTGGGTTTTTAGGGTTAAATTGTTTAACAATTTTAGCCCATAATAAACGACCAGCACGCATTTTAGCAATCTCCATAAAGTGGTTCATTCCGATTGCCCAGAAGAAAGATAAACGTGGTGCGAAAGAGTCAATATCCATACCAGCATTAACACCAGCACGTAAATACTCTAAACCATCAGCTAAAGTATAAGCTAACTCAATATCAGCAGTTGCACCAGCTTCTTGCATGTGGTATCCTGAGATAGAGATTGAGTTGAACTTAGGCATATTTTTAGATGTGTACTCAAAAATATCAGCAATAATCTTCATTGAAAATTCAGGTGGGTAGATGTAAGTGTTACGCACCATAAATTCTTTTAAGATATCATTCTGAATAGTACCTGATAATTGATCTAATGTAGCACCTTGCTCTAAACCTGCAACAATATAGAATGCTAATACAGGAAGTACAGCACCGTTCATAGTCATAGAAACAGACATCTTATCCAATGGAATACCATCAAATAAAATGCGCATATCTTTGATAGAGTCGATAGCTACACCTGCTTTACCAACATCACCAACAACACGATCGTGATCTGAATCATAACCACGGTGAGTGGCTAAGTCAAATGCTACAGAAAGACCTTTTTGTCCTGAAGCAAGGTTTCTTTTATAAAATGCATTTGATTCTTCTGCAGTAGAGAATCCAGCATACTGACGAATAGTCCATGGACGCATAGCGTACATACCAGAGTATGGTCCACGTAAATATGGAGGTAAACCTGCAGCATAGTTCAGGTGCTCCATTCCTTCTAAATCGTCTTGTGAGTAAACACTCTTAACTGGGATACGTTCTGGTGTAACCCAGTCCTTTTTAATCCCATTTTTTTTCTCCCATTCTTTAGCATCTACTTTGCCACAAGGAGAACTTTTTTTGAAATCTATATTTTTAAAATCTGGTCGCATAATTTTTTAGTATAAAGTATAAAGTATAAAGACAAAAGATTTTATCAGTTACTGTTATACTTTGATTTTAATGCAAAAATCATTTTTTGAATTTCCTGAATTTTTATCTGACAGATTCAAATAACTCTTCAGAAATATATGTTAGATCAACACAAAGAATCAATTGTGTTTCAAGTTCAAAACAAGAACCATAAGCAATATCCAAGAAGCGATTAAAGTCTTTGTCGGATCCTCTACCAGCACCTTCTGCTATGTTAGAAGGAATTGAAATTACTGATCTTTTAATTTGACTTGTTAAGCCGAAAGTTTCTTCTTTTGGTAAAAATGTAGTTAATTCATAAACATCTTTAACTAGAGTTCTACCTTTTTGCCAAATTTTTAATTCTCTAAAATTGTGCATAAAAGTCTTTATACTTTCGTCTTTATACTTTTGTCTATTACCAGAAACTTGTGTCTTTTTACAACCCTAATTCCTTACTAAATCCTTGAAGTGTTTCAAGAACGTTAGAACGAACATTAATAAAGTTTGTAATTCCTTTTGCTTTTAATTCTTCAGCACAAGCAGGAGCACCGGCAACAACGAAAATTGCTTCTCCATTAATTGCTTCAAATGCTTTTGGTGCAGCTTCTGTGTACTCATCATCAGATGAACAAAGAACGATAATGTCAGCACCTGCAGCTTTTGCGGCATCAACTCCTTCTTCTACAGTTTTAAATCCGTTGTTGTCCACAACTTGGTAACCTGCACAAGCAAAGAAGTTACAAGAGAATTGAGAACGAGCTAAACGCATAGCTAAATTACCATAAGTAAGCATAAATACTTTTGGAGTTTTTTCTGCTTTTTCAGTAGCTAAACGTAAAGCTTCAAAATCTTCAGCGCCACGAGTAGATTTTAGAGCTTCAACAGTAGTATCTCCTTCGCAAACGCATCTTCCTTTTTTATCTTCATCAGGATGAATTGCAGAAGCAACTTTTTCAGTGAAGTTAGGGAACTGGTTTGTTCCTAATAAGTTTTCACGGCGAGTTGCAACAGCTTGCTTACGCTTGTTAGCTGTTTCTTTAACTGTTGATTGAATAAATCCTTCTTTTAAAGCTTCTGTATAACCACCTTTATTTTCAACTTCAACAAATAAAGCCCAGGCTTGCTCAGCAATGCTATCTGTTAAGTTTTCGATATAATATGAACCTGCAGAAGGGTCAGTGATTTTATCAAAATGAGATTCCTCTTTTAATAATAATTGTTGGTTACGAGCAATTCTTTCAGAGAATTTATCAGACTCTTTATAGATTGTATCGAATGGTTGAACAGTAAGAGAATCAGCACCACCTAAAGTAGCTGACATAGCTTCTGTTTGTGTACGTAACATATTCACATATGGATCATAAATAGTTTTGTTCCATTGTGAAGTTTCACAGTGAATAGCCATTTTTGTAGGCTCATTACCGCTAGGACTATATGATTTTACAATTGTAGCCCATAACATACGAGCTGCACGTAATTTAGCAATTTCCATGAAGTAATTACCTCCAACACCAAAGTTGAATTTAATTGTAGATGCAACGTCATTAATAGAAACACCTCTTTCTACTAATTGTGCTAAATATTCATTTGCCATAGATAAACCAAAAGCTAATTCCTGTACAATTGATGAACCTGCGTTATTGAATAATTTAGCATTAACACAAATAGTTTTGAAGTTTGGTAAGTCTTTTCCTGCCTCAACTATTTCTTTTGCATGATCAAATAATTCAACAAAAGAATGGCATGCTTTACCTGTAGATGTTAAACATCCTAAAGTATCGTAATTGATAGATCCTTTTACTTTAGTTAAGTCACGATTGGTCTTTTTTAAATATGCAACCAATGCTTTTAATAACTTTTTACTTCCGTGAGTTGTAGAAAAGTTAATTTCAATATCGTCAGAGATAATGTTTTTTAATACTTTTTCTAATTCAGTATCAAATTCTTCAACTTTTTTACAGAAAGTAAAACCTAAAGAGTTTACTCCTTTTGTTAAAACATCCAGTGCCTTTTCATTAGCGGCAACAGCATCTACAGCTTTAATGTCTTGACGAACATACCAACTGTTGTCTTTTTTAGTTCCTCTGATATAAGGAAATTCTCCAGGAAGACTATCAAGGTATTTTACCTCTTCTAAATCTTCTGAACGATAAAAAGGACGAACATTGAAACCTTCATTTGTTCTCCAAACCAGCTTTTTCTCAAAGTCGGCTCCTTTTAAATCCGCTGTGATTTTTTCCATCCATTGCTCTGTAGTAATTGGAGGAAATTCACTTAATAACGGCTTTTTAGTTTTATCTGCCATAATATAACTATATAATAACTGTTTGTTTTTTCAGACCGCAAAATTAACCCTTTTCAATAAATTAAAGAACTTATTGGTCGTGTTTTAAACCTGTTTTGTAGCATGATTATCAATTAAGTAAGCATTATTGAAGAAAAAATTCTTTATTGATAAGGTTGTAATCATATGATTGATAGAAAGATATCCTATAAATTTTTAAGAAATCAAGAGCGAATTAATTAAAACTAATTTATTTTAATCACGACCATATTTTTTTAAGGAAGACAAATAATCAAAAATAATAACAGTTTACTTTCGTATTTTTGCGCTTTTATTGGATATAAATTAAAAGGTTGGATATACTTGGATTTTATTAATGATTGTATGGGAAAAGCATTGACTACAATATTATTGTTAACCATCTCAAACACCTTTATGACTTTTGCATGGTATGGTCATTTGAAATTTAAGGATATGAATTGGTTTAATAACCTTGGGTTAATTGGTATTATTTTAATTAGCTGGGGAATTGCATTGTTGGAGTATATGTTTCAGGTTCCTGCTAATCGCATGGGATTTTCTGAAAATGGGGGGCCGTTTAATTTGTGGCAATTAAAAGTAATTCAGGAAGTTATTACACTTTCTATATTTACAGTGTTTACTATATTCTTTTTTAAAACAGAAACGTTAAGAATGAACCATGTTATTGGCTTTGGATTTCTGATACTTGCGGTATACTTTATCTTTAAAAAGTAAATTTTTAAAATAAACAGAGTGAGGTGTGCAAGCGATGTAAAGTGAGGTACACCTTATTAAAAGTTGTTTTATATACTTTCAGCTTTCTACTTTTATCTTTCTACTTTTAAATTTTAGTACTTCTGAATTAAGAATATTCCACCTAGTAAAAGTAAAATACCAATAATTCTACCCGTGCTTATGGTATGGATTGATATTCCAAAAAAGCCATAATGATCAATTATTGAAGCAGCTATTAGTTGTCCTGCAATGGAGGCAGCCAAAACAGTAGTTACTCCAATCTTAGGAATAAAGAAAATAACAGAAGAAACAAATATTGCTCCCAGCATACCTCCTAGAAATAAGTATATAGGGGCTGTTTTAACATATGAGAAATCTGGAATTGCCGTTCTGAATATGAAGTTAAGGCCCACAAGACATATACTACCCACAACAAAATTTACAAGCGCACCCTGAAGTGGGTGTTTCAGGAATGTTGTAAGTTGTGTATTTATACTCCCTTGTATTGCAAGAAAACATCCGATAACTAAAACAATTAGTGTATAAATTAACTTCATAGTATAAATATTTATGGTACGAAGGTAATTATTTGTATCCATATAAATTTATTTAAGTGTAAATAGAAGATCGATTGTCTATTAATTAAGGGACATATTTCATAAAATGACATTTTAAAGATTATTTAATGATGCATTAAGACCTTGTTAAAGAATTAGAAAACAAATAGAAATATTTTTGTATCAATCACATTTAAAATTAGCATTATGGTTAATACAGAGGGAAAATCACTAAGAGAGGTTATGGGTTATGACAGAATTAAATATAATTCTGCAAAGGTTTTAACCATTAACGAAATTGATACTTTATCAGAAAATTTTTATTTGTCGGGTTATGAGGCAATTTCTCTAACTCAGTCTAATTATCATTCAATCAAAACAGTAATATCATCAACTGTATCTTTTGACGATGAGATTCTTTTATTAAAGACTGAAGGAGGCAATTTTCAAGTTAAAGATATTTGTGTTGATTTAAATGTCAACTATCTTGAAATGGATTTTAAATTTACTGATGGTTGTGTTTCTAATGTTGAGGTATTATTAGATACCCATAAAGATATTTCATATGTATACTTAGAAATCGATGATCATGACTTTTCAATTGTAAGGGATCTGAGTACAATATGTGATAAAGCTCGTGTTGCATTAATTATTAATGTAAAAAAATATAATAGAGTAAGTCTTTCAAAATGCATAGAACTTGAGATACCATACACTATTATGCCTGACTATATAGTTGATCAAGGATCTTTAGTAATCGCAAATCGAAGAAATCTGGTTCAGACAGAAGGTGTTTCAAGTTCGTTTACATATGATTTATATTCTATGTGGCAAAGGTTTATAAATAAACGAAATACCCGTATTTCACCAATGACAGCATAAATTATTTTTATTTAAAATATTAGTCAATGGCAGTTGCATATTATTGTAGCTGCCATTTTTCATAATAGGATATTGTTGATGGTGTAATTTATTAGGATACATTAAATTAACCTTGGATTTAATATTTACATTTTCTTCTTTTTAAGTTTACGAAGACTTCTTTCTTAGCGAATAAATTTGTTCTAATAATTGTTGAAGAACAGAATGAATACAAAAACGAGAAAGAATCCTAAAAAACTAGAGGCTGTTGTTATTTCTGATACGCATTTAGGAACTCGCAGCTGCAAAGCAAATGAACTGTTGACTTATTTAAAATCAGTTCAACCAAATAACTTAATACTTAATGGAGATATTATAGATATTTGGCAGTTTTCAAAATCCTACTTTCCTAAAACACAATTAAAGGTTGTTCGTCAGATTATAAAAATGATGGAGCAAGGAACAAAGGTTCAATATATAGTAGGGAACCATGATGAAGCCTTGAGACGATTTGTTGGAACTTCTGTAGGTAATTTTTCCATTGTAAATAAAGTTGTGCTGGATTATCACGGTGCAAAAAGCTGGATATTTCATGGTGATGCCTTTGATGTTGTAATGCAGCACTCAAAATGGTTGGCTAAACTTGGAGCTACAGGCTATGCGCTTCTGACAATAATAAATAAGATTGTTAATGTCTTTCTGGCACTTTTTGGAAAGATGAGAATTTCTTTATCAAGAGATATTAAGCGAATGGTAAAGTCGAAAAGAGAAGATATAACTACCAAGTTTGAGAAGACAGTAGCCGATTTAGCTATTAAAAAGAAATATAAGTATGCGATTTGTGGCCATATTCATTGGCCGGCAAAAAAAATAATAGAAAATGAACATGGTAGGGTAATGTATTTAAATTCAGGTGACTGGGTTGAAAATCTAACGGCTCTCGAATTTCAGAATAACGAATGGGATCTGATTTATTTTAATGAGGAGGAAGCAGTATTAATGGACGAAGAAATAATGGATGAGGCAGATCAAATGCTGGTTTCTGAGAAATTATTATTTCAAACAATGTTTCAGGATGTTTTAAGTGATTAATTCCAAACTTTTACAGATATGAGAATATTGTATGCTATTCAAGGAACAGGAAATGGTCATGTGGCAAGGGCTCTAGATGTTATTCCAATTCTTAGAAAATTTGGTGAGGTAGATATAGTTTTAAGTGGAAATCAATGTGATATTTCATTACCATGGGAGGTGAAATACCGTTTTCATGGAGCTAGTTTTATTTTTGGTAAAAAAGGAGGAGTAGAATTTTGGAAGACTATTAGGAATATAAGTCTTGTGAATCTCCTTATTGAGGTTATTAAAATTCCCGTTAGAGATTATGATTTGGTTATTAATGATTTTGAACCAGTTGTAGCATGGGCTTGTAAACTCAAAGCTAAGCAATGCGTTGGTGTTTCACATCAAGCTGCAGTATTACATAAAGATGCGCCACAACCAGATATTAAAAGTAGGTTGGGGCGGGCGATTTTAAAATATTATGCTCCTGTATCAAAGAGCTATGGATTTCATTTTAAAAAATTAGGTGAAAATATTTTTACTCCTGTAATAAGAAATGATGTAAGATCGTTGACATCAACACAAGCAAATCACTTTACTGTATATCTTCCGTCTTATTCGGATGATGCAATAATCTCATTTTTATCAAGATTTAAGGAGGTTGATTGGGAGGTGTTTTCAAAGCATTGCCAGAAAGAAAAGACTGTTGAAAATGTAAAAATTCAACCAGTTAATAAGGATAGGTTTGTTAAGAGCATGGCTGATTCTATTGGAGTTTTATGTAATGCGGGTTTTGAGACGCCGGCAGAAGCCTTGTTCCTTAAAAAGAAACTGTGTGTATTGCCTATGACCGGGCAGTATGAGCAACAATGTAATGCAGCTATGTTAAAGACTATGGGAGTACCAGTGTTTTCTACTTTAAATGATGTAAACGAAGATTTATTTAGAACATGGTTATTAGATAGTAATGTGGTTGATGTGGAATATAGTAATGATACCTATTGGATTATTTCTTCTATTGTAAAAGCACATGCTAAGGCACTCATTAATGAACCTGTTTTTGCATAGGAAAATAAAGATAAATAAATGAATCAAATTACAGCAGATAGTCTACAAGAGGCTGGTATTTTAAATATAAAAAATGCAACAGCACAAAAGTTGCTCTTAAATTATCTAAAAATAAATAAGATTAATAATCTTATTAAACTAGCTAATGTCTCCACACAAGAGGGAGAGGCAACTTCTATTAATAAAGTACTCGATAGACTCAATATACATGTTAGCATCCCCGAAACAGAGTTAAAAAATATACCAAAAGCAGGTCCGTTTATAGTAATGTCAAATCATCCATTTGGATTTTTGGATGGCATTATAATGATAAAAACATTGAATGAAATTTATCCTGAATTTAAAGTTCTGGCAAACTTCTTTCTTAAGGATATAGCTCCATCTTTAAGTAATTCTTTTATTGACTTAAATCCTTTTGAAAGTAAGAGCAGAGATAATGTACAAGGACTAAAAAAAGCACTGAATCAATTAAAAAATGGACATCCGTTAGGAATATTTCCTGCAGGTGAGGTTTCTACAATGCAAAAGGGCTTAGGTAAAATTGAGGATAAAGAATGGGATAGAAGTGTTATTAAATTTTTAATCAAAGCGAATGTTCCTATAGTTCCAATGTTTTTTGAAGGACACAATAGTCTGATATTTCATTTATTAGGAAAGGTACATCCGTACCTGCGTACTTTATCTATTCCTTCAGAATTTTTTAAGAAAGAAAATAAAACCATTCATGTTCGTATTGGTAAACCTGTATATCCCGAAACATTAAGTGAACTTTCTAGTGTTGAAAGAAAAGGAAAGTATTTGCGAACCTGTTTGTTTGCATTAAAATCAACAAATGAAATAAAAAGGGTAAAAAGAATTTATAAGAAACCAGCTGAAATAATTTATCCTGTAGCTCCTCAGTTAATTGAAAAAGAAGTTAATGATATTAGAAGTAATGACTTGTTGTTTGAAAAGTCTGATTTTGAAGTTTATTTAACGGAATCTAAAAATATTCCTAATATAATAAGGGAGTTAGGTCGCTTAAGAGAAATTACTTTTAGAGAAGTGGGGGAAGGAACCAATCAAAAGATAGATATTGATAATTTTGATACATATTATTCTCAACTCTTTATTTATAAAAAAACTACGAAACAAATTATTGGAGCCTATCGCGTAGGTTTTGGACATAAATTTATTAAAGAAAAAGGGCTCAAGGGTTTTTATGTTAACAGCTTGTTTGATTTAGATGAAAAATTAGGGTCTGTTTTAGAAAACTCAATTGAATTAGGTAGATCTTTTGTTATTAAAGAATTTCAGCAAAAACCTCTACCGCTGTTTCTGTTGTGGCAGGGAATACTTCATATTTTAATGAAAAATACGGATGTACAATATATTATTGGACCAGTAAGCATAAGTAACGATTTCTCCAGATTTTCAAAGGATCTTTTGATTGCCTTTATTAAGAAGCATTGCTATGATTATAATCTGGCCAAATATGTACAGCCTAAAAAGGAATTTAAAGTAAAAACAGATCCGGAATCTATCGAAGTAATCCTTGAGCGAAATAAAGGTGATATGCAAAAGCTTGATAAGTTTATTTCCGGAATAGAGCCTGGATATATGAATATTCCTGTGTTATTGAAACAATACATCCGACAGAATGCTAAAATTATAGGATTTAATGTGGATCCTAATTTTAATGATAGCTTAGATGGACTAATGATACTGGCAGTGAAAGATTTGCCTGAAGAAACTTATCGTTTTTTGGGAAGTAAATAATTATAGCAAGATTAGTGGGGCTTTTTTTAAGCCCCACCAAATATTGAATTATAAAATTGTATCAATGTTTTCTACCGGCCTTCCAATAACTGCTTTTGCTCCATTTATGATAATAGGGCGTTCTATTAGTTTTGGATTTTCAGCCATAGCCTGAATTAGTTCTTCTTCAGAAAGATCTTTTCCTTTAAGTTCTTTTTTGTAGTAATCTTCATTTTTTCGAATCAACTCACTAGCTTTTATTCCTAACTTCTTTAAAATCTGACTAATTTCTTCAAAATTTAAAGGAGTATCAAGGTATTTAACTACCATTGGTGTAATACCTTTTTCATCAGTTAAATATTCTAAACCCTGACGACTTTTTGAACATCGGGGATTGTGCAGATACATTATCATAAGTATATTTTTATTTTAATGTTAAAGAATTCTGAATGTAGAATAAACTATATTAATTGTTTTCAGGTTCGTTGCCTCCAAACTCCATTAAATATGCCTTTATAAAAGCATCAATGTCACCATCCATTACAGCTTGAACATTTGAAGTTTCAGTATTGGTTCTTAGGTCTTTAACCATTTTATATGGTTGGAATACATAAGAACGAATCTGAGAACCCCATTCTATTTTCTTTTTGGAGCTTTCAATTTTGTTCTGTTCTTCTAGTCTTTTTCTAAGCTCCAATTCATAAAGTTGGGACTTTAAAAGTCGCATTGCATTTTCTTTGTTTCCAAGCTGTGATCTGGATTCCGTATTTTCAATTGTTATTCCTGTAGGAGCATGTCGTAAACGTACACCTGTTTCAACCTTATTTACATTCTGACCACCAGCTCCACCTGAACGAAAAGTATCCCATGTAATATCCGAAGGATTAATTTCTATCTCAATGGAGTCGTCAATTAGGGGTGTAACGAAAACGGAAGTAAAAGATGTCATTCTTTTATTTGCAGCATTAAAAGGAGATAAACGAACCAAACGATGAACTCCGTTTTCACTCTTTAAATATCCGTATGCAAATTCTCCCTCAAACTGAAGTGTAACTGTTTTAATACCAGCATCATCCCCAGGTTGATAGTTGACTTCTTTAACTTTATATTTATGTTGCTCACCCCAACGGATGTACATGCGCATTAGCATTTCTGCCCAATCCTGGCTCTCTGTTCCTCCTGCTCCTGCATTAATTTTTAAAACTGCACCTAATTTATCCTCTTCTCTTCTAAGCATGTTTCTTAGTTCGAGAGCTTCTATTTTAGTTTGCGCAATGCTAAATTGATCATCTACATCTTCTTGTGATGCTTCTCCTTCTTTTAAAAAGTCAAAAAGAACAGTAAGGTCTTCAATCAGAGTCTCTACTTCTTCATAATCATCAACCCATGCTTTTAACTCACGAAGTTTCTTCATATGTATTTCCGCAGCTTTAGCATCATCCCAAAAGTCAGGTGCCTGCGAACGCATTTCTTCTTCGTCTATTTCAATTTTTTTACGGTCAATGTCAAAGGTACCTCCTTAACGCCAGCTGACGTCCCGCTAATTCTTTTAGCTGTTCAATAGTTGTCATAAAAATTTAATTTTAGGCAAATTTAATGTATAAAAATTTAGTAGGCTAACGTCTGGGGCCTTTTGATGTTATTTTGTTACAGTACATACTCATGTACTTTACGGCTTTGAAGTGTCCTAATTGACTGGCTTCATCCCAGTCGTGACAGCTTTTTTCTTTCATTCCAAGGTTAAAATAGGCCAAACCTCTGTTGAATAAGGCATGAGTATCCTTGGGATCTATTTCTAAAGCGCGATCAAAATCAGATATCGCTTCCAGGTAGTCTTCCAACTGTATTTTTAATGTTCCTCTTATTGAGTATGCTCCTGGCAATCTTTGATTTAAACTAATGGCTTTGTTGATATCTTCAAGAGCAAGAGTATCGTTGTTCAGGAATTGTTGCAGAAGCCGGCTTCTCTCGTAATATCCATTCGCATATAAAGGACTGCATTGGATAGATTTATTAAAGCATTTTAATGCTGTGTTTACATCTTTTCTTATTTCAACTGCAAGTAATCCAAAATCAACCAAAGCAGGAGAATATGCATCATATTTCTCAATGCTTGAGATAAATTTCACAAAAGCCTGATCTTTCTTATTTTCCCGAATAAGACTTTCTGCTTCAAAGTAGTCTATTAAGAAATTATTGGGATCTAAAGATTTTGCTTTCGTTACATCTGCTCGCATACCTACATAGTTTTCATATCTACGACGAGTTTCTCCTCTAAAAATATATGCAATTGTGTTTTCGGGACTGTTTCTGATTTCCAGACTAAAGCTTTTGGCTGCATCAATCCATTTTTCATCCAAAAATTGAATTAATCCATCATGCATATATGGAGTAAGGTCTGATGAGTGATCCTGGTAAACTGATTTTTCCCAATGATTGTATGGATGGTTTGTCCAAAGTGTATCATTTAAAATATGAGTACTCATATAATAACGAGTGCCGGATTGCCTTAAATAACCTGCAATTCCAACTAAATCACCTTGGTTGTTAATGACTGGAGAGCCAATCGACATTCGGTCATAATTTGAATTAACAAATATTACTCGGTCTAAATAAGGAGCTTGAAATATTTTTAAAATATTTCCTAACGAAACGCCTTTTTCCGTTTCATTGGGATGAGATAAGATTAAGACTTCACCCTGGTTTCTTTCAGTATCCTGAGATGGTATTATATATTCAAAGCCTTTGCCTCTGTGATCCTTCGCTTTTATTAATGCCAAATTTGCCATTTTATGAGTAGATAGAATTCTATCCAGACTATAAAATCTTCCGTTTTTTAAGGTGATGACAACAGAATCTGCTTTTAAAAATAATCTTGAAGGAACCACTGCAATTCCGTCCGGACTGATAAAGAATCCAGAAGTAGTATAGTTTAATGTGCCGTCCTTTGTGTAAGATGAAATTGAGAAGACAGCCTTTTCGTATTTGTTGATCTTATCTAAAACACTTTGTCCTTTCAGTAGAGTATTAGATAGAAGTAATACAATTATAAAATATAATAATCTTCTCATTGATACAGTTATAGTCCTGGGGTCAAAAATAGGAAAAAAAGAAAGTTGTTCCTAAATATGATTACTTACTACATAAAAAATAACAGAGCCTTTATCAATTAAGTTCAAAGTAGGATGTAAAGGAGAGAAGAAACTTAATAGTTGAAGTGGAGAAAAATAAAAGACCGGAATAATCCGGTCTTTTTGTAATAAAGAATATTGTTTATCTCATTAAGAATGAGAATCTATGTCTGTTCTTTAAGGCAATTCCTGTTCCTCTTGCTACTGCATGAAGCGGATTTTCAGCAATATGGAAAGGAATATTAATCTTATCGGTTAACCTCTTATCAAGACCTCTTAATAATGCACCACCACCAGCTAAATAAATACCATTGTTAACAATGTCAGCATATAACTCAGGTGGAGTTTGCTCAAGAGCACTTAATATTGCAGTTTCAATTTTTGAGATTGACTTTTCAAGACAATGTGAAATCTCCTGGTATGAAACCGGTACCTCAATAGGTAAAGCAGTCATCTGATTAGGTCCTTGAACGATATAATCGTTTGGAGGAGTTTCTAATTCAGGTAATGCGGAACCAACATGGATTTTAATTTCTTCTGCTGTTCTTTCCCCAACTTTGATATTGTGTTGACGACGCATATATTCCATGATGTCAGCAGTTAAATCATCACCGGCAATACGAATTGATTTATTAGTCACAATACCTCCTAAAGAAATAACTGCAATTTCGGTAGTACCACCACCTATATCAACAACCATATTTCCTTGAGGTGCTTCAACATCTAAGCCAATACCAAGCGCTGCAGCCATTGGCTCATAAATCATATATACTTCACGTCCTCCGGCATGCTCAGCCGAGTCACGTACCGCTCTGATCTCCACCTCCGTACTTCCCGAAGGAATACAAATAACCATGGTTAATGAAGGTGTAAATAATCTTGAGTTGGTGTTAATCATTTTGATCATTCCTCTAATCATCTGCTCAGCAGCGTTAAAGTCAGCAATTACACCATCTCTAAGAGGTCTGATAGTATATATATTATCATGCGTTTTTCCGTGCATTTGACGCGCTTTCTCACCGATAGCCATCAGTTTGTCAGTACGTCGGTCTAATGCAACTATTGAAGGTTCGTCAACAACAATTTTATCATTATGAATGATGATTGTATTTGCCGTACCAAGGTCAATTGCAATATCTTGAGATAAGAATGAAAAAAATCCCATAAGGTTCGGGTTTTAATGTTTAAAATGACGTTTTCCAGTAAATAACATAGCTATTCCAAATTCATTACAAGCTTCAATTACTTCTTCGTCACGAATACTTCCACCTGGCTCAACAATGTATTTTACATTATACTCGTTAGCTGCTTCAATACTATCGCGGAATGGGAAGAATGCGTCAGAAATAACTACTGAATTTTCAATTTTAACGCCTTCTTTCAAATCGAAACGAGGCATTGTTAAATGGCGTAAGCTATCTAAACGGTTTGGTTGTCCCATACCTGCTCCTGTTAGCCAGAATGAACCATCTTCATTTTCGGTAACAATAGCAATAGCATTACTTTTTAAATGTTTACATGCTGTAATACCAAACTTAGCTAATTCCATTTTAGTGGCATCAAACTCTAGTTTAGTAACATTTTTAAATTCTGTATCAACACCTTCATCCTCATCCTGTACAAGAATACCTCCACTAACTGAGCGAATTAATTTTTCACCAGTTATCTCATTCTTAATAGGTGTTTCTAATAAGCGTAAGTTCTTTTTCTTTTCAAAAATTTCTAAAGCTTCCGGAGTAAACTCAGGAGCAATAATGATTTCTACAAATCTTTTTGCAAACCAATCTGCAATTGTTCCGGTTACAGTACCTGTAAAACAGATAATACCGCCAAAAGCACTGATTGGATCACCAGCCCAAGCTAATTCTAATGACTTCATAATGTCATCAGTAACAGCTAAGCCACAAGGATTTAAGTGCTTGATTACAGCAACTGCTTGTTTATTTTCAATATGTGTTACTGAATGGAATGCGTCACTTGCAGCTTTCCATGCTGCATCAGCATCAAGCATGTTGTTGTATGAAAGAGCTTTACCTTGTAGTACTTTAGCATTAGCTAAAGATGCTCCTTCTTTGATGTTGTTGTATTTGTAAACGGTTGCTTTTTGGTGAGGATTTTCTCCATAACGAAGAACTTCACCATTGTTTAAGCTGATTCTTTCAATATCGTCAGCTTCCGGATTGAAATAGTTAAAGATTGCTGAATCGTAGTGAGAAGAAACAGCAAATGCAGATGCTGCAAATTTCTTTCTTTCTTCAATAGTTGTAACGCCATCGAATTCAACTAAAATCTTTAATAAATTTTTGTACTGATCCTGAGAAGGAACGATAACAACATCTTTATAATTTTTAGCAGCAGCTCTAATTAAAGAAATACCACCTATATCAATCTTTTCAATAATATCTTGTTCTGATGCACCAGAAGCAACAGTTGCTTCAAATGGATATAGATCTACAATTACTAAATCTAATTCAGGGATTTCAAATTCGTTAAGTTGCTCTTTGTCTGAGTCGTTGTCTCTTCTTGATAAAATACCACCAAAAACTTTTGGGTGAAGTGTTTTTACTCTACCGCCTAATATAGATGGATATCCAGTGATGTCTTCAACTGCAGTAACTTTAATTCCTAGGTCCTCAATAAATGTTTTTGTTCCTCCGGTACTATAAAGTTGCACACCTTGCTTATCTAATGTCTTTATGATCTCATCCAATCCATCTTTATGGAATACCGAAATAAGAGCGGATTTAATTTTTTTAGAGCTACTCATTTTAATTTAATTATACATGTAATGTTAAATGATTAAATCGCAGTTTCCGCAATTTATTATAAAATTCCTTAGGTTTTTATGCTTTGACTAATAAATTTTTACACGAAAATTCTGGACTTGGCGCAAAATTAAGAAAATAAGCACATTTATCAAGGTAGTAAGTGAATTAATTCATAGTTTTATATGTGATAAAAAAGTACGGAGATTTTGTGAAAATCTCCAATAATTAGTTCTGTTTTCATGATTCTTTACGTTAAATTTTTAAAAGAGAGTATTTTGTTTGCTTTAGGTGCACTAAAGGCAAATAAACTTCGAACTATACTAACTTTGAGTGGAGTAACAATTGGTATTTTCTCGATAATTACAGTGTTTACTCTAATTGATTTTCTTGAGTCTAAAATCAGAAATAGTATTCAGTCTTTGGGAGAGGATGTAATTTACGTTCAAAAATGGCCCTGGACTCAGCCTGAAGGTGAAACAGAATATCCATGGTGGAAATATCTTAACAGACCTGTTCCTGCTTTGAGTGAGCAAAAAGCTATTGAAAAAAGATCTCAACTGTCTGAAGCTTCTACTTTTTGCATTGCATCAAGTAAAACTGTTGTTTATGAAAATAATTCATATGAAAATGTTCAAGTATTTGGAGCAACAGCGAATTTTGATAGTAATTGGAATTTTGAAATTGAAGAAGGACGATATTTTTCTCAGTTTGAATCTAATAATGGAACTAACGTTGTAATGTTGGGCAATGATATAGCAAAAGAATTGTTTCAGGGTGAATCCGTTGTTGGTAAGAGGGTTAAGTTGATGGGACGGAAATTGACTGTGATTGGAGTTATTCAGAAAGAGGGGGATGATATGTTCGGGAATAGTTTAGATAAAACTATTGTAATACCAATAAACTATGCTAAAGGATTATTTAATATTCGTAGTGATCGGGTTGATCCATTTATTATAGTTAAGGCCAAACAAGGAGTAAGTGTAGATGATTTAAAAGGTGAGTTGGAAGGTATATTAAGGTCAGAGCGAAAAATTAAGCCTAGAGAAGAAAATACCTTTGCTTTAAATCAGATTAGTCTGGTTCAAAAACAATTTGATGGATTATTTGGTGTAATAGATCTGGCTGGTTGGTTAATTGGAGGATTTTCTATTTTGGTAGGAGGATTTGGAATAGCAAATATTATGTTTGTTTCGGTTAAAGAAAGAACCCGAATTATTGGAATACAAAAAGCCTTAGGGGCTAAGCGAAAATTTATATTAATGCAATTCTTGTTTGAGAGCGTGTTTTTGAGTTTGATGGGTGGGATGGCAGGATTGGTAATTATTTTTCTATTAACTCTCGTTGCAAACGGGGTGATGGATCTGGGTGTTCAACTTACTTTGGGAAATATAATACGAGGAGTATTAATATCTGTAGTGTTAGGTGTGCTTAGTGGTTTTATACCTTCTAATAGTGCAAGTAAATTAGATCCTGTTGTTGCTATAAATAACTAAAAAAGCTGCTCCGTTATTGGAACAGCTTCAGTAATATCATTTAATTCCTTTTTTAAATTGACAATATTTCAGTCAACTCTAAAAGAGTAGGATTTAATTTTTTCTTATGTTTTAGAGCTTGATTGAAGGGTACATGAACAACTTCTTTGTTTACAAGACCTACCATAATGCTCTTTTGATCATCAATTAATGCTTCAACCGCAGATACGCCTAATCTACTGGCGGTAACTCTGTCAAATGCAGAAGGTGAACCTCCTCTTTGGATATGTCCAAGGATAGTTACTCTTGTATCGTAGTCAGGATATTCTTTTGATACTCTTTCGGCAACCTGAATGGCTCCACCGCTTATTTTTTCTCCTTCAGCAACCAAAACAATACTACTATTCTTATCTTTTCTCATACCTTTTTCAAGGAACTTATTTAGTTGCTTAAAGTCAGTGTCAATTTCAGGAACCATAATCGCTTCAGCTCCTGATGCAATTCCACTTCGTAAAGCTAAGAAACCTGCGTCGCGTCCCATTACTTCAATAAAAAATAAACGGCTGTGCGCACTAGCTGTATCTCTGATTTTGTCAACTGCCTCAACTACAGTGTTTAATGCTGTGTCATAGCCAATTGTATAGTCTGTTCCGTAAAGGTCGTTATCGATTGTTCCTGGCACTCCTACAATTGGAAAATTGTGCTCCTGTCCAAATAAACGAGCTCCGGTAAAAGTTCCGTCTCCACCAATAACAACAATAGCATCAATACCGTGCTTTTTTACATTTTCATAAGCTTTAGCTCTACCCTCAACAGTTCTAAAGCTTTGGCTTCTGGCTGATTTTAATATTGTACCTCCCTGGTGAATAATGTTACTAACCGACTTTGAAGTCATTGGTTCGATGTAGTCATGAATTAACCCGTGATACCCTTGTTTAATTCCAACTACTTTTAGTTTATGGTAAATTGCTGCCCTAACTACTGCTCTGATTGCAGCGTTCATGCCTGGAGCATCTCCTCCTGATGTTAGTACACCTATTTTTTTTATTTGTCCCATATTTATTTGTCTTTTGTTATTTTTTCTATTTCCTCTGCAATTTGTTGCATTAGCCAAGGTGGTGTTGATGTTGCTCCACAAATGCCAACAGACTTAGGAAGAACAGTAAACCAGTCTGGATCAATCTGGCTGTTGTTACTTACAAAATACGACTGCTCATTTGTTTTTTTGCATTGGTTAAAAAGCATCTGGGCATTGCTGCTTTTTTCTCCACCAACAAAAACAATTAACTCATGCTTTTGGGCAAAAGCGGTTATTTTTGGCAATCTGCTGGCAACTTGTCGACAAATAGTATCGAATGATTTAAACTCAACTCCTTTTTTTATGTTTTTAGATAAATAATCGCTTATTTCTTTAAAAACATCTATGCTTTTTGTGGTTTGAGCATAGAAATGAGTTGGTTTATTTAAATCAATTGCTGTTACTTCATCCAACGATTCAATAATAAAAGCTTCATTGTTGGTTTGCCCCATTAAACCTATTACTTCAGCATGACCTTTTTTTCCATAAATGATAATTTGTCCGTTTATTGGTTTTAAATATTCCCAGGATTTTTTAATCCTGCTCTGAAGCTTTAAAACAACCGGACAAGTAGCATCAATTATTGAAAGACCTCTGGATTTAGCCAGCTTGTAGGTTTCTGGGGGTTCTCCATGGGCACGTATAAATATGTTGTTGCTTTTAATCTTGTCTATTTCATCTTTATTAATCGAGATCATCCCTTTGTTTGTAAGTCTGTTCATTTCCATATTATTATGAACAATATCTCCCAGGCAGTGGATAATGCCATTTTTATTGAGTTCATTCTCAACTGTTTCAATGGCTTTGACCACTCCAAAACAAAAGCCTGATGACGGATCAATTTCGATGTTCAAAGATGACACTTTTATATATATTTTTTATTACTTAAATGATGATAAGAATCTTATTTAAAATTATTTAACAAATTGATATGGTATCAATGAATAAGATTCCTTTTTCGAAGCTCTTCTACAATAAAATCCAACTGCTCTTCTTTTCCTATCGTTCCATTATCTAAAACAACAGCATCATCGGCTTTTTTAAGCGGACTTTCATCTCTTGTTTCATCAATATGATCACGTTTTATAACGTTATCCAGAACTTCTTCGAAAGATATATTTTCGTTTTTCTCCTGAAATTCTTTAAATCTTCTTTCTGCTCTAATTTCCGGAGAAGCAGTCATAAATAATTTCAAGTCAGCATTTGGGAATACAACAGTACCTATGTCTCTGCCGTCCATTACTATACTTTCTGTCTCTCCCATCTTTTGTTGTAATTCAACCATCCTTTTTCTAACAAATCCTATTGCACTGATTGAACTTACTTGGTTGCTTACCTCTATACTTCTGATTTTGCTTTCAACAAGCTCACCATTCAAATATGTTTCGTTTGTTTTTGAAGCAGCATCAAATTTAAAAGAGATAGATATGTTGTTTAATTCCTTTTGTAGTTTTTCTAAATCAATGTGGTCTTCATTGATGATTCCATTTTCAAGAGCATAGAGTGTAACACAACGATACATGGCTCCTGAATCAATAAAAATGATATTAAGAAGTTTTGCCAGGTCTTTTGCAACTGTACTTTTCCCACACGATGAATACCCGTCAATTGCAATAACCAGCTTTGTTTTTTGTATTGTCATTATAATAAATTTGAGCCAGCAAAAATACTACGATTGTTTGGTATTAACCTAAATATTTTAGGATAATTTATTTTAAAATTTTGAGAGATTTGTTGTGATTGAGAAATGGTTTGAAGTACCACCTAAATGGTAACGTGCAGAACCATATGAGAACATGAATTTATATATTCTAAATCCAAAGCCCCACGAATAACCTGCAGTAGACATTTTTTCTTCGTAGCCTAATTCTTTTCTTCTTCTATGATTGTATCCTAAATCAATATGGAAATTTTTAGCAGGTAAGAATTCTACTCCAATAACCATGTGGCGCATAAATTTATCGCCAAATGAAGATTCGTTATTTTCAGACGATGATGAATCACTGTCTTCAGATTCTGTATCAGTTAAGTCCCAGTCAAGTAGGTTTTGAGCTGTAAGTGAGAATCTAAAAGGAGCATGAGCTAATTTTTTTGTAATTCCAATCTGTAAATCAGATGGCATATCCTCTTTTGTTTCAGAATATGTAGATATCTGTGATCCAAGATTACGTAATACAATTCCTAATGATAAATTTTTATCTCTCCTGCAATAATTAAAACCAAAGTCTGTTGCCAAACCAAAAGATGAATATGCATCGAACTTAGAATAGACAGGCTTTACGCTTAAGCCCATTGATATGTATGGTGATAGTTGGCGGGCATAAGTTAATATAAATGCATATTCGGCGGCAGTAGCCGTGCCTAATATTTCGTTGTATTCATTGGTTCTTGTAAAATCTCCATAATTAACATTGTGTATGCCCAGACTAAATGTTCCTATGTTTTTAAAATCCTGAGCATAGGCCACGTATCCATAATTAATGTCAGCTATGTATGGAACGTAATTCAAAACTAAAGCTTTACTCATATCAGGCTTTAACAATGCCGGATTGTGAAAAACAAAGTTTAAATCGCCAATTTCATCTGAAATAGAGACATTTGTACCGCCTAATGCACCAACTTTTGCCGAATTAGTGAGATTTAGAAAATCATAGGTGCTTTCTCCTCCAAATTGCGCTTTTGTCAGTTGAAAGAAAGTAAGGCATATTATAATTAAATGTAATTTTTTCATGTTTAATTTTACCATCTTCATTACAACGACAAATTTATAATTTTAGTGCGTTAATATTCGCTTTTTAATGTTTCCAATACCTCATAAACAGCAGGACACACAAAAGAGTTTCGATAGGTAAGGTTTAATATTTGATAAAATCGCCTTCTGTCTGTATGTGGATATTCCCTGCATGCTCTTGGTCTTACCTCATAAATCATGCAATAATTATCAGGCATTAAAAAAGGACAAGGGGTTTCTTTAAAAACATAGTCTTCATCTTCATCTATCTCAAAATATTGATCAATTAGTTCTGAACGCTTCATTTTTAAATGCTTGGCAATTCGGTCAATATCTCTATCGATAATGATAGGACTGATTGATTTACAGCAGTTGGCACATTCTAAACAGTCAATTTTTTCAAAAGCATCGTGATGTGCATTTAATACTGAGTCATCCAGTGCTTTAGGTTTCTTTTTACGTAATTTGCTTGTAAATGCTTTGTTTTCTTTGGCTTTATTTTGTGCCATTTCTTTATATCGCTCCAAATCAAGCTTCATGCTTTTTAAATCTTATTTGAGAAATAAATAATCCTGTAATTACAATTGCGATTCCAATTATCTTTTGTAAATCAATTTTGTCCTTTAATATCCACCATGCAAATAATGCAGTAAATACAGGAATTAAATTGATAAACATATTTGATTTTGCAACACCTAATTGTTTAATCGCTTTTGTGTATAAAATAAATGCTATTGAGGAGGCAAAGATAGCTAATTGAAAAATGGATAGAATAGCTTTCTGTTTAAATTCAATATCTGATAAAGTTTTTAACTCTGTAAATGCATAAATAGGAATAAACATAAATATGCCGATGAAATTTTGATAGGTAATGATATTGACGGGAGAATATCTGAATGCCAGTTTTTTGAGTGCAAGAGAATATCCAATGGTAGAAAGTACTGCTCCAAACATTAATAAAATACCCCAAATTGAAGCTTTAGGCGTAAAGCCATTTTCAAATATCATAATACCAACTCCAAAAAAAGAAACTATTATTCCAATAATACTAATTTTAGTAAGTTTCTCCTTTAAAAACAGAAACGCAAATATAGAAGCAAAAATTGGTGTAGTTGATATAATAACAGATGCTAAGGTGCTCGATACAATCTTAAGTCCATGGCTTTCACACATGAAATATAAAAAAGGTTCAAATAAGGCAAGTGAAAGAAATAATTTATAATCTTCTTTTTGAATGGATTGTAGTCTTTTTGTTAGCTTTAGAAATAAAAACAGCAGAGCCGAACTAATGATTAGTCGACTAAAAATTGTAGTAATTGGGCCAAATGATTCATATGCCTCTTTAACCCATACAAAGGAAAAAGCCCAAAATATCATTGAAAAAATGATATTTAAATAAGTAGAAAAACTTTTGTTTGCCATTTCAAAATTATGAGTTGGCAAAAGTATATAATTGTCGACTATAAAATAATGACTTAAGAAGGTATTTATTACAAATTTACTTGTTCCATTTTGGGTAAAATATCGTCAGTGATTTTTTGTTTGGCTTTTTCTCGTGCATTTTTTAATGCATGTTCATAACTGCCAGGTAACATGCCTTTTAAATCACTAAAACCATCAACAAAAATTTCCATTTTATTTTTGTTATCATAAATTGAAATGTTGAACTCAACAAACACAATGTATAATGCATAACCTTTACCTTTTTTTTCATCGCCAGCAATGAAATTTGAATTAATTGTTACAATAAAATCAGCATTGTCTTTATTGTTTGTGATGTTAAAATAACTTTGAGCCAACTCTGCTTTTATCATGTTACCAAAAGTTTTTGTGCTAGGATTTTCTCCAAATACAACTTCCTTAATCTCCAGATAGGCTGATGATTTTTGTACTTCAATATTAAATCTTGTTATGGGTAAAGATTCTTCTCTGAAGAAAGCATTTAAAAGAACTTTCGTTTCTTCATTCTCTTTTTCATAAAGCTTAAGAGCATTAAAAACGGCTGTTATTTCTTGTGTTTTGCGTTTTGATATAAATCGAGAAACAGAACATGTTGCTTCACCCTGATTGTTTGTTATTCCAGATGTAATTAATTCTCCATCTCCTTTTGTAAATGAAAAGTTTAAAGGAAGGTTAGTTATAGGATGCTTATTTCCCTTATTATCAGAAAAAGTAGCTTGCAGACGCAGAGGTATTTGAAGCTCTTTGCTAAATTGAACGATATAAGCATCTTTTTCAGATTGGAGATTTATTTTCTTTAAAGCATCTTGAATGGCATTAAAAATATCGATGCCCAGATTAAAATTGCCATTTATAACGTGGTAACTTAAATCTTCACTGACATGAGGCTGAATTGATTTAATAGCTTGAATGTAATGTAATAATCCTTTATAAATATCTCCGTTTTCAACACTCTTAAGTCCATCTATGTAGTATGTTGCGCTCAACTTTTTAGCATAATCAAGTTTCATCTTCTTTTGGAGTTCATACTTTTCTTTTGATAGGCGCATCATTACCCAATATTCTTTTTTGTCCTCCCATGTATAAACTTCATAACCTTCAAGAGTGGCTTCAACAGATTCGAAAGTATTGGATTCAAAAGATTCCTTAACCTGATAATTGTTTTCGAATTGGCGAAGAATTGAATTTGAAGATATATTTACTTTTATTTCTGAGCTTAATTGTTTTAATGCTTTATTTCGGGTTTCTGTTCTATAGTTTATATCATCATCCTGTTTTAGTGACATTGACCTGCCGATAAAGTATGAAGAATCATTGGGGCGTTGTTTTACCCAATCCGGTTTTTTCTTTGCGTACAAAGCATTTGAAAATAGTAAAGAGATCAGCGTTGTGAGAATTAATGATCTTATTATAGCTTTCGGATTATTTGGGTTTGTCATTTTTCAATTGTTTTGTAATTATAATTCAATGATTTCATCAATAGTTTGATAAATAAGGTCTGGTTCAAAACCTCTTGAAGATGCATATCTAACTAAGGAACTTTTTATTTTATATTTATCTGACTCTTTAATAGATTTTCTTTTGTTTGTCAATAATTGAATCAATGTTTCTCTGTATTCCTGATCATTAATTTTACTTAATTCTTCATCAACATTTTTGCCATAGATATTTTTAGCTTTTAATTGCCATTTGATTTTAATCTTACCCCAACGATTAAAAACGAATTTATCTTTAATATAGAATCTTGTGTATCTTTCTTCGTCAATAAACTTTTCTTTTATTAACTGATCTATGACTTGCTCTCTTATTTCTGGGGCAACACCCCAATCATATAATTTTTTTTCGATATCAGAGATGCATTTTTCTTGTCGTGCGCATATACCAGAGGCTTTTACAAGAGCTTCTTTAAATGTCATTATTTAATATATATGGTTTTAATGTTTACAAATTCCTGTAAACCGTATAGTGATAATTCTCTTCCATATCCACTTTCCTTAATTCCACCAAAAGGTAAACGCGGATCAGAACGAACAAAGTCATTCACAAAACAGCACCCTGCTTCAAGTTCAAATTCAGCTATATGTTTTCCTTTTTCTATGTCAGTTGTAAATACAGCAGCACCTAATCCAAATGAGGTGTCGTTAGCTATTCTGATAGCATCGTTTTCATCTTTAGCTTTAATTAATGAAGCTACCGGACCAAATAACTCCTGGTTATAGGCCGGTTGTCCTGGTTGTACATTAGCCAAAACGGTGGCAGGGAAAAAATAGCCCGGAGCATCTATAAAGCTTCCTCCACAAAGTAGTTGAGCTCCATTTGAAATCGATTTATTTACCTGACTTAATAAATCTTCTCTTATGTATCCTCGGGCAAGCGGACCAAGCTGGTTATTCTCATCAAAAGGATCGCCAATGGTTGCAGCTTTCATTTTTTCCACAAATAAGGACTCAAAATCATTGTAAATACCAGCAGTGATTATAAATCGTTTGGCACCAATACAACTTTGACCTGTATTTAATAATCGCCCTTTTACGCAAAGGTCAACAGCTTCGTTAAGATTTGCATCGTCAAGAACAACATATGGGTCACTTCCTCCTAGTTCAAGTACGCATTTTTTTAAATATTTACCAGCAGTTTGCGCAACAGCCTGTCCTGCTTTTGTGCTTCCCGTTAAAGTTACGGCTGATATTTTCTTGTTAGCAATCATTCTTTCAACCTTGGTGTTTGTTGCTAGAACTATACGAAATACGTCATCGGGGAAATCAGCTTCGTTGAATAAATCTTCAATTGCAATAGAACAACTAGGTACATTCGAAGCGTGCTTTAGTACTGCAGTATTTCCTGCAAGTAATGAAGGAACTGCAAATCTAAAGACTTGCCAAAAAGGAAAGTTCCAAGGCATTATGGCAAAAATAACACCAAGTGGTTGAAAAGAAACATAAGACTCTGAAGCTTCTGTTTTTATATATTGCTTCCTTAAAAACTGATCAATATTATCACAGTAGTAATTACAAAGCCAAATACATTTATCAATTTCTGCTCTGGATTCTGTAATTGGTTTTCCCATCTCTACAGATATTGTAAAGGAAAGACCCTCTTTTTTTATTTCCAGCAGTTTTGCCAGTGTTTTAATTTTGTCTATTCTATAACTAAGGTTTGTATCTTTCCATGATTTATACGCAGCATGAACATTGCGTATGATGTTATCGATCTCTTCCCATTGATATTCCGGGTATTCTCTGACTATTTCGCCACTATTAGGATTGATACTTTTAAGTAACATAATAAATCTGTTTTAGAGGTCTAAATGGTGTTAACTCGTATGCAAATTATATAAAAATACATTGAAAACCCTATATAATAATGAATTTTATAATGTATTTAATTCTTCTGAAAAGAATGTTTGTTGACCTTTTTTACCGATTTTAGATTCAGAATAGGATGCTTGTAGATAGAATGAAATCTGAAGGTGGATCCTGACTTTAAATGATTATAATATAGTATTCAATGAAAAAATACTGCATTTTGTAATTTGTTAATTTTCACTTTACTGTTAATTAACAATAGCAGTATATCTTTACACATGTAAAACGAAAGGTTTTGACCAGAGATAAGAGTAGGTAATCCCACAGGAAGGATTACAGCTTATCAAGGTGAAAAACCTTTTTTAGTTTATATATGTTAGTAAAAAATTATCTGGGGCCAAAAAATTTAAATTTTAAGGCTTTTGTTCCAACAACACCAATGCATCCTATAATTACTAATATAGCTCCTGTTAATTCTCTCAAAGAAAAAACTTCGTTAAAAAAGTAATATCCTAAAATAATATTGAAGACAGGGATTAGCATATACATAGTTGATCCTTTTGATACTTCAACATATTTATATCCCTCTGTCATTACTAATTGCCCTACTGCTGAAATAATACCGATTGCAATTAAAATGAAGGATGTGCTTATGCTACCTTCGAAAGTTGCAGTATTAGCAGGTACTAAGAATAACCAAAATCCGATTAAACTTTGTGAGAAGAATATAGATGTTGAACTGTCTGAATGATGAAGTTTCTTTACCAGAATTACAGATATTGCTGATAGAATGCCTCCTGCAATAGCCAGAAGTTCATTAATCGATATTTCACTAAAGTCTAATCCTTTTTTTATGGATAGTAAAATGATTCCAATAAAAGCCATCAGTATAAATAGCCATTGAATGATTTTTACTTTTTCTTTGAATATAATAACACTCAGTAAGGTTGCAAAAATAGGATAGGAGTATACAAATACAGTTGCTTTTCCTACTCCAATATTAATGATTGAGTAGTATAGTAAGAATACAGCAAATCCTCCGGTAAGTCCTCTGAATATTAGTAGTTTTATGTTGTTGAAGTCAAGTTTTATTTTCCTTGTTATTGCTAAAAAACCTAGTATTCCAAATCCAACAGTAAACCTTACAAAGGTAGTAACAGTTGTATTGATATCAGGAATTGATTTAACCAAGGCCGACATAATAGCAAATGAAATAGCAGAAATGGAAATTAGAAAGTAACCTTTTGTTGAAGACATATCGACATCATTTTAATCTTATACAAAGATATTCTGAAATGTTGGACAGAATTAGTATTATGGGTTAAAAAACATGAATTGAAATTATTTACTAGCTTTATGCTTAGTTTGCAAAACTATATTTTAACGCAATTTATAAATTATGAAAAGTAAAGTATCACCTATTATCTTGGGAATATTCGTTTTAGGAGTGATCCTGTTGTTTTTATTCAGTAGTCGTGTTTTTCATATTATTCAACCTGGCGAACGTGCAGTTGTATTTAAACCATATACAATAGGTTTGGATGTGGATAATATTAAATCAGAAGGACTAGCGATAATTGCTCCTTGGAATCAGTTGATTACATATGTTGTTAAGGAACAAACACGTGAAGAAACCATGGATGTATTAGATAAAAATAGTATGTCTATCAATATGGATATTACAGTGCGTTTTAATCCTATTTATAATAAGATAGGACAATTGCATCAGAAGTTTGGTAGAGATTATATTAATGTATTGGTAATTCCTGAAGTTCGATCAGTGGTTAGAAGTATTACAGGACGCTATACTGCTGAAGAATTATTTTCTACAAAAAGAAAAGAGGTTGAGGATCTAATTAAACAAGAAACATCTCAGGTTTTAAAAGAAAACAATATTGAATTACGTGCTTTATTGATCAGATCAATTCAATTACCGGCTCAAATTAAAGCTGCCATTGAAAGTAAATTGAAGCAAGAGCAAGAAGCTTTAGCATACCAGTTTAAGTTAGATAAAGAAAGAAGTGAAGCAGAAAGGAAAAAGATCGAAGCTGAAGGTGTTGCTAATTATAACAAGATTATTAATGCCAGTTTAACACCAAATATTATTAAACAAAAAGGTATTGATGCAACATTGAAGTTAGCAGAATCACAGAATGCAAAAGTTGTAGTTGTTGGTTCTGGTAAGGACGGTTTACCTTTAATATTAGGAAATAACTAAATTATAATGAGAGATAATGGTGATTAGCCATTATCTCTCATATCTTCTGTATTTTAATAATATGCCTGACTACCTGTTGTACTTGTACCGGTGATTACAATACTTCCTTTTCCTTCTTTTAAAGACTTCTTCTTTGATTTACCCATAGCCCTTAAGAATGAGTTTTCGGATTTTAAAACAAATGCCAAGTCTGTTTTTGTATTCATTTGTACTTTAATATTACCCTCTGTTGTCGTAAAAGAAGATGATTCAGTAAATTTAATTCTTGTTCCGGTTATACCTCCTGTAGAAGCTTGAACATTGTATACTCCTTCTGATTGAAATATCTTTTGATTGCCTTCAAAGGTTCTGGTTGTAATATTTCCTTTTGCTAAGGATAGTTTAATATCTCCACTCGTTGCTTTTAATGAGATATTTCCTTCTATGTTTTCCAATTCCTGGCTTCCTGCTCCACCATCAGTTTTTAGATCTCCCTTTAATTGGTTGATTGTAAAATTCCCTTTGTTGGAATTCAAATTGAAACTACCATTTACATTATTCAGGATCATCATTCCTGTCTTTGATTTTGCAACTAAGGTGCCTTCAAATTGGTTTACAATAAAATCACCTGCCGGAGAATCCGCTTTAATATTTCCTTTTGTATCTGTGATTTTGATGTGACCTGACTTAGATAGAATATCCAGATCTTTTACAAGCACTGATTCAACTTCAACTTTTCCAGATTGAGATTCTATCTGAATTTTTAGGTTGTCAGGTATTTCTAGGCTTATTTCACCCCAATGTGATGTCCAGCTCGAAGGTTTTTGAATATCAATTGAAAGTAAACCATTAGATGCATCAGATGTAATTTTGTACTGATCTTTGTTCTGGTCAGATTTAATAACAGCTTCAAAGTCAACAGAATTATTGTTGCTTTTAGTTAATTTTACAATGCAAAAGTCAGCATTAATTTTAATACTATCTATGTTGTTGAAAGTACTATGTGATTCTGCCGCAATATCCTGAGCAAGTGTAAGTGGAGTATAAATAATATTAAGTATACTGAATAGTGAGATGAAATAAAGTAAAGGTTTATTCATTTTTATAAAAAGATTGATTAATAATTTAAAATGCACCATTTATCAAGTTTATTACGGCAGGTGTTTTTTTTAGTTTCAAGTTTTACTTTATTTGTAATAGTAAGGAGTAAGAATAAATTACTTACATTTACAACACATCAAATATTATTTCATAGTGGATTTTAGCAACCTCAAAGTTTTAATTGTCTACAGTAGTCAAGGTATTTTTGCTCGTAAGCATTTAGTTACAACCCAAGGTACATCACTTGAAAAGATAGGGGTTCATGTAGAATATTATGATATTTCAGGTAAAGGAATTATGACCTACGCCAAGCATATTGCACCTCTTAGAAAATTCGTCAAAGAAAGAAATTTTGATTTAGTGCATGCTCAGTTTGGCTATTCTGGTTTTACTTGTGCATTTGCCAGATGTAAACCATTAGTAGTTTCTTTAATGGGGACTGACTATAGGTTGGAAAAGGCAACCTCTTTTTTAACAAGAATTTTTGCTAAAAGTTTTTGGGATTTTACAATTGTGAAATCGCAAAAAATGTACAATAACCTTAAGATTAAGAATTCTAAGGTAATTCCTAATGGTATTGATTTCGCAAGGTTTAATACCATTGACAGAGAGATTGCCAGAAGGCAAGTCGGTTTTAATTCTTCAGCACATATATTATGGGTTTCAGATCCTAAAAAGAAAGAGAAAAACTTTGATCTGGCTCGTGAAGCGTTAGGGAACATAAATACAGAAGATGTTGAGCTAACTGTTGTTAATAATGTTGAATTAGATCAGGTACCTTTCTATTATTATGCTGCTGATGTATTACTTGTAACATCTAAATGGGAAGGTTCACCTAATGTTGTAAAAGAAGCTATGGCTTGTTCCTTACCTATTGTTTCAACAGATGTTGGTGATGTTATAGATATTACAAAGGGTGTTGATGGATGTTTTATTACAGAGTCAAATCCTGAAGCTGTTGCTCAGGCAGTGGATACAGCCTTAATGTTTGGAAAAAGAACCAATGGTCGTGAAAAAGTTAAATATCTTGATGTTACCTATATCTCAGAAAGGTTATTAGATACCTATCGGGAAATTCTTCGTAAATAACTCTTATATCAATTTTGTATTTAAATTGTATTATGAAGTATAATGTGAAATAAAAGCAATAGGAATGTCTCAGTTAAATCTATATGTCAAATAATTAGAGGGGGTTTAAGAAAATTACTCAATTTGAGGTGAAATTTTTTGATATACCTATATATTACATACTATGTTAAAGAATCTTTTAGCAAAAGAAACAAAACTCTCAGTCATAGGATTAGGTTATGTTGGTTTACCTATAGCTCTTGAGTTTGCGCGCAAAATGAAGGTTGTTGGGTTTGATATAAAACCTGATCGTGTTGAACTAATGAAAAAATCAATTGATCCTAGTAATGAATTAGATTCTAGTGCATTTGAAGGATGTGACATTGATTTTACTTATGATATAGAAGACCTACAGGAAGCTACATTTCATGTTGTTGCAGTGCCAACTCCGATTAATTCTCATAATTTACCAGATCTTGCACCTTTGATAGGAGCAACCTCTACCGTTGGAAAGGTGTTGAAGAAAGGAGATATTGTAGTTTTTGAATCAACAGTTTATCCTGGTTGTACAGAAGAGGATTGTGTTCCAATTCTTGAAAAGGAATCTGGTTTAAAATTTGGTGTCGACTTTAAAGTAGGCTACTCTCCTGAAAGAATTAATCCTGGTGATAAGGAACATACATTAACTAAGATTCTTAAGATTGTTTCCGGTAGTGATCAGGAAGCTTTAGATATTGTTGGTGAAGTATACGAATCTATTATTAAGGCAGGTATTTACAAAGCAAGTTCAATTAAAGTAGCAGAGGCAGCAAAGATTATTGAAAATACTCAACGTGATGTTAACATTGCATTAATGAATGAGCTATCATTGATCTTTAATAGACTAAATATTAATACTTATGAAGTTCTTGAAGCAGCTGGAACAAAATGGAACTTTTTAAAGTTTTTTCCTGGTCTTGTAGGAGGGCATTGTATTGGGGTAGATCCGTATTATCTATCCTACAAAGCAAATGCACTTGGTTATCATACAAAAATAATTGATGGAGGAAGGGTAATAAATGACTCTATGGGTAGTTATGTTGCTGAAACAACTATAAAAATGTTGATTAAGCTAGGTCATAATGTAAATGGTGCCCGAATCTTAATTATGGGAGCTACTTTTAAAGAGAATGTTAGTGATATAAGAAACTCCAAGGTAGCGGATGTTTATAATGAGTTAATCTCATTTAGTGCTAATGTAGATATGGTTGATCCATATGCAAGTTCAACTGAACTTCAGAAAGAATATGGATACGGATTAATTTCAGACATAATTGAGAAGTATGAAGCTGTAATATTAGCAGTGAACCATAAAGAATATATGGATCTTGATGAAGAATATTTTAAAAGTATTACAAAGCCAAATGCTTTAATTGTTGATATAAAGGGTGCTTTTAGAAATAAAATAAATGAATTGAATTATTGGAGTCTATAAACAAATCTTATATAGGATGTTGAAGGCCCGGTATTATTATACCGGGCTTTTTTGCTTTAGGCTACCCTGAATAGCTATATTTAGGGATGGGATATCATTATGAATATATTCTATTGGTAATTGTAATGTGCAGTAATATAGCTATATAAGTATTTTAATGGAGCCTTATGTGTAGAATTGTTGAGGAGTAAATTCAATAGGTTTATTATTCTGTAATGAAATACCTAAAAATGGCCATTTTAAATAATATCTCTACATAATAGTTTTGCATTAGATGTTAATGTAGAATTAAAAAAATAATTATGAAGGGGATATTTTTATTATTGTCATTGGTTGCTTTTTCTTTTAATATGTTTTCACAGGATGAGGATAAACTTAATGTATATGATAATTCAGCAGAGAGGTTATTGAAAAGTGATGGTAATCTAACTATTGGTGGTTATGCTGAGGTACATTATAATCAGCCTTTAGGTAATAGTTCAACAAGTAATGCAACATTAGATGTTCATAGAGTTGTGATGTTATTGGGATATCAATTTAATGAACGCACTCAGTTTATATCAGAAATTGAATATGAGCATGTTAGTGAAGTTTACATTGAACAAGCCTTTTTTGCAATACAAAATTTCAAAGGGAGTAAATTTGAGAGCAGGTTTGCTATTAGCTCCTATGGGGATTATAAATGAATATCATGAACCGAATACCTTTAATGGTGTTGAAAGACCTTATATTGACAAGTATATTGCACCAACCACTTGGAGAGAAATAGGTGTTGGCCTTGCAGGAACATATCTTCCTGCTAATATTCGATATCAGGCCTACTTAATGAATGGTTTTAACGGATATGATGGTGTTGCAAAATTTAGTGGAAAAGATGGTTTAAGAAAAGGGCGTCAAAAAGGTGCAGAGTCATATATGAGTAGTCCAAATATTGCATTAAAATTAGAATATTTTGGAATAAGAAATCTCAATATTGGTCTATCTGGTTACTTCGGCAAATCACAAAGTGTTCTTTATGATGAGGTAGATGAATCTATTGCAGATTCTTCAGTTGTTAATATTGCAATGCTTGGTGCTGATTTTAGGTATGCAAACAATGGATGGCAATTGAAAGGTCAGTTTTATTATAACTCGTTGGGTAATACTAAGGAGTATAATGAATTTACAGGGAATAATGGATCTTTAAATACTTTAGGGTCATCGATGATTGGGTATTATGCAGAACTTGGGTATAATTTATTTCGATTAAGTGATCAAATTAAAGATGAATTAATTCCTTTTGTTCGATATGAGGCTTATGATACTCAAAATACAATTGACCAAGGTGTTGTTAGAAGTCCTTCAAATGCTGCTACAATATTAACTTCAGGGTTAACCTGGAAGATAACACCAAAGGTAGCATTTAAGTCAGATTTGCAGTTTGTAAAGAAAAAATCAGATGATAAATCAAGTACGATATTTAATGCCGGATTTGGTTTGATGTTTTAATAAATATTAAGTTTTTAAATTTTTAATATAGACCTCTATCCTTCTGTTTGGATAGGGGTTAATGTGTTAATAATATATATTGCAATGAAAATATTAATTCTTTTTGTATTTGTCTTGTCAAGTGGAATACTTCACTCTCAAAATATTAATTATAATCATAAATCTATAGCTAAAGAATTGGAACGTATCTGGAATTATGAAGGTGAAAAAGAGGAAATGAGTCTTATAAATTCAGAAAGTATGTTTGAAGGTAAATATTTTAATCTTCAGGATGTGGGGTATGTTTACGTGGGAAGAGTGAAAAGTTGTAGAGTTGGAGGATGCTCAATTGAAAAGGAAACTAATGGACCAAGGGAGTATTTTGATTATTTTATCTGCTTTAATAAAAAGGGTGTAGTTCAGGATTTGAAAGTTTTTAATTATGCTGCAACACATGGTCAGGAAGTTTCTTCAAGAGGATGGTTAAAGCAATTTATAGGATTCTCTTCTAAACAGGAATTGGAAGTAGGCAAAAATATTGATTCTATTTCGGGAGCAACAATTTCTGTTTATGCAATAACAGACGATATTCAATTAAAAACCCAATTTTTGGCCAAAAAGTTGAAAAAAAACTATTTTTTAGAGGGTAAAAACGAAAATTAGTCGTTTTTTTTAGTGATTTTGTCAAAAAACATGCGATTTTACTTAATCTTAACAATTTATTAGGAACAAATGCTTTCTTTTTTTCGTTAATAAATATAGCTTTATAGAAAGAAATTTTAGAGATATATTATTAACCATTTAAAACAAATTATCATGAGCAAAGAGAAAGACAAAGGTAAAATCGGTATTGAAGATAGGATCATATCTTTTGTAAACGAAGAACAACCAGTTTACATTGGCGAAATATTTAAAGGACTAAGAATCTCCCCAACTAAAGGGATGAATTATGTAATTTCATTGATTAATCAAGGTAAATTAAATTATGGATCCAATAATCAGGTACTTATCTAGTAGTAGGGATTTCACGGAGAGAAATAACCTACAGATAGAGTATAACTAGCTTCTCATTTGTTTAATGCAAAGGGAAGCTTTTTTTATGCCTGAAACTTTACCTCATAAACCATTTTACGTGTAAAAAATTACGAAGTATAAATTATGCTCTATGATTATAAACAAAAAACCTCTTCCCATAAAAGAAAAGAGGCTTAATTAAGTTTTTATTTGAAAATGTTAATCTCTTGATCCTAAGTAAATCATAACATAATAAAGTAATGTTACTAAGGCAGATAATGCAGCAACAACATAGGTGTATGCAGCCCATTTTAGAGCATCTGTTGCTTTGTCGTGAATACTGCCAGTTGCTACGCCACTATTGTTTAACCAAGCAAGAGCTCTTTTAGTTGCATTTATTTCTACAGGTAATGTAATAAACGCAAAAAGCGTAAAAATGGCATAACATGCAATAACGATCTGTAAACCTAGTGTATAAGGTATTATACTTGGTAGCATAAAACCTCCAAACATCATTACAATAAAAATTACGTTAAGAACTTTTGAACTGATGTTTTGTATTGGTACTAAAGCAGATCTCATTTCTAATGGTGCATATCCAACTGCATGCTGAACTGCATGACCACATTCATGAGCTGCGACTGCAGCAGAAGCTATGCTTTGACCATTATAAACTTCAGGACTAAGATTTACTGTTTTGTTTGAAGGATTATAATGATCTGTTAGTTGTCCCGGTACAGAAACTATTTTTACATCATAAATGCCATTATCACGCAGCATCTTTTCTGCAACATCTCTACCTGACATGCCGTAATTTAATGGTATTTTTGAATATGCTTTAAATTTTGATTTTAAAGTAGAGCTCACCATCCAGCTCACAAGCATAAAACCTAAGAAAATAATTAATAAGCCCATTTTAAATAATTTTTTGTAAACACCTCAATCTAAATCAAAAACTTTGCCATAAAGAAATTAAAGTAACTATGTCAGAGGGAATTCAACAATAAATGTTGCGCCCAAGCCATAAATACTTTCACATCGTATAGTTCCATTCATAATCGATAAATACTTATTTACAATATATAGACCTAAACCAGAAGAGCTTGCTTCTTGTTCACTACTTTTACTAAAATAGCTGTATTTCTCAAATATTTTACTTTTCTCTTCCTCTGTTAACCCTGGTCCTTGATCATGTATCTCAATCCTTAAATGTTGGTTAAGCTCACTTATGATTATTCTTACAGATTTACCTGTCGGAGAAAACTTAATTGCATTGGAAATAAGGTTTTCAATAATTCTAAGGAATAAATTTAGATCAAGGAATGCCTCTGTTTCTTTTCCATTTATAGTAAGGTTAATATTCTTTTGCTTAGCTTCAGTATAAAGAATGCTAATTACGCTTTCAATTGCCTCTTTTATATGAATTTTTGAAGGTTTATATTCATATAAATTACGGTCAATATTGTGTACTTCTAATACTTTGGTAACAACTTCATTTTGAAGTTTTAATGAACTGTATATTTTTGATAAGAAATTTCTCTGTTCAGTAGTACAGTTATTTGCTAAATCAATAAACTCAGAAATTTCACCAATTGATTTGTTCAATGGTTGTTGAATTTCTTTTGCAAACAATGAGAGTAATTGATTTATTTCATAATTAGCATCTTCAAGCAATTGTTTTTCTGTGTTAAGTAAATCTCTCTCCCCTAAAATTATTTCATGCTCAGTTTTTAAACTTTGTTGCTCATTTACCAGGTTCTGATACTTTAGTGCATTGCCTATTGCAATTGCAGCATAGTTGGCAATATTTTGCATGAAGTTTAAATGATATGGGGTATAAGCATTTTTCTTTAAACTTTGAACAGAAATAACACCTAATACTTTTTTTGAGGTACGTAAAGGAATATAGATCACTGATTCTGATTCTGCTCCTGTTGGTACTGGTCTGATCTCTTGAATATACTTTTTATAGTCATCATAAAAGTTATTCATAAATACCTCTTTATTATTGGAAAAGGCGTAAATAGCAAGTCTTTCTTTGTCTTCTAAAAGATATCTTGTAAACGGTTGACGTTCATTATTTAGTATTGAATATACAAAGTCTAAAGATTTAGATTCACTATTATAAATTGCAATATTGTATATGTCTGTACTCATTACTTTTGATACCGATTCATATAGTATCTCTCCAATCTTGTCAACCGACAAATTGGCAGTGATTAATTGACCTATTTTTGTTAAGCGCTCAAGGTTACTATTTGAAGCCTGAAGTGACGCAGATTGCAATTGTAATTGAGACTTTTGCTCTTTTAGTTCCTTATTTCTTTTCTCAATTTCAAACTGTTGTTTTTGAATTTCAACTTTCTTTAATGCTAATCGTGACTCTAATTCCAGTTTTATCGATTTTTCTTTCAAGAAGAACTGACGAACAATAAAAAATATTAAACTAATTATTAGTAGAAACACAATAGCTTTTATCCAGTTATACTGATACCAGGCAGGAACAATCTCAAAGCTGAAAGACGCTCCCTCGTTATTCCAAACCCCATCATTATTACAAGCAATTACTCTAAAGGTATATTTCCCGGGAGCTAATGATGGATAAATTGCTTTATTGAGATGATTCTCAGGAGTCCATTCTTCTTCTATAGGTTCTAGTTTCCATTTATATTTTATTTTTTCAGGAACAGTATAGCATAGTGCATCAAAAACAAACCCAATATGATTGTTTAAATGATTTAGTTCTAAATTTTCAGGAATTCCAAACCATGATGATATTGAATCATAACTAAATGAATGATCATTAGATTCCCAATTTGGATTTTTAAAGTTTAAAAGGATATCTTTAATATAAACGGGAGGTTCCATATAATTCTTGTTTTCCTCCTTTGGATTATATCTCATAGCACCTTTAATTGTACCAAACCAAATTCTTCCTTCGTTATCTAATAAGTTACATCCACCGTTATTTTCGATGCCTATAAAACCATCATCTTTGTCGAAGTTTTGAATATCAACAACACTACCATCTGCACCTATTGTAAGTTTATCTACTCCATTTTGTGTTCCTGCCCAGATATTACCTTCAGAATCTGCAATTACAGAATATATGTTTTCTGATTTGATTCCATTTGATGTATTATAATAATTGAATTTATTACCGTCGAATTGATTTAATCCACCGGTAAATGTAGCAAACCAGATATTGCCAACTTTGTCTTCTGCAGCCTGTAAAATCCATGAGGCATTTAAAACGTCTTTGTCTGAAAAATGTGTGAATTTCTCATTCTCCAACAGAAAGATTCCTTTGGTAGTTGAAATCCACATTCGTTTGTGCGAATCTTTAAAGATGTTGTTTATATATGTTGATTTGAGTTCAGAATTTTTTGGAGTGTACCATTTTTTCTCTCCTTTTGTATATTTTAGTATACCGTTACCGTAAACCGCAAACCAAATACTTTCTTTGTCTTTTAAAATATCTGTTACAGGCGACTGACAATCAATTCCATATTTGGTAGGAGCATCCTTGATTGTGTTTCCATCATATTCAAATAATCCTCCTGTTGTACCAATTAAAAGATTGCCATTAGATAACTCAAGCATTTTGCGGGTTTGTCCCATTATGCATTTGCTGTCAGTTTTTAGTATTGAGACTTTTTCCCCATCATATCTTGAAATTAAATTTCCATCATCACCAAAATAAAAATTCCCTTTACTATCTTCATAAATTGATCTAATGATATCTCCACTTAAACCACTTTCTTTATTAAATGATATAAAGCGATCTCCACCATATTTAAGTATTCCGGAACCACTGGAGCCCAACCACATGTTGCCTTCTCTATCTTCACAAAAGCTTGTGATTAATTTTGCATTAAGACCATTTTGTTTGTTGTATATTTTGTAGGTATCGTCCTTAAACTTAACTATGCCTTGTGAGGCCACAGATATCCAGATAGCTCCTTGTCTGTCTTCATAAACTTTGAATATTCTTTGAAGTTGTATATTGCTGGGCCATTTGATTTCGTCTACGTTCCCATTGAAATTATATCTTTTTAATTTCATTTGTTGAGACCTATCCATTTCTATCACCCATATGTTACGAAATTTATCCTGAATAATAGGGATGGTCATTTTCTCTGAGATATCTGTATTACCTATGGATTCAATTTTTTTAACTCCATTTGAGCTTACAGAATATAAACCGTTAGAGGTAGAAACATATAATGAATGTACACCTTCTTTGCAGACAAAGAAAATTTTGTTTTGATCAGATAATTCAGGGTACTTTTCACTATAGTCAACAACATTATCTTCGTTTACTTTTAATAGCTTTCTCTGTCCGGATACTTCTCTTGCTACAATCCATACTGAGCCATCAATCGTTTCTAAAAACTGAACTCTATCCTGGTAGAGTGCAGTGTCTGATTTTATAATGTATTGATATGTCTTCCCATTGTATTTGGTAATTCCTTTCTGATTAGCGATCCAAAGGTTGTAATTGTTATCGCTATATAAACCAATAATCAGGTTTTCGAGAAGACCATCTTTTTTGGTAAGTATTTCGAAATCTGTACCATTGAATTTACATAATCCGCCACCGTTAGTGCCTAACCATAAGTAGCCAAACTCATCTTCAACAATGTCATTGACTTCAGATTGAGGTAAGCCTTCCTCTAAGGAATATTGCCTGAAATAATGATGCTGAGCATTTAAAATTGCAGGTGTAACAGATATAATAAGGATAATATATAATAGAACCTTTTGCATATAGTAACTAATTATTTTATGTGCAAATCCTCTTAAAACCTAAAATAAATAAAAGGTTTTGCATCGAACAAACTAAACTGATAAATGATTATACAAAAGGCGATTAACAAGAGCAATTTAATGAACAAATGTGTCTTAATCAAATTTATTTTAATTAATCTTTTAAGTTCAATAGGAATCCAATGGATAACGTATCCAAATATAAGTAATCCAAGAATATTTATATATGAGTTAAGCATTTCCTGATTTTGATATATAAAAAATGCGTCTTTAATTCTTCTAATGTAGATGTAGAATGTTTCCAGATCAGGTGATCTGAATATAATCCAAGTGAATACAATGAAATGGAAGGTTAATATGAATCCTATGAATTTTGGGATTTTAATTCTATGGCCTTTAAAAAAACTGACAACATATTTTTCAAATAATAGTGCAAAGCCATGTAATCCACCCCAAATTATGAATAACCATCCTGCTCCATGCCATAATCCACCCAATAGCATTGTGATGAGTAAATTGATTCCTTGACGGAATTTTCCTCGTCTGTTTCCTCCTAATGGGATATATAAATAATCTCTTAGCCATGATGAAAGTGAAATATGCCATCTGCGCCAAAAAGAAGTAACAGATGTTGCCATATAAGGTCGGTTAAAGTTTTCAGGAAGCCTGAATCCTAAAATTAGAGCAACGCCAATTGCTATATCTGTATATCCTGAAAAGTCACAATAAATTTGCATGGCGTAGGCATAGGCACCAAATAATAGCTCAATACCACTGTACATCATTGGAGCATCAAAAACCCTATCTACAAAATTGACGGACAAATAATCGGAAATAACAATCTTTTTAAATAAACCGCCAACTATTAGCCAGACAGCACTCCAAAACCATTTTTCAGATAAGCAATATTTTCTTTTTAGTTGCGGAATAAATTCCCAGGCTCTTACAATAGGACCTGCAACAAGCTGAGGGAAGAAGGATACATAAAATCCAAAGTCAATTATGTTTTTAACGGGTTTAATTCTACCCCGATAAACATCAATAGAGTATGATATGGTTTGAAATGTGAAGAAGGAGATGCCAACCGGAAGTATTATGCTGTCTATACTGTAATTAGTATTAAATATTTTATTTGTAAGGATGGATACGTAGTTGATTACGCCTACGTTGTGATTTGTAATGTTTGAGATTACATCAGCAAAAAAATAACTATACTTAAAATAACCTAACATTCCTAAGTTGATAATCAGACTAATACAGAGTAATGCTCTTTTAATTGTTTTTTTGTCAGAGAGGCCTATTAATAAGCCAATGCTATAATCAACAATAGTAGAGAATAATAACAATGAAAAGTAATAACCACCTGCTTTATAATAAAAGAATAAGCTGGCTATGAATAAGAAACTGTTTCTTAAAATTCTGTTTCTATAAAGAATTGCATTGCCGAGTAGAACAAATCCAAAAAATATCCAGAATAAATAGTGCGTAAATACAAAGTCACTATTCGGATTATATTTTATTAAATGTAGTAATTGTTCCAATTTTATTCTTTGTGTGAATTGACGAGGCTAAAATTAGTGCTTTTCTTCCATTTATTATAATCATTAAGTATAGCTTGGTAAATCCAGTTGGCTACTTTTTCGCCTCCAACTTTATTAAAATGGGTATAATCTAACATAGCCATTCTTGGATTATGATTAACCCAATCAATCATAGAGCCTTCTCCACCCATTGTTTTGTATAGGTCAAAGAATGCAAAGCCAGCCTTAAGTGCAGCCTTTTTTTGGGCGTCAGTAATTTTTTGAATGTGATCGTATGACTTTACCTGCCCATCTTTTTGATATGCAACATCTCCCACGCCCACAACTAAAACAGGCACATCAGGCATTGTTTCTTTTAAGATTAGTAATTGCCTGTATAATGTTCGGCTGTAGAATTCATAATTACTGGTTATTGTAGGTACCATGTTGGTTCCGTACTGTAAGATAACCATACCAATATTCATATAGCTGGCCATTGATTTGTACAAATCCTTATTTGTCTTATCCAGTCGTGGGGTAGACTGACCTCGCATAGAAATGTTGTCTACTGCTACACCTGAAAGGCTGTCTAAACTAAGACCCAGGAAGATTGGACTATTGTCGGATTTAAAATCAATTGTAAATTGTTGAGGCTCTTGCTTAAAGGTCCAGTTTATTTCAGTCAAACCTTCATCTTCCAACAACGAATCTTTACTTATTTGCTCTCCTTCCCAAAAGGCTGTAATTAGTAAAGGAGACTTTATTTCCTTTAAGAATAATCTTGACTTGTAATATCTACTGGCTTTAGGAAGAGCCATGCTCGATTGGCTTATCTTTAAAGAGGATATGCCTGCAGAATCAATTTTTGCAACACGACCAATAATGCCATATTGGTTTTTATTTATTAGTCTTGGATAATGATAAACAGTATGTTCACTCCACTTACCTTTGTTGGTTATCCATACTGATGGAAATTGTTTTTGAGGGTCATAAACAGGAATTAAACCTGGCCCCGAACCTTTAAATTGTTCCTGAAATGATTCTCGCAGGTATTTGGTAATTCTGTCTCCTTCTATTTGAGAGTCACCCATATGCAGAATCCTAACTATATAATTAGAATCAGCAGCGCTTGTTATCTTGTTATAAAACTGATATAGTAGAGGTTTAAAATCTTCATTGAATTCAATGTACGGATTATCATTAGTCTCTTCCTTGATAGTAAGAGAGTCTTTAATGATTAATGAATCAATAACAATTGAATCAAGATTTAATGTGTCTGGTTTTAAATCTAAAGAGTCTTTAATATTATCGGTAACAGAGACCTGAAATGTATCTGTTTTTAAAGGTATTAGTTCTGATATTTTGAACCATTTAATATGAAAAGGTAGGTTTCCTAACTGAATTCCTTCCTGAGGAATTAAAAAACTTAAGCCTGCAAAAACACAAATGATTATTAAATAATACAAGAATATTTTTGGAGGCTTAATCATATAAAGTCTATTTTATAAAAAATATCACGATTAGCTTTTTGGTCGTATTTTTAATCGTTGACCAGGATTAATCTTTGATGAACTTGTTAAGCTGTTTAGCTTCATTATATCACTGTTCGATACTCCCGGGAATTTTTTTGCAATAGACCAAAGGTTGTCACCACTTCGTACAGTGTAGTATATGTAGTCACCACTTTCAGTTGATGTTGTACTTGTTTTTGAGCTTGACGAAGACTTAGCTACAGTTCTTCCATTTTTAGATTGCTTTTCAGCATAACTCATTGAGTTAATCTTAGAGTAATAATCAACTTTATCTTTAGGAACATAAATGACTAACTTTTGTCCTACACGAATGACATTTCTATGTATGTTATTCCAATATCTTAAATCATTTGTGTAAACATCATACCAGTCGGCAATTAATCCTACTGCATCACCTGATTTCACTGTATAATAAACCTTAGCTTTGTTTTTAGGAACAGAAGGTGCAGAATAGCTATCAGATGGATTTACCACTAATCTGTTTGAAGCAAAGTATTTTTCTCTGTCGCAAGAAAAAATAGAATCTTCATAAGTAATAAATGACTCTAATGATACTGACGGAATCCTTAATGCATATGAATTCTTTTGTGCAGGTACAATATCTCTTCTGTACTGAGGATTTAACTGACGCAATTGTTCAACCGGGATTCCTGTAACTTTTGATACCTGATTGAAATGCAATAAGTCAGAAATCATAATAGTATCTGTTTGCATAGGAATATCAGATGGTTTTGGAGTTATAAGGTGCTCCTCGTAATAGTTCATTGTGTATGCCGCAGCAATAAAGGCTGGTACATATCCTCTGGTTTCACGTGGTAAACGATAATAAATTTGCCAGAAATCTCTCTTGCCACCAGAACGATAAATGGCTTTATCTACGTTTCCGGGGCCACAGTTATATGCTGCAATAACTAAATACCAATCGTGATATTTTGCATACAAAGTCTTTAGGTATTTTACCGCAGCCTGAGTAGATTTGACAGGATCTCTTCTGTCATCAATATATGAGTTAACCTTTAATCCATACATTTTACCTGTTCCATACATAAACTGCCATAATCCGGAAGCTCCAGCTCTTGAAAATGCCCTTGGGTTAAGAGCTGATTCAATTATCGGTAAATATTTAAGTTCTAAAGGAAGGTCTTCTGCATCAAGAGCTTCTTCAAACATTGGGAAGTAGTATTCTGACAGTCCCAACATAATCTGAACCTGCTCTCTTCTCTTTTGAGTATAAAGTTCTATATAAGCTTTTACCTTACTGTTATAAGGAAATTCCAATGGTGACTCAATACCTTGAAGTCTTTGAATGTATAATGAGTCAGTAATGAATTTTGGAAACTCAAGAGTTGTTTCAACATTTTTATCTATCGAGTTCTCAGACTTTACTGTATCAAGATTCTCAGTAAAAAATCCATCTTCAACGTTGTTGTCTAATTTAATAGAATCGCTACTTATGGAGTCATTTACAACTATTGTTGAGTCTGTTTTTAACTCGTTTTGACTATATAGGTTTAGTGCAGATAGAAATAGAGCTGCTGTAAATAATTTTATTCGTAACATTTTATAAATTTTTAAAACACCAGTTTTAATTGTAATCCTATGCTGTTATTTCCAAAGCCAGGATTTACAATTGGTTCAATCCTCATACTTAAATCATCACTCACATCAAATGTTTTAAAGTGCGCATCAACAGAAGCATCAATTATATTGATGATGTATACTAAAGCAAAACCTACATAACTCAGGTTTCGCCATCTTTCATAATAATCTTTACCGTTTTCGAGTGTGTTTTCTATGTAGCTGGCATAGTTAACTTTAAATTCTTCAGTAAACCATGTTCTGCCTTCAAATACCTTTTCATAACTAGTATTGTTGGGATCTTGAATGATCCAATCTCTATAGCCCCTTCTGTACATATTATAATTTCGGGTATTGAAATCAATGGCATAAACAAGGCCTGCAAATCCGGCATATAATATTGGAATCTTCCAGTATTTTTTATTGTAAGCCTGACCTAAACCAGGTAATACAGCCGAATATATACTAGCCTTATGAGGCGAATGTGGTTTTATAACTATAGTCTCTTCAGCTGGTTTCTTTTCTACAATAGTAGAATCATTTGTTGCTTGAGCATTGATATTTTGTCCTATGCACAAAAATGTCATTAACATTAACAACAGGTTGCCTGGTAACTTTTTATAAGTAGTCTGTAAGTTCAAAATTTAGATTTCTAAGTAATTACAACAAAATTGTTGAAGTATCTTACTTTTGGTTTGCCTTGTCAAGAATACTAATAATTCGCTCGAGATCCTCATCCGAATCAAATGGGATCACAATTTTTCCATTACCACTATCTCCTCGGGAAAACTGAATTTTAGTGTCAAATACAGTTGAAATTTGATCACTAAGTTTCTGATACTCCTCTGGCAAAGCGTTTTTCTTTTTAGTAGGTTGTTTTGTGGGTTTTTCACTATTAAGCTCTCTTACAACTTCTTCAACTTTTCTTACGGAGTAATCAAATTCAATGATTTCTTCATAAATTTTAAGTTGTAGTAACTCATCTTCAATTCCAATGATAGCTCTGGCATGTCCCATGCCTAACTTTTTGTCACGAAGACCAAGTTGAATCTCTGCAGGTAATTTAAGTAAGCGCAGGTAATTAGTTACCGTAGCTCTTTTTTTACCTACTCTTTCCGACATACTTTCCTGGGTGAGTTTACACTCATCCATAAGTCGTTGATAACTTATAGCAATTTCAATAGGGTCTAAATCTTCACGCTGAATGTTTTCAACCAATGCCATTTCAAGCATGGTTTCATCATCCGCTGTACGAACATAAGCAGGAACTTTTTCAAGTCCAACAATTTTAGATGCTCTAAAACGTCTTTCTCCTGCAATAAGTTGATATTGATTTCCGTTTTTTCTTACAGTAAGTGGCTGAATGACACCAATCTCTTTAATAGAAGCTGCTAGTTCTTCTAGTTTTTCTTCATCAAATCGGGTACGAGGTTGCCATGGATTAGCAACAATTTTACTTACTTCTATCTCATCCATTCCCGAAAGAGGTTTTCCTTTCGTTACCTCATCGGCACTTTCAATAAGAGCACCCAGTCCTCTCCCTAATGCATTCTTTTTTGCCATTCGTAATCTAAATTGGCAGACCGTAAATCCTGGTCTGCATCATATTCTAATATTATCTATTATAAACTTAATATCTAAATCTACTGATTGTGTTTAACTAGTTGATAATTTTATCTTTATTATCAATTTTAGTCATGTTGTTTTTTTGTAAAAGCTCGCGAGCTAAGTTTAAATAATTGATTGCTCCTTTTGATGTAGCATCATATTCAACAACAGCTTTACCGTAACTTGGTGCTTCACTAAGTTTGATATTTCTTGTAATTAAAGTTTCAAATACCATATCCTGGAAGTGACGTTGAACCTCTTCAACCACCTGGTTGGATAGTCTTAAACGAGAATCGTACATCGTTAATAAGAAACCTTCAATAGCAAGAGTTGTATTTAGTCTGCTTTGGATAATTTTAATGGTATTTAATAATTTACCAAGTCCTTCAAGTGCAAAATATTCACATTGTACAGGAATAATCACAGAGTCGGCAGCTGTAAGTGAATTAACTGTAATTAAACCCAATGATGGTGAACAGTCAATTAAAACAAAATCATATTGATCTTTTACCTTTGCAAGAACGTCTTTAAGAACATTTTCTCTGTTTGAACGGTTTAGCATTTCAATTTCTGCTCCAACCAAATCAATATGCGATGGTAATATATCCAGACCTTCAATTTCTGATTTTAGTAAAGCCGATGATGGTTCAATTCCATCTACTATGCATTCGTAAATGCTGGCTTCAATTTCTTTTAAATCAAATCCTAATCCGGATGTAGCATTGGCTTGTGGGTCTGCATCTACTACTAAAACTTTATATTCAAGTACTGCTAAACTAGCTGCTAAGTTTATCGCTGTAGTAGTTTTTCCAACTCCTCCTTTTTGATTCGCTAATGCAATTATTTTTCCCATATAGTGGTAATTATTTATATTTTGCAATAATAAAATTCTACAAAATCTTGATATACTGGCGTTTTAAGAATTATTTAATCTAATAGAGATGAAAATAATGAATCATAAAACGACTGTCAAAGTTAAAATTTTAATTAAAACATCATACATGAATCACGATATAAAAGTTTCAACAAATTGTAAAGTGATTGTAATTATTGACCTATATCGTTAGTCTGTAATTTTTTTAATACACTCTTTTAACAATAACTCTTTTTTTACAGGAACTACTCCCGATTCTTCACAAACCAGTCCTCCTGCCATATTCGCGATTCTTGCTAGCAAATGAGGTGCCACATTCTCAATTAAACAAAGGGCACTAACGCTAATTACGGTATCACCTGCACCAGAAACATCTGCAATGTTTCTTATTTCAGCCGGAACAATAGTAGCTTCATTAGAGTTTTGATTGATAAATACACCATGTTCTGAAAGTGTAATCATCAGTGTATTGATATCCTGATTTTTTTGGAATTCTTTCGCTGCCTTAATTAAATCCTCATGTTGTCCTTTTTTAAGTTCCAGCTTGCATCCCTCGTTGAATTCTTTAAAGTTCGGTTTAAAGAAAGTTACTCCTTTGTAATCATTAAAGTTTCTTTTCTTAGGATCAACTAAGGTTGGAATACCTTTGTTTTTAGCCAGTGAAACTACTTTATCTATAACAGAGGGAGTGATGACTCCTTTGTCGTAGTCTTCGAAAATAATAGCATCTATTCTGTTTGTGTCTAATAGCATATTTAATTTTGCCATCATTTTAGTTTCTGTATCTTCCGGAATAGGTGTACAAATTTCTTCGTCAACTCTTAATAAATGCTGATTCTGACTTATTACTCTTGTTTTTACAGTAGTAATTCTGTTAGTACATTTAACGATTCCATCCTGAGTAAGACTTTGTTTTTTTAGAAGTTTAAAAAAATCGTTACTCATTATATCGTCACCAATTACAGAACATAAAATAGGATTGGCGCCTAAAGATTGAATATTTAATGCAACGTTAGCAGCTCCACCTAGTCTGTTTTCTCTTCCAACTCCACTTAATATGGGTACCGGAGCCTCTGGAGATATTCGTGTAACATCACCCCATAAATAGGAATCGATCATAACATCTCCTATTATCAGGATATTTTTATCATTAAAGGATTCAAATAATTGTTCAAAATAATTTTGTGACATGTTATAAATATTTGGCACAAATATATAAAAAATGAAATAGGCTTACTTAAGCTTGGGTTTATGTTAACTTTAAGCTTATAAACGCTAATAAATCAGTAATATTTGTTATTTTTGCAGCTCTTTTTTAAGGATAAATGACATTTGTCATGTGGCTATATTGACCTTCAATTAATTCTGAAGTATTTTAGCACATGTGATAATCTGGTAAACGCATATGGATAGAACAAAAAAGTTATATAAAGCAATCGAAGAAAGAATATTGCTTTTAGATGGAGCAATGGGTAGTTTAATTCAAACCTATAAACTGGAAGAAGAAGATTATAGGGGTGAAAGATTTAAAGATTATCATATGTCAATTAAAGGCAATAATGATATTTTATCAATTACTCAACCTCAGATTATTAAGGAGATTCATGCCAAATACCTTGAGGCAGGTTCTGATATTATTGAAACCAATACCTTTAATGCAACATCTATATCGCAGGCAGATTACGATATGCAGGCAGCTGTATGGGATATTAATTATCAGTCTGCAAAAATAGCGAGAGAGGTTGCTGATGAATATACTTTAAAAACACCTGAAAAACCACGTTTTGTTTGTGGTTCAATTGGTCCATTGAATAAAGCATTGTCATTGTCTCCGGATGTAAATAATCCTGGATTCAGAGCTACTACTTTTGATGATGTAAAGGAAGCCTATAAAGAACAGATCGAGGCTTTGATTAAAGGTGGAAGTGATTTGTTGATGATCGAAACTGTATTTGATACGCTGAATGCAAAAGCTGCATTGATGGCTATAGATGAGGTTTTCGCTGCTATGGGCAAGAAGTTACCAATTATGGTTTCGGGTACTATTACCGATGCCAGTGGTAGAACTTTATCAGGACAAACACTAGAAGCTTTCATCGATTCAGTTTCTCATATGGATATTTTAAGTATTGGCTTAAACTGTTCATTAGGTGCCGCTGAGTTGGAACCATATGTTACTGAACTTTCGCAAAAAGCACCATTTTATATAAGTACTCACCCAAATGCAGGTTTACCTAACCAGTTTGGTGAATATGATCAAACACCAAACCAAATGTCTGACCTTGTAGGTAAATGGTTGGCAGATGGTAAAGTGAATATTATTGGTGGATGTTGTGGAACTACTCCTGAACATATTGCCGCTATGGCAAAAATAGCTGATAAATATAATGCACATAAAAAAGTGCAGATTCCTCCAATTACCCATTTAAGTGGTTTGGAATCTTTACAAATGCGTAAGGATACTAACTTTATTAATATTGGTGAACGTTGTAATGTTGCAGGGTCTCGTAAGTTTCTTCGCTTGATTAAAGAGAAGAAATATGAAGAGGCAGTAGATATTGCCCGTCATCAGGTTGAAAACGGAGCTCAAATCGTTGACGTAAATATGGATGATGCCATGCTTGAAGCAAAAGAAGAGATGGTAACATTCTTAAATATGTTAATGTCTGACCCTGATGTTTCAAAAGTGCCGGTAATGGTAGACTCCTCTAAGTTTGAGGTTATTGAAGCAGGGTTGAAGTGTCTTCAGGGCAAATCTGTGGTTAACAGTATTAGTTTAAAGGAAGGAGAAGATGTATTCCTTGAACATGCTCGTACTATTAAAAAGTATGGAGCTGCTGTTGTCGTTATGGCCTTTGACGAAAAAGGACAGGCAGATAATTTTGAAAGAAGAAAAGAGATTTGTGGAAGAGCTTATAAGCTACTTACTGAAAAAGTAAACTTCCCTCCTCAGGATATTATATTCGATCCAAACGTACTTGCCATTGCAACAGGAATTGAAGAGCATAATAATTACGCTGTAGATTTTATTAAAGCCTGTAAGTGGATAAAGGAAAATTTACCCCATGCTCATATTAGTGGTGGTATAAGTAATTTATCTTTCTCATTCAGAGGTAACAATGTAGTGCGTGAAGCCATTCATTCAGTTTTTCTATACTATGCTATTCAGGAAGGTTTGGATATGGGAATCGTTAATCCTGCTATGTTGCAGATTTATGATGATATACCAAAAGAATTGTTGACGTATGTTGAAGATGTTGTTTTTAATAAGCGTCCGGATGCTACTGATAGACTGGTAGAATATGCTGAAACGATTAAAAATACACAACAAGAAGAGGGTGGTCAAAAGCAGGCTGCATGGCGTGAAGGTAATCTTGAAGAACGTTTAACTTATTGTTTGGTTAAGGGTATCAATGATTACTTAGATGTTGACCTTGCCGAGGCGTTGGAGAAATATCCTACAGCATTAGAGATTATCGAAAAGCCTCTAATGGATGGAATGAACGTAGTTGGAGACTTGTTTGGTAGTGGAAAAATGTTTTTACCTCAGGTAGTGAAAACTGCCAGGGTAATGAAAAAAGCTGTTGCCATTCTTCAGCCTATCATCGAAAAGGAAAAAGAAGCTACCGGTGGTGCCAAAAGTAATGGTAAAATCCTGATGGCAACTGTAAAAGGTGATGTTCACGATATCGGTAAAAATATTGTTGGAGTTATTTTAGGATGTAATAACTATGAGGTGATCGACCTTGGTGTTATGGTTCCAACTGAAGAAATCTTAAAAAAGGCTGTAGAGTATGATGTTGATATCATCGGTCTTAGTGGATTGATTACTCCTTCATTGGAAGAAATGGTGAATGTTGCTAAAGAAATGAAACGTAATGGTTTTAACTTGCCATTAATGGTTGGTGGTGCAACAACATCTAAAGTACATACAGCAGTAAAAATTGAGCCGGAGTATGATTATCCGGTTGTTCATGTTAAGGATGCTTCAAAAAGTGCTCAGGTAGTTAGTGCATTGCTTTCTCAAACAGCAAAAGAAGAATTTGCTAAGAAAGTGAAAGCTGAATATGCTGAATTAAGAGAAAGAAATGCAAATAAAAAAGCCTTGGTGCTTAAACCAATAGAAGAGGCCCGAAAGAATAAGTTTAAAATAGATTGGAATAGTGGGGAGGTTTATACTCCAACAATGTTGGGCGTGAAAACTTTTGACGATTATTCTATAAGTGAGATTAGAAAGTTTATTGACTGGACTTTCTTCTTTCAGGCATGGAATCTTACTGGTAATTACGATGGTATTGAAAATGTAGTTACCAAAGAGGAAGAAGCAAAATGGTTGGATGGTTATAAGTCTGAACAAGCACGAGAAAAAGCGGAAGAGGCTTTGAAATTATGGCGCGATTCACAAACTATGCTTACCAATATTGAAAGGGATAAAATGGTTATAGCTAAGGCTGTATTTGGTTTCTTCCCTGCCAATAGCGATGGTGATGATGTGATTGTTTATACAGATGAAACACGAACTGTTGAGAAAACCAGATTTCATCAGATTAGAGAACAGCAGGATAAGCCAGGGAAAGAAGTGTTCCATTCATTGGCAGACTTTGTTGCTCCTGTTGAAAGTGGGGTGAATGACTATATCGGTGGATTTGCTGTTACAGCAGGTGTTGGTATTGAGAAGTGGATTAAGGCTTTTGAAGATGATCATGATGATTATTCTGCTATTCTTTTAAAAGCATTGGCAGATCGATTGGCTGAAGCTTTCGCTGAGTTATTGCATTTTAGGGTCCGTAGAGAATTCTGGGGATATGCTCCTGAAGAAGAGTTTAATACAGACAACTTTATTCGTGAACGTTACAGAGGTATTCGACCTGCATTAGGTTATCCTGCTTGTCCTGATCATAGTGAAAAACGTCAGTTGTTTGACTTGATGGAAGTAGAGAAGAATACAGGAATTATATTAACAGAACATTTTAGTATGTATCCAAATGCTTCTGTGAGTGGTGTTTACTTTGGGCATCCAAAAGCAATGTATTTTGGTGTTGGAAAAATTGGTAAAGATCAGGTCGAAGAACTTGCTAAACGCAAGGGTATTTCTGTTGAGGAAATGGAAAAATGGATTCCTGTGAATTTAGCATATAAGTAGAACTTCTGAAATTTTAGTATATAAAATGACAGCCGCAGAGTTAGTCTTGAAGGACAAGGAAACAAAGTTTTCTTTTGAGTTATTGCCTCCTTTAAAAGGGAATAGTATTGATAAAGTTTTTCATACTATAGATATTTTAAAGGAGTTTAATCCTCAGTTTATAAATATTACTTCTCATAGGGAGGAGTATGCTTTTGAAACCAACGCAAAAGGTTTTATAGAGAAAAAAGTAGTTCGTAAACGACCTGGAACCGTTGCTGTAGCTGCATCTATTCAGAATAAATATGGTATTAAAGTAATACCTCATATTATTTCAAGAGGATTTACTCGTAGTGAAACAGAATATGCATTAATCGATCTTAATTTTCTAGGTATTCATGATATCCTGATATTAAGAGGAGATGATGCACATAAGGACAGATATCCGATTCGTGAAGATATTTGTAATCAGTATGCTATTGAGTTGGCTGAGCAAGTGAATGATCTTAATAGAGGGAAGTTTCTTGATGGAACCAGTATGGAGCCTTTCGCTACTCCTTTTTCATATGGAGTAGCCGGTTATCCGGAAAAACATGAAGAAGCTCCAAATATGGATTCTGATTTATCATATCTGAAAGCAAAGGTAGATGCCGGAGCAGAATATATCATGACACAGATGTTCTTCGATAATCAGAAGTATTACGATTTTGTTGATAAATGCAGGGCTATAGGTATTACTGTTCCAATTATTCCCGGAATTAAGCCTGTTACGGTCGCAAATCAACTTACGGTGTTGCCAAAAATATTTAGCTGCGAAATTCCTGAGGATTTTGCTAAAGAACTTCGGAAATGTAAAAATAATGATGAAGTTAAGCAGGTGGGTGTAGAGTGGTGTACTCAACAAGCTCTTGATTTAAAAAAGAATGGAGTGCCAATTATTCACTTTTATACCATGATGGCTACTCAAAGTGTAAGAAAAATTGCTGAAGCTGTTTATTAAATAGATACTATATAATATTAAGTGTAGCCGCTAATTTTTTAATTGGCGGCTTTTTTATGTGTATCAATATATAGCCTTGCTCGGGATTGCTTCGGGACGGCTCCTATACAACGTCGTATGAAAGACAGATGAAATGTATATATAAGTCACATCAAAGTCAGACCAAACTCACTAATTAGTGAGTTTGGTCTGACTTTGATATTAGTTTTGTATAAGCTTAATGTGGATTTGGAACGAACCAGTCTCGACTGTGTCTCGAAGCAGGTACGTATTAGTTTCTATTTTAATGGATATTTTACTTCCACTCTACAATAGCTTTTTGATGTTTACCGTCCATTAAAATGTTTAGTGGGTTTACAAACTCAATATGAGTGAAGTAATGGGTTTCGTCAACAACCTTTTGTTTTTGCAGAATTTCAAAGTCTACGTATTCTTGTTTTTTTACATGATGAACAGAAAAGTAGCCGACGTTCATGGAAGTGACGTTATGAAAGAAATGCGAACCTAATGAAGCATCTAACGGGAAATCTTCTAATCCCATTTCAACAATTACTTTAGCATAAGAAATTTGTGACCAGAGTACTGGTATTCCGGTGAATTTATCTCTTGTTCCCCAGCGGCCCGGACCAATTAGCAGATATTCTTTTTCTTCTTCTTCCATCTTTTTATTAAGAGCAGCAATTTCTTTGGCCATTTCATCAGTTTTTGTTCTGCTGAACTTATCCGACTTCATGAAGATCACATCTTTGATGTAATCAATTTTGCCATTACCCATTCCTTTTTCAGAAGCCAGTAATATTTTTGATTCATCAACAGTATTGAAATCTATTTTGACATGCGTTTCAAGTCTGATTAAAGGTTTAATTTGAAGTAAGTATAATGTTGGCAAGCCGTTTTCATCATTATTTAAGTCTACTGCAAACTCAATTTCAACAGGTGCTCCCATGGCTTGTTTAAAATATTTTAAAAGTAATTCAAGACTTTTAGCCAATGGAAAATATTCGTATTTAAGGATGTTGGCAAAGTTGATTATACGTGGTCCTTTGATGTTTAGGTTAAAAACTATTCGATCATAACTGTAATCATAAACAGATGCACAGAGTTTAAGGTTACCATCTTCTTCTGCTTCTTTAATGGATAGTTTTTGAATAAAGGAATCTTCGTTATAATTTTTGATATCAAAATCCTCATCCTTTAAGCTTAAGGCATAAAAGTGTGTTTGAGAATCTTTCAATTGATCCTGTATGGAATTTAATTCGAGGTTAGGATATTTAGGACAAAAACGCCAGGCCTTTTCTCCTCCAACCACATATTTACCTAACCCTATGCCGATGACTGCAAAACCATCTTCTGGTTTCATGTATGAAAAAGGATAGTAATTGTAGCTTTGTGCAATACCGCTAATGTGAGGATAAAAACGATTGTGAGCCCTGTCACCCACCATTTTTTGAATGATTACAGCCATCTTTTCCTCCTCGATTTTGTAGTTTACAGCCTCAAAATATGCTCTGGCAGAACTTGAATACATTGAAGCATAAACCATTTTGATGGCAGTGGCAAGTTGTTGGTATCTGACTTCGTTATCTGGATGATTGTTAGGAAGCATGTATGTAGAATATACTCCAGCAAATGGCTGAAGCAGTGAATCCTCAAACAATCCGGATGATCGTACCGCTAAAGGTTCTTTTATAACCTCAATGTATTGATGCAGTTTATGTTTTAGCTTTTCTGAAAAAGAGGCTTCTGTAAATAACTCTCTGACTTTATCAAACTGTTTTTCCAGGTATATTTTATTGTACAGGTCGTTGCGTTGAATGAAGTTTGAAAACTCATCGGCACCGATAATGGCTGTTGTTGGTATGCGAATATTTATGTTTGGAAGGATCTTTTCAAAATCAACATTCTCAACAAAGTGACTTAAAAAAGCTAATCCTCTTCCTTTACCACCAAAGCTACCTTCGCCTATTCTGGTAATATATCTGTTACTGTCAATTAATGTGCTGTCAAAACGAACAACCTTTCCTTTTATGCTTTCGAGTTTAACTTCTTCAAAAATGTCTAATATCGCGTTTCTGAGTTTGTTTGAACTTTCAAAATCTTTGATGTCATAAGGGCGAAGTTTCTTTGCCATGTTGATCTCTCCTCTGGCCATTAGCCAGGTACTGATACCATTTCTTTTTCCATGATAAAGAAGAGATTCTGCTTCTATTTCTTTAATACATTTGTAGAATTCTTTCAGGTTGTGGGCTGTGGCTATTTGTCGGCCTCGTGAGTTCTTAAATATAAAGTCCCCAAATCCTAGTTTCTGATGGATGAAATCGTAGATATCCTGTGATAATGTTTCGGAGTTTTTATCAATAAAATCAGCATTGACTTCTTTTGCCTTTTCTGCGTTTAATGGGTCTGAAGATTGTATCAATGTAGGAATGCTCATTGTTGACTTTACGTACTTTATAAGTTCAACACCGGCATTGTCATCTACTTCGCCATTGCGCATGTATTTCATATCAGAAATAACACATATTAAATAGTCTTTAAATTGATTGATAATATTTACTGCATCTTCAAAGTTGCTGGCTAATAGTATTTTAGGACGAGCCCTCATTTTCATGATTTTATGAAGCTGTTCATGACCTTCTTCGGCAAGTATAGCTTGTGTTTGCTTCATAATTATTGAATAAAGTAAGGGTAGATATCGGGTATAGTATTTTTGAGAATCTTCCACTAAAAGGATTACTCTTACATCGCCAATCTTGGTGTCATTAGCTGCATTTCTGGTATCTTCAACATGTTTGATCATGGCAAGAAATACCTTCGAGTCCCCATTCCATACAAATACTCTGTCTATATATTCGGTGTTTGGACCTGATTCATCAAAAAACTTCAAGTCGCTGTTATTGTTTACCATCACCAGTAATGGCATGTCCGGCATCATCTTTTTAATTGCCTTACTGTATTTAATCGGTGTCTTTTTATCTAATCCGGCCATTAAGATTACCAGATCAAAATGCCTCTTGTTCATTAATTCTTTTGCTTCTTTAATATTTGAAGCAGAAGTAATGCGCGGAGCAGTATATAAATTGAGTTGTAAAAATTCTCCATAAATCTTATCAAAGAATCTTCCTTCTCTTACTATAGAATATGCATCGTAATAATTAGCAATAAGTAGAACTTCCTTGACTTTGAATTCCATTAATTCTGCAAAAATATCCTGATCACTTTTCTTTCTTTTGTATATCTGGTTTAATTCAAAATCGTTATTCATATATTATGTTCTTTATACAAAGTTCTTATATATAATAATTACAGTAATAGGTGGATGTAAATTATTTTTATGAATAAAGTTACTAAATAGAACATTATTATAAATGACAGATGTTGTGTATTGGCATAAATGGCAAACTAAATGCGTAAGTGATTGTTTTTAAAGTATGAATACAAAGCAACCCATAGTGTTATTTGATGGACAATGTTCTTTATGTAGCTATTTTGTGACACTTATATTGAAGTATGAAATAGAAACGAAGTTATATTTTTCATCTTTAGATTCAGATTATGTAAAGTATGTGTTGTCTGATTTAAACTATAATTTAAAGGGACTGAATACAGTTGTGTTTATAAACAATGATGAGGTTTATTTAAAGAGTCTTGCAGTTTTTAAGATAGTAACTTACTTGAGGTTTCCATTGTCTATTGTTCAGTATTTTAGGTTCTTACCATTAACTTTCTCCAACTTTATTTATGATTTGGTTGCAAAATATAGAATAAGATTATTTGGGAAAATAAATTCGTGTTATATTCCGGATGATACAAATAGAAATAGATTCTTACATTGATTTATTATTGCAGCCCAAATCTTTACTTATCTAATTATTTGTTATTTAATTGAAACTGTTAACAAAACTTTACGTATTAATTTAGGTGTTCTTTCTTAAACCCATAATTATAATTATTACGAACCTTTTAGTTTGTAAATAATATTAGATCTAATAATGAAAATTGAGAATCTTTTTAAAGGTATCTTGTTTGCCGCATTGTTTTTGCCTTTCAATTCAATCTATTCAAAAACAATATACGTTGCAACAGATGGAAATGGAACCGACGGTAGTTCCTGGATAAATGCATATACAAATATACAAACTGCTATAGATGCAGCTTCTTCAGGGGATGATATCTGGGTGAAAGAGGGAGTCTATTATGCCGATCCGCTTGCTCCGGATATTGCAGAAAATGTAGACAGGTCATTATCTATTACATTAAAATCGGGTGTAAAACTATATGGAGGTTTTACTGCAGATGAAGTCAGTATTGATGACAGGCCAATGCTTGATTTAAATGGTAATGGTGTTATTGATGCCTGGGAATATTCAAGTCCTTCCGTAATTTCAGGAGAAATACAAAATGATGGAGATGTAACTAATAATACTCAGCATTTAGTTATAATACCAGATGGTGTGGATGCTAGTACGCTAATAGATGGATTTACAATAAACTTAGGATATTCAGATACTCAATCAACAGTAACCGGAGTAGGTACTTTTACTTTTACATCAGGTGTTATTATTGGAGGAGGTTCAATCACAGGATGTATTGTTCAGGAATGTGAAAGTAACTCTGCACTTGATGGTTATGGTGGAGGTATTTGTGCTGTAAACTCAAACGTTGATGGATGTTTTGTTGATGGATGTACCGTAACAGGAATGGGTGTTTATGGAGGTGGTGTTTATCTGAATGCCTCTGAGATGAAAGGAACCTTAGTTAATAATTGCGGATTAGTGTCTCCGGAGGCATCTGGTTTAGCTACAGGTGGAGGTGTTTTTTCAACCACATCTGTAATTGATTCATGTTTTATATATGGTTGTAGTGCAAATCCAGAAAGTAATTTCAAAGGATTTGGTGGTGGTATGTATAACAATAATTCACATATCATAGATTGTTGGGTAGCTGATAATAAAACTGAAGGAACAAATGGAAACGGTGGAGGTATTTATGGTGTATCAAGTACCTATATTAACTCTGTTGTTTTCAATAATGAAGCATCTGCATATTCAGGTGGTATTTATAGTATGGCTAGTTATTTTACCAATTGTGTAGTTGCAAATAATAAAACAACAGCTGCCAATGCTATTGGAGGAGGAGCTTTTGGTGATCCGGAAACTACTTTTTATAATACTGTATTTTGGAAGAATACTACTTCAGGAACATCCGCTAATTTAAAGTTGTCATCAGGTGGAGAAGCGATAAACTGTGCTTTTGATAGTGATGTTGTAGGTACTAATGGAATATTAATTTCTTCAAGTAATGAAGGAAGTGAAGTTGGTGTTATGTATCCAGATTTTATGAGTCCAACAACTTTTGTAGGTAATACCAATGGAAACACAACTTATGAAACAGAAATAGCTGCTTCAAATTGGAATATCACTTATGATTCTGATCTGATGGAACAGGGTGATAATAATGGTTTCTATGAAGCTTTGGTAAGTGTGGATTTAGATGGTGATGGATCGAAAACTAAAAATATTGATAAGTTTACAGATTTGGCAAAAGAGTATCGTTTGTTTAATCATAAGATTGATATAGGAGCATATGAGCCTGCTTTTGTAGAGTTAACTCTGCCTGCTCCACTAACAATGGAATATGGATTAACACTAGGTGAAATTTTACTCGAGGATGGTAGTGCACTGGATTTAAGAACGAATTCAGGTGTTCCGGGAGCATATTCATTTACGGATGCTACTACAGTTCCTCAATATCAGGCAGAGGGGGCAGCAAAAAAATATCGGGTAGTTTTTACTCCTGAAGATAATGTTAGCTATGCTGAAATTTATGATAGTATATATGTGACTATTACGGCTAAAGAATTGACAATGTCAGGACTTACAGCTGATGATAAAGTTTATGATGGATACGTAGATGTAACATTTTCAGGTACTGCTATTTTGGATGGTATAGTAGGAACTGACGATGTGACTTTGAACTCAACTAGTATTACTGCTGAGTTTGTAGATAAAAATGCCGGAGTAGATAAAAATGTCTTGTTTTCAGGATATACGTTGTCGGGTGTTGATGCAGGTAATTATACATTATCCATGACAGGGGCTTTGGCAACCATTACTCCAAAACCAGTATCGGTGTCGGTACTGACTGCAGAAGATAAGGATTATGATGGAACTACTGATGCTACCTATACAGGAATACCAGAAGTTTTAGGTGCTGTAGGTGGTGATGATGTTACAGTGGATGTAAACTCTGGTGTTGGTGAATTTGATTCTAAAACTGTAGGAGTGGATAAAACAGTTACTTTTTCAGGTTTTGCCCTTTCTGGTGCAGATGCCGATAATTATACACTGTCTCAGCCTACAGATTCTAAGGCAACAATATCTCCTTTATCTGTTATTGTAGGAGGAGTTACTGCTGCAGATAAAATTTATGATGGAACAACAACTGCCACAGTTGAAGGAACTGCAGTTGTTAGTGGTGTTATTTCTGGTGATGATGTCACTTTAAATATTGCCTCTGTTTCAGCAAGTTTTGATACTAAGGATGTTGGAACAGGTAAAGTAGTTACTTTCAGTGGATACTTTATTATGGGAGCAGATTCTCCAAACTATTCATTGTCACAACCTAATACTGATGTTGCAGATATAACAGCAAAAGAATTGACCATTTCAGGATTATCAATACAGAATAAGCAATACGATGGTACTACAACTGCTTCTGTTAGTGGTACGGCTACAGTAAATGGTGTTGTTTCAGGAGATGATGTTTCATTAAATACAGCAACAATGTTGGCTGCTTTTGTAGATGCTAATGTTGGAACAGCAAAAGATGTATCGGTTTCAGGTCTTAGTATTTCAGGTGTTGATCAGTCTAATTATTCGCTTACTCTTCCATCATTATCAGCTGATATCACAGCTGTTGAAATAGTAATTGTTGCGAATGATAATAGTAAGAATTATAATGATACGGATCCGGTTCTTACATATGTAGTTACTTCAGGATCTTTAGTTGGTTCCGATAATTTTACAGGAGCTTTGGAAAGAGAGCCTGGTGAAAATGCAGGAACATATAGTATCAATCAGGGTACATTATCCTTATCGTCAAATTATAATATAAGCTTTACTCCCGGAGTATTTACAATCAATAAGGCTGCAAATACAATTGATTTTACTTTAGATGCGACTAGTTATTACTTAAGTGAAACCGATCAAATTATTTTAAGTGCTAGTTCAACATCTGGATTAGGTGTTTCTTTTTCAAGTTCGGATGAGAGTATTGTGAGTGTATCAGGAAATACACTTATGGTTAACTCCTTTGGTGAAGTAACGATAACAGCAAGTGATGCTGGAGGAGCTAATTATGAAGCAGCCTCAGATGTGTCTGTAGTTATTACAATTGCTGTTGAAGTAATTCAAAAAGGAACGAATATGCTTTTAGTAAATAATATTAAGAATGTATTTACTGCAAATTCTTATCAATGGTATCGTAATGGAGCACCTATATCAGGAGCAACAAATCAGTACTATTATGCTTCAGAAGGTTTGTCGGGAGAGTATTATTGTATGTTGGATCAAAGATTTAATAGTGAAGTATGGACAGGTGGAGTAGTTGCTGCTACTATGGATGTATATCCTTCTCCGGCCTTAAAAGGAGCTACTTTTACAGTAGAGTTTAATGATATTGAGGATAGTTCATTAAAGAAAAGTTCAATGAGTATATATTCCATTACCGGTAAATTAGTTAAGCAATTGTCAGATGTGAATGCATTTAACCAATTGCAGATCAGTGAGCCGGGAATTTATATTATTAAAATAGAAGGAGAAGTAGTGTCTGTTAAAAAGATTATTGTTAAATAATTGATACTTCATTATTATTAATAAATAAAGAGAAAAACGTGAAAATCTATAATATATTAGTCTTGCTATTAATGATGGTTGCTGTGTCTTCATTAAAAGCACAAATCAGAATTCAACCATCATTAGGTTTCGGTGTTCAAAAGCTAAATTTTGATTCAGATATAGCTACAGTTAGCGGCACAACAGGTATTACTATTGGAGCCAATGCTTTTTATGAATTAAATGAAGATATGTTTGTAGGTGCTGGTTTTGCCATGATGACCTATGGTGCTGATGCTACTATTGATTACAACTATGAATCAGGATCTTCAAGAGTGGATATGGATGGAGATAGTTATATTTTAAGTGCAAATTTTTCTGGTGTTAAGGAAAAATACAGAATGACTACTATTGAAATTCCTATTTTATTTAAATATCAAAGATGGGTAAGTGCTGATATCCTTTTGACTGGAACAACCGGACCTGTGTTTATACTTCCTGGAGGTTTAAAAAGTGAGTTCGTTTCCGGAGATATTGCAACTTCGGGTTATTATTCAGAATGGAATATGACTATTGATGATTTACCAGAGTATGGTTTTTATAGTCGTTCTTTATCAGGAGATATGCCTGATTATGATTTAAAACCTTCATTTGGCTGGACTTTGCAAGTAGGTGCAGAGTATTATTTAGCTAAAAGACTTAATCTGACAGCTACGCTATACTATCAAACAGGATTTGGTAGTGTTGTGGATGTGCAAAAGGATGTCGCTTTTATGGAAGATCCTTCGGTTTATAATGGGAGTATGTATTATAGTGATAAAGTGAATTTATCAAGCATGGGAATTAAAATTGGATTGTTATTCGATCTGACACCTCCGGAAAAAGCAGGTGTGAAAAGTATTCGATAATACATTTCAACAAAAAGATATATTGGGTGTTTTAATAATAACCCGGTTTATAAAGCCATTAGTTTTTATACTTTTGGCTTTTTGTTTTTTAAAATAGCGAGCAATGCAATATAGAAGATTTGGAAAGACTGAAAAGAAGATAAGTGTAATTACTTTAGGAGGGATGCGTTTTAAGCATGTGTGGAATCAGCCAAGAGAAGTTGTTGAAAAGGATACTCAGGATCATTGTAATAAATTGGTTGATCTTGCATTGAAAAATGGGATTAATCATTTTGAAACGGCCCATGGATATATGAAAAGTGAAACTGCGTTTGGAAGAACACTTAATGATGAATTAAAGCTGGATAGATCTTCATATTTTTTAATGACCAAGGGACGAGAGCATACTGCTGATGATATGCGAAGAAGGGTTGAAGAGCAATTAAAAACCTTAAAAACCGACTATTTTGACTTTTATGGGTGGCATGGTATTAATGATCGTGAACTTTTTAATAGTGCCTGTAAAACAAATGGTTCTGTTGAAGAACTCTTAAAAATGAAAGAGGAAGGTTTGATAAAACATGTTGGTTTCAGTACTCATGCCAGTGTGGATGTTATTAAGGATGCTATAGAAACGGATTATTTTGAATTTGTGAACCTTCATTACTATTACTTCAATCAGGAAAATATTAGTGCTGTTAACCTGGCAAAAGAAAAAGACCTTGGTGTTTTTATTATTTCGCCAAATGATAAAGGAGGTCAGTTATATAAGGCACCTCAAAAAGTAAAGAATGCCATTCCTCATTCAACTCCAATACAATGGAATGCCCGCTTTTGTTTAAATACTCCAGGTGTTCATACATTATCATTTGGAATGACTGATCCTGCTCATTTTAAAGAAATGAAAGGGATATTTGATTTCAATACTGAAACGTTAGAGAATGATTTGCATTCAAAGCAAGTGTTGGACGATATGCTGAATGAAGATGCTTATTCTTACTATAAAGGCTATGATTTAAGAGGAAGTACTGGTGATTTGAATATTGAGTGGTTGTTAAGATGGAGAAGATTATGGAAGTGTTATGATATGTTGGATTTCGCCAGATACAGGTATAAAGAATTAAAAACACCTAATGATTGGGTTCCTGGAGTATATGCTACAAAGGAAAATATAGATAAAATTGATTTTACAAATGTTCCGGATTCAATTCCTTTAAAAGAGATGTTGATGGAATTACACGAGGCATTTTATGAAAATCCAGATCAAAAGCAGGTTGATTTGAAATCTCTGAAGCCAGCTGTGAAATAATTATTCAGTCTTCAGTTAACAGTAGACACAGAATACTCTGCCTGCTGTTGACTGAAGACTGAGTACTGCCTTGTTATTGAATTAGTTGTCCTTTTAAATATGTTTTGCAAGTTCCTCCAATAAGAACTCTTGATCCTCTTATCTCACAAACTAAGCTACCTCCTCTTTTGCTAAGCTGTCTGGCTGTCATTTTTGTTTTTCCTAATCTTTTACTCCAATAGGGTGCCAGAGTTGTATGTGCCGAACCTGTAACAGGATCTTCAGGAATACCACATTGAGGCGCAAAATATCTTGAAACAAAGTCAACATCCTCGCCAGGTGCGGTTATGATAACGCCTCTGGAGTCTAACTCTGAAATGATATCCATTGAAGGAACGAAATTTTCTACTTCAGAAGCCTTGGATAAAATAAACATATAGTCATCCTTTCCTCTATGAATCTCAGATATTTGATCTCTGTTACGTGCTTTCATTAAAGCAGGGAGTTCGTTAACCTTGTATATGTCATCAATAGGAAAGTCAAGTACAAGCTCTTCCTCAAGGCGGCTTACTCTTAATAGACCACTTTTTGAATGAAAAGTAACTTCATCACCCTCTATTTCTTCGTGATTGAATAGTACATGTGCGCTAGCTAATGTTGCGTGACCGCACAGATTCACTTCAGTTGTTGGAGTAAACCATCTAATGTGTAATTCTGATTTCTGCGGACAAATAAACGCTGTCTCTGTTAAGTTATTTTCCATTGCAATATTCTGCAATGTTTCATCAGGAAGCCATTCGTTTAGTAAAACAACACCTGCTGGATTTCCTTTATATAGCTCAGAACTAAATGCATCAACTTGATATATTGGATAAGGCATAATTATTGGTATGTATTTTATTATTATTTTCTTTTAAATTTTGGCCTTAAGATACAACAAAATGAAGTTTAAGTATGTACATCAATAATTTTTTTTAGTTCATCAATCCTTTTGTTTAGTATATAAATTAAGAGAAAAATATAAAGAATAATTTAGTAACTTAAATATAATATTGGGCGTATAAGAAAAGCGGGATTAATCTTTTGAACGTGTTGATATTAAAGTCGATAAGTTTCTGTGTGTTTAAGCAAATGTTTTAATGAATAATTAATATAAAGTAATAAAATACATAGGGAATATTATCCACTTTTGTACCCGAAATATTAAACCAAAAAACCAAAACTCATTATCATGTTAGAACATCAAATGAAAGTGTTGTTAGGGGTTGCAAATAATCCTCATTTATTCAGAAAAGAACTTTTAAAGTCATTTACCTGGTTAAATCCGGAAGAGTTGGAGGTATTACGTAAATGGATCAGGAAGGAATTTGGATCTTATTATGATCACCTGTTGGGTGAGATGTTCTATGGTATTTCAGCTTAATTTTGACCTTCTGTTTGTGAAATTGTAAGCAAATTAAATTTTGATATGTCAAAAATTATATTAAAATTTGCAACTGCTAATAATTCATAAGCAAAATGACAAAATTAATGAAAAATACTTGGTGGTGGCATTGGCTTTTTCTTAACTAGGAGAGGTTAACGCTACGCTATTATAAAATATTTTATGAAAATGGCTTGCCGAAACCTCGGTAAGCCATTTTTTTTTCTTAAAACTTAAAGTACTCAAACATACCATACAGCATGGATACAATAAAAATAAAAAGTTCAGCAAAAAGAGTTCCTGCTAATATTGCTGATATTATAACTCCGGTTAGTATTTATCTTAAAATAAGAGATTTATATCCAAATACAATTCTTCTGGAAAGTTCAGATTATCATGGAAATAATAATTCACAATCGTTTATCTGTTTTCAACCATTATCTGAATTCAAAGTCAATAAGGGTGATGTGGAGATTACTCTTCCCAATGGAGATTTAATAAAAGGAGAAAATCCCGAAGTTAAGGATATACCTGCACAGCTTGATAGTTTTATCAATAAGTTTGATGTTGTTGAGTCTGATCCTTTGGTTAATGTAAATGGTTTGTTTGGTTACTCATCATATGATGCCGTTCAACATTTTGAGTCTATTCAGTTTACTAATAAGGTTGAAGAGGAGTATGAAATTCCTGAAATGAGATATGCTTATTATAAATACATATTTGCATTTAATCATTTTACTAATCAGCTTAATTTAATCGAGAACCTACCAGAAGGCCAAGAAAGCATTATTGATGAGATTCTAAATCTTCTTGACGACAGAACTGTTCCTGCTTTTAGTTTTCATCCGGATACAGATGAGGTCTCTAATATTACTGATGATGAATATATAGAGATGGTAAAAAAAGGAAAAGATCACTGCTTTAAAGGTGATGTTTTTCAGATCGTTTTGTCTCGTCAGTTTAAGCGTAAATATTCTGGTGATGAATTTAATGTTTACAGAGCTTTACGAAATATAAACCCATCTCCTTACTTATTCTTCTTTGATTATGGTAGTTATAAAATATTAGGATCTTCGCCTGAATCACAATTGGTTATTGAAGATGGAGAGGCTACAATTAATCCAATTGCCGGCACATTTAAAAGAACTGGTGATGATAATAAAGACAGGGAGTTGGCAAAGAAATTAAGCAGCGATCCTAAAGAAAATGCAGAACATGTTATGTTGGTTGATTTGGCTCGAAATGATTTGAGCAGAAACTGCGATCATGTTAAAGTTAAAACTTATAAAGAAGTTCAATATTACTCTCATGTTTTACACCTTGTGTCAGATGTAAGGGGTCAGTTGTTAGAGAGTTCAAATACTTGCAGAGTAATGGCCGATACATTTCCTGCAGGAACTCTTTCCGGGGCACCGAAATTTATGGCCATGGAACTTATCGATAAATATGAGAATCAAAACAGAGGTTATTATGGTGGATGTATTGGGATGTTAGGCTTGGATGGTTCATTTAATCAGGCGATTATGATACGATCATTCCTGTGTAAAAACAATACATTGTTTTATCAGGCTGGAGCTGGTGTTGTTTCAGAGTCAGTGCCTGAGAGCGAATTAGCAGAAGTTAATAACAAGCTTGGCGCTTTGAAGAAAGCTGTTGAATTAGCTACTGAGTTTTAAAAGATAAAGAGTTTAAGCATGAAAAAAATATTAGTTTTCGATAATTACGATTCGTTTACATATAACCTGGTTCATTACATAGAAGAAATTGTTGGTTATAAAGTTGATGTATATAGAAATGACCAGATTTCTTTGGAGGATGTTGAAAAGTATGATAAGATACTATTATCGCCAGGGCCGGGAGTTCCAAAAGATGCAGGTATTTTAATTCCGTTGATTCAAAAGTATGGTCCAACTAAAAGTATTATGGGAGTTTGTTTAGGACATCAGGCCATTGCAGAAGCTTTTGGAGGTTCTATTTCAAATTTATCAAAAGTTTATCATGGAGTTGCTACTCCAATTACAATAACAACAGATACAGAATTATTATTTAAGGATATTCCTAAAAATATAAATGTAGGAAGATATCATTCGTGGGTTGTAAATGAAGAAGATCTTCCTGATTGCTTTACAATTACTTCACGCGATGAGGAAGGAAAGATAATGGGCGTTCATCATAATGAATTTGATGTTAGAGGGGTACAGTTTCATCCGGAATCTATTTTAACAGAACATGGTAAAAAAATGATGGAGAATTGGTTGAAAGAAGACTAATATCCACAAATTAACCTATTTTCTATCATCTCTTATTTGATTGATTATGATTAAAGAAACATTAAAAAAATTACTTGAACATAAAAGACTTACGCGCTCTGAGGCAAAGGAGATTTTAATAAATATTGCAGGAGAAAAATATAATAATTCTCATGTAGTTGCTTTTTTAACTGTATATATGATGCGTCCTGTTAGTGTGGAGGAATTATCCGGATTCAGAGATGCATTGTTGGAATTATGTGTTAGAATAGATTTATCAGAGTTTGATGCTATTGATATAGTTGGTACTGGAGGAGATGAGAAAAATACATTTAATATTTCAACATTATCTTCAATAGTTGTTGCCGGTGCAGGTTATAAAGTAACCAAGCATGGTAATTATGGAGTTTCTTCTTCTTGCGGATCTTCAAATGTAATGGAACACCTGGGATACAAATTCTCAAGTGATGAGAGTGAGTTAAAGAGACAAGTAGATAAAGCTGGCATTTGTTTTCTTCATGCTCCTTTGTTTCATCCGGCTATGAAAACCGTAGCTCCATTCAGAAGAGAATTAGGGTTAAAAACCTTTTTTAATATGTTAGGGCCTTTAGTTAATCCTTCTTTCCCAAAGCACCATATGTTGGGTGTATATAGTTTAGAGGTTTTACGTTTGTATCAGTATTTGTATCAGGATACGGATAAGAATTACTCCTTAATTCATAGTTTAGATGGTTATGATGAAATATCAATGACTTCTGACTTTAAGGTAATTACCAATGAAGGTGAACAACTGGTTTCTCCTGAACAAATAGGATTTAAAAAGATTAAGCAGGAGGATATATTTGGAGGTGACACAGTTCCTGAAGCAGCTAAAATATTTACTGATATCTTAAATGGAGATGGTACTGAAGCTCAGAATACTGCTGTAATTGTAAATGCAGGATACGCTATTCAGTGTATTGATAGAAATAAGAGTATTGAAGAGTGTATTGCATTAGCCAAGGATTCCTTGATTGGAGGAAAAGCAAATCAAGTACTTAAAACATTGGTTGATATTAAATAACTTTGTAAACAATAGCTCGATAAGGTTTTAAGCATTTGTAATGTGAAAATCATTGATAATAGACATTGTCTTAAAGAATCTAAATTCTATTATCTAAAATCTAACGATCTATAATAATACCCTCATTATATTGAAATTTTAATAATGAATATATTAGATAAAATAGTTGCTAAAAAGAAGATCGAAGTCGAACAGCAACAAGAATTCGTGACCCTGGACAAATTAAAAGGCTATTCTGCCTATACTAAGGAAGTCCCATCTTTGAAAGAATATCTTACCGATGGTAAGCATAACGGTATCATTTCTGAATACAAAAGACAGTCTCCTTCCAAAGGGGTGATTAATAATATGTCAACTGTAGAGGATGTTGTACCTTTGTATGAAAAGGCAGGAGTAAGTGGAATATCTGTATTAACGGATTCTGAATTTTTTGGAGGGAATAAAAGTGACCTTGTGGCAGCACGTAAAATTACAACAGTACCTATTCTGCGAAAAGATTTTATGATTTCAAGTTATCAGGTTCATGAGGCTAAAGCAATAGGTGCAAGTGCTATTTTGTTGATTGCTGCAATTTTAACTTATCAGGAAGCTGAAGAGTTATCTAAACTTGCAAAAGATCTGGGTTTAGATATTTTAATGGAAGTTCATAGCAAAGAAGAGCTTGATATTGTAAATCCTTTAGTTGATGTGGTTGGAGTTAATAATCGTAACCTAAAAACTTTTGAGGTTAGTCTTAAGCAGAGTATTGAGTTGGCTGCAGCTATGCCTAATGATGTTGTGAAAATTTCAGAAAGTGGAATTTATACCCCTGAGGATATTTTCTTATTAAGAGAAAATGGATTTAAAGGATTTTTAATTGGTGAAAATTTTATGCGTACCAAAAATCCGGGACAAGCATGTATTGAATTTTCTAATGCAATAAAGTAAGAGAGCAGAATCTTATGCTATTACCTCCAAAAATAAAAGTATGTGGTATGCGTGAGCGTACTAATATTGATTCAATTGCAGCATTAGCTCCTGATTATATGGGATTTATTTTCTATCGAAAATCCCCTAGGTATATTGGTGAGGATTATTCTCCTGAAAATATTCATCATTTATCTGATGAAATAAAAAAGACAGGAGTATTTGTAAATGCTTCAGAACAGGAAATTGCAAATGCAGTAGCAAGATATGAGTTGAATGCGGTTCAATTACATGGTAGTGAGTCTTTTGAGTTGTGTTTGATGGTTAAGCAGATGGGTGTTGAGGTAATTAAGGCCTTTCAGGTAGATGAAGATTTTGACTTTTCTGTATTAAAGCCCTATACAGAGGTTTGTGATTTCTTTTTATTTGATACAAAAACCAAGGCATATGGAGGAAGTGGCCATAAGTTTGATTGGTCAGTATTAGATAATTATGATAATAATAAACCTATTTTTCTTAGTGGGGGTATCACGCAAGATGATGTGGCTGATGTAATGAAATTGAAGCATTTAAATATTTATGCAGTTGATATAAACAGTCGGTTTGAGGTAAAGCCTGCATTGAAGGATGTTGAAAAGGTGGATAGTTTTATAAAAGAATTGAAAAATTATAAGCAATGAGCGCAAAATATAATGTAGATGAGAATGGTATGTATGGCCGTTTTGGAGGAGCGTGGATACCAGAAATGTTACAGCCAAATATTGATAATTTGAAGAAAGTTTATTTGGATATTATCAATTCGGAAGAATTTCAGAAGGAATATGTGGCTTTGTTAAAAGATTACGTAGGGCGTCCTTCTCCTTTGTATTATGCTAAAAGGTTATCAGAAGTCTATGATACAAATATCTATTTAAAGCGTGAAGACTTAAATCATACAGGTGCACATAAAATTAACAATAGTTTAGGTCAGATTCTGTTAGCCAAGAAAATGGGTAAGGATAGAATCATTGCCGAAACAGGAGCAGGACAACATGGTGTGGCAACTGCTACGGCTTGTGCTTTGATGGGAATGAAATGTGTGGTTTATATGGGGGCACTCGATATTGAACGTCAGGCTCCCAATGTGGCTCGTATGAAAATGTTAGGAGCTGAGGTTGTTGCTGCAAAATCAGGTAACCAGACACTGAAAGACGCAACAAATGAGGCCTTAAGAGATTGGATTTGTAATCCCGAAGATACATTTTATATTATTGGATCTGTGGTAGGACCACATCCATATCCTGATATGGTTGCCCGTTTTCAGAGTATAATAAGTAAGGAGATTAAGGAGCAGTTTAAAGAGAAAACAGGAAGTGAATATCCTGATTATGTGATTGCATGTGTAGGAGGAGGAAGTAATGCATCTGGTACTTTTTATCACTTCCTGGATGACGAAAAAGTAAAATTAGTTGCTGTTGAAGCTTCCGGATTAGGTATTGATAGTGGTGAAACCGCTGCAACTATTGCTCTTGGTGATATTGGTATTATTCATGGAAGTAAAACATTTTTGATTCAGGATGAGGATGGCCAGATCATTGAGCCATATTCAATTTCTGCCGGGTTGGACTACCCTGGAATTGGTCCTCAGCATGCTCACTTAAAAGATACAGACAGAGCTATCTTTTTAGATGCAACTGATCAGGAAGCTTTGGATTGTGCTCTTGAAATTACCAGGTTGGAAGGTATTATTCCTGCGTTGGAGTCTGCTCATGCATTAGTTGCACTTAAGAAATTAAAATTTACTAAGGAAGACAATGTTGTCCTAACTATCTCTGGTCGAGGAGACAAAGACATGAGTACTTATATGGATAGATTTAATCTTTAAAAATGGAGAAGGAAGAAGGTAACAAAGAAGAAGGAATTTTTAATATGGTTAAAATCTTATGATATAAGCATGCTGTACATTTCTTTTTCCATTCTCCTTTCTCCCTGTTCCGTTATTATTTTTAACTTTCAACGAATAAAAAATGAACCGCATAAAACAATTATTTAAAGAAAAAAAAGATATACTATCTATTTATTATACTGCAGGTTATCCAAATATAGAGGATACAGTACCTATTCTTGAAACTCTTGAAGCTTCGGGAGCTGATTTGGTTGAACTTGGTATTCCTTTTTCTGATCCGTTAGCGGATGGGCCAACAATTCAGCATAGTGGCGAAACAGCTCTAAAGAATGGAATGAGCTTGAAGGTTCTATTTGAGCAGTTAAAAGATGTTCGTAAAAAGGTTAGTATTCCAATCATCTTGATGGGATATATTAATACTGTTCATAAATACGGAATTGAGGAATTTGCTAAAAAATGCAACGAAGTAGGTGTTGATGGTGTTATCTTACCGGATTTACCATTCCAGGAATATTTAGATAATTACAAAGATACATTTGATGAAAATGGCGTTAGCAATATTTTCTTGATTACTCCGCAAACACCAGAAGAACGTATAAAATTAATCGATGAAAAAACAAATGGATTCATTTATATGGTTTCTTCAGCTTCAGTAACAGGTGCTAAAAAAGGTTTGTCAGATACTCAATTGGCTTACTTTGATAGAGTAAATAAACTGAACTTAAATAATCCAGCATTAATTGGTTTTGGTATTGGAGATCATGAATCCTATGTTGAAACTTGTAAATATGCTGATGGGGCAATAATTGGTAGTGCATTTGTAAAATTAATAGGTGAGGCCAAAGATTTACATGGCGAAATAAAAACGTTTATCCAGTCTGTGAAGGGATAATTGCTGATATTTGTCAGTATTTTATTTTTCATGTGACTTATAATGGTTAATTTTACGCGCTTAAAAATTTTTTAAATGGAAAATAACGGAAATACAGCCATACTTAAAATACATTGTCCTGACCAAAGTGGTATAGTAGCTAGAGTAACAGATTTTATAAATCTTCATCATGGAAATATTATTTCAGTTGATCAGCATGTTGATCATGGAGATAATCTGTTTTCAATGAGAGTTTCGTGGGATTTGACGGATTTCAACCTTCCTCGTGAAGAGATTGCTCCAACATTTCAGAAATTTCTTGGTGAACCCTATCAAATGAAATGGACTTTGAACTTTACTAATGAAGTTCCAAGAATGGCTATTTTTGTATCAAAAGCTTCGCATTGTCTTTATGATTTATTGGCAAGATATCAGAGTGGCGAATTCAGAGTAGAGATTCCTGTTATAATTGGTAATCATACAATGCTTGAGCCGGTAGCAAAACAATTCGGGATTAAATTTGTCCATATTCCAATTACAGCAGAAACTAAAGCTGAGCAAGAAAAGAAAGAATTAGAAATTTTAGCTAAGCATAAAATTGATTTTGTTGTTCTTGCAAGATATATGCAAGTGTTGTCTCAGGATTTTATTAATCATTATCCTGAAAACATTATTAATATTCACCACTCCTTTTTGCCAGCTTTTGCAGGAGCAAAGCCATATCATGCAGCGCATAAGAGAGGTGTTAAAATCATTGGAGCCACAAGTCATTATGTGACTTCTGACTTGGATGCAGGTCCTATCATTGAACAAGATATTAATAGAATTACACATCATGATTCTATAAAGACTTTAATTCAGAAGGGTAAGGATATTGAAAAAATTGTATTGTCAAGAGCTGTTAAAGCTCATATTGAACATAAAACGTTGGTTTATAAAAACCGTACTATCATATTTAATTAATTTAGAATGAAGCAAACACTATTTGTACTTTTAGTTTTAGCATTATCTGTTATTGCATGTAATTCGTCAAAGAAAGAAGATGAAGATAGAGGTTATATTGTTAAGGTTGGTGATGTAGCTCCGAACTTCACTGCAACTTTGGATAATGGAGAGGAATTTAAATTATCAGATTATAAAGGAAAAGTAGTAATGCTTCAGTTTACTGCCAGCTGGTGTAGTGTTTGTATGCAGGAGATGCCTTTTATTGAATCTGAAATATGGACTCAACATCAGAAAGACAGCCTAATTGTGGTTGGAATTGATAGAGATGAACCGATTGAGAAGGTAATTAAGTTCAAAGAAAAAACAAAGATAACTTACCCATTAGCTCTTGATCCTGGTGCAGATATATTTGGATTATTTGCTTTGAAGGAAGCTGGTGTAACCAGAAATGTTATTGTAGGTAAGGATGGAAAAATAAAATATCTTACTCGATTATATAACAGAGAAGAGTTTGATGCTATGAAAGCCACAATAGAAGAGTTATTGGCTGAATAAGCTTAACTGATTTTTTAAGATAAATATATGGTTAAGTAGGAAAGATGTATAGGATAATGATTTGATTCTATTTTAATAAGTGGAGTAAATCAGTCTTATGTCTTTTACTTTTATCATTATACTAAATTCATATGAAAGTAGCAATAATTAAATATAACGCTGGTAATATACGTTCAGTAAGCTTCGCATTGGAAAGATTGGGTGTTGAGCATATTATTACAGCAGATCCGGATGAAATAAGAAGTGCCGATAAAGTTATTTTTCCAGGAGTTGGTGAGGCAAGTTCAACTATGAAATATCTTAAAGAGCATAAGCTGGATGAACTTATTGTGAGTTTGAAACAGCCTGTATTAGGAATTTGTCTTGGAATGCAATTAATGTGTAGCTACTCTGAAGAAGGAGATGTGGATTGTCTTGGAATATTTAAAGAAAAAGTAAAGAAATTTGTTTTGCCTGATCCAAATCCTGATTTAATTAAAGTTCCTCATATGGGTTGGAATGCTATTACTAATGTAAATAGTGATCTTTTCGATATAAGCCTTGAAAATAAGTTTGTTTATTTTGTTCACAGTTATTATGTAGCCTTAGGAGGTGATACAGCTGCAACAACCCATTATATACATCCATATAGTTCAGCATTACATAAAGATAATTTTTATGCTACTCAGTTTCACCCTGAAAAGAGTGGAGATGTTGGTTCTAAAATTCTTGAAAACTTTATAAAACTATAAAATGGCGTTAATAGATATAATACCAGCAATTGATATTATTGAAGGAAAGTGTGTAAGACTAAGTCAGGGAGATTATAATCAAAAAAAGGTTTATAACGAAAATCCTCTTGAAGTAGCTAAAATGTTTGAGGAGCACGGAATTAAACGCTTGCATCTTGTAGATTTAGATGGTGCTAAAGCCGGTAATATTGTAAATTATAAAGTTCTTGAAACAATAGCTACCAAAACTGACTTAATCATTGATTTTGGAGGTGGATTAAAATCTAATGAAGATTTAAAAATTGCTTTTGAGAGTGGGGCACAAATGATTACTGGAGGAAGTATTGCTGTCAAAAATCCCGAAGTTTTTACGGGTTGGATTGAAAAATACGGAGCAGAAAAAATTATTCTTGGAGCAGATGTTAAGGATGAGAAAATTGCTGTTGGTGGTTGGATTGAAACATCAGATTTAGATTTATTGCCATTTGTGAAAGGATATAAAGATAAAGGTATTACCAAGGTGATTTGTACTGATATCAGTAAAGATGGAATGCTTCAGGGACCTTCTACAGCTTTGTATAAAAAGATGCTTCAAGAATTTCCTGATTTGTATTTAGTAGCAAGTGGAGGAGTAAGTAGCATGACAGATATTGATCAGCTTGTTGAGGCAAAAGTTCCAGCTGTAATCACAGGTAAAGCTATTTATGAAGGAAAAATTGATTTAAAACAACTTGAAAAATACGCATAAATTATGCTGGCAAAAAGAATAATTCCTTGTTTGGATATTAAAAATGGAATGACAGTTAAAGGTGTCAAGTTTGTTGGCATTAAAGAAGTTGGTGACCCTGTAGAGTTAGGAGCTTTATATGCACAACAAGGTGCTGACGAATTAGTGTTTCTTGATATTACAGCTAGTCACGAAGGAAGAAAAACATTTGTGGATTTAGTTAGAAGAATTGCGCAGCATATAAATATACCGTTTACAGTTGGTGGAGGAATTAGTGAATTAAAAGATGCAGAGGCATTGTTAAATGCAGGTGCTGATAAAATTAGTATTAATTCGTCAGCGGTTAAAAATCCGCAGTTAATAAACGATATGGCTAAAAACTTTGGAAGCCAGTTTGTTGTTGTAGCCATTGATGCTAAGCATTTTGATGGAGATGAGTGGATTGTAACAGTAAATGGAGGAAGAATTCCTACTGAAAAAAGACTATTTCCATGGGCAAAAGAAGCTGAGGAAAGAGGAGCAGGAGAAATTTTATTTACTTCAATGGATCATGATGGTGTTAAACAAGGTTTTGCTAATGAAGCTCTTGCTAAAATGTCATCAGAACTTTCTATTCCAATTATTGCAAGTGGCGGTGCTGGAAATATGGAACATTTTAAGGATGTTTTTACACAAGGAAAAGCTGATGCAGGTTTAGCTGCTAGTATATTCCACTATAAAGAAATAGCTATTCCTGATTTAAAGAATTATCTTTTTAATGAAGGAATCAATGTAAGATTATAATTTAGAGAATTGTTCTTGCTAAAAGGTCAGTAATGAGCTGACTTTTTGAATTTTAGAGTGGTGCATTTTTATTTAGCTTTGTGACTTTTAATAAAAGCACTATTTTTGCAAAAAATATTACAATAATATACAAAAAATCAAATGGATATCAATTTTGATAAGTTAGGAAACGGTTTGGTGCCGGCAATTATTCAAGATGCTGAAACAAGTAAAGTATTAATGCTTGGATTCATGAATCAAGAAGCTTTTGAAAAAACTGAAAAAGAAGGAAAAGTAACATTCTTTAGTCGTACTAAGAACAGACTTTGGACTAAAGGTGAAGAATCAGGAAATTTCCTAAATGTTGTATCCATTGCTGTTGATTGTGATAATGATACTTTATTAATAAAGGTAAATCCGGTAGGTCCTGTATGTCATAAAGGAACAGATACTTGTTGGGAAGAAACAAACGAGAAAAATCCGGTAATGTTTTTAGCATTCCTTCAGGATTTTATTGATAAACGTAAGGCTGAAATGCCTGAAGGTTCTTATACAACATCATTGTTTCAAAAAGGAACAAGAAAGATTACTCAAAAGGTTGGTGAAGAGGCTGTTGAAACAATTATTGGAGCAATGGCTAATGATGACGAGAACTTTTTGTATGAAGGAGCTGATTTATTGTATCACTTAATTGTGTTATTAACACATAAAGGATATCGTATTGAAGATCTTGCAAAAGAATTAATGAAGAGACACAAATAGAATATGATATTGAGATAGGAGTTTTTAACTCTTATCTCATTCTTTCCTTTTGCTATTGGGTAGTGTAATTAAAAACTCAGAACCTTTTTCAGCTTCACTCAAGACTTCAATTTGACCATTATTTAATTCTACCATTTCTTTTGAAAGAGAAAGTCCTAAGCCTGTTCCTTTTTCATGTGCAGTACCATTTGTAGATAAGAAAGCATCTAAATTAAATAATATTTCTAGTTTTTCTTTTCTAATACCAACGCCATAATCTTTAATGGATATTGTAGTTGTATTATCAGTGTTTTTCTTTATGCTGTAATTAATGACTGAGTTTGGGTGCGAAAACTTAATTGCGTTATGTAAAAGATTTCTTATCACAAACTTTATCATTTCTCTATCAACATAAACAGTTCCTTCATCGGATGAGCCAATATTAATTCTTATATTCTTATTGCGAGCTAACGATTTTAAAGAGTTAATACATTCCTGAATAATGGAATTAGTTTCAACTTTACATGGCTTTGCATGTAATTGTCCTAATTGTGATTTAGCCCAGGTTAATAAATCCTCAAGAAGCTTATATGTTTGTTCACTGGCTTCTACAATCTTTGATATAAATTCTTTTACTTCAGAACCAGATAAACTTTCAAGATTGTTGTCAAGAATTGTACTGAAGCCTAATATTGCATTAAATGGATTTCTTATATCATGAGCAATAACAGAGAAGAGTTTATCTTTTGTATTATTAAGCTTCTTGAGCTTCTTTTCACTGGCTTTTAGTTCTTCTTCCATCTGATGTCTCTCGGTTATATCAATAACCAAACCCACTATTTCAGTTACTTTACCATCCTTTATTGTTATTGGAGCTGTAAAAAGATCTGCCCAGAAAATAGAACCATTTCGACGTTGAATCTTTCTTTGAACATTAACTTGTTTAATATCACCGGTGAATATATTATCAATGTTATGTTTAGCCTCTTTTAGTTGAGGTTCATCCAGAACTTTGTAATAATTAAGACTTCTAACATCCTCTTTAATCTTTAGCATGTCAATAAACTTATTGTTTGCCATTAAGATGTCACCTTTATTGTTTAAAACTGAGATTCCAATTAGTCCATTATCAAAGATAGCGTTAAGTTTATTCTTCTGTTCTTCAAGTTGTAATTCGGTATTCTTTAATCTGGTAAAGTCCATTCCCACAGATTGATATTCAACTATCTTACCTCTGGAATTGAATAAAGCTCTGTCAGTCCATTTTTGCCATTGAGTTTCGCCTTTATGATTTTTAATTTTCTGTTGGTATTCAATGATTGGATTCTTCTGAGTTAACTTCTTTAAATTTTCTTTAAATAAGCCAATATCTTCATTGTTTGATAGATCAAATATGTTTTTCCCTATTATATTTTCAGGAAGTGTATTGAAATATTCTGCATAATAACTGTTAACATAACTAATGACTCCGTTTTTATTAAATCTTCTAATTAAAGCAGGCGCATCTTCCACTAAAGAATAATAACGTTCTTCACTTTCCTGAAGTGCATTTATGGTGTTTTTATACTTTGTAATATCATGAATGTACATGCAAAATCGACCCTCGCCTAAAGGAAAAGTTTTTAAGCTGAGATGCTTGTCTAAACTAGGACATTTAAGTTCAAAAATTTGCTTTGAAGACTTTAATTCTTCTATTCTTGGATAGATTTGTTGATATTCAGTTAGAAAGTTTCTGACTGTCATACCTGTTATGCCTAGCTTGTTAAATACTTCTGCAGCGATAGGATTCGCTTTGATGGTCATTAAATCCTCAAATACATCATTTTTATAGATTGGTTTAAATAGCATTACACCAACCGGGGCATTGTCAAAAAGCTCATCAAGTAAAAACTTCTCTTTATGAAACTGTTCCTCAAGTTCTTTTTTATAACTAATGTCTTCCTTAGTTGCAATAAAGCCATCTATTTTCTCATTAACAATGATTGGTGATATTTTAGATCGTTCCCAAATTAATTTTCCTGATTTAGCTTTGTTTTGAAAAATACCTTCCCAGGTTACGCCATTTAAAATGGTATCCCAAAGGTTTTTATAGAATGAAGGATCGTGATAATCAGACTTAAGAATTCGAGGATTTTGACCAATAGCTTCTTCTTTTGAATATCCATACTTTTCCTCAAATGCATCGTTAACATATGTAATATTACCTTCTGCATCTGTAACAACAACTATGGTATCCAGCTTATTTAAAGCTAAAAGCAGCTCCTCATAACATATCATTAGTCTTCCTATTTGCGCGATTAGTATATACAATAACGTAAAATTATATCTTATCTGCAATTTTTATATGTACAGATAAAGGGGCTTAGCCTAATTGTGGGGTATTTTTATTTATTTTGTAAATAAAAATGGCAAAAGATCGTCAACCTCACATAGGAATCTTTGGAAGAAGAAATTACGGGAAAAGTACACTTATCAATTTATTGGCAGGTCAGGAAGTTGCAATCGTTTCTGATGTGGCAGGTACAACTACAGATCCGGTTAAAAAATCTTTTGAAATTACAGGATTCGGGCCTGTTGTATTAATAGATACTGCCGGTTATGATGATGAGGGTGAATTAGGGCAGAAAAGAATAGAAAAAACTGAGAAATCAGTTAAGTTAATTGATCTTGCAATCCTATTGGTGAGTCATCTTGTTTTTGACGATAAAGAAAAGGCAATAATTGAAAGTTTTAAGGATCATGATGTGCCGTTTATTATTGTTTATAGTAAAAGTGATTTATCTAATCCTAATGAAGACTTTAAAAATATCATTCAAAATGTGGGAGCATCTGATTTTATTGTATTTAATAACTCTCTTGATGTAACTCCTATTGTTAAGTCTATCAAAAAAAGCATTCCAGAATCCGCATATTCGAACCCATCACTTTTAGGTGATATTGTTAAGCATGGAGATATTGTGTTGTTAATTACACCAATTGATATTGAGGCTCCGGAAGGAAGGTTGATTTTACCTCAGGTTCAGGCTATAAGGGATGTGATAGATAATGATGCTGTTTGTATTGTTCTTAAAGAAAGAGAAGTTGATTCTTTTTTACAGAAAACCAAGATAAAACCTGCTTTAGTTATAACTGATAGTCAGGTGTTTTTGAAAGCAGATGCTTCTATTCCTAAGGAAATTCCTCTAACGAGTTTTAGTATTATGCTAGCCAGGTTTAAAGGTGATTTTGCAAGTTATCTGAATGGGACACCGGAAATATCTAATCTTAAAGAGGGTGATAACATACTTTTACTTGAATCATGTACTCATCATGTTTCTTGTAATGACATAGGTCGTTCAAAGATTCCCAGATGGATCTCTAACTTTACAGGGAAAAAGCATCATTTTGATGTAGTATCTGGTTTTGATAATTTACCTCAACCAATAGAAAACTACTCGTTGGTGATTCAATGTGGGGGATGTGTGATATCAAGGAAACAGTTGATAAACAGATTGAAGCCAGCTTTAGATGCAGGGATTCCGGTAACTAATTATGGTATGGCAATAGCCTACGTTTTAGGAATATATCAAAGAGCTGTTGCTCCATTTGTTAAAATCGAAGAATCTTCAATAGATTATTTGTAAATCTATATTTGTAATAGGTTTAATTCGTCAAGGAAATTGGTTGAATCTGGGATGCTTGCATCCCATTTTTCGTTCTCTATTAAATGCTTTTTTAAGATTAAAAAGTAAGTAAGTGGGAATTCATCTTTTTGCCACATTTGTTCATAATTTAATAAGCCCATACCTTTTATAAGTCGATCTAACTCTTGAATCACTTCCTGATAGAAATTATGGAAATTGCAGATGGTGTTTATTAAAGCATGAGTTTCTGATTCGTTAAATATATCCTCCAGATAATCTAGTCTGATATGTAAGTTTTTCCCATCAGTAGTGCTAATAATTAACTTATATCCACTAGTCTCATTATACCAATCAATCCAACATATATTTTCTTCATCCCAAAGATGTGATGGTTCAACAATAAGGCTAACCATCCCTTTTAATAAATCAAATAACGGATTGCTAACATTAGTAACTTCAAAAGGTACACTATGATTACGTATTGTCAACTCACCCTGAGCTAAGCCTTGTGAAACAATATTGTATTTAAATAGTACCTCTTTTTGCATTGATTATTAAAATATTGGATGTAAAAATAAGAAAGAAGTTCTTATTTCATAATAAATAATATAATTAATGTTAATCGATATCTTTTAAACTATATCCTAAACGTAAAAGTTGTTCAGGTTTAAGTAAAGATTTTAATTTATTATCATCAATTAAATTTAGTTCATTGTTTGCCTCAAATATATTTAGTGCTTTTTTATTCATTAATCTGGCCAATAATGAGGCCTTATGATACCCAATGTATGGTGAAAGGGCAGTTGTTATTGACGGATTTTTTAATACGGTTTCTTCGTCATTTATCTTTTTAAACGTAATTTCTTTTAAAATGTTATCCTTAATTGTCTTGTTGCAGTTAATCAGTAGTTTAACACTGTCAATTAGAGCATGACCAATTGTAGGCAGGTATGCATTTAATTCCAAACAACCCTGTGCAGACAATGAAGAAATGAGTTGATCGTTTGCATATATCTTATGAGCTGCAGAAATGACAAATTCCGGAATTACAGGATTGACCTTTCCTGGCATTATAGAACTTCCAACTTGTTTTTTAGGAATAAATATCTCTCTGTTTTTAAATAAATCTGAGCTTAACAACCTTAAATCAGATACCATTTTTTCTAAATTCACAGCATGGGCTTTTAATGTGGCATGCACTTCTACAAAGGTGTCTAAATTCGAAGTTGTATCAGATAAGTTTTCAGAACGAGTAATTGGTAATCCGGTTAATCTTTGTAACTGACTAACCACCTCCATAATAAAATAGGAGGGAATTGAAATTCCTGTTCCTATGGCACCCCCTCCCAGGTTTACTTCTTTAATACGTTCAAAACATTTACTAACTCGCCACCAATCTCTTGATAGTGCATTATTGTATGAACTAAAAAGTTTGTCGTATGAAGAGGGGACTGCTGATTGCATTTGAGTGTATGCTTGTCGAAGATGGTTTCTGGTTTTTGCTTCAACCGATTCTAAAACTTGTAATACCTCATTTATTAAATCATCTAATTCCTTAAATAAAGTAATGACAGCAACTTTTAAAGCTGTTGGTATTACATCATTTGTAGATTGAAATATGTTTGCGTGCTCAAAGGGATCAATTCTTGAATAGTTACCCGGTTCATCACCTAACTTAATTAATGAAGCATTGGCAATAATTTCGTTAACATTAAGATTAATGCTTGTACCTGCACCTCCTTGCATTGCAGGAACAATGAATTGATCAAAGTATTTACCTTGGTTTACCTCTATTGCCGAATCAATGAGTTTTTCAATGATCTCATTATCGATAAAAGAAATATTCTTGTCAGAATACTTTGTATTTGCAGCTGACTTAAACTTAAGGTAAGTTTCATAGCAGGCCTGCTTTACTATTCCTATAGCTTTATACCATTCTATAAAAAATGGAGTTTCGTCAGGAAAATTATTCTTGGCTCTGACTGAGTGTATACCATAGAGTGCTTCTTTGGGAATCTCAATAGTTCCAATAAAATCTTTTTCTTTTCGCATTCGCTATTAAGTTTTGAATAGTTAATTATCTGTGCAAAAATAGTTTCTTATTCCTGAGGATTAGCATATAACTTTACATCAGCTGAAGTGATAACATCAGGACATAAAATGATTAATCTTTCAATAACATTTCTGAATTCCCTGATATTCCCAGTCCAATTTATTTTCTGAAGTTCTTCAATGGCAGTTTCATCAATATTCTTTCTAGCTACACCTAAATCCTTGCAGATATCATTATTAAAATGATCGACAAGCAAAGGAATGTCATCTTTACGTTCGTTTAAAGAGGGAACATGAATTAAAATAACACTTAGCCTGTGATATAAATCTTCACGGAAGTTATTTTCTTTAATTTCTTCTTTTAAGTTTTTATTTGTTGCAGCTAAAACTCTTACATTGATTTTGATGTCTTTATCACTGCCTACTCTACTAATTACATTTTCTTGTAAAGCTCTTAATACTTTAGCTTGAGCATTGAGACTCATATCTCCAATTTCGTCCAAAAAGATGGTTCCGCCATTAGCTTGTTCGAACTTTCCTTTTCTTTGTTTATGAGCCGATGTAAAAGCTCCTTTTTCATGACCAAAAAGTTCACTTTCTATCAATTCGGAAGGAATAGCCGCACAATTAACTTCAACAAAAGGTTGTGAGGCTCTGTTGCTTTTTTCGTGTAACCAGCGAGCAACCAATTCTTTACCAGTTCCGTTTTGCCCGGTAATTAAAACTCTTGCGTCTGTTGGGGCTACCTTGTCAATCATTTCTTTAACCCGGTTGATAGGTTCTGATTCACCTATCATATCATAAGTTTTGCTAACCTTTCTTTTAAGAACTTTAGTTTCAGTTACAAGATCTTTACGTTCCTGAGCGTTTTTAACTGTAACTAATAATCGATTCAGATCAAGAGGTTTTTCAATAAAATCATATGCTCCTTTTTTAATGGCCTCGACTGCAGTATCGATGTTTCCATGTCCTGAAATCATAATTACAGGAACATCTGCATTTTTGCCAACTATGATGTCTAAAACCTCCATGCCATCCATATTGGGCATTTTGATATCACACAGAATCAAATCGAATTTGTTTTTATCAAAAAGTTCAACACCTTCTTCTCCGTTTTCAGCTAATGAAACTTCATGATTTTCATATTCAAGAATATCCTTTAATGTATTTCTAATGCTTTTCTGATCATCAATTACTAGTATCTTTGCCATGCTCTAAATTTTTTTGTTCAAAATTTGATAAATAGCACCTTCCTTTAAAGCGTAATTACATTGAAAAACTTCTTTAATGTTAAGCTTTTCAATTGTGAATTTGATGAAAGCAGAAGCAAGAACAATCATTTCAGCCCGGTGAGATTCCATTTTTTTCATATTTAAGCGCTCATCAATAGTACTGGTTAAGTACTTTTGATGTAGCTTTTCAAAAAGATCCATCTCAATTTTATAGCTGGTTGTTTTTGTTAAGTCAAGATGAGGATGTTCTTCAACGGCAATCATTGCAGCAATTGTGTCGAAAGAACCTGAAGATCCTACCAATCGTGCTATTTTGTGGTTTTTAATTTCAGCAAATAATAGCTGAAGTTCATCTGTAATATAATCTTCAAGTTTTTGGGTTTCTTCAATTTTAATTGGTTCAGATGGTTGAATTAAATCAAGCATTCTTGCTGCTCCAATATTAAAGCTATGCTTCCAGACTACCTCATCTTTATTGGCGATAATAAATTCTGTACTACCACCTCCAATATCCATTATCAGAACATTTTCTTTTCCAATAGGAACAACTTGTTTAACACCATCATAAATTAACTCTGCTTCCTTATCACCTTGTATTACGTTTATGTCAAGGTTGTATTTTTCTTTAACCTGACTTACAAAAGTCTTGCCATTAGAAGCTGAACGTATTGCAGAGGTGGCAAAACAAGTAATTTGATCAACATTAAATTGAGAAATTGTTTTTAAATGAGTTTCCAAAGCTGTAAAGCCTCTTTCAAAAGCTTCAGGTGTTATTGTTTTATTATTAATGCCTCCCTTTCCTAGCTTTGCAGGGTATTTTGTTTCAGAAAGGATCGTATAGGTATTGTCTTTTTTTACTTCCGCGATGAGTAAATTAAAAGTGTTTGTTCCTAAGTCAATAATGGCTATCTGCATATATTTATTTATTATTTATTTTCCTGATTGAATAAACCATTTCCATATTTCTTTGTAGCTTGCTTTTTTACCATACATTAAAATACCAGTTCGGTATACTTTGCCTGCAAACCAGGTCAGCACAATAAATGAAATGGTTAATATCCCCATTGATAATAATATTTCCCATGTTGGTACATCAAACGGAATTCTTGACATCATTACAACAGGAGATGTAAATGGAATGATTGAAAACCAAAATGCTATATTTCCATGTGGATTATTAAAAGCAGCCATGGCTACATATATTGAAAATATTAATGGTAATATTATCGGTGTTACAAATTGTTGAGTATCTGTTTCATTATCAACAGCTGATCCAATTGCTGCAAAAAGTGTTGAATATACAAGGTAACCACCAATGAAGTAGAATACAAAAAGTCCAATAATTGCAAAAATATTTGAGTCTGCAATTAGTTTTAAAACATTATTAAACTGTGCTGCTGTTTCTGGTGAATTAGAAGCTGATTGCATGTTCTGAGCAACTTCTACCCCTTGAGATATTTCTTGAGGTGATGGGAAAACAAAGCTTTGGAGAATAAAGACTGCGGCTAATGACAATATTATCCATAAAGCAAATTGGGTTACAGCTACGAGCCCAATTCCAATAATTTTACCCATCATAAGCTGAAAGGGTTTTACAGATGAAATCATAACCTCAACAATTCGATTGGTTTTCTCTTCAATTACGCCTCTCATTACCTGTGTGCCATACAGCAATAAGAACATATATAAAAGGAAAGCCGCCGCGATTCCAATAATGATAGCAACTGCTGCACTGGATTGTTTCTCTTCTCCTGCATCATTTAAGCGAATGGTTTGAAGATCAACTTTAACGTTATTAATTTCTTTTATCTTCTCACTAAGGTCATCAATTTTATAACTGGCTAATTTCTGGTCTCTTAAAAAGGAGTTTATTTGGTGTTTTATATTATCAAGTACGTTTATTGTAATTTGAGATTCAGAGTATACTTGTATGGCAGTTGGATTTTGTATTAAATCATCAGAAATGACAACTAAAGCCTGATATCCATCTTTCAGAACTTCTTGTTTTTTTGTGGAATCTGAATGAGAAAGAAATTCATATTTAATATATTGAGAACTTTCAAAGGCTTCATTGTATAATCCTGTGTTGTCCTCAATAGCAATTACCTTATCATCTGTATCTTCTTGAGTATTTAGATAGGTAACAAAAGATATTAAGCCGGCAAATAGAAGTGGACTTAGTAAGGTCATTATAATAAAACTCTTTTTGCGGACTCTGGTTATGTATTCTCTATTAATGATGAGTAATATCTTATTCATAATTATTTCTTAGTAAGGTTTATTATTGGTTTTTGTTAGATGTTTCAACAGCCTTAATAAATACTTCATCCATATCAGGAAGAATTTCATTAATTCCGTATATTTTAAAATCGTTAAGTAATAGAGAAATTAAGTTGTTAATGTTTCTATCTTCTTCCAGAATAATTTTGACAAAGTGATTACGGTTTTTTGTACCTATATCATTGATAGAATAACCTCCGTTTAACTTCTGTTTGAATAAATCTATATCTCCGTTAAACTCGATTGCTACTTCATTATTCTTATATTGCTGTTTTAGTTCGTCGATATTGCCCCTTAAAACTATTTTTGATTTATTGACAAGGCAAATATTATCACATACAGCTTCAACTGAACTCATGTTGTGTGTAGAAAAAATGATAGTAGCACCTTTTTCTTTAAGATCCAGGATTTCTTGTTTTAAAAGGTTTGCATTTATTGGATCAAAACCGCTGAATGGTTCATCAAATATTAAGAGCTCGGGCTCATGTAATACAGTAACAATAAATTGTACTTTCTGCTGCATACCTTTGGAAAGTTCTTCGACCTTTTTATTCCACCAGGCTCCAATTTCAAATTTTTCAAACCAATATTTTAGCTTGTTGTATGCATCGCGTTTTGAAAGGCCTTTTAGACGAGCCAGGTAAATAGCCTGTTCTCCAACTTTCATTTTTTTGTATAACCCTCTTTCTTCGGGTAAATAACCAATATTATAAATGTCTGAAGATTGGAGTGGTCTGCCTTTGAAAAGAATACTGCCTTCATCAGGCATAGTTATGTGGTTAATAATTCTAATAAACGTAGTTTTTCCTGCGCCGTTAGGGCCTAATAAACCAGTTATTTGATTTTGAGGAATGTTGATATCTACATGGTCAAGAGCAAGATGATTTGCATATTTCTTAACCACACCTGTAGCTTCTAATAAGTTCATGTTAGTTTTTATCGCGTTAAAAATATTAAACTCAAAAATAAGACAATAATTGAATATTACCTATTTAACTATAATTATTAGTCTTATGATGAGTAAATGTATTTTATGCGTGAATGAAATTTAAGGTTTCATTGTTTTCTTTGGCTATAAAAAAAACAAGAACTAATTAGATTATTTTAAGTTCAAATCGAGGTTTTGGCTCTTTTTACAAGTGTGATCCCGTATTCCTTTTCAATAAATAGAAAGTAATAGTATAACTTATAGTTTAATTCAATACCGTAGTCTATGGATTGAAAGTAATCAATCTGCGTCTCATAGAAATCTCCATATCTGGTAGGGTTATTATGTCTAATATTCCACTCTGTAACATATTGAATATTCCATGTCTCGTAATAATCTTGTGAATAAAATTCCATAGGCGGTTGAGTGACTAAAAAAGAGTCAAACTTTATATCAAAGATAAGAAGTTCGTATTGGGTAGAGTCGCTTTCTGCTTCTTCTATTTTTAGCCTTGAGTCAGAGTCTTTTGTTATACCTTTTTGCGTTTGACAAGACGCCAATACTGTCATAGTAATAACTATAATAAAAAATGATCTCATAATAGTAGCTTATTGATTATACAATACTAAGTTACTAAAATGAAAATCGAATTGAAATAAAAAAAGCTCTGGAGTACCAGAGCTTGTATCTTGTAATTACTTTTTGTAATCTTCTATCAGCTGAATAAAATCATCAAATAAGAACTCCGTATCTGTTGGTCCACTTGAAGCTTCAGGGTGGAACTGAGTGGAGAAGAAAGGTTTTGATTTGTGACGAATACCTTCGTTACTCTTATCATTTACATTAATAAATAATGGTTCCCAATCTTCTTTTAAAGAATCGTTATCTAAAGCAAAACCATGGTTTTGTGATGTAATATGACAACTATCTGTACCTACCTTAATTACCGGGTGATTGTGGGCTCTGTGACCATACTTTAATTTGTATGTACTTCCTCCTGAGGCAATACCTAATAATTGATTACCTAAGCAAATACCAAAAATAGGTTTACCAATTTCAATAGCTTTTTTAATGTGTTCTACTGTTATAGCGCATACTTCTGGATTACCTGGACCATTCGAAAGCATAATACCGTCATAATCTTCCTGAGTAAAGTCGTAATCCCAAGGCACAACAGTTACAGTAGTGTCTCTTTTTAAAAGGCAACGCAGAATGTTATATTTTGCACCGGTATCAACTAAAACAACTTTGTGCTTTCCATTTCCGAATACCTTTTTCTCTTTTGTACTAACCTGAGCAACTAAATTATCTGTGTTAGGGTCGTATTGTTCAATCTCTTCATTATCAACAATAATTTTTCCTAACATAGATCCTTTTTCACGAAGGATTTTAGTTAATGCTCTAGTGTCGATATCGAAAATACCTGGAACTTTATTTTGGATTAACCATTCTCTTAATGAGTTCTTAGCATTCCAGTGGCTGTATTCAAATGAATAATCAGAAATAATTAATCCTGAGATATGAATTTGATCTGATTCATAAAATAAAGGAACTCCATTTTCATCTTTGTCATCTTTAGGAACTCCATAGTTTCCAATCAATGGATAGGTTGAAACTAGTATTTGACCTTTATATGATGGGTCAGTTAAACTTTCTGGATAACCTGTCATGGCAGTATTGAAAACTACCTCTCCTGCTACAGATTTATGATATCCAAACGACTTTCCTTCAAAGATGGTTCCATCTTCAAGTACCAACTTAATTCCTTTTACTTCAGGCATAATATCAAGATAATCCATTATTTACTTTGGTGCAATACTTTAGATTTTAAAACATTGCCCAATAATTAATTCGGCCGCAAAGTTAGTAAATATTTGTATTCGCAACGAATAAATTTATACTTCAAATGAATAATTATGAAATAAATATTCTGAATGTGTATAAATATACAAATGTATGCTATTGGTAAATTTTATGTAGGTGTGTAATATGCAGATATAGAGTGTTATATGTGATTTGAGCTGGCGTGATTCTTATAATGTAATAGGATAGATTTTAAGTATTATTTAGTATTTTTTTCTTATTAGTTAATAGTTGATTAAGTGGCTATTTAAAGAAGTATGTTCTAACTTTAGTAATAATCTTCATTTTTAGCTTTATATTAATTGTTTTGAGGGATACTGTCAGATATAAAATCTATGTTGTAATTGTAGCTATTCTTGTTCATTTTCAAGTGGTAGGTCAGTTGATTACAGATACTCCATGGTTTATCTCATTAAATAGTATTAATGGAAATTTTCAGGTTCATACAGATAAATTACAATATTTTAATGGCGTTAAACCTTATGGTTTTGAAGTAGAAATTGGAAAATGGTTATTGTTAGATAATATACAGAGTAGATATGGCATTTATTCCAAGTGGGGAGTGCAGATGAACTATACTAATTTTAATCATGAAGATTTAGGTTATACCTTAAATTCAATAGTTTTTATAGAGCCTCTATTTAAAGCCAGAGGTAAATGGCGATTCTCAATTAAAGGTGGTGCAGGTATAGCTTATACAAATAATCCATATGATAAAGTAGATAATCCTCATAATCTTACTTATAGCTCATACTTTGCTTTTCCTCTACAGGTAAGTTTAAATGGTTATTTTTTTGTGAATAAACAATTTGCTTTTAAGATATATGGCTCATACAGGCATCTTTCAAATGGTGGTATTCAACAGCCTAATTTGGGAATTAATTATCCAGCATATGGAGCTGGGGTAGAGTATATTTTCCAGAGATATAGTGTACAGCCTATAAATACAACAAAGTTTTATAAAGAAAAGAAGCAAAGAATGGATGTGTTACTAGGCTATTCTCAAAAGAATGATACCTTAGAGTCAGGTAGTGAAAATATACTTAATTTTTTAATAAATAAAAGTTTTGAAATATCGAGAAGTAATGGTCTTACAATAGGAGGAATGTTAGAATTCCAAAAAGATAAAAGTGTAGAAAATATTAAAGATAAGTCTGGATTAGGTGCTTATTTGGGAAATGAGTTTTTTATTGGGAACATTAGATTTGGTCAGCAATTAGGAGTTTATGTTTTAAGAAGGAAAGAAGCGCCAAATTTACTGTTTCAAAATTACTACCTCAGATATATAATTAAAGATAAATGGGTGACTGGAGCAAATTTAAAGGTTCATGGTATTGATGCTGATTATATACTTTTTCAGATAGGAAGAGCATTTTAAAAGAAATAAAAAAGGCTGTCTGATATTTCCCCCACAGACAGCCTTTTCATTACCCAATCAACAAAAACACTTATCTAGATTCCAAAGGAAGATAAGTAGATCGATCAATTACACACTTGTAAGCCGGACGAATAATTCTTCGGCTCGAGAATGTAACCTCCTCTATACGATGCGCTGCCCAACCAGCAATACGGGCAACTGCAAATATCGGAGTATAAATTTCTTTAGGGATCTTGATACATTTGTATACAAATCCTGAATAAAAGTCAACATTGGCGCAAACAACTTTTGCATTTTCTCCCTTATACTTATAAAATACCTCCGGAGCAAGCTCTTCAATTAAAGCGTATAAGTTAAATTCATCCATTTTGCCTTTTTCCTCAGCAAGTTCTCTTGCTTTTTCTTTAAGAAGAACGGCTCTTGGATCGGAGAGAGTATAGATAGCATGACCAATACCGTAAATTTTACCTGTACAGTCAAAAGCTTCTTTTTTTAATAACTTCATTAAATATTCAGACACTTCTTTTTTGTCTGTCCAATCTTTAACGTTCTCTTTGATATTTTTCATCATATCAATTACTTTAAGATTGGCTCCACCATGTAATCCTCCTTTAAGAGAACCTAATGCAGAAGCGATAGCAGAATAAGTATCTGTTTGAGCTGAACTTACAACTCGGGTTGTAAATGTAGAGTTGTTACCTCCACCATGTTCAGCGTGAATAACTAAAGATAAATCTAGTAGATCAGCCTCAAGTTTAGTATAGTCTTTGCCTTTAAGCATGTACAAAAAGTTTTCTGCAAGACTAAGCTCTTTTTGTGGATGACGAATAATTAATGATTTACGTTGGAAGGAGTGACGCATTCCATAATAAGCATACGCTACAATAACCGGAAATTTTGCTATTAAGCTAATTGCTTGTTTCATAAGGTTTACGTGACTGAAATCCTCAGCATCTTCATCTGCAGCATATAATCCTAAAACAGATCTTGCTAACATATTCATAACATCTCTTCCTCTCAATGAAAGAATCATATTTTTAGAGAAGAATGGAGGTAATTCACTTTGCTCTCCCAGGTAATCAGTGAAATCAGTTAATTCTTGTTGGTTTGGAAGTTTGCCTGTTAATAACAAATAAGCAGTTTCTTCAAAACCATGACGGCCAGTTGACAGGAAACCTTTGGCAAGGTCTTTTAGTTCAACTCCGCGATAGTATAACTCCCCTTCTCTAGGGATTAGTTTACCATCAACGTTGTCATAACCAACTACGTTACCAATATGGGTTAAACCAACCAATACTCCTGAAAAATCTGAGTTACGAAGACCTCTTTTAACCCCATACTGGTCAAAAAGTTCTTTTTCTATTTCACAGGATTGTACTGCTAGTTTAGCCAAGTTTTCCAATAATGCCATATTTCTTTTTCCTTATTTTAATTTTTACTTAATAATTGAATTGCTTTTGCCACTTTGTCAAAATTAAAAGACTTCATCAGTTCGTCCATCTTGAATTTGATAGGCTCATTACAAAGATTACCGATGGTACCTTCGTGAGTGTGATTTACTTTTAATTCTGGTTCAAATTTTCCTTCCTCAATCAATCCACCAATTTGCTTATATGCATCACGAAATGGAACACCTTGTAGAACAAGTTTATTCACTTCTTCAACACTGAATGCATATTTATATATTTCATTATTAAGAATGTCCTCTTTAATGGTAATATTATTAACTGCAAAGGTCGCCAAATCTAAACAACTGATCAGGTCATCAAAGGCAGGTATGAAATTTTCCTTTATAAGTTGTAGATCTCTGAAATATCCCGAAGGTAAATTTCCGGTTATTAATGCTATGGTTCCCGGTAATGCTTGAATCTGATTACATTTAGCTCTAATCAATTCAAAAACATCCGGATTTTTTTTATGTGGCATTATGCTTGATCCGGTTGTTAATTCACCTGGTAAGGTTAGAAAACCAAAGTTCTGGCTCATATATAAACAAGCATCCATAGCAAACTTTCCAACAGTTTGAGCAACTGAGCTAAGCGCTGTTGCAACATTTCTTTCAGTTTTTCCTCTACCCATTTGGGCATATACAACATTGTAATTCATGTTGTCAAAACCTAAAAGGTCAGTAGTCAACTGTCTGTTTAAAGGAAAACTACTTCCATATCCGGCGGCTGCACCTAGAGGATTCTGATTAGATATTTTCCATGCTGCATTAAGCATGTATATATCGTCAGTTAGACTTTCTGCATAAGCACCAAACCATAATCCAAAAGAAGATGGCATAGCAACCTGCAAGTGTGTATATCCAGGGATTAAATAATCTTTATATTTTTCACTTTGTGCTTGAAGTGCATTAAAAAAGTCTTCAACGCCACGAACTACCTCTTCTATCTTTGATCTGATAAATAGTTTAAGATCTAATAGAACCTGATCATTTCGTGAACGTCCACTGTGAACTTTTTTACCCATATCTCCAAGTCTTTGAGTAAGCATCATCTCCACTTGAGAGTGGACATCTTCAATACCTTCCTCAATTGTAAAGTTACCAGATAAGGTTTCTTTGTAGATATTTCTTAACTCACTTAATAATTGTTCCAGTTCTTCTTTTTTTAGAAGGTCAACACTTTCTAGCATGGTAATGTGAGCCATAGTACCAAGAACGTCAAATGGAGCTAAATACAAGTCCATTTCGCGGTCCTTTCCTACCGTGAAGTTCTCAATTTTCTCGTTTACCTTAATGCCTTTATCCCAAAGTTTCATTGCAAAAGTTTTTCAGAGAGGTATTTTATGATTGCCATAAAATACTCCATGATAAATTACCCCAAAAAAAAAGAAGTTGTTTTAAATTGTTAACTGCGTTAATTCTCTTCCTTATAATTGAGGCAAATATAATTTAATAAAGTTATAAATTCAAATTAAGAGTTAAAAAATATGACATTTGTCACACTTTTTAACTTATTGCTAACATATGTCTAAATCGTTGAGTAATTGATAATACAGTCCAATTCCTTCTCTGATTTCACTAATTTTGATAAATTCGTCAGCAGTATGAGATCGGGCCGAATCTCCTGGTCCAATTTTCAAAGTTGTAAAGTTCATTAAAGCCTGATCGGAAGTTGTTGGAGATCCATAATACTCCCGACCTAACTTGATTCCTCTTTTTATAACAGGATGATCTAGTGAAATTCGTGAACTATTCAATCTTGTACTTCTTGGAATTGCTTCACAATCAACATTTTTTATAATGATGTCAGCAGCTTCTTGATTACTGTATAATTCATTGACTCTAACATCAACTACAAATTTGCATGAATCAGGTACTACATTATGTTGATAGCCAGCGTTAATCTGTGATACAGTCATTTTAACCGGGCCAAAAAGGTCTGATATTTTAGGAAACTCAAAAGTTCTGAACCATTCAATATCCTTTAATGCTTTATATATTGCGTTATCGCCTTCGTTTCTGGCTGCATGTCCAGCTTTACCTTTAGCTTCACAATCCAAAACAAGTAATCCTTTTTCAGCTACAGCCATTTGCATCAATGTTGGTTCCCCAACAATCCCCAGGTTAATTTTTCCAAGTTCATCAAGAATTGATGCAACTCCATTTGTTCCCGACACCTCCTCTTCTGCAGTTGCAGCAAAGATTAAATTATATGGTTGTTCTTTTTCTGTTAGTAGAAAAAAAGTAGCCATAAGAGAAACCAGTGGTCCGCCTGCGTCATTACTTCCAAGTCCGTATAAAATGTCTCCCTCAACAGTTGGGGAGAAAGGATTATATGTCCATTTTGAAGAAGGTTTTACCGTATCGAGATGAGAGTTTAAAAGTATAACTGGTTTATTGGTGTCCCAGTTAGCGCTTTTTACCCAAATGTTGTTTCCTTTACGATTGGTTGTTAATCCCTTTTCAACTAAAAATGATTCCATAATATTAGCAGCATTTTCCTCTTGTCTGCTAAACGATTCTGTTGAAATCAAATCTTTAAGTAAGCCAATGGCTTCATCAGTATATGATTGAATATTATCCATTTATTTTTCTGTTAATAAAGTTCCGGTATTCAATCCTCCTTTTAATCCTTGTGTGTTTGTAATATTTACTTTTTCTACTCCAGCTTTTATTGCGTTAAATCCATTGTCAAGTTTAGGAATCATTCCTTCATTAATAATACCGGACTCCTGATGTTTTTTAAATAAATCATGAGTTAATACGGGAATGACTGCATCGTCATCATCAGGATTACTTAATACTCCTTTTTTCTCAAAGCAATACACCAGGTTTACTTTGTAGTATTTCGCTAATGCACATGCTAAAGAAGATGCCATGGTGTCAGCATTAGTATTAAGCATATTTCCTTTACCATCATGAGTTAAAGGGGCAACAACGGGAATTACGTTTTTATTAATTAAATCCATTAACTCCTCAACTTGAACAGACTCTACATCACCAACGTAACCATAGTCAATTTCTTTAACTGGTCGCTTAACTGCTTTAATTAAATTAAGGTCTGCTCCGGTTAAACCAACTGAATTTGCTCCTAAAGCTTGTAGAGAGGCAACAATATTTTTGTTTACCAATCCTGCATATACCATTGTTACAACCTTTAAAGTCTCAAGGTCAGTAATTCTTCTTCCATCTACCATTTTAGTTTCCACTCCAAGTTGAGATGCAATCTTTGTAGCAGACCTTCCCCCTCCGTGAACCAATACTTTTAATCCAGGTAAGGCAACAAAGTCATTTAATAATTCTTGCAATGATTCTGGTGTTTCAACTACTTTTCCTCCGACTTTTACAACGGTAATTTCTTGCATGTTATATTAGGTATTATTTGTATTCAAAAATGATTATAGATTTTCAAGCATTCTTTTTATAACTGTTTGTGCAGATACAACTCTGTTTGCAGCTTCCTGAACAACTAGTGAGTTTTCGCTTTCAATTACGCCGTCGCTCACAATCATATTTCTACGAACAGGAAGGCAGTGCATGAATTTAGCATTGTTGGTTAAAGCCATTTTTTCCTCATTAACTGTCCAGTCCATATCTTTGCAAGTTACCTGACCATAATCCGTGTATGATGACCAGTTTTTAGCATAAATAAAATCAGCACCTTCAAATGCTTTTCTTTGATCATATTCAACAGTGACACCATCAGTAAATTCTTCAGCTAATTCATATCCTTTAGGATGTGTGATTACAAACTCAACATCAGCTTCTTTCATCCATTCTGCAAAAGAATTTGCTACTGCCTGAGGTAAAGACCTCGGGTGAGGAGCCCATGTAAGAACTACTTTAGGTCTTTCTTTCTGCTTGAATTCTTCAATTGTAATTAAATCTGCAAATGCCTGAAGTGGGTGACGTGTTGCCGATTCAAGGCTGATTACAGGAACTCCTGAATATTGAATGAATTGATTTAAAATTTTTTCAGAATAATCATCTTCCTTATTTTCAAAAGATGCAAATGAACGAACTCCAATCATATCGCAATATTGACCAATTACAGGTACGGCTTCTTTGATATGTTCAGGTTTGTCGCTATCCATTACTACACCCATTTCAGTTTCAAGCTTCCAGCCGTCTTTGTTAATATCAAGAACCATAACATTCATACCAAGATTCATAGCAGCTTTCTGGGTGCTTAATCTGGTTCTTAAACTACTATTAAAGAATACTAATATGATCGTTTTGTTTTTTCCTAATTCGGTATATGCATAAGGATTTTCTTTAACTTCAAATGCTTCTTTTAAAGCTTGTTTTAAGTCGCCTATATCGTTTACTTTTAAAAATCTTTTCATCTGTTTAATCTTATTTTTATAGTTTGTTGAAGTAGCTTATCTTTTTATAAATAGAAGATTATTTTTTACTTTCAACTTTATAAACTTTCAACATTATTACTTATATCTATGCAGGTCTGGTGTGACCATTACCTTTAATTAGCCATTTGTAGCTAGTCAGTTCTTTTAAAGCCATTGGTCCACGAGCATGTAGTTTCTGTGTACTGATTCCTATTTCGGCACCCAGTCCAAATTGTGCTCCGTCGGTAAAAGCAGTAGATGTATTGGCATAAACAGCCGCAGCATCGACCTCGTTATAAAATCTTTCTATTACATCTGGATTTTCTGCGATAATGGCTTCGCTATGTTTTGAACTGTATTTATATATATGATCTAAAGCTTCATCAATGTTGTCAACTGTTTTTATCGACATTTTATGAGATAAGAATTCTGTTCCAAAAGATTCCTCAGTGGCTTGGAATAATAAATTATCAGGATAGTTGTTTTTTAAATGACTATATGAATCTTCATCAGCAAAAACTTCTACATCAAATGGAATCATGCCCTTCATAATTTCAGGAAGATGTATAAGCATATCTTTATGAATAATCATGCAATCTAATGCGTTGCAAACACTGACTCTTCTGGTTTTTGCGTTTACAACCACGTTGGCCGCTTTTGATATATCAGCTGACTTATCCAAGTATGTATGTACTATTCCTGCGCCAGTTTCTATAACAGGGATATTGGCATTTTCTCTTACTGAATTAATCAGGTTTTGGGATCCTCTAGGAATTAAAATGTCAACATATCCAATTGCATTCATAAGTTCTGTTGCAGCAGACCTGTCAGCAGGTAATAATTGAAGTAATTCAGGATTAAAACCTTCCTCTTTTAAAACTTTGTGAATTAACTCAACAATAGCTTTGTTTGAAAACTCTGCGTCACTACCTCCTTTTAGAACGCATGCATTTCCTGATTGCATGCATAATGAAAATACATCGAAAGTTACATTAGGACGTGCTTCGTATATTACACCAATTACACCTAGAGGAACTCTGACTTTTTGAAGTTGAAGCCCGTTGTCTAATATTTTCTCTTCAAGAACTTCACCAATGGGGTAGGGAAGTTTAGCTACATTTCTGATGTCAGCGGCAATTCCTTCAATCCTTTCTTTAGTTAGCTTAAGCCTGTCGTACTTAGGATCCTCAATATCCATTCTGTCAAGGTCTTTTTGATTAGCCTCAAGTAACAAAGGGATGCTTTTTTCCGCTTCATCTGCAAGTTTATTGAGCATAAGAATTATGCTTTCTTTTTTTACCCTCGTTAGTTCACGAGAGGCATCTTTAACTTTTTGAAATTGTGCTAAACATTGCATTTTTTCGATGATTAAGGTTGTTATTTATACTGAGTTCTTCGTTAAATTAAATATAAGTAATCGTAATGTATTAAAGGCTGATATTTTTGATCATGCATGTGTTCTATCGCTTTTGCCTTGTCGTACTTTGCTTTCCCAATACCAACATTTCTGCCCTCTTCAGAGATGATTTTTAACAGATCACCTTTTTTAAAATTGCCATTAAATTTAATAACTCCTGCTAAAAGTAAGCTTGTTGCTTTTGATGAATTCAGAGCATCAAGAGCGCCTTTGTTAATGACTACTTCTGCATTAGTAAAAGCTTCAGAGTATGCAATCCATTTTTTTATTGCAGGATATTTTTCTCCAGGCAAAAAAGTGGTGTGCTCTACTTTATCCGGATGAGCGTTTAAGTCAATCAGGATATTTGGAATAGTTCCGTTTGCTATGTGAACAGAGGTTCCAGATGAAGCTGTTTTTTTTGCAATATGACATTTTGTTAACATACCACCTCTACCAAAGTTTGATTTTGTAGTTGATATGTAACTTGAAAGGTCTGCATTGGTACTGTCAACTGTTCTGATCACATTTGCATTCCCATTTCGGGGGTCACCATCGTAAATCCCATTTACGTTACTTAAGATAAATAAAGCTTCGCTATTCATCATTGATGATAACAGGCCAGCTAATTCGTCATTATCAGTGAACATTAATGCCGTTACAGAAACAGCATCATTTTCATTAATTATAGGAACTATGCCGTTATCAATTAATGTTGACAGACAGTTCTTCATGTTAAGGTAATGCTCTCTGGATCTAAAGTCTTGTTTTGTAACTAGGACCTGAGCGCATTGAATATTATGTTTCTCAAATAAGGCTGAGTAAGTATTCAATAATTTCACTTGCCCTACCGATGAAAGTAACTGACGAGATGAAACAGTATCTGTTTTCTTGTTGACCTTTACCATAGTTCTTCCTGCTGCAACGGCACCTGAAGAAACCAACAACAGCTTTTTGTTTTTCTTGTGCAATGCAGCTATTTGATCAACAAGATGAGAAACTCTTTCATAATGTAGAGTGCCATCTTCATCAGTTAAAACATTTGAGCCTATTTTTATTGTAATTGACTTAAACACAGGTGAAATTATTTTCCGTTTTCAATTTTATTAAAGGATGTAAGTAAACCTTTAATTAGAGATGAGCTAAAACCTTGATGCTCCATTTCATTTAATCCAGAAATGGTTACTCCACGAGGAGTAGTTACTTTATCGATTTCATGTTCCGGATGTGTACCTGAGTTGATTAATAGATCAGCAGCTCCTTTTACAGTTTGAGAAGCAATTTTTAAAGCAAGGTCTGCTCCAAATCCTATTTCAATTCCTCCCTGGGTTGCTGCACGAACAAATCTTAAAGCAAAGGCAATTCCGCAAGCTGCCAATACTGTAGCTGCTGCCATTAATTCTTCAGGAATTATTAAAGCCTGTCCAACTTGTTCAAATAATGTAAGTACTATGTTTTTTTGGTCTTCATCTGCATTATGAGCAGAAATACAAGTCATTGATTGACCAATGGCAATGGCCGTATTCGGCATTGCTCTGAAAATTGGTAATTTTTTACCAAAATACTTTTCGATAGTTAAGGAATCAACACCCGTTGCGAGTGAGATTATCATTGTATTATCAGAAACAGAATCTTTAATTTCTTCAATGATTTCTTTTATCTGATATGGTTTAACTCCTAAAAATATAATGTCAACATCAGAAGATGCTTTTTTATTGTCGGATGATACGTTAATTCCCGATTTTGTCAGATCCTGGATTAACTCAACCCTTCTGCGAGTAACGGTAAGGTTAGAAGGATTGATTACGTTTGAATTTACAATGCCATTAGCAATAGCCTGGCCTAAGTTGCCACCACCTATAATGGTTATTTTTTTGTTTTTCATAGCACGAAAATTGTTTTGGTATTTGGATTAGCACCAAATGAACCAATGTCAATTCGTGCTAATATTCCACACCATTTATTTCAACTTTTATGTGGCCCCAATTTTCACCTGATTTAATTCTATACAATTGCATTTCGCTTATACCAAATTGCTTTGCAATAATTTTAAGTCTGGATTTTCTTTTGGGATCAAAAATCTTCTTTTTTAATCTGATTACTTCCGTTGAAGTTAGTTTGTGCCCTTCATCCTTTCTTCGACCTTTCTGTTTTTTTCGGGCCTCAATTACAATTGGATTATCTTTTTGATGTTCAAATACTTCTTCTTTAGTACACCATTTAAGATTTTCTGTATAATTGTTATTCTTATTATGATCTAAGTGTATAACAAAGGTAGCATCTGGTCTGTCGTTGTCAATGAAATATTGAGCGACTAATTTATGAACATAGAAAGTTTTTGATTTTCCATGAGGTCGTACCGGAAGCGTTGCATATCCTCTAAGCTTTCCTCCTTTAATTAGAGTTCCTTCTTCGGGAGTTGTTAAATAACTTACAATTCTTCCATAATTTGAAATGGCATATTTCTTTTGTAGCGCACCTTCTTCAAATTTTATTTCTTTCCACTCTTCATTCCAGAATGATTTAATCATAATTTGCCTGTTTTAATGTATAAATATAATACGCATCAGGCACTTTGTTATAACGATTCAGATAATTTATTGATGAAAAAATCTGCTTGATCTATGTTTAAACTTAGCGGAGGTAAAATCCTTATTGTATTAGTACCTGATACTCCTGTAAAAATTTTGTTTTCGAAAAGAAGTTTCTTTCTTAAATCAGCGATTGGATTATCAAATTCTATACCAATCATAAGGCCGTATCCTCTAATTTCACAATTTTTAATATTTTTGTTTAATTCTTCGATAATGTGGTTTCCTACAGTCATAGAATTCTCAACCAGATTCTCTTTTTCCATTACTTCCAGAACAGCTAAGGCTGCAGCACAAGCTAAATAATTACCTCCAAAGGTAGTTCCTAACATTCCAAACCAAGGTTTAAACTCTTGAGAAATTAATACGCCACCAATAGGAAAGCCATTGCCCATACCCTTAGCTGTAGTAACTATATCTGGTTTAACATTACTATATTGAAACGCAAAGAATTTTCCAGATCTGCCATATCCTGATTGTATTTCATCAAGAATAAGAATGGCTTTATATTTTTTACATAAGTCGCCTAAGCCTTCAAGAAATGCAGAGTCAGGAACAATTATTCCACCAATACCTTGAATACCTTCAATAATGATAGCACAAACATCATTCTTTTTAAGTTCAGCTTCTACTGCATCAAGGTTGTTTAATTCAAGAATTGTTGATTCGTGATTGCTGTTAATAGGTGCAACAATCTTTGGATTATCTGTAATTGCGACAGCTGCAGAAGTTCTTCCGTGAAATCCTTTTTTAAAGGAGATTACTCTTTTCTTACCTGTTGTAAATGAGGCTAATTTTAAAGCATTTTCATTGGCTTCAGCACCTGAGTTACATAAGAATAGATCGTAATCTTCCATTCCTGCCATCTGGCCAAGTTTTTGAGCAAGATCCTTTTGCATTTGATTTTGAACTGAGTTAGAATAAAACCCAATGCTATTTAACTGATCAGAGATGCGTTTGATATAATGTGGGTGAGAATGTCCAATAGAGATAACAGCATGTCCTCCATATAAATCAAGGTACTTATTACCCTCTTTGTCCCATATGTAGCATCCTTCTGCTTTTACAGGCTCAATATCAAAAAGTGGATATACATCGAATAAATTCATTTCGTTTATCAGTTAATCGTTAAAAATAAACACTCCTGTAAAGTCTTGGCTTCTCTACAGGAGTGCTAACTGGTCTTCCTTTGTAAGTTAACACCTAATTTAAACCATCAAAAAATTCTCCTTAAGGTGGATGACTGATTATTAGATAATAAGCTAATTATTGGTTATGATAATGCTTATTTAAAAAGCTACCGGTTTAAGGCGAAGACCAGTTGTTTCTTCAAGGCCAAACATTAAATTCATGTTTTGAACAGCCTGACCTGAAGCACCTTTTACCAAGTTGTCAATCATGCTTACGATGAACAACTTACCATCATACTTCTCAACAAATACGATTCCTTTATTTGTGTTGACCACCTGTTTTAAATTCGGATTTTCATCTGAAACAATTACAAACGGATGATCTTTATAAAAATCTTTATAAAGCTTAACAGCTTCTTCTGCAGAAATGTCAGATTCGGTATATGCAGTAGCCATAATACCTCTAGCAAAATTACCCCTTACCGGAATAAAATTTACCTCTTCAGAAAATCCATCCTGAAGCTGACATAAAGACTGCTTGATCTCACCTAAATGTTGATGAGAAAATACTTTGTATACAGAAAGGTTATTGTTTCTCCAGCTAAAATGAGATGTTGCAGTTGGCTTTTGACCTGCTCCAGTTGAACCTGTAATCGCATTTACGTGTACCTCATTTAATTTACCAGAAGCTGCAATAGGCAGTAATGCCAATTGAATTGCAGTTGCAAAGCAACCTGGATTTGCAATTTTATCAGCAGACTTTATTTGTTCTTTATTTAATTCAGGAAGTCCGTAAATAAAGTCATTACCTTCAGCCTTTAATCTGTAATCATGACTAAGGTCGATAATTTTAATGTGATTAGGAATGTTGTTTTCGGTTAAAAACTCCTTTGATTTTCCATGACCCATGCATAAGAAAATAACATCAACAACATCTGTATCCAGATTTTCAGCGAAGATAAGATCTGATTCTCCAATTAAATCTGTATGAACTGCACTAATTGGATTTCCGGCATTACTTGTACTTTGAATGCAAGTAATTTCTACTTCCGGATGAAAAATCAAGATTCTTAGTAGTTCTCCTGCCGTATATCCGGCTCCACCTACAATACCAACTTTAATCATTTTGAATTTTAATTTACAGACGATAAATTAATAAGTATTATCGTCTGTTATTTTTACTTCTTATTTAATATCTAATTGTCCTTCGTTTACTTTGTTGAAGATTTTCAATTGGTTACCAATGATTGTAGTAAATCCTTTTACGTCATCACCACTCCAACCTTTGTTAACTTCACCGTAATCGCCAAATCCTGAATTCATTAAATCGTTATCCGATTCGATACCTACTAATTCAAATCGATATGGTAAAAGCTTTAATATTACTTTACCAGTAACATTCTTTTGTGAGTTGTCAAGGAATTTCTCAATGTCTCTCATTACAGGCTCAACATATTGCGCTTCGTGTAAAAGCATTCCATACCAGTTGCTCAATTGCTCTTTCCAGTACATTTGCCACTTTGTAAGAGTGTGCTTTTCAAGAAGGTGGTGAGCTTTAATGATTAGCATTGGAGCAGCAGCTTCAAAACCAACTCTACCTTTAATTCCAATGATAGTATCTCCCACGTGAGTGTCTCTGCCGATAGCATATGACGCACCAATGGCTTCTATTTTTCTAATCGCATCAACCGGAGTAGCAAAAGTTTCTCCATTTACAGATGCTATCTCTCCTTTGTTAAATTCAATGATTAACTCTGAAGGATCTTTTTCTGTAAGCTGACTTGGATAGGCCTCTTCAGGTAAATTTTTGTTTGAAGTTAATGTTTCTTTACCTCCAACACTCGTTCCCCAAAGACCTTTGTTGATAGAATATTCCATCTTTTTCCAGTCTTTTTCAACTCCGTGTTTCTTCAAATACTCAATTTCTGCCTCTCTTGAAAGAGTTAAATCGCGAATTGGAGTAATGATTTCAATCTCTGGAGCGATAATTTGGAATGTTAAATCAAATCTAACCTGGTCATTTCCTGCACCAGTACTTCCGTGTGCAATATATTTAGCGCCGATTTTTCTTGCATAATCCACAATAGCATAAGCCTGAAATATTCTTTCAGAACTTACAGATAAAGGATATGTGTTGTTTTTAAGGATATTACCGAAAATCATATATCGGATACAGTTGCGATAGTATACATCTGTAACATCTAGAGTTTCATGCTTCGTAACACCAAGATTGTACGCACCCTCTTCAATGGTTTTTAATTCCTTATCAGAGAAACCTCCTGTGTTAGCAATTGCAGAATAAATATCTAATCCTTTTTCATGTTTTAGGTACTTTACGCAAAATGAAGTATCTAATCCGCCACTAAAGGCTAAAACAACTTTTTCCATTTTCTTTTATTTATTGTCAGGGATTTTTATCCCTTTCATTTTTACGATATTAGTTTTGTTTGCAAACGCTTAAAATAGGATACTTTACTTTCTCCTTTTTTCTTGTTTGGTCTTAAAAAAACAAATTGTTTAAACTTAAGCCATCTACTATATACTTTTAAGCTTTTTTCGTCATCCTGCTTTTTGTTTGCAGTTGCGGGATCGTAAAGCATACCCGTACACAAACAGTGTCTTCTGTTAGTTCTGACCAAAATGTCATAATTTACGCAACTTTGGCAACCCTTCCAAAACATTTCATCATCAGTTAGTTCTGAAAATGTTACAGGCTTGTAACCAAGCTCTGAATTTATTTTCATAACAGCTAATCCTGTCGTAAGACCAAAAAGTTTTGCATCAGGGAATCTCTTCCTTGATAAGTCAAAGGCTTTCTTTTTAATGGCTTTTGCAAGGCCATGCCCTCGGTAAGCGTCTACAACAATTAATCCTGAGTTAGCCACAAATCTATTGTGCCCCCAAGACTCGATATAACAAAATCCGGCAAATGTTTTGCCATCCAAAGCTATAATAGCTTTTCTTTCATTAATCTTTTGAATGATATAGCCCGGACTGCGCTTAGCAATCCCTGTACCTCTAACTTTTGCAGCATCTGCAATTGTTGTTAGAATGATATCAACATAATCGAGGTGATCCTCGTTTGCTATATCGATGTAAAAATCTTTAATCATTTTTAATTAACGCCTCAAAAATCAACTACAATAATTTTTCCTTTAAACCAGGAATAAATAATGATAAAACTTCAATTATGTGTCCTTTTGATATCCCTTCTCTGTTAATTAATAAGATAGTGTCATCTCCCGCTATGGTTCCTAATATTTCGTAGGGATCATGACTGTCGATTACAGAAGCAATACTATTAGCAAATCCGGGTCTGGTTTTTATAACAGCCATATTTCCTGAAAAATCAATGGATTCTACTCCTGAAACAGGAAAGTCTTCATGTACTTCTTCATTCATTTTGGCTAACCCTTGTGGTAACTCATATACATACCCAAGGTCAGTGTGCGGTATTTTAGCCACTTTCAAAAACTTTAAGTCACGTGAAAGTGTGGCCTGTGTAGTCATAAATCCTTCTTTTTCAAGAAGTGATAATAACTCTTCCTGGCTGCTTACACTTTGCCTGCTGATAATGTTTTTTATGGTAGCTAAACGCTGCGTTTTGACCTTCATTGTATAAATATTCAATTACAATGCAAAAATATTCACTTTTTTAAAATAATCAAAAGAAATTTGTAAAATATTTGTATTTTTGCAGCCGAAATGAATCCTGAAAAAGTACAAAACTCACTAATATCCAAAGATTAGAGGTGAGAGGTATCAGGAGAGGTAAGGATTGTTAACGTATAATTACGATAGAAAAGTATAGGTAAAGTAAAATCAGATTGAAATTTTTTCTGATTTTTTTTGTATAAGAATACATTACATCAATTTCAATATAAGCCAGTAAAACATGAATAAAGACATTAAGAAAGTAGTAATACTTGGATCAGGTGCGCTTAAGATCGGTGAAGCGGGAGAGTTTGATTATTCCGGATCTCAGGCTCTAAAAGCTTTAAAAGAAGAAGGCATAGAGACTGTATTAGTAAATCCTAATATTGCTACTGTACAGACATCAGATAAAATTGCTGATAAAATTTATTTTTTGCCTGTAACGCCTTATTTTGTTGAGGAGGTAATTAAAAAAGAAAAGCCTGATGGTATTCTGTTGGCTTTTGGTGGACAAACTGCACTTAACTGTGGTACTAAACTATATGAAACTGGAGTTCTTGAAAAATATGATCTTCAGGTACTAGGTACTCCGGTTCAGGCAATTATTAATACAGAAGACAGAGAGATATTTGCCAATAAACTTAAGGAAATTGATGTTAAAACACCTATAAGTCTTGCTGTAACTTCAGTTGAAGAGGCTGTTAAAGCATCTGAGAAAATTGGATTCCCAATTATTGTAAGAGCAGCATATACTCTTGGTGGAATGGGAAGTGGATTCTGTAATAATGTAGAAGAGTTAATTGCTCGGGCAGAAAATGCTTTTTCTTATTCAAACCAGATTTTGGTCGAAGAGTCATTAAAAGGATGGAAAGAGGTTGAGTATGAAGTAGTACGTGATAAGTATAATAACTGTATTACTGTTTGTAATATGGAAAACTTTGATCCACTGGGAATTCATACAGGAGAAAGTATCGTTGTGGCACCTTCTCAAACACTTTCAAACTCAGAATATCATAAGTTACGTGAATTAGCAATTAAGATTATTCGTCATATCGGTGTTGTTGGTGAGTGTAATGTTCAATATGCTTTAGATCCAAATTCTGAAGATTATCGTGTAATTGAGGTTAATGCCCGTTTATCTCGCTCCAGTGCATTAGCGTCTAAAGCTACTGGTTATCCTTTGGCTTTTGTTGCAGCTAAATTAGGTTTAGGTTATGGCTTACATGAGCTTAAAAATTCAGTAACTAAAGTAACTTCTACTTTCTTTGAACCAGCTTTGGATTATGTAGTATGTAAGATTCCTCGTTGGGATTTAAATAAATTTAATGGTGTTAGCAAGCAGATTGGTTCAAGTATGAAATCTGTAGGTGAAATCATGTCTATTGGTCGCACATTCGAAGAGGCTATTCAAAAAGGTCTTCGTATGATTGGTCAGGGAATGCATGGTTTTGTTGCAAATCAACCATTAAAAGGAATTGATGTTAAAACTGAGCTTGCAGAACCAACAGATCAACGTATTTATGCAATTGCGGAAGCTTTTGAAAACGGAATGACTGTTGAAGAAATTCACGAACTAAGTAAAATTGATCACTGGTTCCTAGAAAAGCTTAAGAATATTAGTGATATAGAAACAGAGCTTAAGAAGTTTAATAACCTGGAAGAACTTCCAAGTGAGTTATTAAGACAAGCTAAGCGTTCTGGTTTCTCTGACTTCCAGGTTGCTCGTTGTGTATTCAAGAGTACAAGTGAAGTTATAAGTGATGACTTATTAAAAGTAAGAGCTGAGCGTAAAAAACGTAATATTTTACCGGTTGTTAAGCAGATTGATACAATGGCAGGTGAATTTCCTGCTCAAATCAACTACTTGTATTTAACTTACAGTGGAACTGAGCATGATATTGATTATGTAGATGATGGTAAATCAGTTATTGTATTAGGTAGTGGAGCTTATCGTATTGGTAGTTCAGTAGAGTTTGACTGGTGTAGTGTAAATGCACTGAATACAATCAGAGATCAAAAGTATCGTTCAATCATGATTAACTATAATCCTGAAACAGTGAGTACGGATTATGATGTTTGTGATCGTTTATATTTTGATGAGCTTACTTTCGAAAGAGTATTAGATGTAATCGACCTTGAAACACCAAAAGGAGTGATCGTTTCTGTGGGTGGACAGATTCCTAATAACCTGGCTATGAAATTAAATGGTCAGAATGTACCAATTTTAGGAACTTCACCTGAAAATATTGACAACGCAGAAAATCGTCAGAAGTTTTCAGCAATGTTAGACCGCTTGAATATTGATCAGCCAAGATGGAGTGAGTTAACTTCAATAGAAGATATCTTTACATTTGTTGATGAGGTTGGTTTTCCTGTGTTAGTTCGTCCTAGTTATGTACTTTCTGGTGCTGCCATGAATGTGGTTAGTAACAAGGATGAGTTAGAGCATTTCTTAACATTAGCGGCTAATGTTTCGAAAGAATATCCGGTTGTAGTTTCTGAATTTATTGAAGAAGCTAAAGAGATAGAAGTGGATGCTGTTGCTAAAAATGGTGAGCTTGTGGCTTATGCAATTTCTGAGCACGTAGAGTTTGCAGGTGTTCACTCAGGTGATGCAACTATAGTATTCCCTCCTCAAAAATTGTATATCGAAACAATGCGTCGTGTTAAAAAGATTGCCAGAGAAATTGCAAAAGCATTAAATATCTCAGGTCCATTTAACATGCAGTTGTTAGGAAAAAACAATGAACTTAAAGTTATTGAGTGTAACTTAAGAGCTTCACGTAGTTTCCCATTTGTTTCTAAAATACTTAAGGTGAATTTAATTGACCTAGCAACTCAAGTAATGCTAGGAATGGATGTTCAAAAACCAAATAAAAACTTATTTGACCTTGACTGTGTTGGTATCAAAGCACCTCAGTTCTCTTTTGCTCGTTTAGCAAAAGCAGATCCTGTTTTAGGTGTTGATATGTCTTCAACAGGTGAGGTTGGATGTATTGGTGATAACTTTGATGAGGCTATCTTAAATTCAATGCTTTCTGTTGGTTATTCAATACCTAAAAAGAATATTTTAATTTCTTCAGGTCCATTAAGATCTAAAATGGAGTTGTTGAAAGCTGCTAAGTTGTTAAAAGATAAAGGTTATAATATTTTTGCAACAGGTGGTACACACAAGTTTTTTGCAGAAAATGGTGTGGAAACTACTCATATCTATTGGCCAAGTGAGCCAGATCAACATCCAAATTCATTGGAAATGATTCGTGAAAAGCAAATTGATTTAGTGGTAAATATCCCTAAAAACTTAAGCAAAAACGAATTGAAAAACGGATATAAAATACGTCGTAGCGCAATCGACTTTAATATTCCATTGATTACTAATGCTAGATTAGCTAGTGCGTTTATTCAGGCATTCTGTAAAATGGGTAAAGAGGATATTAAGATTAAAAGTTGGGGCGAATACAAATAAAATATTGAAATTAGATATTAACGATTTAAAGCCGTTGGGATTTTTCTCAACGGCTTTATTTTTGGATATGGACAAAATTTGCATAAGATTTGTTATTTTCGGGAGGTTGAAAATTAAAAGTATGAAGATGAAGTCTACGAGATTGTTTTTATTTGTTACAGGATTAATATTATTTTATACAGCAGCAAGCGCTCAGGAGAGCTTTGAGTTTGAATCGTTCTTTGAAGTTAAGAACACACCTGTAAAAAATCAGGGAAGAACAGGAACGTGTTGGGCATTTAGTTCTACATCTTTTGTAGAAAGTGAGATCATGAGAATGGGTGGGCCGGAATTAGACTTATCCGAAATGTATTCAGTCAATTTTGTATATCAACAAAAAGCTCGCAAATATGTAATGTATCATGGCATGGCAAACTTTAGCCAGGGAGGTCAGGCTCATGATGTTTTTAATGTTATCGCTGAACATGGATTTGTTCCGGAAAGTGATTTTTCAGGATTAAAAGATTCTGCTTTAATTCATAACCATAGTGAATTAGAGATGACAATGAAGGGAATCCTTGATAATTATATAACCCAAAAGGGTGCAGAACCTTCTGAACTTTGGTTTACTAATATTCAATCTATCCTTGAAAATTATCTTGGTAAAGTGCCAACGCAAACTGTGTTTAACAAAAGAACATATAGTCCAACTGATTTTGCTTCAGGATTAGGAATTAGTAAAGACAATTATGTAGAGCTAACTTCTTATATACATCATCCCTTTTATGAGCAATTTGATCTTGAAGTGCCGGATAACTGGTCGCACGACAGATATACTAATCTTCCTATAGATGAATTAATTGATGTGATGAAAAAAGCCATACAAAATGGTTATAGTATATTATGGGATGGCGATGTTTCAGAACCATTCTTTTCACATAAAGAAGGCGTGGCTATTGTTCCTGTAGATGAATCGAAAGGCTTTATTCCTCAAGAAGAAGTTTATGTTACCCAGGAAGCACGACAAAAAGCATTTATGTCATGGAAGGCAACGGATGATCATTTAATGCATATTGTTGGAATTGCAAAGGATCAGAATGGTACTTTATATTTTAAAACAAAAAACAGTTGGGGTCCTAATAGCAATAAATATGGCGGATATTTATATATGTCAGAATCATATGTGCGTATGAATACCATTGCCATACTGTTGAATAAACAGGCAATTGGTAAAGAACTTGCAAAGACTTTATTTAAAAAATGAATAAAGATCAGTTAAAGTATCTGAAACAGATTAAAGATTATGTAATTAGTAAGATGGAATCTGTTGACGCAGGGCATGATTTTAGCCATATTCAACGTGTATTATTTAATGCTGTTGAAATAAATAAAAAGGAGCATGCTGATGAATTCTTTGTTGAAGCCGGTGTTTTATTACATGATGTTACAGATGAAAAGCTATTTGATAGGCTTAAGGCTGAGGATGAATTAAAGAATTTCTTGAATAAAATTGGATTGTCCACAGATGATATTACAAGACTACTAGATATTATAGATGTTGTTTCCTTTGGTAAGGAATTTGATAAAAAAAAGGAACTAACATTGGAACAAAAGGTTGTTTGTGATGCTGATCGCCTGGATGCAATAGGGGCTGTTGGTATTGCACGAACCTTTCATTATGGAGGAAGTAAAAATCGAGAGATATTTAACCTAGAAATTCCTCCCCGAAAATATCAATCAACAAAAGAATACAGAAAAAGCACTAGTCCTACAATCAATCATTTTTATGAGAAGTTATTACTGTTGAAAGATAAAATGCAAACCGGTACTGGTAAATCATTGGCAATTGAACGTCATCGTTTTATGCTGGATTATTTAAAACAATTTTATCTGGAATTAGGAGTAGAAGGATTTAAGTTGGAATAAACAACAACACACAAATATATTTAACACAAAGCGATCCTGAATGGCTGCAAAAAAACAATCAACACATAACACAAAAAAGAAACAAAATACTTCAAAAAAGAAGAATAAGTATAAAAAGCTGATCGTCCTATCTCTTAAAGGAATCGTTGGATTAATTGGCGTTAGCTTTATATTCCTGCTATTTGTATATCTAGGTGTTTTCGGAAGGTTACCATCTTATGAAGAGTTAAAAAAGATAGATAATGATGTTGCATCAGAGGTCTATACTGAAGATGGTGTTTTAATGGGAAAATACTATCATCAAAACAGAATGAGTATTGAAAATAAAGTTATCTCTAAACATGCGATTAATGCTTTGGTGGCTACAGAAGATAAAAGATTTTTTACTCATAAAGGTTTTGATATTATAAGCTTGGGTAGGGTTGTTTTTCGAACTATTCTACTTAGAGACAAAGCACAAGGTGGAGGCAGTACAATCAGTCAACAATTGGCAAAAAACCTTTTTCCTCGTAAAAGGTATGGCCCTCTTTCAATGTTGGTAAATAAATCACGCGAAATATTTATTGCTTCTCGTCTGGAAAAAGTATATACTAAAGATGAAATCTTAAATCTTTACCTCAATACGGTTCCGTTTGGGGAGGATGTGTATGGTATAGAAGCAGCCTCTATGCGTTTCTTTAGTAAGCACTCTTCTCAATTAAAACCTAATGAGGCAGCTGTGTTAATTGGAATGCTTGCTGCAAATACTGCTTATAATCCACGTATTAATCCGGGTCGTTCCAAGACTAGAAGGAATATTGTTTTAACGAGGATGAAGGAGTTTGGTTTTTTAACTGAGAAGGAGTTAAAACAATATACCACTTCTGATATTGAACTAAAGTATCATAAAATAGATCATAATACGGGTATTGCACCTTACTTCAGAGAAATAGTAAGAAAGGAGGTTGAGCAGATTCTTGAAGATGAATATGGTGATCATTATGATATCTATCGTGATGGATTAAGAATTTATACAACAATTGATCCTACTTTGCAGCAGTACGCAGATGAAGCTGTACAAAAGCATATGGCTTCGTTACAAAATGAATTCAAATACCATTGGTTAAATAAGGATCCATGGAAAAATCATCCATCGGTCTTTAATAATGCATTGCGTTCTTCTAATAGATATAAAGTTTTAAAAGCTCAGGGTAAGTCTGAAGATGAGATATTGGCTGAGATGAAAAAGCTGACGAAGATGAATGTTTTTGCCTATCCAGAAGAAAAGGAAGTGAATCTTTCCCCTTTAGATTCCATAAAGCATTATTTGAAAATTTTAAATACAGGTTTTATGGTGATGGATCCTCAAAATGGAAAGGTATTAGCCTGGGTTGGGGGAGTTAATCATAAGTATTTTCAATATGATCATGTAACATCACGTCGTCAGGTTGGATCTACTTTTAAGCCTATCGTGTATACAGCTGCTTTAATGGATGGTATGAGTCCATGCGATTATATATCAAACGATCGTAGGGTTTATGAAGATTATCAGGATTGGTCTCCAGCAAATGCAGATGGTGATCATACAGGATATTATTCATTAAAAGGGGGTTTAACTAATTCTGTGAATACCATTACTGCTGAAATTATGATTGAAACAGGAGTTGATAAGGTAATGAGTTTGGCAGAAGATATGGGAGTGACCTCAAAGCTGCCAGCGGTTCCTTCGATTAGTTTGGGAACAGCGTCAATTTCGTTGGAAGAAATGCTTACTGTTTACTCGTGTTTTGCCAATAATGGAGTGAAAAAAGAACCTTATGGAATACTTCGTATTGAAGATAGTATGGGAAAGGTACTTTATCAACGAGGGGTAGATGATGATGAAGAAAGAGTGTTGGATGAAGAAACAGCAGAGTTGATGAATTATATGCTTCAGGGTGTAATAGAAAATGGCACAGGTAGAGGCTTAAGAACAACCTATCGTTTAACGAGTGATATAGCAGGAAAAACTGGTACAACTCAAGATAATGCAGATGGATGGTTTATTGGTTTTACACCTCGATTACTGGCAGGTGCCTGGGTTGGTGCAGAAAGTCCTGTAGTTCATTTTAGAACTACAACTTTAGGGCAAGGAGCTCATATGGCTCTCCCAATTTATGGCTTGTTTATGCAAAAGGTAGAGCGAGATCCTAAATACCGAAAGTATACAAGATCTAATTTTCCTTCATTAAACTCGGATATGATGGCTATGGTTGATTGTGCAGACTTTTCTATCACAGATCCGGATCGATCATTCTTTGATATGTTTAGATTTGGCAAAAGATCACGCCCTGATACTACAGGTTTAAAATTATCACCTGAGGATAGAGCAAGATATGAAGAACAACAAAAAGAGCAGCGTAAAGAGAAAAGTAAGGGCCTTCTAAATAGAATGAAAGATCTGTTTAGAAAGAAGGATTAAGTTAAGCATCAATTAATTCGTGGATTTCATTAAAATGTAATTGCATGTGCCTTAAATAACCATTAATCATTTGTTCTAAGGTTACGCTGTTGCCTTCAAAGTTGCTCCATGTATTTTGAAGTTTAGATTCGTCAATAGAGCTGATAATCTGTATCATGTGGAGGTTATAAAACTTCCATAGGTTGATTGTATTGTTCCATTCTGCATGCTGATAATCTTGCAGTGAAATCCATAAATCATTGTCTTGTTGGTAGTCAGGGAAATTTAGATTCTTATTGTATTGCAAACGTATCATACGTTGATGATTATTAGCAGCAGAATCAATTAAATGACCAAGTATCTGTTTAATGCTTCGCTTTTGACTGTTGTATCTATTTGAGATGACCTCTTTAGGTAAAGAGTGTAATTTGTTTTCCCAGGAATTAATATATTCCAATATTCCGTTTGTTGTGTTTGAAAAGTCCATAGTGTTTTTTCTAATTAAGAAGTTTACTTTTTTAATTTATTTATTTGAATGCTTTATTTCTCCATTTAATAGGTAAGTCAGATACATCTGTTAAAATAATGCGCCTTTCAAAATTAGAATTTAGAAAGTTTCTTTTTTCTTCGGTAATAGTGTCAAAGCTTTTATTGTACCAGCTTAGACATAATGTATTTTTAAGGTTTTCATAAGCTTTTCTAATTTGGATAATAGTAGGTTGGAGATTCTTCACAGAATCTTTAATAAATACAAGTTCTATTTTTGCCTTTGTTATAGGTCTATAATTTCCATCAGGATCTTTATATTCAATATATTCTGCATAATTATCTCTATAACTTGAATCGGAAATAAAATTAAAAATACAATTGCTCAAAGAATCTATAGTAATATGAGTGTTTTCGAAATATATATTACCTAGTTGATTTAATATGACTTGTCTGCAATTTCTACCGCAATGCCATGGAGGTGGTGGAGGTATGTTTCCATTGGTTCTGATTTCATTAATGCGAATAAAAAATAGGTCTATTGCAGAATCAATTTTATCAATTTCTGGGTATTTTTCGATATAAATCCTCAAATCCCAAAGTTCTCTTGATTTTTTTATTTGTTCCCATTCCTTGATGGCTAATTCAGTTTTGTCTTCGAAATGATTATTGTTATAGTTACAAGAATAAACCATTGATATGGTTATAAATATTAATAATATCTTAATAAGTCGGGTTCTTGTTTTTGAAGGTAAAGACATATACTTAAGGGATAAAAAGAGAATTATTATTAATGCAAATGTTAGAGGATTGTAAAGAAAATAAAACTGTAAGAAAAAAGAATTTTCCTTATGTTTTCTCTAATTTCTTCCGATTCATATAATGGTTAAAAAAATATAGAAACCTGCTGAAATAGCTAAGGCAAGAATTATAATTAAAGATATTGTTTTTGTTAGTTGTTTTTTCTGCTCTTGTTTTAATCTCTCTCTAATGCTATTTCGTAAGTTTTTGGACTCTTGTTCAGGTAGTTTATTCTTATCACGAAAGGAAATATGGTGATCAGATTGCTTTTCGTATGCAGCTTTGATCTTGCGGTACTTACTTAAATTTTGTTCTTTAAGTGCTCTGTTATTTTTAACTCGAGCTATCATATCTAAAACATGTCCTGCAGAACTCATATTAAAAGGATTTAGGGAAGTTTTTAATGTGTAGGTTAAAGGTAACTAAAAGAAAGACTTTAAGAAGCTTTTAAATAGAAAGTTTCATTTATAAAGAGGTCTTCCCTTTAGTCTAAACACTAAAGGGAAGTTTCACACAAAAAGTGTGAGGATGGGGGGATCAAATCATTTAAGAGAATTGCATTTTAAGGAAAATCTTTCCTGATTGGAATTTCTTATTTTCAATTAATAAATAGAAATACATGCAAGATATCTCAAAATATATTTTAAACGAAAATGTTATTTTCCAGACTGTACCATTGCTTCTACATCCTCAGGATTGATTGGAATACGTTCTCCCAGAACTCTGCTTCCTGTTTCTGTTATTAAAACATCATCTTCAAGTCGTACTCCACCAAATCCTTTGTATGTTTCAACAATATCATAATTAATAAAGTCAGTGAATTTCTTTTCAGATCTGAACTTATCAATTAAATCTGGTATGAAATACATTCCTGGTTCGTTAGTAACCACAAAATTAGGTTGTAGTCTTCTTCCTAAACGTAAGGCTGCCAATCCGAATTGAGTACTAGGTTGAACTTCGTCATCAAAACCAACCAGTCTTTGGTCGTAATCTTCCATGTCGTGAACGTCGAGTCCAATCATATGACCTAAACCATGAGGCATAAATAAAGCATGTGCACCTTGAGCTACGGCTTCATCAATATCTCCTTTCATTAATCCCAAAGACTTTAATCCAGAAGTCATGGTTTTAGCTGCGATGATATGAACCTCCTTATAGGTGATTCCTGGTTTTGTAGCTGCTAATGCAGCGTTATTAGTATCTACAACAATTTGATAAATGTCTTTCTGTCTGCTTGTGAATTTTCCACCAACAGGAGATGTTCTTGTGTGATCTGTTGCATAATGTAATGGTGATTCACTACCTGCATCAACTAATAATAAATCACCAGTTTTTAAAGTATTTGGGTGAACGTGATTATGAAGTGTTTCTCCTCTTACTGAACAGATTATAGGAAATGAAATTGGTCCTCCACCTGACATAGAGACACCCTCAAGTATTCCTGTAATTTGCTGTTCTGTTGTTCCTGGATGAGCCATTTTCATTGCTGTAGTGTGCATTTGGTATGCTACTGCCATATGGCGTTCCATTTCTTCGATTTCGCAAGATTCTTTTATTGAACGGAGACTTACACAGGCCTTAATGAATTCAATAGAATGCATTTCTTTTATTTTAAGCGGATTTATATCCAAAAGATCGCCTAATGTTAAGGTGTTTTCTCCACGATAAGGAGGCGTAAAATGTATAGGTCTTCCTTGTGTCTGAGCCTTGCTAACGAATTCTTTTATTTTAGATAATGGATGAGTTTGAGTAATACCTACTTTTAGTGCATTGTCTTTAAGCTTTGCCTGAGGGCCCATCCATATGATATCATCAATTTCAAAATCATTTCCGAATAAAATTTCCTCTCCGCTTTCAAAATCAATAATGGCAGCTAAGCCTTGATAGTCCAAGCCAAAAAAGTAAAGGAAAGTACTGTCTTGTCTAAAATGATATGTGTTATCCGGGTAGTTCATACTAGCATCAATGTTACCTAAAATTAATGCTAGACCTTTGGTCATTTTCTGTTTTAACCTGTTTCTACGGTTAATATATATATCCTTATCAAACATAGTATTGTTTTTTGTGGCAATTTAATGAAAGGGGGTGGGGTAAAATATGTTATAGGTCAGTAATTATTGTACTTTATAGTTTTTTGTATAATGTTAAATTTCTTTTTATCCATGTTCAGATATTTGAATCAACTTTTTATATTCCACAATTTCAATGGCTTTACCAAATATTTTTATGATACCATCTTTTCTGAACTCTGTTAAGGCTCTAATGACATTTTCTGTAGTCATGCCAATATATTCTGCAATTTCTTTTCTACTTACGGGAAGTTCAAAATAATCGTTACCGTATATATCATCTCTGAAATGTAATAAAACATACGCAATTCTACCTCGTAAATTTCGTTTTCTGATTTGAAGAGATTCTTTAATAACAGCATCACTTACCTTACTCGTTTTTTCGAGTATACTCATTGCAAACTGGCCATTGCTAAGTATTATTTTTTTTACATCATTAATGGATAAGTTACATGTTGTTGATTCTTCAATGGCCATTACCGAATAACTGTAGTTGGTTTGAGAAAAAACACTTAGCAGACTTACGAAATCAAATGGCTTTGCAAAAGATAGAATCTGTTCCTTGTCATCTGGATTTGTTATAAAGAGTTTTACCAGGCCGCTTTTTAAATAGATGAATTCATTAATAGACTTTCCTTGTTCAATAATAAAATCGCCCTTGTTGTAGTTTTTTTCAATACGACTCCCGCAAAGACTCATGATTTCATTTGAAGATACATTCTGAAAGAAGAGTTCTTTTAGTTTGCAATTGTCGCATCTACATTCCTGATTCATAATGTAAGATTTATAATCTTATTTATAACGACCAATTGATATATATCATAAACTGATATTTATTACCAGACTATAGTGTATACCATTGGGATGTGTGTATTAACTTTCCTGTAACATAACAAAATACACAAAATATTACAAAATAGGAAAGAGATGTAAGTTCGAATTTTATGCACTGATTTTATTGTAAAACAAAAAAAGTGTCAAAGTATCAAATTGTATAAGATTTTATAAATGAAACGAGCCATAAAACCTTATTTATTTAAGACGTATGTAATTGGTGAGTTCCATCTAATGTAGTTGAAAACGTAAATTATAATGAGATGAAAAAGATTGTGATACTAGGAGGTGGAACAGCTGGAACTATGATGGCAAATAAGTTAAGAGCTGCTCTTGAAAGAGACGAATGGGATATTACGATTGTGGATCAATTTCGTACGCATTATTATCAACCCGGATTTTTATTTATTCCTTTTGGATTGTATCACGAAAGGGATGTGAAAAAGCCTAAAAGTAGTTTCTTCCCTGTGGGTGTAAATGTAATGTATACTGGGATCGATAAGATAGATGCTGATAATAAAAAGGTATTGCTAGATGGTGGTAAAGTACTATTCTATGATTTTTTAATTATTGCAACCGGAACTAAAACCTGTCCTGAAGAGACTCCGGGATTAAAAGAGCAGCTATGGTATAAGGATATATTTGATTTTTATACCATAGAGGGTGCATTGGCTTTGCAAAAGCACTTTAAAAGCTGGCAGGGAGGAAAGCTGGTAATGGCGATAACTGAGATTCCCTATAAATGCCCTGTTGCACCTTTAGAGTTTGTTTTTCTGGCTGAAGAGTTTTTTACTAAGAAGGGTATCAGAGATAAAGTGGATATCACAATAGTAACTCCAATGGCTGGTGTGTTCACCAAACCTATAGCTACAAAGATGCTTTCAGAGTTATTGGTAGAAAAGAATATAAATGTAGTTGCAGACTTTTATATTGAAAGAATAGATAATGAAAAGAAAGCTCTGATTTCGTATGATGAGCGTGAAGTTCCTTTTGATACATTAACCATTGTACCTGTTAATATGGGTGATAAAATGATTGAAAGAAGTGGACTTGGTGATGATTTGAACTTTGTGTTTACGAATAAGCATACATTACAGCAACGTGATCATGAAGAAATCTTTGTTATTGGCGATGCAGCTAATCTTCCCACTTCAAAAGCAGGTTCTGTAGCTCATTTTGCCTCCGAAATATTGTTTGATAATTTAATGAATGCCATTGAGCAACGCCCGTTAACTGCAAATTTTGATGGTCATGCAAACTGTTATATAGAAACTGGGTATGGGAAAGGTGCTCTGATTGATTTTAATTATGAAACAGAACCACTGCCAGGAACATTTCCTTTGCCAGGAATTGGACCTTTTGGATTATTGAAGAATACCAAGATTAATCACTATGGTAAAATTATGTTTCGATGGATTTATTGGCATTTGTTGCTTAAAGGTAAAGAACTTCCGGTAGAGGCCGAGATGACTATGGCTGGCAAAAAAAGAGTTTCTTTTTAAAAAATCATGGTTATGGACAATCAAAATATACAAGAGCAAATTAATAAGCTCAATCTTAAAATGGATTTGGTTCTGAAGTCTCTTGATCAGCAAAATAGAAAAGCAGAAAGTGTTGAGGATTTATTTGCTGATTTACAGATTATAGGTAAGGATATGTACGATACTGCTGTGGTTGAGTTAGAAAATCAACAGGTGGAATTAGATATTGATCAGCTAAAATATCTTGGTTTAAAACTTCTGAATAATATCAATGATATTACAGTTATGCTTTCTGTTTTTGAAAGCACTGTTGATTTTGCAAGGGATGCCGGACCTTTGGTTCGTGAATCTATCATTGATATGACAAAAAAACTTCACGAGTTTGAAAAGAAAGGGTACTTTGAGTTTATTACAGAGATAGGTAAGGTGGTAGATAATCTGGTAACTCATTTTACAAAAGACGATGTAGCATCTTTAGCAGACAATATTGTGCTAATAGTTGATACGATGCGAAAAATGACGCAGCCGGAAATGATGTTGTCTATGCAAAAAGCATTAGATGTTTTTAATAGTATTGATAAAGAAAAAGTACCTCAATATTCTCTTTTAAAATTAATTAAAGAGTTAAATAAACCTGAAATGAAAAAAGCTATGGGCTTCGCTGTCGCATTTATGAAAAGTATATCAAAACCAAATGGAATAAAAGCATGAGTTAGTTTGTAATTATTAATGAATAAAACTGCAAAAGTTATGGGACAAAAGGTTATTGCTAATAAAACTGTTGATGTAAATGAAGAAGGTTACATGACAGATCCATCACAATGGGATAAAGATATTGCTGCTGCTATTGCGCAGGAAATTGGTATTGAACTTACAGATAAGCATTTTGAAGTATTAGAGTATCTACGTGAAAAATTTAAAGAAGGGGAAGTGTTGACTATTCGTAAAGTAGGAAAATCTGGAATTGTTGATATTAAAGGTTTGTATGAATTATTCCCGGGAGGTCCGCTTAAGTTTTCTTCTAAAATTGCAGGTATTCCTAAGCCGGCAAGTTGTGTATAAGTAGATAGCAAACTTAAAAATGGAAAAAGATGGTTAAAGATGACAACCCCTTAAAAAAAGTATGCATCATTTGCGCTAAGGGTGCAATTGAAGATGTATATGCAACCTTAGTTTTGGCTAACGGTGCAGTGATGGAAGGAATTGAAGCTAAATTGTTTTTTACTTTTTTTGGCTTAGATGCTATTACTAAAAAATATATGAATAAACTCCATACTTCAACAGTAGGAAACCCTGCGATGAGAATGCCGGGAGGACTTCCTTTTCCAACTTGGTTGGGATCAATACCCGGAGTAGAGAGTGGGGTTTCGTCAATGATGAGGAAACAAATGGATGAATTGGATATTCCTCCTGTTGATGAGTTTTTAGAGATGATAACAGCTGGTGGAGGAGAGATTTATGCCTGTAAATTAGCAATGGACATGTTTAAGCTTACAAAAGATGATTTGTATGAAGATGTTAGTGCTGTTCTTACTGTAGGTGAGTTTTATGCCATGTGTGGAGGTGAAAATACGCAGATAATATTTACGTAGTAATTGCTTTATTTAAATGTATGAGTTGAATTAATAAAATAGATAGTGTATATTTATATAAAGCGTTAATAATATTGTCTATTAAATTAGAGTGTAGAATGGGGTGATAAAAGTCGTAGTGTTTTCATTACGACTTTTACTTTATCTTCTTAAGTAGTTTTTCTTGTTTCTTCAATATTTCATGTGCTTCTTTAATACTTATCTGGATAAAATTAACTTTGTCATTTGGTCTTAGCTGGCCTAGTATTGGTAGATCGGCACTAATAACGTTTGCAATTTTTGTATAACCTCCTACTGTTTGTCGGTCAGCAAGCATAATTATAGGACGACCATCTCCTGGAACCTGAATTGCGCCATTGCATATCCCGGCTGATATGATATCTGCACTTTGTTTATGTTCAATAATTGGTCCTTCAAGTCTATATCCCATTCTGTCGCTTTGGTTAGAAATGGTGTATGTAGAATTAAGAAAAGTTTGAATCCCTTCTTGACTAAAGTCATTTGTTTCGCTTCCTGCAATAACTCTGATATTTTGTTCTACATCATAATTGAGTAATAGATTTGGATGAACCTTTCTCTGCTTGAATTTTAATTTACTTGGAAGTGTAAAAACTTCATCTCCTGTTTGTAGAGCACGACCTTTAAATCCACCGACTTTTGCTCTTATGTATGTAGAACGACTATTCATTACAACTGGAACATCTATTCCTCCTGCAAAAGCAATATAAAGTCTGCAACCTTTGGTGATTGGATTAATCTTTACTATGTCTCCTTTTTTTAAATAATGGGAGCTGTAAAAGTCCTCAATGTTATCATTGATGAGAATTTGGGATTCTCCGCCTGCAACTGCCATTATAGTATCTGATATGATTTCAAACTCAGGTGGAAGGAAGGTTACTTCAAGGCAAGCATCATTCATATTATTTCCAACTAATAGATTTGCTAGCCTGAGAGAATAAGTATCCATCGCTCCGGAAACAGGCATTCCGTATTGTTGAAAACCCCATCTTCCCAAATCCTGAACTGTTGTAAATAATCCCGGATTAAGTATTCTAAAGGTAGCTTTTGTATTCATCTTTTGTGATTGGATAAAATTTTAAATAATCTCCTGCCTGAACTAAAAAAGGATGTTCTGATTCAGGAGTAAAAAGCTTAAGAGGTGTTCTCCCTATGATTTGCCATCCACCGGGGCTTTCAATAGGATAAATTCCTGTTTGAGATGCAGCGATTCCAACTGATCCCGCTTCAATTTTTTGAGATGGAATCTTTTTTCTAGGGGTGGCTAATTTGGAATTCATACCACCTAAATAGCAAAATCCAGGAGTGAAGCCAAGCATGTAAACAAGGTACTTCTCAGAGGAATGTAATTTGATAATTTCATCTAAGTTAAGACCTGTGTGTTTTGAAACTTCATTTATATCTTGTCCATATTTTCCACCATATACAACCGGAATTTCTACAATTCGAGGTTCTGTAAGTTGTTGTTTGTTTATTCTTAAAAAAAGTTTTTTGAGTTTTGTTGTTAACCTTTGATGTTTAATTATTAAAGGATTATAATGAATGAGTATATCTGTATAAGTTGGTGTGGCTTCAATAATTCCTTTTATCTTCTTTTGAGAAAGTAAGATCAAAAATGATCTTATTTGAGAATGTATATCTTCAGAAATAACATTACCAAATTTTAAAAGAATAGCCGAATCTCCTGAAGGGTATATATTAAACATCTGCAGTAATCTTAATATTGTTTTCTGTTAGATAATCATATATCATTTTAGAATTTTCAATAGCTTGAGGATTATCGCCGTGTATGCAAATAGTTTGGGCATTGATGGTAATCTTTTGTTGGTCAATGGTCTTAATCGCTTTGTGTTGAGCAATATGTAAAGCTCTTTTTTTACAAATGTTACTATCTTGTATTACTGCCCCGGGTTCTTTTCTTGGGATGAGCAAACCGTTAATGTCGTATGATCTGTCGGCAAAAGCTTCTGCTCTGAACTTTAATTTAAATGACTCAGCAGCCTCTTGCATAAATGAGTTTGCTAAGCCTACATATATTAAATTTTTATTTATGTATGAAATTCCTTCAGCAATTGCTTTTGCAATGTTAATATCCTTGGAAGCTTGATTATATAGGGCTCCGTGTGCTTTTACATGAAATAATCTTGTGTTTGCCTTTATGGCTTTTTGGTTTATAATATTGATTTGATTTACAACCAGTTTTACAATTTCTGAATAAGTAAGGCTTAAATTTGTCCTGCCAAAGTTTTCTTTATCTTCATAACCTGGATGGGCACCAATAGCAACATGATATTTTTTTGTCAATTGTATGGTTTGATCCATGGTGGTATCATCACCAGCATGGTATCCACAGGCAATATTGGCGGAGCTAATGAAAGGCATTATTGCTTCGTCGTTTCCAATACCTTCTCCCAAGTCACAATTGATATCTATTTTCATTGACTATAATTAATGTCATTTGTACAGTTGTCTGTAAATTAAAATATTCCTAAAACATGTAATATGCTGTTTGTACCAAGGAATATGGTGATTAAAATTACTATATATCCAATAATATTCTGGATTTTTTTGTTTTTATAATTTCCTAATATTTTCTCATTGTTCATTACTATTAGTAAAAATATAGCTATTAATGGTAGTAATAAGCCATTTGTAAATTGTGCAAATACAATGACTTTTAATGGGCTAAATCCGATTGCTGAAAATATTATACCTATTATTAATATAGCTTTCCAGGTAAATCTAAACCAGAATGAAGAGAGATTGCTTTTAATATTTAATACTCCTGTTATTGCGTATGCAGCTGCTAAAGGTGCAGTAATGGCTGAAGAAATTCCGGCGGCAAATAATCCAACAGACATAAATATGGAAGACCAATTACCTAATAAAGGTTTAAGTTGAGATGCTAAATCTGATGCCCCTGTTATATTAGTAGATGTTCCGTAAAAAGCAGTTGCAGAGGTAATTATTATTGAGAATGAAATTGCACCTCCTAAAATAATAGAAATAAGTAGGTCGGTTTTTGCAACAGGCAGATCCTTAGGGTTTTGCCATTTTTCTTTTACGGTAGAAGCATGTAGAAATAAATTATAAGGTACAACCGTAGTTCCAATTAGGCCTATGATCATAAAGATGCTTTGATCAGGAATGGTAGGGATAAGCATTCCTTTTATGATTGAAAATAAGTCTGGTCCAATGATAATGGCTGTTGAAATAAATGAAAGGCTCATGACGATTACCAACGATATAATTGCTTTTTCTATGGTTTTATATGAGCCCAGTTGCAATAAAATATAAGCAACTAAACCAATAGTGGGTCCCCATAAATTTATTTTCAAACTAAAGATGTTGATTTTTGAGAAGCCTGTAATTTCATTCATACCAAGTGATGCACCCAATATATTTCCTGTTTCATATGCGGCGTTTCCAACTACGATTGCGGAAATGACTAAAAATATGGTAGTGTATTTTGCGACTTTTGATTGAAATTGATTTTGTAATGCTGCACCAAGACTAAGTTTTCCAACTATACCTAGTCTGATAGTCATTTCTTGTAAAATGAAAGTGGCAATAATACTGAATGTGATTCCCCAAAGTAAACTATATCCAAAGTTTGCTCCGCTTAAACTGCATGTTGTTATAGTTCCGGGCCCTATAAATGCTGCAGTTACCAAAAGTCCAGGTCCTAAATTTCTTATTCTTCTGATAAAAGAGTTCATTGGAGGGTGAATTGTTTTAGTGCATGAAAAGAACAACAAAAATAGAATAATGGATACTCTTGAGCAATAATAAAAAAACCGAAAGCATAAGGCTTCCGGTTTTTTATGATAAAATATCTTTTTAAGAGCAATTACAGGCTGCTTACTCCTGCAACTTCCATCTTACGATCTACTTTTTTAACCAATCCTTGTAAAACTTTACCAGGACCAACTTCTGTAAATAAAGTAGCACCATCTGCAATCATGTTTTGAACAGTTTGAGTCCACTTTACAGGAGCAGTCAATTGAGCTACTAAGTTTTCTTTAATTTGTGCAGGATCTGTAAATGGTGTAGCACTTACGTTTTGATAAACCGGACAAATTGGAGTTTTGATTTCTGTAGCTTCAATAGCAGCCGCTAATTCAGCACGAGCAGGTTCCATAAGAGGTGAGTGGAATGCTCCACCAACAGGAAGTTTTAAAGCTCTTTTAGCACCTTTTTCGGTCAAAATTTCACAAGCTTTATCAATTCCTGCGAAAGTTCCTGAAATTACTAATTGTCCAGGACAATTGTAGTTAGCAGCAACTACCACATCTTCGATGCTTCCGCAAACTTCTTCCACAATAGCATCTTCCATACCGACTATAGCAGCCATTGTTGAAGGTTCAGCTTCACATGCCTTTTGCATTGCTAAAGCACGTTGAGAAACTAATTTTAAACCGTCTTCAAATGACATAGCTCCGGCAGCAACTAATGCGCTAAATTCACCTAATGAGTGACCGGCAACCATTTCTGGTTTAAAATCATCACCTAAAGTTTTTGCTAATAATACAGAGTGTAAAAATATAGCCGGCTGAGTTACTTTAGTTTGTTTTAGATCTTCATCAGTACCCTCGAACATTAAGTCTGTGATTCTAAAACCTAAAATTTCATTAGCTTTTTCAAAAAGTTCTTTTGCTTCAGTTGAATTTTCGTATAGGTCTTTTCCCATACCTACAAATTGGGCTCCTTGCCCAGGAAAAACAAATGCTTTCATTTTTTTATAAAATTAGTACAACATAATTGAGGTTCTGCTTTACCCTTGAGATCAACTGAAATAAGGGGAGATACCAGCAAATATATCCATACAGTTTTTGACTTGATTATTGCACTCAAACAAAGACTGTTGAGAATAAAATCGGCGCAAATATAGTAAAAATGAATTACACCAAAAGATTGCTCTTTCTTATCTGGTATTATTTTATTTTTTAGACATGAAAGAAAAAAATACAATCTAATTGACAGGAAGTCTATATCTCATTCACTCAATTGTTTTTAGATTAATTTTCTTTAACAATCTTTTTTGAAAAAAATACTTGAAGAAATGATGTTTATTCGTTGAAAATTAGTACTTTTGCATCGCTTTTTTGTCTAAATATATGAAAACGCATTGAAAATCAGTGTGTTTTATATTTGGCATTAGGGTGAAAATAAGCCGTTTAATAAAGAATTTTATTTAAAACAATTTTAGTTATATGCCAACAATTCAACAGTTAGTTCGTAAAGGACGCACCAGCTTAGTTGAGAAAAGTAAATCTAGAGCATTAGATGCTTGTCCTCAGCGAAGAGGTGTATGTGTGAGGGTGTACACTACTACACCAAAGAAACCGAACTCAGCAATGAGAAAAGTTGCAAGGGTTCGTTTAACTAATGGAAAAGAGGTGAATGCCTACATTCCAGGAGAAGGACACAACCTTCAGGAACACTCTATTGTTCTTGTACGTGGTGGAAGGGTAAAAGATCTTCCAGGTGTACGTTATCACTTAGTGCGTGGAGCATTAGATGCATCAGGAGTTGAGGGACGTACTCAACGTCGTTCTAAATACGGAACAAAACGTCCAAAGAAGTAATTTAATTAGTGTTTAACGAGTGGTTTTGTTTATTGGTGAGTTAAAAGATAAGGTTGAGTAAAAAACAACGAGTTGTTTTTGAAGACGTACAAAATTGACAGCCAATAAAAAACTAATAAACAAGAAGAGATGAGAAAAGGTAAACCAAAGAAGCGAATATTGCTTCCTGATCCAAAGTTTAATGATACTTTGGTGACTCAATTCATTAATAACCTGATGCTTGATGGTAAAAAATCTACTGCTTACGGTATTTTTTATGATGCATTAGATCGCATGGCAGATAAAGCTGAAAAAGAAGGAAAGTCAGCTTTAGAAATGTGGAAAAAAGGGTTAGAAAATATTACTCCTTCTGTAGAGGTAAAAAGTAGAAGAGTTGGTGGTGCTACTTTCCAGGTTCCAATGGAAATTCGTCCATCTAGAAAAGCTTCAATAGCTATGAAAAACTTGATTCTATTTGCTCGCAAAAGAAGTGGTAAATCAATGGCAGAAAAACTATCTGCTGAAATTGTAGCGGCTTATAACGGTGAAGGTGGAGCCTTCAAGAAAAAAGAAGATATGCACAGGATGGCAGAGGCTAATAGAGCATTTGCTCACTTTAGATTCTAATCATCTTAATCTTTAAGGAATAAATAAAATGGGAAATACAGATTTAAAATACACCAGAAATATCGGTATCATGGCGCATATCGATGCGGGTAAAACCACTACTACAGAGCGTATTCTGTTTTATACTGGTATTACTCATAAAATTGGTGAGGTACATGATGGTGCTGCTACTATGGACTGGATGGAGCAGGAGCAGGAAAGAGGTATTACAATTACTTCTGCAGCTATTACTACCAACTGGAACTATAATAGTGAATCGTATAAGGTAAATATTATCGATACCCCAGGACACGTTGACTTTACTGTTGAAGTAGAGCGTTCTTTAAGGGTGTTAGATGGTGCTGTTGCTGTATTCTGTGCTGTTGGTGGTGTTGAGCCACAATCTGAAACTGTATGGAGACAGGCCGATAAATACGGTGTGCCTCGTATTGGTTTCGTAAATAAAATGGACCGTTCAGGTGCTAACTTTTACGAAGTTGTTCGCCAGGTAAAAGAAATGTTAGGAGCTAATCCTATTCCAATTCAGATTCCTATTGGTGCAGAAGACGATTTTGAAGGAGTTATCGACCTAATCGAAAATAAAGCAGTTGTATGGTTCGATGACGAGCAGTTAGGTTCTCGTTACGAATTACAAGAAATTCCTGAAGCTTTAAAAGCTGAAGCACAAGAGTGGAGAGATAAATTAATCGAAGCAGTTGCTGAAACTGATGAAGATTTAATGGAGCGTTATTTCGAGGATCCTGATTCAATTACTAAAGAAGAAATGATTAAAGTAATTCGTCAGGCTACTATCGACAGAACAATTACTCCAATGATGTGTGGTTCTGCATTTAAAAACAAAGGGGTTCAACGTCTATTGGATTCAGTAGTTGCTTTCTTACCTGCTCCTTCGGATATTCCTGCAATTAAAGGAACTAATCCAAGAACAGAAGAAACAGAAGAAAGACCAAATAGCATTGATGCACCTCTTTCAGCATTAGCATTTAAAATTGCTACTGACCCATTCGTAGGTCGTTTAGCATTTATGCGTGTTTACTCAGGTAAAATTGATGCAGGTTCATACGTATTAAATACACGTACAAACAAAAAAGAGCGTATCGCTCGTTTGTATCAAATGCAATCTAACAAACAGCTTGCTAGAGATGTTATCGAAGCAGGTGATATTTGTGCTGGAGTTGGATTTAAAGATATTCGTACTGGAGATACTTTATGTGATGAAAAGAACCCAATCGTTCTTGAATCAATGGATTTCCCAGAACCAGTTATCGGAGTTGCAGTTGAGCCATTATCACAAAAAGATGTTGATAAATTAGGTGTTGCTCTTGGTAAATTGGCAGAAGAAGATCCTACTTTCCGTGTACAAACTGATGAAGATAGTGGTCAAACAGTAATTAGTGGTATGGGTGAGCTTCACCTTGAGATCATTATTGACCGTTTGAAGCGTGAGTTTAAAGTAGAATGTAACCAAGGTCGTCCTCAGGTAACATATAAAGAAGCTATTAAAGGTACTGTTGAACACCGTGAAGTATTTAAGAAACAAACTGGTGGTCGTGGTAAATTTGCTGATGTTATTGTAACTGTAGGGCCAGGAGAAGAAGGTAAAGAAGGTTTGGAATTTATTAACTCTGTAAAAGGAGGTAACATTCCTAAAGAATATATCCCATCTGTAGAAAAAGGATTTAAAGAAGCTATGCAAAATGGTGTTCTTGCCGGATTCTCTGTGGATAGCTTAAAAGTTACTTTACTTGACGGATCTTTCCACCCGGTTGACTCGGATCAGTTATCTTTCGAGATTGCAGGTCGTCAGGCGTTCAAGCAAGCTTGTATGAAAGCTAATCCTGTTCTTTTAGAGCCTATCATGAAAGTTGAAGTTGTTACTCCAGAAGAGTACATGGGAGATATTATCTCTGACTTTAACAAACGTCGTGGTCAGGTTGAAGGAATGGAGTCTAAAGCAGGTGCACGTGTAGTTAAAGCTAAAGTGCCTCTTGCAGAGATGTTTGGTTATGTTACAGCTTTACGTACTATTTCTTCAGGTCGTGCTACTTCATCAATGGTGTTCTCACACTTCGAAGAAGTTTCTAAAACGATCGCTATTGAAGTAGTAAAAGAGGCTGAAGGAAAAGTAGAATTATTAAAATAAGATCTCAAGATGAGTCAAAAGATAAGAATCAAATTAAAATCTTACGATCATAACTTAGTTGATAAGTCAGCTGAAAAGATCGTTAAGACAGTAAAAACGACTGGTGCTGTAGTTAGCGGTCCTATTCCACTTCCTACTCACAAAAGAGTATTTACAGTGTTGCGTTCAACATTCGTAAACAAGAAGTCGAGAGAGCAATTTCAACTTTCTTCATATAAGCGTTTAATCGATATCTATAGCTCTACAGCTAAAACAATCGATGCTTTAATGAAGCTTGAGTTACCAAGTGGAGTTGAAGTTGAAATCAAAGTGTGAGACAAAAGAAAATAAGTTCATGCAGCTTGTTAGCCGAAACTTCAGGCTGTATGAATCGATTATTTAATATTTAATTTTTGTAACAATGCCAGGTATTATTGGAAAAAAAATCGGAATGACTTCCGTTTTCAGTGCCGATGGAAAAAATATTCCATGCACTGTTATCGAAGCTGGCCCATGCGTAGTTACTCAGATCAAAACTGTAGAAACTGACGGCTATGAGGCTGTACAGCTGGCGTTCGAAGACAAGAAAGAAAAAAGCGCAACTAAACCAGAGTTAGGTCACTTTAAAAAAGCTGGTGTAACTCCAAAAAGAAGCGTTGTTGAATTCAAAGGTTTCGAACAAGAATTTAACTTAGGTGATGAAGTAACTGTTGATATCTTTACTGAAGATATTTTTGTTGACGTTACTGGTATCTCAAAAGGTAAAGGATTTCAAGGTGTAGTAAAACGTCACGGTTTTGGTGGTGTTGGTGGTTCAACTCACGGACAGCACAACCGTTTAAGAGCTCCAGGTTCTGTAGGTGCTGCTTCATACCCTGCTCGCGTATTCAAAGGTATGAGAATGGCTGGAAGAACAGGTGGAAACAGAGTGATGGTTGAAAGCCTTAAAGTATTAAAAGTAATTCCTGAAAACAACCTTATCATTGTGAAAGGATCTGTTCCAGGAGCTAAAGGTTCATATGTAATTGTTGAAATGTAATGGAACTAAAAGTATTAAGCATAAAAGGAGAAGAGACCGGAAAAACTGTTGAATTAACAGATTCTGTTTTCGGTATTGAGCCTAACGATCATGCTATTTATCTTGATGTAAAACAGTTCCTTGCAAATCAACGTCAGGGAACCCATAAGTCAAAAGAAAGAGCTGAGATCGCAGGTAGTACACGTAAGATCAAAAAGCAAAAGGGAACCGGTACAGCACGTGCAGGTAGCATTAAGTCTCCTGTATTCCGTGGAGGAGGTCGTGTGTTTGGTCCTCGCCCTCGTAATTACGGATTTAAATTGAACCGTAAACTTAAAGAGCTTGCTCGTAAATCTGCTTTATCTTATAAAGCAAAAACAGGAAGCATCATTGTTGTAGAAGATTTCAACATGGAAGCTCCAAAAACAAAAGAGTTTGCGGCAATTCGTAAAAGTCTTAAAGTTGATGGAAAACGTTCATTAGTTGTTCTAAAAGATGCAGATAAGAATGTTTACCTAGCTTCAAGAAATATTCCAAAATCGGAAGTTGTAACATTAGCTGAATTGAATACTTATAGTATTATGAAAGCCGGAGCATTAGTTCTAGTTGAAAGTTCAGTTGAAGGATTAGGTAATCTTTAATTTAAAGCTTAAGGAGATTTAGATATGCAAATATTAATTAAGCCAATAGTTACTGAAAAACTCAACGCTCAAGGAGAAAAACTAAATTGCTTTGGATTTGTAGTAAACAAAAACGCTAACAAATTACAGATTAAGAAAGCGGTTGAGGAAATGTACAATGTAACTGTTGAAAGAGTAAACACCATGAACTATGCGGGTAAAGTAAAAAGCCGTTATACTAAAAGTGGTGTACAAGTAGGTAAAACTGCTGCGTTCAAAAAAGCAATTGTTACTTTGGTAGAAGGAGATAAGATTGATTTTTATAGCAATATTTAATTAAAATGGCAGTAAGAAAGCTAAAGCCCACAACACCGGGGCAGAGACACAAAATTATTGGTGCATTTGATACGATTACCTCAAGTACACCAGAGAAGTCCTTACTGGAGCCTATCAAAAAAAGCGGCGGTCGTAACAACACAGGTAAAATGACCATGTGCTACATTGGTGGCGGACATAAGAGACGTTACAGGGTAATCGATTTCAAGAGAAATAAAGACGGTGTTGCAGCTACTGTTGAGTCAGTTCAATATGACCCAAACCGTAGTGCACGTATCGCATTATTAGTGTATGCTGATGGCGAAAAACGTTACATTCTCGCTCCTAATGGATTAGAAGTCGGTCAAACTGTTGAATCCGGAGCAGGCGTTAGTCCTGATCTAGGAAACACATTAACCCTTAAAGAGATCCCTCTAGGAACGATCATTCACAACATTGAGTTGCGCCCAGGACAGGGTGGAGTTATGGCTCGTAGTGCCGGAACATTTGCTCAATTGGCTGCTCGTGAAGGCAAGTATGCCGTTATTAAATTACCGTCAGGTGAAACTAGAATGATCCTTACAACTTGTCGTGCTACTATTGGTGCGGTAGGAAATTCAGATCACGCCTTAGAAAGATCAGGTAAAGCTGGTCGTTCTCGTTGGTTAGGACGTCGTCCAAGAGTTCGTGGTGTAGCTATGAACCCAGTCGATCACCCAATGGGTGGTGGTGAAGGAAGACAGTCTGGAGGTCATCCAAGATCACGTACAGGTGTATTAGCTAAAGGCTTCAAAACTCGTGATAAGAAGAAAGCTTCTAGTAAGTACATTATTGAAAGACGTAAGAAATAACGTTTAATTAGAAGAACACATGAGCAGATCATTAAAAAAAGGCCCATTTATAGATTATAAACTTGAAAAGAAAGTTTTTGATATGAACGATTCTGGAAAGAAATCTGTAATCAAAACTTGGGCAAGAGCATCGATGATATCTCCAGATTTTGTTGGACATACCATCGCAGTGCACAACGGAAATAAATTTATTCCTGTTTATGTGACCGAAAATATGGTAGGTCACAAGTTAGGTGAGTTTTCTCCAACACGTACCTTTAGAGGTCACGGAGGTAACAAGAAAAGGTAACCTGACTTAAAAGTAATTTTAATAAATAGAATTAAAAATGGGTGCAAGAAAAAGACTCAGAGCAGAAAATAATAAGGAAGCAAAAAAGCAAGTGACTTTTGCTTCACTTCGCAATGTGCCTACTTCTCCACGTAAAATGCGCCTGGTTGCAGATATGATCAGAGGTAAAGAAGTTAATTTGGCTTTAGATATGTTGAAGTTTTCTTCAAAAGAAGCTTCTCGTAGAGTTGAAAAATTACTTCTTTCCGCAATCGCAAACTGGAAGGAGAAGAATGAAGGGGTACGCATGGAAGATGCTAATCTGTATGTTAAATCAATCAATGTAGATTCAGCGAGAATTTTGAAAAGGTTGAGACCAGCTCCACAAGGACGTGCTCACCGTATCAGAAAAAGATCTAACCATGTAACCATTTATATTGATAGTAACGTTGGTAACCAGCAAGAAATTAAAAGTTAGTTAAATGGGACAAAAAGTAAATCCAATAAGTAACAGATTAGGAATCATCAGAGGATGGGATTCTAATTGGTTTGGCGGAAAAAATTACGGAGATAAAATCCTAGAAGATACTAAAATCCGTAAATATCTTAACGCTCGTTTAGCTAAAGCTAGTATTTCGAGAATTGTTATTGAACGTACACTAAAACTGATAACGATTACTGTTCACACAGCTCGTCCGGGAATCATTATTGGTAAAGGTGGCCAGGAGGTTGATAAACTAAAAGAAGAGTTGAAGAAAATCACTGATAAAGAGGTTCAAATCAACATTTTTGAAGTTAAAAGACCAGAATTAGATGCTATTATCGTAGCTAACAACATTGCACGTCAATTAGAAGGACGTATTGCTTTCCGTCGTGCAGTTAAAATGGCTATTGCTTCTACAATGAGAATGGGAGCAGAAGGTATCAAAATTCAAATTTCAGGTCGTTTAAATGGTGCAGAAATGGCCAGAGCGGAAATGTACAAAGAAGGAAGAACTCCTCTTCATACATTCCGTGCAAATATTGATTACGCTCAAGCTGAAGCTCTTACCAAAACAGGTTTGTTAGGTATTAAAGTTTGGATTTGTAAAGGAGAGATTTATGGTAAACCAGATCTTTCACCAAATTTTGCTACACAAGATAAGCCACAACGTAAAGGTGGGAACTTTAAGAAGAGAAAAAAGTAGTCATCAGCTAATGTAAATGAGTTAGAAAGATGTTACAACCAAAGAAAATTAAATACAGAAGAATTCAGAAAGGTAGAATGAAGGGTGAGGCTCAACGTGGCGCTCAACTTGCATTCGGATCTTTTGGAATAAAGTCGTTGCAAACAAAATGGCTTACAGGACGTCAGATTGAGGCGGCTCGTATTGCTGTAACACGCTATATGCAACGTCAAGGACAAATTTGGATTAGAGTGTTTCCTGATAAACCAATTACCAAAAAGCCTGCAGAGGTTCGTATGGGTAAAGGTAAAGGTAGCCCTGAAGGATTTGTGGCTCCAGTTACTCCAGGTAGAATCATTATAGAATGTGATGGAGTACCATTCGAAACAGCAAAAGAAGCTTTGCGCTTAGCGGCTCAAAAATTGCCTGTTACTACTAAATTCGTTGTAAGACGAGACTATGTTGAATCTAAATAATTGACTAAGGAATGAAGACTTCGGAAATTAAAGAAATGGCGATCAACGAGATCATCGAGAGAATTGAGACCGAACGAGCTGAACTTATCCGTTTAGAACTCAATCATAGCATATCTCCATTGGAAAATCCATTGCAGATAAGAGGCTTACGTAGAAATATTGCGAGATTGCAAACTATTTTGCGTCAAAAGCAATTAACCGAAAAATAGTTTAGTGATGGAAAAAAGAAATTTAAGAAAAGAACGTATCGGTGTTGTGGCTAGCAGTAAAATGGATAAGTCTATTGTTGTAGCAGTAGAAATCCGTGAGAAGCACCCTATCTACGGAAAGTTCGTGAAAAAGACTAAGAAATTTCACGCACATGACGAGAATAACACCTGCAACGAAGGAGATACTGTAAAAATTATGGAGACTCGTCCTTTAAGCAAAACGAAACGTTGGAGATTTGTAGAAATTATCGAAAGAGCTAAGTAATCATGATACAACAAGAATCCAGATTGGCTGTTGCCGATAATAGTGGTGCCAAAGAAGTACTATGTATTAGAGTACTTGGGGGTACTAAAAAACGATACGCTACAATTGGAGATCGTATCGTAGTAACTGTTAAAAGTGCCATTCCTTCTACAGACATGAAGAAAGGTACTGTTACAAAGGCAGTAGTTGTACGTACAAAAAAAGAGATCAGAAGAGCTGATGGTTCTTATATCCGTTTTGATGAAAACGCATGTGTGCTTTTAAACCAAGCAGGTGAAATGCGTGGTACTCGTATCTTTGGCCCTGTTGCCAGAGAATTACGTGACGGCTATATGAAAATCGTTTCATTAGCTCCTGAGGTGCTATAAATTTTATAAAGAGATAGCAATGGGTAAATTACATATTAAAAAAGGCGATACAGTTATTGTAACTGCCGGAGAATATAAAGGACAAGAAGGTAAAGTTCTTGAAGTTCTTGTAAGTAAGAATAGAGCTATCGTGGAAGGTATTAACATGGTTTCAAAACATGCTAAGCCAAATGCTGATAATCCTCAGGGAGGTATCGTAAAGCAAGAGGCTCCTATCCACATCTCTAACTTAAACCTTAAAGATCCTTCAACTGGAGCAGCTACTCGTATTGGTAGACGTGCCGGTGACGATGGAAAATTAGTAAGGTTTGCTAAAAAATCAGGGGAGGAGATCAAGTAATGAGCTATACACCTAGTTTAAAAACAATGTATAAGGAACAAGTTGTTCCTACATTGATGAAGGAATTTGAATACAAATCAGTAATGCAGGTTCCTAAATTAGAGAAGATTGTTATCAACCAAGGTATTGGTCAAGCTGTTGCTGATAAAAAAATGGTTGATATTGCAATTAATGAGCTTACTGCAATTACAGGTCAAAAAGCTGTTCCTTGTCTTTCTAAGAAAGATGTTTCTAACTTTAAGTTACGTAAAAAAATGCCTATCGGTGTTAGAGTAACTTTAAGAAAAGACAACATGTATGAATTCCTTGAAAGACTTATTCGCGTTGCTTTACCAAGGATTCGCGACTTCAAAGGAATCAACAGTAAGCTTGACGGACGTGGTAATTATACCTTAGGTATAGAGGAGCAAATTATTTTTCCTGAAATAAATATTGACAATGTTAGTAAAATTTTGGGTATGAATATTACCTTTGTGACCTCAGGAAATACCGATGAAGAAGCTTTTGCTTTATTAAAAGCATTTGGTTTACCGTTTAAAAAATAATAAAAAGAGTAAATATGGCCAAGGAATCAATGAAGGCTCGTGAAGTAAAAAGAGCCAAGCTTGTTGCCAAATATGCTGCAAAAAGAGCGGCGCTGAAAGAAGCAGGTGATTACGAAGCTTTACAGAAATTACCTAAAAACGCTTCTCCTGTACGTTTACACAACCGTTGTAAAATTACAGGTCGTCCTAAAGGATACATGAGACAATTTGGTCTTTCTAGGATTCAGTTTCGTGAAATGGCTTCTGCAGGTTTAATTCCTGGAGTTAAAAAAGCCAGCTGGTAGAAAATTAGGTTTCAAGTATAAATATTGTCCCGGTTGCGGGATTAATTTAAACTTTTTAAAATGACAGATCCAATAGCAGATTTTCTGACTCGTATCAGAAATGCCATAATGGCAAAACACAAAGTTGTGGAAATTCCTGCATCAAATCTGAAAAAAGAAATGACCCGTGTTCTTTATGACAAGGGTTATATTCTTAATTTCAAATTTGTTGAAGACAACAAGCAGGGAATTATTAAAATCGCTCTTAAGTATGATGCTGAGACTAAGAAATCAGCAATCAAAGAATTAAAAAGAGTGAGTACACCAGGTTTACGTCAGTATGCTGGTTACAAAGAAATGCCTAGAGTATTAAACGGATTGGGAGTTGCAATCCTATCTACTTCAAAAGGTGTAATGACCGATAAAGAAGCTAGAGTTGCTCAAGTAGGTGGCGAGGTTTTATGTTACGTAAGTTAATTAAGGAGAAAGTATTATGTCAAGGATAGGAAAACAACCCATCTCAATACCAGCCGGAGTTACTGTAACAGTTAATGATAACCTTGTTACTGTAAAAGGGCCAAAAGGAGAACTTGTTCAACAAGTTAATCCTGAAATGATCGTAGAAGTGAACGAAGGTCAGGTTGAAGTTAAAAGACCATCTGATGCAAAAGATCACCGCGCTCAGCACGGTTTATATCGTTCATTAATAAATAATATGGTTGTAGGAGTTTCAGAAGGCTTCGTTAAGAAATTAGAATTGGTTGGTGTAGGTTATAGAGCTACTAACCAAGGACAACTTCTTGAATTAGCGTTAGGTTACTCTCACCCAATTCATTTAGAGCTACCAACTGAAATCAAAGTTGAAGCTGTAACCGACAGAAAGAGTAATCCGATTATTACGTTAGAATCTGCAGACAAGCAATTGCTTGGTCAGGTTTGTGCTAAAATCCGATCACTTCGTAAGCCAGAACCTTACAAAGGTAAAGGTGTGAAGTTTGTTGGAGAGCAAATTAGACGTAAAGCTGGTAAATCTGCAAAAGTTTAATCTGATTAAAAATTAAAATTATGGCTTTTTCTAAAGTAGAAAGAAGACTTAGAATAAAAAGAAGTATCCGAGGTAAGATTTCGGGTACTGCAGAGAGGCCAAGAATGTCGGTTTTCAGAAGCAACAAGCAAATTTCTGTTCAAATCATTGATGATTTAAGCGGAAAAACGCTTCTATCAGCCTCATCTCTTGAAAAAGATATCGCTTCTCAAAAGGGAACAAAATCTGAACAAGCTGCTTCAGTTGGTAAAGTAATCGCTGAAAAAGCAAAAGGTGCCGGAATTGAAACTGTGATTTTTGACCGTAACGGATATTTGTATCATGGTAGAGTTAAACAATTAGCTGATGCTGCTCGTGAAGCGGGTCTTAAATTTTAATAACTATGGCAGGAGATAATCAAAAAGTAAGAAGTAATAACGACCTTGAATTAAAGGATAGGTTAGTTGCCATCAATCGTGTAACTAAAGTAACCAAAGGTGGTAGAACTTTTAGTTTTTCTGCTATTGTTGTTGTTGGTAACGAAAATGGCATCGTTGGATGGGGGTTAGGTAAAGCTAACGAAGTAACAACTGCTATTGCAAAAGGTGTTGAAGCAGCTAAGAAAAACCTTGTTAAAGTACCTGTAATTAATGGTACTATTCCTCACGAGCAATATTGCAAGTTTGGTGGAGCAAGCGTTTTCATGAAGCCAGCTTCTCACGGTACCGGAGTTAAAGCCGGTGGTGCGATGCGTGCTGTACTTGAAAGTGTTGGTGTAACTGACGTTTTGGCTAAATCAAAAGGTTCATCAAACCCTCATAACCTTGTAAAAGCTACAATTAACGCTCTTAAAGAATTAAGAGATGCTCAAACTGTAGCTAAGCATAGAGGTGTTACGTTAGACAAAGTATTTAACGGATAAGAAGAACAAAAATGGCTAAGATAAAAGTAACACAAGTAAAGAGCAAAATTGGCTCAACTGACCGTCAAAAGAAAACTTTGGCGGCTCTTGGTCTAACTAAAATAAATGCAACTAGAGAATTTGAGGCTACTCCTCAAATTCTTGGTATGGTTGAAAAGGTGAGACACCTGGTTAGCGTAGAAAATTAATTATTTAACGATAATAAGAAAATTAGATATGGACTTAAGTAATTTAAAACCTGCTGAAGGTTCGACCAAAACAAGCAAAAGAATTGGTCGAGGACAAGGTTCCGGTCGTGGGGGTACATCTACTCGTGGTCATAAAGGTGCCAAGTCCAGATCTGGTTATTCAAAGAAGATTGGTTTCGAAGGTGGTCAGATGCCATTACAGAGACGTGTTCCTAAATTCGGTTTTAAAAACATCAACCGTGTAGAGTACAAAGCAATTAACCTTGCTTTACTACAGGAGTTAGCTGAAAAGAAGAACCTTACTGTAATTGATATTGAAGCACTTCAGAATGCTGGTTTCATCAATAAGAATGACCGGGTTAAAATTCTTGGTAATGGAAATATTACTGCCAAAATTGAAGTGAAAGCTCATGCCTTTTCTAAATCAGCGGTGAGCGCTATTGAAGCTGCTCAAGGTACCGTTGTTAAACTGTAAATCAATGAAACTGATCGAAACAATTCGCAACATTTTTAAGATTGAGGATTTAAAGTCCCGTATTATTACAACTATTGGATTGGTATTAGTATACCGTTTAGGTTCATATATTGTATTACCGGGTATTGATCCTACTAAATTAGCAGAACTAAAAGACCAAACTTCGCAAGGGGTTATGGGACTATTAGATATGTTTTCTGGAGGTGCATTTTCAAATGCCTCTGTATTTGGTTTAGGAATTATGCCTTATATTTCTGCATCTATCGTAATTCAACTTTTAGGAATCGCTGTTCCTTATTTTCAAAAGTTACAGCGTGAAGGTGAAAGTGGTAGACGTAAAATAAACCAAATAACCAGATATCTTACTGTTATTATCTTATTGTTTCAATCGCCTGCATATTTAGCAAATTTACCTGAGGTAGCTGTTTCAGCTCCTGGCCTAATGTTTAAAATTACATCTATCCTGATACTTACAGCAGGAACAATGTTTGTAATGTGGCTTGGTGAAAGAATTACTGACAAAGGAATAGGAAATGGTATATCATTAATTATTATGATTGGTATCATTGCCAGACTTCCTTTTGCTGTAGTTGCTGAATTTGTATCTCGCTTTGAAGAAGGTGGTGGTTTAGTGATGTTGTTAATTGAGATCGTAGTTCTATTTTTTGTATTTGCAGGAACAATTTTGTTAGTACAGGGAACACGCCGTATTCCTGTTCAGTATGCTAAACGCATCGTTGGTAACAAGCAATATGGTGGCGTTCGTCAATACATACCTTTAAAAGTAAACGCTGCAGGTGTTATGCCAATCATATTTGCTCAGGCAATTATGTTTGTGCCATTAACATTAGCTGGATATGTAGGTGGTGATAGTGCTAATAATTGGTTTACAGCAATGTTTTCTGATTATACAGGATGGGGATACAATGGAGTATTTGCATTCCTAATTATTGCTTTTACATATTTTTATACAGCAATTACAATTAATCCAACTCAGATGGCTGAAGATATGAAACGCAACGGTGGATTTATACCTGGTGTTAAACCTGGTAAAAAAACTGTTGAGTTTTTAGATTCTGTAATGTCAAAGATTACATTACCTGGTTCTGTATTTTTAGCTGTCGTAGCTATTTTACCTGCATTTGCTTCTATGGCAGGTGTGGATAGAATGTTTGCTCAGTTTTACGGAGGTACCTCATTATTGATTTTAGTAGGTGTTGTTTTAGATACATTACAACAGATCGAAAGTCACTTATTAATGAGACACTATGACGGATTGATGAAATCCGGAAGAATCAAGGGTAGAACTGGAGGTGGTCCAGCTGTTTATTAAAGAGAATCGTTCGGATAATGATATATCTTAAAACAGACGAAGAAATCGAATTACTTCGAGCAAGTAATATGCTTGTAGCAAAAACACTAGGTGAAATTGCAAAAGCAGTAAAACCTGGTGTTACTACATTGGAATTAGATAAAATTGCTGAAGAATTTATACGAGATAATGGTGGAATCCCTGGTTTCTTAGGATATCAGGGTTTTCCTAATACTCTTTGTACTTCAGTTAACGAACAAGTTGTTCATGGTATTCCTAATAACGATCCTTTAAAAGAAGGTGATGTTGTTTCTGTAGACTGTGGTGTTCTTTTAAATGAATTTTATGGAGATTCAGCTTATACTTTCGCTGTAGGCGAAGTTAGCAAAGAGGTTGCTGATTTATTAAAATCAACCAAAGAATCTTTATATAAAGGTATAGAGAATGCTGTAGCCGGAAAACGAATAGGTGATATCGGTTATGCTGTTCAAAAGTATAATGAAGATAATGGATATACTGTAGTTCGTGAAATGGTTGGACATGGTGTTGGACGTGGTCTTCATGAATCTCCTGAAGTACCTAATTATGGTAGGAGAGGAAGTGGTACTTTATTAAAGCCTGGAATGGTTATCGCAATTGAGCCGATGATTAATTTAGGAAAAAGAAATATAGTACAAGAAAACGATGGATGGACCATCAGAACCATTGATAAAAAGGTTTCTGCTCACTTTGAACATACAATTGCAGTACAAAAAAATGAAGCAGATATACTTTCTAGTTTTAAATTTGTAGAAGAAGTATTAAATTTGCAGTCTGAAAAATAAAAAAAGGTAAATATTATGGCTAAACAAGCCTCAATAGAACAAGACGGAACGATAATAGAAGCCCTTTCAAATGCTATGTTTAGAGTAGAACTTGAAAACGGGCATGTAATTACAGCGCATATCTCAGGAAAAATGAGAATGCACTATATTAAAATTTTACCTGGGGATAAGGTTAAGGTAGAAATGTCTCCTTATGATCTTACAAAAGGTAGAATTTCTTATAGATACAAAAATTAATTCTATAATAAAATGAAGGTTAGAGCATCTGTTAAGAAGAGAAGTGCTGATTGTAAGATTGTAAAACGCAAAGGGCGCTTATACGTGATTAACAAGAAGAATCCAAAGTTTAAACAACGTCAAGGATAAAGAATAAATAATTATGGCTAGAATTGCTGGAGTTGATATACCTACCAATAAGAGAGGCGAGGTTTCATTAACTTATATTTACGGAATTGGGCGCAGTGCTGCTCAAACAATCCTTGGCGAAGCTGGGATTGATGTTAACTTAAAAGTTAGCGAATGGACAGACGAACAAATTGCAAAAGTTCGTGAAGTTATTTCTGAACAATTCAAAATCGAAGGTGAACTTCGTTCTGAGATTCAGTTAAATATTAAGCGATTAATGGATATCGGTTGTTATAGAGGTATTCGTCATCGTATTGGTTTACCATTACGTGGTCAAAAGACTAAAAACAACGCACGTACACGTAAAGGGAAAAAGAAAACTGTTGCAAACAAGAAAAAAGCAACTAAATAATAATTGAGATATGGCAAAGAAGACAGCGAGTCAAAAGAAAAGAGTCGTTAAAGTAGAGGCTCAAGGAGAAGCTCATATTCACTCATCTTTCAATAACATTATTATTTCTTTAACAAACAAAAATGGTCAGGTTATTTCTTGGTCAAGTGCTGGTAAAATGGGTTTCAGAGGTTCTAAAAAGAATACTCCTTATGCAGCTCAAATGGCAGCAACTGACTGTGGTAAAGTAGCTTTTGATCTTGGTTTAAGAAAAGTAAAGGTGTATGTGAAAGGACCAGGTAATGGTCGTGAGTCTGCTATTCGTTCAATCCACGCAGCTGGTATTGAAGTTAGTGAAATTGTAGATATTACTCCTATGCCACATAATGGATGTCGTCCTCCAAAAAGACGAAGAGTATAATTATTTACTAGTTATTAACCATAAATTGAGCTTTTGGATTTTGAATTATGGATGATTATAATAGAACCTCCTCTCTATAATCTCGCGGCCTTCATATTCATAATTTGAAAACAAAAATTTAAAAACAAAAATTTAGAAGAATGGCTAGATACATTGGACCTAAAACGAAAATTGCCCGTAAATTCGGTGAGGCAATTTATGGTTCGGATAAAAGTTTCGAAAGAAAGAATTATCCTCCAGGACAACACGGTAACAACCGTAGAAAGAAGACTTCAGAATATGGTCTTCAGTTGAAAGAAAAACAAAAAGCTAAATACACATATGGTGTATTAGAAAGACAATTTAGAAACTTATTTACAAGAGCGTCTCGTGCTAAAGGTATTACAGGTGAGGTTTTACTTGGATTATTAGAGAGCCGTTTGGATAATGTAGTATTTCGTTTAGGTATTGCGCCTACTAGAGCAGCTGCACGTCAACTTGTATCACATAAGCATATTACTGTAGATGGTAGTGTTGTAAATATTCCATCATATTCAGTAAAAGCTGATCAAATTATTGGTGTTCGTGAAAAGTCTAAATCTTTAGAAGCAATCACTGATTCTTTGGCAGCATCTTCAGTACATAACTTTTCTTGGTTAGAATGGGATAATGATTCTAAAACAGGTAAATTCTTAAATACACCTGCAAGAGAAGATATTCCTGAAAATATTAAAGAACAATTAATTGTTGAATTGTATTCTAAATAATTTATTCTTATGGCAATATTAGCATTCCAAAAACCTGATAAAGTAATCATGCTTGAAGCGGACAATAAATTCGGTCGCTTCGAATTTCGTCCGTTAGAACCAGGATATGGTATTACAGTTGGAAATGCCTTAAGAAGAATTTTGTTATCCTCATTAGAAGGTTTCGCAATTACATCTGTTAAGATTGAAGGAGTAGATCATGAATTTTCTACTATTCCTGGAGTAATTAACGATACAACCGACATAATTCTTAATCTTAAGCAAATTAGATTTAAACAAATTGTTGAAGAAGTTGATAGTGAAAAAGTAACTATCAATGTGTCGGGTAAGGAAGAACTAAAAGCTGGTGAATTGAATAATTTCATGACTGGTTTTGAGGTTTTAAATCCTGAGCAACGTATTTGTTTAATGAACCCTGATGTAAACCTTAAAATGGAATTAACCATTAACAAAGGTAGAGGGTATGTTCCTTCTGAAGAAAATCATTCAGCAGAATCTGAATTCGGTGTTATTGCGATTGACTCTATATATACTCCAATCAGAAATGTTAAATACTCGATTGAAAACTATCGTGTAGAACAAAAAACTGATTACGAGAAATTAATTATTGAAATAGAAACAGACGGTTCTATCCATCCTAAAGATGCTTTGAAAGAAGCGGCTAAAATTCTTATCTATCACTTCATGTTATTCTCAGATGAGAGAATTACTCTTGATTCTGATGAGAAATTTGGTAACGAAGAGTTTGATGAAGAAGTACTTCACATGCGTCAACTACTAAAAACCAAATTAGTTGATATGGATCTTTCAGTTAGAGCATTGAATTGTTTAAAAGCTGCTGATGTTGAAACATTAGGTGAGCTTGTTCAATTCAACCGTAATGATCTATTGAAGTTCCGTAACTTCGGAAAGAAGTCATTAACAGAGCTTGATGATTTATTACAAGTTATGAACTTGAATTTTGGTATGGATATTACTAAGTATAAATTAGACAAGGAATAATTGCGATGAGACATAGAAAAAAGTTCAATCATTTAGGAAGAAAGAGCTCTCACCGTAAAGCTATGTTAGCGAATATGGCAGCTTCTTTAATTCTTCACAAAAGAATTAAAACTACAGTTGCTAAAGCGAAAGCATTGCGTATGTACGTTGAGCCTCTTATTACTAAATCTAAAGATGATTCTACAACACAAAGAAGAGTTGTTTTTGGATACCTAAATAACAAATATGCCGTATCTGAGCTATTTAGAGAAGTAGCTGGAAAAGTAGGAGAAAGACCAGGTGGTTATACTCGTATTTTAAAATTAGGTAATCGTTTAGGTGATAACGCAGAAATGTGTTATATCGAATTAGTTGATTACAATGAAAATATGTTGTCTGCTAGCAAGCCACAAGCTGATAAAAAAACACGTCGTACACGTCGTAAAAAATCTACTTCTGCTGAAGAAGTAGCTGCTGAAGCTTCAGAGTCAACAAACGTAGAGGAATCAACTGAAAATTCATCTGAAAGTGAATCTAAAGAGTAGTTATATAAATAGTTCTTATATACTATCTTAAAATATTAAAGGATAATTGCCTCGTGCTGTTATCCTTTTTTTTTCAGAAATGTAAACTCAATTTTTAAATAAGTCAAATTATGGGACTAATTTCAAATGTTCATGCTCGTGAGATTCTTGATTCTCGCGGAAACCCTACTGTAGAAGTAGAGGTAACTTTAGATTGTGGAGTAGTAGGTCGTGCATCTGTTCCTTCTGGAGCATCTACTGGTGAGCACGAAGCACTAGAATTAAGAGATGGTGATAAAGGTCGTTATCTTGGTAAAGGTGTTCAAAAAGCTGTTGCTAACGTTAATGACGTTATTGCACCAGAATTAGTAGGTTTTAGTGTTCTTGATCAAGTTGGTGTTGATACTAAGATGCTTGAGATGGACGGTACTAAAACTAAAAGTAAATTAGGAGCTAATGCTATCTTAGGTGTTTCTTTAGCTACTGCAAAAGCTGCTGCTGCTTACCTAGATATGCCTTTATACAGATACATTGGTGGTACTAATGCATGTACTCTTCCAGTTCCAATGATGAATATTATCAATGGTGGTTCTCACTCTGATGCTACTATTGCATTCCAAGAATTCATGATTCGTCCTATTGGAGCTCCAACTTTTAAAGAAGGTTTAAGAATGGGTGCTGAGGTATTCCATGCTTTAGCTAAAGTATTAAAAGGAAAAGGTCTTTCTACTGCTGTTGGTGATGAAGGTGGTTTCGCTCCAATGTTAGGTGGTACTGAAGAGGCTATTGACTGTATCTTAACTGCTATTAAAAACGCGGGTTATAAGCCAGGTCGTGCAGAAGATGGTGGTGATGTTTCTATTGCTATGGACTGTGCTTCTTCTGAGTTCTATAAAGAAGGTGTTTATGATTATAGCATTTTTGAGCCAAACGGAATCAAAAGAACTTCTGAAGAGCAAGCTGCTTATTTAGCTGAACTTGCTTCAAAATATCCTATCGATTCTATCGAAGATGGTATGGATGAAAACGATTGGGACGGATGGGTTACTCTTAACAATTTAATTGGCGATAAATGTCAATTAGTTGGTGATGACTTATTTGTAACTAACGTTGATTACTTGAAAAAAGGTATTGAATTAGGAGCTGCTAACTCTATCCTTATCAAAGTTAACCAAATCGGTTCATTAACTGAAACTTTAAATGCAATTGAAATGGCTCACAGAGCTGGATTTACTTCAGTAACATCTCACCGTTCAGGTGAAACTGAAGATGCTACAATTGCTGATATCGCAGTTGCAACTAACAGTGGCCAAATTAAAACTGGTTCATTAAGTCGTACTGACCGTATGGCTAAATATAACCAGTTACTTCGTATTGAAGAAGAATTAGGCGAAAGTGCAATTTACGGTTATAAAAAAGTAAAAAAAGCTTAATTACTAAGTAATTACTTAATATATAAGGGACATCTATCAGATGTCCCTTTTTTTATTTTTCATTCTGGAATTCACTAGGCAGTTTACCAAACTGTTTTTGGAAGCATTTAGAGAAATATGAAGGATTGTTAAAGCCAACCAGGAAGCATATTTCATTAATTCTGTATTCGCCCTCTACGATTAGTTTTGCTGCCTTTTTAAGTTTAAATACTCTTAAATAGTCATTAGGTGTCATTCCTGAAATACCTTTAATCTTACGTTGTAAATTAGATCGGCTCATAGACATCGCTGATGCCATGTTTTCAATAGAATATTCAGGATCCAACAAACTATTCTCTATTTCTTCATTCAATTTAGTTAAGAATTCTTCATCCTTTTTATTATTAGCCAAACTACCATAAGGAATGAATGGTGTATTGGCAAATTTATCCAATAAAATCTGTCGGTTTTTTAATAAGCTATTGACCTGAGCTTTTAAATAATCTAAAGAAAAAGGCTTTTCTATATAACTGTCTGCTCCAAAATCTAAACCTTCAATCTTTGTGTCCAGATTAGTTTTTGCAGATAGTAATATAATAGGAATATGACTTGATTGTTCGTTTTCTCTGGCTTTCTGTACTAACTCTATTCCGTCAACTTCAGGCATCATTACATCACTAATTATAATACTTACTGATGTTTCTTCAAGAATTTCTAAGGCCCTTTTCCCATTTTCAGCAGTATAAACGGTATACTCAAGTTTAAGGTTCTTTTCAAGGAAATTACTTAAATCATCATTATCCTCAACTATTAATATGGATGGTTTCTCATTTATATCATTGTAGGCCGGTACATTAATCTTTTTTTCTTTAGGTTTCAGTGAAGAAGGCTTGTCTTTTTTTTCACTGGTGTCAGATTCAAGCTTTGTGCTAATAGTTATCTGGAAAGAGCATTTGCCTTCTCCTGATTCTATCAGATTTAAGTTACCACTATGTTTTTCTGCAAGTTGTCTGGAAAATGCAAGTCCAATACCTGTACCATTTTTCTTGTCGTCGTTATTGGCTGAATCTACTTGAAAAAATGGATCAAATATTCTTTCCTGATATTTTAGTGGGATACCAGGTCCATCATCTTCGACATTTATGATTACAAAATCTTCATTTTTTTCAAGATAAATCGTTACTCTTGATTTGGTGAACTTAATTGCATTAGTCATTAAATTACTCACAATCTTGGTAATTCCATCCTTGTCGGCATTACAGATGATGGTTTCATCCGGAATTTGAGTTATAATAGAAATATTTCTTTGTGATGCTGTCGGTTTAAACCTATAGCATATATCTGAAATAAGAGAGTTAAAAGTAACCGGTTCAAACTTTAATTTATAGCTATTATCTTCAATTTTTCTGAAATCCAATAACTGATTTATCAGGTTTAATAATCGGTCTGCATTTTTATCGATAACCTTAATGTTCTCTTCCAATTCTTCTGAATCTAGATTTTTTGCTTTTATGCAATCCAGCGGAGCTTTTATTAAACTTATTGGAGTTCTTATTTCATGAGCAATGTTGGTAAAGAAGTTTATTTTTGATACATAAGTTTCTTTTTCCTTTTTTATTCTAAAATCTTCTAGTTTTTTATTTTGACGTGTATGTGTAATTCTCACATAATTCTTAATTAGAAGCACAATTAGTCCTGTTAAAACCAAAAGGTAAAATATGTATGCGTAATTGGTCTTCCAGAAAGGAGGAAGTATTGTTATACGTATGTAATCTCCTGCTTCATTCCAATTCCCATCATTATTTGATCCCTTAACCCTAAAAATGTATTCTCCGTGTTTTAAGTTTATATATGAAGCTTGATTTTCTGTTTGGGTAGTAACCCATCTGCTATTTAAATTTTCAAGAATATAAGCGTTCGTATTTTTGGATGGAGCCTGATAGCTTAGGTTCACAAAACTTATTCTGAATGAAGCCTGATTATGTTTTAAGGTAATGTGTTTTGTTGTGTTTAATATCTCTATAAAAGAAGTATCATTATTTAATAGAACATCAGTGTCAAGTAATTCGAAGTTGGTGATAATTACCGGTGAAACATACTTGTTCTCTTTTAGTTCGTTAGGATAGAATGCATTAAAGCCATTAATCCCTCCAAAATAGAATTTTCCATTTTTGGTTTTTAATGTTGAACGGTAATTAAATTGATTGCTTTGTAGTCCATCCTCCTGAGTATAAGTCTTTATCTTCATCGTATTAAGGTTGATACTTGATATTCCCATATTTGTACTTACCCAAATATTTCCAAAATTATCATCAATAACTCCATAAACTACGTCATTAGGCAATCCGTCTAAGCTGTTAATGGTATAAAAATCATCAGTATCATAATTGTATTTACATACACCTCCTCCTTCGCTTGAAAACCATAATCTTTGTTGTTTATCTTGATAAACATCTGATATTTTATTAAAACATAAAGAGTTTTTATCGTCCTTATTATTTCTGTAGTTTTTCCATGATTTGGACTCCTTATTATATTTAAAAACACCTTCACCATATCCTGCTACCCAGAAGTTACCTTGATGGTCTTCTGTCATGTCATATACGAAGCCTAAAACTTCAGGAATTCTTGTAAAATTGTTTTGCTCAGGATTAAACCGATTGAGTCCACCTGTTGTACCAACATATAATTCATTATCCTTTGATTTATATATTGAAAACACACAATTGTCATTTAATGAATTTGGATCATTTTGTTTAAACTGGTAATTGGTAAATTCTCCAGTTTTAAGATCCATAACATCTAAACCTCTTGAAAAGGTACCAATCCAAAGTTTGTTATTAAAAATAACCAAAGCATGAATGTTATGGTAGCTTATTTCGGATTTATCGGTATTTGGTAAATAAGTTTTAAATTGTTTTGTTTTAGTATTAAAATAGTTTAATCCACCATCTTCTGTAGCAATCCATAAATTACCCTTTTCATCTTCACAAAATTGACTGACTGCTTTTCCTGATAGACTATTTTTAGCAGGTTGTGGATAATAATATTCAATTACCTGACTGTTTTGTGATAAATAATTTATTCCACCAAAATAGGTTCCTATCCATATCCCATCTTCTCGATCTTTATAAATTGCATAAACGTTCTGATCACTTAGGCTGTTTGGATCTTCAGGATCGTCCACTCTGACATATTGTGCTGTTTTTTTGTTGAAGAGATATAAACCATCATCAGAACCAATAAGTAACTCGTTTTTATTGTATTCGAAAATAGCCCTAATATGTGTAACGTATGTTTCGGAGGTGCTTGTAAAAAACGATGTAAATTCATTTGAAGTGCGATTGAACTTAACAAGGCCTCCTTCCCATGTTCCCAGCCAAAATGTTCCTTCTGAATCTTCAAAAACAGATAGTACTTCCGGGTCCGCCATTGGACTTTTTTTATCTCTGGATCCATATGTGACAAATTCTGCAGTTTCTTTATTGTATGTGCTTAATCCATTTCTTGAACCAAACCAAATATTACCGGCGTAATCTTTAAATATTCTCCAAACTACATCTGATTTTATAGATTGATTGTTATTTCCAGCTCTGTACTGCGTTAGTTCTCCGGTAGTTTTTTTGAAGCAAAAAGCACCCTGACTTCTTGTTCCAACCCATATTATCTCATCGTTTTCGGCTAGTATTGACGTTACTCCTGTATTAATAGTAACTCCTTCTGGTGTTTTGTAATTAAAAGGTTCAAACGTTTCAGAATTTGGATCAAAAATAAATAGTTGATTATCTGTACCAACCCAAATCTTGTTGTCAATATCCTGAAATAAACTTATAACAAAATTATTACCTATTGATTTGTTATTGTTAATCTCATGTTTAAATATCTTAAACTCGTTACCATCAAATCTATTTAGTCCGTCATTAGTTCCAAACCACATGAATCCACGATTATCCTGAATAATACATTGAATAGTATTTTCAGATAAACCATCATTCACTTCGTATTTTCTAAAAGTCATATTAATTGACTGTACAGGAGCTGTCAGAATTAAAATTAATATGAGTACTGCATTTTTCTTATTAAGGTATTTTCCTAGACTTTTCATTACACTACTATTATAACATTACCTTTTTTACATACTTAACAATAATGCATTTATTAGTGATATTGGATAAAATAAATTAGTCATAAAATAACACAAATTGGTAACTTATTGTAGGAATAGCAGCTTTTTTTTGTCTGACCAGCAAGTTATATTGATTGGTTAAAATGTTGTATTAAAGTGTTAAAAAGTGTTGTTATTTTGATTTCATAATTTTTCAAGTAGCTCTTAGTGAGTATATATTTAACGAAAATCAATATTATTATGAAAAAAGTCTTAAGCTTAATGTTTTTGCTTATTCCATTTACTTTATTTGCGCAAAACCAAATAAAGATAAGCGGAAAAGTCTTAGACTCTTCAGGTGAGATAATACCTGGAGTTACTGTAATGGTAAAAGGTACTTCCATCGGTACTATTACAGATATGGATGGACAATATGTTCTTAGCGATGTTGCATCCGATGGTACTTTATTATTTTCATTTATTGGAATGACAACAAAGGAAATTCCTGTAAATGGAGCGAAGGAGATTAATGTGGTTCTGGAGAATGAAACAATCGGTTTAGATGAAGTTGTTGCTATTGGTTATGGTACTGTTAAAAAGGCAGATTTAACAGGAGCAGTGTCGGTTGTAAAATCAGATGAATTTAAGAATGTTACAGCTCTTAATGTAGGAGACGCAATTCAAGGTTTAGTATCTGGTGTAAATGTGCGTTCAAGTGGAGGTATTGGTAGTGAACCAACTGTTGAAATTCGAGGATTAGGAAACTTTACAAATAATAATCCACTTTATATTATTGATGGTCTTCCAACGTCAGGAAACAGAGATTTTAATACCAATGACATCGAATCTATTCAGGTATTAAAAGATGCTTCGGCTGCAGCTATTTATGGATCTCGAGCAGCAAATGGAGTTATCATTATTGAAACCAAGAAAGGTAAAGCCGGAGAAATGAAAGTTAATTATTCAGGGAAATTAAGTATTGATAATCTCCCAATGATGGACTTGATGGGGCGTGAAGAATGGATTGATATTACAACTCAGGCATATGAAAATGCTATAGCTGATGGTGTACCTGATGTTTACGAAGTTCCAAATTGGATGGATGGAGATACAGATTGGAATAAGGAAGTATTCAGAACAGCAGTAATTCAAGACCACAACTTATCTTTTTCCGGAGGAGGTAAAGATAATAAGTATCTTGTTTCAGCTAACTTCTATGATAACCCGGGTACTGTTTATGGTACATCTATGGATCGCTATAGTTTTAGGGTAAATACCGAAGGTAAAAAGGGGATTTTTACAATTGGAGAAAATATTGCCATCACTAATACATTTGTCGAAAACCAAAACTCTGTGTTTTCAAAGCATATTGATGTGTTACGTATGTTACCAATTATACCGGTTTATGACGAAAATAATTTTGGAGGCTATGGCTATGGAAATGAAGCAACAGCCAGAACTTTCGGATCGAATCCTATTGCTACTGAAGATTTAATGTATAATAGTGATGAAAACCTGAGGATAAGAGGAAACCTATATACAACCATCGACATTTTTGATGGATTAAAATATAAATTAAATGTAGGTATTGAAACTAGTCAGGATAATCATAAATGGTTACGTAAAGAAGGTAATTGGACTCTGAATCAGCCTTACGAACCATCAACCAGATATGAAAGGAAAGCGAAATATTTAAATCAACTTATAGAGAATACTTTATCATATCAAAAACAAATTGGGAATCATGATATTAATGTTGTGGTTGGTAACTCATATCAGCAAACAAATTATGAAATGATTGCTGCTCAAAAGAAAAATTTGGTAACTATTGGTGACAATTATTTTGATGTGATAGATGCAGGTACAACTGATCCAAATGCTTGGGGTAACCTTAGTGAATCTTCTTTAATTTCATATTTTGGACGACTAAATTATACTTTTGGCGAAAAGTACTTATTGAGTGCAACTTTCCGAAATGATGGTTCGTCAAAGTTTGCTCCAGGTAATAAATGGGGATTCTTTCCTTCCGTTTCAGCAGGTTGGAGAATCAGTAAAGAAGAATTTTTTAATGTGCCTTGGATCAGTGATTTAAAGTTAAGATATAGTCATGGTACTCTTGGTAATGTAAACATTGGAGACTGGGATTATGTTGCTGTTCTTAATTCATTCCCTATTGCTGTATTTGGTTCTGATCAGCATTTAGAATCAGGTATGACTCAAATTAAACTGGTAAACCGTGATTTGAAATGGGAAGAACAAACACAAGACAATTACGGAATTGATATTGCAGTTCTTGATAATAGATTGCAAATGAGTGCAGAATACTTTGTTTCAACAACAAAGGATGTATTAACTCCAATGCCTATTTTAATGACCACAGGTAATGATGGAGGAAATCCATACGTAAATGCAGCTAGTTTGAGAAATAAAGGTATTGAAATAAGTGCAGGCTGGAAAGATAAGATAGGTAATGTTAAATATTCGTTAGGTGCAACATTTACTCGTTTAAGAAATGAAGTGCTGGAATTTGGTTATGGTAAAGTTGAGCAATACACATGGATTACAAAAACAGAAATAGGTGAACCTCTTGGAATGTTTTATACTATTAAAACAGATGGTATTTTCCAAAATGAAAGTGAAGTGTTAGCACATACTAGTTCATCGGGTACAGTAATCCAGCCAAATGCGAAACCTGGTGATATTCGTTATGTAGATGTAAATGATGATGGACAGATAAATAATGAGGATAGAACAATAACAGGAAATCCATGGCCAAAATTTGAATTAGGATTAAATGGTAATGTGAGTTATAAAAACTTTGACTTTAGTTTTGCTGGTTTTGGTTCATTTGGACAGGATGTATTTAATGGCGCTGCAAGCTGGATGGGAGGGTTCTCCGATAATACCAATCACCTAGCAGGTTATAAACCTTGGACAGCTTCAGATCCTAATACTAAAAATCCTAGAGTTATTTATGCCGACAACAGAAATGCAAGAGGTGATCAGGATCGTTGGATTGAAAAAGGGTCTTATTTTAAGATAAGACAAATGACTCTTGGATATACATTTGCTAAATCTCAGCTATTTGATGTACTTGATAATTTAAGAGTATCAGTAACAGGTCAAAACTTAATTACGTTTACAAATTATTCTGGTTTAGATCCTGAATTTAAGTCTCCGAATTTATGGGTTAAAGGACAAGATGATGCAGCTTATCCATCACCTAAGTCAGTTGTTTTCTCACTTTCGTTTCAATTCTAATTAAGAAATACAATGAAAAAATTATTAATATATAGTTTATTGGCAATTGTCTTCACGATTGTATCGTGTTCTGAAGACAAAATAGATATTCCAAATCCAAATTTTCCAACTACAGATACCTTCTGGAAAAGTCCGGAAGATGCTCAGATTGGTTTGGATGCAGTATACACCATGTTTTACAAGCCGGGAAGTTGGACTCGTTGGATCTACTTTAGATATGACTTGACTTCGGATGAAGGTTATAGTGCCAGTCCATGGAATGAGTTAAAAGAATGGACTCGTTTTATTTACTTCAATTATAATTTTTGGGAAGGTAATGCATGGATGTGGCGTGATCATTATAAAGCTATTTTCCGTTGTAATCAGGTGTTAGACTTTGTTCCTGACATTGAATTTACAAACGAGACAGATAAGGCTAGAATTCTGGGACAGGCAAAATTCTTAAGAGCATTCTATTATTATAATTTGGCAATTATGTTTGATAATGCCCCATTAGTGTTAAATGCGTCGAATCCTGATGATGTACCAGAACAAAGTACAGAAGAAGAAGTGTTTGCTCAAATAAAACTTGACCTTAATGATGCTGTAAGTAGTCTGCCTGATCAGTGGGATGATAGTAATTTAGGAAGACCAACCAAAGGTGCTGCTTTAGCATTACTTGGAAAAGTACATATGCAAATGCATGAATGGCAAGATGCTAAAGATGCTTTATCATGGTTAGTTGAAGGCGATGGTGCACAATACTATGGTTTGGTTTCTAATTTCAAGGATAACTTTATGCATACAACTGAAAATAATGTAGAATCAGTTTTTGAAATTCAGTTTTCAGATATTAACCCAAGTGGTGATGGTGACGAACCAAATCAGAATGTAGGATCAAATCGTGCTCAGTTTTTTGCGCCACGTGGTATTGGCTGGTGTGATGGACAACCAAGAAGATGGTTAGTAGATGAATTTAAAAAAGAGGCTACAGTTGATGGAGAGATTGATCCTCGTTTGAGAGCCAGTATATTTTATCCTGAGATTCAAACAGATTATCCTGGAGAGAAAATCTATGGTCGCGACTGGCAGTCAGGTTGGGGAAGTGATTGTTTCTTCAGAAAATATCAAGGTGATTATTACCGTGATCATGAAGATTATTATTCTCCGATTAACTTTAGAGTGATACGTTATGCTGATGTACTATTGTTGTATGCTGAGTGTTTAGCAGAATTAGGTGGAGGTACACCTCCTGCTTTAGCTGTAGAGCTTGTTGATCGTGTTCGCGAAAGAGCAGGTTTACCAACATTGGAAAACAGTACTCTTTATTCTTCAGTTGTAGATTCAAAAGATGCCTTTTTGAAGCGTTTACAAATGGAACGTTCACTTGAGCTTTGTTTGGAAGGTGTACGCTGGGCTGATTTGAAGAGATGGAACCTATGGGATACAACAGAAGGGTTAAATGAATTGATTGGTCGTGATCCTGACTTCAGTAATTTTGTAGTAGGTAAATCAAGTAGACTACCTATCCCTCAAACAGAAGTGGATAACAATCCAAATTTGGATCAAAATCCAATGTATTAATTACCTGAGATCCAATTAAATTTTTAATTAAGTATATTTTTTGTGAGAAGACTGTTGTTACTTATTTCAAACAGTCTTCTCCATTTCTTACATACTTATAAATCATAAATTGGATAGGTATTTTGTTAATCTTTATTTGATTAGTGTGTTAGAGCAAAGGGTGTTATGCAATTTTGAAAAGTAGATTAGCTTTATCTATAATACAAATCTGTTTTGATAGCGCTTAATAATAAATTGATTTAAACCTTAAATCAATAAGAAACTGATATCATATGGAACTTCAATTAGTTAATTATGAATTATAATAGTTTTTCAATAAGGTTAGTGTGTTTGAATACTTGCTTTCTTATTCTCATTTTTTTAGACATAGGATGTAATTTAAATGCACAGCAACCAGATCCTCCCGGTCAGGTTAAGAGTCCTGAAGAAGCGGTAAATCAGGCATATTTATTTGCTCACATGACTCATGAAGACTATGGTAGATTATACTATTCCGTTAGTTTAGATGGATTGCATTGGTATTCCCTTAATAATAAAGAACGGATTTTTGATGAGTATCATGGTCATCCTGATATTTGTAAAGGACATGACGGTAGATATTATATAGCCGGAAATAGCAGTGATGCTTCACCAGTGATTAACTTTTGGGTATCTGAAGATTTAATAAAGTGGGAAAAATACAGCACCTATACTCCAAATTTAAAAAGTACTCCCGATTACTCTTATGCATTGCAACGTATTGGAGCTCCCAAAATTTTCTTTGATCTGGATTCGAAGCAATACGTAGTTACCTGGCACACCCCTCATAAAGAAGGTGGTGAAGATTATTGGGCAAGTCAACGTACGTTATATGCTCTTTCAAAAGATTTAAAAACATTTTCGGAGCATCCAACCCGTTTATTTGATTGGGATATGGGAACTATTGATGTTTTTATAAGGAAGATAGGGGAGAGCTATTTTGCTATTTTAAAAGATGAAACTTATCCAACACTATATTGGACAACCGGAAAAACGATTCGAATATCAAAAGCTCCTTCTTTACTTGGACCATATTCTGAACCAAAGGAATCGATAAGTCCTAATTTCAGGGAAGCTCCTATGTTAATTCCTTCACCTGATGGAAAAATTTGGTATATGTATTATGAGCAATACCCGGGAGTGTCTTATGGACTTTCAATAGCTGATAATATGAATGGCCCCTGGTATCAGGCTTCTGGATATACTTTTTATCACGATTGGGATAAATATAGTTTACCTGCAAGTGTTCGACATGGTTGTATGATAACCATCTCAAAAAAAGAATATGATAGTTTAGTGGATCATTTTGGAATAGAAAAGTAAACTCTATATCGTTTTAAATAAATTATAATCGAGATTTCAAGTTCTTGAAAAGATCCAGGATATGAGATCGTTAAAAACAAAATTTAGATATGAAACGAGCCCTGAGCAAGAGTTCTCACATTTGAGAATGACTAAATTGGCGAGTTCCATATGGCAATTAAAAGCAAATTTAAACATATGAAAAGGATATTATTAACCTTATTAGTTGCCTTAATCCTTGTAAATACTTCATCCTGTACAAAAGATGATAATAAACCAACAGATGATAATATAGAATCAGAGGCATTAAAAGTACCACTTGCTGATCCTTTTATTTTGTTATGGGAAGGTACCTATTATGCGTATGGAACATATTCTGGTAATGGTATTGCTGTTTATGTGTCAGATGACTTATTAACATGGCGGGTACCTGAAGAAGCAAAATATGGATTGGCATTAAATAAAAATGATGTGTGGGCTGACAGATGGTTTTGGGCTCCGGAAGTTTATCATGTAAATGGTAAGTTTTATATGTATTATTCGGCCGATGAACATATCTGTGTAGCAACAAGCGATAGTCCCTTTGGTCCTTTTAAGCAAGATGTATTAAAGCCAATGATCGAAAGCGAAAAGTGTATTGATAACTCATTGTTTATCGATGATGATAGCACTCCATATCTAAGTTTTGTACGATTCAATGATGGCAATAACATCTGGATTGCTGAAATGGAAAATGATTTAGAAACAATAAAAGAGGAAACTATGACCAAATGCCTTCATGTATCTCAACAATGGGAGGAAGTTTGGCCAAGAGTTAACGAAGGTTCATTTATCACAAAACACAATGGAACTTATTATATGACCTATTCTGCCAATAGCTATGAGAGTCAGTTTTATGGTGTTGGTGTGGCTAAAGCTACTGATATTATAGGGCCTTGGGTGAAATATGAGAATAATCCGATTTTACAAATGCCTGGGGATCTTGTGGGGGTTGGTCATAGTGCCATGTTTACAGATAAAGATGGGAACCTGAGAAAAGTATTTCATGCTCACAACAGCAAAACGTCAATCCATCCTCGACATATGTATATTTCAAAAGTAGTATTTGAAAATGTTGGAGGTGAGGATGTGATGACTATTGAACCAGATTATATAACCCCGGTATTAAAAACAAAATAGATTAAGTCATGAATATCTATTGTACTGTTTGGTTATGACGGAACATTGTTAAGCAGGCCTTATTGTTCAAAGATAGAATTGATGAATTGTAAATAGTGGTGAGTAGAATTCTAATGCATGGTGTAATACTATGCATCAGGGTAGTGAGCTAGTATTAAGAAGTTGACGAAATTAAAATAAAAGATATGAATAGTAAATTAACAAAAGCATTTTTAGCATTGGGTATATTTACTTCATTCGCACAAATGTCCCTGGGGCAAGAATTAAAAGCGTGGATGGAATTGAAAACGCCTGGAAATAATGCAGATACTTATATGTTGGATGTAAGCAGAAATGGTGAAGGTGTTGAATATTCCTGTACAACAAAAATACCTGTAGAGGTAAATGCTGTAGTTAAGGAAGATGCAGATGAGCAAACCTATATAATTACCATCAAAGCCTTAGAGGATATATATTTTAACTTTAAGCAAAGTGTTCAGGCTGGAGACTTTAATCATGAAGATTGTCAATTCTTAATGCCAGGATTTTGGTATCGCAGGAATTTAAGGTCTCCTAAAGAAGCACCATCTTTTCATACCAGTGATAGCTGGATGGTAAGAGAAGATAGATTGAGTACTCCATTAACAGGTGTGTTTAATGAAAAGAGTGGAGAGTATTATTCAGTTATAAGAAGTAGTAAAATAGAGAAAGCTGCTTACAGTGCTATTCATGCCGGAGAAGTTATTCTTTCAGGGCCAAGTGATATAGGCTTTACTGGCTTTGAAAATATGGATGGTAAAACATGGTTGTCTTTTGGCTTTCCTTATCAGGAGAATCCAAAAACTTATATTCGTAAATTAACATTGGCACCATCTGTTACTGCATTTGAAAAGTTAGAGAAGGGGCAAACGAAAACCTTAACGTGGAAAGTAAACAAAGGTAGCGCAAATGATTATTCAGATTTTGTAGCTAAGATCTGGAGTTATTCATACGATAGCTTTCAACCTAAATCAGTAAAACTGGATTATGATTTTGATTTTGTAAAGAAGACTTTGTCAAACTTTTTTGACGAAGGATACACTGAAAAAAAAGACCTTAACTATTATTCTGGTATTCACCTGTTAACTTATGATTGTTCTAACAATGGTGGTGCTGAAATAGGTTTTATCGGAAGGGTATTGTTAAATGCTTATTTCGCATTAGAATACGCTGAAGAAAAAGGTCTGGATCAGATGAAAGACAATGCGAATAAGATCTTTGAAAGTTATCTGGCTAATGGATTTACAACAACGGGATATTTCAGAGAATTCGTTCATTTTGATCATAATGAAGAACCAAATGTGTATAGTATCCGTCGCCAGTCTGAAGGTATTTATGCTATTATGCACTACTTGAAATATGAATTATCTCAAGGACGTAAGCACCCTGAATGGGAAGCACGCATAAAAACATTGTTAGCTAATTTTATGGCTATCCAAAATAGTGATGGTAGTTTTCCTCGTAAGTTTGATAAAAATGGAAAAGTAATAGATGCCAGTGGAGGAAGTACTCCTTCTGCAACATTACCTTTAGTAATGGCTTCTAAATACTTTAAAAATAAAACCTATCTGGAGAGTGCGAAAAAGACAGGAAACTACTTAGAATCTGAAATTATCTCCAAATCAGATTATTTTTCTTCGACTTTAGATGCTAATTGCGAAGATAAGGAAGCTTCTTTATATGCTTCAACAGCAATGTATTATTTAGCATTGGCAACAAAAGGTAAAGAGCAGGCAAAATATACAGAGTTGGCTAAAACTGCTGCTTATTTTGCTCTTTCGTGGTATTATACCTGGGATGTTCCGTTTGCCCAGGGCCAGATGTTAGGCGATATAGGGTTGAAATCCAGAGGTTGGGGAAATGTATCCGTAGAAAACAATCACATTGATGTATTTATATTTGAATTAGTTGATGTTTTATCGTGGTTAGATAAATCAACAGATGAGCCGCGTTTTAGTGCTTTTGCCGATGTTATTAAAACCAGTATGATGCAATTATTACCTTATGAAGGACATATGTGTGGTATCAAGCGAGTTGGTTACTATCCAGAGGTTGTTCAACATACAAACTGGGATTATGGTAAAAATGGTAAGGGATTCTATAATAACTATTTTGCTCCGGGTTGGACTGTTGCTTCATTATGGGAACTGTTAAGTACAGGAAGTGCTGAGAAATTTATGAAAAAGTAAAATGTTAAAGATATGAGAAACTTATTGTTCTATTTGTTTTTAGGTACAGCTGTCATTGGGTGTTCAAATTGTAGTAAGGAGTCCAAAGTTGATGAAACGCCATTGTATAATAATCCGGTCATTAACAGAAGTCTTCCGGATCCAACAATTGTTAAGGCAGAAGATGGAAATTTTTATCTGTATGCTACAGAGGATATTCATAATGTACCTATTTATAAATCAAGCGATCTAATAAATTGGAACTTTAAGGGAACTGCATTTACAGATGAAACACGTCCAAATTTTGAGCCTAATGGGGGAATATGGGCTCCTGATATCAATTTGATTGATGGTAAATATGTAATGTATTATTCAATGTCGGTTTGGGGAGGAGAATGGACTTGTGGTATTGGCGTGGCAACAAGTGATAAACCTGAAGGGCCTTTTACTGATCAGGGAAAGCTTTTTAGGAGTAACGAGATTGACGTTCAAAACTCTATTGATCCTTTTTATATTGAGGATAACGGAACTAAATATCTTTTCTGGGGAAGCTTTAGAGGTATTTATGCTATAGAATTATCTGAAGATGGCCTGAGTTTGAAACCAGGCGCTGAGAGAATGCAAATTGCAGGAACAGCTTATGAAGGAACTTATATTCATAAAAGAGATGGTTACTATTATATGTTTGCATCAACCGGAACTTGTTGCGAAGGTGTAAATAGTACCTATACTACTGTTGTTGGTAGGTCCGAAGAATTACAGGGACCATATTTGGATAAGAAGGGACAATCAATGATGGACAATCATCATGAGATTCTGATTCATAAAAACGAACGTTTTGTTGGTACTGGACATAATTCAGAAATTGTATCAGATAATGATGGTAACGATTGGGTTTTGTATCATGCTGTTGATGTAAACAATCCTTCCGGACGGGTTTTAATGTTGGATAAAATAAATTGGATTGATGGTTGGCCTGTTGTTGAGGAAAATACTGCAGGAATTAAGAACTTATCCACCCCAAATTTTAATTAGTATTATGAGAAAGAATTTTAGTTTATTGATGCTTCTGAGCCTGATGTTGACAATTGGTTGTCAAGTTAAAACAGAAAAGAAGAAAGAGATCAAGGAAGATAAATGTAATCTTACAAAAGAAAATTTTCAGAAAGAAATTGATGGAAAATTAACTGATTTATATTGGTTAAAGAATAATAATGGATTAAAAGTCGCCATAACCAATTACGGAGGACGAGTTGTAGGACTATGGGTTCCGGATAATAAGGGAAATTTAATAGATGTTGTTGTTGGTTTTAAATCTGTTGACGATTATCAAAATTCAACTGAGCCATATTTTGGAGCCTTAATTGGTCGGGTAGGAAATAGAATTGCTAATGGCAAGTTTGCTTTGGATGGTGCTGAATATAGTTTACCAACAAATAATGGAGTTAATACCTTACACGGTGGAGTCAAAGGTTTTCAGGATGTAGTCTGGGATGTAAAACAAGTCAACGATTCGTCGTTAATTCTTAATTATCTTTCTAAAGATGGGAGTGAAGGATTTCCAGGAAATCTTAGCACAGAAGTAGAGTACTTGTTAACTTCCGATAATGGTTTACAGATTTCATATCATGCTCAAACAGATAAGAGAACTCCTGTTAACCTTACAAATCATGCATTTTTTAATTTAAATGGAGAAGGTAGTGGTGCTATTCTTAATCATAAACTAATGATTGATGCAGATAAGTATACTCCGGTTGATGAAACCTTAATTCCTACAGGAGAGTTGACTAATGTTGAAAATACGCCTTTTGATTTTAGAACACTAACATCAATTGGTTCCAGATTGGATACAATATTAAGTGAGCAATTAAAATTTGGTAAAGGATATGATCATAACTATGTTCTAAATCAAAAGTCTGATGATTCATTGAACTTGATTGCAAGTGTAATAGGAGATATTTCAGGAGTTCAAATGGATGTGTACACTGTTGAACCGGGATTACAGTTTTATAGTGGAAATTTTATGCAGTCAATGAATGTTTTTAAGAGTGGTGTGAAAGATGATTTTAGAACAGCATTTTGTCTGGAAACACAGCATTTTCCTGATGCGCCAAATCAAGCATCTTTTCCTGCAATTACTTTAGATCCTGATAGTGTATATCATACAATATCTGTTTATAAATTTTCAGTGCAGTAAGTAATAATCTTTTTATCAGTTTTGAAGGCCGTTATTAACCAAATGGTAAAAAAATAGTCAGTTATTTCAGTTGTTAAGTAGTCTATAATTCACAGAAATTCTAATTTTTAATATTTTTATTTGAAGGGTGTCCTAGTGATACCCTTTTTTGATTAAACAAAAATGATGTTTTCCTGTTTTTAATTTGTTATATTTATAAGAATCAAATAAACAAATCTATGGACTACATAAAAGAAAAATTACTGCAAATAGCCATACCTAAAGCTGAAAAAGTAAGAAAATTGGTTAAAGAACATGGGGATGTAAAGATACAGGATGTTACCATGGCACAGGTGTTAACCGGTATGAAAGGAATGGTTAGTTTGTTAACCTGTACTTCAAAATTAGATCCTGAAGAAGGAATTCGTTTTAGAGGATATTCTATTCCTGAACTAAAAGATGTATTACCAAAAATTCATGAGGATGGAGAACCTCTTCCTGAAGGCATTTTTTACCTGATGTTAACAGGTGAGCTTCCAACCGCTGATGATGTAAGATATATTAGTGAGCAATGGGCTAAAAGAGCTCAGGGAATTCCATCACATGTTTTTGATGTGATTGAAGCATTACCAAAAGATGCTCACCCTATGATTCAGTTTAATACTGCTATTCTGGCAATGTCAACTCAATCACAATTTAGAAAAGCCTATTTGGTAGGAATGGATAAGAAGGATTATTGGGATCCAACTTATGAAGGTGTTATGGACTTAATATCTAGGCTTCCTATTATTGCTGCGTATATATATCGAAGAGTTTTTCATCAGGGAAATCATATTCCTATTGATCCTTCTTTAGATTGGGCTGGTAACTTAGCTCATATGATGGGGCACGATAGTGAGGAAGTTAAAAGATTGATGCGTCTGTATTTATTGATACACTCTGATCATGAAGGAGGAAATGTTTCAGCACATGCCACCCACCTTGTAGGATCTGCATTATCAAATCCTTATTATAGTTTCTCTGCAGGGATGAATGGTTTAGCTGGGCCTCTTCATGGTATGGCTAACCAGGATGTAATGCATTGGTTAAACAAAATGAAACGCGAAATAGGTTGTGAAGATCCTACTGAAGATCAAATTAGAGAATATGCTAAAGAAACTTTAAGCAAAGGACAAGTAATACCTGGTTATGGACATGCTGTTTTACGAAAAACGGACCCTCGTTTTCAGGTTCAACTTGATTTTGCTAATAAATATATTCCTGATGCACCGTATATTTCTTTAGTAAGAAAGATTTACAATGTAGTTCCTGATGTATTGGCCGAAACAGGAAAGGTGAAAAATCCGTGGCCAAATGTAGATGCTATCTCAGGTTCGCTGTTAACTAGTTATGGAATAACTGAATTTCCAATATATACTGTTTTATTTGGAGTTTCCAGGGCACTTGGAGTTTTGACTCAGTTAATATGGGACAGATTATATGGTTTGCCAATTGAACGTCCAAAGTCTCAGAACCTTTCATGGTTTATGGAAAAGGCTAATTTAAAATAAAATATAAGATTAAAGTTAAACCATTGTCAATAATGGTATACTGTTAATTTTAAATGAAATTTTAAAAATTAAAGTTGTTTTTAATTTAAAGCTTGAATATTGTAGATTTGAATTATTACTTTTAGCCACTAATATGGGAGCTATTATTTCAACAGGTTATAGAGCTAAATTCAGTAATTATATTTTATTTATAATTCTGTTCTGTATTAGTAATTTTAGTATTGTTCAAGCCTCAGGCAGTGAATTAGAAGCAACTTTAACTTCTTTAACTGTACAAGACGGATTGTCAGGGAATTCTATTACTAGTATTTATCAGGATAGTAAGGGATTTCTGTGGGTAGGAACTATGGATGGATTAAATCGCTATGATGGTTATTCATTCGATATATTCAGGCATGAAGTAGGTAAGCCCAATTCCATTTCCGGTAATTATATTCAATGTATTACAGAAGATTCGAATGGAGATTTATGGATAGGGACCATTGGAAATGGATTAAACAAGTGGGATAGAAAAACAGAAGAATTTACAGCGTATACTTCAGAAGGTAAAAATGGAGTATTAATGCCCGAAGATAATGTGTTGGGATTAAGTTTTGATCATGATTCAACATTATGGATAAAGACCGATAATTTTCTGATAAACTTTGATCGAAATTCAAACAGTATAGTAAAATATAGCCTATACAGTAATATCTTCAAGCATCATGTTAATTATAATGTTCCTATATTAATAAACTCTTCATCTTATGTATGGATAGGAACAAATGAAGGGATTTCTCAGTTTAATAAAAAAGAAAAATTGTATGAAAGAATTCAACTCGATAATTTTTCAGAGAACCTATCTAAATCCTTAGGAACTGTTACTACAATTTTGCCGATATCAAATCAAGCTACTTTAGTCGCAGGAAGTGGAGGTGTCTATGGTCTTTCTTCTCTAAGCTCTGGCCAGTATGCATTAAAACGTATCAATTTATCAGGCGATAGCCAAAATAGTATTCAATGTGCAGTTAAACATTCTTCTGGAAGAATATTTATGGGTACTACAAATGGTATTCGTATTTTGAATTATGATCCTGTTCAAGATCTGTTATACTATAATTCTTCAGATATATACAATAAACCTACTAACTTTATTTCCGATAAGTATATTACTTCTATTACAGAGGATAAATCCGGTTTGTTGTGGATTGGAACAAAATATAATGGTTTATTAAAAGTTGATTTTAAGCCCAAACGATTTAAAACTCTAAGAGGTGAAAATGGAAAATTGGATGAATTAAAAGGTGTTGATGTTAGGGCTATTCATATTGATGATAGTGGAAAAATATGGTTAGGGACAGCAGATAAAGGAATTAAAATAATAGATAAAGAAACTGAAGATATTTATAATTACCCTGTTAATTATTCTCTTTACACAGTAAACAAAGATATTGTTTTAAGTATGTGTGAAGACTCTAAGAACAGACTTTGGATTGGAACTGCTAATGGGATTTATGTATATTATAAGGAAAGGGGTACAATATCTCCGTTTTCATATTCAAGCGATAGTGAGGTATCGACTCTTTTAAAACAAAATGCAATAAATACTATACAAGAAGACTATAGGGGTAATATTTGGTTTGGGACTCAATTTGGATTATACAGGTATGATGGTTTGCAGGTCACAAATTATTTTGCCGAAGCAAATCAAGATAAGAGTTTGTGTGGTGATGAGGTAAATACTCTGTTTAATGATTCAGAAGGCATTTTGTGGATTGGAACTAATAAAGGAGTGAATTTTATTGATCGTAAAAAAGAATCCTTTGTAGGTTTTGAAAATCTAAAAAATATAAATGATTCAGCATCTTTTTATAGTGGAAACGCGGTGTTGTCTATTACTGAAGATGAAAACAGAGAGATTTGGTTTGGTACAAATGCGGGTGTTATTGTTTTTGATAAAATCAATCAAAAACTGCGATTTTTCTCTCATATGGATGGCATGGCCAATGATATGGTTAATAGCATTGTTTATGATAAAAACTCAGGCATCTGGCTCGGAACAAATAGAGGAATATCATTGATTGATAAGGATGATATGATATTTAATTTTGATGTAAAGGATGGATTGCCTGCCTATGTTTTTAATAGAAATGCTACTGCCAGAGATGATTCCGGATTATTATATTTTGGTGGTGTTGGAGGTATTGCACACTTGAATACTGATTCACTTCATCTGGGAAGAATAAAGCCTAACGTTGTAATTACTTCAATGGAATTATACCATAAGGGTAAGAAGATTGAGGAATTCAGGGGGGATGAAAAAGAAATCTTCTTGAAATACAGAAAAAGTTCAAATTTTAAAGTTCGTTTTGCAGTATTGGAATTCACTGAACCATTGAGGAATAAATTCCAGGTCTATCTGGAAGGCTTTGATGATGATTGGAGACCTATTTCTGTTGAAAATGAGGTTGATTTCTCTGATTTACCTTCAGGTCAATATACCTTGCATATTAAAGGTGCAAATAGTGAATATGAATGGACAGAAGATCCAATTAGCATAGTGATAAAGATTACTCCTCCAATTTGGATGTCGAATTATGCATATGCATTTTATTTAATTGCACTGATATTTTTAGTTCAATCGATTATTAATTATCGAATCAGACATTATAAAAACGCATATAAATCTCTTGAAGAAAAAGCTTCAGATAAGAAGAAAATTGAGGCGCAAAAAGAAATGCTTTCAAAGATAAACCAAAGCTTAACGGATAGTATTTATTATGCAAAAAGAATTCAGGAGTCGATATTGCCGGATGAAAAGAAAATAAAATCTGCTCTGCCTGATTCTTTTATTTATTACAGACCAAAAGATTTGGTAAGTGGTGATTTTTATTGGTTTTATGATAATGGAGATAAGTTATTTGTAGCAGCAGTAGATTGTACTGGTCATGGAGTTCCTGGTGCTTTTATGTCTATTATTGCGTATGATATGCTTAAGAGTATTGTAACAACTTCAGATATTGATTGTCCTGCCCTGATTTTAGATCGATTAAGTCAGGAAGTTATAACTACATTTCGAAAAGATGCAGAAAATGTGGAGAATAGAAAGCAAGCTGTTAATGATGGAATGGATATCGCTTTATGTGTGATAGATAAGAAAAACAGAAAGCTTACTTATGCAGGTGCATATAATCCGCTTTATTTAGTTAGAAATAACGAGATATTTGTTTACCGTGGAGATCGTTTTGCTATTGGTTATTTGTCAAATAGCGAACTGCATTATTCAAAGAATGAACTTAGTATAGAACCCAATGATACTTTCTATATTTTCTCGGATGGATATGTGGATCAGTTTGGAGGTAGTGAAGGCAAGAAATTTAAATACCGACGATTTAGACATTTGTTGTTGAATATACATAAATTACCTGCAGATGATCAAAAAGCCATTCTTCATCAAAAACTGGAAGAATGGATGGGAGACCATGAGCAGGTTGATGACATTATTGTTATGGGATTTAAACCAATTGTAGAACTGGTTTAAATCAATGCTTCATATAATATTTCAATTGGATGTTGAGCATCTCTTCCGGTACCATCTTTAATTTGGTGTCTGCAAGATGTTCCTGATGCAGCAATTAATGTAGATGCTTCAGTCTTTCTTACCTCCGGAAGTAATTTAATCTCGGCAATCTTCATTGAAAGATTATATGATTTCTTTTCATATCCAAAGGAGCCAGCCATCCCACAACATCCTGATTCAATCTCAATAGCACTGTAATTTTCAGGAAATGAAAGTACTTGTTGAACGTATTTAGTTGAAGAAAGTGCTTTCTGATAGCAATGGCCATGAAACTTGATTTCCTTTGTTTCTTTGGTAAAGCTATCCCTGCTGATACGTCCCTTATTCATTTCATTTGCCAGAAATTCTTCAACTGTAAAAGTGTTTCTTTTGATTTTCTGAGCGTCATCTTTTAATTCCTCCTTAACAAGATTTATATACTCATCTCTAAAAGTAAGTACACCTGAAGGTTCGATTCCAACTAATGGACTTAATGAAGAAATCATTGGCGATAAAAGTTCAACGTTTTTATTTGCTATTCGTCTGGCCTTTTTCAATAGTCCTTTCGAAATATAAGTTCTTCCACTATGTACATGCTGAGGAACTACCACTCTATATCCCAGTTTTTCTAACAAGAGTATCGTCTTAATACCTAAATCACTTTCAAGATAGTTTGTAAACTCATCTGCAAAAAGATAAACTGTTCTGTGTTTAGCTGCTGCCTTCTTATGCCATTTAGCCCATGTTTTTAATGTTCTGTTTGACATCATAGGAAGGTCTCGTTTTGTAGTGAAGCCCAGCATATTCTTCAATAAAGAATTTAGACCAGGAGTTCCTACTGCAAAATTGTAGATCCAGGGTGTGTATGAAAATAATCTGTTGATAGCTGGTGAGTAACCTACTGTTAAAGCACTTGTTGGTGTTCCTTTTTGGTTGTAATAATGTTGTAAGAACTCCGCCTTTAGTTTTGCTATATCTACACCTGAAGGGCATTCTGATTTACATGCTTTACATGATAAACACATGCTTAAAACATCATATACTTCTTCAAGGTATAAATTATCAGCATCTAATGTGCCTGTAAAATATTCACGTAAAACATTAGCTCGTCCTCTTGTTGATAATTTTTCATCACGAGATGCCATGTAACTAGGACACATGGTGCCTCCAATGATTTCTGATTTTAAGCAGTCTCCTGAACCAGAGCATTTCTCAGTAGCTCTTACAATTCCTTCAGTGTCATCCCAATTAAAAACAGTTCTGAAAACTTTTTCAGTGTTAGGAAGTCTATACCTCAAAGAGGTGTTCATAGGTGGAGTGTTTACTATCTTATCCGGATTTAGAAGGTTTTCCGGGTCAAAAGCTTTTTTTATTCTTAGTAACAGCTTATAATTTATATCGCCTACCATGAATGGAATAAACTCTCCACGCAGTCGACCGTCACCATGTTCGCCACTTAGTGAGCCATTATATTTCTTTACAAGAAAAGCTGTTTCCTTAGCTATTTTTCTAAAAAGAATAACATCTTGTGGATCTTTCAGGTTTAAAACCGGACGAAGATGCAGTTCTCCGGTTCCAACGTGAGCATAAAAAACACAATCCTTATTGAAAGAAGCTAAAAGATCTTTAATGTCATTTGCGTAAGCTGGTAAATCTTTAGGATGTAGGGCTGTATCTTCAATTACAGCCACAGGAAGATCATCTCCCTTCATGTTTGATAGTACACCCAGACCGGCTTTTCTTAATGCCCAAACTCTATTGATATTTTTAGCATCAACAACAGGAAAGGCAAAACCCATTTCGTTTTTTTCAAAGTCAGCTTTGAGTTTTTCAATCTTTTCATTCAGAATATTCTCATCCTCCTCTGCAAATTCAATAACTAAAATGCCTTCAGGTTTACCAGTAATAAAAAAGCGGTTGCTTTGTTGAGCTGCACTTTTACCTGCAAGATCAATAATTTTATCATCAATTAATTCTATCGCTCTTGGTTTGTGATTTAACGCAAGAATATTCGCTTCAAGAGATTCCTTGAGGGTTTTAAAGTGAGCACAGAGTAGTGCTTTATGCTTTGGAGGAACAGGTACAAGATTGAGTTTAATCTTGCTAATAACCATTAAAGTACCTTCTGATCCGGCAATAAGTTTACTCATATTAAAAGATTCACCATTTTCGCTAAATGGCTGCATGTTTGCCAGGATATCAAGAGCATATCCTGTATTTCTTCTTTTAATATCTTTATGAGGATATTCTTTATGAATTTCTTTAATGTGTTCAGCGTTGCCTAGAATCTCATCAACTTCACGATAGATGTCTCCCTCTAGTGAGTCTAATTTGCATTTTAATCGATACTCATTTTTATCCAGAGCCTTAAAAGAAACATCATCACCATTACCTAAATATCCATGTACTTCTAATAAATGATCTCGTGTGCTACCATAAATAAGCGAGTGAGATCCACAGGAGTTATTACCAACCATACCTCCAATCGTACATCTGCTTGAAGTGGATGTCTCAGGGCCAAAAAATAAACCGTGAGGTTCAAGATATTTGTTAAGTTCATCAAGAACAACACCGGGCTCAACCAAAATCCAGTTTTCTTCAGTGTTTAATTCAATGATACGGTTCATGTATTTAGAGGTATTAACCACTAAATCATTACCTACAACCTGCCCGGCCAATGATGTACCTGCACCCCTTGGTATTATTGCAATTTTATTTTTGTGAGCAAACTCAACAATTAGATCTAAATCTGCAATATCACGTGGCCAAACAACACCTATCGGTTTTTCTCTATAAGCAGATGCATCAGTAGCATATTGTGCTAAATATGTTTTGTCATATGAAACATCTCCTTTTAAGAGGGTTGATAATTGGTCGAGTGAAGATTGTATATCAGCGTTGTTCATTGAAATAGAATTTCCTGTAAAAATAGGAAATTTTGGTTTGTACGATATAGGTATAAGAATACTTTTCTGTTTTTTAAGCTTCTTTATACCTGAAATTTAAAAGCATTATGGATTTATGATGATAATTTTTCATAAGCATACCAGTACAATGTACCAACGAAAAATGCTCCACCAACAATATTCCCAAGCGTAGCAGGAATTAAATTGTCGATAATAAATGAGGTCCATGAAATGTTAGCACCTTCAAAAATTGCCAGTGGAATAAAGAACATATTGGCAATAGAGTGTTCAAAACCTAAAGCTACAAATGTCATTACTGGCCACCAAATGCCTAATATTTTACCACTGGTATGTTGTGCCGACATTCCCATCCATAGAGCAAGGCATACCAACCAATTTGCCCCAATTCCTTTTAAGAAAGTTTTATAAAATGGATTTGAAGTTTTTGCTTCTGCAATGCTGTATATAGTCTTGGTCCAGGGTTCAGTGCCTACAACTTGAGTCAAGTGAGTCAGAAAATAAGCAACAAATATAGCTCCAAAGAAATTTCCGATGTAAACTAAACTCCAGTTTCGCAGAGGTGCTGTCCATTTTTGCTTTTTGCTTAATACATTAGGCATAAAATAGGCATTGTTGCCAGTAAAAAGCTCTGCACCTGCCATTACAACCATCATAAGTCCAACAGGGAAGGCTGCACCAAAAACAAATTTGGTGATGCCTGGATTTTTAGCTGTAATTTCAGGCATACCTCCGGCCAATAAAATAGAAAGTAGACCTCCAAATGCAATATAGGCTCCTGCCATAAATGCTAAAGTCAATATTTTTTTAACTGAATATTTATCTTTTTGCATTGCAGACTGACCTGCAATTTTAATGATTTCAGGAGGTGTAAATAAGCTCATTTTTATTAGATTATTAGATTAGAGATAATAGATCTAAGACATGGTGTTTTAATTATCTCAAAAAATTTTAGTTACTGGTGTTTTTGTACAATACGGGATGCGACTTTAATTCGTTGTCATTGTATTACTAATTGATTTTTACTTCTTTAAAATAGGGAGTCAGTATATTTTTTACTTTTTCCAGCTGCTCTGGAGTATTTTCAACTGCATGATTTAATTTATACTCTTCACCTAATGCTTCCCACTTATGAGTTCCTAATTTATGATAGGGTTGAATTTCTATTTTTTCCAGATAGTTAAAGCGCTTAAATGTTTTACCCAGTAGTTCGAGCTCTTCAGGATCATCAGTTATTCCAGGAATTAAAACATAGCGTAACCAGAACGGCTTTTTTGAATTTTCGCGATGCTCAATAATTTCCATATTTTTAGCCAGATTTTTAGCTCCTGTTAAATAATGAAATCCATCTTCATTAGTATGCTTGATGTCAATCATTACCAGGTCAGCATAATGATCTAAAAGATCCTTTACATTCGCATTGAAAACAGAACCATTTGTGTCAATATTTGTATGAATCTCTTTTCCTTTTAATGCTTTAAATAAGGCTAATAATGCTTTGCTTTGTAATAAAGGTTCTCCTCCTGAAACAGTTACTCCTCCTAATTTGCCAAAATAGGGTTTCATATTTTCGGCTCTTTTAACCAGATCCTCTATGCTGTATTCAAGTCCTGACTTATTGGGTATCGTATCAGGATTATGACAATACAGGCATTTCAAATTGCATCCTTGTAAAAAGATAACCATTCTGATTCCCGGACCATCATGAGTTCCAAATGATTCTATGGAGTGAACTTTTAATATATCAGACATTAAGATATGAGATAATAGACATTAGATAATAGAAAAAAACAAAAGTAGGACTCTCTACTTTTGTTTTTTGTATTTTATTAAATATCATTGTGATAATTAGAATAAAGAAGAAATGTAAAGAAAAAACATCATGTAAATAGTCTCTTATCTCACGTCTATATTCTAATAATCTCTAGTTTTACATTGAGTCATGGAAAGATCTTGACAATACTTCCTGCTGTTGTTCTCTGCTTAATCTAATAAAGTTAACTGCATATCCTGATACTCTGATTGTTAATTGTGGATAGTTTTCAGGATTTTCCATGGCATCTTTTAATAACTCTCTGTTTAGAACATTTACGTTCAGGTGCTGTGCATTTTTCATGAAATATCCATCTAAAGCAGCAACAAGGTTATTTATTCTCTCTTCTTCATTTGAACCTAGTGATTTTGGTACAATTGAGAATGTATTTGAAATACCATCCTGAGAATCTTTGTAATCGATTTTAGCGACTGAGTTTAATGATGCAATAGCTCCATGTGTATCTCTACCGTGCATAGGGTTTGCGCCCGGTGCAAATGGAATTCCTTTTGCTCTTCCATCAGGAGTAGCTCCTGTTTTTTTACCATACACAACATTCGAAGTAATTGTTAATACAGATAATGTTGGGTTGGCATTTTTATATACCGGTAGAGCACTTAATTCATTACTAAAATGACTCACCAAATCACGAGCAATTAAATCTACCCTGTCATCGTCATTTCCATATTTAGGAAAGTCGCCTTCAATATTAAAGTCTACAGTTAATCCGTCTTCGTTTCTGATTGGTTTAACTTTAGCATGCTTAATTGCAGAAAGTGAATCGGCAACAATTGATAAGCCAGCAATACCATAAGCAAGGTTTATTCTGGGATTAGTATCAATTAATGCCATTTGTGCTTTCTCATAATAATATTTGTCGTGCATGTAATGAATAATATTCATTGATTCATTGTACACACGAGCCACTTCTTTCATGGCAATTTTAAAGTTATCCATTACTTTATCGTATTCCAGATACTCATCATTGGCCATTGATGGTATTCCATCTACCATTTGAGTTCCAGTATTCTCACAACGACCGGAGTTTAAGGCAAGAAGAAGTGTTTTGGCTAAATTAGTACGTGCACCAAAAAACTGGATATGCTTTCCTAACTCCTGAAATGATACGCAACAAGCAATTCCATAATCATCACTGTCTCGATGACAACGCATTAGGTCATCATTTTCATACTGGATAGAAGAAGTATCAATAGAAACTTTAGCACAGTAATCTTTAAAACCTTGAGGTAAATTATTACTCCAAAGGATTGTGATATTTGGCTCTGGAGATGGTCCTAAATTGTATAGTGTATTTAAGAAGCGGAAAGATGTTTTAGTCACTTTGCTTCGACCATCAACCAACATTCCACCAATACTTTCAGTAACCCATGTTGGATCGCCAGCAAAGATCTGCTCGTAGGCCTCCATTCTTAAATGACGAACCATACGAAGCTTCATTACAAAATGGTCAATATATTCCTGAGCTTCCTGTTCATTAATAATACCAGCTTGAAGATCTCTTTCAATATAAATATCAAGGAATGAAGAAACACTTCCTAATGACATTGCTGCACCATCTTGTTCTTTTACTGCAGCAAGATAGGCCATGTAGGTCCATTGAACTGCTTCTTTACCAGTTTGTGCAGGACGTGATAAATCAAGATCGTATTTCTTACCCATTTCAATCATTTGGTAAAGTGCCTTGATTTGTTCTGCAACTTCTTCTCTAAGTCTGATTGTTTCATCAGACATAGGTCCTGTTATGTTTTTTAAATCTTCTTTTTTAGATTCTATTATTCGGTTAATTCCGTATAAAGCAACTCTTCTGTAATCTCCAATAATTCTGCCTCGGGCATAATTGTCTGGTAAACCAGTAAGAAATCCAAGAGATCTGAATTTTCTAATTTCATCAGTGTAGACATCAAAAACTCCATCGTTATGAGTTTTTGTATACTTTTCAAAAGCTTCGGTTACAATTGCAGAAGGTTTTAATCCATGTTCTGATAAAGCTTTTTGAACCACTTTAAACCCACCATAAGGCTTCATAGCTCTTTTTAGTAACTCATCAGTTTGTAAACCAACTATTACCTCACTTTCTTTATTAATATACCCAGCTGAAAAAGAATCTACAGTAGAAACTGTATTTGTGTCAACGGAACGCATCCCATTATTAGCTCTTTCTTCTTTTAGGGCTTGAGTACAGATCTCCCATAGCTTCTTAGTCTTTTCTGTTGGTCCTTCAAGAAAGCTATATGTTCCTGTATAAGGGGTAATATTTTTTCTCACAAAATCCCTTACATCAATGGAATTGTTCCAATTTCCATTTACAAATTCTTTAATATCCATAGTAGAGTTTACTTTTTGCGCAAAAGTATTGCTTATTGTTTAAAATAAAAAATTGCTATGTATTATAAATGTGGTAGTTAATAAATTATATATGTTATAAAACATACGTATCTATCTAATGATCAGAAAGAAAATATGTTATAAAACATACAGGAAATTATTTGTTAAATATATTTAAAAGAGTCAGTTTCGTTGATCTTTTGTAATATGAGTAAGCTTACTAATAAACTCAGCTTGTTTTAGTTCGATTTTGTATTCCTCAATAAAAGTTTGAACTAGTGTTCTTAATTCCGTTAGGTCCATTGAGTCTAAAACTAATTTTAGTGAGGTACCGGAAATTGGAATATGAATCTTTCTTATAAAACCGTTTTCATCATTGTGCTTTAAAATATATTCAGCATCAATGTCATTCAAGTATTTACCAAATTCTATAAGAGTTTCAAATTTCGCAAAGTCAATTCCCACCTGATTAAATTCAAAGTGGAATTTATTACATCTGTTACAGGTGAAAATATGACCATGATATGTTTTAATATCTACTTCAATCATAGCATTATGCTTTAATTTCTTAGAATTAAAACAATATAAATCGTAATTTTGTTTTATATCCATGATGCTTTATTTAGATTAAATCTAATAAAAGCAAAAATATATTGCTCACCAGACTTGGTCAATACCTAATTGTTGTGATTTGTTGTTAGATCTGTAAAAATGCCTGTTTCACATGCCATTTTCGGATTTTGACAGCTATAGAGATCATAGTCTTACTTCTAGTATCTAGTTTTAACGAATTAATAATAGAGTGGTTGGATTAAGTATTTAACATTGGGATATGAAAATTTTAAAAAGTAGGGATAAAAAAGCTATTAATCAGATTAAAAAGAATGCATTAATGGCTTTGTCGTTAGATAGTGTGTGGATTTATACTTTAATGAAATCGGGGACGACTTATAGTTTGTTATTTCTGAGTAATTATTTAAACTCTTTATATGGTGATGGTTCAAAAGTATCATATGATCAAATGCAAAATGATTTCTTTTTTCACAGTTCTGAAAGAAGATTAAAAAGTAAAGATCTAGGGCAGCTAATTGAAAATAGAAAGAAGATTTCAACGGAGATTCCTTCAATTATACATACTCATGAATTTATTGATCATCATCTATGGAATAAGAATATTTCATTATACAGGAATCCATTGGATTATTTGATTTCTTCATATTTCTATTTCTATAAAAAAAGAGGAAAATTCGTAACACATCCCAGAAAGATCATTGAAAAGAGACTACCAAGGTTCATCAATGTATATAATCATCAAAAGCAATTAAAAGAACAATATCCGGATACGAATTTATGGCTTAGTTATGAGCAGTTAATGAATGATCCATTTAATACTTTTTCTGAAATGATTAGATTTTTGGGATTAAAATATGATGAGGAATTAATTCATAAGGCTATGGAGTTCTCTTCAAAGAAAAGTGTTCAGCAAATGGAAGAAGAAAGAGGTGGGGCATTGGTTGTATCCAGAAGAAAAAAGTTTTCAGGTTCATTTGTCAGGAGCGGAAAAATTGGTGAATGGAAAGAGTATTTTAATGATAAAGATTTAAAAAAGATTGAATCTATCTTAAATGAATCTAATTTGAGTTTAAATCAGTTTGTTATAGAGTAAAATTATGATAATTAAGGATGATAAAACGATGTTAAGCGCAAATTGTTTTTTCATCCTTTTTACAGTTCCATTCCTTAACTGGAACTTTCCAGTCGCCATATTTAGCTGTTAGGTAATCATCAAAGTTTAATGGTACTTTAAGTTCATGACCATTGTAATTGATTGTAGAATATCCGTTATAGTGAGATTTGCAAACTCTTAGTATTTTCCCTTTTGCCTGCCAATAAGTGTGTTGGTTGTCTGTGATTTTAACGAATATATCGCCAATCATTGCTTTTTTATCAAACTTACGGTCAAATATATTCCATAACGAAAAAGCGATTGGCTTAACCTTAAAAATACGAGTTTGTCCTTTATGTATGGCACCGAATGATTTAGTGTATTTCCTCTCGCTTAATTTGAGTCCTTTAAGCCAGAATTTACGTTGTAATGATCTTAACTTTTTTGCATCATTGATGTCTATTGATAAATCAATATCATGATCCCAGGGTAATAAATCTCCATCTCTAACAATACCTAAAAGAGTACCACCTTCCAGGTAATATGTAATTTTGTTGTTATCTAGAGTTTTAGTAATATAAAAAAGTAGTTTTCTTGCTTTGTCAAGCTTCTTCCCTTTTAATTCTAGCATTCAATAACCGTTATTAGTTCCTGAGTGCAAAAGTAATTATTGTTATGAGAAATCTAAATGAATTGGAGAAGAACTATATTAAACAACTAATTTATTATTACTAGATCTCTTTTTTAATTTACTTTTGTCAGATTAGAATTTTAATAGCAAGAAGACTTAAATGAAGGATTATAAATTGGCATTTTTTCTTATTGGGCATAAGGCACATATTCATCATGTAATTCCTATTGCTTGTGCATGTTCGGTTATAGAGGGGTTTCAGGTTGATGTATTGACTTCAACAGAAGTTAATTATAGAATAATTAATGATTTGTTGGAGTTATATCCGGATAATAAATGTAATGTTGTTCTGTTAAAACCAACAAAATGGTATGAATTAACAAGAAAATTTAAGAAAAAACCATATCCAACATATGATAATATAATAAATAATAATTTTGATAGAATTGTATCTTATGATGTGTTGTTAACACCTCAACATTATTTGAATCGAATTATGGATAGGGATGAGGCTAAAAATAAAACATATGTTTTATTAACACATGGTTCCGGAGATAGTCCGGTTTCTTATTCAAAAGCTAAAAGTAGATATGATTTGACACTATTAGGAAGTGATGAGATTATCCGTTTAGCTAAGGCTAATGGCTTGGAAGGAAATACTATTTATAAAAGTATTGGATATGCAAAACTTGAAATAGCAGAAAAACTAAAAACAGACAAACCTTTTAATAATAATTTACCAACTGTAGTATATAATCCTAGTTATGTGAAGAAGTATTCTTCATGGGATAAATGGGGTTATCAGATACTTGATTATTTCGCTCATCAGAGCAAGTTTAATTTAATCTTTGCTCCACATCTAAAGTTGTTTCAAAATAAATCGATTAAAAAATTAAGAAATAGATATAGTAGCTGTGATAATATTTTGATAGACACAGATACAGATGCATTAATAGATATGACATATACTAAGTATGCTGATATTTACCTTGGAGATATTAGTAGTCAAGGATATGAATTTTTATATAAACCAAGACCTTGTGTTTTCTTAAATCCTGAAAATAAGGAGATGATTAAGATGTGGGAATTGGGTGATGTAATATCAGATATTAATGATTTTGATATAGCTATAAATAATGCACTTAAAAATCATATAAACTATATTGAAATACAAAAGGAGGAGTTTTCTAAGCGTTTTTCAGTGACAGATGTTTTGCCAGGAGAAAGAGGGGCACAAGTTATAAAGGAATTTATGATCAAAGAAAGATAATAATGAAAAAAAGGATATCAAACTATGCTGGTAAAGTGTTAGTGTGATATCCTTTTAATATATTTAAAAATTACTCAACAGGTTCGCAAAGTGTATTAATTAAATTGCGGTCATTCAGGTATTGGGTATAACCTCCAGTAAATTCAATTCTAGTCTCAATAGCTTGAGGTAAGTCACCGTTTAAACCAATGATTAATTCGCATATTTCGCGAACTCCGCCACTTCCACCAGTACTTCCTGTTCTGTAATCACAACTTTTGCTTTCAATTAAAAATTGATTAAACAGAGGATTAGCATTTCTGTTAATCTGAAAACTTGCTCCGCATGATCTGGCTAATTCCACATCTAAAATATCATCAAAAACAAAAGCTATTTCATCAGGTTGAAGGTTGTTTTCTTTACAAATACGTTCTAATGCTTTTACCTTAAATTTACATCTGTAGAAAGCTGCATTCATGTGTTCTCGAGTTGCTAGAAACTGAGCGCTCTTGTTTTCTTCTCCTGTAACTATAAAAGTATACGGTAGTATTCCATTACGAAGCCAAAAATCCAACTTAAGCATGTTAACACCCATGGCATCCGGTTCTGCAAAACTACTTCCTTCATCTCCAACTTTAGATCCATTGTTAAAAACTCCATCCCAATCGAAAATAAAAGCTTTTATCTTCTTTAATTTATTTTGAAGCTCATCAGTTGGCGTAATAAATGTTCCTCCAATACCTTTAAAAGTATCTTCTATATGTTTCAAATTATTATTTAAAGTCATGAAAAGGATATTGTTTATTTCATGTTTTTGATAAATTCATTGGCCTTTTCTAAATCCTCAGGTGTATCGATGCACATGGTTTCATCCATATCTGTAATAACGCAGGTAACAGGAATGCCATTTTCAATCCATCTTAATTGTTCTAAAGATTCCGCCTTTTCAAGAGAAGAGGGCTCAAGCTGAACAATCTTATTTAAGGTGTCAATTCTGTATGCGTATATCCCTAAATGACGATAGTATGTATGGTGTTTTAACCATTCTGATTGCTCAATATTTCTTAAATATGGAATAGGTGAACGACTAAAATAAATAGCTTCATTTTTAGGATTAAGAATTACCTTTGCTTCACCAGGGTTGAAGATATGATCAGGTTCTGTAGCTTCCTGAATCATTGTAGCAATTTGTGTTTCAGGATTCTCAAAACTCTTTTTTACATCTTCAAGTATTTCCGGATTGAAGAAGGGCTCATCTCCCTGTATATTTATAATAACATCAGAGTCTAATCCATATTTCTCCTTAATCTTTTCTGCTGCTTCTGCACATCTATCCGTTCCACTAGTGTGGTCTTCTTTGGTCATAACAGCTTTCCCGCCAAATGCTTCAACAGCATCCACAATTCTTTGGTCGTCGGTAGCAACAAATACATGATCCAAACCTTTGCTGCAGTTTTCATATACCCATTGAACCATTGGTTTGTCACCTATCATTGCAAGTGGTTTTCCTGGTAAGCGGGTTGAACTATAACGACTTGGAATTATTCCAACAATATTCATATCTTAGACTTTTAGATTATAGACAAAAGATAAGAGATTGTCTTAAATCTCTCATCTATAAGTCTAATGTCTTATTCTACATTCTTTTAAAAAGATCTTTAATTTCTTCTTTGGAGATCTTATTTCTCCAGTCAGCACCAAAAGCATTATTCCACATGTGTTCTAATGCCCAGCTTACTTCAACCATTTGGTCAAATTGAGCTTCAGTACATCCTGCTGTAATGCCAGTAGGGATCTTAACACCCTGAACAGCCTGCATTTCTTTGAATGTCTTGTAGCCCTCTGGATAATACTTCTCAAGTTGGTTGAAAACAATACAGTTACCAACCCCATGGTGAGTGCCTAATACAACAGCTAATCCATAAGATAAAGCATGACATACGCCAACCTGACCATAAGTAGTACTGTTTCCTCCCATGATAGAAGCAACCATCATTTTTTCATCAGCTTCTAAACGATCAGAGTAATTATTCATAAAAACATCAACAGTGATGTCGTTAGATTTTTCTGCAAAAGCTTGTCCCATTGAATTGATCCAGCTTCCATTCATGGATTCAACGTTGTGAATGAAGTTGTCCATTCCTGTAAAGAAACGATCATCATCAGGCACTGTCGCTAATAACTCAGGATCAAAAATAATTTCATTAGGAATTGTGTAATCACATTTGATACCTAACTTTTTTTCAGGGCCACTTAGAACCGCCGTCATTGAAACTTCGGCTCCGGTACCTGTAATGGTAGGGATACAGATTGTGTAAATTCCTTCGTTTTTTATTAAGTCTAATCCCTGGTAATCTTTTGAGTCACCTGGGTTTGTAACCATTAAACCGGTTGACTTAGCGTAATCCATAGCAGTTCCGCCACCCATACCAACCATTACAGCAGGTAAAGTATCCTGATGAGCTAAAATCTGATCACGATATTTATTAACTAAAGTGGTTTTTGGTTCATCTGTTGAATCAATAAAAATCACTAAATCTTTATCTGATTTAGGAATGCGATTCAATATATCCTTTTTATCCTGGAAGAAGTGATCAATCATAAAAACGGTCCAATCATTAGTAGGCGTTTTTCTTCTGTCGATTAATTCTCCTAAATGATTGAATGTTCCTTTACCAAAGGCGTAATGTCCGGGATTTACAAAACTTCTAAAATCGTATAACATTGTAAAAAAAATTGTTAGTTAAAAGTTGAAAGTTGATTCTTAAAATCAACTAACAACAAACGATACATCACAAAATGAAAGGTGGTTTATTTCAAATTTGTGATTGAAAAAATATTATTATCCCAACACCTTATCAAAAGCTTTGCAAATAGCCTCTAATTGTTCAGGTGTGCTTGTAATATTAATGTTAATAGAAACCAAACGACCTATAATATCATAAGATACAGGTAGATCAAGATTGTTGTAGTCTTGAGGCTTGTCAAGGAATTGCATACCTACAGGACCAGCAACCTTACATTCTTTTAAGTGGTTCCAGTTTTTAATAAAGTGGTAATTGTTGTTGTACCAATAAGCAGCAGCAACACCTTCTTTTCCTAATTCAGTACATGCTTTTTCAGCATCTTGTTGTGTAGGTAAGAAAAAGTTTAAGACAGTTGCAGAATCACCTGCTTCATCAGGTACATTACGAAATTTAACCTGAGGAAATTTCTTTAGGTAATCTTTTAATACTTTTTTGTTAGCTCTTAGTCTTTCTAAGATGTAGTCTATTTTTCTAAACTGAGCTAATCCAACAGCGGCATTTAATTCACCAATTCTGTAATTGGTTCCTAAAATAGGATGATCTTCTGCACCACGGTTGTCACCAATGTGACTGTGTCCGTGATCACTATATGTATGAGCTGTTGTATATACTTCCTCGTCGTTAGTAATGATGGCACCACCTTCTCCTGCAGTAATTAATTTAAAGAAGTCAAAAGAATAACAGGCTACTTTTCCAAAAGTACCTAACATTTTACCTTTATATGATCCTCCTAGAGCTTGTGCTGTATCTTCAATTAAGATGATGTTGTGTTTGTTACAAACTTCCACTATTTCATCAATTTGAGCCATGGCACCAACCATGTGAATTAGCATTACTGCTTTTGTTTTTGGTGTAATTGCTGCTTCAATTGATTTAGCTGATAAACAAAGTGTTTCGTCAATTTCTGCAAAAACAGGCACTGCACCACAATTAACCACAGCTTCAACCGGAGCAATAAATGTAAAAGGAGGAACGATTACTTCATCACCGGCTCCAACGCCTACTGCAGCTAATGAAACACAGTCTGCAGCCGTTCCGCTTGATACCATGTGACAATATTTTGCACCATGATATTCAGCAAACTCAGTTTCAAATTGTTTTGCTTTCCAGATGCCTTTTCTTTGAGCATCATGATTATATCTGAACAAAATCCCTGTTTCAAGGACTTCCATTACTTGTTCTTTTTCTTCTTTACCAAATAATTCAGTACCTGGCATATTATTAGTTTTTTAGTTGTTAGAAAAAAGACATAAGACTTATGTCTTAAACGTAATAAGGGTGATTATTAAAATCACCCCTTTTATATTTTAATTTTATCCACAAAAGGGATAAAATCATTATGTTCGACTATTAAAGAATCTCTAGTTTTACAAGATCTTGTACATCAAGCATTCCTGCTGGCTTTCCGTTAGAAACAGCAATGATGTTGTCGATTTGTTTTTCTTTGAAAATACCTACTGCAGTATGTAATTTCTCATCAATATCAATAGCGATTGGCATTTTCATGTCGAAATCACCCATTGTCATTGTAAGAATTTTTTCTCCGTTAGTATTCATATGACGACGTAAATCTCCGTCAGTAAAAATACCTTTTAAGTTACCTTCTGCATCAACTACAGAAACAGCTCCTGTTCCGTATTTAGTCATTTCAACAGTAGCATCAGTAACTTTAGCATCTAATCCAATAGTTGGATTTTTACTTCCGATTACTTCACCAACTTTTAATGTCATTTGGCGAGTATGGTTTACAAACTGTTGAGTTCCTATTTCTGTAAAGTTGTTATTGTTTAGGTTTTTCATGATATTCCAAGGAATAGTGATGTTTTGACAACCTATTTCAATAGCGTTCTTAACATGTTCAGGATGACGAACAGAAGAAAACATAATTTTAGTATCGTAATTGTATTTGTTAACAAGGTTAACACAATCCTGAACTAATTTTAATGCATCGTATCCCTGGTCTTGCATACGACCAACCAACACACAAACATAAGTTGCTCCCGCAGCCATTGCCATGTATGCTTGTTGTATGTTGTACACCAAGTGGATATTTACCATCATGTCTTCGTCGCGAAGCATTTTACAAGCTTTTGCAGCAATTAATGAAGCTGGAATTTTAAATACAGTCTTCTTTTTGTCAAGTCCTAAACTTAATAATCTTTTTGCTTCAGTAACGATTTCTTCAGCAGTATCGCCTAAAGCTTCGATCATAAGTACAGGAACCATCTTAGAAAGTTTAACAATAGCCCCGTCAATGTCGGTAATTCCGTGTCTGTGCATAAAAGTTGGAGTGGTTGTTAAACCGTCAATAAATCCTAACTTAAATGCTTCTTCGATTTCATTAATGTCAGCAGAATCAAGATATAATTCCATGATAAAATATTTGTTTGGTGATATTAAAATTCAGTTCTAGTTTGTTTCTCGATATTGTGGATCTCAATTAAAGGCTTTAAAAATTCCTCTAACTCCTCTAATGGATACTGACTTGCAGCGTCACAAAGTGCTTCGCAAGGTACAGGGTGAGATTCAATAAAAATTCCGTCAATTCCGGCAGCTACTCCAGCACGTGCAATTGGTCCTAGGTATTGACGAGTTCCTCCGTTAGGATCAGAACTTGGAATGCCGTATCGTCTGATACAGTGTGTAATGTCAAAAACTACGGGATATCCGGTTTGTTGTAGTTCATAAAAACTTCGGGGATCAACAATAAGGTCGTTATAACCAAAAGTGTATCCGCGTTCAGTTACCATGATGTTATGATTTCCAAAATGTTCAATTTTTTGAACAGGCTTAATCATATTTTCAGGAGCTAAAAACTGACCATGCTTAATATTGATAGCCTTTTGTGTTTTTGCTGCTTCTGTAACTAAAGAGGTTTGCATACATAAATACGCAGGTATTTGAATAATATCTAACACCTCTGCTGCTGCCTTAACTTCTGAAGCCTGGTGTACATCTGAAATAACAGGTACGTCAAATGTGTTCTTTACTTTCTCAAGCATTTTTAAACCTTCTTCCAGACCCGGACCCGGATAAAAGTCAACAGAACTTCTATTGTCTTTGATGTAAGATGATTTAAAAATAAATGGAAGGTTTAAGTTTTCGGCTATCTGCTTTAGTTTCTCAGCAGTTTTCATCATTATAGACTCACTCTCTACTACACAGGGACCTGCGATTAGAAAAAGTTTGTCTTTGCCAAATTCTTGTTGGCCTACTTTGATATTCTTCATGCGTTGTATTTGCCTTTTTATTCTCAACGAAATTAAACAGGATATTTGAAATATATACCATGAAATGTCATGTATTTCAATCCTTTTTGTTTAAATAATGGATTAATATTGCCTTAACTTGTATTTACAAGTCAAAGCTACAAAATATTAGACAAATGAATGTAATAATACACGTAGATCCATTATTGCAAAATTGACCGCTAAAATAGTAAATAGTTAGCACATAAATAGAAAAAGAGCGTTTAGAATGTTGATAAACTTTATTGAGTAAGTAAAATTAGTACTTAAACCGAGTTTTGTCAAATAGACTTTATTTGAAAGATAATTTTATCAATCGAGGACTTTCTTTTATAACTACTTGATCTAGCTAACTCACTTGGTTGGCTTCAAATCTCTCATCTCTTTTATCTACCTTTGCACTGAAATATAAATGTTACGAATGCTGAATTTTGATCCGTATAAAATAGATTTGCCTGTTGTTGAGATAATTGATGAGGTGAAAAGTGTGTTGAAAGAGGAGAATACACTGATTGTAAATGCCCCTGCCGGAGCTGGGAAGAGTACCTTATTACCTTTGGTTTTGATGAATGAGGAGTGGCTTAATGATAAGAAAATTATCATGTTGGAACCTCGTAGGTTAGCTGCTAAAACCATTGCTATGAGGATGGCTCAGTTACTTGGTGAAAAGGTTGGTGAGTCTGTTGGATATAGAATCAGGTTTGATAACTGTGTATCTGATAAAACAAAAATAGAGGTTGTTACAGAAGGAATATTAACCCGGATGCTTCAGTCTGATAATGCCATTGAATATGTCGGTATTGTAATTTTTGATGAGTTTCATGAACGAAGTTTGTTTGCTGATGTAGCATTGGCGTTGGCCAGAGAATCGCAACAGGTTCTGCGAACTGATCTGAGAATAATGGTTATGTCGGCTACATTAAACCTTCCTGTATTGTCATCCTTGCTTAAAGCTAAGGTTGTTCAGAGCGAAGGTCGTCAATATCCTGTTGATATTAAATATGAGGGAGATGCAGATATGATGATGTTGCCGGAATTGACTGCGCGACTTGTAAAAAAAGTGATTAAGGATGAGGATGGTGATGTTTTGGTCTTTTTACCGGGTGAAGGCGAAATTAGAAAGTGCGAGTCTCTTTTAAGGAGCAGCCTGAAGGGTGTGTTGGTTTATCCATTGTATGGGCAATTGCCACCTTCAAAACAAATGGCTGCTATCATGCCAAATAGAGAAGGTAAAAGAAAAGTGGTTTTGGCAACCTCTATTGCAGAAACCAGTTTGACTATTGAGGGAATTAAGGTGGTGATCGATTGTGGTTTTTCAAGAACAATGCGTTTTAATCCTTCAACAGCATTGTCAAAACTGGAAACTATTGAAATAACTAAAGATGCTGCTGATCAAAGAGCTGGTCGTGCAGGTAGACTTGCCCCGGGTGTTTGTTATCGGATGTGGACTAAAGCTACTCATTCAAGATTACGAGAGCATCGTACACCCGAAATTTTAGAGGCAGATCTTGCTTCTTTAGTGCTGGATCTGGCGGTATGGGGAATCTCAAATCCTAATAATCTGATATGGTTAACACCTCCGCCTAAAGGAGCAGTTTCTCAGGCTTCAGAATTATTGCATCAACTGGAAGCTTTGGATGAGGGTAAAATTACTAATCATGGAAAGTCGATTAATAAGTTACCTTGTCATCCGCGTATTGCACATATGTTGTTAATGGCTCAGGAGGAAGGGATGACAGAGTTGGCAACAGATATTGCTGCAATATTAGAAGAGCGTGATCCCCTAACAAAAGATGCCGGAATAGATATTAATCTTCGTATTGAGGCTCTAAGAAAAAGTAGAAGGGGTTTAATTAGTAATAAAATCCTTACTAGAATCGAGAAAGTTGCAGATCAGTATCGTAAAATGTTGGATGTGATGATTGATAATGAAGATGTTGATCCTTATGAAACCGGATTGTTGCTTGTGTACGCCTATCCGGAAAGAATTGCCCATGCAAAGCCCGGCAACAATGCGCAGTTTAAGTTAGCAAATGGTGCCATTGCTGCTGCAGGACATAAAGACGAGCTTGCTCATGAATCATGGCTTGCCATTGCTCATGTTAACATGAGAGATTCTGTGGGGAAGATATTTACTGCATCTCCTCTTAATCCTAAGGATCTGGCCCCGATGGTAAAAGAAAAGGATCTGGTAGAATGGGATACTAAAAAGGGCGGTTTTTCAGCTATGAGGAATTTGTGTATTGGTCATATTGTTCTGCAATCCAAACCATTATCCAACTATGATGAAGAACAGAAGATTTCTGCAATTTCTAAAGCAATTGTTAAAGAAGGTGAGTGGTTGTTGGATTGGAATAAAGAGGTTGTTCAATGGCAAAATAGAGTATTGAGTTTAAAATACTGGAATCCGGAAGAAGGATGGCCTGATGTAAGTACTGCAACATTGCTTGAGAACAATGAAGAATGGTTGGCGCCTTATCTGGTAAATATTAAGAAGCCTGAAGACTTGAAAAAGATCAACCTGAAAGATGTATTGCAACATCACCTTAGTTATGAAAAACAACAGTTGTTAGATGAACTGGCACCTGAAAAGATAGATGTACCAACTGGGTCTAAAATTAAAATTCAGTATCAGGCCAATGGTGACGTACCTGTGTTGCCGGTTCGATTGCAGGAGGTTTTTGGTTGGCAGGATACTCCAACTATTAATGGAGGAAAGATAAGTTTGTTGATGCATTTGCTCTCGCCTGGTTTTAAACCTGTTCAAATTACCGGAGATTTAAGGAGCTTTTGGAGTAATGCCTATTTTGAGGTTAAAAAGGAATTGAAAGCAAGATACCCCAAGCATAAATGGCCGGATGAACCTTTGAAAGAAAAGCCTAATAGAAAGTGATAATAATTACCAAAGGAGCATGTTCGGAATAAAGTCGTAATAAGTCTCAGGTTTGAATGGATTATATTCGGACTTTATTCGGACTTTCTTCGGTTTTTCTTCGGTTAAAATCAGAGATAATTCGTTTAAAATTACATTAAACTTAGATTAAAATATTTTGAAACATAGTTTCAGATACGAACTTGTATTATAGTTGGTATATCTTATGTCTAATAAAAAAAGGAGATAATAACGTTTTATTATCTCCTTTTATATGTAAAATATAACTGTAATGGTTTTTTAATCTAAAATGTCCACTCTAAACCAACGTTTCCTGAGAATCTTTGGTAAGGATTGCTGTTAGAACTTTCGAATTTGTTAAAGAAATAGTTATAACCCGGGCTTATGTTTAAGCTCATAATATCGAATAGTTTAATTTTTGCAATTAATGATACGTTTGCACCAAAGCTTGCATCAGGATATGGATCTTTGAATATGTTGTAATCACTGCTGTTGGTGTCTCCATCGTCTTCGTAGTTCTTGTATTTTACATTCGCTGTATATTCACTAACGAATCCAACAGATGTGAAAAACTGAAATCTGTCTTTATTAACTAGTAAGTAGTCAAAGTTCAGATCTAGCTCAAGTGATTGTAGTTTTGTTTTTGTTTGATAGATATTTGAACTTTGAAGCCAATTGGCAAAATAAGAAGTTTGATTGTACCCAAGTTTTAATCTAGGTCTTAACCTGTTGGTTACAAAGTAACCTAATTCAACTCCGTAGTTAAAACCACCATTTTTTTCGTCGTATGAGAAGATGTCATCATTACTCTCCTTGAATGCATTTAAGTTATAGTTATATCCTCCGTATACGCCAAAAGTTAGCTTGTTTTTGTTAGTTGGGGCAGTAGCTTCGCTTTCTTGAGAGTAACTCAATAAAGAAAGACTAAGAAATAAAAGTGATAAAAATGTAATCTTCATTCTGTATATGATTATTAGTTGATTTAAAATTCACCAAAAATTAACTTTATTAGTTTATGGATGATTCTATAAACAATAAAGTTAAGATTGGTATAATATTCCTTTTGTTTTATGCACTGCGAAAGTAAAAGTTTGAGTGGTGAGCAGAAATAATAATCGATGTTTGAAATAAAATGCTCGACGAAAAGATGTCTTTGCTCGATTATAGAATGTAATTTTATTATAAAATAAGGTCGGAATTATTTATTTAATTATGTTTTAAGTCTTTTAAAGCTTTTATTTAGAACGAAAATGCTAATTGTGTTTTTCTATAGTTAATTAAATAATATTAAGAATCTATATTGGATTTAAGTTGTTTTATTTATTGTAATGTTGAAAATAAACTAAATAATTATATGTCTGTTATTAAAAATGTAAATTCAAAAGTACTACCCGTAATTACAGTAATGTTAGCAGCCTTGGTAACATTATCTCCATTTGCAATTGATTCCTATCTGGCTGCGATGCCTCTGATGTCAGATTTTTTTAATGTACCGATTAATGTAATACAGTTAACAATTACATCGTATTTTTTGGGATTTGCTTTTGGTAATTTTATAGGTGGTCCATTGTCTGATTCCTTTGGAAGAAAGCCAATTGCATTAACAGGAGTTTTGTTGTATGCATTAGCATCTATTGTAATACCCATGTGTAATAGTGTTGAACAGGTTATTGCTTTGCGTGTATTACAGGCTTTTGGTGGTGGTTTTGCTACTGTTACCGCTAATGTATTTATACGCGATTGGTTTTCCGGTAAGGATTTGGCCCGGTTAGTTACTGTTGTTAGTATGATGATGATGTTAGCGCCATTGTTTGCTCCTGTAATAGGTTCCTTTTTAGTAGAATGGAAGGGGTGGAAAGGTGTTTTCTACTTTCTTTTTATGTTTGCAATTGTTCTGTTTGTTCTGTTTTTAATATTAATTCCTGAATCCAGAGATAAACAGCTAATTACCCGCAAGATTACTTCAGATCAGATGTTTGGAAAATACAAGGTGTTCTTCTCTCATAAGCCATCGGTAATGACTCTGTTTGCAGTAAGCTTTTCCATGTCGGGCATGTATATTTTTTTAACAACGGCATCTTTTATTTATATAGAGTATTTTAAGATAAGTGCTTCGAAGTTTCCGTTGGTGTTTGGCGCAAATGTTTTACTAAATATTGTTTTGTCATTGTTCAATACCTTTTTGTTAAAAAAATATAGGCCTATGTATATCTTGAGGACTGGATTAGTGTTGCAGTTGTTGGCTGGTGTTTTGCTATTGATTACAGTGATGTTTGGTCAGCCTTCGTTTGTTCTGGTATTTGTAGGTATTGTTGTTTTTATTGGTAGCTTAGGATTAATATTTGGTAATGGAACAGCAGTAATTCTTAATCATAATCCTAATGTGGCTGGATCTGCTAATGCAACTATAGGTATTATGCGTTTTGTTTTATCTTTTATAATAGGAAGTTTAATTGCTCTTTTTCATACGGAAGATTTAATTCCTGTAGGTGTTGGAATGTTCTTGTGTACTTTAGTTGGTAATTTGTTGTATTCGATAGTAATGAAGCAATATAAAAAGATGGATCAGCTTGCAGAGTTATGATTGTTTAAATGATATAAAAAAAGCGGAGTAGTTAATGTTTTCTACTCCGCTTTTTTATTTATTCGTTGTCTTCTTTTTTAATTTGAGTTTCTTTATCCCAATGGGCTTTCTCCATTAATTTATTGAAGTTATAAGTTCTGAACATTACCATTAAGTAGGCAACCATACCTGTCCAGCCAGTTTGGTGACTAGCTCCGATTCCTGCTCCGTTATCTCCATGGAAGTACTCGTAGAAAAGCAGGTTGTTTTCCCAGTTAGGGTCTTCCTGGAATTCTTTATACCATCCATATACGGGTCTGTAGCCATTTTCATCTTTTAAAAAGATAGATTCAAGTCTCTTTATGATTTCCAGGGCTACTTCGATTAATGTCATCATGTTTCCGGATCCTGTTGGGCACTCTATTTTAAAATCATCGCCATAAAAAGCATATTGTTGGTAGAGTGAACGAATAATAACAGTGTTTGCGGGAAACCAAATTGGTCCGCGCCAGTTTGAATTGCCGCCGAACATTAAACTGTCTGATTCGCCAGGTATGTATTTAACGGTAAATTCTTCTTCATTCCATTTAAATACATAAGGATTTTCCTCGTGATATTTAGAAAGTGACCGAATTCCATAAGGACTTAAAAATTCATTTTCATCCAGCATTATTTTTAAAACTGCTCTAAGCTTTTCTTCGTTTAGGATTCCAAGTAAACGCCTTTGGTTTTTGCCTTTGATCATTGGACTTGCAATGGTCTTTGACAGGCGTTTGGTTCTTGTAACCATAAACTGATAATGTTTGGCAAAATCAGGAAGTAGCTTTAAGTGTTCCGGTTCAAGAACTGTTACAGCACACATCGGTAAAAGTCCAACTAAAGATCTGACCTTAAGACGAGTTGCGCTTCCATCGGGAAACCTTAATACATCATAAAAGAATTGATCTTTTTCGTCCCACATTTCATCTGCATTATCACCAATTCTATCCATTGCAGAAGCAATTTCAAGAAAGTGATTGTAGTAGTCAACTGCTTTGTTTTTATATTCAGTATGTCCTTGAATAATAAGTTCAAGGCATATCTCAAGCATGTTTTGAGCATATAATGCCATCCAGGCATTACCATCGGATTGTTCAATGTGTCCTCCTGTTGGTAAGGTGTGGCTTCTATCAAATACTCCAATGTTATCCAGTCCAAGGAAACCAGCCTGGAATGCATTTTTAGCAGTTGGATCTTTGTGATTAATCCACCATTGAAAATTTTTATGCAAGCCATCAAAACAAGTCTTTAAAAACTCTGTGTCAGTTTTGTTAAGCATTTGCTTCAGGTTCTTGTATAGAGTTATTACAGCATAGGCATGCACAGGGGGATTTACATCGTTAAAACTCCACTCGTAAGCTGGTATTTGACCGTTTGGATGTTGGTATTTTTTACTTAAGAATAATGTAAGCTGCTCTTTTGCAAAACACGGATCAACCATGGTAAGTGGGATCGTGTGAAAAGCTAAATCCCAAACTGCATACCAAGGGTATTCCCATTTGTCGGGCATGCTGATAATATGGTTGTTTTTTAAGTGTTCCCAATCGTGATTCCTTAGTGAGTTTCTGGGGCCTCCTTTGTATTCATTAAGCCATTCAGAAACATCTAACTCGTAATATTGCTTGCTCCAAAGCATTCCTGCAAGAGCTTGCCTTATGACTCTTTTTTCGTCTTCCTTACAGTTAGGAGGGTAGATGTCATTGTAAAATTCATCTGCTTCTTCCTTTTTGTTTTTAAGATTATTTTCAAAATTACTAAAGTCGTGTTTAGCTTTGTTGGAAGCTTTTAAAGTCATTCTTAACTCAGCTTTCCCTCCTGCAGGAATATTAACATCAAACATGGCTCCTGCTTTAGTGCCAGTATGTTCAGGATTTACTGCTTCGCTTTTGTGTTCAACAATAAACTCATTAAAAGCATCCTTTACATAAGGAGAAGAGTTGGGGGAGTTATGTATACGCTTATGGTTAGTTTCGTTATTTGTAAATAACCATAAAGGCGAAAGTTCGGTGCTTAATACATAGCTGCCTAAGGCATCGTGAGTTGCAATTACAGAATTGTCATCTAATAACTTAATTAGGGGTTCTGTAGTTTTGTAATTCCACCATGTATTCCGAAACCATAATGTGGGTAATAATACAACACTGGCATCTTCTGATGAACGGTTATGTGCTGTTATTTTTATTAATATATTATCGACATCTTTTTTTGCATATTCTATGTAAACATCCAAATAATGATTATCCTGAAATGCATTGGTGTCTAGTAATTCATATTCAAAATCCTGTTTAGTTCTGGCTGCGCTTGTTTTAACTAAATCAAGATACGGGTATTCGTTTAAAGGGTACTTATATAGGTACTTCATGTAAGAATGAGTAGGTGTGGAATCTAAATAAAAATAGTATTCCTTTACATCTTCTCCATGGTTACCTTTAGGACCTGATAAACCAAATAAACGTTCCTTTAAAATGAGGTCTTTTTTGTTCCATAAACTAAGAGCAAAGCATAGATGCTGTTGGTCATCGCTAATTCCGGCAATACCATCTTCACCATAACGGTAAACTCTTGATCTTGATTGATCGTGTGTAAATGAAAGCCATGGGTTGTCATTGGATCCATCATCCTCTCTTACTGTGCCCCATTGTCTTTCGCTTAAATAAGGCCCCCATTTTTTCCATTCTATATATTGAGTTGAACAATCTTCTAAACGCTTTCTTTCCCTATTCATAATACATGAAATTAGTATTGTTCCTGTAACTATCGAAATTACAATAATAATTTAAAAAGATGTATTGTATTTGTTGTATTAACAAATTTTAGGGATAGGCTTGTTGTTTAATCTTACAATTATTTGCGTTTCTGTCCCCTTGTTTTAGGCTTCTTGTATTTTTCTGCAAGTTTTCTTCGATAAGAGCCTCCAAGGTTAACTTTTTTATTTTTTTCCTTTTTCTCGTGAAATGCAGCACCTTTGGTTGCATCTATCTTAGGTGTTTTTATCAGTGCTTTTCCTGCAACAATTGGTGCTTCACTGTCAAGTTGCAGTTCTGATATTTCCACATCCTTAGGCAGCTCTTCAATATTAACCTTTGTGTTGGTTAACTTTTCAATTGAATGCCATATTTCTTTATCCTGTTCGGTTATGAATGTGATTGCATTACCTTCAGCTTCGGCTCTACCTGTTCGTCCAATTCTGTGTACATATGCTTCGGCTTCATCTGGTAAATCGAAATTGATTACGTGGGTTACATTAGAAATATCAAGACCACGAGAAATTAAATCTGTGGCAATTAAGATTCTTAAATTTCCTTCTGTAAATTCATTTACCATTCTAAAACGAAAATTCTGAGATTTGTTAGAGTGAATGACTCCAATCTCATCTTCAAAAATTTCTTCCAAATTGTTGTATAATACATCAGCTACTTGCCTGCTCTTTACAAATAATAAAACCTTATCCATACCATGGTTTACATCTAAAAGGTATAAAAGAAGGTTTATTTTAGTGTAAAAATTTGGCGCCTTATATGCAGATTGGAAAATTTTGTCAACAGGTTTTCCTGCCGGGGCAACCTCTATTTTAATAGGATCGTAAAAGAAATGTTTGATAAGCTCTTCTACATCGTATGTTATAGTTGCCGAGAACATAAGGTTTTGTCTTCTTTCCGGTAATAAATCCACAATTCTTTCTAATTGAGGTTTAAATCCCAGATTTAACATCTCGTCAACTTCGTCAATAACCAGTTTTTGAATTGATTTTAGTCTTAATACGCCGGTAAGGTTTAGGTCTATTAATCTACCCGGAGTTGCCACCAATACGTCCAATCCTGCATAAACCATTTCCTTTTGTGTATTGATATTTGTTCCTCCATAAACTCCGGCAACTCTTACGTTCATGTACTCAGTAAGTTTGGTGAACTCTCCTACAACTTGTTCAACAAGCTCTCTGGTTGGGACTAATACAAGAATTCGAGGATGACGTTGTTTGCTAAACTTTAAATTTCTTAAAAGTGGAAGTATATACGAAATGGTTTTACCTGTACCTGTTTGAGCAATACCAATAACATCACGACCCGACATGGCAACCGGAAATATTTCTTCCTGAATGGGAGTTGTTGTGTCAAGCCCCATGTCGCTTAATGCATTTAATAATGGCGTATTTAAGTTAAGATCTGAAAACTTCAAAATAGTATGTTTTAATTATTTGGCGCAAAGATAAGATGATATTTGCAATTCGTCTAATAACCAGTGTTCGATTTAAGATATAAATATGGTTGTAATATTTAATAATGTAAAAAGCAGTCTGAAAATAGTTTGGCGTATTTTCAGACTGCTTTTGTAAAGTTGGTTAATAATAAGATTTTTGGTCTGTATTATAATTTGTTTAATTCTTCAATAATGTCAATTGTTTTAGCCGATTTTCCATCGTAATTAATTTCGATAGTTTTAACTCCTTGCATCGAATTAATTACTTCTTCTTTGAGGTTTTTAGATTTGGATGCTATGGAAATTAAACATTTATACATGGCTTCTTTTGCCCAATTAGGCGAAAATTGTACTTCCTGTTTAATTTTTTGTAAGAATGCTTTGAAAAATAATTCGCTTTTTGTGCTGTCATTCTTGGCAAGATGATTTAGGATTAAATAGCCAGTTCTTTTTATATATTCATATGGAGATTGAATCCAAAGGTACATAATATCAGACCCGAAACGAGTTTGGGCTATTAAATCAGAAAAATAATCTGCAATTAGGTAAAAGTTGATTACAGAGATCCATTGGTTTGCCATGTTACGTGTTGTTTTTTGAGGATCTGCAATCATACATGCAAGAATTCTTGCTTCGGTGTTTCGTGTTGTCCAGAGTTCCTTTGCTAAAGAGTGAGCGCTTCCATCTTTTTTGCAGGCTGATATAAGGTCTTCTTTTAGCTTTTCAATGTCAGTAATACTAACGCCAAAAAGCTCACCTTTGGCACCTTGTAGTTGATATTTTTTTTCATTTTCGGTGGTGCCGCCTTCTTTAAGTCGAGTATAAATATTTTCTAAATTCATACCCGTAAAAATACTAAAAAATAGATTTTGTTAAAAATTTATCTTTTGTTTTTGAAGAAGTTTGTTATTAATTCAGAGCACTCTGATTTTAAAATACCGCTAATTATTGGGATTTTACCGTGTATTATTGGGGGTGTATGTTTTAAAAAGCCTCTTTTTTCATCTGAAGCCCCAAAAACTATTCTTCCTATTTGAGACCAATTTAAGGCACCTGCACACATACAGCAAGGTTCTAGTGTAACGTATAAAGTGCATTCGGTAAGGTATTTGCCACCAAGAAATTCAGCAGCAGCAGTAATTGCCAACATTTCGGCATGAGCAGTTACATCGTTTAATGTTTCTGTAAGATTGTGAGCTCTTGATATAATTTGTTTGTTGCAAACAACAACAGCGCCAACAGGTATTTCATCTTTTAATAATGCATTTTTAGCTTCGTTAAGTGCTTGTTGCATAAAATATTCGTCTGAGAAATTGATTTTCGTCATCTTTTAGTTTAATATTTAAGAAATAGAGTTGATTTATTTAATTTCTTTATATTTTCGCATGTTAAAACAATCAGTAGTTTGGTTTTAGAATTTCAACTGGTTTTCAAATATAATTATTGAGTAATAAATAACAATTATAATGTATAGATCGCATACTTGTGGAGAGCTTAGGCTTGAAGATGTAAATAAAGAAGTAACGCTTAGTGGATGGGTTCAGAAGATTCGTAATCTTGGTGGAATGACTTTTATTGATTTAAGAGACAGATATGGAATTACACAATTAGTGTTGGATGTTGAATCAAGAAAAGACTTAAGTGATGAAGCCCGTAAATTAGGTAGAGAGTATGTAATTCAAGTGGTAGGTAAAGTTGCAGAGCGTAGTAATAAAAACAGTAAAATACCAACCGGAGAAATTGAAATTCTTGTTGATAAATTTGAGATTCTTAATGCTTCTGAATTACCTCCATTTACTATTGAAGATGAAACGGATGGTGGAGATGAATTAAGAATGAAATATAGATATCTTGATTTACGTCGTAATCCTGTTCGTAGTAACCTGGAACTAAGACATAAATTAGGTTTTGAGGTTCGTAATTTTTTAAATCAGCAAAATTTTATTGAAACAGAAACTCCTGTTTTAATGAAGTCAACTCCAGAGGGAGCAAGAGATTTTATTGTTCCTTCAAGATTAAATCCAGGTCAGTTTTATGCCTTGCCTCAGTCACCTCAGTTGTTTAAGCAGTTGTTAATGGTTGCAGGGTTTGACAGGTATTTCCAGATTGTTAAGTGTTTTAGAGATGAGGACTTAAGAGCTGACCGCCAGCCTGAATTTACACAGATTGACTGTGAGATGTCTTTTGTTGAGCAACAAGATGTATTGTCCACTTTTGAAGGTATGACTAAGCACTTGTTTAAAGTGATTAAAAATATTGATATTGACTACGATTTTCCTCAAATGCCGTATGAAGAAGCAATGAAATATTATGGTTCTGATAAACCGGATATTCGCTTCGATATGAAGTTTGTTGAAATGAAAGAAATGGTATCTGCTGGATTTAAGGTTTTTGATGATGCAGAATATATAGGTGGTATTTGTGCAAGCGGATGTGCATCTTATTCAAGAAAAGATTTAGATAAGTTAACTGACTTTGTTCGTAAACCACAAATTGGTGCTCAAGGATTGGTTTACGTTAAGTATAATACTGATGGTACAATTAAATCCTCTGTAGATAAGTTCTTTGGAGAAGATGAATTAAAGAAATGGACTGAAGCTTATGGAGCAAATCCGGGTGACTTAATTTTAATTTTAGCAGGAGCAAAAGCTAAAACACAAAATGCGCTTTGTGAGTTAAGATTAGAAATGGGAGCTCGTTTGGGACTAAGAGATAAAAATAAGTTTGCGCCATTATGGGTTGTTGATTTTCCATTGTTAGAATGGGATGATGAAAGTGGTCGTTATCATGCCATGCACCATCCATTTACGTCACCAAAGAAAGAAGATTTTGCCTTGTTGGAAACTGATCCGGGAAAGGTGAGAGCAAATGCCTACGATTTAGTTATAAATGGCGTTGAAATTGGTGGTGGGTCTATTAGAATTCATGATGATGAGCTTCAGCATAAGATGTTTCAGTTATTAGGTTTTTCAGAAGAAGAAGCTGAAAGTCAATTTGGCTTCTTGATGAATGCATTTAAATATGGAGCACCTCCTCATGGTGGTGTTGCATTTGGATTTGATCGTTTAGCATCTCTTTTTGCCGGATTAGATTCTATTAGGGATGTGATTGCATTCCCTAAAAATAATTCTGGAAGAGATGTAATGAATGATGCACCAGCTCCGATTGCACCTTCTCAATTGGAAGAATTAAATATTGCTCTGAAATTAAAGGAGTAGTAAGATATAAGTGAATATAAAAAGGGGCGATTCCAAATTTTGGAATCGCCCCTTTTCTTTTGATAGTCAATGTTTTATTCTTTGTAGAAGTTTTTAACAGGATTTGCATACATTTCCATTAAAGATTGCTTAATGAATTGAGCTTCATTAGTTTTTAATCTGGAAATATGCTCGTCGATATATTCATGGAAAGTTTTTTCTTCCTCCTCAGAATATTTTTCTGCAAAGTAATTGTTGTTATTTATAATATCTGCTGCAATAAAATTACCTGGCCATAATTTATAGTTGTTATGGATCTGCTCATCTATAAGTTCAGCTAATTTATTGAGTTGTTCGTTTTTATCTAAGGAGTTTAATGCCTCAAGTTCATGGTTTAAAGGTGTTCCTATGTTGAAGTTAACACGGCCTTTTCTTCCTTTTATGCCTGATCCCATATGCTTTAAATCATCTTCCTGAGTTTTTTTATATTCAGGATTTTGCTTTTTTAGCAAAAACTCATTTGCCTTTAAATAATCACAAGGATCGTATTCGTATGATATTGAAAGTGGCACAATTTGTAGATCTTGAAAATTTTCAGAAAAGGTTTTTGATCCACTTAAATTTAGCATTTTAAGTAAGCTGGTTTGTGTTTTGTCATTTCCATCTTTTGATCTTCCTTCTCGTTGAGCAATCCAGACACTAGAATTTCTTTCTGTTAGATTATATCTTATGTACTCTGAAAGTAGTTTGGAGCTTTGTAGCATCTGACGTGCCGGTAAATTTCTTTTAACCATGAATGATTTATTAAGCCTGACCAGCTTTGTAATCCATGGATAAATTAAAAGGTTGTCTCCTATTGCTATTTCGCAGGTTTCATGTCCGTGATCATGTAATAAAATATTCAGAAAAGCCGAATCCAAAACAATATCTCTGTGATTAGATATGAAGATATAGCTCTTTGTTGGGTCCAGTTTTTCAAATCCTTCAGCACTAACTCCATGAGTTGTGCTTTTAATTACATCCTTTATGTATGGATATATTACATTGATCTGAAAATCCTTAATTGATTTTAAAGACAATAGTTTTTTATAAAAATCCTCTATTTTAATATGTGGAAATAGGAAATTTAGTAATTGTTTAAAAGATTCTTCATTCATCAACTGCTCGAAAACCTCAGTCATTTCGTTGTCTCTATATGGACGAATGGAATCAAAATATTGGTCTGTTACCATCATTTACTATTAATAGTTTGGTGCAAAATTATCACAATCATTTAATTTAAGAAATTCTTTTTTATTACATATTAAGCAACTATCATTAAATCAAATTGATACATGTGAAATGATAATTGTTGGATAGATTCCATAAAATGGAATAAAATCCATAATTTGGCAATGTTTTGTGATGTCGGAATTTTAAGTTATTGATAATCAGTGGGTTTTTAAAAATGGCACGCGCTTTGGAAATATGATTTTCGAAACACAAACACATGTAACGATGATTAGAATTAAAACTTTCCAAAATACAATTTTAGTTTCTTTTGAAAAGGAAACTAATTTGAATTCAAATGAGATTACTCAATTTAAAAACAAATTAATTAATATCCTTACTAATCCATTTTCAAATGTAATGGTTGATTTAGGTCAATTAAATGAAATACCAACAGATGCAATTGATGCACTTATTGCAGGGCAACGTTTGTCTGAAATGAATCGAGGACAAGTAAGTTTGTTTAATGTTGGCGAAAAAATATTAAAGAAATTCCGATCTGCTCAAGTAGACCATTTGTTTTTCTTTTGTGATATACCAAAACCATTTTCTAAAGAACTCTTGATAGCATAAAAAATAGTGTTGTGTTGAACAAGCCGGGAGTTGACTTTATTGTCCCCACAAGAGCAACTTCCGGCGATTTTTAAAGCAAACACCAGAATTAATGTTAAATGTTACCTTTTTACTCTATAAAAACAAAAAACTATATTAGTCAAATGCTAGAAAAAATTAATTTAGCGGAAAAATAAGAGTGTTGTGTTGATTGATGCCGGGAGTTATCTACATTTGTCCCCACAAATGTAACTCTCGGTGTTTTATCAAATTAAGATATTTAAAATTTGTGTTGTGTTGATTGATACCGGGTATTAACAAACTTATAAGTTTGTTATCCCGGTATTTTTATTTTGTACTCTTTAAAGAATGTTGCCAGTTTAAAAATAGAGGGTGTTGAATAAAATATTAGTTTTGGGAAAACTATTTTAGAATTATCTACGTATCTTTTGGTACTAAATTTCGCATTTTTATAAAAATATATGTTCTCATGACTAAAATACTTGTTCCTATAGACTTTTCTGATAACTCTCTGAATGCTTTAGATTTTGGAATTCATATTGCAAATAAGTTAAAAGCAGACTTGAAAATTTTGCATGTGAAGACCAAAAAAATAGAATACCGATATTCGAAAAAAGATCCGGAATTAATTTTGAGTGATAATGTTGGGGAGTGGTTAAATGAAATTGTGGAAAAGAATAAGAGTAAATATCTAGTGCCAGGAGGAAGTTTTGATTATAAAGTAAGAGAAGGTAATGTTATAAAGGAGGTTACCAATCAGGCTAAATATGATGATGCTACATTAATTGTGGTTGGTACACATGGTGCTTCTGGTTTTGAAGATAAGTGGATTGGAAGTAATGCCTATCGTTTGGTACATAGTTCAGATGTTCCGGTTTTAACAGTTCGTCCGGAAAGAGAGTGGAGGGATGTGAGTAAAGTAATATTACCAATTAGTTATACACGTACAAGTCGTCAAAAAGTTCCTGCAGTGGTAGGAATGGCTAAATTATTTGATGCGAAACTTTTTGTTGTTGGGATAAAGGAACCTGGTTACAATATTTTGAAAAGTAGGGTTAATGCCTTTGTAAAACAAACGGTGAGATTTATTAAAAAGAATACCGACTTACGTGTTGAATCTGAAATACTAAGTGGTAAGTCAAAAGCCGATTTGTTAATGGAATATATTGAAAAGATTGATGCGGATATTGTTGCAACTAATATTCTAAGATCATCAAATCCTTTTGATAATTTTTTAAAGCCATTTGCTAATCAACTTATAAATGAGTCTAAGTGTCCTGTTTTAGCAGTTCCAACAAAAGAATCTTTATATTTGCAGTCGAAATATTAAAGTCGAAAAATGATTAGGATATTATTTGTTGTAATAATAGGTTTTGTTTCTTTAAAGGTAAGTGCTCAAAATAAATCAGGTCAGGATTTACTTGAAAAAGTAACATCAAAAAGTGAGAGCGATGAAGGATCTGTAGAAATTACGCAGTCTTTAGAAATTGATGATTTGGTTGGTATTCATTTAGATATGAATAAAAGAGCTGGCGGAGTTGATGGATTCCGGATTCAGTTGTATTTGGGATCTAGTAATAATGCAAAGAAAGAAGCCAGTGAAGTTAAGGCTAAGGTTTTGTCTTTGTTTCAGGATGAAAAGATTTATATGATGTATGAAGCCCCTTTTTGGAGGGTGCAGGTAGGTGATTTTAGAAGCAAGAGTGAGTCATTGGATTTATATAAGAGGCTTAAGAAGGAGTTTCCTAGTTGTTATCCAGTGCCAGTCGATAATATTCAATTGTCAAGTTTACAATAAAATAGCGCTCCCGGATAGGGAGCGTTTTTATTTTAACCCTTTTTAGTTGTTAACAGCTTGGGTAAGCAAAAAAAATAAAATAAATTTGCGCTTTCTTAAAAATAGTAAGTCTCTTAAAATATGAGCGAGCAGATTAAGCATGAATGTGGTTTTGTGTTGATTAGATTACGCAAACCGTTAGAGTATTACAAGGAGAAGTATGGTTCGTGGCGTTACGGACTCAACAAGCTCTATTTGTTAATGGAAAAACAACACAACCGTGGGCAGGATGGTGCAGGAGTTGTCAGCTTGAAAATTGATCAACCTTCAGGGTCAAGGTATCTGTCTCGATCAAGATCTAATTTAGCAAATCCTATTCAGGATGTATTTAATGATATTGATACACGTTTGAATAAAGTTGAAGGAGTTACTCCTGAACTAATGAAAGATCCTGTTTGGGCTAAAGCTAATATGCCTTTCTGTGGTGAACTCTATTTAGGTCACTTAAGATATGGGACTTTTGGAAAGCATAGTATTGATTATGTGCATCCGGTTATGAGAGAAAATAACTGGCGTTCAAGAAACCTTGTTTTAGCAGGTAACTTTAATCTTACTAATGTGGATGAGATTTTCAGAAACCTTGAAGATTTAGGTCAACATCCAAAAGATTTTACAGATACAGTTACTATTCTTGAAAACGTTGGTCACTTCCTGGATGAAGAAAATCAAATGTTATTCCGTCAATATAAAAATGAAGGACTTTCAAATAAAGATATTTCACATCAGATAGAAGATAATCTTGATGTTAGAAAAATTCTTGAGCGTTCAAGCAGAAGATGGGATGGTGGTTATGTAATCGCAGGTATGTTCGGCCATGGAGATGCTTTTGTTGCAAGAGACCCATGGGGTATCCGTCCGGCATCATATTACATGGATGATGAAGTTGTTGTAGTTGCATCTGAACGTGCTGTTATTCAAACGGCAATGAATGTAGGAATCAGGGAAGTTCAGGAGTTACGTCCTGGATATGCCTTGGTGATTAAGAAAAATGGAGAGGTAAATGAAGAAGAGGTTCGTGTTCCGCAAGAAAGACGTTCATGTTCATTTGAAAGAATCTATTTTTCACGAGGAAGTGATAAATACATATATCAGGAAAGAAAAGAACTAGGTCGTTTGTTAGCACCAACTCTTCTTGAAAAAGTCAATTTTAACATCGAACAAACTGTTTTCTCTTATATTCCAAATACGGCAGAAACTGCTTTTTATGGTATGGTTGATGGCGTTCGTAAATTGGTTAATGAACGTAAGATTGATCAGATCCTTAATGAAGGGAAAGAACTTACACGAGAAAAACTATCTGAGATAATTCATGTTCAACCTCGTGTTGAAAAAATGGCTATTAAGGATGTTAAAATGAGAACTTTTATCGCTGATGATGAAAGTAGGGATGATTTAGTAGCTCACGTGTATGACGTTACTTATGGGATTGTGAAAAACCAGGAGGATACACTTGTTGTTATTGATGACTCTATTGTTCGTGGTACAACATTAAAGAAAAGTATTCTTAGGATTTTAGATAGATTACACCCAAAGAAAATTATTATTGTATCATCTGCTCCTCAGATTCGTTATCCAGACTGTTATGGTATTGATATGGCCAAATTGGGTGACTTCTGTGCATTTCAGGCTGCTATTGCCTTATTGAAAGAGCGTGGTATGCAATCTGTAATTGATGATGTGTATCAAAAATGTAAAGAGCAACAAAATCTTCCTAAAGAAGAAATTGTAAACTACGTAAGAGAAATTTATAAACCTTTTACAGTAGAAGAGGTTTCTGATAAGATTGCAGAAATGTTGACTCCAAAAAATATTGATGCAGAAGTTGAAGTAGTTTATCAAACTATTGAAAATTTACATATTGCTTGTCCGAATGATAATGGGGATTGGTATTTTACCGGTAAATATCCAACAGCAGGAGGAAATAAAGTAGTTAATACTTCTTTTATCAACTTTGTTGAGGGCAGAAATGCCAGAGCATATTAATCTAAAAATAGATTTAAAAACTATATAGAAACGGCTGCATTGAATAATGCAGCCGTTTTTTTATTTTTTTCTTTCAGATAAAATTCTCTTTGCGGTATTTAAATAAGAATAAACATCAGTAGGGTGATGGTGTATATAGTTCCTGCTTCTCTTATGTCCTAAGCGAACTACAATTGCATTCTCTTTTTCTAAAGCAAAAATATATTGTCCCAGTATTCCTCTTGCATATGGAATCTGTTCTCCATTGTGATTTACAATCCACCAATGGTAGCCATAAAAGTCTACAGTTTGTAATGTTCTGTGATCAACCAAATATGTAGCAGGTGTTATGGATTGTTTCAGGTAATCTTCAGGGAATATTTGCTCTCCGTTAATGTTACCATTGTTAAGAAGGATTTTTCCAATGCGTGCAAAGTCTCTGGCATTACTATTTATACAGCAATATGCTTTTTCAACGCCATCTTTTTTATCCAAACTCCATAAGGCACTATTAGTGGCTCCTAATGGTCTCCAGATCTTTTCATAAGCATAATCAGAAAGGGATTTACCTGTTGCATTTTTAATGATAATAGCCAAAAGCTGTGTGTTCCCACTCAAGTATTTAAATTCAACACCAGGTGTTTCTGAAACTTCTAAGCCTAAAACCAGTTCATTAATGTTATCACCATAATATGCCTGTGTTGTCATGGAGAAAGGGTTGATATAACTTTCGTTCCAATTTAAACCAGAACTCATTGTTAATAGGTCTTTTATGCAAAGTTTATTGTATGATTCATCATTGAACTCCGGAATAAACTCAGAAACAGATTGATTTACATCCTTTATATACCCATCTTGTATTGCGGCGCCAAGTAGTAGTGAAACAACACTTTTGGCCGCCGAAAAAGAATTTGAATAAGAGTCCTTGTTAAAGTCGTCCCAGTATTCCTCGTAAACAATAGAGTCGTTCTGTATAATCAGGTAGGCGATTGATTTATAATTTTCTAATGTGTCTCTTTCTTGTTTGGTAAGGTTGTAGTTCATGTAATCATGAGCTGTATTCCATGGTATAGGATTATCAGATTTAATTTCCCGATTCTGGAAAAATTTGTAATCTTCAACTTCAGGAAATAAATGCACTAGTGCTTTCTTAATGTAACTTGGAGTGGAATAATAGATGAATGCTATCACCATAAGTACGATGATAACTCTAAATGTTTTTTTCATTTATGTGCTGCAATTTTTGTTTGTTGGGTAATGTATATTGTTATCGCCAGTGGTGTGCTGATTGTTTTATGCTTCAGGTTTCCATTCTTTAAAGTTGATTAAATCAGGAAAGGCTTCCGGCTTGTAAACTGATTTTCCGCTTAAAGTACGTAAGCATTCCTGAATTCCTTCAGAGACGCTTGGGTGGGGGTAAAATATTTTTAATACTTCATGAAGGCTGTTTCCTTGATTAATCAAGTGTGCTACGGAAACTATGTAAGCAGAAGCTTGTGGACCAGCTGCTCGCATTCCTAATATTCTCGGTTCTTCTTCGTCGCTAACTAGTATTTTAACAAATCCATTGGTGTTACGCATTGCAATAGCTCTGTTGATAAGCTGATTTGAGTAAAATGCAACTTTATGAGGTATGTTTTTGGCTCGTAGCTGTTTTTCATTCAGGCCTACAGAAGCTAATTCCGGCTTAAAAAACATGAGTGTAGACATGTTGGTGTAATCGAGTGGATAGCTTGGTGTAGCAGCTATTTTTTCTGCAGCAATACGCCCCTGGAATTCTGCTACGCTATATAATTGAGTGTGTCCCGTAATATCTCCAGCTGCATAAATATGACATTGATTATTGCCATCTTTTAATACGCATTCATCAGAGATACTTATAGTTCCTCTTTCTGTTGTTGTTATTCCAATATTTTCTAATCCTAGATTTTCAGTATTAGGTACTCTTCCGATAGCCACTAAAGCAACATCTACTTCAATTACTTTGCTGTTTCCTGCATCGTAGTCTAAGATAACTTCAAGATGAGTAGGGTGTTTCTTTATGGTTCTTAGATGAGCAGTGTGATGAACCAATACGCCATTGTCTTCAAGATTTTTTGCAACAAAACTACTGACATCATCATCTTCATAAGGTAAAACTTTATTTGCTCTGTCTAAAAGATGTACTTCAGTTTGTTTGAAATTACTAAATATAGTGGCAAACTCACAACCAATGATTCCTGAGCCAATAATGAGCATTCTTTCAGGGAACTTTTTTAGGTTTAAAATATCATCAGAGTTAATAATTCTCTCATGATCAATTTCTAGTCCCGGAGCTTGTCTTGGTTTAGCGCCGGTAGCAATGATAAAGTGCTTCCCTTTTATTTCTTTAGTTTCTTCATCTGAAGTAATTGATATTGTATTAGGATCAATAAATTTGGCCCAACCTCTTTCAAGAGTTAATGATCCCTTTTTAGATTTTTCAGCAGAAAAGGTTTCAATTTGACTGAGCATTTGATATTGTTTCTCTTTGGCAGCCTGAATCACAGTTTTGATTACTTTTGAGAAATCAACACTTAAGCTCCCAGATCTGTATCCCCTGTCAGTCCTGGCTGCAACAGCATAGTCCATTGAAAGTTCATACATCGTTTTTGATGTTAAAGCACCATTCATTATGCCTGCACCTCCAATATGAGCGCCTTCAACAATGCAAATATCTAGTCCGTAATCCAGAGCTCTTATGGCTGATGAATACCCAGCCGGTCCGGATCCGATTACAATTAAGTCAAATTCCTTCATTCGTTTGCCAATAATTTTTAATTGTATATAGAACACCTATGTAAACTATCTTTTTCCCAGCTTGTGAATTTGGATTGCTGTTATACATGGGCAGTTTCTATTTTTTTAGTGATGTGATTGTAATAGAAACAATGTTTTTAATAAAAAGATCAGAAGCTGTATCAAAGTTAAGCAAAAAAAAACTGCCTTTTCAAGCAGTTTTTATTAAAAAGTGTTTATTCGATTGACGATTTTTCTTTTTCAATTTTTTCTTCAAGATCTTTCAGGCCTTTTTCTGCTCGGTCAATTTTTTCTTTTCTGACTTTGTATTCTTCTTCTGAAAGATTCTTTTTTTCCTTCTCAAGGTTCTCTTTAGCTGAGCTTATTTTTTCTTTAGCAACTTTAGCTTTTTCTTCACCTTGCTTTAATACCTCATTATATTCTTTCTTCTTTTCTTCTTTAAATTGTTTCGCCTGGCGTGCTCTTTCTTGTCCAAACTCTTTTCCTTCAAGAGCTTTTTCTTTGCCATAAGCATGACCTTCATTGATTTTTTCTTTTGATTCTTCAGCTACCTCTTCGGATTTTTTTTCTACTTTTTCCGATTTGTCTTTTATTTTTTCCTCAAGCTCTTTTGTTTCTTTTTGAGTTTCATCTTTTGCTTTTTCAACTTTCTCTTTGCCTTTTTGTAAAGCTTCTTTACTTTTTTCTTTTCCTTCTTTAAATGATTTTTCCATTTTATCCTTCATTTTTCCTTCTTGCTGTTGAGCAAATGAAGTGTTGGAAATAATAATTAATGAAAGAAGTAGCAAGGCAAGTTTAATATTTTTGATTTTCATATATCTTTTTTTTAATTCACCCATGTAACTCGCCGAAAAATATCCATTCTTGTGTGTGAGAATTCTTTATTCAGGCTTATTCCATATGATGATAATTTGTTTTAGAGATTAGGTTAATTACTCTAGCTCGTTTAGTAAATTGTCTAATTTTTCAGTTGAAGCTTTAATACTATCAACTTTTTCTACAATTACTTCGGTTTCTTTTTCAATTTTCTCAATCGCTTCAGATGTAACTTCGGTTTCTTCAGAAGTTTTCTTTGATTGTTCTTTTTTGTCTCCACAACTTATGGCTAAAAAGCTCAAGAACAAAAGTGGTAAGATTAGTTTTTTCATGTTAAATAATTAAATTATAAATAATGATGAGAAACACACTTAAATAAGCTCTCTGAAATTGGGAGTAGAGTTTATTTAAGTGTGAGTCAAATGGTTAGTTTAAGTATTTTAATATACTAATTTAATAATTTAAATTGAAGTAAAGGCTTAAATATTTAATTCCATAACGGAACCTACATATGCCTTGTCCTCTTTTTGTATGTGTGTAATGAGCCAGTCTTTCAGAAAATTAGTAATCTCAAATGAAAGAATCATTTTACCACTATTAAATCTGGTTTCCAGATCTGAAACCTTATCGATAAAGGCTTGATGTTTAATTTTGTGTTCCAATAAATCATTGTAATTTGATTCATGAAGTAATTTTTCTTCTGTAGCAAAATGAATCTTTGTGTACTCTTTCATTTTATGAATCAAATCAGAAATTAAATCCTTATTGGACTTCTGAGTAATTTGATCATAAAAATCATTAATCATTGCAGCTAGTTTTTGGTGTTGTTGGTCAATTTCTTCGATGTTCAGATTGTAAGAATCGTTCCAATTAATTAATGCCATACCTTTATTGTTTTGTTTGTTTAAATTTTGTCATGGTTGTTATTCGTAAAAAACAATGAAGTGTTATTGGAAGTTCAATATTTTATCTGTTATTATGGTAATTTAAAATGATTCTAAAATTAAAATGCTTATTTATTTTTTTGATAAAGCTGATTTTAGGGGGTTGAAATCTAAATAATACAATAATTTTATGGAAAGTGTATTTGTGGCTAGGGCATCAAATGTGTTATTGAAGTTTTTGCTTATGCTTTTAATCACGTAATCCTGATCGTTTAATATTTCGTTTTTCCATGATAATGAGATGATTGATCCTGGAGCAAAGTACCATTTTAAAATAGCGTCAATATTAAAAATGTTGTAGTTGGAATTGTGATTTTCAATATAGGAATTGTCATGGTTTAATGAGCCATCCTGGTTTAGTTGGTAAAATTTCTTGTAGTTCACTCCGGACCAATAATGACGTCCTCTAAAAGATAAGCTTACTTTACTGTTGAATGCATAGTCAAATTCAAGTTCGTTTTCAATTTCTTTTACATTTCTTTCTCCAAAATATATGATGGAATTATTGTCGGTTTTATCTGCATACCCCATGTCATTATATTCGTTATCTATGCTTAGATTGTATTCGATTGTCAAATGCTGACCAAGTCTTGCATTGGTCCCAAAACCAAACCATTCACCATAGTTGTTGTTTTCCGGATAATTGAAGCCTCCTGTATAGGTGTTGAAATTAATCTTTTTACGTGTATCTGAAGCATAGTAAAAATTATAGTATATATGATAAGGTTTTGATAGATAGCGATAGTCAACCCTGGTTTCGTCGTAATCATGTTGACCGGAATTTATACCAACAGTAGAATTGTAGCAGCTATTGTTTTTGAAACGGATAAAAATCCAGGTTTCTATTTTTGAACTAAGAAGATCACTCGGTTTTATGATTCTTTTATATTCTGCATTAACTCCAATGTACATTTCGCGCATAATCCAAAAGGGATCTATTAATGCAAATTCTGATGAAAAATCAGTGGTTAATAGGTTGTTTTGCTGTAAATAACCCATGTCGTTTGGGTTGTAGTTTTCTGATTTGTAAGTTTGTTCAATGCCATACGTAAAACTCCCTTTATCTTTTTTGATTTCAACACTTCCAAAGCTTCCTGTTTCTTTATCTGTAATGCTTGTTTTACGATAACTATATCCTCCCTTACCACTAATGGAATACCTTTTCTTTTTATCGCGTATAAGGAATTCTGAAGCAGTAACATTTGCTTTAAACGGATTGTTATTCATTGTAATGTTGGTATTGATAAAACTTACATATGAATTATTGTTTAATGTTTTATCAAAAACCATTGTATTGTAATTGGTGAATGGTTGTACTTCAATTCTTCTGGATGTATTGGTAAGTGTATCCTTAATTTTTGCATAAGCCGATAATGACATTGCATTTAAAAAACCTATGCCTAAGCCTTTTTTAGAACGACCTGAAATTTTTGTGGCGTTAGCAAGTCTTGTAGTGCTTGGATTGTAATCAATGATTTCGTTAGTGTTTAAGCTTTCTTCGGCCTTATCAGAAAACTTAGGAGCTGCACCAATTCTTCTGGAGTAGAAAATATCTCCTCTGTCAAATAACTCTGTACCTTCATTAAAAAACTGCCTTTTCTCATCGTAATATAGTTCGTATGGAGAAAGATTTAGTTGTTTATCGTCCGATTGAATTTGACCAAAATCAGGTATGAGCATCATATCTAAAGTAAAGCTTTCATTGATGCCATATTTCACATCCATTCCTCCTTTAAAAATAACATCGGAGGATTGATCTTTTGTACTTTCGATATACGTTGCTGCATATGGTGAAAATGATAATCTTATTGGAGGTTTGATGTTTTTAATACCTGTTAACGTTCCTTGTTGATGTATGAACCCTGAAACTTTACGATCAATAAAATTCCATGAATTGTTGGAGTTGTATCTTCTTATATTTCTAAACATATTTAATCCCCACGTGTGAACATCTTTGTTAGGAAATCTTAGGTTAGAGTAAGGAATTTTCATTTCAACAATCCATCCTTTATCTGTAATTTTTGTCTTGCTTTGCCAAACGCCATCCCAATTCCCATCTTCATTGTCGGAGTCTGATTTAATGGCTTTAATATCAGTTTGTACTCCTGCAGGAGTTATAAAAAAACCATAAGCAAGTTGTCCTTCGTTATAAGGATCAAAATAAACACCAAAATAATCAGACATTCCAATGTTATCGCGACTTGACAGGTAATTGAAAATGCTATCCGGTGAATTGTCATAAAGCATTGCTCCTACATAAATGGCATTCTCATCATAAAAGAAATATACCTCAGATGATTGCATCGCAGGGGAACCATTGTTTGGTTGTAACTGAGTGAAATATTTTGCAGGAATTGCTTTTTTATATTCAGCTTCGTTTAAATTACCATCAATGGATATTGGATGATCTATTTTTAATGCCTCTACAGTTTTTTTGTTTTGAGAATAGCAATAAATAGAGATGAGTGACATGAATATTATATTTATGCCAATTTTCATATGAGGTTCGACTATTTAAAAGGTTAGTTTAAAACGTATGTAAAATAAATAAATTAAATGGATTAATTATTGGTAAGGAAGTTAATTCTTTTTTGAATCGGATATTTATATTAATCCCTGTTTGTGAAATAAACAGGGATTGTAGTTGGATAATGGGTTTATCTAGTCGATAATATCTTCAATTTTGACTTCTTTTTTTGTGTGGTCATCATCATAATCAAATATTAATGAGCCATTTTTGTTTAAAGTGATAGAGTTCAAGTTGTACCAAATAATAGCTTTGCCAACTTCAACACCGTTTAAAAAGTTTAGTTTGTAAGCATCGGAAGAGGTGTCAATAATCTGCATATTTGAATTGTTTTGAATACTCATTGCATCCAGAGATATCTTTTTGCCTTTGTATGTTTCTATTTTGACTACACCTCCTTTATTTACAACAAACTGCATTCTTAAAAGACTCTCATACATATTCGGATTGTTTTTTGGAAAATCGGGATTATTCTTATTCATCAGATTTCGGACATTTAATCCACTGAAAGTGGCCCCGTTTTGCGAAAGTATTTTTATAGCAGCAAATAATGAAGCCATGTGTTTATTATATGCCTTTGTTTTGTATTCATTAATATATGATTCCAGTTGTAATTCCGGATTGTAAGTGTCCGATGATAATGTAATTGGAACATCTTTAGTCAATCCTGCAATTTCGCCTACGATACCTCTGAATACAACATCATTTTGTGAATCTACGGTAATTTTAGAATCAAAGCGAACTTTGTCGGTAGGAAATGAAACCAAATCGACTTTAGTACCATCAGACTTATATTTTCCGTAAAAAGCTAATTTTTGGTTTTCAGGAGCTTCAAAGTCAATGTTTTCATGTAAAATTGTTTGCGCTCTGTTGGAAATTCCTAAAATTAAATGAGCGGAATGATCTGTGCGTGCTAAGGTTTGGTTGTTGATATTTATTGCCCCTGTGTAATTGACTAATGCATATACATTACCTTTTTTGCCTACGTTAAAAGCTTGTGTAAAGCCATAATTAGAACAGTTGACAGGTAAAAACCATTCTATCTTTCCTGTGCTCGTAAATGTTGCAAACCAAAGGTCTCTGGTGTTGTTCTGTGCCGAAAAGCTTTTGTTGCCAATTTGAATTGTATTATTGTACCATCCTGAAATAATATATTTCTCATTTTCAGAGATTAACCTGTTGCTTATATAAATGTTTCCTTCATTATTTGTTTCAAGTGTTTTGGCAATCCTTTGCCAAATGTTATTCATTTGATTGTTGTTGTTTATCTTTATAGCAATAGGAGTGTAATCTTTATATTCAGGCATTACGGATCCTATTGGAGCATTAATATAAGTAGGATCACAAATGGTGTAGTTTTTATCTCCTACTGTAAAATTATATCCTTCTACTGGTTTAGAAAATGAAACTGCTGCAGCCATATGGCTAAAGTAGGTTAGTGCAACTACGTCTAATCCCAGTAAATCATTTGCTAACCTTGTAAAAAGTACGGTTCTGTCTTCACAGTCAGAAAATGGATAATAAAAGATTTCATCAGGGAAAAACATTTTTTCTTTACCAAACTGGTCACGGTCGGTTTTGTATTCAAATGAATGGTGTAAGTATTGAAGCAAATATGTAACGGCTTCAGTTTCGCTTAAACCGTTTATTTTAGGTCTTATATAATCGTATAATGTTTCTTTAACAGAAGAAGATATAGCTGCGTTTAAATATACAGAGTTGCTGGTTTGAGGGTAGCTTGCCAAAAAAGCCATTGTTGTTTTGTCCAACTTTAATTCAAGAGGTTTATTTTCGTTTGGTAAAGTTGTTTTTTTTGTAATTGAATTGTCTGGATCATTAAAATTCAGTGCAAATGGCAATAATAGGTCAAAAGACTTAGTTGCTCCTCCAAAGTTATCTTCATAAGTATAAAGACTTTTGCTTCCTATTTTATTGTCGATTAAATAGTAATTGTAGCCATTGATATAATAGTACGGTTTTTCATATACCTCTTGCAAGAAAGGAAGCATAAGGCAAACAATATTTCCATTATAACCAATTTTAGCCTGATATCCTGCCTGATTTAATATGGCCCATTTCCAAAGTTCCTGATCGTTTGAAGAGGAGAAAAGTTTTTTAGAGGATATATTTATAAGCTGGTAAATTCCCCAGTCGTTTAGGTTTTTTTCAGATGCATAGTTTATGACAGACTCTATGTAAATTTGATAATATGTGTTTGTAAAGTCACTCCAGTAGCTCGCAAAACTTTCAGGTTTTACATTTTTTAGTTTTAAATTCTTTGTGCGAGAGTCTATTTGCAAGGGAGCTGCTGTTCCAAAAAAGTCAATAGTAAGATCTTGTTTGTATTTATCCGATTCGACAGGTTCTTGTAATATTGGAGCAATAGAAAATGCAGGAGCCTCTCCTAATGTAATTTCTGGTGTTATTGGTTCTGGAATTTTAGCTAACTCTGTATTTGGATCAGATGTTTTTATAGGTTCAAAAACTGGTTGGTCGATGGGTTTTGGAACTTCTGCCTTTTTTACTTCACTTTTGTTTTGAGAGACATTTGAGAAACTTTTTTTTAAGTATTTTTCAAATGCTTCATTCATTTCTTTTAGATGATTGTCATATTCATTCTGCATTTGTTGTAGCCTGGATTGATAATCCTGATTCATCTTATTTAATCGCTCCTCATACTTGCGATTCATTTTTTCAAAAGGATCGTTATTATTATTTTGGGATATTGAATTTGTACTAAAAATGCCTATCAAAATACTTATGATAATTATTGATTTTTGCGTTAGCATATCCTTATTGTTTGAGGGTTATTATATTTTAAGATAAAGATATTTGGGAATTTTTATTATGCCAAAAAAAAAGTGAACTAAACAAGAAACGCGATCAAAAATTATTGACCGCGTTTCTTAATATGTAGGTTTTACTTGAAAACTATTTTTATACTAGTGGATGTCATTTGGATTATAAGTTTCCACATGTCTTTCTGTTTTGGCTTTATTGAACTCATTAATAGTTATTATAATGCCGGTTTCTTCTACATCTCCAAATCTGTCATTTACTGCAGTTCCAAAAGAACGCATAGATGGAGAAAGATTCATGTACGCATTTACCAATGGAGGAATCGATTCTCCCAATTCTCTTACCATTCTGTTTAAAACTTTGTAATCCTCAACAAAAGTAGGTCCTTTAAAGATCTCATTAATCTTTTCTGGAGTAAGTCCGATTTTTACCTTGAACTCTTCGTGAGGATATAGTAATTTATCTGGATCACTAAAGTATTTATTCATGAAACTAAGAATCAAATCTCTTGCTTCCTGATTAAAGTGAGTGTACATAGTAACTTTACCAAAGAAATATTTCATCTCAGGATGATTTACTATTAGCGAACCAAGCCCATCCCAAAGATTATCCAGTGCAAATAAGCTTTTAGCACCTTGTTTGCTACTTTGATATTGAGGTTGAACAAATGATCTTCCAAGTTCAATTGTGTGGGGAAGGAATTCATCAAGAAATTTCTTTGAAAAGTGAAATAGCCTTGAAGTGGCTAATTTTACATTCCCATCTTTATCTCTTGGAATGGTATTTCCCATTATGTAACGATAGCCTCCCAGGATCTCTTTTTCTTCAGGATCCCATACAATTAGTTGTCTGTAAGGTACTTCTGCTAAATCGTAATCATCGATGTCGGCTTCTTTACCAGTTCCTCCTCCTGCCTGACGAAAAGATTCCTCTCTTAGTCGGCCTACTTCTCTCATTAAATTTGGAGCTTCGTTCCCTTTAAAATCATAAATTTTGTTGCCACCCTTATTGGTATTGCGAACAAATCTTTCTTTTGTTAACTCTGCCTCCAGTATTGATTTCTCAACCGGTGCAATAATTGGTTTTATAGAATCCATTTAATTAACTGTAGATAAATTGCGTTACAAAATTAAATTAATTTTGGTAAGCTATAGACTGTTTCTTTTATTTTTTCGGCCCATTCTTTTGGCGAACCTTCTTTTTTAACTGTTTCCCAGGATATTGGTTGTCCAAATGTTAGTTTAACATTCTTGTTTTTAAACTTAAACATTTCATCTACCAGATAAAGCATTTCGATATTTGCTTTTATTCCAATCTTTTTTCTAAAACGGGACAGGTTATAGAAGAAATTAGAGTTGTTGCCACTGATAAAAACTGGAACAATATCTCTTTGGTGTTTGATGGCTTTTTTTATAAAAGCAGGTTTCCAATCTAAATCCTTAATTTCTTTTCCTTGTTTTCTGGATACTAAACCAGCAGGAAAGAATAGCATTTGAGCCTCTGATTCAAATGCTTTTTCAATTTGAATTGCAGCTTCTTTAGCTTGAGCTCCATGTTTATTTACTGGTACAAAAATATCATTGAAGCGTCCGATTTGTAAAAGGATATCATTTACAGGGAATTTAATGTTTGGGAAAACTTTGCCTACTTCAGTCATAAATATAATACCATCCAACCCACCAAGTGGATGATTGGCAACAAATAAATAGCGTCCATCTTTAGGAATATTATTTAGACCTTCAGTAGAACTGGTAACTCCAAAAAGCTTTTTGCATTCATCCCCAAATTCTACATTATAACTGTTAGGATGGTCTTTTAATATATTATTTAAACTATCCTGATGAATAACTTTTTTTAAATAAGAAAAAATGAACTTTGGTAAAATTTTATAAAGTCCTGAGTTTTTTTCTTTAAAAACCGTTTCAACATCAATTGTAATGCTTTTGGTATTTTGATTCTCCATGTGTTCCAAAAATGAAAGGTCAAGTTTAGAAAAAAAAAGCTAAACAGCATGATTTATTTCATAGAAAATGAATTTGATCTGGTATTTATGTATGATTCATGAATTATAAGAAGCTAATAAAGATATACAACTGATAATTTAAGTGGGATATGAAACTTAACGTTATCAATATGTTAATTGTCTATTATGGTTTGTTTAAGTATAAAAACAGTCAAGATATCAAATGTTGTTATTAATGGATGTTTCTATGAATTGATATTTAATTAAAAAAGACTACATTGTATTGAGCTATTTTAGTAATTGCCTTTATTGATCCTTAAAAAGGAATTTTCCCAAGAGGATTATTTGTATAAAAAGTGTATATCCTTAATTAATTTATAGGAATATGATACCTGAAATAAAAAAAATGTTTCATGAGCCCTCTGCATCGCTATTGTTAGCGTTGCTTATTTGTACAGATTTTGTGTTTTTTATATTGCATTCTTTGAATCGTTTTTTGTATTGGGATAATCTAATGCTTTCATTAGGAACAGATAGAGGATATTCCGAGATATTTCAATATATCGAATGGTTATGGATAGTCTTTTTATTGGTGAATCTATCATTAAAAAATAAGTCTTTTATTTATAGTGTGTGGGCTATATTTTTTACATATCTCTTATTGGATGATGCTATTCAAGTTCACGAAACAGGAGGCGCCTTTATAAGTAAATATTTGTCTATAATCTCTTATGGTGGATTTAGGGGGCAAGATATTGGTGAGTTAATTGTGACTGGTGCTGCTGGATCAGCCCTTTTATCACTCGTTTTGTTAGCTTATATTTTTGGTTCTAAATCTTTTCGTAAAATGTCGCACGATATGTTATTGTTAATTGCAGCTCTCGTCTTTTGTGGTGTTGTAGTTGATATGATACATACATCTCTTTCTTTAGGAAAAGTTGTGAAGATGATCTTGGGATTTATTGAAGATGGAGGAGAAATGATTGTAGTGAGTATTATAAGCTGGTATGTGTTTTTGAAGAATATACAAGATGAAAGTAAAAATACAAATATTGTTGAGTTTGTAATCTCTTCAGTACAAAAACTTAAATCCTAAGTTTTTGTTTTTTCTTAATATACTTTTAGTGTTATTTTTAATCTTTTAATACTCTCAACTAATTAGTATAAAGGTAACAGTTAAGTCCTGTTAAATTGATTATATAGGTTTTCGTATTGTTTGTTGTTGTTTTCTTGCTTGAAGTTTTTCTGAGGGAACGCTTTATGGCATTTCAGCTTTTTTGCTAAAATCTGATAGTCTGTTAAATTTTATTTACTTCTCGTTTTCTCTCTGGTCAAACTTTTGGTTGGTGTTTATTTTGCATTATTTTTTTTTAAACCTTCCTCTTTTATAATTTAATGATTCATAATTATTGAATGCATATTGGACTATACTTTTTTTTAGTAAAAAATATGAGTCTCAATTTTATACTATTAATATTTTTTAGATAAGATTAGCCTTTGCTTGAATCTTCTTTTTCATGAATGTAATGATTCAAATGTAGAACGTATGTTAAATTGTGATTTTATTATTTAGTGGTTTTATCAAAGTCAGTATTTATAATGTTTATGGAGATTTTTCAAGTAGATAATTCTAAGTTAAAATATGATCAATATATACTTTAATTGTGATTATTTATAAATAAAGTGATGTGCTTTTGGCTTTAACCCGCTGTAAGTGTGTTATATATTTAGATGTAAGAAGCGATATCTACTTGAGAATTTCTGTATATAATTGTTTAATCTACTTAGGAAAAATCAATTGTTGACACAAAATACTTTGTAAATATATTAAAACACGTTATCAATTTTATTCTTTATATAAATAGGAATTATAATAATCTAAATTTTAACAGAGATATTGTAAAGAATAAATACTTGAAATTGATAGTTTATTATCATAACTTACTGGTTTTGTATTGTTTTAAGAATAATTACTTATGGAGGTGCAAGATTTATATCTTTTTGATAATAGACTATTTGTATCGTATAGCTATCTTTTTAAACGAGGCGTTTCGGAACAGTCAGTATATAATTTAACTAGCAAGAATAATAAGAATTCATGGAAGGTTGTTCGACATCCTAGTAATAATCGATGCAAATTAATTGAATATAATTCTATACAAAAGAAATATTTTGAATTGTATAAGTTACCGGAGGCTAAAAAATTAGAAGAAAAAGCAAGAAGACAAGAAATGAAAAACAAAAAAGAGTCAGATGAAAAATCAAAGCTCTTTGTGAAAAATATTTTGGATATTGAATATGATTGTTGGATTGAATTAAAACCCTTATATGAGAATTTATTTATAGATTCAGAAATAATAGAATGCTATTGTAAAACTCATATTATTTTTCAAAAATGTAAAGAATTATATGAATTAGGAACAAGATTAAAGGATCTTTATAATGCATATTCTAGATATGATGATTTAATTTTTCAAACACAAAGTTATTCAGCGTTTTGCAATAAATTTAAAAAAATTAGAGAAAGGGATTCAATTGATGATGTTTTAATTCATGGATTAAAAGGGAGAATAAGTAATAATAAAAGAATTTCAAGTGATGTTATTGTTGAAATTAAGAGACATTTTTCTGATTCTAAAAGATTAAATGCCAGCCATATTCTTGAACGTGTGAATGAATATTTGATTAAGAGTAATAGGCAAAGAATATCGATATCTTCTATATATAAGGTAATATCTCAACCATATGTAAAAATAGATTGTTTAGAAGGACGTATGGGAATGAAGTATGTAAAATATAATATTCTACCACATAATCATTTTATTCCACCTAAAAATGAAGGGACCGTTTGGTTTTTAGATGGCACAAGGCTGCAATTTGCATATAAGGATAAGAAATCAAAATATAAAACTCTTATATTTTATGTTGTTGTAGATGGTAAATCAAAAAAAATATTAGGTTATTCTTCTGATGTTAGTGAAAACACAGAAATGGCGATTGAGGCAGTTAAGATGGCTTGTTGCAAAACAAGTATTCTACCACGAGAATTAGTGCAAGATAGATCTCCTGCTCACAGATCACTCAAATATGAGAGACTTATATCGCAGGCCAAATTATTAGGAGTTTTATGGAGACCATGTTATAATCCAAGAGATAATAATTATGTAGAGAGATTGTTTGGTGTTTTACAAGAAAGGTTCTGTAAAACTATAGATGGTTATTTAGGGGATGGGATACGATCTAAAAATCCGGTAGGCAAGCCGGCTCCAGAAGAATTAGAGAGACAATTAAAGGAGAAAAATATTAGAACTCGAGAAGAATTAGAAAAAGTGTTAGAAAAATTGATTTTTGATTATAATAATTCAAAATTTAGAATTGATAAAGAAGAAAAATTGAATAGGGAGCAAGCTTATCGCAAAATTGAAGTTGAACCTATAAGTATTAATTCAATAGATTTTGCTTCTATGTTTTGGGAGGAAAAGGAAATTATCGTTAGTAAAGGTAGTATTGTATTTAAGGTAGAAGGGCGAAATTATTATTATAATATTTATAAAAAAGAAGTGTTAACTTATTTCAATCAGAAAGTTCGGGTTTGTTTTAATCCTGATGATCTTTCAAATGTGTTTTTATTTGATCTAAAAACGGGAAATTATATAGGTAGTCTTGAAAGATATATCCCAAGGCCAAAAGCAAGAATTGAAAGATCTGAAGCTGATAATTTATATATCAAATCTGAAAGTAAGAAAGGAAGACAACTTGCACATGAACTAATTATTGGTGTAAAGAACATAAAAGAACAGTCAAAAAAACAGAATGTAAATTTACCTCCAGATATTGCCATTTTAAGTTCCATGAAAAAGAGAGTTTTAGAAGATTCTGAAGCCGATCTAACAACTAATGAAATATTAAATTATAAAAATATAGAAAAAAAGAGTAGAATTGTTATTAAAGAAGAGTTGGTTGATTTTGAAAAGCTTTTCAAAGATATGTATAAGTTTAATAGGGATTTATAACCAATGCAGATGCTTTCAGTGTATCAGGAATTACTTATGACTTAAACGGAAATATCAATAAGTTGTTAAGAGGAGGAAAGATAGAAACATCTGACGCAGTGTTTAGTCAAAGTCAAATAGATAATTTAAGTTATCAATATGTAGGTAATCAATTATTATCCGTAAGTGATGCCGCAAGTTCAAGTACTACAGATGTGAATGGTAAATTAGCCAAAGATTATGGATTTAAAGATGGATCAACATCATCCGTAGAATACCAATATGACTTAAATGGTAATATGATCAGCGATGATAATAAGGGACTATCTAATGTAGACTATAACTACTTAGACCTACCAAGTAAACTTACCGGAACAGATAATAAAACAATTTCGTATATTTACAGTGCTAACGGGCAAAGACTGGCAAAAACAGCAAATGGTAAAACAACTTATTATGTAGGTAACATAATTTACGAAAAAGTTGTTAATGAAGATGCAAGCCTACAGTATATATTGAATAGTGAAGGGAAGTATGATTTAAGTAGTGAAAGTGGACAGTACCAATTTGATATAAAGGATCATTTGGGTAATGTACGTATGGTAGTCAGTCCGTCAGGAACGGTATTACAACAATCATCCTATTATCCATTTGGTATGGCCTATCAAAAAGGAGGAAATGATAATAAATACTTATACAACAGAAAGGAGTTGCAAGAGGATCAAATAGGTGGTGAAGCTTTGGATTGGTATTATTATGGGGCTAGATTTTATGACTCAAGTATAGGTAGGTGGGGTAGTATAGACCTTCTTGCAGAGAAAACACCATCTATTAATCAATATCAATTTTGTTACAACAATCCTATTAGATATATAGATTTATTTGGTTTAGCTGGTGTAAATTCTAATAAGGATAATTTTGGTAGAGATAAAAGAGATTCATTTTCTGGTGTTTATATAGCTCCATATGATAGAAAAGGTGGAGTAAAGGGCTCAGGCTATGGTGATCCAATTTATGGTCATTTTGAACAAGTATTAGTTGGCTATACATCTACGAATGGATATAAAACTTTATATAGGAATGAAAAAAATAATTGGGATGTAGGAACCGTATATCCAGGAGGAGAATGGGAAGCTATGTATGATACATATTGGGTTTGGGACAATACTGAAGAAAAATTATATAGCAATCAAGCCTCAAATGGCAGGGATGCAGTTACGCAATGGCTTGATAGAAGTAAAGATGCCTCTTTAGTAGGATATAAAGGCACTAAATATTTGGGAGTCGGAGGTAAAGGTAGAGTAGAAGTATTAGGTGAAAAAATTATGCTTGGCGTGCATGTCGTTACAACAGAAGAAAGTATGACTATGGACGGTTTTAGTAAAAAAGTCTATTCAGGAATAGAAGTTGGCGTAGGGCCATTTGAGATGGGGGCTATTTATGATTGGAATACAGGATTAGATTTAAAGTTTGGTTTGGCTCAATTAAAGTTATCTACTGCTTCTGATCCTGATATTGTCTTATTAGGAGCAAGTTGTTATTTGGGTGGTGGATACGGAGGTGAACTAAATATGAATCCAGGTAGATTATTGAATGAATTGAGTAATAGTTTGAATACCCCTGGAGTGGAAATGTCGAAGTTTCCAATGGCTGCTTCTGGTATCTATGCCTTGCCAAGTGATAAGAAGCTTAAAGAAAATATAGAGAAAATAGATAGTTCTTTGTTTGAGTTAAAAAAGCTCAATGGATACAAATTTACTTGGAAGGATGATGCGCCAATGAATATGAAAGGCCATGACATTGGGTTAATAGCACAAGAGGTTGAGTCTGTCTTTCCTGAATTGGTTCAAAATGATAGTATTAGGGGCTATAAAGCTATATATTATTATAAACTTATACCTATCTTAATAGAAGCTATAAAAGAGCAGCAACTGATAATAGATGATCAAGGTAGAATAATTGAAAATTTCAATCAGAAGATTAAAGCATACGAAAATAAGTTGGACTTCATTTTACAAAGAATGAATGAATTAGAGTCAGTCGAAAACTAACGGATATTTATAGATAAATAATTTTATATATTAAAAAATGAATTTAGAAATAGTATTTTTTGTTATGGGATTGGTTATTCTTTCAATATTTATATATATATGCTACAATTGGTATGTTTTATATGCTAGAACAAAAGGATATAATTTAAAAACACTATTTGAAGCAGGTTTTTTTGGCCCTGAATATATTAAAAGTACTGATACCCAATTCTCAAAAAATGATAGAAAAACACTCAATAGGTTATTGGTGATTTTTTATAGTCTGATATTTTGTTTTGGCCTTTTATTCATTTTAACGGTGATTTTTATTAAGAAATAAATTTCCCCCTCGCTGAAGCGTAGCGAGTAAATAATGTAAATCGTTCGTCGTACGCCTATGGATACGTCGCTGCACATAAGTCGTCTGGCCTGTGTATAAAACAACAAAGCCGCATTTTAAGTGCGGCTTTTGTTTTATATGGTAATATGTAAACAGCTTACAGCGCAGCAATATTTTTAAGTTTAACGGATTTGATGAAACCATCCAGGACTTTAAGAATACTTCCTTTATCTTCCTTATCCATCTTATCAATTTCGTTCAGACGTTTAAGCATCTCTGGATCTTTGAAAAGATTTTCCTGATCAGTCTCTCCAAGTAAGTAACCAACTGTAGTATTTAATATTTTAGCAATCTTCCCCCTCGCTGAGCGTAGCGAGTAAATAATGGAAAGCTCGGCGTATGCCTCTGGCTACGTCGTTGCCCATAAGGCCTCTGGCCTGTATATAAAACCACAAAGCCACATTTTAGAGTGCGGCTTTTGTTTTATAGTTCCCGTAAGGCTATCTGGTTTTAGCCTCTCTGGTACCCATGTCAATAAAGTAATATTACACACTCCCTTTGCTCGGAATTGTTTTTCGTGAAATTAGCAGGTTGTATGTTAATAAAAGATATGCGATTCAATGAGTAGAGGCTTTTTTATTTTCTACTAGGATTTGCATGCCTGGTATTTGCATGATAGTCAGTGCTCTTTTTTTATGATATGGAATCTATCAATCAGTTTATCATATATGGAAATAAAAATGTTTACTTGAAATTTTTACGCTTTGTTTAAAGCTATTCAAGTGATTAAAATAAAAAATCCTAGATGATTTGTTAATGCTTCTAGGATTTTTAAACTTATGAAACTATAATCCATAAGGGAGTTGCATATTCATTTTGCTGAATGTTATAAAATGAATTTAATGAGTGGGTATTCCCTCAAATTACGGTTGTGCAACCAACCTCAAAGAATCGAAAACTCAATTCTATTTAATTGACATTTATATTCTATTTTTTTTAATAAATTTCCATAGGACCAGTTTCTAAGAACATGAGGATTTTGTATGGCCTCAGTTGTAAGCTTGTCAATTGAGATAAGATTAAGCTTTCCCGCGTTGTTTTGTAGGCAAAAGTCAATAATCATTCTTGAAATTTTATGCATATAGTTTTGAATAAACAGTCTTTCCTTTTTTTTAAGTTGATTAATTTTATGAAATTTTGAATTTCTTCCTTTTCCTCCTTTATTGTACTTTATAGTGTTGTAGCTTCTTTGTACACCTTTTTGGATTGCATGTCTTTTGTATATGTAGGAACATGAATTCCCTATTTGATATTCTTTATTATTGATCTTTAAAATAATCGGAGAAAGATATGATAAGTGAACTGTAACAATGGTATTGTAATTTAGATGATTGTCTTTAGTCGGGATTTTTATAGTTAAGAGTAAGAAAATTTTCTTGTTTTCTGTAATTTGAATTGATGATTCACAAAATTTGTATTCATCATTGATGCATCTTTTTAAAATAGCTTCATTGTTACTTTTATCTTTTCCGAGAATAGTTTGAAAAGGAATTTTATATTTTTTGTGTTTAAATAATGAAAAAGTAAAGTTTTTTGAAGTATCGTTGTATTTAAAATTATATAAAGAATGTGAACTAAATGGGATAGGTATGTCTTTTTTGTAATTTCTTAGGCTTTTTATCCCATTAAAGTAATTATGTTTTTCTTTATTAAAAGAATGGTAAATTAATTGTGTTATACAACTTAAAATATCTGTTGGTATTTGATACTTGAATTTTTGTGCTATGGATCGATAGATTGTACTCATTCTGGAGCAATTAAATATTCCATTTGCATTTGAGTTCGAATCTGTGAGTGCAATTAAATATTCATCATTAAAAAAAGATAATTCTTTAAGTTGTTCTTGCATAAATAATAACGAAGAGGAAATGTTAAGTGCTTTAAATACTATAAATTGCCAGTTGTAAAGTTTTTTGAAAGCTTCTGAAATTTCTTCATGATTGTGTTTATCAATATTGAAAATTAATTTTATTTTTCTTGTGATTTTAATATGATCTTTTTGATTTGTTTTCATGTTGATTATGTGGTATGTTTTGTTATAGACTTAATTTTATTTATTGTCTATTTTAAAGATCTTTTGTGTAATTCCAATACGAATTATACGAAAGAGGTGATTCTAGTTGGTTGTTGATTATTTTTGAAATTGAACGGGTTGATAGCCCCAATTTTAACAGTTCTTTTATTTGATTTTGATACATATCTAATTTTCTTCCTTTTTTATTTTTTGCACCATTGGGTCGTCCAAGTTTCTTTCCTGTTGATTTTGCTGCAATTAATCCTTGCTTGGTTCGGAGAGAAATAAACTCTCTTTCTGTTTGGGCAAAATATCCATAAATGGCTAAAAGTAATTTTGTGTGTGGAGAGTCAGTTGATAGTTCTGGTTGTCTTGCAAATTTTAGTATAATTCCAGATAAGTTAATTCGTTCAATAATATTTAAAACTTCAAGCATGTTTCGTCCAAGTCTGCTAAGTTCAGCTACAAGTAAAATATCTCCATTATTAAGTATTTCAAAAATTTCATTGATTTTTCTTTCGTTTTGACTTTTTGTTGATGAGATAGTTACGGAAATGAAATTGTCAATGATTAGATTGTTGTTTCTGGCAAATGTGTAAAGCAAATGTTCTTGTTTCATAATATCTTGCTCAGAGGTTGATATTCTTAAATAGCCAAGTACTTTCATTATTAATATAACTAGATATAGGAAAAAGTTATGATTTTTAATTTAATTATAAAAATATACTAACTATTAATCGATGATTTTAATTGGAAATATTATCGAATTAAAGGATCGTTTTAATCGTTAATAGTTTTATATATTTTTGCTTTGATTTATACCAAGTAGATAAGATTCACATTTTAACTTAGAAAGGATTCACATTTTAACTTATGTTCGACACAAATTCATGAAAAAAACATTCTAATTTTCTTGCTAATTAGAAAAACTTATCAACAATATGTAATAAAGTGGAGTAAAGTGGTTGATTGTGGTTTAAAAAAGTTTTATTTTTACGCAAATTAATCCACAATCGTAATGGCCACATTTATAGGTGATTTTGTTTGTAAAGCTGATGCTAAAGGACGGATTGTGTTGCCTTCTCTTTTTAAAAAGGTGATGAACGCCATGGAAGAGAACCGCTTTGTGGTGAGGAAAGACTTGTTTGATGACTGTTTGATTTTATCTCCATATCCTGATTGGGAAGAGGAGATGAATGACATCAGGGCTCGTATTAATATGTATAATCGAGCAGAGAATAAGTTTTATCGACAATATTTTAGAGGTGCTGCCGAAGTTACTTTTGATGCTAATGGAAGGTTGTTGCTGCCAAAAAGATTGTTGGAAAAGATTAATCTGCCTAAGGAGATTGTTTTGGTTGGAGTGGATAATAAAATTGAGTTGTGGAGTAAGGATGTTTATGAATCAGATGAAATGACTGAGGGTGAATTGGCTTTAATGGCAGAACGAATTCTAGGTAATACTGATTTTAAAGATAGGGAGGTTGAGTAATGGATGAAGTGTATCATATACCTGTTTTACTACAAGAGTGTATCGAAGGTTTAAACATAAAAGAAAATGGTGTTTATGTGGATCTAACCTTTGGAGGCGGTGGTCATACTAAAGAAATACTAAAAAACTTAAAAGGTGGCAAAATGATCGTGTTTGATCAGGATGAGGATGCTTATGAAAATCGTCCTGAAGATGATCGATTGATTTTTGTACGTCATAATTTTCGTTATCTCAAACATTTTTTACGTTATCTGAAAATTGATAAAGTAGATGGAATACTTGCTGATTTAGGAGTTTCGTCTCATCATTTTGATACGCCGGAAAGAGGATTCTCGTTTCGTTTTGAGGGGGAGTTGGATATGCGTATGAATAAACAAGCCAAGTTGAGAGCGGATGATGTGTTGAATGACTATGATGAGGAGGATTTGTATAGAATATTCAAAACTTATGGTGAGATTAAAAGTGCCGGAAAGCTTGTGAAAGGAATTTTATCCTATCGTCAATCATCTTCTTTTAAAATGATTTCTGACTTGTTAGAGGTTGTTGAGCCTTGCGTTCCTTCACGTGAGAAAAATAAGTTTTTGGCTAAAGTGTTTCAGGCCTTACGAATTGAAGTGAATCGTGAGATGGAAGCCTTGAAGGAGATGTTAATGCAAACTAAAGAAGTATTGGCTCCTGAAGGAAGACTTGTTGTGATTTCTTATCATTCATTAGAAGATAGGTTAGTGAAGAACTTTATGAAGACAGGGGATTGCGATAAAACACAAGTTGAACAAGACTTTTTTGGACAAACAGTTGTTCCTTTTGATTTAGTAAGTCGTAAGCCTATTTTGCCAACTTCAAAAGAATTGGAGGAAAATACCCGCTCAAGAAGTGCCAAGTTAAGAATTGCTGAAAAGAAATAATCATGGCCAGAAAAAAGAAGGAAAAAGAATTTGTCGGGTCTGGTGATTATGCCTTTAAAAAGATTACACTGAGAGATTTTGTTTCAGGTAGGATCTTTACCCGGGAGGTGGTTGTAAAGCAATTACCATATTTTTTATTCCTGATTATGCTGGCTTTTGCATATATATCTAATCACTTTAAGGTTGAAAAGTTACTGAAGGAAGCAGCTACATTAAATAAAGAAATACAAGAGTTAAGAATTGAAGCAATTACAACATCTTCAGATCTTATGTATATAAGTAAGCAATCTGTGATATTACAGAAAGTTAATGACGCAGGTATTCCTTTGGAAGAATTAACAGAGCCGCCAAGAAGAATAATTATTAGAAAAGAAGATTAAAACAATAAGGAAGTAAAAGAAAGATGACAATAAAGAGAGACATAACATGGAGGGTTGGTGTTATTTACCTTGGATTGGTAGTACTTGCTATTGTTGTTTTTGGTAAGGTAATTTTCTTACAAGTTGTTCAGGGAGAGAAATGGCGTTCAATGGAACAGGTAATGACCAGTAAAGAACGTGAAATAGAAGCGAACAGAGGAAATATTCTTGCATGCGATGGACGAAAATTGGCATGTTCAGTTCCTAGTTACAGATTATATATGGATATGATGGCTCATGGTTTAACTGATGATATTTTTAATGAAAATATTGATAGCTTAAGCCTGTGTTTATCATCCTTCTTTAAAGATAAATCTACAAGTGCATATAAAAAGGATCTAACCAAAGCCCGACAGCAGCATAAAAGATATTATAGAATTAACAGAAGAAGAATTTCTTTTACAGAGCTAAAAAAGGTAAAAGAGTTCCCGATTTTTAGATTAGGTAAGAATAAAGGCGGATTTTTACCTGAAATGCTGGATCAAAGAAAGCTTCCTTTTGGAATATTAGCGTCACGAACTATTGGTAAGCTATATGAAGAAAAGGAAAAAGGAGGAATGATTGGTTTGGAGAGGGCTTATGATAATGTGCTTAAGGGTAAAAATGGCGTAAGTACTTTTACTCGAATTTCTGGTCATTGGGTACCAGAAGAAGTGATGCCTCCTCAAAATGGGAATGATATTTTAACTTCCATTGATATAGAAATACAAGATGTTGCTGAGAACTCATTAAAACAACAGTTGATTAAGCATAATGCAGATCATGGATCAGCAATTTTAATGGAGGTCCAAACCGGCGAGATTAAGGCAATTGTCAATTTGTACAGAAAAAGTCCTGGAAATTATGTAGAAGACTATTTTAACTATGCTATTGGTGAGGCAACAGAGCCTGGGTCAACATTTAAGCTGGTGAGCATGATGGTTGCCTTAGAGGATGGATTATTAAATCTGGATGATTCTATTGATACAGGAAATGGAATGTTAAAGTTCTACGATAGAACTATGCGCGATAGTCATCATGGTGGTTACGGAAAATTAACCTATCGTCAGGTTTTTGAGAAATCATCGAATGTAGGTGTTTCAAAAATGATCGTTGATCGTTATAAATCTAATCCTAAAAAATTTATTGATCGGATTTATTCAATGGGATTGAATCAAAAAAATGGATTGGAAATTAAAGGTGAAGGTGAACCATTTATTAAATATCCCGGATCTGAAACCTGGTCGGGTGTTTCTTTACCATGGATATCTATTGGCTATGAATCGAAATTGACGCCATTGCAAACACTAACGTTTTATAATGCAGTTGCAAATAATGGTAAAATGGTAAAGCCTCATTTTGTAAAGGGTATTTATCGTCATGGAGATTTGGTTGAATCAATTGAACCAACTGTTGTTAATCCATCAATTTGTTCACTTTCTACTATTGAGAAGGTGCATGAGTTATTGGTAGGAGTGGTTGAGCATGGTACTGCCAGAAATATAAAGAATGAGAATTATAAAATAGCAGGTAAAACGGGTACTGCCCAAATTGCTAAAGGAGCACAGGGATATAAAGGTGGAAGTGGAGTTGAATACCAGGCTTCCTTTGCAGGATACTTTCCTGCTGACAGACCAAAATATTCCTGTATTGTTGTGGTTAATGGGCCTTCAAATAATGTTTATTACGGAAATGTTGTAGCGGGTACTGTTTTTAAAGATATCGCTGATCGTGTTTATGCAACAAGTCTGGATATGGCTGATGAAAGAGTAGAAAAGTTGCCGGATTCAGGTGTGTTACCTTATTCAAAAGGTGGTACAAAACAAGATTTACAAACAATATTTGAAACGCTGAATGTAACTATTGAGGGTGAGGATGTGGAATCTGATTGGATTTCAACACAAGCTCAAGAGCATAAAGTTGATTTTAGTCGAAAAACATTTGCATCAGGATTAGTGCCTAATGTTAAGGGTATGGGAGCAAAAGATGCAGTGGCTTTACTTGAGAATATGGGATTAAAGGTTATAGTTTCAGGAAGAGGACGAGTGACAGAGCAATCTGTTAATGCAGGAAGTAGAATAAATAAAGGGTCAAGAATTTTTATAAAACTTGGTTAAGATGGCAAATGTTGATCAAATACAAGAGTGGACGAAAGTAAAGGAGATTAAAGGAAACACTAATGTTACTTTTAATGAAATTACTTTTGATTCCAGAAATGCTACTGAGAATACCTTGTTTGTAGCAGTTAAGGGTGTTCATGTAGATGGTCACGATTATATTTCAAAAGCAATTGTGAATGGGTGTAATGCTATTGTTTGTGAACATTTGCCAAATGAAACTTATGAAAATACTCCTTTTATAGTTGTCGAAGATTCAGCTCAGGCCTTAGGTGAAATAGCTTCTGGTTTTTATGGCAATCCATCTGAAGAATTGGAGTTAGTAGGAGTTACAGGTACAAACGGAAAAACAACTATTGCAACATTACTATATGAGTTGTTTAGAGGGATGGGTTTTGAATCAGGGCTTTTTAGTACTGTTGCAAATTTTATTGGTGATGAAAAATTACCATCAACACATACAACTCCTGATCCTGTAGCATTAAATAAAATCATGCGTCAAATGGTGGATGCAGGTTGTCGTTATTGCTTTATGGAGGTTAGTTCACATGCAATTGATCAAAAGAGAATTGCTGGATTAAAATATAAAGGTGGAATTTTTACAAACCTGACACATGATCATTTAGATTATCACAAAACCTTTGATGCTTATATAAAGGCAAAGAAAAAGTTCTTTGATGATCTATCTAAAGAGGCTTTTGCAATTGTAAATGTCGATGATAAGAATGGAATGGTAATGTTGCAGAATTGCAAAGCCAAAAAAAATACTTATTCAATAAGAAGCATGGCTGACTATAAGGCTAAAATTATTGAAAGTATGTTCGAGGGTATGCAATTGTTAATTAACAACAGCGAAGTTTGGACTCCTTTTATTGGTCGTTTTAATGCTCAGAATTTATTAGCTGTTTATGGTGCTGCGATTGAATTAGGCCGACCTAATGATGAGGTTTTGATTGCGCTTAGTCGATTGCAATCTGTTGATGGAAGATTTCAAACCATTCGCTCTGCTAGTGGTATAACTGCTGTTGTGGATTATGCTCATACACCTGATGCATTGAAAAATGTGATAGAAACCATAAATCAGATTCGTCAACCAGGACAGGAATTAATTACAGTTGTTGGTGCTGGTGGTGATAGAGATAAAACTAAAAGACCAGAAATGGCAAAGGTTTCTGTGTTGGGTAGTACTAGGGTAATCTTAACTTCAGATAATCCTAGATCAGAAAGTCCTCAAGCTATTATTGATGATATGATGGAAGGTGTTGATTTTAAAAGTAGAATTAAAGTGGTTTCGATAACAGATCGAAAAGAAGCTATTAAAACTGCTGTGATGTTGTGTAAGCGTGGTGATATCATTTTAGTGGCAGGTAAAGGGCATGAAGATTATCAGGAGATTAATGGTGTAAAACATCATTTTGATGATCGTGAAGTGATTAATGAAATTTTTGAAATGATTTAGTAATAATAATTAATAAACTTTTAAGATAGACTTATGAGAAAAAGAAAAGAAGTATTTAGTGTTCAGATTCAACGTCATGTAAATGTTTCTTTTGTCTATTATCTTTTGTCTAAAATCTAAATTAACAAATTGTCTAATATTTTTAATATCTAAATATAAATGCTGTATTATCTATTCGAATATCTTGAAAAATTTGATTTTCCTGGAGCGGGGATGTTTCAATATATCTCATTTCGATCGGGAATGGCGGTGATCTTCTCCTTGTTGATTGGGACTATTTTTGGTAAGCAAGTGATTAAAAGACTTCAGAAAAAGCAAATTGGTGAGGTTGTAAGAGATCTTGATTTAGAGGGACAGTATCAGAAAAAGGGTACTCCTACAATGGGAGGTATTATAATTATTGCATCTATTCTTATCCCAACCTTACTATTTGGGAAGTTGGATAACGTGTATGTGATTCTGATGATTGTAGCAACCTTATGGTTGGGAACTATTGGATTTTTAGATGATTATATCAAGGTATTTAAGAAGAATAAAGAAGGTCTTGCCGGAAGATTTAAGATTGTGGGTCAGATAGGCTTAGGACTTATTGTTGGATTAACTCTTTATTTAAACGACTCGGTGGTTGTTAGGGAAAAAGTACCAAACGAAACTGTTGTTGTTCAGTTAGAGGATGGCACTTCTGAAGTTAGACCTGCTACTATTGATGTTAAAACTACAAAAACAACAATCCCTTTTATGAAGAATAATCGTTTTGATTATGCTTGGTTCGTAAGTTTTATGGGTGAAAAAGCAGCTTCTTACGGATGGATTGTATTTATTCTTGCTGTAATATTTATTATTACTGCGGTTTCCAATGGAGCAAACATGACGGATGGATTGGATGGATTGGCCACCGGAACATCCGCGATAATTGGAACAACGCTCGGTATACTGGCATATGTTTCCAGTAATACGGTATGGGCCGACTATTTAAATATCATGTACATTCCTCAATCTGAAGAGCTCGTGATTTTTATGGCAGCATTTATTGGAGCGACAATTGGATTTTTATGGTATAACTCATTCCCTGCCCAGGTTTTTATGGGTGATACAGGTAGTTTAACTCTTGGTGGAATAATTGCTGTTTTTGCAATCATCATAAAAACAGAATTGTTGATTCCTATTTTGTGTGGAATATTTCTGGTTGAGAATATTTCTGTAATGATTCAGGTTTCCTGGTTTAAATACACAAAAAAGAAATATGGTGAAGGACGAAGAGTATTTAAGATGGCACCTTTGCATCATCATTATCAGAAGAAAGGATATACAGAATCTAAGATTGTAACAAGATTCTGGATTGTTGGAATTTTATTGGCAGTATTAGCTGTAGTAACATTAAAAATCAGATAACAGCAAAAAGTAGATGATTAAAAGAGTTGTCATATTAGGTGCTGGTGAAAGTGGTGTAGGTGCTGCATTGCTATCAAAGAAATTAGGCTTTGAAACATTTGTTTCTGATCTGGCTGAGATTAAGGATAATTTCAGAAAAGAATTGGAAGATGTTAGTGTTGATTATGAGGCGAAACAACATAGTAAGGACAAGATTTTTAAGGCAGATATTGTGGTTAAGAGTCCAGGCATTCCAGATAAAGTTCCAATGATTGTTGAACTAAAAGAAAAGGGAATTGAAGTTGTTTCAGAGATTGAGTTTGCAGCAAGATATAGTAAGGCAAAATATGTATGTATTACCGGAAGTAATGGTAAAACAACAACAACTCTTTTAACCTATCATGTACTTAAGAATTCTGGTGTAAATGTTGGTTTGGCAGGAAATATTGGTCAAAGTTTAGCCCGTCAGGTTGCTGTTGCAGATGATAAAGAATGGTATGTGCTTGAATTGAGTAGTTTTCAATTGGATGGTATGTATCAATTCAAGGCAGATATTGCTGTTTTAATGAATATCACACCTGATCATTTAGACAGGTATGATTATAAAATGGAGAATTACATCCAAAGTAAATTTAGAGTTATTCAGAATCAAACTGAAGAGGATGCTTTTATTTATTGTGTGGATGATAAGAATATAATGAAGGAACTGGCAAAGAGAGATATAAAGGCTCGTCGGTTTCCGTTTTCGAATTTTGTTGAGGTAAGTGAGGGAGCCTTTTGTAATAATGATGAAATCCAAATTAAAGTAAAGGAGGATATTATGAGTGTATTTACAGAACAACTGGCAATTCAAGGTCAACACAACCGTTACAATACGATGGCAGCTGGAATTGTTGCTCGTTTGTTTCAAATCAGGAAGCCTTCTATAAGAGAATGTCTTACCAGCTTTAAAGGGGTAGAACATCGTTTGGAGAGAGTTCTTTCTGTAAGGGGAATGGAGTTTATCAATGATTCAAAAGCTACTAATGTTAATTCTACCTGGTATGCTCTGGAAAGCATGAAGACTGATGTGATCTGGATTGCAGGTGGAGTTGATAAGGGGAATGATTATAATGAACTTAAAGATTTAGCTTCTCAAAAAGTGAAAGCCCTTATTTGTTTGGGCGTTGATAATGAAAAGTTGAAAGCTAGTTTTGAAGGTGTTATCCCCACAATTGTAGAAACAGGTTCAATGGAAGAGGCTGTAAAATCTGCTTATTATTTAGGTGAAAAAGGAAATACAATATTGTTGTCTCCGGCATGTGCCAGTTTTGATTTATTTGATAATTACGAGCAAAGAGGAAGATTGTTTAAAGAGTGTGTAAGAAACTTGTAATATGGGATTAAAAGCTGCATTACAAAAATATTTTAAAGGAGATCCAATCTTATGGGTTGTGATTGCTGTACTTGCAGCCATATCTTTATTGGCTGTTTATAGTTCAACAGGATCGTTGGCTTATAAATATCAGGGTGGTAATACCTACTATTATATGTTTAAACACTTTGTGTTTTTATTGGTGGGTATTGGATTAATATGGGGGATTCATCAGTTGGATTATAAAGTGTTTGCTAAATATTCCAAGATACTCCTTTGGGTGTCAATTGTGTTATTGTTCATTACTTTAGCTACCGGGATGAGTTTGAATCAGGCTTCTCGTTGGTTAACGGTACCAGGCATTGGTTTATCTTTTCAGCCATCGGAGTTAGCTAAGTTAGCTTTGATAATTTATATAGCTCGTACTTTGGCGCGACATCAGGATGCAGATTATGGTGCGCGTGATGCATTTAAACCTATAATGATCTATGTGGGATTAGTTTGTGGTCTCATTTTTACTGAGGATTTTTCAACTGCTTTTTTAATTGGTTTTATAGCCTTTTTAATGATGTTTGTAGGACGTGTGCCAATAAAATTTTTGTTAGGGACGATTGGTGTCGCAGTTGTGTTTGTAACGTTGATGATTTTAGCATCACCATATTTACCTTTTTTACATAGAGCTGAAACCTGGAAAACCCGTATTGAAAATTTTATGGGTGGAGAAGGCGTTGAGGATGATTCTGATGGAAATTATCAGGCTCGTATGTCTCAGATGGCTGTAGCCACAGGAGGTATTTTGGGTAAAGGTCCGGGTAATAGTAAGCAACGTAATTTTTTACCGCATCCGTATAGTGATTTTATTTTTGCAATAATCGTTGAAGAATGGGGTGCAATAGGCGCAATCTTAATTATAATGTGTTACGTAGTATTCCTGTTTAGAGCTGGTGTTATTGTAAGAGGTAGTACCAGAACATTTCCTGCGTTCTTGGCAATTGGACTAGCTTACCTCTTGGTGTTTCAGGGATTCTTTAATATGGGAGTTGCGGTTGGTATATTCCCGGTAACAGGGCAACCATTACCCTTGGTGAGTATGGGGGGTACATCTATTTTATTTACTTGTGTAGCTATGGGAGCGATTTTAAGTGTGAGTAGAAATAATATGGAAGAGGCTCAAAGGTTAAAAGAAGAAGCTAAGCAAGAAGCTTATTCTTAAGAAGAAATATTTAATCTTTAATCTAAAAGTAATGAAACGAGCCATTATTAGATAATCCTCAGGTTTGAGGATGATTAAGATGGTGAGTTCCATATGACAAATAATAAGTAAATTATAATCATATGAAAGTAATTATAAGTGGAGGTGGAACCGGAGGTCATATTTTCCCTGCAATATCCATAGCAAATGCTTTAATGGAGCGTGATGCTTCAACTGAAATTTTATTTGTTGGAGCTGAGGGGAAAATGGAGATGGAGAAGGTTCCTGCAGCAGGATACAAAATTGTAGGTTTACCTGTAGCCGGATTTCAGAGAAGATTGACTTATAAAAACTTGACTTTTTTTTTCAAGCTTGCAGCAAGTATGTTAAAGGCTCGTAAGGTTGTTAAAGATTTTAATCCTGATGTTGTAGTAGGGGTTGGTGGATATGCAAGTGGACCAGTTTTAAGAGTGGCCTCAAACAAAAATATTCCAAGTATTATACAAGAGCAAAATTCTTTTCCGGGAGTAACAAATCGTATACTTTCAAAAAAAGTAAATAAGATTTGTGTTGCTTATCCTGAAATGGAAAGATTCTTTCCGGTAGAAAAGATTGTTTTAACAGGGAATCCTGTTCGTCAGAATTTACTAAAAGAAACAGATAGAGTTGAAGCTGCTAAATATTTTGGATTAGATCCTGATAAAAAAGTGGTTTTTGTTACTGGTGGTAGTCTGGGTGCCAGAACAATTAATGAAGGGATTCAAGCTAACTATCAAAAGTTTATCGATGAAGGTGTTCAGTTAATATGGCAAACCGGAAAATACTATTACGATCAAATAAAATCACAGGTTCAAGAGAGTGATGACCTTAAAATATTGGCTTTTGTTGATAAAATGGAGGCTGCCTTTACTTTAGCAGATGTAGTGGTTTCAAGAGCTGGAGCATCTTCTATATCTGAAATGGCATTATTAAAAAAAGCTGCTATATATGTTCCTTCGCCTAATGTGTCGGAAGATCATCAGACAAAGAATGCGATGTCCTTAGTAAAAGAAGATGCTGCTTTGATGGTAAAGGATGGTGAGGTTAAAGAAAAACTGGTTCAGGAAGTTGTAGGGTTGATAAAGGATGAGGAGAAAAGATCTGTATTGATGCAAAATGTAACCAAGTTTGCTAAGCCTGATGCAGCAAATGAAATTGTTGATGAACTATTGAAATTGGTAAAATGAATTTAGATAATATTCAAAGTGTTTATTTTGTAGGTATTGGAGGTATTGGAATGAGTGCCCTGGCAAGGTATTTTCATTCTAATGGATACTTTGTTGAGGGGTATGATCGTACTCCAACCTTATTGACGTCTGAACTTGAAAAAGAAGGGATTGGAATTCACTTTGAGGATAATATAGCATTAATTAAAGAAGAATTTTTAAGCTCAGATAAGACCTTAGTTGTATTTACTCCTGCTATTCCTAAAGATCATATCGAATTGAATTATTTTTTGAATAATGGATTTGAGGTTAAAAAAAGGTCGCAGGTGTTGGGTTTGTTAACACAAGAACATAAAGGTGTTTGTGTAGCAGGGACCCATGGGAAAACTACTATATCAACAATGATTTCTCATTTGTTGAAACAATCAAAAGTGGATTGTAGTGCTTTCTTAGGTGGAGTTTCTCAGAACTATAAAACCAATTTACTTTTATCAGAAAGTTCAGATTATGTGGTTTTGGAGGCTGATGAATTTGATCGGTCTTTTTTACAGCTAAAACCATACCTGGCTTTGATATCTTCTGCTGATGCTGATCATTTGGATATTTACGGTGATGATTCTTCTGTAAAGGAGTCATTTAAGGAGTTTGCGTCTTTGGTAAAAGAAGGAGGTATTTTGTTGTCTAAATTTGAAATTGATTTACCTCTTAATGCCCAAGAAGGAGTTATGAAATATACATACTCTATAAATAATAGTAAGGCCGATTTTTACGCAGAAAATATTCGATTGGATAATGGTTTGTATGTTTTTGATTTGATTACACCTAATCAAAAATTATTAGAACTTAAATTAGGTGTACCTGCTTTGGTTAATGTTGAGAATGCCGTTGGAGCATGTGCAGCTGCATTTTTATCAGGTGTTTCTTATGAAGAAATAAAAAAGTCACTTCCGGAATTTAAAGGAATCAGAAGGCGGTTTGATATAAGACTTAAAACAGATGATTTTATTTTAATAGATGATTATGCGCATCATCCTGAAGAAATTAAAGCAACAATAAAGTCTGTTCGGTCATTATATCCTGGTAAAAAAGTTACAGGTGTTTTTCAGCCTCATTTATTCTCAAGAACAAATGATTTTCATCAAGAGTTTGCGCATAGTTTAAGTTTATTGGATGAGCTGATTATGTTGGATATCTATCCCGCCAGAGAGTTGCCTATGGAGGGTGTTACCTCTTTAATGATACTGAATCTGGTTGAATTAGAGAATAAAAAATTATCATCAAAGGATAAATTGTTTGACGAAATTGAGGTTCAAAATCCTGAAGTTTTATTGATGATGGGAGCTGGTGATATTGATAAAGAAATTGATAAACTAACATTGCGTTATCAGGAAAAATTCAAAATATAGAATGTAGTTTACAAATACTGGAATTGATTTTTAATAAATCGTTAATAAATTTTTGGTAAATGTTTATAAATAAGAGATGAGTGATTGTGGATAATTTGTTAATAGGTTTATATTTAAGAGATTAAAAGAGAGTGTGCAGATAATGAAAATACAAAAAGTTAAAAATATTATTCTATGGTCAATATTACTGGCGTTTTTCCCGGTAGTATTTTCATTTGTAGCACAAGGAAAGGATAGTGTTGTTTGCTCTCAGGTTAAGGTTGAAGTTAAAGATAGTACTTCTTTTCAATTTGTTACATCGGAGCAGATTCGAAGCATTATTTTGAATAAGTATCCACGTTTGTTAGGTGCTGCAGTTGAAGATGTAAATTGCGAAGAAATAGAAACATTCCTTAAAAAGCATGAGGCTATTAATGAGTGTGAGGCTTATTATACAATTGGAGGTCAGTTAAATGTTTTTGTTGGTCAAAAGAAACCGATATTAAGAGTTTTTTCCGGGTATGATTCTTATTATTTGGATGAGTCAGGTAATAAGATGTCGCTTTTTGATCAATATACTTCTCATACATTAGTATTGAGCGGACATGTAAATAAGCTAGATAGTTTGAATAAAGTACTGGATTTTGCAAAATACATTATTCATGATTCTTTCTGGAATGCTCAGATAGAACAAATATATGTAGAGGAAAATGGTGAGTTTTCTTTGGCTCCCAGAGTTGGTGATCAGATTATATATTTAGGATCACTAAAAGATTATCCCATTAAAATGGAGCATTTATATGCTTTGTATACAAAGGGTTTACATCCCAGAGAATGGAATAATTACAAAGAAATTAATTTAAAATACGAAGGTCAAATAATTTGTACAAAACAATGATATTATGAATAACCAATCCAATTTAATTGCTGCGTTAGACATCGGAACCACCAAGATTGTAGCTGTTGTTGGACGTAAGAATGACAATGGGGAATTACAGATTGTAGGTATTGAAAAAGTACCCTCTACGGGAGTGAAACGTGGGGTAGTTCTTAATATCGAAGAAACTGTAGGTGCGATAAAAGATGTTGTATTTAATCTTGAATCGAAATATGGAGTCAAGTTAACCGATGTATATGTTGGTATAGCTGGTCAGCATATTAAGAGTCTCCAAAACAGAGGTTATCGATATATTGAAACCAATATGGAAATTACCCAGTTTGATGTAGATCACTTGTATAAGGATAATTTCAAAATTCCTTTGGAAGCGGGTGAAAATATCTTACATGTATTTGCTCAGGACTATGTTGTAGATAATGAAGCCGGGGTTAAAAATCCTATCGGTATGTCTGGACGTAGGCTAGAAGGCAATTACCATATTGTTTTAGGTCGTATTGCATCTGTTAACAACATTGAAAAGTGCATTAACAGAGTAGGCTTGAAATTAAATCAATTGTTTCTTGAGCCTATGGCTTCTGCGCGTGCTGTTCTTACAGAAGAAGAAAAAGAAGCCGGAGTTGTGCTTGTTGATATTGGTGGTGGTACAACTGATGTGGCTATTTTTTATGATGGAATGATTCAGCATACTGCTGTTATTCCATTCGGAGGAAATGTAGTTACTTCTGACGTTAAGGAAGGATGTGCAGTATTAGCAAAACAAGCTGAATCATTGAAAACTCAGTTCGGATCTGCTTTAGGTGATTTGGAAAGAGAAGATATGGTAGTAACCATTCCTGGTATTGAAGGTTGGGAACCAAAAGAAATATCTTTTAAATCTTTGGCTTACATCATTCAGGCCAGGATGGAGGAAATCATTGATTATGTTATGTACCAAATAGAGAGCTCTAAATTATATGATAGATTAGGTGCTGGTATTGTAATTACTGGTGGTGGTGCATTATTAAAGAATCTTTCAAAATTGGTTAAATATCGAACCGGTCTAGAAGTTCGTATTGGTTTACCCAATAAAAATATAAGAGCAATGCATCTTGAAGAGGCAAAAATGCCTATGTATGCAACAAGTATTGGTTTATTGCTAACAGCGCTTGAAAATCCTGTTAAAACGGTTGTTGAGCAAAAACTGTTTCCGGAAGAATTTGAAGAGGAAGTTGAGCCACAACGCAAAGTTTCTTCTCCTAAAAAAGAAAAAAAGAAAAAAGAGAAGACCGAGTATACAACAGGTGATCTGTTTGGAAATTTGAAAAAAACATTTGCCGGAATCTTTGATGAGAAAGATGTTGAAATGTAATTTCGCAACACAAATAAAAATAAGAAAGGTATATTGACATGAATGATGATTTGATGAGTTTTGAAATGCCTGAAAACCAAAACTGTATTATTAAAGTAATTGGCGTTGGTGGAGGAGGTAGTAATGCGGTAAATCACATGTTCAATCAGGGCATTAAGGATGTTAATTTCTTAGTATGTAATACGGATGACCAGGCTTTGCAGAATAGTCCGGTTCCTGTAAAAATTCAATTAGGGGATTCCCTGACTGAAGGTCGAGGTGCCGGAAATAAACCAGAAATAGGTAAGCAGGCTGCAATTGAGAATCTAGTAGATATTGAAAAAGTACTTCAGGATAATACCCGAATGGTATTTATTACTGCAGGTATGGGAGGTGGTACCGGTACCGGAGCTGCTCCTATCATTGCTAAAGCTGCCAGAGATATGGGGATACTAACAGTGGGTATTGTTACTATTCCGTTTAGGTTTGAAGGTAAAGTTAGAATTAATCAGGCTCTTGATGGAATTGCTGAAATGGAGAAAAATGTTGATTCTCTTTTGGTAATTAATAATGAGAAGTTAAGAGAGATGTATGGAGATTTAAAATTATCCAACGCCTTCTCTAAAGCAGATGATGTTTTATCTACAGCCGCCAAAGGTATTGCTGAAATAATTACTGTCCACGGTTATATAAACGTCGACTTTGCCGATGTTGAAACTGTTATGAAGAATAGTGGTGTTGCTATCATGGGTAGCTCAACAGCGTCGGGTGAAAATAGAGCACTTATGGCTATTCAGCAAGCTTTAGAATCACCATTGTTAAATAGCAATGATATAAGAGGAGCCAAAAATATTCTTCTGAATATAACCTCCGGAGTTGATGAAATAACAATGGATGAGGTAGGTGAGGTTACTGATTTTGTTCAGGAAACAGTAGGTTCTAGTGCTTCAATTATTTGGGGAACAGGAAGTGATGATAATCTTCAGGATCAGGTTAATGTAACTATTATTGCCACCGGATTTAATACTCGAAATATTGCTGAATTTTCGCAAAGAAATGAGCCTAAAGTTCAGCGTTTCTCATTAGATGGCGACGATGATAGTAATGAAGATGAATTTAATTCTGATGAGGAACCGATTGTATTAGATCTTGATGAAAGTAAAGATGATAAAGAAGAAAGCTCAAGTAGGGTAATTGACTTCGATCAGATAGAAAAAGCTAAAGAGGAACGTATTAATATGTTCTATAAGTCAACTCCCAAAAAGAAGGAGGTTGAAGAGCCGGAATATGTTTCAGGTAATCAATATCAAAGAGGTCAGATTGCAACAGGTATTGGTGAGCGGTTTAGTATCTCTCCTGAAGATATGGAAGATGACAGGTATATTGAAAGACTTGAGAATGTTCCAGCTTATAAGCGTAAAAAGGTAAAAGTAAATCCGGTACAGGAAGAGGAAGATTATAAAGTATCGAGATTTACTATTTCAGAGGGTAAAGACGGTAAAACAAAAATAATAAGAGATAATCCATATTTACATGATAATGTAGATTAAGAATATTATTAAAGATATATTTTATTACAAGAATAATGAGTTTAATAGATCAGATTACAGAAGAAATAAAGACAGCCATGAAGGCTAAGGATAAAGTGGCCTTAGAAGCGCTTCGTGGGATTAAGAAAGAGCTTATTGAAGCAAATACAGCTAAAGGTGCAGATGATGAATTAGGTGAAGATGCTGGATTGAAAATCTTACAAAAAATGGTGAAGCAACGTAAAGATGCAGCTGCTATTTTTGTAGAGCAAGGAAGAGAAGATTTGGCTGAAAAAGAAAATGCAGAGGTTGAGGTTATTTCTCGTTTTTTACCAGAGCAGATTACTGGTGAAGAATTAGAGAAATTAGTTGCTGCGATCGTTGAAAAATCTGGTGCTCAATCTGTAAAAGAAATGGGAAAAGCTATGGGGATGGCTTCAAAAGAATTAGGAGGTAAGGCAGATGGAAAAGAAATCGCTGATATAGTGAAAAAACTATTGACAGCTTAATTGTCTACTTCTATTCGAGTTAGTATTTGGGAGGCTTTTTAGTCTCCTTTTTTTGTTTGTTAATGTTGTAGTATGGAAACAAAAAAAGCAGCCTTTAAAAGACTGCTTTTGTATTTTGTACTAATTATTTGTCTAGAAATACTTTGCTCTGTTGTCTTTGATTTCAGCTTCTTCTCTAATTGAATTGTATAAAGAACGTACTTTATATTCAATATTTTGAGTTAAGATTCTTTTTGCAGCTTCAAAGTCTGCATTTTCTGTAACACTTTCAGAAGTTACTTTAACAACATAAACACCTCTGTTTCCTTTTACCGGAGTTGAGATTTTATCAACATCAGAAGTTGTAGCTAATCCTACTAACGCAGGCTCAAAACCAGCTCCTGTTACTTGATATGATGCAAAGTTTATGTTTACTGCCGATTGTACAGTGCTTTCCATTTTTTGAGCTAGAGAAGATAAACTCTGACTTGTTTTTGCGTTGTCATTAAATTTCTTAATAATGATTTCTGCTTTTTTATCTTTTGCAATTAAAGATTTAATTCTTGAGGCTACCTCATTAATGTTTTGGTGTCCCTCTTCTTTTGCATCAGTAATAACCGCAATTACGAATTGGTTGCCGAATTCATAGATTGTTGGCGACATATCATTTACTTCGCCTTCAAATGCCCATTGAACTAGTCTGCGCGAGTTTTCAAGTCCTCTAACATTTCTGTCGTTAGCTTTTAGTGTAGCGAAACGAGGAGTTTTATTTTCAGTCTTAATAGCCTCAATAAACTTTTCGGAAGTATTATTATTAGCAGCAAATTTATTTGCCTCAGAATATACTTGTTGATAAGTTTTAGAGCTATACTTAATTTCTCTTGCTAGTGTGGCAACATTATACTTAGTAACTGGTTTACCTACGTTTTGGATATTAATAATATGAACTCCAAATTGAGTTTCTACCTTAAGAACATCTCCTTTTTTAGCATTAAAACAAGCATCGTTAAATGGTTTAACCATCATGCCTTCTTTAAACCAGTTTAAATCTCCACCGTTAACTGCAGAGCCTGTGTCTTTAGAATTCTTACGAGCAAGATCAGCAAAGTCAGCACCTTTGTTAATTAAGTTAATTAAGCTATCTGCAATTGCATTTGCTTTGGTTGGATCTTGTTCCTGAATTAGAATGTGTCTGGCACGAACAGAATCTGGCATTTCTTTAATGCTTACAATTCTGCTTAATTTATATGTTTCATCTTCTAAATAAGGGCCAAAAACATCTCCTTCTTTTCCATTTACAACAAAATCCTTAATAGCTATTCTTAATTCGTCAGCTTTTAAGTTTTTGCCTTCATATGGAAGATCAGAGTTCATTGTTACAAATTGTGCTGCGTCAGTTTCAGGATTTGAGAATTCTTCTTTTGTGTCAGAAATCCATTTCTCTGCTAATTCCTTATCTTCTTCAGATGGAGTTACAGGGAAGGAAACATATTGAATAGTGCGTTCTGCATCTTGTTTGTAATCATCAATATGATCGCTGTAATAATCTTTAATTTCGCTGTTAGATACTTCAATAGTACTATCAGGAATTGTACTGTAGTTTACAGCTACAAAGTCAAAATCTACAGATCTTAAATTAGCATTAGCTTCGCTTTGAATCATGCTTTGAGTAGGAAAGAATCCTTTTCTGAATAAGTTTGTATATTTTGAATTTAGTTTTTCATTTACAATAGCTTTTTTAAGATACTCCCAGTATAGGTATGCGTTAGCATCTCTTTTTCTGTTTCTTAAGAAATTTACTACTGCAGCTTGATTAAAAACACCTGTTTGAGGATCAGAAAACATTTGACGGATTGCAGGGTGAGCATTTTTCCCTGTTGCCATATCTAATACTTCTTCTGTGCTAACATCAATTCCAGCATTTTCAAATTTTTCACCCATTATAATCTCCTGAATCATTTGTTCCCAAACTTGATTCTGAATCTGGTATTGAGTGTTTTCATCGATGCTACTACTGCCTGTTTGAAGCTTTCTAAAATCTTCTGCCTGGCTAATTTCGTTTTGGTATGCAGAATATGAAATGGTTGTTTCGTTAATTTCACCTACTTCTATACTATTGGCTTGATTACCTCCTCCATTTCGTTTTAAAAAGTCGCCCAAGATAAATGCAAATAAGGCTAATCCAATAACAACAGCTACTAGGATTCCACCTTTATTTCTAATTCTCTCTAATGTTGCCATTCTTTTATTTGTTTATTTTATTTCAAAAAATCAGGTTACGAATATACAAAAAAATGGATAACACGGTTATGGGATATTAGTCGAATCATAAAAATGATTAAAAATATTTTATGATATCTAATATCTGTCGGTTTCCGCTTTATACAATGATTGTAAATTCTACTTATTAATTTAAAGTTTGTAATGTTTTAAGGTTATGAGGCATCAGGAATGTCCTAATATAATTAAGTTAACTAATTCAATTCTGTTGTCAGAAGCAAGGTTTATTTTAAACTTAAAGTTGTCAATGATCAATTCTTCTTCGTTTTTAGGAATGGATTCATTATGATGAAGTATGAATCCGGCAAGAGTTTCGTAGTTCTCAGATTCAGTAATTCCCAGACTGTACTTTTCGTTAATATAATCAATTTCCAATCTGCCTGAAAATACAAACTCATCATCAGAAATTTTCTTCTCTATTAAATCAGAAATATCATGTTCGTCATCTATTTCTCCAAAAATCTCCTCTAAAATATCCTCCATGGTAACAATACCTGCTGTTCCTCCAAATTCATCAACTACCAATGCTATACTGCGGTGCTCTTTAATAAAAACTTCGAGTAGTTTGTTAGCAGTCATTGTTTCCGGAACAATAGATAATGGATTAATGGCATTTTTTAAAATCTTTGGTTTCTTAAATAGCTCAGAAACATGTATATATCCAATAATGTTATCTATGGATTTTTTATATATAAGAATTTTTGAATATCCGGTTTCAATAAAGCGTTTGGTTAATATTTCAAAGGTTTCACTTACTTCAATAGCACTAATCTCAGTTCGTGGAATAATGCATTCTCGAACTTTTACCTTTGAAAAATCCAGTGCATTTTTTAATAGTTTAACCTCTTTTGCGTTATCATCATGATCTTCTAATTTTTCATGATGTTGAGAAATTAAATTATCTAAATCAATTCTTCCCAGCACAATTTTCTGTGAACTCTTTTTTTCAGGAGTTTTAAAAACTTTAGACATTAAGAATTCTGAAAGATTAACTGTTAGCTTGGAAATAGGGTAAAACAAAGTATAAAACAACAATAATGGTAATGCTGTTATGTTCAGAATCAAAATAGGGTTGATTCTGAAAAGTATTTTTGGTAGAAATTCTGCTGTAACTAATATTAATATTGTAGAAATAGTAGTTTGAATAAACAGGATTGAGGAGGAGGAACTAACGTATGTCTCAATTATGGGAGATAAAAGTTTGCCCATTTCAAGACCGTAAACTACTAATGCAATATTATTTCCAATTAACAATGTCGAAATAAATAAACCTCCATTGTTGATAAAAGTATCCAGTATCTTACCTAAACGGGGATACTTTTTTTTATTAAGTTCGATAAGTAACTTATTCGACGAAATAAATGCCATTTCACATCCTGAAAAGAATGCTGAAAATAATAAAGCAATGATTATTATGGTTATGCTGTCCATTAAGTGTGTGTTACAAAAAACTAGAGCTTAAATTTACAAAATGTGTGTAATTATAAAATATTATTTTTCTTCTGTATCAATTTCTAATATGGCACTAACATTTTTTATTTCGTAATCGTTTAGGTTTTGAGTTGCTTCCAAACCATAGCCTGTTATGATCTTGTCCTCAGTTGTAATCTTGATAAATTTATCAGTGTAAATTCGCTTATCCTTTTCGTTCCAGAATAGTTGTTCTGTGTTGAAAAGTACTCCGTCTTCATTTATGGCTTCAACGTTGTTTCTTAAATCCCAAAGCTTCTCTTTCTCGTAGTTAATTGCATATTTACATTTGATTTCTGACTTGATTACGTTGGTGGTATCATCATAGGTTATAATATGACCACCTTGAGGAAACTCTTTGTAAGGATCTTCTCTTTTATCAAAGTTGAGTAATTGTGGAGTAATCAGTTGGTACTTAACTTTCCCGGAATCAGTAATGAATGATTCATAATCGTATAACTCTAAGGAAGGTATATTTTGAATTTCTTCAATAGCTTTTATCTCTTCTGGTTTATTTGATGTACAAGAGTAGATAAAAAGCAAAACTGCAAGAAGCATAAAGCCTCTTGCAGTTTTTGTGATATTATTAAAATTGCTATTTAAATATTCAGAATCCATCTGTTATTTTTTAGCTCTAACTTTAGTTGTTGTATTAATCCATCCTCCTAACGAATAAGATGCTCCTTCAGAAAGGTTATGGAAGAAAATTTCTTCAGTACCTGGGAAGTGTTTAGAGTAAATTCCAATTAATTCATTGGCTTTATCAGCAACTGTTGCATCAACACTTTTGGCTTTGATGAATTGATCTACTGCAGCCCAGTATGCTGTTTTATGCTCGAATTCGTCAGCTCCAAAGTTTTTAGCTGATGTAGCGTATAAGTTACCAATAAGGATATATGGATCACCCCAATTTGGTCTTAATTCAATAGCTTTTAGAGCATTTGATCTTGCTTCAGCTAATTTTCCCTGGTTGAACTTAATTAAACCTAATTGGTAATGGAATGTTCCTTTTTGATCTGCCTCTTCCTCTAAATTGATCGCTTCATTATAAAATTCAACAGATTTATCTAGATCCTGAGATTTTAAGTACATACGTGCTAAACCATATGCTGAAGATGAAGATGGTTCAATAGCATGTAAGCTTTCAGAAACATCATATAATAACTGAGCATCCTCACAGTTTGCTCTGGCTAATAGTTTAGTAACTAATTTTAACCAATCTGTATTTTGTTTGTTTTCTTCTAATTGAGGAGCAAAGATTTTTTCAATGGTTTCACAATCTGCAGCACCACTTGTAGCAAAAAGCTTTTCAACATTATCTTTTAATGTTTTGTAGATCTCAACTTCTTTTGGTTTAGAATTTGGATCAACAATAACAGCCGAAATAATATCATTAACTTTTACATAGTTTGTTACAACTTCTTCAGCATCAACCTGGCTGTCTTTATACATTGCTACTGTGTTAGTCATATAAGTAGCCAAAACAGCACCTTCACTATCGTTTCCTCTTTCACTTACAGATTTTTTGAACCATTCTTGTGCTGTTACTCTGGCTTCAGGCTCAGTTTTTTTGTATTCTAGGTAATCAACAGCTTTACGACCTAAGATATATCCTTCACCGTATTTTCTACTGTTACCGAAATATTTAATTCGTTGGTCATAGACTCCCATTAATTGTTGGATAAGTTCTTCTTTTTTAGCTGCATCTTTTTCTTTTTTGATGCGGTAAGTCATAATTTTTACACCATCAGTGTAAATTTTTGTACTAGCTAAAGGACATTCGTTAAAGCAAATTTCCCATGCAGGGATAGCATCTGCATAACTTTTTTGTTTTACATATTCAACAAACAGAGATAGGTTTTTAAGACATTTTAAACTGTCTTCTCCGTGCCCATATTTTGAGCCGTCTTCAACTCCTTTTTGAGCGCTTACCTGCACTGCTAAAAGAGTTATCATTCCCGTGATAAAAATCTTTGTAAAAATTCTTGGCATGGTGTTTATAAGTTTTAAGTAATTGTTATTCAAATTGATGTATTGTGTTGTGAATATTTATATTATTAAATTTTTATATAAAGAATTGATTTATTGTACTGCTAGTGCACCAAAAGTTATGCCAACTTGTGGGGGTGGGAAAGTGCATATTCCTAATGGGTATATTTTAGAGGTAGGTATATTAATAGGATGTATTAGCTTTTTTCTAGCTAATATTTTTATTTTATACATTGTATTCAAGTATTGTATTTAAACCTGTTAACACTAAATTTTGATTTACAAAGATGGGATTTTTTAATTTTTTGACAAAAAAATATGCATCTCCACCTGTTAAAATTGTTTTTGTATTGATATTTAGTTGATTATAGTGTGAAATATAGTGGTCGATTTCGAAAATAACACCATTTTGTACTCCTGACTGTATCGCATTTGAGGTATTTACTCCAATAAAAGGTGAATTTTCGTTGACTTCAAGTAAGGGTAGTTGACCTGTATTTTGATGTAATGATTTAAAACGTGTTTGAATACCTGGTGAAATATTTCCTCCAAGAAAATTGTTGTTTTCATCAAGGTAATCAATTGTTATTGCAGTTCCTGCATCAATAACTAATTTAGGATCTCCCGGATGAAATTCTGAAGCTCCAACAAGTGCCGCAAGTCTGTCTTTTCCCAATGTTTTAGGTGTTTCATAACAATTTGTGATGGGAATCTTTGTTTCACTGTCTAAAATTATTGATGTTATATTGGTTGATAAATTTAATATCTCAAGAACATCTGCCGGATTATTAAATTCATGTTTAACTGAAGAAAGTATGACTTTCTCAATTTTATTGCGATCTTTTATTTTGTTTAATAAATTTTCGTCAAAAAAATTACAGGAATTAAAATGCACCAGCTTCCCCTTATCAAAAACACCAATTTTTATAAATGTATTTCCCTGATCAATGACTAAATTCACGTATCTAAATTTTTGCACAAATATATAATTATTTGATAGCGAAAGTTATAAATACGAATCAATTTTATTATGAGAAGAATATTTGTAGTAGAGGATGACAAATTTATAACAGCAATTTTTACCATGTTTTTGCGTGATTTAGGGCATGAACTGGTAGGGAAAACTTCATCTGGAAGGGAAGCTGTAGAAATGTGTAAGGAATTGCATCCTGATGTTGTTTTAATGGATATACATTTAGATGGAGAACTGGATGGTATCCAAACGGCAGAAGTTCTTAGAAGAGAGGTAAATGTTCCCGTAATTTATATTTCCAGTGATACTTCATCACAGGTTATTGAAAGAGCTATTGTAACAAATTCTTATGGTTATCTGGTAAAACCGATTAATAAAAAAGAACTGGGTATTAGCATTGACCTTGCTTTTTACAAACATAAGGTTGATGTGGAACAAAGAGAAAGAGAGCAGGGATACAGAGAGTTTATTTCAACATCACCATTACCAATTGTTGTAGTTACAAATGGTAAAATCATGTATTTGAATTGTTTGGGATTGGATGTCTTTAAAACTCACTATATAGAGGATGTAATTGGATTTCCTATTGCAGATTATATTCATGAAGATTTTATTGAAGAGTTCAACAGTAAAATAAATAGCTCTTTGGAAGAGGATAAAAAAATTGAACCTTTTTTGATTAAGCTTAAAACAGTACATGGTGATACGTATTGGGCTGAATTAACTGGTTCAAAGGTTAATTTTAATAATAAAATATCGGTTCAGATTATTGTTAAGGATGTTTCTCAAAGTAAGTTTTGTGAGAAAAGAAATAAGGTTTATGAAAAGATTTTATTTGATAAAGATAAACTATCAATTATTATTAATAATGCAGGTCAGATTCTAAAAACAAATACTTATACGCAGAAGGAGTTAGATGATTTTAGTATTGAAGGAAAAAATATTCAACATTTCTTGGCTGAAAAATCCAAATGGTATGATGCATTGAGTAATGAAGTTTCAATGAAAGAATTGAATAATCGAATAGAAATTGATTTTGCAAATGGTAAATCGTACAAGTTTCAATGTAACTTGTTAAGTTCTTCTACCGGAGAGATTCATGAAGTTATACTTTTAGAGGAATAATTCTAAGTTATTATTCCTCTGAAAATACGAATGAATGAATGTTATCAAACAATTGTTTGATCGTATTAATATCTTTTACTGAAGGTATTGCCAATCTTAACTTATTATTCTTTTCCTGCATTTTTGCTGTTTTAGCTTTTGCTTGAAGGAATCCTAATATTCCTGTAAAAACTGGAGACTGATAATATGGAGATTCTTGATTTGAAACAAAATATATTAAAAGTTTTCCGTTTTTAAAAACAATCTTTTCTACTCCTAATTCTATTGCCTTCCATCTTATTTGTACAATCTGAATTAATTCTTCTGTAGTTTCAGGTATCGGACCAAATCGATCAATTAACTCTGATTTAAAACCATTCAGCTCTTCTTCATCTTTTAATCCATCAAGCTTTCTGTACAACTGCATTCTTTCAGCAACATTTTCTATATATTGATCAGGCAACACTAATAAAGCATCTGTTTCAATAGTGCAATCTGTTACAAACTGAATGTTTTTATCTGCTTTTTGATGTATCTCTTCTTCATATAATTCTTTAAACTCGGTTTCTTTTAATTCAAGAATTGCTTCATTTAAAATTCTGTGATAAGTTTCAAAACCAATATCAGCAATAAATCCACTTTGCTCTCCACCTAATAAGTTTCCAGCACCTCTGATATCTAAATCTTGCATTGAGATATTAAAACCGCTTCCCAAATCAGAAAATTCTTCAATGATTTTTAGTCTTCTTCTAGCTTCTTGAGTAACAGATGTTAAAGGTGGAGCCAGTAAATAACAGAATGCTTTTTTATTAGAACGTCCAACTCTACCTCTTAACTGGTGCAATTCACTTAGTCCAAAGTGATTTGCATTATTAATGATAATGGTATTAGCATTAGGAATATCCAAACCTGATTCAATAATTGTAGTTGCTATAAGAACATCATAATCTCCGTTTATGAAATCCAACATTATTTTTTCCAGTTGAGGACCATCCATCTGACCGTGAGCCACAACAGTTTTTACTTCTGGTAAAATCCTATTGATCATAGCCTCAATCTCAAAAATATTTTGAACTCTATTGTGAATAAAGAATACCTGGCCATTTCTGTCTACTTCATACGAAATAGCTTCCTTTATAATCTCATCATTTATGGTGTGAAGTTCTGTTAAAATAGGATGACGGTTTGGTGGAGGTGTATTTAATATTGATAGATCACGTGCTCCCATTAGCGAAAACTGTAATGTTCTCGGAATTGGGGTTGCCGTTAATGTTAAAGAGTCAACATTTACCTTTATTTTTTTTAGCTTTTCTTTGATGCTTACTCCAAACCTTTGTTCTTCATCAATAATTAATAAACCCATGTCTTTAAACTCAACATCTTTCCCAATTAATCGATGTGTACCTATGATAATACTAACTTCTCCAGTTTTTAATTTAGTTAGAGCTTGTTTTATGTCCTTGGGTTTTCGTAAGCGACTGATGTAGTCAATTTCACAAGGGAAATCTTTTAAACGCTCTTTGAATGTATTATAATGTTGCATCGCCAGAATGGTTGTTGGAACCAAAACAGCCACCTGTTTATTGTCAGTTACCGCTTTAAATGCTGCTCTGATGGCAATTTCTGTTTTTCCGAAACCAACATCTCCACAAACCAGCATGTCCATTGGAGTATCTTTCTCCATTGCTTCTTTTACAAGTTGCGTAGTTTTTTCCTGATCAGGAGTATCTTCATATATAAACGAAGCTTCAAGTTCAGTTTGTAAATAACTGTCAGGTGAGAAAGCAAAGCCAGGTTCTTGTTTGCGTTGAGCGTAAAGAGAAATTAACTCTCGTGCAATATCCTTTACTTTCTTTTTGGTCTTATCTTTTATCTTTTGCCAAGCTGCTGTACCTAATTTATTGATACGAGGAGGCTCACTGTCTTTGCTTTTGTATTTACTAATTCTGTGCAAAGAGTGAATGCTTACCAAAAGAATGTCATTGTCTCTGAATACCAGACGAATTGCTTCCTGAGGCTTGCCATTTTCGTTTGTAGTAACTAATCCTCCAAATCTACCAATTCCATGATCAACATGGACAACATAATCACCAGGGTTTAATCTGCTAAGTTCTTTTAGTGATATTGCTTGTTTTGCAATACGAGCTTTATCTGTTCTTAAACTAAACTTGTGGTAACGTTCGAAGATTTGATGGTCGGTATAAAAACAAAACTTAGAATCGTTATCAATAAATCCTTCGTGTAAGGTTTTTGAAAGAGGAGTATATGATATTTTACTGTTCAGGTCTTTGAAAATATCTCTTAACCTGTCGTGCTGTTTTGGATTGTCAGATAAAATATATCTTTCATATCCTTTTTCTTCATTTGATAGTATATCTTCTTCAAGTAAATTGAAATTCTTATTAAATGCTGGTTGTGGTGAGGTATTAAAAGTAATTTCAGTAGAATCTTTAAATATACTTTTCTTTCCAAACTCTACCGTTTTCTTATCTATTATTTTAGTATGAATTTCATTTTCGTCACAAAATAAGTTTAAGGATGGTACTTCTTCACTTTCTTCTCTCTGGCTGTTTCTGTGTTTTATCTTTAAATGTGCCTCCGCTATATTGTCAAAAATAAAATTAAAGTCATAGGCCCAAATAAATGTATCAGGACTTAGAAAATCAAATAATGATATTTTATCAGTGTCTTGCTGTTTATTTATATTTGGGATGATGGCTATTTTATCCAGTTTTTCAATAGATAATTGATTTTCGAGATCAAATGTTCTGATAGAATCAACTTCATCGCCAAAGAAATCAATTCGGTAAGGATCTTCATTGGCAAAAGAATAAATATCAACAATACTTCCTCTTACTGAAAATTGGCCAGGTTCATAAACAAAATCTTCTCGTTTAAATTCATATTCATTTAAAACTTCAGTAACAAATGAAATATCCAGTTTTTCTCCTGTTTTAATATTTAAAGTGCAGTCGTTTAATATTTCGTTAGTAGGTACTTTTTCAAATATAGCTAAAGGGTAACTTACAACTATACCATCATTTTCGCCAGAACTTAAAAAGTTCAATGCTTCAGTTCTTAATATAATGTTCGACGCATCAATGTTTCCATATTCTGGCGAACGTTTATATGAAGATGGTAAAAAGTATATCTTTTCATCACCAATAAGCTGAATAAGATCATTATAGAAATATGCAGCCTCTTCTTTATCATTAAGAATAATTAAATGTTGATTGTTGTTAAGAGACTCTGCAACCAATAAACTTTTAAATGAACCAGTGGCTCCTGATAAAAACAATCTTTTAGAATTGTCTTTAATGAGTTTTTTTAATTGGGTTAAAAGCTTAGAAGTGTTGTATTTATTTAGAATTTCTGATTGACTCACTTTTCATTTTTTTTGAGAAGTAGCAATAGTAAAATTTATTTATCAAAATTACTAATGCGGAGTAAATTATTTTGAGCTGCGCTTATATGATTTGCCATCCCGGGGAAGGTAAAAATAGAACTTACTGCCTTGATTTATTTTGCTTTCAATTTTAAGTTCTCTTTGGTGCAAGTGAAGAAATTCTTGAGAAATCATTAATCCTATACCAGAACCTTCTTCATAATCTGTCCCTGGAGTAGTGTATTGTTCATTTGCTGCCAGTATTTTTTTTCTGATTTCATCAGAGAAGCCAATTCCATTATCAACTACTGCAAATTCAATTTCTTTGCTTGAATACTTTTTTGCAATGATATTTATATTGCCACCAGATTCTGTAAACTTAATGGCATTTAATATTAGGTTTCTTAAGATAGTGCAAATCATTTCTTTGTCGCAATAAACAAATGTATTGTGATCAATTTGATAGTTGATTTGTATATTTTTTGAAGCTGAAATTTCATAAAAGAGATCTCTGTTTTCAAAAACAATATCTTTTACAATATAAGTTTGAGGCTGAAAATAATTATTTCTTAGTTGAGATCTTCCCCATATTAAAATATTGTTTAATAAATTATATGTTCTTCGTATATGAAAATAGATACGTAGAATCTCATCTCTTCTTATAGAAATATTTTCGTTCTTGTTCTGGATTAGAATTGAAAAATAGCCAATCAAAGTATTAAATGGACTTCTCAAGTCGTGGGAAATTATACTGAAAAACTGGTTCTTCGTGGTATTGAGCTTTTCAAATTTTTCTTTTTGAGTACTTATTTTGTCTCTTTCTACACAAATGCGTTTCTGAGTTAAGAATAGTTTTTTTGAAAACTTATCGATAATAGTATTAGCAAAGATCCAAAATCCTGATGAAACAATTAAAAATGTTGAAGATTCAATAAATAGTAATTTGTCCTGGCTTAATAAATTGTGCTTAAATATAGATACAAGAATAAATGTTGTCGTAGATAACAAAATATATGTATTTGATAATCGAATATTGCTCATTGATAAGGACAAACTAGCAGTAGTAATAATCAATCCTGAATAAATTGTATTAAAAGCTTTTTCGCCAGGAAATAAGTTATAGTACATTAAAGAAATACTCAGGTTAATTATTAATAGAGCGGTTGCATTTATTGATCTTAAGTACTTTTGCATTTTATCAATATATGACAAAATCAAAGCAATAGAGAGAGCTGGTAAACCAATAAAAAATCTAATGTATAGTATTGTTTTAAAGGAATAGCTATCCTCAATATAATCCAGAAACGAAAATGCAGTATAAAATAAGAGGATGAAAATTATTAATCCTCTGATATATTGTTTGTTTGAGTAAAAAAGCCAACTGACATAGTCTTTATTCTCAAATTCTATTTTTCCAACCCTATTCATCACTTAATAGATATTAAGACTACCAGATAATTAGTAGAAATCTTATATCACAATACATAATATTATATACTGAAAACACTAAAATAGGGGTAGAAGATGGTAGAACTCAGTGGGAGAATTTATCATTAAATATGACTATAATCATAAATTCTCGCCGAAAGTATATAAAAGTTATTAATATTTAATCAAATACGCGTAAAAATTCTTCCACTTTATTTACCATACTTGATGATCCTGCATAAAAAGGAGTCCTTTGATGGAGTGATGATGGAGTGATTTCCATAATGCGTTTTCCTCCTGCAGTGGCTTGACCACCTGCTTGTTCTATGATGAATGCAATGGGGTTACATTCATATAGTAATCTTAGCTTTCCTTTGGGTGCACTATCTGTTTCCGGGTACATGAAGATTCCTCCTTTTAATAAATTGCGATGAATGTCTGAAACCAGTGATCCTATGTATCTAGAGGAGTAAGGCCTGTTTGATTTAGAGTCCTTTTCCTGGCAATATTTTATGTATTGTTTTACTCCTGCCGGAAATTTAAAGTAGTTGCCTTCATTAATGGAATAAATGGTGCCATTCTCGGGTGTTGTGATTAGTTTGTGTGAAAGACAAAATTCACCTATGGAGGGATCTAAAGTAAAACCATTGATACCTTGTCCTGTTGTATATACCATCATAGTTGAAGAACCATATAAAATATAACCAGCAGCCACTTGTTCTGTTCCTGCCTGAAGAAAGTCATCCATAGTTGCTTTTTCACCTATTTCACTTTTTCTTTTGTATATGGAAAAAATAGTACCTATGGATACATTGACATCTATATTAGAAGAGCCATCCAAAGGATCCATCAAAAATACATACTTGCCTTTTCTGGCAATGGGATCATCGAAGAGAATAAAGCTTTCGTTTTCTTCAGATGCAATAGCACAGACTTCTCCGCATGAATGGAGTGAATTAATAAAGTGTTCATTGGCAAAAATATCCAGCTTCTTTTGTTCTTCGCCCTGAATATTTGTGTTTCCAACATTACCTAAAATGTCAACCAGGCCTGCTTTGTTTACTTCTCGATTAACAATTTTGGCAGCTGTACCTACATGGTGCAATAAATGCGAAAGATCTCCTTCTGCATTCGGAAATTGAGCCTGAGTTTCTAAAATAAACTCATTAAGAGTCGTTACTTCAAATGGATTCATAGAGTAGATTTTTCATTTTAATTCATATATAATTTTATAATATTATGTGTACTGATTTTATGATATAAATCACCTAAAACATTGATGTTTTACATATATACCCGCTGCTATTTTACTAACTTTGAGTATTGGTTTTATTTTAGTGTTATTATGCAAATTCAAGTTTATAAATTTGGAGGAGCTTCTGTTAAAAATGCATCAGGAGTTCGAAACGTATGCAGTATTATTAAGAGTAATGCAAATAATATGGTTGTTGTAATATCTGCAATGGGCAAAACAACAAATGCATTAGAAGAACTCGTTGAGGCATACGTGAAACAAAGCAAACCTCAAATAAAAGAATCATTCGACTCTATTATTGATTATCATAACCAAATAATTAGTGAATTGTTTGAGCATCGACATTCCTTTTATGATGAGTTTGATCAATTGAAGAATTCTTTATGGGAACGACTTCAATTACACCCATCTTTGAATTATGATTTCGAGTATGATCAGATTGTTTCTTATGGAGAAATTATGTCCACTCAAATTGTAAGTCATTACGCTAATTATATAGGATTAAATAACAAATGGATTGATGGCCGGAAAATGGTTAAAACGGATGAAAACTATAGAGATGCTTCTGTTAACTGGGGCTTAAGTTCTCAATTTGTAAAAAAAGAATTGTCTTTTGAGTTTGATAGTATTTATATCACACAAGGTTTTATTGGATCAACAATCAATAATATTACAACAACATTAGGTCGAGAAGGATCTGATTACTCAGGTGCAGTTTTTGCACATATATTGGAAGCAGAGAGCTTAACAATATGGAAGGATGTTCCAGGTGTTTTAAATGCAGATCCAAGGTGGTATCCTCATGCGAAGAAACTTGAAGATATTTCGTATCCCGAAGCTATTGAATTGGCTTATTATGGAGCTCAGGTAATTCATCCCAAAACATTAAAGCCTTTGCAAAATAAAGAAATACCTCTATATGTAAAGTCATTTATGGATACAAGCCTGGTGGGAACTAAAATTCAAACTGTAGAGCATTCTGGTAATAAACTTCCTGTATTTATATTAAAGCAGAATCAACTATTTATTACTATTTCGCCTAAAGATTTTTCTTTCATTGTTGAAGACAACCTAAGTGATATATTTTCGATTTTTGGTAAGAATAAAATTAAGATAAATCTAATGCAGAATTCTGCACTTAACTTTTCTGCATGTATTGATACTAAAAGAAATCCATATAAGTTGATAGAGGACTTAAAGAAAGATTTTATCGTAAAATATAACGAGAATGTTGAATTGGTAACGATCCGTAATTATACTCAGGATGCTATTGATGAAGTAATTGGCAAAAAAGAGGTGGTTGACTCACAACTTAGTCGTAATACAGCCAGGTTTGTGGTTAAAGAAAGTGAATGGATGTTCTCATAGTCATACGACTATGAGAGCATTGTTAATATTATAGTAAATATAATACCTGCAATAGCAACAATAATACCTTTCTTGAAAATTTTGGTTTGAGGTTTAAACATCCAGAATGATGATACTGCAAGAAATAATAATGCAATTCCGAATATAGTTGTTAACCATGACATGGCACCTCCTGAAGCAGTCATATGCAGCTTCACCAGTTTTGAAATAAAAACAGGGTAGTCGGATTGATCGTATGAAGCAACTCCGGTTTGTTTATTATAAGACCCTTCTCTGAAATACAAAGTAGTATCATCTTCTTTATCAATATTAAGATGTCTGATTCTAAGAGCTCTTGCTAATTCATCTCCTGATAGATCCTGATCTAATGTGACTTCAATATGTTTCTTAACTTTAAAAATGTCTGAATTACGATAAGTTAGAACAATACCACTTATTGCGTACATAGACATAATACCTACAAGGAAAAAACCGACATAGCGGTGCAGAATTCGAATAGTTTTCATTTAAAATGTTTAGTTTGTTTATTTGTATGTTGTTTTTAGACGACAATGCTAATGAAAACCTTCGAAGTGAAATGATTTTTTTGTTACAACCTAATTTTATGTAGCGACAATTAGGTTTATTTAGTACTTGGGGATAGTTTTATTATTTTTGATAAAAGGATAAATTGCCAATATATTTTAACGTCAAATAAAGATCTAAAAGCCTAATTGTTTTTTATATAAAATCCGGCTTTGTAACCTCGAATGTTTCCTGTTGAGTCATATAGAGTGTAGGCAACAAGTATTGAAAATATTTCTTTTTTTATGTTTCCTGTATTTTGATCATATTTCCAGCATTCTTCAAATTGTAGTTTGCCAATGTCTATTCGTGGGTAACTATCTTCAAAATCCTTGATGTCGTCAATGCTGTATGGTTCGTTTGTGTAGTAGTTAAATGCAGACTTTTTACCTGAATAAATGCTATTGAAAATATCATCAACCAATTTTTTGTGGTTCAGGTTCTTGATTTTTTTATTCTGCCACTCATCAGTTGAGTCCGGATTTAGTATAAGAACATCATAGATAATCGTGTCAGCCCACAGTTCCATTTTTTCTTCTATAGAGCTATTTGTTTTCCTTTCAATATTACTATTCTTATTTTGGCAAGAGACAGAAAAAATAAGAATGATTAGAATTGCAGGTAGAATTGATTTCATCTGGTTATAGCTATGTGTTGAAATTTATTAAGAGGTAATCACGATAGTTATTCTTCATTAGTGAATAATTATCGTGATTACTTTTATTTGTTTTTATTTCTTAAACATTAAACGTTCGCCCATTTTACTATCATCAAAAACTCCGTTGTGATATGCTAGGTGTCCGTTAATAAATGTATGGCTAACATAATGAGTAAAGCTATTCCCTTCAAAAGGACTCCATCCACATTTCGAATAAATGTTCTCAGGAGCAACAGTCCATTTGCTGTCTGGCTCTACAATGACTATATCTGCTTTAAAACCTTCTTTGATATAACCTCTGTTTTTTACTTTAAAAAGTTGAGCTGGAGCATGACACATTTTGTCAACAACCTGCTCATATGTAAAAACACCCTCTTTCACCATTTCCAACATAGCAACTAAAGAGTGTTGTACTAATGGTCCACCCGAAGGTGCATTAAAATAAGTGCCTTGTTTTTCCTCTTTAGTATGCGGAGCATGATCTGTGGCAACAACGGTTAATGTATCTTCAGCAACAGCTTTTCTTAAAGCATCTCTATCGTTAACTGTTTTAATGGCAGGATTCCATTTAATGCGTGCTCCATATTCTTTATAGTCATTACTGGTAAACCATAGGTGGTGTACACACACTTCACCAGTAATTTTTCTTTCTTCAATTGGCATCCCCTTATCTAACAGATCCAGCTCTTTGGCTGTTGTTAAGTGTAGAATATGTAAACGGGCACCATGTTTTCTGGCAAGACTGGCTGCTTTTGAAGATGATTTATAACAAGCTTCTTCTGAACGAATCAAATGATGCATTTCAAAAGGAACATCTTCACCATATTTTTCTTTGGCTGCTTTTAAGTTTGCCTGAATTGTATCTTCATCCTCACAATGAGCAGCTATTATAGTTGGTGCTTTTGAAAAGATTCCTGCTAAAGTGGATTCGTTATCAACCAACATATTACCGGTAGAACTCCCCATAAAAACCTTTATTCCACATACTTTTTCAGGATCTGTTTTTAAAAGTTCGTCAAGGTTATCATTTGTTGCTCCAATGTAAAATGAATAGTTGGCAATAGACCTTTCCGAAGCTATTTTGTATTTTTCTTCCAATACTTCATGAGTTGTAGCCTGTGGTTTCGTGTTTGGCATCTCCATGTAAGATGTAGTTCCTCCGGCAACAGCAGCTCTTGCTTCTGTGAAAATTTCTGCTTTATGTGTAAGACCTGGTTCTCTGAAGTGTACCTGATCATCAATCACTCCCGGAAGAAGTAACTTCCCTGTTCCATCTATGATTTTTTCTGCCTGAGGCAATTGTTCACCTTCTGTAAATATCTTTTCTATTAAATCATCTTTAATTAAGATGCTTCCAACAACCGAATTTCCTTCATTAATAATTTTAATATTCTTAATCAAAATAGAACTCATAACGCTTACTTTTTATTTACACCAACAACAATATTATCTTTCGTATTTTTTAAACCAGCTGGCAATCTTCATTTTTATAACACCCCATACCGCTTCGTTAAAAATACCACCGCTCATTTTCGAAGTGCCTTTTTGTCTGTCAGTAAAAACAATCGGAACCTCAATAATGTTGAATCCGTATTTCCAGGAAGTAAATTTCATTTCAATCTGAAAGCCATAACCCTTTAATTTGATCTTGTCCAGAGGAATGGTTTCAAGAGTATGTCTTTTATAACATTTAAAGCCTGCTGTAGTATCCATAATCTTCATACCTGTAACCAAACGAACATAAACCGATGCAAAGTACGACATCAATACTCTGCCCATCGGCCAGTTAACAACGTTTACTCCCGATTTATATCTCGAACCAATTGCTAAATCAGCGCCGTTTTTACAAGTTTCATAAAGTTCAATTAACTTTTCAGGTGGATGAGAAAAGTCTGCATCCATTTCAAAAATATAATCGTAACCATTTTCTATGGCCCATTTAAAACCTGTAATATATGCAGTGCCCAATCCCAGCTTCCCTTTCCTTTCAATCATATGAAGTTTGCCTTCATGTGCCTTTTGAAGCCTTCTAACAATATCAGCTGTTCCATCAGGTGAATTATCTTCTATTATTAATATATGGAATTCTTTGGGTAAAGAAAATACTACATCAACAATAGCTTCAATATTCTCTTTTTCGTTGTATGTAGGAATTATAACAATACTATCAGTCACAATAAAAAATGTATTTTAATATCAATTGCCACAAATGTAATAACTAATCTATATGTTATGTGCTTTATTTACAAAAAACTACTTTGAGTTGGTTTTTAAGGGCGTAACCCTCGTTGTTAATTATATTACTGAAGTAAAATAACCTTACTCGGGTCGGGCTATTCACTTATACTCCTTGCTTTCTGGTTTTGATAGTTCTATTAAAATTGCAAAAACAGTTCTATTAAAAACTCTAAACTAAATATAAAAACGCTGCGGGGTATCCGTTTTTATCCCTTACGCAAAGCTGATGTAGTATCTTTTTGATGTAATCATTGTTCAATAAAGAGGATCGTAGAATCACATTTAATATCGACAGTAAAAAATATTAAAAAAAGATTGAATGTAAATGTTTGATAAAATGCAAGTTAAGATTTAGTGCTGAAATTTTTAAATAAAAAAGCAATGTTTTGTTTGGAAGTTAAAAATAAAGTCAGTTATTTTGCATCCGCTTTTAAGGAAAAGCACAAAACAAATTATTGAAATTTTGACTGTGTAAATGGTGATTTTTAAGGTTAAGCGGTAATTTAATTTCGGATGAAAAAAAAGAAATAAAATTTTTAAAATTTTATTTGGAAGTTAAAAATAAAATCGTTTATCTTTGCACCGCTTTAAAAAGCAACATTCTAACGAAGGTTAGGGAGTAAAAAAAAAGATTGAAATAAACATTATTTAAGAAGAGTCTTAAATGAGTTTACAAAATATAAAGAGTTCTGATTTATTTATGCCTTGATGCTGAATAAAGAAGAAAACGTTCTTTGAAAATATTGAAATGCACACTTAATAAAAGGAAAGTAAAGTATGTTCTTTTGAGTTAAAACTCTTGTAAGGAATTATAGCCATTTAATTGGCAAAACAATTTTTATACAACGAAGAGTTTGATCCTGGCTCAGGATGAACGCTAGCGACAGGCCTAACACATGCAAGTCGAGGGGTAACAGGGAAGCTTGCTTCCGCTGACGACCGGCGCACGGGTGCGTAACGCGTATGAAACCTGCCTTATACAAGGGGATAGCCCAGAGAAATTTGGATTAATACCCTATAGTCTTGTTTGTTCGCATGGATAGATAAGTAAAGATTCGTCGGTATAAGATGGTCATGCGTGACATTAGCTAGTTGGTGAGGTAACGGCTCACCAAGGCGACGATGTCTAGGGGTTCTGAGAGGAAGGTCCCCCACACTGGTACTGAGACACGGACCAGACTCCTACGGGAGGCAGCAGTGAGGAATATTGGTCAATGGCCGCAAGGCTGAACCAGCCATGTCGCGTGCAGGAAGACTGCCCTATGGGTTGTAAACTGCTTTTATACGGGAATAATGTGAGCTTCGTGAAGCTTTTTGAAGGTACCGTATGAATAAGCATCGGCTAACTCCGTGCCAGCAGCCGCGGTAATACGGAGGATGCGAGCGTTATCCGGATTTATTGGGTTTAAAGGGTGCGTAGGCGGACTATTAAGTCAGTGGTGAAATCTTGCAGCTCAACTGTAAAACTGCCATTGATACTGATAGTCTTGAATTTAGTTGAGGTAGGCGGAATGTGTTGTGTAGCGGTGAAATGCATAGATATAACACAGAACACCGATTGCGAAGGCAGCTTACTAAGCTATAATTGACGCTGATGCACGAAAGCGTGGGGAGCGAACAGGATTAGATACCCTGGTAGTCCACGCCGTAAACGATGATTACTCGTTGTTGGCAATACATCGTCAGCGACTGAGCGAAAGCATTAAGTAATCCACCTGGGGAGTACGTTGGCAACAATGAAACTCAAAGGAATTGACGGGGGCCCGCACAAGCGGAGGAACATGTGGTTTAATTCGATGATACGCGAGGAACCTTACCTGGACTTAAATGTAGATTGCATGAAGCAGAGATGCTTCTTTCTTCGGACTATTTACAAGGTGCTGCATGGTTGTCGTCAGCTCGTGCCGTGAGGTGTCGGGTTAAGTCCCATAACGAGCGCAACCCCTGTTGTTAGTTACCAGCACGTCAAGGTGGGGACTCTAACAAGACTGCCGGTGTAAACCGCGAGGAAGGTGGGGATGACGTCAAATCAGCACGGCCCTTACGTCCAGGGCTACACACGTGTTACAATGGCAGGTACAAAGGGCAGCTACACAGCGATGTGATGCTAATCTCTAAAGCCTGTCTCAGTTCGGATCGGAGTCTGCAACTCGACTCCGTGAAGCTGGATTCGCTAGTAATCGCGTATCAGCAATGACGCGGTGAATACGTTCCCGGGCCTTGTACACACCGCCCGTCAAACCATGGAAGTCGGGGGTACCTGAAGTCTGTTACCGTAAGGAGCGGCCTAGGGTAAAACTGATAACTAGGGTTAAGTCGTAACAAGGTAGCCGTACCGGAAGGTGTGGCTGGAACACCTCCTTTCTGGAGAGAGTTTTAAATAAAACTACAAAAGACAACTACTTTTCTTTTATAAGCATTTCAAAAATAACACAGTCCTGTAGCTCAGTTGGTTAGAGCACTACACTGATAATGTAGGGGTCCGCAGTTCAAATCTGCGCAGGACTACTTATTACTACAGGTAATACGGGGGATTAGCTCAGCTGGCTAGAGCGCCTGCCTTGCACGCAGGAGGTCATCGGTTCGACTCCGATATTCTCCACAGATTCAATTAAGAATCAAACGTACATTGACATATTGGCAAAACAATCAAAATCATAGGTTAGCTATGCGCAAAGCATAAGCGAAACCAACAAGAAAGTAAGCAAGGGCGTACGGTGGATGCCTAGGCTTTCAGAGGCGAAGAAAGACGTGATAAGCTGCGATAAGCTGCGGGGAGAAGCAAATATTTATTGATCCGCAGATTTCTGAATGGGGCAACCCGGCTGGTTGATGACCAGTCACCCTTCGGGGGGCAAACCCAGGGAACTGAAACATCTAAGTACCTGGAGGAGAAGAAAACAATAGTGATTCCCTAAGTAGTGGCGAGCGAACGGGGACTAGCCCAAACCAATGTTGTTTAGGCAACATTGGGGTTGTAGGACTACGTTGTGGTTTTATGCGTGAAGTGGAATGTTTTGGAAAGAACAACCGTAGAAAGTGACAGTCTTGTACACGTAAGCAAATAAAATCTAGTAGTATCCTGAGTAGCGCGGAACACGTGAAATTCTGTGTGAATCTGCCAGGCCCATCTGGTAAGGCTAAATACTCCTGAAAGACCGATAGTGAACCAGTACCGTGAGGGAAAGGTGAAAAGTACCCCGAACAGGGGAGTGAAATAGTACCTGAAACCGTGCGCTTACAAGCGGTCGGAGCCATTATATGGTGACGGCGTGCCTTTTGCATAATGAGCCTACGAGTTAGTCGTAGTTAGCGAGGTTAAGTTGTTCAGCAACGGAGCCGAAGCGAAAGCGAGTCTGAATAGGGCGAAATAGTTAGCTGCGCTAGACGCGAAACCAGGTGATCTACCCATGGTCAGGTTGAAGTTCCGGTAACACGGAATGGAGGACCGAACCAGTTTACGTTGAAAAGTATTTGGATGAACTGTGGGTAGGGGTGAAAGGCCAATCAAACCTGGAAATAGCTCGTACTCCCCGAAATGCATTTAGGTGCAGCCTTATTTTAATCTTACAGAGGTAGAGCTACTGATTGGACGAGAGGGCTTCACCGCCTATCAACTCCTGATAAACTCCGAATGCTGTAAGATGATGAATAGGAGTGAGGGCATGGGTGCTAAGGTCCGTGTCCGAAAGGGAAAGAACCCAGACCATCAGCTAAGGTCCCCAAATGTATACTAAGTTGAACAAACGCGGTTTGATTGCATAGACAGCTAGGATGTTGGCTTGGAAGCAGCCATTCATTTAAAGAGTGCGTAACAGCTCACTAGTCGAGCGATCGAGCATGGATAATAATCGGGCATAAGTATACTACCGAAGCTATGGATTTGTACATTGTACAAGTGGTAGGGGAGCATTCTAACAGCCTTGAAGCACAATGGCGATGTTGTGTGGAGCGGTTAGAAAAGCAAATGTAGGCATAAGTAACGATAATGCGGGCGAGAAACCCGCACGCCGAAAGACTCAGGTTTCCTGATCAACGCTAATCGGATCAGGGTTAGTCGGGACCTAACGCGAACCCGAAAGGGGTAGTGGATGGAGAGCAGGTTAATATTCCTGCACCTGCTATACGACAAAAGTGACGTATTGGTGAGATTTCTACGTACTGACGGAATAGTACGTTGAGCCTAGGCTTCGGCCGAAGCGAAGAGAAGCAGCCAGTACCAAGAAAAGCGAGTATAGGAGCCCGTACTGTAAACGGACACACGTAGTTGGGTTGAGTATACTAAGGCGCTCGAGTGATTCATGGTTAAGGAACTCGGCAAATTAGCCCCGTAACTTCGGGAAAAGGGGCGCCTACTTCGGTAGGCCGCAGAGAAATGGTGCATGCGACTGTTTATCAAAAACACATGGCTTTGCAAATTCGAAAGAAGACGTATAAGGCCTGACACCTGCCCGGTGCTGGAAGGTTAAGAGGAGAGCTTAGCGTAAGCGAAGGTTTGAATTGAAGCCCCAGTAAACGGCGGCCGTAACTATAACGGTCCTAAGGTAGCGAAATTCCTTGTCGGGTAAGTTCCGACCTGCACGAATGGTGTAACGATGTGCACACTGTCTCAACCATGAGCTCGGTGAAATTGTAGTATCGGTGAAGATGCCGATTACCCGCAACGGGACGGAAAGACCCCGTGAACCTTTACTGCAACTTAACATTGGTTGTGGGTAAGTAATGTGTAGGATAGGTCGGAGACGTTGATGCTGCATCGCCAGGTGTAGTTTAGTCACCCTTGAAATACGACCCTTTGCTTATCTGTGGCCTAACTCAGCAATGAGGACATTGTTTGGTGGGTAGTTTGACTGGGGTGGTCGCCTCCAAAAGAGTAACGGAGGCTTTCAAAGGTTTCCTCAGGACGATTGGTAACCGTCCGCAGAGTGTAATGGCACAAGGAAGCTTGACTGTGAGACCGACAAGTCGACCAGGTACGAAAGTAGGACATAGTGATCCGGTGGTTCCGCATGGAAGGGCCATCGCTCAAAGGATAAAAGGTACTCCGGGGATAACAGGCTGATCGCTCCCAAGAGCTCATATCGACGGAGCGGTTTGGCACCTCGATGTCGGCTCGTCACATCCTGGGGCTGGAGAAGGTCCCAAGGGTTGGGCTGTTCGCCCATTAAAGTGGCACGCGAGCTGGGTTCAGAACGTCGTGAGACAGTTCGGTCCCTATCTGTTGTGGGCGTAGGATATTTGAGAAGACCTGACGTTAGTACGAGAGGACCGCGTTGGACAAACCTCTGGTGCACCAGTTGTTCCGCCAGGAGCATTGCTGGGTAGCTAAGTTTGGAAGGGATAAGTGCTGAAAGCATCTAAGCACGAAGCCTGCTTCAAGATGAGATATCCTTGAGGGACGTTAAAGACGATGACGTTGATAGGCTGCAGGTGTAAAGGTGGTAACATCAAAGCCGAGCAGTACTAATTACCCGAAACTTTTAGTTGGGCGTAATAGTGAAGACTGTGATTTTGATTGAAGCTGGTATGTAAAACAGACTATTAGATGAGAGATCAGAGATAATAGACTGCAAAAAAATATTGATAGAATGTTGTAATAGATAGAGTCTATAAATCTCTTATCTATTATCTATTATCTAGAAAGACATTCAGGTGGTTATAGCGATGGGGCTCCACCTCTTCCCATTCCGAACAGAGAAGTTAAGCCCATTAGCGCCGATGGTACTGCGTACTGTGGGAGAGTAGGTCGCCGCCGACTTTAAATAAAAGAGCAATCGAACATGTTTCGGTTGCTCTTTTTGTGTTTATAGGGGTTTGTTATTAAATACAATCAAATCCCAAAGGTGTAATAATACTTTAGCTCTATTTCTTCCTGCCTATTTTGAAGTCAAAGAGTATAAAGAACCAAATACTGAATTCTAAGGGACTTTTTAACTCTGTTAGTACGTTAGATATTTTCTAATTAATATTTACTAAAATACTATTTGAACGGCTTTATTCGGGATCATGCACAATATTTGGGTCTGGTAAAAAAAAGTGATTATTTTGCTGTTAAATAGAAACAGAAAATAAAACAAGGAATAAGTTGAACGAAGGATTATCCCAAGTGCTACTAGCTCTATTTCTTCCAGAAGGTATATTAGATTATTTTGAGATAGTATCATACGAAAAAAGTTCAAGCGGAAAGACCATATATGATTCTCAATTAGTATTAAGTTTAGACGAAAAAGATATAATTCCAACGGAGTATAAAACTTTACAATATAAATCCTGTGGCTTTATGGAGCCACGATATATAGAAGATTATCCTATTCGAAATATGCTAGTAAAACTTAAGGTAAGACGAAGGCGCTGGGAAATTATAATTGAAGGAGAAAAGAAAAAAGTAAGTAGAGATTGGGAAGTAATTGCACAGGGTACACGCATGAGTGAAGAGTATGCTGCTTTTTTAAAAGAAATTAGTAGATTCTAATGCGATTAGCTGTCAAAGTCTTGAAGTATACCTTGGTGTAAATGGACGAAATTTTCAACGTCAATACAAAAATATGTTGAGCGACTACAATGATTGGAGTCAGAAAGAACATGCTGAAGATTTCCTGGTTTTTCCTAAGAATATCGGTTACTATCTTTCTTTAGATGAAACAGCTATGTCCAATGGTGAATTGTATACAATAATTACCAATAAGGCAAAGAAAGGTAAGAAAGGCTCCATAGTTGGTATTTTCAAGGGAACACAAGCTGACGATATTATTAAAATCATTAAGGAAGAGTTTTCAGAAGAACAGCGACGCATGGTAAAAGAAGTAACATTAGACATGGCAAACAGCATGAATTTAATTGCCACCAAATGTTTCCCCAAGCACACTACTGTTATTGATCGTTTTCATGTTCAAAAATTGGCTTGTGATGCAGTACAACAGAAACGAATCAACTATAGATGGGAAGCTATCGATCAGGACAATCAAGCTTATAAACAAGCCAAAAAAGAAGGAAGGAAATACAAGCCTGATACTTTTGAAAATGGGGATACTTTAAAACAATTGTTGGCACGAAGTAGATATCTGCTTTTTAAACCCTGTCATAAATGGACTGAATCACAAAAACAGCGAGCCAATATATTATTCAATGTCTATCCTGAAATAGAACAGGCTTATGATCTCTCTCATCATCTATATCTTATATATAGTCGTAATATTACAAAACCGGTTGCAATGACATACCTGGCACAATGGTTTAATCAAATAGAGTTGACTGACATTGATACTTTTCAAGTGTTAAAGAGAACTTTTGAGAATCATTATAACAATATCATTAACTATTTTAACAACAGAAGTACAAATGCCGCAGCAGAATCTTTCAATGCCAAAATCAAAGAATTCAGGAGGCAATTCAGGGGTGTTTCTGATGTAAAATTCTTCTTGTTCAGGTTAACAAAAATTTTTGCATGATTATTAATTATACAATTTAGACCCAGAATTTATACTTGATCCTTTTTCTATCCGTATCTCACATATAATGGGTGTGGATAGAAAATTATAGAATTTTCTCAAATTTATATATGTTATTAAAACCATTGTCTTATTGACTTCGCAAATGTTAAATTTTATTTTATCCGTGATGTGAAATGTTTTATTTTATATATTGTGTTCAATAATAAAATATAAGTGGAAATATCATCCTTATTGTAGAGTGATTTTTGTAATGAAAATGGATATTCTTTATAAAGACTTATTTAATAGCAATATTTTCTATATCCGGAGAATAGCAATTATTTCTAAACTACACTATAGGAGAATAAGCTGATCCATATTGAAATAGATGAACAGATGGAAATAGAATATAAGTTTTTCCCTGAGGAAAAGCTATTTGTGTATCGTGCACTTGAATCATTTTCTGTGAAAGAATGGAAGTCGTTTTATAAAACAATTTTAGTTAGAAAAGAATGGCAATCTGTAAAAAATGTATTGGTTGATTTAAGACAATCGTATGATCTTATTAATGTCATAGATGAAATAGAAGAGGTTGTAAGATTTAGAAAAGAAATTATACAGAAAAATTACAGAACCGTATTTTTAGTAGACGATCCTGAAGCAACTGTTTTTTCTGATATATATGTAGGTGAAATTAGTAATGATTTTGTGTGTTATTATTGTTCAACCGTTGAACATGCTTATAAACTTTTCGGGTTCTTTAAAAGTGAGCCTGAATTTGAAGGCATGATTAAAATATTAGATGAGTTTTTATATCTAGAATAGGATTAAGTTTTGATTTTTTCTATTGTAAAAATATAAAAGAAAATCTAACCTGTAATATTAAAAAAAATGAATCCTGTATTATTATTAAATCTGACTCTGTTAATATCGCTCTCAAGTGGGTGTATAACCAATTATAAACCATCTTCTGTTGAAGTAATAGAATTAAATTATGGCTTATGTGAAACAGAAAATTTATATAATGAAAAGATGGATGCTTCACCAAGCGGTAATTATATGCGCTCTACAGATTTTAAATTAATAGCTAAAACGGATACTATTCCGGCAAAAATTGGTCAGGAATTTGGTGTTAGTTATATAATAAAATCTGATGAAACTAATGATGTTCTGACAGAACAAATATGGATATATCCTGAAACAATAAAAAATCAGGATGGTAAAGTTTTTTCGGAACTTAGATATAAAGTTGGAAAAACAACAAATATAAGAACCTACTCAAGCTATATATTAGAAAAAGAATGTGAAGTTGTTGCAGGAGAATGGACTTACCAGATCTATTATGGTGGAGTAAAGGTTTATGAAAAGAAGTTTATATTAATATAGTTTATCAACTAAGTTGTTAATGTGTTATTTTCCACATTAAGAATATTTTACAGCGAAGATCAATGCCCTCGCTGTACTTTTAATATTGTATTGTTAAAAAACTAATTCTTAGTTAATACCTCCTTTTTGTTTACATCATTTAAAGTGTTCTTCTTTAGAGAGTGAGATTCACTAGCTGCAAAATCCAATGTTTTATCATTGAGTTCCTGGATAGCATCGTTCATCTCATCAATGGCTCCTGAAACTTTCATGTAAAGTTTTGATGCTTGAATAAATTTTGAAGTTGATTGACTAAGCTTACTTTCAGTATGAGTAAAATATTGCTTTATTTCATTGGTATTATCTTTTATTTTTTCTGTTTCAGTAGTAGTGTTTTCTGCTAATTTTAGTACTTCGTTAGCTACAACATTAAATCCCAGTCCTGCCTGACCAGCTCTGGTGGCTTCAATGGATGCATTTATGGCTAGCATATTTGTGCGGTCAGATACAGAATGAATAGTATCTGCAATCTTTTCAAATTTATCAATTAGTTGTGTTTGTTGTGCAATCGTGTTTTCTAGTTCATTAAACTCAGTTTGTAGTTCTTTAAAAATATCCAACATCTGATGAATGGATGAGAATTTTTTATGTAACTCTATAATAGTATTACTTACGGATTGAGAAAGGTTAATGATGACAGAGCTTTTATAGTAATGACAGTTTTCTTTACTGTTTAAATCGTTAAAAATTGCAGTTGCCATATCATCACAGTTTCCATAACCACAAGCGGAGCAATTATAAATATCTTCATCTGAAAATTTATTCATGGTATTAAAAACCTTCCATTTAGCATGCTCAGATGGTATTGTAATATTATTATTGGAACTTTTATCCATGTATTTTCTTGTATAAAGATCTTCTTTCCAATATTGGTCAATGGTTTTGTTTAATAATTTTTTGCCTTTTGATGAATTGTATTTCTTAACTGTTTCTTTTTTGCGATTTTCAATGTGATATTCAACTTCGTCTAAATTTAGGTGTTGTGTCATGGTTCCAGGTCCACTATTGCAGCCATGTTCACAATTCAAACAGTCAATCAGAAGAGGGGCTATGCCGTTTTTTATATTTTTATGTAGACTGTTCAGGTATGGATAAATTAAATGCGATCCCTCAATTTTTCGGGTTCTATCTTTTATTTCAGGTACTTCTCTTTCTGCAGTCTTTAATAAACCGCCTGGAGTTGAAAATAGTACAGCTCTTTCAGCTGGCGGATTATCAAAATCAGTTGCGGGAAAATGTTTTAATTCAATTCTGTCTTCTTTAAATATATTGTTGAAAGTGTTAAATGTCACATTATAAATGTTTTTACCTGTATCTTCAAATTCTCTTGTCTTGGCCAGGCATGGTGATACCACTAGTACATGATGTCTTTTGTATTCAGGATAAAACTCTTTCACCATTTTAATTGTGTGCAGCATTGGACTATCAGCAGGTGCTAAAAAGGGGATTAATTCCGGACGATATAATTCTATATAAGATACAATAGCAGGACAAGGTTGTGCTATGATTGTTTTTTCATGTTTCTTTAATGCTTCAATATAGGATTTAACTGTGAGTTCGGCTCCAAAACTAACATCAAAAATCGCTTCGATACCAATGCTTTTTAGCCATCCATTAAATTCTAAATAAGTATCCGGAAAGCTTGCTGCAATAGCTGGTGCAACAATGGCAATAAACCGGTTTCCTTGATTCATTGAATTCATAAAGTTATCAAAGTCGTCAAGTGGTTTTCTTGCATTGTGTTTACAAGCTTCAATGCATTTACCGCAAGCAATACATAAATCTGCATTAACAGACATGTGATTTCCTCTATCAACATTGCAGAACTTAACAGGACAAGCAGTGATACAAGCGTGACAATTAACACAATTTTCTTCATCAACGAAGATGACCTTTCGTAAAGGGGTAGTTGTAGTATTTTTCATATTAGGGGGTATATGATTAATTGTTTGTATTGTTAATCAATTAATTTCCATTAAGATAATAAAAATATTAATAGAGTTTAAATTGAGTATTGCCTTATGAGAATGGTTGTTTCATGTTAAATCTATTAAAAAGTATTATTAGATTAAAGTTTTGGATTTTATGATTTTAAAATAAGTTTATATCATTGACTTTGTGATATGAAAGGGATAACTTGTTTGATTAAATTTTTAATCATGACAGCAAGACTCTTTCTCTCAGTTACTATTTTAGTTTTGATTTCTGCCTGTAATCAAAAGCCAGCTTTAGACTCTCCCGAAGAGGTGAAAAAAGTATTAATAGATTATTTTGAAGGTATAGAGAATAATGACTATCAAAAAATGATCGAAGTAACCACTGACAACTTTTTGTTATTTGAAAATGGTTTGGTATGGAATAATGACAGTATTATAAACTTTATCAAAATTCAGCCAAATATGAAAGTTGATTTTTCTTTTGATGGTTTTATAATTAACATGGGAAATTCAATTGCCAATATGAGCTATTTAAACCATGGTTCTTTTGTTATTAATGATACAATAGAACAGGATATGTATTGGATTGAAAGTGCCACCTTTACTAAAAAAGATAAGGTTTGGAAAATGGATTTCTTACATTCGACAAATAGGAAATAAAAATTATTATCTTGATTAACATTGATTTTATTAATTGAAAAGAATTTTGATCCTGGCATAGTGATACTATGCCATTTTTTTGCATTCAATACTAATCTCGGAACGATCTTTTTAAAAAACTCTTGTTCCAAATATAAACTTATCTTTCCACCAGCTATTATCCATTGACGTTATAGTAACTCCTTTACTGGAAGAAGTATGAATAAATTGGTTGTTTCCAATAAATATACCGGCATGCGTAATGTATTTACTTGTTTTATAGGTATTAACAAAAAACACAAGATCTCCCTTTTGTAACTGACTTTTATTTTGAATGATATTGCCATATCTGGCTTGAGCCTCTGAATTATGAGGTAGTTGAATTCCGTTGTTTGCAAAAGCTCTCATAACCAATCCTGAACAGTCCATGCATTTAGACGAAGAACCTCCCATGCAATGAGGAACACCCAAATACTTTCGTGCAGATCTTATTATATCATCTGGTTTTATATTCCCTGTAGTCAATTTCTTTCCATATCCTTCTTTTAGGAATAGGTTAAGTTCCCTGTTGCTGGTTTTAACTTCTGCTTTACTATAAGAAACTTCCGGCATAGTTTTTCTTGAACATGATGTATTGAACGTCAGTGTGATGAAAATTGTACAAACAAGAAAGAATGTTGTTTTGTGTACTATAAAGGAATGTGAGTTTCGGATTAGTTGTACGATATGCATATATATTGTTTTTGTAGATTGTTGAAACATTATAAACTAACGATAGTTATTTTGTTTTGTTACGTTAATTTTTCTGTGGTTTTATGTGATTTTTTTCTTTGTTTATACTAGGTGGGGTTTTTATAAATATTTTAGTATTTTACACTCTTAAATAAAATTTAGATAAAAGAACAAATCAAAGAATAGGTTCTCTAAAGCAATATTTAGCTTTTAAGAATCTAGTTTGTATGTATTATGGATATGATGTATTTCAATATAATAAATCATAAAAACTTACGTGTAAATACAATAAATTCAGTTGTAAATATGATGAAAATTTATTTTTCTATTGTGTTCAATCTGTCTTTAGTTAATAAATAAAAAACAAATGAATACAATAAAGTTAAACGATCAAAATAATATTCCTGTTGTCGGATTTGGGACCTATAAAGCTACGGAGGAAGAAGGAATTGCATCAGTAAAGAATGCTATTGATAAAGGCTATCGATTAATAGATACAGCAGCAAAATATGAAAATGAAGTCGCTGTTGGTAAAGGTATTAAAGCATCAGGGATAAACAGAGAAGAGCTTTGTATTACAACAAAAGTGTGGCGAGAGGATATGGGATATACTCAAACAAAAAATGCTTTTCATGAGTCGTTAAAAAAGTTACAACTGGATTATGTTGATTTATACCTGATACATTGGCCTGCAAATACTTTAAATTATAATAATTGGCAGCAGACAAATACTGATGTATGGCGTGCAATGGAAGAATTACAATTAGAGGGTAAAATTAAATCTATTGGAGTAAGTAATTTTTGGCCAGAACATATTGAGGCTCTTTTAAAAACTGCAAATGTTATTCCAAGTATAAATCAAATTGAATTTCATCCTGGATATTGGCAACCTGAGGTAACTCAGTTCTGTAAAGAGTTGGGGATAGTGGTTGAAGCATGGTCTCCTTTGGCTAGAGGAAAGATATTTGAAAATGATGTGTTAAAAGCGATAGCTCAAAAGCATCAGAAATCAGTTTCTCAAGTAGCAATAAGGTGGATCATTCAACATGATGTGGCTGTGATTCCTAAATCAACAACTATTGAAAGAATTGAGGAAAATATAAATGTTTTTGACTTTGAATTGTCAAACGAAGAAATGAGTTTAATAGATCAATTACCAGAGATGGGATTTAGCGGGGAGTTACCAAAAATATGGCCTGATAAGGTTCCTGGGCATTAAACTTTTTGTTTGGTTTAAAGTGTTTTCTTATTAGTTAGTCGTTTTATATTATCGACTTAAAAAAGCAAAAAATTAAATTATTACATATTTGTATCATTTTATATATACTCACGTATATCAAGTAACGCGCAATTCAGGGTAATTTATAGTAGGTACATTAAAGGTTATAGTTTTCTTCTATTTTTTATAGACGATTATTACAGGCTAGATTATATCTTATTATTGGCAACATATTGTATTAAGTATCATTATTGAATGCAGAATAAATCAAATAGCTTTAGTGAAGAAAAGCACTTTCTCTTTAACGAGAAATTAACAGATGTAATATTAAAGGTGATGAATTTGTTGGTATTACCTTTTCTTATTTATGTTAATTTCTTTAGCCATATGAATGAAGTTTACAATTCATCAGTTGAGAAATCGAATTTGTTACTGCTTATTATCGTAATTCTGGTATTGGTATTCATTAAGTTCATGAGTTATATTGTTAAAAGAATAATAATCATTGGATTATTATTTTATGTGGCAATAACTGGTTTTATGTTGGGGAGTTTAGAATTGTTATCCATATCCATTATAGTCCTAAATACCTTTATAATTCTTACTTCATCATTAAAAAAATCTATTACAATAATGGCATATTCAGTTTTTATTCTTCTGTTCATGCCATTTTTTCTACATAATAAAATATTGACTTTTTATTATGATCCAATATTATATCATTCAGAGTATAGAATATTATATATTCGAATATTTGAAGTATTAATTAGTTTGGGATTTATTACATCAATAGTTTTCTCAGTAAATAGAAACAATAAAAATATAATAGATCAATTAGAGAAACAAGTTGAAGAATCTCGGCTTTTAAATATAAGTCTGATAAAAGAAGTTGCAGAACGAAAAAGAGCTCAAGTGCAAGCCTGCGAGCAAGCTACCAACTTTACTACGCTGTTTGAGAATAGTTTTGACGGTTTTATGATCTTGTCAAGTGATTTTGTTATAAAGGATGTTAATCAGGCTGTATTGAATATTTCGGGATATAAAAAGGAAGAACTTATTGGTAAGGATCATTACTTTTTTTTGGATGAAAAAGCTGAAAAAGTAATTGACCGAATGACAATTATGGCTGATGGTGGAGATATTAATAATCTTTTTGTAGAGTTCCCTGATAAGAATGGAAAAAGAAAGGTTGTAATTACTCAAAGAGTGAAAATAATACATGAAGATGATTTTATCTTCTTGGTAGTTATAAAGGATATAACAAAGCGAACAATAGCTAATGAAAAATTGCAAAAGAGTGAGCGCTTATACCGAACCTTATTTGAACAAACTAATGATTCTATTCTAATTATTAAGGGTAGCAAAATTGTTGATTATAATATTATTGCTGAACAATTATATTCCAGATTAAAGGACAATACAGTTGAGAATGTTCCATTTGTTAATTTGGATACAGGGCTTATTGAATATAAATCAGAGATTGACCTTCTTAACAGAATAGAAAAGGGAGTTGCACAAAATAAGCAAAATATTGAGTGGATACATAAAAATGAAAAAAATAATGAATTAATATATACGTTGGTTAATGTTATACCTCTAACCGAACTAGGTCCTGATTATTATATGATTGTAGAGAAAGATATTACAGATAGGAAACGAAGTCAGAATCTGGTTTTAAATTCAATAATTCAGACAGAGGAAAATGAGCGTAAAAGGATTTCATCAGATCTTCATGATGGTATTGGTCCTATATTAACTACAATAAAATTGTATACACAAGCATTATTGGATGCAAAAACAATTGAAAAACAAAATATTATTAAGGATAAGTTATTAGGGATTGTTGATGAGGCAGTTAGCAGTATTTCTGAAATTTCGTTTAATATTAGTCCTCATATTCTGGTAAACTACGGAATAATTGCGGCTGTTGATTCTTTTATAAAGAAATTCAATCTTAATGAAAAATTTGAGATAGATTTTATTCATAATAAATTAAATCGTTTTGATGAGAACAGAGAAATTACAATTTACCGACTATTTACTGAGCTTATAAATAATACCTTGAAGCATTCTGAGGCTAAGGCTGTTGAATTTAGAATTGAGGAAAAAGGAAATTGTATAGAACTATATTATAGAGATAACGGCATAGGTTTTAATCCGGATAAAATTGTTGCAAATTCATTAGGTATGGGTTTGGGAAATTTAAAAAGCAGAGTACAGGCATTTGATGGACAATTTATATTGAGAAGTAATGAGGGGAAAGGAATGGAAGTGGATATTAAAATGCCTAAAAACTAATAAACGATGATAAATATTGCAATTGTTGACGACCACGAGATGTTTCGAGAAGGCCTTGTTTTGGTTTTAAGTCAGGTTGATGAAATAAATGTTGTTGGAGATTATAATTCAGGAAATTCTTTTCTGAGTGCATTGGGAGAATTAAATGTAGATATTGTCCTGATGGATATAAAGATGGAAGGAAAAAATGGAATTGAAACAACGCAAAAGGCAAAAATAATAAAGCCTGATTTGAAGGTTATTGCTGTAACCATGTTTGTTGAAGATTCATATTATATGCAAATGATTAACGCCGGAGCTCATGGTTTTGTGTTGAAAAAAGCCGGAAAATATGAATTAGCACAAGCCATTCATGAGGTTGATAAAGGTGGAAACTACTTTTCTCAGGAGATATTACAGAAGTTGGCTTTTAAAGCAATATCCGGAAAAGAGGAAAAAGATAACCAGCTTTCTGCTCGTGAAGTCGAGGTATTGCAGTTGATTTGTAAAGGTCTTTCTACTAAAGAAATATCAGAAAGTTTATTTATTAGTCAGAAAACAGTCGAAGTTCATCGTTCAAATATTCTTAGAAAATCAGATCAAAAGAACATTGCTCAATTAGTAATATGGGCCATAAAAAATAACTATACTACAATTTAGCTTTTATAAAGCTCACACTAAGAGAAAGTACTTATTCATATTTCTTTGTGTTTAGGTTTGTTGTGTGTTTAAAGTGCATTTAATCAGTTGTTTGTGATTGTTTGGTTAAAATGTATCTACCATTTGTTGTTTTAAATAGTAACTGTATTATATTCTCATAATTAAAATATTACTAATATCACTAAGGGAAAACCCTTAGTGAAAATAGGTATTTAGTACCGTTTAATTACGTAATCTTCCCATTTTCTACTTCATAAAATCAAAGCAACTTTGTAATGTTAAATATTAGCAATGAACAAAGGGGTTAAAATTAGCATAGTTGATGATAATAAAATCTTCCGTGAAGGATTGCGATTCTTTATTGAAAACAATACTGATTGGAAGATTCTTCATGAGGTAAGTTCAGGAACTGAGTTTGTAGACCTTGATATAAAGGATTTCCCTGATGTAGTTCTGATGGATATTAATATGCCTGGTCGAAATGGTTTAGAATCAACTTTTGATTTTATGGTAAAGCATGTAAGGTTTGATATAAAAGTAATTGCACTTACTATGTATTTAGATGATTTTCATATTAAATCGTTTATAAATGCAGGTATAAGTGGCTGTATATTAAAAAGAGATGTATACAATCAACTTAGTGAGGCTGTAGATACAGTTCTAAACAGGGGAGTTTATTTTAAAACATTTATCAATAATAAATAACAATTATAGGATTTAAAAAAATAGTGATGAGGAGGGAAATGAAGTTTATTGGAAGTTTATTGATGTTACTTTCTTTTGTAACAGGTATCATGTCTCAGGAGACATGGGAACCACAAAAGAGAATTACAGGTTATATATCTACAGAACTTGATATTTTTAGTGAGCTTGATGGGTATGATAATAATTATGGGGTTGCTTTATCAGAAGCAGGTATTTTGGCCAGTTATCAGCCTAAAGAAAATCTGCTTTTTAAAGCAGTGTTTGTTTATCGTCCGGATTTCTCTTTTAACCAAATGCTTAATGAAGCCAATGTACAGTACAAGGTATCGGATTTAGTTAATTTTAAGGTAGGGCGTTTTTTAACCCCACTTAGTCCAATGAATACATATTATTATGCACCGGTAAATACAAGTGCCACATTACCTGTTGCTATTTCAAATCATGAGTTTTTTCCTTTAAATATGGATGCAGTCTCTTTTGTTGGACATACCAACAATGATTTAAAATTAAGTTATGAGGTATTTATGGGGGGATACAGAAACACAGTATGGATGCAAACCGGAGCTGTTGGTTTCTTTGGAGATGAGGTAAAATATTTTCAAAAGAAGATTAACAGTGCTTATACGATAGATGAAAGTTTTGACAATACATACAATATTGCTTGTGGTGGTAATGTGCATTTATCTTATCAGGATTATGTTTCAGTAGGAGTTAATGTTTTCAAACCAAAAGATGAAAATATGGCTGTTTATATTCCGGCTCTTGATGTTATAACAAACTTTAAAAAGGAGATTTTAACTTATGGTATTGACTTTAAATTGGCATTGAATAATACCAGAATTGTTGGTGAGATTTGGAATGCTGATAACACTATTCATGATAAAGATATTGATTTAAATGGTGCTTTTGTAGAGGTAAGTCAGGAGATTAGTAAAGTAACACCATATGTTCGTTACGAAGATCAAACCACTAATGATATATCATTTAAAAGATATACTGCTGGTATGATGTTTAAACCAACCTTTGAAACAACTTTTAAATTGGAGTATTTGAAATACGATCATAAGGTTGAAGATGTAGATGGTTTAGTACTTTCCTTAATATATTCATTTTAAGGTGTGTAATCATTATTAAAGGAAAGAAGTAATAGTTTAAAAAAGAGTAAAATGAAGAAATTTATATTTTTTATTATAGTAATATTAACCATCTCATCAACAGATACCCTAGCCCAAACATATAAAGTAATAGTTAATAAATCCAATGCAGTAAGCTCTATTAGTCAAAAAGAATTGGCTATGGTGTTTTTGAAGAAGCGTAAATCCTGGGAGGATGGAACGACTATTACACCTGTAGACCAAAATCCAAGTGCTAAAGTAAGAGAATCGTTTTCAATAGAAGTCTTTAAGAAAAAAGTGGCGGCGATTAGAAGTTATTGGCAAAAAGCTATGTTTTCAGGGATGACAGCAGGGCCAGAAGAAAAAGATTCTGATAGCGAGGTTATTGAGTATGTAAAAAATAATAAAGGCGCTATTGGTTATATTTCAGCAAACACTCCATTAAATGGAGTTAAGGTGATATCGATAGGAGAATAGATTATAAGAATTTAATATCGTGCAAAAAAATATAGATTACCCAATCAACATTTTTTATAGCATATATTATCTGATCACATCTTGAAAAGATGAACTAATTAAGGTAGTTTGTAGGTGAATCTCAGCGCTGCTCTACATATTACGGGGGGTTAGAGTACCGATTGAGGTTCACTTCTTTAAAATATATATTTCTTATCTGAAAGGTTGATTTACAATATTTTAGATTTGTAGGAAGGAGTAAAGGTAGTTTGTGGATGAGTTCTCCAACGCTCTACATATTACGGGGGGTTAGAGTGTTGATTGAGACTCATTTCTTTTTAGTCCATTTCGGTTGTTAAAAACCGGAATGGATTTTTTGTTTTATTAATAGTTTAAAAAGAACTTTTCTAACAGATAATAGTTCTTCAGTAAACCATAAAATATATCTTATTAGGCTATGCTAAACAGATTATTATTTATCTCGTTATATATAATAATTTAAGTTTAAGGAAAAGTAAGCGTTGAATAAATTAGAATTATATTGGTCATATATTTGTTATAGTAAACACAAACAATATTAAACGAATGAAGAATAATGTATTAAAAATAGTAAAGCGTGTAACTTTAGTTATGCTATTTTTAGTTTTATTCTTATTGTTTTTGTTGCAATTACCTCCTATTCAAAATCTAATAAAGAATAAAGTTCTTAGTCAGGTTAACCAGCAACTGGAAATCCCTTTATCTATTGATAAAATTAAGATCTCGTTTTTCGATTACATTAAAGTGAAGAAGGCTTTATGGGGAGTTCCTAATAAAGATACTTTAGTATATATAAAAGAGTTATCCGTTGATATTCATCTGACGGATCTTTTCAGAAATAAGATACATATTGAAGATGTTTTTTTGGATGGATTGAAAGCTAATCTTTTAAAGTCTTCGACAGATAGTTTATTAAATATCACCAGAGCTATCAAAATAAAATCAGATACATCAAAGGTTGACACGTCAAATACGTCCAACTCTATGGAGATTGCTTTGGATCGTTTGGTGTTATCAAATATTCAGATGCTTTATCATGATGAGGTTGATAGTAGTAACATTTCTGCAAAACTAAAGAAGTTGGATTTAAAGATGAATGATTTTAACATTCAAAATAATACGTACAATGTCAACTCTTTAAAAATTGATGGTTTAGGCTTTATCCAGGATGTATATAAAACAACATCATCAAATGATGAATCATCTATAGATAAGGTTTCTTCACCCTTGGATTATCATCTATCTGTAGAAAAAACAATTGAAATAAGTAATCTAAATCTGAATATTAAAGATCAAAGTACAAAGCAGGATTTTAAACTGGAACATACTTCATTTAATATAAAACCTGAGGTAATCGATCTTCCCAACCAAAAGATACTACTTAACTATTTTAATATTTTAAGAACTGATGTAGAGTTACAAGCTTCATTAATTGAAGGAGATAGTGGAGTGGAATCTAAAGTTTTTTCATTTAAAGATATAGGGTGGGATGTAGTATTACATCAATTTAAACTTAATAGGGCTACTTTTAATTATACCAGTCTTGATTCTGAAGGAAAACAGTTGGCAGAACCATTAATGCTAGACAGTTTACAGTTACAGATTAAAGATTTGATTTTGGATAGCACACATTTTGAGGCTGTTGTACCTGCTATGCAGTTGAGGTATAATAGAAATATGTTTCTGCAGCATTTATCCACAAAATTAAGGGTTGACGAAAGAAAGGCACAAGTAAATCAATTGAAATTTGAAACAAAAAGGAGTCTCGCTGAGTTAAATGTATCTGTTAATTACGGATCCTTTAAACAGTTAAAAGATGATTTTAAAAATGTTCAGCTTAATTTACAATTAGATTCAAGGTTAAACAGTTCAGATGTGTACTTAATTACACAACAACCTAACCAATTAAAAAAGGATGTGGAAATAAATCTACAAGCTGATATTTCCGGTAGTTTGTCAGAATTAAAACTTAAGAAATTTAAAGGTAATCTTAAAGGAGCTTTGTTATTTGATATTGTAGGTAAAGTAAATGCTTTACAAAATATAGAAGAACTTAAAGGCGATGTGTACCTAAATAAAATTCAGTTAAACACAAATAAACTTTTGAGTTATGTTCCGGACTCTTTAATTCCAAATTCAATAGCTTTTCCGGATACCGTTTTGTTAACAGGAAAGCTGATAGGAAATAAGAGTAATTTGACTTCAAATTTTCATTTAGAAAGTTCAACTGGAAATATCGATGCTCTGTTAAAACTAAATATGGACTCAATTGAGGATAAAGAGTTTTATCAGGTTAATTTAAACTTGGAAGACTTGAATTTGGGCTATCTTTTACAAAAAGAAGATACATTACAAATGCTTTCCATTGATGGAAAGATTGAAGGGTCAACCACCAAATTTACAGATCCTTCATTGAATATGGATTTGAATATTAAAAGTCTGGGATTATTAAATTATCGTTATAAAGATGGACTTATTGAAGGTAAATATTCAGATAAATACTTCAATGGTAAAGTTGAAATTGAAGACGATAACCTGACGTTTAATTTTGGGGGAGAATTAAATCTTAAAGATTCAATCCCATTTATTAATGCCAACTTAAACTTACATCAAGCCAATCTAAAGGCTTTAAATATTATGAGTGATTCAACCTCTGTAAAAGGTAATGTTAACGTTTCAGTTTCAGGAATACAATGGAATAACCTAAAGGGTAAAGTAGCTTTGGATCAGATTCAATATCAGACATCAGATCAAAAATATACAATGGATAGTGTAAAATTGAATTTGAATCAAATGACAGATTCTTCTATTTATGTTTTACGACTTCATCAAATCTATAGTCAGGATACCTTATTGCTAAAGGAAATTGATCTTGATGCAAAACTCCAAGGAACAAAAGCCTTATTTAACTATGAGGTAGCTTCCGAAAATAAGAATAAACTAAAAACAAAGAAGGTTTTAGTTAAAGGAAATGGAATGTTTCAGCTACAAAATGATACAATGCTAGTAAATACAGACCTGCTGTGGTATCAAAATATCTTGCATGATCCTCTAAAATTAAATTTAGATATATCTCAGGTAAAAACTGGGGATATGAATATTTTTAAAGTTAAAGCATTAGGGGATCAAATTAATTTAAGTGGATATGCAAAGTTAAATTCAGATGCAGTTTCCAATGATATTGAAGCATCAGTAAATATCGATTCGCTTGATTTTAGTTTGATAGAACCGTTGACGCATCAATACCTAAATAAGTTTGAAGGGCACCTGTCAGGGAAGGTAGATATTGTTGGAAATAAAAATCAACCGGATATTAATGGATTTGTTTTATTTAAGAATACCACCTTTAATCCAACAGCAGCAAATACTGATTTTAGTATTAACGATGGTAAAATTAGTGTAAGTAATAGTTTGGTTCGTTTTGATCATATGAAAGTTAAGGATGAGGATGGAAATGAAGCTTTTATTGATGGAAACATAAATTTTAAAGAATTATCAAATCCTGAATTTGATATTAAACTGGATGCTGATCAATTTTTGCTGCTGAATAAACCGGAAAGTTCGCAGGGAAATTACTATGGTAAAGTGATTGCGGATTTAGATGTAAAAGTTGCAGGGAATACCTTGCAGCCCAATATTATATTGACAACCGCATTTAATAATAAATCAGATTTTACTTATGTGGTTACTTCTTCAGAGCCTAAAGCTGCGACTCAGGATGACGTAGTTGTATTTGTGAAAGATAGTGCGACATTGGCATTAGAGGATACAACAGGTATTGATTTGATGGCTGTGGATATGAAAGGTATGAATGTAACTACAAATATTAGTATTTCAGACCAGATGGATGTTACTTTGGTAACGGATCCTGCGTCAAATGAAAAATTGAATATTGTGGGTAGTGGCGATTTAAGCTTATCTATCGATCCGTCAGGTAATCAGACTTTAACAGGACAATATAATATCAAAAAAGGATCATATACTCTTCGTTTGTATGATGTAATTAAACGTGATTTTTCTATCAAGGAAGGTAGCTCATTAACCTGGTATGGTGATGTTATGAATGCCAATGCCAATATATCGGCCATTTATAAAGTCAGAACAAATGCATTGTCTCTCATGGGAGTTACCCAGGGGCAATTGAGTGAAAGTGAAACTTCATCATATAATACAACTATTAATGTAGAGGTAGTTATGAATCTTTCCGGTAACTTATTGTCACCCGATATTGATTTTGATATTGTATTGACAGACAATAAAGTCAATAGTAATATTGAAGCTGCCATAACTCAACTAAGTAACGATGAGTCGGAATTAAATAAACAGGTATTTTCACTATTGATATTAAACCGTTTTTCGAGTAATAAGGCTTCCGCTTCAACTGCAGTAACTTACGAAATTGAAAATACAGCGCGCCAAAGTTTAAGCAAGTTGTTATCTCAGCAATTAAATAGGTTTTCAACTCAGTATTTAAAAGGTGTTGATGTTTCTTTTGATATAGATTCATATAATCAGGTAGTTGAGAATCAGGTAAACACACGTACAGATGTGAGTGTTGATGTTTCGCAAAATTTATTTAATGACAGGTTGAAACTTACTGTAGGTGGTAATGTGGCTGTTGAGGAAAACAAACAAAAGAGTAATTCTTCGTCAAGTGACTTAACTGGTGATTTTGAACTGGAATATAAGATCAGTAAGGATGGAACTTACAGGATTAAAGCATTCAATAAAACAGAATATGAAGATGAACTAAATGGTGATGTAACCAAAACAGGTCTGTCTTTTATGTTTATTAAAGATTTTACTCGTTTCAGAGATTTATTTAAAAACCACAAAAAGAAAAAGTCAGATGAAGTTATTAAAGAAGAATAAATATGTCTTTTTGTGGTTGTCGTTATTGCTTCTATATGGATGCAGTACAACAAGAAGACTGGGTGAAAATCAGTTTTTATATAAAGGTGATGAAATTGTAGTTGAAAACTCTAAGGAACTGAAAGTAAAACCTAATATAGATGAGTTGGATCAATATATTATCCCAGAGCCTAATAGGAAATTTTTGCAATTGATTCCATTGAAGTTGTGGTTTTATAATTTGGCCGGTGATAGTGTTCCCAAAAAAGGATTTAGAAACTGGTTGAAGAATAAGCTGGGTGAACCTCCTGTCGTTTATAAATCTTATTATGTAGAAACATCAAAAAAAGAAATTAGTAGCTCCTTAAATAATCAGGGTTTTTTCCAACATCAAATACGTGAAGAATTACATAAGAAAAGAAAAAAAGTTAAGATAACCTATAAATTAAAACTTGAGGATCCTTACGTAATTGATACTTTAATTTATCCTGAGGTAACAGATAGTTTAACGCAATTTTTAGATAGAGCAAAAGAGAATAGCTTAATTAAGCAGGGTGGTGACTACAATTTAGAACTATTGAAAGCAGAACGTAGTCGCCTGGTTTCTATTCTTAAAAATAATGGTTTTTTCTTTGCCTCTCCCGGGTATTTATTATTTAAAGCGGACACTTTAAAAACTCAGGATAAACACATAGAACTGGTTTTAGATGCCAAAGAAGCCATGCCAATGGATGCTTTAAAACAATACTCTGTTAATAAAGTCTTTGTTTATCATGATTATAATGGCAGCCAATTTGACCAATATGATACATTAGATTTCAATGGTTTGAAGCACATATATTTAAATGAACCTATTGTAAAGCCTAAAGTTATATCTCGTTCAGTATTTTTTAAATCTGGTGATTTATATAAAGAGGATAATTATAGACAAACACTTCAAAAACTGACAAACCTGAATGTATTTAAGTTTGTAAATATTAAAATAGAAAAGGATACCTCAGTTTCTAATGTTAATCAGCTTAATGTGAATATATTTTTAAATAGTGCTTTGCCAAAATCATTAAGTGCAGAAGTTGAGGCTGTTTCTAAATCGAATGATTACGTAGGACCTGGATTAACATTAAGTTACCAGGAACGCAATTTGTATCAAAGTGCTAGTTCGCTTCAGTTTAATGTATCTACAAATTATGAGACTCAATTAACAAAATCCAATAGTAATATAAACTCTTTCGAAGTTGGAACAGATGCGGTAGTTACCATACCCAAATTGTTGCTCCCATTTGTTAATAGCAATCGGTTGGTTGGTAAAAAATTCAGACCGGAAACCAGTATAACTGCAGGGTATAGTTATTCAGGAATGACTGATATATTTAATTTGAATAGTCTGGACTTATCTTTTGGATATAATTGGCGTGAAACTAAAACTAAAAATCATGAACTGGATCTTGTTTCGCTAAATTATACACATATTAAAACCAAATCTGACTGGTCAGAGATTTATAATTACATTGATGAGAGTTTGCAGGAACAGTTTATTCTGGGATTAAAATATACATTTACCTATAATGATCAGAGTTATAAAGATAAGCTTATCAATACCTATTTTAGCGCGTCTTCAGAATTTGCAGGAAACACCTTATCGTTAATTCAATCAACATTTAATGTAGGCAAGCAATATGAAGATGAGCCTTCAGAATTGTTTGGAACTGCCTATTCTCAATATGCAAAATTTTATGGCGACTTAAGATTGTATCATTCCTTTTCTACAAAGAGTAAATTGGTTGGTCGCATTGCTGCAGGTTTAGCTATTCCTTATGGAAATTCAGAGTTTATGCCCTATAATAAACAGTTTTATACTGGTGGGGCAAGTAGCTTAAGAGCTTTCCCTTCAAGATCTGTTGGTCCGGGTTCTTATTTGCCATCTGACAGTTTGCAAAATACATTAGGCTTGGAACAAGCCGGAGATATCAAACTTGAAACAAATCTGGAATACCGTTTCGATTTAATTAGTTATTTAAAAGGGGCCTTTTTTGTTGATGCCGGTAATGTTTGGTTGTTACATCAAAACGAAGAATTAGAAGGAGGAGAATTTAAATTTTCTGATTTTACTAATCAAATTGCAGTGGGAACAGGATTTGGATTACGTCTGGACGCATCCTTTTTTGTACTTCGTTTGGATGTTGCTTTTCCATTGCGAAATCCCTATCCAACAAATGGAGATTATTGGATAATGGATCAGATTAATTTTGGAAGCTCCAGTTGGAGAAAAGATAATTTAGTATTTAATATTGCTTTTGGATATCCTTTCTAATTTATATTCCCCGCTAATTTTTCACCAGCTTTTGCTCCGCTTAAGGCCAATAAAAAAGCAATTCCGCCTCCTATTATTACTTTAGTTAAGCTGAAATGTAAAAATGAGAAAGGTGTAAACAGTGTAAGTAATAACATTGTTGCAACAGATAGAAAAGCACCAACTGCAGGTTCATATATTCTTATTCCAGGTGATATTATTCCAATGATAAAACCACCAATAAAGTAACTGATTAAGTTTAATAAACCTTGTAGCATAAAATGTAAGTGAATCGACATGTATCTGCCAACAACATAGTGTCCAACTACCCCTCCTAGAATTATTTCAGTAACTATAAAAATGGCAAAACTTATAAACATCCATTGTTTTGAGAATCTTTGCTCCATGGTAAACTATCTCTTTGTTTTGCCGCAAATATAAAGATTTTTACGCCTTTATTCTTTTTTTTATAAAAACCGTAAGAGCTAAACCAATAGCAACTAATACAAAGGCTACGGTAAAAGCAGAGTTAGTACCTTTTATCATAGCACTATTAATATCGCTAATAACAGGATTAATAATCTGTTTTAATTGATTTTCCTGAACAGCCCCCATTAATCCAATAAATATAGATGATCCAAAAGCAGCAGCTACTTGCTGTGTGGTGTTTAATATTGCTACCCCATGTGCCATGTTATCTAATGGAAGTTGGTTCAACGCAAAAGTTTGTGTGGGAGGAATAATCAATCCGGTCCCAATTGTCATTGTTATTTGAAGTATTATTAATGTCATCAAAGGTGTTGCTACTCCAATATTAGATAAGATAAACATAGTGATTGTAAGTGTTGCAAAACCGCCTATAGCAAGTGGTTTTACGCCAATTTTATCAAAGAGCTTTCCTGCAACGGGAGCGATAATTATATTTGCAATACTTCCTGGTAATAAGGCTAAGCCAGCTGTTACTGTAGATACACCAATGATACTTTGCATATAAGTTGGTAAAATAATATTTATGGCAAAAGGAATCATAAATGCTATGAATAGGGCGATCGTTCCAATGGTAAACATAGGTATTTTTAATATCTGCAATTTTAGCATAGGTTGTTTAAGTGAAAATTGGCGTTTTGAAAATGCAAATAGACTTATTAAACCAGCTAATGTGGGGATTAATACTGCAGCTTGAAAAATTCCTTTAGTTTCAATTGATGAAACGCCAAAAATTAATCCGCCAAAACCTATCGTTGAAAGCATAATGGATAATAAATCAATTTTAGGTTTGGTAATGTGTGAATAACTTTTAAGATAGGATAATCCTAATGTAAAGGCAATTGCAGCAATTGGTAACATAATAAAAAATAACCAATGCCAATCCAAATATTTCAAAATAAAACCTGAAACAGTAGGTCCAATTCCAGGAGCAGCCACAACAACCATCATGCTAATCCCCATTGCAGTACCTCTTTTCGATGGAGGGAATATTTCCATAATAGTATCCATCATAATAGGTAACAACATTCCAGTTCCAATACCTTGTAAAACCCTGGATGTAATAAGAAAAGCGAAGCTATTTGATAAACCACACAGAAGTGTTCCTAAAGAAAACAAAATCATGGCGGTTGTGTATAGTTTTCTTGTGGTAAATGTTTTAATCAAAAATGCTGTGACAGGCACTAATATTCCAATTACCATCATATATGCAGTACCTAACCATTGTATGGTTGTTAATGATACATTTAAACTTTCCATCAATTGAGGAAAGGCAACATTTAATATAGTTTCGTTTAATAAGGCTATAAATCCTCCAATTAAAAGAGGAAGCATGATTTGGATAATTTGTTTCTTACTGTATATTATTACCTCTTCTTCATTCTTTTGTATTGTTGGTTTCTCAATGTTTGTTGGATGTGTTGTAACTTTTCCCTCTTTTTCTTCTGCTATTAACTCTTCCATCTTTAACTAATTAATTGAGTTGCAAAATAACGGAGGAAAATTAAAATGTTAGCTTTCAATTTTTCTTTAAAAATGGTAAATTTTACGCATTGCAGTATCTTGTGAATTACATTTGTAGCTTTAAAATGGTATAAACGCGAAGTGTTAAATGCTAATTTTATAAAAAATATGAAAGTAAAGTTTTTAATCTGATTAATTAAGAGAAGTCATGGATTCAAATTTTAATTTTATTGAATTTAACTTGCCATTGATGGAGCATTTTTCACTTGGTTTTAATTCTCATTCCATACCATTAAAAAGTTCGCCTGAAAGAATAAATAATAGTATTACATTTTTTTGTACAAAAGGTTCTGCAGAGGTTGAAATTGATTTTATAAGATATAAAATCAAAAAGGGAAGTATTATTACAGTTTTACCTCTTCAGGTAGTGGAAATTAAGTTTGTAAGCAGTGATTTTTCAATCATCTATTTTACTTGTTCTCAAGAAATGTTGGATCATATATTTTTTCGTTTTCCTCCGGAATTTATTATGTTTTTAAAAGAGAATCCGGTTTATAATTCAACTAAGGAGATATTTGAATCAGATATGGATTTTTTACACCGTTTAAAAATTAAATATGATGAAGTAAATAATATCTGTCAGGGACCCATTATTATTCATATGGTAAGAATTCATTATTTAGAAGTCTTTAATATCATTAATAATGAGATTAAAAAAGGTATGATTCAACATTCACGTAAAACTGAAATTATGAAAGAATTTAGTCAGTTGTTAATGAAGAATTACCGTGAAAGCCGGGAGGTACAATTTTATGCAGAGAGAATGAACCTCACGCCAAAATATTTGTCATATGTTACAAATGAGATTTATGGAATGAGTGCCAAAAAGTATATAGATAATTTTACAATTACAGAAATCAAACTTTTCATAAAAGCTTCATCTAAGTCTTTTCAGGAAGTTGCAGAATTATTTAACTTCACGGATCAATCTTTTTTTACCAAATATTTTAAACATCATACCAATCAAACGCCAAAAGAATATCGCAGGTAATATTTTTAAATTCATTTTGTGTAGTAGTTGATCGTCAGAATTACATAATATGTTTTACCCTAATAAATATAAATCATGATCAGTAATTGTAAATCGACCTATCATTAATCTAATCTGTTTGCAGTGAAAAATTTCATCGGTTTAAAAGAGTATGATTTTATATTTAAATTATATATTTGAAGCGATTTATGATTACTGTAAACTAGCAAACTATATCTAACATGCAATCTCTATTGTATTTGTAGTTTAAATATTTTCTTAATTATAAATATTCCCCCTGATTATACTTTTTTGAGATAGTGTATTTAATTCTGAATTAATTCAGGAATAGGTATATGTTGTTATGTATTTAATAATGTAAGTTTATGATTAACATTCAAATGGGGGTTGCGACTGTAATTCATACAATTATTGGATTATTGTTTTTTTTAGATCCTGAATATGGATTCCTCGGGTATTTTGTGGCTGTTATTGTATTGTTTAACATCATTGGTTTAATATTACTTAAGTTGAGAAAAACCATCTTGGGGGCAAAGATATTTATGATTTCTTCTTCTGTTATGGTTCCCATTGGAATGATTGGAGCAATGGGAGCCAGAAAAATTATTGATGAAGAAAAAAGAAAAGAATTTTATAATAATTAATAGAACTAGAATAAATGGAGCCAATTAAAGCGATTAGATTTAGTGAGAAATATATTAGTAAGCAATTAATATTAAGCGGAGTAGTAATTTTAGTAGGGATTGCTGGCATGTTTTTAAATGCCGGTCACTTGCTGGGATTAGGTATTTTTTTGTTTGTAATTAATTTTGCTCAGAAGAAAAGAGATGCGATAAAAGTTTATGATGAACATATAGAGGTAAAACTTGGACCTATAGCTCCAACTAAGTTTATTAAACTTGATCAGTTTACCGAAGTTGTGAAAATCGGAGAAAGAAAATTGACTTTCTGTTATAGTGAGGCAGGGAAGGATCGAAAATTAAAACTACACAATTCAGTTTTTACTGAGGAGGATCTTGAATATTTGAATGAGCTTGTTTCTAAACAAATTAATAAAGCAGCGTAATTAGATTATAATGTATGTCTTTTGAGTTTAAATTTGAGCAGCTTTTATTATCTGTTTTCGTAATCGTATTGTTCTCATCATGCAATAGACCTGATGAAAATTCATATTCCTTTTACCATTGGAAATCAAAAGCAAAAAATGTCTTTTCTGATGAAGGATTAAAAGCCTCGGAAGTACATAAGATATACATGCATTATTTTGATGTTGCTCAGGTTAACACAATTGATCGGTGGGATGATGGTATTTATCCGGTTTATCCTTTGACTCAGGTAGATTCTGTTTATAAAGATTGTGAAATTGTGCCTGTTGTATTTATTGTTAATAAGGTTCTCCTTAATGCAGATGTGAAAAAATTAGCTGCTAAAATTGAATCTCTGGTTGATGAAATAAGTGTACATCATTTTGGACAAAAAAATAATGAGTTACAAATTGATTGTGATTGGAATGCCTCTACCCGTTATAATTTTTTTGAGTTATTGCGATTGTTAAAGCAGCATTATAAAGTTAGTTGCACTATTCGTCTCCATCAGGTTAAATATAAATCAGAAACTGGATTACCTCCGGTGGATAATGGTGTTTTAATGCTGTATAATGTAGGAGATCTTTCTGATTTTTCTTCTAATTCAATATTATCGCATAGTATAGTTTGTCAGTATATTAACCAAAATACTGATTATCCGATTCCTTTGGATATAGCTCTTCCTTTATTCTCACAAACAGTATTAAAAAACAAAGATGGCGAAATAAAACTCATCAATGGAACAAATACAACGCTATTCAAAAACGATAAGATACATTTTGAAGCATTAAATTCAGATGTATACAAAGTTGTTAAAGATACTTTGTATAAGGGATTTTATTTGTCAGTAGATGATCAGATTAAATTGGAGGAATCGAAATCAGAAGAGGTTATCAATTCTTTTCAGGAAATAAAAAAGAGTAATATTAATCGGGGCGAAGTGATATTTTATCATTTGGATTCTTATTTTTTAAATCGTCCTTCTTTTAAAGAAATCATCAAACAGTTATAAATCATATCAAATAAGCATATACTAAATGAAAAGGGTAGTAATCATTCTTATTGTTTTATTCGGTTTTAAAGTAGCATCCTACGCTTGTGGATGGGATCCATATGATAGTTACAGTTATCATTTGTTTAACCAACACTATATTCAGTCTAAGGGATATGATGCATTCTTTAAAGAAGAATTATTTAGTAGCTGGGCTTATGAACATTCCGAACCTGTTATAAGTAAGAATGTAGAACTATGGCAGGAACTACTGCCCGGATGGACAGTAGAAAATATAACTTTGGCCTTAACCAATGATACTACTAAAATTTTTGAACGACTTTGGTCTGGTAAAAAGGAGGGAACCAATAAAGCTGTTTATGATTATATGTTATATGCACGAACTTGCAGTGACCAACATCATAGTCGCAGGCAACGATCATGGTCGTACAATGATATGGTAAACGATGAGGTGGTTGATTTAAGTGAATTGATTGCTCAGGGAGTGGATGGATTTAATGCATCAAACAATCCTCAGTTAAAGTTAAGATATGCTTACCAGGTCATTCGTAATTATCATTATTCGAAAAGATATCAGGAGGCTGTACAGTTCTTTAATAAGTTTATTAAAGATCAGTTTAATAAAACAGAGATCTATTATTACGTTCAGGATCAGGTAGCAGGTTGTTATTTTTCGCTGGAAGATTATAATAAGGCAGCATATATGTTTTTGCAGGTTTTTAGCAAAAGTTATGATAGAAAAGTTTCATCATATACCAGTTATAAGTTTTGTACAGACAGGGATGCTGAAGGTAAACAGTATTTTTCTAATTCTGATGATCGAGCTACTTATCTGACCTTAAAATCCATCAGAAGCTATTCAGATCAAATGCAATATTTGCAGGAAATAGCTGAAGTTGCCCCACAGGATGAAAAACTTGAATTGATGTTTGTAAGAGATTTGTACGATATCGAAGATGATGTTTTTCCTCGTAGGATAGGTATGACTACAGACAGATTACTTTGCGGTGATGAGGAAAATTTATGTTGGGATGAAATTAAGGTGATGTCAGACATTAGTGCCAAACAGGAAAAAGTTTGTAAGCCAGAACGTAAAGATTTCTGGATTTTGTGCTCCTCATATTTAAGCTTTTTGAAAGGGGACTTTAATACCGCTAATCTTAAATTAAATGAAATAAAATCTTATACAACCTATGCTTCATTAGGAAATCAGTTGAAATCAGTTTATAAAGTCTTTGAGTGGGGGAATATGGGTGTGGAGCAGGAGGAAAGCCTTGCTTCATTGTTATCAAAAAGTAGTTTGACAGAAGATAATAAGGAGCTTATTAAGGAATATGTTGGTCATCTTTTGTTTCATCAGGGTAAATTAGCCCAAAGTTTTCTGGTTCATAATAGTATTCTTGAAGTGGAAAATATGGGATCTTTAGCTTTACTGCAGCAATTAAAAGAGTTTATTCTTCAGCCACAAAAATCCGGTCTTGAAAAATATCTTTTTGAGCAAAATGTCAAGGGACAGACAGCCTTGATGGAACCCATTGAGTTTATTGAGTACCATTTGGGTATGTATTATTTAAATCAGGCCGATCCGCAAACAGCATTGGTACATTTTAATTCCAGTAAAAATTATTCTACAGATACAGGAATAGGAAGTGTGATACCTGCAAAAGTGTTCAGTAATAATATTGTTGAGTGTTTTGATTGTGAAGATGAATTAATGGAAGATTCTGTTTATTTAGCATCCGTTTTTTCATTTATAAAACCTCAACTTACAAAGAAAGAATTATCAATTACCTTGTTAAAACTGGATTCCTTAAGTCATGATGAGAAAACATGGAAAAGGAAGTTGGCAAATTATTTATTAGGTAATTACTATTTTAATGTGTCAAATACTGGTTATTACAGAGGTGTTATTCAGGATAAATCAAATTGTTGTAATTCATATTATTTTGCATGGTCTGAAAAACAGATTTCTGAAAGAAATAAAAAAATGGAAGAGCAGACTGGATATAATTTATGTAATGTGAGCTATAGCAAGAGAACCTATTATCCATTGGCAGATAGGGCATATCAATATTATCGCAATACAATTAATTTATCAACAGACAAGGAATTAAATGCCCGTTGCTTATATATGATGGCAAAATGTGAATTGAATAATCTGTATAATCACGAGAATGATTTCTCGTATTGGGGATATGATGGGAATCTAAAGGATGGTATTATAGATTACAAAAAGAGTTTTAAAGAGTTAAAAGAAGGTTACCAGGATACAAGATTCTTTGATCGTATCATAAAAGAATGTAGCTTTTTCAGATATTATTGTTCTCAATAACAATATTGTATATTTACATGCTACAATCATGTTGTAAAGTTTTACCTGTTTTAGCAGTAATGAAAAAAATAAAAATCAAAATTGCTCAGTTGGGGTATGTTCCATTTCCCATAAGACATAAAAGAATTACTTCCTGGAAATCTGATCTTTTTGAGATTAACTCTAAAGTTGAACAGTATACTTTTCAGATGGATTCTGATATTGATTTTCGTGGATATTCTGACCAAACTTTAGAAAAAGAATTACCTGTTGAGCCAGATTTTGATTTTCTATTAACAATTACAAATGTTCCATTGCAAGAGGAGTATTACGCACGAAGGTTAAGTCATAATAGAATCGTAATTACCTTAAAAGAAGTATCGGATATTCTTAGAAAAGAAAATATTGATTTTGAAAATTATATCATCCGAAATGTATATAGGTATTTATTTGTTTATCTCATGTATGGAAATCGTATTCCTTTAATGAGTGAAAAAACAAACTTTACTCATGATGATACAAGGGGATGTATTTTTGATTTTAATAGTAATAAGTCGGAGTTAATATACTCATTAGATAAACCACATATCTGTCCTGATTGTAAAAGTAAGCTGGATGGTAAGGTTCAGGAAAAAGTACCTAAATATATTATTGACAAAGCAGAAAAAGAAATCAGAAAAATAAAAAAGGCAGTTTATATTAAATTAATGGATTTTGTAAAGCAGAACCCTCTTATTTCTATTATAATTACTTTTTTTACAGGTATTTTTATGAGTATATTATCATCTTTTTTATATGATCTTCTAAAGTTGTATTTATTAGCTGATTAATCAGGATTTTTTGTGATTCAGATTTAACAATTGTTTAGAGTTTTCTACTTTATTTTTATAACCGTATTTTCTTTACTCCGTATCACTGCCTCAATGGCGCACAATTAAGGTAAAAGAGTACTTGTAGTTAATGTATTGGTGTTACTATTGAATCATTAGTGATATGGATGCAGTGTGTACTTATGTTATAAAAGAATAGAAAATTAATTAGATTTAGTGGAGATGAATGATCTGAATGTGGAATTATTAAAAACCTTGGTAACCATACCCGTAGCAGCTTTAATATTAAGACTGATTTTTAAGAAGTCAGTAATGTTTCAGTTTAGTTTTATAACTGTTTCGTTTACTATTTTTGTTGCACTTACTAAGACGCTTGAGTTAAAATTAGGAGGAGTATTAAATTATATAACTACTCCGTTAAATGTTATTGTTGGAACATTTGTTTTTATTTATATTAATAAAATGTTAAAGACTCCTTTAGAAGGAGCAATCGTTAAATTAAAGAGCTTATCTGAAGGAAACTTAGATGTTGAAATTGAAACTTCAGATAAAAAACATGAATTAGGAGTTTTAACAAATTCAATTGCCAACCTGGTATCAAAATTAAGAACAATTATTGTTTCCATAACCGAAGATGCCAAATCTCTGGCTATTGCCAGTAATCAAGTAAGTATTACTGCAGAGCAATTGTCTGAGGCAGCAAGTATACAGGCAAGTTCATTGGAGGAAGTTTCTGTAACCATTGAGGAAATAACCTCTAATATTGAAAACAATAGTCATAATGCAGATTTAACCAAAGAGGCCTCTTTGGATGCCAAGCAGCAGATTTATACTGTTTCTGAGATTGGAGAAAAAGCCTTTGGAGTGTCCAAACAAATTAGCGATAAGATATTGGTAATAAATGAAATTGCTGCACAAACCAATATTTTGGCACTAAATGCCTCTGTTGAGGCTGCAAGAGCTGGTAATATGGGAAAAGGATTTACAGTAGTAGCACAAGAAGTGAGAAAGTTGGCAGAAAGAAGTTCGTTGGCTGCAACTGAAATGATTTCAATGTCTCAGTCTTCACATAAAATGGTAGAAGAAACTGGCACCTTGCTTATGAATACTGTTCCTAAAATAGAAAAGACATCATTGTTAGTAGATGAAATTACTGCTGCCAGTTTTGAGCAAAAAACAGGAGTGGAACAAATCAATAATGCAATACAGCAACTCAATAGTGTAACTCAGAAAAATTCCCAATCGAGTGATAGTCTTGCTGAAAGTGCACATGATTTATCACAACAGGCAGAGCGATTAAATCAAAACATTGCTTTCTTTCATTTTAAGCAATAATATGAGAGTTAGTTAGACCTAAGGATACTACAAGGTATTGATCAAAGTATCTTTTGGTCTGACAACTGTTTTTATATTGGTCGTGCATGATTTTTTACCTTGAATCGAGTCTTTTTTATTCCTTAACCAACATATAATTCGAGAACTTTAAAAAATAAATTTGCTTTTTTATTAGATCTTTCTCTTCGTTCTTCTCACTATACTTTTGGGTTATTGGTTTAAAGTCTTGCTTTTCCCTTTCTATCTATATCCTTATATTATTGATGGTGCTGTGTACCACAAAAGAGGATTATTGTTGAATTTAAGCGTACAATTCTGTAATACTTATATCCGTTTTATTTTATTTCAACTCATTATTGTAATTTCATGATGCCTGAAAATATTTCGTTAAAAATGAAATAGGATAATCAGTCATGTGAAGAGAAAATATATGGTGAAATTTTATAAAACTAAATCAGCGTGAAACACAAAGTAAGAATTACAGCGGGTGTTTTGTTGTTTTTCATTGCAACAACTTTTAAAATCTACAGTCAATCCATACAAATTGATGTTGATAAACCTACTACAAAAATACAACCTACCATGTGGGGAATATTTTTCGAGGATATCAATTTTGCTGCCGATGGTGGTTTGTATGCAGAAATGGTTAAAAACCGTTCTTTTGAATTTGATAAACCTCAAATGGGTTGGGATATTGAGAAAACTGTTCCGGATGCATTTCATTTTACAGTAATAAACCGGGGTTCTGAATTTGCCCAAAACCCAAGATATGCAAGGATTGAACTTAATGATAACAAGTCGAGTTTATTCATGGTGAATGAAGGATTCAGAGGAATGGGGGTGAAAGAAAATAATACTTATGATTTTTCAATGTTGGCTTCATTGGTTGATCAATCGAATATTACATTAAAAGTTTCTCTTCTGGATTCTGAGGATGCAGTAATTGGTTCTACAACTGTAAATGTAGAAGGAACAGATTGGAAGAAATATGAAACTAGCTTTGTTTGTACTAAAACTGACCCAAAAGCTAAGTTGAAATTGGTTTTTGAAGGAAAGGGAATGGTTAACTTTGATATGGTTTCTCTTTTCCCGGATGATACATGGAAGCACAGAAAGGGAGGATTACGTGCTGATCTGGTGCAAAAACTGGCAGACCTTAATCCTGGATTCTTCCGTTTTCCTGGTGGTTGTATTGTTGAAGGTTATGATCTGGAAAACCGTTACCAATGGAAAAAAACAGTGGGTGATGTTGAAGACAGAACCTTGATTGTAAACAGATGGAATACACAATTCTCTCATCGACCTGCACCTGATTATTATCAAACGTTTGGTTTAGGTTTTTATGAGTATTTTCTATTATCAGAGGATATTGGAGCAGAACCTCTTCCTATATTAAATTGCGGTATGTCATGCCAGTTTAATACGGCAGAAATGGTTCCTGTAGATGAACTGGAACCTTATGTTCAGGATGCTTTGGATTTAATTGAGTTTGCTAATGGATCAACAGATACTAAATGGGGCAAATTAAGAGCAGATATGGGCCATCCGGAGCCATTTAATCTAAAGTATATTGGGGTTGGTAATGAACAATGGGGACCTCAGTATTTTGAGCGTTATGCAGTGTTTGAAAAAGCCATCCAGGAAAAATGTCCAGATATTAATATTGTATCAACAACAGGTCCATTCCCTGATGATCCGTTTTTTAAATATGCCCAAGAAGAGTTGAAGGATAAATATAAAGCTCCAATAGTAGATGAACATTATTACAGAGCTCCTCAATGGTTTTTTGATAATGCAACACGTTACGACAACTATGATAGAAATTCATATAAGATCTTTGCTGGTGAGTATGCTGCTCAAAGTGTGGAGGTATGTAGTCCCGATAATACAAATAACTGGCAATGCGCCTTATCTGAAGCTGCATTCATGACAGGATTGGAACGTAATGCTGATGTAGTTTACATGTGTTCTTACGCCCCTCTTTTTGCTCACGTGGATGGATGGCAATGGCGTCCGGATTTAATATGGTTTGATAACTTAAACTCATTTGCTACACCAAACTATTATGTGCAGCAATTGTATGGAAATAATGGAGGTACTGATTTGTTGTTAACAACTTTAGAAGGTAAAGCAGTAACAGGTCAGGATGGATTATTTGCTTCTTCTGTGTGGGATGCAAATACAAATGAGTTGATTATTAAAGTGGTAAATAATAATCAGGATGTAAAAAGTGCAACCTTTGTTTTAAATTCAGCTAAAAAGTTCATGTCAAAAGGAAGAATGACTGTAATTGGTAGTTCTGATCTTGAAATTATTAATACAATTGAAAAGCCTGATAATATTACTCCTGTTGATAAGGAAATTAAATTATCTGGTAAAGAACTGAAATTAGAACTTGATCCTTATTCGTTTTCTGTAATTAGGATTAAGCAACGATAGTGATAAGTATATTTATTTGAATTTTGTTTAAGCCGGTTTTGTCATCGATAAAACCGGCTTTTTATTATCAAATTTTAAGCATATAGATATCTTATGATTTGGTATCTGAAAAGCTTCCTAAGCTATAGCTAGTTCTTGATTGGCCTCAGCCAGTGAACCAACAAACAAGTATGATTTGACGATTAAAAATCGTTTTTGTTTGAGCGCAGCGAGTTTAAGCGATTTCAGTCAAATAATCGTAGTTTTTTGAGAGAAGTGGGTGCAACATTGCCTTTTTTTTCTTCTGTTTTTTGTGGTAAGACAAAAAAATGAAGTCTGGTCTGGGCGAAGCATCAGTTAACAAAAATATTTAGGACAGCTTAGATATGAGTTATAATTTGCCTTTCAATATAGACTCGTATTCTAATCTGCTTCCATCATCTGTAGTATGTTCTTCCAGTGAGTTTTGTTTAGACTGAACACAAATATAAACCATGTCTTCTTCAGAAATATTACATAAACTTCTTACTCCCTCAGGAGCTACTCTTATTACACTACCTTCTTCAATGGGAAAGCAATCTGTGTTAACCTGATAATATCCTTTCCCTTTAATAATGATGTATGTTTCTTCATCTTTATTGTGAATATGAAAATATCCCAACTCAGATTTTGGTGGTATACTTGTAAACGATATTTCTGTACCAGAAGCCTTTGTTAGTTCTTTTAAAAAGACCTTACCTTTCACTTCTCGTCCTGAAACCGGATGGATTAATGAATGATTTTTTATGTCTGCAATACTGCCAATATTTACAGCAGTATACTCTTTATTCTCTGATATTATTTCTGCTTTTTTTACTTTGTTTTCCATGTTTGCTTTAGTTTAAATTAAAGATGAAAGTGTTTTTGGAGTAGTTTGTTTGTTATATACAAGAATTAAGATGTTGCTTTGAGATATTGTTAGAACTACCTTTTTATTTTACCAATTATATCCAGGTAATCGTCAATCCGTTTTTTCTTTAAGGTTATTAAAACCAAAGCACTTTTTCCATTATATCCATATTCCTTTTTCTTTTCATCTGTAGTCCAAATATCAATATTAGAAACCCATTTTTCATTTAGTTTCTTAAGGTCAGACTTATTGATTTTTATATTCTCAGAGTTTTCAATAAGTAGCAAATAATATGGATTAGAAGTTACTTTTTCTATTTGAAGATCTAGTGTGACCGAAGTTTTGTCTGTGGATTTTACTTCCTGTCCGAATAAAATCTGAGTTAAAGCAAAAAATAAAATGACTGTAAAATAAGTTCTCATGTTTTTAAGATTAATTTGGTTAAGGCACTTTGGTTAATTATTATTATTATAATGTCTTCGTGCCATATACTGATGATTGATTACTATTGTTTTAAAAGTTTAGCTAACCTGAAATTCCCATTAAAATCAGCTTCAATATCTGAAAGTATTTTTAATCTGGTTTTATTTACGATCATATCTAAATCTCTTGTAATATTGGTAGCTAGAATATTGGCAAATAGATTAATAAAACGCCGCTTAGATGATAACTTTTTATTCTTAGGAACAAACTTATCAAAAACGGCTATATGTCCTCCTTGTTTTAATACTCTTTCAGATTCCTTAATACAACTGTAAGGATCTGGGATTACAGCAAGAATCAAATGCAAAATAACGAAATCAAATGAGTTATCCTGAAATCTTAATGATTGCCCGTCCATAACCATTGCATTTACATTTTTATTCAACCTTTTATTTCTCCTTTTAATACTGACTACCATTGACGGTGTTATGTCTGTAGCTGTTATTTCACAGTCGTCTGGTAAGAATTCTAAATCTAACCCAGTTCCTGCACCAACAATCAGTACCTTATCGCCAGATTTAATATTTAATGAGTGAATAGATCTCCTTCTTGAATGTTTGAAATAGCTTGCTATCAAATCATACACAGGCGTATAAAAAGTATATCGTATTTTATTCCATGTATTTGTGTTAATTTTCATCGGGTCATATCTAAGCTATATATAATTAAACTATAGGTTGATGAAAAAGTTTAAATAAGCAATTATTGGTCTGACCCAAATCTATACCGAACTTCACTATTAGGTCTATGCTTTATTTATATTAGAACTATTCTAAAATATTAATTGAAGTAATTTCAACCTTGTTTATAAGCATCTGAGAATTATCTTCCAATTGTTGTATTTTTTTTACAACATCCATTCCCTTAACTACTTTCCCAAATGCAGCAAAACCTTGACCATCCGGATTTCTTTGACCACCAAAATCTAACTCAGGCTGATCTCCAATACAGATGAAGAATTCAGTGTCAGCAGATCCAGGTTCTAATCGAGCCATTGAAATAACGCCATCTTTATGTAATATTCCAGTCTCTTTTGTAGTCTCATGTTCTATCGAAGGATATTTAGAGTCTAGCATATAGTCTCCTAATCCACCCTGAATAACTTCAATTTTCACTTTGTTGTTAGGTTGATTATCCATTCTTACCACCCGATAAAATTTTAGACTATCAAACTTACTTTCTTTGATATACTTAATAAAGTTTTCACAGGTAATTGGTGCTTTATCAGGATAGAGTTCAGATATTATGGAGCCATATTCTGTTTGCATCTCTATTTTAACGGTTTGCTCATTCTGATGTGAACATGAATATATAAATAGACAAATAATTGCAATGAATGTATTTTTCATAATTTTTAAATATCGAAATTTATAGACTTTGTAATTAGTATAAATTAGGACTTTTAGGAAGTAGGATTGCTTCTTTATACCAGCCCCAAGGTTTAGGGACTAAAATTAGCAAGAATAATCTTTTAGAAAAGTAATAGTCAAACTAAATGAAAAGATTCGATTACCCAAGTTAAAATTTCCGGAATGGATAATATCCTTTATCTATATCGATGCTTATTTCTGTTTATTTAATTCTTCCAGAATAGATTTAAAACAACTTATAAATTGATCTTTGGATCCGATCCTATTTAAAACCCGAAACGAGTTATCTTGCATTCTAATTGTAATGTTGTCTGGTTTAGAGTATGTATTATAGCCGGAGTTACCCATAAAAATAAAATCATCAATCACTATTGATTTTAGAGTTGATTTAAATATATCAGAATAGCTCTCACTAAACTCAACTTTTTTAATATCCCTATACTTAAAAGACTCTTTGCTATTCAGTATGGGTAAGATACTCTTTCCTCTAATTTCAAATCTGTCATTAAATACTTGAATACTTCTGTCCTTTATAAATAAAGTCATAATAATTAAATATAATCCAACCACGATAACTAATTCATTAATCCATATTGCTGAAAAAATTATGGCTATTCCTATGGTAAAGAATACTATTCTTAGAGTAAGCTTTGTTGTATTATTTTCTCTTAATTCATTTATCATATTCTTTGTATCATGGCGATTTATAAAATAAGATGCTTCTAATTAGTCTGTATCTTACCGAAAGAATTTATTGAAATCTTCATCGCTTAAAAGAACTTTGCCATTGATATCAAACAGCTGCATCTTAAAATTGAAATTAATTATTTCATAATCAATGCAATTCTCAATAACTATTTGCCAATTCTTAGTGTATTCAATCTTTTTACATTCTTGAATGTTTTCGTATCCAATAAAATTAACTTGTATCGTATCTGAATTATGATGATTTAAATGAATAATTGAAAACGTTTGTTGGCAATCGTTAACCACCTTTTTGATTTTTTCTATTTCATCTTGAATTGCAACTTTCTCATCATTATTAAGTTTTTCTAATATAGATTTATAGTCCAGGGCTTCAATCTCTTCTATTTTTGTTGGAAATTTATCTTCTATAATTCTATACTCAGCAATAAGTCTTAATAAATCTTGCTCGCAATCGTTATTTGAAACTTTTTCCCAAAACTCAGTGTTTTTTTCCTGACTGTCAAGAAATGAATATAATTCTACTCTCTTTTTAATTCCGCAACCAGAAAACAACAAAGTAAATATGATGATCTGAAATAGTACTTTCATATTTTGAGTGATGAGTCAATGTAATAACGAACCATAGGTCGATTTTTTGATGTGCGATCCACAATTTCAAACCCCGCTTTTTCAAATGACTTGTACAAACCTATCCAGGCAAAAGCGTCAGGAAGTTTTTCTTGTGTAGGAATTGTCGGATAGGCTTCAATGATTTTTATTCCTTGTGTTTTTGCATATTTAATAAGCCCTTTTAATAGTTCAACCGAAACACCTTGTCGTCTGAAATCTTTAGCTATGAATGTACATGGAACAGACCATACTTGTTTATTGTCAATTGGTTTATGAACTCTGGATCTTTGAAGCTTTGGAAAATCCTCTCTTGGAGCAAAGGCACACCATGCAATGGGTATTTCTTCGTAAAACCCAAGTAATCCTGTTGGTTTATTATCCATAACCAGCTGTTTCATTGCATCTTTGTTTCCATCGTTGAATTTACCCTCTTCAAAATCTGTTTTGCTTAATCTGAAAAACATACACCAACAATTACCGCAGGCACCTTTGGGTCCAAACAATTCAACAAATTTACTCCAGTTTTCTTTAGTCAATGGTTCAAATTTTAGTGAAGATAGAGAGTCTGTATCATTACTTTGTCTCGTCATGGTATTTTAGATGTATTGTTGATGTTAAAGATTACCTGATTAACATAGTGCAAAATAATTAGAATCACCTTGTTTTGCGGTTATATTTCTAATAGTGTTTCTTTTATAATTCGTTTAATTCAATCTTTCTGGAGATAATCCTTTTTTGTTTTGTTCCTTTTAGTATTCCCCAAATTATTAACGAAATGATTAGAACAACCAATCCTATAACTGTTGATTGGTACGATCTCTTTATTCCTTCTGCTACTATGGATGCAGATATATCTCCAGCTTGTGAAATAATATCAAATGTATTAATCATACTCATGATTTGTCCAAAGATTCCTAATAGAAATGAAATGACTCCCATTAGCCAGATTCCATAAATTCCTACAATTTCAGGATATTCGGCTTTCCGTAATTTCCATAATTTTAAGTATCCAACGCCAATAATAACAAAGCCACAAATACATGGGAGCAATGTATATGATGTAATATTATTTAATCCAGTCATTTATTCAGTATATTTTTTGTATTCAGCTATTTTTACTTCTAATCTATTGTTCAGATATTTATTCTTGTTGTTTAGTGTTGCATTAATTAGTTCTGCTTCATTTAAATATTTCTGTATTTTGTCTTTAGTCCAATGTTTTGGAGGCTCTTGTAAATTAGTAATTCTGTCAGCTAATTTTACCATTCCAACTTCTGTTTCTATTTTGTTGATTCGGTTTAAACTATCAATCATTTTTTCATTCTTGGAACTCAGGTTTTCATCTTTTGTAAGAGCTTGAACTCCAACTGCAACTTTTTCTCCAAATATGTCTGCTAACTCAGAAAATTTAGTGTCGGTATCCTCCAATGTATCATGAAGCAGCGCCAATTGAATGGCATAGTTAATGTCGAAATTGGCATTTTCTATATAAGCCAAAAATATTTCCATTGCAACATTTGAGATATGTAATAAGTAGTTTGTATTTGTTCCGGGTACTTTTTGATTTTGATGTTTTTCACCGGCAAATTTTATGGCTTTCTGATATATTTCTTGTGTCATTGTGTTATTCTATTTGTTTACAATCTTTGCTGATGAGTAATCCTTTCAATGGTTTATTTTCTTCATTAATTCTTTAATTCCAAATTCAGGACTAGAGAATACATTTTTTTCAATATCAGTCAGGTATTTTTTTGTGCCTTCCATTGAAGCTTGAGCCAAAAATATAACATCAACTTTGGGTGCTATATGTCTTAATTTCTCAGCAATTCCCATTTCATATTTTTTAATGTCTTTGTTCTCGAAATGAATCCACTCTGAAGTGCAATCGCAATTTACAATTTCTATATTTCTATTTTGTTCAACAGCTAACTTGTTTATCAATTTCTTACTCACGTTTTTTGTTGAATCTGCTGCATATACTAATCCTATTCTGTTGTAATTTTAACTATATGTTGAGCTATTGGTTTATCAATTCTTTCTATGTTGTTGGCATCAGACAACTCCCCGTAAGTTGAGCAAGTACAAATGATTAAATCTGGATTGTACTTCCTTATTTTCTCAACCGCATTTACGAAAGAAAAAGAATCTGTTTTTCCATTTTTTAGAGCATTTTCTAATAATTCTTCATTCACAAAGTGTTGCATTATTGAATTCTTGTCAAACCGTCTAACAAGGTTTTCAAATCTCTCTACATGAATTTTTGATGTATGTAAAAATGCTATCATGATTACTTTTTTGTAAGTGTAAGGCGTTATACATTAATTTACGAGGCTGGATATATAAAACTCAAAATCATTGCAGACTAGCCCTTAGATTTATGTGTTGTCATAGCGTCGTTATTTTTGTTTTATCATTACTCTATATTCCGAATTCACAATTTCACCACTCTTTGTTCCAGGTATGAATGGTTCAAACTTCTTAATTTCTCCAATGATTCGTTCTTGTCCTTTATTGATTCTTTCGTCATACAAAATGTGACCAGTTTTATCAATCTTTAAGTTTAGTTCAAAATCATTACGTTTCAAATCCTTAATAAAAAATTGATTACAAATCAAAGAATAACCTCGAATCGAAAGAGAAATCAAGTCCGTATTGTCAAGTTCTTTTGAGTTATAATATTCTGTGTTATCTGTTGTAATCAAACTTTTTTGGTAATTCAAAAAGTCGAATTCTGTTTTGCTTACTTCGTTCAGGCTTTTGGTAGGAGAACAATAATCTATACAATACATGTTTTGACTATTTTTTTCTGCATATATTAACCATTCTTCACCGACACGAAGATATATATCACAATCCGACATATAAATCAAAGTATCTCCATTTTCAAGCACTTCAAAATTTTCAGGAATGCTATAAACTAAAAATTCAGAAATACTATCCCCTTTAAAGATGGTGTTTATTTCAATATTTATTTTATATGAATCCTTTGTTTGGTCAAAGACTGATTGGACTTTACCTGAAAGCACTACATCACAGTAATAGAATTCCGAGTCATATGTATAATCACCATCGCAATCACATGAAAATCCATTTGTAGAATAAATAAGAATTATAAATGTCAGTATTATCAATCTTTGCATGATGTTCGTTTTAATAATTAAAATGTTCATTGGATGAAGCGCGCGGAGATTTATTGAAACAAACCTTCCAAAAACCTCCAGAACAAAGCTTTTATTTGTTTTTATCTTTTCATTATTAAAGTCAAGTCAATGATTTGGCGGTGATCAAACTTCATGCTCATATCCAAAATATCACTAAATCTGCATGCTTTATTCTAGATTGTTGTACACTGGCATTTATTAGGTTTGTCCAATATTTATTTTTTGTCTTAAAACCCACTTTCCGAAAAACCAATCTAAATCACTTTTCCAGACTTCAATATAATCACTAGTCCTTAAATTTTCATAAACTACTGCATGAAATGGAAATTTATAATCGACAGTAATAATAATCAATGTAATTTCCTTGTCATATTGATGTTTATAAAGCAAAGCAGTGTCATTTGTGAATCCAATTACATTAAATTTAGGTTTTAAAGTCTCCTGAATTTCATGTCTTGTATGAGTATTTAATTCTGTTGTCGAAACAATTTGAAGTTTGTCAAGGTCTTGAATTAAAGGACTAAAGTGTTTAAAATAACAAACCTCAATGTTACGTTTACCGACCAATAAATAAGAACTAGTCTGGTAAAGTCCTAAGCTTAGTATTGCTATGAGTGATATTTTTACTATACGTCTCATTATTGCTTGTGTACAACGGTGGCAATATGCGGAGGCCGGGATTTCAAAGCTCCAACTTGTCAAACCGTTACAATTTTGAGTAAATGTACAAAAGTTCAAATTACCCACTTCCCCCGGTTTTCGTCAACACCGCATTCAGCCTCTGTTTTACAAACAGGCAGGACGCTTAGTTATTGGGGCTAGTTTTTTTCTTCAATAAAATCTGTTCAATAGTTTCTCCGATTTATATCCATTCTCCTTCTTTTCTTTAAGTCTAATCCAAGGAGCATCATATTTTGAGTACATTACAAAACAAGCATGTTCAGTTTTTATTTTGTTGTTTATTATAGTCATTTTTGAACATACAAACCATGGAGCACCAGCAATACCTGTATAGATATATGACCTATCTGTTATATTCTTATTCCATTCGACAACATCCCATTTAAATTCAGATAGAAACTTAATGCTTTCTTCATAAACTTTGAATTCTTTATTTGCATTATTCCAAGAAAAGCCTAATTCAAATTGGTTATTCCAAATCATTCCCCAATTTTCAAATCTGTTAGGATTTCTTATTGCATGCATATAAAATAAAGTATCTCCAATTACCATTGAAAGTTCTTGCAGTTTGCTGTTTAATTCTTTTCTGACATGATTATAGTCAATTAAAAATGGTTTGTAATACAAATAAAATTCTTCTGGGATTTCTTTTTTTACGTATAAACTCTCCGATTTAAACAGAGATTTTAATTTGTCTTTATTACTCTGCTGGGAAAAAGTATTTATTGCTAACAGGATAAAAACCAAAGAAAAAAAGGTTCTAAATATATCGTTTTGTATGTGTTTAAACGGTCTCAACTATTTATTCTTTATGATTTCTACGGTCAGAATTAGCCCCAACGTTTGCTGTTAATTTTGTGGCAGTCTGCGGACTGCTACTTTGTCCGCTAGGACAAAGCCTAAATGCGGGAGTCAAACTATCAAACTACTGCTATTCTGCCATTAAATTACACAGCGTGTGTGTGCCCTGCATGAGTAGCAGTGCACCCACCCCGAAGTTCTTGAAAAAGTTTAAAAATACAAATCTTTTGCAATATACATAGGGAGTGGGTCATAAATTTATCCATAGGGTGAAAGTCCCGAATGGGCGGAGGTAATCCCGATAGCTATCGGGAAACCATTAGCAAGTGACAAGCTGGTTGCTGGTGACAGCAGCAGTGAAGGAAGTCAAACGGCAAACTCCGGTACTGACGGACAGAAATCACATATGAGGCTATGAGGTTGGATAAGGTAGCACATCATGCCAACGTCCAAAACACTCAACGGAGTGCATAACCAAAATAGTAGATCAGGCAGGCATTGGAAGAAGGATAATACTCTTACCAGGGGAGGGCTCTGTAATCACGTGTTGATAGAGCAGAGCAGTCAGGCGCCTACGCTAAAGCTTCAGCGACAGCGAGCAGACGCCATAGTAGCTTTGTAATATGAGCCCGTTTTACGAACACCACGTTAAAACAGGAGGACTCACAGATAAGTGAAGGGCTGAACTTTACATCGCTACCCATCTTTGATGGAGGTATAAGGATTTTGAGCCTTTCCAGCCCCAAAGAGTCGTAGCAGGGAATGGAAACAAGTATTATGAAGAAAAGAAGAAGAGAGACATCAAATTTAATTGAACGAGTACTACACCCTGCAAACCTAACACAGGCTTGCAAAGAAGTAGTGCGCAATAAAGGTGCAGGAGGTGTAGATGGAATGAAAGTTTCAGAACTTAAAGACCATTTAGATAAAAACCGGAACGAATTGAATGAAAGTATCATGAATTGCGAATATTTACCGCAGCCTATACGTGGTAAGGAAATACCCAAAGGAGGAGGTAAAACCAGACTATTAGGTATTCCTACCGCCATTGATCGTATGCTGCAACAGGCAGTATCCAGAGTGGTAATGATGCATTATGAAACAGATTTTTCAACTTATAGCTACGGTTTTCGTCCTGTACGTAATACGCAACAAGCAGTAGGTAAAGCCCTTTCTTACATTAATTCAGACTATCAGCATATTGTTGAAATTGATCTGAAGGAATTCTTTGACAGAGTTGACCATACCTTGCTGTTGCAATTGCTGTATCGTAAAATTAAATGTAAACACACCATGTGTTTGATACGTCGATGGCTTAGAGCGCCACTTTTAAAGGATGGTAAATTACATAAGCGACGTAAAGGAGTACCACAAGGAAGCCCCATTAGTCCGTTGCTATCAAATATTGTTCTTCATGAACTGGATTTTAAAATGGAACAATTAGGCTTACGCTTTGTACGCTATGCTGATGATTTCAGTATTTACTGTAAAACAAAAGCAGAAGCAAGAAAAGCAGGTAACACCATTTACTTATTTCTTAGGGATAAACTTAAACTCCCTATCAACAGGGATAAAAGTGGTATCCGCCGTCCGGTTAACTTTCAAATACTTGGATTTGCCTTTGTTCCTATTTACAAAAAGGGTATTAAAGGCAAATATCAATTGATTGTAGCTGAAAAGAGATGGAAAAGCTTCAAAGCGAAACTTAAGGAAATCACCAGAAAAACCACTCCCATGAGTTTTGATGAACGCATTCAAAAGTTAGTAGAAATTCAACGAGGTTGGATCAACTACTTTAAACATGCAAATATCATTACGAAACTGGAGATGCTTGATGGTTGGCTTCGTAATCGTCTCCGATATTGTATTTGGCATCATTGGAAAAAAACTGAACGTAAACGGAAAAACCTAATTCGTTTGGGTGTTGATCCTGATCATGCTTATGCTTGGAGCCGCAGTCGTATGGGAGGCTGGGCCATTGCTCAAAGTCCTATTTTAGGAACCACTATCACGGTTGATCGACTTCAAAAACGAGGTTGTATCTCGTTGGGTGATATGTATAATCACCAGCACTCTTTGTTAGCTTCAAATTCTAATTCGTTGTTCCCCTTGATGTAAGGAACCGCCGTATACGAGAACCGTACGTACGGTGGTGTGAAAGGTGCACTGGCAGGGTTAAAACCTTGTCAGCACCTATTCGATTATGCCCTGGCTTTAATCTTCTTCTTCTAACTCAAATATTTCATTTACACTTTTCTCAAATACTTTTGATATTTTCAATGCAAGAACTGTTGATGGAATATATCGATTCTTTTCAATAGAATTAATAGTTTGTCTCGAAACTCCTATTTCTATTGCTAATGATTCTTGAGTCATATTTTTAATAGCTCTTTCTATTTTTATAGTATTCTTCACTACCGTTTCTTTAACATAGAATAAAAAGTTATGAAATAAAACAGAAACATTGTAATTAATACTTCTGTTACTCCTTTGTCTGAAAGAAAACCATCCTTAAAAAGTAAACTTACAAATGGTTCTACAATAACATATCCAACTCCGAAAACAAATGAACTTGCAAATGCTTTTAATCTTATTCGTGATGTTAACTCATCTTCTATTTTATTCTTTGTCAAAGCGAGTAGAAGTAATGAGACTAAAAATCCAGTCTTTGAAATTGTCTTTACGATGTCTTTGTCAACTGGAATTACTTTTGAAATTGTCAAAACAATGAATAAAACACTAAGTATAATTATTCCAAAAGCAACCTTTTTAAAATGGACTGGCAGTAAGCGCAAGTCTTGATGATTTTTATGCATATTAGTCAGTTTAAAATGTAAAGTATTTAATTCTATTTGACAAATATACTTTACATCTTATTTAAATCCAAATCCTTTTATTAAGTCTATTTTTATAATATGTAGCTGTCGCGTGGGTCTTAGCTTGGGCATATGAACCGTGCGGGGATTGAATTAGTCTGCCCTTTCTTTAATCTCGCCAAGCCCAATGGTTTTATAGGGACTAAATTTAACAATAATAAGTTTCTTTAAAAGCATTGGGCGGACAAATTGAAATCACTGCAACTCCGCGAATCACCTCCCCCCCGTATGGTTTATGATGCCGTGTGTGTGCCCTGCATGAGCAGCAGTGCACCCACACCCGAAGTTCTTGAAAAAGTTTAAAAATACAAATCTTTTGAGATAAACTTCAGGTGTGGGTATAATTTTTATCCATAGGGTGCAAGTCCCGAGTGGACGGAGGTAATCCCGATAGCTATCGGGAAACCATTAGCAAGTGACAAGCTGGTTGCTGGTGACAGCAGCAGTGAAGGAAGTCAAACGGCAAACTCCGGTACTGACGGACAGAAATCACATATGAGGCATTATAAACCGGATGAGCAAGCACACCATTGTGACGTCCAAACATCAAGGAGGTGAGTGTTTATAATGTAGATGTGGCAGGCATTGGAGGAAGGATAAAGCTCTTACCAGGGGAGAGCTCTGTAATCACGAGTTGATAGAGCAGAGCAGTCAGGCGCCTACGCTAAAGCTTCAGCGACAGCGAGCAGACGCCATAGTAGCTTTGGAATATGAGCCCGTTTTACGAACACCACGCTAAAGCAGGAGGACTCACAGATAAGTGAAGGGCTGAACTTTACATCGCTACTCATCTTTGACGGAGGTATAAGGATTTTGAGCCTTACCAGCCCTTTCAAAAAGTATTGAAAAGCTATAGATGGTGAAAAGAGCTTCTATAGTATACCAGATGAACCGCCGTATACGAGAACCGTACGTACGGTGGTGTGAGAGCTTCTCCGCTAGGCTTTTAGCCTAGTGGCTGGCTACTCGATTACAAAACGTTATTTCTATTGTATCTGTCGTTTCATTTAAATAATCTGAAAATATCCATTTATTTGCATCTTTGCTTATTCTTTCATAATAATATCCATTTATTCTGTCGTCAAAACATCCCAATTCGGGATCGCCAATGGCAACATTACCCAAAGGATTTTGAGAAAGAAATTTCTTTGTACAAAATGTTTTTCTATAGAAACTAAAGCTAACATACATCAGTGAATCATAATTGTAATTTGCTTTTTTAAATTCAGTCTGTACAAATTTCATTAATGAACTATCTTTTTCTTCGGTATAATTAGTGACTAAATATATAGTACAATAACTTGGCACCAAATCATCATGCCGTCTAGAATACCCAAATGGATCGCCTTGATCAGTTAGCTCAAACTTTAAATTATTAGAGCAACTGGTACAAAATATAAATATGTAAGGAATAATATATATACATTTCATTACTTAAATTTTTCCTGATGATATGTAAAAAGGATTATTTTTAATCTTTTCTAATTCTTGACTAGCTTTAAGATCTGCTTCGTTTTCTTCACGTTTTTTAGCTCGATCAAATTTTCCATCACCTAAATTACCTTGAAAGGTTCTATCAAATTGGACCTTAGTAATAAATGGCCTGTACCCCCTAAGATGCTGTAGAGCAAACCACGTTGCAAATGTTTCTTTTGCAAAATCTACAGTATTAGGAAAGGCTTCAATATCACTTTTGTCAAGTCCAAAATGATCCCACAAATTAACATGATAAGTTGCAGTATAATTTTTACCCTCAAAATTTATATTAGTTAAAAATACTTCAACAGCCCAAAAATCATTAGTCGCAATCTGCGTTCCTTTAAGCGTATCGGAAAAAGAATCAAACATTGGTCTAAAAAAATATGTATAGCCCTTCTTATCTGATCTCAATTTAGTTGAAGTTTTTCCCATTTTTGTTCTTAGCTTATAACTATCGTCATTCTCTATTTGATAAATTTCTTTATCCTCCAATGGTAACAAGCCATCTTTTTCTTTTATTAATAGCCCATTCCTTTCTTTAAGACGTTGTGCTATATAATCTTCTAGCTCGTGGCAATAATCATCTGTATTTTTACTATGTATTATAGCTTCCGATAAAACAGGATCTTCATAAACACCTCCTTCATTTGATTGAAATTTATCAATCATTCGATCAATGTTCCCTTCTAATTCTCCTTGAGCAAAAAATATTTTTGCATATTTTCTAAATTTATTGAATAAATCTTCATCCGAATATTTTTCTCGATCATTATATTTAATTACATCTTCACCTGAATCCCATATTTTAAAACCCAAGATAGGAGCCTCGCAATCTAATATTTCGGAATATGAATATTTGGGTTTGTATGGATTTATAGCATTTTGACTTGAAATTTTGTTATTTACAATATCAATCTGCTGTTTTGCAAAACTCCGAAAATGATCACTCCCTGTTTGAAGGGTCGGATAATCAATTTCTGATGAAATAATTGGATCTGAAACTTTAACGTTTGAAAAAACTTTGTGCTTTCCTTCATAGTCAAAACCTGATTCTTTATACTCATCTATAAATTTATCAACCTCTTCTGTTAAATAAATACGTTTTGCACTACTAGTGACACCTATACCAAAAGACATATCTTCCGCAATATCATTTAATTCTCTATTAATTCCAGGTACTTGAAATTTATCAATACTTATAGGAAACAAAACAACAGGAACTTCAACACTAACATCCTTACTCGCACCCTGACACCATGCATATAACCTAATGCTTTCGGCTTTTTCTGGTGTGTATTTAAAACATATTACTCCGTCCTTTTCAAAAGCGTCAGATTGTTTGAGTTGTTTTAATTTTCCATCATTATTAAGTTCAACACTCCATTGAGTATTTGTTAATTTGTCGTCATCACCATCGTTATATTCAGTAACTCTATAAAGATATGTGTTGCCCATTATTAGCTCTTCAACTTTTTCATTTCCATCCTCAGTAAAGGGACCTTCTAGTTTTTTTACTAATAATTCTATTGCATCTTCATTATTCTCAACATTGTTTCGTTGTTGTACCTGTCCATTATTATTTTGTTCACTTAAATCTGTAACCTTCCAAGGTTGTTCCATTATGGTTTCTCCATTTTCAACAACAATGGCAGGTGAAAGGACTAATCGTGTAATCATTGGATTGGTATCTATTGCATTAAAATAACAATCGTAACCCACACACAAAGTATCATATAGCTGAATTGTGCGAGGACGTTCCATTTCTGAAGGATGGGATAAAACAATTTTTACAGGTTTCATTAACGCTTTACTTGCAGCCCATGCAAAAAGATTTGTTTCTGAAGTTGTTTCAATTTCAATAATATAAGGATTGGTTATTACATTGGTATATGCCATACCATTTTTGGCAACTTTCTGGTATCTGCCATTTTCATAACGTAGAATATTGTAGGACTCATCGTCTACGATTAGTTTACCTTTTATAAACATTGTAAATTGGTTTTGTTTGGTTAATAATTAGTTTTTTGTTTGTAATCTTTTGTAAAGATGATTAAATTTTCTTTCTCATTCAGTTGAATTATTTGGTTTTTATGAATTATTTTCTTTGCGTCTTGTTTATTTTTAATGTTTTGTAACGTTCGGTAAAAGAGACGTGTGTATTCAAATTACAACTACACCACTTTAGCCTCACCAAACTTATATATTAAATATTAAATTTCAAATAACGGAATTTACACATGGCTTTTTTACTTTGTGTGTGCCCTGCATGAGCAGCAGCGCACCCACACCCGAAGTTCTTGAAAAAGTTTAAAAATACAAATCTTTTACAATAAACATCGGGTGTGGGTATAATTTTTATCCATAGGGTGGAAGTCCCGAATGGACGGAGGTAACGCTTCGAACCATTAGCAAGTGACACTTTTTTCGAATGGAAAAATGTAGTGGTTGCTGGTGACAGCAGCAGTGAAGGAAGTCAAACGGCAAACTCCGGTACTGACGGACAGAAATCACATATGAGGCTATGAGGTTGGATAAGGTAGCACATCATGCCAACGTCCAAAACACTCAACGGAGTGCATAACCAAAATAGTAGATCAGGCAGGCATTGGAAGAAGGATAATACTCTTACCAGGGGAGGGCTCTGTAATCACGTGTTGATAGAGCAGAGCAGTCAGGCGCCTACGCTAAAGCTTCAGCGACAGCGAGCAGACGCCATAGTAGCTTTGTAATATGAGCCCGTTTTACGAACACCACGTTAAAACAGGAGGACTCACAGATAAGTGAAGGGCTGAACTTTACATCGCTACCCATCTTTGATGGAGGTATAAGGATTTTGAGCCTTTCCAGCCCCAAAGAGTCGTAGCAGGGAATGGAAACAAGTATTATGAAGAAAAGAAGAAGAGAGACATCAAATTTAATTGAACGAGTACTACACCCTGCAAACCTAACACAGGCTTGCAAAGAAGTAGTGCGCAATAAAGGTGCAGGAGGTGTAGATGGAATGAAAGTTTCAGAACTTAAAGACCATTTAGATAAAAACCGGAACGAATTGAATGAAAGTATCATGAATTGCGAATATTTACCGCAGCCTATACGTGGTAAGGAAATACCCAAAGGAGGAGGTAAAACCAGACTATTAGGTATTCCTACCGCCATTGATCGTATGCTGCAACAGGCAGTATCCAGAGTGGTAATGATGCATTATGAAACAGATTTTTCAACTTATAGCTACGGTTTTCGTCCTGTACGTAATACGCAACAAGCAGTAGGTAAAGCCCTTTCTTACATTAATTCAGACTATCAGCATATTGTTGAAATTGATCTGAAGGAATTCTTTGACAGAGTTGACCATACCTTGCTGTTGCAATTGCTGTATCGTAAAATTAAATGTAAACACACCATGTGTTTGATACGTCGATGGCTTAGAGCGCCACTTTTAAAGGATGGTAAATTACATAAGCGACGTAAAGGAGTACCACAAGGAAGCCCCATTAGTCCGTTGCTATCAAATATTGTTCTTCATGAACTGGATTTTAAAATGGAACAATTAGGCTTACGCTTTGTACGCTATGCTGATGATTTCAGTATTTACTGTAAAACAAAAGCAGAAGCAAGAAAAGCAGGTAACACCATTTACTTATTTCTTAGGGATAAACTTAAACTCCCTATCAACAGGGATAAAAGTGGTATCCGCCGTCCGGTTAACTTTCAAATACTTGGATTTGCCTTTGTTCCTATTTACAAAAAGGGTATTAAAGGCAAATATCAATTGATTGTAGCTGAAAAGAGATGGAAAAGCTTCAAAGCGAAACTTAAGGAAATCACCAGAAAAACCACTCCCATGAGTTTTGATGAACGCATTCAAAAGTTAGTAGAAATTCAACGAGGTTGGATCAACTACTTTAAACATGCAATATCATTACGAAACTGGAAATGCTTGATGGTTGGCTTCGAAATCGACTCAGATATTGTATCTGGCATCATTGGAAAAAACCTGAACGTAAACGGAAAAACCTGATTCGTTTGGGTGTTGATCCTGATCATGCTTATGCTTGGAGCCGCAGTCGTATGGGAGGCTGGGCCATTGCTCAAAGTCCTATTTTAGGAACCACTATCACGGTTGATCGACTTCAAAAACGAGGTTGTATCTCGTTGGCTGATATGTATAATCACCAGCACTCTTTGTTAGCTTCAAATTCTAATTCGTTGTTCCCCTTGATGTAAGGAACCGCCGTATACGAGAACCGTACGTACGGTGGTGTGAAAGGTGCACTGGCAGGGTTAAAACCTTGTCAGCCACCTATTCGATTGGGCACTGGGCTTTCTATTTTAATAGTTTATCTACTTCCAATTTTAGTTTTGGTAGCGAACGATTCACAATCAACCAAATAATATCTTCAGAAACACTATCATATCCATGAATTATACGATTTCTTGTATCTACAATTTTTCGTGAATCTGTAATTGGAAAGTCTGGTTCTTCTTTTAAAATTCTATTTAACGCTTCTCCTATAATTTCAAGATTACGCTCAACTGCTTTTCGAGTCTTTAAGTCTCGTTGAAATTCAAAGAAATCTCTTTTCTCAGGCAGAAAATCAAAAATCTCCTCTATCGAACGTTGAATATCTTCTAACCAAGTAAATATTTCAGGCTTCATAAATTTTAAATTTTGAGCTTTCAATATTACTTTTCAAATAAGAATTCTTAATTCCTTTTTCTTCCAGTAAGTCAATCGGTTTATTAATCAATTCTTGTAATTTGAATTTAAAATCAAAATAATTTTCCGCATATTCTATCGGGTCATTAGAGTTAATTTCAATTACTAAATCAATATCACTATTAGGTCCAAATTTATCAGTCAATACAGAACCAAAAGCATACAAAGTTTTCACTTTATGCTCTCGACACAGATTATTAATTTCATATAGATATTGGTCTAAATACATAGCAATATTTTTCTCAAATATACGAATTCAATCTTGTATTATAGTTTATGCGAGCTGAAAATTTGCCTTGTGCCCAACGTTGAGTATAAGAAACGTAAGTGATTTCAAAGCTCTTACCTGTCAAGTTGCACTGAGCCAAATTTGCGTTTTGACACAAAATTAGGATTTCAAACCAACCCGTCAAATCGCAGATTTGGCGGAGCTGATTAAATGCGCTAAAGTCTCGTAAACCACTGAGCCACTTATGTTTTTTATACTTTGTGTGTGCCCTGCATGAGTAGCAGTGCACCCACACCCGAAGTTCTTGAAAAAGTTTAAAAATACAAATATTTTGCAATATACATAGGGAGTGGGTCATAAATTTATCCATAGGGTGCAAGTCCCGAATGGGCGGAGGTAATCCCGATAGCTATCGGGAAACCATTAGCAAGTGACAAGCTCGTCAAGGGTGACCTTGGGAGTGAAGGAAGTCAAACGGCAAATTCCGGTACTGACGAACAGGAACCTGATATGAGGCTATGAGGTTGGATAAGGTAGCACATCATGCCAACGTCCAAAACACTCAACGGAGTGCATAACCAAAATAGTAGATCAGGCAGGCATTGGAAGAAGGATAATACTCTTACCAGGGGAGGGCTCTGTAATCACGTGTTGATAGAGCAGAGCAGTCAGGCGCCTACGCTAAAGCTTCAGCGACAGCGAGCAGACGCCATAGTAGCTTTGGAATACGAGCCGGCTTTACGAACACCACGTTAAAACAGGAGGACTCACAGATAAGTGAAGGGCTGAACTTTACATCGCTACTCATCTTTGACGGAGGTATAAGGATTTTGAGCCTTACCAGCCTCAGAGAGTCGTAGCAGGGAATGGAAATTAGTATTATGAAGAAAAGAAAAAGAGAGACATCAAATTTAATTGAACGAGTACTACACCCTGCAAACCTAACACAGGCTTGCAAAGAAGTAGTGCGCAATAAAGGTGCAGGAGGCGTAGATGGAATGAAAGTTTCAGAACTTAAAGACCATTTAGATAAAAACCGGAACGAATTGAATGAAAGTATCATGAATTGCGAATATTTACCGCAGCCTATACGTGGTAAGGAAATACCCAAAGGAGGAGGTAAAACCAGACTATTAGGTATTCCTACCGCCATTGATCGTATGCTGCAACAGGCAGTATCCAGAGTGGTAATGATGCATTATGAAACAGATTTTTCAACTTATAGCTACGGTTTTCGTCCTGTACGTAATACGCAACAAGCAGTAGGTAAAGCCCTTTCTTACATTAATTCAGACTATCAGCATATTGTTGAAATTGATCTGAAGGAATTCTTTGACAGAGTTGACCATACCTTGCTGTTGCAATTGCTGTATCGTAAAATTAAATGTAAACACACCATGTGTTTGATACGTCGATGGCTTAGAGCGCCACTTTTAAAGGATGGTAAATTACATAAGCGACGTAAAGGAGTACCACAAGGAAGCCCCATTAGTCCGTTGCTATCAAATATTGTTCTTCATGAACTGGATTTTAAAATGGAACAATTAGGCTTACGCTTTGTACGCTATGCTGATGATTTCAGTATTTACTGTAAAACAAAAGCAGAAGCAAGAAAAGCAGGTAACACCATTTACTTATTTCTTAGGGATAAACTTAAACTCCCTATCAACAGGGATAAAAGTGGTATCCGCCGTCCGGTTAACTTTCAAATACTTGGATTTGCCTTTGTTCCTATTTACAAAAAGGGTATTAAAGGCAAATATCAATTGATTGTAGCTGAAAAGAGATGGAAAAGCTTCAAAGCGAAACTTAAGGAAATCACCAGAAAAACCACTCCCATGAGTTTTGATGAACGCATTCAAAAGTTAGTAGAAATTCAACGAGGTTGGATCAACTACTTTAAACATGCAAATATCATTACGAAACTGGAGATGCTTGATGGTTGGCTTCGTAATCGTCTCCGATATTGTATTTGGCATCATTGGAAAAAAACTGAACGTAAACGGAAAAACCTAATTCGTTTGGGTGTTGATCCTGATCATGCTTATGCTTGGAGCCGCAGTCGTATGGGAGGCTGGGCCATTGCTCAAAGTCCTATTTTAGGAACCACTATCACGGTTGATCGACTTCAAAAACGAGGTTGTATCTCGTTGGCTGATATGTATAATCACCAGCACTCTTTGTTAGCTTCAAATTCTAATTCGTTGTTCCCCTTGATGTAAGGAACCGCCGTATACGAGAACCGTACGTACGGTGGTGTGAAAGGTGCACTGGCAGGGTTAAAACCTTGTCAGCCACCTATTCGATTGTGTTTTAGTGCCTTATTCTAATTCGTTTATTCCTAATTCTTTCAAATAATCATATGTGTTATCATAAAATTCATTTGGTCTTGTTTTATCTGAATCACATCCTTCTGGTATAAAAATCACCATTCCTTGACGTGCTCTTGTAAGCAAAACTCTGTATGTATTTTTTAAATAACTCTTATCAATCTCTTTATTAATATTTTGCCACTTAGTCCCTTTGAAATTTTGATATTTCCAGGTAGTACTATTTAAATGAAAATTTGTACCCCAAGCAACACAAGCCCAATCAATTTCAAGTCCTTGAACATCAAATTCAGTAGCAATGTCCTCCATGTAATATGATGACCTAATATCTTCATTGTCATTTAGAAACCAATTTGCTGCTTCAATCTCATTTTTCACATCAATTCCATGAGGCCTTAATCGGCGAGCACCAGATGAAGCTATAAGTCCAACTCGTTCTGTTCCTTTTGCTTTGTTTTTAATCCACTTTTTAGCGAGTTCTAAATTTCGAGTCAATACAATAGGGTAATCTGATTTTAACTCATTATATAGTTTATTTGCAGAATCCTTTTTTAAATCCAATAATTCATGTATAAAATCTGAGAGTTTCTCCGAACGAAATGACCTAACTGAAACGGCTAAATGTAAATCTGTTTGGATATTTGCATTGTTTGTTAGCCAGTCTTTAAGTTCTGTTTGTTTTAAATAATTTTCATTCTCAGTTATTAGATTCGAATAATGTATTTCCCATTCAGAATAATGCTCTTTTAATGCTACAATCCATTCTTCTAATCCTGCTTCACCGGTATTAATTTCTTGGCCACCTCCAATTAAACAGATTATTGTACACCAATCTTCATGTCGGTTCATTACATCAATCAGGAATTCAGGTTCGGACATGTTAAAATCCTCAATTCCTTTTCATAAAAGAACTTGCTTGTTGCATTGTCCATGCTCGTTGAACTTCGTCAAACACAACCACTTTTTCAATGGGTGCTTTTTCTGATAATAGATTGTCGTCCCTGAAATGATGAATATTCTGTATAAACGCATTTGCTTTAATTGCAGCTTGTTTCTTTGTCTTGCTTTCTCCGGATTCCTTAGCCGTTTGTACTTCGTCTCTCGTTAATGCCTCTCTTAAAACATCGACTAAAGGTCCATTTCCAGAGAGAAAAACAGCATGTTCGTTTTCATCAGCATTCATTCGTTCATTTGCAATGTTCAATCCAGCAAGAGTTTTTCCAGCACCTGGAACACCGGTTACAAAACAAATTGATTTAGTCTTTGACGATTTTGAATGTTCTACAATTTCGTTTATACAAGCTGCTGTTTTTGAAAGATTAATTGCGCCTGAATCAGAACGAGTAATTTCTTTCACATTATGACCTTTATACAGAGCTTGAGCAGCTTCAACAATAGTCGGAGTTGGTTTGTAAATTGAGTTTTCCCAATAGTCAACGTCAATAGGTTTCTCATTGCCATTTAGGAAAGACTTTATTACTTCTTGTAGGTTATTCTTGTTCGATTTCGCAGCCGTCTTATGATTAATGATTTCTTGAGATTCATTGTCTGTGATTTCTGCATTTGTTGCAACAAGAATTGGAATTAATTTTACAAAATGACTTCCTTCATGGAAATTTTTCAGGTCAATTGTATAATCAATAACTTGTTCGATTGCATATTTTTCGTATCCACCGTCGCCAACTTTAAATTCTATGATAAATGCAGTGTCCTTTACGATTACAATGTTATCAACCCTTTTTCCCATTCTTGGGATTGCGAACTCAAAATAGATTTGTCCTTGCAATCCGTTTAGTTGGTCCTTTAGAATTTCAATTTGCTTTTTCCATGCATTAGTTTGCAACTCATCTAAACTTCTATTGCTATGATTCATGCTCAATTCTCCGATTATACTGGAAACTGAATCATTTAAAAATTGGTCAATTTTATTTGAGTAATATGCTCTTTTCATTTAGTTTTCTTCTGTGGCACACGGTTTCTTGGCATTAAACACAACGGTTTTGCGGTATGAAACGTTGCGCATTTTGAAACACAAACTTATCAGCCAACTAAGCCGTTGATTAAATGTTATTTCGTTCAAATATAGCACTATCCGCGCAATGTTTTATGACCGCGTGTGTGTGCCCTGCATGAGCAGCAGCGCACCCACACCCGAAGTTCTTGAAAAAGTTTAAAAATACAAATCTTTTACAATAAACATCGGGTGTGGGTATAATTTTTATCCATAGGGTGGAAGTCCCGAATGGACGGAGGTAACGCTTCGAACCATTAGCAAGTGACAAGCTGGTTGCTGGTGACAGCAGCAGTGAAGGAAGTCAAACGGCAAACTCCGGTACTGACGGACAGAAATCACATATGAGGCATTATAAACCGGATGAGCAAGCACACCATTGTGACGTCCAAACATCAAGGAGGTGAGTGTTTATAATGTAGATGTGGCAGGCATTGGAGGAAGGATAAAGCTCTTACCAGGGGAGAGCTCTGTAATCACGAGTTGATAGAGCAGAGCAGTCAGGCGCCTACGCTAAAGCTTCAGCGACAGCGAGCCGACGCCATAGTAGCTTTGGAATATGAGCCCGTTTTACGAACACCACGCTAAAGCAGGAGGACTCACAGATAAGTGAAGGGCTGAACTTTACATCGCTACTCATCTTTGACGGAGGTATAAGGATTTTGAGCCTTTCTAGCCCTTTCAAAAAGTATTGAAAAGCTATAGATGGTGAAAAGAGCTTCTATAGTATACCAGATGAACCGCCGTATACGAGAACCGTACGTACGGTGGTGTGAGAGCTTCTCCACTAGGCTTTTAGCCTAGTGGCTGGCTACTCGATTAGGCATTGTATTTATTTCAGATTCAAAATAAAATGATATATTTTCTTGGTATTTCCATTGAAATTATAATCAGCCTCATAATACTTATGTCCGTGTTTTGTTTGTTTTGATTTCATTGAATTGGCGATGTAATCTTTACTTTCAATTACAGGTTTATAATCTAATTCGGTAATATTTTTTGTTTTCCATTCGTTCCCCATGATTACAAATCCTGAATCTTCAGTTTCTGTTAAATAGCCTAAAACTTGAGCTGATGTGTCTAAATAATCATTCCTAGTCCAAATTTTAAATTCAAATATTTTTCTATTTATCGAACTTGATTTTAATGTTAAATCAGTTCTTCCTGTTCTGCTTTCTTCTTCTGACCCAACTTGATATTTCATTCCTAACATTCGATAAAATTCTGAGCGATAATCGTCCTCATATAATTTTGTTTTAGAATCTGCTTTATAATCATTCCAAAATTTTGGAGGCTTTCGTTCAAGCAAATGCATAGCCAATGAAATATCATTGATTAAATCTATATCGTCAATGTATTGCACGAATTCAGTTGCACGGGAAAGTTCAGAATCAGCTTTGTAAATTATTTCTGTTATCTCAGGCGCATTATCTTGAACGGGAAATAGTAGCAAAACAGCATCATGAATTATCTTTTTCTTGTCTTCTCCTAAATCATTAAGCTTAGAAGTATAGATAGGAGAAGAAATAATTTCAAATGTTGACAATGTCGAATGTGCTCGGGTTCCAAAAGAGCTACTTTCATCAATGTTATGTCTTGAAAACACAAGCAAATCAGAGATTTCTTTATGCTTATTTTCTAATATTTCCGAAAGTGATTTAATTATTTTATCCATATTTTGATTGTAGTTCTCGGTTTTATCTATATAATGCCTAACGTTTTGAATAAGGGGTCGTTGGCTAATTTGAAAATCCAAACCTCCAAAATTACACTTAGCCGAAGCTTTTGTTTGGGGTATAAATTTATTCTTTTCACTAACCGAAGCAAAAGCTTCGGCGAACTTATTTAATGAGCTAAACTTCCAAATTTATAAGAACAGCCTATGCCCTTTATTTATTGTTGGCGTTTCGTTATTTTTCCTTCAGTAGTTATTTTAGGGTACAACGTCAAAACTAGTTGATAAATTTTTTCCAAATATTTCGGTCATGATTTGTTTTCCAATTTCTGTTGCAATTTTAGTGTCTGCATTTATTTCAAGCTTATAAACAGGCGCTTCTTTTAGGTCTTCATATTGAGGCTTATTCCCATACGAAGTCTTTACGACATGGAAACCATTCGATTTAGCAAAGTCCTTAATTTTCTCAACGTAAGGTTTTTGTTCATTTGTCATAACTTCAAATTCAATATTGATATTTCCATTATTTTCAGCAAAATAAATGCAATCAATTCCGTTTGATGTTATTCCAAAGAAATCGTATTCCAGTTCTTTATTTTTTAGGTGTTCCATAACTAATTCAAGTTGGTCGATTTTTATTTGTCTTGCCACTTGAACTATTGGCTTCTTATTTCCAGACTTTTTAGAAATGAAGAAAACAATTCCAATAACAATTACGATTCCTAAAATAATTAGTCCTATTTTCATGTCAGGTTTTATAGTTTGTTTATAATATTCTAAGTTTTTTTGATTTGCAGTCTGCTATAATGAACGCCAACTAATAAGGATTTTATCCTTACCAGGAGCAAGATAATAAAAATATTAAAGCGTTAATTGTAAAAATAGACTTATAGAATATACTTAGTGGTTATTAAGGATAAAATTATGTTGAACGATGGCGGCTATAACTATGGGCAATTCATTCCTGCTACTTTCAGTAACTTGGAGACCTTTTCGTTGACTTTTTAAGTATGAATTGTTTTTCATTATACTGATTGATAAAAATGATCGATATTACTAAACCATAAAGCATAACATTCCCATCGTGCCTTTTTTAAAGACATTTGAAATAGATTAAAAATGCAAAGAACGTTGTGTTCTTATAATCATTCAAGTTGAGTGATTCTTTTTATTTTCACCATAATACCCTGCTTACATATCGGACATATTGATGGATCTTTACCTGTTATTTCTTTCAGTATTTCGTAGGCTGACAAGCCTTCCAGACGAGATAGATACATGATTTTGCCAACCAATGAAATGACTTGTTCACGTTTTCCATGAATCTGAACTGTGGAAAATATGCCAATATATCTGATCTTAAAAAATCCTTTAGGTAACACATGCTGAATGAAACGTCGTACAAACTCAACTGTATTTAGCTGCATAGCCTTTCGGGATCCTGTTCGATAATCCTTATAATTAAAGCTTACGGTTTTATCTGTTAATGCCAATAATCTGTTATTTGATATCGCAACCCGGTGTGTGTATCTTACTAAATATTTTAATACACTATTCATTCCTCCAAAAGCTTTTTTACTATATACATTCCAGTTTTTTGCATAAAGCTTTTCTTTCATAATCTTAAAACCGTCATAGTTGGATGGAAGATATAGCTTTTCATTATCCATTAAGTTTTTGAGTGTTTTCATCAAAATTCCTCTGAACATTGCAGATAAAGCCTTAATCGGAACAAAGAATTTTCTTCCGGAAGCAACCCACTCAGCTCCATCACTACTTAATCCTCCTGCTGGTACCAACATATGAATATGTGGATGATAGGTCAATGTTTGACCCCATGTATGCATTATGCATAATGCTCCTACTTCAGCACCAAGAAATTCAGGATTTCGTCCTGCATTTTGCAAGGCTTCTGATGCTGATTGAAACAGCAGATCATAACACTGTTTCTGGTTGATATAAAACAAGGGATGCAAGGTATCCGGAATGGTAAAAACAATATGAAAATATCGTCCCGGAACCAATCGACTCTGCAACTTATCCACCCACTGTTGCTGTTTTAAATACTGGCATTTGGGACAATGTCGATTTCTGCAAGAGTTATACGCCTGCTGTTTATATTGGCAATGGTTACAACCCATAATGTGACCTCCTGCCTGAGATGTTCTGCATCGTAAAAGAGCATTGAGTACTTTATCTTGTTCATAAGTAACGTTGTAATTTTTATAAAGCTCGTCATAACAAGCTTCTATTACATCTGATACTTCCAATCTGTATCGTTGGTTTTCTGATTGTTTACTCATGGCTTAAGGGATGAAGTAAATTAGGAACCTCTCCGTAATATGGATGTACCAGATGCAAATACCCTGACGTGGTTTTTAAAGAACTGTGTCCCATCATTAATTGAAGTCTCTTCAAATTGACTCCACGTTCTAACATATGAGTGGCAAAGCTATGACGTAAGGAATGAATGGTTACGGACTTTTGTTTTATTCCTGCTTTTTGAGCCGATCGTTTTACTACTTTAAGAAAACTTGTTTCTGAATATTTTTTACCTCTTATTCTGCCTTCAAATAGGTATTCTGCCGGGCGATAATGCTTATAATAAAACCGAAGTTGTTCTATTAACTCGTCAAATATGGGAACTTCCCTTATTTTGTTGCCTTTACCTTTAACACGTATTATTTTACGTGATGAATCAATGGATCCTGGCTTTAAACTTAACACTTCTTCCCTTCGTAGTCCGCTCGAATATGTAAGCATTAATAACGTCCTGTGTTTTAAATTGTCTAAGGCATTTACTAATTCATAGGCTTCTTGCTGAGATAAAACAACTGGTAATGCCTTTTTTGTTCGAGGACGTTTGATTCGTATTGACTCCCATTCTTTGCCAAATATATCAACCTGTAAGATCTTCCAGGCACTTATCATTTGATTGACATTAATGGGTGATAACTTTTGTTCTTGAATCATATAGTAACAAAAGTCTTTTACCTCACTTCTGGTTAACTGATCTGGGGAAAGTTTGTAGTAGGCAGATAAGCGTCTTAAAAATTTAGTGTAGGTATTAATGGTTCGTTCGCTATAATTGCGCAAACGCATTTCTTGCTCGTATTGAGCTAATAAACTTTTTTTTTCATAACTTAATGTTTTTATTTATACTACAGTAAGTTACGAAATTCTAGTTAGCTCCGGCAGGAGCTTTCGTTCAACGTTTGCTGTTAATTTTGTGGCAGTCCTGCGGACTGCTACTTTGTCCGCCAGGACAAAACTTACCTGCGGGAACCGAACCCCCAAATTACAGCTGATCTGCCATTAAATTACACAGCGTGTTATAGTTTGTGTCTTTTTCTATCTAGCTGTAAATCAATAGTCTGTTACGGTCCTGATGTTCTGTATTATTTTAAAATTCTGCTTACTAAAATGCAAATTATTTTTCTATTCTAAACATACTGTAAATCAATATTTATTTCAGTCTTGTTGGTTCTGTTCTGTAAATCAAATTCTAAGCATACTGTAAATCAGTTTTCTAGGCGTGTTGTAAAATTCCTGTTACGTTTTGCTAATTCCGTATGTAAATCAGATCTTGCTATCCTGTAAGTCAATTTTTTCTAGGCAAGCTGCAAATCATTCTTGCGTTTTGGTCTTGTAAATCAATTCTAGCCAATTACATTTTTAATTTTTTTGTCAATCATTTATACGGTTTTGCTTCTTTGACATAAACTATAACGGTGGCAATAAATTTTCGGGTGGCTTTAAAAAATGCATTTCCTTCTGCTATTACTAACTCCCTAGAAATTGCAAAAATTTCAAATTACAAAAAATTGCCACCTGAAATTTATTGCGTGTTGGTGGTATGTTATTTGTTCTCTTCATAAACTTTAACTGCATTATTAAATAAGTTTGCACATTTTAATCCATAATCAAAATATACTTCATCATTAAAATCAACTAAAAATATATTATTAAAATGCATATTAGCTTTGATTGAAGGTAATTCTACTAAAGTATTTTTATCTATATCATAATGATTCCAATTGCCAATATAATTATCAGTTAATAAATTGACACTTGATTCTCCACTTCCTTCGTTTGCTGCATTTCCGTATTCATATCTACTCATTCCAATAAGCTGAATTTTCTTTTGATTTTTATTATATCTAAATTGATTGGAGTAACCTGAACGCATCCAATCATTATTAAAGTAAAAACCATTTTTCGCATCTTTAATAGATGAATTTTCATTTAACATATCAATTACCTTACTTTCTTCTCTTTTGAAATTTTTAGACGATAAAATGCATACTATTTTGGATTGTTCTATGTCTAGATAAACAGTGTCAATTTTTCCATCAAAATCAAGGTCTTTATGCAGTTCTTTTTGAGCATAAGTATTTGTAAAAACACAAAGCAATAATAAAGATGTAATTCTAAATATAAGCATTATATTATTTTGTTTAATTACCACCAACGGCGGCAATATGCAATGTTGGGGATTACGGAGCGATTTCCTATCAAGATACACGGCACTTGATGCGGGCCACAACCTTTGATTAACCCATGAAACCCCAATTTTGTATATTGCATGTTGAACTAAACCCGCAGAGCGGGAGCTTAGGCTAAAACTAACAAAAATCGTAAGATAATTACATCTTCTACCATTATTAATTTTAAACATAAATATAATGAGTAGAGAATCTTACCTACAGCAAGCTGTTAAAGCTGTGCCTGAGTTTAAATTAATCAGCGAACAATTTTTGCGTAAATACACCATTGCAGGAAAGTCTGAATCCTGCACCCGTAATTATCTGATGCAGATTTCTAAAATGGTACTGCATTTTAACAGTTCTCCTCTGGAGCTATCCATTGACCAAATGGAAGAGTATTTATTCGAACTTCAACTCAATGAAAAGCCAAGCAAAAGCTCTTTTAAACATCTGGTTTATGGTTTAAGAACCATGTTTACCATGTTCAAAAACAAAGAACTTTATCTGGCTCTTCCTTCTATTAAAAGCAGTAAGGCATTACCTGTTGTTTTATCACAAAAGGAAATTAAAACTTTATTAAATACACCTAAACTTTTAAAACACAAAGTCTTATTTGCAGTCATATATGACTGTGGACTTCGTATTTCTGAAGTTATCAATCTTAAGATTGTTGATCTGGATTTTGACCGTAAACAAATACACATTCGACAATCAAAACACAAAAAAGATCGCTATGTTCCAATGTCTTCTCTTACCATTCGGGGCTTTCACAAATATTTTCAAACCGTCTGTCCTCAAACATGGGTGTTTAATGGTAAAATCAGGGGGCAGCAACTAAGCCAAACAGGCGTAAGACATGCTTTTAGAGCTGCTGTTAAAAAAGCAGGTATCAATAAACCCGTTTGTATACATACACTCCGACATAGTTATGCCACCCATCTGTTAGAAATGGGACTGGATATTGTCAGTGTTAAAAATCAGATGGGCCATGCTGAAATTCGAACTACGATGATGTATCTGCATATTGCTCAATCTGCGCCTAATGCTGGTTTTAGTCCCTTATCAAAAATGTATCCCAATGTATGATCAAAACTCCATTGGAGATATCATTCGTAGGTTTCTACCGCAATTATTAAAAACAAGAGGACTTACCAAAAACCAACTTAAAGTGCTTAAGGCTTTAGCTTCTTGCAGAACTCCTGAACTAGGAGGTTCGGTTTTGGCATGCTCTTCTTGTGGTTCGGTGCATTATGTGATGCACAGTTGCAGAAACAGACATTGTCCAAGGTGTCAGGGGATCGATAAAGAACTTTGGATTGATGATCGTAAACAAGATCTGCTCCCGGTTAAGTATTATCATGTGGTGTTTACGGTTCCGCATTTACTATTGGAACTCTTCCGGTTTAACAGAGAAACCATGTACAACCTTTTGTTTGAAAAATCATGGGAAACTATTTGTCATTTTGCCAAAGACACTAAGCTTCTTGGGGCACAGCCTGGGGCCATTGCCATTCTGCACACCTGGGATCAGCAACTTAAATATCATCCCCATGTGCATTATATTATTCCTGCTGGGGGTATTGATAAAAATGGTAAATGGAAAACAACCAAAAGCAATGGTGACTTTCTATTCGATGTGAAACAAATGTCAGATAAGTTTAGTGCCATTTTTGCCAAAAAGCTGCGTAAACTTAAACAACAGGGTAAAATCAATAAGTTTGTACCTCAAGATTTGATCCCGGAACCTTGGGTAGTATATGCTAAACAAGCCTTTGGATCGCCTCTTTCTATTGTCGAATATTTGGGTAGATACTCACACCGGGTAGCTATCTCCAATGCGCGTATTTTAAAAGTTACTGATACTCATGTTACTTTTAAATGGTGCAACAGAAAAGATAACTACAAAACAGTAACGCAGACTATTACCGGTGTTGAATTCTTAAAAAGATTTATTGAACATATCGTTCCTCCTTATTTTAGACGTATCAGACACCTGGGATTTTTAGGCTCCAGAAACAAAACAAAATGCCTGGCCTTGTTACGTAATGACTTAATGGTAAAAATCAATACCATTAAGCTTTCAAGAGCGCAGGTAGTAGAACTTAAATTTGGAAAACGCTCTTTAATACATTGTAAAGATTGTGGTGGTGAACTGGAATTGATAAAATCTTATTCCAGAAAAAGAGCTCCTCCTGTTTGCTGATTTTATTCGGCAACAACCATATATCAATATTAAATAATACACCTCTATCGTGTAAATGGGAAAAGTATGTTTGGTTGGTAAAAAACATTGTGCATAAACCAGTAAAAGCCTAATTAAATTCGTAAAAAAACAATAATGTATTCAATAAGTTATTTTAATGCAATAATTACTCAGGAAAATGGCTATAATATCACTGCTAAAATCCAATACCAAAGCTTAAAAAATACGATTAAAACCACTACGTATAAATAACACATATACAACATTTTACCAAATTGTTGCTGGAATATTGTTTAGTTCAACAAATCCTCCAATGTGTAGGGTGTGCAAGCAACCCTACATTAGAGGCTAAGTGTTATGGGCTGCCTTTTATTCATTCATAATCTTTTTAAGTTCTTTCAAATCCTGTTTTTTTGCCTTTACAATCCCGACTGTTTTATGTCTTGGGAATTGAGGCTCAGTTATCTTGCTTAAATCAATTGCGACTTTTGCAAACTCCTTTGAATCCTCTATTAATCCCAGTCTATTTGCTAATCTCGCACAAGTTAAATAATAAAAGTACTTACTGTCGTTTAAGTCTATCGAACCACCAGTTTTCTTAAAATCATCGGTAATTAATTTGTAAGCGTAGTCATATTTGTCCGATTGCTCAGTGGTTAAAATCAAATCAGCAAGTTTTACATCAGCTAATCCAGTCGTACCACTTCTATTGTCAGAATGGTAATACTCAACAACAATCTGATACTCACTTTCCGCCTTGTCAAATTGATTTGTTTTAAAATAGTAATCAGCTAATTGCTCATGACCAAATATTACAGAAAATTTCTCATCAGGGAAATCGCTGAACAGTCTAACCATTAAGCTTTCTCCAACCTGTCCATGCTTTTTTGTATCAAGTAAGTACCCTGCTTGAATTCTTAGGTATTGAGCCTTACTATGACCTCCTCTTGCTCGTTTAAGTTTAAGTTCAAAGAAATCTTCTATTTCTTTATTCCAATCAGTATTTCTAAACCACTCAGTCATTTAATTTACTCTATAAATTAGTTCATAATCATGTGCAGTTACGAACATTGGAATATTACTTAAAGGTTCTTCTATTTTTGAATATGTTAATCTAAACAGTTCTTGCAGTCTAAGGATTACTAATAATTCACAAACTTCATAAGCTTTTTCAATATTCGGTTCTTTAAATCGGTCATTTTCGTGAACGTCTTCAAAAACCTTCTGAATCTCTTCCAATCCAGTAATTGTAAAGTCACCTACGGTTGAATCATAGAAATCGCACAACCAATCCCAATCATCTCCGCCCATTTCCTTAAATGAAAACAAGTCAATAAACCACCTATCATAATTAATTGTAAATCCATTCATTTCGCAATAATATGCAGCTGGTCTATAATCTGTTAGCTTTCCAAAAACTGATTTTATCAATCCTTTGGGTTTATTTAAAATATCGGATGTTGATTTATCGAAGTTTTGAATATAAATCTTCAAATCATTTGATAGGTGCAAAATATCTTTTCCAATAATTTTATGAAAGTCTGTCTCGGGAATCTTATTCAACTCTGATTCCGCAAACTGAATCGCATTATCAAGCTCCTGTTTATCTATCAGATTTCTTAGTTTATCTTCTAATTCAAAATTCATAGTTTCAATTTTGCAGGTCGTTTCTTAAGGTTGCCCATAACGGTGGCGCTATGTTTTCGGCTGGCAATTAGAAAATGTATTCCTTTCTGCCATTACCAACCAAATAGAAATTGCGTCACTTTCAAGTTGAGCTTCACCGCCAGCTGAAATATAACGCGTGTTAGGCTTTGTTACTTTCTATATCTAATTCCTGATTTAGTTTCTCAATGTCTTCTTCAAGTTTCACCCTTTTATCATTCACAAATTCAATCGCTTCTCTATGTGTTTTCCTGACATTCATTAGTGGAATCAAACAAAAAATTCCTCCTAAATAAGGTATTACTGACCTATATGAAAAGTCTAAAAACAAATTTGAAGTCAAAATTATACGATAAAGAAAGAACCAAACAAAAAGTCCCATTAATATTCTATAAAACAATTGTTTTAAATAATTCTCACGTTTAATTTCGGCGTCATTTTTACCATATTTTGTTTCGAATTGTACTCTTAGTTTACTAATCAACTTATTCTTTATTTCAAGCAACTCTTGGGTGCTATAATTTCTACTTTTAAGAATCTGTCCAGCAAAAATCTGAGGTTCCAAATTAATTCTTTGAGTTTCAGAAAAAAGTTGTAATAATTCCTTATTTGATTTTTTCTCTAAATTTCTTTTCCAATCAATCTTATTCATTATAAATGCTAGAAATTTCATATTAATTCCTGTTAAGAATTTAAATCTTCTATATGGTATAATATTGAGTTTGAATGTTCATTTAATAAAGCCTAACGTTCAGGATAAATTGCCGTGGGCAAATTTGAAAAGCAATCCTCCCAAAACAATACTGAGCCGAAATATTTATTTTGGTTTTTATTTATTGCTTTTTAAACTTAAATGTAAATTTTGGCGGTGCTCAAACATCCTACAAACCTACCAATATACAACACACAGCCCATGCAATTTATTTATTGTTGGCAATAGTGGTTTTGTTCCTGCTCAACAAGTTTCCATTGGGCTGTTTTTTATTTATTTATCGAACCCATTCGAATAGGAAGTCCTAATCTCAATTTTTAAAATTCTCTCGTGTAAGAATTAGTTTCTTACTTCCATTTCATATCACATAAATTTTCTTTCTCTTTTTAAATGTCTCATTGTTTCCGAGATTTAATCTCATTTCTAATAGTTAGTAGGTCTTTTCGGCTCGATAAATAAACTGGTAATAGCGCAATAGGTACAGCAATCATGGGGGTAATTCCATTTCTAAATATCATAAAAACAAGTAACCCTATTAGGAGTAATAAAACTCCCAAAAAAATATTCAAAACAATTTTTGTAAGTTGTTCTTTTTGTTTCAGTTCGTCGATACTTAATTCTGTTAATTTTTGCTGATTCATTTTATTTGTAATTTAGTTTCTAAGATATTCGTATTGATTAAATAAATTCAATCCAGTTCTATTCAGTTCTGTTTTTACTTACCATTATTGCCAACGTTGAGTATAAGAAACGTAAGTGATTTCGAAGCACTTACCTGTCAAGTTGCACTGAGCCAAATTTGCGTTTTGACACAAATTTAAACTATTATACAAAACCGTCAAATCGCAGATTTGGCGGAGCTGATTAAATGCTCTAAAGTTCCGTAAACCACTGAACCACTTATGTTTTTTATACATTGTTGGCAATAGTACTTTATTTGTATCCGTATATTTTAAGTTCAAATTCATCCAAATCATATTCAAACTGACCTAATAAATCCATTTCTTTTTTAATCTCATCAGTCGGTTGTGAAATTATCTTAGGATTAAGGTTTTCATCTCTATTCTTTCTTTCAAATTCAGGTTTATGTGGAATTGAAATCCATTCAATCTCCTTAAAATTAAATGGTCCACCTCCAATATCTCCAAATCCACTATTGTCAAAACTATCGGAGTCAAACTGGTCAAAACTAAATCCAGTTGCCGAATCTGAAATAAGAAACTTAATCTGAGCGACACGAAAAAAGAGTTTTTCCTGTTTAAGTTTGTTAAAAAACTTGAACCACTTGGTATTATTCATATAACTGGTTCTAATCGAAATCTCTTTATTCAGTTTTTGTCGGTTAATACCAAATCTATCTAATTCCAAGTCTCCCTTTTTAATCATAAGAGAGTTCTTAATCGGATTGTGATTTGCTAATTGGAAATCATCTAAATTCTTATCGAACAATACTAACACTCTTTCTTTGTCAGCAAGTTTATCATCAATCACAGTTCCACTTTGTCCAATTAATTTCCAATAATCATCGGATTTATCAACATCATCAGGTGAGCTTTTTGACCCTAAAAATGTTATTAACCTTACTGGTGTATTTTTTCTAATCTTCATATGTGACTGCGTGTCTCTGTATTATTGCCAACGTTCGGTAAAAGAGACGTGTGTACTCAAATTGCAACTACACCAATTTAGCCTCACCAAACTTATATATTAAATTCTAAATTTCAAATAACGGAATTTACACATGGCTTTTTTACTTTGTTACACCCTGCCTTTTTGTTGTCCCAGTGAACCAACTAAACCTATAAACTTTAGTAAAGCAACAACTTTAAGCATCACAAACGCTCCTAAATACAGCTACAAAACCAACACGACCAATTTTTGAGCGAACTCCACCTTACCCTCCTACAAGAGTTTAAAATTCCAAACCTTTACCGAGATTTGCGTTCGAGAGACAGGAAGATGGCGGCTAAATAGAACGTAAACCTCCAAACCTTTTGCTACATGCAAAAAAAACAACTGACCAGAATAACAAAACAACTTAGCTAATCCTAACCACTATAAAACGCTTAAGATTTAAAACCTGACATCTCTGAGAATATTCAAAAACCCCAAAACCAATAACTAAACCTAAAATCCCTGAGAACCAACTCAACTTATTATTTTTTGCCGTGCGTTGGCGTGCGTGGCGCAAATTGATTCAACAACCTACAAACTCAAAAATACTCCCAAATAAAGTTCTAAGTAATTTAAGGTTGGGTGATAACGTTTGGTAAAAGAGACGTGTGTACCCAAAGTACAACTTCATTTATTTAGCCTCACCAAACTTATATATTAAACATTAAATTTCAAATAACGTAATTTACACATGGCTTTTTTACTTTGTTACACCCTGCCTTTTTGTTGTCCCAGTGAACCAATTATACTTCTAAACTTTTGCAAAGCAACAACTACAAACATCTCAAACACCCAAAGTACAGCCAGACAAAAAATATCTCAAAATACAGCAACAAATCCAACACGTACTATTTTTGAGTGCACCTTTACTATATTTCATGAATGAGTTTAAACTTCCAAACCTTTACCAATATTTGCGTTCGAGAGACAGGAAGATGGCTGCTAAATAGAACGTAAACCTCCAAACCTTTTGCTACATGCAAAAAAAACAACTGACCAGAATAACAAAACAACTTAGCCAACCTTGACCACTATATAACACCCAAAGGTTCAAAACCAAAAATACCCGAAAAAACTAATTAAACCCCAAAACCAAGAACTAAACCTAAAATTCCAGAGAACCAACTTAACTCGTTGATTTTTACCGTGCGTTGGCGTGCGTGGCGCAAATTGATTCAACAACCTACTAACTCAAAAATTCTCCCAAAAAACATCCATGAATTATTTAAGGTTGGGTGATAACGTTCACTGGATGAAGCGTGCGGAGATTTAATGTACCAAACCTTCCAAACCACACCAGAGCCAAAGCTTTTATTTGTTTTTATCTTTTCATTTTAAAAGCCAAATCAAAGATTTGGCAGTGTTCAAACTCCCTAGTTAACTCCCCCAAAATACAACTAAATCCGCATGCTTTATTCTAGATTGTTAGCTAATGTTTTTCTTATCTTAATAAAAGGGCTAATCCTTATTTCTTCTTCTGGAAAACTACGTTCAACATATTCCCTCATTAAATCTTTAATAAACTTGTCAATATTTATTGTTTTTTCAACAAACCCATCTCGACAATCCATGGATTCTGTATTTACCACAAAATAAATTTTAGGAACATAGGCATTACCAACTTTATTGTCCTTTAATATTTCAACTGGTGTTTTATTATAACGCTCTGCTATGCTCTCCATTATCAAATCGAGTTCATTTAAACCATAAACCAATGTCGGGTCATAAAGATAACAACTGTCTCTTCTATCAATGTCCAAGTACACAACACCAAGGTAATGACTAACAACATTCCAGTTTTCAATAAAAGGTCCTGCAAAATGATGAAATATAGTATCATTTATTTCGACAAATATTTTTTTGAAATACAAATCAATTCCCTTCCGCAAACTGTCTCCTATAGTTGATTTTACAAATTCAACTTTAGTACTATCATATATTGCATACTCAAGCAATGTCCCAATGTTCAATCCCTCAGCCATCTCTTTTTCACTAAAAGGGAACTTTTCTTTAGGTTCTGTCTGACAAGAAGTCGACCACAAAAGAACAAATATTAAGGTTATTATTGAGTATGGGTATAATTTCATTGACGGTTATTCTTAAATATTAGCTAACGGCTCGAATATGCGTAGTGCGGGATTTCAAAGCACTTCACTGTCAAACCGCTACGCAGCTTATTAAATGCTTTAAACTTCAAATTTACCATATCGCCCCGCATTACGTATATTTATTGTTACAGCACGTTTTTCTTCTCATCAATCAATCTTTGAGAAGCAATAACTAAATGTTTTACATACTTTTCTTGATTATCTATTATTTCTTGCAAATCCGCAATAGATTTATTAGAATTTTGTTCCATGAAACTTTTAATTCTCTGTTCCTCTAATTCATTTTTTTCTTCTTCTGTCATTTCATGTGAACTTCCAGATATTTTCTGAATCATTTCTTTATTCACCGATAAAAACAGGAATAACAAAATCATTATAATCAGGTTAATTCCGAATGTATCAATTCCGAAAAGTGTAAATGAAAATCCAAAATCAATATGGGAAAATTTTATCAAATTTACAGTTCCTAAAACCAAACTTAAGCCAAGTAGATAATTACTAATCTTTATGGATTTTAAACGAATTACAAAAGCAATAAATACACATGCTATTCCAATATAAAATTTGTTATCAACGACGTAGTTCTTTGTAAAATGCAAAATCAATGAGGTTATTATTGACAAAATCAGAACAGCGTAAATAGATAATTCAATATTTTTTTTCATTTGTGAAATTTATTTTTTAATCAGTTTTTATTATTCAATTCTGTGTCTAATTGTATAGATAGTTTCTTAATTCTTTTAAATAATCCGCCAATTAATCATCAGTCAAAACGTTAATTTTTTATATCTAATCAATTTAGCACACTGCTGTCTTGTCCGCAAATGTGCTGTAACGTTCGGTAAAAGAGACGTGTGTACTCAAATTACAACTACACTAATTTAGCCTCACCAAACTTATATATTAAATTCTAAATTTTAAATAACGGAATTTACACATGGCTTTTTTACTTTGTTACACCCTGCCTTTTTGTTGTCCCAGTGAACCAACTAAACTTCTAAATTTTTGTAAAGCAACAACTTTAAGCATCACAAACGCTCCAAAATACAGCAACAAAACCAAAACGTACAATTTTTGAGCGAACTCCACCTTAACCTCCTACAATAGTTTAAACTTCCAAACCTTTACCGAGATTTGCGTTCGAGAGACAGGAAGATGGCGGTTAAATAGAACGTAAACCTCCAAACCTTTTGCTACATGCAAAAAAAACAACTGACCAGAATAACAAAACAACTTAGCTAATCCTAACCACTAAAAAACGCTTAAGATTTAAAACCTGACATCTCTGAGAATATTCAAAAACCTAAAAACCAAGAACTAAACCTAAAGTTCCTGAGAACCAACTCAACTTATTTATTTCTGCTGTGCGTTGGCGTGCGTGGCGCAAATTGATTCAACAACCTACTAACTCAAAAATTCTCCCAAATAAAGTTCTAAGTAATTTAAGGTTGGGTGATAACGTTTGGTAAAAGAGACGTGTGTACTCAAATTACAACTACACCACTTTAGCCTCACCAAACTTATATATTAAATTCTAAATTTCAAATAACGGAATTTACACATGGCTTTTTTAGCTTGTTACACCCTGCCTTTTTGTTATCCCAGTGAACCAATTATACCTCTAAACTTTTATAAAAGAAGTACAAACAACTGCATCTCCAAATTACAACAAACAAAAATCACTGTCAAAATACAACTACAAAACCAGCACGGACCATTTTTGAGCGAACTCCACCTCTACCTTTTGCAAGTGTTTAAACAACTAAACCTTTACCAAAATTTGCGTTCGAGAGACAGGAAGATGGCTGCTAAATAGAACGTAAACCTCCAAACCTTTTGCTACATGCAAAAAAACCAACTGACCAGAATAACAAAACAACTTAGCCAACCTTGACCACTATATAACACCCAAAGGTTCAAAACCAAAAATACCCGAAAAAACTAATTAAACCCCAAAACCAAGAACTCAACCTAAAATCCCTGAGAACCAACTCAACTCATTGATTTTTACCGTACGTTGGCGTGCGTGGCGCAAATGGATTCAGCAACCTACTAACTCAAAAATTCTCCCAAATAAAGTTCTAAGTAATTTAAGGTTGGGTGATAACGTTACACATATGTGGCGTGGGGCAATTTAAATTGCTTCTCTGTCAAAATATAGCATAGCCAAAACTTTGGCTTTTGGTTTCAAATTTAGCTTTTCATAATCAAAAGCCGAATTTTTGGCGGTGTTCAAACCTTATGCAAACAGCCCAAAAATCAACTATCTGCCCCATGACATATTATGTGCTGTTGGGCACTGGCATTTCTGTTTAATTCGTTATATAATTTGATTTAAACACCTCATATCCGACTTTTACATATTGTTGAAAATAAGTTTACTCCTTCGTTTTTACGACTTCTGCCTTTCTCAAAACAGTGAACTTTTCTTTAACTCTGTTGATAGGAATATTCACCTCTTCTATATCCTTTTTGCTATTTATTGAAATTGGAAATACAACATGATATGAAGGTTCAATTTTGCTATACACAATCATATATTTCTTTTTTGGAAAATCTAATTTCTTTTCTTCACCTACATTGGTTATATACACTCCTTTATAAACAACTCCTTTTACATTATATAAATATGAGACTGAAGATGACATAGCTTTATTACCCATTACTTCATCTATTGTCACACAGTATGTTTTCCCATAATCTGAAAAGTACTTCTCGAATACAAATTTATCTGACGTTTTTACATATAAAATATAACTTAACGCAATAATTATTGATGCAACAATTACCAAATTCCTTTTCTTTCTTTGTTCCATAATTTGTTGATAATAATATCCAAGAATTATAATCTAACCACTTTAATTTTACAACCAATGATAAATAGGGTATTGCGTTTTGCTTGTGCCCAACGTTGAGTGTATGGTGTTGTGCGGGATTACGAGGCAATTTCCTCTCAATTTACACGGACCTTTTTTAGGAGCCACAAATGCCCAAAAAACCGCTGAAACCCGCATGCACTATACACATTGTTAACTGCTTTTGTTTGGTATTTCAATCAGTTGAATATCTAATTTTAATTTTTCTATTCTCAGGTTTACCATTTTTGCCCAATGTCTATGAAATTCATCTGTAACTAGCTCTTCTTTATTTTCTTCTAATCCAACCTTGAAATCTAGGAGTTTCCTATGAGCTTTTTCCTTTTCATCTGCCATCATATAAAAGTCAAAAGATTGAAAAGGAATTGATAAGTTATCCGCAATTTTCGAGTAATCAGAAAGGTTTTCCAAATAGGGTAGTATACAATTGTTTAGGTTGGTCATAATACTATTCTTAATCTCCGTTTTGTCATATTTAAGCAAATCATAACGACCTGTTTCTTGACAACTTTTATCCCAATTCTCTTTATATCTCAATTTTAACTGAGGAATATGCGTACCAACAATCTGTCCAGATTGATAATTACTAATATCTCCTAAGTTTTGCTCTAACCATTTTGGGTAATCTGGAGTTTCCGAAAAGGTATCCATTGAAAAATCAGCAACTGAATCTGAGTAGTTCCAACGATTACCAACAAACCTTATATAGTGCTTTATTTTCTTATCCTTTTTCCAAAAATGCTTTTTTGATTCTACGTATCTGAATTTATTATCAGTTAATAGTTCAAGAACTCCTAATTGTAATATCTCGTCTAACCTTTCCTTTGGTGTCATACTTTTAAAATCTATTCTATATTTTGTCAATCCATACTCTGGGTTCTCAGCTTCAATTTCAGTTAACGTTGAGTATAAGAAACGTAAGCGATTTCGAAGCTCTTACTTGTCAAGTTGCACTGAGCCAAATTTGCGATCAGACACAAATTTAGAGTTTTAAAACAAACCGTCAAATCGCAGATTTGGCGGAGCTGATTAAATGCTCTAACTTTTCGTAAACCACTGACTCACTTATGTTTTTTATACATTGTTAGGTGCTGACCTTTATAGGTTTTCTTTTATATAAAAATTTAAAGAATCAATCTGAACTTTATTTTTAACCACAATTCCATTTTTATCAATTAAAGAATAGTGAGGAATTCCATAGAAATTATATTTATTCTTTAATATAGTTTCCCAATTTCCTTTGCATATTAAATGTTCACCTTTAAATGCTTCTCTTTCTATAATTTGCTCCCATGCCTCTATATTATAATCTGTACATATATTTAGAAGAACAAAATCATTATTTTCAAACTGCTTAACCAATTTGTTTTTCTCTGGTATTGATTTAATACACGGGTGACAATATGTACCCCAAAAATTAATCAATACTAATTTGCCGTGATAATCATTAAGATTAACTGTACTACCATTAATAGATTGCAAATAAAAATTTGGAGCTTTATCTCCTTCTTTTATTAAATTTTGAGATTTATACGCTTCTTCAATAGTATCTTTTCTATCAGATATCATATTGTACATAACTGAATCTGAAATTAAATCTGCATTTCTATCAATAAATCCGTTTATGGCTATCATCTGCTTTTTGTAATCCAGCTCATTCATTTTTAACAATAGTTTCTTTGATAGTAATTTAGTTGCCCTATTTGTTATATAAAATGATACAGCTTCCTCTTTGAGAAAATTCGCTAAAGAATCAATATTCTCCTGACAAAACTGAATGTACAGTTCGGGTGTTGAATATTTTTGACTTAGTAAAGTGTCATATTTTTCAGGTCTTACATATTCCAGTAGTTGTGTTGAACTAAACAACCAATAATGCTCCATATTAGAAACCATATCAACAATCTCTCTGTTATTAGAGTATTGCTTGAAAGCATCATAACGATATCCATATTGAGACACTTTCTTTCCAATTTTATAGTTGGTAATATTCTCTTTTTCAATATCAATAAATTGTAAGGGAATATTTTTAAAATTAGATATTGAGTCAAGTGTTTCTAATTGCTTATTATAAAATTGATTAACTCTTTTGTTATAGCTGCTTACACTCTCTTTTTCTTGTGGAAACAAATTTGCGTATACTTTGTTTTTGGTTAGATATTCAGAGAATGTACCTGTCTTTCCTTTGCACTTAACGATATCTTGTAATAAATTTCCATTTCTATAATTAATATCTACCTCAAGTGTATCATTCGGAATAAGGAAAAATTCAGCTTCGTGCTTATTGGAATATAAAGAAATATAAATAGGGTATGTTAAATCGATATCGATAGTTAATACAGTATCACTCTCAAATACCAAATCTTCAAACGAAACATTATAGGGCAAAGGATTTGCTATTAATAACTTGTAATACTTCGGTTTGGTACAGTTTTTAACTTTAAATGTTACCCTGGATGTGCTATTGGGTGTAACAGAGAAAGAATTGTTACTTTTATGCTTACAGCTTACAATAGTCAATAAAATTGTTAACGTAAAAAATAGTTTTTTCATGTATAAGGAATTGATGTTTGCACCTAACGTTTGGTAAAAGAGACGTGTGTATTCAAATTACAACTACACCACTTTAGCCTCACCAAACTTATATATTAAATTCTAAATTTCAAATAACGGAATTTACACATGGCTTTTTTAGCTTGTTACACCCTGCCTTTTTGTTGTCTCAGTGAACCAACTAAACCTCTAAACTTTTGCAAAGCAACAACTACAAACATCTCAAACACCCAAAGTACAGCCAGACAAAAAATATCTCAAAATACAGCTACAAAACCAACACGTACTATTTTTGAGTGCACCTTTACTAAATTTCATGAATGAGTTTAAACTTCCAAACCTTTACCAAGATTTGCGTTCGAAAGACAGGATGTTGGCTGCTAAATAGAACGTAAACCTCCAAACTTTTAAAAAGCCTAAAAACCAATCATACCGAACTAACCAACTAACTTAGCTAATCTTAAATCCTAAAAAACTCCATAGCATTTAAAACCTGACATCTCTGAGAATATTCAAAAACCCCAAAACCAAGAACTCAACCTAAGGTTCCTGAGAACCAACTCAACTTATTAATTATGGCCGTGAGTTGGCGTGCGTGGCGCAAATGGATTCAGCAACCTACTAACTCAAAAATACTCCCAAATAAAGTTCTAAGTAATTTAAGGTTGGGTGATAACGTTCGGTAAAAGAGACGTGTGTATTCAAATTACAACTACACCACTTTAGCCTCACCAAACTTATATATTAAATTCAAAATTTCAATAACGGAATTTACACATGGCTTTTTTACTTTGTTACACCCTGCCTTTTTGTTATCCCAGTGAACCAATTATACCTCTAAACTTTTATAAAAGAAGTACAAACAACTGCATCTCCAAATTACAACAAACAAAAATCACTGTCAAAATACAACTACAAAACCAGCACGGACCATTTTTGAGCGAACTCCACCTCTACCTTTTGCAAGTGTTTAAACAACTAAACCTTTACCAAAATTTGCGTTCGAGAGACAGGAAGATGGCTGCTAAATACAGCGTAAACCTCCAAACCTTTTGCTACATGCAAAAAAACAACTGACCAGAATAACAAAACAACTTAGCTAATCCTAACCACTAAAAAACACTTAAGATTTAAAACCTGACATCTCTGAGAATATTCAAAAACCCAAAAACCAAGAACTAAACCTATAATTCCGGAGAACCAACTTAACTCATTGATTTTTACCGTGCGTTGGCGTGCGTGGCGCAAATTGATTCAACAACTTACAATCTCAAAAATTCTCCCAAATAAAGTTTTAAGTATTTAAGGTTGGGTGATAACGTTCGGTAAAAGAGACGTGTGTATTCAAATTACAACTACACCACTTTAGCCTTACCAAACTTATATATTTAATTCTTACTTTCAATAACGTAATTTACACATGGCTTTTTTGCCTTGTTACACCCTGCCTTTTTGTTGTACAAAAGAACCAACCAACTCCCTAAACTTTTATAAAACAAGTACAAACAACTGCATCTCCAAATTACAACAAACAAAAAAAAGTGTCAAAATACAGCTACAAAACCAACACGTACTATTTTTGAGTGCATCTCACCTAAAATTATTTAATGTGTTTAAACATCCAGGCTTTTACCAAAATTTGCGTTCGAGAGACAGGAAGATGGCTGTATAAAAGAACGTAAACATCTAAACCTTTACTACATGCAAAAAAACAACTGACCAGAATAACAAACCAACTTAGCTAATCCTAAACCCCAAAAACCTGAACCCAACCTAAAGTTCCTAAGAACCAACTTAGCTCATTGATTTTTACCGTGTGTTGGCCGTGTGTGGCGCAAATTGATTCAGCAACCTACAAACTCAAAAATACTCCCAAAAAACATCCATGAATTATTTAAGGTTGGGTGATAACGGTTCGCCGGTATGAAACGTTGCGCATTTCGAAGCTCTTTCGTATCAAGCCGTTGCTGCCGTTGATTAAATGTCATATTGTTCAAATTTAGCACTATCCGCGCAATGTTTTATGACCGGCTGTTGAACTAAACCCGCAGAGCGGGAGCTTAGGCTAAAACTAACAAAAATCGTAAGATAATTACATCTTCTACCATTATTAATTTTAAACATAAATATAATGAGTAGAGAATCTTACCTACAGCAAGCTGTTAAAGCTGTGCCTGAGTTTAAATTAATCAGCGAACAATTTTTGCGTAAATACACCATTGCAGGAAAGTCTGAATCCTGCACCCGTAATTATCTGATGCAGATTTCTAAAATGGTACTGCATTTTAACAGTTCTCCTCTGGAGCTATCCATTGACCAAATGGAAGAGTATTTATTCGAACTTCAACTCAATGAAAAGCCAAGCAAAAGCTCTTTTAAACATCTGGTTTATGGTTTAAGAACCATGTTTACCATGTTCAAAAACAAAGAACTTTATCTGGCTCTTCCTTCTATTAAAAGCAGTAAGGCATTACCTGTTGTTTTATCACAAAAGGAAATTAAAACTTTATTAAATACACCTAAACTTTTAAAACACAAAGTCTTATTTGCAGTCATATATGACTGTGGACTTCGTATTTCTGAAGTTATCAATCTTAAGATTGTTGATCTGGATTTTGACCGTAAACAAATACACATTCGACAATCAAAACACAAAAAAGATCGCTATGTTCCAATGTCTTCTCTTACCATTCGGGGCTTTCACAAATATTTTCAAACCGTCTGTCCTCAAACATGGGTGTTTAATGGTAAAATCAGGGGGCAGCAACTAAGCCAAACAGGCGTAAGACATGCTTTTAGAGCTGCTGTTAAAAAAGCAGGTATCAATAAACCCGTTTGTATACATACACTCCGACATAGTTATGCCACCCATCTGTTAGAAATGGGACTGGATATTGTCAGTGTTAAAAATCAGATGGGCCATGCTGAAATTCGAACTACGATGATGTATCTGCATATTGCTCAATCTGCGCCTAATGCTGGTTTTAGTCCCTTATCAAAAATGTATCCCAATGTATGATCAAAACTCCATTGGAGATATCATTCGTAGGTTTCTACCGCAATTATTAAAAACAAGAGGACTTACCAAAAACCAACTTAAAGTGCTTAAGGCTTTAGCTTCTTGCAGAACTCCTGAACTAGGAGGTTCGGTTTTGGCATGCTCTTCTTGTGGTTCGGTGCATTATGTGATGCACAGTTGCAGAAACAGACATTGTCCAAGGTGTCAGGGGATCGATAAAGAACTTTGGATTGATGATCGTAAACAAGATCTGCTCCCGGTTAAGTATTATCATGTGGTGTTTACGGTTCCGCATTTACTATTGGAACTCTTCCGGTTTAACAGAGAAACCATGTACAACCTTTTGTTTGAAAAATCATGGGAAACTATTTGTCATTTTGCCAAAGACACTAAGCTTCTTGGGGCACAGCCTGGGGCCATTGCCATTCTGCACACCTGGGATCAGCAACTTAAATATCATCCCCATGTGCATTATATTATTCCTGCTGGGGGTATTGATAAAAATGGTAAATGGAAAACAACCAAAAGCAATGGTGACTTTCTATTCGATGTGAAACAAATGTCAGATAAGTTTAGTGCCATTTTTGCCAAAAAGCTGCGTAAACTTAAACAACAGGGTAAAATCAATAAGTTTGTACCTCAAGATTTGATCCCGGAACCTTGGGTAGTATATGCTAAACAAGCCTTTGGATCGCCTCTTTCTATTGTCGAATATTTGGGTAGATACTCACACCGGGTAGCTATCTCCAATGCGCGTATTTTAAAAGTTACTGATACTCATGTTACTTTTAAATGGTGCAACAGAAAAGATAACTACAAAACAGTAACGCAGACTATTACCGGTGTTGAATTCTTAAAAAGATTTATTGAACATATCGTTCCTCCTTATTTTAGACGTATCAGACACCTGGGATTTTTAGGCTCCAGAAACAAAACAAAATGCCTGGCCTTGTTACGTAATGACTTAATGGTAAAAATCAATACCATTAAGCTTTCAAGAGCGCAGGTAGTAGAACTTAAATTTGGAAAACGCTCTTTAATACATTGTAAAGATTGTGGTGGTGAACTGGAATTGATAAAATCTTATTCCAGAAAAAGAGCTCCTCCTGTTTGCTGATTTTATTCGGCAACAACCATATATCAATATTAAATAATACACCTCTATCGTGTAAATGGGAAAAGTATGTTTGGTTGGTAAAAAACATTGTGCATAAACCAGTAAAAGCCTAATTAAATTCGTAAAAAAACAATAATGTATTCAATAAGTTATTTTAATGCAATAATTACTCAGGAAAATGGCTATAATATCACTGCTAAAATCCAATACCAAAGCTTAAAAAATACGATTAAAACCACTACGTATAAATAACACATATACAACATTTTACCAAATTGTTGCTGGAATATTGTTTAGTTCAACAAATCCTCCAATGTGTAGGGTGTGCAAGCAACCCTACATTAGAGGCTAAGTGTTAGCGGGCGTTATTATTCTTTGCTTTCAATATAGCTTCATTTAATAAGCTATAAATATCATCCCCAACTTTTTTATCGTATGAATAATTATTGGGAATCAAATAAAACCTTTTAATGATATGATTATTATTTTTAGTTTTTATAAAAATCAAGGGTTCATAATTTTTACGTAATCCCCACTTTTGTTTAATTGATACAATTTTTGATAATTCGATTTTTTGCGAAAATAGAATACCTTTTAGATAAAGGAAATTTTCATTTAGTTCGACATTAGCTAAATGTGTTAAAATACTAATCATGTAAATTGCTACAAATACAAATAGCAAAGAGATTATGCTGAAAAAGCTAAAATCATGATTAAACAATCCAACTAATCCTGAAATTAGTATCCAAATGAAAATAACAACAACAACTATCATTATGAACTTTGGTATTTCATAAGATACTTTAATCACTTTGTCAGTGTCAATATTTTGCATAATGTATTTTTTTTTATTCAAACTCCATGATTTTATATTCAATATCAGCAGTGTCATAATCTGGTATATAAATCCTTGATAGAGAATCAGTAACTTTTGAATTATATATCCACAATGAATATGCAGAATCTTTTCTATAATCAATGCCTATGGAAATCTCATCACCAGATATCGAATCTCTCCAAAATAACTCATCTCCAATTATTTTTATTCCAGAATGAGTTATTTCCTTATTATGAATTGGTTCACGGTTAAGCAATCGAATTATTTGTTCTCTTATCTTTTTGAATTCGGAATCTGTAAGTGGTGAATAATGAATACTATAAATAAATTTATCAATTGTTGATACTTCAAATCTTGGGTCATTAATTAGTATCGCTCTACCAAAAGGTCTGTCAAGATATTTATCAATTTGTTTAAAATCTTTTGTTAAAGAATCAGTTATTCCATATCCATTAATTTGAATTCTATCACCGACTTCATTTTTACATGAAATCAGTACAAGTAGAAATAGTAATATTTGAATCTTTCTTATCATGCAGTTTTGTCTTATTGGCTCGCAGTGCTAATGCCCGCTAACGATACAAATATAATTACGGGGCTGGAATGCGGACTACTTTATTTTCCAGCTATACCAAAGTTAATGCGGATTACAAAACTCCCAAATAGCTTCAAACCAGCCCTTAATTATCATTTGCTGTTATGGGCAGTTGGTTATTTATTTTCTTTATGATTTATTCCTCTCCAAAAACATATAATGTATTTGTCTGAATATCTCTTTGGTAAAGTTGATTTTCATGCCAAATAGTATCATTCTCGCCAACTCTTAAAAAAGCATTAGTTTCTATTATTATTGAGGTATCCAACGAAAAATCATTTAAATCAACAATTAACAACTTATCATATTTGTACAAAAATTCAATGAAGATTTTTTTATTATTAATGTGTATATAACCGGGACAATCATTATATTGTCTTTCGTAAATTTCAGAAAAATCTAATGTTCGTGTTATATTACCATTTTCAATATCGATCTCCCAAAGTGTTGTTTTGCTTAATGTATAAATTTTGTCTTTCCTTTGTATAAATCTATCGGCAGCTCGTTCTGGTAATTGAAGTTTCCATTTTAGATTTCCATTTTCAATATCCAAACCAATGATTTCTTTTCCTTCAAACGAAACTGCAATTGTATTCTTGTAACCTAATATTTTTCCCTTTACTTTATTGGGAACAATCCTGTTTCTATTGTTCTTTATCTCTTTGGAAACATACGGGATTAGATTTGAATGCCATAATTCAAATCCTCCATCTATTAGATTCCCAAATATAATTATTGTCGATTTATTAGATAAATCAATGTAATATTTACTATCTAATACAAACTTATTTTTTATATAAAATCCTAAGTCTTTGATTTCTTCATTTCCTATTTCAAAATAAGTTTTTGTTCTCCTATTCGTAATAAATAAATGATTATCAATAAAAAATCCACTTGACAAATAAGCATAATCATCTTCATATTTATTTATTTTAGATGATGTTACTTCTACTATATGAGAATTGAACTTCTGATAAAATAATGTATTATTATTTATCTTTATCTGATAACTTCCTAATTTAGGATTATCAGCAATTATTGTATTTATGCTATCAATTTTACTATCAGATAACACAAACATTTCTGATTGAATAAAACCAAAAGCATATACACTGTTTATTTTATTTTTTAAGAATATCATTCCTCAAATAGATTAGAATTTATTTGTCCTGATGAGGGTCTTCAATTGCCCATAACGGTAAGTATATGCAAAGTAGGCGATTGCGGGCTTCAAACTTATCAAACCGTTACGATTTCGAAGCGGGCTACATCCGTTGAATTTACTACTATTTCGCCTATTTTGTATATATATTGTTGTGCTTTCGTGCATTAATCATTTACTCCTTTTTCAATCACGTAAATTGATTTACTAAAATTACTTTTCTTACTAATTCCAAGCAAATCACAAAACCCCCTTTGCATTTCAAGATTATCATTAAAGCCTTCAACTTGTTTTAAATGATACTTTACCTTTTTAATTCCGACCTTAAATAAATCATGAATTACCTCAGCATTGCCTATATAATCTTCAGGAATTAGTCCAACTTTGTCAGGTATATTACAAAACTTATCAACTAATTTTCCCTTTTCAAAAAGCATATACCCCCAAATATAATCATCACTGTCATACCTTAAAATTGCAATCACTGGAGTGTTGCTTGTTTCAGAAATTGAATATGCAACATCCAATCCGATTTTTGATTTTTTATGTAGACTAAATGTACACCATCCTTCATAGTTATCTCCAATTGAAGATAAGCTATATACATTTATCCCTCCAATAGTCATGCATTTGTAATCATAACCTTGGTCAATTTCTTTTATTTTTATTGACTCTTTTTCAAGTATAGTATAAATCTCATTTTCAAATTGGTCATAAGCTGACTTTTTTGAAATCCGCCACGTTTCAATATTCAATTCGTCTTTCTCAACAGGAACAATGTCTTTTTCAACAATATCCTTCACTGCTTTTTTATTTGATTTTCTAAATATTCTTAACATGTTTTATTTGTTACGGATGCTTTTCCTGCATGAAGCACAACGTTGAGTATATGCAAAGTAGGCGATTGCGGGCTTCAAACATATCAAACCGTTGAGAAGATAAAGCGGGCTACAACCCTTGAATTTACTACTATTTCGCCTATTTTGTATATACATTGTTGGCACCAGTAATTAATTCATCATTTTCATAGATATTTTTCACAATATCAAAAAACCATTTTATATTGCTTTTAAAACGATTGTTTCCTGAATATTTATCAATGATTGCATGCTTAACTAATTTAATTCTATTCTTGTTAAGATATGAGTTATCCTTTAGTTCAAGTCTATATATTTTACCTGAAACTTTACCAAAACTTAGAATAAAATATTTATCCTCATAATTAGTCTGTCTTTCTGATTTATTTATGAACTCAAATGTTAATTTTTTATTATCACCTTCAATTTGAACATAATAAGGAAAGTCAGATGCCGGAATCATAGAATCGTCAACATTTATTAATGGTGATGACGTATCGGATTTTTTTACTATTAATGTTCTCATAGTTTTAGTTTATATGAATTAAACTCATTTCCAAAATACGAGCATAGGATATCAAGTCTTTATTAATATTCTGAAAAACAGAAACTCCATCTGATTCGTTATCTATCACTATTACACCCCAAGCCTTTTCATTTTTGCCATAAATCGGATTCGCCCAAACATTATTCGAGAGTCGATGCAAGCTTCTTAGCTTATTATAATCTTCTATTTTATTTGCGGACATATAATCACTGACTCTCTTTCTGTTATTTCTATTAGGAATGTCATCTATTTTTTTATAATCTCTTATGTTTATATCCTTAATGCTATTAGTTTCAGATTCATATTGTCTGCCAATATATAAAGAATGAGAAGCAATTCCGCAAACTTCTTCTGGACTTGAGGCAATGGGGAAATATGTACTAGTGCCTACTTCATGCGGATTGCTTCTTCGAGTATAAATAACTAGATAGTCTTTGAACGGATTTGGAATTAATTTTACCTGACAAAGAAAAAGCCCTTTTTGAATATGAGTAATAAGATTTTTAAAGAAACACTTCCAAATATATTTATGCAATATTGAATAACCAGGTTTAATATTAAATACTGTAATTCTTGTATGTTCCAAATCTCCTTGAAATTTTTCAAATATTATGTGCTCTAAATACGATTTCACCCACTTTTTATTCCTCCTATATTTAGGATATGTGGCTAATAATAATTGAATTACAAATAACAAAACACCAATAATAATACCAATCTGAATTTTATTATCCCATAAATTCTTTTTGTATAAGACACCTAATGCCTCACTTTTATTAAAAGGAAATGGATATGGTGGTATGGGTTCTGTCCACATTTGTATATACCACAAGATACCTGTCAAAAGGAATCCTGTTAAGAGTGTCCAAAATGTTATGGATTTAAATATTTTCAACATTGTCTATTAGTATTTCGGTCTTTTTATTATTGGTGCCAACGGCTCGAATATGCGTAGTGCGGGATTTAAAGACACTTCCTTATCAAAACGTTAAAAATTTTAATAAATGTACAAAAGTTAAATTACTCACATCGCCCCGCATTACGTATATTTATTGTTGAACTAAACCTCCTTCGTCGGTAGATGAAGGAAGCTTAGTTCATTAAAAACCGTACTTTTGGTTTACAATTCTCATTTTAAATAAATATTAAATATGAAAAAAAAATTCAGTAACACCAACGAGTGTTAAAGAGTTATTACACACGCTGCATGTAAGAATGGAAGTTGAACACTTCTCTAATAGTTCCATAGCCAACTACATGCGTTCTACTTCATTACTTTGTTCCTTTTTTCCTGGTAAGCTACCGAACGATCTTGATGAACAGGATATTTATGATTTTCTATTATTCCTCAAGGAAAAACAAAAATTAAGTCGTGCCACCATCCGAAACTATCTTCAAGGTTTGCGTTATATGTACAAAAGCATTTACAAGCGCACTGACATTATTGGAGACATTCCTTACCCTAAAGCCACTAAATATTTACCTGTGATACCTTCTGGAAGAGAAGTACTACGACTTTTTAATGCAGCAAAAAGCGAAAAACACAAGCTTCTGCTTAAAGTCATTTACTCTGCAGGACTAAGGCGTAGCGAGGTAATCAATCTCAAAATTGAACACCTCGATTTTAAAAACCATCGCATCTTCATAAAAGACAGCAAAGGTAATAAGGATCGATACACCATCCTTGCCAAAACTTTGGTTCCGGAATTAAAACAATATCTTATAAAGCACAAACCCATTGAATACCTATTTAATGGAAAATATAAAGGCAAGCCTTATAGTGAAGAAGCTATTAAATGGGGATTTCAATATACTTTGGAGCGTTCCGGGATTACCAAACATCTTACACCACATTCTCTTAGACATGCTTTCGCTTCTCACCTGTTAGCCATGAAAGTAAACATTGTTACCATTCAAAAACTAATGGGGCATGATGACATCAGAACAACAATGATGTACCTGCAACTAGATAATTTACAAAATCCTGAAAACCTGGAATCTCCTTTAGATAAAATACAGTAGTGCTTCGCCAGAATATCAGATTTGAACTTGGAGATATCATTCGTGAACACAAACAGCCTCTTATTGAAGCTGGTCATTTAAATGCTCACAAAAAAAAGGTATTTACCAACTTGTCACAATGCAGAACTGTGGCTTTGGGATACCATCAGGATAAATGTGATAATCCTGATTGTGCTCACGAGCATTATTCTTACAATAGCTGTCGAGACAGACATTGTCCTAAATGCAACGGTCTAAAAAAAGAACGCTGGATTATTGACCGGGAAGCTGATCTTTTACCTGTGATGTACTTCCATGTTGTATTTACTATTCCCGAACAACTTAACACATTGTTTATAGATCATCCTAAAACAATATATAACCTATTGTTTAGGGCGGCATGGGATACTATCCAACAATTTGCCAATGACCACAAACACTTAGGTGCTCAAACCGGAATGATTGCAATCCTGCATACATGGGGACAGAATCTGGCTTTACATCCTCATGTCCACTGCATTGTTCCTGGTGGTGGTTTAACACAGGCTAATAAATGGAAAAACACCAAAAGCAATGGTAAATTTCTTTATCCTGTTAAAGCGTTAAGTGCTGTTTTTAGAGGCAAATTCTGTGATGCTTTGATTAACCTGTACAACAAAGGGGAGCTTGTTTTAGAAACACCTTTTGATCCTAAGCGCAAATACTTGCACCCTTTTTATAAAAACAAATGGGTGGTATATGCCAAGCTTCCCATGTATAATGCCAAACAAGTTATTGACTATCTGGGACGTTACACGCACCGAGTGGCCATTAGCAACCAGCGCATTAAAACGGTGGATGACAAAGAGGTTGCTTTCGCATGGCTTAACTATAAAAATTCAAAGATAGAGGTGATGTCACTTTCTTTATTCGAATTTTTAAGAAGATTTGCTATCCACATCTTACCTCCTGGCTTTATGAAAATAAGGCATTATGGTATTTTGGGTGCTTCTAAGAAAAAATTATGTCTGCAAATCATCAGGGAGGTTCTTGATGTAAATGCACCTGTGTCTCGTAAAGGGATACCATGGCAGGACTTATTTATTCTTCTCTTTGGTCATCCTCATGATCAATGTCCTAAATGCAAAAAAGGAACCATGCGCAGAATGGCTTCTTTTAAGCCCGATGTCAGGGGAAGTCCTAATGCCAAATTTGACCATAAATTAATCCAATGTAATCCTATTTAGTAAACACTATTTTTGGTGTAATGGGATTGCTACACCCTTACGTCAACAAAAAAAATACTCTAAACAATGTTTTTTAATAGAATATTGTTTAGAATTAAATTCCAAACTAATTTGACCCCAAAAGATGATGTATTTTTTTGAAATTTCACAAGGTCACTTCATCCATTAAAGCAACCTTATCCATATCAATCCCCATAGATACGGCTCGCTTATCCCGGTTCTGTTCAACAACGAATATAATTAATCACTCTATACTCTGCAGGAACTTTGTTCGGCTCAGCGTGATTTATTATATTCTAAATGTTGGGCGGTCGTTGTTTTTATTCCAATTTATTTTATTAAAAAATCTCATTATCCATTTTTTTACAAAGATGATTTTTCACATTTACATAATATTTCATGGCGTCTTTTTCACTAATTTTAAAAGAAATACTCTCTTTGTTTACTTTAAAGTCTTTTAAATCTTCCAATCTAATTACTGTTTCTGCAAGATATGCGTCTTTATAATCTGATAATGATTCCTTACTTTTTATACAACCTTCAACGAAACCTACCTGCGAAATATTAGCATAATGACAAACTAAATAATGAGTTGAAATTCCACTTTCCAATAGAGTAGTTTCTATTCTTTCATAACCAACAAAAACTAGTGTAGGAATAAAAACACCAATATCTGATTCACCTTTTAGTATAAGAGGAATATAGATTTTCTGATTATGCATTATCCTAGCAAATGGACTGGGTGAAGGAGCTGATTTGTAACAACTTTTAAACAATAACCCATTATCCATACTTGAACATCTAATATTTGTATAGTAGAATAGAACTAATAAGGCTGATGCCTTTTTGTAAGTTATTGATTGGTCAAATCCATCAATTTCATAGTACTTGTTATCAATTACATATTTTCCAATTCGTGGATTTAATATTTGTTTTACTTTAATATTAGAATTTTCAGGAACAAAGCCTATAGACTTTGAGTAATTATAAATATTATCCAGATGATTATATATGAATGTACTTATAGTTTCATTATAATAATTCTCAAATTGATGTATTTTCCATTCTTCTTTAAACTTTTTCAAAGACTTAAATAATAAATAAGAGTATTTATAAGAATCAGGATTTGCGTCAATTGCTAATCGATTCAAATTCTCTAAATCGGTCACAACAGTCTCTAAATATTCTTCACTTATTCTTTGAGAAATATACTTAACTGGATACTTTTCTTTTAGGCGAAGACATTCTTTTCTTAAAACTCTGTTATTTTCATGAATAATTTCGAATTGGTTAGTTATATAGCTATCTATCAATTTTCTTTTTAGTAATGGATATCCTAAAATCAGACCTAAAATTACTCCTAATGGCGCAATAATCTGACTGAAATAACTGAAGGTTGTAGTTGTAATTCTTGTCAATTCGGGACAATTCAAAATGCTTACAAGAATAATATATAATGTTAGGATACAAATTAAAATTATCCACCAGTAATTAAGAATCAAGTTAATGACTTTTTTCATTCAATTATCAATTTAGTTGTTTTCATATTACTAGCTCCAATTCAATGCCGCCCAACGATATTAATATGCGGCGTTTTAATGCCGTATCATTTGATGTTGTGAGCTGTTGGTTTTTACCAACAGCGACCCTGTTGACCGGCTTGCCCTTTGAATTCTTATGCTTTCACTTAATTTAGATAAACCGTATTCTCTTTATATTGGTATGGGGAGAGTTCGGTTTGCGGGACTGAAAGTAGTCATTTTTATCTTTGTTCTGGCTTATTGGTAAGATAATATGATTTACAGACTTGACTTTCTGTTAATTTAATTCTAACTTCTCAAAGTTGTTTGGACGGCTCTCGTCCGAAAAGCCAGCTTTTCAACGGTATCACCGAAACAACTTTGAACCATATTACCTTACTTATAAGCCCCCTTTTTAATGACTACTGCAAGTCAAATTAAGTAAAGCAAAACTTCCAAAGACGGTCTATAGGTCACAACTAATAAGGATTTTATCCTTACCAGGAGCAAGATAATAAAAATATTAAAGCGTTAATTGTAAAAATAGACTTATAGAATATACTTAGTGGTTATTAAGGATAAAATTATGTTGAACGATGGCGGCTATAACTATGGGCAATTCATTCCTGCTACTTTCAGTAACTTGGAGACCTTTTCGTTGACTTTTTAAGTATGAATTGTTTTTCATTATACTGATTGATAAAAATGATCGATATTACTAAACCATAAAGCATAACATTCCCATCGTGCCTTTTTTAAAGACATTTGAAATAGATTAAAAATGCAAAGAACGTTGTGTTCTTATAATCATTCAAGTTGAGTGATTCTTTTTATTTTCACCATAATACCCTGCTTACATATCGGACATATTGATGGATCTTTACCTGTTATTTCTTTCAGTATTTCGTAGGCTGACAAGCCTTCCAAACGAGATAGATACATGATTTTGCCAACCAATGAAATGACTTGTTCACGTTTTCCATGAATCTGAACTGTGGAAAATATGCCAATATATCTGATCTTAAAAAATCCTTTGGGTAACACATGCTGGATAAAACGTCGTACAAACTCAACTGTATTTAGCTGCATAGCCTTTCGGGATCCTGTTCGATAATCCTTATAATTAAAGCTTACGGTTTTATCTGTTAATGTTAATAATCTGCTGTTTGATATCGCAACCCGATGAGTGTATCTTCCTAAATATTTTAATACACTAGTCATTCCTCCAAAGGCTTTTTTGCTATATACATTCCATCTATTTTCATAAAGTTTTTCTTTCATAATCTTAAAGCCTTCATAATTAGATGGAAGATTTAGCACCTCATTTTCCAGTAAGTTTTTGAGTTTTTTCATTAGAATTCCTCTAAACATAGCGGATAGAGCTTTTATGGGAACAAAGAATTTTCTTCCGGAAGCAACCCACTCAGCTCCATCACTACTTAATCCTCCTGCTGGTACCAACATATGAATATGTGGATGATAGGTCAATGTTTGACCCCATGTATGCATTATGCATAATGCTCCTACTTCAGCACCAAGAAATTCTGGATTTCGTCCTGCATTTTGCAGGGCTTCTGATGCTGATTGAAACAGCAGATCATAACACTGTTTCTGGTTGATATAAAACAAGGGATGCAAGGTATCCGGAATGGTAAAAACAATATGAAAGTACCGTCCAGGAACCAATCGACTCTGCAACTTATCCACCCACTGTTGCTGTTTTAGATACTGGCATTTGGGACAATGTCGATTTCTGCAAGAGTTATACGCCTGCTGTTTATATTGGCAATGGTTACAACCCATAATGTGACCTCCTGCCTGAGATGTTCTGCATCGTAAAAGAGCATTGAGTACTTTATCTTGTTCATAAGTAACGTTGTAATTTTTATAAAGCTCGTCATAACAAGCTTCTATTACATCTGATACTTCCAATCTGTATCGTTGGTTTTCTGATTGTTTACTCATGGCTTAAGGGATGAAGTAAATTAGGAACCTCTCCGTAATATGGATGTACCAGATGCAAATACCCTGACGTGGTTTTTAAAGAACTGTGTCCCATCATTAATTGAAGTCTCTTCAAATTGACTCCACGTTCTAACATATGAGTGGCAAAGCTATGACGTAAGGAATGAATGGTTACGGACTTTTGTTTTATTCCTGCTTTTTGAGCCGATCGTTTTACTACTTTAAGAAAACTTGTTTCTGAATATTTTTCACCTCTTATTCTGCCTTCAAATAGGTATTCTGCCGGGCGATAATGCTTATAATAAAACCGAAGTTGTTCTATTAACTCGTCAAATATGGGAACTTCCCTTATTTTGTTGCCTTTACCTTTAACACGTATTATTTTACGTGATGAATCAATGGATCCTGGCTTTAAACTTAACACTTCTTCCCTTCGTAGTCCGCTCGAATATGTAAGCATTAATAACGTCCTGTGTTTTAAATTGTCTAAGGCATTTACTAATTCATAGGCTTCTTGCTGAGATAAAACAACTGGTAATGCCTTTTTTGTTCGAGGACGTTTGATTCGTATTGACTCCCATTCTTTGCCAAATATATCAACCTGTAAGATCTTCCAGGCACTTATCATTTGATTGACATTAATGGGTGATAACTTTTGTTCTTGAATCATATAGTAACAAAAGTCTTTTACCTCACTTCTGGTTAACTGATCTGGGGAAAGTTTGTAGTAGGCAGATAAGCGTCTTAAAAATTTAGTGTAGGTATTAATGGTTCGTTCGCTATAATTGCGCAAACGCATTTCTTGCTCGTATTGAGCTAATAAACTTTTTTTTTCATAACTTAATGTTTTTATTTATACTACAGTAAGTTACGAAATTCTAGTTAGCTCCATCAGGAGCTTTCGTTCAACGTTTGCCATTAATTTTGAGGCAGTCTGCGGACTGCGTCTTTGTCCGCATGGACAAAGACAACCTGCGGGAACCAAACTCCCAAATTACAGCTAATCTGCCTTTAAATTACATGGCGTGTTGCTAACTGTTGTTTTTTATCTAGTAAAAGTTCTTGTTCCTTTGAGTCTCAACTTTTTATTTCTGAGTATATCATTTATCGTAATATTTTCTTTCAAATTTATTTCATCATTGTTCCAATTTTCAATATAGATTTTACCAACAATTATATTATTTTCTTTCTTTAAACTTAATGGAATAAATCTATAATATCTTGGTCTAACAATTAAAGTATCAACGCTTAAATCTACATAGGCTTTGTTTTTAAATTTTGCACTATCCAATACTTCTATTTCGAAAATATGCCAATAGTCAAAATTTGTCGCTCTAGGTTCTTGTTTCTTAATATTATGTCTTAATACAAATGAATTATTTTCCTGTATTCTATTAAATTCATGCACATGTCTTTTATGTTTGTACATTAATAGATTATTGGTTATACAACTTTCTAATAAGAACATTAGAGATATCAATATAATAGATGTTGTTTTCTTCATTTCAATAGTTAGCAACGTTGAGTGTATGGTGTCGTAAGGGATTTCGGGCTTCAAACCTGTCAAATTACCACCCAAAGTTGAAGCGGGAGATACCGCTCGAAAACCTCTGAAACCCTTGTGCACTATACACATTGTTGTGTTTTCGTTATTTCTTATCTAATATTCTATCAGCAAGTTTCTTATCATGTTTCTTACTGTATAATTTACTGCTTAAAATCCAATATATTACAATCCCAAATCCAATAGTAAGCAGAATTGAAATCCAGTTAATACCTTGCCAATAATAAACACCTCCTAGAATCAGAATTAATGCAATTTCAAAATAGTACTTCTCTTTTTCTTCAAGTCTCCTCTTTAGAATCATGTTATTGCCTTTTCCTTTCTTGATTCTGTCAAGTACCTTTTTACACAATTGGTCAACACTATAATATTTGTCTAAATCTTGAAGCGAAAAACAAATTCCAAATTCTAGTTCCAGTTTATCCATAAATCGATAATATTTTCTTACACCTCTAAATGAATTCTTTATCGTGTTTTTAGGATGAGCTCGATAAGTCAGAAAATCCATAAAGTGTGATTCGTTAAAATCAGCTGAAGGATTTTTCCTTTCTGAATTGAAAATCTCTAATATCTTATCTTTTATTTCTATATCAGTCATTTAATTTCTTAAAGATTTGGTTCAATTTTCAAATAGTCTGACATCAATCAATCTTTTTTTTAATAAGTCCGCAACTTTAAGCAATGGTTTGTGTCAATTGACATTTAACCTCAAAACAATCAAAGCATACAAAATTGTGAATCACCATGCAATCTGCCAAATCATATTTATCTCCAATTGAGTCAACCTGTGCATAAAAAGTCATTTTTTCTCCACAACTATCACAAATAGGATAATCCTTTTCCTCAAGTCCGTCAGGTGTCCCTCCGAGATAATGTCTTGTTCCTGCAATTTCATTCCATTCATATCCAACCGCATCTTTTGCATCTTCGGTTTCTGGTTGGGTTATCAATTTTATCTTTGGAATTTTCATTTTATTAATCATTTTGCATTTGTACGGTGGTCTTATAATGAAACACAATGTTAAATGTATGGTGTCGTGCGAGATTACGAAGCGATTTCCTGTCAGTTTACACCAACTTTTTTTACGAGCCACGAATGCTCGAAAAACGCTGAAACCCGCATGCACTATACATATTGTTGTAGCGTCGTATTTTATTTATTATCAATCTTATATGTCTCTATTACTTTAATCATTTCATTCAACTGCTCAATCCCAAAATTTTCAATCTCAAAATAATTGGCGATTTTCAGATAAGAATCAAGGTCATTATTCGTTTTTATAATTTTAAGTTCTTTTTTTAAATCAACGAACTCATCTTTACCTTCCATTTGAATATACAAATCAGTGTAGGTTTTATAATTATCAAGAGTCGGCTTGTCAAACTGAGAAGCAAACATTGCAAAGTAATGATTCAAGTATCCTTTTGGATATTTTTTTTCAAGTTCATCTGATATTTTGTCCGTGAATGTAAAATGGTAATCAAGAGCTAAACATTCAAATGTTTCATCTCTAAGAAAAAAGATAAAATGTCTAAGTTTACTTTTTTTAATAGAATCATCTAGTATCACCTTATCATCAGGAAAATCTTTTTTCCATTTTGAATCAATTAACTCATAAAATTCACCCCAAGGTAGTTGTTCATTTTTAAATCTAAATTGACCGCGGAAATATCCTTCGTCATTAGTCGAACCTAATCTGTAGGCATAAACATCAAAAAACTCAAGAGTACCTGTGTCATCATCATCTATATGTTGGTATACAAAAGGATTGAGCAAAAAAGTCAATTCTATTCCTTCATCTGTTTTTGATACAACTGGGTCAGGAGCGTTTGGCTCAGCATTCCAATTCTTATTTAGTTTAATATATTTCATATTTCGTGTCGGGTCTTGTGGATATGCGCTACAACGGCCACGTATATGAAACGTAAGAGATTTGAAACACTTTCCTATCAAGTTTGCACGTAGCCAAATTTGCGAATTGACACAAATTTAAACTAATTAAACAATTCGTCAAATCGCAGATTTGGCGGACTTGATTATATGCACAAAAGTTTCGTAAACCACTGTCGCCCTTATGTTTTATATACTTTGTTGAACTAAACCCGCAGAGCGGGAGCTTAGGCTAAAACTAACAAAAATCGTAAGATAATTACATCTTCTACCATTATTAATTTTAAACATAAATATAATGAGTAGAGAATCTTACCTACAGCAAGCTGTTAAAGCTGTGCCTGAGTTTAAATTAATCAGCGAACAATTTTTGCGTAAATACACCATTGCAGGAAAGTCTGAATCCTGCACCCGTAATTATCTGATGCAGATTTCTAAAATGGTACTGCATTTTAACAGTTCTCCTCTGGAGCTATCCATTGACCAAATGGAAGAGTATTTATTCGAACTTCAACTCAATGAAAAGCCAAGCAAAAGCTCTTTTAAACATCTGGTTTATGGTTTAAGAACCATGTTTACCATGTTCAAAAACAAAGAACTTTATCTGGCTCTTCCTTCTATTAAAAGCAGTAAGGCATTACCTGTTGTTTTATCACAAAAGGAAATTAAAACTTTATTAAATACACCTAAACTTTTAAAACACAAAGTCTTATTTGCAGTCATATATGACTGTGGACTTCGTATTTCTGAAGTTATCAATCTTAAGATTGTTGATCTGGATTTTGACCGTAAACAAATACACATTCGACAATCAAAACACAAAAAAGATCGCTATGTTCCAATGTCTTCTCTTACCATTCGGGGCTTTCACAAATATTTTCAAACCGTCTGTCCTCAAACATGGGTGTTTAATGGTAAAATCAGGGGGCAGCAACTAAGCCAAACAGGCGTAAGACATGCTTTTAGAGCTGCTGTTAAAAAAGCAGGTATCAATAAACCCGTTTGTATACATACACTCCGACATAGTTATGCCACCCATCTGTTAGAAATGGGACTGGATATTGTCAGTGTTAAAAATCAGATGGGCCATGCTGAAATTCGAACTACGATGATGTATCTGCATATTGCTCAATCTGCGCCTAATGCTGGTTTTAGTCCCTTATCAAAAATGTATCCCAATGTATGATCAAAACTCCATTGGAGATATCATTCGTAGGTTTCTACCGCAATTATTAAAAACAAGAGGACTTACCAAAAACCAACTTAAAGTGCTTAAGGCTTTAGCTTCTTGCAGAACTCCTGAACTAGGAGGTTCGGTTTTGGCATGCTCTTCTTGTGGTTCGGTGCATTATGTGATGCACAGTTGCAGAAACAGACATTGTCCAAGGTGTCAGGGGATCGATAAAGAACTTTGGATTGATGATCGTAAACAAGATCTGCTCCCGGTTAAGTATTATCATGTGGTGTTTACGGTTCCGCATTTACTATTGGAACTCTTCCGGTTTAACAGAGAAACCATGTACAACCTTTTGTTTGAAAAATCATGGGAAACTATTTGTCATTTTGCCAAAGACACTAAGCTTCTTGGGGCACAGCCTGGGGCCATTGCCATTCTGCACACCTGGGATCAGCAACTTAAATATCATCCCCATGTGCATTATATTATTCCTGCTGGGGGTATTGATAAAAATGGTAAATGGAAAACAACCAAAAGCAATGGTGACTTTCTATTCGATGTGAAACAAATGTCAGATAAGTTTAGTGCCATTTTTGCCAAAAAGCTGCGTAAACTTAAACAACAGGGTAAAATCAATAAGTTTGTACCTCAAGATTTGATCCCGGAACCTTGGGTAGTATATGCTAAACAAGCCTTTGGATCGCCTCTTTCTATTGTCGAATATTTGGGTAGATACTCACACCGGGTAGCTATCTCCAATGCGCGTATTTTAAAAGTTACTGATACTCATGTTACTTTTAAATGGTGCAACAGAAAAGATAACTACAAAACAGTAACGCAGACTATTACCGGTGTTGAATTCTTAAAAAGATTTATTGAACATATCGTTCCTCCTTATTTTAGACGTATCAGACACCTGGGATTTTTAGGCTCCAGAAACAAAACAAAATGCCTGGCCTTGTTACGTAATGACTTAATGGTAAAAATCAATACCATTAAGCTTTCAAGAGCGCAGGTAGTAGAACTTAAATTTGGAAAACGCTCTTTAATACATTGTAAAGATTGTGGTGGTGAACTGGAATTGATAAAATCTTATTCCAGAAAAAGAGCTCCTCCTGTTTGCTGATTTTATTCGGCAACAACCATATATCAATATTAAATAATACACCTCTATCGTGTAAATGGGAAAAGTATGTTTGGTTGGTAAAAAACATTGTGCATAAACCAGTAAAAGCCTAATTAAATTCGTAAAAAAACAATAATGTATTCAATAAGTTATTTTAATGCAATAATTACTCAGGAAAATGGCTATAATATCACTGCTAAAATCCAATACCAAAGCTTAAAAAATACGATTAAAACCACTACGTATAAATAACACATATACAACATTTTACCAAATTGTTGCTGGAATATTGTTTAGTTCAACAAATCCTCCAATGTGTAGGGTGTGCAAGCAACCCTACATTAGAGGCTAAGTGTTACCAGCTGTTTTTTATTTAATTACTATTTTTCCTATCAGTCTCAAACATTAAAATCTCAATTGCTCTCATTGGAGTCAACGAATAATTAAAATGTTTTTCAATCATATTATGTAAAAATAAATAATTCTCGTGGTTTGATATTTCTTTCATTTTTCCCAGATAGTCAAGATAGTTTTCAGCTTTATCAATCCCATATTGAGATTTTTTGGCAGTTATGTATTTGAAAATCCGACTATCCCAAATCGCATATTCTGCTGGATTAATAAAGTGCAAAAGCTTTGAAAGTCCTACCATTGAATTATTAATACATGACTTTAATTTTTCGATTTCTTCCCGATTCAAGGTTTGTCCCGATTTTACAGCGTTAAGCAATAATAAAACTTGGTCAATATCTCTTATTTCTAAATGAATAATAGTTGGCATCCAACCATATACGAAATGACTGGAAATAATAAGATGGTGTATTTCGATTCTTTCCAATGAGGTAAAATACTTTAAAAACTCGGGATATGTTTTAATATAAGAATCATTTTCACCTACTGAAAATTTTTCAGCGTCACCCTTAAGTTTTTCGTATGTCAAGTAGTTAAATTTCATAATTCTTCAACTATTTCATTAATTCCATCAACGAATTTATTTTTTCCTCCATTTGCAGGGTGTCTGACATACTTATATTTAGTTCCAATATCTTCTAATTTTGATTCTGGTTTTCTCCCGACTGCTGCAATTATGTCTATTTCAAAAATTTCAAGCAATTTAATCAGATACTTTTTCCCTAATTCTAATTCATTTCCGCTTGGGGTTCGGTTTGTATAGTAATTAGTTCCATCATAGGGGTGGAACGGAAAGATATTCCAAATTAACGGTTTGCTTTTTAAGTCCTGCAATACATTCCAAACTATTGTGGCTGATTGTTCACTTTCCAACTTTTCATTTATAAACTCAAAACCAGAGTCCTTAAAAAATGAATGATTGGCTAATATCTTTTCGCTTGTGAATGGAACTCCAGTCAACCTACAGCCTTTATAACCAGGGGCTTCTCCAAGTAGCAAGAACTTAGGTCTTAAAGATTTCATTTTTTCAAGATAAGTCAATAAGTTATGTTTTCGGATGATACTTTCCCTACTATTTCCTGCATACAGATTTTCTGAAAATCCGAATTTGTCCAAATTTTCGTTTTCTAAATCTTTAATAAACTGCTCAATAGTTTGCATGTGCTGTCTTTAAAATAGCTGGTAACGTTTGGTAAAAAAGACATGTGTACCTATAGTACTGCTTAGTCTATTTAGCCTCACCAAACTTATATATTAAATATTAAATTTCAAATAACGGAATTCACACATGGCTTTTTTACTTTGTTACACCCTGCCTTTTTGTTGTACAAAAGAACCAACCAAATCCCTAAACTTTTACAAAGCAACAACTTTAAGCATCACAAACGCTCCTAAATACAGCTACAAAACCAACACGACCAATTTTTGAGCGAACTCCACCTTACCCTCCTACAAGAGTTTAAAATTCCAAACCTTTACCGAGATTTGCGTTCGAGAGACAGGAAGATGGCGGCTAAATAGAACGTAAACCTCCAAACCTTTTGCTACATGCTAAAAAACCAACTGACCAGAATAACAAAACAACTTAGCTAATTCAAATCTCAAAAAACTCCATAACATTTAAAACCAGATATCCCTGAGAATATTCAAAAACCCCAAAACCAAGAACTCAACCTAAAGTTCCTGAGAACCAACTCAACTTATTATTTTTTGCCGTGCGTTGGCGTGCGTGGCGCAAATTGATTCAACAACCTACAAACTCAAAAATACTCCCAAATAAAGTTCTAAGTAATTTAAGGTTGGGTGATAACGTTCGGTAAAAGAGACGTGTGTACTCAAATTGCAACTACACCAATTTAGCCTCACCAAACTTATATATTAAATTCTAAATTTCAAATAACGGAATTTACACATGGCTTTTTTACTTTGTTACACCCTGCCTTTTTGTTGTCCCAGTGAACCAACTAAACCTATAAACTTTAGTAAAGCAACAACTTTAAGCATCACAAACGCTCCTAAATACAGCTACAAAACCAACACGACCAATTTTTGAGCGAACTCCACCTTACCCTCCTACAAGAGTTTAAAATTCCAAACCTTTACCGAGATTTGCGTTCGAGAGACAGGAAGATGGCGGCTAAATAGAACGTAAACCTCCAAACCTTTTGCTACATGCAAAAAAAACAACTGACCAGAATAACAAAACAACTTAGCTAATCCTAACCACTATAAAACGCTTAAGATTTAAAACCTGACATCTCTGAGAATATTCAAAAACCCCAAAACCAATAACTAAACCTAAAATCCCTGAGAACCAACTCAACTTATTATTTTTTGCCGTGCGTTGGCGTGCGTGGCGCAAATTGATTCAACAATTTACAATCTCAAAAATTCTCCCAAATAAAGTTCTAAGTATTTAAGGTTGGGTGATAACGTTTGGCATATGAAACGTAAGGGATTTCAAGCTCTTTCGTTTCCAGTTTGCACCGAGCCAAATTTACGATTAGACACAAATTTAGTCTTTTTAAACAAACCGTCAAATCGTAGATTTGGCGGAGCTAATTTAATGTGCAAACCTTTCTAAACCACTGTCGCCCTTATGTTTTATTATGCATTGTTGTAGCCAGTTTTTTATCCATGCCAGATATCATATTCAATTACTTTTTCATCCTTTATTGTAATTATCAATGAACCAGTATCAATGCCATGCCTAGACATTCCTAAATAATATCTATATGTGGTTTTATTCTTGCTATCTGGATCTCCTAATAATTCAACTAGTTCACTTTCCGACATCGTCAATAAATCATATTTCTTAAGTAAGTCATGAGTCATATCCCAGCGCAAACAAGCAGTAGTCTCAGTTTCTTCCCAATTAATCCAAGTTTTACGATCAAAGTCAGTCCTGTTAAAGAAATTTGATATTTCTGGAGAGAATATAAAATAAACAGGAAGTGAAATAATTCCAATACTTAAAAGTATTATAGTCGTTATTATTCCACGCTTAATAAATCGTTTATTCATATTCATAAAGTTTAATAATTCTTTTTCTATGTCTTCTTTTGGGATATATAAAAATGACACCGTCAGTATTTCCATAAACTAATTTGTATTCTTGACTTTTTATAACTTCAATTTTCTTTATCCACTTTGGTTCAAGCCTTTTTACTGAAATGCTATCAAGTTGAAGTTTTACGGTATCAATTATTAAATACATTTCGGGCTGTGCATTATAAAACGGTTCACCCCGAATAATTAAGGTATCTGTTTGTGCTTGAGCAAAACAGGAAGCAAATAAAAATAGTATTAAAATTCGCACTTTCATTTTCTTAAAATTGGCTACAACGTTTGGTAAAAAAGACGTGTGTACCTATAGTACTGCTTAGTCTATTTAGCCTCACCAAACTTATATATTAAATATTAAATTTCAAATAACGGAATTCACACATGGCTTTTTTACTTTGTTACACCCTGCCTTTTTGTTATACAAAAGAACCAACCAACTCCCTAAACTTTTATAAAAGAAGTACAAACAACTGCATCTCCAAATTACAACAAACAAAAATCACTGTCAAAATACAACTACAAAACCAGCACGGACCATTTTTGAGCGAACTCCACCTCTACCTTTTGCAAGTGTTTAAACAACTAAACCTTTACCAAAATTTGCGTTCGAGAGACAGGAAGATGGCGGCTAAATAGAACGTAAACCTCCAAACCTTTTGCTACATGCAAAAAACCAACTGACCAGAATAACAATCCAACTTAGCTAATCCTAACCACTAAAACCTACATAGGTTTTAAAACCAAACAAACCTGAGAAATTCCAAACCCCAGAATCAAGAACTTAACCTAAAGTTCCAGAGATCCATCTCAACTTATTAATTATTGCCGTGAGTGGCGTGCGTGGCGCAAATTGATTCAACAATTTACAATCTCAAAAATTCTCCCAAATAAAGTTCTAAGTAATTTAAGGTTGGGTGATAACTTGTCAATAACCGTCATAGGGTTACGTTTATATCACCTTTGTAATTTGTTTATTGATTCTTGATTCAACCAATAAATAACCACATATTACACTTATAATCATTACATTAAACACATTTATATTGTGGTATATATTTTTAAAATACAAGGGCTTTACTTTTTTTCTGAATATTATAATTATCAATGTATACTTATAAATACACTTCGTTTGCTCAGTTACAATTCAGCCGAAAATTGTCTAAGTTTGGTTTTTTAATACAATATTTTCAGCCCCTCTTTTATCCAGTTTATCCGTTAAAGATAATTCTCCTTTTCTATTAAACAAAACTTATTGTTCAAATAGTTAATTACACAATCACTCTTTCTTTTTCAACACCTTAATTATCTATGATTTACAAAATATTTAATTTAAATATTTAAATCATCCAGCGGACTTTTAATTTGCTGTAAGTACTTATTGCTTACATGTATATATATTTCGGAAGTTTTTGACGAACTATGTCCTAAAAGCTCTTGTATAAATGTTAAATCGGTACCCGACTCTAATAAATGCGTTGCAAAACTATGTCGTAACGAATGTAATCCGCCACGTTTGGGTACTCCACTCTTTTTTATTGTTTTAGCTAAAACTTTACCAGCACTGGTTGGTGAATATTTACCCCCAAACTGTCCCTCAAACAAGTATTCTTTAGGTCTGTATTCTTTAAAATAACTACGCAACAATTCTAATACTGATTTTGCAAGTAAGGTATATCTGTCTTTATTTCCTTTTCCTCCTGCAATACGAACTTGCATCCGTTTCGAATCAATATCATTAAGTTTTAAATTCAAGGTTTCTCCTATACGCAACCCACTTCCATATATAAGGGATAATAATGTTTTATGCTTAATATTTTCTGCAGCAATTAATATTCTACACATCTCTTCTTTGTTCCAGACTTTAGGTAACTGTCTGCCTGTTTTAGGTCTTATTACATCTTGCAACTCAACATCACGTTTTAAATACCCCTGATAATACAATTTAATTGCACTTACAGATTGGTTTACTGTTAAATATGAATATGTTTTCTCGCCAAGCATCATTTGATGATATTCATTTATTATCGTTGATGAAAACATATTAATTTGAGACAGACTATTTTGTCGGTAACAATTTAACAGCCTTAAAACAAAATAATAGTAGGTTCTTATTGTATTAATACTATAGCCCTTCAATAGCATATACTTTAAATACTCAATAGGAACTTGCTTAAAATATATATCTTTTACATAACTCTGCTCAAATAACAGTTGTAAAATCCTGCAATCCAAAATTTTTAATTCATTATGAATTCGAATTTTAATTTTATCAGATATTGATTTAATAAAGTTAAATAATAAGCTTATCGATGGCTTTAAAGTAAACTCTTTTAATTCTGAATTCCACTTAGCATATTTATTTGAAACAAGTATCTGATTTATGATTTTGCTATATTTATACTTTATAATTAGTAATGCGGATCAAGGGTTGAAAAGTTGTTTTACAGTTTCGTATACATCATAGACCTCGTCTGGTGAGTATAAAAACAAGGTTTTTTGGTCGCAAAATCGCGTATTGTTTGAACACCTGACGCAGGAAGGTGTGAGTTTTTAGCGATTTAGGACAGAAAACCGTAGTTTTTATAACGAAGCAGGCGCAGTCTTGATTTTCTTTGCTTACTTTCTTTTATCAAGAAAAGTAAAGTAAGTCAGGGTTTTAGGGATGACATCCCTAAGGGTATTGGGTGTTTACGAAAGAGTTTTCAACTCTTGATTGGAATTAGTAATCTTATACCATCCTTTTTATATGGCACCAACATTATTACTCCCAGCTTTTCAATTGATTCTAATACACCATTGAAATAGGTTACATCTCCAATCACTATTTCTTCTGTATGATTCTTTAATATTGCCTGATAATATTTGGTATCGATAATAGCAATATCTTCAAACACATCCTTTAATAAACCAACTGTTTGCGGAGTTGATTTTACAGTGTATTTTTTCAGTCTAAAATTCCAAACAATCCAATTATTGTATTGTATACGTTTTAAAATATCATCATTTGATTTAAAATACAATACACACAAATCTGCATCCAAATCCTTTTGTTTGTTTAGATATATAACGGGCTTAGTCATTTTTTTATTAGCAAATAAATATTTTTATTACATTTAAAAGCTTATTAAGCGCTTATTAGCGTTTATAAGCGCTTAATAAACCTATAAACCTAAATCCCGCTCTATGAAAAAAACTTGTATCTACTGTAATGAACCTATTCAAGGAAGATCCGACAAAAAATTTTGTGATAAACAATGCCGAAATGCATATAATTTTCAATCTTCAAGATCTACTGAAAATCAAATACGAAGAATAAATAAACAATTACGGGCAAATCGCAGTGCTTTAAAAAATGCATGTCCCGAAGGAAAAGCAACTGTTAGAAAAACTTTTCTTAAAACGTTGGGTATGGATTTTAAACACCTAACCCACACCTGGAAAAGCAATGGTGGTAACCTATACTATTTTTGTTATGATTATGGATATACTCCATCTATTGATCCTGAAAAAGTAGTTATTATTCAACATCAGAATTATATGGAATCAAAGAGCTAAATGTATCATGATCTTCTTAGTACATCTTTAAATCCATAATCATGATATACTATAAATACTTCGAGTCTGCATCATACCAAAGTCGTAACATCTCCACACTTTCTTTTACCATTATACACTATTTGTTCGCAAAACTATAGTAAATAGCATGCGAACAGATATTGAACAGCTTGTGGAGAAGAGTGGAGCTGCCTCGAAGCAATATAGGAGCAGTAACGCAGCAGGTGTGGAGAATCAGTGGAGCGCTAGTGGAGAACTAGTGGAGCGCTAGTGGAGAAATGCGAAGGATTAGTGGAGAACTAGTGGAGAACGGAACCAAAAAGTGTTAAAATGGTACTTTTACGGAATATTTTTGCTTAAAATAAGCGAAAACCGGAATGTTTATACCTGTTTTTGCTTGTTTTCGGGAATATTGGCTTAATTATAACGGATTTGCTGTATAATTCATTGTGGTGTTCAAAATATAAGATATTGATATACTGAATTATACGGATCAAAAAAGTTACAATAATATTATAGTAACTTTTTATAAAATAATGTAAGCTATTGTATATGAGATTGAAACGATTGTTTGATTAACGAAAGTTTATTCGTTATAAGCTTTAAAAGATGATTTTTGTATATATTATATATCAGACTTGATGTACTGGTTAGTTGATTTTAATTTTGTAATTCTAATAAAAATATAAGTGCATTAGGTTATGTATATCATATCTGAAGGAATAAAAAAAGCGGCTAAGAAATAAATCTTAACCGCTTTATACTTGGTACTCGAGGCGGGACTTGAACCCGCACGTCCTAATGGACACAAGATTTTAAGTCTTGCGTGTCTACCAATTCCACCACTCGAGCATCCTTGGAGCGAAAGACGGGGCTCGAACCCGCGACCCCGACCTTGGCAAGGTCGTGCTCTACCAACTGAGCTACTTTCGCATTCTTCAATAAAAAAGCCTCACAACTTTTGTAAGGCCTTGTGGGCGATGAGGGAGTCGAACCCCCGACCCCTTGGGTGTAAACCAAGTGCTCTGAACCAACTGAGCTAATCGCCCGATATATATCATTGTTCCTTAAAAGTGGGCGATGAGGGAGTCGAACCCCCGACCCCTTGGGTGTAAACCAAGTGCTCTGAACCAACTGAGCTAATCGCCCGATAATATATATCGGTGTTACTTAATGGTGGGCGATGAGGGAGTCGAACCCCCGACCCCTTGGGTGTAAACCAAGTGCTCTGAACCAACTGAGCTAATCGCCCGATAAACTTGCTTAGCTTGAAAACCAACTGCTAACCTTTGCTAGTGTCCTTCTGTTTTCAAAAGCGATGCAAATGTAGATGTCTTTTTTCTATTTGCAAAATATTTTTGAAAAATTATACGACATCCGCAACTACAAAAGTGCTTCCTCCTATGAAAATCAGATCGTTAGTGGATGAATTTTTTTTCGTTTTTTTTATTGCTTCTTGTAAGTCAGCATAAGCATTTCCTGATAATCCATATTTTTCAGCCTCATTTTTCAGCTCTTTTGCATCCAGTCCTCTCGGAATATTTGGTTTTACGAAATAATATTGGGCATCTTTTGGTAAAAGTTTTAGTACAGCGGTAATATCTTTATCGTTTACCATACCCCAAATAATATGTAAATTTTTATAAGCTGTATTGCTTAATTGCTCTACAATATCTTTTACTCCATCTTCATTGTGTCCTGTATCACATATAATAGCCGGATTGGCACCTAAAATTTGCCATCGCCCCATTAAACCTGTGTTTTTAACCACATTGTTTAAACCTGTATATATATCATTTTCAGAGATCGACAATCCAATGTATTTTAATACATCAATTGTTTTTAGTACTGTTTTTATATTTTTTTTCTGATAGATGCCTAATAAATCAAGTTTGAGGTCTTTAAATGTTAATGCATTTTTATGATATATCTGAAATATTTGTCGGTTATCAATACTTCGCATTGCAACAGGTATATCATATTCTTCAGAAGCAAAATAGATTGGCGCATTATGTTTAGAAGCTGTAGATAGGAATGCTGGTTTGGTTAAGTCATTATGTTCACCAATAATAACAGGTGTACTGTTCTTTATAATGCCCGCTTTTTCTGCTGCAATTAATTCTAAAGTATTCCCCAATAAGGATGTATGGTCTAATCCTATATTTGTAATAACAGAACATTCTGGTTCTATGATATTAGTAGAATCCAGTCTTCCTCCTAAACCAACTTCAATCACTGCTATATCCACTTTGCTTTTCGAAAAATAGTCAAAGGCCATTGCTACTGTCATCTCAAAAAATGAAGGCTGAATATCTTCTATAATTGTTTTGTTTTCAGCAATAAAGCTAATTACATCAGTCTCCGGAATACATTGGCCATTAATCTTAATTCTTTCTCTAAAATCTTTTAAATGGGGAGAGGTGTATAATCCTACTTTTAAACCGGATGTTTGTAATACAGAGGCTAAAGAATGCGAAACAGAGCCTTTGCCATTTGTTCCGGCTACATGAATTGTTTTGTAATTTTTATGAGGGTGATTAAAATGCTGGTCAAGTTTTAATGTATTATCCAGGTTGGCTTTGTAAGCCGCTTTACCTGTTCGTTGATACATTGGAAGTTGGGAGAACATAAAGTCCAAAACCTCTTTATATGTCATATTATCTATGGTTTAATTTTTATCATAATATCAATAAAACACTAAGTTTTTTAGTTAAAATTCGATATCTTTAGATATGTCGAACTAAAAAACCTCTGAGTATGGCTAAGAAACGTAAGATCTTTATATTAGATACAAACGTGATTCTTCATGATCACAAATGTATATACAACTTCGAAAATAACGATGTGATTTTACCAATTGTTGTACTCGAAGAATTAGATAAGTTTAAAAAAGGGAATGATCAAATTAATTATCAGGCTCGTGAATTTGTTCGTGATTTAAATAAAATATCCGGTGAGCAGCTATTTAAAGAGGGTGTTTCTCTTGGAGCTAAACAAGGAAAGTTATTTGTAGCAACAGGTAAGCCTTTTAGCCAAACAATGCAAGATTCTTTCTTTGAAAAGTCTCCGGATCATAGAATTTTGGCAATAGCTCTTTTTATAAAGGACGAGTTTAAAACGCGTACTGTAACACTTGTTTCAAAAGATATTAATCTGCGTATGAAGGCAAAATCCTTAGGCCTGAATAGTGAAGATTATGAAACAGATAAGGTAAAAGATATTGATGTTCTTGAAAAAGGGGTTCGTATTTACGAAGATTTTGATCCTCAGGTAATTGAAAACCTATACAGCTCAGAGGGTATCGCTAAAGCCGATTTTCCTTTAAAAGATATGCCTGCAAATCAGTATTTTGTATTACGAAATAGTAATAAAAGTGTATTGGCACATTATGATCCTTTTAAAGAAATGATTATACGTGTAGAAAAGCAGGCATGCTTTGGAATTGAACCTCGTAATGCAGAACAAACATTTTCGTTGGACGCTTTAACTAATCCTGAAATTAAATTAGTGTCTTTAACAGGAAAGGCAGGTACCGGTAAAACTTTATTGGCTTTGGCAGCTGCCTTGCAACAGAATAAGAATTTTAAACAAATCTTATTGGCTCGTCCTATTGTTCCTTTATCAAACAGAGATTTAGGTTTTCTACCTGGTGATGTTAACGATAAAATAGGCCCTTATATGCAGCCATTATTTGATAACCTTGCTGTAATTAAAGGTAGTCATGGAGCCAAGAGTAGAGAGAATATTTTGATAGAAGAGATGCAGCGTGATAATATGTTAATTATTACTCCATTAGCATATATCAGAGGTAGGAGTTTATCTGATGTTTATTTTATTGTGGATGAAGCTCAGAACTTAACTCCGCATGAAGTTAAAACAATTATTACCAGAGCCGGAGACGGAACTAAAATTATCTTTACAGGTGATATTGAGCAAATTGACTCACCATATCTGGATAAAACATCTAATGGATTGGCGTATCTTACTGATAAAATGAAGGGACAGGATATTTTTGCTCATGTTAATCTGGTAAAAGGAGAAAGAAGCTATTTGGCAGAGTTAGCAAGTGACTTGTTGTAATTAAAACTAAATAAACTTAATTTAAGGGTTGGAATAAGGCATTTCAACCCTTTTCTTTTTACTCTTAAACTCTTTTAGCTATCTTTGAGCGCTTTTTGCACGACAAACAAACAAGGTAAATTACCCCGACATTTAATTTTAATTTTTAAGAGGAGAGATGATAGATAAATCATTGTTTTTGGAGAAGAAGGTAGCATTTCATACACTGGGGTGTAAATTAAATTTTAGTGAAACGTCAACAATCGCAAGAGCTTTAATAAGTGAAGGATTTATTAAGGTAAAGTACGAAGAGTTTGCTGATGTATATGTAATAAATACTTGTTCCGTTACAGAGATAGCAGATAAAAAATGTCGTCAGGCTATTAAAAAAGCTATTAAAATTAATCCAAATGCATTTATTGTGGTTACAGGTTGTTTTGCACAATTAAAACCACAAACAATTTCCGAAATGCCGGGAGTTGATTTGGTACTGGGATCTAATGAAAAATTTCAACTGATTGATTATTTAGGAGACCTACAGAAAAAAGCATCCGGAGAAATTCATGCAGGTAAGATTACTACAAATAAAGAATTCTTCCCTTCTTATTCGATGGGGGATAGAACAAGAACTTTCCTGAAGGTACAGGATGGTTGTGATTATTTCTGTTCGTATTGTACGATTCCTTTAGCCAGAGGGAAAAGTAGAAATGCAGATGTTAAAACAACTGTTGAACTTGCTAAAAAAGCAGTAGAAGAAGGGGCGCAGGAAATTATATTAACAGGTGTAAATATTGGCGATTTTGGTAAGAGTACCAATGAAACGTTTTTTGATCTGTTAAAAGAGCTGGAGAAAGTTGAAGGTGTTCAGAGATATAGAATTTCCAGTATAGAACCTAATCTTTTAACCAATGAAATTATTGAATTTGTGTCTAAATCAAATAAGATTATGCCACACTTTCATATTCCATTGCAATCAGGTTCTAATAAGGTTCTGGCTTTAATGAAAAGAAAATATACCCGGGAGCTTTTTGCGGATAGGGTTAAAACAATTAAATCATTGATGCCTCACGCCTTTATTGGAGTGGATGTTATTGTTGGGGTGAGAGGTGAAACAGAAGAGCATTTTAATGATGCAATGAATTTTATTAAGGACCTCGAAATATCACAATTGCATGTCTTTACCTATTCTGAAAGACCAAATACTAAAGCCTTGACAATTGAACATGTTGTGCCTATTGATGTGCGCAAAATACGAAGTCAGGTTTTACATCAGGTATCAGATATGAAAACCAGGTATTTTTATTCAAACTTCGAAGGAACTGAAGGTAACGTTCTATTTGAAGGAAGTAATAACAATGGTTTTATGAATGGTTATACTGAGAATTACATAAAAATAAAAGTCCCTTATCAGGCAGAATTAAAAAATGAAATTCGAAAAGTAACTCTGGATAAATTTATTCCTGAAGAGTTTACTTACGAAGCTACAATTATAGAATAAAAAATAAAACGATACAATATGGATCTATCAAACCTTTGTCAGTCAGTAATTGAATTAGCAAAAAATACAGGGAAATATATCCTTGAAGAGTCATCTAAAACAAAGCGAATTGAAGCTAAAGGTAATAATGACTTTGTAACTCATATCGATAAAGGAAGTGAAGAGCGCCTGGTAAAAGGTTTGTCTGAATTTCTTCCGGAGGCTGGATTCGTTGCTGAAGAAGGTACTTCAACCAAAGTAGGTGAGGAGTATAACTGGATTGTAGACCCTATTGATGGTACAACAAACTTTATTCACGGATTATTTCCTTATGCCATAAGTATTGGTCTTGAGTATAAAAAAGAAATTATACTAGGTGTTGTTTATGAGTTAGGGAGGGATGAATGTTTTTATAGTTGGAAAGGTGCGCCTGCTTATTTGAATGGACAAGAAATTTCAGTTTCTACTGCGCCTACAGTAAAAGATAGTCTTATTGCAACAGGTTTCCCTTATACCAATTTTAGTTTGCTGGAAGGTTTCAATAAAACCATGGACTACTTCATGAGAAACTCTCATGGACTTCGTAGGTTAGGATCTGCCGCTACTGATTTAGTTTATGTGGCATGTGGTCGTTTTGAAGGATTTTACGAATATGGATTAAAGCCTTATGATGTTGCAGCAGGTTCATTTATTGTTCAGCAAGCCGGTGGATATAATTGCGATATACAAGGTGGAGATAATTATATTTATGGCAGTGGTATCATATCCGGTAGTGCATCTATCTATGAGGAATTTAAAGGTATAGTAACAAAATTAATGAATGAATAAATGAATAATTTTTTCGTACATATTGGTTTGTTTTTTATCAAGCAAATTGGTTTTCTTCCATTTTGGCTGTTGTATGGAATTTCAGATGTTTTTTATGTAATACTCAGACTTGTTGGGTATAGAAAGAAGCTGGTTTATAAAAATCTTCGAAATTCATTTCCTGAAAAGTCAGAAAAAGAAATCAGAACAATTGCAAATAAGTTCTATCATAATTTAAGTGATGTGTTTTTTGAAACGTTTAAGCTGTATCGTATGAGTGAAAAGCAAATGCGAGAAAGAATAAGTGTTAAAAATGCAGAGTTGCTCGACAGGTATTATGATGAGGGAAGAGATGCATTTGCTATTATGGCACACTATGCTACATGGGAATGGGTACCTTCCATAAATTTATTTATCAAATCAAATGGTTCTGCAATTTATCATCCTTTAAAAAGTAAGCCATATGATGATTTTATGTTGAAGTTGAGGTCTAAATGGGGATCTTTTAACTTTCCTATGAAATCTTCATTTAGGGATATGATTAAATTAAAAAGAGAAGGAACAAGTTTTGTTCTTGGTTTTATTGCAGATCAGTCTCCCAAAAAGTCGATGGTTCAATATCAGACTATGTTTTTGAATCAAATGACTCCTGTTCATCTTGGAGCAGAGAAAATGGCAATGAAGACAAATGATCCAGTGGTATTTATACGCTTAGATAAAATCAAAAGAGGGCATTATGTTATTGTAGTAGAGCCTTTGTTTGAAAATCCAAAAGATTGTAAGGAATACGAGATTACAAATGCACACGTAAAACATCTGGAAAAAATCATTCAGGAAAAACCAGAGTATTGGCTTTGGACTCACAATAGATGGAAGCATTCTGATCCCAACTTTAAATTGAATTAATGACCAAAGTTGCTGTAGTTATATTAAACTGGAATGGAGAAAATCTTTTAAAGGAATTTCTTCCTTGTGTTGTTGAGAATTCAAAGTATCCTGGTGTTGAAGTTGTTGTTGCAGATAATGCCTCAACGGATCAATCATTGGATATTCTTAGGTCAGATTTTCCTTCTGTAAAGGTGATTGTGTTAGATCAGAATTATGGTTTTACAGGTGGATATAACAGGGCGCTAAAGCAAGTTGATGCGGAATATGTTGTTTTATTAAATTCAGATGTAGCTACAGCTGCCGGATGGATTGAGCCATTGATTAAAGAACTTGATGAAAATCCGAAGACTGCAGTATGTGTTCCAAAAATAAAAAGCTATCGAAATAAGGATTATTTTGAGTATGCAGGTGCCGCAGGTGGATATATTGATAAGTATGGATTTGTTTTCTGCAAAGGAAGAATATTTAATGATATAGAGAAGGATCTGGGTCAATATGATCAATCAGCCGATGTGTTTTGGGGCAGTGGAGCTGCCATGATGATTCGAAAAGAGCTTTACTTTGAGCTGGGAGGTCTGGATGAAGATTTTTTTGCGCATATGGAAGAAATTGATTTATGCTGGCGCTTAAAAAACAGAGGCTGGAATATCAGATACATTGCCAATAGTGAAGTGTTTCACTTAGGTGGAGCTACCTTAGATTATGAAAATCCCAGAAAAGTATTTTTGAACTTTAGAAATAATTTATTTCTGTTGGTTAAAAATCTTCCGCATAGAAAGTTCGTTGTAAAGTTGTTGCAACGCATGTTGCTGGATGGCGTGGCTGGATTGAAATTTATTTTGTCAGGAGAGTTTCAAAATTTTTTATCTGTTTTAAAGGCGCATTTCTCTTTTTATTCAATGTTTATGTTAATGTACCGGAAGAGAAAGGAAAACCTAAAATACGTAACTGTTTCAAGTCATAAGGAGATGTACCCACATTCTGTCGTAGCTCAGTTTTTTATTCATAGAAAAACAAACTTCTCCCAGCTATCAGAAATGCATAAAATGGATTAATATACCTGAATTCTATTAAGATTTTAGAATTCAGATTGTCTTAAAAAAATGATATATAAAGCGAAGTTTGTAGAGCTAGCGAGTTAGCTCGAAAAATTTAACGCAGTAGATTGTTTTTTTTATGGCAAAATATTAATATTTCGCTTATAAACAGCGATCTTCTTCCTTAAAAATATTGAAAATAGTTCGCGATTCTATAATAATTTTATGTTGAACTTTGTTTATAAACACTCTGAATCCAAAAAAAACATTTCGAACTCAGGTTCTTAAGGTTGTATTGTTATAAAAGCTCCTTTATTTTCTCCAATTGATTGCTTCTGGATCCTTTAATCATGATAAAGGATTTTTTTATCGGGCTATTTTCAAGATGCTTGTATAAATCGTTAACATCTTTAAAATAATGAAAAGAAGTACCTGCAATAAGTTCTTTGTAGTTTTCACCAATAAGGAATGTTTTTATATTCTTATTTTGTAAAAAGTCAACAATTTTTTTGTGTTCAGAAAAACTTACAGATCCTAGTTCTTTCATCTCTCCAAGAATTAAAACTTTGTTATTCCCCTCCATTGAAACAAAGTTGTTTAACGAGGCTTCCATGCTTGTTGGATTTGCATTATAAGCATCAAATAAAACTTTGTTGTTCGCTGTGATTTCAAGTTGAGATCTGTTGTTTGTTGGCTTGTAGTTTTTTATCGCTTTAGTGATATTGCTTTTAGAAACTTTAAAATAGGATCCTATAGTAATAGCTGCTAAAACATTTTCAACATTGTATCTGCCAACTAAATTTGTTTCAATTTCAGCTTCGCTGCAATTTATACCACACGAAAAACTTAGAAAATCACTTTGGTAAACCTCGCACAGCACCACTTTATTAAAGCTTTTTTTTCCATAAGAAACTATTTTCCCTCCTTCATGAAGCATCTCGTTTAAATGCTTGTTATCTGAGTTAATGAAGATGGTTCCTTTTTTAGCTTCAAGGTGTCTGTATAGTTCTGCCTTGGTTTGTTTAACTCCTTCGAAAGATCCAAAGCCTTCAAGATGAGCCTTTCCTACGTTTGTAATTATACCGTAGTCAGGATCAGCTATATTACATAAAAGCTCAATTTCTTTTCGATGATTGGCTCCCATTTCTACGATACCTATTTCAATGTTATTGCTCATAGACAACAATGTAAGAGGTACTCCAATATGGTTATTTAAATTGCCTTGCGTAGCATAAACATTGTAGGATGTTTCAAGAACAGATTTAATAAGTTCTTTGGTAGTTGTTTTACCATTTGTTCCGGTAATACCAATAATCGGAATATTTAACTGTTTTCTGTGATGGTTAGCTAAATTCTGGAGCGTTTCTAAAACATTATCGACAAGTATGATTTGATCATTTACTTTAGCTTCTTCTTCATCAACAATAGCATATGAAGCTCCCTGCTTTAATGCTTGATGCGCAAAATTATTGCCATTGAAATTAGCTCCTTTTAAAGCAAAGAATATACTATTCTCTTTAATAGAGCGAGTATCTGTACATATTCCTGTTGATTCAAGGAATAAGCTGTAAATGTCTGCAATGTTTATCATAAAGCAAAAATAAAAAAAAGGCTAACTTAACAAGTTAGCCTTTCTGAAAATATTTATTGATTCGCTATTTTTTAGTTGCAACCGGACTACCTACTCTTGTCATTGCACATCTGAAACCTAAGTCGTCTCTTGACTCGCGCTCATCTAAGTATCTGCGAGTACCAGGACTTAACCAGTATGCTCTGTCTCTCCAGGAACCTCCTTTGTAAACTCTTGTTCTATCAGAAACTAAAGAACCCATTTTGCCAGTGTGTGCACCGTACATGTCTTTAGTATCTTGCTCGTTATCTAACCAGTCACTTGCAGGATTGATATTTGATTGAGCATCACCATCACTAAAGTTAATGTTGTCTGAAGTACGATAGTTCTTTCTGTCTAAGATATCTTTGTCAGTTTCTGAACGATATCTGATTCTACCTAAACTGTCTTTTTCAACAACGTAACCTTCTTCGTCAAGAACTTTTGTTTTAAATACGTTACCACGGAATGGGCTGAATTCATCAACTTCGTCAAATGAAAGTGGACGATAAACATCTGCAACCCACTCGTTAACATTACCAGCCATACAGTATAAACCGTAATCATTTGGATAATATGAGTGAACGTCAACAGTGATGTCACCACCATCATTAAGGTCTCCGGCCATACCCATGTAGTCACCTCGGCTTCTAACGAAGTTAGCCATCATTCTTCCTCGTTCTTTAGGATCAGCATTTCTTGTAATGTGACCATCCCAAGGATATATTCTTCTGTTTGTTAATCTTTCTTCCTGAGAGTTACCGATTAAACCTAAAGCTGCATATTCCCACTCAGCTTCGGTTGGGAGGCGATAACGTGGTAATAATATACCATCTTCCCAACGTACACGACGGCTATCTTTGTTTGGGTCTAGATCTGGCATTGGTTTTTTACCGGCAATACCATCATATTGTCCTAAAAGATATGCTTCTGTGTTAAAGTTATTTTCACCTTGTTGATTTACATCCATATCAAGGATACCCATGTCGATAAGAACTTTTTCGTTTACCCTATCAGTACGCCATTGGCAAAAGTCTGATGCTTGTAACCAGTTAACACCAACAACCGGATATTCACTATATGCAGTATGACGAAGGTAATTTTCAACCATTGGCTCATTGTAAGCTAAAGGTCTGCGCCAAACTAATGTATCAGGCAATGCTTTTTTGTAAACTTCCGGATAATCAATAAATACTCGGTTAATCCAGTATAAATATTCACGGTAGTCAACATTTCTAACTTCTGTTTCATCCATGTAGAAAGAAGGTACAGTAACTCTTCTTGGAGTATTATTCCAATCGTAAAGTACATCTTGTTCTACTCTACCCATAATGAATGTACCACCTTCGATAAAACGTAATCCAGGACCAGTGTTTTGTTCGTATCCTGCATAGTATTCAAATCCTCCGTTGTCAGGGGTATTATAGTCCCAACCTGTTGCTGAGGAAACATTTCCGGAACCACCTTTGCTACACGAAGTAATTGCAACTAAGCTTAATGCAAGTGCAGTGTAAAAAAATCTAGTTTTAAGCTTCATAGCGAATTATAATCTTAAAGTTTTCTTTTTTAAGGTTTAATAAAGCATTAAAATTTAATGCATCTTGTGCCTTATACTGCAAAAATAGAAAAAGGTTATAATCAAAAAATTATTCTTTAAAGTTTTTTTGCCTTTTTATTTAAAAATAACCTATTGACAAATATTTCTTTTTTTACAATAATGTCATTTTCTAAACGTTTTAAAACTTGTTTTGGTATGTGATACAAATATTTTGTGTTTTTTTATTTTTGTTGAACTTTTAAAACAAGATAAGAATAAAAACGTTTAACAATAGTGTGGTATAATATCTGATGTCGATGAATATATTTAAGTTAGGAGTGTGGGGGTGTTTAATTCTATTATCTCTTAATATCTATGGCCAGGAAAAACTGACTCTTCATAGGGAATTAAAATGGAATGATCCTGTTCGAATTGTTGAAGGAGATAATGAAAGAGTTTTTTTCAATTTTTCAGGTATGGATGGAGTTGATGAAAATACTGATCTACCTACATATTATGAGAGTATTTCATTACCTGTAAATGTTGATAAAAACTCTGTTTCTGTGGTCATTGAAAATAAAGATTACGTATGGCCTTTACCGGAAGAGTTTCTTGGCTATAAAGATCATTTGTTTTTAGATGATGTAAACTATAATGTTACATATTCTCATTCCGGTAATCAATATTATGCTGATCTAACTTTAACTCCCTTTGTAAAAGATCCTCAGTCTGCATGTTTTCAAAAATTAAAGTCTTATGATATTGTCATTAATTATAAATTTAATGCTAACACTAATTTAAAATCAGTAAAGGTAAGTAGTAATGACTATGCTGTTAATTCAGTTTTATCTGCAGGGACCTGGAAGAAAATTAGAGTTGACAATACTGGTGTTTATAAAATCACCTATTCTAAACTTAAAGATTGGGGAATTTCAAATCCTTCAAATGTTGGGATTTATGGTAATGGAGGTAAGTTATTGCCTCAGGAAAATAGTGAATACAGAGAAGATGATTTAGTTGAAAATGCTGTATGGCATAATGATAATGCAGTATATTTTTTCGCAGAGGGACCTGTTGTATGGAGTTATGATTATTCAAAAGGAATGTATATCCACGAAAAACATCCTTATAGCGATTATTCATATTATTATATTACAGAAAAAGAAGAGGGATCAAAAAGTATTGAAAGCTCAAATATTCAGCCCGAATCTTATGATTCAGAAGTAAATAAATTTATTGATTATGATTACCACGAAGAGAATAATCTAAATTTAATTAGTTCAGGATGTAAGTGGCTGGGCGAAAAGTTTGAATATTATGGAGAGCCATCGCAAACTTTTTCATTTAATTTTTCAAATATAGATATTGATGAACAGGGCAAAATCTTTATTGCACTGGCAAGTAGGTCGGCTACGTCTGCTACTTTTAAAATATCTTGTGATGATACAGAAATTGGTAGCAGAACCATATCTAGTATTACAACAAGTGATCATTTAGGTTACTTTGCCAGAGAAGGAGTTTTAAACCTGAGTTATACACCAGTTGATGAAGATGTAGATGTTACAATTAATTATAATAATTTAACATCATCTATTGGCTATTTAGATTATATTTCAATAAATGCGTATCGAAATTTAATATTTGATGAGGATGAGCTTTTGTTTCGATATGTAAATCCAAATCAGATTGAGGAGAATTTACAATTTATTATTCAGGCAACTTCTGGTTCAATAGAGGTTTGGGATGTGTCAAATCCCTTGATACCTCTAAAAGTAAATACAGATTATAGTAATTCAGATTTATCATTTAACTATACAACAAGTGCAGCAAAAGAGTTTGTAGCGTTTGATCGGGATGGTACTTTCCCAAGTCCAGAATTAGTGGGGAGTGTTGAAAATCAGAATTTACATGGCCTGGATAATGTAGATTTTATCATTGTATGTTATCCGGAATTTAAGGATGAAGCTGTTCGACTTGGAGAAATCCATAAAGAATACAATGGCACAACATATTGTGTGGCCACCACAAATCAGGTTTATAATGAGTTTTCATCAGGTAAACCAGACGTTACTGCGATAAGAAGCTTTGCTAAAATGTTTTATGATCGTGCAGGTTCTGATGAGAGTTTAATGCCAAAAAATTTATTGTTGTTTGGCGATGGTTCTTTTGATAACAGACCTGGTTCTGAATATAGTAAGGTAATAACTTTTCAATCTGAGAATTCAATACACTATACAAATTCTTATGTAACAGATGATTACTTTGGATTGTTGGATGATGATGAAGGAAGTGCAATTACTTCTGAAAAGATTGATATAGGTATTGGCCGTTTTCCTGTTAATACACTGGAAGAAGCTGAAAATGCTGTTGATAAATCCTATAGGTATCTATATAATCAGTCAAAAGACTCATGGAAAAGTAAGGTGACTTTTGTAGGTGATGACGGAGATAGCAATATTCATATGGAAGATGCAAATAAACTGGCTGAGAAGGTAAACCTTTTGTATCCTAAGTTTGAAATTAATAAGATCTTTTTTGATGCTTATGAACAAGTGCAGTCATCAACAGGTGCTAAGTATCCAGACGTAGAAGATGAGATAGAAAAAGCTATAGATGAAGGTACATTAATATTTAATTATACAGGTCATGGTAGTCCTGATGTACTTTCCAGTGAGAAGGTAGTAAATAAAGGTAAAATTGAAGCATGGCAGAATTATAATAAGTTACCTGTTTTTGTGACTGCGACTTGTGAATTTAGTCGTTACGATGATCATGAAGCAAGTTCTGCTGGTGAGCTTATATTTACTCACGATTTAGGCGGAGGAATTGCCCTTTATACAACCACAAGAATAGTATATTCCAGTTTGAATTTTAAGGTAAACAATAGTTTTTATGACAATGTTTTTGAACTGGATGATGATGGGGAGCCTATGACCTTGGGTGAAATTATGAAATTAACCAAACATAATTCAGGAACAAGTGTGAATAAATTGAATTTTACATTGCTTGGAGATCCTGCATTACAACTGGCATTTCCAAAATATAATGTAAGTACCTTGGAATTGAATGGCATTTCTGTAGAAAATGATTTAGATAGCTTAAAAGCACTAAGTAAAAATGTTATTAAAGGAGATATTACCGATGGATTAGGTAATGTTCAGGCTGATTTTAACGGAGAAATTTATATCTCTATTTTTGATAAGCGGGCTTTAATATCAACACTTGATAATACTGATCAGGGAGTCTTTCAATTTGAGAGCTATACATCCAAAGTTTTTAGTGGTAAGTCAGAAGTTGTAAATGGTGAGTTTGAATGTGAATTTATTGTTCCCAAAGATATTCGTTATAATTATGATAATGGTAAGATAAGTTATTATGCATCGTCAGATGACAGCAGAGAAGCATTCGGTGCTTTTGATGATGTTATTGTTGGGGGATTCTCTGATAATGCCGATTATGATACAGAAGGTCCGGAGATTGAACTTTATGTAAATGACGGAGATGGTAAAAATGTAGGGCCAACTCCTGTTTTATATGTAGATTTATATGATGAAAGTGGAATAAATACAACAGGTAATGGAATTGGACATGATATTACTTGTGTTTTAGATGGAGATAATAGTAATCCAGTTGTCTTAAACTCCTATTATGATCTGGAACTAAATAATTTTAAAAAAGGCTCAATCACCTACCAGTTAGATCAATTGGAGTCTGGAGAACATGAAGTGACAATAAAAGCTTGGGATATCTATAATAACTCATCCTCTGTTACAACAACCTTTAATGTAGAAGAAGGGAAGTCTCTTGTAACTGATCACTCCAAAGTTTATCCAAATCCTGTAGCAAAAGGAGGTACAGCTTATTTTTATTTTGAACATGATGATCCAAACTCTGTATTAGATCTTACAATTAATGTATATACAAAAAGTGGATCGTTGATTTCGCAACAAGAAGAATCTGTTGTATCTTTAAACAATACTATTTCTCCTATTGAATGGACTGCTGATGTAAATCCGGGAATGTATCTTTACGAAATAGTTATAAATTCAGAAACTGGAAGAAATGGTAAGGTTTCCGGAAAAATTATTGTTTTACCATAATAAAAATACTTTTTTTGAGTTTACCTTTGTAGTTTAATTTAATTCGGAAAGAAAACAAATAAGAAAATGTTAAAATCTTTTTATCAGTATTTAGTAATTGTGTCATTAATTTTGATTTCAATCAATGTAGGAGCACAAAATACTATTGACCAAAGTGTGGTAATGCCAACGGCAACGCCATTTTTAAATATTACACCAGAATCAAGAGGGGGTGCTATGGGGGATGCCGGTGTTGCAACAACTCCAGATATTAATTCACAGCATTGGAACTCTGCTAAATATGCATTTCTTGATCAGGATATGGGTGCCTCCTTATCTTATACACCATGGTTAAGAAACTTGGTTAATGATATTAATCTGCTTTATCTGACTTATTTTAAGAGAATTGATAAAATGCAGACTGTGAGTGCCTCTTTACGTTACTTTTCTTTAGGTAATATCACATTTACAGATGAAGCCGGAGAAATAACATCAACAGGTAAGCCTAATGAATTTGCAATTGATGCTGCATACTCAAGAAAACTGTCTGATAATATTTCAGGTTCTGTAGCTTTTAGATACATCCGTTCAGATATTACGAATGGTAGTAGAACGGGACAAGGTGTTCCGGGGAATGCATTTGCAGCTGACTTAAACTTTTATTATTTAAATGAGGTTAAATGGGGAGGTAGAAGAGGAGATATTGCAGCAGGTTTAAATATTACTAATATTGGATCGAAAATATCTTATGATGATGGTAATACTCAGGATTTTTTGCCAGCCAGATTAAGAATTGGAGGTGCTTATAATACTGAAGTTGATAGGTATAATAAAATTGGTTTTACAGTTGATGTGTATCGTCAAATGGTTGCAAAATTAGATGAGAATGAAAATAACGAAGATATTTCTGTTCCATCATCATTTTTTAAATCGTTTGGTGATTTTGCTGTAGAAGATTTAATGATTTCAGTAGGTGCTGAATATGTTTATTCTGATCAATTTGCACTAAGAGCCGGTTATTATCATGAAGATGAATCATTAGGAAATGGTAAGTTTGCTACAGCTGGAGCCGGTATTAAATTTAATATGCTAAATATTGATGCGTCATACATTATTACAATGGCTTCAAATAATCCACTAGCAAATACAATTCGCTTTACTTTAAGTTTAAACTTTGATGAACTTAATGGAAAAAGAAGATAATTGATATTGAATATCTTATATATTTGTAATCCTGGACTGTTAAAGTTCAGGATTTTTTTATTCCTGATATTATTAAACCATAATAATAGTTTTACAAATAAAGCAAGCTAAGAGAATAATGGGCAAGTTCTATTTGGCTATAAATTGAGAAATTAATAAATGAAATTTAGAGTAGGATTTGGATACGATGTTCATCGTTTAGGCTTAGATGAGGAATTGTGGATTGGTGGCATATATATTCCTTTTGAAAAAGGATCTATAGGTCATTCAGATGGAGACGTTTTAATACATGCTATTTGTGATGCTCTTTTAGGAGCTGCCAATATGAGAGATATTGGTTTTCATTTTCCGGATACATCCAGTGACTTTAAAGGAATAGACAGTAAGATATTATTGAAACGTACCGTTGAGATTATTGGAGAAAAAGGATATTCTATTAATAATATTGACTCAACAATTTGTTTGGAAAAACCTAAGTTAAAAGATTTAATTCCAGAGATGCAAAAGGTATTAGCTGAGGTAATGGGTATAGATATTGAAGATATTGCAATAAAAGCAACTACAACGGAAAAGCTTGGTTTTGTTGGTACACAGGAAGGAATTGCAGCCTATGCAACAGTATTGATTCAAAAATAACACATCTAAATATATAGATATAAAGTTTGTGTGATTTTAAATATTATATTTGCACTCAAATTATTTTTTAATATCTAATTATGGGAATAAAGAAGACTTTAGTTATAGGAGCAAGTGAAAATCCTGAGAGATATTCAAATAAGGCTATTAAGAAGCTGGCCGCAAATAACCATCCAATTGTTGCTGTTGGAAATAAAAATGGAATAGTTGATGATATTCCGATTCAAACTGAGGTTTTGGATACTGCTGATATAAATACTGTGACTTTATATATAGGAGCTAAACATCAGGCTAAATATTTTGATATAATAGAGTCTTTAAAACCACAGAGAATTATTTTTAATCCAGGCACTGAAAATAAAGAGCTAGAACTTCTTGCCGAGAAGAATAATATTGAAGTAGTTTATGGGTGTACATTAGTAATGTTAAGTACGGGACAGTATTAAGAATATGTATACTGTAGAAAACTATATGGAATTTGAAAAAGAAGTGGAAAATAATGATGCTGTTGTTTTCTACTTCTCTCATGAAAAATGTTCTGTTTGTAAGGTAATGCTTCCTAAAATAGAAAAGATGTTAGAAAAATCTTTTCCAAAAGTTAAGATGGTTTATTCAAATACCCTTCATGCACCTGATGTTGCTGCCCAAAATAGAATATTTACCGTTCCTTCTGTTTTAATTTACTTTGCAGGTAAGCAGTATTTTCAGTTTAGCAGAAACTTTTCAATAGATGAAATAAAAGAAGCAATTGAAAGACCCTATAATATGTTGTTTTAAGTTTGGTTTAGGAAACATCTATTGTAAACATAAATACCGAACCTTTTCCTGGTTTTGAGACGACAGAAATTTCTCCTCCTAGCATATCTACCAGGTTTTTAGTAATTGTAAGGCCTAATCCTGTACCAAGTATTGATTTATTTTCGTTGTTAACTACCCTTGTAAAGCGATTAAAAATAATATCATGTTGCGTTTCTTCAATGCCAATTCCGGTATCACTAACCTCAAATAAAAAATTGTCTCCCCTGTCGTAATAGGATATTTGTATTTCCCCTTCAAAAGAAAACTTAATGGCGTTGCTTGTTAGATTTAGAAGTATCTGTTTTAATCTGAGCTCATCAGTATTTATATAAATATTATTGCTTTCTTTTTCGTTAGAAATTACCAGTTTAATATGTTCTTTGTTACTTTGTTTAAGTAAACCACTAGATAATATTTTGATTTCAGATAGTACTTTACCTAAATTGCATGATTGTTTAAATATAAGTAACTGATTGGCTTCTATTTTAGAGAAATCAAGTAAGTCGTTTATTAAATTTAGTAGTGAAAGTGAATTTGAATAAATAAGATTAGTATAATTTATTATTTCTTCAGTTGAACAATTGCCATCAGCCAGGATTTCACTAAAGCCAACAATAGCATTCATTGGAGTTCTTATTTCGTGACTCATGTTGGCCAGAAATGCTGATTTTAATCTGTCAGACTCTTGGGCTTTATCTCTGGCTTCGCGCAGTTTTACTTCAATGTTATGTCTTTCGTTAATTTCTATAATTAATTTTTCATTAATCTCAGATAGTTCTTTTGTCCTTTGTTCTACTGTAGATTCAAGATTCTGATTGAAGTATTCTATTTTTTTTATGTAGTTTAAATTGTCAATCTTATCAAGCACAAGCCTTATTGCTTGTTGTATGATTAATATATTTTCTTTGATTTCGTGTTCTTTATTATTGCTGAAAAAAATAAATATTCCTTCTTTAATCCATTGGCTTTCGAAAGGGATAATTAGTATTTCTGTTTCCGGGCTAATGTTTATAGGAAAGTCATAAACGTAATTACAATTGCATTCCTGTACTTTATGATTAAAGATATGATACTCGTTTAGTTCGTTTTCAATTGTTCTGTTAAGAGTTAATGTGGATATTTTTTCCTTCTTATAATCGCCAACAAAATAGTCAGTTATAAGTCTATAGCCATCAATAGATTTGGCGTAGCAACTACAAAAGGGCAGACTTTTTAATACCGAGATTTTTTCTAGTAATTCATCAATTAAAGATTCTTCATCATCTATAGAGGTTATAGTGTCACTTAGTAAGGATAATAGTAATATTTCTTCGGCTCTGTTAGATAGGACATTATTGTCCTGCTCTAATTGAGCAATATATTCAAGGAGCTGCTGAATCTTTATGCTATTTAGATCTTTATCTTTCATTCATTTGAATAAAATTTGATATCTCTTCAATGAGCATTTGAGGCTCATCTTCTTGTGCAAAATGTCCTGCCGTTTGAATGATCTTATGCTCACACCTTTTTAAGTTATTGACTAATTCCTGAGTAATAGCTGAACTTAAATATACATCTGCAGCACCTCTGATAATTAAAAAAGGAACATCGATAGAGTGTAGTTTATCCGAAATGCTCATTAAATCGTTATTGTTCAAACATTGGGCAAAGTGTAAAAATGCCTTGCGTCCGTCTTTTGACTGGATTCCTTTTTTAAATAGATTTAATAATTCATCATTTAGGAACCTGCCGTGATAAAGTCCTCTTTTAACGATAAGCTTAAGAGACCATGAGTCCAAAGTTGCGGCTGCCAATTGTCTGATAATAGGCGTTCTCATTGAAATTATTGGTTGAACAGGCCAGAAATTATAAGCTACTGTATTTATCAATGTAGTGGAAATAATTCTCTGTGGGTGTGTAGCACTCATGATTTGAGCAATGCCTCCACCAACATCGTGACTTACAATATGAAATCTTTCATATTTAAGATGATCCATTAGCATTATTAATATTCTGGCATGATTGGATATGCTGAAGGCAACATCTGTTCTTAAATCGGATTTGCCACAGCCTAATAAATCAATTGCGATAACTTTGTAGTTATCCCAAAATCCCGGAAGTATTTTTCTCCAAATAAACGAATAAGTTGATATGCCATGAATAAATAATATGGGAACACCATGACCAGCTTCGTAATAAACTAATTTATGATCATCAAGAAGTACACTTTTTTCAATAAGGCTTTTCATATTCATTCATTTTAGTTCTGAATGATTTCATTCCTATTAAATATAAGAAAAAAAATGATGCCTTACATTCTTAGTTTTTTATGTGGTTGATATTCTTTAAGTAAAAGGAGCTTTAATCAAATGTTTGGTTTGAATTAGATGAAATACGAATCATTTCTTCATATTCTTCAGCCGATAAATCATTAAAGTAATAATGTGATGGATTTACTTTTTTGTCTTTTACGTGTACCTCATAATGAAGGTGAGGCGCAGTGGATGTTCCTGTGTTACCAACATATCCAATAATATCCCCTCTTTTTACTTTTTGTCCTACTCTTACCGTGAAATCATCCATATGAGCGTAGAGGGTTTTAAAACCAAAGCCATGATCAACAACAACACTATTTCCATAGCCGGTTTTTTCTCTGGCAACTTTGCTAATTGTTCCGTCTCCGGTTGCATATATATCAGTTCCAATAGGGGCCGAAAAATCCATTCCGGAGTGAAAGCGTCGTGTTTTATAAATAGGGTGAATTCTATATCCCCATCCACTGGCTGTTCTTTTTAGGTCTTTATTGGAAATAGGCATAATTGCCGGAGTGCATTTTAATAAGTCCTCGTTTCTCTTGGCAAGCTCTATGATTTCATCGAAGGATTTTGATTGAACATAGGCCTGCTTTACAATGATATCTAATTTCTTTGCGGTTGAAATAACTAATTCTGAATTGTCAAGATCTTCAAGTGGTTCGTAGCGGTTTACTCCCCCAAATCCTGCTTTTCTAATTGAGTAAGGGATGGAATCGGCCTGGAATATAACCCGGTAAATATTCTCATCGCGAAGCTGAATGTCATCTAAAACCTTAGTGGTTTCATCAAGACGTTTGCTTAATATTTCAAATTGGGTAGTAAGTCGGGCGTTTTCTCTGATAAGTCTTTTTTCTTTGGGGCTGTCAATAAAGTAGGTATATGCAAAAAAATACACCAGACCTAATAGTGCGCCAAAGAAAAAATGCAAGAAAACTCTGGATAAATAATACTTAAAACCCTTCTCTATTTTGTCATAACTTAGTGTATCAGGATTATATCTAAATTTTACTTTTGACATATATGAAATAAGTTTTAATTCTTTTAAGAGGATTTTTACCAGTTAAACGGTGCAAAATTAGTTAAATAATCTACCTTTGCAACTTCCAAAGTTAGTGTATATTCGCAAAATAAAAATGATAATAATATAAATATGAATGCTTCTGAGGTAAGAAAAAGCTTTTGTGAGTTTTTTGAGTCAAAACAGCACCAAATAGTTTCATCTGCCCCTATGGTGGTAAAAAACGATCCAACCCTAATGTTTACAAATGCTGGTATGAACCAGTTTAAAGATATTTTTCTTGGAAACAGTAAACCTTTTGCGCCAAGAGTGGCCAACTCACAAAAGTGTTTACGAGTATCCGGTAAGCATAACGACTTAGAGGAAGTAGGTCATGATACTTATCACCATACCATGTTTGAAATGTTAGGAAACTGGTCATTTGGTGATTATTTTAAAAAGGAAGCTATTAGCTGGGCATGGGAGTATCTTACTGAAGTGCTTAAGTTAGATAAATCAAGGTTATATGCTACTGTTTTTGAAGGAGACAAGGAAATGGAGCTTGATAAAGACATGGAGGCATTTAATTACTGGAATCAATTTCTTCCAGAGGAGAGAATTATCAATGGAAACAGAAAAGATAATTTCTGGGAAATGGGTGATATGGGACCTTGCGGGCCATGTTCCGAGATACATATTGATTTAAGATCAGAGGATGAAATAGCTAAGATTGGTGGAGCCGAATTGGTAAATAAAGATCATCCTGAAGTTATTGAGGTATGGAATCTTGTATTTATTCAGTATAACAGAAAAGCTAATGGTGATTTAGAATTATTACCTCAAAAGCATGTTGATACAGGAATGGGATTTGAGCGTTTGTGTATGGCTTTACAAGGTAAAAAGTCAAATTACGATACAGATGTTTTTACTCCTATCATTAGTGAAATTGGTAAAGTAACTGATACAAAGTACGGAGAGAGTAAAGAAAAAGATATTGCAATGCGTGTGATTGCAGATCATATTCGTACTATTGCATTTTCTATCACAGATGGTCAGTTACCTTCAAACAATAAGGCTGGTTATGTAATACGTAGGATTCTTCGCAGAGCTGTAAGATATGGTTATACATTCCTGGAACAACGCCAGTCGTTTATGTATAAGTTGTTGCCTGCGTTAATTGCATCAATGGGTGATCATTATCCTGAATTAAACGATCAGAAGGATTTGATTACTAATGTGATTAAAGAAGAGGAAGAATCTTTCTTAAGAACATTGGCAACAGGTATTACGATGCTCGATAAGATCATTAAAACCACAAAAGATGGTAACTATAAAGTGGTTGAAGGTAAAGTTGCATTTGAATTATACGATACCTATGGATTTCCATTAGATTTAACAGAATTGATCCTTAAAGAAAACGATTTAGTTGTAAATCGTAAGGAGTTTGAAAAGGAAATGGAAGCACAAAAGGATAGAGCCAGAAGTGCAACTGCCATTGAAACTGAGGATTGGGTAACTCTTGTTGAAGATGATGTTGAAGAATTTATTGGATACGATTATCTGGAGAGTGAAATTACAATTACTAAATACCGTAAGATTACATCTAAAAATAAAACTCTTTATCAGTTGGTGTTTAATATTACTCCATTCTATGCCGAGAGTGGTGGTCAGGTAGGAGATACCGGTTACATTGATAATGGTTTTGAGAAAATTGAGATTGTAGATACTAAGAAGGAAAATAATCTTATTGTACATATTGCTAAAAAACTTCCTTCAAATATTAAGTGTGAGTTTAAGGCTTTTGTAAATAATAACAGACGCCAGAATACTGCTAATAACCATACAGGTACACATCTACTGCATCAGGCATTAAGAGAGGTTTTGGGAACTCATGTAGAGCAGAAAGGATCTTTGGTTCATCCTGATTATTTACGCTTTGACTTTGCTCATTTCCAAAAAATGACTCGTGAAGAAATTGAGGCTGTTGAAAAGATCGTTAACAAAAGAATCAGAGCAAACTTTGTGTTGGAGGAAATGAGAGAAATTCCTGTGGCAAAGGCTCATGATATGGGTGCAATGATGTTGTTTGGTGAAAAGTATGGAGACTTGGTAAGAGCTATTAAGTTTGGCGATTCTGTTGAGCTTTGTGGAGGAACACATGTTAATCATACTGGGGAAATAGGATTCTTTAAAATTTTAAGTGAGTCTTCAATATCTGCTGGTATTAGAAGAATTGAGGCAGTTACTGGTGAAAAAGCTGAGGAGATGATTATGGCTCAGCATAATCTGATTTTAGGAATTCAGGATTTGTTTAAGGCTTCAGGTGATCTTCAAAAGAATATTGAGTCGCTTATGAACGACAATAGTAAGTTAGGCAAAGAGCTCGATTCAATGAAGCAAAACTTTATTAATATAGAAAAACGCGATATCATTGATAGTGCTATAGATATTAATGGAGTAAAGGTAATTGCAGTTAATGTTAATCCTATACTTGGAGATAAATTAAAGGATTTAGCATTTCAGATAAAAAATGAGATGGATGAATTTGTTGCAGTTCTTGGTGCTAATGTTAATGGGAAACCACAATTGAGTGTTATTACTTCTGATGATATTGCAAAATCAGGTAAGGTTAATGCAGTGGAAGTTATCAGAGATTGCGCTAATGAAATCCAGGGAGGTGGAGGAGGTCAGCCTTTCTTTGCTACTGCCGGAGGAAAAAATCCTCAAGGACTGGAAACAGCTATTCATAAAGCAAAAGCTTTTGTTGAAGAAAAGTTAGCTTAATAAGAAAATAACATAAATGCCTTAAGCCTGCAGGAAGTAATTCTTGCAGGCTTTTTTTATGTAAATGAGGAATATATGTGTTGTAAGATACTGGGTATAGATGATGTTCAAAAAATGGATATTCTTAAAGTGTTGAAAGTCAAATTGAATTAGTAGTTTGGTTGATTGTGTTCAAATATTCGCATATCTAATGTCATTTTCATCTTTTTAATGATATCATTAGTCAACTATAGGTTAAAATGATTGACATTGTGTATTACAAAATGTAAATTGATTTTTCGTAATTGGATACCAAAACACACATTTTAAAATAGTTTATAGAAGTGATCGGGAGGAGACTGATTATTTGGTAAACCTTAAATCTGATCATTATGAAACACGCTTCTACTTTTTTGATTTTTCTTTTAATAATTGGTTTTGCCCAAACTATAAAGGCAGCTGATTTAGGAGGTACAATTAATGCCAATACCACTCTGACTCTTGAGAATAGTCCTTATAATATAATTAGTAGTGTTTTAGTAAATCCAGGTGTAGTTCTTACTATCGAAGATGGAGTAGAAGTCCGTTTCGGTAGTGGTCTTTACATGGAAATTAGAGGAACTTTAAATGCTACAGGTGTAACCTTTACTGCTAATACGGTTACTCCTGCAGCCGGATTTTATTCGGGTATATATGTTGGTTATCCATCTACTTCATATACTCCTGCTGTTGTGAACCTAAATAACTGTACGGTTCAATATGCAACAAGTTTATATGTAAGGAACGGTGACTTGACTTTAACCAATAATTGTTCATTAAATAATTTTAGTGCATCAGCTGTTGATATTTATCAACTTGGCGTTTTAAATGTGGATAATACCATTATTGAGAACTGCTCATACCCTATTTACTTTAGGGATACTAATGGTGGAAATTTCTCAGTAGGTGCAAACAATGTTCTGACAGGTAATGCGAATGACTTCATTTTTATCAATTTTCGTGATTTAGATGAAGAAATGACCTGGCCAGATTTGGGAATACCATACTATTTTGACTCTGAATTAAGGATTACAGAAACCGGTAATTTAATTATTGAGCCGGGAGTTGAATTGCAAGGGCATACAAGTGCTTATATAAATGTTAATGGTCGTATTTATGCCGTAGGAGAGGAAAGTGATAAAATAATATTTACTACCCGTGATGGTTATGCTTACTGGCAAGGAATGAATATTAACAATACTTCAGTTGATGAAGATTGTGTTCTCAGGAACTGTATTTTTGAGAATGCCACGTATAACAGGCGAGACTTAAGTGCGCTTGGAATTATAGATGCATCACCAACTATTGATAGCTGTGTTTTTAGAGGGAATAGTTATAATGTTGAAATGATGGGCCGAAGTTTACCTGCTTTCTCAAATAACTCTTTCGGGGAGTCTGTTCAGGTGAGTGCATTTCCATATAGTATATCAATGGACATGAACTCAGAGCCAAGCTTTGCTAATGATACAATGCATTTTAATAATTTAGAGGGTCGGGCAATAAATGTATTTGCCAATACGGTTGTACATGATACTCATCTCAAAAAACTAAATTTTTACAATTTAGAGAATATTACATATGTTCTTAATGGAAGTACAACTGTCGATGTTTCGGGATCATTAACTATAGATCCCGGAGTGGTAATAAAATGTGGTCGTTATGATTATAATATTATTGCCAACGGACCCATTCAGGCAATTGGAACAGCCTTAGAACCCATAGTCTTTACACATGTTAATGATGATGATTATGGTAACCCAATGGATACTTATAATAATGGTACGTCTTCAATATCCCAATCCAGTAGTGGTAGGCTACATGTTAATAGTCAGGATTTGTCAACTATAGATCATTGGATTATAAGATATGGTGGTTATAATAGTGATTATTATTCTGTTTATGTGCGTAATAGCAATATTTTAAGAAACTGTTTAATTAAAGATAGCTATAGAGCTGTATATTTTGCCGAAAGTGCGCAAATAACCAATAATGCATTTGAAGATATTCCATGGCATCCGGTAACAAGATATTTAAATGAAGGTAATCCGATTTTATTAAATAACTCCATAAACAATGTTGGGTACAATGGGATTATGCTAATTGGCATAGCAACTGATACTGTTAATATTGCCCCAATGGATTTTGCAGGTAGTACAGATGTCGCTTATACAATAGATCGTGATATTGAAGTTCCTGCTAATGCTATAGTAAATGCTTTACCTGGTACAGTATTTAAATTTTTTAGCAATGGTAATATTACAGTAAATGGAGGCTTTAATGTTGATGGAAATGAAAGCTCTAAAGTAATTTTTACTTCTATAAACGATGACTCAGCTTCTGGTGATACAAACCTTAATGGTACATCAAGCGTACCTGTGGCTGGAAATTGGCGTGGTGTATATTTTAATGGAGGGTCTTTAGATAACATAAACGTTATGGATAATGCAGAGATCCGATATACTGGACAAGGTTTGGTTATTACAGATTGTTTTGTAGAGGTGGATTCTCTATTGATGAATTTCTCCAGTACCAATGGAATTAAAATATTTGGTGATGCAAATCCTAATATAACCAATAGCAGATTGTATAATTTGTCTTATGCTCCTATTCATATGGATATGTTTTCTAATCCAACATTTTCTAATAATGAAGTTGCAAATGTGCCTCAGTTGGGAATAAGTTTAAGAGGCCAGACTGTTACAGGAACTGTACCTGTAAGACATTTTGCCGGAGTTGATACTATTACATATTTGCTTAATGAGCACATGACAATTAATGATCATCTTATAATACCAGCTGGGTTAACATTTAAAACAAATACAGATGCCCGGTGGTATGTAAATGGAAGACTAGACATTCAGGGTACAGCTGATGCTCCGGTTGTTTTTACATCATACCAGGACGATGCTTATGGAAATCCAAAAGATTTAGAAATGAATGGTTTGGGAACACAGTATAACAGAGGTTCACATATCTATTTTTATGATGGAAGTGATGATAATAGTACCATAAGTCATGCAATATTCAGATATTGTTATACCAATGCAGTTAAGTGTTATAATGCTTCCCCAATTATTGAAAATACCTTGTTTGAGCAATATGATCATCAGGGGGTTACTTTGTCAGGTTCCAGTAGTCCTACTATAAATAATTGTACATTTAACAATATTGCTTTCCCCGTTGCTACTTCGTTGGTTACCTATCCTGTAAATGAAAGTGGAAATGTTATATCTGGAACAACAGGTCGAGGCATCCGGGTTTTTGATGAAACCTTATCTCAGGATGTAACTGTAGGTCAACATAGCTTTGCAGGTATTGAGAATATACCGTACATATTATATAACTATACAGTAGGTTCAAGTTCTGTACTTACTATTAGTCCGGGGGTTATATTTAAGTTTCTGATTAATGGGTATATGAATGTAGATAATGGATTGATTGCCAGTGGAGGTCCGGAACCAGAGAATAGAGTTGTTTTTACTGCTGACAGGGATGATTATTATGGTGGAGATACATATGGTGATGGCGATAGTAGTTTGCCGGGGCTAAGTTATTGGAGAGGTATTGCCTTTAATAATATCGCCATTGATGAGAATTGTTCATTAGATAATTGTGTATTCAGGTATGGAACTTACAGTTATTACAGCACTATATACAGAGCTGCGGTTAATTTCGATAATGCTTCACCAACTATTACCAATTGTTTGTTTGATAGTAATTTTGCATCCATCAGATCAGTCAATACTTCACTTCCTGTAATTGAATCTTGTGATTTTATAAATTATCATGCCACAGATGGTTGGTCCGTATTAAATACAACTCCGGCAAATGTTATTTCTGCAACAGATTGCTGGTGGGGTGATCCATCTGGTCCTTATCATGCAACTTTAAATCCGGATGGATTAGGTAAACGGGTGTCAGATGGAGTATTGTTTGAACCGTTTGCAGCTTCATTAGGAATACCAATCATAGGTGACGTGAGTTTAAACGGACAAATAAAACCATATGATGCTTCATTAATATTACAACACAATGTTGGTGGAATTACTCTTAGTGCAGAGCAGTTAAGTGTTGCTGATGTTTCGGGCGATGCTGGTGTTACCAGTTATGATGCCTCCTTAATATTACAATATTCAATTGGTTTAATAAGCGAGTTTAGTGCTGTTGAAGTACCAATGGCAATACTAAAATCCGCTTATCCAAATGTTGGTTTATTAATAAGCGGAGAGGATGTTACAGCTACATCGAATGTATTTGATGTTGACTTGAGTTTGACATCTGCAGATCAAATTAAAGCTTTGGATTTAAAACTATCTTCAGATCCGGGGCATGTTAAACTCTTATCCTTTGATATAAGTGAGGTTCCTTCTTCTGTTATGATAGCCCATGGCTATAATGATGTGAGCGGAGATATTTCATTGTCAATGGCTTCATCAGGTGATTTGAACTTATCGCAAACAAAAATTAAGTTGAGTTTTGAATGTGTAAGTTCAGATATTGAACAATCGCAAATTATTTTAACATCGGCATTAAGTAATGAATCTGTTATTGATGAAGATATGGCAATCAATGTGATTACGCCGATTGCCAACTTAATTGATAACCCAGAAGGAGTTAATAAGTTCTTAATTTACTATTATAATAATAAACTTTATCTCGATGTAGAAAGTACTATCAATATTCCTTCTTCTGTAGTAACTATCAGAAATACTGCAGGTAAGCTTATTCAAACCTTTACTGTGGATGACTTTATTGAAGGAGTACATAGCTTTAATCTTTCTGTTGATGGAGATTTAGGTTCTTCAGGAATCTACTTGATAACTGTTAGCAACTCTGAATTTACCATTACTAAAAAGTTAATGATTAAATAATCATTCTTTGAGAAGTATCTCGTAATGAGATCTTCTCATTTAAAATTAAAGCTATGGATACATATTTAAAATACATAAAGCTGGTGTTTTGGGCAGCTGTTATTTCCATAAGCACCAATATACAAGGACAGGCAATATCTGTGGGTGTACAAATAGAAGATATAACCATAGAAGAAAAAGAAACTTTTAATATTGCTGTTCTTGCAGATACTTTGCTAACAGGTGAAGAAATCTATTCGTACAGGTTTTATATTACCTATAATGCTTCTTATCTGGAGTTTGTTGGAGTTAATTCTCTGAGTGCTATATTAACCGATTGGGGAATGCCTTTGGTTAATACATCAACTTCGGGAGTTATTGTTTTAGCGGGCGCAGGGTCTACTCCCCTAGCAGGAATAGGAGATTTGTTTAACCTTGAATTTACCTCTTTGCGTTCCGGAGGTTCATATGTAAATTTTACTAATGGCCAAAGTTATTGGAATGAAGGTAATCCGGTAATGAGTTTCGCTAATTCCTATGTATATGCAACAGCACGATCTCTTCCAAACATTTATCCCGATAGTCAGAATATGTTTGTTGGTGATGAGATTACATTGTCTGCCTCAGGAGGTTTGGCACCCTATGTTTTTGCTACAACCGATGCGGGTATCGGTCAAATCATAAATGATAATACATTACAGGCTGTGGCTCCTGGTAAAATAAGGGCCTTTGTTACTGATAATAATGGAGAAGTTAATTACTCTAGCGGATATTTTGATATAAGAGCTGTTCGAATGACAATGTCATCGGATGTCTATATCAATCCAACTGAAGAAGTTCTTTTTCCGATAATGATTGAGATTGCTCCCGGAACTGTAATTTATTCGGGTAGTATCGATATTTCATTTCCTTCAGGAGTATCTGCGTTAGAAGATCCTTTACAACAAGGGGATTATAGTTTAAACTTTGAACGGCGAATCATTAATAATGGAGTACGGATTTCATTTGCGTCGGGTGCAGGTATTACTGGTAGTGGTGTTTTGGTTTATATTCCGTTCGTTGCTAATGTTAGTGGTAATCATTATATACAATATCAGAATACCATTTTTAATGAAACGTTATTATCGTTTAATACCAATAATTATTTGCATGTAAATACTTTACCGTCATTGAGCATTAGTCCTTCATCAGGAACGGTTTTATGGGGAGGATCTATTAGTTTGTCTGTTGTAAATGGTACTCCACCCTTTGATTTTTCTGTAAGTAACGAAACTGTGGCTTCTGTGGATGGAACAGGTGTCTTGACCGGGAGTCGAGGTGGAACAACCAGGGTTACTGTAGTTGATGGTCTGGGAGCAACAGCAACTAGTGGTGTATTTACTGTTAACGATCATAATGTCACAATTAATAATACGGATGGAACATTAGATTATAATACAATAGTGCCGATTACAACATCAGAACTTCCTGCAGGTAGGGACTTGTTTAGTTTTGAGGCTTCTGTTTCATTTCAAGGTGATTATCTGGAGTTTGTTGGAGTAGAAGGAGGAAATCCTCAAATGGATGTAGAGGCAGGTTTGTCGGGTAGTACTATTCATTTGGCTGGAGCAACATCAACAGGAATATCTTCAGGCACCATTTGTAATCTATTGTTCCGGATTAAAAACGCTTTGCCTCTATACAACAGTGCCAATGTTAATTTCAGCGAATTCAGGGCTAATGAAGGTTCGTTATATTCTGTACTTCATAATGGAGCAGTTACAAGAGTTGAGCAGACGAGTTATCGTCCTGTTGCTGATGCCGGTGGAAATTTTTCTGTTGATGAAAATACAACGGTACAATTGAACGGTTCTGGGTCTTATGATACAGATGGAGATCCGATTACATATCTATGGACAGCACCTGATGGTATTACATTAGATGATGCAACAATAGTAAATCCTGAATTTACTGCTCCCGAAATTCATATAAATACTCCTTATGAATTTACATTGGTTGTTAATGACGGAACATCAGATTCTGATCCTGCAACAGTTATTATAACCGTGTTGCAAATCAATAAAGTACCTGTTGCTAATGCTGGAGACAATGAGTCGATTATTGAAGGAAGCTTTGTTGAATTAGACGGATCAGCTTCTTATGATCCGGATTTGCAGCCTATCTCGTTTGCCTGGGAATCATTGGATGGTGTAGTTCTGTTTAATCCTGCCAATAGTAAACCTTCGTTTATTGCACCGCAGGTTGCTGTTGATTCAGAGTATCGATTTAGATTAACAGTAAGTGATGGTATTGTAAGTTCAGGTGCAGATACTGTTTACATTACCGTTCTGCAGGTAAATCAGGCACCGATAGCATTTGCCGGTACTGATCAAATTGTAGATGAGGAAACGCTAGTGCAATTAGATGGATCTCTTTCTTCTGATCCGGATGGAGAGTCTATAACTTATTTGTGGTCGGCGCCACCTGAAGTTACCTTGTCGTCTGCAACTATTGCTAATCCGACTTTTACTGCACCTGATGTAAGGCTGGATTCTTTATTGAAGTTTACTCTGATTGTAAATGATGGCCATTCAGATTCATCTCCTGATGAGGTAATTATATACTTAACAAATACAGACGAGCTAAGTAGCGATGCGGTTATTACAAATGTATTGCTAAGTAATATGGAGTCCTTTTCAATAAATGAGGTTAGTTCAACGGTAACTTTATTTATGCCTTATGGATATGATATCAGATATTTAAATCCAGACTTTGAATTATCTCCATGGGCAACAATTTCTCCATTGGATGGATTAGTTTTGGATTTTTCACAACCTCAGGTTTATACTGTTACTGCAGAAAATGGTTTAACTAAAAGAGATTGGACTGTTGAAGTAAATATTCCGGAATTAACTTTATCCAGAACTATCAATGCTGGATGGAATTGGCTGTCTATGTCCGTAAGGCCCAATGATGCAGATATTGATGCTGTAATGTCTAGCTTAACTTTTGAAAATCTTGATTACATTAAAACGCCAGCCTATTCTGCTACGTATTATAATGGATTAGGATGGTACGGTGATCTACATGAATTTCCATTTTATCTTTCTGTTCAGCATAAAAAGGCAACAACCGGATTATGGCAGTTAACAGGAAAAGAAATTAATCCAACGCTTGAAAATATTAATGTTGTTTCGGGTTGGAGTAGTTTACCTTTCTTCTTAAAATCGGATGTTGCTATTAATAATGCATTTATTATATCAAGCATTCCAAGCGGAAATCCTTTGGTAAAAGGAGAGGATGGTTCTGCAATTTATTATCCTGAATCAGGTTGGGCTGGTGATTTGCAAACCTTGAGAGTTTTATACGGCTATAAAATCAAATCTCAATATGCAGGAAATATAAAATATGATCCACAATCAATTTATACTCCACCTGTTAATATAGAGGTTTTAAAATCCGTGCAGACAAATCAACAATATGCTTCTCAATATGAATTCTCTTCTACCATGATTGCTGAATTTGTGGATAATCAAGGAAATCCAATCACAGAGGAAGGAGATGGTATAAATGCCTATTTTGATGGTCAATTATGTGGAGAAGCAACCGCCTTTTATGTTGGTGCTTTAAGTAGGTATATCTTTATATTGACTTACTATTGTGATCAGCCAAACAGGAAAATAGAATTTGAAGCTGTCCATAATGATTTAGTATATAAGTTGAATTATTCTCTTTTGTTTGTGCCTGATGATGTTGTAGGTGAGGCTTATGTGCCAAAAGAGTTAGTCTTACCAATTTCTACTGGTCAATTAAGTAATGATTCAGATATTCAGATAGATATGTCTCCAAATCCGGCAAGTGCTTATCTTGAAATAAAGAGCTTGTTGCCTATTGTTGATATAGCTATTTACAATACAGCTGGTTCTTTGGTTATTAAAAAAGAATTTAACTCAGAGGTGTGTATTATCGATATTGAATCCCTTTCTAATGGATTGTATTTTATTGATATTAAGATGGATAAGAATAAAGTACTGCGAAAGTTCATTAAAAAAGGAGATTAAAAACCAAGCATTCTCTAATAAACTAAATGATGGATATTTAAAAAGGTTGTACTATGGAAAATAGCATCAATATATACAAAACAGGCAGATTCTTTAATAATACTAAAAATGAGGTTCTGTCAAGCTATTGGTGCAGGTTAATGATTTTGCTGGTATTTGTATTTATTAGTATGAATACATTGGCAACTTTAACACTGCCCAATATCCCATCGTCTTCAGAATTTAATCGTTTGTATGAATATAATACAGAAATAGCGATTAGAGTGGATCTGGATGGGACCTATCTTGAGTCTGGTGCCATCATTGCGTATGTTGGCAATCAGATACGAGGTGCACAAACCGAATCAGAAGTTTTTCCTTTATCCGGTGATAAAGTATATAAACTTAGATTGTACAGTAATAGTAGTACCGGAGATGTAATGTCGCTAAAGTATTATGATATTTTTAATGATAAAATATACGATATTACTGAAGAAGTAACTTTTACTGCAAATGAAGTTCCTGATTATAGTAATCCTTCAATTCTGCATGCATTTTGCCCTACTCCGGTGGTTGTTTCATTGGTTGCTCCGGAAAACAATGCTACAGGTCTTAACAATAGTCTGAACTTATCATGGACAGGTTCTGCGGAAAACACGCATTATGGTCTTATGCTTTGGAAAGATGGTAATCCGGAACCAACAACAAGTTATTACTCCAAAATAGCAGGTACTTATGCTACTGTTTATAATTTGGAAGATGGTCAATCTTACTATTGGAAAATTATTTCATTCAATGGATGTAGTAGTGATACAAGCGAGGCTTATTTATTTACCACCCGTATCGTTCCTGATTTGCAGGTTTCTGCTATTACAGTGCCTTCTCCAGTAGAATCAGCTACCACATTTAATGTTCAGTATACAGTTCTGAATTCCAATGATGGACCAACAACAGAAAGTAGATGGTATGATGGTGTTTATATTTCATCAGATGATGTTTACGATGCTTCGGATTTATATCTGGGCAGGGTTCTGAATGAAATTCAGGTAGATGCCAATAGTAGTTATAATAATAACCTTGATGTTATTTTGCCTGCTGAATATGAGGGTACTTATTATGTTTTCGTTCGTACTGATATTTATAACAACATTAAAGAAACAGATAATAACAATAATACATCTTCTTCACAATCATTGACAGTTGAGTTAAAACCTTTGCCAAATGTTGGTGTAACTGAAATATCTACAGATAAATCAGATGTGCAACCGGGTGATAGTATTACTGTTTCATGGACTGTAGAAAATAGTACTTCGATATCAGCTGAAGGAGGATGGACTGAGAAGGTATCATTAAATACTTTAGCCGGTACAAAAATCCAGTTAACAGGCACTCCTATATATCAGGAAGCTTTAGACGCAAGTTCTTCAATTTTGCGCTCAATGAAGTTTAAAATTCCTAATACGTTACCATTTTCTGGTAATACACATATTGAAGTGGAACTGTTTCCTAATGATCAATTAATTGAAGAGCCTGGAGGAGAAAGTGATAATAACCTAATAAGTACATCGACAATAAATATTGGTAGTCAATTATATATTTCAATGCCAGTATATGAGCAAGCTGAAAATTCAACATCTCAGCTTAGGTGTCAGGTGTCCCGCAGTAGCAATAGTGCAACGCCTTTGGATGTTACATTATCTGTTGATGTTTCGGGACAGGTTACCATACCAACTAATGTCACAATTCCTGCCAGTAGTTTTAATGCCATTTTTTATCTTTCAACCATTGATAATGATATTTTAGATGGATCAAGAATCGTAAAGATTTCAGCAAATGCAACAGCACATGGAGATACTACTGTTTCTTTTACTGTTCATGATAATGAAATTGCTACAATATCGGCAGCTTTTGAAACTGATGTGGCTACAGAAGGAGATGAGGTTCCTTTAACAATATCACGAAATTTAATTACTAACGAGGATGTTGTAGTAAATTTATCTTCTCAAAAAGTAAATCAGTGGAGTTTTGAAAAATCTGTTACGATACCAGCTAATGAAGTATCAGTCCAAACATCAGTTACAATTACAGATGATGATATTCCGGAATTAAATCAAGAGGTTAGTCTGATAGCATCATCGGCTGGGATGAATCAAGGTGAGACTACATTGACGATTTTGGATAATGATATACCTGGAATTGAGTTTGAAATATTAAGTGATACGATATCTGAATCCGGAGGCCCGTACGCCACATTTGGAATTATACGAAAAACTGATCCTGAAGATAAATATGTACGAGTTCGCTTAAGTGCTAATGTTAGTAATAGCGTTTATTATCCTACTGATATTACCTTACCTATCGGTACTTCAGAAACTCAGTTTAATCTTGGAGCAGTTGATAATGGCGACATGGAGGGAAATCGTGTTGTGGAATTAACTTGTGCTATTTATCTTTCATCATGTAATTGTACTACAACTGAGTCTAATGGAGGTATAATAACTGATAATGTTACCATTTTAGATAATGATGGTCCTACCTTATCTGTTACTTTTAATCCTGTTTCATTAGCGGAAGGAAGAGAGAATGCCGGTCAGGTTAGCATATATAGAAATACACCTGTAGATGAGGCTTTAATCGTTTATTTATCGCATAATGATGCAAGTGAAGTTTCCTTACCAGCTTCTGTTATTATAGAACAGGGACAATCAACAGCAGTTGCTTCAATTACAACTATAAACGATGATGTTGAAGATGGTAATCAGATGGTAACCATTAAAGCTGAAGCAGATGGATTTTCGCCAGGAATTGGCTGGATTTATGTAACAGATCAGAATAAACCGGATCTGGAACCTATCGAATTATCGTTAAGTACTTCAAGTGCATATACTGGAGAACAAATAGAAGTACAATGTAATATTCTGAATAATGGCTTTGCACCTGCTCCTTCAGGTGTAGATATTGAAGTTTATCTTTCAGAAAATAATATAATTGATGCCAACGATGAGGTTATAGGTAGCTTTAAATTACAAGCACCTATTGCAGCAGATGCATTTGCGGAGTTTTGGGAAATAATTACTGTTCCTGAAAAAACTGGTGATTATTTCATTTTACTAAAAGTAAATCCGGATTCTAAAAATACAGAGCTGGTTTATGTTAATAATCAAAGTAATGCTGTTGAATTAGAAATATTACCTGCTTATAGTGCAACTGCTGTTGTTGATGAAACACAGTTTCTAAGTACAGATCCTATTGAAATTTATGGAGATGCAACGTCGTATCAGGGCGATCCAATGTCTAATACCGATATTGATGTATATCTGATATGTAATGGAATCAGAGAAGTTATTGAAGTGACGACAGATGAATCGGGTGAATACTCAACCACTTTTGAACCTGTGGTTTCAGCTGCCGGCCATTATATTGTTGGTGCATGTTTCCCTGATCAGGATACAGATGAGGTTCAGGATGAATTCGATATTTTGGGAATGAAGCGTTTGGGTGACAGATATTTAATTTGGGATGAGCTTCTGAATGTTGATAGAACAGGTACTATTACAATGCAAAACAGAAGTAATATTGATTTAACAAATATCGTTTTTAAACCGCAATCAATACCGGACGGGTTTGAACTGGAAATTGATACAATAGATCTTCTTCCGGGTAATGGAGAGGCTGTGTTTAATTACAATTTTGTTGGCTCATCCACAACTGAAGGAAATGATTATGTTCAGATTCCGGTGAATATTTCATGTGACGAGGGAGCTGTATTCAATTTTACTTTATTCTATTATTGTCAAGCACAAAAAGGGCATCTAAAAGCTTTGCCATCATCTATTAATACATCAATGACGAAAAATAAGTCTCGTTTGTATGAAGTTGATATTTTTAATGATGGAGCTGGAGAAACAGGTGAGGTTGTTATCGATATTCCTGATTTTGAATGGTTGTCACTGGTAAGTTCAGATACATTGGAAACCATTCAATCCGGAGATACCGCAACTGTAATTTTACAATTTAATCCGGGAGAGGATATTCCTCTTAATTCACCATTTACTGGAAATATAGCCATTAATATTGAAAATGGACAAGGCTTGGCTATCCCATATCGTATAGAGGCTGTATCTGAAGAAACAGGTAATTTATTAGTTGATGTGGTTGATGAGTATACTTTTTATACAGAAGAGGCCCCGCATATTGAAAATGCTCATGTGGAATTGCGACATCCTTTTAGTGGAGCCATTATTGCTGATGGATTTACAAGTGCTGATGGAACTTTTGCAGTGAATGATATCCCTGAGGGGACATATCGTTTATATGTTCAGGCTGAAAAGCATGAAGGATATCAAAATGTGATTGTTATTGATCCTGGTAGAACAAATGAACAGACAATATTCTTAAGCTTTCAGGCTATTACTTATACATGGGAAGTTGTTCCAACAGAGATCGAAGATCAATATGAAATAGAACTCATCATGGAATTTGAAACCAATGTTCCTGTTCCTGTTGTAGTGATGGAAATGCCTAAGGAAATGCCAGCTTTATTGGGTGATGAGACTTATACTTTTATGGTTACATTAACGAATAAAGGTTTGATTACTGCAAATGATGTTAACCTTATGTTTCCTGTTGATCCGGAGTATGAGTTTGTAACTAATTACAATACCATGGATTTATTGGCGCAACAGTCCATTCAGGTTCCGGTAATTATGCAAAGGATAGATGCTTATGCACCTTCTAATATAGAACTAAAAGGGGCAACAGCAACTCAGGCTTCAGGTGCTTGTAACGGCGTTGCCAGTGCGAACTATTATTACATTTGTGGAATTGATTTGCAAACACGCAGTAGTAGTTCTTCTTTCTCATACGATGGAAGAACCTGTGGTGGTGGAGGTGTTGTTCCTCTTGTTGGTGGTAGTGGTTGGCCATCTCGAGGTGGTGGAGGTAGTGGATCTACAACCGGTAGTTCCGGATCTGTATCAGTGGCTTCTCCTACAACTGATAACTGTCTCGAATGTATTACGGCTTTAGGCGCTGCAGCAATTGGTTGTACAGGTCCAATTGGTAATACAATTGCCTGTGGTATTTCTTTTAGCGACGGTGTTTCTGCATGGGACGTATTCTTGTGTGTATTAGGGTATTTGGAAGGACCTATTCCTTGCATTATCTCGGTAACAGACGCCATTATTACTTGTTATGGTGGAGTTTCCGGAGGTCCTGGAGGAGCAAGTGGATTAGCTTATGAATTTGTTCCGTTAAAAGGAACGGTGAAAACTGCTGAAAATATTCCGCCTATTGTAGATCAGGCAGCCATTGAACTATTGTATACAAAATACAAAATGGATGCAATGGTTAGGTATATTGATGAATATTTAGGATCACTGGACTGGCAAAACAAGGAAAGTATCATTGACTTTATGAATTTGGTTGGAATTTATTTAGAAAATGAAACTGCAATTTCAGTAGATAACGCTAATGAAATTAAATCCGCAATGGCAGACACTGATATTACCCCGGATGAGATAGATGAATTTATTGCTCGCTGGAATCAAACTTTAGTTGCATGGGGCGAAGGCATTTATTCTCCAAATACAGAATATCCTGACATAGTTGATAAACTTGTTATTCAAGGTTGTTTTGATGATTCTCAGGAGGCTGAAGATTATGCAAATAGTCTTGGTTATGTTGATGTTGAAGATATGCATGATCAGGCTATGTTGGCAATTGAGGAGCAAGTTGAGGATGGTAAAAGTAGTGTTTGTGCTTCGGTTACAATAAGCATTTCTCAAAAGCTAACCATGACGCGTGAGGCTTTTGAAGGAACACTTACCATATATAATGGTAATGAAACCACTGCAATTGAAGAACTTAAGTTAGATCTTGAAATTACTGATGAATATGGCGTTGTAAGTAATGACCTGTTTGAGATAGAAACTAAGGCGCTGGATATTTTAACAGGTATTGATGGAACTGGTACTTTGGCTGGAGGTCAAAAAGGAAGCGCAACTATATTATTTATTCCAGAAAAAGGTGCGGCTCCAACAGTACCTCGAAGTTATTCATTTGGAGGTACTTTGTCTTACCTTGATCCATTTACAGGCACTACGGTTACGAAACCATTGTTCCCGGTAACTTTAGATGTGAATCCTTCTCCTGATTTGACATTGCATTATTTTATGCAGCGCGATATTTTAGGTGATGATGCATTAACTCCGGATGTTGTGGAACCTATTGTACCTGCTGAGTTAGCTGTTATGATTGAAAATAATGGGTACGGAATGGCTAAGAGTGTAAGAATTGAATCTGCACAGCCTGAAATCATAGAAAATGAAAAAGGCTTGGCTATTCATTTTGAATTGATTGGTTCTAATCTTCAGGGGGAACCTGCTCAATTAGGACTTACCAATATTAATTTTGGTAATATTGATCCAATGACTACTAAGATTGGGCAATGGTGGTTTACAAGTGATTTGCTAGGGCATTTCATTAACTATAAAACAAATCTTACTCACCTGGATAGTCGTGGTAATCCTGATTTAAGTTTGGTAAGTGGGGCAGAGCTTCATGAATTGATTAGGAGCATTTATGTTTATGGTGCTTTAGATGATGGTATCAATGATTTCTTAATAAATGAAATTCAGGATGCTAAAGAATTACCGGATGCCATTTATTTATCACAGGGACAGGTTATCCTTGAGGTGAAAGAAGCACAGCAAGCTTTAATGACAGGTAATGTTACAAGTGGCTCTACAACCTTATTTGTTGAACCTGAACATATTGGTTGGAACTATATGAATATTAATGATCCGGGCAATGGATTGTTCTCTATTGAAAGTGTCATTCGAGTAAGTGATAATCAGGAAATTCCACTGCAAAATATGTGGTTAACACATGTTACTTTACCGGATGGTAAAGAGCCTGTTTATGAAAATAAGTTGCATTTTGCAGATAACTTCCCATCAATGAGTATGCAGGAATATATAGTAAACTGGAAAGTAAAATCCGGTGTTCCTCCTAAAATTGTATCAATAGAAGGTTTGCCAAATAACGTTGTTACAGAACAGGTTACAAGTGCAATTGTAACTTTCAGTAAACCTATTGATGCATCTACTTTTACCTATGAGGATTTGTCTCTAAGATTACAAGGAGGTGCTGATATTATGAATTCATCTGTTATAACAACACCAATTGATGCATATTCTTTTGAAATAGATCTTTCTTTAGTAACTACCGGGGATGGATATTATGTTTTAACGGTTCAGGCAGCAGATGTTGAAGATCAGTTTGGCATTAGTGGAGTGGATGGCAAACAAGCTTCGTGGTCTCAGTTCTTAGGTGCTCCGGCTATTGTTCAGTTCATTGGTTTACCTGAAGATTTCTCTGGTTCTCCATTTAATGAGTTGGATATTGAGTTTAATTTACCATTAAATACATCCACCTTAACATCTGAGGATATCTCAATTTCCAGAGATGGTACTGAAGTAGAAGGCTTGACTACAGTTACTCATGTTAGTGGAGATACTTTATTCAGACTTTCTGGTTTGGCAGATTTTATGACTATAGATGGATATTATGATCTGAACGTAGATTTAACTGGTATTCAAAGTTCAACCGGAGTGACTGGTATGATTCAACAAAAAGTAAATTGGCGTATTGATACAACTCCACCAGAAGTGCTTGAGGTAAGACCGATTACAACCTCAGGTTATGATTGGCAACATTATGCGTCATTTGAAATTGAATTTACAGAGCCTGTTACAAATTTTGGTTGGGATATGATTGATCTTTGGAAAGATGGATTGGAGCAACCGCTTTCTCAGGTACATGTAGATGAAATAAACTCAACTACCTGGTTGTTGTCTCAATTTAGACTGTTAACTTACTATGAGGGTGATTATATTCTTCAAATTCATATGGAAGAAATTACCGATAGTGCCGGATGGACTGGCAGTTCTGTTTATGAATACGCATGGACGGTTAACAGGGATGTGCCAGCGCAAGTGGAAAACTTGCATATTACACCTGACTTGGGAGTGTCTGATGCAGATGGTGTTACTTCAGGAAGAGAATTAAATGCTGTAATGGATCTTATAGAATCTGGTAATACAATAAGGTTGTATCGAAATGATAATGGAAATCTTGTTCTGCTTGGCGAGCGTGAAAATGCTCCTGTAGGTAACTTAACCATACCGTTTACTTTGCTTGCAGGTGGTAATATGAATCTTGAAGTGCATGTTATCAATAGTCTTGAAAATGCTTCAATAACATCAACTTCAATTTATGTTGATGAGTCACCTTTGGCTGCTACCATAAAAGGACTTCCATCAGTCGAATCAGATGTTCATCCATCGTCAGTTGAAATTGTATTCTCAAGAGCAATTTTAGAGACAACTTTGGATAATAGTGTTTTTGAAGTACTCCATAATGGAGTTCGACAAACATTGCCTGAACTAACGGTGGCAGCTGTTTCGGACTCTGTATTTACATTAGAAGGGTTGTCATTACTTAATCATCTAAAAGGAGATTATACACTTAGAATTAATATGGCAAGCCTTCATAAGGAAACCAGTGGAATATCAGGAAATGGTTGGCTGGAAGGTAACTGGACCTTGAAGGATACAAATCATGCTCCAATTGCTTATGCAGGTGTCGATATTATTATTACAGAATCTGGTACTTATTATTTAGATGCTTCTGGGTCAAGTGATCAGGATGGTGATGCGTTGGAATATTTATGGTACGCTCCTGAAGGAATTATGTTGGATGATATTCATTCAGCTACTCCTCAGTTTACAATTACTGATGCTGTTGTAGATAAAACATATAGTTTTATTCTATCTGTTAATGATGGCTATAATGTACGAACCGATAAAGTTGACGTTATCGTACTGCTTTCCACCGAGATTAAAGATGAGATTCAGAACTACGAAGTAGTTGCTTATCCAAATCCTACAGATGGTATTGTTTTTATTAAATGTGATCAGAAGATTAGCAGAGTTCAGGTATTTGATGCTAAAGGTGGTTCTGTTTATCTTGATTATCCTCAGGAGGAATTGATTGAATTAAACTTGATTAATTTAAATTATGGTATGTACTATGTGGCAATATTTGTAAAAGATAATATTGCATTAAGAAAAATAATATTTGCACCATAAAACAATTAAAAGTTCGTTTTATATAAAGTATATCTCCTTAAATTAAAAAAGTATCAGGGGATATACTTTTTTTATGGTGTCATTAATTAAAATAATGCTCACTATATAGATAGATTTTAAATGTTATCCTTTTGGGAGTTATAGGTGGATTTTTATTAAGGATTATTTTCTTTAATGGAAAACTTCTCTACTTTTGTGTTAAAGGGTTAAAAACTATCTGATTTAACCATTATTGTAATAAAGGAAAGTACTAGTAACAAAATATGTCGTCAGAAAATAAAAAAAAGGAGGGAGTTGTTCCGGAACCATCACTTCGTAGAATGCCTTGTTATTTAGCATACTTAAAATTAGCTAAAAGAAGAAATCAGGAATATGTTTCTTCAACTCATATAGCAAGGGATATGGGAGTGGATCCAACACAGGTTACCAAAGATCTATCATATACAAGTATCGTTGGAAAAACACGTGTGGGCTACGAGGTGAATGCGTTAATTGATGTTTTGGAAGATTTTCTTGGTTTTAGAAAGCTGGATAAAGCATATTTATTTGGAGCTGGTAGTTTAGGAAATGCGTTACTGCATGACCATGGTTTGGATCAGTATGGATTACGAATTGTTGCTGCGTTTGATATTGATCCCAAAGTGGTAGGAAGAACAATTGAAGGAGTGCCTATTTTTCATGTGTCTGAATTTGAAAAAATGAAGGATAAAAACGTGGAAGTAGGAATATTAACGGTTCCTGCCGAATTTGCTCAGAATGTTGCTCAACAAATGGCAGAAGGAGGAATCAAGGGGATATGGAACTTTACCCCAATCAGAATCAGATTAGGTGATAAAGTTGTAGTACAGGATACTTCATTATATGCTCACTTAGCTGTAATGTTTAACCGAATGAAAAATATTAAAAAGTAAGAGTAAATTTGGTTTCTTTTTCGGGCTCAGAGTATGCATTTATTGTCCCTCCGTGCAATCTTAATATCTGTCGTGATAAGCTGAGTCCAATTCCAGAACCTTGAGGTTTTGTTGTAAAGAATGGAATGAATATTCGTTCCAGAACATTAGGTAAGATACCTGGTCCATTGTCAACAACCTGGATGATTGTTTTTCCCCGGCTGTTTAAGTTCGAAAGTAGTTTTATTTCTGCATTTTCCCTTCCTTCAACTGCGTGAATAGCATTCTTTATTAAGTTTATAATAACTTGTTCTATTAGTTGTTCGTCAGCCGAAAGTTCCAAGGTTTGAGGTTCTATTTTCATTACACATGAAATATTCTTAGCGTTAATCTCCTCTTCAAACAAGTGTTTAACATTTTCAAATAAATGGCTGATCTTAAATATAGAAAAGTTTGGATTCGGAATTTTGGTAAGGTCGCGATACGTATTTACAAAATGTAATAGACCATCAGTTCTTTTGTGAATGGTTTTTAAAGCTGTTTCCACTTCTTCCAACGATTCAATATCATCACTGTTTACGCCGCTTTCCTTTAGGTTATTATATATATCCTGAATCAATAATGTTACTGTAGATGAAAGTGAAGAAATAGGTGTTATGGAATTCATAATTTCATGGGTTAATACGCGTATTAACTTTTGCCACGATTCCATTTCTTTTTCTTCAAGCTCCTGCTGAATGTTTTTTATAGAAACAAGAGTAATCTTTCTGTTATGTATGGTAAACTCAGTTGCGTAAATGATAAGCTGCAGAAGGTTGTCCTTTTCCTGAACTTTTATTAACGTATTTTCTCCATGTCCTATCTTAAATAACTTTTCTACCATTTCAGGACTAAAGCCTCTTAAAGATTCAATGTTAGTTAAATTACGTACCTGAAAAAGCTTTTTGGTAGCATTGTTTATTAATTCAACTTTACCATCTTTTTGAAACGCGATTAATGCAATGCCAATGTGTTGGATCACAGTTTGTAAGTAGTAGTAGTTTTCTTCTTTTTCTGCTCTTACCTCCTGAAAGTCCTTAATAACTTCATTAAATGAGTTTTTTAGTTTTTCGAAAGATGATCCTTCTCCTTCTACCTGAAATGTTCTTGTAAAATCAGAGTATCTGATTGATTCAAGAAAATTATTTAAAACTCGGTTGGTTCTGTCGATATAATGGAAAAAGGCAAAAACCTGAATACCAATGGCTCCTCCAACAAGAAAAAGTGTCATTGTTAAGTTAGTGTTGTAGAACAAGTAAAAAAACAGGAAGATTGTTCCTGTTAATAAAATTGTTCGGATAATAAAGTTGACTCTAAAGTTCTTATAAACCATATTTTTCCATTCTTCGGTATAGTGAAGTTCTTGTTAATCCAAGATCTGAAGAAGCCTTGGATATGTTGCCTCTGTTCATCCTTAATACTTTCTCAATGATCGTTTTTTCAACTTCCTCCAGATTATATGTTTCTAATTCAAATCCATCAGAAGATGATCTTTGTGGCGAAAGTTGAAGGTCATCATGAGAAAGCGTTGGAGTATCCCCTAAAATAACTGCTCTTTCAAGAACATGTTGGAACTCTCTAACATTTCCCGGCCAATGATAATGAGATAATTTATTAAGAGCACTTTTCGAAAGTTTAGATGGTTTTTTGTATTTTTTTGAAAAGATACTTAAGAAATGATCAGCTAAAACAGGGATGTCTTCGGGTCTCTCTCTTAAAGGAGGTAACTCAATTTCAACTGTGTTTAGTCTGTAAAGTAAATCCATTCTGAATTCGTCTTTTTCAGCCATTTCTCTTAGTGGCATATTGGTTGCACTAATAAGTCTTATGTCAATAGGCTTTGGTTTGTTGGCGCCAACTCTTGTTACTTCTCTTCTTTCCAGTACTGTTAATAATTTCGCCTGAAATGGAAGAGATAAGTTTCCAATCTCATCTAAAAAAATCGTTCCGTTATTGGCCAGTTCAAATCTTCCCGGACGATCAGCTTTAGCATCTGTAAAAGCACCCTTAACATGACCAAAGAGTTCGCTTTCAAATAGAGTTTCACTTAAGGCTCCTAAATCAACACTCACAAATCCTTCGTCTTTTCTAAGTGAATTTCTGTGTAATGCTCTTGCTACTAGTTCTTTTCCTGTTCCGTTTTCTCCCAGGATTAAAACGTTGGCATCGGTTTTTGCAACTTTACTAATCGTGTTAAAAACCTGACGCATACCTGGTGAAACTCCAATGAAGTCTGAAAAAGGTTGATCAAGAATAGTGTTCATTTCATGTTGTTTTTCTTTTAGTTCATGAACTTCGTTTCTTGATTTTCTTAATTTTATTGCAGATGAAATAGTTGCAAGAATTTTTTCATTTTGCCAGGGTTTAAGTATAAAGTCGGTAGCTCCTGCTTTAATTGCTTTTACTGATTTTTCAACATCTCCATAGGCGGTTATAAATAACACAACTGCTGATGGATCAATGTCAAGAATTTGTTGTAAGTATTGAAATCCTTCTTGTCCACTGATGGCATCTTTTGAAAAGTTCATATCCAAAAGGATTACATCAAAGCTGTCATCTTTTAAAATGGCAGGGATTTTAGTCGGGTCTGATTCTGTTTTTACAAACTCAACATGAGGTTTTAATAATAACTTTAATGCAAATAATATATCTTCGTTGTCGTCTATAGCTAATATTCTTCCGTATTTTTTCTCCATAGGAAAAGATTTTTATTTTATAAATATAATGTTTTCAACAATTAAATGTTCTATTTCGAACACTTTAAGATGTGTGGAGGTCAATCAAAAAAAATGCCGAATGTGTAATGTGTTTGATTATAAGGGCTTAAAGGGGTTGGCATAATAAATGGATTGAAAATTAGGTAAAGAAGAATGTAGGTTGAAATGTTTATTGCGGAGGTGGAGTTGTTAAGATTAAGAAATACAGCTGTTTAGTGGTGTGGTGAGTTGTTTTTAATATTCAATATTCGACAGAAGTAATATATAATAACTGTTAATATTGTGTTCGTATTCGGACATGTTGTGTTTCAAAACCGTACATTTGTAGAATAGATAGGGGAGTTTTAAGTTAAAGATAATAGAAAGTAGAATGATACAGGCAATCGATATATCGAAGGAGTACAGGTCTGGAGAAGTGGTTTATAAAGCCTTATATAATATAAACCTCTTTATCGAGAAAGGAGATTATGTTTCATTTTATGGGCCATCAGGTAGTGGTAAGACAAGCCTGGTTAATTTATTTGGTTTATTGGAATGTCCATCATCAGGAGATTTAATTATGGACGGGCAGTCTGTTGTTAAAATGGATGATAGACAGCGTCTTGAGTATCGTAAAGCAAGGATAGGCTATTTATTTAGTGATCCTCGTTTGATTGAGGAACTAACAGTTTATGAGAATATTGAGCTTCCATTGATTTATCGTAAAGAAAAAAAATCGAATCGGAAAAGGAGGGTGCTAGAGGTATTAAATGAACTTAATTTAATGCATAGGAAAAAGTATTTTCCTAAAGACTTAACAATGCTTGAAAAACAAAAGGTTGCAATAGCCAGAGCCATTGTGTCAAATCCTTTATTGATAATTGCAGACGAACCTACCGGAAAATTAAATTCAACAGAAGGAGAAGAGATTTTAAGTATATTAAATGTACTCAATGAAACGGGCATAACTATATTGTTATTTACACATTCAAAAAGTGTTGCTACTAAAAGTCAAAAAGTAGTTCAGTTGTTTGATGGACATTTGGTTAGAGAGAATATAATGAAGTAATTAGATGGGTGTTTTCAGAAATATAAAAATAGCTGTACGTTCACTTTTTCGTTTTCGTTCTGATGCGATAATAAATGTTATTGGCCTTTCAGTTGGTATTACAATTAGTATTATTGTATTGTTATATGTGCGAAATGAATTAAACTATGACAGGCACCTTTCGAATTATAAAAATACCTACAGAGTTATCACGGAAGGTGTAATTGGAGATAACTATTTTAGAAGTGCAGTTACTCCCAGGCCTTTATCCAATTATTTATTAAACGAATTTAGTGAAGTTACGGGTTCTGTAAGATTAATCAGAGGGAGTAATAAGCTGGTTTCATATAAGTATAAGAAATTTAATGAGGATAATTTTTATTATGCAGATACCTCTTTTTTTAAGGTGTTTAATTTAAAGATTATTACCAGTACTAAGGATGATTTACTGTCATCGCATCAAGATGTTGTTGTTAGTAAAAGTATTGCTCGTAAGTACTTTGAAAATGAAGATCCTTTAGGAAAAGAAATAAAATTAGATAACGGACTTATTTTTTATGTTTCAGGAATATGTGAAGATTTTCCGCCCAATTCACATATTCATTGTGACTTTATAGCCTCCTATAGTTCTATAAGCAAATTATATAAAGGGAAGAATATTGGTGGAGGATATGAGGAGTTGAACAAAAATTGGTTGCAGTTAGATCAGTATACCTATATTATAGCTAAAGATACTTTAGGTTTAACAAAGAGAATTGCTGAAAAAGTAGATGTAATTATACATAACCACCTATTGGAATTCCAGAATAAGGAAGAAAGTTCTTTGTCGGATGGGATTAAATCCGTTAGATTTAAATTACAAGGTATATCTGATATACACCTTCAGTCAAATTTGGAAAATGAATTGGAACCAAATTCAAAATATATTTATGTGGTTCTTTTTATGTCTATTGCGGTTTTTGTGTTAATTATTACATCCATTAATTTTATTAATCTTACTACTGCCAGAGCCTCCAAAAGGGTTCAGGAAATAGGTGTTCGAAAAATTACCGGCGTTAATAGTAAAGATCTGTATATTCAATTTGTAACAGAGGCCATTACATACAGTTTTATAGCATTGTTTATAGGACTTGTTTTAGTAGAGCTTTTGTTACCGGGCTTTAACTTTTTGTTTAATCTGGATTTGCATTTAAACATGTTAGAGGGTCGTATAGAATTACTCTATGTCACCGGACTAACGGTTATGATAGGATTGATATCAGGGATTTATCCGGCATATTCATTCTCGAGATATAATGAAGTTGATATTTTTAATCAGGGAACAGCTTTAGGAAAGAAAAGTATGTTAATGCGTGGTTTTCTTGCTGGAGGGCAAATTTTAGTAGCTACTTTTCTGGTTATTCTGGCATTAGGTATGTATTGGAATATAAAGTTTCTTGAAAATATAGATCTGGGATTTAATAGTAAGAATATTGTAGTAGTTGAGAGAGGGCATGCGTTGGGTAAAGATTTTAATGAAATTAAAAGAAAGCTATCGTCCATTCCGGGTGTTATTGATGTTTCAGCCAGTAAGTTTATGATTGGTGAGGTTGCGCCTCTTACATCTTTTAAATATTTGAGTAAATCAGGAGAAAAGCTTGCTTTATTGCCATATAACTATGTTGAAAAAGATTTTTTGAAATTGTTACAGGTGAACTTTATTGCTGGTGAGGTTTGGGAGGAGTCTGATGAAAAAATGTCTCATGATATTGTTATTACAGCATCTACCAAGTCCTATCTTAATTTTACCAAACCTTTAGGCATGAAAATTAATTATGCTTCATCAACAAAATGGGACTATGGTTTTTCGATTTCAGGTGTTTCTAAAGATTTTCATTTTGAACCTGTTCAATATCCTGTTCGTCCACTGGTGTTAATGCAGTTGCCCAAAGGTAGTCCATATGAAAATTTGTTGATCCGAATCTCCGATAAAGTTTCCCAGGAAAAGACTATATCCAAGATATCAGAATATTGGGATGCTAATACAGAAGGAGAGCCTTTTGAATTTGAAATGTTGGATGCATTGTTAAGTAAGAATCTGGATGAGGAGCATACTGTATTGAAAATTATTGTTTTGTTTTCAATATTGTCTTTATTTGTAGCCTGGCTCGGTATACGTGCTTTTACTACCTATGTAAGCGAATTGAAAACAAGTGATTTTCACGTGAAAAGAATTCTGGGCGCATCACATGTAAATATTTTTAATGAATTATTTTTAGATATTGGGCAATTTTTAATGACAGGTATTATTGTGGCCATACCATTGGCTTATTTTGTGCTTCAATTGTGGTTAAACGGATTTGCTTACTATAGCAGAATGCCTGTTTTTGTTATGTTGGGCATTGGATTATTGTTGTTTGGACTTTCATTTTTAATAATACTAACACATTCAATCAGAGCATTAAAGAATTTACCTGAGGAAAGTGAATTGGATGTTTAGTTTTAATTCTATAAGTTTTTGATTGCTAAAAGAATAAGTTTTAGTGGACTAAAGTGCGGTCTGCTTGTGTTGTATTGCCCTAATGTGTTAGTATTGAACAGAAAATGTGATTTTTCAATTGGATGCTAAAGTTCACTGGTTATTCTAAAAAAAAACAATATATTTGCGCAATTCAAGAAAATCAAATTTAATTGACAAATAAATAAAATCATAAGTACAGATGCAAAACAAAGGAGCGATCAGAGTTTTTGCCATCCTACTAGCTTTAGTAAGTTTATATCAGTTGATATTTACTTATCAAACCAGACAGGAAGAGAATAAGGCAAAAGAAATAGCAAATGGAGATCCGCAAGTTGAAATAAATTATTTGGATTCGGTTGCAAATGAGCCGATTTATAATTTTTTCGGAAGAAAGTACACGTACAAAGAGTGTAAAGAAAAAGAAATCAACTTTGGTCTTGACCTTAAAGGAGGTATGAACCTTATTCTTGAGGTTAAAGTTGCTGATATTTTAAAGGCTTTATCTAATTATAATTCAGATAACACTTTTAACGAAGCTTTACAAATTGCTGAGCAGAAAGAAAAGTCTTCATCAGAAGATTTTATTACTTTATTCTATAAAGCTTTTACAGAATTAGATTCTGAAGCTCGTTTAGCTGCAATTTTTAATACTGTTGAGTTAAAAGGAAAAATTGATTATAATACTTCAAACGAAGAAGTTTTAAAAGTAATTAGAACTGAATCGCAAAGTGCAATCGATAATGCGTTTAATATTCTACGTACTCGTATTGACCGCTTTGGAGTAACTCAGCCAAATATTCAAAAACTGGAAAAAGCAGGTCGTGTACTTGTTGAGCTTCCGGGTATTAAAGATCCACAAAGGGTTCGTAAATTACTTCAGGGAACTGCAAGTCTTGAATTTTGGGAAACTTATGAGTTGTCTGAATTAGTAAGTAATTTAATTGCTGCAAATAATAAAGTTGTTGAGATTGAAAAAGCAAAAGAAGCTTTAACTAAAACTGAAGAGCCTTCAGAAGATACAGCTGTAAAAGAAATTGCTGAATCTAAGGATGGTGCAGAAGGTCTTCTAAGTGCTATTGAATCTGATAGTACTAAAGTAGATTCTTTATCTCAACAGTCTCAAAAATCATTATTCTCAGTATTACAACCTTCACAACGTCAAAAAGGACCACTTGTTGGATATGCTTTAGTACAAGATACATCAAAAGTAAATGCTTATTTACAGATGGATCAGGTAAAAGCTTTGTTTCCTAAGAATGTAAAATTCATGTGGGGAGTTAAACCTCTTCCTCAGAGAGAGTTGGAAGATGGAACTATGAGTAAGCAGGAAATTTATGAGTTAATTGCTATTAAAGTATCTACTCATGATGGAAGAGCTCCTCTTGAAGGTGATGTAATTACAAATGCTAGCAAATCTGTTACCAGTCAGGGAGGATATGAAGTTAGCATGAGAATGAATGCAGAGGGGGCTAATGTATGGGCTCGATTAACAAAAGCAAATATTGGTAAAAGTGTAGCTGTTGTTTTAGATGGTTACGTATATAGTTATCCAACTGTTAATACTGAAATTAGTGGAGGAAGCAGTTCTATTACTGGTGACTTTGATGCAAAAGAGGCAGAGGATTTAGCTAACATTCTTAAGTCAGGTAAACTACCTGCTCCTGCAAGAATTGTTGAAGATACAGTGGTTGGACCTTCACTTGGTCAGGAAGCTGTAAATTCTGGATTGTCGTCATTTGCCTGGGCTTTCCTTGTGGTACTTGCTTACATGATATTTTATTATGGTTTTAAAGCTGGAGCAGTATCGGATTTAGCGCTATTGGCTAATATGTTCTTTATTTTAGGTGTTTTAGCTTCTTTTGGAGCTGTGTTAACACTTCCTGGTATTGCCGGTATTGTTTTAACAATTGGTATGTCGGTGGATGCGAACGTACTTATTTATGAACGTATCAGGGAAGAGTTATCTGCTGGAAAAGGAGTTAAACTTGCGGTTACTGATGGTTATAAAAATGCATTTTCAGCAATTATTGACTCAAACGTAACAACTTTCCTTACTGGTTTAATTTTATTCTTATTCGGTACAGGACCAATTAAAGGTTTTGCTACTACTTTAATGATTGGTATTGCTACTTCATTCTTCTCTGCAATCTTTATTACAAGATTGATTTTTGAAAGAATGTTGAATAAAAACTCTGATATCAAGTTTGGTAACTCTCTTACTTTAGGATTTATGAAAAATACTAAAGTGAAGTTTTTAGAGAAGAGAAACTTATTCTATATTATCTCAGGTGTTGTTATCTTATTTGGGATTGGATCTTTAGCAACTCAAGGTTTAAAGTCTGGTATTGATTTTTCTGGAGGTAGAACTTACGTAGTTCGTTTCCAGGATGACGTTTCTGCTACAGATATTCAAAAGTCTTTAGCTGATGAATTTGAAGGGGCTCATGTTGAAGTGAAAACTTTCGGGGGTGATAATCAGGTTAGAGTGGCAACAAACTACATGGTTGATGAAGCTGGTGAGGATGTTGATAACGCAATTGAGCAAAAACTATATAATGGATTAAAATCATATTTAGGAGCAAATGTTAGCTTTGATGATTTTGTAAGTGATTATAGAATGAGTTCGCAAAAGGTTGGACCTACAATTGCAACAGATATCAAAACTAAAGCATATTACTCAATTGCATTCTCATTACTTGTAATATTCCTTTATATCTTAATTCGTTTCCGTAATTGGGAGTATGGTTTAGGTGCATTGTTAGCATTGGTACATGATGTATTGGTTGTGTTAGGTGTGTTCTCTTTATTATATAAAGTAGTACCATTTAGTCTTGAAATTGACCAGGCATTTATTGCAGCTATTCTAACTGTAATTGGATATTCAATTAATGATACTGTGGTTGTATTTGACCGTATCAGAGAATATTTAGGGTTACATCCTAAAAGAGATAGAAATTCTGTTGTTGATTCAGCATTGAACTCAACTATTAGTCGTACAGTAAATACATCATTAACTACTTTTGTTGTATTACTTGTAATCTTCTTATTTGGTGGTGAAACAATTCAAGGATTCGTGTTTGCATTATTAATTGGTGTTGTTGTTGGTACATATTCATCATTATTTATTGCAACTCCAATCGCTTTCTCTGTAATTGATGGTAGAGCTAAAAGAAAAGCGAAGAAATAAGCTTTTTAATTAAGATATTTTTTGACACCCTTTAAACCTTTGAGTTTAAAGGGTGTTTTGTTTTTGTTATCTTTGAATGATATTGAAGTAATTGTTTTATGTATTTTTCATTTTTAGGTATGGGTGGTTCCGAAATTATATTGGTATTTCTTGCTGTTTTACTATTGTTTGGAGCAGATAAGATTCCGGATTTTGCTCGTATGTTAGGTAAGGGATTACGTGAGTTTCAGAAAGCAACTGACGAAATTAAAAGAGAGCTGAAAGTGGAGGCTGAAGATTTTAAAAGGGATTTAGAAGAAAGTAAAAGAGATATAGAAGCACATGTGAAAGATGTAAGACAATCTTTGACAGAGGAAGATTCGATGAAACCTTATATGGATAATGTAGATAATGAAAGCAGGCTTGAAAAAGATGCGAAGGATAAATCAAAAGGTAATAATATAAGTTCTGAAAATTTATAGAAGCAGAATGTTTTGAAAAGAGAATAAAGATACATTATATGGGATTTTTAATGTTACTAGCAGGTTTTGTCCTGCTTTTTTTTAGTGGAGATTGGTTGGTTAAATCAAGTGTGCAGTTAGCCAGATATTTTAAAGTGTCAACTTTAGTTGTGGGAATAACTGTTGTTGCATTTGGTACTTCAGCTCCGGAATTAATTGTTAGTTTAAATGCTGTGTTTGATGGTGTACCTGATATCTCAGTTGGTAATGTAGTGGGCTCAAATATTGCAAACATAGCACTGGTTCTTGGACTTGTTTCTATAATATTACCTATTAAAGTCCGCAAAAAATCTATTTTATTCGATTGGTCAGTAATGATGGGCGCTTCTATTTTATTTTATGTATTTGCTCTGAATTATAAACTTCAGTTTGTAGAAGGATTAATCTTTGTGAGTTTGATATTAATTTATCTGGGTTACTCTGTTATAAATTCACGTAAGCAGATGGGACGATCCGAAGAAGTTATAGAGAAACCTACGATGAAAATTTATAATACAGTTGGATTACTTGTGCTTTCAGCTGTAGGACTATATTTTGGTTCAGAATTGCTTGTTAAAGGTGCAGTTACTGTTGCTACTGGTTTTAATATAAGTGAACGTGTAATAGGTATTTCTGTTGTTGCTTTTGGAACGAGTGTTCCTGAATTAGCTACTTCTGTAATGGCTGCTGTAAAAAAAGAAACTGATATATCTATTGGAAATATAATAGGTTCTAATATATTTAATTTATTAGGCATATTGGGAATTACTTCATCTTTAAAAACAATAAAAATATCACATGATTTAGTTTCTGTAGATATATTATGGATGATGGGAATTTCCGTATTATTACTGCTGTCAATGTTACCTTTAAAACATGGACATCTTTCTCGTTTCAAAGGAGTGATATTCTTTTCTGTATATATTGTCTACATGGTTTTATTATTTACCAAATAAATATTAATAATGATATCTGCTCAAGGAATAGAAAAACAATTCGGAGATCTAAGAGTCTTAAAAGGAGTTGATCTAACAATTAATAAAGGTGAAGTAGTTTCTATAGTGGGACCAAGCGGTGCCGGTAAGACTACGCTTTTGCAGATATTAGGTACTCTGGATAAACCAAATACCGGGAGTGTCGTGATTAATGATACTCAAATTCAGAGATTAAAAGAAAAAGAGTTAGCTCGTTTTCGTAATGAGAATATTGGTTTTGTGTTTCAATTTCATCAGTTATTGCCTGAGTTTACTGCTATTGAAAATATAATTTTGCCAGCTTTAATTGCGGGTAAAAAAAAATCAGCTAGCGAAAATAAAGCTCGTGAAATATTAAAGTTCTTAAATCTGAATGATAGAGAATCTCATAAGCCTGCTGAATTAAGTGGAGGCGAAAAGCAGCGTATTGCCATTGCAAGGGCTTTGATTAATGATCCACTTGTTGTATTTGCTGATGAACCAACAGGTAGTTTGGATTCACAGAATCAGGAAGAGCTTCATAAGTTATTCTTCAGGCTAAGGGATGAGTTTAATCAAACCTTCGTGATTGTTACTCATGATCTTCATTTGGCTCATTTAAGTGATAGAGAGATTAAGATGAAAGATGGAAATATTCTATAAATAATATTTAATGGAATTACTTGAGGTTAAAGATTTCTTAGATGAGAAAGTTTTGCAATTTAATGGACCTTCATTTATAGAATCAGATCCTATATCAATACCCAAAAAATTTAATCATAAAGAAGATATTGAGATTGCTGGATTTATTGCAGCAACCTTATCATGGGGGCAAAGAAAATCCATCATATTAAGTGCAAATAAAATCCTGGAATGGATGGATTATGAACCTTACTTGTATATAAAAGAAGGAGATTGGTCTACGATAAATAGCGAATCTGTTTATCGAACTTTTAAAAAAGAGGATCTTATCTATTTTTTTAATTCTCTCCGAAATATTTATTTAAATCACGGAGGATTGGAATCTTTGTTTGCCAAAGGATTTGAAAATACTCAGACCGTAAAAGGAAGTCTGGAGTATTTTAGAAAAGTATTTGTTTCTAATGGAGAGGTGGGTAGAACTGGAAAGCATATTGCAGATGTAAGTAAAGGATCTTCAGCTAAAAGGTTGAATATGTATTTGCGATGGATGGTGCGTAAAGATAAGATGGGTGTTGATTTTGGAATATGGGATAAAATAAATATGAGTGAACTGCAACTTCCTTTGGATGTTCATACAGGTAATGTAGGAAGAAAGCTGGGGATATTAACTCGTAAACAGAATGACTGGAAATCTGTTGAAGAAATTACTTCTGTTTTAAAGGAATTTGATAAAAATGATCCAATAAAATATGATTATGCCTTGTTTGGACTGGGTGTATTTGAGAAGTTTTAATTATGGCAAATTCATATTTTCAATTTAAGCAATTTACTATAGAGCAAGATCTGGCAGGGATGAAGGTTGGTACAGATGGTGTTCTTTTGGGGGCGTGGGCAGAATGTAATGACGCAAAGTCAATTCTGGATGTTGGAACAGGTACCGGACTGATTGCACTAATGTGTGCGCAAAGAAATACAGTTGCTCAAATTGATGCTCTGGAAATTGATGCAAATGCATGTCTTCAGGCCGAAAAAAATATACAGAATTCTCTATGGTGTGATAGAATTAACGTGATTCATGATTACTTTCAACATTACACTGGAATTAGTGATAGGAAATATGATTTAATAATAAGTAATCCTCCGTTTTTTAATAATTCATTAAAAAATAATTGTCAACAAAAGAGCTTGGCAAGACATACTGATTCATTAAGTTTTGAAGATCTTATTGAAGGAGCAAATAAATTATTAAATGAAGAAGGTGTTTTTAGTGTTGTGTTGCCTTATGACTCAATGGAGCAATTTGTAACTATTGCTAAAGATTTTTATTTGTATTTAGTTAGAGTTTTAAGAGTTAAGCCAACGCCATCAAAAATGGAAAAGAGAGTTCTGATGGAATTTGCTAAAGTGAAAAAGCCTTGCGTTGAGGATATAATTATTGTAGAGGAATTTGGTAGACATGGGTATTCCGAAAACTATAAAAAGTTAACCGGGGATTTCTATATCAAATTTTAAGTTTCAAAAGGAAGTAGTTTGTATATATACTATTGTAGTGCATGAAAAAGTTTTTTCTTAAATCATATTATCAAAATTACAAGCCACATTATATTCCTAATATAAAATTAGCATTGCCAGTTGTGTTTGCTCAGGCAGGACAGATGATTGTTGGGCTATCTGATACTATTATGGTTGGTCAGATAAATGCTACGGAATTAGCTGCTGTGTCATTTGCAAATGGACTTTTTATACTTGGGTTGGTTTTTTCTATAGGTTTAGCCTATGGGTTAACCCCTTTGGTCGGAAAATCTTTTGGTGCCGGAGAAAGAGATATGTGTGGAGATTGGCTAAAACAGGGACTTGTTGCGAATCTTGTTTTTGCATTTATTTTAATGTTGCTCATGTATTTTATTGGCTTGTTAATGCCAATGATGGGACAGGAAAAGGATGTGATATTAAAAGCCAAAACATATTATAATACTCAGGTGGTATCAATATTGCCATTTTGCCTGTTTATGGTATTCAAGCAGTTTGCTGAAGGTGTGGCAAATACCCGGATAGCTATGGTGATTACCCTTATAGCTAATGGATTAAATATTGTTTTAAACTATATACTCATATTTGGAAAATTAGGCTTTCCTGCTTTAGGGATTGATGGAGCAGGTTACGCTACTTTTATTTCCCGACTTTTTATGGCATTGGTTTTTGTATGGGCCTTTATCAAACTTGAGTTTTTTAAAAGTTATAAAAAAGCTTTTGGTCGATCTAATATTCAGCTAGGAAAGGTATTGAAAGTGATAAAAGTTGGTTTTCCTATAGGAAGTCAGATGATTAATGAGGTGTTTACCTTTAGTATGGGTACAATAATGATGGGGTGGATAAGTAAAAATGCATTGGCAGCTCATCAAATTGTATTATCAATGGCAAGTCTTACTTATATGATGTCAGTAGGGTTATCTTCAGCTGCAACAATTAAGGTAAGTAATTATTTTGGAGCAAATGATTTTAAAAACCTGAAGTATTCAGCCTATGCTATAATTCATAAAGTAGTTTTGTTTATGATTTTTAATGGGATAATGTTTGTTGTGCTTCGTCATACTTTACCGAAATTATTTGTAGATAATGATGAAGTTGTATTTATTGCTGCTCAATTAATGATTATAGCTGGTATTTTTCAGATTTTTGATGGTCTTCAGGTAACCTGGTTAGGAATCCTTAGAGGACTTCAGGATGTGAAGGCACCTTCTGTAATTGCATTTGTAGGATGGATATTAATTGCTTTGCCCATAAGTTATGTTTGTGCATTTGTTTTTAAAATGGGTGCAATTGGAATCTGGACCGGATATTTGTCCGGTTTGTTACTTGGTAGTGTGCTGTTACATTTAAGGTTCATTAAATTGTATGCAAAATACCATTAGTGTTATTATATAAAAAGTACATATAAAGATAGCTTGCTTTTGATCTAAAAATAAATGGAGAATGAAAGTTGATGTAATATTATCTGCCAGGGAAATTTATCCTGAAAAAGTAGAAAATAAGGTAGTTGTTGTAAATGATATTTTAAGAGCTACGTCAGTTATGGTAACTGCTTTTGCAAATGGAGCAAAGGCTGTTGCTCCGGTAATGACACCTGAAGAAGCTTTTAGCTTGAAAGAGAAATTAGGAGCTGATAGTGTAATTTTAGGGGGAGAAAGGGATGCCTTGCCTATAAAAGGTTTCGACTATGGAAATTCTCCATTATCATATACTTCAGATGTGATTAAAGGAAAAACTTTAATTATTACAACTACAAACGGTACCAGGGCAATATTAAATTCTCAATCAGCTAAAAAGTTGTATGTAGGTGCGTTTGTTAATGACGATGCAATATTGAGAATATTAAAAGAAGAAGATGATATTGTTTTAGTTGCATCTGGTTCGTATGATGAATTTACAATAGAGGATTCTTTATTTGCAGGTAAGTTAGCGTATGATCTACAAGAGAATTACGATGCTAAACTAACAGACGCTGCAGTAGCAATGGCTTCTTTATATTCAAGTAATTGTAGCAATATTCATAAATTAGTTTCAAAAGGAGAGCATTATCATCGATTAAAGGGATTGGGATTTGATAAGGATTTGGAGTATTGTTTTAAATCTGATTTATATGATATTGTTCCGGTTTATAAGGATGGAATAATATCACTTTTGTAGATTTTGTTAACAGAAATTGTCTGTTCCTTTTAAAAATCGGTTGGTAATAATAAATACTGCTAAACCACCTATTTCTAATACCGAAGATATAATAAAGTGTATGTTTCGAATGCGATTTTGAAAAGTATAAGAAAACAACAGAACCACCCCTGCTATAATTAATAGGAATCCGATATTTTTAAGGAAGCACCTCATGTGTATTTATTAAATGGCTTAGTTATTAAGTTACAAAGCCTTTAAATTAAAGTCAAGAATCGAAAGTCAATAAATTATATATTGCCGATTACGTTTTTAAATACCTTTTAGAAATGGTTTTATTTGGGTTATATTTGCATCATTGAAAATAAAAAAGAAATACCATTGGCAAAAAAAGAAGAAAAAAAGGTGGTTTTAACACCTTTGATGAAACAGTATTATGCGATAAAGGAAAAACATCCCAATGCTATATTATTATTTAGGGTAGGTGATTTTTATGAAACTTTTTCAGATGACGCTATAAAAACATCAGAAATACTTGGTATAACATTGACAAAACGAGCTAATGGTTCTGCATCTTCTGTAGAGTTGGCTGGTTTTCCTCATCATGCATTAGATACTTATTTGCCAAAATTGGTAAGGGCCGGTCAAAGGGTTGCTGTGTGCGATCAGTTGGAAGATCCTAAAATGACAAAAACAATTGTTAAGCGTGGTGTAACCGAATTGGTAACTCCTGGTGTGGCAATAAGTGATAATGTACTTGAACACAAGGAAAATAATTTCCTGGCAGCTGTTCATTTGGAGAAAAATATTGCAGGAGTTGCATTTTTAGATATTTCTACGGGAGAATTTTTAACTGCCGAAGGTAGATTTGAATATATAGATAAGCTTTTAAACGGCTTTAAACCAAAAGAAATTCTTTTTGAAAAAAGTAAAAGAAGCTTGTTCGTTGAGAATTTTGGTGACAAGTTTTATACTTATGGTCTGGAGGATTGGGTTTTTACCGAAGATTCTTCGATGGACAAGTTGTTAAAACACTTTGAAACGAAATCTTTAAAAGGTTATGGAGTTCATAATTTAAGATGTGGAGTTATTTCGGCAGGTGCAATTATGCACTATCTGGATATTACTCAGCATCATAAACTACAGCATATTACAGGTCTTTCCAGAATAGAAGAAGATAAATACGTATGGTTGGATAAATTCACCATAAGGAATCTGGAGTTATTCGGATCATTTAATGATGGAGGTAGTTCTTTAGTTGGAGTAATTGATAAAACGGTTTCTCCAATGGGAAGTAGAATGCTTAAAAGATGGGTAGCACTACCTTTAAAAGAGGTAAAGCTTATTGAAGATCGTTTATCTGCTGTTGAATACTTTTTTAAGGATCCCGGTTTAAAAGAGCAGATGGAGGAGTTTCTAACTCCGGTTGGTGATTTGGAAAGACTGGTATCAAAAGTGGCTGTGGGCAGAGTTACTCCTCGCGAAATGGTTCAGATTAAACATGCCCTTAAAGCTGTAGAGTTAATAAAAAAGGGATGTGAGGAAACAGAAAATCCAACATTGAAAAGTGTTGGTGAGCAATTAAACCCTTGTGTGATTATTAGAGATAGGATTGAAAATGAAATTGTCTCAGATCCTCCAGCTCAAATAAATAAGGGAAATGTAATTTGTGAAGGTGTCAGTGAAGAGTTGGATGAATTAAGAGGAATTGCATACTCAGGTAAAGATTATCTTAATAATTTAGTTCAAAGAGAAATTGAAAGAACCGGAATACCATCGTTAAAGATTAGTTTTAATAATGTCTTCGGATATTATATTGAGGTTAGGAACACACATAAAGATAAAGTTCCGGCAGAGTGGATTAGAAAGCAGACTCTTGTTAATGCGGAACGATATATAACCGAGGAGTTAAAAGAATACGAAACTAAAATCTTAGGGGCTGAGGAGAAGATATTTACCTTAGAAAGCCAGTTGTTTAATGATTTGGTTATTAGTTTGTCTGAATATCTTGCAGCTATTCAGTTGGATGCAAGTTTGCTGGCTAAGCTGGATTGTTTGTTGTCGTTTTCAAAAGTAGCAGCGCAGAATAATTATATTCGTCCGGTAATTAGTAATGATGATGTACTGGATATTAAAGATGGGCGACATCCTGTTATTGAAAAACAATTACCAGTAGGCGATGAATATATTCCCAATGATGTTTATCTCGATAATGATAAACAACAAATAATTATAATTACAGGACCCAATATGGCTGGTAAGTCTGCTTTGTTGAGACAAACTGCATTAATTGTTTTGCTGGCTCAGGTGGGATGTTTTGTTCCGGCTTCATCTGCGAAAATTGGAGTGGTAGATAAGATTTTTACCAGGGTGGGAGCTTCAGATAATATTTCTGCTGGTGAATCCACTTTTATGGTCGAAATGAATGAAGCAGCAAGTATCTTGAATAATATATCTCCCAAAAGTTTAATTTTATTTGATGAGTTAGGTCGTGGTACCAGTACTTATGATGGTATTTCCATAGCATGGAGTATTGTAGAATATATACATGAAAATAAAAGGGCAAAAGCAAAAACATTGTTTGCAACGCATTATCACGAATTGAATGAAATGGAAAGATCCTTTGATCGATGTAAGAATTATAATGTTTCTGTAAAGGAAGTGAATAATAAAGTTATATTCCTACGTAAATTGGTTAGAGGAGGAAGTGAACATAGCTTTGGTATACATGTGGCAAGAATGGCGGGTATGCCTAAGAGTGTTGTAAACAGAGCAAATGAAATACTTGCCGAATTAGAGGGGGCCAATAGAAAGGGAAGTCTTTCAAAACCTGTAAATGATATAGGTCAACACAGAGAAGGTTATCAAATGAGCTTTTTTCAATTGGATGATCCTGTGTTAAAACAGATACGAGATGAGATTGCAAATACGGATATAAATAACCTTACACCTGTAGAAGCACTCAATAAATTGAATGAAATTAAAAAATTTGCAGGTATAAATTAATTTAATTTTATTGATTATCAGATTTGTATAAAATAGCATCAAAAAAACTTCTGTAAAAGTGAAGAAAAAGTTTGCTGATAAATAAAAATGATCTATATTTGCATCCGCAATCACGAAATAAATGATGCTCGAAACGATAGAGATCATCGGGGTTGCGGAAGATTGAAATGCGAAAGTAGCTCAGTTGGTAGAGCACGACCTTGCCAAGGTCGGGGTCGCGGGTTCGAGCCCCGTCTTTCGCTCCAAGGATGCTCGAGTGGTGGAATTGGTAGACACGCAAGACTTAAAATCTTGTGTCCATTAGGACGTGCGGGTTCAAGTCCCGCCTCGAGTACCAAGTAAAAGGTTTCTTCTTTATAGAAGAAATCTTTTTTTATTTGTAGTTATTGTGTTTGCAATGGCTGAAACAATTCTGAATTGAATAAATAAAAAAAGTCAGCTCTTAAAATAAAAAACTGACTTTGTTGAGTGAGATATGTGAATGATTAATCGCTTTCTATCAATACATTTCTAGTATTTCTAAATTGAACAGCTTTTCTGAAAAAAGATTCGTTTTCTCCAAATTCCATTATTTTTGAAACCTGACTTCCACAAAAGGTGCATTCTCCAATTACCTTAATGTCATTAAATCTGTCTAAAAAAACTTTGTAGTTTGAAACGCCAAATTTGCAATAGTCGTTGCAGCTGTTACAAAATACTCCATTTTCTAATAGGTATTTATAAGCGTGTTTTTCGTGTTGGCTCAATAAATGATTGAGCTGAGAACGGCTAATTTCAATGTCGTTATGGCTGATCATAGGGGATTTTTTTATAATTTTATAATTAATAAATGTAGATTTTTCATTGTTAAGTTATCCAATAAATGTAGATTTTCAAAATACTTATGTTTTATAAAATAATATTTTTTCTACAAAAGGAACCTGTTTGGGAGGGGTGATTTGATTGAATGTGGATTTTTAATTATTAATGTAGGTTAAATTTACGGTGGTTAGATTAAAATAATTATAAATTGTATTGTTGAAGTGTCTATTTTTATGGGGTTAGATAATAAAAAATTATCTTTGAGCTCTGTTTACTTACAAATTAATACTACTTGATATTTTATGGCTGCACATTGTATTAAAGGCGGATCTGAATGTTACGGTTTGAAAGAAATGACTCTTTTATTTGAAATTAGTCAAAGATTGATCGCTTCTACAGAGTTGAAAAATGATTTATCACCTATTTTAAAGATGTTGGTTGATCACCTCGATGCTGAAAGGAGTTTCTTGACTATATTTAATCGTAATAGTTCCAGTATTTATATTGAGGCAGCATATGGTATGAGTCCTAAACAGCAGTCGCTGGGTAAATACCGCCTGGGTGAAGGTGTAATAGGTAAAGTTGTTGAGTTAGGTCAGCCAATTGTTATTCAGGAAATATCAAAATCAAATTTATTTCTTAATAAAACACGTTCTGAATTAAAAAAAGAAGGAACTGAATTATCATTTATATGTATTCCTATTGTCGTTGAGAATAAAATGGCAGGGGCTTTAAGTGTTGTTCGTGAATTCAATCCTCACATTACATATGAAGAGGATATTCATTTTTTATCTATAATAGGTTCATTAATTGCTAAAACAGTAAGGGTTCGACAAGAAAAGGCTGAAGAGCTTGATGAATTAAAGAAGAAGAACCTTCAATTGCAGTCTGAAGTTGCAGAAAATAATTTTGCTACTAAAATTGTTGGTAATAGCAGTAAAATGAGAGATGTTTTTTCTCTTGTTGAAATGGTAGCACCGACCAATAGTACTGTTTTAATCAGAGGAGAATCTGGTATTGGTAAGGAGTTGATAGCTGATGCCATTCATACAAGTAGCGAAAGGAAGAATAAAAACCTGATTAAGGTAAATTGTTCCGCATTACCAGATTCGTTAATCGAGAGTGAGTTGTTTGGTCATGAAAAAGGTGCTTTTACAGGCGCAGATCAAATGCGTAAAGGCCGATTTGAGATGGCTAACGGAGGTACAATATTTCTTGATGAGATTGGAGACTTACCTTTGTCTACCCAGGTTAAATTGTTAAGAGTTCTTCAGGAACGTCAGTTTGAACGATTGGGAGGATCTGAAACTATTTCGATTGATGTTAGAATTGTTTGTGCAACTAACTGTAATCTTGAGCAATTAATTGAAGATGGTAAGTTTAGGGAAGATTTATTCTACAGGATCAATGTGTTCCCAATCTTTGTGCCGTCCTTGAGAGAAAGACGTAATGATATTCCATTGTTGGTTGATCACTTTATACAAAAGTTTAATAAGAAAAATAAAGCTAGTATAAAGCGCATAACAACAAGTGCTATAGATATGCTTATGGTTTATAGATGGCCAGGTAACGTAAGAGAGCTTGAAAACGTTATTGAACGTGCTTGTATTCTTTCTAGAGATAATGTTGTTCATAGTTACCATCTGCCTCCAACTTTGCAGACTGCAGATTCTACAGCAACCGGTTCGCATGAAGGAATGACTGGAGTGATAGAACGTTTGGAGAAGCAATTGATCATAGAAGCGCTTATAACAACTAAAGGAAATATTACAAAAGCAGCAGAACAACTTAAAATTACCGAACGAATGCTTGGTACTCGAATTAAGAAATATAGAGTAGATGCATGGAGATATAAAGTATGACTTGATTGATTTTCCTTTATTGCATAGTGTTTACTGTGTTTGAAGACATTATATATTCCCTAATATCCAGATTAAAATTCAATATGTTATTTCACTAAATTATTTTTAGAAGTTTAAATAGAAATAAACCTCTTTCTAACCTTATTGTTTATATAAAAGATTATTTATTTATTAAGTGAAGTTGAAAATATAATTTAAAAATGAAGAAGAAGAAGACAATTGCTTTAGTGGCTCATGATAACCGCAAGCAAGATCTTATGGATTGGGTTGAATACAATTGGAGAGAGTTGGTTTCACATGATTTAGTATGTACTGGTACCACGGGATCATTAGTAAATAAAGTGTTAGAACAGAAATGTAGTGAGAATAATGTCGTTCCACCAACAATAACCAGGTTAAAATCCGGACCTTTGGGTGGAGATCAACAGTTGGGAGCACTTATAGCAGAACAAACTGTGGGTATCTTGATATTCTTTTGGGATCCAATGCAACCTCAACCTCATGATGTGGATGTTAAAGCACTTTTAAGAATTTGTGCATTGTATAATGTAGTAACTGCGACCAATAGGGCAACAGCTGATTTTGTAGTAACAAGTGAGTTGTTTCATATGGATTATAAGCCTATTATTAAAGATTACTCCTCGTATGTAAATCGTTTTTCAGAGTAGGTTTAAAATTTTCAGAAAAACTTTTTCTTCTTAACGACTTGACAAAAAGTAAAATGCGACTTATCTTTGAATTCTGCGCAAAAAATAATCTGAATAAAGTTTGGAATATAAAAATAAAAGCAGTTGTTTTGCACCCGCTTTGAACGAGAGGCGCGAAAGAGAGATTGAAATAATGAGCAACTTTAAGGGAAGAAAGTCTTGAAAAAGAGGAGGTTTTAGAAGCTGAAAAATCAGGTAAAAATTTTTTTAAAATAAATTTGGTTTTAAGAATTAAAATCGCTTATCTTTGCAGCCGCTTTTAAAGAAGGGCAAGAAGATAAAAACTGAGACTTTGAGAAGGGTTTTAAATTGGTGGAAAACAGCAATTTAAATCGAGAATAAAGCTTGAAAAATTAAATAAAAATTTTTCAAAATTTATTTGGAAAAGAGAAAATAAAGTTGTTATCTTTGCATCCGCTTTTAGAGCGACGCTTTAACGAAGGTTAAGGAGTAAAAAAAAAGATTGAAATAAACATTATTTAAGAAGAGTCTTAAATGAGTTTACAAGATATAAAGAGTTCTGATTTATTTATGCCTTGATGCTGAATAAAGAAGAAAACGTTCTTTGAAAATATTGAAATGCACACTTAATAAAAGGAAAGTAAAGTATGTTCTTTTGAGTTAAAACTCTTGTAAGGAATTATAGCCATTTAATTGGCAAAACAATTTTTATACAACGAAGAGTTTGATCCTGGCTCAGGATGAACGCTAGCGACAGGCCTAACACATGCAAGTCGAGGGGTAACAGGGAAGCTTGCTTCCGCTGACGACCGGCGCACGGGTGCGTAACGCGTATGAAACCTGCCTTATACAAGGGGATAGCCCAGAGAAATTTGGATTAATACCCTATAGTCTTGTTTTACCGCATGGTAAGACAAGTAAAGTTTCGGCGGTATAAGATGGTCATGCGTGACATTAGCTAGTTGGTGAGGTAACGGCTCACCAAGGCGACGATGTCTAGGGGTTCTGAGAGGAAGGTCCCCCACACTGGTACTGAGACACGGACCAGACTCCTACGGGAGGCAGCAGTGAGGAATATTGGTCAATGGCCGCAAGGCTGAACCAGCCATGTCGCGTGCAGGAAGACTGCCCTATGGGTTGTAAACTGCTTTTATACGGGAATAATGTGAGCTTCGTGAAGCTTTTTGAAGGTACCGTATGAATAAGCATCGGCTAACTCCGTGCCAGCAGCCGCGGTAATACGGAGGATGCGAGCGTTATCCGGATTTATTGGGTTTAAAGGGTGCGTAGGCGGACTATTAAGTCAGTGGTGAAATCTTGCAGCTCAACTGTAAAACTGCCATTGATACTGATAGTCTTGAATTTAGTTGAGGTAGGCGGAATGTGTTGTGTAGCGGTGAAATGCATAGATATAACACAGAACACCGATTGCGAAGGCAGCTTACTAAGCTATAATTGACGCTGATGCACGAAAGCGTGGGGAGCGAACAGGATTAGATACCCTGGTAGTCCACGCCGTAAACGATGATTACTCGTTGTTGGCAATACATCGTCAGCGACTGAGCGAAAGCATTAAGTAATCCACCTGGGGAGTACGTTGGCAACAATGAAACTCAAAGGAATTGACGGGGGCCCGCACAAGCGGAGGAACATGTGGTTTAATTCGATGATACGCGAGGAACCTTACCTGGACTTAAATGTAGATTGCATGAAGCAGAGATGCTTCTTTCTTCGGACTATTTACAAGGTGCTGCATGGTTGTCGTCAGCTCGTGCCGTGAGGTGTCGGGTTAAGTCCCATAACGAGCGCAACCCCTGTTGTTAGTTACCAGCACGTCAAGGTGGGGACTCTAACAAGACTGCCGGTGTAAACCGCGAGGAAGGTGGGGATGACGTCAAATCAGCACGGCCCTTACGTCCAGGGCTACACACGTGTTACAATGGCAGGTACAAAGGGCAGCTACACAGCGATGTGATGCTAATCTCTAAAGCCTGTCTCAGTTCGGATCGGAGTCTGCAACTCGACTCCGTGAAGCTGGATTCGCTAGTAATCGCGTATCAGCAATGACGCGGTGAATACGTTCCCGGGCCTTGTACACACCGCCCGTCAAACCATGGAAGTCGGGGGTACCTGAAGTCTGTTACCGTAAGGAGCGGCCTAGGGTAAAACTGATAACTAGGGTTAAGTCGTAACAAGGTAGCCGTACCGGAAGGTGTGGCTGGAACACCTCCTTTCTGGAGAGAGTTTTAAAAATACTTTAAAAGACAACCATCTACTTTCTATAAGTAGTGCATTTCACATTCGCAAAAAGCGAAAAACGTACATTGACATATTGGCAAAACAATCAAAATCATAGGTTAGCTATGCGCAAAGCATAAGCGAAACCAACAAGAAAGTAAGCAAGGGCGTACGGTGGATGCCTAGGCTTTCAGAGGCGAAGAAAGACGTGATAAGCTGCGATAAGCTGCGGGGAGAAGCAAATATTTATTGATCCGCAGATTTCTGAATGGGGCAACCCGGCTGGTTGATGACCAGTCACCCTTCGGGGGGCAAACCCAGGGAACTGAAACATCTAAGTACCTGGAGGAGAAGAAAACAATAGTGATTCCCTAAGTAGTGGCGAGCGAACGGGGACTAGCCCAAACCAATGTTGTTTAGGCAACATTGGGGTTGTAGGACTACGTTGTGGTTTTATGCGTGAAGTGGAATGTTTTGGAAAGAACAACCATAGAAAGTGACAGTCTTGTACACGTAAGCAAATAAAATCTAGTAGTATCCTGAGTAGCGCGGAACACGTGAAATTCTGTGTGAATCTGCCAGGCCCATCTGGTAAGGCTAAATACTCCTGAAAGACCGATAGTGAACCAGTACCGTGAGGGAAAGGTGAAAAGTACCCCGAACAGGGGAGTGAAATAGTACCTGAAACCGTGCGCTTACAAGCGGTCGGAGCCATTATATGGTGACGGCGTGCCTTTTGCATAATGAGCCTACGAGTTAGTCGTAGTTAGCGAGGTTAAGTTATTCAGTAACGGAGCCGAAGCGAAAGCGAGTCTGAATAGGGCGAAATAGTTAGCTGCGCTAGACGCGAAACCAGGTGATCTACCCATGGTCAGGTTGAAGTTCCGGTAACACGGAATGGAGGACCGAACCAGTTTACGTTGAAAAGTATTTGGATGAACTGTGGGTAGGGGTGAAAGGCCAATCAAACCTGGAAATAGCTCGTACTCCCCGAAATGCATTTAGGTGCAGCCTTATTTTAATCTTACAGAGGTAGAGCTACTGATTGGACGAGAGGGCTTCACCGCCTATCAACTCCTGATAAACTCCGAATGCTGTAAGATGATGAATAGGAGTGAGGGCATGGGTGCTAAGGTCCGTGTCCGAAAGGGAAAGAACCCAGACCATCAGCTAAGGTCCCCAAATGTATACTAAGTTGAACAAACGCGGTTTGATTGCATAGACAGCTAGGATGTTGGCTTGGAAGCAGCCATTCATTTAAAGAGTGCGTAACAGCTCACTAGTCGAGCGATCGAGCATGGATAATAATCGGGCATAAGTATACTACCGAAGCTATGGATTTGTACATTGTACAAGTGGTAGGGGAGCATTCTAACAGCCTTGAAGCATAATGGTGATGTTATGTGGAGCGGTTAGAAAAGCAAATGTAGGCATAAGTAACGATAATGCGGGCGAGAAACCCGCACGCCGAAAGACTCAGGTTTCCTGATCAACGCTAATCGGATCAGGGTTAGTCGGGACCTAACGCGAACCCGAAAGGGGTAGTGGATGGAGAGCAGGTTAATATTCCTGCACCTGCTATACGACAAAAGTGACGTATTGGTGAGATTTCTACGTACTGACGGAATAGTACGTTGAGCCTAGGCTTCGGCCGAAGCGAAGAGAAGCAGCCAGTACCAAGAAAAGCGAGTATAGGAGCCCGTACTGTAAACGGACACACGTAGTTGGGTTGAGTATACTAAGGCGCTCGAGTGATTCATGGTTAAGGAACTCGGCAAATTAGCCCCGTAACTTCGGGAAAAGGGGCGCCTACTTCGGTAGGCCGCAGAGAAATGGTGCATGCGACTGTTTATCAAAAACACATGGCTTTGCAAATTCGAAAGAAGACGTATAAGGCCTGACACCTGCCCGGTGCTGGAAGGTTAAGAGGAGAGCTTAGCGTAAGCGAAGGTTTGAATTGAAGCCCCAGTAAACGGCGGCCGTAACTATAACGGTCCTAAGGTAGCGAAATTCCTTGTCGGGTAAGTTCCGACCTGCACGAATGGTGTAACGATGTGCACACTGTCTCAACCATGAGCTCGGTGAAATTGTAGTATCGGTGAAGATGCCGATTACCCGCAACGGGACGGAAAGACCCCGTGAACCTTTACTGCAACTTAACATTGGTTGTGGGTAAGTAATGTGTAGGATAGGTCGGAGACGTTGATGCTGCATCGCCAGGTGTAGTTTAGTCACCCTTGAAATACGACCCTTTGCTTATCTGTGGCCTAACTCAGCAATGAGGACATTGTTTGGTGGGTAGTTTGACTGGGGTGGTCGCCTCCAAAAGAGTAACGGAGGCTTTCAAAGGTTTCCTCAGGACGATTGGTAACCGTCCGCAGAGTGTAATGGCACAAGGAAGCTTGACTGTGAGACCGACAAGTCGACCAGGTACGAAAGTAGGACATAGTGATCCGGTGGTTCCGCATGGAAGGGCCATCGCTCAAAGGATAAAAGGTACTCCGGGGATAACAGGCTGATCGCTCCCAAGAGCTCATATCGACGGAGCGGTTTGGCACCTCGATGTCGGCTCGTCACATCCTGGGGCTGGAGAAGGTCCCAAGGGTTGGGCTGTTCGCCCATTAAAGTGGCACGCGAGCTGGGTTCAGAACGTCGTGAGACAGTTCGGTCCCTATCTGTTGTGGGCGTAGGATATTTGAGAAGACCTGACGTTAGTACGAGAGGACCGCGTTGGACAAACCTCTGGTGCACCAGTTGTTCCGCCAGGAGCATTGCTGGGTAGCTAAGTTTGGAAGGGATAAGTGCTGAAAGCATCTAAGCACGAAGCCTGCTTCAAGATGAGATATCCTTGAGGGACGTTAAAGACGATGACGTTGATAGGCTGCAGGTGTAAAGGTGGTAACATCAAAGCCGAGCAGTACTAATTACCCGAAACTTTTAGTTGGGCGTAATAGTGAAGACTGTGATTTTGATTGAAGCTGGTATGTAAAACAGACTATTAGATGAGAGATCAGAGATAATAGACTGCAAAAAAATATTGATAGAATGTTGTAATAGATAGAGTCTATAAATCTCTTATCTATTATCTATTATCTAGAAAGACATTCAGGTGGTTATAGCGATGGGGCTCCACCTCTTCCCATTCCGAACAGAGAAGTTAAGCCCATTAGCGCCGATGGTACTGCGTACAGTGGGAGAGTAGGTCGCCGCCGACTTTAAATAAAAGAGCAATCGAACAAGTTTCGGTTGCTCTTTTTGCGTTTATAGGGGGTTGTTATTAAATACAATCAAATCCCAAAGGTGTAATAATACTTTAGCTCTATTTCTTCCTGCCTATTTTGAAGTCAAAGAGTATAAAGAACCAATTACTGAATTCTAAGGGACTTTTTAACTCTGTTAGTACGTTAGATATTTTCTAATTAATATTTACTAAAATACTATTTGAACGGCTTTATTTGTGCTTTTAAAAGGTTCATGATACTATAAGATAGAGCTAGTTTTTTTGATTAATTATAAACTTGTTGGATAATAATATAATTACAATAATATTATTGTAATTTTTCTTGGCTGTATTTTGTTGATAAATAGGAGTGTATATTTTTGTGGGCTTTTAAGATATGTAATAAATCCGTTATAAATAAGTCAATATTCCATCTGGATCGCAAAAAGACACCTAAATATTACTGGTTTTGTCATTTTAAGCCAAAAATATTCCACAAAACTATCATTTTAACACTTTTTGGTGACTTTCTCCACAGGTTCTCCACTACCGCTCCACTAGTTCTTCGCATTTCTCCACGGGCGCTCCACTAGTTCTTCACACTTGCTCCATATAAGCTTCTATATTGCTTCGTAACAGCTCCACTCTTCTCCACAAGCTGTTCGATTGCTGGTTTTATGCTATTCGCTATAGATATGCGAACAAATGTCGAAGACATGTAACAGATACAGTGATGTTGCTACGACTTTGGTATGGAACATATACAAACAGAACTCAAATAAGAATTATTGCAAAATTAATTGGTTTTATTTACTATTCATTATGCCGAATTGAATTCTAATTTATAATATTGAGTGTGTGATTGATATATTTATCGTTGTTTAATGATGTAATTAGTACATAAAATGAAGTATTATATGTTATTTTACTAACGGATCTATTTCTTGTATTAAAACCAGTATTTGCGGCGTACTCTTCATTTTATGGATTACAAGAGATAAATATCTAAGTTTTTTCTTTTAATTATTATTATTTAATTAGCTGGTATATTGAATGTGTATCATTTAGAAAATTTTTATTCAATGATCTATTTTTTTATTGAGTGCTTGCCCTTTGTTAAGGGGCATAAAATGAGTTGTTTATGAATATATTCGATATTCATGTTTAATTGAAATAAAAAAAAAGAGAAAAATAATTAGTGTAAACTGTTGTATTGTATAATTATTTTCTATCTTTGCATCGCCTTTGAAAAAAGGACATAAGGATGGTCTCGTAGCTCAGTTGGATAGAGCAACAGCCTTCTAAGCTGTGGGTCGCAGGTTCGAATCCTGCCGGGATCACGAAAAAAGAAAAAAAGAAAAGTAAAAGCCTTTAAATCGTATGATTTAAAGGCTTTTTTGTTTTTTGTCATTTCAAAATAAATCAATTTAAAGCAAGTGGTTTCATGCCTGCAAAGTTGATCAAAGATTGTCCAATTCGTCGTAATCTGGTTACACGGTTCTGTCGAAATAAGAAAATAGGAGTTCTTTATTTACTAATTTTACATCCTTAGGCTGCCAAACTTTTAAAGACTTGCCAATTAGACATACCATTCCCATTAAAGACTTGTTGTTTCTGAATCATCCTTATTAATTTAAATCCGGACAGAGTGTTTTTCGCTGAAGACAAACTCTTAAAGCCTAGCATAGGATTGGTCCTTTTCTTTATAAACCTATGATCCTGTTCTATTATTAAGGTATTTGTGACAACGTTTTTCAATACGTATTATTTCATCGTTGTTTGTATAATCTTTATTGGTCTGATTCAAAGCTGCTGTATTTGCTCCTCTTTTATCTATAGTTGTATAGTGACTTTTTTAGGAATTCCATTATTGGCGAATGTTTGTAAAAGAAGATCAATGCTGCTTTCTTGTCACGATTCTCTGAAAGATAGAAATCTACTGTCTGGCCTTGCTTATCAACGGCTCTATAGAAATACACCCACTTGCCATTAACCTTTATATAAGTCTCATCCATGTACCAACTAAGCCCTACAGGCTTTTTTCGTTGGTTCAATTCTGTATTCAATAATGGTGAAAAATGATTAACCCAACGTTGAATAGTCGAATGATCAATGATAACACCGCGAAGGAAGAGTAGTTCTTCGACATCACGATAACTCAAACTAAATCTGAGTTTGTAAAAAACAGTTTGAAGAATTACTTCTTGGGGAAATCTAAATATCTTAAACTAACCAGCATGTATTATACCCGAAAGTAACAATCTTTAAGTCTTATAATCATTGATGAGACAGAACGCTAAATACTACTGTTGTTTTTAATAAATTCTCGAATTTTAATAAATGCAATTCTCATTTGAGATTCTACTGTTTTTATGGATAGTTCTAATTTTTCAGCAATTTCTTTATAAGAAAATTCTTCTATTTTACTTAAAAGAAATACTTCTTTGCATTTTTCTGGTAACTGATCGATGGCTAAATGGATTTTATTTAATTCTTGTTCCAGGTCCATACTTGGTTCCATGTGAATTTCATCTAAGGCTTCTTTTTTTAACTCCTCAAGCAGCAAATTTTGTTTATTATTACTTCTTGTAGAATCGATAAAAGTATGGTAGGCAACAGAAAAAAGATAACTTTTAAAACTTCCTTTGATACTTAATGATTCTCTTTTTTGCCATATTTTAGTAAAACAGTTTTGAGCAATATCTTCAGCTTCACTAATGTTATTGGTAAACTGATAAAGGTAGGAAACCAATGGTGCATAGTTTTTTACATACATATCTGTAAAAAACTTTTTGTTATATATTTTGCGCCCATTATCCATTTACATTCTATGGTTTAAATGTATTATCGTGTCCCAGTGCAAAATAATTAAAAAAAAATTTATTTCTCTTTAAGGGTAGTCAAATAAATTTGCGTCTTAAATATGAGTTTAGTTTAAAATTACAATGTTGAAAGAAGAATTAAAGCAAAAATATTTACATGGAGATCTTGATAAAGAGGGGTATGACGAATTAATAAGGCTTTTAAGTGAACAAGACTATAAAAATCTTATTAAGGAAAAGTATTTACTGGATCTCTGGAAAATAAAAAACAAGGAACAAGAAGCCATCCGTTTAAATGAAGCAGATACAATGTTTATAGAAAACAATACAAAGACTATTCATTTGGCTTGGTTTAAATATGCAGCTGTAGCAGTTGTTATATTATCAGTAATTATTATCGGATATAATTCAGGATTATTTTTTAATCAGCCTCGAATGGCAGATAATTCAATTATCCTCAAGTTACAGGATGGTTCGGAAAGAATTATTTCAGATGAAAGTAGCGATTTAATCCTGGATGATATTTCTGCTGAAATTGATACCGCTAAAACCTTATTGTCATATAATGATAGTAAAGATATTGTCAGTGAATTAATTGAATATAATGAGTTAATAGTGCCAAGAGGGAAACGTTTTAAAGTGAAATTATCTGATGGAACTTTAGTTTATTTAAATTCAAAATCACATTTAAAATATCCTGTTCGTTTTGGAAATATGCCTACAAGGGAAATAATGTTAGAAGGAGAAGGTTATTTCCAGGTAGCAAAAAATCCGGATCAACCATTTATTGTTAACACTAATACAGTAAATGTTACTGTTTTGGGTACACACTTTAATGTGCGATGTTATGACGAAGATAATGAAGTGAAAACAACATTAGAAGAAGGTAAGGTACTGACCAAATTATTATCGAAACAACAGGAAGTATTCTTAAATCCTGGAGAAGCTGCAATTTTTAAAAGAGGATCAGACAATTTAAAAGTTGAAGAAGTAAACGTGGAAAATGATATAGCCTGGGTACGTAACAGACTGTTTTTTAATAATGAGCCTTTTAAAAATATTTTAAAGAAAATAGAAAGAAGTTATGGTGTTACAGTGAATTGCAAAGATGATGTCTTGTTGAATAAAAGTTTTTATGGAGATTTTGATATTGAAACAGAAAATGTGGATGATGTTTTAAAGGCTTTTGCATTAACGGGGTATTTTCAGTATACAATTAATAAAAATGGAGAAATTAATATTGTTGTAAAATAATAGAATATTAAAAATGAATCAATTTTAATTACTAGTAAATATGTTCTGTGAAAAAGGGAAATGCGCCAACACTTCCCTTTAGAGAACGAATAAAAATTCGTTAAACTTAAAAATCATTTCAAAATTATGAAAATTTGGAATTTTATGATGCTGTTCCTGATATTTTATTTGGGAACAATGAAATCTTTTGCTCAAAACGGTATTACTATGGACCTCAAAGATGTATCCATAGAACAGGCTTTTGAAAAGATAAAAGATAAAACCGGATACCGTTTCTTTTACGAAAAAGGAGTAGTTGATCTGGAATGGAAAGTAACTGTTTCGGTACAAAATGGTACTATTGATGATGTACTAAAACAGTTATTTAAAGAAAAACAGATTCAATATCAAATTGTAAAAAAACAAGTATTACTTATTAAAAGTATTGTAAAACCTGAAAAAGAGAAATCTTCTCCTCAATCTCGAAAACAAATATCTGGTTATGTGATAGACTCTGAGGGTTCTCCAATTGTAGGAGTTAATATCTGGAACAAAAATGCTCATCTTGGTTCAATTACAAATAGTGATGGAGCTTTTAGAATTAACGCTGCAGTTTCAGATTCTCTTTCATTTAGTTTTATTGGTTTTGAAACTAAACAAATTTTGGTTGATCAAAGAGAACAATATCCTATTTTGCTAGAGGAGGAAATTTCGAATCTTGATGAGATTATGGTTGTTTCTTCTGGATATCAGGAATTACCTAAAGATAGAGCAACCGGTTCTTATAAAACTATTTCTCCAAAGGAAATTGAAGAAGTACCTACCATCAATGTGCTTGAAAGATTACAAGGTAAAGTAGCCGGAGTTGATTTTGATGTAAAGAATAATACCATAACTATTAGGGGTACAAATAGTTATTCAAAAACAACTCCTCTTATTGTAATTGATGGTTTTCCTATGCCTCAGGAAGATTTTAAATTTACCCAGTCAAAAACCTTTCAAGGAGCGGCAGAGTTAAGTTATCTAAATCCTGATGATATAGAGAGTATTTCAATTTTAAAAGATGCAGCAGCTGCTTCAATTTGGGGATCAAGAGCTGCTAATGGTGTAATAGTCATTACAACTAAAAAGGGAAAGAAAGGTGCTGAACCTTCTGTTAATTTTAGTGCAACATTATCGGTTAGTGATAAGCCATATCTTGATAAGCTAAAACAGATGAATAGCGCTGAGTATGTTGACTTTGAGAAGGAGTTAGTAGACCTTGGATATTTATATGATCAAAGTTCCAATTGGCAGTCTAAAAATCCTAGTGAAGCTCAGGAGTCAATTTATTCATATTTAAGAGGAGAAAGTTCAGAAAGTGATATGAATGCATCTCTTGCAGCATTAGCTTCCCGCAGTAATACTTCTCAAATAAAAAAGTATTTATTACGTAAGGCAGTAAGTCAGCAATACAATCTTTCAGTATCTGATGGAACTGAAAATGGCAACTATTTTATTTCTGGTAATTATAATAAGGATTTACCGGTTATGGAGGCTAACGAAGGAGAAAGCTATAATTTTACTTTTAATAATAATACTAATTTATTTAATAATAAGGTACATCTTTCAACCGGTATTAATTATCTGGGAACAAAATATACTGTGAATAATTCAGTAAACGAAGCACTATCAACGGTATCTGATTTTGGCTTACGACCTTATGATATGATTGTGGATGAAGACGGTAATTCTATTGATAAATATGTGAAATTCAGACCAGATGTAATCAATAGCTTTGAAGATAAAGGTTATTTGGATTGGACTTACAACTACCTGGATGAATTAAATAACTCAAATGTTATAACCAATAGTCAGGCAGTAAGGCTAAATGCAGCATTATCTGTAGATGTTGCCAAATGGTTAAAAGCATCCGTTTCTGGTATGTATTATAAATATACCAGTAAGCAGGATGCAATAAATAAGCAGGATAGCTATTTTGTAAGAAATATGATTAATGAAGCCACTTATTATAATTCAAGTACAGGTGATCTTACATATGGTATTCCTTTGGGTGGTTATTATACTATTGATTATGCTGAGAATGAAAATTATAACTTACGCGGACAGTTAAGTTTTGATAAATCATTTAATGAGATTCATAAAATCAATGCAGTTGCAGTTGCTGAAATACGTCAGGAAAAACGTAATTCTTATGATAAAACCTATTATGGATATGATTTTGACACTAACTCAGGAACAAGTATAAATCCTACCGAATACTATACAACAGTATATGGATGGCAGACTTATATCGGAAGCTTAGGAAATACAGTTTCTAAGTATCGTAATCGCTATTTATCTTATGTAGGAACTGCAACTTATTCTTTGTATTCAAAATATTTTTTATCCGGAAGTATTCGTTTTGATGATTATAGCTTACTTGGTGCCAGTCGAAGGGATAGGGCTATGCCATTATACTCTTTGGGATTCAGGTGGAAACTAATGGAAGAACCATTTATTAACTTACCTCATTTTGTGAGTCATCTTGATTTAAGAACAACATATGGTATTGGAGGTACTACTCCCACTGGTGGATTAGGACATAATAATGCTATTATAAGTCTATATGATGATTATTATACAGATCTTCCTAGTGCTTCAATTTCGAGTCCTGCAGATTCAAATTTAAAATGGGAAACTACAAAAACTTTTAATATTGGATTGGATTTCGGTTTCCTGAATGAAAGAATAAATGGATCTGTAGAATATTATAATAAAAAATCTTATGATATTCTTACGTATATGCCTTTTAATGCAACTTATGGTTGGACTTCATTAACATATAATGCAGGAAAATTAAAAGGTCATGGATTTGATTTTGATTTGTCAGCAAAGATAATTGATAACAATATTAAATGGCTTAGTGATATTAATATAGCCTATACAACTAATGAAGTTACTAGTTCTTACTATGAGCCTAGTTCAATAAGTGATTATTTAAACTCAGGTACATTAAAAGAAGGACACGCTTTAGGTTCGTTATATGCTTATCGTTGGGCTGGTTTGGACGATAAAGGACGCTCACAGATATATGATGAAAATGGCGAAATTATTGGGGACGATGTATATTTGATGAATCTGGATCCAAAGATTTTAAAGTCAATGGGTACTACAGTTGCTCCATATTTTGGAGGTTGGACAAATTCATTTGAGTATAAAAATTTTGCTTTAAGTGTACAAATGAGTTATTACTTTGGTCATGTTTTTATTAAACCTCAACTAAGTAATTATCCTTCTTATGCCGGAACCTATTATGGTGCAGTTGGTAAAAATAAAGAGATTGCCTCAAGATGGAGAGTCGAAGGTGATGAAAAACATACCGATATTCCCGGACTTCCTAATATAACTTACAATAGTTTATCCAGATATAATGCATCTGATATTAATGTTCTACCAGGTGATCATGTGCGATTAAATCAGATTTCGTTAAGTTATAATGTACCTAAAAAGTTTACAGAAAAAATTTCTATGAAAGGCGCTTCTGTCACTTTTGTAGCACGTAATTTAGGTATTATTTGGAGAAAAAATAAAGAAGGATATGATCCTCAATATTTGTCTACATCAAGTTATAGTACATTAACACCATCAAGAAATTATATGGTTCGTTTGTCTGCAAATTTCTAAACGGTTTTAAAATTTTATACGAAAATGAAGAAAATAACTATTATATATTCAATGTTATCTCTATTATTTCTTGCATCATGTCGCGATTATGTAGAGATAGAACCCGAAGGAAATTCCAGAGAACTTTTATACACTACTGATTACAGGGCTTTGGCAAATACATATTCATCTTTTGAATACGGTTGGAATTATCCTATGATAAGTAGTGATGATACTTATTTTGATGACTCATATCAGTATTCAGTATCAGATATCATTGGACAAATTTATACCTGGGGAGATTACTTTTTTATTGAAGGCAATCAGGATACAGATTGGAGTGCTTTGTATAAGCAGATATATAACTGTAATGTGATCATCGACGGTGTAATGGATAGTAAAGATGGTACTGATGATGAAAAAAGCGAGATTTTGGCAGAAGCAAAAGTAAACAGAGCTTGCGCTTATTTGAGTCTGGTAAATATGTATGCTCCTCATTATTATGAGACTACTAAAAATGAAAAAAGCGTTCCGTTGTTAATTACATCAGATTTGTATACCCCATTAAACAGAGCAACAATAGAGAATGTCTATAATCAGATTATTAGTGATTTGACTGCTGCAATAGATGATTTGCCTGAAAATGCAGAGTATAATGTATTACCATCACAAACATCAGCCTATTCATTGTTAGCAAGAACATATTTATATATGGGTGATTATGAGCTGTCTAAGGATTATGCACAAGATGCATTAGATATTCAAAATACATTAATAGATTTTAACGATATTGCGTCTAATCCATATTCTTATCCCGCAAAGTTGCTGAATCCTGAAATAATTCAGAGTAAAATGGCTGTATATAGCTATATCAATAAACCATTAAGTAGTGAATTGATTTCTTTACTTGAAGATGATGACCTTAGAAAAAATGTTTACACAGTATCGGGGTCTAATATTTATCCTTCTTTTACAGGTTATGCGTTTGGTATTTATGCTTACAGTTATTCAAATGGAGTAAATATGGGACCATCCGTTCCTGAAATGTACCTAATTAAGGCAGAGTGTCAGGCTCGTACAAATGATCCTGATGGTGCTGTTGAAACTATAAATGCACTGAGAGCAAAAAGATTTACATCAGGTTCTGATTATGAAGTAGTGCTTGAAAACGGAGAAAGTGCTCTGGATTATGTTTTAAAAGAAAGACGAATTGAGTTAATGGGTAGAGGTTTCAGATGGTTTGACATGAAACGTTTGTATCTTGAGAATCCATCAATAGCTCCTGTAAGTAGAACCTACCGTGGTGAAACAATTACGTTTGATTCTTCAAAAGATTTTGTATATCCTATTTTTCAGGATTATATCGATAAGAATCCTGAATTGGGAGAATAAATAGGATAATTCTTAGAGGAAGGATTTAGTTGCAAAGTTAAAATTGAGTAAAATAGATCCCTATAGCAATAAAGCTATAGGGACTAAACCTCAGTTTGTTGTTGGTCTTATATTGAGAAGATTTTTCCTTCTTATTAAAACTTGATAAAATATTAAACTCTAAGTCTGTTGATTAGAGTATTATCAAAAGTAGTTTCTTGTGATATACAAGGAAAAGGAGATTTGTGTGCAAAAATATTTAGTGTGTTTTAATTTAAAACTATGGTTATTAGTAATTATTATAAAAAATTGTCTCAATTATTATTTCTGTTAATAATTGTAATTTTAGTGGGGTGTCAAACAGAAAAAAAGAAGGAAGAAGAATATGTTTCTCGATTAACCGGTTTTGATATTCCGGAAGTTGGAAGTGAATTGCCAATTAAATACCATGCTAAGAATGGTCCTCTGTCAGGTCAAAATAATATTCATGTTTTGGTTTATCAGTTTAACGATTACCGATGGGAAACTAAATATATACCGTTACAAAAGGATGATGAAAACGAATGGTCATTAGATTATAAATTACCTGAAAATTGTAGTTTAATTGCTTTACTATTTCTGTCTCCACAGAAGGATGCAGAACCAATTAAAGATAATAATGATGACAATGGTTTTGTTTACACAGTAAAAAAGAAAGGTGAAAATGAATTAGTTGCCGGAGCCAACCTTGCCTGGGGTACATTCAGAAAACCAGTATTTACTCATATCGCTCAAGGTTATTTTAATGAATTTACAATTTCTGATGAGGCACTTGAGTTTTGGGTAAAAAAGGAAATTGAAAAGAATATGAATAATTTGCCTAAGTTCTTTGATACATACATGGATATGGCAAAGTTTAGAACTGGAGAAAAATTTGATACTATTGCTCCTGGATTAATTCATCAGTTTTTAAATCAATTTGGAGACCGGGTTACAGAAAAAAATTATCAGAATATTATCCGTTTATATCGCTTCGATTTAAAAGATACAAGTAAAAGTGATTCGTTAAGTGCTGTTTTGCTTAATAAATTCCCAAAAGGAATGCAAGCCAGATTTGAGGCCTATTCCAAAGCACTTCAAGGTAGTAAAGGGGATAAAGTAAGGTTGATGAAGCAGTTTTTAGATGACTTTCCAATTGAAGATTGGAGTAAAGATAAAGATGCTGCTTATCAGAAGTTTATGTATGATAATGTGATTCAATCCTTAGCAGTTGAGTATTTTATGACAGATAAAGTTAAGGAGTTCTTATCAATCATTCCAATGGCTGACTATAATGTTTTGGTTGATATCTATCATTGGACTGTAGACAGATGTTATGGATTACAATTAAAACCTGTGGCTTATTGTTACGAAGCTTCAGATTTATTGATTAAACAGATGCAAGAAAAACAGAATGATAATTCATATAAAGCAGCTTATGCACAAACTCCATGGTTAATTGAATCGCATTGTACAGAAATGCTTGACAATAAATTGGCTAAACACATTGAACTATTAAGTGCTACTGAGCAAAATAACAAAATTACTGGTTTTTATAGTTTAATATCTGAAGATTATAAGTATACAAATGTAAAGCTAAATGAAATTTATTGCGATTTTTTAAAAACTTCTAACCCAGAAGAAACCCTTAAGTTTTTGGAGCAATGTGCTTATTACAATGCAATATCTGACAAGCTTCTATCAGAATTAAAAATGCAATATGTTACTAAAAATGGTTCAGAAGAGGGTTTTGAAGTCTACTATCAAAATTTAAAAGATGCCAAAAGTCTTAATGAAATGAAGCAAGAGATAGAAAAGAGCATAACTAACTTGGACTTTGAACCATTTCAGTTGAAAGGTAATGATGGCTTATCTGTTGATTCAAAATATTTTGGAGATAAAATTGTGATACTGGATTTTTGGGCTAATTGGTGTGGTCCATGTAAAAAAGTATTTCCAGGAATGCAAATGCTGGTTGATCAATATAAAGAAGATAATAATATCGAATTTTATTTTGTAGATACGCAGGAAACAGGAGACGATTATAAAGAAAAAGCCAATAAATATATTAAGGATAAAGGATTTACATTTAATGTATTATTCGATGAGACTCAAGAAGGTTCAGAAAAAAACATTAAGGTATTTTCTACATTCGCTCAACTATTTAATTCTTCAGGAATACCACGAAAAGTTGTATTGAAAAATGGAAAAATCAGATATACCTCAGAAGGTTATAATGGCAGTACAAGCAAGCTTGTTGACGAGTTAAATATGGTAATTTCTATATTAAAGAATGAGTAATGAATTATAAGATTTTATTTACAATATTTTTTTTATTTGCAGTTTTATTTGAAAGTGAATTGTGTTTTGGTCAAAAGCATCAAATTGATTCATTGGATTATCAAAACTGGAAATTGCTTTCCTCTCCCAAAATTTCACAAAATGGAGAATGGATAGCATATAGTTATTCTTATTTAAGTCCTGAAGAACAGAGTAATAATCCGGATTTTGTATGGATTTATAATACTAAAAATCATAAATCTATTCAAATTTCAGGTTCTCAACTTAAATTCACTAACAATGGCAACTGGGTAAGGTATGAACAGAAGAAGGAAGACTATTCCACCAGAACTATTTTGCGTAATCTCAAAACTGGTAAGGAAATCGTTTGGTTTAAACCTTATTATTTTAATGATGATGAACATTCAGAACGCTTGAATTATAGTTACAAACCCAATTCTGATTATATAGGAAATAAACTGGTTGTATTCAATTACAGCACAGGCGATAGTGTTTGCTACGAACATATATTACAGCATCAGTTTGTTGATAATAACAAAGGGCTTGTTGCGATTCAGAAAATTAATGACAAAGAGGTCTTAAGGTATTGGAACAATAATAATAAGGAGACTGAATTGTTTTCTACGCGTAAACAATTACTTAATAACTTTGTATTAAATAAGGAGCAAAATGCAGGTACATTCCTAATCTCAGAGAAAGATGAATCAGGTAATCTAAAAAGTAAGTTTCTTTACGATTTTACTTTGACTGGAAAAGTAACCCCAAGAATAGATTTTGATAAAGTTCCAAATCCTTCAGAAGACTTTGTAATGGACAAGACTTGTTATCTTGCCTATAATAAGAATATTATTTACCCTTATATAAATAGTGCGAATCAACTGACGTATAGACCTCCATTGCCGAAGAAAGATGATTCGGGGGTGGATATTTGGAAATGGAATGAAGGTGCTATGGATCGACGTATGGCTAAAGTACGTGGACAACAAACACAAACATTCCGTCCTGAATTTGCTTACGTAATAGACCAGAATAAGTTCATTCAATTAACCCAAAGTGCTGATGAAAGAGTAATTAAAGCTGAAAATTTCGATGCGGGGTTCGTTTTTGTTGAAGATCTTTCAAGGTATAAGGTTGAAACCGACTGGAGCTTTGAGGAGGCAAGGGATTTATATATTCTTGATTTAACAAATGGTAAAAGATACTTTGTTGAGGATAGTATTTATGTTAGTCCTTCGTGGAGTAAAAATGGGAAAGTGGCGCTGATTTGGAATCCGGGTCGCAAATGTTGGGAGAGAATTCAATATAAGGATGGTAAAATTAAGAGGACTAATTTATCTCAGTATATTCCTTATCCGGTATTTGAGGAATCGTATGATTTGCCACTATCTGTTCCTGCCTATGGTGTTGCAGCATGGTTGAATAATGATGAAAATGTAGTTTTTTACGATAAATATGATCTTTGGATGGTTAATGTAAATCATCCTGAAAATCCGGTTTGTATCACACATAATTATGGTAGAAACCATCAGGTTCAACTGCGATTTACTTTCTCATTAATAAATTACACTTTCAACTCAATAAATGAATTTGCTTATTTAAAAGGCGTAAATGAAAACACAAAAGCAAAAGGCGTCTATGCTTATAATAATCAGAAAGTATCAATGCTGTATCAGGGCGATTTTGATGTTGTTTTAAAGTCTGTTTCTGAAGATGGTTCAGGTTTGATTTTTACAAAGGAAAGTTATCAGAAGGCTCCGGAATTGTTTTTTAGTGATGCAAAATTTAAGCATGTAACTCAAATTTCAGACTTAAATCCGCAAGTAAATCAAATGGCTTTTGGAACCAACAAAATGATACAATGGAAGGATGAGATAGGAGATGATCATGAAGGTGTATTATATCTCCCTGAAGATTATGATGCATCAAAAGTTTATCCGGTTATTGTTACTTTTTATGAGGTAAGTTCGGATGAACGATTTACGTTTAAATACCCTTCTTATGCTGAAAGTTCAATTAATATTCCAACCTATGTAAGCAAAGGTTATATTGTTTTTCAACCTGATATTCACTATAAAATCGGATCACCGCTTAATAGCACATACACTGCGGTTGTTAGTGGAACCAAATATCTTATAGAGCAAAAAATTGCAGATGCAAAAAGAATAGCCATTCATGGACATAGTTTTGGAGGAACACAAACTGCAAATATCATTACAAAAACTGATTTATACGCGTGTGCAGTTGTAGCTTCTGGGGTAACTAATCTGACTTCAAATTATACTGGTTTGAGAGTTAATGGAATAGCCAATATGTTTATGTATGAATCAGGTCAGATGCGTATGGGAAAGTCAATGTATGAAGATATGCAGGCGTACCTTGATGCATCAACATTATTGCATGTAAATCAGGTTCATACTCCGGTTTTGATATTTCATTGTGATGCAGATAAGGCAGTGCCTTTTTCTGAAGGAAGAGGCTTGTTTTTAGGATTGAGAAGGTTAAGCAAACCCTCTTGGCTGATTAATTACAAAGGAGAAGGACATGAATTACATAAGCTCTCTGCTCAAAAAGACTGGACTTATCGTTTGCAGTCATTTTTCGACTATTATCTCAAAAATTCAGAACAACCTGAATGGATGAAATAGATATAGTAAAACAAAGGTTAAATTAATAATTGTGTTGCAGGCAAACATAAGTTTGCCTGCTTTTTTTAGATCATATTTAAAAGGATAGTATATGATTAAAAAAGCTCAGTTTTAAGATAGTAGTGAAGTTGGAGGATAAACATATAATTCAGATCGCTAAAGGGGATATTAAAACTTTTAATTCTTTCTATAATAAATATTATCCGTCTTTATGTAAATTCTCATTTCAATTTGTGAAATCGGAGGATACTGCTGCTGATATTGCGCAGGAAACTATGATTGAATTTTGGCTAAATAAGCAAATTCAATCAAGTCTAAATCATTCAAAAGCCTATTTGTATACAATAGCTAAAAATAAAAGTCTTAACAATCTGCGTAAAATAAAAGTTGATAATCATTACCTGTTGCAGCAAATGGTAGATAATGAGGAAGGTGTGGTAAGTGTGTCTTATCTAAAAGATGAAGAATGCAGTTTACTTTCAAGAGCAATTAATCTTTTACCTCAACAAACACAGAAGATTATTCAATTGACATTAAACAATTATCGAAATAGTGATATTACTGAAGAGTTAGATATTTCTATAAATACTGTTAAAACTTTAAAAAAGCGTGCATATAAAAAGTTACGTGAATTATTAAAAGATCATATTTATGCTTGAATAGTTTAATAATCTTTTATAATGAATCTCAATAAAGATCCACAAGAATCAGATTCATAAGTGCTAAAAGGTAGCTATAACCATTGTTAATTTTATTAGAATGAACAACTAAAGCATAGCCTAGTTTAAAGTGATAACTATACTTTCATTTTGGGTAGTTTCATATTTTATTTCATTTGTGAATTCATATTCATGCAACTACTCAGTTTATAACTTAGAGGATAACTCTTTAGGTCTATATATTGAATCAAAAACGAAAAAATCCGCAAGTAAAACACCTGCGGATTTTGAGTTAATGATTATCTAAGAATCAATATTACCACATATTAAATCTTCTATCGAAAAATTACTTGACACTAATTTCAATTTTAGTTAATTCTTTGTTATCAGAAGAATTTCCTACAAAGATGGGATATTTTATTTTTTCAACTTTCCAGGTTTGACTTTCTACATCCCAATAAGCTAAATCTTTTACCGGAATTTGAATTTCAATAGTTTTAGTATTTCCTGATTCAAGTTCCGTTTTTGTAAATCCTTTTAAAACTTTGTATGGACGTTCAACCTGAGCATTTTCGAAACCAGCATATACTTGAACCACTTCTGCTCCTTTAACATTACCTGTATTTTTAAGCTGACATTTTACAATTATTGTTTCGTCTTCAGAGTAAGTTGTTTTGTCTGTACTAATGTTATTTATTTCGAAATCAGTATATGATAATCCAAATCCGAAAGGAAATGAAACCGGAATATTTTCTTTATCGCTTAAAGTATAACCTAAATAGTATTCGTAGGTAAACTCATATGGATCAACATAATCTTTTGAATAAATTTCCCAGTCTTCTGTTTTTCTGCGAGGATTGTAAGGAAATGCAGGGTAATCAGTTTCATTAACAAAAATACTATAAGGTAATTTACCTGAAGGATTAACATCTCCAAAAACAATTCTAGCAAGAGCACTTCCTCCCTCCAATCCGCAATAACCGGCGTAAAGTAATGCAGGCGCATTGTTAATCCAATTTGAAACAACAGGTGTACCTGCTCCAAAAAATACAACAGTTGTATTTTTACAGTAACGAGGTGTCATGTTTATCAAATCAATATCTAACTGGTGCAAGTTCATGTTTTCACGGTCACCGCCAAAAGTCATATCTCCTCTGATAGGTACACCTTCCGGGTCAAGAAGATATTCAGCTTCATCTAGTTGAGTATAACCTACACATACAATTGTTGCATCAGCCAAACGTGCCAAACGTGCAAGTTCTTTTTTATCTTTTCCGTCAGTATAAGTAACCTTAATATTTTTCCCTTTTGTGTAATTTTTCATTCCCTCTAAAGGATTGATACTTCTTAGCTGAGGATAATCACCAAGATAACCTTCATTACCCATATTATGATGTTTTGCCAGTTCTCCTACAAGTAATATGTTTTTAACCTCATTGATATCGTAAGGAAGAATGTTATCATTTTTAAGCATAACTATACTTTTTTCTTCAGACTCACGTGCTAGTTCAGTATGTTGTTTCATTACTGCATTGCTAACTTTATGTGCCTTTGGTTGGCCAACTTCCAATTTAACCTTTAATATCTGAAGTACTAATGCATCTATGTCATCCCAGGTAATCTCTCCATTTTCAATGGCTTTATAAATAGCTTCTTCCTTATAATATTCTTTTGCCGGAAGCTCCATGTTCATACCTACTTTTATTGGGCCTGTAGTTGAATACATTCCGAAAACAAAATCAGAAACTGCTAGTCCTTCATATCCCCAATAATCACGTAATACTGTTTTCATTAAGAATTTATTTTCAGAAGCATATTCTCCGTTTATTTTATTGTAGCTGGTCATAAGTGCTTTTAAATGGCCTTCTTTTACCATTCTTTTAAAATGTGGCAAATAAACTTCCATCATAGTTCTTTCATCAGCCAGAATATTAGCATTAAAGCGGTTTTCTTCGCAACTGTAAAGTGCAAAGTGTTTTGCCGTTGCTATAACCTTTCCACTAGCTTGAATTCCCTTAACAAGATCGGCACCCATAACACCACTTAGGTATGTATCTTCACCATATGATTCTTCGGCACGCCCGCCTTTAGGATTTCTAAGTAAGTTTGCTGTTGCTGCACCTATTGAGTTTATACCCGCAGCTTCTGCTTCTGCACTCATAACCTGACCAATTCTGTTTTCTAATTCAGGGTCAAAACTTGCTGCACGGGTTAGTGTAGCTGGAAAGAATGTCCAATTTCCGTGTTCAATTAATCCTTTTGGACCATCTCCGAAGAAATAACCAGGAACATCGTACTTTTTATTTTCGCCACCATTAACAGTAATACTCTTGTTTGTTAATCCTTTGTGTAGTATAGATTGAATAATATGGTCATCATATCCATCCAATGCATACATCTGATCTATTTTTTCTTCCGGTGTCATTTTTGCTAAAATACTCTCAGCAGTTTCCTGACTTTGTGCTCTCAAACCAACGGAAAAGATGATTGATACACATAATATCAAAAGTTTTATATTTACTTTCATATCTAAATTGTTTTATTATTAAATGGAACTCGCCAATCTATTTTTCTGCCTGTGTGAAAACTGTCTCTTATGGCTCGTTTCATATCTTTATTTTTTTACTGTAGATAAATACATGAAATTATAGAGTGTACTTGAGTTCAAAGTAGGCCCCATTAATAACAGGTGTGATTACTTCTGTTCCTGGTCCGTCAAGATATAAGCCTCCACCTGTTGCTTTTAAAGCTTTAGTAATGTTCCAGGAAACATTAGGAGTGAATAGTTTAGTCCCGACCGTGAAATTGTAATTACCAGTTAGTGAGACTTCATATTTTCCTTTATCAAAAGATTTATTTAATGATAGGAACATGGTATGAGTCATTGGTTCAAGTTGGCCAAATAGATTTTGAGTTAAATCACGCTGTAAAAATAATGTTAAGTCTTCAGCAAAATTAGGGTCTGTATAATCTGATGTTAATTCAGGTTTAATGTGATTTGGCACATATTTTCCAATATAACTTGTTACAATTGTCCACTTGTCCATTTTATATTTGTCGTAAATCAATTTAACAAATCCCAGAGTATAGGTTAAATTCGATTGAGGAATCCATGCTAAATCATCCGGATTATCTACAATTTCATAACCTACCTCTCCCAGAATAAGTAAGTCACTTGTAGGATCCAGATTAGAATTTGGTTCGCCTCCAATACGGATACCGAAATCGCCTCCAATAGTTTGTTTTTTAAATGAAGCTACGTTAGCCAGATTTTCGCCTAGAGGATCGTAAGGAACTACTGCAGGTCTTGAATTATATCCGCTAAAATAAGATATTGATGCTCCCATAGGTCCAAGATTCCAGTTTAGTTTTGCTGCAATTGATCCATTCTTTAGGCTTTTTTCGGGAATGGTTTGAGTTCCTGGAGTAACACCACCGGGGATGTGCAGTAATTCTACTTTTTCAACTGATGACTTATACATTGGAACAGCAACCATTTCAAAGTCTAAATGAGGATGTATGCTATAAACACCACGCAACATAAAGTTTGACACGACTTGATCATTCATATTTGCTGTTAATAAATATGAATTTGTTGATACTAGATTATTTGTAGGATTTGCTCCAATTCCACGTCCCCAGGTTATGGATTGATTACCGATTGTGGTTTCAAACTTTTGATTGCGAAAACCTATGTATAAATCTTTTATTTCCAGTTGGTCTTCATCCTGACCGAAAAACTGTCCTGTTCTGGCACGAATGTCAGCTTTAAAAAAGGCATAACCTTCTGTAAATCCTCTTGTAATATCAGCTTTTAACTGACCTTCAACAAATGTATTTGCATAGTCGAAATCCTCAGTGAAACCATATTGTGATGCTCTCACATAACCTCCAAAATAAGTTTTATCCTCTGGATAAATTAACGATTGACTGTTTACTGACACAAAACAGCACAAGAACCATGAAATTAGCAGTAAATTATTTTTCATATATTTTAAATTAAATTAACTCTATGCAATTTTAGAAACAATGAAAGATAGCTGCATTGATATATGTCAAGAAGTACTTGAGGTGGATATTTCTTGACATATATCAAGATTATAGAATGTGATGTTTGGTGTTGTAAGTGGTTTATATTCTGTGGTATATGATGTGTATGTGAGAGTTTTTATTGTTTGATAAACAATAAAAGTACATAAGTTACCTATTTAAATAGGTGATCAGAAAGTGAAAAAAATGCATTTAATTTTATCGATTGATTTTAACACTTATTCATATAATTCTAGTCTCCTTTAATTCGACTTAACGTTTCCGGAGAGATTCCTAAGTAACTGGCAATGTGAATGGAAGATGTCTTAAGAATAATGTTAGGCTTTTCTTGGAGTAGTGTTTGATAGCGTTGCCGTGCTGATTCAAATTTATATAATACCATTCTTTTATAAACCATTGCAAATCCTATCTCTAAGATTTGTCGATAAAATTCCTGGACTTTAGGATATTTGAAACTTAATAAGTTGAGTTTTTCCCTGTTTATATGGTATATTTCAGTATTTTCCATTGCAATGGCTTCCAGAATTGTAGGTTCACCATATACTAAACTTGATATTGATCCGAATCCGTCATTTTCGTCAGCGAAAGTTTCGGTTATATCTTTCCCGTTTTTATAATAATACTGACGAACGAAGCCACTTTTTACCCAATAGAATTCCTTACAAATATCTCCTTGTTTATATATCAGTTCTCCCTTTTTATAATAATGAACCTTTAATAATGAATTTAATACATCAATGTCTTCATCTTCAATTGATGGATCGCTTGCAAATTCATTAAGTTTTTCTATAAAAAAGTTCATTGTAATAATTTATTCTTGGAAAAATGTGATATCAGTACACTTCTATTCATCTTGCGCAAAGATAAATATTCTATAGGGAAGAACCAATTTTGTCATTCTTCGTTATTTTACAATCTAAATTAATTATTGGCATTATACTTTATTAAATAGTATTAGCGTCTAGCTAAACTTTACCTTGTAATAGCAGAAGCAGAAAAGGGAACGTAATGATAATATTATCGTTTTAACTTGATTTTCAGGTACAGTTATAAGACCTAAAGAAGAATTGACTGGAATCAGATATCTTTGTTTAATTGAGATTATATATTTATTAACACTAGTGACCGAGTAAAAAAATAAAAGAGGGTACTCCCTTTCGGTTTCCTCTCAAAGTTGTAAATTGATTTTGCGAAACTTTTTACAACATGAGCAAAAATAGTGAAATAAAATTTGTCAGTCAGCCGATATTCAAACAGATAATAGATTTGTTAAAAGTAGTAAACATACCATCCTTAATTAAGCAACACAATAGCGACTGCTATTACAAGGCATTCAAGACCCAAATGCATATTATTACCATGCTGTTTGGGATATTTAGTCGTTATATTTTGATCTGGTTAAGAAATGCCAAACTTTTTTGTCGGATAGCCGGGCTTATGAACTGACTTTTAAAGAGGTTTTGTTGATTGATTCAACAACCATCCGATTGTTTAGTGATGTTCTTAAAGAAGTGGGAAGAAGCCCCAAAGGTGATGGCAAGAAGAAGGGAGAGCTCAAAGTTCATATGCTTATTGATGCCGCACAATCAGTAGGGAGGTTTGTAAACTTTTTTGTGATCTCCACATAGCACTTTTCATCATCCATGATTTCTTTTACTTTAGAAAATTTATCAACAAGTTTTATGTATTCAGAGGCTGAGGTTAAATCGTATTCATACTATGATTTTATCCTTGTGACAAATAGAAAAAGGTACCCGTATTTAAATATACAAGTACCTTATTTTTATCCGGGGAATAAGAATATAAGGAAATCAGAATGTTTGAATGATAATATATCAGCTATCTTCTATCTCAATTAATTATTCAATGTAAAGTATTGTTTATGTAAACTAGAATAATTATAAGTCTAGATTCTAATGATGTATAAATCAATGACATAAATCTCCTTTTTCCTCATTTTTTTATGAATACTACCTTTTCCCTCCTGAGTAATACATGGCATCGCCTTTTCCGAAGCCAAAGCTAACACCAAAAGTCACGTAGCGACCGCGTTCGTCAAAGCTGTATAGAGAATAGTCAGTCTGCTCAACTAAGCTTTCGCGACTGCGCGTTTCGAATAAATCACGTACGCTTAGATTAAGCACCACTTTTCCTTTGGCAATCTTTTTCCGGATACCGGCATCTGCAAAAATAGAACCGGATACTTCACCCTGAAATGTTTCGTAATCTGAACTGTAGTTTCCGGTCATTTCAAAATCGATATCAGCAGGTAATTTGAACTTTGCAGTGAGTTTTGAAGACCATTGGTCTGCAGTCATATCAAAACTTTCGCTATTATAGCTTCCTTCTCGTGTGTAAGTTCCGTAATTGAAATCACCGTTAAGGGTTAACCATTTCGAAGCTGTGTATTTACCGTTGATACTTAGTCCTGTTTTATTGTTCGTACCTATATTTAATGGTTTACTGATACTTACACCATCTTCGTAAGTGGATACTCTTTCAATTACATCCGTCGTGTAAAGATTGTACAAACTGGCGCTTAAAGATAGTTTGTCATAAGTCAATATTCCTGTTAACTCGTACGAATCAGCGTATTGAGGTTGTAAATCAGGGTTTCCTGTACGAATGCTGTACGTGTTTCTGATGTTGTTAAACGGATTCAAATCCCATAATCTTGGTCTGTAAATACGCTTTGAGTAGCCCGCCTGCAAAGATAATGCGCCAGATAATTTGTATGACGTATGAATACTTGGGAAAAGATTGGTGTAATTCTGATTGTTCTCTTCATTGGTTGTGGTTAGTACTGTACTTAAATTGGTATTTTCAAGACGAAGACCGGCTTTTACCCCCCATTTATTAAACTCGTAAGAAAGAGTTCCGTAGGCACCCAAAACCTTCTGGTTTAGTTCAAAATTATTACTCAGACTCATATCCTGAATCCATGCGTTGTCTGTATAATTAAATACACTGTAGTCATTCCCTACATCATTAATTGTATAGGCAGCTCCGGCTTCTATTAAAAATGCATCTGTAACAGGATCTGTGTAGTCCAGTTTATAAGTGTAATTTGCCTGATAAAAATCGGTTTTAATGTTTTGATTATCATCTAATTTAATGTTATATAGTGAGCTATTGGTATAATCGGACGTTTGATCTTTACCAAAAAAATTGCCTTGTGCACTAGCCAGTAATACATGATCTTCATTGTCTTTAAACTGTTTTTTGTATTGCAGATCAAATTGGTACTTAGGGTTTTCGGCTGTTGTAACTTCATCGCGCTTCCATGAGGTTATATTTTCCGGTGCATCAAAATTAGTGTATTTGATATCCGAAGTTTCATCTTCAAATTCGTACGCTACATTTCCTGACAATGTTAGGATATTAAATGGATTGATGTAATAATCGGTTCCCAAAGTCAAATTGTAAAATTCTTCATGTTTTTCACTATCACCTTTACTTTCCAAACGGGTTCCAGAGGTAAGATCTGTATTGATAGTCTCACTGTAGCCCGGATATGTACGGTAACCGCCGCCAAGTTGAGTAAACAGATTAAATTTATTGGCACGTTTGTTTACACTTATTCCTATACTATGATTATCAGGAATACCGGTATTGATAGAAACAGAGCCGTTCGTTCCTTTCTTCTCTTCTTTTTTAAGAACAATATTTATAATTCCCGAGGTTCCTTCAGCATCATATTTAGCAGAAGGATTGGTAATTACTTCTATTTTTTCAATCATGTCAGAAGTTATGGTTCCAAGCGCATTACTTCCTTCATCAGCCAATACCGAAGGTTTTCCGTCAATTAACATTTGCACACCTGAATTACCTCTTAAGGTAATGGTTCCTTCAAGGTCTACATTGACAGAAGGTACGTTGTTCAAAACTTCCAGAGCTGCCATTCCTGTGCTGCTGATGTCTTTCCCCACGTTAAATACTCGTTTATCGAGCTTAAATTCAACAGATGATTTTTCGCCTTGTACCATAACTTCTTCCATCAGCTGAGCATCTTGTTTAAGAAGAACTGTTCCTAAATTGATGGTGTTGCCGGCAATTTCGAAATCAGAAATAGTCTTCTTTTCATAGCCCATAAAACTGAGTTCTACGTATATATTGTTATCATGACTATTAAACGAAAACTTACCGTTATCATCCGTTATGGTTCCTGTTATAACTTTCTTTGTTTCTGAAGAAACTGCTGCTACAGTAGCGTAAGATATCGGCTGTTGAGTATCAGCATCTAATAAATTACCTTCTATTGTAATGGTCGTGTTTTGCGCAATTATGCCTGTTGCTAAAAGTAAAAAGCCGGCTAGTATTGCTGTGAGTTTGTTTTGTATTATCATATGTCTTTTTTGTTTTTATTTGCCATATGGAACTCGCCGATACTCATGGCTCGTTTCATAACCCTTTTGTTTAATTTTTTGATTCTGGTTCAAAATTGAATTTATTATAGGAGAGCAAAAAAAATAATCGTGCGAACGACATTAATCGGTCGATGAACGACGCAGGTAGTTAATATCCCAATGTATTTGCCCGTGTTTGATAAGAAAATAGCCAATCTTAAGTCGATGAGGGGTAAGAAAATGCCGATTGACTTGTTTAACTCTCTTTATTAAAACAGAAGCATTACATTTGGTTTATGATAAAAAAAATAAGAATCTCCAATATTTATATCCGGGAGTTGTTGTTGCAACTGGGATTATTAGTACTTGTTTTTGTATTCTATACTTTTGAACGACACGATCATCAGGTTAAAGAATCTGAAATCGCATTCTTTCTTAATTATGTAATAGCGGCATATTTCATATCGTATTATCTCTTGCCGAAGTTCTTTTATAGAAAGAAAGCCATCCTTTTTAGTTTGTCTGTTGTTGCAGTATTGGCATTGGTAATTTATATTGAAGAGGGAGTCATCGAAAAAATATACTTTCCTTATACACGAGGTTCTCATTTTCCCGGTATTCTATTTAATTTAACGAATTGCCTGCCGGTGATTACAATCCTTACCGGTTTTAAGTTCGGATGGGATGCACTTATAAAACAACGGGAATTAGAAAGCCTACAAAATACTGTGCAGGAAAGCGAACTGATGTATCTGAAGTCGCAGATAAATCCGCATTTTTTATTTAATAATCTGAATAATCTCTACGCTTATGCTTTGGAAAATTCACCGAAAACTCCGGAGATTATTCTTGAATTGTCTGCTGTTCTTCGATATATTCTATATGAATGTCGGGAAGATTATGTGCCTTTAGTAAAAGAAACAAACCACTTAGATGATTTTATTAAGCTGAGCAAGCTTCAGATAGAAGATCGGGGAGAGGTAACTTTTACTTCGGATATAAAGAGTTCCGGATTTAAAATTGCGCCACTAATTCTTCCGGTTTTTGTTGAGAATGCCTTTAAGCATAGTTCATCCAGTTTATCAGAAAATGCTTCAATTGATATATCTTTATCGGTATCGGAAGAAGGGATATTAAAGTTTTCATGTATAAATAGTTTCTCAGAGCTATCTAATACTGACAGTTTATCAAAAGGAATAGGCTTGGAGAATGTTAAAAGACGTTTGGATTTGTTGTATCCCGGATTATATAAACTGGATGTTGATGCAACAGAGGATACCTATGCAGTGACGTTGGAGATAAAACTAAAAGAATAAAAATGAATTGTATAATAATAGAAGATCAGGCGCCTGCACAGCGAATCCTGATTAAGTATATTAAAGATTTTGGAACAATGACGCTGGCCGGTACTTTTTCTGATGCTATACAAGCCATGTCGTTTTTAAAATCCAATTCTGTAGATCTTATCTTTTTAGATATTCACTTACCGAAGATCTCCGGAATTGATTTTCTGAAGTCGTTACCACATCCGCCAGCTGTCATCTTAACAACAGCTTTTTCGGAATATGCATTGGAAGGATACGATCTGAATATTGTGGATTATTTGCTAAAACCTTTCTCTTTTGATCGTTTTTTGCAGGCTGTTTCTAAAGTGAATACAACCGCTAACTCAGAATCTGCATCAAAAGAGAGTGTTTCTCTGTTTGTGAAGTCGGGGTACGATTATATAAATATCCTTATCAAAGATATTTTGTTTATTAAATCAGATTTGGATTATACCGAGATTCATACCTCAGGAAAAACAGAGGTGTCTTCCGAATCGCTTTCTTACTGGGAGCAGAAACTTCCTTCGGAACAATTTACGCGTGTCCATAAATCATATTTGATAAATATATCTGCAATCAGAAAATTAACAGGTAATCAGATCTATCTGAATGATGATAATGTAATTCCAATCGGACGAGCCTATAAAGAAGAATTTATGAGTAAGTATGTAAAATAACCCGCATAAAAAAGAATGACAATGAAAACAAGATCAGTATGGATGACTGTTTTAGCCATATTAATAATGGCATGTAACAGTAATAGCACCAAAAAATCTACAGATCAGCAATCTGCTGAAAAAGAAATAGCTGTATGGGATAATTCCTATGGAGGAACCGATAAAAGTTATGATACCAAGCTATTGAAAATGCGCGATGAAATAGCACCGCGTTTTCAAACCTTAAATTTTGAGGATAAAGAATCAGGTTTAACGATGACATATAATTTATTTGTTCCTGAAAATTATAATCCGGAAACAAGTTATCCTTTAGTCCTTTTTATGGCCGATGGCAGTACAACAGGAAAAGGAGCAGTTTCGCCATTGATGCAGGGTTATGGCGGAATAATATGGGCCACAGAAGAAAGTCAGGCTGAGCATCCGTGTTTTGTATTGGTTCCTTCGTATGAAGGGCCTGAGAATGTAGTAAACGATCAATGGGAAACCAGTCCGGAAGTTGATTTAACCTTACGTTTATTGCATTCTGTTATGTCGGAATATAGTGTTGATACCAATCGACTATATACCACAGGACAATCAATGGGCGGAATGATGTCATTTTATTTTAATGCCACTCACCCCGATTTATTTGCAGCTTCTCTTTTTGTTGGAAGTCAATGGGATATCAATGTACTTGAACCGCTGGCTGATATGAACTTCTTTTATGTTGTTTCTGCCGGTGATATGAAAGCTTCAGGCGGAATGAAAGAAGTTGGAAATATGTTAACAGAAAAAGGAGTCGCTTATGGAACAACAACTTTCTCAGCTCAATTGCCTGACGCAGATAAGGAGTCAGAAATTAATAAGCTGATTTCTCAAGGTTTCGCTATTAATTTTGTTCAGTTTGAAGCGGGAACAGTAACTCCGGAAAACTCACAAGGACATGGAGGTGAGCATATGTATTCGTTTGACTATGCTTATCAACTGAAAGGTGTGCGCGATTGGTTATTTAATCAGGTAAAAGAAAATTAGGAAACATCTCCAAAATGCATAAACGGGAGTGTCATTTATTGTATTTCTTTCAATCTCATAATGAATAAACTTAAAAACTTACAAGTAAAAAATAAATCAATTATTGATAAAGTATTTACTCATTATAAGTCTATTTAGTTCGCACTTTATAAAAGCTCAGAATCCAATTATTCAAACAAAATACACCGCCGATCCAGGTTCAATGGTCTATTATGATACCGTTTTTTTTGTAGGATGTGATGAAAAAGATGCTCCTCAAAAAAGTACCTGATGCGGGAATATTACTTTGACTACTGAATGTTTCATAAAGCTTCTGAATAGTTTAAATTAGAAAAAAGAAAGGCATGCAAGGATTTTTCTTTCCTTCATGCCTTTTTTGAAATATGGCTATGTTTGTTGAATAATTATCTTACAATAAAGATTTACATTATTTTTTACAAACGACCTATTTATTTGTCTACAGACAAGCAATTAATATTCTGTTTAAGAGCCATATTCTTTATAGATTATATATTTTAATCCTGAATACAGATTAAAATATTCTAAATACTATTGGCAATAGTATAATATTAATTTAGGAAGTTATTTCTTTCTAATGAATATTTCAATAGAAGGAATTTAATTTTACTTTCCAGAAACTCCCTCTGTAGTCATTATTATTCTTTTAATTGTCCCATCGGAATTATACTGTAGCTTATCAATACATACAGAACGACTGTAACTAGTCCCATTCGGATTGATTCCTCCGTTGTGATATACAAAATACCACTGATTTTTAAACTCAACTATCGACTGATGATTAGTATTACTATTCCCAGCTATTTCATTTAAAATCCCTTTGTATTCCCATGGTCCTTCAATATTATCAGCCATTGCATAAGCAATTTTTTCAGGAAATTCACTAGCATAAGTAAGGTAATATTTTTCCTTATGTTTATGTACCCATGGAGCTTCTGTAAAGGCAAACCCATCAAAATTTATTCGTTTTATTTCACCTTCAATTTCAATCATATTGTCTTTGAGTTTGGCATAATAACACTGTCCGTTACCCCATAATATCCAGGGGGTACCATCATCATCGATAAAAATTGCGGGGTCAATACATGCCCAATAATGTTGGGAGTCGAAGCAATCGTCATTGGTTAATAACGGTTTTCCTAAAGCATCTTTATATGGGCCCTCTGGTCTGTCGGAAACAGCCACTCCAATATCTGTTGCATTGGTGCTAATATACCAGTAATATTTGCCATTACGCTTAGCAGCATGAGCAGCATAAGCATCTCCACTTGTAGCCTAGGTAAAGTCGGTTATTTTCATTGGAACAGGGTATTCTGTCCAATGATGCATATCAGTGGTTGAAAATACAAGCCAATCTTTCATTTTATACCCTCTTTGTCCGCCTGCATAATCATGACCTGTAAATAACCAAAGCGTATCTCCATCAACAAAAGCAGCCGGATCTGCTGTAAAATGGTGTTTGATAATAGGATTACCTTCATTTTTAAAATGGAATGTATCTCCCGGCTCTGATGGTTGTAAAAGAGAAACAGGAACACCATCCCATTTATGATGTAAGCGACTTACCTTTGCTTTTAGATTTTGGTGATTATATTTCAAGATCGAACCTCCCTTCAAACTTGATGCACAGTTGTTGAGCTGTCAGTCCCCAGTTTTGCAGTGGCTGTGTCCATTTCTTTGAGATGTTCTCTATTGCCAAATAAATGAGTTTTAGTAGTGCCATGTCACTTGTGAATGCACCTTTGGTTTTGGTTACTTTTCTTACTTGACGATGAAAACCTTCTACTGCATTTGTTGTGTAAATCAGTTTTCTGATAGGTTCATCATATTGGAAGTAAGCCGATAACTCTTCCCAGTTTTCATTCCAGGATTTAATTACGACAGGGTATTTTTTACCCCATGCTTCTTCCAGGTTAAGCAACTCTGTTTCAGCTTGTAACTTGGTTGGAGCTTGATATACTTTTTTAAGCTCCTTCATGAATGGTTTCTGGTCTTTAGAAGCCACATACTTAAGAGAGTTGCGTATCTGATGGACAATACACTTTTGTATTTCAGTTTCGGGAAAAATGCTTAGGATAGCTTGGGTGAAGCCGGTTAAGTTGTCGGTACAGGCAATCAGGATATCTTTAACTCCACGGCTCTTTAAATCAGTCAATACAGAAAGCCAGAAGTTTGCTCCCTCGCTTTCGGATATGTACATACCGATAAGCTCTTTTCTTCCCAGTTTGTTTATGGCAAGAATATTATAAACAGCCCTAGATACAACTTTTCCGCCGTCCCTTACCTTATAATGCATAGCATCCAACCATACAATCGGATAAACTTCGTCCAATGGTCGGTTTTGCCATTCTTTTACTTGAGGGATAACTCGGTCAGTAATTTCGCTGAGAACTGTGGGAGAAACCTCCGTATCGTACATGTCTTCAATGTAAATACCGATATCTCGCAAGCTCATACCTTTTCCGTATAAACTTATTATTTTGGGTGCCAGGCTGTCGGCTAACACTGTTTGTCTTTTTTTTATTATTTCCGGTTCAAAATTACCGTTCCTGTCATATGGAGGCTCAATGGTAACATTACCAACACCTGTTTTAACGGTTTTTTGTCCTTTGCCGTTCCTTTTGTTGCCCAAAGAGCGCTCCTCCTCGCCAAGATGATCTTCCATCTCCGCTTCAAGGGCACTCTCTAAAAACTCTTTCAATATAGGCGCAAAAACACCATCTTTTCCTGTTAACGACTTACCACTTTTTAATTGTTCCAATGCCAGATCTCGCATTGCAATGTATTCTGCCGATTCTTTCTTCTTTGCCATAAGCTGCAATATTAATATTTATTCACTTATGGACAGAGTTGAATTTACAGTCTCCCTAAATAATCATTTTTGTGTTATATTGTAAGTAGATATTTTAATATAAAGTAATTAATATAGACTTAACAAAGAAACATTAATCTTTTACAACCAATGATTATCACTGCAAAAGAATTGCAATAATAATTGAAAGCATAGTATACTCTTTTTCCAATTTTTTTCTTAATTGTTCTTTAGCCTGACTAATGTGCTTTTCTACAGCTTTGACTGAAATATCTAACTCTTCTGCAATTTCTTTCTGCTTTTTACCTTCAACTTTACTTTTTATAAAGACTTCTTTGCGTTTAGCAGGTAATTCGTCAATGGCTTCTTTTAGTGAAGTAATCAATCTTTCTTCCAGGGATTTTTCTTTCTTTTCGGTAAAGTCTAATTGATATAAATATTGAATTTCATTGATAGCTAACTCTTCGATGTTTACATTGTTTTGAGCAAGCTGTTTATCTTTTAAAATTCGTAAGCATTTATTCTTTAATATTATAAATAAATAGCTTTCTATTGATTTTTGAATATCAATATTTTCTTTTTTATCCCAAAGATGAGTGAAACAATCCTGTATAAGATCTTTAATTTGATCTTCATCTTTTATAAAAAGTCGACAATAGCATGTCATCCTGGGCTGTAGCTCTTTAAATAAAGAAGAGTATGCCTCAGGATTACCTTGTTTTAATTTTTTATTTAATACTATGTCGTACATAAATTTTATTGGCCAATTGTGAGTGGATGCAAAATAAAGTAAATTAATAAAGAGTAACAAAAATTAATAAATAATAAAGTAAGTAGTAAAGGGTTTGTTAATCTAATAATTGTGGTAATGTGCAGAAATATAGGTGTTTGTTGCGGTGTGTGAGTGGTGTGTTTACAGTTTGTTTGAGCTGAAAAATTAAATTGATTTTAATAGATTGTGAAAAAAAATTAAAAAAAGTAATAATAGTAAGGTAGGGTTTTTTCAAAAACAGGCTATTACTAATGAAAAGCAACTAGAAATGAAGGATATTATTAAAAAATATTTTGAGGGTATAGTAAATGAAGATGAGCAAAAGCAATTGCTTAACTGGATTGAGGATAAAGATAATTTTAAAGAATTTAAAAAAGAAAAAGTTAATTGGAAAAAGGAGCGTCTTACTTCAATTGTAAATCAAGATACAGAAGCTGGCTTAGTTCGTCTTCAGACACACATTATGAATGATGAATTTGCTAATGTTGTACGACTAAAAAAAGTACGATTCATATACAGGTATGCAGCTGCAGTTATGTTGATAATGCTTTTGTCATTAGGAGGCATTTATATTAAAACTATCATGGTTGAACCGTTGTACACTAGTGTTGTCGCAGATAATGGTCAGATTTCTAAGATTGTTTTACCAGATCTTTCTGTAGTGTGGTTAAATTCAGGTTCTTCGTTAACCTACAATGATAAATTTGCTAAATCTAATAGAGATCTAGAGTTAGAAGGTCAAGCTTATTTCGATATTTCACATAATGAAGGTTTACCATTAATTGTCAAAAGTAAAGATGTAAATGTAAAAGTGTTGGGGACTAAATTTGAGGTAGAGGCTTATAGGGATGCAGATAAAACTTCAGTATTACTAGAAGAAGGTTCCGTAGAAATGTCGTTGGTAAAAAATATGGCAAATAAGATAATGTTAAAACCAGGACAAAGAGCTGAATTTAATGTTGAATCAGGCATGATTGTACGTGAAAATGTGATAACAGAGAAATATACCTCATGGCGGAAAGGCATTCTTAATTTATACAATTGTCCTTTATCTGAAGCAGTATTAAAACTTGAAAGAAGATATAATTACAAATTTATTGTAACAGAAAGATTAAAAGACTATAAAATAACCTTATCTATTGAAAACGAAGATTTTGATGATGTGCTAAAAATTATAGAAAATATTGCTGCAATAGAAATAAAACAGCATAACGATACAATTTATTTTGAATCGCGTAATAATTAAAAAAATTAGGAAAGTGGTGCAACACTTTCCTAATGAGTTCTAAATAATCGGCATCAGCATTATGATGCCAAATTAATTAATGTAAATACAAATTTATGAAAAAAGTTGGTATTGCAAGGGAAGGTACGCCTTCTTTTGTAGGACGTAAAACTCTACGGATTATGAAAATCAGTATGTTTTTATTAACAGTATGTTTTATGCATGTTTCCGCTATTAGTAGTTATGGTCAGAATGCTAAATTCACTGTTAAAATGGGCGAAATTACGGTAGGTGAAGCATTGGATGTAATTCAGAAAAAAACTGAATTTAAAATTGCATTCAGTTCTGAGTATGTTGATCTGAACCGTAAGGTAGATGTAAACTATGAAAACGAACCTTTGTCTAATGTACTTGAAAATATATTTCAAGGGACCGACATAGGTTTTAAAGTTATAGGTAAGCAGATTGTTTTGTATGATGTAAATACACAACAGCAGAACATAATAGTGTCAGGTAAAGTTGTTGACAAATCAGGACTTCCTATTCCAGGTGTTTCTGTTGTTATAAAGAACTCAACTATTGGTACAATTACGGATATGGATGGTAATTTTTCATTAAAAGTTGAAGAAGCTGCACCAGTAATTGTATTTTCATTTATAGGCATGAAAACGCAAGAGGTAATTGTAGGTAATCAACTTACGATAAATATTACAATGGAGGAGGAATCTATTGGTCTTGACGAAATTGTTGCTGTGGGTTATGGAACCATGAGAAAAAAAGATTTAACCGGCTCAATCACACAAATACGTCCGGATAAAGTAGCAGATGAAAATCCAAAAACAGTTCAGGATATTTTAAGGGGAACTCCTGGGCTTCGCGTAGGTATGGATGCCTCAGCCAAAGGTGGTGGTTCTATGCAGATTCGTGGTCAGAGATCTGTTTATACAGATGAAGGACATAATGATCCATTAATTATTTTAGATGGTATGATGTTTTATGGTGAGCTTTCAGAAATAAATCCTGATGATATTGGCCAAATAGATGTGTTGAAAGATGCCTCGGCAGCAGCAGTTTATGGTGCAAAAGCAGCTAATGGAGTTGTCATTATTACCACAAAAAAAGGGAAAAAAGGTAAACCTCAAATAAATTTTACCACAAACATCGGATTTACGCAGAAAAGTGCTTATCGCGAAGTTTTTGGTCCTGAGGGATATTTACAACACCGTAAAGACTTTTATGAGACAAGAGAAACATATGCTGTAAATTCGGAAACAGGTGCTTATGAAGCTTATCAACGAGGAGGTTACGGTAATGGTTATTTCTGTAGTCCTGATGATTTACCTTCAGGAGTATCTGTTGAAAATTGGCGAAACTATACTACAAATCAAGACGGAGAGTCTGATATGAGTATATGGGCAAAGCGTCTTGGATTAGATTATACGACTTATGATAATTTCTTACAGGGGAAAACTTTTGATTGGTATGATCACAGTTTTCGTGTTGGAGTTAACCAGGATTATAATGCAAGTATTAGTGGTGCAGGAGATAATGTGAACTATTATTTTTCATTAGGATATTTGAAAAATGAAGGTGTTCAATTAGGTGATGACTATGGTGCTGTTCGTAGTAATATGAAAATTAATGCTAATGTTACTGATTGGTTTGAAGTTGGTGCTAATGTAAATTTTCAAAACCGTAGTGATGGAGGTATTCTCGAAAATATTGATGAGCAATTAAAGAATAGCCCATATTCTAATTACGCTGATGAAAATGGAAATCCGGTGCAGTATCCAATGGGTATTAGTGCCAGTCAAAGGGGATATAACTATGATTTTGACAAACAATACTTAGACTTAGAAAAAGGATTTACAGTATTAAATACAATTTTAACAGCAAAAGTTAAATTGCCTTTAAATATTACTTATTCCTTTAATGCTTCTCCTCGTCTTCAATGGTTTTATGACAGATATTTTATGTCAGCCGATTTACCCGGCTCTAATCCTTCTGATCGTGGAGTTAATCGCCAAAATTCAAAAAATTTCGACTGGTCTCTGAATAATACAATTAACTGGGACTACACAATTGATGATGTACACCATTTAAATTTAACCTTAGTTCAGGAAGCTGAAGATAGAAAGTATTGGAGCGATGTTATTAACTCTCGTAATATTCTACCTTCAGATGCATTGGGATATCATAATACGCAAAACGGAACTAAGGAAGATAGTTCATTTTCTACAAATGATACGCACCAATCTGCAGATGCTTTGTTAGCTCGTTTATTTTATTCGTATGATAACCGCTACATGTTAACAGCTTCTGTTCGTCGCGATGGGTATTCAGCTTTTGGATCTTCAAATCCTTATGCTACATTTCCTTCGGTTGCGTTGGCATGGTCATTTGCTGATGAAAATTTCTTTAATTGGGAAGCTATGAGTATGGGTAAACTTCGTTTATCATACGGAAAAAATGGTAACCGTTCTCTTTCCGACCCATACGTTTCATTAGCTAATCTTTACGAAGGTGGAGGTAAAACACAAGGGTATATTAATGCATCCGGACAATTGGACCAATATCGTTATTTGATGGTTCAACGTATGGCAAATCCTAATTTACAATGGGAAAAGACAGAATCAATGAACATTGGTCTTGATTTTGGTTTCTTGAGTAATAAAATCACTGGTTCAATTGAGTATTATAATATGAGTACTCATGATATGATTATGAATCAACGACTACCAACTTTCACAGGTTTTTCTTCTATAACAACAAACTTAGGACAAGTGGATAACAAGGGTATTGAAATTTCGCTAAATACTCAAAATGTCAGGAATAGTTTTATGGAATGGAATACCACATTCGGATTCTCATATAATAAAAATGAAATTAAACATCTTTATTACGAAAATGAGGATGTACTTGATAATTCAGGAAATGTTGTTGGATCTAAAGAAATGGATGATATTAGTAATGGATGGTTTATTGGTAAGTCTGTAAGTGAAATCTGGAATTATAGAGTTACAGGTATTTGGCAGGTTAACGAAGTTGAAGAAGCTGCATTGTATGGACAACGTCCGGGAGATCCTAAGGTAGCCAATAATTATACTGCAGATGATGTGGTAAACTCTGATGGTAGCAGAACTCCTGTTTATAATGATAAGGATAAAGAATTTTTGGGACAAACAACTCCTCCAATTCATTGGTCTATGCGTAATGATTTTATCTTTTGGAAACAGTTAAGTTTCTCGTTCAATATTTATTCATATATGGGACATAAAAGTTTGTCATGGGAATATTTGAATAATGATGACTTAGGAGGTGTAGTATCTTTTGGAAGAAATGTATTCAAAAAAGATTACTGGACTATTGATAATCCAACAAATGAATATGGTAGAATTGAAGCTGTAGGACCTGTTGGAGCAACTTCACCAGGTAAACTTTATGATCGCTCATTTATCAGATTAGAAAATATTTCTCTTGGTTATACCATTCCTGAAAGATGGATTCAAAAATTTGATGTTGAAAAACTGAAGGTGTTTGGCACTATCAGAAATGTTGCAGTATGGAATAAGGACTGGGAATATGGTGATCCGGAAACAGGAGGTTTGGCAACTCGTATATATACTTTAGGACTAAACATGACTTTTTAATTGAATACAGGTATGCAATATATATATCAAAATATAAAACGTTTAATATTATCAGTTGTTGGGCTGGTAATGATTGCTGGCAGCGTATTATTAATGAATAGCTGTTCGGAAGATTTTCTTGAACCAGATCCATTATCTTTTTATGAACCAACAACTACATTCAGTACGGAGTCTGGTTTGTTATCTGCATTAGCGATATGTGACAGACATTTAAGAATTTATTTTACTGCAGATGGAGGAAGAGAAGAGGTTCCGTATATTGGAACAGAATATAACTTTTCGGACTTGATGGTAGCAGGTTGTACAGATAAGAAAAGTGAAGGTGTTGACGATTATGCTAATCTTCTTACACCTAATAGTGGACTTTTTACCAATGAATTTCCTAACAGTATTCTTTATTTTTGGGATGAAACTTATAATGGTATTAAGTATGCAAATACTATTATTCAGTTTGTTGATAAAGTTGAGAGTCTGAATGATGAAACAAAGAATGCGTATAAAGGAAGAGCTTATTTTCATCGAGCTTTTCGTTACATGGCATTAGTATTTCAGTTTGGTGATGTACCTCTTGTTACTAAAATATTAGAGGTTCCTAAGCAAAATTATAGGAGTACAAAGCGAGATGCGATTCTTGAAATGATTACAAAAGATATGGAATTTGCGGTACAATGGGTACCTGAGCAAGAGGATATGGAACTTGTAGGAATGGTTAATAAGGGGGCTTGTAGAATGTTACTTGCTAAATGTTATTTAGCAACAGGAGAATATGCTAAGGCTAAAGAACAAACTGATATTTTAATTAATGAATCAGGATATTCATTAATGACAGAACCATTTGGAACATTTAATGGTGGTGGTGAACCACAAACATTACCTATTACGCGAAATGTGATATGGGATTTGCACCGTCCTGAAAATAAACTTATTGGTGCAAATACAGAGGTGATATTAGGTATGCCTAACAGTGGTTCTAGCACAGAGTCCTTTTTACGCTTCCCTACCTTGCGTATTTTTGGTCCTTTCTGGGCATCCAGAAATAATTTCTTATCTCCTGATGGAAAAAGAATTAATAACTATTCTCGTAAGCATTCTGATTATAATCCACAATATGATTATGCCAGAGCTATTGGTAGAGGTGTTACAACTCATCGTCCATCTTATTGGTCAACACATGGTCTTTGGGATATAAATGGAGATGGAGTTGAAGATACTCAGGATTTAAGACATAACAGTGAAGTAGGTAACTGGTGGTTAATGACTAATATGAAATATAATGATCCAACGTCATCCTATTACGGACAAAACATTATGATGTATGCTCCTGACGGAAGGTTATTATGTGCAGATTCTCTTCGTTATTGGTTTGATTATCCTCATTATAAATTGTATACAGAAGATAGAGTGAGTGAAGCAGATATGAACGCTAACAACTTTAGGGGTGCAATTAGTAGTGGTGATGATGCTTCATGGTATTTATATCGTTTGGCCGAAGCCTATTTGTTACGTGCCGAGGCAAAATATTATCAAAATGAAAATGATCTCACCATTAAAGATGATTTAAATGCTCTAAGAATAAGAGCTCATGCCTCTGAATTATATGAAGGTACAGTAACAATTGGTGATATTGTAAATGAACGTGCACGAGAACTATATCTAGAAGAGTGGCGTAACGTTGAGCTAACTCGTATATCACTATGTTTGGCTAGTAGTGGTAAACCTGATGAATGGGGTAATACATATAATATTGAAAATTTTGATAAACAAAGTGGTACAGATAGATCTGGTGGAAGTTATTGGTATCAACGTGTGATTAATTATAACTTTTATAATAATGGCCCAATCAGCGTAGCTCCAGCTACTTTTAATTATACAATGGATAAACATAATTTGTATTGGCCTATACCACAATCAGCCATAACCGCTAACAATAAAGGTGTGCTAAGTCAAAATTTTGGTTATGATGGTTACGATCCCTCTATTCCGAAATGGGATAACTGGAAAGATGCTGTTGCAGATGAAGATAAAACAGAATAAAGTTTTGTTAATCATTTATTAGTAATCATTTTAATATTAAAGGCTGACGGAATTTGTCACTATTTTTTGTCAGCCAATTAAATGCAGTCTAAATAAATAGATTTTAGCTATGGGCTTACTATGTCTGCATTTTCTCATGCTGGATTTCAATAATTCAGTATTAGCAAAAGATTGGGAATCTTTAAAAGGATAAATCAATAGTGAAGTTTTTATGTCAAATATTTACTGAAAAATGGGTTAGGAGATGCAATGCAATGCAATTGCACAATTTATATCTTCTTTATTGACAAATATTTACATTAATGCTTATATCAATACTGTTGATAAAGAGTGAGTTATAGAACTTATGCGTGACTAATATTTCCCTTAACGCATTAAAATAAAAAATCAGAGGAAAGTAATATTCTTAAGTGAGTTGTATTAGTAAATAAAAGATACAAACTAGTAAAAACCACATTATGACCAATTATATAACGAAAAAGCCAATGTATTTATTCTTACAAATTATTGCATTTTTTACTTTGTTTTCATGCAATGAATCTACTGGTGATGGGGATTTAGAAGACAATAACATCATCTCAATTAAATTTGGTGATCCTTTTGTTCTTGAACATGAAGGGATTTACTATATGTATGGTACATCTAAAGCAGATTATGGTATTGAAGTTTTTAAATCGAATGATTTAAAGAACTGGACAGGTCCGGTTGGAGCTACAAAAGGTTATGCCTTACATCGTGATAATGCATATGGAAACTTTGGTTTTTGGGCTCCTGAAGTCTATCGTATAGATAATAAATTTTATATGTTTTATACTACAGAGGAACATCTGGCTATAGCAGTTAGTGACAGTCCCGTAGGACCATTTATTGAGACAGGTGATATGCCTGTTATAAAATCAAATAAGGCAATTGATTCACATTTGTTTATAGATGATGATGGGCGTAAGTATATGTATTATGTTGCATTTACAAATGGCAATGTAATTTGGATGTGCGAATTGAATGATGATTATTTAACAATCAAAGAAAACTCAACTAAAGAGTGTTTTGGTGTATCTCAAGCATGGGAAGACAGTCCAATTGATCCGCATCCACATGCAAAAGTAACAGAAGGTGCATTTATGTTAAAGCATAATGGCATTTATTATCTTGTTTATTCGGCCAATCATTTCGAGAATCCTAATTATGGAATTGGGTATGCAACTGCTACTAAACCAACAGGGCCATGGACTAAATATGAAGGAAATCCTATTATTGCCGGAGAAGATGTTATTAAAGGGACAGGGCATTGTGCTTTTTTTAACGATACAGATGGCAATCTTAATGTTGTTTATCATTCGCACTTTAGTGAAATAAGTGTACAACCTCGGGTAGCCCATATCAATAAATGTCATTTCGTAACCAATCCAAATGGGGGACCTGATATTTTAGAGATTGTTGATCCTAGAATTGTTCCGGTACTAACCAAGTAGTTACATCTTATTCTTTTGCTGACACTTTTCTCAATTATTGAGATGGTTGTACTATAAGTTACATCATACGAATTCAAAACAATTACATAATGAAAAATAGATTTTATCTAGTATTTATGATAGCGATATTAATAATATTTGCTTGTCAAAATCAACAGAAAAAAGATACCCGGGAAAATGCGGAACCAACAAAGAAAATATGGACTAAAGAGCAAGCCAAAGCCTGGCAGGATGAAAATGGCTGGCTTCGTGGGAGTAATTTTAATCCTAGTACTGCTATAAATCAGCTGGAAACATGGCAAGAAGAATCATTTGATACTGTAACTATTGATCGAGAATTAGGTTGGGCACAAGAGATTGGAATGAATTGTATGCGGGTATACCTACATCATGTGGCATGGGAAGCAGATAAAGATGGCTTTAAAGACCGTATGAACAAGTATCTTGATATTGCTACTAGTCATGGAATGAAAACCATTTTTGTGATTTTTGATGATTGTTGGAATCCTACTTATAAAGCAGGCAAGCAGCCGGATCCAAAACCAGGTGTTCATAACTCAGGGTGGGTGCGTGATCCGGGTGAATTGCTGTATGAAGACTCAACTTTGGTTGATATGTTGGAGGTTTATGTAAAAGATATTCTTACATCATTTGATGGAGACAAACGTATTGTTCTTTGGGATTTGTATAATGAACCAGGAAACTCACATTATGGTAATAAATCAATGCCATTGTTGAAAAAAGTATTTCAATGGGGATGGGAAGTTCGTCCTTCACAACCTTTATCATCAGGAGTTTGGCTTCCTTCTTTAGTAGATTTAAATAAATTTCAGCTTGAGAACTCTGATATTATTACTTACCACAATTATAGGGGGCCTGAAGAACATCAAGCTGCCATTGACTCTTTAAGATTGTATGGTCGTCCTATGGTTTGTACTGAATATATGGCACGACGAGATAATAGTTTGTTCACTAATATTATGCCTATTTTGAAAAAGGAAAATATAGGAGCAATAAATTGGGGATTAGTTGATGGTAAGTCAAATACGAAATATGCATGGGATGAGCCTCTTTCTGATGGTTCAGAACCTGCTCTTTGGTTCCATGAAATATTTCGTAAGGATGGAACTCCTTATAAGCAGGAAGAAGTTGATCTTATCAAAAGCCTGACACTCCAAAATGAATAATAAACATTCCTAATACTTTATTAAAAATTAATCAGCTACATGTAATACTTCTAACCAAGAGAAATATTTCATGTGGCTTTTGGGAATTAAACTATACACCTATAATGAATTCCGGATTATGAAATCTAAAAAATATTTGTATTGGATTGTTTTTGTAGCCATCAATGGCGGCCTACTTTTTGGTTTGAATATGGCCGGTATTTCCGGAGCAGTGGAAATGCTAAAATCAGAGTTTTCACTCACCGATAGTGGATTGGGTACCGTTGCTGCATTGTTAACGATTGGTTGTTTGGTTGGGGCACTTTTTACAGGGAGTTTTACAGAGAAGTACGGAAGAAAGAAAGTAATGCGGACAACAGCCTTACTGTATATCATTTCTGCATTGGGTTGTGCTTTTGCCAGCTCATCGGTAATGTTAATCATTTTTCGATTGTTGTCAGGTTTGGCTGTTGGCGCCACATCTGTTGTTGGACCGATGTACATTTCCGAAATTTCACCTGCTCATAATCGGGGTATGTTAGTTTCATTGAACCAGTTTGCTATTACAATCGGTATTGTTTTGGCTTATGTTTTTGATTATTTTATGCTTGAGATGGGATCCGATAGTTGGAGATATATGTTGGGTATCCCTGCAATATTTGGTGCACTTTATCTTAACTTAATTCTGATTTCATTTCCAGAAAGTCCACGCTGGCTTGTTTCTAAAGGAAGAATGCAGGAAGCAGAAGATGTAATGATGAAAATTGGAGGTGAACAATTAGTGAAAAGTGAGTTGCCCCAAATAGAAAGAGTTATATCCGAAGAGAAAATTAAAGATCGTTTGTCCCTATCTGAACTGTTTAAAGGAAAAACCGGAAAGGTTGTTTTAATTGGAACGTTGATTGCCGCTTTACAGCAAATAACCGGGATAAATGCAGTTATCATGTTTGCACCGGAGATGTTCAAAGCAGCAGGTTCTGCACAAGGTGATTCAGTAATGCAGGCAATGGTTGTCGGACTGGTTAACTTTTTAATGACAATAGTTGCTTTGTGGCTGGTTGACAAGAAAGGGCGAAAATCATTGCTATTATGGGGGGCAGCTGGTATGATTATTTCGTTAGCTTATTTATCGTGGGAATTTACTAAGCCATCTCCATTTGGAATTGGTGTGCTTGCTGCTCTGTTGGTTTACATTTCATTTTTTGCTGCATCGTTTGCCCCCGTAATGTGGGTAATTATTTCAGAAGTTTATCCTAATCGTATAAAAGGAGTTGCCATGTCTTTTTCCACTGCTGTTAGCTGGTTGTGTACATTTCTAACCGTTTATTTTGCACCTGTAATACAGGGAACTCTAGGATTGAATCACTTGTTTGGCATTTTTGCTGTATTCAGTGTTTTAGCATTTGTGTTTGTAAAAATATGGATACCGGAAACCAAAGGAAAATCATTGGAAGAGATTGAAAAAGAACTTGGACTGGTATAAGTATTAAGAAGATGATGAAACAATCAAAAGTAATTGGAATAGGAGAGTTGTTGTGGGATGTTTTCCATGACCAAAAGAAAATTGGAGGTGCTCCAGTTAATTTTGCTTATCATGTTGCAAAGTTAGGAAATAGTAGTTTGGCGTTAAGTGCTGTTGGAAGAGATGATTTGGGCGATGAAATTATTGAGGTAATCAATAATGCAGGTGTAGATTATGATGTTGAACGAATAGATCATCCGACAGGAACAGTACATGTAACTTTAAATGCAGAGGGTGTTCCATGTTATGAAATTTGTGAACCCGTTGCATGGGATTATATTCCTTTAAAACCCGAATGGGAAGCAGAAGCAAAAGTAGCTTCTGCTATTTGTTTTGGTTCTCTGGCTCAGCGAAATGAATATTCTCGAATAACCATTCGTACCTTGGTGCAGTTGGTGCCAGAAGAAGCGATTAAGGTCCTCGATATTAATTTACGGCAGCAGTTCTTTTCAGAAAAACTGATTCGTGAGTCGCTTCAATTGTGCAATGTTTTAAAATTAAATGATGAGGAATTGGAAGTTGTGGCTGAAATGTTTGGTCTTTGGGGAAATCAGGATGAAAAATGTCAGTTACTTCTTAATCAATATAATCTTAAGTTATTAGTACTTACATGTGGAACCAAGGGTAGTTATCTGTACAATGGTACACAAATAAGTTTTAAAGAAACTCCAAAAGTTGAAGTTGCTGATACCGTTGGTGCAGGCGATTCTTTTACTGCAGCAATTGTTTCTGGACTACTAAATAATCAGAGCCTTGATAAAATGCATGAAAGAGCGGTAATACTTTCTGCTTTTGTGTGTACAAAAAGCGGAGCCATGCCAGATTATACTACAGAAGAACTTTTAAAGAGTCAAAATCAACGAAATAAAAGATTATGAAGATTAGTGCTACAATTTTATTAATGATGGCTTTTTCGTCAATGTTTGCTCAAGGAGTAAAAAAAGAGTTGGCGATTACTAAAAAGTACCTGAATTTACCTGTTGAACATGCGCAGGAAAGAGAACGAATGAACTTAAAACTTCCAGATACAGATGATCGTTCGTTTGTAATTCGATTAAGTGACGGCAATCCTGATTATTGGGTGTTTAGTGATGTATCTGCCTTTATTGGTAAAACTATTGAAATCGAATACCCCAAAAAAGTAAAAGGTTGGGATCAAATATATCAGTCGGACGAAATTAACGGAGCTGACTCTCTTTACCAAGAAACCAATCGTCCTCAGTTTCATTTTTCATCACGCAGGGGATGGATAAATGATCCCAATGGAATGTTGTATTATGATGGTGAATATCATCTATTTTATCAGCATAATCCGTTTGAGCGAAACTGGGAAAACATGCATTGGGGCCATGCAGTAAGTAAAGATATGGTTCATTGGAATGAATTGCCTGATGCTCTTCACCCTGATGAAATTGGTACTGTGTTTTCCGGAACTGCAGTTGTTGATTATAAGAATACTTCGGGATTTAAATCAGGTAAGGAGAATGTAATTGTTGTTGCATATACTGCAGATAGCCGGGATAATGAAGTACAGTGTATTGCCTATAGTAATGATAAAGGGAGGACTTTTGAAAAGTATAAAGGTAATCCGGTCATAGATTCAAAAGCAAAATGGGGAACAAAGAATCTTCGCGATCCAAAACTTTTTTGGCACGAAGCTTCTCATAAATGGGTAATGGTTCTTTTTGAAAAGACCGGGATGTCTTTTTATAATTCAGATAATTTAAAAGATTGGACTTTTCAAAGTCATATATTAGGTTTTTGGGAATGTCCCGAGTTTTTTGAATTACCGGTTGATGGCAATTCAAAAAATACGAAATGGGTATTATACGGAGCTTCGGGAACCTACATGTTAGGCTCATTTGATGGGAAAAAGTTTACTCCTGAAACCGACAAGTTGAGATACTTCAGTGGAAATATGTACGCGGCACAAACTTTTAATAATATTCCAGAGAAAGATGGTCGTCGTATTCAAATTGGTTGGGGAAATATTGATTTGAAAGAAATGCCATTTAACTCCCAAATGATGTTTCCAACAGAGTTTACTCTGCGTACTACAATAGAAGGTATAAGACTGTTTTCAGAACCCATTAAAGAAATCGACAAGTTACATAAGAAAACATACACATGGGAAAATTTGAGTAGAGAGGAGGCTAATGAAAAACTGAAAGACTTATCAGGCGATCTTTTTCATATTAAGATGAAAATTAAATTAATTGACGGGACTGATTTGGGTATGAATTACAATGGGAACACTCTATTTCATTATGATATCAACCATAATCGATTAAACGGACAGTTTTATGGTGGTGATCATATTGATAATATGACGTTTTATTATGAAATACTTTTAGACCGCACTAGTGTAGAAATTTTTGCTGATCATGGAAAGTTCAGCATCATTTCTCCTAAAGAAAAACCAAAGAGTAATCAGGGTTTAGAGTTTAAAAATTACTGGGGACAAATTGAAATTGAGGAATTAACTGTTTCCAAGTTGAATTCAATTTGGGAATAAAAACGCAGATCTCCCTATGCAATGAATCTATTAACATTTAATGCAAAACTTAAATAAAAACATTATGAATTTTAAATTGGTTGTTTTAGTGATTTTAATAATTGTTTCATTTGGAACAATACGTGCTCAAGGTTCAGAAGCCTTTGGTACTTCTTACTACGAGGGTGAAAACTTTACAAATAAATCATCAGATTGTTCAGTCGGTACTTCTAATTTTCCATACGTTGGATCAGGTTATCTTGATATGGGGGGAAACGGTTCATATGTTGAATGGAACAATATATATAGTGAAACAGCTGGAAATCATACTTTACTGATTAAATATGCCAATGCAAGCGGAGCTAACCGTCAGTGTGAATTAATAGTAAACGGTGTTGTTGTTAAAGATATGGAGTTTCCATCCCATTTTAGCGATTGGCACTATTACTGGATGGATAGAGTTACTGTTCATCTTAATGCAGGAAATAATACTGTTAGACTTAAGGCAAATACTTCAAGTGGTGGTCCGAACATAGATAATATTGCAGTTTCCAGTGATGAAGGGCTTTGTAGTCCTGCGGGAACTCAATATAATGTAAAAGATTATGGCGCAACAGGTGATGGAAGTACAAATGATACTAAGGCCATTCAAGCAGCGATAGACGCATGTTCTGATGGAGGTTCAGTAGTTTTATCAGACGGAACATTTATGTCGGGGCAGATAAAATTGAAATCCAATATGACATTATGGATTGATCAAACTGCGGTATTAAAAGGAATACAGGATAACTCATTGTACCCTCCAATCACTCAGCATGCAGATAATGCAAATATATGGTTAGAAGGCGTACTTGGTGGCGGTGGCTGGGAACTCAAAGAAGCCTTTGTTTATGCAGAGGAAGCGAACAACTTAATCATTGCAGGCGGCGGAGTAATTGACGGCAATGGAGATTGTTCGATATGGGATCATACCAAAGATGAAATTCTTAGGCCAATGGCTTTGTATGTAGCATATTCAGAAAACGTTAGAGTTGCTAATGTTGATATTAAGAATAGTGCGATGTGGGACTTTGTAATTTTAGAATGTGATATTGTAATTGTGGATGGAATCAACATTAACACTTCTGCCTATGGAGTAAATAAAGATGGAATTGATATTTGTGATTCACACGATGTAACTATTACTAACAGTACTATTTTATGTCAGGACGATGCGATTTGTCCCAAAAGCGGTTCGGCAAAAGGTGTAAATAATATGACCATTAAAAATGTAACTATAAATGGTACAACCGGCAATAAAATAAAATTTGGTACTTTAACTTATGGAGCTTTTACAAACTGCTTGCTTCAGGATATTGCAATAAATGGATCAGGAAGAGGTGGTTTATGTGCCATTTCACTGCAGGGATTGGATGGTGCAGACTTTTCAAATATTACCTTTGACAGGATAAACTTGCAAACCTCAGCAAACGCTTTTTTTCTACTACATTCTGCCGGAAAACGTGGCCATAGACCTGCCGGTGCTCCGGCAAAAACCGGAAGTATAACCGGTGTTACATTTTCAAATTTAGATTTTAGAAATATTTCTGACAATATAGGCAGCTGTATCAGCGGAATTAATGTAGATGGTACTATTTATAAAGTAAAGGATATAACATTTAATAATGTAAGGGTTAATTCGTTTAACGGAGGTGCAACCATTGTTCCCGGAAGACCTGGTGAATATAAAGGCAATTATCCCGAATACAATGTTTTTGGCATGCTTCCGGCTTGGGGATATTATATCAGATATGCCGAGAATGTTGATTTTACTAATTGTAGCCAGACTGTATCTCCATCAGATGTACGACAGTCAATAGTAATAGAAGAAGACGTTCCAACACAATTGTCTCATTAAAGTTTAAGTTATTCTCCATCTTCGGATATTGAGTTATATACTAATCTTGTTAGCGGTAAACTGTTTGTAACAGGTATATTCGTAGATGTTGACTTAAATGTATGGCATGTCAGGGACAAAGCTTTTACATGTTAAGGATCAATTGAATAATATTTAGAGAGTACCTAACGATATGTTTTATATAAAGATAAAAGACAATAAAACATCGGAATCATTAAAATTAATTAAAGCATAAATAAAAAGGTATTCTGTTTTAATAAAGATTGATTTATCCAGTAATGTGAATAATTTTTCAATCCATATTAAGCTTAATGCATTTACTTTTAACTGTGATTCTTTGGGTAATAGAATATCATTACCCAAAGAATCACAGTTAAAATTTTAATGTAATAAAAGAGATTTATGAAAGAATTAAATTTAAAAGATAAAGTAGCAGTAATTACCGGAGGAGGAGGTGTACTTTGTTCTACCATCGCCAAAGCCATGGCATCTCAGGGTGTAAAAACAGCTATCCTGGATTTAAATCCTGAAGCAGCAGAAAAAGTAGCTAATGAAATAAAGGAAACATATGGCACTGAGTCTATAGGTATTTCTGCCAATGTATTGAGTAAGGAATCATTGGAGGATGCCCTTAAGGTAATCCATGAGAAGTTAGGAACAGTAGACTATCTTTTAAATGGTGCTGGTGGAAATGCTGCTTCAGCAACAACACAAGCCGAATTTTTGACTGAAGAATACATGGATAACCTGGATGCTACATTCTTTGGTTTACAAATGGAAGGGTTTGATAAGGTCTTTGCCTTAAACTTTCAGGGAACCTTATTACCATCCATGGTATTTGCTAAAGATATGTTAGCTAAGAAAGAAGGTGCCATCGTAAATGTATCTTCAATGAACTCATACACTCCATTGACAAAGATCCCTGCTTATTCAGCAGCAAAAGCAGCGATTAACAACTTTACACAATGGTTAGCAGTGCATTTTGCTAAAACAGGAATCAGGGTAAACGCTATTGCTCCAGGGTTTTTATTAACCAACCAAAACCGCTTTTTATTGATTGATGAAAAAACGGGTGAAGCAACTGCCCGTGGAAACAAAATCATCACAAATACACCTATGGAGCGCTACGGTGAACCTGAAGAATTATCAGGAACAGTTCTATACTTAATGTCCGACTGGGCTAAGTTCATTACAGGTGTAGTTATTCCTGTTGATGGAGGTTTTAGTGCATATAGTGGAGTGTAAAACGGTAAAGGGTAGTAAGGTGGCAAGGTAACATGGTTATACATTACTTTATGCTGCTGCGCGTGTCCTCACACGTGGTTTAATTGTTCTATAAGTAGATTACCCTTCAACCCTTAACCCTGTAACCTTTTAACCATAAAAAAGAATATTATGATTGAACAAACATGGCGTTGGTATGGCCCTAATGACCGTATCACATTAAAAGATATAAAACAAACCGGAGCAACTGGTATTGTTACAGCCTTACACCATATTTCTAATGGTGAGGAGTGGACTTTAGAAGAAATACAAAGGCGTAAGGATATTATAGAAGCAGCAGGTTTAACCTGGTCGGTAGTGGAAAGTGTTCCTGTGCATGAGGATATTAAAAAGCAATCCGGCAACTGGGAATTGTATGTTAAAAACTATCAGGAATCTATTATAAACCTTGGCAAATGTGGTATACATACAATTTGTTACAACTTTATGCCGGTGTTGGACTGGTCACGAACCAATCTGAACAGTGAATTTAAAGATGGTTCGTTGGCTTTAAAATACGATCAAAAGGTTTTTGCTGCATTTGATATTTATATACTAAAACGTCCGGGAGCAGAAAAAGACTATAGCGAAAAAATCGTTAAGGAAGCAACAGAGTCATTTAACAGCATGAGTGCTGAAGAAATTGAGACATTAACAAACAATGTCATCAAAGGATTACCGGGTGCAGAAGAAAGCTATACTCTTGAGCAATTTCAAAGCGTATTAGATGGTTATAAGGATATTGATGATGCGAAATTGAGAAAACATCTGCTTGATTTCTTAAGCTCAATTATTCCTGTTGCAGAGAAAGCAGGTGTAAGAATGGCCATTCACCCTGATGATCCACCATGGCCTTTATTAGGATTACCTCGCGTAGTAAGTACAATAAATGATGCAAAGATCTTAACTAAGCATGTGGATTCTGTTTCAAATGGCGTTACGCTTTGCACAGGATCATGGGGAGCAGGGTACTTTAACGATCTGTCTCAAATGGCTAAAGAATTAGCACCACGTATCAATTTTGCTCACCTACGAAATGTAAAACGAGATACGGATTATAACTTCAACGAAGATTACCTGTTTGAAGGTGATGTTGATATTTATGAAGTATTGAAAGCCATAGTAGAGGAGGAGGAAAGACGTAAAACCGAAGGCAGAGGCGACTTTTCTATTCCTGTTCGCCCCGATCACGGAAACCAAATGTTAGGAGATATCGGTCAGAATAATAATCCTGGTTATTCTTTATATGGAAGAATGAAAGGATTGGCAGAAATCAGAGGTTTAGAACTGGGGATACGAAGAAGTTTGATACAATAATTTAATCGCATAAAATATTTATACGAAGGTTGTTTTCTAATATAGAAGACAACCTTTTTTTAAGGAATGAAAACATCAAATCAATACATTATAAGTCAATTGTCAGGTGAAAGTTAAGTGTAACTTGGTTTGATTTGGTTTTTGTAATGTATTGAAATAATGCAGTTTATAAGATAAGACTTTGGTCTCACCACGCCGACTATTTAAAAAATTAAAACAAAGTCCTGGAAAATCTAAATAGTTATACACAAAACCTTCCATACTCTGCTCACTACTATAGTATTTTCCAAGTTCCTGTTTTTTATAACTCCCCAGTACTAGCTTTCTTAAAATATGAGATTAGTGAATCCACAGATAAGTTTCCGGAATTGTTTTGTTTTTTTACTTTCACAAAAGTGGAAATAAATTCAATGATGGGTTTCATATCGGCATTACCCTTTAATGTTATGTAACCATTGGTTATAGCTGATTGAAGGTAGGTAACAAATACCTTAGGGTTGTGGATCCATTCAAGATATGTTTCCTGTGCCTGACCCGGTATAGCAACAGTTTTTGAAATGTTAAGCTCTTCAAAAATCTCAGTACATATATTAAGAGCAAGAGGATTTATCTCTACTTTTTTATGTGTTAATTTATTTATGAGTTGAATTTGCTTTCTGAAGAATTGCTTTTCAGCTTTAACATTAAATTCATTCTTTTCTGTTAAAGACTTTCTTAAGTTCTGGTAGATTGAAACAATAGGCTCCACATCTTCACTATGCATTATTAAAACTGAAATAAGGTATCTTACGGCTTTCCATTCATTATTTGAAATTTGGTTAGGAATTACTTTCAATAACTTAAAATGTTTGTTAAGTTCTTTTATCGCAATGGTTTTATAATATTCGTCAAGTTGGGTTTCAGGTAATACAGAAAAGTTGTGAATCAATAATTGTTGTAACTGACTTATCTCCTTATTGTAATTTGGTTTCTTCAATTGAATTTCAAGTTCTTCTAAGGCATTTAAATATTGACTATTTTGCATGTAGTAGTTGACAGATCGTTTCCATTTACTATTGTTCAGGCAACTTACTGCCTGATTAACCCTTTTTTTATTACTGGCAAATACAGGTAATATCATACTTATTGGTGGGCAGTGATGTTTGGGAATAAAACCTTTAAATAAAGAGCATGATTTAAGTAATATAGCAGATGTCATCAAGTAAAAATCCAGATCTTTTAAAAAGATGGACCTCTCATTATCGTTTACATGATTTGGAATAGACCATGGTGTTTGATCAAGGCTATTTTTAACAGATAATACATTTCGCATGCATTTTTCAATAAGATTTAGTTTTGTTTTATTGCAACTCAGCTTATTGAGATTTTTGTTCATGAACGATTCCATTTGAGCGTAAATATTTGCACAGTCAAATGTTTCATCATTATCAGCAGATAGGTTAGACCATTTTAAAGATTTTCTGATGATAATATTCTCGGATATGGTATGAATTAAAGCTAACATAACGATATGGTTTTGGTTAGTATTATATTAAATATACCTAAATCGAATATAAACGTCAAATGGTAAAAAGTTAAAAAAAGATAAAAGGTAAAGCTTAGTAGAAAGTTCATAAAGTTATTATTAAATGTCCTTCCATGCGTTCAGCTAATCGTCTTGCTTCATTGGTTATTTCAGACCGGCTTTCTTTTTCATTTCATATTGAAACTTATGATTTCAATAATACTCAGATCTGGAATATATCCAATTCTCCGGCTGAAAGCTTGAAATCATGGGAAAGAAAAAGGTCGTTCCTGCTAAAGAAACGACCTTAATACAATCCATTAATTAATCACTTAAACGGTTGTACTACTATGGAATAATAACTGATCCTGCGTATTCTGAATTACTCACATTCATATCCTTGTTTACTGATGTAGCAGCAATATAACAATGTACTTCTGTTCCGGGTGGGGCATCAGGTAAACCTATATCACCAGTAAGATCTTTGCGTCGGTATTTATGTAAGGTGTACCGTGGCGGATAACCATAAGCCAATGTTACCAACATAATCTTATCTTCACTTCGTTCTTTTGATAAGGCATCTTCTTCAATATCATCCTCACTTCCGATATCCATTAGCCAGTTAAATAAAACCCTGTTTTCATTTAGCTGAATAGTGATACTTTTAGGTAAAGGCAAACATCCTTTTGCAAGTTTCAGGTTTCGAAAGTTAATACCAAAGTCGGGATATTCACCTGTAATAGTATAATTCATGATTTCAGACATGGCTGCATTCTTAGGTGTTTTTTTATCATCCAGTTTTCTGAAGCCCACTTGAACTAAAGGATATAACGGTTGAATAAAATTAGTAGCAAATAAGAATTTTGCTCTGTGTTTAATTTGGTTTTCTGAGGCTTTTCTATTTCCTGTTTTGGGCTTTGCTTTCATATAGCTAATGCCTTTCCATGTACTACCTACTACATTACCAACTTTTCCGTGGAAGCTTCCAAATGCTCCGTTTTCATATTTTCCCATGACGTTTTATTTTTTATAGTTTTTAATCTTAAAAATGTTTTTCACTTTATTACCCTTTTCTTTGGGCGCAGTAACTTCTTTGTTTTTAGTGTCTGTTTTTTCAACCTTATTACGTTGCATCCACTTTGAAATTACAGTTGTTAGTATACCTGCTAGCAGGGTGATCGCTGACCTGATCATCAGTGTTTGAGGATCTGCATCCTGGGCTGAGAGGATTTGGGTATCTACTGCCTCCATTACTCCTAAAGAACCCAGTGAACCGATGTCGAAATTTTTAAGTTCATACATCTTTCTTTTTTTTGTAAGCTCTGTTAAAATTGATCAGGTGATAACATAGCCCGGTTAAACATGGTATCGGCCGATGTTTTAGTACTAAGTATAAAGTTCCAAGTTCTTAGTTATTACAAAGGATTAATCAACATCTTCCTTTCTACTTTTTCCTTGTTCCTTTATTGTACTACTAAAGTATACTCAATTCTGCATTGAAAAAATAACAGTAATTTTACTGTTACTTTTTAAAGTTGTAAGTGATTGTATGTTAGATGTATGTAGTTTTGACTTTTAGAATTTGTGATTTGATTTACCCCCCATAAAGCTCCAAAATTCCACTTTTTGATAAAAATGATGGTATTGGATTCCAGTTTTGGGCAAAAACGACTGTTTTGGATTCCGATTTTTACCGTTTTGTACTTTTTAGTGATTTTCTTCGCACTTCTTCACAACATCTATACAACTTGTTCGCATTTCTTCGCATGCTCTTCGCAAAACCTATGCAGATTGAATACACTATCTTCGCGTTTTGTATGCACCTGCTATGGACTTTGTTCGGAACACGTTTGCAATTCTCCACATGCTCAACACAATTTCAATACGGTTTCTTCGCCCTAAGAGTGCGAAGAACTTGCATAGAACCTGCATTAAAAAGGTGTAGGCTTGCGAGCTTGGCTCAAAGGTGTATCATTGGTGTTATAGTAAAAGATTAACAGAAAGTGAGTTTAGTTTTATTTAAAGTTGATCTAATAATGAATTATCCTCCGCTAAGACTTAAACTTTGAACTTAGATGAAAAATAGAAGCTGCATTTTTATTTAAGTATCGTATTTAGCATCTCTCTTTTTCCGTAAATGAAATGATAAGTCAATGTGCATAATTGTTTATTACTTATTTCATATTTTAAAAGCCCCAACATTGTTTTCGTTTTTACTTTTTTAATTCTACAAAATTAACGTGTGTATTAAAAAATAAATATAAATTAACATTTTTAAAATGCTGAATAATAGGGTTTATTAAATTAATGATGAGGGAATGTTGTAGTATATTGAATTGTGTTGTGGTTTAATAGAGGTGTGTTTTTTGGAATATGGACCTCAATTAGGTGATCTTTGATTCCGTATTAATAACTAAAAATAAATGGAATGAAAATTAAAATCTTAAGCTTATTATTGGTGCTGTTTTCAGTTTCTGTTTTTGCACAAGAGAAAATTATAATTTCAGGACGCATAACAGATAAAACAGGAGAGCCTATAATTGGAGCATCAGTTTTGGAAAAAGGAACATTAAATGGAACTATCACAGATATAAATGGTGATTATAGCGTAAATGCTCCTTCAAATGGGATATTGGTTTTTAGTTTTATAGGAATGCAAGGCCAGGAAATTCCGGTAAATAGTACCAGTACAATAAATGTAGTAATGTTAGATTCTACCACAGGTTTAGATGAAGTAGTGGTGGTGGGTTATGGTACTCAGAAAAAAGCTGACTTAACAGGTGCTATTGGAAATGTTTCTTCAGCAGATATTATGAAACAGCCATCATTAAATGCCACACAGTCCATTCAGGGTAAAATTGCTGGTGTTAATATTATTAGCAGTGATTCTCCGGGTTCTTCACCTACAGTAATTGTACGTGGTTTAGGAACTGCACTTGGTGGTAGAGATCCATTATATATTGTAGATGGATTTCCTGTAGATGATATACAAAATATCAGTTCTTCAGATATCATCTCAATGGATGTTTTAAAAGATGCATCATCGGCTTCTATATATGGAGTTAGAGCAGCTAATGGGGTTATTTTAATAACAACAAAAAAAGGTAAAGAAGGAAAACCAAAAATTACAGTTGATGCATATGCTGGAATTAAGGGCATTCAAAATCAGGTAAAAATGGCTAATGCCAATCAATATATTGAATACTTTAATGAAAACCAGAGTGCATTGGGTAAGTCATGGTCTTTATCTGAGAATCAGGCATACAATACAGATTGGTATGATGAGTTAATTGATTTAGGTGTGTTTAGTAATAGTTCTGTTTCGATTAGCGGAGGAAGTAAATCAATAGATTATTTTTTAAGTTATAACTATTACAGTGAGGATGGTATCTTGGATGAACAAACCTATGGTAGATCAACGGTTAGAAATAATAATGTTTATAAACTATTTAATGATCGTTTAAAGATTTCTCAAAATTTAAATATTTCGTTTTCTAAAGAGAAGCCAAAACCATTTGGGGCATTTAACGAAGCTTATCGTCAATCTCCTCTTGTCCCAACTTTTTACGATAATGGCAGATATGGACAGGCTTTTGTAAATACAACAACAGGAGTAGTAACTTATCAGGGAGCTGCTAGCGATGCAATTGGATCATTAAACTCAATTGGTAATCCATTATTTACTGTGGATAATTATAATCAATTAAATAAAGATGTTTCTATTCAGGGAGGTTTAGAAGCTGAATTAAAAATAACTGATTTCATAAAGTTTAATACACGTTATGGTGCTACTAAGTATTTTTCGAATGCACGCAACTTTAACAATATTGAAAATGCATGGTTAAACTCAGATCCTACCAGAACAGAGGAAGACTTTGAAGAATTGAAAGTAGCCAATCCCGAAGTTACAACTTACGCTTATAACTCAATGTCCTTTTCAAAAGTTGAGACATTCAGATGGATTTGGGAAAACTATGCTACATTTAATAAAAAATTCGGTAAGCATAACGTTGAAGCTACTGTGGGAGGTTCAAAAGAAGAAACAGGAATTGGAAACTACATGTATGCTTTAGGTTATGATGTTCCGGATAAGAGTCAATACTGGAATATAGATTTAGCATCTGATGATTACGAAAAAACAGTAGAACAAACTTTCTATACTCCAACTACTTTAATGTCATATTTTGGTAGGGTTGCTTACGATTTTGATAGTAAATATTATATTACTGCAACCTTACGTCGTGATGGTTCAAGTATCTTTAAAGATAGTGGTGATTACTGGGCTACTTTCCCATCTGTTGGTTTAGGATGGACTCTGTCTAAAGAAGGGTTTATGAGTAGTATGGATGCTATCAATTTCCTTAAGTTAAGAGCAAGCTGGGGTAAGCTAGGTAATCAGGATGTTCCTCTAAATGTTTCTCAAACATTAACTTCAACAGGAAGTAGCAGCTACAACTACGTATTTGGTTCAGCTCAGGATCTGGTTTATGGAGCTGCATTCGGAACTCCAGCTTTAGGTTTATCATGGGAGGTTACAGAGGAATGGAGTATTGGAACTGATTTTAGTTTATTGGATAATCGCTTGACTGGTAATATCGATTATTATCATAAAAATAATACCAATACAATTTTGGATGTTACACCAACATTAGACTCTCAATATTCTGATAACTATTATGCTCATGGTGCAGAAGTGAAAAATACCGGAGTAGAATTAGTGTTGGGATGGTCTGATGAAATAAATGAAGACTGGTCTTATAACATTAGCTTCAACTATGCCTATAACAAAAATGAAATTTTGAATGTGAAATCTGCATTTGATGGTGAGACTGGAGGTAGTTTAAATAATGGTCAGATAACAAAACGACTTCAGGAAGGTCAGCCATTATATTCATGGTGGATGTATGAGGCTGATGGTGTTTGGCAAAGTCAGGATGAAATTGATGCAAATGCACATGTGGGTACTCCGTTACCAGGATACTTAAGATATAAGGATCAGAATGATGATGGCGTAATTGATGACAGAGATAAGAAGTTCTTTGGATCGTATATTCCAACATTTAACTATGGTATGAATATCGGAGTGAATTACAAAAACTTTGATTTTAATATTGATGGATACGGTGTTGGTGGAAATAAAATTTATAATGGATTAAAAGGAACTCGTATTGATGGAGGTGAAAATATTACATATGAAACATATAAACAAAGATGGACTGGTGAAGGATCAACTAATAAACATCCTGGAGCGGCCCGTGATTCATATGCATCAAGTTATTATTTAGAGGACGGAGGATTTTTCAGAATTAATAACATCACACTAGGATATACTCTTAAGGATAAATTAGTGAAAGCATCAAGTTTAAGAGTGTACTTTACTGCTCAAAATCCATTCTTAATGACTAACTATTCAGGTTTTTCTCCTGAAATAAGTTCAGATGGTAGTCCAAGTGGAACATCAGGAATTGAGTTGTCAGCATATCCTACTACTCGCAATTTTATTGTTGGTGTTAATATTCAATTCTAATTGTAAAATCAGATAATCATGAAAAGATATTATATATATATATTCTTCCTATTAATTTTATTGAATAGTTGTAGCGAAGATTTTCTGGACGTTAAGTCCCGTGAGGTTGTGGAAGCTTCAGATAGTGAGGAGGTTTATGAGCCTGAAGTATACGTAAATGGTGTTTATGGAATGTTTACAGACTGGAATTATGCTTTCTCATTTCTTGGTGTAACAGAAATTATTTCAGATAATGCGGATAAAGGTAGTTCGCCTACAGATACAGGCGGTGATAAAGATTTATTCGATAAATTAACTTATACCAGTACTGCAGGATCATTAAAAGCTATGTGGCAACATTGGTATAAATCCATTGGTCGTGCAACGGCGGCTATAGATTATACCGAATCCTTTGGATTAGAGGATGAAGATTATAAAAATAGATTAATTGGTGAGGCCCGGTTTCTAAGAGCGTTAAATTATTTCTATTTAGTAAGAGGTTGGGGGGGCATACCAATTCAGGAACAAGACTTAGCTTTAAGGGCATCAGCCGAAGATGTTTATGATTATATAGAACAAGATCTGTTATTTGCAGTTGACAATCTTCCTGAGAAAAGCGAATACGCTGATGCAGACTTAGGAAGAGCTACAAAAGGTGCTGCCGAGGCTTTGCTTTCAAAAGTATATTTATATCAGGAGAATTGGCAAAAAGCTTATGATTATGCTAATGAGGTGATTGGTTCCTCTGAATATGATTTAGAAGATGATTACTCTGTTTTATGGCATGCTTCTTCAGAAAATGGATCTGAATCAATCTTTGAATTTCAGGCCAGAGGTGAATCTACTGCTCATGGTGTTCAACAATATTCACAAACACAAGGAGCCAGAGGTACCAGTGGTTGGGGATGGGGATTTAATGTTCCTTCTGAAGATTTAGTGACTGCTTTTAATGATGAGGGTGACCTTATTCGTAGAGATGCTACTGTTATTTTTGCCGGAGAAACTATGTGGGATGGCAGAGAAGTTAGCTCTAGTGTTGAAAATCCTTATTATAATGAAAAAGCTTATTCAAGTGCTAATGCGGGTGCTGGTGATACAGACAAAAACATCAGATATATGCGTTTGGGTGAAGTATATTTAATTAGAGCAGAAGCATTAAATGAATTGGGTGATACACCAAATGCATTACTGGATCTTAATAAAATCAGAAATCGTGTTAATCTGGAAGATTCAGAAAGTTCTACTCAGGCAGAAGTTCGTCAGGCTATTTGGAATGAGAGAAGACTAGAATTGGCATTTGAACATGATCGTTGGTTTGACTTAGTAAGAACCGGTCAGGCTGCCTCTGTAATGCAAAGTTTAGGTTTAGCATTTGTGGTTGGACAGCACGAATTATTTCCTATTCCTGAGGAGCAGTTGATTGAAACGCCAGATATGGAACAAAATCCAGGATGGTAATTTTAAGCAAAGTTTCATAAACTAAATATAGCTTCGAATTAGTCAAAAAGAATTAGATAAGTATATCTCTTCAATAGAGGTATACTATCTGATTCTTTCGATAAAAAACATAACAATTTTTTATAACGATTCCTCAAAACATATGGAAGTTAGATGTTTATAGGGTTTTGAGATGTGTTTGAAACTCATTTATATTAAAATGACTGATTTTGAGTAGAGCAAAAGTGATATAATATGATTAGAAGGATTACACTGTTTTTTACTATTGCATTAGCTGCTTGTAATCTGCAGGAAAAGGATAAACAAAACTCAACAGTAATAATAGCTGATGATAAACCTGAAATATATGAAGATTTATCCGATGCTCAATTATTGGATACAATACAATACTATACTTTTCAATATTTCTGGGATGGAGCTGAGTTGAATTCAGGTTTAGCAAGAGAAAGAATACATCTTTCTGGTATATATCCTTTAAATGATGAAAATGTAGTTACTACAGGTGGAAGTGGTTTTGGGTTAATGGCTATTCTTGTAGGATGCCATAAAGGGTTTATTTCAAGAGAACAAGCGGTTGATCGTTTTGAGCAGATTGCTGATTTTCTTGAAAAAGCAGATCGATTTCATGGCGCCTGGTCACATTGGATTGATGGGGAAACAGCTAAAGTGGTTCCTTTTGGAGAAAAGGATAATGGTGGAGATTTGGTTGAGTCTTCTTTCTTAGCTCAGGGATTAATCTGTGTTCAGGAATACTTTAAAGATGGAAATGAAACAGAGAAGGCCTTAAGCGCCAGGTATGAAGCTTTATGGAAAGGAATAGAATATAATTGGTATGAAAAGGATGATAGTAAAGTGCTTTATTGGCATTGGTCTCCAAATTATGCTTGGGAGATGAATTTTCCGCTTGAAGGGTATAATGAATGCCTGATTACCTATATTATTGGCGCTGCTTCTCCTGACTATACAATAAATCCGGAATCATATCATCAGGGGTGGGCTCGAAATGGTGCTATTGTAGGTGCGAATACAAACTATGGTTATACATTGAATCTGGTACATAATGGAAATCCTTCTGCTGGAGGTCCATTGTTTTGGGCACATTATTCCTATTTAGGTTTTAATCCAAAAATTAGTAAGGATCAATATGCTGATTATTGGGATATTAATGTAGCTCATACTATGATGAACAGAGCATATTGCCTCGAAAATCCTAAGAATTATCCTAACTACGGAGAAACACTTTGGGGTTTAACAGCCAGTTATTCTATACAAGGTTATGATGATTGGGAACAAGGTGGTGGAAGAGAAAGAAATGACTTGACTGCCGACCCTGTTTATTTAGGTTATACAGCTCACAATCCAGATCAGGATTATGGCGTTATATCACCAACTGCAGCACTGTCATCATTTCCTTATGCTCCAGAAGAATGTATAAAGGTTGCTCGTAATTTATACTTCAATTTAGGCAATAAAGTATTTGGAAAATACGGCCCATATGATGCTTTTAGTATCGAGGAAGAATGGTATCCAAGAGCCTATCTGGCAATAGATCAGGGACCTATTGTATGTATGATAGAAAATTATCGTTCAGGATTATTATGGAATTTATTCATGGGTAATGAGGATGTAAAACAGGGTTTAGATAGATTAGGATTTACTATCGAAGATTAATGTTTTGATTTGGTAAATGCGTGTTATTCAGTTTAATGGTGTGGATGCATTTTTTTAAATTACAATAAATTAAAGGGAAAATGAGTAAGATTATATATATACTCCTAATCGTTTTATTTGTTAGCGCTTGTTCTGAAAAAAAGCAAGATGCGAACAGTGCGATGGACGAAAAGATTACGTCGTTGATGAATAAAATGACACTGGATGAGAAAATTGGGCAATTAAATCTTCCTGCTGCTGGAGATATCACAACCGGAGAGGCCAAAAATTCCAACATAGCAGAGAAGATAAAGCAAGGTAAAGTTGGCGGATTGTTTAATTTAAAGTCGGCAGAAAAGATTAAAGAAGTTCAACGTGTAGCTGTTGAGGATAGTCGTTTGGGTATACCTCTTATTTTTGGAATGGATGTAATACATGGTTATCAAACTGTATTTCCAATACCACTAGGCCTGTCTGCAACGTGGGATATGGAGGCAGTTGAAAAAATGGCTCAAATTTCTGCACAGGAAGCAAGTGCAGATGGAATCTGTTGGACATTTTCTCCCATGGTTGATATTTCACGTGATCCTCGTTGGGGAAGAGTTGCTGAAGGAGGAGGTGAAGATCCTTTTTTAGGTGCTGAAATTGCCAAAGCTATGGTTAAAGGTTATCAGGGTAATGATCTTACAGCTAATAATACTATCATGGCTTGTCTAAAACACTTTGCTCTTTATGGAGCTGCTGAATCGGGAAGAGATTACAACACGACCGATATGAGTAGAGTAAGGATGTACAATGAGTATTTTGAACCTTACAAAGCTGCTGTCGAAGCTGGTGTAGGTTCAGTCATGTCTTCTTTTAATGAAGTAGATGGTATTCCTGCATCCGCAAATAAATGGCTTATGACTGATGTATTAAGGGATCAATGGGGCTTTAATGGATTTGTGGTTACTGATTATACTGCCATACTTGAAATGGTGGCTCATGGCTTAGGCGATTTTCAACAAGTATCGGAGTTGGCTTTAAAAGCGGGAATAGACATGGATATGGTGAGTGAAGGTTTAGCTGAACCTTTAAAAATCGGTATTGAAAAAGGAACAATTAAAGAAGAAGATATTGATAAAGCTTGTCGCAGAATTCTAGAAGCCAAATATAAGTTGGGTTTATTTGATGATCCTTATAAGTATTGCGACTTACAAAGAGCTAAAAATGAAATTTATACTCCTGAAAACAGATCAATTGCCAGAGATATAGCAACTAAATCATTTGTGTTATTGAAAAATCAGGGCGATTTGCTACCAATTAATCCTTCGAGTAAAATAGCATTAATTGGACCTATGGCTAACAATGCTTTTAATATGCAAGGAACATGGAGTGTGGCCGGGGACTATAAATCATCAGTTAGTATTTATGATGGATTAAAAAATGCAGTAGGAGATAAAGGCTCTGTAATGTATGCACGAGGAGCTAATATAGTACCTGATGCAGATCTTGAATCCAGAATCAGCATTTTTGGTAAAGAAACAGAAAGAGATCATCGATCTGATAAAGAAATGATAAAGGAAGCTATATCCATATCAACAAAATCTGATGTTATTGTAGCTGTTTTAGGAGAGGCTTCAGAAATGAGTGGAGAGTGTGCCAGCAGAACAGATATTGGATTACCAGAAAATCAAAAAGTACTACTGAAGGAATTGTTGAAAACAGGTAAGCCTGTTGTTATGGTTCTTTTAACTGGTCGTCCCTTAGCTTTAACATGGGAACAAGAAAATGTACCTGCCATTTTAAATGCTTGGTTTGCCGGAAGTGAGACAGGTGATGCTGTTGCTGATGTTTTATTTGGTAAGGTTAATCCATCAGGAAAGCTAACTATGACGTTCCCTCAAAACGTAGGTCAGATTCCTATCTTTTATAATCATAAAAATACAGGTCGACCTCTTGGAGAAGGAGCCTGGTTTCAAAAGTTTAAGTCAAATTATCTGGATGTTTCCAATGAGCCACTTTATCCTTTTGGATATGGGTTAAGCTATACAACCTTTGAATATGGAGATATAAATGTATCAAAGGATTCTTTATCCGGGAATGAAGAGTTAACCGTAACTGTTGATCTAAAGAATACAGGGAAAAGAGACGGACGTGAAGTGGTGCAATTATATATCAGAGATATGGCAGGTAGTATTACCAGACCAGTTAAGGAGCTGAAGGGATTTGAAATCGTTGATTTAAAGGCAGAAGAAACAAAAAAAGTTGTTTTTCATATAACAACCGATCTACTTAAATTCTACAATTATGATTTAAAATATGATTGGGAGTCAGGTAATTTTGAAATCATGGTAGGTCCAAATTCAAGAGATGTAAAAACTAAAGAAATTAATTGGCTCAAAACCAATTAATCAATACGGGGTTAAGAGTCAGGAGTTTATTGCATTTTGTAGTGAGCTTTTGACTCTTTTTTATAAAAGGGAAAGCAATGAAAATTATATATACTTTTTTAATTCTTTTATTAATAATAAGTAGCGTTAATGCGCAAGAACGCTATCTATCTGAAGTTACAGATTCCATATTTACTCATACTTATACTTATTCAGAAAAAGAAGGGCAGATTTTAAATTTAGATGTTTATAAACCTATTGAAAATAAGAAGTATGAATATCCCGTTGTTTTATTTGTACATGGAGGAGGTTTTATGGGGGGAGACCGCAAAGATGAACGAGCTGTAAGTTTTTGTTCAAGTTTAGCTAAGTGTGGTTATGTAGCCATATCAATTGATTATCGCTTGCTAAGAAAAAATACAGATACTGGTTTTGGATGTGAATGTGCTGCAGAGGATAAATTAGCTGCAATTGGCGCAGCTGTAATAGATCTAAATGAAGCTACAAAATTTCTTATTGAGCATAAGAATGATTTAAGTATTGATCCCGATAAAATTATTTTATGTGGATCAAGTGCCGGAGCTGAAATGGTGTTAAGTATCGTTTTTAATTCTTCAATGTATGGAATTCCTTATAAAAAATATGCTGGAGTTATATCATTTGCTGGTGCAATTGTAAACTCCTCTTCAATAAGTAAAGAAAATGCAATACCAACAATGCTCTTTCACGGAACTAATGATGATTTGGTACCATATGATATAGCACCCCATCATTATTGTACTAGTGAATCACCCGGATATTTAATGCTATTTGGATCCAAAGCAATCTCAGACAAACTTAAAAGTTTACATATGCCTTATTGGTTATATACGATTAAAGATGCAAATCATAGTGTGTCATCCAGCCCAATGGTTCAACAACTTAATGAAATTAAAATGTTTTGTAATGATTTTGTATTTCAACATTATCAAAAACAAATCTCAACAGTTAATCTGAATGAATATAGTAATTAGGGTATTTCTTCTCATTATTTATTTCGAATTCAAATATGATAAGTGATAGTTTAATAGAATTCATTTAGGTAGAGAAGTTTAATTATGATTTAATAAAGAATGTAGTTATGAGGTTGAAAATTGCAGTATTGTTGCTGTTTGTTTTTAATACTACGATATTTTATTCGCAGACAAAAGTAATTGCTCACAGAGGTTTTTCCGGTGAAGCACCGGAAAACACTCTCATTGCTTTTAAAAAAGCCATAAGAATCCATGCGGATTTTATTGAACTTGATGTTCATATAACTAAAGATGATTCTTTAGTTGTAATTCATGATGCAACAGTAAACAGAACTTCTTCAGGGGCATTTGAAGGTGATGTTTTACAAATGACTTTTGCTGAGATAAGAGATATCAATGTAGGATGTTCGGATTTATTTGGAGATAAATTCAAAAATGCCAAAATTCCAACCTTAAGAGAAGTGTTGAAGTTGGCAAAAGGTAAAATAAAGGTTTGTATTGAGATAAAGGTTTTAGGTATTGAAGAAAAAGTTTTGAAAACCGTCAATGATTTAGGGATGAAGGATGATGTGATCATTTTTTCATTTTATTACCCTGTACTTGCAAAAATACGACAGTTGGATGATAAAATTTCAACATTGTATTTAGTGGATCCGGCAGATTCCCTGACAATAGATTATGCAAAAGTAATTAATACTGCCGCTATTGGAGTTGGCTATGGAACGAATATAAGCAAAGAATACCTTGAGCTGGCGCATAATTATGGAATTGAAGTATGGAAATGGACTGTAAATGAAGAGGCAGAAATGACCCGTTTAATAGATATAGGAATTGATGGATTAATTACCAATTATCCTGATAAGGCTAATAGAATAAAAAGAAATTAATTTTCGTTTTAATCCAATATAGGATTCAGGCTTATAAAATCAAATATTGACATGAAGAATTGCTATAGAATTTTCTTAACCACTTTAACTTTATTTTTAACTGTATATGTTAAAGCTCAGGAGGTAGTTCCTCAAACCTACTGTAATCCGATAGATTTGGACTACACTTATATGGTTTATAATTCGAGTAGAAATATATCATACAGATCAGGTGCAGATCCTGCAGTAATTGAATTTCGAGGAGAGTATTACATGTTTGTTACCCGCTCCTTTGGCTATTGGCACTCCACAGATTTAGTACACTGGAATTTTATAAAACCTAAACAATGGTTTTTTGAAGGTTGTAATGCGCCAACTGCGTTTAATTATAAAGACTCTTTGGTGTATTTTGCCGGAAATCCAGCTGGTTATGGAAGTATATTATATACCGATGATCCTAAAAGTGGAGAATGGGCTCCTATCGCTTCTATTAGTAATGATATTCAGGATTCAGAATTATTTATTGATGACGATGGAAGAACCTATCTATATTGGGGATCCTCTAATGTGAATCCTATATGTGTTAAGGAATTAAATAAAGAGGATAGAATGCTCGAAACGGGTCTGAGAAAGGAATTGATTAACCTGGATGAGGAAAAGCATGGTTGGGAAAGATTTGGGGAGAATAATTTTCATCCAACATTGAAAGAAGGTTATATAGAGGGGGCTTCAATGACCAAATATAATGGTAAATACTATTTGCAATATGCAGCTCCCGGTACTCAGTTTAATGTTTATGGTGATGGTGTTTATATTGGAGAAACACCTATAGGTCCTTTTAAATATATGAAGAGTAATCCAATGTGTTTTAAACCGGGCGGTTTTACCAATGGAGCAGGACATGGAATTACAGTGAAACAAACGAATGGTCAGTATTGGCATTTTGCAACAATGGCTCTTGCTTCAAACTCACACTGGGAGCGTCGTTTGTGTATGTTTCCAACATACTTTGATCAGGAGGGGCTGATGTATTCTGATACACAATTTGGAGATTACCCTCGTTTTGCACCAAATCATCCAACAAAAGCAGGTCAGCATTGTGGTTGGATGTTGTTGTCTTATAAAGGAAAAGTAACCGTTTCGTCATCTAAAATGCAAATTCGTAAAAGTACCTCTACTGATGATGATTACGAGATTACAAATATTTCATTGGAAAAAGATACTGAAGGCCAGATAATATCGGAAGTGCTAACAGATGAAAGTCCAAAATCATTTTGGGTGGCAGAAGCAAATGATAATAAGCAATGGGTGAAGATTGAGATGCTACATCCTGGAAAAATTTATGCATTTCAATTAAACTTTCATGATCAGGAGTCAGGAATATATACCCGAACCGAAGGTTTATATCATCGATATATTATTGAAGTCTCAGAAGATAATTTAAACTGGAAAATGGTTGTTGATAAGAGTCATAGTTTTAAAGATACACCAAATGCATATGAGGTACTTAATCAACCTGTTAAGGCAAAGTATGTTAGATATAAAAACATTAGCGTACCAGGAAAAAATCTGGCTTTGTCAGAAATACGGGTTTTCGGTTTGGGATATGGAAAGAAACCTACAGATGTTAAGGATTTTAGAGTATATCGTAAGGAAGATAAAAGAGATGCTTTGTTACAATGGAAATCAGTTTCCGGTGCACAAGGGTACAATATTCGTTGGGGGATAGCTCCTGATAAATTATATCAATCGTGGATGGTTTATGATACTAATGAGCTTTTAATGCGTTGTTTGGACAAGGATACTCCATATTATTTTACAATAGAAGCATTTAATGAGAACGGGATTTCAGAAAAATCAAGAATCCTAAAAGTTGACTAAAATTGTATTATAAGCTATTGATTTATTCTATATAACAATGTGAATGGTGTACTATATACAAAACTATATCATTAATTCTTACTGATTTTTTATAATATATTCTGCATGTTACAGATATTCAGATGAATAAATGTATGAATGTGGCTTGCTGGTAACCTAAAAAGATCTAGGGAAGACAATACACCATACTTATATTTGCACAGGGGAGTATGGTTTTAAAAGAGGATGTTTCTTGAATATATATTCATCCTCTTTTTTTATAGTATTTTAGAATCCCATAATGATATCTGATAAGTTATCCTCTGGATTTAAGTTCATCTTTTTTCGTAATCTGTACCTGCTAACTTCAACGCTTCGAGTAGTAATACCTAAAATCATAGAAATTTCTTTCGAGTTCATATTCATCTTTAGTAAAGAACACAATCTTAAATCAGATGGTGATAAATCAGGGTATTCTTTTTTAAGTTTATCGTAGAATCCACTTTGTGAGGCTCGGAAGTGTTGTTCAAAATCAAGAATATCTCGTTTTTTTGTCATTTGATTTTCAATAACATCAAGCACTTTTTTATAATCTTTTTGAGGAAATCTTCCTTCAAGTTTTTTATAAATCTTATTTAATTCATCCTTAATTTTGGTTATGGATTTATCTTTCTCAACTAAGCTGTTAGCCGATATAGTAAGTTTCTCCTGAAGATTTTCAAGCTCCTTTTCTAATACATCATTTTTTAATTGTTCAATAGTGAGTTTATCCTGTTTATGCTTTTCCTGGTGCTTTTCCTCAATTTCAGAAGTCTGTAGTCGAATAATTCTCTTATTAAAAAGAATAAGAAAGGTAATTGAACCAACAAGGATAATAATAATGGTGATTATACCTTGATTAGAAGCGTACCATTTTGGTAGTACTTCAAATTTATATTCAACAATATTTGATGTAGTACCGTTAGAATACATTGCTTTAGCCTGATAAATATATTCTCCTGCTGGAATATTATTAATATGGTGAATGTTTTCTGATTTAGTATCTATCCAGTTGTTGTTCAGATTTTTAATTCTGTATTGGTAATTGATTTTATTGGGCCCGAAATTTACCGTCTTAATACAAAATATAAATGAATTGTATTTATTCTTTACTTGAATTGGGTTGGTTGTGTATAAGGGTAGTTTATTGCTACTTTCGCTTGCCCCGGCAATTTCATTACTTACTGATGATATAGATAAAGGCAACTGTTCAGATTGCTCAATACCATCATTGGGAATTATGGCGACACCATTTTCTAAACAAAGAACACTGTTGTTATCTGTTATTGAAATATTTTGATACTTGTCTGGGAATGAATAAGGTTCGTTTAATGTAAGTATTTGTTTAATTGTAATTGAATCTAATTTATTTTCTATGTACGCAGCCTCATTTTTAGTTATGGCCCAAAAATGTTGATTGTCAACATTAACAATTCTTACTGCTTTTTTAAACCTACCTAAAGAACTATTCAGCTTTTGATAAGGAACCATTTTATCATTGAGATAATCAAAGGTGTAAATTTCTTCACCTGTAGTTACAATTACCTGATTAGAGAATTTAAATACGTTTAATCCAAAATTAGTCGGTAATCCAGATGAGGTGCCAAATTCTTTTCTGGCAATAACTTTTTTTAAATCCTCTGAAAGTTTTAATCTTGTTAATCCTTTAATTTCATGACTTAGCCAAAGGTATCCTGTATGATCCATTTCAATAAATCGGCATGAAGCATAAAATCCTTCTACATGGTGCGAAAATTTCCATTTATTATTGACTCTTCTACTAACCCTTATGTTGTTATATGTAGATTCTAATAGCCAGTCATCAGAATTTGTATGATAGGTTATGAAATCAGTACTTCCTGATGTTTTTGATAATGGAGTTATGTTTTCTTTGTCTATAGAATAGATGCCATCGTTGCTGCTACATAATAGCTCATTGTTAAGAAGATCTAGTTTCCATATATGCCCAGGGATACCCGGTAATGGTTTTAAATCTGTAAAATCCAGATCTGTTAAAGACTTATCAAAATTTGAATATAACACTCCGTTGTTTGTTCCAATATATAGATATCCTTTATGTTTTATTACAGAATAGATTGCAGAAGGAGCGTTTTCAAGATCAATTTTATATTCAACTGATGGATGAAGATCCAAAAAGGTAATACCATTATCCATTGCAAGCCAAAGGTTTTTTTCGTGATCAACACCCATACCAAGTACAGTATTATTTTCAAGCTTCGATTGTCTGTTAAAATGATTCAAAATCTCACCTTTGGTATTAATAATAAAAACACCATTTTGAAGTGTACCAATAGCAAGTCTTGAAGAATCAATTTGTACAGCACAATTTACATCCGTTGAAGGGAGATATTGATTTGCCTGACATTCCCAAAAATTAATTTTGTTATTTTTTAATATGTATAGTCCACTTTTTCCATCACCTAATATTATTTCGTTATTAAAAAGCGTAAAACAACGAAAAGTTCCATTTTGTGCTAGTAAGCTATTATTTATAATAGATAACTTACCTTCATCATATTTTGCAATTCCGGATTTTCTATCATTTACATAGATTTGCAGGAATACATTTTCATTAATTGAATTTAAAAACATTATTTCTCCATCCAGCGGGATAGATTTTACGATTTTAGTAACGATATTGTAAGAGAATAAGGCAGAAAATGATTGGAACAAGATTTCATCTTTATAAGGCTTAATAGACCAAATCCTTTCTTCAGAAAAGGTATAATCTAAATTGGATGTCAATGAGGTATAAATAAGTTCTCCATACTGGTTGCGCTCCCAATATCCAAAATCTTCAAAACAGCCCGAATACAGGCGATTGTTTTTTTTATCAAAATACAATGATCTAATTGCAGATTTTGACATGTGTTGATGTAATTTCCATTCTTTGCCGTCAAATTCAAGCAACCCCCCTGAGTTTCCAAAGTAGGCAATTCCATTATTATCAAAAGCAACAGCCCAGTTCTGACTTAATGCGTTGTATTCTGATCGTTTGTAATTGATTACTAAAGGAGAGTAACTATTGGAATATGAGCTGCAGGTAGTTATTGTTAATGTTAAAAGCAGAAATATTTTCTTGATCATAGAATTTTTTGTGTGATTAAGGGAATACAACAAATATAATAAATAGATGAAAAAAATAAGATTATTGAGGCATGCCTTAGTGCTGATGATTTGTTATTAAATATATTAGTTCAAGAATAGACGGCAAAAAAAAAGCAGCTTTTAAAGCTGCTTTCAATTTATATAATTTCAAATTCTATTTTTTTCTCTTTGGTTTCTTTTTCCCTTTTGTAATCAGGTCATCATGTTCGTTGATTAATGTTTTCCAATCAGCATGACTTTCTGCAGAAAAATCAATTGTTTGAGAATAGTCTTCTCTGTCTATTTCCAGTCTTTTTATCGATTTCCCAAGGAAGCTTTCAATCTCTTCCAATATTGGTTTCTCTTCTTCACTGCAAAACGATACGGCATTGCCTTTTTCTTTGCCTCGTCCTGTACGTCCTACTCTGTGTACATAATTCTCTGAAAGCTCCGGTAAATCATAATTAACAACATACTCAACTCCAGGTATGTCAATTCCGCGTGCACTTACATCTGTTGCAATAAGTATTTTAATTTCTCCTTTACGAAATAGATCCAATACTTTTTTTCTCTCGTCCTGTTCTCTTCCTCCATGAATAAACTGCGCTTCTATTTGAACCCTTTCCATAGCCTTTTGTACTCTTTCTGCCCTGACTTTTGTTCTAACAAAAACAAGGATCTTTTTATCAGGATTTTCTTTGATTAATCTCTCCAGGAAAAATCTCTTGTCATCCATGTTTATAAAGGTAACCGAGTGATCAATATTTCGGGCAACCGGATCTTTAGGCGATATTTGAATACGGATAGCATTACTAACTAAAGAGTATGCTAGTTTTTTTATGGTTTCGTTAATTGTGGCTGAGAAGAAAAGTGTTTGTCTTTTTTTAGGTAAATACTTTAATACATCATTAATATCTTTAATGAAGCCAAGATCTAACATATGATCGGCTTCATCTAAAATAAGAACTTCAACCCTGTTTAGTTTGATAAATCCTCTACTGGCCAGATCAAACATTCTTCCGGGTGTCGCTATTAAAATATCAATACCTTTTTCAAGCTTAGCAATCTGAGGACCTTCTTCTACTCCTCCAAAAACACAAAATGACTTAATTGAAGTATGTTTCCCAATAGATTCAAACACCTGGTTAATTTGAATAGCTAATTCACGTGTAGGAACCATTATTAAACATTTTATTCCATCGCTTCTTCTTCTGATTTTTTTAGTGTGAAGAGTATGAATAACCGGAATTGCAAATGCTGCGGTTTTTCCAGTTCCGGTTTGAGCTATAGCCAAAACATCCTCGCCTTTCAATATTGGAGGTATTGATTTAAACTGTATATCAGTAGGTCTTTTGAAGTTTAATTTTGCTAAACTCTTTTTAATTTCGTTTGAAATGGAATAATCTTCAAATTTCATTTTGTATAAATTGTGTTTGTGGTGCCAAAGATAGTTCTAATTAGCAGCTTAATAAAATATCAATCTATAATTGTTGAATAAATTGGTCGTAATAATTATTCTCATTCTTTCTTGATTTTTTCTTTTCATACTCTTTTGATTAAATAAAGATATTTGTAAATTGATATTGAAATTTTAAATATAATTAGCGATGGAAAAGTGGGCAAGAAACTTTCAATTGATTATAAATAAGAGAGATGCTTTATTGAATCAGTTAAATGATAGTACAGGTAAGTTTTATACTTATCAGAATTTAAAGCATACCAGCATTAATGATTTTACATCGACAGAGGCAAAATTATTATTTGCACAGCTACAAAAATCAATCAACGATTACAATGAAGCTCTTGAAAGTAGAGACCAATTAATGTTTGGTAAATTTCTGGATAGTATTATTCATGAAGAAAAGCCTACTAAAGAGAGTCAAAATTGGTGTGCTAACCAATACTGAAAGTATAATAGGTTAATTAGCCAGAGGAAGTGAAATACTAAATTTACTTCCTTTGTTTTGTTCGCTTTCTACCGAGATTGATCCCTTGTTTATATCAATCATTTCTTTACATAAAATTAAGCCTAATCCTGTTCCTTTTTCGTTATTAGTACCAAGTGAAGATGTAGTGATGCTCGAATTAAAAAGCTTGTTAATCTGATTTTCTGACATTCCAACCCCTGTATCTTCAATTTCAATAGTACAGTTATTGTCATTTTTAAAGGCATTAAACTGAACTGCTCCATTTAAAGGAGTGAACTTAATGGCGTTTGACAATAGATTTCGTAAAATAGTCTCAGTCATCTGCTCGTCCGCAAAAAGGCATAATTTTTTATCACATTTAATGTCAATGTTTATTTTTTTTGCTCTCCATGCCTCTGATTGAAGATCAATTACATCTGATATTTTTTGTTTGACATTAACATTTACAGGAATAGGATCAAGCATGTTGTTTTGAGTCTTGCTCCAATCCATTAAATTCGAAAGCATATTTAATGCATTATTCGCAGTTTTATTAATTGCATATATACTTTCTAAAATATTTTCTTTATCTAAATCGTTGAAGTCATGTATCAAGTACTCTGTTAAAGAACTCTGTACGCATAATGGAGAACGTAAATCATGACCAATGATAGAGAATAGTTTATTTTTAGTAGTAATTAATTTTTCAAGACTATGGTTTTGTTCCTGAATTACTTCTTTTTGTTCATTTAGTTGTTCGCTTAATTGTTGCTCAATGATCAGGCTTTGCATTGCCATATCCTTTTTTTGAGTTTCAAGAGCAAGTTTAATCTCCACTTCCCGTCTTTCATTATTTGCAGCATTTTGTTTTTCAACCAATCGGTTTATCATTTTAGGAATGCTAAACATGAAATAACCCATTAATAAAAAATAAACACTTCGGTATATTGCACCTTCCGGTCCTGCAGATGCTACCTGTGTAAAAAGATATGGATCAATATCCGGATATCTTAAAAAGTAGATGATATTAGAGCAAATAACTATATATATCGTTGTAAATATTACTAATCTGCCATCATATCTTAAAACCGAAAGCATTATTAAAATGGCATACAAAAAAAGTGATGGGGCCGTAGAAACAGCAATGGGTTTAAAAAAAAACGAATAATTGAATATATGCGCAGAAAGAATTGTAACATCTATTGTTGATGAAACATACCGAATCCACGTAGCATTATCAAATCTTTTTAGAAGCAGATTGATAATAGAATTGTAAAAGATATAAACCAATGCAAGTGACAACGAAATAAATCCCCGGTGAGTATTTCCAGAAAGAAATATATAGCCAATTAAAACAATAATTGCGGCTATTAATACCCAACGAAATCTTATTACTTCCTGCTCTCCCCAAGCAGCATCTTCTTTTGATAAAAATGAATGATATCTCATTTAAAATAGGAGGATTAGACAATGTGTCAAAAATAGAAATTTAATTTATGATAAACAATATGAATATGATGGTTAGTGGTAATTAATATTCTATGTTGATTTTTAAGGGTGAATAATCTATTGAAAGTTCTTATAATTTGATACTGGGTGTCTGCAAATAATTTAAAAAGAACTATTTTCGCATTTTATAATTATTATATGATGAGCAAGAAAGAACAAGAAGAGAAGAAGAGCAAAGAAATGAACTTATCTTTTTATAAAGATGGGTATACAATAGCTTCAAATGAAGTTACTGATTTTAATAGTTTGACTCCTCTTTTTAAAGGTATGCAATTGCAATATTCTGCGATTAGTCAACTGACTCAATCCTTTGCCTTAAGAACTCATCAGGAAGGAAATCCAATTCAATGTGAAAATGGTTGTAGCTGGTGTTGCTATCAACCTGTATATATGACCACTCAGGAGGCTATATTGATTTTTGAGTTTATTCATCAGGCTTTTGATGATAAACAACGGGCTAAAATATTTTCTAATGCTCAATCAAAGTTTAAATTAACCAAAGGCCTGGAGGAAGAAAAAAAGCAAAATATTAGAGCCGCTTGTCCTTTCTTGGAAAACGGAAGTTGTTCTATTTATTCGGTTAGGCCAATGGCATGCCGGATTTACTTGTCTTCGGATAAAAATTCATGTAAAAAGAAATACGATTCACCGGGCGATTCCTCAATTATTGTGGCTTTATTTGACTTTGTTTTGAGAGCAGGCCGGTATATGAATGAAGGATTTGTTGGTTACTTGAATGGTAAAGGACGAAAGATGGAGGAATATACCATTGAGGAATTTGTAGTGAAATTATTCACTGATAAAAAATTTATACAAAATTGGTTGGTAGAAGATTATTTTGGCGAGTCAAAAACTAAAAATTCTAAGAGTGAATAAATAATTTGCTCCAATTAAAGCAAATAAAAGTCCAAGGATCGCGTATAAAATTCGGGTAGGCATTATTCCTATTAGTTTAATGAGCATTTGGGCTTTTCTTTGTTTAAAGAAATATTGCCAGTTAAAAATTGCAGCCACAAATATTAAAGTGCCAAATGCAAGAAGCATCCAATTTAAAAAGTTTGATTGTTCCATAATTACCAGTTTTCTTTGTTTATTATTTCTCCGGATTTTGAGTAATATCTCCACTTTCCGGATTTTTTGCCGTTTTTAAACTGACCTTCCGTTTTTATTTGTCCATTACGATAGTAATATATTATATCTCCCCATCTTATACCGTCTTTGAATTCAATGGATGCCTTAATATTTCCATTCGTATAAAATTCCTTGTATAAGCCATCAATTTTATCGTCATTAAAATCTATTTCAGAACGAATAATATGCTTCATATTATCGTAATAAAATACAGCAGTACCATTTACTAGGCTATCGTTATAATTTACAGTCGATTTGATATTGCCTGATATATAATAGCTTCTCCACATGCCTTCTATAACACCTTCGTTTAAATTTCCTTCATAAATTAAAACACTGTCCTGAACTTTTTCCGGGTGTGTTATGTAGTAGGATAGATTGCCATCGTATGAATTATATTCCTCATTTAATTCTATTTTAAAATCCAGCTTTTCGAATTCATTGAGATATAAATCTTCTGCGGAATATAAGTCTAACTCTATTTTGTAATCTTCTGTAGGACTTTCTGTTGACTGAGCATAAACTTTTGTTTTTAGAAGATCATCCTCTGGTGATAGCTGGAAGCCAATCCAACCCATATTTTGAATAATCTTCCTGTACTTTTTCACTTCCTCTTTATCCTTACTGTTTCCGAAATAGTATAATCTGTCATACAAATAAGGCATATTAACAAAAGAGGTAAGTTGACATTTGGAATTAAAATTATCCATAAATGATTGGAAGTCCTTATTTCTGTTTAATGTATTTCCAACCAAATAGTTATCTATACAAAGTTCTAATATGTCAGAGGAGTTACTGAATAGAATAAAGTCATCTATTACTGTATAATAAGGTTTAGATCTGTCGTATAAAAAACCTCCCATAAATATCTTAAAGAAGCCCTTGATGTTTAGATAATTGATATCGTAATTTTTGTACTTTGTGTGTTCGTATCTAAAGGAAGTTCGATTCTTAATTTTTTTTGTTATCTCAGAAAGATTTTCCTGGGCATTTGCAATATCATTGGCACTAACAACAACTAAAAAATCATCCTTATGAGTATTAGGCAAGGGTTTAAATTGTGCTACAGCAATTTCACCTGATATCCAGGAAAGTATGTTCTGGTTAATATCAATACCCATGTATGATTGTGTTAGGCCTATACCTACCGAATAGGTTTGATATCCAATAGGATCAATATTTGAGTATTCGTTTAAAAAGTTGTTATAAAAGGAGGTAAAATCATCAATATTAAAATTTAAATACCATGATATATTTGAAGGTATTACTTTCTCTGCATTTCTTTTATTCGCACTGGTGTTTTTTAATGAAGTAAAAGGTGATGCAATGCTGTCGTAAGTACTTGTATATCCTTCCAGAGTAAATGATTTGTCTGAAAAATTAGCAGCCAATGCAGAAAAAGCTAATCCCTTATAAAAGGATGAAGAGTATTGGGCAAAATAATACTGAAGAAGGTTGTTGTTTGTGTAAATATTAAACAAGTCTGATTGGAAACTATTGAATACTTGATTTCTCTTATTTATTTGACCTGGAGATAAAGTCTCTTCTTTATGTATGGTTTGTTCAACTAATTGGTAAGATGAACTACATAACATCAAATTATTAACTGTAGCCAAATGAAGGTTTAGATCATAATCTTTTAAATAAACAGAATATATTTGGCTGGAATCAATGGTACTTTTCTTTACCGGAATATTGAGTAATGATGTTAATTTAGGTATTAAATCCAGTTTTCCGTATTTTTTAATATCTGTTACAATCAGATAGTCTAACTTGTTTTTATGAATAGCATGTAATGAAAAAGTAAGGTTCTGTTTTTTTAAAATAGGCTTTAGCCATTTATTATTCTCAACAGAATGTTCATATGTATTAAGAGCATCTTTAAATTCGCTAAGTACATCACTTTCGATAACAGATTTCCAATAATTGGTATTTGTTATTTCCAGCATTGATTCAGATAGATTATCCGTTTCTAATATCACTAAGGCATTGTCGGGAACAATTGATATGGGCTGCAATTTATCTTTTGTTCCAAAATTGAAATATATAAATACGCCTGTAATAACAATGATTAGTCCGAGGATAAAATATCCGATGAATCTTAAAAAATGCTTCATATGAATTTCTAAATCTTTATAGGTTTAGTTATATGGAATTTGTTAGAAAAACCTTACACACACCGGACTTTCAATATTAGTATTGTTATTTAAGAAAGTAAGTTTTCCTGTTTGTTGGTCTCTTTTTAAAACGGAAATATTATTCGCATCTCTGTTAGCAACTAAAATAAAGTCTCCATCATTTGAAATAGTAAAATTACGAGGCCAGTTTATACTTTCAGTAAAGGTTTGTACTAACTCGATATTGCCATCATTAACTTTATAAACTACAATACTATGAAACCCTCTGTTTGAAGCATATAAGAAATTACCATCTGGAGAGAAATGGATATCTGCTGCTTTTGCAAATCCTTCAAAGTTTTCAGGTAGCATTGGACGTGTTTTAATTTCTTCAGAGAAAATGCCTAACGAATCCTTCTTATAGGTTGTTACAGTACAGTTTAATTCATTTACAACTGCCATTATATCACCTTTGGGTGAAAAGTCTATATGACGAGGACCTGCTCCGGGGAAACAAGTTATAGAATCAATTTTTTGCAATTCACTATTTACAAATTGATATACCATAATTTTATCAGCACCTAAATCTGCAGAATAAACAATATTGCTGTTTGGCTCTGTTCTGATAGAGTGAGCATGTGGTGCTTCTTGTCTGTCTTGGTCTGGACCATGTTCGTAATGTTGCTGAGTACGATCTATCGTTATTTTATCATCGATGTAATCAAAAGAACTTGTGTTTCCTGAGGAATAGTTTGCAACAAGAATTTTATTATTTTCTCTGTTGTATTCAACAAAGCAAGGACCGGCTCCGTGCACAAACTCATTAGCTATTTGTTTTAATGTGCCAGACTCTTTGTCTACATTGAAGGTTACAACACTTTGTGTTTCTGAAGAGTCTTTTGGATTAATAATAGTTCCTACAAAAAACAGTCTGTTATTGATGTTGTCCGGATCGAAGAAATTAGCACCTGCCAGATTTCCTGTATAAATTGGCTGAGAAAGTTCTCCTGTTGCTTCATTGAAAAAAGTATAAGCAATACCCTTTGATGGATCATTATTATTGGTTCCTATATAAATAAGCTTTCTGTTATTTGTTGATTTTGATTGACACGATATAAGGATTAGTGCCACAAGAAATATCTGAAGTAATTTTTTTGCTATTGCCATGATTTAAACTGCTTTTATAAAACTTGATAAATATAAATAATTATTGGCAGGAAATTAAAATACTAAAATGTCTTATTTGTGTTCGTATGCGAACATGTGTTGTTTAGTATTCGAACAATTTTATAAGTGGGTTTTTAGGTGTTGTGGTTTGTAAGTATCAGTGGTATAGTGGTTAATAATTTTTGGCAAGGGTGTTGATATTACTTTATCGTCTAAGAATTAATAATAAATATTTAAAATATATAGCGATGAAAAATTTAGTAATTAGAAAGAAAGTTAGATTAATGTTAGTATTAGTATCTTTTATGGTAGTTTCTTTTTCGAATGTTATTGCAGGAGAATACGAATTGTTGGAATCAAAAACTAATACATTAACTACACCAACAAATCTTGATTTTGTTATTGATTATATTTCTCTGGAAAGTGATGAGGAGCCATTAGAAATTCAAGAGTGGATGTTAAACCCTGAAGAGTTTGAGGATAATTTAATTAACGAATTAACATGGGATGAGTCATTCATGGATATTGAACCCTGGATGTTGGACGTTGATACATTTGTTGAAGAAGACTTGGATATTGAAGCATGGATGACAGATGTAAATTCATTTTTAGAGATTAATGAACCGGAATTAGCATTGGAAGAATGGATGGTTGATGTAGATGCATTTTTAAATACCAGTTCGTCTACATACGCCTTTAAATAATGCCAGATAATAAATAGCAAAAAAATGAATTATGTTGATTAAAAAAACATAAAGCAGTGATAATAAAACGTTATCACTGCTTTTTTTATGATGACTCATTAACTTGTCAAATAATTCGATGTAGTCTTATAATTGATTTAGTTTTTTTCCTTTATGTGAACCAAATAAAAAGTTTTTTGGACTACCAATAATTTGTTCTCCATAGATACCTGTATGGCCTGAAAATAGATAAGCTGTGGCGCAGGCTATTCCAATAAAAACGCCAGCATCGGCACCAAATAATTCTATTCCCATTAAGGTACATGCAATTGGAGTATTTGTAGCTCCCGCAAATACAGCAACAAATCCCATTCCTGCTAATAATGCTACCGGAAGGGGAATGAATAAAGAAAGCGCACTTCCAAGTGTTGCACCTGTGAAAAATAATGGTGTTACTTCTCCTCCTTTAAAACCAGCTCCTAAGGTAAAAGATGTAAATAAAATTTTTAAAATAAAATCACTAAAAGGAAGTTGTTGTTCAAATGATTCAACAATAACAGGTACTCCTAATCCAATCCAACGTGTTGTTCCTATTATCCAAATGGTAGCGGCAATTACAACTCCACCAACTACCGGTCGTAGAGGTGGGTATTTAATTGTTTTCTTAAAGAAGTTTCCCCAGTAATGTGTGGCGTTAGAAAACAACATACCTCCAAAACCAAAGCATATGCCCGCCAATATTGCCCAAAGTAATTCTGGAGCCCATAAATCAGGAATCATTGGTATTGCATAATGTGTATGATGAATAGGCCACAAGTGAGCTGCTTCGTTTGCAAAAATTGCAGCAAGAAAGCTGGGAATGATGGCATCGTAACGCATACGACCAACAACAAATACTTCTAGTGCAAAAATAGCCCCGGCTAAAGGCGTTCCGAAAATTGATGCAAACCCGGCACTAACACCTGTTACCAGTAATATCTTTCGGTCTATTTCTTTTAATTTAAAAATCTTGGTAAACTGATCAGCAATTGCTCCTCCCATTTGTATTGCCGTACCTTCTCGTCCGGCTGAGCCTCCAAATAAGTGAGTTACTACAGTACTAAGTAAAACCAGAGGTGCCATTTTTAATGGAATAATTTTCTTGGGACTATGAAATTCTTCAAGGATTTGATTATTCCCTTTTACAACGCTTTGACCAAAATAATGATATGTTAAACCTATTATAAGACCACCAACAGGTAGTAAAGAAATAATCCATAGGTTATTTTCTCTGAGATTTGTTGCCCACTCAAGTGAAATAAGGAAAATAGCGGATGCTGATCCTGCCAATAAACCAACTATAGCACATAGTAAGATCCATTTACCCAGATATATCAAGGAAGGAATAAATCCTTCCGGAATGTTTTGTTTAATTCGTTTCTTTAAGCTCATTGTATTTGCTCTGTAATAATATGCTTCAAATGCTATTCGTAAAAGGCTTCAATTCCCGGATAATTATATTTTTCTTTGGCTAGTTCTTTCGGAAAAATAAAATAAGTTACCAATCCTTGAGCACATAATTTTCCTTCATGATTTTCTATGGATGCATTAATTGTAGCTAATCTTTTATTAATAGTTTCAACTTTAGCCTTTACAACAATTTCCTGATCTGTAATTTCTAAAGGGTGTTTGTATTTAATATCAATATTTGCAGTAACACCAGCAGTTTCACATTTGGTATATACTGTCCAGCTGGCAATTTCATCTAATATCAATGCCTGAATTCCACCATGTAAAATTTTTGAGTAGCCTTCCATGTGCTTATAAGGAATCCATTTGCAAATGATTTCTTCTCCATTATCCCAAAATTCCAGTTTTAAACCATTGTCATTTAAAGGGGAGCAACCAAAACATTTATAATCATGCTTTTTGCTTTCTACAAAAGGATTAATAATTTTCTTCATCTAATACGATTTAATGGGAGAGGCATCTTTTAAATCATAGAAATGCAGGTTTAAATGATATTGATGTCTTTCTATTTGTTTTGAGGGGGCAAAAATACGGCTTTTGCTAAAATAAATAAAAAAAGCCGGAGTGAATTAATCACTTCCAGCTTTTATATATGCTTTATCGACTTCTACTTTTAAAGTAGATAGCTTAGTTTAATTACTGTTGACTAGCAGGAACGCTTCCTCTCATACCGGCAACGTCTCTATCGAACATATATAAATTATGTCCGTCTAATAACTTAAGTTTGTCAATAATTCCAGAAACAGATGCTTCTTCTTCAATTTGCTCTGTTATAAACCATTGGATCCAGTTTTGTGTAGTAAAATCTTTTTCTTCTAAACATACAGCAACGATTTCGTTGATGCTTTCAGTAATAAACTGCTCGTGCTCTAATGTTTTTTCAAATAAATCTTTTACGTTTTCAAAATCAACAGGTGGTTGTTCTACTGCAGGGATAATTGCTTTTCCACCTCTTTCGTTGATATACTTCATGAACTTAAGCATATGAAGTTTTTCTTCTTCTGCTTGTGCGTACATCCATTCAGAAACTCCTCCAAGACCATTTGTCTCAGCCCAAGAAGCCATTGACAAATATAGATTTGAAGAGTAAGCTTCTTTTACAATTTGATTTACTAAAATTTCTTCGACAGCTTTCTTTAACATGATATATTGTTTTAATTATTTTCTAAGTACCAAATTTAAAACAAATCGTATTATGATAGTAAGATTTGAACAGAAGTGTTAAATATTTAGAATGTATCTATATAATAATGGGTAATTCAACATAAACAGAGGTGATTTGTTATAGGGTATGATATTTAATCAAACAATTTCAGGTTGCGATTAGATATGCTCAAGAAATTAAAATGATGAATTATGAACGCTCTAGAACAATTAAAAAAATATACCATAGTTGTTGCTGATACAGGCGATTTTGAATCTATGAAAGATTTTAAACCCAGAGATGCTACTACAAATCCCTCATTAATCTTAAAGGCAGTTACAAATCCTGTATATAATTATCTTATTGATGAGGCTGTCGTTTATGCCAAAGGAAAGGGTAAAACACTCAAAGATCAGGTTAAAATAGCATTAGATAAGGTGGTTGTAAATTTTGGATTACAAATATTAAAAATAGTGCCGGGAAGAGTATCTTCAGAAGTAGATTCCCGTTTAAGTTTTGATACAGAAGGTACGGTTAATAAGGCAAAAGAGATTATTAAGCTTTATGAAGATAATGATATTTCAAGAGAAAAGATATTAATAAAAATTGCTTCGACCTGGGAGGGTATTAAAGCTGCAGAAATTCTTGAAAAAGAAGGAATTCATTGTAATCTGACTTTGCTGTTTAGTAAGGCTCAGGCAATAGCTTGTGCAGATGCAGGGGTGCAATTAATATCTCCATTTGTAGGCCGTATTTATGATTGGCATAAAAAGAACAGGGGAGTAGATCACATACCTGCAACAGAAGATCCTGGTGTGCTTTCTGTAGCAGAGATTTTTGATTACTATAAAAAGTTTGGGTACAAAACAGAAGTTATGGGAGCCAGTTTTAGAAATATTGGAGAAATAATTGAACTGGCAGGCTGTGATTTATTGACGATATCGCCTGCTTTATTAGCAGAATTAGAGAGTAATACAGAAGAAGTTCCATTAAGGCTTAATGCTAAAGATTCTGTTAATAAAGATTTAGAGAAAGTGACTTTGTCAGAAAGTGACTTCAGATGGTTGATGAATGAAGATGTTGTGGCTACAGAGAAATTAGCTGAGGGAATCAGAGGTTTTGCAAAAGATTTAGTAACACTGGAAAGTTTGTTGGCTGAAAAGCTTTCGAAATAAGTTAGATTGGTAGAATTTAAGTTAACTCATAGCCACATTTGTGCCTATGAGTTTTTTTATGTTGTTAAATAAGACCTCTGTCTTCTAATAATGCATTTTCGTTAGGTTCACTTCCTTTAAAGTTGATGTACATTTCCATTGCATCTTCAGTGCCTCCTTTTTCTAAAATGTTTTTGCGGAATTTCGTAGCTGTCTCTTTATCGAATATACCATTCTCTTCAAAAGAGTCAAATGCATCAGAGTCGAGAATTGCAGCCCAAATGTAAGCATAGTAACCAGCAGAATATCCTCCGGCAAAAATGTGTCGGAAATAAGTGCTTCTGTAACGAGAAACAATCTCTGGAATTAACTTCATTTTACTAACGCTTGCTTTTTCAAATTCATTAATATCTCCTTCAATTGGAGAAGTTAATGTATGGTAATCCATATCTAAAATAGCAGCAGCTAAATATTCAGTAGTTACAAATCCTTGATTAAATTTACTACTGTTCTCAATTTTTTCAATTAGTTCGTCTGGAATTATCTCCCCAGTTTTGTAGTGTTTAGCATAATGCTTTAACAATTCGGGGTGAGTTGACCAGTGCTCCATCACTTGCGAAGGTAGCTCTACAAAATCACGGGGTACACTTGTTCCGGATAGGCTTCTGTATGTGCAATTAGATAATAAACCATGAAGACTGTGTCCAAATTCGTGGAATAGTGTTTCAACTTCATCCAGACTTAGTAAAGAAGGTGTTGATTCTGTTGGTGCGGTAAAATTACATACCATTGTTATTATAGGAGTAATTTTTTTACCATTTACTTTTTGCTCTTTTCTGAATGAATTCATCCATGCACCCCCTCTTTTGCTTTCTCTTGGATGAAAATCCATATATAAAACACCAAGATGTGATCCGTCAGCTTCTTTTACCTCAAAAGGAATGGCATCAGGATGTGGTAATGGTAGTTTTTCATTTTTTATAAACTGTAAACCATAAAGTTGATTTGCAGTGTATAATGCTCCCTCAATTACATTTTTAAGTTCAAAGTATGGTCTTATTTCGCTTTCTTCAAGATTGTACTTCTTCTTTTTAACTTTTTCTGCATAATACCACCAATCCCAAGGTTCTAGTTTAAAGTTTCCTCCTTCTTCATTAATGATCTGTTGCATATCTATGGCTTCTTTTTTGGCCACAATTTGCGCCTTTGTCATTAAGCTTTCAAGTTTTGCATTTACAGCCTCGGGAGTCTTGGCCATGTTTCTTTCTAAAATAAATGATGCGTGGTTGTCATACCCTAAAAGTTTAGCCCTTTTAATACGAAGATCTACAATCTGTCTGATGATTTCTTTGTTGTCAAATTCGTTGTTGTTGTCACCAGTATTAATATACGCTTTAAATATTTTTTCTCTGAGACCTCTGTTTTCAGCATATTGCAAAAAAGGGATCATGCTAGGTTTGTGTATTGTAAATATCCATTTGCCTTCTTGTTCTTTTGATTTAGCAAGCTGAGCTGCAGCATCAATGGATGTTTTGGGTAATCCTTTTAAGTCATTTTCGTTATCGACTACCATAGTGTAGGCATTTGTTTCGTTTAAAACATTATCCCCAAATTGAAGTGTCAGAACAGCTAACTCACCATTTATTTTGCTAAACTCAGCTTTTGCTTCTTCCGGAAGATTTGCGCCACCTCTTGCAAACCCCTCATAGGTTTCAGTTAGTAATTTCTTTTCTTCAACAGAAAGAGATAGCTCATCCTTTTGATCATATACTGTCTTAATTCTTTTAAATAAATCCTGATTTAAATAAATAGCATCATTGTGTTTTGACAATAAAGGGGCAATTTCTTTAGCTATGGCTTTAAGGCTGTCGTTTGTATTGGATCCTATTAGATTGTAAAATACATTAGATGCTTTTGTTAAAAGAACATCGCTGTATTCAAGAGCCTCAATTGTATTTTTAAACGAGGGAGCTTCTGTGTTTTCTACAATAGCTTTTATATTTTCATTTTGTTCTTCCATACCCTTAATAAAGGCAGGCATGTAGTGTTTGTCTTTTATTGCCTCAAATGGTGCAATTTTATAAGGAGTATTATATTCCTCTAATAAAGGATTTGTTTCCATTTTGTGTTTCGTTGTACATGCTTCTAATATTAGAAGGGCATTGATGGTAATTAATAAGGTTTTTCGAATCATAGGTGATATATTAAATTTACTTGTGCACAAATTTAAATATACGTACCAAGATTTATACTGATGTTTGACAGGGAATGTTATCTAAACGATCGGGATTTGTTATAAAATATAAATAATTTACGTTAAAATGTTTTAAAGTGATATTTAAAGGCATTGTTTTCTTATAAATAACGACTAAAAATGGTTTTTTATAATTGGGTATTTTGTGATGTATTTGCTTGAAAATAAGGTATTAAAGAATTATTTCTTTAATGTATTTTTGATGGATTTTAAATTGAGGTGTGTTTTATAACAGATTGATATTTAAACATTTTACTTTGATTACGTATGTTGTAAAACAATCTTTTTTTTATTGATATTTTAAGGCTCAGGTAATATTAAATTATAATTTTGTAGCTCAATTTTATAAAGCATGAAATTGAAATAGTCAAAATGAATTGTTGTCATGAAAATTGCTGTCACGAGAATGGTCTTTTTCCTGATGAATAAAATTAATAATATATAACACATAAAATTTAATTAATATGAAGCCATCGCACATTGAGCACATTGGTATTGCAGTAAAAAGTTTAGACGCAGCAATTCCGTTTTACGAAAAAGCATTCGGTTTAGAATGTTACGCTATTGAAGAAGTACCAGAGCAAAAAGTTAAAACTGCTTTTTTCATGGTAGGACAAACTAAAATAGAATTGTTAGAGTCTACAGATCCGGAAGGACCAGTAGGGAAGTTTATTGAAAAGAAGGGTGAAGGAGTTCATCACGTTGCATTTGCAGTAGAAAACTTAGCTGAAAAATTAGTTTCAATTCAAGAAGCAGGTGTACAAGTAATTGATAAAACTCCTCGTAAAGGAGCTGAAGGTTTAAATATTGGTTTCTTACATCCAAAATCAACATTTGGTGTTCTAACAGAATTGTGTGAAGATCCTTCTAAATAATTAAATCATTTATAAAAAGATTCAATGTCTAATCAAGATAAAATTAAAAAACTAATTGACCTTCGTACAGAAGCAAAATTAGGTGGTGGTCAGAAGAGAATTGATAGCCAACATGCAAAAGGGAAAATGACTGCACGCGAGCGTATTGAAATGCTTGTTGATGATGGTAGTTTTGAAGAGTTTGATATGTTTGTTACTCACCGTTGTGTTAACTTCGGTATGGAGAAAACAAAATTTTTAGGTGATGGTGTAGTTACTGGTCAGGGTACTATCGACGGAAGAGTAGTATTTTTATTTGCACAGGACTTTACTGTTTTAGGAGGATCTTTATCGGAGACTTTCGCACAAAAAATCTGTAAAGTAATGGATATGGCTATGAAAGTGGGTGCTCCTGTTATTGGAATCAATGATAGTGGTGGTGCTCGTATTCAGGAAGGTGTTACTTCTTTGGCTGGATATGCTGAGATTTTTCAACGTAATATCGAGGCTTCAGGTGTAATTCCTCAGATTTCTGCAATTTTTGGTCCTTGTGCCGGTGGTGCTGTATATTCTCCAGCATTAACTGACTTTATCATGATGACTGAAAATTCCAGTTATATGTTCGTAACCGGACCTAAAGTTGTTAAAACAGTAACCGGTGAAGATATTACTACTGAGGATCTTGGAGGGGCTTCTGTTCATGCTTCAAAATCTGGTGTTTCTCACTTTATGTTAGAAAACGAAGAGGAAGGAATCATGTTGATCAGAAAGCTTTTATCTTATTTACCACAAAATAATTTAGAGGAAGCTCCTATTTTAGAAGCTACTGATCCTATTGATCGTATGGATGATGTTTTGAATACTATTATTCCTGACAATCCAAATCAGCCATATGATATGAAAGAGGTTATTTACGCAATGTCTGACCATAATGAATTTTTAGAAGTTCACCGTAACTATGCTAAAAATATTATTGTAGGTTTTTGCAGAATGGGTGGTCAATCAGTAGGTGTGGTTGCTAACCAGCCAAGTTTCCTTGCAGGTGTATTAGATTGTGATGCTTCAAGAAAAGCAGCTCGTTTTGTGCGTTTCTGTGATGCATTTAATATTCCTATTCTTACTTTAGTTGATGTTCCTGGATTCTTACCTGGTAGTGGACAAGAGTATGCTGGTATTATCACTCACGGAGCTAAGTTAATGTTTGCTTATGGTGAGGCTACTGTTCCTAAGATTACTGTAACATTACGTAAATCATATGGTGGTGCTCATGATGTGATGAGTTGTAAGCAACTTAGAGGAGACTTAAATTATGCATGGCCATCAGCAGAGATTGCAGTAATGGGTGCTAAAGGAGCTATTGAAGTTCTTGAAGGTAGAGCAATGTCTAAGATTGAAGATCCTGCAGAAAAAGCAAAATATGCTGCAGACAAAGAAGCTGAATATGTTGAGAAATTTGCAAATCCATATCAAGCTGCAGCTTACGGTTATATTGATGATGTTATTGAACCAAGAAACTCTCGTTTCAGAATTATCAGAGGTTTACAAGGTCTTCAAACTAAGAAATTAAGTTTACCTCCGAAGAAACACGGAAATATTCCATTGTAATAACTAAAAATAATAAGCATGAGTTTTTTAATTATTGATTCGCAAACCTGGACAATTACCATTTTAGGATGGATTATTGTTTTTGCAGCCTTATTTTTTTTAGTAGGGATATTTTTATTGGTACCTAAAATTATTCATTGGGTTATTAGAAGAAATCTTAAAGAAAAAGGAAAGACTGGAGTTACTGACGATCAACTGGAAATATCCGGTGAAACCAATGCTGTGATTGCAGCTGCTTTATACATGTATTTGAATGAAAATCATGATGATGAAAGTAATGTAATTACTATTAAGCAAGTTCGCAAGCGTTATTCCCCATGGAGTTCTAAACTTTATGGTATGAATAATATGGGATTTCCAAAATAATCGTAAATAATATTTAGAGATGAAAAAGTTTGATTTTACCGTAAATGGTAATAAATATAATGTAGAAGTAAAGGATTTTGAAGATTCTTTAGCTACAATAGTTGTGAATGGAACAGCTTATGAAGTTGAAATTCACCAGGAGGTTAAAAAGACAAAAACTCCAAAGTTAGTACGTAAAGAGGTTGAGCGTAAGCCGGGAGAAGGTGCTGTTCCTAATAAGGCAACAGGCGCTGGAGCTATTAAAGCGCCACTTCCAGGTAATATCTTCAAATTAAATGTAGCAGTTGGAGACACTGTGAAAAAAGGAGATGTATTACTTATTATGGAAGCCATGAAAATGGAGAATAATGTTTTAGCAGAGAAAGATGCTGTTGTTAAAAACATTAAAGTAGCAGTTGGTGATGCAGTTCTGCAAAACGATATTTTAATAGAATTTGAATAGCATGAGGAAATTAGTTACGTTTTATTTTGCTGTAGCAATTTTATTCTGCTTTCAGGTTGCTTTTGGAACAGATATAAGTGCTGCTGTAAGTTCTGCTACTGCTTCTGCAGATGGCGGAATATTACAAGGGTTGACTTCCTTATGGCAGTTTACCGGATTTGCCAATGTGCAGTATACGCACGTGATAATGATTGTTGTTGGATTATTCTTTATTTTTCTTGCAATCAAATATGATTATGAGCCTTTATTGTTAATTCCGATTGGAACAGGTGTTATTTTAGGAAATGTTCCTTTCTTAGCAGGGTATAAAATTGGATTATATGAAGAAGGTTCTGTTTTAAATTATTTATATTTTGGAGTTAAGCAGGGTGTGTATCCTCCATTAATCTTCTTAGGAATTGGTGCAATGACGGATTTTTCATCATTGATTTCTAATCCAAAGTTGATGATTTTAGGTGCAGCTGCTCAAATAGGTATCTTTGGAACATTTCTAGGAGCTTCTGCTTTAGGTTTCCTTCCTAAAGAGGCTGGTGCAATTGCTATTATTGGTGGTGCTGATGGTCCAACTGCAATTTTCTTGTCATCTAAATTAGCTCCTCATTTAATGGGTGCCATTGCTATTGCTGCATATTCGTATATGGCATTAGTTCCTGTTATTCAGCCACCGGTAATGAGACTTCTTGTTCCTAAAAAAGAGAGGGCAATAAGAATGAAACCGCCAAGAGCTGTATCTACAACAGAAAAAATACTTTTCCCATTAATCGGATTATTATTAACTACTTTTATTTCTCCATCGGCATTACCTCTATTAGGTATGTTATTTTTTGGTAATTTATTGAAAGAATCAGGAGTGACTGAAAGATTAGCGGATACCGCCAGAAATTCTTTGATAAATATTATTACCATTTTATTAGGAGTTACAGTTGGTGCTTCAACTCAGGCAGATGTTTTCCTAACATTAGATTCTATTAAGATCTTTGGTTTGGGTGCGCTATCTTTCATTATAGCAACTGCTGGTGGTTTAATATTTGCTCGAATAATGAACCTGTTCCTTAAGAAAGAAAACAAGATTAATCCATTAATCGGAGCGGCGGGTGTTTCTGCTGTGCCGGATTCAGCTCGTGTAGCTCAGGTAGAAGGATTGAAAACAGATCCGACTAACCACTTGTTGATGCATGCCATGGCACCTAATGTTTCTGGTGTTATTGGTTCTGCTGTAGCTGCTGGTATCATGTTAAGCTTTTTGATGTAGTAACTTTTACTGAGTTAATATTATTAGATATAAAGGTCACCTTTTAAGGTGGCCTTTTTTTGTGCCTTATTGAAGTGAAATGTCTTTTTGATTCATAAAAAAACATTAGGAGGTATGTAAAAAAGAGGGGTATATTGGAGTAATGATATAAAATATGTAGCAATAGGGTGAAAAATGAGGGGGTATTTAAATGTCAAAAAAAGTTAAAGTTAATTTTATGTTTCAATGTTCAAATGTTCAAAATGTATTAAGAAATTGTGTTGTATTGCCTGTAAACATTGTAAAGGTGACTGTTTTGTAATGTGATTTTAGGTGTATGTATGTCTTCTTTTAGTGTTAACAAATGTTAATCTATCTTTTATCTAATTAGAATATTATTATATATTTGTACCAAAGTTTACAAATTGTAAGCGTTCCCCCGCTTTTTGTAAACAATTAATAACTCACAAAATTACCAATTAATAAAAACCTTTAATCGTTATGATTTTATTTATTCAAAAGTCTCAGTATTCTTAAAAGAAACTTCTATTAGTTTATCGTGATGTGCATTTCTTTAATGTACAAGATGCTATTGTCATGACAAGATTGTATATGTCTTGTTGTGTTAGTTGGAATTATCTATATACTTATAAGGATAAATATTAATGAAGCTTAGTTTAATCAATTTTAAATATTAATCGTATAACATTTATTAACATTGTAGAGGTGTATATCTTTTCTTTTTTTTGTAGGTAGTTGCTCTTGTTAATTCTTTATTTAAAAAGTAGAATATGGTTTTTTTTCTTGGAATGTTTGTAGTGTCGGGGCTGTGTGTTGAAAAAAAATGAGATGTCATAGGATGATGTAATGTTGAATGGGGGTGTGGAGGTGAATAGATGTTCTTTTGTTGTGTTTGTATGAATGTGAATTATTTAAGAGATTTGGTGAAATTTTGTTAATTTTATCAGGGTTACTCTTTGGTTAGTTAAAAAAAGTTAACGAACATTTGGACTGTTTGTGTAAAATGCCTACATTAGTCCAAAATTTTAAATTTTATAAATATGATCCCATATTATTTATGAGTCTATTAAAATTTTTAGGGTAGAAATTTACATTCCCTCATGTTGTTTCTGCTAGCACTCACAGAATTACCAATTAATTTAAAACCTTTAATCTTTATGGAAGTCAAAAAGTTAATTCAGCCAAATTTTTATTAGAAATAGTTTATAATAAATATATAAACTGTTAGCATGGATGTGTTTATATCCATCGATTCCACTTGACAGGGAGTGATTTGCCTTCCTGTGTCTTATAGATAAATCTAGAATTTTTATATACACAATTATTAATTTAAACCTTTTGTTTTATGCGGAAATTAGCATTATTTCTGTCTATGATCCTTTTCGTAGGATTGGAGACATTGTCGGCTCAAACAAAAGCTATTTCGGGTAAAGTTGTCGATGATCTTGGTGAGGCAATTCCTGGAGTATCTATTATTGTTAAGGGCACAACAACAGGGACAATTACACGTCCAGATGGTACTTATAGCTTGAATGTACCAACAGATGCAACTTCTATTATTTTTACATTTGTAGGAATGAAGATGCAAGAAGTTGCAGTTGAAGGTAAAAGCGTAATTAATGTTACAATGTCTTCTGATACTGAAGATATTGATGAAGTTGTTGTTACAGCAATTGGTGTGTCAAGGTCTGAAAAGAGTCTTGGGTATGCTGCAACTTCAGTAAAGAGTGAAGATCTTGTTAAAGCAGCACCTATAAGTGCGTTAGGTGGTATTCAGGGGAAAGTTGCTGGTGTGAATATTTCATCTGCATCAGGTGCTCCCGGTGCATCTACTAAAGTTATTTTAAGAGGGTATTCTTCTATTACAGGAAGTAATCAGCCTTTATATGTCGTAGATGGTTCTCCTGTAGATAATAGAATGGTTGGTGAAACTAGTTCTACTCGATCAACAGACTATGGTAATAATGCAAATGATATCAATCCTGAGAATATTGAATCTGTTACAATATTAAAAGGAGCTTCTGCTACTGCACTTTATGGTTCTCGTGCTGCAAATGGTGTGGTAATGATTACAACTAAAGATGGAAAAGCGGGTAAACTTAAAATTGATTATTCAGGATCTGTAGATCTTAGTACACCTTTAAGGTTACCTCAATTACAAAATGAATTTGGACAAGGATGGAGTGGACATTGGGCTTCTGATGAAAACGGATCTTGGGGTCCTAAGCTTGATGGAGTAATTAGACCTTGGGGAAATGTTGTTGATAATTCGCAGTTAACAAAGCCCTTCTCAGCTCAAAAAGATAATATGAAAGACTTTTATGATGTTGGTAAATCATATAATAATTCATTATCTATAAGTGGAGGAACTGATCAATCTACATTTTATTTAACATATAATAATGTTGATCAAGATGGAATAATACCTACTGATGCAGATTCATATCAAAGAAATGCAATTTCATTTAAGGGGACCACTAAATATGATAAATTTAGTGCTTCAGCTAGTATGAATTATATTAGGAAAAAAGCGAAAGCAGTTGCTACAGGACAAGGAAGTAGTACAGGAGCTACTCTTTTTCAAGAAATAATGCAAATACCGAGAGATGTTAGTATTGTAGATATGAAAGACTATAATAATAAATTCTACAATGTTGATAATTTTTATACTCCATATGCTCAAAATCCTTATTTTGTTCTTAATGAGAACGGAAATGACTTTACTTCCGACCGTGTATATGGTAATGTAAGCATTGATTATGAATTTACTGATGAATTGTCAGCAACAGGACGTATTGGTACAGATGTTACAAATTCCTTTTTAAAAGATTGGCAAGCGATTGGTCGTCCACAAAAAGGTAGTCCCAATTATAGTCGCACGCCCGATGTTGGTGGTGTTCTTGAAGAATCTAGACATTCTCGTGAAATAAATACTGATCTTATTTTAAAGTATAATAAAGAAATAAATACTGATCTTTCACTTAATGCTTTAGCTGGTTGGAATGTTAACCAAAATAATTATAGAAGGCAAACAAGTTCAATTGAAGAATTGACAATTGCTAATTTTTATGAATTGTCAAATAGTCCTAATTCTCCTACAACTGAAACTTTTTATAGTAAAAAAAGATTGTATGGAGTCTATGGACAGGTTGATGCATCTTTTAAAGATTATTTATTCCTAACCTTAGTTGCTAGAAATGATTGGTCTTCAACTCTTCCAAAAGGTGATAATTCATTTTTCTACCCAGGAGCAAGTGTTGGTTTTATATTAACGGATGCAGTTGAATCGTTAAAATCTAAGGCGATTACTTATGTTAAGTTGCGTGGTAGTTGGGGTAAGACAGGTAATGATGCTGATCCTTACCAAATATATAACACCTTAGTTAGTGGATATGCAGATGGTGGATTTGGAGATTTAGAATTTCCATTAAGTGGGGTTTCAGGTTTTGAGATTTCTAATCAATTAGGAAATGCAACTCTACAACCTGAGATTACAGAGGAATATGAATTTGGTTTAGATGCTAGATTTTTGAAGAGTCGAATAGGAATTGATTTTGCTTTCTATCACAAAGAAACAGATGGGCAAATATTACCTGTAGATATCGCTGCAACTTCTGGTTACACTAGTCAAATTGTTAATTTTGGTCTTGTGCAAAACGAGGGTATTGAACTTGCGGTAAATCTAGTGCCTGTTAAGACAAATAATTTTGAGTGGAATATGAATTTGACATATTCTAATAATAAAAATAAGGTCTTAGAGTTACCAGGAGGTCTTGATAAAGTCGAGATATATTCTGCGTATGGAATTGAGTTTAATGCATATGTAGGTGAGCCAATTGGTGTATTCAAAGGTCACGCACCTTTACGTGATCCGGAAGGGCATATAGTTGTAAATCCTGATACAGGAATTCCCTTAGAAGGAGATAAAGAGATTTATGGAAATGCACAAAGTGATTTTCAAATGGGTTTAGTGAATAATCTGAATTATAAGAATTGGAATTTAGGCTTTTCATTTGATTATAGAGAAGGAGGATTAATGTATTCATATACTGCTAGAATTAATTATTTTGTTGGTAATGCAACAAAAACTACGTATAATGATCGTAATCCGTTCGTAGTTCCTGGATCAGTTGTCTTAAATGATGATGGAACGTATTCTAAAAATACCACTGCTGTACCTAAGTCAAGAATTAATGAGTACTGGAATCAAACGAATAATCCAATGATTTCAAGAGAACATGTACTTGATAAAACATATATAAAATTAAGAGACATTACTCTTTCTTATAGATTTAACAAAAATATTTTGCGTAATACACCGTTAACGTCTCTTACTGTAACTGGTTATGGTAGAAATGTGTTTTTATGGACACCTAAGGAAAATAACTTTGTTGATCCAGAAGGTTCTACTTATGGTAATGATTTAAGAAGTGAGTTCGGTGAGTTTGCCGGAGGTCCTTCAGTTAGAAGTTTTGGTTTGTCTATTAAAGCTTCGTTTTAACAAATAAAAAGTTTAGAAATATGAAAAATATATTAAAATATATATTAGGTCTGGTTATTTCTTTTTCTCTTTTTAGCTGTGAAGAGGATTTCCTAGATGTTAATACAGATCCAAATAACCCACCTGCAGAAGTGGGAACACCATCGTTAATTTTTCCTGCAGCAGTTGCTTCAACGGCAGTTAGAATAGGTGGAGAATATGCTATATTAGGTGGCATGTGGTCTCAATTTTGGACTCAGAGTAATGCTGCAAATCAATACAAATTTATTGATCAGTACAATGTGGCATCAGATGATTATAATGCTGCTTTTTCAGAAATGTATGCAGGTGCTTTAAATGATTATAATTTTGTTGTTAATAGTGCAGAGGAAACAGAGGACTGGATATATTATCTGATGGGTACTGTTATGAAGGCTTATAATATGCAAGTAATGGTTGATTTATATGATCAGGTACCTTATTCGGAGGCATTTCAAGGTAATGAGAATTTAACGCCACATTATGATGAGGGAAAATCAATTTACTTGCAGTTAATACAGGAAATAGACGATGCAATGTCAAAAGATTTTAGTGCTGCAACAAATTCTGTTCCTGGGTCGGTTGATTTCCTATTTAGTGGTAACTCTACAAAATGGTTGCAGTTTGCTAATACGTTGAAATTGAAGATGTATTTAAGAATGATAAATAGTGATCCATCTGCAGCTAAAGCTGGAGTAGAAAGTGTTTTCAGTAACAGTATTGGTTTTCTAACTGAAGATGCTGCAATGACTCAGTTCTCAGATGAACCAAATAAAAGTAATCCTTTCTATGAGTACAATTATAGACAATTAAATGTAGCTACTAATTTAAGAGCTAGTAATACTTTAATGTCATATTTAAGAGCTAATAGTGACCCAAGAATTGATGCAATTTATACAGAAGGTGCAAATGGGCAGTTCGCAATGTATCAAGGACAATATAATGCATCCTCTACAGAAATAGATCCAGATGATCCTTCTGTTGCTAAGCAGTCTCCAATTGAACCGGTTCGATTTATATCAGCTGCAGAATCTTATTTTATGCAAGCAGAAGCAGTTGCTCGTTACGGTGTTGCAGGTGATGCAAAAGCTTTATATAATGCAGGTGTAGTAGCTGCGTTTAGTCAATTTGATTTTTCACCAGAGATGTATGGCTCATATGATTTAGATCCTACTTCCTTACTTGCGAGTGGTGGTTCTTATGAATATCCGGATGGTAGTTTAGAAGAGAATATAGAAGCTATTATTACTCAAAAGTGGATTTCTTGTGTAGGTTCGCATGCACTTGAAGCATTTTTTGAAACAAATAGAACAGGATATCCTGTAGTTAGTACTGTAGAAGGTTCAAGTTCAGAATATATTGCGGGGCAACTTACTTATTCTTTAGAAGGAGTAACAAATGGTGCATTTCCTAAAAGGCTTGTTTTTCCTGACACCGAATATTCAAGAAATCCAAATACTCCAACAAAGGTTGCTTTAACGACAAAAGTTTGGTGGGCTAAATAATAAATTACTTGTATTATGAAGAAAATATTTTTATATAGTTTAATATTAAGTCTTTTTTGCGGAGTATTTACTTCTTGTGAAGAAGAGACTGAAGATATATCTGGTATCACTTACTATGTTACTATAAATTTAGAAGGTGAATCTACAGTATATCATGAAAAAGGAACTCCTTGGGTTGATCCAGGTTACTCTGCTACTGAGGGAGAAGATGATGTGACTGCAAATGTTGTTGTAACTGTTCCCGATGTTAATACTCTAGGATCATATACCTTAACTTATTCAGCTGTTAATTCTGATGGTTATTCAGGCTCTGTAACTAGAAAAGTTGTAGTGTATTCACCTGGATTATCTAGTGTAGATATTTCAGGAACTTACACAGCTGACGTTTTTAGAACAAGAAATGATGGCGGTGCTGATGTAAAGTTTTCTGGTAATGAGGTTGTTATTTCAAAAACAGGTGTTGACGGACTATTTTATATTAGTGATTGGATTGGTGGCTTTTATAATGTTGGATATGGTTATGGTGAAGGTTATGCATTTACTGGTTATTTAGAAATGATCTCAGAAACAGAGTTTCATCATATAGAGTCAGTTAATCCGTGGGGTGATCCTGCAGATGAAGTAATTAATTGGAATTATAATGCTGCTGCAGGTACATTTTCATATGATTTTATGTGGCTTTCAAAATATGATTTCGCAGTCTCTATGACAAAAGTTGAATAATATTAAAATGAGTATTTTATGAAGTTTAAATATATTTTTTCGTTTTTATTTGTTTTAGGTCTTCTTGTGTCTTGTAATCCTTATGATACAATGGACGATCCTGAAATAGATAGTACTCCTGTTGGTAAAATGCTTGCAGGTGAATGGTGGGTGACTTATCAAACAGACGGTTATCATAGTGGTTATTCAAAAATAACAACTTCAAATACCTCAGATAATTCTGAAACAGAAATGTTAATTACAGATCATGAAAATTGGTGGCAATATAATGGTCAATTGAGTTGTAATGTTGATAACAATACATTTTCAGGACAAGATATCGAAAATGGATTTTATTCAATGACATTTTCAGTTACTAATGGAAAAGTAATTCCTGGAGGAGGTATTACTGTGGACGGTAATGTTACAGATAGTATTTATATGGAACTAGAGTTTAGTGATGATCCTGGAACTATTTATGTTGCTTCTGGAGTTAGAAGAACAGGGTTTTTGGAAGATGAATATTAAGATAAATTATATATCATGATATTTAAAAATTCAACTAAGCTGTGGTGGGACACATAGATTAAAGGTTTAGTTGTGTGAGTGAGGCAGGTCATTTTAGACCTGCCTTTTGTTGTATGTAGGGTATGGTAATCAGTTTGCAGTAAGAAAGTTTCTGTATATGCTGAGTCTGTAGGGATTATACATGATTTGTAAGGGTGTTTGGAATGGCCTTGATATAAAAAAATCACATATAAACTTATTGTATTGACTAATATAACTCAGATATAAGACTGATTTGAGAAGAGCAATAGAGCTATAGAAAAGGGCAACCTTGCATTCTCCGTAATTTCTAAAGTGAAGCTGGTAATACTCAAAAAATACTTGCTGTTTTATCTAAGGTGGTCTTAGCGTTAGCTCTCATTGTGAAAAATTTTTAGGTTTCAAAAACTGTCAAAATTAGAAAATAGGCAGAGGAAATAGTAGTTTTTATGGAGAGAAAGAATTAAAGTCTTAATCTGTTAACTTATGAAGAAGTGGGTCGGAAATTCATTTTAAGAGAATTCGATAGGTTAATTATCGAATCAATGATATTGTTCTGTTGAATTGTATAAACCATATAGTATACGCTAATTAGAACATCGTAAAGGCGTTAATGGAATGCTATAGTGTTATAGGATTAACATCAGTTTGAATTACAACAATGCTAAATTAAAACTCAACCAAAGTTAGAGTGTTTCTTAACAAAATAACAAGCCAAAACTAAAATTCTTGGATATGCTGATTTGAATATTGGAATCTTAATGATTACAGAAACCTGTATTAAACGACTCAAAACCAAGGTGAGAATAATTACAAAGTACAATCGAAAATTATATTATTTCGAACTAGTAGCTGTTTAGTAAAGGTATATTATTATCATTAATATAATTAACTAACAGAATTAAATCATTTTCATTTCTAGGATTAAACTTGTTATTCTCTAAGTATGCTCTTACATCATTATTTTCTTTAAATCGTTTTTTAAATTTTGATTTTAAATTTTCTAAAACGATAGATTTTATTCCATTAGAGATATAATATGTTTTAGTCTTAATTAAATGATCATCTCTATTTCCTGTGTCGAGAGTTGGGTTATAATTAGAGCGTTTTAATTTACTGTCATATTTACATAAAAGTGCAGTGTTGTTATTTATTAGTATTTTGTAAAAACCAGAAGGACAGCCTTTTAGTGAGGATTCTGTCAGGTATATAGAATTTGTATTAGGGTAAAATATACTTCTGATTTCATTACTATGTAATATCTTGACAATATTATTATGTAAAATTTCAACTGTATTATTTCTCAAATCTAACCTCGTTTTTATGTTTTTTATAATAATACTGTCTTTTATTAGATATAAGTTTGATGCATGCCATATAGTATCTAAATAAAATGATCCTATTATTTTTTTATTGTATAATACTTCATTTATCTTACTAAAGGTTTCTATCTTTCCTCCAAAAGGTGCAAAAGTATTATTTGTTGAATTAACAATATTAGTTTGAGCATTGATGTTTAATGTGAACGAGTATATTATAATAATTAGAAATAGACATTTTTGTATCCTATTCAAAGTGAAATTTAGTTGATTGATCTTATTCATAATAAATATATTAAATGAATCAAAGTTAGCATATTCTAAATGTTTTACTATAATTAGTTATATTATTTATGATTTAAACTACTCCGTGGTGGGACACATAGATTAAAGGTTTAGTTGTGTGAGTGGGGCAGATCCGTATGGGTCTGCCTTTACTTTTTTTTAAAACCCCCTCTAACTCCCCCAATAGGGGAGAACTTATTTACAGCTTGGTAATAAATTATGTTTTACTTTTGTTTTCTGGGTATGAAAGATACCTGTTCCATATCACTTTCGTAATTCACTCCTTTATTATTAGGACAATAGGTCAATAGATAATTAGGTCAATAGACCATTAGGTTATTAGAGAAAAGACCTGACCTCGTTTTATAACCGGACTGTAAATCAAACTTATTAGTGTCTGGTGATGGGAGTTGTTATAGTATAAGACTAAAAAATATTTGATACCAGTAGTTTATTTACGACTAATATTGTTAATCTGCATAATCGTTGAATTGTCGAGTCGTCGAGTATATTTTTAAGAATCTAATCCATAATAAATTCAACAACTTCTCAATCTAATTAATCAATACTTAGGCAAATAATTATATTTGGCAGTACACTATCCTCAAGATGAAATTTTTTATCTTAAATCATCAATCAAAAATCATCAATCAAAAAAAGTCCGGCCATTATTAAAACAACCGAACTTTTAATATAACTGATTATCCATTTTATTACTATTGTTTCTATGGCATAATCACAGTTCCCACATGAATACTATTGCTAACTTTTGTTGATTTATCCATTACATCAAAAGCTAGGTAACAATGTATTACTGTACCACTTGGTACATCCGGAGGAAAAAGATTAGCAGTCCCTTTATCCCTGGTGAAATCATTAATTGAGTACTCTGGATAAGCACCTTCTGTAATGGCTACCATAATTACACCTTGTTTACTTAATTCTGTCATAACAGATGTTGATCCTGTATCATTTTTTGATTCATTCCAGGTAAATACAATATGATCATCTTCAATAGCTACCGAAGGTCTGTTGGGTACTTTGAGTGTACCTATTGACAAAGTCACATTTTCAAGATTAATTTTGAAATCAGGATATTCACCCTCTACTGCGTAATTCATTAGCTCAGCCATTGCTGCATTTTGTGGTGAGCGGTGAATTGTCAGATTTTTAAACCCAATTTCAATGATTGGATATAAGGACTGTAAAAATTTTGCCGCTAATCTGAATCTGGTTCTGTGAGCAATTTGTTTATCACTTGCTTTTCTTTTTACAGAAGGGGCTTTTGCTCTCATATATGAAATACCTTTCCATGTTGAACCTACTACATTTCCTACTTTTCCATTGAATCCACCTAAGATTCCGTTATCTATTTTTCCCATGACTATTTATTTTTATGAATTTTAATGATGTTGCTCTTATAGCTTTTCTTAGCCTCTGTTCTTTCTTCTGCTTTTCTGGCATTATACCTTTTTATCCAGTTTGAAATAACAATTGTGAGAGTTCCTGATATCAGGTTGATCAAAATTTCTATTCTGTTTTCTGCTGATCTGCATCCCGGATTGTTCTTAATAAAATCCAGTAAGCCGATTTTAATACTAATTTGTACATCTTTGTTTGTTTATAATCCCCTCCATTATTGATCAGATAATAAAGAGGATCGGGTTAAACATGGTATCGGCCGATGTTTTGCGATTAGAGCGAAGGGATAAGAGCACAGAGCTTAGGAATTAAATGTCGAATAACAAAATCGATAATATGTTGGCGACTTCACCTTTCTCCTTTTTCCCTGTTCCTTGCTCCCTTTTTCCTTTATCGTTAGAACTAAATTATACCAATGGTATGGACAAAAAAATAACGGTAATTTTACCGTTACTTTTTTATTGAATTAAATGAGTGATAACTAGTTTGTTATAAGAATGGGTGTTGTTGTGTGTGGATTGATATTTTGTTCAATAGAGGGCAATTATTCCAAATTTTGCCATTTTGAAGGAAAATTATTCCAAAAATCCTGTTTTTTGAGAAAAATTGTTCCGGAATCGGAACTTTTATGGACTTTCTTGCACCCTGCTTCGGTATTGCATCGGATCAGCAACGGTATTTTATCGGATAGTCATCGGATACTGATCGGATTGCCATCGCTATATAGTATCCGAACAAAACCCGAACAATAACCGATCGAATGGCGTTCTTGTTACGACTTTGTATGGTAGGAGGTAGGAAGAGAGGCTGATAGGTCGGTAGATCATTAGATCATTAGATCATTAGATCATTAGATCATTAGATCATTAGGTCAATAGGTCAATAGGTGATTAAATTTATAGAAAAAACGACCTGATAGCGTTTTGGAACCAAGCTGTAAATCAGCTTCTCCCCATTTGGGGAGATTGAGAGGGGCTCTACTTCACTTTCATAGGTATGCCGCTAACCATAAAATAGACTTCATCAGCTAAGCTTGCAATATGTTGGTTCATCCAACCTTGTAAATCTGTGAATTTTCGTTGGATTTCATTTTCCGGCATTCCGCCTAAGCCTATCTCATTTGTAACGATAATAAAGTGTGCATCTTGCTTTATTATCGCATCAAACTCCTTTTGGGCTTCAGCTAGTGATAAATCAATGTTGCTATTGTTATCAAAGTAAAAGTTGGTCAACCAAAGAGTGATGCAGTCTATTAGAACAACTTTACCACTCAGATTGTGTTTCGAAAGGAATTTTTCCTCTTCAATGTTTTCCCATCTTTCATCGCGATCTGCTTTATGTCTATCTATACGTTTTTTATGTTCTTCATCCCAAATTCTGGAAGTAGCAAGATACACTGGTTTTGAGCTGTTCTTTAAAGCCATATCCTGAGCAAAGGAGCTCTTACCTGATCGTTGTCCTCCTGTTATAAAAGTTATTTTAGTCATTAATGAAAGATTAGAAAATTTGTTTCTTAGTTTATCCTTTAAGAATTTTTACTTGAGCATAATCGTTGTTGAAAATACTGAGTTTGATTACTGCCCCGTATTCCAGTTGCCATGAAAAGATTTTATGATAAGGAATTTCAAGGAATTTCATCAACAGACAGCGAATTACTCCAGAGTGTGTTACTATTGTTGTTATTGAGTTATCTCTGGTATTGTTTTCAAGTTGGTCAAAATATTCAATGGCTCTATCGTAAAATTGTCCAAATGACTCCCCTTTGTGTGGCGATTGATTTAATATGTCCTCAGACCAGATGTTCATTTCATGAGGGTCTATTTCTGACCATTTGGTCATTTCCCAATTGCCAAAATCCAGTTCTTTCAGGCTGTCATTATATTTAATGTTTGTTTCCGGAAATAAATATTGAGCAAGCTTATCGCAACGTTGAAGAGGACTGGAAAAAACAAAGTCGGGTTTAGTGTTATTTAAAACTAATTTAATACTTGTTGCCTCCTGTTCAAAATCTTTATTAACATCAAGATCTGAAATACCATAACAAATGCCTTGGTCAATATCAGGAGTTGTATGTCGTATGATATAAAATTGTTTCATAGGTTGTAGTAGTCAATGTTTATTCTTTTTACCACCAAGTACACAAAGAATATTCACAAAAATACACAAAGGAATTAATATATTTTTTTGTGTTTATTATAGTGTATGCAGGGGGAGTTTCAGAATACAAAATTTTATAGAATGACCCTTTTTATACCGTTTTTCAAATATTTAACGTTGAAATTTATTAGTAAACCAAGTTTGCAATCAGAAAGTTTCATATATGTAAGAATTTGTGCAAGGTGAACATCTGTTAGCGATTCTGTTGACTTTAGTTCAATAATTATTTGATCTTCTACTAATAAATCAATTCTATAGCCAGTTTCTAGGTTGACATCTTTATATGTTAATGGTAATCCTTTTTGTTTCTTCACATTTAATCCAGCTTTATTAAGTTCATAGTATAGACATTCTTCATATGCACTTTCTAAAAGTCCTGGACCAAGTGTTTTGTGTATCTCAAAACATGCATCTAGAATTGTTTTAAATATTGCGTCAATATTCATAAGTATAATTTAAAGTATAGGTTTGAAAATGTTGAATCACCAATAAAAAACAAAGAACATTTTAAAAGATTGCAAATAAGATAATGGATTTTTGTGGATCTTTGTGAATACACTTTGAGATCTTAGTGGTTAAGAAGTCTATAAAAAAGTAATCATTTTAGCAATGGCAATGATACTCAAGTAAAATACCACTTCAGTAACTTGCTGTACGGCACCTAAACAATCACCTACGTATCCTCCAATCCATTTTTTAAAATATTTATCAAGCCACAGCTTGGTAATTAGCAGAGGAATAATGCATGTATAGACCATCCAGTTCTGAAAAAGTAACAAGGAAGCTAAACCGATAAATGTGGCAACCCATAAATCAATAACATGAAGGTTTTTTGTTACCGGTTTAGATTTGCTCGATTCATCCTCTCTTACGTATGGTAGGGTGTACATTGTAGTAACAGCAAACATTCTGCTAATAGAATGTGCACAAATAATTGATGGTATAATTAGTGGAGCGGGAATTGAGGCTATTGCAACAAACTTGGTTAATAGAATTAATATGGTTCCAATCATCCCGTAAGCTCCAACTCTTGAATCTTTCATTATTATTAAGATCCTTTCTTTTGTCCAGCCTCCACCAAAACCATCACATGTGTCGGCAAAACCATCTTCATGGAAAGCTCCAGTTAATATTATTGTGGCGATAATTGACAGTAATACAGAAATGTATAATGGAAAAATCACTGATGCCACATAGTAAACTAATGCTCCAACTCCTCCTACAATTAAACCTACTAAAGGGAAAAAGCGATTGCACTTGTTTATATTATCATCTGAATATCCAACCCATTTGGGAGCTGGTATTCTTGTTAAAAACATTAAGGCTGTAAAAAAAAGTTTTATCTGACGCATGTAAAGTTGTGTTGTTATAATATTAATGATATCATGAAGCTAATAAATAAGATTTGATGCTGACGCTTATAATTTATGGAGTATTATATGATGAGCCTTCTTCTGAAAATATTTGTGTTATTTCGCGAAGACATTTATTACAGAGGCAGTCTTTGTAATTTTCTTTTAAATACTTTTGTGCTTTTTCTGAGATAGGAACATGAATACAATGGCATTCAAAGATGTCATCATGTCTGCAATTAAACTCTAGATTACATCTTTCACACTTTTTAATCATTTTGTGATGGTTTTGAATAATACAAACTTGTCTCAATGTGACAAACTCACCAATACCAATAAAAGATTAAGTTTCTTAAATCAAGATAACTTTGCTTTTATTCCCGAAAGCATTGATTTTACAATCACTGGCAGGTCTTCTGACTTATTCCGGATTTTGATACCTTCCCATTTTTGTAGAGATAAAAACAGTGGTTAAAAAATCAAAATCTTATAATGGAACTTACAGCAGCGGGTACTGTTGCTGATTTTCACAGCATTCCCTTTTCATTTTACCCTCAATTGAAGAGTGTAAAACACCAGATTCTGCAAAAGTAAAAGAAATATATGTAATGAAAAATATAATTAGAGATATAGTCGGAGCTACTATATTCAGGGAGGTTTATTTTTTTGATTCTTGCCAGTTTATTACTCCCCTATCATCAATATTCCAGGTTTTTCTATCTTCTTTATCAGTAATACTTGCAATAAAATGTTTTTTGTTAGCCTTGATATCTGGCCGATAAATTAAACTGGATAAATCAAATCCAACATCTTTTAATCCCGCAATTTTATTGGCATACTTTTTATATTTTTTATGATGTAATTGCTGTGCGTAAAAAACATTTCTAAGCTCCCATTTTATTCTTCGGTCCCGGGTTAATTTATCCTGATCAGGTTGATTGTCTAATAAATAAACTTCTCCCCATAATTCAATGTTATCAACAGGGTTTTCCCACATGTAGCTCCAAAGCCACTGATCTTTATTATATAAAGTTCCTGTATTTGAGTTAATCATCTTTTTGTATATTCCATCAACTAAAACATATTGCCATTTTGAAAGAGCAAAATTCATTTTTACATATCTGTTGATATTGAAATCATCAGAAGAGTCTTGTTTTATGTTTAACGGAAAACTCAATTCTGCCACCCAATACTGGTCAGTGTCATTGGGATTATTTATTGTTCCGTAAATGGATGTTGCAGCATGTACTGGTATGTCCTGGAATTTAATACGACTATTGATTTTACGGTTTTCGATATGCTTACAAAAATTTCCTTTTAATGCGCCTAATGCGTTGATGTTGATATTTAAATAATCGTATTCATTATTATCACAATCAATATAGATTTCAAAGAAGTTATCTTTAAAATATTTGGATTCCGTATCAGCTTGTATAGCCCATATTTGAGTGTCGTTGATTTTTGCAAAAAGATATATGGTGTCGTTATAAAATCCCATTTTGAATTTTGTATCCAAACCATTGTTGTTTTTACCATCGATTTCCGAAACAAAACTTGAACTCCATGATATATGATCCCATTCATTATTAGTGTTCTTACCATCTATTATTGGTGGTGTATTAAACGTTTTTAATGCATATGTGTTGGGTATAAATTTATACGGTTTTCTGGGTAAGCCAAATTCATTTGTTTCCGGATCAGTATCTGCCGATTTAATTGAACAAGAAATAAAGATGAAACAAATTAATGTATAGTGAATAATATTTTTAGATTGAAGTTTAAGCATTTGGATATGGCACAATATTTCTCTATCTACAATTTACACTTAATCATTTGGTATTTCAAGCTTTTACCTTTGAATAATTACTTTAAGTTTAACAATAATTAATGGTAAAATGTTTGTTTAGATGATGTGTAATTTTGTATTAATTTAGAATATTTTATTGCTGTTTTGATTTGGTAATACGCGTATGATAAATGTATTACAATCCTTTTTTTATAATTTCGAGATCATCTTCAAAATCTAAGCGAATATCTTCGTGTAATTTTGCAAGAGCTTTTTCAATGTTAATAAGCTGACGTTCATATAGATTTTTCATAACAGTACTTCTTCTAATGTTGTTTTTGAAGATTTGCATTTCTTTACAAAAGGAAATCAATAGTTCTATCTCTGTTTCTTTCTTGCCTGAATACTTGATATGCTTAGTAATATATCTGAGTATTTTTCTTATCCCTTTTTTTATATAAATAAACTTTGAAGTATTAATTTCTTTAAAAGCACTAATCATTTCGTTTTTAATCTCATTTATATAAGCTGTTTCATCAATAGATTCGAAAAGCAGGTAGTGAAGTAGTTCTTTATTTTCTACTTTATATTTAGCTAATCTTAAACAATGGTTTATTAGTATCTCTTTTGGTAAAAGTTCCAGTTCTTTTTTTATTTGGCTTACTGTACTTGTTTTTATTGACATAAATAAGATTGTTGTTGAATTACAAAGTTTAAAAAAAATGAACAATACAACCAGTAATATTTTTTTTATATTGTAAAGCTTTTTTGAACAGAATGAATTATTAAATTAATGTAGGTCTATCCAAAATAGGTAATGGTTTAATTAATAATACGGTTCAAATTATGGGCATTTAATTGGATGAATCAATTATTACAAATGCAAAATAAACTTTTTCTAATCCTGATAACAGCCCTTTTGTATTGGGTTTTGGTAAATTACATTCCATATGGGATGTATATTGTAATGCCTGTAAATTTATTTGTTACATTTTTGCATGAGTTGGGACATTCAATTTTTGCAGTACTCACAGGGGGAAGTGTTTATGAAGTAATGATTCAACCTAATGGAGCGGGATATGCAGTAACTTCAGGAGGTTTTTCACCGCTTGTATTAATGGGAGGTTATATTGGAAGTGCTTTGTTCGGCAATTTATTGTTATATATAGGCTTAAAAAAACAAAAATGGGCATTAATAACAATATATATTATGGCCGTGGTTTTTATTGCTAGTGCCATAATCTGGTTTAGCTCCATATTTACATCGTTATTGCTGATCGCCTTTTCAATAGTTGTAATTTGGATTAGTAAAAAATCAAAAGCTACAATTACAAATTTTCTTATAATTACAGGCACTGCTTCTATTATTTTTATTATTAATGATTATAATGTGGGACCCTCATCTGATATTGCCAAATTTTCTAAAATCATTCCTGTTTTTCCTCAGGTAGTCTGGTCAGTTTTGTGGTTGCTCATCGTTATATTTATAACCTGGCGTAACCTTAAATATTCCTTGGGATTTAAGAAATAGTAAGAGTTAAGAAAGTAGAGTTTAATTTATTTTTAGAGACTTTATATGCCAACTCTATAATTATATTCATTGTTATAGCATATCCTAACAATAGTCACGTTTTTTCTTGTGTAGAAGCATAATTTTGCAGAAATAATCCAATCAATAAAAACGTGATGAAACAATCAGCTAGTCATATATTTATGGTTCGTCCTGCCAACTTTGGCTATAATGCAGAAACAGCAGTGTCGAATGCCTTTCAAAATCAAATTCAGATTTCTTCAGAAGAGATAAAAGAAAAAGTGTTAAAGGAATTTGATACTTATGTGAGTAAGCTGAAGAGTGCCGGGATAAAAGTAAAAGTTATAGAGGATACTAAGGTTCCTGTTAAACCAGATGCTGTTTTTCCAAATAACTGGGGATCATTTCATGAAGATGGTACTGTTGTTTTGTATCCAATGGCTACTCCTAATCGAAGAATAGAAAAAAGGGAAGATATTATTAGTGACTTTAAAGCAAACTATGCAATCTCAAGAATAGTTGATTTATCTAAGTACGAAAAAGAAGATCGTTATTGTGAAGGAACAGGAAGCATCATCTTTGATCATATTAATAAGGTAGCGTACGCATGTCTTTCGCCAAGAACAGATAAAGAAATATTTTGCGAAGTATGTACCGTTTTAAATTATAAGCCTGTATACTTTACTTCAACCGATGTAAATAACAAAGAAATATATCATACTAACGTTATGATGTGTGTAAGTGAAAGGTTTGCTGTAGTATGTTTAGAAAGTATCAGAAACGAAGAAGAAAGACATAATGTTGTTGTTAGTTTGGAAGAAACAGGACATGAAATAATAGATATTACAATGGAGCAAGTGTATCACTTTGCTGGTAATATGCTAACGGTATGTAATCTTGAAGGGAAAGAATATCTAATTATGTCGCAAAGTGCTTATGATATATTAACTGAAGATCAAAAGGAAGCTTTGAGTTATTATAACGTATTATTGCCTGTTGATATAGCTATGATTGAAAAAATTGGGGGAGGAAGTGCTCGTTGTATGATCTCTGAGATTTTTCTCTCGGGTAAGTAAATTATCACCTCATCCCGGCCTTCTCCTCAAGGAGAAGGAGCCATGGCGCACAACAGGTTTTCAAGAATAAAAATTTGTTTAGAAATTAGTGTCACAATTTCTGTTGAATAAAGCAAAGCAAGTTACGGCATCCTCTCCTGTAGGAGAGGTATGAGGAGAGGTGGAAAATTATGAATCTCGCATTCTGTCTTAATGATAAGATGTTTAATATAAGCACCTCATCCCGGCCTTCTCCTCAAGGAGAAGGAGCCATGGCGCACAAAATATTTTCAAGAATATAAAATTGTTCAGAAATAATATCACGATTTCTGTTGAATAAAGCAAAGTAAGTTACGGCATCCTCTCCTATAGGAGAGGAATGAGGAGAGGTGGAAAATCATGAATCCCGCATTTTATCTTAATAAAAAAAATGTTCAATATTATCACCTCATCCCGGCCTTCTCCTCAAGGAGAAGGAGCTATGGCGCACAAAAGGTTTTCAAGAATATAAAATTGTTCAGAAATAATGTTATGATTTCTGTTGAATAAAGCAAAGCAAGTTACGGCATCCTCTCCAGTAGGAGAGGAATGAGGAGAGGTGGAAATTTTTTTTGTTCTTATAAAGAAAATGTGATTTGTGAAAAACTATGTAAATCACTATTTTACATGGAAATATTACAATAATGTCTAAAGAAAATTTTGATAATTTATTTTATGGAGCAAGTGCTGTAGTTAGGCAATATGCAAAAGACTTACGATCAAAGATGACTTTATCAGAAAAAGTACTATGGCAGGAATTAAGGAATAGAAAACTTAACGGATTGAAGTTTAGGCGACAGCATCCAATTGATACCTTTATTGCAGATTTTTATTGTCACGAAAAGAAATTGGTTGTTGAAATAGATGGTGAAATACATAAATATCAGAAACAATATGATATTGGAAGAACTGCAGAAATGAAAAGGTTTGGAATAAATGTTTTACGTTTTTCAAATGAAAATATACTATTTAGTATTTCTAGTGTTATAAAAGAAATAGAGTGTTACACAAATCAAATTACTATTGATTAATGTGATTCTTAAGCTTTGGTTACTAGTTTTTCCTCTTAGCAAATCATAGAAAGAATAAATAAAAGCACCTCATCCCGGCCTTCTCCTCAAGGAGAAGGAGCCATGGCGCACAAAATATTTTCAGGAATATAAAATTGTTCAGAAATAATATCACGATTTCCGTTGAATAATTCAAAGCAAGTTTTGGCATCCTCTCCTGTAGGAGAGGAATGAGGAGAGGTGGGAAAAAAGAAAACCCGCATTCCATCTTAATAAAAAAAATGTTCAATATTATCACCTCATCCCAGCCTTCTCCTCAAGGAGAAGGAGCTATGGCACACAAAAGGTTTTCAGGAATATAAAATTGTTCAGAAATTAGTGTCACGATTTCCGTTGAATAAAGCAAAGTAAGTTACGGCTTCCTCTCCTATAGGAGAGGAATGAGGAGAGGTGGGAAAAAAGAAAACCTGCATTCCATCTTAATAAAAAAATGTTCAATATTATCACCTCATCCCAGCCTTCTCCTCAAGGAGAAGGAGCCATGGCACACAAAAGGTTTTCAAGAATATAAAATTGTTCAGAAATAATGTCATGATTTCCGTTGAATAAAGCAAAGCAAGTTATGGCATCTTCTCCTAAAGAAGAGGAATGAGGAGAGGTGGGAAATTATGAATCTCGCATTCTATCTTAATGATAAGGTGTTTAATATAAGCGTCTTAATAAAGTATTCTCCTTGTGAATAAGAAACCATGTTGGAAAATGTTTTACAGATGAATAGTGTTGGAATGAAAGCCTTTAAATATGACTTTCTGTTCTGTATAAGAACTGAAAGATATTTATGGTGTTATTTTTTGATGAACCTTCATATTAACTTAATAAAGGATGCCTTAAAATGAATTATAAATGTATATTTTTGGGGATATATAAATAACTATATATTTTACAGCTTGAGGACTAGTTTACCAAAATATTATACAGTACTTTTTCTTTTAGTATTAGTATTGGGAGGATGTGGAGTTAAGGATAAAAGTAGAAAAGTAATTGATCATGGTACTATTGTATATCACATAGACTATCCTCAGGAAGTATTGAACTCTTCAATGGGGGCACTTATGCCTGATAAATGGCTTTATATTTTTAGTGATAATAAGATCAAACATGAATTAAAGGCCAGTTTTAATGTTTTTTCCTTAAACTTTATTTCTGATTCACCCCTGGATTCGTGTGATGTATTATTTACCTTTATGGATAAGAATTTATATTATCCTATTGCCATTAATGATCATTTCTTTTTGTATGATAAAGATGCGAAGGTTGTAGTAACGTATGAGCCTGAAGTTACAAAGGTTATTGCCGGTTTTAATTGTTCAAAAGCAACAATAAAGTTTGAAGGACACGAGCCTATTGATATCTTTTATACTGATGAGATACAGTTAATTGAACCAAACCGACATACTCCTATGAAAATTATTCCGGGAGTTTTAATGGAGTTTACAGTTGATTATGATAGTTTAAAGTTAAATCTTACTGCAAAAGAGTTTAATGAAGAAAATCCTCCATTAAGTACATTTAAAATTCCTAAAGGTGCAAAGATCAGTAATAAAGATGAGGTAGTTGCAATGATTGATGCATTATTAAAAACAGTACAATAATAATCTTTCCCGGATCACGTTTTTCTTTCAAAAGAATGATAATTTTTATAGAAATAGGTAGAGCATTTATTACTTTTGCCTTTGCAATTGCATTCGATAAACAAAATATTAACAATGGCAGGAAAAACTAAGAAAGCAAAAACAAAAAATAAAACTAATATTTTATCTAACCTAACTAATAAGCTGAGTGATTTTCGTATCCGGGTTTTTAGTGGTTTGTTCTTGATTGTTTATGCCATATTTTTATTTATAGCATTTATATCTTTTATTTTCACAGGAGGAATTGATCATAGTAAATTCAATATTAACTTCATTGATTTTGTTACAAATTCTGATATAAAAGTAGCAAACTGGACGGGTAAAATCGGAGCCTATTTTGCTGATTTGTTTATAAATTCAGGGATTGGACTTTCTGCATTTGTAATTGTGTTTGCCGTTTTTGTAATTGCTTTCCGTCTGATAAATATTAAACTGCTGTCATTAAGAAAAACCATTATACACTCTTTTTGTGTTGGTGTATACTTTTCAATTTTGCTAGGATATATTTTTAAAAGTTCAATTAATTCTCAGTATCTATTGCCAGGTGGAGAAATGGGATTTTTTCTTAGTAAATGGCTGTTAGCTGCAATTGGTAATGTAGGTTTGATATTAATTTTAATTTTCGCATTAATATCTTATTTAACTTTTACGTTTGAGCAATTTGTTCCTTTTGTAAGAAAATCATTTATAGGTTCTTCAGAGCCTTCTGTCAAAAGACAAAATGTAGAAGCAAATGATTATAGTGATCAATCTCTTTTGGTTAAGGATAAAGAAGTAGAGATTGAGGAACCTAACAGTACAGAGCCTGAAGAAAATACTTTTGTATCTGAAAATGAGGAGGAGAATGAAGTGGAAGAACAGTTTGTTGTAAAACAAATTGAGGTTCCAAAAGAAGAAATACTACCAAAAGTTGATGTAGAGTTAGATATTTCAGAGAATACAGGTACAGATACAGAGCAGTCTGAGGATGGTTTTACTATTGAAAAAGTAAAGGAAGAAGAAGGTTTTGTAGTTAGTGATAATGTACCTTTGGGTGATTATGATCCAACATTGGATCTTTCCAGTTACCAATTGCCTACAATAGATTTGCTTGAAGACCATCATGCCGGCAATGAACCTGTTACAGATGAGGAATTAAACTCCAATAAGGATAAAATTGTCAATACTCTTATAGATTATAAAATTGAAATTAAGAGTATTAAAGCAACTGTAGGGCCTACTGTGACCTTATATGAGATTGTGCCTGCTCCGGGAGTTAGAATATCAAAGATTAAAAGCCTGGAGGATGATATTGCATTATCTTTAGCCGCTTTGGGTATTCGTATTATTGCACCAATTCCTGGTAGAGGAACAATTGGTATTGAAGTTCCAAACAGTGAACCTGAAGTAGTATCAATGAAAGCCATTATAGGAGCTAAGAAATTTCAAACTACAAAACATGAGTTACCTATAGCCTTAGGAAAGACAATTTCGAATGAAACATTTGTAATTGATTTGGCAAAAGCACCTCACATGCTTGTTGCCGGAGCTACTGGGCAGGGTAAGTCGGTTGGTTTAAATGCAATTATTACATCTCTTTTATATAAAAAGCATCCTTCTCAACTGAAGTTTGTATTGGTCGACCCTAAAAAAGTAGAGCTTAATATTTACAGTAAAATCGAACGTCACTTTTTAGCTAAACTGCCTGATGATGAGGATGAAGCTATTATTACGGATGTTCAGAAAGTAGTAAATACATTGAATTCATTAACTATTGAAATGGATTCAAGATACGATTTGCTGAAGAAGGCTCATGCACGTAATATTAAAGAATACAATCATAAATTTGTAAAACGATCATTAAATCCTGAAAAAGGTCATAGATTCTTACCTTATATAGTCGTTGTTATTGATGAGTTTGCAGACTTGATTATGACTGCAGGAAAAGAAGTTGAAATGCCAATTGCCCGTATTGCACAGTTGGCTCGTGCTGTTGGTATTCATATGATTGTAGCAACTCAACGTCCTTCAACAAATATTATTACAGGTGTTATTAAGGCAAACTTCCCGACAAGGGTAGCCTTTAAAGTAGCATCAATGATTGACTCCAGAACTATTTTAGATTCTCCAGGAGCTAATCAGTTGATCGGACGTGGAGATATGTTGATTTCCCAGGGAAGTGATTTGGTAAGGGTTCAATGTGCATTTGTAGATACGCCTGAAGTTGAAAAGATCAATGATTTTATTGGTTCTCAAAAGGGTTATCCTAGTGCTATGTTACTACCGGAGTATGTTGGAGATACTTCTTCTAATGAACCAGGAGAAGTGGATTTAAGCAACAAAGATTCATTTTTTGAGGAAGCTGCCAGGGTTGTGGTTGCCAATCAATCCGGATCAACATCTTTAATTCAACGAAGATTTTCTATTGGATATAATAGGGCAGGACGAATTATTGATCAGCTTGAAGCCGCAGGAATTGTAGGACCTTTTGAAGGTAGTAAGGCCCGTCAGGTAATGGTGCCAGATGAGGCATCCTTAGAGCATATTTTAAAGGGATTGTAAATTTGGTATCGTTTTTGAAACTTGGATAAATATTATAGGTATAACACTATCACAGATTAATTAAAAACAGATGAAGAAAATTTTATTATTTATAGCGCTAATACCAGGATTTTTATTAGCTCAAACAAACGAAAAGGCAGTAGAAATTTTAGATAAGGTTACAGAAAAAACCAAAACATATAATACCATTAAAGCTGATTTTTCTTTTAGTATGCAGAATACTCAGGAGGATATTAATGAAGTATATGAAGGAACAATTTCAATTAAGGGAGATAAGTACAAAGCTCACCTAATGAATGTTGATACATATTTTGATGGTAAAACTTTATGGACTCATATGGTTGAAGAAGGTGAGGTTAATGTGGATGAGCCAGATCCTGATGATGAAGAAACATTAAATCCGGCATCAATATTTACTATCTATCAAACAGGATTTAAATATGCTTATTTAGGAGAAAAAACAGTTGATGGAGTTGTTGTTTATGGTATTGATTTATTTCCTATTAACAGAGATAAACCATATTCTAAGATTAATTTAGAGATCATAAAAGATAATTTAAAAATATCTTCTATTAAGCAAGTTGGAAAAGATGGTAACAATTATACTATCAAAGTAAAAAAGATGGAAATCAATGTTCCAATGAATGATTCAATGTTTGCTTTTGATAAAGCAGCAAATCCAGATGTGGATGTTATTGATATGAGGTAATAAAAAATCTGAAATAAAGACATTAAAAAAGCGTTATGAAATCCATAACGCTTTTTTTATAGTTAAACCCGCAATATGCATTAGAAAATCTATTACACATTGAAATTAATTCAAAACATGACACTTCGTTACTTCACTTCAACTCACCAGAATGATGCTATGCCTCATTTCAGTAAAGCCTTGTTTTATTGTATTTTCAAAGTTCATTACGATCCTCTAATAAATAATCCAGATTAAAAGAACATATTATGTTTGCTTTCATGTTCTATTGTTGTTGTTGGTCCATGCCCTGAATACACAATTGTATCCTGAGGTAAGGTTAAAAGATGTTCTTTAATACCCGCAATTAAAGTATCAAAGTCACCCCCTGGTAAATCAGCACGTCCTACGCTTTCTCTGAATAAAACATCACCGGCAATTACAAATCCTTCTTTTTCACAGTGTAAAGCAATTCCACCAGGTGAATGCCCCGGAATGTGTAATACTTTAAGCGTAGCTCCTCCGAATTCGATTTCCTGGCCATGTTCCAAATAGCCTGTTAGAGCAGGTGGATTTTGTTCCAATTGCATTCCCATTTGTGCTGCATAAGGAACTGTTTGTTCAATCCAGAATTCATCATTTTTATGAGCTTCAGCACCTAAATTATACCTTTCACACACAAATCTGTTTCCAAATACGTGATCAAGATGTAAGTGGGTATTTAATAATCTTTTGGGTGTAAAATTATTAGTTGATATAAAGTTTACAAGATGCTGCTGTTCTTCTGCCGTTAGACATCCCGGATCAATAATAATGCAGTCTCCATTATCCGCAGAAATTACATATGTATTTTCTTGCCAGGGGCTGTAAATTAAGGTGTGTACTTTAAGCATGTTCTTATTTTAATTACTAGTTTACAATAGAAATGAACTAAATGTAAAAATGTTTTATCAGAATGAAAAATATTTTAGTTTGCGTTTATTTTACAACTCCCTTGAGCATTGGAACAAATTCAAATCTGCCAAATTCTTCCTGGCTAAATTCTGTTTCAGATTCACGGGTTACTCGTATCATAGTTTGAACTTTATCACCAACAGGAATTACCATGACTCCACCAATAGCTAATTGTGTTAGTAAATCTTCAGGTATGGAAGGTGCCCCTGCTGTAATAATAATACCATCGAAAGGTTGAAACTGAGGTAATCCTTTATATCCATCACCTAAAAAGAAACTTAATTGATACCCCATCTGGGGCAATAAATGGCTGCTTTTTATATATAATTCCCGTTGACGTTCGATAGAAAACACTTTTGCGCCCATCTCTACTAATACTGCTGCCTGATAGCCAGAACCGGTTCCTATCTCTAATATTTTATCACCCTTCTTTATTTTAAGCAGTTGAGTTTGAAATGCCACTGTGAATGGTTGAGATATTGTTTGGCCGGCACCAATAGGGAAGGCTTTATCCTGATATGCAAATTGAATAAAACTACTTTCAAAAAACATATGTCGCGGAACATTACCAATAGCCTGTAAGACTTTTATGTCGTTAATTCCTTTATTTGCAATCTCCTGCACTAATCTGTTACGTAGACCTTTATGTCTTAATGTATCCATATTGAGTTAAAATGTGGATATAAAAATAGTGTTAATGCATAATTGTGCAGTATTTTTTTTATAAAATTTGATATATCTTATAATAAATAGGAGGCTAGTGCGTTTTTTGTATTAATTAGTTATGAATGTATGGGAAACAAGGTTGTGGGAACTACTCCTAAAAGAATAAGTGAAAAGCGTATAGTGATCAGGCATATAGTGTCTGATATTATAGCACTTGTTTTAGGGCATTTATTCTTCATTTTAAAATATCCGTTTATAAAAAAAGAAATTGAGAATCTATTTCAAGATAGCTTATTATTTCAGTTTTCGTTATTTCTTTTTATTGGAGGACTTATTTTAATTTGGATTTTAGCATATTATTTGGTAGGTAATTATTATAATTTAGCAAGGCGTTCCGGATTACAAATAATTGGTCCTACAATTTCAAGTTCATTTATTGTAACATTATTAATGTCTTATTTTTATGTAGGAGAAAACTGGCTAAATATTCAGGAAATTTATTGGCAAATGTCAATGCAATATTTCTTTGTTATTTGTGGTTTAGTATTCACCTTTAGACTATTTCTGATTTGGTATCATCATTACATGATTCAAAAAGGAAAAGTTGGTTATTATGGATTGTTAATAGGTAATAATTCTGAAGCACTTGAAATAGCAAAAGACTATCACTCCAAGATTTCAAAAATGGGTTTTCGTTACATTGGTTATGTAGCAGAAAATAAAGATGGACAGGATCTAAGCAAATACTTATCCCCACTTGGGACTTTAAATGATCTTCCTAAAATAATTGACACAGTATCTTTTGATGATGCCTTAATTGTTTTGGAGAATAATTATGCCCGTCAGGTTAACCAAATTATCAATACATTAAAAACAAAGAACTGTTTAATTAGGTTATCAGCCAATTTAAATGATATAATTGAAAGAAAAGTACATACAAATAATTTGGAGTACTTGCCTTATATCACTTTTGTAAATCATAAATTACCTGTATGGCAAGTTGTTCTAAAACGTATAATTGATGTTGTTTTTTCTTTAGTAGTGATTACCCTTTTTTCTCCATTATATATTTTATTGGCAGTATTGGTTAAGTTATCCTCACCGGGGAGTGTTTTTTACAAACAGATTCGAATTGGTAAAAATAAGAAGCCATTTATGCTGTATAAATTCAGATCAATGTATGTGAATTCAGAAGCAGACGGACCTGCTTTATCATCTGCTAATGACCCAAGGATTACTCCACTAGGTAAGTATTTGCGAAAGTGGCATTTAGATGAGTTGCCTCAATTTTTTAATGTGATTATGGGGGATATGTCCTTGGTTGGACCACGACCGGAAAGAAAATTTTTTATTGATAAAATATTGCCACAGGCTCCTCATTATGATCAGTTATTCACAGTGAGACCTGGTATTACCTCATGGGGAATGGTGAAATTTGGTTATGCTGAAAATGTGGAAGAAATGCTTAAAAGACTACAATATGATATTGTTTATTTAGAGAATAGGAGTTTAGTTGTGGATTTAAAAATACTCCTATATACTCTACGTTCAATATTTAGAGGCGATGGGAAATGATTTTTTACTAAGTATATAAATTACCAAAGCGTATTTTATACCTTAGTTTGGCGTATGGTTTTATGAAAAGTCCCTGTTTGGAATTCCAAACAGGGACTTTGTATTATCGGGAAATAGTAATTGACGTATTTGATTCAACGGTTACCTCTTTGTTGTATATAAACAAATCAATAGGTTGTGTTGCATGTGATATGACTTCCACTTCTTTTTCATTAACTCTCACTTCCATATCTTTACCTTTAAATCTGATGCGGAATGCATACTCTTCCCATTGTTCGGGAATAACAGGCTTTAAATATAGCTTTTCATCATGAGCACGCTTTCCTCCAAACCCTTCAACGATCGACATCCAGGTTCCAGCCATACTTGTTATATGAAGTCCTTCGTGAACTTCTGCATTGTAATCATCAAGGTCTAATCTGGAAGTACGAAGATACATTTCATATGCTTTTTCAATCTTACCAATTTTAGCAGCTAAAATTGAGTGTACACATGGAGAAAGTGATGATTCATGAACAGTACGAGGTTCATAAAAGTCAAAGTTTCTTTTAATTTCATCTTCAGTGAACTTCTCTTCAAGAACATAAATTCCTTGTAAAGTATCTGCTTGTTTAATAAAGTTTGAACGAAGTATTCTATCCCACGACCAATGCTGGTTAATAGGTCTTTCAGCAGGATCAAGATCGGCAGCCATGATTTGCTCCTTATCCATAAATCCGTCTTGTTGCATAAATACATTTAATTTCTCATTAAATGGGAAATGCATTTTCTCAACAATATCCATCCAGCGATTAGTTTCCTCCTCGTTGAAATTCATTATTGATAATAATTCCTTATATCTTTCAGGATTAATCTCTTTTACATAGTCTAGGGATTCTTTGGTGTATTGTAAACACCAGGTCGCCATTTTATTTGTGTACCAGTTATTGTTTACATTGTTTTCGTATTCATTAGGTCCTGTTACACCAAGCATCACATATTTCTTTTTGGCTTCAGAAAATGTAATTCTTTGACTCCAAAATCTTGAAATACCTACAAGTACTTCTAAACCGTATTCTTCAAGATATTTTTTATCACCCGTATGACGAATGTAATTGAAAATAGCAAAAGCAATAGCTCCGTTTCTATGGATTTCCTCAAAAGTAATTTCCCACTCATTGTGACATTCTTCACCATTTGCAGTCACCATAGGATACAGCGCTGCACCGTTTTTAAAACCTAATTTCTGTGCATTTTCAATTGCTTTTTGCAGATGCTTATATCTGTAAATTAGTAATTGACGGGTTACCTGTGAAGGTGAAGTCATTAAGAAAAAAGGAATGCAGTAAGCTTCCGTATCCCAGTAGGTTGTACCTCCGTATTTTTCGCCGGTAAAACCTTTAGGTCCTACATTTAATCTTTCATCTTCTCCTGTATAAGTTTGGTTCAGATGGAATATATTAAAACGGATAGCTTGTTGTGCAGCTATATCGCCTTTAATTCTAATATCACTATGTACCCATTTCTCTGACCATTTCTTTTTATGGTCTTCAAACAATTGATCATAACCTTTATGACATGCGTATGAAGCTAATTCTGTGGCCTGGCTTTTTAAATTGTCAGTACTATAATTTAAAGATGATGTAACACCTACATATTTTTCAATACAAAGTTTTTCTCCCTCTTTAACTTCTATTTCAACTTGGTTTCCGGCCCATTTATTCAATTGAATGACTTCCGGATTTACTTTTACAGACTTCTCATTTAATTTAATAAGGTATTTCATGGCAAAACCACATCTGAAATCTGATTTTTTAGTTTGGGATTCCAGATATGCAAATCCATCTTCAGCCTGAACATCTAAAATATTCCAGAATTGTTCATCATAATTAGAATCTTCGTTTTCGATATCTCCATCAATGTATGGAGTAAAACTAATTTTTCCACTAAAATTTAATGGTGTTACACTGTATCTGATGGCTCCATTTTCTGTATCAGCCATTGATACAAATCGTTGAGTTTTAACGGATACTTTTTTCCCATTTTCCAGAGTGGCTTCAAATTCTCTTATTAAAAAGCCCTCTTTCATATTTAAAGTACGTGTGAATTTGTCAACCGAACATTTATTCAGATCTAATTCAACGCCATCAATAGTTACATTAATTCCAATCCAATTTGGAGAATTCAATACTTTTGCAAAGTATTCAGGATATCCATTTTTCCACCAGCCAACACGGGTTTTATCAGGATAGTAAACACCTGCTATGTAGCTTCCCTGCAAACTCTTTCCAGAATATTTCTCTTCGAAATTTGCTCGTTGCCCCATTTTTCCGTTTCCGATGCTGAAAATACTTTCTGATGCTTGATGATTCGAAGGATTAAATCCTTCCTCAATAATGCACCATTCATCATATTTAAGATATTTCTTCATAATTTTCTAGTTTAAGTTTTAGTTGTTAAGACCTTCAAGCATGGTAACATTCATTTTATGTAGTCCATCCACAACAAAATTTGCTTTGTTTAAAATTTCAGGACTTCCAATACCTACGCATTTCATTCCCCCTGCAATAGCAGCTTCAATACCAGCTTCTGCATCTTCAAAAACAACACATTCATCAGGTGCAACGTTTAATGCCTCTGCACCTTTTAAAAATACTTCCGGATCAGGTTTAGCTTTTGAAACCTTTGTTCCATCTATTATTGCTTCAAAGTAAGGAGTTAGTTCTAATCTGTTTAGGATTGTCATTGCATTTTTGCTTGCCGATCCTAATGCGATTTTTATTCCTTCCTTTTTTAAGGATTCTAAAAATTCTTTCGTTCCTGGAAGTATTTCTTCCGGACCCATTTTTAGAATATATGATAGATAATTTTCATTTTTTTTAGTGGCTAACTCAAGCTTTTCCTCTTCGCTTTTGCTAACATTTCCAATGGATAATAAGATGTCTAAAGAGGTCATGCGACTAACTCCTTTTAATCTTTCGTTATCTTCAAGTGTAAAATCAAATCCCATTTCGTTGGCCAACTCTTTCCAAGCTATATAATGATATTTAGCTGTATCAACTATTACTCCATCTAAATCGAAGAGGCATGCTTTTATTTTACCCATCTTTTTTTTATTAATGTTTCTTAAATCAGTTCTATAATTTGTATTAGATTTCTTATTTTGATTTTTGCGGCTTGACAAATGTTACAGATATAGCTCCCAATACCATACTTATACCTGCAATTACAAGCATAAATATTGCTTCACCGTTAAAAAAGTATTTAAGGATAGACCCGGCAATCAAACCACTTAATATTTGAGGACCTGCAATGGTAAAATTGAATATCCCCATAAAAACTCCCATTTTATCAGCAGGTAATGATTCTGATAATATTGCGTAAGGCATTGCTAAGATTGCAGCCCATGCAATACCAACACCAAGCATTGGAAGCATCCAAAATACCGCACTTGAAGGAACGTCAACCTGAGTGAATAACAGGTTTACATGCATAATGTCACCACCTTTAAATAAGAAGGTTGATAAATAGGCTATACCTCCAATGAGTAATGCAAAGCTATAAACTGTTTTTCGTCCAATTTTATGTGCAATTCTGCTCATGAAGACAGAGAAGATAGCAGCAAACAAGCTATAACCGGCAAATAAAATTCCAATCCAGTCTCCCGCATCCTGTGCTGCTTTTGATGTGCTGTCTCCAATCTCGCAACCCCAAACATGTTGAGAAACTGCAGGAGTTGTATAAACCCACATGATGTACATTGCAAACCAGCTAAAAAATTGTACAATAGCTAGTTGTAACATGGTTTTAGGAGTGATTTTTAATAGTCTGAAAAATCCAATTATTCCTTTGTATTGTGGATCTACTTCAGCCTTCGTGTCAATTCCCTTATATTCGGCATATTCTTCCGGAGGATATTCTTTTGTTTTGATTACAGTCCATATTACTGATAATAGCAACGCACTACCTCCAATATAAAACGACCATATAACTGATGGTGGAACCTGACCTTCCGGTGCAGTGTTGGCAATGTTTAGTAAATTAGTTAATACAAAAGGAAGAATTGAACCTAAAACAGCTCCCGCATTAATTAAAAAGCTTTGTGTTGAATAACCAATATTTCGCTGTTCTTCAGGTGTCATATCAGCCACTAAAGCTCTGAAAGGCTGCATAGTGATATTAAATGAACCATCCATTAATGCAAACATTAAAAGTCCAAATAATAAAACCGGCATTATGGATACAACAATAGAGGCATTAGGCATTAAAAACATAGATAAGGCTGCTATTATTGCTCCCCCTAGAATATATGGACTTCTTCGGCCTAGCTTGTTCCATGTTCTGTCACTGGCAGAACCAACAATTGGTTGTACAATTAAACCCATTAACGGTGCTGCAATCCAAAATAGAGGAAGTGCATGCAAATCAGCTCCTAAATTTGATAGTATTCTACTGACATTTGCACTTTGCAAAGCAAAACCCATTTGTATCCCCAGGAAACCAAAACTTACATTCCAGATTTGCCAAAAGGAAAGATGAGGCATTTTTTTCATATGATTATAATTTAATTTTTTTTGTCATATAGAACTCGCCAAATATGGGTGTTTCTCTGTTTTGAGAATGATATGTACTAGCTCGTTTCATATGGATAAAATTATTATCAAGACAAAAACTTAAAACAAAAGATCGATTCTTTATATGAATCTAAATTCTATACTTATGGTATTAATATTTTTATCATGAACGTTTCATTATTTATCTTTTACTACTAAATGGAACTGTTTACTCATATTAATTTTGTTCCATTTGGCTTATTTTATTTATAGTGTTACTAATGTATAACAATTACAAAGTTATAATCAAGTACCACATTAATTAAATTACCTGAATGTAAGAATTACAAAAATCCTTAAACACTTTGTCCATGGTGTAATAATGAAAGCAATTCTCAGAAGAGAATTATAAGGGGAGTATTTTTAAAATGTTGTCCTATTTAAATCCGTCAACAAAGATAAGTTATTTATTAGGCTAATAACAAATTTTCAAATGTGACTAAAATGTTGATTTTGCTGTTGATATATTTTGATTGCCTTATTGCAACCGTTTGCAATCATTAATGAAAAATTTTAAAAGCAGTCAAAAAAAATAATAAAGAATTTATGCAACCGTTTGCAAAAGGTACAAAAAAAAGAGCTCATTAAATTAGAGCTCTGCAATATCTTACCTTAAGTTATTAAAAAAAAACTATAGCATTGTTGATTCTCTTATACGTAAAACAGGTGTAATAATCTTAGTAGAGGGAGTGTACTGTTCATCTTGATTCTCTATTTGATTAATTAATAATTGAATAGCTTCCTTTCCAATTTCAGTTCCTTTTTGTTCTACTGTAGATAGAGGAGGATAGGCTATTGTTGCATTAGGTCCATCTCCAAAACCAATTACAGAAATGTGTTCAGGAACTCTAATGTCGTTTTTAATTAATACTTGCATTGCAGCTATTGCTGTTGAATCGTTTACAGCAAATATTCCATCAATCTGGTTAGCCATTTGTAATATCTTACCTGCATTTGCAAAAACATCATCTCTGGTATCGCATTTTATTACAAAGTCAGGATTATAAGGAATGCCATTTTCTTCAAGCGCTTTTATGTACCCATCTCTTCTTTTTTGTCCAATTAATAAATGCGGAGGACCTGCCAAATGGAGGATGTTTCTACATCCAGTGGCAATTAAATGGTGTGTGGCAATTTTGGCACCTACATAATCATCAATAAAAACTTTATCGGCGTCTATTTCTTCCGGTGCTCTGTCGAAAAATACCACAGGAATACCATGGTCAATTAAGTTTCGGATGTGATCAAATTGAAATGTAGTTTTGCTTACAGACATTAATACTCCATCTACTCTGTTATCCAACAAGGCTTGAGCGTCAATAACCTCTCGATTGTAGTCTTCATTAGATTGGCAGATCATTACATTATATCCAGCTGCATAGGCAACTTTATCGATACCTGAGAGTACTGACGAAAAGAAATGATGTACAATTTCAGGAATAATAATGCCAATTGTATTTGTCTTGCTTCGTCTTAAATTTAAGGCTAAGGCATTTGGCCTGTAATTCATTTTACTGGCAAATGCTTGTACCATCCTTTTTGTTTTTGGACTAATATCTGGATGATCTTTTAATGCCCTGGAAACTGTAGATGCAGATATGCCAAGCATTTTGGCAATATCCTTTATGGTAATTTGGTGCTGAGCCATTTTATATATATGTAGTGCGATTTAGATATAGTTTAAATATACTATAACCTGATTAAATTTTGCGCAATATCAATAAAATCTTCAATAATTTGATGCTTTTGGGGATGAAACAACTGTCTTTAACATCAAAATATTCGATAAATGTGGGGTGGGAAATATGTTGTACAACATATTGTTGTTTTGCAAACGACATCGCAAACGACACCGCAAACGTTTGCGTTAAAAAGTGTCAATAATTGCATTTGTAGTGTTAAGAAATGTTTAAATCATATGTTTTTTTCATATAGATTTGTAATGTCCATTTAAAAGTAAAATGACGGCACAATAAGGTGTTTGTTAATTTTAAAATGAAAATCCTATTAAAATCCAAAAAATTAGTTTTTAAAAAATTAAACAAGTTTTTTAACTGTTAAATCTTTAGTTTTATGATTCAATCATTTCGTTTAAACAAAGTCTTTCTGCTACTGACTGGTTTGTTCTTAATAACAAGCAGTCTCTTGGCTCAGGAAATGACAATTACTGGTGTTGTTAGTGACGCTAGTACTGGAGATGTTTTACCTGGAGTAACAGTAGCCATAAAAAATACTACATCAGGTACAATTACCACTCCCGATGGTAATTATACATTAACTGCAAAATCCGGTGATGCTCTTATTTTTTCGTTCATAGGGTATACCACTCAAGAAATAGTAATTACCACTCAAGAAAAATTAGATGTTGCTTTACAGCCAGATGTAATCGGTATGGATGAGGTGGTTGTTGTAGGTTATGGACAGGTAAGAAAAGAAGATGCTACAGGATCTGTTTTTACTGTAAAATCGGATGATTTTAACCAGGGTTCAACAACATCACCACAAGATCTTATTGTAGGTAAGATTGCCGGAGTACAGATTGTAAGTGATGGAGGTGCTCCAGGTTCTGCATCTACTATCAGAATTCGTGGAGGTTCATCCATGTCTGCAAGTAATGATCCACTGATTGTAATTGATGGAATGCCTTTGGATAACAGGGGTATTGATGGTATGAGTAATGTATTGAGTTCATTAAATCCTAATGATATCGAAACATTTACTGTATTAAAAGATGCATCAGCAACAGCAATTTACGGATCTCGTGCTTCTAATGGTGTAATTCTTATTACAACAAAGAAAGGTAAAGCTGGTCAAAAAATAAAAGTTACTTACGACTCTAAGTTTTCAATTGGTAAAATTAAAGAGACTATTGACGTTTTGAGTGCAGATGAGTATAGAACTCTCGTTAATGAAAGAGCTGTTAATAATTCTTCTGTAAACCCTGATTTGTTAGGTAGTGCTTCAACTGATTGGCAAGATGAAATTTACAGAGATGCAACAGGACATGAGCATAATGTTGGAATTGGTGGTTCATTCAAAAATGTTCCATTTAGAGTTTCAGCTGGTTACACTGATCAAAATGGTATTTTGCAAACTTCAGAAATGCAAAGAACTACAGGTACTTTAAATATAAATCCAAGCCTATTAGATGATCATTTAACAATTAATATAGGTGCAAAGTATATGGCGATTGAAAATAGATTCGCTGATAAGGGTGCTATAGGAAGTGCGCTTCGTTTTGATCCGACTCAATCTGTTTTTAATAATACTGGAATTTACGGTGGATACACTACCTGGTTAATGAGCGATGGTTCAAGAAACGTGAATGGAACACGTAACCCTGTTGCACAATTACAACAAAAAGAAGATCTTTCTGATGTATCAAGAATTATTGCAGACTTCCAGGCAGATTATAAGTTACATTTCTTACCAGACTTAAAAGTTAGTATGAAATTAGGTTATGATTACTCTGATAGTGATGGTGATGTGATTACCGATTTGGATGCAGCATGGGTACAAACAGCTTCGTCAGGAGTAAAAAGAGATTATACTCAGGAGAAAAAGAATGAATTATTAGATTTCTATCTTACTTATAACAAAGATCTTCCAACATTAGATAGTAAGATTAATGTAATGGGAGGTTATGAGTGGCAACATTTCTGGTCAAAATCTTCAGCTTTTGAAGTTGACAGAACAAATGCAACAATAGAGGATTCTAAAAATGAGACAGAAAACTACCTGGTTTCATTCTTTGGTAGAGCTAATTATACATTTAAGGATAAGTATATTTTAACTGCAACTTTACGTCAGGATGGTTCATCAAGATTTCACAAAGATAACAGATGGGGAACATTCCCTTCTGCAGCTTTAGCCTGGAGAGTTAGTGAAGAATCATTCCTTAAAAATATCGATGTAGTAAGTAATGCTAAAGTTCGTTTAAGTTATGGTATTACTGGTCAGCAAGAGCTAAATAGTGGTGACTATCCATACATGGGAACATACCGATTAAGTGATTCAAGAACACAATATCAATTTGGAAATCAGTTTTATACTTTGATAAGACCTGATGGATATGATGCTGGTTTACAATGGGAAAAAACAACGACTTACAACGTTGGTTTGGATTATGGGTTCTTTAATAACCGAATTTATGGAACTGTTGATGTTTATAAGCGTAAAACAGAAGATCTGCTAAATACGATTCCGGTACCAGCAGGTACAAACTTTACCGACAGACTGTTAACAAATGTAGGTGATTTGGAAAATAATGGATTTGAGTTCTCAATCAATGCAGTTGTTTTAGAAAAGAAAGATTTGTTCTGGGAAGTTGGGTTTAACCTGGCTTATAACAATAATGAAATTACCCGTTTAACAAATTATGATGATCCTGATTACAGAGGAGTTGAAACCGGAGATATTAGTGGTGTTGGTGTAGGTAATACTATTCAAATCAATGCAGTTGGGCATCCTTTGAATACTTTCTATGTGTATGAGCAAGTTTATAACGCTAACGGTAAACCTATTGAAGGTCTTTATGTAGATAGAAATAAAGATGGCCAGATTACAACAGCCGATAAGTATTATGCTGAAGATCCTGCACAGGATTATAATATGGGATTTTCATCTAACTTGAAATACAAAGATTTTGATTTTGGCTTTAATGGTAGAATAGGTATTGGTGGTCAAATCTACAACAATGTTATTGTTGGTGGTCGTTACCAGGAAATGACTGTGAATGAGTATTTAACCAATATGCCTTCAGAAATCAATAAATCTCAATTTGAAACTGCTCAACAGTATTCTGATTATTTCCTTGAAGATGCTTCATTCTTTAGAGTTGATAACATCACATTGGGGTATAATTTCACTAAAATGTTAAAACCACTTTTAGGATTTAATTTAAATGTAAGAGCATATACAACTGTTCAAAATGCATTGGTAATAACTGATTATAGTGGATTAGATCCGGAAGTTAATGGCGGAATTGACAATGATGTGTATCCAAGACCAAGAACATTCTTGTTTGGATTAAATGTAAATTTTTAATTGATAAATGTTTTTAATTATGAATAAGAAATATTTTAAAACAAATTATATCATGATTGCATTTGCATTATTATTTGCATTTGTATCATGTACCGATGATTTGGATACCCTACCTCTGGATGAGGATATAAAAACCGGTGAGAATGTATTAACAGATGCTGATTCTTATAAGCAGCTTCTCGCTAAATGTTATGCAGGTTTAGTTTTAGGAGGTCAAACTGGTGTTGATGCAGATCCGGATATCAGCAGTATTAATGGAGGATTCTCGTCTTACTTAAGATTACTTTGGAACCACCAGGAACTTCCAACTGATGAAGCTATTTGTGCATGGAATGATGGTAACTTAAGAGATTTACACGATCAGGACTGGAATAGTTCAAATGAGTTTGTTACAGCAATGTATTATCGTATTACGCTTCAAATAGCATATTGTAATAACCTGATTAAACTAACTGCAGGTCAATCAGAGTATAAGGCTTTTAGTGATGAGGCCAGAGCTTTAAGAGCTTTAAGTTATTATCATTTGCTAGATATGTTTGGCCGTGGTCCATTTGTTACCGAAGATGATGAAATAGGTTCATTTTTCTTTCCGGAGATGGCAACACAACAACAATTATTTAACTATATCGAATCTGAACTTACTGATATTGAATCAGAATTAGCTGATCCGGGTACAAATGAATATGGTAGAGCAGACAAAGGTTTAGCCTGGGCTATACTTGCTAAACTATATTTAAACGCTGAAGTTTATATCGGAACTTCTAAATATACTGAAGCAATTACTTATTGTAACAAAATTATTGATGGCGGATACTCTCTTGAAGCAAATTATGAAAACTTGTTCCTTGCAGATAATCACCTTAGAACTAATGAGATTATTTTTCCTATTACATCAGATGGAAACAGTACTCAAACCTGGGGTGGTATGACTTTCATCATCCATTCAACAGTAGGAGGAGATATGCCAGCAAGTGAGTCAGGAATTGATGGAGGATGGGGTGGTAACAGAACTACAAAAGCTTTTGTAAACCTTTTCCCTGATGTTACAGGAACTGATATGAGAGGAATGTTTTTTACAGAAGGTCAGGAGTATGAAATTGGAGATATTTTCAATTTTAGACATGGATATGCGCTTCGTAAGTTCAAAAATATTACTTCAACAGGTGAAGTGGGATCAAATCTCTCATTTCCTGATACTGATTTTCCTCTTTTTCGCTTAGCTGATTTCTATTTAATGTATGCAGAAGCAGTATTAAGAGGTGGAACTGGTGGTGATGTTTCTACAGCAGTTGGATACATAAATGAATTACGAGAAAGAGCATACGGAGATGATTCAGGAAATATTGATGAAGCTGATCTAAATCTTGATTTTATTCTTGATGAAAGAGGGCGCGAACTATATTGGGAGTGTCACAGAAGAACTGATTTAATTCGTTTCGGAAAATTAACAGGAGGTGATTATGTGTGGCCATGGAAAGGTGCTGTTGTAGACGGTCAATCTACTGGGGCTAAATACAATGTATTCCCTATTCCTTCGTCAGATATTAATGCTAATCCAAATCTATCAAATATTTCAGGTTATTAATAGATTAAAAAAAGACGTAATATGAAAAACATAAAATATATACTAATATTACTCCTCGCTGTAAGTGTTTTTTCGTGCGAAGATGATGATATTCTGAAGTTGAATGATTCCAATTATACACCAGCTACTAATATTAGCGGGTTTGGATCAACTTTAGCTATATCAAAAGCAACAAAAGCAGAAGAAATTCAAATAACGTATACTCCTGCTTCATACGGCGTAGATATTGTTGTAACAAACACACTTCAATTTTCAGCAACTTCTGATTTTTCAAGTCCTGTTACTTTTGATGTTGATGCTGCTAATAATGCCTTTACATTTTCTGTTGGAGCCCTTAATGAATTATTAACTGAATCACTTCTTTTACCTGTAGACGAGGAAGCTGATGTATATGCAAGAGTGGTTACTAACTCTTTGGAAGGAGTAGAAACATTATATTCTTCTGTTGTAAACTTCAAAACCACTCCTTATTTAGATATTTTATTTGCGCCAAATACGCTTTATTTATACGGAGATGGTGTTGGTCGAATTGCTCAGAATAATAAGCTTAGACTTAACAAAGTTCATAGTGAACCAGATGATAATTGGATAATTGTTTGGATGGAAGCTACAGGTACATTTAAGATTTGCTCTGATGTTGATTTTAAGGGAGTAATGGGCAAAGTTGGAGATCCTGTTAGTGGTGAGTACTCTATTGCTACAGCTGACAACGGCGGCGAAGATATTCCTGTTCCTGGTACTGCCGGATATTACACTGTTGGTGTTGATTTAGCAAATAATAAGTTGTTGATAGAACCTGCTAACGTTTATATATGTGGAGATAACGTTGGTGCCTGGCCAACAGATTCTGATATTGATGAGAATAAATTTCAACTTGATGCAGAAAATAAGACGATGTATTTAACTAAGAGTTTATTAGGGGGAGAACTAAGACTGCATGTGACTCACCCTTATATTTCTGCTGCAGACTGGTGGCATGCTGAATTTATTTTCCTTGATGGCAAGATTGAATATCGAGAGGCTGGAGATGATCAGGAAAGGTTTAGTATTAATGCAGGTACTCAGACAATAGAACTTGACTTTATTAATCAAACTGGTAAAATCAAATAGAAATGAAGAATCTTAAATATTTATTTATATCACTGTTGGCTGTTCTTTTTATCTCTTGTGAAGACGATTTTGAAAAGCCAAGTGTAACTGAGCCAGTTCAAGGAACGGCACCAGTTCTTGACGAATTAACAGCCGAAATAGATGTTGTTCTTGCTAAAAAGAATGAAGCTGAAACCGTTGTAGATTTAAGTTGGTCTGAAGCTACTTATGCTGATCCTATTGGAGTAAGATACTATGTGCAGGTTGATGCAGCAGGTAATGGATTTGCAAATGCATTGGAGTTCGATAGAGTTTCTGTGACTACTAAATCAATTAAAGTAGGTGAATTAAATACTTTGATATCAGGAAGATATGCACCTGCAGTGCCGGTTGAACTTGACATAAGAATCAAAGCCGCTTCAAACGAGGATCTTGATGATCTTTATTCTGGATCAGTTATAATTACAGTTACTCCTTATTTGGATGTGGCAGTTCCAACAGAATTGTATATATATGGATCGGCTACTGCTTCATCAGAAGTAACAGATGGTCTTGCTGCATATGGTAAAGATGATGTATTTACAAAGTATTTAAAACTTACTAAAGATGGTGTATTCCAGTTTTCTGATGCAAAAGAAAGCAGTGGTTTTGATTATAACGTTGGTAAATTTGCTACATTATCAGATAATATTGTTGCTGCCGGAGATGAAGAAGGCAACTTTAAATTTACTGGAGAAACAGGTTGGTATGTTGTTACTGCTGATTTTGTTAATAGTAATTTAACTATAGAAGCTTATGATAGTTATGTTAGTGACTATCCAAGTATTTACCTTGTTGGTGATTATAATGCTGTTGATCCTGCATGGAGTCCTGGAACAGCGCCGGAAATGACTCGTAAATCAGAAGGTATATATTCAATTGAAGTGCCCCTTAAAGATGGAGCTGCATTTAAATTTATAAATCAGCAAAATTGGGACGGCTTGGATTGGGCAGATGCGGATTCTGAAGGAAACTCTGGCATACTAGCTCCAAAAGGTAAGAATACCAATATAGCTTTCGATGGAGCTGATGAGGCATATACTATTACATTAGATCTTAACAAAGGAATATACACCATTGAGGCTGTTCCAGTATTCCCAACTGCAATGTACATGATCGGTAGTTTTGTTGGCTGGAGCTGGGATAATGCAATCGAAATGATTCCAGTTCACAGTAACCCCCACCTTTTCTGGAAAATTGTATGGTTTGATGCAGGTTCAGAATTGAAATTGAATTCATCAAAAGCCTGGGATGGTGGTGAGTTTGGTAAAACAGGAGATAATGGTGACGCTGAAGGAGTATGGAGTAAAGGAGGGGATAATATTCCAATAGGAACTGAAGGATATAAAATGGTTGTAGTGAATTTGTTAAACAATACTGTGCAAATTACAGATCCTGCAGTTTATGGTATGGGTACTGCTTTTGGAGACTGGACAACAGGTGTATTTGCTTTTACTCCAGATCCTGCAGATGCTAAGATACTTGTTTCTCCAGCAGCAGTAGCTGATGATAATGCAAGAATGTATGTAACAGCAACAACGCTAACAAATGCAGATGGCAATGTTGTAGATTGGTGGCAGGCTGAGTTTAATGTTTATCCTGGAGGTATTGAATACAGAGGTACAGGTAATGATCAGGCTGCAGCTCCTATTTTAACAGGCCAACATGTTAAATTGAACTTTAGTACTGAAACAGGAGTATTCGAATAACCAATAAAACAATAATTTATATGAAGCCGCCCTTAGTGGCGGCTTTTTAATTTGTAAAAACAATACTCATGAAATCTATCTACTTATTTTTGATAATTTTTCTTATAACAAGTGCTTGTAACCCTACTTCGCAAAAAGCCAGCATAAAATCTAATCAAATTACGACCCCTCCAACTTGGGCTAAAAATGTCATTTGGTATCAAATTTTTGTAGAAAGATTTAGTAACGGAGATACCTTAAATGATCCTACCCCTGAAACAATTTATAGCTCATCCAATTTTATAAAGACCCCGGAAAACTGGAGTGTTACACCATGGACGCAACAATGGTATAAAGAGGAAGCCTGGACTGACCAAACAGCTCAGGATTTTTACAGTAACCTTCAACTTCGTCGTTATGGAGGCGATTTGCAAGGCGTATTAAACAAACTTGACTATCTAAAAGACTTAGGCATAACTGCCACTTATTTTAATCCCTTGAATGATGCGCCATCATTACATAAATATGATGCCAGAAACTACAGACATATCGATGTCAATTTTGGACCAGATCCAAAGGGGGATATAGAAATTATAAAAAGTGAAAATCCCGTGGATCCTTCAACCTGGAAATGGACTTCAGCAGACCAAATGTTTCTTAAAGTTATAGAAGAAGCACATAAAAGAAATATTAAAGTTGTATTGGATTATTCCTGGAATCATACCGGAGTTGAGTTTTGGGCTTGGCAGGATATTGTAAAAAATCAGGAAAAATCACCCTATAAGGATTGGTATATCATCAATTCTTTTGATGATCCCAATACTCCTGAAAACGAATTTAAATACGAAGGCTGGTTGAATATTCAAAGTTTACCTGCACTAGAAAAGATAAATGCACCTAAAGATCATCAACCGGGTCACCCTTACGAAGGCGATCTGCACCCAGATGTAAAGAAACATATTTTTGCGGTTACCAAACGATGGTTAGCTCCAGATGGAGACACATCAAAAGGATTGGATGGATATCGTTTAGATGTAGCTGATCATATACCGATGGGTTTTTGGAGAGACTATCGCAATTTTGTTAAATCAGTTAATCCCGAAGCTTATTTGGTAGGTGAAATCTGGTGGGAAGAATGGCCTGATACATTTATGAATCCGGTTCCTTATGTAAGTGGAGATGTATTTGATGCAGTTATGTTTTATCAGATATACCGTCCGGCAAGATACTTTTTTGCAAAGACCGATTTTGAAATTGATGCCGCACAGTTTGTGGATAGCTTAAAATTTCAATGGAACAGACTTAATGATGAAACAGCTCAAGCAATGATGGATGTGGCAGCAACGCATGATTCACCACGACTACTTACATCGTTTGCCAACAAAAACAAGTATAAGTATAATGCCAATTCAAGAGCAGACTCTACATATATTACCAGTAAGCCAGATGCTGAAACCTATGAGCGCTTGAAGCTTTATTTAATGCATCAGTTTACAAATGTTGGAGCACCTCATATCTGGAATGGAGATGAAATGGGAATGTGGGGAGGTGATGATCCGGATTGTCGTAAACCTCTTTGGTGGCCTGAATTTGACTTTGAACCAGAAAATGTTAATAGCACGCTTGATAAGCCTCAAGAGTTTGTAGAAGTAGGATTTAATAAAGATCTGAATAAATACTATAAACAATTATGTGCCATTAGAAACAACAACTTAGATGTTTTGTCTTCAGGAAATATAGATTTTGTGACAGCTAATGGCAAAATACTGGCATATACAAGGTCATTTCAAGATGAGGAAATATTGGTGGTGTTAAATGCAGGAGATCATCCTTATGAATATGAATTACCATCAGGTGAAAAATATAAGGATCTACTTACAAATGAAGAGATAAGTTCCAGTAATATATTATTGAATGCTATATCAGGTAAAATATTAAAAAGAATATAAAGATTAAGATATGAACAGGAATAGATTGTATTTACTAATAATGTTTTGCTTTTCGGTGATGTTTGTTACTGCTCAGGTAACAACTAATCCAAGTCCTCCATACGATGATCAATCTGTCACCATTACATTTAATGCAGCAGAAGGAAGTCATGGTCTAATGGGTTACACTGGAGATGTTTATGCACATACCGGAGTTATCACTGATCAAAGTACATCAACCTCTGATTGGAAATATGTAAAATCAGACTGGGGTGTTAATATTGAGGCCTGTAAACTAACCAGCATAGGAAATGATGTTTTTACACTTGAATTATCACCTTCGATAAGAGAATTTTACGGAGTTCCGGCAGGTGAAAAAATTGAGAAGCTGGCTTTTGTTTTTCGATCTTCTGATAGTAGTTTGGAGGGAAAAACAAGTGCAGGAGGAGATATTTTTGTGGATGTTAGCACGAATGATCTTACCGTAACAATTAATGCACCAGGTGAAAATTCTATTTATGCAGAAGGTGCTTCTGTACCTGTTGAAGTAAGTGCAACAAATGCTACTGGAATTATCATTTACGTAAATGATGTTGAATCAGAATCTGTGAGTTCCAGTTCTTTATCAAGTTCAATTACAGCTGGGGCTTCAGGAAGTTATACGATCAAAGCAGAAGCCACAGACGGTAGTGCAACCGTTTCTGATGAAATAACATTTTTTGTTAGGGGGGATGTTGTAGAGGAAACAATGCCAGCGAATTTAAAAAGAGGAGTAAATGTAAATGAAGATCAAAGTGTAACATTTGTTTTGTTTGCGCCGGATAAAGAGTTTGTACATTTAGTAGGAAGCTTTAATAATTGGCAAATTTCCAATGATTATCAGATGAAGAAAGATGGCGATTATTTTTGGTTGACGCTTAATTCTCTTGATACCAATACGGAATATGCTTTTCAGTTTTTTATTGATGGAAATGTTCGTATCGCAGATCCTTATACCAATAAAACATTAGATCCGTTGGATCAATATATTACTGAAGATATCTATCCGGGATTAATGGCTTATCCTTATGACATGACTTCAGAAATAGCCTCTACTTTTATCATAAATAAAGAAGAATATAACTGGCAAGTATCTGATTTTTCCAGTCCTGCAGTAACAAAAATGGTTGTTTATGAACTACATATCAGAGATTTTACGACTAATGGAGATATCAAAACAGTAACTGATTCCATTGAATATTTTAAAGAGTTGGGAATAAATGCCATTGAGTTAATGCCTTTTAACGAGTTTGAAGGAAACGATAGCTGGGGGTATAATCCATCGTTTTATTTTGCAACGGATAAAGCATACGGAACAGAAAATGATTATAAAGAATTTATAGATGTCTGCCATCAGAATGGTATTGCAGTTTTAATGGATATGGTGTTAAATCACTCATTTGGTCAGTCACCATTTGCTCGTATGTACTTAGATGGAGGAAAACCGGCAGTAAATAATCCTTGGTATAATCGGGATCATAACATGCTAAATCCGGATGCTCAATGGGGATATGATTTTAATCACGAAAGTTTAGATACTCAGGAATTGGTTGATAGTATTTGCTCATTTTGGTTGAGTGAATTTAATTTGGATGGATTTAGATTCGATTTCACAAAAGGGTTTACCAATACGTCATATCCTGCAGATTCCTGGGCCAGTAATTTTGATCAAAGCAGAATAGATATTTTAACACGAATGGCAGATGAAATCTGGTCTATAAAATCTGATGCAATAGTGGCTTTTGAACATCTTTCAGATAATTCAGAAGAAAGGATTTTAGCCAATCATGGTATTTTGCTTTGGGGTAATCATAACCATAATTTTAATCAGGCAACTATGGGCTTTGATGATTCTGATTTTGCATGGGCTTCATATAAGGAACGTGGTTGGAATGATCCTCATATCATTAACTATATGGAGAGTCATGATGAGGAACGTATCATGTACAAAAATGAGCAATACGGAAATTCATCAGGAGATTATTACGTTACAGATATTGCAACAGCTTTAGATAGAACCGAGGCTGCAGCTGCCTTTTTAATATCAATCCCCGGACCTAAAATGATTTGGCAGTTTGGTGAGTTAGGGTATGATTATAGTATTAATACCTGTGAAGATTTATCTGTAAGTAATGATTGTCGCTTAAGTAGAAAGCCAATAAAATGGGAATATTACGAAGATGAGAACCGTAAAGATTTATTTGATATTTATAGCCGGATGATCAACTTAAAAAAGACAGAACCGATATTTTCAACAACTAATTTTTCAATGAGTGTAGCTTCCAAAACTAAGCTTATTGCGCTAAACTTAACGGATTCAGATGTAAGGTTGATAGGTAATTTTGATGTGGTATCACAATCTATTAAACCAAATTTTAATTCAACAGGTTACTGGTACAGCTATTTCGATGGAGATAGTGTGAATGTTAGTAATATGGATATGCCTTATACTTTAGATCCGGGACAATTTATTCTATTTAGTAAGAAGAAATTGAATGGTTTTATTCCTCATACATCCATTGGTGATCCAACTTATTTTAAAGATGCTAATATTGCTCCAAATCCTGCATCGGATAAGGTAAATATATTAACTGGCTCAAAACCATTACGAAGAATCAAAGTAACATCAATAACCGGAGCATTAATGTTTGAAACAAGAGTTGATGCATCCAATCCTCAAATTGTTATAAGTCAATTTCCCAAAGGCATCTATCTGATCCATTTAATTGGAGATAATGATGGATATAGAGTGTTTAAGTTGCTCAAAAAGTAGGTACATTTTAAAAGAGAGCGTGTTGAAAAAACGACATGCTCTCTTTTTCGTCTAATAATAAATGTTGAGCAGCATTATCAACACTTCGAAACAAATATTAAAGACATAGAAACCTATCTGAAGAACTTCGAAGCCAATTTGAAGGACTTCGAAGGCAATATGAAGGACATAGAAGACCAATTGAAAGAGATAGATGAATACCTGAAGAGATAGAATAGGATTATTAACAATTCGAAGAGGTATGGAAGAAAATAGAATGTATTTCCAAAGACTTCGAAGTGTATTTTAATAACATAGATGGTTATTAGAAGGAGATAGAATAGGATATAATGTTAGTAGTTTGAATTATAGAATTGATCAAGAATTTTTTAACTTCAATTAATATATAATGAATCAAAATAAACACTGGTTTGTATTTACAATAGTATTAATTCTAATGTCGCACATGACAAATATAGATGCAAAAAATAAGAGTGTAATTAAAAAACTGGAGCCATCGAGTTGGTGGGTTGGGATGAAAGATCCTCACTTACAACTTATGATCTATGGAAATGATCTTTCAAAATATGATGTTTCCATTGATTATAAAGGTGTTTCTATACAACAGGTACATAAAGCTGAAAATCCCAATTATCAATTTGTTGATTTATTAATCTCAGATGAGGCCAAAGCTGGAACTTTTCAAATTCAACTGAAATCAGGAAATAAAGTCATTGAATCAATTGACTATGTTTTAAATGAAAGAGATGAGGGTTCAGCAAGCAGAAAAGGCTTTAGCTCTGAGGATGCTATGTATCTGATTATGCCTGATCGTTTTGCCAATGGAAATCCAGACAATGATTCGCTTCCTGAAATGACAGAAAAAGCGAACCGCAAAAAGGATTATGGCAGGCATGGTGGTGACTTAAAAGGTATATCTGACCATTTGGATTATATTCAGGAAATGGGTTATACTGCCATCTGGTTAAATCCTGTTTTAGAAAACAACCAGCCAAGTTCATCTTACCATGGTTATGCCATCACCGACTTCTATCAGATAGATGCACGTTTAGGCTCCAATGAAGAGTTTAAAGAACTGACTAAAGAGTGCGAGCAGCGTGGGATAAAAATGATTATGGATATGGTTTTTAACCATTGTGGAAGTAATCACTGGTGGATGAATGATTTGCCTATGAGTGATTGGATTAACCAATGGCCTGAGTTTACACGTTCAAATTATCGGTTATCCACAATATCTGATCCTTATGTGTCAAAATATGATAAAGATCTTTCAGTAAAAGGTTGGTTCGATACTACTATGCCTGATTTGAATTTAGAAAATGAGTTTATGCTGACTTACATGATTCAAAACAGTATCTGGTGGATTGAATATGCGGGGCTTGGTGGCATTAGAATGGATACTTATCCATATCCTGATAAACATGGAATGGCTGAGTGGACACAAAAAATCTTAAAGGAATATCCATATTTCAATATTGTTGGAGAATCATGGATTACCGAACCATCAAAACTGTGTTATTGGCAAAAAGACTTTCCTAATAAAGATGGGTTCAATTCTCATTTACCTAGTTTAATGGATTTTCCAATGCAGGATGCGATTAAAAAGGCCTTTAACGAAGAAGATACCTGGGAACAAGGCCTGTCAAGGTTATATAATACATTGGCTGACGATCATTTATATCCGAATCCGTTAAATATGGTTGTTTTTCCGGATAACCATGATGAGGGTAGGATATACGAGTTTGTAGGAAAAGATAAAGATAAGCTTAAAATGGCTTTAACCTATTCCATAACCACAAGAGGGATTCTTCAAATATATTATGGTACAGAGATTTTAATGGATGGAGATGGATATAAAGGTCATGGCAAAATCAGAAAAGATTTTCCCGGAGGATGGACAAAAGATAGTATTAATGCCTTTGTAAAAGAAGGACGTTCTCCAGAGCAGAATGAGGTTTTTAATTATCTCAAAAAGCTACTTAATTATAGAAAAACATCAGAGGCCTTGAAAGTTGGTAAAACATTACATTTTATTCCTGCTGATGGCATATATGTGTATTTTAGATATACAGGTGATGATTGTGTGATGGTTATTCTTAATAACAATAAAGTAGCTAAAAAGGTGAATACTACCAGATATTCTGAAAAATTGAGTAAATATTCAAAAGGAACTAATGTTATAACCGGAAGAGTTGTTAATGATTTAAACCTTATCAATATAAAAGCAAAATCTGCTATAGTCATACAATTAGAGTAATTGTATGACTATAAAACTATCCTTTTACTTGATTGTAAGTCTTTTTAGTATAGAAAAATTTATTTAGAACAGAATCAAGCACTTGTATTTTAATTGGTTTTGATATAAAATCATCACATCCGCAATTAAAAGCTCTGATTCTGTCTTCTTCGGTGCTATATGCAGTTTGAACAATAATTGGGATATCTGGATGTTTTTGTTTAATCAATTTAGATGCTTCATAACCATCCATTACTGGCATTTTAATATCCATAAAAATAATATCAATGTCAGGATTGCTATTACAAATATCGACTGCTTCTTTGCCATTATTTGCATGTAATACATCAACTTCTGATTTGGCAAGTTTATTTATAATAGTATTCAGGTAGAAGAGATTAATTTCTTCATCCTCGGTAATTAATACTTTTAATTTGGTGCTGGTTTCACTGTAAACTGTAGATATTTCTTTATCAATATTAGACTTTATTGTAGATTCAGGAATAACATATGGAAAAACAAGTCTGAATGTAGATCCATGACCTTTTTGTGACTCAACCAAAATTTTTGCATCTATTAGTTTTGCATTTTCCTGAGCTATACTTAATCCTAAACCCAAACCATCAACTTTATTTGAGATCTCTTTTTCTTCTTGAGTAAACTTTTGAAAAATAGAATCCAGATTTTCTCCACTGATACCTACGCCAGTGTCTTTAATGTAAATTACTATTTTATAATCAAACTGCTTATATCCAAGTTCAATCCTTCCTTTTTCTGTAAACTTAAATGCGTTGTCTAAAAGGTTATTTATAATAGTACTTAATTTAGATCTGTCGGTAAGTATTAAGTCATGGTTGTTTTCTAATCCTGTTTTAAGTACAAATTCAATATTTCTATTTCGGGCTTTTCGTTCAAATAGAGAGTATAACTCTGATAAAAGCTTATTAAGGTAGATTTCATTCTTGAGTACCTTTACCTGATTGGTAACTAGTTCAGAGATTGCGAGAATATTATCTATTATTTGCAATAATCTGTTTGAGCTGTTTTGAATAATTTTTATGAACTCTCTTTTATCTCGATCGTTGATTTCCGGATTATCCAGTAAAGAAGAAAATCCAATAATACCGTTCATGGGAGTTCTTATTTCGTGAGATAAATTATATATAAATTCTGTTTTTAACCGGTCACTTTCTTCTGCTTTTTTTATTGCAATTTCCAGCTCTTTTTTTTGCTTTTCATTTTCTTCTTCAAGTTCATAAACTCTTAAGGCATCACTAATAATATCTAAAAGAGTACCTTCATCCCAGGGTTTTTGAACATATTGAAATACTCGAGCTTTATTTATAGCGTCTTCAACAGCATCAATATCAGAATATCCGGTAATTAATATTCGGTTTATTTTGGGGAATTTATGGAATGAATATTTTAATAACTCAACTCCTGTCATTTCGGGCATGCGTTGATCGCTCAGAATTAGATCGATAGAATTATTCTCCATAATCTCAATTCCTTCTTTTGCTGAAGCTGCTGTGAATATATTAAAACGTCTTCTGTAAGTATCTTTAAAAATCCTTAAGTTACTTTGTTCATCATCAACGTATAATAGGTTAAATTTTCTCATCATGTTTAAGTTTGGAACAAAAGACTGTTATAGAGAATTGTTCGATTTTAATTTAAAGCTATAAAAAACTATTCATTTATTGAATTAATAATGATTTCTTTTAGCTTATTGTAATCCCAGGGTTTACTTATAAATTTAGACAGTCGGAAATTTTTAAATGCTTTTTCAATTTCAATATCCTCTGCATATCCAGACAATATCAATCTGTTGGGAGGAATGTTTTGGTATTTTTCATTGATTTCTTTGAGAAGCTCTACACCTGTCATGCCAGGCATTTGTTGATCTGTAATTACAACGTCTACCATTGAAGTTTCCAGCAGACTTAGGGCCTTTTGTCCTGAATCAGCAATAAATACTTCAAAATCTCTTCTGAAAGTATCTTTAAATATTCTTAAGTTGCTTGACTCATCATCAACATATAAGATCTTTTTTCTCATAGTTAAAAGTGCTTAGTGAAAGATTTTTGATAATGAGTACTAAAATTATTAAAAATCTTTTGAAAACAGGTACTGGCAATAGTTAATTTAAAGGTAATTTGATAATAAATTCACTACCTATATTTTTATCAGAAACAACATCTATTGTTCCAAAGTGATCTTCAATGATTCCAAATGTTATTGAAAGACCAAGTCCTGTGCCTTCACCAACAGCTTTGGTTGTAAAAAAGGGATCAAATATTTTGTTTTGAATTTCTTTAGGAATGCCACATCCATCGTCTTTAATAGAAATGTCAATATGGTCTTCATTGGTTTGAGTAGATATCCAGATTGTTCCTTTATCATGAATTGAATCAACAGCGTTGGATAAAATATTTAGAAATGCCTGATTGATTTTACCTGGATAACACAAAAGATCCGGGAGCTCAGAATCGTAATTCTTAATAATTTCAATTCGGTTTTTATATTTATTTTTTAGTAATAGGAGTGAGGTGTCTAAACCTTGATTAATATTTAATTTTTCGTAGATGTTTTGATCCATTCTTGTAAAGTTCCGCAAACCTTTTACAATTTCAGCAGTTCTGTCTGCTCCTAGTTTAATATCCTTGATTATTTCAGGAATAGCTTCAAGTGCTTCATCAAAATAGTTCTCCTCCTTGAGTTTTTGTATGTGTTCAATTTTGCTCTTTAAGTCAGTACTGTTTACGTCGATTTTACTAACTTCATTAATGACTGGTTCTATATCTTCAAAATCCCGCAGAAGACTGTTAATACCTGCATAAACAAAATTTATTGGATTGTTTATTTCGTGGGCAATACCTGCAGATAAAACACCCAGTGATGCCATTTTTTCTGATTGTACTAATTTATTCTGAATGCGTTTATTTTCTTCTAGTGTAGTTTGTAGTTCCTCGTTTTTTTCACTTAACTCATCCATCATCGATTCTATCAGATTATTGTTCTTTTCTAAAATCTGATTGTGTTCTTCAATCTCTTCTTTTTGCTGTTTTAATAAAGCATTCTTCTTTATTTTATTTCGATGACTCCTAATTAATAAAATTAAAAGTAGTAGAGTAAAACATATACCTATTGTAAAAATTAGATTTAATGTTTTCTGGGTTTTGATTATGTAATTTTTTTCACTTAATATTTGTTGGTTTTTATTTATGTTTTCTTGTTGTGTTTTTAATATTATCAGGTTTTTAGCAACTTGATTTTGATAAACCTTCAGCATGTTTTTTGATTTTTGCAGACTATCATTAAAGCTTACAAGTTTTTGTTCACTTTTAATATATGCTTGTTTATGCTGGTCAATTTGTTGTTTGTAGTTTGAGATAGCGCTTGTAAGGGTGTTATATTCATTATTTTGTTTTTCGATAATGCTTTTTTGTGTTATAAGTTTTTCTTGCTGATTTGTAATTTCTTGTTGATTACTAACCAATTCTTTTCCTAATTGTCCCAGGCTATCTTGAACTATATTGAGTTTAGCATCAATAGTTTTTAATTGCGATTGAGAGTTAACATACATTTCTGCAAGATCTATAACATTACCTCCCATCAGTAACACTTCATCATCAATTTCTAAATTACGACTATAGATATTGCCTTTGTTCATTTCAAATTTCACCTTGTTTTCAGAACTATAAAGATTGAGCATAATTAGGGTTTTGTCTGAATAATTTTCAGTGACAAGTAAGGCTTCAGTATTCCTTGTTTTTCTGAATATTTCCGGATATAGATCTGATTTTTCCTCACTTATAAATATCAAACATGCAGTATTCATTGTTTGATTTGCATTTGGCGCAATAGTTAATTTGATAGGTTTTTTCTTGATGAAAGTTTCTTTTTCCATTCGTTTAAATTCTGAAATAACCTCTTTGTTTTCACTTATTACTACAATGTTATAAAACGGAAGTTCAGATTGTTTTGGTGAGGAGGATAATTCAGCAAAATTGTAGATATATGCACCCAGGATATCTGTTTTTGATATTTGACTCCATACATTTAAACTGGTAATGAAAATTATAAGTATAAGTAGATTTCTTTTCATAGGGGGGAATTTTATTGGTGTAGTTTGTATGTCAGGTTGATAAATATTGTTCTGCCGGGTTGTGGGTGATATGAAGGTATAAGTCCATCAGGATTTACATTGTTATCATAGTCGTAATCATCAATAAATCCGGAACCAGATTCTCTTCCAACTCCATAAAACTGAGTGTCGAATAGATTGTTGACTATTAATTTAGCCATAATATGGGTTGATACTTTGCCACTAATCACCAGATTACTTTTAAAATAGGAGGGTGCATAACCATTTTTATAGGTTTGTAACCAGGTATTTGTTAAGGGTGCTTTCCTTTTTCCAACATAATTAAATCTAAGATCAGTTGTGAGCTTTTGATTTAGTAATGAGATATTAATACCTCCATTTATTTTATGTTTTGCAGTTCTATCTATATCATAAAATTTTTCAGATTGAATACCAGTCAGATAATTATAGTTTAGATACAATCTTGTGTTGGTATTAAATTGATAAAGAATATTATAAGAAAATCCTCCGATTTTTTTTATTCCGATATTTTCAAATCGCTCTCCTGATGGCATGCTACTATCAGAGACCTTTCCAATAAGATTATGTATAATTGAATAGTACAAATTAACCTTAGCTGAAAATTTCTCGTTAAATAGTAAGCTTGATATTTCTGTTTCATAAGTATTTATATTCTGAGGGCTAAGGTTCGGATTTCCTCTAAATTCGCTGTAAAGTTCAAATATACTCGGTTGCCTGAAAGCTCTTCCATAAATGAGTTTGGCGTTGAATTCCTGATTTTTACTAAAGTCTATAGCCAACCTTGGATTGAAAATACTCCCATATTCAGAATTATAATCATATCTTAATCCCAGGGAACTTGAAATGAAGTTATTTAGTTGATGATCCCATAAAGCGTATAGAGCAACTTCTTTAACAAGATAAGTTTCGTATTTTTTATATTGATTAATTCCTTCTCCATCAGAGGCTATATCCCAGGATGAATTTGTTGAATGCTTACTTTCCGGGTATTCCCCTAAAGAAATAATTCTGTCGCTTTGATTACTTAAACTTCCTTTAAATCCAATAGAAAAGTCATTGTTGTAATTGTAGTTAAATATCAGTTTTTCTTCCAGGTAGGTTTGGTAACTATAAGATGCATAGTTTTTTCGTAATGAAGGAAATTGATACCAATACTTAAAACCTCCGTCGGGAATAATGTTAGTTGTTCGAAATACAATTTTAGATTGTAGATTTAGCTTTTCGTTTATATCAGTTTGATTATTGGCAAATAAATGCATATTTCGATAATGCATTGTATTTTCCATGTCATTTAAATCGTACTCATAGGCAACAACGGAGGATCCATATGCTCTTTTCATATCAGAAATGAAAAATCCCAACTCATTGTTTTTGTAATTTAATTTAGAACGTATTGAATAGTTTTTATTTATTGTATTAAAACCATCTTCAATATTTTTTCCGCCATCAGGATTACTAAGGTTTGTTACATAATTTCCTTCAGAGTCATAATTTGCCAATAAAGTATTGGTTAACTTTATGTTATGAAAATAATTTCCGGGATCATATCGGTCTTTTCCTCCATCACCTTCTGAATCAAAATAATGAAATGCCAGTGAAAATTTTGTTTCTTTATTTAGACTTGAATCAAAGAAAATCTCCGCATTTTTAGTAGAGTGCGAACCTGTTAAGATACTAGTTTCTATTCCATTAATCTCTTTTTTAGTAATGATGTGTATAATACCGGAAAAAGCCTGAGCACCATACATTACAGATCCCGGACCTTGAATAATTTCTATTCTGTCAACATCGATAAGCATATTTTCATATGTCCATAATTGCGACCAGTTAAAGCTTATATTGTTTTGGATAATTCCATCTATCATTACCATTATTTCAGAGTTTCCTACATCCCCAATCCCTCTGTTCATATTAAAGGTAGGATATTCTCCACCACCATCATTATAGGTCATGAAATCAAAACCGGGGATATCCTGGCAAATATCAACCAGAGTTTGGTAACCACGTTCTTCAATCATTTGTTTTGTTATGATGGTAATATTAGAAGGTGCAGATTTTCTTTTTTCAGGTTTAATTGAACCGGTTGATATAGTTAACTCAGATAATTCTTTTAATGAATAATGGTAAGAAAAATTTGATGGAGTCGATTTTTTTTGTGCTTTTATTGTACTGATAGAAATTAATAATAAAAGTACACTATATGTTAAGTTACAGGGTTTCATGGTTAAACTCGAGTATAGGGATTTTTTATATGTCAACAAAAATCAATTATAATAAATTGTGTAATAGACTTTACAATTTAAATAACAGTTGTGATTTTTAATTCGACCAAAAGTTAAAGATAATTCTAAAAAATATGAAAGGATATAAAGAAAAAAGTCTGTACTAAGACTTCTTTTTGCCACCCCAGCAAATAAGGAATCACTAATACAGACTTTTTCAAAAATTGAGAAAAGCGAATGCTTATCTCGCGTGTAACCTTTCTTTTGGTGCCAAAGGTTACGTATAATAAATGGTCCAGGTTTATATTATTGGTGGATAATAATATTACAAACTCATTATTAAATCTTTTAATTCATCATTGTTAACGCTCTCTTTTTTGTCTTGAGCAAGTCTTTTTACTTTAGGTAAAATTTCTTTTCCCATTTCAGCACTTATATGGATTCCCATAGTTGCTAAAGCATCAAGTATTGAGGCAACGCCTGAATGTTTTCCAATCACAAACTGAGATTCCTTTCCAACTTCAGATGGATGAAAAGCATGATAACTCATTGGATTGTTTAGTAATGAACGGCAATGTATACCTGATTCATGACTGGTAATTAATTCTCCGGTAATAGGTTTAGTTTGGCTTACTTTTCTGTTAGAGACTTTTTCAACAAATTGACAAGCCTCGTTAATATTTTTCAGGTTTATTCCAAGGTTTTGGTTTAATGAAAATTTGGCAGCAGCAGCAACCTCTTCTAAAGGTGCATTTCCAGCTCTTTCTCCTAGTCCGTTTATTGTAACATCAATACTGTTACATCCTGCCTGAAGTGCTGCAATACTATTTGCAGTGGCCATTCCTAAATCGTTATGTGCATGAAACTCAAGATCAATATCAGGGAATAGGGTTCTGTAAGCTGATATCATTTCATGAACAGAGAATGGATTCATAATTCCGACTGTATCTGCAAATCTTACACGTTTAACTCCAAGTAAGGTAGCTTTGTTAATGTATTCTTGTAAAAAGGCCGGATTAGCTCTGGATGCATCCTGAGCACCAATACCTACAAAATCAAAGTGGTTAGAGGCTAAACCAAGCATAATATCCATTTGAGTAAGTACCCAATTGTAATCTTTTCCGATAGCAGCTAACTGAATATCACTTACAGGGAAAGAAACACTAATGCGTCTTACTCCGGTACGTTTAGCAGCCATAATATCTGAAACAGTTGCTCTGGACCAACATAACGAATCAAAAGAAAAACCTTGATTAACAATGGTTCTTATCTCTTTTTCTTCTTCGCGTGAAATTGCAGGTGTGCCTATTTCAGCTTCAGTTACTCCTAATTCCTCCAGCATTTGAGCAATCTTTATTTTTTCTTCTAAAGAAAAAACAACACCAGCAGCTTGCTCTCCATCACGTAACGTGGTATCTATCAGATATTGCTTCATAAGACTTTGTATTTAGTATCCGGAACAATCAATTTACAAAATCAAGATGTTCATCTTGAAATGAGATAAATGGTCAATAGTTATTGGGATAAAATAAGCCAATAACTATTGACTGTTGACAATTGACAAATTTAGTCTGTAATTAGGTACTCTTCAACAGCTTCGCCTTCTTCAAGAGCATCCAAAATTTCATCGATTTTTTCTTCAGTAATCTGACCATACCAATAATTGTTTGGGTGGATTACCATAATAGGACCTTGACTACATACGTTTAAACAAGCAGTACTAGTTACAGCAACATCAAGTCCTCTATCGTTACATTCTTCCTGAATGTAAGGAATGAAATCAGTAGCACCGTTTTTGTTGCAAAATCCTTGCGCATCTCCGGCAACACGGTATGAGTTACATACCAAGATGTGATATTCAGGCTTCTTCATATCTTGTAAATTTATTGGTTAATTTTAAAATGTTTATTTTGTACAAATGGTTATCTTAATAATGTGAGGTTTAGGTTGATTTTAAAATCAACCACAACCAGTTCCCGTTCCAGAACATCCTGAACCACACTTAAAGCTTTCTGCTTTTGTAATAGTTCTTAGTTCAGTTCCTTTGTAAATAGCATCCATACCCTGATCAATTAAACCAGACATTTCTACTACTTGTAATCCTGATTGTCCAAGAATTTTTGAAGGTTTAGGACCAACTCCTCCAACTAAAATAGCTCTACAATCGCTTAAGATCTCTCCTAATTCTTCCCATCTCTTATCTCCGTTTCCTTTAGGAGGAGTAACGCGTTGGTTAACTAATTTATATCCGTTTGGAGTTTCTTTAAATATATAAAGTCTATCAGCTTCACCTAAGTGTTGGTTAACAAGAATACCTTCGTTACTTGCAACGGCTACGTAAGGACGTTCAGCTGTATCTCCTTTATCAATTCTTACTTTTGAAGCTTCTGATAATAATTCCATCGCTTCAGTACTATCTTTTCCTAAAAGACCTGCAGCATCAGCTCTACAACGACTACAGTGAGTCATTGGAGGAAGGTGTTCTGCAATTCCTTTTCTGATTTCTTTCATATAAGCAGCAGAAGGCTCTTCAAGATCCATAAATGGAGTTTCTTCTACAGGAATTAATGGAATTGTATTCATTAAGTCAACACCCATCTTAGCTAAACCTTCAGCTAACTCAGTAAGGTGAGTATCGTTAATACCCGGAATTACAATTGCATTAGCTTTAACTGTAATACCTGCGGCTTTTAGTTTTTTAATAGCTTCTAATTGCTTAGATAATAGTAACTCAGCTCCAGCTAATCCAAAATAACCTTTCTTTTCAAAGCGAACCCAACGGTATACTTTTTCAAGGATCTTTGGATCTAAAGAATTTATTGTGATAGTTACGTGACTAACTTGTAATTCTGCTAATTCGTCAACATAAGGAGCTATGTTTAGTCCGTTTGATGACACGCAAAGAATCATATCTTCAAAATTTGCTCTTACCTGACGTAATGTTTCCATTGTTTCTTCAGGATTTGCAAATGGATCTCCAGGTCCTGCAATACCTACAACCGAAAGGTATGGCATTTTTTCGCGTAGTGATGTTAAATATACAATTGCTTGTTCAGGAGAAAGTATATTTGAAGTAACACCAGGTCTACTTTCATTAACGCAATCAAACTTACGATTACAATAGTTACAACTAATATTACACTTTGGTGCTACTGGTAAATGCACTCTGGCATATTGTCCTTTTGCTTCTTTGTTAAAGCAGGGGTGTTTTTTAAAGTCAATCATACCTCTTCTTTTTAAGTATTAGTATATTATAAAGACATAAGACCTGATGCCCATTTATCTTTAATGCTGTTAATTAATAATTGTGTGTTATAGATTTGTCTTAAGCAAATCTTACATGTATTTCCAACCGATTTCAGAATTCTCTTGTTTGTATTCAATTAAGGCATTACCTATTTTATCGAATAGCTCCTGAGCTCCGGTGTATGCAACATGTTTTAATCTTGAACCTCCCATTCTGTCATGGATTGGAAATCCTACTCTTACGATTGGAATTTCCAGTTCACGTGCTATATAGTATCCTTTACTATTACCAACTAATAGATCAGGTTTCATATCAATGCACATTTCATTGATTTTTTCATAATCCAGGTCACCTAAAACCTGAATTGATTTACCATGAACAGGTGCACTATCTTCAATTTTTTGCTTTAACAATCCACTATTTCCTCCGGATGCAGCTAGTATTACTTCAACTCCTATCTCGTCAAGAAAACCTACCATTGCAACTACTAAATCTTCTTCTCCGTAAACAACCGCTTTCTTTCCAAATACGTATTTGTGTCCATCTGCGTAAGAGTCAATTAATCTACCACGCTGCATTGTGTATTTGGTTGGTACTTCTTTTCCGCTTATATCACTTAATAGTTGAAATAATTCGTCAGATTGAGTGATTCCAACAGGAATGTTTATCGTGAATTTTTTAACACCAAACTCTTTTTCAAGATATTCAGCTCCTGTTAAAGCTAATTTTTCATTTTTAATTCTTCCAGCTAAGTTTCCTCTGTTAAGGATAGGACCAAATTCAATACTTGCTTTGGCTCCACCCATTAATTTTAATTCTTCAACAGGAGTTCCTCCATCAGGAATTCTGTGATAAGTATCCCATACCGGATTGTCAAGTGTTTCTGAATAGTCAGGAACCATGATGTAATCAATACCAAAGTCTTCAAGGATACTTTTTAAAATTCTTAAGTCTTCAGTAGAGATGAATCCAGGAAAAATATTGACCTTTTCGTTCATTTCTACTTTAGTTGCAAATGTTCTGGTTATTGCAGCTACAGTTTCATGAAAACCGTCAACATGAGATCCTTGATAACTTGGAGTTGAAGAATAAACAAAATCAGGAATGTCCGGATCATCAGCGTTTTTTGCTTTATAGTTTCTTAACGCCTGACCAATGTCATCACCAATTGTTTCACTTAAGCAAGTAGTACAAACTCCAACCACTTCAGGCTTATATTGGGCAATTACATTTTGTATTGCCATGCTGAGATTGCCTTCTCCTCCAAAGATAGTAGACGCCTCACTAAAGTTCGAAGAGGCAATATCAACCGGCTCCTTATAGTGACTTATTAAATATCTGCGAATGTAAGTTGCACATCCCTGTCCTCCGTGGATAACAGGTACACAACCTTTAATTCCTTTATATGCTACACTTCCTCCCAACGGTGAACATACTTTACAAGCATTTCTCGTTGCAACGAAGTTTTTTCTTTCTTTTAATACTGGTATTTTGTCGGCCATTATTTTAGATTTTTTGGATGAAATGTTAAGAGAAAATTGATTTTATAAAATCTTTTATCTCTGAATGAATTTCCACACCGGGCTACAAACTGAAGCATAAACTTCTTTTGCAAAATTTAGCATTCCTATATATCCTGCTAAAGCTTCTTTGCGCTCGTGGTTATGGTCACAAAATCCAAGACCTAATTTATAAGCGATAGGGCGTTCTTTAACCCCTCCAATAAATAAGTCAGCACCTGTTTTCTTAACAAAGTCTGATAGCTCGTTAGGATTTGAATCATCTACGATAACAGTTCCTTTGTCACAAATCTTACTCAACAAGTTGTAGTCATCTTTATTACCGGTTTGTGAACCAACTACAACGGTTTTCATTCCCAAAAGTCTTAATGCTTTAACTAAACTGATTGCTTTAAAAGCACCTCCAACATAAATGGCTGCTTTTTTACCTTCAAGTTTTTCTCTGTAAGGTTGTAAAGCTGGAATTAGTTTAGAAATTTCATCAGAAACCAATGCTCTGGCATTAGCCATTAATTCAGGATCATTAAAATGTTGAGCAACTTCGTAAAGTGCGTCCGACATATCTTCAATACCGAAATAGGAAACTTTTTTATATGGAATTCCATATTCTTTTTCCATTTCACGTGCTACATGCATCATACTACCTGAGCATTGTACCACATTAAGTGATGCTTTATGAGATCTGCGTACCTGATCAACACGGCCATCCCCTGTTAAACATGCAATAATCTCTACACCAATTTTTTTATAATATTCAGATAAGATCCAAAGTTCTCCTGCCAGGTTAAAATCACCTAAAATGTTAATGCTGTATTTAGGTGGAACGTACTCGTTGTCAGTTCCAACTAACTTCATTAAAGCATCACAAGCAGCTTTGTATCCATCTTTTTTAGTTCCTTTAAACCCTTCACTCATTACAGGAAGTACTTCAACTCCTGTTTCTTTAGTAAGCTGTCTGCAAACAGCTTCTACATCATCACCTATAACGCCAACAATACAAGTACTAAAAACAAATACTGCTTTAGGTTTGTATGCTTCAATTAACTCTGTTAATGCGTTATATAATTTTTTTTCTCCTCCAAAAACCACATCCTTCTCGTGTAAGTCTGTTGAAAAGCTTAGGCGGTGTAATTGTGGGCCTGATGACATTGCTCCTCTGATATCCCATGTATAGGCGGCACAGCCAATAGGACCATGAACAATATGTAGAGCATCAGCAATAGGGTAGAGTACAACTCTTGAACCACAAAAAACACAAGCTCTTTGACTTACAGATCCTGCTACTGATTTTTTTTCGCAGGCTAATTCATGATGGTCTTCGCCAATGGTAACAATCTGGGGTGTTCTATCTTTTATAAATTTTGACATAATAATCTGTTTTAATAGAAAGATTGGATTTCATTTGACTTTAAGACCTTTTGATAAAATAAAAGAGTATATATTTGTACTCTTTTTTATCGAAAATCTTTTTTAAAATATAGATAACTGATCATAGTGGTTAGGTTACGTTTTGTTTGTTTTGATCAGTAATCCAAGATAGTTCAAAGACCGGCGGGGTAATTTTAAAATATTTATACCACCTATTATTTTTTTTCTTCAGCGTTCTGAAGAAAAATCACCCCGCTAGTCTTAACCTCTGGCAAACACAAATCTTTATATGATTTTTAGATATGAGATAAAATGAATGCCCTGTATAAATCTCATATCTAAAAATCCAATAGTATATTACATTACTAGTTCTACTTTTTCTTCTGGACAGTTAGCGTCTTGATAATCCATGAATAAATCAAGCATTTTCTCAACTAATCTGATTGCTCCAGTATATCCAAGAGTAGTAAAATATGAATGACCAATACGATCTAGGATTGGGAATCCATATCTTAAGAATGGAATCTTTTCATCAAGAGCGATATATTTACCATATGAGTTACCAATAAGTAAATCAACACCTTCTTGCTTAATCCATTGGTGTACTTGGTAAGTATCAGCTTGAGCACCATTTTTAAACTTAACTAATTCAATCTTGTCTCCGTAGATATCTTCCATTTTCTTAGCGAATGCTTTACCTGGTGTTCCTGAAACAACATAACAAGGAACCATATCTAGGTCTAATAAGAATTCACATAAAGGAAGAATGTTATCTGGATCACCGAATACAGCTACACGCTTACCATATAGGTATTGGTGCATATCAGTGATTAAGTCAACTAAACGACCTCTTTCTCTTGTGATTTCATCAGCAACTTTAACAGCACCAGCTTTAGAAAGAGCCATGATGAAACGGTCAGTAGCTTTGATACCGATAGGTAGATCTAACATATCAAAAGGTACTTTGCAGTTGTTATCAAGAGCGATAGCTGCACCTTTAGTAGCCCACTCACCTAAAGCAAGAGTTTTCATACTGTCTCCCATGCTTACTAGCTCAGGAATAGTAGTACCACCTTTTGGATACATTTCGAATTTACCAGTCATTGGAGTATCTAATACATCAGAAGTATCAGGAACCAATACAGTTTTTACACCCATCATACCAGTAATTCTTTTTAGCTCACGCATATCAGCTGGATCAACCCATCCTGAAAGAATGTTTACTTGACGTTTAGCTTCGTCAGTTTTCATTGGGAAATACTTAACGATAGCTTCAAGCATGTTGTGATATCCAGTTACATGAGATCCAACATAAGATGGAGTAGAAGCCTGGATAACGTGTTTTCCTTCAGGTACTTTTCCGTCGTCAATAGCTTTCTTAACAATTTGGTTTAAGTCATCACCAATTGTTTCTGATAAACAAGTTGAGTGAACAGCTATGATTTCTGGATCGTATACACTAAAGATAGTAGTAATAGCTTGTAGTAAGTTTGCTTGTCCACCAAATACTGAAGAACCTTCAGTAAAAGATGATGTTGAAGCCATTACTGGTTCTTTATAGTGACGAGTTAAAGCTGATCTATGGTATGAACAACATCCTTGTGATCCGTGGCTATGAGGTAAACATCCGTGAATACCAAGTGATGCATACATGGCACCTACAGGCTGACAAGTTTTAGCCGGGTTAACTGTTAATGCCTTTCTATCTATTTCTTTTTCTGTCGTATGTCGTAATAACATAATTAAATCCTCCTAAAATTTACGCGTTAATAGTCATGCTACCTACAATCTCTGGCTCTGATTTCCATGGAGTGCTAACTAATTTCCAAATATCAGTTACTAACATACGCTCCATTTCTTTGTAGAAGTTAATTGCACCGCCAAATGCAGTATAAGGACCACCATAATCATAGCTATGCAACTGCTTCAAAGGTACACCAGACTTTTGTACTACATATTTCTCTTTAATACCAGCACAGAATACATCTGGCTTGTAGAACTCAATTAATTTTTCAGTTTCATAATGAGAGATATCATCAATTACTAAAGAGTTCTTTTTCATGTCAGGCATCATTCCAGCGTAATCACTGAATTCATAACCAGCTTTCTCTAATTCAGCTTTTCTGTCAACTAAATCTTGTCTCCATAATTCTGGATTTTCAGTTTTAGTAACAGTAATTTCTTCGATATTACGAGTATCAGCATCAATTTTGATGTTTGGAATCACTTTACGACCTTCGTAGTCATCACGGTGAGCAAACTCATAACCTGCAGATACAGTAGTAATTCCTAACTCGTTAAATAACTCTTGGTAGTGGTGAGCACGAGATCCACCAACGAACATCATTGCTAATTTACCAGTAGTTTTAGGCTTGATTGAAGATACAACAGCATCTACTTTTGCCATTTCGCGAGCGATTAACTCTTCAACTTTAGCTTTTAATTCATCATCACCAAAGAATTCAGCAATTTTACGTAAAGTTTTAGTTGTAGCCTCAGCTCCAATAAAGTTTGCTTTGATCCATGGAATACCGTATTTCTCTTCCATCATCTCAGCGATATAGTTAATTGAACGGTGACACATTACAATGTTCAAGTCAACAGTATGAGCATATTCCATACTTTTTACTGTTGAGTTACCAGAGAATGTAGAAATTAATTCAATACCTAATTCTTCTAAAATAGCTTCGATTTCAAAAGCATCACCACCAATATTATACTCACCTAAAAGGTTTAATTGGTATTTAGTTTTACGTGGACGGTCATTTAAACCTACTACGTTTTTAAATACTTGGTTGTTTGCAATGTGGTGACCAGCAGACTGAGATACTCCACGGTATCCTTCACAAGAGAAACCAAAAATGTTGATTCCTAATTCTGCTTTCATTTCACGTGATACAGCGTGAACATCATCACCAATAAGACCTACAGGACAAGTAGAGAAAATACCTATAGCTTTTGGTCCGAATAATTCATAAGCTTCACGTACAGCTTGCTTAAGTTTAGTTTCTCCACCAAATACGATGTTTTCATCTTGCATATCAGTAGAGAATGCATACATCATATAGTTTTCTTCAGTTGGAGTAGTTGGTTTAGTTTGGTTACGACGAGTTAACCAAGCGTAAAAACTACATCCGATAGGTCCGTGTACAAGGTTGATGATATCTCTTGTTGGTCCTAAAACCACCCCTTTACATCCAGCGTAAGTACAACCTCTTTGAGTAATAATTCCAGGAATTGTTCTTACGTTAGCTTGAATCTCTTGATCAACTTCTGGATCGTTAGCAACCATCGCTTTTTTACGCTTCTTTGCTATTTTACCAGGATATTTTTTGATGATTTCATCTACTAATTCGGTTGGATCAGGTAATCCTGCTGTATAATCTTTCTTTTTAACCATTTGTCTTTGTTTTTAAAAATTAAACCAAGCCTTAAATTAATCCACTGCTTTACTTCCTGTTAATCCAGTTCTCACTTGGATTACATCTTTAATAGGTAACACGAATATCTTACCACATCCGTGTGGACCATCTTGATTTGCTTCAATAATTGCGTCAATACAAGGTTTAACAAAATTGTCGTTTACAACGATTTCTAAAACCCTTTGAGGACGAAGGCGAGGCTCTTTTCCTAAAAGCTCTAGTGCTTCTGGTGAATTTGCTTTTACTCCTTCAAGAACTTTAGCTTCCCAAAGACCTTTACCTCTACCGAAAACTCTACCTGATGCAGTCATCGAGGTAATTTCAGCGTCTAATAAGGCCTTCTTCGTTTCGTTCATCTTATCGATGTTTATAATTGCCACTACTGTTTTCATAATCGTACAGATTTTAAGTTTAGATAAGAGAGATTAGATGTTTATCAGTTATTATGTTATTATGCAAATTTTGGTATCTAAGTCTCTTATCTTAAATAATGTGTTATTAAAGCTCTTTAACTCCTCTAGAAATTGTGTAAGCTTCTTCTACTTCTGAGATAAAGATTTTACCATCACCGAAGTTTCCTTTTTCTCCAGTTCTTGCTGCTTCCATAATTGTGTTAACAGCGAAATCTTTATCCTCTTTTTTAACAACCATCATTAATAACTCTTTTGGCAACTCATCATATGTTACATCTCCAATCTTAATACCTCTTTGTTTACCTCTACCAACTACTGGAGTTTTTGTAACTGCTACATAACCAGCTTCGAATAAAGCTTTTAGTACTGCACTTGATTTTTCTGGACGAACGATTGCTTTTATCATTAACATTTTTTGGGTCTCCTATTTTTAAGATCAAGTGATGAACGAAATTAATCGTTGTCATCACTTTGAATCACTTGAATTTGTTTATTGAATTTTTTTAAACTTAACTGAATCAGGGTTGATTAGTTAGCAATACCGAAATCAATTAATAATTTCTCTAATTCTTCAATTTCTAGAGGATTAGGAATTATGAACATTTCGTTGTTGTCAATTGCTTTTGCTAAGGCTCTGTACTCGTTAGCTTGGTTGTGTTCAGGAGCAAATTCGATAACAGTTTTTCTGTTGATCTCAGCTTGTTGAACCATGTTATCACGAGGTACGAAGTGAATCATTTGAGAACCTAATCTAGAAGCTAATTGCTCGATCATTTCTTGCTCGTTCTCAACTTTACGTGAGTTACAAATTAAACCACCTAAACGTACAGTACCTGCTTGTGCATATTTTTGAATACCTTTACAGATGTTGTTAGCAGCGTACATAGCCATCATCTCTCCTGATACTACGATGTAAATTTCTTCTGCTTTACCATCACGAATAGGCATTGCGAAACCTCCACATACAACGTCACCAAGTACATCATAGAAAGTATAGTCAGTTTTATACTTTTCATCCCAAGCACCTAATTGCTCTAAAAGGTTGATAGAAGTAATGATACCACGACCTGCACATCCTACACCTGGCTCTGGACCACCTGACTCAACACAACGAACACCACCGTAACCTGGTTTTACTACGTCATCGATTTCTACGTCTTCACCTTCTTCACGAAGTGTGTCAAGAACAGTTTTTTGAGCTAGACCACCTAATAATAAACGAGTTGAATCAGCTTTAGGGTCACATCCTACTACTAATACATTTTTACCCATTTCAACAAGTCCTGCTACTGTGTTTTGTGTAGTTGTACTTTTACCAATACCACCTTTTCCGTAAATTGCTACTTTTCTCATCTCAATAAAATTTTTTAATAGGTTATACTAATTGTCTTTGTTGTTTTCCCTTATTTCATATGATGTGCCAAAAAATATGATTAATGTTAGGAATAGTATGTTTTAGTATATGTAAGTAGCAGATATACAGAGGAATAAAAATGTTTTATTTTTGGCATGGGGGTTTGGCACGCAAAATTTGTACTACATAAATGTAGGATAAGGGAGGGTTTCTACATTTTATGTAACAAATGTGTTAAAGCGTTGTAAATCAGTGTTTATAAAATGGGTATATGAATACCTAATTACAAAAGGGTAGGAATTGGTAGTTTATCAAAGGATTTTACTTATTGCTCAAAACACAACAATTGTAGGAAAATCTCAATTGGATACTTTTTATATCTTTAAGCTCGAGCTTAGATCTAAAAAGACTTATATGAATACAAAACATAGATATATACTATTTTGTTTATTTATTTTCTTATTATACTTACCATCATTTGCAGGAAAGTCTTCCTTTCAGGATCCTTTTTTATTTTCTGAAAGAACTGCTGTAATAGATAAGTTAAATCGAATCAAAGAAGATGAAAGGTTAAAACAAACATTAATGGCCTTTATTAATGAATTAGAAATTAAAGGATCAAAAAAGGATTTATATACTGCATATAAGGTTGGTAGTGTAATGTTGTTTCAGCGAGGCTACTTTGATTTGGCTTCAGAATTAATAGATAAGGGTGTAGAACTAACCAAGAAATTTAATGTTTCGGGTATAGAAAAATCTCAACTTTATTTTTATCTATCTAAAAGACAAAAACAAATTGGTGAGAATAATAAGGCGATTGTTTCCTTAAATCAAAGTATAGACTATTTATATGAATATGCCCAAAAAGAAAATATAACAGATTTATTAATTGAACAAGGATTGTTGAGTATTGATATTAAAAATTATAATGGAGCAATTAAGTTATTTTCGAGTATAGTTGAATTATCTAAAGAAAAAAAGGATACCGTAAATATTGCAAAAGCCTATTATTATAAAGGTGTGGCTGCTGAAAAAAGAGGAGACTACGATAATGCAATGGAATCTCTTGTGCATGCTCAACAAGAATATTCAAAAATTAATGATTCAAACGGCATTTGTGCTACTATTATTAGTACTGCTAATATTTTTTATACTCTTAAAGATTATAATCAGGCGCTAACATTGTATTTTAAAGCATTAGATAATTGTCAGGATTCTGATATTATTGATGACTGTTATTTAAATATAGGAATGATATATATATATAAGAGTCAAATGGAGGAAGCTCTTAATTATTTAAATGAATATGAATCTATCAATAATGATCAAAGAGACACTATAGGTATAATTAGAGCAAAAATAGCATTAGGAAAATACTATTCAGAAACTGAAAATCTTTCCAGGTCGATCATTACTTTGCATGATGCGATAAATTTATTAGAAAGATATCCAGATGTTTCTGAAGAAGGTAACCTATTACTAGTTCTTTCAAAAGTGTATGTTAAAACTAAAGATTTTTCGCAAGCAAAAGCATATGCTCAAAAAGCTTTAATTATAGCATCTACCTTGGATGAAAAGGAGTTAAAAGCCAATTGTTACAATGTTTTTTCTGATTTGTATGAGATGCAAGGAGATTATCGATCTGCATATTATTATAAAGGAAAGTATGAAAATATTAAAGATTCATTATTGAATAATCAAACAATATTAGCATTAAGGGAGCTTGCCGGAATAAAAGGAAATACAAAAGACAAAAAGGTAATTAAAGAATTAGAACAAGAAAACATATCCTTAAATAATTATTGGTTGAAAGAAAAGAATAAGGGATATTTACTTTTAATTACATCTATTTTACTATTATTCTTCACAATTATATTATTTACACTATTCAGAGCAAAAGCTAAGGTTGAAAAGAAATTAAAACAAAAAAATACTGAGTTAGAGAAGTTGAATGCTACAAAGGATAAATTCTTTTCAATAATTGCTCACGACCTTAAAAGTCCGTTTAATTCCTTAATGGGTTTTTCAGAAATGCTATCATTACATGCAGAATCTAAAAGTTATTCTGAAATTATGGAATATAGCGGAATTATTCACAATTCAACTCGTAAGTTATATTCACTTGTCGATACTTTATTACAATGGTCAAGAACGCAATTAGGAACAACGGAATATAAACCGCAAAGACTTGAGATTGGTATTGTATCCAGTAATATTGTTTCTATTTTAAAAATTAATGCAGAGGAAAAAGATATTGTAATTTCGGTTGATATTGATAATACATTGATTGGATGGGCAGATAAAGATTTGTATAGTGCCGTTTTGCGTAATTTGATTAGTAATGCTATTAAATTCTCCAGAGTTGGGAGTGTTATTACAGTTAGTGCAAAAACAAGAAAACAATTTATTGAAGTTGCTGTTTCGGATACAGGAGTTGGTATTACTAAGGAAAATCTGGCTAAGATTTTTAAAATTGATAAGAATATATCAACAAAAGGAACTTTTAATGAAAAAGGAACTGGTTTGGGTTTAGTTCTTTGTAAGGAATTTGTTGAAATAAACCGAGGAACTATTTGGGCAGAAAGTAAACTAGAGAAAGGCAGTACATTCAAATTTACAGTACCTTTGGTGAAATAAATGATTAAAAAATGACAAAAAAGAAATTAGGATACGTTGAGGCAATAGAAGAAATAGAAGATATTTTATCGAAAATAGAGGGTGATGAACTTGATGTTGACGAACTTTCAGATAAAGTAAAGAGAGTTTCTGTTTTATTAAAGTTCTGTAAAGAAAAATTGCATAAAACAGAAACAGAGGTTGAGAATATTTTAAAAGAAATTGAGGAATAGTTATTTCTTTCCAAATAACTTTGATTGGGCTTTCCCTATTTCTAATAATAAGTCAACGGTTGCCATTCCTGTATTCTCGTGTTTAGCCAGGAAAGAGGAAAGAGCAATCCCGTAAACACCTGTTTCAAAAATTGGTTTTATATCCTCGGGTGTAATTCCACCTATTGCGATGATCGGAAGCTCAATATTTTCGTTTTTACACTTTTCAGTAATGGTTTTATAGCCTTCAAAACCTAAAGTAGGGCTTAAATTTTCTTTTGTTTCTGTAAATCTCAATGGACCAAGACCAATATAATCAGCACCATCTAAAGCGTGTTTTTTGATATGATCAAAAGAATTAGCAGTAGCGCCAATAATTTTATCATCGCCTAAAATTTGTCTTGCTTCTGTAATTGAATGATCATTTAATCCCAGATGAACGCCATCAGTTCCAATTTTGTAAGCTATATCAACATAATCATTAATAATAAATGTTGTATTGTATTGCATACAAATAGATTGGCAGGTTTGGGCTAAAGGAATTATTTCATTTGAATCCATGTTCTTTAACCTTAATTGAACCCAATCACCTCCTCCTGCGCAATATTCACTTACTTGTTTTATTATCTCTTCTTTAGAGTTCTGAAATGTGACAAAGTGTAAACGGCTGATATATTTGTTCATCTTTTTCTCTTTAATAATCTTTAGTACAGACTTGTTCTATATGCATTAAAATTGTTGCAAGTTTATATAAATATCACTGAATACGCTTATTTAATTCCTTAAAATATGAGATTATTGATTCTTTATCTGGTTTATTGCTACAATAATTCCAAAAATCACCTAGTATCGCAGCGCCATAAAAGTTCGCATCATTAATTATTGAAATGTTTTTAGTTGTGATTCCACTTAGTGCGACTAGTTTTTTATCTGGATGGCTTACAATATATTCTTTTATATCATTAAGGTCATATGAATTCCCACCATAACCGGCTTTTGAAGTACTTGAGAAAATTGGGCTTAAAAGATAATAACTGAATATTGCCGGTAAGTTTTCTACTTCTTCTAAACTATGAGTTGAAACACTCTTGTATATGTTCAATGTTTTATAAAGATCAGTCTGATTTTTGTTACGGAAATTATAATGAATCCCTTTCAGGTTATACTCTTGAATTAAATCTATATGATCGTGGATGACAATTTTAGGATGATTTTCAGGTGAAATTTTATTCAAGAAATCTCTCATCATATCTTTTGTAGAGTCAGGTTTTCTTAAGTGTACAGTTGCCAGATTTAAGTCAAGAAGATTATTAATAATTTCTATTTCATGAGGATACTGTGAAGGAGGAGTTATTATTATAAAATTCATGTGTTTATAATTATATTATAAGTGGGCATGTACAAATTAATAGGCTTTTGCTCGTGATCTATTTAAATGACTCACTTTATGGTAATAAAAAAAGCTGCATAAAAGTATTATTTTTTATGCAGCTTATTATGTAATAACCTAAATTCAGGTTAATAGGTGTATATATTAACAAAGACTATTTAGTAACCTTGAGAACTTCTGTAATTATTTTTTCCATATCCTCTTTGGGTCTGAATCCCATAACAGCCTGAGGTTGTCCATCTAAAGGAATGAAAACAATAGTTGGTAAACTTCTGATTCCAAATATGCCAGCTAATTCTTTTTCAACATCCGTATTAACTTTAAATACTTGTACTTTCCCATTATATTCTTTTTGAATATCTTTTAAAACAGGAGCTAGCATTCTGCAAGGCCCACACCAATCGGCATAAAAGTCCAGTATAGCGGGAGTCTTTCCTTCAAACTTCCATTCTTTATTTATTTCATAATTGAATACCTGTTCTTTAAAAGTATCTTTATTTAAATAAATAACACCACTCTCTTCGTCTCCTCCATCATTACCTTTTGCCTTAGCTTCACTACTACAAGAAATACTTGTTAAAAAGAATACTATAAGGCTAAATGAAACCAAAAAATTCTTCATACCAACTTATTTTTAGTCTAAACTAACTTTTAATACATCTTTAAATGCCTTATGAAAAGTTTCTTTAGGCAATGCTCCCTGAGCCATTTGAGGTTGTCCATCACTAGGAATAAATAATAGGGATGGTATACTCTGAATGCCAAACATTCCAGCAAGTTCTCTTTCTGCTTCAGTATCTACTTTATAGATATCTATTTTTCCATCATATTCTTTAGATAATTCTTCTAAAACAGGTGCTACAGCTTTACATGGTCCACACCAGTCAGCATAAAAGTCAATTAAACAAGGTTTGCTGCCTATAAATTTCCATTCTTTGTTTGCTTCAAAGTCGAATACTTTACTTTTAAATGTCTCTTTGGTTAAATGTTCTAACATGATTATTATTTTTTTAATTAATACTTCATTTTATATTTAAATACAAATATATGTAAAAATGTCAATATATCAATATCAAATATGATGCCATACGGTATTTGTCACATTTTCTATATTATCCAATAAATATATTGTAATTTTGTCAGCCTAAAGAATAATTATGGCAGAAAATAATATAAATAAAATATTTGACGGAACTGTTTTTAAAGCTGTTAGAGATGTGATTGATAGTGAAGGGATAGAGGCTTATGTAATTGGAGGCTTTGTCAGAGACCTATTATTAGGACAGCCATCAAAGGATATTGATATAGTAGTAAGAGGTAGTGGAATTGGTGTTGCTGAGAAAGTAGCTGCCAAACTAGGGAATATAAAAGTATCTGTATTTAAAAATTTTGGTACAGCGATGTTTAAGTTTCGTGATGAGGAAGTTGAATTTGTTGGTGCCAGAAAAGAATCTTATCAAAGAAATTCCAGAAAGCCTATAGTTGAAGATGGAACCATAGAGGATGATCAGAATAGAAGGGATTTCACCATTAATGCATTAGCAATAAGTCTGAATAAAGAAACTCTGGGACAACTTGTAGATCCGTTTAATGGAGAAGAGGATTTGCAAAATGGAATCATTCGTACTCCATTAGATCCGGATATTACTTTTTCTGATGATCCTTTGCGCATGCTTAGAGCCATCAGGTTTGCCACCAGATTTAATTTCAAAATTGATGAGGATACTCTTAACGGTATCATAAAGAACAAGGACAGAATTGAGATTGTATCAGGTGAGAGAATTGTTGATGAATTGAATAAAATGATGATGTCTGAACGACCCTCTGTTGGATTTAAGTTGTTGGAAATTACTGGCTTGTTGAAAATTATTTTGCCAGAGTTTCAGGCAATGAAAGGTGTTGAGGAAAAAGGCGGAAAAAGACATAAGGATAATTTTTATCACACTTTAGCTGTATTGGATAGAATAGTACCTAATACAGATGATTTGTGGTTAAGATGGTCGGCTATATTTCATGATATTGCAAAGCCTGTAACAAAGCGTTATGATGATAAACTTGGCTGGACCTTTCATGCACATAATCATGTGGGGGAGAAAATGATACCTAAGATATTTAAACGAATGAAATTTCCTATGAATGAGAAAATGAAATTCGTTCAGAAGATGGTTTTTTTGCATATGCGTCCAATTGTCTTATCAGAAGATATTGTAACTGATTCGGCTGTAAGGAGATTGCTTTTTGATGCAGGAGATGACATTGACTCACTAATGACGTTGTGTGAGGCTGATATTACTTCTAAAAATGAAGATAAAGTTAAGCGGTTTATGAAGAATTTCAGGATTGTTCGTAAGAAGCTTAAAGAAATAGAAGAGAAGGATAAGGTTAGGAATTTCCAGCCACCTGTATCCGGCGAAGATATTATGGAGGCTTTTGGAATAGGACCTTGTAGAGAAATTGGTGATATTAAGACCGCAATTAAAGATGCAATATTAGACGGCGATATAGAGAATGACAAAGAACAGGCTTATAATTTAATGTTGAAGTTAGGTAAAGAAAAGGGCTTAACAATCAAAGAGTAAGAAATACAATATTGTAGACTGTTTTAGGATCTATAATACTTAATGCGAGTCAGTGTACTATGAATAATAATGACAAAACAAAATCCGGATCTCTGTTCCAGTCAAAGGAATATAAAATGGAAGAGATAGGGCCTATTATTGTTGCATATCAGCTGAAATCACCTGAAAATATGGGGCATATCATTCGACTTGCATCTAATTTTGGTTGTCAGAAAGTGATTTTTGTTGGGGATAAGAGTGCCATTCGCGAAACAAAAGTTAAAAAAGTAGGAGGGGCTGCCACTGGGCAGGTAGATTGGTGCTTTTCCGATGAAAATTCATGGCCGGATTTAATTGATTCAGATTATAAACTAGTTGCAGTTGAAACTTCAAATGATTCAATGAATATTGTTGAAGCTAAACTTCCTGAAAAAGTAGCTTTCTTATTGGGAAATGAAATTTACGGATTATCGAATGATGTAGTGGAGCAATGTGATTTGGCTGTACATATTCCAATGATAGGTACGATAAAATCAATGAATGTTTCACATGCCTGTAGCGTTGTTTTATATGAATGGGTGAAACAACATTTAAAATAATGTTATTTTTTATCAGGTAGTTTTAAGGATAGGACACTATCCCATTAAGTGTGTAAGTTAAAATATCAGGGTTCAGCTAATTTAGAGTTGAACCCTTTCTTCAAATATAGTAATAAATTGATTAAGAATGAGTCCCCAGTTACTCACTGGTTGAGTCCACTTTTTCGTCACTTCCCTAATGGCTAAAAACACGGATTTTAACACTGCTTGATCAGTAGGATAAGATAGCTTGTTTTTAGTAAATTTTCTGATTTTACCATTAAGGTTTTCGACAAGATTCGTTGTGTAAATAATATTACGAATTTCTATGGGGAAGTCATAAAATACGGTGAGTTCATCCCAGTTTGTCTTCCAACTTTTTACTGCATAAGAATACTTTCCGTTCCATTTGTCAGCAAAGTCATTTAAAGCAGCTTCTGCAGCCTGTTTTGTTGGTGCTGTATATATTTGTTTCATGTCCTTAGCAAAGGCTTTTTTGTCCTTCCAAACAACATATTTAGCTGCATTACGAATTTGATGTACTACACAAATCTGAGTACTTGAACAAGGAAATACATTCTTTATGGTGTCTGTAAATCCATTCAGATTATCAGTGACAGTAATTAGGATATCTTCAACACCTCGAGCTCTAATGTCAGTCAATACACCCAACCAAAAAGAAGCAGCTTCATTCTTACCCAGCCATAATCCGAGTATCTCTTTCTTTCCGTTCTTGCGAAGCCCAACAGCAATGTATATAGTTTTATTGATAACCTTTGAGTTATCTCGGACTTTAAAAACAATTCCATCCATCCATACAATCAGATACAACGAATCTAAGGGGCGGTTCTGCCAAGCAATTATATCATCTGTTATCTTATCTGTTATCCTGGATATCGTTGAAGTAGAAACTCGGATATCGTATAATTCTTTGATTTGTTCCTCAATATCAGAGTTACTCATACCTTTGGCATAAAGGGATATAATAATGTTCTCAATCCCATCGACCATGTTCTTTCTCTTTGGAAGCAAAATGGGGTTGAAGCTAGCTTCCCTGTCTCTGGGAACCTTTATTTCACTTTCTCCAAAAATAGTTTTAATACTTTTGGTAGTATGACCGTTCCGGTAATTCGGATTACTAGACTTTTGATGCTTTTCATAATCAAGATGAGCATCAAGTTCTCCTTCAAGTATTTGTTCTATACCTCGCTTTTGAAGTTCACTCAAAAAGTTGTTTAAGTCTTCTCCTGTTTTAAATTGTTTCAGGAAATCATCTGTTAATAGGTCTTCTTTTTTCATAACTGTGTGTTAGTCTATTAAATAAACAAAAAAATATCGAAGCTTTCTACCCCGATATTTTTATACTTACACAGTTTTTAGGATGGTACCAAGGATAGCCATACAGGAAAGTGATCGCTGTAGCCATTGTTATATTTATATCCAATATAGGTTCTAAAAGGTTTGTTTCCTGTATATTTTGAATCCTCCTCCATTAAAAAATCAAAATCAAGTATTTTTTGTTGATCAATCATAATCGATTTAAGATTCAGCGAAATTAAGAATTGATCAAATGTGTTCCATTCAAACTGATGTTTTAAAGTACCATTTGATCTGTTAATTGAATTGCAGTTATTAGCAAGGTTAATTAAGTCAGTTGATTTTGAGATTAGAGCCAAACATGAATCAGATGGATTATCATTAAAATCTCCCATTACTATGATGTTTGCCAATTTGTCATGAATACAGATATTGTTTATTGTATCAGATAAAGTTTGTGCTGCATCAATTCTTTTTTCTTTAGTTTCCATGATTCCCCCATATCTGGAGGGGAAATGACATACAAATAAATGCAATGGGATTGAATCATGACAGATTCCATAGGTATATAAAATATCTCTGGTAGGTCTGCCTTGCTTTTTGAATTTGATTTCAATCGCTTTTGATTCCAAAGGGATAAAATCGTTTGATTTATAGAGTAATGCGCAATCTATTCCTCTTTGATCCTTTGATTCGTAATGGATAATTTGATAGGAGAGATTGTTTAAACCTGTTTTATAAATTAAATCATTCAGAACTTTCTTGTTTTCAATTTCGCACAGGCCAATAATTAAAGGAGGAGAGTATTTCCCGGATTCAAATATTACTCTGGATATATGTTGAAGTTTTTCATTGTATTTCGAATAATTCCATCTTCTAACTCCATCAGGGAGAAACTCTTCATCTTGTTTTGTTGAATCATTAAATGTGTCAAATAAATTTTCAACATTATAAAATAAAAATCCAAGCTGGTTTTGTGTTTGTTTTGTTTGGCTTTTAATTGGAGTTTGAGAAACAATAAGTAATAGGATTAGGTAGAGTTTGGATTTATTCATTTTCTATTCGTTCATAGGCTCCGAGATCAGGAAAACCATCTTTGAGTCTATCATTATTTAATATGTCTTTAGGAAAGTCACTTGCAATTTCTATGGCTCCAATATCTTTACAAGGAGATAAAGTGTCTAGTTGATAATTGAATTCATATGGATCAATAAAATTAGGGTCTTCGTTAGCTGTAATATTTTTATATTTAGTATTGTCCATAATGTCAAGATCTCCTGTCTTGATTAAACAGTCTTTAAACAGATAGTTAAATCCATTGTTTTCTAACTCTTCACTCTCTTTAGTTTCTAAAAAGTCAAAACCAATTTCAGTATAGTTTCTACCGTAAATAATACTATTATAAAAGTTAGCTTCAATTAATGGATTAATAACCTCATTGCCTTCATCATCTGAATAATAGTTATTTAAGAATAGGGCAGGAGTATTACGATAAGTCCAGTTGAAAAAGTTTGCAATTGTACAGTGATAAAAATTGTATGTTCCTCCTAATGTTAGCGCAACAGAGTGATAACCACAATCTCCAATTACGGTGTTACTAACTTCTATATTTGAATTTTGAGCAATAATACCAAAATTTGTGATATGATTGATAATAGTATTTTCAATTACAAGTGGAGGTTTTGTTCCTAAGCCAACGGAATCAACAAAAAGTCCTGTTACACTGTTTTTAATTTCCGCATGACTAATATAATTTTCACTACTTCCAGGCATAAATTGAATTTGTCCCCATTGCCCCGGTTTATCCTGGTACCAATCTTCGAGTCTGTATCCCAAAAATTTAACTGGTTCTTCGAATGTTCCATCAACTTGTAGGCTTCCAAATACAATTAACTGTGCGTCGTTATAAAAGTGAAGTCTGGCTCCAGGTTCTATGGTAAGAGTCTCTGTACTGTCAACAACTAAGTAATCATAAATAAGATATGGTTTATCTGATGTAAATGTTGTTGTTTTAATTTTTTCCTTTTTAAGAAGAACAACGTCTTGTCCGTATGCAACCAATTTTACACTTTGTGATTTTTCACCTGTATTTACTATAATAGAGTCATTAACCACAAACGGAGAGTTACTATCTTCTGGTTGAATTGTTATGTCAACAAAAATGTATAGACTATCAAGTGCATTTATTTTGATATTGTCAACATGGTTTTCTGCATATCCATTTATGTTTAATCTGAATTCACTGATATCACCACCTGCTAGTTCAATAGAATTTATAATAAGATCTTCGTCGTAGGGATTGTAAATCTTGAAGTTACGTGTTACAGAGCCTATGGATGAAAAGATAGTGTCGAACATTAAAGTATCAACAGAGAAGCTAAGTCCATTGAGCCCATTTGCGTATTCAAACTCTCTTTCGCATGAAAAAAAGCTTAAAGGCAATAGTAGTATAAATAGATATAATATAGCTCTCCTCATCTAATGTGTTGTGTGATAATTAGTTTTGTTATAACGAAATTGAGTGAAAAATAGTATTTCATCAAATGGTAAAATAATAAATAAAATTTCATACTCCAATAAAATCCACCTTAAATTATTTATAAATAATAACAATAATTAACAATAGTTCACAAAACTAAAATAGAATCAAGATTAATTAATAAAAATATGCCTCATTTTATTATTATCATAGACGTTTTTAAGTTAATGAAATCTGTTTTCAAAATTGATTTATATACTTTTTTGCTGTTAACATGTTAAACATGTAACTTTTTGCAGAAATTTTATCTGATCCTTTCTTATTTATTTATATTGCTTCAAATTTCTTAATTATGGATATACAATCAAAACCCTATACATTTGACAGAGTAGTTAGAATTCTTCTTTCAATAGGTTTACTGTTTGGTTTTTATTTTTTACTACAGAGGCTTAGTGGAGTATTGATTCCTTTTCTAATAGCGGTTCTAATTGCCTATTTAATGAATCCTTTAGTTGAGTTTCTTCAATATAGGCTTAGATTAAAATATCGAGTACTGTCTGTTATTGTTAGTTTGTTAATTGTGTTTGGTGGTTTATATTTTCTGGCAATATGGTTAATTCCACAATTTATTTCAGAAATGACTAAAATGGTACAATTAATCAAAGAATACCTTAGCCAGACATCGTTTTCTGGAATTATACCAAAAGAAGTATTTACATGGATAAATGATTATTTAAATCATTTGAAGCTAGAGGACGTTATTGATCCTCAGAATGTAGCGGGAGGATTGAAGAAGGTTTTTGGACAGGCATGGAATATTTTTTCAGGCTCTGTAAATTTCTTATTCGGCTTAATGAGTTTATTAATAATACTCGTCTATCTGGTGTTTCTTTTAATTGATTTTAAGCAGATTTCAGATGGTTGGTCAAAGCTTGTGCCTCCAAATTACAGAGATCAGGTAACTCATGTCTTTGAAGATTTAAAAACAGGCATGCATATTTATTTTAGAGCTCAGGGGTTAATTGCTTTAATTGTTGGTGTTTTATTAGCCATTGGTTTTAAGATTATTGGTTTACCTATGGCAATTATTATAGGTTTATTTATCGGAGCTCTTAATATTGTTCCTTATTTGCAAATAGCAGGATTAGTTCCAGTTGCACTTTTATCTTTACTTAAAGCAATGGAATCAAATCAAAGTTTTTGGCATGTTATTTTAATGGCCTTATTGGTGGTTGCTATAGTTCAGGTGATACAGGAAACTATTCTGGTTCCTAAAATTATGGGTAAAGTTTATGGTTTACATCCTGCAATCATTCTTCTTTCTTTATCTATATGGGGAAGTTTACTTGGCTTGCTTGGTATGCTTGTGGCATTACCTGTTACTACTTTGCTATTTTCTTATTACAATAGGTTTGTTTTGCAAAATGAAGATTTGAAAAAATCCTCTTGATATGATAAAAAATACCCCATCTTAAATATTTAAGCATGGGGTAATGAAATATATAGGTTAATATGTGAAGTTATCTTGATTGGAAAAGCAATGTTAAACTATTTATCCTTGTCTTTTACTTGAATTAGTATTGTTGTTTTTAATAAACCAGCTGTCAACATCTGTTATCCAAGGTTCAATAGCTAAAGCTTCTTCTTTAATGTTTTCACTAAAATCATATAAATCAGCTTCATTCATTGCTTCAGTAGTTATCCATGTGCAACACTGAACCATCCAATCTTCTATTTCAAGTTCTTCTTCAGTAGTTGTGTTTATTTCGTTCCATTGACTTTCTGTCAATAATGGTACTTCCCAGCTTTCGGTTGAAAGCATCCATTCTTCCATTTCAAGTGTTTCTTCTGTGTAAATACTTGTTTCAAGGTTAGCTGTCTCTACCCATTCATTTGGAGATAACATCCACTCTTCAATGCTAAGTGTTTCTTCTTCAAATTCAGCTACATCAACATTGTAATACGCTGTAGTTAACCATTCAGAAGTGCTAAGCATCCAATCTTCAATTTCTAATTCTTCCTCTACATAAGAATCATATGTAGTTGTATTTGCTGTTGTGGCGACTGGTTTTGCTAACCAGGTAGAATAATCTAACATCCAGCTCTCAATTTCCATAGGAGTTTCAGTATCGTATAATTCATTAGTTAAACTTAATGAATGGTTTTTTGCAAGCTCATTTGGAAAAGTTGTTACTTCTGATGTGTAGGTGTAAGACCTTGACATCTCTTTTTCCTGGAACTGAATAGTTTTGTAAATGCCAAATGCTAATAATAAAATACTTACTGTAATTAATATTCCGACTGCATTTAATTGATGGTGATGATTAACTTGTGTTTTCATTGCTTTATCCTCCAGTTATTTGTTTAATCTGTTAACTGGATTTCATTTATTGTGCCGAAAACTGTAAGTATCTAATATATAGTGTTATGTATTGGTTTTGAGTGGATGTTAATCTATGTATTCCTGAACGGAAAGGAACGAATTAGTGTTCGAATATGTACAGTGGTAAAAAAAGAAAGGGACTTAATCAAGTCCCTTATATTTTTGTCTTAGTTTATTTAAATCTCTCGATAGACTTTGTTCCCTTTCCAGAGCCCATTTTCTATGAGAATCAAATTCTTCCTGTTTGTCAATTAAATCCTGTTTTATCTTTGCCGTAACAGAATGGCTTCGTTTATATAATAGAAACATAACAATTACTGCAGCAGTAAGAATAAAAACCAATGACCAAACAAATACATTGTAAGAACCTTTCCCCATCAAAAAACCTAAGAAAATAAAACTATCTTTTTCTTTTGTGGCATATGATAGCTTTTCATTAATGTCTTTTAGTGTGGTTTTTAAATTGTTAATTTCACTTTGCTGTTTTTCGCTTTCTGTCTCAAGACTTTTAATACTTTCTTTTAATACCTTGATAGAATCAAGTGTGTTGGCTTTAATTTTCAGAAGCGAACTCTTTTTTACAACTTTATAGGCTTCATAGGATTCTGACTTATCAAATATGTAATTAAACTGGCTATCAAGAGTTCCTGAATCCAAGCCTGGTTTGTTTTCTGCAGATTCTTCCTGAGCATTTAATGATAGTAAACTCAAAAAGAGAATTGAGCTAAGAAAAATCGTTTTAAAAGTTAGTGTTTTCACGGTATTCATATTTAAAATGTTGTGTTGTGATATATTTTTATCAAAATAACGTAAAAAATTGGAAAAAAGTAAATAAAAAAACCCGTTACTTGAGTAACGGGTTTTAATTTTATTGAGAGAAATATTATTTGTTTAGAACATTCATTACTTCTAATACGTGATGTCTGCTAGTTTCCAATAATGCTTTTTCTTCGTCATTTAGCTTAAGCTCAATAACTTTCTCTACACCATTTTTACCAAGAACAACAGGTACACCAAGATAACAATCATCAATACCGTATTCACCTTCTAATTTAATACAAACAGGGAATACTCTTTTTTGATCTTTAACAATTGCTTCAACCATTTGAGCTGCAGCTGAACCTGGAGCATACCATGCAGAAGTTCCCATTAATTTAACTAATTCACCACCTCCGAACTTAGTTCTTTCAATGATTGCGTTTAATTTTTCCTCATCGATAAGTTCAGTTACAGGAATACCTCCAACTGTAGTATAACGTGGAAGTGGAACCATTGTATCTCCGTGACCACCCATAAGTACTGCCTGGATATCTTTTGGAGAAACATTTAATTCCTCAGCAAGAAATGCTCTGTAACGAGCAGTATCTAAAATTCCGGCCATTCCAATTACACGTGAACGTGGGAACTTAGAACTAATATGTGCTTGATATGTCATTACATCAAGTGGATTAGATACAATAATAATAATTGCATCTGGAGAATATTTTACAACGTTTTCTGTAACTGTTTTTACAATTCCAGCATTTGTTGAAATAAGATCGTCACGGCTCATTCCTGGTTTACGTGGTAATCCAGAAGTGATTACAACTACGTCAGAACCAGCTGTTTTTTCATAGTCGTTTGTTGAACCTATAGTACGTGTGTCATAAAGGTTAATTGGTGCTTTTTGCCAAATATCTAAAGCTTTTCCTTCTGCAACACCTTCTTTAATGTCTACTAGAACTACCTCATTAGCTACTTCGCGGTATGCTAATACATCGGCGCAGGTAGCTCCTACGTTTCCTGCTCCTACTACAGTTACTTTCATAATTGTATTACTTTAAATTTTTCTATATTCTGTTTAGTGATATCCTTAATAAATAAGAAACACAAATATATTAAGTTGATTTTAATTACAGATATTTTTCTTCAATTATATACGATGTTTAACAACATTAAATATGAATACCTATTTAGTAGTGCAAAACGACATAATATTCTTAAATTTTTGGTTCTTCTAACAATATTTTATCTCCTTCTTCTAAACCTTCTGTTATCCTCATATGAGTTTCATTTTCACCACTTACAATAACATTTACTTTCTCAATATTGTTCATGCTTTTTTTGTAAACATATTTAATGGAATCATTTCCAAACACAGCTTCTCTTGGAAGTACCAACGCTGAATCAATGTTTGTTACAATAATTTTATTGTAGGTTGTCATTCCCGGAAGAATCTTTTTATTTGTATTCTGGATATTAATTAAAATATTAAATCCATTCATGCGTGTTCCAGATATTGCCTGACCAATATTTGCAATTTTGGTTATTTTACCTTCAAAGTTTACTTTAGGGAATGCATCTATTGTAAGATTTACATTTTGGTTTAATTCTATTTTAGAAATATCGATTTCTTTTACCACAGCCTGCGATTCCAGGGTATTTAAATCAGGAATAGTTGCAATAACAGGTTGCCATCTGCCAACTTCATCTCCAACTTTAATTTTTCTGCCCCGCCAACTTTTCCCATAAACAACCATTCCATCTGAAGGTGAGGTAACGAATAACTTAGATCTTAGCTCTTCTAGTTGTGATTTAATTTTATTTTCATGATCTAGTTTTTTCTCAAAACGCACAACTTTACTTTTGTGTTTTTGTATTTCTTTACTGTAATTTCTTTCTGCAGTTTTAAGATCCAGATCTGCTTTTTTTAAACTGATTTGAGCTTGGCGCTGAGTTGCTTTCGATTCATATTGAGATTGTTCTACGGTTATTTTACTTTCTTCTAAGATATCTTTTGCATTAATTATAGCATCTCTTTTTTCACTCAATTCAATGGCACTATCAAGTTTAGCTGTTTGAAGATTATTTGAATATTCATCAATATTATCACTTACAGTTTTTATCCGGCTTTCAACATCTGTAGGGTCCAGCTTTGCTATAAAATCTCCCTTTTTAACTTTAGTTCCCTCACTAACAAGGTCTGTAATTTTAAGATACCAAATCTCTAATTCGTTGTTTTTCATGATGTCAGGGATGTTAATGGTTTCATATTCCTGAGCAACAATTTCTCCTTCAGCAATAACTTCTTGAATAAAGTTTGTTCGCTCGACTTTAGTAATGAGTTTTTTGTCAATACTATCATGCGCAATGAACCACCAGAATATTGCAATAACTATAATACCGATAGTGCTGTAAAGAAAAGGTTTATTATGGATGAGTTTTTTCATTTTTACTCTGATTTTAATGTTAACTATCGTTGTAAAAGATAATCCAGTTCTTTGATTAGTGTTGAATTCTTCTCAAAGTCATGAAGTGTAATTTCTCGTATGTTATAATAACTTTGCCAATAGTTCTGGATGCTTTCAATGTAATTTCTTTTTGCTGCATCAACAGAGTTACGAGCTGAATTTAATTTGATCACATCAATCTTTCCAATTAAAAATCGTTGTTTAGTTACATCATAACCTTTTTGAGCTATAGTGTCAGCTTTAGATGCAATCTTTACTTGTTCTTCCTGCATATTAAACTTCATCACTTCCATAAAAACATTCTGTTCAAAATCAATTTTAGCTTGTCGTACTGTTGCTTCAATAACCTGCTTGTTTGATTTTGCCATTTGTACTTTTCCTCTTTTTAATCCCCAGTCAATAATGGGAACATCTAATGATAAACGTACAATTTGCTCATCTCCGTAAGGTGTTTTATAAACATCATTAAAATCTCCTGAATTCTTATTGTATCCCAGGTTTACCTGAACACTGGCATCAATTCCGTTTTCACCTCTGGCTGCTGCTATTTGTTGGTTAGCTTCAATGAGCTGTTGTTTATATGAAAGTAATTCAGGATTATTTTCATAGGCTTTAGCCATGGCCTGATCCACTTTAATTTTAAAGGATGGTATTTGAGATGGTATAATGCATTCAATTCTTACGTTTTTTTCTAATCCGAGAAATGAATTGATTTCTGAATTAGCTTGTTCCAGGTCTAATTTAGCTTCGCTTAAGCTCATATTTGCGTTAAGATAACTTAGTTCAAGGTCAAGTAATTCATCCTGGGTTACAGTGCCAATTTCAAATCTTCCCTGACCAATTCGATATAAGGTATCTGCATTAGAAAGATTTGTTTGAGCGATCTTCAGATTAATTTCAGCCTCTGCCAAACCAAAGAAAACATCAACAGTGTTTAATGATAGTTCTTGCAAGCTTTGTAAGTATTCTTTTTTTGCTTGTTCAAATTCCAATGGTTCAATCAATGAATTCCATTTAAATTCATTATATCCATTCAATGGTTGATATAATCCTAAAGAAATAGGAGTAGAGGAGTATGATAGATTGCCACTTTCGAGATTTTCAATTCTGTTAAAATCACTGCTCGCAGAAATAGAACCTCCTGTAAAGGTGATATTCTGAGTAAGATCAAGAGATCCGCGTGATGTAAAGTTTTCGTATGGAGTTAGAACATCCTCCCCGTTTTCATACCTCGAAGTAATGGTTCTCTGATAGTTTATAGGAGTTGTGTTTAGTTCCAGAGATGGTCTTTTTTCTGCTTTATAACTTCTGTAGTTCCAATATTTGGCGAGGTACATGTTTTTTTGTCTGAAATGATAAATTGACTGTGACTCAGCAATATTAATAGCTTCGTCAAGGGTAAGCTGTAAACGTACATCTTTTTGTTCCTGAGCATTAATTTGTAAAATGCTTATAGAGAAAAATATAATTAGGATAAAATGTTTCATATTGATTATAACGATATGTTTTATTTAAATACATCAATGTCTTAGTGATTCAACGGGATCCTGATCTGCAGCCTTTTTAGCAGGTAAATATCCGAAGATCACCCCTACAGTTGCTGATACGCCAAAAGCAACCACAACTGAAAATACCGATACGATGGTTTTTATACCAGCTGTTATTTCAATAATATAAGCAAACGTGACTCCGAGGATAATCCCGATCAATCCACCAACTACACTAATCAACGTGGATTCAGCCAGAAACTGGACAACAATATCTTTTCTGGATGCACCAATGGCCTGTCTTGTTCCAATCTCACGAATTCTTTCCCAAACAGAGGCCAGCATAATATTCATAATGCCAATACCTCCTACCAAAAGAGAAATTCCAGCTATAGCTCCAAGTACAATGTTAAAGATATCATTGGTTTTTTGCTGTTGTTTAAGAAGTAGCTCAGGAACGGTTACCTGAAAATCATACATGTCAAAATGCCTTCTTAAAAGCATTCTTTTAATGATATCTGCGGTTATACTAAGCTTTTCGGTTTCTTTAACCTGAACAACAATTTTATCCAATTGATTTTGGATGGTTTGTTCTTCATCATCACTGGTTGTATTTCCCCGTCCTCGCCCTCTGCTCATCCTTTCTAATAGTTCAGGATTAATTCGGGAGCGATCTTTAAAACGCATCAATAAAGTTTTAGAAGGAATAAAAACTTTATTATCTGAGGAGCTTATGCCCATTTCATCTGAGGCTGATGATGTAAAATCACGTTTCTCTGCCACGCCAACTATTTCAAGCCAGTTTTCGCCTATTTTTATATATTTCCCAACCGGATCTTCCTGGTTAAAGAATTTCTGTTTTACATTCTGGCCGATAACACAAACTGGTAGTCCTTTTTTATTTTGGGTGGGATTAAATATTTTACCGTTCTCAATAGTAATATTAAGTAAGGTAAAGTAATCCGATGATACGCCTTCCAAAACAATAGGATAGCTCTTGCCTTCATTTACTGCATAGTAATTCATTGAAATAACTGGACTTACTTGCGCTACAGAAGGGATTGTTTGTATGATGGATTGAGCATCCTGTAATGTTAATCCTCTGGATTTTCGTTTTCCTTTTTTATCAGTGTCTTCGTCATCTGAAGAATCACTATCAGATACAACTTCATCTTTTACCGGAGTGATAATAATATTATTGACTCCAACTAACTTAATTTGTTCCAATACTTCTTGCTGTGCACCTTTTCCTATGGCCAGCATACTGATTACTGCAGCTACACCAAACATAATACCTAAACCGGTAAGAAGGGATTTAACAGTATTTGCCAGTATGGCCTCAATGGCTATAATTACGTCGTGTATATATCGCCTATATAGTCTTTTAAGTTCTTTCATCTCATTATAATTTTTACCATTAAAGGTATTCGATGGAACTCACAAATAAATTCAATCATCCTTCTGTATGTATCATTGGATGGTTAAATTTACAAGGTCGTTTCATGTTTAGTTGGGATTCGAAGTAGAAAGGTTTGGATTTTCAGCAACATGGCTTGTGTCTTTTAAACTCTCATATATGTCCAATCCAACAAACTTGATATCCTCTTCATCTTCGATATATGGTTCGTGCATTAAAATTTCTTCATCCTCAGATAATCCATTTTTTACAACAACATAATTTCCGTTCTCAGCCCCTGTTTCAATAATTTGTCTTTTATCAGGCGATTTTTTTCTGATAACGTAAGATAAAGAGTCATTATGAAATACAGCTTCAAGAGGAATATACAGAACGTCATCTAAAGTAGTTGAACTAATAATATTTGATGTTGTCATTGCTGGTTTTAAATCTTTATCGTAGCCGAAGATTTTAATGGTTACTTCGAAGGCTTTAGTATCACCACCAGGAATCACCTGACCTATATTTGCAACCTCGGTTACTTCACCATCAAATTCCTTTTCAGGAAACGCATCAACACCAACTTTTACTTTTTGTCCTTTTTTTACTTTGCTGATATCAATTTCGTTGATAAAAGTTTTAGATATCATTGTAGTAAGATCTGGTAGTTCTGCAATTTTAGGCATCCAACGGTTAATTGTAGAACCTGCTTTAATTTTGTTTCCCATACGATCAAATGCATAAATGAGCATTCCGGGTGCTGGAGCTTTTATGTCAATGGCCTCAAATAAATCTCTGATTTCTTTGATCTGAGCATTGGTTCTTTCTACCGCATTTTCAGCTCTGGCCATTGTGATTTTATTCTGTTCCTTTTTTAATTCGTAGTTTCTAAGGTCTTGATCCAATTTTCGTTGGGCTTTTTCTACGTCAAGATTAGCTTGTCTGATAACAGCTGGCGATTCGTAAACCGATTGTTTTAGAATCAATTGTTTTTCTTCCAGGTCAATGCGCGAAGTGATTAGTTCATCTCTTAAGTTGCTTAGGTTTATGTTAGTATCTATTTTCGCATCGTCATAAGCATCCATTTTTTCCGATAAATCACTTAAGGCTTCAGTAAGTTTTTCTTCTACTGCACTGTGATCTAATGATGCAACATAATCACCTGAGTCAACAACGGTACCTTCTTCAATAAGATCTGTTACTTTTATCTCGTAAATATTAATAAGACGGGCTGAAAGTTCAGATGGGGCATTAATGGATACAGATTTCTCTGCTTGTAATTGTCCGGTGCTATATACCAATGTTTGAAAGTCTCCTTTTAGAACATTTGTTGTAACCAGGGTGTCGGTATTGGATGTTGAAAATATAACTTTAGAAATGCTAAATATAACAACAAGGAAAAGGAATAGGATGCCTATCCTTTTGGGGGTAAATCGTTTAAACATTATTTATTAGTTTAGCTAAATGAATTCTGGATTAAATATAACAAGCGATTCTGTTAAATAAAAACTCTTTGATTTTTTATTTCAAAAATTTCAAAGTGTTATTGCTTGATTATTGGTAGGATATGTATAAGGAGCAGGGATTGCAGCTCTCTTTGATCGGTATAAAATAATTTAGATAGATTTGAAAAGGATAAAAAAATCCCCATATCAATCAGATATGGGGAGGTATATTAAATTCCGGCAATTGCTTTTATATCCTGAATAATCATCTCCGCTAATTCTTCTGCTTCATTTTCTGTGTGAGCTTCAGAGTAGATTCGTATAATAGGTTCTGTGTTTGATTTTCTTAAGTGTACCCACTTATCAGGGAAATCGATCTTTACACCATCAATATCATTAACCTGTTCATTTTTATATTTTTCTTTGATGTCAATAAGAATTTTGTCAACATCTAATTCCGGAGTTAACTCTATTTTATTCTTTGAAATAAAATATTCAGGGTATGAAGCTCTTAATTCAGAACATTTTTTTCCTGACTTTGCCAAATGAGTAAGAAATAAACCAATTCCAACAAGAGCATCACGTCCATAATGGGATTCTGGATAAATAATTCCTCCGTTTCCTTCACCGCCAATTATGGCATTGGTTTCTTTCATTTTGGTAACCACATTAACCTCACCAACTGCTGCAGCAGTATAAGCACCTCCATGATTTTCTGTAACATCTCGTAGTGCTCTTGTAGATGATAAGTTCGAAACGGTATTTCCTTTAATCTGACTTAATATATAATCAGAAACAGCAACCAATGTATATTCTTCGCCAAACATACTGCCATCTTCATTGACTATTGCAAGTCGATCTACGTCAGGATCCACAACAAAACCTACATCAGCTTTTTTGTCCTTAATTAGATCAGATATTTCAGTTAAGTTTTCAGGAAGTGGTTCAGGATTATGAGGGAATTGTCCATTGGGTTCGCAATACAATTCAATAACCTCTTTTACTCCAAGAGCTTTTAATAATGGAGGTAAGTAAGTTCCACCAACAGAGTTTACACAATCAATAGCAACAGTGAAGTTTGCATTTTTTATTGCATCCACATCTACTAATTTCAGATCGCATACATGATCAACGTGTTTCTGAATGTAAGTGTCGTTTTCTATTACAATTCCTAAATCATCAACATCAGTAAAAATAAAGCTTTCATTTTCGGCAATGGCAAGTATTTTTTCACCATCAGCACCACTTAAAAACTCTCCTTTATTGTTTAGTAGTTTTAACGCATTCCATTGTTTTGGATTGTGACTGGCAGTTAATATAATTCCACCATCAGCATTTTCCATTGTAACAGCTAGTTCTGTTGTTGGTGTTGTAGAAAGGCCAAGGTTGATTACGTTTACTCCGCATCCCATTAGGGTACCAACAACTATTTTATCTACCATCGGACCCGAAATTCGAGCATCTCGTCCTACTACAATTGTAATTTTCTCTTTGTTTGTATATTCTTTAGCCCAGGTTGCATAAGCAGCTGTAAATTTTACTACATCCAACGGGCTTAAACCTTCTCCTGGCATACCTCCAATTGTTCCTCTAATTCCAGATATGGATTTGATTAATGTCATATTTGCTAGATATTAAATTTTGATTAGTTCTATTTCATAATTCCGGCTTTCAGGAATGTAATCTCCTTTTGAGTAAGGAATCTCCATTTTCCTCTGGGAACATCCTTTTTTGTTAAGCCGCTAAAGTATACACGATCTAGTTTTACAACCTCGTAACCCAGGTGTTTAAATATTCTTCTTACAATTCGGTTTTTGCCTGAATGAATTTCAATACCAACTTCATAGGCATTGTCCTTTACCAGACTAAGCTTATCTGATTTAATAAAACCATCTTCCAGCTCAAATCCGATTTCTATTTTATTTAGATCTTCTTTAGTGATTGGCTTGTCTAAAAATGCATGGTAAATTTTTCTGTGTTCATGGCTTGGATGAGTTAATTTCTTAGCCAAATCTCCATCGTTAGTTAATAAAAGAACTCCCGTTGTCATTTTATCAAGTCTGCCAACTGGATATATTCTTTCAGTACATGCATTTTTTACGATATCAATTACTGTTCTTTTAGCAAATGGATCACTTAGGGTAGTAACACAATCCTTTGGTTTGTTTAATAGGACATAAACTAATTTTTCAGGATTAAGAGACTTTCCGTTGTACTCAACAGTATCAGTAGTTTTAACCATAGTTCCAACTGCAGATACCAATTGTCCGTTCACTTTAATAAGTCCTTCGTTGATGAGTTTGTCAGCTTCGCGACGACTGCAAACACCTGCGTTTGCAATATATTTATTAAGGCGGATTTCTGTTTTTTCTGAATTTTGTTGTTTAGAAGGAGCCTGGTCTGATTCCTTCGATTGAGGTTTTGGCGTTGGCTTAATAAACTTTTTAGGACTTTTTTTATTCATCTATGTAACGTTATTTTATATCGGTCAGATGTAACACCTAAATTACAATCATATTCTGCGTGTAACTATTTTGATAACGGTGTTTCATGCTTTTTAAAATCTAATTTTTGCAAAGTTCTAAAATTAATTAAAAAATGCATGATCATTCTGTCTAATTAATAACTAATCTACAGTACTATCTATTTTTCCGTTAAATAATTGAGTAGTTATTTTATCTCCTTTTTTTACATCAACAGAATCTTTTAAAGCCTTATTGTTTATGTAAGTAATAGAGTAACCCTTTTTTAATATGTTTTGAGGATCTAAAAGTTTATTGGTTTTCTCAAACAACTGAAGTTCTGCATTTCTTTTTGAAAATAAATACTTGGTTTGAGACTTCAGGTTTTGCGGATATTGTGTAAGATTTAACTTTTCCCGGTTAATAAGACTAACAGATGAGGTTTTTATTTTCTCAGAAAGAATATTTAGTTTATTCATTCTGCTATGAATAAAGGAATTTGTTGTAGTCTCCAGTTGGTGCGCAATATTGTTTAAAAGATTTTGTTGTTTTGTCAACGAATGTGATACCAGTGGTTTAAAACGATTTGAAGATCTTTCAAACATTAGGTTGTAAATAGAAATTTTGTTTCGTGCATTAAAAACCACATCATCTTTTAAATCATCTAATCGATTATCAAATTCAGAAACCAAACCTAGGATGTGTTCTGCTACAGCTGTTGGTGTTTTTAAACGAGTATGCGCCACAAAATCAACAACAGTTTCATCACGTTCATGACCGATACCTGAAAATACAGGAATAGGGAATTGAGCAATATTATAGGCAATCCAATAGCTGTCAAAACACATTAGGTCAGAAGTGGATCCTCCACCACGGATTATAGCTACAACATCAAAAACATCTTCATATGCATAAATACGATCCAGTGCTGCAGTAACCGATTCTTCTGTTTTATCACCTTGCATTATGGCAGGAAATAATTTTATGTAGAATTTATATCCAGCCGAATTATTATTTAGTTGATTACAAAAATCTTCATATCCTGCAGCAGTAGGAGAGGAGACCACTGCTATTTTTTGAGGAACAAGAGGTTTCTTAAGTTCTTTATTCATATTAATGACTCCTTCTTCGGCAAGTTGATTTAATATGGCTTGCTTTTTCTGAGCCATATCTCCCAATGTATAATTAGGATCAATATCTCTGATATTAAGACTAAAACCATATACCTCCTGGAAATCAATACTAGCCCTTACTAAAACCTTTAAGCCGGAAGTTAGTGTTTGTCCTGTAGCCTGTGTAAAGTAAGGTTTGAGCATTCTGTAAGTGTAAGCCCAAATGTTTGCCCTGGATTTGGCAATGATCTGTTCCGTTTTTTCATCCTTTTCAATAAGCTCAAGATAACAATGTCCGTTTCGCACTTCACGTATTTCACTTATTTCAGCAACAACCCAGTAGGTTTCAGCAAATGATTCGTGAATGGTCTTTTTAATTTTAGAGTTGAGTTCAAATAGTGAAAGTGACGCTTCGCTCATTGTTTATTTTTTAATAATCTTGAAATTATATTTCTGATTTGATATAACTAATTGTAAAACAAATAAACCAGATGAAAGTTTTTCTAAATCATCAATGACAATTTTGGAGCTGTATACGATATTTTCATGGTAAACCAAATTTCCCAGAATGTCATAGATAAGAACTTTAGCATTTACGAAAGGATTTAGTGTGCTAGTAATTTCTATTTTATCAGAAAATGGATTGGGAGTAACCAGAAAATCAGATTTAGATTGCAGTTCATTAACACTACTATTAATATCCAGCGCTAATAAAAAGTTTGGTATGCCATAACCAAAAGAGTCATCCGGATTGTAATACTGATTTCCACTCTTTCTAATTATCTGCAAAAGCTCTCTGTTTGAAAGTTCTGGTTTAGCTTGCCATAAGCAAGTTGCAAAGCCGCTTATGACAGGAGCAGAGAAACTAGTTCCATTAAGTTTTACAAGAGATCCGTTTACTCCCTGAACAACAGCGTTTACACCTAATGCTGTGATGTCTGGTTTAACTCTCAGGTCATATGAAGGGCCATAACTGCTAAATGAAGCTATGGTGCTATCAACAGACATAGCTGCAACAGATAAAATGTTTTCTCCATCAGATGGTGTTATAATGTATTTCCATGAGTTAAGAGCTTCATTGCCAGCACTGTTTACTACAAGTATTCCTTTTGAAAAAGCTATTTCAGCTCCCTTAACACTTACTGTGGTTTTACCATTCATATCAGAATAGGAATAGTTAAGGGATGGATCGTCAAATTCATAGTACCCGAGAGACGAATTTATTACGTCTACTCCAGCACTGTCTGCCTTTTCTGCAGCTACAATCCAATTGTATTCTTCAATAGGATATTCTGAACTATTATCTTCAGTTCGAAATAATATAAAGTTTGCATCAGGTGCTGATCCTATATAATCTCCATCAATAAATCCCCCTATAGTTGACAGAACATACATCCCATGATAGGATTCGGAATTAAAAACATCATTGCCAGGATTTATAATGTCGATTGCATCAACAATTTGATTGTTATTCCATAGGTGAGTAAATGCAGGAAGATAATCTGCTCGTCCAAATCCATTATCAATGACAGCAATAAACATTCCTTCGCCAGTATAACCATTTTGGTGTAGGAAATGGCCATTTACTGTAGTAGTTTGGTTATAGCTTTGACCATAATTGCTTAATACATCTGATTTTGTACTAATTGGATTTTCTTTGGAAATAAGCTTTGAAACAGATGTTGTAGATGAAGATTTCCAGATAAGTTTTGATTCAGAAATAAAAGATACTCTGGTTATTGTATCAATTAATGATAAGTTGTTAGATTGAATTATTGCACCGTTTAACCATTTTGAAGGCCACAGAATATTTACACCCATGTTGGCTAAACTATCAAGATAAGCTTGTGTAGCAGGGAGATCTTCTTGTGTAATTTCTATATCCTGATTTGTTCTTCTGTTTATGGCTCTTTGTGATAAAAACTCTAGTGGAGTATAAATAGAATAGCTGTTATTGGATTTGTCTGTAAATGAAACAAAATACTTTTGAGCACTCAAGTCAGAATAGATGAGTGCTAAAAGTATAATTGCGATATTTAAAATGTTCTTTTTCAATTTTTAAATGCCTCTGATATAGGAATCTGGGTCGTGTTTAAATTCTTCAGGATCTTTTAATTTGCCTTTATTCTTTTCAAACTCCTGGAATAATACCTTTTGTTTTTCGTCAAACTCATCCTCATTAAGTGTTTTACCTTCTTTGTATTTTATTTTATACAAAAGATTTCCTGTAGGCGTAAAAATTAGCCAAGTGTCTTCCTCTTTCCCATTAACAAATTTACCTTGAATCTCTATCTGACCATTGTCAAAGTATACAAGGTAAGGACCTTCAACTTCCCCATTTACATGAGTAGCTTTTAATTTGATATTTCCAGACTCGTGGAACTTACGCCAGATACCATCTTCAACGTCATTCTTCCATTCAACTTCTTCAGCCTTTTTGCCATTTCTAAAGAAAAAAGTTGTCATTCCGTCTTTTTTACCTTTGTTATAATTTTCTTTAGTCAGCAAAATCCCTTCCGGAGAAAAATATTCCCATAAACCATCTTTTATTTTACCAAAATAAGTTCCCTTTGCAATCAGTTTTCCATCTTCATTAAATGTTTCCACTTTTCCGTATTCTCCTTTATCATCATAGTTAATGAAAACTTGTGGATTACCATTTTGGTAAAAACGCTTCATTTCGCCAACGGGTTTGTCATTTAAAAAGGTAACAGAATAGGCAACCTTTCCATTGTTATATCTTTTTTCCCAATAGCCCTGCTTTCTTCCTTGTTCATCTTTTTGATTGATTTTTCCTGAAGAAGTTGTTGTAGAGATATTGTTTTTAGTAGGGACTTTATTGCCAAATACATCAAGTTCCTGAGCGTGGATAGTTCCTAAAGTTAGTGAGCATCCTATAATAAGTGTGGTAATCTTCATTTTAATCTATAAGTTGATTTATGCTTACAAATTTAAAAAGACTTATAAACAATTAAAGTAATAGAGGATAGATATTTGATTTATTAGTAATATTCTTAATGTGATTCGATTGCAGTTTTATGATATCAATTAAGTTCTTCGGTACAATACATTTTTTACCACCAAGACTAAAAGACACTATGAAAATACTCTGTGAAATCCTCTGCTACCTCTGTGGTAAAAATTTTTTTTAAGATGGAGGAATCACACGTGAGATAATAATTGTTGATCCAAGAGATTACCCGGGAAGTAAAGACAAAAAGAAGAAATAAAGCTTTGTGCCTTTCTGTCTTTGCGGTGATATAAAATCATATCCTTTGGGCTTGAATAAGGACTGAACTTTGGCTTAAAGAGCAATGATATTTTAAACCCCGATTATTTAAAAAGTAAAAAAACACAAGAAATTAATGTTAATACAAGTGTTGAATTTTTAAATACTTTTGAAGGGATCTTACTATTTAACCTTTTTCCAATATAAGATCCTATATATATCATTGGAGCAAATAGTAAAACCAGTTTAAGTGATTCTATTGTAATAAGATCTGCTATAAGATAACCAATGATGGCTACAATGGATGTTGTAATGTTAAACCAGGAAAAAATTTCTCTGAACTCCTGATTATTAATTTTAGCTGAATTAAGAAATAAAGCCAAGGGAGGTCCGCTGACAGATGTACTTCCTGTCAGTAAACCAACTACTGCTCCAACGAGTGGATATGTAACCCCCGGATAATTCACAGGAGACTTTGAAATAAAGAAGGAAAGTCCTGTAAGTGCTATAAATATCATACTGATGATATGAATCAGATGTTCTTCGTTAGCGTTTTTTAAAATTAGTACCCCTAATAAAGTAAAAATAGCTCCTGTTACAATAAGAGGTTTTACTTTTGGGGGTACTAAGTTTTTGTCCTTTTTTTGAAGGACAATTATAGTTGATGAAATAAAGTTACAGATTACTAAAACCGGGATAATTTCAGCCGGAGAATACCAAATTAATAAAGGCGGCAATGCCACAAGAGCAAAACCAAAACCAGAAATACCTTTAATTAAACTTGCTACCGAAACAATTAAAATTATCCAGAATAATGTCATAATTATAAAATTGTTAATGTTAGAAAAGATGATGTTCCTATGATAATCCATAATAAAACACCATGAATAAAACTTTTTAATCCTGCTTGTTTAGCTTCTTTAATTGAAATATCTGAGCCAATTAAAAATAGAGCAGCAACCATTCCTTTTTTTCCTAACCAATTAAGATGCGAAAATGTTGTATCCCATTGAGGTAAAAAATGAGCAAATACAATGGCTACTACAAATAGTCCAATAAATACAGGAATTTTAATTTTTCTTGCGTTAGAGTTTTTTTGAGTTAGTGAAATTACAATAGCTAAAGGAATAATCCAAAGAGCTCGTATTAATTTTACTGTTGTTGCCACTTCTAAAGCCTCTTTTCCATAACTGGCTCCGGCACCAACAACAGAACTTGTATCATGAATGGCAATGGCTGCCCAATGTCCAAAAGTATCCTGACTCATATTGAAATAATGCCCTATTACCGGGAATATAACCAAGGCTATTGCATTTAGAATAAAAACAACAACTAATGAAAATGAAACCTGGTAGCTTTTGGCGTTTAATACATTTGATATGGCTGCAATGGCACTTCCTCCGCAAATAGCTGTTCCTGCAGAGATTAATAAGCCAATTTTAGATTCAATTTTAAGAAGTCTGGTTAAAAGAAAACCAGCCGTCATGACCGTAATGACAGAAATAGCTGTTTCAAAAAAACCTTCTCTTGAAGTTGCAATAACCTGAGTCAGATTCATTCCAAAACCCATCAAAACTATAGATGCTTTAAGAACAAAAGACGTTTGCTTATTTATGTTAGCATATTTTATTCCTGTAAGGGATAAAACAATTCCACAAGCCAGTGCAATTGCCGGCGAAAAAATTGGAGTAAAGCATAGTCCAATAATTGTGAAATATATAAGCTGTATTTGTTTTTGACTTAAGTTCATCTTTTTGATGTTTTATGACAAAACAAAAATATACTCTATGAATAACTAAAACAAATACAAAAAAATTATTAGGCATTACTAAAAGTTATATGAACTTAGGTAATTGATGAAAAGTTGAGCCGTGTAACTAGGATTACCTTGACGTAGTGCAATTCTGAATTTTCTGTCAATTTTAAGTTTTGAAACACTTAATTTAACTATTTGCTTTAATTCCAGTTCTTTACTTATTGATTTTTCAGAAACAAGAGCTACTCCTTCAAAGTTAATTAAGAAGTTTTTAATAGCTTCAGTACTTCCCAGATGAATAACTATGTTTAAATCTTCAAGGTTGATGTTATTCTCATTTAATGACTTTCTGATTACTTCTAATGTTCCTGATCCTCGTTCTCTTAAAACAACCGGAATGTTTTCAAGGTCGGCAATGGCTATTTGGCGTTTTTTAGCATAAACACTATTGTTTCCTGTTACAACTACAATTTCATCATCTAAAAAATCAGAATATTTTAAATCCTTTAAAGATGATGATCCTTCAATTAAAGCGATGTCAATTTCTTCAGATAAAAGTTTTTGCTGAATCTCATGTGAGTTACCACTTAAAAGATGAAGGTCAATCTTTGGGTATCTTTTGTAAAAGGAGGCCAGTGTTTCAGGAATTAAGTATTGCGAAATTGTTGAGCTGGCACCAATGCGTAAAGTTCCTTTAAACGTATTGTTTAATCTGCCCAGTTCAAATTCAAGTTCAGCGTATTGTTGCTTTATCTTTTTTAAGTATTCATAATTGACTTTCCCGGCTTTTGTAAGATATATTCTGTTCCCTTTTCGATCAAAGAGAGTGCTTTTTAGTTTCGATTCCAGTTCTTTGATATGTTTGGTTACTGCAGGCTGACTGATAAACAGTTCTTCTGCAGCTTTTGAAAAACTTAAATTCTCCGCAACAGCTAAAAATACTCGGTCTCTAAAATCCATAATCTTATAGAACAGATCGTTAAAAAATGCAACAAATTATATATATTCAAGCAAAATTAACAAATTATATGAGGTAATGAATAGTAATACGCCTGACTCAACTACAAACTGTAAAAACTGCGACACATCCTTTGTAGGTAATTTTTGCCCTAATTGTGGTCAATCGGTAAAAGATTATGAAAAGCCATTTGGACTACTGATATACGATTTAATGGGTAACATTTTTGCCTTTGACACCCGTTTGTGGAAAACTTTAAAGGCCGTGTTGTTTCAGCCTGGAAAAATGGCAGGAGAATTTATTGTCGGTCATCGTGTTAGATATATGCCGCCCTTTCGTTTGTATGTTTTTATCAGCTTTATCTTTTTTTTGTTACTAAACACAGTTACTCTAAACACTATTGAAGACCATTATAATCAACCTGATGGTGAAATAGTGAAATTAAAAGGAAATAATAAAAAGAACTTTATATTATTTGATTCAAAAGATGTTGATGAGGCTCAGGAAGATTCCTTAGTGAACAAAGATTCAGAGGTGGAGAAATCCGATAAAGAAGATAAGGAGGTTATGGATCATATTAAAGATATTAATAATCATCCGGAGTATTATTTACCTCAGTTTTTTAAGTACTTATCCTGGTTTTTGTTTTTATTAATGCCCTTATATGGAGCAATGCTTTGGTTGTTTTTTAGGAAAAGCTACAAGTATTATCTCGGACACCTGATTTTTGCAATTAATCAACACTCCTTTTTGTTCATCATATTTATAATAATGATGTTACTAAGTAACTTTTTGCCAAGGGTAGCAAGTGTTATGAATGGATGGTTGTTTCTTTTAGTTCCAATTTATTCAGTTATAGGTGCACAAAGACTTTATATGAAGAGGTGGTTGTCTGTTTTTGGTCGATTATTTGCAATATTTTTTATGTACAGCATTACTATTATTACCGGACTGGTATTAGCCGCAATTATTGTTTTTGTGGATTAGAAGAGATGCTTTTCAATTAAAATATTTTCTATATCAAAGAAAACAGCTCTCCTCCTTTTTTTAAGGAGGAGTACGGTAAAGTACGAACCGGGAGGTGGTTTTGGACCTTTAAAGGTACAATAAATAAGTAATATAAATTTAAGTATTATAAACCACGTCCCCTCATACTAAGATTACTCTTTCTTTATAAATAGGAGAAATAAGTCCACGCTTCCCTGTCTTAAGAGGATAAATTACTACCCTTTACCTTTCCACCCTTTACCATTCAGCCATTCCACCTTTCTTCCTTTTTCCATCTCACTACGCAAATAATTTAAAGGCATGCCATTACTTTTTTAATAACTGATAATTCTGAACTTTATCTGCCATTTCTATGGAAAGTATATATATACCGTTTTTCAAATTACTTACAGGTATTTGTCTTTCATCTCCATTGTGCACTACAACTACGTTACCCAGACTATTATATAGTTTGATTTTATTTATTGAAGCACTACCTTCTATATTTACAATGCTTGTAACAGGATTTGGATAGATATTAAAACTGACATTGTTAACTGTTTCAGCAGAAGTTGTAACAGCTTCTACTAAATGAATATCTACATCATAAATAAAATCATCAACAGTAATACTAATTGCTTTCTGAATATCTGTTTCGTCGCCAAAATAAGTTGATTGATAATCCTGAGTGTTTTCAGAAACTGCCAACAAATAATAGTCTCCCGGCTCCAGACTTTCAAATTCAAAGTTTCCTTCCGTATCCAGGTATGTTACCGATTTATAATCTGTTGTATTATCTATAGAATAGGCATAAACTTTACCTGTAGTACATTGATTGCTGCCTTCCCAAATCGAACCTTTAAGGTTGAAATAAAAGTCAGTAGCCAATGATTCAATAGCTCCCATGTCAATAATACTATTGGTTATGCGGGCCCTACCGTAAAAATCAAGCGTTGTTAAATCGAATTGTGTTTCATCCGGATTGCCAGCATCGATACAAGGAGAATTTTCTTTTAAGCGTAAATCGCCATAATCATCATCATCCGTTCCCCATTCGCCATCATCGCCTTCAGAAGGTAATTTGATAAAAGGATTTTCATTAAGAATGATACAAGTTTCGTCATATTGAATCCCTTCAAAGTCTGTGGCATCTGCTATAGCTGTAAATTTTGTAAATTCAGGAGCAGAAGCTCCATTGTTGTATTGGCCGGATGAACAGTAATTTCCATAAATGATATTATTTTGGTAATTACAGTAATCCTTATATTCTGTATTTCCAACGGTAACATAAGATATTATTGCACCGCCACATATGATAAGATCTTGGTCAATCACATCCAAATCACTTTCATAAATATTATAGATCCCATTTTTAACAATGCTTGTATTAAATACATGTGCATTTTGAGCAATGATACCGCCTGCAACTGCCTGAGTGGAATACCCTGTGAATTCACCAGACAGTTTTTTTATAACATTGCCAACAATTACGCAATTTATTACGTCTGTTTTAACCATTGTAGAAAGACCTCCACCATCAGCCATAAATGAGTTTAGGTTATTTATAGGAGCTAAAACTATTTGATTTCCTGCAATCAGGCAATTAGTAAATGATCCTCCCTCTTGAATATATGCACCAGCCCCGCTAAAATTAGCGATATTGGAGTTTGTAGATATGGCTATATTATTTTTAATGGTACAATCTACAAAATGACCACCTTTTTCAGAATAAATACCGGCTCCTCGCAGGTAAACCTGATTAACCCCATCATATCCATTTCCCATTTGGGTAAGTACGTTATTCTGAATGGAACAGCCTGTCATTGTAAAGGATCCTCCAGCTGTTAAATCAATATAAACACCTCCGCCTGCATAAATACCTGTACCACTCCATGCACCTCCCCAATCATCATCATCTACAGATCCATTTTGTATCACCATATTATTAATATTTACAGAATAGTTGCCGGAAGATTTAATCAGCAATAAGTTTGTAAATACTCCATCGTCATCAATCCAATCACCATCTTCATCTAAAAAGTTACCATCAAGCTTTACAAACTCTCCGTTTACATTGCCATTAATGGTAATATTTTTATCGCCTAAGGCTATGGGAGAAGTAAGGTATATGGTATAAGGTTGGTCAAATATTATTTTATCTCCATCATTTGCATCCATTAAGGCCTGACGCATTGATCCCATTCCGCTATCTGCGTTGTTTATTATGGTTATTGTTGCTGCCATTGAATTTATAATACATATAAGCAGAAATATTGTTGTTAAGTATATTCGTTTCATTGTTTATTTTTTTAAGTAAAATTTGTACTACTTTTTACCGGCCAGATAAATGAACCAACTCTAATTAATTTTTTAAACTGGTTACAACATTTAAACAACAGCTCTTATTGAAACGCTCCCGAAATTTTAAAATATTTTATAAAAAATTCGAAACTCCAGATTGTTACGCGAATAGTTATAAGATTTGGTGTTGGTTTTTGTACTCATATTTATACCACAATCAACATAAATCTTTTTGCTTACCGCATAACCACCTCCAACACCTAATTCGTAGGTAAAAAAGTGATGGTTTGCATCGGGGAAATCCTCATTGAGGTTTTTCTGCGCTTCGGAAGTATACATGTTAATAGCAGATCCAATTTCTGCTCTTAAATAAAACTTATTAAACAACAGTTGATATCCAACATGTAAGGGAACTTTAAGCGTTGTATAATCTATTTTTTTATTTGTAGTAATTTCTTCCTGAATAATTTCGTATTGAGTTGTTTCAACCTCCTTAGTTACTACTACAGCAATTGGGTTACCATTGTTGTACCGATAATAGGTATCAACCACCACTGTTTCTGTGGTGGTATGTGCAATTTGTTTCTCTACAATTTCAGTAACTGATTTATTAAATGACAGATTTTGATATTGACAGCCCGTTTGTAAATAAAAATTGCCTTTTTTTAAATTAATGATCAATGGTATACCTGTTGAAGATGCTTTTTTATCAAACGTTTCGCTATGAATTATGCTTTGCGAAATATTGATTCCCGCTCCAACAAACAGTTCTACAGGTATAGGTTCGTAGTATTCGTATTTAACTATTTCAACAACTTTATGAATAGTATCATTGGGTAAAAAAAGTGTATCTGATTTTGATTGAATATGATTATTTAATTGAGCGCTAAGTGATAATTTAAATAATAAAAATATAGTTATTGTATAAATAGTTTTCATGGTTAGGTTTTGTTATTTTATTCGCTTACGTTTCTTTTTTATCACTTTAACAATGGTATCTGTTTGTACCACTGGTTCGGGATTGATAATAACAGTTTGATTCACTTTTTTATTCAGCATTTTGCTTTCCTTTGTTGAATCGGATTTTGTTACCGTTTCCAATTCTTTGTCTTTTATTAAATCCTGTAATCCCTTATCGGCATCTATAACTTGTTGCATATCCCCGGTTGTTTTAAATGCATTAGGAGTGGTACTGTTTATATCCAATGCTTTTTCCTCATCTTCTTTTTTATCTTCACTTATAACTGAAATGTTTGCTTTTTTTTGTGCGGGATCAACCGTGTTACTTACAGCCTTGTTTGAGTTTACTTTATTATCGTCTTTGGTTTCCGTAATAACTTCAGGTGTCAGTGAATTTGTTTGATTCTCTATAACTGGTAATGCTTGTTCAATTTTTGGAGCAGGAATCGATTGCTGCATCCTGACAGGTGCATTGGGGTTTTCTGTATTTAAATGCAGTTGAATACCTACACCTATGGTTACAATAGCACATACAACAGCATAATATATATTAAAATGTAGGGGATTGAATTTTACAAAATCATGCCTTATAACCTTTTTCTTTATTTTTAACCATGTATTACCCTGTGTTTCCGGTATATGATAATCGCTGTATGTATTTTGAAGCAGCTGGTCTAAAGGATCTATTTGATTGGTTTTATTTATTGTTGACATAGCCCAAATAATCAAGTTATTATAAATTTCAAAATAGTTATGCATTTGAACGAACAAGTGAGTTTTTCTCAATTAAATTGTTTCGAAGCATTTGTTTTGCTCTGGTAAGACGTGAGCGCGATGTTTCTTCAGCAATGGATAAAATATCTGCAATTTCTTTGTGTTTTAATCCATCAATTATTGCCATGTTTAGCACCATCTTAAAAGGTGCCGGTAATTTTTCTACGGCAGAAATAACATCCTCCTTTGAGTATTTTGAGTAATCGGTATTAAATATTTCTTCCGAGTCTTCATCTGCAATGGTTAAGTGTTCGTCCTTAAAACTTTCAACAAATCCTCCATTTTTATTTTTCTTTAAATGGTTTAATGAATGATTAATTACAACACGCTTCATCCAATAAAAAAACGAGTTTTCACCGGTATAAGTAAACTTATCCATCTGGGTGAAAATTTTAAAGAAACCTTCTTGTAAAACATCCTCAGCTTCATCTTTGTCGGCTATATATCTAAAGCATACACCTCTGAGTAAGGGAGCATATTTTTGATAAACTTCAAATTGTGCTGAACGTTTTCCTTTTTTACATCTAGTAACTAGTCTTTCTTCACTCATATTATTTAAGACTATTTTCAGTTATTGATTTTTAAATAGTTTGTTAATCACAAAATCATTAAGCTATAGCAGTACTTTAGTCTTATTTTGTTGCGATAATATTTCTTTTAATATGATTAATAATTCATCCATTTACCATGCGGAAGCCGCCATAATAATAATCCTCGGGAATGAATTTTAGTTGACTTTGGCAATGTTATGATTCCTACGGCTTGTTTCATGCAAAATACTGTATATGTTTATTGTGTATATATTTTAATATTACAACAACCTTTATGTTTAAAACGCTCCCATGTTTTAGTAAAAAGTTTAAATATAATTAGATATTATTTTTTTTGCAGCCAATTTAATTACCTGGGGTACTACCCATAAAAAAATATATACTGGAATAAATACCTGATTTATAGTTTTAATGAATACGCTTACAACTTATAATTTAGATTCTGAGATTATTGGTTTGATGGAAACTTAATGAAAGTTTAATGTTTAAGGTGTTTTACAATTAGATGAAATACTTTCAAATAAACTATTTCTGTATCAACGGAAATTGTAAGCGTGTGTTTTGTACGGACTTAAAATATAATATTATTTAATCAGATTTATTGTTTAAACAGTATTATCAGTTTATTATCATATGGAAGGATTTATTTTATGATTATTGCTCCATTCGGCATAGTTCAAGTGAACAAGACTTTGCTCTCATTTATCGCAATAGTTGAAATCCGGTACTAAGAAATACTTTCTTGGGAATGTTCCCTTCTTCTTGTTCCTTTTTACATTTTCCTTAAAACGCATCTTGTTTTTGGGCTTACCAGCTGATGCCGGTGCTCTCGGTTATAAGAGGAGAGATGCTTTGTTTGAGAGAGTGCCCTAAGCTCTCTGCACTACGCTATTTTGTAATACAGATGTTACAACCTAAAACAGCAACGTTGATACTCTTACCCTCAACATTGGTGTTTCAAGTAGCAAGCTTGTCAGTTATTATATCAATGTTGATGCAAAAACTGACAAGCTTTATATAATTTACCAGGCAGTTCAATAAAATAACTTGAGGGTTCTCACTCTTTTCATCAACGTTCTCACTTTTTACCCGGACGTTTCTATTTCAAACATCAACATATGATGTTTTTTTCTCGAACTTTCTTACTTTTTTCATCAACGTTCCAATAAAATCATTCAACGTTCTCTAAAATTCATTGGAGCTTGTCAGAAAAACTGACAAGCTTGATGCTTTTTTATTGAACGTTGATACTTTGAACACCAACATTTGGGTTTGTTTATTAAACGGTGGTACTTAAAACACCAACATTTATACTTTTACCCTCAATGTTGATGTTTGTTTGAGTTGCATTTTTGTCTGTTGTACCTTACTCCATAGCATTTTTGTCATAATTGATCATTAGTTGGTGTATTAAAATATATTATACTTACTTTTACGTAACCTTTATATATGGCCAATTATTTGAAATAACTTTAATAGACTAAATCGGATATTGAGCTTGAATCTTCCATTACCCATTACTTGTAAAGTTGATTTTATTGAGTTTTTTTTGAATAATAAGATAAAAAGGCGATTGCATTTAACGTGTTTTAATTAATAATAAACGGATGCTAAATAACTGTAAGGTACTATGCTTACTGAACCAATATGGTTAAATAAATGGAGTTAATGACGGATTTATTGAGAAGGTGGGATTATAAATGAGTTAGCTACAAGGCTATATAATTAGATAAGAACAAATAAGACTAAATGAAAATAGAAACCGAGGAAGACTACATAAAGAATCTTAAAGAAGTACTGGAACAATTTGACAAAATTGATGAAGATGAAGATGTTGAGATTATCAATTTCATGGAAAAACATTATGATATATTAATAAATTATAATTCTGAAGATATTGAAATTATAAATGAAATTGCAGACACTTTGGCTATCTACTTTTTTGCGCTTGGAGAATGTAACTATTGGACTGATATAATCAACAAAAGAAAAGAAATAATAACTTTTGTTGAAAAGTTAAAAGGGAAGCGTGAAGTTTATAAAGAAATATACTCTGATATTGAAATTGTTTATTGTGATGCATTAGTTGAGCAAGGACGAAACTATAGGACAGCTTTTAATTCTTTAAAAGAACTTAATAAATTATCTCCAAGAGATGAAAGTATTATATTGAAAATGCGTAGAGTGAATTATCTTGCTAGATTCAAACAATACAAAATTATTGGTATTTTAATAATGATTATTGGACTTGGATCAATGACTTTACGACTGTTTGTAAACACATTCCAATTAAAACTTGTTTCTGACTTTTTCTGGTTCGGATTTGTAGGCATCTTTTTGATACAAAGTATAGATAGTTATATTTCTAATAAAATGCCCAGTAGCTAACAATAAATAAAGGGCATGGGATGATTGCATATATATGGAAGATTTGCTGTATTAATAAGTTCACCGAAGCTTTTGCTTCGGCTAGTGAAAAGTATAAATTTATAACCAAAACTTTAGCTTTGGTTTGTTGGGGTTTTGGCAGGGTTTTTCAAATCAGCCATGTTGCCTTATTTATACCATTGATACATGAGTTCACAAAAGCAACCATAAGCATTCAGTATTCACTTTAGTTATAGGACTATAGGTCTTTTTATTTGGCTTTTTTATAATTACCTGGTGTCATACCGTATTTTTCTTTAAAGCACTTACCAAAGTATTTAAGATCTGAGAAGCCGGTCATAAAGCAAACTTCTTTAATAAGGAGTTGTTCCGATTTAAGGAGCTGAGCAGCCTTTTGCAGTCTGTAGTTACGTATAAACTCAACCGGTGATTGTCCAGTAAGGCTTTTTATCTTATTAAAAAAACTCGATCTGGATAATCCGGCATATTTAGCTAAGCTTTCAACCGAAAGTTCATTGTTATCCAGGTTGCTTTCAATATACTCAATGATTCTTTCCATTAACAGTTCATCGGCAGGAGCCATCATGTTTTGCTTTACAGGAGATTCTTGATTATCACTCTTTATCGTGTTTTGGTATATGTCGTGCAGGCGTTTTCTTTGCTTAATCAAATTTTCGATACGGGCTTTTATGTACGCAACACTAAATGGTTTAGTAATATAATCATCTGCACCGTATGTTAATCCTTCAAGCTTGCTTTCAATATTTGATTTAGCCGTTAAAAGAATCACCGGAATATGACTGGTTTCTATATTATTTCTAATTTGTTTAAGTAATTCAATACCATCCTTAACAGGCATCATTAAATCGCTGATAATAAAATCAGGTAAGTGCTCAATAGCTTTTTTTATTCCATCTTCGCCATTATCCGATTCTAATATGTGGTACTGATCAATAAGTACAGAAGCAATAAAACTGCGCAATTCATTATCGTCTTCAACAATTAAAACAGTAGGTTTTTTATCTGCAATTTGTATATCGCTATCATCAACAGAAGTAGTTTGTATTACTTTTTCCTCAGTAGATGAATTAGTTGAGGTAGAATCAGCAATAATTTCAATATTATCAGAGAAGTGATCTTTTCCTTTTAAAAATCGAATCATAAAAGTACTTCCTTTTTCTGGTTCACTTTCTACAAAAACTTCAGCAGAATGTTTATCTGCAATTTCTTTAACTATTGACAAACCAATACCGGTACTTGGTTTGTTTATATCGTCGTTAAAAGAAGAAAATCTTTGGAAAAGATCTTTTTGTTTTAATTTAGAAATACCAGGTCCTGAGTCCGAAACCTTTAGTATAGCATACTTTTCTGTTTCATCTAGCGATACGTTTATGCGATCACCTTTTCTACAATATTTAAACGCATTTGATAACAGATTCATCAATATTTTATCCAATGCATTTTTATCAGCCCATATTTCTATATGTCGAGAGATGTTATTAAAATTAAAATTGTATTGTTTCTCTTGCGCAAGCTCAACGAAATCAGTACAAATTTTTTCTGTTAATTCACTAAGGTTTATTTTGTTAATTTTTAGATGTTTATCCTGTATTTTTCTAAAGTCAAGAATCTGGTTAACAAGATTCAATAATCGTTGTGTTCCATGCGAGATATATTTCAGTTGACTTCTGATTTCATCAGGTGTTTTTTGATCTTCAATTAAGTGCTCAATAGGAGAGGTGATCATTGTGAGCGGCGTACGAATTTCATGAGAAACATCTGTGAAGAATTTAAGTTTCATATCTGAAATTTCTTTTTGAATCTTGATGTCACTTTTGAGTCTGTAAATGGTTAAGATGTATTTCTGAAGGATGAAGAAAATTAAAAAGAAAATTAATGCATATAAAATATATGCAACAGGAGTTTCCCAAAAGGATGGTTTAACAATGATATTTAGGCTACGTTCATTATCCATCCAGGTTCCTCTTCCATTAGTAGATTTTACCTTAAATATGTAAGTGCCTTTCGGAATGTTAGTATAGTTGGCTATCCTTTGTTTTTTTGTATAATACCATTCGTTGTCAAACCCTTCAAGCTTATATGCATATTGTATTTGTCGTGTATTTTGGTAATCTAAAGTAGAAAACTGAATATTAAAAAAGTTTTGATAATGCTTTAATTCAATTGTTGTGATATCATTTATGTTTTCTTTAAAAGGAGAATCACTAATGTTTTTGATGTCTTTATTAAATAATTGAAAATCTGTAAAAACAATATTGGGTTTTAGGGTATCTGTTTTAATAAAATCAGGATTAAAAGAAATTAAGCCATCGGAATATCCCAATAGTATAGAATTATTTTTTCTAATTAAGGATGCGGATTCAGAAAATGTTAACTGATTTAACTCGTAAAAAGCTTCAAAAAGTTCACTTTGAGGATTAAACCTAATCAAATTATTTTCAGTGGAAATCCAGATATTACCCTGAGCATCTTCTTCTAAGGATAACAAACCATCTGAAACTAAATTATTTTCATTGTTAAAAGATTTAAAACCAGAAATACTTCCTTTTTGATTATGAATGATCTTATTAAGACCACCTCCATAGGTACCAATGTAAATAATTCCGTTTTTCGTTTGTTGAATACTCATGATTTCATTACTACTCAGATTTTTAGTTTCAAATGAGTTGTTTGTATAGTGATTGAACTTTAACGTTTCCGGAGAATTGAAGTCCATTTTCCAGGTGAGTATACCATTTGATGTACCTGCATAAATTTCACCATCAGTACCAACTGTGATACACCTAACTCTGTTACAATTTATAGCAGGAAAATTTTTTAGCTTATTTGATGAGTTAATAAATCGGTACTTTCCATGCTGATTATATTGTAATAGGTTTATTCCTCCGCCCAGTGTGCCGCACCAAATGTTTTTATTTTTATCTTCAATAATACTATAAACATTATTGTTGCTTAGACTATAAGGATTTGTTTGATCGTTTGCGAAATTTTGGACTTCAAAGTTTTCTGAAGTATTATCAGGAGTTAAAACATAGAGGCCATTCCCTCTGGTTCCTATCCATATTTTACCTTCAGAATCTTCGTTAATGCAATAAATAGCACTAGGCCATAATGAGTTATTATTAATAATTCCACTGGCAGAGATTGAACCAAGATATTGAAGTTTGTTATTGAATATAAGTAAGCGACCTTCTTTCGTCCCGATTAATATGTTTTTATTGGCAAGTTGAAATAGGGATCTTACGTTATTCGAAAGTGCTGAGTTTTTATTATTGGTGACTTTAATAGATTTAAAATCATTATTTGAGAAAGATACTTTTTCAAGGCCATGAGTTCTTGTACTCATCCATAAATTTCCCTGACGATCAAACAGGGCATCGTGTAATATATTTGAAAACTTTTTTTGGGGATCATTAGCCTTATTGTAAAAAGCTTCTAATTCATCAGCTTCCTCATTATAAAAAGAAAATCCACCTCCTTTGGGATGTATCCATAAATTATTTTCATGATCTTTTATTATAAATGGGGCAGGAGGATGTTGGTATATGGTTCTGTCGTCGACATCAACTTTATAATGCTTTAGCAGGTCAGAGTTTAGATTAATTTTATAGATCCCAATTTCATTAGTTGTGAACCAGATATTTGAGCTGTCAACAGGATATATAGATTCAATCTGGTTGCTTTTTAATCCGACTGTATTTGTTTTACTGATTGATTTTATATTGTCGGTAGTTTTATTAAAAATGAATATTCCATCAGATTCAGACAGTATGACAATTTGAGAATCATCCATTCTTTTTATTTCCCTAATATTTGATTGAATATTCAATTTGAATTCAGAAAAAGTACGTGAATTCTTTGAGTAAATCCATACTCTTCCTTTGGAAGACCCAAACCAAATTTCTTTTTCAGATTCAAAATATGTATAAAAAGGTTTATCTAATTCTGAATTTTGAGTTTCATTAAAAAATATATTTTGTAGTTTAAAATCAGAATTGTCAGGAACTAATAAAAGTCCATTATTTGTGAGTAACCAGTTGTTTTTATTCGAATCCTCATGAATTGAATAGATTGTTTTATCCTTAATAAAATCGTTGTTTGTAGAGAACTTTTTTATTGAAAAAACAGAATCAACAATGCAAATAAGATTCTTGTTATCCATAAGGATCCATACTTTACCTGAAGATGTAGTGAATACCTTTGTAGAATACACATTGTTTGTTTCTTGTATGTTTTCTAATGGTATAGACCAGAATTTTTCAGAATTAGTATCGAAACAATAAACATCATTAAGAGACTTTAACCAAAGCCGGCCATATTTGTCCTCTTTTATTTTATCAATTCGATTTGACTTTGAAGTAGAATTAGTGGCTGTTATTTTAAATGATTCAAACTCATAGCCATTAAAACGTACAAGTCCGTCAAATGTACCTAGCCAAATATAGCTTTTACTGTCCTGGTAAATATCGTTAATAGTTGTTTGAGACAAGCCATCTTCATCTGAGTAATGTTCAAAACTGCACTTGTAATAGCCAAAACTATTGAGTGATAAGAACAACAGGAATATAAGAATGGAATATTTTTTCAGTCCATCGACTATCATGAATAAGTATTTACAAGTTTACGACTAAATTAATTCTTCTTAATCTGATAAAGAAATAACACTTGCTCTTTTAACAATATGACCTACTTATTTGGAATAATGGCCCTATTGAAGTCAGATGTTTAGTGTGATTGTTCAAATGACCCTTTTGCTTTATCAATTAGTCCTATCTGTATATACAAGTCGTCTGTAATTTTAACATGGTATTGAAAATATGTAAATTCTGATGTGGATTAACAGATTGAAATTATAAATATGAAGAGCGTAATTTATTTTATGGGATTTCTCATGCTATTAGCATCTTGTTCAAAAGGTAATACTGATGAAGAGAACTTACTTAAACTTTGGTATACAGAACCAGCAACAGCTTGGGAAGAAGCTTTGCCTCTTGGTAATGGGCGGTTAGGATGCATGGTATTTGGTACTGTTGAAAAAGAACATTTGCAGTTAAACGAAGAAACTGTATGGGCCGGTGAACCTGGAAATAACTTACCAAATGGATTTAAAGAGGTATTGCCGAAAATACGAAAGCTAATATTTGCAGGAAAATATAAAGAAGCAGAGGAATTGACCATGAGTGTAACTCCTCGTCATGCTCCGGAGTGGAATAACTATGGCATGCCTTATCAAACCGTAGGTGATTTATATATAGAATTTCCCGTTCAAGAAAAATATAGCAACTATTATAGAGAACTAGATATAAAAAATGCATTAAGTTTAACTTCATATGAAGTAAATGGAGTAACCTTTAATCGTGAATATTTTATTTCAGCACCAGCTCAGGTAATGGTTGTTCGCTTAACCGCAAGTAAAAAAGGACAGATTTCATGTAATCTTAAGGCTGATTCGCCACATACACAATACGAAGTATCTACTTTAAATGAGCAGTTAATTTTATCTGGTAAAGGAGAGAATGTTGACAACAAAGAAGGTAAGGTTCGATTTTATACAGCTGTAAAACCTGTTCTTTCCGGAGGTTCATTGATTCAAGGTGAGGATCGTTTAGAAATAAAAAATGCAGATAGTGTTACTATATTTATTTCTATTGGTACAAATTTTAAAAACTACAAAGATATTAGTGGAGATGAAATAAAAGTCTCAGAAGATTATTTAGTTAATGCAATTGATAAACCATATGAAACGTTAAAAGCTAATCATGTAAAGGATTATCAAAATTACTTTGATAGAGTTGAATTAGATTTAGGAATAACAGACTCTATTAAAAATCCAATGAATCAAAGAATCATAGATTTTAATAAAGGTTATGATCCTCAGTTGGTATCCTTGTATTTTCAATTTGGACGTTATTTATTAATATCATCTTCCCGTCCGGGAACACAGCCTGCCAATCTTCAGGGGATATGGAATTCAAAGAATAATCCTCCATGGGATAGTAAATACACTGTTAATATTAATACTGAAATGAATTACTGGCCTGCAGAAGTGACCAATTTGCAGGAAATGCATCAACCTTTATTTTCTATGTTGAAAGATTTAGCGATTGTAGGTCAGGAAACAGCTAAGGAAATGTACGGAGCAAGAGGTTGGGCCATGCATCATAATACGGATATATGGCGTATTACAGGTCCTGTAGATGGTGCATTTTATGGTATGTGGCCAATGGGGGGAGCCTGGTTAAGTCAGCATTTATGGTCCCATTACTTGTATTCAGGTGATACAGACTTTCTAAAAGAGATTTATCCTATCCTAAAAGGAGCTGCAATGTATTATGTGGATGTTTTACAAGAAGAACCTGAACATGGCTGGATGGTAGTTGCTCCATGTATGTCTCCAGAGAACCGACATATTTACAAAACTTCAATGGCTGCAGGAAATACAATGGATAATCAGTTAGTATTTGATGTATTCTCAAATATTATGATGGCCTCAGAAATTTTGGATGTAGATAAAGATTTTGCTCAAGAGATTAAAGTGATGTTTGATAAATTACCTCCAATGCAGATCGGGCAGCACAGTCAGTTGCAAGAATGGCTCCATGATTGGGATCGCACAGATGATCATCACAGGCATGTGTCGCATTTGTACGGATTATTCCCAGGAAGCCAAATTTCACCATTCTCTAATTCGGAATTATTTCAGGCAGCTAAGAATTCTTTGGTATACAGAGGTGATAAATCAACAGGATGGTCTATGGGATGGAAAGTGAATTTATGGGCCAGATTGCTGGATGGTAACCGTGCATTTAAATTAATAAAGGACCAATTATCTCCAGCACCAATAGAAACAAAAGGTGAGCACGGAGGTACTTATCCAAATTTATTTGATGCTCATCCACCTTTCCAGATTGATGGAAACTTTGGTTGTACTTCGGGTATTGCACAGATGTTAGTTCAATCTTATGATGGTGATATTTATCTTTTACCTGCATTACCTGATGAGTGGGAAAAAGGTTCAGTAAAAGGGCTAAAAACAAGAGGAGGATTTACTATTGATATGGTTTGGGAAGATTGGAAAGTGAAGAAACTAGTAGTGCATTCGGCTCTTGGTGGAAATTGTAGAATAAGACTTGTAAATAGTTTAAAAAGTGATGTTGTGTTTAATAATGTTGAGGAAGGCACATTCAATCCAAATCCACTTTTTTACAAAACTAAAATAAAAGATCCTCTTGTTAGTGATAAGGCAATCATCCATCCTCTTGAGTTGCCTGAGACTATCCTTTATGATTTTGAAACTGAAAAAGGTAGAGAATATACTTTTGAAGCCTTCTAAGTTTCAAAATTGAGAGGACTCAAAATTAATAATGCATGGTAATTAAAAGGAAGTTGTAAACCCATTAGGCATTATTAAATGATTGAGAAAATAAATGTCTATTGGCAGGTTCATTATCAGTTTTAATCAAGAGTAACGACAACCTGTTAAAAGTGTTTTAGATTTTATTTATATTAGTTTAGTTTAGGCTTATGTAAGGTTCTGTGGTAGAAATACTACAGGACCTTCTTTATTTTAACAATAGATAATTTAGATTATTCCATGCATTTTAAGCTACGCAAACTCATTGCTGCTGAACGTGCAGCCATGTGTAGTTTATTGAATATATTTCAATTAAAAAAGTTCTCCATCAAGTGAAACATTTCTCCTCTTTTTTAGTGGAGGAGTATGGTGAGGCACGAACCAGAAGGTGCTTATAGACCTTTTTTTATTGGCAGTCGTGTACTTTCATTAGTACTTTTAAAAGAGTATAATAAAATACCTGCCAACCCTCATCTATTCCTGCTTTGGTGTTTCATTAACTATGGTGTTTGCTATCTCAGGATACGTCCATGAATAATCATTTCTATTAATAATACCAAAATAATCAGCAGAACCATTATCCCACCAAACCGGACAAATACCTCTGCTTACACATCCATTAGCAAAGTATTGAGCATGCAGAACTCTATCCTCCGTATTATTGTGATTTAAACTGCCCCATTCTCCCATTACCACAGCAATTCCGTTTGCAATAAACTTTTGGTACACTCTGTCTAATTCAGCGTCCATAGCTTGCTTGTCTGATTCTGTTCCCCATTCAGTAATAAAGTCGCTTGTAGCAAGTGCAAAATTATATGGAAAATAATTATGTACCGAAACAATGATATTTGAAGAAGAAGGTAACACTAAACCATCTATGGCTACCTGAGCTGATGATGCTGCATAAGGAGATATTAAAATGTAACGTTGAGCATTATTGCCTCCTGTTGCCCTAATGGCATCAACATTAACCTGGTGGTATTGATTGATACAGTCTCGGCCTTCAGCTGTTCCTCCGGTCCATTCTGCAGTAGAGCCTATTAAGCGTGGTTCATTTAAACTCTCAAATACCAAATGTTCATCATAATCTTTAAAACGGGTAGCTATTTGAGTCCAAACCTTGTTTAGCTGATCTTTTACAACATCAACCTGATCATAAGTAGGAACGATCCACTCTTCATCGTGATGAATATTTATAATTACGTACATGCCGTTATCCAGGCCATAATTCACCACTTCTTCAACCCTGTCAAGCCATTCTGACTCTATAGTATAATCAGGAGCGCTTCCCATATGGTATTGCCAGGTAACAGGAACACGTAGTGTTTTAAATCCCTTATTACTTACCGCGTCAATCAACTCTTTAGTTGCTTTCGGATTTCCCCAGGCTGTCTCGTCCTTACTCTTTGTATCCAGTGTATTTCCAAGATTCCAACCAACGCCCATATTGGCAACAAACAGCATGGCACTTTCATCAATAATGGGAGCATCTTCTGTTGTAAATGATATCTCTACAGCTTCCTCTAAAGGAACATTAAAAGTATTAATAACAGCTCCTTTGGGTATAACAATAGAGTAATTGGTACTATATTCCAGATCAATAGTGAAGATTAATTTTGTGAAGTCAGTCACTACTGAGGCAGCCTCGTTATTTATTGTAATACCGTGATTGGTAGCAAGGGAAATAACTTCATCAAAGGTAATTTCAATTTCAGATGAAGGATTTACATCTATAGCATTATTTTCAGGAGTACTTGATTTAAAAACCGGAGCAGTATGTTCAATACTGTCAGATTTAGAACAAGATGTACTCATAAAAATCATCAATACTATAACGATAATATTTTTTAAACTATTCATCTTCATTACAATTAATAATTTAGGTGTCTGAAATTTATGCCAGGGATGTGTTAAAAAGTACTCCTTGCCGCTGGGAGCTTATATCTCGTACCCCGATACACGATGTTGTTGTAATACGGGGTTACGAGTAGATTAAATTACCAAATGTGAAGACACGCATGGTAGCATAAGTGAAGGAATATCCAAATGTGAAAGAAGTTTTTATGGTGATTAAACTTTTTACTTTCAACCTATTATATTATTCCATGCATTTTAAGCCATTCCAGCATCAATACAGGCCATTGACCATGTGTTCCTTCAACTTCTCTCATTCCATATCCATGACCTCCTTTTTCAAAAATATGAATTTCGCTTTCTACTTTATTCTTTTGTAAAGCATTAAAGTATTCTAAACTGTTTTGAATAGGTACAGCACCATCATTTGCAGAATGTACCATAAAAGTAATTGGCGTGTTTGGTGTAATTTGAAGCGCATTTGAATACTGATTAATCATTTCTTCCGAAGGTGATTTGCCAATTAAGTTTTCTCGTGATCCTCTGTGAGTAACACCTTCTTTCATGCTGATTACCGGATAACAAAGTATTGAAAAATCAGGACGGGCAGATGTAGTATCTTTTGTTTTATAAACGTCTCTGTCAAATTGAGTAGATATTGTTGACGCAAGATGACCTCCTGCTGAGAATCCAATAACACCAACTTTGGTTGGATCAATATTCCATTCTTTGGCATTGTTTCTAATCATTATCATAGCTTGCTGAGCATCTTGTAGAGGGCCAACTTCTTTATGTTCCATAATTTCATCACTAGGCAGACGATATTTTAAAAGAATACCGGCAATTCCGTGTTTGTTTAGCCATTCTGCTAATATAAATCCTTCATGGTCGTATGCCAAACAAGTATATCCACCTCCTGGACAAATTAAAATTGCAGCACCAGTTGCTTTATCTGGATCCGGAAGATAAACCTTTATCGTAGGATCAGAAACCTTTATATATCTGTTCTCACGGCCTCTTCCGTCAGTTGGAGATTCTTTATAATCTTTGTTTTTAATTGCCCCTGGGGCTCCTTTGGGCCAAAGTTTCAATTCTTGTTGTTGTGCATTCATGTTTGAAGTAAGGATTAATCCTGATATACATAACAGGAAACTTAATCGTTGTAACATCTTAGTCATAGTTATATTTAATTTTTCGTGGATTTTCAAAAGCGATAAATATAATAAATAAAAAGAGGCTATCCCATTCAGGATAGCCTCTTTCATAACTAACTACATATATTGAATTATTTTACTTCTTCAAAATCAACATCTGTAACTTCATCATCACCTTTTGCTTGTCCACCTTGAGCCTGACCTGCATCTGGTCCTGGTTGTGCACCACCTTGAGCCTGGCTTGCATTGTACATTTCTTGAGATGCAGCCTGGAATACAGTGTTTAACTCAGTTGTTGCAGCATCAATTCCAGCTAAATCTTCAGCTTTGTGAGCTGTTTTAAGCTTTTCAAGAGCAGCTTCAATTGGTCCTTTTTTGTCAGCTGGTAACTTATCGCCAAACTCTTTTAATTGTTTTTCAGTTTGGAAGATTAAGCTGTCAGCAGCATTCATCTTATCGATTTTTTCCTTAGCTGTTTTGTCTGCTTCTGCATTTGCAGCAGCTTCGTCTTTCATACGCTTGATTTCATCATCGCTTAATCCTGAAGAAGCTTCGATACGAATACTTTGCTCTTTTCCAGTTGATTTATCCTTAGCAGTTACGTGTAGGATACCGTTAGCATCAATGTCAAATGACACTTCAATTTGAGGTACACCACGTTGTGCTGGTGGAATTCCATCTAAGTGGAAACGACCAATTGTTTTATTTTGGTTTGCCATCGGACGCTCACCCTGTATAATATGAATTTCTACAGATGGTTGATTGTCGGCAGCTGTTGTAAATGTTTCTGACTTTTTAGTTGGAATTGTAGTGTTAGCTTCAATCAACTTAGTCATTACACCACCCATTGTTTCAATACCTAATGAAAGTGGAGTTACGTCAAGAAGTAATACATCTTTTACTTCTCCTGTTAATACACCACCTTGGATTGCAGCACCTACAGCTACTACCTCATCAGGGTTAACTCCTTTTGAAGGCTCTTTACCAAAGAATTTCTTAACGATCTCCTGAATAGCAGGGATACGAGTAGATCCTCCTACTAAGATTACCTCATCAATTTCTGATGGAGACATTCCTGCATCAGATAAAGCTGCTTTACATGGCTCTAAAGTAGCCTGGATTAATTTGTCAGCCAATTGTTCAAATTGAGCACGGCTTAAAGTTTTAACCAAGTGCTTTGGAATACCATCAACAGGCATAATATATGGTAAGTTGATTTCAGTAGAGTTACTACTTGACAACTCAATCTTAGCTTTTTCAGCAGCATCTTTCAAACGTTGGTGAGCCATTGGATCTTTACGTAAGTCAATGCCTTCGTCTTTTAAGAACTCATCAGCTAACCAGTTAATGATTACATCATCAAAGTCATCACCACCAAGGTGTGTATCACCATTAGTAGATTTTACTTCAAATACTCCATCTCCAAGTTCAAGTACAGAAATATCGAAAGTACCACCACCAAGGTCAAATACTGCGATTTTCATATCTCTGTCCATCTTGTCTAAACCATAAGCTAAAGATGCAGCTGTTGGCTCATTGATGATACGTTTTACTGTTAAACCAGCGATTTCTCCAGCCTCTTTAGTTGCTTGACGTTGAGCATCGTTAAAGTAAGCAGGTACAGTAATTACAGCTTCTGTAACTTCTTGTCCAAGATAATCTTCAGCTGTTTTCTTCATTTTTTGAAGAATCATTGCTGAAATCTCTTGTGGAGAATATTTTCTGTCGTCAATAATTACACGAGGTGTGTTATTATCTCCTTTAATTACTTGGTAAGGAACACGAGAAACTTCTTTTGGAATTTCATCAAAGTTATCACCGATAAAACGTTTGATAGAATAGATAGTTTTACCAGGATTTGTAATAGCCTGACGTTTTGCAGGGTCACCTACTTTTCTTTCGCCACCTTCAACAAATGCAACAATAGAAGGTGTTGTTCTTTTTCCTTCGCTATTTGGAATTACAACCGGCTCGCTTCCTTCCATTACGGATACGCAGGAGTTGGTTGTACCTAAGTCGATTCCAATTATTTTTCCCATTTTAATTTAATATTTATTTAAGTTCTTAATTTTTTCTTTCAATACGGTCAGCTTTATTTCAAATGCTGTGCCATGCCATAAAAATGTCATATTGGTGAAATATTGACACGAGATGCTTTTGTTTCATGAATGTGCTGTCATGTTTTTGTGACAAAAAGGCATTTTTGAAGAAAGTTTAATGACAATTCCCTTGTTGATAAAAACTATATTCAGGAAAGAAGGATAATGGATTTTAAAGATAAAGGGTTATTAGTTATACTTGTGTGCAGATAATACAAAATGATATAATAATATTTTTATGACAATAGAATATACTTTAACCAGAGAAGATTATTTGCAAATGCAGTTGTTTGCAGCTTCAAAATCACCCAGAATTTTAAAAAGTCGCAATAAATCAAGATTACTATTATCAATAATTTATGTGATTTTAGGAGTTATTTTATTCTTTGGTGCAAATGATGTTTATGCTATAAGCTTTTTTTTGTTTGGTGTTGGCTGGTATTTTTATCACCCTTTTATGATGAGAAGAAGATACAAACGCCATTTTGAAAAATATATTGATGAAACATTGGCCAATCGTTTTAATAAAACGGTAGAGTTACGTTTTGAGGAGGATTCTTTAATGGAAAAGAGTCATATGGGTGAGAGTAAAGTAAATTTGTCTGAAGTAACTGCAGTTTATGAAACAAATGATTACTTCTATATAGAGTTTTCATCAGGACAGTATGCCATAATTCCTAAAAATAGAATTATAAATCTCCATGATTTTTCAAGTTTTATAAAAGGTGTAGCTGCTAAATTATCTGTTCCCTTTCATGAAGAACTAGATTGGAAATGGAAGTAAAGAATAACTATATCAATATTCTTATTGAGTTAGAAAATATTCTTTTTCCTAGTGATCCAAAGCTATTTAATTTGAGAGTTCAATGTAAAGTAGATTATGAAATACACGACAGATAGTAATTTGGTTTGGTATGCCAGTTATGGTTCAAATTTATGTATGGATAGATTTCTATGTTACATACAAGGTGGCACTCCGCAGGGTTCGTCTAAATTACATGCTGGATGTACCGATAAATTCCTTCCTAAGAATATTAAAAATATTGTTATAAACAGACAACTTTATTTCGCTAAGGAATACAGCAGCTGGGGCAAGGGGGGAGTTGCTTTTATAAAAAATAATATAAGCGATGAGGTCTGTACCTTAGGCAGAATGTATTTGATTACATATGATCAGTTTATTGAAGTTGTTAAACAGGAGAATGATTATACTGGCGAATTAACGATTGATTTTCTGGATGCAATTGATAAAGGAAACTCTGTGTTTTTAAATAATGCCTGGTACGGAAACCTGATTTATCTCGGTCAAGAAGAAGGATTCCCAAAATTTTCTTTCACCAATGAAACGGATTTGAATGATGAGGTTAATTCACCATCTAAAGAATATCTGGATACATTGAAAAGAGGTGTGAAAGAAAGCTATGAAATGTCTGACAACGAAATTCAAGACTATTTTAACAATAGAATTAAATGGTAAGGTTTTATTTAATAAGCATCATATTCTGTCTATCGTCTAAAATCTAAAATCCATAATCTTATATGAACAGAAATCGCTTTTATTATGTTTTAATCACATTGTTAACCATTGTATTAGGATTGGCTTCCCGTTATATTGCAGATCTATTCCCCTTTTGGGTAAAAGAATATTTGGGTGATGTATTATGGGCTTTAATGGTGTTTTGGATATTTGGTTTTCTATTTAAGTACAAGCGTTCTTTTAAAATTGCTTTTTACGCTTTGTTATTTTCATATGCAATAGAAATCAGTCAGCTTTACCATGACCCATGGATAGATGCCATAAGAAATACCCGACTTGGAGGTTTGGTGTTGGGTTTTGGTTTTTTATGGAGTGATTTAATTAGCTATACAATTGGTATAGGATTAGGCTATGGGTTAGAAAAATTATTTTTAAGATCATCATCAACGAAAAAGAATAAGATTTAAGATTATGGATATTCTTACACATACAATATCAGGAATGGCAGCTGCTTCGGTAGTAGCCAATGTGAGTAATCAAAAGTGGATTAGTAAGATTAAAATGGTGATGGCAGGAGCTGTTGCCGGTGCCTTACCTGACATTGATGTAATTACTCGTTGGAAGGGTTTTGATGGTACTTTTGGTAAATGGTTTCATCTCACAATTTCAGGGCATGAAGCTTTTGGAGCTAAACTTTGGTATTCGCATCATGCCTTTTTTCATTCATTATTGGCATCCGTAATTTTCGGATTAATGCTGGGTATGACAGTGTATATTGTAAAGAGTAAGTTTAAGTTGTCAAAGTCAATATTGTTATCTGTTATTCCTTTTTCTCTTGCGTTTATTTTAGGATTTAATATGCACCTATTAGAAGATATGGTAACACCAGGTGGCGGTTGGGGTGGTATAGCCTATTTATGGCCTTCTAAAGTTTATGTAGGGGGATTTGGCAATACCTGGTGGTGGAATAATTACGATATATTTTTATTGGCTAATAGCGTTGTGTTCATCAATGTTTTACTCTTTTTTATAAGTAAAAAAAGGTTGGTTAAAATATCTGGAGTGCTGGTTTTTGTTATAGGTTTTACTTTAGGATTAATGCAACTTAAATCGCGCAATTATAATTTTAACTCAAGAGAGAACATAAACAAGGAAGCTTTATCAAAAGAAATTCAGCAAAATATTTTAGGAGAAAAAATATTTAATGGAATGGAAACATTGGATAAAGTGATTCCTGTAGCGTTTTAGAGCAGTTTACAGTCATCAGTTTGCAGTTTTTATTTAGGCATTGCGTCTCGTTATGTCGTGTAAACAAAGGTCTCTGGCCTGATATACAATAAAATAGCAATCTTCAGATGTTGTAAATACCATTTTCTTTTGCAAGATTCTATCTTGTTACTATGTCTCTTATAATTTATTCATGGAACCAGATTAAATTGTGTAGTAGCAAAAAGGATTTTAATAAAAAGTCCAAGTTACAAACTTGAACCAGTATTCAGAGTCTCCAGATGGTAAAGACCGTATCTGGAATAATATTGTTGATTTGGGAGCTTATGAATTTTATGATTCGAATTCAACTTCCGTCGATTATAGAAAATGCCAAAGAATTAAATATTTTTCCAAATCCTACCAATCATTGGATTAATATTGTTTGCAATAGTATAAATAATCCATATGTAAATATTTATTCCATCACAGGACAACTCCAAATTAAAACGCAGTCAAAAAAAATAGATCTTTCTGAATTACCTAAAGGAATCTATATTGTTGAAGTAGGAGGAGAAAAATTTAAGATTATAAAGAAGTGATATTATTATTATGTTGTGTTTTGGTGTGCAATAAATATTTATCTTCTTTTTATAGTTTTGTGTAATATTTGAATAATTTTCTTCTTAACTGAATTAGTCTAATGTGTTCTTCATATGTCCATTTCGTACATAATGAATACCTTATTTACATCCTAGTAAATGAATTTATACTATTTAAAAGTCTTAATCCCTAGTTAAAGTTAGGTTAATTCTCAAATAATATCTTTTAATTAACGAAATAGATATTATTTTGCATGTGTATTTGAATTTTATATCATAATATATGAATTAACAATATATTCTATTTTAAATAGCTTTAATCACAAAAAAACCAATCTTAACATTATGAAGAGATTTATGATCTTTTGGCATGTATTCTTTATTACGTGTCTTCTTAAAGCACAATCCGAAAAATATACAATTAGTGGATTTATTTCGGATGGATCTACTGGCGAAAAACTAATTAATGCCAATATTTATAATCCCGCAGATTTTACAGGAACAGTAAGTAACCTTTATGGGTATTACAGTTTAACTCTTCCAAAAGGTAAACATTTAATTACGTTTTCCTATGTAGGGTATATATCTCAAACTATTCAAGTAGATATCAAAGAGAATCAATTCATTAATATACAACTACAGTATAAAACAATTGAAGAGGTTACTGTTGTAGGTGATGTTAATAAAGATAGATTACTTGATGTACAAATGAGCAAAGAGACTATTTCAATGGATATGATAAAGTCGATACCTGCACTAATGGGGGAAGTAGATGTCATGAAATCATTACAACTTCTGCCAGGTGTTCAATCTGGAACAGAAGGAACTTCTGGATTATATGTAAGAGGAGGAGGGTGCGATCAAAATCTTATTTTGCTTGATGGCGTTTCTATTTATAATGCTAACCACTTATTTGGATTCTTCTCCGTTTTTAATCCTAATGCAATTAAAAGTGTATCTCTTTATAAAGGTGGATTTCCTGCACGTTTTGGAGGTCGGTTGTCTTCAGTTGTAGATATACGAATGAAAGAAGGTAATGAGAAAGAGATACATGGGGGTGTTCAGATAGGATTAATATCTTCCAGTTTTTTTATTGAAGGCCCCATTATAAAAGATAAAACGGCTTTCCATTTTTCTGCACGACGAACATATATTGATGCTCTGACAAGGCCTTTTATGAAGAATATGGAAGACCAGGTATTTTACAATTTCTATGATTTGAATGCTAAAATTAATCATAAGTTTTCAGATAAAGATCGTTTATATGTAAGTGCTTATTTAGGAAGAGACAATGCCAATATAGATATTGAATTTAAGGATGAGGCATACAGAACTGAACAGTATTATGTTCCAGAAAGTCGTACCTCAGATAAAAATACATTATTTTGGGGTAATAGTACAATCGCCGGGAGGTGGAATCATATATTCAATCCAAAGTTATTTAGCAATACAACTTTAATATATAGTAAATACATATTTAATGTATCTGAGCGATATAAGGATTGGGAGGATGATGATCTAGTTAGTGATTTATTTTATAAATATAAATCAGGTATTAATGATATTGGAGCTAAAGTAGAGTTTGATTGGTATCCCGTTTTACAACATCAAATTAAATTTGGAGGACAATTTACTCATCATACTTTTAAACCAGGAGTTGAAACATATAATGGTGAAGATGAAGATGAATATGAAGTAAACAAAGTTTATGGAAATCAAGAAACATTAGCAAGTGAGATGAACTTATTTGTTGAAGATAACTGGATGTTAACTTCTCGATTAAGAGCTAATATAGGATTGCACTTTTCTGCTTTTAATGTTGAAAATACTCTTTATTCTTCGCTTGAACCTCGTACAAGTCTGCGTTTTATCGTCAGTGATAAATTGAGCATTAAAGGGTCTTATGCAAAAATGCAACAATATCTCCATTTGTTAAGCAATTCTACAATTGGTCTACCTACAGATTTATGGTTACCATCAACCAAGCTAATAAAACCTCAGATTTCGAATCAATATGCATTAGGTGGAGTTTATAATTTTAATAAGAAATACTCTTTTTCATCAGAGGTATTTTATAAGGAAATGGATAACCTGATAGAATATAAAGAAGGAGCATCCTTTTTTGGAAATTCTTTGGGATGGGAAGATAAAGTTGAGGTAGGAAAAGGTACTGCTTATGGTTTAGAATTGATGGTAAGAAAAGACATTGGTAAAACGTCAGGATGGATTGGTTATACCTGGTCAAAAGCTACTAGTCAATTTGAAAATTTAAATATGGGGAAAAGCTTTCCTGCTCGTTATGATAGAAGGCATGATGTTAGTATTGTGTTATCGCATAAACCTAATGATAAAATTGACTTTGGATTATCGTGGGTTTTTTGTACCGGAAATGCAGTTACTCTGCCTACGCATTATGTCAGTATAAATCCAGGTTCAAGCACTTATTATTTATATGACGAGTATTTACCCTATCAGGAAAGTAGAAATAATTATCGTATGCCTAGCTATCATCGTCTTGATTTTGGAGTGAATTTCCATAAAAAGAAGAAGCATGGAATAAGAACCTGGAACATCAGTATATACAATTTGTATAATCATTTTAATCCGTTTTATATATATGTTGAAGATCCGGAGTATAATGTAAAGCAGGTATTAAATCAAGTTTCCCTATTCCCAATTATTCCATCTGTTTCATATAAATATAATTTTTAGCTATGAGAATCTTAAGACTATTACCTGTCATCATGTATGTTATTTTGTTTACAGCATGTGAAAAAGAGATTGATTTAAATAGGGATATTAAAAATAATTTTATGGTTCTTAATACAATGATTGATCCCAATTCTGTAATACAATGTGATTTATCATCAAGCAATACCTTGTTGGAGCACAAAGAGTATAATGGAATTAATGATGCCGTGTTAACCTTGTATGTGGATGATGACAAAGTTGACGAGTTGGCATATGATGGAAATAGATATGTTTCAGGATATACACTTAAAGAAGGGCAGGAGATAACGATCGTTGGAGAACATCCAGATTATAAAAAGATTAAGGCAAAAAGTTATATCCCTGAAATGTCTAATGCTGAAATAAAGTCAATTTATTATAGTAATGAGAATTATAGTGATTACGGTTATGGTAACCTGCATGTAAAATGTGAAGTTATAGATCCAAAAGGTGATGACTATTATAGATTGGAGGTTTGGGTGCCTGATATTGAATATGAGGAAGAAACGGGAGAGTATTATTGTGATTTTAGTAGTTATTCTGGAAATACAATAGCTTCTATTGATCCAGTATTAAATGGTAATACGCTTTCTACAAACAATAATTTTAGTAATCTGCCTCCAAATATATATAGTGTCTTTGATGATAGCCTATTTGATGAGGGTAGTTATACAATCGATTTTGAAATTGAGGGTACAGGTTATGCAATTTTATTATCAGAAGAAGTAATTCCTGAATTTATGACTTCGATTGTAGTTGATGTACAAAAGATAAGTAAAGATTTATTTTTTTATTATAAAACAGTTGATGCGTATGGGTATTATGATGAAGGTCCCTTTTCTGAACCTGTTGCAATATATTATAATGTTGATGGGGGTGCAGGTATTTTAGGATGTTATACTAGTAATAAAATAACTTGGAATCCATAATTGTTTTGTTGTATACAATATTGACTTTTTGAAAAATATAAACACCGTATGAAATATACCTACATACGGTGTTTATTCTTTGTTTAGATTTCTTAAGTTGTTCTACTCAATAATCAAATTCCTGTTTTTTGGATACTTGACAGAATATTTCAAATCCAATTCTTTTTTATCGTTTGCGCCGAGTTTTAATTCCCATTTAATTTCTCCGGTTTCAGTATTATGCTGTGCTCCCGAGGTGTTTTGAACGCTGACTTCAATCTCTTCCATGGTTGAAACAGGAACCTGGTCCAGAATAATCATATTAATATCCTGAGCCTTGTTGTTTTTAACTGTTGTTTTCCATGCGCGGGTTTCTTCTTTTTTGCTACCAATAAATTGCTTATTGGTAAAGTCTTTTACCTTTTCACGGTTAACAGATACTTTCTTGTCCCTGCCCAATGATATTTCAAGGGTATCTGAGGCAAAGCGTACATCCATTAATGTTTTACCTACATAGGTGCCTTCAAAAAATACGTTGGCTTCACCTTCTAACAGGTTGTATTTTTCCCAATCAACTATATTGGCAATCAAGAATGCGTCCTTATCAATTTTAGGAACACAGTAATATTGATAGAAGGCAGGTAATTCATACTGCTCCATATCAACAGTGTAGTTTTTATTGTCGGAATTGATGGTATACGGAGTATGAATTTCGAAATCAACAGTGGTTTGGTTTTCAACTTGTGCTGTAGGTATGGCTAAACTACTGGTTCCTCTGATTCTTATTTTATCATGCTTAACATCAACTCCAGCAATCCTGCCACTAATAGCTCTTGAAATGTCATCGTTCGATGCATAACCGGCAACTACAACTTCATCAAGTGCCATTGTATTTTCTTGCAGACTAACATTCATAAAAGGACCAGTAACTGGTAATGTTTGCTCATTGAAACCAATAAATGAATATTTTAAACTGCTAGAGCTGTTTGGGATTGTGATAGAATAGTTGCCGTCAAAATCAGTTACGGTTCCAATGGTTGTGCCATCAACAATTACATTTACTCCGGGAAGAGGTTGACCGGTATTGTCAAATACACGGCCATTAACCGTATTGGAAAAAGCTTTGTACACCGGAGGACGCATGTTGTAGCTTAAATAATAGGGTTGTAATTCAGGGGCAACTCCCGATACGTTAGGTTCTGCTGAAGAAAATTTAAGCTTAACGTTGTTCCAGTCAACTTTGGTATCCTGTTTTACATTGGCTTTGTAAATTAACTGTACAGGTTCATTAATATTTTTAGCCCTGATATCGTATGAAGGAAACCAACCGGCATTTTTTACGAGATAATTCAATTCCAAATTATATTTACCGGCTTTTTTAGTATCCACTTTTACCAATACCTCTCCTGTAGGGTAATCTTTTTTACTGGTTATGGTGTTAATCTGATTTTGTAAATCATTACGTTTTTTGTGTAAGGTTTTAAGCGTTTGATTGCGCTCAATCTCCTTCATTTTTAAATCAGTTAGTTTTTTGCCATAAAAATCAGCTGCCTGTTGAAGATTGGTAACATTTAGTTGTTCGTTTTTACCTCCAATATCCTTATTGGATTGAAGAAAGGAGAGTTCTTCCTTGATAATAGTTAAATAGGTGTCTTCAATTTTAATTTTGTCGTTAACCTCCTCTAACTGATTTTCTAATTGGGTAAGCTCAGCCGATTTTTGCGACTTGTCGAGATAGTTTTGTTGATGGTTTACTGATATTACCGTTAATTCGCCCACGGCTTTAGCCTGAATGCTTTTGGCATCAATAAATGGCGAAAGATTAATGAATTTTATTATCGTCTTTCCCTGGTTTAAATCCACCGATTTTTTACGTACAATTTGTGCTCCTTCAAGAAACACAGTTACCTCATTCACGGAGGTTTTTACTTCTTTTTCTGTTATTTCCTGAGAAAATGCGTTACAGAAAATCAGACTTAATAGGATAATGCTTAATACTCTCATAATTATTATTTATTTGTCAAATTTTACATGATACTTTACATGAATCAATATTTATGATTCTATTTTCACATAAAGGATGCATCATGTTATCCGATTCCATAAAAAGTTATTGAAAAAATTAGGTATCACCTGAATTATTTAGTGATTTTGGTTTGTATGATATTTTAAATCAGTTTATTATTTATTAAGATAATATTTTTACTTTAGCCGTTATCCTATGGATTTCTCTTATGAATTATAATCAAATGAAATATATACTTACATGTATTATAGTGTTTTTTCTTTCAGATATATATGGTCAAGGAGTTGTTAATTCCATTAATGAATATGAAAAGGTTCAAGAGAAAGTACTTGATAGATTAATTCAATATGAGCATGTTGATGTTGATGATTATATAAAGATAGATGATGATTTTTATGAAAATTATCTATATCAGTTCAAAGAATTTCACTTAGAGAAAGAATATTTAGAATTGTATTATCATTCAATTCCTGATATTATAACAAGTAATTCTTATATGGTGTTAAAGGCTGTTTATAAGTATGATGTTTATTGTTATTCATACTATTTAATTGATATTGGGAATAAAAATACTCAACCATTTGAACTTGCAGCTCTTTATGAATATCCCGATGGAGAGAAACAGGTAAAATCAACCTTTTTAAATGATTCAACAATAAGAAAAATCGAAGTAATAAATTCAATGGGTGATTACAATAAGGATAATGATAGTTATGATTTAATTGTTGATTCTATTACTAGTTCTTATAGGTTGAGGAAAGAAAATATATTCTTGTTAAAAAAAGATTCTGTTAGAACCATCAAGTAATCAGGTACAATTAGTTAAAGTAGAGATCAGTTCTTTGTGGTAAATTTAAATAAGGTACAGGCTCTTAGCTTTAATGTTATACCTGTACCATCTATCTTTTTTTATTCGTTTATCTTTCGTATTACTTTTGCAGGATTACCTGCAGCTAAAGTATCTGCCGGAATATCTTTAGTAACAACAGATCCCGCACCGATAACTGCTCTGTCGCCAATGGTAACTCCGGGACAAATAGTAGAATGACCACCAATCCAGCATTCTTCTCCAATAGTTACAGTTAAGCAGTCTTCCCAGGTTCTTCTGTCTGCAATGTTTACCGGATGTTGAGCGGTAAAGATGTGTACCCCTGGAGCAATCAGTGTTTTCTTTCCTATATAAACTTTTGCCCCATCTAATATGCAACCTCCGGAGTTAATAAAAACACCATCCTCAGCATGAATATTTTCTCCATAATCACAATAAAAGGGAGGGACAATATTTAAGTTTTTAGCCGAATTAGGACATAATTCATTGATGGTATCCTGAAATTTGTCGGTATAATATTCTGTTACATTTAACTTGTGAAGCATCTTTTTAACCTTAGTTCTTATGTCAGTTAACTCCTTGCAAAAAGCATCATATGGTTCTCCTGAAACCATTTTCTCTTTTTCGGTTTTCATATTAATTAATTATAGTTTGTAATTTTTCTTCTCAATAGATTCAATGTCTCCAAAAATAAGGATTATAAACAATAAAAAGTCTATCCATATATAGCGTATACAAGATTTACTGTATCAAGAGAAAGAAGTTACACGCGAAACTCAGGCAATTTAGTTTCGTATTTTCAAGGAATTATTATAATCAAGAGTACAAAAAACTAAATAATGGTTTATAGAAATGTTGCTGGACATTGTAGACCAATTTCACGACTTATTATCTTTTCCTCTAATCTATTTATCAACGAACAAGGTAATTTAGACTAAAATTTTTTTTTATCTAAACTTCCTATATATTTGATCATCAAAACACACAACAATACTTGTATTTAAAATGAAAACCTTACTCACTTCACTTTTAATAATAGCTTTAGTTATTTCATCCTGTAATCAAGAAGACAAAAAAACATTGAAAAAAGGTGTTTCAAAAGAGTTAGCAGAAGCCAGATATAATGATATTTCAAATATTGAATATCATCTTGAAATGACTGTGCCGGATTCTACGGATGATCCAATTCATGCAAAAGCTAATATTCAGCTGATAAAAAAAGACATCACAACTCCTTTAGTTTTTGATTTTGTTTCAGATATGGATCATGTTGGCTTAGTAAAGGCCAATGATCTAAAGGTGTTTTTCTCTTTGGATAATGAGCATCTCGTTATTCCGGGTAATTATCTGAAGGAAGGTGAAAATTCAATTGAGATCGATTTTATAATGGGAGAAGGAGCTTTGAACAGAAATAGTAAATATCTGTATTCGCTATTTGTTCCTGACAGAGCTCGAACAGCAATCCCTTGTTTTGATCAGCCAAATCTGAAAGCTAAGGTATCTTTTACTATTACAATGCCTGAAAACTGGACAGCCATAACTAATGGTAAACCATATATGGAAGAAGGTGCTGGCGCTAATTTCAAACGAATCAGCTATTCTGAATCGAAACCTTTAAGTACCTATTTATGGGCTTTTGCCGTTGGTGAATTTCATAAAATTACAGAATTGAAGAATGGAATGGAGATATCTGTTTTTCATATGGAAGAGGATTCCAGTAAAGTTAACCAAAATATTAAAGCAGTTTTTGATCAGGTTTATCATTCTATTGATTGGTTAGAAAAATATACTCATATTAAGTATCCATTCGAAAAATATGATTTGGTATGTATTCCATCTTTCCAGTTTTCAGGAATGGAGCATCCCGGATCTGTTTATTATCGACAAGAAAAACTCTTTTTAAGTGAAAATCCTACCCAAAATGAATTGTTGAGCAGAGCTCAATTGTTAGCCCACGAAACTGCGCATATGTGGTTTGGCGATTTGGTTACCATGAAATGGTTTAGTGGCGTTTGGCAAAAAGAGGTGTTTGCAAACTTTATGGCAGATAAAATAGTAAAAGAGCAGTTTCCCGATTTAAATCACGAACTGACTTTTTTAACTGCTCATTTTCCTTCAGCCTTTTCTGTTGATAGAACAATGGCAGCAAACCCTATTCAGCAGAAGCTTGATAATCTGGCCGACGCTGCCTCAATGTATGGAACCATTATATATCACAAGGCGCCTATTGTTATGAATCAGCTTGAGCATTTGATGGGAGAGGATTTATTGCAACAGGGATTGAGAAAATATTTAACAGATTATAGTTACAGCAATGCTTCGTGGGATGATTTAATGAAAATATTGACCAATTTATCGGAATATGATTTAGAGTTATGGAGTAACAATTGGGTTAATGAACCGGGAAGACCAATCATTGAGTTTGTAAAGGAGGATAATCAATTGATGATACAACAAAACCCTGAATATGGAGACAGCAGTAAAGTATGGGCTCAGCGTTTAAAATATATTGCCATAAATGATAATCAAATGCAGGATGTGGAGGTAGAGTTACTTTCAGCAAAGCAAAAAGTATCTGATGAATTACCTCAGTTTATATTACCATCGGTAGATGCAACAGGTTATGGATTGTTTTTATTTGATCCTGTTTCGCTCGAATACGCTTTAAATAATATTTATACTTGGCAGGATGATTTAGTAAAAGCCAGTACATTGGTTCATTTGTATGAAAACTTATTACAAGGAAATATTGCTGTTGATAAGTATTTACACATGCTTTTAAAGTTATTTGAATATGATAATAATGAGCAATTGTTGACATTAGTCTGTAATCAATTGAATTCAGTGTTTTGGAAATGTGCAAATACCCAAATTCAGCAAGCTCTGGCTCAGGAATTGGAAGAGTCTCTTCTTGTAAAAATAGAAGAAGAACGTTCATTCAGTTTAAAAAAGATGTTTATAAAAACATGGGCAAACCTGGTTACGACTCCTGATGGTTTAAAAAAATTACGACAAGTTGTGGTTCGTAAAAAGGAAATGGCTGGTGTCAAGCTGTCAGAAAGAGATTTAAGTAGTATGGCTATGACAATTGCAATGAAAGATCCAGAGTTGGATGATGCTTTTATTCTGGCTATGGCAGATGAATACAAGGATGCAGATGTAAAAGGTATGCTGGAATTTGTTAGTCCGGTATTTTCAAAAGATGATTTAAAACTCGACGAATTTGTTGCGGGACTGGAAAAACTCGAGAATAGGAAAAAGGAAAACTGGGTACTCACAGCCCTGGGATATATACATCATCCTTATCATCAGGAAAAAAATATGAAATATCTAAATTCGGCATTGGAGTTAACTCAAACAATAAAAGAAACCGGGTCTTTATTTTTTCCAATGTTTTGGGTACAGACAACTTTAAACGGATATAGCTCTGTTGAAGCTTTAAAAATTGCAGATTACTTTTTTAAAGATCATACGGTTTACCCTGAAGATTTAAAAGCTAAGATTTTGCAATCGCTTGATATGGTAGCCAGAGTGAATAGAATTAAAGCAGAAAATTAGGAGTATGTAGAAGGGGGGAGTTTGATTGAAAGGATAATTGTTAAGTTGTCGAACAGTTAAGTTGTTGATTTGTTGAATCGTCGAATTATTGTAAAATCATTGCATCAACATATCATCAATTCAACACATTAACACATCCACAATTCGACACATCCACAATTCAACAATAAGAATCATCACATTTACCCTTTTACCCTTTACCCTGCAACCGTTTTACCCTCTTATTCAACAAATCCCTTGATCTTATAAGCCACATATCCAATCCATTCTCTGAATAATCGTTCCCAGGTTGCAAGTGGTCCTGCTGAAGGAGTAATTATATCTGCAAAATCAGGACTTAAACTGGCTTGCAATGGATCAGTACTATATGGAGTTACGTTGATTCCTTCTTTGTTAAAGCAGCCTAATGCTCTTTTCATATGAAAACCGGAAGTGACCAAAAGAAACTTTCCATTATCAAGATTTTTTTCTTTGAGCATTTTATAGGTTTCAACAGCATTTTCATGTGTATTTCTCGATTCCCATTCTATTAAAAGACTGTCTTTGGGAATGCCAACCAGTTGTAAGTAGTCTTTTAAATAATCACCTTCCTTCTTTTCTTTAACAATGATATGGGCCGACCCGCCAGTAAAAATAAAATAATCGGCCTTACCCATTTTATATAATTGCAAAGCCTGTAGTAATCTGTCTGAGCTTTCTGTAAATCTTATTCTTTGTACATCTGATCTGAAATTTGAAAAACCTCCCAGAAGAATTATGCCATCATAGTGTTCAACTTCTTTAGGAGTAGTTAATTTACCTTCCCACCATCCGCTTACATGATAAAATATATATTGGTTAGAAAAAAGAATAAGTATGCTGAATGAAAGAATTAAGAACCATCTTCTTTTTTTATAGCGAGGTATAACAAAATATAACAATATCAGTATACTAATCCACCAAATTGGTGAAAGTAAGAAGGATAGTATCTTTGAAAGAATAAAAAACATGATTCTTTTTATAGTAAGATTTAAAAAACATAATTTCGATTTGAAAAATACGAAGAACATTTGATATATTTAAACTGCTCAAAAATATCCAATATGCATTTTAAAGAATTAGTAAAAACTCGTTATTCCGTACGAAGCTATCACGAAAATAAAGTTGACAGAACATTAATTAAGGAAGTTGTTAATGCAGGCCGATTAGCACCTTCGGCAGCCAATCGTCAACCCTGGAGGTTTGTTGTTGTTGATGAGGATGAGGTTTTAGATAAGATAAAACCATCTTATAAAAGGGATTGGTTTTCAAAAGTTCCGGGAATAATTATTGTTTACGGTAATCATAATGAATCATGGAAGAGATCTTTTGATACTAAAGATCATTGTGATATTGATATTGCCATTGCAGTTGATCATATGAGTTTAATGGCTACTGAATTAGGATTAGGAACATGTTGGGTTTGTCATTTTAATCCGGATGTTATTAATAATATTATTAAAAATGATGAAGGATTAGAGCCAATTGCTATATTAACAATTGGGTATCCCGTTGATGCTAAAGCTCCTGAAAAGCTTCGTAAAGACTTAGATGAGGTAATAAGTTTTAATAGTTTATAGATAAAAGCAAAACAAAAAGGTAGAAAGGTTAAGGGTTAAAAGGTAGAGAGAACACATTGTAAGTATTTCGACTTTCAAATTTTAACCTGGAACTTTCAACTTTGTGACTTATTTACTATCTGAAATTATAACCTATCCCAAAGTTTAATGTATTGAATCCGCCAAAGGAGTAATCTGCAAAAATATCGATAAACTTAACTTTTGCGTTTATACCAAAATTGATATCAATTTGTGAATAGTCATAACTTACGGAAATAGGATCAGTTTCCTCTGCTTCCTCACTGGTGTTGCCAACATAGTATTTTCCTTTTAGGGTATAATCAACCTTAGATGCACCATAACCAACACCTGCATAAGCCGAAAAGATTCGCATATCCATACCAACTAACAATCGTCCGGTATAACCAGATGTTTCCCCATGCAATTGTTGATTGTTTGATATACTTGCAGGATAGGATACATCGATATCATTAAGCATTATATTATATCCTCCCATTAAGGATAGCGATAACATAGGAATTTCATTTAATCCTGGAATGTATTCCTTAATGCTATGTTTTATGGTACCTCCGTACTTTGTTGTACTGCCAATGTCTTTATTGTCATATTTGGGCAGATAGTGCAAGCGTAGCTCAGTGTTGTATGGCAATCCAACTCCAACGGATATCATAGGTAAGGATATTTTACTTAATCCACTACCATTAGGTAAAACGATATTTTCTCCTGTGTTATTACTTTTTATTTCTGACAGATTATTAGTTTCTCCGGAAACATTTGGTGAAATAGGTGTGCTGGTTGTTAATACAGTATAGTTATTTTCAAAATCCGGGAGATCGGTAACGTAAAATCCCTTTTTTATGTCACTCATGTTTGTCATTGCCATAGATATAGAAAAATCAAATCCTAAAAAGCGATGAGTTTTAGCAGAATGATACATACCTGTATTTAGATTACTTTGCTGCATTTTTGCTAATGGATCTAAATATAATTGCATTAATTGCTGGCGATACTCAGGTTGTGAGAACTGAAGAAATTCGACCACATCGCTTTGAGCATTCATAAGTAATGTTGATGCAAAAAGAATAAATGTGAATATAATTTTTTTACTCATTGTAGTAATTCTATTGGTTGATTTGCTGTAAATAGGTAATCGCTTCTCTTACCGAAATACGTGTTTTGTCTTTATAAGCAACTACATAGCCTTTGATGTTAGAGTTGAGTAATGCTTTTTTTGCAGAGCTATAGTCATTAAATTTTCCAAAACTATATCTGTACCATCCATCTCCCTGGTTTTCGATTATTGGAAGGCTTCCTTTGTAGACAGCCTTAAGCCTTTCATTAGAAACCGGTTTTTTATCCGCTAAGATCTGAACTGTAAAATATACTTTGTCCATTACCTTTTTAGCAGGTTCTTCCTTTGATTCAGTAATAGAAGAGCTATTACTTGTAACATTATCTGAATTAACATTGGAAGTGCTGCTTTTCTCAATTTTGGCAATAGTAACTGGTTCTTCTTTTATTTCCGTTTTTTGAACAGGAACTACAGAAGGCTCTTCTTTCTTTTCTGGTATTTGCTGAATCACAAGTTCCTTAGTTTCTGTTAAATCCTCATTGGTAGTATCAGAAGCTTTGGGAGTTTCTCCATCTTTAATTAGTACTAGAGCTTTTTCGCATAGAATTATTGCAGATTGCAGGTTCTTGTTCGACTGATTAATAGAATTTGCTGCAGCAATTAAGTTTCCTTTGATCTCACTTCTGTCTCTGAATAACTGTGCATCTGACAAGTAGATATCAATTGAGTCATTTAATGCTTGCGCTTTAGGATAAATGTTTGTACTATCTGCTCTTAAAAAATGGTCAAGATATGTTTTGTAGATTTCGAGTTTAGAATCAAACCCTGAAGCAAAGTATTCTTTGGTTTCTAACAATAATCTACTTGTTTTTTTATTGATAAACATATTGTTAGATAGAGTTAGGTAATCCTTTTTCTCTTCCGGTACACTATCACTAAGTTCTCTGAGTTGTTGAGAAAAAAGGATTTGTTCACCCTGATCAATTCTGATATTTGCTTTTTTTATTTTAGATAATTCACTTGAGCTAAGCCAACTTTTTAGTTGTTCAGGTAAATCTTGAGCTATTCCGTTAAAGGTTAATAACAGAGCGATACAAGAAATGATAACTTTTTTAACTCTCATAAGAAGAAAAGTATAGTATGTTGTGTTTGCTTTATATTAATTAAGCGATTTGAAATATAGTAAATTTAATAGTTAATTGCCACTATTTAAAGGGATTTAGGGATTGTGATTAGAACGAAATATAAAAAGCCATCCTTAAAGAATGGCTTTGCGAACTATGATAAGAAATAATCTATCTGAAATTAACTCCAATACCAGCAGTTAGTGAACTGTATTCCCCAGCGGTGTAATCAGCATGTAAACCAATAACACCTAACCTTAAACGTAAACCTACGTTAAAATCAAAACCTTTGGTTACGTAACTAAGAGTAATTGGTTCTAATGAAGAGTCGCTGAAATCACCATTAATATTAAAATCGCTGGAACAACGACCATAGCCTAAACCTGTATAGAAAGCTATTATCGGTAAATTTGCACCAATAAGTAATCTTGTTGTATATGCGTTGGCATCAATACTTACTTGTCCATTTGTAATTAAAGTACCCACATCATTCATTGAAGCAGAGCCTGAAAAGTTAGTATATGCAGCTAAAACAGACATGTTTAAAACAGGAACATGTTTAATACCCGGTATGTAATCCTTAATGTCTTTTTGAATCCCGGCACCAAATAATGATAATTTACCAGCATCACCAAGGTCCAGTTCTGGAGAAAAACGACCTTTAACTTCAATTCCATAAGGTAAGCCAACACCAACAGTGACCATAGGAGAAATTAAATGATCCATTCCTGAACCATTAGGTAATTCAAAATCAGTAACACCAATAGGATCATTATTATGTCTTAATACTGGTAGATCTTTGGATGAACCAGCAATTGTAGGAGCCATATTCTGAGATCCTGGAGCAAGTGAAAAACTTTGTAAATCCAATGCGCTTACATCGTAACTCTTAGCACTGGAAGGAGCTTTTGAATAAGTTCCTGTAAATGTAATATCAAAGCCCAATAGTTTATGAACTTTAGCCGATGTATACCAACCAGAATTTAAGTTTACACCAAGCATCTCTCCATACGGACGTAAATATGGATTGGCTAATGTTTTTGCGTCAGCACTTCCTGCTTCAAAAATTTTCCCGATATTAATTTGAGCCGAAGTATTTAAAGTTGCAATAACAGCAAAAAATACAATAATAATCTTTTTCATATTGTGTGTGATTTATATAATTAATAGGTTATTCTATTTTTGAAATATATTAAGTTTTAGATTATAAGTGAGTTATGTTGTTATTTGTTTAAGATGTTATTTTTAAACGTTTTGTAAATCAGTCTTGCTCCTCCGCTAAAGCTTCGGTAGCATGCAGAAAGTCGTTTGTCTTAATTCTAATCGTCTGTTGATACTAATTATTGAGTTTAAGTTTCTTATTCTCCTTTCAATATTTCAATGGCTTCTCGTGTTGAAATACGATTGTTATTATGGTAGGCCACTATATAACCATTTACCCCTGCACTCTGTAAAGCTTTTTTAGCTTCGTTTATATCACTGTATTTCCCAATACTATATCTAAACCATCCTTCCGCTTCATTTTTAATGATTTCAATTGGGCCGTTGTAAATAGAGGTTATCTTCTCTTTTGGAACAGGTTGTTTGTCTGCCAGAAATTGTATTGTAAAATATGTAGTTAGTTCTTCTGTTGGTTTTGGTGCAATAGCATTTTCAGTTACAGGTTCAGTAATTGGTACAGTTTCTTCTAAAACAGGGGTAACGATTTCAACAGTTTCGTTAGTTGATGCAGTTAATGAGTCTGGCATTACAGGAGTCGTATAAACAGAGTCTGTAGATAAAGGACTTACAATTAATGTTGTGTCATTATTTAATGAATCTGAAGACATTCTTAAAATACTGTCTTGTGGCATTTCGGTTGCTACAGGAGCTATCGGTTCAGTAACTAATGTATTGGAAATAATAGCCGAACTATCTTCTGTTTCTTCTGTCATAGGCTCTTGTGCTTGTGAGTTTCCATCAACATGATTCAAAATATCAATAAGCGATTCAATAGCTGTTCCTTCAACTTCATTGGCCTTTAACATATATTCAACACCCTTGTTTACATTACCTTGAGACTTGGATTTTCTTCTCCATTTTCTTCCTGTTTTATATGTTTTATAGGCATCAATTTGCTCAGATTCAAAGCTCGTTTCTAAGCTGCCATTTTTAATATGTCTTTTTACAGCACCCTGGTAGGTGCCATATTTTTTGCCATAACCATCTTTAAAATATGATGCGGATTTTATGATAATGTTATTTGCTTTTGTTTCAAGACGCTGCATTTTCCCAGTCCTAACTTTACCGTCATTTTTTAGCGCTTCAATTTCAGTATTATATTTATCTGCTTTTTTTACGATAGCCTCAGCTTTTTCAATTTTTCTTTCAGCTGAAGATATTTTGTTTTGTTCCGATTCATTGAGGTTTTCCTGGGAATAAATGTTTGTAGCAGAACAAAGGGTAAGGACAATTAGTAATAACTTTAAAATACTCTGATTCATTTTTAAGATGTTTTTCATCTGTTCAAATTTTGTTTTTAATTATCAGAAGGAACTTGCCTGGATTTAATACAACTTCTTTTGCGAGAAAAGCTTGTGCTTTGTTGATCTAACAATTCTCATGGCTCGTTTCGTCTGTTTTAAATTTATGAAAGCTGTAACCATTAAAATAAAGTCAGGTTATACTAGTTTCATTTTATTATAGATTTTAAGGGTATTCTGAAATTTGCCTCAATTAATGTTCAAATATGAAGGGATTAATTTGGGTTCGTTTCATAATAATGTAAACAATACAATCTGGATAACTCTTGGTTAATATAAAATAATTGTAAGAGCTTAATTTACTTTAGATTGAACTTGTTTAACCTATCCTTTTACTTTATTCATACAACAAGGTTTCAATAAAGTTGATTTAGTTATTTGAACATTAAAAGGAGGATTACACGTATAATAATTTTTTGTTTGAAATTTTAATTCGGTTTAATTGATAGAAAATCAGCGAATTAATAAATTGTTTAATGTTTGTTTAAATAAAAAAAACATTTCCTATAAAACGAATACTTACTTATAGTTGTTTACTTTGCATATTAATTACAATAAGTTGCAAAAATAAATATAGTAAAATGAATGAAAATCCATTATTATTAGCGTTTAATACACCTCATCATACTCCTCCTTTTGATAAAATTAAAGTTGAAGACTATTTACCAGCTTTTAAAATTTCATTAGAGGAGGCAAAAGAAGAGATGCGCACTATAATTGAAAATAAAGACATGCCATCTTTTGAGAATACGATACTTGCGATGGAAAGTGCAGGTGATAAACTTTCAAAAATATCATCTATCTTTTTTAATATAAACCATGCCGAGACTAATGATGAGATTCAAGCAATAGCAAGAGAAGTTTCTCCTATGCTAACCGAATATTCAAATGATATTTGGTTGAGTGAAGCTTTGTTTGAAAAGGTGAAGTTTGTTTATAACAATAAAGATGCAAGTCTGAATGCAGAGCAGGTAAAATTATTAGATGATACCTATAAGGCATTTACAAGAAAAGGAGCGTTATTATCTGGCGATAAAAAGGAAAGGTATCGTATCATTTCCACTGAGTTGTCAAAACTAACTTTACAATTTGGAGAAAATGTTTTAGCAGAAACCAATGCTTATAAACTTCATGTAACAAAAGAGGAGGATTTAGCTGGTTTGCCTGGTGCTATTAAGGATGCTGCTGCTCAATTAGCAAAAGCAGAAGGAAAAGAAGGTTGGATCTTTACATTACAATATCCAAGCTATGTACCATTTATGAAATATGCTGATAACAGGGAGTTAAGAAAGCAAATGTATATGGCTTATTCAACCAGGGCGAATAAAAATGATAAATACGATAACAAAGAAATCGTAAAATCAATTGTGAACCTTAGATTGGAGAGAGCTCAGCTTTTAGGTTATGAGAGCCATGCTCAATATGTTCTGGAAGAAAGAATGGCTCAAAATGCAGATAAAGTAAATAGCTTTTTACAAGAGCTTCTGGATGCTTCGTTGCCATTTGCTAAAGATGAAGTTAAAGAGGTTGTAGATTATGCTAAAGCTCATGGATTAGAAGATGAGTTTCATCGATGGGATTTTTCATATTATTCAGAAAAGGTTAAATCAGAAAAATTTTCTTTTACAGAAGAGATGACAAAACCATATTTTCAATTGGAAAAAGTTGAAAAAGGAGTATTTGATCTTGCTACAACCTTATATGGAATCACATTTAAAGAAAATAAAGACATTCCTGTATATCATCCAGAGGTTAAAGCTTATGAGGTGTTTGATGAGAACAAGAAATACATGGCTGTACTATATGTAGACTTCTTTCCAAGATCAGGAAAACAGGGTGGTGCATGGATGACAAATTACGGAGAACAGTATAAAAATGAAGACGGTTCAGATGTAAGGCCGTTTGTTTCTTTAGTTTGTAATTTTAGCAGACCAACAGAAGATACGCCATCATTACTAACATATAATGAAGTAAGAACCTTTTTGCATGAATTTGGTCATGGATTACATGGTATGCTAAGTGAGACAACTTATAAATCATTAAGTGGAACAAATGTTTATCGTGATTTTGTTGAGCTTCCTTCTCAAATTTTAGAGAACTGGGGTATTGAAAAAGAATGGTTAAAAATGGTTGGTAAGCATTATAAAACCGGAGAAACAATACCTGATGAACTTGTTGACAAGATTATGGCTTCTGCTAATTTTCAAAGTGGATACCAAAGTGTTCGTCAATTATCGTTTGGAATGAATGATATGGCCTGGCATTCTTTATCAACCCAATTTGATGGCTCTGTAAATGATTTTGAAGATGAAGCGATGGCTCCAACTGAATTATTCCCAGCTGTAGAGGGAACTTGCTTTAGTACTGCTTTCTCTCATATTTTTGCAGGGGGTTATGCAGCAGGATATTATGGTTATAAATGGGCTGAAGTTTTGGATGCCGATGCATTCAGTGTTTTTAAAGAAAACGGAATTTTTGATAAAGCAACAGCTGCATCTTTTAGAGAAAATATTCTTAGTAAAGGAGGAACTAAACATCCAATGGAGCTATATATAGCATTCAGAGGACAGGAGCCAACTAATGAGGCTTTATTAAAAAGAAGTGGTTTGGTGAAATAGGATAGTGATTTATATAAAAGAAAAGAGGCTGCAAAAACAGCCTCTTTTTAGTTAGTTGTATACTTCATCTCTGGTATATATTCCAGTGTCAATTAGTTCTTTATCAATGTTGTCTTTTGTAATAACAATGGAGTTTACTCTATGTGTTGGAATGTCACCAAATCCATTGTTTTCAGTGCTGTTTATAAATTCTTTTGTGTTTTTTCCTTTTGCCAGTTCAATAGCCACTTCAGCAGCTTTTTCAGCTAAAGATTTTAAAGGATGATATAGCGTCATCGTTTGATAACCTTTAACAATATTTCTACATCCTCTTAATTCTGCATCCTGACCTGTAATGGCAACTTTACCTGCCAGATCATATTTTTCAAGTACCTCAACTGCAGCAGCAGACATTCCGTCAAAGCCAGAAATAACAGCATCGATATCTGTTCCGTAAAGAGAGATAACCTTTTGCATTTCATGTCGGGCTATTTCATCACTCCATTGCTCAATAGATGATTCATAAACAACGTTTACATTACCGTTGTCAATATGAGGTTTTAGGTATTTTTTGATTGCTATTTGAAGGTCAAGTCCATTTTTATCAAATTTATCTCCACCCAGAATAACAAAATTACCTCCTTGTTTCTCTTTAATAACAGCATCAACCATTGATTTTCCAATTTGATCATTACTGCTGGCAACAAAAAAATCTACATCACAATTAGTAATCATCCTGTTATAAGCAAGCACTTTTACGTCATTTTCTTTAGCATCTCTAACAATGGCAGCTCCGGTATTTACATTAACCGCAATTATAACAATAGCGTCAACTCCTTCTTCAATAACCTCTGAAGCCTGGGCTTTTTGTAGGGTCTCGTCAACTTCAGAATCTCTTACTATTACTTCGATTCCTTGTTTTTCGGCATAAGCTTTAAAGAATTCGCTTTCCTTTCTAAAACGCTCAATAGTTTTGGAGGGATATAAAAATGCAATTTTTAAATTTTTCTTGTTTGTACATCCCGGAGAAATGAGAATTATTGACAGGATAAATACAAATAGTGTAAGTCGTAAATATAATTTCATGAGTCATTAAGTTTTTGATGTCACAAATCTACAAAAAACAAATTTAAGAGACTTTAACTTTTGAGAGCTATAGTATTAGCTAAAGTAATTTATTTTTCATGTTCAATGTAACATAATTTAACAAAAAACGTATATTTTTACTACCCCTAAGAGTACGCATTATATTATTAAACTTATTAATTAAAAACCATGAAGTGGAGAGACCTTAAAATCAGAAATAAGGTAGGCTTAGGTTTTGGTGTTGTAATACTGTTGTCCGTTGTTTCAACCCTGATATTCTTATTTAACCTGCTAAGAGTTGAGTATGAAATAAGCCAATTATCTGAAAAGTACATTCCTTCTGTGAGTGAATCTTCTAAAATGAATCAGTTCTGGGAAGTTACGAATGGCTTAATGACTGCTGTAGATTTATCCAGTGATTTTTATTATGATGATAGAGCTGAAAAGCAAGTTGAAAGCTTTGTTTATGCATTGAAGAAGCTTATCCAACTAGAAGATACTGCTAATAGCGATTTAGTTTCGAGAGGCATTGACTTGCAAAATGTATTGAATCTAACCAACGATTTTATAGCAAAAAGAAAAGCATTTATTGATGCAGAAAAAGAATCAGTAAAAGATTTGGACGTTATAAATAATTTGTTCCAAAGAGTTAACTCAATAGGATTACAAAATAACGGCTCTTTGGGTGTTCAACAGAAAGTAGCTCAATCAAATTATATTGCTGGTCAGTTGGCAGAATATATAAATAAGAAAGATGGATTTAAAGTCAGTAATTTTTTAGAAGAAAATGCTGGCTTTTTTAATGGTTCATATCCTTATGCATTAAAAAATACCTTGTCTGAATTAAAAACTTCTGTAGAAGAATTCTTGCCAGTTTATAAAAAAGCTCGTTTGGCTGAATTAAAAAGATATGAAGTAGGTAAACAATTGATGTGGGAAGTTAGAAAATCTTCAGATTTAGGTTTGGATTATTTAATGGAGATGGGAGACAAGAGTGCTACAATTGTTGTTCAGGAAAAACAGTTGATTATCTCCAGCATATTTGTTTTAATTATATTAGGTGTTATTCTTACTTATTATCTGGCAACATCTATTAGTAAGCCTTTAGAGACAGGTATTGATTTAGCAGAAAGAGTAGCACAGGGTGATTTGAGTACTAAGTTCGCAATTGATCGTAAAGATGAAATTGGACGATTGTCTGCTGCATTAGATACAATGGTTGCAAATATTAAAACTGTAGTGGATGAAATTAGGATTGGAGCAGAGAAAATTGTTAAGGCCAGTGATAAATTAAATAAGGAATCGATGGAGCTTAGCGAAGGCGCAAGTGAACAGGCTTCAGCTGCAGAAGAGGTTTCTTCTTCTATGGAAGAGATGTATGCAAATATTCAGCAGAATACAGATAATTCTAAGGAAACAGAAAAGATTGCACAAAAAGCAGCCGAAGGCATCAGAACCAGTAATCAAAGTTCTGAATTGGCTCAAAAATCATTGGCTGATATTACTGAAAAGATATCCATTATTGGAGATATTGCATTTCAAACTAATATTTTGGCCTTAAACGCTGCTGTAGAGGCTGCCAGAGCAGGTACAGAAGGCAGAGGTTTTGCTGTTGTTGCTGCAGAGGTTCGAAAATTAGCAGAACGTAGTCAGCAAGCCGCAAATGAAATAAATACCGTTTCTCAGGCAACTATAACTAGCTCTGGTGAAGCCAGTAAAAATTTAGTTGAAATTACTCCTGAAATTGAAAAAACGGCCAGTTTAGTTCAGGATATTACAGCAGCTTCCTTAGAACAGGTTGCAGGTGTAGAGCAGATTAATAATGCACTTCAGCAATTAAACCAAATTACTCAACGTAATGCTGTTAACTCAGAGCAAATTAATACTGCATCCAGAGAACTTGAAGAATTATCTTTAATGCTTAATAATTCAATTTCAGTTTTTAAATTAGATGATCAGCAAGTTAAAGAGGTAGTAAACAAGAAAGTAACCACAAACAAGACTGTTAAAACAACTACAAGTAATGTAAAGCCTAAAGTTACTCCAAAAGTTACTACTTCAAGTAGTAAAAAGATTATTGATCTTGGGTTAAATACAGAAAAGGATGATGGTTATGAAACGTTTTAATTAATAAGTTAGACCTAATTATAAAGAAAACGGATGAGTAGTTTTACTCATCCGTTTTTATTTTTCTAATACCTGTTATTAGTTCATTTACTTTTTACCCTTTTTAAGTTTGGGATAAGCAACTCTGGCATGGTAAATATTTTTAAGCTTAGCTTTAAATACTTCCTTAATCTGAGATATTTCTTTAAAAGTAATTGGTGCATTATAAAACTGACCTTCTTTTATTTGTGTATCAATTATATTCTCAACCAACTTGTCAATTGTTTTATCTGAATATTCAGGTAAACTTCTTGAAGCTGCTTCAATAGAATCTGCCATCATTAATATTGCTGTTTCCTTCGTAAATGGTGTAGGACCAGGGTATGTAAAGTTATCTTCATTAACTTTTTTATCAGGATTCTGATTTACAAAGGAATTGTAAAAATATTTGGCTTTAGTAGTTCCTTGATGAGTCGCAATAAAGTCAATAATTTTTTCTGGTAAATTATATTTTCTGGCAATTTTTATTCCTCCTTCAATGTGACTGATTACTAATTTTGCACTGTCTTCAAAGTCCATTTCATTATGAGGGTTTACTCCAGAAGTTTGGTTCTCTGTGAAATATAAAGGTGTAGCAGATTTTCCTATGTCGTGGTACATGGCTCCTGCACGAACAAGTAAAGGATTTGCACCAATTTTATATGCCGCTTCCTGTGCAATATTACCAACCTGTATCGAGTGTTGAAAAGTACCTGGAGCATTTTCTGCCAATGCACGCAAAAGAGGGTGGTTAGTATCTGATAATTCCACCAAGGTTACGTCTGATAAGAAACCAAAAAGCTTTTCAAAAATGTATATTAATGGATATACGATAAATATTAAAAAGGCATTGATTGTAAAATATAAAAAGTACTCGTAGTTAATGCCATTAATGTCACCTTCTTGTAATAAGGTTAATCCAGTATAAAATAAACTGTAAGTTAAAAGAATGAAGATGGCAGATCTTACAATTTGTGCCCTTCTTACCATTCTGTATAGGCTAAAGATAGCAGTTATACCAGCCGGAATTTGTAAAAAGATAAATTCAAAACTATTGTGGCTAAAAAATGAAGCCAGGATTACAGCAATGACATATATAAAAAATCCCAATCGTGAATCGATAAAAGTTCTTACAATTAAAGGTAAAATAGTAATTGGTATTACCCAAATTGGTATATCCGGAATTATATATGATATGTATGCCAAAACAATAACAGTACTTAAAATGACAAGTAAAAATGTGATGAATTTTAAGTTTTGATATACATCGTTTCTATAAAAGTATAGGAATAGGAACAAGCCAGTTAAAAACAAAAAGGTAATGAGTAGGTGCCCTGCAAAAATAATGTTGTATTCAGAAAGCGTTCCAACTCTGGATTCATATTCTTTTTTATAAGACACCAGCTTTTTTATGGCTTGATCGTCAATGATTTCTCCTTTGTCAATAATTTTCTGTCCTGCTAAAACAATACCTTTAGTTTGAGCCATGTTTTTTAGTAAGCTCTCTTTCTCTGACAGTGATCTGTTTTCGTCAATCTGAACGTTGGCTACAATAAAGTGTTCTATTTTTAATTCAGAAATAAATTCTTCAATGCCCTTAAAATCATTAGAGATTACAGATAAGCTTTTAGCTAGTTCTCTTGTAATATATTGATAAGAAGATCGTAAAGAAAAGAATTCAGTAGAAAGATATGGCTCAGCCAGATTATTGCTCACTAACATTAATTCAAAACCGTCACTTTTTTCTATGTATTCCTCGGGAATAGCAATGACTCCTTTGTTAAATACATATTGAAAGATACTATCGGTTATAGTTTTTACATATTCAGAGTTTTGAACAGAATTATTTTTCTTACGTAAAAATCTGTATTTGGTAGTAAGTGACTCTAATTGATTGTTATACTCAAGTAAAAAGCCTTCATTTACTTTTGAATATACAGTAGAATCCATCACAAAGTAAGGACGGAAGTTTTTTAGAATACTGTCCTTTTCTGCCTCAAGTTCGTTTGTTGTTTTATAAATCCTAAAGTTAAAAGGAGCTATTAAAACATCGTATCTCCAGGGTTCTCCTTTTTTGAATTCATACTGAAATTTTCCTTCTCGGGGCATTAGGTTTGCGATCAGTATTATAGCCGCTAAAAACAATAGAATTCTATATGTTGCCAGTGAATATTTTTTAAAATCGTGTAAAAAGTTCTTCATCACCAAAGTGTTTAAATAAGCAGAAATACCAATAAGAATATAATAGATAGTATCTCTTAAAACTATAACAAATATGAGCAAAAAAACATAAATATGAAATGTAGGGTATTAAGTTCTTTTTAGCTAAGTTTTTTATAGTGATAATGTTTGTATCATAGTTAATTGGTTATTCTTCCATATTAATTCATGATTTATACATATTATTTAAATACTTTAATAAATAAGAAGAATTTGTTTTACAGACTAATAAATGTTATGGTTAAAAATATGTAATTATTGATGTGTGGCAGGATCTATTTGATAAAATTCTTAATACAGAATCAATCTTTATGCATATTTTAATATCTTCGCAGCATTAATTTTTAAAGAAGATGATCGGTTCTATTAGTGTTTATAGTTTTATTCCAGTAAGAAAGGAGCCTTCGGAAAAATCAGAATTAGTAACTCAGATTCTTTTTGGAGAAACCTTTGTTGTAACTGAGAAAACAGAAAAGTGGGCCAAGATTAAGATGGATTTTGATGGGTACGAAGGATGGATTGACTCTAAACTTGTATTTTCTGTTGCACCTACTGAATATGAACTTTGGAAAAGTGCTAATGCCTGGATGGTTCCAACTCCAAAAATTAAGATAGTTCAGGATGGTTCTAGTGCACCAATGGTTATTCCGGCGGGAAGTAGAATTGTGTTTAATGGTCATGAAATGAATAGTTTTTCTATTGGTAAAAACGATTATTTTATTTCAGGTCCTGTTCCAAATAATAAAGAAATATCAATCAGAGAGGTTGCAAATTCTTTATTACATACCCCATATCTGTGGGGAGGAAGATCTTATTTTGGAATTGATTGTTCAGGATTATCTCAAATTGTTTTCAAAATTAATGGTTATTGGTTACCCCGTGACGCTTATCAGCAGATAGAGTTAGGTAATAACGTTAGTTTTGTTGAAGAAGCTAAAATTGGTGACTTAGCCTTTTTTGATGATGAGGAGGGTAATATTGTTCATGTTGGAATTTGTTTAGGCAAAGGTCAGATTATCCACTCTTATGGTGAAGTTCGCATTGATCATTTAGATCATCAAGGTATTTTTAATAAGGAGATTAATAAATACAGCCATAAATTAAGGGTAATAAAAAGAATTATTCCTGAATAAACAATGAGCTATACCTATCAATATCCTCGACCTGCGGTAACTGTTGATGTTATCCTTATCACCGAGGCAGAAAATCCGGAAATATTATTTATACAAAGAAAAAATAATCCTTATCAGAACCTTTGGGCTTTACCCGGAGGTTTTTTGGATATGGATGAGGATTTGATAACTGCAGCAAAACGTGAGTTGCAGGAAGAAACCGGGATCGTTGATGTTGAAATAAATCAGTTTAAGACCTATGGAGCTCCGGATCGAGATCCTAGAGGAAGAACTGTTTCTGTAATATTTTATGCATTTATCAAAACAAAACTTCAGGCTGTAGCAATGGATGATGCAAAAGATGCACAATGGTTTTCGTTGAATGAACTGCCAAAGTTAGCCTTTGATCATCAATTGATAATTGATGAGTTTAAAGAGGCCATGAAACTTTAAGTTATTCTTTTTTGATATTATCTTCCAGCCAATCAATTGCTTCCGGGCCTTTATTAAATAACAAGTCAATAACACTTAAATTGGGTTCAAACTCAAATCTATCCTGAAATACTTGTCTGTATTTTATTGGTTTAAAAGAAGAATCAAATTCTTTATACTCCTTTTTGGGATGAATAATATTTCTATAGTCAATATATTCTTCTTCTGTGTTTTTAATATAGTCTTCAGTAAAATTGATGGTTGTATTTATATCAAGAGCATCCAAAATAACTTCAAATAGACCAATGTTAAAATCGAATAAGAATTTGTAATTCTTTTCGTAAAATGGTTTAAATTCATCCATATAATACTCAAAGAATGGAGAGGAGTTATATGCAGAAACGATGGATCGCCAATGCAATGATTGCCATCTGGTATCGTATGAAATCTGAATGTCCTTTGTTTGAATTTTGGGTGTTTTCCCTTTTGCAACCGGAATTGTTAATGGTATAATTCCATTTGCAGCAAGGATATCACACCTGTTTCTGTATGTTTGCTTAATGTAATTGCAATGCTTTTCTATTATAGGTGAATCACTATTTACCCAATGAGAAAAGAATTGAACAGAAGGTAAATAGTTTATAGTGAATAAAGATTCTTTATTGTTCGTATGGTTTTGTGTCATTATTGTTTTCTTCGTCGTTTTCAGATATTTCCTCATTTGAGTTTTCCTCAAAGGCAATGTCTCCAACAGGATTTTTAACTTTTTTCTTTCTTTTAATGCTTATGGCATAATAAATAGCACCTGTGATTAAGCCAAATAAAAAAGTTAAAATCATAAGGATGGCCAAAGATAATTCTCCTTCCCAAATAACAAATCTAATTGGAACAACTTCTGCATTTTGAACAGAGAAAATTACTATCAACAGAGATAGTATTATTAAAAACCAAAATGACTTTTTCATGTGTTTAGATATTGTTTTATTGTCACATGGAACTCGCCACGTCAAACATACTCCTGTGCGTGATAATTTTCATGGCTCGTTTCATATATGATTGAAATTAGTACAGGGATAAAGTTAATAGTTAAGAATTGAAAGATAAAAGAAATAAATCCTAATATGCCAGAATTTAAACTACTAATTTCTATTTAGATGTTTGTTTATCTGTTTAATTAACAGCTTTGAAGAATCTGTTGTTTTTATAGTTTAATAATGATTTAGAATTTTTATTCTTTGAGTAAAGTATATATTCCACTTTTCCAATAATATGATTATCCGGCACAAAACCCCAAAACCTGCTATCAAATGAATGTGGTCTGTTGTCTCCCATAACCCAATAATAATCCATTTTAAACTGATAAAATTTTGATTCTTTTCCATTTATTAAAATCTTATCATCTTCAATATCAATTTTATTTTCTTCAAAAACAGAAATGATACGTTTGTAAAATTTTAAATTATCAAGTGTCAATTTTACTTTATCACCTTTTTTAGGAATATATAGTGGGCCCATATTATGCATATTCCATAACTGATGTGTTGAAAAAGGGAAGACAAGGGGATCTGGATAGTTTTTAGGCAAACAATCCAATGTTAGTTCAATATTTTTGCAGGCTAGAGCTTCTACATCTGTTTCGTATATTTCCCATATTAAACCATCTTCAGTACTTAATTCATTATATGGAGTAATGTGATTCTTCTCTAACTCGGATTTAATTTCCGGAGTGATTTTATAACGTCCAACGGACAAATCAGGATATTTCATTTTGTTATTATTGCAAAAAACAACTCCGTTAATAATTGAAACGGTATCTCCGGGAAGTCCAAATATTCTTTTAACAAAACGTGGTCGTTCATCTACAGGATAATATTTTAGGTTTGACAATCTTTCCTTTTTATCCAAGAATTCAGTTTTGCCATATAATCTCTGTAAATAGTAATAACTATCTGTAGGTCTGTTCTTTAATAAAGAATCTCCATCAGGGAAATGAAACATGATAATGTCATTATGCTTTAATGAGCTTATGCCTAATTTTCTATGGAAGCTTTTTACTGAATTAATGCTTTTAGCAACACCTGGTTTTAATTTGTTTACCAGCAAAATATCACCTGGATCAAGTGTTCCATTCATTGACGAGGTATGAAAAGAATATAAACTGACAAAGTTATTTTGTATGAAAACTAAAAGCCATACTGCCAGTAAAATAGCCGCAAACCATTCAATAATAATGAATTTTTTTGCAGTCTTATTTCTTATGAAATTTATAGTTTTTTTGAGTACAGATTTCTTCCAGATAGAGTCAACTATTATCAATATAATAAAGAAAGGAAGAAGACTTTCGGTCCAAATACCAATAAGAAAAATTAGAAAGGCAATACTCAGTTTAATAATTTCTTTTTTTTTCATCGTCACTTATTACTGTTTTATCTACATTAAAGAAATTAGATTGTGAACTCGTATGTAAAAAAAATGGAGTTAGAAAATTGCTAACTCCATTCATTCTATAGTTTTATTTTGTTATTGTTCGTTAGCAACCCATTTAAAGAATCTTTCAAAACGGATTTTACCATCAAACAGTGATTTGTCTTTGTTTAATGAAAGCCATACTAATAATGGTCGTCCAACAACATGATCTTCAGGAACAAATCCCCAGTATCTGCTATCTGCAGATTGGTGTCTGTTGTCACCCAGCATAAAATAGTAATCCATATTAAAGGTGTACTCATCCTGTTTTTCACCATTAATATATATTTCACCATTTCTTACATCTAAGGTATTTCCTTCATATGCAGTAATTATACGATCGTATAATACCAGGTTTTTTAAACTAAGTTTTACAGTAGTTCCTTTCTTTGGTATCCATAGAGGACCAAAGTTATCTCTACTCCAATTATAATCAGTACTGTATGGCCATGTTTGTGTTTTTGTAGAATCAGGCATTTCTTCATCTCTGGTAACCTGGCGAATAAAAGGATAACCTTTTAGTTCGTTAAGTTTTTCTTCAGTTAAAGGAAGCATACCCATTCCTAACCATCCTGCATCTGCATCAGAGATTTCCATTTTGTCAAGAAAGCGCTGATTGATACTAACACCATTGGTCATAATATGATAAAGGTGTTGTAAGCCTGCCGGATTTTCTGTTTTTTCACCATTAATATACACCTGATTATGTCTGATTTCAAAGGTGTCACCAGCAACCGCAATACATCTTTTTACGTAATTGTCTCTCCTGTCTACCGGACGATAAACTATGTCACCCCAGTATTCCTTATTAAGTAAAATGCTTTCTTTACCTAACTCTCTTAATTTTGAATTAATCTCCCACTGACTGGCATCTCGGTATCCATCCAATAATGAGGGATTTGCATTAACCCTGTCAATACCTGTTTTGCGACAAGAGATGTAATAATCCGGATTTGTAACATTGACAGGTACAGTGTCTCCTGTAGGGAAGTTAAATACTACAATATCACCTTTTTCTACTTCCTTAAAACCTTTCAGTCTTTTGTATTTCCAGTGTGGCCATTCTAAATACGATTTAGTATTTAAGATAGGAATTGTATTTTGCAGTAATGGAAAAGACAATGGTGTATTTGGAATACGTGGTCCGTATGTTACTTTACTTACAAAAAGATGATCACCAACTAATAATGATTTTTCAAGAGATGAAGTTGGTATCTTGTAATTCTGAAATAAGAACAGGTTAATAAAATATACAGCAACTAATGCAAATAATAAAGCATCAACCCACTCAACCCAGGCCTTAGGTTTTTCTCCGTCTTTAGTTTTTTTCCAGAAGTTCCAAGGTACTTTTTTAGTAATGTAAACATCAAATATTATAGGTAATCCCAGAAATAACCAGTAGTTGCCAACCCATATTACCCATAAAAAGTAAACAAGGGCCGCAATAGAAAACCTAATCCATTTAGCTAGAGAAACTTTAGGCATTATAAAAAATATTTAGTTAAAATTTAAGCAAATCACTCATTCCTAAGAAACCTTTGTTTTTGGCTGCAAATTCAGCGGCTAAAACAGCACCAAGAGCAAATCCTTTACGTGATTTTGCACTGTGATGTATGATGATTTCATCAACTGAAGATTCATACTTTATGGTGTGTATTCCTGGAACTTCGTCTCTTCTGATAGCTTCAATATGAATTTCTTCTTTAGATGCCTCTTTACCTTCAACCCAGGCTGTTTTTCTATCAATGTTTTCAATTAATCCTTCAGCAAGAGTTATAGCTGTTCCACTAGGTGCATCTAACTTATGAATATGGTGAGTTTCGTCCATGCTAACCTCATAGTCTTCAAGAGAATTCATTAATTGAGCTAGCTTTTTGTTGATCTCAAAAAATACATTTACCCCTACACTGAAATTTGAAGCGTAGAAAAAAGTTTGTCCTTTATTTTCACATTGATCTTTGATTTCATCAATCTTATCAAGCCAGCCTGTAGTACCAGATACAACAGGCTTGTTGTGTTTAAAGCATGACATATAGTTGTTGTATGCTGCAGCAGGAACGGTAAATTCGATAGCCACATCAGCAGCAGCAAATCCTTCTCCATCAAAAGAATCATCTGTCTGCATATCTATTTTAGCGGTAATTGTATGTCCTCGTTCTATGGCAATTTTCTCAATTTCTTTTCCCATTTTGCCATACCCAATCAAAGCAATATTCATATTGTATTTTGTTTTGTATAAGAGATTATTAAAGTTTCGACAAAAAGCTTTAATAATCCAGCATAAAGATATAAGAGTTAAAATTTTATGGTTAGATAAAACTTGTTTTTAACCTAATGTTAACCTTATGCCAGAAGATTTTCTCTTTGTTTTTTAATGAAAAGCAAATATAGTAATAGATAGTTAGAATTATACTATTGGTTAAGAGCGTATTTAAAACAAAAGAGAGTATAGTACCAAAATACTATACTCTCTTTGTATATAATAACTTTCTTATCTAAAAAAGTTGCTATGTTTTATTTTTTAAATAAATCTGATAAAACAGTTCTTACATCATCCAATGTAGGTGTAATATCAAATACATGAGCTGGTTTTAGATAAATAATTTCTTTTTCGCTTTTAAATCTTTGCTCCCCGCCTCCGGTAATATTAAGCATTACGTAGTCATCAGGTTTAACTAAACCTTCTTTTACAGCTCCAATCAAAGTAGCTGTAGCAACAGATGCTGCTGAATGAATATCATTACCTTCAGTCTCTTTAAATAATTTTGCTGCTTCTGCAGCTTGATCATTTGAAGCACATAGAACATCTCCACCTGCTTCTTTCATGGCATCATATAATCCACCAATGATAGGATATGGAGGTTTTCTGTTTGAAAGTACTTTTGCATCAATTTCTTCAACCTGCTTTCTGGCTTCATCGTCATCTAAATGTAACATGTCTCTTGAGTCAGCCTTCCATGCATTATGAATTGGAATAAAAGGATGATTTTGAGATACCATTAATTTCATAAAGTTGTTGCCAAAGCGACCATCTTCAATAAGGCGTTTGTTAGCTTCCCATGCAGCAATTGCTCCGGTACCACTACCTACTGCTTGAAAATAATAATCAGGAATACGTCCAATTGTAGTGATTGCTGATAGAGTAGTAGTTCCCATTCCATCCCTTCTTGCAACATTCTTAGCGCCACCTTCAGCAATATAACCGTCTAGTTCACAAGCAAGATTTGATAAATAAATAGCGTCAAAATAATCACTTCCTGATTTTGTAACTACTAATTTTACATTGTCTTTAATAGGTTCATCAAACCATAAAGCATCAATGTTATCTTCAGGAACGCAAAGTAATAATGGAATATTGTTGTCAGAACATACGCGGGCGAAAGCTCTAGCTGTATTTCCTGCCGATGCAACCACCAAAACTTTCCCATTTTCAGAGCTTAATCTTCCTCCAACAGTAAAAGCTTCAGTTTCTTTGAAGGAACATGTTCTGAAATTTGCTCCTTTTTCCGGCCAATAACCGCTGAATGTGATATATAAATTATTAAGGCCTAATTCTTTTGCTAGTCCTTCACTTTTGTATGTGATAGGAGAAGACGAGCCTTCAAGCATTTTGTGCACAGGTAACCAGTCTGCAAAACGAAATATTCCGTATGATTCATCCTTGACTTCAATCTGCTTTTTTTCGTAAACAGCTCTGATTAGTGTTGGTTGTTGTTCGCCTGGAGCGTCTAATGTCCATCCTTCATCCGTAAATTGTTTACCTGTATTAACAGATTCCAAAATATATGGAGTAGGTTTAAAATCTTTACTCATGGTGCATAATTTCTTTGAATCGCAAAAATATGTGTTTTGTTTGTTTTGAAGAAACAGAATAAATAAAAGTTACTTTATTTAGACAGTATCTTAGAATGATTGGGTGGTTGTACCTTTATTTCAGTGTGTTATATATGTTGATTATAAAATGAAAATGGCAGGAAAGAATTTCTTCTCCTGCCATTTATTAATTCATTTTTGGCTTCAACTAGTTTGCCATTGCCTTTTGAACAACAGCTTTAAAAGCCTCAGGATGATTAACAGCTAAGTCAGCTAAAACTTTTCTGTTAATTTCAATATTTTTCTTAGTCATCATACCCATAAGTTTAGAGTAAGATACTCCTTCGATACGAGCAGCAGCATTGATTCTTTGAATCCAAAGTGCTCTAAAATGACCTTTCTTTCTTTTTCTATCGCGGTAAGCATAACCTAAACCTTTTTCGTAGGTGTTTTTTGCTACCGTCCAAACGTTCTTTCTTCTTCCAAAGTAACCTTTAGTTTGCTTTAGAATTTTCTTTCTTCTTGCTCTTGAAGCAACAGCGTTTACTGATCTTGGCATTTTTACTTTTTTTAGAATGATTAGCGCCCATCATCAATGGATCTTTCAGCTAACTTCATTCGGTTAATTAAATAATTAATAAAATAAGGAATCTCCTTATTACTTCATGTTCAACAATAACTTAACGTTATTTTCGTCAGCAGTGTGAACAAGTCCTGAGTAAGTAAGATTTCTCTTTTGCTTTGTAGTCTTTTTTGTTAAAATGTGACTTTTAAAAGCATGCTTTCTTTTAATCTTACCGCTTCCAGTGATTGTGAAACGTTTTTTCGCACTGGAATTCGTCTTCATCTTTGGCATTGTACTTACTATTAATTGGTTTATATAATTGAAATTACTTCTTAGCTTTTTTAGGCGAAAGGAAGATAATCATCCTTTTTCCTTCAAGCTTTGGTAATTGATCAACCTTACCGTATTCCTCCAAATCCTGAGCAAATCTTAAAAGCAAAATTTCACCCTGCTCTTTAAATAAGATTGATCGTCCTTTGAAAAATACATAAGCTTTAACCTTTGCACCTTCTGAAAGAAACTTTTCAGCATGTTTTAATTTGAAGTTATAATCATGGTCATCGGTATTTGGACCGAATCTGATTTCTTTAACAACAACTTTAACTGCTTTTGATTTAAGCTCCTTTTGTTTACGCTTTTGTTGGTATAAAAACTTTGAATAATCAGTAATTCGACAAACTGGAGGATCAGCTTTAGGAGATATCTCCACTAAATCCAGCTCTAAAGCATCAGCCATTTTTAATGCTTCTGATGTAGAGAACACTCCTGGATTGTCTATATTATCACCAACAAGCCTTATTTTTGGTACTCTAATCGCGTTGTTTATTCTAAAACTTTGCGTATCCTTTTGCTGTGGACCCTGTGGTTTTTTTCTATTCTGTGCTATTGTAAAATCCTCCTATAATTAATTAGTAATCAAATTATTTATTATCTATTGCAGAAAGTTGTTCTTCAACCTCCTGGTTTATAAAGTTTATAAATTGTTCAATTTCCATTGATCCTTTATCACCATCGCCTTGCTTACGTACAGATACTGAATTTGTTTCAGCTTCTTTTTCTCCTACAATAAGAAGGAATGGTATGCGTTTCAACTCGTTATCACGAATCTTACGACCTATCTTTTCGTTTCGGTCATCTAAAACGGTGCGAATATCGGAATTATTCAGGACATTTGAAACTTTTTTTGCGTAATCATTGTATTTTTCACTGATTGGTAGAACTACCACTTGCTCAGGAGTTAACCATAATGGGAATTTTCCTGCAGTGTGTTCTATTAATACAGCTACAAAACGTTCCATACTTCCGAATGGTGCACGGTGAATCATAACAGGTCTGTGTTTTTCGCCATCAGAGCCCATATATTCTAATTCAAAGCGCTCTGGTAAGTTGTAATCCACCTGAATGGTACCTAACTGCCACTTACGTCCAATGGCGTCTCTTACCATAAAATCTAACTTAGGACCATAGAAAGCTGCTTCACCATATTCAACAATGGTTTCCATTCCTCTTTCCTGGCAAGCTTCTATAATTGCACTCTCTGCTTTTTCCCAGTTTTCCTCGCTACCAATATATTTTTCTCTGTTTTCTTTGTCTCTTAAAGAAACCTGAGTAATAAAATCATTAAAATCTAATGCTTTAAATATATAAAGGATAATGTCAATTACTTTTTTAAACTCATCTTTTAATTGATCAGGAGTACAGAAAATATGAGCATCATCCTGAGTAAAGCCTCTAACCCTTGTTAATCCGTGTAACTCACCGCTTTGTTCGTAACGATAAACTGTACCAAATTCTGCCATACGGATTGGAAGATCTTTATATGATACCGGTTTAACTTTGTAGATCTCACAGTGGTGAGGACAGTTCATTGGTTTAAGTAAAAATTCTTCACCTTCAGCTGGTGTGTTGATTGGTTGAAATGAATCTTTACCATATTTAGCATAGTGACCAGAAGTAACATATAGTTCCTTGTTTCCAATGTGTGGAGTAATCACCTGTTGGTAACCATATTGTAATTGTACCTTCTTTAAGAAGTTTTCTAAGCGTTCGCGAAGTTTAGCTCCTTTAGGTAACCATAATGGTAAACCTTGACCAACTCTTTGTGAAAAAGCAAAAAGTTCAAGTTCCTTACCAATTTTTCTATGATCGCGTTTTTGAGCCTCTTCTAATCTTACAAGGTATTCGTCAAGCATTTTTTGTTTAGGGAATGTAATAGCATATACCCTGGTTAATTGCTTACGAGTTTCATCACCTCTCCAATAGGCACCTGCAATACTTAATACTTTAACTGCTTTGATAGGTTCAGTTGAAGGTAAGTGAGGTCCTCTACATAAATCAGTAAATTCACCTTGCTTGTAAAAAGTAATGGTTCCATCCTCAAGTTCATTGATTAACTCAAGTTTGTATTCATCTCCTTTTGATGTAAAATATGATAAAGCTTCTTCTTTTGTAACGCTTGTTCTAACATATTCATTCTTTTGACGAGCAATCTCTTTCATTTTTGCTTCAATCTTAGGAATGTCAGCGTCCCTTAATACAACATCATCACCTGGATCAACATCGTAATAAAAGCCATTTTCAATTGAAGGACCGATTCCAAATTTCATTCCTGGATATAAAGCCTCCAAAGCTTCTGCCATAAGGTGAGCTGAAGAGTGCCAGAATGCATGTTTACCTTCTTCATCCTCCCATTTGTAAAGTTTTATTGAAGCATCTCCCGTTATTGGTCGTGTAAGATCCCACGTTTCCTCATTAACTGAGATTGATAAAACTTCTTTGGCCAAACGAGGACTAATGCTCTTGGCTATTTCCAAACCGGTAACTCCTGATTCGTACTCTCTTACACTACTATCTGGTAAGGTTATTTTAACCATCTTTTTATTAGTATTACAGATTTTGAAGACTTTAGATTATACGGACACCTAACTTCAAACAAAATCCAGTTATTTAAAAAATTGTAATAAAAAACACGCAAAGATAAATATTATATTATTACGAGCGTATTATAGAGTAAAAGATTATTTGAATGTGTTCAGAAAATTGGAACATATAAATTTGAAACACCTTTTTTTATTTGATGATATATTAAGGATTGATAAGGAAACAGAAATATCGTAAATTACTATTTAAGCAAGACCATGGTTCTACTCGTTAATTAAGTTTTGCTAATAGCAGGAGTCTCTTGACGTTTGTCTATGGTGATGATAGTTAGGTTTATATGTAGGTAAAAGCAAGCGTGTTTTAAGTGACTTTTGATGTAAAAAAACTTTTTAGGTCAAATTATTATATTATGCTTTCTGTGGATTGTAATATTGCACTAATATCAGTTCTGTTAACGATTATAGGTTTTTGTACTTTATGGGGATTCTCCAATTATTACAAAAGAAAGAATACCAGTTCTTTAAAACTTGTCTTCATAAGTAGGTTGCTAGGTATTCTGGTTTACGGTGTAATTCCTATTTACTTATTCAGTTATTTGAATCAAGACCTTTCTTTTTTATTTAAACCAATAGAAATAAATACTATATCGCTGCTGGTACTTGTGTTATTTATAACTATAATATTGGGAGTCAATTATTCTTTGTCTAGAAAGAAAGAGCATCAACAAAAATATCCTCAAGTAAAGCTTAATCAATGGAATGTAAGTGTTTACACAATTAATCTTTTAACATGGATAATGTATTTGTTATCCTATGAGCTTTTGTTCAGAGGCATCTTATTATTTAGTTGCATTAAAGAATGGGGCTTTTTTGTTGCAATAGTTATCAATACAACACTTTATGCTCTAGCTCATTTGTATAAAGGAAAATTTGAAACTATTGGTTCAATACCGCTTGGTGTTTTATTTTGTCTGATTTCTATTTATACCGGGAATTTTTGGACTGCCTTTATCCTTCATTGTACTATAGCTTTATCAAATGATATTTTTTGTATCCAGAATAATCCGGAAATTGTTTTTAAACATTGAAAATACGTTAATATGATAAAAGTATTCGTTACCGGCTCAACTGGATTTGTAGGATCTAAACTCTGCAAACATCTTGCTCAAAAGGGTTACGAAGTGCATGCCTTATATCGTTCAGAAGATAAACTACCCTTAATAGAATATCCGGGAATAATTCCATTTAAAGGTTCAATTGGTAATATAGACAGTTTGAAAAAGGGAATGCAATCTTGTGAATATTTATTTCACACGGCAGCTTATGTAAAACTATGGGCTAAAGACAAAAGTATATATGACGAAATTAACGTTAAAGGGACAAAAAATGTAATCGATGTAGCCAGGGAGTGTGGTGTTAAACGCGCTGTTTTTACAAGTACAGCAGGAACATTTGGTCCTTCTGTAAATATGCCGATAACCGAAGCTGTTGTAAATAATGAATTCATTGGCGATTATGAGAGATCTAAGCATGACGCAGATCAAATGATTTTAAATAGTAATTGTAATGAGTTTGAAACAATCATTGTTTATCCAACCCGGATATATGGCCCGGGATTAAAGGGGACAAGCAATAGTATTGTTGGTATGATAGATAATTACATTAAAGGTAAATGGCATATTATTCCCGGCAATGGAAAATCTTTAGGCAATTATGTTTTTATAGATGATGTCGTCAAGGGTCATATAATGGCTTTGGAAGAAGGTAGATCAGGAAATAAGTATATTTTGTCGGGTACAACTTTATCATATAACTATTTTTTTGAGTGTATAAATAATATAACTCAGATTAACCACTTTTTAATTAAAATTCCCGGCTTTATTATGAAAATAATCGCTCAGGTAATGCAATGGCAATCAAATGTAAGTGGCAATCAACCTCTGGTAACAAAGGCTTTTGTTCGCAAAACGTTAAAGAATTGGGATGTTGATAGTTCTAAATCAAAAAACGAATTAGGATATAACCCGATTCCATTTCCTTTAGCCATGCAAAAAACAATTGATTGGCTGCAAAATGGGAATGGCAATTAATAATCCTTGAAATAAATATTGCCTTATGGATATATGAATATACGTATGTAAATATCTATATTTACGAAACTTTTTTGCTCTGTAATAGTTTAATGAAGTATCATTTAGTTACAAGGTAAGGGGATTAATGGTTTGTAATATAGAAGTATAACAAAAAGATGAAGTCAATGAAGAGAATGTTGTTTTTTGCATTTATGGTGTTTTTTTCTTCGCTAACGATGATTGCACAGCATAATGATTTAACGATTGATGAAGCGCAAGAAGAGGCAAAGGAACATAATAAACGTATAGTTCTAATTTTTCAAGGATCAGATTGGTGTGCGCCATGTATCAAATTAGAAAAGGAAATATTGGAAACTGAAGAATTTGAGACTTTAGCTAAAGATCAATTTGTTATAGTGAAAGCAGATTTCCCGAGGAGTAAGAAGAATCAACTCCCTGAAGAAAGAAAAAAACACAATGCAGGTCTTGCCGAGAAGTATAATAAGAGTGGTTACTTTCCTTTTGTTGTTGTTCTTAATTCGGAAGGTGCTGTTTTAGGTGCATTGGGTTATCAAAAATCAACACCAACAGATTACTTTAATAAATTGAACTCCTTTAAATAAAAGATGTTGAAGGCAATATATATTGTAATTATCTCCTTTTTGTTATTTGGAGCAACAGCGTATGCTGATGGTAATATCTTTAAGCGAACCACAAAATTAATGGGTTGTCGTTTTGAAATTACTGTAGTTGCAGACAATAAAGAATCAGGTGATGAATATATACAATTGGCTATTGATGAAATCTCTCGCATTGAGAAAATGATCTCTTCCTGGGATGAGAATTCTCAAACTTCCCAAATAAATCAAAATGCCGGAATACAACCTGTTAAGGTGAGTTTTGAGTTGATTAGTTTAATCGAAAGAGCATTGAAGATTTCTAATTTAACAGATGGTGCATTTGATATAACATATGCTTCAATGGATAAAATATGGAAGTTCGATGGTAGTATGACAGTAATGCCTGCTCCGGAATTAATTAAGAATTCAGTTCGTAATGTTGATTATCGTAATATTATAATTGACAAAGAAAATCAAACTGTTTTTCTTAAAAATAAAGAGATGCGAATTGGTTTTGGAGCTATTGGAAAAGGCTATGCAGCTGATAGAGCAAAAGCCTTACTTAAACAGAAAGGTGTTGTTGCAGGGATTATTAATGCATCGGGTGATTTAAATGCATGGGGCTCTCAACCAGAAGGAAAGGACTGGATGGTTGCAATTGTTAATCCATTAAACAAGGAAAAAGTTTTTTCATGGATGCCAGTAAAAAATTGTGCAGTTGTGACATCAGGTAATTATGAAAATTACGTGAAATTTAATGGCGAAACATATTCACATATCATAAATCCAAAAACAGGATATCCAAGTAAAGGGATTTTGAGTGTAACCATTTTTACACAGAATGCAGAAATAGCTGATGCATTGGCAACATCTGTATTTGTAATGGGAGTGGATGCTGGTTTGAATATGGTGAATCAGTTAAAGGGTGTTGAGTGTATTATAGTTGATGATAAAAGTAAAATCATTACCTCGGATCATATTGAGTTTAATCATGATGCTGATGTCGTAAAAGAATAGAAAAATGAAGAGAAAATTATTTTTAGCAATGCTTTTTGTAGTTTCATTAAGCTCTTGTGTTGTTCTTAAAGAATATGAAAAGGTAAATATAAATGATCCTGATATGGCATTAAGTGATAAGAAGTTTAAAAAGTTTGAAACGAATTATCAGGTCTACAGGGAAGGTGCATCAGGAGCAAATGGTGGAAAATCAGGAGGTGGATGCGGTTGTAATTAAGTGAATTTTAATTTGTAATGGTTATTAAATGAGATATTTAATTCTTGTAATATTTTTGAGTCTTGGGCTATTGGCTTATTCTCAATCCGACAGTACTTTTATCTTTAAAAAAAGAGTGCTTGAAAATACCGAAGTAGATATTTTATCTAGTTATTATAGTCAATCAGGGGATAATGCAGCAGTTACAGGGGGTGTTGGTGATGAAAAGATAACAGACTTTACTCCTAATATTATCGTGAGTATGCCTTTAAATGACGATGATGTTTTAACTGTGGATGTGGGATTTTCAACTTATACTTCAGCTTCTTCAAGTAATGTAAATCCTTTTGATAAATCAGGAGCCTCGCAAAATGCGAATAATGATATGACAGGAAGTCCTTGGGTGGCGTCTTCAGGAGCTTCTCAAAAAGATACATGGACTAGTTTGTCGGGAAGTTATTCTCATAGTTCTGATGATAGAAATAAAATATGGGATGCTCACCTTTCTTTTTCCAGAGAGTTTGATTATACCTCTTTGGGATTTGGTGGTGGTTACACCAGGCAGTTTAATGAAAAGAATACTGAAATAAATCTAAAAGGTAGTATGTATTTGGATGCCTGGAAACCCGTTTATCCAACAGAATTAAAATCGTACGAAGAGGTGGGTGGTGATCTGTTTTCAGGTTTTTTTGCCAGAGCAGATATTTTAAATGATCAGGGGATTGTTACCAGTAAAAATGGTACAACATGGAATCCTCAAGGATTTAGTTCAATTGTTGATAAAGGGCGTAATACATATTCATTATCGATTTCTTTTTCGCAAATATTAAGTCGTAATGCACAATTTTCATTGTTTTTGGATATAGTTCAGCAGGATGGCTGGTTGTCTAATCCTATGCAAAGAGTCTATTTTGCAGATAAAAGCAATTACTATATAGGTAATGCAGAGAGCATTCCTTATTATACTTCTCGAAAAAATAAGGATGTGTTCATGCTGGCTGATGATATAGAACGACTGCCAGGTACCAGAATTAAAATTCCTGTAGGAGCAAGATTTCACTATTTTATTAATGAATTTGTGACCTTAAGAACTTATTACAGGTATTATTATGATGATTGGGGAATAACTTCCAATACTGTAAATTTCGAATTGCCAATAAAGATTTCTCAGAAATTTACATTATATCCAAGTTATCGTTATTATGATCAAACTGAAGCAGATTATTTTGCACCATTTGATACTCATCTTTCTACAAGTAAGTATTATACATCAGATTATGATCTTTCAAAATTTACCTCGGATCAGTTTGGTTTTGGTGTAACATATACAGATATTTTCACAAAGGCTAAAATTGGCAAGTTTGGTTTGAAAAGTATTGATTTAAAGTATAATCATTACCAAAGGAATACTGGTTTTAAGGCCAATTATTTTGCTTTTGGATTCAAATTTATCAGAGAGTAGATTATTTGAAGTGTCCATATTTAGGCATAAAATTTGAATCCTAATGGCTAATTATTAGCTTTGCTCAAAATAAAAAGTTAATTAATTAGTTATTAGGATTTTTTATATATGTCTCAATCAATAAAATCAATAATGTCGTTAAACAAGATATTACTACTTGCAGCATTTGTCTTTCCTGCATTAACATTTGCACAGAAGAAGACAGTTTCTCTAGAAGATTTAAATAAAACCTATGCATTTCGAACCGCATCAATCGATGGTTTGGAATCTACCTCTGATGGTGAATATTATACAACTCTTGAAAACGGAAAGAAAATAGTAAAGTATTCTTATTCTTCAGGTAAGCAAGTTGGAGTTGTTATGGATTTAGCAGAAGTTAAGGATTGTCCTATTGAAAATATTCAAGGGTATGAGTTTAATAGTTCCAATACAAAAATTCTTGTCTATACAAATAAAGAAAGAATATACAGAAGAACTTATAAAGCAAATTATTATATCTATGATATTAAAAGAAAAGAGCTAAAATCATTATCTGAAGGTGATAAGCAACAGGCTGCTATTTTTTCTCCCAATGGAGATATGGTTGCTTTTGTAAAAAATAATGATGTTTATATTCATAAAATCTTATTCGGTACAGAAGTAAGAATAACTGATGATGGTGAGTTTAATAAAGTGATAAATGGAGTTCCGGATTGGGTTTACGAGGAAGAATTTGAATTTAACAGGGCTATGGAGTGGTCACCTAATAGTATGGAATTGGCTTATCTTCGTTTTGATGAATCAAATGTAAAACAATATAGCTTCCCAGTTTATAAAGGAAGTCATCCTACTCATGAAGAAAATGCATTGTATCCTGGAGAGTATAAGTTCAAGTATCCAAAAGCAGGAGAGGAGAATTCAAAGGTTGAAGTTCGTGTTTTCCATGTGAAAAACAGAACAACAAAGACTATGAAGATTGATGGTGAGGATTATTATATTCCAAGAATCAGATGGACTTATAATGAAGGTAAATTAGGTATCTTAAAGTTAAACAGAGAACAAAATCAATTTGACCTTTTGATAGCAAATACCGCCTCTTCACTAGCGAAAAGTGTTTTTACGCATAGAAATGACTATTATATTGCTGAAGACGTATTGGATAATTTAACATTTTTGCCTGGAGGTCAGTATTTTGTTTATGTTGGAGAGATGGATGGATATAATCATATTCATTTATATACAATGGCTGGGATGAAAATAAGACAGCTTACAAAAGGTAATTGGGATGTAACAGAATTCTATGGTTATGATTCCAATAAAAAGTTGTTTTATTATCAGGCTGCTAAAGAATCTCCAATGCAAAGAGAAATTTATGCAGTAAGCCTTGATGCAAAGAAGAATTATACTTTAACCACTAAAAAAGGAACCAATAGTGCTCAGTTTAATGCCAACTATAAATATTTTATCAATACATACTCAAGCACAACAACTCCACCGCAATATGCCTTGATGAATCAATCAGGTAAAGTTATCAGAACTTTAGAAGATAATTCAGCATTGCAGAATAAATTGAAAGGTTATAAGATCGCTCCAAAAGAGTTCTTTACATTTAAAACAAGTGAAGGTGTTGAGCTAAATGGTTGGATGGTGAAACCTCTGAATTTTGATGCTTCAAAAAAATATCCTGTTTTGATGACTCAATATAGTGGACCTAATTCACAGGAAGTGTTGGATGAATGGTCTGTTGGTTGGGAGCAATATTTAGCATCCGAGGGTTATTTGGTGGCTTGTGTGGACCCAAGAGGTACAGGTGCAAGAGGTGAGGAATTTAGAAAGTGTACTTATATGAAACTTGGTAAGTATGAATCTGATGACCAAATTGAAGCGGCAAAGTATTTAGGTAGTCTTTCTTATACTGATGCCTCAAGGATAGCTATCTGGGGATGGAGTTATGGAGGGTTTATGAGTTGTAGCTGTTTGGGTAAAGGCGATGGTGTATTTAAAGTAGGTATTGCCGTAGCTCCTGTTACAAACTGGCGTTATTACGATAGTGTATATACAGAAAGATACATGCGTAAGCCTCAGGAAAATCCTAAAGGATATGATGAGAACTCACCAATTAATATGGCTCAGAATTTATCCGGAAGATTATTTATTATTCATGGCTCGGCTGATGATAATGTACATTATCAAAATACAGTGGAATTTGTGGAGCAATTAATTCAGGCAGGAAAACAATTTGATATGTTTATGTATCCTAATAGAAATCATAGTATTTATGGTGGAAATACAAGACTGCATTTATATCAGATGATGAGTGATTATCTAAAAAGAAATTTATAGTAATTCAGGCTTCCAATTTTTTTCATATTATAAAACCTTATCATTTTATTATTCTAATGAGTAAAATGATAAGGTTTTTGTTTTAATTAATATCTTTATCTTAATATTAAAACATCTGTTTTGCATATAATTAAATATCTATCGGTTGTACTTCTGTATTTTTGTTTTCCAGATACTTCGGCGCAGGAAACTACTTTGTTGACGAAGAAATATGATTTCTTTTATGAACAGTATTATGCATTTAAAAATGATACATCAATAAAGCATGGGAGATACCTTAGGAAATATAAAGGATTTGTAATAGAACGAGGTGTGTATAAGAATGGAGAAAAGAATGGGAGATGGGTGTATTTTTCTTTAAATGGAGTTTTTGAATTTGAGTATGATTATAATACAAAGAAGGTTACTAAAATAGCTAACCGTCAAACTCCGGATGAATATATAGAAACTCCGGTGTTCTTTGATGGAAGTCCTTTAATACCATACATATATATTGTAAATCATATAGATTACCCTCAGGTTGCTAAAAAACAGGATATAAAAGGAAAAGTTACTTTGGCCGTGAGTGTTAATGAAAAAGGTAGACCGGTTCAGTTACAAATAATTGAAAAACTTCATCCATTATTGGATAAGGAGGTTTTAAGAGTGGCTAAAACATTTCCTCAAAACTGGAATTGGATCCCTGCTACCTATAATGGACAGAATGTAGTTAGTGAATATCATATAGATGTTGAATTTGAATTAGTAGAATAATTGTTGTTCTATATCGCATTCGCATAACTTTTTTATCTTTGCACTTTCATTTGTAATATAAAGCAGAATAACAGCAGTTATGGATATAGAATTGCAACTAAAAGGCAAGGTAGTTGCCGCAGTTAAAGAATTATACGGACAAGAAATAAATGAAAACCAGGCTCAGGTACAAATTACCCGAAAAGATTTAACAGGTGATTTTACTATTGTGGTTTTCCCGTTACTTAAAGTTTCAAAGAAATCACCAGAAGATACAGGAAAAGATATTGGTGAGTTTATTAAGAATTCAGATGAAAATGTTGCCAACTATAACGTAGTTAAGGGATTTCTGAATATTGAGTTAGCTGCTGATTATTGGTTGAATTTAGTAAATGAAATTACTACAAATGAAACTTATGGTTATCAATCAGTAGATGATAATTCACCATTGATGATGATTGAATATTCATCACCTAATACAAATAAACCATTACACCTTGGTCATATCCGAAATAATTTATTGGGATATTCCCTATCCAGAATTGCTGCGGCTAATGGATATAAAGTGGTTAAAACAAACATTGTAAACGACAGAGGTATTCATATCTGTAAATCAATGTTAGCCTGGAAAAAATGGGGAAATGGAGCTAATCCGGAATCAACAGGATTGAAAGGTGACAAACTGGTTGGTGACTTCTATGTAAAGTTCGATAAGGAATATAAAGCTGAAATCAAAGCTATTATAACTGACAAAATTAAAGATTTTCCAGCTATTGCTGAAGTGGAAGATTTTTCTGCAGCTTATTCTGCTTTAAAAGCAAAAAAGAAAACTAAAGAAGGTTTAAATGATTCTGAAAATGAGCAATTCAAAGCTTGTGAAGAATTAACTAAATATGCAGAGAATAATGCTCCTTTGATCTTGGAAGCACGTGAAATGCTTAGAAAATGGGAAGCAAAAGATCCTGAGGTATATGGTGACTGGGAAACAATGAACAGTTGGGTATATGCCGGATTTGATGTGACTTATAAGAAATTAGGGGTTGATTTTGATAAGATTTATTATGAATCAGATACTTATACTGTTGGTAGAGATATGGTATTAGAAGGACTGGAGAAAGGTCTGTTTTACCGTAGAGATGATAACAGTGTTTGGTGTAATCTTGCTGATGATGGTTTAGATGAAAAACTATTATTGCGTAAAGATGGTACGTCTGTTTATATGACTCAGGATATTGGTACAGCTAAGCTTCGTTTTGACGATTTTGATATCGACAAGATGGTTTATGTTGTGGGGAATGAACAGGATTATCACTTCCAGGTATTAGCCTTATTATTGGATAAGTTAGGTTTTAAGTGGGGTAAGGATTTGGTTCACTTTTCATATGGAATGGTAGAGCTACCTGAAGGAAAAATGAAATCAAGAGAGGGAACTGTTGTTGATGCTGATGATTTAGTGGATGAGATGGTTAATACTGCTCGTGAAATGTCTAAGGAGCTAGGTAAGCTTGAGGGATATTCTGAGGAGGAAGCTGAGACTGTGTTTAGAATGATTGCTTTAGGTGCACTTAAATACTTTATTTTGAAAGTTGATCCTCGCAAAAATATGACCTTTAATCCGTCAGAATCTATTGATTTTAATGGAAACACAGGTCCGTTTATTCAGTATACTCATGCCAGAATTCAATCTATATTCAGAAAGGCAGCAGAAAAAGGAATTGAAGTAGCAGAAAAAGCACCAACAAATGTAGAAATCGGAGAAAAGGAAAATAACCTGATTCGTATGATTTCCAACTTCCCTAATATTGTTAAAGAAGCTGGTAAGGTATTTTCACCTGCTGTTATTGCAAACTTTGCATATGATTTGGCTAAAGAATACAATCAATTCTATCACGATTATCCAATTCTTTTTGAAGAAGATGAAGATAAGAGAATGATGCGTTTAGTATTGTGTAAAACTGTTGGAAAGACAATTAAAAATGCAATGTGGTTACTTGGAGTTGATGTTCCGGAAAAAATGTAATCTATCAAGATATAAAATATATGAGGCTCACTGTTATAAATTGCAGTGAGCCTTTTTTATTGTTTATTTTTTCGTTTTCAGATATTGCTCATTCAGAAGAATATTGGCTAGGATTTTAGGTGCTACTTCATATCCAAACCTTTTCAGTTTATCAACAATTTGATTGTGTGAAATATCTCTTTCTTTTAAAAGGTTAAGAAGCTCGTCTAGTTGCGATTGAGATAACTCTTTATTAATGGCGTCATCAACTAATTTAATGCTGTCAAAAGCAGGTTTTGTTTTGTCCGGAATTACATTTTCAGCAAGTCCAAAGGTTTCGATTTCAAGAATAATAGTTTCTAAAACATCTGCACATGTACTTTTTACAGTATCAACATCTCCGGTGGAGTCTCTTAAGGACCAGCTGTTGTTTTGAAAATCTATATCCTCGATGAGTTTTCTTTTAAGATTGTCTGGTCCTAAGATAGAATCAATGACGGCAATGGTTCCTTGTTTCCAGCTATTCAAATCAAAGCCTCTTTCGTCTAGTTTACGTAATCTGGAGTGTAATAATTGTAGTTCCTTTTCCATGGTGAAGTAGGTTTTTATGCTCTGTTAAATATACATTTTTTTGCTACAATAAACCAGAATGGTTAAAATGGATAGAAAGAAAAAAGCTCAGGATCTAACTAAAGTAAACCCTGAGCTTTAATAACTTGATAAGACTTTGTTGCTTACTCAAATTCAGCTAAAGTCTTTTTTATAATACTAATGGCTTCTCTTAATTCTTCTTCTGTAATAACTAAAGGAGGCGCAAATCGTATGATGTGTCCATGTGTAGGTTTAGCTATTAAACCATTTTCTTTCATGGCTAAACAAACATCCCACGCAGTTTTTCCATTTTTGGGTTTAATCACAACTGCATTTAATAATCCTTTTCCTCGAACTAATTCAATCATGTCTGATTGAATACTACTTAATTCGTGGCGGAAAATCTCACCAAGTCTGGTTGCATTTTCTTCTAAATTTTCCTCCTTGATGACTTCTAATGCAGCAATGGCAACTTTACAGCCTAAAGGATTTCCTCCATAAGTAGATCCGTGCTCTCCTGGTTTTATGCAAAGCATAATTTCATCGTCAGCTAAAACTGCAGATACAGGAAATACTCCACCAGAAACCGCTTTACCTAAAATTAAAATGTCTGGACGAACATCTTCATAGTCGCATGCTAACATCTTTCCGGTTCTGGCAATCCCGGTTTGAACTTCATCAGCAATAAATAATACATTGTTCGCCTTACATAAATCATATGCTTTTTTTAGGTAACCATCTTCAGGAACGTATACTCCAGCTTCTCCCTGGATTGGTTCAACTAAAAAGCCAGCTACATTAGGGTCTTGAAGTGCTTTTTCTAAAGCATCAATATCATTATAAGGCACAACTTCAAATCCAGGTGTATATGGACCAAATCCTTTGTATGAATCCGGATCTGTCGACATAGAGATAATAGTAATAGTTCTTCCATGGAAATTACCTTCACATACAACTATCTTAGCCTGGTTTTCTTCTATACCCTTCTTTGTATAAGCCCATTTTCGGCAAAGCTTTAATGCAGTTTCATCTGCCTCAGCGCCAGTATTCATTGGTAATACTTTGTCGTATCCAAAGTATTTAGTTATATATTCTTCAAATTCACCTAAAACACTGCTGTAAAAAGCCCTTGATGTTAATGTAAGTTTAGTGGCCTGATCAGTTAGAGCCTTTATGATTTTGGGATGACAATGTCCTTGGTTAACTGCAGAATAAGCAGACAGGAAATCAAAATACTTCTTACCATCAACATCCCAAACATATATACCTTCACCTTTATCTAATACTACCGGTAGTGGGTGGTAATTATGAGCACCGTATTTATCTTCTCTCTCAATGTAATCGTTCTGAGTCATATTGAATTTAATTTTTAAGCATTAACAAATCGATTGCTAATATACTAATTGCACCTTTTTATCTGAGTGATAAATATCAGGCGTTTAAAGTATTTGTTTAAGGTGTTTTGCATAGAATTTTATTTCATAAACATGTAGTACGTATCTGCTGTATATAGGTGGTTACTTAGTTTTTTTGCTGTGAAGTTCTTCTTTGATTTGCAATAATGATTATAGTTAACTATCTTGTAATCATAATCTAATAAACCAGTTTCCTACTCTTAATGATAATGAAAACAAAACTCTCCGAACTAAGTAATGATAAATTAATTGATATTGTAAAACATTACAGGCTCTACCACTATACACGAGAAATTAAACAAGTATCTATAGAAATACTTCAGGAAAGAGGTATGGATACTAATATGTTGACTCGGTTTAAGTCAGACCGTGAGGTTATGATTAATCAACTCGAGAAGTCTTTAAAAGAATTTCAATATTTTGGTAGATTAACGCTCTTATTTTATTTTTTGAGCTTGTTTATAAGTTATTTTATTCTGGATACAACAGTTGTAATTTATATGATTATAGGATTTGTGTGTTTACTATTTTACATGGTATATTATTTATTGATGTACTCGAGATATTATGATTTTTACAAAAAACTTGATGGAAATGCACATGGCGCAACACGACAAATTGCATTCTTTCTTGCTGGTTTTCCTTTATGTTTCCTTGCCTTTTATTATTCATTAAGAGAAATGCGCAAAGAATTGTTGGATCGCTATTGAGGTCTAATTGTCTGTGCATTTATGAAAAAAGAAGACAAATATTGATACATGGTGGACTATTCGTTATTATTCAGTCGTGCTGTATTTTCTTGTTTGTGTTTTTACTATTTTTAATTTCGGAAAGGATTGTGATGCCTTTATAAATTTGAAATAAGTACACATAAATATTCAGCTTTTCTTTAAAATTTATAACGAAATGAATTTAACAATGAAAAAACTTAAATCTTTATTGCCGCTTCTAATTACTTTGTTTGTGTTTTCATCATGCGCTAAAAAAGAAGTAAAGTACAGCGGAAATCCATTATTTAAATCACCTTTAACTGCAGATCCAAGTGCCTTAGTTTATAATGATACCTTATACCTTTTTACAGGTAGCGATGAGCAGGAATTGGGAAAAGATGGTTTCTTAATGAAAAAATGGTATGTTTTTTCAACTCCCGATATGGTGCATTGGACTAATCATGGAGTTAAACTTCAGGTAGAAGACTTTGAATGGGCAGCAGCAAATGCATTTGCAGGTCATTGTGTCGAAAATAATGGTAAATTTTGGTGGTATGTGCCAATGGTTCATAAAGATTCTACAGCTCGTGTTCATGAAGGTTTTGCTATTGGCGTAGCTGTTGCAGATCATCCTCTAGGACCATATAAAGATGCTTCTGGTAAGCCAATCATTGCAGATACAACTCAAAATTCAATTGTATTAAATATTGATCCTGTTGTTTATGTAGATGATGATAAACAAGTATATATGTTATGGGGATCATGGAATGAGGCTCGTATTGTTAAATTAAAAGATAATATGACTGAAGTAGATGGACCTGTTGAAACTGTTGATGCTAAAAACTTCTTTGAGGCTCCTTGGATTCATAAGCGCAACGATACTTATTATCTATCATATGCAGCTCATTATCCTTCAACAACAGAATATTCTACAAGTAAAAGTATAATGGGACCATGGGAATATCAAGGCGTAATTAATGATACTTTACCTAATTCACCAACAAATCACCAGGCGATCATTAATTTTAAAGGTAATGATTACTTTATTTATCACAATGCAGGTTTAGCTGATGGAGGTCCATTTAGAAGAAGCGTTTGTATTGATAAGTTAGAGTATGATGAAAATGGGAAAATTAAAAAAGTTGTTAGAACAACAACTGGTGTTCCGGAGATCGAATAATATTAATTAAGATATAATAGTAAAGCAAAGGTTACCTGTTTTTAGGTAGCCTTTTTTATTGTTTAAAAATGAATGGATTAATTGATTATTTATCTAATTGAAAATATGTCCATAGTATTCAATTATTTTTAATTTGAAATAATGATGAATAATGAGGTAAAGTATTGTAACCTCATTTGTTTATATGCCGTACCATGATTCTGAAAACTTGTTAATACCACTGCCCCCCAGTATACAAGTACTAATTTTCTATTGTAAATATTTGGGACCGTTACGAGATCGCATTGTTTTTGTGTATCCGTAATTTTGAAAAAGTGCGTATTATGAATGAAAATCTTATTTTCTCCTTCGATGCTGATAAGTGCGTTGAATGTCACAGGTGTATATCAGTTTGTCCGGTTAAGTTTTGTAATGATGCAAGTAGGGATTATGTAACTGTTAATCCTGATTTGTGTATTGGTTGTGGTAATTGTATAAAAGAATGTATTCATGAAGCACGAGTTTTAAAAGACGATTATGAATTATTTATTTCTGATGTTAAGAAGGGAAAACCAATAATCGCTATTGTTGCTCCGGCTATAGCTGCTAACTATCCAAATCAATATTTACATTTCAATGGTTTCTTGAAAAAGTTAGGAGTAGAAGCAATATTTGATGTAAGTTTTGGGGCTGAGTTAACCGCTAAATCATATATACAACATTTAAAAGATAATAAACCATCTTGTGTAATAGCGCAACCTTGTCCGGTTATTGTAAACTATATTCAGGTATATAAGCCTGAACTTATTCAATATCTAGCTCCGGCAGATAGTCCTATGTTGCATATTGCAAAGATGATTAAGAATTACTACCCAAAATATAGCAATCATAAAATATTAGCGGTCTCTCCTTGTCTTGCAAAGAAAAAGGAGTTTCAAGAGACTGGGATAGGTGACTATAATGTAACAATTGCATCATTTCAGAAGCATATAGCTATGGAAGGGATTAAATTAGAGACTTTTAGTAGGTGTGATTATGATAATCCTCCAGCAGAGAGAGCTGTCTCGTTTTCAACTCCGGGAGGATTATTGCAAACAGTACAAAGAGAACTTCCTGATGTTGGTTCGGTTACCCGTAAAATTGAAGGTTCAGATATAGTTTATGAGTATTTGGACAAGCTTAGTACTCAGATAGAAGCAGGAAGAGCTCCCTTATTAGTAGATTGTTTAAATTGTGAAAAGGGGTGTAATGGTGGTCCCGGAACAAATAGTTATGAAAAGTCTCGTGATGAAATAGAGTTTTATATTTCTGAAAGGAATAATGAAATGAAAGTTAATTATTCTTCAAAAGGAAGATTTGGGAAAAAAGTAGGACAAAGAAAGCTCAAGAATACTATCGATAAGTTTTGGAAGCCGGATCTGTATAAAAGAGAATATAAAGACCTTTCGCCAAGGAATAATCTTAATATTCCAACAAAGGAGCAGTTTGATGAGATTTATAGATCAATGAGTAAATTTCAGGAAAAGGAATTATATAATTGTTCTTCATGTGGATATAATACTTGTGAGCGAATGGCAATTGCAATTTTTAACGGTTTGAATAAAGCCGATAACTGTCATCATCATACATTGCATGATTTAAGAGTAATGAAAGCGAAGATTGTAGGAGCTATAGAAACCATAGAAACTCAAATATTATTATTGAACAATGTGATTAAGGATAATGCAAGAATGGTAAATGCTGTAAATACAGATTTTGATAGAATCACGCATACAATTGTCAATGATTTTAACCTGATTCATGAGTTTACAAAAATAGTTGATACCATTAAGGGTGTTTCTCGACAGACAAACATCTTAGCACTTAATGCTGCAGTTGAAGCAGCGCGTGTTGGACAATATGGGCGAGGATTTAGTGTTGTTGCTGCTGAAGTAAGAAAGTTGGCAGAAAATTCAGGTATGGAAGCACAGAAGATTCTTCCGCATTTAGATTCCTTAAAAGTATCTATTGATAAAATCAATAAAGGAATGAATCATATATCTGAAGAAATGGACAAAACAAATCGATTGTCAAACGAAGCAGCAGAAGCAATTGAGAGAGTAACTATTGCAACAACGCAATTAAGCAGAGATGCGAGGATAGAAATATAAAAGCTTTTTTTAAGAACCTTCATGCTTAAATAGTGTGAAGGTTCTAAGCTTATTGATGTAAAGTGTTAAAACCTGGTAATGAGTTTTAAATTCAATCTTCTTGAAGTAAGGTAATTAGGGACCGCATATTGTGAGTTGTTAACATCAGTTACCCAAAAATATGATATTGTATTATCTATGTCAAATAGGTTAAATACTTCCAGTCCAATCCAGATATTCTTAAAGGTTCCTGTTTTCTTATCCGGATGAAGTTGCGAACCTGTTAATTCCTTTGAAAATCCAATATCCACCCTTTTGTAGGCTGGCATTCTGTTAATAGCTTTATATCTTTCTGAATTAGGAGGACCAAAAGGCAATCCGCTTCCATATATCAGGTTTAGGTTTACCTTGAAAGATGGATTGTTTCTTAAATAGTCCTGAAACATTAAACTGAAGTTAAATCTCTGATCTGAAGGACGAGGTATATATCCGGGATAAATAGTTTGTCCGGCACTGTTCGTATAAGAGTCTCCTTTGATATCTTCTTCTGTTTGCATTAAGGATAAACTGGCCCATGATTCAATACCTTTTACAAACTCACCGTTGATTTTCATATCTAATCCGGCAGCATAGCCTTTTGCGTTATTTTTTGCAGAGTATCTAATTCTTACATTGTCAATTTGATATGGAATTAAATGTTTCATGTTTTTATAATAAAGCTCAGAAGAGAATTTAAAAGGACGTTCCCATGCTTTAAAATAATAATCAAACCCTGTTACAAAGTGAATGGATTGTTGCGCTTTAATGTTTTTATTTATTCCTTCTCCTTGAGATCTGTATTCTTTATAAAAAGGACTCTGATAATATATACCTGTTGCAAGCTTAAAACTAAAATTGTTTTCCCAGTCCGGAGTATATAAAACACTCATTCTGGGGCTGATTAAAAATTCGTCATTAAAATCCCAGTAGTTTGCTCTTAATCCAATGGCCAGATCTAAGACTCCTTTATTTAAATCAAAATTTCTGTTTTCCTGAATAAAGGCGGTATATCTGTTCGATTCTATTTTATTTTCATCATTGTAGGCATAAGAAAGTTCCAGCCTTTCTTCATTTAAAGGAATATTATAATCAGCTGAGTCTCTTAATTCCCACTCATTAATAATATCAGAAAATCTTTCGTGTTGATATTTTGCTTCCCACTCAATATTATTGGCTCCTAAACGATGTGAACCTCTGAGGGCTATGTTTGTAATAGCTCCAAATAAATAATTACGAGCATGTTCAAGATAGCTGCCAACTCCAATATCTTCTCCTTCACTGTAGGATATATCTCCATTGGTATCCATCTCACCTAATTCCTGAAGCCAGTATTGTCCAAGGATATCATAGGTTTCATCTTCAGAAGTTCTGTAACCGGAAGCAACAAGTTTAAAGTTGTTACTGTTATCCGGCGAAAAGTCTAATGAAAAAGCACCAAAGCCAGTCATAAATAGGTCTTCTTCCTGACCTTCAAAATAAATCTTTAATGTTTTAAGTTCGCTAATTGTCCCAAAAGTGGTTTCTCTGTCAACAGGTTCAAAGCTATAGCTGTTTCTCGAAATATTCCCTAAAAATCCCAGCCTCCATTTATCGTTTAACCTGTATGTTAAGTAGGTTTGGATATCTAAAAAGTTAGGTTGATAATCGCCGGAAACATCCATTGATCCAAGTAAGTACCTGTTGGTTTTATATCGTATACCTGTTATGTGTGTAAATTTACTATTCTTACTTGCGCCTTCAAGGTGAGCATTAGCACCTAAAAGACTTCCGGAAGCACTTCCTCCAAATTCAGTTGGGCGTTTGTATTTTATATCTAATACCGATGACATCTTATCTCCATATCGGGCATCGAAACCACCTGCTGAAAAACGAATATCAGATACTAATTCAGGATTAACAAAACTTAATCCCTCTTGCTGTCCTGCTCTGACTAAAAATGGTCGGTATACTTCAATATCATTAACATAAACAAGGTTCTCATCAAAATTACCTCCTCTTACCCGGTATTGTGAACTTAATTCGTTGTTTGATGTAACTCCCATCTGGGTTTTAACCAAAGATTCAATGCTGCCACCTGTAGCATCAGGAAGATTTGCAGTTATTTTAGAATCTATTGCTGTAAAATTTTGATTGTTTCTTTCTTTTGCTTTTACATTTATCTCATCTATAGTTTCTTGCTTTTCAATTAATATAACTTTTATCTCACTGGAGTTATCAGTTTCGTTAATGGTTATCTCTTTTGTTTGATAACCTATTGAACTAAAAATAAGGGTAAATGGTGGAGTTTGCTTTATGAGTAAAGAAAAATGTCCTTCCTTATCTGTAATAGATCCTCCCGGTTGTCCTTTTACCGAAACATTTACTAAGTCAAGCTTCTTGTTATCTGAGCTGGTTACTAAACCGGTAACTCTTGTTCCGGACTGAGCTAATAGGTTTACCGATAGAATTAAAATACCAATTAGAATATATAGTTGCTTCCGCATATAGATCATTTTATTTAATGGCTAACAAATGTAACTAACACATTGTATTAATAAAAGCTAATTGTAGTTTCATTAAAAAAACGATAGTTTTATATTTTTATTACAAAAGCGAATCAATGGTTGGATTTATCCTTTCAATTCAACCTTTTAAACCATAACTTTCAATCCTTGATTGGCATTACAAGTAGATGAGAAACGAGCTATGAGAAAAATTATCGCATCGCGAAAAGATCAAATCTGGTGAGTTTCATGTGACCATATAAAACAAATTATAGACATCTGAAATGAAGAAAATATTAATCATGTATAAAATTCCATCTTGTGGTTTTGATGAGTTGGGAGACGAATTTGAAGTTGTTTTTCCTCAGGGAGAAAAATTTACCGATGAAGAATGGAGTTTGCACATCAAAGATACTTACGCGATTGTATCCATCTTTGGACATAAATTGACTCATGATGTTATTGATAGAGCTGTTAACCTAAAGTTGATTGCAAATTTTGGAGTTGGATATGATAATATTGATATTCCATATGTTACTTCGAAAGGAATTACAGTAACAAATACCCCGGATCCGGTTACAGAACCAACTGCAGAACTAGCCATGGGATTGATGGTGACTGTCAGTAGGAAAATAGGATATTTGAATAATCAATTGCGCAAACCAGAAGGAGTAGTAACTGGTGTAATGAGAAACTTAAGTTCTACTTTATCAGGAAAAACCCTGGGCATTGTAGGTATGGGTGCGATTGGACAAGCGTTGGCTCGAAGAGCTGTTGCATTTGGAATGAATATAATCTATCATAATAGAACACAACTGCCTGAGGATATAGAAACGCGTTATCAAGCTGTAAAGGTCGAGTTTAATGAATTGTTAAAGGTATCTGATGTTGTTTCTCTTAATTGTCCTCTGACAGAGCAAACTTACCATCTTGTAGGTAAGGAACAATTTAATTTAATGAAGAGCTCAGCCTTTTTAATTAATACAGCCAGAGGACCTGTTGTTGATGAAAAGTGTCTTATTGAAGCTCTTAAAAGTAACAATATAGCTGGTGCAGGATTGGATGTTTATGAAAATGAGCCTCATATTCCTAAAGAACTTTTAGTTATGGATCAAGTGGTGTTAACTCCGCATACAGGAACAGCAACGCTTGAAACTCGTGAAGAAATGAGTAGGTTTGTTGCCGAAATTATTCGTAACTTTTATAATGGAACTTTAAATAACTATATTGTAAATAAATAGTTGGTGTTAATACCTTAATTTTTAGTCTTAATGCTATTTTGATTATGAAGAAAATACTTGTTTTTAGTAATAAAAATTCTGCACGGTCGCAAATGTTGCAGGGGTGGTTATCCTATTATTTAAAAGATAAAGCAGAGGTTGTAAGTGCCGGTAAGCATGTTGAACCTATTCATATGTTGGCACAAAAAGCAATGATGGAATCTGTTATAGATATTAATAAATACCAATCAAAAAATATCTCGGAATATAGCCATGAAATATTTGATTATATGATTATTGTGGATCATACTGAACCAGAGGATATAGTGCTGAATCATGAACCTCGTGATATTATTCAGCATCCTTTTGATAACCCGGGCTTGGCAGAAGGTACTGATATGGATAAATTAAAATCGTACAGAGAAGTATGTAATGAGATTGAGGACTATGCAATGGAATTTGCAATGAAAAACTTTAATTTACTTCAGTAGAGAAAGAAAATAATCAGATAATTCTTATACTTTTATTTGTTGTAAGAGTGATTCATTTCTTTAAATATTATTATTAGGATATTAAAATGATTGAGCAGAAGACTATTCGTTTACCGGAATTTAGAAGAGGATTTCATTTAATTACCAATGTTATAGTTTCTAATTTAGATTTGCCAGACAAAGGTTTGTTAAACCTGTTTGTTCAACATACTTCAGCAGCCTTAAGCATTAATGAAAATGCAGATCCATCTGTAAGGCATGATTTCGAAACCATTATGAATAAGATAGTTCCTGAAGGATGTAAAGAATATACACATACGCTGGAGGGCTGTGATGATATGCCTGCTCATGTTAAGTCAAGTTTAATGGGGCCATCTATCACAATTCCCATTTCAAACGGACGTTTGAATATGGGAACATGGCAAGGAATTTATTTTTGCGAATTCCGGAATTTTGGAGGTCATAGGAATGTTGTAGCAACTATATATTCTTAGATTAATGAATTAAGGTATAGGTTTTATTATTGAATAGTGTTTAATGGTATACTAAAATAAAACCTACTTCCTTTGTTAATTTCAGATTCAACTTGAATAGAACCTCCAATGATATCAACAAACTCTTTTACTATTGAAAGTCCTAAGCCAATTCCTCCTTTTGTAGAATTGCTGTTTTCAGCTTGATTGAATCTTTCAAAAATATTGGAGAAATCCTTTTTGTGTATACCATTCCCATTATCTTCAACAAAGAATTCTATATGGCTGTTTATTTTACTATACCCAAATTTGATATGCCCTTTTTCAGTGTATTTTATGGCATTCTTGATTAGGTTATAGAATACCTGTTCTAATTTATTTCGGTCTGAATTTATTATTTTAATATCATCGTCTTTTACTAATTCAAGAATCAAACCTTTATCTCTTGCTTCTTTTTCAAAGAACAAAAACATTTCTTTGAAAAGTACAGCTAGGTTAATTTCTGAATAATTTAATTCTAAAGTTCCTGATTCAATCTTTGAAATGTTAACAAGGTCATCTATCAAGCTAACCATTTTTTGTCCACTTGAATTGATTAAATCAAGGTATAGTTTCTGTTCATCTTTATTTAAATCGCCTTCTAGAAGAACACTGGTAAATCCAACAACTCCATTCATAGGTGTTCTTATCTCATGACTTAGGTTCGCTAAAAATGCACTCTTTAATCTATTCCCCTCTTCAGCCTTAATTTTTGATTTTCTCAGTTTTTCATTTGTGATTAGAAGTTTATTCCTTACTTTTTTAAGTTTTTTATTTTTCCGTTTTATTTCAATCTCAACCTTTTTGCTTTTACGATATAAGTAACTTAATGCAAATACAATTGCAAGCAATGAAATTATTATAAACAATAAGGAGGTTACAATTCTCTTGTTAGCCTGCCAAAATGTGATGGGTTTATTTAAAACCAGACTTCCCTCAGGGATATCTTTTAATGGGATTTTGTATTTTTTTAAAGCTTCGTAATCGAACTTATATAACATTGGACTCCCTAATATATTTATATCATGAATATGCTCCCCACTCAATATTCTCTTAGCTATTCTGGCTGATTCCGCTCCTTGATAAAATGGTGTAGATACCTTACCTCCAACAACTCCTTGGCCAACAACATCCCATACGCAAAATACAGGGCTGGATGTAACGGAAGTGATGAAATGAATACTCTCTTCACTTGAAATAAACGTTCCATTGGGTAAGCGAAGATAAATAGCCCAAATAACTGCTGTGTTTTCCTGTGAGGTTTTTAAATAATCCTTTATTTCTTTTGGTGTTTTATTGATTAAATAATCTATAACAAGTGGGCTTTTTGAAATGACCTTACCTCTTTTTATTCTTGCTAATAAAGCTTTTCCTGATTCTGTAGTGTCGGATACAATTACAACACGATTAACTTCGGGATGAAGTTTATTTATTAAATCTAGATTGGCTGGTATATCATAAGATTCATAAACACCGGTATACAACTCATGATCTTCTATTCTTGAAGAATGAAAATCTACCACACCACAAAATGAAACCGGAACTTGTGGGAATATTTCATCCCGATATTGTAGCATGAAATTTAGAGCATTATCATCACAGGCCAGAATAACATCAATCTCAACATTCTTATATTTATGTAGATAAATATTTTTGAGTTGTTCGTAATATATAGAATCAGAACATCGTTTTGTGTCCATATATTCAACATATAATTCATAAGAATTCTTATCATTAAATTCCGAAAATACACCTTTCATAATATCATCGGCCCAATGGTAATTTTGGTGATATGAATTTAAAATAAGAATCTTTTTCTTTTTTAAACTCTGAGATATTTCCGGATATGGAATTTCATGATGAGAGTTGCCTGCATAACAATCTAGCATTGTATAAACAAAGAGATATACTAACGATGCTAAAATGATTTTTCTCACAACCTTATTTATTAAATGTCTCAGATTAAAATTGAAATAATATAAAAGAGTATAATATATTAACACGTAATATTCACTTTTATTGTTAAATGTGAATAATTGAACCGTATGCTAAAATAATTTATTATTATTAATAGCCAATACTCAGAATCCCGGCATATGATTAGTGGATTGTTTTATTTGATGAGCTATAAGGTCAGGCTGATAATTTTTAAAGTATAGAGGAGAGGTAGGTATGTTCTGTTTTGGGTTGATAATTATTTAGAGTCTTGATATAAATAAATTTAAAGTTTAAATATTAGTAGAAATATACTGATATAATTCTTTAGTGTTTGGTAAAATGATGTCAGCACCCTCGTTGGCTAATATTTTATCTTCTAAAATACCGGTGTTAACTGCGATTGTTGTTATACCTGCAGCTTTTGCAGATCTTACACCTAATGGAGCATTTTCAACAACAATACATTCGTCTGCATTAAAGCCAGATCCAGCTACAGCTTTTATATATGGTTCTGGATGAGGTTTTCCCTTGGTAACGTTTTTAGCACTAATGATCTGTTGTGGATTTATGCCGAAATCGTTATTTAATTTATCAAGTAGTGATGGTTGCTTTGAACCTGTTACTACCCAAATATCCTTCCCTTCTTCTTTTAGCAACTGAATAAGATCAAACATCATTGGCATTTTTTCCGCTTTAGGAGCAATGCTCATTAATCTTACTTTTTCATTGTAAACTCTTTCCTTATCTTCCTGAGTAGCTTCTTTATTTAAATATTGTTTAAATGCGTATCCAATAGTGTCGTGTCCTGTTCTTCCTTCATGCATGTATGCTTCATATGCAGGAAAATCAATACCTTCAGGTTTGAAACAAGCTTGCCAGGTAGATTCATGATTTTTCATAGAGTCATATAAAACTCCATCCATATCAAATATCACACATTTTAAATTATTCGGAATTACTGTACTACTCATCTTATAATGGAAATTTTCAGAAAATGCAGAGGTGGGACTGCTTTAAATTGTTAATATTGACAACAAAGGAAGCGAAAATTCAATAAGATATCTAATTTTTAGTGTTAGCTTTTCTTAAAATATAGTTTGAACTTATCATCATGCTCAAGTAAATTCATATTTCTTGTTCTCATACATTATTCTATATTTGTTGACTCTCCCCAAATAACTTAAGATTAAAATTATAAGTATGTCTTTAACTAAAAGATCCGTTCAGGTATTAAGTGTTTTGCTATTGTTTACAGGTTTAACTTATGCAAAGAAGAAAAAAGAAACTTCGCACTTTGAGAAAGAATTTAAAGAGCTTAGGTATAGCCTTTATCAATATTTGAATAATTCAAATTCTTCAGATTTAATGAGGTTTGAATTGAATCCAAGTGACAGTGTGAATATTGTTATTGATCATTTTTTTGAGAATAATATCAATGAGATACAATCGTACCAATCTACGGTTTTAGGGAGCTATGAAAGTGAAATAACTTTTTCAGAACAAAATTATATTAGTGCAGAAGTTAACTTTACGAAGTTTTCAGAATATAAAAAGGAAATGAATTCAGGTATTTATCGATTAATGTTGATGGAGCCTTTGAATTATGCTACTACGATAATTACGGTCGTTGAAAGTCAAAAGATGAATGCTACAGATATCGCTTTGGAATCAGTAAAAGATCGTATTGCTCAGCCAAAAATAACCACAAGAAAGATCGATAATGAAAATTGGGAAATCTATGTAGACAAATACTATAAGGTTTATCGATTAACTTATAATATCAGTTCAAATGAAATGGGATTGATAAGTATTTTAAAAAGAATTGAGGAGTAGTTAATAAGATTTTACTTCTGGGCTCATTAAAATCAATGTAAGAATTACCTATCTGATTAAATCATCTTTATTATTTTTGCAACTTTAAATACTTCAGATATGATCCCGATTAAGATTGCTGCAGAACTACTTTCAAAACTACCATCTTTAACATTAGGATGTATTGAGGCTTCGGTTAATGTTGAGAAAAGTTCAGAAGAATTGAATACATGGATATCAAAAAAACTGGATCAGATGCAGGTGGCATTAACTCCTGAAACCATCAGGCAAATGCATACAGTAAAAGCAACCAAGGATGCATATCGAACACTAGGGAAAGATCCGAATCGTTACCGACCTGCTGCTGAATCATTGATGCGTAGAATAGCCAATGGAAAAGGTTTGTATCAAATCTCAAATGTTGTAGATGTATTAAATTATATCTCAATAAAGACAGGATATTCTATTTGTGGTTATGATTCAGACTTAATTCAAGGAAATGTAACAATGGGAATAGGAAAAGAGGGAGAGCCATACGAAGGTATTGGAAGAGGAACCGTCAATATAGAGCTTTTACCTGTTTTTAGAGATTCCGTTGGAGCATTTGGAACACCAACCAGTGATTCAACAAGAACAATGATTTCTGAGAAGACCAAAAATATCTTATTTATATTTATAGGTTTTGCAGGTAAGGATGAATTGGAAATTACATTGCAAGAAACTAAGGATCTTTTAGTGAAGTTTGCAGAAGCTGAAAAAGTAGAGACTTATTTTATATAAAAAAAAAGAAGATGATTGAGGTTTGTGCATTAGCATCAGGTAGTAATGGTAATTGCTACTATATAGGAAATGAAACTGAGGCGATATTGATTGATGCAGGAATTAGCAGGCGTCAGATTTTAGATAGGATGAAAGAAAAAAAGCTGGATTCGAATAAGGTGAAAGCTGTATTTATCTCACATGAACATTCAGATCATTATAGAGGGGCAAAGGTGCTAAGTAAAAAGCTTAATATTCCCGTTTATATGACAGAGGTAACGCATGAAAAAAGTTATTTTACCATGCGTCCCACTAATGTAGTTACTTTTAAACCTGGCGAAACTATCCGGATTGGTAATTTTAGTATTCACTCTTTTTTAAAACAGCATGATGCTATTGATCCTGTCAGCTTTAGAATTGAACATGAAGATAAAAATGTAGGCGTTTTTACTGATATTGGAGCTGCTTGTGATAATGTGAAGTTTCATTTAAATAAATGTGATTTTCTGTTTTTGGAATCTAATTATGATGTGGATATGCTCGAAGCTGGTAAATATCCATTTTATTTAAAGCAGCGTGTAGCAAGCGATCGAGGGCATCTTTCAAATGATCAGGCTCGTATTCTAATTGAAGAACATGCCGGAGAAAATCTTAAGACTATTTATTTATCACATATTTCAGAAGATAATAACAGAGGTGAGATTGCGATGGATGCGTTTAAAAATTTAAACGAAAAGTATTCTATCAAATTGACCTCAAGATATGCCCCTTGTGATGTGGAACAAGTATAAAGAAATATCAAATATGTGGCGTCTTTATCTTTTATTTTTTATATTTAGTTCTAATACATAAAACTAAAATAATGAGAGTTTTAAAACAAGATACTTTAGCTGTTTGTGTTGACATACAGGAACGTTTATTTCCACATATCCACGATCATGAAAAATTAAAAAAGAACACAGAGATTTTAGTTGAAGGATTAAAAATTTTGAGTGTCCCGATGGTTGTAACAGAGCAGTATAAAAAAGGACTCGGCGAAACTATTGAGGGTATAAGGCAAATGGTTGAAGGCTGTCCTGCATTTGAAAAGACTGCTTTTAGCTGTTGTGATGATGCTCCGTTTTCTCATAAACTGGAAGAAGGTAGTTTTAAGAAATTTGTAATTCTGTTTGGTATTGAAGCTCATATTTGTTTGATGCAAACAGCAATTGACCTAAAAGCAAAAGGTCATCAACCTGTAGTTATTGAAGATTGTGTAGGTTCAAGAAATCCAGAAAATAAAAGAATTGCAATTAATAGAATGTTGCAAGAGGGGGTAATTGTTACAAGCTATGAGTCTATCTTGTTTGAACTGTGTCGTTATGCTGGCTCTGATACATTTAAAGCCATTTCTAAGTTAGTAAAGTAAGTTATTAATACAGAAGTAGCTTGTTTATTCCTGATTATTAAATGTTTCTTATCTTATATCGTTAATCATATTATAATGCGTACTGTTTATGGTCTTGGAGAGACCGTTTTAGATATTATTTTTAAAAATGGGCAACCGGTTTCTGCAAAAGCAGGAGGTTCTGTTTTAAATGCCTTGGTATCATTGGCTCGATCGGGTCATAATGTGCGTTTTATTAGTGAATTAGGAAATGATAAGGTAGGGGATGTAATTATCGATTTTTTAAATGAAAATAACATTGACAGCTCGCTTATTAAAAGATATGATAATGGGCAAAGCGCGTTAGCATTAGCTTTTTTGAACGAAAAGAATGATGCTGAATATGATTTTTATAAAAATTATCCTCAGGAACGTTTAAGTATAAAGCTGCCGGATTTTAAAAAAGATGATATTTTTCTCTTTGGTTCTTTTTATGCTATTAATTCCAAATTAAGACAACAGGTGGTTCGAATAGTTAAGCATGCTGCTGAATGTGGATGTATTGTTGTCTATGATCCGAACTTCAGAAAAAGCCATTCTGAAAATATTGATGAGCTATTGGCTTATGTGCTTGAAAATATTGAATTAGCTGATGCTGTTAGAGGTAGTGATGAGGACTTTGCGAATATATTCAAGGCCCAATCATCAGATGATGCCTATAATAATTTATACTTAAGATGTGGTAATTTAATTTATACAGAGAATGCTAATGGTGTTTATTTGCATACTTCAAATATTAAAAAACACTACACTGTAAATAAAATAAATCCGGTAAGTACTATTGGAGCAGGTGATAATTTTAATGCCGGAATCATTAACTCTTTATTAAATCAGAATATTTCAAAAGATCAATTGATTCAGTTAGATGAAAAGCAATGGGATCACATAATTAACAGTGGAATAAGTTTTTCTTCAGAGGTTTGTATGAGTTTGGATAATTATATTTCCAAACCATAAACTCATATTAGCAAGTTTAGTTTATTGTTAATACCTCTTGTTGGAACAGTTTTTTTTCTGTATCCCAAAAGTTCTCCAGCTTGCCTGTTTTCTTAAGTTTACGTAAGATTCTTTCTCCTCCTTCAAATTTTTTTGAAGGGTATTCCCAAAAACTTTTTAATTGATTCAATATCTGTTCATCTGAATATCCAAATTGAACCAGGTTGTTATAAACTTGCTCTCTTAATTCAAATAATGATTGTTTAAAGCTGTCTTCAGATATTGGGCTCTTACTTAAAAGTAAAGGATTTGTAAGAATACCTCTGCCAATCATCCAGCCATTTACACTGCTAAACCTTTCTCTTTTATCATTTAGCTCCTGAGTTGATAAAATATCTCCATTCCCAATTACATCTCCATTCCAAATATTAATTATTTTTTCAAAATAATCCCAATTGGGAGTGCCTTTATATTTTTGTATACCTAAGCGTGGGTGAAGAATAATTTCAGAAACCGGATATTGTTTAAAGACTTGAAGTGCTGTAAGTATTTCCATTGAATCTTCCCATCCTAATCTGCACTTAATGGATAATGAAATTGGAAGTTGTGCCGAATAAAATGTATCCATCATGTTTTTTATTTCATCCGAAAAAGGAAGCAAACCAGAACCTAAATGTCTGTGTGTTACTAATGGAAAAGGGCAGCCAATATTGATGTTGATTTCTTTAAATCCTCTTTTCAACATATCATTGGCAAACTCAACCAAATCTTTTCCGTTGTTAGTTAAAATCTGAGGAACAATATGGATATCATTACTTGCTTTAAGGTATTTTTCATATTCAAAAACACCCTGTTTGTTTTTTCTGTAAAATGGGGTGAAATATTTCTCTATCCCGCCAATTAATGAGTTAAAGGCAAGATAATAAGCAAGTGTCGTATAACTCTGTAGTGGTGCGAAGTATATCAATGTATTCTTTAAAAATAAAAGCAGATCCGTAAAAACTGCTTTTAATAATTGAATCTATTTCCCAAAACTACGGATTTTATGCTTACAAATTTATAAAATAATAATTATCAGTCTTTTATTTAAAGATTAATATTTTACTATTTTTGCGAAAAAAATAAAGTTGAAAGAGTATTTAGATCCACTAGGAGCAGCTTGTCTTGACTATATGTTGGGAGAGAAATCCGCTCAGATTACAGTTCAATCAAATATTGTAGAAGATGATGTTTTACCTGTAGAATATCTTTTTCGAGGCTTTAAGGATATGCCAGATCTTGAAAAGAAAGCCTTAACCATTAGTACAGGTAAGATTCTTGATGTGGGAGCAGGTGCTGGTAGTCATGCCTTATACCTTCAACAGAATAATAAAGAAGTTTATGCTAATGAAATTAGTCCTGCTGCTTGTGATGTAATGCGACAGAGAGGTGTGAAAAATATTATACAGCAAGACTTTTATCAATTACCTGAAGATGTAAAATATGATACTATTTTAATGTTGATGAATGGTATTGGTATTGCCGGAGATACGGTTAATCTGGAGAAATTTTTTACAAAAGTAAAACAACTTCTAAATCCTGGAGGTTGTTTAATCGTGGATTCAAGTGATATCAGATATTTATTTGAAGATGATGATGGTAGTTTGTTGATCAATCTGAATGATGACTATTACGGAGAGATAAGTTATCGAATGGTTTATAAAGATGTTAAGGGTAAGTCGTTTAAGTGGCTTTTTATCGATGATGAGTTATTGAAGTTCTATGCAGAACAAAGCGGATTAAAAATGGAGAAAGTAGCTGAAGGCATGCATTACGATTACCTGGCGAAGCTTTCATTAAAGTAATGAATTAAAAAAATAGATTATAATAATAATTAAGCCATCAGATAAATGATGGCTTTTTTGTCTGAATTAAGTTGGTTGCTGTTTTCTCTTTGTATTTATATATAAGTTTAGTAGTTAAGAGAGGTGTGGTTAAGTGTTGAAAAATAGGGTAGGTATGGATGTAATTTTTCTCTGTCAACTTTTAACTTTTAACTTATATCATAAAATTAAGATGTATTATATTTGCAGCCTGAAATAAAAATAGTTACTGTGGGTAGATCAAGAAATAGAAAGCCTTTATTTGAGGGTGTTGAGATTATAGATGTTGCAGCCGAAGGAAAAGCTTTGGCTAAAATAGAAGATAAAGTTCTTTTCGTACAGAACGCTGTGCCTGGCGATATTGTAGATGTTCAGGTGAATAAAAAAAGAAAGAACTTTTATGAGGGGTACGTAACTCAATATCTAAAGTATTCAGATTTAAGAGTTAAGCCGTTTTGTGAGCATTTTGGTGTGTGCGGAGGATGTAAATGGCAAATGCTGCCTTACTCTGAGCAATTATTTTTTAAACAGCGTGAGGTAGAAAATAACCTAAAGCGTATTGGTAAAGTTGAGTTGCCCTTAATACAAACTATTAAAGCTTCAGAAAAAGATCAATACTATAGAAATAAATTAGAGTATACTTTTTCGAATAAAAGATGGTTATCTAATGATGAAATGCAGATTCCTGAAGATTCAGTTGAACGTTATGGTTTAGGCTTTCATGTTCCACGAATGTTTGATAAGGTAATTGATGTAAAAAACTGTTATTTACAGGCAGAGCCTTCAAACGGTATTAGATTGGCCATTAAAAAGTATGCTTTGGATAATGGATTAACATTCTTTGATATCCGTAATCACGAAGGTTTTCTTCGTACTTTGATTATTCGTACAACTTCTACTGGAGAAGTAATGGTTATTGTTTCTTTTTATCATGAAGATGTTGAAAAGAGAGAAGGTTTATTAAATTACTTAAGTGAGCAATTCCCACAAATTACTTCTTTGTTATATGTAGTCAACTCAAAAGCTAACGATACTATTGGCGATCAGGATATTCTTTGCTTTAAAGGGAAAGAATATATCGAAGAGGAGATGGAAGGATTAAAATTCCGTATCGGGCCAAAATCATTTTATCAAACCAATTCAGAACAGGCTTACGAATTATATAAAGTAACACGTGAGTTTGCTGACTTGTCAGGAGATGAGGTTGTTTACGATTTATATACGGGAACAGGTACTATTGCCAATTTTGTGGCTTCAAAAGCAAAAAAAGTAGTTGGTATTGAATACGTTCCTGAAGCTATTGAGGATGCTAAAATTAACTCTGCAAATAATAATATTGACAATACAGTATTTTATGCCGGAGATATGAAAGATATTCTTAATGAGCCGTTTATTCAGGAAAATGGAGCGCCTGATGTTATGATTGTTGATCCGCCACGTGCAGGAATGCATGAGGATGTGGTTAAAACAATTTTAAAAACCAATGTTCCAAAAATTGTTTATGTGAGTTGTAATTCTGCAACACAGGCTCGTGATTTGAATCTGTTGGATGTAAAATATAAAGTAGATAAAGTTCAACCTGTAGATATGTTTCCTCATACTCATCATGTTGAAAATGTAGTGCTTCTTTCATTGAAGTAAACCAAATAAATTGTCTTGGCAGGGGATGTAGGTATAGGTGTTAATGAACCATTTGTAAAACGTTAAGTTATATTGTAAAAAGAATTTATTAGTATGCAAATTATTATATCTCCGGCCAAAGCTCTTGATTTTGAAAATCCAACTACTACCGAAAAATATAGTGAGTTTCGTTTTATTGAGGAGCCTCAGCAAATTGTTAATGAACTAAAGAATTATAAGCCAAATGATTTAGGAGCGTTAATGAAGATTAGTCAAAAACTGGCTGATTTAAATTATAATCGTTATCAGGATTGGCATTATCCTTTCGAAAAATCAATAGCAAAACAGGCTTTGTTTGCTTTCAATGGTGAGGTTTATAATGGTATAAAAGCAGATACATTATCTGAGCAAGATGTTGAAGTTGCTCAAGATAAACTACGCATTTTATCTGGTTTGTATGGTGTTTTACGACCTTTGGATTTAATCTTACCTTATAGATTAGAGATGGGAACTAAATTGCCATTGGAATCCAATAAAAACCTTTATGAATTCTGGGGGAGTAAAATTACTGATGCTTTAAATTCTGATATTGAAGAAAGCAATCATCAGGTTTTAATCAATTTAGCATCTAATGAGTATTACAAATCAGTAAATCCTAAAAAGATTAAGGCTCCTGTTATTTCTCCTGAGTTTAAAGATCTTAAGGATGGTAAATATAAAATCATTAGTATCTATGCTAAGAAAGCTCGTGGTTTAATGACCCGTTTTATAATTCAAAATAATATTACAAATCCAGAAGATTTAAGGGCTTTTGATTTGGAAGGTTACTTTTACAATAATCAATTGTCAACAGAGTTGAGTCCTGTGTTTACACGCGATCATTAATATACTACTTCTTTTATTGGTTTGTTGTAAATTTATTCTGGATATTTTTCATGCCTCATTGGCAACCAATGATGTTTGGTTAAGAAAAATAATATAAAGGCACAAATGATAAACCTGCGTCAGGTATTGTACTGGTTTGAGTTTGCAACTTTTTTTTTGTTAAAAATCTCAACTTAATGACATTGCATTCACAGCTGCTGTATAACAGCTTCGTAACAGCTTCGAGACAACGTCGATTCATAGTTAGATTTGGGTGATATATTGTTCATACTAAACTCACACCAAACTCACTAATTAGTGAGTTTAGTATGACTTTTATATGAAATAGATATGACTTTGTATCATAGCAGCCTCGACTGCATCCCGACTCAGACCCGACTAGAATCATTGCATAAATAACATTGAGATATAATTTGATTTTCTAAAGATATTTTTTGTAACTTATAAAGGTGGAACCTAAAAAATTTAACCGTTATGACAAGTTCAGATATATTAGAAAGATATGGTAACCTTTTAAAATCAGAGCAATTGGTTACTATGGATGACAAAATAATGCCTAATACTTTTGTTTTGGAAGCTCCTGAGCCTTTCCCCGGATTTTTTCATTATTATAGTGAATCTCCTGTTGACTCAAGGCCTTTGTACATTTATCTTGTAGTGGATAAATTATATACGTTGGAGGAAGTAACCAGAGCCAGAGTTAATATTGAAAAATACTTTCCATCAAGATTTCATGCAGATGCTGGTACTGTTACTATTTTTAATAAAACCTATCATATCATAAGGGTGCGTCATTTGGAATCTTACGATCAGATTAAAGATTTACAGGCTTGTTTCATAGATCAGGGATTTGAGTTTAAAAAGAAACCATCAAAAAAGATTGAAGGTATTGGTTTAATCAGAATTAAGAAGTTCTATTATTTGAAAAAGATTGAAGAGGGAATTTATCTTGATTTGGTTGAAAAAGATCATGGTTATATAACAATCCCTAATTTTTATAAATGGTCTGAGTTTCAGGTGTTAACTCAAAAGGTTAAATATAACTATGAGGGTAGTTTCTTTGATGCAGCATTAGGTCATTTTCATAATAACTTTGCAATAGAAGATATGATACGTATATATAATCCAAAGATTGATTTAAAAATGCTCCAAGAAATAAAGAAGAAATATTATGAACAGATTTAGTTAGATTATTAGCATTTAAATATTCATGAGGCTTTCGTTAAGAAAGCCTTTTTTTGTACCAACTGGTCGATAAGATTTGTTAACATCTGCTTAAGATAATTATTTGTTAAATATTAGAATATTAATGTATTTTTGTTGCGTAGTTAAATAAATGTATATAACATAATGAAGTTAAAAGGTGGTTTGTATATCTTCTTGCTTGCAATAATTCTAATTACAGGTTGTAAGCAAAAAGTTAATATTAAAAATATATCAGGTAGTTTAATTAAGGTAGATAGTACACTTGTTGCTGACACTATATTGGCAAATTATGTAGATCCATTCAGGGAAGATATTGATAAACAAATGAACAGGGTTATCGGTTATAGTGAGAAAGAGCTTGTTGCTTATTTCCCTGAAAGTCCGTTGTCGAATTTCGTATCGGACATAATACAAGAAAGAGCACATGATTATTTAAAGGCTAATAATGCGGATACTTTACCTTTAATTACATTGATGAATATAAGGGGTTTAAGAGCTTCGTTGCCACAGGGAGAAATAGCAGTAAGAAATGTTTTTGAAGTGATGCCTTTTGAAAACCAGATAGTTGTATTAACACTGTCAGGTAAAAATATAAAGGAGTTTTTTGAGCATATTAGTGCTACAAATGGAGAAGGGATAAGCGGAGCCAGATTGGAAATTAAGGATAAGAAAATAAAAAAGCTTACAATTGGGGATAAGCCATTGGATGTAAATAAGATTTATTATTTAGCTACATCAGATTACTTAGCCAATGGAGGTGATTATTTCTCAATGATAATAAATCCTATTAAACGTGAAATGATAGGTAGTAAAATCAGGGAAGCTATAATAGAATATATTGAAGGACTTTCTGATAATGGTGATAAGGCGGTGTGTGAAATTGATGGAAGAGTAAAAATAGATTGAGATTATGACGAGTAGAAGAAATTTTTTAAAAAATATTGCTCTTGGTGCAGCAGCAGGAACACTGGTTTTACCTTCATGTAAGTTATCGGATAAAGAAGTAACTATTACAATTCTTCATACTAATGACGTACATAGTCATATTGATCCTTTTCCAAAAGATCATAGCAAATATCCTAATCAGGGAGGCTTTGCTCGAAGGTCAGCTTTAATAAAGCAAATCAGGAATAACGAAGATCATGTTTTGTTATTGGATTCGGGAGATATCTTTCAGGGAACCCCATATTTTAATTTTTATAAAGGGGAACTGGATATTAAATTAATGAATATGATGCAGTACGATGCATCTACCATTGGGAATCATGAGTTTGATAATGGAGTAGAGGAGTTGGCAAAGCAATTAAAGAAAGCTGAATTTCCTTTTATTAATAGTAACTATGGTTTAGAAAATAGCATACTTAAGGATCTTACACAGCCATATAAGATAATTGAAAAAGGCGGAGTTAAAATTGGAATTATAGGTTTGGGTATTGAGTTACACGGCTTAGTAGATCCAAGTAAATATAAAGATATTCAATATAATGATCCAATTGAGGTTGGGGATAAGGTTGCTGGATATTTGAAGAATGAAGAAGGTTGTGATTATGTTATAGCATTATCTCATTTAGGATATAATTACGATAGCGATAAGGTATGTGACTTGGATGTTGCAAAAAATACCGAGTTTATTGATTTAATATTAGGAGGACATACTCATACCTTTTTAGACGAACCAACTATTGTTAAAAACAAAACCGGAAAAGATGTAGTTATTAATCAAACTGGTTGGGCTGGAGTAAAATTGGGAAGAATTGATATTGTTTTTAGTAGCGATAAAAATACTCAAAGATTGGCTTATCATAAGCAATTGTAATATTTTTGTTGAGTATTTTGATGCAAATTAAAATTAGAGGTAACAAACCAAGGGTTATCCTTTATTATATAGCAAGATGATCTATTGGGTTGATTTATATCTTACTAGTAAAAACAAAAAATAAACAGATGAAGATCCCAATAATAGATTTGACGTTTGAAAATATCCAGATATTAAAAGAACAGAATGATTGGAGCGACCACTTTAATTTGGTTGTTTGGCCCAGGTTACTAATATGGTTAGGACTTAAAGATCAGTTTGCAGATAATAACGATATTAAGTGGATGGTTCATTATACTCCGGATAATATGCATAATAATTTTGTTTCGATGCATGTTATTGATCCTGATGAAACCTTTAATTTTTATTTTCAGGTGCCACTGGTTCAAAATCTTTCATTCAATCTTTACTTAGGAGATAGCACTTACAACTTTTTTGAGATTTATCCTCGTATAATTTCAGAAGGAATAATTAAGGAGGAGGAATATAAAATTCAGGCAACGTCTACAATTCTACCTCACTTGGTATTATCGACTGCCAATAGTAAATATGAAAGAAAAGTTTTGATGGAGATAAATGAGGATAACTATATGACCATTGTAAAAAATGATCCTCTTATTAATTTGCTGATATTAAACTTTAATAAGTTTATCAAGCCCTTGCAAAAGATTATTACCGGAGAGTGGAAATTATAGATGTTCTAACGAATTAAGATATAAATTAAAATGCCGGATAGTTTTTGTCCGGCATTTTTATATTTAGTCAATAGGTAACTGGCGTTTAAATGTTTCTTCAAGTGAAATAATAGTTTCAGTTGAAGAAATGCCTTCAATAGATTGAAGCTTGTCGTGAAGCATTCTTTTTAAATCTTCATTGTTTTTAGCATATATCTTAATAAAGATTGCATATTGACCGGTTGTATAATGACACTCAACAATCTCCGGGATTTCTTTTAATTGTTCTACTACTGTGTCAAACAGACTTGCTTTTTCAAGGAAGATACCCATAAAAGCACATGTGTGAAATCCAATCTTAGTAGGATTAATAACGAACTCAGAACCTTTGATAACTCCAAGATTCATAAGACGCTGAATTCTTTGATGTATAGCAGCACCAGATACTTTACACTCACGAGCTACTTCCAAAAAGGGGATTCGCGCGTTTTTCGTGATCAGAGAAAGTATCTTCTTATCTAAATGATCAATTTGTTGGCTATTTTCCATTTGTGTGTTACTTGAACTTATAATATGTAAATAATATACGGGATTATCTTTTAATTCGGTGCGAAATTATAAATATATTAATAGATATTCAATAATTAATGTCATATTAATAAAATATTAAATTTTATTAACTACGAATTGAAAGTTGCTATTTGAAGTAAGAATAGATTCTGTTAAGTCCTTATTAAATAGATTTATGTAGATGTTTTTGTAGTGTTAAATATTTTATTCGTTTAGTAAAAATGTAGATTTATTGTCTTGATTGGTTGGAAATTGATACACTTTTAATTCAAATTGAGGTAAAACGGCTAAAATATGATCAAAAATGTCTGCCTGTATTGATTCGTAATTAGCCCATGCCTGATCTTTACTGAAAACATATATTTCAATTGGAATACCTTTTTCCGTAGGTTGTAAGTGACGTACAAGAAAAGTCATGTTCTCATGAATCATAGGGTGGTTTCGTAAATAACCTTCAAGATACTTTCTGAACATACCTAAGTTGGTTAGTTTTCTACCATTGATAGGAAATGTATCATCAATATCAAATCGTTCGTTATGCTTATCTAGTTCAATAAGTTTGTCGTGTATATATTCTTTTAAAACATGAACTTTTTTAAACTTAGAAATCATTTCATCAGTGCAAAATTTTACAGAGTTCATATCTATGTTGATGGCTCTCTTTATTCTTCGGCCACCAGACTCCTCCATTCCCTTCCAGTTTTTAAAACTCTCGCTTACTAAAGCATAGGTTGGAATTGTAGAAATGGTTTTATCCCAATTTTGAACTTTAACTGTATTTAATGTCATTTCAAGTACGGTGCCATCAGCCTTGTGTGAAGGCATTTCAATCCAGTCTCCAGGTTTAACCATATTGTTTGCCGATAACTGAATACTGGCAACAAATCCTAGTATGGTATCTTTAAATACAAGTAATAATACAGCAGCAACAGCTCCTAGTCCTGTGAAAACGGTTGTTAGTTTAATGTTTAGAATAATCGATATTGTAATCAATATTCCAATTAAAATAATAGCCAGTTGAAATCCTTGCAAATAACCTTTTATAGGTCTTTCTACACTGTGAGGAAGTGTTTCATATACGTCTCCGATTGATTTAAGGAAGGAATCTGATAATAAAATAACAATAAAGATGAAGTATATGGCAACCAGGCTGTGCAGAATATTATTCAGACTTTCAAACTGACCAAAAACAATATCTAAAGAAGAGTAGATGATAATAGCCGGAATTATGTATGCAGCGCGACTAATTAGTTTTCTTTTAACAAAATAATCATCGTATTTCGACTTTGTTTTCTGCATAAAACGTTCCACGTATCTCACTAAATATCGTGTAGTAATGATATGAGCAAGTTTTGCAACAATTAACACAAGTGCAGAAAAAGTAAATACAGTAATATATGAGGTTAGTTCTTCGTTGATACCGATCTTTTTTAGGATATCTTCGAATGAACTAAGTAGTGTTTCAGGTTTGATTTCTTTAATAGTATCTTCTAGTGATTGTAATTGAATCATATAACAATGTTTGGTTCTATGAGATATAAATTGTTGTCAAATGCAATATCTCAGGTTTTATTCATTTGTGTTTCATTATTTTTACAAAAATAAAAAAGTTAAAATTTAATTTATATGAGATACTTATTTTTTATTCTGAGTATAATATTGTTCGTAAATCCATCTGTTAAATCTCAAAGTGATAGCATTTTTTCAGATGGTTCATTAAGGATTGATTTTGTGCTTAGCGGAAATAATAAAGAAACAAAAGCAGCAATATTTGAATTGAAAAAAGAGCCTTTTTGGGGAGGTTCGCCAAAATCTGCTGATGTATTTAATTACGGAGAATTTCGGGTGACCGTTAAAGATACCTTAAGAAATGAAGTTCTGTATTCGAGAGGCTTTTGTACTTTGTTTGAAGAATGGCAGACTACTGAAGAGGCCATGGTTATTGATAAAGCTTTTCAACAGAGTATTTTAGTTCCTTTCCCAAAACATAAGGTAAATGTTGCAATTGAAAAAAGAACAAGAGAAGGTGAGTTTTACTCTTTGCTGGAAGTTAATATTGATCCAGTTGAATACTCGATTAAGAAATCGGCTGCACCTAATGTGAAATATCATAAGTTGGTTGATAATGGAGATGCAAAAGACTGCGTTGATATTGTTTTTGTCGGTGATGGATACACAAAGGAAGAGATGGATAAGTTTCATAATGATGTGAAGCGACTAACTGACTTTTTATTTATACAAGAACCTTTTAAGTCGTTAAAAACAAAGTTTAATATTTGGGCAGTAGATGTGGTTTCTGATGATTCGGGAATGACTGATCCTCGTAAAGATATTTGGAAAAATACAGCTCTTAAATCCAGCTTCAATACGTTAAACTCAGATCGTTATCTGGAGAGCGAGCATACGTTCTTGATTCGTGATTATGCAGGAGTAGTGCCTTATGATCAGATTTATGTATTGGCAAATACAACCAAGTACGGAGGTGGTGGAATTTATAATCATTTTTCACTGACCTCGGTAGATAATGAAAAATCAATGGTTGTTTGTGTTCATGAATTCGGTCATGGATTTGCAGGTTTGGGAGATGAATATTATACTTCGTCAACCAGTTATAACGACTACTTTAATCAAAAGATTGAGCCATGGCAACCAAACCTTACAACTTTAGTAGATTTTGATAGTAAGTGGAAGGATATGGTGGATTCAAATATCTCAGTGCCTACTCCTGTAGAAGAAAAGTATAATAATACAGTAGGTGTTTACGAAGGAGGAGGATATGTGGCAAAGGGTATTTATCGTCCGATGATAGATTGCAGAATGAAAACTAATGAGGCAGAAGGATTTTGTCCGGTTTGTCAGAGAGCTATTGAAAAAATGGTGTTATTTTTAACCAACAATTTGTAATATTTAAAATCAGTAAAATAATCGATCTAAACATAGAAATCCAGACTTAGAAAAATATTAATGATTTTTTGCTGGATTCTTTGTCTCAATTGAAAAAAATAAACATACAAAAATGGAACATCAGGCAAATAGTAACAGATATGACGAAATGCTTTACCAGAGATGTGGTAGAAGTGGAATAAAATTACCGGCAATATCTTTAGGTTTATGGCATAACTTTGGATCTGTTGATGTTTATGAAAATTCAAAAGCCATCATATTTGAAGCATTTGATAAAGGTATAACACATTTCGATTTAGCAAATAATTATGGTCCTGAACCAGGAAGTGCTGAAGAAAATTTTGGTTCAATACTTAATAAGCATCTTAAAACCTATCGTGATGAAATGCTTATATCAACTAAAGCAGGTTATTATATGTGGCCTGGTCCATATGGAGAATGGGGTTCGCGAAAAAATCTGTTGTCAAGCTTAGATCAAAGTTTAAAGCGAATGAATTTAGAATATGTCGATATTTTTTATTCACATCGTTTTGATCCGGAAACACCATTGGAGGAGACCATGCGTGCTTTAGATCATGCCGTTCGCCAAGGTAAAGCACTTTATGCAGGTATCTCTAATTATCCGGCAGATAAAACCAGAGAGGCCGAGTCAATATTGAGAGAATTAGGAACTCCATGTTTAATTCATCAGGCGCGTTATAGCATGTTTGATCGATGGGTAGAGCCTGAGTTATTAGATGTATTGGATAAAAGAGGTATGGGATTGATTGCATTTTCACCTTTAGCTCAGGGTTTATTAACCAATAGATATCTTAAAGGTATTCCTGAAGGTTCAAGAATGACTAAAAATCATTTTTTAAAAGAAGAACATTTAACACCACAGAAGTTGGATGCCATTAGAAAACTTAATGATATTGCTCAGAAAAGAGGGCAGTCTTTGGCTCAAATGGCGATTGCATGGTTGTTAAAAGATCCCAGGGTAACTTCTGTACTTATTGGTGCCAGCTCAGTCAAACAATTGAATGATAATTTGGGTACAATGAATAACCTTGAATTCTCTATAGAAGAACTTTCTCAGATTGAGGGAATTCTGGCTATGAAATAGAAAATATATTTCTATCTATTTCATTAGAAAATACTACTTTATACTTCCATCTTCTTTTCTTACTTTTGCAGCAAATTGAAGTTAAGGAAAGAAGATGGATTTTAAACCAGAATTATTAATTCCTGCAGGGAATATAGAGGCTTTTCACGCAGCCGTAGAAGGCGGAGCAGATGCTATTTTTTTAGGATTAAAACAGTTTAATGCTAGAGGAAGAGCGGTTAACTTTTCGAATGCTCAGCTTATTACAATGCTGGATATTGCAGAAAAAAAAGGTGTTAAAATCTATGTGACTTTAAATACCGTCATTAAAAATACCGAAATTCCAGAGTTACTTGATGTATTAAATTTCTTAGCTCAAACTAAAGTAAGTGCTGTTATTATTCAGGACTGGGGTATCTGGTATTTGGCGAAAAAATTCTTTCCTAATTTGGTGATTCATGCCAGTACTCAAATGGCAAATCATAATTCATTAGGTGCCAATTTTTCTAAATCTCATGGTTTTGAACGAGTTATTATGGCTCGTGAATTAACTCACAATGAGTTGGAAATGGTAATGCAAAAATCTAAAAGCGAAGTAGAAATCTTTGTTCATGGGGCTTTGTGTTATTCTTTTTCAGGTTTATGTTTATTTAGTAGTTATCTGGGAGGAAAAGGAGCCAATCGAGGACAGTGTACTCAACCTTGCCGAAGAGTATTTAAGGATAATGGTAAGGATCATGCTATATTTTCATTAAAAGACAATCAACAGATTAGTTTAGTTCCTGATTTTTCAAAATACAAAGTTGCTTCTTTGAAAATTGAAGGAAGGATGAAATCGGCATCATATGTATATAGGGTTGCTCAGGCTTATAGAATGGCGATTGATGATCATTCAAAAATTTCAGAGGCTGAAGAAATGTTGAAATGGGACTTTGGCAGGGAAAAGACCGATTATTTCATGGGAGGTAAAGTCAAAGGTTCTATCACAGAAAAAACCAACAATGGTATATTTTTAAGCCGGGTAAAAAAACTATCTGATAATGGATTTGTAATCCAATCAAGCGTTGATTTAGAAGTAGGTCAGCAATTAAGGGTTGTGAACAAGGTAGGCGATTCTGTTTCTGTTAAAGTAAGGGAGTTTGAGGTAAAAGGTGAGGAGACAGAAGTGTTTACTGAAAAACAAATTACTAAAGGAAATGATGTGTACTTAATAGGTTTGCCTTCAAAAAATTTCCCAAATAAGTTTGAGGTTCTTAAAAAGGAAAATACCAAGCCTGTTAGTGGTGCCTATAAGCGCAAAATCAGACAAGATATTCAAATTAAAAACCAACAAAGTTCAAGACAGGAGTTTTATGTCAGAATTGATAACTTAGAATGGTTGCGTAAGTTAAGAGTGGATGAGTTTAAAGGTATATTTTTGGATTTACCTAAAGAAGAATGGCGTAAGATACCATTTGATAGTCCTTTCTTTCAAAAGAATATATCACGTTTTTATATTGAAATACCAGGATTTATTTCAGAGTTGCATTTGGATCAGATGCATCAGAATATTAAGTGGCTTATAAGAAAAGGCTTGAAAAACTTTGTTGTAAGTCATTTATCTCAAGTGGATTTGTTCCCTAAAGGAATAAATGTGATTACCAACGAAAGGGTTTATACATATAATGATGCCGCAATTAGGGGTATAAAATCTTTAGGTATATCACAGATAATTTATCCTGTAGAGAATGATTACGAAAACCTGAAAAAAGGAACTTCAAGAGACGGTATAATTCCTATGTATGCTAACCCTGAATTGTTTTTTGCACGTATGCCTGTTAAGGTTTATGATAACGAGGACGAGTTTAAGGATAATACAGATAAGGAGTTTAAACGTTATGTGAGAAATGGAATGACTTCTGTGTACTCAAAAACACCTGTTGCCTTATTGCAATATTCCAAAACATTTATGAAAGATGGATTCTTTAGATTTCTATTCGACTTAAGAACTGAGTCTCCGTCAAAACATTTACCTGTTAAGCTATTTAAAAAGTTTAAAGCATCAGAACAATTACAACCTTCAACTACCTTTAACTTTAAGAGAGGTTTAAGTTAGATCAAAGGTTTTGAACAATATTAACCTTGTATATTGTAATCTAAGTATTCAATATACAAGGTTGCTTTATCTTTCTTTATTCTATTTCTACCTGATGGTGTGAGTTCACAAATAGTACTGTTCCCAGGTTATCATATCCGGTAAATAATTCTGTATTTTCAAATTTAAGCTGGTCACCTCTGAATCCTAAAATAGTGAGACCTGCATCAGCAGATTTTTCATTAATCAATGATTTAATGCTTACATTTTCTTTCTCAGTTATAATCTGAATATTTTTTGATGTAATTGGAAGTCTACCTGACTGAACAAGTTCCTCCATTCTTTCAAAAGTTTCTTTTTCGTGCCCTGGTTTACAAGTTTCAAATATTTTTATGTTGGCTTTCTTCCAATCCGGATGACCTAATATAACAAAGCTTAACATGATCATTAAGTTGGCATTATCGGCATCAATACTTCTAATCCATACATTAATATCACTATTATATTCAATTTGTTTTGCTGCAGTTCCTAATATGCAGATATCAAAATTACCTGATTTAACCAATCCGAAATTATCAATAATATGCTCCAGATTTTCCGGTTTTTCTTTGTCGAACTCAAAGATCACCATGTTGTTTTCCATTCCTGCAATACCAGGAACCTGTATGGTTTGTGCTACAGCAGAAGTATAACTTGGCGATATCAAGGTATCAACATAAACATGATTTTCAATTCTTCCAAATCGATCTATCAACCTGCTTAACTCATTACTTGCTTGTTCATGGGTTTTTCTTGAATAATAGCCTTCGATTAAATGAATATAGGTTCCAAAGCCATATTTGTATGAAATCCAGTTAAGCAGTTTAAATGCAGTATTTCTTTTAAAAGAGTCTTTTGAAATACATACAGCACTTGGTCTCCACTCTTTTTTAGTCTTTTTGTTTCTTGATTTCTGCAAGTAAACCTGTAGGTTTTTATTTAACTGAAAAATGGTATTCACAAAGATGGCTTCCAGTCCTTTTCTGTTTTTATGATAGCTGTTAATGTATAAGTATATTACTGCCATTAAAATAACAGACATAAATGCATATGGAGTGTTGATTTTAAACATGACCCATACCGAGATGATAAAGCCAATTAGAGATATGTACCATCGTGATTTAAAATGAGGACGATAGGATGGAGATGCTCCAAAATGGTTTAGAAAAGAAATTAAACATAATGATCCATAGGTAACCATAAAGAACATAGAAATAATTTCTGCTACTGCATTTACATTACCCATAGCAACAAATACCAAAGCAATAACTGAAGTTACTATGGATGCATTGATTGGTTCGCCATCAGATTTTCTGGCTTTTGCCAACCAAAAGTTTAATTTTTTGGAAGGGAAAGAATGGTCAACAGCAAGGGCTTGTAAAGTTCTTGGAGCTACCATAATTGATCCTAATGCCGAAGAAATTGTAGAAGCAGCTAATCCTAAAGGAATGATAATAACACCCCATACAGCAATTTTTGCCATGATTAACTGATTGTTGGTTAAGTCTTCAATGTTTGCAGAAAGAGCTAGTTTATATACTATGAACATATAAATGATCATGCCAGCAAACGTGGCAGCTGTAGTTCCAAGAGGAATTGATTTTGATGGGTTCTTTAAGTCTCCGGATAATCCAACACCGGCAGTCATACCTGTAAATGCAGGGAATACAATAGCAAAAACAGCAAAGAACTGATTCATATTTCTAAATTCTGCAGAGAAAAGTGAGAAACTTGAACCTGCTGCATGATCAGTTGAGCCAATAAAAAAAGCTGTAATGGATACAAATAAAATAGCAATGACAAAATATAATGCCTTTACACCCATGTTAGCACCTTTTTTTACAATAAGTAATGCTAATCCTAACATTGCCGGGATACTGATAACCTGTCGGGGTAATTCAAAACCCAGAATATCTTTAAAATAAGAAAACAGGAATTCAAAGGATTCAGTGAATGCTATTACATAAAAGGCCACACTGATAGCCTGAGATAAATACAAGGCAAAGCCAATTGTAGCACCAATGTTTAGACCAAACGATCTGGATATGATAAAATATTCACCTCCTCCTTCTACTCTTTTATTTGTTGCAATTTCAGATATAGCAAGAGCTGTGGGTATTGTAACCAGGTGACCTAAAATGATGATTCCTATTACACCCCAAAATCCGATAGTTCCAACGGCATATCCAAATCTTAAAAATAAGATAGCACCTAGAATAGTTGAGATCGCAGTAAAAAAAACGGGGGCAGTTCCAAATCCTTTGCTTTTTGATTCCATAAAGTTGTTGTTTATACAGATGTAGATTTGAGATAAACAAGATTTTAATTGATGATAAATTTAAGAGTTTAGTTTTCAATATCACTATTTTTTGGATCTTATTTGAGTTTTAAGAGTTGATGTGTTTATATCATCTTTTTAATCTGCACAAAAACAATTACTTTTGTGGCACAAAAATTAAAAGAGTGGGAAGAATTTTAGCCATTGATTACGGGCGTAAAAAATCAGGATTAGCAGTTACAGATCCTTTACAGATTGTTGCGAATGGATTAGAAACTGTTCCTTCACATACATTAATTGATTATCTGGAGAAATATATGGCAGCAGAAGAAGTGGATTTGATTGTTTTAGGATATCCTAAACAGGTCAATGGTCAGGATTCTGAGTCAATGCGATATATTAAGCCTTTTTTTAATCGCTTAAAAAACAAATTCCCTGATTTAAACGTTGAATGGGTAGATGAGCGATTTACATCGAAAATAGCTTTTCAGGCAATGATAGATGGCGGATTAAAGAAAAAGGCTCGTCAGGATAAGGCTTTGGTAGATAAAATTAGTGCTACCATTATCTTGCAAACATATTTAGAACAGAAAGGAAATTATACATTATGATATTACCAGTTGTACTTTATGGTCATCCAGTATTACGAAAGGTGGCTGAAGAAATTGATGAAGATTACGAAGGATTAAAAGAGCTGATTGATAATATGTGGCAAACCATGTATAAGTCAGATGGTGTTGGTTTAGCTGCACCTCAAATAGGAAGATCAATTCGTTTATTAGTTATTGATGCTGATCCATTAGGAGAGGAGTTTCCGGAATGTGCAGGATTTAAAAAGGTGATGATTAATCCTATAATTACAGAGTTTGGAGAGGATGAATGTAATGAGTCAGAAGGATGTTTAAGTCTGCCAGGTATCAGAGAAGATGTAAAAAGACCTACCAAAATAAAAATAGAATATGAAGACGAGAATTTTGAATTGGTAGAAGAGGAGTTAGAAGGTTTTGCTGCCCGCGTTGTTCAACATGAGTACGATCATTTGGAAGGTAAACTTTTTGTTGATCACCTTTCTCCACTGAAGAAAAGATTCTTAAAAGGAAAACTAACTTCAATAACCAAAGGTAAAGTTGATGTGACTTACAAAGTCAAAACAGCATAAAGGATTTTTATTATTAAAAGAAAAGGTATTTGAGTGATATCAAATACCTTTTTTTATGCTTATTTTACTAGTAATAGTCTTTTGATAATAATGTCGTTATTGCTATGGAACTTGGCAAAATAATGTCCGGATGGATAATTGCTTAAGTCAATAGTTCCTGAAGTATCACTTGTAATCATACTCATGAATAATTTCCCATTAGCATCATAGATTTCAATCATATCAATAGCTGAACCTGATTCGTAATAAAAGATTCCATTTGATGGATTAGGTGATATATTTATAAATCCTTCCATATTTTCAGATGGAGTTCCTTCTACTGTGATTTTGACATTTGCAATTTCAGAACGGTTGATGCCTGAATATAATCTATATGAAAATTCATCAACACCCGCAAAAAGTTCGTCTGGAATATATGTGAACTCTCCATTTTCATTTATGCTTAATATACCTTCTTGTGGATTATCAACAATAGACAAGTATGTTTCTCCACCATCAAAGTTATAATCATTTGAGGTTAGACTGTTTTCTGAACCAACAATAAGTTTTCCTGAGGCATTCATTGTAAAACTATCTGTAGAAGCAACTAATGCGCCTTCAAAATATTGCAGTTCATTTTTTACTACTTCATAAGATGTTTTTGTGTATGCTTCAGTATCTTCTGCATGATTCCATGCTGTCCATTTAAATCTCTCTGTAGTATTGACTTGTTGATCATTATAAAAGAAGGACATGGCAATACCGTCAGATACTGTAAGTTCTCTATCTGATGTTGATCGGTCATCATTCATCACTCTGAATGTACTTGGATCAACAAAATTTAATAAGGTCCAGGGTAATCTTATTTCAATACTATCTTCATATATTCTAACTGCATCCAGTGACGATTCGGGCAGGTTTAATCGATTCACCTGCATGCTCCCAATGTATTGAACATTATTGTCTGCTTCATTATTTTTCCATCTAACTATATTCCAAGAATCTCCATCTGATGCAACAGAATGAAATAATTGCTTTTCCGTAGCCACATTATAAAACCAAATCCCATAAAGATCATATGCTTCTGTAACATATAGCTCTGCTTTGTAGGCCGTAATCATAAGAGCAAATTCAGCTCTGTTACTTAAAGTCTTTCCGTTAGGTAATATAGATTCTCCCAATGATGCATCATAAGTGTCAATTCCAACCCATAATGTATCATCCAGTCCAAATTCATCTTCAGTTTTAAAACGCGTTTTTAAAAATTTAAAATTGGCATCAACTTCAAGATCCGAAATCCAGCAATCAGAACAGTCTGTACTCCATGAACTATAATTGTCATCCGTTTTTTTAAATCCAATTAATCCAAAATTTTGTTCTGCAGCTGTAATGTTTTGCCATACTATCCGACGATCCATAAGAAAATCCATAGGATCTGTTATCCAGGTTCTTTTAAACCATTCATCTATCCATGCAAACATAATTCCACCACCACAACCGGCTTCCATAATATTTCCATACATTCGGATGTTGTTATCTCCTTGTTCCCATTCATCAAAACCACCGTGGTTCATTCCACTTTGTGCATAATGTGCTACTCCCCAGCTTGAAGGAACTCCAAACTCGGCAACAATTAAAGGAATACCTTCGTAATGATCTTTTAAGTTGGTTAGATATCCTAAATAACTATTTTGTCCGAGGTAATCTGTATAGCTTGTATAAGTATCTTCTTTACTGATGAAATCAGGGTAATATGGATATGCGTGGTAGCTAATGAAGAATCCTGCAGGGGCATTAGAAAAATCCATTGTAGCTAATTCTAAAGAGGCAATGTCTTCATCGGTTGTGGTTTCTCCCGGATGCTCAAGAGGATCCAAAGTAGGCCAACTTGAAAAGCTTACAGGTCTTTGTGTTTGATAATTTGATTGTTCGTAACTAATAGCCTCGTCTAGCATAGAAGTCACAAATACTTCTGAAGCATTGACATTGTCAATAGATAAATACTGTCCTGAGAAAGAAGTTAATTCTGAATTATTCGTATTTGTAGTTAGAATCTCATCCGGACTAACTTCTCTACCAATAATATAACCTAATACCCATGGAGATATATCAGTATCATAAGTTCCAAACGCTTTACCATACCTAAAGTCAATTGTGTTATTTCCATGTATACAATTTATATTATCATGAATTTCTTGAGTAAATACATCTTCAAGATAAAATAAATCCGAATCATACCCATCCAGTTCTTCCTCAAGCCAAACACCATGTAAAATAAGAAGTGGAGATTGTGGATTTGCTAAATTGTAATCTCTTAAGGCTTTATAGAACCTTGGATAATGTAATGTATATAATCTGATTGTATTAAAACCAGCTTCCCGGATCATCTCAAACCAATTGTAATACATTTCATAAGTCGGAGTTAGTTCACTTGGGAATTTCCCAGGTAACGCAACTCCCAGATTAATTCCTTTTATATTTATTGGTATATATTCCTCTCCATTCCAAATTGTTAAGTGAGTTGAATTCACTGAAAATGGGCATGTTTCTTTTAAAGATGCATATACGCTTGAAGTAAAAAGGCAAAAGCTAATTGTAATGTATAAAAGTTTACTCTGTATGTTAGGTGAAAAAAGTTTCATATATAAATCTTGTTATTTAATATTAGGGGTGTATTTAAATGATTTTATTTTTACTTTAGGATTTTTACCAACCTTCTTTTCAGGTGTGTCTGTTAACCATAAATTAAAATGAAATCTGGTATTTCTATAATCAAACTCTTGAGGATTTACGAATTTTTTTTCTTCAAATAGATCAAATTCATTATTCCGTTTATTATATATTGAGGTTGTAATAATGATGTCTTGGTTTGAAATATCAATTGTATGTTTTGATAATAATTTTTTCTTTGGGATGTAGAAACGAGATACTTCTATGTTATTATTTGTATGAATCGCGTATTGAGCGTTTTCAATATCTTTGTTTCCCCATTGGGCATATTCTATATCTATTTCGTTAAAATGAGGAGACGCAGTTTGGTCGTATAAAAAAATTCCAAGTACCATCTGCGGAGAAAATTGTTTTGTATTCGTTGCAATTGTAATCTCATATCTTCCTTTTCCGAAAAATGAGTCAGAATAAATTTCAGCGCAAGAGTATGTACGTCCTGTTTTCTTAATTTTTAAATTTATGTTTCCATCTTTATCCAAGTAAACATTGCGTTCATGTAAACCAAATGTGTTATTACCTGGACCTGAATTATGTTCGGAAATTCTTTTTTTCCATTTTATTCCAGAAAGGTTAAAAGTATCCATTGATTCCTGAGAGTAGATATAAACATTAAATAAAATACAGGTAATGATAAGTGACAATATCTTTAAATAACGATTTAAACAGTTATTTTGATTGTTCGTATTTTTATTTTTTTTCAATTCTTTATGCACTATACCTTTGTAAATATTCAAAAACAAATTCTCTATACTCTTCATCTTCTTTTAAGATGTGTGATATTAACCATTTCTTTAATACATGAAGAATGTTGGTTGCAATAAACTGGTTGTTATAACTTAATTCCTTCTCCCAATTTTCTGTATATGTTTTTAGTAATTTGTGTTGTGATATATGATGCTTTAGGTTTTTATATCCAGCGAGTTTAAGTAATTCCTCCTCCTCTTTAAGTTCTTTAGAGATGTATGATTTTAGTCTCTCTAAAATAAAAGATATAAATTCCTTATTGTTTTCTTTAGCTGTTTTTTCTGTATCGTATAAAATATCTAAAAATATATGGTGGTTTTTATATATAGATCTTATTTTTAGAGCTGTGTTTCCTAACCATATGTTACTGGTTAGGTGATATTTTATATTTAAATACTCATAAACTTTAACTCTAAATTTTTTATCCTCAATTAAAATATGAGATATTAACCATTTCTTTAGAAATTGAAGAATATTGGATGCCAGAAATGGGTTATTATAGTTAAATTCTTTTTCCCATTTCTCGGCATAAGTTTTTAATATTTGGTGTTGAGATATATGATGATTGATATCTTTGTAATTACTATGTTTAAGTAATTCTTCTTCCTCTGATAGATCATTAGAAATGTAATCTTTCAGTCTTGATAAAATTGAAGCAGTTGTTTGTTTGTCGTTTTCTTTAGCTGCTTTTTTCGTATCGTATAAAATTTCTAAAAATCTATTGTGGTGTGTGTCAATTGGACTTATATTTAATGTCTTATCTGAATACCAGATGTTACTGGTGTGTTTGTGTTTTATATTTAGATAATCATAAATTTTAAGTCTGTATTTATTATCTTCTTTAATAATATGAGAAATTAACCATTTTTTCAGGAAACTTAATAGACTGGAAGCTAAATAAGGATTGTTATAATAATATTCCTGTTTGAACTGCTTTATTCTTAATTCAAATAATCTATGTTGCGAAAAATGATAGTCATTATTTCGAATTCCTGATTGAATTATTAATTCTTCTTCTTGTTTTAATTTTTGACAGTGTTCTTCAAGTTTCTTAATAACAGGAAGTATTGAAGTTTCATCACTATTATAAGCAATGTCTTCAACAGTATACAATAGATCTATAAAATCAGTATTAAACTGATCTATAGTTTCAATATTAAATGAATTATTGAACCAAATTTGAGATCTATTTATTCTTTCTTCTGTCATAAATTTTCTTATGAATTAAAACCTTTTCGTTTCATCTTACCCCATCCTTTTTGTTTGTTTCTAAAAAAGAAATCAAAATTTCCAGATAAAGAGAAGAATAAGTTTAGTGGATGATAAAAAAACATTTCAAGAATAGAGATAAGGATAATTTTTAACATAAACAGATTACCCCTGTATCGACCAAAAATATATTTTTCGTAAAATATGGCAAATGAAGAATATAAAAGAGAAAACGAAAATGTGAATATTGAAAATAGAATGAAATAATACATATTGATTTTTCCTATCCAAAGCATAATAATAAAGTAAGTTATGCCGATAAATTCAAAAATCGGCCCTAACCACTCGAACAACACCCAATAAGGATAGGCGATCATTCCAATTCTACCATATTTAGGATTAGCAAACATCCTTTTATGTTTAAAAAGAGAATCAATTAAACCTCTGGTCCATCTATTTCTTTGACGAGCTAAAGTCTTAAAAGACGAAGGTACTTCAGTCCAACACAATGGATCAGGTATAAATGCCACTTTATATGGTTTTTTCTCTACCGAATGCATGTAATTTCTCATTCGCATAACAAGCTCAAGATCTTCTCCAACCGTATATCTGTCGTATCCTCCACAATTAACAACGATTCTTCGATCAAATAGTCCAAATGCTCCGGAAATAATTAGTAAACCGTTGATCTTACTCCAAGCCATTCTACTTAATACAAATGCTCTGAAATATTCAAGTATCTGAAACTGAGCCCATAAATTTTTTGGGAAGTTGACTTTTACAATTCTACCTTCTTCAATTTTACATGCATTTGCAACTCTGATTACCCCACCCGAGGCAATCACTCTTTTATTTTCCTCTTCTTCAAGGAATGGTTTTACCATTCTATAAATCGCATCTGGTTCAATAATACAGTCGACATCGATTCCTAAAAACAGTTCAGATCTAGCAACATTTATTCCTGCATTTAACGCATCTCCTTTACCTCCATTTTCTTTGTCAATGACAATTAAGTTTGAATAAGCAACATTTGTTGATTTATAAATTGCAGTAATTTTTGAAGTTTCTAATTTTTGTTCAAATGCATAATTAACTTTTACCAGTTCATAATGATCAATCATTAATTTTAAACTGCTATCAGAACTCCCATCATTTATGATAATTACTTCTACATCCGGATATTGTAAAGAAAGGAGACTTCTTATGTTTTGAACTATACTCTTTTCCTCATTGTAACAAGGTGCAATTATTGCAATTGAAGGAAGTAGTTTATATTCAGAAACGTTATTGAAATTAAAATACTTATTTCTTTTTGCATAAAAACTAAGTTCAAAGCTGGATAATACTCCAATTACGATATACGAAATGAATAACGTAGAGCCGAATATTAAAAAGAATAAATTAAATATATAGTGAATAGTACTAAGTGAATCCATATTGTATTATTAATTTATATTTAGATCAGAAACTTCATGTAAAGCCATTAATACAGCTTCGTTTTCTGATTTTACAAATGGTGCAACAAACTCAAATTTTTCATTGAACAGGATCTTAATAGCCTCGATTTTAACCAATAATTGATTTGAGAATACAATATCCTGTAAAAACTTATAGAATCGCTCACTTTCTGTTTGATGCGAATTCTTTAATATCATTACCTTAATTTCATCCGTTTCCTGTTCAAATCTATCAAGTATAATATCAACACCTTCATCTTTAGGTACAAGTTTTAAGAATGAACTCCATGCTAATTCGTTTAGTAACGGATCCTGATTGCCGATAAAGTTCAGAATTAGGATAAGACTTCTTGATCCTTTACGATAGCGATATCCTGAAAGCATTAATCCAACAATTATCTTCCTGTTTAAATCTGAAGAAAGGAAATCAATATAATTGATATTCATTTTGTGATTCTTTATTACGGCATTGACAATAATATTAATGTCAAATAAGGACAGGTCATATTTGCTTCCAATGAATTCAGCAAGTTGGTTGTCTCCTTCCATTAAACGAATTAAAGCTCCATAAGCTTCTGTTCGTAAAGCATAATTTTTTGAATCAGAGTATTCATAAATCTTATCTTTATATTTATCATTTCTAATTCGTAAGTAAGAAATGATTCTCATGGCAAGTATTCTGTCGCTTAGATTATAGGAGTATAAAAACTTATCAATTTGATCATTAAGTTCTGTTTTATTAAGAAGCTCCTTAAAGTCATCACTATGATTTATAGCTACTGTTTCCTGTATTTTCGTTATTGAAGTAAATAAAGCTTCAATATATAGTTTGTTTTTAGCAAAAAAATTTATTTTTCTATAAAATGCTTCTTTTTCTTTTTCAATGTTATACTTCTCAGAGTACAAATATTCGACAATTAAATTAACGAAGGTGTTTGATAATCTGGGTAATATGTTCTCGTGTTTAGATCGTTGTGAAGTAAAATATAAACTTAGAATAATGAAGATAAATATTCCTAAGATGTTTATTACAATTAGATATACAACAAGACATTGCCACCATTTAAACCTTGGATATACAGGATTAATGAACTCAAAATCTCCAAAATTAATATTGGTCTGAAATAAAAAATATAAGCCTATAGCAGGCAATGATATTCCCAAAACCTGAAAAAACCTTTTAAAGAATCTCCTTAGCCTGTGATAATATATGACATTCATATTAAAATCTGTGTTTAAAGATAACTTCTAATAAATACCTGTTTCTAAATGAACCTTTGCTTATTTCTTCATAAACATATCCAACTCCTAGTCTGAGTTCATTTGATTGTTTAATAGCAATATTTCTTTCGAGCTTTATTTTATATGCACTTAGCCAAATGGTTTCACCAGGTTGAGAATATACAAATCTATCATCGGGTGAGTTACCATACCCCAATTCTACACCAGTATAACTAATCTGATTTTTAGCATACATTCTTGCATTGAATATTGCCGCAAAAGAATTGGATCCTTCTTTTAGCGTGTAATAAGGCCTTAATGACAACCAGGTATTAGATAAATATTTTCCAATATGACCTGTAAGTACTGTTGCGTTGCTGTTTTGATATATGAAATATTTTGCTCCCAAGCTTGCTTCATAAACATTACCAAAGGGAAAGAAATATTCAAGACCAAATCTATGCTGTGGGAAAAGCTTGTTTTTTATTCCAAATCCATAATTAGCATATAGGTAATGGTTATTCTTAAAAATGTGATATAAATCTATTTCAGGTTGGAGGTCTTCCAAATTAAACCTGTTTGCATAATTTAATCTGAAAATAAAGATATTTCTATTTGCATTGAGACTATAATCTACATATGCCAAATGTTGTGGTGTTGGATTATTTTTGTCAAAAAAGTCAAGCGCATAATAACCTGAAATAGTATTTTTACTAGATGATTTTTTTAGTTCCAGATAGATATAGTTTATTGCCGCAGAATCTAATAAAGATGAATTTTGATTTAAATAATTAATACCGGCATTGTATTGTTTAAGTCCCTGATAAGCTAATGCTTTTTTTAATGTAATGTTATATTGATTGTTGTAATCATTGTTTTGGGCTATATCGATGGTCTTTAGTAAGTCTCTATATTCTTTATTCCATAATAATACATTTAACCATGTATCATAGAGCTCACTATTAATAGGATTATTATTATATACCTGGGAAATATACTTTTTAGATGAATCATAATCTTTGTTCCAGGCATAAACGTTGGCGATAAATAATCTTACGTCATTTCTGCTTGAGTCTAAATCAACAACAAGCTTTGCCTTTTCAATAGCTAATTCGTAATTCTTCTCTTGAGAATTCTTTATTGCCACTGAAAATAAAGAGTCAATATTTGTTTGTGCAACAATATTGAAGGATGAGATTATTAATATGAATATATATAGTGTTCTTAACATTATGTAGAATTACTAAATGGTATTAATTATTTAAAATTTTTTCTATTTCATCTATAACCTCAGATGGCTTAAAAGGTTTTTTGAAAAATGCATTGGCTCCCTTCTTTCTGGCTATATCTAAATCTATTTCCATATTACTAAAGTAGATTACAGGAGTGGTTATATTCCTGTTTAATCTTAAAAAGGTAATAACTTCATAGTTTGCAGCTCCTGTAATAGAGTTGTCAAGTAAGATCACATCGTAATTTTTATTTTCTTCAATTCTTTTTAAAGATCCGAAGGATGTACATTTATTTATAGTTGGATTTTTATATGTGTTTAGGATAAATCGTTGAATGATGGAAGTGAAGACTATATCTTCAGATATTATTAGGCAATTTGGATTCATGGCGTATAAATTAAACTCATAACACGCAAAAGTAAATTAAGAATTAAGTATTGAAAATAATTTATTGGGAAAGGTTGATTTTTTTTGATGAATAGAGTAATAGTGTTGGTATAAAAATTAGGATTCAAAAATTTATGTTAATTATAAAGTAAGTGATATTTTATTATCAAAAGTAATAATGTATTTGAGAATACGAAATGATGAGTGAGTTAATTAAGTTAATGTTAATATGATATATGACTTTTTATAATCTTTAAATTTATATGGAGTATTGGTTATCCTCTACTACTCTAAATTGTTGTTTATTATAATTGTAAATTTTATTACTCACAATTCGAAAGGGATATTGTGAGAAAATAATCATTTATGATTCTGTAATTTCCTTTTAATCTTAGCTAAACTGCCATTCAACAAATATTATAATGCATTAATCATTTATTATTAGGACAAGAAATAAGGAATGTATAATTTAAAATACATATTAAATCAGTGTTTCAATTTTATTATTGACGTGACTGAGAGGGCGAAGCCGTGAATTTTTAATTGTTTGAAATAGAATATTATATGAGAGTTCTTATGTTTTTGGTAAGTGTTGTATTATTGGGATCTTGTATTCCACAGCGAAAGTTAGAGTATTTGCAATCGTCAGCGGCGATTAAAGGTTGGAAATTTTCGGAAGAAAATAATAATATCTATCAAACTGCCGAAAAACATGTAATTAGAGCAAATGATGAGCTTTTAATTACGGTATCAAGTTTTGATGATGTATCCTTTAATTATTTTAGTGGTCAAACAAGTAGTGCCTCAATGCAGGCTAGTAATGAGTTGGCATTAACAGCTAGGACATATACTGTTGATGTAGAGGGGTTTATTTATTTTCCTGTTATTGGAAAAGTAAATTTGGAAGGGTTAACTCTGGATGAGGCGATGGAAAAAATGCGCGGGATTTTAACCTCTTATTTTGACCAACCTAATGTTCGAATCAAGTTCGCCTTTAAAAAAATATCAGTTCTGGGAGAAGTAAATATACCTGGATATTATACATTCTCAAAAGATCAAGTCACTATTCTTGAGGCTATTGCAATGGCCAGGGATTTAACGATTCATGGTAATCGAAAAGAAGTTCTGTTGATAAGAAACGATGCCAATAATAAAGTAAATAAGTACGAAATTGATTTGACGGATGATAACATGGTTTTTAATTATTGTTATTATTTGCAATCAGGGGATGTTATTTATGTGAAACCAAGAAGTTCTTCCAAGTGGCCAGTTATTTCAACGCCTATATCTTTAATATTCTCTACTATTACTACTGCACTTTTAGTGTATAACGCAATCCAAAATTAATAATTGACAAATTATCTTTATGAAGAAGATTAGCACTCATGAAACATTAGATGTTAACTATTTTATTCGTTTTGTAAAAAAGCATTGGCTTGTTATTGCTCTTTGTTCAATAGTATCATTAGCTTTTGCATATGCATTTAATAAATATAGCGTTAAGGTTTACGAAGTATCAACATCCGTTGTGATTAATGAAGAAAGTGGTGGATTAGCAGATGCATCTGCACAGTTATTAAACGAATTTGGGTTTATTTCAAACAATAAAAGTTTTGCTAATGAATTGTTGGCACTAAAATCGACTCCATTAATCAGTGAAACCATTGAGAAACTTGACTTTCAAATTTCTTATTTTGAACATGAATTATTTTCTAAACGTGAATTATATAAATCATCACCTTTTTTAATAATACTGGATAAAAATTATCAACAACCTATTAGTTCGACTTTTTACATTAAAATTATTGATAGTTCTACATGTGAGATCACCATGGATCAGGAGGATGTTGGTATTTATAGTTTCGTTTCAGGAAATGTAGTTCAAAGAGTACCAAAATTACATTTTAAAGAACATGTAGATTTTGATAAATATATTTATTCTGATTATATGAGATTTAAAATATTATTAAACTCGAGTGTTGATTTCGAAGATATAAAAGATAAAAAGTACTCGTTTCATATAAATACAAACGGGGCTTTAGTAAGAAATTATAAACGAAAGTTGGTTGTAATTCCTCCTGATTTAGAAGCTACAGTTGCAGAAATTAAATTACAGACAGAAAATCCGGTAAAGGCAATAGACTTTTTGAATACTCTTACAGCTACATACGTAAATCGAGACCTTGAAAGAAAAAAACATACTTCAGTGCGTACCATTGAATACATTAATGATCAGTTAGAAATTATAGGTGATTCACTAGCAAGAGCGGAGCAAAATCTACAATCATTTAAAACCAGAAATGAAGTTACTGATATATCTATGCAATCAGGTCAGTTTATTGAAGAAATGAGGGAATTGGAAAGCCAAAAAGCAATTTTAAATGTTAATACGGAATATTATCAATATGTTAAGAATTACTTCAATCAGAATAAAGAATTTAATGAATTAATAGCTCCATCAGCAATGGGTATTAATGATCCGATGCTTAATAATTTAATTGATGAACTTATTAGGCTTAATGGTGAGCGTGTTAGTTTTATAGAGAATAATCAAGGGAAAAGTCCTTATTTAAAGAAAATAAATATTCGAATAGAAAATCTACGAAAAATGGTTTCTGAAAATATTTCATATTATGAAGAAACAAATGCTATTAAATTGGCAGATCTGAATTCCAGGATAAGTAGATTGAATAGTGAAATACGAAAACTTCCTGCTACCCAAAGAACTTTAATCGGTATTGAAAGAAAATTTAATGTAAATGACGCAATATATACATATTTGCTTGAAAAAAGGGCAGAAGCAGAAATAGCTAAAGCATCTTATCAGCCAGATACAGAAATAATTGAACCGTCTGTCGTTGTTGGATCTGGACCAATTTCTCCGAAAAAGACTTTAAATTATATGATTGCTCTTTTTCTTGGTTTATTTATTCCTGCTATTTTTATCCGAATTAAAGAGCTAACGCAAACTACATTTTCAACTGTACCTGAAGCAGAGAGTAATATTGAATTACCTGTATTATGTAAGATTTCAAATAATAATAAAGGATGTGAAAATGTTGTTGAGAGATATCCTCAAACACAGGTTTCTGAAAACTTCAGACATTTAAATGTTAGTCTTAAATATTTTTTTAAAGATAGTAGTTGTAAAACGATATTGATAAGTTCTTCTGTAGGAGGTGAGGGAAAATCCTTCGTAGCCCTAAATAGTGCCATTACGTTTGCAAATTCGGGTTATAAAACAATATTGCTGGCATTTGATTTAAGAAAGAACCAATTTAGTAAGTACTTATCAGAATATACTGAATATAGTAAAAAGGCAGGACTAACAGAGTTTATTAGTCAGCAAGCTACAATGGAAGAAGTAATTGGTCATACAAAAAACAAGAACTTGGATATTATATTATCTGGTGAGCTAGCTCCTAATCCCAGCGAATTAATTTCATCAGATCAAACAAAAGTTCTGTTTGAAAAGCTCAAAGAGAAATACGACTATATATTGGTTGATACTTCTCCAATCGGATTAATATCAGATGGATATCATCTGATAAATCATAGTGATCTTAGTATGATTATTCTAAGAATGAAAATTTCGCCTAAATCCGAGTTTAAATCATTACAGCAGGATCTAATTAATAAAGGAATCAAGTCTTGCGTAGTATTGAATGATATTGCAAAACTTAAAAAGGATGGTTATGGCTATTATGATGATAGGAAATAGTAAAATATAACAACTTTTATTTTGGGTAATCTCTAATAGCAACATATGTTAAAGAAGAAATCAATTCCTGAAACAGTTGCGTTTTATTTTTATGTTTTGTTGGCTATTGCGCCAATATATTCTATGTTGGTTGAAAAAGCAATAGGTAAAGGAATCGGTCCTGCATTTCTTGTTCCGACTCTTCTAACCTTTATGCTATTGTGGTATCAGAGAGGTGTACTTAAAGTTCCGCTTTATGTATGGATCTATGGGATATTTGTAATGTATACAATAATTTCTGATTTTTACTTGGTAGGAATACAACTTAATAATGAGTTTTTTAGAAAACATCTTGGTGTAGCCGGATTCCTTGCCTTTATTATTATTGAGAATGTAGATTTAGAGAAAAAGCAATATAAGTATCTAATTAAAATAAGTTTTTGGATAATAGTATTGGCTTTTATTGTCCAACTATTACAGCAAGCTATTTCTCCTTCGTTTTTAGCTAAAACCCATGTGGATACAGATTTAAATAGTGGAATTGAAGGGGTTAGGTTAGAATCTATATATACTTGGGGTGAGAGAATAACATATTTTGGTTTGAGCTTTTTTCCAATTTTAGCGGTACTGGTTGATCTGGAACTTAAAAAATCAAGCAAGAATGCTTATTTATTGCTCTTTTATGGTTTTGTATGTGCATTGTTGAATAAATCAAGATTTATCCTCTTGAATTTTTTGATGGTTTTACTATTAATTCCCTTAAATGTGAAAATTAATATTAAGACAGTGATGCGATTAACTTTAATTGTAAGTTTGATTATCGGAGGATTCCTTATGGCTGCTCCGATTATTGGCTTTGATACTGAGAAGTTTGTAAATGAGCGCTTGCTTGAAAAAAACAGATCATTTCAAAGTTCGGGTGCAGGAACCAGATTGTTGGCAGTTAAGATATTTGATAAATTATTTTATAAAAATAAGGTTTGGGGGAAAGGTAATTTGCACGGTATAAGAGTAAAAGGACAAAATGAAAGTAGAGATGTAGAATTAGTTAGAGCATTACATGGCAGATCTTCTCAGATTCATGTTGGTTATCTTTCTTTGTTTTATTATTATGGTTATATAGGTGGGGGGATATATATGCTTTTCCTTATTTTACTAACACTTAGTTTATATAGAGATGCCAGGAAAACAAAAATTTATGGAGCATTGCTGGGGTGGTCAATGTTTCTTATGTCCAATTTGACTATCGTGTTTTTTGATATTTTTAATATGGGAATTTTATTGGTTTTAATTTTTAATAAAGAATTAATAAATAATACAAAAGTTGAATATGAAAAATTGGACTGAAAAATTTAAAAATAACAAATTTATTAGTTCGATTTTTAAAGGCCACGAGCGTTCTGTTGTGGCAAAAAAAAATATTATTGCGTCTTTTGGTGTTAAAGGATTAAGTATTGTTAATGGTTTTTTGTTAATAAGCGTTACTCTTAATTATCTTGATCAGACTCGCTATGGAATCTGGTTAACAATGAGTTCTCTGTTTGTATGGATTAGTTTCATGGATGTTGGTTTAGGTAAGGGACTCAGAAATAAACTAACAGAAGCTATTTCAAATAAAGATTTGGTCTTAGCTAAAAAGTATGTGAGTACTTCTTATGCAATTTTGGGGTTCATTTTAGCAGTTATGCTTTGTATGTATTTAATTATACATCCATTCCTAAATTGGTACAAAATATTAAATACAGACGTAAATACAGTTAGTGATCTTTCACCAATCGTATTAATAGTATTCTCATCATTTTTTATACGGTTCTTTTTACAGTTATTTACAAATATTTTATATGCTTATCAGAGATCTGCATTGGCAATATCATATGGTCCAATTGGAAATTTTATTGTATTAATTATAATTTTTGTACTATCAAAGTTGGGTTCAGGATCATTAATGGCACTTGCGTTAGTGCAATCTATTGTGCCGCTATTGATTTTATTAGTATCAACTATTTATTTTTTTCTAAATGATTACAAAGATATTAGGCCGCAATTTAAATATGTTGATTTAAAGTATGCACGACAAATATTATCACTAGGAATTAATTTTTTTTTAATATCATTTGGACGGATAATAAGATATCAGTCTGCTAATATATTAATTACTCAACTTTTTGGACCAGCACAAGTGACGCCATATACAATTGCATTTAAATACTTTGGAGTAATTAATATGGTTTTTAGTATTGTTTTAACCCCTATGTGGTCTGCTTTTACTGAGGCGTGGACTTTAAATGATATAAATTGGATAAAATCTTTAATCCGTAAACTTAATCGAGGCGTTATTATTATAAGTGTATTGGGATGTTTTTTATTGGCAATTTCAAGTTTTATATATAAAATTTGGGTTGGGGATTCAATCCATATTCCATTCCAACTATCTGTCTTAATGTTGATTTATAATATCACATTATCGTATGGAGGAATATATTCTTCATTAGCAAATGGAATAGGTGAAGTGAAAATACAAATGATATTATCAGTAATATGTTCATTGATTTATATACCATTAGTCTTATTTTTTGTACAATACTTAAAGTGGGGTATTGAAAGTATTATACTTTGTACTATTTTGACTAATTGGTATGGTCCAATAATAGGACCTTTCCATTTAAAAAATATTATAAAAACAAAGTGTGTTAGTAAAGATTTAAAAAAATGAATGATATAAAGGTTCTTTGGTTTACAAACACTCCTTCTTTAGCAGCTTCAAAATTAAAGAAGAAAATTTTTGGTGGGGGTTGGATAATGTCGTTGGAGAAAGCGATCAAACAAAATTCTAGTAATGTTAAGGTTTCGGTCGTGTTTAATGGAGACCGTGATGAGGAATTCTGCATTGATGGAACAAATTATTACTCCGTGAAATCATTAAAAGCTAATAGAATCAAAAGGAAGTTATTCGTAAAAAAATATGAACAGGAAAATGATGATTTTCAATTAAAGAAATATATTGATATAATTCAAAAAGTACAACCAGATGTTATTCATATTCATGGAAGTGAAAAAAATTATGGATTAGTTGCTCAACATGTAGATGTTCCAGTAGTAATGTCAATTCAAGGGTTGCTGAGTGTATATCAATATAAGTTTTTCAGTGGAATTGATGTTGTAAGGCAGGCAAAGGTTAAGATTCCAAGAAGTCTCTTTAAATATTATGAATATTATAAATTAAGGAGCGAAAGGGAGTTAAATATGATAAGTAATATCAATTATTTTTTTGGGCGAACATTTTGGGATAAAAATATAACAAGATTAATAAGTCCTAAGTCGAAATATTTTGTGATAAACAGAGTAATTAGAGACCACTTCTATGAAATAAATTGGAATAAAAAGAGAGATAATTCAAATTCCATTTTATTAGTAACAACAATCAGAGATAATGTTTATAAAGGATTTGAGACTGTTTTAGAAGCTGCAAAAATTTTAAAAGATCAAAATTTGAATTTTAAGTGGAAAATTGCAGGTTCATCAAGTAATAGCATTCTGGTTAATATGTATAAAAAAGAATTCCAATATGTTAAAGATTATATAGAACTTGTTGGTTCTCTTAAAGAACAGGAATTGTCATTATTGCTTTGTCAATCAGATATATATATTCAAGCATCACGTATAGAAAATAGTCCGAATGGCTTAGCGGAAGCAATGTTGATAGGTATGCCATGTATTGCTACAAATGTTGGAGGAACAGGAAGTTATATATCGCAATATAAAAATGGCATTTTAATTCAAGATGGAGATCCATGGATTATGGCTTCTACTATCAATGAATTATTTATTAATGAAAAACTGGCTCAGGAAATAGGAAGTAATGCAAAAAAGACAGCTTTAGAAAGACATGACCCTAAAAAAATTGCAAATGATATTAGTTTGGCATATCTGGAAATAAGGGATGATTATCATAAATTAAAAGTAAATTAATGTTGAATTTTTATAGAATAATCATTAATAAATTAATCTATTATAAGGATACTACTATAGGTGGATTACATAATGTTTTCTTAAGATTTCACTATCGATGTTATGGGATTAAACTCGGTCAGAAGATAAAATTTTATGGTTCTCCAAAATTTAATATAAGAGGAACTGGAAAGTTGATAATTGGGAATAATTGTCGTTTTAGATCTCGTTATGGAAGTAATGCACTAGGATTAAATCATCCTTGTATGATAAGTGTATTAGGTGATAAAGTAAAGATTGAAATAGGTAATAACTGTGGTTTTAGTGGTAACTCCATAATTGCTGAAGTTGGCGTTGAAATTGGAAATAATTTATTATGTGGAGCAAATGCAATAATTACAGATACGGACTTTCATGGAAAGGATTTTAGAAGTGGCCCCCCAAAAAAAGTTATAATAAAAGATAATGTTTGGATCGGTATGAATTCAGTAATTTTAAAAGGAGTTACTATTGGTGAGAATTCTCTTATAGGAGCAAATAGTGTTGTAACCAAGAGTATACCTGCTAATGTTATTGCAACAGGAAGTCCATGTAAAGTAATAAAACAGTTGTAAAAGAAAGGGAATTAAAGATACCCAACAATAAGTTTATAGGGATTTAGAACTTAACCTATTTATCGTATAGTAAATATGGAAAAGCTTATTAATTATATTAAAAGTGATTTATACAGATATAATGGGAGTATTAGCTTTAAATCTTTTATCAAAACCTATTTAAGTTTTCGATTGTATAGATTGATGTTTTGGAATAGATTAACCCATTATTTAATACATAACAAGGTGTTTTTTCTTTCTTTTATTGCCCATAGAAAATATAAGAGTATTTGTAAATCTTGCGGCGTAGAATTACCTGTTAGTGTAAAAATTGGTTATGGGTGTAAAATTAATCATGGTTATGGTTTGGTTGTAAATTCTAAAACTGTGTTAGGTAATAATGTTACACTTATGCATAATCTTACTTTTAGTAATGAAAAAGGCAAAGCTCCTGTTGTTGGTGATAATGTAAGGTTTACACCTGGTGCTATCATCGTTGGTGGAGTCTGTATAGGAAATAATTCAGTTGTTGGAGCAAACTGTGTTGTAACATCTGATGTTCCTGATAATGATATTGCTGTGGGAGTTCCAAATAAAAACTTAGGACGAAAATATCAGGAAGAAGTTGATCGGCATTATTGGAATATATAGAATCAAGAATATATGTTTAATTCAATAATAATATCGATTATTTAATATCAAAGAATTGAATTAATTATTGTCACTATAAATGTATTGTAAACAATGTAAAACTTGAATTATGCACCAACATAAATACACATTTACAATATTTACACCTGCTTTTAAATGCGAAAAAACTATACATAGAGTATATGAAAGTGTTATAAATCAAACTATTAAAGATTTTGAATGGATAATTGTTGATGATGCTTCTCCTGATGATCTGCAAAATAAATTAAATGAACTATTACACAATACGGATTTAAATGTTACGGTGCTCAAACATGAAAAAAACAAGGGCAAACATTTAGCCTGGAATTTGGCATTGGAACATGCAAAGGGAAAATTCTTTTTGCCAGCAGATGCAGATGATAGTTTTTTACCTGAAACGTTAGAGACTTTTTTGAGACTTTGGAATGAAATCCCAGAAGATGAAAGAAATAACTACAGTGGAATAAATGTTTTGTGCAGGGACCCCTATACAAAAGAGATTGTAGGAAATAAATTCCCTCAAGATCCATTAATAAGTAACAATTTAGAGCTTAAATATAAACATAAGATAGTAGGTGAAAAATGGGGTATGATTAGGACTGAAGTATTGAAGAAATACCCATTCCCCGATTTAAAATCAAGCAGAGGATCCTATATTTTAAGTTATGTTTGGTTCTCAATCGCAAATGAGGGATATAAGGTGGCTTGTCATAATGTTGCTCTTAGAAACTATTATACTAATGATTCTACTTCAATTATTCAGAAATCAAAAAAAAATCCTGCACTAAGTTCAAAAACGCTCTATCATTATTTAACATGGCACATAAATGCAAATTATAAATACATACTAAAAACAGGTAACATAAAGTTGTTTTTAAAGGATGTTTTAAACATGTTTAGAAATGGTTGGCTAGAAAAGAATACTTCTCTTTCAATTTATAATAAAATATTGGGAGTTAAACTTAAACTTATAGTAATGCCATTTATTCCATTATTTTACGTGGTATACTTACTTACCTATTATAAATACAGATAATAATGTTAATTCACTAGTCAAATTAAATGGAGTTAAGTAGTAAATGCAATTTCTATAGAATAAATAGATATGTCTAATAAAAAACGTAATATATATTCACTCGGTTTATGTGGATTTCCGTATGGAACAGCCTCCGTCCAAAAGTTAATGTTAATGGCAAGAGCTGTAGTAAGAGCTGATATTTCTTTTACAGTAATTAGTCATACCTTTCTTAAGAAGAATGATTTAAATTATTTGCTTACTAAAAAAGGAGTTATGCATGGTGTTGATTATTTTACTACTTCACCATATGTTTTTTCTCCTAATAGTAGAATTTTAAAAATATATGCTAAAGCATTTGGATTTATTAGAGAATTTATTTGGATCGTATTTAGAATTAAAAAAGTTGATGCTATTATACTATACTCATACAAGTATTTATATGTTAAATTTTGGTCGTTTTTTTCAAAGCTATTTAAAATTCCAGTGTACTTGGTATATTTTGAATTAAGATCCTCTTTTACCATGTCTAAATCCTATTTTGATAAAGTTAATGATGAATTGCTGGATAAGAACTCATTTAAATATTTTACCGGGATTATTACTATAAGTCAGGAATTAATTAATCAGGTAAGAAAAAGTTATCCACAAAAACCTTGTTTTATAATCCCTCCAATAGTTGATTTTGAGGCTTATGATAAAATTCCTCTAATAACAAGTAATCATAAATGCTTTCTTTTTTGCGGATCTGTTGGATATACAGAGATTATTGATTTTATCATAGACTCATTCAAGTTGATAGAAAAAGAAGTTGAAGACATCAAATTGCAACTCATTATAAATGGTAGTATAGAAGAGATAGATGAGTATCAAAAGAGAATTGCATCTGATAATTTGGAAGATAGGATTATTATACAAACTGGATTGACAAATGAAGAATTAATTCAGGCATATAAAAGCGCTTATGCATTATTAATTCCACTAAGAAACACCAAGCAAGACATTGCCAGATTTCCTCAAAAAATAGCTGAATATTGTGCCTCAAAAAGACCAATAATTACAACTCCTTTTGGAGAGATAATAAATTATCTAAATGATGATTCTGCTTTTTATTGTAAAGATTATGATATTACATTATACAGTAAAATGATGCTACATGTATATAAAAATAATGCTTTGGCAAATATTGTCGGAGAAAATTCATATAAAGCAGGTAAAAAATATTTTGATTATAAATCCTATTCTGACTCATTGTCAGGTTTTATACTCAATAATAATAAATAGAAATGAGAGTTTTTATAATTACAGACAACCTAATGAAAGGAGGCAAGGAAAGAAGGCTGATGGAACTTCTTAGATATTTTGATACAGAGAGTAATATAAAAACTAAATTAGTTATTTTAAGAGATAAAATTGATTATCCGGAAGTATATGGTTTGCAGCATACGGAACTTGTTGTTTTAAAGAGAAAGATTAAAAAAGATCCATTTGTTTTTTTTAGGATTTTAAAAATTATTAATAAGTTTAATCCTCAAGTAATACATAGCTGGGGATCAATGCCTTCTATTTATACCTTTTTAATTGCACATTTTAAAAAGATAGCATTTGTAAATGCTATGGTTACAAATGCTAAATGTAAAAAATATGGATCTGAATGGTTAAGAGCTAAGATAACGTTCCCCTTTTCAAATATTGTATTATCAAACTCATATGCTGGTCTAAAAGCATATAAAGCACCATTAGATAGAGGTAAAGTAATTTATAATGGTTTTAACTTTAGTCGTTTAGGTAATTTGGAAGATGTTGATGCAATACGTTCAAAATATTCAATAAGAACATCAATAGTTATTGGAATGGTTGCTGCTTTTCATCCCAGAAAGGATTATTCTAATTTTTTGGAAGTAGCCAACGAAATTTGTATAATAAAAGAAGATGTTACATTTCTTGCAATTGGAGATGGGGAATCAAAAAAAGAATTTGAGCAGAAGTATATTGAAAATGATCGAATAGTTTTTACAGGAAATATTAATAATGTAGAGTCTGTAATTAATATTCTTGATATTGGAGTTTTATTAACCAATTCAAATAATCACCTTGAAGGGATATCTAACTCCTTAATTGAATATATGGCTTTGGGTAAAAGTGTAATAGCATCAAAAGGAGGAGGCACCGATGAGTTGATAATAAATAACGAAAATGGATTGGTAATTGAACCGATGTCAAAAACAGCATTTAGTTCTGCATTGATGAAGTTGATTGAGTCCGATGAATTAAGAGCTTCATTCTCAAAAAAAGCACAACTTCAAATCAAAGAAAATTTCAGTATAGAAAGCATGGGAAATAAAACAAAAGAACTTTATTTAGAATTGTTGCATTAGTATTTAGTTTTTAAATAAAGATATAATACCTATTTGTTTAAGTTGATGAATAATTTCTTAATTAAGAACTTAGCTAAGATAGTTTCTCCCGTTATTGAATACTCTGGTATAAGGAAGATTACAAAAGGGATATATGGGGGGAATGGTCATATATTAATGTTACATAGGGTATTGCCTTCATTAAAGGAAAATAGAATTCATAATCATCAATCCCTGGAAATTACAACTGAACATCTAGAAAAATTAATTCAATTTTATAAAAAGAACTTATATAATATAATTTCTCTTGATGACCTATATGAAGGATTGACGAATAGTAACTTACCCAAAAAGTTCGTTGTTTTTACTTTAGATGATGGGTATTCGGACAATTATAATTATGCGTTCCCTATTTTTAAAAAGAATGATATCCCATTTACCATTTATATTACTATCTGTTTTCCAAATAATTGTATTCTACTTTGGTGGTATGCTTTAGAAGATCTGTTGTTGAAGAATGATACATTAAAACATAAAGATTATCCATTTCTAGATCGTATTTCTTGTAAAACATTATATCAAAAAGAAATGGCATTTTATGAGATACGTACTGAGATGTTGAAAATGGATAAACAAGAATTAGGTTCATTTTTTAAAACATTTAATATTGATCTGCATTCATATGTAAAGGATATGGCGTTGAAATGGGATCAGATTATCAAATTATCGCGAGATCCATTGGTTACTATAGGGGCCCATACTGTTAATCATTTATCCTTGGCAAATTTGTCAAAAGAAGACTGTTACACTGAAATCATGAAGTCAAAATTAGAAATCGAGTCTAAGATTGGTAAGACTGTTAAACATTTTTGTTATCCTTTTGGAAAAGCCGGTCAGGTTGGAACTCGAGAATTTAATATGGCACGAGATATAGGTTTTTTAACAGGAACAACCACAAGATTAGCAAATATTTTTCCTGCGCATAAGAATTTCATACATGCTTTACCTAGAATCAGTGTTAACTCAAAAACAAGTGAATACATTTTAAAGGCAAATATTGATGGAGTTTTTCCAATGGTTCGTAATAAATTTAAGAGAGTTGTATCTATTTGAATTAAATTAAAGAGTGTATAATCACTGTTCTATAAAAGTTCGGATTTATGAGTCAAATAAAAAAAAATATTTGTATTCTTTCCAAAGATCTTGTGGCCGGTGGAGCTGAGAAACAAGCTTTAATATTAGCAAATACACTTAGTCCCTATCATAATGTATCGGTTATTGTATTTAAGGACATAATACATGACAGGAATAAAAAATTTATTGAAGAAAACCATATTCCGATTCGGGTACTTCACGGAAATTTTATTGTTAAATCATTCTTGGTTTATAAGATTTTGCGAATGAAAAATATTGATATTTTAATATCTTATTTATTTAAAGGTAATTTTGTTTGTGGATTTGTAGGTTTGTTAGCAGGTGTTCAGGTAAGAATCGGAGGCATACGTAATGCTATCTTAAATCCGAAAAAAGAAAGAATTGAACGTATTCTTCACAACAGGTTTAATTCTCTAACAATATTTAATAACTATTCTGGAGCAGAATTATATGCAAAGCGAAAATTTAAACCAGATAAAATACGTGTTGTTCCCAATTGTATTTCTTTCCCGGATCAGATAGAGAGAAAAGATAGCTCCAATGTGAAAGTCCTGACAGTGGGTCGATTTGTGCCACAAAAGGATTATTATACTGCTATTAAAGCATATAGTCAAATAATAGAACAAGGAATAATTAATGTTCATTATACAATAATTGGGTGGGGTGTTTTAGAAGAAGAGATACGAAGATGGATAAAGGAAATGAATATTGAAAAATATGTATCAGTAAAAATAAATCCTTTAAACGTCTTAGATTATTACAAGCAGGCTGATATCTATATATCAACTTCTCTGTTCGAAGGGATTTCTAATACAATAATGGAAGCAATGAGTTATTCTTTACCATGCATAGTTACTGATGTTGGTGATAATTCAAGACTTATTAAAAATAATTTCAATGGATTTGTACATCAAGTGAAAGATATTGACGGATTTGCAAAATCATTGACTAAATTAATATTAAATAAAAATGTAAGAGAAGATTTTGGTTCAAAGTCTTATTTAAAGATTAAAAATGAATATAGCATAAATCGTTTTACAGAAAACTATTTAAAAATTATAGACAATGCATAGAAAGCCTAAAGTAGCAGTTATTGGTATAAAAGGACTTCCTTCTTTTGTTGGTGCAGGGACAGCTGGTGAACATATTATAAATAATTTAAAGAATGATTTTGATTTCTATATTTATTCAATTTCCTCACATACACATTTAAAATCTGGGCCCTATAATGGTGTATATCAAAAAGTTTTTAAAAAGCTACCATTCTTAAAATTAAATGGTTTCTGGTATTACTTTGTATCAGCATTGCATGCACGTTTTAAAGGTGATTATGATGTAATACATCTTCATAATAGTTTTGCGGCCTTTACTTTACTCTTTTTAAAACCAAAATACAAAGTTATTTTAACCACGCATGGAAGTTTTAATATAGTTGATAAATGGAAAAAATTTGAATGGTTTTGGAAAGCAAACAATAAATTTTATGTAAAAAAAGCGGACCAATTATGTTGTGTTTCAAAATTTGAAAAAAGGAAATATAAAGACTTATTTAAACTAGATGCTCAATTGATACCAAATGGGATTACTCCTGTGGAACAGGAATCTCTTCCTGAAATAAAATATAAAGATTACATATTTTTTGCTGCCGGGCGGATAATACGTTCCAAAGGTTTACATGATTTGCTTCTTGCTCTAAATAAAATAAATTATAAAGGACATTTAATTGTTGCAGGAGATATGGAGCAAATCAAGTCCTACTCAGAAGAGCTTAATGTTTTAAAAGGTGATTTAAATGTTACTTTTTTAGGTATGATAAAGGACAAAAAGGTATTGTTGAGCTACTTGTCTAAGGCAACTTTGTTCATTTATCCTTCTTACGTAGAAGCTATGTCTATGATGTTAATGGAAGCTGTTACTGTAAATAGTCCAATAGTATGTAGCGATATTGTTGGTAATAAAGATATTTTAAATGATGATGAGGTTCTTTACTTTAGAGTTAAAGATGTAAATGATATATCAACAAAAGTATCCTGGGCATTATCTCATCCGGAAGAGATGAAAAAAAGAGCTCAAAAAGCTAAAGATAGATTTCTAAAGGAGTATGGTTGGGATCATATTGCTAAAGAATATAAAGTAATTTATAACCAATTTCTATAGGTTTTATTAAAGACAAATAATTAAAATAAAAATATCAAATATGGATAAACCAAAACTCAAAATTGCAATAGTCGGTTTAGGTCGAATGGGTTTAATGCATGCTGCTATTTTTAATTCACTGCCCGATAGTGAAGTTGTTGCAGTAGTTGATCCTTCAATGTTTCCTGCAAAACCATTGAATATGCTTAATCCTAATATTAAAGTATATAAGAGTATTGAAAAAATGCTTAATAAAGAAAACATTGATGGCGTATTGATTGGCAGTCCTGTCGGATTTCACATAGACAATGCATTGGAATGTGTAAAGCATAATATTCCTTTCTTAATGGAAAAACCATTGTCAGTTAAGGCTCCGGATGCTGAGGTTTTATTAGAAGAACTAGAAAAACGGCAATTAACAAATATGATTGGCTATATGGCCAGAAATATTGATAGTTTTAAAACGGGCAAAAAAATTATTGAAGCAAAAGCTCTCGGGGATATAATAAATGTTAAAGGTACTGTTTATGTTTCACAGTTATTTAAAAAAGGGAAAGGTTGGCGTTATGATCCTAAGGTGTCTGGTGGAGGAGTTTTAGAAAGTCAAGGCTCTCATTTGCTAGACTTGCTTTATTGGTATTTTGGTCCGATTCAAAGAGTAAATGCAGATGTTTTGTCAGTTTATTCTCCTGGTATCGAGGATTTTGCTCATGTGAATTTAAACTTTCAGTCTGGATTAAAAGGTTGGATCGATTCTTCATGGAGTGTTCGTTTTAAGAGAAAGATGGAACTGAGATTAGAAATCTTGGGTGAGAACGGTAATCTAATTATTACGGATGATACTATTGATTTATTTTTAGATAATCCAGTAGGAGATTATAAGGAAGGCAAAACTTTTTTATCCGCAAATGATCTATTTTCAGGTGTTTGTATAGATATCAATGGTGCTAAATTTACAAACCAGGATATTGAGTTTGTAAATGCAATAAAAGAAAATAGACAAACAAGTCCTTCTATTTCAGATGGGTATCATATACAGAAGGTTGTTGATGCTTGTTATGAATCTGCAAAAGAAGATGGAAAGCCAGTTAAGATTATCTAAACAAACCTCGAGTTAATAATAACCAAGGACATATTTTGATATTACAGTGTTGTTTAATTAAATAAGAATATTCAAGATAGGACAATTTGTTATTCAAAATAATTAAAGAAAACACTAGGTTACTTAAATTTAATTTGAATATATGAAGCAGTTAGATAAAATATTATTGGGGCATAATCCTCTTTTTGGTGTTGATCATTTATCACAAGAACGAGGCAATGCAAAACAACAAAAATTTGAGAACCGGAGTGCGTTAGTTGAGGTTTTAAGATATGCGCACAGTAAAGGTGTTAAGGCAATGATGATGTCAACACATCCCCGGTCAAAAGTAATACTTGATATTGTTGCTAAAGATCCTGTTTTAAAAAATGATTTTACGATCTATCCTTTACTACCTTATATTGTAAAGTATGTTCGACAGGCAAATGAGAAGGGAATGTTTAATGTTTTAACAGATCTTCTTTCACAAGCAGGAACAGGGAAAAGTTTGTCAATGATGCTAACTGGGATGACAGGTCTTGTTGGAGGTAATCTTTATAAAATGATAAAGATTTTAATTGATATTGAAATGTTGCCTTTTAAAGGACATAAAATTGGAGCTGTATTTATGCACGATGCACTTGTTGATTTGGCTTTAGGATTAGGTTGTGATGAGGCTTTTGATGTATTTCGTGAGCATATTGAAAAAGAATATGAAGTTCCAGGGGGATTAATTTCTAAAAATGTTCCCATGTTAAGAGAACATTTAGATAATAGAGGTTGGGATGATTATTTGATAATGGCAGCCTTTAATAAGACAGGTTTTTACTTAAATCCCTCCTTGGAAAAAACTATTGAAGCCATACAGAAACCAGGGATGAATTTTATACCAATGAGTACATTGGCTGCCGGAGCAATACCTCCAGAAGAAGCCTTTGAGTTTATTGGTCAGTATCCCCAGATTAAATCTGTTGTTGTAGGGATGTCGAAAACCTCCCATATTGATCAAACAGTAGATTTAATTAATAAATATATTAAATGATATAAGTTTACATTTAAACTATTATATAGGTAAATCATTATTAAGCTTGGATAAGAATAAAGATGAATCAATAGAAACAATTCGAGGTATAGCTTTATTATTAATGGTAATGGGGCATGTTATCGGTGAAAATGCTTTTGAAGGAATGAGGTTAAGTGATCAATCTTTTGGAAGATATTTGTATGTAGCCTTAATACATCTTAGGATGCCTCTTTTTACTGTCATTTCAGGTTATGTTTATTCAATACGTCCTGTGGATAAGAATACAAAACTAAGTTATTTTTATAATGGGAAGGCCAGAAGGTTATTGTTACCACTTATTTCTATTGGAACAATACAGTTTTTACTACAATGTTATATTCCAGGAGTAAATAGTGTACAAAATATTACAAGCATTTGGAAGATTTATTTTTTCCCTTATAGTCGTTTCTGGTTTCTTCAAGCAATGTTTTTAATATTTGTATTAGTCTCTTTCATTGATTTTTATGGAATAATGAAAAGCCGGTTGAATTGGATTTTTCTTTTCTTGATTTCTTGTATTATCTATATGTTTAATCCTTTTGGTAATTTTTTTAGTTTAAACAGAGCATTTTATTTGCTGCCATTTTTCATTATTGGTTGTGGTTTAAAAAGATTTGAAGGACAGTGGATAGCAAATAAAAAATTGAAAGAGTTCCTGTTTGTAGTCTTGTTTTTAGGTATGTTAATACACCATCTGAATTATTTTAATTTGGTAGAAATTAGTAATGGACGATATGGTTTATTAGCATTAATAAATGGGATTTGTTCTACTTTTTTATTTGTTCTATTTCGTTTTAAATCTAAAATTTTAAGTAAAATAGGATACTATAGTTATAGTATATATCTACTGCATTTATTTGGTTCTGCTAGTTCAAGAATGATGTTAAAAGGTATACAAACTTCTAGTAATGATTTGGTCATATTTGTAATAAGTTTCTCAATGGGAATTTTTATTCCAATAATTATGGAGTTGGTAATTATTAGAAGAAGATGGTCAGGATTAATATTTCTAGGTTATAATCATCGAAAGTTTAAGTAAGGTTATTATTATATTTTGGCCATTACATGAATATTTGAATATAATATTAAATAAAAGAGTAAATTAGTATGGTACGTACTTGCATTTATTTTGTTTTTATACTTTTCTTGATTAGTTCTTGTAATCAAAAAAAAGACAAGGAGTTTGATATGATAAAAAAAACTAAGCTGTTGAATATAAAGAAAACGGATATAGATATTTTATCCTCAAAGAAAATTTATTTTGGTCACATGTCCGTTGGAAAAAATATTCTTAGTGGGGTTTCCAGAATTTTGGATAAGAATAATTTTAGATTGAATGTTATATCAATTGATGATAACAAAGATAGTGTTTTTACTAATGGTTATTTGTTGCATTCTAATATTGGACGTAATGGAGATCCTTTTTCAAAAATTAAGGATTTTGAATTGAAGATTAGTAGTGAATTATTAAAAAATGTTGACGTGTCATTTTTTAAATTTTGCTATGTGGATTTTAAGCAAGGAACGAATGTGGAAGCTGTATTTCAAAAATATACAGAGACAATGGATGCTCTATCTCAAAAATATCCGGATATTATTTTTATCCATACTACTGTTCCATTAAGAAAATTACAAACTGGTATAAAAGCAACTATTAAGAAATTAATAGGGAAGTCTATTGGTATTGAAGATAATATTGTACGAAATAAGTTTAATAAATTATTAAAAGAGAAATATCAAAATGCTGCTCCAATATTTGATATTGCATTATATGAATCAACAAAACCCAATGGACTAAGAGAGTTTGTGAAAGTTGGTAACGATACTTGTTATACATTGGTTCATGATTATACATATGATGGGGGGCATCTTAATTCAAAAGGTGAAGATTATATTGGAGAACAACTATTAGTGTTTTTATCTCAAATATTTAAGTAAGAATGTCTGAAAAAATTAGACTAGTAAGCGCTTCTGACTTGTTTCAATTACAAAATCTGTATAAGAAACGTAAATGTGTGTCTGAATTAAATTGGTTGCTGCAAGATCCTGATGATCCTGATAAATTTAATGGTTATGTTGCAGAAAATAAGGATGGTCGTATTGTTGGTATGATTGGATTTATATCCAGTATATATAAATATGGAGACAAGGAAATTGAGGGAGTAATTCCTATGTCCTGGAAAATCGAAGATGGTTATAAAGGATTAGCAGGTATACAACTATTTAAGAAGGTTTTACAGCATGGTGAATTTAATCTGACAATTGAGGGATCTGATACAGCTCAATCTATGTACTCAATGTTTGGATTAACAAATATAGGTTGTTCTCATACTTGTATGAAGTTGATTAAACCTCTGAAATACTTTGTTTCGTTGGAGAATAGGACGCTGTATAAAAGATTAGGTAACCTAACAATTATGTTGCAAAGTTATTTAAAAAGAACACCAAAATTAAAAAGTATTCTGAAAATTAAAGAAGTTGATATAAATAATGTAAATAAAGATATCCCATATATCCATAAAACATATATGGAGAAATTCATGACTGCGAACTTCATTAAATGGTTAATGAAATGTCCTGTTAATGAATCTCATGGATTTGAAATATATAAAGACGAAAAGTTTATTGGATATAGTGTGTGTTATATCCATAAAGTTAAGCAAAAATATAATAGAGGTAGAATTGTTTACATGCCAAATTTTGGTCCTGATAAAATGCTCTCAAGGGAATTAATTGCATATTTGACTCATTTTTTAAAGCAAAAGGGTTGTGTGTCAATTAGTTTGTCTTTAATGGATAAAAACTTATTAAAAGTAACACAATCCTCAGGATTCATTGATTATACGTTAAAAGATAAACCAATTTTTGTAAAGCCCCATAATGTATTAGAATCATTAGGAGTCGATGTTAGTAATTGGTATATGCAGTATACAGAAGGAGATAAGGCTTATAGAAACATATGATAGAATTTAAAATGTAATTTCTCGAGACTGTTGGAGTTTGATGTTCTTATTTTAGGTTGTCTTGAAGTGTTTTAAAAACTATTTTTTTACATGAATTTTTTTCATTAGTCAAATTATGATTTGATTTTAAATATATAAAGTTTACCTTATAAGTATTAAAAACGAAAAACTAATCTATTTGAATTAATAAATGATGTTTAACCAAATAATTAAAGCCATGTTAAAAAATTTAGTAATTATTTTGTCAGTGATTTTAAGTATTTCATCATGCTCAGATAATCCATCTGAAGAAATGGAGCCATTAACAATAGGTTCATTAATTGATATTGATGGAAATGTGTATGAAACTATTGTTATAGGTAGTCAAACTTGGATGGCAGAAAATCTAAGGGTTACAAAGTATGCAGATGGAACAGAAATTCCTTATATTGAGGATAATAAGACTTGGGGGATATTACAAGATAATAATGAGGATAAAGCATATTGTTTTTATAATAATGATGAAGGAGAATATGGAGATACGTATGGAGCATTATATACCTTTGCAGCAGCAATGAATGGTGCGCCATTAATAGAAGTCGATAATCAGGGAGTTTGTCCGGATGGATGGCATATTCCATCTAAAAGTGAATGGGAAGTATTATTCGATTATGTTGGAGGTGTTGAAGTCGCAGGCGGAAATCTAAAAGAAGAAGGTACATCACATTGGAAGAAGACAGAATCTGAAGTTACAAATAAGTATTATTTTAATGGATTACCTGGTGGACACCGTTATTTATATGATGGATCATTTGATAGAATAACATCCGTTGGTAATTGGTGGTCTAGTTCAGAAAATACCGAATTTGATGCCTATACTATAAGTTTTTCAAATTCAACATTAGGTGTGTATACAACTTTATACGGCAAATCTTATGGATTTTCCGTTAGGTGTGTTGAAGATTAAAAGAATCATTTCTATTTAAATTAAAGCTTTAAACTACTATAATTAATATAATATGTTGTTTAATTCAATTGATTTTGCAATATTTTTACCTGTAGTTTTTGTGTTGTATTGGTTTGTTGCAAATAATAATTTGAAGCTTCAAAATTTATTAATTGTAGTAGCTAGTTATATATTTTATGGATGGTGGGATTGGAGGTTTTTATCGTTAATTGTATTTAGTACAATTATAGATTATACGGTAGGTTTAAAATTAGGTAAAGAAGAAAATCCTAAAAATAGAAGATATTTATTGTGGACTAGTATTTTTGTTAATTTAGGTTTTCTTGGATATTTTAAATATTGCAATTTCTTTATTGACAATTTTAATAATGTATTTTCATTTTTGAATTATAAATTTTCAAGTAACTCTTTAAATATAATCTTACCTGTAGGTATTAGCTTTTATACATTTCAGACATTAAGTTATACTATAGATGTTTATAAAAGAAAGCTTAAACCAACTAATGATTTTATAGCATTTTCTGCATTTGTAAGTTTTTTCCCTCAATTAGTAGCTGGACCAATAGAACGAGCAACTCATTTATTACCACAGTTCTATCATAAAAGAGAATTTGATTATGTTAAGGCTGTAGATGGCATGAGACAGATATTGTGGGGATTGTTTAAAAAAGTTGTAGTGGCTGATAATTGTGCTGAATTTGCAAATCAAATTTTCAATAACTCAGCAGATCTAAATGGTAGTACATTAATATTAGGAGCACTTTTTTTTACTTTTCAAATTTATGGAGATTTTTCTGGTTATTCAGATATAGCAATTGGTACATCTCGCTTATTTGGTTTTGATTTAATGCAAAATTTTAATTATCCATATTTTTCAAGAGATATAGCTGAATTCTGGAGAAGGTGGCATATTTCCTTATCAACATGGTTTCGTGATTATTTATATATTCCATTGGGCGGTAGTCGAGGTGGGACTAAGATGAAAATACGAAATACATTTATTATTTTTATTGTTAGTGGTTTTTGGCATGGCGCTAATTGGACATTTATAGTTTGGGGAGCTTTAAATGCTATTTATTTTTTACCGTTATTGCTAACGAAGAGTAATCGTAATAATATGGATATAATTGCAAATGGAAAACTAATCCCATCCTTTAAAGAATTTTTATTATTAATAATCACTTTTTGTATGACCGTTTTTGCATGGATATTTTTCAGAGCCGAAAATGTTACCCATGCATTTCAATATTTAAATGGTATTTTTAGCTATACTGTTTTTAGTAAACCAATTCTGGAGTTTGATCTTAAATTATATTCAACTGTCTTTTTTACCGCTGTATTAGTAATGATTGAATGGATTAATAGGACTAAAAAATTTGCTTTGGAAGTAAATAAAGAGGGAGTGATGGGCTATAGTTTGATAAGGTATTCTGTTTATATTGCTTTACTTTTTGTAATAGTAATATTTAGTGGAGGTGAGCAAGAGTTTATTTATTTTCAGTTTTAATGAGATATGAAGCTATTTATTAAAAAAATATATTTTTTATTTCTATTAATTATCGGAATATTAACCTTAGTTACAGTTGTAAATAAATTGATACTTAAAGAGGTAGATCCGTTTGTTCTTGATTCAAATGTTAATGTTTTAATACTAGGTGATTCTCATACGAAATTTGCATTTAACGATAAAATATTATCAAATACAAAAAACTTTTCAAATAGTGCAGACTCATATTTCTACAGTTTTCAAAAATTGAAACAAATAGTAAAGTATAATAGTCAAATTGATACAGTATTAATGTCTTTTTCAAAACATAATCTTGATAAAGATATTGAAACCAGATGGTTATTTAATAGTAGTCATTTGAGACATAGATTGAAATTATATTTTCCATTATTAAATATGGATGATATGATGTTTTTATTTGAAAACAAACCTATGGATCTATTGAGTGGGTTTTTTAATCAGATTTATTTTCCAATTTATGTACAAGATGGAGAAGAAAGATTTGGAGGCTATGAAAAAAATTATGAAAATGTACTCAAAAGTCAAATAGAAAAATTTAAAAAAGGAGAATCTTTTAATGATAGCGTGTTTGTTGAAGCAGATAGTGAAATTAAATATCTAAATAAAATTATTTCCTTTTGTAATTCAAAAAAAATTCATCTAATTCTTATAAGTACACCATTGCATAAAGTACTTCATGATCAGGAAAAGGATATTTGTGGTGTTTATAAAAAATATTTTTCAGATATACCATATTTAAATTATAGCAGCTTTGAAATGGGAGATAGCTGTTTTACAGATTTAGTTCATCTTAACACTTGTGGAGCAGCATCCTTTTCAAAAAAAATTAAGTCAGAAGGTTTTGTATCCATGGAAAATTAACGTTATATCAATCTCATAATTTTAAATATTGATTTGTATTTCCAGTTATAGTAATCATCAAAGAAAAAATTAGGTTTACATTTCTTTGGCAATTGGATTTTATTATCATAATAGAGTACCGAGGTTTACCTTTTACCAATATATTTTAAGAAGCAATGAAATGTGAACTATATTTAAATTCAATAAATAGACACTTACAGCAGATATATACTGGTTTTAGTGAGCTTAATCAGAAAGGTGTTTTTACTTCTTTTAAAGTTTTTACAAATGAGAAAAAGAATTATAAGCATAATCAAACCCTGTTAGCAATTGTTAATGGAGTTAGAATTATATATGATGTTAGGGATGATTATAACATACCTGATGAATATCTGGATTTTGATTTTGATTTTTATTTTAAGAGGAGTTGTTCAGAAGGTTATTTTAAAGGATTAAAAATTTCAGATAAGATTTTTCCGTTAGGATTTAATTACCTGGTAACAAGTGATCATAATTTTGGTTTGAAATTTAAATATATTGTTAGGTTTCCAGGTATGCTAAAGTATCTTTTAAAGCATACATTTGTAAGTAAATGGACAAAAGATTTTAAATGGAGTGTTTGTAATTTTAATAATATAGAAAGAATTCCACTTTTATTATCAGAACCTAGAATATTATTTTTAACCCGTACCTGGGATCCGGCTGAAATTACAAATTTAAAAAAGAAAGAAGAAAGAGGTTTTATTAACGAATCCAGGGCTAGATGTATTGAATTATGTCGAAAAGAGTTTGGCGGATTGTTTTTAGGAGGATTTGCAAATAATGAATTTTCACTAAAACATTATAAGGAATATTGTATAAATAGATCTGATTTGGTTGCAAAAGAAGGTTACTTTAAAATATTAGATGAATCTTCTATTTGTGTTTCAACAATGGGATTACATAAGTCTATTGGATGGAAAATGGGAGAATATATTGCAAAATCAAAGGCTATTGTTAGTGAGGAGTTCATTTCTGAGTTACCAGGAGATTTTAAGAAAAATCAAAACTACCTTGAGTTTAAACAACCAAATGAACTTATAGAAAATATTCAAAGTCTAATTGAAAATCAAAGTCTCCGTAAATCAATGATGATTAATAATTGGATTTATTACCAACAATATTTAAGGCCTGATATTTTAGTATATAATACACTCTATAAAGTTTTTAATGAATGAAATCTTTTCTTTGTGTATGTTCTTTTGAGGTATAATGATATTTTAGTACTAGACATAAAAAACCAAAGGCTGCCTAAAAAAGCAGCCTTTGGTTTTTTATGTTTTAAATGAATGGTTATTTTATTTTTATTATGTCAATAATATCCTCGTTATCTCCCTGTAGTAATGTAATTGTATAAGGTCCATTGGGATTTGAGTTTCCATTCTCGTCAACAGAGATATCAATAGTCATTTTGTTTTTTCCTATTATACTTGTTTCAGAAAAACTTAGAGTAGTTCCATTAGTCTTGCTTTCTGCTATTATTTCAATAGTAGATGCAATTGGACTAGTATATTCAATAGCAATTAAACCAGTAGTTGGATTTGGATAGATTTTCAAAATTTCAAGTGGGATTGATTTTTTATCTATCGTAAAACTCAATTGTTGGTAACAATAGTTAATGTCAGTTACTTCTACAGAGTATGTACCTTCATTAAGCAGATCTCTATTTTGAGAGGTAGCACCATCGCTCCATGCGAATGTATATGGCTCTGTTCCTCCACTTATTGTAAGATTAATGATTCCAACTGCATCATCGTATTCTGTGTCCATTTTATCGCCTGTAACAACAAAGCTTTCACATGGATCTGAAGCTGTAACATAACTGAAATTTTCTGTATCACTTAAATCATTACAGAATAAATTTATGCGATATGTTCCATCTTTACATGTTGAACATATATCAGGAATATTAATACTAAATCCACTTTGAACAATTTGTTCAGGGCTGTAGATTAAATTATTACTTTCATCATATAATGCGTAAGTTACGTTGCTGCAATCTCCAGAAGTGGTAAAGTAAGTGGTTAATATTCCATTATCCATTTGAATATTAGAAATTTCAATTTTATTTTCTTTAACAGCAAAGGATCTACTAACGGAACAATTATTAGCATCAGTAACAGTTACAGTATAAACTCCCACGTCTAAGTTGGTTCTATTTCCTTCAGTTGAGTCATCATTCCATAAATAACTATAGGGTTCAGTTCCTCCTTCTAAAGTCAATGTAATTGCTCCATTTTGTTGTTCAAAGTCTGAATTAGAGATATAACCATCAATAGCAAAATTGCTACAAGGATCAGCAGCTTCTATGTATTCAATACTTTGTTGAGCAGATACATTTCCACATGATAAAACAAGGTAATAAGTACCATTAGTACAGGATGAACATTCATCCGGAATATTAATCGTAAATCCGGTTTCGATATCAGATGTAGGTCCAATAACTGTATTGCCATCATAAATGAGAGAATATGAAACACTTGTGCATTCTCCTGAAGTAGTATACTCTGTTGACAAAATTCCATTTACAATATTAGTGGATGTTATTTCAATTGAGTTTTCTTCAATAGTAAATGATTTGTTAATAGAACAATCAGAATAATCAGTAACAGTTACAGAGTATGTTCCTGCCTGTAAGTTAGTCCGATCTTTATTTGTATCACCATCATTCCAACTATAAGTATATGGTTCAGTTCCATTGGTAAAACTTAATGTGATTGCTCCATTACTCTGTTGGTAATCTTCGTTTGTAATACTTCCTGATACATCAAAATTAGCGCAAGGATCAGACACAACATTATCAATGGATGGATTAATATAATTTATACTTTCAATGTCAGAAAGATTTCCACAGGATATTGACAAATTGTATGAATCTGTAGCACAATCAGGACATTCCGAGAATAAGTTTATTGAAAATCCAGATTCTACATCTGAAGGAGTGGTATAAATGTTATTACCAGAATTGTCCTCAATATTAATAATTGCTGTAGAGCAGGAACTTGTAGAACTAAAATATGTTGTAATAATTCCATCATTTACGTCAATATTATCAATGTAAATACTGTCTTCATTTACAACAAATGTTTCCTGAATTTGGCAATCATTATCATCAGTTACAGTAACAGAATAAGATCCTGCACTTAAATTATCTCGGTTCTGGTCAGTAATATTGTCGTCTGACCATAAAAATGAATATGGTTCTGTGCCACCTGAAACTTCCAATGTAATAGAACCATTGTCTGTTCCTTTTTCGGTGTCTGTTATTTGACTATCTATACTAAGATTACATTTATTATTAAATATCCAATCCTCTAAGTTTGTGTATCCATTTCCATTGTCATCATTATGAGGATTGCTTGGAAGATTTATCTCATGACTTGTTGGTGTTGCTTGAGGATAACCTATGTATCCATCACTACCATGATAAGTACCTGGATAAATTCCAAAGACTCTTAGATCATCGCCACTAACGGTAATAGTGGCATCGCTACCTTTATTTGTTGTTTGAATTATAATATGATGAGAGTCTTTGTGTGGATGGTCTATCGCTTCAGTTCCTGATGGCAGTTGACTGTTAAGAGCTGAAAGTACTGCTGCCTCAGATGTTAAGTTTTCATTTAAACTAATTGATTTTCCATTAACGGTGAATGAAACTGAGTTACTAGAAAAGTTATATCCATTCTCCATATTACCAGCTGTTGTTTTCCAACCTTCATATAAAGAGAAATTATATGCTCTGGCAGGAAGGTCAACCGGGCTATTAGTGTAATCATCCGTTCTGTTTTTTAATCTGCTTAGTGCATTTTCATCATACTCATCTCTATCCCAATAAAATGCACCCACTTCATCATATATGTATTGTTCAACATCGGAGGATGACATTATATCATAATCATCTATATTTATCCCAGTACTAGATGAGTTTGTAACTAGAATTGTACTACGTTGTGTTGATGATAACTCAGATGTATTTGCACAATCAATATCAGAATATCCTTTTTGCTTACGTATGCATAAATTGTCGTTTAAGTAAATTCTGGAATCTAGTGGGATACTACTTAAAAGTCTGCAGGAATATTCAGCAGAGGAACTTCCAATTCTTCCTTCTGTAGGGAAGTTAACATTGCCTACTATTAGCGCTCTGGTTGCACCTTTACCTCCATTAATGTGTAATCCATGATATCCATATGAATAAGTAAAATTATTTATATGAGTTAGAGTAACAGCATCATATGCAGGATTTCTGTAATATGACCAACCTAAAAAGTTTCTTAAAAATGAGAAATGGTTCTCATATAAAGGAATAAGCGGTCCGTAACCATGTGTTTCGGGGTTATGTTCCCCTGCTTCATCTGCATGAGCAGAATAATGAAGAGGATCATAGATCAAGTTATTAGAAAAAGTAGTATTGTTTGCATAACATGATATTATCTCATCAATTGACCAGGAAATACTGCAATGATCAATTACAACATCTTCTCCATTATTATCGTCCAATACTGCTATACAATCTCTAACATCTACATTACCATTAGGTAATGGATAATCACCATATCTAATTTTTAGATGTTGCATCAAAACATCATGTGTTTCCAAGTAAAGCCCACAAGAGAATATTGTAACTCCCGGAGAAGGGGCTGTTTGTCCGTATATATTCACATACGGATTTCTTATAGTCATCCTTCGTGTACTTGTTTTAGAGTAATCAATTACTCCTCCAACTTTAAATAGAATAATTCTGGGATAATCTCTGCCAATACACCATTCAAAAGAACCGGAGTTACTTGAAGTTTGAACAGAACCTGCATCTAGTACATCTACATATAATATAGTCGGTGTTGAACTACCGCTATAAGCCCCTCTGGAATCTGATCCAAATCCCATTGCTCCTGGAAATATTTTTTGTGAGTTCACTTCACCTGCATAAAATGCAAGTAAAATTGGGATTAAGTACACAAAAAAATTTAGTTGTTTAATTTTTACCATTAATAATAACTTTTGATGATTTAACAAAGATGTTTGATGATTATAAAAAAATACACTAACTATATGTTAGTCACCATAAAAGTTGAGAGAATTGTCGAATAATTTGTGCTTATTTATCTAAGCTTATAAATTAGCTAATTGACAATTTTGAGTTCTAGAAATAAAAAATGATAATATACAAACTATTGACAAAGGTAGTTACAAATGAATTAAAATGCAATTGCAGGTATAGGGCTTTTCTTGTATTTATCTGTGTGTCAGATGTAAAAAAAGTCAAGTGTAATTTTATATTGGGAGTGATTTGATTCTGTTTTTTTTGTCGACCAGGAGTGTATTTATATTCTAATTAAAAATAACTGTTATTTAGTTAATTTTATATATTATCAAAATGGAAATTATAATAATCCAGTATTTAAATTTAACAATTAGGCTTTAAAGTAATGAATTGTTTAAATAGGAATGTTTTAAGAAAAACTAATTTAATGATTATTTTATTATTTTTATTAGTTCAATAAAATTTAATTTATATTATTAAAACCTTTAGAAACTTCTTGTATGCATATAAAAATATAAACATTTATTTTTCTATTTAACACCTAATAATAATTCAGGAATGGCAAAACCCTTTCTATCGACTTTCCCATTGTTAGTTAATGGTATTTCATCTATAAAACAATAAAAATTCGGAATCATGTAGTCAGGTAGTTTATCCTTTAAGAATTTTTTAATTTCTTTGATTGTTAATTGGTAACCTTGATTCATTTTTATGTAGCATATTAGGTATTTTTGAGAGAATAAATCTTTACTCCAAATATTAACTATAGTATGTAAAATGTATGGATGTTGGTTTAAAATATATTCTATCTCTTTTAATTCTATTCGATAGCCATTGACTTTTACCTGAAGATCTTTCCTGCCCAATATCTCAATATTTCCATCTAGCATATATCTACCTAAATCTCCTGTTTTATAAATACGTTTATTCGTTGTAGGGTGAACAATAAAAGATTTTTCAGTTAGCTCTGTGTTATTGATATAACCTTTAGCTAAGCCTATACCAGAAATACAGATTTCACCAGTTTCGTTTATTTTACATTCATCCAGGTTGTCATTGAGTACATACATTTCCTGATTTGTCAAAGCTTTTCCATAAGGAATGCTATTCCATTTTTCCTCAATTTTATTAATTACATAAAAGATTGACCAAATTGAAGCTTCTGTAGCACCTCCAAGACTAACAATATTAGCATTTGGAATATATTTTCTAATATTTAAGGGTAAATCAATAGGAATCCAATCTCCACTCATCATAACTAATCGTAGAGGAATTGGAGATTTGAATTTTTTTGCACATTCAATAAATAACAACATAAATGAAGGTACAGAATTCCATATTGTTATATTGTGCTGAATAACTAAATTGTACCAATGTAAAGAAAATCTTTTACTAGATTTTCTTGGAATGACAATTGTGGCTCCTGCAGCTAATCCTCCAAAAATATCATAAACAGACAAATCAAAATTTAGTTCTGATAATGATAAAATTGAATCTTTTGAAGTGATTTTGAATCTACAATTTATATCAAGAACTGTATTTAAAGCTGCTTTGTGTTCAATCATTACACCTTTGGGGGTGTCAGTAGTTCCTGAAGTAAAAATAACATATGCTAGCTCTTCATGACTTAAAACTTTTAAATCAACATCTTCTTTAATATCCTCAAGATTCAAATTATTAAAGTCAATGAATTTAATTTCGTTTGAAAAAAGATCTTTAAATTCATTAATAGAAATTATAATATCAATATTGGCATGATCAACAATTTTGGAGATTCGATTTGTGGGATATTCCGGAGATATTGGAAGGTAAGTAAACCCCGCTTTCAAAATTGCTAATACACTCACAATTTGTTCCCACCCTTTATCTAAACATACCCCAATTATCTTTGTTTCTTTACTGGAAAAAGTAAGTAAATCCTTTGCTAACAAACCTGAATATATATTAAGCTGATGATAACTTATGTGTTTGTCATCATTTATTATTGCTGTTTTATTATGATATAATTTAACCGAATTCAAGAAAGGTTCATATAAATAATTATATTTCATTATTTTAATCTGATTAAAAGATTTTATGAGGGAATTGTGTATTAAAAGTTCTTAATCAATAAAAAAAATTAATATTATCTTTAATTATAATAGTTTGTTGAATTATAGTAAAGTCTGTATTAATATAAAAAAGGTCTGTGCGATATTGTTAAAAATTTGATTTTGCTTTAATAATAAGTTTCCCTTGTAGTCTAAATATTTAATCTAACCATATATAGAAAACAATATATTATATCTTATAGCGAGATGTAAAAGTAGGAGATTTATACATAATAAAGTTTTAAAATCACAAAAAAATATCAACTTATTAATATTATTTTTATAAAGATTGTGCTGTCTTATTAAGAGCTTTTAATTTTACCGGAAAGTATATTATAAACGGCAAGGAAAAAGTACTTAATATCTGTTTTATAACCATTTTCTAACCGCTCCTTCATATAGATTCTCTCTGCTTCAATATTTCCATTTTCATCAGGCATATTAAGAGCTACATACGGAGGTATACATCCGGGCTTAAATTTAATTCTCATTTTTTGTATATCTTCTGGTAATTCATTAAATCTTGTTATACTTAATGGTCTTACACCAACCAATCCTAATTCACCTTTAAAAATATTAATAAATTGAGGAAGTTCATCTAACCAATATTTACGATAAAATCGACCCCATTGGGCTAATCTAAAATCATTTGCAGGTTTGCCATGTTCATTGTAACCATTAAGTTTAATAACAAAACTTTGCAAGTATTCAGAATATGGATGCATTGTTCTCAATTTATATACCCGTATCATTTTGCCATCTTTTCCCACTCTGTTCATTGGGAAGAAAGGCATAAAAGATGGTTTTTTACCATAAACAGGTTCACTTACTTTAATAACCACAAAGTAAAATTTATTGTTTATATCACTAAATTCAATTATTTCAAAACCACAACTTACCAGTCTTCCTAATATTTCAGCTTGAGTAATCCAACGAAATTTACCTTTTGTTATAAAGAAATATAATTTTTGAACATATAACATTTTAGGAAAAACCCTGTGTATAATAAAGCTATAAATCCAATACAAAATATTGAAAAAACTACGCTTTTTTCCTATTGTGTTTTTATGCTTCTGCTCCACAGTTTCTAAACAGCCAATAAAAATACCCGCATCAGGTAAACATTTGTTTACCTGAATTAAAAATTGATTAATGTATCGTGATTTGTTTATTAGGCTAAGATTTATTAAACTTGTTGATTTGCTAAATTCAGAAGTATTAAGGTCCGAAACATTATTTGCTTCTTTTACATGAACACTGGCACGTTCTGGAATTAAATGTCTTGAAATATATTCATATTCTGTAATATCCAGGTTTTTCAATAACCTTTTTTTCTCTGGATCCAAAGATATATTTAAATGAGTACCAACTTCTTCGTAAATAACATTAGAACCCAACCTAACTGATGCATTTGTACTTAGTGAATTCATAAGCATATTATTTATATCATACAATTACAAGGTACAAAGGCGAATATTAAAAGTCCACTTATTTACACTAACCACATAAAAAATGTGATAATTGATAAGAAATAGATGAATAAAATAAAATAAACTACTTTATAACAAAAAATTACAATTTCTTGGCTATCTTTTTTCCTGCTGCATTTACGTTCACTTTTGAAGTAAAGTCAATGAATTGAGGTATTTTATAAGATGATAATCGATTGCTACAAAAAGATTTTATTTCATCAACAGTTAATTCCTCATGAGAGTCATTTTTGACAATTATAGCCTTTATTGCCTCACCTAAAACTTCATCAGAGACAGCTTCAATTGTACAATCTACCACTCCGGGTATAGAAACAATTACTTCCTCTATTTCTTTAGGACTTACCCGTTTTCCTCCAACTTTAATAATTTCTTTTTTTCTGGCTGCATGATAGATGAATCCATCTTCATCCACTTTTGCTAAGTCGCCAGTATACAACCAGCCATTTTTTAAAGTTTCTTTAGAAGATTTTTCATCTTTAAAATAGCCTAACATTATATTATTACCTTTTGCAATAATTTCACCTACTTCATTTGGTTTTGTTGGTTCACCATTACTATCCACAACTTTTAATTCTACGCCAGGAATACCCTTTCCTATTGAGCCTAATTTATCTTTTAGTCTTTCCGTAGGTAAATACGAAAGACGTGCAGTAGCTTCTGTTTGGCCGTACATTACAATAAACTTTGTATTTGGTTTAGCTTTTTGAAACTCTTCAATAAAAACTGTATGTAATTTACCACCTGCCTGGGTCACATAACGTAAATCCGGGAATTCTTCATTTTTAAAAGAATCTGAAATCCTAAGTAAAATTTGAAAATGACTAGGTACACCTGCAAAACCTGTACATTTATATTTTTTCAGATCATTGATTACTGATCCCAAAAACATAAAATTGTTATTTAGAACAATTTTACCCCTGACCTTTAAATGGGTATGAAGTAATGAAAGTCCATAACAATAAAAAAAAGGCAGAACACACTCCATTACATCTTTATCTGAAAGTTTAAGATACTCTATAATTGAAGTTGTATTTGCAATAATATTTTTATGAGAAATCATAACACCTTTAGGCATAGCTGTAGAACCGGATGTATAAATTATCTGAGCAAGTGTATTTGGTTCAAAGTTAGTATGGTTTTCATAATCAATTTTTTCTTTAATTATGTTATTAATCATATATTCATCCCAAATATTTTCAAAAGTTACAAGAGTTGGTTTATGTAAAATCTTTGGAATAAATGCCAGCTTGACTTCGGCCTGATCTTTTATATATTGCAAAGAATCTTTTTCAATGGATGGATTTAAAGGAATTACAGCATTTTCGGATTTCATTATTGCTAGGTAGCAAATAATAAAATAATTATTGTTTGGGGATAATAAAATAAACTTATTCCCTGTACCATATTCTTGCTTTAAAAAAAAAGCTAATGATGCAACTTGAGATCTCAGATCATAAAAGCTTAATGGTTCCCTTTTTCCTAAAACAAACAACTCTCCATTGTTAAAATCATCTGGCAACAAGTAATCAATACAGTTCATAAGTCAGATATTTAAATTAAATCATATACATTTCAAATTTTCTTCAAAGCTTCAACTTACATTTTTACTAATTGTTCTTTTAATAAATAATCATGTAAAGGAGGGGTTCTTAAATATTCAGTAGTCTGCTTTTTACGTGCAAAATTCTTAAAAATTTTATTTACCTGTTCAATAGACATTTCCATCACAGGAGCAACTTCTTCAGCTGAATATCCATTTTCCCATCCATACCATAATAAATCCATTTTTTCAAAAGGCATTTGGTAGAAAAATTCTTCCTGAGTTTGTTCTGCTGAATAAGTGTCTGTAGTGGGGGTTCTTTTGATAATTGCCTCTGGTACACCTAAATGTCTAGCTATTTGATAAACCTGAGTCTTATATAAATTTCCAATAGGCATTACATCAGCAGCTCCATCTCCATACTTAACAAAAAAACCTTGCTGAACTTCATGTTTGTTGGGTGTTCCAATTACTGCATAATTTAATGATTCTGCATGATAGTACAACATATTTGCTCTACTTCTCTGTTTAAAATTAGAAGCAGCCACTATTTGCAAATATTCTTTTAATGGTAAACGAGCTCTTTTTTCTGTACCATCTTTAAATATAACTGATACAAAATGTACCGGTGGAAGGTTTTTATTTACAAACTCCTCTGGTATTATTACCTTCATTTTATCTATTGCAGGATTAAACTCAGGTATTACATTTTTAACAGCCTCATCCCTTCGTCTGTAACAACCAAATCCATCAAGAGCCCCACTTATATTTTCTACGATGCTTTTAACTCCAAATTTATTAGCCAATTCTCTGGCTAATAATTCACTCTCAGGACTGGAATCCGTTTCAGGCAGCATAATTGCCAGGAGCTTTTCTGGTCCAAATGCTTTAGCAGATAAAGCTAATGTTACAGAGGAATCAATACCACCACTTATTCCTATCACACCTCCATAACGACGAAAGCGTTTATAAACATCTTCTTTTAATTTTTGACAAATCATATCAATTACTTCATCTATATTATCCAAGTGAAGTATATCTTTTGAAAATGGTCTTTTTATCATATCATTGTATTTGGTTATTTTATTATTAGCTATTAATGTCAATTAGCGTTAAAATTATTGTTTGTTAGGCTAAAAGTCTAAGACATCACAGCAAGGGGCATCTCCACTTGTAATTAGTTTCAAATAAATTTCAGGCTGTATGTGAAACTAATCATAAAAGTATCAGGCTTACAGCCTGAATTCGAAATATGTTAGGGTTCTTGGGGCGATGCCCTAAGTTTTGATGTACACGGCTTTCAGCCTTTTTTATACAACAGATCCAATTATTGATTCGCATTTTTAGTAAAACATTTAATTTTAACACTCTTGATACATGTGTTATTTTGTTGATATATAGTATTTTAAATTTTTCCAAGCGTTAATAATATTTGTTTTAATCTGACTTAACCTCAACATCACTCCTTGCTCCATTCTCCATGTTTCTTGAGTATTGAAGATTGAAAACTGCAGACTGAGAACTGAAAGCTACCGACTAGTTCCTCACCACCCCTTTCCTAATCTCATTATCTTTTAGATATTGAAAACCTTCGATATATTGCTTATGTAATATTTGTGTTGACAAAATTCCCATCAAAGCCATATTATCAATTTCTGAAACATTAGGAGTTTTCCTCATTTTTGCAATTAAACTGGAAATGCTTTTATCATTAAAAACTCCAATCGATTTAATTCTGGAAGAGGTTAGTATATCATCCACAAATCCATTCTTGTCATTTAGTAAAGCTTGAGCAATTGGAGCTCTATATGCTTGTTTCGGTCTTTTTAAAACAGATTGAGGAATAACGTTTTTAACAACTTCCTTCAATAAATATTTTTCATTTAGTCCATTCAACTTGAAATCATCAGGTAAGGAAGCACAAAATTCAATGATTCTATGATCCAGGAAAGGATATCTACCTTCTACAGAATTACCCATGGCCATTCGGTCACCTTGAGATGATAATAAGTAGCCTGACATAAATACTGTAGATTCAATATATTGCGCCTTTGATAATGGAGAATAATTCTTAATTTTTTCTCCTACAGTTTGTTCATAGTTACTAACTATATCTGTTCCATTTAGTGTTTTATTAATATCTTCTGAAAAATGATTCGTAATACGACTTGTATTATTCCATCTTAAAAGATGGGAGTATATTGGAGAACTTGTTTCCTGAAGTTTATATCCAAAAAATAACTTCAGCATACTATTACCTGATCCCTGCAATTGAGGTAAATATGGATACAATTTTTTTAGAAGCATTGGTCTTATCCTAGAATCCGGATATTTTGACCAGAAATATCTGATAATTGCTTCTTTAAAGATATTATATCCTCCAAGCATTTCATCTGCTCCCTCTCCTGTAATAACAACTTTTATATCATTATCTCTTACTAGCTTTGAAAGTTTATACATTGGGAAAGGAGCAGAACGTAATACAGGTATTTCAGTATGCCATATTACGTCATGAAATAAATCTATAACATCTTCGTTTTTAAATATAATTGAATGATGTCGTGTATCCAGGTTAGCAGCAACTTCTTTTTGGAAGATCGTTTCATCAAAATCATGCTCTTCAAAACCAATAGAAAAAGTATTTAATGCTTCAGGAAACATTTTCTTAATAAATGCAGTTGTGCTGGTTGAATCCAATCCGCCACTTAAATAAGCTGCTACGGGTACATCAGCTCTCATTCTTAATCGCAAAGAATCTTCAAACAAAGATTTGAATTGACTTTTAGCATCTTCTAAGGTCAAAGAATGATCTTTTTCACAATTTAAATCCCAATAACGATTTATGGTTAAAGATTTATCTTTATTAAATAATGCATAATGTCCTGGAGGTAATTCATAAACATCTTTAAAAATGGAATGAGGAGTCAGAGTTGTCCAGAAAGTAAACACTTGTTGAAGACCATGATAATTTAATTCTCTTTTTACTTCAGGAAATTCAAAAATAGATTTAATCTCTGATCCAAAAACGAAATTATCCTTTTGATATGAATAATAAAGAGGTCTGATTCCCATTCTATCTCTGGCAAGAAATAACTCACTTTTTACCTGATCCCAAATGGCAAATGCAAATTGACCATTAAGTTGCTGAAGACATTCTGTGCCATATTCCTGATACATATGAACAACAACTTCTGTGTCACAATTGGTTCTAAAACTATGACCTTTAATTTCCAGATCTCTTTTTAACTCCAAATAATTAAAAACTTCACCGTTGTAGGCAATCCAATATCGACCATCAGGCGTGGATAACGGTTGCTGACCAGAGGCAAGATCAACAATGCTTAATCTTACATTCCCCATGCATAATTCGTCAGACAAGTACGTTCCGCACTCATCTGGTCCACGATGCTTTATACGAGTCAGCATTGCGTTTAAAGTACGTTCAGAATTGGGGACAATATTTCTAGGTACAAAACCTGCTATTCCGCACATATCTATGAATTTTGGTTATTAGAATTTAGCATTTAGATATGTAAATTAAAGACTACTCACTAATGATAGTTAGCTTTTGGATATTAGCCAATAGCTACAAGAGGGATATTTAATCTAGAATCACTAGTTATATAAGTGATTGATTAATATATGAAGTACGTAAAACTATTTCAAATGGAAGTAATGTTCATTTCTACTAGAAGACCATTCCCAGCTCCTTTCTTCATTCTACTTGAGTATTGAAGATTACCTATTGAAGGCCATACTATGCTGCCTGAGTCTGTTTCTTTTCTATAAAAGATACAATTCTCTCTACTGATCCAAAATTTTCTTCTTGAAGATCAGAATCTTCTGCTAGGACATTAAATTCAGTTTCAATAAAGTTAATAAGCCCTAATAATCCCATAGAATCAAAAATTCCTTCATCAAAAATCATAGTATCATCCTTAATTATTGAAGGATCATTGAATGTTATTTCAGCAATAAAATTTCTAATTTTTTCTTTCATATTTTTGAAATTAATTTATTAAACACTATTAATTTAACTATAGAAAAAACTATCGATAAACACTTAAATAAATCTATATTTAAGGTACTGCTTTTGGAAATTGCAATTTTAATACTTTGCTTAATCGACTAAAATAATTGATAAAAAACCAATTTATTCCTACTAACAATAGAATCCACTAAATCTGTCATCTTTAATCTTCTAACGCTAGCATTGATTTTTATAATGAGAATTGTATGTTTTTATTTCTTAATTAATACTGTAGTTTTTTAAAACGAAGAATAAATCATACACTGAGTTTTACTGATTTCTTATTTTTTTATTGTCAGTTGGAAAGTTATGTGTTTTGACAACTTTGAAAATGATATTGTATATAATTAGCTATGCTTGGAGTTCGATATTTAGTTTTATGTTTAATGAATGGTAGATAAATTTAGGATTTATATTTCATATTAGTAACTATAAATATGCCGGACGAACAAGGCAATGTTGAGGGCGAGAGAATTTATATGGCAGAAAGACTAAAAAATGTATATAAAACCGATGTAAAGTACTCCTTTTTAGCATTATATAATATTTTTACTGGTAAAATCAAGAGTTCTTAAGGAGAAAAAAGTTCTCTGTATCAAGAACGATTACAGAGAACGGAATATTTTATTCTTCTCTATTCGTATAATAAGCATTAGCCTGTTGTGTTGGCATAATTAATATGTCATTGATATTAACATGGGCAGGACGGGTAATTACAAATTCTATGGTTTCAGCAATATCTTGAGCTGAAAGAGGAACAACTCCTTTATAAACGTTATCTGCTTTATTCTGATCGCCATCAAAACGAACTAAAGAAAACTCAGTCTCAACCATTCCTGGTGCTATTGAAGTCACTTTAATGTTGTGTTTCAATAAATCTATTCTCATTCCTTGTGTAATGGCATTTACTGCATGTTTTGTGGCACAATATACGCTTCCTCCCTCGTATACATTAATTCCTGCAATAGATGAAATATTAATGATATGACCGGATTGTCTCTTAACCATAAATTTAATGATCTCCTTAGAAAGAAATAGTAATCCTGTAATATTGGTATCAATCATCTGTTGCCATTTTTCCCATGATGGATCGTCAACTTTTTCAGTACCGGCTGCCAAACCAGCATTGTTGACTAGAATATCGATGTTTTGCCATTCAACAGGAATTGATTTAATTGCATTTAATGTTTCAGATTGATTCCTGATGTCAAAGCAAAGAGGTAAAACCTTTGTGGCTCCCTGACTTTCAATTGATGTTTTTAGTTTTGCTAGTCTCTCCTCTCTACGTCCTGTAATTATTATGTCGTATCCTAATTTCGTTAGAATAAGAGTTGTTGCTTCTCCAATGCCGGATGTAGCTCCGGTAACTAATGCTATTTTGTTCATTTGAATCTATTTGAGTTTTAGAAGTCAGTTAAACCAACTTATATCATTAATATTAATCAGTTTGTTTCTATAAAAAATGCACTTATAGTATAAGCAAAAAATATTCATCAAATCCCATAAATCTGTCTTTTATCTTACGCAATTTTTTTATACTTTCAAAAAGTTAAAAAATGTTACCCGGTATGTATGAAATCCAATTAGGGAGAAGATTTTCAAAGATAAGAAGCTGAATCGTTAAAATTTAATGATTTTTAATAGGAACGTAAAAAATATTAAGATGAGCAGTAATTTTACTTCAAAAGGCACCGAAAACATAAACCTAACACCATCAGAATTGGACTTGATTACAGAAATTCTAAAAAGAGAACCTAATGATTTAGAGTTGGATATGTTTTCGCGACTGTGGTCAGAGCATGCCTCCTATAAAAATTCATTAAAATGGTTGGGTAAACTTCCTAAAACGGGTGATAATGTAATTGTAAAAGCAGGAGATGAATCTGCCGGAGCGATAGATATCGGTGATGGTTATGTATGTGTGTTTAAAATAGAATCGCATAATCATCCTTGTTCCATTCAACCAAGATTAGGTGCTTTATCCGGGATGAGAATGGTTACCAGAGACGTTTTTTCTATGGGTGCTAAGCCTGTTGCATTTCTGGATTCTTTACGATTTGGTGATGGAGAACGAGATACTGCAAGATGGTTGTTTTCTGAAGTGATCAAAGGAGTCAAAGATTTTGAAGAAAATATGAAGGTTCCTGTTGTTGGAGGTGAAGCTGGATTTGATAAAGCATTTAATTCTAATCCGATTGTTAATAATATGACTGTTGGGATTGCAAAGAATGAAGATTTAATTTCTGGTACTGCAAAAGGAGAAGGTAATCTGATTTTGATAGTTGGAGCACTTACAGGGAAAGAAGGTGTTGATAATGATGTGTTTTCAGTAGATGTGATTTCAGGTAATGGAACTGAGACTTTTACTTATGAACAAATGATGGATGCAGATATCGAAAAGAGTTTGTTGAAAGCGGTAAAAGCATTAAATGATGCAAAATTGGTTGTTGGAATTCAAACTATAGGAGCAGGAGGCGTTGCAGGTGCAGCTACAGAGATGGCTGCAAGAGGAAATTCAGGGATAGAAATTGATTGTAGTAAAATTCCAATACGTGAAGAAAATTTAGATGATAGAGAGAAATTGTTATCAGAAACCTGGGGAAGAATTTTAGTATGTATTGATCAGGAAAATTTACCAAAGGTATCTGAGATATTACAACCTATGCAACTGGCTTTTTCAGTGATAGGAAAAGTGAATGATAAAGAAACGCTAACATGCAGGAATAATGGCGATGTTATTGCCGAGATACCGGTTTCATATGTGGGTTTAGGAGGAAATGCTCCGATTTATGAAAGAGACATTCAGGAGCCTGGCGAAAATGATATAAAATCATTGTCAATAGAAGATGTTCCTGAGCCTGATCATTATCCTAAGGTGATTGCAGAGTTAATGAAAAGTCTGAATATTGTATCAAAAAGTTATTTGTTAGATACCTTTGATAATGCTTTAAAAAAAGATTCATTAAGTAATAGATATCCTTCAGATGCATCTTTTGTTCAAATAGATGAAGCTAATAAAACCTTAGCATTGACTGTAGATTGTAATTCGTATTACGTAGAAGCAGATCCTTTTGTTGGAGCACAGATTGCAGTAGCAGAAGCTGCCCGTAATATTATTTGTGGAGGAGGGGTTCCTTTGGCTGTTACAGATTGTTTGAATTTCGGCAATCCTTATGATCCAGAGGTTTTTTGGCAGTTTACGCAAGCTGTTGAAGGATTATCGGAAGCGTGTAAGGTGTTTAAAACACCGGTTGTAAGTGGTAACGTTAGTTTTTATAACCAAAGTTCACAGGAAGGAAGGTTGAAAGCGATTAGTCCTTGTCCTGTGATTGGTATGGTTGGATTAGTGGAGTCAAAAGATCATCATACTGTTTTGACATTTAAGCATAAAGGAGATATGATATTCTTAATCGGGCAATCAAAAGATGATATTAATGCTTCTGAATATTTAAACTTTTATCATAAAAAGAAAAGTCATGCAGCTCCCTATTTTAATATAGAAGAAGAGCTGGAGGTTCAGGATGTAGTGAGAAGGATGATTAGAGAAAAATTAGTGCGATCTGTGCACGATGTTTCTTCGGGAGGTTTGTTTTTTAATTTATTAGAATCATCTTTGCCATTGGGATTTGGTTTTGATATTACATCAGATGCTGAAATAAGGAAAGATGCTTTCTTGTTTGGTGAATCGCAAAGTCGGGTTGTTGTTTCTGTTTCTTCTGAAAAACAAGATGATTTTGTTGATTTAATGTTAGAAGCTGAGGTGCCTTTTTCTGCACTAGGCCATGTTACAAAAGGTGAGATTCGTATTGATGATGAATCTTACGGATTTATTGATGATTATAGAGATAGTATTACTAGTTATCTAAAAAAATGGTTAGATAATGAGGAATAACTAAGTATAATTAATAAGGAAATGTAGCAGGGAACTATTCTGAGTTGAAACTATTCGGAATAGTTCCTTGTTTTGTTTAAAAAATAATTATTGACAATGAAGATTAGAGTTCTATTTTTGATTATGTTAGGTTTTTGGGGATTGAATATGTCCGCTCAGGAAAATCCGGATAATGTTAAAGTTGGTGATGCAGTACCTTCTTTTAAATTAGAAAAATCATCAGGAGCTGTTGCTTCTAATGATTTGAAGGGAAAAGTAGTATTGATTAACTTTTTTGCTACATGGTGTCCTTCTTGTGTTAAAGAGTTACCTCAATTACAGGCTAAGATCTGGAATAAATATAAGGATAATTCAAATTTTGAATTGTTAGTTGTTGGTAGGGAGCATTCAGAGGAGGAATTGGCAAAATTTACAAAAGATAAATACACAATGCCTTTTTATCCGGATGAAGTACGTAAGACTTATAAACTCTTTGCAGAAAACACTATTCCGCGTAATTATATTTTAGATAAAGATGGAAAAATCGTCTACATGCTGACTGGCTATTCAGAAGAGGATTTTAATGAAATGTTGAGTGTGCTTGATAATTTATTAAAATAGGTAGCTGTACTATTAGCAAGTAAACATAGAATTTCTAATTGTCATCTGACGAACTTTGTTATTTTTGCATTCGAAAATATTCAAAAACAATTTCATGACTGTTACTCCATATAAATCATCATCTGATGGTAAAAAGAAACAGATTAAAGCAATGTTTGATAATATTGCTCCTAAATACGATTTCTTGAATCATTCTTTGTCCATGGGTATTGATAAAATCTGGAGAAGAAGAGCAATTAAACTTTTAAAGGGTATCGAAAATCCTGAAGTTTTAGACATTGCAACAGGAACAGGAGATTTGGCTATTGCAGCTATGAAATTAAAGCCAAAGAGAATTGTTGGACTTGATTTATCAGCAGAAATGCTAAAGGTTGGTGAAGAAAAGGTGAAAAGGAAGGGACTTAGTCAAATAATCTCAATGGTTGAGGGTGATTCAGAGAATCTGCCGTTTAAAGATGAAGAGTTTGATGCTGCTATGGTTGCTTTTGGAGTAAGAAATTTCGAGAATCTAAATAAAGGCTTAAAAGAAATTAACCGAGTTTTGAAAAATGACGGCAAATTTATGGTGTTGGAATTTTCTAATCCTTCACAATTTCCTTTTAAACAAATTTATCACTTCTACTCTACAAAAATATTACCTTGGTGGGGTGGATTATTATCGAAAGATAAAGCAGCATATACTTATTTGCCGGAATCAGTGGCTGCTTTTCCTGAAGGAGATGCTTTTGTACAGGAGTTAAATAGTGCAGGTTTTAAAAGTTTAAGGGTTTGGCGTCAAACATTTGGTATAGCCACAATTTATTTTGCTCAAAAAGTAATACAATAAAAATTCATTTATTGAGTTTTGTTAAGTGACTTTTAATTGAGAGTCAGATAGAATTGATTAAAAAAATGATAAAACAGTTTAGGTATATATTTTTCTTAGGTTTGATTTCCTTTATAAGCGTCTGTGCTTCTGCACAGAAAACCAATAAAAAGGTGCCGAACTTGACTACTTTTGATGAAAAGAAAATTCATTTTGGTTTTATCATTGGTTTTAATACAATGAATTTTACTGTAAAGCATACGGGTGTCAGTAATAGTGATAACGGAAATGTTCCAATGTATGCTGAAGTTTTGGATTTAACTCCTGGGATTAATTTAGGTATTGTATCAAGTTTAAAGCTTAGAAAAAATCTAAACCTTAGGGTTTTGCCTGGGATTTCCTTCGGACAAAGAAATCTAACCTACACTTATAACGATGGTAATCCAGAAACAGTAATAGATAATCCTAATCCTAATGCGATAAGTAGTTTGGATATGGATGATCCTCTTCAGATAAAATCAACTTTTTTAGAGATGCCCATAATGTTGAAATATGGATCGGACAGGATGCATAATTTTAAACCATATTTGGTGGCAGGTATTAATCCTCGTTTTGATTTAGCTAAGAATAAACAGGATAGAATGTTGCTGAAGAATCTCGATTTGTATTACGAAGTAGGTGTTGGTTTTGATTCTTACCTAAACTATTTTAGACTATCTACAGAGTTTAAAATCTCCATCGGAACAATGGATGTGCTTGATCACAATGGTACTGGTGATGTGGCAGATATTAAATATACACAAGCAATTGATAAGCTTACTTCAAGAATTTTTGTTCTTTCTTTTTATTTTGAGTAACACTTAATAAAATCTACTCTTTCAGTATTCTATTGATAAATTACTTCGTTTTTGAACAGTGTTTTGCATAATGCTAAATTTATTATCTTTGCGCCACAATTTTAAGAGAGGATGAAGAAGGATATAGCATTAAGATTAACACCACAGGAAGCTTCTGATGAAAAGTATTATAAACCATTGGTAGCGAAAAAAATGAAGGTGAGCCCTGATAAGATCACTGCGATTAGAGTTCGTAAGAGATCTATTGATGCTCGTCAGCGTCAGGTTATGGTTCAGTTATATCTTGATGTTTTTGCTAATGCGCCTGCCCCGGATCCTGAAATTGTAAAATTTGAATATCCTGATGTTTCCAATAAACCTGAAGTGGTGGTGGTTGGTGCTGGTCCTGGTGGTTTATTTGCAGCGCTTAGATTAATAGAGTCGGGAATAAAGCCAATAGTTCTTGAGAGAGGTAAAGATGTCAATGAGCGAAAGAAAGATATTGCTTTATTAAATAGAAATAATCCAGTTAATCCGGAATCTAATTATGCTTTTGGAGAAGGTGGTGCTGGTACTTTTTCAGATGGTAAATTATATACACGAAGTACTAAGCGAGGTGATTTTAAAAAGATACTAAATGTTCTTAGATTCCATGGGGCTCAAGAGGATATTTTAATAGATTCTCATCCTCATATTGGTACCGATAAGCTTCCTGGAGTTATTAAAGCAATGCGTCAGTCAATTATTGATGCCGGAGGTGTGGTTTTATTTAATTCTCAGGTTGTTGATTTATTGATTGAAGATCAGTCAGCAGTAGGAGTTGTTTTAAAGGACAATACCAAAATAAAAGCTGAAGCTGTGATTTTAGCTACAGGTCATTCTGCTAGGGATGTTTATAAAATGCTTCATGATAAAGCCATTGAGGTTGAGGCAAAGACATGGGCTATGGGAGTTCGTGTTGAGCATCCACAAGTATTAATAGATCAGATTCAATATCATAATCCGGAAGGAAGAGGAGAGTATCTTCCTGCTGCTTCATATAGTTTTTCTTGTCAGGTTGAAGAAAGAGGTGTGTACTCATTTTGTATGTGTCCCGGAGGTTTTATTGTTCCTGCAATGACTGATGAGAATGAGATGGTTGTAAACGGAATGTCTCCTTCAAAAAGGAATTCACCTTTTGCAAACTCAGGAATGGTTGTGGAAATTCGTCCGGAAGATATTCCAAATGAATTTAAAAAGCATGGAGTGTTAGCAGGTTTGGAGTATCAGAAAGAAGTAGAACGCTTGTGTTATGTTAATGGAGGTAATAACTTGATTGCACCAGCTCAGCGCTTAACTGATTTTGTAAACTCAAAACTTTCTTTTGATTTGCCTCCAACTTCATATGTTCCGGGAGCTATTGCTTCGCCTTTGCATTTTGTGCTTCCTGACGGAATAGCCTCTCGCTTACAGGGAGGGTTCAAGCAGTTTGGTAAGTGGGCCAAAGGTTATATTGATCCGGAGGCTATAGTTATGGGAACAGAATCCAGAACGTCATCTCCAGTGAGAATTCCAAGAGATCCATATACGCTACAACATACACAGATTAGAGGATTGTTTCCATGTGGTGAAGGAGCTGGCTATGCAGGAGGAATCGCATCTTCAGCAATTGATGGTGAAAAATGTGCTGATGCAGTTAGCTTGCTTATTAACAACGAAATTTAATTTGCTTACAGCCTGCGCTTGAATTCACTAAGAGTTATGGCTGTAGCTGTCGATACGTTTAGAGATTCTGAATGATTTGTGTTTTGAGCAAATGAGGGAATTAATAACTTTTCAGATATAAGTTGCTCTATTTCTTTTGAAATTCCTTTTCCTTCATTTCCCATTACAATTATTCCTTGTGAGCTAAGTGTCTTTGAATAAATGTTTTCTCCATCCAGAAAAGTCCCATAGATAGGAGTGTTCTTTTCTTTTTCTTTAAAGAGAAATTCTTTTAAGTCAGTATAGAAAAGGTTTATGCGTGCAATAGAACCCATTGTGGCTTGAATAACCTTTGGGTTATATGCATCTGCAGTATTTTTTGAGCATATAATGTTCTTAATTCCAAACCAATCTGCTAACCTTATTATTGTTCCAAGATTTCCAGGATCCTGTATGTCATCAAGTGCTATTGATAGTTCATTTTTTAAATCTGTTTTACTGATTTTATTTTGAGGAATATTACAAACAGCAATGACAGGAGGTGGTGTTTTTAGTTGAGTAATCTTTTTTAGTTGAGCTAACTCGCATTCAACTTTTTCTTCAGCAACAATGTCTATATTCTTATTATGCCAATCATTGGTTGCAAAGATCCATTTTATACTAACATTGGAACTTATTAAGTCAGCTACAATTTTGTCTCCTTCAGCAATAAAAAGCTGGTTAATATCTCTGTACTTTTTTTTTGAAAGTGAATTAATTAGTTTTATTTTGCTCTGACTTATCATTTTTTACTTTTTAGGATGATGCAAATTTACTTTATTCCATTGGATTTAGATACTTTTGCATAAAAATTGCTTACGGGTGTCAAAAAAATGACAATAGTTGCATCTAATCCGATAATTTTAGCATAAAAAGTTGGCGCGAACCTTGAAGAACATATTATATTATATAATTCTTGTCCTGTTAATAAGTAGCTGTAGTACTGTTAAACACGTTCCTGAAAATGAATACCTTTTAGATAAGGTTTCAGTTCAAAGTACTGCTCATAATATTCCGAAAGAAAAATTTACCCCATATCTAAAGCAAAGTCCTAATGTGAGAATATTGGGAATGTTTAAGTTTCATTTATGGTTGTATAATTTGGCGGGAAAAGATTCTACAAGAGGATTTAATAATTGGTTGAAAAAAATTGGGGAGAAACCAGTTTTGTATGATGATTTTTTATCCGGACAAACCATGTCGCAGTTGCAACTTTTTATGAATAACAAGGGTTATTATCATTCAGATGTTGATACTATAGTTAAATATAAAAAGAAGAAAGTAAAATTAAAGTATGATATAAATTCCGGTGAGCAATTTATCATAGAACGCTTGGGTTATAAAGCAGAAGATACCGTAATTCAACGTTTGATTAATGAGGATCTGGAAAATAGTTTGCTTAAGGAAGGAGGACCGTTTGATGTTTCATTGCATGATGGTGAACGGGAAAGAATTACTAAGTATTTAAGAGATAAAGGGTATTTTAGTTTTTCTAAAGAATTCATCTATTTTAAAATAGACAGCTCGTTGCAAGGAAATCGAGTTATCGATTCAATTTTAATTAAGAACGCTAAAGTTGAAGTTGCCAAACACAGAGATTCTGTATTTGTACATCCAACCTATCGTATAAAGGATGTTTTTTTTAGATCTAATTTTGATCCTCATAGAGCCTTAAATGAAAAAGACCAATACTATTCTCAGTTTGATACTTTAAGGTATGGTGATTTTTACTTTTTATATTTGGATTCGCCTAAAGTAAAGCCGGAAGTATTGGTTAATTCAACTTTTATTACTCCGGGACAATTATTTCAAGCTAACCTTGTTGATAAAACGAAGAATTTATTATCAAGTCTTAGATTATATCGTTTTATTAATATCCGTTTCGAAGAATTGGATGATAAGGAATTAGCTGAAGACGGAAGTCGACAATTGAACTGTTATATCCAGCTTATACCTGCAAAATATCAATCATACTCTATTGATGTGGAAGGTTTAAATTCGTCTGGAAACCTTGGGGCAGGAGGGAATTTAGAGTATCAGCATAAGAATTTATTTGGTGGGGCAGAGGAGTTTACTTTTAATGTCAGAGGTTCCATGCAGAATCAAATGAACAGACAAAGTGAGCAATTTAATACAACGGAGTTTGGTGTTGAGTCAAGAATTGTTTTTCCAAAGTTTTGGATGCCTTTTCAGGTGAAGAAATTTCGTCAGCGATTTAACCCGCGAACATCAGTTTCAATGGCGTATAACTATCAAAAAAGACCTGATTATACCCGAACAATTGCTAATGGTAAGATAAGTTATTTATGGAATGGAAGTAAAAAACTGTCTCATCAAGTTACTCCTTTGGGAGTCAACTTCGTGTTAATTCCAACTATTGAAGATGCTTTTTTAGAGGATATACAGGGTACATATCTTAGTTATTCGTATCAGGATCACTTAATTACAAATACATCCTATTCTTTGGTATATAATCAGCAGGAAGTTGATAAGAGAAAAGACTTTTTGTATGTAAACTGGAATTTAGAAGAGGCAGGTAATTTTATGAATCTTTGGGCTCGTTCAATTTCAGAGAGATCGCAAGATGGGTATTATGAAATTTTAGGAATCAGATATGCACAATATGTTCAAAGTGATATTGATTTAAGATACCATCATTATTTGAATAGAATCAATAGTATGGCTTATCGATTTTATTTAGGTGTAGGTTATCCATATGGTAATTATGATGTATTACCATTTGAAAAAAGATATTTTTCAGGAGGAGCAAATAGTATCCGGGCGTGGCCGGTTAGGGGTATTGGTCCTGGATCTTATGATTCTAAAGATGCTGATTATTATAATCAAACTGGTGACATTAAACTCGAGTTTAATGCAGAGTACAGGTTTAAATTATTTTGGATTCTGGAAAGTGCTTTGTTTTTAGACGTTGGTAATATTTATACTATTCGTAAAGATATTAGTCCTGAAGGAGGGTTGTTTAAGTTTAATAATTTTACGAGTAAATTAGCAGTTGGTACAGGTGTTGGTTTAAGGTTTGATTTTAAGTATTTTATCTTCCGTTTAGATACCGGTATGAAGCTAAGAAATCCGATAGAAGAACAAGGTCATCGTTGGATTCCAACCAACAGAAATTATACCTGGGATGATTTTGCAATGAATTTCGCCATTGGTTATCCTTTCTAAAATGGATTAGAATTAATGATATAAAAAAAGCTGATTTGAAACTCTTTTCAAATCAGCTTTTTTATTATTTGTACAATGTGTTAATTATGCTTTGTTAGCAGAACCTAGTACATTGATGTTTTTGTTCATATAAAGCTCTTTTAATAAATCACGAGCAGGTCCTAAATATTTTCTAGGATCAAATTCTCCTGGATTTTCAGCCATTACTTTACGAACAGCAGCAGTCATAGCTAAACGACCATCAGAGTCAATGTTGATTTTACATACAGCTGATTGTGCAGCTTTACGTAATTGCTCTTCAGGAATACCTACAGCGGCTTTCATATCACCACCGAATTCGTTGATGGTAGCTACGTGCTCTTGAGGAACAGAAGAAGAACCATGAAGAACGATAGGGAATCCAGGGATTCTTTTTTCAATTTCTTCTAAGATTTCGAATTTCAATGGAGGAGGAACTAAAATTCCATCTTCATTTTTAGTACATTGTTCAGGAGTAAATTTGTGTGCTCCGTGAGAAGTACCGATTGAAATAGCTAATGAATCAACACCGGTTCTTTTTACAAAATCTTCTACCTCTTCAGGTCTTGTATAAGTTGACTCTTCTGCAACTACATCATCTTCAACACCTGCTAATACACCAAGCTCACCTTCAACAGTTACTCCGTGTGCATGTGCGTACTCAACTACTTTTTTAGTAAGCTCTACGTTTTCTTCGTATGAGTGGTGGGAACCATCGATCATAACAGAAGAGAAACCATTGTCGATACAGTCTTTACAAAGCTCAAAAGTATCTCCGTGATCTAAGTGAAGAACAACAGGAATTTTATAACCTAATTCTTCAGCGTACTCTACAGCACCTTTAGCCATGTTTCTTAATAAAGTTGCATTAGCATATTTTCTTGCTCCTGCGGATACTTGAAGAATAACAGGTGATTTTGTTTCAACACAAGCCTGAATAATTGCTTGCATTTGCTCAAGGTTGTTAAAGTTGTAGGCTGGGATTGCATATCCACCTTCTACAGCTTTTTTGAACATCTCAGTTGTGTTCGATAAGCCTAGCTCTTTGTAATTAACTGCCATTTGATTATTAATTTATTGATTAAATTATGTTTGTTCTTTAGTTTTTGTCTATTAAATCTCTAATGTGTCGCATAAGAGGCGTTAATATTTCGTACTTGCTAGAGTAAATTTTTGAGAGCGCAAAAATAAATATTCCATAAATTTTATCCAATTATTATAATCAGTTCTTTTAGCTTATAGGGGTGGTATAGTGATATTTGTTGTGATTCTAAATTGTGATATGTGTTTTAAGAAATAAGTATTGAACAAATTTCTGTTTATCCTTGTTAAGGATGTCTTTAATATTAATGTTATCTTTGAAAATTATAAATCCAAAAATTATATATAAATATCATGGGAAAAGTACTAGATGTAATTAAACCCGGAGTAGTTACAGGTGATGATGTAGCTAAATTATTTGAAGTAGCAAAAGCAAATGGTTTTGCTATTCCTGCAGTAAACGTAGTAGGAACAGATTCTATTAATGGTGTTCTTGAAGCTGCAAAAGTTGTAAACTCACCTGTTATTATTCAATTATCAAACGGTGGAGCTGCTTTTTATGCTGGTAAAGGAATTGGTCTTGAAGGTCAAAAAGGACAAATTTTAGGTGCTATTTCAGCTGCTAAGCATGTTCATCTTGTTGCTGAAGCATATGGTGTGCCAGTTGTACTTCATACAGATCATGCTGCAAAAAAATTATTACCTTGGATTGACGGTTTAATTGAAGCTGGTGAAAAGCATTTTGCAGAAACAGGTAAGCCTTTATTCTCTTCTCATATGTTAGATTTATCAGAAGAGCCTCTTGATGAAAATCTTGCTACTTGTAAAGCGTATTTCGAAAGAATGAACAAAATTGGAATGACTATCGAGATTGAGTTAGGTATTACTGGTGGAGAAGAAGATGGTGTTGATAATTCAGATGTTGATAATGCATTACTTTATACTCAACCTGAAGAAGTAAATCAAGCTTATGAGGTGTTAAGTTCGGTAGGTAAAAACTTTACTATTGCTGCAAGTTTTGGTAATGTACACGGTGTATATAAGCCAGGTAACGTAGTGTTAACTCCAAAAATTCTTGATAACTCTCAGAAATACATCGAAGAAAAGCATGGTTTATCAAGTAACCCTGTAAACTTTGTATTCCACGGTGGATCAGGTTCTACTTTAGAAGAAATTCGTGAAGCAATTAGCTATGGTGTTATCAAAATGAATATTGATACTGATACTCAATGGGCAACATGGGATGGTATCCGTAAATATGAAGCTGCTAACAGAGATTATCTTCAAGGACAAATTGGTAACCCAGAGGGAGATGATAAGCCAAATAAAAAGTATTACGATCCTCGTGTATGGCTACGTAAAGGTCAGGAAACTTTAATTGAAAGATTAAAAGTTGCGTTTAATGATCTTAATTGTGTAGACGTACTATAAGAATTTTATAAATTTTCGAAATGAGCCCTTTGTTGTCATAACAAGGGCTTTTTTTTTATGTGTTTTTTTTGTTTTTTAGCTGATTCAAAAAATAATAGTAATCAAATGTCTGAGATAAAAGAAAATAAAAGAGGTGGTTTTAGTAGTAAGTTTGGTGTTATAGCAGCAGCTGCAGGTTCGGCTGTTGGTTTAGGGAATATCTGGAAGTTTCCTTATATAACAGGAGCCTATGGAGGTGCTGCCTTTTTGTTTGTTTATCTTGGATTTATATTGGCTATCGGACTTCCTGTAATGATATCAGAATTCATTATTGGTCGAAAAGCTAAAAGAAATGCATTTGGTTCGTTTCGTAAATTGGCGCCAAAGTCAGTTTGGTTTGTTACCGGATTTTTAGGTGTTGGAGCCGCTTATTTGATTTTGTCCTTTTATGGAGTTGTGGCAGGCTGGGCAATGGATTACATAATGGAATCGGTAAAAGGAACTTTTGTAGGGAAAAATCCGGCTGAAATATCACAGTATTTTAATGAGTTTAGTTCGGAGTCAATAAGACCTGTTATATGGCAATTGTTGTTTATGGTTTTAACAGCAGTAATTGTTTTAATGGGTATACAAAAAGGGATTGAACGCTATTCAAAAGTCTTAATGCCATTGTTGGTTGTTCTTTTAGTGGTATTGGTGTTTAGGTCTGTTACCTTGCCTGGAGCTTCAAAAGGAATAGAGTTCTTCTTAAATCCAGATTTTTCTAAATTAACATGGGAAGGTGTGTTAAATGCTTTAGGTCATGCCTTTTTCTCACTAAGTTTAGGTATGGGTACGCTTATTACTTATGGTTCATATATTGATAAAAAGAATAATCTGGGAAAAACAGCAATGCAGGTTACAGTAGCTGATACTTTAATAGCTATTTTAGCAGGCTTGGTCATTCTTCCTGCTGTTTTTGCTTTTGATCTGAAGCCTGGGGCCGGGGCGGGGTTGGTTTTTAAAACATTGCCAAATGTGTTTATGCAAATGCCTGGTGGTACTATATTCTCCGTAATGTTTTTTGTATTGTTAACTATTGCAGCTTTAACATCATCAATATCTATTCTTGAAGTAGTGGTTGCCTTCTTGTCTGAAGAACTGAAAATGTCACGAAGAGTAGCGACCATATTAGCAACTGTTTCAATTTCGTTTGTTGGAGTATTTTGTTCATTGTCATTGGGGAACTTAGATGGGGAAGTGTTTTTAGGACTTAACTTTTTTGATACGCTCGATTTTTTTGCTGCCAATATATTTCTTCCATTTGGAGGTGCTTTGATCTCTTTGTTTATTGGATTTAAATTTGGATATAAAAAGACAAAGGATGAGTTGTCAAATCATGGAAAGTTAAACGTATGGTATATGGATGCCATATTTTTCTCGTTAAAATATATTGCCCCTGGAGCAATCTTAATTGTTTCTGCTTATGGAATATATGAGCAGGTACATAAATATTTATTAACCTTAGGATAAATATTAATTCGAAGCAGTGCGTAAGTGCTATTATCTATAAAGCCAAACCTAACAAATACTTATTATGTGGAAAGATTTTTTCTACTATACTCGAAGCGAACAAAGAGGAATAGTAGTCCTGCTTATTTTAGTCTTTATTGTAATTACCCTGCGCATTTTATGGCCCATTATTTCTTTAGATCAAAGTTTTACTAAAGAAGAGCTGGATTTTATTAATAATATAAAGGCAATAAATGATTCTGTAGTAGCAAATCAAAATAATCGCCATCTAGATTCCCTGTTTTTATTCAATCCTAATGAAGTAACTGAATCAGAAATGATGTTGTTGGGTTTTAATTCCTATCAAATAAAATCTATCTTAGGATATCGAACAAAAGTAGGGAAGATAAAATCTATTGTTGATCTTCAAAAAGTTTATGGAATAGACTCCCTTTTCCTTAAAAAGTATAGGCAATTTATTCAATTTGATTATGAGATTGCAGACGTATCTCGAAAAGAAAAAAGTAGAGATTCTATTCTGTGGATTGATTTTAATAATATCGATGATCATTTTTTTAATGAGAATATTGCTTCTTTAATAATAAGGGATAGTGTCAGATCTGTTTTGAATCATAATACAGTAACTAAAAATATACCTTTTTATCAGGTGAATAATTTTAGCGATAAGAAATTGTTGAAATGGATATTGAATAATTCTAAGCCAAAACACTTTAGTACAATTGCTGTAGAGTTGATGGATTTAAATTCAGTAGATACTTTGCAGCTAAAAAGTATTTCAGGTATTGGAAGTGTTCTCTCAAAAAGGATAATCAAATACCGAAACTTGTTGGGGGGATATGTAAAAGTTGATCAACTGAAAGAAGTTTATGGAATTTCTGAAGAGCTTTATGAGAGGTGTAAAACATATTTTTATACAGAAACGTCAAAGGTGAAAAGAATACCGCTTTCACAGAGTAATATAAAGGTAATTAGTAAACATCCGTATTTTAATTATGAACAAAGTAAAGAGCTGGTAAATTTGTATCGAAAAGGTGTTGATCTTAAAAAGATAAATGCTTCGGGTCTTAAAAATATAGATGAAATAGAGTGGGAGTTAATGAAATTGTATTTAGATCTGGATGATTCGGCTTATTGAGATAAATAATTTTGTAGTAGAATAATCAGTGTTTAAACGTGTTTTATAGTCTGTTACAAAAAAATAATATCTAAAAATTTGCGGCAATGAATAAACTTTAGTTTCTTTGTACCCGCAAATAATTGAGGGATGGAAGTTGAAAGATGTGAAATCAATTGATTATTTGAGAGTTACTATTAAAAATATAGCGAAAATATAAAATCAAAGGAGAAGATTATGATTGTTATTCCGATTAAAGAAGGTGAAAACATTGAAAGAGCTTTAAAAAAATTCAAAAGAAAATTTGAAAAAACAGGTGCTATGAGAGAATTACGTTCTCGTCAAGCTTTTACAAAACCTTCTGTTACAAGAAGAGAGGAAGTTAAAAAAGCAATTTATATACAAAAATTGCAACAAAACGAGGAATAGGGAAATATTTGAGACCAATTACTGGAAAAATTAGTATATTCGTTTATACGGAAACAGTAGAATAGGTCTTGGATGATTTCGATTAAATCGTTTTTAAAATATTTAGAGTTCGAGAAGCGCAGTTCACAGTATACGATAGTTTCTTATCGCTGCGATCTCGAACAATTTATTTCTTTTTCAAAAGAAAAAGGCATAGATGCGGTTGCGCAGATTACCAGGAAACATGTGAGAAATTGGATTGTTGAAATGGTGAATGGGGGTATGACGCCTAAAAGTGTAAATCGTAAAGTCACTTCACTTAAATCTTACTTTAAATTTCTCATGCGTGAAGGAGAAGTTGAAGTAAATCCAGTAGAGGGAGTTCCTACTCCTAGATTACCAAAGAAATTACCAGTTTTTGTTAGGGATTCAGAAATGGATCTTTTGTTGGATGAAATTCCATTTTCGGATGATTACGAAGGAATCAGAGATAAAATGATTTTAGAGTTGTTTTATGGTTCTGGTATGCGTTTGTCTGAATTGGTGGGATTGAAAGATAGAGATTTCGATTTTGCTCAGGGATTGGTGAGGGTAACCGGTAAGTTTAATAAGGTTCGTCTCATTCCTATGTATTCTTCGTTGGTAACAATGTTAAAAGAGTATATTAGGTTTAGAGATGAGGTTTACGGGCTAGGTAATGCTGTGTCTTTTTTTTTAACTAAAAAAGGTGAGGCAGTATATCATAAATTAATTTACAGAGTTGTAAATAAATATTTATCTTTAGTTACAACATTGCATAAAAAAAGTCCTCATGTTTTGAGGCACTCTTTTGCTACTTCGTTGTTAAATGCAGGAGCGGATTTAAATGCGATTAAGGAGTTGTTGGGGCATAGTAATTTAAATGCTACCCAGGTTTATACTCATAATAGTTTTGAAAAATTAACCGATATATATAATCAGGCCCATCCGCGGTCTTAAATTAATGGAGGATTCAATATGAACATTACAATTCAATCAGTAAAGTTTGATGCAGCTGAACATCTACAAGAATTTATTGAGCAAAAAGTAAGTAAGCTAGATGTGTTTTTCGATGGTATTATTGATGCAGAGGTGATACTTAAATTAGATAAGTCTGAAACCCTGGAAAATAAGGTTGCTGAAATTAGTTTGAATGTACCTGGAGCTGAGGTGTTTGCGAAGAAACAATCAAAAACATTTGAGGAATCTGTAGATCTTTCTTGTGAAGCTTTGCGTAAGCAATTGATTAAGAAGAAAGAAAAGGTAAAAGCAAAATAATTTAAAAAAACTGATATATTTTTGTTGTATTAAAAAATAATTATACATTTGCACACCGTTTTAAGAAAGTGAAATTTTAATACACTAAAATAAAGCATACGATAGGCTGGTTCTTTAGAAAAGTAATCAGCCTATTAAATGAAATAAGGTGACCTTTTAATGAAAAGGTCTTTGGGGGAGATACCAAAGCGGCCAACTGGGGCGGACTGTAACTCCGCTGACTTTCGTCTTCGTAGGTTCGAATCCTGCTCTCCCCACAAGAACCAGAACAAAATATTGAAATAAGCATCGGGATATCAGGGTTTTTGAGGAATATTTCATTACCTTTGTAGCCCCGAATCAAAAGCGGGAGTAGCTCAGCTGATAGAGCATTAGCCTTCCAAGCTAAGGGTCGCGGGTTTGAATCCCGTCTCCCGCTCTAGAATGCCGATGTAGCTCAGGGGTAGAGCGTTTCCTTGGTAAGGAAGAGGTCATGGGTTCAAATCCCATCATTGGCTCTATTCTGGTTCGGAGTTTTAAAAAATTATAAGTTAATATCTAATTGTCTAATTATTCGAGTTATGGCTAAAGAACATTTTGACAGGTCAAAGCCTCACGTGAACATCGGTACAATTGGTCACGTTGACCACGGTAAAACAACTTTAACTGCTGCAATTACAAAAGTGTTAGCATCTAAAGGATTGTCTGAAGCAAGAGATTTTGATCAAATTGATAACGCTCCTGAGGAGAAAGAAAGGGGTATTACAATTAATACTGCTCACGTAGAGTATTCAACTGCAAATCGTCACTATGCACACGTTGACTGTCCAGGTCACGCCGATTATGTAAAGAACATGGTAACTGGTGCTGCTCAGATGGACGGTGCAATCATTGTAGTTGCTGCAACTGACGGACCTATGCCTCAAACACGTGAGCATATCCTATTAGCTCGTCAGGTAAACGTACCAAGATTGGTAGTGTTTATGAACAAAGTTGATATGGTTGACGATGAAGAGCTTTTAGAGCTTGTAGAAATGGAAATTCGTGAACTATTAGACTTCTATGAGTTTGATGGCGAAAATACACCTGTTATTATGGGTTCTGCTCTTGGTGGATTAAACGGAGAGCCACAATGGGAAGATAAAATTATGGAGTTAATGGATGCTGTTGATACATGGATTCCACTTCCTCCACGTGATGTAGATAAGCCTTTCTTGATGCCTATTGAGGACGTATTCTCAATTACAGGTCGTGGTACTGTTGCTACAGGACGTATCGAGTCTGGTATTATTCACACTGGTGATGAAATGCAAATTATCGGTCTAGGTGCTGCAGGTAAGAAAACTGTATGTACTGGTGTTGAGATGTTCCGTAAGATTCTTGACGAAGGACAAGCTGGTGATAACGTAGGTTTATTACTACGTGGTATCGATAAAAATGATATCAAAAGAGGTATGGTACTTGGTGCTCCAGGTCTTATTACTCCTCATACTAAATTTAAAGCAGAGGTATACGTATTGAAGAAAGAAGAAGGTGGTCGTCACACTCCTTTCCATAACAAATATCGTCCTCAATTCTACTTACGTACTCTTGATGTTACTGGTGAGATCACTTTACCAGAAGGAACAGAAATGGTAATGCCAGGTGATAACTTAACAATCAATGTTGAGCTTATCTACCCAGTAGCTATCGATCAAGGTTTACGTTTCGCTATCCGTGAGGGTGGTAGAACAGTAGGTGCTGGTCAGGTAACTGAAATTATTGAGTAATCAATATAAAGCAGAAGGAAGGTTTATCCTTCCTTCTTATACACGAGAGTAGTTCAGTTGGTAGAGCACTGGTCTCCAAAACCAGGTGTCGGGAGTTCGAGCCTCTCCTCTCGTGCAAAGCCGGATAAAAAGTCGTTTTCCGATTATTATCCGGCAAGTTCGTGAATGGGAATTGATTTTTAGTAAGATTGATTTCTGTATTTGTAACCATTAAAGAGTGATCTTGTGAGTAAATTAGTAAATTATTTTAAAGACGTTCAGAACGAATTAGTAAATAAAACATCTTGGCCAACTTGGTCAGAATTGCAAAGTAGTGCTTTAGTTGTAATGGCTGCTTCAGCTATTATCGCGGGTATCGTATTTGCGATGGATTACTCGTTTGATAAAGTTCTTGATATGGTTTATAATCAACTTTACTAATATAATTTATTATGGGTAGTGTTGATAAAAAATGGTATGTATTAAGAGCCATCGGAGGTAAAGAAAAGAAGGTTAAGGAAAGCGTTGAAAACGAAATAGAAAGACTTAATTTGCATGACTATATCTCTCAGGTTTTAATACCTACAGAAAAAGTATATCAAATCCGTAACGGAAAAAAAATAAGCAAGGAAAGAAATTACTTCCCTGGTTATGTTATGATCGAAGCGGCTTTGGTAGGAGAAATTCCACATATCCTTAAAAGTATACCTAATGTAATTGGATTTTTAGGAGATAGAGACAATAGTGCTGTACCATTAAGAACTTCTGAAGTTAACAGAATGTTAGGTAAAGTGGATGAATTGTCTGATACTGAAAATACAGAGCTGGATGTTCCTTATTTCGTAGGAGAAACAGTAAAAGTTACTGACGGACCATTTAATGGTTTTAATGGTATCATTGAGGAAGTAAACGAAGAAAAGAGAAAACTAAAAGTAATGGTGAAAATCTTCGGAAGAAAGACACCTTTAGAATTAAGTTTTCTTCAAGTAGAGAAAGAATCTTAAACTGTTTGTCTTGTAAGTTAATGCTTCCATAAGAGACTAAGTCTTTTATCACTACAAGAAATATAAATAGTTTATTCTTATATATATAAATAACTAATTAGAATTGCTACATGGCTAAACAAGTAGAAACTTTTATCAAATTACAGATAAAAGGTGGAGCAGCAAACCCTTCACCACCTGTTGGACCAGCATTAGGTGCAAAAGGTGTAAATATTATGGAGTTTTGTAAGCAATTCAATGCCAGAACTCAAGAAAAAGCAGGTAAAGTTTTACCAGTTGTTATTTCGGTGTATTCAGACAAATCTTTTGATTTTGTTATTAAAACACCACCAGCTGCAGTACAACTTTTAGAAGCTGCTAAGCTTAAAGGAGGTTCTCCTGAGCCAAACCGTAAAAAAGTTGGTTCAGTAACATGGGATCAAGTTAAAGCTATTGCTGAGGAAAAAATGGCAGATTTGAATTGTTTTACAGTTAGCTCTGGTATGAAGATGGTTGCTGGAACTGCCAGAAGTATGGGAATCACTGTTGAAGGTGAGTTTCCTGGTGATAATTAATTAATACCATTTTGGAGTTATGACAAAACTAACAAAAAATAAGAAGTTAGCGTTAGATAAAATTGAAGCCGGAAAGCAATATACGCTTGAGGAAGCAGCCAAATTGGTAAAAGAAATTACCACTACTAAATTTGATGCTTCGGTAGATGTTGACGTACGGTTAGGTGTTGATCCAAGAAAAGCAAACCAAATGGTAAGAGGTATTTGTACTCTTCCACATGGTACTGGTAAAGAAGTTCGTGTTTTAGTTTTATGTACTCCTGATAAGGAAGAAGAAGCTAAAGCAGCAGGAGCTGATTACGTTGGATTGGATGAATACGTGGAAAAAATCAAAGGAGGCTGGACTGATATCGATGTGATTATTACTATGCCTAGTGTTATGGCTAAAGTTGGACAGTTAGGACGTGTTTTAGGTCCTCGCGGTTTAATGCCAAACCCTAAGAGTGGTACAGTTACAATGGAAATTGGTAAAGCTGTAAGTGATGTAAAAGCTGGTAAAATTGACTTTAAAGTTGATAAATTCGGAATTATACATGCTTCTGTTGGTAAAGTATCCTTTGATGAAAATAAAATTGTTGAGAACGCAAAAGAGTTTTTAAATGTAATTTTAAAACTTAAGCCTTCTGCAGCAAAAGGTACTTACATTAAGAGCATTAGTCTTTCAAGTACCATGAGTCCCGGTATTCGTGTTGAAACCAAAGCGGCTGAAGCCTAATGTTTAACTAACAGAAAAAAGGAATCATGAATAAGGAAGATAAAAGCTTACTTGTAAAAGAACTTGCCCAGAATATTGCAGAGTATAGCCATTTTTATGTGGTTGATGCTGCTGGTATGAACTCGGGTAAAACTAGTGATCTTCGTAGAGAGTGTTTCAAGAAAGAAATCAAAATGATGGTAGTTAAAAACACCCTTTTTGAAAAAGCTCTTGAAGAAACTGAAGGAGATTTTGCACCATTATATGATGCTTTAGTAGGTTCTACAGCTATTTTCTTTTCAAACGTAGGTAACACACCGGCAAAACTTATTAAAGAGTTTGCTAAGGCTAACAAAAAGCCTGTTTTAAAAGGTGCTTACGTTGAAGAGTGCTTATATGTTGGAGAAGAGAATTTAGAAGCTCTTGTTAACATTAAGTCTAAAGACGAACTTATTGGAGATATTATTGCTCTATTACAGTCACCAGCGAAGAATGTTATTTCTGCACTTCAATCAGGTGGCAACACAATACATGGCGTATTGAAAACATTAGCAGAAAGAGAATAAGAAAAATAAAAAAATTAATATTTTAATAAATAAAAAAATGGCAGATTTAAAGAAGCTTGCTGAAGAATTAGTTAACTTAACAGTAAAAGACGTTAACGAACTTGCTGAGATCCTTAAAGAAGAATATGGTATTGAACCTGCTGCTGCGGCTGTTGCTGTTGCTGGACCTGCTGCTGGTGGTGAGGCTGCTGCTGCTGAAGAGCAAACAGAATTTGACGTAATTCTTAAATCAGCTGGTTCTTCTAAACTAGCTATCGTTAAGCTTGTTAAAGAAATGACTGGCGTTGGACTAAAAGAAGCTAAAGAATTAGTAGACAAAGCTCCTGCACCATTAAAAGAAAAAGTTTCTAAAGAAGAAGCTGAAGCATTAAAAACTCAATTAACTGAGGCTGGAGCAGAAGTTGAACTTAAGTAATTATTACTACCTTATATAGGGAACGGTTTAGGGACTTATCTTCGATAAGTTCCTAGACCTTTTTATGCATTTATGTTATTAAGTTCAATTAATATTGCTGATAGATGACTCCAAATACCACAAGCGAAAGGATTAGCTTTGCTTCTATTAAAAATCAACTTGAATACCCTGATTTTTTAGAAGTACAATTAAAATCATTCCGTGAGTTTTTCCAACAGGGAACAACACTTGAAGAAAGACGTACAGAGGGATTATATCAGGTTTTCCAAGAAAACTTCCCAATCACGGATACAAGAAACAACTTTGTACTCGAGTTTCTAGACTTCGGTATTGACCCTCCTCGATACACAATCGAAGAATGTATCGAACGTGGACTAACCTTTAGTGTACCACTTAAGGCTAAGTTAAAATTATATTGTACCGATCCGGAACACGAAGATTTCGATACAGTTGTTCAAGATGTATATCTTGGAACTGTTCCATATATGACCGACAAAGGTAGTTTTATCATCAATGGTGCTGAAAGGGTAGTTGTATCTCAGCTGCACAGATCACCAGGTGTATTCTTTGGTCAAAGTACACATGCTAATGGTACTAAACTTTATTCTGCACGTATTATTCCTTTTAAAGGTTCATGGATAGAGTTTGCTACTGATATTAACAGCGTGATGTATGCCTATATTGATAGGAAGAAAAAGTTACCTGTAACAACACTTTTACGTGCCATTGGTTACGAAAGTGATAAAGAAATTTTAGAAATCTTTGACTTAGCAGACGAAATTAAAGTTTCTAAGTCTGGTTTAAAGAAAGTTGTTGGTAGAAAATTAGCTGCCCGTGTCCTTAAAACTTGGATTGAGGACTTTGTGGATGAGGATACAGGTGAGGTGGTTTCAATCGAGCGTAACGAAGTTATTATCGATCGTGAAACAGTTATAGAGAATGAGCACATTGACGAGATTGTTGATTCAGGTGCAAAAACAATATTATTACATAAAGAAAATCAGAATCTTTCTGATTTCGCTATTATATACAATACACTTCAAAAAGACCCATGTAACTCAGAAAAGGAAGCTGTATTGCACATTTATCGTCAGTTACGTAACGCAGAGCCACCAGATGAGGCTACAGCTCGTGATGTAATTGATAAGTTATTTTTCTCTGATAAGCGTTATGATTTAGGAGAAGTTGGACGTTATCGTTTGAATAAAAAATTAGGTTTAGAAACTGATATGGACACTAAGGTGTTAACTAAATCTGATATTATTCAAATTATTAAATATTTAATTGAACTTATCAATTCAAAAACTGAAGTTGATGATATCGACCACTTAAGTAACCGTAGGGTACGTACAGTTGGTGAGCAGTTGGGAAATCAGTTTGGAGTTGGTTTAGCACGTATGGCAAGAACTATACGTGAAAGAATGAATGTTCGTGACAATGAGGTGTTTACTCCAATTGAGTTAATCAATAGTAAAACATTGTCATCTGTTATAAACAGTTTCTTCGGAACAAACGCATTATCTCAGTTTATGGATCAAACCAATCCATTAGCAGAGATTACTCATAAGCGTAGAATGTCAGCTTTAGGACCTGGTGGTCTTTCTCGTGAAAGAGCAGGTTTTGAGGTTCGTGACGTTCACTATACTCACTATGGTCGTTTATGTCCGATTGAAACTCCTGAAGGTCCAAACATTGGTTTGATTTCTTCATTATGTGTATTTGCTAAGATTAATGATCTTGGATTTATTGAAACTCCTTATCGTAAAGTAACAGAAGGAAAAGTAGATTTATCAGAGGCAGGTATTGAGTATTTAAGTGCAGAAGAAGAAGAAGAATTAATCATTGCTCAGGCTAATGCACCTCTTGATGAAGAAGGTAATTTTGTTAATCAAAGAGTAAAATCACGTTTAGAAGCTGATTATCCTGTTGCTGAACCAGGAGAAATTCATCTTATGGATGTTGCTCCTAACCAGATTGCATCTGTTGCTGCATCATTAATTCCTTTCTTAGAGCATGATGATGCGAACCGTGCATTGATGGGATCTAACATGATGCGCCAGGCTGTACCATTGTTAAGGCCTGAAGCTCCAATCGTTGGTACTGGATTAGAGGGTAAACTTATTCGAGATTCAAGAACAAACATTGTTGCAGAAAAAGATGGTGTTGTTGAGTATGTGGATGCAGATGAGATTATATTAAAATATGATCTTACTGAAAATGAAAAGTTTGTTAGTTTCGATAATGAAACTAAACGATATAAAATCACTAAGTATCAGAAAACAAACCAGAGTACTTGTATTGACTTGAAACCTATCGTTGTTCCTGGTCAAAGAGTTACAGCTGGTCAAATTCTTACTCAGGGATATTCAACTGAAAAAGGAGAATTGGCATTAGGACGTAACCTTAAAGTGGCATTTATGCCTTGGAAAGGTTATAATTTTGAGGATGCGATCGTTATTTCAGAAAGAGTTGTAAGAGAAGATATCTTCACATCTGTACATATTGATGAATATTCTTTAGAAGTAAGGGATACAAAACGTGGTTTAGAGGAGTTAACTTCTGATATTCCTAACGTTAGTGAGGAAGCAACCAAAGATCTTGATGAAAATGGTTTAATTCGCGTAGGAGCACACGTTAATCCTGGAGATATTCTTATTGGTAAGATTACTCCAAAAGGAGAAAGTGATCCAACACCTGAAGAAAAATTATTAAGAGCTATCTTTGGTGAAAAAGCCGGTGATGTTAAAGATGCATCATTAAAAGCTTCTCCATCACTTAAAGGAGTAGTAATTGATAAGAAGTTATTCTCTCGTATTATTAAAGATAGAAAGGCGAGATCTTCTGATAAGCCGCTTCTAGCTAAAATTGATGAGGAATTTGATAGATCAGTAGCTGACTTGAGAAATCGTTTAGTAGATAAATTATTTACTTTGGTTAACGGTAAAACATCTCAGGGAGTACAAGATTATTTTGGAGTAGATGTTGTTTCAAAAGGAACTAAGTTTACACAAAAGATTCTTTCTGATATTGATTATCATAACATAGATCCAAACAAATGGACAACAGATGAAGATAAGAATGTACTAATTCAAAGAGTTATTCATAACTATCTGTTGAAATTCCAGGAGTACGAGGCTAAAGAAAAACGTCAAAAATATAATCTTACTATTGGTGATGAACTTCCTGCTGGTATTGTTCAGTTAGCTAAAGTTTATATCGCTAAAAAACGTAAGATTACAGTTGGTGATAAAATGGCAGGACGTCACGGTAACAAAGGTATTGTATCACGTATTGTACGTGCAGAGGATATGCCTTTCTTAGAAGACGGAACTCCTGTTGATATTGTACTTAACCCACTTGGTGTACCTTCAAGGATGAACCTTGGACAGATTTACGAAACTGTTTTAGGTTGGGCAGGTAAAGAGTTAGGAGTTAAGTTTGCAACACCAATTTTTGATGGAGCAAGTTTCGCTGATATGGATGGATGGACAGAAAAAGCAGGAGTACCACAATATGGTAAAAGCTATCTTATTGATGGAGGTACTGGTATGAGATTCCACCAGCCAGCTACAGTAGGTGTTATTTATATGCTGAAACTTGGACACATGGTTGAGGATAAAATGCATGCTCGTTCTATCGGTCCTTACTCTTTAATTACGCAACAGCCACTTGGAGGTAAAGCTCAATTCGGAGGTCAGCGTTTTGGAGAGATGGAAGTTTGGGCATTAGAAGCATTTGGTGCAGCTAATATCCTTCAAGAAATATTAACAGTTAAGTCTGATGATGTTATGGGACGTGCAAAAGCTTATGAAGCTATTGTTAAGGGAGATTCTCTTCCGACTCCTGGAATACCTGAATCACTTAACGTGTTGTTACATGAGCTTAGAGGTCTTGGTTTAAGTGTAAACCTTGATTAAAGCCTTACTATCATTGGATAATGCATCGCATTGTTCAATGATTGCCTTATTTGTTTTAAATTTAATAGAAGACGTCGACATATGGCATTCAGAAGAGATCAGAAAGTAAAGAGTAATTTTACAAAAATCTCTATCGGGTTGGCTTCACCAGAAGAAATCTTAGAGAGATCTAGTGGTGAGGTTTTAAAACCAGAGACCATCAACTATAGAACTTATAAACCTGAACGAGACGGATTATTCTGTGAAAGAATTTTTGGTCCTGTTAAGGATTATGAGTGTCACTGTGGTAAGTATAAGAGAATTAGATATCGTGGTATCGTTTGTGACCGATGCGGAGTAGAGGTTACAGAAAAGAAAGTGCGTCGCGAAAGAATGGGACATATTTCTTTGGTAGTACCTGTTGCACATATCTGGTATTTTAAATCGTTACCTAATAAAATTGGTTATTTATTAGGTTTACCAACTAAAAAATTAGATTCTATCATTTACTACGAACGTTATGTAGTTATTCAGGCTGGTATCAAGTCCGAAGATGGAATTCAGTATATGGATTTTCTTACAGAGGAAGAGTATCTTGATATTTTAGATACTTTACCAAAAGAAAACCAATATTTAGAGGATGATGATCCGAATAAGTTTATCGCTAAAATGGGTGCAGATGCATTGCACATGATTTTATCAAGACTTGATTTGGATGGTTTATCATATGACTTAAGACATAAAGCAAGTACAGAAACTTCTCAACAAAGAAAAAATGAAGCACTTAAACGTCTTCAGGTTGTTGAGTCTTTCCGTGAATCAGTTGGAAGAAACCGTCCTGAGTGGATGGTTGTTAAGGTTGTACCTGTTATTCCACCAGAATTACGTCCATTAGTTCCACTGGATGGAGGTAGATTTGCTACGTCTGATTTAAATGATCTTTACAGAAGGGTTATTATCAGAAATAATCGTTTAAAGAGATTAATCGAAATCAAAGCTCCTGAGGTTATTTTACGTAATGAAAAACGTATGCTTCAGGAATCTGTTGATTCATTATTTGATAACTCACGTAAAGCAAATGCAGTTAAAACGGATGCAAACCGTCCTTTAAAATCATTAAGTGATAGTTTAAAAGGTAAACAAGGTCGTTTCCGTCAAAACTTATTAGGTAAGAGGGTTGATTATTCTGCACGTTCGGTTATTGTTGTAGGACCAGAATTGCAGATGCACGAGTGTGGTTTACCTAAGGGTATGGCTGCTGAGTTATATAAACCTTTTGTTATTCGTAAGTTAATTGAAAGGGGAATTGTTAAAACTGTAAAATCTGCAAAGAAAATTGTAGATAGAAAAGATCCTGTAGTTTGGGATATCCTTGAAAATGTATTGAAAGGACACCCAGTACTACTTAACCGTGCCCCAACTCTTCACCGTTTAGGTATTCAGGCATTCCAACCTAAATTAATTGAAGGTAAAGCGATTCAGTTACACCCACTATCATGTGCTGCGTTTAACGCCGACTTTGATGGTGACCAGATGGCTGTTCACTTACCGTTAGGTCATGCTGCTATTCTTGAAGCTCAAATGTTAATGTTGGCTTCTCAGAATATCTTAAACCCTGCTAATGGTGCTCCGATTACTGTACCATCTCAGGATATGGTTCTTGGTCTTTATTATATGACTAAGGCTCGTGAAGGTGCAAAAGGAGAAGGTTTAACATTCTATTCATTAGAAGAAGTAAAGATTGCTTATAATGAAGGAAAAGTTGCCTTACATGCAATGGTAAAAGTAAAAGGGTACGACTTAAATAAAGATGGTGTACCTGAATTACAAATTATAGAATCTACTGTTGGTCGTATTTTATTTAATGAATTTGCTCCAAGAGAGTCAGGATTTATTAACGAAGTATTGACTAAGAAGGCATTACGTGATATCATTGGTAGAGTGCAAAAAGTATGTGGAACACCACGTACAGCTGCTTTCCTTGATGATATTAAAAACCTTGGTTACAGAATGGCCTTCGAAGGTGGTCTGTCATTTAACTTAGGTGACGTAATTATTCCTGAGGCAAAAGCTAAAATGGTAGAAGAAGGTTATGCTGAAGTTGAAGAAGTAAAGAATAACTATAACATGGGATTCATTACTAACAACGAACGTTATAACCAGATTATTGATATTTGGACACACGTTAATGCTCGTTTGACAAATACTCTAATGAAACAATTGAGTACCGATAATCAAGGATTTAATGCTGTATACATGATGCTTGATTCTGGTGCGAGGGGTTCTAAGGAGCAGATTCGTCAGTTATCAGGTATGAGGGGTCTTATGGCAAAACCTCAAAAGTCTGGTGCTGAAGGTGGTCAGATTATTGAAAACCCAATTCTTTCAAACTTTAGAGAGGGACTTTCAGTACTAGAGTACTTTATTTCTACTCACGGTGCTCGTAAAGGTCTTGCGGATACGGCTCTTAAAACTGCCGATGCAGGATATTTAACACGTCGTTTGGTTGATGTATCTCAGGATGTAATTATTACTGAAACTGACTGTGGAACATTAAGAGGTTTAACAGCATCTGATATTAAGAATAATGAGGATGTTGTAGCTACATTATATGAGAGAATCCTTGGTCGTGTTTCTGTTCATGATGTATATCATCCATCTACAGGAGAATTAATTGTTAAGTCTGGAGAAGAGATTGACGAAGTAAAAGGTAAGATCATTGAAAAATCTCCAATCGAAAGAGTAGAGATTCGTTCAGTACTTACTTGTGAGTCTAAACAAGGAGTATGTGCTAAATGTTACGGTCGTAACCTTGCAACAGGAAGCTTTGTTCATATTGGAGAAGCTGTTGGTGTTATTGCTGCTCAGTCCATCGGTGAACCGGGAACACAGCTTACACTTCGTACATTCCACGTAGGGGGTACCGCTGGTAACATTTCTTCTCAGAACAGTATTATTGCTAAGTATGATGGTATTGTTGAAATTGAGGAGTTAAGAACAGTTCCAACAAAAGACGAAACTGATAAAGATATTGATATTGTAATTGGTCGTTTGGCTGAATTACGTATCATTGATAAAAATACAGGTATTGCTTTAGCTAACCATCCAATTTCATATGGTTCTAAACTATATATTAAAAATGGAGCTGAAGTTAAAGCAGGTGATTTAATTAGTGAATGGGATCCATATAACGCGGTAATCGTTTCTGAAAAGGCTGGTACTATCAGTTTCGATAACATGTTAGACGGTGTTACTTATAAGGAAGAATCTGATGAACAAACAGGTTTCCGTGAAAAAGTAATCATTGAAACTAGGGATAAAACTAAAAACCCATCATTAAAAGTTGTTGATGATTCAGGAGAGATCTTAAAATCATTCAACTTACCTGTGGGAGCTCACATTTCTGTTGAAGACGGTGCAAAAGTTAAGGTTGGTGAAATCGTAGCTAAAATACCTAGAGCGATTGGTAAAGCAGGTGATATCACAGGGGGTCTTCCTCGTGTTACTGAGTTATTCGAGGCTCGTAACCCATCTAACCCTGCTGTTGTATCAGAAATTGATGGTGAGGTAACATTTGGTAAAATTAAGCGTGGTAATCGCGAGATTATTGTTACATCTAAGAACGGACAGGTTAAGAAGTACTTGGTACCTCTTTCAAAACAGATACTTGTGCAAGAAAACGATTATGTTCGCGCAGGTATTCCATTGTCTGATGGAGCTACCACACCTTCAGATATTCTTCATATTATGGGACCTACAGCGGTTCAGGAGTATATCGTAAATGAAGTACAAGATGTATACCGTTTACAGGGTGTGAAGATTAATGATAAGCACTTTGAAATTATCGTTCGTCAGATGATGCGTAAAGTTGAGATTGTTGATCCGGGTGATACTAAATTCCTTGAAAAACAACTTGCTGATAAGCTTGAGTTTATGGAAGAAAATGACCACATCTTTAACAAGAAAGTAGTTGTTAATCCAGGTGATTCAGATAACTTACGTTCAGGTCAGATTATTACAGCTCGTAGATTAAGAGATGAAAACTCTCAATTGAAACGTAAAGACCTTAAGGTTGTTGAAGCAAGAGATGCTGTTCCTGCTACATCAAGTCAGGTGTTACAAGGTATCACAAGAGCTGCACTTCAAACTAAGAGCTTTATGTCTGCTGCTTCCTTCCAGGAAACAACTAAAGTTCTTAACGAAGCTGCCATCTCTGGTAAAATTGACCGCTTAGAAGGATTGAAAGAAAACGTAATCTGTGGTCACTTAATTCCAGCAGGTACAGGACAACGTGCAATCAATAACCTTGTAGTTGGTTCTCAGGAAGAATTTGATAAACTAACTACCAGAGTAGAGGTTGAAGAAGAATAGAAATTGATTTTATAATCATATTACAAAAAGGGAAGTATTTTATGCTTCCCTTTTTTTATCAGATTGATAATTATAATTTTAAAGAAAAAAGATATGGAAGACAAGAAAAATAAGAATCAGATAAATATTGAACTTAATGAAGAAATTGCACAAGGTATTTATTCAAACCTGGCTGTAATTACTCATTCCCCTAGTGAATTTGTATTAGACTTTATCAGAGTAATGCCGGGTGTGCCTAAGGCACAAGTTAAATCACGTATTGTTGTTACTCCTGAACATGCAAAAAGATTAATGATGGCTCTTATGGATAATATTAAGCGCTATGAATCACTTCATGGGCCTATTAAAAATATAGAAGATGGACATGGGGGAACAGGTAATATCCCAATGAACTTTGGAGGAACAACACCACAAGCCTAAATTTATTTGTGCAGGATTAAAAAATGGATCCTGCAGCTTCTCCTCCATAATTATTAAGACTTTTAATCTCATGTTATGATAAAGAATATTGTTATAGTTTTTATTCTGTTAGTAAATATTGTGGCATGTAATGCTCAAACTATTCAAAAGAATATTCTACCAGGAGCATATAATCTAGAAGAATATCTACCTCTTATTCAAAATCAGAATATTGGATTAGTTGTAAATCAATCTTCCATAGTAGAACATAAGCATTTATTAGATACTCTATTAGCATGCAGTATTAATGTACTGAAAGTTTTTGCTCCTGAGCATGGATTTAGAGGCGTTAAAGATGCAGGAGAACATATCGATAATGATTTCGACCAGAAAACAGGTGTGCCAATCATCTCATTATATGGTAAAAATCGTAAGCCTGATTTAGAACAGTTAAAAGGACTGGATGTTATTATTTTTGATATTCAGGATGTTGGTGTAAGGTTTTATACGTATATAAGCACTATGCATTACATGATGGAAGCTTGTGCTCAGGCTGATATTAAATTTGTTGTATTAGACAGGCCAAATCCAAATGGAAATTATTTTGATGGTCCTGTTTTAGAAAAAGAGTATAAATCATTTGTTGGTATGCATCCTATACCAATTGTGCATGGGCTTACAGTTGGAGAGTTAGCTCAAATGATAAATGGAGAGTACTGGTTAAAGGATAGTCTCCAATGTAATTTAAAAGTAGTAAAAGTAAAAAACTGGAATCATAATACTCATTATGACTTACCAGTAAAACCTTCGCCTAACCTGCCAAATGCATTATCAATTAGGTTATATCCATCCTTATGTTTTTTTGAAGCAACAAACATTAGTATTGGCAGAGGCACATATTTTCCATTTCAAGTGATAGGCTATCCTGATTCAGAATGTGGTGAGTTTATTTTTACACCTAAAAGTATTGATGGAATGAGTAAGCATCCTAAACAAGAGAATGTTACTTGTTATGGAATTGATCTTAGGTCAGAAAACTTACAACATCAATTTACTTTGCAATATTTTATTGAATTCTATAATCGATTAAAAAATAAGGATATATTTACTTTTGACAAAAGATGGTTTAATCTTTTAGCCGGAAATACTCAATTGTATAATGACATTGTTAATGGATTGGATGAAGAGCAGATTCGACTTAAATGGCAGGATAGTTTGCAAAAATATTCTTTGTTAAGAGATAAGTACTTGCTTTACTCAAAAGAAGACTGATGATTTGAATTCGTGTCATCTTTAAGGGTATAGTATACCTCTTTTTCAGTAAAGTGTATCTCAATAATATTCATACATAGTAAGCTTACAAGTATTTTTTGTGCTTTGAATCTGGATATTTCGGCTTTCTTGAAGAATTTCGAAAAAGATATAGATTGATGTTCAGAAAGATAATCAAGTAAAAATTTCTCTGGTTTATTTAATTCGAGCAGTTGATTTGTATTTCTTTTTTTTGCTTTCCAATAATCTAACAAGATTTTATTTGCCAGTAAGTTTTGGTCATTTGCCCTAATGTAAACTTTATAGATACCCTCTTTTGTAGGTGCCTTATGAGGTTTTTCATCACTTGGTGGGATAATAATCTCAAGAACAGTTTTTCCCTCACTCTTCCATTCTAAAACTTCAAATTTAACAGGTGGTTTACAATACATATTGGCAGCTGCTTCAATCATGTAGAATTCTTCTTCAGATATTACTCCGGCAATCTTTCCATTATCTTTTACACCTAAAAGTAAACTTCCTCCATCAGTATTCGCAAAGGCGGCTAAAGACCTTGCAATCTTTTTTGAATCGTTTATTGCAAATTTGAAATCCTGTTGTTGATGTTCACCCTGATTAATTTTATCCTGTAGTTTCTTATTTCTCATATTAGCACGCCACTTTCGTGCAAAAATAGAAGTTTTCATTTTTTTGTCAAATCGGAGGACAGTTTTCTCTTAAGCACAATATCATCAGCTTATAATTCTTCTAAATAAAAATACATGACAATAGTCACTTTTATAATTGTTAAAAAGTATTAAATTATTAAAGAAATTATTCTCTAATTGAATATTACTTACCAAAATCGCTTACTATGTCTGAAATTACTAATCTGGTTAAGTCGTTGGCTGATAAGCATGGACGATATCAAGAGAGCCTCTTGCCAATTTTACAAGGGGTTGTAGACGAAAATAAATATCTCTCCGAAGAAGCTATGGTAGAAATTGCTCGAGAATTAGATATTTCAGCAGCTCGGGTTTTTGGAACAGCATCATTTTATTCCTTTCTGAATACTCGTCCTATGGGACAATATGTAATAAGGGTTTGCAAAACTATTACCTGTATGATGCATGGTAAAAATCAAGTTATTCAGGAGTTGGAAAAAAGTTTGAAGATTAAACTGGGAGAGACAACTCTGGATGGCAAGTTCACTTTAATGGAAACGAATTGTTTAGGGCAGTGTCATAAAGGACCAGCAATGTTAGTAAATGATGTTCCTTATACCGAATTAACACCAGAGAAGGTAAGGACAATTATTCAGTCGCTAAATTCAAAATCGTCAAATCCTGATTTAAACTAATAAGCTATGTCTAAAACAAATTTAAAAAGATTAGATCTTATTTTTAAGAATGAACAGGATGGAGAGCAAATCTTAACTGAGACATTTAATAAGTCTAATCAAGATATTATAAACGATCTGATTATTTCAGGTTTAAAAGGACGTGGAGGTGCTGGTTATCCTACGGGATTAAAATGGAAACTTGCATCAGAAGCAGAAGGTGATCTTAAATATGTAATTTGTAATGCAGATGAAGGCGAACCTGGTACCTTTAAAGATAGAGAGATATTGAGTCAGGTTCCCAATAAGGTATTGATAGGAATGGCTGTTTGTGCTAAAGTTATTGGAGCACACGAGGGATTTATATACTTAAGAGGAGAGTATAAATTTCTGGCAGATCAGCTGAACGAGGTGATAGATGATTTTCATGTGTGGCTTAATAAAATAGGATTTGATTTTAGAGTTAAGATCTTTTTAGGAAGTGGAGCATACATATGTGGAGAAGAAAGTGCCTTATTTGAAAGTATGGAAGGCCATCGTGGAGAACCTAGAAATAAACCTCCTTTCCCTACACAGGCAGGTTACAGGAAAATGCCTACGGTAATTAACAATGTAGAAACGCTAGCTCATACATTTTCTATTTTTAAATATGGTCCTGATAAATTTAAAGATCTGGGTGTACAGGACTCACGTGGTTCAAAAGTTTTTTCAGTTTCAGGAGATACTCCAATTCCGGGAATATATGAATTAGAGTTTGGAATGTCTCTGCAAAAATTTGTTGAAGATTTTGGAGATGGAGATGCCAAAGCGGTTCAGGTCGGAGGTGCATCAGGCTTTTGTGTTCCACGTAAAAAATTCGAAAAAACTAAAATAGGTTATCAAGGTAAGTTAACCGGTGTTTCATTACCAACAGGAGGATCAATGATGATCTTTAACTCATCCAGAAGTATGTATAATGTGCTTCATAATTATCTGGAGTTTTTTGTGGAGGAAAGTTGTGGCCAATGTACGCCTTGCAGAGTTGGTACTCAACAGCTTTTACTTGGAATTGAAGCTGTAAAAAAAGGTGAAAGATCATCTGAGTATTTAGATAAACTTTTGCGGTTGGCTGAGAATATGAGAGTAACAGCAAAATGTGGATTGGGTCAATCTGTAGCTAATTCTTTTTCTTCAATTGTAGAAAACTTTAAAGAAGAAATGATTTATTAATCATTAATGTATTTGTTATGAGTAAGGTAAATTTAACAATAGATCATATACAGGTAAGCGTTGATAAGGGAGCTACAATATTAGAGGCTGCCAAACATTTAAATATTAAGATTCCAACTTTATGTTATCATGAAGATCTTTGTGTTGCAGGTAATTGCAGAGTTTGTGTTGTGGAGCAAATGGGGAGTGATCGATTAGTGCCATCATGTGCAACACCTGTTTCTGAAGGAATGGAGATTTTAACCAATAGCCTGAAAGTGCGTAATGCACGCAAAAGTGTTATTGAGTTGTTGGTTTCTGAGCATCGGGCAGAGTGTACCAGATGTTATAAAAATGGTTCTTGTGAGTTACAACATCTTTCATCAGAGTACCTGATAGGAGAAGATTGTTTAATTGACTTAGTTGCATTAAAAGATGTTACTATCGATTATTTCTCTCCATCTATCATAAAAGATGATTCAAAGTGTATAAGATGCCAGCGTTGTGTTCGTTCATGCGATCAATTACAGAATATTGGGGCTTTGTCTGTGGCTTATAAAGGCAAACACATGAAGATTTCTTCGTTCTTTGAAAAACCTATGTATGAAGTAGTCTGTACTAACTGTGGTCAGTGTGTAAATCGATGTCCAACTGGTGCATTGATTGAACGTAATTATATTGATGAAGTTTGGTCAGCCATTAATAATCCACAAAAGCATTTAGTGGTTCAGACAGCACCTGCGGTTAGAATTGCTTTGGGGGAAGCTTTAGGTATGGATGCCGGAAATATAGTTACCGGTAAAATGGTTGCTGCTTTAAGGCGTTTGGGTTTTGACTCAGTATTGGATACAGATTTTACTGCAGATTTAACCATAATTGAAGAAGGTAACGAATTGTTGCATAGGTTAAAAGGTGCATTGCTTGATAAAGACCCTGAAGTTAAACTACCAATGACTACCTCATGTTCTCCCGGTTGGATAAAGTATATAGAACATATGTATCCTCAGCTTTTACCAAATGTTTCAACAGCAAAATCACCACAACAGATGTTTGGAGCCTTGGTTAAAACTTATTATGCAGATAAAATAAAAATTGATCCTGAAGATATTGTTTCTGTATCTATAATGCCTTGTACTGCAAAAAAATATGAAGCAAACAGGCCAGAAATGCATTCAAGTGGATACAAAGATGTTGATTTGGTATTAACAACAAGAGAATTAGCGAGAATGATTCAACAGGCAGGAATCGATTTTAAAGCCTTGGAAAATGAAGAGTTTGATTCGTTTATGGGAGTGTCAAGTGGGGCTGCGGTGATATTTGGTGCCACAGGAGGAGTAATGGAAGCAGCCCTGCGTACAGCCTATGAAATAATAACAGGACGAGAAGTCCCATTTGATGGACTTAATATAAATCCTGTGAGAGGCATGGATGAAGTTAAAGAGGTTTCTCTTAAAATTGAAAATACTTTGCCGGAATGGGATTTTTTGGAGGGTGTCGAATTAAAGACTTGTGTAGCGCACGGTTTAGCTAATGCAAAAAAAGTAATGGACAATGTTGTAAATGGAAAAGCTGTCTATCATTTTATTGAAATAATGGCTTGTCCTGGAGGTTGTCTGGGTGGTGGAGGTCAGCCTATTCCTACAAATATGGAGATTCGTAAAAAAAGAACAGAAGCCATCTATCGTGAAGATGCAGGTAAGAAAATAAGAAAATCTCACGAAAATCCGGAAGTTATTAAATTGTATAATGAATTTTTAAAGAAACCACTAGGCCACAAATCGCATGAGTTGTTACATACAACTTATACCGAAAGAAACAGGTATTAGGAATTTTGGTTACGGTAAAATTATTTGACTGTCTACTCTTGTGTAGACAGTCATTTTTTGTATTTTGAAGTTTTAGAATATATTAATTTAGAATAATAGAATGCAAAACGAGCATACAATAACAATTTGTATGGGAAGCTCTTGTTTTTCCAGAGGAAATAAGGAGGTTTTACCAATAATTAAAAAGTTTTTAGCAGAACATCAGTTGGATAAAAATGTGTTTTTTAAAGGAGAGTTATGTACCGGTAATTGTGAGAAGGGACCAATTTTAAAGATTGATGATGAAGAGTTTTCATTGGTTAATCCTGATAAAATCTATGATATTCTGGCAAATTATTTTGAAGTTTAAAGCAATACAACTATGGCTCCACTAATAGAAGTAGATAAAGAAAAATGTAACCTGAGTTTTACCTGTATTAGAGCATGTCCTGCAAAAGCTATTAAAATAGCAGATAAGCATGCTAATATCATTAATAATAAATGTATAGGATGTGGTAATTGTGTTGTTGTTTGTGCTCAGAATGCTATTGTTTACAGAAAAGAAGAAACAGAAGCAGAAAAGCTATTGAATGAAGATTCTACAACCGTAGCTGCAATTTGTGATCCTGCTTTATCCGGAGAGTTTACAGATATTTCTGATTATAGAAAGTTTGTAGCTATGTTAAGAGCTTTAGGGTTTAATTTAGTAGGAGAAGTTGCTTTTGGTGTTGATTTGGTTGCTCGTAAGTATAAGGAGCTTCTTGAAAATTTCCAAGGTAAATATTATTTAACTACCCATTGTCCACCTGTAAGATCTTTTGTGGAAAAATACCGACCAAAATTAGTTGATAATCTGGCTCCGATAGTTCCTCCTTTTATAGCCATGTCTAAAGTAATGCGTAAAAGATATGGGGATGAAATAAAGGTAGTCTATATTACTTCGTGTGTGTCTGCTAAAGATGATGCCAAAAGTTTTATAAATACAGACGGACGTATAGATGCAGTGATTACCTTCACTGAACTACGTGAAATGTTTCAGAAGAACAGAATTGAGGAATCCTCTGTGGAGTATAGTGATTTTGATCCTCCTGTAGGTAGAAAAGGAGGACTGTATCCAATAAGTCATGGTTTGTGGCAAGCTGTTGATATTTCACAAGATTTACTTGGGAGTAGTGTTATTTCCGCTGACGGAAGAAATGATTTTAAACAATCTCTAAAGGAGTTCGCTGAAGTTAGTAACCTCCGACAACATATAGATTTGTATTACTGTGAGGGATGTTCAATGGGACCAGGAATGACTCAGGGAGGTAAAAAATTTACTCGTCAATCGGATATTGTAAGATATGTTGAAAAACGACTTAAGGATATCGATTGTAATCAGTGGAAAGCTGATATGGATGAGTTTAAAAATATTGATCTTTCAAGAAACTTTAAGGTAACAGACAGGCGTTTGCCTCAACCATCAGAAGATGAAATTCAGCGGGTTTTGCATGATATGGGAAAAAGTGATATCAGAGACCAGCTGGGATGTGGAGCATGTGGATATCCTTCGTGTAAAGAGTTTGCGGTTGCGTACTGTCAGGGCTTGACAAACTTCGAGATGTGTTATTCTTATTCAATTAAGAGCCTTCATACATACATTAATAAAGTACATGCAGCTAATGAAAAGCTAAAGAATACAAAAGAAGCTTTACGCGAAAGTGAAGAATTGGCTCATAATGAAGGCAAAGCTGCAAAGGAAGCTGCCGAAATAATGACTTCAATGCTTAATAAACTTAGAGCAGGAGTGGTAATGGTTGATTCAAGCTTAAATATCATCGAATCTAATTTAAGCTTCGTGGATATGATGGGTGAGGATGCAAAGCAGCTTAATGAAATTATTCCTGGATTAAAAGGAGCTGACATTAATAGTCTGTTACCTTTTGGAAAGCTGTTTTCTTCAGTATTGCAAACGGGGCAGGAGATAAAGAACCGAGATATAACAGTAGGCAATAATATCTTAAATGTATCCATTTTTGCTATTAAAAAGAATAAAATTGTTGGAGGTATTATTCGTGATTTAACGGCACCTGAAGTTAGAAAAGAAGAAATCATTAACAGAGCTCGCTCTGTAATACGTGATAATTTGGAAACTGTTCAGCAGATTGCATTTCTTCTGGGAGAAAGTGCTTCAAAAACAGAGAAAGTTTTGAATTCAATTATCGAAGCCCAAAAAATAGGAGAGGGTCATGGAAGTTAAAGAACCTGATTTTTATTTAGATATACATTGCAGTCAAAATAATCACAGAGGTGAATTTATTTGTGGTGATGTTTATATATCCCGAAGAATAAAGGAAGATGGGAGAACTATTGTAGTTTTATCCGATGGAATGGGTAGTGGCGTTAAAGCGAATGTTTTAGCAACTCTTACAGCCTCCATGGCTGTAAACTTTACAATTGAGCATAAAGAGGTGCAAAAAACTGCAGAAATAATAATGAATACACTTCCAATATGTAGTGTTCGCAAGGTGAGTTATTCTACATTTACAATTATTGATATAGAAGATGATGGAGGCACAACCATCATTGAATACGATAATCCCAGATGTTTAATTATGCGAACACACAGACCTTTTGATCCGGAATGGGAAGAAATTATCTTAGAAAGTCAAAAGAATAAAGGTAAAAAGCTATATACATGTCATTTTAAGGCGCGTAAAGAAGATAGAATTTTCTTTTGGTCGGATGGTATTATTCAATCCGGTATGGGATCTAAAACATTACCATTTGGTTGGGGACGGGACGAGGTTGAAAATTATGTAGTTAAAAGTGTAAAGAATACTCCTTTTATTTCATCATCAAAATTAACCAGAAAGATTGTTAATATGGCTTCTTTAAATGATGGAGGAAGTCCATTGGATGATACTTCTTGCGGAATAATTTATTTTCGGGAGCCTCGAAAGCTATTATTTGTTACAGGCCCTCCGTATGAAGAAGAAAAGGATGCCGATTTTTCATTAAAAGTGCAGCAATTTGGTGGTAAAAAGATTGTAAGTGGAGGTACTACAGCTGAAATTATCTCCCGGGAGTTAGGATTAAAATTTTCAGCGAGCCTAGAAATGTTAGATCCCGATTTACCTCCCGCTGCCCAAATGGAAAGTGTTGATTTAGTAACAGAGGGCATTCTTACTTTAGGTAAAGTAGTTAGAATTTTAGATAGGTTTGAAAAAGATGATGTGTTAGGCAAAGGGCCTGCTCATCAGGTTGTTAAAATGTTTCTGGAGAGTGATAAAATACATATCATCAATGGAACCAGAATTAATGTGGCTCATCAGGACCCAAACCTGCCTGTAGAGCTAGAAATAAGACGCTCCGTGGTAAAAAGAATCGCTACTTTGCTTGAAGAGAAGTTTCTTAAAGAAGTTTCGATTGAGTATATCTAATTTAGATAGATTCAAAATTGCAAAGGAATTATCTTATGTATTTATTACAGATGTTTATCAAGAATGAAGTTATATATTGTAAGTGTATGTAATTTAGTGATATAAGTGAGTTTCTTTTAGTGGGATGGATTCTACTTTTATACTTTCGTGATGAAAAGTTAAAATAATTTAAAATTGGTTTTATTTAGATTATTTATGTATTACGTATCTGAATGAATTCCACTTTTTTTTTTCAGTTGATACATTGTATTTTGCACTCAATTCTTGAAATATTTCTTTAATTGAATTTATCAAGTTTATTTTTAAAGATTTAAGTATAGTTATTGAATGAAACGAGCCATGAGAATCGTTAGATCGACAAAGTCAAATTTTTCTCACAAAGAGGAGTGTTTTAGGCTAGTTCCATCGAATACGGTTGAGTGTTGAAATATTGAAGTAATGAAGGTTAGCGAGATTATTGATGTCCTGGATGCAAATGTTGTTAATGGACAAGATTTTATTGAAACAAATATTGAGCGCGGTTTTGCAAGTGATCTGATGAGTGATGTTTTAACATTAGATACAGATAAAATGGTGTTAATAACAGGTCTTGCTAATATGCAAACTATACGAACGGCAGAAATGGCTGATGTTCAGTGTATTTTATTTGTTAGGAATAAGCAAATTACTGATGAGATGCTAAAGTTAGCACAAGAACATAATATGATTTTGCTTAAATGTAAATATTCAATGTTTAATGCAGTTGGTAAATTATACCAGGCAGGTTTAAAACCCGTTTATTAGTATAATCATGGAATTTATTTACGAAGTAGAAGGTGGTAATTTTACAAAGGCAGGTAATGCTTCAAGTGCTGTTAAAAAAACTTTGAAGCAATTAAATGTTAATCCCAAGGTAGTAAAGAGGATCGTTGTTGCTCTTTATGAGGCTGAAGTTAATATTGTGGCTCATGCATACAGGGGAACAATTAAAGTTGTTATCAATGCAGAACAAATTCATATTGTTTTAGACGATGAAGGTCCTGGTATTGAGGATATTGATTTAGCAATGCAAGAGGGTTATTCAACAGCATCATCTAAGGTCAGAGAGATGGGATTTGGAGCGGGTATGGGATTACCAAATATGAAGAAGAATGTAGATGATCTGAAGGTTACCAGTGAAGTAGATAAAGGTACTAAGGTAGAAATGATAACTTATTTATAAGAAAGGGATTGATGGGAAAGCAGCAAATATATCATGCTTTAAAAGTAGACACGGATATTTGTTATGGTTGTACACATTGTATGAATGTGTGTCCTACTGATGCGATTCGTATTAATGATGGAAAAGCATTAATCCTGAAAAAACGCTGCGTTGATTGTGGCGAATGTCTAAAAGTTTGTCCTGTTCACGCTATCTATGTTGAACAAGATGATTTAGAAAAAATATTCGATTTTGAATACAGAGTAGCCCTAGTGCCTGCTGTATTTACCGGACAATTTCCTACACAAATTACAGAAGAGGAAATATTCAGTGAAATGAAAGAACTTGGATTTACTCATGTTTTTCAAGCTGAATATATGGTTGATGTCATCAATGATTTGATGAATGAACAGATTGAGCAGAATGATGAAAAACCTTTAATTTCTACTTATTGTCCTGCTGTAGTTCGTTTAATTCAAGTAAAATTTCCATCACTTATAGATAATATAGCATCAGTAAAACCTCCGGTTGATGCAACTGCAGCTTTCTATAGAAAGATGTTTGAGCGTCAGGGAATTCCATCTGATAAGATTGGGATTTTCTATATAACTCCATGTGCCGCTAAAATTGCTGCAATAAAGGGATTTGGTCAAAATTCTACCTCAATGATCAATGGGGTTATTAATATGAGTTATATCTCAAACAAGCTCTATCATAAAATTAAAAACAGAAAAGATGCTTTAAAAGATTTGCCTGTATTACCTCACCTTTCACCTAAGGCAATGAAATGGAGCCTGACTCATGGAGAAGCCGAAAACATGCAGGGAAGAACTCTTTCTGTTGATGAAATACATAATGTGATTGAGTTTTTAGAGATGTTAGAAAACGATGATATTCCTGAGGTTGATTTTCTTGAATTAAGAGCTTGCGATCAGGGTTGTGCAGGAGGTGCATTATTACAAGGGAACAGGTTCTTAACTGTTGAACGAATTAAAATAAGAGCTAAGCAGTTAGAAAATGAAGCTGAAAGAGAAGAGGAGTTAAAAGACTATAAAGATATATTACAAGACAAAGATTTATTTATCACAAAAATAGATCCGCTCCCGGCAATGTCATTAGATCAGGATTTCTCTGAGGCATTGAAAAAGATGGAGCGAATTCGTAACTTAATGTGTTATTTGCCCGGAATTGACTGTGGAGCATGTGGATCTCCAAGTTGCCAGTCTTTGGCAGAAGATATTGTTCAGCGTAAAGCCAATTTATCTAATTGTGTTTTCATGCAACGAATGATGGAGAAAAATAGAAAGTTGAGTAGTGAGCATGCCACCAGAATTATTGAAAAAACCTGGGGTAAACAAAGGTTAGATAAGGATTGTAGAAAAAAAGGAGCAAAAAATGAAGGTATGTGATTTAGTAGAAAAATTGGACCTTAAGGTTTTTTGTGGAGAGCAAGGTATTAACAATGAAGTATTAGGTGCTTATACTTCAGATTTACTTAGTGATGTTATGGGTAATGTGGACGAAGGGCAAGTATGGATTACCTTACAAACACATAAAAATATTATGGCCATTGCATCATTAAAAGATGTTGCTGCCATTATTCTGGTGAAAGGATATAAACCAGAAAAGGCAGCTATAGATCAAAGTAATGAAGAAGGAATTCCAATTTTGGGGACTGATATGGAGACTTTTGAGGCATCAGGCACTTTGTATCAATTACTAAATGGTTGATTAATGAGAGAGTTTAAGGCTGATCTTCATATACATACAGTACTTTCACCATGTGGAAGCCTAGAGATGAGCCCTGAACAGATCATTATGTCAGCAAAGAAAAATGGATTAGATATCATTGGAATAGCTGATCATAACAGTACAAAACAAAGTGTTGTTATAAAAGAGTTAGGTGAGCAAAGTGACATCTTTGTGCTGTGTGGAGCTGAAATTAATACAAAAGAAGAGGTTCATTGTTTGTCCTTTTTTGAGAATGAGACTGATTTAGATGAATTTCAGAAATATATCGATGATCATTTACCTGTGATACAAAATAAACCTGAACTTTTTGGGGATCAGGTATGGGTTGATAAAAATGGAAATATTCTTGGCGAGGAAGAAAGGTTATTAATTGTAGGATTAGATCAATCTATTGATGAGGTGGCTGGAAAAGTATATGAGTTAAACGGAATTTTTATACCGGCTCATGTAGACCGACCCAGATTTAGTATTAGTAGTCAGCTTGGTTTTATATCATCTGATTTAAAAGTGTCAGCATTAGAGGTGAGTAGGATTTCAGATCTGAAGAAAGTATATGAGGATTATGGGTGGATTAGGAATTATACAGTCATTACAAATTCAGATGCTCATGTACCCGAAGATATAGGAGCTGGATACTCTGTTTTTTTATTGGAAGAATTAAGCTTTGTAGAGATAAAAAAGGCCTTAAGAAATGAAGATGGGCGTAGAATAATTAAAACTAGTTTAAATTATTAATCTCATGCGTGATATCTCAATGCATATACTTGATATAATTGGCAATTCGGTAAGAGCAAAAGCATCATTGATAGAAGTTTCTGTTATTGAGAGAATTAAAGAAGATACTCTGGTGCTGAAGGTTAAGGATGATGGTTGTGGGATGGATGATAAAACCATAAAAAATGCTTTAGATCCTTTTTTTACATCCCGTAAAACAAGAAAAGTAGGTTTAGGTATTCCTCTTCTTCAACAAAATGCGCAAATGTCGGATGGGGAGTTGGTGTTAAAATCCAAGTTAGGTGAAGGAACAACCTTGATCGCATTGTTTGTTCGGTCGCATATTGACAGACCGCCGTTAGGAGATTTACCCTCTGCAGTAAGTCTTATGGTATCAGGTAATCCCACTGTTGAGTTTGTTTATACTCACGTGGTTGATGAAGAGAAATTTGTATTTGACTCCAGAGAGATTAAACAAATATTAGATGGAGTGGAAATTACCACGCCAGGAGTAGTAAAGTTTTTAAAACAAATGGTTGAGGAGAATCTAAATGAAATAGGTGTTGATTATTAGGCTTTACAAATTAAAAAGAAACTATTTACAAACTATAATAAATGCAAAATGGCAAAAGTTAAAACCTTAGACGATCTAAAAAAGATGAGGGATCAACTACAGTCAAAATTGACCCTCCGTGAAAAAAGTGATCATCCTGAGAAGTTAGTTCAGATCAAGGTTTCAATGGCAACATGTGGAATTGCTTCAGGAGCCAAAGAAACCATGAATTATCTGATTGAAGAGTTAGATAATCGTTCAATCGATGCGGTTGTAACTCAAACCGGTTGTATGGGATATTGTCATTCCGAACCAACCATTGAGGTACACATTCCAGGTCATGACCCTGTGGTATACGGGCATGTGGATACAAAAAAAGCTGAAGAAATCATTACCAGGCATATTGTTGGGGGTGAGTTAGTTGATGGTATTATACCTGTTAGCTATACAACTGCAAATAATGATGAAACGAGTGGGAAGTAATATCCCGCACAGAGAACGTAAATCGCCATTAGGATTTTTTGGCGAGTTCCATCTGGCCGTTGAAAATAAAATTAATCAGATGAAAACGAAAACTAATTTTGAATCATGACCAAGTTTAATAGTCACATATTGGTTTGTGGAGGAACAGGATGTCGTGCCTCGCAAGGTGAAGAAATTGTAGAAAACTTAAAACAGGCTGTAGTAGATAATAGTCTGGAGAATGAAATACAGGTGGTTCGTACAGGATGTTTTGGATTCTGTGAAAAAGGACCAATTGTAAAGATGGTTCCTGATAATACTTTTTATGTTCAGGTAAAGCCTGAGGATGCAGGAGAAATCATCTCAGAGCATATCGTAAAAGGACGTAAGGTTGAGAGATTATTGTATACAGATCCTGAAAAGAAGGTACATATTTCAGATTCCAAGCATATGGGATTTTATAAAAAGCAAATTCGTATTGCATTACGAAATTGTGGATTTATTAATCCTGAAAATATTGATGAGTATGTAGCTCGTGACGGGTATGCAGCACTTGGTAAAGTGTTGACAGAAATGACTCCTGAGGAAGCTATTAAAATTATTAAAGATTCAGGCCTAAGAGGTCGTGGAGGTGGTGGTTTCCCAACAGGATTAAAGTGGGAAATTACACATAATGTTAAAGGAGATGAAAAATATGTAGTATGTAATGCTGATGAAGGTGATCCTGGAGCATTTATGGATAGATCTATCCTTGAAGGTGATCCTCATTCTGTATTAGAAGCTATGGCAATTTGTGGATATTGTATTGGAGGAAGCAATGGCTTAATTTATATCCGTGCTGAATATCCTCTTGCAATTGAAAGATTGAAAATTGCAATTAAGCAGGCTCGTTCGTTAGGTGTTTTAGGAAAAGATATTTTCGGAACCGGTTTTGATTTTGACGTTGAGTTACGCTATGGTGCCGGAGCTTTTGTATGTGGAGAGGAAACTTCTTTAATTCACTCTATGGAAGGCTTAAGAGGTGAGCCTACTGTTAAACCTCCATTCCCATCGGTAAGTGGTTACAAAGGAAAACCAACTAACGTAAATAATGTTGAAACTTTTGCTAATATTCCTGTTATCATTAACAGAGGAGCCGAATATTATAGCTCAATTGGAACAGAAAAGAGTAAAGGAACTAAAGTGTTTGCTCTTGCTGGAAAAATTAATAATGTTGGTTTAATTGAAGTTCCAATGGGTATTACTTTGAGAGAAGTAATATTTGATATTGGTGGAGGTATTAAAGATGGTAAAAAGTTTAAGGCTGTTCAAACAGGAGGTCCTTCAGGAGGTTGTTTGACAGAAAAACATCTTGATATTCCTATTGATTATGATAATCTGTTGGCTTGCGGTTCTATGATGGGATCGGGAGGTATGATTGTTATGGATGAAGATGACTGTATGGTTTCTGTTGCTAAGTTTTATTTAGATTTTACAGTTGAAGAATCTTGCGGAAAATGTGCTCCATGTAGAATTGGTAACAAGCGTTTGTATGAAATGCTTGATAAAATTACTAAAGGAAATGCAACACAAGATGATTTAGGTATTCTTAGAAACCTTGCTAATGTAATTAAAGATACTTCGCTTTGTGGTTTAGGACAAACATCTCCAAATCCAGTATTATCAACTATGGATAACTTTGGTGATGAATACCTGGCTCACGTAAAAGATGGTAAATGTCCGGCAGGTCAATGTAAAGATTTGATGGAATATGTTATTAATCCAGACACTTGTGTGGGTTGTACTTTATGTTCTCGTGTTTGTCCGGTTGATGCTATCTCAGGAGAAAAGAAACAAGCTCATGTAATTGATCATGCAGTTTGTATTAAGTGTGGCGCTTGTATGGAGAAATGTAAGTTTAATGCGATTAGCATCCAGTAATCTTTAAAGATCATAAAACAATGGATATTGTAAAATTAAATATAGATAACAAATCTGTAGTAGTAGAACAGGGTACTACTATTTTAGAAGCGGCAAAGTCTGTAGGGGTTGATATTCCTACTTTATGCCATATGAAACTGCACGATGTTGGATATGAGAATAATCCTGGTGGATGTCGTATTTGTGTAGTAGAAGTTGAAGGAAGAAGAAATCTTGCACCTGCATGTAAAACAGAATGTTCAGAGGGTATGAGTATTAATACTCACTCTTTAAGAGTTGTAAATGCCCGTAGAACAGTGATGGAATTGATTCTTTCTGATCACCCGGCAGAGTGTTTAACTTGTGTTAAAAATGGTAAGTGTGATTTGCAAACAATGGCTCAGGATCTTGGAATTCGTGAGATTCCATTTGAAGGAGAACAATCACATTACAAAGAAGATAAATCGCCAGCAATCATTCGTGACATGGACAAGTGTATCATGTGTCGCAGATGTGAGATGGTTTGTAATGAAGTTCAAACAGTGGGATGCCTTTCTGCTATCAATCGTGGTTTTGAATCAGTTGTAGCTCCTGCTTTTGAGATGGATTTAGAGAAATCAACATGTACTTATTGTGGTCAGTGTGTTGCTGTTTGTCCAACAGGTGCACTTTCTGAAGTAGATAATACACGTAAGGTAATGTCGGCTTTAGTGGATACAACCAAAACTGTTGTTGTTCAAACTGCTCCTGCAGTGCGTGCTGCTTTAGGTGAAGAGTTTGGATTAGAGCCTGGTACCTTAGTGACAGGTAAAATGGTTTCAGCATTGAAAAAAATCGGTTTTGATAAAGTATTTGATACCGATTTTGCAGCTGACCTTACTATTATGGAAGAAGGAACAGAGCTTCTGGGAAGAATACAAAAGCATCTTGATGGAGATAAAGATGTGAAGCTTCCTATTTTAACTTCATGTTGTCCGGGTTGGGTAAATTTCTTTGAAAGTAATTTCCCTGATTTATTGGATGTTCCATCTACTGCAAAATCTCCTCAGCAAATGTTTGGTGCAATAGCTAAAACTTATTTGGCAGATCAAATGGGAGTGAAGCGCGAAGATATGATCGTTGTTTCTGTAATGCCTTGTTTAGCTAAAAAATATGAATCAGGTCGTCCAGAGTTTGCTGTAAACGGTGATCCTGATGTAAATATTTCCATTACCACTCGTGAGTTGGCTCAAATGATTAAAGGAGCTAATATTAATTTCAACGATCTAATTGATGAGGAATTTGATAATCCAATGGGAGCATCAACAGGGGCTGGAGTAATTTTTGCAAATACTGGAGGAGTAATTGAAGCTGCAGTGCGAACTGCATACGAAGTTTTCACTAAAAAGCCATTGGAAAAAGTTAATTTTGATGCTCTTAGGGGATTCGAAGGAATCCGTGCCGCAACAGTTGATTTCAATGGTTTGCCAGTACGAATTGGAATTGCCCATGGATTGGGTAATGCACGTAAGTTATTAGAAGATGTTCAGGCCGGAAGATCAGAGTTTCATGCTATTGAAATTATGGCTTGTCCTGGTGGATGTATTGGTGGTGCAGGTCAGCCTTACCACCATGGCGATACTTCTATTTTAAAGAAAAGAGCTGCTGCTATATATAGAGAAGATGAAGGAAAAGAGCTTCGTAAGTCACATGAAAATCCATTCATAGTTAAGTTATATGATGAATTCTTAGGTGAACCATGTGGAGAGCTATCTCACAAATTACTTCACACTCATTATTTTGATAAAAAAAAGAAAGTTGAAATTAATAACGACTAAAAGTTATGGCAGAAATAAAATTAGCTGATAGCAAAGTTCAGGAATTAAAAGAGGTTTGCAAAAAGTATAATTACGATAAAGGGGAATTAATTAATGTATTGCATGCAGCTCAGGGAATCTTTGGATATCTGCCTGCTGAAGTACAGGAAGTGGTCGCAGAACAATTAAATGTTAATGTTGCTCATGTTTATGGTGTAGTAACTTTTTATTCATTTTTTACAATGACACCTAAAGGTGAGCATCCAATTTCAATTTGTATGGGAACAGCTTGTTACGTTAGAGGTGCAGAAAAGGTATTGGATGAATTTAAGCGTTTATTGGATGTAAAAGTAGGTGAAACAACACCTGATGGTAAATTTTCAGTAAGCAGCTTACGTTGTGTTGGGGCTTGTGGTTTAGCTCCGGTTGTAACTGTTGGTGAAAAGGTATATGGTAGAGTTGCACCTGAAGATGTAAAAGACATACTTGCAGAGTATAAATAAGAAGTTACCTTGTTTTAAAAGGTTCTAATAATAAGCCCGTCAGGTATAACTTGACGGGTTTTTATTTATTTATGACTATGGTTGAGTTAGTTTGTTGATGGCAATGAATTTAGGGAGCGTTTATGATATTTGCTAGCTTTTTTCTATTTCTATTGCATAAAGCAGGTTTAAGTGAACCTGTTTATGAATAATACTTTTATACAGAGCAATAAATAATATCAAATGATATAATATTCATGTTTAATTTGAAAAGAATTATCTTCACACTCCGGAATAAGAATAATAAATAATTTTTTCAGTGTACTTTTCTGTATATGAATCAATATCTTAAGATTTTAAAGCAATATTGGGGATTTGATGGCTTTAGAGCCATGCAAGATCAGATTGTACATTCCATAGGAGAAGGTAAGGATACCTTAGGATTAATGCCAACAGGTGGAGGGAAATCGATAACGTTTCAGGTGCCTGCAATGGTAAAGGAAGGAGTATGTCTGGTAGTTACTCCTTTGGTTGCTCTTATGAAAGATCAGGTTGCTAACCTAAGAAAGAGAGGAATTAAAGCTGTAGCTGTTTATTCCGGATTATCCCAGCAAGAAATTAATATTGCTTACGACAACTGTATTTTTGGTGATTATAAATTCTTATATCTGTCTCCGGAACGATTATCTACTCCATTGTTTCTGGAAAAGCTGGTTTATTTTAAAGTAAGTATGATTGTGGTGGATGAGGCTCATTGTATCAGTCAATGGGGATATGATTTTCGACCTTCGTACTTAAAAATAGCTGAGCTAAGAACAGAGTTACCTGATGTTCCTATTTTGGCATTGACGGCAACAGCAACTCCTAAAACAGTTGATGATATTCAGGAAAGGTTGTTGTTTCAACAAAAGAATGTTGTACAAAAAGGGTTTGAAAGAGATAATCTGGCCTATATTGTAAGAGAAACAGAGGATAAATTAAACCAACTTGTTAAGATTGTAAAATCAATAAATGGGTGTACAGTAGTTTTTGTCAGAAACCGTAAAAAAACAAAAGAGTACACAATTTGGTTAAGAGAAAATGGAATCTCAGCTCATAATTATCATGCCGGCTTAACTCAGGAATCTAAAGATCAGAGACAAAAAGACTGGATGGAGGATAAGGTACAGGTTATTGTATGTACCAATGCATTCGGAATGGGTATTGATAAACCCGATGTTCGTTTGGTTGTTCATATGGATGCTCCTGATTCAATAGAAGCTTATTTTCAGGAGGCAGGTAGGGCCGGACGTGATGGTAAAAAAGCATATGCTGTAATGCTCTGGTCATCTGCTGATAGAACCAGATTAAAGAAAAACGTAACTGTTTCTTTTCCTGAAAAAGAAGTTGTTTTCAGAGTCTACGATGCATTGGGTAATTTCTTTCAGATAGCTTCAGGTCATGGTTGTGATTTAATTTACGACTTTGATATGGTGGCCTTTTGTTCTGCCTATCATTTTAATATGCTTACGGTTTTTAATAGTCTAAAAATTTTGCAGCGAGCAGGGTATATTGAATATGAGGAAGAAGTAAATATGCCTTCACGCGTACATTTTATAACGCAGAAAATGGATTTGTATCGCTTTCAGGTTGAAAATGAGAAGTTTGATGGTTTTATAAAGTTATTGCTGCGTTCTTATACTGGTTTTTTTACTGAATATGTAGCTATAAATGAGCAGGTTTTGGCAAAAAGAGCCAATGTTAATATACAATTGGTGTATCAGTATTTAAATAAGTTGAATCATTTAAAAATCATTCATTATATACCTCAGAAGAAAACACCTATAATAAGGTATGTTCAGTCACGTGAAGAAGTGAGATATATGAAACTCCCGGATGAGGTATATAAAGACCGTAAAAAAGATTTAGAATATCGGGTGTCATCAATTATTGATTATTGCGATTATACTCATGTTTGCAGAAGCAAATTTCTGCTAAATTATTTTGGTCAAAAGAATTCGAAGAACTGTGGAGTTTGCGACGTTTGTATAGAAAGAAAGAAAAGAGGAATCGATTCAAAAACTGCAAATGAATACGAAGATAAGATCAGGGAATTGTTGAAACAACCTAAGAATTTATCTGAATTAGAAGATGAAATGCAAGCAGGTCAAAAGGAGTGGATTGAAGTGTTTAACTGGATGGCAGACAATCAGGTTATCTATCCAAATGACGAAGATAAGTGGCTTGTGCGTTAGAATTTAATGTTTGTTTCTCAGTCATTAGTATTTAGCTATTAAAATTACTAGTTTTGCACATTATTTAAAATTTAGTCATTCTTATAAATGGAAGAAGAAGGGTTAGATCATATTGTTTTTTCCAAAAATGTATTGGAATTTGTTACAGTGGGTAACGAATATTGTAATCAGTTAGAGAATTCCTTAGAGATGTCGTCAAAGGAATTTCTTGCAATCATGGTTCGAATTTTACCATTGTTGTATATTAAAGCTGTGGTTTTACCTAAAACAGAATTTGTTTTAGAAGAGAATATTGAAAAAACAGTAAGAGAGGAAGATTATATTCGAATTCAACATACTTTGTTAAATATCTTAGGGCAGTATGATGATTTTCTAGAAGTATTTGTTCAGGATAATGATCTTGATCAAAGAGATGTTGCAAGTAGTATTTCAGAAAATCTTACAGATATTTATCAGGATATAAAGGATTTTTTGTTTGCCTACAGAATAGGTGTAACAGACATTATGAATGATGCTTTAGTAGAAGTTGTTAATTCCTTTGAAATGTTTTGGGGGCAAAAATTAGTAAATGTGCTAAGGGCTTGTCATAATGTTTTATATAGTGGAAAGGATTTGGATGATGATTTTTATGGGGAAGCTGATAGTGGTGAATCAAGAAATAATGATAATTGGTTTAACCGTTTTCAGGAGCAGTGGAATGATGAGGATAATTAAAAATTAGAGTTTTGGTTAAAAACACAATAAGTAACGAAGTATTAAATGAATTGCCTTTACAACATTTTGATGGAGAAATTGTATTGGTAGAACACTCAGACGGAATTGCGCAGGTGATGCAAGAGATTGAAGGAGAAACTGTAGTAGGTTTTGATACTGAAACCAGACCATCATTTAAAAAAGGAGTATCAAATTCTATTTCGCTATTTCAACTTTCAACTAAAAGATCTACTTATTTAATTCGAATAAATAAAACCGGAGTTACTGATGAGCTTAAAGAGTTCCTGGAAGATAAATCTGTGATAAAAGTAGGAGTTGGTATTCGTGATGATTTAAGAGGTTTACAAAAATTAGTTCCTTTTAAACCGGAAGGATTCATTGAGTTACAAAAGCTTGCAGTAGAGAAAGGATTAAAAGATTTTTCGCTAAAAAAATTAGCCGGTATTTTATTAAATTTCCGTGTTTCAAAAAGGCAAAGATTATCCAATTGGGAAGCAGATATATTGTCTAGTGCTCAAATGACTTATGCTGCTACGGATTCCTGGGTAGCGCTTGAGATATATAAAAAACTTTCAGTATTAGATTCCAGCAAAGTTATTGATGTAGAGCTGGAACAGTCTTAATAACATTTTTCAGAATAATAAATTACAATAATATTTCATGTCATATATAAAAGTTGTTTTAAAATCTGGTAAAGATCAATCCTTACGCAGATTTCACCCTTGGGTGTTTAGTGGTGCTATAAAGAAAATTTATGGAGAACCTGCAGAAGGAGAGATTGTATCGGTATATGATAATAAGGATGAGTTTTTAGGTCTTGGTCATTATCAGATTGGTTCAATAGCTATTCGTATCGTATCGTTTACAGAGGTTGAAATAAATGATCAGTTTTGGGAAGAGAAAATCAGAAAAGCTTACCAATTAAGGGTTGATCAGGGGTTGGTTTCTGATGAAACAACAAATGCATATCGATTGGTTCATGCAGAGGGCGATAATATGCCGGGATTAATTATTGATATGTATGACGATACTGCTGTTGTTCAAATGCATTCAGTTGGTATGTATCTGATTAAAGATACAATAGATGAAATCTTAAAAAGGATCTTTGGAGATCAGCTAAATGCAATTTATAATAAATCAGAAGGTACTATTCCTTATAAAGCAAATGTTAATCCTGAAAATGGCTATACTTTTGGTAAATCAGAAACTCGCATCGCTTTAGAAAATGGATTAAAGTTTAGAGTGGACTGGGAAAAAGGACAAAAAACAGGTTTTTTTGTTGACCAAAGAGATAACAGAGCTTTATTGGAAAAATATAGTAAAGGGAAGTCTGTATTAAACATGTTTTGTTATACAGGAGGATTTTCTTTCTATGCCATGAGAGGTGGAGCAAAATTGGTTCATTCTGTTGATAGTTCAGAACGTGCTATAGAGCTTACCAAAGAAAATGTTGAGCTAAATTATCCGGGAGATGAGCGTCATGATGCTTTTGCTGTTGATGCTTTTAAATATCTTGATGATATCAAAGATAAGTATGATCTGATTATTTTAGATCCTCCAGCGTTTGCAAAACACAATAATGTTTTAAATAATGCGCTTCAGGGATATAAGAGACTAAATGCGAAAGCTTTCGAACAAATTAAACCGGGAGGAATTATTTTCACTTTCTCATGTTCGCAGGTAGTAAGTAAAGATGTTTTTAGAAAAACCATCTTTTCAGCAGCTGCAAGATCTGGAAGAAACGTAAGGATATTGAATCAACTTACGCAACCAGCTGATCATCCGGTAAATATTTATCATCCAGAGGGAGAGTATTTAAAAGGATTGGTTTTATACGTAGAATAGTTCACAGTAGCACAGTACTCAGTGGTTGAAAACTGAAGACTGTATACTGAATATCTCAATCTCCTAGTCTAAATAATAATGTATGAAATTTAAGGAATTTGGATTTACCCCGGATGTGATGGATGGCCTAGATGCCATGCGCTTTGAAACGGCTACGCCTGTTCAGGCTCAAACTATTCCGGTAATAAGATCTGGGGCTGATTTAATTGCCTGTGCACAAACAGGTACTGGTAAAACAGCTGCATATTTACTTCCTGTGTTGGATAATCTTGTTAAAAGCAATCAATCAAGTACTTCTGCTCTTATTTTGGTACCAACCAGAGAGTTGGCTTTACAAATTGATCAACAGATAGAAGGATTTAGTTATTTCTTGTCAGTAACTTCATTAGCTGTTTTTGGAGGTAATGATAAAGATTTGTGGGATCAGCAAAAAAAAGCATTAACTAAGGGTGCTGATATCATAGTTGCCACTCCGGGTAGGATGATCCAACATTTAAATATGGGGTATGTTGATTTTTCTTCAATAAAGCATTTTATTTTAGATGAGGCTGACAGAATGCTTGATATGGGATTTAATGAAGATATCATGCAGATTGAAAGTTTTCTTCCAAAAGAAAATCGTCAGAATTTGTTGTTTTCTGCAACGATGCCTCCTAAAATACGTGATCTTGCCAAGAAACTGTTGAATGATCCTCAGGAAATTAATATAGCTATATCGAAGCCAGCAGAAGGTATCTTACAAGCAGCTTATGTGGTTCATGATTATCAAAAGAATCAACTCATTGTAGACTTGCTTAAAGGTAAAGATCTACAGAGTATCATCATATTTGTTTCAAGAAAAGCAATCGTGAATGATGTGGTTAAGGTTTTGGTTAAGAATGAATTTAAAGCCAAAGCGATACATTCAGATTTGGAGCAGAATGAGCGTATAGAAGTATTAAGAGAATTTAAAAACAGGAATGTTCAAATTTTAGTAGCTACAGATATTGTTGCCAGAGGTATTGATATTGAACTGATTGATCTTGTTATTAATTATGATGTTCCTAATGATGCTGAAGATTATGTGCATCGTATAGGGAGAACTGCCCGAGCAAAAACAACTGGTGTTGGAATTACCTTTGTAAATGAAAAAGATCAGGTTGATTTTTATAAAATAGAAAAGTTGATAGAAACTAATATTTATAAAATTCCTTTGCCACCTGAGTATGAAGATGGTCCGGAATATAATCCGGAAGCAAAAATGAAAAAGGGCGGTAAAAAAGGTAAAAAGAAACCATACAATTACCATTCAAAGAAAAGTAAGAAATCATAAAATAATATAAGCCGTTCTTAGTTCAATTATTGTAATTAAGAGCGGTTTTTTATCTCATAGAAAATTAAGTTCCCCAATGTCTGTTCAAATTAGTCAAATTATAGCCACAGAGTTGCAGTTGCAGCTTGGTAATGTACAAAACACTATAGAGTTAATTAATGAAGGTGCTACGGTACCATTTATCAGTCGTTATCGTAAGGAGCGTACAGGTAGTATGGATGAGGTGCAAGTGGCTGCTGTGAAAGAAAGATACGAAAAGCTTCAGGAGATAATTAAAAGAAAAGAATCCATTATAAAGTCAATGGAGGAGCAAGGTGTTTTAACTCAGGAATTGAAAGAAAAAATAGATAATACATTTAATGCTACTGAGCTCGAAGATATTTATTTGCCATTTAAACCCAAACGTAAAACCCGAGCTGTTAAAGCTAAGGAGAAAGGTCTTGAGCCTCTTGCTAAAATAATAATGAAGCAGTATGAACGTGATGTTGAAGGTAAAGCATCTCAGTTTATCAATGAGGAGGTTCCTGATGCCGAAGAGGCTTTACAAGGTGCTCGTGATATCATTGCAGAATGGATTAATGAAAATAGTGTAGCTCGTGATATTGTTCGTTCTGTATTTGAACGTGGTGCAGTTATAACTTCAACTTTAATTAAGGGTAAAGAAGAAGATGGTATAAAATACAAAGATTACTTTGAATTTAGTGAGCCGTTGAAGAAATGTCCAAGTCACAGATTGTTAGCTATCAGAAGAGGTGAGAAAGAGGGGGTTTTAAAAGTGAATGTTACTCCTGAAGATGAGGAGATTATTCATCGTTTGGGAAGATATTTTGTAAAAGGAAATACAGAGGCTTCACAACAGGTGGAATTAGCTTTAAAGGATGCCAATAAGCGATTGTTAAAGCCTTCTATTGAAACAGAATTTGCAAACCTATCTAAAGAAAAGGCTGATGCTGAGGCTATAAAGGTTTTTTCTAATAATCTTCGCCAGTTGTTATTGTCTTCTCCTTTAGGACAAAAACGTGTGTTGGCTATCGATCCGGGATATAGAACAGGATGTAAAGTAGTGTGTCTGGATGCACAGGGAAACCTGTTGCACAATGAAAATATTTATCCTCATGCTCCACAAAAGGAAACGAAACAAGCTGCCAAAAAGATCAGCTCAATGGTTGATGCTTATCGCATTGAAGCAATTGCTATTGGTAATGGAACAGCTTCGCGAGAAACAGAGTCTTTTATTCGTAATTTAAAATACAGCAGAGATGTGCAGGTGTTCGTTGTGAGTGAAGACGGGGCTTCTGTTTACTCAGCCAGTAAGGTGGCAAGAGATGAGTTTCCTGAATATGATGTTACTGTTCGTGGAGCTGTTTCAATAGGGCGCAGATTGATTGATCCATTGGCTGAATTGGTTAAAATTGATCCTAAATCAATTGGTGTTGGACAATATCAGCATGATGTGGATCAAAACAGTTTAAAGTCATCGTTAGATCAGGTTGTTGAGTCTTGTGTTAATAAAGTAGGAGTTGATCTGAATACTTCAAGTATGCATTTGCTAACTTATGTTTCTGGTTTAGGTCCTCAACTGGCTAAAAATATAGTTGAATATCGTAAGGAGAATGGCGCGTTTTCATCACGAGATGAGCTAAAAAAAGTTCCAAGATTAGGTGCTAAAGCGTATGAACAGGCTGCTGGGTTCCTGAGAATAACCGATGCTGCTAATCCCTTGGATAATTCAGCTGTTCACCCTGAATCTTATCCTATTGTCCAAAGAATGGCTAAAGATCTTAAATGTAAAGTTTCAGATCTTATTTCTGATGATCAGATCAGAAAGAGTATCAAGTTGGATAATTATATTTCAGAAAAAGTTGGTTTGCCAACCCTTAAGGATATTATAAGTGAGCTTGAAAAACCGGGACGAGATCCACGACAAATCATTAAAGTTTTTGAATTTGATAAATCTATATATTCTATTGAAGATTTAAAAATAGGAATGGAATTACCTGGGATTGTTACTAATATTACCAATTTTGGTGCTTTTGTGGATGTAGGTGTAAAACAGGATGGATTGGTACATGTTTCTCAAATGGCTGATCGGTTTATTAGTGATCCTAATGAAGTGGTTACTTTACATCAACATGTTAAAGTTAGAGTTACTGAGGTTGATTTAGGTAGAAAGAGAATCCAGTTGTCAATGAAGGGACTCAATTAATATAAGATTTTATTAAAAGGCAATATTGAAGGTTAATGGTTGTTGAGTACTAATAGCCATTAACCAAAAGTTAATAGCTGATTAATTCCTTCTTAAAACCGAGTTAAAAATTATATATTTGCCTTTTTAGTGAAAATATTGTCAAAAAAATAGGGTGTATGCAAAAGATAAATGAAATTTTAGTTCTTATTGATTCTTATATTGGGAGTAGCGAATGGTTTGTTTATCTTTTGTTGGGCGTAGGTTTATTCTTTACTTTTTATCTTGGTTTTCCTCAGTTCCGATATTTGAAATACGCCATTCAAATTGTTAAAGGTAAGTTTGATAAAGAAGATGATGATGGGGATACTTCTCACTTTCAGGCATTAGCAACGGCGCTTTCAGGTACCGTAGGAACAGGAAATATAGCAGGTGTTGCCTATGCTGTGTTTTTGGGCGGTCCTGCAGCTTTGTTTTGGATGTTAATAACAGCGCTGATCGGTATGACGACTAAATTTGTTGAGGTTACATTATCTCATAAATACCGCGAAAAAGCTGAGGATGGTACAATATCCGGAGGTCCGATGTACTTTATGAAAAAAAGACTGGATGTAAAGTTACCTTCTGGAAAAGTATTAAAAACAGGAAAGTTCATGGCAATTATTTTTGCCTTAGCAACTATTTTATCTTCATTTGGAACAGGAAGCTTACCTCAAATCAATAGTATTTCAAATTCCATACATACTACATTTGGCATCCCGCATATTGTGACTGGTTTAGTCCTTTCTGTTGTGTTAGGTATAGTTATCATTGGAGGTATCAAACGTATAGCTAAAGTTACCTCCAGGTTAGTGCCAACAATGGCTGTAATATATTTTATAGGAGCTATATCAGTAATATTGTACAATTATGAAAATGTAATTCCATCTATAGTTTCAGTTTTTAGTGATGTATTTACAGGGTCGGCAGCTACAGGAGGATTTTTAGGTGCTTCGATTGCATTTGCTTTTAAACGAGGAGTGAACAGAGGGTTGTTTTCTAATGAAGCAGGACAAGGATCTGCTCCTATTGCTCACTCGGCAGCCAGAGCGCATGAGCCTGTTTCTGAAGGTTTAGTTGCTTTATTAGAACCATTTATTGATACTATAATTATATGCTCTCTTACAGGTTTGGTGCTTTTATCAAGTGGGGTTTGGACTGAAAAGTACATGAATAATTTTCAGTATTCAGAACTTACAGTTCTTGATGGCAAATATTCAGATGTAATAGAACAAGATCGACAAGCTCTCGGTAATCATATAAAAGGAAATGCAACTTTACCTCTATTTTCTGGTGAGTTAAATGTAGAAGAAGGTCATATTACAAATGGAGTGTCGTTACTTCATTCCAGATCGTTGGCTGAAAGTGTGAAGCTGTATAAAAACAGTGACTTATTTACTGGCTCAGTGAAAGTTCTCGATGGCATTGTTGATTCAGATTCAGATGTAATATTTAAGGGTAAATCATTGATTCATAGTGCACCCTTAACTACAATGGCATTTACCAAAAGTTGGTTTGGTGATTTTGGTAAATATATAGTAGCTGTGGGGTTATTGTTATTTGCATTTTCTACTGCAATTTCATGGTCGTATTATGGTAGTAGGGCTGTTATTTTCTTGTTTGGAATAAAAGGACTTCGTTATTATAGAATCATCTACGTTATAGGTTTCTTTATTGCATCATTTACCGATACTGAAATTATCTGGACATTTTCAGGTATTACAATTGCATTAATGACGATACCTAACTTAATAGGTATTTTTGCTTTACATCGAGAAATGAAATCAGAAGTAAAATCTTTTTGGAAAGAATATGAAAACAGATTTCCAGGTGAAAAACTGCCGCTTTTTACGAAAAAGTGATGTTTAATTTATGTTGAACAATATCTGTTGGATATATTATAAATAGATTATCTTTATTATCATTGTTTTTTCTTTATAAAGAAGTTTATTTATGATTATTCTGTTTAACAATAATGTTCAACGGGTTTTAACGATTTTTTTTATTCTATTACCATTAGTTGTATTCTCTCAAAATAAAAGCAATGATTTTTATATTGATCAGTTGTTTTCTGAGTTAGAATTTAATGGAACATACTATCCCGAAAAGGCCAAGCTTGATCTGGACTCAATAAAAAATTCACTGTCAGAGAATGATGCTTATAAATATTCTGGATATATAAATTATTCAGAGGCACTACTGTTATTTTCTGATTTGGAAATGGATTCTTCTCTAGTGTTTATTGAAAAGGCAATGTCTTCATTTTCGGTTGCAGAAAATTCAAAATGGTTAGCTAAAAGTCAAATTTTATTAGGTCAGATAGCTGAAGTTTCCGGACTGTTTGAACAAGCAAAAATCAATTTTTATGAGGCTATTGCATTAACAGATAAAGAAAGTGTTGATGCGGGATTTGCTTATGTAAGTATTGCAAGGTGTAATAGAGCTTTGAAAGAAAACTTTGAAGATGAACTAAATCTTGGGGTAGAAATATTAAAGAATTCTGATGAGGAAGAAATTAGATTATTTGCAGAGTTTATGGAGTTGTTGTTTGTTTTATCAGAGCCAGAAACTCCTGAAAAATTAAATGAACTGGCAGATGATTATCTGAATTTAAAATTATACTTAAGAGCGGCTAGTGTTTACAAAGTTATCGCAAGTAGTTATTATGCAAATCAAAATTTTGGAAAAGCTCATGAATATTGCGACTTGGCAATTGAAATATGTGATGCCCATAAAATTGGTGATTTGATTAAGCCTGCGTTATACCAGTTTAAAGGAGTTTTGTTTTATAAGCAAAAGAAATATGATACCGCTGAAAAATTTTTAATCAAATCATTGGATTTATATCAGGGTATTAAACAACAGCATAGGATGCTTTATGCGTATAGTTATTTGCATAAAATTGATGTTGCTAAAAATGACTATATAAGAGCATATGAAGATTTAAACTCTTATCAGGAATTATTAGAAGAAACGAAATCCTTTGAAAATGCAAGGATGGCCAAGGTGCTTGAGGTTAACAATAAATTGGATTTACTAAAAACTCAATTGGTAAAATTAAAAGTTGAAAAGAAGGCAAGTGAGTTTATGCTTTATTTGGTTATAGTAATAACTATTGGAATACTTAGTGCTGTTGGTTTTTATGTTTACTTGTATCAGAAGAACAGAAGAAAAAAGATAGAGGAAATAAATAAAGAGTTTCATAATTTATTGATTGGAATCGGAGAAAAACAGTTGTTGGAACATAGGTTAAGTCATGATAAAAAGATATTGAAGAAGCAACGGGATGATTTTAATGCTGTAAATGAAAATACAGGTAACATAGTAGATAGTTTTGATACTTGTTATATGGAAACAATAAACTTGTTTACAGAATCTTTTCCACAATTAACTAAAACAGAAGTGAGATACGCTGTAATGCTTTGTTTAAAACTGCCAACAGAGGTTATTTCCAAAGTTCAAAATGTTCAACCTTCTTCCATTAGAAAGGCAAAACAGCGTATAAGAACAAAACTAAATGTTGAAAGTAATATTGAAGATTATTTGCAGGATTATAGAGAAAAACTAATCAAAGATATGACTAAATAGATGCTGGGAGTTGATTGAATTAGTGTTAAAATTGGTGTTGTTTATGTGTTTTATTGATTTGTTAGTCAAAAATAACCTGAAATATTTGTCTTTTTGACCTTGTTAGTTAAGGTTTAAAACTCTGATATAGAACCTTATGTTTTTTGTCACGTTTTTGTCACGCTAAAAAAACGTAAAGTGCTTGTTTTCATATAGATATTTGTAGTGAACTACAAAAAACAAATATCATGAAAACAAATTACAACGTTATTAAAATCGCAGCATTATTCTTATTGTCAACAATTACAACTTCAATATTTGCAGATGAGGATCCTATTATAGTAACTAAATTAGCAGATGAAGATCCTATAATTGTAACAAAACTTTTTGATGAAGATCCAATCATCGTAACTAAGTTTTTTGATGAGGATCCAATTATTGTAACTAAGTTTGCAGACGAAGATCCTATAATTGTAACCAAATTAGTAGACGAAGATCCAATTATTGTAACAAAATAAATTATAAACTAATAAGTTATACTCTTGGTAGTATAACAAAAGTCCATTCTTAAGAATGGACTTTTGTTATTTTGTCATAATACTATAAAATTTTATTGCTAGAAAAAGATTTATTGGTACCATCCTAAAAACTGTGTAAGTATAAAAATATCGGGGTAGAAAGCTTCGATATTTTTTTGTTTATTTAATAGACTAACACACAGTTATGAAAAAAGAAGACCTATTAACAGATGATTTCCTGAAACAATTTAAAACAGGAGAAGACTTAAACAACTTTTTGAGTGAACTTCAAAAGCGAGGTATAGAACAAATACTTGAAGGAGAACTTGATGCTCATCTTGATTATGAAAAGCATCAAAAGTCTAGTAATCCGAATTACCGGAACGGTCATACTACCAAAAGTATTAAAACTATTTTTGGAGAAAGTGAAATAAAGGTTCCCAGAGACAGGGAAGCTAGCTTCAACCCCATTTTGCTTCCAAAGAGAAAGAACATGGTCGATGGGATTGAGAACATTATTATATCCCTTTATGCCAAAGGTATGAGTAACTCTGATATTGAGGAACAAATCAAAGAATTATACGATATCCGAGTTTCTACTTCAACGATATCCAGGATAACAGATAAGATAACAGATGATATAATTGCTTGGCAGAACCGCCCCTTAGATTCGTTGTATCTGATTGTATGGATGGATGGAATTGTTTTTAAAGTCCGAGATAACTCAAAGGTTATCAATAAAACTATATACATTGCTGTTGGGCTTCGCAAGAACGGAAAGAAAGAGATACTCGGATTATGGCTGGGTAAGAATGAAGCTGCTTCTTTTTGGTTGGGTGTATTGACTGACATTAGAGCTCGAGGTGTTGAAGATATCCTAATTACTGTCACTGATAATCTGAATGGATTTACAGACACCATAAAGAATGTATTTCCTTGTTCAAGTACTCAGATTTGTGTAGTACATCAAATTCGTAATGCAGCTAAATATGTTGTTTGGAAGGACAAAAAAGCCTTTGCTAAGGACATGAAACAAATATATACAGCACCAACAAAACAGGCTGCAGAAGCTGCTTTAAATGACTTTGCTGACAAATGGAACGGAAAGTATTCTTATGCAGTAAAAAGTTGGAAGACAAACTGGGATGAACTCACCGTATTTTATGACTTCCCCATAGAAATTCGTAATATTATTTACACAACGAATCTTGTCGAAAACCTTAATGGTAAAATCAGAAAATTTACTAAAAACAAGCTATCTTATCCTACTGATCAAGCAGTGTTAAAATCCGTGTTTTTAGCCATTAGGGAAGTGACGAAAAAGTGGACTCAACCAGTGAGTAACTGGGGACTCATTCTTAATCAATTTATTACTATATTTGAAGAAAGGGTTCAACTCTAAATTAGCTGAACCCTGATATTTTAACTTACACACTTAATGGGATAGTGTCGATTTATTCTTCTTTGTAGTAATTTAATAAATCAATCATTTTTTCTGTAGAAGATTCTAAGCCACCTTTTCTGTTCCTTAAAATCCATGTGGTTTTATGATTTTCTATTATCTTTTCTAACTCACTATAAAGTATTTGTTTTGTTTCTTGATCTATACTTTTAGTTTCGTATTTTGGTGCCTTTAATCTCGCTATACCTAATTTAATACCATGCTTAGCTAATGAGCAGGCCTGCAATACTTCTCTTTTTATTATTGAAGAATCTGAACTTTCAGGTTTTGCTGCTAACAACTCTTTTATGGCTTCATTAATTTCTGTTTCTGCATTTTCAAGATTAGTTATTTTTAATTCTTTAGTTTGATAATGACCTTTCATAGTCCATTTATATCGTCTGAGCATTAAGTGAAATGCATTTGCATTTCCTTCCGGAATTTTACATTTTAAGTATGCATCTCCTAATTTTAAAATTGATTGCGCTGTTTTTCCTGTTTTGTCTTTAAATATGTATTGATTCATTACGAACTCAATTTTTGACTCAGGATTAGAATTGACGCTCCAAGAATAGGCGGCTCCAACTCCCATTGGTGCATAACAAACAGATAGGGGTTGCCAGTGCCCGTAATCACCCCAATTGGTATTCAGATAGCCTTTAGCATTAAACTTTTTTCCATTGACTGCGGCATTTTTTAAATTTAAAAAGGCATCATGATTTCTGCCAACGATAGAACGCCATGTTGATGTTCCCGGACAAACATAATATTCAAGTCCGGCTTTTTGAAACTCAGGTAATTTTTCATTAAAAGGAAAATCGCTTTCATATCCCCAAACCATTGCAGTCATATCTTTAGGTAAGGACGAGATTAATTCCGGATGATTTAAAATGATGTCTCCCCAAAATTGTGCTTTTCTTCCATTTGCCTTAACTTCATTATTCAATTGGATAAGGTAATTCAGATATACTTGTCCTTTCCCAATTTTATCACATTCTTCTTTTGATAAACCACATCCTAATTCAACTGTTTCATCGCAACCAATATTAAAATATTTACTGGAGAAGTTCGGAAGTAGTTCCTTGTAAAGCTCTTGCATTAAAATAAGTGAGCCTGGATTGGTTGGATTAAGACTGGTTCTGCTTCTCATCCCCCATATGGTTTTACAATCTGTTGGGCATTCAGCCAAATCAAGATAGGTATCATGTTTTAACCAGTTTTCCATATGTCCAAAAGAATTCTGATTTGGAACCAGATCAATAAATCTTACTTTACAATAAGCATCAAGTTTTTGTATTTCATCAGCAGTTATGGGACTACAGCCTTCCCATACTTCCTTGTGATTTTTATAGGCAAACGTGTGTTCGGTATATAATTGAAACTCGTTAATTTTCCAGCTGGCTAAAAGGTCAGCAATGTGATATAAAGTTTCCATTGTAGGAACCTTATCTCTGCTTATGTCAAGCATATAGCCTCTACGTTCAAAATCAGGCCAGTCGCTAATTTCAAGACAGGGGATTCCGGAATCTGTTGATCTGGAATATTCAATGATTTGTTTTAGGGTTTGTTTTGCATAAAACAAAGCTGCTTCGTTTTGAGCGATAATAGTTATGTTTAATGAGTCTATCGTAATTTTATATTCCTGAGTATGAGTTAAGGTTTTGTCAATATGGTATTTAATAGTATTATACTGCAGTGGTGTACAGAATTCTCTAAGTTCACCTTGAATATTGATGGTTTCTAATGTTTCTAATAGACTAAATAATTTTTCTGAACTATATTGAAAATCATTCAAATTGTTTAGTTGACCTTCTTTTATTTTGATTTGTTTTGGTGAGGGAAAAAGAAAATCAGATATGGATTCAGCATTGATTGTATGAAATAAAAATATAAAAGAAAGAAGTATTAAAAATTTTGTCATATCAGTTTAAGAAATTAAGTGTTAAAATTTAATTGTAGTTAAAGTTTATGCTAATCCCACACAAACTTCCAGCTGTTATCTTCCTGTCTCTTCCATACTGTATGAAAGATTCCCGTTGAAGTTTGCCTTATGCTATCCTTATCGTAGTATTCAAAAATATAATTTCCATAGGTGTAGGCAAGAGTTCCATCTGTTGATACATCCACGAAATCAGGAGCCCATTTTAATGTTGCTTGGTAATAAATTTCATTAGTTTTAATTAAGTGATAGATATTGCTTTTGCCTTTGATTAATTGGTTGTTTCTCTGTATAACAGCATTTGTGTCAGCATAATAGTAAAAAGCTTCAGCAATACCCTCTTCATTTGCCATTTTTTCAAAGGCTTTTTCTGTATTTATTATATCTTGCTTTAAAGAGCTTTCTGTCATATGATTAACTGTACAAGAGTAAACTGTAAATATTAGAGTGGCTTGTATGATTATTCTTAAATTATTAGTAATCCACATTCTCTTAAAGTATTAAAAGCATAACCATTGCTAAATATATCAAAATTACCTAAGCTTTCTTCTTCAAAACTTCTAATTAGATCTTTAAAAGAATATTCCGTTGAATTTCTGATGTGTGAAGATTTTAAAACCTTAATAATCCAATTTCCAATTTCTTCTTTGACATTTATTTTAACAGCATTATCCTTTTGGTGAATTATTATTTCAGCCATAGAAATAGCATTTCCTTTCTTCTTCTTTTTATATCGCTTAATTTCAGGAATCTCATTGATCCAAATAATTTTATTGTTCGGTTTGTATTCTTCTTGATATGATTGCTCTAATGAATTGTAAATATAGTTAGGAGCAATCGTTGTTGGAGGAATTTTAAAATCAAACCATTCTTGTAATGGTAAATCAAATCCCAGATCATGCATAAAATTATAAATGGATTTTTTTAAACCATCACTAAAAAGTTCGTGTTTAGCTCCTTTTTTGTCAATGTGTTCTAAGTCGTTGTTTGCAAATGGGTTAAGGTTGTGGTTAGTAGTTGAGATATTAAATGTATTAAGGTTTTTTGCTACGGGACTATGAACCGTTAAAGCAAATTGATGCCAGAAACCTGAATGTAGAATGCTATTTTCAAACATCTGTCTCACAATTTCCAGTGAATCAATGGTTTCTTGTATTGATTGTGTAGGGAAACCATACATTAAATAAGCGTGAGTTAAAATGCCGTTGCTTGCAAAATTATAACATGCTTTGGCCACCTGGGATACACTAACTCCTTTATTGATCAATGATAAAATTCTGTCAGAAGCAACTTCTAAACCACCTGAAACAGCGATACATCCAGAGGCTTTTAATATTCTGCAAACATCATATGTAAAATGTCTTTCAAAGCGTATATTTGTCCACCATACAATATTTATTTCTCTCTTAATAATTTCCTTAGCAAAGGCAACCATTAACGATGGAGGGGCAGCTTCATCCACAAAATGAAAACCGTTTTTTCCTGTTTGTTTTATGATTTCTTCTACCTTATCACATATAACTGATGCTGAAGTAGGTTCAAATCTTTTTATGTAATCTAACGATGTATCGCAAAAAGAACATTTTCCCCAGTAGCATCCGTGCGCCATTGTTAATTTATTCCAAAAGCCATCACTCCAAAGTCTGTGCATTGGATTAACTATATCAATAATCGATATGTAATCATTGATTTTAAGTCCTTCGTAATTAGGTGAAACATTGTTTTTATATGAAAAGTCATCCATTTCAGAGCCATTCATATAAATTACTTTGTCCTCTTTTGATAGTAAGGTTCTTTTTAGTTTCTCGATTGTTCTTTCACCATTAATAAATTCGATAAGATTAAATAAAGGAACTTCTCCATCATCAAGGGTTATAAAGTCTATAAATTCAAATATTCTGGTGTCGCTTACTGATCTTAATTCAGTATTAGGGTATCCTCCTCCAATAGTAATTCTTATGTCTGGGAAATTAGACTTAATAAATTGTCCACATTTTAAAGTTGCTAATAAATTACCCGGGAAAGGGACAGAAAATGCAATTAGAGATGGATTTTCTTTCTCAATATAATCTTTAAGAATTTTGTTTTGTATATCGCAAATTAACGAGTTTTCATTGTTTAGCTCATTGTATATTAGATCAAAGCTAAAAGCCGAAGAACTAATTCTTTCAGCATATCTACTAAATCCAAAATGAGGATCTATACATTCAATAATAAAATCACAAAGGTCTTCCAGGTATAAGGTGCAAAGATGCCTGGCTTTATCTCTGATTCCCATTGTACCGAATGCCCAATCGAAATCATCTAAATTATTGAATCTGGAAGCCTGCGGAAGAAATGACTCATTACAGATAGTATGTGATAGCATTTCGTTTTTACCTTGCAAAAATGAAATTACATCTTCAATAGTAGATATGTAATCCTTTTTTAAAGCTATTATCCTGGTGGCGTTTTCACTACACGTATTTCTATTTATGTTGAGCTCTTTAAAAATATGGGACAGTCCTTCTTTAGAAAAAACTTTTAATATAACCTCTAATCCCAAATCAACTTGAAAAGATTCAATATTTTGATAATCCAAATACCCTTTAAGATAAGCTGTTGCCGGATAAGGAGTGTTTAATTGCGTAAAAGGAGCTGTAACTAATAGTATTTTATGATCCAATGGATTTAAATTTAAGTAATACTACAAAAATAGGAACAAAAAGAGCGAATATAAACTGGAAATTGAATTTAATTTTAGAATTATAGGTATTGCTAAAAAATGTTAAAATTGTTTTTGAAGAATGGTTTAGATTAATGATTCTTAAAAAGTTTTTTACTTTTGCAGCTCCTATTACTTCATACACAAGAGAGACTTTAGTTTTGTTACAGTATTAATTTTTGTGGGGACAAGGTTAATTTTAAGCAAAACAGATTTTTTTTCAGATTAATTTTTGAGTATTCAAAAAAAATTAATTCATGTTAGACCTAGATTTTATAAGGTTTTTTGCATGAGAAAAGTCTTATTATTTGATTTTAAGAAAGAATTACAATTTTAAAAATCGAAACCTTTTAATTAAGCTTTCGTTATAAGTTGATAAATAGACATAAAATTATTGTGAATGAACAATGATTGTTGATTAATGAAAATTGTAAATGGTGAGCGACTGTAATGAATATATGATAATTTGTTTTGGGGAAAACACGTTATCTGTAACATATGACAGACTCTAGTAAAAAAATAGTTAATGAAATAAATTTATACAACACAAGATTTTACAACAACACAACAACACAACACAAAATGCAAAAGGTTATTTTAGTATTCCTAATTTTAGTAGGAGTGGGAGTTCATTTAGCATATGGACAAGGAGGAGAAAATTGTACAGCAGCAGTTGCTGCAAGTCAGGGAATAAATATCAGTGATAATGCTTCGGGTGACCAGTGGTTTGTCTATACCGCTACCATGGATGGAAAAGTCACTGTATCTTCAGTTGGATTGACAACCGCTAATACATACGTTGAAATTTATGATGGTTGCGATCAGGAAGCTTTTACATTTAGTGATAATTTTATTGATGATCAATCAGAGGTTTCGTTTGAGGTTATAAGCGGACTTACCTATTATATAAATTGGAGAAATTATTATACAAATCAGGAGTTTGAATGGAACCTTGAGGAAAAGACTGTGGCCCAAGGAGAATTTTGTAGCTATCCGCTAGCATCGACAGCTGGTTATATGGTTAGTAATGCTCCTCAAAACAAATACAGATGGTTTGAATTTACAGCTTCACGTAATGGAAAAGTTACAGTAAGGGCCGTAAGTGATAATGCAGATAGCTGTAGAGTTGCAGTTTTTGATGACTGTAGTTACACCTCTTCTATTAATAATGATCAAAGTTGGAATCCTAGTAAAATAGCCTTCGATGCAGTTGAAGGAGAAACTTATCTTATTTGTTGGCAAAATGGAGCCAGCAATGGAACAATTGATTGGACTATTGAAGAAAGTAATTGGAAAGCTGGTGAAAGATGTATTGACCCTATTGATATAGATGTTTCTGATGAAAATACAATTGATCATGAATCAGCAACGAATAAATGGTATAGGTTTATTGCCCGTCAGGATGGAGATCTTACTATTACAAGTGTAGGTTTAACTTCTGAAGATACTTACCTGGAAGTATACACCGGCTGTGGTGAACAAAGAGCATATTATAGTGATGATGCAGATGGTTTGCAATCAGAGTTAAATATAAATGTTGAGGCAGGAAAGGCATATTTAATTAAATGGGATAAAATTTTTACTCCAGAAGCTTATTCATGGAGTCTGAAATCTTCGCAGTTGACCACTGATTTACCAGATGTTGAAGAAAGTGATTTGATTGTTTATCCTAATCCGACAGAAGGATTGGTAAATATAGATTTAACAAGTTTTGATTCTAAAACAGTAACTGTAAAAGTAGTGAGCTTATCCGGAGCTACAGTAGGTGTATTTGAGTTAAATGCAGGTATTGTTGATCAATTTGATATAACAAATTTACAAAGTGGAATATATCAGATAGTAGTTGAGGATTTAGTATCGCGTAAAGTAGTTCGTTTAGTAAAACAATAAAATATAACCACGCATTTTGAATGATGCACTTTAGAGAAGTATATGCTGATCTGGAGTGCATTTTTTATTTATTTTTGCAGGTCTAATTCCATAATGAAATGATTACTTTTTTAGTTTCTGTTACTTTATTGATTTTGGGCTTTGTATTTTATGGCAGATTTATTGAAAAGTTTTTTGGCGCAAATGATTCAATTAAAACTCCTGCTATTACACAACAAGATGGTGTTGATTATACTCCTCTGCCTACCTGGAAAGTTTTTACAATTCAATTTTTAAATATTGCTGGATTAGGTCCTGTGTTTGGTGCGATATTAGGTGCAAAATATGGTCAGTGGTCTTATGTCTGGATTGTATTTGGTTGTATTTTTATGGGTGCAGTACATGATTACTTTTCAGGTATGTTATCATTAAGAAATGGAGGAGCCAGTGTTCCTGAATTAGTAGGTAAATACCTGGGGAATGGTTTTAAGTATCTGTTAAGAGTTTTTACATTGCTTCTTTTAATCTTTGTTGGGGTTGCTTTTGTTTCAGGTCCGGCAGGATTGCTAGCATACCAAACAAACGGTGGTTTTGAAATATGGATTTACGTAATTTTTGGATATTATTTATTAGCGACTTTATTACCGATTAATAAAATAATTGGAAAAATATATCCGTTTTTTGCTGCTGCATTATTATTGATGGCAATTGGTATTGCCGGAGCAATGATGGTTAATTATTTTGCCGGAGATTTTTCGATGAAAGAATTATCTTTTTCAGAATTAAAAAACTTTCATCATAATCCAGTACAGAATATTCTTTTTCCTATGATGTTTATTGTTATTTCATGTGGTGCTATCTCTGGTTTTCATTCTACACAGGCACCAATGATGGCCCGATGTCTTAAAAAAGAAAGTTATGGGCGTTATGCTTTTTATGGTGCAATGATAGCTGAAGGAATTGTTGCCATAATATGGGCAACAGCTGCCATGAATTACTTTGGCGATGTGAGGGGACTGAATGAAGCAATGTTGATTAAAGAACATAACCCTGCTTGGGTTGTAAATATGATTTCGGAGCATTGGATGGGGAAAATAGGAGCTGTTTTTGTTGTAGTAGGTGTTATTGTATTACCTATTTCAACAGGTGATACAGCATTTAGAAGTGCAAGATTAACATTAGCTGATATTTTCTCATATAAACAAAAGAGTATTAAAAGCAGATTAATTATTAGTGTTCCTCTTTTTGTAATTGGATTTATCCTTACTCAACTTGAGTTTTCTACGATCTGGAAATTTCTTGGACTGTCAAACCAGATTTTGTCGGTAGTGATGTTGTGGACAATAGCAATGTATTTAATTAAGTCAGGAAAAAATCATTGGATTTTATCCATCCCTGCTATGTTTATGACAGCAGTTTGTTTCAGTTATATTTTTGTAGCACCTCCTTCAAACGGTGGGTTGGGTATAAATGTAAGTATTGGAATTATTTTTGGTGTATTATCTTCAATATTGTCACTGGTTGTATTTATATATAATGCAAAAAGAAGGGCAGACACTTCAAAAAAATAAAGCATCTGCCCAGGCTACAGTAATAATAATATTTTTAATACTTTATTATTAGGTCATTTAAATCGTATCTAACTTTAGACAACGATTGATATTTGTCTTCACTTGCTCTGTAACCAATTGAGGCAACAACAACAGAGTTTAAATTTTTATCTTTTAATCCAAGAACTTCATCAAATCCATTATTGTCAAAACCTTCCATAGGACATGCATCAATTGATAGTTGAGCGGCAGTATATAATAAAAATCCTAAACCGATATAGCATTGTTTTGAAGCCCAGGTTGTAAGTTCTCCTTTAGATAACCTGTTTATTTTACCAAGCATAGCAACCTTGTAATCGGCAAGATTATCAACAGAAATACCTCTTTGCGATGCAATTCTTATCATAAATTCATCAACATCTTTTTCTGAGATGTTATTTTTCGCTGCAAAAACTATAATGTGAGATGCATCGGTGAACTGAGGTTGTTGGTATCCAACTTCCTTAAGTTTCTCTTTTACCTTTTTATCCTCGATTACAAGTACGTTAAAAGGCTGTAGTCCATATGATGTAGGTGCTAAATTAATTGCATTTAATAATATATTTAGATCTTCACTTTTTATTTTCTTTTCAGGATCAAAATGCTTTGTTGCATATCTCCAATTTAATTGTTTTAGTATGTCCATTTTAAAGTTTTATTGATTAAACAGATGAGACTGTTTTTTGTTTGCATCCATCTAATTTTGTTTTTCTATTTGTTTAAAAATACTTAATTAGTAATTATTTCATCGAAATTATTTGTTATAATTGCACTCTAAAAGTAAACTAAATAAACCTAATTAGTATACAAATGGCTAAAGTTGGAGATGTAGAAATCGAATCAAGAGTATTTGAAACAACCAAAGAAATGCTTGTTAAATATGGGGTTCGAGGTTGGAATATGGATGAGCTATCTAAAGAATGTGGTGTATCAAAAAGAACATTGTATAAGATAATTGGAAACAAAGAAGATCTTTTATATAAAGTTATAGAAAGTAATTTTATTGGTGATATACAAAAAAGAAGCGATTTCTTAAATGGTGCAGCTGATTATGGAGAAAAGCTTGATGCGTTTGGAGTATTTTTTGCAAATAACTTTGAAGATTTTGTTCTCTTGAATGCCAGAGATATTGCTAAAGAATACCCTCGAATTGAGGATATGATTTTGACCAGAAAAAAAAGTTTAAATGCTATTTTAGAAGATTTCTTTAAGCATGGTCAAAAGATTGGGATTCTTGATAAAACAATAGTTCCCAGATTTATTTCGGAATTTGTCGATTTAATTATTACTGCAAATATTCACTTGGGACAATCAGCCAAAGAATTCAGAGAGAAGCTTAAACCTGAGCTGGATATCTTAATACGAGGGATAAGAATTAAGGAGTAGTATATTTTTTTGTCTAAAAGTAAACTAAAAATACAAAAATAGTATACTAAGTGTTTTGGATTTAATATTTATAATATAATTGTAATTAAAATGAGAAAGGGAAAATTATTTCTATTTCTGTTATTAGGTGTTTTATTCGGATGTAAAGAGAGTAAACAACTTCAGAAAAAAGAAAGAAGTGTAAAGGTTACTAAAGTTGAGTCTTTTGATAAGACTATGAATAAGTTAACCTTACCGGCAACGCTCAATGAACGACGAAGAGTTGATTTGGCATTTAGGGTTGGAGGACCTCTAGTAACTCTTAATAATATTGTGGGTAGTTATGTAGAAAAAGGTCAGGTAATTGCATGCGTTGATAACAGGGACTTTAAAGTAGCCTTATCAAAGGCAGAGTCAAATTATACACTTGCAAAAACAGAGTATGAGAGATATAAGATGCTGTTATCTCAGGAAAGTGTTTCAAAAAGTCTGTTTGATAAAATGGAAGCTCAGTATGTATTAGCTAAAGGTAATTACGAGGATGCTAAAAATGCTTTTGAAGATACAGAACTAAAAGCTCCATTTTCAGGATATGTTGATTTGGTTTATGTGGAAAATTTTGAAAAAGTAAATCCAGGTCAACCTATTGTTTCATTTCTTGACTTGTCAAGTTATAAGATCAATGCATGGATTTCTGTTGAGGATGCAAAATCAATTGATTCAAATACTGAATTTGTATGTGTTGTTAATGATAAGGATTCAGCCTATCAATTTAAAGCGACTCTGCTAGAGTTAGGCTCAAAATCTAATTTTACAAAACAATCATATCCGATTTCCGCTGTAATGGAGGCTCCTGAAAATGTTAAGTTGCGAGCAGGGATGACTGCTCAATTAGAGATTTTTAAAGGGATGGAGAATAAAAGTAATTTATGCTTAGTGCCTGTAACAGCTGTGTTTTCCAGAGGTAAAGACAATTGTGTGTGGATCCTGAATAATAATCAGGTAACTAAAAGAACTGTAGAGTTAGGGCAAATTTTATCTAATGAAGAAATTGTTATCAACAGAGGTCTTAGTGAAAATGAAGTTGTTGTTACTGCAGGTGTAAATTATTTACAAGAAGGTGAAAAGGTGAAGATTTATAAAGGATTCTCATCATCAAATAAAGGAAATCAACTTTAGAATAGACATGAATTTAGCAGAATATACATTAAAAAACAGGGTTTTTGTATACTTTATTTTAGTGTTGGTTTTTTTCGGGGGAATCATATCTTATTTTAAAGTAGGTAAACTTGAGGATGCTGAGTTTACAATAAAAACAGCATTAATAGTAACACGATATCCTGGAGCCTCTCAATACGAAGTTGAACAGGAATTAACTGAAAAACTGGAACGGGCAGCTCAACAAATGGATAATATTGATGAAATATATTCCAGTTCTTATGCCGGACTTTCCATCATTCAAATCGATCTAAAAGAAAGTATGCGGGCAAAACAAATGCCTCAGGAGTGGGATATCTTGCGTAAAAAAATCAATGATGTTAAAGGTGAATTACCACCAGGGGCACAAGATCCAACTGTTGTTGATGATTTTGGTGATGTGTATGGTATGTATTATGCCTTAACAGGAGATGGTTATTCTCAAGATCAGATTAATGATTACGCTCGTTTTATTCAACGTGAATTACTTACTGTCGGTCAGGTTGGAAAGATTATTTTGTTTGGAGATAGAACTGAGTGTGTTGATTTGATTATTAATTATGAAAAGCTATCTGAACTAGGTGTAAATCCGGGTGTGATAATAGGTGCGTTAAATGCTCAGTCAAATATTGCAGCAACAGGAACTATTCAATTGAATAAGCTTAATGTTAGAGTCGCTGGGAATACTGCATTTAATAGTATTGATGACATTAAAAATACTATTGTTCAGGTTGGTCAGGAGCAGTTTTATTTGAAAGATTTAGTTCAGGTAAAAAAATCATATTTGGAGCCTATAATTAGTTTGCAACGTTTTAATGATAAGCCGGCAGTTGGTATTGGTATTTCTACAATTAATGGAGGTAATGTGCTGACAATGGCAGATAATATTAATGCCAGATTAGAGACTATTACCGAACAGCTTCCTGTTGGTTTAGAATTGCATACAATTTATGATCAGGCAAGAGAAGTTCGTAATGCTAACAATGTATTTATTGTAAATTTAATTGAATCAATTGTAATTGTAATTGTAATTCTTTTGGTTTCAATGGGATTACGTTCTGGTATACTAATCAGTAGTGGCTTGTTGTTTTCTATATTAGGAACATTAATTGCCATGAAAGCCTTTGATATTTCTCTTCATCGTACTTCGTTATCAGCAATTATTATTGCAATGGGAATGTTGGTTGATAATGCCATTGTGGTAACGGATGGTATTATAGTTTCATTGCAAAGAGGTTTAAATGTTAAAAAAGCGATTGTAAATATTGGTAAGTCAACAGCCTGGCCTTTATTGGGAGCTACCTTTATTGCCATTTTAGCTTTTTTACCTGTATTTTTAGCGCCTAACAGTGCAGGTGAAATAAATGAAGATTTATTTAAAGTACTTGCTATATCGCTTGGGTTAAGTTGGATTTTTGCAATGACTCAAACACCATTGGTTTGTGAGAAATTTCTAAAGCCAACAAAAGATGTTCAGAACCCTTTTGAAGGGAAATGGTATAAGTTATTTCAGAATGTCCTTGAAAAGATTTTAAAATACCGAAAAGTTTCTTTAGCAGGAGTTCTTGGATTATTAGTGGCTTCAATAATTGCTTTTGGTCATACAAAGAAGGCTTTTTTTATGCCGCTTGAAAAGAATTATACTTTAGTGGATTATTGGTTACCAGAAGGAAGTAATATTCATCAGGTTTCTCGTGATTTATCAACCATTGAAGCGTATTTGCTTGATAGTGTTGGTTCTGTGAAAAATGTAACTGCAAGTATAGGGCAAACTCCTCCAAGATATATTCTTAGTGCTCAAACTCAAAGCTACAATTCAAGCTATGGTCAGTTGATGATAGAAACAAATACATTAGAGGGTGTTGACTCTGTTAATTCTATTATTAAAGATAAACTTGAAGTTCGTTATCCGAATGCTCGTTTTAGAATTAAAGGATATATTGGCGGACCTCCAATTGAATACAAAGTAGAAGCCAGGTTTATAGGACCTGATCCTGCAGTATTGCGTGATCTTGCTCAGAAAGCTGAAGCAGTTTTCAGATCTGAACCAGCTTGTGGTGATATAACTAACGACTGGCGTAATAAAGTAATGGTTTGGGAACCTAAATATTCTCAGGTTAAAGCAAGTAAAGCAGGAATTAACAGAACAGATTTAGGTAATGCTATTTTAAGTTCAACTTCTGCAGGTTTAGGTATAGGATTATACAGGGATAATGATGTGATGCGACCTATTTTTTTAAAAACAGATCAGGAAACACAGAATAACCTTGAGCGTATATCAAACACGCAAGTTTGGGGTATGAATAGCAAAGCTTCTGTACCTTTAAAAGAGCTTGTGGATAATAAAATTGAAGTTTCTTTTGAAAATAGTGTTATTCAAAGGTATAACCGTCAAAGAGCGATAACAGTGCAGTGTGATCCTTTGAACCCTAATATGAGTGGTGCATCTTTGCAGGCATTAGTTCAGCCTAAAATTGAATCAATTGCTTTGCCAGAAGGATACTCATTAATGTGGGATGGAGAATTTAAACCTTCTTTAGAGGCAAATGAAGCAACAGGAACATACATGCCTTTAGCGATGCTTTTAATCGTGTTAATTGTGGTTATGTTATTTAATAGTATTCGTCAATCCTTGATTGTAATGGCAATTATTCCACTCTCAATAATTGGTGTGTCAATAGGTCTGTTTGTTACAGGTAAGGCTTTCGGCTTCATGGCCATTACCGGATTTTTAGGATTAATAGGTATGGTGCTTAAAAATGCCATTGTAATGATGGACGAAATTAACCTGAATCTTAACATGGATAATGTTAGTCCGTATGAAGCGGTTGTAAATGCTGCAGTTAGCAGAATGCGACCAGTGTTACTGGCTGCCTTAACTACAATTTTTGGTATGTTTCCATTGATTACAGATGCAATGTACGGATCAATGGCTGTAACAATCATCTTCGGATTATTTTTTGCAACCTTTCTTACCTTATTGGTTTTACCATTGTTCTACGTGTTGTTTTATAAAATTAAACCGATTAATTAATCGTATTTGTTATGAGTATTAATTTAAGTAATCCATATTATAAAATAGGGACTGAAAATGGTATTGCTCAGATTCAACTAAACTATTGTTTGTTTCTGGAAAGTAAAACCTATGAATATCGCAATGACCTTCTATCTGAATTAGATAGGTTGTCTGAAGATAACGAAGTAAAAGTTATTATTGTAAGTAATGATCATCCTGAATTTTCATTGGAAAAATATAATGAGTTGTGGAATGCATTTTTTAGCGATAAAGACTTTAAAGATGATGTACTTCGTGTTTTTCGCATATTTGATCAATTAGTTATTAAGCTTTACACATTAAAAAAAGTAATCATATCTATGATTTCTGCACCGTTAAATTCAATGCTGTTTAATTTTAATTTGATTGCAGATGTAAGGGTTGTTACGAATGAGTTTTATCTTGATAATAATAATGAAATGATGGTAAATATACCTAAGGGTGGTATTATGTACGATCAGTTTAAAGTTGCAAATATTAATCCTGTTAAACTTTTGTTCTTATCAGATAAAGTATTCTATCAGCATTTGTTAAGTAATAATCTTGTTGATAAAGTTTTTAGTCAGGAAGAGCTTGAGGAAAGAGTTTATGCATTGGCAGAAAGATTTAAGAATATCAATTATGCCGAGATAGAGGCTGCAAAAATGACAAAGTCAATTGATAACCTGGAAGAATTTGAAAAACTTCTTCAAAAAGAGAATGCATTTCTAATTTCTTGTATTAGGGAAAAACTAAATCCGGGCTCTCAGAAAATTTATCGTTTCCAATAAAATTTAAATAATGTACAAATATATAGTTATTACAGTGTTTGCTACACTTTTTTCTGTTGTTCAGGCGCAAGAGATTCTTACGCTTGAACAATGTAGAGAAAAAGCAATCAATCATAATCAGGATTTAAAATCGGCTCAGGCAGATTTGGCTATAAATATGGCTTCTTTAAAGATGAGCAAAAGAGCAATGTTACCGCAATTTGATTTTTCTGCTACATATACTTATATGAATGATCCTCAGGTAATGGATGTGCCAGCCTGGGAATTACCAAATGTCGATGGTACTGCAAGTGGTGTACTTTTTACTGGATTGTATAAGCAGTTGACATATAATAATATGTATGATGGGGGCATTGATTTTAGTTTACCCCTGTATTTAGGAGGAAAATTGAGGAACTATGTGAAAATGTCTTCAATTGGCGTTGATATTTCTGAAAAGAATGTTGAAAATACTAAGGAAAATTTGATTTTGGAAGTTGATCAGAAATATTGGGCTTTAGTATCGTTAAAGGAAAATTATTTGGTGATTCAGAAGTCAGTTAAACTTTTGGAAGATGTGGTAAGAGAAACCAGCAATATGTATAATGTAGGTATCTTAACCAAAAATGAAGTTTTAAAAACTCAGGTTGAATTAAACAATACCAAATTGGCTTTGATCCAAATGAAAGATAACATTCAGCTGGCTAAAATGTCCTTAAATCAAAGTATAGGTAATGGAATATTAGATGAAATAGCTATTGCAGATTCTGTAATCATTCCACAGGAAAAGCCTGTTTCCGTAACTGAAATTGAAAATATTGCAAGTAACCGAAAAGAGTTGAAGATGATGGAAGGTCAGGTTGGAATAACAACAGCCGACATAAATATTGCCAGATCAGATTATATGCCGCAACTTGTATCTTTTGCTAATTATGGATTTCAAAATCCAAATCATAAAGCTGAGGATGTAACTGAATTAACCTGGGTTGCAGGATTATCCTTGTCAATGCCAATTTTTCATTGGGGCGAAAAAAATCTGGCTATAGAAAAGAAGAAGTTAACTAATCAGAAAGCTCAACTAAGTTATGATAAAGCTAAAGAAGGTATCATTTTGCAAATTCAGCAAAGCGCTTTTAATTTAAATGAATCAATGGTTAAAATCTCATTTACAAAAGCATCTTTAGAACAAGCTGAAGAAAATCTGAAATTGGAAATGAACCGATTGACTCAAGGTGTTGTAACAACTACAGATGTGTTAGATGCACAGTTGCAGTGGCAAAAAGCAAACTCAGATTTTATTTCGGCGAAGGTGAATTATAAAATCAATAAGTCGAATTATTTAAAAACTATCGGACAATTAGATATTTAGAGATAGTATGGCGTGTTTTAAAACATGTATGGTAAACGATAATTTATTTAAAATATTCATAACAAAAAGATAAAAAAATTAATAGTTTTAAACAAATTTCAAAATTTGGAGTTTCATAACGATTAATTCAATTGTATAGATGATAAAGATCAACCTCATTAATATTGAAAACAATTAATTTTATAGTTATTTTTTATTGATTCATTTATAAAAAATATCGGTTGATCTTAAAAATCTGTTACATGTTACATATTTAAGATATTTTTAGATAGATTATACTAATTCTTTGTTAATGGATAAATGGCTTATTCGTAAGTGGTTTATCAAAAAAATACGAGTCAAAATTATGCAATCAAAACTTCAAGAGCTAACAGATAAGCTTTATGCAGACGGGGTTCAAAAAGCGAACCACGAAGCTGAAGCTATCTTGGAAAAAGCCAGAAAAGAAGCTGAAGAAATTCTTTCTGAAGCCCAAAGTAAGGCATCTGGTATTATTGAAGAAGCAAATGAGAAGGCCGCAGAGAAACAACGTAATGTTGACTCTGAAATAAAGTTGGCGTCTCAACAAGCAATTTCTTCTTTACAACAGAAAATTGGGAATAGCATAGCTGTTCAGGTTGCAGAACCTTCATTAAAAGAGGTTTTTGCAGATAAAGATTATGTGCAGTCTCTAATTTTAAAAGTTGTAGAAGGTTGGTTAAAAACAGGCAACTTCGATATTAATGTAGTTTTATCAGAGTCAGATAAAGCTGAAATGGAGAAGAATTTAAAAAATAGTCTGGCAACCGAAATGAATAAAGGTTTGACCTTTGAAGCAGATCAGTCTGTAAAGGCAGGATTCAAAGTTGGGCCTGGTGATGGTAGTTATATTATTAGTTTTGAGGAAGGCGATTTCCAAAACTTTTTTAAATCTTTTTTACGTCCTAAGACTAACCAATTGTTATTTGAAGAGGAGTAAAAATGGGTAAAAAGTATTACTGTTTAATTGCCGGATTGCCTGATATTGTTTTAGGTGATAAAAAAGTTTTGTTTAACTCAATAGTACTTCGTGAGTCTTTGTTAGAAGAATTGAGTTCTCAAGACCTGGAAATGGCTAATGCGCTCTACTTACCCTTTGATCATTATAACCTGATCAGTTTAATGTACAACCAACATAAAGAGTTCGACCCGAGAGGTTTATTTACATCTGTAGATTTAGAACATTTGTTGGACAAAAAAAATGTTGAGGATCTTTATGATTCCATTTATCCCCGATACCTTGTTCAATTTGCAAAAGAGGTATTATTTTCTGAAGAGAAAATTGATTCAACACAAGCTGAAATATTACTTTTTAAAAAGTATATAGATTATCTGAAAGCTTTTTCTAATAAGTTTTTGAATGACTTTGTTGATTATGAAGTAAACGTAAAAAATGTGTTTACTGCTTTAACTGGCAAAAAATATGGTATTGCTTATGAATCAGAATTAATTGGTAATACTGATATTACTGAAGCACTGGTTAAAAGTAGATCAAGGGATTTTGGATTGACAAGTGAGTTTGATCAAATTGATACATTGGTACAAACATACGAGGATGAAAGTTTATTAGAGCGAGAACTAAAAATAGATCAACTAAAGTGGGAATATCTTGACAATGCAACCTTCTTTAATTATTTCACTATTGAAAAAGTGTTAGCATTTATCTTTAAACAATTTATGGTTGAAAGATGGATTGCTCTGGATGAAGAAGAAGGGCAAAAGATGTTCCGTAAATTACTTAGTGAGTTGGAATCTAGTTACGAATTTCCTGAAGAATATAAATTAAGCCATGGAAAGAAAAAATAAAACTACCGGAAAAGTAGCCGGTATTATAGCCAACCTTGTTATTGTTGAGGTTGATGGTCCTGTGGCCCAAAACGAAATATGCTTTATATCGCACCCTGAAAATAAACTGATGGCAGAGGTGATAAAGATTTTGGGTAAAAACGTTTATGTACAGGTCTTTGAAAGTACCCGTGGATTAAAGGTTGGAACTCCGGTGGAGTTTGAAGGACACCTTTTAGAAGTGAATTTAGGTCCGGGTATTTTATCCAGAAATTATGATGGTCTGCAAAATGACTTAGATAAAATGGATGGTGTTTTCCTAAAAAGGGGAGACTATACCGATCCATTAGACCGAGAGAAAAAATGGGACTGGACTCCTATTGCAAAAGTTGGTGACCAGGTAATTGCTGGTAGCTGGCTTGGAGAAGTTCCTGAAAATAGTGTACCTCACCGTATTATGGTTCCTTTTAAATTTCAAGGTTCATATACTGTTAAAAGTGTTGTTGCTGCAGGTCAATATACTGTTGATGATGTAGTAGCTACGGTAACAGATAGTGAAGGTAACGATATAGAATTAACAATGGTTCAGAAGTGGCCGGTTAAAATGGCAGTACGAGCTTATAAAGAAAAACCTCGTCCATTTAAACTGTTGCAAACGGGAACCAGAACATTAGATACATTAAATCCTATTACTGAAGGTGGTACAGGATTTATCCCAGGTCCTTTCGGAACTGGTAAAACAGTATTGCAGCATGCCATTTCAAAATTTGCCGATGCTGATATTGTAATTATTGCAGCTTGTGGTGAACGTGCTAACGAGGTTGTGGAAATCTTTACAGAGTTCCCTGAATTGGAAGATCCAAAAACAGGTCGTAGTTTGATTGAGCGTACAACTATTATTGCAAATACATCAAACATGCCGGTAGCTGCTCGTGAAGCTTCAGTATACACAGCAATGACATTGGGTGAATATTATCGTTCAATGGGATTAAAAGTTGTGTTGATGGCCGATTCAACTTCTCGTTGGGCTCAGGCGCTTAGAGAGATGAGTAACCGTTTGGAAGAACTTCCTGGACCGGATGCTTTCCCTATGGACTTAACAGCCATTATTACAAGTTTTTATGCTCGTGCAGGTTACGTATATTTAAATAATGGTAAAACTGGTTCTATTACATTTATTGGTACAGTATCTCCTGCAGGGGGTAACCTAAAGGAGCCGGTAACAGAATCTACACGTAAGGCAGCAAGATGTTTCTACGGATTAAATCAGGGACGTGCAGATAGTAAGCGTTATCCTGCGATTGATCCAATTGATAGTTATTCGAAATATCTTGAGTATCCGGAAGTACAAGAGTATCTAAAGGAGAATATTGGCGAAAACTGGTTAGAGAATGTTCTAAAAACTAAAACATTATTGTTAAGAGGAAAAGAAGCTCAGGAACAAATCAATATTCTTGGAGATGATGGTGTACCTTTAGAATTTCATGAGAAATTCTGGAATTCAGAATTAATTGATGCGGTAATTCTTCAACAAGATTCTTTTGATAAAATCGATGCAAACTGTCCGATGCACCGTCAAAAATATATGTTAGAGAAGGTGTTGGATATCACTGATAAGAAATTCAAATTTGATTCATTTGAAGATGTAAATGGATTCTTTAAGCGTATAATCAATCAGCTTAAACAGATAAACTATAGTGAGTGGGAGTCTGAAAAGTTCAAAACTCACGAAAAAGAGTTGGATGAGATTATGAATGAGCGCTTAAACTGATTCATTCACTTTTAATTAATTTTGAAAATTATAGATGCATGGAAACACAAGCATTTCAAAAAGTATATACTAAAATTACTAACCTGACAAAGGCTACCGTAACATTAAAGGCGACAGATGTTGGCTATGATGAAATGGCATTGGTACATGGCCGTATGGGACAGGTAGTAAAAATTATGGGTGACGAGGTTATTCTTCAGATCTTTGCCGGTACTGAAGGTATTCCAACAAATGCCGAAGTAGTATTTTTAGGTCGTCCTCCTCAATTAAAAGTAAGTGATCAATTGGCAGGTCGTTTTTTCAACGCTTTTGGTGATCCTATTGATGGTGGTCCTAAAGTTGATGGACGTATTGTAGATACAGGAGGTCCTTCTGTAAATCCGGTTAGAAGAAAGCAACCATCGCAATTAATTGCAACTGGTATTGCAGGAATCGACTTGAACAATACATTAGTAACAGGTCAAAAAATTCCTTTCTTTGCCGATCCAGATCAACCTTACAACCAGGTTATGGCTGATGTGGCATTAAGAGCCAAAGCCGATAAAATTATTTTAGGAGGTATGGGATTATCCAATGATGATTACCTGTACTTTAAAAATGTATTTGATAATGCAGGGGCACTGGATCGTATTGTCAGTTTTGTAAATACAACAGATGATCCGCCGGTAGAGCGTTTGTTAATTCCGGATATGGCCTTAACTGCAGCGGAATATTTTGCCGAAGAAAAGCAACAAAAGGTATTGGTGTTATTAACTGATATGACATTGTATGCTGATGCTTTATCTATCGTATCCAACCGTATGGATCAGATTCCGTCAAAGGATAGTATGCCAGGTTCATTATATTCTGATTTGGCAAGATTATATGAGAAGGCGGTACAATTCCCACATGGTGGATCAATTACAATTATAGCTGTAACTACTCTGAATGGTGGTGATATTACTCACGCTATTCCTGATAATACAGGTTATATTACAGAGGGACAGTTATTCTTACGTATGGATTCTGATGTAGGTAAAGTAATTGTGGATCCTTTCCGAAGTTTATCTCGTTTGAAGCAGTTGGTTATTGGTAAACAAACCCGCGAAGATCACCCACAGGTGATGAATGCTGCGATTCGTTTGTATGCTGATGCTGCCAATGCAAAAACCAAACAGGATAATGGTTTTGATTTAACAGATTACGATGAGCGTACATTGAAGTTTGCTAAAGAGTATTCAGAACATATTTTAGCTGTGGATATTAATATCGATACAGAAAAAATGTTGGATACTACCTGGAAGCTATTTAGCGACAACTTTGCTCGTGAAGAGGTTGTTGTACGTGAAGAGTTTGTTCAAAAATATTGGAAAGGGAACTAGACTATAGATTATTACATAAAAGATAATAGAAAATGTTTAGTAAAATGTAGATTATAAATAGAAGAGTTGGATAGGTTGATCTTTATTTCTAAAAATCTCTTATCTAAAATCTAAAATCTAATTTTTATGGCCGTAAAGTTTCAATATAATAAAACTTCTCAGCAGCAGCTGGACAAGCAACTGAAAATTCGGGAGCGGGCACTGCCTACGCTTCAGAATAAGGAGGCGGCGCTGCGTATTGAAGTTAAGAAAGCTAAAAGACGGGCTGATGAGCTCGATCATGAATTTGAAACCCAAATGGCTAATTTAGATAAAATGTCTCGACTTTGGGGAGAGTTTGATATGCAAATCATTTCTATAGAGGATGTAATCCTTGAAAGTAAAAAGATTGCAGGTGTACAAACCCCTGTTTTAAAAGATGTTGTATTTAAAAAAGAGCCGTTTGCGCTTTTCAGTAAACCGGTATGGTTTTTTGATGGAGTTAAAATCATTGAAGATTTAGCTAAAGTTGCCATCGAGAAAGAAGTTTTTGTAAGAAAAATGGAGCTTTTGGATGTTGCTCGAAAAAAGACAACACAGAAAGTGAATTTATACGAAAAAGTTCAAATACCGGGGTATAAGGATGCCATTAGAAAAATTAAACGATTCCTAGAGGATGAGGAGAATCTTTCTAAATCGGCACAAAAAATTGTGAAAAACCGTCAACAACAAGAAAAGGAGGTGGAATCATGATTGTACCTATGTTTAAATATTCTTTTCTGGTTCACCATTCTGATTACGATTCTTTTTTAGAGGATCTGAAAAGATTGGGGGTACTTCACATTATAGAAAAACAAGAGGAACCATCTCTGGAGATTCTGGATTTGTATCGTCAGGTAAATGAAGTGGAAAAAGTAATTAAAACTTTGAAAACGCATACTGATGAGAATACATATAGTGATATTCAGATACCACAAACAGGAGCCGAAATACTAAGTGCTGTTGCTGAAACACAAAGTAATATTGAACACTTTAATCAGCAATTACATCTTTTGGATAAAGAACTAAATCAATTATTGCCATGGGGTAATTTCTCATGGGATAAAATTGATCAGCTTGAAAAAGAAGCAAATATCCAAATGTACTTTTTTTATGTGGCTTCTAAGAAGTTTGATCCGGAATGGGAATCTAATTTCAACTTAAGTGTAATATCTGAAGAAAAAGGATATACTTATTTTGTTATAGTACGAGAAGCTGGTGAAAGTTTTCCGGAAATAGACGCAGAAGAAGTAAGATTACCTAAGCAATCTGTTTCTGAAACTAAAGATCAGCTGAATGTTATATCAGAATCGTTAAAACAAGAGCAAAATAAGTTAAATGCAATAGCTAATAAAGGCATTGCTATTCTTGAACAATACAGTCTTGAATTAAAAGATGTATTAGCTTCAAAAGAAGCTGTTCATCATACCAGTAATGAACTTGAAGGTCAGGTGAAATTATTGGAAGGCTGGGTTCCTAAAGATAGGTTACCTGAATTAGATTCTTATTTAGAAAAGAGCTCAGTATATTATTTGAAGAGTGAAGCGAATAACAGTGATAAACCTCCTGTGCAATTAAAAAACAATAAGTTCAGTAAGTTATTCGAAACTATTAGCAACTTATATGCTTTACCTTCATATAATGAGTTAGACTTGACGCCTTATTTGGCTCCGTTCTATTTATTGTTCTTTGGATTTTGTTTTAGTGATGCAGGTTATGGTATACTATTCGTTTTAGTTGCAACCATAGTTAAAGCTAAACAAAAAGAATCCAGTTCAATTCTGTCGTTAATTCAACTGTTAGGAGCATCCACCGTGTTCTTTGGATTACTTGGAGGAACATTTTTTGGTATAGAGCTTTATAAAACAAATTTACCTGTTTATAGAGATTTGGCTAAATCAATGGAGGCATCTGGTGTAACAGTGCAGGATATCATGTTTAAATCATCGCTGATTCTGGGATTAATCCAAATGTTATTTGGTATGTTCTTAAGAGCAGCAAAGGAGATTAAACAAGCAGGAGTAATTCATGCAGTGTCAACATTAGGATGGGCATTTTTGATTATTGCTTCGGCAGTAAATTATCTGGTTGCAGGAAAATTAGGTGTTGAGTTTATGAATATTCCTTATCTGATTATAGCAGGGATTTGCTTGATAGGAATTTTCTTTATGAATACACCTGGAAAAAGTCTGCTATTAAATTTTGGATCAGGGTTATGGGATACTTATAACACTGTAGTAGGTGGAGTCGGTGACTTATTATCGTATGTAAGATTGTTCGCTTTAGGTTTAGCTAGTGCTATTCTTGGATTGGTATTTAATGATCTTGCTCTGAAATTAGTAAATCCTGAGGCTGGAATCGGGATGCAGATTGTTGGTTTTGTTCTAATGTTGATTATTCTTGTAGTAGGACATGCTATTAATATTTTTATGTCAGGATTAGGTTCTATGGTTCACCCATTGCGTTTAACCTTTGTAGAGTTTTATAAAAACGCAGGTTTCGAAGGGGGAGGTAAGGCTTATAATCCTTTTAAAAAACAAATTAACTAAAAATTAAACAGATTTAAATTTAAATAATTATGGAAGCTATTGTATTTGCTTATATCGGAATAGGATTAATGGTTGCACTAACAGGTATTGGTAGTGCTTATGGTTGTTCAATGGGTGGTAATGCTGCTATTGGAGCTATGAAAAAAAATGAATCAGCTTTTGGTAGTTATCTTACATTAAGTGCTTTACCTGGTTCTCAAGGTCTTTATGGATTTATTGGTTACTTTATGTTAGCTGGATTATTACAAGCTGATATGACATGGTTACAGGCTGGTGCTGTATTTGGTGCAGGTTTAGCATTGGGTATTGTAGGTTTACTATCAGCAATCCGTCAAGGACAGGTTTGTGCTAATGGTATTGCTGGTATTGGTGCTGGTTATGATGTATTTGGTAAATCATTAATTCTTGCAGTATTTCCTGAGCTTTATGCAATTTTAGCATTAGTTGCTGCTATTTTAATTGGTCAGTCAGTAGCATAATTTTAAAATACAAAGTACTAAATATTTAAACCGATGGCTTGTGTCATCGGTTTTTTTATTTTATCTTTTATCTAACATGTTTTATATGTAGATGTTAGTTAGAAGGAAGTGTGGCGGGTATTTTAATAAGTGTAGTATTAGCTGTCTTATCTACTTATAATTATTCAGTTACCTTTAGTATATAGTGTGGGTATGGAGCTAAGAAGTATATCAGATATAGAAGAAATATATTTAACTAAATGGAAATCCTATTTAAGTTTGATTGTCGATTTTTATCAATCAAGTATAGGTGTTATTAGTAAGTTATATGGAGGTAAATCAAAGATTATTCAATACCATTCTGGCGATAAAGACTTTGATGTCAATTTAGATCAGAGTTTTACTCTTGATAATATAGTTGAAGGTGTTAATTCCCTGTCAGAGGATTCATTCATATTAAAATTTTATGATGATGAACAAAAATGTGGAGGTATAAAGTTTTGTTCATTTATAGTTGTCCCAATATATTACTCCTCTAAAGAACTTCTCGGACATATATGTTTGTTTGATAAGCATAATAATGCTTTTTCTGATAAAACAGTAAAGCTTGTATTTCAAACAAAAGAACTTATCGAGAAAGATCTCTCAAAAAATATTAATCATACACCAATTGAAAGTAGGTCAGTACAAAATGTTGAGGCTCATGTTTGTAAGCTACTATATGAGAATTCAGGTGCGATAAATAGTTATTTCGATAAAAACCTTGATTTATCTTTATATAATAAGAATTTTGAATCACTTATCCTTAAAAATGGTGATGATGTTAACACCAAAAATGGAAGTCTGTATAAAGATTATTATGATATGATCTTACCTCATTTAGAAGAGGTTTTAAGTAAGAAGATTACTATTAATTTTATTGATAAAATAGAAACTTCAAATGGAAATTTATGGTTTAACTCAGACTATTATCCTGTGATTTATGAAGATAAAAAACTGCTAGGAATACATATTGTTGCTAATAATATAACCGAACTAATAGAAACTAAACAGAAGGTGCTAAATAAGAACCAGGATTTATTGGAGTATGAACGTATATTTAAATTAGTAGCAAATCCTATATGCATTGCTGATATTAATGGCGTATTCATTAAAACTAATCCTGCTTTTCATAGAATATTGGGATATTCATCAGAAGAAGTGGAAGGTCATTCCATGTTTGAAATGATCCATCCGGAAGACTTGCAACGAAGCGTAAATTATATTAGTGAAAAAATAAAGGAAAAACCGGATTTACTCGAATTTGAAAACAGATATGTTTGCAAAGATGGCAGTTCTGTTTGGTTTTCCTGGATGGTGCAGCCCATATATGAGAAAGGAATTTCATATTCTGTAGCTCATGATATTACAAAATTGAAGCAAACTGAGGATGAATTAAGCAAAGCTAAACTAAAGGCAGAGGAAAGTGATCAATTAAAAACGGCCTTTCTGTGTAATATGTCCCATGAAATTCGTACACCTATGAATGGGATTGTTGGATTTTCAGATTTGCTTAAAAGCTCTGCAGTTGATAATGATGAACTATCTTATTATTGTGATATTATAAGATCTAGTGGACAGCAATTATTAAGAATTGTAAATGACATTATAGATATTTCTAAAATCGAAATTGGAGAGTTTGAAATCGTAAATAATAAAGTAAATATCAACGAACTGATTAGTAATGTTGCTGCTTTTTATAAACCTGATATAGTTAATAAAGGGCTGGAACTTAAAGTTTCAAAACAACTCAACAATACTGATGCATTTTTTAGTTGTGATGAAACAAAATTGAGACAGGTTTTAGATAATCTAATAAGTAATGCATTAAAATTTACAGAACAAGGATCTATATGTATTTCCTATAAACTTCAGGATGATATAATTACTATTTCAGTTGAGGATTCAGGAATAGGAATCCCGGAAGATAAACGTGAAAGTATATTTGAAAGGTTTGCACAGTTGAAAGATCCTAATAAAAGTTATGGTGGAGCTGGTTTGGGTTTGGCAATTTGTAAAGCATATATTAATAAGATGGGTGGCGATATTTGGGTTGATTCTACTGGTGATTCAGGAAGTATCTTTAAGTTCACTCTTCCGTTTAATTTGTAGTCTGTAAATGGTACCATCCTAAAAACTGTGTAAGTATAAAAATATCGGGGTAGAAAGCTTCGATATTTTTTTGTTTATTTAATAGACTAACACACAGTTATGAAAAAAGAAGACCTATTAACAGATGATTTCCTGAAACAATTTAAAACAGGAGAAGACTTAAACAACTTTTTGAGTGAACTTCAAAAGCGAGGTATAGAACAAATACTTGAAGGAGAACTTGATGCTCATCTTGATTATGAAAAGCATCAAAAGTCTAGTAATCCGAATTACCGGAACGGTCATACTACCAAAAGTATTAAAACTATTTTTGGAGAAAGTGAAATAAAGGTTCCCAGAGACAGGGAAGCTAGCTTCAACCCCATTTTGCTTCCAAAGAGAAAGAACATGGTCGATGGGATTGAGAACATTATTATATCCCTTTATGCCAAAGGTATGAGTAACTCTGATATTGAGGAACAAATCAAAGAATTATACGATATCCGAGTTTCTACTTCAACGATATCCAGGATAACAGATAAGATAACAGATGATATAATTGCTTGGCAGAACCGCCCCTTAGATTCGTTGTATCTGATTGTATGGATGGATGGAATTGTTTTTAAAGTCCGAGATAACTCAAAGGTTATCAATAAAACTATATACATTGCTGTTGGGCTTCGCAAGAACGGAAAGAAAGAGATACTCGGATTATGGCTGGGTAAGAATGAAGCTGCTTCTTTTTGGTTGGGTGTATTGACTGACATTAGAGCTCGAGGTGTTGAAGATATCCTAATTACTGTCACTGATAATCTGAATGGATTTACAGACACCATAAAGAATGTATTTCCTTGTTCAAGTACTCAGATTTGTGTAGTACATCAAATTCGTAATGCAGCTAAATATGTTGTTTGGAAGGACAAAAAAGCCTTTGCTAAGGACATGAAACAAATATATACAGCACCAACAAAACAGGCTGCAGAAGCTGCTTTAAATGACTTTGCTGACAAATGGAACGGAAAGTATTCTTATGCAGTAAAAAGTTGGAAGACAAACTGGGATGAACTCACCGTATTTTATGACTTCCCCATAGAAATTCGTAATATTATTTACACAACGAATCTTGTCGAAAACCTTAATGGTAAAATCAGAAAATTTACTAAAAACAAGCTATCTTATCCTACTGATCAAGCAGTGTTAAAATCCGTGTTTTTAGCCATTAGGGAAGTGACGAAAAAGTGGACTCAACCAGTGAGTAACTGGGGACTCATTCTTAATCAATTTATTACTATATTTGAAGAAAGGGTTCAACTCTAAATTAGCTGAACCCTGATATTTTAACTTACACACTTAATGGGATAGTGTCCTGTAAATACTTTTTATTGTGTTCTGTTGTTGTTTGATAATGAATTGTATGTAGTTTTTTTGAAGTCCTTTATTTAATCTCGGAAAACTATAAAATCACACCTGTTTATACTAAGGGTAAACCCCTAGTTTAAATAGGTATTTCACACTCTTAAATTACATATTCTTCCTATTTATACCCATCTTAATTAGTTTCATTTTTGTATTACTAAAATTACACACATTTACTAATTATCTAAAATTACTGTTGGGCTATGAACTTGCGGAACATTTCAATTCGTTTAAGATTAATGCTGGGATTTAATATCCTGGTATTGTGTTTATTTATTGTGGGAGCTATTGGTTGGTATAGTTTAAGAGAGACCTCCAGTATCACTAAGGTTTCAAATAATGTTAGGGACGTTCAAAGTAATCTGTTGGGAGCTAGACTTAATGTAATGTATTTTCTCAGATTTTCCGATTTTCAGGTTGTTGATAAGGCAATGGGAAATCTTGAAAGCGCATTGACTAGTGTTGATTTGGCAGTACAAGGATCTGGAAATCGCATTGAATCTGGAAATGATTTTATTAATCATATCCAATCATATAAAAAATCATTTTCTAATTATGTTGATTTAGAAAAAACTAAAAAAGAAACATTCACTAATTGGTATAGTGTAGGAGGTACATTAAGTAAAATGGTTTCCTCCAAAGTTAATAGTAGTGCCAATAGAGTAATTCAAAAATTAGTTGAGCCTCATAACTTGTTAAGGATTTCTGCATGGGAGTTTATAGCAAATCCAATGAATTCAGATGGTACAATTAATAGTGAAAGTGTAGCAAAAGTTAAGGGCATGCTTAATGATTGTTATTCCTTATTAGCTAACTCTAAAAACAGAAATATTGATGTCATGAACTTAATGGAGCAATATACAGAATATGAAACGGCTTTTAATAAGTATGCTGAATCTGTGCAAAAACAAGGTGCTGAAGTAGCTGTAATGCAGGAGGAAAGTGTATTTGTTGCTAATAAGGGAGATCGTTTAGTTGAAGATATACTTATTGCAGAAAAGGAAGTGACTCAAAAATCTGACACATTGATTATATCAGTTGTTATTGTTGCATTATTGTTGTCTTTAATTGTAAGTGCACTAATATCCAGAAGTATTACAAAACCTTTGGAAGCAGGAGTGCAATTTGCTGAAAAGATGTCGGTGGGGGATTTGTTTCATAAAATGGATGTAAGAGGGAAAGATGAAGTAGCTCGTTTGTCAAACGCAATGATAAAAATGAGTGACAAGTTAAAGGAAGTGGTAAGTGAGATCATGAGTGGTTCTCAACAATTGACAGTGGCTAGTGAGCAAATGAATACTAATTCACAAACAATATCATCCAGTACTAATGAACAGGCTGCATCATTGGAAGAAGTTTCAACAGCCATTGAGGAAATGGTGGCAAATATAGAAATGAGTAATGATAATGCAGAAAAAGGTGAGCAGCTTTCAGATGTAGCAATGAATGATATTCAGGAAGTAAGCAATGAATCAAGAAAAGCAATGCAGGCTAATAAGATAATTGCTGAGAAAATTAATGTAGTTAGTGAAATAGCAAGACAAACAAACATTCTGGCATTAAATGCTGCAGTAGAATCAGCAAGAGCTGGAGAGCAAGGCAAAGGTTTTGCTGTAGTTGCAGCAGAAGTACGAAAATTGGCTGAAAGAAGTAAGGAAGCTGCGGATGAAATAGTGAAATTAGCACAAGAGAGTAATCGATTATCTGTTGCATCAAATAAAAAAATGGAAGCAGTATTGCCCAATGTTAATAAAGCTAATGTGTTTATGAAAGAAATTGCAGCTGCATCAAAGGAGCAACGAACAGGGGCCGGTCAAATTAATAATGCAATTCAACAGCTAAATCAGGCAACACAGGAAAGTGCCTCAGGTAGTGAGGAGATGGCTGGTAGTGCAGAGGAATTAAGTAGCCAGGCAATTTTGTTACGAGACTTAATAGATTACTTTAAAATTGAAGAGAAAAAGAATAACACAAAGCATAAGATAACTTCAACTAAAACAGAGAAGCAATTTGTAAAGGCTGACAAATTATCAGAGATTAAAGTTCCTGAGTTTAATGTTACCATTGCAAATAAAGTCGAAGCAGAAAAGTATGATGTTTTTTAAGCTAAAATAAAATTAATTCGGTTTAAGTATTAGGATTTTTGTCCAATAAACAGATCTATACTATCATAAGGTGAATGATAGTGTTGATCTGTTTTTTATTAAATAGACAGATGTCCACGTTCTCAATCACAATATTTTGAAGTTGTATATATTTTAAAATCTAATTTCAAATAAATAACTCTTTTTATAGAATAATTAATTAAAAGAGCAGGAGTCTATAGTTGCTCTAATTATGTTCAAATTTTAATTTATAATTCCTATTATCAGAGCATGATATGTAGGTTTTTATTTTAGTCGAATTTGATAAAAAAGCCAATAATTAGGACAAAATATATTATAAAATATTTTGCTGAAAAATTTCTTCAATTATCTTTATCACTGAAAAATTGAACAAAAAGGAGGAAGATTTGTTGATCGAAATTTATGTTTTGTATTCGCTTGAATATAAGATTTTTGGTCGTGGGGAGAATGAATTTTACTTCAAGTTTAGACATTTACAAACTATCTAAAATTTTTGAAGGGACTATGAACTTGCGTAACATTTCAATTCGTTTAAGGTTAATGCTTGGATTTAATATCCTGGTATTGTGTTTATTTATTGTAGGGGCTATTGGTTGGTATGCTTTAAGAGATACAGCCAATATAACAAGTGTATCAAATGATGTTAGGAACGTTCAGAGTAATTTATTGGGAGCGAGGCTTAATGTGATGTATTTTTTAAGATTTTCTGATTTTAATGTGGTAAATAAAGCCATTTATAATCTTGATAATGCATTGGTTAATGTAGATTTAGCTGTAAAAGGTTCTGGAAACAGAATAGAAAATAGAAATGAGTTTACAGGCCACATCCAGTCTTATAAAGAATCATTTACCAATTATGTAGAATTAGAAAAAAGTAAGAAGGAAACTTTTACTAATTGGTATAAAATAGGCGGGAATCTGAGTAATATGATTACGACTAATGATAAAAGCCGTATTCATAATGTAATTCAGAAATTATTAGGACCTCATAACTTATTAAGAATTTCAGCTTGGGAATTTATTGCCAATCCAATGAATTCTGATGGTTCAATAAATAGCGATGGAGTTAGTAAAGTAAAGGTTATGCTTAATGATTGTTACTCTCTATTGAATTCATATGGGAATACTAATAAATTGATTGTAAGCCTAAAGAATCAGTATCTGGAATATGAAAATGCATTTAATAAATATACTGAGTCTGTTCAAAAGCAGGGAGCTGAGGTTGCTGTAATGCAAAAAGAAGGATCTATAGTTGCTGATATGGGAGATCAATTGGTTTCAGAAATAATGAAAGTAGAAGAAGAGGTGACACAGAAAGCTGATACTGAAATTATAACTGTTGTTATTGTTGCTCTATTACTTTCGTTGTTTGTTAGTAATCGCATTTCAAGAAGTATTACAAATCCATTGGAGGCTGGAGTTCTTCTTGCAGAAAGAATGTCGGTAGGAGATCTTTTTCATAATATTGATGTAGTAGGTAAAGATGAGGTGGCACGTTTGTCAATTGCGATGAAAAATATGTGTGATAAGCTTAAAGAGGTTGTTAGCGAGATAATGAGTGGTTCGCAACAGTTAACCATTGCAAGTGAACAGCTAAACTCTAATTCACAAACAATTTCATCAAGTACAAATGAACAAGCTGCAGCTTTAGAAGAAGTATCTACTGCTATAGAGCAAATGGTTGCCAATATTGAGCAAAGTAATGATAATGCAGAAAAGGGAGAACAGCTTTCTGATACGGCAATGGTAGATATTCAGGATGTAAGTCTTGATTCAAGAAGGGCAATGGAAGCTAATAAAAAGATCACAGAGAAAATTAATATTGTTAGTGAAATTGCTCGTCAAACAAATATCCTGGCTTTAAATGCGGCTGTTGAGTCTGCCAGAGCAGGTGAGCACGGTAAAGGATTTGCTGTTGTGGCTGCTGAAGTAAGGAAATTAGCAGAAAGAAGTAAAGAAGCTGCTGATGAAATTGTTAAACTGGCAAAAGAAAGCAATGATCTGTCAGTAACATCAAATAGAAAACTTGAGGCTGTTTTACCTAGTGTGAATAAAGCCAATATGTTTATGAAAGAGATTTCAGCTTCATCAAAAGAGCAAAGAACAGGTGCTGGTCAGATTAATAATGCAGTTCAACAGCTAAATCAATCTACACAAGAAAGTGCATCCGGAAGTGAAGAAATGGCAAGTAGTGCTGAGGAATTAAGTTCACAAGCTATTCAATTAAGAGAACTTATAGACTATTTTAAAGTTGAAGAAAGATTGGATAAAAAGGTTGTAAATGATCATCATGATAAGACTGATAACCAATCGAGAAATGTTTCAAAACCTAAAGGGATTAAGATCCCTGAATTTGATGTTAAAATTTCTGGTAAGGTGGAAACAGAGCAGTATGATTTATTTTAATAGCTTTCACTTTTAGGTTTGAGTTACTTTTCTGGTTACCAGATATAATAATGATATTATATTGCTGTCATGTTTTCTGAATTTATTATATTGTACATATTAAAACAGAACTAATATGGACTTAACTGGAAGATGGAATTTTAAGGAAGAGTTTGAAGGAGGCAAGGATGAAGGAGTAGCTATTTTAGCACAGGCAGGTGAGCGTGTGTTTGGTATCTTAGATTTTACTGAATATATTGATGGAGATACACCATTTCAGGTAAAATGTCAGCTAGAAGGAAAAGTAGATGGCAATAAGGTTTTTCTTGAAATGGTGGATCACGAAGTTTTATCTGTTGAACCATTTGAATATTTCCCGGAAAAAAGAGAGGGCTTTATTAATCAAAATGGACAAATTGTAGGCTCCAGTGAAGATGAACAAGGTGTTTGTGGAGTCTTTGTATTTGAAAAAGCAGAAAAAGAATAGTGAATAATAAAACTACCTCCAGACTATTTGTTGTAGATGCTTTGCGTGGATTTGCAATTGTATCTATAATGCTCTTGCACAATATTGAACATTTCGATGTTTATCATTTACCTCAAGGATTACCAGATTGGATGGTGGTCCTTGATAAGTATATATGGGATACCCTCTTTTTTTTATTTGGTGGTAAGTCGTATGCCATTTTCGCTTTGTTATTTGGCCTCACATTTTTTATTCAAACAGATAATCAGGAGAAAAAAGGAAAAGATTTTAGGCTGCGTTTTGCATGGCGTCTGGTTTTATTGTTAGTTTTTGGACTCATTAATTCAGCCTTCTATCAGGGTGATATATTAACCTTATATGCAGCTGTTGGTTTTCTATTGATACCGATGGCTAAACTAAAGGATAGTTGGGTGCTCATTATTGCCTTGTTTCTATTATTCCTTCCAGTAGAATGGATTAAGCTTATACAGGGCATAAATAATCCATCGGTACATATGGAAAATCCTGTTTCATGGGGGTATTTTGGTAAAATGAGTGAATATATCTTTGGTGATTCATTTTGGCAAACGGCCATTGGAAATTTAACCAATGGTAAATTAGCCGTTATTCATTGGAGTTGGGAGAATGGTCGTTTTTTTCATATACTGGCCTTATTTTGTTTTGGGATGCTTGCCGGAAGAAAGCAGCTTTTCGTTTGGTCATACAGAACAAGGAAGTTTTGGATTTTAGCTTTTGTTGTATCGGTATTTGTATTTATTCCTTTATATATTTTAAAAAATAATGTTGACTCATTATTTGAATCGGTAGCAATAAAAAGACCTTTTTCTACAATTGAAACAGCGTTTACTAATATTAGCTTTATGGTAGTTCTTGTTTCTGGGTTTGTATTGTTGTTTCAAACAAAAGCAGGTAGTAAAGTGCTAAATATTTTCTCCCCAATAGGAAAGATGAGCTTGTCGAATTATTTAATTCAATCGATAATAGGATCCTCTATTTATTATGGATTTGGTTTAGGACTGTACAAATACACCGGAGCAACATTTAGTGTGTTGATTGGTACTTTTCTGGCTGTTTTGTTGGGTATATTTTGTACAATGTGGTCAAAGCGATTTAAGCATGGACCACTTGAAGCTGTATGGCATAAGTTAACCTGGATATATTCGAAATAAGGATTAACCTAGTTTCGAAATCTTTTCCAGTGTCTCAATATCTAGTAGTCTGATAATTCGTCCATCAACCGTAATTACTTTTTCATTTACAAATGTAGATAAGGTTCTAATTGCATTTGACGTAGTCATATTTGAGAAGTTAGCCAAATCCTCTCTTGATAAATATACATTTAGAGTAATTCCATCATCTTCAAAACCATAGATGTCTTTTAAAACAAGTAAACTTTCTGCAAGTCGCCCTCTGATATGTTTTTGAGTAAGAGTAACAGTTCTGTAGCGCGAGAATCCAAGTTCCTGAGCTAAGGAACGAATAATATTTAAGCTAAATTGATGATTGCTTTGCAAAAGCTGATATACTATTGCTTTAGGAATATAAAATATAGTACAAGGTTCAATAACAACAGCAGAGGCAACATGCGGGCCTTCAGCAAAAAATGCCCTATAGCCAATAAAACTTGTTGGATTTGCCATGCGAACAATTTGGTCACGACCACCAAATCCATTTTTGTAGACTTTAACTTTTCCGGAACCCAGACATAACAAACTATCAGGTACTTCACCTTCCTGATAAATTACATCATTCTTTTTAAAATGTTTTACTGTATGGTTGTTAAGTACAATTTCTTTTTCTTCATCAGTAAGAACATCATAAAGTTGTGATACATCTTTTATAGTAGGTTCGGTAGCAAAGTTGTTTTCTAGTCTTCTTGGCATCTTGTATATTATTAGCTAAGCTGCATGTATGTTTTATAACATATGATGCCAAAAATAGAAAAAAGCCCACATACTACCAACAAATAAAGTTGTAATGCGGACTTTTTTATCTTATTTTAATAAAAATAATGTACTAAAACTTGGAAACCAGAGGTATTCGTCTTCCTAATCCAAAGGCTTTTGAAGATACCCTGATTATTGGCGCTGTTTGAAAACGCTTATATTCATTAATATTTACAAGTCTGACAGCTTTATATACAACCTCTTTCTCAAAACCGGCTGCAATTATCTTTTCTGGATGTTCATTTTTTTCAATATAGTTGAATAATACCTGGTCTAATACATCGTAATCAGGTAATGAATCACTGTCTTTTTGATCTGGTCGTAATTCAGCTGATGGCGGTTTAACAATGGTATTGATCGGAATTATTTCACGTTCTTTATTAATAAAACGGGCCAAATCAAACACGTCCGTTTTGTAAACATCACCTAAAACAGAAAGACCTCCATTCATGTCTCCATATAAAGTTCCGTAACCTACAGCTGCTTCACTCTTATTCGATGTGTTTAATAAAATATGTCCAAATTTATTTGAAAGAGCCATTAGTAACGTTCCTCGAATACGAGCTTGAATGTTTTCTTCAGTGACATCGGCTTTCAGTCCTGTAAAAACAGGAGCTAAAGTATCCTCAAAACTACTGACAATATCTTTGATAGGTACAATGTCATATTGAATACCCAGATTATTAGCTAAATCTTCAGCGTCTTTAATAGAATGGTCAGAAGAGTACTTAGAAGGAAGTAATAATACACGAACGTTTTCGGCTCCTAAAGCCCTTTCGGCAATGACTACAGTTACCGCAGAGTCAATTCCTCCAGAAAGACCTAATGTAGCTTTTGTGAAGCCCATTTTATTAAAGTAGTCTTTAACTCCAAGTATCAAAGCATCGTGAATAAGCTCAATTTTTTCTTTAGGAGTATTTACAATGGCTTTATCAGAACCCATCTCCTCAAGTTTACAATACTGTATGTCCTCAGAAAAGGATTTTAATTGATTGATTATTTCTCCTTTGTCGTTTACTGCTAAAGAACTACCATCAAATACAAGTTCAGTGTTTGCTCCTATTTGATTTACATAAAAGAATGGAATTTCGTTTTTAGCGGCTTTTTGCGAAATGATTTGTTGACGTATTTGCCCTTGGTTATATGAAAAAGGAGAAGCAGCAATATTAATCACCATATCAGGATCTAATTGTTTTAATTCCTTCATTGGCGACTTTTTGTAAAGCCTGCTTTTAGCAAACGAGTTAAAAACAGGTTGCTCATCCCATAAGTCTTCACATATTGTAATGGCTAATCTCTTACCTTTTAATTCAACTAATTTAAATTCACTATTAGGTTGAAAATATCTATACTCATCAAATACATCGTAATTAGGTAGTAATGTTTTATGATGGATTGAATTTACTTTTCCTTCAGAAAGAACAAAAGCAGAATTAAATAGCTTTTTTCCTTTAGGCTCCGGATTAATGCTTGGGCATCCTACGATGGCCATAATGTTGTTACATACGGCTGCTATTTTGTCCACTTGCATTAAACATTGCTCAACAAATTCCTCTCTTTCTAATAAATCAAGTGGAGGATATCCACAGATTGCTAATTCACTAAATACGATTAAATCGCATTGATCATTTTCTGCTTTTTTTATTGCATCAATAATTTTGTTAGTGTTGGATTCAAAATTTCCAACATGATAATTAAGTTGAGCAAGTGCTATTTTCATATTTGAGACCTTTAATTTCAAGATGAATTTAATTCAATGAGTCAATCTGTGAATAATTTCATCTGTCTATATGAGTTTAGGAATACAAAGAAACATCAAAGAATTGAAGATGCAAACATAAATCCTTTATGAATTTATAGTTTGCATCATAAAAAAGGGTTTCAAATCAATGAAACCCTCTTAATTTATTATCGTTTATTAATATCTAATGATCTGTTAGACTTAAAAAATAACTCCAAAGTTAAAAACCAGTCTGTTTAGAACTACTTTGTCGTCAATTCCCGAATTGTCAGTTACATCTGTTACGCCTTGGTTGTATGTTAAACCAAATTTTAAAAATGCGTCTCCTCCAATTGAATACTTCATTCCTCCACCAAACTTGTATCCAAAATTCAGGAACTTAACTTCATCATTAATGTTATTACCTGAACCATCATTGGTTTTAATATTAAATTGGTTAGAGATACCAAATACACCGTAAAAACTACTGCGTTGAAAATCGTTTGTCTGTAGTTTTAACAATAATGGTACTTCAAGATATTTTAAACGATACTCCAGCGTTTTATTTGTAAGTATGGTATTTTCATCTCCAATTCTAAATGTATTATCGCCTTCGTATCTTAATTTTCCGCCTGTGGTATTTATGGTTAATCCGGTTGAAATAGCATAATTCTTAGCAAAGAACTTATCCATTTCTACACCAAAGTTGTAACCAAATAAACTTCCGTTAGCATCAACTGATGAATTGTCGGATTTTAGCCAACTTATTTGCGGACTTAGAACAAAAGCAAACCTTAAGTCAGTATCTCTATCTGTTTGAGCAAAAACAGATGCAGATAAAAGAAGAGTCAAAACAATAAGTGAGGTTATTTTTCTCATGTTAATTATGTATTAGTATTTGTTTCGCAAACTTAAATAAAATAGTAATGAGCTTCAAGAGTTCTTTGAAGGCTTTTCTTTTCCCATTTTTTGAGCTATAAAACTCACTGTTATCAATTGAAATGAATGATAAATCATAATAGGGACAATGAATATTCCTTGTGAAGCCATATTTTTGAAAAGAACATTTGCCATTACAGTTCCATGAATTAATGATTTTTTAGAACCACAGAAAATTGCAGTTATACGATCTTCTCTGGAAAAATTTAACCACCTCGAAATTCCAAAAATAGTGCCATAAACAATTACGAAGATAATCATGATACTAATGGCACAAATTACAAGTGATGTAAGATCTATTGTTGTAAACAGATTTGCCGTAAATGATTTGCTGAAACTGTTATATACAATTGATAGAATAATACTTTTATCAAATAGAGTTATAAAACGACTGTATTTTCGGGCATAACGGCCCAGCTGTTTATTCAGGATTAATCCTACAGTTACAGGTAGCAGGATTTTAATTACCAAACGAATAAGGCTATCCATAAAGTTAAAATCTCCTGTTGATGCACTCATAAATAGCCCCATCCACATTGGTGTGATAATGATACCCAGTAATCCTGAAATACTGGCATTAAAAATAGCTCCTGGAATATTGCCTTTGGCTATGGATACCATTACAACAGATGATGAAACAGTTGAAGGGAGTGCCGCCAGAAAAAATACAGCAAGCCATAGCATATTTTGTTCTTCAGTTACTATAAATGGTTTTGCAAGAAGAACAATTAAAGGAAAAAGCACAAATGTAGAGAATTGAGAAAGTAAATGAAGTTTATAATTCCCTAATCCTTTTTTCATTTCAGAAGGACTTAATTTTAATCCATAGAAAAAGAAAATCAGGGATATGCCAATGCCCGAAATATTCTCCAGGTTAAAATGTTCACCAAAGTTTCCTAATCCCGGGAAGAAGTAGGCTAAAACAATCATGCTTAACAAGCCAACAATAAAGCCATCAATTTTCTTTAGCATAAAATTTATGTAATTATTTATTGCGATAATAATTAGAAATACCGCTTTTCTTTGAATTTTAATCAGATAATTAGAGGGCAAAAATATGTTTTTTTATTTTTAAGTTTGTTCTCAAAATGTAGTTCTTATGAGTATTAGAAATAAAATATCAATTATAGGTCTTCTGTTTTTAGGTTTAACCTCCTGCGTCAATAAAACTTATCGTCCTGATGTGACTGATATTAAGGTCGATTTTAAAGTGATACCTTTTTATCAGGAATTGAATCAGTTAGATTCATTGGATGTGCGAACTTCAATGGAGCCTTTACTGCAAAAGTATCCTCAGTTTTTTGAAGCTTATAATAAAAAGATCATCAAAATTGGTGGAATTGAGAGAGTGGATTATCCACAGCGTTTAATGAGTTTTGTTCACTACGATGCCAATAAGGATATAGTTCAGAAATCAAAGGAAGTTTTTCCTTCGTTTGATAGTTTTAAGCAGGAACTGGAGCTCGGTTTTAAAAATTATAAATACTATTTCCCAGATGCGCATATACCTGATATTTATTTGATGATTTCAGGATTTAGTCAAAGTATAGCCGTTGATTCTGCTTGGATAGGTGTAAGTATTGAAAAGTACTTAGGTGAAGATTGCGAATTTTATGAGTGGTTAGGTATTTCAAAATATCTGCGTAAAGGAATGTCTAAGGAAAAAATGGCTCCTGATGTGTTAAGAGCAATGGCCTTAACTAATTACGATTACGATCAACAAAAGGATGATGTAATAAATCATATGGTTTATAAAGGGAAGATTAAATATTTCGTACGACAGATGTTTCCTGATTTAAGTGATACTTTATTGTTTGATTATTCCACATACCAAATGAAATGGTGTAAGGATAATGAGGAAAATATGTGGTCTTCACTTGTGGAGTGGAAACATTTATTTAGTAATGATCGGATGTTAGTTCAAAAATATACAGAGAATGCTCCATTTACCGCTAATTTTGGCGCTAACTCAGCTCCTCGGGCTGGTGAGTTTATTGGGTACAAGATTGTAGAATCATATATGGAAAAGAATGAGGGGGCTACATTAAAAGATCTGATGTTAGAAACGGATGGCCGAAAGATACTGGCAGCTTCACAATATCGACCTTAATAATATGTCAGTAGATACAGATAAAAAAGAGCTTCGGAAAACTATCAAAGAAAGGAAGCTGTTACTTTCAAAAGCGGATAAGGAGAGAGAAGCATTGTTGGTTTTTGAGCAATTAGAAAAACTAAGTGCATTTTATGAAGCAGAACATATATTGTGCTATTGGTCTTTACCGGATGAGTTAGAAACGCAGCAATTTATTGAAAAATGGTATTCTGAAAAAAATATCTATCTGCCACGGGTTGTAGGGGATTGTGTAGAAGTTATTCCTTATAAAGGTTATGATATGATGCAGAAAGGTGCTTTCAATATACTAGAACCATCAGGACAGGCTATTTCCGACTTAAAGCAAATTGATTTGGTTATTGTCCCTGGAATTGCTTTTACAACCAATGGTCAAAGAATGGGGCGAGGAGGAGGTTATTACGACCGATTATTACCCTTATTAAAACAAGCGGTTAAAATAGGAGTTTGTTATCAATGTCAGATAGTAGATGATTTACCAATTGAAAAACACGATGTAAAAATGGATGAAATTCTGTTTGCTTAAAAAATACTTAGCCTTTCTTTAATAATAGTTCTTTAGTGTGTAGTAATGTCTTGATTGTTAAATGTTACGGAGTCTAGTTTTTGTGTGTGTAAAAATATGATAGTAAGCGTCTTGTAAATAAGTCTTTCGTCTATTGTCTTAAATCAAATGATCTACTGTGTAAAATTGTTTATTGTAATATACTACTCTTTTGTTTAATAAAAATATTGCATATATAATTAGATAAAACTATTTTTGTACCTGCTACATAAAACCTACGCTATATAGGGGTATCGAAAAAGATACTTTTTTATTAACTATAACCTAACACAATTATGTATTGTAAAGGACGTTTTTATGTAGACGGCTTTGATTATCCCATGTTACGATGCCGTATTTCTATTCCGGGATATTCCGTAAATAAATCAGGAGCACCACGAAGTGTACCTCCCGCACCCAAATTTCATATAGAATTAGAGAGTCGACAAGAGACACATTTGTTGCGTTGGATCACAGATGAGCAAATCAAAGATCATGTTCAGTTAAAGTTTGAAAGCACCCGTTTAGACGAACAAAGTAAAACTTTTGATCTGCACGATGTTACTTGTGTAAAAAATGAAGAAGACTTCTGGAGCGAGAATACCCGTCCCATGACCAACTCAATTACACTTATTCCGGCCATATTAATTGCTCAGGGTGTTTTGCTTCGAGTGCAAGGCTGGCATATTCAAAATCCAAATTCTTTAATGGGAGGTTCTACCGTTGAGGCAACGGAAAGGCCGGTTGAAGGAACATTATCCGAATGCTATTTTGAAGGTCAGGAGGGAAATGTACTATCTAAGCTAAAAAAAGATCAGGATATCTACGCTGTAGTTAAGTCTACAAACATGGTAGGGAAAGTTATTTCTATAGATCTAAGTGATGATAAAGTTGATTACGAATATAATGGTCAGTACGTAGAGAATGACTTATTGGAAAACATTAATGTTACAGCAGATATCATAAAAATACCATTAAAAACCCTAAACCAAAGAAACTAATGAGAGTATACGAAGTAGGAAGAGAATCAAATTATGCAGAATGTGAAGGATTAACCTTTTGGGATGAGTTTTTGCCTTATGTAAGATTAGATGTAGATTCATTTATGGAGAATAATTCCAGTTTAAAAGAACCCAAGCTTGGTGAAGAACCAAAATCTTTATCCGGCACTTTGAATATTTTGACGGAAGAACAAAAAAAGGTGTATACTATAGTCACTGACGAAGATGAAACAATAATTCCTTTAGTGATTGAAAAAGGCTCTGATAAAAACATGGATGAAGATGGTATTATTGAGGTCTGTGCTGACAAGAAAGTAGAAGGTATTTCATTTGAAAAAGAGTCTTTTGAAACAAGTGTTGGCAGCACCATATTATTAAAAGTAACCAAAACAGATCCTACTTTAGAGGATGAAATTGAGCTAAGGTTGGTTGCAAACGATGATCCTGGATATATTGGAGAAGAAGGTGAATTGGAAGATGTTTTATGTGGTAGGGTGATTGTGAAGTTTAAGAAAAGTATTGAGTATGTATCCTTGGATATGAAATTTAATAATTTGGCTAACAATGAGCCTTTAGCAAGAGCTATGGTTCAAAGTTATACTATAAATGGAGCATTTACCTACCAGCAGAATTTTGCCCATGGACAAAAATGTCCTCAATCATCTGATGATCTAAAGAAAAAACAAACCTACTTAAAACATTTAGGCTTATATACTGATGATATAGATGGTGATATTAAGAATAATCCAATAGATGCCTTCAATACTTTCTGGTCAAATCGAGGATATAACGTTGATGATTTTACAGATGGACAACTGTTAAATGGAATTGAATTAGAAGAGGGCAATATGTATACGGATGAGAACGGAGAAATGAAATTTAAAATTTTAAAATCTGCGCTAATCAATGCCGATACCACATTAACATTTCAGCTTAATGATATAGATTCATCTTTAAGTAATGATAATTTCTCTGAATCCATTGAAATTCATATAAAAAAACAAACAGAATCATTCGAATCTTTTGATGGTGATGATGTAAATAGTGATGGTGTTGTAGAAATTAATGTGAATGCGGCATGTATTTGCAATAGAGGAATGACTTTGGTCGATTTGGAGAACTTAGCTCCCAATGCTATTGCAAATGATAGGAGTACTTATCTTGATGCAATAAACCTGACATGTAATGAATTTGAAATACATACATGTATTGAAAAAGCACATTTTATTGCGCAGTTATTAACTGAGTCAGCTAATTTGTCAGCTACTAAAGAATTTGGAGTATCCAATACTTCATATGGAGGATATCCAGGGCGAGGTTTAATTCAATTAACTTATAAGTCAACATATAGGGGGTATGAACAGTTTGTAGGTACAGAAGGTGAAAACGAACAAAATAAAACTGATGATTTTACCTCTAGTCTTACAAATAAGGAAAAGTTGGAACAATTGCCTCATGCAGCCTTATCGGCAGGGTGGTTTTATAGAATGTATAAAGGGGGTATATTGAGTGCTTCAAGAGAAGATGATATTCTTGAAGTGACAGCAAGAATCAACGGCGGATTTAATGGGTTTAATGACAGAAAAAATAAATTAACTACTTGCAAAGCTTACCTGAAAACTCTCTGCTCCAATAGTCAATTAGATAGTGATACTTATAATTATGAAGATAGTCGAATTTATAATAATAGGACTTATACATTTGGTTGGGCTATTTATCACGATACCAAGTTTACTTGTAAAACGGGAGTTACTAAAGATAATGATGGGGCATTAGTTGCTTATCAAAGGTTTCAGTCATTTAGTAACACGTCATCTTTAAAAAATACATATCAAATTGCAACTCTAAGCGAATTTTCTGAATATCGAAAAACTGAAACGAATGGCAAAGGAGTAGAAGAAACAGTTGTCTACTTTGACGATGTTGTTACAGATAGAGAGGGTACACTAAATCCACCAGAAAATGGTGATCAGGAAAATAATGATCAAACAAACACTAATTTACAAAACGAAAATGAACGATCGAATTAATCAAACGATATTATCATGTTTGATATTACTTTTTACAAGTATATCAATTATTAATGCTCAGGATAAGAATGATTGGTCGCAAGTATATGCTGATAAATACTTCTTTTCGTATGGGGCAGCAAAGAAATCTGTTATTGTATACGCACGAAGGGATACCATGATAGAAGTATGGATAGATGGTTGGAAAGATACAGCAGATTATTCAGAAAGTAAAAGAGTTAATATGTATGAATGTTGGGATAATGGAGTAGTAATGAATCTAACAATTTACAGTAATTATACATTGGGAATATATTCAAGAGAATTTCTTGGGATCGAATCGGATTATCAAGTAGAACCCAACATAGAACCTGTAACATTTGGGCAATGTACTTTTTATGACTGTACAAGATTTAAAGAGTTTGTTTCTTTTGAGAATTTAGAGCCTTCAAATTTTTTAGAACTAAACAAAAGAGCATCCTATTTAATTCAGATAGGAGATGACCAATGCTACGATTGTGCTATTTCTATATTAGAGAAAATTGTCAATGCAGACTCAACCTTGGTTGCTCCTCTTCTGAATTTGGCAGATGCCTATTGGGATACGGAGAGCTTTGATCGGGCAAAAGAATGCTATCTTAAGTATATAGAATTGATGAAGCAAAACAATCATTGTGATGATATTCCATCTCATGTTATTGAACGATTGTCTGATAAATGAAGATGTTAATGTACGATCGAATTAATCATGCTATATTATCATATGAAATTTAAATTTATTTTAATACTAGCAATAAACCTTCTGCCGATTATAAATCAGGGATCAATTTCGCAGATGGTAAATCCAGGATATGTTTATGCCAATAAGTATTTTTTTTCTGATGAGAAATCTTCACTTTCTGTTATTATTTATGCTCGTAGAGATACAACTATTGAAATATGGGTAGACGGGGTAAAGGACACTTCGAATATTGTAAGAGGTCATTATAGTATTAATGGTTTTGAATGTTGGGATACTGGGATTGCCTATACATTGAATAGTGCTAAAAATGGTCCTTTGATTGTTTATTCTAGAGAGAATTTGGGAGATGGACTTGAATTTCAGTATGATGCTCCTGAAAAAGGAATGAGTTTTGGAAATGTTAGTTTTTATGATTGCTTAAATATTAATAGAAAAGCTCATTGGGAAATGAATTATTGGAAGAATTTACCTCCTCAAAAATTACTCAATTTAAACAATACAGCCTACTACCTTCAAAAAATAGGATGCAACGATTGTGCAATTGAAGTATTAGAACAGTTAATAAAAATTGCTCCCAAGCGAATAGTAGCCTACCTCAATTTAGCGGATGCCTATTGGGAAATAGAGGATAAAGACAAAGCAATAGAAAATTATAATAAGTATGTTGAATTAATGAAAGAGAAAGGATGGGAAAATAAAATTCCTAAACGGGTTTATGAGAGAGTTAAAGTGGAGCATTAAAATATTTACTTTTACCATAGGTGGTTTGTTATTTATCAATACATCAACAACACTAGCCCAGGATAAGAAGGATTGGTCACAGGTATATGCTGATAAATACTTTTTTTCATATGAGTATGCAGAAAAATCGGTTATTGTATACGCACGAAGGGATACTATGATAGAAGTATGGATAGATGGTTGGAAAGATACAGCAGATTATTCACAAGGTAAAATAGTTAATATGTATGAATGTTGGGATAATGGTGTGATAATGAATCAAAGAATTTACAGTAATTATTCATTGGGAATATTTTCTAGAGAATTTCTTGGAATTGAATCAGATTATCAAGTAGAACCCAACATAGAACCGGTAACATTTGGACAATGTACTTTTTATGACTGTACACGATTTAAAGAGTTTGTTTCCTTTGAGAATTTAGAGCCTTCAAATTTATTAAAACTAAATACAACAGCATCCTATTTAATTCAGATAGGAGATGACCAATGCTACGATTGTGCTATTTCCATATTAGAGAAAATAACTGATGCAGACCCTACTTTGGCAGATCCTCAACTGAATTTGGCAGATGCTTATTGGGATACAGAAAATTTTGATAAGGCAAAAGAATGTTATTTGTATTATAGCGAAATAATGAAGAAAAATAATAAATGTAAAGAGATTCCTTCTCATGTTAATGAACGACTGTTAGATAGGTAGAAAGACTCATGTACATCTAATGTAAACTTAGGAAGAAAGGCTTACAATGATTATTGGCAAAGCAGATTTTCAGAATTAGTTGAGAAAAATGTGATAGAGAAAGTGACTGAGGGAAATCCTCCTGAAGAAATGCTAAATCATATTATTAAAGAATATAATAGTAATTTTTCTACAGATGAAGGAGGTTTTATAAATCTACAAATACCAAAAGATTTATTAAATGCAGCTACTACAATAGAAATTGGACTAAGAGATTTTCCAATTTTATTAGAAGCTACACAAGCCAGTGAGTCCAATACTGAAAATCAAGTATTAAGAGAAAATGATAATGCTGGTGGTGGAACAGATTACCAAATAAGATGGGGCAATGGAACAGAGAATAGTCCAAATGATGTAACGCAAGATACCGAGTGGAATGGAAACTTTGGATGGCACATGAAAAAAGATGATCGAATTACAGAGTTTAAAGTCTCACTTCAAATACCAATAAAAGAATCAGAAGGTAGTTTTACTCAATTTGATAATAACTTATTATCTCCTTTTTATGTGGATGAAAGTTCAGCCTATCATTTGGTAATTTATGCAATGCAGTGGAGCCAACCTGTTTGGGATGGAATAGATGATAATCCTAGCGGTGAGGTTGGTGCAATTACTGATAGTTCTTATATTCAACATTCAGATTATCATGGGATGAATATGCATATTGCAAGCAATATGTACGATCAAGGAGGAAGTGATTATAATGGAGGAAAAGGGTATGGTAAAATGGAAGCTGAATTAATAATAAACGGATCAGATAAAACGGGTAAATACAGGTCTGATAGTCATAAAGGATTTGATTTACTTGCGAATATAGGAGCTGATTTATTTGCTTTTAGAGCATGTGAAACAACGTACAAAACAAAAGTGAAAAATGGTGTTACTCATAATTCCATAACACTTCAATGGGATCCTGTATTTCAAGGTGAACGTAATTTAGTTACGTATTTACATATATCTCCAGATAACACTAAGACAAATGGTAGTAAAGAAAAGGTAATAACAGGGCAAATCGTTGCTCATGCAGGCAGAAGCGGTAATTTATATTGGAATGACATTACTAATCCTGGTCATGTTCACCTAAATGTAGGATCATATAGTAATAATGCGCCTAAAAGATATGCAAGTAAATTTTATGATACGCATTTGAATAATGTAGATCAGTATAATCTTAAAATTTTCCCAAATAATAATTTCCCATTAGCCCTACCATGTAAAGGGGAACTGGGGGATGATAATCTTACAAAACAATCAACAATTGGTACGGGAACACTTCTTGTTTGTAATTTTGAAGGAAAGGCTGTAAAGCAATGTTGGGCTGCATGGGAACTTAAATGTCCATTAATGAGAAATATGAGTAATGGTACAAAAGCAAATCCTAATATCCGAATTATTCAGGCACAATTGAAATATTTAGGGTATTATGTAGGTGTAGCAGGTGCTTATGGATTAGATGCACTTCAGGGTGATAATCTAAATACCGCTATAGTTTCATATAAAAGTGATCAGGATTTATTACCGTCAGATAACGGTATTACCGCTGAATTATTGGATAGTTTAAATGAAAATGCTCCACTTCCAAATTAATGAATGTAAATTAATATTATGAGACTATTTTTTATACAAATAATAATCATTATTCCTTTTTTAATAAATGCTCAAAATACTTATACTTTAGAGTCTAATCGTATTAAAATAAGTGACAATGGAATAATATATGGATATTTTTATGATACGGATGACACTTTGAATTTTAGTGATATAAAAGTGCCTGAATCTGTTAATGGAATAAAAGTTATTGGAATTGAAGCTATTGGATTGCCAGATAAGAGTATTAGAAAAATAGATTTCCCTGATAATATACTTTATTTTGGAAGTAAATTTTTACGAGATCAACTTCTAGATACGATAAAATTGCCATCTCAGCTCTTGTATCTAGGGGATTGGGCTTTTACAAATAATAATTTTGCAAGCTTAAAACTACCAAGTCCAGAAAAAGTTAATCATAATTTTACAGGATGGAATGATAGCATTGAAGGTCATTATATTGTTGACCTCTCGATACCCCAATCAATTACTTACAATGCATGTTTTGAATATTTAAACAATGAAGCATATATTATAAATATAAACGATGTTTGGGAGGATAAGGGGAATATAAAAAAATGTTATTATCATGGGAGTAAAAGTATTATTATCTCTTCTAACTTGGGAAAGTTTAATATCACAGAGATTGGTAAGTATTCATTCTATAAAATGGGTTTGGTCAATGTTGTTATAAATGAAAATATTGAAAAAATAGGTGTGTCTGCTTTTTCTGATAACATAATAGATAAATTAATATTACCATTTACAATACATAGTATTAGTAAATTTGCTTTTGCAAGAAATAGAATTAAAAAGCTTATTTTACCACCCAATATTAAATCTATTGCTATGGGTAGCTTTGAGAATAATTTGATAGAAGAATTACAAATACCAGAGAGTGTTGATTCTATCAAAAGTCGGGCTTTTAATAATAATAAATTATATAATATTGAGATACCAGCAAAAGTGAAATATATTGGGTATAAAGCATTTGCTAATAATAAATTTAAAGAACAAAATATTCCCAAATTACCTTTTCCAAAACAAGGAGATAAATCTTTTTTATATTGGCAATCATTTAAAAAAGGAAGATATATTAGGGAAACGAAGGATTTTGAGGAAATCCCAGTCAGTCAATGTAAATCTGGTGAGAAAATGGATTTAAATCTAGGTTATAAGGCTGTTTTTAAGGAGGATTTATAAAGAGTTAAAATGGTCAAACATTATAAATGATAATGCTTGTGCCAACCAGTTTGGGATGGTATAGATGATGGGGAATTAGGAAACGGAGAATCAAATGGAACTGTATATATTCAAGATGTACAATACAGAAACCTTAACATGCATATTATTACTGATAAAGCAGGTAATGGTGCTAATCCAAATGGAAATCACATCTATACTTATGGTAAAACATATGGGTCCACTCGTCATCAATACAAACATGATTTCGATATCGATTCTATTGACATGATGACAGGAGTAGAAGGTACTATTCCAATTTTTGCTATCCACTCTGGAGAAGGACAATATTTAAATGGAAATAGTACTGGTAATTATATAAAATTAATTTGTAAAGATGATGTTTTCAATACATCTAATAAAAAGAGAGGTATTCGATATCTTCATTTACATTCTTCAAGCAACTTAACATTAAATAGTAGTACATTTTTCATGTCAGGGCAGACTGTTGCATTAGCAAGTAGATCTGGAATTCCTGCGACTTATCCAGATCATTGCCATATGGACTATGGCGCGGGTCAAGCCAAGCATCAAGCAAGTATTCTAAACAATATTAATGAAATTGATAATTATAATAGAGTTTGCATACCTCATTACAATTTACCCTTAATCTTACCATGTATACCAGAAAGAGGAAATTCAATTGCAAATTGTAATTTTAGTAATTCAAATGCAAATTACTGTTGGGCTGCAAAAGAATTAATTTGTCCTGCTTTATCAAATCACACCAATTCCAATTCTGATAGTCAACAAATCAGAGTCATTCAAGCTCAATTAAAATATTTGGGATATTATGTTGGTTCAAATGCCCTACTGGATAATAATAAAGGAACAGCCTTAAACGATGCTATAATAAAATATAAAACGAATAATATAGACGGGTTACCTATTGCGAATAGTAATTCTCCAGTTGTTAATATACAAAGAAAGGAATCATTTGATAATAACAATGATGTAAGCAATGAAATTACGGAATTACTGTGTTCCTGGTTAAATAATGAAACAAACTTTTAATATTATGCTTATTTATAGATATTTATTAATAACAATAGCTTTTGGGGTTTTCGAATGGAATTCTGACATAAGCATGGACTATTCATGTATAGAAACCAAGGAAGTATTGAAAGAATTAAATCAAGAAGCTCTAAATAATATAGAATCTGATATAATTATAAATCTTGATAGTGTGTTTAAAATTTCGGATTATCAATACATTATTGGACTTAATCTACAAGACTCAACGATTGCTTCAATTGTAGATATTGGTTGGGGTGGAGCAGTAGATGGACCAGCATGGGAATTTAGGATCAGTGAAATTTCTTTTAAAGGTAAAATTGTTGATAAACTTTATAATCAGATATATTTTAATAATGATTTTAAAAATATTAAAGAGTGGCAACAGAGTCAATTAGACACAATATGCAAGGTTTACGAAGAGCAAATTATCAGCTTTTTAAGCAACAATAATATTCAGATAGAAAATCAGCGCAAAATGTCAATTAGATCAGCTAACTATGAGGATTTTGATTTTAAGTTCGAATATAAAACGATTTTATCCGATTGGGGTGAAGAATTAAACGTTTTTGAATGTATTATATATAGAGATAATGTTATTTGGAAAGATTTTGATGAGAGTGAGGATTGTGGTGCAGTACAAATAGTGTCAATGTCTATAATTAATAATGATATTGGTCAAATGGTCTTGAAGTTTGTAGGTGATAATTTAATAAATTATGAAAGTGTATTATTTAGTATTAAAAAGTAAAATTCCTAAACGAATTTACGATAGGATTAATGAGGAAAATTAACCCATATACTTTTGCTTTAGGTGTTTTGTTTTTTTGTAAATAAATTAACAGCGCTAGCCCAGGATAAGAAGGATTGGTCACAGGTATATGCTGATAAATACTTTTTTTCATATGAGTATGCAGAAAAATCGGTTATTGTATACGCACGAAGGGATACTATGATAGAAGTATGGATTGATGGAGTTAGGGATACTGCAACATATAGAACGGATCAATATTGCGATAGCTTTGAAAGTACTGACAATGGAGTCGGGTATTATTTGTAAATTACAGATGGCGGTTTATTACATATTTCATCAGTTGAATATATTTATGATGGTAATAAAGAGCGATTTGAATATCCAATGAAAGCATTAATTTTTGGAAGTGTCACATTGTATGATTGTAGCCAGTTTAAACAAATTTCATATTGGAATGATTTAATGAATGATTTAACTCCTGAACAAATTATGAGATTTAATAATACAGCATACTATTTGCATCAAATGGGTAATGAAAAATGTAATCAATGCTCAATAATTACTATTAGAAGACATTGTTAAAGTTACCCCTCAACGTATTGTTGCCTACCTCAATTTAGCAGATGCCTATTGGGATATTGAAGAAATAAACAAAGCATTAGAAAACTATAATAAGTATATTGAATTAATGAAAGAAAAAGGGTGGCAAAGTAAAATCCCCAAACGAATTTATGAGAGGATCAAATCAGTTAATTAAACTAAAAAAGACAGCTTAATCATATTAAGCTGCCTTTTTTAGTTTTTTCTTTTACCGCTAATTAAGCTGGTTTAATAGCTTCTGTAGGACAAACATCAGCACAAGTACCACAGTCAGTACAAGCTTCAGCGTCAATTTTATAGATACCTCCTTCAGAAATAGCGTCTACTGGACACTCATCGATACATGTTCCACATGCGATGCAATCTTCGTTTATAACGTAAGCCATTTTTCTTATTGTTTTTTATTAGTATTACAGAAGCAAAATTATTTTCTTTTTTTTTATATGAAAACAATATTTTCTGTTTTAGCTCAATTTGAAATGTTTTTAAATAATTAAAAACTTCATTTTATTTACCTAAGGCTCTAGTATATAGTTGTTTATTGTGCTAAAACGTCCAGCGCGATATATGCCATTAAACCTACTGAAGTCTCTAAGGATGACTCGTTTAGGTTGAATCCTGGCGTATGTAACCCTCCTGTAGGAATATTGTTCATTTGTTTTACCCCAAAACGGTAGAAAGTGCAGGGATACTCTTGGGTATAGTACCCAAAATCTTCTGCAGTCATTCTAATATCCATTTTATGAACCTTATCCTGGCCTAGATATTCACATGCTGATTTATATGCTAAGTCGGTTACATACTCCGAATTTGTTACTACAGGGTATCCGTCATTTATTTTAACAGCGCAATTTGCTCCCATACTTTCAGCTATCTCAGAAGCCATTTTGCGTATATGAGTTTTAATCTTTGCTCTCCACTCTTCATTCATCGTTCTTAGTGTTCCGGCAATCTCAACTTTTTCAGGAATAATATTAGTTGCTCCATCAGCAATAAATCGTCCAAACGAAAGAACTGTTGGAATATTAGCCGGAACCATACGTGCCACAATCTGTTGAAGTGCTACAATGATATTTGCAGCAATCAAAACGTTGTCGTTTAAGGTATGAGGCATAGCAGCGTGACCGCCTTTACCTGTTATTGTAAGATAAACTTCGTCACCAGAGGCCATATACATTCCTTCTTTAAAACCAACCTGTCCTGTTTCCATATCAGGTAAGACATGCTGGCCAATAATAATCTCTGGTTTAGGATTGTCAAGTGCGCCTTCTTCCATCATTAATTTAGCACCACCAGGAAACTTTTCTTCTCCAGGTTGGAAAATAAGTAAGATTGTTCCTTCCCATTGGTCCTTTAATTCACTTAATATCTTAGCCGTTCCTAATAGGGATGCAGAGTGTGCATCATGACCACAGGCATGCATTACACCAGTATTACAGGATTTAACCTCGTTATTTTCACTTTCATGAATAGGAAGAGCATCCATATCAGCTCTTAAAGCAATCACTTTTTTGTCCGGGTTCTTACCTTCAATCTTTCCTATAATTCCGGTTTTAACATATCCTGCATTATATGTAATGCCATATTCGTCCAGTTTGGAACATATGTATTTCGATGTATTAAATTCCTCAAATGATAATTCAGGATTTTCATGAATATGTCGTCTGATGCCAACAATTTCGTCGTAATATTTATGCGTTAAATCTTTTATTTTTTGCTTGAAATCCATATGTGCTATTTTAATTGGTGCAAAGATAGTTTTTTACTCGAAAGCATTGATTAATATAATAAAGAGGATTTTCTTCTATTTGTTGAATCCTATATTAAATAATTGTAGAAGCTCGTATTTGAATTCATATTTATACATAAACTATACTGACAAAAATCATCTTGAAAAGAAGTGCCTGTCATTTTTATAATTTTCTTATTATCTTACCTTTAAAGCGACCAAAAAAGGTGTCAGAGAAGAAGTGAAAGGGTTATCAGTCAATGATAATTCTCTTGTTTTAAATAAATAATTAGAAATGGCCACAGATAAATTTGTTGCTAGGCATATTGGGCCTCGCGATCATGAAATTGAAGAGATGCTTAAAACCATTGGTGTTGAATCAATGGATCAGTTAATTGATGAAACGGTTCCTGAAAAGATCAGATTAAAAGAACCATTGAGGTTGGCGAAGGGATTAACAGAGCGTCAATATTTCAGAAAGATATTGGATATTGCCTCAAAGAATAAAGTGTACAATACATACATAGGTATGGGTTATTATGATACTATAACACCAGCTGTTATTCATCGTAATGTATTGGAAAATCCGGTTTGGTATACATCTTATACTCCTTACCAGGCAGAGATTTCACAAGGTAGATTGGAGGCTTTATTAAACTTTCAGACTGTTATTTGTGAGTTAACAGGGATGGAAATTGCCAATGCATCGTTATTAGATGAGGCAACTGCAGCAGCAGAGGCCATGGTGATGATGTTTAATTCGCGCCCAAGAGCAATGGTTAAAGCTGAAGCTAACATCATGTTTGTTGATGAAATGATTTGGCCTCAAACAAGAGCAGTGTTGGAAACAAGAGCTAATCCACTTGGGATCGAACTACAATTTGGTGATTGGAAAGAATGCGAACTATCTGAAAAGCATTTTGGAGTACTGGTTCAATATCCAAACTCTGATGGAAATGTAGTGGATTATAAAGAGTTGGTTACTAAGACTCACGAAGCAGGTTGTAAAATTTCGGTAGGTGCCGATTTATTAAGCTTAGCTATGTTGGTTCCTCCGGGTGAGTGGGGGGCAGATATTGTTTTTGGATCTACCCAGCGTTTTGGAGTTCCGATGGGATATGGTGGTCCTTATGCCGCCTATTTTGCCGCTCGTGAAGAGGGAAAAAGAAATATGCCGGGACGTATTATAGGTATTACCAAAGATGCTAATGGGAACCGTGCTTTAAGGATGGCTTTACAAACCCGTGAACAGCATATCAAAAGAGAAAAAGCTACATCAAATATTTGTACAGCACAGGCTCTTTTAGCTACTATGGCCAGTTTTTATGCTGTATATCATGGTGCTGAAGGAATTCGCAGAATTGCAGGTCAGGTACATAATATTGCATCTTTATTAACCCAAGAGATTGAAAAGTTTGGCTATAAGCAGTTAAATGATAACTTTTTTGATACCATTCGTTTTTCAATGGCTCCTCATGCTTCTGTTGAATTGATTGAAAAATATTCATTGGAGTTGGAGATGAACTTCCGTTATTTCGAGAATGGTGATGTAGGTATCAGCATTGATGAAACAACTAACCTGGAAGATGTGAACTGGATTGTGGAAGTATTTGCACGTGCTGCATGTATTGATGTTCCAACAATCCTTGATATTGATGAGGTTTGTACTATTGATGAAGCTTATTTAAGAACATCAGACTATCTGCAACAGGAAGTATTCAGGTTATATCGTTCAGAAACGGAAATGGTACGATATATCAAGAAGCTGGAACGTAGAGATATTTCTTTAACACATTCAATGATTTCATTAGGTTCTTGTACCATGAAACTGAATGCAGCTACAGAAATGTTACCTCTAAGCTGGATTGAGTTCGGTGGAATTCACCCTTTTGTACCATTGGATCAGGCTGCGGGATATCAACTTCTATTTGCTGAATTAAAAAGAGACTTAGCTGAGATTACTGGTTTTGCAGATGTGAGTTTACAGCCTAATTCCGGAGCTGCTGGTGAGTATGCCGGATTAATGGTTATCAGAGCTTATCATCAAAGTATTGGAGAAGGACAAAGAGATGTTGCTATTATTCCTTCTTCGGCTCATGGAACAAACCCTGCAAGTGCTGTAATGGCAGGAATGAAAGTGGTTGTTGTAAAATGCGATGAGCGCGGTAATATTGATGTTAATGATCTTAAAGAAAAGGCTGAACAATATAAAGATACGCTTTCTTGTTTAATGATTACTTATCCTTCCACTCATGGTGTATTTGAAGCATCAGTAGTTGAAATATGTAATATTATTCATGAAAACGGGGGGCAGGTTTATATGGATGGTGCCAATATGAATGCTCAGGTTGGATTAACTAATCCTGGATTAATTGGAGCTGATGTATGCCACTTAAATCTTCATAAAACATTTGCAATTCCTCACGGTGGTGGTGGCCCAGGTGTTGGACCAATTGGTGTAGCAAAACACCTTGTTGATTTCTTACCTTCTCACCCTGTGGTTAAAAACGGACGTAAAGGTATTTCGGCTGTATCAGCTGCTCCTTGGGGTAGTGCCAGTGTAATGCCAATTACCTATGGTTACATTAAAATGTTAGGTAGCGATGGTTTAAAGAAATCTACTGAAATAGCCATTTTAAATGCCAACTATATTGCTCATCATCTAAAAGAGGAGTATGGTGTTTTATATACTGGTGAAAAGGGTAGAGTAGCGCATGAAATGATTTTAGAATGTCGTCATTTTAAAACAAGTGCAGGTATTACCGAATTGGATATTGCTAAGCGTTTGATGGATTATGGATTCCATGCACCAACATTATCGTTCCCAGTACACGGAACTCTAATGGTTGAACCTACAGAAAGTGAATCTAAACAAGAGTTGGATCGTTTTATTGAGGTAATGAAATCTATTTATACAGAAATTAAAGAGGTTGAATCAGGTGAAGCTGATAAAACAGATAATGTGCTAAAAAATGCACCGCATCCTGATTATAAGGTTGTTTGTGATGAATGGACTCATCCATATGGACGAGAAAAAGCAGCATTCCCATTAGATTGGATCAAAGAAAATAAATTCTGGTTAACAGTGGCAAGGGTAGACGATGCCTTTGGTGATCGAAATCTGATGTGTACTTGTGGTTCCCCTGAAGAATATGAGTTACTTAGTAAATAAAAATTGAGGTTTGAAAAGATGCCGTTCTAGTTTAGAGCGGCATTTTTTTATACACGAAACTTATATATCTGCTAGGGACCGTAGTCGGGATTGCTTTGGGACAAGTACCAGAGAAATTCAGATATACACCATATGTAACTCATACTAAAGTCAGACCAAACTCACTAATTAGTGAGTTTGGTCTGACTTTAGTATGTTGTAATTATGTATTAAATAAGAGTTTGTATCATCGTTGTTACTTATTTGGTACGAAGCAGGTATAAAGCCAATATGTAGACTTATTGAATATTTTGAAAGGTTATGTGTGTTTGGAAAGAATATTGGAATGAAAAATATATATATATTCAATTTGTAAATATAATATTTGAATAGCATGCTGTTCGGTATTGCATCTTGCTATGAGGCATTAATTCCAGCTTCCAGCCGTATTTTTGAAATAAAGATTAATAATAAAAAAAGCCGCACTTTAAAAATGCAGCTTTGAGTTATAGTATTCAAATTTATGCTTTAGTTAGCTCTGTTAATAGAGTCTTCAATAATATCTGTAAATACTTCTTTTATATCTATACCGGCAGCTTTAATTTGTTGAGGAATAAAGCTGGTTGGAGTCATTCCAGGAGTGGTATTCACTTCTAATAAAAATATTTTGTTATCACTCAACATATAATCTACTCTTGCGATACCTTTACAGCCAAGTATATCATAAATTAAAGAAGTGATTTTTTGAATTCTGTCTGTTGTTTCCTGTGGTAAGCGTGCAGGAGTGATTTCCTGAGCTTTTTCAGCATTGTATTTAGCCTCAAAGTCAAAAAACTCATTGGCCGGTATTACCTCTGTAATAGGGAATACGCATTCCTTTTCAGGTGTTTTGTATAATCCACAGGTAAACTCATGTCCGCTGATAAATGACTCAATGATTACCTCATGGCTTTCTTCAAACGCTTTTTGAATTGCGGGTTCGATCTCTTCAATAGCTTTTGCTTTGGTAATACCAAAGCTTGAACCTCCTGCATTCGGTTTAATAAAAACAGGTAAACCTAGTTTATCGGCAATATTTTCACCATCATATTCAGTACCTTTTCTAATTAGTAACGAATCTGCAACGGAAACACCAAATCCTTTTAAGTAAGTATTGCAAGTAAATTTATTAAATGTTAATGATGCAGCTAGAACTCCACAAGTTGAATATGGAATCTTTAGCATATCAAAATATCCTTGCAGTTTTCCGTCTTCACCCGGAGTTCCGTGAATTGTAATGTATGCACAGTCAAAGAAAGTTTTTTCACCATCTGTAGTAAACGAAAAATCATTCTTATCAATAGGGTATTCAGTGCCATCAATTTCGGCAACCCATTTTTCAAGAGTAATCAATACTGCAACGGTGTTGTATTTTGAACTGTCAATAAAAGAAAGTACACCTTGTGCACTTTTACGTGAAACAACAATTTCAGAGGAATCACCTCCGTAAACTACCGCAATATTTTTCTTGTCCATGTGCGTTTATACGTAATATAATTGGTTTATTCAGATTCAATATCTCTGTTGGAGGTGTATGTTCTCCATTTTTCAATACATTGCATCATATCGTCAGGAATTTCAGTATTGAAACTCATCTTTTCACCGGTGTGAGGATGAATAAAACCTAATGACTTGGCATGTAAAGCCTGACGAGGTAAAACTTTAAAGCAATTTTGAACAAACTGCTTGTATTTAGAAAAGGTTGTGCCTTTTAATATTTCATTTCCACCATATCTTTCATCATTAAAAAGCGTATGGCCAATATATTTCATGTGAGCTCTGATTTGATGTGTTCTGCCAGTTTCCAGTACACATTGAACTAATGTTACATACCCAAACCTTTCAAGTACTTTATAATGAGTTACAGCATGCTTGCCCATTTCTCCATCAGGGAATACAGTCATTTGCATACGGTCTTTCAAGCTACGGCCTATATGTCCTGTAACTGTTCCTTCTTCATCTTCAATATTACCCCATACTAATGCTACATAGCTTCGTTCTGTTGTTTTTTCAAAGAACTGACGCGCTAAATGATTTTTTGCTTGTTCTGTTTTGGCAACAACCAATAAGCCTGATGTATCTTTGTCAATTCTGTGCACTAAACCCGGACGAGGATCGTCAGAATTAAATAATGGTAAATCTTTCAAATGCCATGCTAATGCATTAACTAGAGTGCCTGTATAATTTCCATGACCTGGATGAACTACTAGGCCCGGATTTTTATTTACAACCAGCAAATGGTCATCTTCGTAATGAATATCCAATGGTATATCCTGAGGAATAATCTCAAGTTCTCTTCTTGGATATTCCATAACGATTGAAATAATATCATTAGGTTTAACCTTATAATTAGGTTTTACGGCAACATCATTAACAAGAATATTACCTGCAGCAGCAGCATCCTGAATTTTACTTCTGGAAGCATTTTCAATGCGGTTAACTAAGAATTTATCAATACGTAATTGTTTCTGACCTGGATCTGTAACAAAACGATGATGCTCAAACATCTCGTTCTGGTCATCTTCAATATCCTCCAGATCTTCTCTTTTATCCTTCTCCTCAATCATGTTTTATTCTTGTACGGGTATTAATACTTCTGTTGCTAAAGAATCTGTTACTAATGTGTCAGGTAGTAATCTGGTAGAGTCAATGGTTAGCCATAAATCCAAAGATGAACCTAAGCGTAGTTTTTTACCCATATTTGCTTCGGGTAACTGTTTCCAGATAAATGCTCTTAAGCTGTCTTCCTGAGTAGCTACTGTATCTTCGTAAATAGTAACATCAATGTTTAATGAATTACTTTGGCAAAGACTTAAGGCTTCTTCAAGAGTCAGACCTTGTAAGTCAGGTACCTCAGTTTTTTCATTACTTAATCCTTGTCCAACCAATAAATCAATGCTGGATCCTTTAGCGATCAGGGTACCAGGTTCTATTGGTTTTCCATTATAATGCTGACCTAAAACCAACTGAGTGTACTCTGAAGGAATGTAGATTAGTTGTCCTACCCTTAATCCGTAAGATTCCAATGTTACCTGGGCATTACGCAATGATAGTTCTGTTAGTTGTGGAACAGGTATCTGTTCTGCAGTGTAGGCATTAATAGTAAAAAATATTGTTCTGTTTACTTTTACAAAACTACCTGGCTTTGGCGTTTGTTCCACTACGATACCAGGTGTTAAATCAGAAACGTGTACCGAATCAATAATTTTATATCTTAATTCTTTTTGCTGTATCAGATCAATGAACTGTTGCTCTGTAAGACCAGAAAAGTCTGGTGTGGCAAAACTCTCACCATGATGAGTATATATACTTATGCTTGTGAAGGTAATGATCAGTAAGATGATTAATAATCCAAATGCTAACCCTAAATGAGTAAAGAACTTTTTGCTTATAAAAAATTTAAGAACAGACATATTGTTGTGTTTTTTCAAGATGACTTCAAAAATAATATAATTTACTATAATCTTGAATTAGAAATACTTTGATTTAAAGCAAAAAAAAAGGATTCACAATGAATCCTTTTTTATATTCAGTTAAGCAAATACTTATGCTTTGTGTCTTTTTTCACTAGAAACAGTAAGTTTTTTTCTTCCTTTAGCTCTTCTTGACGCTAATACTCTACGGCCATTTGCACTAGCCATTCTAGCTCTAAAACCGTGCTTATTTCTTCTTTTTCTGTTAGAAGGTTGAAATGTCCTTTTCATCTTAATATTATTTTATCTTTCGACTATTCTTTTATTGTTCTATTTTCGGACTGCAAAAATACATCTTTATTCTCTTTTTCCAAAAAAAAATGCTCTTTATTTAAATAAATCTTACATTTTGTATTTTAGGATAATAGAATATCCTATAAAGACAGGTGAATTAGCTTTTTCGTTTCAAAAAAATCTTCTTCAAAAAAATCTGTCAATGGTGTTACCGAGATGTTTTTATTAAATGGTTTAATTTCCTCTTTAAAGTCACCTCCTTTTAAATATAAAATTCCGTTTGCTATTGGATTCTTTTGCTTATCACTCACTAAATGTCGTGTAAGAGACACAAAACGAGGAAAAGCAGTTACTGCACGACTAACAACAAAATCATATTTTGATTTTATTTTTTCTGAACGCTCCTGCTGTGCAGTTACGTTTTTTAGTCTTAGCTCTTCAGCAATTGTTTGTACTACCTTTATTTTTTTTCCAATTGAATCTACCAGGTGAAACTGACACTCCGGAAAAAATATGGCTAATGGAATTCCCGGAAAACCGCCACCTGTACCAACGTCAATAATTTTTGTGCCAGGGACAAATCTTATGTATTTGGCTATTCCTAAGGAGTGAATGATATGTCGTATACTTAGTTCAGAAATATCTTTTCGTGAAATGACATTTATTTTTTCATTCCATTCAGGATATAATTCTTCTAGTTTTGTAAATAGTTGTATTTGTTCCTCTGATAATTCAGGAAAATAATTAGTGATCAAGCCCATCTTGTTTGCAGTCCCTCTTGTTGATTTTGTTAATATCTAGTCAAGCTTAACATCAGAGTTCTTCAGAGTGTTGTATAATAACTCTCTGGCTCTGAAAAGTTGAGCTTTAACGGTTCCTAATGGAAGATCCAGTTCCTGAGCAATTTCTTCGTACGAAAATTCATTGAAATATCTTAATTCAATTAAAGTGCGATATCTTGGTTTAAGCTTTTTAACCACAGTTCTCATTAAGATGGCTTTCTGTTGTTTGATTAAACCTTCTTCCGGATCCGGAGTTTCGTCTTTTAAGTGAATAGGTTGGTCGTTTTCTTTTTCTTCCGATAAATGTGTTCCGTCAATCGAAACTATATTTGTTCTTTTTTTTCGGAGATAATCAATACAATTATTGGACGCAATCTTAAATAACCATGTACTAAAAGCGTAGTTAGGGGAGTATTGATGTATATTTTTAAAAGCTTTGCCAAATGCTTCAATGGTTAAATCTTCAGCATCGCTTTTGTTATTAACCATTTTTAATAGCATAAAATAAATCGCATCGCGATAACGCCCCATCAATTCAGCAAAAGCTTTTTGGTCGCCTTTTACTGCTAATTGAACCAGACTGAAATCGTGTCTTGCTTTGTCGGATAAGTTAGGATTTATGTCCATTTATTTTTTTTTGCTTGTCTTTTTCCGCCTAGTAATAATAAACCTGTAATTAAAGGTAAAATAAAATCAAATATAATACCTCCAAAAGTTAAGTCTCTTTGATTAAATTTTTTTGATAGTGAATTAAATATCAGCATTTGAATTAATAATTTCAAAAAAATCAGTATCAAAACACTTGCTGCAAAAGTAGAAAAAAAAATAGAAACAAAGGATAGGCCCCAGAATAATTGTCGTGAGAAAGCCTCTGTTCCAATTAGATATTTGATTTTGCGTTTATAATAAGGCGAAGTAGTTAAATGTCGGCTTTTTTGTCGTCGCCATTCTTTAAAAGTTTGAGAAGGTAACGAATATGTAAATGAATCCGGATGCGTAATGATTCCTATATTGCTTTTGGTAGCAGCATCTCTAATAAATAAATCGTCATCACCGGAAAAAATATGTTGGTGTTTTTTAAAACCCTGATGTTTATTAAATAGTTCCTTAGTGTAGGCCATGTTTCTGCCAACGCCCATATAAGGAACTCCACGTAAAGCAAATGATAAATATTGAATGGCAATTGTAAATGTATCAAAACGAATCCAGTAATTTAACAGACCTTTTTGTTTTTGATAGGCACCTACACCTATTAATATTTCTTTACCATCCATAAAGCCTGCTGCCATATGTTTAAGCCAATCTTTAGTTGCAGGAATACAATCTGCATCAGTAAAAACAAGATTGTTGTATTTTGCAGCTTTAACACCTAAGGTAACAGCAAGTTTTTTACCATGTCTGAATATTTTATCATAAGGTATAGAAGTGTAATATAGGTGTTCGTTTTTTTCTTTAAAACGGGCTAATATTAACTCGGTATCATCTTCAGAAGCATCATTAACAACAATTACTTCAAAAGTTCCTGGATAATCCTGGTTTAAAATCAGAGGTAAATTTGTTTTTAAATTCTTTGATTCATTTTTAGCACAAATGATAACTGAGAGTGGAGGGTAGCTACTTATGGTTTTATTTTCTTTTTTATTAATGTATGTATTCAGTTTTAAAAAGAAATATATGTAGTAAAACAATTGTACAACAAACAGAACTACCAGAGTAATTAGTATGTAAAGCCATGTGCCTGATGTTGGTATGAAGTTTGATAAATCCACTTGATTATTTTGAGTAAAATTTTATTGATGATTCATTTAGCGAGAGTGAAAATACTATTGTTTTTTTTAAAAAGCGAGATGAGAAATCATATTTTTTGCAATTGATAATTAAAGACTGTTTATATTTGCATCCCCAAAATAATAAAAAATGGATTTTAAATTACAAATAACAGATTCTAAATCAAGGGCGAGAGCCGGTGTTATAACTACGGACCATGGAGAAATTGAAACTCCGATTTTTATGCCCGTTGGAACTGTAGGTAGCGTTAAAGGAGTACATTTTAATGATTTGAGAGAGGATATTAAGGCTCAAATTATACTAGGAAATACCTATCATTTGTATTTACGTCCAGGATTGGATATTATAGAAAAGGCTGGTGGTTTACATAAATTTAATGGTTGGGATAAGCCAATATTAACAGATAGTGGAGGTTATCAGGTTTTTTCATTGAGTGGAAACCGAAAGTTGAAAGAAGAAGGCGCTGTTTTTAGATCGCATATTGATGGATCAAAGCATTTGTTTACTCCTGAAAATGTAGTGGATATTCAACGAGTTATTGGTGCTGATATTATTATGGCTTTTGATGAGTGTGCTCCGGGAGATGCAGATCATCATTATGCTAAGAACTCTATGGAATTAACGCATAGATGGTTGAAACGCGGAATCACTCATTTTGATCAGACAGAACCTAAATACGGACATAATCAAACTTTTTTTCCTATTGTTCAGGGGGCAGGATTCAGAGATTTGAGAAAACAATCGGCTGAATATATTGCATCTTTTGGAAGAGAAGGAAATGCAATTGGCGGTTTATCGGTAGGTGAACCTGCAGAAGTAATGTATGAAATGACAGAGGTTGTAACAGGCATTCTTCCAGAGGATAAGCCTCGTTACTTAATGGGAGTAGGTACTCCGGTAAATATTCTGGAATCGATTGCTCTTGGCGTGGATATGTTTGATTGTGTTATGCCTACAAGAAATGGTAGAAACGGAATGTTATTTACATCGAGAGGCGTGATGAACATGAAAAATGAAAAGTGGAAAGATGACTTTTCTCCAATCGATCCAGATGGTCCTTCTTTTGTTGATCACCATTATACAAAGGCATACCTTCGTCATTTATTTGTATCAAAAGAGATGTTGGCTGCTCAAATTGGTAGTTTGCACAATCTGGCGTTTTATTTATGGTTGGTAAAAGAAGCTCGTAAGCATATTATCGCAGGAGATTTTGCTGTTTGGAAAGATCAAATGGTTAAACAGCTATCTGTTCGATTGTAATAATTTATTGAGAATAGGATGTTGTGGGTTAGCTATTTAATTAATAAACAATAAGTAGCATAGTTCATTATATTTTTGTTCTTTTGTAATCTATTTTGAAGATACCACTTATATGAAAGGCGCTATACAAAGGCTTGACAGGTACATTATTCGTAAATTTTTAGGCACATACTTTTTTGCAATATTGTTGATTATTAGTATTGCAGTTGTGTTTGACCTTACTGAAAAGATTGATAATTTTCTTGAAAATGGAGCTCCAGTTCATGCTATCATTTTTGATTATTATTTTAATTTCATTCCATATTTTGCAAATTTATTTACTCCGTTATTTGTATTTATTGCGGTAATCTTTTTTACCTCAAAAATGGCTTATGATACTGAGATTATTGCCATTCTATCCAGTGGAATTAGTTTTAAAAGATTGATGTTCCCATATTTTGTGGCTGCATTGATTATTGCTGTATTTTCTTTTTTATTAGGAGGTTATGTGATTCCTCCGTCCAATCAAACACGTTTAGAATTTGAAGGTTCTTATCTTAAAAAGAAGAAGAAGGATACTGGATTAAGGGATATTCACCTGCAGATTGAACCCGGCCTTTTTGTTTACATGGGAAGATTTTACAGTTACAGTAATAAAGGGAGTAAGTTTAGTGCGGAGAGATTTGAAGGAACAGAATTAAAGTCAAAATTGACAGCCAGAAATATTACTTATAAAGAAGATACCAAGAGATGGGAATTATCTAAATATATGATCAGAGATTTTGTTGGAGACAACAAAATTGAGATCAGGGAAGGAGAGAAGTTAGATACCGTTTTTAATATGTCGCCAGAGGATTTTAAATCAGAACACAATTGGTTTGAAACAATGACATATACGGAGCTTGGTAATTATATTGATGTTCAAACGCAAAAAGGAGTAGGCTCAATAAAGCCTTATGTAATTGAATATTATAAGCGATTTGCAAATCCTTTTTCGGCTTTTATATTAACTCTGATAGGAGTATCTTTGGCATCCCGTAAAGTTAGAGGAGGGATTGGTTTACATATAGGTGTGGGATTGGCTTTAAGTTTTGGTTATATATTATTTATGACCATATCAACCACTTTTGCTATTAATGGTAATATGAATGCCTTGCTGGCAGTGTGGTTACCCAATATTGTATTTGCAATTATTGGTGTGTATTTATATTTCAAAGCACCGAAGTAATTGGACTAAAAGTTAAATATTTAGCTTTGATGTTGCATATGCGTTTTTTATTTCGGTAATTTGTGCGGTTTTTGAAAAATAATTTTTTGTAATTATTATACCCGGAAATTTAGCAAACCTTGCCTATAGATGGCATTGATTTGTATTAGGTTAATTAAAAATGTTTAATTATGTCATTGAAAAAACACATCCTTGATCTTCGTAAAAGAAAAGAGAAGGTTGAGATGGGAGGTGGTGAAAAAGCCATCGAAAAACAAGTAGCGATGGGTAAGATGACTGCCCGTGAGCGTATTCTTGCCATTCTTGATCAGGATTCTTTTACAGAGTATGATCTTTTTGTTGAGCATGAAGCTAAAGACTTCGGCATGGACAAAAAGCAACTTCATGGTGACGGTGTGATTATTGGTACAGGAACAATCTATGGAGCACCTATTTGTGTGTTTGCACAGGATTTTACTGTAGCAGGAGGATCTTTAGGGCTAATGCACGCTCGTAAGATCACTAAAATCATGGACCATGCGTTAAAAATGCGCGTGCCTTTGATCGGTATTAACGATTCAGGTGGTGCTCGTATTCAGGAAGGTGTAAATTCACTTGCCGGTTACGGTGAGATCTTTTACAGAAACACAATTGCATCAGGTGTAATCCCTCAAATTTCAGTTATCCTTGGGCCTTGTGCCGGAGGTGCAGTTTATTCACCTGCATTAACTGACTTTGTATTTGTAGTAGACAACATTTCTAAGATGTTTATTACAGGTCCTGGAGTAATTAAGACAGTTCTTGGCGAAGAAATTTCAATGGAAGAATTAGGTGGTGCTCGTGTTCATGCAGAAACTACAGGTAACGCCCATTTCTTTGCAAATAGTGAGCAAGAATGTTTTGAGCAAATCAAAAAGCTTATCACATTTATTCCATGGAATAACTCTAAAAAAGCTAAAGAATTCCCTCCAAAAGAACCTCTTTATAAAGGTAATATTGAAGATCTTATTCCTTCTGATCCACGTAATCCTTATGATGTACGTGATGTTATCAAAGCTATCGTTGATGATGGTGATTTCTTTGAAATTCAGGAGTTATTCGCTGCAAATATCGTTATTGGATTTGGTCGTTTAAATGGTCAAACAATCGGATTTGTTGCTAACCAACCAATGGTTCTTGCCGGAGTATTAGATTGTGATAGTTCAGATAAGGCAGCTCGTTTTATCCGTTACTGTGATTCATTTAATATTCCTATCGTAACTCTTGAAGATATGCCAGGATACTTACCTGGAGTTGATCAGGAGCATGCTGGTGTAATCCGTCACGGAGCTAAAGTTCTTTATGCTTATTCAGAAGCTACTGTACCTAAAATTACTGTAATTCTGCGTAAAGCTTATGGTGGTGGTTATATCGCAATGAACTCACGTCACTTAGGAGCTGACTTTATGTTTGCATGGCCAACTGCTGAAATCGCAGTAATGGGTCCTGAAGGTGCTGCAAATATCATCTTTAAGAAAGAGATTGATAGTGCAGAAGATCCTGAAGAAATGCGTAAACTTAAGGTACAAGAGTACAGAGAGAAATTTGCTAACCCATATGTGGCAGCAGCAAAAGGATATATTGATTCTGTTATTGAGCCAAATGAAACACGTAATATCTTATTACATGCTCTTGAGGTATCAGTAGGAAAAGATATCGTACATCCTGATAAAAAACATGGTATTCCTCCATTTTAAAAACAACTGATTATGAGTAATAAAGAAGAGTTAGTTGGCTTTAGGGTACATACAATGGAGTACCAAACAAAAGTTACTAAGAAGTATGCCAACAGAACATCTTGGCAGGCACCAAATCCAAATGAGATTAAATCTTATATTCCTGGAACAATAATTAAAATTAATGTTAAGGTTGGAGATAAAGTGCAGGCAGGTGATTCATTATTGGTGTTGGAAGCCATGAAAATGCAAAATCAAATTGAAATGCCTTTTGAAGGTACTATCAAAGAGATCTGTGTTAAGGAAGGTGACCGAATTCCAAAAAATGAATTGATGGTTGTTATTGAAGCTTAATTTTTTGAAGCAATTAGATATTAAGGCCCTGATGATTCAGGGCCTTTTTTATATTTATAGAATTTCTGTCCAACTAAAATATTCAGGAAATGATAATTCTGGTTTGTTTTCAAATATTCCAAAAACGGCAGCTCCACTGCCAGTCATAGATGCATAGATTGCTCCTGTTGAATACATTTGGTCTTTAATTTCTTTTATTGTTGGATGATTTGGGAAAACTGATGCTTCAAAATCATTAACAACAGAATCATGCCATTTTTCAAGAGGCTCCTGTAGTGTGGATTCTAAACTCTCAACCGGAATTTTCGGAGAAACACCACTGTATGCTTCCGGAGTTGAAATATGAATTTCAGGTTTTACTAACAGTAAATGCTTACCTTTTAAATCAATCTCTGCTGGTTTTAAAATATCACCAATTCCTGTTGCTATACAAGGTTTGTTTATGATGAAAAAAGTACAATCTGCTCCGATTTTTGCTGCATATTCAATTAATTTATCCTTACTAATATTTAACTGAAACATTTCATTTAAGGTGGTCAATGTAAATGCTGCATCAGCAGATCCTCCACCTAGTCCTGCACCAAAGGGAATCACTTTGTGTAAATGAATCTTTATAGGGGGAATATTGAAATCCTGTTTAAGAAGATTTAATGCTTTAATACATAAGTTGTCTTCAGCATTACCATCGATTGCTATTCCACTGCTACTCCAAATATATGGTTCCTGACTGGATTTGTTTTCTACGATTTCTATTACATCGTACAATTTAGTCGGGTAAAAAAGTGTTTCAAGATTATGGTAACCATCTGGTCGTTTTTCAGTAACATATAAACCAATATTGATTTTCGCATTAGGAAAACAAATCATAAACTATATTAATTGATGTTGAATTTTAAGTTTTTTTAAAAAAATAAGTAATACAATGATAAAATTACAGGTTGAGATTTGATATTGAAAATATCTTTTACTCAGTAAATCAACTTGTTAAATTTGACTTTGTATTTATTTCAAACATAAGAGTATTGAGTATCAATAACAAGAATTTTTTTAATAAATATTTTGATGAATGGGGTATGATATCATTACTGATAATAGTAAAAACTAATTAACTTTGTCAACCCTTTGAAAAGAGAATTACAGGTTATTATGGCACAAAAAAGGAATTATACAAACAAAAAGGTACCAAGTGTAGATTTAGAGGTGGGTAAGATGCCACCGCAGGTGTTAGAATTAGAAGAGGCGGTATTGGGTGCATTGATGTTGGAAAAGGAAGCTTTTACCAGCGTTGGTGAATTATTAAAACCTGAATGTTTTTATAAGGAAGCACATCAAAAAATATATGCTGCCATTCAGAACTTATACGCTAAAGAATATCCTGTGGATATGCTTACGGTTACTGAAGAACTAAGAAAAAATGGTCATCTGGAAGAAATTGGCGGTGCTTTTTTTATAACTCAGCTTACAATGCGTGTAGCATCGGCTGCGCATATCGAATTTCACGCCCGAATTATCTGGCAAAAATATTTGCAAAGAGAAGTGATTAAAATTAGTTCTGAGATTCAGACTAAGGCTTATGATGAGGGTGTTGATGTGGATGACTTGCTTGATGAATCAGAAAGTGCATTCTTTAAGCTGAGTCAGGGTAATATGAAGAAAGATGTTACTCAGATTAATCCGGTGATTGATGAAGCTATTGAAATGATTAAAGAAGCTTCTCAACGTAGTGATGGATTAAGTGGTGTTCCTTCCGGTTTTACCGAACTGGATAGAATGACTTCAGGATGGCAAAGAACAGATATGATTGTTATCGCTGCCCGTCCTGCGATGGGTAAAACTGCTTTCGTATTATCAATGGCCCGAAATATGGCACTTCAGTTTAATCAGGGAGTGGCTGTATTTTCGCTGGAGATGGGTAATGTTCAGCTTGTAAATCGTTTGATCGTTTCAGAAACTGAACTTCCTGCTGAAAAAATTAAAAAAGGTAATCTGGCAAGTTACGAGTGGGAGCAATTAGATCATAAAATACAAAATCTGATTGATGCTCCAATATTTGTAGATGATACACCCGGTTTATCGGTATTTGAGTTAAGAGCAAAGTGTAGAAGGCTTAAAAAGCAACATGATATTAAGATTGTGATTATTGACTACCTTCAGCTGATGAATGCCAATGGTATGAACCCAGGGTCTCGTCAGGAAGAGGTAAGTATGATTTCACGATCGTTAAAAGGTTTGGCAAAGGAGTTGAATATTCCAATTATTGCCTTGTCACAGTTGAATCGTGGTGTTGAAGGTCGTGCAGGAGCAGAAGGAAAAAGACCTCAGCTTTCTGACCTTAGGGAATCGGGAGCGATTGAGCAGGATGCGGATATGGTATGCTTTATTCATCGTCCTGAGTATTATAAAATTACTGAAGATGAGCATGGTAACTCTTTAATTGGTATGGGTGAGATTATTATTGCCAAACACCGTAATGGTGCCACTGGTGATGTGCGTCTACGATTCCGTGGTGAGTTAGCTCGATTTGAAAATCCTGATACTGGTGTATTTGGTGATGATCTTGGTATGGATCAGGGAGGACAATCTGTAACTTATGGTTCCAAAATGAATGAAGGTGGAGAGAATGAATTTGCTCAACAGCCTGCAAATAGTGATTTTGGATTACCTGATTTTCCTGATGTACCACCTACTCCTTTTGATAGTGATACTCCGTTTTAATAGACAATAAACAGTATTAATGAAGGTGCCCTGCATAATTTTTGTGCGGGGTATTTTTGTTATAGTGATAGTTGTAAAAGAAAGGTGAAGACTATTATTGTAATGTGATTTTTGAAATAAATAATTTATTGTTTTGTAGCTGATAATATTATTTATTTATATAATTATGAAAAATAGAAAAGTAGTTATGTAAGGTGTTTTTAAATTTGTTATCATTGGTTAAATGTGTGTTTATGTAATTTTAATTGTGTAAAATACAGTAATGTAGAGTGTTGGAAATATGGTTGATATTTTGATATTAGATTTTTTTTGTTTATTTGATATTATTGTGTATATTTGGGTTCTTTAAATAAACATAATACTAATAACCTAATAACCTAATAACCTAATAACCTAATAACCTAATAACCTAATAACCTAATAACCTAATAACCTAATAACCTAATAACCTAATAACCTAATAACCTAATAACCTAATAACCTAATAACCTAATAACCTAATAACCTAATAACCTAATAACCTAATAACCTAATAACCTAATAACCTAATAACCTAATAACCTAATAACCTAATAACCTAATAACCTAATAACCTAATGTCTAATCCATTTAACAATATTTTATAAATAGATCTCTGAAATTATTTAAATAATCATGCAAAGTGTATGGCTATTTACGGGGTATTTTATTTTGTAAAAACCACACCTCGTTACCAAGTTGGTGAATAGAAAAATGTTTTTAACCAGGGAGTAAACTTCCTAAACTAATAAAATATGAAAAATTTATTTAAATCAGCTTTTTATTCTGTATTTGCAATTGTCATTTTATTGTTAATAGTTAGCTGTGAGAAAGATTCTAAGTCAGATCTTGATACATCTATAGAATCAGTAGAAGAAAATCAATATAATGAAGAAGTTGAGTTTTTAGCTCAAACCATTGCGAGGTCAATGTCAGATGTAAATGGCAGGACTTTTCTTAAAACGGAAGCAATAAAGCAATTTGACGGTGATTATGATATTCTTTTTGCAGAAATTGTTAACAAGGAATTAAATAGTACATCATTAAAAAGTACGCAATGTAATGATTATTTAAAATATTTAAGTGTATATGCAAATGATGAATCTTGTTTAAAGAGTTCTGTAGATTTTGAAGCGATTATAAATTCAATAATGCAGAATAATCCTTTATTGCAAATATCAATACCTGAGTTATCTGAATTTTCCCCAGAAGATTGGGATGAGTCAGAGAGTGCTCCGTTGGTTGCGATTCTGCCAGAGAATTATGATGAGAGCACTACCAAAAACATAAAAGCTTTTGATATAGATGGTAATGTATATGAATTAGATATATTGTCAGAACCAGATATCCCGGTTGTTGTAATCGGTGAAAATGAACGCTTAATAGCAGTAAATAAAGAAACTTCGCTAAAATCGTTGTCTCCAGATCAAATAGTTTCAGATTGCTATGACACATATTATGAGACATCTAGTTATAGATATCTAATTCCCATAGATTGTGGGTATAGTGATTCAGACGGAGGAGATGATTCTAATAATACATCTAGTGCTTATGATAGGGATAGTAATGACAGTAATGATGTATTAAATAAGGCAAAGTTTGTAAGTAAAACAGCATGGAGACAGGTTGAGCCATGGCCTTCTGGTAGACCTGAATTTAAGGTAGTTATTTCTTATATTGAGAAAGTAAATTCTGAATATGAAGCAAAAACTATTATTAAAATTCTACCAAAAGATGGTTGGGTAAAAAGATATGTCTTTTGGTCGGAATTAAAAACAAAGAATCTTGACATAAATATTATTAATTGGGATAAGGAGATAATGGGTGACAGGATGAAATATACATGGATTGAGCAGGATAATAGTGATACAAAAACTGAATATTCTATCGGTACAACTACTAAATTTGATGACAGTAACACTGCAATTACAGCAAGTGTAAAAGTAACAAATAGTGCCAAAGATGATGAAGCAGGTGAGGCTGTAATTGAATATAAAGATAGTACAACAGGTGAAGGTACTGAGTATAACACAGGAATTGTTAAGTTTTGGATTAATCAGTAGTTGTTAAATTATGAAAAGATTATTGTTGTTTATAGTAATAGGGTTGAAGATATTCAGTCTTAAAGCTCAAGAAAATACTGATGGAAAGGAATATCAAAGAATTAGTATAGCTTGTTATTCTTCAAGTGTTATTTCTGCTAGCTATAATTTTTCTTATGAGTTTTATAGTGAGTTAAAAACATTCTCAAACAGTAAACTTGAAGATGTTTCTATAGAAATTGATTTAATGTATAGTTTTAAAGCTAGAGAATATCATCATTTTAATATGGGTGTAGGTTTAAAACTTGATCCTTTTACAGAAGGGGGAGATGGAGCTGCGATAACCGTTCCGTTTCAACTTGAAATCTATCCATTTAAACAAAATAAACGAATAAGTGCAATTATAGAACTTGCTCCAGAGATATATTTTGAAGATGATGTTATGTTGCGAAACTTAATAGGGATTAGATATTCTGTGTTTTGAAGTAGCCTATGTTATTTTAGTTTTCAATACTATTAGAGTTTTGAGGTGAATAATAAAATCTATGATGTATCACCAACTCCTTTTGATAGTGATACTCCGTTTTAATAGACAATAAACAGTATTAATGAAGGTGCCCTGCATAATTTTTATGCGGGGTATTTTTTTGATTTTTAATCGATAATATTCTCGTTATTTCTGGACATCCGACTTAATTAGCCGTAAATTTGATAGGCTCATAATTATTATGAAGTTGTAAGTGTTGATTATTTGTTTAACCTTAAATATTACCAGACATGGAAAGTAATCAAGAACAACAAGTAGTTAGTATGCCAAGAATTGGAGATCCTGCACCTGAATTTAAAGCAGTAACAACGCAGGGAGAAATTAATTTCCCTTCAGATTATAAAGGAAGTTGGGTGATTCTATTTAGCCATCCTGCTGATTTTACTCCGGTGTGTACTTCAGAGTTTATGACATTTGCCTCTTTAGAAGAAAAATTTGCAGAAGCCAACTGTAAGTTAGTTGGTTTGTCTGTTGATGGTTTGTATAGTCATATAGCATGGCTAAGAACTATTAAAGAAAAGATCGAATATCGTGGTATGAAAGATGTGGAAGTAACATTCCCTTTAATTGAGGATATTACCATGAATGTGGCTAAGAAATATGGAATGATTCAACCTAATGAGGCTTCCACAAAAGCTGTCAGGGCAGTATTCTTTATTGATCCCAAAGGTATTATTCGTACAATTATTTATTATCCTTTAAGTTTAGGTCGTAATTTTGATGAGTTGTACAGAGTTATTATAGCATTAAAAGCTGCAGATGAATTTGGTATTGCTACTCCGGCAGATTGGCGTCCAGGTGATGATGTCATAATTTCCCCGGCAGGATCATGTGGTGCAGCTAAAGATCGAATGGAAGGAAAAGATAGTAACGTGGATGAGTGTAAGGATTGGTTCTTCTGTACTAAAAAACTGAATAAAGATTTAGTTTTGAGTAAAGTGCTTAAAGAAAAAGAACTTAGTGTATAATATATGGAAAGGATTGAGAACCAATTTTTCTCAATCCTTTTTTTTGTTTTATTTCACAATATTTAAAATCTCTTTTAAATCTGATATTTCATGCATTAAACTACGATTATGAATTGTTTTATTTGGATTATAAAACACATAATCCAAACCGAAATTAATAGCTCCATCAATATCTGTTTCAAGATTATCTCCAATTATCAGGCATTCCTTTTTACGGGCATTTGCGCTTTTAACAGCATATTCAAAAAAGGCAGTTTTGGGTTTTGATGCCCCAATTGTTTCAGAGATAAATATTTTCGAGAAGAATTGCTCAAGATTACTGTTCTTTAGTTTAATAAACTGTACTTCTTTAAAACCATTTGTAATAATATGCAATTTATATCTTTTCTTTAGCTCGGTCAGTACTTCAACTGTATTCGGCATTAATGCAGTTTTTGTAGGGCTAACAGTAATATAATCCTTGGCGAAGTTCGAAGCAACTGTTTCATCCTTAATTCCAGCTTCAGACAAAGGAGTGTAGAAACGCTGAAAATTAAGCTTTTCTTTCGTTATTTTGCCTTCTCTGTACAATACCCATAGTTCTTCATTGTGAGTTTCGTATTTATCGTAGAATTGATCAAAACTATCAAAAGAATTATTTAGATGGTATTTGGTAAACAACTCTTCTAATGTTTGTAGAGAGTTGGTTTCAAAATCCCATAAAGTATGGTCTAAATCAAAAAATAGGTGACTGTATTTGTACATGTTTTATTTTTATAAAGATGCAAAGGTATTGAAATGGAATAAATTAAACTAAGACTTAAGGGATAATGTTGAGGGCATGCCATAGAGCTAAGGAAAGAGGGCGTATTGTAATGTCGTATACATTAAATCCGTTTTTATTATTGGAGTATATTATTGGAGTATGATATAAAGGGACGTGAGAATAACAATAAATAATTACTTAAAGCTGAAAAATACAATAAATAAAAAACTCCGCATTGAGCGGAGTTTAATGTATTATGGATGACTAGTTAACCTGAACAACCAAGAATCTGGAAATACTCCAGAAATCTTCTTTATTTAGGATTTTAATAGTCTTTGTATCTTCTTCACCATTAATGATTTCATAAGAACCATCAGGGTGGTTTGTTAGTATTTTATATTTAGGTCGAAATAATGGAATTTCTTCAACTTCACGTATGTCAACCTTAGTGAAATAGTCCTCGTTAAAATCTTCAGTCAGAACTTTATGTTTTCCAATTAATGGTAAGCCTTCGCTAGAAATTACATTATGTTCTTTTAGTTCTTTTTTAGTTCCAAACGCATAGTAACCTGCATTTAGTTCAATAGTTGTTGAATCTAAAACAGCCTGGGTTTTTTCATTAGATCTACGAATAGAATCAATAACCTGGCTCATTCCTTCAACGGTAAAGTTTAAAGAGGCAATCTCAATGTTTTTGTTATTTAGTAATTCGTTTAGTTTAATAATCTCGTCACTTTTTTCTTTTAGTTGTTTGTTTAAACGAGAAACTAAATTGGTAAGGTTTTTATTGTCAGATCCAGACTTTTTAATTTGTTGTTCCAGTTCTGCAATTCTTTCCTTGTTAGCCAACATCAGGTTGTAGATGTCCTGAATGTCGTTGTTGATTTTATCCTGAAGTTGATCTGAGTTTCCTTCAGGAGTGGTCATGTTAACCTGAATCAGGTTTTCTTTTTCCTTAATGGCCTGAATGTTTTCATCAATTGCAACTAAAGAACTTGCTAAATCATTTAAGATTTTGTCTTTTTCTGCATTTGCTACTAATAATGAGTCTTTTTGTTCTGTAAGTTTCTTGGTTGATGAAGGACCATTACATGCTGCTATACTTGCGGCAACTAATAGTGTGAAAATAATCTTTTTCATAATGAAATGTGTTGTGTATTAATTGTTTATAATGAGCCTTGTGTTTAGGCTATATTGTTAATCGTCAATATCATTTTTGTATTTATTGCCTTTCTTCTTTTCGACTTTTTCGCGTAAGCCTTCTACAATAATAACAATTTCTCCTTTAACCGCCTTACTATTAAAGTGATGAATTAACTCTTTTAATGTTCCTCTGGCGTTTTCTTCATGTATTTTTGTAAGTTCTCTCGAAACACATGCCTTTCTTTCTTCTCCCAATACTTCAGCCAGTTGTTCTAATGTTTTTACCAATCTAAACGGAGATTCGTAAAATATCATAGTACGTGTTTCAGATTCGATGGCCTGAAGTCTTTTTTGGCGTCCTTTCTTTTGAGGCAGAAATCCTTCAAAACAAAATCTTTCATTCGGCAAACCTGAATTTACCAATGCGGGAACAAATGCTGTGGCTCCGGGTAAGCATTCCACATCCACACCTTCATCAACTGCAAACTTTACTAATAAATACCCAGGGTCAGATATTGCAGGGGTTCCGGCATCCGAAACCAAGGCACAAGATTCTCCCGCTAATATTCTTTGAACGATCATTTCTGATGTTTTATGTTCATTGAATTTATGATGAGAATACATTTTGGCTTCTATTTCAAAATGTTTTAATAAAAATCCTGACTTGCGTGTGTCTTCAGCTAAAATAAAATCTACCTCTTTTAAAATACGCAAGGCACGAAGTGTAATGTCTTCAAGGTTTCCGATTGGCGTTGGAATGATATATAGTTTACCCATTTATATTGTTGGATTTCTTTCTTTACTAGTGAAATTTTCTTTTAACGTAATTGAAAAAGGCCTGAGTGGCTTCTTGTTCCTGATCCCAGTTAAAATTTGATGAAATAAATGATTGAGCAGAATTAAAATCCGGCATTTCATTTAATTGAAGCAATGTTTGTTTCATGATATCAGCGTTTCCTTCAAATAATTCACGCTGAAACATAAATCTGTCGTTTAATCCAAGGCTTTTTGTTAAATCTTGAATAGGTTTTCCCATTAAAGTTTGTTGAAGCTTAGATTCTTTATTATTTGCTATAATATCATTTACAGATTTTTTCTCTCCACCTAAAGATTCTCCTAATGTTTTTGCACTTTCCTCCTTAATTTCTATTTTCTTTTCTTCAATCTTTATTTCAGGAGTAGGTGTTTCTAAAGGCGTTGGCTTTATCTCATTAACAGTATTTGAAACAGGTTCTTCCTGTTTAATAGTATTAATTTCAACTTCCTTTGTAGAGGTAATAGTTGTGTCTTCTTTTTGTTCTTCAACTATTGGTTTTGCTACTTCAGTATTATTTGTAGTAACGATTTTCTCTTCTTTAATTACTACTGGCTCTTGTATTACTGGCTCTTGTTTTTCTATTACAATAGTTGGTTCCTCTGCAGGAGTTGGTGTATCAATAACCTTTTGCTCTGTTTCTGTAATTTTTTCTTCTTTTTTCGCTGGATTAGAAACCGCTTGGTTTATTGTTTTCAAAAGTGAAAACTCCTCCACCAGGTGATGCAGTTTTCGTTCTGTAAGATCCATAAAAGCAGCAGGTATTTCCTCTGATCCCTGAAATGATCTTAAAAGAGTTTCAACTTCGTTAATATCGCTTAAGATGATGTTTAGTAATGCTTCTTTGTTCATAATAATATTAAAACAATTGCTTTTTTATTTACTTTGTAAAGTTTGTTACAAGATATAGAATGAAGTTCATAGACAAAAGTATCAAGAAAAAATATTAAAAAATAATAGTCAGTACTTTATCTTTTGTCAAATAATATAAATTACGCATGTTTCTTGAAAATAAATTAAATAATGAAGGAAAGCATGGTTGGATTGAAGTAATAGCCGGCTCTATGTTTTCAGGTAAAACTGAAGAATTACTCAGGAGATTAAAACGAGCCAAAATTGCCAGACAACGTGTCGAAATATTTAAGCCTCATATTGATGTAAGATATAGTGAAGATGAAGTCGTTTCTCATGATGCGAATTCTATTTTATCTACTCCTGTTGAAACATCAGGAAATATTTTGCTTTTAAGTGGAAATGTAGATGTGATAGGTATTGATGAGGCCCAGTTTTTTGACTCGGGATTAACGGAAGTTTGTCAGCAATTGGCAAATCAGGGAGTACGTGTTATTGTAGCAGGATTAGATATGGATTTTAAAGGAAAACCATTCGGTCCTATGCCTCAGTTAATGTCAATAGCAGAATATGTTACAAAAGTACATGCTATTTGTATGAAATGTGGAGAGTTAGCTCACTTTTCTCATCGTTTATCGAGTGAAGAGAAATTAGTAATGCTTGGTGAAAAGGTTGAATACGAACCTCTTTGTCGGGCTTGTTTTAAAAAGGTAAATCATAAATAATGACTCAATCATATTTGTTTAGCCTGGTTACTGAATGGTCAGGAGCTAAGTCAATCATCAATAACGATATTGAAATATCATATATAATAACAGACAGCCGTTCTGTTTCTTATCCTGAAAAATCATTATTTGTTGCTATTTCCGGGAATAATCACAATGGACATAATTTCATCACATCACTTTATAAGCAAGGTGTCAGATGTTTTATGGTGGAAGAAAGTTATGTAATTGAGGATAGTCTAACAGATGTTAATTATATTATAGCCGAAGATTCTTTGTTATGTTTTCAGCATTTGGTAGCTGAAAAAAGAAAGTTGTATAATTGTCCGGTTGTTGGAATTACCGGAAGTAATGGTAAAACTATTGTTAAGGAATGGATTTCACAATTAATTGGAAATTCAAAGGTTCTGGTACGTTCTCCTAAAAGTTATAACAGCCAAATTGGAGTTCCTCTTTCTGTTTGGCAGTTAAATAAGCATACTGAAGTTGCCATTTTTGAGGCTGGTATTTCCCAAAAAGGTGAGATGGAAAAAATTGCGTCAGTGATTCATCCAACAATAGGCGTAATTACAAATATTGGAGCAGCCCACCAGGAGAATTTTACTTCCCGAAAAGATAAACTTTATGAAAAGCTAAAATTATTTGAACATAGCGATTTGATAATATATTCAACCGATGTTCCTTTTGTTGATGAAGGTGTTCAAACAATATTTCCAGGTAAAAAAGTATTGCGTTGGGGAATTAAAACAAACAATGAACTGGTTGTTGTAAAGAAAAGTGTTATAGGTTTTAAAACACAAATAGACTTAAGTTGGAAAGGTAATTCATTTTCTGTGGAGTTGCCATTTATTGATGAGGTATCTTATGAAAATGCAATGCATTCAATTGCTGTTTTATTACATTTAAATTATTCTCCAGAATATATAAACACTGTCGTTCAGAAATTGGTTCCTGTGGCTATGCGTATGGAATTAAAGGAAGGTGTAAATAATTGTGTTTTGGTAAATGATTCATATAACTCAGATATTTCATCGTTAGGTCTTTCTCTTGATTTTCTTTTACAGCAGAGTCAGACGAGCAATGTTGTGCGAACTTTAATTTTATCAGATATATATCAAAGTGGAATAGAAGAAGGGCTTTTATGTAAACAAATAAATGACCTTTTAAAACAAAAAGGAATTTCGAAATTAATAGGTGTGGGTGAAATGCTTACTAAGCATGCTGCGGCATTTGATTTAGAGGCTTCTTTTTACTCCTCAACCAAAGAATTATTGGAATCCATTTCGCAAAACTCATTTAAAAATGAGGCCATATTGATTAAGGGATCCCGCAATTTTGAGTTTGAGCAGGTTTGTGATTTTCTGGAAAAAAAGCATCATCAAACCAGACTTGAGATCAATTTAAACGCATTGGTTGACAACCTGAATTACTTCCGTTCAAAATTGAATGAAAGTACTAAAATTTTGGCAATGGTTAAGGCTTTTAGTTACGGAAGTGGTTCATTTGAAATTGCAAATGTACTGCAGCATCAAAAGGTTGATTATCTGGGGGTAGCCTTTGCTGATGAAGGTATAGAACTTCGTAAGTCAGGTGTGTCTGTTCCTATTATTGTAATGAATCCTGAAGTCAAAAGTTTTCCGGCAATGATAGAGTATCAATTGGAACCTGAGATTTACAGTTTTAAAGTTTTAGGTGAGTTTTTAGATGAGCTTAAAAAGGAAGGCTTGTCACAATATCCAATTCATATCAAGTTAGATACAGGAATGAACCGACTTGGATTCATGTCGTCAGAAATCAATGATTTAAAAGATTTTCTGAAGGAATGTGAGGTTGTTAGAGTTAAGTCAGTATTTTCTCATTTGGTAGGGTCTGATGATGATCAGTTTGATGATTTTACCTTAAATCAAATTAACCTTTTTGATGAAGTTACCCAAGATTTAAAATCTTCTTTAGGTTATTCCTTTATCCGACATATTTTAAATACTTCCGGCATATTGCGTTTTACCAATTATCAGTTTGATATGGTAAGGGTAGGTATTGGAATGTATGGAATTGGTGCAGTAGAACAGCAAAATTTAAGGAGTGTTACAAGCTTTAAGTCTTATATATCTCAAATAAGAGAAGTCAAAGCCCATGAAACCATTGGTTATGGAAGGAGAGGAGAGTTGGCTTATGATTCTGAGATAGCCATTGTTCCTGTCGGATATGCAGATGGCTTAAACAGAAAATTAGGAAATGGAGTAGGTAGGTTGATGATCAATAATCAATTAGCATCAATAGTTGGTAATATTTGTATGGATATGTGTATGGTTGATGTAACAGGTCTTAATGCCAAAGAAGGGGATGAGGTTCAGATATTTGGTAAAGATCAGCCGGTAGAAGGTATTGCAAAAGCATTGGGAACAATACCTTATGAAATATTCACAAGCATTAGCAGGCGAGTGAAACGAATTTATTATTATGAATAATCTGTTTTGTTATGGGAGTTATAAGACTTATTAAGAGTGATTATGAGATGTATGAGAACAAACGTTTAGAATGTTTGGTGGCTATTGAGCGAGATGATTGTAAGCTGATTAAGTCGTACTTTAAAAAGTATAAAGGAAAACAAGATCAGCCTTCAGATAAAGTCCCTGGTTTTAAGTTTGTGATGGATGAGGAATTTGATTCGCTTAAAATAGATTTTGATACAAAACTCGAGTTTGAAATAAGAGATTTGAGTAAGGTTAAATAATCTCTTCAGTAAGAAGCGTTTTTATAATGTTTAATAAGGCTTGAGATTCATTCTCAAGTTTTATGATATTTTCATTTTCAATGGTTGTTTTTGTGTGAAGCCAATGATGATGAAGTATTCTTAAATCATGCCAGTCACCTAATTTACTTCCTAAATCTTTTTTCTTTATAATTATTGTGTTTTCAATATCATACTTATAAAAGTCCTTTAATAAAGAATACAGATAATATTGTTCTTTGATCAATTTTCTAATAAGGTGAAAATTGCAATTGTCAGAGTTTAGTTCCTGATTAATTTGGGCTTCTTTTTCTATGATTAAGTTTAATGTTGAATCTATTATGTACTCAGAACGCATTAAATCCAGGATGCCGAATACTTTGGTTATCTTCCTGGTTTCTTTCTCTATTGTTATATGATTCAAGCATTGTAGTAAGTTGATGTGGGTGTTTTTTATAACAGAATTACAATCTCTTCTGAATTCGATATAATCAACGTGCGACAGTCTATTTTGGGCATTTTGTATTAAATTCTGATGGTCTCTAATAATACCTGTCTGTTTAAAGATATCCCTTAATGGTTTGAAATAAGGTTTGATAGAAAGGTTGTAATCGGTGATTGATATTCTTAAAAGGTGTCTGATAGCAAAAACTCTTTTTAATGCCACTCGCAGGTCATGAATGGCCTCTGCATCATTATTCTCAGATGCCATTTTTAGATTGTTGGTAAAAACAATAAGTTGTTTATTTACATGAGTGCTTAGTAACATTTATCAAACATCTTAATTTTGAAGATACGGATTGATATAAAGTTAAATGGGATTATCTATATTATCAAATCCGGTTATTCAAAAACCTCTGCAGTCATTTTATTTCTTAAACCGGTAGCATCAACAAATACAGCTTTAACAGAACCTACTAAAACTTTTGCTTCCACTATAATCGGTATTCTGTTTAAGTCATCGGTAACCCACACAGTCATGTCTTCACCTGATTCAAAAATAGTTCCGGGAACAAGAAGAGGCGAGAATTTAAGACATCTGAATTTTCTTCCGTCACGATTACTAATGGTTTCTTTACCCATGTAGCGGATGTATAAGTCGTAGGTTTTGCCATCAACAATCATTCTGATTGGTATTTTTTCATCCACCTGATAATGATTAAAGTCCAGGTTTCTGGCTTTGTAAACCATGGTTAAAAGGTCATTGGTACAGTCGTTTAGTGTTACGGTACTGTCTTTGTATCCAATGCTTTCCTCTTTTTGTATTTGGGTGTCAATGATTTTGTCTGTATAATTAAAAAAGTATTTATGATGTGACTCGGTGCTTCCTTCTTTTGTAACTCTATTAAAATAGAGTGGTTGAAAGTTTGCTTTATCTACATAAACTTCAAAAGTGTCACGTACTTTCATAAAGTGATCATAGCCACTGTAGGTTTTGCCATATGCAGAGAAGAAATATGAGTCTGTATTGTTATATTTTTTACTCTCAACATTGAAATTTACAATCCCGGCATTAAGCCATATGAAATGCCAGTTATAGTAGGCATGGTAAGTGACTTTTTCGCCAGGTTGAAAGCTGAAATTTTCAACAGAGCATTGTGCTTTAACATTTGAAGCAAAAAGCAAAAGAAAGAAGACTTTCGCTAAGATAATACTATCAGTTTTAAACATAAATCAAACGCTAATCATTAATGCTCGGTATTTAATGGCTCTTGTTTTATTTATTAACCGTTCCAATTTTGTTTTCAATAGAAGCAATCTTGCTTGTCATTCTTCCTAAATCACCTTTTCTGGCATCAATTGTAATGGTGCTGTATATTCTTTCGTGATCAGGTTCTAGTATCTTATAGGCTCCATTAATGATCTCCAAGGCTTCTTCCATTGTCTCAGTCTCAATAGTAGTCGCCATCGGACTTAATTTATAATCCACTCCTGAATTTTTAATAAAATCTAAAACCTTACTTACAGAATCACTCTTACTTGTTCCTTTATCTGTAGGAAACATTGCAAAATTAACTAGTACTGACATAACATATAATTTTAATGTATACTTTAATATAAGCTATAAGGTTTTACAATTGGCTTTTGTTTAATGAAGTATTATCTTCTATTATTGCCTTTTTTGTTTTTATCCTTGTCTGTTTTTTGATCTTTTTTCAATGTATAATCATAGATGTCAAATTCGCGTGGAGACCAAGGTACAGTAACATCCCAGTTTGCTCTAACATCTACTTTTCCTGGTTTAAAGATTACCTCTTCCGGTTGTCTTTTCGATGCGTATTCACCTGTATCCCACTCCCCATTTCTGTTATCGTCAACAATAAGTTTTAATGTGTAAGAGCCAGGATTAATAAACTGAAAAGCAAATTTTCCGGATTCAGGGACGTATTTCTGATCAATTACGGTAGAATTATTACCTAAGAGCTGAATTAACCAGTTTTTGCCAGGATCACTTATGTTTACTAATAGGGTCCCGTAACTGTCAATTGTTTTTACCTTAAATTGCTTGCCTATTGAGTCGCACGAGAGACCGTAAATATCAGTAATTGCAGCAGAATCCACAACAAAAGTATATTGACCTCCTGGTGTCCATCTCGTTTTTGTATTTATAGAATATCTTCTTTTTAATACAGAATCCTGAGTGTAGTTGTATTCAATATCATGAATGGTACTATCTTGTAGCTCAAGAAGTTTAATGTTCTTCCAGTCTATTTTATCAACAGGTGTAGGTAGTATGAAATTAAAGCTTCCATTCAAATCAACCGAAGCAGAAGCATTGGCAATTTGAAGCGTTTTCTTTTTCTCGGGACCTTCTTTTTTCTTTTTCCTTTTATTTTCTTTTTCAGGTGCTTTAAAATAATACATCGTCAATGTATCCTCAACCATAACCGGATTTTGTAATGTATCTAATCCCAGATATGATATTGCAAAATCAAGTGTGTCGTTTTTGTAGTTTAAACTATCTGTAAGCCAGATTTTAACTGTGTCGTTGTTCCATGAAGGCTCGTAAATTGCCCAGTCCTTTTTGTATTCAGTATTGATTGGTTTTATATTAAACTTTTCAACGGGAAGATTAAACACAAAAGAAACTATATTTGAATCTTTTCTTTCCTCACTAACAAAATATTGTTGTTTAGAAACTTCTTCAAACATAAACATTCTCACGTCATTTGGTGTGTATACTAATTCATCTTTAAAAACAACCGAATCATTTTCTAAGGTATCCGGTAACGAAACATATTCCATATGAGGAGACACAATAGTATCAAACCAGGCAATTCTTTCTCCGGGTTGGTCAAACTTATAATTTCTGTTTGCATCTTCTATGGCGTAAAGTCTGTATTCTCCGGGACTAAGATTTCTGATTGCGAAATACCCTTCTTCATTTGTTTTTCCTAAACGCAAAGGGATATCATGTGTAAAAGCAGTATCGTTCAGGTTTTTGTGAGCCAGAATCAAAGCTCCTTCAATAGGTTCAAGGTCAAAGCTGTTCCACAGATTACCCATTATGGCAAAAGAGTCAATTACCTCTCCGGTAGAAAATGAAAATACAAAAGATTCAATGGGATTTCCTTCGTTGTTATCCTGAATTGCGTCAGCAAAGTCAAGCGTGTAAGTTGTGTTTTCCTGAAGATCTTCATTGAAGTTTATATATAATTTCTGAGCGCGTGCTTCAATATTTGGTCTTTCTTTTAATGGAGGTGAAACCACAAGCTTTTGATTTACTTCATTAAGTTTAATGATCTCATCAAATTCAATTGTAATTTCTTTCTTTTTATAATTCATTTGTCCGTTTACGGGAACCGACTTTTTAACTTTAGGAGGATCTTCATCTTTAGGGCCACCTGTCGGATAACCCGGGTTTGCACAAGAGTATGCGATTACAAAAAGTATGATTAATTCGAAAATATATTTCTGCATTTAATATTGTTTCAATAGTTTAAATTCATTGGCAAATTTAAACCAATTATCGTTTATCTAAAATCTAACTATTCATTATTACATGAAGAATGCCAAAAAATCATAAATTTGTCGCTAATTAAAAAAAACAGTGAAAAAATATGAGTAGTCAAGACAACACACAACATCACAAATCACATAAAACAGCAATAGTAGTAGGAGCCGTATCGGCAGTATTATTGATTATTCTGGGATTCTTATATTTTAAAAATAAGAGTGAAATGCAGTCGTTGGTTGATGAAATGACTGAGGAAAAGGACTTTTTAACTACTGAATTTGAATCCTTAGCGTTAGATTATGATTCATTAAAGACCAATAGCGACACACTGAACTTATTGTTGGAAAAAGAAAGAGAAAAGATTTCTCAGCTTATTGAAGAAATTCATACGATTAAAGCAACCAATGCATCTAAAATCAGAGAATATAAAAAAGAATTGACTTCTTTAAGGAAGGTTATGAAGAGTTATATTTTTCAAATAGACTCATTAAATCAAACAAATAAGGCTTTAGTGCAGGAAAATCAGGAGATCCGGCAAACTGTAACAACCATAAAAACTTCGTATCAAAAACTCGAAAAAGAAAAGGATAATTTGGCTGAAAAGGTTGATATAGCATCCAAGCTCGAAACCTTTAATATGGAAGCAACAGGGCTCAATTCAAAAGACCGGAGTACTACACGGTATTCAAGAGTTTCGAAAATCAGAATTTGTTTCTCAATTCAAAAAAATATAACAGCTGAGGTTGGTGAAAAAGCTATATATTTAAGATTATTACGTCCGGATGGGGCTCTTTTATATCATTCTAAAGATGATTTGTTTAAGTATGAAAATAAAGAGATCAATTTTTCAGCCAGCAGGGTAATTGAATACGGTGGTGATGAATTAGATGTTTGTCTATATTATAAAGTAGATGCAGGAGAGTTAACAGAAGGAGATTACATTGCTGATATTTTTGCAGATGGTCATCATATTGGAAATATGACCTTTAATTTGAAATAATATGTCTTTAATCCATTCCCGAAATATAGTACTTCTACTGTTTTTAATCGTTTTTATCCCAGCTAATGCTCAGGATAAAGATATACCACAATTTCCGGAGTGGATGATAAAAAAACGTATTGAAGCATTAAATTATCAAACACCAATTCAGTTAGATTATAATGAAACAGTGCAAGCATATATTGATGTTTATACTGTTAAAAGAAGGGCGCATCTGGCTAATATAATTAGTAGATCAAAATTATATTTTCCATTATTTGAAGAGTATTTGGATAAGTATAATTTGCCACTTGAATTAAAATATCTTGCAGTAATCGAGTCTGCACTGGATCCAAGAGCCAAATCCAAATCCGGAGCAAAAGGTTTATGGCAGTTTTTATATCATGCAGGAACAATGTTTGATTTGGATGTTTCCACATATATTGATGAACGAAGTGATCCTATCTTAGCAACAGAAGCTGCTTGTAAATATCTGGAATATTTGTATCGCAATTTTAACGATTGGCAATTGGCCTTAGCGGCTTATAATGGCGGAGTAGGAATGGTTAAAAATGCAATAGAAAGATCAGGTGGTAAACGCAACTATTGGGAACTACGACCATATTTACCTGATCAGGTTAAAGGTTATGTTCCTGCTTTTATAGGAGCATTATATGCTATGAACTACGCTGAGAATTATGACATAGATGAAATTCCGGCCAAGTATAGTTTTAATGAGATAGATACTGTTTTTATTAGAAAAACATTGTCATTTAAGCAAATAGCTGAGGCTTCAGGAGCCAACGTTGAGGAAATTAGTTTTTTAAACCCTACTTATACGAAAGAATTTATTCCTGTAGAATCAAATCCAGTCAGTGTGTTTTTGCCTAAGAAAAATATAGATGCTTTTGTTCGAAATGAATCTCAGATATATGGTGAAGCTAAATTGACTGCTGTTAATACTGAATTTGAGAATAAAGAAAAAATTACACATGTAGTTGCCAAGGGTGAGTATTTTCATAAAATTGCGATTACTTATGAATGTACTATTGAAGATATTATGAAATGGAATCATTTGAAAACAAAAAATCTTCATCCCGGACAATTACTTGAAATATGGAAAGATAAGCAGGACGATCGATTCTTTTTTATACGGGATGAGGTTGATTACCTAGTAGAGAAGTAAAGTTGCTCAAGTAAACTTTCCGTTTAAAATAATGTTCCTTTTTGTACATTTGTATTTATCTCAAACCATAATACCTAAGTTTTTATAAAAAAGTATAATCATGAAGCACTCAATTTTATTATTTCTACTTATTTCTTTCTTATTTAATAGTTGTAAAACAACACCTGATTCAAATAAACCTGCACCTTCAGGAGCTGCCGGAGTTATGGTGATTGTAATGAACGATAAAGTTAAACAAACCGATTCAGGGAAAAAATTATGGGATATGATGGTACAACCAATGATTGGTTTGCCTCAAGAGGAACCAATGTTTGATGTTTCTGTTATTCCTCACAGAGCTTTTTCTGATTTTATGAAGACTTACCGTAATATCATTAGTGTAGAAGTTGGTGACGGAGTTCAGGAAGAAGGTATTAAATTTTTTAGAGGAACCTGGGCTAAACAACAAGCTTTGGTGAAGATAGAAGCAAAAACTATTGAGTCATTTGATAAAATGGTTAATGAAAATGAGCTTAAATTGGTTGGTTTCTTTACTAAGGCCGAGAGAGAAAGACTTATGACTTATTTTGGTAAAACATTTAATCAGCAATTGACAGATAAAGTTAAAGATGATTGGAAGTTTTTTATGCCAGTTCCACGTGATTTTGTTTTGAGAAAAGAGGATAAAGACTTTTTATGGATGTCTCACGAAACTGCAAAATCAAGTTTAGGCTTATTGATTTATCAGTTTGACTATGTTGGAGAAGGATCTTTTTCAAAAGAGTATTTATTAAATAAGCGAGATGAGGTTTTAATGAATGAAGTTCCTGGTGAATACGAAGGTTCTTATATGACTACAGAACATAATTTTCCGGTTAATTATCAAGTTATAAAAACACCAAATGATAGCAATGTTGTTGTGTTAAGAGGGTTATGGAAAGTACAGGGAGATATGATGGGTGGTCCTTTTATAAGTATGTCACATTATAATAAAGTAACAAATAAAGTAATCGTTACCGAAGGTTATATATATAATCCAGAGAAGCCAAAGAAAAGAAATTTTGTACGTCAGTTAGAAGCAATTCTTTATTCATACAATCCTAATATTAAAGAAAAAAAGTAATGAATTTCCCTGTTCTGTCAAGAGAAGAGCTTCAAAAAGCTTCCAGAAGAAATGAACTAATTGTAGAAACTGGATATCAAATACAAAAGGACTTTGGAGAATTTGGTCTGGATATTACTTTTTCCGGTAACGCAACCTTATTTTATGAGGAATTGTTTGATCAGATGAAGGACTATGTGGAGCAGTTGATGACAGAAAGTATGGAGCGGTTTATGCATTTTTTATATCGTATTGACATCAGTCAGAATAACATTGCTCAATATGAGAAAGAGATGGAAGAAGAAGATCTTTATACTGTACTTACAGAACTAATCATACACAGAGAATTAAAAAAAGTTATTACAAGAGATTTTTTCAGACAACAAAGTCATAATAATGATCAGGAAGAATTAGATCAATAGAATCTTTTGTTTAGTTAACAACCAAATTAATTTACAGAGAGTATGCAGCCAATTATAAAAAAAGCCATAGATGTTAAACAAGATGCAAATCTTGTTTTTCTAGTAAAAGAGATTTCTTTATTAAAAGATTTTAGCTTTTCAGAAGCTGAGATTGAATATGTTGAAGGTAAAGTGTCTAAAAAGAAAACGCTTATTCATATCAATCGATTAGCACAACAGATCTTTGTTCGATTTTCTGAAAATACAGGGAATGATGAAAATGAAAAGATTAGAAAAGACGGTCATTGTATTTATAAAGAGTTAGAAAAAGAAGAGATTTCGGAAATTACAGTTATTGATTTGATTGGTTGTAAAAACAGAGCTGTTTCATTGTGTGAAGGAATTGCTTTAAGTGCATACTCATTCAAAAGATATAAAAGTGCAAAGGAAGATACTTCGCCTTATGTTTTAGAAGAAATAACACTTTCAAGTCCTGCTGTAACTGGTTGTGAGATCAGTGAATTAAATAACTTAATAGAATCAGTTTACATTACCCGTAACTTGGTAAATGAACCTGTTGATAGGTTAAATGCAGTTCAACTAGGTGATTTTATTCTTGAGCAATCGAAAAAGGATGGATTTCATGCCGAAGTTTTTAATAAAAATAAAATAGAAGCATTGAAGTTTGGTGGTTTGCTTGCCGTAAATAAAGGTAGTATTGATCCTCCAACGTTTTCGGTATTAGAATGGAATCCTGAAAATGCAGTTAATAGCAAACCTTATGTTTTAGTAGGAAAGGGAGTCGTTTTTGATACAGGTGGTATTAATTTAAAAACACCTCCGGGAAGTCTTGATACAATGAAATGTGATATGGGAGGAGCTGCCTCTGTAGTGGGCGCTATTTCTGCGATCGCTAAAAGTAATCTTCCTATTCATGTAATCGGTTTAATTCCGGCAACGGATAATCGTCCTGGAAAGAATGCTTATGTTCCCGGGGATATTTTGAAGATGCATAATGGTACTACGGTAGAGGTGTTAAATACTGATGCAGAAGGAAGGTTGATATTGGCAGATGCATTAAGTTATGCCAATAAATATGAACCAGAGTTGATTATTGATTTAGCAACGCTTACCGGATCTGCAGTGATGGCGATTGGCGAATTTGGAACTGTAGGAATGGGTACAGCTGATGATGATGTTTTTGGTGAGTTGGAGAAACAAGGCTATATAACTCACGAAAGAGTTGTTAAATTCCCATTTTGGAGTGACTATGATGAACTAATAGAATCAGATATTGCCGATATAAAGAATCTTGGAGGTAGAGAAGGAGGTTCAATTACTGCAGGTAAATTTTTATCTAAGTTTGTTCAGTATCCATGGATTCATCTTGATATTGCCGGACCAGCATTTCATCTTAAAGAAAGTAGTTATAGAGGAAAAGGAGGTTCAGGTGTTGGAGTCAGATTGTTGTTTCACTTTTTTAAATCAATTGTTTTAAAATCAGAAAAAGCGTAAAGCAGTTATCGTCTAAAGCAATAAAAAATAACTGAATAAAGCTGAATGTTAAGTAAAAATGTCGATATTTAACGTCCGCAGGTTAAAATCTGAAGAGAACGAAAAAAAGAACAAATGAGAACAGATAAAATAAGGTTGGGAATTTCCCATGGCGATATAAATGGTATAGGTTACGAAATCATCTTTAAGACGCTTAGTGATATTAGGATGTTTGATATGTGTACGCCTATTATTTATGGTTCGTCAAAAGTTGCAGCTTATCACCGTAAAACACTTAATATTTCAAATTTTAATCTTAACAACATTAAAGATGCGAATGAAGCTCATGCAAAGCGTGTTAATATTATTAATTGCGTTGATGACAATATTCGTGTTGAGTTAGGTAAGGAGACTAAGATGGGTGGAGAAGCTGCTTATGCAGCATTAAGTTCAGCTGTTGAAGATTTAAAGAATGGCAAAATTGATGTTCTTGTAACTGCTCCAATTCATAAGAAAAATATTCAATCAGATAATTTTAAATTTCCAGGACATACCGAGTATTTGCAAAAAGAATTTAATGCAAAAGAATCCCTAATGTTTCTGGTATCAGATGTATTAAAAGTAGGTGTTGTTACCGGACATATTCCATTAAATGCAGTATCAAAGGCTATTACTAAGGAGAAGATTATTTCTAAGCTAAAAATAATGAATAAGTCTCTAAAGGAGGATTTCACAATCAGAAAGCCTAAAATTGCGGTTCTGGGTTTAAATCCTCATTCAGGAGATAATGGATTAATTGGTAAAGAAGAACAGGATGTTATTATTCCTGCAATTGAAGAGGCAAAACAACAGGGAATTGTGGCACTTGGACCATACCCAGCTGATGGTTTCTTTGGTTCGAATAATCTTTCAAAATTTGATGCGGTTTTAGCCATGTATCACGATCAGGGATTAACTCCTTTTAAAACAATTGCATTTTCTTCAGGTGTTAATTTTACAGCAGGTCTTCCTTATGTAAGAACTTCACCAGACCACGGAACTGCATTTGAAATAGCAGGACAAGGAGTTGCTGATGAGGAATCATTCCGTCAGGCAATTTATGTAGCCTTAGATGTATTTAAGAATAGAACTTCTTTCCAGGAATTATCTAAAGATCCATTGAAATCATACGATATTAGTAAGATGGATGATAAATTAGATGAGTCTTTACCTGAGGAAATAGAAGAGCCTGAAATTTAGAAAGTTTTAAATATTTTCAAGATATAGAATCCTGTACTATAATTATTTAGTGCAGGATTTTTTTATTTCCAAACTTGATTGTAAATGTCAGGTTTGTATTTCAGGTTATTTAGTGTTTTGATGTTATTTTGTTAAATAAGTATTTAATCCTACATCCAATGTAGTTATGTCATGGTTGATTTTGTTTTTGTAATTTGCATGAATGTGTGTTTATGTGTTGATAGATAGTGCTATGGGTAGTGTGAGCAATGCAAGACCGTTTTAGAATATAAAGTAATAGCTCTGGTTATTTAAGTATTTTATATACTTTAAATTTATTCGAATAAATAGTTTTAAATATTGTTATAAGTATATATAATTTAGTGATTTATTAAACTTGAACCCCTTATATTTAAAGGAAAGTGATATTTTTTTAATAAATTTATATCATCAATAAAACAAAAATGATTTTTAAGCGTAATCTTATTAGGTAACAGCTTGTAATTCTTATAAAAAAGAATAATTTAGCAGTCTTTATAGTAGGGCAGACCAGAATGGGATAGAAGATTAGTGTTTACGAGATTTTAAAGTGGGGAAAATGAAAAAGAGTAATATTAAAACAAGCATATATATTAAAATATTAACAGTTTCGACTAGTATTATAGCAATTTTTATTGTACTTAATTTATTTACATATTCAATAGATCCGAAAGCTCCAGTTGAGAAGCTATCTCCAAGTTTTGAGAAGAGTTATTCTATATTTTCATTGGATATTCCTGATAATCTTGCATTTGCCGATGAGTATGTGCCGATTGAAAAGCATTGGGTAAAAGAGAGTTTTGATAGAGAGCTTTTAATTAATACATACTGGCAGTCGCAAACAGTTTTATTTATTAAACGAAGTAACAGATATTTTCCAATTATAGAACCCATCTTAAAAGAACAAGGAATTCCTGATGATTTTAAATATCTGGCAGTAATTGAAAGTAGTTTAATGCCCAGATCTGTTTCCCCTGCAGGAGCAGCTGGTCTTTGGCAATTTATGTCAACTACAGGTAAAGAATATGGATTAGAAATTAATGATGAAGTTGATGAAAGATACCATATTGAAAAAGCAACCATTGCTGCATGTAAGTATTTTAAGAAATCGTTTGAAGCATATAACAACTGGACATTGGTTGCTGCATCTTACAATGCTGGGAAAAGGGGTATCTCAAACCAATTAGATCGTCAAAAAACAGATAATTATTATGATCTCTTATTAGGAGAAGAAACTGGTCGTTACGTTTATCGTATTCTGGCAATCAAAGAAATTCTTTCAAATCCTGAAAAATATGGTTTCTATGTTGACGATAAAGATTTATATCATGTAGTTCCAACTCAGGTTCTTTCTGTTGATAGTGCTATTTCAGATATGGCAGATTTTGCAGCAAAATATAGTATTACATACAAAGAATTAAAGGATTTAAATCCTTGGTTAAGAGATGTTAATCTAACCAATAGATACAAAAAAACATATCAGATATCAATTCCTAAAGATGTTGCTTTGGTAGAAAAGATAGAACCGGCTGGAACAGAGTCTGGTATATCTACCCCTATCAATGAAAAGGAAATGAAATTGGAAAAACAATCACTTATCATTCAACAATAGTTTTCTATATTTGCTTACTTATATAAAGTTATTAGAGTAAGCATTATGAAAGATAACAAATCGGTAATAGATATAACCAAAGAAGAAGACTATGTAGAAGAAGGAGTTGTGTCTGTAATGGGCGCAAGGGTTCATAATCTGCAAAATATCGATATAGAGTTTCCCCGAAATAAACTTGTTGTAATAACCGGCTTAAGTGGTAGTGGTAAATCTTCGCTTGCTTTTGATACTATTTATGCCGAAGGACAAAGACGGTATATTGAAACATTTTCTGCATATGCGCGTCAGTTTCTAGGTAACATGGAACGACCTGAGGTTGATAAAATAACAGGTTTGAGTCCTGTGATTTCAATTGAGCAAAAAACAACAAATAAAAATCCTCGTTCTACTGTTGGCACAATTACAGAAATATATGATTTTCTGAGACTTCTTTTTGCCAGGGCATCTGATGCATACTCTTATAATACTGGAGAAAAGATGGTGAAATATACCACAGAAAAAATTTTGTCTTTAATTCAAAATAACTTTAGTGGTAAAAAAGTAATGATTATGGCTCCTTTGGTTCATAACAGAAAGGGGCATTATAAAGAGTTGTTCGAGCAAATCAGAAAGAAAGGGTACCTGCATGCCAGAGTTGATGGAGAGGTTGTTGAATTAAGTCATGGATATAAAGTGGATCGATATAAAAACCATAGCATAGAAATGGTTATTGATCGTATCAAGGTATCTGAAAAAGATGCCAAACGTTTATCCGATTCTGTAGCTTTGGCAATGAAGAATGGAAAAGGTATTATGATGATTCTCGATGCAGAAACACAAGATGCAAAATTTTATTCACAAAAGTTGATGTGTCCTACAACTGGAATATCATACAACGAACCAGCTCCTCATTCATTTTCATTTAACTCACCGCAAGGGGCTTGTAATAAATGTAAAGGACTTGGTGCAATTGATAATGTTGATATAGATAAGGTTATTCCTGATGATTCAATATCGATACATAATGGAGGTATTGATCCATTGGGCAAATTTAAAAACACATTAATATTTTGGCAGCTTGAAGCTATTGCTGAAAAATATGGATTTACGTTAAAAACTCCAATTAAAGATATTCCGGAGGATGCATTAGATACTATTTTACATGGTTCAAGTGAACCTTTGACATTGAAAAATTCTCCATTAGGTTCAGGATCTAATTATTTCATTAGTTTCGATGGTGTAATTAAGTATATTCTACAGCAACAAAGTAATGATACGTCGCAAAAAGCTCAGAAGTGGGTGATGCAGTACGTTACTAATGTTACTTGTCCGGAATGTAACGGACAACGTTTAAATAAAGAGGCTTTACATTTTAAATTAAATGATAAAAATATTGCAGAACTGTCTCATATGGATTTGAGTTTATTAGCCGAATGGTTTTCGGATATTGAACTACATATGAGCGAAAAGCAAAAAGCTATTGCTTCCGAAGTCTTAAAGGAAATCCGAAGTCGTTTAGGATTTTTGCTTGATGTAGGACTAGGTTATTTGTCAATGGATAGAAGTGCGATGACTTTATCTGGTGGAGAGAGTCAGCGAATAAGATTAGCAACACAAATTGGTTCTCAGTTAGTAAATGTTTTATATATTTTAGATGAGCCAAGTATTGGGTTGCACCAGCGAGATAATCATAAATTAATACATTCTTTACAACAATTACGGGATACAGGCAATACTGTTTTAGTTGTTGAGCATGATAAGGATATGATGCTTCAGTCTGATTATCTTATCGATATGGGTCCGTTTGCAGGAAGGCATGGAGGAGAGGTTGTGGCTCAGGGAACGCCTTTGGAAGTTCTTCAGCAAAATACCTTAACTGCAGATTATCTGAATAATAAAAAGCAAATAGCAGTTCCTGAAGTTCGAAGAAAAGGGAATGGTAAAAAGCTGGTGCTGCATAAAGCTTCAGGTAATAATCTGAAAGATGTTACCGCGACTTTCCCATTGGGAAAATTGATCTGTGTTACCGGCGTTTCAGGTAGTGGTAAGTCAACTCTAATCAATGAAACACTTTATCCAATATTAAATCAGCACGTTTACGGAGCTGTAAAAGATCCATTACCATATAAAAAGATTGATGGTTTGGAACATGTAGATAAAGTTGTAGACGTTGATCAATCTCCATTGGGAAGAACTCCACGTTCAAATCCTGCAACCTATACTAAAGTATTTGATGAGATTAGAAAACTTTTCACAGGACTTCCTGAATCAAAAATCAGAAATTATAAACCCGGCCGATTCTCATTTAATATGGCCGGAGGAAGATGTGAAACCTGCAAAGGAGGCGGAGTACAGGTTATAGAAATGAATTTCTTACCTGATGTAATGGTTGAATGTCCAGAATGTCACGGGAAAAGATATAATAGGGAAACTTTAGAGGTACGATATAAAGGCAAATCTATCAGCGATGTATTAGATTTGACCATAAATCAGGCTGTAGAGTTTTTTGAAAATATACCTAAGATAGCACATAAATTAAGGGTTATTAAAGAGGTTGGTTTGGGGTATATTACGTTGGGGCAACCATCTACAACTTTATCTGGTGGTGAATCACAGCGTGTAAAGTTAGCCAGTGAATTGGCTAAAAAGGATACCGGTAAAACAATATATATATTGGATGAACCAACTACAGGTTTACACTTTGAAGATATCAGAGTGTTATTAGATGTTCTTAATCGTTTAGTAGATAAGGGTAATACTGTAATTGTTATTGAGCATAATCTTGATGTGATTAAAGTAGCAGACTATATTATTGATATAGGTAAGGAAGGTGGACGATTTGGGGGAGAAATACTTGGCGAAGGAACACCAGAAGAGATTATAAAGAATAAGGAAAGCTTTACTGCAACTTATCTGAAAGATGAGTTAAAAGCATAGAAGGTTTTGAGATAATTCAGGTTTTGTTTGTAATAAAATTACTTACTTAGTGAGTGTATTAAACAAAGCCAGATCATGGGACAAAAAGTTAAGATTAAATGCAATAATAATTGTACATATAAAAAATACTCCAGAGGAATTACGTTACAAGAAATAGCTGAAGACCAGGATATTCAACTTCGAAGTAGAATACTTGGTGCTTTAGTAAATAATAAATTACAAGATCTTCCATTTGAGGTTTTTAATCCGCTTACCGTAGAATTCATAGATATTACTAATCCGGATGGGATGAGAATGTATATCAGAAGCCTGTCTTTTCTTCTTTATCATGCCGTTGAAACCATTTTGCCTGGAGTGAAATTAAGGGTGGAGCATTCTGTTTCGAAGGGGGTGTATTGTGAATTGCAGGGTTATGGTGAGATATCAGTAGAAAAAATCGCTGAAATTGTTGACTACATGCGCTCTGTAGTTGAAAAAGATATTCCGTTTGTACACAATAAAAAAGAAACAGAGAAAGTAATTAAGGTTTTTAGAAAGAATGGATTCGAGGATAAAATAGGTTTACTTGAAAGCAGAGGTCAATCCTACTCTTCGTATTATGAATTAGGAGACTCTATTGGTTCATTTTATGGTTATCTGGTACCATCAACAGGTTATTTGGAAGTGTTTGATGTTAATAAATACTACAATGGAATTCTGCTTCAGATACCTAAGCGTTTTGAGCCGGAGAATGTTGAAGACCTGATTATTCAAAATAAGATGTTTGATATATTTCAGGAGTTTAGTAATTGGAATAAAGTATTGAATGTTACTAATATTAATGACTTAAATGCATTGCATAAAACAGAAAATGCAGAACAACTGATTAAGGTTTCAGAAGCTTTACATGAGAAGAAAATTGCGCAAATAGCTGATCAGATAGCCGAAAGAAAAGATAATGTAAAAATTATTCTTATAAGCGGACCTTCATCAAGTGGTAAAACAACTTTTAGTAAACGTTTAGCGATACAGCTATTAGTATCAGGCCTGCGTCCTAAAACAATTTCATTGGATGATTATTTTGTAGATAGAGAGCATACTCCTAAAGATGAAAATGGGGATTATGATTTTGAATCATTGGAAGCGTTGGATATTGAACAATTTAATATGGACTTAAGTCGATTATTAAAGGGAGAAGAAGTTGAAATACCTAAATTTTCATTTGAACAAGGACAACGTTTTTATGATGGTACAAAACTTAAATTAGAAGAGGATAATATATTGGTAATTGAAGGAATTCATGGATTAAATCCGCAATTGACACATACCATTGATGATTCTTTTAAGTTTAAAATTTATGCTTCGGCATTAACGTCTATAAATATTGATGATCATAATCGGATACCAACAACAGATAATAGGTTGATTCGTAGGATTATCAGAGATTATAGATATCGAAATTATTCTGCAGCTGAAACTTTATCAAGATGGCAAAGTGTTAGACGAGGAGAGGATAAGCATATTTTTCCATATCAAGAAGAAGCTGATGTAATGTTTAATACGGCATTGTTGTATGAATTTGCAGTATTAAAACACTATGCAGAACCTATTTTACTGGAAGTGGAGAATATAAAACCTGAATATGCTGAAGCAAATCGTTTACTTCATTTCTTTAGTTATTTTAAACATATAAATGCCTCAAATATTCCTCCAACATCAATTATCAGAGAATTTTTTGGTGGAAGTAGTTTTTCATACTGATTGCATTTTAGTATAGATATCGAAAACTATTTTTAGTATATTACTATAAAAATATACAAGGTGTCTAACAATAAAAGGTATATAATTTATTTTATAAGTATTTTGACCTTCTTTTTAACAAGCAATACGTTGTTTGCTAATGAAGAAGGTCAAAAAAAGATCCTTATTATAAATTCATATCATATTGGATACTCCTGGACTGATAGGGTTACTGAAGGGTTGAGACTCAAATTGGATACTATTGACAATTTAGATTGTTATTATGAATTTATGGACACTAAAAGGTATTTCTCTGAGAATACCTTTAATCAGTTTTATTCTTATTTAAATACAAAATACGATAGCTTAAATTTCGATGCAGTAATTGCTTTAGATAATAATGCGGTTGATTTTTATCTTTCATATAGGGATTCAAGTATCTTTAGTAATAAACCTTTTATTTTTGGTGGAATAGCAGATATAAAACCATATCCGTTTGAGCACATCGGAGCCTATGGGGTATTGGAGCTAAGAAGTTTGCCATGGTTATTTTATTCAATGCATCGTTTCTTTCCAAAACGTGAAAATGTAATTGTATATCTGGACGATACTCCAACATCACAAGGTTATAAAGAGATTATTCAGGAGTATGAAAAAGTAAATGAAGTTCCGCATTTTATCATCATTGAAGATGTTCCTAATGATTCTATAAAATATCACTTAAAAACGCTGCCGAATGATGTAATGGTTTATCTGTTTGATATGAACTATTCAAAAAATAGTTATAATCCTTATAAGGCATACCTTAGTGAAATAGGTGATTCTTGCGATATACCAATATTTACAAGTAAGTTTGATAATATAAAAGGAATAGTGGGAGGTGAAAAGAATAGTGGAATAGAACATGGAGAGATGGTTGCTCAGTTGGCTGCAGATGTTTTAAGTAATAATAAAGTAACTCAAAAAATCATTTATCCCGAACCAGTTTTACATTTTAATGAACAACAGTTACATAAATATAAAATTGACGAGTCTCTTTTACCCCGGAACTCAGTCGTTATAAATAAACAAAAATCATTTTTCAGGATTTATGGTACTTTGTTTTTGATTAATGCTCTTATAATACTTTTTGTTTTGCTGGTTGTACTGGCATTGATAGCAAGTAACCGTAAGTTGAAGAAATTTAAAAGTATTCTTGAAGATGCAAGGGATAAGGCACTTCAATCAGAGGCTGTTAAAACTGCTTTGATAGCCAATATTTCTCATGAATTACGTACCCCATTGAATTCTATTATTGGTTTTACAGATGTTCTTTCAGATGCAAATAAGGACGAAGAGCTTTCGGAATATATTAAATATGTGAATGATAGTTCAAGGTTATTAGAGAATCTTGTAAATGAGCTTCTCGATCTTTCTTTAATTGATTCAAACGAGATTAAGCTAAATTATAGCGAAATTTATTTACCTGAGTTGATTGATCATATAGTTCAACAAAATTCTATTCAGATTGATCATCTTCGAAAACCAAAATTGGGTATTAGGGCTGCAAATTCTGAAAACGAACCACAAACAATTTATACAGATAAGCTAAGATTAAATCAGATATTGCAAAACCTTATTGGTAATTCAATAAAATATTCTTTTTCAGGGACTATTACTGTTGGTTATCATCTTCTTACCCAGGAGGAGGTATTGGGAAAAATTCCTTTTTCTGTTGAATTAAGCCATGACTATTACTTTATGTTCTATGTTAAAGATTATGGAATAGGTATACCCGAAGATCTTAAAAGTTTTGTTTTTGAGAGGTTCAGACGTATAGATCAACTTTATGATAGTCAGCATGGAGGTGTAGGCTTGGGATTGAGTATCTCAAAATCTATTGTTCAGATTATGGGAGGGGAGATGTGGTTTACCAGTGTAGAAAAGAAAGGCTCAACCTTTTACTTTGTTATTCCTCGCATTAATAAGTTCTAAATCAGTCGAATTCTGTGGATTGATAAATAATAGTAAAAAATACTAACAAAAGTGAAATATCTTCGTTAATCTCATTATTTTTGTCGTTTCAGGAAATTGTTAAGCCAAAACATGAACGACTATATTCTTTTTTTAGATACTGAAACATCAGATAAACCAAGGTATTGGAATGCTCCAACGGATGAAGTTGATCATTGGCCTTATATTTTACAGATAGCATGGATAATCTGTAAAAAAAATGGAGAAAAAGTTTTATCTCAGGATTTTTATATAAATCCTGGTGAAATTGATATGGGTAAAGAAGCGATGGATGTTCATAAGATTACACCTGATTTCTTGGAAAAAAATGGTATAAAACGTAAAGAAGTGTTACGGAAATTGAGTGATGATCTCAATCAATTTAATCCGTTAATTGTTGGTCATTTTCTTAAGTTTGATTTGAAAATGCTAGAGGTTGGATTTCATCGTGCAGGAATAAAACAAGACTTGAAAAATCGACCAAAATTCTGCACCATGTATTATACTCGTAATTTATATGTGGGTTCAAGTGGCAGATTATTAAGGCTTAATGAATTGTATAAGATGCTATTTGGAAAAGAATTCGAAAATCAACATAATGCTTTTTTTGATGCATTGGCAACCAAAGATTGTTTTTTTAACCTGCAAAGTAAAGGAAGGTTTTCAGAGAAAGAATACAATAAGCAGTTTAAATATTTTTCAGGAGAAGGAAATTTAGGGGTGTTAAAAAAAGTTGTTATCCCAATTCTAATTATACTAATTGTCATATTTGTACTTTGTTTGTTATTTAATTTTACATGAACTAATTGACGACCTGAGATGGTAAACAAAGTTGAATTTCTTAAAAAATTAGCCCCCTTTAATATACTTCCGGAAACAGTTTTAAAAGAGGTTTCCGATATGATGAAACATCATATCTTTAAAGAGGAAAAGACTGTTTATACTCAGGATAAAACATCACTGGATACTGTTGATATAGTCATTAAAGGCGCTTATAACGCCTATTTTTACGACTCTTCCAATACGGTTAGACTTGAAGAGCTTTATTCTGACGGTGCTATTTACGGAGGAAGTTCAGTTCTTCTAAATAAGCACTATTCTATTCGTACCGTTATAGCTCAAAAGAATACCGAAATTCTTACTTTGGAAAAGGATGAGTTTAAGGCTTTATGTCGCAGTTATAATAAGTTTTTCCAGCATTTTACAATTCAGTTTGGCACAAAGATGCTTAATGATGAGTATGCTCACTTTGTCAAACGTAATACTACGTTTGAGGAGAACTTTATGGATGCAGATATTATTTTTTCTCGTAGAATTAGTTCTATTACACCACGGTTACTTGTATCATGTAGTCCGCAGACTTCAATTAAAGAGGTTGCAGCTCTAATGGCAGACAAGCAGGTAAACTGCGTCTATATTAAGGAAAACGATAAACTGACAGCTTTTGTTTCTAAAGATATATTGGTAAAAGAAGCATTAGCTATAGGTAAAGATGGTTGTTCTCCAGTTTATGAAGTTGCGCATAAAGATGTTATTTGCATTCAAAAAGATGCATTGGTATATGAAGCACTTCTGGCATTGTATCCCTCAAAACAGGAGTATATTTTAGTTCAGGATGGAACAGAAAGTCTTGGATATTTAAGTAGGTACAGGTTGTTAACAGAGCATGCACAATCTCCGTTAGTTTTTATTCAGTCTGTAAAATTATCAAATACCATCCTTGATCTTAAAGAAAAATGGGCAAGAGTACCGGAATTGATATCCTTAATGATTGGCAGAGGTGTAAATGCTGAAATTGTAAATAGAATTGTAACTACAATAGCCGATGAAATATTGTTGAGAGTTATTGATGGTGTACAAAAAGAAATGGGGCCTGCACCAGCTAAATATTGTTTTATGGTAATAGGTAGTGAAGCCCGTCAGGAACAAACCTTAGCCACAGATCAGGATAATGCCATTATTTATGAGGATAAGGCAAATGAGCAAAGAGAATTGGTTCGAACCTGGTTTTTAGATTTTGCCGATAGAATTTCAACAAGACTTAATGATGTAGGTTTTAAGTTTTGTACAGGAGGATTTATGGCAAAAAATCCTCAATGGTGTCATTCTTTATCTCATTGGAAACGTAATTATGATATGTGGATTAATCAGGCAGCACCAGATACTGTTACGAAATTCTCAACTTTCTTTGACTGTCGTTTTGTATATGGAGAAAAGGAGCTTTTCGATGAATTGTATAGTCATATGATAACCTGCATTGATAATACGTCATCAAAGTTTTTAATGAATCTGGTTACTAATGCATTACGATATGAGTCGCCACTTACCTTATTTAATAATATAAAAACCTTTTCCAATGATGAAAAAAAGGTATTTAATATTAAAAAGGCTATGAATCCTATAGTAGATATGATGCGTATGTACTCTTTGAAAAATAAGATTCTTGTTGCTAATACAGGTCAACGAATGAAGGCCTTATTTGAGGAGGGACATATTGATGAGGTAAAGTATAAAGAGTTAAGACATGCATATTATTATTTGATGGGAGTTCGGTTAAAAAGCCAATCTTCAGAAATATTAAATGACTTTAAGGAAGCATCTAATTTTATTGAGCCTAAAAAGTTAACTCACGTGGAACAGGCTACTTTAAAAGAGATTTTTAAATTTATAAAAGATCTTCAGTGGGGTATAAAAATGAGTTTTAATAAACCAGTTTATTAAAAATAAGGAGGCCTTAAAAAAAGCCTCCCTAGTAATAATAGTATCTTATTAAATATGAATTACTTCATCGTAAGCAGCAGCTGCTGCTTCCATAATAGCTTCTGACATTGTAGGGTGAGGGTGAACAGATTTAATGATTTCATGACCTGTTGTTTCAAGCTTTTTAGCAACAACCAATTCTGCAATCATTTCTGTAACATTTGCTCCAATTAAATGAGCGCCAAGTAGTTCTCCGTATTTAGCATCGAAAATTAGTTTTACGAAACCATCTTTATGACCGGCAGCACTTGCTTTACCTGATGCAGAGAATGGGAACTTACCTATTTTTAACTCATATCCAGCATCTTTTGCAGCTTTCTCTGTCATACCTACAGAAGCAACCTCTGGAGATGTATAAGTACATCCAGGAATGTTTCCATAATTTAACGGCTCAGGAGAATGTCCTGCTATTTTTTCAACACATAGAATCGCTTCTGCAGAAGCAACGTGTGCCAGCGCTTGTCCTGGAACAATATCTCCAATTGCATAAACTCCTTCAACTGAAGTTCTGTAGAATTCATCAACTTTAATCTTACCTTTTTCTACTTCAATACCAACTTCTTCTAACCCTATTCCTTCAATGTTTGGCGAAATACCAACAGCCGAAAGAATGATGTCAGCTTCGTGAGTTTCTTCTCCTTTTTTAGTTTTGATGACAGCTTTTACTTTATCTCCAGATGTATCTACACTCAATACTTCAGAAGAAACCATTACATCAATTCCAGCTTTTTTAAATGAACGACCTAATTGTTTAGATACTTCCTCATCTTCTAAAGGAACAATGTTTGGTAAGTATTCAACCAAAGTAACTTTTGTACCAATTGTATTATAGAAATAAGCAAATTCGCTACCGATGGCACCAGAACCCACAACGATCATTGATTCAGGTTGTTTTTCAAGAGTAAGCGCTTTTCTATAACCAATAACTTTAACTCCATCCTGCGGTAAATTTGGAAGTTCTCTACTGCGAGCCCCTGTTGCTAAAAGTATATGGTTTGCAGAAACTTGTTCCGTGCTACCGTCTTCCTTTTTAACTTCAACTGTTTTGTTGTTGATTAATTTTCCAAATCCATTGATTACATCAATCTTATTTTTCTTAAATAGAAATTGGATCCCTTTACTCATACCATCAGCAACACCCCTGCTTCTTTGAACCATTGCCTCGAAATCAGGTTCCGCTTTTCCTTCTATTTTAATTCCATACGATTCGGCATGTTGCAGATATTCATAAACAGAAGCACTCTTTAATAAAGATTTAGTTGGGATACATCCCCAATTTAAACATATTCCTCCTAGTTCTGCTTTTTCAACTACTGCTACTTTTAATCCTAATTGTGAAGCTCTTATGGCTCCAACATAACCGCCCGGGCCACTGCCCAGAACAACTAAATCGTATTGCATATCTTAATTTTTATTTATAGTTACACGATATTTTTAATGCTATAACATTTAAATAACAATGTTATCATTAAAAGGTTGGAATAAAATGATTTTTTTTACTGTTAGATAAAATATATTATTTCTAAATAGGTTAATGGTTTCTATATTTATATTGATTTATAATTATTGAAAATAATACATAATAGGTATTAAAGATAAGTACAAATATTTGGAGTTAAAAATGTAGTAAGAATATTCACAAGTAAATTCATTGGCTTGAACTTTTATAAACAGGGTTTGGTCTTTTTTGTGGAATATTTATTTCTTGATGAAGTTAATTACTTGTTAATGCAATAAAATTATAACTGAAGAACCATATGTTTTATTAGTTTTGTGTATCATTTTTGGTAATATAATTTAATTAAGACAAAATAATTCTAAATGAGATGAGCATTAAAGATGTGTTTCTTAGATTCTTACTTTAATGTGAGTTCCATTCAACAAAAGAAAATTTTAAACGCATGAAACGACCCTTGAAGGAACTTTCCCGAACTAGAAGGTTTTTAATCATGGTGAGTTCCATCTGACAATTAAAAACAAAATTTGAACAGATGAAAAATTTATTTTTAGGTTTAATTGCATTTTTATGTTTTGTAGCTGTTGATGCTCAAAATAGCAAACCATCTTTCTCTTTTAATGAAACACTTCATGATTTTGGTGAAATTCAGGAAGAAAATGGAAAAGTTTCATATCAGTTTGATTTTACAAATACCGGTGGACAACCTATCGTTATACATAATGTAAGAGCAAGCTGTGGTTGTACTTCTCCTGAATGGTCGAAGCAACCAATTCCTCCTGGAGGTAAAGGATATGTTAAAGCTACTTTTGATCCATCAAACCGTCCCGGAAATTTTAATAAAACAATAACTGTAACTGCTAATACAGAAACTCCTAATACCGTATTAAGAATTACAGGAAAAGTTCTGCCGCGTCCTAAAACATTAGAGGATGAGTATCCTCGTGAGTTAGGTTCAATAAGGTTAAAATCAACACATATTAGTTTTACAAGAATAGAACCTCAAGGTACAAAATCAGAAGAAGTAGAAATCATCAATACTTCTGAAGAGCCTGTGAAAATAGCATTTGAAAGAGTTCCGGATCATTTAACAATTATAGCAGAACCAGAAACTCTTGCACCTGGAGCAAAAGGAAAATTGGTTGCAACTTATGATGCTGCAAAAAAGAATGACTGGGGTTTTGTTTATGATCAGATATTTGTTTCTTTTAATGGAAAGGTAGATTACAAAAACAGAATTAGCGTAAATGCTAATATTCAGGAAGATTTTAATACATGGACTGAAGACCAAAAGGCAAATGCTGCAAAAATTAATGTAGATAATAAAATCTTTGATTTTGGTTCAATTAAACAGGGTGAATTAGCAAAGCATACCTACTACATCACAAATACAGGTAAATCAAACCTAATTATACGTAAAGTAAAAGCTTCATGTGGATGTACAGCTATTACTCCTGAAAAAACTGTAATTGCACCAGGTGAAAAAACATCTATTACAGCAGAATTTAATTCAAGAGGTAAGTCAGGTCGTCAAAATAAATCCATTACAGTAATTACCAATGATCCATTGGCTAGTAATATACTTTTAAGAATTCAAGGAACAGTTACAGTTCCGGAATAAGATAATATTTCAAAAAGATATAATATATTGATTAAGGAGTACCATAAAGGATACTCCTTTTTTATTTCATAAATTAGTAAACTTTTATATGAATTTATAATCTTTAATATGTGGGTTAAGTGCATATTAAAATGTAAATTCGCATCAATTTAAAAAGTAAAAAGAAGCATGAATCACGATGATCATATTGAAAATCATGAGGATTTTAAACATTTAGTAGTAAATAAAGGGGTTGAAAATGTTCAAACTGTAAATTCTGCAGCAGCTCAACGTTTTTTACAAAAGAAAAGAAAATTACCTTCTGTTGATGAATTTTTTGATGGTATCAGAAAAGGGGATATAAGGTTGCTTAGTCAGGCTGTTACTTTGGTGGAAAGTTCGCGACCTGATCATCAAAAACTAGCTCAACAAATTATAGAAATGTGCCTTCCTTTTGCAGGAAACTCTCTTCGACTAGGGATTACTGGAGTTCCGGGTGCAGGGAAAAGTACTTTGATTGAGGCTTTAGGTATGCACATTATTAATCAAGGAGGAAAATTAGCAGTATTGGCAATAGATCCTAGTAGTGAACGTTCTAAAGGTAGTATTCTTGGAGATAAAACCCGTATGGAAGAATTATCTGCAGAACAGAACGCATATATCCGTCCTTCACCATCTGCAGGTTCCCTTGGTGGTGTAGCACGAAAAACACGTGAAACAATTATTTTGTGTGAAGCAGCAGGTTTTGATACTATTTTTATTGAAACAGTCGGAGTAGGTCAGTCTGAAACTGCAGTGCATTCCATGGTTGATTTCTTTTTGTTGATTATGTTAGCCGGAGCCGGAGATGAGTTGCAGGGTATCAAAAGAGGTATTATGGAAATGGCTGATGCCATTGCTATTAATAAGGCTGATGGAAATAATATTAAGAGGGCAACAATGGCTCAAGCTGAATATACAAGTGCATTGCATCTTTTCCCTCCAACTAAGTCAGGATGGATTCCGGAAGTAAAGACATGTTCTGCTCTTAAGAAAACCGGAGTAGCAGACTTATGGGATATGGTATTGAAATATGCTGATAAAACAAAGGATAATGGTTATTTCATTAAGAGAAGGAGTGAACAGTCAAAGTATTGGATGTTTGAATCAATTAATGAAGCATTACAATTTAATTTTTATCACAACAAAGATATTTCAAAAGCAATAGAAGTATTGGAAGAAAAAGTTACCAATGAAGAAACGAGTTCTTTTGCTGCTGCTCAGGAACTATTAAATATGTATTTTAATCATATCATTAAATAAATTCAAAAACTGGTTAATAACGACCATAAAAAAAGAAAATAACTTAATATGCGAATAATGAAACAACTATTATTTGTGGCTTTATTAGCCATATCTTTTGTTGCATGTCAGCAAAAGGAATACAAAATTACAGGAACGATTGCAGGTGTAGAAGAAGGACAAGCTATACTTTCTAAAATAGAAAACGGTCGACCAGCGAATATTGATACTACTCAGATTACAGCAGGTACTTTTACATTTACAGGTAGTGAAGATGAACCTCAGGTGTATTTAGTATTTATTGATGATATTCAAACTCCTGTTATGTTGTTTGGAGAAAATGGCAATATTAATATTAATATTGCTGATAAAGATAAAATTACAGATGCTGAAATCTCTGGTTCTCCAACAAACGAAATTTTTACAAACTTTGTAAAAGATTTACCAGGAAGAACAAGATTAGAAGAGCTTCAGTCAGAATTTCAAAAAGCTATGATGGCTAATGAAAAAGAAACTATGGAAGCTTTAAAAGTTGAGGCAAATGAATTGATTGAAGAGCAAAAAGCTTACTTTATCAAGTTTGTTAAAGATAATACAAGTAATGTTGTAGGTGCTTATTTAGCTAATCAGGCTGCCAGAGATTTAGACTTTGATGAATTTAAAGAATTAGTAAGTCAGTTTGAAGCTAATTTAGGAGAGCATATGTATGTGACCAGCTTAAAGGATATTTTTACGAATATGGAAAAGGCTGAAAATGCAAAAAAAGCTACTGAAATTGGCGCTGTGGCTCCAGACTTTTCATTAGAAAGCATTAATGGTGAAGCTATTTCTTTATCGTCATTAAAAGGAAAATATCTTTTAGTTGACTTCTGGGCATCTTGGTGTAAACCTTGTCGTTCAGAAAATCCAAATGTTGTAGAAGCTTACAAAGCTTTTAATTCAAAAGGATTTGATGTATTAAGTGTTTCTTTAGACAGAGATTCTGCAGCATGGAAACAAGCTGTTGAAGAAGATGGTTTAGTTTGGAATCATGTTATTGATGCAAAAGGAGATATTGCTCAGACTTATGGTGTTGAAGGTATTCCTTTTACTTTATTATTAGATAAAGAAGGTAAAATTATTGCTAAGAACTTAAGAGGTCCTGCTTTAGAAGAAAAATTAGCAGAGTTAATGAACTAATCATTTTTATTGATGATATAAAAACGGCGTCCAATAAGGACGCCGTTTTCTGTTTAGATATATTGGTAATCTTGAAATAGTATTGTAATAAATAGTTATGGTCAATCAATTGAAATCTTTTACATTTTACTGATCACAATACTTTGATTAAGTTGCTCGGTAAGTGTTTTATAAAATAATTTCAATTCATTATATGCCGATGCCGGATAAATAGGTTTTTTAATTTGATAGCTAGATGATATTATCAGTGTATTATCGTCTTGTTGTATTATTTTATAGTTAAAAGCAATGTTTTTACTGTCTCTGATGGCGTCTAATGGTAATTTTTCTATTTTGTAACCATCCGGTAATTTTATATTAGCCTGAAATCCTCTTACAAAAGGATAAATAAAATCTATACTATAATCTCTCTTCTTTTGCTTAAAAGGATTTTCTTGTACCGGAAGTTTCATTAACGGTGAAAAAACAATTTGATTTTCAATTTGGTCCACTTCACTGGTAAATGCAAACTCATAATCAAATATTGCATTATTTTCTTCTGATGTAATAGTAATCTTATCATTTACCTTTAAGCCATTTGAATTTATTTGCTCAATGAATTTATCTTCTTTGGCGGAATAACTTTTTCTTTCTTCAATGGCAATGTGACCTGAAGTTTTTACTTTAGCATTTCCTTCCAGCATACCAGTTTCCGGATTGTAGTTATAATATAAAACAATAATATCCCTAGAAGGTGTATTGTTATAAATACTAGCCCACTGTTCTTTTTCTTCGTCAATTATAAAGCCTTTACCATTGCAGCAATTTGCAGGTATAAGATTCGTTGGGCAATAAGGATCGGTGGCATCCAGAATTAGCTTTTTTTCTCCAACAGTAGCGATTATTAAAACATCATTAAATAAGTCTGCAAATGGAAAATTTTCATAAACTTTGCCATGGTTCCGGGTACTAATAATAACGGGTTTACAGTTTACTCCAAGACTTTGTAAAATTCCAAGTGCCATAAGATTTATATTGGCGCTGTTACCTGTTTTTTGAGTAGTAAATTCTTTCATGCTTTGAGTGGCAGAGAAACTGTTTTTACCATTATACTTGTAATTGTGTTTCATGTAATCTAAAACAGTTTCAATCTTCTCCATATCTGGTTTTCCTTGGAGGCGCAGAAAATCCTTGCTGCCAAGTTTTTGTGATTTTTTGATATATTTTCCAAAATCCTCATGGTCCATTAAATCTTTAGCTAATGCTGGCCAGGTAGTTAAAACCTTTTTAGAATAGCCTGAAGGATAGTTTACTTCTGATAATTGAAAGTCTATTTTTTTTATATAATCTTCTCTTGAAGAGATAAAACTTTCATCTGTAAAGGATGGGATATTCTTTAGTCCGAAAGTGTAATTCATATCTTTAAAAGTCAGATTCATAAACTGCCTTTCTATACCCATGGCTTCCTTGCTTTCAAAAATATCAAAGGCGCTAAATCCTTGTGCTCTATAGGTATAGGTGTAGAATGGGATCATATTGGTTTGATATTCACTATAAATTGTAGGAATGTCAGACTGAAAATCCCAGTCAGGAAGATTGAAAATAAATGGAGAAATTACAGTGTAGCTATAGTCAATGATGCAACCTTCTTTAAGGTTTGGCATTGCAAACTTTTTCTGATACCAGAATTTATTTATGGGTTCTTTAAAAATCTGACCAGGATCTAATTCTGTTTGTTCTATTATTTTACCATCATAATAGTATGTTGTAGCTTTAATATCTTCTACAACTTCAATTGCTTGGTTTCCAATGTAAAGAGGTATTTCTATTTCTGCTTGATCAAATGCTGCTTCTTTAAATATCTTAACCCTTTTGTGTCTTGTATACTTTATGTCAAAACTGCCTTCATTTCTGACAAAATGGACTTCTCCTTTATCAAATAATACAACAGCAGGAGCATCTGGTTCAAATTCACATTTGTCAATGTACATATCTGCACCAAACTCTTCAGGAGGCCTTTGAGCTATAGTATTCAATGAAGTTATAGACAGTATTGAAATTAGTAGATACCACTTTTTTTTCATAATTCTAGATTGATTTTATTATTAGTTTTGATTTAATTGATCATTAATTTTTGATTATCCAGACTGGCTGACTTAGTAAAGAATTCATAGAAATCTTTATATTCTGATTTGGAATAAAATCCTTGTTCTAATATGAATGTTCTGGATATGATGAGTTTGTTATTTTCAATAGAGAATGATCTTGTATAAGTACCAAAGTTTGAATTAATGGTTATGTTTGAGATTCCTTTTACTTCATTTATCTTTTGTGGAAATTCATAAATCAGGGTATCACAATTATTAATCGGATAATATACAAATACATCATTTACTCTTTTTTCGGGTAATTCAAGATGGTGCTTTATGGATTTAAATGATTGTAATAAAACACTTGAGCCTAAGTTTTCTGTTATAGACTGGGCACTTCCACTTAGCTCTAAAGTTAACCAGGTTGAGTCTCTATTGGGGCGTTCAATATTAAATTCTGAAATATCAGCTTTGTGAATTAGTCCCATGTGATCAATATATTGCTCCTTATCTTTATTTGATAAATGAGTGTCAAAGGATTTTAATCTGTCAAATTCATTTCCATAAACTTTTGCCACACAATTAAATGTGACATTATTATTATCATCAATTTTTACGTGGGTAGTATATGATTCTATAGCTTTATTAATATCGTGTTTAGGTGTTTTTACCAGTTTACTTTTGTTTTGTTGAATGGTTAATGCATAACGATTTTGGGTATACGAATTTAAATAGTTAAAAGGAGAAGACTTATCAGTACATTCTAACCATATCGTATCATTATTTACAGGAACACATAAAATAATATGATTTGATTGATGAGAAGGAAAATCGGGATTGACTTTAGCTGGTTTTAAACCTGAATAGATTGTTGTATAAAAAGCTTCAATATTTATCTCATTAAGCAAAGCTTTCATGTAATTTGATAAAGCTTTGCAGTCACCAAAACGATTCATGCACACATAAGTAGCGGGGTATGGAATTAAGCCGCCTTTATCAATTGAAATGTTGATATATCTGGTATTATCTTGCATATAATGATAAAGCACTTTTATTTTTTCAATTGTATTTGAAATTGTATCAGTTAATTGATGTATTTTATTTATTTCTTCTGAAGTTAATTTATCAAGATCTTTAATGAGATTAGCTTTCCAATCTCCAAATTCTTTCCATGTTTTTCCATGCCCATCTATTCCGTAATGAAATAAATCTGGCATTATATTTACCATTGGCGTGATATTGCTAAAGTGAGGAGAATAGCTTTCATAATCAGAACATGTGTAGTTTTTTACCTCCCATGTGTAAGTATCTAATTCTTCTAAGGTTTCTATTTTAGCAGAATCTATTTGTTGCTGATAAATATTTAGCTGTGTATTATGAGGAACATTAACAACCAACTTTGCATTGACAGTTTTTATATCAGGATAAACAATAGGAGCCCATTGTGCAATTGATAAATAGTCGTTTTCTTGTTCAGTATAACTGTATTTAATGATATAGGGAAACTGATTGTGAATTAGTTTAAATGTTTGTACTCTATGATCTGTATGAAAATTTCCTTCACTCCATGGAGTTCTGACAACAATTTCTTTCTTCTTTAAAGAACGAACTTTATTTCCAAAGATATCAAAGATTTCTGCAGTGAGGTTTTTAGGCGGATTTTTAAGCTGATAGTATATTTCAACTTCTGCGTTTTTTGTGCCTGCTCCATTGTTAATCTTTATTTCATATTCATATGTGTTATTAATATTTTTACCATCAAAATTTACAATTGTATTGTAATTTAATACTTCAGAATTATTGTCTTGACAATAGCAGGATAGGTGTATTGATAATAGGATAAGGATAAGGTATTTATGCATTTATTCTTTTGTTTTATTAATTAATTGTTTCGAAGACCAACCAAGTAAAACGATTATCAGTATCATGATACCCCATAACCAATACTTATTAAATAAAGATTTAGTTTGATTTTTAGGCAACTTGCTAATTTTCTCCTCCTGTCCAATTTTTACAGGAAGAAGTTCAGTCGGAATTTGACTAGTAAATTTTTCAATATCGTATTTTGGTTTGCCAGCCCATTTTTTGCCATAACATAAATAGTAATTTGCTTCTTGAGTAAATCGAGTAACTAGGATGTGCTGGTGACATATGATCTTAATATTATCAATATCTAATGGTTGATTGTGGTCGTTTTTAATGCTAATAATTACGTTGTTAAGGTTAGTGCTCTTAATTGGAAAATAGTTATGCTCAAGTGAGTTTATATTGCTGTTTGATAATAATTCAGTTTCATAAAGCAAGCCTGTTTCTGTTTTGATACTGTCTTTTATATATTTAATAGTTATATCTCTATAGTAATCAAAGTCATTCAGAACATCTATTGCTATTTCTGAGGCTCTAATGTATTCCGGGAGTTTAGCTTTGATTTCTGTTTTAAGATTTTTTGCAGTTATCGTCAGCAGTGAGTTGTTAATTACAATTGTATCAGAAATACCATTTTCTTCTGATTGCTGAATTAGTTTGGCATTTTCTAAAATAGGAGTTTCTGAAGATGGAATTTCTAACTGATAGTATTTATACTGTGTAGTTATAAAGCTGATATTGCAATATTTATATTCAACCTCATTGTTATGAATAGAAAGTATTCTGTAATTATCGACTATTGTATACCAGTTTTTCTGATTATTACTGCCTAGTAGTTTAATATGCCAATCAAAGTTCTTGTTTTTAAAGTCCAGCTTTATATTATTGATGGCTTTTAAATCTTCGGTTTTAAAAGTGAAATAGAAGGTTTTTCCCTTTTTAACACGGTTTATTAGTTCAAATGGATATTCAAAATAAGATTTTTTAGGACCATTGACTTTAAGAATATATGGTGCCTCAACAGTGTCATTGGTATTAGTAATACCTATTATTCTTATGTCATTTAAGCTTTGTTGCGTTTTGTCAAAAATATCATTGGGTAAAACAACAGAGTGCCACCCTTCTGTAATATTTTTTAGAGGTCTTTTATATTCATAATCTTCCATTTTTGCCCATAATTGTACAGACAAAAGGAGCATCATTGAAATAAAAGTGATAGGTTTGATTTTATTCATTAATGATGTTTTTATATTTATTGTATAAGAAAGATATGATTAATAATAATACTCCCAGTGATACAAAAACAATAGTTTTTTGAAGGGTGCCAAGGTTACTTAAATCGTAATAGAATAATTTTAGTAAGGTAACTGCAAATATAATCATAGAAGCAATTCTCAAGTATTGTTTTTTCTGAACAATACCAATGATTATCATTGCCAATGAATATGCGCCCCAAAGAATACTAAGTCCTGTTTTATAGGCTACTTCAGCATGGTTTATTGAAAGCCATGTGATAAGTTCATTACTCAATACCGTTAGTATAATAGCATGTATAAACAGCTCAAAATATTGTTTGAGTTTTTCTTCGAGAGGAAATTCTTGTTGTAATTTTAAACATGAATATACCAATAATGCCAGCAATACTATACTAGAATAACGTATTGTAATACATGAAAACCCACGTTTGTAAAAGCTGGCTAGTGTTTGTTCAACATAACTATCCCGAAGTTCGCCTAAAGTTACGATGCCTTCTGATAAGAATAATATTATTGCGAGGATACTAATTCCAATTAAACTGTAACCCAGACTTTTTCGCTTAATTTTAAATATATTTAAAAATGATAAGCCTGAAAGGAATATAAATGTGTAATTATATAACCATATAATTTTAAACTTTTCAAGATTATAATCTTTATGAAAGCTGGCATATGTTTCTCCTTCGGGAGTATAAGATATTTTACTGTCAACAAGAGCCTGATTCCAATATTGTGCGATTTCCATTCTTAAGCTGTAGTAGACCGTAAATATTAGAATTGAAGGAATTAAGTAATTTACAAAGTTGGTTATTTTTGGATACTTAGTTTCAGAGTTAGAGTATTTATTATTATAAAACTGCATTAAAGCATATGCTCCGATAAATAATACAGAGCTTAAAAAATTAATATTAAAAATGATGGCAATTCTATCGTCTGTTTCATAATAAGCCGGAGAATAATCAACAATCCAATCTTGCAATAAACTAAAAAAGGCAAGAATAATAATTGGGTAGGAAATCAATTCATAAAAGTTTATTTTCTTTGATCTACCTATACAAAATAAAGTTACTGCTTGTCCTGCCCATAGTAATGTTACCCAGTTTCCTTCTAACTGTACAGGAATAGCTGTAGTGATAAAAACCAGTACTAATCCAATGATAACATAAAATAAATTTTTATCTGCTAGTTTTTGTTTAAATACTGTATAGCCTACAATAAAATGAATGATGGCATTACAAAGTGTAAACAAGCCAAGTAAGGATTCATATTTTGTGTTACTTTCTATAATACCGTAACCTAATCCGTAATAAATAAATGAGTTTGTGAGGAGCAGTATAATGTCTGTTTTATTAAATATTTCATTCTTAATCAGCTTATAACTTAAAAATGTAACATAAAATGAAATAAAGAATATGGAGGCAAACATAAGAGCCTCTCCAAAATGATTATTAACTGAATAATCAGGTATAAACCACGCTAAGTATATTAACCATGTTATTGAAAATGAAACATAAAAAAGTTGCTTCCAATATTTCTTAAATGAGATAAATAGTATACCACCATTGATTACTGCCATGTAGGCAAAAAGAACCTGAACATTTCCACTGTTATTACTTAGTAAAAATGGAATGGCATACGCTCCAACCAATCCAATGTGAGCAATGACTTGAAGATTATAAGATAATGCAGCTAAAACGGTGAAAACGGTAAAGATAACCATTAAGCCAAAGGTGACATATAAAGAAATTAATTCATAAAAATTATAAGCAGAGAATGTAATAAAGTACATGGTTGCCATTGCCCCGCTAACTAATACTGCACTATAATTTTTATACTTTGGACGTAACTTAATTCCAATTAATAATAATGCAATTCCAAATGTATAACCTGTAATTATTCGTGTTAACGGACTTATTAAATCATGCTCGATGGAATATTTTGTACCGATTGCCAACCCAATAATTGTAATAACAATACCTATTTTGTTCATCAGGTTTTCACCAATGAACTTTTCAAGATTGTTTTTACTACCGGCTTTTTTAAATTTTGTTTCTAACCCTGAAATAAGATTACTTTCATTATAAGACGTTGTTTTTATTTCTTTAACCTCTCTTTCGGAAGAAATAGAATATCTGTCATTAATTGTAGTAGATGAACTTTCAACCACTTTTTTAGCAATAGGTTGTGTTTGTTGATTACTGCTTTTTAGATGGTTTAATTCAGTTCTTATTGAGTTTATCTCAGTATTAAAATCTTGCTGCTTCTTAATCAGTGACTCAAGTCGCTTTTCAAGTTGTTTAATAAGGTCATTGTCAGGTTCCATCAGTAAGTTTTCTCTGGGTTTGTAATTTTAGGCCAGAGCAATTTACTAAAAAAAATCAGAAATTTTGACTGTATTATTCAACAAAGAGATTGTCCCTTTTAATTTTAAATATGGTGTTTATTCTTTATTTTCCATATCAAGTAAAACTTTTCCACTGTCTTTCAATAAGCCTACTGACCATTTAATAATGACTATTGAACTAAGGATAGCAACGATTGGATCGATAAATGCAATATCCCAAACCATGGCAACAATTAATCCTACGATAGCCGACACACTGGTCAGTGCATCTGCAATAACATGTAAATATGCAGCCCTGATATTATGATCAGAATGCTCATGGTCGTGATGAAGTAAAAAGGCACTGGCAATATTTATAACCAATCCAATAATAGCCACTAAGATGGCATCTTTATAGATAATCACTTCAGGATTTATAAAACGTTGAAATGCTTCAATTAAAATAAAAAAAGCAAATATAAGCAGGATTAATCCACTGCTATATCCCGACAGGGAAAGTATTTTATTAGAGTCACCATTGTATTTTTCACTGTTGGATACTTTTCTTACAATTACATAGGCCAACCAACTTAATCCAATAGCTAAAACGTGAGAGCCCATATGTATACCATCAGCAAGTAAAGCCATTGATTTGGTTGTTATACCAAATAATATCTCTACACCCATTGTAATTGCAGTCAATAAAACAACCCAAAGAGTCTTCTTCTCATGCTTTTTATGATGATGATCGTGATGATGGTGACCTGACATATGCTAATATTTAATGCTGTTAAACAATAAACTCCTAAACTAAGAATTTGTTTGATTAAATGATTTTAAGAAATGTTATAAATTGCTTAATATATGGAAATATAAAGAGTCAGAAATGCTATACAGGATAACGATTTCTGACTCTTTATATTTTAAGAAAAGTATGTTTCTATTCTTTTAAAACCATATCAATACACATTACAGCTGCAAGAATCATAATTCTAATCGGACTGTCTTCCGGTACACGTTGATCAATTTCTAGCATGTAATTATCTGCAGTAGTGAAAAGTTCTTTGCCTATTCCTGCCCATTTTTTACTTACATGAGCAAATTCTATTTCATCTTTTATGAATCTAAAATCCCAACTGGTCCATTTCCCTTTTAATGTGCAAAGCATATTTTCATTGGCATCAAAAAGGTTAAATTTACCTCCAATTGAAAAGAATTTTTGTTTGAAAGTACCTACTAATTGATCGTTCTCATCAAACACTTCAACTTTAGAAACGAAAAAAGCAACACCTCTTTTTACAGTTAATACTTTTTCTCCTGCTGATGTTTTAATCTCAATATTAAAAGGTGTCATTCTTTTATAATCTGTAAATCTCAATAACTTAGTGAAAAAACCTAAGTTTTCCTCACGACAAGTCATCATCATATCTTGATTCTCCGGATTATAGATGTCATAATTGTTAGCAGCTTTAAACATACCAACATGCTCTTTTACAAAAAATAAGTTTCTGTTTAAAATTGAGTTCATTTTAATAGTTTTTTCTCTTTAATAAATAAAGGGGAGTCTTAGTGCGCCAAAGTAATGAAAGTTTTTAAATATCAAGAATTTTTAATTAAGACAATGATAGATCTAGTTTGGTTGAATATGATAATATATATATAACGAGAACAATGTTTTTGCTGTTTCAAGTGGGCTTCTTCTTTATTTAAAAGAATGTTTTAATATACTCTCTTTGATAAACCAATCTACATCACATAAGAATTGTATTTTAATTTAACATAGTGATTTATTCAAGTATTTTACATTCCGGAAAAAGAACTTTAAAACATTGATGATCAATATTCTATATTGATTTTTACGGCAACAATTTGTACTTTTCAATTGTTAGACTCAGGTATATACTCACTTAAAATTACTACTATGAAAAGGACAATTACTCTTCTATTTGCATTTTTGGTTTGCTTTAGCCTATCAGCAAAAAAAGTGAATCCGTTCACTCATAAAAAAACAGAACATATTAAAAAAGAAAATAGTCTTTTAAAAAGCTCTCAAGTCGAACTTCAGCCAACTAGTATCCTTTATGAATTATGGGATGGAGGTGCATGGTATACTGAAAGTACAATGTATTATGAATATGAAACCAATTCCAATGGAACGGTAACTATTATTACAACTGACTCTTACAAGCAGACGTTTACTTATAATAATTATGGTGAATTAATTGAAATGACTGCATCTTCTTGGGATGGCAGTAATTGGACTGTAATTAGTGGATTTAAATATGATTTGGCATATGATTCTGATGATAACATAATTTCTGAAATATCCTCAATGTATGTTCAAGGTTCCGGTTGGGTTGAACAATATGGGTATAAAACTGAATATACATATTCAGGGGATCTGTTAACCGTAGAAATTTATTATGATCGAGCTGGTGGCGAATGGGTGCCAGAATCTAAAAATGAATGGTTTTATGATGCTAGTGATGTTTTGGATGGTGCTTTTGAATACACTCATAATGGAAGTGATTTTGTATTAGCAGGTCGTTATATTAATGTAAGCTGGTATATCTGGAATTCTGGTAGTCATGTTAACAATAGTTATCCGTATTCATATACTTATCAAGAATATAATGGCTCCGGCGATATTTATGATGATGCAAATTATACCAATTCAGAAAAAATGGTAGGTGAGTATCCTGATGGAACAAATGGAGGAGTGCCTGTTACAACAATAGAGACATATCAGGTATGGGATACAGAATGGGTAAATGATTACAGATGGACATGGGGGCAATCTGCAGATATGGAAACAGAGTTAGAAGAATATTGGGATGGTTCAAGTTGGCTTTCGTTATATTATTGGGAATATTATTATTCAGCACTGATGACTTATACAATATCCAATGATTATACCAGTGGAGTATTGACATATGGAACAAAATCCACTGAAACTTACGATGCAAATGGAAATCTGACTGAAGAAAAAAATGAAAGTCATACAGGAGATGAAAACTGGCAAATGGATTGGGGGCAGTTGTACGATATAACATACCAGGATGGTACATCAAACATAGTAACCAGAATAACTCAAAATTGGGATGATCTTTCCACTTCTTATGTTAATTACTCTAAGGAAACTTATAATTATACACCAACCTCTGTTTTGGAAACATATTCAGACGATTATGAAGTTTATCCTACAAATTTTGATACTAAAATATATATTAACTCACCCGTAAATTCGATTGCTACTATTTATAATCTTTCAGGTAGTGTTGTATTTCAACAACAGGTTTATGTTGGAGAGAATCAAATAGGTACATCAAGTTTTACTTCAGGTTATTATATACTTAAAGTAGGTAATAAGGCTTATCGATTAGTTAAAAATTAATTATGCATTATAGCTGTCCTCAACATATGAGGGCAGCTTTTTTCAAGATTAAATAACCAGTAATATCTTTCCTTAGCAATATTTTTTTCTATTATTAAATCTTTCATCCTCTAGAGTTTTTGTTTACAATACACCAAATCCTTTAGTAGATTAAAAGCATACATTCTACAATATTGCTTTTTATAAAAAGTTGCTTTAACTAAATCATTATTCTTCGTAACTTATATATTCATTATGCCAAATAATAGATGAGAGCTAAGATCATAATCATATTTTTAGGTCAGATTTTTTTTACTCAGATTTTAGGTCAAGAGCAGCAAAAAGATAATTTTTTCTTTAGAGATAGTAATACATTTTATCTTGGGATTGGCGTTGGGATTTCATTATACGATCAATATTACCTGAATACTCATTTTAAGACAGAAGACGATTTAAATGAATATGGATTTGAATGTGATATTTTCCCAGGTTTTTGGGGTAATGTATCATTAAACTTTATTTTAAGAAAGCACATGGATTTATCATTGTATGCTGAAATAACAGCCGGGTCAGAATGGTGCTTATTAGGAGATAGTAATACTTTTACAATATATTCACCCGGTTTTGATGTAAAAAAACACTTTCCGTTTGGTAGTGGCCGCCATTCTGTTTGGGGTTCGATGGGAGCTAAATTTTCATACTTTGATTTTAGTGGTTATCATACATTTAATGAAGGATTAAGGTTTAGAACAGGCGTTAATTTTCAATCGAAAACAATAATGGTTCAACCTTTTGCGGCATTGAATATTGCCAGAACAATGCATGGAGATACTACTGTTCTTCCAAAGTATATATATTCTGATTTCCAGGTTGGGGTAGAGTTGTTTTTTTAGATCAATAAAATATAATTATTTTCAAATTGCTTCCCAAAAATACTACTGATGGGAAGCAATTTAAATACTAACAAACAAATTTTACTTGTTAGTTTAGATTCTGTTTTCTTATTTCAACGCGTCTTATTTTACCACTGATGGTTTTGGGTAATTCCTCAACAAATTCTATTAAGCGAGGGTATTTGTATGGAGCAGTTACTGCTTTAACATGATCCTGCAATTCTTTTACTAAATCAGGACCTGCTTTATGTCTACATTCTTGTGCAAGTATCACAGTTGCCTTAACAACTTGACCTCTTATTTCATCAGGAACACCTGTAATGGCGCATTCCACTACATCCGGATGGGTCATTAATGCACTTTCAACTTCGAATGGTCCTATGCGGTACCCAGAACTCTTAATCACATCGTCGGCTCTACCTACAAACCAGAAATATCCGTCTTCATCTTTCCATGCTAAATCGCCGGTATAATAAATACCATCAGACATAGCTTCATCTGTTAGTTGCTGATTTCTGTAATAACCTTTAAATAGTCCGGTAGGATAGTTTTTTTCGTATCGAATAATAATTTGGCCATGTTCTCCTGCCTTAGCTGGTAATCCTTCAGGAGTTAATAGGTCGATATTATAATGTGGATTCGGTAAACCCATTGAACCTGGTTTTGGTGTAACCCAGGGAGAAGTAAATACTGTAAGTGTTGTTTCACTTTGTCCATAACCTTCTCTTAATTGAATACCTGTTAAACTGTAAAATTTGTCGTACACTTCCGGATTTAATGCTTCTCCGGCAATGGTGCACCATTCCAATGCAGATAAATCGTATTGCGATAAATCTTCACGGATTAAAAAGCGAAATATTGTTGGTGGAGCACAAAGTGAGGTTACCTGATATTTAGATAACACTTCCAATATTGCTGCAGGTGTAAATTTTTCGTGATCGTAAACAAATACACTGGCTCCAACAAGCCATTGTCCGTACAATTTACCCCAAACCGCTTTTAGCCATCCGGTATCAGCTATGGTCAGGTGAAGACTTTCCTCGTGCAGGTTTTGCCAATACTTTGCCGTAACAATATGTGCCAAAGGATAAACACTATCCAGAATCACCATCTTTGGATCTCCTGTGGTACCTGATGTAAAACTAACAATCAGGGGATCATCATTTTTGGTTGGATTCACAGGACGTTCAAATGGTTTTGCATTCTTAATTCCTTCCTGAAAATCTTCCCATCCTTCCGGAATTTTTGGACCTATTGAAATTAGTTTTTCAATGGATGGAGATTCTGGCATTGCTCCTTCAATATGATTTAGGATGATATCATCTCCATCGCAGATAATGGCTTTAATAGTAGCCGCATTGGCACGATAGATAATGTCCTTTGAAGTTAACAAGTGGGTGGCAGGAATAATGACTGCTCCTATTTTATGTAACGCAATAATGGTAAACCAAAACTCAGCACGACGTTTTAAAATAGCCATAACCATATCGCCTTTTTGTATTCCAAGAGACGAAAAATAACCTGCTGTTCGGTCGGTTATCTCTTTTAGATCACTAAATGTATAGGAGCGACTTTCTCCTTTATCGTTAGTCCAGAGCAGGGCTCTTTTATTTGGACTTTTAGCAGCCCATCCATCAACCACATCGTATGCAAAATTAAAATCCTCTGCAATCACCAATTCATAATTGGCCTTAAAATCTTCAAAGTCGGTAAATTCGCTTTGCTTTAAATATTTTTCAATCATATAAACTTGCTATCCTAAATTTTTTGAACTTTGGGTAATTAAAATATGTTCAAAGGTACTTTTCCTTTAATAGGTTAGGATTGGGTAGGGTTTCATAGCAGGTAAGATTTTGGTATATTTTCAATAATGAAGGTGTAAATGTAAAATTAATTTTCGGGGCTTGAAATGATTTATATGTTAAAAGAAATTATACATTATTGCTGATTTACAAATAAAACAAAAAAGCTGATTTTTGTGCATTATAATCAAATAGGATAGGGCTATTATAGCAATAGCTTGTTTATTTTTTCAGAGATTGAATCCAATCAGTTCTTTTAAAACCAGGGAAATATCCCATTTTGCTGTTTTTTATCTGAGTAAATTTATTTGAGCCATTTTTTTATTTTGCAGGTTATCATGTATTTAACGAAGGATTAAGTTTTGGAACAGGCATTAATTTTCAATCGAAAACAATCATGGTTCAACCTTTTGCTGCATCGAACATTGCAAGAACAATGCACAGTGATGTAACTATTTTACCAAAATATATTTATTCTGATTTTCAGGTTGGTATTGAGTTGTTTTTTTTATGACGTTTATGTAATTTTAGCTTTCTAACTGTTAACTATATGAGAAAAATTATTCTGGGGGTTGTTATTTCTATTATAATAACTTCTAATTGTTCTTCGCAAGATTTCTATTCAGGAATACAAACTGTAAATTATAACAAAAATATATATGTAGGCGTAGGTTTGGGTGTAGGTATTTTTAATCCAGGAGATGTAAATGACTATATAAATACTCAGTTTGAGGATTATTATATTGATGAAGGAATTGAAGAGATAGTTATTAATTATAATGCTAAGTTTTCGTTGAATTTTTCTGTAAAAACAAATATTTATTTGTCATTTTTTATTGAAGGAGCCTGGGCTCCCAAATGGATTTATGGAGAAGATGAATTTTATTTTTCGTATACTAAAATAGCACCTGGATTTGCCCCTAAATTTTATTTTCCCTTTGCTTCAGGCAGACATTCTTTTTTTCTTTCACCAGGAGTTACATACAATAAACTTAAGTTTGAAGAGTATTCAGCATCGAACTTTGGCGGTAAGCTTCAAGGGGGTGTGAGTTTAAGGTTCCGGGAGGTTAAATTGCAACCCTATGGTGCTATTAATATTGTAAAAGCTAATACTGAACGAAATTTGAATAAGTTTGAATTAAATTATACTGATTTTCAAATAGGAGTAGAGTTCCTTTTTTAATAACCATCCTAATATTTTAAAATATGAAATATTTATTTCTAATAATTTGTCTATTAATTACATTTTATGTTTCAGGTCAAGATTACAGATATGCCTTTGTTAAAAAGGGTGATAAATGGGGCCTAATTGATTGTGAAGGTAATACTGTTTTAAATTATGAATATGATATTAAGTTTACTCCTGCAGTGGCATTTGCTCCTTATTATAATGACTCAAAAACTCTGATATTTGACTATTCTGATGGTTTATTTAAATACAGAGACTGGAATGAATATGGATTTGTTAATTTGGAGGGTAAGGATGTAATTCCTCATCAATTTAAAGATGCGACTAGTTTTAAAAATGGATATTCCATTGTTAGTTCTGGTACATACAACGGATTAATTAATAAAGAAGGCAAGCTAGTTATTGATTATACAATAGACGAAATTAAAGAATTTAGTGAAGGTCGTACACTTTTTAAAAAAAGATCAGGTTATGGTTTTTTTGATATGGAGGGTAATATTGTAATACAACCGGTATACAAGGATGCTATTGTATTTAAAGATGGTTTATCTTGTGTAAAATATAAAGGTGGTTACGGATATATTAATAGAAATGGGGAGTGGGTTATTCAACCTGAATATGACAGAGCCAAGGAATTTACAGATCAATATGCAATTGTTAAAAAAGATGGTTTATGGGGTGTAATAAATAGGGAGGAAAAATTTGTGATTCAACCATCTTATAATAAGATTGAATATGATGGGAATGGTATTTTTAAAGTGATGCAAAATGGTTTGTGTGGTTTTTTAAATGCACAGGGAAAGTTAATTATTCCTTGTGCTTATGAAAATGTAGGAAAATTTTCAGAAGGAATTGTGGCTGTAAAAAGAATATCAAATTGGGGAGCCATTGACGTAGAGGGAAATATGGTACTTGATTTTATTTATGATCATGTTAGTGATTGTAAGGATGGAGTAATCAGGGTGAAAATTAATGATAAGTGGCGTTATATGAATGCTGAAGGAAATTATATCAATAACTATGCTTATGAAAGAGCGTTTGATTTTTCTGAAGGATTAGCAAAAGTATTGATAATTGACTATTATGGTTATATAAATACAGCAGGAGAATTAATAATTGATCCAATTTTTAAAAATACTCACGATTTTCATAACGGATTAGCTTGTGCAAGGATTGGTGATGATTGGGGCTTTATTAACAAAGAGGGAATATTTGTAATTCAGCCAATATTTGTAAACGTAATGGATTTCTTTGGAATTAATGAGCAATGAAATAGCCAGAAGTATATCAATTAATTTAAACATATCTTAGCTGTTAGCTAGCGAATTAATCCAATCAGTTCTTTTAAAACCAGGGAAATATCCCATTTTACTGTTTTTTATCTGGGTTAATTCATTTAAATCAATTTCAGCCATACAATAACCTTGCTGATAGCCTTTTTTTGATGTGATTACTTTTCCTCTTGGCGAAATGATTATTGAAAAACCGGCATAGGGCTTTCCATTTTTAGAAGTTCCGCAAGTGTTACAAGCCATAATAAAACAGCAATTGTCGTAAGCCCTTGTTTGTAGCATTGCACCGATTCGTTTTAGCTTTTCTTCGGGTGTTTCGCGTGGTGATGCAAAAGGAACAGATATAATCTGAGCTTCTTTTTGTTGCAGGATACTGCTTAGTTCAGGAAAATGACTCTCCAGACAAATTTGAAAGCCGGTTTTACAAGCATCCATATCAAAAGTAGTAAGTTCATTACCTTCTGAGAAAACTCGCTTTTCATTTTCTGATAAATGGGTTTTAAAGTGCTGCCCAACAATGTTGCCATCTTTAAAAATAACCTGCGCAATGAACCATTTGTCATCATTGAGAACCGGCATTCCAACAGCAAAGTAAAGTGTGTATTTTTTAGATAGGCTTAAAATACTTTCCAAGAGATTTAGGTAATGCTGTTGGTACTCATCTAGCTCCTCTTCCGAATTAAAGTAACCGGATGCACTCATTTCAGGAAATAATGCATAGCTCACCTTATTTTGATTAAAAAGCTTAAGGTATTTTTCAATGATTGAAAGGTTCTTTTTAAAGTTTAATGGTTCTGAAAGTGTATGAGCGCAGGCGATAAGCATATGTTTAGATAATAGATAAGAGACATTAGATAATAGACAAAAGTATTTATTTTAGCAATATAACCGTAATTGAAGGTATATGCATTAAGCTACTTTATTTATCTACTCTTTAGTAGCTGTCGCAAGATTGTATCTTGTGACTCCATCTTATAATAATTTATTTATAAAATATGATGAATTGTGCAGTAGTAGAAAGGTTTTAAATAAAGATCCAAGTTACAAACTTGAACCAGCATAGTGGGGATTTCAACATAAAACCAATCGCTATACTCGGTTCTCTAATTTCTATGCTTAAACACCTTGTTCCCTTTTCCATGTTCCTTGTTCCCTTTTCCTTTTTCCTTTTTCCCTTTTTAATATCAGTCCAGCAACTTCAAGCTCTCCATGGCTGCTTTATCGGCCGGATTATATAAAAGAACCTTATGATATAACACCTTGGCTTCGCGTACCTTTTTTAGATGAAAACTGGTATGAGCCAACATAATTAAACCATCATAATCAAAAGGAAATAAATCGACGACCTTACCAAAAAGCTTTTCTGCTTTTTCAAATTGTTTCAGATTAAAATAAACCATACCCAATTGATAAAGCGCATAGGTGTTGTTGGGCGCAATTTCAAGGATCTGGTTGTAATAATTAATCAACTCAGTTACGTTATTGGATGCGTTTAAGGGATAACAAATACCAAACTTAGGTTCAATGGCAAATGGTTTTAATTTAATGGCTTGTTTGTAATATTTAATGGCTTCAACATGTAATCCGTTTAAATAATTCAGCCATCCCATTCGTAGGTTGATTTCGTACGAATCTTCTTCGTACACTTTATTTAAAGCTTCTGTTGCTCCTGAAAAATCTTTGGCAGCTTCTTTTGTATAACTTACACTAAAGGCTTCGGATAGTGCTTTGTAATGCGCATCCTGAGCATTTAATGATAATGAAATGAATGACAAAAGGATGCTGAGTGATATAAATTTTAGAGTTTCCATACTATTCCTCCCGTAAAATTAAAGTTTAAATAAGATTGCTGATTTTGTCGGTTTGTGATATCATCTGTAGGCACAAAAACCGACTCGGAATTAAACATACCGGCATTTAAAATCAATTGTAAATGCGAATTCTTAATCAAAAATATCTGAGTCAGATTATAAAGATCTTTAGTGCCTTCCAATCCATTCCATAATCCTCCTGTTGAAGTATCATAGAAATTATGAAACTTTGGAAAAGTTCCTGATGCTTCCATCCACCAGTAATTGCTGACTTTAAAACCGATGAGGTGCCTGTGAATAAAGTTGGATAAAGAAACTCCCTGCACTTCCTGATTCTGAAAATATCCATCGAAACCATAATAGATGTTTAAGTTTCCGTTAGGGAACAGAGCAAAGTGAGTACCCCATTGATTTAGATCGGCCATATTCATTTTTCCTGTGGTATATGAAACGCCTACCTTGAAAAAGCTAAAGTCTTTGGTGATGATACCACCGTAAATATCAGATGATTCAGTATAATCAGCATATCCCGAAACATTGGATGGAATTTTAAAATATACATGGTTAAAAACTGGTATTACATTGAATCCATTGGCAATTCGGATCTGTAATTGAGCATTATAGTTCCATTGATTCAGATTTTGCTTTTCCTGCTCGTATAAACTTCCATCGTAGGTAATAAAACTATGTTCGTTCTTTTTTAAGTAGGATAAGTTATGATGAAGTATGATATTACGAGCAATTCGATGACCTAAATACGCTGACGTAATTGAATAGTTATTCGTTGTTTTTAGTATTCCATTTGTACTAAGATGTGGATTCATGTTGATTTGGGTATTATCGGGATTACCTGAATTATAAGTGAAAAATAATCCGGCGCCAACCAATCCGTTTTTGTATTTGGTGTACAATAGCGTATTGTTTAATGAATCGAGTCTTGCTGAAGTCGCTTGTGCATCGTATGCTCGGCCCGAATATTCGTAGGCATACATTAAATACATCAAAGCATAAGGATCATCAGGTACAAACTCTAACGCCTTTCGATAATGTTGTATGGCAAAACGATATTGTTGTTTTTGAAAGTGAGCCCACGCAATGCGCATTCGTAAATAATAGAAATCAATGTTTGCATTGATCGTTTCTTTGCATTCCTGAATCAGCTTATTCCAATCTCCGCTAAGGTATGTTGCATAAGTTAGCGAATCGGCCTTTGCATATTCTTCTTTGCTTTGGGCATGAGTTAACGATGCTCCAATAATTAGAAGAAATACAATGATGCTATATGTAAGTTTTTTTGTTTTCATTTATTATCATTTTAAATGTAGACACTATTTAGGATTAATCACCCTTCTCCCTGTTCCATGTTCCCTGTTCCTTTCTCCCTGTTCCATGTTCCATTTTCCTTGTCAGACATAAGCATAAACTCTATTTAGAGTGATGATCTTTTCATTAGTATGAATCAAAAACTCTTCTAAACCTTTACTTTGAATGTTGATTTTGAAAGAGATTTTATCAATGCGCTTATTAAAAATTGTATTCTCCATTTCTGAGTACAATTCAATTTCAGTAGGATTAAACAGATCGTTACTCTTTTTATAATGAATAGCATATTTTGAGTGCGCAATCTGAATAAAAGGAGCCATAAAATCGTGCCACCACAAATGTTTCATCGGGAAACTGATGTGTAATGGTATATTATCGTGCAATACATGATCCTGATAAAAACTCTTTTGAATTTTAAAGTTTCCTAAATAGAAAAAGTATAACAGGTTATCTTTTGAACCTTCGTATTGGGTAAAATAAAACTGATTTCCGTTGGTATCAAAAAAGGCTTTTGCACCGGTTTTGGCACAGAATAAATAAGTCTGATTTACAGAATTGATTTTTACTTCCCACTCAACCATATCTGTCTTATCATCTCCTGTAACTTTAAATATGAATAGCTGTCCGGGAACAAAATGATAAGCCTGACTCACCAAAGTATTGGTTTCTGTATTAGATATTCTCTCATCCTTTACTGGAATTTGCAGCGATTGGATTGAACTCGTATTATCCTGGTATTTTAAATAGTTATTGATTGGATAATTTAATGTTGCAGCCCCGATGTATGGAAATTCCTGAATTTGAAAATGCAAATGAGGGTAAGGAGAACGTCCTGAATTACCACATTTGGCAATGATTTGTCCGGCTTTTACAGCATCGCCTTTATTAACAGTGATGGTTCCTTTTTTCAGGTGACTCACTTTTGAATACACATCATCATCGTGCTTAATGATAATGGTATTACCCCAGTTGTTATCCAGATTTACATCGCCAATAAAATTATCATCTATGTTACTGATTACTTCCTCAACAATTCCATCGCCACAGGCTGTTACCGGTTTATTATAGCAAAAGTAATCTTCCACAACAAAGCCATCATTTTTAAACTGTTTACCATTAGCATCGTTAATGACAAAATCCCAGGCATGGCGCCATTGATTTTGATGGGTATATTCACCATCATGTCCTTGCGAAACATTCCATATTCCGATAAAAGGCAGCTGAAGGGTTTTATAGTTTTTAAACTGAAATCGTTGCTCATAATTCACGAAAGTGTAAAGGTTTTTTTCGGGTGAATTAAACTGATAATACACTTCGGTTAGCCTTGGAGAGTAATCCATACGGTATTTAAGCACATACAAAAACAGTAATACCATGGCATTAAAAGGAAGTGAGTAAATAGCCAGATGGAAATACAAAAATATGGTGCTTAAACTAATTGAAATAATGGCTACCAAAGGAACCAGAACAGCTACGCTTAAATACGATCGGGCAGAAGGAATCAAAAAGAATCCCCCAATGGCAATAGCTGTAAGGATATAGTTAAAACCAATATAACTGTATTCAATTAAAGTAATATTGGCATCAATCAGGTTGTAAAAAGTGTAAGCAATGGCAAATCCCAACAGTGATAATGAAAATGCAATTCTGCTAAAAAGCACCAATCCAATGGAAAGTATGATTCCGGCTAAAACATTATACTGAAACAGGATGGCACTCAACGAAACAAAGTAAGATTTTAAGACAGGAGGGAGAGATGCCGCATTAAAATACTCGTATATTTTAACCAGGTTATGACCTCCAACCACATAAAGCTCATTCATGGTATAAATACCCCGCTCACTAATTCCCAATGCTTCAAAATGCTTTGTGGCCAATGTAAAAGTCCAGATGCCAATTAAAAAAGGAATACTTAAATAGGGGAGGTGATACTTTCCGATTACTCCTTGCATAGAAACAGAAATAAACAAGGAGAAAATTCCGGCTAAAATCACTATTAGTACCAAATGCCAGTTCAAGGCATAGTACATTCCCAAACCTAATCCTACCAGCAATCCATTAAAACCAAATAATCCTTTAGCAATGGTTGATTTATCGAGATTTAATGAAAATGCAGTAACCGATGTGGTTAATACTGCAATAAAGCCAACCAATCCGGTGTAAAAATCAATAAATGTGACCGCTAAAATGAGTATTGCAAATAATTTATGTGTTGAAAAGAATATCTGAGAATAACTATTCAGCAAGCTATCAGTAAAGTATTTTACCTGATCTGTTGTTACCCTATTTTGTAAAATGTTCTTCATTTTGATGAAGCTTCTTTGTTATTAGATTCTAATTAATGGGGAAGGTTTAATGTATTATTCTAAAGGTTTTCAGTTTTCTGTGGTTAATTAGCTGTAAATGATTAAACTTTCTCCTTAAAACACTAAGCCTTTTCTGTTTTTTTCTTATGATTTATTATTCCTGATGGGCATACTTCAAAACCTGATGGACAATTCTTTATTCCTTTCGGGCATTTATATGTTCCTTAATATGTTTTCATTGTTCCTTAAGCACGTTCTTGTATTCCAGTTGAGCAATCCTGTGTACCTGATAGATGAACCTGTGTTCCTGACTGGTTTATAGGAGTTCCTGTATGAAAAATGGGAACTCCTTTAGTATCTTGCCTTGTTCCTTTTTGTTTGTTTCTAGTTCCTTATTCGATTCTGTTTTTTATTCCCATTTCGTAGCTCAAGCCGCTGGGCTTTTCCTTTTTTCTACAGTCAAAAAAGGAAACAAAAAGTCCGCCGGCTGCACCTGCCTCACTCAAAAAACTACGGTGCTTCCGTCGAAAGTGCTGAAACTTGCCTTTCGTGCCTCAAGGCTTCAAACAACAGCGCTTTTCCCGACTTTAGCATCTTGTTTTTTGGCTCACCAGCTGATGCCGGGGTTCCCAGTTGCAGGAGAAAGTCTATTTTAACCGAAACAAATCACTATGCTCTATACTCTGCGCTCTATCCTGTTCCCTTCTCCTTGTTCCTTGTTCCCTTCTCCCTTCTCCCTGTTCCTTTTTGAAATTATTTTATCAACTCAAAAATATCCTTAGCTGCCATATCGTTTTCTGCAGCAATATCTTTTAAAGTCTGATCTTTTGTGGCTACAATGTTATGCTCTTTTAAGATGCTTAAAATCTCATTGATATCCTTTCCGTTTTCCTGAGCGACTTCTTCGAGTGGTTTTTTACCAATACCAGAACCTGCCATACCTGTCATTGAAGTTTTAGTGATGAGGTTGTAAACTTCTAAAGGAGTAAGGTTATTAGTTTTGGCTATCTCTGATAAAGTTTGATCGGTACTGGTAAATGCAATGCTGTTGGCTTTGAGTTTGTTTTCAATTTTTTCAATACTGAAGTTTTCCAGTTGATCAGATAACTCAATTAAAGTCAGTAATTCGGCATGCGGAATAGGGGCGACTTCTACTTTCTTTTCCCACGATTGAGTTAAACTCTCGCCCAAATCGATAACTGTACTAAACGGAGGAATTGAATAAAGTACTCCAATAAATATCAGGATGGTTAGGATTCCTGATATCCATAACTCCTTTTTCTTATTTAAACCACTGGAAGTTTTGCTTTTGATGTATGATAAAAACACTTTCCAGTTGATTGAGAATAAATGAAAGATGGATAGAATTACAAACAGGAACGAAAAGATGATATGCAAAGCCTGCCAGTTTTCTTTTGACAGTGCAAATAGTTTCCAGTTTACCCAGTTTGCAATGCGACCGGCTGGAGCTATGTATAATATGATTCCTGTAAAAAATATGATTAAAAATGAGAATAGCAATCCAAAGCTGATGAAGCTTCTCCAGCTAAATTTTTGTTTATTTTCCATGGTTGTTGTTTTTATTGTCGAATTGTATAATCGTTGATTTGTTAATTTGATAAACTTTTTCCCTTCTCCCTTCTCCCTGTTCCTTTCTGCTTGTTCCTTGTTCCCTTCTCCCTTCTCCTTATATATCGTAGCTCAAGCCACTGGGTTATTCAATTAAAACTGTTTGTGCAACAAGGGTAAAAAGACTGAGAAATTAGAAAACAGAGGTTAAAACCACCTCCCCCTCATGCTTCGGGTACTCCTCCTTTGTAAGGAGGAGAAATAAACCCACAACACCCGGTCTCAAGAGGAGATGTTTGAGGATGATACAAAAATCCTGCTTTAAAATAAACTTAATCTTTGTTCCCTTCTCCCTATTCCTTTCTGCTTGTTTCCTGTTCCTTTTTCCCTTCACCCTTTACCTTTCAACCTTTCACCTTTCACCTTGTTCCTTCAAATGCTCCGGTAACCGATCCATTTGGTTCATGGTTTCATGAGTTTCCTGTTCACGAACAACGTGGGTATTGCCTTTGGTATCAATCAATACAATTCGTGGGCGGTAGTTGATAAACTGTAGCCACTGAGTCATATTGTAGGCACCTATTCTTTTAATAACGACATGCTCACCTTTATCCATCACCGGAAAATTGATGGCTTCTCTGATCACATCAATATTCATGCATAACGGACCGTAGATAGTAGTATTCTCCAGATCGGGTTGCGTGTATGATGCCGGAACAATATTGTGTTCGTACCAAAATGAGGTAAACAACAGGTTAACGCCTATATCAATAATCAATGATTTCCGGCCATCAGGTAAGCGTTTGTTAGCTAATACCGAACCCAGCAAGTATCCTGCATCATCAATCAGCGCCCTTCCTGTTTCTAAAAACAAGGTAGGCATGTGATCGTAAGGAATATCCGACTGATGTAAGGCTTCTGTAATATGTTCGGCATAATCATCAAACGTAGGACAGGTATCTGAACCCGGAAGATAAGCTCCTTTCAAGGTGTTTTTCGAAGCAAAACCTCCACCCAAATCAAGGTACTGAATATGGTGATTGTATTTATGAAAAACCCTGACTGCAAGCAGAGCAAGCTTACTTGTTGCAATTCCATAGGCCTGTGGCGACATGATATAGGTGCCTATATGCGTATGTAAACCGATGAGTTCAAAACCCGGGGTTTGCATTATCTTGTTGAGCACGTTCCAGGCCTCTCCATTTTCATAGTTAAATCCAAAACGGAACCATTGAGGATAAATACCAGTATCCATATTCACCCTGATGGCTACTTTAGCTGTTAACTGAATATCTTTGGTAACAGAAGCTATCTCATAAAACTCATCCAAATGATCAATATGAATCAATGAATTGTTTTGAATGGCTTTGGTTAAATCTTCTCTGGATTTATCAGGTCCGTTAAATATGATTTTGTTACCCGGAACCCCGTTTGCAATGGCTTTTTCGTATTCAAAACCCGAAACTACCTCGGCCCATGAGCCTTCCTGATGGTAAATTTTACAAACAGCATTGAGGTAATTGGTTTTGTACGACCATGCAAACTGTACCTTTGCATAGCGTGTTTCAAAGGCCGCAACAGCTTTTTTGTAAGTATCGCGAATGGTTTTTTCCGATAAAACATAAAGCGGAGAACCATATTGCTGTATCAAATCTTTAATCCCAACATTATCAATTTCAGTAATGGGTTGTATGGTCGATTTCATTCCGAATTTATCAGGAACACCGGCACTGATTCTGTTAATAACCGGCTTTTCGTATGGTGCTTTTTGCATGACTTTAAGTTTTAGAATTTTCCATGAATTGAGATCTTTTCCAGATCAGACATATCGCCAATCAAATCCCACGAATAACGAATAAATAATTTACCAACTTCATACGCTGTCATTGGTTCCACGTTTTCTCCCATGGTTAAACGAACCAATGCTTCAGGTATATTTTGTCCTGCCCCCACAGCCAGATAAACCCACGCAGGTACACGAGGATTAATCTCAATTAAATAATAATCGTTATTCAAAGTTCTAATCATTTCCAGTTCCATGCCACCACGCCATTGGGTATCTCTGATTAAATTTTGAGTAATGCTAAGCAACTCATCATCATTTAATGTAACACCACCCCAGGCTTTTCCTTTGTCGGTAATATATTGTTTACGCATAGGTACGGCAGCAATGGTATTTCCCAGGCCATCACCCAGAGCAACCACATTAACCTCTGTACCTTTAACAAATTCCTGGATAATGATGGGTAATCCCCATTTTGCACTTAGTTTGTTAAATGCATTGGTAACCTGTTCTTCGTTATAAGCTACATAAGCATCATAAAACTTTCCTTTTACCAATATCGGATATTCAAAATCATCTTTTAAACGATGAATATCGTTGTAAGAGGTTATTGAAAGACCTTTAGGTACTTTGATATTATACTTTTTACCATAAGCTTCAAGGTTGCCTTTATTTCTTTCTTCCAGTTGTTTTTCGGTTGGTAAGAAAGTCTTGATATTATTGGCTTGCAGAATATGTTCCAGCTTGATAAAAGTAAATAGCTCAGCATCTAAATTCGGAATAATCATATCAATAGGATCCTGTTTATGTATTTCAAGAATCCTTTCCATATATGCTTCTTTTCCTACCGAAGGATAAGGTATCATATAGGTAGTATCCACCAAATCTTTTAAATAAATACCAGGTTCAAGGTTTTCGTATGCCAAACCTATAATTCGGGCATCAATCAGCTCCGACTCTTTGATTCCTCTGATAACAGGGATTCCGGGGCCGGGGTTATCCGTATTATTTAATCCGGTAACCGCAATGGTAATTTTTAATTTTTCAGGCATGGCATTATTCTTTATCCATCATATTAAAATGCATCAGCATTTGTATGTAGTCATCAAAATGTCTTAAGAATGTTGTTTCCTGAACATCGTATTTGTAAAGGATGTATTCTTTGATTTCATCTTCAGATCTACCCTCAATGAGTAATTCAAGAATTTCGCGACCGGTATTATTCAATGAAAAAGATTCTCCGGTTTTTGAGTCGAAAACAAATCCGGATTTACTTACGGAAATATGGTTTGAGATTTTCATCTGTTTATATTTTATTTTTTAAGGTCAGATGGAACTCGCCAATTTAGTCATCATTGTGTTTGAGAATGGTTTGACTTCGTTGGCCTGATGTTTTTATGGCTCGTTTCATAGTATCTTGATTTTAGGTGCTGTCTCATAAGCATCAACTCAGGATGCTATGGAGACAGCAAATCATTGATATATCATTTAGACTAAGAAATAAGCCTAAGGTTTAATTGAGCAAGCTGGAAGCATGAAGCCGGAAGTATGAAGCCTATTTGTTCCCTCATCCAACACCTTTCTCCTTTTTCCTTTCTTCCTTCTCCTTTCTCCCTTTTTCTATTCCTTATTATCGCAAACACCGTTATTATTGGAGTCAACAAAGTTACGTTGACCATTACCCTGGCCATTTCTCATGCCTTGACCATTTCCATTGCGATTTCCTCGTCTAACACCGTATCTGTTACCATTTCCGTTGCCATTACCTTGTCTTAAGCATTGGCCGTTACCATTTCCATTACCGTTACCATTTCTGTATGCTTTTCCCTGACCGTTACCTTGTCCGTTTCCTGCTCTGGCAACATAGTTATCGCATACGCCATCATTGTTGCTGTCAACAAAAGATGTTTTAGCCTTTTTTGTAGAAGTATTATCTGTAGTTGTTTGTGCGTTTCCTGCAACTATAAATGCTGTTAAAGCTAACCCGATGAATAAAATTCTAGTTTTCATGTGTCCTTTTTTTATAATTAATACCACATGGAACTCGCTTGAATCAAGCTCGTTTCATAACCAATAAAATTTTAATCAAACAATTTTTAAGTGATCAGTTTATAAATTACATGTCAACTTTAATTATAAACTTTACTCTTAAGCTTTATGAATTAATTACTGTCGTGTCTGTTTTTCCCGAATCCTTTTCTTTGTCTTTGTTGTTCTTGTCCCTGATGAGTTTCACTACCAGCAAAAAAGCTTTCAAATATTTTATTTAGCCCGTTAGTTTGTTGTTCAGTACAAATTGATTTTATGTCTAAATAATATTGGTACGAAAACCTTTTTAATTCACTGTGTAATGATCCAATTGAGTCAGCAATTGCCATTAATTCATTAGTTTCTTCAGATGATTTAGTCATTTGATCTAACATTTCTTCCCTAAGAATATTGAGCTCACTATTTATTCTTCTGGCGTTAGAGCGAAACTTTTCATTAATTGGTCTGAACTGATTCATTTGATCAGGACTAAGTTTTAATTGATCCCTGAAATATCTGCCGTTAAAATTCTGAGCATTCTTAATCGCTTCATAAGATGCAGCAGGTAACTCTTTTTTCGATTGATATACATGAATACCAATAGATATAAAGGTTGCCACATTAAGAACAGCCAGAAAGATCACTGTGTAAATCAATATTCTTGATGTATTCTTATTCATTTTTTAATAGTATAAAGACATAAGTATAAAGATCAAAACATAATTGCGATTAGAAACAAATCTTAACTAAGCTGCCAATAATCTTGTTCCTTTTTCCCTTTTCCAAACAAATGAAATATAAGGGGTAAGATGATTAACAGTTGTAATTAGCTTTTATATCAATACACTTCATTGTCGAATTATCATTCAGTAATTATCAAGTTTAAAGATTCCATAGATGCATCATCCATTAACATCAATTCTTCGGGGATTGAATTTTGAGCTGTTGTATTTTGGTACAAATTGCCGGCTGAAATACCAATATACAAAGCCAAAGCTACAGATGCAGCTAAAAACACAGGTTGAAGAACTCTGGTCCATCCAAAACTTCTGTTCACACTAACTTCTTCTTGTTGATTAATGTGCTCCATGATTCGGGTAGAAATAAATGGATTTACTTTAAGTTCCTTTTCCCGGTTAATAACCTTGTTAGTAATAACCATTGCGGTGTAAACCTGATGGCATTGCTCACACTCCTCAAGATGAGTTTTGAGGCTCTTTGAAATATCTCCGGAAACATTTCCAGCGATATAGGATTCGAGTTGTTTTTGACATGATGAACAATTCATAATTGTTTGATTTTATTGATTAGACACAGAAAATATTTTTTTCCTACGGGCATATTTAATTTTTTTTCAAAATATGTGATATTTTTTTCTGAAGGTTCGTTTTAGCCCTTTGAATCAGAGACTCCACGGCTCCTTCGGTGATCTGCATAATTGCCGCAATTTCTTTTTGCGGAAGTTCCTCATATTTACTTAACACAAAAGCTGTTTTTTGCTTATCCGATAAACTTTCAATGGCCTTTGAAATGATTTCAGTATGTTCATTTGTAATAAATAAATCTTCAGGATTGGTACCATCAGAAATCTGAATCTGAGGTTTTGATGTTAAAGAATCAAGAGCACTCTCAATCCTGTCAAATAAGTTTCCTTTCTTTTTCCGTAAATGATTCAGAGATATATTTATGGCAATGCGGTAAATCCAGGTTGAAAAAGCTGCCTTAAACTGAAACTGGTTTATTTTTTCATATACCTGAATAAAGGTTTCCTGTGTAAGGTCGTTTGCATCTTCCTCGCAATGAACATAACCCATACAGGTACGAAATACCTGATCCTGATATTTCTCAATCAGAAACCGATATTGGTTTTTATTGCCGTTTAGTACTTCTTTTATAATGTCGTTGTCAGACATTTAAGTGGATTTTTCTTTATGCAAATCTAAATTAGCATTTAAAAATCACATAAGAGCTAATTATATAGCATAAAGTTTTAGCAAAGAAATAAGACGTGGTTAATCTATGTTTTTATTTATGACCTCGTATAAAGTAAGTTTTAAACGCTTTCTCGAAGATCCAAATTTTCCAATTGGATTGTTTAAATTGAACTTATCAATCGTATTTACCTCAAAATTAATATTAAGGCTGTCCAAATCGTTTTGCTCTAAATTATTAGAAAGTAACCAAAACTTTCTGTCTTTAGGAAAAACAATAGAGTCATTGCTATTCTCTAGTTGTTCAATTTTATCTCCATATTGCCAAATAACTTCGGGAGCAATGTATTTGTATCCGTAAACTTTTACACTCTCATTTAAAGCTCTTTCTTTTAACTTATCTACTGGATTAAAGTCCGGATGATTTACTTCATTTGACAGAGGTAATGCCAGATTGATTAATAAAGCGAAAAGAATAATACTACCAAGTAATGATTTATCAATATTTTTAGAGAACAGGTTAATCAGTGTGTATATACCTGCTGTAATTACAGCAATAGATAAAAGTATAAATGAAATATGGTAAACAGGATGATTCAAGTTTTTAATAAAGAATACTTCAATAACTATCGGACTGATAATAGCAATTAATGATATAGTTATAAAATGAACATGTATACTAATCTTTATCAGCTTTAATTTTAGCAATTTGAAATTTTCAGTGATATAATTAATTACAATTCCTGTTGTAAAAGCCAATGGAATTAAAGCAGGAACAACGTATCTGTTTTTCTTTTCAGGTACAATTGATAAAAGAATAACTGACAAAACCGTCCATAATAACACAAACCTATATTCATTATTTATTTTGAAGTCTTTATTTATAAAAAAGAAATACAATCCAATCAATGAAGGAATAGTCCAGATACCACTTTGTACAAAGAAATCCCAGTAATAATAAAATGGTTTTACATTATAACTGCTCCAATTTGAGGTTTCTTTTTGCGCAATATGTTTGAATGCTTCCGGATCTAATAGACGAACAGCAACAAACCAAGATAAACCTACCAATAAGGCAAGAGATACTAAGATGAAAATGTGAGTTCGTTTTATAGGTATTGATTTTATGCCGTAAACTATAAAATAGGATAGTAAGAATGGCAATAATATGGTATATAAAGATATTGGTCCTTTACTCAAGAAAGAAAAACCAATAAAAATTCCGGATAGAATTGCATTGATAATATTTCGATCAGCGGATTTTGATTCTTTAATAATATAATAGATTCCCATTAACATAAATGTATGGGTATAAATATCCCAGGGTGCTTCTATAATTATGGCTAATATATATAATGACGTAACTGAAATTAGAGCTATAACAATGCTAGTCTTCTTATTATTAACAAATAAATCTGATAGTTTATAAACGAAAATACCCAATAATACCACCATAATAATACCAGGAGCCCTTAATGCCAAAATACTTTTCGTACCAAAAATTATGGCAGATAATGCAGTTAGCCATGTTGGTAAAGGTGGTTTCTGATACCTTGCAATTCCATTCATGGTGGTTAAAAACCAATTACCATCATTAATCATTTCCCGTGCTGTAATCAAATTACGAGCTTCCATTATGGTAACTTCTAAATACGAAGCCAAAGGTATTAATGAGATAATAACAATTAATGATATAGATAATAAAGGATATTTTTGTAGTATTTTAAACATCTACTTGTGTTTATAGTATATGATAATATTTCGTGTATAAATTATAAATCCAAACATTTGTCCGCTAAAGAGTACAATATCTTTTCGGAAGATGGCATAAATAATAATGAGTAAAGCACCAATAAAACTTAAAAACCAGAATATAATCGGAAGATGAGATTCTTTTCTTTTTTCAGAATAAATCCATTGAACTATGAATCGAAAATTAAAAGTGATCTGAGAGATGATTCCTAAGGATAATAGCCAGAAAGGAATATTTTCGTTTTTAAATAGTTGCTGGATATCTAACTCGTTGTTGTTGAAAAAATAGACGGTTATAAATAAAGGAAATAAGTATAGAATAATCCGTACTAAGGCTGGAAATTTTTTCCATTTATTTTGTAGTTGAAGATTTCGAATGTAAATAAAGTAGTTTAAACCCTGACCCAGCATAATGGCAAAATCACTTCGTAAATCGCCATAAATAAACAATAGGATAGACCCAAACAAACTAAAAAACCAGAAAATGGAAGGCGTGGTAACCTCTTTCTTTTTTTCTGAAGTAATCCATTGAATGATCAGCCTTAATGAAAATAAAATCTGGGCGGTAAATCCAATACTTAAAATAATTGCATTATTCATTACTACTTCTTCACAATTTCGTAGTTAATATATTTTTTCTTCATCCATAAATAGGCAAAACAGTCTAATAAAGGGCCAATTAATCTGTTAGACAGGCCAAACTTTGCTTCTCCTGCTATTCTTGGAAAATGCTGAACAGGAACCTGCTTTATTTTGCCATTTTGTAATAATATCATGGCAGGTAAAAAGCGATGTAATCCATTAAACATAGGTATTTTCTTTGCATTTTCAGTTCTGATGATTTTCAATGGACATCCAGTATCTACAACACCATCATGAGTAAATGCTTTTCTGAAAGAATTGGCAAATTTGGATGAAAACCTTTTAACAAATCCATCATTTCTTGTTGCTCTGATACCTGTTACAATCTCATATTCATCGGTATATTGAAGTAATAGATTAAAATCTTCAGGTGTAGTTTGTAAGTCCGAATCAATGTATCCGGTAAGTTCAGTATCTGAATAATCAAATCCTGCTTTTATTGCAGCACTAAGTCCGTTGTTTTGAGTAAAGCTTATACTCTCAAAACCTTCTTGTCTATTACAAATTTCATCAATTAATAATTGGCTTTTATCGGTAGAACCATCGTTAACTAATAAGATTTTTGTTGGTACTATTGCTGTTTTTAGATATTTAGAAAGTTCTTCTTCTACTCTTATTAAGTTTTCCTCTTCGTTGTATACAGGAACTATAATTGTCAATTTATAATTCATTGTCTAAATGTATTTGCCTTAAAATGTATCATTACAGATAATTCAGTAATGATTTTTGTGTTAATTCGGGCATAAAGATATCTAAATATGCAATTCTATTGCTAAATAAATGTACGAAACCCAAAATATTAGCTCTTAATTAATATTAATAGGCAGTAAATCGACTTGTGAATAATAATTGTAGAAGAAATGAATGTTTAATAATAAATCCTGATATTCAAATAACACAGCTAATTCTAATTTTAAAGATTAGCTGTGTTATTTGTTTTAAATTATGATACTTGGAAAAATTATTAATTCATACAATTTATTTTCCTTGCATATTGCAGCTCATGAATACCCCAGGTTGGGAAAAGGGCTTCTTTTGGGGTGAAGCCATTCAACATATTTTCAATATTATCCAATTCAGTACAAAATGAATCTGTTGATTCGCCCATGAATTTAGACATGCGATTTTTAAAAAGAGCTAATAATAATACGGGGCGAGGATTATTACCATTTATTGCTATTGCTTTATTATATGAAGTAACTACATCTTTATAATATTTTTGCCCGTTTTCTTGTGGACTTTGTGCAATTAATGCATAATAGTAATAACCTTGTAGTGTTATAATTTCTGATAATTCAGCATCTTTATTTAATAATAATTTATCTATCTTGTTTTTTGCTTCTTCAATCAATTTGTTTTGTACGTTTCCGTTAGTTCTAAATGCTAAGGAAAGATTAATATAAGCTACGTAATAATCCGCAAGCCATTCGGTTGGGTAGAGCTTGCTAATTCTGTTTATTTCGTTGACAACAGCATATGTTTCATTGATGTCCGATGTGTTTTTCACCTTTTCAAGCGATTGTCCAAGGTAATTACAAAATTGCTCGTGTTCTTTTTCTGAATTTTTAGCTAAAACATTATAGGTTAAACTAGATGTTAAGATCAGAGTTGATAAAATGAATGTTTTTAAATTTTTCATGATAATAGTATTTAAATAGTTTTGATTTATGATTAGAAACTTGATACATCGTAGGCTGATTCACTTTTTAGTGAAATAAAAATTCCAACAAAAAAGAATCGCTTGCGAGGATTTACAATAGGACTATTGGCATAAAAACCGTCATTTCCCGGAGCTTCAGAATAATTGTATCCATAGATGTTTGTACGGCCTAAAACATTAGTTGCATAGGCATAAACTATAACTCGTTTACTTAATAAATAAGTCAGGTTAAGATCTAAACTGTGATATTCAGGCGCATTTGAATTTATATATCCTGATTTATTTGGGTTTTGGTAAGGTCGACCGCTGGTATAACTGTATGCCATACCAAAATATGTTCTTATGGTAGGGATGGTATATTTTAATGCTAAACTAACATTGTGTTTGGTTGCAAAGGTTGGGGTTGACTCAATGGGATAATCTTTATATAACCTTTTTGAATCATTATAGGAGTATGAAAAAGTATAATCCAATTTGTTCTTAAAAGTTTTTCCCGATAAATAAAAGTCAATACCACGGCTTGTTCCAAAACCATCAGATGTATAAACATCATCGTCTAACAATCCCAATCCTTTATAATGTTTGCTGTAGGCTTCCAGTTTTAAAAATGTGCCATCTAAATCGTATGATCCTCCTAAAATATAATGAATAGATGACTCTGGCTGATCAAAGTGATTACTAGAAATGAGCTGCTCATTTTCTTGTGATTGATAGTATTTTCCAATAATCCCTGATAACTGAAAGTCTTTTGCCACATAGTTTATTGAAAATCTGGGTGAAATGTTGAATTCCTTATAAAGCTCTGAGTATTCAAATCGAGCAGATAAGTTGGTATATACATTTTTTATGAGTTTAAGCTGGTTGTCAATAAATGAAGAATATAAGTTCTGATACATTCCTAAATCCTGAAGTTTATTACCTGTAGTATCAAAGTACTTGCGATCATAGTTTTTTAAATAACTTTCAAATCCTGCTTTTACTTTATAATATTTAGTCAAACTTTTTTCCACTTTAAATTTTAAGTGTAGTTCATCCTCTTCTTCATTTACTTGATCTTTATTGTATAATGCATTGTCGTAGGTGTTTGATGCTTTTGAATAAGCAGAGCCAAAAAATAAATGAAAGTTTTGTCTGGTTCTTGTTGTAAAAGTTGAATTGATATAATAATTATTTCGATTCAATCCGAAATTGCGATCTGGATTATCATTTAAATCATCATGTATTGTTCTTATAAATGTAGTTTTATCTGCACTTACAAATAGTTTATGAATAGAATTACGACCTAACTCTGTTTTTAATTGTATTTCTCCGGCAATATTTTCATAATCTTTCTCCCAATGGTAGTTGTCAGGATTAATTTGATTATAAAGGCTTAAATCAGTATAGTTAATATTGGTAGATAATGATTGTCTGCCCCAGGAATAAGTTCCTCCTCCTCCTGTACTAACAGGTGTAAGGTTTACTCCAAATTTAGTAGACGCAACGTCTTTGGTTTCCATAGGTAGAACCGATGATAAAGCTTGTCCGTATTCTGAATCATAACCTCCTAATGAAAAGTTAATTCCCTTGAAAAGAAAGGAAGAAAATCTTGAACGAGAAGGAATGTTTTCAGCAGTAGATGTATATGGAAATAATACATGCATGCCATCTATAAATGTTTGTGTTTCTCGCCCATCACCACCTCTTATATAAAGTTTACCATCTTCACCAACCTTTTGTGTTCCGGGTAATGACTGTAAAGCTCCAAAAATATCTCCATTGGAACCTCCCGCTAAAACGACATCCAATGCATCCATTTTTTTTAGTGTGGTACTTTTACCAATACTAAAAGTACTGGCGGTAATAACTATTTCATCTAAATCTAAATCCTGATCTCTAAGAACAATGATAAGGTTATGCATTTCTGAAACTTCGGCATTTAGTTCATAGGTGTTATATCCAATACTGCTTACAACTAAAGTCTGTTTAGAGGTAGTTTCAGTATTAAACTTGAAGACTCCTTCAGAATCAGTAGAAGCACCATCAATGGTTCCTTTGATATATACATTAGCTCCTACCACAGGAACCTTATTTTTATCTATCACTTTACCATTAATTAAACTTTGAGCCTGAAATGAAACAGACGTAAATAGTAAAATGCTGGCTGAAATTAATTTTGTTATGCTCATTGTTACGTGTTTTTCTTTGAGCAAGTATACATACGTATCATAGTGCAAAACAAATGATTGGGATAGAATGCAAGGGTTTGTGATGGATGGTAAAGGTTTGTGATGGCTGATTATTACAAGTGATGAACAGCAAATACAATAGAACAGAGAAATTATTGAATTATAGGTCTTAGAATTTTTAAATCACTATGAAATTTTTGGTTTTATAAGATAAGGGTCGTTGTTTATGAGAATGTAAATAAAAAAGCCGGAAATCTATTTTGATATCCGGCTTGTGATATTGTATTTAATAAAATAACCTATTCAGAAATTCCTTCTAACATAAAAATAAAACTGTATTCCAATGCAATTTCTTTATATCTTTTAAATCTACCAGATGCACCACCATGACCGGCCTCCATATTGGTATGTAACATTAATATATTATTGTCAGTTTTACTAGCTCTTAATTTTGCCACCCATTTTGCAGGTTCCCAATATTGTACTTGCGAGTCAAATAAGCCTGTAGTTACAAGCATGTTTGGATAATTTTGAGCCTTTACATTATCATATGGGGAGTACTTCATCATATAAATATAGGCTTCTTTCTCTTTTGGATTTCCCCATTCATCAAACTCATTTGTTGTTAGAGGAATGGTTTCATCTAACATGGTTGATACCACATCAACAAAAGGAACTGCAGCTATAACTCCGTTATATAATTCAGGAGCCATATTTACAATTGCTCCCATTAGTAAGCCTCCGGCACTTCCTCCCATTGCATATAAGTGTTCTGGTGAAGTATAATTCTTTTCAATCAGATATTTACTGCAATCAATGTAATCAGTAAAAGTATTGATCTTATTCATCATCTTACCTTCTTCATACCATTGGCGGCCCATTTCCTGCCCACCTCTAATGTGAGCAATTACATAAACAAAGCCTCTGTCCAATAAACTTAAACGGACTGAGCTAAAATAAGGATCCATAGAGTTTCCGTATGATCCGTAGGCATATAATAAAAGTGGAGCTGTTCCATTTAATGGTGTAGTCTTTTTATATACAATTGACAAAGGAATTCTAGTTCCGTCTTTTGCTACAGCCCATTGGCGTTCACTAATATATTCAGACGGATTATGACCGCCAACAACTTCCTGTACTTTTCTGATTTCTTTGGTTCTCGAATCCATATCGTAATCAATAGTTGATGAAGGTGTAGTCAGTGAACTGTAAACATATCTTAGTTTAGTAGTATTAAATTCAGGATTTGTACTTGTAAAAGCATAATATACCGGTTCGCCAAAATCTAAGTAATGTTCTTCTTTTGTTTTCTGATTAATGATTCTAATATTTAATAAAGCATTTTTTCTTTCACTGACCACCATATAATTATTGAAAATATCTATACCCTCAATAAATACATCATTTCTATTAGGAATGACTTCTTTCCAATGACTAATATCCGTTTCATCCACTGTGGTCTCCATTAGTTTAAAGTTGTCTGCATCCTTATTGGTAAGGATGTAAAACTTATCTTCAAAGTGGTAAATATTATATAAGTGATCTGTATCGCGAGGAGTAAACTGTTTAAATTCTCCCTTCGGATCATCGGCATTTAAAATCTGATAATCGCTAACAAGAGTACTACCTTCCGATAAAATAATATATTTATCGCTTTTTGATTTATATACACCAATGTAAAAAGAAGGATCTTTTTCATGATAAACCATGACATCTGTTGAATGATCTTTACCTAATTCATGACGCCAAATCTTTTCACTTAATAATGATACCTTGTTTTTTGATGTATAAAAGAATATTTTGTTATCATTCGCCCAGGCTCCTCCTGGTTGGGTATTAGGTATTTCATCAGAGTAGAATTCTCCTGTTTCTAGGTTTTTAAAACGTATTGTATATATTCTACGACTTAAAGTGTCTTCTGCAAAAGCAAGAATCTTATTGTCATTGCTTATTTGTAATCCAGCAGCAGCATAATAATCATGCCCCTTTGCTAATTCATTTATATTGAGAATTATTTCTTCTGAGTTTTCAAGAGAATCTTTCTTTCTGCAATGAATTGGGTATTCGCTATTTTCTTCATATTTAGTATAATACCAGTATCCTTTTGAATAATACGGTACAGATTCATCATCTTTTTTAATACGTCCAATCATTTCATTGTATAACTTCTCCTGTAACTCAACCGTGTTTTTCATCACAGAATCAGTATAGTTGTTTTCAGCATTTAAATAGTCTAGGACTTTTTTAGTTTGTAAATCAGGATTTTCAGCATTTTTTTGTTCATCACTTAGTCTCATCCAAAAATATGGATCAACTCGCGAATCATTGTGAATAGTCAATACCGAGTCTTTAACTTCAGCTACCGGGGGGTGAGGCAGTTTTTTGGGGATAATTTGTTTTTGTTCTGTTTTGTTATTGCATGCCAAAATAAAAGAACAAAGAACTAATAATACATACTTTTTTGTTTTCATTGGGTGTAACTTTCTTTAATGATTAATTGTTAGGTAAATATGGTTCCTGCATTTGGGAAAGAATGCAAATGTTAGATTACTAATGTGTTAGTTGGAACTAAAATATTTGGTAATTTGATTTTTTTCATTTCATATTTAATGACTTGAGGTGAAAGATTTATGTAAAAATACAGATTAAATATACTTAGATTATTCGAATTAAATATTCGAACATTGTTTTATATTTTGTTAACATATGCTGTAATGTGCTGTTCTGTAGTGTGGTATGGGGATGTAATTAATGTCTCTACGTAACTTGATCAAACATTTATATTCATTCGTCGTAATATAATATGTATTCATCAAAAAGATAAATTATTAATATAAAGATTTTAGCTATGATTAGTTGGGTATTGTAAGAGTAATAAATAACCTGAAAATTGAGGTGGTTGAATAGTGTAGCAGTTAGGTATTTATTACATTTGAAGGAGAGTTAAGTAAAGTGGTAACATTTTTAATGTTACCACTTTTTTTTGACCAAATATTAAGCTTAAGTGAGACATATGGATTAACTGTTTTATATAAAAAGCTTTACTGGTATAATTATTTTTTGTAAATTGATAATACGATGGATACAATATGCCGTCTTTCAAGCATTGCTTAGAATTTATACATTAAACCTAATTCTATAATTATGAAAGATAATGTATTTATAAGTTTAAAATATACTCTCTCAATTTTTCTATTTGCTTCTCTGGCATGGATGATAGATTCATATATTGATTATCTTTTTTTTGATGATGGTAAAAGTTTTGTTGAAGTAACTTTATTCCAGGTTTCTAATTCAGAATTGTATCATAGATTAATTGTATTAGTTTTTATATTTCTATTAGGTTTCATTCATCTGAAACACTTACTACGTGAAAAACAAAAAAGCAAAGAGCTGGAAGTTTTAAATCTGGAGTTATTACAAAAGAAGGAGCAATTAATAAATACAAATGAAGAATTGTCCTTTATGAATCACAGGTTTATAAAATATTTGGATAATGCTCCATATGGAATTATTGTACTTCATGCAGATAACAAAGTGTATGAGGTTAATATGGAGATGAGCAGATTATTAAATTGTAAAAAGGAGGAACTGGAGCAGCTAACCTTTGATGATTTTATTCCTGATTTTGCCAGAAAGATTGGATTAGATCTATTAAATAAAGTAGATAGGGAAGGTAAAGCTTTTGCTGATATACCTTATATAACAAGATTTAAAAAGATACGCTTCTGGAAAGTTAAAGCTGTTAAGTTAGATGGAGGTAAAAAAGTTGTTTTTGTAACAGACATAACTCAACGATTAGAAGATGATAAGAGTATTAAAGAAAGCGAAAACAGGTTTCATGCCATTTTAAATGATATCGAGAATGTGGCAGTTCAAGGATATGATAAGGATCGCAATGTCATTTACTGGAATAGAGCAAGTGAATTATTATATGGTTATACAGAAAAAGAAGCTCTTGGTCAAAAACTTGAAGATTTAATAATTCCTGAAGAGATGAAAGAAAATGTTATCTCTGGTATAGAAAAATGGTATGAAAATAACGAACCAATTCCTCATGGGAAATTGAAGTTGAAGACTAAAAACGGTGATTTTGTTCATGTTTATTCAAATCATGTGATGATTAAGAAATTAAATGGAAAGAGGGAAATGTTTTGTATTGATATAGAAGTAAATTGGAGCAATACGGAGAGGTTTATGGTTAATGTAAAGAGAGGGTCATTATAATAACATAGTTACAAAATTTGCATATACTATCTGTTATAAGTTGGGTTTGATTTTTATTTGATCGGAGTACTGCTTTTCTATCTGATAGCAGTACTCCTTTTTTATTGTTATTGTTTTTTATGTTGACAGCAATTTTTTTTACCACAACCAACTCCTAATTTTGAAGGATCAACATCACCGTGTTCTTTGAGATAGGCCTCACGCTCTTTTCTTCGCTCAGTTACCATCTTTTGATAGTCAGCTATATGTTGCGGATTGCATCGCAGTGCTGCAATTAAGAGTTTATCCCTATCTAACACATCGATGTTAGTTTGTGTTTTTTGACTTTTAACTTTGGTTTTTAACTCATTAAAAAATGCTATTATTTCAGGATCATTATTATTCTCATTTATCAGAAATTCTTTCATTTTATATGGGTGATTTATTCCAAATTTCATAGCAAACTCTTTTGCTTCTTCTTGGGATTGCCAGGTATGATAACCTAGTCTTATCCAGGTATAACTTATTGTTAATTTAGCTATTCGGGCCATATCCCAATCGTTGAACTCTGCCATCATTACAATAGATAAAGAATCACTATGATCTTTAATTCTTTCAGGATAAAATCCATAAGTTTTAATAGCCTTTTCAAATATTACAGAGTCAATAATTATGTTATATTCATCGTCTAAATATTTATAATTAATAGTAAAGAAGTCGGTATGTTTAATTATACTATCACACTTTGCGTAGTGAGCTTCTAAGTTTGGGATACTATCCTTTTGTTGTGATTTTATTTTGGGTGAGATTAATAGAAGTAATACTCCCATAGTTATAATTTTGATATAGATCATCTTGTATAAATATTAGATATTAGAGTGTTTGTTGGTGTTTATTCTTGATTCTATTCAGACGATTATAGTTTAGAAAAAGTACAAGCTAAAACTATCACATGTTCTTTTTTATAGAGGACGAAAGAAGAAGGAATATTAATGATCCGATTATTGGAAATATTAACACGCAAAATACCCAAAACTCAGGATTCTTTATGATTGACCAATTCTTTTTTAATCGCACTATTGCAATAATCAAAATTAATATTGAGCAAATTATTATTGCGTAAGCAATTAATACAGGGGCAGGTTCAATAAGAGATTTCATTATTTAAAAGTTTTATTTATCTATTTATAGAGAGCGACTATTTAATCATAAAATAGTCGCAGTGTCTTATTTCTGATATACTCATTTCAATGTTTTTTTAATGAAATGAGTATAGTAGATTTTAACTATTTGGCAATAGTTAATTATTCGTTTTTATGGTTTTATAAAGCAATGTATAATGAGCTTTGTTGGCACCTTTCATATTTCGTTTAACATATTTCTCTGCCTTATCAAGTTCATCTATTGCTGCCATAACAGCAAAATGATCTACGAAATTAATTTTGGCAGCATTACCCGAAGCTAAAGATTCATCAAAATCGAAGTTTTCCTCAATAAGGTTGGATGTATTATTAGGCTTTAAATGATTCTTTGATCCGTAAGCAATATTAATTAAGTTATGAACATATGCTTGTTGTAGAATTATATCAGTTTCAGATAATTCACCATCTTTAGATAAATCCCAAATTAGAGTACCAAGCTCACTTAAAAACTCTTCAGATGAAAATGCTGGTCGATAAGTTTCTATGCGTTGAAAAAAGTAACCACTCATCATTTGATCCAAAGAACCTACAATAAGTTTGTAATAATCATTTTTTAAAGACCCAAGTCTGTCTTCAATATCTTTATTTAATAGCCATTTACTATCAACAATTTCTTTAACAACCCAGTTTATAGCTTCAATTTGTTTTTCACTTGAAATAGGAGTAAATAGAGGAACATCTTCACCTTCAACGCCAAAGTATTGGTAAGCGCCACCAATATATGACATAGAGTGTTCTAAATATCTTTCGTATTGTTTGGTGACTTCTTTGTAAATTTGACGTAAGTAATCATATTCCTTATTTGGTTCTGTACACCATTCTGTCAGGTGATTCATGATGTATTTTAAGTTTTTCATTCCATAGGTTCCGGCTAAAACAGCATCGTCACCTAACGATTCAGCCTGTGCAGCTGGATCTCCGGAAATACCCATTGCAAACTGAGGTATAAAACGGAATGTAGGATCATTAGCCTGTTTTAACAGCATATGGTTTAAATATTCATATTCGTCTGATGGTTTGTCAATGTTAGCCAGCCATTTATAACCATATTCGACTGCAAAAATATCATAAACACCAAGCAATGGAGGAGCCAATTCTGTTACATTATCTCCCGGTTGAGCAATATAGTTGTTGCGAGCATAATCCATAATTGATGGGGTAGTACCATATTTTTTAGTAAAAGATGGAGAACGTAAGGAATCAACAGGAAAAGCATATGATGCTCGCATGTTATGTTGAAAACCTAAAGTATGTCCCATTTCATGAGCTACAGCATAACGAATTAAGCGTCCCATCATATCATCTGAGTAAACTTTTTCACGTGCGGCTTCCTCAACTGCACCACATTGAACTAATCGCCAGTCGTGTAATTTTTCAATTACATCAGAAAACCAATAGATGTCACCTTTTAATATTTCACCAGAACGTGGATCAATCCATCTTGTTCCCTGGGCATTTATAGTTGAGTTTGGTACATAACGAAAGCATGTATTTTGAAGATTGTCAGGATTAAACTCCGGATCATCAGGAAAAGGTTTGGCCTGAATTGCATTTTTAAAACCACTTGCTTCAAATGCCTTTTGCCAGTCTTCAATTCCTAACATTACGTATTTTTTCCATCTTTCTGGTAAACCGTTATCCACATATACAATGATAGGTTTTTGTGGCTCAACTATTTTACCATTTATATAATCTTCTATATCCTCTTCTTTAGGTTCTAATCTAAATCTATGGATATAAGATTCTTGCACTGACGTGTAGCCGTTATCAATGAAATATTTTTTACTACTTGCAAAAAAGTTAATTCGTCTGTCAGATAAACGAGGCATCATTGTTTTTTTTGGTAAAAGCACAATAGATCTGTTTAATAAGGCTCTGAATGGATAAGAATTGGTGCTGTAATTAAAATAGGATTGCAATTCAATATTTTCTTCAAAAACCTGCACTTTATCTAAATATGAAGAAGCTTTATCTAGTTTTCCAGGTTTTCCTTTGCTGGCAAATGGAGTAACTATAGGTAATTCACTGGCAAAAAACTCAGTTACATCTATAACAAAAGAACTATTCTTTCCTAATGTCTTAATTGGAAATGTTTCAAGAACAGGATCCAGATAATTACGTTCAAAAGCATTTCTAATATTTCCACTTTCATCTGTAATGATTTCTTTATTATTAGGGGTTAATAAGTATACATTTTTATCATCATGAGAAAATCTGATAACAATAGGGTTTCTTCTTAACTCTCCTGCAAATCCTTTCCCACCATCTGGATCACTTACTTCAGCAATTTGTGATGCAATTAAGAATTCACGACTAAATAGTGAATCAGGAATTTCAAAATATAATTTATCATGACTCTTATGTACCGTAAACATTCCAGTTTTGGAGATGAAATCACTAGTGATTACCTTTTCGTAAGGTTTAATCTTTCCATTAGAACCATTGGTCTTCTCTTCTTTATCCTCTTCAGCTTTGCAAAATATGGAGCCTATCGTTAATAGGCTCAGTAGTATTATAATTGATTTCATGCTTGTTCTGCTTATTAAACAAAAAATATATTCTAAAGTTAATGTTTTCTTTTTGGTGAAAATTGTTAAAGATCAACAGGTTCCACACAACCGTAATCTATAGATTCCGGATCACCACCATAGCTGTTGCTGTTATATATCTTATAATATGAAACTTGTGTTCCTCCAAATAGCTCATCATTTGTTGCTCTGAATTCCAGTGTAATTTCAAATAATCCGGATGATATTTCTTCATAGGTGCCTTCACCAGAGATAGAAATATTGTGACTAACTCCCTCTTTGCTTGAGACTGTAATGATTTGTGGAATTACTAAAACAGTTCCTTCTGTTTCGCTAATGCCATCTTTAGGATAAAATTCTAAAGCTTCCGGAACATTAAATCCCGGTGATACATCTTCATCAGTTGACTCATTATTAAACCATCTTTTTAAATTAAAGGCATTTGTTGTTCTTCCTGCATTATTTGTATTAAAGCCTATTCGAAATGCATGATGGTATATATCATCATTTTCATCTTCGGTACCATTATCACTGTACAATATTGCGTTGTCGTCATCTTTATCGACCACAACCGGGAAAGTAAAAGCATTAAATGATTGCCATCCGCATGCTTCATTACTTGAATTCCATAACCAGTTCTCGCCATAAGTTCGGTAATATGGATCATTTAAATTATAAAAATTGGCAGATGTATAAATGGCGTTATCTCTGGCGATATTTAATGGTTTAACAATTTGTAATGTTGTGTTTCCTGTTGGAGCATAAGGTGAATCATCGTTTAATGACAAGGTTGTAGTATAACTGACTTCATCATTTTGAATATCATTTCTTAATGTCATGATATAAGTGATACTTTCATTATTATTATCATCTATTATTTTTTCCAGGCTATAATCAAATCCTTTAATTTCATTAAATAAGGTGTAGTCGTTAATTTCAGAAGGAAGAAATCCATTATCAAATAAAACTTCAAACTCAATTTGTTCTCCTGCTTCACCTTTTATTTCTAATCGGTTTGTAGAGAATGTTGATGTAGTATATACCGAACCTAAGTTTACCTTTAATGTATTGTTTTGAACAATATTGTTCAGTTGTCCGATATGTACCTTAGGATCACTACATTGAGTTAATTCAAAATCGATAGAATTCTCTTCGCTTGACCATCTTTCATTAAAAGAAATGGTAATTGTATCTATAATATTATCCGGACCAAAGCTTAATTGTTCTGGCGAAATAGTATAACCTGAAAAATCACCGTATGTAGTTATAGCATAATCTGCTGTAATATTATCAGCAATCTCAGGATAAGTAATAGCAACAGGAATATTTATATTCTTAATAGAGTTATGTGTGTATTCAGATGTTGGTATTTGTCCATTTTGTATGATACCATCATCGACAATATCTACATTACTATCTGTTACTAAATAGAACCTTAAATAAGCAGCACCATCATAAGTTGACTCTCCTATAATTTGATCCGAATCACATCCTATAATAATTGAGAATGCTAATATTAATGGGAAAAATATTTTAATAATAACCTTCATTTTGCTCTAAATTTGAGTTTAATTCTGTGTTTTCTTTAGGTATAGGTAAGATAAAGTAGTTTGAAGGGTAGTTCAAATCGCATGTTGTTGCAATGCATCCTGAATTACGTTCTACATCCTTATGAAATCTGGCAATGTCGAAAAACAGGTGACCTTCAAAACATAGTTCTTTTCTTCTTTCCAGAAAGATCTCTTCCACTAAATCATCTGTAATTAAGGCTAAGGTCGCACCTCGTTCTTGTCTTAAAGTATTTAAATCAGTAAGCGCATTTTCGGGTTCATCAAGGCGTGCATAAGCTTCGGCTCTGATTAAATACATTTCACTTATCCTTAAAATAGGATTACCAGGATTATCCTGAAACTTATTTGTAAAATAATAAGTAAGATCTTCTGTAGCTGTGCTATTTTCTATAGCTGTTTCAAGGTCTGCTTCTATAAACATATTTGAATATCTTACGTCGTCATTTTCAAACATATTCAGCAAATCACTGCTTACACAATAATCAGAATAATCTGTTTCATTATTATATCCAAAAAAACCTGATAGTATAATGCTACTAATATATTCTCCATCATCATTAATACGTGCAGATAATTCAAAAATGATTTCAGAAACAGGAGTATCTGGTTTTTTCCATTCAGTAACATATTCTTCTTTTGTCATTAAAGAGATGCCGCTGTTTAAAATGATATTACCGGCAGAGGTTATGGCTAAATCATAGTCTTCGGCATATAAAGCCACTCTGGCTAATAATGCCTCACAAACAGTTGATGTAAAATAGGAATACTCAGGTCCTTCTAAAATTGTTTCAGATTTAAAATAAGAGAGTGCATCCTGAAGATCTTTAATGATGAGTTCATAAGATTCTTGAACTGTTTTTCTTGCAGGATAATCTTCTCCTGCTATTTGTACTCTCGTATTATAAATAATTCCAGAATGGGATGCATCACTTGTGTATGAATGATTTTGAGCGAATAACCTAAGCAGGTAAAAGTGACTTATAGCTCTAATACAAAGGGCTTCTGCATTCATTTGCGATACCTGATCAGTTGTGGCATCCTTTAATTCTGGTAAACGTTCTATGATGATATTGGCACTATTTATAATGTCATATAAATTATCATAAACACTCTCCATTTCGCTATCATCAGCATTATCCGCAAAAGAATATATGTTAGTAATGCTCTCTGGTATTTTGAAATTGTGACTGGAGGTGGAGGGTGTAAATGTCAGATTCCCTCCTAATACATCTGCATATACTGCATTTTCATCAGATGTAAGTTGTGAATTTAGCATATAATAGCAGCCATTCAATGCCGATTGATAACCTTCGTATGAAGAGAAAACTTCATCTACAGATGTTTGAGTTCCTGGTTCTTGCTCCAAAAAATCACCACATGCAGAACAAGTAGCAATAATAATGGTAAGATATAATAGTATTTTCTTCATTTTTAAATCAATTAAATTCATTAAAATGATGCCTTTAGTCCCATTGTCCAAGTTCTGGCCTGAGGGTAGGTATACATAAATTCTTTGATGCCATTTTTCCCTTTAGGACTTTTTACTTTATAAAAAACAGCAGGATTGGTCACATTGAGGTTTATTGATACATTCTTTACGCCAATGTTTAATTTTTTAACAGAGGCAATATAATTTAAGCTAATGCTACTTAGTTTTAAATGAGAAGTATCGTAAATAAATTTGCTGGAATTAGAAAGTATTTGATCTTTATTTGTTGGAGCTTGTTGTGTTACAATATCTCCTGGTTTTCTCCAAAAGTCATATGCATTTACACTAAGGTTTCTGTTAGACGTGGTACGATAGTCGGAAATTAAGCTTCTGCTAACCATTTTATCAGCCCCATACTTATAAGACCCTCTGATGCTTAATGTTAATTTGTTTTTGAAGGTTAATGTAGAACCAAAACCGCCATAAAATTCAGCCTGAGTATTTCCAATTGGTTCCGCATCTGAAGTCTCGTAGTTTATGTAGTAAGTATGAGCATCCATAACCTGTCCATCTTTCATTACTAAATCTCTTCCGGTAGCAGGATCTATACCTATCCATTTTACACCCCAAATGGTAGATGTACTATATCCTTTCTTTATTGCCGTTGCTGTTGCTGCATCAGAGAAGTCATCACCAAAGGCCTTAACTGAAGTGATCTTATTATCCAGAGTTGCTATGTTAAAGTTAACATTCCATTTAAAAAGATCTGATCTAATAATATGTGCATTAAGAGTTACTTCTATTCCTTTATTTACCATGTCAGTACCGTTGATTTGAACGGATGAATATCCTGTTTCACTAGGTACATCCCTGCTTGAAATCATGTCACGTATATCGTCATAGAAATAATCAATGTTAAGCATAAATCTGGATAGGAAGTTAAATTCCACACCCATGTTGTATTTAATATTTGTTTCCCAACTTAGCTTTCCATTTGGTGCAGATGTAGGATATGAGTAATTTAATTGGTTATATCCTGTATTGTTATCATAATAACTATATAATCCTTTTGATCGGTATGATCCAATACGTGAGTTTCCTGTAGATCCCATACTTAGTTTTAATTTTAGGAAATCAATCCAATTGATGTTACTTAAGGCGTTTTCTTTTGAGATGATCCAGCCTAAGCCAAATCCTCCATTAACAGCTACATTTGAATCATCACCAAAAACAGAACTCTGATCTCTTCTGAAGTTGGCTAAAAAATAGTATTTCTTATTTATATTGTAGTTAAGCTGACCAAAAACAGAAACTCTTGAGTTGGAATCAGAATCTTTATAATAGCTTTGGTTATTATATGTTTCATCATCTGTAGTTAATGGATCATCATCTCTTAGAGCTGCCGAAACAGGATTTATAATGTTCGGATTCACATAACCAGTACCCATTTCGCGGGATAAATTCTTTGTTTCTTCTCTAAGTTCTATTCCACCTGTAATATCAAAATATTGTTTTTCATTAAGTTGTTTCGAGAATGAGGTAGTAGCAGTCCATGTCCAGCCAATTGATTCCCTCAGGTTAAAAAGTCTGCGTCCCCATTTAGGATAAGAAATTCCATCTAAAGTAAAGGTTCCATTTATTTGTCCACTTTCATTAGCACCTGAAAAATAGCGGTCTTGTTTTTTATCGTTGTAATCTATACCAAAACTGGTCTGAGCATTCCAGTTGGCTGAAATATCATATTTTGCAGATAAATTACTTATTACACCTTTAGTGATGGATTTATTGCGGTTTTGTTCTATTGCCGCTAAAGGATTGGCTAATCCGGTAACACCAACAGAAGCAAACGAACCATCTTCGTTATAAGGTGCAATGGTTGGTAAGTAAGCATACGAATAATATATGTTTGGATTTACTTTTTCTGTAATACTTGGGTTTAAACTTAGACTGACATTTAATTTATTGTTTTTGTATACAAATGAAGAGCTAACCCTGTATTGATTTGAGTAATTTCCATCCTGAGGTTCATTGTTTTTTAAATAGTTAAAACCAATGCGATAAGTGAAAGTGTTACTGCCTCCTGATGCATCAATAGTGTACTTATGGAATGATCCGGTTCTGTTTAATAGTTCAAACCAATTAGTGTTAATACCATTGTATGCAATGAGATCAGCCCCTGTATTTTGCAAATAGGCATTACGTACCTCAGTATATTGTTCGCCACTAAGGTATTTTATTTTGTTGATGGCTTCTGAAATACCATGTTGGGTAGAAACATGAAATCTTAATTTTCCCTTTTGTCCCTTTTTTGTTTCGATAAGTATTACTCCGTTAGCTCCATCTGCACCGTAAATACTTACGGCAGCTGCATCTTTCAGTACGTTAATAGATGCAATGTCTTCTGGTGCAATGTGAGCAATTGGATTTTGAAGGTCTTCGGCTAATGTGCCACTTCCATCAAATATGCTATTGTCTATACCTATCTCTTCACTTATAATTACACCGTCAATAATAATTAAAGGTTGACTAGATGTAGTCAGCGTAGTATTACTGGTTGGGGTTAATGTTCCCTGACCACGTATGTCAATGCTAACCGGATCAAGAGGATTTGAACCTAACTCAATTGACACCCCGGCTATTTGTCCTTCAAGCATCTTGTCAACACTTTCAAAGGCCTGTTCTACCTGAATATCTTTTGCCTGAATGCTTGAAATACTTCCAACAACTTCTTCTTTTAGTTTTTTTGTGCCATAAGAAGAGGTGACGATAATTTGATCCAGTTCGTTAACAGAGTTTTCTAGTTTTATCTCAAAATAATTTTCTGAAGTGATAGGTATCTTTATTGTTGTCATTCCAATAAAAGTAGCCATCAATTCTAGATTTTGAGCATTGGATTCTTTGATTGTTATGGTAAACTCTCCGTTAGCATCTGATACAGTTCCTCTATAGAATGGAAGTATTACAACATTGGCTCCGGTTATTGGCGAATTATCAGCTGCATCAATGATACGACCGGATATAACACGTCCTTCATTTTGAGCTGTCAGATTAGTTATAAATAGTAGGCTTGTTAACAGAATACTTATGAATATCTTCATTTATAATTAGTTTTCTTGGCTTTGATTCAATGGTTCTTATTGCCTTTTTTAATATATAGAGTAAAGCATTTATGCTTTAAGATCGTAAATGTAGTTTGTAGGTTGAATCATTTATAAAGAGAAGGTAAAATGTTATAATACCTTCTCTTATAGTTTACACAATTATTTAACTTGTACTTTATGTGTACTTATTTTGTTTCCATCTTTTAATTCAATGATGTATATACCCGATGCAATATTTAAATTGATTTGGTTTGTAACAATCCCAGATAAAACAGTTCTTCCTGAAATGTCATAAACTGTATATTCAGCATCTGAATTTTCTAATCCACTTATATTAATGATCCCATTTGTTGGATTAGGATACAGACTTAATGAATTCAAATAATTACGATCAATAGCATTTGGTATATATGATGCAGGATCAAAACTGAATAGTTCGTTACCTGAGGTTCCATTATCACCCTCGAAATACAAAATGCCATTTAATTCAACAATCTCATCAATATCCTGAATGGTTTCATCCAATTGAGTAATCGATGTACCATCAGTTCTGAATAAATATTTTAAACTTGAACCTTCAGGAGTTCCTGAGTAATAAAGATATCCATCATAAGCACAAAAATCTGATGGATTATGATCAGTACCTGACAAACTACTTAAATCAGTTACTGTATTAAGAGATGGGTCATATACATATAGTTGATCACCATCAGTTCCATTATCTCCTTCAAAATATAATTTATCATTCCATACGAATAAATTAGCAACCCCCTCAATACCAGAAGCAGCGCTCACTTCAAAAGTACCATCTGTAGTACCATCAGTTTCCCATAGAGTATTTAAAGCTTCGAAATAAACTTTACTACCCATAACAGTTAAGTTTGAAATACTAGAACTATTGATATCAACACTTTCTGCCGGACTTAAAACATCTTCGGCAATGTTCTTGATTAGGTTATATTCTCCTGTAGAAAAATCATATTCATATAATTCTGTTCCAGCTTCAGTTCCTTGAATATTGCTGGCATCTTCAAGTGCATTTTTCATGTATAGAAGTATTTTACCATTAAAAAAGGTAAAAACTCCACCTGGGATATTATCAGAGAATGTAGTACCATTAAAAACTTTTAGTGTGTTGGTACCATCAAAGCTATATAACGAATTTTCATCTGTTGTATTAACAAAGTAAATTAATCCATCATATTCTTGAGGGAAAAAAATACCCAAATATAAATTTAAATCAACAGTACCAGCTTCAGTTCCATCAGTAGAGTGAATTACACTTGTAGTTCCGTTGTGAGCAGTAAAATACAAAGTGTTGTTAAAATTAAAAAAGTTACCAGGAGTAGAATTACTCGATCCGGAACGTACATCTTTTACAAGTTCAGTTGTTGTTCCATTTGTTCTCCATAACTCTTTTCCGTGATCTACAGTTGCTGCGGCATCATCAGCAGCAAAATAAATATAACTACCATCTTTAAATAAATTGGCAGGAGAAGAGTTACCCGTTCCGGGATTAATATCTTCAACTAAGGTAATTTGACTAAAACCTGTAGCTGCTATAAAAGAGGCTACTAATAGTGAGTAAAGCTTTTTCATTTTTAATAAAATTAAAAGGTTATAAATTAATATTGATTGAATTATATCCCTTTCGGGGAGCAAAGCTAGACTTATATCAGGCTACAGGCAATCACTATTTATTGGGAAAGATTTTACCTGTAATCTGATTTAAATCAGCTATGAAATTTTACTTAAAAGTGTATGGGTTATCTATCTCTTCAGAGACTCCATTGTCATAAACAATGGATAGTTTTTTCTGAGTAATCAGTTCAACAATTTCTTCAGGGGTTGTTTTGTCCTTTACAAAGAAAACACGTAATGTAGGTTGAGTTTTATAATAGGTGATCATACCAACTACATAGGGATTTTTCTTACCTACATGGTTTACGAGAAATGGCATCTTCTGATCGTTGTGAGGATATGAATCAAAGGTCATTTCAAATGATAATAGTTGGTCATTGCTGTATTTGTTCCGGTCATTAAAGGCTCTTTTGAAAGGAAGAAACATTCCTCTTTTTAAATCCAAACCAGTTGTATATTCTTTTAATCGAGAAATATCAGAGACTTTAAAATGAATACTCTGCTGGTATTCTTTATCCCCACTTTTAATGGTAACATATTTTCGTTCTATACTTCTCTTTAATGAGTCAAGATCTATATTGTAATTTGCATAGAATTTGATATTTACAGGTTCTCCAAATGAAGATTCAAAACTGTAGATATTTCCATCTTTTCTAACGATTTGATCAAGATAAAAAACATCCATCTGATCAAAGAAATTATATACTTTAGCTTCAAGGATAGCAACTTTTGACGAGTCATTTTTTGCATCCATTATATGAACACGAACCGGACTGAAGAGTGCCTTTTTAACTGTTGTTGCATTAGTTGCTAGTGTGTCGTACCAAACCTTTACTGTATGCGAGTTAACGTAGGTTGCTGCTCCTATAACCCCTTCAACAGTTTTCATTTGGTTTACAAAGGACATGCTGCTACCGTAACATTTTACATTTTTTAGTCCGCTATATTCCACAACCTGACTTCTGCTTTGTTGTTCTTCTGATCCCCAGTTTATATTTACTGTTGGAACTTCTAATCTACTTCCAAGGTAAATACCTCCCAATACCAATATTGCTAATGCAATTACGGGCATCCATCTAAAGTTGTTCTTATTGTTTATTAAAAGTGTATTTGAAACAGGACAACTACTTACACATTCGCCACAAAGGTTGCAATCAGAGTGGTTTACAACCTCTAAAGAAGCCACATCAATACCTTGTGGACATTTCTTAGAACACAGTCCGCAATCAATACATGAATTGGTATTACGTGTAATCTTTAGCATCTGTAAACTCTTACTTTTTTCAGGTAAAATAGCTTCAAAAAAGTATCCGGCTACGAATAATGCTAATAAAGGATAAATCCAACTAATTTCCAATTTAAAGAAGTAAATTATAATATAAATAACTACTAATGCAATAACTACGTAGATATGTTTAAATAAGGTTGATAATGCACCTAACGGACAGGCATATCTACACCAAAACATTGGAATAATTGTTGATCCAATTATTAAAATAGCTATTGCAATAATAGCCATCCAAGGTATAACATCACTACCAAATCTGGATACTATAGCAAAAAATGGATCATAACTTTTACAGAATAGTTCATTAGTAGATAGTGTAAAATATATTGTTACACCTAAGAGTGCGTATTTAAATAAACGCAATATTTTATCCAAACCTGCAGGTACTTTATATTGTATCTTATATTTAGATCCTAACTTGCCAAACCATTCTGCAATAGTTCCTAATGGACATATATAACCACAAAAGAGTTTGCTGAATAGTAATACGCATATCATTAAAACAATTCCTAAAACAAGTTGCATTCCCGACATAGAGCAGGCCAATGCACCATTTTCAAGAAATGTAAAAAATGACTGTATACCACCCATTGGGCAGTAAGCCTCAAAATCAACATAAAGTTCAGGATCTAATAAAACGCGTACTAACCAATAAATGGCTACACCCAAAATACTCAGCTGTATTAAATTTCTTATCCCGTTTTTGCTAAAAAACTTCTTCATAAATAACTTGCTTGTTTCATCTATTCGGAAGCAAATATGAATATTATAAGAAATGCTATCGCCCCATATTTAAAAAGTGGTACCATTTTAGGTAGTACCATAAATTATGGGTCGTTCCATTGGTTGGTAATCAGTGATATATGAAGTTTTATTGATTTTGGATATAGAAGAAAAAATATAGTTTTGAAGAGATCTGTATGTTTAAATATGAAAGATAAATAGTGTTTAATATTTCTATTTATAACAAAAAATAGTGGAGTTGCTTTTGAAATATAAGTTGTATTTTCAAGGGGAAGATTCTGGTTTTACCAAATAAGTATTCTATTCCTGGTTGTTTTTGTATTCAGAGGGAGTCATGCCAGTATGGTGTTTAAAGATTCTGTTAAAACTTGTTTTTGAGGCAAAACCACAATCCATTGCAATTGAAAATATCGTAAAGCTTTCGTTAGTTGGATCGTTCAATTTTTCTTTAAAAGTTTCAACTCTGTATTGATTCATATAATCAGTGTAGTACATATTGGTTTTAATATGAATAATTTGAGATATTTCATTTTGAGGAATGTTGATTTCATCAGATAATTCCCTAACAGTAAATTGCCCTTTTAAAAAAGGTTTTTCAATTTGGAGGTACTTTTCTATTAGGTTGAATTTTTTATCAATATCAATGATATCTATCTGATCAGTAGCTTGAGATAGGCTTTGAGGTGAAGGTTTTGTATTAGTATCCAGATCAATTCCTTTCCCTTGATACGGAGCAACGAAAATATAAGCATAAGAATTTCCAAGATAGAGGAAGACAAGAATAAAAAATGATACCATTATATTAACAACCGTAATGTCGTTTCCTAAAAAAGGAAATCCAAGTCGTGAGATTACTTTGTATCCGGCAGCAAAAAAGTAGATAATAAATACACCTATTGTAATATTTCTAATCCATGTAGCTCTTATTTTTTTAAAATTGTCTGTGTGAGTTTTATGGATAACATTATGATGTACAAGGTGCCAACCCATAAATAAATATGTTCCCAGTATACCGAATTTTAAGAAAGTAAGTAAATCAACATATTGGTTTCCTTCATGTAAACAACCAGAGCCATAACAGTCAATAACTCCCAATACCCTGTTAAAATAGGTCTTTAATCCAAAAAGGAGTAAAAAGGGGAGTAAGTGTGTTAAATGAATCGATTTAAATTTAAAATTCTTGTTAGTGAAACTCAGAACATAAAAGAAAAAGAGTGTTCCATGTAGTATATGTGTATCACAAATAAATGCAAATAGAATGGTATAATCATTAAAAAGATTGATGGAATTTAAAAAGAAAGATAATTCTGTAATGGCCAAAAGGAATATCCATCCAACAAATATCTTCTCCGATAACGTTTTATGAGGTTTTATTATCAACGAAAACGAAAAGAATAAAATAAGAGCTATACAAGCAATAAAAATATACGACATATTATACCAGTTGTTCTATTTAAGATTAGTGGTATACTACCGAAATACTATAACTAAAACTGGAAATTATTAGAATTACGGTAACAATCTTTCCCCTCTGTAAATGCAAATATAAATATTGTATGGAATAATTAGTTAAAAAGAGAAGTATAAAAAATATACACCTGATAAAAGAATTATGGTGTATAAATAAATTGCAATATAAAAAGGCAAAACAACCTTTAGCAATTATACTTTTTAAGTAAAATTTGCGTTTTTGTTCCAAAGTAATAAATGTTACTTTTACATCTGAATTTTATAATTATATGAAGAGTAATACCATTAATAATATATTCCTAATCACTTTGTGTGTTTTTCTTGCGTCATGTGCAGGAGGTAAAAAAGTTTCTTTGGCTCATAAGTCATTTGAGATAGGAGAATATACAAGAGCTGCAGATTTATATAAAAAAGCTTATGGCCGCGAAAAAAATAAGTATTTAAAAGGTGAGTATTCTTATTACATGGGCGAATGTTATAGAATTACAAACAAGCCAACCAAAGCTGCTTCAGCATACTCTAAAGCTGTCAGATATAAATATGACGAAAGACAGGGGCGTTTGTATATGGCCGAAAGCTATCGTAAAGCAGGTAAAATAGAAAAAGCAATACCTGAATATGAAGCTTATTTAGAAGAAGTTCCTACTGATATCAGAGCGCAAAGAGGTTTGGCTTCTTGTATGATGATTCAAAAAGATCCTAAAGCTAAAAGATATCAGATTGATAAAATCAAAAAGCTGAATAGTAAGTTTAGTGACTTTTCACCGGCTTTTGTAGGTGATAGTTATGACTATGTTATATTCTCATCAATGAGAACAGAAGCTAAAAAACGTAGTAAAAATAAGATCACCGGACAGGGTATATCTTCATTGTATTTTTCAAAGATTGATGCCAAAGGAAACTGGTCTGATCCGGAACCTTTTGAAGAACCTATTAATGCAGCCCAGGTTGATGATGGTGCGCCCAACGTAAGTGCGGATGGAAAGCAACTTTATTATACAAGATGTAAATACGACAAAACCAAACCAATGGGAGCAGAAATAGTTACCAGTGTCAGGAGTGGTGGTAGATGGGGAGAACCTACAGCGGTTCAGATTGGAGAAGATAGTCTGATAGTAGCTCATCCTGCAATCTCACCTGAAGGAGATGTATTATATTTTGTAAGTGACCGTGAAGGTGGTTATGGAGGTAAAGATATTTGGAAAACTACAAATACAGATGGTGCATGGAGTGAACCGGAAAACTTAGGATCAGCAATAAATACACCAGGAGACGAAATGTTTCCTTACGTTCGTGTCGACGGAAATCTTTATTTTAGTTCAGATACACAGGTCGGCTTTGGTGGCTTGGATATTTTTAAAGCTGAATTGGATGAGAATGGTGAGTGGCAGGTTTCTAATATGGGAAAGCCAATCAACAGTGAATCTGATGATTTTGGAATAGCTTTTAAAGGTAAAAGTGAAGAAGGAATTTTTTCATCATCAAGAGGGAGTTCAAAAGGAATTGATAATCTATTTAGTTTTGTACTTCCAAAGTTGAACTTTACCCTAAATGGAACCATCAAGAACCAAAATGAGGAAGTGATACCTGAGTCCTATGTTCGTTTGATTGGAAGCGATGGAACTACTTTGAAAATTAATATTCCGGAAGATGGTACGTATAAAGTAAAATTAAAACCAAATACAGATTATGTATTTTTAGTTGCTGCAGAAGGTTATCTTAACCAGAAAGTAAAATTCACTACTTCAGGAGAAACTGATGATAAAGATTTTGAATACGATATAGTCCTTGAAAAGCCCTTGAGAAAAGTAAGCGAATAGTGTCTGTTAAATAGATATTCCTTATTCATATCCTTAATTAATTATTTGATGCAGTCTGCTACGGAGCTGCTTCGTGTATGCTGCGTAACAGATTCGGATATTCAACAAATATGAGTCATGTATTCTACACAAATTATTCACTTTTTCATCACTAAACAGTGAGCTTGTAGTGAAGGAATAGTGAACCAATAGTGAAGTATGACCGTAGCAGGTACGACTATGGTACGAAGCACGTGCGATGCAGATTAGGTAAAGAGGGAACTGTACTACTTTCAACGTGTTACTTTTAACTTTCAACTAATATACTGTAAACTCTTAATTGATAACTTACAAAATTGTATTACTTTTGTCCTCCGAAAATTCTAAATAATTATTTCGTGAGTTCAGATTCAAGGTATAATCAAAGAGGGGTTTCAGCCTCAAAAGAGGATGTGCATAATGCCATCAAAAACATCGATAAGGGACTATATCCTAAGGCTTTTTGTAAAATTATTCCGGATATCCTTTGCGGTGATGAAGACTACTGCAATATTATGCATGCTGATGGTGCTGGTACAAAATCGTCGTTAGCTTATTTGTACTGGAAAGAAACCGGTGACTTGTCTGTGTGGAAAGGTATTGCGCAGGATGCTTTAATTATGAATCTTGATGACCTTCTATGCGTTGGAGCAACTGACAGTATTTTGGTGTCTTCAACTATTGGACGAAATAAGAATTTAGTACCAGGAGAAGTAATATCAGCTATAATTAACGGAACAGAGGATTTATTGGCTGAATTGCGTGAAATGGGAGTTTCTATTTACTCAACAGGAGGAGAAACTGCTGACGTTGGTGATGTAGTCAGAACCATTATTGTTGATTCTACAGTTACCTGTCGCATGAAACGTTCGGATGTCATCGATAATAAAAATATTCAACCGGGTGATGTTATTGTAGGTCTTTCTTCTTCGGGTATTGCTTCGTATGAGAAGGAGTATAACGGAGGAATGGGAAGCAATGGATTAACGTCTGCTCGTCATGATGTTTTTGCTAATTATTTAGCTCAAAAATATCCGGAAAGCTTTGATCCGACAGTTCCTTCTGAGTTGGTTTATTCGGGTGGTTTAAAATTAACAGATGCTGTTGAAGGAGTTGATATTGATGCTGGTAAACTGGTATTATCTCCAACTCGTACTTATGCTCCTGTAATTAAGAAAATGTTGGATGCTTATCGTTCTCAAATTCACGGAATGGTACATTGTTCTGGTGGAGCTCAGACAAAAGTTCTTCACTTTGTAGATAATTTACATGTAATTAAAGATAATTTGTTCCCAGTGCCTCCATTGTTTAAAACAATTCAAGAGCAATCGGGTACTGCATGGGATGAGATGTACAAAGTGTTTAATATGGGGCATAGAATAGAATTATATGTTCCGGAAGAAATTGCTGCAGATTTAATTGAAATTAGTAAGTCGTTTAATATTGATGCTCAAATTATTGGAAGATGTGAAGCGAGTGATAAAAAAGAACTTACTATTACAAGTGAATTTGGAACATTTAAATACTAATATATAATTATATGCTTCTTTCAGGTTTTATATAAGTAGTTAATGGATGCAGAACTTTTGTTCTGTTTAGTTGGTTATTACTTATTCAAAAATCTTTTAAAAATTAACAATGGCAGAAAATAAATTATTAGAGATGTTAGGTGGCGTTGTAATACGCTTTCAGGAAGTATCTGAACAAATTACAGATCCTGAGGTTATTGCAGACACTAAAAGATATATAAAGCTGAATAAAGAGTATAAAGAGCTTGAAAGAGTAGCTCAGGCTCATGATGAATATAAAGCAGCTTTAGGTACTATAGAAGAGGCTAAGACTATCTTAAAGGAAGAGGATGATCCTGAAATGAGAGAGATGGCCAAAATGGAGTTGGATGAATTAGAAGAAAAACTTCCGGATATGGAAGAAAATATTAAGTTGCTTTTAATTCCTGCCGATCCAGAAGATAGTAAAAACAGTGTTGTAGAAGTTCGTGCTGGTACAGGTGGTGATGAGGCTAGTATTTTTGCTGGTGATTTATTCCGTATGTACTCCAAATACTGTGAAAAGAAGGGCTGGAAAGTAGAAGTTACTCATATGAGTGAAGGTACTTCAGGTGGATATAAAGAGATTGTATTCAATGTAACTGGCGAAGGTGTTTATGGTATTTTGAAATATGAATCAGGAGTTCACCGCGTTCAACGTGTACCACAAACAGAAACACAAGGTCGTGTGCATACTTCAGCAGCTTCTGTTGCGGTATTGCCAGAAGCAGAGGAGTTTGATATTGATTTAAGACAAGAAGATATTAGAAAAGATACATACTGTTCTTCAGGACCTGGAGGTCAGTCGGTAAACACAACTTATTCTGCTATTCGATTGACGCACATTCCATCAGGTATTGTGGTTACTTGTCAGGATCAGAAATCTCAGTTGAAAAACCTTGATAAGGCAATGGCTGAATTAAGAACGCGTTTATATAACCTTGAATATCAAAAGTATTTAGATGCTATTTCATCTAAAAGAAAAACTATGGTATCAACAGGAGACCGTTCGGCTAAAATTCGTACATACAACTATCCACAAGGAAGGGTTACTGATCACCGTGTAAACTTTACTGTATATAATTTACCAGCCGTTATGGATGGTGATATTCAGGGTGTAATCGACAGACTAATTGTAGAAGAAAACGCAGAACGTCTTAAAGCTAGTGAGCTTTAATTGAGTTGAAAGTTAAATGTTGAATGTTGAAAGTCAAACTTAGATAACCATGAAAATAAGTCGATTTGAAGATATTATTGCATGGCAGAAAGCTAAGATTCTGACTCTTGAAATACATTCGATATTTAGTAAAATACAAGATTATTCATTTAGAGATCAAATTTGGAGAGCATCAATTTCTATAATGAATAATATTGCTGAAGGATTTGAGCGAAATACAGATAAGGAGTTTAAATATTTCTTATATGTTTCTAAAGGTTCGTGTGGTGAGGTGAGGTCTATGCTTATTTTAGCAAAAGATTTAGGTCTTGTCTCTGATGAAAAATACCAAGAACTTTATTCGTTGACTATTGATATATCAAGGTTGATTGCCGGCTTTATTAAGTCTTTGAATTGACCTTTGACTTTAGACATTTGACAAAAGACTAAAATTTAATAAAATGACTTCTCAGGAACTATTTGAAAACATTAAGAAAAAAGAGAGTTTTTTATGTGTTGGTTTGGACACAGACATCAATAAAATACCTCGATTTTTGTTAGAAACCACTGATCCAATTTTTGCATTTAATAAAGAAATTATTGATGCAACACATAGTTATACTGTTGCTTATAAGCCAAACTTGGCTTTTTATGAGAGTATGGGCGTTTCAGGATGGAATAGTTTAGAGAAGACTGTAAATTATATCCGTTACAATTACCCTGATGTCTTTATTATTGCTGATGCGAAAAGAGGTGATATTGGAAATACATCAAATATGTATGCAAAGGCATTTTTTGATACAATGGATTTCGATTCTGTTACTGTGGCTCCATATATGGGTGAGGATTCTGTAAAGCCTTTTATGACTTACGTTGATAAATGGGTTATTCTTTTAGCTTTAACATCAAATAAAGGTGCTGCCGATTTTCAGTATATGACCGAGAACGATGAAAAGCTTTTTGAAAGAGTAATTAAAGCTTCTAAAGAATGGGGTACAGAGGAAAACTTAATGTATGTAGTTGGTGCAACAAAAGCTGAAAAATTAAGAGAAATTCGCGATATCATTCCAAATCACTTTTTGTTAGTTCCTGGAGTGGGTGCTCAGGGAGGTAGTTTAAAAGAAGTTGCTGAAAATGGATTAAATGATAAGTGTGGTTTGTTAGTTAACTCTTCAAGAGGAATTATCTACTCAAGCTCTGAAAAAGATTTTGCTGAAAAAGCAGGTCTTGCTGCAAAAGAAGTTCAGGAAGAGATGAGTGGCTTATTAAAAGCTAAAGGATTGATTTAATTATAAGATTCTTTTAAATAATATATTGAGCCTCCAAACATTGGAGGCTTTTTTTATTTCTGACATTTTGTATATTTATAATGCTAAAATGTTAATCTTATGACCAAACATATTAATCAAACTGAGGAGTTTCTGCATTTTATATGGAAACAGAAATTGTTTCATCAGAATAATTTAAAATCGAACTGCAATAAAAATATAGAGGTAATAAATCCAGGTGAGTTAAATCGTGATGCTGGTCCTGATTTTTTTAATGCTAAAATTAAAATTGATGGAATATTATGGGTTGGAAATATTGAAGTGCATCAAAACATCAGAGATTGGAACTTTCATGGTCATCATCTTGATAAAGCCTATGATAATGTCATTTTACATGTAGTATCGGAAGGAGATGGTGAAACATTCAGAACCAATGGGGAGCAAATTCCAATAGTACATCTTTCATGGTCCGGAGATCTTTGGGATAATTATTTAGAACTGCAGGAAAAGAGTGACTGGTTATCATGTAAGGGTAAATTAAAGTATATAAATCCCATAGAATTTTCATTCTGGAAAGAACGTATGTTGATAGAGAGGTTGGAGCAACGATCTCTTCAGATGAAACTTTTCTTGAAGCAACAAAATCAAATTGGGATGAGGTGTTTTATTTTTTGTTATTCCGAAGTTTTGGTTTTGGAGTAAACAGTGAGCCCTTTGAACGTTTAGCTAGATCTATTTCCTTGAATGTATTGTTGAAATATGCTGATAATAGAATGCTTATTGAAGCCATATTATTCGGACAGGCAGGATTTCTTAAAGAAGAATACCAGGATGAATATTTAAAGCGATTAAAGCAAGATTATTTGTTTTTGAAACAAAAGCACCAGTTAAATGGATTGGTTAAGCATGATTGGAAATTTCTGAGATTACGACCTTCAAATTTCCCTACAATAAGATTATCTCAGTTGGCAGATATTATTTGTGAAATTAAAGGTGTGTTTGGTAGGCTTGTAAATGCAGAGAATTTAAAAGAAATAAAAGCTTACTTAAATGCAGAAGTATCTGAATATTGGGAAACGCATTATTTACCTGATCAACAAAGTGAAAAAATCAATAAAAAACTAGGGGATGGTTCAAAAAATCTGATTATTATTAATACTATAATTCCTTATCTTTTTTTATTTGGTAAGTTTACTAACAGTCATGAGGTTAAAGATAAAGCTATCCTTTGGTTGGATAGTATGAAACCGGAGCAAAATTCAATTGTAAGAAGATGGGAAGAGAATGAAATATTAATTAAAAGTGCCGGAGATTCTCAGGCTTTAATATATTTGTCAAATAATTACTGTAAGAAGAATAAGTGTTTACATTGTAATATTGGTCATAAGGTTTTAACAGTTAAAAATAGCGAGTGAAAAAAATAGTTCCATATCATGAAAATTTTAGAACCATTATTTATGGTGTTGGAGCTTTGTTTTTTATTATTCTGGCAGGAGGTATTGGTTTTGCTATTATAGAGGGTTATTCATTTGTGGATGCCTTGTATATGACTACAATTACAGTATCAACTGTAGGATTCCGTGAAGTTTATCCTTTATCTGACGGAGGTAAGATTTTTACAGTTCTTCTTATTATATTTAGTTTTGGAATTTTTGGATACGTAATTACTTCGATAACACGTTTAGTTGTTGAAGGAGCATTGCAACAATCTTATAAACTTTATCAGGTGAAAAAGAAGATAGTTAAACTCGAAGATCATATCATCGTTTGTGGATATGGAAGAAATGGCTACCAGGCCTGTGTTGAGTTAAAAGAGCATGGAGAAAAGTTTGTGATTTTGGAGAAACGCGACAATGTTGTTACCAGAATCCTTGAAGATCCTAATTTGCTATATGTGCAAGGTGATGCCAGCTCGGAGGAAGTACTTGATGTTGCTCAAATCAGAAAGGCTAAAGCTTTGATAACGGCGCTACCTAATGATGCAGATAATATGTTTGTGGTGTTAACAGCCAGGGAGATGAATCCGAAGTTAAAGATTATTAGTAGAGCAAGCGATTTTAGATCTGATGTTAAACTACGCCATGCCGGAGCTACCAATGTAATTATGCCTGATAGGATAGGTGGGCAAAGAATGGCAAAGTTGGTAACTCAACCTGATGTAGTGGAATTTGTAGAGAATATACTTTTACAGAAGAGTCGTGAGGTAAAGTTAACTGAAGTTGAATGCAGCTGTATCACGGAAGAAAATGAAACTAAAACAATACAAGAGTTAAATCTTAGGAAAAAGACAGGTGCAAACCTGATGGGACTAAAAACACCAGAGGGAACCTATATCTTTAATCCATCTCCTCAGATCAAGATATCTAAAGATGATAAATTATTTATTCTGGGTACAGATGATCAGATTAAACACTTGAGGGAAATTTTAATGGGAAATTAAAAATTAATATATTGTACAATTGTGTTTGGCTTGTTATTTGAGTGTAGCCAAGCTGAATTTATTAACCAAAAATCTTCGATATGAATTTTAAAAAGACAATTGGATTTGGCGCTTTAGCTCTTAGCCTTGTATTTGGTGCTTATAGCTGTAAATCAAAAGAAAAAGTAGCATCAAAAGCCTCAACTAGTTCTGAAGTTGGAACATTACTTGAAAATATGCCTTGTGAAAGCGAAGGAAAGTCAGATAAAAAATACTTTAGAGCATTTTCAATGGCAACAAGTAGTGATTTGAGTTTATCTAAAGAAAAAGCATTGTTATTGGCAAAGCAACGTCTTGTAACATTAATACAGTCTAATACAAAATCAGTTACTGACAGATATGTGAATGAAAGAGAATTATCTTCAGCATCTGAATTTGAACAAAAATTTGAAAACTTAACTCGTGAAGTAGCTGACGAAACAATCAGTAATATTGTAGTTGCTTGTGAAAAGTCAAGTGTTTTACCTGATAAAAAATACCGTTCTTTTGTTGCTATTGAAGTTGAAAAAGAAGAGTTACTAAACTCTATGAATGATAAAATTTCTAATAATGCTAAGCTTCAGATTGATTACGATAAGATGAAGTATGAAGAGATCTTTAATCAGGAAATGGAAAAGTTAGCAGAGGAAAAAGGGTATAAGTAGAGTATTCGTTCAATTATAATATTTACTAAAGCCGGCAGATGTCGGCTTTTTTCATTTGTAGAAGGTAGATGCTTCATATTTAGAGATATATTTTTGAAAATTATTTTGCTTGTTGTAAATAGTTGACTATCTTTGCACCGCAAATTTTATAAATATATAAGCTTTATGTACTTGACTAAAGAAAAGAAGCAAGAAATCTTCGAGAAGTACGGAAAGTCGAATACTGACACTGGTTCTGCTGAAGGCCAGATAGCATTATTTACCTACCGTATCTCGCATTTAACCGAACACTTAAAGGTTAATAAAAAGGATTATAGCACAGAACACGCCCTAGTTAAATTAGTAGGTAAGCGTCGTAACTTACTTGATTATATCAAGGCTAAAGATATCGAGCGTTACCGTTCTCTAATTAAAGAATTAGGAATTCGTAAGTAATCTTGTGAAAAGAATTTTAAAGGCAGTCCATTGGGTTGCCTTTTTTTTGTTTCTATTTTTTGACCAGAAAAGTACATGAGTAAAAAAAATAAATGCCTGAATACGAATATTATCTAATGATATTGCATATATTTGGGTCGATTAAAGAGATAAAGAAAAAAATATGATTAATGCAATTGAAAAAACAATTGAACTAGGTGATGGAAGGTCCATTACCATTGAAACAGGAAAGTTAGCAAAGCAAGCTGACGGTTCTGTTGTTGTAAAAATGAATAATACCTACTTATTAGCAACTGTTGTTTCAGCTAAAGATGCTGTTCCAGGTACTGATTTTATGCCTCTATCTGTAGAATATAGAGAGAAGTTTTCAGCTGTTGGTAGATTTCCTGGTGGATTTATGAAAAGGGAGGCTCGTCCTTCTGATAATGAGATATTAGTGTGTCGTTTGGTTGATAGGGCTTTACGTCCTTTATTTCCAGAGGATTATCATGCGGAAACATTTGTTACAATTAATTTAGTATCTGGTGATAAAGAAGATTTGCCGGACGCATTAGCTGGATTAGCTGCTTCAGCTGCATTAGCAGTATCAGATATTCCATTTAACGGACCAATTTCTGAAGTACGCGTAGCAAGAGTAAACGGAGAGTTAGTTGTTAATCCAACTAGATCACAAATGGCAAATTGTGATATGGAGTTAGTAGTTGGAGCAACTATTGATAATATATTAATGGTAGAAGGTGAAATGGATGAGGTTTCTGAGCAAGAAATGCTTGAAGCTATGAAATTTGCACACGATGCTATTAAAGTTCAATGTCAGGCTCAAATTGAGTTAGCAGAGATGGTAGGTTCTCAAACGAAACGTGAGTATTGTCACGAAGAGAATGATGCTGAGTTAATGGCGCATATTAAAGCTGCTACTTATGATAAAGTATATGAAGTAGCAAAAGCTGGTCTTCCAAAACATGAAAGAGCAGAAAAATTTGCTGCAATAAAAGAGGAATATGTTGCTGCTAATTATGCAGAAGCAGAAGAGTCTGAGATTCCTAAGGAATTAATTGGTAAATATTACCATGATGTAGAAAAAGAAGCAGTTCGTCGTTGTGTATTAGATGAAAGAGTTCGTTTAGATGGAAGAAAGACAGATGAAATCAGACCAATCTGGAGTGAAGTTGACTATTTACCAGGTCCACATGGTTCTTCTATTTTTACCAGAGGTGAAACACAATCTTTATCTACAGTTACATTAGGAACTAAGTTAGATGAGAAAATGGTTGATGATGTTTTAAATAAAACAGTAGAACGTTTTCTTTTACATTATAATTTCCCTCCATTTTCAACAGGTGAAGCAAGAGCTTCAAGAGGAACTTCAAGAAGAGAGATTGGACATGGTAATTTAGCTTTTAGAGCATTGAAAAAAATGTTACCAGTTGATTATCCATACACAGTACGTATTATGTCTGATATTCTTGAGTCGAATGGTTCTTCTTCAATGGCAACTGTTTGTGCAGGAACATTGGCATTAATGGATGCTGGTGTGCCTATTAAAAAGCCGGTTACAGGAATTGCAATGGGATTAATTACTGATGAGGATAAGAAATTCGCAGTTCTTTCAGATATTTTAGGTGACGAAGATCACTTAGGTGATATGGACTTTAAAGTAACAGGAACACGTGATGGAATTACTGCTACTCAAATGGATATTAAAGTAGATGGTCTTTCTTATGAGGTTTTAGAGCAAGCTTTAAATCAGGCTAAAGAAGGTCGTTTACATATCATGGATAAAATCATGGAGACAATGAGTGAGCCAAGAGAAGATCTTAAGCCTCATGCTCCAAGAATTGAGACTATCAAGATTCCTAAGGATATGATTGGTGCTGTAATCGGACCTGGAGGTAAAATTATTCAGGAAATCCAATCTACTACTGAATCTATCATTACTATTGAAGAAAGCGGAGAGTTTGGAATTGTAAATATTTCAGCAGACAATGCTGCTTCAATTAATGCTGCTTTAGCTAAAGTAAAAGGAATCGTTGCTGTTCCTGAAGTAGGAGAAGTTTACCGGGGAAAAGTTAAATCAATTGTTCCTTTTGGTGCATTTGTTGAAGTTCTTCCTGGTAAAGATGGTTTACTTCATATTTCTGAAATTGAATGGAAGAGACTTGAAAAAGTTGAAGAAGTTCTGAAAGAAGGAGATGAGATTGAAGTTAAACTTATCGAAATTGATCAGCGTTCTGGTAAATTAAAGCTTTCGAGAAAAGTTTTATTGCCAAGACCGGAAAAAAAGCCTAAGGCAAATTAATTAAATATCAGAATATGAAAAAAGGCCTTACAAGGCCTTTTTTTTTGTCATAATTTAACGTAGATGTATGTTGTCGTATGATGATTGGATGGCTTCTCTTGAAGAGAAGGTAAGTAGAATATCAAGGGTGCAGTCTGCTATTTCTAATTTTCAGGTTTTGCCTCGTTTAGGTGAATTACTTGAAGCTAAATCAGAGAAATGTCCTGAATGTAAGGTGTATTGGCAGAAATTACAGGACTCTACAGAGCATATAGACCTGTTTTTTGAAGATGGAAATAGGTATTCTGCTGATTTTGATAATTTAGTACAAGAAATTTTAAAACACTTAAAAGCCAGGCATATGATCCGTCCTAAGGGATTGGTTCTCTCTGTAAATACTTTAGTAGGTATGTTTTTAGGTGTTTTCATTGGTGTATTAGTTTCCTATCTTATAGATGTAGTTCCTTTAAAAGCAGGAATTGCTTTGGGTTGGGTACTTGGAACTTTCACCGGATGGATAGTTGGGAAGTATAAAGAAGGGAAGTTGAGAAAGGCAGATTTGCTGTTTTGATTATTAATTTAAATTCTCCGATATGAACCATAATGTTTTACTCTTGTTTGTAATTTCAATCGTAGTTACATCATGTAATAAGTCCTCAAAAATGGAAAAATTGATTTATCCTGAAACAAAAAAAGTAAATGTTGTTGATACGTATTTTGGAACTAAGGTAAATGACCCTTATAGATGGCTTGAGGATGATATGTCTGAAGAAACTAAAGAGTGGGTTATAGCACAAAATAAAGTGACTAATGAATATTTAGATGCTATACCTTATCGAAAAATAATACAAAATCGATTAACCAAGTTATGGAACTATGAAAAAATGAGTGCTCCTGTTAATCGATCAGGTTTGTTTGTTTATTCAAAAAACGATGGATTACAGAGTCAAAATGTTTATTATTATCGTAAAGGAGAGTCTGGTAAAGAAGAGCTATTGCTTGATCCAAATACCCTATCGGAAGATGGTACTGTTTCGTTAAGTGGTTATGGTATCTCAAAAGATGCTAAATATATAGGGTATTTAATCTCACGTAGTGGGTCAGATTGGCAGGAAATTTATGTAAAGAATATTGAAACAGGTGAAATCTTATCTGATCATATTGAATGGGTTAAGTTTTCCGGGATCGCATGGTATAAAGATGGTTTTTATTATACCAGGTATGAACAGCCATCAAAAGAAGATGAATTAAAAGGGGAAAATAGGAACGCAAAGGTTTATTACCATCAGTTAGGGCAGCCTGTTGAGAAGGATAATTTGATTTATGAAGATCCAACCCATCCTGATAGAATAACAAATGCTGATGTTACAGATGATGAATCTTACCTTGTGTTGTATCAAACAGAGTCTACTAGCGGTAATGCCCTTATTATAAAAGATCTTTCTCGTCCAGAATCTGAGTTTGTAACTGTCGTTTCTGATTTTCAAAATGATAATACCATTTTGGATCATGAAAATGGTGAATTTATATTGAAAACAAACGACGGAGCTCCTAAATCCAGATTGGTTAAATTTACTCTGGATAAATTTAGTAAGGAGGAATGGGTTGACCTTATTCTTGAGAGTGATGATGTATTGATTAGTGCTTATGTTTTTAATACAAAGATTATAGCTCATTACATGCATGATGCTCATGATGTAGTAAAAGTTTACGATAGATTAGGAAAATACTTATATGATGTTGATCTTCCTATGGTAGGTTCAGCGTTAGGTTTTAAAGGTGAAAAAGACGATGTGGAAATATACTTTGCTTTTGATTCTTTTGTTTCTCCATCAACGATCTATAAATATAATATCGAAGAAAATAAAGTTGAGTTGTATTGGAGTCCCAAAATAGATATAGACTTTGATCAATATGAAACCAAACAAGTTTTCTATTCCAGTAATGATGGCACCAAAATTCCAATGTTTATTGTTCATAAGAAGGGCCTTAAATTAGATGGATCGAATCCAACTTTATTGTATGGTTATGGAGGATTTGATATTAGCTTAACTCCATATTTCTCCATTAGTAGAATGATTTTGTTGGAGAATAACTGTGTTTTTGCTCTTGCTAATCTTCGTGGAGGAGGAGAGTACGGAAAAGAATGGCATAAAGCTGGTACTTTGATGCAGAAACAAAATGTATTCGATGATTGTATTGCAGCCGCTGAATACTTAATAGAAAATAAATATACTTCGCCTGAAAAGTTGGCTTTAAATGGACGATCAAATGGAGGATTGCTTGTTGGAGCAGTAGTGAATAAACGTCCCGATTTATTTAAGGTTTCTTTACCTGGTGTAGGAGTGATGGATATGTTGCGTTATCATAAATTTACTATCGGTCGTTTTTGGGCAACAGATTATGGAACTTCAGAGGATAGTGAGGAGATGTTTAAATACCTGTATGCGTATTCTCCGATTCATAATATTAAAGAAGGAGTGGAATATCCGGCAACGATGGTTTTAACTGCTGATCACGATGACAGAGTAGTGCCTGCTCATTCGTTTAAATATGCGGCTACTTTGCAGGATAAGTATAAAGGTAGTAATCCTGTTATTATTAGAATAGAGAGCAAAGCCGGACACGGAGCAGGAAAGCCGACAAGTAAAATAATAGAAGAAGCAACTGACATGTGGGCCTTTATGTTTTATAATTTAGGCTTGTCAATCGAATAATAATAGCATAAACGTCAATTGGATTGAATAATAGGTTTATTGTAATTGAAGGAAATATAGGTGCAGGTAAAACAACCCTGGCTAAAAGAGTTGCTCATGATTGTAATGCAAAGCTGGTTTTGGAAACATTTGAGGATAATCCTTTTTTGCCAAAGTTTTATAAAGATCAGGAGCGATATGCCTTTCCTTTGGAATTGTCGTTTTTAGCATCCAGATATAAGCAATTGATCAAAGATATTGAACAGTCTAATCTCTTTAGTAGTTTTACTATTTCAGATTATTATTTAATGAAATCTTTCATTTTTGCCAAGGTTACTCTGGCTAATGATGAATTTAAATTATATCGGGAATTTTTTGAAATGGTAAAGCGTTTATTAGTGAAACCCGATGTTTTGTTTTATATTCATCGGGATTTAGATGTTTTAAAAAAAAATATAGACTCACGAGGTAGACAATACGAAAAAGATATAGAGATTGACTATTTGAAAAAAATTACAGATGGTTATTTTGAGTATTTTAAATTGGTTCAGGACTTTCCAGTTGTAATAGTAGATTCAAGTAATGCTGATTATTTAACTAAAGATCACTATGATGCTTTTAGTAATTTGTTAAATAAAAATTTTGAAAATGGAATTTCTAATGTAAAAATTGGATAAATTTTGATTAAATTAGGTGTTCATTACTCTGAAATTAAAATATCTTAATTTTAAACTACAGGGTATTGCCATTTTTTTGAGAGTTTATCTATATTTGCAATAATTCTAAGAGGGTCTTTTATATTTTAAAAACATTCTTAAATTTGTACAAACTTATCGAAAGTTAGTTGAAAACACATAATTAGGTTAATATTATGAAAAAATCAAGAATCAATGTTTTTGCTTCAATAGCCTTGGCAGCACTTTTAGCAAGTTGTGCCGGGTTAAATAAAATGAAAACTGGAGCACAAGATGTAACATATACTGTTACTCCGGAGGTATTGGAAGCTCATGCCGGTAAAGTAGATGTTACTGTAAAAGTTAAAGTACCAGAGAAATACATGGATAAAAAAGCCATTGTAGAATTAACTCCGGTATTAAAATATGATGGTGGCGAAACTGCTTTCCCATCTAAAACAGTTCAAGGTGAGGCTGCTGAAGGTAACAACCAGGTTATCTCTTATCTTAACGGAGGTCAGTATACTTATACTGGATCTGTACCTTATAATGAAAACATGAAAGTATCTGACTTAGTAGTTCGTATTAAAGCTACTAAAGGAACTACTTCTATTGATTTTGATGATTATAAAATTGCAGACGGTGTAGTTGCTACTTCAGATTTAGTAATGGATAAAGGTGCAATGGCTGCTTTAGGTAGTGACAAATTCCAAAGAATTGTTCCTGAAAGCAAAGGAGCTGATATCTATTTCTTAATCCAACAAGCTGCGTTACGTGGAACTGAATTAAGAAAAGAAGAAATCAAAGCTTTAAAAGATTATATCAAAGAAACTGAAGCTGCTGAGAACAAAAAAATCACAGGTGTATCTATCTCTGCTTATGCATCTCCAGATGGACCAACTGATTTAAACACTTCTTTATCTGTAAAAAGAGAAAAAGCTGCAGAAGGTTATTTAGCTAAAGAATTAAAAAGAGCTAAAGTTGATGGTACTGCAGAAGGATTCTTCGATTTAAAAAATACTCCAGAAGACTGGGAAGGATTTAAAGCTTTAATGGAAGCTTCAAGCATCCAGGATAAAGAATTAATCTTAAGAGTTCTTTCTATGTATTCAGATCCTGAAGTTCGTGAGAAAGAAATCAAAAATATGTCAGAAACTTACAAAGTAATTGCTGACGATATTTTACCTCAATTACGTCGTTCTAAAGTTGCTGTTAACGCTGAGTTAATTGGTAAATCAGATGAAGAAATTGCTGAGTTAGCTGCTTCTAACCCAAGTGAGTTAAATGTTGAAGAGCTTCTTTATGCTGCTACTTTAACTGATGACTTAAACAAGCAATTATCTATTTATAAGAGCGTAAACAAAGTATTCCCTAAATGTTGGAGAGGATACAACAATGTTGCTTATGTTTTAGTTAAACAAGATAAATTAGATGATGCAAAAGTTGCTTTAGAAAAAGCTGCTGAGTTAAATTCTGCTAGCCCGGTTGTAAACAACAACTTAGGTGTTCTTGCATTACGTAGCGGTGATTTAGCTAAAGCTGAAGAATATTTTGGAGCTGCTGCAGGTGTAGGTGCTGAATTGGATAACAACTTAGGTATCCTTTCTATCCACAAAGGAGATTATGATGCTGCAATGCGTTATTTCGGAAACAGTACTTCTTGTAATGCTGCTTTAGCTAAAATTTTAGCTGGAAAATATGATGCTGCATTATCAACTTTAAATGCTAACACTATGGAAGTAGGTTTCAAATATTATTTAAAAGCTATTTGTGGTGCTAGAACTGCAGATAACGATTTAATGTTTGATAGCTTACGCAAAGCTGTTGATCTTGATGGTTCTTTAAAAGAACTTGCTGCTAAAGATATGGAATTCGGTAAATTCCTTGAAGATGCAACATTCAAGTCTATTGTACAATAATTGAATTGTATTTTAACAATATACTAAAGCCAGTCATTTGACTGGCTTTTTTTATACCCTTAAATGTATAATCAAATTATTGAATTGGTATGATTATGGTGCTCGTTTCTATGATTCGAGTCTGGGGAGGTGGTATTCTATTGATCCTCTTTCTATATTATTTGAAAGTACAAGTCCTTAAATTATGTAATGAACAATCCGATGGCATATATAGATCCAACAGGGATGTTTACGATGACCGTTAATAGAACTGAGGTAGAAGATGAATATCAACAAAGGTGGATATTAGGACAAATGGGCATTAACACTTCATTAGAAAATAAAGAAGAAAAGAATAGTAATACTAAAAAGGGAAAAAATAATTCAAACGGAGCTGATAACTTATTGCAAAACACAATTGATCAAACACTACCTAAATCTGATCAGACAAAAATTAATCTAACAATTAATTTTAATAAAAAGAAGGTTCTTAGTTCGGATACAAAATATGAGATAACTAAAGCTTTTTTAGATGCATTAAGTAACGCTAATGATATGTTCGGTGTTTATAATGATTGGACAAACAAATATCCATTTCTTAAAAATGCAGGTTATGTTTTATCAGTTGCTAAATATGTTAATGAGAGTATTTATGCAAATTTACCTAAAGATGATATAATTGCAAATGGAGTGAACCTTGCGGCATCTTGGTATCTGGGAAAATATTAAATTTTTATACATCAACTGCAATTACATTTATATTTAACCAGCAGTTAAATACCTATAGCGGATTAACCAATCATATTATTAATGCACAATTAAATTTACGTGATTGGGAATTACGATATAAATATAACCCCTCAAATTATAATTATAAGCAAGTATTGCATAGAAAGCATGTCCTTTATGAGTTATATGATAGACGTAATTCACTAAAATAAAATAATATGAAAAAGATTTTTTGTTTGATTATATTTATAATAAATTTTTGTTTGACAGATTGTCAGATTGTCAATAAAAGCGATATTGAAATTAATGCAGATAGGTATTACCAAAACAATAAATATGTAGATGCTAAAAATTTATATATGACTTTACATGAAAATGATTCATTAAATAAATTATATGTTTATAGATTAGGATATTGTTACAAGGAGCTTGAAGAATATGACAAATCAAATAATTTTTTCTTAAAATCAGTAACAAATAATTACAGAATTATAGATTCATATATCAACCTAAGTACTATTGCAGTAAAGCAAAGTAAGTTTATTGAAGCCAGAAATTATCTTTCAATAGCGGATAGTATTAGTCCAATGAATAGTAAAGTATTACAAGCGATTAGTGATTTGGATGCTTTAATTAAAATACTTAATTATGAAAATCTTTAGTTTTATTTTTTTTTCAACATGGAAATTTTTGAATATGATTCTTAGTGATGAATTTTCTTCAACAAATGAAAAAGAAAGAATTTTCATGAGCATTGTGATAATATCAACAATATTTACATTTAATATTTTTACTATCTTTTCAAATATTTTTTGGAAAGATAGTTTTAAGATTACTTTTCTTTATTTTATCCTAATAATAATTAATTCGATATATTTTATTGGAAAAAAAAGATATATCGAAATTAATTTATACTTTAAAGATTTTGAAAACAAGAAAATAATCTTTTGGGGAAATATAATTATACTTGTTTATTTTCTTGCTTCAATTTATTGTTTCATAAATGTTATAGATATACATAATTAAAATCTAATTTATTATTACCCGAGTTAATCACACGGTAAAGTTAGAAAAATACGTTGCAATATTGAAACATCCCAATTGTATCTACTTAATAGATAAATGACTGTACAACCCCCCAGTAGGCTCGGATATGTAAATTAATCCCATAGGCTCGGATATGTAAATCACTAAAGACGGCTGTTGGCGCGGTTTTGCAAACCGTGCAATAAGCAGCAAGAGCATAAAAACAACAAGCGCCACATTATAAAAAGTACAGCTCTTTGTTTTGTGTGTTAGGGTTTGTAACCCGGCTTTTTATAACGCAACAATACTTTTATTAAATAACTTTATCAAACTTCTAGAAACAAGTCTCATCAAACCCGGATTTGAGGTGTATCTCTAAATTGTATCATTAATATTTTGAATCCGTCTTAAAATTTCTTTTCATTAATGAGTTTCAGAAATAACCCTTTAATGAGTACTTTTAATAGATTGATTTATATATGGAAATTGGATATGCAAGAGTTTCAACTCAGGATCAAAATTTGGAATTACAAATTGAAGTATTATAGAAATGTACAAAAGGCTGTCTTTTCATTTGTAAAGACAGCCTCAAAATTTTAAATAGAAAATATTTACTGAAGTAATTACTTATTAGTCATCCATTCTTTAACTAATTCTTTATTTTCCTTTATCCAGGTTTTAGCAACCATTGTCTTGTCTTGATTGTCCTCCATTTTTGCTAATAAAGAAGACATTTGCTCAGATGTTAGTTTGAAATTTGAAAAGAAGTTTGCTGCTAATTTATCATCAGTTTTAAATCCCTTTCTTGAGTATATTTCAATATGTTCTGTTTCTCCATATACCTTTTTAGGATCATCCAGGAATTTAAGATCAAATCGACCAAATTTCCAATGTGGAGCCCATCCAGCTACAGCAATCCATCTTTTTTCTGTAATTGCTTTTTTTAGTTCAGAAAGCATGGCAATGCTTGAAGAATTCATTTGCTTTAAATTTAGGTTGTATTCTTCAATTGCTTTATCTGTTTTGGCAGTGATACCTGCCCCTTTTTCAATCCCTATTATTTTTCCATCAAATTTATCTTTGTTGGCATTTAGTTCTTCAATTGAATTGATGGTAACATAAGAAGGTACAACCAATCCGATTTTTGCTTCCTCAAAATTTGTTCCCAGGCTTTCTAGTTTATCTGAAAACTTGGCAACTTTTTCTTTATGAGTTTGAGGTAACCATGCATCCATAAATACGTCAACATCGTTGTTTGCTAAAGATGCAAAAATCATATCAACAGCTGCTTTTTTAACAGTTACTTCATATCCATTTTCAATAAGGATTTCCTTAGCTAGGTTTGTCATTGCAACACCTTCAGCCCATCCATCTACAAGGCCTAAAGTAATTTCCTTTTGGTTTTCTAAATTTTTATTGTTTGATGTATTACACGATGTAAATAAAATCGTTGCAATAGTAAAAATTAATAATTTTAACTTCATAATCTTTTATTTCTTATTGTTAATTATTTGTTTTTCTTTCCTAAGGCCTGTGTTAATCTATCAAGTATTATTGCCAATATCACAACTGCCAATCCACTTTCAAAACCCAATCCAATATTCAAGTTGTTAATTCCTTCAAGTACTTTTTCTCCCAATCCTCCTGCAGCAATCATTCCTGCAATAACCACCATTGAAAGAGCCATCATAATTGTTTGATTTACTCCGGCTAATATGGTGTTTAAAGCCAGGGGTAATTCAACTTTGAAAAGGAGCTGTTTTTTTGTAGCTCCAAATGCTCTTGCAGCTTCTACGACTTCAGTAGGTACTTGTTGAATTCCAAGAGTTGTTAATCTAACAGCTGGAGGCATAGCAAAGATTATTGTAGCAAAGGCGCCAGGTAGTTTTCCGATGCTAAAGAATAACACTGCTGGTATAAGATATACGAAGGCAGGCATTGTTTGCATGAAATCTAGTATAGGCCTGGTTATTTTAGATGCTAATTTGTTTTTTGCTGTCCATATGCCTAAAGGAATTGCAATTAATAATGCTGTAAATGTTGAAACGATTATTAATGCTAATGTTTCCATTGTTTCTTGCCAAAAACCTAAAAGGTATATTAAGGTTAAACCCAATATCGTTGTGATAGCTGTGCTTTTGTTTACCTTAATATATGCTAATACTGTTAGCGCAATAATAATAACGTAAAAAGGAATCACAAGCAGTAACCATTCCACTCCTTCAATAGATGCATTTCCGCTATTTTTAATAAGGTCAAAAAATGGTTTAAAATTGACAGTCATCCAATTTACAACTATCTCGATGTACTTACCTATATCAATAATCTTTTCCATTTTATTGCTCTTTAGCTTTTTCTTTAAGTTCTATTATTTCGTTTTTATCAAATTTGGTAGATTCGATAATAAGAGAGGTCTGACTGACTATACCTAAAAACTTTCCTGATTTTTCATCAATGACTGTAATTGGAGCTCTGCTTTCTGTTATTAAAGGTAACATTTCTTCAACTGTATAATGAGTATATACACTAGGTACTTCAGTTTTTAGAATGGATTCTAAAGATTTTTCTCCCTTCTTCTCAGCAGTTAGGCAATCTCTTAGCCATATCAATCCCAAAAAGGTTCTGTCTTCATTTAATACAGGCAAAACATCTGATCCTATAGATCTCATTTTATGAATTGCAGCCTTAGGTCCTTCCTTATGTATATGGCATAGGGTAACCTTTTCAAACATTAAAGAACCAGCTGTAATGATGTTTTTACGATCCACTTTCTCAACGAAGGCTTTTACATAGTCACTTGCTGGATTAGTTAAAATATCTTCTGCTGTTCCTATTTGTTCAATTATACCATCTTTCATAATTAGGATTCTGTCTCCAAGTTTTATGGCCTCGTCCAAATCATGAGTGATGAAAACAATGGTTTTTTTAAGCTTATTCTGAAGTTCAAGCAATTCGTCTTGCATATCAGATCTTATTAGGGGATCTAAAGCCGAAAAAGCCTCGTCCATTAATAATACCTGAGGATTATTAGCTAAAGCTCTTGCTAAACCCACCCGTTGTTGCATGCCTCCTGAAAGTTGGGAGGGCATTTGAGTTTCGAATCCTTTTAAACCGACAGTCTCTATAGCATCCTGAGCTTTATTTAATCTGGTTTCCTTATCTTCATTTCTTATCTCTAAACCAAAAGCTGCGTTTTCAAGTACATTTCTATGAGGAAGCAAACCAAAATTCTGGAAAACCATACTCATTTCTGTTCTCCGGGTATCAAGAAGTTCTTCGTTTGATTCCTTGGTTATGTTTTTACCATTAATAATGACATTTCCATCAGTGGGTTCAATCAAGCGATTTAAGCAACGAAGTAAGGTTGACTTACCACTTCCGGATAATCCCATGATAACAAACATTTCACCTTCAAATATCTCAAAAGAAGCTTTATTGACACCAACAGTACAGTTGGTTTTTTTAAGAATTTCTTCCTTAGAAATACCCTTGTTTAAAAGTTTTAAAGCTTCAGACTTGTTGTTCCCAAAGATTAGTGTAAGGTCTTCGACTTTAATCTTTAAATTTTTATTTGATGCCATAAATAACTTATTAAAAATAGTATCCTATGTTGATATTAAATCTCATCTCCCAATCAGCATCAGGTGTTCCTGCTGCTAATCCGTTTGTCCAGTTGCCACCTAACCAAGGTTGGTTTTTACCTGCAGCGAAATCAATATATGTATAAACATTTCCTGCGGAGATTAAAAAACCAAAATCATTCATTGCTGAGTTTTCAAATGAATCAATATTTTTTTCCATCAGACCAAAATCGTTGTATATCATAACAGAAGAAACTGGTCCCCATTCAACAGGAAAAGTGTGGTTTATTCCAATTGTATAAATTGTTGCTTTTGATGCAATTAAATAAGGTGCGCCATAGGCTGTTAATGCAATTACATCAGTATTTTCTCCTAGTGGCGCTTCTGGATTATATTCGTAACCTGTTATTTGCGCCTTTAAGTTCCATCTTTTATAATTTAGTTCATAATGAGCAGCCCATGCGTATCTGTTTCCTGTGTCTTCTGTGTCTAAATTAAATAAAGAGCCATACTCTACTGATGCACCTAATTTACTTTTTACAAGTTCACCAAATTTGTAATTGGCTTTAATGTTAAATTGATTCAGTTCTTTGTTTCTATATTCTCCATAAAGCGAAGCAACGTCGTAAGCATATCTGTTATCAGAAACATCACTTAAATCACCAAAATTATTTTCTTCAGAGTTTTTAAAGAATGCAAAATCTATATCCCATTTCTCTTTGTTTATAGAATATTTGATTCCCATATCATGATCATCCTCTTTACCTACATAGTAGTTTAATGAGAAAAACCAACTATTAGAGTTGTAGGTTGTGATTCCAAATGGAACTTGGGTTAATCCTAATTGTATTTGGTTGTTGTTTTCAAAGTCATATTGTAGCCAACCTTGTTTGAGCATTCCTCCACCAAAAGCAGGATCGTATAATCTATATTCCGCATTTAATTTTATGCCTTTATATGCAGCTTTGGCATTAATTCTAAATACATCAAATCCAAAATCACCTCCTCTTTGCTTTTGATTTGGTTTCCATGATGATGAATTGTAATTAAAACGTAAAGCTCCACCCATTTTTACTTCTGGTTTTTCTTGTGCTTTAATGTTGTTAAATGATAATAGTGATAGCAATACAATAAAAATTGTACTTGATAATTTAATAGACATATAAATGTATGATTTAAAATTTGCAATACGAAATACTTTCTATAGAAAGCAAATGAAGTAAGCCGGAAATAGCTATAAAACTCCCATTGTAGGAGGTACGTAGCGATCTGACTGCTTTTTGTTGAACAGATAAGAAAATGTAAAAATTTTCTCAGAAGAAATGATATTTAATAGCTTTACAATCATTTGGAATGCAAAAATAGACTATAAGCTTCTAAAAAACAATATTTTTACGTGACTTAATTAAAATTAACATCCAGTAAGATTCATATTTTAATAGGATTATTGAATATTGTTTCTATAAGATTTATTCTAGAATTACAATAAAGGTTAGCTAGTTGTTCTATTTGAAAAAGTGATGCTTATAAGGATGAGTGAGGCCTGTAGTAAACTTAAAGTTTCTATTGAAAATATATTTAATGGAGAGGAGGAAGGTTTGGTTAAATAAATTTGAAAATTACATGTCTCTTAAATGTTTTGTTGCTTCCCATAACACAATACCTGCACTAACACTAATATTAAATGAGTGTTTAGTTCCAAATTGAGGTATTTCAATACATCCATCCGAAATGTCAATAACAGATTGCTGAACACCTTTTACCTCATTGCCAAAAATTAATGCGATAGGCTGATCAGGTGTAGGTTTGAAGTCAGGTAATAAAATACTATTCTCTGCTTGTTCAACACAATAGACTTTGTAGCCCTTCTGGTGTAATTTGTCAATGGTACTCTTTGTATCTTCAAAATAGCTCCAGCTCATTGAGTCTTCAGCGCCTAAAGCTGTTTTGTGTATATCGTTATGAGGAGGGGTAGGAGTAATACCGCATAAATATATTTCTTCCAGACAAAGTGCATCAGAAGTTCTAAATACCGAACCAACGTTATTCAGACTTCTAACATTATCTAAAATGACTATTATCGGTGTTTTTTCAATTTCTTTAAACTCTTTTATAGTTAATCTGTTTAACTCTTTGTTTCGTAGTTTTCTCATTTAATTATTTGAATTTTTAGAATACAAAAATAATTAAATCTAGCTTTTATTTTTAAAAGCAAAATAGTACATTACGGATATAGATATGTTAATACTTAATAATCTAAAAAATCTACCATGAATATTCACGAATACCAAGGTCAGCAAATTTTAAAAAGTTTCGGAGTTAGGGTTTCAGAAGGTATTGTTGCGGAAACACCTGATGCAGCCGTAGAAGCCGCAAAAGAATTACAAAAATCAACAGGAACAGATAAATGGGTTATTAAAGCTCAGATACATGCAGGTGGTAGAGGAAAAGGTGGAGGTGTTAAAGTAGCTAAAACTCTTGAAGAGGTTAAGGAATTGGCCAAACAGATTATTGGAATGCAGTTGGTTACACATCAAACTGGTCCTGAAGGAAAAAAAGTGAACAAAGTTTTTGTAGCTCAAAATGTATTTTATCCCGGAGATTCAGAACCTAAAGAATATTATATGAGTGTTCTTTTAAACAGAGGAACAGGAAGAAATATTATTATGTATTCAACAGAGGGAGGAATGGATATTGAAACAGTTGCTGAAAATACACCTCATTTAATACATAAGGAAGAAATAGACCCTGCTACAGGTGTTTTACCATTTCAGGCAAGAAGAATAGCTTTTAATCTGGGACTTTCAGGAAAGGCTTTTAAAGAAATGGTATCTTTTGTAACCGCACTTTATAATGCTTATGAAGGTTCAGATGCTTCTTTAGTTGAAATAAATCCTGTTTTAAAAACTTCGGATGATTTAATTATGGCTATTGATGCCAAATTAAATTTGGATGATAATGCCTTGTACAGACATAGAGATTATATGGAGATGAGAGATCTGACAGAAGAAGATCCAGCTGAGATTGAAGCATCTAAGCATAGTTTGAACTTTGTAAAATTGGATGGTAACGTTGGTTGTATGGTGAATGGCGCAGGACTTGCGATGGCAACAATGGATATTATTAAATTGTCAGGTGGAGATCCAGCTAACTTTCTTGATGTTGGAGGTGGTGCTAATGCTCAAACAGTGGAAGCTGGTCTGAAAATTATTTTAAGTGATCCGAATGTGAAGGCTATCCTGATTAATATTTTTGGTGGAATTGTTAGGTGTGATAGAGTGGCCAATGGAGTTGTTGAAGCATATAAAAAAATTGGAGAAATTGCTGTTCCTATCATAGTTCGACTTCAAGGAACTAATGCCGAAGGAGGTAAACAGATTATTGATGAATCCGGTTTGAAAGTGTATTCAGCAATAACGCTTAAGGAAGCCTCTGATTTAGTGCAGCAATTAGTAGGTTAGGTAATTAATATTATAGGAAATTTAAGGTCGGATTGTTTTTTAATAATCCGACCTTTTGTTTTTTTGATTTGTGATGTATATTGCTATAAAGAAATGAATACAATTACTTTGCATAAATTTTTTCAGAACAATAATAATTTCAATGAATTGAATATCTTTGCAAATTCGAATAGATGTGTTTTAAATAACACGTGGGAATAGATTTTATCTTAAAGAACGATAGAAACTGTATATGAAAAACATAAGGAATTTTTGCATTATTGCGCATATTGATCATGGAAAGAGTACGTTGGCAGATAGATTGTTAGAGTATACTGCAACAGTATCCGAACGTCAGGCTCAGGCTCAGGTACTAGACGATATGGATTTAGAACGTGAAAGAGGTATTACAATTAAAAGTCACGCTATTCAAATGGATTATACATTGAATGGTGAAAAATATGTATTAAACTTAATTGATACACCAGGACACGTAGATTTTTCATATGAGGTTTCTCGCTCAATTGCGGCTTGTGAAGGAGCTCTATTAATCGTGGATTCTACTCAGGGAATTCAGGCACAAACCATTTCTAACTTATATCAGGCCATAGAGCATGATTTGCATATTATTCCTGTTATGAATAAAATGGATTTGCCAAATGCAATGCCTGATGAAGTTGAAGATCAAATTATTGATTTAATTGGATGTGAAAGAGAAGATATTATTCCTGCCAGTGGTAAAACCGGACAAGGAGTACATGAAATATTAGAAGCAATTGTTGATAGAATACCTGCTCCTCAAGGTGATGAGAAAGCTCCTTTGCAATGTTTGATTTTTGATTCTGTATTTAATTCTTTCAGGGGTATTATAGCTTATTTTAAAGTTGTTAATGGAGAAGTCCATAAAGGCGATTTAGTTAAGTTTATGGCTACTGGCAAAGAGTATGAAGCTGATGAAATTGGCGTATTACGTTTAGATATGGAGCCTCGTAAAGTTTTAAAGACTGGAGATGTAGGTTATATTATTTCCGGAATTAAAACCAGTAAAGAAGTAAAAGTAGGAGATACCATTACACATGTAAAAGGAGCTTGTGAAAAGAGAATCGAAGGTTTTGAGGAAGTAAAACCAATGGTTTTTGCAGGTGTTTATCCAATTGAGAGTGATGATTATGAAGATCTAAGAGCTTCTATGGAAAAGCTTCAGTTAAATGATGCATCTCTTACTTTTGAACCTGAATCTTCAGCTGCATTAGGTTTTGGTTTTAGGTGTGGTTTCCTAGGAATGCTTCATTTGGAGATTATTCAGGAACGTTTGGACAGAGAGTTTGATATGAATGTGATTACCACTGTGCCCAACGTACCATATAATGTATATACAAGAAAAGGAGAATTGCTTGAGGTACATAATCCATCAGGACTTCCTGAACCAACAGTGATAGATAGGATAGAAGAACCTTATATTCATGCCCAAATTATTACTAAAAGTGAGTTTATCGGGCAGGTGATGACTTTGTGTTTAGCAAAGAGAGGGGAGCTATTAAAACAGCATTATCTTACTGCGGATAGAGTTGAGTTGAATTATAGTATGCCATTAGCAGAAATTGTTTTTGACTTCTATGATAAGCTAAAAAGTATCTCAAAAGGATATGCATCTTTTGATTATTATGCGACAGGATTTAAGCCAGCAAAATTAATAAAGCTTGATATTTTATTGAATGGAGAAAGTGTTGATGCTCTATCTACATTAATTCACTTTGATAATGCTTATACATTAGGTCGTAGAATGTGTGAAAAGCTTAGAGAGTTAATACCTCGTCAGCAATTTGATATAGCTATTCAGGCAGCTATTGGTACAAAAATTATTGCAAGAGAAACTGTAAAAGCTGTTCGTAAGGATGTAACTGCAAAATGTTATGGTGGTGATATCAGTAGAAAGCGTAAGTTGCTTGAAAAGCAGAAGAAAGGTAAGAAGCGTATGAAACAGGTTGGTAATGTAGAAGTGCCTCAAAAAGCATTTTTAGCTGTTTTAAAGCTTGATTAATTTGAAATAGTAAAGAAGTCACTATAAAATAAAAAGCCCGAAAATAAATTATTTTCGGGCTTTTTTATATTGTTAACTCTAATGTCAGTTTATTCTGTATAATCGTAATTACATTACTAATTTGTAACCTTTACCATGTACATTAATTATTTCAACAGATGACTCATCTTTAAGGTGCTTTCTTAATTTTGTAATATAAACATCCATACTACGAGCATTGAAATAATTATCATCTACCCAGATTGTTTTTAATGCAAAATTACGCTCTAATACCTTATTAGCATTATTACATAATAATTTTAGAAGCTCAGATTCTTTAGTGGTAAGTTTAACAATTTCTTCACCATCAATAAGCTGTTGCTTTTGAGTGTCAAATTTGTATTTTCCCAACTGGTATACATCTTGTACTGCACTAGTTCCTTTTGTACGTCTGATAATTGCTTCAAGTCTGAAAAGCAATTCTTCCATACTAAATGGTTTAGTGATGTAGTCATCAGCTCCAATTTTGAATCCTTGAAAGACATCCTCTTTCATAGATTTGGCAGTTAAGAAGATGATAGGAATTTCTGTGTTAATAAGTCTGATGTCTTTAGCTAATGTAAAACCATCTTTTTTAGGCATCATAACATCTAAAACACAAAGGTCATAACTTCCACTGGTAAAAGCTTTGTAGGCTTCTTCACCGTCAGGGAAAAGATCTGTTTCATAACCTTTTGCCTCAAGGTATTCCCTTAAAAGCATTCCAAGATTTTCGTCATCTTCTGCTAAAAGAAGTTTGTATTCTTTTTCCATTCCTTTGTACTTTTTATGGGTAGAAAAATTTTAAATTTTGTTCCAACATTAATTTCGCTTTCCGCAGTAATCCTACCACCGTGGTCATCTACAATTTTCTTTACGTAGGCTAATCCTAATCCAAAGCCTTTAACGTTATGTACATTACCAGTTGGTACGCGGTAAAACTTTTCAAAAATTCGGCTTAGGTTCTCCTTAGAGATTCCCATTCCATTATCTTTAACAGAAATCATTACCCCGTTATCCTGATTCCAGGTTTTAACCTGTAATATCGGAGTTCCTTTTCTGTATTTAAAAGCATTATCAAAAAGATTATAAATCACATTGGTAAAATGAACCTCATCAACGTAAACAGTATTGTTTTTAGCATCAAGACTTTCAATGATTTTACCATTCTTGTTTTCTACTTTCAGCTTAAAGTTAGTAGAAACATTGTGAATTAACTGATTTATATCTAATTTTTTTATTTTTAATCCAGCTTTCCCCTTTTCAAAGATAGCCATTTGTAGGACTTTTTCAACCTGAAAGCTTAATCTTTTACTTTCATCTTGTATAACACTGGAAATATGTTGTAGTGTTTTAGGTGTTTTGGCCACACTTGGATCCTTTAACATTTGTGATGCTAACGATATTGTTGATATCGGAGTCTTAAACTCATGCGTCATATTGTTAATAAAATCATTCTTGATTTCGTCAAGTCGTTTTTGCCTGAAAATAACCAAAATAGTTACAATAGAGGTTAAAATCATCATCAATGTAAAGGTCGCTGATGGAATGACCATTCCTATTGATTGCATTATAAAATTTGGCCTTTCGGGAAAATATAAATTTATGTTATGCGCCTTAGGATGTAAGTCATTTGGAAAAAGATATTTTTGATATACTGTTTGAGATTCGTTATGTTTATATCCGGGAGTTGACATTGCCATTTTTCCCTTTTCGTCAAAGATTGCAAACTCAAATTGTAATGTAATACCCTTTTCTGCAAGGTTTTTCATTAACATAACATCTACTTTTTCTCTATCAATTCTTTCTGAAATAGAACGTTTAGGAAAAAGAGCGTCGAAAAGCATTTCACTTTTATTTTCAACTTTAGATTTTAATTCTTCCTGAATAGATAACAAAGCACTTGTAAGAGGTCCAAACTTACTTGTTCTGTTTGATATTGGTGATTTCTTATCAAGATTAAAAATTAATGAATCCTGATTAAAAGTAAGCATGGTTGTTTTGATAAACTGATCTTGTAATTGAAATTTAAATTCAATATCGATACTACCTGTATCCAGAATGTTATTTTCATTTTTTTTGTTATCAAAGTACTTTGGAGCCCTTTGTAAATTTTCAGGTATGTTTTGTGTATTTTGGTTATTAAATTGGGAGGTAAGTAAAGATGCTTGTTCTTTACTCTCATTGCGTTCAAGTTTGTCAATAACCTCAGTCATTGCTCTTTTAACCAATTTGTCGAATTCTGCCTCTTTTTGCTCACTGGCAGTTTCCATCCATAATGTTTGAATGTATATAATACCAAGTAAACTGGCTGCAATTATTATAGTTAAAAGGTATATGAATTTCTTGTTCATAGTGATCGTTTCCTTAAGAAAAACAAACTATTTTTTAGTTTAACTTTTTATTATATTAAGAAAGCAACAATATAGTAAAAATGTTTTAAGAAAAGTCCTCTTTTCTTAGCGAAACATTTTGTAATGCTTCCATTGCTGCGTTTTGTTGAGATTCCTTTTTAGAACTACCCTCTCCACGACCAAAAACCTTATTGTCTATTTCTACTGAAGATACGAAAACCGGGGAATGTTCGCAGTTATCAGGAATTTCATCTGTGATAAATTGAATGTCGCGTTTGTTTTTTTGTCCCCATTCAATAAGAATAGATTTAAAGTTGGTGTCTTGTTTGGTAATTTCGTTAAGATTAACATAAGGACTCAAAATCTTTTGAGTAATGAATCTTTGGCAAGCTTTATACCCCTTATCAACAAATATAGCTCCAATTAATGCTTCTAGTGCATCACCCATGATATTAGTTTTTTCAAGAGCGATTTTAGATTGAGAGCTAATGATGTCTTTTAATCCAAGCTTTAAGGCAATTTCATTAAGAAAGGATCTGTTAACTATTTTAGATCTTGTTTTTGTTAAAAAGCCTTCATTTACTCCCGGATATTTGTTGTAAAGTTCTTGCGCAACAATGGCTCCTAATAACGCATCACCTAAAAATTCAAGGCGTTCGTTATTTATAATTTCACCATTATCCGCTTTAATCATTGCTGATTTATGAATTAGGGATAATTCGTAAATAGAAAGATTATTTGGAAATGTTCCAGTTATAGATTTAAGTAAATAATAAAGCTTTCTCCTGTCTGAAGAAAGCTTTATTATTTGAGTTAATATTTTTATCACAATATTTATATTGCTTTAAATATAATTGATGCGTTATGACCTCCAAAACCAAAAGTGTTAGAAAGAGCAGCTTTAACTTCTCTTTTTTCAGCTTTGTGATATGTCATGTTTAATTTTGAATCAATTTCAGGATCATCAGTAAAGTGATTGATAGTAGGAGGAATAATTCCTTCTCTGATTGCTAAAATACAAGCAATAGATTCGATTGCTCCAGCTGCACCCAATAAGTGACCTGTCATTGATTTTGTAGAGCTGATATTTAAATTATATGCATGCTCTCCAAAAACTTCTTTAATAGCAAGAGTTTCTGCAATGTCGCCACGTGGTGTAGATGTACCATGAACATTGATATAATCAATATCTTCTGGTTTGGTATCATTGTCTTTTAATGCCATTTTCATCACATTTTTAGCGCCAAGTCCTTCCGGATGTGGAGCTGTTAAGTGATGAGCATCTGCAGTCATACCTGAACCAATTACTTCACAGTAAATTTTAGCTCCGCGAGCAACAGCGTGTTCGTATTCTTCTAAGATCAATGAAGCACCTCCTTCACCCATAACAAAACCATCGCGATCCTTATCAAAAGGACGAGAAGCAGTAGCTGCATCGTCATTTCGTGTTGAAAGTGCTTGCATAGCATTAAAACCTCCAACTCCAGCCTCGCAAATAGCTGCTTCAGAACCTCCTGTTACAAATACTTTTGCTTTACCTAATCTGATTAGGTTATAAGCATCTCCAATAGCATTTGTAGATGAAGCACAAGCTGAAACTGTGTTATAGTTAGGACCTCTAAATCCGTACTTCATTGAAATATGACCGGCAGCAATGTCGCCAATCATTTTAGGTATAAAAAATGGGTTGAAACGAGGAACTTCGTTACCGTTAACAAACCCTTTAACTTCTTCTGTAAATGTTTGAATTCCACCAATACCAGCACCCCAGATAACACCAATCTCATCATGATCAATGCTTTCTGTATCTATGCCAGAATCTTGAACAGCCTGCTCAGCTGCAATTAATGCGAACTGAGCAAACATATCAAGTTTTCTTGCCTCTTTACGATCAAAATAATCGTTAGAGTTGTAATTTTTTACTTCACAAGCAAATTTTGTCTTGAAATTGGTGGCGTCAAAACGAGTAATGGGTGCAGCACCACTTACTCCGTTAATAAGGTTATTCCACAGTTCATCAATGGAATTACCTAATGGAGTGATTGCTCCTAATCCCGTTACTACTACTCTTTTTAACTCCATAACTTCTTTTAAAGTATAATACTACTTTTTTTATTCACTTATTTAGCGTTCTCTTCGATATAAGAGATGGCATCACCTACTGTGCCAATGTTTTCGGCTTGATCATCAGGAATTGCAATATTGAATTCTTTTTCGAATTCCATGATCAATTCAACAGTGTCAAGAGAGTCAGCACCTAAATCATTAGTGAAGCTTGCTTCAGGTGTAACTTCAGTTTCGTCAACTCCTAGTTTATCTACGATGATTGCCTTAACTCTTGATGCAATGTCAGACATAGCTTTTAATTTTAAGTTAATAATTAAAATTTATTGATTTAAATAACTTTGCAAAGGAAAAAAAATCGGCATAATTATTCAAATTAAATTGAAATAAAATCATTTTAAAGGCGATTTTTTCTAATTTTGATGGTTCTAATTTGAATATTTTAAATTCTGTAAAAGACAGGTAATGAGTAGAGTTGCAGTGTTTGCATCGGGGTCTGGATCTAATGCTGAAAATATTGTAAAATATTTTTCAGGAAGGCTTTCAAGTGATGATTTTAGCTTTTTTACTAATAATAAAAATGCATTAGTAATTGAAAGAGCTAAACAATTAGGTGTTAAGATAACATTATTTTCTCGAGAAGAATTCTATAATTCTGACTTGATACTGAATCAGTTAAAGGAGGAGGGGTGTGAGTTGATTGTGTTGGCCGGGTTTTTATGGTTGATTCCTCAGAACCTTATAAGAGCTTATAAAGGTCGTATGATTAACATTCATCCAGCATTATTACCTAAATATGGAGGTAAGGGTATGTATGGAAAAAAGGTGCATGAAGCAGTGATTGATAATAAAGAAAGTGAATCTGGTATAACTATTCATTTTGTTGATGAGAATTATGACGAAGGTAAAATAGTTTATCAAGCCAAATGTGAAGTATTACCTTCAGATACTGCCAGTGATGTTGAACAAAAAGTGCATGCTTTAGAATATGAATATTATCCAAAGGTAATAGAAGATTTATTGAAGCTTGATTGATATTTTGTGTATTTTAAGCTCTCAATAATTTTATATTCAAATCTGCTATGGCTAAATTAATTGACGCTAGTTATTTAATGGATAAATTAGGAATTAATATTCCTTTAATTGCAGTCTATGACGCTCCTCACGATGCTCCATTTGATAATATTATAGAGCCACTATCGTATAAGCGAACTTGTATGTTTGCCTATTATAATGCCTGGATGAGAGGACAGATGTTAAAGGTAACCTCTACTAACTACGGTTGTCATGGTTGTGGTTATTGGTTGTTTGGCAAAGAAGCAAGAGAAAGAGAGGAGTTAATTGAGTTTCTTACTGAAGAGGAAGGATTAAAATGCTCAAAAGAAGTGACCAATAGTTGGCTTGACGTTAATACACCATATAAATCGAGAAATAAGTGTGTTTATATCGGTACGTATCGTAATTCTATGAACGAATATTTAAAATCAATCACTTTTTTTGTTAATCCTGATCAATTAAGCGCATTAATTATTGGAGCTAATTATTTTAATGATGGAAGTGTAAATAGTACCGTTCAGGTTCCTTTTGGCTCCGGTTGTATGCAGATTTTGCCACTTGTTCCGCAAGGTGAAGAACCTGTTGCATTAGTTGGAGCTACGGATTTAGCAATGCGAAGATATTTACCTAAAAATATTTTAGCCTTTACTGTTAATACTTCAATGTTTGAAAAATTGTGTTCTTTAGGTAATGCTAGTTTCCTAAATAAACCCTTCTTTAAAGATTTGGTAGAGTTTAGGGCTTCTACTAAATAATGAAAATTTCTATAGTTAGATATTCTTATTACATATTATAATATAAAATAAAAGCGAGTAACTTATTAATTACTCGCTTTATTTTTTAGTGTAAATCTTCAATGATGATTAATTCATCTAACTTATCTTTAAGAGGTTTGTAAAACTCTTTAAATCGTTTCATGTCTTCTTTTTTGACGGGTTCAACCGGAGGCGCTTTAACTTTTAATGGATCAATAGCTTTTCCATTTTTAAATACTCTGAAGTCAAGATGTGGACCTGATGCTAATCCTGTGGATCCAACATATCCAATTAACTGGCCTTGTTTTACCTTATCTCCCTGGTTAATTCCTTTGGCAAATCCGTTTAAATGCATGTAAACTGTTGTATAAACACTATTGTGTTTAATCTTTAGGTAATTACCTCCACCATTAGGTTGAAATCCTCTGGCAATAACTCTACCATCTCCAATAGAAAATACATGAGTTCCTTTAGGAGCGGCATAGTCAACACCATGGTGAGGTCTTCTAATTTTTAAAACAGGGTGCATTCTACTGTTAGAGAAACGACTACTTATTCTTGAAAATTTAAGTGGTGCTTTTAAAAACGCTTTTCGTAAACTATTTCCTTTGTCGTCAAAGTAGTTGTATGTAACACTGTCTTCTTGAAAGTTAAAGGCGTAATAATCATCCCCTCTGTGATGAAATAAAGCTGCTTCAATTGAACTGATTCCAACAGATACAGAATCAACATATTCTTCAGTATATATTACTTTAAAATAATCGCCTTTTTCAATGCCAAAGAAATCAACTGTCCATGCGTATATGTCTGATAGATCCAATGCAAGAACAGGACTAACTCCATTCTCAGTCATTGCATTCCAAAGTGAAGAAGTGATTTTACCTGTTGCTGTTTTTTTAATCTTGGTAACTTCCTTTTGTCCCTGACTAATCGTAATAGAATCATCAAAGCAGTAACTTATGTAATTAATTTTATCTATTTCATATACAAAATACTTTGCCTGATGAAGAGAGTCATTGCTTAAGAATATGTAATATGGATTCCCTACTTTTATTTTTCTTACATCAAATATGGATCTGCTTTTATTTGCCAATTCATCTATTTGTTTATATGGTATATCATACTGAAGTAAAATAGATGCCAAAAATTCATTTCTTTTAACTGTATTGTTTTCAATTACAAAAGAATCAATCGGCAGACCAAATAATAGATTTGGAGGAATTGAATCAATGGTGTCTTTTTGAAGTTCTAATGTATTATCTGTTGCAACGTTTTTAGGAGAATTAGAACAGCTATACAGTATTATGGATATTATTGAAATAAATAAGAAGTTAGGTAGCGCAATTCTTTTAAACATAAACTTGATTTTTTAATGTTGTGTTGTGATGTTGTAATAATTAAAAATGTATTGTAATTCATTTTGCAAGTTATTACAAGATTATAATAAATCAAGATTTTTAAAGGAATAAGTGTGGATGTAATATAGAAAAAGACCTTTTAGGCTTTAATTTTTTCAAATCCCTGTCCATATACACCAGAAACTGATCCCATAGTAATAAATGCATTGGGGTCAATGTCCTTTATAATTTTGAATACAATAGAGGAAGTTCTCTTTTTTGAAATTACCATCAGTATTTTTTTCTGTTCTCTGGTGTAACCTCCTACGCCATCAATCATGGTAACACCTTTATTTCCATCAATCAGAATTTTATCAATTAGTTCTTCATATTTATCACTGATGATAAAAAACTGAACAGTTTGTTTGTTACCGGATATAACCATATCAATGCTGTAGCTGAAAATGGCCATAGTAATTAATCCATAAACAATTTTTTCTATATCCTGAAATACAATGTAACTGGTAGATATTATAAATATATCAATAATAAGAAGTAGTTTTCCTAAACTAATATTCTTATGCTTATTAATAATCATGGCGATTATTTCGTTTCCACCTGTACTTCCGCCATTAATAAATAAGATAGCAGTTCCTGTTCCTCCCAGAGCAGCTCCAATTAGTGTTGCAATAAAAACATCGCTAACAATAGGTTCTGTAAAGTGAGATGTGAAAAATGATAGTAATATTGAAAATATAACCGTGCAATAAATTGTTTTAACACCATATGATAGTCCTAAAGTCTTAATGGCAAGTAGTATTAAGACTATATTTATAGCAAGAGATGTAATACCTACATCCCATCCCCATAGAAAATAAATAGTACTTGATAAACCTGTTATTCCACCTCCAATTATATGGGATGGAATAATAAAACCAGCCCATCCAAGTGATGATATGCCAACGGCAATAGTTAAAATAAGATATGATTTAAGTTCTTTAATTACTTTTCCTATTATCATCTTTAGTGTGATTTTAGAGTTTAATCGTTTTAATAAGCAGTTCTTGATTATACTTTTATTTGGTCAAATCCTTTTCCGTAAACTCCCGAAACGGTATTCAATGTTACAAAAGCACTAGGGTCTATATCTCTAACTATTCTGAATAATATACTAGAGGTTTTCTTCTTTGAGATAACCATTAATACCTTTTTTTGATCACCGGAGTAGGCACCTATTCCATCAAGTATGGTACAACCTTTTTCTGTTTTTGTTACTATGTATTCAGAAATTTCCTTGTACTTTTCACTAATGATAAACAGCTGAACTGTTTGTTTATTACCTGTTATTACCAAGTCAACAGAGTAACCAAAAATAGCCATTGTAATTAAACCATACATTACGATTTCGATGTTGTGAAATACAATGTATCCTGTAGAGATAATAAATATATCGCATAACAGCAGTAGTCGTCCAAGACTGATGTTTTTGTATTTATTAATGATCATGGCTATGATATCTGTACCTCCTGTACTTCCACCATTTACAAAGATCATTCCGGCACCTGTTCCGGCAAGGGTGGCACCGATAATTGTGGCCATAAAGTTATCTTCAGTAAGAGGTTTCTGAAAATACTTTGTAAGAACAGATAATAAGATACCAAATAGAATGATGCAGTAAATACTCTTTACTCCAAAAGAAAATCCAAGAAGTCTTATTGCAAGTAAAATAAGAATGGTATTGATAGATATTGAGACAACACCAACATCCCAACCCCATAAGAAATGAAAAGTACTGGCTAATCCGGTAATACCTCCACCAACAATTCCTGCAGGAATAATAAAAGCTGACCACCCCAGGGTAGCTACACAAAGAGCAAAAGTCAATAATAAGTATGACTTTGCTTCTCGAATAAAATTTTGTTTAGTCATTTGCCGAAAAACATGATAATTATCAGGCTTTTATGCCTGATAATTAGATCGTTAAATTTTCGGCAAAGTAAACAAAAGGTAGTGAGATTAACCCACTACCACGTTGATTATTTTATTAGGAACTATTATGATTTTTCTCACTATTTTTCCTTCAATCCACTTTTGAGCTCCTGGATGATTCTTTACTGCTTCCTCAATCTCATTATTTGGAGCGCCAACAGGCATTTCAAGTTTAAAACGCATTTTTCCATTGAATGAAACAGGATATGCAAATGAAGACTCAACTAAGTGTGATTCATTGAATTCAGGCCATTGTGCATCACAAACTGTAGTTTCGTGACCTAACTGACTCCATAATTCTTCAGATAAGTGAGGTGCAAATGGAGCAAGTAATACTGTCAGAGGTTCAAGAATCTCGCGTTTGTTACATTTTAATGAACTCAATTCGTTCACACAAATCATGAATGCGCTAACACAAGTATTAAAAGAAAACTTCTCTATATCTTCAGTAATCTTTTTAATTGTTTTGTGTAGCGTTTTTAGTTCATCCTTAGTTGCTTTTTCTTCTGAGATTTCAAATTCTTCGCCTGCGTTTAAGAATAAGCGCCATGTTTTGCGTAAGAATTTATGAACACCATCAATACCGTTAGTATCCCAAGGTTTACTTTGTTCCAATGGTCCTAAGAACATTTCGTATAAACGTAATGTGTCAGCACCAAAGTCTTCAATGATATCATCAGGGTTAACAACGTTGAACATAGACTTAGACATTTTTTCTACAGCCCATCCACAAACATATTTACCATCTTCAAGAATAAATTCAGCAGTTTTGTATTCCGGATTCCAATTTTTGAATTTCTCAGTATCCAAAACATCGTTACTTACAATGTTAACATCAACATGTATTGCAGTTGTTTCATATTCATCTTTAAGATTTAAGGAAACAAACTTGTTGGTACCATTAATACGATATACAAAGTTTGAACGACCTTGAATCATTCCCTGGTTAATCAGTTTTTTATATGGCTCTTCTTTAACCACATATCCTAAATCATAAAGGAACTTATTCCAGAAACGAGAATATATTAAGTGACCAGTTGCATGTTCTGTTCCACCGATATATAAATCCACATCCTGCCAGTACTCATTGGCTTCTTTACCAACTAGAGCAGTATCGTTTTTAGGATCCATATAACGTAGGTAATATGCTGATGATCCTGCAAAGCCAGGCATAGTATTTAATTCCAATGGGTAAGCATCTTTGTATACCCAGTTTTTAGCTCTACCTAATGGAGGCTCACCTTGTTCTGTAGGTAAAAATTTATCAATCTCAGGTAACTGAAGAGGAAGATCTGCTTCATCTACCATTTGAGGAAGATTATCTTTATAATATACAGGGAATGGCTCACCCCAATAACGTTGACGGCTAAAGATCGCATCACGTAATCGGTAGTTTACTTTTACTTTACCAATACCTTGTTCTTTGATATACTCTTTTGTTTTAGCAATAGCTTCTGTAACACTTAATCCATTTAAAAATCCTGAATTAATAACAGTTCCTGCTTTTGAGTCTTTTGAATCTTCCCATGTTGAAGGATCAGTAGCTTCTTCGCCTTCGGGAATAACCACCTGAATAATAGGAAGGTCAAAATGACGCGCGAATTTAAAGTCACGTGAATCATGACCCGGTACTGCCATTACTGCTCCGGTACCATAACCTGCCAATACATAATCGCCTACCCAAATTGGAACCTCTTCACCTGATAATGGATTGATGGCGTATGAACCTGTAAATACACCTGTTACTTTATCAACTTCAGCCTGACGCTCGCGTTCTGTACGCTTTTTAGTTTGTTGAACATATTCTTCAACAGCGTCTTTTTGTTCTGGTTTTGTAAGTAATGGTGTTAATTCGCTTTCTGGAGCTAGAACCATAAAAGTTACTCCAAATACAGTATCAGCTCGTGTGGTAAAGATATCCATTACGATATCTGAATCCTTTACTTTGAACTTCATCTCAGCACCTTCGCTTTTGCCAATCCAGTTACGTTGAATTTCTTTTAATGAATCAGACCAGTCAACTTTATCTAAGCCTTGTAATAATCTTTCTGAGTATGCAGATACACGAAGCAACCATTGGCGCATTACTTTTTGCTCAACAGGATGACCTCCACGAACCGAAATTCCTTCTTTAACTTCGTCGTTAGCTAATACTGTACCTAATGCAGGACACCAGTTTACCATAGTATCGGCAAGGTAAGCTAAGCGATAGTTTAATAAAATTTCTTGTTGTTCAGTTTCTGACTTTGCTTTCCACTCATCAGCTGTAAATTCAAGTTCTTCTGTGCAAGCTACATTTAAATCTTTAGTACCAACAGTATTGAAGGCTTCGATAAGTTCAGAAATTGGAGCTGCTTTTTTAGACTGATTACAGTAGTAACTATTAAACATTTGAATAAATGCCCATTGAGTCCAATGGTAATAATCTGGTTCGCAAGTTCTGATTTCGCGATCCCAGTCATAACAAAAACCAATCTTGTCTAATTGTTCTCTATATCTGTTTAAGTTCTTTTCTGTAGTAATAGCCGGGTGTTGCCCTGTTTGAATAGCGTATTGCTCTGCCGGTAAACCATAGGCATCGTAACCCATTGGGTGCAATACATTAAAACCATTAGATCGTTTAAAACGACTGTAAATATCAGAAGCAATATATCCGAGTGGATGTCCTACGTGTAATCCGGCTCCTGAAGGATAAGGGAACATATCCAAAACATAAAATTTTGGACGGTTTTTATCAATCTCTACTTTGTAAGTTTTGTTATCTACCCATTGCTTCTGCCATTTTTGCTCAATGGCTTTAAAGTTGTATTCCATATTATAATTTTCCTATCAAATTCTGATGTTAAAATATAGGTTAAACAGAAGTTAACCACAAAACTGCGAAATTATAAAATCTTTTATAAATAGTAAGAGAATTTGACTAAGGAGTTTAAAAACTGTTTTGTAATGAATAGGTGTTGCAAGAAGTAAACAGAATCGTTATCATGCTGATAATTCAAAAGTTTTTATAAATTTGCGCCACTTTGTTATATGCTGATATCTGTAAGGTATTAAGTGTTAGCTATAGAAGGCCCCTTAGTTCAATGGATAGAATACTGGATTCCGGTTCCAGCGATATGGGTTCGAATCCCGTAGGGGTCACATCGCAATATGTCAATTAAATACAAAAGCGCTTAAAATCTATATTTTAAACGCTTTTGTTGTTTTTTATATAAAAACTGAATGATTTATTCTTGTTACTTTCTGTCAGAAAAGTTTTACAACTTTTTGTTTTGATAATGATTTGTGTTTGTTTTTAAATAATCATTTAAATAAAATGTAGTTAAACTTGATTCTTTTTTATTAATCCAGATGATAAATTTCCATAATGTTATCTAAGATTTTATCGAAATCAATTTTCAGGTCGATTAATTTACCGGAATGAATATCAAAAACCCAACCATGAACAGTAATGCCTCTTTCGCGATAAGCTCGCTGAACTTCGGCAGTTTTAAGTACATTAATACATTGCTCTTCTACATTTAACTCTACCAGTCGTTTGTACTTTTGATCCTCGTCTTTAATATCGTTAAGTTCATCTTTATGCATTCTATAAACATCTCTGATATTCCTTAACCAGGGATTCAGAATTCCTAAATCTTGAGATTGCATAGCAGCTTTTACACCTCCGCAGTAATAATGACCACAAACTACAATGTGGTTTACTTTCAGTTGCATAACAGCATAATCAATTACCGACATCACGCTCAAATCTGTGTTAGGAACCATGTTGGCAATGTTACGGTGCACAAAAGCTTCTCCTGCGGATACGCCCATAAGTTCTTCGGCTGTAACACGACTGTCTGAACATCCTATGTATAGAATATCAGGATTTTGACCTTCAGTTAAATTTTTAAAGTAGTTTGAGTCAATACTTAATTTTTCCTGAACCCAGTTTTGATTGTTCTTAAATATTTGCTTGATATCCATCTATGCTTCTTGTTTTTACGTATATCAATCCTAACAATATTGTAGAGGATTAGTTTAATGCGAATATAGATTAAATAAAATATTTTTAAGCTTAATGGGGTAAGGGAAATCGATTTATAGAGACTTATTGAATGCAAGTATTACCTATAAGTTATAAATCAAAGAAAGTTTATATGTAAAGGTCAGCTAAATAGGGGATAATATAAAAAAAGGAACTCAATGAGGAGTTATGATGCAGGTTGGATAACGAAAGAATAGAATTACACTAGTGCTAATGATATATAAGCACCAGTGAATTTCTATTATATTTTAGGGTACCATCCTAAAAACTGTGTAAGTATAAAAATATCGGGGTAGAAAGCTTCGATATTTTTTTGTTTATTTAATAGACTAACACACAGTTATGAAAAAAGAAGACCTATTAACAGATGATTTCCTGAAACAATTTAAAACAGGAGAAGACTTAAACAACTTTTTGAGTGAACTTCAAAAGCGAGGTATAGAACAAATACTTGAAGGAGAACTTGATGCTCATCTTGATTATGAAAAGCATCAAAAGTCTAGTAATCCGAATTACCGGAACGGTCATACTACCAAAAGTATTAAAACTATTTTTGGAGAAAGTGAAATAAAGGTTCCCAGAGACAGGGAAGCTAGCTTCAACCCCATTTTGCTTCCAAAGAGAAAGAACATGGTCGATGGGATTGAGAACATTATTATATCCCTTTATGCCAAAGGTATGAGTAACTCTGATATTGAGGAACAAATCAAAGAATTATACGATATCCGAGTTTCTACTTCAACGATATCCAGGATAACAGATAAGATAACAGATGATATAATTGCTTGGCAGAACCGCCCCTTAGATTCGTTGTATCTGATTGTATGGATGGATGGAATTGTTTTTAAAGTCCGAGATAACTCAAAGGTTATCAATAAAACTATATACATTGCTGTTGGGCTTCGCAAGAACGGAAAGAAAGAGATACTCGGATTATGGCTGGGTAAGAATGAAGCTGCTTCTTTTTGGTTGGGTGTATTGACTGACATTAGAGCTCGAGGTGTTGAAGATATCCTAATTACTGTCACTGATAATCTGAATGGATTTACAGACACCATAAAGAATGTATTTCCTTGTTCAAGTACTCAGATTTGTGTAGTACATCAAATTCGTAATGCAGCTAAATATGTTGTTTGGAAGGACAAAAAAGCCTTTGCTAAGGACATGAAACAAATATATACAGCACCAACAAAACAGGCTGCAGAAGCTGCTTTAAATGACTTTGCTGACAAATGGAACGGAAAGTATTCTTATGCAGTAAAAAGTTGGAAGACAAACTGGGATGAACTCACCGTATTTTATGACTTCCCCATAGAAATTCGTAATATTATTTACACAACGAATCTTGTCGAAAACCTTAATGGTAAAATCAGAAAATTTACTAAAAACAAGCTATCTTATCCTACTGATCAAGCAGTGTTAAAATCCGTGTTTTTAGCCATTAGGGAAGTGACGAAAAAGTGGACTCAACCAGTGAGTAACTGGGGACTCATTCTTAATCAATTTATTACTATATTTGAAGAAAGGGTTCAACTCTAAATTAGCTGAACCCTGATATTTTAACTTACACACTTAATGGGATAGTGTCTATTTTAGTTTGGAAGCTCAATATAGCCTCTTAAAGAACAATCTTTGGTTTCACGAATGGCTTTTGCAATGTCCAGTGCATTTTGGCGTGCGCCTTCCATTGATGTGTGCGTGTGATCTATAGGGTGTAATTTACTTACTTCATCAGGACCTAGTTCCTGGTATCTGTTCGCAATACGTTCGTTAATATTTAGGAAAAGGACTCCGGTTGAGTCGGCAACTTCTTTAGCCCAGTTACAGTAGTTCAGGTGTCTTCTGTCTACCTTACCATCTTTCCACATATTACGAGGTGTAAGCGATAATACAATAGGAGTAGCACCTGTTTCTTTAACCTTTTCAATATATAGTTTTAAATACCAGCCATAGGTATGTACAACTTCAGATGTACTGTCGGCAAGCGTTACTGTTTCGGTTTCATCACCTGTTCCGTGAATAGTACCTCTGTATTTTGGAGCCCCCAGATTTGAATCATCATTATGTCCAAACTGAATCAAAGCAAAATCTCCTTCTCCCATTTTGGTTAATGCTGAATCTAAAAGACCCTCGTTTATAAATGTACGTGTACTGCGTCCACCTCTGGCTTTGTTGTGTACATTAACTCTTGTTGTATCAAAATACATAGGTATCATGCGTCCCCAACCAATTATAGAGTCATTTCCAAAAGCTGCAGTGGAGTCGCCCAAAATAAATACATCCTTTTTAACCGGGAAATTAATTACCGGGTTCTCTAATAAGTATTTACTAAGTCCGCATTCAGGATTCTCTTTAATGCCTTCAACCACCAATGAAGCTGCAATAACAGCACCTTTTGCAGATGGATGTGTTTTGTCTTTCTCCCAAAACATGTAGTTCATTACTTTTTCTGGTCCTAATTTCTCCATGTAATCTGACATCTTATGGTTAAGGTCGATGAAGGTTACATTTTCGGCAGTGGCTATCTGGCGAGCCCAGGTTGCATAGGTGTCTTTAAAACTACGTGCTTTGCCATCTTCCCATTTGTTCTGTGGAATAGAAGAAATGATGATTGGTGTAGCACCTTTTTCCTTAATTTCATGGATAAATTGTTTCAAATACCAACCGTACGAGTGAACAACCTCATGTTTGCCGGTAAGCATATTATCAATCTCTTCCGTTTCATCACCAATTCCTTTAATAGTTCCTCTGGCACGTTTTTCATCGTTGATATCACTATTATCGTTATGGCCAAACTGAATCGTTACAAAATCTCCTTTCTTTAATTTGGAAAGCACTGGTTCCCAAAGACCTAACGATCGGTAAGTTCTTGTACTGGTACCTCCTCTGGCGTGATTTTCATGATTAATTTTTTCTAAATCGAAATACTGTCTGATAGGATCTCCCCAACCCCATAAGCCTCCAGCACCATCACCTTGTCCGTTTTTAACGGTAGAATCACCTATTGTGTATAATGTTGGCTTAGATGTAGATTTTGCTTTATCCTCATTACTGCAGGATATAAAAGAGCTGGTAAAAAAAATAGTTAAAACAACTAAAACTAGTTTGTTCATTTGCTTTGTCTTAAATTAATTATAAATGGTTTATGTGATTATCTGCTTTGACAAAGTTATATATTGTCGTAAAAAATTACAATCTATAATATTGCATTGTAAAGGGTGTTTGATTTTGTAATGTACACATAATGAGTGTTATGTGTGTTGTGTTGTTGGTTGTGTTTGGTACAGTTGGACATAAAAGTGGATTATAATACATTTATTTTTTCGAATTTTAGAACTTAATATTGCATAAATGAATGCGGTAGAATATTTACTCTTTTAAATTTAGTTAAAGCATTTATCCTTCTGCTTAAATATCCTAACTTCGAGTTTTATTTTTGAGTCATGAATAAAGAAGATTTAATCCTACAGAAAGATTATTCAATAAATAGTCTCTTAATAAATAGCAACAGACAATTAGGTTTGTATGGTTTGTTAGGCTTGTTACAAGATATTTCTTATGATCATGCCAGCTTATTAGGTTATGGTTATGAGGATATGATCAGGGATAATACCTTTTGGGTGTTGATTCGTCAAAAACTAAGAATGACTTATTGGCCAAAATGGAAAGAGACTGTTGCGATTAAAACTTACCCAAAGCCAGGAGAAGGTTGTTTTGCCGACAGGAATTTCGTGATTTATCATGATGGAGAAAAAATAGGAGAGTGTGCAACTAGTTGGATGATACTGGATGCAAAGACCAGAAGGCCTCATTTTCATCATGGTTTTAATGAAAGATATGATCCTGGTGAAGAGTATTATTTGCCTTTTACAACTGACAAATTGAAAAATCCCAAAGGTTTAGAGTTGGTAAAATCGATTACTGTAAAAAACAGTGATTTAGACTTAAGTAAACATGTGAATAATTTTAAGTATTCGCAATGGGTATTAGATTTAATTCCTATTGAATACCATAGCCTGTATTCTGTTGTTGAGTATGATATAAACTTTTTAGGAGAAGCTTTTATAAACGATAAAGTAGATTGTTTTAGTAATTTAAATCAGATGAGCCCTGAATTCAAAAATGAAATATATTTTTACGGAGTTAAAAACAGTAATCAAAAACCTATTTTTAGTGTAAGAGTTATAGCAGAAAAGGTAGGGTGATATATATAATAAAATGTATGTTTATAGTTTGTTTTTATCTTAATTAATTAATAAGATATTATAATATGTAAAATAGTATATTTGTTAAATATATAATATTTTTTTTTTTTTTTTTTTGAAAAAAAATATTATTGTTGCAATTATATAACAGAACTAAAAATAATTGTATGAGATATTACCAGCCAAAGCCCGATCTTAATCAGCTTTCGATTAATCAATTGATTCATGGTTTAACTTAGTGTAATTATAATTTTTGTTATAGTCAATGATGTTTTGGCATTTTTTTATTGACAAAAAGATAATAAATAACTTTTGTTAACCATAATTCTAAACTGTATCATTATGTCTTTTTTAAGAGCGTATACCAGACCTGGTATATTTATGTTCACTCTATTAATAGTATATTCTTGTGTAAAAGAAGATTCTATTCCAGATAGATTAGAAATTACAACCCAAAAACAAATTGATAATTTTCATTATGTATCTGTTCCTGGAGACTTTATTATATCCGGTGAGTTTATAAATAATTTAGAAGGTTTAAGCTCACTACAAAATATAGGAGGAAGATTAATCATTAAGAATAATCCAATGCTTGAATTGTTAGTAGGATTAGAAAATATAGTCGCTGTTGATAGTGGAATAAGCATATGTGATAATTATATACTTAAATCCTTACCGGATTTTAAAAAATTGAAAGGAGAATTGAGTAGTTTAAATATTTCAGTTAATCCGAAACTTACATCATTAAAAGGTTTAGATCAGATTAATAAACTTTCTTATTTGTCAGTGTCTGATTGTGATTTATTGACTAATCTTAATGGATTGGAAGGAGTTCGTGAAGTTGAAACTCTTGATATTAGCGAAAATGAAAAACTGAGTTGTTTAAAAGGACTTGATAGTATAGAGGAAGCAGAAAGGGTAAATATATCAGGTAATCTTAAATTGGAGTCAATTAGTAATTTAAATAATATCCGCAAAGTTGAATCGTTAGCAATTACGAATAATCCAATGCTTAGGGCAATAAAAGATCTTAACACTCTAAATTATATTGGAAAATTGTATGTGTCAGAATTGGTAAATCTGGATACCATAAATATACCAACAGTTTCAATCCTAAATACGTTGTCAATATCAAATTTAAATTGCAAAGTATTTTGTTTTAATCAGGATATAGCCTGTAGCTCAGTTGATATAAGCTATTGTGATAATATTGATAATGTAAATTTTTTGTCAGAATTGAATAAGGTTACTTCCATTTCAATTCTATATTGTAAAGGTATAAAAGATCTTAATGGGTTATTGCAGTATATGCAACTTAATAGTATGATATTATCAGGTAATCCTTCTATATCTAATTTTTATGGATTAAAGTCATTAAAAACTGTTGGTACATTAAAGATTACGGAAATGCAAAATATTGAATCACTTGAAGGTTTGGAGAATTTAGAAAGTGTAGATGAAATATTCATAACAAGCAATCCTAATCTGACTTCTTTAGCCGGTTTGGAAAACCTAATTGCGATAAATAAAAAATTAGTAATAGGAGGGTATGAAAAATCAGCTTTAGCAAATCCTCTATTAAAAGATTTTTGTACCATTTCTAATGCTATAAAAGCTCATGTACCCGATGAGTTTTATGTATATCACAATTTATACAATCCTACTATTGAGGATTTTGAAAATGGGTTATGTAGTAATAATAAACAATAAAATAAAAAATTTAAAAAAGTAAATAGTATCAACTTCTGTTTTGTGATGAACAATAGTAGTCTCAGAGTAGCGGGATAAGGAAAAAGCCTCCAAGCCTAAAATACCGAAATATTTCAAACGTTGGAGACAAAGTATAGTAATTAATGAGAGTTGCAGCTCTCATTGCAAAAATAATAAAATGATTAATAAATTATTGTTTTGTAGTCTATTTGTGCTGCTTATATGCAGTTGTAAATATGATATTGGTAATCCTGGTTCTACGCCCGATTGTACTTGGCAAAAAAGTGATGATATACATTATCAATATGTTGAATTAAAGCATCCGGAGAATGCGTCGGACTTGTTATGTTATTCTAGTTCTGTCTATCCTAATAATAGTTATATCGCTTCTTTGCTAGATATTTTTGGAGATCATTATGAGCAGTCTAAATCCATAATAAAAGTTTCGGTATCGGCAAATGGCTGTAATGGTGAAACCAGTAAAACTACCTCTTATACAAAATCAAATCATAGCGATCTTGGGACATGGAGTATAAATAATATTTATACTCCTAAGAATTCTAAAAATGAATTTGATGTAAAGGTTGAAATTAAAAGTGGATTGCATGCTGATGTAAATGGAGGAGAAGGGTATGTTGTATGGACAAAATCCTGTACTGCTAATCAATTAGATGGAACACAAAGTGGTGTGATTCAAGGAACATATAAGAAGGTTTCAAATGGTGCTGTTGGTACATTAGTTAAGCCTATTTTAATCTACAAAAATGGAGAATATTTAAAAGCAATATTGTGATGAAGAATAGATTTTTTTTAATATTAATAGCGATTGCTTTATTTTCTTGTGAAAAAGCATCGAAGGATAGTAATGATGATGCATCAAAAGTAATTGAAAATGAAGTTAAAGAGTGCGTACTTGCAACAGAACCTTCTGTTTACAGTAATTACTTTAATCATGATAGCTATTTAGCAGGATATTCTTCAATTAAACAAAATTCTTTAGCAGATGAAGAACTGATTCCGGTTTTCTCAGAACAAGAATCGGGTTTGAAGAATGCAAAGCAAATATCATTTACAGCAAATGGTCATGATATTTTGGCTGGTGTTAACAGTTTAAAAGGCGCTCCAATTACCAAGGGACATGATTTATTTAATAGTTGGTATGGTCAGGATGTAAAATTTGTTCTTTGCTCTAATAATGAATTAAAGAGTGCTTCAGTTGAAGATACTGTGGCAATCGAAATGTATGTACCTGAGTTGGTTGAAATATTATCACCACCGATTGAAACTGCTCAAGAGTTATATCCTTATTGTTATTATGATAATTTCATTTTAAAGTGGAATGCGGATGTTAATAATAATAATGGTTTGGTTGTTATTGTTGAATGGCATGGAACTGTACTTGTTGAAGATGCAGATGAAGCTACTTATGTAAGAAATATTGATGTTATTCAAGAAGATGATGGAGAAGCTGTTTTAAATAGTAAATTATTTGATAATATCCCTAATAAAGCTTTGGCTTATGTAACATTACTGAGGGGAAATATTGAAATAGCAGATATTGATAGTGTTAGTTATAGAGTATTTGGGGAGAGTCATGCCATTTTACCAATGGTTTTAGTAAGAGAGATTAGTAATTAATTAAGAATGTTTTTAAGCTCGTCAAAGCTTTTTAGCTATGACGAGTGTTATTCTGATTTTATTGAGAAAAGTAATTATTATACAATTAGTATTGTTATGTACTCAGTTGTTTGTTTATGGGCAACATCATGAAATAACCCATGAATTAAGTTTTAAGGTGGGGGGTGTTGCATATAATAATAAACAGACTATTCCTAACGGGGTTAAAGGTAGGGTCTTAGGTTTAAAATATTCTATTGCCAAAAATGACAAGCTTAATAATCATCGGAGTTATTTGTTCGTTGATTTTAATACTGGTGGATTAAATCGTAATGTAAAGGTTTATGGAAGTCAGAGTATGTATGAGTTTTACGGGGGAAAGTGTGGTGTTGGTGGGGAATGGGAAATTTTTAATCAATCGCATTGTTTTGAAAATCAAATTTATATTGGTGGATTGTTGAAATCAGAAGCCGAATTTGTAGAATCTGAAAAGGTTAATGACGATAATGGTTTATTAGGCGCAGATGTTTTTGGCAGATGGACCACCGGGATTGATTTTACATTAAGAAATCAGACTAAAATAAAAGATATTGTTATTGAAAATTTTGTTTGTGTTCCAATTGTAGGATTTGGATATTTTCCTGAAGCTCCATATAAATCAAACAATGTCAAATCTTCAGATTCATATTATTTATATCCAAATGATTTAGTTTTTATTGGTAGATTAATGCAAATTGATTACGAATTTAAAGTAGGAGTAAAAATGAGCCAAATGAATGTTTGTTTTTTATACAGATATAAATATCATACTTATTCAAAAGGTATCGAAAATCAGAAATATATGCAGCATCAATTTGGAATAGGTATTAGATTTTAGGATAAAATGATAAAAGTGAAAGATATAATAGTAGTATTGCTATTTACGGTTATAACTTTTTCATGTACAGATAATCTTATTAATGAAGAAGAGGGGTATTTGAATACATTTCAGTCATTTTGGGATATTCTTAATGAACGCTACGTATTTTTTAAGGAGAAAAGTGTAGACTGGGATGCAGTATATATAAACTATTATACCAAGTTTGAAAAAGTAGCAAGTGATCAGGAAGCTAAAAGATTGTACCAAGAAATTATTGATCTATTGCATGATCGACATGTTAGGATAAGTATTAAGGATGATTATGGAATTAGTTATGAATCAGAATTAGAAGTTCCTGAAATAATTTTTGGGATGGTTTATGGTTTTTATGATTTAACTAATTTAAAGGAATATGACTGTCTTCATTTAGGTCAATTACCTAATAAAATTGCTTATATAAGAGTATTGTATGATTTCAAAGGAATATCAGGTAGCAGTTTGCCGTTGAGTGATTATAATTACGAAAATGGTTTTGTATTAGATTTAAGAGATTGCATTGGTGGATATTTAACAGGCTTGGAGTTGCTGGATATTTTTATTGATGCTACAAGTATTGCTTACTATGAGCAGTATCGAAATGGAATTAATCGGCAGGATTTTACTCGAAAGTTCTCAGTGAATTTAAATGGAAAAGGTATCATGTCAAATTCAATACCTAAAGTTGTTTTAATTAATGATAATACTTATAGTATGGGTAATTTTATGGCATCGGTAATGAAAGATTTAACTAATAGTACTTTAGTGGGTCAAAAAACAGGAGGCGGAGGAGGAACTATAAACTCGGTATATTTACCAAATGGTTGGGGACTTACTTATACATTTACAAAAATTTATAATTTGGAGGGAGAGGTAATTGAGGATGGAATTAATCCAGATGTTGAAGTTATAAGAGATAATGATTTTTGGGAAAATGAACATAGAGAAACAGGTATTGATCCACAATTGGAGAAAGCACTTGAGATATTGCAAAGAAATAATTGAGGAACAATATCTTATAATGGGGGGTATTTCCGGGTTAATGGTTTGTGCATCATATTCTCTTTACTATTTATCATTTATTTGCTTAGTTCCATTATTATATTGTTTTAGTAATAAAGAAAAAATCAATAATTACAAAATTTTATTAGCGACAATTCTATTTTTAATCGTTTGGAATGCTTTTAATTATCAGTTTCTATATTCTTTTAATATTGATGATGTAAAAGTCTATATCCCAGTTTTAATAGGCGTTTTTTCTGTATTAGAGCTATTACCATTTATAGTTTTACTATCTAATTTAAAATTTAAACATATATATTTTATTTGTTTATGGATCTTGATGGAATATTTTATTTCTCAATGGTTTTTTAAAACACCATTTAGTTACTTAGGTATTTTATTAGCAAATAATGCTTCAATTATACATTGGTATAATTATACTGGAGTGTTGGGAGGTTCATTATGGGTGATTGTTGTTAATGTTTCGATAACATATGGGATTGTTGTTAGTATGCGAAAAGGTTTTATATCATTTAGATACTTATCTATAATTATTGTTGTAGTATTTCTTCCAATTACGCTATCCTTAATTATTTCTGACACTCCAATGAAAACTAATGAAGCACGTAGAGTAAAGATTCATAGTTACAGTAGTGTTTGTTTTATTGAACAAATTCAGGATAGTATCATTGAATCAAGTAATGATAGTTTAACAAAAGGTGTATGTTATGATGTTTTTCCTGAATTGGTAATAAATTTAAATAATGAAATTCCTGAAGATAATTGGATAATAGAGTCAATAATAAAAAATAACCTTCAGTTTAAAAAAGATTCACTTATAACAATTATTGGAGCTAATTTATCAACATGGGGTAAGCAGCAAGTTTTAGCTGTACTAATTAATGATGATGTTGTTAAAACGAGGTATAAGGATGTATTGGTTCCTCTGGGAGAAGAAATTCCTAAAATGTTAGATGGTATAAAGAATTTTGATATTTATAAAAATTATCTTTCAGAAACTTATATTACACCTGATAATAATGAGAGTATATTTGTCTGCAATGCAGATTCGATCCATGTATCAATTTGTTATGAATCGTTTTTTGAGCAAAATCTTAAGGAAAAGCTAAAAAATGAGGTTGGTGTTTTATTTGTAATTGCTCGAGAGCCATTTATTAATAATTATCACTATAAAAATTTGACTAGATTATTGTCAGTTTGTAATGCAATTATCTTTAATAAATATATAGTAAGGTCTTCTTGGTGTGGATTATCTTGTATCATTGATAATCGAGGATATGTGTTAAATGAAGTATATAATAAGAATGATGTATTAGAATCAGTATTTTATTTAAATAAAAAAGATACTTATTATTTAACATCAAGATGTAATCCGATTTTAGTTTTTATTTTATTATTGTTGTTTTTTGTAATTATGTTAAATTTTACATCTAGATTTATAAGTTAATCAATTGTGTATTTTTGTAACCAAAAACCAATAAAAGACTTTTCCGTAATTTGTAAAAGTTTAAGAAAAAGTAAAATATATGTACAAAGTAAAAATTTGGGTTGAGTTTAATGATCTTTCATCAGTGGGTGATATGTCAAATAAGGCAGATATTAAACTGACAATAGAGGGGGATATTAAAAAGATTGATATTGTTTCTCAATTAGATTTAAAGTCAGGTTACGAATTTGAATATGAACTTCCGGGTGAGTATTGTATATCATTAGAAAGTGAAAATATCAATTATAAAGAGAATTTTAGGTTATATAAATCAATAAATGATATTGAAATTGAGATCGATTAGTTTTTGGATGAAAATAGAACGTTGAATAATATTATAAAAGAGAAGTTTTTAGCTTCTCTTTTTTTATGAAAATAACTGATTGCTTATTATTGTTTTTTTACTGGTATCAGTTTGTAATGTACCAGTAACGTAATAAGAAGGTAACAGGTATTGTATATAAATGAGTTTTGGAATATATTTAACTGAGATAACAATGTATTTTATTCGTTATTAACCGAAGAAAAACCGAAGAAAGTCCGAAGGAAGTCCGAATAAAATCCAATTAAAATACGTTTCTTTCCTATTTATATTCCCTTGCTTCTCACTCTAAAGGTTATTGCTTATTATAATACATCTTAGCAAAATCTTTTATAACTTGATATAATAATATCTAATACATATGCCTTATGCCTGTTATAAATGTTTATTTATCGTTTGATGGTAATTGTGAGGAAGCCTTTAATTACTACAGAGATGTTTTTAGGGTTGAGTTTGAAATGATAAGTCGTTTTAAAGATATGCCCCCTCAAAATGGAACAAACTTACCTGAAGGAGAGGCTGATAAAATTATGCATGTTATACTGCCAATTAGCAAAGAAACAGTTTTAATGGGGTGTGATATTGGAGTTGAAGCGTCAAAGGATTTTGTAACAGGTAATAATTTTTCTATTTCCATAGAGGCCGATAGTGAAGATGATGCAGATAGGTATTTTGAAATGCTATCTCTTAATGGTGCAGTTGTAATGCCGATGGAAACAACATTTTGGGGTGCATATTTTGGAATGCTTACAGATCAATTTGGAATTAACTGGATGATTACTTTTAGTGATTATGAAGCTGATTGATATTTGGACTAAGTATTAATTACAGATCAATAGTTAATTGTATTTTACTGATATTTATTGATAATAACTATTGTTTGTATAGTGTTATGTGTTTTGTATGTTATTGATATATAGAGGTTAGTGTTATGTTTTTTAAGTGTGTGTTATTTGTTGGCAACAAAGTAAAGAAGAGCTAATTATTAGGTTATAATAATGTTATATAACATGCAAATTCCTTATTAAACCTTGTTTCAAAAATAATAAACAGTACATTTGCGCATTCAAAATTTCGAATGGGCAGATTAATTTATATAATTATTTCAATTTTATTGTTGAACGTTTTTGCTGTATTTGATTACGATACGCAAGATGCTCAGTTAGATTGTAGTAAAAAGACTCATTCTTATTACAATGATGATAAGATTACGCAAACAATTGACATTGAACTGGAAGATGATTTTTTGTTTGCGAATTTTGAGTTTGATTTTAACCAGCCTGTTAAAACTTTTCTTTTTAAAAGAATAGATACTGCACATATTGCACCAAGTATTAATAAGTTTATTCTTTTTGAGGCAGACGCTTCACCTCCGTTATATACTTGATGATATTGTATGACAGGTTTTTCCTTCAAGTATTTAGCTAATAAAGCAATCGGATTTATCATTTACATAACTATCATATATTAAAAAAGTTACACAATGTTTTATTTAATGTTGATCCTATTTGTTATAGGATATGGTTTTATAATGTTTGAACATGTTAATCATGTTAATAAGGCTGCAACAGCATTATTAATGAGTGCTCTTATGTGGGCATTGTTCTCAATTGGAGGTAGTGATATCTTAAATTTGGGATATAGCTCAGCATGGACAAACTATGTAAAGGAACTCGGAAGTTTAGCTGAAATTAAAGAGTTTATTGCTCATCATGCTTTGTTGGAAAACCTGGCAGAAACATCATCAATTTTATTTTTCTTGTTAGGAGCAATGACAATTGTTGACCTGGTTGACAGATATCAGGGATTCAGGATCATTACTAACAAAATTAACAGCTCAAGTGCTACCAGGTTGTTGTGGATTATTAGTTTGCTTACCTTTTTTATGTCGGCAATTCTGGATAACCTTACAACTACAATTGTTATTATTACAGTATTGCGTAAGTTGTTGACTGATAAAGAGAAAAGATGGATATTTGCCAGTGTTGTAGTAGTGTCTGCTAATGCAGGTGGTGCATGGTCACCAATTGGTGATGTTACTACCATTATGTTATGGATTGGTAGTCAGTTAACAGCCGGACACATTATTGGCTCTGTGTTGTTCCCAAGTTTAATTAATGTTGTTGTTGCAACATTTCTTTTCTCATTACTTACTAAAGGACAAACAATTCGTCCTGTATTGCCAGATGAAGAGACTGAAGTTTTTACCACACCACATGAACGAATGTTTATGCTTATTACTGGTATATTGGCACTAGTTTCAGTACCTATTTTTAAAACCATAACTCACCTTCCTCCTTATTTGGGAATGTTATTAGGTTTAGGTGTTTTATGGGTGATGAATGACAGGTATTTAAGACACAGACCTCATGAGGATAGAAGAAGGTTCAATGTTTCTCATGTAATTAAGTCAGTTGATATTCCAACAGTTCTTTTCTTTTTAGGTATTTTAAGTGCGGTAGGTGCACTTCAGGCTGCAGGTCATTTAGACTTAATGGCTAATTACCTTGATGATCATGTTAAAAATATTTATGTTATTAACTTTATTATAGGTGTAGTTTCTTCTATAGTAGATAACGTGCCATTGGTTGCTGCATCAATGGGGATGTATCATATTGCCGGAGCAGAAGCAACTGGTTATATGGCCAACTTTATTCAGGATGGTAACTTCTGGTCGTTTTTAGCATACTGTGCAGGTACTGGAGGTAGTATTTTAATTATTGGATCAGCTGCAGGAGTTGCTGCAATGGGATTGGAGAACATAAATTTTATGTGGTACTTAAAAAAAGTTAGTCTGATTGCATTTTTAGGTTATTTAGCCGGGGCTGTAGCTTTTTATCTTCAAAGTATAATTATATAGCATATTAATAATATGTTGAATAAGAAATTTATTTTAAATACACTTGGTTTAATTTTAATTTTCGAAAGCCTCTTCATGCTTTTGTGTGCCGGAGTATCTCTGTTTTATGGAGACTTCGATGTGATGGCTTTCGTTTTATCCTTTGCAATTACTTTTGTTACAGGTGGGGTTTGTTGGCTTTTTAATAGAAAAGTAGAGAAGGATATGTTAAAACGTGAGAGTTTTATTATTGTAACTCTCGTTTGGGTGGTTATGTCTGTATTTGGTAGTTTACCATATATCTTCAGCGGAACCATACCTGGTTTTACAGATGCATTTTTTGAAACAATTTCGGGATTTACTACAACCGGTGCTTCTATTGTTAATGATATTGAAGCTTTACCTCATGGTATTTTATTCTGGCGTAGTATTACTCACTTAATAGGTGGAATGGGTATTATTGTACTTGCTGTAGCTATATTACCATTTTTTGGTTTTGGAGGTATGCAATTATACAGTGCCGAAGCCGCAGGGGTAACCAATGATAAACTTCATCCCAGAATTACTAAAACAGCAAAAAGCCTTTGGGGAATATATGTTGTTTTAATTCTTTCAGAAACAGTATTTCTGATGTTTGGTGGAATGTCACTATTCGACGCATTATGCCATAGTTTTGGTACTATTGCATCAGGAGGATTCTCAACTAAAAATGCCAGTGTAGCAGAATACTCTCCATATATTCAATATGTTATTGTTGTATTCATGATCTTTGCAGGAACAAACTTTGCTTTGTTCTTTTTTGTATGGAAAGGCAATTGGAAAAAGCTTTCAGGCAATTCTGAGTTTAAAATTTATTTGCTTGTTATACTTGTTGCATCTTTATGTATTGGAACCACTCTTTATTTTCATACAGATCAAACATACGAAAAGTCATTTAGGGATGCTTTGTTTCAGGTTACCAGTATTATTACAAGTACAGGTTTTGTAACTGCAGATTATACATTATGGCATCCGTATTTAACTTTTGTGATATTTCTTTTGATGTTTAGTGGTGCATGTGTGGGTAGTACATCTGGTGGTATTAAACTATTTCGTCATATGATTTTGGTAAAGAATATCAAAATTGAGTTTAAGCGAATGAGTCACCCTAATGCGGTTATTCCATTAAAAATTGGAAAAAACCAGGTTTCGCATGAAGTAATATATAAGGTGTTAGCCTTCTTGGTTCTGTATATGGCAATTTTCTGTGTTGGAACCTTGTTAATGACGATTGTTGGTTTGGATATGGATTCTGCTTTTGGTGCAGTTGCAACATCTATGGGAGGTATTGGTCCTGGTTTAGGTGTTGTTGGACCAATGAATAACTTCTTTGCTATACCTGATGGAGGAAAATGGATTCTTTCTGTTTTAATGTTGTTAGGACGTTTAGAGTTATTTTCTGTATTGATATTATTTGCACCGGGATTTTGGAAAAATAATTGATTAGTAGATATATTAAATGTGAAAAACGGTTTTGATTGCTATTGCATGATAAACCGTTTTTTGTTTTAAGTGTTTTGATATAAAACATTCTTAGTACTTCATAGTTGTTTCAATGAGGTTTTTTATTGTAAGGTATGAAGGATCATAATTCCGCATACAATTAAAACTTTATTTATATTGCGTATTGTTAAAATATAGGATATGAGAGTTGCCTATGGCCATTGAAAATAAATTTAAACAAATGAAATTAATATCATGGAATGTGAACGGACTAAGAGCCGTTGCTAAAAAAGATTTTTTTAAGGATTTTGAAAGTGTAAATGCTGATATCTTTTGTTTGCAGGAAACAAAAGCCCAATGTGATCAGGTAGAGGAGGTTTTAAAAGATGTTGAAGGCTATTTTGTTTATTCAAATTCAGCTGAGAAAAAAGGATATTCAGGTACTGCAGTGTTAAGTAAAGTAGAACCTGTTAGTGTTACAAAAGGAATTGGGATTGAAGAGCATGATAATGAAGGCCGGGTTTTAACTCTTGAATATGAGGATTTTTATTTGGTGAATGTTTACGTTCCTAATTCAGGAAGTGATTTAAAGCGCTTGGGTTATCGTCAGGATTGGGATAAAGCCTTTTTTGACTACTTAAAATCTCTGGAGGATAAAAAGCCTGTTTTATCATGTGGTGATTTTAATGTGGCTCATAAGCCTATTGATTTAGCCCGTCCAAAAGCTAATTATAATAAATCGGCGGGTTTTATGCAGGAAGAAATTGATGGTATGGACCGATTTACTCAGGGAGGCCTAAAAGATACTTTTCGCCATTTTTATCCTGAACAAGCAGATATTTATTCGTGGTGGAGTTACCGAGCTGGAGCCAGAGGTAAGAATGTAGGCTGGAGAATCGATTATTTCTTAGCCAGTGAATCTTTTTTACCATCTATTAAAGATGCCTTTATTTTAAATGAAATTGAGGGATCTGATCACTGTCCGGTAGGTATTGTACTTCAATAAAAATATTGTACTCATAGGATGAAGTTAGCATACTTAAAACTTTATCCTATGAGTGATTCTTTTAATTCTTCGTTATTAGACTTTTTTCGCTTTCTGCATATTCTTTAGTAAGTTCAGGTTGCTCGCCTACTGTAATAAAAGAAGGAATAAATATCCAGGATTGAATCAGAGTAGATTTCGTATGCATTGGCGAGCTCTTACTTTTGCCTTCCTTATAGTATTTGCCACTTACAAATACGCCCTTTTTATATTTTTCTTCTACGAATATGTCGTCACCAAAATAGTAAACCCATTCACCATCTCTTTCGTAGTTTTTATAATTACCTTCAATTTTTAAGGTGTTTTGATTTAAAACATCATTTTTTGAATATTCCCAGAAACCATTTCCATCAAGAAGTAAATTATTTCCGTTTTCATCATAATATTCAATAACGTCAAATTGCTTATCCTTAAAAACGATAGTCTGATTTTTAAATCCATTATCTAAATAAAAGTATGCTGTGTCAATAAGTTGATCATTCAAAAATTCCATTTTTGCTGAAGGATGTCCATTGTTATAATAAAAATCAAAAGTTCCGTATTTTTTGTTTGCATAGTACGAACCTTTTGCTTTTAAAGTACCAGAGTTTGTATAGTCGTAGAAATCACCTTGCATGTCTTCAAAAAAGTAGTTAATTATTTCATTGTAATTTTCACTTCTTATTATTTGCGGGGCATCCCATTCGCATATCCTTTGGTATTCAGCATTGTTTTTATCTGTTATTTGCCATGTTGAATTAAAATAAATAGTGTAAAACTTTGTGTTGGCTGCAACCTCATTACATATTTCATAATTTGATGATGTTTTACAAAGGTCATTAATGTTGATATAGTGATTTGTCAGATTTAATTCTTTGGCGGCGGATTTATTAGCTGTAGCCGCTTCAATCATAAAGGGATTTCTTTTTATAATTGCATCAGAAATATCAAATATCTTTTTTGCTTCATTTTTTTGTTGATAGTATTTAAGCGAATCAATAAGAGTGATTATTGGTGTATTAGAATTCTTTAATTTAAAAGTTACTGGCAAGTAATAAGTGTAGTCTGTTGGTTGGTTTTCTTTTAATGCACACTGCTTAAAATGTTTTTCCGAAGATAAAACAGCTTTTTTAATACTTTCATTTATGGAGGTGTCGCTATAATAAACAATCTCGAAATCTTTAATCTGTTTTTGTTTGGTAAGAACAAATTTTACTATTGATGTTGCTTCCAGTTGATTCAGATAATTATTTACTGAATAGGAAATGTTTGAGCTTAAAAACTGGCTGATTAGAGAGTCCTCTTCGTATTTAAATACCGGCGGTATAATAATTTGTTCCTGAGTTGGAGTGATTTCTTTATTTCTAAGATCTACATCAGTACATTTATAAAAAAAGAACCTGTTACTGGCTTTATGATTTTCTTTGGCATATCTCCAGTCTAAACAAGCCTCAGTCTTTTTCTTTTGGTTAAATTTTGCTAGTCCTCTTCCGTAATAGCTTTTGTAATCCTCGTTGTTCGCATTAATAAGAATATTAAAATCATGTTCTGCTTTTTCATAGTTTCCTAATTCCAGATTTAATGCCGATCTGTACTTGTAATAGTATAGCTTTGAAGGTAAAAACTTAATGGCTAAATCAAGATAGTAATCTGCGAGTTCGAAATTTTTGAGTTTATCGTATGCCTGGGCTTTTAAGAAGAAATAGCTGTGATCTTTAGGTGCAAGGTCATAAGCACTTTCAACATCATTTAGTGCTGCTTGATAATGTTCCAGGTAAAAATTGCAATAACTCCTTCTGAAATACGAATCAAAATCAGGTTCTTCTTCATTAAGGATTTGGTTAAATAAATTGAGGGCCTCCTGATATTTTTGTTGGTTAAATAATTGGGTGGCTTCATTATATATTCCAAATGTTGATTGTGAGTAAATTGTTGTAAGATGGATTAAACCAATAATGGTAAGCTTGATAGTTAAGGTTTGTTTCATAAATGATAAGTGATAGATTTTTAAGTAAATATAGTTATTTATCGAATTTTAGAAAAATATGTGTGATTGTTATGGCTTGATGTCTTTTTTATAAATCTTCAAAAAGATATTATCTTTTTTTCTGTTTAGAATGCCTTTGTTTTAGGCTGTAGAGGTGAGGTTTTAATTGCAGTAAACTTACTTTTAAAGTAAATAACTTAAAAATAAGTTGACAAACTTAAAAATAAGTTGTAAGTTTGAATTGCTGATTAACTAACTTAGTAATACGATGGTAACATTAACAAAAGCAGAAGAAAAAATAATGAGGCTTCTTTGGGAGCTAAAGAAGGGATTTGTTAAGGATATTATTGAAAAAATGCCTGATCCAAAACCACCTTATAATAGTGTTTCTACTATTGTTAGAGTGTTGGTGAAAAAAGAAATTGTAGGATTTAATAAATACGGTGGTACCTATGAGTATTATCCATTGATTACAAAAGAAGAGTATCGTAAAAGTCAATTGGGTAGTTTGGTTAAGGGATATTTTAATAATTCGTTGTCGCAGGTGGTCAGTTTTTTCTCTGAAAATAAAAACTTAAAAATTGAAGAAGTAAATGAAGCAATAAAGATGTTGGAAGAACTCAAAAAGCAACAAAATGGCTAAGCTTCTGATATATTTATTCGAGTCGGGCTTATGTTTGACTTTATTTTACCTGGGGTATGTAATATTCTTTCGCAAAGAAACTTACTTTACCTTTAACCGGATTTACTTGATAGGAGCGATGGTGTTATCCTTGTTAATGCCATTGGTTTCTGTCTCTGTTGATTCAATACGATCCGGTGTGTTATCTGAAACTATTGTTAAAGTTGGTCAGTTTAGAAGCTATTATGAAGAACTTATTTTATTAACAGATCCTGATTATTCAGTATCGCATGATGACGATAAAAATAAAGCATTCTTCAGTGGAGTTCAAACAGAAAAAGAGCTCCTGCAAAATCAAAAGAAATCTTCTTACAGTCTTATCAAAATCTTTTTTTATATCTATTTAATAGGCTTCTTGTTTTTTATACTGAGGTTGGTTGTTCATATTTTTCAATTAGCACAGTTGATTCATAAAAATAAAGTAATAAAAGAAAAGGATTATACACTGGTACTGTTATCTGATGAGGTACCAAGTTTTTCTTTTTTACGGTGGATTTTTATTAATAAAGAAGTCTTAAAGAATAGTGAATTCGAACAAGTGTTGGAGCATGAAAAGATTCATGTGAAACAGAAACATACGGTAGATTTATTGCTGGCCCACGTAATTATTACGTTCCAGTGGTTTAATCCGCTAACATGGCGCATACAGAAATCGATTAAATCGTGTCATGAGTATATTGCCGACAGGCATGTACTTAATAAAGGACATAAATTATTCGATTATCAGTCTCTCTTACTGAGTCAGTTAATCAGCATTCGCTCAGTTGAGCTGGTAAATAATTTTAATTTATTATCGATTAAAAAACGAATAGCCATGATGAATAAAATAAAATCAGGACGAATAGCTAAAATGAAAGCTATTATCGTACTTCCGTTACTTGCAGTTGCATTTTTATTTTTTGCTAATATGACAAAGGGAAAATTGATTCCTGAAAAAGTAAGTAATAATACTATTAGTGATTTAGCTGAAGTAACCAAGGCGAATGGTAAAATAGATTTGCCAAGTGCAAAGGAAGTTAAGCCTTATGATGAAGACTTTATTCTTTGTAGAGTAAGAATTGAAGGTAAACAGCTTTATATTAATGATGAAAAGAAAGAGTTTAATCAAATAGAGAAAATTCTGAATTCAATTAAGTCAAAAGCAGATCAAAAGAAAGTGAATAAAATGACTGTTTTACTAATAATTGATAAGGCTGTAAAAATGGAATTTGTTGATAAAGTCAAAACAGTATTGCGTAACACCGATCTTTTAAAAATCGGTTATGTGGTAAATCCTGCAGATAATGATTTTGAAGGAAAAGAAGTGGCTTTATTTGCTTTACTTCCTCCTAAGGACGCACTGTGGGTTGATGAAGACAAAATTGACTTTTTATTTACTATTAATGATGCAGATGCAAGTAATATTGATAATGTAAAAAATGATTTAGAAAATTATATTAAGGCTCACCAAAAATATGTGATGTTATATAAGTATGGCAATAATACTTTATATGATGATTATATGAAGACAATTGACGCTGTGTGGATAACTGTTTATAAATTGCGTAGAACAGATACGTTCTTTAAAGGAAAAAAATATGATGATATGACATCCGCTGAGCAAAAGGAAATAAAAAAACGTTATCCAATTACTCTTACGTATAGAAATGTGGATGAAGTTGATGCAAAGGATCGGTCAATAAAATACTATTAAGAAAAGGAATTTAGCAGGAAGCTTAGCACGGATTTAGCGTAGCACAATCCGTGCTTTTTTTATCATTTATCATTAATAAAAAAAATAATCCCGGTAAATTAACATAACCGGGATTTATTTCTTTTAGCTTTCAACTTGGTACTTTTAACTTTTTGCTACCTGCTCAACTTTTTTAAATACTCTCAAAAAGTTGCCTCCCCAAATTTTAGCAATATCTTTTTCTGAGTAGCCTCTTTTTAATAATTCCAAAGTGATCAGCGGGAAGTCTGCTACGTTGGTGCAATCTGCTAATCCGCCACCACCGTCAAAGTCAGAACCGATACCAACATGATCAACACCTACTAAATTAACCACGTAATCAATATGATCAACAGCATCAGATATGGTAGGTAAAACCTCAGGGTATTTAATATTTATTTCATCCCATTCAGCCCAACATTGTTTTCTCTCGTCATCATTTTTATATTGAAAGTTGTTGTACTTCTTTTTAAGCTCTTGTATTTTAATGTAATGAGTGCTTGTTGTATCTGGTGATTTTATGTAGTCTCCAAGAATGCAAATTTGAATAACCCCATCATTTTTAGCTAATAGTTTAATCATATCATCGCTCATGTTTCTTGCGTGATCGCATACTGAACGAACACTTGAATGAGATGCAACAACAGGTGCTTTGCTATACTTAATTACATCGTAAAATGCAGTATCAGAAATATGCGAAACATCGATAATCATACCTAGTTTATTCATTTCTTTGATCACTTCTTTTCCAAATTCGCTTACACCATGATGTTCGGCTCCTTTAGGATCTGTAGAAGAATCGCAAATATCATTGTTCGAAGTGTGGCAAAGTGTTAAGTATCTAACCCCTTTATCGTAAAATTCTTTAACTCTGTTAATGTCTTTAGCAATTGGAAAACCGTTTTCCATTCCTAAGAATATAGCCCTTTTATTTTCAGCTTCTAGTTTTTGCAGGTCATTAGTAGATAAGGCTAGTCCTGCAGATATCTTATTTCGATCTAAACTTACTATGGTTGAATCAATCATTTGGTTAGCCAATTCGTAAGTTTGTTGGTAAGTTTCTGAAGTACGAGGTTTCTGACTGGTAAAAATTGCAAAAAAGATTGCGTCTAATCCACCTTCTTCCATACGTGGAATATCAACACGACTTTCCGGAGCTTTATGTGAAACACTGATATCAAATCCGTTGTTAACAAATTTCATTGGAGTATCGCAATGCGTGTCAATAGTTGTGAGTGAATTATGAAGGCGTTTAGCATCCGACAAAGAAAAGCTTTTCGGTAACAGAAAAGATAATCCCAGAATAATTACTGAAAATTTTAAAAGTACCATAATAAATTAGTATTAGGCTGTCAAAATAATGATAATTTTACTGAGAATAGGTGATTTTTATTAGGGTAATAAGTAAAATCACGGAATATTATGGGTTTATTCATGGATAAGAATAAGCTAGTCCTACAATATTTGCAGTAATAGGAATAGCTTAAGTCAATCCAGAACTACTCAGCAGAGTATGAAGTTTTTCCGCAGCGATATGCTTTGATTTGCAAATGATTATTAAACGTGTGCCTTTTGTCATAATAAACACACGTAAATTTTTAGAAGGTAAACATTATTGCATTTGTATTTGCACCATTTTTTTAACAAAATACCCCGAATACATTTGTAATTGGGCGTCTTTTTAAAAAGTTGGCATTAATACGTTTGTAATTCGTCATCTTTTCAAAAAAATGAGAATAATACATTTGTATTTTAACATCCTTTTATAAAAGGAGGGATAATACATTTGTATTTTAAACAACTTTTTACATTTGCGGCATAAATACATTTGTAATTGGCCGTTTTTTTTGAAAAGTTGGTAATAATACGTTTGTAATCGGGATTTCTTTTTAATAAAGTATACAATTAACAAATCATTATCTATCTGAATTCTTATGATTCAAAATCCATACATTCAATAAGCATTAAAATATACTTGTCGTTTTCAAAAGCAAAGTACTTAGTTGTGTATTGGAGTTTCATGTTTACTTTTTCGTTGTTGTCAAGATAAAAAGGACGTGTTATTTCTTTGCGAAAGGTTGTTGTATTTTCTAAATAGGTAGATATTGCACTTAACCTTAGTTCGCAGGTTTTACATTTAGATGTTTCGCCACATTGTTTTTGTTCTTCAACCTGGTAGGCACATCCAATAGCTTCGCCACATCTCACATATTTAAGATCCTTCTCCTTATTTTTAGTAAATACATCAAATAGCGCATTGTTAAACGAAATGAGTTGCATTCTATTGTTCAAAAGCAATACCGCGCTATTAATATTATCAAGAACTAAATCTAAAAACTCGGGGGAACCTTTTAAAAAACTAAAGGAAACATTTGTTAAGGATACACTTGTCATCATTTGTAAAGGAATTATAGTTTAATCAATTTACTAAAAATCCAAGCTTTAGTCAATATGTGTATATCATCAATATTTTATTTGATTATAATGTAAAAAATTGATTTGCATCCTCTTATCAAATTATCAATAATTGTATATTTGCAGCGATTTTAAAAAATAGGAAATGTTGGTTTTAAAGGGTGGATTTCTTTTTCTTTTTTGTTTTGTTGTAGTAGTAGTTTATGGTCAGAAGCCAAAAGTAGGTGATCCTACAGATAAGACATCTGATCAAGTAGATTCTTTACATCAAATCAGAACTAAGGATAAAAACTTTATGTTTACACCATATGTGGCACCTACATATACCCCTGAGTTAGAATTATTATTTACAGCAGGAGGTTTGATGTCGTTTAAGCTACAAAAAGACAATCCTTTTGTTGACCGTTCTAGTATTCCCTTTTCTGCAGGTTATAGTACTAATGGATCTGTTTCAATTACAGTACTGCCTTATATATATGGTAAAACAGATAAAATGAGATTGTTAACGATGTTGTTTTACCGTGATATGCCTGATAATTATTGGGGTGTGGGATATGATGCCGGTAATAGAACCGCAACACCTGATGAAACAACCCAATATCATCGCAGATGGTTTTCTGCAGAAGGCAAAGTGGTTCATCGTATTAATAAAACCCTTTTTGTTGGTGTTACTTATGATTTCAATAGTACTCAGGCTACAAATATTAATAGCCATATGCAAGCAGATGAGTATGTTCAAAAGTATGGTAGTAGTGCAACAAATTTTGGTTTAGGATTAGCACTGGATTTAGATACAAGAGATAATGTTCAGAATCCATACAGTGGACATTTATTTAGTGTTTCGTTTGTGAACTATAATAAAATATTTAAGATCGCAGATAGTAATGAGTTTTTAAAGGCTACTCTTGATGCTCGTCAGTATATTAAAATGGGCGACAGAAAAGTTTGGGCTTTTCAATTTAAAACCCAGTATGGAGATGGTGATATTGCCTGGATGGATATGCCACAGTTAGGAACCCAGTTTGATTTAAGAGGATATCAATGGGGAAGATTCCGCGATAAGATCACTTCATTTGGTATTACTGAATACCGTCATATGTTTTCAGGAATGAGTATGCCTGCTATAAAAAGGTATTTAAGTCATGTAGGCTTTGTTGTTTGGTCAGGAATAGGTAATGTAACCTCTCGTTATGATGAAATGCGTGATTTTTTACCAAATCTGGGAGCAGGACTAAGAGTAGAGATTCAACCTCGTATGAATTTAAGAGTAGATTATGGTATAGCTAAAGATACAAGATCATTGTATGTGGCTTTTAGTGAGGCATTCTAAAGTAAACAATAGAATCAACCATGTACTAATGTAGTAATTGATTGATTCTATTGATGTGTAGAGATTATAATCTGATTAATTTCATCGCACCAAGTAATGCTGTATTGGTGTCAAAGTTCATATTCTCATTTTCAGGTTCAAAATTTATTTTAAACTGATGCAGGCCTTCAGTGAGTTTAGTTTTTATTCGATTTGTTTCACCTGGATTTGACCATTCATTTGTTCCTCTTTGAGGCATTATTACAGGCGCTGTTTTTATATTATCTATCCATAAAGTTCTGTTTGCGCATTTATTGTCAGTGTTCCATGGGCCACTTCCGTTTGAATATTCAAAATAAATAATGTAATCACCAGCCTCCTTTATATTTATACTCCAGTTTATTTCCAGGTTTTTGGTTTTTGAAAGTTCAATCATGCCTGTTGGAGTGTTTTCTATTGATGAGGTATGATCTGCCATGTATGTATTAAAGGATATCAATCTATTATTTTCTGGTTGAAACAGAATTGGTTCACTGATAAATGAAGGTTCATCCAATATATTATAGGCTTGTACTGTATATTCTCCATTGGTTTTGTCAAGAGATATTTTAGTCATATCCGTTGTAGTACCAAATAGAGATCCATCTTTGTATACATTATATTTTACAGCATTTGGAATAGAATCCCATAGTAATTCATTCTGATTAATATGGACATTAGGAGTTTTTAAATGAAATTTATTTGCTACCAGGTTTACTTCACCGTAAAAAGTATTGTTGGCCATTTTTATTTCAATTATATCTTTTCCTTCGCCAGTAAGACTTACAGAATATTCTTCTTGTTCTTTGCCATTAACCTTAAATGTTTTAATTCTGTTTCCGTATCCCGTTAATTTAATTTCAAATTCTTTATTTCTGATTTTTAGGTTGCTTAATTCCATGTTACAACTGTAAGAAATAGGAACGGAAGGATTAAAGTATAATTTATTATCAGTTTTAAATTCCATGCCAAAGAATATCTTATATATATGTCCAAGGTTTCCGGCAACACTCCATAATTGTCTGTCAGAATTTAGTGCGGTTATAAAATCACCATTTTCCGCTACCATGTTTTCTTTATTGGTTAAAAACATTGCTGCAGCTCTGTAGAATGAACTGATTCCATGATCCAAAGCAGTTCCATTACCCGTTTTTGAGGAGGCCAGATTCCAGAATGTTTGTACAAAAGGCCAGATGCCATTATTATGATAAGGTCTTATTTCTGGTATCTGAGGATAAACACAAGGTATTCCCCATGTTAATATTGGGGTGTTTTCAATTACTGTTGATGCATTTTCTTTTGCAACATTAAATAATACAGAAAATGCTTCTCCTAAAGATTCTGATTTAGTTGAGGTGTAATCAAAGTTACGACCATATATATATTGATTGTAATATCCTTTGTCTTTATTCCATAATTTTTGGTTAATGGCGGTTTCTAATTCTTCGGCCCATGAAATGTATTTGCTCTCTTCATCTTTTTGGTCCAGCAAAACAGCCATCTTGCTTAAAATAATCAGCGTTTGATAATGTACCAGGTTAGTGCCCAGGTTGAATGACTCGTAAATGTCAGTGTTATCCATCCAGCGGGGATAAGTTTGTATTCTCCAATCCAGAAATGAAGATTCTCCTTTGTAAAGGTTGTTTGCTTTGTCGTAGACAATAAGTCTGTCATCTTCAACAGAGTTTTTAATCACTTTGTAACAGTAATCCAACCACAATTGATCTCCTGTAATAAGGTAAATTTCCCATGCGGCTAATGCCCATGTTGTTCTGTCGGACGAAACCGGCCATGCACCACCTGAACCTGTATCTTGAATGATTCTGTCTCTTTTTACTTTTTTTAGTAAGGAGTGTCTGGCTCTTTCTGTATCAACAATTCCCATTCCTAAAACAGTGGCATAGCTAACATCTCGCGTCCACACTCCCGCCCATTTAGCGCCTGTTCTAAATGTACCATCATCTTCACTAAGTAAATTGGTTTCTTCCAGAGCCATATTGTATAATGACTGTATTAAAGGAATGTTACATTTAAGTTGTGGGTATTGGCTAATGTCTTTTTTTAATTCCCATTGTGGCTTAACTGATTTATCCGGATCCGGAGTGTTTATTTTAATAGATATTTCATAAATATGATCTCCATCTTCATCCTTAAGTTGAACATCTTTGCCCAGATTTTCAAAATCATAGTTTAAAGGCGTTACATTACCCGCAACAAAAACTCCTTTAAAATCTTCTTTTGAAATTTTTTCATTGTTGATATCAGTATAATATCCTTTGGTATTAAAATCATTAAAGACCTTATTCATATCAAGCCTGATGTTCAGGAACGTATTTGGTTCAAGGTTTTCTTCACCACCGTTTTCATTATCTATAAATTGTTTTCCATAGGCAATGAGGGGTGTATTATAAATGTTGTTTTGTGGTTTAACAATTATTCGATGATTTGTAGCAAAGGGTAGTTCGTTGTCTTTTTGATTGATGCTGAATTTTAGTTCTATTAATCTTTTATGAGATGTGTTTAGCGGACTAGTGTAATTTGAAGTCATACTGCCATCAGTATGCACTTGTGAAATAAATTCTCCCTGTACAACCTTATCATTATATACAGTAAAATCTTTGTTAACATGGAGTACGTGATTTGAATGATTGCAGCTAAGTAGAATCATTAGAAGAAGAATTAGTAGTGTATTTTTCATATCTTTTAATTTGCTTTTAATTGCCATATGGAACTCGCCAAATTTATTCATGCTGATGAGAGTGAAACACTTTATATGGCTCGTTTCATGCTTTTTTTATTTGTATTTTCCGGTACGACTTTATTTGGAATTTGTATTTCAAAACAATTAAAATGATATCGGAATAACTAAATGTACAAATAAAATATATAAGGTTGGTGTTTTAAGGTGTTGGAATATAGATGTATAAAAGAAAGCGTGTTGTGGAAAAATATAGATGGTTTTTATGTCATACAGCTGTTGTATTGCCTTTTTTCTTATTTGTTAACTTTCGTAAATACAGATTTGAAAATTAGTATTGGTATTGTTTGGTTAGAATTGAATCAAAACTTTATGATAGTTATCATGTGTTAATGAGTTTTGTGTAAAAATGTGAGTATATTATGCAGAATATTAATGTTTTGTGTGTGATTGCTTTAAAATTTATAATGTGTTAAAAGTCATGATTTGGATTCACTTAAATATATAATTTTGGTTTGATAAAAATCAATAAAAGTATTTACCATGGATGCTAAAATTAAAGAGTTCATAGATACAGTAAGGATGAAAAATCCTGGTGAGGATGAGTTTTTACAAGCTGTTGAAGAGGTTGTTGAAACTGTTTGGGAATTTTACCAGGAAAATCCACATTACCAAAAAGCAAAGATACTTGAACGTATGACAGAACCGGAAAGGGTAATTATGTTTCGGGTTCCATGGGTAGATGATAATGGAGAAGTTCAGGTAAACAGAGGATATAGAGTCGAATTTAATAGTGCCATTGGTCCTTATAAAGGAGGATTACGTTTTCACCCAAGTGTTACCTTAAGTGGTTTAAAATTCTTAGGTTTTGAGCAGACTTTTAAAAATAGCTTAACAAGTCTTCCTATGGGAGGTGGAAAAGGAGGTTCAGACTTTAATCCAAAAGGGAAATCTGATTTTGAAATAATGCGATTTTGCCAGGCATTTATGAGTGAGCTTTATCGTCATATTGGTCCAAATACCGATGTACCCGCAGGAGATATTGGTGTAGGAGGTAGAGAGATTGGTTATTTGTTTGGTCAGTATAAAAAACTGAAAAATGAATTTACCGGCGTATTAACTGGTAAAGGCTGGGAATTCGGAGGTAGTTTAATTCGTCCGGAAGCAACTGGTTTTGGTGCAATTTATTTTGTAAGAGAAATGTTGCAGTTAAAAGGACAATCCTTACAAGGAAAAACTATTGCTTTATCCGGTTTTGGAAACGTTGCCTGGGGAGCTGCCTTAAAAGCTGTTGAATTAGGAGGTAAAGTAGTTACGCTTTCCGGTCCTGATGGATATATTTATGATCCGGAAGGAGTTTCTGGAGATAAAATTGACTTTTTATTAGAACTAAGAGCTTCGAATCAGGACGTAATTCAACCTTATGCAGAAAGATATGGAGTAGAATTTTTTGAGGGTAAGAAACCTTGGGAGCAAAAAGTTGATATTGCTATTCCTTGTGCTATTCAAAATGAGTTGAATGAAAATGACTGTAAAACATTAATTGAAAATGGTTGTCAGTTAATTGCAGAAGCTTCAAATATGGGTTGTACTGCAGAAGCTGCCTTTTTAGCTACCGAAAAGATTTCGTTTGCACCAGGTAAAGCTGTAAATGCTGGTGGTGTTGCAGTTTCAGGATTAGAAATGAGTCAGAATAGTATGCGTTTAAACTGGAATGCAGAAGAAGTTGATCAGAGATTAAATGATATTATGGTTAACATTCATAAAGTTTGCGTTCAATACGGAACAGAGCTGAATGGTAAAATTAATTATATAAAAGGAGCTAATATTGGCGGATTTGTTAAAGTTGCAGACGCCATGATTGCACAAGGAGTAGTGTAATTATTACAAATAGAAAAATATTACTTGATATTCCATAGAATAGTTATAAACCTTAAAGGATTCCTGTCCTTTAAGGTTTTTTATATTGGTCTTCTTAAAAAATGTAAGAACTTTGTAACTTCAATATATAAAAGTTGCATAATAATATATGGGAATAATAGATACACACTCGCATATTTATCTGGAACAATTCGATTCGGATAGAGATGAGATGATTCAGAGGGCCTCAGAAACAGGAGTTGATATGATTTTAATGCCAAATGTAGATGTTGCTACTATTCAGCCTATGTTGGATGTAGAACAAAAGTTTCCATTAAAATGTAAATCAATGATGGGATTGCATCCAACTTCTGTGGATCTTGATTATAAAAAGCAACTGGAAATAATGTATCCATTTTTTGCAAAAAATGATTTTTGTGCAGTAGGGGAGATTGGCATTGACTTATATTGGGATAAGACTTATTTAGAACAACAAATTGAAGCATTTGAAATACAATTAAATTGGGCCAAGGAATTTAATTTACCTGTAGTTATCCATGCTCGCGATGCATTTGATGAAATTTTTAGTGTACTGGATAATTTCGATACAGATAGTATTTCGGGTGTTTTTCATAGCTTTACCGGAAATATTCAGCAAGGCAAAAAAATATTAGACTATAAAAACTTCTATTTAGGAATAAATGGAGTAGTTACTTTTAAAAATTCAGGATTAGATAAAGTTGTTTCTGAGTTGGGCTACGACAAACTGGTTTTAGAAACAGATGCACCTTATTTAACGCCCACTCCATTTAGAGGGAAACGAAATGAGCCTTCATACTTAAGCTATGTAATAGAAAAGTTGTCTGCACTTTTTGAAGTTTCTAAGCATACAATTATAAAACAAACAACATCTAACGCAGACAAACTATTCAAACTATAAAAAATAAACAATTGAAAAGGAAAGTATTAATAATTTACACTGGTGGAACAATAGGAATGGCAAACGATCCGGAAACAAATTCTTTAGTGCCATTTGATTTTACCATGATTGAAGAAACTGTCGTTGAGTTAAAGCGATTTAACTTTAAGGTTGACAGTACCTCCTTTTCACCTATTGTAGATTCATCAGACATGAATCCCAATAAATGGATAAAACTTGCTACTATAATTGAGGAAAATTATAATAACTACGATGGATTTGTTGTGTTACATGGAACAGATACTATGGCGTACACAGCAAGTGCTATGAGTTTTATGCTACAAAATCTGGCAAAGCCTGTAGTATTTACAGGAAGTCAATTGCCATTAAGTTCGTTAAGAACCGATGGTAAAGAAAATCTTATTACAGCATTAGATATAGCATCAACTTATATATATGATGAGGCTATTGTTCCTGAAGTTTGTATCTTCTTTCAGGATAAACTATACAGGGGAAATAGAACCACTAAATATAATGCAGAACACTTTAGGGCTTTTAGAAGTGACAACTATCCTCCATTGGCCGAAGTAGGAATTCATATAAAATACAATTACCCTTATATTTTTAAAGCAGATCGCACAAAAGAGTTTAGCGTGGCAAAAAAAATGGATAATAATGTGGGGTTATTGAAAATATTTCCGGGTATGAGCAGAAAATATTTTGAAACCATGTTAAAAACACCAGGATTAAAGGCTTTGGTGTTAGAAACATTTGGTTCGGGTAATGCTCCTACTACAAGTTGGTTTTTAGAAGCTATAGAACATGCTATCAGAGAGGGGGTTATAATTTTAAATGTAACGCAGTGTTTGGCGGGAAGTGTGGATATGGGAACCTATAAAACGGGTGTGCATTTATTAGAATTAGGAGTTTTTAGTGGTGCAGATATTACAACAGAAGCCGCTTTGACAAAACTTATGTACTTGTTAGGTAATACTTTAAGTTTAGATGAAGTAAAGATTAATTTAAATAAATCATTAAATGGTGAAATCTACATCTAATATCTTTGTATTTGCTGAATTTTTTGTATTTTGCACACCTAAATTTTTTAGAATTTCAATTATTAACTTTGTTTATTGCAATAAAAAGGGAATTATTAGCAAATAAACTATAGTATTAACAAACTAATACAAACAAAAATTTTTTACAGACTATGAAAAAGCTATTTGCGTTTTTTGCAGTTTTCGGAATGATGACATTTGGTGCATCAACAATCTATGCTCAGGATGAAACTGGTGCACAAGAAGAACAAGCTGTTGAACAAGTTACTGCTGACGAAACAGTAGTAGAGGAGGTTGCTGCTGATGAAGCTGCGACAGAAGAAGCTGAAGCTCCTAAAGGAATTCACAAACAAATTAAAGCTAAATTCATCGAAGGTGGTGCTGCTTTCATGAGTTTCGTATTATTAGCTTTAATCTTTGGTTTAGCGTTATGTATTGAAAGAATCATTTACTTGAATCTTGCTTCTACTAACACTAAAAAATTACTTCAAAGCATTGAAGATGCACTTAACGAAGGTGGTGTTGAAGCTGCAAAAGAAGTTTGCCGTAATACTCGCGGACCTGTTGCTTCTATTTTCTACCAAGGTTTAGATCGTATCGACGAAGGTATCGACGTTGTTGAGAAATCAGTAGTTTCTTACGGTTCAGTTCAAATGGGTCTTTTAGAAAAAGGTTTAACTTGGATTTCTTTATTTATTGCTCTTGCTCCTATGTTAGGGTTTATGGGTACAGTAATCGGTATGATTGAAGCTTTTGATAAGATTCAAGCTATGGGTGATATCTCTGCAACAGCTGTAGCAGGTGGTATTAAAGTTGCCCTTATTACTACAGTATCTGGTTTGATCGTTGCTATGATCCTTCAGTTATTTTACAACTACATCGTATCTAAAATCGATAGTATTGTAAATACAATGGAAGATGCATCTATCTCTTTACTAGATATTTTAGTAAAATACAACATGAAAAAATAAGGTAAACAAATGAAGAAGCTTTCAAATATATTAAGTTACGTACTGTATGCATTGTTAGCTGTTACCGCAGTTTTCATTGTAATGTATTTTACAGGAGGTGAAGTTCCTGGAGAAACATATACAACACCAGTGTATACAGATTTAATTCTAAACTGGGCTAAATTTTTAACAGCAGCAGCTGCTATCTGTACTGTTGGTTTTGAAATTTTTCATGTAATTATGAACCCTAAAAATGCAGTTAGAAGCTTAGTTTCTATTGCAGTTTTAGTTGTAATTGCACTTATTTCTTATAGTCTTGCAGATACTACACCTTTAGCATTAGGTGGATATGAAGGTTCTGATAACGTTCCTTCAATGTTAAAATTAGCAGGAGCATTCCTTTATGGAACTTATGCTTTACTTGGAATTGTTGTTGTTGCAATTTTAGGAACAGAACTTTCAAGAATTTTTAAATAATTTATAGTAATCATGGGAAAAAGAGATGTACAAGAAGTAAATGCCGGTTCTATGGCCGATATTGCCTTCCTTTTATTGATATTCTTCCTTGTTACTACTACCATGGATACTGACTCAGGATTGGCTAGGCTTTTGCCTCCTCCAGTACCTGAAAATGTTCCACCGCCACCACCAATTAAAGACAGAAACGTTTTTACTGTTCTATTGAATAGTAATAACCAATTGTTGGTAAAAGGTAAACAATTAAAGGTAGATGAACTTAAGGATGCTGCAAAAGAGTTTATCCTGAATGAGAATAATGACGAAAAATTACCTGAATTTAAAGAAATTGAGGTAGAATTTTTTGGTGTTGTTCCAGTTACAAAAGGAGTAATTTCTTTGCAGAATGATAATGGAACTCAATATCAAGCTTATTTGATGGTTCAAAATGAATTACAAAGAGCTTATAATGAAGTTAGAAATGATTTAGCCAGAAAGAAATGGGGTAAAGATTACGAAGACTTAAATGATGATCAACAAAAAGCGATTCGTACTATTTATCCTCAAAAGATTTCAGAGGCAGAACCTAAAAATATTGGTGTAAATTAAAGATTATGGCAAAGTTTAGAAAAAAGAAAAGTGGTGGGCAACAAGAAATAAACACTGCGTCTTTGCCTGATATTGTATTTATGCTTTTATTCTTCTTCATGGTATCAACTACTATGAAAGAGGTTTCTTTAAAAGTGAAAATTAAAGTTCCTCAGGCAACTGAGTTAGCTAAACTTGAGAAAAAGAGTTTGGTTACATATATTTATGTTGGTGTTCCTACTAATCAGTATAAGTCATTATACGGATCAGAGCCAAGGGTACAATTAAATGATCAGTTTGCTACAGTTGGAGATATTCAAAGTTATATTGCTCAGGAGCGTGAAGGTATGAAAGAATCTGATCGTCCAAAGATGACAACATCTATTAAAGCTGACTTTGATTGTCCAATGGGAATTATCACTGAAATTAAGCAGGCATTGCGTAAAGCCCAGGCGTTGAAAATTAACTATTCAGCGGCTAAGAAAGCAGAGTACTAATAAACTCTACTATATAAAAAAAGGGGATCATTTTGATCCCCTTTTTTTATTTCTATTAATTGCTTTTATTTTAGAACTGGACTATATTTCCTAATGATAGAGTTTAGCTTTTGTTCTTTTTTGTCAATTTAAGCTTGTTTTTTAACTTAAAGTACACTAACTCCAGTATCAGTTGTGTCAGTTATTTTAGCTTCATCAAAGCTCGTCATATCATTAATCATAGCAATGGCTCCTTGGATTATTGGATAAGCAATAGCTGCACCTGTTCCTTCACCTAATCTTAAATCTAAATTTAATACCGGTTCTGCATTAAAATATTGCATCATTAAAGCATGACCACCTTCTTTTGAATGATGAGAGTGAATTACATACTCTATTACTTTTGGATTGATTGCATGCGCAGCGATTAATGCAGATGTTATAATAAAACCATCATTTAATATTAACATCTTAAGTTCTGCTGCCTTAAGCATTCCTCCGGCAATAGTAGCAATCTCCAGACCTCCAAATTGAGCCAGAATCTCTAATGGATCTTTGATATGTGAAAATTTGGAAACTGCCTCTTTTAATACTTTACATTTAGCAGAAACACCATCCTCTGTTAATCCACTTCCTGGTCCTACACATTTTTCTAAAGGAATGTCACAATATAGATGCATTAAAACTGATGCTGGTGATGTATTTCCAATTCCCATTTCTCCAAATCCAACTACATTACATCCTTGGGAATGTAAATCTGAGACAATCTTGGCTCCGTTTTCCATGGCCTTGATACATTCTTCAATTGTCATGGCAGATCCTTTCAGGAAGTTTCCTGTGCTATTTTTTATTTTGGCATCAATAATATTATCTATACCCGTGAAATCATAATTAACACCAGCATCTACTATTTTAAGACCCATATTATAAAAACTTGAAAACAATCCAATTCCGCCTCCTCCTCTAGAAAAGTTAAGCATTTGTTGCCAAGTGATTTCTTGAGGATTTGGACTCACTCCTTCATCACATATGTCATGATCTGATCCTACAAGAACAATATGCGGATTATTAAGAACTGGAGTAGTAGTGTTTTGAATTCTGCAGATTTGATATGCAATTTTTTCTAATTGACCTAACGAGCCCAAGGGTTTTGTTTTGTGATCTATTTTATATTTTATTCTTTCATTAAGCTCATCAGAAAGAGGTGTAATTTGAAAATCAATCATTTTATTCACTAAATTTTATTTTCATACAAAGATGGATAAAAAATGGAATAGAATCTGAATGCAAAATATGTTATGCAATAAGTTATTTAAATTTTCACAAAAAAAATGAGTTAATATCAAACCATTGGATATTGAACATTAACTCATTTATTTAAATAAATATTTTGACTGTTATTTGCTATACAGCTCCTTGATCTATCATTGTATCCGCTACTTTTACAAAACCTCCAATATTAGCCCCATCCATATAGTTTACAAATCCACCTGGTTTTGTGCCGTATATTATGCAAGTGTTATGTATATCTTTCATTATAATTTTAAGTCGTTGATCAACTTCTTCCTTAGTCCAGTTAAGTCTCATTGAATCCTGACTCATTTCCAGACCTGATACTGCAACACCTCCTGCATTTGCAGCCTTACCCGGACCATATAGTATTTTATTTTCAATAAACACTTCAATGGCTTTAGGAGTGCAAGGCATGTTAGCACCCTCCGAAACACAAATACAACCATTTTTAATTAAAGTTATAGCATCATCTTTATCAATCTCATTTTGTGTGGCACTAGGTAAAGCTATATCACCAGATTCTTTCCATGGGGTTTGATCTTCAACAAATTTAACGTTGTATTTTTCTGCATATTCTTTAATCCTTCCTCTTCTTATGTTTTTCAACTGCATAATAAAATGAAGTTTGTCCAGATCAATACCCTCGGGATCATAGATATATCCATTGCTATCAGACATTGTTACTACTTTTCCGCCTAATTCTATAACCTTCTCAGCACTGAATTGAGCAACATTACCAGAGCCTGATATTAGTACAGTTTTACCTTTAAAACTCTCATGTCTTGTATTAAGCATTTCTTCTGCAAAATATACATTTCCGTATCCAGTAGCTTCTGGCCTGATGTAGCTACCTCCCCAATTAATTCCTTTGCCAGTTATTGTTCCGGTAAATTCATTTTTTATTCTTTTATACTGGCCAAACAAATATCCAATTTCTCTACCTCCAACACCTATATCTCCAGCTGGTATATCAGTGTTGTGACCAATGTGGCGATAAAGTTCAGTCATAAAACTCTGGCAAAATTTCATTACTTCATTTTCAGATTTTCCTTTTGGATCAAAATCAGAGCCACCTTTTCCTCCTCCTAGAGGTAATGTTGTTAAACTGTTTTTAAATACCTGCTCAAAAGCCAGGAATTTTAAAATCCCAAGATTAACGGTAGGATGGAATCGTAATCCTCCTTTATAAGGTCCGATTGCACTATTCATTTCTATTCTAAAGCCCCTGTTTACAATAATCTTTCCCTGGTCGTTAATCCATGGTACCCGAAAAATTATTATTCTTTCAGGTTCAGTCATTCGTTCCAGTATACCTGAATGGATATAATGAGGATTCTCTTCAAGAAATGAAGATAGAGAAAGTAATACCTCATGAACTGCCTGGTGAAATTCTGGCTCAGAGGGATTTTTTTTGATGAGGTCCGACATAAAAGACTCAACAAGAGAATGAGTTGAACTTTTCATGATTGGATGATTTTAAGGTTTTTATTAATCAATATAAGGTACTGAAAAATTTTCATTATTCATTATGAACTCCTTAAAAAAGAAAAGGTTAAATGGTTTTGAATTGAGTGTAAGAGCAAGTTCTATAAAAAGAACTAAATAATAATTATCTTTAACTATTGCTATAAATTTTTTGATTATGGATAGGGAAAGCGAAATAGCCTATTTAGGTTTATTTACAGAAACGGCTTTTAATAATTTAATGCAAAAGCGTATTCAGTCAGTATTATTGATTTCCAGTAATTATGATGCTTTTATGTTAGAAGAAGATGGGCGTATAGAAGAGCAAATCTTTAATGAATATGTGTCGTTGAATCTTCGTTACCCTCCAAAATTTATACAGGTCTCAACGGCAGATAAAGCACTGGAAATTTTACAGAATGAGTCTGTGGATTTAATTATTTCTATGTTAAATATTGGTGGTATGGACATATATTCTTTATCTAAAACAATAAAGAATATATATCCAACTATACCCATTGTTGTTCTAACACCATTCTCAAGAGAAGTCAGCTTAAAATTAAAAAAGGAAGATACCAGTGCTATAGATTATGTTTTTTGTTGGTTGGGTAATGCTGATATACTGGTTGCTATCATAAAGCTTATTGAAGATGAAATGAATGCAGAATCTGATATTCTGAATATCGGAGTTCAATGTATTATTTTGGTTGAAGATTCGATTAGATATTATTCCAGTTATTTACCGCTGATCTATAAGATTGTATTTAATCAATCAAAGAAATTTATGTCTGAAGGTTTAAATGAACATCAGAAAATGCTTAGAATGCGTGGACGTCCAAAAATATTATTGGCCAGAAACTACGAAGAAGCAATTAAACTCTACCATAAATTTAAATCTAACCTTTTGGGAGTTATTTCTGATGTATCATTTAACAGAGAGGGTATAAAAGATACAAAAGCAGGAGTGAAGTTAGCTGTTCAGGTAAAAGAGGATGATCCGTATATGCCTTTTCTTTTGCAATCATCAGATATAAATATTGAATCTTTGGCTAAGGAAATTAAGGTTGGGTTCTTATATAAATATTCTAAAGCCTTACTTCAGGAATTAAAGAGCTTTCTAAAATACAATCTTGCTTTTGGAGATTTTGTTTTTGTAAATCCGCAAAGTTTGGAAGAAGTTGGCAGAGTAAGTAACTTAAAAGAGCTTCAGGAAAAGTTGTTTGAGATACCTGATGATTCACTGAGGTATCATTTTCAGCGAGATCATGTTTCTAAATGGCTTAATGCAAGAGCTTTATTTTCAATTGCAGAAGTAATTAAAAACTTAAAGGTTGAGGATTTTGAATCATTGGAAGCCTCAAAAACGTTTCTATATAATACGATTGTAAACTTCCGTATTTCAAAGGGAAAAGATATAATTGCTCAGTTCTACCCAGAAAGGTATGACAGATATGTAAAGTTTGCACGTATAGGTAATGGATCAATAGGCGGAAAAGCCAGGGGACTTGCATTTTTAAATTCCATAATTAATAAAAATGCAGCATTACTTAATTTTGAGGGTGTTGATGTTACTATTCCAAGAACAGTTGTTGTTGGAACAGACGTGTTTGAGCATTTCATGGAAAAAAATAATCTTTATGAAATTGCACTTTCTGATTTAAGTGATGAAGAAATTCTTGATCATTTTATAAAGGCAAATCTTCCTAGCTTATCAGAAGCTTATCTTAAAAAATTTGTGTCTGTTGTCAATAATCCTATTGCAGTGCGATCTTCAAGTGTTTTGGAGGATAGCCACTATCAGCCTTTCGCAGGAATTTACTCGACATATATGATATCTAATACAGATGATATTGATGTTGTTATAAATCAGGTTGCCGATGCCATTAAGTGTGTATACGCTTCAGTTTATTTTAAATCAAGTAAGGCATATATGGCTGCAACAATGAATATAATAGATGAGGAGCGTATGGGTATTGTGTTGCAGGAGGTAGTTGGGCAGCAATATGAAAATAGGTTTTATCCTACGATATCAGGTGTGGCAAGATCTATGAATTTTTATCCTATTCCTCCTGAAAAATCAAACGAAGGAATTGTAAATGTAGCATTAGGTTTAGGTAAACAGATTGTTGAAGGCGGTGTATCTTTAAGATTTTCACCGGAATATCCTCAAAAGACATTACAATTATCTACACCTGAGCTTACCGTTCATGATACTCAAAAGATTTTTTTTGCCTTAAATATGGATAATAGTAGTTTCAAGCCTTCGGTTAATGATGCTGTTAATTTATTAAAGTTAGATGCAAAAACAGCATTGAAGGATGGAACCTTACGTTGGTTAGGATCTGTTTATGATTATCAAAATAATATAATTAGAGATGGAGTAACTTATAAGGGAATTCCGTTAATTACCTTTGCCAATATCTTAAAACATGAGGTGTTTCCTTTAGCAAAGATTATAAAGGCTGTACTTGAGATTGGACAAAAAGAGATGAATCAGCCTGTAGAAGTTGAGTTTGCTGTAGACTTAAATACTGCATCCGGAAAGCATATATTTTATCCTTTGCAAATTCGTCCCATAGTTGAAGGTGAGGAAACAGTGATGGAGGAATTAACGGATCTACATCCTAAGGATCACATGATCTATTCAGCATCTGCTTTAGGTAATGGTGTAATTAAAGATATAAAGGATGTGGTTTATGTAAAGTCTGATGGATTTAAAGCTGCAAATATGATAAAAATGGTTCCTGTAATCGATAAATTGAATCAGGATATTATTAAAGCAAATAAGAATTATATTTTAATTGGACCGGGAAGATGGGGATCACAGGATCCTTGGTTGGGAATACCTATAAAATGGCCGCAAATATCAGGAGCAAGAGTGATCATTGAAACAGCTCTCGATGGTTTTAGTGTAGATCCTAGTCAGGGAACACATTTCTTTCAAAACTTGACATCTTTAAGAATAGGTTATTTTACAATCAATCAAACTAAAGGGAATGGCTTTATTGATGAAGATTTTCTGTCAAAACAAAAGACTTTATATGAAGATGAATGGATTAAACATGTTGAACTGTCTTCTCCATCAATAATTAAGATTAATGGGAAGAACAGTATTGGGGTAATAGAATATCCTTAAAGCTATTGATTACTAACTAAGATGGTGTTTAATTTTACCAATTAAATCTTCTGGTTGAAATGGTTTACTAATATAATCATCCATACCAGAAGCGATACATCTTTCTTTATCTTCAGGAAATGCATTTGCGGTTACAGCAATAATTGGAGTATGTGTATTTGTACTCTTTTCTATTTCGCGTATTTTCTGAGTTGCCTTAAAACCATCCATAATCGGCATCTGAACATCCATAAGAATAAGGTCGTATTTAGCTTTACCAAATTTGTCTAATGCTTCTTTTCCATTGTATGCAACTTCTATTTTATTTACTTCATTTTTAATATAAAGAATGATAATTTGCTGGTTGCTAAAGTTATCTTCAACAAGTAAGATATTAGAATTCTTTATATCTACAGATGGCTTATAGAATGATTTTGTATTGGAGAGTTTGTCATTAATGCTTTGAACAGAAATACTTTGTTTGTTTTCTTTAAATGAGATGCCAAATTCAAAAATAGTCTCTTCAATATTAGGTTGAATGGACAAATTGTGTCCGTCTTGTTCAATTAGTTTTTGAGTCAATCCAAGATCTAAGAACTGAATATGTTTTGATGTATTTAATCTTAAAACATCATTTTTATACAAAGAATCTTCTGATTTATACTCTTTTGGGAAAGGAATATTCCCTGTGCTGATAATTTTGAAATTTAATTCTACACTACCAGGCATAGTATTTATTCTTGATACTTCTATGCTAATATGCTTTTGTTCCGAAATGTTATATTTTGCAATGCTATTTAGAATATTAAGGAATATTTGCTTTGTCTTAATAGCGTTTCCTGTCATGGTAGAAGGAATATCCGCAGAAAAAGACAAGCTAAATTTTTGTCTTGTATTATTCTCAGAAAATAAACGAATTGTATTGTTTAAAGTAGCATATAAATTAAAGCTTATTTCCTCTTCAATTGCTGGTTTTAAACCTGATTTGGATGAAGATACCATATTGGTTACTACATTAACCAAATTATTGGCAGATGCATGTATCGTGTTAATATAGTCGCGTTGATCATCGGTAAGATTTGTCTTTCCTAAGATATCAAGAATACCTGTAATGTTACTTAATGGGGTTCTGATTTGTCTTGACAGGTCTGAAATTTGTTCCTCTTTTGAATTTTTGCTATTCTGAGAGTTAATCATTGCTCTTTCTTTGGTTAGCATAACCTCAGAAAAAATAAATTTTAAAGTGTAGGCTAAAATAAATGAGAATATAAAGTATATAGAAAATAATATCTCTAGGTTAAAGCTGTAATTTACTGCGCCAGGTATAAATAAACTTAGTACAAGAAAATCAATAAGCATAAACAGAAACATCATAAACGAATATACCGAGCCTTTTTTTCTGCCAAATAAGTTTATTGATATAAAAGGAAAAGAACCAAGCCATATGATATTTATATTTGTTGGACCTCCGAATACTATAAAAAATAGAAATGTTAAGGTTATAAAGCTAAATAGTACTTCTTTATAAAAAACTGAATTTGGTCTTCGCCCTGCATATAAATAATTAAATGCGAAAAGTATACTGAAGAATAAAAGAGGTCCTGCGAAAAAAAGATTCTCTTCAAGGAGAGAAATTATACCCTCAATAAAAACAATAACAAAGAGAAAAAAATTAAGAACATTTGTAAAAAGTAATGTTGTTTTTGTTTCAACTTCAAGTTTTTCTTCTTGGTCAAAAGTAAATAAGAGTAAAAATTTATTTATAAATTTCATAGGATTTTAATCAAATTCAGTTTTCTAATGTATGTACTTTTAAAACAGTAAATACGTTTAATCTTTAAATATGTTTGGTATTAAAAGGTAAAAATACAAACGAAAATGCAACATATAAATTAAAATTAGCAATAATATTTTGTAATAAAATAAACGAGGAAGTTAAGATTGTAATAAATGTCTTTATAAAGGTTTGATATTTAGTGTGCAGCATCTTAAATTAGTACATTGTTAAATCTTTTTTTAGAAAATTTCATCTAAAAATATAACTCTGATAAAAGAATTACGTTTTTAAAGGATATTTTAAAAGTTGAATAAGTAAATAAATCAAATAATTTAAATATGAAGAAAATTGTTGTAAGTCTATTGTTTATGATGTTGATGGTAACAGTATCAGCACAGAACCATTTACCAACAGAAAAGGATTATCAGAATTTTTTTAATTCAAAAACCTATGTGGTATTAGATGACAATCCAATGTCAGATTTTAATTTTATGATTAAAAAGGTTATGCCAAGAGTTTGGAATGTAACTGAGTATGAAATTATATCACATGCAGAATTTGATGAAAAAAGACGAGATCCATCTTACTCTTTTATTGTAACATCAACAGTAACTTTCGATAAAGACAAGACCAAAGCTCGTTATACTTTTGTTAGCTTACTAATGGGTAAAGATGTATTTTCTATTTCAGATATGCCTGACCTTTGCTCTATTCCTTTGTCTTATGTGAGAGTAGAAGATGATAGTTATGCATATAAAATGGAAGGATTTATAAAGTTCATGCAAGACCATGTTCAGTTGGTATCTAAAAATCCTAAGATTATTAATGCTAACATGTTTAAGTATTACAATAAGAATGTTAAAAGTTTGAATAATAAAAAACTTTATCTTGTAAAAGAAGACTTAACAACAGATGTTAATACATTAAGCAAAATTCAAAGTCTTTATCCATATCATGTTGAAATTGTAACTCAGGAGGAAGTTGCAAAAGCAATTGAGGATAAAGATCCTGATGTTGTTTATTTGCATAAAGTAGGACCAGAAGGTACAAAATATAAAGCTCGTTGCTATAAAATAGTTATTGGAGCTGCTGATTCGCAGTTCTATTATTTTGATTGGCACATGGTTTCACCTAAAAATAGAGACGGTCTATTGGAAAGTGATTTGAAAGCAATGGCTAAATAAAAATATTACTTTTATATTTTAAACCTTGTTGTATTACAGCAAGGTTTTTTTTGTGCTTTTTTTCTAATAATTGAATTAAATTTGCGAGATAAATTTGATCTAATAATTAATAAATATGTCTGACGATAAAAAGATTATATTCTCGATGGTGGGAGTAAGTAAAGTTGTTCCCCCTCAAAAAAAGATTTTAAATAATATTTATCTATCATTCTTTTATGGAGCAAAGATTGGAATCATTGGTTTGAATGGTTCCGGTAAATCAACTTTGATGAAGATAATTGCAGGTATAGATAAAAATTTTCAAGGTGATGTAGTTGCGTCTCAGGATTATTCTGTAGGTTATCTTGAACAAGAGCCTGTATTGGATGAAAGTAAAACCGTTAAGCAAATAGTTGAAGAAGGAGTTCAGGAGGTCGTTGATGTTTTAAATGCTTATAATCAGGTTAATGAAAAATTTGCTGATCCAGAGGTTCTGGAAGACCCTGATAAGATGCAAGCATTAATGGATGAACAGGCTCGTCTTCAGGAAAAAATTGATCAATATGATGCCTGGAATCTGGATACGAAATTAAGTATTGCAATGGATGCTTTGCGTTGTCCTGAAGAAGATAAACAAGTTAAGTTTTTATCGGGAGGAGAGAGAAGACGCGTTGCTTTATGCAGACTTTTACTTCAGGAGCCTGATGTGTTGTTATTAGATGAGCCGACTAACCATTTGGATGCAGAATCAGTACAATGGTTAGAGTTGCACTTACAACAATATAAAGGAACTGTGATTTCAATTACTCACGATAGATACTTTTTGGATAATGTTGCTGGTTGGATTCTGGAATTGGATAGAGGAGAGGGTATTCCCTGGAAAGGAAATTACTCTTCTTGGTTAGAGCAGAAAACCAAACGTATGCAACAAGAAGAAAAGACAGCATCTAAACGAAGAAAAACGTTGGAGCGAGAGTTGGAATGGGTTAGAATGGCTCCAAAAGCTCGCCATGCAAAATCAAAGGCTCGTCTTTCTGCTTATGATAAGTTAATGGATGAAGATGTAAAGCAAAAAGAAGAGAAGTTGGAAATTTTTATTCCTAATGGACCACGTTTGGGTGATAAAGTTATTGAGGCTCATGATGTTGCTAAAGGTTTTGATGATAGATTGCTTTTTGAGGAGTTAGAATTTCTATTACCTAAAAATGGTATTGTTGGTGTCATAGGACCAAACGGTGCAGGTAAAACTACTTTATTTAGAATGATAATGGGACTTGAAAAAGTAGACAAGGGTTCTTTTGAAGTAGGTGAGACGGTAAAAGTTGGTTATGTAGATCAATCACATGAATCAATTGACGTAAATAAGTCTGTTTATCAGGTTGTGTCTGAAGGTCAGGAAACCATAAAAATGGGAGGCCGTGAAATAAACGCAAGAGCTTATTTAGCTCGATTTAATTTTACAGGTGGTGATCAGGAGAAAAAATGTGGTGTTTTATCCGGAGGTGAAAGAAACAGGTTGCATTTGGCCATGACACTAAAAGAGGAAGCTAACGTTTTATTACTGGATGAGCCAACCAATGATATCGACGTAAATACCTTAAGAGCTTTGGAAGAAGGTTTAGAGGACTTTGCTGGATGTGCTGTAGTTATTTCGCACGATAGATGGTTTTTAGATAGAATTGCAACTCATATCTTAGCTTTTGAGGGAGAATCTAAAGTGCATTATTTTGAAGGTTCTTTTTCTGAATATGAGGAAAATAAGAAGAGAAGATTAGGAGATATTACTCCTAAAAGAATTAAGTATAAAAAACTAGTTAAGTAAAAAATACTAATTAATTGAATAAGAAAAGAGTTGGCTATTATTTAACCAACTCTTTTTGTTTTTATATTTATCTCTGTTGTTTTCAGTATGGGATCATCAATTATGTTGCTGATACAATTAAAAATCTCTGTTTTTTTCATTCCTTTTAATTCAACAAAACCTTTGCTTTCAAAAGAAAACTGATTCTTAATTAAGTTGTAGGTTGTATTACTCAATGCGATATCCATCGGTTTACATTGACTTTCAATTCTGGCTGCAGCATTTACAGTTTCTCCAAAAATATCAAATAAATAATTTTCATAGCCAATTAGGCTGCCAATGATATCGCCACTATTAATTCCTATAGTAATTTCCCACTTTGTATGGTGAGTTTCGTTTCTTTTAATAATATAATTTCTAAAATCAATGGCCGCATTAACTAAATTAAAAGCATGATTACTATTCTCAACAGGGAGGCCGCTTACTGCAAGGTATGCATCTCCAATTGTTTTAATCCTTGTGCATTTGTTTTTCTTTATAATTTTATCAAATGCAGAGAATATATCATTTAATTCATTGATTAATCTTTTGGGAGACATGCAGCATGTTTTCTCTGTAAAACCGACAAGATCTGCAAACATTACACTTGAGTTCTTATATCTGTGAGGTTTTGACTCTCCACTTATTTTTATGTCATTAAAAACCTTCTCAGGGATAATACCCTTTAAAATATTTTCAACTTTTAATCGTTCATTTTCTAATTCAATTTGCTTTTGCTTTAAAGCTTTTATACTCGTGTTTAAAGCTAAAACTGATCTAACTCTTGCAATTAACTCAACCGGATCGATAGGCTTACGTATATAATCAATAGCACCTGTTTCTAATGCTTGACGAACGTTTTTTGCATCAGAAAAACCGGATGAGATAATGACTGGTATATCCTTTGTTTTCTCATTTTTCTTTAAATGACTCAATGCATCAATCCCTGTCATTTTTGGCATTTCCCAATCCATTATTATTAAATCTGGATTAGACTGAACAGCAAGCTTACATGCATCACGGCCATTATTTGCTTTTAGGTAAGTAAATTCTTGTCCCATTTCGTTTAAATGAGAGATGATTATATCAATAATGATTGACATATCATCCACAAGAAGTATTTTAACGGAATCTTTTTGCATAAAATAATGAGGGATATTAAATTAATTAGCCGATAATTTTTCAATTAATTCGCCAAGACGGATTACATTTCCGCTGGGATCATATGTTGAAATTGAGTCGAAGGTTGATTTTAAATAGTACATACGTGTTTTACCAATACCTTTAACATCCTGAGGTAATCTTTCGATAAATTTGTATTTGTTTCGAACAAGCATGTAACTTGATCTAGAAACATTTATTTGATTTGGTTCACACATGCTTTCTAACCTGGCAGCTTCATTTACAGTATCTCCAAATACATCAAAAAGATAATTGCTTTTACCTAATACGCTACCAATAACTTCTCCTGAGTTAATTCCCAGCTTTAAATCCCATTTTACATTATTAATCAAATTTCTTTGGAAAATATATTCGCGCATATCCAAAGCTACTTTAATCATATTTAATGCATGTTCATGACTAGGAGTTGGAATTCCTGATACAGCCAAGTAACCATCACCAATAGTTTTTATTCTTGTACAATTATTACGTTTAACAATTTTATCAAACTCAGCAAAAATATCAGATAGTTCGTCAATCATAATCTTAGGAGATAAACGTCTTGATTTTTTTGTGAAGTCAACCAAATCAACAAATAGAACAGAAGCCTCTCTGTATTTTTTTGGTTTAGAACTGCCATATTGTGTTATTTCATTAATAATCTCAGGAGGAATAAGACCATTAAGCATCTCTTCCATTTTATTTTGTCCTTCATTGATTATATGAACTTGTCTATCTAGTTTGTCAATTGTACTTGATAATGTTAAGGCTGTTCTTACGCGTGCAAATAATTCAATTGATTTAAAAGGCTTTTTTATGAAATCCAGAGCTCCATTTTGAAGGATCTTTTCGATATCTTCAGGTGTGCTATCCTGAATACATACAATAATAGGTGTATTAGCATTCTTCTCTGAATATTTTAAATCAATTACTTTATTTATTAATGAAGTAATAGGTTTTTCACAGTCTATAATAATAAGATTATATTTACTCTTTTCAACCTCAGCATATGCATCTTCACAGCTCATATTAAAAATTAACCAGTCTTCGCCAAATTCTAATAATCTGCTTTTAATGATCTGCAAGTTTATTTTATCATTACCAACTGCTAAAATCTTCACTGTATCCATTCTTTCTCTTCCTTATGGCCTTTTTAAAAAACTAATTTTAAAACCTTTTGTTAGTTTTACTCATAAAGATTATAAAGGTTGATAAATAGTGATGAACTATGTGTAATTATTTTTAAGTGTATGTTTTTTTTAGATTAATAATTTTAAATATTCGAAATAGAGTATTTTTATACTTAAAAGAAATTCTCAGAAGTAATCATTTGTAGTAGTTTTGATGTATATACTGCCTAAATTCAATCCTGTTTTGTAAGAGTTTTATATTTAGTTAATTATGGAATTAATTGATAAGGATGTATTGAGTTCTTTAACTCATGAAGCACAACAAAGTGAGCGAAAAAGAAAAAATAAAAATTACCATTTAGGAGAACAGGATCCTGTTCAGCGAATGTTAAATGCTTTCGAACCTGGGACTTATGTACAACCACATACTCATGAGAATCCAGATAAACGAGAAGTTTTTATAATCTTAACTGGAAGACTTCTGGTAATGTTTTTCAATGATGCTGGAGATATAATTAATCATGTTATTCTGGATCGTGAATTGGGGCAATTTGCTGTTGAAATAAAACCCTGTGAATGGCATACAGCAACAGGTCTCGAAAAAGGAACTGTGGTTTATGAAATTAAAGATGGACCATACAATATTATGGATGATAAAAATTTTGCAGACTGGTCGCCTAAAGAGGGAAGTAGTGAAGCTCAGAAGCAACTGCAATCGTGGTTGCAGGAATTGGGAGTATAACAGAAAACACTTTCTTGGTTTTATTGTCTTAAAAAATCACATTGAATAATGAATTAGGAATCTTAAAAAATCATGCATGTTTAAATAAAATAAATAACTTTGCGCTTCATTAATAAAAAATAATAGCATAATGGCTCAAAAACCTGCTATTCCAAAAGGAACCAGAGATTTTTCGCCAATCGAAATGGCGAAGCGTAATTATATTTTTGATACTATCAAATCTGTATTCTTGAAGTATGGATATCAACCCATTGAGACTCCTGCAATGGAAAATCTTTCTACATTAATGGGAAAGTATGGGGAAGAAGGAGATAAATTGTTATTTAAAATATTGAATTCCGGAGACTTTTTATCTAAAGTAAATGATCAGGTTCTTACAGAAAAAAATTCTATAAAAACAACGACTCAAATCTCAGAAAAAGGACTTAGATATGATTTGACAGTACCTTTTGCACGATTTGTAGTTCAACATCAGAGTGATATTACTTTTCCATTTAAAAGATATCAGATTCAGCCTGTATGGAGAGCAGATAGACCTCAAAAAGGTCGTTATAGAGAATTCTATCAGTGTGATGTGGATGTTGTTGGATCGGATTCATTAATGAATGAAGTCGAGCTGATTCAAATTGTTGATGATGTTTATAAAGCTTTAAATATTAATGTTCTGGTTAAGATGAATAATAGAAAGATCTTAACCGGAATTGCAGAGATTATTGGTGAGGCTGATAAGATTGTTGATATAACTGTAGCAATCGATAAACTTGATAAAATAGGTTTAGAGAAGGTTAATGAAGAGTTGCAACAAAAGAATTTGTCAGAAGAAGCTATTGAGAAATTACAACCAATTATAAATCTGTCAGGTTCTAACCTTGAAAAAATAGAAACTCTAAAATCAGTTTTAGCTAATTCAGAAACAGGACTTAAAGGAGTTGATGAAATAGAAACGGTTTTTGCGTACTTGTCAACATTAGATATTTCAACAGAAGTTGAGTTGGATCTGACATTAGCAAGAGGTTTAAATTATTATACTGGTGCTATTTTTGAAGTTAAAGCTTTAGATGTTCAGATAGGTAGTATTACCGGAGGTGGTAGATATGATGATTTAACTGGAATTTTTGGATTGAAAGATGTATCAGGAGTAGGTATATCATTTGGAGCAGATCGTATTTATGATGTAATGAATGCGTTAGATCTTTATCCTAAAGAATCAATTGTATCTACTCAGTTGTTATTCATCAATTTTGGTGAAAAAGAAGCTTTATATTCTTTAAAAGCGTTGCAAAAAGTAAGAGCTGCAGGAATTAAAGCTGAACTATATCCGGATGCCGCTAAAATGAAAAAGCAAATGACTTATGCTAATAAAAAGGAAATTGCTTATGTAGCATTAGCCGGAGAAAATGAGATGAACGAGGAGAAAGTTACATTGAAGAATATGATAACAGGAGATCAATCGTTAGTTTCAATAGATGAAGTTATAGAAATCTTAAAATAAAGAAAAAAGCAGGGAAACCTGCTTTTTTTATTTTCTTTTGGCTGGTCTGTCAATTTCATTAATACTACTCTGACTTCTGATTTGCTTTAGTAAGTAATTTTTGAACTGCGTTTCTGCATTATATAACTTAATTACTTTATCAATATCTAAAACAGTTTTAAATTTCTCGTGATATTCTTGTTCAAGATTTGCTTCTTTTACTCTGAATAGGATTAGTTTATCAGCTAGTTCTGTTTTTTCCTTTTTAGAATAACGATCCCAATTTTGTCGTAAATCAATAGTAATCTGTTTTTTATCAGATGATATTTTTTCTTTTTGTTTAAAAAACTCATTATATAAAGGCCAAAAATTCTGAGCTTCTTCCGTTGTGAGATTTAACTTGTCAGTAATAAATGCCACTTTTTGAGCTTTTAAACGTTCAATCTTTTCTTGTTTAGTGTATTGTTGACTAAACGCATTTAAGTTTAAAGTTGCTAATAATATTATAAGTAATACTTTGTTCATCATTCAAAAAATTAAAAGATTACTAAATCTTCAATGTCTTCATAGGTAATGCCATCCAGTAATGCCGGATCCGTATTGATTGTTTCAAATATAGCATTGTTATTCTCCTCGGATATAATATCAAATAATTCAAGTTCATTAAAATCTGCAGATATTAAGTCGATTGAATAATCATTGGATATAGAAGCGTCTACTAATGTATTTGATGTTTTAATATAAGGAGTGTTATAATATACCAAAGCAATCACTGTGAAAATAGCAGCTAAAGATAACCAAGGTTTTAAAACCAGCATGATTTTCTTACCCAGAGGTTGTTCTTCTGCATGAATTTTGCTCATTATTTTATCTTCAAATGATTCAAAATAATCATCAGGAACACTAAAGCCTTCATTTTTTTTGCTTTGCTTTTTTAAATTCTCTAATATTTTAAATTCTTCATTCATCTATTATAAATCATTAGATCGTTTTTGCTTTGTTTATAATCTCCTATTCCTTTGATACTTCAAATAGCGAAAGGTTTAAACGTGCTTTCAAAATCTTTATCAAATTTAATCTTTCTCAACCAGGTTATTTTTTAAATATGCTTCAACCTTCTTTGCTGCATGATGGTACGATGCTTTTAATGAACCAACTGAAGTATCTAGTATTTCAGATATTTCTTCATATTTCAACTCCTCAAAATATTTTAAATTAAAAATTATTCTTTGTTTTTCAGGTAATGTGCTTATTGCTTTTTGAAGCTGAATCTGAATTTCATTACCATCAAAATAAGGATCACTTATAAGCGTGTTCTCGCAATAATTTTCTTCATCATCAATAGAGTACTGTAATGAATTTCTTTTTTTCTTTAAAAGAGTCAAAGCTTCGTTGGTTGCTATGCGATATAACCATGTATAAAGAGCAGATTTTCCTTGAAAAGAATCTAAGTTTTGCCAGATTTTCACAAACGTATTTTGTAAAACATCATCTGTATCTTCATGCGAAATTACTATTTTTCTTATATGCCAGTAAAGCCGTTCTTTATATTGACGCATCAAAAATTGAAAAGCACTTTGTTTTGTACTTTCATTTTTAAATAGTTCAACTAACTCAATATCTGTATATTTCTGAATTGTCATTAAAACAGTCTGTCAAGCTCTTAAATTAAATACTATCCCTTTGACGAGAATTAACACAAAAGGTTTAACTATGATATTTATTTATTTTAAAATAATTTGCTGTTCGATACTAATTGGTTGATATGATGTTTATTATTGTGATGATAGGGTGCTTCTATTATTCAAATTAAAAGTGTTTTTATTTTTCGCAACCGAAAAATTTGATGTACTTTTGCACAACTTTTTGATAATATATTGATATTGAAATAAATAAATATGGGATTACAATGTGGAATCGTAGGTTTACCAAATGTAGGTAAATCAACCTTATTTAATTGTTTATCAAATGCAAAAGCTCAGTCTGCAAACTTTCCTTTTTGTACAATTGAGCCAAATGTAGGTGTAATTACTGTACCGGATGAACGATTAATTAAATTAGAAGAGTTAGTTAACCCGCAAAGAGTTTTACCAGCAACTGTTGAAATAGTAGATATTGCAGGTTTGGTAAAAGGAGCAAGTAAAGGTGAAGGTCTTGGGAATAAATTCTTGTCAAATATTCGTGAAACAGATGCTATTATACATGTTTTAAGATGCTTTGATAATGATAACGTAACTCATGTTGATGGTTCGGTTAATCCTGTAAGAGATAAAGAAGTTATCGATATGGAGCTTCAAATGAAGGATTTGGAGACTGTTGAAAATCGATTAATGAAGTCAGAGAAAGCTGCAAAAGCATCTAAAGATCCTGAATTAAAGAGACTGGTAGATGTTTTATATTTATATAAAGAAGCTTTAGAAGCTGGTAAATCTGCTAGAACAGTTGAGTTGACTGAAGCTCAGCAGAAAGTAGCTAAAGATTTATATTTACTTACAGATAAACCTGTTTTGTATGTATGTAATGTGGATGAAACTTCTGTAATTGATGGTAATTCTCACGTAGAGGCAGTAAAAAATGCAGTAGCAGATGAAGATGCTGAGGTTTTAGTTATTGCAGCTCAAACCGAAGCTGATATTGCAGAGCTTGAGTCTTTTGAAGAAAGACAAATGTTTTTGGAAGACATAGGTTTAACTGAATCAGGTGTTTCTAAATTAATACGCTCTGCATATAAATTACTTAACCTTGAAACTTATTTTACTGCTGGGGTAAAAGAAGTAAGAGCCTGGACTTATCCTAAAGGTGCAGTTGCTCCTCAAGCTGCTGGAGTTATTCACTCTGATTTTGAAAAAGGCTTTATTAGAGCAGAAGTTATTAAGTATAATGACTTTGTTACATATAAGTCTGAATTGGCATGTAAAGAGGCCGGTAAAATGAGTATTGAAGGTAAAGAATATGTTGTGCAAGATGGAGATATTATGCATTTTAGATTTAATGTATAATATGCTTTGAATCCTAAGATATTAAAACCGATCCAAAAGATCGGTTTTTTCTTTTTATACTATAGAACCAAACAGTATATTATGTCGTATTTTTATAAAAGATTTTATTGATACAATGAAATTACTTTATAGAAATATATGTTTATTTATATTGATCTTTCTGTCGTTTTATGTTAATGCACAGAAGGATACTAGCCTTATTGATAACTATCATTATCTGAAAAGTAAAGTAATTGAAGGAGATACACTTCCTCATGTTTACATTGAAGAAGTTAAAATATGCCCTCCCTTCAAGTTTAAAAGTCCTAGACAACATAAAAGATACAGCCGGTTGGTGATAAATGTAAAAAAGACTTTACCATATGCACGTCTAGCCAGGTACAGATTAAATCTAATCGCAAATACTTTAGATACCATACGTTCAGAAAAAGATAAAAAGCAATATTTAAAACAGGCGGAAAAAGAACTGTTTGAAGAGTTTGAAAAACCCCTACGTAAATTAACCTTTAGTCAGGGGAGAATGTTGATTAAGCTAATCGACAGAGAAACCGGTGATACTAGCTATGATCTGATTAAGGATTTAAAAGGTGGATTTTCAGCTTTTATGTGGCAATCTGTTGCTCGTTTGTTTGGATCAAATTTAAAGTCTGAATTTGATTCAGAAGGAGATGATGCAATGATTGAGCATATCGTTATTATGATAGATAATGGTCTGTTGTAATTATCCTGCAGTATTTGTTAATCGTGATAATTCTTCAATCAAACTTTTAAAGTTTGCAGATGCTAATGGTATTCTAATACCTTCGAGATGAATGATACTTTTTTCTTTGTCAATCTCTGATATAAAATTCAGATTAGCAATACAAGACCTGTGAGTTCTGAAAAAATGTTTTTTTGGAATGTTTTCTTCAATACTTCCTATTGTACGAGAAACATATAGAGGTTCGTCATTATCCCTGTATATCTTACAATAATTACCATCAGCTTCTATGGCAATAATTTTATTGTAAGGAATAATATGAACTCCTTTTTGGTGATTAACTAAAAGTTTGTGATTGTTATATATCCACTGATCTTCAGAACTATACGTTTTGTTGTTTTTTTGTTTTAAATTAATCTTTAAAACAAGATCAATAATTTCTTTTGGTTTGATTGGTTTTAGAAGATAACCAGAGGCTCCCAATCCAACGGCATCAACTGCATAATGTTGGTGTGCTGTAATAAAAACTACATCAAAAGAAATGGTAGAGAAGTAATTAAAAAGCTCAAGTCCATTTTCATGAGGCATAGATATATCAAGAAAAACAACATCAGGATTATATTTGCGAATTAATCCAATGCCGCTAATTAAGTTATCTGCAGTATCAACAACTTCGATAACATCGCTTAAATAAATTTCTAGTATCTTTTTAATGCTTTGACGAGCTGATTCTTCATCGTCAATTATTAATGATTTGAGCATATTTCAGATCTCTAATAATAAAATTTACTGCTTTTCTGGAGGTGTGAATTTAAACAAATTATACAAATTTTCCACTAAAAAAGAATTTCATTTAGAAAATAAGGTGTTTTGTTTACAAAAATACCTACTTCATTAAATGGATAACAAAGTTTTTTAAGGTTTAATATAAAAATACGATCTTTGCAACTCTATGTAAATAGTTAACCCAAATCAATTAATAAATGAAAGCAACCAAACAAGTTCCCCGAATTAGGCAATTATTTAGCCTTGATGTACCAAACGCAATCTTAACTTTTCAAATCTTATTTGTATTTTTTGTTTTAGTATTAATGTTTATTTAAACGGAAAATAAAAGTTAATAGGAGAGATTTTAGTTAATTAAATCTCTCCTATTATTTATAGTTGGAGCAGTTTTTCTATTAAATTTTTGGTTCCTTCTTCAATTTGTGTAATATTGGCATCAAGCATATAACATGGAGATGTTACAATTTTATTTTCAGTATCTATAACTACTTCTCCATGAGTTGAGATTTGATGTCTTGATCCCATATTCTCAATAGCTTCTTTAGTACCATTATCGTTTCCGATTGTTAATAAGGTGTTTGGAATTACTCTTGCGATAATTGCAGGAGAAATACATAAGGCTCCGATAGGCTTTTTCGCTTTCCAGAATGCCAATATCACTTCACTAATAGAAGGTAGTACTTCACATTCGTAACTTTTAAATGCAAAATTGCTTAGGTTTTTAGCTACTCCGAAACCACCTGGAAATACCAATGCATCAAATTCTTTTACATCAAGATCTGTAATATCCTTAATATTGCCTCTGGCAATTCTTGCAGACTCTTCTAAGACGTTTCTGATTTGCTTTGTTTCCTCACCTGTCAAGTGATTTATTACGTGATGCTGCTCTATGTTAGGGGCAAAACATTCGTAAATAGAATTTGCTTTTTGAATTGCGAGAAGAGTTAATGTTGCTTCATGTATCTCTGCTCCATCGTAAACCCCACAGCCTGATAATATAACTGCAATTTTTTTCATGGTTTTAATTTATTGTAAAGTTATGGTATTTTCAATATATAAGTTTTCTCTGTTTCGAAAAATAAACTTATAAATTAAATGATTAAAATTAGGGCAAATCATAATTTTTTAATCGTAAATATTAATATTTTTTAACTTTTAATGGTGCTGATTTTTTAATAGCTTGTAGTATTAATTTCATTAATGATACACAATTATTGGGGTGTTTATTCTGTATTTAGTGAATGTTTTTATATATGTGATCATTTAAATGAATCTAAATTGTAGTTAAAACCTGTTAATGGTTTTTTATTCAATCAGTTAAACTGTTATTTTTGTAGAGCAATGATTAAAAAAGTTAGGGAGATGTTTAGAAAAACAGATGATAATACGGTTAAGTTAAAGAGGAAGATTTTTTGGTTTTTTGTTATAGAGGTTTTATTAGTAATCGCACTACTTGGTTTTACTTTCTTTTTGATCACAGTTGTGTTGAACTAATTATTAAATTTCTTTAACATATAGTGATTTTTGTATTAAGACTTTTCCATCCAACCATGTTGTTAGTTTCCATTCGCCTTTTTTATTGTGAATTGGTTCCCAAATGGTGTCTCCTAAAAAAAACTCATAATCATTTGATCTGATAAAATATTCTCCGGTAAATGGAGGTGCAATCCTACCGCTCTCATCTGTAAATGAGGGATGATCAATTTTAAAAGATATTTTTTTCCCTTTTGCTCCTTTTATTTTAATAACATATCCAAATTCTATATCAAGTTCTAGAGGAATAGTATCTGTAATTTTTAGTAATTTGGGTAGATTTTTAGAGTCTCTATCCCAGTTTGTATATATTCCATAACTATATAACTCTGCATCTATCTTCTTTTTTGCCATCAGTTATCTTACTCTTCTATATTATACTTTAGTTGATCAATTATAAATGGAATGTCATCTTTGTTTATCCCATTTTGCGTTAAATAAGGGATGTCTTCATTAAATACTTCAAAGAAAACATCAAAATTATTATGCATTTGAACAATTGCTTTCTGATAAAATTTCAAAGCTTCTCTTCGGTTATTTTTACACCACAAAACATGAGCTATATTTATTAAATCATGTTTGTTTGAAGAAGAAACAAGTAATTTGTGATAATATTTTTCAGCTTGATCAAGCTTTCCTATTACAAATGAACACCAGGCAATAGGCCGCCAAACATTAGTGTTAGATTCGTCTAAATATTCAACTTTGAAATAATATTTTAAAGCTTCATGATAGTTTTTTAGATCCAAGTGACAATGGCCTATGGATGCTTGCGTATATAAATCTTCAGGTTTAATTCTTTCTGCTATTGAATAATATTCCAGTGCTTTCTCCGGTTTTTTAAGATGTTTGTACATTAAAGCAATTTTCTTAGTAGTCCATATTTGTTCCGGCTTAAGAATATCTGCCTTTAAATACCAATTTAAAGCTATGTTGTACTCTTTATTTTGTTGATGGCAATACGCTAATTTTTGTATGATCTCAACATTATCCTGTTTTTTTTGCAAGATAATTTCAAAAGCTTCCATTGCTTCTGTAAAATATCCTTTCTTAAAGAAGAACTCTGATATTTGTCGAAGACTATTATCGTCACTTATGGTTTGTTGAAAGAATGTTTTGTTATGAAAATCCATTTTCCAATTAAAAATATCTTCAAATTGAATATGTTGTGGATGTAGTTTATAGAAACGATATAGATCCTGAATATATCTGTTTGATATTATGGATTCCTTTTTTTCAGGAGTTATCATCTTTTCGCTATTTTCAATTTCATCCATTTGTTCGAGCTGTTGCTTAAACATATTTCCCATCATTTCTTTTTGAAATTGAGGCATATGAGGAATACTTAGAAAAAGCGAATATTTGTCAGAATTACATAAGAAACCTGAGTTTGCGAGGCTTTTTTGTACACTGCTATTTGAAAATAATAAATTGTCCTGATCAAAAATACTCTTCAATTCTGGGTTTTCAAGGTAAAAAGGAACAAACCAATTTTGCAATGTATTGAAAAAGCTAAAATGTTTCAGCATTTTAAATGTGGAAAGAAATACATCAGCTCCTTCCATTTGAAGTTCTGTTAATTCTTCAAGCTTATTCATTAATTCAGGAGAATCTTTGAAAAAATCTTCCCACTCAGGATTTTCTCCTTCCATAAACTTGTCACCTAATAAATTTTCCAGATCTAGTTTATTTCTTAGGTTAGGTTGCATTTTTACAACTTCAGGAAGAATCTCATCATTTAGTTTTGATGAAATTTTCTCTGTTTCTCTGGTTCTTATGAGCTGAATAATTATAGTTAATATATTTCTGTTGACTTTCGGATTTTCTTGAAGTAATGAAAGTCTTGCATTAATTTCAGGATATAGAAAAAGTCTATTGTCGTATTTATAAAGAGTAAGCAATAATCCTGTTATTGCTCTTTGGTTAATTGTTAACTCTTCATTTGAAATAGAGTTAAACAGAATGATAATTTTTTCTTCGCTAAACTCTTGAAGTACACTTATTGTTAATGCTGAAATTAATATACACTTTATACTGTAATGAATTTCCTTATCATTTAACAAAGCTTGTATTTTCTCCTGATCTTCACTTGTTATTTTGGCACAAACCCATAAGCAGTTAAATAACTTGAAAATAGCTTCGTGATTTTGTTTTGTTTGAATATTAGCTTGATCAGTTATTTTTAATTGAATTTGTTCACTATAAAACTCTTCTAAAATACTACTAATATTAGTACTTTGCTTGTTTATCATTCTACGAGTTTCATAAAAAATGCCATTTGATTGTGTTGTATTTATAGCAGAGAATATTTCGTCGCTTAGATTATAACAAGACTTTAGAATGTTATTATAAACTTTTTGTTGTTCAGGATCAGATACTCCATCAAAAGTATATTTAAGCATACTTTTGTATGTAAATTCCAAGTTGTAAATTTCATCAATCAATAAACCGTCGTGATGATTTTTAGCAAGAGATGCTAGTGTTTTAAAGGCATCTTTAATTCTTCGCTGGTTTAATGCTAACTCAACATTTTTTTGTAATTCCTGAAAATTTTCGCTCATATTGATTATTCTAACTAGTCTTTAGAGTTAAAATACGAAAATATCAAAATTGTTTAAAATGCAATGTAAATAATAGCTTAAATGGATTAATTAAAAACAATAAAATTTTAGAAATATGATTTAATTGTCTGATTTCGATTCCTTTTGACTCCAAAATGCTGATTCATTCAATTGATCGATTCTTGTTTCACAAAATATTTTAATCTGATCATGACTTTTAGAACCGGATTCATCAATTCTTTTTATGATATCATTATAGTAATTTATTGCTTTATTCTTTTCTTCTAAAGAATAATCATAAATCATTGCAATTCGATATTCACCATATATGTTGAGTGGATCTGTTTTAATAAGTTTTTCAAAATAATAAATAGAATTATTATAATCATTTGCCGCAAAATAACTCTCTGCAATGCCCTGGTACATCATATTTAGCGTATTGGCATCAAGTTTATATAGGCTTAAGGATTTATTCATATAATCAATGGACTTTTTAAATTCACTGCAATTTCTGCAACAGATGGATAAAACGTAATAAGACATATAATCGGTTGAGTCTCTTTTTATATATTCCTCCAAATAGTTCTTTCCTTTATGAAAATATGAAGCTTTCCAACAGCATAAGCCCAGAAATTTAGTTGTAATTAATGAAGAGTCTCCTCCTTTTCTTAATTCGTTGAATGTATTATAAGCATCATAAATGCTATCATTTAAGTAATGTGTTTTACCATATACCTGATTTAATAGTTTATTGCTTTCTAGGGATGGTTTGTAATAAGTTTTTATAAAGGATAGAGCTTGTTCCTTTTGTTTATTTTTCAATAATAGTTCAGTGCCTTTAATCAGGTTTGTTGAAGTAGGTTTTATAATACAGCTTTTATTAAAATACAGCATGGCACTATCAAGGTTGTTATTGTCGTAATATATATCTGCAATTTGGGTTAAAATAAAGCTGTTTGTAGTATCCGAAAAGATTACAGGCTTAAATATGCATAATGCAGAGTCGCTTTCTCCCAACTTCTTCAAAAGGAGTCCACAGCGTATTTTATAGTATTGATTATCATTTTCTAACTCTTTAAGTTTATTTGCGCAGTTATATGCCTCACGATATTGTATTGTTTGACTGTATAACTTTTCCAAAGACTTTAAAGCTAAAATTTGAGTAGAGTCGGACTTATAGATTTGATTGTAAATTATTATAGCACTATCAAGTTTATAGTTTGATTTCAACTCTTCTGCATATTTATATTTCTTATCTATTTTATTACTATCTAATTCTTGTGAATAGATGAACTGGTTAAAGAACAGACTTAAAATAATTAGAATTTTAGATCGAAAAATTGTGGATTTATTCATTGTATTATAAATTAACTAATGTTTTAGTTTAAAATTATATTATTTGGAGTAATCATCAAAATATTTTAACTAAAAAAATAGTTTAATATGTTTATTTACTTGAATGTTGCATTTAATATTCAATTTTATAAGATTTTACATCTATATTTTTTTATTAAAATGATGTGCTAATATTCATGTATACAGATTTATAGCTTATATTTATTTAATATATTTTGAAGATTTATATAGAAAGCAAGAAATTGCGTTTGAATCAAATTTTATTTTCCATGCAAAATTTAATCAGGACAAAATTCTTTTATATAGGATTTTTGTTTTTTCTATTTGTAGGATGTAATTCTCATCGTTCGGATTACTATGTAAAAAATATTAGTAACTCAGAAGAAGGACTATTCATTCAAACAAATCAAAATGATATCTACATTCATCCACTATCAGATGATGCATTTGAAGTAAAATATAAAGTTGATAAAAAGGAATTCCCTTCTTATGCTTTAGATGAAGATCTTTCATATGCTTCAGCTACTTTTCAAGAAAATAAGGATAGTGCTATTTACCATGTTTTGAACCTAAAAGTTAGTATTCATAAAGATCCATTTCAATTGTCGTTTTATAAAGGAGATTCTCTTTTATTTAAAGAAGAACAGGGTTTGTTATATTCTGATACCTTAAAGGGATTTCGTATGCGTATTTCTAATAATGAAAAGCTGATGGGAGGTGGAGAGCGTGTTTTAGGAATGGATAGAAGAGGGCATAGGCTTCGATTGTACAACAGGGCTAGTTACGGATATGAGACACATGCAGATCTAATGTATTATTCAATGCCAGTTGTGGTATCATCCAGAAAATATATACTATTGTTTGATAATGTTGCTGATGGCTGGCTTGATCTGGGAAAATCAGAAAAGGATATTTTACAGTTTGAAACCAAAGGTGGAAGTATGAGTTATGTTGTTGTTGGAGGATCCGGGTTTAGAAATTTAACTCAGAATTATACCCAGGTTACAGGTCATCAACCAATGCCACCTCGTTGGGCATTAGGCAATATTTCCTCACGTATGGGGTATAGAACCCAAGAAGAGGTAGAAAACGTGGTTTCCTTATATCAGAAAGATAATATTCCTTTAGATGCCATGGTGCTGGATTTATTTTGGTTTGGACCAGAAGTAAAAGGATACATGGGAAATTTGGAATGGGATAAAAATACATTCCCGGAACCACAAAAAATGATGAAGAAATTAAAAGATGATGGTGTAAAAACAGTCTTAATAACTGAACCTTTTATTCTGAAGGATACTGAAAAATATAATGAATGTATTGAGAAAAATCTTTTGGGAACTGATTCTGTTGGTCAACCTTATGTATATGATTTTTATTTTGGTACAACTACTTTACTTGATATTTTTAAACCAGCAACTAAAGATTGGTTTTGGGGTATTTATAAAAAACATACACTTAGCGGAGTTGATGGATGGTGGGGAGATCTGGGAGAACCGGAATTACATCCAGATGATTTGATTCATGTAAATGGAGCTGCAGATATGGTTCATAATGCATATGGTCATGTGTGGGCTAAACTAGTGTATGAAGGGTTTAAAAATGACTTTCCGGAAAAGCGACCTGTAATTTTAATGCGATCAGGATTTGCCGGTTCTCAGCGATATGGAATGATTCCCTGGAGTGGAGATGTAAACAGAACCTGGGGGGGATTACAGTCTCAGGTTGAGATTTCTTTACAAATGGGAATTCAGGGATTAGCTTATATGCATTCAGATTTAGGCGGCTTTGCCGGTAACTATAAAGATGCTGAATTGTATACTCGTTGGTTGCAGTATGGTGTTTTTCAACCGGTATTTAGAACTCATGCTCAAGCGGATGTTCCTCCGGAACCTATTTTTTGGGATATTAAAACAAAGAATATTGCACGAAAATTTATTCAATTAAGATATATGCTGACGCCATATTTATATACGATGGTATATGAAAATACTACAAAAGGTACACCTTTGATGCGTCCTCTGTTTTATCAAAATGATGATACAGCATTTATTAAAAACACGAATACTTATATGTGGGGAGATAATTTTTTGGTTTCTCCTGTTACTGAAAAAGGAGTGAATAAATGGTCAGTATATTTTCCTGATGGAGCAAATTGGTTTAACTTTTTTACGGATCAAAAATACAAAGGAGGTCAACGTGATTCTGTTAATGTTACAATAAATGAAATTCCTGTTTTTGTAAAAGGAGGTTCTTTTATTCCAACGGTAAAAATCTTTAATAATATGGAACAGTATAATACAAATGAATTGATTATACATTATTATAAAGACATGGATGTAGATGAATCGCATGATTATATGTATAATGATGATGGTAAAACGAATAAGAGTTGGTTAAATAATCAATATGAGAAATTGAATTTCAAATCAAAACTAGATAATGATGGATTAAAAATCTCAATTGCAAGAGAAGGTTTTGAATATGAGGGGAATCCAGAAGAGAGAAAAATTTCATTTGTAATACATAATGTACTTAATAAGCCTGATAATGTATTCGTAAATGGAGATAAAGTTGATTATAAATTTCAAGTAGATAAAAAAACTCTATTTATAGATACAATGATGCAAGGGGATAAACAATTAAATGTATTTATTAATTAAAGCTTTAGATAGTAAATAATTATAAGGAAAATCAAATCTTATGAAGAAGAAGTTATTTTATATAGGAATGGTTGTCATGATGGTCATTACATCATGTCGTGATCATTCGCAAAATTTAAATAATGAAGAAGTTAATAATAAAAAAATAGTGGTTTATCAGGTTTTTACCCGATTATTTGGAAATAAAAATACCAATAACAAACCATGGGGAACAATTGAAGAAAACGGAGTTGGTAAGTTTAATGACTTTACGGATAAAGCTTTGTCTAAGATAAAGGATTTAGGTGTTACTCATATTTGGTATACAGGAGTTCCGCATCATGCATCAATTACAGATTATTCAAAATATGGAATATCAAACGATGATCCCGATGTAGTAAAAGGAAGAGCTGGTTCTCCATACGCAGTAAAAGATTATTATCAAGTAGATCCTGACTTAGCTCTTGATCCGTCTAAACGTTTAGAGGAATTTAAAGCTCTTGTTGAAAGAACGCATAAGCATGGGATGAAGGTGATAATAGATATTGTTCCAAACCATGTTGCCAGAAATTACCAGGGGCTTAACAATCCCAGAGAAGTTGATGATTTAGGGGCAAATGATAATACATCCGTTGAATATGCACGTGATAATAATTTTTATTATGTAGTAGGTGATTCATTTAAAGTACCTAGTCCAATTAATAGCTATAAACCTTTAGGAGGAGAAAAGCATGCTTTAGCAGATGGTAAGTTTTATGAATATCCTGCTAAATGGACTGGCAATGGATCTCGCTTAGCTCAGCCTAATCATAATGATTGGTACGAAACGGTGAAAATTAATTATGGTGTGAAACCAAATGGATCGCTAGATTTTGATACTTTGCCGTCGTCATATATAAATAAAGATTTTAAAGCTCATTTTGAATTTTGGCAGCGTAAAGATGTTCCTGATTCCTGGATTAAATTTAAAAATATTGCTTTTTTCTGGCTTGATTTTGGGGTTGATGGATTTCGTTATGATATGGCAGAAATGGTTCCGGTAGAGTTCTGGAGCTATATGAATTCTTCTATTAAAGTGAAAAATCCAAATGCCTTTTTGTTAGCAGAAGTTTATCAGCCAAAGTTATTCAGGGAATATATTCATAAAGGTAAAATGGATTATTTATATGATAAGGTTGATTTATACGATACATTAAAGCATGTAATGCAAGGTTGTGGATCTACAGATCATATTGCTCCTATTCAAGAAGAGGCAAAGGATATTGAGCATCATATGTTGCACTTTCTTGAAAATCATGACGAACAAAGAATAGCTTCGCCTGAATTTGCAGGAGATGCATTAAAGGGAATGCCTGCGATGGTTGTTTCTGCAACATTAAGCACCTCTCCAACTATGATTTATTTTGGACAAGAAGTAGGAGAACCTGGAGCAGAGAATGCTGGATTCGGACAGCCATCAAGAACTTCAATATTTGACTATGTTGGAGTTCCACATCATCAGCGCTGGATGAATAATGGTGCTTTTGACGGAGGACAATTATCGGAAGAAGAAAAAGATCTTAGGGATTTTTATAAACACTTGTTGAATTTTACTATTAATAGTGATGCTCTAATGGGGGAATATGCAGATATTCATGATTATAATAGAAAAAAAACTGCTGAATATAATGATAAAATATATTCATTTACCCGATGGAGTGAAAATGAGAAATTAATTATTGTTACAAATTTTTCAAATGATTCTGTGGCTTTTGATCTTAAGGTTCCTGATTTAGTATTGCAAAGAATGAAAATAACTAATGGGAATCTAGAATTAGAAGATCAATTGTATCATAAATTTAAAACTAAAATAAATCTCGATCATGATTTAGTTATTCCAATAAAATTGTCGTCAAATCAATCTTATATTTTAAAAGTGAAGTAATTTAATCTGTTTTAACTAATTGTTGTTAAAATAATAATGCTTTTAAGTTAGTGTAAAGTGCAGTAAGGTAGGTGTATATGACTTTGGTCTGGTTTTTGGATTGTAAAAGTTAAGATTATAAGTTGATTTACGAACAATTATAATTTTAATTCAATTGAATTGATTGCTGAGTATTAATTAAAAAACTGAAGTCATGAAAAAAGGTATTTTATTATTAATGGTTACTGCTTTTGTTTTTAGTGTATCAGCTCAAAATAGAAATAGATATACAGAAAGTAGGAATGAAAATTATAGAGAAGAGGTTTCAAAAAACTCATCAAGAGGACAACGTTCTTCAAACTATAATAAGCAAAATTCTTCATCTAAAACGAGCGACTTAGATAAATTAGATCGATTAACAGACAGAGATTATGTAATTAATAACAATAAGAAGACAAATTATAATCATAGTAAAGAAAAGAAACATAATTATTCGAAAAACTATAATAACAAACATTACAATGTAAATTATAGTAAGAATTATTCAAGAGGTGTAGTCGTTTGTAATGATTATTCAAGGAGAGTAAAATATTTACCAAATAATTTCGTTAAAGTTAGGTTTAATGGTCTTACTTTATTTTTTACAGATGGAATATTCTATAAAAATCATGGTGGATATTATCAGGAAGTAATTCCTCCTGTTGGAGCTATTGTTTATCAGTTACCTTTTTATGCAGAAAGAGTTTCTATTGACGGACGTATTTATTATGAATATCATAATACCTTATTTAAAAAAATTGAAACAAACCGAGGTTATGCATTCGAGGTTGTAGGTCAACTGAATTGGAATTAAATTATTTATTATACATAGTGATATAGATTTGATTTGTATTAGTTATATAAACAACAGAGCCCCTTTTATTATAAGAGGGGCTCTGTTTTATCCAAATATGTAATGTGTAATAATTGTTGTTAAATATATACTTCCAGTAATTCTGCATTACCTGTAATTGATATTTCATTAAGGCAAGCAGGAATTAAAGCTGTTTCCATCATATTTAAAGAAGTAGTGTAATCACCTGACTTTATCGTACATTCTCCACTCACATTCATCAATATGACAAATGAATCAATAGGTGTGTAGTTTTTTGAAATTTCTCCATTAACGTCAATAAAATTGGTTGTGAAATATTGACATTCTGCTACGTTTACACTTTGATTGGTTATAGGTGAATAATCAACTTTTCCGGAATCATCATCTGAGAAGTTCATTGAATCCATTGCTAGTTCATGGTGTAGTTCTCTAGGATTTCCAAATTTATCAACTCTGTCAAAATCATAAATCCTATAAGTGATATCAGATGTTTGCTGAATTTCAGCAATTAAGTTGCCTTTTCCAATTGAGTGAACTTTACCTGCAGGAATAAAGAAGGCATCACCTTTATTTGTATCATGTCTTTGCATCAGACTCATAATTTGCTTGTTCTTATGCAATTCTTCAAATTCTTCTGCAGAAGTTTTCTTTGAAAATCCTGAAATTAAACCTGCGTTTTCCTCAACACTAATAACATACCACATTTCAGTTTTGCCAAATGAGTTGTGTTTGACTTTTGCAAGTTCGTCATTTGGGTGTACCTGAATTGATAAATCATCATTTGCATCAATATACTTTAATAGTAAAGGGAATTTACTACCAAACTGGCTGTATATCTTTTCTCCAATTAATTGATCTTTATATTGATCTATTAATTCAACAAGATTTTTCCCTTTTAAGTCTCCGTTTGATACAACCGAAAGATCTTTTTCTAATCCAGAAAGAGCATAGTTTTCACCTATCTTTGTTTCTGAATCAATTGACATTTTTAATGTTTCAGGGATCTTTGATCCTCCCCAAATCATTTCCTTTAAAATAGGAGTAAATTTTAATGGATATAACATATACTAAATTTTATTTATCTAAAATTTTTAATGCGTAAGCATAAGCTCCAAGTGAAATAGCCTCACTGGCATCCAGCTTACTGGTTGCAATGGCAACTTTTTGTTCTTTATTGTATTTAATGGTTTTTTCGGAAAAAGGAACTTTTATTGTAATTGAGTCTGATTTATAAAATTCTTTTTCTTCCACCTCATTATCTAGTAAATAGGTATTGTGTACCAATCTGTTCTGTCCGCATTCAAATTTTCCACGTAATACGTTCATCACTTCTGGCATAAATAATTCACTGGCACCAGTTATGCCTCCACCAATAACAACAATACCATCAAATAATGTAATAAGAGTAGCAAGTGAATCGCCTAAATGTTTACCAAATTCAATAAAAGCTTTTTTAGCAGCAGTGCTATCGCCTTCTGTTTTTTCTATTGCTATATTATAGATGTCGAAAGGCATAAGATCGGGAGTATTTGTTCCTGAAAGTTTTTTGTATGAATTGATAATAGCTCTGGTACTAACTCCCTCTTCTGCATTTTTATCAGGAGAGACAGAGTTTGCAATAAGCCATACTTCAGAAGCAATACTGTTATCTCCGGTTATTAGATTTCCATCATGAACAAGTCCGGCACCAAATCCAGTGCCCAGAGTAACTCCAATTAAATTCTTATATTTTTTTTCACTCTTTTCATTTATAATAGGAAGTATTCCGCCCAAAGCTTCACCATAAGCATACAGATCTCCATCGTTTTGAATAAAAACAGGTATTTTGAATTGTTCGTTAAGCATACTTCCTAGTGCAATACCTCCTCTGAATCCAGGGAGATTTCCTAAATCACCAATTATACCATTGGGATAATCTGCAGGACCAGGAAAAGCAAAGCTAATTGCTACAGGTTCTTCGGTTAATTGTTCTTTTACTTTTTTAAACCCTTCTATTATGGTTTGTAGACATTTTTCAAGTTGGTCACCATATGAAGGAGAAGTTATTGGTTTTAATAATAATTTTCCACCTTGTATTGCATTAAAAACAAAATTAGTTCCTCCTGCGTCAAGTGTTAAAACAATTCTATTGTCGTAATAAATATTCATTTTTATTGATTTTATAGATTTAAAATATGATTTATACAGTTGCTAATTTTAAATAAACCGGTTTAGTAAATTGACATAAATAGTTATATATAGATTGGTTGTACATATTTTATCTGTTTATTATAGTTGTTTTTAGTTGGATACCTTTGTTGAGTAATTTGTTGTCAATTTGATCGCATAACATGTTTACAGCGTAATTTGCTATTTCTTTACTTGGTTGAAGTGCAGATGTAACCTTGGGCAATGAATAATCAAACAGATCCAGATTATCAAAGCTTGCAAAGTCGAGTGTTTGTTTAAGCTGCGGGTGCATGGTATTAATAACCCAAATAGCTTCTGCTGTTAGTACATTGTTTAAGAATAAGATAGCTGTAGCTGGATTGCTCTCACTAATCATTTTAGAAATCGCTTCTTTTACACCACTTTTTATATCTGTTGGATCTATTTCAAAAACGAGATTTTTGCTAAAACTAATATTATTGCTGATTAAGGAGTCTTTGTAACCATTTTCTCTCTCTAATATGTTAGGCAGAAAAGAAGTAATGGAAAAAAGTGCGATCTTGTGATGTCCTTTTTTTATTAAGGCATTAGTTAATTGCTGAGCAGTTTCATAATTATTAATTCCGATAAAAGGATTTTCAATATTTGGAAGAAATCTATCGAACAAAACATATGGATATTCTTTGCCGAAAACATCAGTAAGCCGATCATAGTTGTTTGATGCACTTGCTAAAATAATCCCATCTATTTGTCTGGATTTAAAACTTTCAATAATATTTCTTTCTTTTGCAATATCTTCATTTGTGTTAGCAACCATTACTGAATAACCTTTTGTTTCGGCAATAGTTTCAATTTGTTTCGCTATTTTTCCAAAAAATGGGTTTGATATATCAGGTACTACAAAACCAATTGTAAAAGATTTTCCTAAAGAAAGACTACGGGCAATGAAGTTTGCCTTGTAGTTGTTTTTTTTAGCAATATCTATGATTTTTTCTTGAGTTTTTAAGCTGATATTCTTTTCATCTCCACGTCCATTTAAAACAAATGAGACTGTGGTTTTTGAAACTCCTGCTAATTCTGCTATTTTATTTATTGATATTTTTGCCATAACTAAATCGGTTTAGCAAAAGTAATTTAAAAATTTAATATTGTTTACTAAACTGCAAAAAAATGGGATGTATATTCTTTGTGATTTTTTTAATGGGTTGTATATTAGGTTTATAATGTGAGTTAGTAACGTAACTGAGGTAATTAAAATTATATTAAAAATATTATAAACTAAAAAAATAGTTTAAAAATTTGTTGGAATAGAAATTATGATGTAAGTTTGAACTATTGATTTAGTTGAATTGATTTTAGAGAGGATAAAAGAATGAAAGAATTAACAAAGGCAGAAGAACAAGTGATGCAAATAATGTGGGAATTAGGCAAAGCCACTGTAAAAAGCATTATAGATAAAATGTCGGATCCCAAACCAGCATTTAATACAGTGTCTACAATTGTGCGGATTTTAGAAACTAAAGGTTTTGTGGATCATGAAAAAAAAGGACGTGGCTATGTGTATTTTTCAATTGTAACAAAAGAGGAATACAGAAAAAAGTTTATGAAGCGCTTTGTTTCTAATTACTTTCAAGGTTCATTAAAGGAATTAGTATCGTTTTTTGCTAAGGAAGACAAAATGGATATTAAAGAACTTGAAGATCTTTTAGATGATGTGAAAAATGAGTTAAATAAAGAAAAAGAATAGTTATGGAGCATATTGTTAAGTATTTAATAGAATCTTCAATTATACTGGGGATTTTAACTATTTTTTATCGTTTGATTCTTCATAATGAAAGAATTTTTAGGTTTAACAGATTTTATTTGTTGTTATCTCTTTGTCTTGCTTCGGTTGTGCCTTTGATTCATATATCTAATCCAGTAAGAAATGAATCTCAAATGGAGGGCTTTTCTTATTTATTAGGTTCTGTAGATGTATATTCAACTCAATTTCAAGAAATTGTCATACCTAAAATAGTGCAGGTTCAATTATTTAATTGGTTGTATGCTTTTGGTGTTACATTGTTATTAGTCAGGTTGTTTTATGGATTAGTTCAATTGGGAGGACTTTCCAGAAAGGCCACCTGGTCTAAAGTAAAAGGATATAGAGTGGCTAATTTGCCTGGTCGCTTTAATCCATTTTCATTCTTTAATATCATTTTCGTGAATCAGTCTTTGTATTCAGATGACGATTTGGATAAAATAATATATCATGAAATGGCTCATATTCAATTCAAACATTCATTAGATGTGCTTGTTTTTGAGAGTCTTTTAATTATTCAGTGGTTTAATCCTTTTGCCTGGATTATTCAACGATTGTTAAAAGAACTCCACGAGTTTCAGGCTGATAAGGAGGTTTTAAAAAGAGGGACCTCTGTTGGTCAGTATAAAATGTTATTGTTGTTTCAGGCTTCAGGAGCAAGGTTGTTGCCGGTAAATAACTTTAATCAATCTATAACAAAAAAAAGATTTAATATGATGACAAATAATTCTTTAAAAAAATATGGTGTGTTCAAAGCTTTAATGGCTTTAATGGTAGTATCTACTGTAACCTTCTTTTTTGCATGTGATAATGAATATTCTGAGGAGGATGTTAATAATTCAGAATTAAAAGGGACAGAAAGCTCTTTGAATGATGAAATAGCATATAATGTTGTTGAAAAAATGCCAGAATATCCAGGAGGTGACATGGAGTTGAGAAAGTTTATAGCTCAAAATGTTAAGTATCCAGTAGAGGCACAGGAATTAGGAATACAAGGGCGTGTTTATGTTAGTTTCGTTGTGGGGATGGATGGAGTCGTAAAGGATATTAAAGTTGTAAGAGGAGTGCATGAAACTATTGATAATGAAGCGATACGAGTGGTTGGGTTAATGCCGAAATGGGAGCCGGGTATGCAAAGAGGAGAGTATGTAAATGTTAATTTTACAGTTCCAATTAATTTTGTTTTGGAAGGGGAAGAAGGGAGTTCTCTTCTCAAAAGTGATTCTTCAAAAAATCCTTTGGTAATTATGGATGGTAATGAAATTAGTTATGAAGAATTACAAAAGATGGATCCCCAAATGATTAGTCAGATAGATATACTTAAGGATAGTGCTGCTTTAGCAATATTTGGAGAAAAAGGTACGAATGGGGTGATTCAGGTTAAAACAAAGTATGCTGATTCAGAAAAAAATTCTGTGCATGTAGTAGCGTATAAGTCGAAAAAATAGTAAGAAAGTAATTTAATTAATACTAAACTCCAACCGTTTTAGATAAATAGATGTAAGATTGTTGTCTTTATATAGAACAATAAAACAAGTTATGAGAAAGAATTCACTCATATGAGGATATTTATTTTTCTGGAGAGTTCCTTACTGTAAATGGAGGAAAAAATAAAATAGGAATAAAAAAAGAACCACTAGCTTTTGTTGGTGGTTTTTTATTTTAGTCAATGTGGAATCTTTATCTAAACGACTTGAGAAATAGCATAAGTTGTCTTAACTTATTAGTTTAAAGTTATACGTTATGACGACAAAACCAGATAAAATAATTTTAGGAATACAGATTTGCGATCGATTAAAAGCTGCCGATAAAGTACAAAAGATACTTACTAAATATGGTTGTAATATAAAAACACGCCTAGGATTACATGAAGTTACAGATGAATTTTGCAGTGAAAGTGGTCTGATTTTACTGGAGTTATTTGGGGTGAGTCATATGCAACAGGAATTAGAAAATTCATTAAGGGATATAGATGGTATAATCGTTCAGAAAATGAAATTTGAGCATTAAAAAATTACATCTAATTATTCGTGTTGAAAATAATAGGCAAAAGTTTAAATATTGTTAGATACGTGTAAATATTAGTAATTCATTACTTTTTTATCCGAAAACAACTAATTTTACAGCTTGAAAAACTAGTAAAAGAATTATGTCAATAATCTATCACCCTCAAAAATATAAGATAGAAGATCGTTCGATGGAGAATTTTATCGATTCAGATGAGATTCATGAAATATTGGAGCAAACAAAAAATCCAACAAAGGAGGCGGTACGTTCTATTATTCAAAAATCCCTCAATAAACAAAGATTGTCTTTGCAAGAAACTGCTGTACTAATAAATGCAGATGATGATGAGTTAATTCAAGAAATTAAGCATGCGGCCAAGGAATTAAAGGAGAGGGTTTATGGTAAGAGAATAGTGTTGTTTGCGCCTTTGTATGTAGGTAATTTATGTATTAATAATTGCTCTTACTGTGGATTTAGGGCAGAGAATAAATCACAGAAACGAGTGACATTATCTACAGAAGACTTAATAAATGAGGTTAAGGCTTTGGAAGATGCTGGGCATAAGCGACTAATTATGGTTTATGGAGAACATCCAAAGTATAATGCGCGATATATTGCAGATACAGTTAAGACGGTTTATTCTGTAAAGCATAAGAAAGGGGAAATCCGAAGAGTTAATATAAATGCCGCTCCTTTAGATATTGAAGGATTTAAAATAGTTAAAGAAGCAGGAATTGGAACCTTTCAGATTTTTCAGGAAACATATCATAAAGAAACGTACTTAAAAGTACATAAGAGTGGATTAAAGCGAGATTTTAATTGGCGTATTACAGGATTAGATCGCGCAATGGAGGGAGGAATTGATGATTTAGGTATTGGTGCATTGCTCGGTCTTTATGACTGGAGGTTTGAGGTGTTAGGCTTATTACGGCATGTTAATCATTTCGAATCAGTATATAATGTTGGGCCTCATACAATCTCTTTTCCTCGAATAAAAGATGCATCAGAAATGAATATTGATAAGCAATGGATGGTTTCTGATGAAGATTTTACACGTTTAGTTGCAATTCTAAGATTAGCGGTTCCGTACACAGGTTTAATATTGACAGCGCGAGAACCTGCAGAAATAAGAGATGAGATATTGCAATTCGGAGTTTCTCAGATTGATGGTGGTACAAATATTGAATTGGGTGGCTATTCACAAAAGGATGTTAAGCAAGATATCGATCAGGAACAGTTTGTAATTAATGATAATCGTTCTTTAAATGAAGTAATGGAAGATCTGGTGGGCAATGGTTTTATTCCATCCTTTTGTACAGCTTGTTACAGATTGAATAGAACAGGTGAGCATTTTATGGAATTTTCGGTGCCTGGTTTTATAAAAAGGTTCTGTCAACCCAATGCGATGTTGACTTTAGCTGAGTATTTGGAAGACTATGCTCCGGAATCGACTAAGATTAAAGGGTATAAACTAATTAATGAGGAATTGGTTAATTATGAGGATGATCGATTTAAATCTAAGCTGATAGAACGTTTGGAGAAAATTAAGAATGGTGAGAGGGACTTGTATTTTTAATGAAGTTGATGTTATTCTACATGATGCTAAATGAACTTATTCTTAAAATGTATTTTTGTGATACTATAAAATTTTCAAAAAAAAATATAAATACCTAATTGGTTGACAAAATGACAATTGCGACTTATCTTTGAATTCTGCGCAAAAAATAATCTGAATAAAGTTTGGAATATAAAAATAAAAGCAGTTGTTTTGCACCCGCTTTGAACGAGAGGCGCGAAAGAAAGATTGAAATAATGAGCAATTTTAAGGGAAGAAAGTCTTGAAAAAGAGGAGGTTTTAGAAGTTGAAAAATCAGGTAAAAATTTTTAAATTATTTTTAAAAATAAATTTGGTTTTAAGAATTAAAATTGCTTATCTTTGCAGCCGCTTTTAAAGAAGGGCAAGAAGATAAAAACTGAGACTTTGAGAAGGGTTTTAAATTGGTGGAAAACAGCAATTTAAATTGAAAATAAAGCTTGAAAAATTAAATAAAAATTTTTCAAAATTTATTTGGAGAAGAGAAAATAAAGTTGTTATCTTTGCATCCGCTTTTAGAGCGACACTTTAACGAAGGTTAGAGAGTAAAAAAAAGATTGAAATAAACATTATTTAAGAAGAGTCTTAAATGAGTTTACAAGATATAAAGAGTTCTGATTTATTTATGCCTTGATGCTGAATAAAGAGGAAAACGTTCTTTGAAAATATTGAAATGCACACTTAATAAAAGGAAAGTAAAGTTTGTTCTTTGAGTTAAAACTCTTGTAAGGAATTATAGCCATTTAGTTGGCAAAACAATTTTTATACAACGAAGAGTTTGATCCTGGCTCAGGATGAACGCTAGCGACAGGCCTAACACATGCAAGTCGAGGGGTAACAGGGAAGCTTGCTTCCGCTGACGACCGGCGCACGGGTGCGTAACGCGTATGAAACCTGCCTTATACAAGGGGATAGCCCAGAGAAATTTGGATTAATACCCTATAGTCTTGTTTTACCGCATGGTAAGACAAGTAAAGTTTCGGCGGTATAAGATGGTCATGCGTGACATTAGCTAGTTGGTGAGGTAACGGCTCACCAAGGCGACGATGTCTAGGGGTTCTGAGAGGAAGGTCCCCCACACTGGTACTGAGACACGGACCAGACTCCTACGGGAGGCAGCAGTGAGGAATATTGGTCAATGGCCGCAAGGCTGAACCAGCCATGTCGCGTGCAGGAAGACTGCCCTATGGGTTGTAAACTGCTTTTATACGGGAATAATGTGAGCTTCGTGAAGCTTTTTGAAGGTACCGTATGAATAAGCATCGGCTAACTCCGTGCCAGCAGCCGCGGTAATACGGAGGATGCGAGCGTTATCCGGATTTATTGGGTTTAAAGGGTGCGTAGGCGGACTATTAAGTCAGTGGTGAAATCTTGCAGCTCAACTGTAAAACTGCCATTGATACTGATAGTCTTGAATTTAGTTGAGGTAGGCGGAATGTGTTGTGTAGCGGTGAAATGCATAGATATAACACAGAACACCGATTGCGAAGGCAGCTTACTAAGCTATAATTGACGCTGATGCACGAAAGCGTGGGGAGCGAACAGGATTAGATACCCTGGTAGTCCACGCCGTAAACGATGATTACTCGTTGTTGGCAATACATCGTCAGCGACTGAGCGAAAGCATTAAGTAATCCACCTGGGGAGTACGTTGGCAACAATGAAACTCAAAGGAATTGACGGGGGCCCGCACAAGCGGAGGAACATGTGGTTTAATTCGATGATACGCGAGGAACCTTACCTGGACTTAAATGTAGATTGCATAGAGCAGAGATGCTCTTTTCTTCGGACTATTTACAAGGTGCTGCATGGTTGTCGTCAGCTCGTGCCGTGAGGTGTCGGGTTAAGTCCCATAACGAGCGCAACCCCTGTTGTTAGTTACCAGCACGTCAAGGTGGGGACTCTAACAAGACTGCCGGTGTAAACCGCGAGGAAGGTGGGGATGACGTCAAATCAGCACGGCCCTTACGTCCAGGGCTACACACGTGTTACAATGGCAGGTACAAAGGGCAGCTACACAGCGATGTGATGCTAATCTCTAAAGCCTGTCTCAGTTCGGATCGGAGTCTGCAACTCGACTCCGTGAAGCTGGATTCGCTAGTAATCGCGTATCAGCAATGACGCGGTGAATACGTTCCCGGGCCTTGTACACACCGCCCGTCAAACCATGGAAGTCGGGGGTACCTGAAGTCTGTTACCGTAAGGAGCGGCCTAGGGTAAAACTGATAACTAGGGTTAAGTCGTAACAAGGTAGCCGTACCGGAAGGTGTGGCTGGAACACCTCCTTTCTGGAGAGAGTTTTAACAATAGTACAAAGTTAAAAGTAGAAAGTAAAAAGTGATAAGCTTTAGACAATCAACTGAGAACTTAGTACTGACAACTTACTACTAATTAATAAGTAGTGCATTTCACATTTCGCAAAAAGCGAGAAACGTACATTGACATATTGGCAAAACAATCAAAATCATAGGTTAGCTATGCGCAAAGCATAAGCGAAACCAACAAGAAAGTAAGCAAGGGCGTACGGTGGATGCCTAGGCTTTCAGAGGCGAAGAAAGACGTGATAAGCTGCGATAAGCTGCGGGGAGAAGCAAATATTTATTGATCCGCAGATTTCTGAATGGGGCAACCCGGCTGGTTGATGACCAGTCACCCTTCGGGGGGCAAACCCAGGGAACTGAAACATCTAAGTACCTGGAGGAGAAGAAAACAATAGTGATTCCCTAAGTAGTGGCGAGCGAACGGGGACTAGCCCAAACCAATGTTGTTTAGGCAACATTGGGGTTGTAGGACTACGTTGTGGTTTTATGCGTGAAGTGGAATGTTTTGGAAAGAACAACCGTAGAAAGTGACAGTCTTGTACACGTAAGCAAATAAAATCTAGTAGTATCCTGAGTAGCGCGGAACACGTGAAATTCTGTGTGAATCTGCCAGGCCCATCTGGTAAGGCTAAATACTCCTGAAAGACCGATAGTGAACCAGTACCGTGAGGGAAAGGTGAAAAGTACCCCGAACAGGGGAGTGAAATAGTACCTGAAACCGTGCGCTTACAAGCGGTCGGAGCCATTATATGGTGACGGCGTGCCTTTTGCATAATGAGCCTACGAGTTAGTCGTAGTTAGCGAGGTTAAGTTGTTCAGCAACGGAGCCGAAGCGAAAGCGAGTCTGAATAGGGCGAAATAGTTAGCTGCGCTAGACGCGAAACCAGGTGATCTACCCATGGTCAGGTTGAAGTTCCGGTAACACGGAATGGAGGACCGAACCAGTTTACGTTGAAAAGTATTTGGATGAACTGTGGGTAGGGGTGAAAGGCCAATCAAACCTGGAAATAGCTCGTACTCCCCGAAATGCATTTAGGTGCAGCCTTATTTTAATCTTACAGAGGTAGAGCTACTGATTGGACGAGAGGGCTTCACCGCCTATCAACTCCTGATAAACTCCGAATGCTGTAAGATGATGAATAGGAGTGAGGGCATGGGTGCTAAGGTCCGTGTCCGAAAGGGAAAGAACCCAGACCATCAGCTAAGGTCCCCAAATGTATACTAAGTTGAACAAACGCGGTTTGATTGCATAGACAGCTAGGATGTTGGCTTGGAAGCAGCCATTCATTTAAAGAGTGCGTAACAGCTCACTAGTCGAGCGATCGAGCATGGATAATAATCGGGCATAAGTATACTACCGAAGCTATGGATTTGTACATTGTACAAGTGGTAGGGGAGCATTCTAACAGCCTTGAAGCATAATGGTGATGTTATGTGGAGCGGTTAGAAAAGCAAATGTAGGCATAAGTAACGATAATGCGGGCGAGAAACCCGCACGCCGAAAGACTCAGGTTTCCTGATCAACGCTAATCGGATCAGGGTTAGTCGGGACCTAACGCGAACCCGAAAGGGGTAGTGGATGGAGAGCAGGTTAATATTCCTGCACCTGCTATACGACAAAAGTGACGTATTGGTGAGATTTCTACGTACTGACGGAATAGTACGTTGAGCCTAGGCTTCGGCCGAAGCGAAGAGAAGCAGCCAGTACCAAGAAAAGCGAGTATAGGAGCCCGTACTGTAAACGGACACACGTAGTTGGGTTGAGTATACTAAGGCGCTCGAGTGATTCATGGTTAAGGAACTCGGCAAATTAGCCCCGTAACTTCGGGAAAAGGGGCGCCTACTTCGGTAGGCCGCAGAGAAATGGTGCATGCGACTGTTTATCAAAAACACATGGCTTTGCAAATTCGAAAGAAGACGTATAAGGCCTGACACCTGCCCGGTGCTGGAAGGTTAAGAGGAGAGCTTAGCGTAAGCGAAGGTTTGAATTGAAGCCCCAGTAAACGGCGGCCGTAACTATAACGGTCCTAAGGTAGCGAAATTCCTTGTCGGGTAAGTTCCGACCTGCACGAATGGTGTAACGATGTGCACACTGTCTCAACCATGAGCTCGGTGAAATTGTAGTATCGGTGAAGATGCCGATTACCCGCAACGGGACGGAAAGACCCCGTGAACCTTTACTGCAACTTAACATTGGTTGTGGGTAAGTAATGTGTAGGATAGGTCGGAGACGTTGATGCTGCATCGCCAGGTGTAGTTTAGTCACCCTTGAAATACGACCCTTTGCTTATCTGTGGCCTAACTCAGCAATGAGGACATTGTTTGGTGGGTAGTTTGACTGGGGTGGTCGCCTCCAAAAGAGTAACGGAGGCTTTCAAAGGTTTCCTCAGGACGATTGGTAACCGTCCGCAGAGTGTAATGGCACAAGGAAGCTTGACTGTGAGACCGACAAGTCGACCAGGTACGAAAGTAGGACATAGTGATCCGGTGGTTCCGCATGGAAGGGCCATCGCTCAAAGGATAAAAGGTACTCCGGGGATAACAGGCTGATCGCTCCCAAGAGCTCATATCGACGGAGCGGTTTGGCACCTCGATGTCGGCTCGTCACATCCTGGGGCTGGAGAAGGTCCCAAGGGTTGGGCTGTTCGCCCATTAAAGTGGCACGCGAGCTGGGTTCAGAACGTCGTGAGACAGTTCGGTCCCTATCTGTTGTGGGCGTAGGATATTTGAGAAGACCTGACGTTAGTACGAGAGGACCGCGTTGGACAAACCTCTGGTGCACCAGTTGTTCCGCCAGGAGCATTGCTGGGTAGCTAAGTTTGGAAGGGATAAGTGCTGAAAGCATCTAAGCACGAAGCCTGCTTCAAGATGAGATATCCTTGAGGGACGTTAAAGACGATGACGTTGATAGGCTGCAGGTGTAAAGGTGGTAACATCAAAGCCGAGCAGTACTAATTACCCGAAACTTTTAGTTGGGCGTAATAGTGAAGACTGTGATTTTGATTGAAGCTGGTATGTAAAAAAGGTAGCAAGGAAACAAGGTAAAGGGTAATAACCATATCACCCTGATACCATAAACCATGTAACCTTTACAAAGACATTCAGGTGGTTATAGCGATGGGGCTCCACCTCTTCCCATTCCGAACAGAGAAGTTAAGCCCATTAGCGCCGATGGTACTGCGTACTGTGGGAGAGTAGGTCGCCGCCGACTTTTAAAAAAGAGCAATCGAACATGTTTCGGTTGCTCTTTTTGCGTTTATAGGGGTTTGTTATTAAATACAATCAAATCCCAAAGGAATATAATGGATCATGCACAATATTTAATTATAATACCTGTTTACGTCAATTTCCTGATGTATTACAAACTCAGGATTTTCTATTTTTTGAATAAGTTGATTTGCAGTCCAAGGTGAAAGAAGAATACCTTTTGAACCCAGTCCATTCAAGATTCCTATGTGAGGATTATCTTTTAAAAATCCAACAACAGGTCTTCTGTCGTGGGTTGTAGGTCTTACACCAGCCTGATGATCATCTATGGTGAAATTAAAATCGGCTATTTTATTTAGTTTCTCAAGAATTTCTTGTTTTCCATCCTCTGTTGGAGTTATATCTGTGTAATCCCAGCTAAAAGTTGAACCTGTTTTATATTTTTGCTCATGAACAGGTAAGATGAAAATGTTTTTTGAGACAATATTGTTCCCATTATAATCCTTGCTTTTAAAAGTAAGGACCTCGCCTAATGTATTTTTAAACTTTACTTTGTCAAAGTAATTGTTATTAGCACAATAACTTCCAGTACACAGGATTACTTTATCATAAGAATTTTTTTTCCATAAAATCTTGCCAGATTTGAATTGTAGGTCTGTGGATATATTGAAATGAGTTTCAGCCAATGATGAATTTTGGGATAAATAATTTTTAAATGTATTGATTAGGGTCTGTATATCAAACCAACCTCCTTCTTTTACGATACCATAGCCAAATGGCGTATTTATGAAATTAGATATAGGAGAATATTGAGGTTGTTCATTAATATACTTGTCTAATTCATTATCCCAAAATTTTTTTTGCCAAAATTTATCTTCATCCTTTCCAAATATTTTATAGATAGGTTTTTGATGAAAGAGTTTAGTTTCTAAAAAGGATTCTAAATCATAACATGTTTTAATAAACTCAGGGTATAATTCATCAATCATCCATGATTTTGTCAATCTTCTGAAAACAATGGGATTTACCATGCCACCTGCGACTAAAGAAGATTTTTGAAAAGAAGGATCATCAATAACTGTTACAGAATGTCCTTTTTGAATTAATTTAAATGATACTATCGTTCCTGCTAATCCTTGTCCAACTATGAGTATGTTCAATTTTCTCTTTTTAAGTGAGTTTTAATGTTACAGGAACATAGCAATAAGAAAATTGTTTTGAGTATTATAATGTATTCAGTAATTTTTAATGAAGTGAAAATAGCAGCGAATAAAATTAAAAGTATATCATTTAAAATTGAGGTATCAATTTATTACTAGATACTAACTTCGCAACTATCTTCTATGAAACTTTTATAGTCGAGAATAAATTTTCCTTTAAAACTACCTCTGGTAGGTCTTTCGTCATAACCATCAATAATGGTACAATTAAAATCAGCATACACATCAATTATTCCATCCACTTCATTACTATAATAAATATAACTATCATATACATTATTGAGATCAGTACCAAATAATTCACAGTTCAACTCAACACTATTATGGATAATAGAACCTTTGAGTTTTTCATTAATTATTTGTTTGATATCATATTCAATATATTCCATCTGGAAGTTTATATTTTGATTTGAGGACAAAAATATAGCATTGATAGAGAAATGGAAGTATTTGATAATAAAATTGGTGTTAAAATACTTAAAACCTGTTATTGATCAATTTATATAAAAGTATTTAATTCTACTTTTATGGCTGTTTTTATAGGGGTAAGTTTATAAAAACAAAAGAAAATTTGATGTTATTACAATAAAATAAAGAATTATGTTTAAACAATTACTAACATTAAGCTTTTTCGTAGTTGTGTCATCATTGAATGCACAAAGCAATAAGGATAAAGCAAAAATTCAGATTATAGAAAAAGGAAAAGGTTTCTATTATGAATCTATTTTAAAAGATGTAAATGCAGTTAATGATTCATTAGAAAATGAGGATAAGAATGCATATACAAGATTCATTATGGATCAGTCAGAAATGGATTTACCCAATGATCCCTCTTTGTATACAACAGCCTGGTGTCAAAATGTAGAATCGCAAGGAAATACCGGTACTTGCTGGTGTTTTTCGACAACTTCATTTTACGAAACTGAAGTATTAAGATTAACCGGTAAGAAAGTTGAAATATCAGAGCTTTATACTGTTTATTGGGAGTATGTAGAAAAGGCCAGACGTTTTATTGAAAAACGAGGAGACTCTAATTTTGATGAAGGTTCAGAAGGTAATGCTGTTGCTCGTATTATGAAGGAATATGGAACTGTTCCTAAAAATGAATATACAGGATTAATTGACAGCAGAAAGTTTCATACTCATGCAAAGATGTTTGAAGAAATGAAAGCATTCTTAGTTTCATTAAAAGAAAGCAATGCATGGAATATTGAGTTTGGTTTAGAAACAATCAAATCTATCATGAATCATTATATAGGTGTTCCTCCAACTTCATTTACTGTTGATGGAAAATCGTATGATCCAAAATCTTATTTGAATGATTATCTAAAATTAAATCCAGATGATTATGTAGAAATTCTTTCGTATAAGCAGGAGCCATATTGGCAATTAGTTGAATATAAAGTGCCTGATAACTGGTGGCATAGTAAGGATTATTATAACATTCCTTTAGATGATTTTATGAAAACCATAAAAAATGCAGTAAAAAAGGGATATACGTTAAGTATTGGTGGTGATGTTTCTGAGACTGGGTTTAGCAGAGAAACCAATTGTGCTATAATTCCGGATTATGATATTCCATCTGAGTATATTAATGAAGATGCTCGTCAATTCAGATTTTCAAATGAAACCACAACTGATGATCATGGTATGCATTTGGTTGGCTATTTAGAAAACTATAAGGGAACAGGTAAAGATTGGTATTTAATTAAAGATTCCAGTTCCGGTTCACGTAATGTAGGAGAGAGTGATCCTAAATTTGGATATTACTTTTTCCACGAAGATTATATAAAGCTTAAAATGATGGGATTTACCATTCATAAAGATGCGGTAAAAGATATTATTAAGAAGTTTAAATAATAAATAAAAGGAAGCTATCGGGGGAAATTGATAGCTTCCTTTTTTATATAGTATGGTAAATGTTTTAACTTTTAATTTGCTAATTGAAGATTCTTAATATTATCTTCAAAAGCTGATAAGGCCGCTTTTGAACCTTCTCCCATTGCTACAACTATTTGTTTGTAGGGAACAACAGAAACATCTCCTGCTGCATAAATACCTGGTTTACTTGTTCTACAGGCGGCGTCAATTTCTATTTCGCCCATGCGATTAGTATTAACCACTTCACTAAAAACCTGACTGTTTGGTTTTAATCCAATCTGAACAAATACTCCGTCAATAACCAATTTATTTTCTTCACCCGTACTTCTGACTTTATATTGAATACCTGTTACTTTTGAACCATCACCTTCAATATTTCTAGTTTCAATACCAGTTAGGATTTTTACATTCGATTTTGTTTTCAATTTATCTTGTAAAACCTGATCGCCCTTAAGTTCATCCATAAACTCAAATACCGTTACTTCAGATGCTATTGACGATAGATCAATAGCCGCTTCAAGACCTGAATTACCTCCGCCAATAACTACAACTTTTTTATTCTTATAGAATGGACCATCACAGTGAGTACAAAATGCAACTCCGGATCCAATATATTGATCCTCTCCAGGAACACCAAGTTTCCTCCAACTGGCTCCTGTTGCAATAATCATTGCAGGAGTGGTGATTACTTCTCCTAAAGTTGTTTTTAATTGCTTATATCCATCAACAATATCAACTTTTTCAACCAAACGGTTTTCTAAAATATCGATAGGATACTCACGTAAATGTTTCATTAAATCTGAAGAAAGTTTTGATCCGGTAGTTTGTGGAACTGAAATCATATTTTCTATAGATACAGTTTCGGTTACCTGACCTCCAACTTTTTCAGCAATAAGAGCTACCGAAAAACCTTTTCTAGCAGAATAGATGGCTGCAGAAACACCAGCAGGACCACCTCCAACTACCGCAACATCATATTCCTTATTAACAGTAATAGACTCTGTTAGATTCTCTGTACCAACTTGTTTTTCAATCTTACTTATTAATTCTCCTAATGAAGATCGCCCTACATGTAATAATTCTCCATTAGCAAATACAGTAGGTACTGCCTGAATTTTTAATTCATCTACTTCACTTTGATTAATGGATCCATCAATAATAGTATGCTTAATATCAGGATTTAAAAGCGCCATTACATTTAAAGCCTGAACTACTTCAGGACAATTTGTACATGTTAAAGAAATATAGCTTTTGAGTTCTATTGGCCCTTTTAAACTTTTAATTTTTGCAGTAATTAATTCATCAGGTAAATTTTTTCCAATGCCATCAGCATTAAGAATTGCTGCCAATAAAGATGAAAACTCATGACCAGTTGGAACAGCTCTGAACTTGATATTCAAAGGCTGATTGTCTTTTTTTATTATGAAAGAAAGATCTGTTCCATTATTTTCTTCTACAGAGAGCTTATCTGAACATGAAGCCACGTCAGTTAGTAATTCAATAAGTTCTTTTTTTTGTGAATGGTTATCTGCAACTTCTACTGCAAATGAAAAATTACTTTTTAATGTTCCAAATACGGTTTTTAACTGGTCTTTTATAGCTTGTTCTAACATGTCTTTAAATTTTTAGGGAGAGATGAACTCTCCCTTGGGATTAATAATTTTTTATGAATTAAATAACACCTACAAGATCAATACTTGGTTTTAATGTTTCAGCACCTTCTTTCCATTTAGCAGGGCATACTTCTGATGGATGTTCTGCTACGAATTGAAGTGCTTTTAATTTTCTTAATAATTCTTCAGCATTTCTACCAACGTTTCCAGCAACTACTTCGTAAGAAACGATTTCACCAGCAGGATTTACAATGAAAGTTCCTCTTTCCGCCATACCATCTTCTTCAATCATTACATCAAAGCCTCTTGAAAGAACACCTGTTGGATCAGCAAGCATTGGATATTTAATCTTTTTAATAGTTTCGCTAGCATCATGCCATGCCTTATGAACGAAGTGTGAATCTGTAGAAACTGAATAAATTTCTGTACCAGTAGCTTTAAACTCATCATAACTGTTAGCAAGGTCTTCTAGTTCTGTTGGACAAACAAATGTAAAGTCTGCCGGATAGAAAAAATAGATTGCCCATTTTCCTAAAGTATCTTCTTTTGATACAGTTTCGAATTTTTCGTTTGCGTAAGCTTGAACTTTAAAGTCTACTACTTCTTTTCCAATTTGTGACATAGTTTTAAATTTTTTATTTGTTAAACTTTTTTCTTTTGTTTCTGATACAAATGTAGGGTGGTGCTTGATATAAATCAAACAGATATTATCTATATTTGTATAAATAAAAACTATAAGTCATGACTATTCAGCAGTTAGAGTATATTGTTGCCTTAAATAAATTCAGACATTTTGTTACAGCATCAAAAGAATGCGGTGTTACTCAGCCTACATTAAGTATGATGATTCAAAAATTAGAGAATGAATTAGATGTATCCATATTTGATAGGAGTAAGCATCCTATAGAACCCACCGAAATTGGATTAAGAATTATAAATCAGGCGGAAGCTACACTAAGAGAACTAAATAAAGTAAAGCAGGTTATAGTTGATGAAACAGAAGTTCTATCAGGACCATTACGTATAGGGGTTATTCCAACGTTATCGCCTTATCTGATTCCTCAGTTTATCAAAAATTTTAAAGTCAATTATCCTGAAATCCAATTAATCATTTCAGAGATGAATACGGAAACATTGATTCAGGCTTTAAAGAGGGAGAGTGTTGATATGTTTATTGCTGCAACGCCTTTAGAAGAGGAAGAGTTTTTTGAAATACCATTGTATTATGAAAAGTTTTTAGCCTATTTTTCAAAAGATCATCCATTAAGGGATGTTCCACTATCGGCTACAAATTTACCTCAGGATAATTTATGGATACTTGAAGAAGGCCATTGCTTGCGAGATCAGATATTTAATTTCTGTCAGCGATCATTACCCTATAATCATACATTTGAGGCTGGAAGTATTGATACTTTAGTAAGAATAGTGGATATCAACGGAGGGTATTCTGTAATTCCGGAATTACATATGGATTTTTTAACCGAAGATCAGCAAATAAATGTTAGAGAGATTAACAATCCCCCTGCTATCAGAGAAATCTCAGTTGTTATAAAAAATAACTTCATTAAAGAAAAAATGATTAATGCTGTTGCGGATACGATAAAATCAATCATACCAAATCATATGTTGGATGAACGATTAAAGAAGTTTTCAATTAAGTTAATGTAAATACAAAAAGCCAATTGTTATTTTTTAGCAATTGGCTTTTTATTGTAAAGCTTCTTTTCTCAAAGAATAAATTAACTCATCGTAATAAGATCCTTTTTTATAGATTGTTTTCTTTAAAGTAGCTTCCAATGTAAAATTGTTTTTAAGCAATACTCTTTGTGATGCTATATTAGTTCCAAAAACCGTAGCATAAATTCTGTTTATGTGATAATGATCAAAAGCATAATTTATCATCCATCTGATGGCCTCTGTAGCAATTCCTTTTCCCCAATAAGGTTCGGCTAACCAATACCCAATTTCAGCATTTTTACAATGAATATCAGTTTGCGGATGAATTCCTATGCTACCAATTGCTTCGTTATCAACTTCAATTGCAAAAATACTCATGGATTTATCTTTAGATACTGAATCAATAAAAACCTTTGCATCATCATTTGTGTATGGATGGGGATATTTATTTGATAAATTTTTAGCAATATTCCAGTTGTTTGCATTTTTTGTTACACTGGGAATATCATCGAATTTCCAAGGTCGCAAGTTGAAGACTATTGTTGATTTTAGAGTGATCATAATTTGAAAATAAATTACCTATATTGTTTTTACTTTTTTAAGTAATGTAGATGAATTAAAAACTGGTTAATATCCTCAATTGTACTGTTAAAGTTATTGGTGTATTTGTAATTAAAAAATCCATGTTTCTGATCTTTGTACAATTTTAATTCACAATAACTTCCTACGCTATCCATTTTTAATTTATACAACTCAACAGTTTCAACAGGTATGAGTTGATCTTTTGTTCCAATAAGGATTATTGTTGGCGGTGCTCCTGCTTTTATATTGTGAATAGGTGAGAAGGAATTATACTCATTACCAATTCTTTCATAACCATAGCCATTGGGACCGTTGTCAATAACCGGATTAAAAAGAATTAGTGCTGAAGGAATCGAGCTTATATTTAAATGATCAAACTCGTCGTTATATTTAGTTATTAAAGCAGTAGAAGCAGCTAAATGTCCACCTGCAGATCCTCCACAGGCAATAACTTTTGAACTGTCAATATTATATTTAGTGCAATTTTCTTTAATATATCTAATGGCTGATTTTGCGTCTTCTACAGCATCAAAAGGAGTCGTGTGGTATCTTTCTTCAACTCGATAATCAACTAAGAAGGTTACAAACCCTTTTTTTGAATAGTATTCAGCATGAGGGGCAAATTGGTTTATGGATCCATATTTCCATCCTCCACCATAAAAGAATACAATAGCAGGTTTCTTTTTATGTTTTTTAATTTCAGGAAAGAAAACTTCAAGACGCAAATGAACAGAATCAATAGTTTTGTAAATATCTATTTGATCGGGTGTATATTTATAATCCTTATCCTTTGGCAAAAAGGTGAAAGAAGGTAATGTTAAAAGACAAAGGAATACAAAAATAATTTTATTCATAGATTGACTAGTTCGCATAAAAGTATTCTAAAGTAGTTACAATTTCGTATGCTTGCAAACTACTTCTTACTTTTTAAAACTGCTAAAACTACTCCCATTAGTGCCATTACTGCACCGATTATAGTTAAAAATGAAAAAGTTTCAGGACTAATCCACGATACATGGTAGTAGCTTAAGAATATCATGGTAGAGAAAGTAATCAACGGGTTTAGTGTAACAATAACACTAACCTTATTGGCTTCTGTGTATTTAAAAGCAAGAGCCAGGCTACCATATGCCAATAAAGTGTTTAAGCCCAGATATACCATGAGTAACCATTGAGTTAAAGATAAATTAGCAAAGGCTTTAAATTCAGCTACAGGAGTTAATAATAGAGCAGGAACTCCAAAAATGATCAGATTAAGTTGTAATGGATCAAAGTTGTTGACTACTTTCTTTTGAAAAATAGCATATAAAACCCATGTCAATGCTCCAAAAATAAGAACAAATACTCCAATGTTAAATTGTTGTATATCCTCATTTATGGTAATCATCGACATTTTATCTTTATAAAAAACAAGCATTCCAATAATTACCACAATTAAGCCGATAATTTGCCGAGGACTCATTTTTTCTTTAAACAAGAAGATAGACGAAAACGCCAAAACAGCAGGACCAACTTGCGCAAATACCTGAGCAATCGTTGGAGTTGTCATTTGCACTCCAGAAATAAAGCCCACATAATTACAGCCTAGAAATACTCCTGCCAAAATCGCAAACAAAGGAGGTCGTTTTATGATTGAAAGCTTTTCTTTTTGTCTGAAAGAATAAAAGAGAACCATGGTTGAAAAGGCCAGCGTAAACCTAAACCATGTAACGGTTATAGCAGGAATAATATTTACAGCAACTTTTAATCCGATAGCTAAAAACCCCCATAAAAATGCGGTAAAAATAGCGTAATAAATTCCTTTGTTCATAATGTGTATGTTATCAGGCAAAGGTAGAATGTATCTCTAATAAATATTCTTAAATAAACTGTTTTATTATTTAATAAATGTGAAACTATCCAACTACTCATTCCAGAAATAAGGAAGAGCGGTTGAATAGTTTGCCAGAAATTTAAATAGTAATTTAAGGTGATTACACCTTACGGTAGTATCTTTTAAAAGGTCTGTAGGTATGAATTTGTTCAAGCTCAATACGTTTTTGTGGCGTAGACAGAACATATTCATTACAATTATCAGAACATGTGTTATTGTATTTTTCAGCACATTTAGGGCATTGTAAAAATAATAAGTTACATCGGATATTGGCACAATTTGTATGTGTATCACATGGTTCACCACATTGATGACAATGGCTTACTACTTCATTACTAATTCGTTCTCCTAAACGATTATCGAATACGAAATTTTTTCCTTTAAACTTACTTTCTTTGTTTAATTGATCAATCTCGTGTTTGTAGTTAATTATTCCTCCATACAGTTGGTTCACATCATTAAATCCATGATGTTTTAAATAAGCACTGGTTTTTTCGCACCTAACTCCTCCTGTGCAATAAAGAAGAACTTTTTCGTTTTCTTTACCTTTTAATAAGTCCAGAACTTCAGGTAATTCCTTTGCAAATGTTTCAGCCTGAGGCAGTAAAGCTCCCTCGAAATGGCCAATTTCACTTTCGTAGAAATTACGCATATCTACTATAGTAGCTCCCTGTTCAATGGCTTCATTCCATTCTATGGCATTAAGATGTTTACCAACATTAGTAACATCATAATCAGATTCTTTTAATCCATCTGCAACTATTTTTTTACGTACCTTTATTTGAAGTTTAATAAATGATTTTCCGTCATCTTCAACTGCAATTTTAAAAGGGATATCTTTTAAATAGATATTTTTATGTATGGCTTCAGTAAATTTATCCCAGTTGTGTTCAGGCACATTCATTTGTGCATTAATTCCTTCGTAAGCAATGTATATTCTGCCCAAGCAGTTTAATTTACTCCACAATTGGTAAAGTTCATCTCTTACTTTTTGTGGATTATCAATAATAATATATCTATAAAAAGAGACGGTTTTACGTTTAAAAGTTTCCTTTAATAATTTTTCCTTTAACTCTTCAGGACTCAATCTGTTCACTAAATCTGTCTTTCCTTTATTTGGATCCATTGCTAAATTTTTGGCTACAAATATAAAAGAAAAAAAGATATATAAATCCTAAAATATTTCAAGCTAAGATTATTTTGTTTAAAATGTTGATTAATTGATTGTTGGTATGTAATGTTGCTAGTGTAAAGTAACTGTATGTTTATTTTAGATTTCAATTCCAAAAATGTTTTTGACTGCAAATCCAATAAAGAATGATAATGCAGAAACACCCAAGCTAATTAGAGCCATTTCAGCAAATCTTCGTTTAAAATTAAGATCTTTTGCAATGGCGATATAATAATTAAAACCAAGAATTATCAAGATGGCTATAGATAAAGTTATGGCTAAACAAATAAGGTAATTTTCGATAAATAAATAAGGGAGTATTAGTAAAGCAACAGTTATAATATAGGCAACTCCTGTATATAATGAAGATTTTAAAGCATCTTTTGATTCACCATCTGCTTTTTGCGAAAGATAGTCAGAGGCAGCCATAGAAAATGATGCAGCTATTCCTGTTATCAACCCTGCCATGGCAATAATTTTTGAATTTTGCATGGCAAGTGAAAAACCAGCTAAACTTCCTGTTAACTCAACAAGAGCATCATTTAAACCTAATACAATAGAGCCAACATATTTAAGTCTTTCTTCATTGAGCAGATCAATTAATTGTTTTTCATGTTTTTCTTCATGTTCAATTATTTCTTGAAAATCTGGTATGGATTCTACGTATTTAGAGTATTCTGATTGTGCTTTTTCTTCTTTTCTTTCAAGAAGTTTTACTCCGAATGTAATCCCAAAAAATCTGGCAAGCAAAAAGAACCACCAAATTTTAAGCTTATTCGGAGCTATTTCTTTTCCACTATAACGTTTTAATAAATCATAATGTATTTTTTCATCGTTGGCAATCTTTCTTAAAACATCCGAATTATGAGGATCTTTAATTGTTTTGGATAATTTTAAGTAGGTATAATGACTATTGATTTCATCTTTTTGAAATTTTTCAATTGCTTTTTGTTGGTCTGCAGATAGTGTTATTGCCTTCATATTATATATGGTTTCGATCCTCTATTAAAAGTTCATATTAAGATTTAATTGCTTGGAAAACTAAATTGGAATTGATGCCTTCTTCTACATAAACTGCTTGAACACCTAAGTTTCCCACTTCTTTGATATTTCGCATCTCATCATCAAAAAATATCATATTAGAATATGAAATGCCAGTTGCTTTTTGCAGTTGTGTAAAATGTTGAATTTTACTTCCCGGATAAATCTCCTGATGATTGAAGAAGTGTTCAATATCTAATAGTTTGAGTAGTTGTTGAGCCCAGGATGGAGCTTCTGTTCGGGATGCTAAAGCCAAAGAAAAACTCTGCTCTTTTAATTCAGAAAGAATATCTACTACATCAGGATATAATTTTATTTTACTTCCATTAGAATCCTCAACATGTCCATTTATTCTTTTGTATGGAGGATTGGTACAGTCGCACCAAGTTCCTCCTGCATCCCACAAGGTAAAGTCCAGGTCAAATACAATTAGCTTCTTCATAAGTGTGTAGTTTTCCTGCCTCAAAAATAAATAAAAAGATAAAAAGATATCTTATTTTGAGCTAAGATCATCACAACTATTGTTTTCTGCCATTTTTGGACATGATAGTAATGAATCTACATTTATGCCATTGATTAAGTCAGTCGCTAGTTTACTATCAAATCCACAACCATATTCTTCTTTATAATGAATAAGAGGTCTTTTAATTAGATAAGGATCTTTAACCATTGCCTCTAGGGCAGTTTCTTCAGAAAAATCAGTTATGGAAACCTCACCACTTTTAATTCTAGGAGCACTCATGTTAAACCATTCTTTAACTGGACGATCTGACATAAATGTTTTTAGTTCATCAGTAGTCCATTCATGGGTTAGAATATTATAGGCTAATACGGCATACCCTTTTTCTGCCAATATTTTTTTTTGTTTTGTATTATTAATACATCCAGGTTTTTCGTAAAAATGAACTTCCATAATTATATTTTTTGAATTTCTTATTACAATGGTTAAACCAATTGTTTTATATACTTTGTTTATAGTAGGTTACTTTTTTACTATGTTTACAAAAACGTAGTGGTTTTGTATTTGATATTACAAAATAGTATTTAATTGTAAATTATTTTTTTTGTTATGTCTTTGATTGGGGGTAAGTAAATAAAATAATATTTTTTTGTAATGAACATTTACGAAAATGAGATGTGTTATAATATTTTTATAATTTTGTGAACTATTGGTGGAGTGGAATATGAAATTATCACATGAAAGAATATTAAATGTAGTAAATGAAAAGGATAAAACATCCTGGCATATTTTATTTGATCATTATTACCCTTCATTATGCTCTTATGTTGATCGTTTTATAAGAAATAGAGAATTAGCTCAGGATGTTGTTCAGGAGGTTTTTGTTGGTTTATGGAAATCTCAGCAAAATTTCACTGAAGTTAAAAACTTAACCTATTACTTGTACAAAAGTTGTTATCATCGCTCTCTAAATCATATCCGAAATCAAAAAACTCAAGATGATAACGTAGAATATATAGAGGATAAAGATGCTTTTGATAGTGAAGAAGTTTATGAGGAGACATTGAAAGAGGAAGTAGTGAGATTGCTTTATCATCATATAAATAATTTACCTGCACAACAAAAAGAAGTAATATTACTTCGGTTAAAAGGCTATGCCTGGACAGAGATAGCTGAAGAATTAGATATTAGTATTAATACAATTAAAACATACAGACAAAGAGCTTTTAAAAGTTTAAGTTCACAAATGAATGTTTCAAAGTTATTTATTACAATATTATTTTTCTCAATTGATATGATGTATAATCATTAATGACGTATTGTTATCTAATGTTGTAATATACTCTAATCCTACTTAATTAAGTTCTCTCATATAGTTATTGCGATTTTAATGTTAATGTAATTGATGTTGAAATTAAAAATGCCATTATATTATAGTTGCATGTGTTACAAAATGGGGGGCTGTAAAAAAAAAGTGATATTTTTTTGTTTTAATGACACCCCTTCTGAGTATGAGTGTGTCATTATATAAAAGCACGACGATGAAAAATAGTGAAAAGCTACATAAAGAATCAAAATTAGTAATGCAAAATATTATTAATGCTGTTGAAAATGAAACTGTTGATTCGTTAAATAATAAGAGATTAGATAAATTATGTAATGATTTAATGTCGAATAATGATTTAAATAATCACTTATCTAATTATGAAAGCTTTTCATCACAAGAAGGATATAAAAGATTTATGAACACGATAGAAAATATCCCGTTAGTTGCGTTAAGAAAAGGAAAAAATATTAAACCATGGATTTTTAGTGCTGCAGCGTCTGTTTTAATTATTGTCGGGTTTAGTTTGTATATGATGCGTCAGACAAGGTCTATGAATCAGGATATTATCAAACCTGGAATTGCAAAATCTACCTTAATTCTTTCTAATGGGGAAGAAATTGCAGCTTCATCTAATGATTTTGTTTATGAAAAGCAAAATATAGGTGTAAAATATCAGGAGGGAGCTTTCTCATACAGTGATATCGTTAGTTCAGATAGTTTAGTTGAAAATATTTTAGTTGTTCCTATGGGGGGAGAATCAAGTATTGTTCTGAGTGATGGTACTAAAGTCTGGTTAAATGCAGACTCCTACTTAAAGCACCCGGCAAAATTTTTAGGAAATACACGTGAAGTTACAGTAAAGGGAGAGGCATATTTTGAAGTAGCCGAAGATAAGGAACATCCTTTTATAGTTCACATGCCAAAGGGTGATGTAAAGGTATTGGGAACAGGATTTGGGATTACTTCATATCCTGATGAAAATACTTATGTCACTTTAGATCATGGTAAAATTGCGTTTAATGATTATATACATACTGAATTGTATCTGAATCCAGGAGAGCAGATTAAGCTTACAGACAATAGCCTTGAAAAGCGTAATGTTAATATTGATGAATATGTTGGATGGAAAGACGGAAATTTTGTTTTTAATAATCGAAGTTTGGTTGATATCATGAATACGATGCAAAGATGGTATAATGTTAAAGTAATTTTTAATAGTGCAGAGCTTAAAAATATCGAATTTTCAGGGGATTTAAAGAGATACGAGTCAATTAATGTATTGTTGGATGCCCTTTCGTTAACAAAAATGATGGAGTATTCTATTGATGGAAATGTAATAACACTTTATAAAAAATAACCGGTTATATAACAATATAAATTTTAATCTAATTTGATAAATAATAAAGACAATTATTTTTATGGGAAACTTATGCAAAAAAGGATGGAGAAAAACATTGTTCTATTGTTTTTTTCTATGGTTGGGAGCTAGTGTTTTTGCCAATCCATCGGTGCGGATTCAGGAGGGAAATACGAGCTTTAAAACAGTTTCAATAGAAACAGTAATTAAGTATATTAAAGAAAAAACTAACTTTAATTTCTTATATAACTCTGATGTAGTTCAGGCGCTTTCTGAAGTAAAAGTGAATTTTAATGAAAATTCTTGGGAAGTAATACTAAAACAAGCCCTTGAGCCTAATGGCTATACATATCATGTTAAGGATAATATAGTAGTTATTAGTCGTGAGGAAAAAGTAAATAAACCCCAGGATGTCAAGAAATATCAAGTAAGGGATATTCAGGGAACCATTAGAGATCAGGATGGTGAAACACTGGTAGGTGCTACTGTTGGAGTAATGAGAAAAGGTGGTAATGTATTATATACAATTACTGATTATAATGGGAGGTTTAAGGTTCAATTATTAGGCGATGAGACTCTTATTATAGTGTCATTTATTGGTTTTAAAGATGAAAAGGTAGCAATTGATCCTAATGTGACAGATTATAATATTGTTCTGGAATCAGAGATTAACGATTTGGGAGAAGTTGTTGTTACAGGAATTTTTGATCGTCCCAAAGCAAGTTTTACCGGTGCCGCTACTATTATTACAAAAAAAGAAATTCAGGCTTCGGGAAACAGAAACTTACTTAGAACGATTGCTAATATAGATCCATCGTTAGATATTCAGGAACAAAATAATTTCGGATCTGATCCTAATAATACGAATTTGAATATTCAAATCCGCGGAGCATCATCAATTCCTGATGTGAATCAACTTCAGCAAGAATCAAGAGGGCAGTTAAATACTCCTTTGTTTATATTGGATGGATTTGAAGTTAGTATAGAAAGGGTTTTGGATATGAACCAAAATGATGTGGAATCGGTTGTTGTGTTAAAAGACGCCAGTGCCACAGCTATTTATGGGTCAAGAGGTTCTAATGGAGTAGTGGTTATTACTTCTATGCGTGCTCCTTCCGGTAAATTACGCGTAACTTATTCCGGAGGTGTAAACTTCGAAATTCCTGATTTATCTTCATACGATTTATTAAATTCTAAAGAAAAGCTTGAAATTGAACAAATTGCTGGTTTGTATACAAACGAAGATATTGATGAGCAATTACGTTTAAAGGAATTATTTAATCAAAACAACAAAGCTGTTCAGGAAGGTGTAAATACCAACTGGTTAAATATACCTACAAGAATTGGTGTGGGGCAATATCACAGATTAGGTGTTGGCGGTGGTGATGAGCAGTTCCGTTATAACTTAAATGTTTCCTATAACAGGATAACAGGAGCTATGAAAGGATCTAATCGTGATAATGTGAATGCCGGACTTAATTTGCTGTATAATTACAAAAAAATTAATGTTTCTAATCATATAGAGTTAGGATTTAATAAAGGGGTGAATAGTCCTTATGGTCGTTTTTCTCAATATTATTATATGAACCCTTACTGGCGTCCTTATGACGAAAACGGGGATCCGGTTATGTCTTACGATACTTTTGGTCCGGATAAATATAATCCATTGTATGATGCGAAATTAGCAAGTTTCTCAACTTCCGATTACACCAATATTCGTAACCAAACCTCTATTGTAGTAAATTTTTCTTCCAATTTAAAGTGGGATTCAAGTTTAGGTGTTACTATTCGCAAAGGAGGAACTGATAATTTTGATTCTCCTCTTTCATCAAGTAATATTATACAAAATATTCACCCAATGGCACGAGGTAGATATATGAAAGGAACAAGAGATGAAAACTCTTATCAAATCATGTCTACATTAAGCTACGGTAAAACGTTTAAAAAACATTCGGTTTACGCAGGTATAAGTGGTCAGCTCTTACAAAGTCAATCTGAAACTATGAATATCATCGTAACAGGTTTTACGAATGAAAAACTTAATGATATATCTAATGGTATTAATTATTATGGTGAGCGCCCAAGTACATCAGAATCAACAGCTCGTAGTGTAGGTGTTACTGGCTTATTCAACTATAATTATGATAACAGATATTTTCTTGATGTGTCAGGCAGAATGGATGGAGCTTCTTCATTTGGAGAAGAGAGTCGTTTCGCACCATTTTATTCATTAGGATTAGCTTGGGATTTAGGAAATGAACGTTTTATACAAGATAATCTTCCCCTGATCAATCAAATTAAATTTAAATATTCTTACGGGGTAACGGGGTCGTTAAATTTTTCTGCTTATCAGGCATTAACAACCTATAATTATGATACAGATCAACAGTATACAAACATTACAGGGATGACCATAGCTGCTATTGGAAATAGTAATTTGAAATGGCAAAATACCAAACAGCATAATTATGGTGTTGATGTACTGCTATTAAATAATCGTTTAGGGGTTGTATTCAACTATTACCGAAAAACCACTGATAATTTAGTATCGCAGGCAAGTTTACCTTTTTCAAATGGTTATACTTCATATACTGAAAACTTTGGAACAACAAGAAATATTGGATATGATGCAGATGTAAGTATTAATGTGTTACGAATTCCAGCCAAACAAATTTCGTGGTATATTAAATTGGGGGCTTATCATAATGATAATAAGTTGGTTAAGTTATCTCAGGCCATTAAAGATGCTAATGAACGTTTTGAGGGAACTAACTATAGTGATGGAACTTATTATCAATACAGGGAAGGTGAATCAATGGATGATATGTATGTTTTAAAATCACCGGGTGTAGATCCTTTAACTGGAAAAGTTATTTATGAGGATGCAGAAACTGGTAATATTACAACAACATCAGCCGGAGAACTTAGAAAAATTGCAGTAGGTAGTAGCTTACCCAAAATTAATGGTAGAATAGGTTCTTCGTTACGGTATAAAAGTTTAATGGTTGATTTATCCTTTTCTGCAAGGTATGGGGCTAAAAAATTGAATAATACCTTATTACGTATAGAAAATGCTTATGTTGTTAATAATATGGATAGAAGAGTATTAAATACAAGATGGCAACAACCTGGTGATATTACAGCTTTTAAGAGTATTAGCAGTAATGAAAATACTTATCCGAATGATCGATTTGTGTTTACAGAAAAAACGCTGGCTTTAAGTAACGTAAATATTAGCTATCAGTTACCACAAAAGCTAATTGAGCCTTGGCATCTGATTCAAGCTTCTGTTACAGGTTCTATTGCAGATGTTTTTTACTTATCTAATATCAAAAAGGAAAGGGGAACTGATTATCCATATTCAATCAGACCAACATTAACTTTATCTGTAACCTTTTAATAATTAATGATGATGATAAAAAAATATATATTACTTTTTGCTTTTGCCATTACAGCGCTTACATCATGCGACGAGTGGTTAACAGTAGAACCTAAAAATATGGTTTCTGCGGATAAGGCTCTTGATTCTGAAGATGGCTATACTTCCGCTTTAATTGGTGTTTATCAGCTTTTAGAAGGTGTTTATAATCCAAGTGGATTTATGATGGGAAGTGGTGTAGATGTGTTGGCTAATATTTATCATGAGCAAACATATACTTCTAGCCCATATTTAAGTAGCTGTTTTAATCACGATTACCAAAATACAAACTTTGATGGTGCTTCCGGATCTTCTTATTTACAGTTTTATAAAGCTATTGCAAATCTTAATTTATTAATTAATTCAATTGATGAAAAGGATGTTTTGAGAGGTGATCTGAGAAATATGATTGAAGGTGAAGCAAAAGCATTAAGAGCGTTCTTACATTTTGATCTATGGCGTGTATATGGAACAGCTCCTGGAGATCCTGCTGGTTCATCAGAGAAGGTTCTTCCTTATGCTACTGTGTTGACAACAGAACTTATTGAAAAACTAAATTATACAGATTATTTTAATCATATTTTGAATGATTTAAATGACGCAAAAGTTTTACTCGCAGAATCTGATCCAATAGTAAAGTATAGTAATGATGAATTAAATAATGAGGGATCTATTGATGAGTATGGTGTTGAGTTAGGGTGGTATAATCGCCAAAATAGATTCAACTATTACGCTACACTAGGTGTTTTAGCACGTGTTCAGTTGTGGATGGGGAATTATGAAGGTGCATATACAAGTGCCAAAGAAGTTATTGATGCAGTAAATACAAACGGATCGAATAAATTTAGATTGGGAGTTGAAGCGGATTTAGGGTATGATAATGTATTTTTTGCAGAACAACTTTTTGGAATAGAAACAGTAGGTTATGATGATGATACTTATAATGGTCTTGCAAATCAGATTGTGTGTTATAATGATTTAAATTTAATCACTCCATATTTCTCACGAATTGAGGATATTCGTTATGATTTATTAGGTAAAATAACAGATAGTCAATACGAAACAAGGGTTTCTTCATTAAAGTATGATCAAATGTCAGAGACTGATTTTGGCACTAAGAGTTTTCCTATAATTAGATTATCAGAAATGTATTTAATACTTGTTGAATCTGCTAATTCATTGTCAGAGGCACAAACATACTATGATACCTTTGTTAATACTAGAAATGATCAGATTATTGAGTTAACTCAGGAAAACGTTGTAAATAGCGTATTACAACAATACATCAAAGAGTTTTGGGCTGAAGGACAGATTTTTTACGCCTATAAACGAGTTGATTTAGGAATATTACCAATCTCAGGTAATGAAATGAGTTATGATTTATACAGGGTGTCACTTCCTTCTGGCGAAGCAACTTCAAATTAATATTCAGGGTTTTTAATTGAATAAATAATTTTAGAAATAAGAAAATGAAATACTTAATATATATATTTTTATTCTGTGTAGCCCTTACTTCATGTAAAGAGGAGTATCCAAATGTATACGAGGGTTTACCATACTTCAGATTTTCTACCGACGAACAGGCTATTAATATTTATGTACAACATCAATATGTAAATTACCTGTATTACGGCGATGAAAATATTGTACGCGATACTATTGACATTGCGGTTGAAATAGTGGGAGCTGTTCCTCAGCAGGATATTAAATTATCATTAGAAGCATTTGATAGTGATGATTTATCCTATCCTGAGCGTATTGACAGAAATACTATTAATGCAGAAGCTGGTATTCATTATGTTCCTTTTGATGATCCAGAAATGTCAGACCTGCTAACTTTTCATGCAGGGAGAATGCAGGATACGATCTCTGTAATAATTTTAAGAGACGCAACCTTACAAGAGAGTACATATCGTTTAACATTCAAATTATCTGATTCGGAAAATTCTATAGTAGCTGATAATGACGAAAATAGAGCCGTTATTTATATGGCCGACAGATTAAGTCAACCAAGTAACTGGAGTCGCCTATTATTCACTTTGGGAAATTATGGATTTGTAAAGCATGAATTCATGATCAGACATTCAGATTTAATATGGAATGATGAGGATGTGGAGATGATTGCTAATGATTCATTTTTAGGTTCATATTATAAATACAAGTTTATGCAAGATCTGGAAGCTGAAAATGAAGCTCTGGGTGAAAATGGTCCTCTAAAAGAAGCAGATGGAACCGTTGTAACTTTTCAATATAGTTATTATTAATTAGATACTTTAAGCATATGAATAATATAAAATTATATATAAGCTATTGTCTGTTTATCGTTTTATCGGCAATAACCTTTTATTCATGTTCTGATGATATAGAATATGTAAAGCCTCTTCCTGAAATGAATATCGATTTAGGAACTTTAAACGAGATCTATTATTTTAATGATCAGTTAATTATAGATCCGACAATAACATTAGGAGAAAATTCAGAAACTACAGCACATGAATTTACTTTTGAGTGGAGTTTGGTAGGAGAAAGTAATATTGAATTAATATCAGAAGAAAAAATACTTTCTTATACATTAGATTCTATTGGTACAATTAATTTGTTATTGGAAGTAAAAGATAACAATACAAATATCATAAAATCAAGTATTAATGCAATTAAAGTAGTTATGAATGGTACAACTAATCAAGGTTGGTATGTATTAAAAGAAACTATTGATGGTAATACCGATATTGATGGTTTTTATCTTGTTGCAAAAAATCCGGATTATAATATTGTTGAAAGACTTCAGGGAAAATCTTTAGATGGTACTCCGGTTTCTTTTGGATATTCAGATCGTTATCATTATAGGGGCATTGATCCTTACGAATGGCAATATCCAGCTGCTTTAATGGCATTTAGTAGTAATGGAGGTGTTGTTTTTAATATTGCCAATCAGTACGACGACAAAGTATTGGCAGGTTTGGAAGATATGTTTTTTCTGGATCCAAGTCAATCTGAACACTCTATAAATAGTGGCTTAGTTTGCAATAATAAAGTTGTTATTTCAATGGATGATGGTTGTTATGCCATGAATAGTGGTAATCCTGCATTTTTTCCTACTATAGAAGGGGATTATAATGTGGAAACCAGTTTTGTTTCAAAAGGAAGTTATTATCCTACTTTTGCTTACGATAGTAAAAATGAACGTTTTATTGCTTTTGTGAATGATTATTCAAGTCAGGCTGATACTTTAGTTGTTTTTAAAGATAACTTTGATTCATATTATAATAATGGCCTGCAAATTTCAGCTAATAATATGAATGGCCAGGTAATATTTATGGAAAATACCTTACATGGCTCAGGATGGTCAGCTGATACATATGCTTATGCTTTGTTTAAAGAAAATGGAGTTGACAATTCATTAGTTTTATATGGCTTGGATTATGATAATTTGGTAAGTAGTACATATGGAACTTACAAAGTTGGAAACTTTAGTCCAATCAACTTTATGCGCCGGATGGATGCAGCTGCCTATCCAATGCTTGTCAATGCAGATGAGTATACCTTAAACAAAGCTAATAATGTTCTTTATTTTACAAAAGGAAATGTAGTTGGATCATATAATATTGATTATAATGAATATAATGAATCTTTTATTTCAAATATTCCTGCTGATGAGCAAGTAACCTTCATCAAGCATATCAATACTAATTACGAATCTACAGATCTTAATTTTAATGGACTTGTTGTAGCTACATATAATTCATCAAATAATATTTATAAAATATATCGTTATCAATTCAATGGATTAAATTCATTAACACTTCAGAGTGAAGTGTTGAGTGGTCAGGGTAAAGTCCAAAAGTTACTTTATGTAAGTCCGTCATCTTATTACTGGCCTGCCGATTTATTCTTGTACAATTAATCAAGTCATTTTTAACATTAACAAATGAATCTTAAACTCATAGATTCATTTGTTATACATGATATTTTAAAGTTTGGGGATCTCAATTTTAAGCTCTAAAATGATTTATTTGGTATTGAGTTTTGATTGCTAAATTGCTAATAACCATTATTATAAATGGGATTACCAAATTATTAGGTTCTTATATCAATTAAAAACATATTTAAATATGAATAAAATAGTATTACAAATATTATTCTTCTTTGTATTTACAACTGTTACATATTCAATGGATTATAGTTGTATTGAAGTTAATGATACATTAAGAGTAGGAGATATTTGTCCTGATTATGCATTTATTGATACAGCAGGAGTTAAGCAAAGTATAACATCATTAAAAGGTAAATATGTTTTTATTGATGTATGGGCATCATGGTGTGGACCTTGCCGTCAGCAATTTAGCTATTTAAAGGAGTTTGAAGAACAATTTAAATCAAAGGATATTGTTTTTTTAGGGGTTAATGTAGATTTTCAGGAGTTTAGGTGGAAAGGAGATGTTCAAAATTTAAAACTTTCAGGTTTACAATGGATGGTTCAGGATCGAACTGCGTTCAAAGATCAATTTACTATGAAATATCTTCCTCGATGTATCATGCTGGATAAGGAAGGTAAGATTTTAAGATATAGCATGACTCTTCCTTCAAAGCCTGAAACAAAAGAATATTTAATGCATTTGCTTGGGTTGTAATTTTAAAAATAAAAACAAAATGAGATTAGAGAGAATGAATATGAAATTAAGTTTATTAAGCATAGTAGCTTTTGTTGTATTTAGTATGGGAATAAAAGCGCAAAATTCTGATCCAATTTATCATATTGTGATTAAACTGGATCATGTTAATAATGAGGCTCCAGCAATGCTTGGTTTTAAAACCAATACAGGCATGCATATCGATACTGCATTTGTTAATGCCAATAATGAATTTGTTTTTGAAGGACCAATTCCAAAAATTAACAGAGCGTTTTTAAATTTAGCTCACGAAAAAATTGATCCGACTATGCCTCCTAACAATGGTGATGGCATTTCAATTTATCTTGAGGAAGGAACTCTTTTAATTGAAGGTAAAGATTCTTTACAGACAGCTACTTATTCTGGTACTCCATTAAATGAAGATAACAATAGGTTAGTTGCTATTGGAAAAGCTTATACTGCTAAAATTAACGTTATTAATAACAAGTATTCAAAAGCTATGGAAGCCGGAGATAAAGAGCTTGCGGCTAAAATGGAGGCCGAATATGCAGATCTTATGGCCGAAAAGAAGCAAAAAGAACTGGAGTTTGTTTATGCTAACAATAACTCAATTGTTTCTTTGGATTGGTTACGTCAGAATGTTAACGTAATTCAGGAAAAATCTTTAGCTACAAAGGTTTTTAACCAATTTACAGAAGATGTTAAGAAATCAGCAGCAGGACTTATCTATTCAAACATATTAGGTCAAACAAAAGGGGCAGATATAGGATTTGATGCTCCGGACTTTAGTGCGAAACAACCTAACGGAGAAGATTTAAGCTTACGTGCTTTACGAGGTAAATACGTTTTACTTGATTTTTGGGCTTCATGGTGTGGACCATGTCGTAGAGAAAATCCAAACTTGGTTAAAACATACAATGAGTTTAAAGATAAAAACTTTACTATTCTTGGTTATTCTCTAGATGGTGGAAATAATGCATTGGATCAATGGACTAAAGCTATAGAAAAGGATGGCTTGGTTTGGAATCAGATCTCAGATCTTGGAGGTTGGAGATGTTTACCTGTTCAGCTTTACGGTATTAGCAGTGTTCCTACTAACTTTTTAATAGATCCAAGCGGTAAAATTATCGCCAAGAATTTAAGAGGTGCTGATTTAGATGCCAAATTAAAAGAGATTTTAAAATAATCGGGAGTTACATCAGGTATTAAAAAATCACATTTAACCACATGAAACGGACACGTTAATTTGATCATCCAAATTTACACACAAGAGGATAATTAAATTTATTTGTAAGTTTCATATGGCTGATGAAAATAAATTATATTCATATGAATAAATATATTATATCGTTCATTTTACTTGTTGCATTTTCGGTTAGTGGAATAAGTCAAAAAGTTAGTTTCTATAATTTTGAACAGCTACCAAAGGTTATTAATGAAAATTTAAAAAAAGTTCAGGAAGATAAACCTTTTGCAACATTAAATGAATTGAAAACAAATTGTGCTACAGCCCAATATGAACAAGGGATTAATTATACTAATCTGCCAAAAGCCAACAAAAAGGTTTTAAAAACAACTGATTTAGTTAAAAAAATAAAACCAACTTCTTTAGTAATCTGCAAATTAAAGAGAGGATTTGGAGTTTATGATGATTATATTTTGATAGGTGCTTCTGCAGTTGTAATTTCTGAAGATGGATTGTGTGTTTCAAATTATCATGTATTTGAACCATTAATAAACGAAGGGCAGGCTTTAATGCCTCAGGATAGTTTGTTTTTTGCAGCAGATGTTAACGGAAATGTATACGAAATCAAAGGTGTTCTAAATTACAGTAAATCAGCCGATTTAGCATTATTTACTATTGATACCAGAGGTAAAAAACTTGCTGCAGCACCTTTAGGTAATGACTTGGAAGTAGGTGAAAATGTTCATACCATGACTGCCCCAAATCAACAAGCATATTACTATACTCAGGGTATTGTTGCACGTAATTCAGGTTTCGATGATAATCCATGGGAAAACAGATGTGAAATTACAGCCGATTTTGCCATAGGTTCAAGCGGAGGTCCTGTATTTGATGATAAGGGAAATCTGGTTTCTATTGTTTCATCAACAACCTCTGTATATGCAGGTGAAGGTAGAGACTGGCAAATGGTAATGAAATTATGTATTCCTGTTAGTTCTGTAAAAAAATTGGTTAATTAGTGTGGGTCAATTAGTAATTGTGTATTGATTATAATGTCCGGTATAATTTTATGCCGGGCATTTTTTATTTATATATTTTATAATCTTGTTACATGCAACTTTCTTAAAAAAAATCAATTACTTTTGACTTACCAAAAAAAAATAAGCAACAATGAAGAAATTAGTATTATTATTAAGTTTAACCCTTGCGTTTTTTGCATGCACTCAGCAAAAATCACGAAATATAATTGCTTTAGGTGATTCAAATGGAGCATTTGATATTGGATGGGTAATGAAAATAGATTCGATTTTAGTTAACGATACTGTTAAGAATTATTCAAAAGGAGGGAGAACTATTGGTTTTGATAATCTGGGAAGAGCTGAGTTGAATGAAATCAAAATGATGGAAAGTCAATTAACGGATGCTGATTCTACACTTAAGAATATAGATATTGTCATTATTAGTTTGGGAACCAACGACTGTAAAGCTTGTTTTGATACTCTTCAAGCAGAAGTACCTGGTAATATGAAGAAAGTGATTGACTATGTAAAGGCTTTCCCATATTCAAATGGTAAAACTCCAAGGATTATTTGGTTGATGCCTCCTCAGGTAGCTCCTGATTCTATGTTAATAGCTAAGTATACCGGAATCTCTGAAAGACTCGATAATTTGATTCCTAAAATGATTGATGTAGCTAATGAGGAAGGTATTGAATACGTAGAACTTCGACCTGTAACTACACCTAATTTTTCAGAAATTACAAAAGATGGTATTCACTTTAAACATGAAGGATATAACAGAATGGGTAAAGTGATTAGTGAAAAGATTAATGAGAAAAAATAATATTGAAACAGCACCTGTCAGGTTTAACAACATAATGTAAATAAACCAGACAGGTGTTGTTAATTTTACAAAATTGGAATGCCAATAGATATCGCAGGTGTTAGGTTTCTAAATGCTCCGTCAAAGTATACTTTAGAAGTTATATCAATGTATTTACCAACTTCATGGGTTATTGAAAAACTAAAAGTATCATCATTATATAATCCACCATTCTTATTTAATAAATAATCAATTTTAAAGGTGTATGATCTGCTTTTATCAGGATCTTTCGAAAAGTCTTTAGAGTAACCTACATTTAAAAAGTGGTTAATATTTCCATCCTTACTTTCAGAAAAATCGTACTGCCACTCATATCCAATTGCAAAACGGTATTTATTTATCCCCTTTCTGTCAAAAGAAAGTGCCATTATAGCTTCAAAACTAGTGGCAAATGTGTTTTTTACACTTTCAATATTTGATTCTATAGATAGCTCTAATTGATTATTTGTATAATTTTCATTTTTATGAATCTTTTTGATATTAAAATCACTATGAGCATTATAGTCTGAAACTTTTTGAAATTACTCTTTTCTCAATAGTAATTTCCCATTACTGAATCTATAACCTCCAAATTTTCCTTCTGTATTAGTTCTTTTAACTGTGGCAATTCATCAAATAATATCATAGCTGTAAAAAGTTTATCATCCAATAATTTTTCTTAGAATAATTATGAATTACATTTTTTAAGTTATTGATAGTTAGCGATTAATAGATAAATGTTAAATGTTAAAAAAATATGTTTCACTTGCTTAATTAAATTTTAAATGTATATTTGCAATACAGAACAGACCAGAACGGATAAAATAATATAAAATATGCAACTATTAGGATTTGATATTGGAAGTTCATCAGTAAAAGTTTCAGTACTTGATGTAGAAAAAGGTATAACTGTATCTTCGGCTCAATATCCGGAAACGGAAATGACCATTGTGGCCAACAAGCCTGGATGGGCAGAGCAGGATCCTGAATTATGGTATCAAAATCTAAAGAAAGCTTGCAATAAAGCACTTTCTTCTCCAGACGTAAAAAAAGATCAGATTAAAGCTATTGGTATTTCGTATCAAATGCATGGTCTTGTGATAGTAGATGATAAAGGAGAAGTATTACGTCCTTCAATTATTTGGTGTGATAGTAGAGCTGCTGAAATTGGTAATAAAGCTTTCGCAGAAATTGGCGAGGATTGGTGTTTACAAAATCTGTTAAACTCACCTGGTAATTTTACTGCTTCAAAATTAAAGTGGGTAAAAGAAAATGAACCAGAATTGTATAGTCGCATTCATAAAATAATGTTACCGGGCGATTATATTGCATATAGATTAACCGGTCAAATTATGACCACAGCTTCTGGTTTATCAGAAGGTATTTTCTGGGAATTTCCTAAAGATGGCGTTTCAAATAAATTAATGGATTATTATGGTTTTGAATCATCAATGATTCCTGAAGTAAAGACATCATTTTCTGATCAAGGAGCAGTATTAGATCAAATCGCAGAGGAATTTGATTTGCCTAAAGGTGTTAAAGTTACTTACAGAGCAGGAGATCAGCCAAATAATGCATTCTCATTAAATGTTTTAAATCCTGGTGAAGTTGCAGCTACAGGTGGTACATCAGGTGTTGTATATGGTGTTACTGATACCAATGTATATGACGATGATTCTAGGGTAAATACTTTTGCTCATGTTAATCATCAAATGCCAAATCCGAGTTTAGGAGTTTTATTATGTATAAATGGAACAGGTATTCTTAACTCATGGATGAATAAAAATCTTGGAAGAAAAGATGTTTCATATCCAGAAATGAATGAACTGGCTGCTAATGTGCCAATTGGTTCTGATGGTTTAACAATATTACCATTCGGTAACGGATCTGAGCGAATTCTTAAAAACGTAGATTACGGTTCACAAATAAATCACTTGAATTTTAATATTCATACTCCAGCTCACTTTTATCGTGCAGCTCAGGAAGGAATTGCATTCTCTTTTAAATATGGAATGGATATTATGGGAGAAATGGGAATCGAAACTAATGTGATTCGTGCTGGAAAAGCAAATATGTTTTTGAGTGACTTATTTAAGAATACATTATCAAATATTTCAGGAGCGACTATTGAGTTGTATAATACCGACGGCGCTGCTGGTGCTGCCAGAGGGGCTGGTGTTGGAGCTAATATATATTCATCATTCGAAGAGGCATTCGGTGGATTAGCTAAGGTTGGCCAAACAGAACCAACAACCTCTGATGTGGAAGCAACTCAGGAAGCTTATGAAAAATGGAAAACAGCGTTAAATAAATTATAAAATAATAAACATAATTCTTATAAAATTAATATCATGGATGTTTTAATAGGTAATAAGGAATACTTTAAAGGTATTGGTAAAATTAAATTTGAAGGACCAGAATCAAAAAATCCTTTGGCTTTTAAATGGTATGATGAGAATAGAGTAGTGGCAGGAAAAACCATGAAAGACCACTTAAGATTTGCTATTGCTTACTGGCATACATTCTGTGGTGGAGGTGGTGATCCATTTGGAGCTGCAACTCAAAAATTTGAATGGGATCAGGCTTCTAGCGAAATGGATGCTGCTAAACAAAAAATGGATGCTGCTTTTGAATTTATTACAAAATTAGGAGTTCCTCATTACTGCTGGCACGATACTGACCTTGTTGGTGGTGGTTCAGTATTGGATATTGAAAAGAAATTAGTTCAGATTGTTGACGTTGCTAAAGAAAAGCAAGCTGCTTCAGGTGTAAAATTACTTTGGGGTACTGCTAACGTTTTCTCTGATCCAAGATATATGAATGGAGCTGCAACAAACCCGGATTTTAACGTGGTTGCAAATGCAGGTGTTCAAATTAAAAATGCTATTGATGCAACTATCGCTTTAGGTGGTACTGGTTATGTATTCTGGGGAGGACGCGAAGGTTATATGAGTCTTCATAATACAAAAATGATTGATGAGTTAGATCACTTAGCTCAAATGTTAACAATGGCTCGTGATTATGCTCGTAAACAAGGATTTGCAGGTACATTCTTTATTGAGCCTAAGCCAATGGAACCAAGTAAGCATCAATATGACTTTGATGCTCATACTGTTATTGGTTTCTTAAGACATTATGGTTTAGATCAAGATTTCAAATTAAATATTGAAGTAAACCACGCTACTTTAGCTCAACATACAATGGAGCACGAATTAAGAGTTGCTGCAGATAATGGTATGTTAGGGTCTATGGATGCTAATAAAGGTGATTACCAAAATGGATGGGATACTGATGAATTCCCAACTAATATCACTGAAACAACAGCAGCTATGTTAGAAGTTCTTCAAGCGGGTGGTTTTACAGATGGAGGTATCAACTTCGATGCAAAAGTTCGTCGTAACTCAACTGATATGGAAGATGCATTTATTGCGCATATTGGAGGTATGGATGTGTTTGCTCGTGCATTAGTTATAGCTGATAGAATTACTACAGAATCTGATTATTTCAAAATGAGAAATGAGCGTTATGCTTCATTTGATTCAGGTAAAGGTGCTGAATTTGCAGCAGGTAAATTAACTCTTGAAGATCTATATAAGATTGGTAAAGAGGTTGGTGAGCCAACTCCAAAGAGTGGTAAACAAGAACTATTCGAACAAATACTTAACTGGTATTTGTAGAATTATTTTTAAGACAAATATTTCCTCGACGCATTCCCTGGCGTCGGGGATACTTCTTTAAAACTATACACAATAAGAACCAAATTCTTCCCTAATAAATTAAAAACCTTGTTAATCTACTTATTTCAAAATATTCACCTATGAAAGAAGGAAACAACTTGGCCTATATTATCCTTTTAACTCTTGTTGCTACTCTTGGCGGATTGTTATTTGGATATGATACGGCCGTAATATCTGGTGCTGAAAAATCTATTCAGGCATTTTTGATAAATGGTTTAGATTTAAGCTCTTTTGCCCATGGTGCAACTGTATCCAGTGCGCTTATTGGATGTATTATTGGAGGTGCCATTTCAGGACTGTTGGCTGCAAAATATGGTCGCAGAATTTCATTAATAATTGCAGCTGTTTTATTTTTTATCTCAGCTTTAGGATCAGGACAACCTGAATTTTTATTTTTTGAACAAGGAAAAGCTACAATGGGGCTTTTGTATATGTTTAATTTTTATAGAATTATCGGAGGTATTGGTGTTGGCTTAGCTTCTGCAATTAGCCCTATGTATATAAGTGAGATAGCTCCAGCTCATATTCGCGGTAGATTAATTTCGTTTAACCAATTTGCTATTATTTTTGGAATGTTGGTTGTTTATTTTGTAAACTGGTCAATAGCAAAAGGTCAAACGCTTGATTGGATTAATTCTACAGGATGGCGTTATATGTTTATGTCAGAAGCAATACCTGCTGGAATTTTCGGATTATTACTATTGTTGGTACCTGAAACTCCACGTTATCTGGCAATGCAGGGACAGGATGAGAAAGCATTAACAATACTAGAAAAGATTAATGGAGTTGAAGCTGCTAAAAATATCTTACAGGAGATTAAAGGTACAGTTCAAAAATCTTCAGCAAATCTATTATCATACGGAAAAATTGTCATTATAATAGGTATTTTATTGTCAGTATTTCAGCAGTTCGTTGGAATTAATGTTGCTTTATATTATGCACCTCGAATTTTTGAAAGTATGGGAGCTGCTAAAGATGCCTCAATGCTTCAAACCATTGTAATGGGATTAGTAAATGTGGTGTTTACAGTAGTTGCTATTTTAACTGTTGATAAATGGGGACGTAAACCATTATTAATTACAGGATCAGTAGGTATGGCTATAGGAATGGTAGCCATCGGAATGCTTTCATTTTTTGAAGTAATTGGAATTAGCACTCTTGTATTTATTATAGTGTATACAGCATCTTTTATGATGAGTTGGGGACCAATATGTTGGGTGTTGATTGGGGAGATTTTTCCAAATAAAATACGGGGAAAAGCTATTGCGATTGCAGTAGCTGCTCAATGGGCTGCCAATTACTTTATTTCATCAACATATCCAGCAATGATGGAATTTAGTGGAGGTGCTACTTATATGTTCTATGGTATCATGAGTATTTTATCTGCTGTATTTGTGTGGAAAATGGTTCCAGAGACTAAAGGAAAATCTTTGGAAGAAATGGAAAAGGTTTGGAAAAAATAAAAATATTATAAAAAAGTTGCTTTTTACCCCTGAAGGTAAGTTGATTGTAATATTCAATTAGCTTACCTTTTTTTGTTTTGAAGACCAGCTTTTTTTTATACATTTGGCATGCCTGTGCTTAATAATTAATTAAGATGTAAAACCAGTAAAATAAGTAAAATGAAAAAAGTATCTGTTGGAGTTGATATAGGTGGTACTAACACAGCTATCGGAATTGTTGATGAAGCTGGAAAAGTAATTGCAAAAGACTCTATTCCAACACCAGATCATGGTGATATAGATAAGTATATGGATGATTTAGCTTCAGCTATTCGTAAGTTATTAAACTCAACTGAAGAAATCCTTACTGTACTTGGAATTGGAGTTGGAGCTCCAAATGGAAATTATTATCAAGGAACAATAGAATATGCTCCAAACTTATCATTTAAGGGAGTTGTTCCTGTTGTTGAATTATTAAAAAAGAGATTCCCTGAATTGGATTACCTTGCATTGACAAATGATGCAAATGCTGCAGCTATTGGAGAAATGATCTATGGTGGCGCAAAAGGTATGAAGAATTTTGTGATGTACACTCTTGGTACAGGCGTAGGTAGTGGTTTGGTTGTAAACGGTGACCTTGTTTATGGACATGATGGTTTTGCAGGCGAGTGTGGTCATACTACATTAATACCAGGAGGAAGATTATGTGGTTGTGGATCAAAAGGTCACTTAGAGGCTTATTGTTCAGCTCCGGGAATGAAAAGAACAGCTTTTGAGTTGTTAGCAAAATATAATGCTGTTGATAGTTTATTGGCTACAAAATCCTTTAAGGAATTAGATTCTAAAGCAATTTTTGACGCAGCTGAGCAAGGTGATAAGGTTGCTCTTGAAGTATTTGAATTAACTGGTAAATATTTAGGTCAAGGTTTAGCTGATACTGTTCATCATTTAAGTCCTGAAGCTATTTTCTTATTTGGAGGTCCTACTGCTGCAGGCGACTATATTTTTAAACCAACTAAAGAAAGTATGGAAGAGCATTTACTTCCTATTTTTAAAGATAAAATTGCCATTCTTCCTTCTAAATTAGATAGTGGAGATGCTGCGATTGTTGGAGCTAGTGCTCTTGTTTATAAAGAAATGGAAAAGTAATATTCTTAGTTTTACGATATGGATTAAAGGAACTCAAACAGAGTTCCTTTTTTATTTATTCGATTTCTTAAGTAATTCCTGAAGTTTAAACATCTCATCTCTATATTGAGCTGCAGTAATAAAATCTAACTCTTTTGAAGCTTTTTGCATTGACTTTTTAGCTTTCTCAATTGCTTTTTCTAATGCAGGTTTACTCATATATTCAATAACAGGATCAGCGGCAATTTCAACATGATCAGGTTCAATATATGCGTTTTCTTCAACAGTTTTATTTAGTATGCTGGTTTGTTTCTTATTTATTTGTTGAGGAGTAATACCATGATCTGCATTATATTTAAGTTGTTTTTCTCTTCTATGGTTAGTCGCATCAATTGTTTTTTGCATTGACTTAGTTATTGTATCTGCATACATAATTACAAATCCATTAATGTTTCTTGCTGCTCTTCCTGCTGTTTGTGTAAGAGATCGTTCAGAACGTAGAAAACCTTCCTTATCAGCATCTAATATGGCAACGAGAGAAACCTCTGGTAAATCAAGACCTTCTCTAAGAAGGTTTACCCCAATTAACACATCAAAGATTCCTTTTCTAAGATTTTCCATTATTTCAACCCTGGTGAGGGTGTCAACATCAGAGTGAATGTACTCGCAACTAATATCCAATTTTTTAAGATAAGCAGATAATTCCTCAGCCATTCTTTTTGTTAAGGTGGTGACTAATACACGTTCTCTTTTTTCAATCCTAATCCTAATTTCTTCAAGTAAATTATCAATTTGGTTTAGACTAGGCCTAACCTCTATCATTGGATCAATTAGCCCTGTCGGTCTAATTACTTGCTCAACAATAACTCCTTCACTCTTTTCAATTTCATAATCAGCAGGAGTGGCACTAACATAAATTGCAGATTTAACAATATCTTCAAATTCTTCAAACTGCAATGGTCTGTTATCCATTGCTGCTGGTAATCTAAATCCATGTTCAACTAAAGTTTCTTTTCTAGATTTGTCACCTCCATACATGGCTCTAATTTGAGGCACTGTAACATGACTTTCATCAATAACCATTAAAAAATCATCTGGAAAATAATCAAGTAGACAGAAAGGTCTTGTTCCTTTTTCTCTTCCATCAAAAAATCTTGAATAATTTTCTATTCCAGGGCAATATCCAAGTTCCCTGATCATTTCAAGATCATAGTTTACTCTTTCGTCAAGTCTTTTGGCTTCAAGATGTTTTCCTATATCTTTCAGGTAAGTAATTTGTTCCATTAACTCATCTTGAATCATTCTAATAGCTAATTGGGTTCTTTCTTTTGTTGTAACAAATAGATTGGCAGGATAAATAAGAATATTGTCTCTTTGTGCTAAAGTTGTTCCATTAATAGGATCAAAAACAGTAATTTCTTCAATTTCATCACCCCAAAAACCAATTCGATAAGCATCATCAGCATAAGCAGGATATATTTCAACATTGTCACCTTTAACTCTAAAGTTTCCTCTGTTAAATTCAACTTCATTTCTTGAATATAAACTATCAACTAATTGACGAAGTAACTGATTTCTTCCTATTTCCATTCCAACTTCAAGATGCGTTACATTGGCGTGAAAATCTTCAGGGTTCCCAATGCCATAAAGACAAGAAACTGAAGAAACAACAATAACATCTCTACGTCCGGATAAAAGAGTTGAACTAGCACTTAAACGTAGTTTTTCAATTTCATCGTTGATTGAGAGATCCTTCTCAATGTAAGTATCGGTTACAGGTAAATATGCTTCAGGTTGGTAATAATCATAATAGGAAACAAAATACTCAACAGCATTATCAGGAAAGAAATTTTTAAACTCTCCATATAACTGAGCTGCCAAGGTTTTGTTATGACTAAGAACCAAGGTGGGTCTCTGAATCTTTTCAATAACATTTGCAATTGTAAATGTTTTTCCTGATCCAGTAACTCCAAGAAGTGTTTGATATGGAGTTCCTTCCTCAATGGCGTAGGATAGTTGCTTTATAGCTGTAGGTTGATCTCCAGTAGGTTTGTAATCTGAAATAATCTTAAAATCCATATCAATGTTTGTTAGAGACGTGATTATTAAGGTAGGGGAGTTTGGATTCTTAAAATTAAAAAAGGCTCTTTAAAATTAAAAGAGCCTTGAAATATCATGTTTTAAAATCTTCTACGTTTAGGTCTGCTAGGACGCTTAATCTTTTTCTTGGAAACTTTATACAAACTTCGTGTTCTTAAGTATGCCTTTCTGTTATATTTAGGAGAGTTTTTCCATCTGGAATCACTAAATAAATAACTAACACCTACTGTTCCAACATAAAAGAAATCATTACCATCTGTTTGTACTGTATTTTCTGGTGTTTTAGGATCGTTTAATTCACCTTTGTACCAAACATCATGAGCATCAAGTCTGTCGTTAAAAGAATATGATGGAATTAATTCTATATTGATACTAACTCGAGAATTAATAAAAATACCAGCACCTCCTCCAATTGAAATAGTTGGAGCCATTTCGCTGACTTCCCTCCATATTGAACCTTCTTCTCCTTTTCCTGCAGGCCCCCAGTATTCAGTTGCAGAAAAGGGCATAAAACCAATTTGACCAATTACATAAGGATTTATTCTTCTCTGTTTAAATAGTCCGTATGCTAAATCTAAAGGTCTGAATGTGGCACCTATATTTAAATGTATATAGGAGTTCTCAAAGGTAGCATAAGCCATATCGGGGGAATATAACTGAGTTCCTTGCATGGAACCATAGTTAAAATCAATTCTGGCGTTTAAGTATGTATTTAACTCTTTTTCTGCAGCTATACCTAATGTGTACTTAGTTCTTTTTTCAGAAACTAAATCACCATAAAACATATTAAATCCAACCTTAGGTTGGATTTTGAATCCCTCCAGGAACTTATTCTTTTTGTAATATTGACCAAAAGAAGAGGTTGTAAGGTATAATAATATGCTAGCAAAAAGTGCCTTTTTAAGGTATTGTTGCATTTAAATTAATTTATTGAACAAGTTTAATACGCAAATAAATGATTAAATGTTTAATAAAACATAATTTATTTCTGATATAACTAAAATACATGAACTTGGGTAAAAGTAAAAATGTGTTTTAAATACTAACAGATTTGCCTTTTGTTTTATGCTTTAATTTACTCACTTAATATACTATTTAATAATATATATATGCAAAAATAAAATTTAAAATATTACAGCAGCTTATAAACTATATATTTTTTAATATTATTTCATTAATCAATTAAAAACTCAGGGTAATGTATTAATTTTTTACTTTAACTATTCTGTTCAAGTAGTCTTGTGAAATTAATAATATTAATTTCGTTAATTATCTTTTTACCTTCTGTTGAATAGCAATTGTTAATTTCTTCATTAAATAATAAAGTAACGTTATCTCTAACCATTTTCATAGTGCTATTGATTAATTTGTTATTTTCCGAAAAAGGTTCAAACGCTATTGCAAAAGTTGAAGGCAACCAACGTTGCGGGAACATATTTTCCAATTTTCCCCCTGACTTAAATTCCTGAATTTCTATATTTATATGATTTATATATTTCTTAATCTCCTCTTCAGTTCTGGTTTTAATTAAGGAATTGGCTTTATTAATATTTGGAACAATTATAGCAATCGTATATGCATTCTGGTTGTTGTAAAGCATTATCTGATCTATTGAAGGACAGTGATCAATAATTGCTTCTTCAATTCCTTCCGGACTATATTTTTCTCCGTCAGAGCCAATTAGTAAACTTTTAAATCGACCTTTGACATATAAATAGTTATCGTTGTCAAGATATCCCAGGTCACCAGTATATAACCATCCTTCTCTTATTGTTTCTGAAGTAGCTTCTGAATTTTTCCAGTATCCTTTCATAACATTTTCTCCTTTTATCACAATCTCTCCTAACAGAAAAGGAGACAATGGTTGCCCTTCTGAATCACAAATTTTAATTTTTAGATTATTTACCACTTTGCCGGAAGAACCCAGTTTATGGTGTTTTGGAGTGTTAGCTGAAATTATAGGAGATGCTTCACTCAAACCATAGCCTTGGTACATTGGAATGTCAATGGCATAAAAAAATTGCTGGAGATCAATGTCAAGCAATGCACCACCACCAATGAAAAATTTTAGATTGCCACCAAAATTGTCTTTAATCTTATTGAAAATAAAATGTTTAGATGCCCAAACTAATGGTGATGCAATACTTTTTATGCCAGCTCCCTTATTGGTACCATCACCATTGTACCAGGTAGATAATTTTAAAGAATACTTAAATAGAGAAGAAATTACTTTCCCTTTTTGTTCAATTCCATTTTCAATACTTTTTTTGAAATTTTTGGCTAATGCAGGAACACTCATTAAGACGTGGGGTTTAACTTCCTTAATATTTTGTCCTATATTTTTAAGTGTTTCTAATGTTGTTTTACCAGTTTGAACACTCGCAATACTTGCTCCTTTGTACATGAAGGCATAAAGAGAGGCTGTATGCGCAAATGCATGATCCCATGGTAGTATAACAAGTGTTTTATAGTACTCTGGAATGTCTATATAACTAAAAGCTTGTTCGACATTTGCAGTATAGTTTCTTTGAGTAAGCATTATCCCTTTGGGTTGCGATGTTGTTCCTGAAGTGTATGTTATAGTAGCAATATCTTCAGGGAGAACATTTTTAGTTAATTCATTGTACGCATTAGGATTATCTTTCAGAAGTTCGCGTCCATTTTCAATTATTTGATAAATGCTTATTTCATTTTCTTCAAGTTTAATATCGTTAGTGATTACAATGATTTTATCAACAAGAGGAAGTTCTTTTTTTAGGATTCTGATTTTAGGTAATTGATTTTCTGAAACAATGATATATCTTGATTCGGAGTGATTTAATCTAAATGATAAGTCATTATCAGCTTCAAGTTTTACAGATAAAGGAACAGTAATAGCTCTGTTACTCAGAACTGCTAATTCGCTAATTAACCATAAATTTTGCCCTTCAGATAATAGTGCGACTTTTTCTTTATGAGTTATTCCTAATAAAGAGAATCCGATTGCTGCTTTTTCAACCATTTTGGATACTTCACTATAACTAGAGGACTTGTAGGTACTTTCCTTTTTCTCCCATAAAAGTGGATTGTCTTTGTATTTATTAACCTGATTGATGAAAAAACTAATTATTGAATCCATGATTATATTAAGCTTATTTTTTGCAAATATAATTTAATCATTTTCATTTAATATTCTGTACGATTATGAACACGCCCTGAACAAAACTGAACGGAATAATTATCTGTTTTATTTTGATTGTAATTGCTTAATTGTCATTATATCAATCTTTAATAGGTTGTGGCATAGAGCTTGATTTCGTAGGATTAGTTAATTAGGAAAATATATTTTAAAATATTAATAGTGTAAAATTAAATGATATGAAGAAATCACTCGTTGTCTTTTTTGCCTTTTTACTATCCATGGGATCTTATGCAAATTCAAATGAAAATACATCTCAATCAGAGAAAGATAGTGTTGAATGTTTAAAACATTATTCTATTTATGTACTAAACCTAAAAAAGAAAATGTATGATTATACACTTGATTCTTGGAAGTATATGTTTGATCATTGTCCTGATGCTGCAACTCGTTTGTATTCTGACGGAATAAAACTTTATGATCATTATTATAAAGTTTCAAAAACTCAGGAACGTCAAAATGAAGTGGTAGATACTATTATGATGATTTATGATCAAAGAATAAAATACTTTGGAAAGCATAGCAAATATCCGGAAGGATGGATTAGGGGTAGGAAGGCTCTTGATCTTGTAAAATACAAAAGAGGAAATGAGGAGGCAATGAAATTGGCTTATGAGGATTTTAAATTGTCTTTTGAGTTGATGGGAGATAAATCTGAGGATGTGGTTTTATTTAATTGGTTAAAAACATCATCTAGTTTATTTGAAAATGGAAATATTGAAGGAATGCAATTTTTGAATGATTTTTTAGCTGTATCACAAGTTCTAGAAAGTCAGATCGCAAAAGCTGATAAGGATCAAAAGGAGAAGAAGCAAACTGTAAGAAATGAATGTGAAGAGTTACTTGTTAAAAGTGGAGCAGGGGATTGTGCCTCAATTGAACCTTTTTTAAATGATCAGTTTTTAAGTGATACTAATAACTCAAGTAATACGAGTAGAATTGTAAATTTACTTGATAAATTAGGATGTACTGAATCTTCATTATATTATCAAGTAGTTGAAAGGAATTATGCACTAAATCCAACAAGTGAAGCTGCTCATCAATTAGCTAAAATGTTTGTTAAAAAGCAGGAGTTTGATAAAGCTCGAGAATATTATTATAAGGCGATTGAAAATAGTCAGGATAATAATCAGACATCAGGGTTGTATTATGAGTTAGCTGCGCTTGAATTTGCTCATTTTAAGAATTACCAGCAAGCACGAGATTTGGCAAGAAAAGCAATTTCTTTTAAAGGGGATTGGGGTAAACCATATATGTTAATTGGTAATATATATGCTGCAGAAAGTAAAAAATATGGAGAGGATGATTTTGCACACTCCACTGTATATTGGACTGCTTTAGATAAGTTTAAGAAAGCAAAAGAATTGGATGAGGGTTGTGAAGAAGAGGCAAATAAACAAATAGCATTGTACTCAAAATATTTACCAGATAAAGAAACCGGATTTTTTCATGGGTTAAATGAAGGGGAGGTTTATACTATCGGATCATGGATTAATGAAAGCACGAAAGTTAGGTTTAGATAAATAAAAAAAAGGTTCCAATTTGGAACCTTTTTTTTATTAATAATTTGTCTCTTTAATTTCAAAGTATGATTGAGGATGTAAACAAGCAGGACAATTTTTTAGAGCTTTTGTACCTTCGTGTAAATATCCACAGTTTCTACATTTCCAGATTACTTTACCTTCTCTTTCAAATACTTTTCCACTTTCTAAGTTTTCGTAAAGTGTTCTGTAACGGTTTTCGTGAGCTTCTTCAACTTTTGCAATTAATTTAAAAGCAACAGCAACTTCTTTAAAACCTTCTTCTTCTGCAATTTTAGCAAATTCAGGATATAATTCTGTCCACTCTTCATTTTCTCCTTCAGCAGAAGCTTTTAGGTTTTCAAGAGTAGTACCAATTTTTCCTGCTGGATAAGATGCTGTAATTTCTACCATTCCACCTTCTAGAAATTTAAAAAAACGTTTAGCGTGTTCTTTTTCATTTTCTGCAGTTTCTTCAAAAATAGCAGCAATTTGCTCAAGACCTTCTTTTTTTGCTTGCTTAGCAAAATAGTTGTATCTCATTCGAGCTTGAGATTCGCCAGCAAAAGCTTTTAATAAATTTTGTTCGGTTTTTGTTCCTTTTAAACTATCCATGGTTATTCTATTTGTTTATTTTGCTTATTTAACAATGGGGATGAATATACTAAAAATCGTCTGTGTACATAGGTTTAATTAGTAATTTAGATTGTTTTTATATTAATTTTACAAGAAGGATTTTGAAGTTGGTTGTAAACAAAAAAAGGAGCCTAATGGGCTCCTTTTTGAATATGATATTTTAATATTATGCATTAATCATCATCGGCATTAATAACATTAACTCATCTTCAGGACCATCTTTTTCCAATGGTAAGAAAATTCCTGCTCTGGCTGGATCTGCTAACTCCATAACTACTTCTTCTGAAGAAATATTATCAAGGATTTCAGCTAAAAATGCAGATTTAAAACCAATTTCAATTGAATCTCCATCGTATTGACAGCTTAGTTTTTCATAAGCAGAAATAGAGAAGTCGATATCTTGTGCAGATACCATCAACTCGTCACCATCAATTGTTAGTTTAACAAGGTTGCTTGCCTGGTTAGAGAATAAAGATACTCTACCTAATGTATTTACAACATCCTGACGATTGATGATGATCTTATTTGGATTATCTTGAGGAATAACAGCATTGTAGCTTGGGTAATTACCCTCAACCAAACGACAAACCAACTTATGGTTCTCCATTTGGAAATAAGCATTTTTATCATCAAACTCAATGCTAATGTCACCATCTTCTTTTATAAGAACATTCTTTAAAAATGAAGCAGGCTTTTTAGGTAAAATGAATGACGATGAAAATTCAGTAGTTGCATCAGTTCTCTGATAACGAACCAACTTATGCGAATCACTAGCCACAAAAGTTAAATTCTCTGGTGACATCTCAATTAAAATTCCATTCATTACCGGACGAAGTTCATCATCAGCTGTAGCAAATAATGTTTTGTTGATACCAGCTAAAACTAATGAAGCAGGTAATTGAAGACGAGAAGATTTATTACCATCAATTTGCGGAATTTCAGGGAACTCGTCACCGCTTAAACCAACAACACTAAATTTACCTTTATCAGTAACAATATTTACTGCCCTAGAATCTAAATTGATGTCAATAGTAATTGGTTGTTCAGGGAATTTCTTTAATGTATCAAGTAAAATTTTTGCAGGTAATGCAATAGCACCCTCACCTTCTGTATTATCAAGATTCATGGAAGTTACCATTGTAGATTCCAGATCAGAAGCTGTAATTGTTAATTTCCCACTTTCTAATTCAAATAAGATATTTTCCAAAATAGGAATAGTACTCTTACTGCTTACAACACGACTTACAGCCTGTAAATGATAAAGGAGTTCAGAACTTGAAACAACAAATTTCATTGTATTACTATTTAAAATTTTACTTTCTTTAAAATTAATCTTGGTAATAATAAGCTAAATCTTTGATTATACCAAAATAATAAATATGTAGTTATTACAAATTAATAAACACGGTTTAAAATCAAAGCTTTGTGTTATCAAATATATCAAAAAACTGCTGTTTAAAATAGGCTTAAACCAATAAAAAATTTATTTAATTCTATTTTGTATATGCAATTTTTCTATAGATAAACACTATTACTGCTATTAGTAAAATGTAAATTAATGGAAGTAATAAATTTATAATTTTCCATTTGAAAGATTCATTAGATACTTTATTCTTATCTAATAATCTTAGTGTATAGCTTCTTGCTCTTAATTCCATCCAGCCTTCATCATCGCACAGGTAGTTTACTGCATTTAAAATAAAGTCTTTATTGCCAAAGTCTTCTTTAGTTAGTTCATCATAACCTAAAGGTAAAATTTGTGGATTGGTACTTTTAAACCTCACCTTGTTTTTGATGATATCTCCATCTGCAACAAATATCATTTTGGTTGGAATGCTCTCTGATTTAATCTTTTTTGAATCTGTATTTATGCCTTCTGGGATCATCCTGTTTTGAAATACAGATGAAAAAACACCCTCTTCTACTAAAGCAACAGGTAAATGTGATTGATTGAACTCTTTTTGAACTGGTTTTTCATTAACGAAATTTAATGATACAAAAACCGGTATCTGATCTGATTTTGTATAACTGGAAGTCTGTAAAAGAATGTCTCTTTTTAGAGGTAATTGACTATTAACAGTGTCTATCGAACTGACAAATTCCCCTTTTACAACATTCAGATTTTTAGAAATAGAATGTTGGGGTAGAGGAGTCAATAATGGATTGTATAGCCATGGAGCAGGTACAATTTTCGGTTTTCCTCCGTCAGAAACAGTTACTGGAATCATAGAAGCCTGAACGTCTTGCAATAAAACAGGATTAATTCTAATTCCATATTTAAATAACTGGTCATCTAAATTTATATCACTATATAGTCCTATTGTTTCACTTGTTTTTCTTAAACTGTCAACTGTAACATTAACTGCGTCAACCAACCATAGCACTTTACCGCCATTCATAACATATTGGTCGATGATAAATTTGTCACTTTCACTAAATTTCTTTTGTGGCTTTGCAATAATGATTGCTTTGTAGGGATTTAAAATTGTAGGATCAGATCCTAATATACCTCTGTCAACCTGGTAGTATTGTGAAAGATGATCGGTGATATCTAAAACATCTAACTCATCAAGTTCTCCATGACCTTCCAAAAAGGCTATTTTAATTTTCTCATTTAGAGTTAATCTTCTTACTGCATCAGTAAATTTGTATTCAAGGCTTTCAATCGACTTGTTAAGGTTTTCTGCACCAGAATAACCTTTGATGTTTTCTAAAAGATTAATAGGTAGTTGATAATCATTGTAATTTACAACGGCATACGGATAAACGTACGAAGTAGAATTTCTACCGTCTTCTTTCTTTTCAAAAACACTTTGAGGACTAAGGTTTAATTTCTTTAAATCCTCTTGAATTTTCTTTTTCTCATTAATACCTCCAGATGTAGGATCAACAAAAGTATAGCTGATGTTATTTCCTCCATAAACTTTTAATTCATTGAGGAGTTCGTATGTAGCTTTTGATAACTTTTTAAAACCAACATTTAAGTCTCCTTCCAGATAAACTGTTATGTTGATATCTTCATTTAAGTGTTCAAAAAGGTTTTTTGTATTCTCAGAAAGAGAGTACCTTTTTTCACTTGTTAAATCCAATCTGAAAAACCAGTCTGAAGCTATATAGTTAATTCCAATGACAGCAACAATAAGTATTATTGATTGACGTAATATTTTATGTTTAATATTTTTAGACATAACAGATTACCATTTTTTACTGATTAAAATAAGTCGTGTAGCATAAACGAATATGGATATTGCACTTAGGAAATACAATATATCTCTTGAATCAATAACTCCCCTGCTAATGGATTGATAATGATCGTCAATTCCCATAAAAACAATAGATGATTTAAGTTGATTAGAGCTAACTATTTCTGATAGTGATTCAAATCCGTAATAAAACACAAAAGATAGCAATACTGCTAGTACAAAACTTACAATTTGATTGTCAGATAATGAAGAACAGAATGTACCTATTCCAACATATATGGCAGCTAAAAAGAACAAACCAATAAAAGATCCCCATGTTCCTCCGTAATCAATATTTCCAACAGGATTACCTAATTGAGCAACAGAGTACAGGTAAATTAATGTAGGAATTAAACTAATGACAACTAGGCTTACTCCTGCAAAATACTTGGCTAAAACTATTTGTAATTCGCTAACCGGTCTGGTATATAAAAGCTCAATAGTGCCGGTTCTTTTTTCTTCAGCAAATAACCTCATGGTAATAGCCGGTACCAAAAATAAATATAGCCAGGGTGCCAGGTAAAATAAGGATTCTAATGAGGCATATCCTCCAAATAAGATATTCATCTGACCAGGGATAACCCATAAAAATAATCCTGTAATTACTATAAAGACTCCAATTACCAAGTAACCGGTAATGCTACTGAAAAACGATGCGATTTCTTTTTTATATAAACTCCACATATAATAAAAAGGTATTAGTAGTGTTTTATGATTTTAACGATTGAACCATAAGTTTTGCAGCTTTGTTGCTGCTTCCCGGTTCTCCCATTATCTTACGTAGTTGGTTATAATCATTAAATATACTAATTCTATAATCCTGATTATTTAATAATTTATCCAATTCATTTTTTACGTTTATCTCGTTTAAATCATCCTGAATGATTTCTTTAACGGCCTCTTTATTTACAATTAGGTTTACCAGCGATATGTATTGTACTTTAAGTATAAAGCGTTTTACAAATTTAGTTATGGTTTTACCTCCCCACATTTTATAACAAACCACCTGAGGACAATCTAATAATGCGGTTTCAAGTGTCGCAGTTCCTGATGTTACTAAAGCACCTTGGGCTTGTTGTACCAATTCGTATGTTTCATTAAAAATAACTTGTACATCATTATCTTTAATAAATGGTTCGTAGTCTTTAATTGTAAAAGATGGAGCTCCTGCAATTATAAATTGATAGTTAGGGAAATGCTTTATGGTACTTAGCATTACAGGTAGCACACTATTTAGCTCTTGTTGTCTTGATCCTGCCAATAATGCTACAATTGGTCTGTTATCCAGTTTGTTTCTTTGTTTAAAAGTTTCAAGATCTTCCTCTTTATGAGGCCTGTTGTGTATAGCATCTAAAACCGGGTTGCCAACATAGTCAATCGGAACATCATACTTTTTATAGAAATCTGTTTCAAATGGGAGAATGGTATACATTTTATCAACAAAGGCTTTAATCTTTTTTACCCTGCCTGTTTTCCATGCCCATATTTTTGGCGAAATATAATAATAAACTTTAATTCCTTTTTTGTGCGCGTATTCAGCCATTCGTAAATTGAACCCGGGATAATCAACTAATATTAAAACATCCGGATTGTAATTTATAAGATCAGACTTACACAGTTTGAAGTTGGCTTTTATTTTCTTGAGGTTAACGATTACCTCTTTAATTCCCATAAAAGCAGTTTCGTTATAATTACGAACCATTTCTCCTCCAACTTGCTTCATTAAATCTCCACCCCAAAATCTAAAATCATATTGATTGTCTTCTTTAATTAATGATTTCATTAGGTTAGAGGCATGTAAATCACCTGAAGGTTCTCCTGCGATTATGTAGTACTTCATTTGTTTTAATTAGTATAAAGATGAAAGAATAAAGACGAAAGACTGATTGACTTTGCTACTTTCTGCTTTTGTATTATTCTTTTGATATGATTGTTTAATTTATCTTGTTAAATAAATCGTTAATGAAAATGAAATGATTATAACACGAATCGTAATACAATAACAGCTATTGCATATAGTAAAGTAGCTGTAACAATACCTCTTGCAGCCAGTAAGCGATCCAGTTTAATAGCAATTAAGAAAATAGCTAAATTAGGCAAAACACTTACGCTGAGTAGTTTTGTGAAACCATGAGCTTGAACTAAACCTTGTATAAATTCATTCAGGCTAAGAGAATTTCCAAAGCGGAAATAAAAAATTAACCAGGAAGTAATAACCGGTAGAATCAGACCAATGATTAATCCAATGTATAACTTATTACATTTACAAGGCATAATTAATTTCGTTTTTTAAATTATCAAAATCAGTAATGTCAATTTTACAAGGAACCACAGTCGCAAAATTATTATCTAAAAAGTATTCATCAGTATCTGTTGCTTCTGGTTCAAGGTTTTTAAAGTGACCGGTGAGCCAATAGTACTTTTCACCTCTGGGATCTTCTCTTTCAACAAATTCTTCAATCCATTTACCTTTTCCTTGTCTGCAATGCTTGATACCTGCAAGTTTTTTAGAATCCGGAATGTTAACATTTAAAAAGGTTCCTTCTTCAATACCTTTATTTAAGGTTTCTGATACAACTGATTTTACAACCCTAGTACTTTCACTAAAATCAGCATCGGCATCATGGTTGAGTAATGAAAAACCAATGGAAGGAACTCCATTTAAACAGCCTTCTCTTGCAGCTCCCAGCGTTCCTGAATAATGTACACTTGTTGAGCTATTTGTACCGTGGTTTATCCCGGAAACAATTAAATCCGGTTTGTGCTTTAATATAAAATGTAAAGCAAGTTTTACACAATCGGCTGGTGTTCCATTAGTTTGATAGAAATGGATACCATCTTTTTCGCCTTTATCTTTTAATCGTAAAGGATCCTTTACTGTAATGGCGTGCGACATAGCCGAGAATGATTTGTCAGCAGCAACCACAATCACTTTACCAAATTCTTTTAATGTATCAGCCAGAGTTAAAATTCCTTTAGCCTGTATTCCATCATCGTTTGTGACAAGTATAACCGGTTTTTCTTTGTTCACGATAGTGTTGATTTTAATTAGAACTCAAATATAGATAGTCTTTCTCAGAATATTTGAAAATATAGTGCAAAATGCTCATTCATCTTGTTCCATTTAAAGTTTTTAAGGGGAGATTCCATATTTACAAAATTTATACCATAGAACATATCATCTTTAATTCACAAAAATTCGGTACTTGATATCAAAATAATTACTTTTGTTGGCTCAAAATAATATTCTGTATAAGAATGTGTTTTTGAATAGTTATATTCCTTGTTTAAGGTTAATCAAAATCATTACAAATGCAAATTTCATACAACTGGCTTAAAAATTATTTAAATATTGATATTGAGGCAGAAAAAGTGTCAAAGATATTGACAGATATCGGTCTTGAAGTAGGTGGAATAGAAGAAGTTCAATCTATTAAGGGTGGTTTAGAAGGATTGGTAATTGGTGAAGTGTTGACTTGCGAAAGACATCCAAATGCTGATAAGCTAAGTAAAACTACTGTTAATGTAGGTGGTGATAACATTCTGCCTGTTGTATGTGGAGCACCTAATGTTGCAGCCGGACAAAAAGTTGTGGTTGCTACAGTTGGTACAGTGCTTTATGATGGTGATGAAAGCTTTACTATCAAAAAATCAAAAATCAGAGGCGAAGAATCTCAGGGAATGATTTGTGCTGAGGATGAGATCGGTTTAGGTAATAGTCATGATGGTATTATGGTTTTACCGGCTGATGTTCAGGTTGGAACTCCAGCCAAAGAATATTTTAAGGTAGAAACTGATGTTGTTTTTGAAGTTGACTTAACGCCAAACCGCGTGGATAGTGCATCTCATTATGGTGTGGCAAGAGATTTAGCAGCTTATTTAAAATCAAATGGTGAGGATGTTACTTTAACTTTACCTTCCATTGATGATTTTAAAGTAGAGAATAATGATTACCCAGTTGAGGTGATTGTAGAAAATCAAGAGGCTTGTCCAAGATATTGCGGAATTACGATTTCTGGTGTTACAGTACAGGATTCTCCTGATTGGTTAAAGAATAAATTAAAATTGATTGGTTTATCTCCAATTAATAATGTGGTTGATGTTACTAATTACGTATTACACGAATTAGGTCAGCCATTACACGCATTTGATGGAGCTGAAATCAAAGGCGATAAAGTAATTGTTAAAACACTTCCTGAAAAAACAAAATTCACAACTCTTGATGATTTAGAAAGAGAACTTTCTGATAAGGACTTGATGATTTGTAATGCAGAAGAAGGAATGTGTATTGCAGGTGTTTTTGGTGGAAGTAAGAGTGGGGTTAAGGATACTACAACTAAAGTATTTTTAGAGAGTGCATATTTTAATCCTGTTTATGTTCGAAAAACAGCAAAGCGTCATACTTTAAGTACAGATGCATCTTTCCGTTTTGAAAGAGGTATTGATCCAAATATCACAGTTTTTGCTCTTAAAAGAGCGGCTTTATTAATTAAGGAAGTTGCAGGTGGAACAATTTCATCTGAAGTGACAGATATCTATCCTGAGCCAATTGCTAATTTTGAGGTGGATGTAAAATGGAAAAATATTTTGCGTTTAATCGGAAAAGATCTTTCTAAAGAAACCATTAAAGCTATTGTTACCTCATTAGAAATGGATATTCTTAATGAAGATGAGGTGGGTATGAAATTGTCTGTGCCTCCATACAGAGTTGATGTACAAAGAGAAGTTGATGTAATTGAAGATATTTTACGAATCTACGGATATAATAATATTGAGATACCTGAAGCTGTTCATTCTACTTTAGTGTATTCAGATAAGCCTGATGATCATAAGGTAAAGAACATTATAGCTAATCAATTGGTTTCTCAAGGTTTTAATGAGATTATGTGTAACTCATTGACAAAGCCAGGATTCTATGCGGAACTTACTAAATACCCGGAGAAAAATGTAGTTGCTTTATTTAATCCATTGAGTAATGATTTAGGCGGAATGCGTCAATCGTTAATTATGGGTGGATTAGAATCTTTGGTACATAATGTAAACAGAAGAAACGCTGATCTTAAATTATTTGAGTTTGGTAATTGTTATAGCCTGAATAATCCAGAAGGAGAAAAGGGTTCTTTAGATAAATATTCAGAGCATCATTCATTAGGGTTATTTTTAACTGGTAATATGATTGCTGCAAACTGGAATGCTCAGGAAAGAAAAGTTTCTTTTGCTGATATTCGTGCTGTTGTAAATCAAATTATGACTCGTTTAAATATTCCTGAATCAATGTTAGCTGAGACTGAGGTTGAAAACGATATTTTTGTTGAAGGAATGAACTTATCTACTAAAAACAAAATTCATTTGGTTGATTTTGGTATTGTGAGCCCTGCTTTATGTAAAGCCTTTGGAATAAAGGAAACTGTTTACTTTGCTGAGTTAAACTGGGACAACTTATTAAAAGTAGCAGGAAAGCAAAAAGTGATTTATAAAGAGATTCCAAAGTATCCTGAAGTAAGTAGAGACTTGGCTTTATTGGTTGATAAAAACATTACTTTTGGTCAAATTAAAGAAGTAGCTCAAAAAACAGAGAAGAAGCTTTTAAAGAGTGTTTCTTTATTTGATATTTATGAGGGTGAAAAGTTAGGAGCAGGTAAAAAATCGTATGCTGTGAACTTTATTTTACAAGATGAAAATAAAACGTTAACAGATAAGCAAATTGATAAAATAATGGGTAGTATGATTAAAAATCTGGAGCGTGAAGTAGGCGCATCTTTAAGATAATCATATCTTATATTTAAAATATTTGAGGAGTTGTTGGTTTATCCGGCAACTCCTTTTTGTTTTTATAACCAACCTTGTTGAAATGCATTTTTTAACCGAAAATGTTTCAAACACTCGTGCAGGAGCATAATAACACCTCGTATAAAAGTCGCTGCAAATTACAGGACGGTTTCTTCGCCTCATAATTGTCTCCAAACACGAGTGTTTTAACAAATAATTAGGTGTAGAATGCTTCCTTCGCTTCTGTTCAGATGAATTACGCCTCGTATTTTTCTTCCTGCAATCTGTTTGAGGAAAATTACGCCGTGTTACAGGCTTGCCGCACGAGTGCTTGGAATATTTGTTGATTATGTTTGAGGTTGAATTACAGTTGTTCAATAATTAGTTTATTCTTCATGGAGTAATAGTTTTTGCTCATCATTTAAATTAGCTAGGAACATAATAAGATACAAGTAAACCTAAAATAAGCAGGGTGATAACAATGGATAAAGCCTTAAAAATATGGATATTGTTTTTTATTAATCTGAATCCAATGTAAATACCTATTAGACCTATTGATATATTCAAAATCAATACCCAGTTTGGATACATATAAAGCCATAATATTTTAGTGAAATAATAATCATGAAATAGCGAGATCCAATGTTCTGTCCATATTAGATTTATAACAGTAATAATGATACTAGTAATTCTATTTAAATTTTTTACTAAGTTCATATATGAAATTTTGTCTGTTAAAGATTGCCAATAATAGCTAGATGCAAAAGAAAAGGCTGTCCAAAAAAATGAACAGCCTTAATATTGTGTAGCAAACGTATTACTTAAGCGTTTTGCTTTTTAATTAAATTTAATGCACTACCATTTTTAAACCACTCAATTTGTTGAGCATTATAAGTATGGTTAGCAACGATTAAGTCTTTTGAACCATCAGCATGAACCACTTCAATAGTTAATGGTTTGCCTGGAGCAAAATCAACAAGGTCAACAAAATTGAAAGTATCGTCTTCCTGAATTTTTTCGTAGTCAGCTTCGTTTGCAAAAGTTATACCTAACATACCTTGTTTTTTAAGGTTTGTTTCGTGAATACGAGCAAAACTTTTTACCAATACTGCTCTAACACCAAGGTGTCTTGGTTCCATAGCAGCATGCTCTCTTGAAGAACCTTCTCCATAGTTGTGGTCACCAACTACTACAGTTGGGATTCCTGCTTCTTTGTATGCTCTTTGAGTTGCAGGAACTTCTCCGTATTCGCCAGTAAGCTGTGATTTAACTTTATTAGTTTCGCCGTTAAACTTGTTTACAGCTCCGATAAGCATATTGTTAGAGATGTTATCAAGGTGTCCTCTGTATGTTAACCAAGGACCAGCCATTGAAATATGGTCTGTTGTACACTTACCTTCAGCCTTAATTAAAAGTTTGGCACCAGTAATATTTTGACCATCCCACTCTTTAAATGGAGTTAATAACTGTAATCTTTTACTGTCAGGAGATACGACAACTTCTACATTAGAGCCATCAGCAGCAGGAGCTTGATATCCCGGATCTTCAACGTCAAAACCTTTTGGTGGTAGTTCATGACCTGTTGGAGCTTCTAATTTTACAGTTTCTCCTTTATCATTAACCAATGTATCTGTAATAGGGTTAAATCCTAAATCACCGGCAATTGCTAAAGCAGTTACTAATTCAGGAGAACCTACAAATGCAAATGTATTAGGGTTACCATCAGCACGCTTTGCAAAGTTTCTGTTGAAAGAGTGTACGATAGTATTTTTCTCTTGTTTTTCAGCACCCAAACGTGCCCACATACCAATACATGGTCCACAAGCATTTGCAAATACAACACCATCAATTTTCTTGAAAGTATCTACCATACCATCTCGGTCGATAGTGTAGCGTACTTGTTCAGAACCCGGAGTGATTGAGAATTCAGCTTTTGCTTTTAAGCCTTTTTTAACTGCATCTTCAGCTACAGAAGCAGCTTTAGAAATATCTTCGTATGATGAGTTTGTACAAGAACCAATCAAACCTACTTCAACTTTTAACGGCCATCCGTTTTTATCAGCTTCTTCACGCATCTTGCTGATTGGCGTAGCTTTATCGGGAGTAAAAGGACCGTTCAAGTGTGGTTCAAGCTCATCTAAATTAATTTCAATAACCTGATCAAAATATTTTTCAGGATTTGCATATACTTCAGCATCAGCAGTAAGAAGATCTTTCACTTCATTTGCTGCATCAGCAACATCATCTCTGTTTGTAGCTCTTAAATAACGCTCCATTGAAGCATCATAACCAAATGTAGAAGTTGTAGCACCAATTTCAGCACCCATATTACAAATGGTTCCTTTGCCTGTACAAGATAAAGACTCAGCTCCATCGCCAAAATACTCAACGATACAACCAGTACCACCTTTAACAGTTAAAATACCGGCAACTTTTAAGATAATATCTTTTGGTGCAGTCCAGCCATTTAATTTACCAGTTAATTTTACACCAATTAGCTTCGGAAACTTAAGTTCCCAAGGCATTCCTGCCATTACGTCTACGGCATCAGCACCACCAACACCAATAGCAACCATACCTAAACCACCGGCATTTACAGTATGTGAATCTGTTCCAATCATCATACCTCCAGGGAAAGCATAGTTTTCTAAAACCACCTGGTGAATAATACCAGCTCCTGGTTTCCAGAATCCGATACCATAACGGTTAGTAACTGAGCTTAAAAAGTCGTAAACTTCTTTGTTTGTAACTTTAGCTGTGGCTAAATCCTTCTCTGCTTCAACTTTGGCCTGAATCAAGTGGTCTGCATGAACAGTAGAAGGCACTGCAGTTTTATCTTTACCGGCTTGCATAAATTGCAACAATGCCATTTGAGCAGTAGCATCTTGCATAGCAACCCTGTCAGGATTAAAATTTACATAAGATTCACCTCTGGTAAATGCTTCTGTCGCTTCATCAGCAAGATGGGCATAAAGGATTTTTTCAGTAAGAGTAAGTGGTTTATCCAAAATGGTTCTAGCTTTTTCAACTTTTCCCCCCATTTGGGCATACACTTTCTTAATCATGTCAATGTCAAACGCCATAGCTATTATATTATTTTAATGTTTCTAAATGTGTATTTCAGATTTAGGATTAAGTATAAAACGTTAATTAAAACATCTTTTTAGATTCTGTTTAGAATTGGAAGACAACAAAAATAACAAAAAAAAGAATTATTATGCTTTTTGTCATGTTTAAATAGTAACCAAATAACAGGTAAAAAGTTTAAAGTGTACTTCATTTTATTATATTTATAAAATATTTAAGAACAAACCTACAACATGGTTTCAAGATTATTCATTGAAAATATTAAGATTGCTTTTGGTGCTATTAAGTCCAACAAACTTCGAACAATCTTAACTATTTTAATTATTGTTATTGGAATTACCGCCTTAGTAGGTATTTTAACTGCTGTAAAATCTATCGAAACTGCTATATCCAGCAATTTTACCAGTATGGGGGCAAATACTTTTACAATAGAAAGCAGAGGTTCAAATATTGTAATTGGCAATAAACGTCATCGCACTAAAAATTATAGCTACATATCGTATAAAGAAGCAACTGAATTTAAAGAGTTGTTCGAATTTCCGGCAGTAGTTACTATTTCTTATGTGGCTTCAGGAAATGCTACTGTTAAGCATGAATTCAACAAGACTAATCCTAATGTAATGGTTATGGGGATTGATGAAAATTTTATTTCTACATCAGGGCATAAAATCAAAGAGGGTAGAGGCTTTTTAAAACAGGATATTGATGACAATAGAAATGTGGCTGTGATAGGTGCTGTATTGTACAAAAAGCTATTCCCAAATAAAATAAGTGCTTTAGATAAAGTGGTTTCCCTGGCTTCTGGACGATATAAGGTTATTGGTGTACTTGAAGAAAAAGGAGCTGGTTTCGGAGGACAGAGTGATAATATTATTCTACTTCCTGTTAGCACAGTCAGGCAATATTTTAGCCGACCTAAAATGTCCTTTAAAGTGGAGGTAAAAGCAAATAATCCTTCTCAGGTAGATGCAGCAATTAATGAAGCAACAGGAACATTCAGGTTGGTTAGACGATTGAAAACAATTGACGAGAATAATTTTAATATTACAAAGAGTGATAATCTGTCACGAATGTTAATTGAAAACTTGTCTAATGTTACTATTATAGCAAATGTTATTGGTTTTATAACCTTATTTGGAGCTGCAATTGGATTGATGAATATAATGTTGGTTGCAGTTACTGAAAGAACAAGGGAAATAGGAATTCGTAAAGCTATTGGAGCCAATAAAAAAGCCATTCGTAATCAGTTTTTAATGGAGTCGATAACTATTGGTGTGCTAGGAGGAATAGGTGGTGTTGTATTGGGTATATTAGTTGGGAATATTTTATCCCTGGTTTTTAAATCTGGTTTTATAGTACCATGGGGATGGATTATAATTAGCATTATTCTTTGTTTATTAGTGGGACTGTTTTCTGGACTAATGCCTGCTTTAAAAGCATCGCGATTGGATCCTATTGAGTCATTGAGATATGAGTAATCTTTAATACAAACAAAATGCAGAGTGAATTTAAAAATGTACTGGCCAAGCAGAAATATATTCCAATTATAGGGATTGTTGTAGCCAGCATAGTATTATACTTTATTAATCGTAATAATAATAAGGAGTTACCGATAAAGGGTGTTCATGTTATTGTGAATAATTGTACTTCAGTTGATTCTATTATTGATATTAAATCAGACATTGTACCACCTATCTTGTATAGTTCAATACCAGATCTTAGAAAAGTGCATTATAAAGAAAGAACCAGATTGTTTGTGGATATGATGCTTCCTTCGGTTCTTATGGCTCGTAAAAAAATGGATTTAAAAAGAGAGCGGGTTTTAAAAATTAATGCTGCAATAAATAATGGAGTCGTTACAGAGCGGGATTCTTTATATCTGAATAGTTTAAAGGAATTTTATAAAACCGAAGATGTTAATGACATCATAAAACGTTTGGTTCCAAATCCGGTTTCAATAATACTTGCACAGGCTGCAATTGAAAGTGGATGGGCAACGTCAAGATTTTGTAGAGAGGGCAATAATATATTTGGAATCTGGTCTTATAACTCCTCCGAAAAAAGAATAAAGGCCAGTCAGTCAAGAGGTGATAATGATGTTTATCTAAGAAAGTACGATTCCATTTTTGAATCAGTTTATGATTATCTTGAAACGATTGCAAAAGCCAATGCATACAAGCAATTTAGAGAAGTGCGCCTCTATTCCGACAATCCTTATAGATTAATCTGGTATCTAAATAATTATTCAGAAAAGAGATTTGAATATGTTCAGAACCTTCGAAACATGATAGAGTTTAACGACTTGCATAATTATGATAGCTATACATTAGCCAAAATCAATAAGAATGATACAATTTGGAAAAGTTTGCTGGATTAGTTGTGTAATATTAATGATTTCCAACGCCTGCGTTTCTCAGGATAGTAAGACGAAAGCAATTGCAGTTAGCGATAATTTTAATGCGGTTGGTTTGGTATATCATAGATTTGGTGATGACAGATATCCTTCAACAAATACAACGATAAAGGATTTTGAAGAACAATTAAAGTACCTCGCAAATAATCATTATCAGACATATACTATAGAGCAATTAATAAAAGGAAATATAGATACCATTAAGCCTGTTGTTTTTTTAACTGTTGATGATGGGTTCTTGTCCTTTTATATAAATGCATTTCCACTTTTAAAAAAATACAATTGCAAGGCTACTGTATTTATAAATACAGAAAGTATTGGATGGTCTGATTACATGAACTGGGATCAAATAAAAGAGCTAGTTAAGGCTGGAATTCAGGTTGGATCTCACTCTCATGCACATCCTTATTTTTTGAATACAGCAAAGGATGAACGAGAGCAGAAATTTATTAAAGATCTTGAACTGTCAGAAAAATCATTTGAGGATAATTTAGGTTTTATTCCTGCTGTATATGTTTATCCATACGGTGAGTTTGATAATAATATGGAGCAAATATTAAAACAAAGAGGATATAAGGTTGCTTTTGCACAAAACTCAGGAGTGTGGGATAATAATTCTAATTTATATGCCATTCCCAGGTTTCCGGCTTCAGGAGTTCATTTTGGTATGGATAAGTTTAAGCAAAGGATTGCAATGAAAGCTTTGCCCATTAAAATGAATGAACAAGGGCCAATACAATTGTCTGAAGGGCAGGAGTACTTTCTTGAACTTAAGTTGGATGATTTTAATAATTTTAGTGCCTTGAATTGCTTTTTTAATAATCAATATAGATCTGATGTATTTTCTTATAAAGAAGGTGTAATATCTGTAAATCTTAAAATGCCAGAGACTACAAGAAGAGCCTTGGTAACTTTTACCTCAAAAAGTAAATCCGGAGATTGGTATTGGTGGAGTATATTATTTGTAAACCCTAATTATATAAATTAATCAAATGAAGAAGATTTTTATTACCGTAGGAGTGCTGATTGCGATAACATTATTGGGAAATTTCGTTTATGGACTCCAGCTGGCCCAAAAAGTAGATGATAATCTGAAGTTAGGCATAGATAAAGGAATTTTCCCTTTTGAATTTTCCTATTCAAAAATAAAGGTGAATCCACTTTTTTCTGAATTTACATTTTATAATCTGGATGTAAAGAGTAAAGATGATGAGCAATTATTAACAGCTGAAAAATTAGGCGTTAATATGAAATATAAGGAGGCTCTTGAATTATCTCAAAACGGGAAACTTGAAAAGCTTACCTCTTTAAAGTTAAAGTTTGATGAGTTAGATATTTTTGGAGGTGAGGATATTGCTATGCTTGAAGCTGAAAAGTTTAATCTGGATTTTTCTGGTTCATTGGATCAGTTTAATAAGGAAAAGATTATGCACCAGTTACCTACTGAAAAACAAGAGTTGTATTTTGATGTACAAAAACTTAAAATGAACCCGGACTTTTTAAGTCAGGGAAAATATAATATGTACTCAATGTATGCTGATAAAGAAATCACTTCAGGAACATGCAGAGTCCTTTTTAATCCGGAAACAAATCATATTACAGTAAGTGAATTTGAGTTTTTAACTTCAGATTATGATATGGATGGTGATTTTGATATGGAATATGAAGGCGTAAATACAGATGATTTTAAGCCTAAGATGATTGCTTTTAATTCAACCACTCATAGCAAAGGAAAAGTAACAGTTGAAAATCCAATGCTACCCGGATTTAAGTATTCAATAGAGTCATTTAATAATGATATGTCTGGTAAATTTATTTTTGGACAAGAGGATAACCCTATGGAAGGAATGGAGCCTGAGTTTGTACTGCATTTTGATGTTAAAGGAATCAATTTTGAATTACCGGAAGCACAAAAAACTCAAATGAATGCTCAAATGTCAATGTTTGGTTTAACTGCTGATGATTTACAAATTAATGAGTTTTTGGTCAATTCAGAATTAAAAGATGGTAAACTTTCAGTTAATGATACAAAACTAATATTGCCGGTATTTAAGGCTAATTTGTTCGCTGATTTAAATATGAAATATACATCTCCTAAGGAGTCTGAAATTAATAATTTGAATCTGACTATCACAGACATAAATCCTGAAGTGAAAAATAGTTTACAGAATATTGAACAGATGTTTGGTTTCAAATTTCCTATGGAAGGAGATGATATTGTATTGGAAGTGAAAGGTTCATTGGGGAATCCTCAGGTTAAAGGGATTCATTATTAGAATCGTATTAATATGATATTTGATTTAAAGAAGTAAATGAGAAAATTTATAGCTATCATAATATTTTTATTTCTTTTAAATCCATCAAAGGTGTTCGCCCATGGAGGAGAAGAGTTTTATCCCTTGATATTTCAATTTCCATTATGTATAATACTTGGATTGATAATAATTCTAGTGCGATTAAGTGTTTTAAAGAAGTTAATAACATTTTTAGTCTTCTTTATTTCTGTTATCCTTACGTATTATTGGATTGTTAGCAAGCAAGATTATTTTTATCATAATTCCAGCGTAAATGGATTTTATATCTATATTATTTTAATTGGAATTCCTGTTGTAGTATCAATTTTGGGGTACATGATTATTAAAAAGTACTTCTAAAGAGGACATAATATTTAACTGTATGGAATAAAGTGCCTGATTAGATATTGATCAGGCACTTTCTGTTTTTAAGAGATAATATCAATTAAGAAAATTGAATTGTTTACTCAAATATGCGTTTAATTACAGGAGTTACAGATATCCCTAAATTCAGATTTTATCAATTTTTTTCTTAATATGATTAGTGTTGTAAAATTCTGTGTCAACTAAATATATGTGTTGACTAATTAATGTTTTTTGTATTTAAAAACTTCCAAAACTCCCATTATACAAGCCTTTTAAAGAAACTATACTGTTTTATAGCCGTAAGTTAAAAAGTGTTACCAGCACAAAAGCGATTTTTAAAAGAATCGGTCAGCTAATATTTTTTGCTGAAAATGCATACTGGTAATAATGTTTTTGTCCCCGTTTCCACTTGTTGGGATTAGTCTGCTTATAAATGTCGTAAGGCGAAAGTTTTCTGTTGTCATTAGAAAACCAAACAAATGCAAAAAACAGTATTTCTTATATATCTGCAACTAATATTAGCAAGTATTAGTTTGTATGCTCAAGTTGATCAAGAATTTTGGTTTGTAGCTCCTGATGTTTGTACTGATATGGCGATGATCCGGTAATTTTAAGAGTTACTGCGTTTGATACAAATGCTAATGTTCAGGTCATTTTACCTGCTCAGAATAATAGAGTTTTAAAACAATTTTCAGTCTCAGCTAACAGTCAGTTTAGTATTGAATTAGGAAAAGGTGACATTGAAAATGTTCCTTCTAATGCAATCAACAATAAAGGATTGTGTATTGTCTCTGATGCAGATATTTCTGTTTATTACGAAGTAAGTAATCAGAATAATGCAGAAAAGTTTATCCTAAAGGGTAGTAATGCTTTGGGTAAGAAGTTTTTTGTGCCCTCACAAAATGTTTATCGAAACGATCCTGTTTATGATGATGCAAACGAAAAAGCAGACATAGTAGCTACACAAGATAATACAACCATTGAGATTATTCCTTCTATAGATATTACTGGTCATAAGGCAAATGAATCCTTCGAGATAATTTTAGATAAAGGACAAACATATTGCATTGAGTGTGCTGATATTTCGAATAATGCAGCTCTTGCAGGGACTGAGATTTTCGCAGATAAACGAATTGCTGTTACAATATCTGATGATGCAGTCATTGAGGATATTGAGAGTAATGTGAGTGATTTGATTGGGGATCAGCTAATACCTGTAAATGCTATTGGTACTGAATATGTTGCTATAAATACAAGTAAGTCTCCTGATAGTTATAAAAATACAAATTCGGTACAAAAAGTATTTGTAATGGCTATTGAGGATAATACGCTGATTTTTACAAATAATACAACAAAGAATACAAAGGCATTAAAAAAAGGAGAGATTGCAGAATTTGATATTTCTGATCATGCTTTGTTTATTTATGCAACAAAAAAAGTTTATGCCTATCAGGTTACAGGTTTAGTTAATACTACAACGGGTATAGCAAATGAACTGGGGAGTTCTGTTCTTCCAAATTATAACTGTAATGGTTCTCGAAGTGTTTCTTTTACAAGGGTTTTTAATAGGGATTTCTGGGTGAATATTGTAGTAAAAAGAAAGGACAATAAATCATTTATTCTATATGACAACCAAGGGAAAGAGTTGAATTTGAAGAAATATATTAATAGCTGGCAGACTGTTCCTGGTCAGGATACAGGTCCTGAATCATGGGTTTGTTGTGCTGTTAATATGAATGACCTTTCAACAGGTAATCCTTATATATTAGATAATACTTCGGGTAATTTTCATCTTTGTATTTTAGATGAAAATGGATCTGGTGATGAGTTGGGGTGTGTCAGCTTTGGTTATTTTTCATCATATAATTCATTTTACCTTGACGGTTCTGAGATGGCCTGTAAAGGCGATGTTATTGAAATAACTGCTAAAGATGGAATGAAGAGCTATCAATGGTATTCTGTGGAAACAGGAAATAGATTATTATCTACAGATAGGATATTCACAGTTTCAGAATCGGGAACATACTATGTTGAGGCTGAAGTAAAGGCTGGAGGTTGCTTTTTGTCCGATAGTTTAAAAGTTGACTTCTCAATGCCTGTTGTTGAGCTGGGTAATGATACATCTATTTGTCAGGGAGATGAGCTCTTTTATTCAATTGATAACAGCTATGCATTGTATGAATGGAGTAATGGAGATTCCGATTCTCAAACTAGTGTCCTGGCGGAATCTGAAGGAATAATCGATTTGAAAGTTGAGGTAACGGATGATATTGGTTGTACAACAAAGGATTCTGTTGAAATAACTGTAAATGCTGTTCCTGAAATTGTATTAGATAAAACAGAAGTGTGTAAGGGAACTTCTATTATTAATACTACTTCTTTTTATCGATATGAGTGGTTATTTAATGGCGTATTGCTAAATGATAATACTTCACAAAACTGGATTACTCCACAGGAATCAGGATTGTATACCATTAATGCCTGGACTAAGGATGGTTGCTTTGTATCGAAAGATATAAACATTAGAGTTTATTCATTGCCTTCATTTAATATTGAAGATATAGGTGCTTGTGAAGGTGAATTAGTAACGGTTTCCGGACCTTCTGATTTTTCTGGTTATTTATGGAGTACAGGTGCTACAACTCAAAATATAGAATTGAATACAACCACAGATTACTGGTTAGAAGTAACTGATTCAAATGGTTGTAAGGCAAGAGATGAGGCTGAATTAATTTATTATATACCTGCTACTATTTATTTAGGTCCTGATAGGGAAGAATGTGCAGGTGTGGATATTCAATTATCAGCAGATGCTATTTTTAGTAATTATAGCTGGACTTTCGCGCCTTCGATAAATCAAGGAACAATAGAAAATCTGAATCCGGAAGTTCCCAATATCTGTGAAATATCAAGTGCTGATGTATCCAACAATGGAACTTATCGATTAGAAGCCACTGACGTTAACGGTTGTTTAGTTTCTGATGAAGTTAAAATTACCATGTATCAGGCCAATCCTCCTGAATTGACTCTAACAGAAAATTTATGTGAAGGAGAAGTGGTGGATATTATTGCTTCAGAAGGTTATGATACGTATACATGGTATCAGGATGGAACTCATATTGCAGTTTCAGACAATCTGAATCAGCTTGCGGATATTGCTGTGTCAGGAATTTATAGTGTAGAGGCAACGTATGGTGCGTGTGTAAAAAAATCTGCAATTCAGGTTGTAAGTCATTCTTTACCATCAGTTGAATTACCTGATGATTTTTCAATTTGTAAGGGGGATACAGGAATGTTAAAAGTCGAAAGCTTTAATTCTTTGAATGGTGCTCCACTGGATTATTTGTATTGGAATAATAATAAAAATTTAAGATATAGAGATTGGCAGAACTCTGAATTTGAAGTTTATGAATCAGGAGATTATACCGTTACAGCTGTTGATAGTTACGGATGTAAGGCTACTGATCAAATATGCGTTAATGCATTTATTCCGGAGAGTATTGAGTTAGGATTACCTCGAAGTTTCTGTCAAAATACAAGTATAACTCTTGAAAATCCGGTTGCAGGAGCTCAGAATTATCAGTGGTATCAACGAAATGCTACAAGTGAAGAGTTTTTATTGCAGAATTCATCATTGAATGTAGAGCATTCCGGAGCTTATTTACTGAAGGTTACAGATGCTAATGGATGTAATATTTCCGACCAGGTTGTAGTTAATGAATATTCCTTACCTCAGGTTGAAATTGCAGGTGATACAGAAGCTTGCGGTGAGACTACTTTATATGCCATATCTCCCAACAGTAATTTAAATTATGAGTGGAATGAGACTCCAGGATTTAATTCGAGTCAAATAGTTGTTGATCAGTCCGGAATATATCAACTTCAGGTATGGGATTCAAATGGTTGTTCTGCTCAGGATCAAATTGATGTAACCATCAATGCGGTTCCTACTATTTCTATTGATGATCAGAGCGCATGTGAAGGAGAAACGATTACAGTTAATGGTCCTTCAGGTTTTATTAAATATTTATGGAGTACAGGTGAAACATCCCAGAATATTGAACTGATTAATGATGGCACTATGGCATTGGAAGTAACAGATGCAAATGGATGTACCGCAAAGGATGAGGCTAAAGTAAGTTTTATTAAGCCTATTACAATCGACATAGGTGAAGATAAAGAAGACTGTATAGGTAGTTCAATTACTTTAATAGGAGATGATCTGCATCATTCTTGGGAATGGACATTTACATCTTCGGAGTCGTTAGAAAGTAAGAATATTTCTTCATCTAATAAATATGAAATAATAAATTCTACAGTTCTTGAAAGTGGAATATATCATGTAAATGCAATAGATATAAATGGTTGTGCTGTAAGTGATGAGGTTGAGCTGACATTCTACTCTGTAAATCCTCCATTATTGAGTACTACAAAAGATATATGCCAAGGTGAAACTATTGATATTACAGCTACAACCGGTTATGATTCTTATAACTGGTATCTGAATGATATTGAACAACCTGACTATGCCAATTTATCTCAATTAGATAATATTGATATTGCGGGAATATACAAGCTTGAGGCAACAAAAGGGGCATGTATCATTAATAATGAAATAGAAGTAATAAGTCATGGTTTACCACTGGTTCAATTACCGGAAAATTTAATGCTTTGTAATGGTGTAGAAACTGTATTGAAGGTTGAAAATTTTGAGTCTACCGATGACAGTTTCAGCTATTTATACTGGAATAATAATGAGAGTGTTCAGTATAGCGATTGGAAAACGGCTTCTTTTTCTGTTGAAAATGAAGGAAGGTATTCTGTAACAGTAGTTGATGAGTATGGATGTAAGGCAAATGACTATGTTGATGTTTTTAAATTACCTGAACCTAATTTATTAGCTAATGAAGTTTCGGTTTGTCAGGATGATCTCTTATCAGTATCTGTTGATGAGGGATATAGTTCATATTTGTGGAGTAATGGCGATAGAGATAATCAAACACAAGTTATAACCAATAGCATTGGTGAAATCAAATTAGGTATCACTGTCACTGATGAAAAAGGTTGTGTTGCACATGACTCCATAAGTGTAATTGTAAATGCTGTTCCAACGATTCAACTGAATAAAACAGAGGTTTGTAGTGGAAGTAGTGTGGTTAATATGTCTGATTTTGTAAGGTATGAATGGATTTTCAATGGTGATATTTTAAATACAGTTGAGACGCAGAATTGGATTGTTCCTGGTGTTAGTGGAATTTACACAATTACGGGATGGACAGCTGATGGTTGTATGATAAGTGAAGATGTAAACATTACAGTTCATTCCTTACCTGAAATCATACTTGAAGAGAAGATTGCCTGTTCAGGAAATTTAGTTGAAATAAAAGGTCCTACGGGTTTTACATCTTATAACTGGAGTACAGGTGAAAATACACAGAATATCACCTTAAATAATGCAGGTAGTTTTTGGATAGAAGTTACAGATGCAAATGGTTGTTCTGGTAGAGCTGGTGCTTCATTAAATTATATCCAGCCAATGAATATAGATTTAGGTGAGGATAAAAATGAGTGTGTGGGGGTTTCTGTTCAATTGGTAGGAAATGATGATTACACAAACTATAACTGGAGTTTTGAGCCTGCTTCGAATCCTGGTGCATATGTTTCAATTAATCCTGAAGAAGAGAACGTTTGTGTTATTCAAGATGCACAGCTTTTAAATAGTGGAGTGTATTATGTTGAAGCAAAAGATATCAATGGATGTGAAGTTTCGGATACTGTTAAAATGACTTTCTATACTGCTGCACCTCCTGAATTGAGAGTGACGGAGGACCTTTGTATAGGGCAGGAAATTAATATTGTAGCTTCTGTCGGCTACGACTCTTACACATGGTATGATGGCGTATCTCATTTATCAGCTTTCGATAATAAAACAATACTTGATGGAATTAATAAATCCGGATTGTATAAGTTGGAAGCAACCGTAGGGTCTTGTGTTTTTTCAAAGGAGATTGAGGTCGCTGAACACGGATTACCAATTGTAGCTTTGTCTGATGAGGATAATACCTTATGTCAAGGCGAAACTATTAGTGTTAAAGTAGCTAATTATAATTCAGATGAGGGTGCTGCTTTTGAATATCTGTATTGGAATGATAATGAATTAGAACGGTATTCTGACTGGCATTCGGCCGAGCTTACGGTGAGTGATCCTTCAACTTATAAAGTGACTGTTGTCGATAAATATGGATGTAAAGCTTCTGATAACATTGCAATAGAGAGTGTAGAGGCTCAACCTTTAAATTTAGGTGATCCAATTAAAATATGTACTAATGACAACTCTCTACTGGAAAATCCTGTTGTAAGTGCAATTAGTTATCATTGGTATCGTCTAAATGCAGATTCAGAGGAATTATTACTGAGTAATGAGGCACTGGAAGTTTCAGCTGCCGGAACATATAAATTGCAAATTGAAGATTCAAATGGTTGCTTTAATGAAGATAAGATTGATGTTAATTTAATTCCGTTACCTAAAATTGCAATACTTGGTGATCCTGAAGCTTGTGAAACAACTGAATTAACCATTGAAGAAAATAGCAATGCATATACGTTTCAGTGGAATGGAGATGCAAATCTTAATACGAATAAGATTATAGTAAATCAATCAGGAACTTATATGCTTGAGGCCTGGGATGAATATGGTTGTTATAACTCTGCAAATATTGATGTTGTAATTCATGATATTCCTGATTTAACACTTCAAAATGATACAGTATGTGCAGGTGGGGTAGCTGTTTTGTCTGGCCCTCAGGGAACAGGTATGGAGTATTTATGGAGTACTGGTCAAAGAACTTCTTTCATCTCAGCTTCAAAAGGCGATTATTCACTTCAGATTACCGATAGAAATGGGTGTTCGGCTAAAGCTGGTGTTTCTGTTTTATGGAGAGAAGTTCCAAATGTAGATCTTGGACCGGATATGATTATTTGTCCTTTAGAGATTTGGGAGCTAGATGCGGGAGCTAAATACAGTTCATATTTATGGCATTCAGGAGCAACCTCGCAATCGATTATCGCTGATTTAATGGATACTGTAAACACCGTTATCGTTACCGATCAATATGGTTGCAACGGTTTTGATAGTCAGACCGTAAAATATAAACAAATTCCTGATTTAGAATTATGTTCAGACACAAGTGTTTGCGCTTCCGAAAAATATGTATTTGATATCGGAAGTGGTTTCATTAGTTATTTGTGGAATGATGGAGATGATAGTTCTTTGAAAGAGGTTGATAAACCTGGCGAGTATTCAGTTAAGGTGTCAGATGGTTGTTTTATTTATAAAGATACTGCTCAAATAGTATTTCTGGAGGTGCCGGTAATAGCTTCTGTGGATTCTACAGTATACGGACAATTAGTGGTTTTTGCTTCAAATGGAACAGAGCCTTATTCTTATACCTTAGATGAGTCCGATCCTCAATCAGAGAATGTATTTAGAAATCTGAAAAACGGATCGCACGATATTTATGTAACAGATGCCAATGGGTGTAATGCAATAGTTACTGTTGATTTGGAGAGCATGTTAGATGTTGTTATTCCTCCATTTTTTACGCCCAATGGAGATGGCCCTAACGATAGATGGGAGATTGAAGGGATTGATAAATTTCCTGATAGTGTAATTAAGATTTATAATCGTTATGGAAAATTATTGATTAAGTATTATGGTTCAGATCCTGGTTGGGATGGTAGGTATTTAGGAAAACCTGTCCCTACGGATGACTATTGGTATGTTATTGAACTGGCAAATACCCGAAAGATTTTAAAGGGCCACATAACATTAAAGCGATAAGTAACTGTAGTTTTTGAAAGATAGAATGGGATTCTATGAGAAGAATAAGCGCATTATCGATTTTGTTTTTTATCTGTTTGTTGGCAGGTGCACAAAAATATTATATCACAAATTTATATATGTATGATATGTTTTTGCTAAACCCGGCCAGCGCAGGTTCAGATAAAAACTGTTATAGCTTTAGTGCATTCTATCAAAATCAGTGGTTAGGGATGGAAGAATCACCTACAACACAGATATTAAATTTTCAGGCTCCACTGTCACAAGGACTTGGAATGGGGAGTTATATATATAATGATCGAAATGGAAATATGAAGGAGTTTGGATTACATCAGGCTTTTTCATATGAGATACTACTAAAAAAATCACATCGCAAAATATCTTCATTGTCATTTGGTTTAGCTTTTTCTTTAGAGCAAAGTAAAATTGATGAAAGTAATCTTATGAATTACCCCAGTGCAATATCAGATCCTGTTATTAATGGAGGAATATATTCAGGATGGGGTTTTAATGCCAGTAGTGGAATCTTGTATAAGTATAATGACTATCAGCTTGGTTTTTCTGTAACTAATATGCTCAATCAAAATAATCCATTGTATTTATCAGATGATGAACCGGATTTGCCTACTGATTACAATGTATTTGTTAGTTCATTATATAAAATATCCTCTATCGGAATATTTGTAGAACCCATCGTTATGTATCGTCAGAATTCCAGTAACGATAGAAAGTTAGATCTTACTTTAAAAGGTGTATTTCCAACTATGGATCCGAATTATGCTTTATGGGGTTTGGTTTCTTACAGGAGAACAATGGATAATGAATATGGAAAAAGTCTTGGATTGGGAACTACCATTGGCGTAAACTATCATAGAATAAGCTTTGGTGTTGAATGGCAATTAGGACTAACCGGAGCACAAATGGATTTTGGAAGTGCTTATCAATTAGTTTTAAAATATGTGATCTGTAATAATTTAAAACATAAAGCAGTTCCTTGTTCAGAGGTTCAAAAAAATAAAAAAGCTCGTTATTCCGGATTGAGTTGGTAAAAGAAGAAGCAAAGCTAAAAGTTCTAAAAAAGATAAAATGGTCAAGAATATTATCATATTATGTATTTGTACAATTCTCTATTTTCCATTTTCATTAAAAGGGCAGAATATTGAAGTCTCACCCAACGCTACATTGAGTTTGGTTGCAAACTCCGATTTTGTTTCAATGTTTGAAGGCTCAACAGAGACCATTAATGTGTTGAATAATGATAATGGATTGCTTAGTGGTGTAAAGGAGCTGGTTATAACGAAAGATTCTGAAAATGCAGATGTGAAGGTTGAGGATTTTATGGTTGTTTACACGCCCCATATAGGTTTTACCGGAACTGATGAGTTGACTTATAGAGTTTGTAATAATAATGATGAATGTGATGAAACAACAGTTACAATAGTTGTTGAAGATGTAAATTTTACTCCTGTTGCATATGATGATTATGAGACTATTAATGTAAGTGAAGAAATAAATATTGATGTTCTGTTAAACGACAAACAACTTTTTGATTTACCTACTGATCTTTACATACTCCGGGATCTTAATCATGGAACTGCAATAATACAATTGGATAATACTTTAACCTTAAATTTTGAGGAGCGTTGTAGTAAAGACTCTTTATTATATGAGGTGTGTGATGCTGAAGGTGATTGTTCTCAAGCATGGCTTTTTATCAAAATAAATGATTCAGGTTCTAAAGATGTATTTATTCCACAAGGCATATCCCCGAATGGAGATGGAATAAATGATGTTTTTACTATTCCTGATCTTAAGGACTATGATCTTCAAATTAAAATTTATAATAATGATGGCTTGGAGGTTTATAAATCTTCAAATTATGAAAATAATTGGGATGGGAGAGGAAATATAGGAATTCATAAAGGACAAATTCTCGAGAAGGGGATCTACTATTATTTTATCAGAGTTATAGATACAAATAAAGAATATACAGGCTTTATATATTTAAACTAGTTGTTTTTCATATGGAACATACATTGAAAAGTATATTATTTAAACTGTATTGGATTGGAATAATTTTAATGTTTCAATTCGGAGGTGCTGTGGGGCAGAGTAATGATAACGTTTCTCAATTATTATATACTCAATTATTCATAAACCCTGCTTATGCGGGTATTGATAATGCATTATCTGTAGATTTAAGTGCACAACGCCAATGGTCAGGAATAGAAGGTGCTCCTCAAAAGTATATTCTGGGGTTGCATTCACCAATTAACAATAGTCAAATGTCTCTTGGTGGGAATTTGCAACTTTATAAGAGTGGAGTATCATCTGTTTATCAGGGAAATTTTGCATACTCCTATTTACTTAAGTTGTCGGGATCAAAGTTGTTGTCATTAGGAATTAATGCTAGTGTTTCCGGAGGACAAACCGGATTTGAAAAACTAAATTTGAATCAATATAATGATCCAAATTTCAGTTCTTCATATAATTATTCTACACAATTTAATACTGGATTTGGTGCTTTTCTGTATTCAAGAGATTATTATCTTGGAGTTTCTGTTCCATATTTATTGAAAAAAAATAATAATGAAGATTTTAATATCTGGAATGGAATAGGAGATAAGCGTTCTTTAATTATTTCTGCAGGTTATAGTTGGAATACAACTAAGACTATAAGTATTAGTCCCAAGGTTGTTTATAATCAGTACGAGTCAGATTCTCCTGTGTGGCTGATAGGAGCCATGTTTGGTTATAATCAAACAATTGCAATGGGTGGAATTTATCAGAGTTTAGGGTGGGGATTTTTAAGTTGTAATGTAAATGTTCTAAATAATTTACAGATACGTTATACATATGGTTTTTCCATGAATTCAAATCTTGTTTCCCGAAATACAAATGAATTCTCTATTGGTTATACCATTGAATCTCTTTATCGCTTTAATAAAAGGCGAACATTTGATGTTAAAGAAAATAGTGAAAAATCAAGTGTGAAATCATTACGATTCTTTTAATATTCAGCTATTAGAAAATTATGGATACAAAAAAAGGCTCACTGTAAAGTGAGCCTTTAATATTATATTGTAAACTGTAATTATTTTACAGAATCCATGTACTCGATAAGTTCACAAACTTTTGTTGAGTAACCCATTTCGTTGTCATACCAAGATACAACTTTAACGAAAGTAGGAGATAACTGGATACCAGCACCTGCATCAAAGATAGAAGTTCTTGAATCACCGATGAAGTCGTTAGAAACAACAGCATCTTCAGTGTAACCAAGTACACCAGCTAATTCACCTTCTGAAGCTTCTTTCATAGCTGCACAAATAGCTTCGTAAGTAGTTTCAGTAGCTAAACGAGCAGTTAAGTCAACTACAGATACGTCTGGAGTTGGAACACGGAAAGCCATACCAGTTAATTTTCCATTTAACTCAGGAATAACTTTACCTACAGCTTTAGCAGCACCAGTAGAAGAAGGAATGATGTTTTGACCAGCACCACGTCCACCTCTCCAGTCTTTAGCTGAAGGACCGTCTACAGTTTTTTGAGTAGCTGTAGTAGCGTGTACAGTTGTCATTAAACCTTCAACAATACCAAACTTGTCGTTTAATACTTTTGCGATAGGAGCAAGACAGTTAGTTGTACAAGATGCGTTAGAAACGAAGTTCATGTCGTTAGTGTATGAAGTGTTGTTTACACCCATAACGAACATTGGAGTATCGTCTTTAGAAGGAGCAGACATTACAACTTTTTTAGCACCAGCGTCGATGTGACCTTGAGCAGATTCTTTAGTTAAGAATAAACCAGTAGACTCAACTACGTACTCAGCTTCAACAGCACCCCAGTTAATGTCAGCAGGATTTCTTTCAGCTGTAACACGGATCTCAGTTCCATTTACTACTAACTTACCATCTTTTACTTCAACAGTACCGTTGAAAATACCGTGAGTAGAGTCATACTTTAACATGTAAGCCATGTAGTCAACGTCGATAAGGTCGTTAATAGCTACAACTTCAATAGTTCCTTTGGCAACAGCCTGACGAAATACGAAACGACCGATACGGCCAAATCCGTTGATACCAATTTTGATTTTTGACATTTTATAGGTTTTTTAGAAATAAAATTTACAACTCTCTTAAAAATGAGGTACAAAAGTATAAAATCATTAACAAATGGTCAAAAAAACTGGAGATGATTTTATAAAATGTGTATTAAAAAATGTAAAAACCTTATGAAACGTGTTGTAGAGCAGAAAAATACATAAAAAAAGGAGCAATTCGTATGAATGCTCCTTGGGCTAACCATATAATAGGGTTATTAGCTTATGCGTTTTCAGTATTTTTTTCAACTTTAACTTTGCTGTATGCTGGACAGTCTTGTGTCGATTTACAAGATGTTAAACCCAAGGCAACAAAAAACACAACAGTTGCTACAATGACGAATGCTTTTTTCATAACTTCTAAATTACAATATAATTAATGATAGTTTTTGCTTTAATCTAGTGAAAATTTATAATTCTTGTAACGTTAATTTTTTAATAGTGTTACATATTTAAAGGCTTTTAATGACTAATTATTAATATTTACTGATTAAATATTATAATTTTTACAGTAAAAACCGACGATAAAAATATTATTAAAACTGTATAAAACAAAAAAACAAGAATGTTTTAATAGAATATATCTGTTATAATTTACGTTTAAATACTATATAGCTTTCCAGGTCTCTTCATTTTTTTTAATTCAGAAAAGGCTCTGTCAACATCTTCATCGTTCACTAATATGGTAAATTCATTGGTAGTTGATATTACCTCTGTAATATTAATACCTTCCCAAGCTACAGATTTTAATATATAATAGTAAAAGCCCGGTACCTGAGAATTACTTTCATGCAGCTTTACAGTGATAGCAGATAAATTTTGAGTTTTATGAAGGAGTTCCTCCTGTACAAAATAATTATTCACAAAATCAGCATAATGACTTGTAATAACCAGATTTGATTCGTGTACGCCTCTTACCAGAGTGTAAAAAATATCCGGAATGTCAGCAATTGATTCAATTACTTTCATGTGACATCGAATAAGCGTATTGCTGTTCCTGAATGTATAATCTGTTAAATCAGACCTTACAATAATATCACCTAACATGGTTCTCATCTTATCGATACTTTTATTTATCGAAAAATTAACTTGCGGTGATAGTCTGTTTAAAGCCATAACGATAGCCCCGTGTTTGGCTTCCTTCGAAATAATTTTTTCAATATCAGGTTTTATCTTTCTTGCTAAAGCAGAGATATTAATTAAACCATCTAATAAAGCCTCAGATAAAAAAGGCTTTACTTTAATAACCATTTCAACAGCTTGAGGAATTGTAATCATGAGTTAAATTCTTTTTGCAAATATACAAATTGTTAAAAAATTAACAAGATGTTATAAAATGGTTTTTTTTAATTATAAATTTTTCAATTAATTAAATCAGAATTATATTTGTAACCGATATACTAGAGTATATAAAAATGCATTACTTTAGTATCTAATTAAAATGTATTAAGATATAAAATACCATGGCATTTACACTTAAAGGATCAATAGTTGCAATTGTTACCCCATTTCTGGAATCAGGAGAGATCGATTGGGATGCATTTGATAAAATTATTGATTTTCATCTAAATAATAATACAGATGGAATTGTGGTATGTGGAACTACCGGAGAGACACCTACCTTATCAGATGAGGAAGATGAAGCATTAGTTGCTCGTGCAGTTGAACTTATTAAAGGAAAAATACCGGTAATTGCAGGAAGTGGTAGTAATTGTACCTTAACAGCAATAGAAAAAACGCAAAAAGCTAAAGAATTAGGTGCTGATGCTGCTTTAGTTGTTGTGCCTTACTATAATAAGCCTACACAAAAAGGAATCTATAGTCACTTTAAAGCTGTTGCAGAGGCTGTTGATATTCCAATAATATTGTATAATGTTCCATCAAGAACAGGTGCAGGATTGGAGCCAGCAACAGTAATTGAATTAGCAAATGATTTTAAAAATATTGTAGCTGTTAAAGAAGCTGCTGGTGTATTGTCTTATTTTACAGAGATTCTTGCGGGAGCACCGGATGATTTTTTAGTATATAGTGGAGATGACTTTTTATCTTGTTCTGCTAACCTGTTAGGAGCACATGGTTGTATTTCTGTTGTAGCTAATATTATTCCTAAGGATTTTCATATTTTAATGGAAGCATCGCAAAATGGAGATGTTAAAATTTCCCGTGATCTTTTTTATAAATATCAGAAATTGATGGATTTATGCTTTATTGAATCTAATCCAATTCCTGTAAAAACAGCTTTAGCTGAAATGGGCTTTATGCTTGAAACTTTTAGGGCGCCCTTATGCACAATGGTCGATGAAAACAGACAAAAGCTTGTGGATGAATTAAAAGCGCTATCTATTATTTGATAAAAATATAATCCTGTTTTAGGATTAAATGATTTTATATTTTGTTGGTGATGATGCAAAGGGGTCTTTCAGTTTTGAAAGGCCTTTTTGTTTTTTAATATATCTTTGTGTGTCTAAAAATAAATCAAGATAAAATGATTGATACAATATTAAACCATAGAACAATTCGAAAATATACTTCAGATAAAATTAAACCAGAAGTATTGGAAGAGATTTTAAATGCCGGTGTAAGAGCTTCTACAACAGGAAATATGCAAGTATATAGTGTTGTGGTAACTCAGGATGATGCTAGTAAAGAAAAATTGGCACCATGTCATTTTAATCAGCCTATGGTGAAAGGAGCTCCGGTTGTTTTAACTTTTTGTGCAGACTATAATAGATTTAATAAGTGGTGCGAATTGAGTAATGCAAAACCTGGCTATGATAACTTTTTGTCATTTGTAACGGGAGCAATTGATGCTTTATTGGTGGCCCAGAATGTATGTATTGCTGCCGAAAGTAAAGGCCTAGGTATATGTTATCTAGGAACTACTACTTATACTGCCGATAAAATTATTGATATTTTAGATTTACCTAAAGGAGTTATTCCAATTACTACTATTACCATGGGATATCCTGAGGAAATACCTGAATTAGTGGATCGATTACCTTTGGATGGCGTTATTCATTACGAGACATATAAAGATTATTCTGATGAGGATATTAAAAAAATCTATTCTTATAAAGAGCAGCTTTCTGAAAATATAGGTTTTGTAAAAGAAAATGGAAAAGAGTCCTTGGCACAAGTATTTACGGATGTAAGATACAAGAAACAAGATAATGTTACGTTTAGTAAAATATTGTTGGAGGTATTACAAAAACAAGGATTTATGAATCATGAAGAATAGTGAATTGTTGATAATTAGATATTTATTATTCTAATATTTTAATAAAAAAATTGATTTTTGAATCTATTATATATATCTTGCTAAATAATTTTAAAGATAAGTTTAAAATATTAACTGTTCATTTGTTAAGTGTTGTGTGTTATTATTACAAATGAATATTGTGTGTTGTGTTAGTTGAGAATGAAAAGGTCACTGTTTCCCCAAACATGGCCTTTTTCTCTTCTATTTGAATCTTACCAATTATTTTTTTATTGAGCTTCTCTTATTTTACAATATGTTTATTTTCTTGTTCTTTTCTTATAAGTGAATTTACACTTTAAAGGACTCTCTATTGTGACTGAAATAAACAGACTAGGTATACTTTAATTCATTATTTTATTGCATATAATGGTTTTAGTATAGTTGTATTTCTTTTCTTAAAGTATAGATTATTTGTTCGTGAATGTTTGTATTTATATCTCTTATTTTTGTTAAATATATTAGTGCGTTTATTATTGACTTATCGAATAAGTGCTTCAAAAATATCTGATTGATTTGTTGCTATTTAACAAAATTATTATAGTTTTGTTATAAATTTGAACCCTAATTAATAAACTACATGAAGACTAAAACTCTAACTCTGATTGCGTTTTGCATATTGGCAATCGTACATCAAATCTCAGCCAAATCACCTATTAAATTCGGAAAAGTTGATATCGAAGATTTAAAAATGACTGTTTATGAACCTGATACAAGTGCGTCTGCTGTTGTATTATGCAAGTATGGTTATTTTAACGGTAATAACTATTCTTTCACTACTATTACACGAGTAAAAATTCTAAAGAAAGCTGCAGTTTCTTTATCTGAGTTTACATTTCCGGGTAAAGAGGATATGCAGGTAAGAGGTAAAGTTTATAATCTTGAAAATGGAGAAATTGTTGAAGAGAAACTAAAGAATGAATCTATTTTTAAATTAAAGATTACAGATGACTATTATAAAATGAGGGTGGCTTTACCAAACATTAAGGTTGGAAGTGTTTATGATATTGAAACCTCTCAAATGCTATTACCTTCTGAGTTTGCTTTCCAAAGAGAGATTCCTATCAGACATTGTGAATTGCAATTGGATCCAACAAATGAAATAGAGTACAGAAAAAGATCCAGAGGTTTTATTCTAATAAAAAATGATGGACCAAATACTTTTGTATTAGACAATGTTCCTGCATTTAAGGAGGAGCCCTTTATGGATTCAAAAGAAAACTATCTTGCTAAATTTGAGTTTGATATTTTAAACGTTAGTTTTCCTGGGTATTATAAAGGATATACAACATCATGGGAGGCTGTTAATGAACGCTTAAGAGCTCATAGTCACTTTGGAGGAGCATTAACAAATGGAGTAGGTGGCTTAAATTCAATAAAAAAGGAAATAGAAGAAAAATATTCAGATCCTTATGATAAAATGATAGCAGCCTATGAAGCAATAAAAGAGATTAAGTGGAACGAAGATGAAACTTTATTTTCTTCAGAAGAACATCTTGGTGGCATTTTTAAAGATAAAAAAGGTAATTCAGCAGATATTAATATGATGCTTTACCAACTCTTGCACAAATTAGATATTTATGCTTTGCCCGTGGCAATTAGTACCAGAGAAAATGGAATGCTTCACCAATTTTACCCTAGTTTAAATAAATTGAATTATATGTTTATCCGGGCTAAAATTGGCGATAATGAATATTTACTTGATGCAACGGAGGAGTTAATGCCTGCAGGCATGGTACCTCTTAGATGTTTGAATAAAAGTGGAAGATTAATAAACAATGAAAGTGGAACCTGGATTGATCTAAAAACAGATAAAAAGGAAAAGAGCAGTTATATTTTTAATCTGACCTTGAATGATAATCTTGAGGCAGAGGGAACAATGCAGTGTTCTCAATCAGATTATTCTGCATATTATTTTAGAAAGAATTTTAAAAAATATGCAAGTTCTGATGAATTTTTAGAAGCAATGGAATACAGTCACCCGGGTTTAAGAATAAAGGATTATTCATTTACTGATTTAGACTCTATTTATAAGGATTCAAGAGAAATGTATACTGTTAAAATCAATAACGCCGCTCAGCAAGTTGGTAATATGGTGATGATTAATCCATTTTTGTTTGAAAAAGTAGAGGAAAATCCTTTTAAGCTTGAGGAGCGTAAATATCCTGTTGATTTTGCATATAGAGAAGAAAAAGTAATTATAAGCAATTTTACTATTCCTGATGGCTATGTTTTTGAAACTGTACCAAAACCAGCCAGAATTGTTTTGCCTGAAAATGGAGGTTCTGTCTTAGTTGCTTATACTGTTATGGGAAACAGAGTAAGTGTTACGTATAAATTTATGATTAATAAAACAATTTTCTTTCCCGAAGAGTATCCCTTGTTAAAGCAATTGTATGCTTTAATCATAGAGAAACAATCTGAGCCAATAGTAATTAAAAAGAATGAGGATGCAGCTTCGTTATAAGTTATATGTAATATTTCTTTTTTGCTCAGTGAATTTATTAGCAAAAAAGGAGTTTAAATATCCGGTATCTCAAATTCCAACAGAATTAACTGTTGGTGCGGATGCTGTAATAAGAGAGATGAATACCAATGTTGAAGTTTTTTCTCCAGAAAAAGTTTTGTATGAAATTAAATATGTCATTACTATTCTAAAGGAAAGTGGTAAAGATAAAGCCATGTTTCGAGCTAGCTATGATAAGTTTAGTTCTGTATCAAATATATCAGCTACTGTTTATGATGGTGAGGGAAATAAAGTAAAAACAATTCCCCAAAGCGAAATTGGAGATTTTGCTTCTGTTTCAGGATATTCTTTATATGAAGATGATAGAGTGAAAATTATTGATCCTAAATATTCTGTATACCCATATACAGTAGAGTATTCCTTTATAAGAAAGTGTAATTCAGCCTATTATTTAAGGGGGTGGAGCGCATTGCAAGGGTACAATACATCTGTTCAAAGTTTCAGTTATAGATTTTTATCACCTGAAGATTTTAAATATCATTTTAAAGAATATAATATAACTCAACCTGAAGAAAAGGAGGTAGTTGAAGGCAAGATACTTAGGTCTTGGCATTTTAATAATTATAAGGCAATTCAAGAAGAAGTATTGAGCTCTTTTTCAGAGGAATATGTTCCTGAAGTTATTATTGTTCCAGAGCAATTTGTTATGGATGGTTATGCTGGTAATTTGTCTTCATGGAATGATTTTGGTTTATATATCAATAAATTGAATGAGGGAAAGAATGATATACCTAAAGAAACCGTAGAGAAAGTAAAAGGAATGTTTATTGAAGGAATGAGTGATTATGATAAAATTGGTGTTGCCTATAAATATTCTCAAGATAAAAATCGATATGTAAGTATTCAGGAGGGAATTGGAGGTAATCAACCATTTTCAGCCGCTACAGTTGATAGATTATCCTATGGTGATTGTAAAGCACTCTCTAATTACGTTGTTTCTTTATTAAAAGAATTGGGGTATGATGCACATTACACTTTAGTTTATTCTGGAGAAGGTCAAAATACAGATAAAGAATTTGTTAATGATTATTTTAATCATATAATAGCCTGTGTACCATTAGAAAATGATACGGTATGGCTTGAATGTACAAGCTCCCATTATCCATGTGGTTATATGGGGGGCTCAACTGACGATAGGAATGTTTTATTAGTAAAAGATGGTGGTGGCGAAATAGTTAGAACTCCATCATATTCAGTCAAAGATGATAATGTTTATACTAAAGCAATAGTAAATATTAATATTGAAGAAGCTTCCAAAATATCGTCACATATTGTTTATAAAGGTGTTCATTTTTCAGAGGAATTAGGTTTGACTTTAATGGATGAAACAGATCGGAGAAAGAGTATTATTAAGTCTATAAATATACCTAATTTTGAATTAGATGATTATAAAGTTACTCCGTTTAAAGAACGTAAACCCAGGATTGAAAAGGATCTTGATATTCTAATTCCCGTATTTGGAAGTATGATGGGGGATCGTTTAATTTTTCAATTGAACTTAATGAATCAACTAACAAATACTCCTCCTTATTCGCGAAATCGTGTTTCTCCTGTTCTTATAAGCAGACCATATAGCGAAAATGATTCAATCGCTTATAATATCCCGGAAGGATTTAAAATGGAGGCATTACCCAAAGAAGTTCATATGGTTTCTGAATTTGGAGAATACCATAGTTCTGCAAAGTTGATTGATCAAAGTATTATTTATGAACGAGAGTTTATCATAAATAAAGGTCATTACCCAAAAGAAAAGTATAATGATTTTGTAGAGTTTGTAGAGTCAGTGGCGAAGAATGATGAAGCAAAAGCGGTTTTAATAAAAATATAGTGTAAAAAAGCCAGCTTGTATAACCCTACAGGCTGGCTTTAATATTCGAGTTATCCTTTGTCTATTTCTTTTTCTTCTTTGATTCTTTTGGCTCGTCTACAGTATTTAAATCTTCTAACGTCCATTCTAATTCTTCTTTAGAATAATCAAGACTGGCTTGAGCTTCTTTTAAGCTTCTTTCGTAATCCTTAATATACCCTTTTCCTTTAGTTAAATTTCGTTCACCCGTACTTATTAGCTTATCATTCGTTTTTGTTTTATCAGATAATGCTTTAGAATCGGTTTTGAATTGAGTATCTACTTTTTTTAATTCAGCCTTTGCTTCATTAGCTTCATCTCTGTTTTTTGATTTTGTGATTTTAACAAATTGTTTACGATCAGCAGAGTATTGTTTATTAAGGCTTTTTGATTCTGTTTTCAGTTGTTTAGCTAAAGATTTCCCTTCTGCTAATTGTGATGAACCAATCTGAATTAATGAATCGGCATAATCAACTTTTACCTGAGCTTTAGCAACTTTTGCTTCAGCAAGAGTGATGGCTTTGTTTAATTTTTCAACATTAGCAGAATCTCTTGAAGTCCATGTCTTTTGTGAGAATGCACTAAATGGAATTAACATTGTAAAAAATACGATAATAAGTAGTTTCATATGTCTAAATTTGCTTTTAATTACCATATGGAACTCACCAAAATAAATTATTCCTCATAAGTGAGAAAAGGTATATTGTGGCTCATTTCATTTGCAATCTATTAGATAGTGTTTTATGATTTGTAATAAACTAAGTCATATACGATTTATTAGTATGAATGTTCTTTTTGAAACAGAAATATTTAAATAAAAAAGATAAGTTTTTTATAAATGTATGAATATTAAGTGTTTGATTTGTTTGTATATAAAATACATAAAATAATGTATCTTTGTGCGCTAATTTTAGTGCTCATAATTATTAAAAAACAGAATGCAAAAAAAGAAAGTTGTTATCGGATTATCTGGAGGAGTTGACTCAAGTGTGGCAGCCTATGTTTTAAAAGAACAGGGATATGAAGTAATCGGTCTGTTTATGAAAAACTGGCATGATACAACTGGTGTTTTAGAAGCGGATTGTCCATGGTTGGAGGATAAGTTTGATGCAATGGCAGTTGCTAAAAAGCTGGATATACCATTTCACTATGTTGATTTAAGTGAGCAGTACAGAGCACGTGTAGTCGATTACATGTTCAGTGAGTACGAAAAAGGAAGAACTCCAAATCCTGATGTGTTATGTAATCGTGAAATTAAGTTTGATGTTTTTATGGATAAGGCATTTGAACTTGGAGCAGATTATGTTGCAACAGGGCATTATTGCAGAAAAGATACAATTATTAAAGACGGCAAGGAATATCATCGTTTGCTAGCTGGAAGTGACGGAAATAAAGATCAAAGTTATTTTTTATGTCAGCTTTCGCAGGAGCAATTAGCTAAAGCTTTGTTTCCTATAGGTGATATTGTAAAACCTGAGGTACGAAGAATTGCCAATAAATTAAATTTAATAACCGCTCATAAAAAAGACTCTCAGGGAATATGTTTTGTTGGTAAAGTTGATTTACCTGTGTTTCTGCAACAAAAGCTAGAATCAAAAAAAGGAAAGGTTTTTATAATTGATAAGGATTGTGAGCTATTTAAAAGAGATTGGAATCAAGCAATTGATAATCCAACGGATGAAATTTTAGAAGAACTTTCTCAACCTTATGTCTTTCATCCAAAATATGGTAAAAGGGTAGGAGAGCATGGAGGAGCTCATTTTTATACAATAGGACAGCGTAAAGGATTAAACATAGGAGGATTTCCTGAGCCTTTATTTATCATCGGTACCAATATTCCATTTAATCAGATTTATGTTGGTATGGGAAAACAACATCCTGGATTATTCCGACAAGTACTTAAGGTGGCAGCAAATGAGTTGCATTGGGTTCGTCCAGATCTGGAAATGGCTGTAGGGGAAAGTAGAAGACTTCAAATAAGAATTCGTTATCGTCAACCGCTGCAACAAGGTGTTATCCACCGCCGAGAGGAAGGAATGTACGTGGTTTTTGATGAACCTCAGAGGGGAATTACAGCAGGTCAGTTTGCTTCCTGGTATGTTGAGGATGAATTGATAGGGTCAGGAGTAATTAGTTAGTAATGAAATAGTATAGGGTGCAGAGCATAGAGCAACGTGTACATTTCTAGGGAATTATTGTATAGAGAATAGAGAAAAGGCGAGGTGGCGAAATAATAATATTATTAAGGAGAAGTTAGATATACCGGGATCTTGTTAGATCAAAAGATGTAATACGTGATGAGTGAGGGGGCTAGTATATTTATACTACCAGAAATCTAAGTCTCAGAATTTTTTTAATTCTATGTGTTATTTGAGAAAATTTCTTTGATTTCTTTGCGGCTATCAGACAAAGCTGTAAATCAGTTCTCCCCACTTTGGGGGAGTTAGAGGTGGTTTTTTATTTTAACAGTTTAGGGTATAGGTATAGTTCCATTTTACCGGTACCTACTTCAAGGTCTTTCCAGTTGTCAATATCAAAATTAATAGCGGTGGTACAACTGGTTGGGAAATGCCATAAATCTGAAGTGACTAATCGTGTTGTTAAGCTTGCAATATCAGGATTGTGTCCAAAAATTATGATTGTGTCATAATCAGAGTCATACTTCTCAAGGTAGTAAAGAATTTCTCCGGTAGTATATCCATCATAAAGAAACTGTTCTTTAATAATATTATTAGAGTTATAACCAAGATGTTCCGCAAATATCTTAGCTGTTTGATTAGCTCTTTTAGCTTTACTGGTAATAAATAAATCAGGAATAATATTTTTCGCTTTTAATTGTTCTGCAATCAAAGCAGCATCTTTGTGCCCTCTGGGGAGCAACTTTCTATCAAAATCAGATTTACTATAATCGTAGAGCTGTTCTGTTTTAGCGTGTCGGACTAATATAAGTTTTTTCATTTTTTTAGTATAAGTATAACGATTATCGACAATACAGCCTTTTGGTAAGTTAAAAAAAATGTAATTAATACAGAAGTTATTTTCCAATTAAAGGCCTTGTTAAGTCTTTTGTCTTTATACTTTATTCATTTGTTTAAAAAAAGTAGTTTTGCGTAATAAAAAAATAGAGATATGATGCGAATAGGGCTTTTATCAGATACACATTCTTTTTTTGATCCAAAGTTTAAAGAATTATTTGCTGAGTGTGACGAGATTTGGCATGCCGGAGATATTGGAGATATTAAGGTTTTGGATGAAATGAAAGACTTTAAACCAACACGAGCTGTATTTGGTAATATTGATGATGCTGTTATTCGCCGATGTTTAAATGAACATGAAAGATTTAATTGTGATGGTGTTGATGTATGGATTACTCATATAGGTGGTTATCCTGGGAAGTATGATAGAAGAGTAAAATTTGAGTTGTTTAAACATCCTCCAAAACTATTTATTGCCGGACATTCGCATATTTTAAAAGTGATTTACGATGATCAACTAAATTTATTGCATATAAACCCAGGAGCAGCGGGAAGATCCGGTTTTCATGCAGTACGTACTGCTATTCGTTTTGTGTTGGATCAGGGTGATATTAAAGATTTAGAAGTAATTGAGTTAGAAAATAAGTCTTTTGGAAAATAATATAACAAAAAGAGACCTGCATGTTAGTGCAGATCTCATTGGTTAATATTAAAAATACTCAGGAAATTCATCCTCAATGATTTCCTTTTGAAAAATCTTAAAAAGAGCATCATCTGTAATATCCCTGCATGTCTTGTTTTTCAAATTTTCAATAAATAAAACAGGTGTTGTTTCTATATTGCAGGCTGTCTTTTTCGTGTTTAAGTAATAATCTTTTGATTTTATCTTTATCGTTTTAGAATCTCCATTTTTATTTTTATCTATTAAAGAGAAATAAGAATAGGAGACTTTTATTTTGTTATTTGACTCAGGATTTAATTTTAGATCATTAAGGTTTGTATTTTTTAAAGCCCCATTATTCCCATCAGAAATAATATTTCTTATAAAACCTAGTTCTGTAATTTCTTTATCATTGTCAGCAAGCTTAGAAGAGATGTGTTTTCTAAAGCCAGCCTTTTGAAAATTGTTTTTATAGTGGTAATTACAATAATTTACACCAATTGGTAACTCATTCTCTGATACATATTTCAGAATTTTTAAAGCTGTTATTTCCGACTCAACCACAGTTGGAGGATTACCATGAGTGAAAGTATATGGCTTTGAAGCAAGTTTAGAAATGTTGTATGGTGTTAATCGCAATTGATGAAGATTTAAATTTGTTACTCCTTTTTCAATTAATGAAGGAATTAAATCTCTTAACTTTTCATAGTCTTCTGGTATTGCTGGTATTTCAACAGTGATGTTTTTGATGTATGGTATAGCATTGTCAATAAGTTTAGTATTGTAGTTGCTTGCTCCTAAATTAAATCTGACTTCATCAACACCAATTTCTCCCAATGTATTAAAGATTTCTGGTGTACCTAAAATACCATTAGAATATACCCATATGTAGATGTTTGGGTTGCAATGTTCGCGAACTGCTTTAATGTAGCTAACTGTTTTTTCAAATGTTTTTAGAGGTTCACCTCCACTAATACTTACTCCTTTAAAATTGAAGTAATTAATGTAATCAGCAAATTCTTCGGGTGTATTAAAACTGCATCCCTGTGTGGCAGGAACTTCATCATTATCTTGTTGTGTTGGACAAAATGCACAAGTTGCATTACATATATTATTAATAAATAAACATGACCAAGAACCTTCAGCACATAATTGACAACCTTTAGAAAGACTATTATACCATGGCTTACTCTTTTTGTAAGAGTGATTAATAGCTTGATTTAGATACTCAAACAGTTCATTTCTTTCTGCTTCAAGTGTATATACTGAATGGTTGTTTATCCAGTTAACCGAAAGTTTATAATCTTCAATTAAAGTGTGATTTTTATTTACAAGGTTGTTTAAATATGAAATATATGGAGTCATTTTTCAGAATAAATAATATAGCATGTCTAAACTGCTTGTATTATATGAATACAACAATCTTACATCACTATATAAGTTGTATGTTAATGATTAATTTAAAAGGATCGGATTATTAGATAAATCGATGTTAAACATGTTTAATCCAAAAACTACAGTTCTGAAAAGATCACTAAAAAATATAGAAGTAGAAGAGAACATTCAATTCTTGTGCAGAAATTACTTATGAAAATAATTTTATTTAATGACATTAAATGAATGTTCATGTTTTAATAAATCATGTTTTATTGGGAGGTAAAAGTATATAATATATTATTACGATTTAATACATGAGTTGAGAAAAAGTGTCGGATTATAAAAATAAACAGAGTGGGAGTTATTGAAATGAAAAATGCCAATCTAAAAAGATAGATTGGCATTGTATAATGTTTTAAGGAAAGTGTATTAATTATACATACTCTCTCTTCGTTGATGTATCTCTTCGTCTGAAATATAGTCATCGTACTCTGTTTGCTTATCAATAATTCCAGATGGAGTTAATTCAATAATACGATTACTTACAGTTTGAATAAATTCGTGGTCATGACTTGAGAAAAGAACATTTCCTTTAAACTGAGTTAATCTTTCATTGAAAGCCTGAATTGACTCAAGGTCAAGGTGGTTAGTAGGAGTATCTAATATCATTGTATTAGCATTTCTAAGCATCATACGAGCTATCATACAACGCATTTTTTCACCCCCTGATAATACCTTACAGTTTTTATAGATCTCTTCTCCTGAGAAAAGCATCTTACCTAAATAACCTCTGATAAAAATTTCTGTTGTATCATCAGAAAACTGACAAAGCCAATCAAAGATGCTCATGTCTTTATCAAAGAAAGCAGAGTTTTCTACTGGAAGATAAGCTGTTGTAATTGTTTGTCCCCATCTGAACTCACCTGAATCAGGTTGCTTATGACCATTGATGATTTCAAAGAAAGCGGTCATTGCTCTAGGATCTTTAGATAGGAAAACGATCTTATCGTCTTTTTCAACATTAAAAGAAACATCTTTAAACAAAACTTCTCCTTCAATGCTGGCACTTAAATCTCTTACTTCAAGTATTGTGTTACCCGGATCTCTATCCGGAGTAAATATAATAGCCGGATACTTACGTGTTGAAGGTTGAATTTCTTCCACGTTAAGTTTTTCAAGCATCTTTTTACGACTGGTAGTTTGCTTACTTTTAGCAACGTTGGCACTAAAACGAGCAATAAACTCCTGTAATTCCTTCTTTTTCTCTTCAGCTTTTTTGTTTTGTTGTTGCTGCTGACGAAGTGCTAACTGGCTTGATTCGTACCAGAAGCTATAGTTTCCTGAGAATAACTGAACCTTACCAAAATCAATATCTACTGTATGTGTACAAATAGAATCTAAAAAGTGACGGTCGTGAGAAACTACTAATACTGTATTTTCAAAATTCGAAAGATAATTCTCTAACCAGCTAACTGAATCTAAATCCAGGTCGTTAGTAGGCTCATCCAGTAACAAGTTATCTGGTTTTCCAAAAAGAGCTCTGGCCAAAAGAATTTTCACTTTTTCTTTACCACTTAAAGTGCTCATTTGAGTATAGTGAAGATCTTCTTTAATACCTAAGCCACTTAACAAGTTTGCTGCATCACTCTCGGCATTCCATCCGTCCATTTCAGCAAATTGCTCTTCTAATTCAGATACTTTAACACCGTCTTCGTCAGAAAAATCTGGTTTAGCATACAATGCATTTTTTTCTTGCATTACATCCCAAAGATGCGTATGTCCCATCATTACAGTATCCAAAACTGTAAATTCATCAAAAGCGTGGTGATCCTGCTTAAGTACTGATAATCTTTCATTTGGTCCAAATACTACAGAGCCTCCTGTTGAGTCAAGCTCTCCACTTAATATTCTTAAAAATGTAGATTTACCTGCTCCGTTGGCACCAATTATACCATAGCAGTTACCTTGTGTAAACTTTAAATTTACGTCTTGAAATAGGGTTCTTTTCCCGAACTGAATTCTTAAATTCGATACTGTAATCATTTAATTAAATGTTTTTCTGTCATTTAAAAGGAGGGCAAAAATATATATTATTAATGAGGAAGCCTTAATTATATGAAAATATTATTGTTAACGAATGTTTAAATATTGATTTTGTTAGACACATATATAGTTAATGATCTTTGTAGCGTTGGGGAGTTCGTAACTAAGATTAATAAATATATTTGCATTATACCTTCTACATACCTGCTTCGTAACAGCTTCGTAACCCTTGCGGATATTCAACAGATATAAGACATATGTTATACATATATTATTCACATCTTAATCACTAAACAGTGAGCCAATAGTGAACCTATAGTGAAGGAATAGAGATGGAATAGTGAGGTATATCCGCAGCGGTTACGACTAGGGTACAAAGCAGTCCCGAAGCATGTATATATAATTTGTGTTATGGTTATCTCCTCTAAAGGGTCTATTCCAATAAACTAAATTTATTTAAGAAGGAATTTATGGTTCGCTGGTATGGATTAAATAAATTATCAGATAGTTAAGCCATCTAAACTTTAAAAAGAACTCTGGTTATTTTAAAGGATATGTTTTGTAATACCATGTGATTTTCGGATCAATCCACAATAAATTAGTAAAATTGCGCCTTTTAAAGAAGAATTTGAGCAGATATGTTAAGTTTTAAAATTGATGAAAGTAAATGTACTCAATGCGGATTGTGTACTAAAGATTGCCCGATGTTAATTATTGATGGAAAAAATGGAATTCCAGAAATAAAGGAAGGTAAAGAAGGACAATGTATTAAATGTCAGCATTGTTTGGCTATTTGTCCAACAGGAGCTTTGTCAATTTTAGGTAAAAATCCCGATGATAGTATTTCTGTTAAAGAGGAAATCCCATCTTCAGATTCGATGGTAAATTTGTTTAAAACAAGACGATCAATTCGTAAGTTTAAAGATGAAGAGGTTAGCAAGGTGTTAATGGATAGGTTATTACAAGGTGTAGCCAATGCTCCTACAGGTCATAATAACAATAAAGTATTGTTCTCGATAATTGATAATAAGGAGGATAGGGATAAATTCAGAGATGCTGTTTATGAATCGATAGGAAAAGCTTTCGAACATAAACATAAGCATCCGTATCTGCCAATGTTAAATGATTTCAGAAGATTATGGATCAGTAAAAAGATTGATGTAATATTAAGAAATGCTCCTCATGTAATTATCACAACATCAGCTGAAAAAAATGTAACTCCCAAAGAGGACAGTTTAATCGCTTTGAGTTATTTCGATTTATTAGCCAATACTTTCGGAATAGGAACACTTTGGAATGGGATGCTTAAATGGGTAATTAATGATATTGATCTTGATCTAAGAGAAAAGTTGGGGATTCCTGCAGATCATGTTATTGGAGATGTGATGGTATTTGGATTTCCTGCAGTGAAATATACCCGTGGTATTCAAACGGAAGGACTGAATTTAAATAAAATAACTCTTTAATAGAAGTTGGGTATAGGTATTATGTTATATATGTAATGCATCTGAAAATTTTTCTAAAAGATTAGATTTATAGAATGACTATAGTGGTTTTGTTTAAGCATTGTAAAAAAGCATTTTGTAAATTAGTTTTGCTCCTCCGCTAAAGCTTCGGCGACAAACGGATAATCTTTTGTCAAAAATCTATCGGTCTAATGATATCTATACCCCATTAAAAGTATATCATCTACCTGTTCGTTATATCCTTTCCACTGATTGAAAAAACTAGTGAGTTTAACTTTCTGATCTTGCATTGGAAGTTTATGGTATTTCATTAATGCTTCTTTAAAATGACTATTCATCATTTTTCTGTTTTCGGCGCCCCCAAACTGGTCTGCATAACCATCTGAAAATAGGTAGATACAATCGTTAGTTTGCAAGTTTATTTTATGACAAGTAAACGGAGTTTGTCGTGGATATGAACCCACAGGCATTCTATTTCCTTTAACTTCAATAAGTTCATTGTTTCTTATTAAATATATAGGAAGGTTTGCACCTGAAAATTGAATGACATTAGCTTTTTTATCAATAAATACAATTGAAGCATCAAGTCCGTCAGATATTTCGTCGGTACCCGGGCTGTAAAATGTTGATATTATTGTCTCTCTTAACTCATTTAAAATTTCATTAGGTGCTTTTATCTCTTCCATAGAGAGTATTTCCTTGATAAAAGCCATGCTCATCATACTCATTAATGCTCCGGGAACACCATGTCCTGTGCAATCAGCTGCTACTAAAATAAGTTTGCCATCAATTTCGTTAGCCAGATAAAAGTCGCCACTAACAATGTCTCTTGGTTTATATAACACAAAGTAGTCGTCCATCAATTTATCCAGATAATTTTTGTGAGGAAGTGTGGCGTTTTGAATTCGCTGCGCATAGTACATACTATCAGTAATTGTATCGTAAATATCCTCAATGGATTTTAAATACCGGGCATTATCTTCTAATGATTTTTTATATTTTAACTGTGTTGATACTCTGACTTTTAATTCTTTGGGATTAAATGGTTTTGTGATAAAGTCAACAGCTCCCACACCAAAACCTCTGACCAAGCTTTCCGGATCTGTTTCGCCGGTAATAAAAATAACAGGTATGGTGCTTGTTTCGCTATTGGTTTTTAGCATTGAACAAACATCATATCCATCCATTCCTTCCATTATAATATCCAAAAGCACTAAATCCGGTTTGTTTTCATCCTGTACCATCTTTATTGCTTCTTCTCCCGATGTTGCTGTAATGCAGTTGTATTCCTTCAGGCAGTCTTGCAGTACCAGTACGTTAGTTGGTGAATCGTCTACAATTAATATTTTTTGGGGATCAGGGGTAAACATATTTCTCTATATTATTCTGATAAGTTACAGAATAAACTTATTCAGATAAAATAAAACTATGAATATTTAATTAAAAAGATTTTCCTTCAGTAAATTAATCATATTACAACCAGTATTATTTTGCTAATTTTGTGCACGTTTTTAATGTGATTAATAAAGATTCAATAGGATACTGTTTAATAGTATATTACAGTATAGGAGTTATTTGAATCAATAAAAAGAAAAGTACATTGATATATCCAGAATTTTTTGAAGATAAGATTAGGTTTACTAAGGTAAGGGAGTTGTTAAAAGAACAATGCTTAAGTTCTTTAGGTAAGGAAAGAGTTGATGAGATGCGGTTTGTTACATTACATGATGTAATCAAGAGGTGGGTAAATCAAACCAATGAGTTTAAGCAAATTTGTGTTAACGAATCTTCATTCCCAACTAGTTATTATATAGATGTTCGTGGTCCTTTGCAAAGAATTAAAGTTGAAGGATTGTTTTTGGAAGAGCGTGAACTGTTTGATTTACGAAGATCATTAACATCAGTAAAAGATATTGTCAGGTTTTTCAAGAATAAAGAAGAATCTAATCAATATCCGTATTTAAGAGAAATAGCTTCAAAAGTAATGGTATATCCATATATTTTTGAACGCATTGATGCAATCTTAAATAAGTTTGGCAAGATTAAAGATAGTGCTTCACCGGAATTAGCCAGGATAAGAAGTGAAATGGTTAAGAAACAATCCAGTGTATCGCGCAAAATGGCTTCCATTTTAAGTTTTGCAAGAAAAGAAGGATTGGTAGAAGCAGATGCTAATGTAGCTATACGTGACGGTAGAGCGGTTATTCCTGTTCCTGCAGGAAATAAACGAAAGCTAAATGGTATTATTCATGATGAATCATCAACCGGAAAAACCTCTTTTATAGAGCCAACAGAAATTGTTGAAATTAATAATGAGATTCGCGAATTACAATATGCAGAAAAAAGAGAGATTAACAGAATATTAATTGCTTTTTCAGATAGCATCAGACCTTATATTGAAGATCTTGTTTTTTCGTATGAGTTTTTAGGTATTATGGATTTTATCAGAGCTAAGGCTAAGCTGGCTTTGAGAATTAATGCCTGCCTGCCAAATATGGTAAATCATGCAGAAGTAAACTGGGAAAATGCAACACATCCGTTGTTATATCTTCAACATTCTGCCGAAGGTAAAGAAGTGGTCCCTTTAGATATTCAACTAAATAAGGAACAGCGTATTGTTTTGATATCCGGACCTAATGCCGGAGGTAAGTCAGTTTGTTTACAAACAGTTGGATTATTGCAATATATGTTTCAGTGTGGACTGCTTGTACCTATGGATGAAAGAAGTACAATGGGCGTTTATAAACATATATTTATTGATATTGGTGATCAGCAATCCATTGAGAATGATTTGAGTACTTATAGTTCTCATCTTTTAAACATGAAGTATTTCCTTAAAAATGGCGATCCGGAAACATTGATTTTAATTGATGAGTTCGGAACCGGAACCGAACCTGCACTTGGGGGAGCCATAGCAGAATCGGTACTTAAGGAATTTAACAAACAAGGATTAAACGGTGTAATAACCACTCACTATACAAACTTAAAGCATTATGCATCCGGGGCTGAAGGTATCGAAAACGGAGCAATGCAGTTTGATACCCATCAGATTAAACCTCTGTTTAAATTAATTATTGGTCAACCTGGTAGTTCATTTGCCTTTGAAATAGCTCGTAAAATTGGTCTTCCTGAAGATTTACTGGATGAAGCTAAAAATCAGATAGGAGAGGAGCATATTAATTTCGATAAACACCTTCGTGAGATTGCACGTGACAAGCGTTATTGGGAAAAGAAGAGAGACAATATCAGAAGGAAAGATAAGCAACTTGAAGATGTTTATGATAAGTATTTAGAGCAACTTGAAAAAACAAAAAAAGAAAGAGACCAGATCATTAAATCTGCTCGTAAAGAGGCTGAAGAATTAATGGCTACAGCCAATAAAAAGATTGAACGAACTATACGTGAGATAAAGGAGAGTCAGGCTGAAAAAGAACGTACTAAGCAAGTAAGAGAATCATTATCTAACTTTAAACAAAAACTGGAGCATCAGAATGATGATAAGCAAAAGAAGAAGATAGATAGAGAAATTGAAAAGATAAAAAACAGGCAAAGAAAGAAGGGAGAGAAGGCTGTTGACAATGAGTTGGAAGAAACACAAGAAAATATTGTTTCAGAACAATCAAAGAAGGCTTCTGAACCCAAACAACCTCAAGTTAAAGATGATGGTGTAATCAGGAAGGGAGATAAGGTAAGATTGGAAGGGCAAGCTTTACCCGGTGAAGTTATGGAAGTAAACGGTAAAAATGCTCTGGTTGCTTTTGGTCATCTATTGACAAATGTAAAAGCGTCTCGTTTAGAGAAAATTAGTAATAAACAAGTAAAGCAAGCTCTTCGGAGTTTAAATCAACAGAGTTTAGGTGCAACTTTAGCAGAAAAAGTACGTAGTAAGAAACTTGTATTTAAACCGGATATTGATGTTCGTGGGCAACGCACAGATGAGGCAATTAATAATGTGATGAACCATATTGATGATGCAGTAATGTGCGAAGTATCAACGGTTAAAGTGTTGCATGGGAAAGGAAATGGTATTTTAAGACAAATGATCAGAGAAATGTTAAATACAATGCCGCATGTGAAGAGTTTTAGAGATGAGCATATACAGCATGGTGGGAGCGGAATAACGATCGTTGAGATTGATATTTAATAAATAAATATGTTTTAAAAATTTACAAAGTAATTTTAAAAAGATATTTTTAAGAGATATAAACTTAGTAAGTTAGAGGTTATAAATGACAAGTGAATTACAAGTACTCATTTTAACAGCAGCAGGAGCTGGTTTTGTACATACAGTATTAGGTCCAGATCACTATCTTCCATTTATTTTAATAGGAAAGGCCAGAAATTGGAATCTTAATAGAGTTATGCTTTTGACATTAGTATGTGGTGTTGGTCATATACTTGGTTCTTTGGCTTTAGGGTTGGTTGGCGTTTCAATGGGTATAGGTATCGAAAAACTTGAATTTATAGAGTCGTTCAGAGGCAATTTAGCTGCCTGGGCCCTGATTGCATTTGGATTAGTTTATGCCATTTGGGGATTAAGAAAAGCATTGAAAAATAAAAAGCATACTCATTTCCGCTTTAATAGTGATGGAACAGTGCAAAAACATAGTCATTATCACAATGATTCTGAAAATGATACACACATTAGTGAAAAATCAAAAACTATTACCCCCTGGATCTTGTTTATCATATTTGTTTTAGGACCATGTGAAGTTTTAATCCCATTATTAATGTATCCTGCAGCTCAACATAGTATAACCGGTGTGCTTCAGGTAACTACAGTTTTTGGTTTAACAACAGTGTTAACCATGCTAGGTGTTGTATTAGTGTCAAGTTATGGATTTCAATTTATTTCAGTTAAAAAACTTGGACTATATACTCATTTTATTGCAGGAGTTATGGTTTTTTTATCAGGCATTGCTATTCAGGCATTAGGAGTATGAAAAGGAGATAGAATGGAGTTAAGGAAAATATAGTAAGGTATGGAGGAATTCAGGAGAGCGCTTAAATACATTCTTTATGTAATTATTTTGGGTTTATATTTTAATGTAAATGTAAAGGGGCAATCATCTTATGGGAGTTTTGAAAGTTATGGGCGTTATCAGGGGATTTATCAATCCGGAATAAATACCATCCAGGAAGACAGTAAGGGATTCCTATGGATTGGTTCTACAGATGGATTAATGCGTACAGATGGAGTCTTCTTTGATACCTTTAATAAGGAAAATTCTTTTTCCAGTTCATTAACAGATAATACAATTAACTGTATAGTTGAGGATATTAATAAAAAGTATCTGTGGATTGGAACTTCAATTGGAGGTATCAATCGTTTTGATATTACCCGTAAAGATAGTGTTTATTTTTATATTGAGCCTGACTCAACAAATAATAAAGGTTTTGTTGCAATTAGTGCGATTTGTCAAATTGATTCAACTCAATTTATCGTAGGCACAGAGTCTCAGGGTATTTACTTTTTCTATCCTCAGAAAGGCGTATTTGTTAATGTTGAAAATTCATTTCATCAGAATCTTAGATTTCCAAATACCGTTTATAAAATCAATAAGGCTAACAATTATATCTGGATTACTACATCTTATGGTATAATTCAATTGGATCATCACGGAGAATTCTTGAATTCATTCTTTTTTACAGGAGATGGCTTTAAAAGTTCTCCTTCTGTTACAGATAAAGCGGTTCGGCAGATTATTGAGGTTGATGATAATAATATAGACTTTATTTCTGGAAATTGCTTGTATTCATTTAATTGGTTACAACACAATTTAAAACAGTTATATCAGTCAAAAGAAATATCTGAGATTAATTGTTTTGCAAAAGACAATAATGGGTATTGGTTGGGAACAAGAAGTCAAGGACTTGCTTATCTGAATTCTTTAAGTGGTGATATTTCATGGTATAGAAAAGGAAGTTACTCAGGTTCCATTCCGAATAATATTATTAAAGACTTAAAATTATGTCAGGATAACTCCATATTATGGATTGCGACAAGAGATGGATTGGCAAAATATGATTATCATAAATCAAAGTTTCTACAATTTGACACAGAAAAGCTAACCAATAATGAAATATACTCTGTTTACACCCTGGCAAAGGACTCGTATGGGAATTATTGGGTGAGAGATCGTAATGGTTTTTATTGCATGAATAAGAATTCGAAAAAACTTAAAAAAATCAATGCAATAAAAGACGATAGAACAGTTTTGAAAATTTATGAAGATTCATTTTCTACATTATGGATCTTAACAACAAAAGGTTTATATAAATATGATTTACAGCGCGATAAATATAGTTATATAGAGTTTGTTGATAAAAATTATTCAGCTGAAGATTTAAATTTTATTTCAGATTATGCTTCTATAGAAGGAGAGGATATTTTATGGTTAATCAGTAAGGTTGGATTAATTAAGTTTGATAAAAAGACTGAGAAATATGAAGTCCTTCCTATCTCTAAGAATGAAGATGTCAGTAAATACAGATATACTTCACTGCAGTATTCGTACAATAAGAAAAAGTTATGGATAGGAAGTCGAAGAGGCGTACTGATAAATTACAATATTGAAAGTAATATATACAATAAGATAAATTTAAGAAATCTAAAAACCAAAGAGTATAAGCCTTGTATTATCTTAGATATGGCTGTTGACTCTACTGATAACTTATGGATTGCAACTTTTGGAAGTGGACTTTTAATTTATAATGAAGCAACAAATAGCTTGTCTTCAAATCAGGCTAAAGATGTTTTGGAAAGTTATGTGTACGGTATTGTTGATGATGATAAAGGAAACTTCTGGATTAGTTCAAATCAGGGAATTGTAAAAGTTAATAAACAAAATCATAGTACAAAACTCTATAACAAAGGAGATGGTACCTTTTGCTCTGAGTTTAATGATGGAGCATATTATAAAGCATTAGATGGTAATATATTATTTGGTGGTGTAAATGGATTTATCGAATTTGATCCTGATGACATCTATAAAAATACATATGTTCCCAAAATTCATATCAGTTCGTATTCCGAGAATAACTTTTCTACTACATATGGAGACGAGTTAATGGATGATGTTAGGTATAATGTCGATTCAGCTATTACAGTACAAGGTAATTCTGAGATTAAATTTTTTGCATCAGTAATCAATTTTTCTTTAAGCAACGATAACCGAATGAAATGGAAATTAGAGGGGTATGATGAAGATTGGAAGGAGGGTTATGCCTTTGAAACAATGAGTTATGCAAACCTGAAAAAAGGAAGTTTTGTATTAAGAGTAAAAGGTATTAATAATGATGGTGTTGAAAGTACTGACGAGGCAAGGTTGATTATAGATGTTAATGCAAAATTCGTAGATACAAACATATTTAAGGTCTTATTAGTATTGTTGATTTTTGCCATTGTTATGTTGATAATTAGGATTAATGCATTATGGCAAAAAAATCAAAAGGCTTTATTAGTTGAACGAGTTAATGAAAAAACAGAAGCTTTAACTATAGCGAATAAAGAACTTGAAGAATCCAGAAATAAGATCTTTAATCAAAAGACTGAATTAGAAATACACCGCAATTATCTAGAGGAAATAGTTGAACTAAGAACATCTGATCTAGAAGAGGCAAAGCGTAAAGCTGAGGAATCAGATAAATTAAAAACTGCCTTTTTAGCAAACTTATCACATGAAATCAGAACTCCAATGAATGCGATTATTGGGTTTTCAAATTTATTGTTAACAGGTGAGTTTGATGGAGAACAACAAAAGCATTTTATTAATGTGATAAATCAAAGTAGTGAATCATTATTGGCCTTAATTAATGACATTATTGATATTTCCAGAATTGAAACAGGTAACATAGAATTGGTAAAGCAGGAAACTCATATACCTAATTTAATTAAAGAGGTAACTGATGAATTGGTTTTTGAGAAAAAAAGTGAGGAGGTAAGGTTTATTCAAACTTATGAGTTAGCTAAAGACGACCTGGACCTTTATATTGACCGCTATCGATTAAAGCAAATCATATCAAATATATTACGCAATGCCTTTAAATTTACTGCCGAAGGATATGTGAAAATTATTGTTAAGTCAGCAGATAAAGAGACTTTACGTAATTATGGATTTTCACTTAATGGTGTTGTGAATACTAAATTTAAGCCTATTCTTTTTGTTATTGAGGATACTGGTATTGGTATTAAAAAAGACGATCAGAAAATTATTTTTGAACCCTTTCAAAAAGCTCAGAATAAGAAAAAGTTATATGAAGGAATGGGTTTAGGCTTAAGTATAGTTAGAAACCTAGTTGATTTATTCGGAGGTGATATTGTTGTAAATTCAGAGTTTAAAAAAGGAACAACCTTTTGTTTTTACATCAATAAATATGACCACTTTTCTTAGTTTAATCTGGCTATGGTTAATAACCATAGTTCCATTAATATTTTGAAAATAGATTGTTATAAATTTCCTTCTAAATTTTATTGCTCTTTTTATTAATAATACTATACATTATTAGTGAAGATCCAATAATTATCATTCCAATGATTGGCACCACCTCTGGTTTTTCATTAGGTATTATAATCCAACTCAAAACGGCTCCAAAAATTGGGATGATGAATTTCCATATGTTTAAGTCAGATACTTTTACATTTGGCCGTTGCAACAGAAAAAACCAAATGGTAAATGCTGATGCAGATAAAAAGCTCAACCAACCTAAAGAAAGAAAATAAGGTAATGGTTGATCAAAACCTTTAAAAGGTCCTTCAATAAAAAAGGAGAGGATAAAAATAACTAATCCTCCAAATGACATTTGTGTTGAACTTAAAACGGCAGGTGGAACCATGCCTTTTAGTTTAGATACATAAACATTACCAATTCCACTGGAAATATTGGCAAGCATTAAAATTATAATCCCCCATAATTGTTGTATCCCGTTTTCATTATTCCATGCTCTGTTATATGCAATCAATACAATTCCAATTATTCCCATTGAAATGGTAATTAGTTTTTTTGTATTCATTTTGTCATTCTTAAGCATAAAGTTCGAAATCAGTGCTGCAAATAGAGGTTGCGAACCAATAATAATTGCAGCAATGGCTCCTGGTACTTTGCTTATTCCGGTATTGAAGAGAGAGTACAATACAATAGTTTGAAAAAATGATACTCTTAGAAAATGTAGAGGATATTGTTTGACAGATCTTACAATCAATTTTAGATTCTTTGCTAAAGGCAGAATAAGAAAGCCTGCAATGAAAAAACGAATTCCTGCAAATTGCAAAGGAGTCGTATACTGCAGTCCTATTTTAATACCTACAAATGCAGTGGACCATAATAAACAAGCTATTATGGCCAGAAAATATGTTTGAGTAAAAATATTCTTCATAATTGTGCTAAAAGGCACAAATGTAAGAGTTTTATACTTTCTGATTTTTTATTTAACCTGTCTTAACAGACTACTGCGATAAACTAAAACTGAAACTTACTCCAAAGTTACTGGTAGTAGTAGGATACGAAGTCGAAATATATGGATTGCTTACCGTTCTGTCATAATACACCTGCATGCTAAACTTATCACTAAGAACATAATCCGCAGTAAAGTTAATCGCAGTAATTTTACTTCCTGATGTTAACTGACTTGTATTATCTTCAATTTGTCTGATCAAAGCCATGTTATCTTTAATTGAAAGGTCAAGACTGAGGTTTAAATCACTCGACATTTTTTTAGCACCTCTACCACTTCCTAAAATCATATCCATTTTGTCAAACCTGTAACCAAGACCAACAGTAAACTTATCATCATAAGTTTCTACCAACTGATTACTTGTTAAGCTTAAACTAAGGCCTCTTGCTTTTGCTACTTCAACTTTCGTAATCAAACTGTTATTCCATGTAATATTAAAGCCAATAAGAGGTTGGAACGATTCCGAAAGTGTTACTGAATTTACCTGATAGTGAGAAATAAAGTTTTCCTGAGTATCTCTTACCCAGCTTATACCTGACATGTCTTCTGAATAGTCTGAATTAGTTGAATATGAGCTTATGGTATATGTTGATTTATAGGTATGACTTACATCAAAAGAACGAATATATTTTTTAAAGAAATTAATTTTCGATAATCCATTATATGTTATTCGCCAGTTTGGTTGCATTAAAAATGCAGATGGGAATAAAGTAGTAAAGATATTATCTGTATTTGTACCACTATAGGCAGCTAAAAATGAAGGTATTAATACATCTTGTGTATATAAACCATATCCGTTTGGATTTTGATTTTCCGGATCTGAAGCTAAAATATTATTAATATAGTTAGGGTTTGATTGCAGGCGCTTATTTACAAGTCTTTTAGCTATTTCTGATCTGTTTTGAAGAAATCTATTATATGTTTCAGACTCGTAAGATCCTTTTTTACTCACCTTTTTAAATGCTGTTCCAATAATATTATAAGTCATAGAAAAGCTTCCACTTTCACGTGTGTTGTATGCACTAAAAGAGCTTCCATTTTTATAATAGTATTCTTGCATGTTATTCGCGTATCTCCTGTTTGAATTTAAATCAATTCTTAATCCATTAACAGGCTGAATTGAGGCTTTTAAGGTAAGATCTTTCAGTTCAGTCATGATGTATGGATAATTAATGGTATCTACAGTAATCCATCCTTTATTTGCAGCTTTTTGAGCAAAGTCTCTATCCTGAAAACCCATGATAAAATTATAACCCGGAGCATTAAATCCGTTATAGGTTGAAGTTCCTAAGAATTTAGAATCAGGAAGATATCCGGGTAAAGATGTCGAATTTGTTTCTGTGTAGCTTAAACTAACATTTTTAACCCCAGTTAATACCATAGCAGAATAATCCACAACGGTATTAAATACTGTTGTCTTATCAATCACAGTTCCGGTTACCATTACTCTCGCCTTTTCGTAATCTGCCTCTGGAACAAATTCTGTTTTAGAGTCGTTTATTTGTACTATTTTACCTCTGGCTGTTCTACCGTTTTGATCAAACATCCTAACTCTGACATCATTTGTTTTTAGTTTGTGATTAATAATATATGATTCTCCTTTTTTTAGGGTTATATCTTCTTTGTTATATCTGACAGTACGTTTTTGGTTTTGATTATTATTCCCCTTATTGTTTGAATATTTTCGGGATAAACCTTTTAAATATTTAGATTGATTATACAATGTGATCATTGTAAGATTCACTGTTCCTTGAATATTATTACCATTTGTAATGGTATTTCCCCATTCGATATCATCACTAGTAGAAGATGGTGCAATTTCCCAATAATACTTACCTGTATAACGAATATTTGAACTAATCCAGTTCAGATATGGTAACTTATTAATGGGAAGATTATAGTTTACATTAAAATTGTGTTGGTAATTGGTGATTCTACCTCCGTTTAAAATATTTGTCAGAACAGAATCCTTCCATAATTCATATTCAGTTTTATACTCATCTTTATCCACAACTCCATCTGGTTCGTCAATTCTGGCATTGGTAGTAGAGCTGAAATCGAATTTAAGAGCCTTGGTGAAATTATAATTCAGATCAAAATATCTGTTCCAATTAAAGTTTTTACTTATAGTGATAGGAATCTTATAATCTGGATTATTGACATTACGTAATTGTGTTTCGTTATAATCCCTAAGCATCTCAGTTCTATAAGATACCTGAGTTGGCATCAGATAAAAATTGAAATCTTTAAGAATTTTAAAAGCACTACCTTTTAGTAATTTACTATTTTTAAAAGGCTCATAATTTTTAGGGCGATTATTAAAATTATAAGCAACAACAGCTTTAAATTCTTTTTCTATTTCTTTTTCAGTATTAACATCATGAGATTTCGTTTCATTGTATGCATAAGTTGCTGAAAGGTTAGAAATATCATAGAAGTTATTTTTCTTTTTATCAGATTTTGACTTGACACGTACATTTGTAAAGTTTACACTCTTTCTTTCCACCACATCCTGAGACAAATTCAAAATACTGTCTCTTTCAGCTTTTGTTTTAGCATTTTCTAAAACCAAATCAAGTTTTATATCCGGATTAAGAGGATAATATTCAGGAGTTGTAACTTCTTTTGATTGAGAATAATAAAAAGGAGCAGAGACCCTTGATTTAGAACCTAAAAACTTTCCAAGTTCCATACTGGTTGCAAAATCAACCTGCTGGTAATCTTCCTGACTTCTTTCCGACACACTTTGGTCTACACTACCAAATCCAATCGTAGACTTGTTTCCTGCAATAGAAATGTTACCAAGGTCTGATAATTTAATATTCATTTGTCCATTAGCAGCCCATCCTCCTTTTTCTTCAAACTCAGATACTCTCAGTTCGTTAAACCAGGTTTCAAAAGATACAACCTTGCTTGAAAGGGTATTTCTAACCCCCAGTAATATAGTTTTAATGTTACCTAAATTAGGATTACCCTTTATTTTTACCCAGTTGTTGCCATCTTGAACGATATATACTTCACTTGTGGAAGCTGAATTATCATTACGTTCCAGTTTGATACTTTGAAACAGACTTAAAGAAAAATCAATTTGATTGTTTTCAGGCCACACTTCTTCATCACTCATAGCGCCTCCATGAGCTGTCATTTCAAGGGGGACTTCGTATTCATAGTAGTTATCCTTACTATCACTACCTAAACGAATAAAAGCTCTAACGTTATTATCGCCAATTGATCCTTCGTCAACTTCTTCAGCATGGACGTCCATGGTTAACCTTCCATATTGACGAAGATCCAGACTTACGGTTTTATATATTGCACGTCTGTCATTCTTTGGTAAGTCAGTTACGTTAAGCGTGATTGACTGTTCGTTTAATTGTCTGATTTGTGGATTTGCAGGGTCAATTACTCTATCTACACCAGGAGGAAGGACATAGTTAATTGGAGTACGTTCTGCATTTTCTTCAATATTTACAACACCAGTAGTGAAAGTAGTATTTTCATTTTCAATTAATGTCTCATCATCCTCTACAAGATCATTCTCGTATTTCCTCCACTCACTTCTTACAAGATCTAGAGTTGCAAAACGAAGTATCGTTGTATCCTGAAACCCATTTAAGAACATCCTCATAAAACGAATAGAGGTGAAGTCTGAAATATTACCAACTGTTTTATCTGGCGATGAAATTGGAATTCTGAATTGATACCATTTTACTTCATCTGTTGTATTGTTTTTTAAACTCACAGAAGCTGTACGAACATCAGTGATGTAGTTTTCTCCAACAACCATGTTTTGTGGATCTAAACTAACTTTGTATTGATAATAACTTTCAGTTTCACTTAAAGTATTATCTCCATTTATGTCTTCCTGATCAGGTATTGATGTGGCTGCTGTTGAGTATCCAAGTTTCGTATATTCAGAAGGCATAGAGTTTCCTTCCGGGCCATTGAAGTTTTTATATCTATCTAAGATACTAGTTTTTGCAGCATCGAAATCAGGACCTCTAAAGTAATGGTAATCATCAGCAGACGGGTCATTAATAATATTTTGATAAGCTTCATCGGTTAACGAACCCATACTAAAAAGGTTGTTAATAGAGTTAATGTAATCTTGATAGAATTCACCCTCTTCTTCATCATTTAAACCGTCAAATCCAATATCCTGCATTAATCGAGCCTCCGAATCATTACTAAATGCACTTACTAAACTCGTTTTTGTAGGAATATTACCCCATACAGTTTGGTCTAATTCTGATGTTTCATCAGGGCCAGGCAAACCTTGTTCAAAGAATTTTCTTGAGTCATTCAAAACATCTTCAGAAACATTACCAAGGTTGAAATATAATTCTCCGGCTTTATTAGGATCTTCATTATAAATAAATGGATCCATCATCCAGAACTCGATAAATTCTACATTAGCAGCTTCAAAATCATTGGTTTCAATCTCTCTTTGTATACCACCCCACCTTTTTTCAGGTGTATTTAATTCACCATCTTCGTTAAGATCTGTGTCAAAGTTGTAAGGACCTCTTTCTTTTGGATAGTAGGCAAGGTTTAAAACAGATATATTGGTTGGCTGTCCGTATTCAGATTCCATTTCGGGCCATATCTCTTCTTCATAAATGATTCTGACATAGTGATTTGATTGTTCATCTAAGTCGTTGGCAATATGCGTAGGAGTATATTGATTATTTCTAAAAAATAAAGGATCAACATTGTACCATGCTAATTTTGCACGGTCATAACCATATGTTAAATCATCAATATTACTGGCGTTTGGAATTAATTCATCCTGACCTTGAGGCGCACTGGCTAAACTCCATGCAGTCCAGTTACGTAAATCAATAGATGTTTCTGTTCCTTCAAAGTCATCCAGATATGCTTCGCCATCAATTATATCAGGACTACCAGGTATGATTTGAGCAAATTCTCCATCAAAAGAAATACTTGAAGGTTCAGTAGCCTGCAATCCTGGAATTTTATTTAATACGTTAGTAAGCCATTGAGATTCTGTATAATATGATGTATTGAAACCATAAATTGTATTAGCGATAGGTTCATCACCTATATTAACCTTTTGAGTAAGAGGTTGTTCTCTAAGGTACTCTACTGTTGCTCCAATGTTGAAATTATCATTGAACTGATAGTTTAAGTGCGTACCTAATAATGTTTTGGTTTGTAGATTAAACAAGCTCTGGCTTTCAAGAGAAATCTTAATCGGAGTTCCACTTTCAAGTAATCCTGAGTTAATGATTTTAACGGTACCAAAAGTATAATCCACTGTATAGTCAACATTTTCAGTAAGCTTTATACCACCAGCCGTAACAACAACAGAACCTTGAGGTATATTCTGTGCATTCAATGATATTTCGCTACTGATACTTGACTTATAGGTACCTCTCAAATAGAATTTATTTTTTTCTGAGATCTGGGTAGCATTAGTCTGAGTAGAGTCGTAAAGTGCCTGATAAACGTATTTGTCAATCAGTTCATTCTTTCTGGATGAAGAAATCGCTGTACTACTGTTGATAACATCTTCAAGGTGCGATCCAAACGGTTCCAAAACCGGGAAAATAATTCTTCCGTTTTCAGGATAAATAGTTTGATCTTCAATGTAGTCAAAAACCCCATCAGGAATTGGATCAAGTATATCGTTTAAACGGTCCAGATTCATGATCCTTAAAAGAAGAGGAATACTATCATCCTGATTGGCAAAAATATCATCTTCAGGTAAGTAGTTGATATAAGCTCCTGTAGAATCATCAACATATGCAATATCCATCTCAAAGTCTTCGCTATTCACTTGATAAGCACCCAGTGAGTAGATGTTTTTCATCATCAAGTCCCATGTTGGTTTAACCTTAGGAGTAAGGTTCGTACTTTTCAATAATTTCAGAAATAAAGATGTACTGGCTTCGTTTCCTGAGTTAGTGAATTCACCGACTGTATAAGTTTCTCCATTATAATCATACTCAAAGGCAACAGCTAAAACTTCGTCGCTATTTAGGGCACTGTTTAAAGAGATAAAACCTAACTGACTGTTTAATGTATATTCTGAAGAAGAAAGTAAGCGTGCGTTTTCAATTTTTTCATAATCCTGTCCACTCGTAAAACCGTTACCACTTAAGCTTTTAAGGGTTGATGTTACCTGATTGATATCTCTAATAGCTGAGTATGTGGTATTCATATCATTGTAGAGATTATTCGTTGCATTCGAAGGATTTCTATCGGCAGAAGATTGAGACCATAAATTTGTATTGTAAATATTGTTGTTATTTTCACCAATATCCATAAAACCTACAATATCCCTTGCGTCATCATAATCCCCTGCAGTATTGGTTACCCACACTTCGATTTTCTGAATCGTAATTCTTGAGTTAATAGGGTAGGAGCTTTGTGCAGTATTATATAAATCTCTAAAGAAGTTTGAAAGGAAGAAGTGCCTGTTTTTGTCATATTCATTAATGGCCACTTCAAACTCCTGTTGTTGGGCGCCTCCCTGTACATCCAGTACTGTTGTTTCTCCTTTTTGTTGCGCAGCTAATGCGCTAACACTCAGTTTTCCAAATTGAAGATCTGTTTTAATACCAAAAAGACTTTGACTACCTGTAATTAAAGTACCAGGTAACGAAAGAGAAACATTACCAGCCTCGATAGATTGAATAATATCATCCTCTTTACCTTCATATTCAAGTTTCATTTCGTTTTCAAACTCAAATGTGGCTTCTGTATTATAGTTGATACCTAATTTAAGCTTGTCGCCGATTGTACCTTGAATATTCATTTGAATTTTTTCATCAAAATCAAATGTGGTGGTTTTTCTGAGATCTTCCTGTAGAGTTGGATTATCTATAGTTGTTTGGTTTACACCAATTTTGAGTTCTGCTCTACCTTGAGGTTTAATATTAATTAGATTTCCGCCTAATAAATTATCGAGTTCACTTCCCAGGTTAAGAGACGGATTGAATATAGAAAACTTGTCATCAGAATCAACCGTTTGGGCTCTGCCTTCCCAATATGCAAGCATTGAGTTACGAACATCTTCATCAAGATATTCTTCCAAAGTCATAGTATATGGAAGGCGAACATTGATATTACCAATCTTCCTATAAAAAGATACTTCTCCTGTCTGTGGATTATAACTAGTTGAATATTGAAAACTCTCAGACTCCTGTAATTGGATCGAGCTTTGTTGTTCTTTCTTGAGAAAAGGATTATTAGATTCTCCATCTATTGAAGGATACCTGGTTTCCTGCCCTAAAGAATCCGGTTCTTGCAATAGAGGTGTGTATATAGTTTTTGCATTCAGGGAGTTTAATCCTAAAAGAAATACTACTGTTAAAATAAATTGATACTTAAATATATATTTAAAAACTTTTCTCAAGTTTGATTTTTATTAATGGTTATTATTGGTGATCGGATAAGAACCTATTCGCTACAACATTTTTAGAGCTTTTTTAATAAGCTCTTCTACTTTAATAGTTGGGTCTGTTGAAATTATTTTATCAACAACTTTTTGCGCACTGTTTTTTACAAATCCTAACATCACTAAAGCAGATAACGCCTCATCTTTTAATGTATTGTTCGGTTCAACAAATATTTTTTGATCAATAGGTTCTTTTCCTAATTTATCAGCCAGATCAACAATGATTCTTTGAGCCGTTTTTGCTCCGATACCTTTTATTCCTTTTAACAGGTTCACGTTTCCTGTTGAAATAGCATCGTGAATTTCACCAGGAGACATAGATGAGAGCATCATTCGTGCTGTATTTGCCCCAATTCCATTAACAGATATCAGGTAAATAAATAGATTACGCTCTGTTGTATCGTAAAAACCATATAAATTATGAGCATCCTCTCGTATTTGCTCAAAAATAAATATTTGTATTTCTTTTTGATTCTGAAGCTTGGTATAAGTATTTAATGAAATATTAATAAAATAACCTATTCCATTGTTTTCAACTATACAATGAGCTGGACTTGATTCAATGATATGGCCTTTGATATATTCTAGCATTTTATAATATTCTTAGATGTATTGGGGATATTAAGACTTAAAACATTGATTTAGATATTTGTTGAGTTCCAGCCCTGAGCTTGTAATTCAACTTCCTGATCACTTGTTGTTACAAGATATTTACCCTTACTTTCTTCAGTAATATGTCCAATTGTATAAATTTTCAGATCCGTTTCTTTACTAAACTTATCATAATCCTCTATTGAGATTGTAAAAAGTAATTCATAATCTTCACCACCATTTAAAGCTGCTACAATAGGATTCATATTTAGTTCTTCGGCCATTAAAGAAGTTGTGTGATCAATTGGAATTTTATTCTCATAGATTCTGCATCCTGTTTTTGAACTCTTGCATATTTGCATGATATCAGAAGATAAACCATCTGATAAATCTATCATTGCAGTAGGTTTAACTCCAATTTCTTTTAAAAAATCAATAACCTCTTTCTTGGCTTCAGGTTTCAGTTGGCGTTCAAGTATGTAATCATATCCTGATAAATCAGGTTGAACTCCAGTATTGTTTTCATGAACTTTTTTCTCTCTTTCTAATAATTGTAAGCCCATGTATGCTGCACCTAAATCACCAGTAATACATATTAGGTCATTGGGTTTTGCACCGCTTCTGTAAACAACATCATCCTTGTTTACTTCTCCAATTGCTGTTATACTAATTGTTAATCCGGTTAAAGAAGTTGTTGTATCACCTCCAACTAAATCCACATTGTATTTTTCGCAGGCCAAATCAATACCTTCATAAAGTTGTTCCAAAGTATTCAGTGTCATTCTTGAACTAATGCCTATTGATACCGTGATTTGTTTTGGAGTTGCATTCATTGCATATACATCACTTAAACTTGCAATTACAGCTTTGTATCCTAAATGTCTTAGTGGAGTATATATCAAGTCAAAATGAATTCCCTGAAGTAAAAGATCGGTTGTTATAACCGTTTGGTTGTTATTGTTTTCAAGTACGGCCGCATCATCGCCTACACCTTTTATTGTACTTGAATTTTTAATTTTTATATTTTTAGTCAGATGATCAATCAATCCAAATTCGCCTAAGTTCTTAAGGTCTTGATTTTTATTTTCAGCCATTATTAAGTGTTAAATCATTTATAAAATGAAAATAATAGTTAGTATAATAACGAATAGAGAGAAATTGTTCGCTTAGTTTGAAAACTTCTGATCTTTTAATACATCGATATTATGCCATTATATTGCAAAACTAATAAAAAATAAATCGTAATTAACAGGCATTATGATGTGAGTTACGTTTTATGAAGAAAAAATGCAAAAAAAAAGCTGCAATTTAAATGCAGCTTTTTGATTTCTGATGATCCAGAAAAATATCTCAATTCAATAAGTCCACGATTATATTAAACTAATCCGGCAAATCCCATAAAAGCAAGAGCCAGAATTCCTGCTACTAATAAAGCAATAGGCGTTCCTTTCATACCTTTAGGTAAGTCAACTAATTCAAGTTGCTCACGAATACCAGCAAAGATTATTAATGCTAAACCAAAACCAATTGCAGTTGCAGTAGAGAAAGCTACAGCTTGTAATAGATTCAGGTTTTTTTGTATTGTCATAATTGCCACACCTAAAATAGCACAGTTTGTAGTAATCAACGGTAAGAAAACTCCTAATGCCTGATACAATGGAGGACTTACTTTTTTTAAGATGATTTCAACTAATTGTACTAATGCTGCAATTACAAGAATAAACGAAATGGTTTGAAGATAACCTACGTTGAACGTATCAAGTACATATTTTTGTAGTAAGTAGGTTACTATGGTTGCAATTACCATTACAAATGTAACTGCACCTGTCATTCCAATACCTGTAGATATTTTCTTCGAAACTCCAAGGAAAGGACAAATTCCTAAGAATTGGGCCAATACAATGTTATTAACAAATATGGCCGATATAAATATTAATACGTATTCCATTTTTTAGGCTTTTTTTAATTTGTTAATAATTGCAATTAAATATCCTAATGCAATAAAAGCACCCGGAGCTAAAACAAATACAAGCATTCCATATTGTTCAGGATAGATGGTAATACCAAATATTTTACCACTACCTAAAAACTCTCTTACACTTCCTAGAATTGATAAGGCCATTGCAAATCCTAATCCCATACCTGCTCCATCAATCATTGATGAAACAAAACCATTTTTTGAAGCGAATGCTTCAGCACGCCCAAGAACGATACAGTTTACAACAATTAATGGGATAAATAGACCTAATGACTCAAATAGAGCAGGTAAGTATGCTTGCATCAATAACTGAACAACAGTTACAAAAGAGGCAATAATTACAATAAATGCAGGGATACGAACTTTATCCGGAATTAAATCCTTAACTAATGAAACTACAAGGTTGCTCATGATAAGAACAAATGTAGTGGCTAATCCCATACCTAATCCATTGATTGCAGAAGATGTAACACCAAGTGTTGGACACATCCCTAACAGTAATGTGAAAACAGCATTTTCTTTAAAAAAACCTTTTGAAAAATTCTTCCACTGATTCATGATTGACCTCCTTTCTTAACAGTAGCACCAGTTCTTGCGTCACTGCTATCATTTTGTTCTTTATATGTATTGTAAGCAACCATTATTGCATCTAAAAAAGCTCTTGAACTAATAGTGGCAGCAGTGATGGCATCAATATCACCACCATCTTTTGAGACTACCATTTTTGTATCAGCCGGATTCTTACCAAGAATCGATTGGTTTCCTTTATCCAATCTGAACCAATCATTCATTTTTGATCCTAATCCTGGTGTTTCCTGATGCTCCAGTACTGAGTAGTTAATGATTGTTCCATCTGGTTTTAAACCAACCATGATTTTTATTTCTCCTGCAAACCCTTTATCTGTTTTAGATGAGATGGCCACTCCTAAAAGTTCTTCACCTTTTTTACAAGGGAAAACATTTAATTTGTAGCCTTCTTTTGATTCTAACTCGTATTTTTCATCTGTTGGATTATTGTCAAATCCAGGAACTACTTGTTCGATTGCTTGCTTTTGCTTAGCTAACTTTGCTACGGCAATAGGTTCTTTGGTTACTTTATAAACCATACCAAGCGTTCCTCCTGCAATTGCTGTAATAATAAGCAATGCAAGTACCATGTTTACTAATGTTGATTCTGTTTTTGCCATGATTACACTTATTTTACAACTGCAGGTTTTTCACCAAAACGTTTAGGTTTAACATATCTGTCAATTAAAGGAACAAAAGCATTCATAATTAATATAGCAAATGAAATACCTTCTGGATATGCTCCGAAAACTCTAATAATAACAGTTAATACACCAATACCAATTCCGAAAATGATTCCTCCTTTATTGCTCATCGGTGAACTGGAATAGTCTGTTGCCATAAAAACAGCACCTAATAATACACCTCCGGATAACAAATGGAATGTTGGAGGAGCATATACTGCAGCGTCAGCAAGATGTAATATTGCTGAGAAAATATATACACTACCTAAAACTGCAACAGGAATATGCCATGTAATAATTTTACGAACTAACAAAAATACTAAACCTAATAGTATTGCTGCTCCAGCCATTTCACCAGCACTACCTCCTGTGAAACCCCAGAACATATCAGCATAACTAGGTAATTTTTGCATTAATTGTTCAGTAGTAGCTCCGGTAGCCAAACCTTCTTTCATTATGCCAAGAGGAGTAGCTCCTGAGGTAATATCAGCAATCGACATTGGGAAAACTCCTGGTTTAACCCATGCTGTCATTTGTACTGGGAATGAAATTAATAAGAATACCCTACCAACTAAAGCTGGATTAAATGGGTTGTTTCCCAATCCTCCAAATGACATCTTACCAATACCAATAGCTACTAATGCACCAATAATAACAATCCATACCGGCATGAAAGATGGTAAGTTAAATGCCAATAATAATCCGGTAATAATTGCAGAACCATCTGTTACTGTAACATCTCCTTTTAAAAGGTATTTTTGAATAAGGTATTCAAAAATAACACAAGCTAAAACTGAAGTTATGACTACAGACAGAGATCCAATTCCAAAGTTGTATACAGAGAAAAGTAAAGCCGGAATCATGGCAATTACCACTCCATACATATTTTTTTTCACGCTGTCGCCACTGTGAACGTGCGGTGAAGGTGAAATAGTTAATGTGCTCATATCTTATTTTTTGTCTAAGTTCTTTACTTAAATTATTTAGTACGGCTACGCATGATCTGACCTACTTTTCCTTTTCCTAAACGGATATAGTCAAGTAATGGTCTTTGTGATGGACAGGTGAAACTACATGAACCACATTCAATACAATCCATGATTTTTTCCTGTTCAGCTCTATCCCATACTCCTTTTTGAGAAACTGTCATTAATAAGTAAGGCTCTAGTCCCATTGCACAAGCTGAAATACACTTACCACATTTAATGCAGTTTTGCATTTTTTTACGGTTTGCCTCTTCGTTTTTAATGATCAATACACCAGAACTACCTTTTGTAACCGGAACTTCAGTTGTAGTAAGAGCTTTACCCATCATTGGTCCACCTCCTACAATTTTACCTGTATCCTCAGGTAATCCACCAGCTGCTTCAATTAAGCTATTGATAGTAGTACCAATTCTTGTCAGGAAATTCGATGGTTTAGATACTGATTTACCAGTAACTGTTACTACTCTTTCAAATAGAGGCTTGTTTTTCTGAACAGCGTCATATACAGCCACTGTTGTACCTACGTTTTGTACTACAGCACCAACTTCAATAGGAAGTTTTCCTGAAGGTATTTGTCTTTTGATACATGCATCGATTAACTGCTTTTCACCTCCTTGTGGATATTGAACTTTAAGTGGTTCAATAGTGATTCCCGGGTATGAAGATGCAAGTTGAGAAAGATGCTGAATGGCGTCTTTTTTATTGTTTTCTATTCCAATAATAGCCTTGTCAACATTTAAAGCTTTCATCAGAATTTGAGTACCAACCATGATCTCATTTCCTTTTTCCATCATTAGTTGATGGTCAGCGGTAAGATAAGGCTCACACTCTACAGCGTTTAAAATTAGTACTTCACATTTTTTTCCTGGAGGTACAGATAATTTTACATGTGATGGAAACGTTGCTCCACCTAAACCAACTATTCCTGCTGCTGCAATTTTTTTAATAATCTCTTCAGGAGTAGCAGATATTTCTTTAATTAAATCTGATGATTTATTAATGGTTTCTTCCCATTCGTCTCCTTCTACATCTATGATAATTGCAGGTCTTTTATATCCGCTTGCATCGATGATGTCGTCAATTTTTGCAACTGTTCCTGAAACAGATGAGTGTATGTTTGCTGAAACAAAACCAGCAGATTCTGCTATTAATGTACCAACTTTAACCTGATCACCTTTTTTTACAATAGGTTTTGCAGGAGCACCAATATGTTGAGAAATAGGAATAGCTACTTGAGCAGGAATCGGCAATGCTTCTATTTTTTTGCCAGCCGAAAATTTGTTTTCAGGAGGATGAATACCTCCAAGCGAAAATGTTTTAAGCACGATTTATTCCTCCTTATTAATTTATATCCGAAGATGTTTTGTTTTCATTTGAAGTAGACTCTGTTTTTGCTGGAGCTGGTTTTTCCTTTTTGGGTGGGAAGTTAACCTCATGAATGGCTCCGGTAGGACAAACAGCAACACACTTACGACAAAGTTTACACTTATTGTAATCAATGTATGCAATGTTATTTTCAACTGTAATAGCATCAAAAGGACATTCTTTTTGACACTTTTTACAACCGATACAAGCTACAGAACAAGCTTTTTTAGCAATGCCACCTTTATCCTGATTGATACATGATACAAATACCCTGCGTCCTTTAGGTCCGGCTTTTCTTAGCTCAATAATGTTCTTAGGACAAGCATCCACACAAGCACCACAAGCAACGCAGTTGTCTTTCACTACAGGTAAGCCTGTTTTTTCATCCATATAAATGGCATCAAAAGAACAAGCCTCTACACAATCTCCACAACCTAAACAGCCAAAACTACATCCTGTTTCTCCTCCATATAATGAGGCAGCAACAGCACACGAAGTAGCTCCATCGTATTTGTTTGTTCTGGGGCGGTTATCACAAGAACCATTACATCTAACAACTGCAATCATTGGATCAGATTCAGCAACTTCTTTACCTAAAATACCAGCAGCTGCTTTCATCGTTTCAGCACCACCTACCGGACAGTTTAATGCCGATATGTCATCGCTTTTAACTAAGGCTTCAGCAAAAGCTCTACAACCTGGAAAGCCGCAACCTCCACAGTTTGCAGCAGGCAATACTTCTTCTACCTGATCAATTCTTGGGTCTTCAAACACTTTAAACTTTTGTGCTACAAAATAGAGCACCAAGGCGGCTACAGTACCCAAAATAGCAAGTGTTAAAACTGTTATAATAACTACATTCATTTTATATGATTTAATTCTACTCTTTTATTTTAAACGTAAAGGTTTTCTGTAATCGGGGAGATATGTATTTGATTACTAAAAAGTATGGAACCAGCATTGCTAAAGAGATCATTCCTGCAATTCCTTCGTTTTTTGTAATAGCGTAACTGATAAACAAAACCACAAAAACAATAATGAATGGAAAGATATAGGCTAATAGAGAAGCTCTCAATCCAAGTGACTTTTCGCCTTGAATAGTAACCTTCTGTCCAGGTTTAAAATCTGAACTTTGATTGGTAAAAATGTCAATAACTTTTTCTTTCATGTCTGCCGCGGTGCAAGCACCTTTTGCATGACATGAAGCACAAGCTGATTCGCTAATAATGCGAACTTTTACTTGATTCAAATTTACCTCTTCGACGTATCCTGTATGCTCTACTAATCTTACTTCCGACATGATTTTTCTGGGAAAATTCTGAACAAATGTAATTAATAAGGTAGTTTGTGAAAGTCAATTTTGCTATTTGTAATTGGTATAAATAAAGAAAATTGCTATTTCTACATTGCAAAACCCTGATGATTAGTGTAAAGTAGAGATTGCAATTTTGAAAATATTAGAGAAAATTTTTTTTGATTCTGTGAAAAAAAGTGAAATATATCATGTTATGTCTTGATAGTTTGGTTGTTATAAAGAAAAATTTCTTTAATTATTTGAACGAAAAATACTAAGTTTTCTCTGTGTGTGCGGACACATGTACGCGATTTGATATCATTTTAACAAAATTTATCCATAATGGACTAAATAATAATGTTAAAGCGATTGTGCTAATCGTAATTTGATAGGAATAGTCTTTGATAATTCCACTTTGATACCCGGTTGCTGCTAAAATAAAACTAAATTCTCCTATTTGAGATAGAAGTGCACTTACGTACAAACTTATTTTCCAATCCTTACAGAAGAAACGAATTATTGAGATGTTGATGATACTATTTAGGATAAATACAACCACCAATAATGTGACTATGGTAATAAGATTTTCTTTTAAAAAGTTTAAATCTATTATCATACCAATTGATATGAAAAATAAGGCTACAAATAAAACCTTAAATGCAGATAAACTATTGTGAACCCACTCTGTAGATTTTGTTGCAGAAATTAATATACCTGCTATAAATGCACCAAGTGCAGCTGATAATTGAAAAAAGGCTGACAAAGTTGAGAAACCAAAGCATAATGAAAATGCAACAAATACCTGCATTTCATGATCTTTGCTAATGTACTTCTGAAATGGAAGTTTTATTTCTTTCTTTTTTAGCAAAAAAATCATCATACCAATAATTAGTATACCACCGGTAATTTGCTTTATAAGTTCTATTTTATCAGGTCTGTGTCCTCCTAAATAACCTAAAAATATAAGCATCGGAACAATTAATATATCCTGGGCAATCAATATTCCTAAGGCATATTGTCCTGCTTTGCTATTGATTTCATCTCTTTCCTGAAGAATCTTAACGATGACAGCAGTGCTGCTAAGACTGATAACAAATCCAAATACAATAACCTGGCTTGTATTCCATTTGAAATAAAAGCCTAATAACCAAATGATAAACAGACTGATGAAAACTTGCATCAATGTACCAATAATGGAAACCTTCCAGTTATTCAGTAATTGAGGTAGTCTTATTTCCATTCCTATAAAAAATAATAGAAGTACAAGACCTAAAGATCCAAGGTTTGAAATTAACGCTTCGTCCGTTATATAGCCCATACCATAAGGACCAACTAAAATTCCTACAATTATATAGGATATCATTGAGGGCTGCTTAAGTAGTCGCAATAAAAATCCTATAACAATCACTATGCATGAAAGTATTACAAATTTGGAAAATAAAGGATCTATATGTACAGCGGCAAATATCATTGGATTCATGTTCAATTGAATCAAAAGATACTGCAATTATTTAACTGTAGAAAAATAAAATTTGTTAATTGAAAAGATAATGTGGAAAGCTTAAATAGAGAAGCAGATGAATTTATGTTTTTTTTTCTGTAGCCTGACAACCAAAAGGTCTGAAGTACTGAGATTAGTGGATTATAAATTAATTATTTTTGTGTTGAGTGTAGCGATAATTTTCATTATAATCATTCAGAACTTAGACTTTATCAAATTGAAAGTAAATCTTACTTGTCTTCATGCTTTTTTTTCCATCTATTAACTGTAGATTGTTTAACTAATCATACTCCAATTCATTTTCTGACGAGCCAACTTGGTAAGTTGACGGTTTAAAATCTGGTTCTCTGATTTTTCTAGTGTAGGGTCGTTATCCAGAATAGCATTGGCTACGTTTCTTGCGTGTTGAAGCAGTTGAGAGTCTCTTGTTATATTTGCAATCTTTAATTCAAAAGGAAGACCACTTTGTTGTGTTCCCTCTAAATCTCCGGGTCCACGCAATTTCATGTCAGCCTCAGCAATCTCAAAACCATCATTTGAGTCAACCATGATGTTCATTCTTTTCTTAGTGTCCTCACCTAATTTATGTCCGGTCATAAGAATGCAATAACTTTGTTCTGCACCTCTACCTACACGTCCTCTTAATTGGTGAAGCTGAGATAGACCAAATCTTTCGGCACTTTCTATAATTATTACAGAAGCATTCGGAACATTAACTCCTACTTCAATAACTGTTGTTGCAACCAATATTTGAGCATTTCCACTAGCAAATTCCTGCATGGCAGCATCTTTTTCTGCTGGTTTCATTTTTCCATGAATCATGGTAGTTTTGTATTCAGGAAAAGCAGATTGCATGTATTCAAAACCTTCTGCCAGATTTTTAAAGTCCATTTTTTCTGATTCCTCAATTAAAGGATATACAACATATATCTGTCGACCTTTTTCAATTTCGGATTTAATAAACTTATTTAAGTTATTTCTTCGGTTATGAAAATAATGTTTTGTTTCAATTGGCTTTCTGCCCGGAGGAAGTTCATCAATTACAGATACATCAAGATCTCCATATACAGTCATTGCTAAAGTACGTGGGATAGGAGTGGCTGTCATTACTAAAACATGAGGAGGAATATCGTTCTTTTTCCAAAGTTTAGCTCTTTGGGCCACACCAAAACGGTGTTGCTCATCAATGATAACCATTCCCAGATCATTAAATTGCACTGCATCTTCAAGAAGAGCATGTGTTCCAATCAAAATTTGTAACTCGCCTGATTGTAATTCAGAATGAATAAGTTCCCGTTCTTTCTTTTTTGTTGAGCCGGTCAGGAGTTTAACATTTAAATCCATTCCATTTAGTAATGACATGATGGATTCGTAATGCTGGGTTGCCAGAATCTCTGTTGGCGCCATTAAACAGGCCTGATAATTATTGTCCAAAGCAATAAGCATCACCATTAAAGCAACCATGGTTTTTCCACTTCCAACATCACCTTGTAAAAGTCTGTTTAGCTGTCTTCCTGAACCTACATCATTTCGTATTTCTTTTATAACTCTTTTTTGAGCATTGGTAAGTTCAAAAGGCAAGTTGTTATAAAAGAAGTGATTAAAATAATCTCCTACGGTTGAAAATATATGTCCTTTGATATTTCTGGTTCGTTGATTTTTTAACCGTAAGATATTTAGTTGAATATAGAATAGCTCTTCAAATTTTAATCTGAATTGGGCCTGTTGTAATTCCTGACTATTTCTTGGGAAATGAACAGTTCTAAGAGCCTGATCTAATATCATTAATTTATATTGCTGTATTAGATATGCAGGCAAAGTTTCAGATATAGATCCTTGAAAAGAAAGAAAAATGTTCTGTTGCATCTTTTGGATGGCTTTAGAACTCACATAATTATTTTTCATCTTTTCGGTGGTATGGTAAAAAGCTTGTAATCCTGAAACTATTTTAGGTTTACCCGGATCAACTTTTTCCATCTCAGGATGAACAATGTTGTATGTACTGTTGAATTTACTTGGTTTCCCAAAAATAACATACTCTACATTTGGATCTAATCCTGATTTTATCTGTTTGATAAATTTAAACCAGACAAGTTCAATGACTCCGGTGTTATCAGCAAACTTAGCAACTAAGCGTTGTGATTTTCCGGATCCTACAGTATTTAAACCTACTATCTTTCCCTTAAGTTGAATATGAGATGCTGTGTTGTCAATCTCTCTGATTTTGTAGGTTCTGCTACGGTCAATGTATTTGTAAGGAAAATGATATAACAAATCCTCATACGATTGAATTTTTAATTCATTTCGCAGCAAGTCAGCTTTTTTGGGGCCAACTCCAGGTAAATAGGTTATATCTCTTGTAGCTAAATCCGACATTAATAAAATAGATGCTCAAAAATAGTAGATTGTAATTTATGTTGCAAGCATCAAAAATACTGATCTATATTTGAAAATCTGCTAAAACTAAAAAGCTCTGAAAGATATTCTAACTTTCAGAGCTTTTTTATATTTTAAAATAGTGCTATTATAGTTTAACTATAACAGAAGCACTTGCTTTATTTGCTTTTTCTCTTGCTTCTTCTACTGAATTTGCTCTTGCCAAACAAACACCCATTCTTCTTTCTCCTTGTACTTCTGGTTTTCCAAATAAACGCAATTGAGTATCCGGATCTGAAAGTGCATTTTCTATGCCGCTAAATGATACCTGATTAGAATTTCCTTTTACCATAATTACGCTACTTGCAGCAGGACCATGTTGTACAATATTAGGAATTGGTAATCCCAGAATCGCTCTGACGTGTAATGCAAATTCACTTAAATCCTGAGAAATCATGGTTACCATACCAGTATCGTGTGGTCGTGGAGATAGCTCACTAAAGTAAACAGTGTCACCTTTAATAAAGAATTCTACTCCAAACAAGCCTCTTCCTCCAAGAGCTTTAACAACTTTTTCTGCAATGTATTCAGCATCTTTTAGTGCTTTCTCGCTCATAGCCTGAGGCTGCCATGATTCCTGATAGTCTCCACCTTCCTGTCTGTGACCAATTGGTGCACAAAATGAAACACCACTAACATGACTAATAGTTAATAAAGTAATTTCATAATCAAAATCGACAAAACCTTCCACAATCACTCTGTCGCTATTTCCTCTGGCACCTTCCAATGCATAATTCCATGCATAGTCAATATCTGCCTCGCTTTTTACTACACTTTGTCCTTTACCTGAAGAGCTCATTATAGGCTTAACCACACAAGGACAACCGATTTCCTTGATTGCAGCTTCAAATTCTTCTTTTGTTCCTGCAAATTTGTAAGGAGAAGTTTTTAAACCAAGCTCTTCTGCAGCTAAAGTTCTTATGCCTTCTCTGTTCATTGTTAGTTTTGTAGCATTTGCGGTTGGTATAACATTAAAACCTTCTTTTTCAAGTTCAATTAATGTATCGGTTGCAATGGCTTCTACTTCAGGAATAATATAGTCAGGTTTTTCTTCTCGAATAATTTTTGCTAATGATTCTCCATCAAGCATCGATACTACATAGCTTTTATGGGCTACTTGCATGGCTGGGGCATTCTCGTATTTATCAATGGCAATAACTTCAACACCATAACGTTGAAATTCAATTACTACTTCTTTTCCTAACTCGCCCGATCCCAACATAATAACTTTAGTAGAGGTAGGAGATAAAGGTGTGCCAATGGAGGTTTTTGATACAGTGTTCATTGTAAATTGGTAAATTATTTGATAATTAGTTTAATAACCTGTTTGGTGGTATAATTATCGTATGTTTTAAACTAGTCTTTAATAAATTAAGGCACAAAAATAGTTTTATTATTTAAACCAAAAAAGTCCGTATTAATTATAATTTAATACGGACTTACAAAGACAAATGGCTATTCTATTTTATTTTAGATAAGAATTCAACATCCATAATGTTTTTTCTGTTTCTGAAATATAATCACTCATTAAACTAACTGTTCCTTCATCCTCAGCATCACTTGCAAGTGATAATATTTCTCTTTCAATTTGTATTAAAGTTGAAAAATTATTAACAATGGTTTTGGTTGCTTCTACACCACTATTTACTCCTTTTGATTCTTTAATTGAAGACGTATTTAGATAATCTGTAAAAGTGTGCAAAGGTTCAGCCTCAAGAGTCAAAATCCTTTCTGCTACTTCGTCAATTTTCAATACTGCATCATCATAATACTCTTCAAATTTGGCATGTAATTCAAAAAAATCACGTCCTTTAATGTTCCAATGGAACCCTCTTAAATTCTGGTAGAATAACTGGTAGTTTGCTAAAAGAATATTTAATTTTTCTGCTAAAACATTTACTTTTTCTTGTTCTAATCCTATTAAGTTTTTCATATTGTTAAATTTTTAATTGTTTACTGTTTTAATTTTCTATTACAAAGATGGTATATGTGCCAATATAAATCAAATAGATAAATAGAATCTATTAATAGAGAGCGTTTATATTTATTGTGGGCGAGTTAGATAGCCATAAATTAATTTAAGTTTTAACAGATGTTTTCTGTGTATAGGCAAGGAAATTATTGTATGAAAGCTTTTTGATAACTATAATAACCACTTGTAGTTATCATGTTTGTTTTATATTGAATTATTTAGTTGATGTAATTCTTATATTTGCAAAAAAAATAAAGTGAATTGGTTTCAGATAAAGGCTTTTCTAAAGTATAAGAAAGTTGCTAAGTATAAAAAAGGTCATAGAATTCATCCCCCTTTTGCATTTGATTTGGTTCGTCATATTTTTTATGACAAGCATCCTTATTATCATTTTGAAGAAATAGATCAAATAAGGCAAGAACTTTTAAATAGTAATGATAAAGTAATTGTTAAAGACCTGGGTTCGGGATCTAAGAAGTTTGCAGATAATTCAAGAAAGATAAAAGACCTTATTAAATACAATTCAACTCCTAAAAGTCAGGGGGAGCTAATATCAAGGTTAATTGAAGAATTTAAGTCTAAAAAAATCATAGAACTTGGAACATCTCTTGGAATAGGGACACTTTATCTGGCCATGCAGAATTCCAGTTCACAAGTATATACAATTGAAGGATGTCCAAATATATCGGTTATTGCCAGGGAAACATTTAAAAAAGCAGGTTTAACTAATGTAAAACAGTTGGTTGGAAGTTTTGAATCGCAGTTGCCAGAGGCCTTAAATGATTTATCTGAGGTTGATATGGTTTATTTCGATGGTCATCATGATTACAATGCGACCTTAAAGTATTTTGAGATGTGTTTAAATAAAGCATCTAAATCTGCATTATTTATATTTGATGATATTCATTGGTCAAAAGGTATGGATGAAGCCTGGAATAAAATTGTACAAAATAAAAGAGTTTCTATATCATTCGATTTGTTCCGTTTTGGAATAGCCATAATTGATAAAAATGTATTAAAACAACATTATATTGTAAAGTGGCCATAATATTTCTCCTGTATTGGTAAAAGAACCTGTAAAAAATTATCTTTGTTTAAACCAAATATATCAGCTATGACTGAAAATGTAATTGAAATACAGGGGATTACAAAGTTTTATCAAGTAGGGACTCAAGTAGTTAAAGCCTTAAGAGGTGTTGATTTACAAATTAAAAAAGGAGAATATGTTGCCATTATGGGGCCATCAGGATCCGGTAAATCTACTTTAATGAATGTAATTGGTGCCCTGGACTCGCCCACGGGAGGAACATACATTTTAAATGGAAATAATGTAAGTCATTTAAGTGATGATCAATTGGCAGATATTCGTAATAAAGAAATCGGTTTTGTTTTTCAAACTTTTAATTTATTGCCACGATATTCTGCCATTGAAAATACAATGCTTCCTTTAATATATGCCGGAGTTTCAAAGCAAGAAAGGCTGCAGAGGGGAGAAGAGGCTATAAAAAAAGTGGGACTCGAAGATAGAGCTTTACATAAGCCTAATGAGCTATCAGGAGGGCAGAGGCAACGTGTTGCTGTTGCCAGAGCTTTAATAAATAATCCCTCCATTATTCTGGCAGATGAACCAACTGGTAATTTAGATTCAAAAACTTCGGTTGATATCATGAATCTGTTTCAGAATATCCATGCAATGGGAAATACAATTATCCTTGTAACGCATGAAGAAGATATAGCTCAACATGCTCATCGCATCATAAGATTAAAAGATGGACACATAGAGTCAGATATGGTGAATGAAAATGTTTTATTAGCGCAGAATTGATATGGAGATACGAACTTTTTATAACAAAGTATGTTTCACCTGCAATAAAATAATTAATAGATGGCAAAAAGTGTAGTATATACCAAAACAGGAGATAGAGGAAGAACTAGTTTAATTGGAGGAACGCGTGTTCCTAAAAACGATGTTAGATTAGAAGCATATGGTACTGTTGATGAATTAAATAGTTTTATCGGAATGATAAGATCTTTTGAAATAGATGATCAAAGTTCGGAACAGTTAATTAAAATTCAAAAACGACTTTTCGATGTTGGAGCTTATTTGGCAACCGATACAAATGTGGCAGATCTTCGGGATAAAATGAATTATGATGATTCTGTGATTGAAGAGTTGGAAAAAGCAATGGACGAAATGGAAGAAGCATTGCCTCCATTAAAATATTTTGTTTTACCAGGAGGACATCCTTGTATTAGTTATTGTCACATTTCAAGAACAATTTGCAGACGAGCAGAACGAAGGATTTTAGAGGTTGGAGAGACTTTAGAAGTAAATGCGTGGGTAGTCAGATATGTGAATCGACTTTCTGACTATTTGTTTGTATTATCACGACATTTATCAAAACATTTCAATGTAAATGAAATTCCTTGGATTCCCGAGTTGTAAGTTTTTAGTTTTTTTTTATATTCGCAAAAAATAACAAACAAATATTAACTAAAATAATATTTAAAATTTCAGGGTATGTATTGGACACTAGAATTAGCATCAAAATTAGAAGATGCTCCCTGGCCAGCTTCAAAAGATGAATTAATCGATTTTGCGATTCGTTCTGGAGCACCATTGGAAGTTATTGAAAATCTTCAAGAAATAGAGGACGAAGGAGATATTTACGAAAGTATTGAAGATATATGGCCTGATTATCCTAGTAAGGATGATTTTTTCTTTAACGAAGATGAATATTAGTACTAGCCAGGGCTAAAGAGAAAGAAAGCTGTATCAAACGATACAGCTTTTTTTATATTGTTTGAGTTTTGTTAGAGATTATTTAGTTTTTGAGGTCGTCGTAGGTGTTGTCAAGATTATATTCAGATTTATCTTCACCACGATCTAACACCGGCAATTCTTTCCAATTAAAAATGTCTTTTTTTGTTTTAGGACGGAATAATTCAAGCCAATGAAATCCTGGCAACTCCAAATCTTCTTCCGGAATTAGTAATATTGGGGACATTTTACCAGTAGGAGAGACCTGCATGTTAATTTTACTTACCATTCTTTCTTTAAGGTAAATAATCATGTTGCTACACTCTGCTTTATTCATTCCCAATGCATTTTCTTTATCCATCGGGTAATAAATAGATTGAGCATTACCATTTACATCAATCTTATAGATTTCGTTGTTTTTCACAAACCCGGTCATTGACGAACCTTTAATTTGGTTATATCTGCCTGAATCTTCTTCAGAAATGATAAAAGCCCTGTCAATTAGATCAACCTTATCTAAAACTTCATTCTTAGTATACATTTTTATTTCATCAGCGGTTAACTGATTGCCTAACGACCACATGATCGGATCGTAATAAAAAGTGTTGGTTGTATCTCTTGAATCAAAAACCATTGAATCACAACGACCTTGTAAATCACTTCTGTAATACTGTACTTTTCTAAAAGCTTTAATTAGTTTTTCGTCCGGATTTTCTAATGGAACAGCCAAAAGTGTATCTGCGTGAAGAAAAAGTGTGTCAGCATTATAAATCTGCATTAAAACAGCATTTTTTGTTGTTAATGCATCTTGTGATATTTCATTATAGAAACCATAATCTCCTGCAATAATTACATTATTAGTTGTATCATGGAGTTCCATGTTGTTAAAAACTTCACCTATACCTTGTTTTCGATCATAATGAATTGAATCTCCTTTTAAAAGCTGTTCCCCTTGAACGTAAGCATTTTGTTGTAAAAGGGCAACATCATTTTGTGTATCATAGAAACCATCTTCTGCATAAATTGTATTCTTATCACTGATAATGAATGTTGGTCCTTGAATAGTTGCTACTTTAGTAACTGTATGGTATTTTAATGTGTCGGAATACATTGTGTACTTTGGATTTGTAACAACAACACTGTCTTTATAGAATGCCGTGTTTGAATCCGGATAGTAATATCCTGTTTTGCTTGTTAAAGTATTGTCTTTATTAACAATTTTACCATTATTAAAATAATATGCAAAGTTGTTCTTTCTGTCGTAATCGAGGAATTCAGTAGTTAATACAACGTCTTTATTTATAAGCTTAACATTTTCTCTGACTTCGGCCATTCCAGTATTCCCAAAATAATTTAGCTTATTTCCGTATAGATGTAAAGTGTCGTTTTGTATGATATGAATATTACCGACAGCATTAAGCTTATTTTCTTTTTCGTTTAAATATGCAGTATCACAAAACATAATAGCAGTTTCGTGAGTAAACTTTACATGTCCAACTAAAACATTAATATCTTCACCATAAATCTCCTTATTACCTTTTAAAGAATCAGCATGCTTGACATTAATCTTCTTTTGAGCTAATAAAGGAAATGCGCCTCCCAAAAAAATGCACATTAGAATTATTAAAATGCTATTATGATTTTGCATTATTTGAATTGTTGCTATTAGGAATTTAAAACGAGATCAAAAATACTTGTAAAAAGTGAATATAGAAATTCTAAAACTTTATTTCAGATTATTGTTCGGAGATATTTGAGATTTTATCTGAGCGGCAGAACTTTCAAATTGTATTTTCTTTTTTAAATAAATAGTATCAGGCATATTTTCTTTTCTTGGGTTAAACTGAATCGTATTGCTTACATAATCTGCAGATTCAATAATCATGCTAACTTTATAACCCTTGTTAAAATTTATTTGAAATATGCCTAAACTATCTGTCTTTAAGCTTGAAGATTCTTTTGAACTTTCATCTATGTTTAGTTGAAAAAAACATTGAGAATGAACCGAAGAATTAGAGACAGGATTTAATGTTTCTTCATCAACAACGATAGCTGTTCCTGTTATATTATAAACCTCCCTTATACAAGAAAAGTTAATAAATATAGCAGTAATAATGAAAAAGTATTTTAACCCTGTAGAAACCATCCTCCATTCTTCAAAAAGCCTCTACAAAATAGTTAAAATAACTATTTAATCCAATTTTTATACTCGAAATTACAACCAGCCCATTCGTCTCTAATTGTGATATAAGTATCCTGTTGTTTTTCCTTAATCCATTCATTGATAGCATCAGCTTTTTTCTTTTCAGTCATAATATTTTGAATCAGCTGATAGTCATTGCTCATATTAGCTCTGTGAGGGGGTATTTTTCTTTTTTGTTTGATAATAACAAAAACATCTTGTCCTTTTTCGTCCTTAATGCTAAACGGTTCAGAAATCTCTCCTTCTTTTAATTTTTGTACCTCTTTAGCAATTAATGGTAGTCGCATAGAAGAAAGTTCTGCTAATTCAAACTGTGAAGATTGTGTTCTTTGATTAACCATTAAACCACCATTAGTTCTGGTGTCTTTATCCATTGACCAGTGGAATGCTGCATCTTCAAAAGAAATACTGTCTTTTTCAATTAATGATTTTATTGAGTCTAATCTACTGATAGCTGCTTTATTGTTTTCAGCAGAAACTTTTGGTTTAATCAAGATATGACGAACGTGAATTCTTTCACCTTTTTTATCCAATAATTGAATAATGTGGTATCCAAATTCTGTTTGAACAATCTTTGAAACTTTGTTCTTTTCCTGCATGTTGAAGGCTACGTTGGCAAATTCAGGAACATAAGTGGAACGTGTTGCCCATCCCATGTCACCACCTCTACTTGCACTACCTGGGTCTTCTGAATACAGAACTGCTAATGTTGCAAAGTCTCTTCCTTCAGCTACTTGCTTTTGGAAATCACGTAATTGCGATTTTACACGATCAATCTCTTTTTGGTCAATTCTTGGGTAAACTGCAATTTTTTGTATTTCATATTGAACAGGAACCATTGGTAAACTATCTTGCTCAGTCTTTCTGTAATATGCTCTTACCTGAGATGGAGTTGGTTCAATACCTTCAGTAATATTTTGTTGCATTGTTTGTGTCATCATCTGATCACGAACAACCTGCATTTGTTCTTTCTTAATCTGAATAATTGATTTTTTAAACCACTCTTCAAGTTGTTCTTTACCACCCGCTCTGTCAATGAACATATTCATTTTACGGTCAACTTCATTGATAACAGAGTTCTCGTTAACTTCAACACTATCTAATACAGCTTGGTTAAGCATTAATTTTTGAATTAATTGCTGTTCAAATAATTGACATTTCAAATCTCCTTTTGCCGACATACCTTGCATAATTGCTTGTTGATACTGGTATTCAATGTCAGATTTCAGAATGGCATTATCACCAACAACGGCAATAACTTCATCAATTACATTTTTTTGAGCAAGAGTTGTGTTAGGGCTTATTAAAATCGCTGTTAGCGTTATTATTAGAGAGTAGAATATTTTATGCATATTTTTTATTTTTCGGCAAATTTAATAGAATTTTATAACTTTTTCCTTCAAACCTTCCTGGTATAATTCCTCTTCAAGGTTTTTAATGAATTCAATACGTTTCTTATTTAGTAAAATAGCTTTTATTTTATCTGTAACATATTGTATAGGAGCTACTTCGTTCGATTTTTTGAAATCGTTAAAAGAAACGAAATAATGAGAGGCTGAATCTGAAACTTCATACGATTTGTTGTATTTTAAATAATTAGGTGTGTTTGGAATTGGTTTTGGTAATAATTTAGAAATGGCATCAACAGTAACCCAGCGATCTAAAAAGATATCAAAATTCTGAGCGTTCTGATAACAATATTCTTCCAGCGTCACCATGTCTTCAGGATTATCAGATTTGTACCATTTTTTTACTTCGTTAATGTTTGGTGCATTGAGAGGTATTTTTAAAAATACACCTTTTATAATATCTTCATTTAAAATGAAGTTTTCACTCATGCTATTGTAATATTCCTCAATTTCTTTATTCGTAATTAAAGGAGAATATTTTTCTAGTAAGAGCTTTTGTTGGTATTTATGTATTAAAAGAGATGCCCTGTAATCCTCAAGGATTTGTTTAACATCTTTTTCGTCAGGCGATAAGTTTAATTCAGCCTTTCTTAATAATAAAGATGATTTCACCCATCTTGAAATATAGTTCTGAGTGAAAGCCAGACTATCATTCTTGCTTAAATTCTTTGGAATTGCTTTTTGTAACTCCTCAATGGTTAAAACTTTGCCATCAACAGAAGCTACAGGAGGAGATGCCTCTGTTGATGAAATCCTTGAACAAGAACTTAATATTAAAATAGTTAAGATTCCAATAGGATAAATAATTCTCATGCGTTTATAATTTGTTTTTCCATACTCAAATAAAACGAATTATTTAATAATTCGATGTTTCGTTTTATTTGAATAAGCTATGTAATATGGAACCTGCAACAAAGTTATCTCCTTATATGAAAAAGGATTTATCCCGGCTTGTTTCATATTTATTTAATCTTTTTTGAATATTTAAGAGCTTTTAAATTAACAACAGGATTGAATTTGCTCTTAAGTTCGTCAATCCACTGCTTTTCTATTTCATTTTGATAATCACTAATAACTTGTCCCTTTGTTTCTTCTAGCTCTTTATATTCTTTAGGTGTAATGCTTCCTACTGCAAATCCATAAGGAAAATCCTTATCAATTCTTCCGTCTGATTTTTTTAAATTCCAAATGTCTTTATCTAATGCAGCATATTCACCTTTACTAAATTCCCCATTAATGCATTTAAATTGGTTTGCAGAAATTAATAGTTTTAATGAATCTGTTGAGATCTTAGGTGTGGTTTCTAACTGCTTTTTTAGAAGTGTATATGTTTTTTTGTCCTTAGCAAAATATGCTTTACCAACTAATTTCTCAGGGGTATAGTAATCACTCTTATGGTTGTTAAAATAAGTTTTGATACCAGTGCTATCCTGACTTGCTTTATTCCATATTTCTTTTTGACTTATCTCAAAAATTAGTAAGCCGTCATGGTATTCCTGTAGTAGATAATTGTATTCAGGGTATTTTTTTTCTAATTGTGTTTTCTCAAATTCAAGGATTTTATCATCAATATATGATTGAATCATAGGTTCAATGAAATTGTTTTTTCTTGCACTCTGGAACTGACGATCACCTTTTAAATCACTAAATAGATCTTTGATAGATATTTTTTCAGAACTATAAGAAGCAATTATATCATTGTCATTAAATTCATTGAAAAAATTATCGTCAGATACTTTAGCTTTTATCAAGCTTAATAAAGAATCATTTTGAGTAAAATTATATTCTTTTTTAAGCTTTTTAATTACACTCTCTTTTCCTTTGTATGCTCTTTCGTCCCTTGATATTTTTTGAGTGATTTCTTCTTCCATATCTTCGTAACTCTTAATGCCTCTTTTTTCTAAAAGTTTAATGATATGGAAGCCATAGGGAGTTCTTATTATTTTTGAAACGGCTCCAATGCTATCAAGTTTAAATGCTGGTTCACTAAATTCAGGAATCATTCGGCCTGCACCAAACCATGGCAACTCTCCATTGTTTTTGGCACTGTTTCTATCTTCTGAAAAGTTTTGAGCTAGCGCTCCAAAATCCTCTCCATTTAGTACTAATTGATAAATAGAATCAATTTTAGCTTTCTTCTCATCAATTACATTTTGTGGAGAGTTCGAAGGAAACATCATCATGATATGAGCTGTTCTTAATTCGCCTCTGTTTTGTCTTTTTGCATGCACTTTAATCAGGTGATAGCCAAATTTTGTTCTTACAATATCTGATACTTCGTTTATAGGAGTATTATATGCGGCTGATTCAAAAGGATAAACCATTGAGAAACCACTGAAAAAGCCAAGTCTGCCTAAGTTCTTTTTAGCTGAAGGATCTTCTGAAAGTTCCTGAGCTAATTTATTAAAGTCTTCTCCTTTTTTAATTCTATCCTGTATCTCCTTAATTTTTGTATATGCTTTAAGAGTATCATCAGGAGTCGCATTGTTAGGAAAGCGAATTAATATATGGCTGGCATCCACCTCTTGAGTTAATCTGTTATAGGCTTCTTTCTTTAGGTTCTCAGTAATTTCTTTATTTGAAAGGTATGGTTTTGCAAGCTCGTTTTTATAGTAATTATATTCCTTCTTGAAGGAAGCTAAGGTATCCATTCCTTGTGCCATAGCCTCATGAACTTTAAGCTTATAGTTTACAAAAAGGTCTATGTATTCTTTTTTTGTTTTAGGATCTTCAGTGTAACTATTGTTTTTGTTGTAGATAAAATCAAATTCTTCGATAGAATAATTGTTGTCTCCAATAGTTAATAAAGTGTGTGAGTTTTGTGAAAATGAAGTTTGTGAAATTATTATAGCAACAACTGAAACTAGAAATTTAATTCGTGTCATTTTATTATTAATTATAAACTAAAAAAAATTGTATCACTACTCAAACACACAAAAAATGATATTATTGTGCGGTGGTTAATTTTAAGAAGGCTAAATAAAATAAAAAAGCCCGAAAAACAAAAGTTTACGGGCTTTATAAATATGTAATAATAATAATTATCTAGTGTAGTTAGGAGCTTCTCTTGTTATAGTAACATCATGAGGGTGATTTTCCTGAACTCCTGCATTTGTAATTCTGGTAAATTTAGCTTTGTGAAGATCTTCAATTGTGCTTGCGCCACAATATCCCATACCGGCTCTTAATCCACCAATTAACTGATAAATAACTTCGTTAAGGGTTCCTTTATAAGGAACTCTTGCAGAAATACCTTCTGGTACTAATTTACTTACGTCATCTTCAACATCCTGGAAGTATCTGTCTTTTGAACCTTGTTGCATTGCTTCAACAGATCCCATACCACGATATGTTTTAAATTTACGACCGTTGTAAATTACAGTTTCACCTGGAGACTCGTCAACACCAGCAAATAGAGATCCAGCCATAATACAGCTACCTCCTGCAGCAATCGCTTTAACAATATCACCAGAGTATCTGATTCCACCATCTGCAATTACTGGTACTCCATGTTTTGCAGCTTCTTGAGATACTTCGTAAATAGCAGATAACTGAGGCATACCAACACCTGCAATAATTCTTGTAGTACAAATTGAACCCGGTCCGATACCTACTTTTAAAGCGTCAGCGCCTGCTGCTATTAAATCTTTAGCAGCTTCAGGAGTTGCAATGTTTCCTACAACAACTTCTAGATTTGGATATTTCTTTTTTGTTTGCTTTAGTGTTTCAATTACACCATGACTGTGTCCGTGTGCTGTATCAATAACAATTGCGTCAACACCAGCATTTACTAGAGCCTCAATTCTTTCAAAAGTATTAAAAGTTACACCTACTCCGGCAGCAACTCTTAATCTACCCATTTTATCTTTACAAGCAAGAGGTTTATTCTTTGCTTTAGTAATGTCTTTGTAAGTTAAAAGACCAATTAATTTATTGTCTTTATCAACTACAGGAAGTTTTTCAATTTTATGCTTTTGAAGAATCTCTGCAGCTAAAACCAAGTCTGTTGTTTGATTCGTAGTGATTAAATTTTCAGAAGTCATTACTTCTTCAATCTTACGGTTCAAATCAGCCTGAAATCTTAAGTCCCTGTTGGTTACGATACCTACTAAATAACCATAGTCATCTACAACCGGAATACCCCCAATTTTGTATTCCTTCATAATAGCTAAAGCATCACCTACATTTTTATCTTTTTTGATGGTGATAGGGTCAAAAATCATCCCGTTTTCAGCACGTTTAACCACCTGAACTTTTTTAGCTTGCTCTTCAATGGTCATGTTTTTATGAATTACCCCAATTCCTCCTTCGCGAGCAATAGCTATTGCTAAGCGCTCTTCAGTTACTGTATCCATAGCAGCTGAAACAATCGGAGTATTAATGGTAATATTCTTTGTAAACTTAGATGCCAAGCTTACGTCACGAGGTAAAACCTGAGAATAAGCAGGTATTAATAATACGTCGTCGAAAGTTAAGCCGTCTGATACTATTCTATCTTCTAAAAATGACATGATGTTGATGATTTATTGAATTAGAAAATTTTGGCAAAATTACTAAATAAAATGAATCCACAAGGCGGTTTATGATTTTTTAATGATTAGTTTTTTTTAGTCAAATGATTCTGTTTTTTATGTAATATAATTGTCAGATAATCTTAATGTTGAGGAAATGTTGGAAGTGTGTATGTTTTCTTGATAAAATTGTAATTGTTGATTAATTAGCTTTGTTATATAAAAATATTGTTCTTTTAAGCAGAAGTAAAAGGTAGTTTGCAGCGTAATTTATTATGCAATAAAAATTTTTATATTGCTATTAATTCAGGTTTTTATCTAAAAAGAATACTGTAAATTGTATTTAAATGTTTATTTGATTTATGAAAATCAGCTTTTGCTATAAATTAATTCTTTTTTTGTTGATGATAACTTTTACTTTGAGTGCTCAGCAAAATAAAGATACGATATCTTATCCCAGGTTATCAAAGTTTACTATTGCATCAATAGATAATTACAGGCATTCATATTCAGCTTTAAATAAATCGTATTTAAATACAGATGTTAAGATGGATGAATACCGTGCTTCTGTACAGATTGCCTTGCCGATTAAGGGTAAAATTTATTTTTATCATGGATGGGATTATTTAAAGATAAATTCTACAACTAAAGATGTTATAGAAGATAGGTATTATAATAATTGTTATGAGTCAATAACTTGTAATATTGGTTTTATTCAGGAATTTAAAAATCACTGGAGTTTATTGTTCATAGTATCACCTGCCATTGCGAGTGATTTTAAAAATAAAATAAGTAATGAAGATTTAATGTTAGGTATTTCAGCAATTTCATATAAAAGATACAATCCGTATTTTGAATATGGAGTAGGCTTTTCTTTTAATACCAGATTTAAATATGAAATGTATTTGCCTTTGTTAAGTCTCAAGTATAAAAAGGACAAAAAGGAGATGAGTGCATTATTGCCTTTACAGTTAAGTGCCTATTATTGTTTAGATAAGGTGAAGTTAGGTTTTGAAGGAAGATTGTTTGAAAATTATTTTAACGCAGATGATGATCTTTCGAGTAGTTATAGTATGGATGCATTCGGTTTTTCAAAAGTTAATCTGGGGCCAAAAATGTATCTTCAATTATATCGTTCCATATACTTAAATATAGCTGGCGGAATTACCGTTTTTAATGAATTAGGGACTCTGAATAAAAGTGGGAAAAAAGTTGAGATTGTACCAGCTGATCATAAGTTCTTTTTTAATTTTGGGCTGAAGATTCTTAAGTAAAGAATATGTATTAATGGCTAGTGAAGAAGAAAATTTAATCAGAAAAATAATACATATAGATATGGATGCTTTTTTTGCATCTGTAGAACAGCGTGATTTTCCAGAATTAAAAGGAAAACCAATTGTAGTTGGGTCTTCATCTCAAAGAGGAGTTATAGCTGCAGCAAGTTACGAAGCCCGGAAATATGGTGTCCATTCCGCAATGTCTTCTCAGGTTGCCTTGAAAAAATGTCCATCGCTTATCTTTCAACATCATCGATTTGATGTTTATAAATCCGTTTCATCACAAATAATGAATATTCTTCATGATTATAGTGATTTGGTTGAGCCATTAAGTATTGATGAGGCGTTTATAGATGTTACCAGAAACAAAAAGAAGCATAATTCAGCTACACTTATAGCTCAGGAAATTAAAAAAAGAATTTTAGAAGAAACTCAGTTAACGGCTTCTGCAGGTATTAGTGTAAATAAATTTTTAGCAAAAATTGCATCGGATCAGGATAAGCCCAATGGGCTATTTGTAATTAAACCCGACGATGTTTTACCATTTATAGAACAATTGCAAGTCAAAGATTTTTATGGAGTAGGGAAGAAGACTGCAGAACGAATGAATCAATTGGGAATTTATACAGGGAAGGACTTGCAAAAATGGAGTTTAAATGGATTGGTGAAAAATTTTGGTAAAGCCGGTCATTTCTTTTATTCTATATGCAGAGGCATTGATAACAGACCAGTTGTTCCTAATAGAATTAGAAAGTCAGTTGGAATTGAAAATACTTTTTCTGTTGATTTAAAGGAATCCTATGATATTTACAGAGAGCTAGATCAATTGATAGAAGGTTTGTGGCAGAGGATGGTCCGAACAGAAAAATATGGCAGAACACTTACTCTGAAAATAAAATTTAATGACTTTAAGCAACAAACCTATAGTAAGACTTTACTTCAGAATATAGACGAAAAAAAAGTACTTACCTCATTGGCAAGTACTTTATTAAATAATGCTATAATCGATAAACCATTAAGGTTAATGGGATTGTCAATTTCAAACCTGATTGGCAATGATTCACAGTTACCTTACCAGTTAACCATAAACTTTGATTAATTAAGAGCTTCAAGTCTGTCAAGCAATTCAATAGTTTTAGTCATTAAACTTTTTCTAAGTGTTTTATAATATGCTTTAACAATCTTTTTATTGTCTTTACCATCAGGATGGTTTGCTCTCGACACAAATTCATTTCTCATTTCTAAAGCTTCCACCATTATTGGTTGTATCTGCTCTTCTTTTACACTCTCAATAAGTGCGAATTTCATATAAGCCTGAGAAAGGATTTCTGATGCTAAATAGTTGATATCCTTTTTTAATTCTTTGCGATTTGCCATAACAAATAAAGTTATAATTATTAGTGCAAGATACACTTATTTTTTAACTATCAAGCCAGTTTTTAAACACTGTAGCTTTAGCTCTGCTGATCACAAATTTTTGATCAAACTGAGGCAAAAGTTTAACGATAAGCTTTCCTCCAAAATAATTCTCCAAAGAATGAATGGCATTCATATTTACTATTGCCTGACGATTTGCACGAATAAATACTGAAGGATCTAATTCTTCCTCAAGTTTATCTAAAGTGAAGTTTATAATGTGCTCTTTATTGTCAAACGATACAGCATAAGTTAACTTCGATTCAAAATAAATATATGCAATGTCAGTAACCGGAATAGAGAAAAAAGCATCTCGTTTTGAGATCAGAAATCGCTTTCTGTAAGTATTGGTGCCGTTCTTTAATCCGGCAAGTATTTCCTTATAGTTTGTATTACTGACACTATTATCTTCAATTTTTTTTACGATACTTTCTAACTTTTCAATAGCAGAAAGAAGCAAATCTTTTTTGACCGGTTTTAGTAAATAATCAACACTGTTAAGTTTAAATGCTTTAACAGCATATTCATCATAAGCAGTAGTGAAAATGACACCACAGTCTACTTCAACCTTATCAAAGATGGAAAAGCTAATGCCGTCAGATAATTGAATATCGAGAAATATTAAATTAGGTTGTTCGTTATTGTTAAGCCAGTTTACAGTGTCTTCAATAGAATCAAAAGTATCAATAATGGTCCATTCTGGTCGCAGCTCATTTATCATGCTTTGCAGCATTTGAGCACTATGAATTTCATCTTCTACAATAATAACATTAAAAGCCATAGTAAATCATTTTATTAATTTATCAAAGGTATTTCTACTCTGTAAATATCATCATCTTCAATGATCTTTAACTCTTCATCTGTCAAAATTTTAAGTCTCTTGCTTAAATTTGATAAACCTGTTTTTGTTGAATATGTCGATTCTTTAAGTTGCTTGTTGTTTACTACATAAAGTCTGTCATCAATAATTCCTATTCTGATTATTAAAGGTTTCGTTTTAGATGTGATATTATGCTTTATGGCATTCTCTACTAATATTTGCAGACTTAAATGTGGAACTTTAAATTTTCGATAATTCACATCTACATCAATGTCAACTTTAAGACCATTGCCAACTCTTGCCATATGTAATGTAGTGTATGCTTTAAGAAAAATAAGCTCATCCTCAACAGTTACAGCCACTTGCCCTTCTTTTGTTAAAACATACCTGTAAACATCAGTAAAATTTTCTGCAAATTCAATGGCTTTCTCTTTGTCACTATGAATTATAGCTATTAATGTACTAAGATTATTAAATAAGAAATGAGGATTTAGCTGATCTTGTAACGCTTTATAGTCACTAATGATCTTATCTTGTTTTAACTTTTCATTTTCATACACAAAGTAATTAAGTGTTTCATGAAAATTACGGGCAATAATTAAAATTACATATATTATTAAGTATAAAAATCCAACAAGTAATATTAGTTTATACTTCTCAGGATCATCAATAATATTTTTAACAAAAGTCTTTTCTATCTGAGGGATATAAATTTCAGCAATAAAAAAGAATCCAACGGCAAACAGAAATAGAGAGATAATCCTTTTTTTTACCGAATTATGCCAGGGAAATTTTACACCTATTAGCTTGTCGAATAAGAAAATGGATTCAGAAAATATAAAGAATACAGCCATTGAAAATAAAACACCTTCAAAACTATACTCTTCACCGCGAAGTATTATTTTATAAATTGTATAATGAAAGGTGAAACCAAGCAATAGAGTAAACAGAATTCTCTTTCTAAATTTTAAGGAATCCTCTTTATGGAGTTTTCTCCAATGACGGCATTTTTCATCGAACTTGCTAAAATTCTTTACCATAGAGACTTTCATTGCTTCATGCTTTGTGGTTCCTTGTCAAAAATACGATTAAAACCCCAAAACAAAAATCTGTGTTATAAGTGTACTTAGTCTTTTGAAATAAAATCTCGCCCCTAAAAAGAATCAGAAACGTTGAAGAAAAACAAATAGGGACGAGACTTTTAATTTTCTATTTATAATAAACCTATAACCTTTTTATATTTTGTTTTTAATATCTCAAACTGAGCTAATGCTTCTATTTCCTGAGCAACAGCATCTTGCCAGGAAGCCTGGGCATTTAATAAATCGGTTGTTGTATTTAAGCCAACTTCAAAGCTAACAGTTGTTTCTTCCAGGCTTTCTTTTGCTTCAAGTTTGTTTTTTTGTGAAAGTAATACATATTCATAACCTTCCTGAAGCTGAATTTGAGCTTGTTGAACTTCAAGTTGAATAAGGTCTTGCGTGTTACTTAGCTCTAACATTGCTTGATTTAAATTAGCTTTAGCTTCTGATGATTTATGTTTTCTCTCATTCCAATGGAAAATTGGAATGGTTAAAGAAGCAGCTACTGTTAGGTTACCTTCATTTATTAAATCAGCTATTTTATAATGTTGGTAGCCGACTTGTGCTCCCAATTGAGGCAAGAAATCTGCATTAGCAAGTTGCTTTTGATATTCTGAGATAGTTTTTTTGCCATCTAAAATTTGTAATTCCTGACGGTTATTTAAAGCCTGATTAGTGGCATCCTGAAAGTCAGGAAGAATAGGATCCTCTTTTGCCTGATCAGTAATTTCAATTGCTGTATTAAGAGGGAGTCCGATGATGCGACATAAATTCATTTGCATGATTCGATATGCATTTCGAGCTCTTAAAAGCTTTAATTCAGCGTCATTTTTATTTACGGTAACTTTTAACTTTTCACTTTTAGGAGCTAACCCTAATTCGTACGAATCATTTAAGGTTCCTTCCAAACTATCAAGCATTAAAACATATTTTTCAGCAAGCTTCACTTTTTCTTTGATTGCTGCTAGGTTCCAATATGCTTCATCTGTTTGAGCTATAACTTCAGCTTCTTTTAACTGGTAGGCTTGTTCTGCAATTTCAACACCTTTGCCGGTCATTTTATTTGCTAACCTAATTTTACCTCCGGCATAAATTGGTTGAACCAGATTTACACCTCCTGTAATTACAGATAGGTTTTCAGTTTCCAATTTTAATCCCGGAAATAAAGCATCACTTGCAGTTGAAGGATCAGAAGCTGAAGGTAAGGTCATAGCTGGAATTTCCTGGTCTTCCATTGTAGGAAAATACATTGCATTACCACTGGCTTCAATTTTTGGAAGATAATTAGTAAATGCTGCTTTCTTTTGTGATTCAGCGGCAATTTTTTGCTGGGAAGATATCTTTAGCGTTTTATTAAATTCAAGAGCTAAATTACGTGTTTCTTCCAGACTAAGTGTTTTTTGAGAAAACGATGTGCTGCTAAATGCAGCCATCGTACTAACTATTATGAATGTTTTTATATTCTTTATCATTACTATTCTCTTTAATCGTGTAAAACTTTTGTATCTACTTTGTATAGAATAGCATACATTACAGGTACAACAACAAGTGTTACGATTGAACCTACCAGCAATCCAAACATTACTGCTACAGCCATTCCCTTAAACATTACATCAAATAATAAAGGAATCATACCAAGTATTGTAGTTAAAGAGGCCATCATCACAGGTCGCATTCTTGATATTGCTGAATTGATAATTGCATTTAAAGTATCAACACCTCTGGATATTTCGTCGTTTATCTCATCCAGCAAAACAATGGCATTTTTAATCATCATACCAATTAAACCAAGAGTACCGATAATACCAACGAATCCAAACTTAGCCTGCATTATATGGTAGCCAATTGCAACACCCATAAGTGCCATTGGAACAACGCCCATTACAATTAAAGGCTGTTTTAAATTGTTGAATAATAAGATCACTATTAGAACCATTAAACCTAAAGCTAAAGGCAGTAAAGAAAACAATCTTCTGTTAGCATCTTCACTATGTTTGTGGTCTCCTAACCACTCCAACTCATAACCATAAGGTAAATCAATAGCTTCGACTTCTTTATGAATTTGATTCCATAATTCAGGAGCAGCATGACCTGGTATTGGATCACATTGTGCTTTTATTGCTCTTAATCCATCGTAACGTCGGATGGTTTGATCTTCCCAACTTACTTTTACAGAATCAATCACCTGACCTAATGGAACACTTGTCATGCTTCTGGAGCTCCAAACAGGGACAGACTCTATGTTTTCCACATGACTTCCTATCGGGTCTTTCATTTTAAGAATAACAGGAATCATATCTGAACCTTCATAAATGGCTCCAACCGGCATTCCGTTAGAGGCTACTGCTAAAGAATTAGCTACATCGCTTCTTGAAATACCTAATAATCTTGCCTGATCAACAGAGTATTCAGGATTAATAACTTTTTCCTGGTTTTTCCAGTTATCAGTTACTACAGCTGTTAACGGACTTTTGCGCATCACATCTTTTGCTTTATCTGCTAATTCTCTAAGAACAGCAGGATCGGGTCCCGTGAATTTTGCTTCAATTAGATAGTCTCCAAATATTGGGCTGTAAGTTCTTGATCTTACAAAAGCCTGTGGAAAGTTTTTATGCAGATAGTCGATGATTTCAACTGATGATTTCTGTGCGCCTTCAAAGTCAACGGCATCAATGATCAGTTCGCCATAGTTACTGTTTAAGGTTGTCATTGGACGTAGTAAGGTATAACGAGCTGGAGTCTGACCTAAAGAAGTTACAACTTTTTTAACATCATCCCATTTGCTAATTTCATTTTGTACCTGATCTAAATCTTTCTCAACCTGATAGATGTCGCTTCCTTGTGGTAACCAATATTCAATAACATATTGATTGTAATCAAGGGCAGGGAAGAACTCTTGTTTAATAAATTTAAATGACCAAATTGAAATAACTAATATTACAGTTGTTGCAATAATAAAGACCGTTTTATGCCAAAGCATCATTTTTAATATCTTTCTAAACCATCTGTATAAGCCATTGTTAAATAAATCAGCATCTTCACTTTTAGTTTTAGCTACTTTACCTCTATAGAACCAATTTGCCATAAAAGGAGTTTGAATCATAGCAAAGATCCAACTTAAAAACAATGAAATAGCTAAAACGTAAAACAGTGATTTAAGAAATTCACCAGCCGCACCAGGTGAGAAACCCAGTGGCATAAATGCAAGAATAGCAACTATTGTTGCACCTAATAAAGGCATGGCTGTTTTTTGCGCTGTATTTACAAAAGCCTTTTTTCTTTCCATTCCTTTTTTCAGGTCAATTAAAATACCATCGGCAACAACAATGGAGTTGTCAACCAACATACCCATGGCCACAATGATTGCAGCAAGAGAAACACGTTGTAGTTCAATACCAGCAGCTTTCATTACAATGAATGTTGCAAGGATAGTAAATACCAAACCACTAGAAATTAACAGACCGGATCTTAAACCCATTGCAAAGAGCAATACGATAATTACAATTACAACAGATTCAATTAAATTAATCATAAAGCCTTTGATAGAATCACTAACTCTATCAGGTTGAAAGAATATCTTATCAATTTCAATACCTACTGGCAAGTTGGATTTAATTTTATCAATTTCCTTTTCAAAAACTTCTCCAACCTTGATTACATTGACTTTACTTTCCATTGAAATAGCCAATGCCATCGCATTTCGTCCGTTATATTTAAAGTCATTTCGTTTTGGGGTATAAAAAGATCTTTCGACAGTAGCAATTTCTCCTAATAAAAACGAACCGCCGTTAGGAACTTTCACCAAAAGATTCTTTATATCATCAAGACTTTTAAATTTTGCACCCAGGTCTAATCTGATTCTTTCAGTACCAACAACTACCTTACCCGGATTTACAGTCGAAGCCTGATCATTCAGAGCCTGAACTATTAACATTGGGTTTAATCCAAGTTGAGCAAATTTCTCAGTTGAAAATTTTATATCGACAGTTTCTATTTGTTTACCATAAATTTCAACACGGCGAATATTATCTACAAGTAATAATTCTCTTTTGATATATTCAACGTAATTGTTAAGTTCTTCATAAGAATACCCATCTGCACTTACAGAAATAAATATTCCATAAACATCACCAAAGTCATCCAAGATAACAGGTGCGCTTGCGCCACTTGGTAAATCACCCTGTATGTCGTGTATTTTTCTTCTTAAATGGTCATACAACTGAGGCATTTGAGCTGTATGAACGTTAGGATCAATATTTACAGTGATTTCAGACATCCCTGCTACTGAGCGGGATTCAATAAAATCAATATTTGCTAATTTTTGTACTGCTTTTTCAAGAACATCAGTAACTTCCAATTCAACCTCACTAGCGGAAGCTCCGGCATATGGTGTTATTATTACTGCGGATTTTACCGGTATTTCAGGATCCTCTAATTTACCTAAGCCATCAAAAGCAAGAATTCCACCAAGTAAAACAGCAAATAATAGTGAAGTAATAAAGGCCTTTTGACCTAATACTTTCTCTAAAATTCCTTTTTTCATAGTAAACCTCCAATGTTTGTTTCTGATTTTTTAGGTAAGATTTTTACTTCTTGATTTTCAGTTAATGAATGTACACCAGCTGTAACAACTTTATCGCCAATGTTAATTATTGAAGAGGAAACTTCAATTAACCCATTACCCTGGATATTAAATGTATTTACTTCTTTCTTTATTACTTTATTGGAGTTTTGATCAATAACCCATACATATTTGTTTTGTCCTGTTGTAAAAACAGACTCAATAGGAACAAGAAGGTGATTATTGTTAGAACTGTTTTTTGTTATATTGACTTTGGCAACCATACCTGGTTTTACTATTTGTTTAATGCTTTCACCTTCAAGAAGTATTTTAGCTTCAAACATTCTGTCGCTACCTGTTTTTTTGCTTAGTGACTTTAATGTTGCAGGAACATTGATTTGATTTGCATTCTTAATGTCGCAAGTGATTTTGTAAATATCACTCATTTCATTAATGTTATTTTCAGGAATGCTTACAACAACCTCTAAGTCAGAAAAATCTAATAGTTGAATTATTGGAGTACCGGGTGCAACAGTCTCAAAATTTTCTATAAACTTTTTGTTTACATACCCAGAAAAAGGAGCCTTTAATTCAGTGTCTTCAAGAGCATTTACAGTAGCCTCATACTGACTCTTAGCCATAAGGTAACCCGCTTTTAATTTTTCAAGTGTGTTTTCAGGTAATTTTTTACGTTTGTAAAGTTCCTGATAACGTTCATATTCCCCTTTTGTTTGTGTGTACTGAGCTTCTGTTGCTTGTAGTTTAATATTGTAATCTCTTTTATCAATCTTTGCGATTACCTGACCTTTTGTTACATAATCACCTTCGTCAACAAGAAGCTCATTTACAGGTCCGCCAACTTTAAAAGATAAGGTTACATCTCTACGTTCTTTAACTACTCCATTGTAAATCGAAACGTTATTTCCTTTAGAAGGTAATACTTCCGTAGCTTTAACATACCTGATGGTGTCATTATTTTCAGGTGTATTATTTCCGCAAGAGGATAAAAATCCTGCCGCAAAAATTAAATACGCGATAAAAAAGCTTGATTTTTTCATTTTTATACTAATTATTGTTTTTCTTCAACTTGAATCTATTTCAAATTCAAAATTACTTGATAAATAAGTCGATAGAGGATAGAAGAAAATGAACTGTATAAATGCAGGAATGAAATATACATATCGACATATTAACAATATGAACATTTGAAAGAAATAGTAAAATATTTATCAATCGTTTGTTTTCCAAATAAAACAAAAAGAGGATGTCTAATTAAAGACATCCTCTAACGAGCATGAAATAAGATATTACAAAACTTCAATATGAATTTTTATAATAACAATGAGTGTCAAAAAATATTAAGGATGGATCATTGACACGTAGAGTGTTGATTAAAATACGGGAATTCTTACTTCATGCATTAACTTTCAAACTAATAAAAACCTATGAATTATTGCAATTTGAAAAAGCTTATTAAATTTTTTAGACTTTCAGCCTGTCCTGTAAGTTCTTCTGAACTAGAAGCCATTTCTTCTGCTGCTGACGCGTTTTGTTGTGTTAATGAATTTAATTGTTGAATAGCATTGTTTACTTGATTAACTCCATTGCTTTGTTCCATACTGGCTGCCGTTATTTCTTCAACTAACTCAGATGTTTTAGTGATATCCGGACTTATTTCATTTAACAGGTTATTAGCCATTTCTGTTTGATTTCTACTTTGATCAGCCATTAAAATTATTTCTTCAGCTGCCTTTTTGCTGTTTTCTGCCAGTTTTCTAACTTCTGCCGCAACTACTGAAAAGCCTCTTCCGTACTCTCCGGCTCTAGCAGATTCAACAGCTGCATTCAATGCCAAAATGTTTGTTTGAAATGCAATGTCGTTGATGATACTGATTTTATCAGTGATATTACTCACGGACATTGAACTTTGATCAGAAACAGTTGATACTTCCTTTATTCCAAACGAAGATCTATTCGCTATCTCAGATGTTTGTTTTGCATTATCTGTATTATTGGCCACGTTACCTGAAATTTCTTCCATGGTAGATGAAATTTCTTCCAATGAAGAAGCTTGTTCTGTTGATCCTTGAGATAAGTCTTCTGCGGTACCGCTTAATTGATGGCTTGCACTTAAAACATTTTCTGCACTGGTTTCAATTTCAGAGATTATATTTTTAAGTTTATCAGATAAGTTTACAACTGAATTTATTAAAACGCCTAATTCGTTAGTAGATTTAGAGTGTTGTAGTTTGATATTTAAGTTTCCGTTTGAAAGTTCTTCTAGCTCATCAATTGCCTGAGCCAGAGGTTTTCGTAATAATTTGTTTATGTAGATAAAGACTATCGTTCCAACTAAAACATTTATAGGTGTAATTATATAGTCTAAAAACATCCCAATATGAAACTCTAACGCTTTTAAAATGGTAACAAAAAGAGTAAAGGACACGGTTAGCATACTTACCTGAAACATCACTGATTTTTTAAAGATCAGTTTTAATATTCCATATGCAACAGGAAGTGTTGCAAGTGTTTTTATTATTTCAATGCTTAAATCACTCATATTTATTATTTTAAATATTTAAGTCCTTAGGATAATATCTCTTGTTTAAGTACACTTTATTTATTGTAGAAGTTAAATCTTCTGCCATACGTCCTTTATTTACAAATCCATGAAATCCGGCACTTAAAATATCTCTCAGATATAATTGATGTTGATACATGGTTATGGCAATGAGTTTAATATCCGGGTATTGAAAGCTTATAATTTTAGCGGTATCAATTCCTCCCATAACCGGCATTTCAATATCCATTAAAATAATATCAGCAGAATAAGTATTGTTATAGTTCAGTAATTCCTGACCATTATTAAAAGTGGCAATTATCTCAAATTGAGGATTTGTATGTAATAATACTTTAACTCCTTCGATGGCCGAAGGAATATCATCTACAATAATTACTTTTAATTTTTCGTTATTCATTTACCAATAATTAAGTGCTCTAAAAGAGACAAAACTTATATGGCAAAGATATATGTAGTGTATTTTCGGAATTTTATGTAATCACCATTTTTGAGTTGGGGTTTACTCTGAATTTAAAATAGGGAAAACCCTATACTATAGTATGATTAACGCTATTTAAGTAATAGAGAAGTGTTATAACTTGTTTTTAATGAGTAGGGTAGGTTTTATTTTGGATGTGAAATATTATATTTCAACAATCTTGTTTTTTATAGCCCAAATAATTAAAGCTGCATTATTCTTGGCTCCTGTTTTACGCATGAGTTTTGCTTTATTGCTTTCAATTGTTTTTATACTTAAAAATAATTTTTCTGCCAATTCTTTATTTGATAATCCTTTGCAAATGTATTTCAAAAGTTCAATTTCCTTTTCGTTTAATTTCAGAAGTTCCTTTTTTTCTTTAATAAGAGTTTGTTCTATATTTTGCATATTAACAATCACGTTATAAAGTAGTTTTTCTGAGAAAAAACTATTTCCTTCATTAACTGTCCGAATGGCTTTTTCTAACTCTTCAACACTGGATTGTTTAAGAACAAAACCTTTGGCTCCGGCTGTTATTAGCTCATAATAGTACTTTGTATCATTGTACATAGACAAAGCAATGATTTTAATTTCAGGTCTGCGAGAAGTTGCAATTTTTGTTGCAGAGATTCCATCAAGTACAGGCATGTCAATATCTGTAATAACAATATCGCAATCCAATTCATCTAAATGATCAACAAATTCTTGTCCGTTCTTAAATATATTAACTATCTCAAAGTCTTTGATTTGACGAATTAAAACAGTTATTCCTTCTCTGATTAAATCTAAATCTTCAACTAGTACAATTTTTAGCGCCATTACAAGGTATATTTATAATCACGTTAACGCCTTCACCAGGAGCGGTGTAATACTTATAATCAGCTCCTAGTGTCAACATTCGGGATTCCATGTTTAATAATCCAAATCCTTTTCCCTTTACTTCCTTTAAATCAAAACCAACACCATCATCTATGTAATTTATTTCCATAAAGGATTCAAATTTTTTAAAAGTAATATAAATGTTTTTTGCATTGGCATGTTTCATTGAGTTATTCACCATTTCAACTATTGTGCGGTAAATTGTATATTCAAATGTATTTGATAATTTTATCTTTTCACAAATTTCAATATGAAAGTTAATGGAAGTTACAGGCTGTATTTTATCTATAAACGATCTTATTGCATCTTTTAATCCGTAGTTTCTTAAAATATGTGGACTAATGTTGTTTGAGATACTACGAACCTCATTTAAAGTTTCGTCCAATAATTCAATTAAACGCTTAGCGTGATCCTGTTTTTCAATCGGATCTTCAATTCCTTTAAGACTATGTGCATATATCTTTGCAGTGGAAATCAGAGGCCCAATACCATCATGTAATTCTTTTGCCATCCTGCTTTTTTCATTTTCTTCGGCATTAACCATAGCTTCAATTACCTCTCTCTGCTTTAATCTTTTATCAGTAATGTCAACAAACATAAGTAAAAGCATATTGGGAGCTGTTAAATTATAATGTACTTCACTCCATCTTTGATTTCCTTTTTTATCAAAATATTTTATTTCAGCCATAGGAGGATGTTCTCCTAAAGAAAAAATTCTATTAAGCTTAGTTATTGATTCGGATATTTTAATATTATAGCTTGTTTCATCTGGATATAGTCTATTTATTAATTCAGTCATTTCTAATCCAACAAAATTGTTTAATCCACTTTCTTCTTTAAATTGAGAATTACCATATATTACCTTAAGTTTTTCGTTTATAATTATTGTAGTTATTGGTAATTTTTCAATAGTTTGAAATAAAGTTTGTTCACTGGTTCTTAGGTTGACAACCTCCTTTTTGTATCCGTTAAGAAGAATTCGGATAATTACCCAACAGCAAAGCATTACAAAGAATAAAACCAAACCTTCATTTACCCATGAAACAATTGAATTTGAAAAATTTTTACTTGTTAAAACATTGGTTTGAAATCCTGTAATATATAAATAAGCAGTTACGATGATGGAAATAAGAATAATTGAATTTAATATGATATTCCATCTTACACTTAAGTATATTGCCGATAAAACTGAAATAAATAGAAATACATATTTACCACCAGCATATATTCCTGAAATATAGAAACTGGATATAGATATTATCATTGTTGATGTTAAAAAAACTATGCTTTTGGTTTTGTATGGAATTTTTTTTGAGAAAATAAGAAATAGTATAACAAAGAATAATACTATATCCAGAACAAATAGTATAAGATTACTTAAGCCTAATGAAGATCTTAAATAAGCTATTGCTGATATAGGAATTAATCCGGTTGCTGAAATAATAAATAAGATATTTAAGATTTTCACCTTTATATCTTCTGGTTTATTATTTAAAATAAAAGGTTCAGAAAAAATGTGTGTCATGTATTAATATATTACGGGGGTAATTTTTAAAGGAATAAAGATAAAATACACAAAAAGAACTGATGTATGTATCGGTGATTTTTTTAGTGATTATTTATTCTTTGGGTTTAAGCTGGAAATAAAAAAAGCCGGATATTACTATCCGGCTTTAAATATGATGTTTATTAAATAATTTACATCTGTTTAAGAAGATTTCTTACAGCATCAACCGATTCAACTTTATAGGCTGCCTTGGTATGTTTCATTCCAACTTTAATAGTAACTGCCTCTTCTGGTAATTCTCTGAACATAAATTCATCTGTCCAGTCATCACCAATGGCCATTATAAAATCAAAGTTTTTATTATTAAGAAATTTTAAAGCTGCCACACCTTTGTTGATTCCACCACTTTTAACTTCAATCACTTTATTACCTTCCATAATTTCAAGGTTGTGATTTGATAAGTGAGTATTTAATGCATCTTTTATTTCGTTAGCTCTTAACTCTCCCTGTTCAGGTTCTGCTTTTCTAAAATGCCAAACCAATGAGTAGTTCTTTTCTTCAATAAAACTACCGGGCGTTCTATCAACAAAGTGCTCCATGATAGGGCGAACATTTGGCATCCAGTTATTATTAACAGCAGAAAGCATTTTCCAATCTCCATCCACCATCTTTAACCAAACTCCATGTTCACATATTAAGTTCACTTTATGATTGGCAAACCATTTTTCAAGAGTATATCGATCTCTACCACTAATAATTGTAACAGTATTTAACTCATTAGATGTTAGATTCTGAATAATTGAATGTAATTCATCATCGGGTTTAGCATCTTGGGGATTTTTCTTGAAAGGAGCTAATGTTCCATCATAATCTAAGAAAATGGCTCTTTTTTTAGATTTAGAATACTTCTCTATTAATTTTGGTGCAAGTGTTTTCGTAATGCGTTTAGCCAAAAAGTCATTTTGAACACCCTCTGCTTTTTCCAAAGACTTAACGAACTCGCTTGCCCATTTAAATACATCATATCGCTGAATTCGCTCTTTCATGTATGCCATCCTGCTTTTTTGTTCATCAACTGGCATTGTTAAAGCCTGGTGAATACTGTCTGCCATATCTTCATCATCAACAGGATTAATGATCAACGCTTCTCCCATTTCCTTGGCAACACCTGCCATTTCACTAAGAATAAGAACTCCGGTATTATTAATTCTTGATGCAACATACTCTTTGGCTACCAAATTCATACCATCACGAACAGGAGTAATTAAAGCTACATCGCATGAACTGTATAGTTCAATTAAATTATTAAACGGTAGTGAGCGATAGAAATACCAAATAGGAGTGTAATTAATGCTACCATATGTACCATTAATATTACCAACTAATTCATCAACTTCTTTTTTAAGTAGTTGGTAATGATCTACCTGATCTCTAGAGGGAACAGCCAACATTATCAGTGTTACCTTTTGTCTAAATTCAGGATATTTTTCTAGAAAACGATCAAATGCTTTTAAACGATTTGGAATTCCTTTAGTGTAATCTAGTCGATCAATAGATAATATCAACTTGCGTTCAGGGGATGCTAAAAAGTACTTATCAAGTTCTTTATGTAATTCAGATTTTTCACTAACAGCTTTAATACTAACATCATGAGCGTTTGATGCGAATTTTTCATAATCAATGCCCATAGGAAATGAGTCTGCAATAATGATTCTTTCGTCAATGTGAATCTGATTAAAGGAAATTTCATATCCGAATAATCTTCTTACACAGCTAAAGAAATGTCGTTCATAGTCATAAGTATGAAATCCAATAAGATCAGCACCCAGCATTCCTTTAATTATATCCCTGCGCCAGGGTAGTATCCTGAAAACTTCAAAAGAAGGAAAAGGAATGTGTAAAAAGAAACCAACAGTAACATTCGGTTTCTTTGATTTAATCATTTCAGGAACTAATAGTAATTGATAGTCGTGAACCCAAACAGCATCTCCGTCTTCAATTTTTTCCAGTGCAGCGTCGGCAAATTTCTGATTTACACTTTTGTAGGTGTCCCAATCTGTTTGATGGAATTCTGCAAATTGTGTAAAATAGTGAAATAATGGCCAGATAGTACGGTTACTAAAACCTTCATAAAACAAATGTATCTCTTCAGTGTTTAAATGAACAGAAGAACAATTTTCATTGTTAAATAAATTATCAATTTTCTTTTGTTTGTCATCAGAAATAGTATCGCTATCTATTCCGGGCCATCCAATCCAGGTTCCTCCATAATCTTTGTATATGGATTTCATACCTGTTGCTAGGCCTCCAACACTGGCTTCGAGAGAAATTTTTTCTCCCTCCTCCTTTATACTGAAGGGGAGTCTGTTTGAAACAATGTGAATTTTTTGCATAGATATAGCGTTTTTTATTTGAAATTTAGAAATATTACTCTTTTTTTTGAGGATATTACAAAACTAACCAATAATTTTTAATATAGTTCATATATGGTAAATCTGAATTACGGAATTATCGGAAATTGTAAATCAGCAGCATTGGTTTCCGAAAAAGGGAGTATCGATTGGTTATGTTTACCAAAATTTGATGCACCATCAGTTTTTGCAAAACTGTTGGATGAAGACAAGGGCGGCTCATTAAGTATTGAACCAAAAAATTTATTATCAATAGGACAAGAATATATTGATAGAACTAATTTATTATGTACTCGCTTTGTTTGTGAAGATGGCGTATTTGAGGTAATTGACTTTATGCCTCGGTATAAGACTGGTAACGCTGGAGCATATGCTCCGCCGGATGTCATTAGAGTTTTTAATAGAATTAGTGGTGCTCCGGTTTTTAAGTTAAAGTATAATCCTAAGTTAGAATATGGACTTCATCCTACTGAAGTTTCTGTTCATAGTAAGTTTATAAAGGCTGTTACCAAAAAGGGAGCGTATGATTCGCTTTACTTGTATTCTGATTTTGATTATAAAGATATTCTGGAAGAAAAGGAATTAACGTTGACTTCAAGCAAGTTTGTTGTGGTAAGTTATAATCAAAAGCTTTTAAAACAAGATATACACCGAGTTAAGCTTCAAATGGAGCGTACCAAAGTATATTGGTTAAACTGGTCTGAGAGAACTACAACGTTTAGTAAATATAATGATGAAATAAACCGAAGTGCCCTTACCTTAAAATTATTAAGTTATCAGAAAACAGGGGCAGTTCTGGCAGCACTTACAACTTCATTGCCAGAAACTATTGGTGAAGTACGGAATTGGGATTATCGATATTGTTGGATCAGGGATGGTTCAATGGTAGTGAAAATTTTAAATCATTTGGGGCATAAGAGTGTAGCCAAAAATTATCTGAATTTTATTATTAATATTCTTCCTGAAAAAGATGAGAAAATGCAGATAATGTATGGAATCAGTGGCGAAAAGAAATTATCTGAATATGAGCTTCCACATTTATCAGGATATGCCGGGTCAAAACCGGTAAGAGTTGGAAATGCAGCCTATAAACAGAAGCAAAATGATATATATGGTATTTTAATGGATGCTATATATCAGCATTTTAGTCTTTATTCTGCTACCTTGGATTTTAGTGAGGATTTGTGGACAGTTGTGAGAAATGTTGTTAAAATGGTTGAGCGCAACTGGATGAAGCCTGATAAAGGAATCTGGGAGATCAGAGGAGAGAGCAAGCACTTTACTTTCAGTAAGGTATTATGTTGGGTTGCCATTGACAGAGCTCAAAAAATTGCAGCACTGCTTGAACAGGATAGCTACATGGTAAAGTGGAAAAAACTGGAAGATAAAATTAGAGCCGATATTGAAAAAAATGCATGGTCAGAAGCTAAGCAGTCATATACTCAGGCTTATGGAAGTGAAGATATGGATGCTTCGGTTCTTTTAATGGAAAGCTATGGATTTGTAGATGGAAGTAATGAAAGATATAAATCAACAGTATATGCTATTCAGGAGGAACTAGAACATCAGGGATTAATGTTCAGGTATGTAAATCATGATGACTTTGGTTTACCTAAAAGTGCATTTACTATTTGTTCTTTCTGGCTGGTTAATGCTTTATATAAAATTGGCGAAAAAGAAGCCGCAATTGAGCGTTTTGAAAAATTACTGGTTTATAGCAATCATTTAGGTTTGTTCAGTGAGGATCTAGATTTTGAAACAAAGCAACAATTAGGGAATTTCCCTCAGGCATATTCTCATTTAGCTTTAATTGAAACAGCTATTAATATTTCGGAAGGGGAGGTTTCAAAAGAAGAAAAAATAAAAAGTGCTATAAGATAAAAAGCTTTAAACATCAAGCAACAAAATCACAGAATGATTTTGTTGCTTAATGTTTTTTATTTCAATAACTGAGATAATTCTTTTCTGAAGAATTCAGGATTTTCAAGATTGTATTCTTCGGCATTTTTCTTCCATTCTATAGAAACAGTTTCAACAGGATATTGAAGCAAAAGAGCTAATTGATCTTTTGTTAAAATTGATGTTCCTCGAAAAATGGTGACTTTATATTTTTCTCTAACATCTGTCTGTACATTTTCGTCAAGTGACAAATTAATGGTATTATTTTGTTTTAATTTTAACGAAATAGGTGTTCCTTCTTTTAAATAACCAAAATATCTATTTCCGTCTCCCAGATAAACTTCCCAGGTAAATTCAACTTTGGGTTGCCCATTATCAATGATGCACTTGGCTTTACCTCTGATTTTATTTTGAGGATCACCAAAAAAACGATCAAGTCTCACACTTGTGGCAAAATATATTTCTTCCGTGTTTCCCTGAGCACTTTTGGTGCTTGATATTTCACTGGAGCTGACGTTTGCTATTTCTTTAATTTCTTTTTTGAATTCCCATGTGCCATCATCGTATAAGATAACTTCTTTTCCGTCAGAAGTTTTAGCTTCTGTCTGACTAAAAGAAAGAACAGGAATTAATGATAAAATTGCTAAAAATACTAATCTCATTTATTTTCTAATTACATGTTTATTATATGTCGACATGAATATAGTATTTTTATTTTACGTTTGTTTTATAGTCTTTAGTAAAGGCATTTAAATTTGAAACTGAAGAATAAAATAAATCAAATGAATGATTCATTTCTAAAACAATATCCTTTAATGCACTTATTGAAGTAACCAGATTGCTATTTTCTGTAATACTAGAACTTGCATGAGTCTCAACCTCTTTAACAATTTCTGAGAATTTAATGTTATCCATCAAGTTTGATTTAAAGCTGGTCATTATATCATTATTGATATCATTAGCTTCACTTAAATTAAAATTGATCGACGAACTTATATTATTAATTTGCTTTACTGATTCGTTGATGTTGCCAGATAATAGTCTTACTTCATTTGCTACTACAGCAAAACTTTTTCCAAACTCTCCGGCTTTAGATGCTTCAATAGATGCATTTAATGCTAATAAATTGGTTTTTTCAGCAATATCTTTAATGATATTTATAATGGTATTAATTTCTCCTGTTTTTTCTTGTAAAAAATTCATCTTATCCGAAAAGACTTCAACCTTTTTATCAATAGACTTCAGAGTTTCTCCTGATTTAAGAACAGCAGATTGAATCGATTTGATCTCGTTTTGTATCGTATTTGACAAAGATGAAATATTATCAGAAACCAAATTAACTTCGTGAATAGAGTTATTTAAATGAGTAATTTCATTAATGGAGTGATCTTTACTGTTTCCATTAAATCGCTTTACATTATTTGTTATTTTATGAGTTTGGGATACGAAACTGTTAAGTAGTTTAATGATTTCTGAAAAACCATTTGCAATTTCGCCCACAGCATCATCACTGCATAATTCAAGGTCTACTGATATATCTTTGTCTGTTATGTTTTTTGCAATTCCAGAAACTTTAAGAAGTTCTTTTATCAGAATAATTTTAACAAATGAGAAAGAAACTATACCGACAATAACTCCGGCCATTACACTTCCAATTAAGAAGTAAATAAATAATCCATCTTTCCAAATAACAAAGAAATGAGCATATACAGGGAAAATAAATCCCATTAAAATGCCAAAGGACATCATATATTTAAATAACTTTCTAAGAATACTTTTCTTTTTCTTAGGCATAGGTTTTAAATTTAGGGGGTTATAACAAAAAGCCTATAATATTTTAAACTGAACACAAAATATATATTTTTGTTTAATATATGGAGAAAGATAGGAATATAAATAAAGTAATATGTCCAAAATGTAAAAAGGAGTATTCAGTTCAGGATCTAAAAAGAAACTGCAGTAATTGTTTTGCCTGTACAGGATGTGAGGTATATATATGTAACTGCAGAGGTCGCATAGTAGTTAAACCACCAAGAGAAATGAAGAAAGGATAATGAATTTGTAATTAATATATGTTACATGGAACATATATAAATTTACAGCTGTCCTAAATAAAATAAATTATTCCTCTCGAGCATAGGCTCTATATGGGCCTCAGCCAGTGAACCAAAAAACAAGGTTAGTTTGATGGTTAAAAATCGTTTTTGTTTGAACGCATTGAGTTTAAACGATTTCGGTCAAATAACCGTAGTTTTTTGAGAGAAGTGGGTGCAGCCTTGCCTTTTTTTGCTTCTGTTTTTTGTGGTAAGACAATTGTAGCGAAGCGAAAATCATGAACATAATTAAAATACAGACCTAGTGAACTAAAAAATGAAGTCGGGTCTGGGTGAAACGCCAGTCAATAAAAATATTTTGGACAGCTCTGGTTTTAATTCATCTTCAACACCAATCTTATTTGATTAATATTTATTAAAAGTTAATAAATATTAATTAATTTTTATATTTGCCCACGTTGAATCAAAATCTACGTTTGCAATTTTATGGGTAAATTTCAGTTTGGAATTGATATTAGTTTATTACAAAAGGGAGATAAACGTTCGTTTGAGAAAGTTTTTCTCGAATTTTCAGACGTATTATATCATTTATCCTTACAATATGTGCAGAAGGAAGAAATTGCTGAAGAAATGGTTCAGGATGCATTTGTAAAGTTATGGGATATCAGAGAGAATATTAATGATAATAAAAATCTTAAGAATTTTCTGTATACAATAACTAAAAACAATTGCTTGAATTACCTGAGAAGCCAAAAAACTATATTGCAAACCAAACAAGATCTTAAATATATTGAGATGCAACTCAATTATGATGCATTAAATTTACTGGCATCAGATAATCTGGAATTTGAAGAGTTGCAAAATAAAATTGAAACTGCAATAAATAAACTTCCGGAAGATATTCAAACAGTTTTTATTATGAGCAGGTTTGAAGATCTTAAGTATAAAGAGATTGCTAATAAGCTAAATATTAGCCAAAAGACTGTTGAAGCAAGAATGTCTAAAGCTTTGACAATTTTAAGAACAGACCTCAAGGATTATCTTTTTTATATTTATTTAATTACCAATATTCTTTCATAACCTGTGAATCTTCCTTTGATTCCTTTGTTATATGTTCCCATGACTTTTTGTTTTAGCAAGCTTTGGTATAACTGATCAGGTTGTAACAGAGCCCGGGTTAAACAAGTATCGGCGGATGTTTTTAAGTAATTAACAATTAGTAATGAGTAATTAGTAATTGTTTAATGCTAAAGTAGTGAGCAGAGAAATACAAAAAAATTACTGTAATTTTACTGTAACTTTTTAAGCTTGTAACTAATTGATTAAGAATGCTAAAGGTTTTTAGGTAAAATCAGTTTTTAGTCGAAGAGAGCTAAAAAAGAGTCAATATTCCGGAAAATCGCAAAAAACGACAAAAATATTCCGCAATATCATATTTTAGGCTAAAAATATTCCAGATTTTGGTGTTTTTCGGTGTTTTTTTGATCATTCTTTGCTATGGCTATGCATATCTATGCTATTTCTATGCTATTTCTATGCATATCCTATGCTTATCCTATGCTTATCCTATGCATAGTCAATGCTTGTTCTTTGTATTGTGGTTGTATTGAGGTTGTGTTGTCTATGCACATTCTTTGATTGTTCTTTGCATAGGCATTGCTTCTAAGGAACCGAAGAAAGATCATAAAATATCTATAGTAAAATCATAGTCAATACGACGTCATATCCTTGCTATACCAAATGAGAGAAAGGATTTATAAAAATGAAAAAGCCGTATTAAAAACAGAATTTGTCAGTTCTAATATCTAATTTCAAAATTGTTTAAGACCGCTATGAAACAAGCAATAAATTGAATTATTTGTTTTACTTCGATGAATTAATTTAAAAAAATAATTGTGTTTCGATAGGGTGTTGCATTTTTGTGGTGTATAGTATATACAATAAACAATAAAATTAGTGGAAGAATTTAAACAAATAGTTAATAAGGAGCTCAGTACAGAAGAAGAATATACTCTATTCTCTGATCTGGAAAACGATTCTTTAAAGCGTGATGAATATATTCGCTTAAAGAATCTTTGGTCACTTTCTGTAATTAAAGAACAACATCTTCCATTAAATAAAAAAAAGGAAATGTTTGAGAATTTCTGGCACTCAAAAAAGGAGTCCATTTCTCACCTGTCTCTTGTAAAATCAGTATGGAAATATGCAGCTATCTTTATTCTGGTGCTATTTTCAACCTCAATTTCTTTTTTATGGATTAATCATTCATTAAATAATAAGGATTTAAAAGAGTATGCCTTTAGTTCAAGTGCCGGAAGTATTTCATCTTTTAAATTAAGTGATGGATCTCAAATATGGCTAAATGCCCAATCTAATGCATTTATTACAGAGCAAAAAAACAAGGTTTCAGTTAAGCTCGAAGGAGAAGCACTATTTGATGTGATACATAATGAAGATAGAGAGTTTATTGTAGATGTAGGAAGTTATAAAATACGGGATTTAGGTACTCGCTTTAATATTAGAGCCTATGCCGAAAGTGATATAATCCGAACCACTTTAATAGAAGGTAATGTAAGTATACTTGGGAAGAATGGAAATATGATTTCAGATTTAGAACCAGGACAAGCATTTTTATATGATAAATCAGAACGAAAAGTTAGCGTAATTAACGTTGATAGCGAATTGGAAGGCGCATGGCATGAAGGTAAGTTTGTGTTTATTGATAAGACGTTGTTGCAAATCGTTTTTGATATTGAGAAATGGTATAATGTTGATGTTGTTATTAAAGATGAGGTTTTAGCAAATACCAAATTTACCAGTGTCATTCAGCGACATACAACAATAAAACAAGTATTGGATATATTAAAATCAGCAATAGATATTAACTATAAAATTGAAACGAAAACGAAAGGAAAAGATTTAATTATTATTTATTAAAAAAAGTGCACCAGTGGTGTGGTGCACAAAAAATTAAAAATATTCCGGGTGGTGCCGGAATGATTGTTTAACTGTAATTACAAATCTATGAAAAAAAATGAGCATTCGCTTTACTGGGATAGGTATATGCGAACAAAACCTTTTAGAATTATGAAATTATCAATACTGTTAATGGTAATTTTTACTTCGGTTCTATCTGCAGAAAGTTTCAGTCAAAATGAACTGGTTACACTAAAAATGCAAGATGCAACAGTAGTAGAGATCTTTAAAGAAATTGAAACTCAGTCGGGATTGGGATTTTTCTTTAAGTCAAGTGATTTTGATACCAATAAATTGTATACCATTGATGTTGATCAGGTTACTGTAGAAGAAGTTATTAATGAGTTGTTTAAAGATGATGATTTGAGTGTGAGCTATGAACATAAAAATGTCATCATAAAGAAATCAATAGAAATTCAACAAGAATTAGCCATTACGGTTTCTGGTCAGGTAGTTGACGAGAAGAAGGAACCTATACCGGGTGTATCCATCTATGTGAAAGGTGAAACCAATGGAACTATAACAGATATTGATGGTAATTATTCAATTAATAATGTTCCTAATAATGCTGTTCTTGTCTTTTCGTTTATAGGAATGAAAACACAGGAAGTTTCCGTTGCAAGCAGAATGCAGATTAATGTGGTTTTAGAAAATGAATCAATAGGTCTGGAAGAAGTTGTTGCAATTGGTTATGGTACAATGAAGAAGAAAGATCTTACCGGTTCTGTTGTATCCATGAAAAACGAAGAAATTACCATTGCCCCAACAAGTAATGTGATGGAAGCATTACAGGGAAAAATTACCGGGATGGATATTGTTAAAACCAGTGGTCAGATTGGTGAAGATGTTAATATATTATTGAGAGGGAGCAGATCAATCTATGGAGATAATACTCCTTTATTTATTATTGATGGAATACCTGGTAATTATAATGAAATTAATCCTTCAGATATAGAAAGTGTTGATGTTCTTAAGGATGCATCGAGTACAGCTATTTATGGTTCTGCCGGATCAAATGGTGTTGTAATTATCACTACCAAAAGAGGTAAGGAAGGAAAGGCTACGATAAACTTTGATTCGTATTATGGTTTCAGTGGTGAACCAGAGTATTTTCATGGTATGATTGGTGATGAATGGACTCAATATCAGAGAGAAGCTTATAGATATCTTAACGGACAATACCCTGCTGACATGTCGGCTATTTTAACTGATGCTGACAAATTAGCTGCCTATAACCAGGGAAAATGGATTGACTGGGTTGATGAAGTGGCCGGAAATGTTGCAACAGATCAAAAATATAGTTTATCTGTTTCTGGAGGAACTGAAAAAACTAAGTTATTTACATCCTTAGCTGTTACAAAACGAGAAGGTTTGTTGAGTAATGAAAATGAAGATAAATATGCTTTCAGATTAAATGTGGATCAGGAATTATTTCCATTTGCTAAAATTGGAATGACATCGAATCTGACCTATTTGATTAGAAATAATGGTGTTAGCAATACCTTTACAAAAGCAATTAGTTCATTCCCTTTAGGTGATGCATACGATGAGTTTGGCAATATCAATTATGAATTTGCAACTAATGAATATACTCCTTTAGGTGACTTTATTAAAGATCAATACGAAAATAATTTAAGAAGCACTTATTTTAATACTAATGCATATATTGATGTAGACCTAATTAAAGGTTTAAAACTAAAGTCAGTATTTAGTACAGTTTTATCCAATTCAAGATTAGGTCAGTATTGGGGGGCTCAGTGTAATGCCAACCGTCCTTCATATGCAGGAACTCCGCATGCTGAGATAGATAATTCTTATGGATATGGATATACATGGGAAAATATATTAAGCTACAATAAAACCTTTGCTGAAAATCACTCTTTATCAGCAACTTTTGTTACTTCATGGAGCAAGAATCAAAGTGAAGGAAACACAGCAGGTGGAAGTGGACAGAATCTGGATTCATGGAGCTATTACCGATTAATGTCGGCAACATCTCAAAATGTGGAGTCAAATTATGCTCAAACACAGAAAATGTCATATGCTGCTCGTTTAAATTATTCATTTAAAGGAAAGTATTTATTGACAGTATCTAACAGATATGATGGTGTATCATGGTTGTCAACCGGACATAAATGGGATAATTTCCCTGCTGCAGCATTAGGATGGCGTGTATCGGAAGAAGGATTTATGAGTAATACTGCGAACTGGTTAGATAATCTTAAGCTTCGATTAAGTTATGGTGTAACAGGAAACTCTGGTGGTATAGGAGCCTATGGTACTACATCTACACCATATGCCTATTCTTCATGGGGTGTTTCTATCAATGGCGAGATTGTTCCATTTACTCAATATACCGGAACTTACGGTAATAGCAGTTTAGGCTGGGAGAAATCTTATAACTATAATGTTGGAGTTGATTTTTCTATTTACGACAGCGTAGTATCAGGAACTATTGAATATTTTAATACAACAACAAAAGATTTATTGTTTAAGCGAACTATGCCAATTACAAGTGGAGTAACTGGTTGGGGAGCTCCTTTATCAAGCTGGGAAAATATTGCAGAAACGACCAATGAAGGTATTGAATTATCTATCAATACCAGAAACATCAGAACTGCAAATTTCACCTGGAATTCAACTTTTTCTTTCACATGGGGAAAAGAAGAGATTGTTTCATTGCCTAGTGGAGATTTAATTAAAGAAAACTTGTTTGAAGGAAGTCCGATTCATTCACTTTATGACTATAAATACAAAGGTATTTGGGGAACCAGCGCTTCACAGGAAACTTTAGATACCTATGGCGTGAAAGAAGGATGGGTTATGATTGAAACGGTTTCTCAGGAAGACGAAGAAGGTGTAAGCGATAATGGGGTTCATAAATACAGTGAAAACGACAAACAAATATTAGGTCATGAAAATCCGGATTATATCATTGGATTTAATAATACACTTACCTATAAAAATGTGGATTTGACCGTGTTTACTATGGCTCGTTACGGACAAACAATAGATAGTGATTTATTGGGATGGTATACAGCTAAATCGGGAGACTCGAATAACCAGATTGCAGGAGCTGATTATTGGACAGAAAGCAATCAGGATGCATATTATCCGATTCCGGGTAGTGGTAGCGAACAAACAGTAATGAGTGCTCTTAAATTCAGAGATGGATCATTTATAAAAGTGAAAAACATAACTCTTGGATATACTTTAAATAAAAATACAGTTCATATTCCATATATGGAGAAATGTAGATTTTATGTAACAGCATATAATCCGTTTTTATATGTGAAGGATAAGCAATTAAAAGGTACTGATCCGGAAACAAATGGCTCAGACTCATTCCCTCTCTATAAACAATATGTTTTTGGTGTAAATGTTACATTTTAAGTAGTTCATATGAAGATTAAATTTAAACAGATGAAAAATATTATATATAAAGGTATTGTAGCAACAGTTGCAGTCTTTCTTATATTTTCTTCATGTTCACTTGATGAAGAAAATCCGGGAGGTTTTACAATGGAAATTACAGCCTCTACAATTGATGGTTATGAGTCTTTAGTAAATCAGTGTTATTTTGCTATGGAACGTTATTTTTATGGCACAGATAACTGGATGACTTTAACCGAAGGAGATACTGATTTATGGACTTATCAATCTAATAAATCCACATCATGGACGCAATGGTTCTGGTTTTTTGCAGGAGCCTCTCCAAATACTACATATACAAATAATTGGTGGAACGGAACTTATGATGGTATTGGTTCTTGTAATAATGCCATTGCTTTGGCAGATGAAGCTCCATACACCTCTGAAGAAGAAAGAAATGCAAAAGTTGCCGAAGCTCGCTTTTTAAGAGCTGTATATTATTTTAATGCAGTAGAGCAGTTTGGTGGAGTAACTGTAATTACAGAGCCTGTTTCAGGTATTGATTTTCATCCTGAAAGAACTGACCCTTTAACTGTTTACAAAGAGGTGATTATTCCTGATTTAGAGTTTGCTTTAGAATGGTTACCTGTTGGTGATTATGATACCACAACTCGTCCAACAAAAAAAGCAGCTTTAGGATTTTTAGCAAAGGTATGCTTGCAATCGGTAGAGTATGATTCATCTAAAGAATATGCTTCTGATGCATTGAAATATGCTAAAATGTTAATTCAGGATGCTGAGTCTGGTGGAGCACAATATAATGCTTATATGTACTCTACTTACGAAGAAGTTTTTGCAGAAGAGAACAACTGGGGAAATAAAGAAGCATTATGGAAACACCGCTGGTATTCAGGAGATGATGGTCATGGATCAAGTAATGGTAACTATAAGCTAAATAGAAATAACGAATATTTTTATTGTAAGGTAACCAACTTTGGAGCAAGAGTAGATAATCAGGAAACCCGTTTAACATGGGGTGGAAATCAACCCGGCATCTTTATGCCAACACAACACTTATTGAGTTTATTTGTACAGGAAGATGGCTCTTTAGATCCAAGGTTTCATCAGTCATTCCAAACAGAATGGAATGCAAATCAGGATTATACATGGGATGAAGCTGCAGTAAATAAATATGATAGAGAAAATTCAGTTTTAGGTCAGTCGCTTGCAGTCGGAGATTTAGCGATCAAGTTTATTATGCCTCAGGATGAGGACTATGAAACTGAATCAGCTAATAAATTATCTCAATCTTATTTAGTTGTTGATTACAATGATATTTATAATGATGCCAATAAGAATATAAATATGACCTATTCTTATTCAAACCCATCAGAAGGATATACTTCTGATGGGTCCTCTGAAAACTTATTCAACTATTTTTATCCATCATTAACAAAGCATAATAGTAGCAATTATTATGTTGCTAATGCATCAAAAAAGCGTAATGGTAATCTTAATGCTACCTTTATGATGAGAATGGCTGAGGTTTATTTAATTGCAGCAGAAGCTGATCTTTATGTAAATGGCGGTTCAAGTTCTTTAGGTTATATTAATACTGTTAGAGAAAGGGCCGGAGCAGAGGATCTGGAAGGCACTGTTACCATTCGTGATATTTTAGATGAAAGAGGAAGAGAGTTGTGCGGTGAATATTGCAGGTTCTATGATTTAAAAAGAACAGGAATGTATGATAGTGAATCCTATTTGCAGGAAACTCATCCTGATTTAGCTGAGTTTTTTGAAACAGATTATGCATTACGTCCTATTCCTACCACCTATTCTGCAACATTAGAAGGAGGTGGTACATATTACCAAAATCCGGGATATTAACCTGATTTCGACATAAAATTATAGATTCAGAGTGCTTATAAATAGTGAGGTTCAACTTAAAATAATGAAAGAATAGCGGGCTATTTTGAATAATTTTAAGGAAGAAGATCGCTGTTTATAAGCGAAAGATTAAAGCTTTGCCATAAAAAACTAATTTAATGCGTTAAATTTTTGAGATAGTTCTCGAACTCTACAAAAATCGCTTTGAATATCCGTTTTTTATGATAATCTGAATTCTGGAATTTTAATCGAACTCAGGTTATTAGTATAGTTAGCATACTATTTTATTAGTTAGTAGTAATTCAATGTTTTCAGGTTTTCGCTTAGCATTTGTTCTGATAATATAATTTGAGGTTAGATTAATTCGTTGTCAGGACATTTGTTAAGTGAAAGCTAAAATTAGATTCTTAGTGCAATGGATGTTATTTTAAGTAAGCTACATCCATTGATATAAATAATAAAACAATTCTTAATTAGGGAGTTCTAATCAGAGCTTCCTTTTTTTTATCTAATAGCAGATAAAAACCTCCTATTTTACCTAAAAGAATTTTTCCCACTTCCCCGTTTGTTTTTTCGCATTCACAGTTTTTTACTCAATCTTCGGTTTTCTTTAAAGTAATTTGGCTTCGCAAAAAAAAAATTAAATAATAGTCTGTTTTTTTCGAAGGATTAAATAATAATTATCGTCTCAATTGGTTATAGATGTGAGTATTATTTAATACGAGAAATATTAATAAAAATTAATAACAGATGTAACGAGCCATGAGAATAGGATTGTAATTGGTGAGTTCCATCTGATAAACGAAAGTAAATATTAAAAAACAGATGAAACGAACATGTAAAGTTTAATTATTCAGAATCGCACAAAGGAGAATGATTAAATTTTCTTGAAAGTTACATGTGGCTAATGAATGTAAATTTAAACACATGAAAAAATTGAAGTTATTTATCTTAATGGGTTTTCTATTTGTTGGTGTAGCGGTTGCTAGTGCTTGCGAAATTACCTTGAAAGTAGTTGAAAACGAACAGGAAACATACAAAGTAGGTGATGAATTGGTCGTTGAAGTGCATTTACAATTTACGCACCGCAATTGTCCGGTTTCTGTTAAAGAAACAAAGTTTCAGTACCAGGGAGTAAAAATTCTTGGAGCAACAGAATGGAAACAGTTATCTGGTATGGAGTATACCCGAAAATTAAAAGTAAAAATAGTAGAGGTTACTACTGATAAAAAAAATAAGACACAAATAGTAGCTGTCAGATCATGCGATAAGGAAGGTGGAATGGGGAGTATAGAATTTAAAAGATCTTGATTTTGCAGCGCTGGATCGTTATAATATTATTTGTTTTGAATAGCCTTGCCATTGGAGCCAGTGTTTATGATGTTAATACAAATAATGTTACATGTAAGGTTAATAAAGAAGAATGTTCTTCTTGTCCTTATTCAACTGAAAATACTAGTTCCGGAGCAACAACCAAAGTGATTGGTTTAGTTGCAATTATAGGACTGTCGTCATATTATCTTTACAGCATAAATAATAGAAAGCTGTTTTTAGTTCTGGGGGGAGGAATCATAAGCGTTTTGATTTCCTCCTCTTTTATAAAAACAAACGATCAGCCGGATAATAACTGTATTGCAGTATTAGATACAAGTGCAGTTGATGAATTTAGTTCAGCTGGAGATGAGTTTCAATCTTTGGATAATGTTGAATTTCAGGATGTCAGTGCTGATGAATTTAAAAGTGTAGACGATGAATTTGCACAGGCTTCGGATGATGAGTTTTCGGAAACTTCGGATGAATTTAACGAATCTGGTGATGGTGAATTTTCAGAAGCTATTGCAAACAGTGATAATGAGGTAGGGGTTGCAAAAAAAGGACTCTCTGATGCAGATAAAAACTTTCTGATTGAATTATCTATTCTGTTTATTCTGACCATTATAGTTGGTTTATTTATTAACAACAGTTTCTTTCAAAAATTACGACCATTCTTTATGCTAGCCATGTTGATTTGGTTAGGTTTTATACATGGAGGCTGTCCTTGTATGATTTCTTCATTTCAAAATCTTGTGTTAGCAGGTGTCGGCGTTGATGTAAATTGGATATCCTTATTATGGTTTATCGGTTTGCTTCCTTTAACTTATTTTCTGGGGCGTGTTTGGTGCGGATGGCTATGTCATTTAGGAGCTTTACAGGATTTTATCTTTTCTGCCACCAGAATTGAAATTTTGAAAACGCAAAAACATCAAAAAATACTTAGAATAATTCAGGTTTCAGTGTTTGTTTTATTGTTTATTCAATTGGCCGTAACACGAACGAATATATATATTCATTACGATCCGTTTAAAGTTGCTTTTAATTTGTTTTCGGCTAATATTACCGGATATGTTCTACTTGTATTGTTATTGATTTCTTCGGTATTAATCTATCGTCCTTTTTGTAGAGCAGTATGTCCTGTGGGATTGGTTTTGGGTTGGATAAGTATGCTGCCAAAAGCTCGCAAAATTACTCAGGATCTTTCATGTGTAGATTGTGTAAAATGCAGTACTACCTGTAGAACTGGGGCCATTCTTTATGAAGATAAGAAGAGTTTTGTAAGTGAATTAAACTGCATTGCTTGTGGCGATTGTTTAAAATCATGTAAAAAAGAAGCGCTTAGTTTTAATACAATGAGATTAGTTTCAGATAAATAATTTTTATTCAGATAAAACCTTACAAATGAACAAATATATTGTTGCTGTTATTTTTGCTTGCTTTAGTGTTTCTTTAAATGCACAATGGAGTTGCAGAAGCCGGTTGGGTGGTTTTTTGAAACCCATAGGAGACTCTGATTTAATGTGGGCCGGTGAAATTACAGGATCACAAGGCTATATCACCAATAGTAATATTGCCAATGGAATGGCCTTTTTAGGATTAGATTATACAACAAATTCAAGCACTTTTTATTTTGAAGGAGGCGTTAAGTACTGGAGACAAAAAAATCTGGATACGGATGTAATTTTCGATAATTCTCGTTTTGGATTTCGCGAAGCATTTTACAAATACAAAGGCACAAATTCAAACCTAACAGCAGGACTTCATAGTACTCAATTAGGTGATGAATATTTATTAAATGAACGGATTTTGGGTTTAAGTTATAACTATAGCAATGATAAATGGAACTTCAATATAACAGCAGGTTCTGTATCAAATGATTTTGCCCGAAATGGAACCTTCTGTAGTACTTGTTATTTATATGATATTATTCAAGACAGGAATCTTATACATAATGGTTCTGCCATTGGTAAAACCAATATGGCTGCATTTACACTTAGCTTCACTCCTCAGAAAGCTGCGAATGATGATGATGAATTTATGAGTATGGGAGATGAGTTTAGTTCTATGGATGAGGAAACTTCCGGTTCGTCATTTTCGGTGAAAGACTTAGGTTGGGCATTTTATACCGAGTTTGGTGATGAGGTTGATAATTCATTAGTTACAACAGGATTATATACAGATATAGAATTAGCTAAAGAATTTCATTTAAAACCTGAGCTTCTGTATCAAATGGCATCAGAAAATAATGGACTTATTTACACCGTAAAACTGGAAAAAGAGATTACATGGAGTAATATGCACAGAACAAATTTAGGTTTAGCATATTATGATTTCTCAGAGATTAGTGAGGATGCAATGGTGTTGAATAAGTACAGTAATATTTTAGCAGGTGAAGTGTTAAGGTTAGATGCGGCAGAGATGCCTATTTTTCTTTTTTCTTTAAAGCACAATATACCAAAAGCTAAAACACATTTTAAACTGCAATATGCTTCGTCAAACCAACAGGCATCAATGCAGGAGTTTGATTTTCAATGTGGCAAAATATTTTTAAAACATTTACAAGCCAATGCAATATTAGGTTATGTAAAGAGCAAACTTATACAGGATGATGATCATGCCGTTTTAGGGCGCATAGAATTACGATTTAATTTTTAATTAAATTTTAAAAGGAGATTTTGAATGGGAATGTTCATGCTGTGTGGGGCTATAATAGCTTAAAATCAGTTTTACATAAAAATATATGCCCTGCATGGCTTGAACAATTTGAATAGGTATTAATAATTCATATTTATATAATCAGACATATGGATAATAAAGCATTCAACCGAAGAGATTTTTTAATGAGATTAGGAAAAGCAACCTGTATTATTGCAATTCCACCTTTATTAAAATCATGTACCAATAGTTTATATGGAGCGTATTTTGTAAATGCAACCTTATGTACGGGGTGTGAAGAATGTCTTCCGGTATGTAATTATAGTGCAATTACTCTTGATAATCCTACTAGTTATTCTATTGATGCAGATGAGTGTATTGAGTGTAAGTTATGCTCTAATGTATGTTCAGAGAATGCTATAAATGTTGAGGCTATAACATATACAATCAATTCAGATAACTGTAATGAATGTAATATGTGTACGGAAACCTGTTCTTATAATGCCACTTTGGTTGCAGTAAAAACCTACAGTATTGAGGATGATAACTGTACCGATTGTGGCAATTGTGTTGATGTCTGCGATCAAAATGCCATTTCATTAAATACATCAAATGTTACTTACACTGTTAATAGTAAGTGTGTAGGATGTGGTGATTGTATTGAAAAGTGTGAGAATGAAGGGAATGCGATTACTTATTCAGTAGCTAATTATAGTGTAAGTACCAGTAGATGTCATGGTTGTACAGATCGTTGCGGGGGAGCATGTTCATATGGTGCAATTTCAAAAGTAAATGGAAAAGCTTCTATAGATACTACAAAATGTACTAAATGCGGTAAGTGTTTAGACAGATGTGGCCATGGAGCTATAAATAATGCAGAAGTAACCATCTCGCAAAGTGATTGTATTCAATGTGGCGATTGCTACAGTGTATGTAGTCATAGTGCTATTACAAAAAGTGGTACAACAACATCAAGTGTGTCATCCATTGATACTTCAAAATGTAATTCGTGTGGAAATTGTTTGCCGGTTTGTAACGAGGATGCGATTGTTGTTACACAAGCTTCTTCACCATCAGTTCCATCAATTGATCAGGATGAATGTGTAAGTTGTGGAGATTGTTTCTCTGTCTGTACATTTGATGCCATTGAAAAAACAAGCTCTTCAACAACACCTGAAATAGATGCTGAATTATGTACAAATTGTGGAGATTGCTTTACTGCATGTAATGATGATGCTATTTTACGTGAATTGGGAGTGGCCAACATAAACCAAAGTAACTGTTCTAAATGTGGGAAATGTGAAGATGTATGTCCTCAAGGGGCCATACAAGTAGATTAATATAAAGGTTGATTAAATGTTTAGAAATTTATTGTTTGTAATTTTTTGTTCGTTCTGCATTGTGGTTTGCGCTCAAAATAGTGATGATATAATAAGAATCACAAAAGGTGCTAAAGATATTTATAAGGTAGGAGATGAACTAACTCTTGAATTACATGTAACGATGCCTGAAGAGATATGTAATGATGGAATGGAGAATGCTAAAGTTTATTTGTCAGGATTTGAATTACTGGAAGATTGGCCCTGGACCCATGATAATAAAAATCATTGGAGTAAAGAAATAAAGCTGAAGGTTATTGAGAACAAAAAAGGACAAAGTAAAATTACAGTATTCAGAAAAGCAGATAAAGGATCGTTTTATTCTCAACTAAAGCTGGATGTGAATGACAACAATAGCCATTAAAAAAAGATTCTGGGATAAAGAATTTATAGCTCGTTTTGTGGTGTATAGTACCATTTTTCTTATGGTAGCTGATACTATTTATATGAATATAATGGGTATTGGTTATGGCCATAAAGAAGAATGTGTCATCTATAGTTTTTTACCTGAATGGGCATTTTTTATCTATGAGCATATCATTGAATTGTTCATGGTTGTTTTAATTGGCATTTTTGGAGGTGTATTAATTGAGCAGTATACAAAAAAGGTAAAAAGATTCTTTCCAAAAAACCAATTGCTGGCTTTCGTTTACGCTTCTTTTTTACCGGTTTGTTCATGTGGAGTAATACCTGTAGTTGAGTCTATGAAAGAAAGAGTTAGCATGAAAACTTTGGTTACTTTTATAATTGCGGCTCCATTATTAAATCCGTATATCGTTTTTATGTCGTTTACAGTTTTAGGTACAGAGTATGCAATTATGAGAATAGTGGCCTCATTGTTCTTAGCTATTGTATCCGGAATTATAGTGGAAGTAATTGCCAATCAATTTCATTTTAAAATTAGTGGGGTATACGATAATTGTAAAACTGGTTGTGAGGTTAAAGTTTTAAGTCCTTTCCGAAAAACAATGGTTTATATGAAAAGGCTTTTACCTTATATTTTAATCGCGGGAGCCTTAACTGTATTGTTTGAAATTTTTCATCCTCAACGATATCTTGAATCTTTTTCCTTTGCACAAGAACCATTTGCCACAGCAATTATGATGTTGGTTGGTGTTCCCATTTACGTATGCAATGGGGCTGATGTATTATTCTTAAAACCATTGTTGGATTATACTGACTTATCCATGGCCTCAGCTATGTCCTTTTCATTAGCATCTTCAGCAGTTTGTATTTCATCAATCATCATGCTGTTTAAGTTCTTTGGAAAGAAAATAACCTTCTTAATCTTAGCAAGTATGATTGTCAATATCATTTTAATTGTATTGATGATTTACGGGGGATCGATGATTTTTTAAGAGTACACTTTTAAATTTATAAGGTGAGGAAAAGCCTCTGGCTTATTAAACAATAATTGAATAAGCCAGATGGATAATATCATTTTTAAAAATATCTAATCGATCTCATACCATATTTTTGGACATTGATAGATTTATTTTTAGGATATTTTATTGAAAATGAAAAATAGGTTGATTGGCTGGTATCTGCATTAATTAAAAGATTCCATTTTAAGCAACCTTCTGTTTCATTATAGATTGCACCTTGACTTTCTAGTTTTTCAACAATAATTTCGCTATCTAAAGAAATTGGAATCTGGTCAAGAAGTTCAATGTTTATTGATTCTTTTCTATTGTTTTTAATTGTTGTTTCGTAAGCGTAAGTTTCCTTTTGATTTGTCCCAATAAACTGTTTGTTGCTGAATTCTTTTTTCTTGACTCTTTGTACAATTACTTTGTTATCTCTGCCTAATGAAATATCCATTGTGTCAGAAACCTCAGCAGGATTAATAATCGACTGTCCTATATATAAACCGTTAAAGTATATATTTGATTTTCCAGTTATTAAATTAATATCTTCCCAGCCAGTTACTTTAGCAATCAAAAAAGCACTGTTTTCAATTTTAGGAGCACTGTAATGTTTGTATGTAGCAGCTAAAGAATATGATCCTATTTCAACAAAATATGGATTAGATGTTGATGGTATATCATATCTTCCAGAAATTATAAACTCAGAGTTCAGATCTTCTACCGGAAACAACATTTGAACATTACTTTTTTTATTTATTGTATCATTTTTATGTTCTTCCTTTTTATCGCTTAAATATAATTTTTCATTATCAATATTTATTTTTCGGTATCTACCATATTTAATTTCCCAGGGATCTAATGAGGGTTTAGTTATATTTCTATTGGGATCAGTGGTTGATAATTTTAGTGCTACATTTTCCCACGAAATCTCCGTTTCATTAAAAACCTTTGCTTTGTATAATAATTCAATTGGATTATTAATATTACTTGCCTTAATATCATAAATAGCTGCCCAACCAGCATTGTTAACAAGGTATTTTATACCAATTTCTGATGTTGTAGCTTCTTTTGATTTTAAGGTTATTATAATTTTACTTCTTTCAAAATAACCTTTGCTTTCTACATTATCCTGCTGTAGATTCAACCTGTTTAATACAGCATTTAGTTTTTCAACCTTCAATGTTAAATTACTTACATTAGTATTAATTTCGTAATACCTATCCTTAAAAAATGAGGCTGCATTGGCAAGATATTGAAGATTGTTGTTATTTGTGACAAGTTGGTTTTTTGCAAGCATTTCTTCTTCCAGATGATAAGCTTTTAGTTCATTTTTGACTTTAGTTATTTGTGTTTCAATAATTGAAATGGAATCATTTATCTTTTTTAATTCAGGTCGAAAATCTTCATTAAAAAGGTAGTCTTCATTTTTTGCAATAGATAAAAGATCAAACTTTTCTTCTAATTGAACTCTTATACTATTAGAATTTATATATGGAGAAAGTCCGGTAAACTCAATTTTATTAATTCCTTTTTCTATAGAAAGTTTTTTTGTTCGATAGATTTCAGCTCCATCTAAAAACACTGTAATAGAGTGTATTTGAGAAGAGAATTCTTGTTTGTTAATGGTTTGAGCAGAACTTTTAAAAATGATTATTACAAAGAGAAAAAGAAAAAATGGTCTCATAATAGAAGTTTAGAGTATAAATAATCCGTTAATTATAAAGATTAAATACTCCAAAATTCTCCAAAAGTTTCATTTTTCTACTAGATTTTATTAATTGTACAATTTGTCCACAAAGGTTTAAAGACTATAACAATAAATAGTTAATTTCAATATCATACTAAATTAAAAAGGGTGCTTCAAAAACTTGAAACACCCTTTCATTCTGTCCTACCAATCTAAATTATTTACAAATTCTAAATCCTTTGTCGGAAAACAATAAATTAAACATTAGTGTTTATATTATAATTCAAATACAGGTCTACCGTCAGAATCAAATTTTACTTCCAATACTCTGGCATGTCTGTTAGGATCGTAAAGCGGATCTTTAACAATCTCCTCAAGTGGTCTGGTATCAGAAGCAGGTACTACTGAAGGATCACCAACTGCATTTTCATAATCTCTGGCATGATAGATACACAATGGCGTTACATCATCTTCAGCTACAGTAAAACAGTTGTGTCCCGGACCATAAATTTTCTTGTCGTAATCAGTTCCAAGCACAGGGTATCTTGATTTTTTCCATGAGTTTCTGTCTAATAAATCAGAATCCTCATCAGCTTCCATCATTCCCATACAATAACATGCACCTGTGGCACTAGCAGAGAATGTAATGAAAATCTTACCATTGTTTTTTATTACAGCGGGACCTTCATTTACCCAAAAATCAACTCTTTCCCAGTCGTAATCAGGTGTTGTAAGCATAAACTGTACAGTCTTAAGCTTAATTGGAGACTCCATTTCTGCTAAATATAAATTTGAAGCTGCAAACTGTCCACCTGTCTTTTCTGCCCAACAGAAATATCTTTTACCTTGATTTTCAAATATGGTAGCATCCAGCGAAAAATCAATAAATGTTTTTTCATCACCGTCAGCCGCTTGCATTTGTCCTAATTCAATCCATTCATCTTTTAAAGGATCCTGACCTTTACACTCCAATACATAAGGACGTAGTTTCCAAATATCTTCTTCTTCACTGGCAGCAAAATATACATACCATTTTCCATCCAGATAATGAATTTCTGGCGCCCATATATGTCTGCTCATTGGACCGGAAGCATGCTTAAACCAAACATCAAATGTTTCAGCATCTTTTAATCCTTCAATTGTTTTAGATCGACGTAATTCTATACGATCATATGTTGGTACTGAACCCGTAAAATAATAATAACCGTCAGTATGTTTATAAACAAATGGATCAGCACGTTGCTCAACTAAAGGAGCGTTTTTTTCTGTTGCCATCTTAAATATGAATTTTAGCTTTTATCGTTTCGTAATATTTATCTGTAATCTTATATCGCATAATCAACATCCCATTAATTACGTGGAATACTCCAGGAATAAGTGTTAACATTAAAGAAAGTCCTAGGAGAGCAGTTTCTGATTGAACAGGATTAAGAATTTCTTCAGTAGGAGCCACATATCCAAAGCCTGAAAGTAATAAACCTACCACAGCTCCGGCAATTCCCATACCTGCTTTTTGAGCAAATGAAATACCTCCAAATGCCAATCCCGATACTCTAACTCCAGTCTCTGCCTGACCGTGGTCTACAGCCTCAGCAATCGCAGTCCAGAATATAGGTGCATGTACATCAACCACAAACGAAAGAATGAAATACATTACATAAGCAAACATCATACTTTCAGGTTGAGGTTTTATTAAGAAAAACATAAGGATACTTAGAATTCCAACTCCAAACTGTGACATCCAAAATAATTTCACCTTACAAAAACGCTTTGTAATAAGAGTAGAAGCTGGCATAGCTAATATTGCAGCAGCAACTCCGGTTCCCATAAATGTTGATTGTACAACTTCATCTCCTCCAAGGTAATATTTTGCATAGTAAATGGCTACAGATGCACGAATAACATAACCGGTTGTACCAGATAAACAAGACCCCAGTAATAGCATCCATTGACCATTTTTAGCTAAATATTTTAATTGCTTAAGATATGGTGTCGTTTCTACAATATGCTCAATACGTTCTTTAGTTGTAACAAAACAGAATAAGAAAAGAAGAGTACCACCAAGTGCCATAACTCCCATTGCCAATTGATATCCTCGTGCTATGTTACCTGCTCCAAATGATTTAGCCATGATTGGAACCAGAATAGAAACTCCAAAAGCAGCTACCTTAGCAAAGAAAAGACGATAACCACTTGCTGACAAACGCTCTTTTGGGTCATTGGTTAACACCCCGATTAATGAGATATAAGGAATAGTAACTGAAGTAAACATTAAAGTCACTAAAATATAAGTAGCATAAGCATAAATTAGTTTCCCGGTATAATCGAACTCAGGTGTTGTAAACGTTAGGAATACTGAAATTCCGAAAGGAATTGAAAGATAAAGGAAATAAGGACGGAAGCGACCATACTTCTTTGACTTATATTTGTCTGTAATAATCCCCATTAAAGGATCACTTATGGCATCAATTCCCCTTACTAATAAAAACATTAGAGCAACATCCGTAGGCTTTATCCCAAATACGTCTGTATAAAAATAGGTTATGATCAAAAACATGGAAGATATCACAACATTTACTGCTGCATCCCCTGATCCGTACCCAATCTTTTCAAGAACACTTAACTTTTGTGGTTTCATTTGTATAAAATTATTTTCTCCTGATTATAAAACTTGCCTTAAAAAAACTCTTTTTAATATTGAGATTCATAGAAAATTTACTTTCCTGGCTTATTTTATAATTTTTAAAATTTGACTTATTAAAAGGTTAAGAAGCAAAATTGATCTCTTATTAATGAACGGTCTTAAACAATAACTAAGATTTTTAATATTCGTTTCTTTGTCATTAAAATCACACAGAACTAATTTTCTTCATCTCCACAAAGATTGTTAACAAAAATGTAAAACAGGGGGAGTTTTAATTCCAAATAGGTGGATATATGTATAAAGTATCGAGGTGTGAAAATTTACATCAATAACGTAATGTGTATCATACTAGGTGTTTAATGTGTTATTTGGGCAAATTGTGAATAATTCCTTGCGAAAATTAGGTTTTAGATTCATTAACAAATTTAGGTCGGGATTTATCTATTATATGGATTTTAAAATTTGTTTTCACATTTCACTTTTTAAGATAAAGCTTCTGTTTAAAGATAAATTATATTGGATTTTAATATGGTTTAATAATTAATGGTGCACTGTTTGGTTTAATAGTGTGGAGTGTTTCTACATAGTGTGGAAATAAACAACAGTGTGTAGACTATCTTTTATTATCTATTTTTAACCCGAAAAGTTTTCAATGTGCAGGATATCATATAAGTATATCAAACAGAAGAATTCTGGTTAATCTTTTGTAAAGCAAAATCACTTAAAAAATAGTGATTATGTTTTTTACCCTATCAAAATTACTCACGTTTGCTATTTCTCCATTATTATGGATCGGAATCCTCTTGATTGCATACCTACTTCTACGAAGATATAAATGCAGAAAAGTCATCCTTACATTTGCCATTGGTTTGTTATTCATTTTTACAAATCCATATATTTTTTATCGTGTAAGTAGTTGGTGGGAAGGACATAGTCAGAACCTTAATTCAATTCAGCATTATGATGGAATTATTGTACTTGGAGGAGGGGTTGCTGGATATAATCAACAAAATGAAGAAATCAAGTTCGATAATAGCAGCTCTGATCGATTATTCAAAGCCATTGAGTTATATAGAATGGGAAAAGCCGATCGATTAATCTTTTCTGGTGGATCAATTGGAGAGATTAAAGAAGGACAGATTGTAAAAGACTATCTAAAAACTATTGAAATTCCTGAGGAAAATACCCTGGTTGAATGGAATTCTTTAAATACACACCAAAACGCAGTAGAAACATCAAAATTATTAAAGTCTGCAGGTATTTATGAAGGAAAGTTTCTATTGATTACCTCAGGATATCACATTAAAAGATCTATGGATTGCTTTAAGAAACAAGGTGTCGTAGTTACACCTTTTTCAACCGACTTTATTCAACAATTTGGTACTTCAGATTATTCTGGAATTTTTCATCCATCTACAGTAATTCTGGAGAAATGGAAAACAATATTAAAAGAATGGGTGGGATATGCTGTTTACAGCCTGGTTGGCTATGTATAGAGTAACATCTGTCAGTAACCTTTACTTTTTTTCTTACAATTGATATTGATTATATCTAATTAGATTATAATCAGCTTTAATAAAAGTATGATTGTTTAAACCATTAATATTTCACTCTTATTTAAATCGTTCCTGATTCTTTTTGATATTATTTGCTAAGGTTTTGAGCTGTGATTTTACCTAATAAAAAGGTTTTACTATTTTAACGCAGATTTTTAACCCCCCAAAGGATTTTAGTTCAAAGAATAATATTTGAAAATTTATGAACGACTTTATCAAAAGGGCTGCAAGTATTTTTCAGCAGGTACCAGAAGCTCCTACTAACCCAAGAAAAGATGCTGTTGTAGAACGATTTAAGATTCCTGATTTATATTCAGATGATATTGATGATCAAAAAGAATTGAGTTCTACTGAAAATAACCTTGATGAGAAACTGCGTCAGGCCTATTTCTGGATTTCCAATACTGCAATCATTAGTCCTTTTTACGATATAGAATATCCCGGTGAACATGAAAAGAGTTTTACGTTTGGTGATACCAATGTAGAAGTAACACTACCTTCTGATCAGAGCTATAGTAGTTTTGTTTTGATCCCACTTTTAAACCTGGTTACACGAGGCAAATGTTTGATTGTGGGTGGTCCGGGACGAGGAAAAACGGCTACTTCTGTTTTAATGGGCTTACTTGCCGGATATTCAAAAACAGATGTGATGCAGGCTATACAGCATGGTCAGCCCCAGATGACGATTTCTGATTTACTGGGACATCCGCTTCCTTCAGATATGGTTAAAGCTGAAAAGACCTCTGATATCAGGATTGCCTGGCGTAAATGGTTGGGTATGCGCGTTAAAATTATTGATGAGTACAATCGAATACCAACACGTACACAATCTGCATTACTGACTGTTTTAGGTGATAATTATGCCGAGATATTTGATCAGATATACGAATGTCCCGAAGCGGCCTGGTATTTAACTGCAAATGACGATAACGGAGGTGGAACCTATCAGGTTATTGAAGCTTTAAAAGACCGTATTGATGTTGTGATCAGAGCATTTCATTTTAATACTCGATTTATTGAAGAATTGCAACAGCGTATAGAATTGAACTACAAACCTGAATCTATGATACCGGAAGAAATTATCTTCACTGATGAAGAAATTGATCAGGTTAATAAGGATATTCGTCAGATTGTAATTGAACCTCAAATCCGAAAACGAATCGAGTTCTTTTGTCGCCAGTTTGAGTTTTTTGAACCTGCATCAACCAAGCTGGAATACATGACTAAAGATACAGCAAAACTGTCGGGAATAGATTTTAGAAATTTATATGGCAAAGAAACAGGTAAGGATAAGATAAAAGATTTGGGATCGCAGACGCATAATGGTTTGTCAGTGCGTAAATTAATGACGCTGATTACTTATGCTAAGGCTATGGCTTACTTTAGGGGAGCTAAAGCTGTTGAGCTGGAAGATGTGCGTCAGATTATTCCTTTTGTTTTGCACGATACTATGGTTCAGAATATGGAGTCGCCGTTTTTTGATCAACCCGGATTCGATAAATTTCGGGTAGACAGAATTGTATGGCTTCGTAAACTTTTTGATTTATCGTGTGAGGAATATATTGCACTGAATATGGATGATGGTGATCCTATGGATGCCTTTGAAAAAGAGTTTAATAAAGGTTTGGAGAATGTTTCTTTAAAAGAAATTGATAAGAGATTAAATACAATAGAGCGTCAGTTAAGTGATTGGTCACAAGAGGGAAAACTATACAGTTATATTGCAGATGACATCTTGAAACTAAAATATTATCATCAACGATATAGCAATTATAAAAGGTGGTTACTGTGGAAAAAATAACATACAAGCCCTTAATTAACCATCTAAAAGCCGATGAAAGTTACTATCATCATTTGTTGGCCGATCATGAAATCAAACATGGTCGGGTAGATGGTTCTGTGATTACTCCTTGGATGGTTAATATAATTCAACCCATTATTATTAAAGTTTGTGCTGAGGATGAAGCAAAAATAAGCAGAGTTACTAAAGCTTTTTTTAAGGAGCTGATCAAGCAAAAATCAAATGGTAACTTAACTCTGTATGCTGAGGAATACAAAAGAATATGGAATACCTTGTTGCATTGTCCTGATTTATTAACAACCCAGCCTACTAAAATACTGAATGCTTTAAGTTCTGCGCTTCAAACTATCAATAAATACATTCCGGAACAAACCAATGACTGGATTGAAATTATGGATAAAGTGGTGGGATTCTGTTCTTCATGGAGTGAGTTTTTACATGTGGGAAGAGTAAGCTCATGGATGGTTGGTTTGGCCATGGTGAGGGAGCAGGCATATGTTGGATTTAATTCATTGCCAGCTGCAATTCAAAACAAACTGGATGAGTATTTCATGTTTGATTTTCCAATAAAGGATGTGTTGGATAAGTCATGGTCATTCAAGGGAAATTCGGTTTCTGATTCTTTTGGAGGTTTTATTGGTTTTGATCAAGGCGTTTTTGAGTTGACACCTAAAGTTTATGTATTGGATGGAAATGTTTTTGCCACAGATGGACGAAACTGCTGTGCTTTGTTTGCTGATATTTGCGGAACGACTTTAATGCGAGAAATTAATCTCACACCTGAATACATTCAGACTCAGGGACAGCATAATGACAATCATAAGTTTTCAAATGAGATTAAGGAGGAATTCGAGGATGTTACTTCGGTGGTTGTAATTGAGGATAGTGTGGTTTATACCAGAAAATCTTCATACAAGGTGTTTTTGAGGAGCAAACAAGTATGAAAAGTTCTGAGATAAAAGATATACTGGAGGTCTGGCGAAATACCTGGCCTGCAGCAAAACAAGTCTGGAGTAACTATGTCAGGCTGCGAGAACCCGAATGGTGTATAGCTAGCCGTGAAGCAGAAAAAGAAGGCCTTCGTGAAAGTTTTGCCATGATTCGCTTAAACGACCATCGTATTGTTATTGATATAGAACAGGTTCAAAAGTTGGGAATTGAGGATTGTGCACTTCAAGTAATTGCTCATGAAATAGGACACCATATTTATACACCTGCTAACTTAAAGGATAATGCTGTTGTAATGGCAAAGATTCGCTGGAGTCTGGCCGATATGGAGGATATGGCTCCGATGGTGGCTAACCTGTATGAGGATCTTTTGATTAATGATCGTCTTCAGCGACTTAAGGAGTTGGATATGGCTTTGGTTTATAAAAAGCTTAATAGAACCATCTCCTTTTCAAAGTTATGGACCTTGTACATGAGGGCTTATGAGTACCTGTGGCGATTAGAAAAGTTTACGCTTATTTCTGATCGCACTTATCATTCTGAGTCTATAGATGCTGATGCTTCAGTAATGGCATCTTTAATTAAAAGCTATGCCAAAAAGTGGATTGAAGGGGCTTCTCGTTTTGGAGCTTTGTTGTATCCGTATTTAATGGAAGAAAAAGAAAAACAGGAAGCTCAAAAGAGTGTGATTTATATTCTGGATGCAGATGAGGCTGGTAAAGGAGGTGGAGTTGTTGCCGGCATGACAGAGTTTGATGGCGAAGTGATTGTTGATCCCAGAAGTGAAGTAATTGGTGGTGATGGTGAGGATGAGTCATATACCGAAGCATTGACAAATGGTATTTTGGCTACCCGAAGTGGAGGCGAGGGACCTCGTCAGCGTTACTTAAATCCCGGAACTTATGTTGATTTGTTACGACAGGTCAATCCTGATATTGATCGTCAGGAGTTGTTAATCAGATACTATAAAGAGGTGGCACTGCCGCATTTAATTGATTTTCCGGTGGAGACAACCATTATGCAGGATATGACTTTACCTGAGGGAATGGAAGTTTGGGATATTGGTGATTCAGCAGATGAAATAGACTGGATTGAAACCACTATTTATTCTCCTCATATTATTCCCGGAGTAAATACCTTAAAGCGGACTTTTGGTCCTTCGGATGATGAAAACCTGAAGAAAGCACCTTTGGATGTATATATTGGAATTGACTGTTCTGGTTCAATGGGTAATCCTGCTGTTCGTTTTTCATGGCCGGTTATGGCGGCAAGTATTGTGGCATTATCAGCGTTACGTGCAGGGGCAAGGGTTTTTGGATGTTTATCTGGTGAACCGGGAAGTTTTATGCAGAATGATGATTATGAGTCGGATGAAAAAAAGGTGATGTCGATCTTAACATCTTATCTGGGGACAGGATATGCCTATGGTGTAGGGAGATTGAAAGAGCCATTTCAACAAAAACTGAAGCGAAAGTCGCATTTGATTATTGTAACGGATGATGATATCTTCTCGATGCTGGATGCAAAAACTGACAATGGCGATGATCATTGGGAAATTATAGAATATGCGTTGGCCAATGCTGGTGGTATAGGTACTATAGTATTGCACTCTCGTCCAAACTGGCATCGCGAAGAAGTGGTGAAGCTACAGAATATGGGATGGCATATTCATTATGTGACCAATGAGGAAGAGTTGTTAACTTTTGCAAAGGAATTTTCGAATCAAAACTATTGAGTATGTACGATTTATATAGTTTAATGAATCACTTAAAAAACTGTCCTTTTGATTTTTTAAAGGAATCAGTTTTTACAAATAAAAAAGAAGGTATTGATACCAATGCTTTGCTACTGGATTGCTTGCGTGGCATTGATACCACTTATGATCGTGTTTACAAATTGGGTAAGGATGATGAATTTAAGCATCTGAGTAAGGATCATATTTTAGCTTTACATATATCTGTGTGGTTTTTTTCGCATTCTGATTTCAAGGATAAGAAAGATTTTGCTGAAAAAATTCTGGACTTCATGCTAAACCAACTCGAAGTTTTATCGCAGTATGTTCCTTATCGCCAGTGGATTGAAGATGAAGATCGTACAGAAGAGTTTGTCCGCAGTGCATTAATGAGTTGCGGTATATATCCACAAGGAGAAACTATGGATATGGCTTATGATCGTTTAGATAGTGTAAGTATTTTGAAGCGTAATAATGTGTTGGCTAAATCAAAAGCTGCATACGATCGAGTGATTCAAATCAGAAAACAGATGGCAGAAAAGAAAGCCCGTGAAGCAGCAAACGTATATGGCAGGGAATAGAGAAATCAGAGTGGCACTGAATGATGAGGAGCGTTTTCCTTGTATTGAGAATAAGAGCTTTCTGAATCAATTGCGTCAGGATACCGTTGCACCTAAATATAATTTTCAAAGTGGTGATCGTCTGCAGCTTCATCATATGGAGTTGTTAGATGATTATAAACGAAAGTGTATTCAAAGAGCCTTAATTACCGAAGATAAGATTCCAGAATGGGTGAATGACTACGTAAAAGATTGTGTGGAAAATATTCCCTTTTATAATGGACGAAACATTGTTTTAACAGAACAACCTTGTTTAAATAAAGATAGCATCCGTAAAGAGCCCTGGAACTTTGTTCATAAACAGGCTAATCTGGAGGAGTTGTTGGTGTATTCAACCTCAGGAACTACAGGGGCAGCAATGGATGTAAACTTTTCTCCTTTTACTCAGGCTTCGTGGATTATTCAACTGGAAGAGATAATGAAATGTCATCATCTTAATCTCGAAGTAAAATCTGATCAGGTAGCCATTGCTTTAATATGCCATCAGGAAGAGACTTTGACTTATGCTTCCATGTCGACTTATTTAAATGGAGCAGGTGTACTTAAGGTAAATTTGAATACAAAGGACTGGAATCATCCTGAAAATCGCTTAAAGTATCTTGAAAAATATAATCCGGTGATTTTAACCGGTGATCCAATTGCATTTTCTGCGTTATTGGAATTAAAGCCAAAGCTAACACCAAAAATGATGGTTTCTTCTGCTATGCGTTTAATGCCTGAAAAACAGAAGGAACTGGAATCGTATTTTGGTTGTCCTGTTGTGGATTTATATTCTATGACCGAATGCCGTATGATTGCTTTTCGTCAGGGTGAGGAATATCGTACCATCCGTCCTGATTTATTTCTGGAAGTTTGGAATCCTGAAACCCGGGAAATATTGCCTTATGGCTCTTACGGTGAGTTATTGATTACCGGAGGCAACAATCCCTTTTTAGGAATGATTAGATATAGAACCGGTGATTATGGTCGTTTGATTTTAAAGGAAGGAATACAATTTATTCAGGATTTTGAAGCGCGCGAACCGGTTATCTTTTATACTAAGAGTGATAAAGTTATTAATCCGGTGGATATTTCCAGAGCCATGATGAAATACGCACTGGTGGCATTTCATCTGCACCAACAGAAAGATTATTCTCTTGTGATGAAGATTTCTGATTCAAACCAATCTCATGATATAGAAAAAACACTCCACAGCATCTTTGGAAACGATATTCAGGTTGAGTTTAATACTTTTTTGCCTTCCGAACTTCAAAGTAAAAATAAAGGAACGGTTTATTCATCGGAGATTTGAGCGGAGAAGGGTAGAACGGAACAAGGAACAGGGAAAAGGGAACAGGGAACAGGTTCGGATGGTTTTACCGGCCTCAGCTGGTGAACCAAAAAACAAGATGCTGTAGTCCGTAAAAGCGGTGTTGTTTGAATCCTTGAGGAACGAAAGGATGAGTTCAGCGCTTTCGACGTAAGTAGCGTAGTTTTTGGAGTGAGTCAGGTGCAGCCGGCGGACTTTTTGCCTACTTTTTTGACTGAAGAAAAAAGTAGGAGCCTTTGCGGCTTGAGCAAAAGTATTTGTATTTAGTGATGTTTGGGAGTAATTCACCTCTCATAAGTTTGATAAGGAATTATAAGAATGAATAAAATTATATTATTACTACTATTAACCATAACCACTCCACTACTATGGAGTCAAACACAATTTAAAGATACCGTAATGCTTAGTGAAGCCACTATTATGGCAAAAACGGTGGACCAAACATTACCAGTGACTTATAGCGATATCAATCATCAAAAAATAGACCTGCTAAACACCGGACAGGAACCATCGCAAATCCTGACAACTTTACCTTCTGTTTCAGCTTACTCTGATGCGGGTAATTTTGTAGGGTATTCTTACTTCAGATTACGAGGCATTGACCAAACCCGCATTAACATGACTTTGGATGGAGTGCCATTAAATGAGCCGGAAGATCAGGGTGCTTATTTTTCAAATTTTCCTGATTTTTTTAACTCCTTGCAATCAGTACAAATGCAACGCGGTGTTGGAACTTCCTCAAATGGAGTGGCCAGTTATGCCGGAAGTATAAATTTTCAATCAGTAGCATTAACCGGAAAATCTCGTTCTGAGTTGGGAGTGAATTATGGTTCTTACCAAACGTATCGTGTTTATGGTGAGTATCAAAGTATTTATAAACCCAAACAAGGTTTCTATTTCAGAGCATCGGCTTTGGGTACAGATGGATATAAATATCATTCGGGCAATACATCTTATTCGGGGTTTTTAAGTAGTAGCACAGTGATTGGAAACCATCAGCTTAAGCTGACAAGTTTTATGGGTAATCAAAAAAATGAGATGGCTTGGATAGGAGTATCCCGACCACAAATAAATAAGGATGCCAGAACCAATGCTAATTCAGATGAGGATGATAAGTTTACTCAAACGCTGTGGAGTTTGCAACATACCTGGTATATCAAACCAAATTTGACGCAGAGCAATACTGTTTATTATAATTTTTTGGATGGAAACTATGATTTTGATTTAAATAACTTCCTGGGGTATCCTTCAACCGATGAATTGTATAATTACGATTTTCAACATCATTTTACCGGTTTTATTTCAAATATCAATTGGTATAAAGGTTCTTGGAAAATCAATGGTGGTATTCATGTAAATGATTATCATCGCCGACATATAGGATCAGAAAAAGCTTTGGGACAGCTTTATAAAAATACCGGATATAAAAATGAGTTTAGCGCATTTGCCAAGTTCTGGTTTTCTCCGGGTCGTTTTCATTTTTATGGTGATGTTCAGTATCGCTATACTCAATTTGATTATGATGGTTCTGTGGCTTTTGATAAGTTGCAATGGAATTTTATAAATCCAAAGCTAGGATTAGTGTTTGATGTAAATCCAAACTGGAATGTGTATTATAGTTTTGGTCGTAGTGGTCGAGAGCCTACCCGAAACGATATTTTTAATGGTGAGGATGATTTGTTGCAGGATGAGTACGGACAAGCTATTATCAATACTACAAAGGCAGAATATGTTAACGACCATGAGTTAGGTGTGCGATATGAAAATAAGAATATCCAGTTTTCGCTAAACGGGTATTACATGGATTTTTCAAATGAGTTGGTTTTAAACGGAAATTACGGACCTAATGGTTTGGCGTTACATGGCAATGTGGATCAAAGTTTTAGGAGTGGAGTAGAACTGGATGCTCAGCTTCAACTTTTAAAACATGTTTTTGCTTTTAATCAGTCAGTTTTTTCTAACAATAAAATTAAGGAAGAAGGAGTGGAGTTTGAACCCATCCTTACTCCTGAGCTTATTATTAATCAAGGTATCGGTTATCAAACTAAAAAGTTGCAAACACAATTATCGTTACGATACCAAAGTGAATCTTTTATTGATTTTGCCAATGATTACAACGCTCCTTCTTTTTACACTATCGACTGGCAAGGTGTTTATTCTTTTAAAAAGATAGATTTGAAGCTGAGTGTTTATAATATTACAAATCAAAGCATCATATCTAATGGTTATATCAATTGGGATGGAACTCCCTTGTATTTTGTTCAGGCTCCTTTAAACTTTAATGTAGGTTTAGTATGGAAATTATTTTAAGCTGGTTAAGTCTGGATAAATCCATGGTTGAAATTATGGGCTATTCATTGAGTTATATTGAGTTTATTGGAACCTTGACGGGATTGATTTCTGTTTGGCTGGCTACCCGTGCCAATATACATACCTGGACAACCGGATTTGTTAATATTACTGCTTTTTTTATTATCTACAAGCAAATTGAAATGTACTCGGATATGTTGCTTCAGGTGTTTTTCTTTGGAGCATCGGTATTGGGTTTATATCAATGGTTGTTTAAAAAGAAAAATGATGAAACCAAACATATAACCTACATGACCAACAGGAGCCGGATCTTATGCGCAGTTTCTATGGTTGCATTAACAATAGGCTGGGGTGCATTAATGAGCCGGATTCATATTTTATTGCCACAGTATTTTAGTGAACCGGCAGCCTATCCTTATGGAGATGCCTTTACAACGGTTTTAAGTATTTATGCCACCTTTTTAATGGCATGGAAACGGGTTGAATGCTGGATTCTTTGGGTAATGGTAGATGTGGTTTGTGTGGTTTTATATTTTAACCGCGGGGTTTATTTTATCACCATTGAGTATTTAATATTTTTGGTAATGGCCACAATGGGGCTTATTGAATGGATAAAGGAAGTGAATAATGAAAAGAGGCCTGGTACTGGGAAAATATATGCCTGTTCATAACGGACATTTAAACTTAATTGATTTTGCATTGACTGTTTGCGATGAGCTTATTGTTTGGGTTTGTGAATCAGATCAGGAGAAAATGCCGGGACAAATACGTTTAAAATGGATTCAGGAGATATACAAAAACAACCCTCGTGTAGTTCCGGTTTTGTTTCAGTATAACGAAAGTGATTTACCCAATACATCAGTTTCTGATGAGGAGGTAAGTTATGTTTGGTCGCAGGCTATAAAAACTAATCTGCCTAAAATAGATGTCATCATCACTTCCGAAAAATATGGCGATTATGTGGCTGAGTATTTAAATATTGAGCATTGTTTTTTCAAAACTACCAAAATGGTTTCGGCTACACTGGTGCGAACTCAACCCTATCAATATTGGCATGAGATTCCGGAACCGGTTAAGCCATATTATTATAAAAAAATATGTTTGCTGGGAACCGAGTCTACTGGTAAAACTACCTTGGTACAAAAGCTTGCAGCCTATTTTAATGGCGATTATGTTTTAGAAGTTGGGAGAGAGGTTGTTCCCGACAGTAATGAATGCACTTTTAATGATCTGGAGGTTATTGCCAAAGAGCATGCCATTGCAATACAGAATAAAGCAAGTTTGCAAAATCGGATTCTGTTTGTAGATACAGATATTCATATCACAAAGTCGTATGCTGATTATCTTTTCAATAGCGAACTTGAAGCAGAACCCTGGATTATCCAGGCCAACCACTGCGATTTGTATTTATACTTAGATAAAGATGCTCCGTACATTCAGGATGGTACGCGTTTTTCAGAGGATGACAGAAATACATTAGACAGCTATCATAAAAACACACTTAAAAAACAAGGCATCAATTATCAATTGATACAAGGCAATTGGGATGACCGATTTAAAAAGTGTGTTGAAGCTGTAAAGGATATGTTTATGAACTTGTAGAGTTATATAGCTTGCTAAGTTAGCATATCAATTAACTTTATTCACTGATTTATTATACATCAATCTGCAATATATCCAACATAACTTTTTTGAGGTAAGTATTAATTATCGAAATAGTTTTCTATTTCAAAATAAAACTCAGATTGATTTTCAGGTATAATTGTAATGTTTCCATATGTTCCGCTTACTTCAGCTTCAGAATCCCAATCACCTCTGGTAAATTTAAATTGCGCAGGGCTCTTAAGTTTTAAGGTTATCTCTCGTTCTAAATCTGAGATTTTCGTCATTTTTATTTCCTTGGGATTCCAGTTGCCTAAATTTTCCTGATTCCCGGTAATGTAAATAGTTTCTTTTTTATTTAAGGCCTTAACTCTTATGGTTACATTATATTCTTGATGACTTAATTCTTTTTCTTGTAATCCATATACTTCGTTAAAATAAACATCAAACGCTTTGTTTAAGGCAGGAGGAAAAGTATTCCAATGATTGTTCTCCGGAAATTCATTCATCTGAAATTTAATATTCGTGTTCTCTAATGTTTGGTTAAAGAACGAATATACTTTTTCTCTGGCCGGTTTCCATTCTTGCCAATAATTAATACCTTCATTTGCATTGCTTAGGTATAAATACACAGGACTATTTATTTTAGAATAATCAAAACCAATAAGTTTGTTGGCCAGTTTATCATTATCATAGGCAAGATTTGGCGAAATTGCTATGTAGTTATTAAACAATTCCGGATTTTTAGTGAAGGAATATAATATAAAGGAAGCGCTTAAAGAGTGGCCAATGGCAATGCGATTATTTAATGTTCTATAGTTTGAATCAACGTAAGGTATTACTTCTGTGCTAACATAATTAAAGAAATTATCTGCATTTCCTGAATATTTTCCATACCTGTCGATTGATTCTTTTGTTTCTATAACGGGTAATAAATCGTTGTTTCTTGCGTAATCTAACTTTTCGTTATATGGTGAAGTTATTCCAACAACAATAAAGGCTTTAGAGTTATCTGTTAAAAAGGAAATAATAGAACTTGTATAGTCAAAAAACTCCCGGCTTTGGCAGTCGAAAACATAGATGACATTAAAGTATTCGTTAATTCTCAAATCGTAATCAGCCGGTGTGTAAATAAGAATTTCGCGTTTTTGATTTAATGCTTCAGATTGAATTTTTATATTCTCAACTCGGGCTATGTTTTGACTAAAGATAATGCTAGAACAGAAAGCAATAAGAACTGTAGAAATGTATTTTCTCATAGTTATTTAGGTTTTGTTTTGTAGTTTGTTAATTATGTGTTTTCAATGTTTTCTTATATAACAATTGGATTATTATATACTACATTCTATAAGTATTTGTGCTTATTAAAATGAGTTATTTATAATTTGATACGTGAATATACATCATTAATATTCAAAAGTTCAAATTTGGAATTAAAAAGTTATGTGTAATTGATAAAAAGACACAAAGTGAATACTAAATAATAATATAAAACCTATTTTAAAAGTGCTTTGGGTTTTTATTTTCTAGTAGGTTTGAATTTAATTGTGAACTTTTAAAATGATATTTTGCTTAAAATATAAAAACGTCGTGATAAGATAATCATTAGAGAATACAAGAAGTGATTATTATTAAGTGAGAATATTAAAAAAAACAAGGATGCTTAAGCAAAATTCGCATCCTTGTTAAAATTTGTACTGTAATATTATTACTATTTCTTAATAACCTTAAATAACTTAAAGCTATTTGCTAATTGAAGTCTTACTATATACAGGCCGGATTCATAATTAGATAGAGAAATAGTTGATTTTAACCCATTACATTTTTGTTGCAAGACTATTTTTCCTGAAATATCAAAAATACTTACAATATAATCACCATCTTGTTTTATATCGATATAAAGATTGTCAGTAATGGGATTGGGATACAACTCAATTCCAGATAAAGGAATAATTTCATTTGGTATGTTTGTAGGCAAATAACTATAAAGTCCAGATATTTCATCCTCTGTTAAGACTTTATTGTAAATTCTTAACTCATCAATTGCACCATTGAAAAATCCATCTTGTGTAAAATTGCTTTTCCCAACATACTGTTTTGCACGTTCAACTGTTCTTGGTAATACTCCGGTACCTTCAGCAACAATACTTCCATTCATATAACTTTTCATATATCCCGATTCGTCAACCGTAACCGTATAATAATTCCATACTCCCAGATCAACTACAGAACTTGGTGTTGTAATACCAACAGTTGAAGTACTATAGATTTGAAAGAAGAAACGACCTCCAGTTTGATAATTCGAAACAATGATATTATTACTTGAAGATCCATTTCCCAAATCAACAATTCTGGAATAATTATTAAATGCATCCCATCGGGCCCAAAAAGAAATAGACATTGCTCCTCCATTGGTCCAGGTTCCTAAATCGATATAATCATCAATTCCATCAAAACCATAAGCCCCATTGCTATTTCCAAAATTATCAGCTACACTTGAAACTTCGCCATATGATACACCATGATGTTCATTGCTGCTATAATCATTTGCATCACCATCAAACTTATAGTAAGCCCAAAGATGGTCGTCAAGTGATTGTGCAACCTTTAAGAAATCCTGCCCCAGTGTACTGCTCCAGGTTCCTTGAGCATCCTGAAAGCGTATTTGCAAATTATGCAGACCTGCCATCACTGCAGAAAAGTCAATGTCATCCAACAGTTCAAATGATGCATTATTGGTAACACTTACAGTTGTAGAGTTTTCAATATCATCATCAATCCAGTATTGATATTTTACTATAACATTATCGGTTACAGTAGTCTCTTTTTTATAGAAAAACTGGCTTTTAGTAGAACTCCATAACCCGTTTTCATCTTTTACTCGAATATTAAACAAGTGCATTCCGGAGTTAAGTGTACTTAAATCCAAATTTTCATCGATAACCACACTGGAAGCTGAACTTATCGCAATATTTTGCGAAGAAGCCATATCGTTATCTATCCAATATTGTATTTCTATAATTTTGTTATTACTGATGGTCAGCGGAAGTTTATATACAAATTTGCTTAACACAGTACTATATAAAGAGGCTGCATTTTTAAAACGCACATTAAATAAATGCAAACCATTATCTAGTGCGTTCATTTCTACGTTGCGGTTAATACTTACCTGCACGTCTTGCGTAACATTTGTATTTACCAATGCATCAAAATCATCATCAAACCAATACTCGTATGATGTAATGGTGTTTGCCCCACTTGCTTGCACAACGGGTTTATAAAAGAAATAAGATAACGGACTGCTCCACTTATTATTTTCATCAATAAACCGAATATTAAAAATGTGCAAACCATCCTCTTCTGTTGAAAAATCAATATTTTCATTTATCAGAAGACTACTAGTAGGCGTTACACTGGTAAAAACTTTATTGCTAAAATCGTCATCTATCCAGTACTCATAACCTGTAATATTTTGAGCAAATAAAATAGGAAGACTTAACAACCAAAGCGTTAGCCCTATAATCCAATACTTACCCATCCTTATTCGTTCTGAGCTTCAACAGTAATACTTATACTTAGGTTACCATTTTCATCGGTAGAGCTAGCAATAGACTGATCACTAATGTGTGGTGTAGAAGGAACTTGATTGTTTTTATATGGAAATAAACCGCCATAAATTCCAACTTGCGATGCATTTGTTCCGGTATAGGTAGTAGCGTTTTCTCCAGAAAGGGTATAATCGTGCGTATAATCAAATACGTTGCCTGATTGAGAAACAAAGAAAGAACTTAAGTCTGCTACTAAATAATTATCGATAAAAGTACTGTTGCCTTGATTAGCAACAGTTGCTGTAGTGAAAATATTTTTTTCAAAAGTTGAAGCATCACAGTTTGCCTGGATTCCAAAATCATCTTTTATAAAAATGTTATTTGAGATAGTAGAGTTATCCACATTTTCTATAGGCTCATAGTTATAAGCTGCGTCATATAAAAATAAATTATTAATAATGTTAGCATTCGATCCATTACTGATGATGTTTTCAATAATACAGTTGGTAATCGTAATATCAAGTGCATTAGACAATGAAATAGCAGTTGTAATTACACATTCTTTAATGGTTGCATTTAAACATGGTGTAGTTCTGGTTCCAGAAAAGCTTAGTGAAGAAAATTTACATCTAGAAATTACTGCATTGTCAATGGCATTATTAGTATAAAAAACAATACCTCCATTTATCAATACGCCTTCTAATTTAAAATTATCGGCACCTGTGTATAAGCTAATATTAGAAGTAATAGTAGTTGGTTCAGTTGCAGTGGAATAATCGGGGTGATGTCCTACGCCATAAATAGTAAGTGACTTTGTAATTCCAGATGGAGGCACCAACGAGCCACCCGGAAGATAGATGATATCGCCATCAACGGCAGCATTGTAAGCATCTACAAAAGGAGAAGCGCCACCAAAAATAGTTGTAGTTGATCCACTCTCAAGAATTACTCTTTTTTGAGCGTAAATACCTGATATAAATAATGTCAGGAATAGAATTAACGAAGATTTAAGCATGTTTATTTTCATTAGGGTGAATAATAAATTAGATTCAAAATTATATAAATTCATAATTGAATAAATTATATTTTGACGAAATGAGAGAGCTTTTTTATAATGTTTATTACAATTGCGATTTTTTGAAAAAATTATAAATCAAATGATTGATTGAAATAGAAATAAAAATAAACCACTTATTTTATATCTAACCAACAAATGCTATTGTTATTCTAATAAATATATGCATTATCAATGATTTGCATGTTTACATATAGACTCTTTGTAGTATGAAGAGAAAACTATTAGGCTTTTGTATGGATTCAAATATTAGATTATATGGATAAAAATAGTATTTGCTGCAATTGTGAGAGTGGCAAAGCCTAAATATTGAGTCTATCCAACAACGATAAAGGCTTTAGAGTTATCTGTTATAAAGGAAATAATAGAACTTGTATAGTCAAAAAACTCGCGACTTTGACAGTCGAAAACGTAGATGACATTAAAATATTCATTTATTCTTAAATGGTAATCAGCTGGTGTGTAAATAAGAATTTCGCGTTCTTGATTTAATGCTTCAGATTGAATTTTTATATTCTCAACGCGGGCTATGTTTTGACTAAAGATAATGCTAGAACAGAAAGCAATAAGAACTGTATAAATGTATTTTCTCATAGTTATTTAGGTTTTTTTTGTAGTTTGTTAATTATGTGTTTTCAATGTTTTTTGTAAAGATAAAAAGTAATAATTATATAATTTGAATTTGCGCTAGTTAGAAGCTGAATAGTTTAATAATTATTACTTCTATCGTCTATTAAATAATAATCAATTCCATTAGGTATGTGAACAGGTTTAGATAAAACCAAGTCCGGGTTTTCATTTTTTAAATCTTTGATGATTTGAGCTAATTTATCTTCTGGTATTTATAATTCATAAATTTCAGCTCTTCCGTAACTTCCGGGAGCAAGAGTCCATGCACCATAATAGAATAAGAAAAGAATTATAATAGAGCTAATTATTCCTATACTTATTTTATATTTTAATTTCATAATCTAATTGGGCATTATTTGCTTTTATGCTCTCTATAAATTAATACTGTAAATATAAAGGTGGTGAGTAAGGTGCACTGGCGGTTATTTGACCGTCAGCCATCGATTCGATTAGGCTTTCGTGCTTTATTTTCTTTCAATTCTTACAGTATATTTTGGGTGAAACTATAAAATGATAAATTGTCTTTGTTTTGTCATTATCAAGATGTTCACTTTTAAAATATGTGTAACCTGTTTCTTTATATTTTACTTCTGTCCAACTGTCTTTTTTATAAGAATAACTATTCATTACGACTTTCTCCTTGTATTTTTTGTCTATTGTTTTTTCCAAATGATTAACCATGAAAACAATTGCATTTTCTTCAAAGTCTGTTACATATCCCAGACATTGTTCTATCACACTATACTTATCTTTATTCCACCAACCTTTAAATTCCACGATAATCCTGTGAGGAAGTTTGTTTGAATCTTCAAGTTTCAAATCTATTCTTCTATTAGCCTTTTCGACCTCATTATCTGCACATTCATAATTAATACTTAATAAAGACCTAAAGAATATCTGAAATGGAGATTCAAGATTTATACCTTTTACAATATTTTCTGAGCATTTATGTTTTTTTTCATCTTGCTGTAATATTGAAATTCCTTTGCAAATTGTATTCAATAAACCATCTATTGCAGAATTGGAAGTAATCGTTTGGTGTGTTGATGCCCTCATTTTTTTGAAAACATTCACAATACTTTTACTAATTAGATTAACAGATTTAGCAATATGCATCAACCGACACTCAATAAATATTTCAGAATAACTAATAAATCCACAGATTCTTAAATCCTGAAAATATTCGTGCAATAGAGAGTTCTTATCAAATAGAATTGTATCCATATCATAAAATGTCTCATCTACTTCCATTAATCTTTTACCTAAATGTTCTCGATAAATATTGCAGAAACTATCAATATCTGTAACACTTGTGCAGTTTTCCCAAAACTCTTTTTCGATTTCAACTTCTGTAGGTTCTTGCCTGAGAATAGTTTCAAACATAACTTTTTTGCAAGGCTCTTTACTGTAATGCTTATCAATAAAGTTTTTCAGGCTTTCTTCTGGATTACTGCCATTAAGAGTTATTCGAATTGGAGATGTTTGCCAATAAGCCTTAGTAAGTCTTTCAAGAACCTTTTCTTCATCAAAAGTCAATTTCAAGAAATCTTCTCCTTTTTTTAAATCGTCTTTATAACCATAAGCTTCGGCAAATTTTTCAACTTTTAATTTGTACTTTTCTTCAGTTGATAAATTTAGTGCATGAATATCTATTAATGATTGATACAATCTATTTAGCTTTTCATTCTTACTTGTTTTTAATTTATACGCACCATTAAAATGATAGCTATCTATTGATAAACAACTATCATATATAATTTCAGCTAATCTATCTGATTTTTCAAAGTTAATTTTCATTCTCAATGTGTAATCACTTCATGGATGAAGCCTAACTCTTTCCTAAGTCCACCTTTAAAAATGTATCCGTCATTAACTACATTTATATAACCATATTGGGTTCAGTAAGCGTAGTAACCTACGTTTATATTTCCTATAGATTGTATCAATGGATTATCGGGTTTATGCAATTAAGGTACACTTAGGAATGTGTTATTAATTTTTAAAGTATGAATATACTTCTTTAATATTCAAAAGTTTCAAACGTATTTTAAATAGTTATATGCAATTAATAATATGTAACGATAATAAATAAGGTTTTAGGTGGGTTTAAAAAATTTTGATGTTAATCGGAGTCGGTTTTTATAGAGTGCTTCCATGAATCTACAAACCAGAGGAGGGGGAGAGTCAAAAAAAATTGAAAACAACATTTCCACACTTTTTGAGAGCTAAAAAAAATACGAAAACAGGTTTTCCATAGTTTTTGAACACCGAAAAAAAATGAAAACAGCTTTTCCCAACTTCAGGAAAGTCAAAAAAAAATGAAATCAACTTTTCCCAACTTCTGGGAAAACCGAAAAAAAATAAAAACAGCTTTTCCGTATTTGGTAATTATTGTAAAAAAGTAATTATGGGTTTTTGCCATAGGTTATTTATATCAAAACAAGTGCAAAACATTAATTCCCATAACATTATTTCTATATATGAATAAATATTACAGACCAAAGATACATATAGCGTTATTGTAAAAAAAAATATTATATTTGATATGCTTTAACAAAGTCCCTAAACTTTTAAAATAATGATAAAGACAATTTATTTAAAAAATCTACGTAACAATGAGTTTATTCAGTATTGCGATAACTTTCAGCAAATAATACTGACAAACAATCCGGAAGCATTAAAAGTACAAGATCAATACAATGCTATAAACGAACCGCTTTCACTTTTACAAATAACTAATAAAAAGTTAAGCCAAAAATCATTTACAGTTCAATTATTTAAGATTGATAAGCGCAGAGATGCAGCATTAAGAAGTATTTACAATATTGTAGATGCTTACACGCACCATTACAACGAGGAAGTTTGTGCCAAAGCTATCGATCTTAAAAAGGAATTGGATGTGTACGGAAAAAAAATTATACATTATAATTATCAGTACGAAACCAGTGCCATCGACGATATCCTTACAAAATGGGAACCTAAGGCTGAAGGTATTGCCACTTTAAATCTTACCGATTGGGTTAATGAACTAAAAGAGGCTAATACTTTGTTTAATGAATGTTTTTTAGATAAGGTAAAAGTAACTGCTGAAGATGCGGATATTAAAGTAATTGAATTACGAAATACAATTACGGCCCGACATAATGAGCTTATTGATTATTTAAAATCATATGCGCTCATTGAAAAAACAGAAAATTACACTACAGTAATTGGACAGATTAATGAGTTAATCAATCAATACAACAAAACGATTACAGCAAGGCATTCTAAAAAATCAGCAAGCAACAATATTGGAGAGGATGCTTCTGCTGATATTACTAACGAAAACCTGGCCGAAAATTAAAAATCAATAACCAATCAGGGATTTGTTAAAGTATAAAGCAATGCTCACAAGGCGTTGCTTTTTTTGTTTTAGTTATGGAAGGAAGGTAGAAGGTAACAAGGTAGAAGGTAACAAGGAACAAGGAACAAGTTAGAAGGGATAAAGGAACAGGGAACAGGTAATTGATTTTGAGGCATAGAGATTAGCGCTTAGGGCATAGTGGATTGTTTTATGTTTAAAACCTATTCTCTTAAGATTTGGAGCTGTGACTTTTATTTTTTTATGAAAAGGTCTACAACCACCTCCCGGTTCGTACCTCACCGTACTCCTCCTTGAAATAAGGAGGAGAAATGTTTCCGTTGATGCAGCATTTTCTTAAAATAAAAAACATCTCGTCTAATCTACAAAAGAAATATCTCAGACTAAACACATTTACTCCTGAAACCGGGAGCCCCGGCATCATCAGGTGAGCCAAAAAACAAGATAGGTTTTAAGGAAAAGGTAGAATGGAACAGGGAACATGAAGGTTTGAAGACTATTAGAAATCTCCACTTAAGAAAAGTTGTATTGGGTCTTTAGTGCCGCCTAGCATGTTAAAGCGTTAAGAAAATAATTAAACGGAGCGTTAAAAAAGAAAAGCTGTTTGAGCACAATTTAGAACTTGTAGGGATTTGAGTAACAAATTCCACAAGGTTCTTAATTGGGTGAGTTCTTTTCTTTTAGCGTAGAGCAGTAGAGCTGAGAGATGCTTACGCCAATTAAAGCGGTGAAAGGAATGTATAATATTATAAAACAAAGGATAAAAGCAGCAGACGATTTGTTTTCCACTGCTGTTTCTAGAGTGAGACAACCTATTGAAGCAATGTTTGCCTGGCTTATTGAGAAAACAGATATACAAAGTGCTAGTAAAGTTAGATCTACCAAAGGTTTGATAGTTCATGCATTTGGTAAACTATCTGCTGCGTTTTTAAACTATACTTTTAACTCTTGATTCACATTAGATATTCTAATGTTTATGAAAGAATTTGAGCAAGCATAATATTATTATCAGATCATAAAAGATTTATCTTTCCTGAAGGCGTTGCAATATTTTACTTGGTATAATACATGTCAGATTCGATTAGAATTGTATGCAGTTTATGTGTATGATTATTTTTTCAGAAAAACTTTTCCTTCTTAACGACTTGACAAAATGATTATTGCGACTTATCTTTGAATTCTGCGCAAAAAATAATCTGAATAAAGTTTGGAATATAAAAATAAAAGCAGTTGTTTTGCACCCGCTTTGAACGAGAGGCGCGAAAGAAAGATTGAAATAATGAGCAACTTTAAGGGGAAGAAAGTCTTGAAAAAGAGGAGGTTTTAGAAGTTGAAAAATCAGATAAAAATTTTTAAATTATTTTTAAAAATAAATTTGGTTTTAAGAATTAAAATCGCTTATCTTTGCAGCCGCTTTTAAAGAAGGGCAAGAAGATAAAAACTGAGACTATGAGAAGGGTTTTAAATTGGTGGAAAACAGCAATTTAAATTGGAAGTAAAGCTTGAAAAATTAAATAAAAATTTTTCAAATTTTATTTGGAAAAGAGAAAATAAAGTTGTTATCTTTGCATCCGCTTTTAGAGCGACGCTTTAACGAAGGTTAAGGAGTAAAAAAAAAGATTGAAATAAACATTATTTAAGAAGAGTCTTAAATGAGTTTACAAGATATAAAGAGTTCTGATTTATTTATGCCTTGATGCTGAATAAAGAAGAAAACGTTCTTTGAAAATATTGAAATGCACACTTAATAAAAGGAAAGTAAAGTTTGTTCTTTGAGTTAAAACTCTTGTAAGGAATTATAGCCATTTAATTGGCAAAACAATTTTTATACAACGAAGAGTTTGATCCTGGCTCAGGATGAACGCTAGCGACAGGCCTAACACATGCAAGTCGAGGGGTAACAGGGAAGCTTGCTTCCGCTGACGACCGGCGCACGGGTGCGTAACGCGTATGAAACCTGCCTTATACAAGGGGATAGCCCAGAGAAATTTGGATTAATACCCTATAGTCTTGTTTTACCGCATGGTAAGACAAGTAAAGTTTCGGCGGTATAAGATGGTCATGCGTGACATTAGCTAGTTGGTGAGGTAACGGCTCACCAAGGCGACGATGTCTAGGGGTTCTGAGAGGAAGGTCCCCCACACTGGTACTGAGACACGGACCAGACTCCTACGGGAGGCAGCAGTGAGGAATATTGGTCAATGGCCGGAAGGCTGAACCAGCCATGTCGCGTGCAGGAAGACTGCCCTATGGGTTGTAAACTGCTTTTATACGGGAATAATGTGAGCTTCGTGAAGCTTTTTGAAGGTACCGTATGAATAAGCATCGGCTAACTCCGTGCCAGCAGCCGCGGTAATACGGAGGATGCGAGCGTTATCCGGATTTATTGGGTTTAAAGGGTGCGTAGGCGGACTATTAAGTCAGTGGTGAAATCTTGCAGCTCAACTGTAAAACTGCCATTGATACTGATAGTCTTGAATTTAGTTGAGGTAGGCGGAATGTGTTGTGTAGCGGTGAAATGCATAGATATAACACAGAACACCGATTGCGAAGGCAGCTTACTAAGCTATAATTGACGCTGATGCACGAAAGCGTGGGGAGCGAACAGGATTAGATACCCTGGTAGTCCACGCCGTAAACGATGATTACTCGTTGTTGGCAATACATCGTCAGCGACTGAGCGAAAGCATTAAGTAATCCACCTGGGGAGTACGTTGGCAACAATGAAACTCAAAGGAATTGACGGGGGCCCGCACAAGCGGAGGAACATGTGGTTTAATTCGATGATACGCGAGGAACCTTACCTGGACTTAAATGTAGATTGCATGAAGCAGAGATGCTTCTTTCTTCGGACTATTTACAAGGTGCTGCATGGTTGTCGTCAGCTCGTGCCGTGAGGTGTCGGGTTAAGTCCCATAACGAGCGCAACCCCTGTTGTTAGTTACCAGCACGTCAAGGTGGGGACTCTAACAAGACTGCCGGTGTAAACCGCGAGGAAGGTGGGGATGACGTCAAATCAGCACGGCCCTTACGTCCAGGGCTACACACGTGTTACAATGGCAGGTACAAAGGGCAGCTACACAGCGATGTGATGCTAATCTCTAAAGCCTGTCTCAGTTCGGATCGGAGTCTGCAACTCGACTCCGTGAAGCTGGATTCGCTAGTAATCGCGTATCAGCAATGACGCGGTGAATACGTTCCCGGGCCTTGTACACACCGCCCGTCAAACCATGGAAGTCGGGGGTACCTGAAGTCTGTTACCGTAAGGAGCGGCCTAGGGTAAAACTGATAACTAGGGTTAAGTCGTAACAAGGTAGCCGTACCGGAAGGTGTGGCTGGAACACCTCCTTTCTGGAGAGAGTTTTAACAATAGTACAAAGTTAAAAGTAGAAAGTAAAAAGTGATAAGCTTTAGACAATCAACTGAGAACTTAGTACTGACAACTTACTACTAATTAATAAGTAGTGCATTTCACATTCGCAAAAAGCGAAAAACGTACATTGACATATTGGCAAAACAATCAAAATCATAGGTTAGCTATGCGCAAAGCATAAGCGAAACCAACAAGAAAGTAAGCAAGGGCGTACGGTGGATGCCTAGGCTTTCAGAGGCGAAGAAAGACGTGATAAGCTGCGATAAGCTGCGGGGAGAAGCAAATATTTATTGATCCGCAGATTTCTGAATGGGGCAACCCGGCTGGTTGATGACCAGTCACCCTTCGGGGGGCAAACCCAGGGAACTGAAACATCTAAGTACCTGGAGGAGAAGAAAACAATAGTGATTCCCTAAGTAGTGGCGAGCGAACGGGGACTAGCCCAAACCAATGTTGTTTAGGCAACATTGGGGTTGTAGGACTACGTTGTGGTTTTATGCGTGAAGTGAAATGTTTTGGAAAGAACAACCGTAGAAAGTGACAGTCTTGTACACGTAAGCAAATAAAATCTAGTAGTATCCTGAGTAGCGCGGAACACGTGAAATTCTGTGTGAATCTGCCAGGCCCATCTGGTAAGGCTAAATACTCCTGAAAGACCGATAGTGAACCAGTACCGTGAGGGAAAGGTGAAAAGTACCCCGAACAGGGGAGTGAAATAGTACCTGAAACCGTGCGCTTACAAGCGGTCGGAGCCATTATATGGTGACGGCGTGCCTTTTGCATAATGAGCCTACGAGTTAGTCGTAGTTAGCGAGGTTAAGTTGTTCAGTAACGGAGCCGAAGCGAAAGCGAGTCTGAATAGGGCGAAATAGTTAGCTGCGCTAGACGCGAAACCAGGTGATCTACCCATGGTCAGGTTGAAGTTCCGGTAACACGGAATGGAGGACCGAACCAGTTTACGTTGAAAAGTATTTGGATGAACTGTGGGTAGGGGTGAAAGGCCAATCAAACCTGGAAATAGCTCGTACTCCCCGAAATGCATTTAGGTGCAGCCTTATTTTAATCTTACAGAGGTAGAGCTACTGATTGGACGAGAGGGCTTCACCGCCTATCAACTCCTGATAAACTCCGAATGCTGTAAGATGATGAATAGGAGTGAGGGCATGGGTGCTAAGGTCCGTGTCCGAAAGGGAAAGAACCCAGACCATCAGCTAAGGTCCCCAAATGTATACTAAGTTGAACAAACGCGGTTTGATTGCATAGACAGCTAGGATGTTGGCTTGGAAGCAGCCATTCATTTAAAGAGTGCGTAACAGCTCACTAGTCGAGCGATCGAGCATGGATAATAATCGGGCATAAGTATACTACCGAAGCTATGGATTTGTACATTGTACAAGTGGTAGGGGAGCATTCTAACAGCCTTGAAGCACAATGGCGATGTTGTGTGGAGCGGTTAGAAAAGCAAATGTAGGCATAAGTAACGATAATGCGGGCGAGAAACCCGCACGCCGAAAGACTCAGGTTTCCTGATCAACGCTAATCGGATCAGGGTTAGTCGGGACCTAACGCGAACCCGAAAGGGGTAGTGGATGGAGAGCAGGTTAATATTCCTGCACCTGCTATACGACAAAAGTGACGTATTGGTGAGATTTCTACGTACTGACGGAATAGTACGTTGAGCCTAGGCTTCGGCCGAAGCGAAGAGAAGCAGCCAGTACCAAGAAAAGCGAGTATAGGAGCCCGTACTGTAAACGGACACACGTAGTTGGGTTGAGTATACTAAGGCGCTCGAGTGATTCATGGTTAAGGAACTCGGCAAATTAGCCCCGTAACTTCGGGAAAAGGGGCGCCTACTTCGGTAGGCCGCAGAGAAATGGTGCATGCGACTGTTTATCAAAAACACATGGCTTTGCAAATTCGAAAGAAGACGTATAAGGCCTGACACCTGCCCGGTGCTGGAAGGTTAAGAGGAGAGCTTAGCGTAAGCGAAGGTTTGAATTGAAGCCCCAGTAAACGGCGGCCGTAACTATAACGGTCCTAAGGTAGCGAAATTCCTTGTCGGGTAAGTTCCGACCTGCACGAATGGTGTAACGATGTGCACACTGTCTCAACCATGAGCTCGGTGAAATTGTAGTATCGGTGAAGATGCCGATTACCCGCAACGGGACGGAAAGACCCCGTGAACCTTTACTGCAACTTAACATTGGTTGTGGGTAAGTAATGTGTAGGATAGGTCGGAGACGTTGATGCTGCATCGCCAGGTGTAGTTTAGTCACCCTTGAAATACGACCCTTTGCTTATCTGTGGCCTAACTCAGCAATGAGGACATTGTTTGGTGGGTAGTTTGACTGGGGTGGTCGCCTCCAAAAGAGTAACGGAGGCTTTCAAAGGTTTCCTCAGGACGATTGGTAACCGTCCGCAGAGTGTAATGGCACAAGGAAGCTTGACTGTGAGACCGACAAGTCGACCAGGTACGAAAGTAGGACATAGTGATCCGGTGGTTCCGCATGGAAGGGCCATCGCTCAAAGGATAAAAGGTACTCCGGGGATAACAGGCTGATCGCTCCCAAGAGCTCATATCGACGGAGCGGTTTGGCACCTCGATGTCGGCTCGTCACATCCTGGGGCTGGAGAAGGTCCCAAGGGTTGGGCTGTTCGCCCATTAAAGTGGCACGCGAGCTGGGTTCAGAACGTCGTGAGACAGTTCGGTCCCTATCTGTTGTGGGCGTAGGATATTTGAGAAGACCTGACGTTAGTACGAGAGGACCGCGTTGGACAAACCTCTGGTGCACCAGTTGTTCCGCCAGGAGCATTGCTGGGTAGCTAAGTTTGGAAGGGATAAGTGCTGAAAGCATCTAAGCACGAAGCCTGCTTCAAGATGAGATATCCTTGAGGGACGTTAAAGACGATGACGTTGATAGGCTGCAGGTGTAAAGGTGGTAACATCAAAGCCGAGCAGTACTAATTACCCGAAACTTTTAGTTGGGCGTAATAGTGAAGACTGTGATTTTGATTGGAGCTGGTATGTAAAACAGACTATTAGATGAGAGATCAGAGATAATAGACTGCAAAAAAATATTGATAGAATGTTGTAATAGATAGAGTCTATAAATCTCTTATCTATTATCAAAAATCTAGAAAGACATTCAGGTGGTTATAGCGATGGGGCTCCACCTCTTCCCATTCCGAACAGAGAAGTTAAGCCCATTAGCGCCGATGGTACTGCGTACTGTGGGAGAGTAGGTCGCCGCCGACTTTTAAAAAAGAGCAATCGAACATGTTTCGGTTGCTCTTTTTGCGTTTATAGGGGGTTGGAGATTATTTATCGATAATAGAATAAATGATTATAAGCATAAAATCGGATGGATCAAAATCTTTTAAAGTTCTTCTAACTGTCATCTATTAATTTTATCAACAATACGATAGTATTTATGTATAAACGTTGACTTGCAATCTGTTTATATCTTTATAAACTATCTCAATTTTCTCTAATTTGTTAAAGTCTTCGAGCTTTAGAAAAAGTTATTGATTCATTGGTTTCCTTTAATTCCAGTATAAATTACTAACTCCTTACTTCCTACTTATTATTGTTATTATTATCTCGCACAATAAAATAGTCAAGGGGATTACTAAAGAAATCTTTTACTGAATACATAAATAATTGAGGAATAAATAAGAATGTTGCACCTCTCGATTTTAAAGCTAAAACCAAGGTTATTGAAAAACTTACCACAAGGTTTGTAAGTCCTATAATTAATATCCCTAATAGAGCTTTAATAATCATTGTAGTCTCAAATGGCTGACTCATTATGGAGTATCCAAGATATGAAGTACTAAAGGCAATATGTCGGATGTCAATTGAGAAGGAGAATATATAGCTTAAAAGAAATGCGCTGCCAAGGAAAAATCCCAGAGTAATGTTTCCCATTAAAGAACCTCCTTTATGCAGAATAAAATCGGCTATTTTCTGACTGTTAAAAAAAAGTTTGGTATTAGCTATTCTATGTGCAGCTCTTGAGGCAACAACTTTATTATCAACATACCCCGAAATTATACCCGATAAAGCCAGAAAAATTCCTGCAGTGGCAGCATATCCAAATAAACTAAATGTGGGCATTATATCTTTCATTAAATAATCAGGTTTTATACCTAGTATCTTTTGCATTCCAAATTGAGCAAAGATGGTGTATATGAGGGAGGCAATAATCAGTGCCATAGTAAAATTCCCTACTAATGATATAAACTGACTACCTAGAGCTTTTCTAATAATCTTAATAATCTCTTTTTTAGAATCTATTTGCAGGTTATTGTTTTTATCTATATGCTTGGCTATAGTAGAGGCCGTCATTGCCGGTTGTTTTGTAGCAATAATACCTCCTAATTGTTTAACCAAAATAAAACATATCGCATAATTCAAACTAAAAATTATTGCATCACCCACTGCATCAAATTGGTAATTTGACCCAAAGTATATTTTAAAAAGTGCGAAAAGTGCAATTAGCGCACCTCCAAGCATCGACTTATATAAAAATCGCCAGTATTCTTTGTTTGTTTCTGCAATATACTTTTCACCTTTACTGGAGGTATGTTCTACTGCTTCAAATATCAGCAAATCTAAATGCCGAACAATAAACCTTCTTAAGCTGTATTTTTTCTTATTATAGGCAAGGTGGTTTGTAATAATTTTTTTCCAATGAGTTGGTGAGTTTATATTTAAACTTAAATTGATTAACTCCTTGACTCTTTCAATATACTCTAGTATTCTTCTGGTAACAATTGTAAGGTGCAGACTAATACCTATCTTATTTTTATACTTTCTTAATGAAGTAATATTATTTTCAATATCATTTAAAAGGTGAATCAGATATCTTACTTTTTGATCATCTCTGCAATCTAATGTGCTCATTTTATTAAGCAGAATCTCGAAACATCTGTTGTTTAATTTTAGGATTTTAAATTTATAATTGATATCACTATCTAGTCCAAATGCTGCTATCTTGGTACATAAGGCTTTTATACTTAATGTAAGATCTTTAGAAATGTGATTTTCTTCGGTGATATTAAAGTCAAGTGTGCTGAATATGTAATCAATATCTTTCTTGTTTTTGAATAAAAAATATTCAAAAGTATCTTCCTCAGGAATGGAGGGCAATAGTTTCTTGTATAATCTGCTTATTAAACCAGAAGTAAATCCATAGTCTTCCATTAAGGAATACTTTGTAAAAAAAGTATAGAAACTTAGATCTTTAGTGGCTATTTGCATACAGAATAATAATAAAGATTAATTGATTTACTATTAATGTCGGTATCTACTATAATATTGTCTATACCTAATTTCTCATTTTCCTTGTTACATTGTGTAATATACTAATTCTAAAATAAAGTAAACAAGGCTTGTTTGCTGTTTGTTTAACCGATTTTATGTATAATTTCTACTAGTATGAATGGATGTCGATCTGTTTATTATAGAAAGTATAAAAGTAACTCTTTTACATTTATGTATTCCGCTGTATATCAATGTTGCAAAAGAGGGTTGCTTGCCGCTCTGAGTCAATTGAACCGGCCACCGCGCTTATTCCATACTTCATAAGCTGTAATATTATAATTTAAACCATATGCTATCTATGTAAGTATGGAATGAATGGCCTCAGCTGGTGAACCATAAAACAAGGTTGGCTTGACGGTTAAAAATCGTTTTTGCTTGAGCCAGCGAGTTTAAACGATTTCAGTCAAACAACCGTAGTTTTATGAGAGAGGCAGGTGCAGCCTTGGGTTTTTTGCTTTGTTTTTGGGCTAAGCCAAAAATGAAGAGCCCAGCGGCTTGAGCAAGAACTAATAAAAAACCACCTCCCCCTTGTACCTCGGGTACTCCTCCTTCTGAAGGAGGAGAATTTTATTTACAGCATGCAAAGTTGTATCCTTCAAAAGAGATTTGTTACTCTCTCTAAAATATTCCCCGCCTTTTTAAGGAGGGGTGGCAGGTATGAGGACGAATACCTGACGGGGTGGTTGTTTTACAACTTACTTAAAAATCTTTCCACATCAACAACAAACCTGTCGTGAGAAGCTTTACCAATAGTAGCACCAGATTCATCAGTACATACAATCTCGTAAGATACTTTTCTTCCGTCAACTTCAGAGATAGTTGCTTCGCACTTAATTTTAGCACCAACAGGAGACGCTTTCATATGGTCAGCATTCATTTTAATACCAACAGAATCACCGCCTTCAGGTAAATACGAACCAATCATTGTCATTGCTACGTTTTCCATTAGCGCAATCATAGCCGGAGTACCATATACATCAAGTCCTCCCGAACCAAGTACTTTAGCAGTATCTTTTACTTCAACAGTTATTTCTTTTTCAGCCTTTAATCCAATAGGTATAGTCATAATATTATATTTATTTAATTTGTTTGTCCGGCAAAAGTATAAGCAAAAACTAAATATTCAATAGAAATAACTATAATACTGCAGAATTTATGCAGCATGCAGGGGGATATAAAAGAGAATAGAGCGCTTTTTCATGAGGAGGGTTAGTTTGGTGGAAGGATGCTCATTATATTATGTGATGGGTTGATTATCCAATAGTTTACTAGTCTTTCGGTAGCTTACTCAGTTGCCGATGGTATTTCCTATGTTTCCCAATTTCTGAATAGTTTTTTTATTTGCCATTTCCCCTCAAGCTTTTCTATAATTATAAAGTAACTATATCCGTTTAGCTCATTGTAATAGTAATTAACTTGCAGTAAACCAAAATCATTATTTTCTAGTTGATATATTTTTGAAAATTCAAGTAGTCCGGCAAATTTTCTGTTTCTAAGGGTAGTCCAAATATTTGAATCCTGTTTTTTAATAAGTTTGAAATTATTTGGGATATCTATTTTAACTGGATTTAACGGTTGCGATACTTTTGTTTTGCTTTCATTTAGTATTATGAGTTTACAGACTAAATTATCATTGCTATAAGTACTGGATGTTAAATCATCGCAGTTTATTATAAAGCAAGTATCGGTTATTGCAATGAGTGTTCTTGAATCAATTGAATCTAATCTGTCCAGATATTTTTGATGTTCTGTTATAATCTGTTTCATATTAATAGAGTCCACGCCAACAAGGTTAGAGTCCTTATCAAAAATAGGCTGAGGTGGAGGCAAAGGAAGAGGATTCCATTTTAAATGTAGACTATCAATTAATTGAGGAAAGATATCACTTAAAATCCCTTCTTCAGATTGATGATTCTTATTACAACTTGTTATTGCAATAAAAATTAAAATCAGGTATGTTATTTTTAGTGAAGTCATTTTATAGATAAGGTTGACAATGGATTTATTTTCTTGAATATCGGCTTCTTCAATTGTACCAACATTTTCCTTTCTAAATTTATACAGATAAGAAATTGAATCAACAATTTAGTATCTAAAATATTTCCTATAGGTAATTGCATCAGCATTTTCCTTTCTAAATTTATTTAGATAAGAAATTGCATTAACAATTTAGTATTTAAAATATTTCATATAGGTTTTGCACCAACATTTTCCTTCCTAAATTTATACAGATAAGAAATTGCATCAACAATTTAGTATCTAAAATATTTCATATGGGTAATTGCACTAACATTTTCCTTCCTAAACTTTTTCAGATAGCAAATTGCATCTGCAATTTAGAATCAAAAATATTTCAGATAGGTTATACACTTGCATCTTCCTGTTTAAGCTCTGTCAATGCGTATTTCCATATTTTATATGTAATAAATGTATAATTTATACCCTGTGTTATCTATGTAAGTATGGAGAGAATGGCCTCAGCTGGTGAACCATTAAACAAGATTCTGTAGTCGGTAAAAGCGGTGCTGTTTGAATCCTTGAGACACGAAAGGATGAGTTCAACGCTTCCGATGTAAGAACCGTAGTTTTATGAGAGAAGCAGGTGCAGCCTTGATGTTATTGCTTCCGTTATTAGATCAAGCTAAAAATGAAGAGCCTGGCGGCTTGAGCGAAAATATTATTCAATCAACGCGTGAGGACACAAGCAGTAGCATTGGGAGGAGAATTATATTAACAGTACATAAAAGTTATATCTTATGTAAGTACTTAATAAATTCCCTTATCTTGTTAATGTGTTGTTAATTAAGATCACTAAGTTTTATTTCTCCTTAAAATTAACTTTGTTTACCATCCCGTAGACAAACATCACATACCAATAAACAAACTAATATGACCAAAAAGTTATCTGCTAACAGCATATACAATTGTATTGTTGTTTTTCTGATTCTGGTGGCTGTTGCCATAAGGGGAGGGGCTACTTTTGAATGGTTAAAACCACAGGAGGAAGTCACCTACTCATTAAGCGATATTCAAAAAGTAGTTTCAGACGCTACTGCGCTTGATGAAAATTCAGACAATAGTATTACTATTCTTGATAAGAATGATAATGTAATTTCAAAAGCCTTATATTCAAGAAATTTCGATGCTAAATTTCAGGGTTATGCCGGAGAAACGCCTTTAATGATTTATTTTAATCAGGATAATGTTATTACTAATGTACAGCTTCTACAAAATGAAGAATCACCTGAGTATATCGCACATATCGCTCAAAAAGGACTCTTTGCCTCATGGAATGATTTGCCGGTGGATACCATTACCGCATTAAAATCTGTAGATGCCATTACAGGAGCTACTTATAGTAGTAATGCAATAATTAAAACGGTTCATAAAGCCATGGGAAACTATCTGGCTATACGTTATCAAAGTCAGAGTATATCTTTCAAACAGATTATACAACCAGTATTAACAATCATACTTTTATTAGTGTCGCTAAGTATGACGTTAAAAAAATGGTTTCGTAAATATTATTGGTATTATTTAGTGGCCATACTAGGTGTATTTGGATTATGGTTAAAACAAATGCTATCAACCGAAACATTGTATAACTGGTTGGTAAAAGGATTACCCTGGCAGAGTAACTGGGAGCTGATAGCTATATTAATACTGGCCATTGCCATGGGATTACTTGGGCATAAAAACTACTATTGTACCTATTTATGTCCAATGGGAGCTTTACAGGTTCTGGCTTCAAAAGTATCACCATTTAAAAAGCGAGGTTTACAATTAAAAATTTCTAAAGTCACCTTACGTTCTGTATATCTTACATTTATTTGGGTAAGCTTGCTGTTAGGTTTTACTTTGCCTTTAACAGATATGGAACCTTTTAAAGCTTTTTCTTTTGCAGTAGCATCTAACATTATGCTTATTGCAGGTTTGGTGATTGTAATATTATCATTAGTATTCAATCGTCCCTGGTGTCAGCTTTGTCCAACCGGATGTTTACTTAACTCAGTTCCTTCATTAAAAACAAAAAAATAAAATAGCCATGCAAAATAAATCCACACTATTAAATATTGTATTAGCCATTGTAATTGTAGTATTAGTTATTCAACTTACCCAAGGAAGGGGAGGAGATCATCACCATAAACATGGAGACAAGCCGCCTCATGATAAGCCGGAATCAGCAATGCAACATTCAGAAACAGATATTGATTATTCTGGAAATGAGAAGAAATCTGTTGGCGTAAAAGGTTATATCATGCCAAAACCAGCTTTGGTGATTGGATCATACAGTAAAGATGGAGAGCCTGATATTATGACTGCAGCATGGACTGGTATTGCCAACTCTAATCCATTGAGTATTGCAGTTTCTCTACAAAGAACCAGACAAACCTATGAAAATATACTGGCTACAGGATATTTTACAGTTAATGTACCTTCAGAGAAATTTGTGGTTGAAACAGATTATGTTGGAAATATTTCAGGTAGAGATGAAGATAAATTCAAGAAGCTTGGTTTAACTCCTGTTAAAGGCGATTATGTAAATGCTCCATATATTGGCGAGTTTCCTATAGTTATTGAGTGCGAAGTTACAGATACCTTTCATTTAGGATCGCATGTTCAGTTTATAGGTAAAGTAATAGATACAAAAGTAGATGCAAATCTGTTAAATGAAAAGAACCAGGTAGATATTGAAAAATTAAAACCTGTTATCTTCGAAGAAAGCTTTTACTACGGTTATGGTAAACGATTAGCAAAGCCTTTTGATGTTTATAAAACACTAGTAGATGGTAAAGAACCTTCATACAATCCTGATATGATTACAAACGAAACCTTAGTTACTATTTTCAATCGAAAAAGTGTACGTCATTATACTTCAGAAAAAGTATCGCAAGAACAATTAACCATGATGGTTAAAGCTGGTATGGCTGCGCCTACGGCAGTTGATAAACGTCCATGGGCTTATGTGGCTATTCAGGATAGAGCTGTTTTGGATGAATTAGCAGAGACTCTTCCTTATGCCAAGATGCTAAAACAGGCAACAGCTGCAATTGTGGTATGTGGAGATCTGTCAAAAGCCCTGGATGGTGATGCTCAGCCATATTGGATTCAGGATTGTTCAGCGGCAACACAAAACATTCTGTTGGCTGCAGAGAGCATGGGGCTAGGCGCTGTATGGACCGGAGTTCATCCTATAAAAGATCGTGAATTAGAAGTTCAAACCATTTTAAATATTCCAACAGATAAAATACCGTTGAATGTAATTGCAATAGGATATCCAACTGGCGAAGAGCAACCAAAAGACAAATGGGATGAATCTATTTTGCACTGGAATAAGTGGTAGTGAGCCAAAAGCCAAAAGTCGAAAGTCAAAAGTCAAAAGTCAAAAGTAACAAATCATCATCAATACAGATAATCGGACTGAAAGTCCAATTCACATCAGCCCCAGGCATTGTCTGGGGTATTATGCATCAAGTAACTCAGCGTCCTGTAAGGACAGCTTAATTTTTTAGTTGCCCCTTCAGTGCGTAGGTCAAATAAAGATCCCAGCGGCTAGAGCAGAAATCATTCTTCAATCAACGAGTGAGGACACGCTCAGTAGCGTTGGGATAGAGAGCTGAAAGTCAAAAGTTACAAATCCTCATCAATACAGATTATCGGACTGAAAGTCCAGGTCACTTCAGCCCCAGGCATTGCCTGGGGTATTATGTATCAAGTAACTCAGCGTCCTGTAAGGACAGCTTAATTTTTTAGTTGCCCCTTCAGTACGTAGGTCAAATAAAGATCCCTGCGGCTAGAGCAGAAATCATTCTTCAATCAACGTGTGAGGACACGCACAGTAGCGTTGGGGAAGCAATAGGTTGAATTAACACCCCCTCTTAATACAACTTCCGGATCGATTGTACTGCGGCCGTTTCATTATTAAACTTAACATCAGGATAAAATATCTCAGCAAAAATACGAAGCGCCAAATGAATACGAGGACCATTTAATTGTACCATATGATGATTTACTGCATACACACGATTGTTTTTTACAGCCTTTAACTCCTTATAATGTTCATGTTCACAAAAGCTCTCCTTTAATGTAGGAGGAAGTATAATAATATCCGGATCTTTTTGCATTAAGGTCTCCAGATTGTAATTCCATCCGTTTACATCCTGAGCAATATTAATACCTCCGGCTTTATTAATCAATTCCGAAATAAATGTATTTCCTCCGGCAGTATGGTCGCCTCCCTTACCAAAGCCAACCACATAGTAAACAGTAGGTTTTTTAGCTGATTTAGGTATCAAATCAATAGTGTGTTTTATATCTGCCTGAATATATTTCCATAATGAATCGGCTTTTTCTTCACTGCCAATAAGCTTTCCTATATTTAAAATTAAACTACCTGCTCCCTCAATAGATTTTTGATCCATAAGCCAGGCAAAAGGCATTCCCAGTTGATCAATCTGTTTGGCCGTTTCATTTTTAAAATGCGTAGAAGCCAATACCAAATCAGGTTTTAACGAAAGCATCTTTTCTAATGAAGGATTTCTTAATCCGCCAATAGAAGATATGTTTACTACCTCCGGAGGATAATTGCAATAATCCGTTCTGCCAATCAATCTGTTATCATCATGCAACGCAAACATAACTTCGGTAATGGCAGGTGAGCACGAAATAATACGTTGAGGTATTGTATCTAAATCAAGTTGAGTTCCATTGGAGTCAACAAAATGAATAGTTGATTTTTTCTGGTTTCCATTTTGATTACAAGCTGACAATAAAAAGGTCAGCACGATTATAACCAGATGACTCTTTAATTTTGTAAATCTATTGATTCTCATGGTTCGTTTAATATATATTGACTTATTGTGAACTTAACAGGCTGTTGTTCTTAAACACAAGTGTTCAATAAAAATAATCTTCTTCAAATTGCGATACTTTTGTCTTAAGCCGACGGGCTTTTACTTTTTCGCTGCAGCTCGAAAAAGTAAACAAAAAGAGCCGCCGCTGACATGAAAAAGCTAAAAATCATAAAACTACGCTAAAAGAAAAGAACTCGCTGCGCTCAAACAGCTTTTCTTTCTTAACGCTTCATTTAATGATTTTTTTAACGCTTTTACATGAAGGCGGTTTAAATACCCTTTCATTATGCTTATATTATTAATAACATGCCCTTTTACATTAATACGACTCAATAATGTAATAAACATGTTTTTATTTTATTAAATGATTCTTAAAACTCAATACAGGGTTGAGCTTTAATCCCGTTTTGATATGGATGTTTAATTACATTGACTTCAGAAACCAAATCAGCCTCTTCAATAATCTCAGGCAATGCATAGCGACCTGTTAAAACCAAATGGCGTTCAGGGTATTTTTGTCTCATTTCTTTGATTACTTCTAATACCTCTTTATAAGAAATCACAGGCTCTTCAAATTTTTTAGGTAAAGAAAGAGCATTATTGATTTCATCCAGAACAATTAAATCGTATCCGTCACTTAATATCTTTTCTTTAGCCAGTTTCCAGGCAGATAAAAGTGTTGATTTTGTATCGTCTTTAGTGGCAACCCAGGTGAATCCTGCTCCGCCTTGATAGTTTTCAATTCCTAAGCGGTTCATCATCGTAATTTCACCATAACCTGAGGTCGATGATTTTATAAACTGAATCATGCAGGGTTTTTTATCGTGTCCTAAAGTGCGCATAAGCATACCCAGGGCAGAGGTAGTTTTACCTTTCCCGTTTCCCGTGATGACTACTACTAATCCTTGTGTCATAATTTTTATTTTTTGTTGTGATGGTAATGAAAAACCAGATGCGGTTTTTGGTCTTCAGAGTATATCCATTCAGCATTTACTCTGAATATTTCTTTTAGTAATGATGGTGACAGAACTTCATGAGGGGCACCGTAGGCTGCAATTTCTCCTTTGTCCATTACCATTACTTCATCGGTAAACTTACTTACCTGGTTTAAATCGTGCAGAACAGTTACTATGGTTTTATTTTGTGTATCTACTATTTCTCTAAGTAGATTTAATACTTCCAATTGATGGTAAATATCCAGTTGCGAAACAGGTTCATCCAAAAACATAATAGGTGTATCCTGAGCTAATGCCCTGGCAATGATAGCTCGCTGACGTTCACCTCCGCTTAGTGTTGTTACCAGGCGTTTACTCAGGTGTTCAATGTCAGTAAGCTTTAGTGCATTTCTTACCTTTTCCTTATCTTCCTTACCGGGACCTGTTATGCCTGAATAGTATGGGTATCTGCCCATCATTACAACCTCTTCAACAGTATAGTCAAACTCCAGCTGAGTATTTTGAGGAACATAACTGAAGTAATGCGCATTATTTTCAACCTTATCCTGCAAATATATTTTACCCGATGAGGCTTTTTTGATCTGCAATAAGGTTTGCAACAATGTTGTTTTACCCGAGCCATTGCATCCGGCTATGCTATAAAAGCATCCTTCTTTTAAGTTGTGCGATACCTCGTTCAGGATCTTTTTAGGTCCAACCTTAAAGCTTATGTTTTCAAACTCCATCACAATTGATTGCTCCTGAAGTTCTTTATTTACCTTAAACATGGCGACGGCTTTTTTTAATTAGTATGAAAAAGAAATAAGGTGCACCAAACAATGCTGTGATACTGCCTACAGGTAACTCTCCGGGTTGAATAACCGTTCGGGCAATGGTATCTGCTAAGATCAAAAAGATGCCACCCCAAATGGCAGCCAGAGGTAGTAGCCGTCTGTTATCAGCGCCAATGGCAAAACGAACCATATGAGGAACAATCAATCCAACAAAACCAATCACTCCGCTGTACGAAACTACTATAGATACTGATAAAGCTGAGATTAATAAGATGATGGCCACCTTTTGTTTTACATTAATACCTAAAGAGTGAGCTGTTTCATTACCCATGGAAAGCAGGTTCATGTCTTTGCAATAATTAAAAAGCAGCAATATGGATAAGATAACAATTGGTCCAACAATATATATTTGTTGCCAGCTAACTGCATTAAAACCGCCCAATATCCAGAAATAGATACTCTCCATTTGTTCGCGATTAATAACCAAAAGCAGCGAAACAATGGCTCCCAACATCAAGCTCATGGCTATACCTGCCAAAAGAAGGGTGTTTTGTTCCGACTGTTTTAAGCTAAAAGCTAACCAGTAAACCATTCCCAAAGCCGATGTTGCTCCTAAAAAGGCAAAGAAGGGAATGCCTAAGAATAGAGAATTTAATCCCAGGATAATGGCAATTGCAGCTCCAACAGAAGCTCCCGATGAGATGCCCAAAACATAAGGATCGGACATAGGATTACGAAATACCGATTGAAAAGCTCCTCCAGATGCAGAAAGAGCCATGCCTGCCAATAGCGCCATTACAATTCGGGGTAATCGTAGTTGCCATAATGTTTGAATTATTCCAAAATCAACATCCTGAGATTGAGTTAAGCTCATCCAGATTTGTGAGATGGTAATTTTAGTAGGTCCTACTGATATGGCAACAAAAGAAAGTAGCAATAAAACTACTAGTGATATTGCTACTTTCCAGTTATAATTGGCAGATGAAATCATGTAAATAATTAGTTTAAGCTTATTTGAAGTCCGATTACAAAATTACGTCCCGGCATAGGGTAATACTGGCGTATTTCGTAATGATTATCCCAAATGTTATTCACCTTAAATGAAAGGATGGCATCGAGTTTACCTTCAAATTGTTTCTCTAAAGAAATATTACCAAGATCGTATTTAGGCATTAGTGTTGAGTTACTTGCCGTAGTGTATCTTTCATTCACAAAACTATGTGCATACATCAAACGGAAGTTACTGTATTTAGCATAAACAGCAGCATTGGCTTTTGATTTAGGTACATAAGCTAATTCTTTATCTGTATCAGGATCAATTGCATCCTGGTTAGTATAGTTAATGTTTATTCCTGCTGATCCCTTTTTAAAGTTTGTATTCACATTTGCTTGAATTTCAATTCCTTTAATCTCAGCTTTATCCTGGTTGTAAACAGTCCAGATCCCATCTTCTCTTTGTCCCCAACTTATCCATTTTTCAAGGCTGTTATTGTACCATGTAGCCTGTAATTGCAGTTTTGTTGAAGCAAATGTTTTTTGATAATGTAATCCGGCCTCATAATTAAATCCTGTTTCCGCTTGTAAATCCGGATTACCGATAGAAGTTGCACTATACCAGTATAAGTCGTTAAATGTTGGAATGCGATAACTGGTTCCTGCTTTTGCTTTAGCTGATAAACCTGAAATAATTTGTTGAGTAACTCCAATGTTTTCAGTTACTGTAAAATCACTATCGCCGGCTTTTTCGCCTCTGCCATTTAAACTTACAAAAGTACCACTCGATGCATTACTAATACCAAACGAAGTAAAAGCTGCAACACGGTTTCTGCTGTTTTCACCTTCATACGATGAAGATTCTGTTTCTTCGTATGTATAATTAAGTCCTAAGTTCCATTTAAACCAATCAGTAAGGTTAAGATCCATTTCAGCTTCGTTCACAGAGGCTATACCTGTTGTATTTGTAATACTTGATGTTGAAGGTTTTTCGTAATGTGTTTTTGTTGAAAACAGTCCTGTGCGAACGCTTACAAGTCCGTTTTTAAGCGGAGCTTTCCATTCTGCTGCTCCACGAAATGCCTTATCACGTTGTTCTGCATCAGATGTACTTCCTTTAGCCAGTACTTTTACTGTTGGAGCAATTTGTTTATTTACATCCTGATACCATAAATGAACACTGATGTTTTGTCCATTCTTAAGTCTGAAATGATTATTTGACATGACACCATACTGATGCATGTTGGCATTGGGTAAATCCTGGTCAACAGTAGTAGTTGTTCCTCCGGATGTATATTCTCCTGTAAACGGAAAATCATTATCAGCTTGTGAAAAAAATGTACGGATTGCACCACTGTAATTTTTAGTGCCATACTGAATTCCTGATGCTCCGTTAAAACGGCCAAAACTACCTCCATTAATGGTTACAAATGAGTTTTTGTCGTTTTTGTAATTGGCTTTGTTATCTAAATAAATAACTCCACCAACAGCGCCACTTCCAAAAAGAGCAGAGTTTCCTCCCATTTCCATTTTTATGTCATCAGAAAAAATCATCGGAAGTGTTGATATATCAGTTGCACCGTTAGCAATACTTTGCAGGTTAAAACCATTCCATAAAATAGGAGTACGGTTACTTCCTGCTCCCCTTGCATTAATACTGGCCGAACCTGTTCCGTAAGCATCAATATTCATTGGAGATAAAAATTCAAGTACTTCATTAAGACCTAAAGTAGATTTTTCACCTAATAACTCCTGGTCTGGTTGATAGACAGTACTACCGGCATTAAAATTTGATAAACGATTTTCTGTAACATTTACTTCAGTTAACACAATCAGTGTATCACTGGTTTGTGCATGTAATTTTACTACCGCTAAGCTCATTGCAAAGCCTCCAATAAGGAGACGTTTTAAATAATTCATCTTTTCAAATAATATATTATACATTTAAACTAATGGTAGCAATAAGGATAGTTGAGAAGATGGATGAATTATCTAGAATGTCCTGTCTGTCTCTTCACTTTTATTCCCGAAAGCTACGATACTTGTGACTATGGCAGGTCTTCTGACTTACTCCGGAAAAGACGCCTTCCCATTTCATTTTATTGAAACAGTGGCTTTAAGAGCCTTTCCTTTTCATGGAGTTTACAGCAGCGGGTACTGTCCAGGATTTTCACCTGATTCCCTTTCAATCTGATTTGATGAACCAGATTTACCTTAATCGGCCGCAAAGGTAGAAAAGATTTTGAATCAGCAAATCGTTTTAAATTCTCAAAGGGTTTAATCCTAAAGTTTAATTGATGTGTTAATGATTTGTTTATTCTTATTATCAGAAAGTTATGCTTGGTAGGATTTATTTGTGTGATTAAAGTAAATAATTGCGTAAATAAACTTTTTATAATATTGGATGGATGAAGTTTCATTAATAATTGTTTGTTGAGGCGTCAGGTAATTTGATAATATTTGTTGAGAATTCGATTCTTAATGAAACTCTCGGCATAACTTATAGGAATTTAAGATACTTTAATTATTGTTATACCTAATAACACGATCTGGCCATAACTTATTTGTAAGAAACCTGTTTATATATCATAACAAACATATTAGCATGGAATTAAATAGTAATACATTATTATAAAGGTGTTTTATGTAATATACATTACCCATAAAAGTCTGATTTTTATGATAATATTTCATGCTATATTATATAAGACAATAGAAAGAAAATATAAAATGAAGAAAATATTTGTAGTGTACGGGGGTAAAAAGTTTGCCCATTCTAATGGAGAGTTAAATACCTCATTACTAAAAGTTGATATGTCGTTTTTTGCTGAGGAAAACGGATTTGAATTTAAATATGTTGATATAAATAATCCTTATAACGCAGAAAAAGAAGTTGATAAGTTTTTGTGGGCTGATGCAGTTATATATCATTTCCCGATTTGGTGGATGGGAATGCCTTATACTTTAAAGGAATATTTTGATAAGGTATTTACAGAAGGACACAGAAAGGGAATGTATAGAAGTGATGGTCGTAAAAGCGACAATCCAGCAATTAATTACGGAACTGGAGGTTTAATGCAAGGGAAAAAATATATGGTTACCACAACCTGGAATGCGCCGGAAACAGCATTTACTTTACCTGGAGAGTTTTTTCAACAAAAAAGTGTTGATGAAGGCGTGTTATTTGGTTTTCACAGAATGAATGCCTTTGTTGCTATGGAACCTTTAAAAAGTATGCACTTTCATGATGTGGAGAAAAATGGCACACCAGAGTATATTGGTACATTAATTAATGGATACAGAAATCATTTAACTGAATTATTCTGTTCTAAAAATTAAGAGGTTATGGAATTCTTAGACTGTATAGCATGTACGAAAATATTTTTCTTGCATAATAAGTTTCATTAATTAAATTATTGGTTAAAAAAGTAAGCCTCTTGTGTTAGTCGACAATGGTTTGTTTTCCAATTAATAATAGTTCTGAAGTATTGCCTAATATATATTAGATAAACGCGTAAAAAGAACAACATAATAAATATTGTTCTTCAATACGCGTTTTATAATAGATGTGAAATGAAATTACTTTATTCTGATAAACTTCTTTTTAATATACATATAGTATCCAGTAACAGTTAATGCCACTCCAATAATACAAGCAAAAAATGACAATAGTTTAGAGAAGATTCCTGCCCATTTTCCAACGTGAATCTTGTAGATCCAACCTCTTACAGTAGACTGTCGGCTTTGTTGATCTTTATTGTATTGAACATCTGTTATTTTTCCTGTTTTTGCATTAAAGGTGTATTTATCAGCCGATCGGGTATTTTCAGCTCCATCTGATGCCAGCATTGCCATACCATCTTGTACTGCAACTATTGAAAAATCAGGATGCTCTTTAGTTAGTGATGCTACAACTTCATCCCAAATTAAATACTTATTGTGAGAAAAATGCCCTCTTGAATTTTGATGATCTTCTGAGTGATTATGAAAATGACTTCCCTCAAAACCACCTTCCGATCTTTCATGACCTTTATCAGTATCTCTGTTCCCTCGTTGATATTCACGATCTCCATTTTCATGGGAAAAGTGTTGTTTGTCTTCGGCAATACCTTCTGGTTTTGCTGTGTGTGTTTGCTGTTCTTGAGGTTTGTTAGTTGCAGGGGCTGGTCCATGTGGATTTCCACCACTTGTTTCAACGCCAAATAAACCATAAAATCCATCTCTGTACCAATCAAACGACCATGTTAATCCTGTAATGCAAAAAGCTAAAAGAAAGATTGATGCATAGATACCACTGGCTAAATGAAAATCATACCATCTACGATAGGCTCCTTTATTCCATTTAACTTTTAAGCGGGTTTTCAGCATTTTTATATTCTTAGGAATCCATATAATTATTCCGGTAATTAGAATAATTAAAAACATTATTGTCGAGATTCCTGTAATAAATTTACCTAATGAGAATTCACCTCTGTTTACCGGCATTAATAACCAACGATGCAGTCTCAATACAGAACTAAAAAATCCTCCCTGAGACGATAGTGTGATATCACGAACTTTTCCTGAGTATGGATCAACCATTACTGATGCTCGTCTTATTCCCTCTAAACTAAAAGAATAATTTTCCTTTGGATTAGCACTTATTGTAACAGAACCCAGTTTTAAAGTATCCGGAAGTTGCTTTTCAACGGTAGGCACTAGTTCTGACAATGGAATTTTATGCTCCAGTACTTCTTCAACGTAATAGTGATCTGGTGTAAACAGTTTAAGCCATTCAGTTTGAAAAACTAAAATGGCTCCGGTTGCACATAATATTATTATTATAATGCCAAATGGTAAGGATAGCCACAAATGGGCTTGTCTTAAAAAATTCTTCATGCTGTTACTACAAAACTGTCCGGTATATTAAAACGTTTATAATATACCGGACAAAAAATTAAACATTATAATTAATTAGAACTTAGAGGGTAAATTGCATTTATGTTAGTTGCTCCGTCTACCTCAGCTCCTCGTGTAGCTGAAGCCGTTGACGGATCGATAACGTAAATTGCAGGATCATACCCTTCTAATTTAACAGGTAAATACATTTTGTTATCATTAACCATTGGTTCTCCAAAATCAGCAATTTGATCATACGTTGGGAAATTGCTGATCCAGCTAAATGTTTTGTCGTAAACATTTACCAATCCAAATTGAGTAGCCGGAGTAGAAGTTGTAATTTCATATTCATTATAAAACACTAAAAGAAAATAACCTTTACTGATATACCATAATCTTCTGAAATGGTAATTGTCTGTAAGTTCTTCGATATTGAAGTAGTAATTCTGGTCAAATTCAGTAGCTCCATCTTTTATTCTTAAAGCACCACAAGGTAGAGTAGAAGTACTTTCATAAGACCCTGAGAAAACATAAATATCATCATTTTCATCTTTGGAAATCATGTTGTAATAACGTGAACGGTATCTTCCGGACGCGTAGCTAATTCTGTTGTCTCTGTATATTCTCTTAACATTTAAATCTTCATCTAATGCTGCTACCCAAACACTATCCGGGTAGTTAACCGTTCCTGAGCTAGAACCTCCTTCTTCTGTTTCATCCATTGCCTGAGAGCATACTAAAGCTGTAAAAAATTCTCCGTTTCCTAAGTCAACAATACCAGAATTGGTTGCTTTTTCACCATTACCTGTAATATTTAGTGTTGCTATGGTTTTTGAAGTAAGATTTAATGATCCGTCATTAATGTTGATAAAATTAAAAGTGATACCGTCGTCACGCGTTGTACCATCTTCATAGGTTAATGTACTTCCATCTTCAGCTACTGGAGCCTGACCTCCTACAGAAGTCACTGCATAATCACCGAAGAAACCATAATTTGTAAAACGAGATCCAATTTGAAATTCTCCAACAATTTCAGGAATCTCTTCAGAATTGTTTTGAATGGCAATACCTACACCGGGATTGGACTGATTATATACTAATCCAATTACAGTAGAAGGATCATCATTGTATAACCAGGTTTGAATTTGTGTTTCAAGTTCAAAAATGTTTTGATTAATACTGTAAGTTTTATCTGTAAGACTATCAAACTGCATTACATAATCTGAACTTTCTCCTGATATAGAAACAAAATATGAACCTAATGAAGGTGCAGTATCATTGTTATCGTCACATGAAACTATTCCTATCATTATCAAGAATAGCAAACTGAATCCAATCAATCTTTTATTATTCATTCTATATTATTTTTAATTATTAAATTTTTATCGTCTATTAAAAATTACCTGTGTATGTAATACCTTAATTTCACAGAGAAACTTCGTCCAGGTTTTTGAAGACTATAATTGTCCAAAAGCATTTCGTTGGTGAAATTTTTAACCTCACATGTTATATTGTATCTTCCATTTTTGATAGAATATCCAATCTGAAAATTGTGTGGTGTTTGTGTTGGTATGGTTATATCTCCTCCTTCGCTAGGCCAGCTTTTATAAAACTTGTATTTAAACTGGAAGCCATAGGTTAGTAAAAGGTGATTACCCTCATGCAGAAAGTTTTTTAAGTTATAGGTTAAATCCAGATTTGAAAACATATATGGCATGTTTGGCATTCTGTCTTTGTATCTGATGCTTATATTATTTGTTGCTTTATCAGATGGTGTGTCATACTTTTCAACATTTCTGATGTCCTGGTATGTAAAGTTTGAGTTCAATGACAGATTTTTATAGAAGAAATTAACTTCTACTTCGGCACCACTAGTTCTTACTTTACCATGATTTAAATAATATCCCTCACCATACTTTTCTCCGATTAATCTTCTTATATAATTGTATGTATATCTGTAAAGTAACCCTGCACTGGCATTAAATGAAATATCATCACCGGATGTTTCATATCCAAAATTTAAGTTGACGTTATGACTGTTTTCTGGTTTAAGGCTGGCATTACCTGTTTCCAGAATTTCGTCACCAAATAATTCAGTTTGTGAAGGAACCCGAACTGTTTTCTCATAAGAGGTTTTTAGTTGCCATTTATTCCACGGATGAAAAGTGGCGGCAAATCCAAATCCGGATGTACTGTAATCTTTTTCTACTTCAACATAACTAGTATGAGAGGTGGAGTTGTCAGAATCCATGGGACCTATGGTATTGATGTAATAATACTTTCCAAATGCAGATATATTAATTTTTTTACTAGGTCTGTACTCATAACTAAATCCGCTTATACTCTTAAAATTCTTTCTTTTGTAGAAATCAGATTCTTCGCTGGTTTCAGAATTAGCTTCGGAATCAGAAGTTTCTCTTGAAAAATTGGTTGTTGTATTATTTAAAACAAAGGCATGCTTGTCTAGCAAAGTATATTTTAAAGATGTAACATAAGAACCATTTGTGCTGTTAAACTCCGATAATGTTCGTTGGTATTCACTATCTAAATTACCGTTGTATTTAAATTCGCCTGCCCAGTTATACTGTCCTCTTACAGTATCAACATTATTGGTTTGCACAAAGCTGTATTTACCTGTAAAAGAAAGATCCAGATTTTTAATTCCTAAGTCTTTCTTTTTATAATAAGCAGCAGGAATTATGCTTTTTGATTTGCTATCTCTTCCTCCATAAGCAATCTTCATCAGGTTTGCATTCTGTATCTGCTTGTATTCCTGGTTGTAGCTTAACTCAAACATCAAACGATTTGTCCAGCTTTTATCCTTTAAACCAATTCTTGCAACAAAACCTTCATTATGGTATTGATCATGAAATCGTCTGAACCACTTTTCTTCACTTGAATATTTATTGGTTTCAAGGTCAAGAAGCTGGGTCTTTACTTTGTAATCATTATCTGAGTAATTTTGAAACACATCTAACTGACTTATGAAGCCCTTTTTTGTTGTTTTTCCTAGGCTCAAATAGGATTTATGAGTGTTAAATGATCCATATGAATAAGAAGCATCTATATAACTCATATCTGTTTTTCGGGTAATAATGTTTATGGCACCGCCTAAAGCATCTCCACCTAATTCAATAGGCACAACTCCTTTATATACTTCAATATGGTCGGCCATGTTAATGGGGAGTTTATTTATCTGCATAGTAGATCCTGTTCCTGTCATAGGAACTCCATCCATAAAAATTTTGATATGATTACCGGTAAATCCATTGATTGAAACATTAGTGTTGGATCCAACGCCTCCATCTTCTTTTATTTTTACACCAGCAATTTTATCTAATACCTGAGCTACATCAGTCGAGTTATTATGGAATTGCTTTGCGTCGATAGCTACTACATTATAGGCTGTTTTATTAATTTGTTTTACTATTGATTGACCAATAACATTTACGTTATCCAACTCTACATTTTCAGGCTTTAATTTCAGGTGCAGAAACTTTTCTTCGTTATTATCTATAGTAATAGTTTGTTCTAAAGGTTTAAATCCGAGCATTTGTATACATAGAGTATAAGTTCCTTCCGGCACTCTTAAATAGAATTTACCTTTTGTGTCGGAACTAACGCCTTTATATGTTTCTTTAATATAGGCGCTTGCATTGGGTAAGGTATTTCCTTCATTGTCATAAATAATTCCTCTTATAACGCATGGAGGCTTTTGATGGTGATGTTGCCCAATGATTTCTTCGTTACCCCATAATAATAGTATAAAAGAGGTTAAAAAGAAAAGGTTTTTTAGTTTGTAATCCTGGTAAATAGTCATGAGTTTAAAACTTTTAAGCAAAATTCATGTATTTACCCCTTTTGTGAAATCACATGAAATAGGGAATTAAATTTATTCGTTCGAATGTTTGAGTGTTTTGATAGCAATAAAGAGGGAGTATTTGTTGAAGTTGCGATAAGGTTATTTTGGATAAATCACACTCAAATAAAAGCTAACGTTTCCTATTGCATTAGCAGTATTTGCAAATAATTGAATTTGAGATGATTGTATTTTTAGGGTTGAGGGGTGTTTTTGTTAAGGCTGATTGGGGATTGGTTTAATTAAGAGTAGTTTAGTAAACTTAAATAGATATTTTTATACTTTCTTGGTTAGTAATTTTGATTAGCTATTTTTGGGGATGAAGACAGGATGAATTCCTATCATTTTTTAACATGAATCATGAATTAGTTAAAATAATATCCCTCAAATTGCCATGTAAATACATTTTGAGGGATAATAATCAATAGTAAAACTACGATTCATTTAAAAATAATCTGGTTAGATATATAACTTAAAATATAGTGTTAGTTGTTTCCTGTTTCAAGTTCACCGTGTATAATTCTATCATATTCTTCCTGAGAGATATATTGAGGAGTATAATCAATACCATATTTAACCAACTGACGATTAAAGGCACGTAAGTGGTTTCTTGATCCACGAAGTAAATTATTAAATACCAATGTAATATTTTCATTGTCTGTTGCTTCAAGCTTCTCTTGTAAGTCCTTAATGTCTAATTCTTCAATTAAGGCACCTACTTTCATGGCTTCTATAATCGATTGTGAGCCTTGTTTTACCAATTGTTCGTAAAGCGCCTTAAACTCTTCACTTTCATATTCACCTGGAGTTTTTACTTCGGTTGATCCTAGATTGTAATATTCAACTAATCCCATTACAGCTTCAATGTGCCTTTCTTCAGATTTAGAGATGTTGTTAAAAACTCTTGCATTCCAGATATCATTTAAAGCATAATAAACGTCACGGGCTAATTTTTCCTCCTCCTTCATAAATTGAAGCATGGCTGTTTCATCAGAATTAAGTTCTTCGGTTATAACAAAGCTTGCCATTAAATCATCAATACTTAATTCTTCGATCTCGCTATAGGCAGATTCTTCCGATAGCCCGTCCTGAATAGTTTCACTTTCTTCACATGAAGTGGCAAATAAAATTTGGGAAATCATTAGTCCCATAATCATAAAAACTCTACTAATCTTTTTCATAACCATATTATTTAAATTATACAATTTCATTAATGATCATTTAAAGGTTAGACACAGAAACGATCATTTTCCTACGGGCAGGAGATTATTATTTTTTAAAGAAACAATAAAATTGTAGGTAATAGATTTGTAATCAATGTCATAATGACATTTTTATTTACTTACAAAATGTCATTATGACTAAAGAAATGACATTTTGTAACGGTAAAAAAAATGTGATTTCAGACCTGATTTGTGTAATTTATTGAGTTATAACGGATAATGATGTTTCTTGCATATTTAGTCCTAAAAGTGGTATATGATTTGAAATTACTCTAGCGTAAGATTTAAAAAGAAAGAATTAATTTATAATAGTTTGTTTAACCTTTTTATGGTGAAGATTAATAGTTATAAAGGAATATAAATACTGATTGCATAAAACGAGCCATGTAAATTTGATTATGCAAATTTACATATAGAAGAACTCTCAAATTAATTTGAGAGTTCAATCTGACAGTTGGAAATAAATTTAGATAGATGAAATATTAAAATTAAGTGTTATGTATATCAGTCTTAAGTCTTTTGTCTATAATCTAACAATCTATTGTGATGAAGTAATATGTTTAACTAAATAATGGAGGGTTTAATCATGACTTTAGCAAGATTATCAGACAGAATGTTTCCTTCATTTTTTGATAAATTTTTTGAAGGGGACTTAATGAACTGGAACTATGCCAGTGACAATTCAACATTACCAGCAGTAAATATTAAAGAAAATGAAAACGAATTTTTAATTGATGTTGCTGCTCCTGGTATGAAGAAAGAAGATTTTAAAGTAAGTTACGACAACGGTAGGTTATCTATTTCTTCGGAACACAAAGTAGAGCATGAAGAAAAAGAAGGTGAAAAAGTAACACGTAAAGAATTTAGCTATCAATCATTCCAAAGATCGTTTACAGTGTCAGAAGGTGTTGTGGATGCAGAAAAAATTGGAGCGAAATACGAAGACGGAATACTTCATGTAACTCTACCAAAACGTGATGAAGTAAAACCAAAACCAGTAAAAGAAATTAAGATTTCATAATGTATTTAAGCAGGGCAAACAGGCCCTGCATTATAAAGTAATTTGTTTAATTTAAAGATGGAGGATGCGCTATGTTAGCTACAAGATTTTCAAATAGTTTTCCATCATTGTTCGATCGATTTTTCGATGATGATATGATGGATTGGTCAAATTCAAATTATTCAACAACTAATACTACTCTGCCAAGAGTAAACATTAAAGAAACTAAGGATGATTATATAATTGAGGTGGCTGCACCAGGAATGAAAAAAGACGATTTTAAAATCAATTATGATAATGGTAAGTTGTCTATTTCATCCGAAGTTGAATCTAAATCAAATGCTGATGTAAGGTATACTAGGCATGAATTTAGTTACCAGTCTTTTAAAAGAACCTTTGATGTGCCAAGAGAATTAGTTGACTCTGAAAAAATAAGTGCAAAATATGAAGATGGTATTCTTTGCATGACATTACCAAAACGCGAAGAAATAAAACCAAAACCAGCAAAACATATTTCAATTTCGTAACTGTTATGCGGTAGCCGTTAGTAATATTGGCGGCTACCAATAATAATGATTAATTATAGGAGGGTATAACGATGAGAGCAATAATGACATATAGCAATCCGTTTAGTGAGTTTAGTTTATTTCCTGAACTAGGTATGGTTTCTCCTTATATATTTGAAGATTCAGTTCATGAAAAACTAAATGAAACTTCAACTGAATATCAACTTGAATATTCAGTGCCCGGAATGAAAAAGAAAGACTTAAAGATGACTGTTAATGATGGTGTTTTAACTATTGAAGGATATCATAAAGAGTCAGAAGTTAAGTGGTTTAAAAAGTACAATAGTTACTGCGAGTCATCATTTGTAAGAAGTTTTGTTCTATCGGAAGATATGAATATTGATCGTATCAAAGCTAAATTTAAAAACGATAAACTTTCAATACAAATACCAAAGAAAAAGGAACATATAGATTATAGAGAAATTCCTGTTGGAGGAAGCAATATTGAGGTTGAGGAAGCTCAAATTATAAAAGAAAATAAATCAGCATCACTTTTTGATTCAGCTAAGAAAAAATTGCAATCAATTTTTCGAATAAGTGCTTAAGGACTAAAGATAGTATACCTGCTATCTTTTAGGTCTTTGAAAATAAATCATCAAAGACAAGGTTTGCGAAACCTGAAATAACGGAGTTTAACTTGTGTAAATGAGTATTTTTCAGGTAAGCGTAACGCAGTGTTTGGTGATTTATTACAAAGAAAAACTATAGTGTCATTTCTCCATATACCTTTATAACAAAGGGCAGGAGGCATTGGAGCTTCCTATAATATTCTGACATGATTGTTAAAACAATAAAAGGTTGTTCAATTTACACATGTTGAACAGCCTTTTATAAATGTCAGTTAAAAAAATATTATTAATGATATGTTTAAGTAAAACTTATGACTATGTTGGAACATCAGAAAATAGTATTAAGTGGAGTTAAAGAGAATAGTAAATTATTTAAGAAAGAACTTGAAAAGTCATTGCAATGGTTAACATCCAATGAAGTGGCAGAGCTTTATAAGTGGTTAGTAAATAATTTCTCAGATTCCTTACATGCTGGTATTGAAGAAGTTTTTCATAAAGAACATGATATGGTTATGTAAGTTACTGTAATTCTATTGTTAATAAAAAGAGCCGTTCAGTTGAGATAACTCATTGAACGGCTTTTTATTACCTGAAGTTATTTTAATTAATCATCCTTTATTTATAACTGAAGAAATATAAGACTTAGGTTATTATTCACGAGTAATCTATAAGAAAGGAACTCACTGCTTTCAAACAGCTGATTATTATTTCAGAGCAAATAAAAAATAACGGTAGTTTTACTGTTACTTTTTTCGTGGTGATATGTGCATAAAATAAGGTAGTTATGAAGTGGAAAGGAGAAATGAAATTTGTGTTTATCCTTTAAAAAGGATGATTTTAAGGCCAATTGTGCATGTTTTTTATGAAAACGCCAAAAAAATGTGCATAAAAGTGTTAAAATGATCATTTTGCGGTTCATGATCGGGTCATAAACGGACCAGATATAGACCTGCTGCGGGACTGCTGCGGATAATGAACGGGTTTCTTCGGGTGTTCTGCGGATAGTCTGCGGGTGAGCATCGGTCTATAGTACCCGCAGAAATACCGCAAACTATCCGGCAACAATCCGAACCTGTATGCTTTCTGGTATATCGCAAGTCTATCGGTGATATATAGAAAAAAGGAACACTTTTCATTATGTTCCTTTCTACTTTTAACTTACATGTTGTTTTTGCATTGCCTTCAGTTTTTTTACCATTTCAAGTTCTTCCTGTGAAAGGTCTCTGGGGATCATAACATTTAGCTGAATAAATAAATCGCCATGTTCACCTGCGTTGTTGTATACTGGCATTCCTTTCCCTTTTAACCGTAGTTTGCAACCAGGTTGCGATCCTTTCGGTATTTTTAAACTTAATTTACCGGCAACAGTATTTACCTCAATTTTTCCACCCAGTATGGCAGTAAATACGTCAATATTTGTTTTATAAGTCAGGTCATACCCCTGAATTTCATAATTAAAATCGGGTTGAATCTTTACTTTAATATAAAGGTCGCCTTGAGAACCTCCGGTATAACTTAGCTGCCCTTTACCTTTAATTCTTAATTCCTGGCCATCGTATGCTCCGGGTTTGATAGAAACTCTTAGCTTTTGTCCATCTACATTTATGATTCTACTTGTTCCATTATAAGCCTCATTAATGGATATTTCCATAGTTGCTTTATAGTCCTTACCTTTAGATTGTGATGGCCTTTGGTTAAAGCCACTAAAGCTGTTCGATCCGGACCTACCACCAAATCCTCCAAAAAAGGCATTGAAGAAATCAGAAAATCCACCTCCTGAACCGCCAAATATATCACCCAAATCACCATTAAAGTTGTATGATCCACCACCGGGAGAACCTCCTCTGTATTGAGAAAAATCGTAACCTCCAAAATCTGTGTTTTGATACTGTTTCCAGTTGGCACCTAGCTGATCGTACTTACGTCTCTTTTCCGGATCTTTTAAAACTTCATAAGCCTCTCCAACTTCCTTAAACTGTTCTTCTGCTTTTTTATCACCTTTGTTTTTATCCGGGTGATATTTAATAGCCAGTTTACGATAGGCCTTCTTTAGTTCATCCTGTGTTGCACTTTTCGAAACACCAAGTATTTTATAATAATCTTTATAGTCCATAATAATTGTTTTTAATCAAACCAAATTTTTAAAACTCTCTGATCCTTGATTTCTTCCTTAACCCCTAAGGTTAAAGCTTATCTAAGATTTAATTAATAACATATATTAAAGTAGTTTCACTTCGATAGAGTGAAGTTGCAGTGCACAGGTTCTAAATCTGAACCTTGTTAAAACATGATAAAACGTCAAGAGTCTGTCAAATAGTCTTTAAACATATCCTTGCCTTTATAATGTTTCTTTAATTCATTAGTAGTTATAAAAAGGCAAAAAGTACACCATTGTATATTTTATAAGTGTTTGCTGTCAAATTGCCCTTTGAAGAATACATTATATCTATCATGCTGTCTTTTTGACTTAATAAATTATAATGTACTAATTGAGTAAATATTGGGTAAGATGGTGTTGGTCTGTTTGTATTCTAATACATGTTGAGGGTAATAGTCAACATGCATTAGAATAGCATGTAATTATAAATATTAATTGAGTCTGACTTCCAGTGTGAGTGAATTATTATAACTTTCCCATTGTATTTCATCAAGCTTTTTATGAATTGTCACAAATAAAAGTACAAGGCCGGCTTTTTCAGGAGTAAATGTAAATTCGCCATTCTCATCAGCATAAATATTATTTTCTCTAATATTTTCAACATCATATAAATCAGCAATTCTTTTCTTTGTGTATTTCTCATTATCGTAAGCTACAACAATGCGGGCATTAGGTACAGGATTTCCATCCTGGTATACCTTAAATTTTGTAGGTTTATTAGGATTTATATTATTTGGCGAAGATAAAGGAATGATTTCAACACCTTTGTTCAATGCTTTAGGGGTATAATTTGGATTTCCTTTGCAAACATAGGTATCAGCACTACTAAAATATTGAAGTGTAATTCTCTTTCCTTTAACAGTTAATGTGTCTCTTGAAAAATATTTCTTCCCTTGCGCACTTTCCACTCCTCTATATTTAGGTCCTTTTCTTTGGGCGGCATTTATTCTGTACGTTCCAGTTGCTTCAATTTTGGGTTCTAAATAAACAGCAGCATTTGTTTTTGCCTCTGGAACTATAGTTGTTTGATTGCCATTAGGATCTATTACGTAAAAAAAAGGAGAATTCATCGCAAAGTCAGCTTGAAATGGTTCTTCTGTAAAAGAAGATTCAACATGAAAACGGTTATGGAGAATTATGAATTGATTAGGTTTTAAAAAAGGAACATGTGAGCTAAATATTATTGCCAAAAAAAATAACAGAGTTATAATCTTGAGTGTTTTCATTAGATGATTATATAAAATTTTAAAAACTATAAACTAATATCAGAAGCTATTTGCCAATGTGCCATTAAATAACACCGCTTATTAGCTTTTAGTTGCAATTTGATATTTTTAAGTTTTGTGATAGTTGTTTTGTGATAGTTGGCATAAGATGAACCTTACTTACTTTTTGAAATATCGTTTCCCTTAACTATTATATATTTATAATAGCTGTTTAGAGAGGAGATAATAAAACAAAAAAGCTTGAAATCTTTTGATTTCAAGCTTTTTTGTTGTTGTCCCACTAGGGCTCGAACCTAGACTCTTCTGAACCAAAATCAGACGTGTTGCCAATTACACCATGGGACAAAACACATTGAGGAGTCCTCAATCTTAATAAAAAAGGAGAACAAATTCTGTTCTCCTTGAGTGATTCAGCTGGGGTTCGAACCCAGGACCCCATCCTTAAAAGGGATGTGCTCTACCAGCTGAGCTACTGAATCTCCGGTATTAAATTCAGTCTTCCTGAATTTATTTTCTTCAAATTTTTTTGTGATTCAGCTGGGGTTCGAACCCAGGACCCCATCCTTAAAAGGGATGTGCTCTACCAGCTGAGCTACTGAATCTCCGGTATTAAATTCAATTTTCTTGAATTTATTTTTTTGTATTATTAAGTGATTCAGCTGGGGTTCGAACCCAGGACCCCATCCTTAAAAGGGATGTGCTCTACCAGCTGAGCTACTGAATCTCCTTATTGCGTTGTTGTTATTTCGTTAACGCGGATGCAAAAGTAGAGGTTTTTTGTAAAATACCAAACATAACGAGTGAAAAAAATAAAAATATTTTTGTGTTTTTATGTGTTGTTTGTGCAAATGAGCTTAAAGTGAGAGGATTGAGTGATGTAATTTTTTTTCAAAAAAATGTGGTAACTTTAATATGATGTAATTGGTTTTAGAATGTAAATTTTGAAAAATATGAATTGTGTAGATAGAGAACCTGTAGTTGCCGGATCATTTTACGATTCAAATCCCGATGGGTTAAAAAAACAGCTTAAAGATTTTTTTTCAGATTTTAAGAACTCTATTAATAATATTTCCGCAGTAATAGTTCCTCATGCAGGTTATGTGTATTCAGGTAAAATTGCAGCAAGTGCATATTCATTGTTAAAGCCAGAAGATAAATTTGATAATATATTTATTATTGGTTCAAGTCACCATGTGTCGTTAAATGGTGCTTCTGTTTATAATAAAGGACATTACAAAACGCCTTTAGGTTTGGTTACAGTTAATTTAGATATTGCAAATAAGCTTATTCATAAGAATAAATATTTTGAGTATGTTTCAGGTGCTCATGTAGATGAACATACAATTGAGGTTCAACTTCCATTTTTACAGTATCGGTTAAAAAAAGTAAATAAAATCGTACCTATTATTATCGGAACACATAATCTTCATGTAATAGAAGAGATAGCTGAAGTTTTAAAGCCCTATTTTATTGGATCTAATTTGTTTGTAATTAGTACTGATTTATCTCATTATCCATCAGATGAAAATGCCAGACTAGTAGATGGAAAAACAGTAGAAGCCATCTGCTCTAATAATCCTCAAACCTTACTTGATACATTGGAGGAAAATAAGAAACTCGCAGTTTCTAATTTATACACAAGTTTGTGTGGATGGACTTCAGTATTAACCTTAATGCACATTACCAAAGATATTGATTCTGTAAAATATAAAAAGGTATTGTATGGAACATCAGGCGATTATGTATATCATGATTTATCCAGAGTTGTTGGGTATCAGTCAATGGTAGTACAACTAGAAATAGAGGAACAGAATATAATCTCAGAGATCAATAAAGAAATGTTGTTAAAAGAAGCCCGATTGGCCATAGAGGATTATTTATTCAATGAAACTACAAATGGTCAATCTACACCATATGAGCTAACTCAATATAATAGTGCCTTTGTTTCTGTATATGTATTTGGTAAATTACGTGGATGTATTGGTCAATTTGATTCAGAATTAGAATTAGTCGATCTTATAAGAAGTAATGCTGTTTCTGCAGCATTTAATGATAATCGATTTTTATCAGTTGAGGTTGATGAATTGAATGACTTAAAAATAGAAATATCAGTTTTAACTCCTAAGAAAAAAATTGAGGACATAAATCAAATAGAACTTGGAAAACATGGTGTCTTCATTCAGAAAGGATGGAACAGGGGAACTTTTTTGCCTCAAGTAGCTTCAAAAACTAATTGGAATATTGAAGAATTTATGGGACATTTATCAAAGGATAAAGCTCATATAGGTTGGGATGGATGGAAAGAGGCTGATATTTATATATTTGAGGCAATAATATTTTCAGAATAATATTCTATTTATGGTAAAAAAAATGAACCGTAGGCAATTTATTAAAACCGGATCTGTTTTAGTAACCGGATTAACAATTTTGCCTTCCTTTCGATTTTCAGATTCACCCCTTCGATTTGGTTGGGTAACTGATATTCATTATGCAGATGCCGAAATTAAATGGGGTAGATACTTTAGAGAGAGTGATAGTAAATTGAAAGAAGCCATTGATTTGTTTAATGAAGAAAAGGTAGATTTTGTTATTGAAACAGGTGATTTCAAAGACCAGAAAGAACCTCCTGAAGAAGAAAAAACTTTAGGGTATCTAAGAAAAATAGAAGGTGTATTAGCTGAATTTAGAGGTCCCAGATATCACGTTTTAGGCAATCATGATATGGATTCTTTGTCTAAACAACAATTCTTAAACGAAATAGAAAATACTGGTATAGAAAAGAGTCAGTCGTATTATTATTTTGAAAGGAATAATATTCGTTTTGTTGTTCTTGATGCATGTTATACTTCATGGGGAAGAGATTATGATCATCATAATTATAGCTGGAAAGATACCAATATACCGAACAAACAGGTTCGATGGTTAAAGGAAGTTCTTGCATCAAGTACTTTTCCTGTAGTTGTTTTTGTACATCAGTTACTGGATGGTAAAGGCGATTTGTATGTAAATAATTCAAAGAGGATAAGAAAAGTGATGGAGGATTCAGGTAAAGTGATGGCAGTATTCCAGGGGCATAAACATGAGGGTGATATAAATGAGATTAATGGAATTTTATATTACACATTAAAAGCTATGGTTGAAGGATCTGGAAAAGAGAATAATAGTTATAGTATTGTAACAATTGCTCCTTCTGGTTCTATAAAAATAGAAGGTTATAGAAAGGCAGAGAATTATGAACCTGTTGAGTCGTAATAATGAATATGTTGCAGAATATTGGAAGCCATTAAATAATGCAGTAGAGTGTGTGCTTTGTCCGCATCATTGCGTATTAAATGAAGGTGAAATTGGCATATGTCGCACTCGTCAAAATATTAATAATAAACTGATTTCCATTGTATATGGTTATCCATGTGCCATACATGTTGATCCTGTTGAGAAAAAACCATTATATCATTTTTATCCTTCAAGTCGCACTCTGTCTCTGTCTACAACCGGGTGTAATTTAAGATGCTTAAATTGTCAGAATTTTAGCATTTCACAACGGGATTTTAATAAAGAAGAGTTTAATTATGTTTCGCCAGAGCAAATTGTACGTTTAACTCAAAATAACCAATGTAATTCCATTTCTTATACCTATACCGATCCCAATGTATATTATGAGTATGCAAAAGATATTTCGGTCATAGCCCATGAAAAGGGCTTAATGAATATTATTGTATCTGCGGGATGTATTAATAAAAAGCCATTACGTGAATGGACTAAGTATATTGATGCTGCCAATATAGATCTAAAGTGTTTTAATGAAGATACTTATCAGAAATTGAGTGGTATACATTTAAAGAATGTTTTAGCTACACTTGAAATTTTAAAAGAAGAAGGTGTTTGGCTTGAGATAACAAATTTAATAGTTCCTGAATACACCGATGATTTAGATGAAATACAAAAAATGTGTTTTTGGTTGGTTAAAAATGGTTTTGACGAAGTTCCATTGCACTTTAGTAAGTTTTATGGTACATATAAACTAAGTCATTTACAAAGTACTCCTTTAAGTAAACTCGAAGGTGCTTATAACATAGCCAAAAATACCGGGATGAAGTTTGTTTACCTGGGTAATGTAATGCATCATGAAGCAGAAAATACTTATTGTCCAAAATGTAATGCTTTATTAATAGAAAGGAATGGTTATCAAACAAAAGTTTTAAATCTGAAAAACGGAAGGTGTTTAAAATGTAATGCATTGATTAATGGACGGTTTGAAGATATAGAGTAAATATTAAACAAATTAGATTTTCTTTTCTTTATATAATAAACTAACTTTAAAAAGGACCTATTAAAAATAGATAATATGATTGTAAAGGATTTTATTATTATAGGAGGGGGAATAGCTGGCCTTTCGGCGATAAAAGCCATTAGAGAAGAGGATACTTCCAGTTCTATTCTTTGGCTCACAGATGAAGATCGCCTGCCATATAAGCGAACCAAAATAAATAAAAGTATTGTTTCAGGTTTTGGTAAAGAAGACTTTGCCTTAATAGATCATGATTGGTTGATTAATAATCATGTTGAACTGTTGTATGATAGGGTTGACAGTATTAATTGTGAACACCACGAGCTTGGATTTAAACACAGAGGGCATTTAAGGTATAAGAAACTAATTCTTGCAACAGGAAATATTCCAAATCAGTTACTGGATGATAATATACCCGAAGAAAGAATATTTCATGTACATACAGCTCGTCAGGTTGAGAATATAATTCGTTTTAGTGAGAAATTAAAGAAATATTTGATTATCGGTGCTGGTGTTGAAGGTGTTGAAACGGCAGATCAGTTAGCTAAATTAGGGAAGAATGTTGTTTTAGTAGATAGAAATGCCTTGGTTTTAAAGCGTTTTCTGGATCAGAAATATTCTGGTTTTTTAGCGGAGTCCATTCAAAGAGCTGGAATTGAATTAAATCTTAATATTTCAGAATTAAGTTTTTCTGTTAATGATAATGGTAAGTTAATTGCTACTATTGATGGTAAAGACATTGAGTACGATGCATTGATTTTGACAATGGGGTACAAACCAAATATTTCATTAGCGCTAGATGCCGATTTAAAATGTAATACAGGAGTGTTGGTAAATGAATACTTACAAACATCAGATCCTGACATATATGCTGCTGGTGATGTGGCTGAACACGTAACAGGTCGGATTACAGGACTTTGGCATGCAGCTGAAAAACAGGGGTATATTGCTGGTAAAAATGTAGCTGGAAAGAATATTGTATGTAACCTGGAACCTTATCGAATGAAAACAGAGGTTTTTGATGAATTCTATTTTTCAGTGTTACCAAAAGGAGATGAAGATCAGGTTATATCACAAGAGAATGGAGCTATCGTAAGAGATATTTATTTAAAAGAAGGTAAAGTAGCTGCTATCCTCATGAAAAATGATGGCGGTAGAGCTAAAATATATCAACAATCTTTAATGGAACAATGGAGTTTGGATAAGTTTAATTCCGAATTATCACTGTAATTTGTCAGCTTTTGTTATAGAAGGATTGGTTATTTTCGTAGCCAGTCCTTTTTTTATATAAACATATGAGCAATATAATAGAAACTAAGGTTTGTTCTGAAATTGGAGAAATTGAAGGTGTAATTCTTCATACTCCAGGCAGTGAGGTTGAAAATATGACCCCAGGTAATGCAGAACGTGCTTTATATAGTGATATTTTAAATTTATCTGTAGCAGAACAAGAATATAAACAGTTAAAAGGTGTTCTTAAAAAAATAACAAAAACCTTTGAGGTAAAAGACTTGTTATCAGAAATATTGGAAATTCCGGAAGTGAAGGAGAATCTTGTTTCTCGAATTTGTAAATCAGAAAAAGTAAAGCCTATTAAGTCTTTTTTGTTAAAGTTGGAAGCAAAAGAGTTGGCAAGGCATTTAATTGAAGGAGTACCTCTAAATAAAAATACACTTACAGGATTCTTGTCGGATGAACGAAATGCATTAAGGCCTTTGCATAATTTCTTTTTTACCAGAGATGCATCAATGACTGTATATGATCACGTTTTAATAGGTAAGATGGCTAATAATGTCAGAGAACGTGAATCAATGGTTATGGAGGCTATATTTAATCATTCAGCTCAAATTAAAGCGAAAACGATTAATCCTTTATCAAGCAAGCATCATAAAGATGAAATTACAGTAGAAGGAGGTGATGTTTTGGTTGCCAGAGAGGATATCCTGGTCATTGGAACTGGATTAAGAACTACTACTCAGGGAATTGATTTTATCATTAAAAAGATTCAAAAAAATAAAGGAAAACATAATATTGTTGTTCAACAGTTACCCTCAAAACCAGAAAGCTTTATTCATCTAGACATGGTATTTACTCTCTTGGATAAAGATAAGTGTATGGTTTATGATCCAATAATAATGCAACCTAATAAATACCAAACCATATTAATTACAATAGATAATGGTAAGGTCAAGAAAATTGAAAAACAAAGTAATATTGTAGATTGCTTAAGAGATTTGGGTATGCCTTTAGAACCTGTATATTGCGGAGGAAAAAAAGATATCTGGATTCAGGAAAGAGAGCAATGGCATAGTGGAGCAAACTTTTTTGCTGTAGGGCCTGGAAAAGTAATTGGTTATGCCCGTAATGTTTATACTCTTGAAGAGATGAGTAATAACGGATTTGAGATTATTAATGCACAGAAAGTGGTTGATGGTAAAGTAAAATTATCAGACTATGATAAATATGTAATAGCCATTAATGGATCAGAATTAGCAAGAGGTGGAGGAGGTGCAAGATGTATGACAATGCCTGTTCGAAGAAAAAAGGTGGATTGGTAGTATGAACAGATTTTTAGACCGTAGATAATAAACGTTAGACTTGTTTTCAATTTACTATATGTAGGTGTTTTTTTTCTATGCCAATTATATTTTAAAACTCAGATTGTTAATGCTTTGATTTTTATTGTCTTTTATCTAATATCTCTAATTTTTTAAAAAACAATGGGGCGACTCTTACTAAAAAGAGTCACCCCACATTACCCAGACAAAATAAACAAACTAACCTATTAAATTTTTATAAAGAATATTACTTTAATAATCTACCTACTTCATCCCAATTAACTACATTCCAGAATGCACTAATATAATCAGGACGTAAATTTTGATACTTTAAATAATATGCATGTTCCCATACATCTAATCCAAGAACCGGAGTTCCTTTTACATCTGCAATGTCCATTAAAGGATTGTCTTGATTTGCAGTTGAAGTTATAACAAGACTATCGTCAGATTGTTTAACTAACCATGCCCAACCTGAACCAAAACGCGTTGCAGCTGCTTTTGAAAACTCATCTTTAAAAGCATCGAAAGAACCAAAGTTCTTTTCAATTGCTTGAAGAACCTCACCAGAAGGAACACCGCCACCATTAGGACTCATTACTTTCCAAAATAGATTGTGGTTGAAAAATCCACCACCGTTATTTCTTACAGCTACAGACTGTCCTGATACTCCTGAAAGAATATCTTCAATTGATTTTCCTTCTAAATCAGTTCCTTTAATTGCAGCGTTTAAGTTATTTGTGTAGCCAGCATGGTGTTTGCTATGGTGAATTTCCATAGTTCTGGCATCAATATGTGGTTCTAATGCATCGTAAGCATAATCTAATTTTGGTAACTCGAATGACATAATTATAATAATTTATTGTTCTACTTAATTTAATTTTTCAATAAGAGGAAATAAATACCTTAAAATCCTGTAATATTGAAATCAGAAGTAAAACATCGATAGTGAGAAAATGTTTAGAGAAAGTTTAAATTTTTTATCTTCGCGGCTAAAATAATTTTTCGTATTGTGCATAAGGATATTCTTAAGTTATCGATTCCCAATATTTTAACTAATCTTACAGTACCTCTATTAAGTATGGTAGATTTACATTTAATGGGGTATTTAAATTCAGAACTTTTCATGGGAGCGGTGGCTTTAGGTGGAGTCATCTTTAATTTTGTGTATTGGGGATTTGCTTTTCTTCGAATGAGTATTAGCGGTATTGCAGCGCAAGCTTTTGGTAGAAATGATAAACAGGCCGTATCTATGGTTTTTTATCGGGGACTTTTTATTGCACTGTCAGGAAGCATAATGCTATTGATGTTCCAGGTTGGACTGGAAAAATTAAGTTTTACCTTGTTGGATGGTAGTGTTGAGGTAAAGGAGTTGGCTCGAAATTATTTTTATGTTCGAATTTGGGCGGCACCAGCAGCAATTTCTTTAATGGTTATTAATGGATGGTTTTTAGGGATGCAAAATGCTTTGTATCCAATGGTAATTTCTGTATTAATAAATATTGTGAATATTGGATGTAGTTTTCTTTTTGTTAGACATTTCGGAATGCAGGAAAGAGGTGTTGCAATGGGATCTGTAATTGCACAGTATACAGGTTTTGTATTGGCTGTTATTCTTTTTCTTAAAAAATATACCTGGGTAACTCATTATTTTAATGTCAAGGCTGTTGCTGTTATCTCTGAATTTAAAAAGTTTTTAAATGTAAGCGGAGATATATTTATTCGTACTATGTGTGTTATTGCTGTTTTTACGTTTTTTACTTCTCAGTCTGCAGGATTTGGTGATGTTGCCTTGGCTGCCAATAGTGCACTTATTCAATTTTTGTTTTTATTCTCATACTTTTTAGATGGATTTGCTTATGCAGCAGAAGCGATTGTTGGAAAATATTTTGGCGCTAAAAATAAACTGAAATTAACAGAGGCCTCTAAAAAATTATTTTATTGGGGATTGTTTTTTGGAGTAAGTTTTACATTAGGTTACTTATTTTTTGGAGATCAATTCTTAAGGTTGTTCACTAACAAACAAAATGTTCTTGCCGAGGCAAAACAATATTTATGGTGGTTGGTGTTTATTCCAATTGTGAGTTTTGGTTCATATATTTGGGATGGGATCTATATTGGTGCAACAGCATCAAAGGCCATGCGTAATACTATGTTAATATCCTCAGTAGTATTCTTTTTTATACCATATTATATATTTCATAAAAGTATGGGAGTTCATGCTCTTTGGTTGGGAATGTTATTGTATATGTTTTCGAGGAGTATATCTCAGTCTCTTTTAGCTAAAAAAGCTGTTTATTCAAAATTGAGTTAGGGGAGTTTTATTAAGGTTACATCTGTCCAAAATCAAAAGAAATAATAAATTTTAAGCATTTTTTACGTGGCTATGATCAGTGAGTAAAAGGGTTGTTTTTTTTGAAAATGATGTAGTTATGTGTTACCAGACGGGGCTTCTTTTTTCGTTACCAAAAAAGAAGGAAAAAGGGCTAGTTCAATTCATCCTTACGCCCACATCCTTGTCGAATCTTTTCCATCGCTCATGGCCATTAACACCCGCATTCACTTGCTCCACGCCAACGACAGCTCGGGCCAATTGAACCGGCCACCGCATGAACTCCAGACTTCAAAAGTAATACTTGTTTTATTAATATCATATGTTGCTTTTGTAAGTATGGTCTGAATGACCTCAGCAGGTGAACCATAAAACAAGGTTTAATTGACGCTTAAAAATCATTTTTGTTTGAATGGTTACAGTCTTGACTTTACTAGAGGACAAATTATTTGTAATAATTTCTTCTATGTGTTATCATAAAGTTGTTTGTCATTATAATAACTACTTAACAATATGGTAATAATGACAAATCTTAAACTATTAATAGTAATAATTATATTTACTATCTCCGCTACCCTAAATTCTCAGGTAAAAGATATCAAAGAGGATATTAAAAACGATAAAAAATCTAAATCATCTAAAACTTATTCAAGTACACGATCATCATCCTCTACTCGCAGATCTTCTTCGTATTATGATGATGAGGAAAGTTTTGGTGACTGGATATTTGGAGAAATTCTTTATGGATTAGTCAAAGGAGTAGGCTTTGTTACTTATCAGGCTCAAATGAATGTTTTGGATAATCGAGAGCGATACCCGAACCTTATTTCATTAGAAACCGGATATGATTTTGGTACTACGATATTTGATAAAAATAACTTCAATCCATCACTAAGACTGAATTGGGGAATATTTGCATCTGACTTTAGGTATTCATTATTAATGGATAAAAGAGCCAATTTGCAGTCTTTAGATTGGCAGGTTTTGGTGGTTAGGGTGCCAATAAAAAATCTGAAGATAAATTATGGAATAGGATTCACATCTGTTTTATCACCTAAGAAGACTTATTTTGAAAGTTCTGCCGGATTGGATTTAAGCTTATTGAAAACTAAATTGAATTTAACTGGAAATTATCGTTGGACAGAAAGTAAATCAGCAGATCGTTATCGACAAGAGGTAAAATTAAACGGTGATTATGTAGTAATGGAGAAAGGTCAATTTCACCTTTCTCCAATGATTGGTTGTACCTATCAAGAGTATTTTAATAAGTATAGGTATTGGTTTGTTAATATAGGATTGAGAATTAGATTAAAAGGTAATTAAAAAAAAACGAGCAAGGCCTTCCCCGACCTTGCCCGCTCATAAACATAACCAATATATTAACCTAACCTTTTACAAAAATGGATTTGATAATGTGCTGAGCCATTTTTGGATTTTCTTTCAATCTACGGGTAGAATATCCAAACCAGTCTTTCCCATAAGGTACATAAACCCTCATTTCATGACCTTCTGCAACCACATTAGTTCTTAATTCTGGAGTTACTCCATAAAGCATTTGAAACTCATACTTGTCTTTCGGAACATTGTATTTCTTTATAAGTTTCTTTGCTCCATTAATAAGCTTTTTATCGTGTGTAGCTATACCAACATAAACTCCATTATAAAGTAGCTTATCTAATATCTTTAAATAATTTTCATTTATTTTTTGAGGATCCTTAATTGCAATTTCTTCTGGCTCTACATAAATACCTTTACAAAGTCTAAAGTTTAGCGGAGAATCAGGAGTATGCAATTTTAAAAGGTTGTCAACGTCTTTTTCAGTACGATAAAGATATGCTTGAATTACCAAGCCAACATTTTTAGGGAATTCAAGTTTTAATCTTTTGTATAAAGTAAGCTCTAAATCAACACATTCTGCATCTTCCATGTCAATACGAACAAAATTATCGTATTTAGCGGCAACGGCCACTATGGCTCTAATATTTTGATAACACTTTTCGGGATCTATTAATAAACCAAAACTGGTTGGTTTTATAGAATAATTTCCTCTGATTTTTGCATTTTCAAAAGCATCAACTATACGGAGGTATTGATCGCGATTGTCATCAGCCTGACTAAGATTTGTAATGAACTCACCTAAAAGATCTACAGTTACCATTACCCCATGCTCATTTAAGCTTCTTGAAGCTACAATGGCATCCTCTATTGTTTCCCCTGCAATATATTTTTTAGAAAAAATCCAAACAAAATTTTTTGGAAAATAAGGGATTACAGAGGCTATCGCTTTATTTATCATATTCATAAATTAAATAACTAAAGTAACTGTTGTCAGAAGTTTCTTTCTTTTAAAAATGTAAACGAATGATCGTTTAAATAACAGTGTAAAATTCTTTCTAAATCCAAATAAAAAAAATGACGAATCTCATCAAACCCCTGTAAATAAGGTATTCATGATATAAATCATGAAATTTGGAGTTTTATATAAATCATGAATTTTTGGGTGAAAGTATTGATCTGTCATTAATTATACTTTCTGTTTGTTATTAAACATAATTGTCGTATATTATATTAGGTCTTCATAATTTCACGATGAAGTTCTTGTTTAAGCTTTATTTTTGTGGTACTTATCGAAAAAAAATGTCATTTCATCAAAACTATTTTATAAAATGTTCGTTTAATACCCTAACACAAAAAAAGACCAAGGTGAATAATCAACACAACACAACAAAACGCCTGGTTACATTATTGGTATTGGCAATTAGTTATTTGCACTTTGTAAATGCTCAGGATTGTGCATATTTATCAAAGGCAAATGATATATTTCCTGATGGGAAATGTGCACCTGTTACGGTACAGTGGGAAGTAACGTACAGGGGCGTCAGTTATAGTGGAACCGGTAAAATAGAAATACAATACGACTGGGATGATGGTAATCCGGTAGAAGTAATTGAAGCTACATTAAATGATGCTGGGCTTAAAGAATATATTGCTACTCATTCTCATGTTTATCCAACTACGGGTAATGTATGTAATTACCATCCAAGAGCAACTCTTGTTGTAAATGGTACGGTTTGTACAAGTTCTGTTCAGGAACAGATTGTTACAGTTTGGGATACAGATGACAGAAATGGGGGAGAGTTGGCCATAGATCCTAAAGTCTATCCTATATGTGTTGGAAATGGTGCAACTTTTCATTTTACAGATAATAGCCAGTGGAACTGTACTCCACCTGATGAAAATGATGTTATTAATAATGAAGATCGTTGGATTCAATGGATATATGGAACAGGTGGAACTACAATAACTGATGCTCAGGTAGGTGGAGCTGTTAGAGCTTATCCGTACTCTGGTAGTATTGATTATATTCTGGGACCAGTAGAAGGTCCTATTGCTCCTTATAATACATCGTTAGAAATTGTAATACCAGATTATTATCCTGTGGGTTCCTTTTTCGAGGTGACATTACGCAACTGGAATGTGTGTAATCCTTATGATGAAAATCTTTCAGATGGTTTGCCTCCTGCAGATGCGTTGAATGGTGATTATCCTCCGGTTACAACAACAGCAATGGCTCTTATTGTAGCTTTGCCGGATGCAACAATTCAAACCGTTCCTGCAGTTTGTGAGTCGGCAGATCCTTTTTATTTGATTGCTGCAGATGCAGGAGGTCAATGGAGTGGGGCTGGGATTGCAAATACAAATAGTTCATTATTTGATCCCGGGTTGGCAGGGCCAGGTACGCACACTATTACCTATTCTATTGTTGATGCTAATGGTTGTTCTGATATAGGTACCGTTGATATTAAAGTTCTAGGAGGACCTACTGCTAATATCATTCAAGGAGATCAGGCTAGTCTGTGCCCTGGAGTAAACTTGCAATTAGATGGTAATCCATCAGGAGGATTGTCTCCATATACTCATTTATGGAAAGGTGACATATCATATTTAGATAATACCGCAATTCAAACACCTGATTTTACAACAACATCGGTTGGATCTTATGAATTAATATACAGGGTTACAGATGATAATGGATGTTTTGATGAAGATACCATTGATATTAATGTTGAAGCAGTAAATATTTCGTTTGTTAATTCAACAATTGAGGTATGTCAGGGTGAAACATTGGTGCTTAATCCTGCACCTTCAGGAGGATCTGAATCATTTATTTATCATTTGTGGTCAGGGACTCGCGTTGATAAGCTTTCTGATACCAGTATTCAAAACCCGGAATTTACAACCGACGAACCGGGTACTTATACTTTTACTTATACAGTAAGAGATTCGCAAAATTGTGAAGACTCTGATGATATCACAGTCATCGTTCATGAACAACCAGTTTCTAATGCTGGTACAGATATAGATGAATGTGGATTAAGTACATCTTTAAATGCTACTTCTAGTATTGGTAATGGATTGTGGAAGGTTGTAAGTGGAACAGGAGTTTTAGCTTTTTCAGCTTTTGATGAACCAGATCCATCCATAACTTCAGATTCTTATGGAAGCTATCTTTTACGCTGGATAGAAGATAATTATTCATGCGTGGATTCTGCAGATATTACTGTTAATTTTAATGAAGTACCGTCTCCTGGTATAATGGAAGATAAAGATACATGTGGATTATCAATGAAATTAATAGCATTTTCACATGTGGGATCAAGTTTGTGGTCAAAAGTTGAAGGTCCGGGGAATGTCGTCTTTTCCGATGCTACAAATGATACAACAATAGTAAATGTAGATACGCCGGGCGAATATAAATTTGCCTATAAAGAAGATAATGGAGGTTGTATAGGAAGTGATACGGTAACCATCAATTTTTACCAGATTCCAGTTGCTATTATAGCTGAGCCTCCTTCTATAGAATGTACTCCATTTGAGTTGCAGTTCGAAAATAATTCAACCAATGCAGATAGTTATTACTGGAATTTTGGAAATGGAAATATTTCTACAGAAGAGGATCCTGTTCAAACCTATAGTAATAATACTCCAAATCCGGTGACTTATGATATCACATTGATAACTAAAACTGTAAATGGTTGTTCTGATACACTGAATACATCAATTACTATAGCTCCGGCTCCAGTTTCTTACTTTGAAATGAGTAATTCTGTAGGATGTAGTCCTTTAATTACTGACTTTACCAACAAATCTCAAGGTGCAGATACATATGAATGGTCTTTTGGTGATTCTTCACCAATAGAAACAGTGGAAAATACAACTCATACGTTTGTAAATGAAGAGAATTACACGCAGTCATTCGGTGTGCAGTTGGTTGTAGAAAACACTTATGGCTGTACAGATACATCAAGGTTGTTTACAACGGTATATCCAAAACAGGATTTTAATTTGGTAGCTATTCCAGATAGTGGATGTTCTCCTTTAAATGTTAGTTTTATTGCAGATCCGGGAGCATTTAAATATGAATGGGATCTTGGTGATGGTGATGTGAATCAAGGTGTAAATCAAAATGTAAAGTTGTTTACTAATGAGTCAAGTGGTAAAGAAAAACATACAGTAACCTTATATACCACTTCGATTTATGGATGTTTAGATACTGCAGAAACGGTTATTACAGTATTGCCATCTCCTACGACCAGTTTTGAACCTAATGATTTTGCAATATGCTCACCGAAAGAAGTTTTGTTTATAAATAATACGGAAGATATTGAAAATTCCTATTGGAATTTTGGAGATGGAACTACATTGACTGTTTCCGGGAATCAACAAGTTGAACATACTTATGTAAATGAAGAACTAACATCGCAGAACTATAAAATCAGATTAATAACAGAAAACAGTTTTGGGTGTAAAGATTCAATGGATGGTTTTACAACTGTAAATCCAGCTGTTACTGCAAGTATTTCAGGAGGAACAACAGCATGTTCTCCATTTGAAATTCAATTTGGGAATCAATCAATTGGTGCAGTAAGTTATTTTTGGGATTTTGATGATGGAAATACATCTAATAGTATATTGGGAGCTAATACATTTGAAAATCCTGGTGATGAGGCAATGGACTTTGATGTAAGTATGATTGCAAGTTCTGCATATGGATGTAGTGATACTGCATATACCAGTGTAACAATTTTACCTTCACCAGATACCTATTTTGAGCCAAACGATTTTTCTGTTTGTTCTCCTAAATTAGTTGAGTTTACTAATTATACAGAGAATATAATTGCTTCATACTGGACTTTTGGCGATGGGTCAATAGATTCTACGGAAGGAAATCAAAGTATTGAGCATACTTATTATAATGATAAATTTACACCGCTCGATTATAGAATCCGTTTGATAACAGAGAATAGTTTTGGATGTAAAGATTCTATGGATGGGTATACGAGTGTAAATCCAAATGTTGAAGCTACTATCACTGGGTCAGGAGAGGGATGTTCTCCATTAGAAGTTGGTTTAGGAAATGAGTCAATAGGAGCAAATAATTTTTTATGGAATTATGGTGATGGTAATACATCTGCAAATTATTTAGGTCTTAATACTTTTGTGAATCAATCAACAGATGATGTTGTTTATGATGTTTCGCTAATTGCAACATCTATTTATGGTTGTAGCGATACAGCGTATACTTCTGTAAATGTTTTTGCAACTCCGCAACCAGACTTTACGGTTACTCCTGAGTATCAGCAAATGCCTTCATCAACGGTTAGCTTGGATAACATTACGCAAGGTAGTCAATGGAGTTATGAATGGCAGTTTGGTGATGGTAACTCATCTGACTTGGCCCAACCTGGGACTTACACCTATTTGAATTCAGGTTCGTTTACAATTACATTAAAGGCTTATGATAGTCAATGTGAGAGCTCAATTGAGAAAGACATTGAAATTGCACCAAATGTTCCTTCAGTTTCCTATGGCCCATCATCAGATGGTTGCCCTGCATTAACAGTTGAGTTTTATAGTGAGACTTTAGATGCAGAAAACTTTTTCTGGGAATTTGGTGATGGAAATGTCTCTGCAGATCCTAATCCGGTTCATACATATTATACTTCGGGGGAATATAATGTTAAGCTTACTGTAACAGGTCCTGGTGGACAAACAATCAAAGATGACTTGATTGTGAATGTTTATCCGCAACCAACAGCTTATTTTGAAGCATATCCAAAAGTAGTTACCATTCCTGGTCAAAGCGTGACTTTTGCAAATAAATCCATTGAAGCTGATTCATATGTTTGGAATTTTGGAAATGGAGATACCTCTACCGAACAAAATCCTGTCTATGAATATTCGGCTGCAGGTAACTATGATGTTTCTTTAGAGGCAAGTAATGTTTATGGTTGTTCAGATGTTTATGAGCTTAATGAACCAATAATTGCAGAAGAAGGTGGCGATATTGACTTTCCTAATGCTTTTACACCAAATACTTCGGGTGAGAGTAGTGGTGAATATGTATATGGCGATAAAAATAATTATGTGTTTTATCCTACTATTCAGGAAGGTATAGAAGAGTATAAGCTTCAAATATATTCAAGATGGGGACAATTAATTTTTGAGAGCCATGATATATCAGTTGGCTGGAATGGTTATTATAAAGGAACCCTTTGTGCTCAAGGCGTATATATTTGGAAGGTTACCTGTAGGTTTGGTACTGGTCAGGTAAAAGTATACACTGGTGATGTTACATTAATAAGATAGAGGTCTATGTCAAAGAAATTGAAATATACTTTTTTATCTATAGTATTTACATTGGTTTGTGTAGGTATGGAGGCACAGGATCCTCATTTTTCACAGTTCTATGCAAATCCACTGTATATGAGTCCCTCTTTAGCAGGGGCAACGGATGGTGCACGTCTGGTTGCAAATTATAGAAATCAATGGCCGGGAGTGAGTACTGCTTATAAGACATATGCCATGTCATTTGATAATTACTTTCATACGATTAATAGTGGAATAGGATTTTTAATTTATCAGGATGTTGCAGGTTCTGCAAATTTAACTACCAGTCAGTTTGGATTTCAGTACAGTTATAATTTGGTTTTAAATGATGATTGGCAAATTATACCAGGATTACAGTTTACGTATGGTAATAAATCGATAGATTTTAGTAAGTTAAATTTTGCAGACGAAATGATTGGTACAGGTGGTTCCGGTAGTTGGCAGAGATTAAATAACGAGAAGGCTAATTATATAGATTTTGCATCATCTGTATTCTTATACAGTTCAAAGTATTGGTTTGGATTAACTGTGGATCACCTTGCCCAACCCAACTACACATTTTTGAATGAAGAAATGAAGATGTCTTTAAAATATGTGCTTTTTGGAGGTATGAATATCTGGACTGAACGAAGCCGGATGAAAGGCGTAAGTCGTTCTTTTTCCTTTAGTTATCGTTTTCAAAAACAGCTAAAGAATACGCAGACAGATTTAGGTGTGTACTGGCATAATGATCCCCTGGAGATCGGAATCTGGTACAGAGGGGTGCCATTTATTTCAACGGAAGATGCAAGTAGTGTTAATCAGGATGCAATCGTTGCTCTTTTATCTTATAATTACGGTCCTTTTCGTGTTGGTTACAGTTACGATGTTTCTATATCAGGTTTGGGATGGAATGCGCAAGGTGCACACGAATTATCCTTGATTTTTGAGTTTAATCAAAGAGGCAGTTTAAGAATGAATGGCAAACGTCCGGCACTTCCGTGTTCAGAAACTGCTAATCCTTTATCAAGTACTTCTCGTAGTAAGTACAAGAGGAAAAAAAGAAGAATTTTCTAAAAGATATATATTAGATTGTTTGATTATCAAATAAGAAATAAAAAGCCCGAAGTTAAGATTATAACTTCGGGCAAAAATTTTACTGACTAACCTTAATTATTAAGCAATTTCTACTGTACGAGAAGGTTTTGGTTTAACTTCCTCTCTTTTTGGAAGAGTGATATTTAATACCCCATTTTCATATGCTGCAGAGATCTTTCCATCATCAACTTTTTGTTTAGGGACAACAAAACTTCTTGAAAATCCTGCATAATTAAATTCTCTTTTAGTATAATTCTTAGTTTCTTCTTCTTTTTCTTGTTTTTTAGCAGAAATAGTAAGCTTTCCATTATCGAACTCTATATTAAAGTCCTCTTTATTTAATCCAGGAGCTGCAAGTTCAATGCTAAACATATTTTCATCCTCGATGATATTAATGGCTGGCATTGATTGATTACCACAATATAGTCCGTTTTGATTCATGTAAAAATCACCATTAACTAAGTTGTTCCATATTGAATCGTAATTTCTGTTTGTTCTTCTAACTAGTGTCATAATTAAATCCTCCTATTTAAATATTTTATTTTTTACATTATTAATTGTGATTTTGATATTTCAATACATATGCCATGTATATAAATAGGTAAATATGTCTTATTTATAAGATTACAAATGACATTATGGCTGTATTTATAGATAATGCGATGTCAAAATGGCAAAATTAATTTAGAAATGTAGAATAAGGAGTCCTTTTGCTAGGAGAGAAATAAAGATAATAAGGTAGTCTTTGGTAGGGATTTGATTTCTTCGTCTCAATTATAGGATGACTTAATATTAGATTGAGTTAATTTAGATAGGTTTAACTGTTTAATAGATAGGCTTTAATAGTAAATGATGGAAATCAATATTAAGCATAAATTTTCTTTACGTTAAAATCAGATAAAATTATCTGATTAAATGTTCAATTAATTAAAGTATTGGTAACAGAGGGGTAATGATGAGGAATTAATAAAAGGTGATATTTGCTGCAGAAGTTAAAGAAACACATATAAAGTAAATTTTCCTCCCAACAATTCCTGTGTGTACCGGAGGTCGGTTTCATTCCTGAATTCGACCTCCTTTTTATTTTAAATAATATTACTGCATTTCTGCAATATAATTGTAGTTCATAAAAATTTTAATCATAAAAATAACTACTGAAATAATTAAACCGGAGACAAATGTGATATATCCGATTCTTAAAAATGTATATTTTTTATTCAGTACTTTTCCTAGATAGTATAAGTCTCTTGTTAGGGTTTTATATAAATAGTCTTTGTCATTTAACAGTTCATCAATACTCCATTCAAAATCATCTATATCCATTCGGTGAAAGTTTCCAAAGAAAACAAGATTTCCTCTTCGTTTTACAACGTCTTCACGAGAAAGAATTCCATGCGTTGTTCGAGGGATTGTAGATACTATACTGATAATTATTGTTGTAACACAACTAATAACCAAAGTTAAAGAGGGTAAAGTTAAATATGGATTATTATCAAGTTTTGGAAATAAGGTTGAAAGAACAATTGATATTATAATAGCATTAACGCTAATTAATGTATTTGCTTTATCATCCGCTATTCGGCTTAGGTTAAGGTGATTTCGAAGTTCAATTCTGAACATAGTCTCAACTCCCTTATCCGGCTTTTCTTTCGTTTTCTTCTTTTTTTTCTTCTTTTTGATTTTATCGACTTGCATTTTTAATTCTTCAATAGATTCTATATTGATTTTAGAGAGTTCAATCAATAAATCTTTATTTTTCTCTTTGCCCTCATCATATGCATCTTTTGCATAGTCAGTGAAATAAGCATTAGTGTCAAAGAATTCAATGCATTCGGCTACCCATTTATTGGGTGTTAATTTTCTCCAATTGTTAAGTTCGTTATATAGATCAATAAACGGTTTGTTTATGTAATTTGCTTTACTCAAGTGGTTTAAATCAGCATCTTTTATAATTTCTTCATAGATATTAGACGGTTTAACTGATAATTTGGTTTTTAATATTAATTCTTTTACAAAATTGATATTCTCATTTGTTAGGTTCTTTTCTTTTAAAAATCTTTCAGCAACTTCAGCTGAATGAATTTCATGATTAACATGATTTACTCCTGAAGTCACATCATGAAATAAAGCTGCAATTTGTAATAACTCAATCTTATCGGCTGAAATATTTTGTGTGTTTGATGCAATTTCTGTAACGGAATTGAAAACATTAATTGTATGTTCCCAGTTATGAAAAGAAATTTCAGGTTTAGATGTTTCCTCTATCTTTTGTTTAGCAAGTAAAAGGGTTTCTTTTACCAACGTTGTATAGTTCTCTTCTTTCATTTTATCCATTTTTATTGGTGTTTAACCAAATCATACATTCTTAACTGCGAAGATTTATTATTGTTGCCTTTTACATAAACATTTTCCCCGCCATTAGAGATATACCTTCCTTTTAAATTGTCGTTAAGTTGGTAAATTATTTCCTGGTATAAAAGTTCTTGATCTTTTTGTTTATATACAGGAAATGCAACTTCTATTCTTTTATATAAGTTCCTTGTCATCCAATCAGCAGATGCCAAAAAGCAAAGCGGTTTACCATCGTTGTTAAAATAATAAATCCTTGTGTGTTCAAGAAACTGATCTATTACACTTATAATAGTAATGTTTTCCTTTTGTTTTTTGTTTAATGGATAATAACAGCAAACACCTCTTACCACCATATTTACTTTCACTCCATTGTCTGCTGCTTCCCTAATCTTGTCAATCATAGTTGGATCTTCAAGACTGTTTAGTTTAATCATCATTAGTGCATTGATTCCTTGTTTAGCAAGTACTATCTCCTGATCAATTAATTGGTCTATTGTGTTTTGAAGTGTAAAAGGTGCAACTAACAGGTTTTTAAACTGAGGATTAAAATTTTCTTCTTTTAAAAAATTAAATACAGTGTTGATGTCCTTTGTGTATCTTTTGTCGGAGGTTAATATTCCATGATCTGCATATAATTTGGCTGTTTTCTCATTTAAGTTTCCTGTCCCTAGATAGGCATATAAAGTGCTTGTGTTCTCTTCATTTCTTTTGATTAGGAATAATTTTGCATGAACTTTTAAATTTTTAATTCCATATTTTACACTAGCACCGGCTTTTTCCAGTCTTTCACCCCAATAAATATTTGATTCTTCATCAAAACGAGCAAGCACTTCTGATAATACAAAAACTTTTTTACCATTTTGGGCTGCACGTTCCAGAGCTTCGCATACTTTTGATTTTTTATTAACTCTGTATAACGTAATATTTATTTCAGATACTTTGTCATCCAAGGCTGCTTTATTCAATAAATCAACAACATAATCAAAGCTTTGATATGGATAACTTAAAAAGATATCTTCTTGAGATATTGTTTTAAAATAGTCATCAGAGTTTTTTAATTGCAAACAATCTATGGCTTTAGCCTTTAATCTGTACAAATGTGGTTTATTTTTAAATACAGGAAAAGAAAAGAAATCATAATAGTTATGATATCTTCCACCAGGTATCAGACTGGGCATATCCAGCCCCATTTTTTTTCTCAGGTTATTGATGTGTTTAAAAGGGATGTTTTCGTTAAAGAGTAAACGACAGGGTAGTCCGGTTTCTCTTTTTTTTAAACTTTTCTGAATCTTTTTTACAATGTTGTCTTCTTGTTCTTCATCAATATATAGTTCTGCATCCCTTGATATTTTTATAGCGTAAATTTCTGCTTTTTCATTTAAATACTTTTTGATGTTATATTTAAATATATCGTCAAGCTGGATGATTTTGTAATTGTCAAAGTCGTTCCATAATGTAATGAAACGTCCCCATTTTTTATAATCGAGCTCAAGCAAATATTGTTTTTCTTCAAAAATATAGTATAAATAAATAGCTTGATTCTTAAGTTCTAATTTATCTTCGTCAGTGATATCTATAAGCGAAAACTGATCTTTCAGATGTATATCAAAGTAATCAGAAACCAGATCTAGGTCATCTTCAGATAGGTCATTGTGAAGGAATATAATTCCTTCTTTTTCCATTCCCGGAATGATTTCAGTGTAAAATATCCTTCCAAGCTGCTCTTGCTGTTCACTTACTGAATTATTAATTTGCTGAAGAATATATGAGGGGCGATATCCAAATTTATTTTTTTTATCGCCATTATATTTTTGCTCAAATCTATGACTAGCAACTCTTACTTTATAAAACTCTTCAAGGTTTGATGAATAGATAGCAATAAAATTCAATCGTTCCATCAGAGGAAGGGATTGATCCGCAATTTCTTGTAAAATACGGGCGTTAAAGTTTACCCAGCTAATATCTCTATCTATATACTTCATTATATTATTTTATAGATTAAGGAAATTGAGAAAGCTAATTGAATTCTAAAATTAAAGTGAAGTTTTTAGAAATCATAAATTATTTATCATAAAACAGTTAAAATGGGCATTGAAATGATATACTGTTTTGAGATATTACTTTAGATTTGATTTGAACCTAAAACTTCAACCTTTTTAATCCATGTATTACGTTTGGTTCTGTTTGCAATTTTAACGGTATCAAATGTTGTGATCTTTACGGGTTTTATTCCACAGAAATGTAAAATGTTTCTTTTCATTGAATTATGACCAGGAGCTTTCGTCATGATTTTATAATACCATTTAGGGGCATCCATGGTAACAATTAATCTTGCAGATTTCCCTTTAAGTAATTTGTCCCATAAAACTGAGTTCTCACGATATTTAAATGCAAAACCGGGTAAAAAAACTCTGTCAATAAATCCTTTTAACAGAGCGGGATAAGTTCCCCACCATGTTGGATATATAAATACAAGATGATTGGCATTGGATATTTCTTTTTGTGCATTCTGTAGGTCTGGTTCCAGTTCCGATCTTTTCCTGTATCCATTACGCAGGATAGGATCAAAATCAAGATCTGAAAGATTTAATAATGTACATTTTGCTGAATTTTTTTCAGCTGCATTTTTATATGTAATTGCCAGTTCATGACAAAAACTATTACTTGTTGGGTTTCCATTTATAATAACTATGTTTTTCATCAGGATATGATTTTTAAAGATTCTGATTGATATACTTTTGAGTAAAGGGGCAATGTACCATGCATTTTAGGCAAGGTGAACACTTAAAAATATCAATAATTTCCTCTCTTGAAATATTTATATTCCAATTCATCCCATTAATGGCTCCTTTTTTACATATATTTTTGCAAGTAGCACAAGTACCACATAATGAATCAGAATAAATAGTTTTGTTTGTGTCTGTCATTATAGTTGCATCAGTAAGTACAGAACACATACTAATTGCACTTCCATAATTTGGTGTCACTAATAAATTATGTTTTCCAATCCATCCTAATCCAGCCATGACTGCTATGGTTTTATTGGGTAGAGGAGTTGTTTTTGTAGTAGTATTGTAAAATCCTGAATTTTCAATGTTGTTTTCTGATTGAGAATAGGAATTATATCCGGATGAAGTTAAAAAGGACGACAAGGAGTCTGCTATTGAGTCGGTTTTTTGCTCCATCAAAAAGAACTCATCTTCCTTTATAGTATTGTTCATTTTCATTATCTCCACATAATCAGGAGACTTAAATACTCTTTGGAGATATTGTGGTGAAAGGTAAATTCCAAATAAAATAGCAACTGGAAATCCTTTATTTTGATATTTAGAGAGACTGGAAATATCAACAAACTCAATAAATTCAGCTCCCTTGTTATTTAAGAATGATCGAATAGTATGGTTTTGTATCATTTTAAATTATTTAGGGATGAGGATGGTATTAATTTTATTTGGCTAAATGTTGTATTATTGCTTCCAGGTTCTTTTTCAGGTCAATCAGGTTCTCAATGCTTAAAGGTGAATCTAATAATTTTTGAGTTAGGCTCTTGGGTATTTCGAGTGCTTGTTCTTTAAGATCTTTTCCTTTTTTTGTAAGTTTCACAATTACTTTTCTTTCATCTTTACTGGAACGTTGTCTTTCAAGTAGTCCCTGTAATTCCATTCTTTTAAGAAGTGGTGTTACAGTATTTGTGTTAAGAATGAGTTTTTTAGCAATTTCATTTACACCGATGCCATCTTCTTCCCACAAAATCATTAACGCCAGATATTGAGGGTATGTGATATTCAATTTATCAAGATACGGTTGATATTCCCGTGTAAATAATCTTGATACAGCATATACAGGGAAACAAAGTTGATTTTCTAGTTTTAAAGGATCGTGACTCATTCTTTTTTTATTAGATCAATAGTTCAAAAATAAGTATTTTGGTGTTAAGGTTGGTTACTTTATTTGTTTTAGAAATTGATATTGTAATAAAAAAAGTCCCAAAATGGTTTTACTTGGGGAGTAAGTTGCATTTGAGACTTTTAGTCTGAATATTAATCAGAAATTAGTTTAAATACTTTTCTAAGTATTTTTCTATTTTTTCAGGTTTTGTGACAGGTGAAAATCTTTTTACCGGATTTCCGTTTTTATCGATTAGAAATTTTGTGAAGTTCCATTTGATTTTATTCCCAAAAGTTCCTTTAAGCTCATTTTTAAGATATTTATAAATAGGATGAGCATTGTCGCCATTTACATCTATCTTAGAAAACATTGGGAATGTTACTCCATAATTTATAAGGCATCCCTCGGATATTGACTTTTCATCTCCAGGTTCCTGATTTGCAAATTGATTACAAGGGAAACCAAGAATTACTAAATCTTTGTCTTTATATTTTTCATATAATTCTTCTAAGCCTTTGAATTGTGGAGTTAATCCGCATTTACTTGCGGTATTAACTATTAATATAGTTTTTCCTTTAAAGTCTTCCATTTTGATTTCTTTACCCTGAAGACTAGTCGCAGAAAATTGATAAATGTTGTTCGACATGATGAATCTTATTTTATTATTTATATATCTACAATGAAAATATCGTACACGATACAAATATAACTAGAAAATAATATATCGCAAGCGATGTAAATTATTTTCTAGTTAATTTTATTATAGTTACGTAATATTAAGCTGGTTATTGTTTGTATTGAATCTGTCCCCAGGAAGTTGAAATACTCTATTTTAATACTGTCTTTCGAAAAGACTATGGACCTTAATTCTGCAATTTTTAAAAGTGATTTCCATAATTTTCTATCTATGATTTTATCTATAAGAATGGGGTGTTTAGAAATAATCATATATGTATCGTCATAAGGAAATGGGGAATATCTATTAAAGATAGTATGGTAAAATCGTAGTAATTTATTTTGTCGTACAATTCTAAAATCAATATCATTGAATTGATTAAATGGAAATATTTCAACAATCGTATTTTTTGTCAATAAATAATAGGTTGGCCCTTTGCTAGCTTGGTCAGATAGTTGATGTAATAATTTTATATTTATTCCATATTCACCAATATTATATTCAATATAGACTTCTAAAATATAACTATTAACAATACCCTGAATTTTTCCATTGTTTTGCTTAGCAAAGTTTTCCCAGGATTGAGCTAATTTTTCATTATGATGGTAAAATCGACTTTCTTTATCTTTTAGGGTAATGGCTCTTTCAATCATAGATTAGGTGACTAGGTTAATTCTTTAATTCCATCATTATGTCAGGATTACTTAATGGTTTAAATCCATATTGATTATACAATCCATGAGCATCATTGGTATTTAATCCCCAACGTTTTAGGTTTTGTAATTGCTCATGATTCATTATTGTATTTATCAATTGTTTTCCATATCCTTTACCCTGATATTCAGGTAAAATAAATACGTCCATTACCCATGCAAAAATTGCATAGTCAGTTACAATACGGGCAAATCCAATTTGACTATTGTCACGGTAAACACCAAAACATAGTGAATTTTCGATAGACTTTTTAATTATATCTATACTTCTGTTTTGTGCCCAATATGATTCTTTCGATAAATAATTATAGATAATGTTAATATCTAGTTTGTCTTTGTCTGTGGATATTTCGATCATTTGGTTAGTTGTTTTTCGATTTCAATTCTAGTTCTAGGTAAACTTTCAGGATAATTTTTTTGAATAAATTCAATCATTTTTTCTCTGATATAAACTCTTAAATCCCATGCAGTAGGAGAGTTTTTTGCACTAACAAGAATTCGTAACTCCATGGTTTTGGGAGTAGAATCTGTAACCTGAAGAACATTTACATTCTTGTCCCATAAATCACATCCATTTAAAAGACGGGTCAGTTCTTCTCTAAGTGGCTCTACCGGAACAGTATAATCAGTATATAAAAATACAGTTCCAATTATATCAGCGGTAGTTCTGGTCCAGTTTTGAAATGGTTTTTCTAGAAAATATGTTGAAGGCAATACCAATCGTCGTTTATCCCAAATACGAACCACAACATAGGTTAGATTTATTTCTTCTATCCAACCCCATTCATTTTCAACAACTACTGCGTCGTCAACTCTAAAAGGTTGAGTAATGGCGATTTGAATTCCGGCTAAAAGGGCTCCCATTATTTTTTGAGCAGATAAACCGATTATAATACCTACAACTCCGGCAGATGCAAAAATACCAATTCCAATTTCTTTAATACTATCAATGGAAAAAAGTATTAATCCAATTGAAGTTATGATAATAATGAATACAACTACCTTCTCCAGAAGATTAATTTGAGTATATAGTTTTCTGGATTTGAGGTTATCTTCACTTGTAATATCAAACCGTTTTAAAAGTCTTGATTTTAATATACCTACAACTTCAATTGAAATCCATGAGATACAGGCAATAATTAATGCATTTTTAAAAGTAATAAAGAAATAACTATCCCAAATTTCAGGCTGATGTAGTAATGACAGAATATTTTTGCTTATAACAATTATTACTAATAAAATGAGGCTAATAATCAGTCGAGTTCGTTTCATATGCATAATAATTTTTCTTGTATTTATTAAAGAAACAACTCAATCGTTAAAATTGCAATTTATTTTATGTTAAGAGTAGTTAATGGCGCTTTAAATCAGCTGTTTCGATATGAATACAGTCTTTGATGTATATATTTTTCAGCATTCTATTGTCTTTTTTATCTTTAGAATACTCATTGTAATTCGTAAATTCAATTAGTCAAAACACTAATTATTGACATATTTCTTTAACCATTTCAAGAGGTACGGATGTGCGTTCAGAAATTTCTTCAACAGTTAACCCTTGTTGATTGAATCGTTTTACAAAACAAGGAATAGATTCTCCAATTTCAATAATATTGTTTTCGGGATCGTAAAACCTTATCGTAAACTGGCCCCAATTTTCTTCTGTTTCTTTATGAATATACTGAATATTTGAATGACTAAGATTCAGCAAAACATCATTAAAATGTTCAGTTTCAAAACAAATCTCCAGGTTTTTATTGCCTGTTTGGTGAAATGTCCTTCCTAAATTTTTAGAGAGAGGATTATTTTCAGTTAGTTTCCATAAGGATAATCCACATCTTAAAACAATACAATTTCCAAAATCAATATCTATTTCCTGAAGCAATATATCCTGATAAAAAGATTTCATTTTATTAAGATCATTGCAAATAAGGACAGTTGAATGAAATTTAATATTCATCACAAAAGGAGTATAAAATTCGTTTATGTTAATTTATCAGCTCAGTTTATTGGTTGTAAAATTAATCTTGCGTATGTTTTTGGCAATTTCTATTCTATTGATGATTGAATCAATAAGAATTTCATATAATTGGTCCTTTAAAACTACATCTTCAATTCCGTAATCAAGATTTGGATTATCGTTTACTTCAACAACATAAACTTTGTCTTCAACAAGTTTTAAATCAACTCCGTACAAACCATCTCCAATTAACGAAGCTGCTTTTAAGGCAGTTTGAACTATATTTTCAGGAACTTCTTCAACATTTAATGTTTCAGAATCACCTTCTTGCTCACCACTTTCACTATTCCAGTTGTATATTTGCCAATGGTCTTTCGACATATAATACTTACATGCAAAAAATGGTTTATTATCCAGTATTCCAATTCGCCAGTCGAAATCTGAATACAGAAACTCCTGACAAATAACCATATCGGAAATCTTAAATAGCTTTCGTAATTCTTTCAGTACTTCCTCTTTGTTATTTACTTTAATAACGCCTAATGAAAATGCACTGTCAGGCTGCTTTAAAACCAAAGGATAATTAAAGTCTTCTAATTGCTTGGCTTCAAATAGATTTTTAGTTAATACAATGGTTTTTGGAGTACGTATTTTATGTTTTTTAAATAATTCGTTTTGATATATTTTGTTTGAGCATCTTAAAATAGACCATGGATCATCAATTACAATTAATCCTTCAGCATAAGCTAAACGAGATAACTCGTATGTGTGGTGATTTACATTGGTTGTTTCGCGAATAAACAAGGCATCAAACTCGTTGATTTTATCTGCGTCGTTTTTTGTAATAAACTCAACATAAAGACCTTTTTTATTAGCTACTTTTTTAATACGCTGTAAAGCTTCCTGATTAGAAGGAGGATTTACTTCGTTTGGATTAACAAGAATTGCTAAATCGTATTTGTAGTTGGTTAACTTAGGGAAGTTGTATCTCTTTTTATTAAAGTAGTTTGACGCGAAGGAGTATAGTAATTCAGATTCTTCTTCTGGTATATTCTTTAGTGTTAATATCTTAATGTCTTTTATTAACCATTTATCATGTTTAATAAAATTTACTTTGAATAGAGGTGCTTCAAATAACTGATAAAGTTTATTTGCTAAATTATTATAGGTTTTGTCAGTAGTCTGACCAAAGTATATATTTAGCGAAAAAGAATTTTCTTCGTGTTTACTTAGTAACTGATTAATAATTTCATCAACTTCATAAGCGGCTGATTGAATTACATTTATAATTCTGAAGTCACGAATAGTTGCAATGCTGGGGATAATTCTTTGTCCGCGGGCTGAAGCTAACAAGGAAACATAATATCCATAACTTTGATATTTGTATGAACTACAAAGGTTAAAAACTCTGTAGTCACTGCTGTTTTGATAAAGAGGATTATTAATATACTCTTTTACAGAAATTATATTAGCGTTGATATTTGAGTTATCCCATTTAAATGGTTGATTAATTACGATTAGGTTATTCGTTTTCTTTGATTTTGGAATAATGTTCGTTTTAAATTCCATTTTAACAGCATCCTCACCTTCGCAATAGTAATCTTTAATAATATCCTTTTGATTGAAACCTCTGTCTTTATACCAATCAATCAGATTATGGTTATTAGCACTAGCTTCAAGGATAATGCGTTCAAAATTATTACGATTTGCGTATTCTTTAACGTGATTTAAAAGGTAATCTCCTAAACCTTGATTTTGGAACTCTCTTAAAAGAGCAATAGAATATAATCGTAGTGTATTTTTGTATTTGAAAAGAACAACAGATCCAGCACTGGTTTTCTTTTTGTTTTTTACTTCAGCAATAAGAATTTCCTGAAATGAACTTTTAATTCCTTTTTTTAAACTCTGCTTTGAGTTTTGTTGAAAAAGAGGAAAAGACTCTTTTTCAAGATTATATAAGAAGGATAAATCCTCAGATTTGGCTTTGCGTATACAAATATTCATGCGTTTATTTTTGCACCTTAAATACGAATATTAAAAAACCAAATGTAAATAATAGTTGATTTAAAAAAACGAATTGAGCTATTTTTTTACATGAATTATTATAATTTTTTTTGAAGACAATTGATTGTTGTTGAGGTTTTTTATATTGTTGAATATCAGTTTTTAAACATTGGTGTGATGAAGTGTTAGTGCATGGTTAAATTACATGACAGTAAAAGAGATTATTTGCTTATTAAATAACTTAAACCAAAGCCAATAAAATGATCAGTGGCTTCTTCATTTACCCCAATCCCAAAAGAAAAATCTAATTGTAAATTTGGTTTTACAAGGTAAGTTATTCCTGTGTCTAAAAGGTGTTCTTTGTCTCCAGCCTCAGGTAATACTCCGTAATATTCAGCAAACATTCCTAGTTCATTAGTTAAACCTATTCCTAAAGAACCTGAGTAAAAATAACCCGGAGCTGGATTATCACCATCCCATTGTATGCCAAAGTTGTAGCCTACGGAGAACATTTCATTTAGAGTATGAGAAAATGCCAAACGAAAATCAGCAGCAGTATATTTGGTTTTAAATTCTTCTTTAGCTGTAAAAGGTAAAATCAGACCTCCTAAAATCGCAATTTCAGGTCTACAGTTTTCTTCCTCTACAATTTTAGTTTTATTACCAATATATAAAGGACCTAAACCTAAGGTTAGCTCTTCGTTGTTTACTTTTTGTCCCATAATATCAAATCCCAACCTGATTTCAGTATTCTTAAATATTCCATAACGAAACAAAGTAGTAGGATAGGAGTATGAATAATAATCGTTCCCGAACGAATTGTCTTTTTCAAAAACAAAACCGGTTTCGATTTGCAATGCTTTTAAAGGAACTACAGCTGATGATTCTGTTTGATCAGGACGATCGGTAACCATCTTTTCTGTTTGATTTTGAGAAAAAGTAATTAAAGGGAAAATAGATAGTAATATAATTGTTGAAATATATTTCATGGTTATGAGATTAGAGAGCTGATTTATAAATATCTAATTTAATGATTGTTTATTTCATAAACATACACTTTGCTTTTGTTGTTCATGATTTCTTCATTAATCTTTTTCATATTGCATGACACAGAGAGTTTTACAGAAGAGATGTTGTCAGCATACATTCTGGCAATAAGAGCATTTGTTCCAAGTTTATTGAAAGCATAATGAATAAGAGCAAGGCATGCTTCTTTACCATACCCCTGATTCCAGAATTCTGAATCAATAATGTAGCCGAGTTCAAGTTTAGTTAAATCATTAAACGAATTAAAAAGTCCAGCTTCACCTATTATTTTACCATCATCTATTCGTTGTAAAGAGTATATGCCAATGCCTAATCTGTAATCTTTATTAATCTCTGAGTATTTTTTATATAACTCTGTGTAAGTCCAATCAAATTTGCCGGAAGAGATAAAACGCATATTCTCCTTTTTATTGTAAATTTTTAGTAAAGAAGTAATATCTTTTTCGTCGATAGTTTTTAGATGCAGTCTTTGGGTTTTTATAAGGATCATCGGATAGTTAATAGTTTGTTGGAAGACAAGAGGTAAATGAAAGTATAGTAGATTTTATTGTATTTTATATGATACCAGAGCATTTTGATTAAGATAAATTGTTAAGTATGAACCTGAGCCTACATTTATTTTATAATAAGATAGATTCCCTTTTACTACCGGTTCTATTTCGTTGCCAATTTTCTCATTGCTGAATTTATATCCAATAGGTTTTGTTCCATTGTTTCGTAATACAAATTCAAATGTTCCTCCTCGTTTTGCTTTTATAATTCCTTTATTTGGTTTTATAATATCAATACCTGAACTTAAATAAGTTCTGTAGAAAAGAGGTAAATGAGCAAAATCTTTACTGTCTTTAGAGGTTAATAACCATCTATTATCTTTAGGAAAATGATTATAAAAGAATTTTTCCGGTTCTGTAAAGAAGTATGCATCGGAATACTCTTTAATGAAACGCATATTTTGCCCATTTAAGTATCCTGCGCCCCATGTAACATCAATAAGTTTCCATTCGTCGTTAATCATTACCGCATTCCATGCATGGTCTGTTCTTGTCGGTTCTTTACCAATATCAGAAGTGCTGGTTTTAGATGTACCTGTGATTAATACACTTTTAATACCAGATAATTCACAAAGTGTTTTGAACAATGTAGCATATCCATGACAAACAGCTTTCTGTGTTTTTAATGTTTGTTTGGCCAATTTATCTTCAATCTCTGTTTCTTTTTGTAGTTTTTCTTCCTCGTTTCTAAATGTGTATTTAATAGGTTTGGTTCCTTTTAAATATGTTTTTACATCGTAATTAATATGTAATGCTATCCAGGTATAAATAGCTCTTACTTTTTCTTCTGTAGTTTTAAAGTCCTGATTTATTTTATTAGCTAGTTTATCAATATTACTATATGAATCAGGGTAGGATCTTACTTCTTCATCAATCTTCTGAAAATTTTGAGCATTAGTAATTGATAGAGCAGAAATAAAAACTACAAAAAGAATTAATGTTCTCATATAGAATATATATTGTTAAAGGATACATTTTAAATATTGAAGCTAAGATAGATAATTAGTATTATAATAAGAATAAAAGAAAAGGCTGCTAATTGTATTATTTTGCAGCCTTTATAAGCAACATAAGATGTTACCTGGTCCTATATTTAAAATCTTATTTTTTTGTTTTAAAGAAACTTATAGCTTCAGTTAAGCCTTTGGCCTGAGATGCCAGTTCATCAGCAGCAGAGGCTAATTCTTCAGAAGAAGCAGAGTTTCGTTGAGTGACGTTATTTAATTCCTGAATAGCTCCATTTACCTGATTAACTCCATTGTTTTGTTCCTGACTTGAAGCTGCAATTTCTTGCACTAAGTTTGAGGTTTCTTCAATTTCGGGAAGAATTTCATTGATCTTATTCAAAGATGCTGTAGAAACTTCAAAACTTTGGTTTGCCAGATTTACAATTTCAGTAGCTGCTCTGCTACTCATTTCTGCCAGTTTACGTACTTCACCTGCAACAACAGCAAAACCTTTTCCTTGTTCTCCGGCTCTGGCAGCTTCTACAGCGGCATTCAATGCCAATATGTTAGTTTGAGTTGCGATGTCTGTAATAATCTTAATCTTCTCACTAATAGCCTGATTTGCCTCAACAACTTTTTCTGATTGTTTTTTTACATCATTCATTCCTTCTGCAGCTTTGTGAGATATCTTGTCTGTATTTACAGAGTTAGCTGTATTCTGACTTATGGATGCAGTTATTTCTTCAACTACAGAAGAAATTTCTTCTAAAGATGATGCTTGTTCTGTTGCTCCATGAGAAATATTCATGGCGTTACTTGCTACCTCTGAGGTTCCGTTTTCAATTTGAGCGGCACCTTCATTAATACCGGCTACAATACTTGTAAGCTTATCAATCATGCTATTGTAGGCATCAGATAATTCTCCAATTTCATTGTTTAATTTCACTTCAGATTTTCCTGAAAGATCACCATTAGCCATTCTATTTATTAATCCGTTTAAGATAATGATTGGTTTTGTTGTTTTTTTTGCCAGTATATAAGCGTAAGTACCTCCTAAAATTATAAATACAAGTAACAGTATAATAGAATAATAAATATTGGTTTTAATAGGATCTTTATAAACGTATGTTGGAATGTAGGTAATAGCTGTTAATCCATTATTCATTGGCGTATAATATCCAATACATTCCTGATTTTGAATTTCAAATTCAGATATACCTTCTTTGTTAGTTTCAATTTGATTTGATAATTCTGTTAGGGTTTCGTTTTCCTTCTTTAAGTTTAATTTAAAGATTAAAGAGGTATCAGCTGCAGCAATAACATTGGAGTTTGCATCAATAATAATAGTTTTATAATCTTTATCAATATCATTGTTTACAATATCAATTGAAAAACCATTAAGTTCAGTTGCAAACCCAAACAAGGATAAAAGTGAATTGTCATCATTAAGAATTGGATTGCTAACAACCATTACAGGTTGTCCTGTTACTGGGGATTTGGTGATATCTGCAAAATGAGCTTCTTTTAATTGACATGTGTTTTTATACCAATCGTTAATTTTAGTCATATCCATTCCTTCAGAAACGCCATTTATTCCATCAATAAATACTATTCCATCATATGTGAAGAATAAGTTTTCACATATATTATTATGTAAGGTTAAATTTTGATTCAATGATATTCTGATTTGAGATTTTATATCATTTTTGGTATTACCTTTTATTACATCTTTAAAAAAATTACGAATGTATTCATCATGAGAGATAGTAACCGTTAATGCTTTAATATCTGTTAATTTAGAATCAAACTGTTTTCCCCGTTCTTTAGAAATTGAAGCCAGTTCACTTGTTACGTTCTTTTTTGTTTCATTTACCATGTGGTTTGTTGAAAGAAATATCAATGTTGTTATTGATAACGCCATCGAAATTGTAACTGATAAAAATATATTTCTCGCTAATTTTGAATATAATAGATTGTGTTTCATAAATGTTTATAGTACTCTTTTTTGTTTTTAGAAATTAAGGTTAACATATACTGAGTGTGTTTAAAATCTCAATGGTCAAATTGAGAATATTCTTTTATACCATAGGCGAAAATAAAGGTTGCTATATTTTTGTTAATTTCTAGTTAATTAACTTTAGTTTATATTTTTCCTTGACTAAATATTAAGTTATTTAAATTGATTTATCTATTTACGGAGTTAACCTTTCTGGAAAGTTCTGTACAAGTTTGAGACTTGTACTTTTGTACACTATTGGGAATATATAGTGTAAATCGTTAGGTTTATGACTCAGGTAGTGTCGTATCAAATAAGGTCTACGAACTAATAATAAAGAAGAAGTTATGTTAGCATGTGCTTTCATAACTTCTTTTGTGATTAATACTTTACTTTTCAGTACGCAATAAAAAGGATTGATTATTGATGATTATCAATACATTATATAAAATGGTCGGAGGACAATATTATATAACTTAGCAAGCCTATTTGTAAGGCTAAGTGATAAATTTTAGTTTGATAAAATATTATGTTGGAGTTTGTTTAACTTGATCATTACACAAAGGTTATTATTGTGTATTAACCTGCAACATCAATTGCTACAGATTTAAATAAGCACCATACATTGCCTCCTTTGTATATACCCATACGTCTTTGTGATTCAGCAGTTATTTCAACAACCAGCTTAAATCCAGCATCTATTATACAAAGTAGAGTAGGGCCTTTGCTTATAATTTCATCTATTGTTCCAAATACTTGATTTTGAATGGATATGGTGTTTGATTTTTCTGTTGAAAGGGCTATGTCATCAGCATTTATGAATATTTTTATTTTTTGACCTTCCAGATAATTAGCTTTACTTTTTTCACAAGAAATTAAAACCTCGTTTTCTGTACCTCTCCAGCCAAGCATCGTTAAACCACTATTGGGATTTGTGTTTAAAACAGTCATATCTATTGAGTTAACTATTGATCCTGCTCCAAAAATACTGGATATGGCTTTTTCTTTTAATAAATCATAGTATGCTCCATGACCAATACAGCTACCTCCTTTAACGACAAAAATTGTTGAAGTGAGTTTTAATATGTCAGGTAAATCATGACTTACGACCAATATGGGAACATTTACTTTTTGTTGAATTCGGATAATGAAAGGTAATATTTGATTTCTTAGGCTCATATCTACAGCAGAAAAAGGCTCATCAAGAAGCAAAATATCAGGAGAAGAAAGTAAAGACCTCCCTAAAGCTGTCCTTTGTCGCTCTCCTCCTGAAATTTGAGCTGGCTTGCTTTTTAACAAATGGCTAAGATTTAGTAGTTCTACCACTTCATCAAAGCTGACTTTTTTATGTTCTGTTTTTTTGAGTCCATAAAGCAGATTCTTTTCAACCGTCATATGTGGAAATAGTCTGCCTTCCTGAAATACATACCCTATATTTCGTTTATTAACAGGTATATTAATCTTTTTTTCTGAATCAAAAACAACTCTACCTCCAATTGTTATTCTTCCACTTTTGGGCGTAGTGAGTCCTGAAATAGATTGAAGCAATGAGGTTTTACCGGATCCACTAGGACCGAAAATACCAGTAATGCCATCAGAGAAACACTCTTTAATGATTACATCAAAATTTTTGCGGGGGAGTTTTATATCAACCTCTGTCATTTTTAATCTTTTTAATATACCATTCAGAAAGAGTCATCGCTACAAATGAAATAACTATAGAAACAATAACAAGTCGTAAAGTAGGATTTTCTTTTCCAGGAACCTGCATGTAAGCATAAATAGCAAGTGGGAGAGTTTGTGTTTCGCCTTCAATATTTCCGGCAAAAGTTATGGTTGCACCAAATTCTCCAAGTGATCTTGCAAAGGCTAATATTGTTCCAGAGATAATACCCGGTAATGCCAAGGGTACAGTAATTTTAAAAAATGTTTTTATTCTACCTGCACCTAAGATTCTAGAGGCTTCCTCAAGACCTGTATCTACCATTTCCATAGCTGTTCGAACTGAACGAACAATTAATGGAAATGAAACAAATACAGAAGCAATAACTGCTGCGTGAAAAGTAAATGCCAACTTAATGCCAAAGCTATTCATTAGCCATTGGCCAATAAAACTTTTGGATCCTAGCATCAGGAGCAATAAATATCCTGTTGTAACAGGAGGCATTACTAATGGTAAATGTATAATGCTCTCAATTACAGATTTTCCATAAAAATCATGGCGAGCCATTTTATATCCAACCCATAAAGCTATAGGCAGAGATATAAGAGAACAGTATACTGCAACTTTTATGGATAAAAAGATGGCCTGTAATTCTGCATCGTTAAAGCTAAATACTTCTGTCATTTGTTTTACTAATGTTTATATAAAATGCCAATTATATCGTGATAATAGAGTCACAAAATATTGATAAGTGGGGTAAATTATCCTTTAAATATTGCCGTTTCTATATCCCGATCCTGATATTTTATTTTGTTAATTAAAACCGTACTTTTCCCAAATTGTTTTTGCCTGAGCAGTTTGAATATAAGCAAAGAAATCTTTTGCAATTTGTTTATCATTAATAACTCCTGAAACATACATAATAGGTTTGTGTGAATTTTCAGGAAAACTATTTAATATTTTTACTTTAGTCGATTTAAGAGCATCGGTTTTGTAAACAATTCCCATTGGAGCTTCTTCCATCTCAACAACCATTAGGGCAGAACGTACATCTTTTGCTGGAAGTGTTTTACCATTTAATTGCTTATACCAGCCGTAATACTCAAGTGATTGCTTTGCATATTTTCCGGCAGGAACATGAGCCGGATCACCCATGGATAATCGTGCATCTTTTAAAAGAGAAATAAAATCCAATGTGCTATCAATAGAAGCTACTTCTGTGGTTGAAGTTTTTGGTGCAATTAATACCAATTGGTTGTTAGCTATTGTAGCTTTAAAACCTTTTTGTATATATCCAAGGCTATCAACATAGTCAGCCCATTTTTTACTGGCAGAAATATATATATCCGGTTTTCCTCCTTGTTCAATCTGTCTGGCTAATGTACCACTGGAGGCCATATTAGTTTTTACTTTTACTTTATATTTTACTTCAAAAGAATCGGCTAATTCACTTAAAACATCAGTTAAGCTTGCAGCTGAAAATACCATTAACGTTTTATCTTCTGTTGAGCTTTTGGAATTACCAACTGGTTTACATGATGTTGCTAATATTAAGGCTATGAAAGCTGTAAGTTTTAATAGTTTATATGTTTGTTTCATGTTTTTTTAATTTAATTAATGGTTAGATTCAATGATGTTTGATTAATTAATCTGGATTGATTCAATGCCAACTTCAGTGTTCTATTATTCTGAGAATTGAGGCTTGAATAAAAATCCGGAAAAGGAGTTTGATAAACTTCAAGTTGCTCTTCATGCCAATCATTAGAGCTGTTTTTAATTGATTTTTTCATACTTTTGTTTTTAGTACAATTTATTTGTATTAACGATTCGCATGGTTTATAACCTTATCTTAATTAAAATTTATTTTCCGAACAATTACTAATTAAGATCTGGGGTTATAAACCATTTCTTTTATATAGGTGGTAATTAATTTACAACCCTAGAAGTTTAAAGGTATTAATAAGCATAATTCTCTTTATTGAATAGTTAAAAAGACAATTCGTTTTTGTTTATGGATATCTGAAAAAAGATATCGAAATTCAAAAAAAACTACATGTTTATTTCTGCGTTGAATTTTTTCGTAAACTCTGCAACTACCTTTTCCATAATAGCATATTCATCAAGAATTAGTTTTCCAAAGTCAGTAACAACAGCACCACCACCGCCACTTCCTCCTCGTTGTTTTGAAACGATGGGGTTATTGGATACTTTATTCATTGCGTCAATCATTTTCCATGCTTTATTATAAGAAATACCAACCTGTTTTGATGCAGTAAGTAAACTACCTGTTTCTTCAATTAATCTTAGTAATTTAATTCTTTCAGGAGTTACTAATAGTTTACCGTCTTTATTTACATGTATATGTAGTTCAACTTCAGTCATTCAATAAAAATAAATGTGTTTTTTTACAAATTTATATTTTACTCATCAACACCAACAATAACTTCTGTTGATTTTACGATTGCATAAGCATCTTTACCTGGTTTTAACTCTAATTCTTTAATTGCTTGTTTTGAAATTATGGATACAATTTCGTTTCCTCCTCCCAAATCAATAACAACTTTCGATGTTATTAAGCCATCTTCGATAGACTTGATAACTCCTTTTAATTGATTTCTTGCACTAAGTTTCATACTCTTAACATTTATGTTTTGAACTAATTTGTCAAATCTAAAAACTGTCAGAGAGATAATAATAAATATGCCATATGCCATAAATAGCGTTGAATCAGAAATGTGTCCAAGGTCCTTTATATTGAATCCTACATTTTTGTAGGGATTAAAAATAGTTATCCTACATTTATGTAGGATTAAAACCAGAAATAATAAAGTATGCTATTACACTTTACGTTTAGTTTTTTGATAAAATGTGGTATAAAGTTTAAGATCTATTTGTTCGAATAGTTGTTAAATATTGTATATTAACATGTTGTTTATTTATAAATAGATTAAATAAAGGTTAAGTTTAGTTTATAAAATGCAAAAAACGAAACAACTATATGCTTTATTCGTTAAGTTGCTTAATTAAAATATTATATCCCCCATGAAAACAATTTCGGTAAAGCAAAAATTGTATTTGCTATTGTTAATAATGATTATAACCTTGTCTGTAATAGGTTCGTTATCTTATAAATATTTGATAAAAGTTAATAACCTTGGAGAGATTCATGATAAGGCATTGGAAATAGATATTAATGTATTAAAACTTAGAAAACAAGAAAAAGACTTTCTGTCAAGAGATGTAATTAATCCAGAATTCTTTGAAAGTGGAGAAAGTAAATATTTAAATGGATTCACGAAAACAAAAGCTGAATTAACCAGTCTCATACAGAATCTTAAAACTCACCATTTAATTGTACAAGAAGAAATTCTTTTAGAATTTGACTCCATAAACATATTTGTAGATTTATATGAATCTGAATTTAATCAGGTTGCCCAAAGAATAAAGGAAAAAGGATTTAAAGACTGGGGTCTTATTGGAGATATGCGCAACTCTATTCATGAAGTAGATAATTTATTTGTTAAGGTAAATGTTAATTCAAAGGCCCGTATTAGCTTATTGACTTTAAGAAAACATGAAAAAGATTATCTTTTAAGAAAAGATATAAAGTATGTTTCGAAGTTTGATTCAGAAATTGATAAGCTTGTTAATCTAATAAATGATGATAACAGACTTTCATTAATAAATAAAGAATTAGTTCAGAGTCTGGTTCAAAATTATCAAAGATCGTTTCACCTTGTTGTGAATGAAGATGTAATTATTGGGCTTAGCGAGAAAGATGGACTTATGGGACAGTTGAGAAATGCTGTACATAATGTAGAACCTGTTGTTGATGAAATCATAGTTCATGTAAAAGATTATACAGATAGATCTATTAGAAATGCAATTTTTATGTTATTATTTTTGATTATTGCAGGTGTTTTAATTTCAACAACCCTGGGAATTCTTATTATCAGAAATGTCTATACAATATTAGGAGGAGAGCCAGCTGTTGTTGCAGAAATTGCAAATCAAATATCTAACGGAAACCTTAATGTTCATATGAAGAACAATGGAGATCAGAAAGGTATTTTACAGTCTGTAATTAACATGTCAGAAAAGCTGAAGGAAATAATTTCTGAGGTTAAGGAAAGTGTAGATAATTTTGTTAGTGCTTCTAATCAGATGAGCAGTACTTCAGAGCAAATATCTGAAGGAGCAAATGAACAAGCCAGTTCATTAGAGGAGATTTCTTCTACCATGGAAGAGATAACTGCTAATATTGAGAATAATACTTCTAATGCAAATCAAACTAAATCCGTTTCTGAAGATTCAAATATTATGATGAAGCAAGTTGCTGAAAAAGTACAAAAGGCTCTGATAGCAAATGCTGATATTGCAGATAAAATAAAAGTTATTAATACTATTGCAATGCAAACAAATATTCTGGCCTTAAATGCATCCGTTGAAGCAGCAAGAGCTGGAGAGCATGGAAAGGGATTTGCAGTTGTAGCTCAGGAAGTAAGAAAACTTGCTGAAAATAGTAAAGTTGCAGCGGATGAGATTATCGGTTTAACTCAAATAAGTTTTAAATTATCAAAAGAGGCTGAAGATGTTATGGAATTAACAATGCCAAAAATAGAAAATACCTCAGCTCTGGTGCAGGAAATATCAGCATCTAGTCAGGAGCAGAATAATGGAGCATTACAAGTTAATAATGCAATTCAACAGTTAAATGGAGTTACTCAACAAAATGCTTCTGCAAGCGAAGAATTAGCCGCAACAGCTGAAGAAATGGCCTCCCAAGCACAAAATTTAAGTCAAACCGTTAGTTTTTTTAATCTTTCAAAGTAAATTTAAGGCTTTTTAAATACGATCTTAAAATTAAGAATAGTATGGGCTCTGTTTTACATGTAAAGAATATGGTTTGTAACCGTTGTATTAAGGTAATAAAAGATGAATTTGAAAAGATTGGATTAGACATAGAGCATATAGAGCTGGGTGTTGTTAATTTAACTTTAGATATTGATTATGACACTCAGCAAAAGATTAAAGATTTACTGGAAGACAATGGATTTGAATTAATTGATGATAAGAAAAGTCAGATTATAGACAAAATTAAAACATTGATTATTAAAAATATTCATCATGAAAGTAATGTGCCTGATTTTAATAATTCGTCTGATTATATAGCAAAAGAACTAGGTTATGACTATTCGTATTTAAGTAAATTATTTTCATCAGTTGTAGGGATAACAATCGAGAAATATATTATCAATCAAAAACTTGAGAAAGTAAAAGAATTGCTGATATATGATCAATTAAGTTTAAAAGAAATAGCTTTTCAGTTAGGTTATAGCAGCGTGCAATACTTGTCAAATCAATTTAAAAAGAATACAGGTTTAACGCCATCTCAATTTAAGGAATTAAAAAGTAATGATCGTAAACCTCTTGATAAGATTTAATACCAAAATGTTATAACAAATTTCAAAAATCATGTAACACTGTTTTCTGATAAACTTCACAAATTTGTATTATAAAAATACAATGTGATGGAAGTAAAAGAATTTATTATATCATTTCTACAAGATTTTGTAAACATATTGGGAGAGATGTCTCCTTATTTATTGCTGGGATTCTTTTTTGCAGGATTACTTTATGCTTTTATGCCCCGCAATAAAATAGAAAGATACTTTAGCCAGAATTCATTTAAATCTTCATTTTATGCCGCAATGTTTGGTGTTCCTTTGCCATTGTGTTCTTGTGGTGTTATTCCTACAGGAACTGCATTATACCGAAATGGAGCATCAAAAGGTGGTACTGTATCATTTTTAATATCAACCCCTCAAACTGGGGTAGATTCAATATTGGCAACTTTTTCTTTATTAGGATTACCTTTTGCCATAATAAGACCCGTAGCTGCTTTAATAACAGGAATTACGGGCGGTGTTATTACCAGTAAATTTACTTCAGCAGAAGAAAGTTCAATAGTAAATTCAGAAGAAGCTAATCGCGAAAATAAGACAATAAAGCAAAAGGTTTTTGATGTGTTTCATTATGGATTTGTTGAGTTTATTCAGGATATATCAAAGTGGTTGGTCGTTGGTTTAGTTTTAGCGGCTATAATTTCGGCTCTTATTCCAAATAATTTCTTTGAATTGTTAAATCTGCCTCCAATATTGCAAATGTTAATGATTCTGGTCGTGTCTATACCATTATATATATGTGCAACAGGAACAATTCCATTAGCTGCAATTTTAATCTTAAAAGGTATTAGTCCTGGAGCAGCATTTGTTTTGTTAATGGCAGGACCGGCAACAAATGCAGCAACAATTACTATGATAGGAAAAGTTATGGGGAAGAAAGCTTTGTTTTCTTATCTGGGAACAATCATTGCAGGTGCGCTTTTATTTGGGATGATTATAGACTATGCATTACCAATTGAATGGTTTACAAGTATTGCCAATAGTCATCTTTATCATCATCATAATGAAACAATTGGATGGCTGCAAATTTCATCTGGAATTTTAATGGCAGCATTAATCATAAATGGATATGTTCAAAGACATCTATCGCTAAAGAAAAATAAAAGTCAAAATATTAATAAAATAAATAATACAGTTATGGAAGTTAAAACAATTAAAGTTGATGGAATGACTTGCAATCATTGTAAGGCAAATGTTGAAACAAATCTTGAAAAATTAAGTTTTATAGATAAAGCAGAAGTTAACTTGGCTGAAAAATCAGTAACTCTTCAAGGTGATAATATTGATGTTGCTAAAGCAAAAGAGTTGGTTGAGTCATTAGGCTATAAGCCTTTATAGGACTAAAATAAATAAGAAGAGTTTTTAATAAACTAAAAGTTAGGTAAATGAAAACATTTGAATTTAAGAAGTTGGAGTTAGAAGACGATAGAAGCTGGTTTAAAAGAACCTTTACTTCTAAACACTTTATTAAAACACTTGTGTATGTTGTAATGGGAGCAATATTTGGATATGTTTTTTATTACTTTTCAGACAATAGGAGTGCTGATATGTTATGGAGTGAAGAAGCCTTTAATAATGTTTTTTGGGGAATGGCTCTGGGTTTATTTATAACAAACAGCCCATGTGCAAGAGGGCGATGTTAAATTCCAATGTTTCTAATTTTATTTACCAATATTCATTTTCAGGCAGAGGGTAAAGTAAAATAAAATGTAGTGCCTTTATTTACTTTACTTTCTGTCCATATTTTACCTCCGTTTTTACAAACAAAATCTCTACAGATTTGTAATCCTAAACCAGAGCCTTTTTCACCGGCAGTACCTTCTCTTGAAGTATTTTGGTCCTTATTAAATAGGTTAAGTGTTAAATCTTCTGACATGCCAATACCTGAATCTTTTATGCCAATCCTGATCTTATTTTCAATTACTTCTGCAATTATCACTATATTCCCTTCTATAGGTGAAAATTTTATAGCATTGCTGATTAAGTTTCTAAGAATTGTAGCCAGCATTTCTCTGTCTGCAAAAACCTTTATATTAATAGAGACTTCTATTTTACATCTTATATTTTTGTCATCAATAATCTCTTCCAGAAGCTCCAATGTTTCTAAAATTACAGGTCTTAATTGAAGGGTTTGAGGTTCAAAAATTACTGCGTCAGTCTGGGATTTAGACCAGATTAAAAGATTTTGTAACAGGTTAAAGACACGTTGGGCTGAAGAATTTACTTTATGTGTTACTAATTTGATTTCATTAGAATCCAATAAGGTTTCTTCATCTTTAAGTATCTCTGTTAATCCTAATATTGAATTAAACGGACTTATTAAATCATGAGAAATTATGGAAAATAATCGGTTTTTAGTTTCGTTTAGAATCTTCAGATTTTCATTAGCTTTTTTCAGGTTTTTTGATTGTTCTTTTAATATAACACTCTGTTTTTCAATTTTCATTTGTCGTTTTTCCAACCTTAGGTTTAGGTCAGTAAGATACTCTGCTTGAGTTTGTAATTCCTGATTGCTTTCAACTAATTCTTTTGTTTTTTCATTTACTTCGCGCTGAAGTATTGTTTGTTGTAATTTAAGATGTTGGGTTCTTATCTTAATTAAAACAAAAACAAATAGAAGGAGTAAGGCAACCGTTGTTACATGAGTAACAGGTCTTTTGTACCATGGCGGAATAATATTTATAATGATTTCATTAGGTGTATTGTTCCACACATCATCATTATTACTGCTTTTAACTTTAAAAATATATTCACCAGGTTCAATATTAGTATAAGTAACTTCCCTTTTTGAACCATTTAATATCCAATCTTTATCAAATCCTTCTAGTTTGTAGCTGTATTGATTCTTATTTTGATTGATAAAGTTATTGGATTCAAAACCTATAGTAAATACATTTTGGTTGTATTTTAAATTAATTGTAGGTGCATTGTTTATCGCACTAGCAATAATTTCAGGATTCTCTCTGTGATTTATTGTTTTGTTAAACAGCATTAAGCTTGTAAATTCAATATTCGGAGGTGAGTAGTTGTACTTTAATTCTTTAGGATTAAAGAAAATTCCTCCGTCAATACCCCCAAAGTATATATCATTATTTACAGGATCGGTATAAACAGATTTAGGCGTAAATTCTGAAACTTCTATTCCATCTTCATCATCATAAACTAATTGCTTTTTAGTTCTTGGGTTAAATTGAATTAAATTAGATGAGGTTGTAACCCATAAGTTACTATAGATGTCATCTGTTACTCCACAGATATGTTCATTATCAAGGTATTTATGAAATATTTCATTTTCATAGTCGTAGGTAAATAGTCCGCGCTCAGTTCCAAACCAAATATTATTTGCTCTATCTTCAAACAGACAAGTGATGTGGTTGGTTGTTAATCCTTTGTTAGACTGATCAACATTGTAAAATTGAGTAAAATCATTATCTCCTTTTTTCATGAGATATAACCCCCACGAAGTTGCTACCCATAGGTCTCCTTTTTTGCTTTTAAGAATCTGATTGGTCCAGTCATTGATAAGTTTGCTGTTTTGTGAATTGAAATTAGTTACATGTCCGTCTTTTACATAGTCAATTCCCTTGCCGTGTACAGCTAACCAGTATGCATCTTTGTCTACAATAATTGATCTGATATCTTTATTTGATATTTTTTCGTTTGTATTAAAGTTAAAAGGCTCAAATATTTGCTTTGCTTCATTGTATATGAATGCACCACTATTATATATGCATACTAATACGTCATTATCCACAGATTTACCAAGATGCATGATACTTCCTTTTCCTAATCCCAGAGTTCCTGTTCGAATCCTTTTAATAGTTGCACGATTTCTGTCAAAAATATCTATTGTTCCTCCATAACTCCCAATCCATAAGTTGCCATGTTTATCTTGTACAAAATTTGAACAGTCATAGCTGGAAGTATGCATATATTCACTTTCATCAAAGCTTATGTTACTGAATCCTTTTTGAACAGTACTTAATCCTACTCCTCCGGGAAAATGATATGTCCAATAATTTCCTTTGCTATCCTGAAAGATACCGGTTGAGTTTGATTTAATTGATTTAGAAGATTCATCAGGGTAGTAGCCGAAGAAAGAGCCATCAGTCTCGTCAAAAAGTTTTAAACCTGTATAATCACATGACCAAATGTTATTTGACTTATCAAGTCCCAGAAATATGATATTATTGGAATCAGGAGATTTATTATAAAAGTGTGATATCTTCTTGTTGCTTATATCATAACTATAAATTCCTTGATTTGCTGTTCCTAAATAAATAGAATTTGATTTCTGAATAATAGTGGTGATAAAATCAAACTCCACGTCGAAGAGTTTTTTTAAATCTATACTTTGTGAAGTATCATCTAAATTAAAAATAAATAGTCCTGGAGATTTATCTGCAGCTATCCAAATTTGATTGTCGGATGTAATAATAAAATCTTGTATGGTACAGCTGGGAATATGAACGAGTTCTTTAAAGCTTTTTGATTGTTTATTGTAAGAATAGACTCTTTGGGAAGAGGCCATATAGATGATTTTATTGTGGTCTTCCTTGATTTTTCTGATGTCTACTTCTTTTAATCCATGAGAATTTCTTTGCGAAGCTATTAATGTGAAATTATCGAATTTCTCATTGTAAATAGAAACTCCTTCATAACCTGAAACCCATAAGTTATTTTGTGAGTCATTAAAAACTTCCCATATATTACTTCCGGGAATAGATGTAGTGTCATTGATATTATAGTAATATTTTTTTATTGTTTTACCAATGATTCGATTTAGTCCGCCTTTTGATCCTATCCATATAAATCCTTTTGCATCCTCTTCTATTACATTAACATATGCACTAATTAGCCCATCTTTCTTTAAGATGTACTGGAAACTTAAGTTAGGACCATTCTTTGCAAATAGTAAACAACCAATAAGCGTAAGTATAAATGTAATTCTCCCTCTCATTAAAAACTATACAAACAATATTACTTAAGCTATCTATACGCAACAACATCTTTTAAGTTATGATTTACTTTAAAATAAATAGCGTTAACCATTTGGTTAATTCGTTTGGTTAAAATATATTTGCACCAGTATTAACCAAATGGTTAAATTAAATAGTTAGTAAATGGAATTGAAATCAGATACAGAGAAGGTAATTTTGGATGCTGCTCGTAGTATATTTAGCGAGAAGGGATTAGCTGGTTCCAGGATGCAGGAAATAGCCGATAGAGCAAATATAAATAAGGCCATGTTGCATTATTACTTTCGCTCAAAAGACAAGTTGTTTGAACGTGTGTTTAAGGAAGCATTTCAAGAGTTTTGGCCCCAAATAACTAAATCGATTTTAGAGTCTGGTAGTGTTGAGGATTTTTTAAAAAGGGCTATAGGTAGTTATGTTGATTTATTTATGAATAAACCTTATTTGCCAATTTTTATCTTGTCTGAGGTAAATAGTAATCCCGATCGGATAGAGTCTTTAATTAAAGAAGGAGGTGTACAGCCTCATATTATTATTGAATATCTTCAGGAGAAAATGGATCAGGGATTATTGAAAAAGATGAATCCCAGAGAACTACTAATTAATGTTATATCACTTTCCATTTTCCCTTTTGCCGGAAGACCTTTAATTGAAAGGATGATATTTAATGGAGATAAAGAGGCTGTTAATTTATTCTTAAAGGAAAGAAAGCAAACAATTTTTGAGTTTTTAAAACCATTAATCATTGAAAATAAGTAAAAAATGGTGTTGAATAAGTTTTATTCTATTGCAATTGTACTTCTCTTGTTTTTTTATGAAGGAGTACAAGCACAGTCTGCAGTAACTTTAGATGAGTGTCTTGAAAATGCCAGACTAAATTATCCTTTACAAGGTAATTTTGAATATATAGAAGATCAGTTAGACTTAAGGTTGAAAAACCTGAATGCGAATTATTATCCTAAACTGGATTTAAATGCCCAGGCAACCTATCAGAATGATGTTCCGCATATTGAATCGTCCAATTTACCGTTTGAAGTACCAATGGGACCAAAGGATCAATATAAAGCTTCTGTTGATTTTCAGCAGGTGATCTTTGATGCAGGAAGAACAAAGATGGCTAAAGAGGCCGAGCAAATTAGCTCCGAGACTCAAAAAAGTAATATTGAAGTCGAATTATATAAAATTCGATCAAAGGTCATCGATTCTTACTTTCTGATACTATCAATTAACGAGCAGATTGATTTGTTGAATTATAGAGTAGATATAATTAATAAGCGTCTGGAAGAGTTAAATAGTGCCATTGAAAATGGAATGGTTTTGTCTACTCAGGCTGATCATCTTCAGGTTGAAGCTTTAAGTATAGAGCAGGATAAAATTAAAATGGAAGAGGGTAAAAAGGCTGCTGTAAGAATATTAGAAACTTTGACAAATAAAAGTTATTCAGCGGATGATAAATTTGTGATGCCTGTAAGTCTGAATTCAAATCAGATATTTATCCGTCCTGAATACAAGTATTTTGAAGATCAAAGGCAACAGCTAAGCGTTTCTCAAAAATTAAGCGCAAAGGATCGTCTACCTTATGTTGCAGGTTTTGGTCAGCTAGGCTATGGAAATCCGGGTTTTAATATGCTTAAGGATGAGTTTGCTCCTTTTTATATGGTTGGTATTAAGTTAAAATGGAATATATGGGATTGGAAACAATCCAGTAATACAAAACAGTATTTGCAGATTCAAAGTAACAGAATTGACATACAACAAAATGTATTTGATTTAAATATTAAAATGGCTGCTGAAAATGTAAATAGTAGTATTGCTCAAATGCAAAAGGTAATGGAAAAAGATGAAGAAATCATTAAGCTTCGCAAAAAGATTACATATACTTCAACTAGCCAGTTGAAAAACGGAACAATTACAGCATCAGATTATTTAAACGATTTGAATTTGGAGAGTGTGGCTGTTCTATCTAAACAAATACACCAATTAGAGTTAATAAAATCACAAATACAATTAACAGATCTTAAAGGAGCTGCTAGTAAATAATGTAAATATTCTGGAAGCAGGAAACAGGGAGAATGGAGCAGGGAACAAGGGGATTAATCCTAAATAGAGTCTCTTATCTCTAATCTATCATCTCTAATCTAAAAAAAATTAAGTAATAAAAAATAAAAAGATATGTACCGTAGTGTTATTTTATCACTGATATCAGGATTGCTAATTATCAGTTGCAGTTTTAATAATGAAGATTCTGATGCTTATGGAAATTTTGAGGCCACAGAAGTATTTATAAGTGCAGAATCGGCAGGAAAAATCCTTCAGATAGATACTGAAGAAGGGGAGAAGTTGAATGAAGGAGAGCTTATTTGTTTAGTAGATACTGTTCCTTATCATTTAAAAAGAAATCAATTGATTGCTCAGAGATCAGTTGCCTTGAGTAAAGCAGAGCAAGTTAAAGTTGCTAAGGAAGTCTTGGTTGCACAAAAAAAGATTGTGGATCAGGATTTTGAACGTATTCAAAAGATGTTTCAAGATAAAGCTGCAACTCAAAAGCAAATTGATGATGTAAGCGGACAAATTGATGTGTTAAAAAGACAATTAAAAGGACAGGATGCCAGTTTACAAAGTGTGTATTCCGAGATTGAAGTGATTAATGCACAATTAGCTGAAATTCAAGATCAGATTTCACGTTGCTATGTAAAAGCACCTTCTGATGGTGTTGTATTACAAAAAATAGCAGAGCAAGGAGAGCTAGTTGCATCCGGAAAGCCAATTGTTAAAATGGCTAATCTAAGTACTTTGTTTCTTAGAGCCTATATTTCAGGAAATCAGTTGCCTTCTGTTAAGTTAGGACAAGATGTAACCGTTGTTTTTGATAAGGATGAGGATGAGAATCAATCCGTAAAAGGTACTGTGTCGTGGATTTCGTCTTCTGCTGAGTTTACTCCAAAAATTATTCAAACAAAAGAAGAAAGAGTTGACCTGGTTTATGCCATAAAAGTATTGGTTGAAAACGATGGCAGATTAAAAATTGGAATGCCTGGAGAAGTGAAGTTTTAATTATGATAAGTATAGAAAATATATCAAAATCATTTGGCGAAATTCAGGCTGTTAACAACGTTTCTATTCAGATTGAAGAGGGTGAGTTGTTTGGCTTGTTAGGGCCTGATGGTGCCGGTAAATCTACTTTGCTGCGTATGGTTAACTCCTTAATGATTCCTGATGAGGGAAATATTAAACTTTGGGATTTGGATCCTGTTAAGGATTATAAAAAGGTGCGCTATATTATTGGTTATATGCCAGGCAAATTCTCGTTGTATACAGATTTAACAATTGAAGAAAATTTGGAGTTTTTTGCTACAGTATTTGGAACGACAGTTAAAGAGAACTATTACCTGATTAAGGATATTTACCAACAGATTGAGCCTTTTAAAAATCGTAGAGCGGGAAAGTTAAGTGGAGGGATGAAACAAAAACTGGCCTTGTCATGTGCGTTGATTCATAAGCCTAAGCTTTTGGTTTTGGATGAACCTACAACAGGAGTTGATGCCGTGTCCAGAGCTGAGTTCTGGGAGATGCTTAAGTCTTTAAAATCAAAAGGGATTACCATTATAGTTTCAACACCTTACATGGATGAGGCTAATTTGTGCGATCGGGTAGCATTGATGCAAGGTGGTCAAATTCATGCTTGCGATACTCCAAAAAATATCGTGAATCAGTTTAAGTATTCTTTAAAAGGAGTGAGAACCAACAATATATATCAAGCTTTATTAGATCTCAGAAACTATCCATTTACGCATAATGTATATCCATTTGGTGAATATCTTCATTGGATTGTCAGAGAAGATGATTCGGAGGAAGAAGGTTTGATTTCATTTCTGGAAGATAAAGGACATTCACAAATTGAGGTTAAGGATATTGAACCGGATATTGAGGATTGTTTTATTGAGTTAACCCAATTTAATGAGGTAGGTAATGAATAATCAAGCAGATATAAAAGAACCTATCATAAAGGTGGATAAGCTGGTTAAAAAGTTTGGTGCTTTTGAAGCCAATAAATCTCTTTGTTTTCATGTGGATAGGGGGGAGATATTTGGTTTCCTGGGAGCCAATGGTGCAGGCAAAACTACTGCCATGCGAATCCTTAGCGGACTGTCAAAGCCAACATCGGGTGATGTTTGGGTAGCAGGTTTCAATGTGAATACGCATCCAGAATCCATAAAGAAAAGTATTGGTTACATGAGTCAGAAATTTTCATTGTTTGAAGACCTGACTATTTGGGAGAATATGCGCTTTTTCAGTGCGGTTTACGGAATGAGTAAAAAGCAATTTAAAGAGCGTGGCCAGGTGTTATTAGAAAAGCTTGGAATATGGGAGGAAAGAAACCGCATGGTTCATGATTTATCCCTGGGATGGAAACAAAAATTGGCTTTTACTGTGGCTATCATGCATAAACCATCCATTGTGTTTTTAGATGAGCCAACCAGTGGAGTTGATCCTATTACCCGCCGTCAATTTTGGGAAATGATTTATGAAGCATCTTCCGAAGGAATTACCGTTTTTGTAACAACGCATTACATGGATGAGGCCGAGTATTGCAATAGGGTTTCTATAATGGTTGATGGTAGAATTGATGCATTGGATACGCCTGCAAATCTGAAAAAGCAATTTAAGGCAGATAATATGAATGAGGTGTTTATTAAGCTGGCACGGCCGGCAGTAAATAGCGGGCAGTAGTGAGTATTCAGTCAGCAGTAGCAGAGAAATGAAGATTAGAGAAGTTGAGATTTAGTTATTCATTAAAACAGATGTAAGTCACTTATCTATAATCTCTCATCTCTTATCTTTTTAATAATATTAAATAAAATGAAACGATTTAAAGCTTTTGTAAAAAAAGAGTTTCTACATATTTTCAGAGATTCAAGAACAATGCTGATTCTGTTTGCGATGCCAATGGTTCAGATATTGATTTTTGGATATGTGATATCTTCTGAAATAAAGAATGCTTCTATTGCTATTTTAGATAAATCAAAAGATGAATTGACGCAGGAGGCTACTCAAAAGTTGTTGTCATCAGGTTATTTTCGTTTGGATAAATATTTGAATTCAGAACACGAATTAGAAGCTGCTTTTAACAGAGATCGGGTTAAAATGACAGTTGTATTTGAACCAAATTTTGCCAAGCGGTTTTATAGCGATAAAGAAGCTAATGTTCAGTTGATAACAGATGCTTCAGATGCGAATACTGCAAGGATTTTAAGTAACTATGCATCTGTTATTTTGCAGGATTTTCAGAGGAGTCATAATGAATCAGCAATAAATGCTAATTCGTTAATAAATACTGAAGTAAGGATGTTTTATAACGAGAATCTGGATGGGGTTTATATGTCGGTTCCTGGTATCATGGCGATGATTTTGATGTTGGTTTCAGCAATGATGACATCCATTTCCATAACAAAAGAAAAAGAATTTGGCTCAATGGAAGTGTTGTTGATTTCTCCGCTAAAGCCTTTTCAGATTATCATTGGCAAAGTAACTCCATATATTTTTATGGCTATGGTTAATACCTTATCTATTTTAGCTATGGGCTATTGGGTGTTTCATGTACCCATTAAAGGCAGCTTGTTTTTGCTTTTATTTGAAGCCACCTTATTTACCATTTTAGCTTTGTCGTTGGGGATATTTATTTCAACAGTTGCCAAAAATCAAATGGTGGCTATGTTTATGAGTATGTTTGCATTAATGCTTCCCACCATCTTATTAAGTGGTTTTATCTTTCCCATTGAAAATATGCCTTTGCCTTTGAGAGTAATGAGTAATATTATTCCTCCCAGATGGTTTATTGTCATAGTTAAAAAGATTATGCTGAAAGGAGCCGGTATTGCTTATGTGTGGAAAGAAACACTCATTCTACTAGGATTTATATCTCTGTTTGTGGGATTAAGCATAAAGAAATTTAAGGTAAGAATCGAATAGACACAGATCGTTATGCGAATTATATTATACTTATTACAAAAAGAGTTTTTGCAGATTTTTCGTAACAAAACCATGTTACCAATGATTTTTGCATTACCTGTTGTACAATTAATCATCCTGGTTAATGCGGCAACTATGGATATGAAAAACATTCGGGTAACAGTTGTTGATCAGGATCATTCAGTGCAATCACAAAGATTGATTCAGGATCTGGAAGCTTCTTTGTTTTTTGAGGTTGGAGCTTTGCAATCAAGTAAAGATGTAGGTCTGGATTTAATGAGAAGGAACAAAACGGATGTAGTTGTTTATATTCCTAATACCTTTGCCAAAAAACTTCATACACCTGATGCTGCTCCTTTGCAAATAATTACAGATGCCATTGATGTACAGCGGGCTCAATTGTCATATGGTTATTTGTCAGGGATCATTCAAAAGTTATCCATGGAATGGCAAACTGATGTTTCAGCAATGATGGAGCAGAAGCAAATTAAGGTTCATTCAAATTATTGGTTTAATCCGGAGCTAAATTATAAATATTATATGCTTCCGGGTATTTTGGTAATTCTGGTTACAATTATAGGATTGTTTTTATCTGCCATAAACCTTGTACGTGAAAAAGAGATTGGAACAGCAGAACAGATGAACGTTACTCCGGTTAAAAAGTATCAGTTTATTATAGGTAAACTATTGCCTTTTATGATTATTGGTTTGGTTGAATTAACCATAGGTTTGCTTATTGGTAGAGTCTTGTATGGCGTGCCTTTTAATGGTAATCCATTGGTGCTTTATGCTTTTGCTACATTGTATTTGTTGGTTGTATTAGGATTAGGTTTGGTTTTATCGAGTAGGAGTGAAACCCAACAACAGGTGATGTTTCTTACCTTTTTCTTTATGATCATTTTTATTTTGATGAGTGGTGTTTTTACCGCTGTTGAAAATATGCCGGATTGGGCATTGAAGATTGATGCCATAAACCCACTGTACTATTTTATGAAAGTTATCAGAAGTGTTGTGTTAAAAGGTGCAGGTTTTGCTGATTTATGGCCTGAATTCCGAGCTATGTTGATCTATGCTTTGGTGTCGGTTTCAATGGCAATATTTAGTTATCGCAAGACAACTTAGGGTTGGTTATGTGGGCTGTTCTGGTATATTATGCTTATTTTTGCTTGACTTAGAACAAAAAAATACAGAATAATGAAAATTGAACACTTCGCATTAAATGTACCTGATCCGGTAAAAACGGCTGCCTGGTATGTAGAAAATTTAGGTTTTAAAATAGCAACAGCAATGGATAAAGCTCCATTTACTCATTTTATAGCAGATGGTCATGGAGGTATGGTTGAAATTTATAACAATCCGGCTGGTGCTGTTCTTGATTTTAAAAATACTCATCCACTAACTGTGCACCTTGCTTTTGTATCAGAAAATCCAACAGCCGACAGAGCTAAATTGGAAGCTGCGGGTGCAAGTTTTGTTGAAGAAGTTAATTTACCAGATGGTGGTCAGTTGATTATGATGAAAGATCCTTGGGGTGTAGCCATACAATTCTGTAAAAGAGGTACTCCTTTTAAAGTATAAGCAGATATTTTTTATTTGATTATTCGTAATACAACAATAATATTTATTTCCCTTTAGTCTAGAGGCTAAGGGGAATTCTGTATTAATGAGTTAAATATTACTATAAATTAAGTATGGTAGATAGATTTTAAAGGTATCGTTGGGTTTGATATATTATAAGTCTAATGACTCTAATCTCTTACTACTATTTTAAAAATCATCATAAATGAAAAAAATAACCTTTATATTACCCCTTCTGCTAATTGCTTCAATAGCTTTTAGTCAAAACAAATTTCCCCGCGATACATCTTTTAATGTACAATCCACTTATAAAAAATTGTTGAAAGATTTTCCTGATATAAAGCCTGTACAACCATTTGAATCAAATCAGCTTCTGTCATTACCAAATCAGGTTTACAGGGTTAGAGAAGATCGTACTTTACGAATGGATGTGTTTCTGCCTAATAAGGATGCTGGTAAAAAACGACCAGCAATTATGATGATTCATGGAGGAGGATGGGCTTCCGGAGATAAATCGCACCTGGTTCCATTGGCTCAAAAATTAGCGATGGATGGTTATGTTACTGCTAGTGTAGAGCAACGTTTATCTCCAGAAGCTTTATATCCGGCTGCTGTATATGATTTAAAAGAAGCTATTCGTTTTTTAAAGCATAATTGCGATTTATATGGTATTGATACTACAAAAATTGCAGTATTGGGAACCTCTTCAGGCGCCACTATGGCCAGCTTAATGGCTATAACAGGGGGTATGTCAAAATTCGATGATCCTGAAACTGTATACCCTGAAAATTCAACTAAAGTGCAGGCTCTAATTAACATGGATGGGGTTATTGATTTTACGGATCCCAACGAAAGTGGAAAGGATAGTAACCCTGATAAACCATCGGCAGGAGCAAGGTTTTTTGGCGCTACATACAATGAAAAACCTGAATTATGGAAGGAAGCTTCAGCAATAAATTATATTGATAATTACACATTACCAACTTGTTATATAAATAGTTCATTGCCTCGTTTCCATGCAGGAAGAGATACTTTGCTGGATTTATTGAAGAAGAAAAACATTTATTACGAAGTTCATACAATTGAAAATACACCTCATCCTTACTGGTTGTTTTATCCTTGGTTTGATGAAGCATATGGTTATGTAAGAGATTTTATGAATAAGGTATTTTAATGATATTCAGAGTAAGAAGATGGTTTGTTATCTTTTATGAAAATTGAATATAACAAATCCTCTTTTTACTTCTTGTCTGTAGTTTTATATGGGATGGTAAAGTAAAATGTAGAGCCGTTTTTATGTACCGATTCAACCCGGATTTTACCGCCTAATAGTTTAACAAATCCTTTTGAAATAGACAGTCCAAGACCTGTACCACTGTATAACTTTGGTCCCTTGTGTTTAACCTGGCCAAATCTTTTAAATATTGTTTTCTGGAATTTTTCAGGAATGCCTAATCCTGTATCTTTTACATAGAATTCAACAATTCCCTCTTTTAAACGATAGCCAAATTCAATAGAACCTTTGTTTGTAAATTTAAATGCATTAGATAAGAGGTTGACCAATATTTGTGTAAGTTTGGTTTTATCTGTAAAAATTTCAGATTGCCCATCATCTAAACCTTTATGTGTAAGGAGATCAACTTCTTTATTTTGTGACTGTTCTTTAAAAATGACATATAATTCATCGAGTATGTTATTTATACAAACTTTTGATACATCCACTTTTATCTGATTAGCTTCGAGTGAAGATATGGTTAGAATATCTGTAACAATAGAAACCAGCTGATCGCTACTACTTTGTATAATCTTCACATAGAATTCACGATCCTCTTCTGTTAAATCTTTATCATTTAAAAAGCCTGTAAAGCCGTAAATGGCATTTAAGGGAGTTCTGATTTCATGTGATATATTTTGCAAAAATGCAGTTTTTAACCTGTCACTTTCTTCTGCATGTTCTTTTGCCTTAATCAACTCTTCTTCAGCTTGTTTTCTTTTGGTGATATCCAATAATGTAGCAATACTCTTTTTTGTTCCCGGAATCATTTCCATATGTAGTATTACTGTATGAATATTTCCATGCCTGTCTTTAAGCCTTGTTTCGTAGCTTTTTAGTGCTTTATCCGGATCTTCTCTTCTTAATTTATGTTGAATCATCATTCGTTCCAACTCTTCAGCTACAACAAATTCGGTCCACTTTTTTTTATTCTCTATTTCATCTTTTGAAAATCCTGAAACGTAAATAAATTCTTCATTTACTAGTGATATTGTTGAGTCTTCATCTACAATTAATGAAGCGGTACCTGTATTCTCAAAAATAGTTCGGTATTTCTTTTCGCTTTCTCGTAATGCTTTTGTTGAATGTTGTAATTCTTTTGTTCTGTGATTTAACCAGTAAACAAGTTCTCCTATTTCATTTTTTGCTTTGTAATCAAGTAAAAAAGCTTCTTTTATTGGGGTATGAGCAATCTTTTTTAATTGTATTGATAGTTTTCGTAAAGGAGTTAAAATCTTTGTTCGTAATAAAAGAAAGGTAGCAAACAGAGATATTAGTAATACAATACTGAATAATAATATTAGTTTTTGGGTGATGTGATTTATTATGATTTTGGATTTATAATAAGGCGTAACAATAACAATTTTCCAATAGGTTCGAGGCATGTGAAATACAGAAACAATTACTGGTTCATGCAGAATAATATCATTTTTAATATGAAAGGTGCTTAATCTGTTTGTTAATCTTGTTTGCTCTTTCAAAGGATCAAGCATTATAGCTGAAATAAGTTCTGCTTCGGGTGTATTTATCTGATAACTTTCATTAGCTATTATTTGTGGTAATTCAGGATTAAAACGCGTATCATTTTTTGAAAGATTGATAATTGTTTTGTTTATTTCCTTTAGATATGTTGCAATCTGTATAAATGAAGAGTCTTTTTTTGCCAGTTCGTCAGCATTTAAGAATTCCTGAATGATATTGCCAGTACTGTCAACAGAAATATTTTTAGCAAATTTTTCATTAGGGAAGCTTAGTAGTTTATTATTTCTATCAAAAGCATAGGCATATCCTCCTGATTTTTCCATAGCACTTTGCAGAAATGCATTAAGGCCTTCAAGTCTTAAATCGATAGTTGCAGCCCCTTTATATACACTGTCATTTTTTATTGGGGAGGTGCATGTTACCATGGGTTGAAATGAATAGGGATCCATATATGATCCGGACCAGAATTTTAAATCTGAAGTAATGTATTTTGAAGGAACATACCATTCTTCATTATGGTAACCGTTACCTTCAGGATTATTATAATCATCGTAATAAATGAATTGATTAGAAGAATCTTTTCCCCAAAAAAAACTTCGTCTTTCAAGGTTTGGGTCAAACACATATGGTTCAGGCCAGATTCCACCGCCAGCGATCAAATCACGTTGATCTTCCAGATTTATTAAATGAGGTATGATTTTTTTGTAGGTATTAACATCATAATCAAGGGTTTCTCCCAGATTTGCAAGGGTAGCAGTTAGACTTTCTGCCATTAGTATTTCCTGCCCAAGAAGTGCGACTGTTTTATTTCCATATTGCTCAAGCAAGTGATTGTTTTCCTCAATTAAAAGTGGTTTGCCAACTTTATTAATAATTATAAATATTGATAATAGTATAATAATGGATAGAACCAAGAAGCTTACACTGATTAAGATTCTGAGTTTGTTTTTATAAATACCAATATGTTTATTAATTAGAGTCATTAAATGCCATGTATATTTAGAATACTAATATTTAATTATCTCATTTTGTCAGGGGGGATTTCATCTTGATACTCACAATATAACTAAAAAAATATTGCAAAGCTTATGGAATATCCAAACTTATCTAAAATGTTATAAAAGAGGAACTCTGGATTCAATTTAATAATTAGTCTTTGAAATATTATACTTTCCTAAAACTGCAAAATATAAAGTTCTGAATTGTACCGGATGGAGTTTGGTGATCTATAGTAAGGCATTTAATTTTTTCAAAATAGGTTTCTAAACATTTGGTCATTGATCTTTCTGTATATTGCTTAATTTCAATGCCACTGCACTTAGTAGGTCCTTGATTTGAAAATGTACCAATAACCATAATCCCACTGGGATTTATATTTAGAAATGCAGTTTCAATATAATTTGCAATTTCTTGTTCATCGGTCAAAAAATGAAAAGCAGCTCTGTCGTGCCAAAAATCATATTTCTCGTTAGGCTGAAAATGAGTTATATCTGCAACAATCCATTTTACTTTATCAGCTTTGTCTCCAAGTCTATACTTTGCTTTATTAATGGCTGACTCAGAAATATCAAGTACTGTAATATCTATGTATCCTGCAGTAAGTAAGTGGTCGACTAATAAGCTATCACCTCCACCAATATCAATAATTTTAGCTGTAAAAGGGACCTTATATCGTTTAAAAAAATCAAGAGATGTTTCAGGTGTAGGTTGATACCAACCCATTTCATGTAGTTGTTTTGATTGGTAAATATTTTCCCAATGCTTTTTACGATCAAAATCACCCATCTTTTTTTTGTTGTACGATTTATAGATTACTATACTGTCAATTTTCGTAAAATACAATAAATCTACTTTATCATGTATTAGATAAATATACAGATATGTAAACTAAAAGTTACAACAAGAAATTAAAGATTTATTATAGATGGAAGGTTACCATTGGCATAGGAGAAGATAATATCTAGCTCTATATAAATTGATAGAATGGTATATATACTCAGTACAACAAAATATATAAAGTTGCAATTTTGAGTATAAAAGATTCTAAGTAATAGTTTTTGTAGTTTCTATAATGTCCTTTGTTTATGTTGCTTTCTTGTTTGTACTAATGCGATTGCAACTGAGCCTCCTATTATGCTAGGTAAATTTTTATATATTTTTATTGATGAAAGTAATTGGTCAATGCTAATATCCTTTCCTTTAATAACACTTTCAATAGGTGTGTATAAATCAAATAAAGTAAAGATAATAGTTAGAACAATAAATAACATTAATAGATTTATGAAGAAGTCTTTTTTCTTAAAATTGGATCTCATTGTCTTTTATTTTATTGATTTGGATAATGACTTTAAGGATGATAATTAATAATGAGATCTAAAATAGTAATGTATTTTATTGGATAGAGGTCGAATGAATAAAAAGTGATGTAAGACTAGTTTTATATTGTGTCCATATAAATGTGAGTGTGTTAATATCGTTTTATATATAGCTCGATATAAGTATACTGCCTTTTGTTGAATGTATTTTCATTTAAAATTTAACTACTGTTTAGTAAAATTCACATCTTATGTTAGAGATTAATAAAATTGGGACTTTAAGTAGTTATTAAAAGAGAAAATGTAAAAAAAATACAAAAAAAGTATATTTATATTTGGTGTTTAAACGATTAAACAATATATTTGCAATTAAGTATTCTAGTTTTGGCATTAAACAATATTTAATTGCAAATAATTAATGACTGTGATTTAGCATCAAAACCATTAAAATAAAATTTCAGTACACATGAAAAAGAAGCCATCATTAAAAGATATAGCTAGTAAGGTAGGAGTATCTACCGCTTTGGTTTCATATGTTTTAAATGGAAAGATGAAAGGTCGTATTAGTCAGGAGGTTGCGGATCGTATAAAATTAGTAGCAAAAGAATTAAATTATCAACCTAATCAAATTGCTAGAAGTTTAAAAACCAATAAAACCAATTCAATTGGATTGCTTCTCGCAGACATTTCTAACCCTTTTTCATCACAAATTGCACGTATTATCGAAAATGAGGCGGATAAGATAGGATATGCTGTTCTTATAGGTAGTTCTGATGAGAGTATTGAAAAGTCTGAGAAGATAATCGATGTGTTTTTAAATAGACAAGTTGATGGATTGATATTATCATTACCTGAAAACTCAGAAAGTATCATCAGTGATTTAAAATCAAAGGATATTCCATTTGTGTTATTGGATAGGTATTTTCCATCATTTCCTTCAAATTCGGTAGCTATTGATAATTTTTCAGCCTCAGAGAATGTAATAAAGCATTTAATAGAAAATAAATATAAGAACATCGGTATTGTATCCTATGATACTTCATTGGTTCACTTAAATGAAAGATTAAAAGGTGCAACAAGCCAAGCAAATATAAATTGCAGTGTAGGCAAGGTGCGTTTGGGGCATATTCAAGAAGATGTAGAATCAGCAATGGAGACATTTTTAAATTTAAAACCAACTATGGATGCTATATTTTTTACATCAAACCTTTTGACTATATCGGGATTAAAATATTTAAATAAAAAAAGAGTTATTATTCCAGATAATATTGGTGTAATTGCTTTTGATAAGAGCGATGCATTTGATTTATTTTATACTTCAATTTCATATGTAAATCAACCACTTCCTCAGTTAGGTAAGGAGGCTGTAGGATTAATGCATCAGGCAATTAATGATGGAACAAAGAAGCAGCAAATATTTTTGCAGGCAGAACTGATCGTTCGGGAGTCAACTTCTCGAAAATAAATTTTTTTACGCATATGTTTAAACGATTAAACAAGCTTTATTGCAGATATTACTCAGTAATTAAGAAGGTAAAACAATGAGTTTGTTTCTGTTATAAGAATTAAATTTTTTTTAAATAACTGTTTAAACGATTAAGCAATATTTTAATATAATTAATCTATCAAAATGACTTCTACAAAATCGCAAAATCAATCAGTAATATGTTATGGAGAAGTTCTTTGGGACATATTTCCAAACAAAACAAAACCAGGTGGGGCTCCAATGAATGTAGCTTATCATTTAAAAAAAATTGGTATTGATAGTAAAATGATTAGTCGTGTTGGTGCAGATAAGTACGGAAATGAACTTTTACAGGTTCTAGAGGAATGGGGAATCTCAACTTTAAATTGTCAACTAGACAAAGTTAACCAAACCGGTGTTGTCAATGCCATTGCCAATGAAGATCATGAAATGAGTTACATTATCAAGGAGAATGTTGCATGGGATCATATTAATTTTAGCGAAAAGCATATTGAACTAGTAGAAACTGCTGATGCCTTTGTTTTTGGTACACTAATTACCAGAAGTGAAGCTTCACGAGAAACACTTTATAAATTACTGGACTACGCTAGGTATAAAGTTTTTGATATAAATCTACGTCCACCATTTTTTGATCAAGAGAGTATTGAATATCTGCTAAAAAGATGTAATCTTTTAAAATTAAATGAATCTGAACTTCAATTACTGAATTCATGGTATCATGATGAAAATTTAAACGAACATGATTGTGTTCAATTTCTTCAATCTACTTATAATATTGATGAGATTATTGTAACAAAAGGAAGTAAAGGGGCAACCTATTACGATCAAGAAAATGAATATTATTTCCCAGCAAATAAAGTTGAGGTAAAAGATACCGTTGGAAGTGGAGATTCTTTCTTAGCTGCTTTTCTTGCCAAGAAAATTCAGAATGAATCTATAGAAACTGGAATGTTCTACGCTACAGCTCTGGGTGCCTATGTGACATCACAAGAAGGAGCTTGCCCTGATTACCAAATTGAGTATTTAGATCAATTGGCTATTAGTAAAATCTAAAAAAATCATCTTGAATTAATAATTGTCAGCTATGAATAATACAAACTACAACACCAATAGTATTTCTAGAAATAACCTTTTCCCTTTTATATTAGTAACTCTTTTATTCGGACTTTGGGGATTTGCAAATGCAGTTACTGATCCTATGGTACAAGCCTTTAAGAAAGTTTTAGAATTATCTAACTCACAAGCTGCATGGGTACAAATGGCGTTTTATGGAGGATACTTCTGCATGGCATTACCTGCATCTATGTTTATGAAAAAGTATTCATATAAAGTAGGAATTTTAATAGGTTTAGGGCTTTATGCAATTGGGGCTTTATTATTTTATCCTGCCGCTATTACTGAACAGTTTTGGTTCTTTTGTTTAGGATTATATGTTTTAACCTTTGGTTTGGCATTTCTTGAAACAGCGGCAAATCCATATGTATTGTCTTTAGGAAGTAAAGAAACTGCAACACGACGCTTAAATTTAGCTCAATCTTTTAATCCGGTAGGATTACTTGGCGGACTTTTAATTGCTCAGCAATTTGTACTTAAAAATTTGAAATCTGATGATATACAAAGTTTTGCTAGTTTAGATGAAGCTTCAAAAGTTTTAATTAGAACAACTGATTTAATGACTATCCGAAATCCTTATGTGATCTTAGGTTTAGTAATTTTAGGAATCTTTGTATTATTCCTTGTAAACAAAATACCGGAATCCAGAAGTAGTAAAGAATCGTCTACCGAGAACACTGCTGATGCTCTAAGAGCGTTATTAAGAAATAAAAAATATATTTCAGGGGTATTTGCTCAAACCTTATATATTGGAGCACAAATTATGTGTTGGACTTATATTTATCATTATGCAGAAGCCGGAAATATAGATAATGTTACTGCAGGTTATTATCAATTTGCTGCTTTTGTACTATTTACGTTAGGTCGAGGTATTGGAACATTCTTATTAAAATATGTAAGTGAAGGTAAATTGCTTGCAATGTATGGAATGCTTGCTGCTGCTTGTATTACGGGTGCTGTATTTCTTAATAATACCGTTGGTCTTAATTGTATTGTTCTTGCCTCTTTTTTCATGTCAATAATGTATCCTACAATTTTTGGAACTGCGCTTAGTGGTTTATCAGAAGAAGAATCGAAAATAGGTTCTGCTGGTTTGGTAATGGGAATTGTAGGAGGTGCATTGATGCCAAAATTACAAGGTTCAATTATAGACATTGCAGGAAGTGGTGTTTCAGATATTCAAGTTATGGGAATTTCAGAAGTAAACCTATCGTTCTTATTGCCTCTAATCTGTTTTGCTTTTGTAGGTTGGTACGGATATTCAGTAACAAGAAAAAAGTACCATATACATAACTTCTTAAAACCTAAAGCCCAGGAGTCATTAAGTTATAATTGTGAAATTTAAATACCCGAAGAAAATGAAATCTGCAATATATTATTTTTTGGTTTTAGCTTTTTTAACAGCAAGTTCAATACTAGAAGCTCAGGTTGTTATTACAAATACTAATTTCTCAATGGGAACAACAGGACGAATTGGTATAGGAGCATCTCCCAATGGTGAAGGAATGCAATGGAAACCTTTGAATTTATCAGGTCAGGGATCTCTTGCTGGAAGAATGGAACAATATGATTATATGGATTTATTACCTGCTATACATTTTACTCCAATGAGTGAAAAAAAAGACACATCAAGTGTTACTTTGCAGGTAAGACTTGGGATGTATTCTCAAAATGGACAATTTATGGGGAATGTGAGTTCCAGGTCACCGGAAGGATTGACATTTATTTTACCAGAAACCTATGTAGAGGCTAAAAATATTATGGGCAGTGATTGGTCTGCATGGGCTGGTGTAAGATTTAGACGATATGATGATATTCATATTTGCGATTATTTTTATTTTGATGACCATTCCGCCCAGGGAGCTGGATTTAGTTACAAGAATACTGAATTGGCGATATATATGCCATCATCTTCAGATTCATCGGGAGTATATCCTTATAATTATGAAATTACAGTTAAAGGTGCTACTAATCCGGCAATTCGTCAAAGGATGGTTTTTGTAGGAGAGCATACCATGACGCTAAATAGTGGAAATTCACTTAAACTACTTGGAGAATATCATTATGTAGCAGATAACTCTGAAAGTGTTAATTATTCATATCCCGCAGATAATGGTTGGGTATTGGGTGCTAAATTAAATTCTACTTTAAAAACCAAAATTGATGGGTCATTCAACCAGTTTTCGATACGATATGGTAGTGGTATTGCTAATGGAGGAGATAATGGAAACACCTGGACCTGGGCAACCTATGGTGCACCCGATGAAAATGGAAAATACACGGGTGCCTATTCCATTACTATGGTTGAACATTTCCTGCTGAATCTACATAAAAATTTTAGTGTAAATGGATATGGGATATATACTAATAGTAAAGGAGGTGCATCAAGTAATAATAAGGCTTTATTTTTCGATAAAAGCGAAATTTTTAATAAAAAAACTGATTTCGTAGTAGGGGCAAGATCGTTGTATTATGTTAAAAATTGGTTGCATTTAATAAATGAAGTGCATTATGCTACTCGTAAAGATGGAAATAATCCAACAGCCTCTATGTGGAAATTTTCACTTGCACCAACAATTGTTCCTCTAGGAAAAAAGAATGCTTGGTGCAGACCTCATATTCGTCTTGTAATGACCGCAGCAAAATATAACGATTATGCAAAGGATAATCAGTATTCACCTTTTCTTCAGCTCAATAATAAAAGCTGGGGTACATATATCGGGATAAAAACAGAAATGTGGTTATTCTAATATTCATACACTAAAACTATATTGTCATGCCAAAATTTGGAACTTCATATTTATCCTTTATTCCTTACTGGACTCCAGAAGGTGGAAAATACTCAATAGAAAAGGCATCTGAGTATGGATTCGATATGTTAGAAATTAATCTTCCAGCTAATTTAGAATTCAATGTAAATGCAGTAAAAAAGCAATTAGAAGATAATAATATTGAAGCCCGATTTAGTCTTAATCTGCCTAAAGACTGTCATATGCCATTATATCCGGACAAATCCTTAAAACTAATAAAATCAGCAATTGATATTGTTTCTGAAATGGAAGGTGATTTTTTAGGAGGTGTTCTGCACTCTTCAATAGGTAGCTTTACAGGTAAACCCTGTACTTTAAATGAACGCGAAACAGTAAAACAGGTATTCACCGAGATTGCAAAGTATGCACAACAAAGTAATATTATTATTGCTCCTGAACCCATAAATAGGTATGAAAGCTATGTTTTTACTTCTGCTGATGAAATATTAGATATGATTGAGGAAATTGATATGCCTAATATTGGTCTTCATTTAGATACATTTCATATGAATATAGAAGAGACAAACCTTTATGATCCAATTATTCGAGCAGGAGAAAGACTTATACATACTCATATTACAGAAAGTGATCGAGGGATGACTGGAGAGGGAAATGTAAATTGGGATCTTTTCTTTAAAGCATTAGCAAAAATAGATTATCAGGGACCTCTTGTCCTAGAGAACTTTTCTTCTGAAATAAAGGAGCTTATAGGGCCAACATCCTTATGGCGACCTTCAAAATATAACTCTGAAGAATTGGCAAAAGGTAGCTTGCTTTTTATGAAAAGAATGGTAGATAAGTGGTATAATAATAAACACTCTCATAATTTTACAGTCAAGGAAGTAAGCTTATAAATACTTAACAACAAGAATACTTATTATAGAATAAATCTCGTCCTAAAATAGGTTTGCTTTATCTGTTAGTTAATTATTAAAAGTAAACCTATTCTTGGGGCCAGAGGTCTTTCTATATAGATCTTAGGTTTTCCTTATGTTGCTATTTTTGAATTAAATCAGTTTGATTTGAAAGCAATTGTTTTAGCTTTTATGTAAATTACTTCATTCCTAATTTCGTGTTCTCTTTTAATAAATCGATGGATTCTTTTAAGCGTTTCTGAATTGTTACTTCTCTTTTAGCACCAGTAATCCACTGTATATAATTTCGTTTATACGATTTAGCCAGATTATTGAAATTAGTTAAAGCTGGTTCGTTGTTCCCAAGTTCGTTCAAGATAAAATCAGGTATATGTAGTTCGTTTTGTTCCTTATTTTCAGTTGAACTTTCTACATCCCAATCAACTTTACCAGTTTTTAAGTAAATATCAATCTTACTTAATCCTACTTCAGTCATTTTACCTTTTTGTATTAATGAAAGCACTATTTTTTTGTTCAAATCTGACCAATTTGAAATATTTGTTCTTGGTGTAAATTTTCTCAAATATTGTTCATCATCCACTTTCGTTACAATACTATCAATCCATCCAAAACAAAGTGCTTCTTCAAGAGCTTCACGATATTTTATATGATTCATTTTTAAATGCTTTTTATAAAATATCATCCAAATACCGGCACTTTTATTATGGTTTATCTCTAACCAACTTCGAAAAGATTCGCGACAGTTAAAAAGTTTATGATCAAATTCTTTCATCGGAACTGTATATTGTTTAATTAATAGTAATAACAATTTAATTAATCCAATTTTATTGTCTGAGTTACAATGTACTAGTTGTAAGTTCTTGAAAAACTTTTAGATTACAAATTATTTTAGATGATGAATAGTTTTGTCTTATATAGTAAATACATATGTGAAAATCGTGTACGTTTTATTTTAACAATCTAATTGTTAGAAATTCTTTTACTCAAATATAAACCTCGTTGCTAAAACTTGTGGTCGTTTACAAGCCTTTCTGTTCGTTTCGTAAAAAATAAATTGACCATTATGTATAAATCGGTATATTGGATGCTTTAATTCGATTGTATATATTATTCAAAATTATAGGATGTAAAGCTAAACTCAAATTACACGATAATTTTAAAAAATCATGACCTATATTTTGGAAGTTAATACAATAAAGTTTCTTGCTTTTTATGTATAAAATTGATTGCAAGAGGTTTTTGTTTTTTATAATGGAATTTGAAATACCCAATGAGAATTGAACTAAAATATTCTTTCAAAAGAAAGATCTATCATATATGTTTATTAGGGATACTTATTCTCTTTTCAACGTGTAAGGAACAAGCAGAGGATTTATTAAGCACAGAAGAAAGACAATGGATTAATAGCCTGGGCAGGGAATTAATACATGCTCCGGATCCTTTTTCTCCACCAATTGAATATTTTGATGACGATAGTATTTTTAAAGGAATAACAGCAGATTATATAAGACTTATTAGTGAGCGGCTTAATATTAAAATAAAAACTGTAAAAGTAAAAGACTGGTCGGATGTAATTCAAAAAGCAAAAACAAGAGAAATAGATTTTAGTTCGGCTGTACAAAAAACGGTTCCTCGTGAGGAATATTGGAATTTTACTTTACCTTATTATACGGCACCCAATGTAATAATAACTGGAACTCAAAATCAGAAAGACGTTAAAATAGAAGATCTTATTGGCAAAAAAGTGGCAATTGTTAAAGATTATGCTGCTGCCAATTATGTTCAGGATAAATATCCGGACATTAATTACGTTATAGTTCCAAATGTTTCAGAGGCAATAAAACTAGTATCCTTTTATGATGTAGATGCGGCAATAATTCATTTGTCTGCAGCTGCATATTATACGGTACATCATGGCTTTACTCATCTGAAGGTAGCAAACAGTATTAATTATTCTTATAACTTTACTTATGCTTCACGAAACGATTGGCCAATATTGAATCAAATATTGCAGAAAGGATTAAACTCTATCACCCCTAAAGAAAGAAAAGAAATTCTGGATAGATGGGTTTCTCTTAATATTGTTTCATTTTGGCAAACCAGTTCGTTTTGGTATTCTGTTTTAGTTGTATTAACGATTTTTGGTTTATTAATATGGTTTGTAATTTTTCTGCGAAGAAAAAACAATGCTTTAAAAATAGCTACAGAACAAGCACGTTCTGCAAATCAGGCAAAAAGTGAATTTCTGGCTAATATGAGTCACGAAATTCGCACTCCAATGAATGCTATTATTGGATTTACTCAAATTCTCACTGAAATGAATGATGATGAAAAGCAAAAGGAGTTTCTGAACATTATTTTGAAAAGTGGAGATTCTCTTCTTGGTTTAATCAATGATATTTTGGATTTATCTAAAATTGAAGCAGGTAAATTAGTTATTAATAATGATCGTGTTAGTTTAAGAAACCTTGTGGAGGAAATTAAAGCTTTTTTCTCTTATGAGAATCAAATAAAAGGGCTTGATTTTATTGCTGAAATTAAAGATCCGGAACTTGACTGGGTATATATGGATGGCCTGCGAATAAAACAGATTTTAATCAATATCGTTGGTAATGCAATTAAATTTACTGAGAATGGTTTTGTTAAAATGTCTGTGTACTCAGAGGCAATGAATTCAGAGGATTTAAATACCAATATCTACATTAAAGTAGAGGACTCCGGAATTGGTATTCCTGATGAACAGAAGAATTGTATTTTTCAAGCTTTTTCTCAAGCGAAGAATAATAGCGATGTTATACATGGAGGTACTGGTTTAGGTTTGGCTATCACCAAACGCTTAATGGATATTATGAATGGATCAGTAGAATGTCATAGCGAACTGGGAAAAGGATCTACTTTTACTCTAACTTTCAGAAATGTTAAAGTACTGGATTAACTATTGTAAGATTATAAGCAAATACAATTTTACTAAGTTGTTGATTTTATGATTAATTAGGCTTTTAATCTTATCTTGTTCTAATATTATCTGTTACTACACTCATAAAAGTTAAATTGAGAATACAAGAAGCCATATTCAATACTCTAATTAATGTTTACTGTTTTATTTTAACAAAGTTCTCGCTCTTACTAAAACCTTTGCTTTTGATAAACTCCTTAAATTGTTTTTTTGTCACGGTAAAATTGTATGGAGTAATTGTGTCTTCAGGTGTTTCTGTTATTTCTTTAAGGTTTTCTATTTCTTGTTTTGCCGATATTTTACTAATAATAAGTTTTCCTTTTGATAATTGTAGTTTCTTAACAGTCCAACTGGTTTCACTATTACGTACATTTATAAAATAGTAACCTTTAAATTTTCTGGCCACATTGTTATCGTTCATTTGAAATAAGGTGTCAACATGATGAATATGAATTGCCAGACTATCTCCTACTTGTTTAACCATAGCTCTTTCGTTTGTTTCAACGTCTATGAGAGTATCTCCAGATAATATTGTTAAACTATCGAGTTGATTAGAATGAATGACGTAATCAAAGTCGTAGATTCTTTGAATCATTTTGTTGTTTATGTTTAAGGTTGAACTATCAGAAAGACTTAGAAATTGTCCGTGTAATCGATTTGGTAATTCAGCTAGATCTTTGGTATCAATAGGTTGGGGTTCTGAAAATTGTACAGAAGGTTCACAAGCTATAAAAACAATCAAAACAACAATTGACAATATTAATCTTAGTTTTTTCATTAGGGGTAGTTTTTGAGTTTTAAAAGATATAATGTAGTAAAATTATATGTTTAATTCAATGAACGCCAAATGATAGTGTTAATATCAGCTCATTGTTTCCTCTGAAAGATGGAACAGTTTTTTCTTAATCACTTGCTAAAATTAATATGCCACAGCTCTATGCATTTTCTATTCTCTAAATCAGAATTTTTCAAGTTTAACTTCTGACCTATCTTGGTTTATTAATATTATATTATCCTTTTCAAATTGAAAATAATCTGTTTCAGACTAGTTCCAACTTTTTTGCTCACGCATATTTATTCCACTGGCGCTAAACCATATGTTCTTCCCTCAACAATGTTCTTTTCCTTTTTTTTCGGCGGTATGGCAGGTGCGAGCCACTAGAATCTGACGGGGTGGGTTAAATACATAGTATATCATTTCTGATAACGATAATGCCCAATGATGGCGAAATTAAAAAGGCAATCTTCAAGAACCTGACCTGCACCAATATTATGGATAATTTGATATCGATTATTACTATGTGATTTTTTATTGGAAACAATACCGATATGAGTTATTCCACCACCTAAATTCCAGCAAACAATATCGCCGGGTTTATAATCGCTTGAAATATTTGTGATTTGTTTTACGGTTCCATATCTGGTAAAAAATGTCATTAGATTAGGAACTCGTCTATGATCGATGTTTTTATCTGTATGAGTTAAACCCCAGTTTTTAGGATATTTACCAAAGTTTAATTTCATGTCCTCATGAACTTCCTTTTGTAAATCAATACCTAGTTTTCGATAAGCACGAATAACCACATCAGTACACACTCCTTTGTTTTCCGGAACATCTCCATTTGGATAGTCAATAACTCTGTAGGTCGGGTCATAAATCACTCTTTGTTTTGTTAATGTATACGCAGAATCAGCCAGTTGAACATAGAAGTTTTCTTGTGCAAAGATTGAACCTATAGATAGTATTAGAAATAATAGTAGCAGACCTGGCTTTGTGTTGATGTTCGTAATCATATATTATTTTTTATTGCTCCCATTTTCCAGCAACATAGGAAGCATCTATTTGAAGTACAAAGAAATATAATCTCATTAAAAAATATACTAATTCATGCTTGCAACTTTTAATACAGGTAAACTTCAGAGTTTTTTGTTAGTTAAAATTAATAATGAATAGCATGAAAGAGTGTTGTTTTCCAGGAACCATTAATCTTTTTATTAATTATGGTAGCAATCCATGAAGAAAACTTACTATCGGTATTTTTAATTTTTATTTCTTCTTTTCCTTGCCAAATGCAATACGCATTATCGGCATCAATAGGTAATACTTTAATATTACTTTCGAGTAGTTTTAATTCTTCCAGTATTTCGAAGAAGTTTGTATAAAAGGCTCTTAAATCTTCATAGTTTCTGGATATACCTTCATTATCAATGATTAATATTCGTTTGAATGGTATAATTCATAAGGTTATCAACTACAGTAGTAGCTTCTTTTTCAACTTCTTTTTCGTAAGTACCATCGGTATTGTTGTTTACGGTACAACTTAAAGTCATCAGTATAGCTGATAACATTATAAGTATCTTTTTCATTATTGCAGGAATTAATTAGTTAAGTGTTAATTGCTAATAAAAGATAGAAAAATACCTTGTTGAAATTGAGTTTTTTTTAATTATTATATGTGTATATCAAGGTATAGATTGTAATATTTCAGGTAAAAATCTAAAATAGTAATGTTTATTTATACCATATGGAAAAAAAAACTAGCTCGAATAGAATTACAAGCTAGTTTTATAAAGAATGTGTTTTGTTTAATGTTTTTGATAGTAATTCTTATTGTCTGGTAAAATTACCGTTCCCATCATTATATAAGACAAAATCAATACTGCTGTTATCACAGAATATATCAATATCATTATCGTTATCAATATCTTGTAATCTTACCCAAGGAAACCAGCTTTCTGTATCTAAACCCGGATTATCAATTTGTGAAGTATTATCTGTGAAATTTCTGTTTCCATCATGAATCAACAATTGCATTCTTCTGCCAACATAAAAGTTGCTGTTACCACCGCCTGTTCGGTTAACCACCAAATCCTTATCGCCATCACCATCTAAATCTTCCGCATCAAAATCCAATATGGTACCATAAGCATCCACTTCTGGAATAACAGTTCTTAAGCTTTTTGAATAACTACCCTTGCTGCTTCCCCAATAAATGCTTGTATTATCACCATCCTGTTCATGAGCTCCAACAAGTAAATCTGGGTATCCATCTTTATCAACATCAATAAGCTCAGCAATAAAGACTTTAGATACACTTTGATCATATCTGTCTTCTACTTTAGTAAAGTTAGCAAGTCCATCATTTATATAAAAGAAAGGATCATGTCCGCCTACAAAAATATCGATGTCGCCATCATTATCAATATCCGCCGAAGCACCACCATGGAAAAAGCCAACCTCTTCAAGTTTAGTCCAAGAGAAGCTGCCTTTGGAATCCTGAATGATTAATTTTGGAGTACTTCCCGGAAAAGGATTTGCATCATAACCATGATCAAAAACAAAAATATCCTGAAGTCCATCGTTATTAAAATCGCTCACAATTGATTTGCGGGCATGGGTTGCAGGAGGCATATTGTCATTAAATTCAGCAGTTGACCAATAAAAAGCATCGCTACCATCATTTAAAGCTAAGATAGAATTAACTTCACCTTCTAATAAATAATCACCTGTTGCCATAAATACATCAGTGTAACCATCGCCATTGGCATCTAAATAAGCAATTGCATCTCGAAGACTTCCAGAATTGCCATCGGAAGGAATGTTGTAATAATTAATGTAAATATCAGTTTTAGCATTTGTGTAAGAGCTTCTTGCATCTGCATTTGACGAAGCTGAAATACCAAGATTTACTAATTTAACTGAGGAATCATCATCTTTTGAACATGAGGCTAAGGTAAACCCGACAATTACTAAAAGTTTGAAATAAAGTCTCATACTAATTCTATTTTAATTATTTATACTGTTGACTTTTTGTAAATTATTAGGAGAGTACAAAACAAGATGCAATTGTGACGATACATCACCTTTTTATTCTAATAATGTAACATGTGAAGTATCATTATAGAACGTCTTATTAAGAGACAGTTTATATCGACTACTTTTACTATAAAATTTTACACTTAGTATTTTCCCAATAATATACTGTAGAACAATAATATGAACTTTATGTTTATACAAAGTTTTGATTTTGACTTGATTGTTATTTATAAAAGGGGGGAGAAGATGTTTTTATATTAGATTTATTGTTGCTTATGCTTTTGTTGGGGATGTTTTATTATAAACAAGTAATCTAACAACTAAACGATTGAACAGATGAGCAACTAAACAGAGTGTTTTGTAAAAAATCTAGTCATGATCATTACCTGCATAAATCCACATTGGCTTACAGCTTCCTGCGTTAACAAAACCACATTTTGTATAAAAATCAATAGCCATACCATCAGCAACTAATATTTGCTGATGAAAACCTGAATACTTTTCCTGAAACTTCCTCATAATCATTTTACCAATACCCTTTCCTTGATATTCCGGAAGAATTAATAAATGAGGATAATAAACAACCAAATAACCATCAGAAATTGCATTGGCTAACCCCACAAGTATATCATTATGCCAGGCTGTAATTAAGCCATGCGAATTTTCCAATGCGTTTATTAATTCATTGGGCTTTTCAGCCGAAGACCAATGGTTTTGTTTATAAAGATGAAGGACTTTTTCTTTATCTAAGCGTCTTTCTTCAGATAATGTGATTTTCATTTCATGATTATTTTTTAAGCCTCCAAAATTATATTTTTTTATTGAAGGGAAGCAAGGAAGGAGGGTAAAAAGGTAGAATGGTAAAGGGTTGAAAGGAAAAAGGGAACATCTGACGAGTTGGTCATAAGGTAAAAAGGTTAGACTAGTGTTTTTATGATGCTACTAAAGTGACATTGTAGAAATAAGCTTTTATAATCAAAATAATATTAATCCTTTTGATTATCATTTATATTAAACAAAAGTTATAATCTCGTAAGACCAAATGTTCTTCCCACTCAAAGATTCCCCTCCTGAATTTTAGAACTGGTGCCGAAGGCGGAGTGGTATATTTTTAATTAATTTTAATTGAGAATTACCATACAAATTTGTTCTCTCTATAATAAATAATTGTAAAATTTACAGTTCAGACCATAACTAAGCTTGTCAGTTATAAATATTTTTTCGAATTTTCAATTATGGAATATTCAATAAACATAGGTAATCACCGATACCGATTTAATTCATTAAAGCAGCTATTGGCAAAAGCAACACCTGAACGATCTGGCGATCAGTTGGCTGAAATTGCTGCTTCATCTGTTGAAGAAAGAGTTGCCGCTCAAATGGTATTAGCTGATACTTATTTATCCGACTTTTTAAAAGAAGAATTGATTTCTTATGATGAAGATGAGGTAACCAGAATCATATTTGATCATCATAATGCTGAAGTATTTAAAACCATTTCTTCGTTAACCATTGGTGATTTTCGTAACTGGTTATTGATGGATGAAACTACCGGGGAGCTGATAAAAAAGGTTAGTCCCGGATTAATACCGGAAATGGTGGCAGCGGTTTCTAAAATTATGAGTAATCAGGACTTGATTAAGGTGAGTTCAAAAATCAGAAATATTACCGCCTTTAGAAATACAATAGGCCTCCCGGGACGTTTTTCGGTTCGGTTGCAGCCCAATGACCCAACCGACAATATGCAAGGAATAGCAGCAGAAATACTGGATGGATTGTTTTATGGTTGTGGTGATGCTGTAATAGGAATCAATCCTGCTTCCGATCATTATAAAACAGTAACGGATTTGCTTTTTATGATGGATGAATTAAGGCAAAAATTTGATATTCCTACACAAACCTGTGTGTTAACACATATAACATCTACCATAAAAGCCATTGAAAACAACGTTCCTGTCGATTTAATTTTTCAGTCTATCGGAGGAACTCAAAAAGTAAATGAAAGCTTTGGTGTTTCACATCAGATTTTAAAAGAAGGCTTTGAGGCCGGTAAAAGCTTGAACCGGGGAACTGTAGGAAATAACTATATGTATTTCGAAACAGGGCAGGGAAGTGCTTTATCTGCTAATGCCCATCATGATGTGGATCAGCAGACTATAGAAGCTAGAGCCTATGGTTTGGCCAGATGCTTTAATCCTTTGTTGGTAAATACTGTTGTTGGTTTTATTGGTCCTGAATATTTATATAATGGAAAGCAAATAATAAGAGCCGGACTGGAGGATCACTTTTGTGGTAAGGTTTTGGGACTACCAATGGGTGTCGATGTTTGTTATACCAATCATGCGCAGGCTGATCAGGATGATATGGATACGCTGTTAACATTGCTTGGTGTGGCAGGTTGTAATTTTATTATGGGCGTACCGGGTGCTGATGATATTATGCTGAATTATCAGAGTACTTCATTTCATGATGCAATGTATCTAAGGTCTGTATTGGGACTACGACCGGCACCTGAGTTTGAAGATTGGTTGATTAAAATGAATTTGTTTGATACAAATTTAAAACCTCTGCCAAAGTCCGAATCAAGAACCAGATTTTTAAACGCATCATCATTTTAAAGAATTGAGCCATGAATACAAAAAAGCCGGATATCATCATTGAAGATCCCTGGAAGCAATTAAAGGATTACACCAAAGCCCGCATTGCTATGGGAAGGTGTGGTAGTTCAATTCCTACTAAAGAATTACTGGATTTCAGATTGGCTCACGCTAAAGCAATTGATGCCGTTCATATTCCTTTAAATACTGTGGATTTAGTTAGTGAGTTAGAAAAAATAGTACGAGAACACGTCTTTGTAGCTTATTCAAAGGCAGATAACAGAGATGTATATTTAAAGAGACCGGATTTAGGCAGAAAACTATCTTCAGACTCAGTTGACTTATTAAACTCTATACCAATAAATAGTAATTATGATATTGCTTTAGTAGTTTCCGACGGTTTATCTGCTACTGCTATCAAAAGAAATATCATTCCATTCTTTAATTTACTCTATCCTGAACTTGATAGGTCATATTCTCTTAGTCCGGTTGTGATTGTAAAGCAGGCCCGTGTTGCTATTGGTGATGAGATTGCAAGTTTATTTAATGCAAAACTAGTTGTGAATATGATTGGTGAACGCCCTGGATTAAAATCACCCGACAGCATGGGAATTTATATGACCTATAATCCAGGTGTTGGTATTACCGATGAAAAAAGAAACTGCATTTCTAACATTCGAAAAGATGGATTGTCGTATGAATTGGCATGTTCAAAGCTTATGTATTTAATATCAGAGTCTATTAAAAAAGGGATTTCCGGAGTAGACTTAAAAGATGAGCAGGATCCTAATTCGTTGAAGTAAGAGGGCAAAATGGCAGAAAGGAACAAGGAAAAGGGAGCATTATGATTAATCCTAATTAGAGTCTTGTACTGGTTCAAGTTTGCAACTTGGACCTTGGGTTAAAACCTTTTTGCTAGTATAAGGTTACATTCCTCAGCTCTCAGAAGTTTCCCTCATGTATTCGAAAAGGTTTAAATAACAAATATTTATCTATTAACACCAGAGAGGTTACGTGTTTGTAGAAATAGGTTATGGACATAAATTGAACTACTCTAAAATCGTGTGATGTCTCTGGTATCGTTTCAATAGACCACAATTAGATTACTTTTTTTTGAATATTCAAGCGCATTTCCTCGTGTGAGCTAAGTTTATAAATCCAGAGAAACCGCTTTAAGCTGAATTAAAAATCAAAGTAAGTGCTGGTGTATAAATGTAAAATGAGGATTGAGATTAAGGGTATAAAAAAAAGCCGGAATAATCCGGCTTCTAAATTTAGGGAATAACAATTATTAAAACGTAAATGCAATTTCTAATTCAAACTGGTTCATCTCTAATTCAATGGTTTGGTTTGGACCAACTGGGTAACCATTGGTGTCAAACTCAAAATCCATAGGATTGTATCCTTTAACAGTTGTAGAAGGAGCATAAACTATTGAAGCGTGAATTCCTTTGCCTGATTCGCCAAAATACTTAGAGCATCCAATAGTAATATGATTTTCAATTACTCCAGGTGCTAATATATTGAACATTACTTCTGATGAAGGAATAGGTTGCTCACAATGTGAGTATCCAGCTCTAAAAGTCCAGTTTTCGATTCCTGAATATTCAGTACCTATCTTGATTACAGAAATATCTTCCCAGCCAAAGCCTGAACCATCATCGTTGCCAAGCATTGTATTCATTACATCCATCTTATTTGATACAGACGCCGCATCTGTATAATTAATCATTTTATAATCTGCCATTACAGCCCAGCTATCTGTGATTTCGTATGCCAAACCAACTGTCCAGGTTGAAGGAATATCAAAGTCACCTTGTTCTGCAAATAACCCGGCATATTCATCGAACTCACTCATGAAAACTTTAGTTTGGTAACTTGCTCCCAACGTTAAACCTTCAAATAAGGTACCCAGATAACCTATTTTTAGACCATAACCAAACGATCCATCTGTTCCATTGTTGGTTAGTTTATCAGATGCACTCGACATTTGTGAAAAAGCCTCCAATCCTTTGGCTTCAAAATACTGGTAAGCAAGTAATGCGGTTACTCCAAGACTGTGTTTTTCAGCTATCTTTCTTGAATAGGTCAATCCTAAGAACATTTGAGCCAGGTTAACACCTGTTCTTCCAGAACTTCCAAAAGTTCCCATTTTTGTTCCTCCCATATCCGTAGGAGCATAGTCAGTATTCATTCCTCCATTACCAAACAAAGTAGCAGAAAAACTGCTTTGCTCATTAAGCATCCAATTGGCTCCCATACTTGGCATTAAAAATAATTTAGAGTCGCTTTCCACAGTACCAGGCATTAAACCAAATGTACCATCTTGCATAGAAGGATTGCCAGTTACAGTGTATTGTCTGTTAGGATTAAAGAACCCAACGCCTATTTGATATTGTTTTCCGAGTAAAACATGACCTGCTGGATTTCCATTTAATAAAGAATTCTTATACCAGGCAATGCCGGCTCCTGCTAATCCTTTATTTTGAGCTCCATAACCAACTCCAAAATAACCATCAGTTGCATAAACTGAAGATGAGATAATTAGTAAAATTAGAAAGGATAGATAGGTGTTTTTCATAGGTTTAAAATTTAATTATGACTGAGTTTAGTAGCCTGAATTGTTTGTTCTATCTCTATATATTATTAAACATGTATAAATGTAGATATAACAAGAGTCCAATATAGAAATATTTCTCTATATATTCGTATAAAAATGTAATTAAATGTTAAAATATTTAATTAAGTATCTGTCTTAAAGAAATGTGATTGATTATGTAATTAAAAAGATAATATGTATTTGTCAATTTGAAAGGTATCATTAACTTTGTTCGCAATTATACGAACAACATTTATTGAATGAGTTTTAAATTAGAAATAGAAACTGTAAAACAACAGAAGCTGGCAAGATATGCTAAAGCATTAGGACATCCGGTAAGAGTATATGTATTGGATTTGTTATCTAAACAATCCTGTTGTTATAGTGGTGATTTATCACAGGAACTTCCTATCGCAAAATCAACACTTTCTCAGCATTTAAAGGAGTTGAAGGATGTCGGATTAATCCAAGGTGAGATTGAAGCTCCAAGAGTAAAGTATTGTATTAATAAAGAAAATTGGGCCGAAGCTCAGTTGTTATTCAAAGAATTTTTAAAATATTAAAAAATATAATAGTAGTGTTCGTTGTTCTGCGAACTGCGAATGGAGCTATTAAGTTTAATAACCTGAGTTCGATTAAAATTAAAGAGCTCAGATTTTATTAAAATGCTGGTATACAAGGCAAATTCTTTTTGCATAGCGGGCTATGGTAAAAGAATTTAACGAAGTAGATTAGTATTTTAATAGAAAGCCACTTATAAACAACGATTTTCTGCTTCATATTTGTTTGACATAGCCCGCTATGACTTCACAAATATTCATTGAAACTCATTATTTATAGGCGGTCTGAGCCAATAATTTTATATCGAACTCAGGTTAATAATAAATCTAATCAATTTAAAAGTTTAAGAAAATGGAAATTAAAGTATTGGGTTCAGGTTGTGCAAAGTGTAAAAGCCTGGAACAAGCAACTAAGGATGCTGTTGCAGAGTTAGGAATTGATGCAACAATTTCTAAAGTTGAAGATTTTATTAAGATTTTAGAGTATGGTGTAATGACTACTCCAGCCTTAGTGGTTGATGGTAAAGTTGTTTCTAAAGGAACTTTACTAAAAGTTGATGAAATCAAGAAATTATTAACCGATCAATAAATAAACTATGAACTTAATTAAAGCGTCTTTATTAATGATGATTATGGGTGTTACTTTTGCTTGTAATTCATCTGCTCCAAAAACCGAAGCTAAAGTTGAGGATGAATCATGTGCATCAAAAAGCTGTTGTTCTTCTGGCTGTTGTGATAAATCCACCGAAAAAATCGTAGCTGATGATATTTCTAACTCAAAAGTACAGGTTTATTATTTCCATGGAACTCGTCGTTGTGCCACTTGTGAAGCTGTAGAAAAGGTCACAAAAGAGGCTGTGGCTCAAAATTTTTTAGATCAGGTTGGATTTCTTTCTGTTAACAGGGAAGAAGAAAGTGTATTAACAGAGAAGTTTAAAGTGAGTGGACAAACATTATTAATTGTTTGTGGCGATAAAACGTTGGATCTTACCTCAGAAGCATTTTTGAATGCTCGTACTAATCCGGATAAGCTTACTGAAAAATTAGTGAGTACAATTAAACCTCTGTTATAAAAATGGAACTTCTTAATAATCTGCTTGAAAATGCTCAGTTGCCATTCTTTTCGGCCTTTATATTAGGACTTATGACTGCCATAAGTCCTTGTCCAATGGCTACTAATATTACAGCAATAGGATTTATTAGTAAAGATATAGAGAACCGAAAAAAAGTATTTGTAAATGGAATTGTTTACACTATAGGTAGAGGTATATCGTATTCACTAATTGGTGTTCTGTTTTATTTTGGAGCAAGTCAGTTTGCATTTGAGAGTGTACTTCAAACATGGGGTGAAAGATTATTAGGACCATTACTTATAATAATTGGATTCTTCATGTTAGGTTTGATTAGTATTAATTTTCCGGGAGTATCCAAAATCACAAATAAACTGGAAGAAAAATCCAGAAATAGTTTCTGGGGAGTTCTACTATTAGGAATTGTATTTGCTTTGGCATTCTGCCCTTACAGCGGGGTATTATACTTTGGAATGTTAATTCCTATAACCATTAGCAGTGTTACAGGTTTGTATTTACCTGTTGTATTTGCAATTGCAACAGGTATTCCTGTAATAATATTTGCCTGGTTACTAGCCTTTAGTATGAATACGGTTGGAGGCTTTTATAATAAGATGAAATCTTTTGAATATTGGTTTCGAAAGGTGGTTGCAATTATATTTATCGTTATCGGTGTTTATTACACCATTACCATTTTATTTGGAATTCAATTATAGTTACTAATTGTTCCTTTTTTAATTCAAAAATTATGATTCAAAAAGTTATTGCCATACATAACAGTAAACAATCGTGGGTGCTGCCATTATTAATGTTACCTCTTTGGATATTGATTTATTTAAATTTACAACCTATGGCAGATTTACTAACAGAATCTGTGCTGAGATTAGAGGCAGGTACACATATAACAGAGACTGTTCGTTTCCTAATTTTTGAGGTTCCTAAAGTATTAATGCTTTTAGTGTTGATCATATTTATTGTAGGTATTGTAAGAACTTATTTTTCACCTGAGAAGACACGAAAAATTCTGGAAGGTAAGTCTTTATTTACAGGAAATATTTTAGCATCATTATTAGGCGTAGTAACACCTTTCTGTTCATGTTCAGCCATTCCTCTGTTTTTAGGTTTTGTAGAAGCCGGTGTTCCTATTGGAGTGACTTTTTCTTTTTTAATTGCAGCTCCAATGGTAAACGAAGTAGCTCTGGTTTTATTGGTAGGATTATTCGGTATTAAGGTTGCGTTAATATATGTGGCTACAGGTTTAATAATTGCTATCGTATCAGGTTGGTTAATCGGCGTTTTAAAACTTGAAAAATATGTGGCAGAATGGGTTTTTCAAGTTAAAGCAAATCATGGAGACGAAGAGAATCATAAAATATCATTTACAGATAGAATACACTCCGGATATAGAGTAGTGAAAGAGGTAGTAGGTAAGATCTGGATTTATATCATTATTGGTGTTGCAGTAGGAGCTGGAGCTCATGGCTATGTTCCTGAAGATTTTATGGGGACATTATTAGGTAATGAACATTGGTATTCAGTGCCGTTGGCTATTTTAATTGGTGTTCCAATGTATTCCAATGCAGCAGGTATTATTCCAATTGTAAGTGTTTTAATGGAGAAAGGTGTTTCTTTAGGTACTGCACTTGCTTTTATGATGTCAGTAATTGCATTATCTCTGCCGGAAATCATCATCCTGAAGAAAGTTCTAAAATGGCAATTGATTAGTATTTTTGTTTCTATTGTAGCTATGGGAATTGTAGTGGTGGGATTTATATTTAATTATGTAATGTAGTGTGTTGGAGCCTAGAGTTTTATTGTGATAATTGGGCTAGAGGCATATATTATTTATTAAAATTTAGGATTCTTTAAAATTTCAATATCGAGAATATTCTTACTTTTGTTGCGCATTGTAATTACTTAATTATGGCATCAAAAGTTATCATCGTTTATTTTTCTCCTACAAATACTACAAAAACGGTAGTTAAACAGATTGTAAAAGGATACAATCCTGAAGTAATTCAAGAAATTGATTTGACTGATGATATAGATGTGGAAATTGAAATTAAAGATGCAATTGTGGTTTTTGGTGCACCAGTTTATCGAGGTAGAATTCCAGTAGAAGCTTCAGAAAAGCTTAGTAAAATTTGTGGTAATAATTCAAAGGCTGTTGCAGTAGCTGTATATGGAAACAGACATTTTGATGATGCATTAATTGAGTTAAAAGATATCATAGAAGAACAAGGTTTTAAAACAATTGCTGCAGCTACTTTTATTGGAGAGCATTCTTTTTCTACGGAACAATTCCCAATTGCAGTAAGTCGTCCGGATTTAAGCGATTTACAGAAGGCTGAACAGTTTGGAGTTCAAATTAGAAGTTTGATTAGTAGTTCTGAAGATTTGGAGAAAACTCTTATTGTTCCAGGAAATCAGCCTTATAAAGAACTTGGTGAATCACCGGATGTTTCTCCAGTTACTGATGAGCAAAAGTGTGATATGTGTGGGATTTGCAGTGATGTATGCCCAACTAATGCTATCACAGTTAATGGAGGAGTAAAGACCGATGAGAAACAGTGCATATTATGCTGTGCATGTGTAAAGTCTTGTCCTAATGAAGCACGATATAACGATAGTGAAATGGTACATATTGCAGCAACCAGACTAAGTGAGGCTTGTAAAGAAAGAAAAGAACCGGAATTATTTATAAACGAATAGAAGATATACAATTGTTGTGCTACTATAAATATAAGTTGATTTGTAGCTTGATTATAATTCCGTTTTATTAAAATGAACCTTAATAATAAAAAGTATATAGCCTGTTAAGAATATTTAAAGTCCTCTAAATATACAGCGTAAAATTATTACCAAACACATTTTCAAGTAACTTTGGATCTTAAATTACCCCCGTTTAAGTAAAGACCATACTTTATTTTTAAGATCTTCTTGAATTTGTGTTTGGTTTAATTTTTTATAATCATTTATATGCTAAAAGAGATTAGAAAGAATCCAATGTACTGGTATTTATTGCTTTTAACTATTGCTATTACTGCAGGTTTTCAAGCATGGCGAACTTTGTTTAATAATTATGCAGTAGATGAGGTAGGTATTAATGGATTGCAGATAGGTGTTATTCAGTCAGTTCGTGAAATACCCGGATTCCTTGCAATGTTAGTAATCTACCTGTTATTGATTATAAAAGAGCATAAACTAGCAGCTGTTGGAACGCTAGTATTAGGAATTGGAGTTGCGGCTACTGGTATCTTTCCTTCATTTTTAGGATTGGTTTTTACTACACTAATTATGTCTTTAGGTTTCCACTATTTCGAAACTGTTAATCAGAGTTTAACCTTACAGCATTTTTCTTTACAACAAGCTCCTGTTGTTATAGGTAGTATCAAAAGTTTTGGTGCCTTAACAAATATTTGTGTAGGAGGAATCATTTGGTTGCTATCAAAATATTTCGGATTATCAGAATTATTTATTGGTTTCGGGATTTTGGTGATGTTGATCGCTTCTTTCGCTTTAACAAGGAATCCAATTAAAAAAGAAGTTCCTGCTCAGCAAAAGAAAATGATATTTAAGAAAAAATATTGGCTATTCTATGTGTTGAACTTTTTGAGTGGTGCACGCCGACAAATATTTGTAGTCTTCGCTGTTTTTATGTTGGTTGAAAAATACCAGTTTAAAATAGAAGGTATTGCAATTTTGTTTGTAGCCAATAATATCATCAATTATTTTATGGCTCCTATTGTTGCTAAAGGTATCAACAGGTTTGGAGAGAGAGTTATTTTATCAATTGAGTATATTTTCTTAATTCTGATCTTTTTATCCTATGCATTTATTGAGGATCGTACAACAATGATTGTGCTGTATATCTCAAATCATATATTCTATAGTGCCTCAATGGCCATTAATACCTATTTTCAGAAAACTGGAGAACGAGAAGATATTGCTCCGTCAATGGCTGTTGGTTTTACAATAAATCACATTTCGGCTGTTGTGATACCTGTAATAGGAGGGGCCTTATGGATGTTAAACTGGAGAATTCCTTTTATTGCAGGAGCAGGGATTGCTGTATTATCCCTATTCTTTGCACAGAAAGTCAAAACAAATTAGAATATAATATAAAAGGGCATAAGAAATTGCCCTTTTATATATGTCAAATTTATTATCAATTACTTCTTTTTAGGTGCTTCTTTTTCTATAACAGAAGCTTCGTAACCCAAATTCTCCAGAGCTTTCTCGATATTTTCAGTATTATTTTTATCTTCTCTAAAAGCTACAGTTACCAACTTTTTATCTAAATCAACAACTACTTTTTTTACACCCTTTTCATAAGGTATATTTTTCATGATTTTTTCTTTACATGCATGACAGTCAACAGAGCATGTATAAGTTACTTCTTTAACTTCTGATTTTTTTTCTTTTGCGTTAGACGTAGTAAATCCAATAAAAAGGATGACTGTTGCGATTAAGAATTTTAAATTTTTCATAGTAATTTGTTTTATAATGTTTATGTTTTTAAGCTATGAGCAATGGCTGTTAGCTTTTAGTTTCCAATGTTTAATAATGTATGAGTCAATTCACATGTTTCCTACTTCATGTTCCTTTCTCCTTTTATTACTCTTTACTTAAATTATATTTGATACCTACATATACCATTCCTCCATATAAAGGTCCCCATACTCTGGAAGCATCAAACTGATCTCCAAATGGATTTTCAGGATCAATAATAGCATTGTCCTGGGTGAACTCGCCAATATTTTCACCACCTAAATAAAAGCTCCAGTTGCGATAATTCTTTGTTACCTGAGCCATTAAAACCATATAATTTTCTGATTCGTTTGGTCGGGTGTTTTCAAGTGAATTATTTCCTGTTGAAGGAAGGCGTTGCTTTCCATTAAACTGGGCTGTTAAATCAAATTGCCATTTATCCAGATTTGTTCTGTATGATCCGGATAGTAGTCCTTTATATTTATTTACAAAAGGTACATCATTTTGACTTCCACTATAGGTGCTTTGAACATCGTTAATACGGTAAGCAGCCGTAAAATCAAATCTCTTAAAAATTTCCATTGTTGATTCAATCTGGAATATATTAGAAAATGATTTTCCATCAAGATTATAGAAATGTACTTCTCTGTTGTTTCTATCCAAATCAACTACTAATTGATTTTCAAAGTCAGTGCGATAGAATTCTATATTTACATTAAGATGCTTTTGTCCAATTGGAATCTCATTAACCATTGCAATACCATAGTTCCATGCTTTTTCCTGTTTAATGTCTTCATCAAAGATGAATGATTTTGAACTTGCTAAATAATTTGAGTTTTCGCTAATTGCATCAGGAGTTCTGTATCCTTTACCTGCACTGGCTCTGAAAGTAATGTGATCGCCTAAATTATATTTAGCATGTAATCTTGGAGTTACAAAACCATCATGTAAACTACTGTAATCATAGCGTAAGCCAGCCATAAAGGTAAAATTGTCACTTGGTATATAATTGTATTCAGCAAATACTCCTGGAACTGTCTCTGTAAAACCAACGTTGTCAGTGCTACCATTAAATGAAGCGTCATTGTTGTCGTATACAAAGCTTACTCCTGTATTATATGTATGACGTGTATCTCCTAAATAAGATTGATAAATGATATTCGCATAGAAGTTTTGTTGGGTAACACTAAAGGTGTTGTTTCCATAAAAAGAATTCCTGTCGAAATAATTATATGATACAATCGTTCCTAAGCTGGTTGAAGGACGGTTAAAAATAAAACCGTTTTTGGCAAAAGCATTGAATCTTTCTACATCTACTTCAATGCCATATAGCGATTGCATTGATTGATCAATATCGTGATCAAAACCTTTTTGCCCGCCTTCTCTTTTTTCGTTAATATATGAAAATCCAAATTTAGAGGTATACTTGTCCGATTTATAGTTCCATTGATTGATGATGTTCCCCATTTTAGCTAAAGGTTTATCTAAAAATCCATCATCATTCATATCCATTTCTCTGAAGTTTCCACTTCCCTGTACCATCAAAGAAGTACTCCATTTATCACTTAAATTAAATGAATGGCCAAAAGTGGCTTCTGTTTTACCATCTTGGTTACCGTATAAATAGAAATGCATTTTCTCAGTTCCGGCTGGTTCTTTAAGCTGAATATTAATTTGACCGGTAATTGATTCGTAGCCATTTTTTACAGCTGCAGAACCTTTTGAAATCTGAATGCTTTCCATCCAGGTGCCGGGTACATATTCCATTCCAAAGGCAGATTCAGCTCCACGAAGGGTTGGAATATTTGCCATTGTTAACTGAGAGTATCTGCCTGATAAACCCAAAAGTTGAATTTGCTTTACACCGGAAACTGCATCAGCATAGGCTACATCAACAGATGCATTCGTTTCAAAACTTTCAGACAAGTTACAACAAGCGCAGCGTTCCAGTTCTTTACCATTTACCTTTTGTACATATAAAGGATTCATTTTTGAGATAGCTGTTGATGCAACTCTTTTAGCAACAACGACTTCATCTAATTCTGCACCTTGATTTAAAAATACTTCTAATGGATAATCGTTTGTTACTTTTATTGTATCATTTTCATATCCTACATAACTAAAAACTAAAAGGTCTTGTTTTTTTTCTTTAGATAGTTCAAAAGATCCGTTTGTGTCCGTAATAGTACCTACTGTTGTTCCTGCCCAATAAACATTAACTCCGATTAACGGAATTTGCTTAGTATCTTTTTTTTCGAATACTTTTCCTTTGATATCACCAGCAAAAGCCGATAATGAGAAAAGCATCGAAAAAACTAAAATATATAGTGATTTCATTATTTTTTAATTAGAATGTTTTCAAGAGTTTTACTCAACGAGTTTTTGAGTAATAGTTTCAATGGAGCATTAAATTTTAAGGAAGCCTATAAGGTTTAAACAAAGCAATATTATGCTGTTTTTTTTTAAAACAGCATTACTCCAATTATTGTATTAAACAATATTGAGCAACTAAAATTTAACGACTTAAAAACTCTTAACAGTCTAATTTTAAATTGTGGAAGTTTGTCACTATTTCTTTTCCAGAAAATAAATAGGATGGTGATTCTGGAGGTGTATTTTCAAATATATTATTTCTAAACAGCCTAAAATCATTGTTGTCTAATAACAAAGTATAAGAATCAAAAAGCAATGATAATTCCAATGGCTTTGGAGACTTTAACTGCTTGGAAATAGTATAGTTTGTATTTAGTTTTACAGCTTTGTGAAAGCTTTGATGATGATCACAACATTTATTGTGATATTGGTCATGATGGTCTAGTGCTTCATTACAGCAATGATCATCATGAGGAATTATTTCTCCGTTAATAACTGCACTTTCTGCACATAGCTCTTCTGTTTCATCAATATAAAAAGAGTATATGGTTTGATGTGCATGAGAACAAAAATGATAAAAGAGAACCACTCCACTTGTACTTATCAAGAATAAGAACAGTAGAAAAAAGGTAAATATTTTCTTATAGGATTCTCTTAAAATCATGTTACAAAATAACTAATAATTAAAACATGTGCTTGTTAACTATTTGTTAATGGCTTAAAAGTATTAAAATTTTTGTGTTTGATTTGTTTTATTAAACTTCTTTTTGCTTCACATCCGCAACATCCGGAAGAAGAACACGCTGAACCTGTTTTTTTTGATGTATCGGAAATTAGTTTTATTACCGAGAATATGGCATAAATAAAAGCTCCTACAACACTTACCCACATTAATACTTCCTGTACCATATCTAAAAAATTAAATTACCAACTTGATATACAATAAAAGACATAATCCATGCCAAGAATGTGGTGTAAAATATAGTAAAGACAGCCCATTTCCAGGATCCTGATTCTCTGCTAATTGTTGCAATTACTCCAATGCATGGAAAATAGATTAAAATAAATACTACGAAACTAAGTGCAATAATAGGAGTGAATTCTAATTCTCCTTTTTCATTTAGTGTCGTCCTGATGTTATCTTTTAAACTAGTTGATTCTTCTTCAATACTTTCATTTTCGCGATGGTATATAACCGCCATCGTGCTAACTACCACTTCTTTAGCTGCAACTCCACTCAAAAGACTTACACCCATCTTCCAATCAAATCCCAAAGGTCTGATTACCGGTTCAATAAATTTACCAATTGTACCTATGTATGATTCCTTTTGAAGTTCTGCCAGCTTTGAATTATTTAATTTTAGTTTTTCAACTTCATACTTATTATATAAAACATCAATAACGCTATCTGGTTTATTTTTAGTCTTTAATGCCTCCTGTAGAGAAGTGATTTCTTCGATCTTATTGTCGTATTTATTAGCAATCTCTTCATTTTTTGGAAAATTTTGAAGGAACCAGATAATGATCGAAGCAATCATTATAACTCCGCCAACTTTCTTAAGATATTGTCCACCCTTATTCCACATATGACGCAATGTCGATTGCAGAGTAGGCATTCTGTATGGAGGAAGCTCCATTACAAACGGAATATCTTTATCTTTAAAAAGAAATTTTCTGAATAGTTTAGCTACTAAAATAGCCAGCAATATTCCCAATCCATAAATTGCAAACAGAACAGTTCCTGAATGCTCCGGGAAAAAGGCACCTATAAATAATATATATACGGGTAAACGGGCACTACACGACATAAACGGATTGATTAGCATTGTAATCAGCCTGTTATTTTTATCCTCTATAGTACGAGTTGCCATGATCGCTGGAACATTACATCCAAAGCCCATGATTAATGGAATAAAGGATTTTCCATGCAATCCCATTTTATGCATAAGTTTATCCATGATGAAAGCAGCTCTGGCCATATAGCCAGTGTCTTCCATAAATGAAATAAAGAAAAATAAAATGAGAATATTTGGTAAGAAAACAATAACACCACCCATTCCACTAATGACACCATCTATTAGCAAATCTTTAAATGGGCCATCAGTCATGACTTTACCTAATAGATTCATTAATGCATCAACTCCTGTTTCAATCCATCCCATAGGATATTCTCCTAATGTAAAAGTAGATTGAAACATCAGCCACATGAAAAAGAAAAATATTGGAAAGCCAAATAGTTTATGAGTTAAGAATGTATCCAGAATTTCAGATTTTCTTACTCTAACCTGTGGAGACTCCTTATACGTTTCCTTTAATGCACCAGCAATAAAACCGTACTTGGCATCAGTAATTAACGTTTCTGTATCTTCATTTAAATCCGTTTCTATCTGCTTAATGACTTTTTCTGTTTTTTCATTAAGTGATGGAAAGTTTCCCTCTTCAAGGAATGATTTCTCACAATCGTTGTCTTTCTCAATTAACTTAAGAGCAACAAATCGAGGAGCTATGTTTTTAGGAACACAATTGCATTGTTGAATTTCTTCAACAAGTTTTGTTATGCCTTTCTCAAGAGTTTGTCCATAATTAATATGTACTCTTCGTTGATTAGGTTGTCTATCTTCATAAACATCAATAATCGCATCAAAAAGTTTTCCTATACCTTGCTTTTTGGAACTAACTGTAGGAATAAAATTAATTCCCAGCATGCTTCCTAGTTTCTGATAATTAAACCGATCGCCTTTTTTTTGCAGCTCATCGAACATGTTTAATGCAGCTACAATTCTAAGGTCCATATCAATTAACTGGGTGGTAAGAAATAAATTGCGTTCAATGTTTGATGAATCAATAACATTTAATACAATATCCGGAGCCTCTTCAAGTATATGTTTTCTTACAAATAATTCTTCGGGAGAATATGCAGATAAGGAATATGCACCAGGTAAATCAACTATATTAAATTTATAACCTTTTCGTGAAAATGTTCCGGATTTTGAGTCAATTGTAACACCACTGTAGTTTCCAACGTGTTCTTGTTTACCACATAGGTAGTTAAACATTGTTGTTTTTCCACAGTTTGGATTTCCAATTAGTGCTACATTAATGGTCTTTCTTTTTTTAAAGGCAGATTCTCGTAAAATTTCATCTGTAATAACGCCCTCAAATTGTGGAGGAGCTATGTTTTTAGCTTCCTCTTTACTAATGACTTCAATCATGGCAGCTTCACTTCTTCGAAGAGAAACTTTATAATCCATAATTTCATATTCAATAGGATCTTTAAGAGGTGCGTTTTTTATTACTTTTACTTTTTTCCCTTTAACAAAGCCCATCTCAATGATGCGTTTTCTAAAAGCACCAAATCCCTTCACTTTTACAATGATTGCTTCTTCGCTTGTTTTTAATTCAGATAAATTCATCCACTAAGGGTAAAAAATAAGAGTGTAAAATAAATAGTAAGCAAAAATAACGGTAAACCTTTACTTTCCCAATACCTATATGTTGGGATTTTTATTAAAAATAGTTACAGTATATAAAATGGCTTTAAAGATAATTGTATTTTCTGTCATTAAAGAATCCATTTTATTACTTTTGTGACATGAATAAACAGGAGCCGGATTTAAACAAAGTATATCAGAAAATACAGGAATTGCTTTCGAAGAGGGGACAGGCAGTTACTGTTTTGGAAGAGCAGGTGGATATAGAAATGCAAAAGGAATACTTTAATTTCTCCAAAGAGCTTAATAAAACTCTTGATAAAAACCTTGTTCTAAAAGAAAAGGACTTGCTTTTTGAAGAGACTACTTCTATAGAAAAGAAAAAGGAGTTACTTTCTGCATTGGCTAAAATTGATAATCCAGAAGCTTATCGAGCAATTGAAACCTATAAGGAAAATAGTGATGATGAATTAAAGCAATGGTCAACCTTAGCCATACAGGAATCTAAAATGGTTCTGGAGACATCATTATTAGGTGAGGCTCCAATATTTATTTCGACCGGTCTGGGAGGAAAAGGGAATAAATTGAGATATTTTCTGGTGTTAGTAAATAAAGAGGAAGTGTCATTTCTGGATTGGCAAAAATCATTAATTCAGAAAGAGTTGGATTTTGAGCTGAAGAAAGAAGATGGAGAGTTGGAAGGAGTGGAGTTTGATGATGATAAAGTTTTGGTTAAAGCTTTGTTGCCAATAAGTGTTAGTATTAAAGACGTTTTTACCCGTGCGATAAAAGAGTGTAATGAATTGGGTGATTTTTTAATGGAATCTTTTATTGTAACCAATATTAAAATCCTGGAATCAGAAGAAATTGAAAAATTAGTTCAGGAATACAGGTCAAAAAATAATGAAGAATTGGATGAATAATAATATTCATCTCAAAATAATAAATAAAAAAAGCCACTATTTTAATTAGTGGCTTTTTTTATAATATAGTGTATAAAGTTATTCTGCTAAATCTTCAAATTCAACGTTTGTGTATTCTTCAGCTCCAATAGCTTCCACTAAATCATCATCCTCACTATACTCATCAACGTCTGGTTGATTTTGTCGAATGTAGTCTACTACTTCCTGTAATCCATCAGCAAATTTTTCAAAATCTTCCTTGTAAAGGAATATCTTGTGTTTTTCAAAATGAAATTTGCCTTCATTTTCAAATTTCTTTTTGCTTTCAGTAATAGTTAGGTAGTAATCATTTTTGCGAGTCGCTTTTACATCAAAAAAGTAGGTTCTTTTTCCGGCTCTGACAGCTTTAGAAAAGATTTCTTCTCTATCGCTCTTATCATAGCTGTCTCTTTTCTCATATCCTTCCATCATCAAATAATTTGTTTATTTTGATAAAAATTTACTGATTTTGTTTGCCATTCAAAAATGGGAATTATTTTTTAATTATTCTACAATTTTATCAAAAAAATCTATTGTAAATAGACATGTAGTGTATGTGAACTAAGTTTTTGATGGTGTACACCTTATAATTAAAGGGTTTTGATTAAAAAAAACATTTTTGAGAAAATAACTTATTCAACTAAATAAAATCTTATGTTATTAATTGAGTATTGTCTTGCCAAAAATAAAGATGCAAATAAAATGTAAAAAATGATTTTTTTGTGGTATGGAAATAAAAAAGACCTATTTTTGCGACAGTGATTAATATAAAAAGTTCTTTGAAGAATGTTAAACAGAAGACTACTTAGAGTTAAAGTGATGCAAGTATTGTATGCACATTATCAGAATAATGATTCCACTATTCAAAACTCTGAAAAAGAAATGTTTCATAGCATTTCTAAATCTCTTGATCTATATTATTTATATATCTTGTTGCTTCTTGAATTAAGAGATTATGCGATTGGTCGAATTGAATTTGCAAAAAGCAAAAAAACAGCGTCGTCAGCAGAAAAAAATCCGAATACTAAATTCGTAACGAATAAAATTTTCAGTAGGCTGGCTGATAATTCTGATCTAAAAAAGTATATAGATCAGAATGGCAATAACTGGGCTAATTATCCTGAAGTTATTAAAAGTTTATACAACGATATTCTTAAATCTCAACAATATGAGGATTATTTAGCTAAGAAAGAATCGTCGTTTGATGCAGATAAAAAATTTGCTATAAAGTTATTAGAGAAGGTAATTGCTTATCATGAACCTTTATATCCTACATTTGAAGATCAAAGTATTTATTGGAACGATGAAATAGAGTTTGTTCTTAGTATGGTTGTGAAAACAGTTAAGGCCATGGAAGAGGATAAGCCTGTTGAATTGATGGGAGAGTTCAAGGATGAGGAAGACAGAGATTTTGTAAAAGACTTATTTCGAAAAGCCGCTCTTAATAAAGAAGAGTACAGAGCTCTGATTGATAAGTATGCTAAAAATTGGGAAATTGACAGGGTTGCTTTCTTAGATGTTATCCTAATGCAAATTGCTTTAGCAGAATTAACTCAATTCCCTAATATTCCGGTTAAAGTTACAATGAATGAGTACATTGAAATAGCAAAACATTATTCTACAGAAAAGAGTGGTGTGTTTATTAATGGAGTATTGGATAAAGCAATTCTTGATTTAACGAATGATAAAAAAATCAAGAAAACAGGAAAAGGGCTTGCTTAAATAATATGAGTGCAACTTATCAATATGCATTAAGTTTATTGTTTATTTTATTTTTGGGATGTACAAATGCTCCCAAAAATAACTCATTGACAATAGATAATTATGCTGATACAACTATCGAATTTGATAAGTTAATTCATAACTTTGGACAAGTTCAACAAGGTGAAATAGTTGGTTGCTATTTTAAGTTTACAAATACTGGTGAAAATCCTTTGGTTATTAATAATGTTAAACCAGGATGTGGATGTACAACGGTGAATTATCCGAAAAAACCAATTTTGCCTGGTCAAAAGGGTGAAATAGAGGTAAGGTTTGATTCAAGAGGTTTTTCGGGAAATCAGTATAAAGTAATCAGGGTTGATGCCAACATTGAAAAGAAATCGAAAGAATTGGCTTTAACAGCCAGTGTTATTAATTAGATAAATGGTTAGAAAATGAATTTACAAGCATTATTTTTACAACAACAGGCTGCAGGTGGACAATATCAGTTTTTTATTATGATGGGACTACTAATTGTAGTTTTCTATTTTTTCATGATTCGTCCACAACAAAAACGTCAAAAACAGTTAAGACAATATCGTGAGGCATTAAAAAAAGGTGATAAAGTAATTACTACCGGAGGTATCTATGGTAAAGTTTCTGAAGTAAAAGAAACTTATATTAATGTAGAAATTTCAAATGGTGTTGTAATTAAAATTGACAAATCTGCAATTATTATGGATATGTCAGATGCACAGCCAAAACGATAAAAGAATATTTTTTTTTATAAAGCCAATAACTATATTTGATGGTTATTGGCTTTTTTGTTTTTAAGCATTTTATTATATCGTATACATGCCTATTGAATCATTAAAAAATAAATTAAGAATTGACTTATCTAAAATTAAGGAATTGCTCCTTAGTTTAAAGAGCAACAGAGATTTATTGGTTTTTGTGGTGTTTTTATTGTTGTCTACCGGTTTGTGGTTTCTAAATGCGCTAAGGAAGGATTTTGTTACTACAATTGAATATCCGGTACGATACAATGATTTTCCTGATGATTTTATTTTGTTAGGTGATCCTCAAACTCAGGTTCAATTAAAAATACGTTCCCTTGGATATAATCTTTTACCTTATCACTTTGGAAAAATTATCTCACCAGAGAATTTAAAAGTTTCTGGTTTTAAAAGAATACATAAAGGAAATGCTGAGGGAGCATATGTTTTAACGCGAGATTTAAAAAATGTATTTACTAAGAATCTAACCAACGGTATTGATTTATTGGAAATATACCCGGATACTTTATTTGTTTTGTTTGAGAAGAAAGAGCGAAAAATGGTTCCTGTTAGGTTTAGCTCTGATTTAAAGTTTAAACCGCAATATTATCAATCGGGCGAAATACTTATTAAACCAGATAGTGTTGAAGTTTCAGGACCATCAACATTAATTGATACAATTAATTATGTGTATACTGAGAAAAAAGTTTTTGAAGAACTTAGTGATTCTCTTATCAGGAATATTTCTTTAGTGTCATACGATAAATTAATTTGTAATCCGGGTAGAGTAGTTGTCAATATACCTGTTGAACCGTTTACTCAAAAAGAAATCACAATTCCTTTGAACTCAATAAATGTCCCGGATAGTTTAAGATTAAAATGCTTTCCTTCAGAAATTAATGTCTCCTTTAATGTTGCTGTAAGTAGATTTAATTCGGTTTCGGCTTCTGATTTTAAAGCTGAAGTAGATTTTAATTCAAATATTTCCAGTGCTCTGCCTGATCGATTAAAAGTTAAATTAATCAGTATGCCGGAAGGAATTAAAAATATTGATTACTCACCTCTTTTTGTTGAATGTTTATTTGAAAAAGCAAAATAATAAATGATTAATGTAGGAATTACCGGTGGGATTGGAAGTGGGAAAAGTACGGTGTGCAAAATATTTGAAACACTTAATGTGCCCGTTTATTATTCAGATTTTGAAGCCAGGGTATTAAGTGATTCTCATACTGAAATTGTCTTAGCTGTAAAAAAAATGTTCGGCGAAGATATTTATGTCGATGGCAAACTGAATAGAAAGAGAGTTGGCGAAATTGTATTTAATAATAGGAGTAAGCTCGAAGCTCTGAATCACATAATTCACCCTGTCGTTGCTGATCATTTCGAGAATTGGAAAAATAATCATAAACATTATCCTTATATATTAAAAGAGGCTGCTATTTTATTTGAAAGCGGAGCTTTTAAGCAAGTGGATAAAATAATAACAGTTACTGCACCTGTTGACTTAAGAATTGATCGAGTTGTGAAAAGAGATGGTTTAACAAAAGACGATGTGCAGACAAGAATTAATAATCAGATGGATGATGAAACAAAAATAAACCAATCTGATTTTGTAATATATTGTAATGATATTGAACTGGTGATTCCTCAGGTTGTTGAAATTCATGAGAAATTACTTGAATTAAAATAAAATATTTAAGAGTTAGTTTAATAAAATGAAAAGTTTTAAAATATCAGGTTCATCGCTTTTAGGTGCAGGTTTGGGATGGTGGTTTCTTGGACCAGTTGGAGCAGTATTGGGATTTGTCGTTGGTACTATAGCAGATAATATTTCAACTGAAGGAGTAGAAAGACCAAATGGAAATCCGAGAGATGGATTTGTTGCATCACTAATGGTTTTAATTGCGGCTGTAATGAAAGCCGACGGAAAGGTTGTAAAGTCAGAACTGGATTTTGTTAAGAATTACCTGCATCGTTCTTTAGGTGAACAAAAATCAGCTCAGGCACTAATAATGCTTAGAGATATTCTTAAACGAAATATTCCTGTAAATGAGGTTTGTTATCAAATAAAAATTCATGTTGATTATAATTCAAGAGTTGAATTAGTGCACATGCTATTTGGTGTAGCAAATGCTGATGGAAGTATTCCTCAAAGTGAAATATCTGTAATACGTCAAATTGCTTTAGGCCTGGGATTATCAACACCAGACTTTGAATCTCTTATGAATATGTATGCTAAGAATACAGAGTCTGCATATAAAATTCTTGAAATAGATCCAAAAGCAACAGATGATGAAGTTAAAAAAGCTTATAGAAAAATGGCTATTAAATTTCATCCGGATAAAGTAGCTCATTTAGGTGAAGAATTTCAAATAACAGCAAAAGAGAAATTTCAAAAAGTAAATGAAGCTTTTGAATCTATAAAAAAAGAAAGAGGCTTTAAGTGATTGTAGGTAAGGTGAAAAAATATATTTGTGAAGAAAAAGAATTGAATAAATAGAAATATATTTTAAAACATATTTTAAGTTTATACGATTCTCTTATTTTTGCATTTGTAATTAAATAAACAAATAGTTGCATTGGCAACGGAATTGAAAATTGGGAAAAAATAAATATAATGAGTGAAATGTTAAAAGGAATATTAGCTGTATCAGGACAGGGAGGATTATTTAAAATTGTATCTCAAGCCAAGAATAGCATTATTGTTGAGTCGTTAATCGATGGAAAAAGAATGCCTGCATATGCAACATCACGTATTAGTGCGCTAGAAGATATTTCAATTTTTACAGAAGATGGTGATGTTAAACTATACGATGTATTTAAAAATATTTCAGAAAAAGAAGATGGTGGTCAGGCTATTAGTCATAAAGCTTCATCTAATGATTTGAAAAATTATTTTGAAGAAATTCTACCTGATTATGATAAGGATAGAGTTTATGTTTCTGATATGAAGAAAGTTATTCAGTGGTATAACTTATTACAGGAAAAGGAAGTTCTGAATTTTAGTGAAGAAGCTACAGAAGAGGCAACTACTGAGGAAACAAAATCTGAAGAATAGATTATAGTTTAAAATATAAAATATAAAAAGTGAGGTTTTTGCCTCACTTTTTTTGTTTTATAAAGTACTGTTATTGAAGAATATCAAGCACTTTTTGAGCTGATATTATTTTAAAGTTTTGATTTTTATCTACCTGGTTATCTTTGTTAAAGCCATCCTGAATAACAAACATGCCATTAGGAAAGGATTTTCCCATAGGTGTATTGCATATCTCTAATCCGTCAGTTTCCTCAATACCATCGTATTCACCATCTTTTACTATAAAACTGGTTATGTATGAATATGGAGGATTTATATCAAAAACTGCATATGAAAAATTTCCTTGAATGGATGCAATCAAATAGCCTTTATCATTAGAAACTCTGTAAATAGTTAAACCTTCAATATCGTAATTGATATTTGGATTTGATGTCGAAGATTCATTTATACGAAAACCTGTAGTGTCTGCATCCTCAATCGAACTATATGCAAATATTGCATTTTCCTCCACGCCAATAAACAATGTATTTGTTACGTCATCAACTACCATACCTTCAGGCTGACTTGGCATTTGAAGTGTTCGTGTTAATTCAGCTTTAACTGTATCATTATCAGGTGTAATTAACCATTGTTCTACCAATCCGTTTTTTCCATTTGCAAATAAATAATGCTTTTTAGTTTCTTTATTTTGATAGGTACAAAAACCATAAACATCATCAACTGTTGAAGGAATTTTGCATAATGCATTTTCTTTAAGTTGAAGGTTTTGCTTGTCGATTTCATAGATGTCAATTGTTTGAGATGTTCTATTTGTACAAGCAACAAAATCAACTATTCTGTCTTTTAATTTTAAGTCGTAGCCTGATTCTGCGTTATTTGTTTTTCCAACAGGGATAAATTGTAATTCTTTGCCGTATATGTCATAGACATGTAAACCTGCTTTCTTGTTGGTTCCAATAATTAAACTTTGTTCCGGATTTAATTTGTTAATCCAAATAGCCGGATCATCAGCAGCATCTTCATCAATTTCAGAAAGAACAGGAGACGTCTCAAAATCAGCTGTTATTGAGTTTTTGAATTGGGCTTGTATAGTTAATGCCTCTGCCATTTTTAAAGAATCTTCTCGGGCTTCTTTATTTCGTTCTATTGTTGCTGAATCTTTCCCGTTTTCATATGTTTGGTTATTATCATTTTGCTTCTTGGTGTGGCACGAAGAAAATAATAGAGTTATGATTGAGAGTAATATTAAAATTGGATGCTTCATATGATTTGTTTTTCATTTGTCACTTTTAACTGTCATGAAAATATAGTTCTTTCATGGCAGTATTTTAATTTCCTGTTGTAGAAAATTCCAGGACTCAATTTAAAGAATCCCAGAATATTTATTTTGCTTTTCTTATTTCTTAAAAGTTGATTTTGATACCGGCTTTGGCTGTCATACCATAATACTCCATTTGCATTGTACGATTGCTTTCTCCCTGAAAGTATCTTAATGGTTGATTTAGCAGATTGTTACAATCAACATATATAATATAATTTTTCTTTAGTGCATATGTAAGATTTAAATCTAAGTATGTTACTTGATCATAATATCTGTCTAAAGCTGCTTCATCACCAAATTCATCAATAAAATCACTGGCATAATTATATGATAATCTTCCTGTAAATTTCTTTGTTTCATATGATAATGATGCATTAAGAGTATGTTCTGGAGAACCTGGCATATCTAAAGTCTCATCTTCACGATCTTCAATGTTAAAGTCTGTAATTTCAGACTTTGTATAAGTATAGTTGGCATAGATCCCAAATCTGCTTAAAAATCCAGGTAAAAAGTCAAGTTGACGTTGAGCTGAAAATTCTAGGCCTAAAAGAGTTGCATCTCCACCGTTAATTGGGTGTTTAAAATCTTTATATTCAAAACCATTGTATACGTAATCATCATGAGTCTCATCCACAATAAAGTCTTTAATATCTTTGTAAAAGAATCCTCCGGAGATAATACCAATAGATTTAAAATAGTGCTCAAGCATAATATCAATGTTATTAGAAGTTGTGGCTTTAAGATCTGGATTACCAATAGATATCTCTTCTTCGTCTTCAATTTGCTGATAAGGAATTAAATCAAAATATCCCGGGCGAGCAATTGTTGAAGTATATGCAAATCTGGCAATTGTATTATTGTTTAGATCGTATTTAACATGAAAGTTAGGCAAAACATTTGTATAATCAGTTTCAATAGTACCTGTTGGAATCAGTGATTCAGGGCCATCAACTGAATCATCAAAATTATATCCTTCTCCTTCTGTTTTTGTATTTTCAATACGAATACCCAAAATTGCAGACAATTTTTTTCCTAAATTCTGATTGAACATGATATAACCTGCAGTTACTGTCTCTGAGGCATCAAAGTTTCCTGCAAATTCAGAGTAGTCTGCTTCCTTTTCAAAAACAGAAGTGTTGCTAAGATCTAATTCACCAACAAATTCTTTAGTAACAAACGTTCCGACATTGTATTTATCTCCAGGCATAAAGTTATCTCTTGACATTTCTTTTGTATCTGCTAATGCCTGACTCATGAACGAACCTTCATCAATAGGAGAGTATTCATAAAAGTCATTATCACGCTTTTTACTCTTGGACTTGTATTTACCTCCAATCTTTAATGAGTTTTTGAAAGTCCCCTGTGCCAATGGAATTTCAAAATTTAATCTGCCTACAATATCAATATCTTCAGTGTATTGATTTTCTTCAGTTAATTCATCAAACTCCCAATTGCTATTTAAATCGTGGTTACTTTGATCTTGTAAATACATTAAAGGTTTCTTTGAGTCAGAAAAGTCATTAACAATGTATTGACCATCTTCTTCCAGCTTAAGATTTAAATATCTTTCTTGTGGTCTGTCTTCAGATGCTTTTGAATAAGAAAAACCCCAATCAGCTTTGACTTTTCCAAATATGTGATCTCCACTTAATGAAAATTGCATCATTTGTTGATCTTCTAAACGAGCATTTTTATCATTACCACCTGATTTAACTTCTCGTTCTATTTTATCTGCAGTAAAAATATTTCCATTTTCTAATTCATCAACTTCAGTAACAAGTCTAAATCTGTTTTCCCAGTCTTTTCTACGATTATACATACCTTTTAAATAGATAGTATGATTGTCGCTTAGTTTAAAATCGAAAGAACCCGAATAGCTTTGACGTAGACGTTGAAGGTAATATTGACGGATCTGAAGCTCTTTTAAATAAATATTATCATTATCATCCAAATCCCATTCTCCTTCAACGTTATCAGATCCTAACTTATTGTTATTTATTGAGAATCCTAATACCATACCAATGTTATCGTTAGCAAATCTATCACTGTATGACAAATTTGCTGTGTAGTTTGGTTTTTCTGAAATTTGATTGTAACCAGCACCAAATGATCCTGAAATTCTTCTACTTGCAGGCTCTGAAAGTGTAACTAAATTAACTGAAGCTCCAATTGCATCTGCATCCATATCCGGAGTAACAGCCTTATTTACTTCAATAGACTGAATCTGGTCTGATGGGATCAAGTCGAGCTGAATTGATCTCATTTCGGCTTCAGCAGAAGGAATTCTTTCTCCATTAATTGTTACAGAATTGTATTGAGGTGCCGTACCTCTGATATTTCCAAAACGAGCTTCACCCTGATCATATTGTACATTAATACCGGGTATGCGCTTTAAGGCATCACCAATATTAGCATCTGGAAATTTACCTACCTGATCAGCTGCAATTACATTCGTAATATTTGAACTTGTTTTTTGCTGGTTTAATGCTTTAGATTGGCCTTGTAAAGAGCTGGAAACAACAACTTCTTGCAGTCCAACAATTCCGGCCTTTAGTTCGAAGTTTAAAACAGAGGTTTTACTATCTGTAATGTTGATTTTATTTTCTACTGGAATAAAGCCAATATATGAAACCTTGAAATTGTAATCTCCTGTAGGCATCCCTGTAATAGCATAGTTACCATTAACATCTGATACTGCGTAGAATTGTTCGTCATCAGAATAAATATATGCTCCTGGTACAGAAAGTTCATTTTCGTCAACAATCCTTCCTTTTAAAGCTCCACTTTGTGCTTGTATTGCAGTCAATACAAAAAGAAATAAGGCTAATAAACTAAATTGTTTTTTCATTTTAAGTTGATTATTGTTTTAATATTTTTCTTGAAACAGTGTCTTTTCGATTATAAATGATGATGCAATGTTAATCGTCTTAAAATCTTTATTCAATAGTGATAATTGAGTGTGAGGCATAGTACTTTTTACTATTGAGATTGCTTTTGTGATTTTAAGGTGTAGTACTTCAGGCGTTTATGATATGGTTTTGTTTTTGCGAAAAACAAAAAGCATGGATAAATGGTAATGTTAAGTTAAAAGTTGAGCCAAAAATTAATGATACCTTAATATGATGCAGCTTATATGAATTTTAAATGGAGGTATTTTTGAATTCTAAATGTTTGAAAAGATGATTTCTGTTATTGTTGCTGATGATCATGCAGTAGTTCGTACAGGACTGCAGCTGATATTTATGAATACCACTGATATTTCTGTTAAAGAGGAGGCGAGGGATGGAATTGAACTGCTTCAGAAGTTAACCAATGGTAAATTTGATGTGGCTATTTTAGATGTAAATATGCCAGGTTTGTGTTCTATTGAGTTATTACAACAAATTAAATCGTTATGTCCTGATTTGCCAATTGTTATTTTTAGCATGAATAAAGATGAACAGTTAGCTTCAAGGATGTTAAAGAATGGAGTAATGGCTTATATTAATAAGGAAGAAGATCCATCAGAATTGGTTGCAGCAGTAAAATCTGCAGTAAATAATAAAAAATATCTAACCCAAAGTCAAAAATACTTTTTTGCTACTCAGTTTATAACAGAAGAATCAGAAAGAAATAATCTAGAATCATTAACAGACAGGGAATACCTGGTATTAAGTTTATTAGCATCGGGTCTTTCAAAATCTGATATAGCCATAAAACTTTCCATTAGTAAAAATACCTTAAGTAATCACCGTAATAACATATTGAAGAAGTTGAACCTGGCTAATAATGCAGAACTAACAAAATATGCTTTATTAAATAAAGTAATTCAATAGCTAATGTTGAACCTAATTTATAGATCTCTAATTTTTAATCTTTTACTTTTATTTCAATTCTTATTATCTGGAGGTCTAATAAAAGCAGAAAATAAAGAGAATTTATGTGTTGAATTATTGGATAAGGCAAAATCATATCAATATATAAATACAGATAGTGTAGAATTTTTTCTGGATCAAATAAAGTATAATTATAAGGGAACACAAAATGATAGTATTTTTGCTGAATATCTTCTTTTATTGGGTGTAAATACTTCTATTACAGGGAGTACTTCCTTGGCTATGCAATATTTTGAGCAATCAAATCATCTGTTTACTTCTGTAAATTATACTTATGGTATAGCCGAATCATATTTAAACATGGGTGAAGTACATTATAACTGGGGAAAGTTTGATAAGGCTTTGATTTATTTTAACAAGGCAAAAAATATATCGCAAAAGTACAAATACGAAATTCTATATGTAAGATCGTTGAATTACATAGGTAAATATTATCATTCAAAAGGAAATCTTGAACAATCATTATCATATTATACTAAAGCACTGGATTTGGCAAAGGCTATTGGTGCAACAACGGAAATAATGTCATTGTATAATAAGATAGGGAAGGATTATAAAACTTTGGGTAACTATCCTAAATCCTTGGATTGTTTTATACGTTCTCAACAATTAATTCCTAATACAGATAATAAAATAGAAGAGGCGACAACTTATAATCATTTGGGTAATATTTATCAGGTACTTAGAGATTTTAAAAAAGCTCTTTTTTTTCATAAACAAGCCTTAGAACTGCGTAAAGAGGTTAATTACAAGGAGGGTATTGCAAAATCTTTAAAAAATATTGGCGAAGTATATTTCGACCTTCAGCAATATGACTCTGCTTTAGTTTGTTTTGATCAATCATACCTTTATTGTAAACAGATTGGGTATGCAAAAGGAATTGTGAAAAATCTTTATGGGAAAGGATTAATCTATGAAAAGGAGGAAAAACATAGCTTAGCTATTAAAAATTATCATGAAGCTTTGGATTATTCAAAATCAATTGGTTATGCCATTGGTGAATCGAGAGTTTATTTGTTATTAGCAAATATTTATAAAAAAATAGCAAAATACGATCAGGCTATAAGGTATTGTAATGAGGGACTTGCAATAGCTAAAAAAGAAGATATAAAATCTAATACAAGTGAATTTTATAAGATATTATCTGGTGTGTATGCGTTGAATGGTGATTATAAAGAAGCATTCATGTTTTATAAAGAACATTCGCATATTAAGGATGAGATTATTAATCTGGAAACAAATAAGAAAATTGCAGAATTGCAAACCGAATATAAAGTGGATTTGAAAAACAGGGAGAATGAAGTATTAAAGCAAGAAAATCAGATTAAGGAGCTTAGAATTAAAAGGAAAAATTTGGTTATCCTTTTTGCTATAATTGTTTCATTCCTGTTAATAGCATTGGTTTTAATTATGTACGGCAGATTTTTGAATAAGAAAAATGCCAACATTAAGCTTACAGTGCTAAATGATAATATTATTCAAAAGAATAAAGAGCTTGATAAACTTAATAAGAAAATGCGTAAGTCAAAAGATCAGCAGGTTAAACTGTTTAGCATCATCTCCCATGAGCTTCGAAATCCTTTATATTGGTTTCGTAATTTGATACAATTGCTCTCAAATCAGATAGATGTTTTGGATAAAAGTATGATATCAAAGTCGTTGGATTCACTAAATGAATCGGCAACAAATACTTTTCATTTAATGGATAACCTTTTGAATTGGTCAAAATCACAATTAGGAAATATACAGTATGTACCGGAATCTTTTAATCTTGCAGGCCTGATTAAGGAAAATGTGAGTTTAATATTGCCTTATTCTGAGCTTAAGGAAATAAATATAAAGACAGCATTAGAAGATAAGATTGAGGTTAAGGCAGATAAAGCAATGATTAAAACTGTGATAAGGAATCTGTTATCAAATGCAATAAAGTTTACACCTAATAAAGGAACTATAGAGGTAAAAATTATTAAAAACAGTTCGAAGGTTAAGGTTGAAGTTTGTGATAGTGGAGTAGGGATGGATCAAAATGTAGTGCAAAGAATATTGAATGCTTCAGGATCTGAATTTTTACCTAGTTCAGATAAGGAAACCGGTAACGGACTTGGATTAATCCTAACAAAAGAGTTTATTAAAAAAAATGGAGGAGAACTATTGGTGAACAGTTCTCCTGGTAATGGTTCTGTTTTTGGATTTGAATTGGATTTAATCTCCAATTAAATCTATTTTGTTATGCATCCTTTCTTTTACCAGCTCCTGGTAATTTAAAGAATATGATTGTTGTTATTATAATAGTAATGATAAGTACAGCTAAAAATACAATGCGTGAGTCAAATGCTCTTTCGATTAAGGTAAATATTCCAGCTGAAATTAAAATGGCTATAAATACCATTTGATTATTATAAGCAAGCACAGGGCCTAATTCTCTTCCTTTTACTCTGTCTTGAATAAAAGCATTTAATGGTATTTTAAAGAAACCGGCAAAAAATGCAAATGTTGTAATTAATATGGTAAATAGAGTAGTCTCTGGATTCAGAATAAAAACAAGCAACATTGAAATGGCCATTCCAATACCACCAATTGGTACAAGTTGTGTTTTTACCTTGTGATTAGAAACAACGCCAGCAACATAACATCCTAACCCAATTCCAATAGCAACTAACGCCATAATAGTTCCGGTTGCTGAGTTTGAAAGACTTAAAAACTTTTCACAATAGATATAAAGGTTCATTTGCACTAATGATCCTATCATCCAAAAGATGGATAATCCTAAAACAGTATAATTTAAACCTTTAATACTTTTACTCCACTTAAACCATTTTATAGGATATAATAAAGGATTTAGAGTGTCATCAGAATCGTCTTCTGGTTCAGATTCTTTGGGGTCAATCTTCATACTTGTTAACCAACCAATTATTGCTAGTCCCATCAGTGCAGCAGCAATAATAATACTTTCTGTTTTAGGGTTTGAGAAGTAATTATGAGCATCAGAAATAATACCACCAAAGAAAGTTCCTAATAGAACAGCAATAAAAGTTATCATTTCCATGGCTCCGGTTCCAAATGATATAAGCTCTTTCCCACCAATATCTCTGATAATTCCATATTTGCTGGGCGAGTAAATACAACTTTGTAAACCCATTAAAAACATGCCGATAAGTACTATGTAAACATTACTTATAAAAAAGCCCGTAATTGCAATAATCATAATTAGAATCTCAGCAAATTTTGCCCACTGAATAATTTCTGCTTTTGGATGTTCCTTTGCCAATTTACCTGATAATGGAGATAAAAAGATATAAGGAATAACCAACAAAGCAGCAGCTGCAGACACTAATAAAGCTTTATTTTCCTGACCAATCCATGCTACTCCAACAAAACCGATTAAAGTTTTTAACAGGTTGTCGTTCAGTACTCCTGCAAAATTGGTACTAAATAATGGCATCCATTTTAATCTGTTTTTTTCCATGTATTTTCATTTTTTATTTAATGGCCATATATAACTCGTCATGTTTAGTAGATATGAATTGTATGATAAAATAATTTTATGGTCTGTTTCACAGAATAAATATTTAAATGATTTTGAGTTATATAGCGCAGTGAACATACAATTAATAATTCGAATTATAAAACATAAATCTTATTAATGTATTTTTTTTACATTAAATGTTAATAAATATTATCGTATAGATGTGGTTAATTTCTGAATGTCGTCTTATTAAATATAGATTAGTACTTTATCTGGTCTGATAATTTTGTTTTTTTTTATAGTTTTGTGAGTTCAAAAAAAGTAAGTAAGTAAATTATAATAAATGGGACGCGCATTTGAATATAGAAAAGCCACAAAGCTTAAGAGATGGGCTGGTATGGCAAAAACATTTACAAAGTTAGGTAGACAAATAACAATGGCAGCAAAAGAGGGTGGTTCTGAACCAGATGCAAACCCTCGTTTAAGAATGTTAATTCAAAATGCCAAGGCTGCCAACATGCCTAAAGATAATGTTGAAAGGGCAATTAAAAAGGCGACTGAAAAAAATACTGACGATTGGAAAGAAGTTGTATACGAAGGTTATGGTCCATTTGGAATTGCAGTATTAGTTGAAACTACTACTAATAATAATACCAGAACAGTGGGTGCTGTTAGAAGTTACTTTAATAAGGCAGGTGGTTCATTAGGAACAACAGGTAGTGTTGAGTACATGTTTGAGCATAAGTGTCATTTTAAAGTTGGAAACAAAGAAGGATTAGATCTTGAAGAACTTGAATTAGAAATGATTGATTCTGGAGCTAATGAAATCTTTGAGGAAGATGGTAATATTATCATTTATGGTGAGTTTGAAAGTTATGGATCTATCCAGTCTTATCTTGAAGAAAATGAATTTGAGATAATCAGTTCAGAATTTGAAAGACTTCCTACTACAACAAAAGAACTAAACGAAGAAGAAGTTAAGGTATTTGAAAAAATGCTTGCTAAGTTTGATGAAGATGATGATGTAACTAATGTTTATCATACTGCAGAAGGACTATAATAAAAAAGCGATTATTATAAAAAAAGACCGTTTCAAATACTTGAAACGGTCTTTTTTTATCTTATCATCTGTCCGCTAGGCATCATATCATCAGGTGGTGGAGTGCCATTTTCTTTTTTATATTGTAATCTCTTACAATCCGCCATTTTGCTTCCTTTACAATACATACTTATAAATCCTTTGCAAGCAAGGTCTTTGGTTTGGCAATACTTCTTAAAAAATCCACAGTTTGATAAATTTACACATTCCATACTCATGATTTAAAGATTTTAGTTTGTAACTAAATTAGACTATTTTAATCTAAAAATCTAATGGTTAATTATTTATTCATCATAGGATTACATCTTTTTATCATATTTTTTGAATAGTATTTTAAGGAGTAATTGATCAAATAGGAAAATAAACAATAGGAGTAAAAGAAATGATATTATAAAGATAAATCTTTTATCATTTACTAATCCAATAAAGGTTTGAGGTGAATAGTAATAATAGATTCCTCCACAACATGCTGTAATAAATATAATGAGTAATATTTTAGCACTCCATTCTTTCAAAAGATTTCTTATATAGTTTCTATATTCAAACTTCTTACTTAATCTTTCTGTAAAATCCACAGGTATTTTTGAAAGATCAAAATTCAGAATAGAATCAGAAATTAGCTTGTCTATATTTTTTTGTTCGTCTATCATTGTGCATTTATTTTTCATGGTAAAGAAGATCAATAGCCTCTGTACCATAATTATTTTCAATCATTTCCCTAAAAGCTTTACGTGCTCTGTTTAAATAACTTTTAATAGTTCCTAAAGGCATTGATGTTATTTCCTGTATTTCAGGGTATGTAAACTCCTCCAGATAGTAAAGTGTTAAAACAGTTCTAAAATGAGGTGGTAGTTTATCAATAGTATTCCTTACAATACTTTTTATTTCTAAATTGTTAGGATGATTGTTTTTGATTACAGCAAAGTTCTCAAAAACTTCTATTTCATCAGTGTAATTAATTTTTCCTCTTGAGTTTTTTCTGTTAAAATCAATTGACGTCTTCCACGTTATAGAAGCTATCCAAGTTGAGAGCTTCGAATCTTGCCTGAATTTATTTATGTTTTTATATATCTTAATAAAAACTTCTTGTGCAATATCTTCAATATCTACTTGGTTATCAAAAGATAATTTAAAGGCAATATTAAATACCAATCTTTGGTATTTATTAACTAAATACTTATAGGCATTGGCATTTCCTTTTTTTATCTGATTAACCAGTTCAATATCGTTCATGTAAGTATAAGTCGCTTCACTATACAAAAAGGTTGCAATAAATTTATAAAAAGAAATTAGAATATTTCTGCAACCTTTTGAACCTGTATTGCGACAAATATGGAAATATTCATTTAAAATAAATTATTATGAGAAGTGAAGTTATTGTGACTATAATTGTCTTTGCCGGATTTTATTATATTATTAAAATGTTTACAGATTATCTTTTAAAGAGAAGAATTGTAAAAAGTGGACATATTGATAAAGCAGATATACTAAAACCAGTACAGCAAATAGATGATGAACCTCAAACACTTAAAAGTTTAAAGTGGGCTATGGTCGCTACTATGGCAGGATTGGGAATGATAGTTGCTTATATTGTAGGGGATTTCTATGGTATGGATGACTATGGAATTGAGAAATCAATGATTTCGTTTGGAATAGAGCTGCTATTTATTGGGTTGGGTTTTTTAGGGTATTTTTTAATTGCCATAAAACATCGAAAGTAGATGTAATAAAATATCAGAGGATTTCATTTATAAAAAACGAAATCCTCTGAATTAATAACGGGGGGTTAACTACAGCCACCACTAACACGGGTAGCTTTTTTTATTACAGGTTTATCTAAGTTGGCTACAGCTTCGCCAATTTCCTTTAATTTCTTTCCGGCTTCGATTCTGAAATTTTGTAAATCTACTTCATGTTTTGAACCATTATGGTCAATCTCTGAGATTAAAAAGTATTGTTTGTTAAACTCATCAGCATTTAATCCCAGAGCGTAATTATCTGATTTGCCAAAATATTTCGAAATCATACATGCTCTTTGTGCTTGCAGACTATTAGCACCATAAAAAACATTAGTCTTTAAATTCTGGATAACAATACCCAGGTTAGAGGACTTATGCATTTCTTCCAAAGGAATATTTATTGCTGTAGGAATATGAAATTCTTTATATTCTTCAGGAGTACGAACATCTATGACATTGAACTTGTAATATTGATTCATAAGTTCATAAGCAAGTTTGTCTCCTTCCATGATTCTTGGATTACATTCACCTGCTGCAATCTTTTCATCAATACGTTTATCCATAAGCTCTTTTTTAGTTGGAGTTATGATGACGAACAAAACAATGATGATTGGTGTGGCAATAAGAATAGAATTCTTTATAATCATAGGTTTAAACCACTTTGTTTCTTTTCCATTGATTTTATTTTCAATTACAGTAGTGGCTATAAAAGCTGCTGCAGCAATGACAATCATTACCAATCCAAAGCCTTCACGAGACATTCCTAACTGATCACTCATTAAAACCGGTCCCCAACTTTCTGCGGTATATAAGTCTTTCCATAATGGATAGCCCTCGCCAAAAGCAAAAATACCAATAACACTACCTAACAGGAATGCCATACCATCAATTCTTCCTGTGGCTGCCGCACAAGCACTGGTTCCAGGACAAAAACCTCCAATAATAAAACCAACACCCATAATACCCCCACCAACTAAGGCTGACCATAAAAAGGTTGGATTGATATATATGATACTAACATCTAATAAACCTATGTGGTTAAGAACTAAAACACCAACCATAGCAGTAATTCCAGCAGTAAAAAATACTCTTAATACTGTAAAATCATAGCCATAAAACAATCCTACTAATTTTTTAGTGGAAGCAAAACCTGCTTGTTCCAGAGCAAAACCAAATCCAATTCCTACTATCAGAGCAATAATGTAATTTAATTCGCCACTTATAATATCTGGTACTAATGGTCCCATAACTATTGTTTTTTAATCCATAAATTTTTAAAGAAATAGGCAACCATATAGGCTACGCCAAAAATTGCCAACATGGTAATAATTCCTCCGAAAGACATAACTGCCATCCCACTCAATGCAGATCCTGAGGTACATCCTCTTCCTAATTGACTTCCAAAACCGAAAAGGGCACCACCAATAATGGCTCCTATAATTCTGGTAGAGTCTTTAACTCCATGACCTTTTTCTAGTTTTAGGCCCACTCTGTTTGATGCTACACCGGATAAAAATGCTCCGATTATAACACCCAGAACTTCAAATACAAGCCACGATTTCATTGGTCCGTCAGGGTGTGCTTTTTGATAATCGGAATAGTAAGCCGTATTTTCTGCATGATTAGGAGCAATAGTTTCAACAGATTGCATAACAACACTTTTAAAAGCTCCACTTGCTCCAAGACCTCGACCAGTAATGTATATTGTTACTAAGAGTACAAAGCCCAAAAAGAATCCTGCTAAATAAGGATTCATGTATTTTTTTGGTTTTTCAGTTATCATAATCCCTGGTTTTTATTTTGTAACTGTTCCTTATTTAATTCACTAATGTCTTCAGGATCTTCTAATTCTTCCCATCCTGTAATCATTGCTTTGATATTAGCCGTTAAAGAATGTCCAGTGGTTGTCATGTAAACATGTACTACAATAAATGATATTAATAAAAATGCACCTATTGTATGAATAATAGCAATCCATTCTAACGGAATACCAATGGCAACAACAATATCATTTTCATCAAATGACTTATAATACATATATAGCAAACCAGATATTACTACCATAGGTGCCATGATCAGTTTAAACGCTAAATAAACTACAGCCTGTAATGGATTAAGCTTTTTGCTTACTGTTTTAATGGTAGGATGAGGTTCTCCTTTAAACATGCCTACTGTATAGTAGTGAATTTGTGCTTTTAGCTTTGATAGTGTAGGAATATATTGTTTCCATTCTCCAGTTGTAAAGTGCCAGAAAATACTAAAAACAATCAGACCTAATAATAAGTAAGATGCTGACCTGTGAAATGCCACAGCTTTTTCAAATCCAAATAAATGGATTGTGTCATGTATTTCAAAACCGGTAAGGGCAAGAAAGAAGATTAATGCGGCTTGACTCCAATGCCAGAAACGTTCAAACTTTCTATATATATATACTTTTTGCATAGCTTTTTTTATTGGTTGGATGATATTTAAATGGATATTTCTTCAGATTCAACTTCATGTTTACGCAGTGAATTTATAAACCTTGCTAACGCATGAATAAATACACCAAGTAAAGATCCCCAAAATAACAGTTTGCCAAATAGATCGACCCAGTCATTTTTATCCCTTCCCGGAATATAAAGTCCATCAATACCTGCTAATCTGCTGTTATTGTTAGTATGACAATCATTACAATTAAGAGATTGATCTTTAGGTGCTACCATGTGGTTAACTGGCCAGTACATTTCGGTATCTACAAAGTCATATTTTCCACTATATGGTAAGCCCATTCCTTTCATACCTGCTTCAGCTGCCAGATTCCAGTCAAAATCCATCCAGTATGCACTGTCGCCTTTATTTGGAGAATAGAGCTTTGGTTGAATTAACATATTTGTCTCCGAATCGTAAATTTGATCTCCTCGATGGATCTTCACCGGATAAATCTTAGAGTGAATATCATCTGCGCTTCCTAATAACTTATTAACCTGTACAGGGATGCTTTTAATAGTATCTCCTGCTACATAATGTTGTGCATTTCCATTAAACCATACATAGTCAGGTTTTACATTTGTTTCCCATTTAAATGATCCCTTTATAGATAAATAAGTATGATTTCCTAAGGAATCTTCTGTATGATAAGGTTTGCCATTTAATAATTTTCCTGCTTCAGACCATTTCCAGGCCATTTTGGTGGCGTTTACTTTAGCATAAGTTGGAATATGGCATGTTTGACAAGCAATTTTAGAATAGTGGCGGTTTAAAAGATCATCAAGGTGAGGACGCGATGTATGACAATCTTCACAGTTTAATCTGTTTACATCTGTTGAAGATACAGAGTACAATTTACCTTTAATCTGATGCTTCTCAGCTGTATGGCATTCAACACATGTCATGTTAAGTCCGTTTTGAGCCATGTGTACATCAGTATTTCGGTCACAAGCTAAAATGGCTTCCTCTAAATCTCCATGCTTCACATTGTTGCCTCCGCCACTATAAAAGTGACAGCTACCGCAATTTACTTTAGATGGGCGACCAACACCTTGTGCAACTTTAGTAAGGTTAACATTTCTATCAGGATAGCCTGCCATTGCGGCTCCTTTAATGTATTCTTCACTATTGTCGTGACAAACCATGCAGTCTACGTTACGAGCGTTGTTAAAGTCAAATTTATTACTGGTCATACCAAATCCTATATGACATTTGGCACAAGCTTGTTCATTTGAATTGGAACCGATACAAAAGTTGTTAAGTACATTCTTTTTACCAATTCTTGAAATTCCTTTTCCTTCTACATAAGCTACACGTTCCCAGTTCCAGTGACTTGAATGAATGATTTCTTCATGGCGCTTGTTGTGACAACTCAAACAAGCTTCAGTAACATCCTGTGGTGTTTTAAATTCTTGTTGAAGTATTTCAAATTGGCTGTGATCTACAGATGAGGTTGGTTTCGTGGCATACTTTTGCTTTAACTCATATTGAGAAAAATTCAAGGGTTCTGTTTTGTGCAGAAAATTTACCCCCAGTATAACCAAAACTGTAATCACAATTGAATAAACGATAACCTTGTTCATAGGGTAATTTATTTAGATTGTTTTATTGGGCTGTCTGTTTTTCTTAAAGTTAAAATATATTAATTAAATTAAAAAACACCCAAATATATGTAATAATGTAGATATAATTACTTCGATATATATAGAATTGTCTAATTTAAATTAAGTCTGTTTAATGATTGTATTTAGAATAATTAATAGAATGCTTCTATCATTATAATACTCAATTATATTAATTAAGGTTGCATTGTGTTGATTAAATATGTAATTTGAAAATCAGACTTTATTTTACTTTTAAATTTTATTTTAATAAGGAATAACGAGTCTGAATATATTATATTTTAAACATGAAACGAACATGTAAGTAAGTTTGATTATCCCAATTCAGACACATTGGGATGATTAAATTTATTTGTTAGTTCCATATGACCAATGAAAATTAATTATTATCATATGAAAATGCTTATATCTCCCGTTTTATTGCTTTTAATGTTTACAGTTCCTAATCTACAATCGTGTACCTCTCATAAACAGGCAAAAGAATCTTCTCAGAATGAAGTAGGTCAGATTTATAAAAACTACTGTTTGGGATGTCATAACGATAAAAAATCATCCTTTGTAGATCGACAATGGCTATTTGGTGGTTCAAAAGATGAAGTTTTTAATAGTATTAAATTGGGCCGGGTTGCTCATGGTATGCCTGCATTTGAGGCAGGTTTAAGTGATGAGGTAATTCAGCAATTAACAGATTATATATTGGAATTATCAGAAATGGTTCCATTGGTTGAAAATCAGCATGAAAGCATAGATGGAATCGAGGTATCGGAAGTTCAGAAGTTTAAAGTTGATACAGTTGTTGAAGGATTAGATGTACCTTGGGGATTAGAATTTCTTCCTAATGGAGATTTGCTGATATCAGAGAGAAGTGGTGATCTTTTATTATTTACAACTACAAAGCAATTAATTAAAATTGCTGGTGTTCCAAAAGTTAAAGCTCAAGGCCAGGGAGGACTTCTGGATTTGGAACTGCATCCTGATTTTGAGAATAATGGATGGTTGTATATGTCGTATTCATCTCCTGATGAAGATAATAATGATTTGTCTACAACTGCAGTGATGAGAGCCAGATTAGATGGGAATTCACTAATTGATCAACAAGTTTTGTTTAGAGCAGAACCTTCATCCAATAAAAGACATCATTATGGTAGTAAGCTTGAATTTGATAATGATGGATATTTGTATTTCTCTGTAGGTGATAGAGGAAATAGAGATCGGAATCCTCAATACTTGGATAATGATTGTGGGAAAATTCATCGGATTAATGATGATGGAACCATTCCGAATGATAATCCATTTGTGAATAATAAAGATGCGAGACCTACAATTTATTCATATGGACATAGAAATCCTCAGGGAGTTTGCATGAATCCGGTTACCGGGAAAATATGGACAGATGAGCATGGTCCAAAAGGTGGAGATGAAATAAATATCATCAATGCAGGAAAAAATTATGGATGGCCTGTGATTTCGTTTGGAATTAATTATAATGGGACAATATTTACAAATGATACTGCTAAAATAGGAATGGAACAGCCTCTTTTGTATTGGGTTCCATCAATTGCACCGTGTGGGATGACTTTTGTTAAAGGTGACCATTACCCAAATTGGAAAAATAATATTTTAACAGGCTCCTTGCGTTTTGAATATTTAAAACGAGTTGAACTGGATGGTGATAAAGTGATACACCAGGAAAATTTATTAGAAAATATTGGTAGAGTAAGGAATGTTGAGATGAGTCCTGATGGATATATTTATGTAGCAATTGAAAAGCCTGGTAAAATACTAAAATTGATTCCGATAGAATAAAACTTCTTTTTTAATGATAGTAAGGATTTTATCTGCTATAATATTATTGGTAGTTATTACTAAATATTCTTATTCGCAAAATAATAATCATGATAGCATTTCTTCGATAGTTATTGAAGAAGTAAATGTGAATGCCCCTATTTTAATCAATTCTAAGCAAAAGTGGCCTGGAGGTTATTTTGAAGTTGACTCTATAAATCTTCAATCAGGTAATGCATATGAATTGACGGATAGATTAAATACTATTCCCGGAGTTTTTATGCAACAAGGAACTTTAAGTACCAATCGAATTACAATCAGAGGTATAGGTTCAAGAACTCCTTATAATTCAAATCGTATTAAAGCTTATTGGGGAGATATGCCAATAACTGATGGTGATGGGGTTTCCTCTTTAGAGGATTTCGGATTAAATGATATCTCAAGAATACAGGTTTTAAAAGGTCCTGCCAGCGCATTATATGGATCTGGTTTGGGTGGGGTAATCTTATTATCACCCAACAAGGTTTCTTCTGTTGATAATGGTATAATCCTAAAAAGTGAAGTTGGTAGTTTTGTAACTTATCTTCAACAAGCTAATATTAATATTCTCAATGATAAGAGAGTAGATCTGAATTTAAATATGAACCATTTAACTTCAGATGGTTATCGACAGAATAGTAATTATAAAAGAACGAATCTGACATTAGGAGGAAGTACAAAGATAGGGGGGAGCTTATTTAATTTACTTTATAATTACAGATTTCTAAACGGACAAATTCCCAGTTCATTAGATAGTACAGATTTTTATAATAATCCCCAAAAAGCTGCGAATAGTTGGGCTTCAATTAGAGGTTATGAAAAGTCACATAAACATATGATTAGTATAGGATGGAATGTTCCTATTAATACTCAGTTAGCTAATTCGTTTAGTGTATTTTCTCATATTTCATCATTAAAAGAGTTGCGACCTTTTAACCAATTAAAAGAAACAAAACATTCCATTGGAGTCAGAGAGAAGTTTGTTTATAAGAATGGGGCAAATAAGGTAAATATTGGTTTTGAGTTTATGATAGAAGCTAATCAACTTAGCTATTTTAGTGTGGATGATATAAATTATAATGAGTTATTGAGTTCTAATAAACTGAATAGGTCACATATAAATATTTTTGGTTTGTATGAAAAACTACTTTTTAAAAAATTATTGTTACAAGCGTCCATTAATGCAAACAGAACTCATTATCAATCGGTATTAGATAATGCTGGTTTTAATTATAATTGGATAGCATCTCCCAGGTTAGCTCTTAATTATTCATTAACCAATGAGCAAAATATATTTCTTTCTGCTGGACATGGGTTTTCAACACCTTCATTTGAGGAGGCTTTATTGTATGATGGATCATTTAATAGACAAATTGAACCGGAAGAGGGATGGGGCTATGAAATAGGATATAGGTTTTCAGGCTTTGATCAGCGTTTATTTATAGATATCACTTTATATGCTTTGAGTATGCAGAATTTACTTGTGACAAAAAGAGAAAGTGAAGAAGTGTTTTATGGTATAAATGCAGGGAAAACCATGCATAATGGTATTGAAAGTTCATTGATGTATTATGTTTTACCCAAAACACATCAGCAATTTATATTCATTAATGCGAATTACTTTAGTTCTAAAAATGAATTTCGAAGTTTTATTGATGACGGTGTAAATCAAAAAGGGAATCAGTTACCAGGAATCCCGGAATATATGTTGTCATTAGATTTGAATATGTTTTTTCGCCCGCTAACTTTTGATATTACATATAAACAAGTAGGAAGTCAGTATCTAACTGATGATAATAGTAAATCATATTCTGCTTATCAAAAGGTGGATCTGAAGGCAAAAGTAGATATTGAATTTTTAAGGGTAAAAGGAAGTGTATATGTAGGGTGTAATAATGTATTTGATGAACATTATGCTTCCATGTTACTCATTAATGCCAGTTCATTTGGTAGTTCAAAACCTCGGTATTATTATCCGGCAAAGCCAGTTAATTTTTACGGAGGCGTAGAGTTTTGTTGGTAGAAAGGCAACAAGTAAATTAATACTTGTTGCATATGCTGTTAATTGTTGTTTTAATGGTTCAGAGTTTCTAGCATTTTTCTTTTAAAACCTTGTAATCAACTTTACCGGTTCCTAATAATGGAATTTCTTCTACAAGTTCAATTCTTGTAATTTTCGCTATTAATGGTGCTTTTTTTAGTCTTAATAGCTCATTAGCTTCATTTAGTGTTATGGGTTTTCTTGTAAATAGAACTATCCGAGGAGGTTGAACTTTATCGTTACCTTCAACAGCCAGGATCTTTTCGTCATGGTCACCAAAATGTTCTTCTAGTATGTTTTCGATAAAAGGTAAGCTTACCATTTCACCGCCTATCTTTATAAAACGTTTTAATCTACCTGTAATAAATAAATAATCTTCTTCATCTAAATATCCCAGATCTCCCGTTTTATAATACATTTCATTATCTATTTCGATAAATGGAGATGCAATATTTTTATCTTTATAACCATTGAAAATGTTCTTGCCTTTTACGCATATCATTCCTGTTTCATTATTATTTAAAGGTAAATTGGTATCAAGGTCTAAAATTTTACAATCAACTCCTTTGATAATTTTTCCAACACTTCCTCTTTTTTGTTTTTGCAGAGGATTGAGAGATAATACAGGAGAGCATTCTGTTATTCCATATCCTTCTAATAAGTGTGCTTGCGGAATAATGCTATTTGAATATTCAATTAGGTCATGAGATAAAGCTTCTGCTCCTGAAACTATATATTTAATATGAGCAAGATCTTCTGGAACAGCATTGTTTAATATGATTTTATAAAAACTTGGTGCTGTAACTAAAATAGAAGCACCGGTATGTTTGATAATTCTTACAAGGGCTCTTCCATCAGTTGGGTCCGGAGAATAAACTGTTCTTGTACCTGTTATAAGAGGTAAGATGGATAAAACAGTGAATCCAAAGCTATGGAATGGAGGTAAAAATGCCATTAATACCCTGTTGCGTTCAAGATCTAATAATTCTAATGTTCCTTTTAAATCGTGAATTATATTTTCATGCGTAAGCTCAACTGTTTTGGGAAGATTTTCACTTCCTGACGTGAATAATATAACTGCGGTTTGATTAATCTTATCAAAGCGAAAGAAATACCTTGGAAGTTTACTTTTGAAAGCTCCTTTAATTTTTGTGTATATACTTGTTTTAGGAATTTCTTTATCTAAATAAATCAGTTTGTTTTTTGCATTATCAGATAGTTGATCTTTTATTTTATCAATAAAAGAACTTGCTGAAAAAATATACTTTACACCTGACTCATTTATGCAATGATCGAGAATTGACTGTCCTACAGTCCAGTTTAACATTACCGGAACTTTCCCGGCAAAGTAGGTTGCCATAATTAATAATGAGGTACTCTGTAATGCAGGTAGCATAATACCAACATATTCTTCATTACAATTTTTCTTAATAATTTCAGATACAACACATACTTTAAGAAAGAAATCTTTTCTGTTTGTTTCACCAAGCATACTGTCATAGCAGAATGGCAGATCATTATTTTTTGTGAAGCGCTTAAGAAATAAACTAGGAATGTTATCCGCCGTTTGAACTTTAATATAATCATGAAACAGATTATTATTAGAAAAAGAACATGGTGGTAATGTGATTTTCGATTGTAAGTCACCGTTGGCAAGTTGATACAAATGAATTACGTTTTTTATATCAGATATATCATTTTGAGTTTCAACATTGAAATGTATTTCTATATCCTTGATTATTTCAACAATATTAATAGAGTCAGCACCTAAGTCGTTAATCAGATGCGTATGGGTGTTTATATTATCCGTTTCTAATTGTAGATGTTTCTTAACGATCTGATTGACTTCCTTAATAATGATTTTAGGGAATGATTCATTTAGTGTAATCGGTTTATTTATTGTAGAATCGCTGGGTTTTAAATTTTTTGGTATATCTCTTTTTAATGCAGGACTATAAAAATAATGTTTTAAAAATTTTACTGGTTCTTCTCCGTTTGCATTATAAAAGTTCTCTAAAAACTGATTAAATGTTTGCTTGTTTTCAGCAGAAAACTTGATGGCTTCATCTGTTATGTCTTCAAAATACAATGATACTTTACGTCTTGGCATAAATAATAAAATATTAGCTAAGGTGTAAAATATGCCTTTTAAAATATTTATGCCGAAGTTGGGCGATTGACCATTCCATGCTTTTGACCATTGACTACCCCATAATCCATTAATTCTTACTCCAACTACTTGTACGTTTGATGGTAAATTACGAACGATTTCGTAGGCTCCTTTTTTATTTTGAATTTTTTCAAATCCTTGAGATGCTATTTGTCCCGAAGGGTAAATGACAATGCTCTTTTGGTATTTAAAAGCTTTAATTGCAGATTCTGTAATTTCATTTAACACATTTGTATTACGGCTACCTCTCTCCAGATCGCTTATTCGTACTGCTCCCCAATTTTTAAAAAATAACTTTAATACAGGTAAGTCGTAATATGAGCTGGTAATCATAGGAACAATATTCTTATGAGGGTATAAGAAACTAACGAGTAACATGGGATCTACTACAGCCTGATGATTTGGTAAAAATAGGATAGGTCTTTTTTTATCAATATCTTTAATTCTCTCCAATCGTACTTTATATCTTATTGATAAAATTATTCTACCCAATAAAAATATAAGTTGAGCTATTGCTTTTACTATAGGATGTTTTTCTTTCATATATATTCAATTGTATCTTTTATAGTTTAGATATTAGGAATAGATGACAATTATAATAAAGAAAGAAATAATTTTACGAGAAGTTATGAAAAATATGGGCAAAAAAAAAGGGAGCCTTGCGGCATCCCCATTTTTAACCAAACCTAACCCTATATTTTTAACAATGAATGTTTCCTTGTTTTCATTTTAATTCGGTACAAATATACCTGTATTTTTTTACCAAACAAATAAAATAGTAAAAAAATAATATTAATTTATCTTATTTGTATAAAACAAAAAAGCCGTCCTAAACAGACGGCTTTTATAGAGCGGAAGACGGGGATCAAACCCGCGACCCTTAGCTTGGAAGGCTAATGCTCTATCAGCTGAGCTACTTCCGCAAAATTAATGGAGCCAATAGAGGGACTCGAACCCACGACCTGCTGATTACAAATCAGCTGCTCTAGCCAGCTGAGCTACATTGGCAAAATATTATTGTTAAATAATCTAAAGTTTTTAATAAATACTTTAGACTTAAAAAGCCATCTTAAACAGACGGCTTTTATAGAGCGGAAGACGGGGATCAAACCCGCGACCCTTAGCTTGGAAGGCTAATGCTCTATCAGCTGAGCTACTTCCGCGAAAATTAATTGGAGCCAATGGAGGGACTCGAACCCACGACCTGCTGATTACAAATCAGCTGCTCTAGCCAGCTGAGCTACATTGGCGTTGTTTTCCTCAAAACAAATTCCAGTGGGGAGAGCAGGATTCGAACCTACGAAGACGAAAGTCAGCGGAGTTACAGTCCGCCCCAGTTGGCCGCTTTGGTATCTCCCCAAAAATATTATTTCATTACATAAATAAGTTTTCAACATTATGAAAACTAAAAGAGCCAATGGAGGGACTCGAACCCACGACCTGCTGATTACAAATCAGCTGCTCTAGCCAGCTGAGCTACATTGGCGGGTGGGCAAGCTACCTGCATCGCACCGCTCAACCATCTACCCTTGCTGCCGTCAGGCCCTGGGGGAGTTCAATAGGAGCTGGTCGTACAGGACTTACCCGTGCTTTAGCGGATGCAAATGTAGATAAAATCAGATTACCTGCAAGAAAAAAATGAAAAAAAAATAAACTTTTTTTCGCACATTTTAATAATTGCTTTGTTATCAATAAGTTGTTTTTGTATTATTTTTTATGATAAAAGTTGATGGAATAGTTTTAACGGAAGAAGTCTCTTGAGGAAGCCTGTCTTTTATCATAAATTTTAATTTCAGATATTGAAAAAAGTCTCAATTTTTATCGAAAATATGAATTGTCCATCATAATTAAGAATTAAAATACTAAGTTTTTTTAGATGATTAGAATTGCATTTCGGGTAATATTTTTCTCTCAAAATTCTGTTTTTAGCTAAATTATTCTGATAATTAAATGTAATGTTGTAAAGAATCGAATATCTGTTTAGCAGTAATGTAGTTTTAGGTGATATACATGTATAGGTGTGCTTTGATATTTTTATTGTTTTTTGTTTAAGTTTAAACCTTATCTTTGACATAATCTAATACAAATCTTAAAAAAATAATTATGGAAAAATTGTCGCCGTCAAAATCATCAACGGTTTTAAGTTGGGGCTTGTATCTTGGAATTGCCTCAATAGTTTTTATACTACTTGTTAGTTATAGTGGATTGATGGGTAATAAAGTTGTTGGTCTGTTATGGTATGTAATATTAGCTGCAATTTTGGTTTTAGGTATCAAACATTATAAGGTAAAAGAAAATGAAGGTTTCTTAAAATATAGTCAAGGACTAGGATTAGGATCTTTGATAGGACTGGTTGGTGGTGCTATTTATGGATTATTTACTTATATATTTTACACTGCAATTGATCCATCTGTGCATGAAAAACTAGTAGTGTTATCTCAAGAGGAGGCATTGAAAAATGGGGCTACAGAGGCAAGCTTAGAGCAAGCAGAACCATTTTTGAATATATTATTAAGCCCGGGAATGTTATCTTTCTTTAATATTATTGGAACAGTATTTATGGCATTTATTTTTTCGTTAGTAATTGCTGCAATATTAAAAAAAGATCCCGAACCTGAATTTTAATTATATTGCAAAGTTGATTTATATTAAGGGTTAGATTATATTATAGTCTAACCTTATTGTTTTAATATTAATAGATTAGATGAATTTATCTGTTGTTGTACCGCTTTTTAATGAGGAAGAATCATTAAGAGAGTTGTTTGATTGGGTTGATAGAGTATTAAAGGAACATGATATTACTTATGAGTTACTTTTTATTGATGACGGGAGTAATGATTCATCATGGAGTGTCGTTGAGGAATTAGCTTCAGAATATAAAGAGGTGAGAGGTATTAAGTTTCGTAGAAACTATGGTAAATCAGCTGCTTTATATAGTGGTTTTGAAGCTGCAAAAGGTGATGTGGTTATAACTATGGATGCTGATCTTCAGGATAATCCAGATGAACTTCCTGAGTTGTACCGCATGATAAAAGAGGATGGGTACGATTTAGTAAGTGGTTGGAAGAGAAAAAGGCACGATCCATTAGGTAAAACAATACCAAGTAAGTTATTCAATCGTACAGCAAGATGGGTTTCAGGTATTAAACTTCATGATTTTAATTGTGGATTAAAGGCTTACCGAAAGGATGTGGTTAAAAGCGTAGAGGTTTATGGCGAAATGCATAGATATATTCCAATTCTTGCAAAGCGTAATGGTTTTGGTAAGATAGGAGAGAAGGTGGTTGTGCATCGTGAACGTCAGTATGGTGTTTCAAAATTTGGAATAGAACGTTTCTTGAAAGGTTTTCTAGATTTATTATCAGTTACGTTTATATCTAAATTCGGAAAGCGACCAATGCATCTTTTTGGTGGTTTAGGTACATTGATGTTTATGATAGGTTTCTTTTCGTCATTATATCTGGGTGTAAAAAAGTTGTATTATGTATATCACAATATACAGCAGCCTTTAGTGACCTCAAGTCCTTATTTTTATATTGCATTAGCATGTATGGTAATTGGTACCCAGTTGTTTGTTGCAGGCTTTTTAGCGGAATTGGTTTCAAGAAATAGTCCTGAACGAAATAAATATCAGATAGAAAAAGTATTAAAGTAGTTGTAACTTAGTATAGTTATTTGTTTATCGAAATCATAAAAGCTTTTTAAGGATGTCTTTTTATAAGGATATAGTTAATGCATACGATGAGATTTTTCCTCTTAATATAAAACAACTTTCTTTTATAGAGGATTTGTATGCTTCTTTAGGTGGGAAGAAAATGTTGGATGCCGGTTGCGGTACTGGTAGTTTAGCTATTGCTTTGGGGAGGCGAAGTGCTTCTGTAAAAGCCTTTGATTTAGATAGGGAGATGATAAAAAAAGCCAAAGAAAAATGCCCTCAGGCTATAAATGTGAAGTTTAAAGAGGGCGATTTGCTTCTTATTGGAGATGTATACAAACAAGGTACTTTTGATTTAGTTTATTGTTTTGGAAATACGGTAGTTCATCTTAATGATCTTGAGGAGGTAAAGTTTTTTTGTCAGGCAGCTAAAAGTCTATTGAAACCCAATGGTAAATTATTGTTACAGACAGTAAATTACGACTGGGTATTAAATAATGATGTTAAATCATTGCCGACAATTGAGAGTGATCATTATATTTTTGAGAGGGTATATCGCTATATTGAGACAAGTAGCAAAATTGAATTTGCAACTAATTTGGTTTCGAAAATAGAAGGTGCAAAACATACACAAAAAGTAATTTTATTTCCTATTGTAAAAAATCAGTTTGAAGATATTTTAAAGGAGTGCTTTACTGATGTAAAGTTTTATGCTTCTTTTAACCGAGATGAATGGAATAAGGATTCTTATCATACAGTAATTGAAGCAACTTTATAAAATGGAAGTAAAACACCGGGCAAAAAAAGTAAACCGCGAGATTGATTAATAAAAAATATGCCCGGTGAAAAAAATATCTTTGGTTAGCTATCGCAATTTAGCATTAAACTATCAATATGTGAAATAATATTAGTTATTTCATCAGGTCTGAACCATTGGGTTTCAGTATCTTTTTTAAACCAGGTCATTTGTCTTTTAGCATAACGCCTGGTGTTTCTTTTTATTAGTTCAATTGCTTTATCCAGATCGTACTCTCCATCAAAATGAGCAAATAGTTCTTTGTAACCAACCGTGTTTAGCGAATTTAAATCTTTGGATGGGTAAAATTGCTTAGCCTCTTCAATTAGTCCCATTTCTACCATCTGATCTACTCTTAAATTAATTCTGTTGTATATTTCATCACGATCTAATTCAAGTCCAACTCTGATGATATTGAATGGTCGCTTTTTTACTGTGTTGGTTCTTAATGAGCTGTATGGTTTTCCTGTCATTAAACAAACTTCAACAGCATGTATTACCCTTTTGTGGTTTTGCAGATCTACTTGCATATAAAAATCAGGATCCAATTGTTTCAATTGTCTTCTTATGGATTCAATACCTTCTTCATTATATAATTTCATTAAGTTGTCCCGGAGCTCCGGATCGATGGTAGGTATTTCGTCTATTCCTTTACAAATAGCATCAATATACATCATAGAACCACCTGTAAGAACAATTTGATTGTGAGTTTTAAAAAGCTCTGCTGAAAGTTGTAATGCATCTTGTTCAAATTCCCATGAACTATAGTAATCATGAATAGAATAGGATGCAATATTATGGTGTTTTACCTCTCTAAGCTCTTCATCACTTGGAGTGGCTGTTCCAATTTTTAATTCTTTAAATATCTGTCTGGAGTCGGCCGAAATTATTTCTGTTTTATAGTGTTTAGCAATTTCTATACTGACTTTTGTTTTTCCAATACCAGTTGGGCCGACTACTACAATTAAATATTTGTGCATTAATAGTTAAATATTTTTAATGTGTTTACAGATTATCCAGATCGTCGAAATCATCCGTAAACGAAATCATAGAATCATTGTCAAAATCCATATCACGATAGTTAAAATCATCTTCATCATCAAAACCCATTTGTTTCTCTAATGTTTCATTATCGTCGAATGAATCATCTCCTAAAATGTTCCTTAAATCCAGTTGGTCGGGCGCATTTCCTGCAGAATAAAGACATTTGATTTCTTTGCAATCATTGTTGTTGACTTCGTAACATTCAATGAATAAGCTTCTTTCATTGAAAAAATCAAATACGTATAGTAATCTCTGTTTTTGTTTTGTAATGAATTGGTTAATTTTCGTGTCGGCCATAATGAATATTTCAGATGATTCGTCCATAGCCATATCCATAAGGGTAATTTCATCCTCTTTATTCCATTCTTCATCAGTAATGAAAAAAGAAGTCATTTGACCTTCATCAAAATTTAGATTTTTTTGAATGAAACTATGTAAGTCAAAAAAAGTGGACTCTCCTCTAACCTCAATATCTCTGATAAAGTCCTCGTCTTCTCCAGAAATTAATCGTAATCTTATTGTCATGCTTATTTTTTTTCAGTCGGCAAATATATAAAAACATCTGATCTGTGATTCATAATGAATGTATTATGTTCTAACCTATTGGTATCGTATTGTTTGTGTCTTTGTTGTTGAATTAAATAATGCGTTAATTCAGTATGTTAACGTATATATTTAATAAAGGTTTTTGTAATTGTTGTAATTATTGCGTATGATGAAATCCTACTTTAAAGGTATGAAGTAAATTTAGTGCGAAAATGTCGGGTAAAACAATAATTCTCACAATTTAATTGTTGTATTGTAACCTTTTATAAGATTAGCTTGTTAATAGTCTAAATATACAGATAATTAGGTTTAAAGACTATGTGATTAAAAAGACATTTAAACTTTTAGGTAATTTATTACTTTTGGCGTTAATACATTTCTTTTGAACCCTGTATTTATAGTATGGTTTTAACTAGAATAGAGATTTTAATAATAGTAAGATGACAACTAAGAAGGGATTTACAACCAAATCATTACATGCCCAATATCCACAAAAAGATGTTTATAATGCTTTGCATATGCCTGTATATGATGGAGTAGCATATGAGTTTGATACAGCAGAGGATATTAGAGATGCTTTTGAAGGGAAGGTTTTTGCTCATGCATATAGTAGAACATCAAATCCGACAGTGGCATTTTTTGAGCATAAATTGAAAGGTTTGACTGGTGCACAAGCTACTGTTGCATTGTCATCAGGAATGGCTGCAATTTCAAATGCTCTTTTGGCATTAGTCGAAAAGGGTGGTAATATTGTTTCTTCTAATCATTTGTTTGGACATACCTATGCATTGCTAAAAGAAACATTACCATCGTGGGGTATTGAGGTGCGTTTTGTTGATATGAGTAATTTAAAGGAAGTTGAAGCCAGTATTGATGAAAATACGCGTGTATTGTTCTTTGAGACTATAACCAATCCTCAATTAGAAATATTAGATATTAAAGAGTTAAGTGCGATGGCTCATGCCAGGGATGTAGTTGTGGTTGCGGATACAACAATTACACCTCCATATGTATTTAATTCTTCAGAATTTGGTGTTGACGTTGAAGTAATGTCGGCAACTAAGTTTATGTCAGGAGGTGCAGCTGCTGTTGGTGGAGTTGTCATAGATAATGGAACCTTTGATTGGTCAAAATTACCTGCATTGAGCTCATGGTATAAAGATTTTGCTGCAAATGCATTGGTAGTTCGTATTAGAAAAGAAATTTTCAGACATCTGGGTGGTTGTATGACAGCGCATACAGCTCACTATTTAAATATGGGATTGGATATTCTTGCTTTAAGAGTTGATCGTTGTGTATCAAATTGTAAAGAATTAGGAGCATTTTTCATAAATCATCCAAAGATTAAGCAAGTAAACTATCCCGGATTAAAAGAAGATCAGTACTATGAACTAAGTGAAAAACAGTTTTCAGGGAAGCCGGGAGCTGTGATGACAATAGATTTAGGTACTAAAGAAGAATGTTTTTCGTTTTTAAATCACCTTAAAATAGTTCGTAGAGCAACCAACTTAAATGATAATAAAACCTTAATTATACATCCTGAATCAACAATATATTGTGAGTTTGGTGCAGAGGAAAAAGTGGATATGGGGATTAGAAATACTATGTTGAGAATTTCTGTTGGAATAGAAGACGTGGAAGATTTAATCTCAGATTTTAATCAGGCTCTAGAATTGATGTAAATTATGATTCGAAGGTTCTTTCTTATACTTATATTATTAATGGGGTTTTATGATTTGTTTGCTCAAACAGAATCGACAAGCAAATTTAAATCAACAACGCCTAAGAGTTCTTCTGGTTTAGTAAATGGCATTACCTCATTAACAGAGTGGGGAATGGATTTAATTACTATTGAAAGGGAGAATTCTACCTTTTTCTTTTTGCCCATTGTAGGGTATGAAAACAGAACCGGATTAAGTGTAGGCTTGCTTCCTTCGTGGAGATTTTATTTGGGAGGAAAGGAAGAAGGAGCCGAATATTTCAGGCCTTCAAATATTTCTGTATCTGCTGAATTCTCAACTTCAGGAATGTATGAGTTTTATACATCTTCAAAGTTTTATACTAAAAGCAATTGGTACTTTCAAACCAAATGGATGTTTCAGTATATGCCTGATCAATTTTACCAGATAGGTAATTTGACAGATAAGGAAGCCTATTCGGATATAGAAGAAAATAAGCTGGAATTAACCGGGAGGATAATGAAGGTGTTGGATAAAAAATGGTTTATAGGGGTCAATTACGATATAGGATCTTATGATGTGAAAAATACCGAAGGAGATGTGTTTAATTCGGATATAACAGGATATCATAAATCTTTAGTTGCCGGAATAGGTCCATCCGTAACATACGACAATAGAAATAGTGTGATTTATCCTGTTCGTGGTATTTTTCTGGAAACTTCTTATTTAAAATATTTGCCTTCTGTTTCTGATTACGATTTCTCAACTTTTATGTTGGATCTAAGAACTTATTTTGATTTAGGTAAGCATGAACAGGTTATCGCTTTGCAGAGTGTTGTAAAATCAGCATCGGGTGAAGTTCCTTTTTATCGCTTGTCAGAGATAGGAGGAAAAAGATTGTTTAGAGGTATATCGCATCCGTATAAATATATTGATAACCATAGTGCATACATTCAGGCTGCTTTTAGATCTAAGTTGTGGTGGCGTTTTGGATGTGAAGTTTTTACTGGTGTAGGTAATGTTTTTCATGATTTTAATTCGGAGATGCTTGACAAGGTTCATTTGATGGGGGGAGCCGGATTAAGATTAAGGGTTTTGGAAAACGAGAAGTTAAGTTTTAGAATAGATTATGGTTTTACCAATAGAGGTGATAGTGGTGTGTTTTTTACCTTGGGAGAAGCTTTTTAATGAACTTAATGAAGATTTATTAGTTATAAGGTAAGGTGTTTATTGCAATTCATTTTATAGGAATACTGTTGATTAGTTCTTAAATAAAAAACAGCATTCAGGATATAAGATAAAAATTATGAAATTATCAAAAAAAACGGAATATGGATTAAGGTTCTTGCTATCGCTGGCAGAATTAGCTGAAGGTAAGTATATGGGGATTTATCAAATTTCTTTACGACATAAAATTCCTATGAAATTTCTTGAAGCTATTGCTGTTACTCTAAAGAAAAGTGGTATGCTTGAGGTGAAAAAAGGTGCAGGTGGGGGGTATAAGTTAAGATTGCTGCCTAAAGAAATTTCGTTATTGATGGTATATGAGGCTTTGGATGGAGGTTATCGTAAGGAGTTGCCTATAAATGAAGATGACACAAATAATCAAAAAGCAGTTTTGTTGGTTGTTAATCAGGCTATAAATGAAATGGCTGACGTATTAAATAATAAAACTTTAGCAGATATTCAAAAAGAGTTCAGAGATAGAAACGAAAGCCTGATGTATTATATTTAGTAAAGTATACAGTAAGCAGTATATACTGCCGACTGTCTGCTGAAGGCTGCCAATTGCTGACTGCCGACTGTCTATATCTTAAAAAAATCTATATTCTTTATTAATTCATGTGATTGATTGGATAATTGATTTGAATTATCACTCATTTCTTCAGACATTTTAGCATTATTCTGAGTAATTAGATTAATGCTGTTGATTGCTGAAGTTACCTGATCGGATCCGGATTTTAATTCACTACTTGCTACACTTATTTCTTCCATTAGATTCATAGTTGCACTCATTGAGGGAGTTGCTTCGTTCAAGTGATTACTTACAATTTCTGAAAGATTAAGTCCTTTTTTTGTAATTTCTTTAATCTCATCTGCTGCTTTCTTACTTACTTCAGCAAGTTTCTTCACTTCGCCTGCAACAACAGAAAAGCCAGCACCTGCTTCTCCTGCCTGTTTTGCTTCAATGGCTGCATTGATTGCAAGGAGATTGGTTTCTACGGCTATAGTATCTATAATTTTTATTTTCTCGGCAATCAATGCCATAGCTTTGTTTAGTTCTTGAGCGCTTTCTGCACTTAATACTAATTTGCTATTGGTTTCAGAGGTAACATGATGTGTTTTGTTCGCATTTTCATTTGTTGCGTTGATATTTGCATTCATTTCTTCCATAGAAGCTGATATCTCCTCTAAAGCACTGGCCTGTTCGTTAGTTCCTTTAGATAAAGCCTTTGACATTTTGTTTGACTCCACACCTAAAAGATCCACGTTTTGTGCAGAGTTGTTAATTTTAGCCAGCGATGTTTTGAAAATATTAGATAAATCTATGATACTATTATTTAATGTTTTTAGTTCACCGACGTATTTTTTATTGAATTGTTTATTGCTTATAATATTTAGATCTCCTTTGCTTAAATCCTTTATATTATCAACAAGTTGCGAAAATGGTTTTCTAACCCAAACAGAAACGCTGTATAGTAAAATTGCAGTAAAGGACAATCCTCCTACTAAAGCAGCCCAGAAAGGATAAGCATCCTGGTTATTGTAGTGAATTCTACTATTGACAACAGTGATAAAAACATTGATAATCCATATTGCGCCAATTCTTAAAAAGATGCTGTTTTTAAATAGTCTTCTTAATACAATCGTGCCAACAATAATAGCAAATACAAGTACAATAAGTAAGTTAATAGCCCCTTCCATGGTAGATTTTTATTTTGAACGTTCACAATTTTACAGATTATTTTTTAAATATCTTTTAGGAATAAAACAAAAGAAGATGTGTTTTAAGGCATAGCAGAGTTTATTAATGTATTATAAATAGTATTTGTTATGGATTATTTATGGCTGTTCCATTTCTAATGTTGTTGTTATTGTAAAGCCTACTAAATAGGTGGGTTAAATTGAAAAATACTATAATGCTGTGTTAAAATATTGAAAATAAGTAATAAAGCGTGATTTTGAGCGTTGAAATAGATCTTAAAACCTATTAAATTAGTAGGGCAATAGGCTTGTGATCTGTTGGAGATGTTAAACCCAAAGCTTATGTTTGTGTTGTAATTGAAACGCAAATAATTTAATACTCATAATCATGACCAAGATTGCAAAAAATGTAACAGAACTAATAGGAAATACTCCACTAGTTCAAATTAACAAATTAAACGAAGGTGAAGCTCAAGTTGTAGCTAAATTAGAATTTTATAATCCTGCAAGTTCAGTAAAAGATCGTATAGCATTTGCTATGATTGAAGACGCAGAACGTCAGGGTAAATTAAATAAGGATTCAATAATTGTTGAACCTACAAGTGGAAATACAGGAGTGGGATTAGCTTTTGTATCTGCAGTAAAAGGGTATCGATTAATTTTAACAATGCCTGAAAGTATGAGCATTGAGCGTAGAAAGCTTTTAGTAAAATTTGGTGCAGAGTTAGTATTAACTCCAGCTTCTCAGGGAATGAAAGGTGCTATTGAAAAAGCTCAGGAAATTGCAGCAGAAAATGAACATTCATTTATTCCTCAGCAATTTGAAAATCCAGCAAACCCTGCAGTACATAAAAAAACAACAGCTGAAGAAATATTAAGAGATACAGAAGGTAATGTTGATATTTTTGTTGCTGGTGTAGGTACAGGAGGTACATTATCTGGAGTAGGTGAGGTTCTAAAAGAAAGAAATCCTAATGTTAAAGTGGTTGCGGTAGAACCTGCCGATAGTCCGGTTATAGCAGGTGGAAAACCTGGTCCGCATAAAATTCAGGGTATTGGAGCTGGATTTATTCCTGGAAACTTAAATACTTCTGTTATCGATGAAGTTATTCCTGTTAAAAATGAGGATGCAATAGCAACTAGTCATAAGGCATCTGTTCAGGAAGGATTATTATGTGGTTATTCATCTGGTGCTGCTTTATGGGCTGCCATAGAGTTGTCAAAACGTCCTGAAAATAAAGGAAAAAGAATTGTAGTAATTTTACCAGATACAGGAGAAAGATATTTAAGTGGATTTGAAATCTAAGCTTAATTATTACCAGATATCCTAATCGACAAAATTTGTGGTCTGATTAATATTTAATAAAATAACTCAACTAGTACATTTAATAGGTTATATTTTTAAATGTACTGGTTGACTTCTCTCCAAGGTCATAATATCGTATTTGACATATTCTAAAAATTTAATAATGTTGAAGATTAAGAAATTAATTACAGTCATGTGTATGTTTTGCTGTAATGAATGGGTTCTTGTTTGTAAATAAACAATTGAAATGATTATCCTATATCAACTTTATATTAGGATTAAATCAGAAAAGAAAAGTAAACTCTATAATTTTTAAACATGTAATTGGCTTGTTCTTGAATAAGTTCAACAGCCATTATTATATCCAAATTCTAAGTAAAATGATTGAAGCAATAAATAAAATATTTTCAAAGGAACAGGTTCAGCAAGCACAACATTTATTAAATAGTTTGTCTTTAGAGCAAAAGTTTTGGTTGTCTGGATACCTTACCGGAGTTAATCAATCCGGAGGTCTTTTAGGAGAGGACATTGCAGTTAAAAATGATCAGGTAGAACGTTTAGTTGATATACAACAGCATGCAGGCAATCAACCTGAAATAACTGTTTTATTTGGTACTCATACAGGTAATTCAAGATTAATTGCTGAAAATGCTGCTGAACAACTAAAAGATGCTGGAGCTAAGGTTAATCTGGTTAGTATGCCGGATTACAACTCTCGTAAGTTAAAGGAGGAAAGCAATTTGTTGGTTGTTGTCTCTACACATGGTGAGGGAGAACCTCCAATTTCAGCAGAAGATTTTTATTCATATATATTTGGTAAAAAGGCTCCTAAACTAGATCATCTTAATTTTGGAATTATAGGCTTAGGCGATAGTAGTTATATTAATTTCTGTAAAACAGGTAATGATATTCATAAACAGTTAGTTCAGCTTGGAGCAAAAAGTGTTCATGATATTATAGAATTGGATATTGATTTTAAAGATCATATTGGCGCAATTATACCTAAGATTGTTACTCAGTTTTCTAATGGTTCAAGTGCAAAAGATGCTGTTAATAAAAGTGTAAACACTGAGGTTAAAGCAAATGCAGATCAATGGGTTGAAGTAGAGGTGCTTGACAAAGTATTATTGAATGGTAGAGGATCAAATAAAGCAACTTATCATATCGAATTAGATATTGAGGATTCAGGAATATCTTATGAACCAGGTGATGCACTTGAGGTAATTTCAAAGAACAATCCTGTTTTAGTTGATGGTATTTTAAATAAGCTGGGTTTTGATCCGGAAGCAAAACTTCAATTACAGGATGTAGAATGGTCGCTAAAAGATGCATTAATAGCTTATTATGAAATAACCGTAGTTACACCTCCTGTAATTAAAAAGTATGCTGAAATAGCTCAAAATTCAAAATTGAGTAAGCTAATAGATAATCCGGAAGAATTAAAAAAGTATCTGTACGGATCAGATTTCTTAGACTTAATTAATGATTATCCAGTTGAATTAACAATAGAAGATTTCCAGAATATTTTAAGAAAATTACCTGCTCGTTTATATTCTATTTCTTCTAGTTTTCAGTATAATCCTGATGAAGTACATATTACAGTAGGTGCAGTAAAATATAATCTGAATGATAGAGAGCATCAGGGAGTTTGTTCTGGATTTTTAGCAGAAGAAGTGCAGGTAGGTGATGAATTATTGGTTCGTATAAAAAAGAATGAGGGTTTCAGACTTCCGGAAGATCATGACGCAAAAGTTATTATGGTTGGTCCGGGAACGGGTATTGCACCATTCAGAGCTTTTTTACAAGAAAGAGAAGCTCTGAAGGCCAAAGGTGAAAATTGGATATTCTTTGGAGACCAGCATTTTGAAAGTGACTTTTTATATCAGGCTGAGTTGTTGAAATACCGTAAGAATGGATTACTAAAAGAGATTTCAGTAGCGTTCTCAAGAGATCAGGAAGAAAAAATATATGTGCAACATCGTTTGAGAGAAAATGGAGCACAAATTTATCAGTGGATTAAAGAAGGAGCTTACTTTTATTTATGCGGCGATATGAATAGGATGGCTAAAGATGTAAAGAAAGAGCTTGTAAATATTATCGCTGAGCATGGTAATATATCTGTAAGAGAAGCTGCTGATTATTTTAAAGAAGTTAAAAGCAGCCGACGTTTTCAGGAAGATGTGTACTAATAAGTACATAGTTGAAAGTTCCAAGTTCAAAGTCAAGAGGAGAAAAGAGTAAAGAATGTTAAATCGATAAGTCGCTGATTTGTAGAATTGATAATCCAAACGTGAGGCAAGTGTCACATGAACTGGTTCAAGTATGCAACTTGGACCTTAATTTAAAAACTTTTTGCAAAACGCTGGGGAATAGAGGAATTGTCTAAATGATAATCAATAAACAACTTATCAACTCGTCAAATTAACAATTCAACAATAATACAACAACCAAATATCCACCAACTAATACGTAATCAAAATGGCAGAAGTAGCAAAACAAAAAGAAATATTTCCATCATGGAATCCATCCGATGTAGAAAGAATAAAAACTCAGAGTGATTATTTAAGAGGTACTCTTGAAAAAAGTTTAAATGATTTAGCAACCGGGTCTATTGCAGAGGATGATACTCAGTTGATTAAATTTCATGGTAGTTATCAACAAACAGATCGTGATTTGGATGCTGAACGTAAGGGACAAAAATTAGAGCCTTTATATAGCTTTATGATTAGAGTGCGTATTCCAGGTGGATTAGCAACAGCTGATCAATGGGTTGCTTTTGATGAGCTTTCAAAAACTCACGCCAATAATACATTGAAATTAACTACGCGTCAGGCATTTCAGTTTCATGGTGTTATTAAAAGAAAACTGAAAGAAACGATGGCAAAAATTAATGATTCGCTTTTGGATACCATTGCTGCCTGTGGTGACGTGAATCGTAATGTGATGTGTACTACAAATGAGGCGATTTCTCCTTTGGTTCCGGATGCGTATAAAATTGCTCAGGAGATTAGTGATCATCTTTTGCCAAAGACTTCTGCTTATCATGAAATTTGGTTGGATCAAAAGTTATTGTTGGATGGAAAACAGGATGAGGAACCTATTTACGGAAAAACGTATTTGCCTCGTAAATTTAAAATAGCTATTGCTACACCGCCTTACAATGATACAGATGTGTTCTCGAATGATATTGGTTTAATCGCTATTGAAAAAGATGGCAAGTTGGAAGGATTTAATTTTGCTGTTGGTGGTGGTTTAGGTATGACTTTTACCGAACCTGGAACTTATCCTCGTTTAGGAAATATTTTAGGATTTATCCCTTATCATCAAACCATTGATGTAGTTGAAGAGATTGTTAGATTACAGCGTGATTATGGAAACAGAGAAAATCGTCGTCAGGCACGTTTGAAATATACTATTGATCGATTAGGAGTTGATAAGTTTAAGTATTTATTAGAGAATAGATTAGGTTATGGTTTTTATCCTGCTAAGCCTTTTACTTTTGAACGTAATGGTGATTTATTTGGATGGCACCAGGCTAAAAATGGAAAGTGGTATGTAGGTTTATATATTGAGCATGGAAGGGTTAAAGATGAGGGTGATTATTTATTGAAAACCGGTTTACGCAAAATTGCTGAATTAAAAAAGTGTGATTTCCGATTGACTGGTAACCAGGGATTAGTTTTAGGAGCCATTGAAGAAAAGGATAAATTGGTTATAGATCAGCTTTTAAAGCAATATGATATATGGCCTCGTACTAAAATGAGTGAAGCAAGAAAAAATGCTATTGCTTGTGTGGCACTTAATACTTGTACAATGGCTTTTTCTGAAGCAGAAAGATATTTGCCAAAATTAATGGATAAGATTGATGTTATTCTGGAAGAGAATAACCTGACGGAAGATGAGATTTTAATTCGTATGACGGGTTGTCCCAATGGTTGTGGTCGTCCTTTCCTTGGTGAAATTGGATTTGTAGGTAGATCATTGGGTAGATACAATATGTATTTGGGAGCAAGCTTTAATGGGGACCGTTTGAATACATTATATAAAGAGACTTTATCAGAGGAAGAGATTCTTGATGAATTAAAAGTTCTTTTAAAGCAATATGCTGAAGAAAGAGAAAAAGGTGAGCGTTTTGGTGATTTTGTTGGAAGAAAAGGGATTGTAGAGCTAAAACCAAAGGTGGAAAGTTATTAGATTTTTTGTTTAGTCGTAGAGTTGACGAATTGTTTATCTGTAGGGTAAGAAATTCAGATAAACAATTCGACAAATCAACAATTCGACAAGCAAGCATGTCCAACCAAAAGCTAAAATTTAATAGCAAATAGCATATATTATAATGAAAGATAAAAGATACCGGACATTAATAAAGACCATATCCTGGCGAGTAACAGGAACAATAGATACTTTTCTTGTATCTTATCTTATTACAGGAAAGGTTGGTATGGCTGCTTCGATTAGTGGTGTTGAAGTTTTTACAAAGCTGTTTTTGTATTACTGGCATGAGCGACTTTGGAACAGAATTAAGCTAGGAAAAGAAAAACCTAAAGAACCAGAATATATTATATAATGAAGTTTTTACCCATATCCATCAATATAAGCAATCAACAGATTCTGGTCATCGGAGGCGGTAAGGTTGCCTTGCATAAAATTCAGTTGTTGAAAAGATTTACCGATAGCTTTAAAGTCATCGCTCCTGAAATATTAGATGATATAAAGAGTATTGAAGGGGTTGAATGGATTGAGCGTAAATATCAAAATGGCGATTTGCAAGGGCATCTTCTGGTTTATGTAACTACTAACGATCATGAGCTGAATCACAGGATTAGCGATGAGGCAAAGGCTTTTAATTGCTTGGTTAATATTGCCGATGATAGCAGTTATTCCGATTTTGTTTCTCCTGCTATTATGGTTCATAATAATATGACGGTGTCTGTGGGATCCGATGGGAAAAATGTAAAAGCTTCAATTGAGTTACGTAACCAAATCAAATCATTTTTGGAGGAAAAATCATGAATACAATCAATATAATCACCAATAGTTCATCCATAATTAGTTTAAAACATTGGTTGGATAAAATAAATCTGGATCAGTCCTATCAAATTTCTTTACCATCAGGTGATGCTTTAAATTCATTAACAGAAGTCAAAGATTCTGTGGCAATTGTTGAAGGACAGGATGTTCCTTATCCATTAGATAATGATCTGGAGATTTACGCAGTAGTTCGTAATACCTCATTTTATGAGGAAGAAGATCAAATCTCTTTGCAAAACTATCTTGTTATAATTGGATTAAAGAATGATCAAAAGGCCAATGCAGTTTTTTCAGATCTTGATTTAAGACCGAAATGGGGAAGTGTTTCATTAGCAGGATTTGGTCCCGGGGATTATGGCTTGATTACACGTAAGGCTGAATACAATTTGCTTAGAGCAGATATTATCTTTTACGATGATTTAATTGATCAGGAGTATTTAAGAAAATTCTGTGCTGAGAAGGTTTATGTAGGTAAAAGGAAAGGAGCACATAAATTTGATCAGACTAAGATTAATGAACTGATGTATCAGGCCGCTTTGAAAGGTAAAGATGTGGTTCGTATTAAAGGAGGTGATCCTTTGATTTTTGGTCGTGGTGCAGAAGAGTACCATTACCTTGCTAAAAGATGGATTGATGCAGAGATTATTGCTGGTATTACCAGTGCATTTGCAGCAGCAGCATCTGCAGTGATTCCTTTAACTGAGAGGTCTTTGTCTTCATCAGTGGCTTTATTATCGGGGCATGATCTAAATAAACTTCGAATTCCTAAAGCTGATACTTTGGTATTTTATATGGGAGCCTCTCAACAGCAGGAATTAGCTGCCAGAATAATAGAAGAAGGTTGGCACGAAAATACTCCTGTAGGAATTGTGCACAATGCCTCAAAAGCAAATCAGCAAATTTATAGAGGAACTTTGGCAAAGTTGAAGAATGAATCTTCAGGTTTACCATCCCCATCTATTATTATTGTTGGGAAAACAGCACGTCAGTATCAGGATAATCCGGATAAATGGTTGTATACCGGTGTATCAGTAAACGACTGGCAGAAGGATGAGAATATTGTGCATACACCTCTGATTAATATTGAAGAAGTTGAAATAACAGAGGCATTAATGTCAACATTAAGTAATCTGAAGCAGTATGATAGAGTTTTGTTTACCAACAGATATAGTGTTCAGTACTTTTTTGATGTTTTGTTTCAATTAGGTTTGGATGTAAGGCATTTAGGATCAATTAAAATAGATTGTTTAGGAAAAACTACTTCAGAAGCATTAAAAAACAGAGGTTTGTTGGTTCAACCTTTCACTCAGGAAGAAACATCATCAGCGATGCTGCAAAAATATAAAGAGACTGGAGTAATAAATGAAAGTATTATAATTCCCGGATCAGACCAATCTAATAGTGTTTTGCGCCAAGGTTTAATAAAATTGGGAAATCGGGTAGATAAACTACAGGTTTATCAAAAAGTCAGAAATCATAGTATTGTAAAACAAAATATAGAACAATTTAAGGGCGTGATATTTACCTCACCTCAGGAAGTGGAAATCTTTAAAGAAGTATATGGTGAAATTCCTCAAACACTTCAGATCCAGGCTACAGGAACAAGAACCCGTTCTTTTTTAGAACAAGAAAAGAGAATTTCTAAAAATATTATAATTCAAGGTGAAAGCAAATTCGAATATCAGAGTTTACAGTAGTAAATGAGGAATTTGAATTTGAGAGGTAAAGCAGAAGTTTGCATTTTTGAAATTACGTAAAATCTTTGCATTTGGTCAATGTAGAGTATGTTGGAAGAGCCGTTCTTTTATAGTTATAGAAGAATGGTTCTTTTTAAATGAGTAATTTGAGTACTAAAGGATAAATTGGGTATACAAAAAAAGAGTCGTTCTTTAAATTTTTCGAGTAGCGTAAGAACGGCTCTTTTTGTATTTTATATATAGTACATGTAGGATAAATATCTTGCTAAAAGAAATTCAATATTCTAACAAGCTTTAAATCTAATCACCTAACAATCTATTAACCCCTAATCTTTATTTAGCTTGAATTCTTACATTCACAGCAATCAAACCTTTTAATCCTTTTTCAAGTTCAAAAGTTACTTTATCACCTTCTTTAACTGAATCAATTAATCCGTTTACATGAACAAAATACTTCTCCTGGTTTTCAGCATCTTTAATGAAACCATATCTTTTTTGTTGATCAAAATACTCAACTCTTCCTTTACGTATAGGATCTTCAGCTTCCTTTTTCGCAACAGAAATCGCAATTTGATCAAGTTCAATTTCAGTCTTTTTAGTTAAATCTGGTGGAGTATCAACAATTTGTCCATTCTCATCCACATAAGCAATCATTTCATCCAGACTTCCACCTGTTGAGTTAGCTTGCCTTTCTTCTTTTCTCTTTTGCTTTTCTAGGCGTTTCTTTTGTTTCTTCTTTTCTTTTTCTTTTTTTCCAAAGGTTTCTTGAGATCTCCCCATTCAATATTTTTTATAAGATTAAAACTAATCAGCAAAAGGAAAAATAGTTACAGTAGAAGTATGAGTAGAACCAAACAATAGATATTGAAGAATATTGAATGACAATAAAAATACCGGAGTGGAAATTTTACCTATTACTAACGTTACAAAGGTAATTAATAATTTTGAATGTTACGAGTTAATAATGAATTCACATTTTCATAATACCTATAAAATAAGTAAATGTGAGTATAAAAATTTTAAAAATTAGAATAATGTAGCTTTATTATAGATTGATTTTTTATCATGCAAATCTTGGTTTTTTGTTAATTTTAGGTGTGAGGTGTATAAAAATCTAACATTTTTATTTAAAAATGATAAAATATGAACAAGAGGGGTGTTTAAATGTGATTTTTTATTAAAAAAAATGACTTGTTGATACAACTTTCATTGAACTAATATACCTTTGTGGCCTAATTTTTAGGTGATGGGTAACAGCTATACAAAAGAACAGATAGAACGATTAGGATCCATTCTTCTGGAAATAGGATCCTTGTTAATGAGTTTTGGTGCCAATAGTATGCGAATTCGGGTTACATTGGAACGAATTGCAAATGCTTTTGGATTTCATTCCGAGTTGCTAATAACTCATAGAGCTCTGATGATCAATCTTGAAAATACAGAGGATAAACATGCATTCAACATGCTAAAACGGACCAGTCCACATGGAGTTAATTTTAAGCTGGTGAGTGGAATTAGTAAAATGAGTTGGAGCATTGCCAATGAAGAAACCTGGACTATGGATGATATAGAAAAGGAAATTGCCAGACTAAAAGCACTTCCTCATTATCCTCGTTGGATTATTTTAACGTTTGTTGGTCTGGCTGATTTATCTTTCTGTCGTTTATTCGGAGGTGGTTATATAGAGATGTTAGTAGCTTTTGTTGCCACGTTCATAGGTTTGTTTGTACGTCAGGAAATGATGAAACGTCAGTATAATGCTTACTTATGTATTTATGCGGCAGCATTAACAGCCTCATTAATATCCGGATTGTCTGTTAAATTAAGTATAGGTGCTCATCCAGAGTTTGCTTTTGCAACATCTGTGTTATATCTGATTCCCGGAGTTCCATTGGTGAATTCATTCTCTGATTTAATATATGGTAATATCATGAATGGTATTGTTCGTGGCGTAAACGGAATGATTATCGCTTTCTCAATAGCATTAGGATTAGCAACTGCTTTATTAATTTATCAAATTTAACAAGATGGATATTTTACAAATTATAGAAAGAATGATATGGCCAGGATTGGCTGCTGTTGGTTTTGCTATTCTTTTTAATGTACCACAGCGTACCCTTATTGTGATTTTTGGAATGGGAGCAGTTTGTGGAGTGACGAAATTTTTATCTATGGAATTTGGATTGGAAGTTGTGTTAGCTACTTTTCTATCTGCTACAATTGTTGGATTTCTAAGCATACCAGCAGCGAATAACAAACGTTCACCAATGTATGTGTTTGCAATTCCTTCTATTATATCTATGATTCCAGGAGCTTTCTCGTATAGAGCCATGCTTGGATTAATAAAGTTAACGGGAAAAGTATCTCCGGATGAATATATGCAAGTAATGCAGGAAACAACTTCAAATGGATTGAAGGCTGTATTTGTATTATTATCAATTGCAGTAGGTGTTTCAATGCCGATGATCCTGTTACGTCATGATTCAGCACAGGAAATTGTTGCTCATATTGTAAAGAGACACCATCAGGAGTAAGTGCGCAGTACACAGTATACAGTAACATAGTGGCATAGAGCATTGAGAATATGGTAATATGTAGAAATGGCTATTGCTAATATTGGTAAATTATGCGGATCAAGGGTTGAAAAGTTGTTTTACAGTTTCGTAGACATCATAGACCTCGTCTGGTGAGTATAAAAACAAGGTTTTTTGGTCTCAAAATCGCGTATTGTTTGAACACCTGACGCAGGAAGGTGTGAGTTTTTAGCGATTTAGGACAGAAAACCGTAGTTTTTATAACGAAGCAGGCGCAGTCTTGATTTTCTTTGCTTACTTTCTTTTATCAAGAAAAGGAAAGTAAGTCAGGGTTTTAGGGATGAAATCCCTAAGGGTATTGGGTGTTTACGAAAGAGTTTTCAACTCTTGATTGGAATAAATTGTTTTATCTGCTACATGTTCAATGAGCTAACATTTGATTGATTTTTTTTATCAAGCTGCAAAATAGTCTATAATCCATTGTTTAATAGCTTTATATCTTTTTTTTTTGGATAAAAGTTCACAGTCTTTAAGGCCATGTTTTGACGAAAAAATCGCTAACCACCACGGCATCCTCTCCTTGAGGAGAAGAACGAGGAGAGGTGTTTTTTATCAGATAAAGTCTTCCGAAATGTGGCACTGGGTAATGTTCCATCAGAAACAAATTTTGCTAACGATAGATAATTACTCCATATATTCAGTACTCTAAAATTAACTTTGATGTCTATTACAAAATTGAAAATAGTCTCTTATTTAGCAGTTTTTTGTCTATAAGATAAATAAAAGTATACAGTAGACAGACTGCCAACTGAAAACTGCAGACTATTAGATTTCGACTTTTAACTTTAAACTTTCAACTCGTTCTTTTGCTCTTATGTTTTAAAATGATTAAAATTGAGAATCAAAAAATATCAATTTATCATTTTAAAATATTTACATGGACAAATCATTGTTAGCCAATGAAGTAATGCCTACGAAAGAAGGATTCTTTGGTGAATTTGGTGGTTGTTTTGTACCACCTATGCTGGAATCTGTAATGAAGGAAATTACTGAGGCATACGAAAAAATTAAAGATGATCCTGTTTTTAAGGAAGAGTTATATTATTTACAAAAACACTACACAGGTCGCCCTTCACCAGTATTCCATGCCAAAAATCTTTCCGAAAAAGTAGGAGGTGCCCAAATCTATTTAAAGCGCGAAGACCTTAATCACACTGGAGCACACAAAATTAATCATTGTTTAGGAGAAGCATTACTTGCCAAAAAAATGGGCAAGAAAAAAATTATTGCAGAAACAGGTGCTGGTCAGCATGGTGTGGCTTTGGCAACTGCTGCTGCTTTAGTTGGTCTGGAGTGCGACATCCATATGGGTGAGGTGGATATCTATAAAGAGCATCCTAATGTTGTTCGAATGAAAATCTTAGGAGCTAATGTAATTCCTGCAACTCATGGATTAAAAACATTAAAGGAAGCTGTAGACTCAGCTTTTGAAGCTTATCTAAAAGATCCGGAAACTCAATTATATGCCATTGGATCAGTAGTAGGACCACATCCATTCCCAATGATGGTGCGCGATTTTCAATCAATAATTGGACGTGAAGCTAAGGAGCAATTTCAGGAAATGACAGGTAAACTGCCTGATAATCTGGTTGCTTGTGTAGGCGGTGGATCAAATGCAATGGGATTATTCTCTGCTTTCCTTCAGGATGAAGAAGTTTCAATTTACGGTGTAGAACCTGCCGGAACCAGCTTTAAAACAGGAGATCATGCAGCAACTTTGTCATTAGGTAAGCCAGGTATGATTCACGGATTTAAGTGTTACTTGCTTCAGGATGAGGAGGGGCAGCCTGCTCCGGTAAATACTGTTGCTTCAGGATTGGATTACCCTGGTGTAGGACCTCAACACTCTTATCTTAAAGATATTAAAAGGGTAAATTACGAAACCATTACTGATAAAGAAGCAATCGATGCCTTTATGCAACTGGCTCGTCAGGAAGGAATTATTCCAGCTTTAGAAAGTTCTCATGCTGTTGCTTATGCATTAAAACTAGCAAAAGACCTTCCTAAAGATCAAACTATTTTAGTGAATTTATCGGGTAGAGGAGATAAGGATATTGATTATGTAGTTGAGAAGTTCGGTAAGGACTACGGAATCGAGGATGAGAAGTAGAAATGGTAGCAAGGAAGAAGGTAGCAAGGGACAAGGAGAAATGTTCATCCAGGAATAAGTATTCCTAATGAAGGAGAGGTGTATTAATTGCTGCAAATTCTTTTTAAGAACATTTTTATCATTATACGTTTTTTTTATTTCTGAATAATATTTACGTCAAGGTAATCAATGCTCCTCCTATTTTTTAGGAGGAGTACCTTGACGTTAGTTTTGTAATTAATATAGTCCACGAATTATGCTAATTAACACGAATTATTAAACAGCTAAGCTGTTTCTTAGAGTTCTTTGTGAAAAATCTTTGCGTGCTTTGTGGTTAAAAAGAAAAATAAATAAATGTCATTTGCTATTGCATGAGATTTATTCTTGTTATTTAAAGGAGTTTTACGATTTCAGCTTCTTTGTCCTTCATGTCAAGTCGTTTATAACAAACTGCCAAACAGCCCGCTATGGATTTATTCGCAGGTGATGATTCTAATGCTTTTTCAAAATAAGGAAGCGCTTTTTTATACCTCTGGCTAATGGAATCCAGCTTTACCGTAGAATTATGGAAGTCAACTCTGGATGGTGATTTCAACGCTTCGTAACGTTTTTTTTCCTTTTTATACTCAGCATCTGTTTGTTTATAATATTCAAGCCCCAGCAGATATACTGATTTTTTATGATTGGGATTTATACTTAAAATCTTTTCAAGACTTTCAATAGCACTATCATAATTTTCAAGTTTATCGTATGAGTTGGCAGCCAAAAATAGCAGGTTTTCATCTTCAGGCTCTAAAGCCAAAGCCTGATTTAAATTATCAATAGCTTGCTGATATTTACCGGTTTTAAAATATAAATAACCCAAACGTTTCAAAAAGGAAAGTTGACTATCAGAGTATATTTTTATTCCGTTTTCTAATGGAGTAATAGCTTCATTATATTGTTTTAATCCTTCGTAGGCTTGCGATAATGATAAATATACCTGAGCATCATTGTAATTGATCTCAACACTTCTGTTTAAAAAAGAAAGAGCTTTAGCATATTGCTTACAACGAACAAAGTTTTGTCCCGCTTTAAAAATACATAGCGAATCAGTAATCTGTTTATTGTCATAGGCTTCTACTGCCTTTTCATACGATATAGCAGCTTTAGGATAATCCATTTGCCCTTCATACATTATTCCATCGCTCTTAAACAAATCAGCCTGTTGAGCAAAAATAGATAAACCTGAGGATAGAAATAAAAAAATGAATAATATGCTTTGTTGAACTACTTTTTTAACCATAATGAAAACTGTTTTTTGTTTTCAAAGGTAGATAACCCTGTTTTAGTAAGGTATGTTTTTCGTCATATTGTGTTTGTGATAAAATTTTAGAAGTAAAATGGAGGGGTACAAAGTGTAATTATACATCCTACCTAAATCTTTCTCTATTTTATGACAAGTTTTAATAATTATCTTTGTTTTATGACTCAAGGCAAAATAAATAGAGCAGTTGTTGAAGCTTTACTTCAGTTGTGTAAGGTGGATGGTGATATTAATTTGAATGGTATTCAATGGTCGGAATCTCTAATACAGTTAGGTATCAAACATGGGGTTGGGGCATGGTGTTATTATCGAATTAAAAATAGCTCAATTGCCCAACAAGTGCCAGAAGAAACTTTAAAGCCTTGGAAGCAGCTTTATTTTCAGACCTCTATCGTTAATCAGCAAAAACTAAAAGTCTATTTTGAGATTCAAAATCTTCTTAAAGAAGTTAATATACCAGTTATTGGATTAAAAGGTATTGCTCTGGCCGCAACTGTTTATCCTGATGAAGGATTACGTCCAATGGGGGATATTGATTTGCTGGTTCCGGAAGGAGAGGGGCTTAATGCATTGAAGGTATTATTGAACGCAGGAGCCACACAAAATTATGTTCCCAGATCAGCTTTACATGAACAAGTGCATGCTCATGTAAGAGCAATAACCTATAAGGGTGTATTGATAGAGATCCACCAACGATTATTCTCTTTAGGAAATCCCTACCATATTGATATCGATTATTTTAATTATACTAAAGAACATGATATTGGACGTAATCAAATGATAGTTTTAGATGATGTATGGTTTGGTTATCATTTATTAGCTCATGCTGCAAGTAATATTTATAAAGGTGGATTACGTTTTGGTTGGTTAGTTGATATTGCATTATTGCTGAATAATCATCAACCTGGAAATAATTATAACCTTATAGAGAATGTTAACTCAAAAAAGAAAGCAGAAATAGATCCTATATATCAGTTATCAAGGTTATTATGTGAAAATATAGTTAATCATTCATTTCCAAAAGATACATTAATAGAAGATCTTTTTACTGGCATTATGAAAAAACAGAATGATCAGCGACATAAGGTAATTAATATTAATGAATCAATTAAGGTTCCAGGCATTTGCAAAAAAGTGAGATTGCTTTGGCGAGAAATATTTCCAGAAAAAGAATATATGATATTTAGATATAATATAGAAAACTCAAAATATTGGTTATTGTATTTTAAAAGACTTTGGCCATTTTAATAGTTCATTCTTTATTACTGCTTTTATTCAAAAAGCTATCTTTATCTCCAAATAACTTCTTTTATGCTTGAAAAGAAAAAAATCTTAATATTTATTGATTGGTTTTTACCTGGTTATAAGGCTGGTGGTCCAGTGCGTAGTATGGCCAATATGGTTGATTATCTGTCTGATAAATACGAATTTTACATTGTAACCCGAAATACTGATTATACAGAAACAACTCCATATAAAAAATTGGAATATAACAAGTGGACGATTTTTAAGGAGGGAGTTAATGTTTTCTATGCTTCCACTGAATATCAGAATTTATCATCATACAAATCGATAATTAAATCTTTTGATTTCGAGATTGCTTATATAAATGGAATTTACTCTTGGAAGTATTCAATTCTTCCATTATTTGCATTAAAAAAATTTCAAGGAAAGAAAATTGTAGCATCAAGAGGAATGTTGGCTCAAAGTGCCATCGATGTAAAATCAAAAAAGAAGCAATTATTCTTAAAAGCATCTAAATTTTTAAAACTTTATAAAGACGTTCTTTTTCATGCTACAAATAAAAAAGAGAAAGATGATATAAAACGTGCTATTGGAACTAATACTGATGTAATAATTGCAGATAATTTGCCTAAAAAAACAATTCCATCAATTAAGCCAATAACTAAGCAAAAAGAAGAATTAAAATTAGTGAGCCTTGCTCGTATATCTCCTGAAAAAAATACACTGTTTGCCATTGAAAAGTTACAGGAGTTATCAGATATCAAAGGACAAATCGTTTTTGATTTATATGGTCAGATATATGATGAAGATTACTGGCAGGAATGTCAGAAAATAATAGAACAGCTACCTGATAATATAATAGTGACTTATAAAGGATTGGTTGATGCTGATTCTGTTGGAGAGATGATTCAGAATTATCATGCCTTATTTATGCCTTCAAGAGGTGAGAATTTTGGTCATGTGATATTAGAGAGCTTTATGTCAGGGAGGCCAGTACTTATTAGTGATCAGACTCCATGGAGAAGGTTGGAATCGGAGAGGTGTGGATGGGATATATCATTAGTTGAAAGTAAAAAGTTGAAAGTTGAAAGTAAAGTTATTAGAACCTATAGAACTGTGTTGTCTAAGATTTTACAGATGGAACAAGAAGAGTTTGATCATTGGTGTGAAGGCGCAAGAAAAAAAGCAATGAGCTTTATAAGTGATCCTAATTTAATAAAAGGGTATATCGAAATGTTTAACTAAGACCTGTCTGCGTCTTAGTTAAAGAATGAGATTGTTAAAAAGATAACAGTTTGAGTCGCTGTGTAAGTACGATCAGACAGTATCGAAGATCTGTCTGCATTGTTAATTGAATACGATCAGACAGCGTATACAACTTGTCTGAATCTTTAAAACAATTATTTTTAACCAAACGCTGGCGGGTTTAAAAACGCGAACAGGTTTTACCAAATTTTTAATCGTTAACATGAACTATGATGTAATACAATCCGGAAACTGCTATCATATTTATAATTGAGGGATTAATAGTTGCAATTTGTTTGAAGAAGAAGTAGAATATTTGAAATTTCTTCATTTAATCAATATTTATATTGTTCCTGTATGTGAAGTATATGCTTTTGTATTGATGAAGAATCATTTTCATTTACTGGTTCGTATTAAGGAAGATGTTATTTATAAATATTCAATAGAAGAAGTACGAAAATATAAATCGAATAACCAAAACTTTAACGCCAACAGGTCTAAATACGCTGTTGGGTTAGACTATAACACCAGCGATACTGTCGGGTTAGAGTTTAACAAATGGGAAACAATAGCAAAACCAGATAGTGTCGAAGACCTGTCTGCGTTTACTAAATTAAAAATTCCGGATGCAACAAAACATTTCTCTCATTTATTTAATGCCTATGCACGATATTATAATGTTAAGAACGACCGTCATGGAGCATTATTCGAAAGGCCTTTTAAACGAAAGTTAATCGACTCAGATGAATATTTGAGACAAGCAATATTATATATTCATAATAATTCTGTAAATCATGGTTTTGTTTATGACCTAAGCAACTATAGTTGGAGTAGTTATTCGATTTATTCTTCAGAGCAGGAATGTCAATTACAAAGAGAGGAGGTATACAATTTGTTTGGAGATAAAAGTAATTTTGAATTTTGTCATCTTAATTATAAAATTTGTGAAGAAAAGGATTACTTTGAATCGTATTAAATTTAAAAACTATTATTTACAGCAATCAAATAAACCTGTCAGGTATTGAGTCAAGGTTATTTGAATTATTAAAAATAAACAATGAACAAATATTTATTTCTACATAGTCACTTAACAGAATACTATTTAGCCAGTTTGACTCACCTGGCTAAATCAGATATTGAAGTTCATTTGTTTTATTTACCAAAGTCTGATTACAAAATAAATACTAATGATTTACCAAAGAATCTTTTTCTTTACAACAGGACATTATTCAAAAGCAAAGAACTTCTTTCTGAAGTAAATAATATTCAGCCAACAAAGATTTTCTGTAGTGGATGGAGAGATTTGTCATATCTTAAGATTTGTAAATCATATAGGCATAAAATACCAACTGTTTTAATGATGGATAACAAGTGGTATCCCACTTTGAAACAAAGGATAGCATCTTTTGTTGGACCAATGATTCTTCCCAGGTATTTTTCCCATATATGGATTGCCGGTCAACCACAATTAAAGTATGCACAAAAACTTGGATTTAAGGGTCGATATATCAAACAAGGATGTTTAAGTGCTGATACAAAGTTGTTCCATCAATATTATAAAGAAAGACCCAAAAAAGGAGATGCAGTTCCCAAAAGACTTTTATTTATTGGACGCTATGTTGAAGAGAAGAATCTGGTTTTCTTATTTGATACTTTTATTAGTGTGATTAACCATGGTTATTCTGATTGGGAATTACATTGTGTTGGATCAGGAAAATTAGAAAATGAATTGCCCATTCATTCAAATATATTTCATCATGGATATATTTCCTCTCATCAGTTAAAGGAAATAGTTTGTTCAAGTAGTGCTTTTGTTCTAGCATCAAAAAAAGAGGCATGGGGTGTTGTGATTCATGAAATGATTTCTGCCGGATTGCCCATAATTTGCTCATCTGAAGTTGGTGCTGCATCTCAATTTGTGGAGCATGGGAAGAATGGATTTATATTTGAAAGTAATAATAAATCAGAACTTAAAATGTATCTGAAACAGATAATGGAAATGAATGAAAATCAATTAAAGTTGATGAGGTCTCTTTCCTATAATAGAAGTTTACAATGGTCTCCAAACGATTGGGTAAAAGTTGCATTAGAAATCGAGATTAATTAAATGGAAAAATTAAAAGTCACATATTTTTTTCGTAAGCCTCGTCCACAATACTTTAGTATAGAAAAAGTATTTGAACAGGTTATCAGTAATATGTCTTGCCAGATTGAACCAGTAATATATAAATTGAAAAACGGTACTACAGGTTGGTGGGGAAGAATTAAGGCTTTGATAGAAGTAAGACAAAATAAAGGTTTAATAAACCATATAACAGGTGATATTACTTTTATTGCCTTGGCTTTGCCCCGAAAAGGTTTAGTTGTGACATACCATGATTTGGAGTCATTGACTCAATATAGTGGTTGGAGGCTTAAAATTTTAAAGTTTTTGTGGGTAACTGTTCCTGTAAAAAGAGCTGAAGTAGTGACTGCTATTTCCGAACATACAAAAGACCAGTTAATAAAATGGACTAACTGTAATCCTGATAAAATTGTTGTAGTACCAAATCCATTGCCAAAAGAGATAAGTTATAGCCCCAAAGATTTTAATTCTCAAAATCCTACCGTTTTGATAATGGGGACTAAAGAAAATAAAAATGTTGAGGGGATATTCGAAGCAGTTGGTGGTCATCAGTCTACAGTCATCAGTCTACAGTCTTCAGTAGGCAATGTAAAGGAGCAGGGAGTAGGGAGCAGCGAGCAAAACACGGATTGCAAATCTGCACTAACCAAGTCAGTGCTATCAATAAAGTTAATTGTGGTTGGTCAAATGACGGAAAAACAAAAGTCGTTAGCAGATCAATATCATTTACAAATAGAGAATTTAGTTCATGTGCCTTATAATCGGATTTTAGATGCCTATAAAAGGTGTGATGTTTTATGTTTTCCTAGTTTTTATGAAGGGTTTGGTTTGCCTATCATTGAAGCTCAGGCCATAGGAAGGCCAGTGATTACTTCTGATTTTGGTGCAATGAAGGAAGTGGCAGGAGATGGAGCTCTGTTGGTGTGTCCTAATAATATCGAGGAGATTAAAGATGCTTTGCTTCAGATTATTCAAGATAAAAATATCAGAGAAGATCTGATTTCAAAAGGATTAAATAATGCAGAAAGGTTTAAAGCTGAAACAATTAGTGAATTGTATGCTAAGGTTTACGAAAAGATGAGTAGTTAGTCAGGTTGTTAAGTCAGTAGGTTATTAGATCAATAGTGAAATAAATCAAGTTAAAAATATGGAATAAAGATTACGAAAAAGCAAGGATAGAAGATGATTACTTTGGACTTAAATAATAATAAAGTGAAAGCAAAAAATGGGCGTTCTTTTATGACACCCATTAATATATATTCAATATCAACTTCAGTCTTCTATCTATTCAGCAGTATGTAGACAGTAACTGTTACTATACTCGGTTTCATCCCAATTTCTAAAAGCAATCCAAATATTGCATCTGGAAAAGCTTTTTGTAGTTATTTTGTTCCATAACAGAGTTTCATTATGGCGTCTGGCACCGGTTGATATATAATCAACAAATTCATTTTGTTTATATCTCCATATGATGACTAATGTATCATTATTGTTTGCTTTTCTACTTTTTAATTCTTTATCCCAGTTTATTAATATACCATTTTCGGATACAGAATAATTAATATTCTCAGGAAGAGGAATGTCGCCATGTGTCACTAATGCCTTCTTCATATCAATATATTGATTAGGATATTCTCCTGCAATAGCTTGTTTTAAATGATAAGACTGAGCTGCCTGATAAGGGCTTCTGGTCTTTACTTCGTTTTTAAAAGTTTTGTGTAAAATAACTTTGGCTGGACGAAGAAATTCGTGTACCAATCCCATTTTTTGTCTTTGAGCTAATCGACGAGGTGTTTTCTTAGGTTTAATATCGGGTACTGTTCTTATGATATTAACTCCATATCTTGTAAACATAACAAGATTTCCAACTTTGCCACTTCCGGGCCCTAATATACCTTTAGATAAAATAGCCATAATGTGAGGATTTTGGTTAATACGTTCAAATTCAAGCAATAATAATGCCGAATTTAAACTTTTGCTGACAATATTATTAGTTTGCATTTTATAAAAGGCTTATACTAAACATCAATACACCTGTTAGGGGATTGAGTTATATCAAGTTCGTAATTACTAAATATCTTCTTCATATATTGTCCACTATTTCTTCACTAAAAAACTAAAATCAGTGAAGCAGTAGTGAAGGAATAGTGAAGAAGTTGTGTAGTATTTATGTTGAAATTCCGAATTTGGTATATAGCAATCCCCTGTAAAGTGCGGAGGTGAGTGGGTGAATGATGCATGGACGGATATTTATTTAATCATGTCAATATTTAACCAAAATAACGCAAAGAAAGATGGTCACATTATTTTAATAAGAAAAGTATAAAACAGAATGAATGAAATATGGAAATACTTTAATGTTAGGTAACTATATTATTATTGAGACAATTTTACAAATGTATAATTTGTTTAATGATTCACTTTTATATAACATGGTATTTTCAACACCAACTCATTTCTGGTAACTCCAGACTAAGTACTGCCTACTAAATTCTAATTCCCCACTGCCTTTTGATAAACCAAAGCAAACCAAACACCAATATACTGGCTTTTATCAAGTGGTTTAGGACGACTACAAATTCTGTTTCGGCTTTTACAACCTGTAAAAATAAAATAGGACTCCAAATTAATAGGGTAGGAAAGATATCAGATAAATCAATGAGTTTACTCCAGAACCAGCTAATAAAAACACCCCAGCAAAACATGAAAAATAATCCACCCCAATAGCCATAATTAGCCCATCCTTCTCCTATGATGCTGATACCCATACTGGTTCCTTGTTTTAATTCAAGTCCGGTAAATTTTTTAAAGTTTTCCTGTCCTCCTGCTTTTTTCTTATCAGGAGCTAAAAAACGAGGTAACAAACTTGCAGATATAGCATCAGAAATGGTTTCTCCATCAGCATAAGGTTCGTGTTCGGGAACATGATTCATGATGGCTGATATAATCCATCCCTGATTTAGTCGCACATTCATATCATCTTCACTGGATGGATTTAGTATGGTTCCTGAAGCCCATTGGTCTAATGCCATACCTGTAAATAGTATAAACTTATTTCCCTGATATCCATTCCAAACTTTTGCTCTATACTGGGCTTTTACTGTTTGTATTGTAATAGCCAGGAATATCCCAACAATGGCAAATGCAATTTTTGATCCTATTTTTAATTTCAATTCACGGGCTATAAAGGTGAAAGTTAACATAGCCCACAATAAGAAGTCGTGAAACATACCACTTGCTAATGAAGCTGCAGCAGTAAAAGCCATTGTAACTCCAAATACTAACCATTTGTCGTTTCTGTTGGAAAATATCAGGTAAATGGCACCGATATACTTTGCATTGCTTAACAGGAAAAAGATAAACCCTAAGGATCCTGGTAATAAAGGTGATAAGTAGGGTAAAATCAATCCTCCAACTACGAATATATAAGGTAGTTTAGGATAATTCTCTAATAATTGAATAACCCTGTCCTCTAGCTCTTCCAGGTTAATTTTATCTTTAAAAACACCCGTTCCTAAACGAAAAAGCAAAACAGCAGGTACTACAAAACTCATATAGGTTTCTTCATCCACATACATATGGTATTTGTAATGGGATGTTCCATTATGGTAGTCGATAAAAGGACCTACAATCCACTGCAGAGCTGCCATTGCTGTCATTAGATCTATAATAGGAATCCTTTCTCCCATATTATCCACTACGCAAAGAAAATAATATAGTGCAGCACCTAATCCTATGGCTGTCCAGAAATAGTTTCCGGTAGTTATGAGAATCAGTGATAAAACAATAGATATTAAAATGAACTTTTGCTTATCCATTTATATGATAGACATTTTTAGGGAGGTGAAGATAGGAAAAAAAGAGGAAATTCAAGTGATGAGTAGTGAGTGGCGAGTTGTGAGTAGTGAAAAAGACCTGACAGCGTTTAGTTACCAAGCTTTATATTAAACCTGTCAGCGTCTGGTATATTTAACCGCAGAGTACGCAGAGGTTGCGCAAAGAAAAAAGAGAGTTGAGAGAGGAGTGTTTAGTATTGAGTTATGAGTAGTAAGTAGTGAGTGATTTTAGGGCAAAGACCTGACAGCGTTTTATAGCCAAGCTGTAAATTAAACCTGTCAGTGTCTGGTATATTTAACCGCAGAGTACGCAGAGGTTGCGCAAAGAAATAAGAGAGTAGAGAGAGGAGTTCTGAGTAGTGAGTTCTGAGTAGTGAGTTTTGAGTAGTAAGTAGTGAGTGATTTTAGGGCAAAGACCTGACAGCGTTTTATAGCCAAGCTGTAAATTGAACCTGTCAGTGTCTGGTATATTTAACCGCAGAGTACGCAGAGGTTGCGCAAAGAAAAAAGAGAATAGAGAGAGGAGTTCTGAGTAGTGAGTTTTGAGTAGTAAGTAGTGAGTAATTTTAGGACAAAGACCTGACAGCGTTTTATAGCCAAGCTGTAAATTAAACCTGTCAGTGTCTGGTATATTTAACCGCAGAGTACGCAGAGGTTGCGCAAAGAAATAAGAGAGTAGAGAGAGGAGTTCTGAGTAGTGAGTTCTGAGTAGTAAGTAGTGAGTAATTTTAGGACAAAGACCTGACAGCGTTTTATAGCCAAGCTGTAAATTGAACCTGTCAGCGTCTGGCCTATTTAACCGCAAAGTGCGCGGAGTTTACGCAAAGAAAAAGAGGAGAATAAAATTCTTCGCGTCCTTAGCGATAAAACCTTAGTGTGCTTCGCGGTTAAAAATATTCATTTCTTCTTCAATGGATTTGCATATCGCTTCAAAACTCCACGATTCAATATGCTTTTGACAGACAGCAGGTGTAATATTTTGTTGTAGGACTTCTTGAAGTTTGATTATCAAATTTTCCATATTATTACTTTGGAATATTTTACCAACATTTGGGTTTACTAAATCAATAGTACATCCTACTTTATCACTAACCAATACCGGTCTTCCACTTGCCAACGCTTCATTGACAGCTAATCCCCAGGTTTCTTCAGGACCTTGTGATGGTAGACAAAAGACATCTGCTAAGCGATAAACCAATGGCATTTGACTTTGGTTTTGAAATGGCAGGAAGATAATGTTTGGATCATTGTTAGCCAATTCTTTAAGTTGGGTTTCCAAAGGACCAGAGCCAAGGAAGAGGAGTTTTAGTTTCGAGTAGTGAGTAGTGAGTTTTGAGTAGTGAGTGGTGAGAGGTGAGTTTTGAGTGATTGGGGTTGAGTGATTGAGTTTTTGAATGGCTTTTAACAGAAGAACAGGATTTTTTTTAGCTTCCAGTTTTCCTGCAAAAAGAATAACTTTTTCTTCCGGTTTTATTCCTAATTCAGTACGCCACTCATGAGCTTTTGTTTCTGCATCAGGATAATTGGTAAATCTATCATTATCGATGGCATGCGGTGCCAAAACAAGTTGATTTTCTTTTAATCCATGTGCTTTAAAGTAATTTTTACTGTTGGTACCTACGTAGAAGGCTTTGTCTATGTTCCTGTATACAAATGTAAGGATGGATTGGCGTATTTTGAATTTTATTATCTGTCGAACTGTTAAACTGTCGAACTGTCGATTTGATGATTTGATGATTTGTTTAAATGATTGAATGGCGTAGTCTAGTAATGTACTGTCGCCACGGAACCATACAGGTACTTTGCCTTTAAAATGACGCATTAGGGCAAAGTGACTTTTAAACTTCCAACCAAATATTAATATAGCATTGGGATTAAATTCTTTTACTTTTTTTATCAGAGATGGATTGTCTATTCCTTTCCAGTTTTTTGAGGATGGATTTTTTGAGATATTCTCTACTAATTCATAAGAATAACCTTCCAATAATGGAATATCCCATTCTATCTTACCCTTAAAATCCGGATCATCAAATCCTTTAACTGCTTGTGGCCAAGTGTAAAATACCTTAAGATCCATTTTTTCTCTTTCAGACAGTAATTTAAACCATGGGCCATTGTACTGGATGGGGTGGGTGGAGATGATGGCGAGCTTCTTTTTTGGAGTAGTGAGTAGTGAGTAGTGAGACATGAGAGTGGAGTTTTGAGTAGTGAGATGTGAGTTTTGAGTAGAGAATTATTTACAGAACTTTTCGGGGTGTGTTATCATTGAGATTAAAATTCTTCTTACTTCGTTGTATCCTTCAATTAGGTCATTGAATGTTTTCTCTTCAATATATTCGCATTCTTTGCAATAGTCCAGCCAAACTTCTGTTTCATATTCTTCACCAAGAGAGTCTGATAATTTATGTACAAATGATTTTATGTATATCTTTTTAGCCCAGGCTTCAGCTATATTTGCACAAATAGAACGAGATGATCTACGAATCTGATCAGTCAATGCATATCTTTCTTCTTTTGGAAATGATTTAGAGGTATTAAAAATTTCCATTGATAATTTAAATGCTTTTTGGTATACAATTAAATCTTTAAAACTTTTTATAATACTCATAATTAATGGTTTGATTTATTAAATTTGTAACTCATCACTCACGTCTCACAACTCCTAACTTACTACTCACAACTCATTACTCGCCACTAACTACTATATAACTCTTTCAATCGCCTCTACCAACTTTCTTGCACTTTCGTTTGCAGAATACTGATCAAGGGCTGATAAATCAGGTTGCCAATTGTTGCTGTTTAATCTTTTGATAATTGTTTTTTCAAAAGCAGATACTATATCTTCTTGCTTCATTTCAGGTTTGTAACGCACTGTAAATTGATCAGCTTTACAGTCTTGCATGACTTTTATTGCACTACTTTCGTGATGAAAGATGCTGACTATGGGGCGTTCACTTAATATGGATTGGTAGGTTTTACTGGCGGTATAATGTTGTTCAGTACTTCCTATTACCATAACTGTATCTGCAGCAGATAAAAAATTTAGTATATGCAGGAATGGATAGCGGTCTCTGTTCTCAAATACAATATCATCAATTAGATGGTCTTTGGCATAAGCAGTAATTCTTTTGGCAGGGTATGGTCCGGTTCCAATAAACCAAAGTTGGATAGTCTCATCCCACAACCCTTGTTTTCTTAAATTGGAAATAGCGTTAAAAAATGCATCCATTAAGATATGGCTGTTAGGAAGGAATGCTCCTGCGTAGAGCCAGACTTTGGAGTTGTGAGAGGTGAGTTTTGAGTTTTGAGTTGTAAACCAGGGAAACTCTATGTTATCAAGTTTGATTTTATGGTCATTGGGGTCAAAACCGTAGGGCATGGCTACGTGGGTGATGGGGAAGTTGGTGTTGGGATTAGTGGCGAGAGGAGAGTTGTGAGTTGTGAGTAGTGAATTAGTATTTAGGTCATTAGAATTTGAGTTGAGTAGTTCGTTTGCAATACTTGGAAAATTACGCTGTATAGCCGGAGCATAATAAGGTGTACTGACACCACTTATAACACTTACATTTTTAATGGCTATGGGTTCAAGTATACGGGCTACCCATTGGCTCATTGTGGCTCGTAGGTTTCTTTGATTACTGATATCACGTACCCATGGATCTATATAATCAATACCGTAAGGTACTTTTGTTTTATCGTATAGTAATCTACCTAATAAAGCATTATAAAAAGAGGGGATAGGTAACCAGATAAAGTCTATTTTTTCGGTTGCAATAATATGTTTTGCTCCTTTATAAAGTTGAAAGAATGCTCTTAGGCCAATATCACCGATTAAACGTAGCGAGTAATGAGCAGTGAGTAGTGAGTAGAGAAAACGTAGAAGAATAAAACCTTTGGTTTTCTTTTGAGATTTATTGGCAGGTAATGCATCAACACGTGTTACCTTAAAATCATCAGAGAATATTTTATGAAAATCCGGATCCGGTTTTTCTTCATAGTATTCTTCTTTTACGGTCAATACTCTGGGTTGCCAGCCATGTTCTTTCAGGTAATTACCTATTAAACGAGGGCGCTGTACTCCAGCCATATTATTGGGCCACCAGTGTGGATATATGATAAGGATTATTTTCATTTTTTGGTCAGCGAATTTACGGGAATTTTTACGAATTGCACTAATTTAAATACTTATTACTTGCAACTTATATTTGTCCACGAAAAACACGAATTTAAATACACCCCACTCGCCTCTCACTACTCATCACTCACTATTTAAAAATGGTTCGCAGATTAATCAGATTAACGCAGATTATTTATTGCTTTGCAATGATTATTGGGAACAAACGAATTTGACGATTTTAAATACTTCTTACTCACCATCTCACTACTTACTACTCCTCACATACCACTTATATTTGTCCACTAATTGCACTAATTACTCGAATTATTAAAATGCATATTTGCATTTTCTTAGCGCTCTTTGCGAAAACTCCTTGGCGTTCTTTGCGGTTAAAATTGAAAAGCCCCTCTCAATCTCCCCAAAGGGGAGAAGCTTATTTACAGCTTGGTAATAAACGCTGTTAGGTTATTATGCTGGAAACTACTCATTACTTACAACTTATATTTGTCTATTAATGATATGAATTAACTGCTTATTACTCATCTCTCAATACTCACCACTAATATTTGTCCACTAATTGCACTAATTACGCAAATTCAATTAATAGCTTTGTTGTTTCTTAGAGTTCTTTGAGAAAACACCTTGGCGTTCTTTGCGGTTAAAAACATGTAATATTTAGTAATTGCTAAGCATTAAAAAGTCTGCAAGGTGTAGATGCTTTATGCCTCCAATATTGTCTTTCCATAATTTATCCATGGTTACTACATATTTTGGATAATTATCCTTTATTTGCATTAAGGGTTTAAATTCTCTGTCAACAGTTGATTTCTCTGATAAAAGATATGCTACCTGAATATAGACAACCTCATTTCCTTTTGTGGCAACAAAATCTATTTCTGTATTGTCAAGTTTACCAACATAAACCTGATATTCCCTTCTTTTAAGTTCCAGCATCACAATATTTTCAAGAACACCAGCGATAATCCTGTCTTTATAACCCATTACCGAATAAAGAAGAGCTGTATCTGCAGCATAGTATTTTTCCTGAGTCTTTAATATTTCTTTACCTTTTACATCATACCTGTTTAAACGATGGATGATAAATGCGCTTTCAAGTGCTTTTAAATAATTATATATAGTGTTGATATCAACTTTTCTGTGCTGGCTTTTAAAATAATCTGCTACATTTTTACCTGAAAACGTATTGCCTATATTATCAAATACATATTTAACCACTCGTTCAAGTAATTCAATGTCCCTTATCTTATTTCGTTGAATGGTATCACGAAGTATGACAGACGAATATATATCCAGAACAATTTTATAGGCTGTTTCGTATTCATAATTTGAAGTATGCAAAACAGGAAATCCCCCCATTCGTAAATAATTTTCGAATGCCATATAATTATCATCACTGCTATTATTACGTTCTTTATTAAAAAACAAATATTCGTTAAAAGACAAGGTGAAAATATGAAATTCGATATACCTGCCAGCAAGAAAAGTGGCAAGTTCAGAAGATAATAAGTGTGAGTTGGAACCTGTTATATAAATATCAGTATTAAAATCAACAATAAATGAATTAATGGCCTTTTCCCAATTGGTTACAACTTGAATTTCATCGAAAATAAGATAGTATCTTTTCTTATTGTCAATTGTCGTGTTAATATGATTATATAATGAAGTGGCATCTTCAAGGTTGGAAAAACGTAAACTCTCAAAATTGATGTAAATTATTTGATCATCGCTAATGCCTTGCTCATGTAGTTTTTCAATTAAGAGTAAGAGTACTGATGATTTTCCACTTCTTCGTATGCCCGTAATGACCTTAATAAATGGCTTATCTATATAGGGTGTAATCTTGTTTATATATAAATCACGTTTAATCATTACCTGTTTTTTGCGGTTATAAGTATAAAACTAGTAATATTATTGAAGTATTTGTGGTTACAACCATAAAAAATAAATATTTTTAAGCACGTTTACTGGTTAAAAAAAGCCCCTCTCACTCTCCCAAAGGTGAGTTGATAAAAGCCCCCTCTAGCTCCCCCAAATAGGGGAGGACTGATTTACAGCATGCAAAAGGATTATACTTTTTTTAAATTTTAGTATATTTTCCTGTTAAAATACCCTAATGATCTATTGACCTACTGGCCTATTGACCTATTGATCTCATACTCCAGATATACAGCTTGGTAATAAAACGCTCAGGTCTTTGTTCTTCATACTCACTACTCATAACTCACTACTCCTTATGTGTCCGCAGATTTATCAGATTAACGCAGATTATTTATTGCTTTGCAATGATTATTGGGAACAAACGAATTTGACGATTTTAAATACTTCTTACTCACCTCTCACTACTCACTACTCCTCACTCACCACTTATATTTGTCCACTAATTGCACTAATTACCCGAATTATTAAAATGCATATTTGCATTTTCTTAGCGCTCTTTGCGAAAATGCCTTTGCGGACTTTGCGGTTAAAATTGAAAAGCCCCTCTCAATCTCCCCAAAGGGGAGAAGCTGATTAACAGCCTAGTAATAAAACGCTGTCAGGTTATTATGCTGGAAACTACTCATTACTTACAACTCCCTACTTTTCTTTGTCCGCAGATTCGTCAGATTAACGTAGATGCCTTTAAAGTTTTTCCTTTACAGACAATTTTAACGTTTGTAAATACTTTTTAATGATAACCCAAACGATTGAATTATCAATACTGTCATATGCATGAATGATACGATTTCTAAATCCAACAATTTGCTTTGTGTTTTCTAGATCTTCTTCGGGGCAGTGGTGTCGAAATTTATTAACGGCTTCGCCAATTATTCCTAGTTGTCTTTCTACTGCACTTTGAGTTTTATAATCTTTCTGATATTCATCAAAGGAATTAACATCAACAACAAATGATTCAATTAATTCAATTGCTCTCAAAATATCAGACAAGTACTTTTTGCCCTTTTCCGTCATAAATTAGAATCTTTGTTCTGTCAATATTGGATTTTAAAATAGGATTCTTAATCGAAGATTCAGTCAATAAGTCAACTTTGCGTTTGAAAAATACCTCAAATTTATCCCATAAATCAATAAGAAATTCTCCTCGTTCAATTGGATCACTAGAATCTAATTCTACTATCAAATCAATATCACTAGAATCCAAATCAAAACTATCATTTGTTGATGAACCAAAAGCATACAAATATTTTACTTTGTGACTTCTACAAAGAGTCGCAAAGTCATTTATCCTATTTTTTATTTCATCTTTAATTCTCATATTGACAAATTTACTAAATCATAAATATTATTTATCGCTATTTAAAATCTTTTTTGTCCACTAATTGCACTAATTACCCGAATTATTAAAAAGCAGCTTTGTATTTTCTTAGCGCTCTTAGCGAAAACTCCTTTGCGTCTTTTGCGGTTAAAATAGAAAAGCCCCTCTCAATCTCCCCAAAGGGGAGAAGCTTATTTACAGCTTGGTAATAAACGCTGTTAGGTTATTATGCTGGAAACTACTCATTACTTACAACTCCCTACTTTTCTTTGTCCGCAGATTTATCAGATTAACGCAGATTATTTATTGCTTTGCAATGATTATTGGGAACAAACGAATTTGACGATTTTAAATACTTCTTAGTCACCATCTCACTACTTACTACTCCTCACATACCACTTATATTTGTCCACTAATTGCACTAATTACCCGAATTATTAAAATGCATATTTGCATTTTCTTAGCGCTCTTTGCGAAAACTCCTTGGCGTTCTTTGCGGTTAAAATTGAAAAGCCCCTCTCAATCTCCCCAAAGGGGGGAAGCTGATTAACAGCCTAGTAATAAAACGCTGTCAGGTTATTATGCTGGAAACTACTCATTACTTACAACTCACTACTTAAAAACTGTCCGCAGATTAATCAGATTAACGCAGATTATTTATTGCTTTGCAATGATTATTGAGAACAAACGAATTTGACGATTTTAAATACTTCTTACTCACCTCTCACTACTCACAACTCCTCACATACCACTTATATTTGTCCACTAATTGCACTAATTACCCGAATTATTAAAATGCATATTTGCATTTTCTTAGCGCTCTTTGCGAAAATACCATGGCGTTCTTTGCGGTTAAAATAGAAAAGCCCCTCTCAATCTCCCCAAAGGGGAGAAGCTTATTTACAGCTTGGTAATAAACGCTGTTAGGTTATTATGCTGGAAACTACTCATTACTTACAACTCCCTACTTTTCTTTGTCCGCAGATTAATCAGATTAACGCAGATTATTTATTGCTTTGCAATGATTATTGGGAACAAATGAATTTAACGATTTTAAATACTTCTTACTCACCTCTCACTACTCACAACTCCTCACATACCACTTATATTTGTCCACTAATTGCACTAATTACCCGAATTATTAAAATGCATATTTGCATTTTCTTAGCGCTCTTTGCGAAAACTTCTTTGCGTTCTTTGCGGTTAAAATTGAAAAACCAGACGCTGACAGGTTTGATTTGCAGCTTGGTAATAAACGCTGTCAAGTCTTTATCCTGAAAACACTCACTACTCAAAACTTATAACTCATAACTTAACTCTTGCTGCTCAATACTTCTTCCCAAATCTCCATCAATTTCTCCTTTTCCTTCTCCCAAGCTAATTTTTTTCCCTGTTCAAATCTTATAAATCTACCTTCTTTAATCTTTGTTCTTTCCTCAATTAATCTTAAAATACTTTTGCTCATTTCATTACTTGATTGTCCACAAACGACACCAAATTCTTTATGCTCTTTCATAAACTGCTTTTGGGCTGGCGTATCAGTCGCCAGAATATATAAACCTGACTGTGCATATGCAATGATTTTATTGGTTAGACATAACTTTCTGTTTAAATCTGTGTTATTAAATTCCAGAGCAAGACCTATATCGTGGTAGGCAAGTTCGCTGTGGAGATCAGGTTGGGAAAGAGGGGGCTTTATTAGTAGTGAGTAGTGAGAGGTGAGTGATGAGTGTTTTTTTATTACTTCTTTTTCAAATTCGGGATCAAGGTCTCCGATGAGGGTGAGTTGCAGGTTTTGAGAAGTGAGTGGTGAGTGGAGAGTGGTGAGTTGAGATAAGGCTTCAAATAGCTGTTCTAAGCCACGGCCAAAGGATATTTTTTGACTGAACCATATAAGTTTTAGCGATGAGTTTTGAGTTTTGAGTTTTGAGTTTGGGGCATTGAATTCAGATTGAGGAAAGCTGTTAAGAATCACTTGATGATTGGGATGTTCACCGATTAGATTGAGGGTGTATTCTTCAATTAAAGGACTGGCAAATGTAAGAGCGTTGGCATCAGGGAGTAATTTTTTCATTAAAAACTCTCTGCGCTGCTTTTCGTTTTTGGCATCTTTACGAATAAATTCTCCGGGGTGATAGTCTTCTACATCAAAAATAAATGGAATATTCCATTTTTTGCTTAAGTGCCAAGATGGGTATAGACTACCAGAACTATGACCTATTATAAGATCATAATTTTTAATATTCATTTTTTTTAATGCCAGACAAAGAAATATTGAGGATTTATTACATGCATAGGCATTTATAATAGTTTTTCTCTTAAATAGAGGATATATCTTTTGACTTACCTTCTCAAAGATGGTTGCAATAAGCCAGGGAATTAAAGGTGATCTGCCTAAATTGACAGTGGTTACATTTAATTTATGTTTTTCAATGATTTCTATATCCTTATTCTTCCAATTTTGATTTCGATTGACAAGTACAATATGACATGAATACTCTTTGGGAAGGGATAGAATGCTTTTTAATGCTCTTGGAGTTGTGCTAAGATTACCGGATAAAATAAAAAGAATGTGTTTCATTATTTATGACAGCATTGATTCAAATATGGAGAGATATTGTTTTGATATCTTATCTAAAGAAAAACGTTCTTCGCATTCTTTTCTTACGTTATTTCTATCTATTTGATCAATTTTGTTAACAGCAGTAATCATTTGCTCTACATTATCTACCACATAACCTGTGATTCCATCATTAACTACTTCAGGTACAGAACCTCTTCTAAATCCAATAACCGGAACACCACATGCCATAGCCTCTGCCATTACGATACCAAATGGCTCTTCCCATTTTATGGGGAATAAAAATGCTTTTGATCTTTGCAAGTAATAAAGTTTTTGTTCGTCGTTTACAGGGCCCACATATTCAATTAACGGATTATTAAGGTGCGGTTTTACATTAGTGTTAAAGTATTCATCATGTCCGGGTTGAATATTACCTGCAATAATTAACTTTCGTTTTGTCTCTAAAGCAACCTCAATGGCTTCACGAGTTCCTTTTATATCTTCAATACGACCTAGAAAGAATAAAAACTCTTTTTCTATTGTAACATCATCAGAATAATAGTCAGTATCAGTAAAATTATGAACAGGTGTACATTTGTCTGCAATTGGGTGTTGATGCACCATATGTTCTCCACATGATGTAAAATGAAGCTTTTCTCCTGCCACTTTTAAAGCTAATTGTGTTGATTTTGTGCTAATAGCTCTTTGATATGTTTGTAAAACCGGAATTTTTGTATTTAAGAATACAGGGTACAAATACAATAACCTGCTAAAACTGTGAATTATATCAGGTTTGATTTGTTTACAAACAGAATACAAATATTTTGCATTTTTAATGACGTTCAAAGTTCCTCTTGAATATAATGCAGGCCATCCAAATGTTTGAACTGTATCGTTGTTTTTTGATTCTGGGTTTGCAGCCAAATAAACCTGATGACCATTTTGTTTATATGCGCTAATTAAACTATCAACAATTCTTTCTATTCCTCCATAATTGGTTGGAGGAACGGGAATCTCAGGATCAACAGTTATTAGGATTTTCATTATAGATTAAAAGTTTAAATTTTTTTGTGAGTAATTAGATAAATCATGTTATAATTTAATTAATTCATAGCTCTGTTCAATAATTTCTGCAACTTCATTCATTGAATATGGTTTCTCAATGTTAGAAGAAAGTTGAGTTGTCATTTCTTTATTATTAATACACTTTTGGATTTGCAATTTTAGTTGTTCACTATTTTCGTTTTTAAATAATAAACCATTAATTCCATCCCTGATCATTCCTTTAATGGCAATATAATCTGAGCCAATAACAGGTATTTTGCGGGTGGCTGCTTCTAATATAACCAATGGTGCTACTTCGTTGGAAATAGATGGTAAAATGAGTACTTGTACTTTGTTTAGGTACTCCGAAACCAATTCTTGTGTTAAAGCTTCATTCCAAATGACATTGGTTTGTTTTTGAGCCCATTGCTTGTGTTTTTCAAAATAATCATTTTCACCACCTGATGGATTGGTAATAATATGTAAAAATGCCTTTTCGGGATCAATCTGCTCCCAAGCTTTTTTTAGCTGGTGAAATCCTTTAGATGGGTGCATACGGCCTATAAAGGCGAAGTTAATGAGTTGTGAGTTGTGAGTTGTGTGTTGTAAGTTTTTAAAGAATACAGGACTAATGCCTTGGGGAATTAAATGTGCTTTTTTTATTCCGTTAATTTCAAAGGCTTCCTGAATCCATGGGGCAATAGAAAAGATGATATCTGCATATTGATTTACACGTTCTAATTCTACTTTACGATGATGAGCCTGAAAGAGGGCAGGAAACCATTTTTTGTGTAGAGTAGTTAATTGGTTTAACTGTTGAATTGAAAAACCTAATAACTTGGAGATAAATTTGTTTTTCCCCTGGCTTTGGAATAAACAACTCATACATCGTTGTTCATTTACCCATCCATCGCAGTTTTCTTTTCCATTTAATCTTACATCACCTTTTATACAAAAGAAACCTCCCAAATGTGGTGTAAAGGCTGTTTTTATACCTAATTCCTTCACAGCTTTTAAGTGATAACCATTGAGGGCTCGGCCAAATGAATGAAAATGGACTAAATCAGGTTTTATTTCTTTAATACTTGCAATAAAATACTCTATACCATGTGGAGGAATTATTCCATTTAATTCCTTAGGATCCGGTTTTGAAGGAATTGGAAATGTATATACTTGTACTCCATCATGATTATAATCTTTTTGTTCTGTAGAAGTAGCTATTAATACACTTACATTCCAGCCTTTGGTTTGGAAGTATTTGCATAAATTAAGTACGTAAACTTCTGTTCCGGCACGGTGTGTAGGGAAGAAGGATTCAAGGATAAAAAGTAACTTTGTTTTCATAAACGAGTAGAACTATTTATAATTGTATTGTCAGGAATACTTTTATAAATAACACAGTTAGCACCTATAATGCAATTGTTACCTATTGATACATCCTTAAGAATAACACAATTAGAACCAATCCAACAATTGTTACCTATTGAAAGTTTTCCAATAGAGTATGGTTGGTCCTGAATATTCTTGTAGTTTATTTTATATCCATGGTTATGATCATAAAGCTTCACATCTTCTCCTAATATAGTATTGTTACCAATTTTTATATTTCCAAGGACATTAATAGAAAGGCCTTTATTGGCAAAAAATGAATTCCCAATTGATATTGAACTTTTTTTCCCCGCTCGGATAATTGCATTTTGTCTTAATTGTGCATTATTCCCTATTTCAATATTAACACCATCTGGGTGTATTTCAAAAATAATATCTTTAAAACAAAAATTTGTTCCTGTTTTAATACAGTCACCATATAACAACTTTAGTTTTAGTCGTCGACATACTAAGAAGAACTTATCAATATTGAATAAAAAAGTTCGTATAGTTTTATGAATGTTCATAGAAAGAGCTGTATGGATTTTGCAATAAACTGCTAGTTATAGGTTTACTAGAAGATCCTTTTGTATAGAATTGTTTTCTTTTCTTAAAAGCTTTAGTGAAATGCTTAATATTTAAAGCTAACATTTTTTTTACTTGGAGAGCCTTAAAAAAACTAAAGCGACTTATAAGTTTTATAATTAAAAATTTTGCTATGCCTATTTTTAATATTTCTATTGCTTCTTTTTTTTCTCTATTGTTTAGGGGACATATGGGATTTTCAATTATCTTGATACTGCTATTATATGTGTTAATAACTCCATTTAATGAGTTTAGTTTACTTGAAGCCTGACCAGGAGTGCGTCTCCACCATGAAACTTGTTGGTTGATTAATAAAATGTTTCCAGAACATGCGATTAGTCGCTTTGAAAAAGTGTCTCCAGAAATAACATTTTCAGGAAATCCATTAATAGCTTTTAGGTATTTTGTTTTAAACAAAGTATCAGGAAAACCATTTACAAGCACAGGACTGCCTAAAAATTCATACTTCATTGATTCTTTGGGAGTTAATTCTACAGGATAAACCATATTGTCCCAATAGGGACGAGAACATGCCATTGTGCTATTAGGAAAAGCATCTAACATACGAACCATGAACTCTAAGCCGTGTGGATAAAATATATCGTCTCCGTCTATCCATATGATATATTCTCCTTTAGCTTCTTTTAAAGTATTATTTCTGTTAGGGTATTCTCCTAGATTCTTTTTATTTTGCCAAGCTCTGATTCTTGAATCTTTATATTCATTAATAACATCCCAAGTATTATCCGTAGAGCAATCATCAGAAATCAGGTATTCAAAATTAGCGTAACTTTGAGCTAATACACTTTCAATTGCTTGACGTATAAATCTTGAAGAATTGTAGGTTATGGTAACTATTGTAACCAACTTTGAGTCCATTTAACAAAAGCTTTTAAATTTAATACTTGAATTGGAAAGTCTTTTATAATTTGTAAAAAGTACTTTCTGCTTTTTGTTTTATCTAGATTACTATATAATACTGCATATTGATATTTCATTTTCTTTAATAATCTACATACTTGATTTCTGAAAGGTTTATCGAATGCACTTTTTATTTTTTCAAAGGCAAGGATAGTACTTTCATCTCTAATATGTTCCTTATTTCCGTTCCATATTCCACCTGAGTGTATTCTATATGTACTTAATATTTGATTTAAATGAATCCCTTTGCCAAATTGTAAAAGATAAAGTTTTAATGGCCAATCGGCTACGTTGCATTTAGATAGTTCTATGGGTAACTTAATTGTGTTTCTGTATATTAATGAGTTTGTAACAGTTGTATTACCGCCTAACTTATATTGAAAAGTATATATTTCAGGAATGTCTTTATTTATATTGTTTTGTAATTTTTTGTTGTGTTCATATAAAACACTGAAGTTTGAAGTACATAAAATGCAATCCTTGTTTTTTTCTAAAATATCAACTTGTGTTTGTAGTTTATTTTTATCGTGCCAAAAATCATCTCCTTCACAAACTGCAATATAATTACCGTTGCATGCATTTAAGGTTCGGTAAAAGTTTTTTCCTATTCCTAGGTTGCCATTTGTTGGTAGTAGCTTAATTATATCTGGATATTTATTTGCCAACTGTTGACAAATAGATAAGGTTTTATCAGTACTTGCATCTTCACCAATAATTAGTTCAAAACAGAAAGATGTTTTTTGTTGGATAATACTTTCAATGGCTTGTTCAATAAAATTCTCATGATTATAAGTAATCATGCAGACACTGACCATTATTGATGAGATATTATTTAATTGAGCCATATAAATTTAAAATTCCTTTTTGTCGCGGTTTTATATACTTAGCAGGAGAACCTGCATAAATACTCCAAGGAGAAGTATCGTATTTAATTAATGACATGGCACCAACAGCACTTCCTTCGGCTAGTGTTAAATTTGGAAGAATAACAGTGTTACATCCAATTTGAGAAAATCGTTCTAATTTTACTAATCCCCCGGTAATATTGGTAACATTATCAGGTACCATTGGACTAATCATATATTCACCCGAAAAATCATCGCTTGCACTAAATATTGTACATCTAGGAGAAATTCCTGAAAAATCTTGAATTTCAATGCCATATTTACCATAAAGTGCACTGTAGGCGCTAATGTGGATAAAATTTCCTAAAGTAATGTTTCCCGATAGAATGCAAAAATCATCGATTCGGACATTTGAACCTATACTTATTAGATGAGGACTATAAATAGATGCCTTGTCTGAAATCAAAACATTATTTCCATATTGTTTTAATCCTAACTTATCTAGTTGTTCATTACTTAAAAATCCCATTATATTACTGATTGTATTTAATAGTTCTGATAATTATACGGCTAATTAAATCTATTTCTTGTTCACTCAAATCATAATAAAGTGGTAAACAAAGAATTCTTGAACTTATATCATCAGATATAGGGGTGTTTTGTTTCGGAACATAAGATAATGTTGACAGAGATGGATAGAAGTATCTTCTTGCAAAAATTTCATTTTTTTTAAGTTCATCAAATACTTTTAGTGTTATTTCTTCATTTTTAAAAATAATGGGATAATAGGAGTAATTATAAACAGTATCTTTAGGAACGATTGGTTTTTGTATTGGAAATTTACATAACCAATTGTCATATCTTTTACTATCAGATTTTCGTTTATCTAATATTTGGTTGATGTATTTTAAGTTTGCAATTCCCATTGCAGCATGAAATTCGGAATTTTTCCCATTTATTCCTACTCCATTGAATTTATCAGGACCATCGTGACCAAAATTTCGTAGATATGCCAGTTTTTTTAAAATATCCGGATTTGATGTTATAACTGCACCTCCTTCAACTGTGTGAAAAAGTTTAGTGGCATGTGTACTTAATGTTGTAATATCACCATATGTTAGTAAAGATTTCCCTTTGTAAACAGTACCAAAAGCATGTGCACCATCATAAATGACTCTAAGGTTATGCTTTTGCGCAATTTGCTCTATTTTTTCAACATCACAAGGAATTCCATAAATATGCGTAGCAATAATAGCACTTGTTTTATCCGTAATTAGTTCTTCTATTTTATTTGGATCTATTGTTAGTGAATCAGTTGTAATATCTGCAAAAACAGGCGTGCAATTTTCCCAAACAATTGAACTGGTAGTAGCAATGTAAGAGAAAGGAGTTGTTATGATTTCTCCGCTTAATTCAAATGCCTTTATAGCCATCTGTATTGCAATTGTACCATTTCCTGTAATTAGTAAATGGTCCAAATTTAGATAATCCTTTAAAGCTAATTCTAAGTTATTAAGTAATGGACCATTATTAGTTAACCAATTACGATTCCAAATTTGGGACAGTAAAATGTCATAATCTTGTTTTGGGGGTAAAAAGGGTTTTGTAACAGGTATCATTTTAAATTTTTATTGCGTTTGGATGATAAAGAAGTTCATTGTTTTCAGATGATTTCTGTGCGCTAGAAATATTATACCACTTTTTAGGTAGGATTACAATAAGTAGTTGATTATTTAAATATGATGCACACCATATTTATTTTGAACACCCATTTGTTATTCTTTTGCTATTTTAAAATATTAGTAAACTGTTTTTTTGCGGTTAAAGAATTAAAGTATGTATTAGACTTTAAGGATTCTTTTTTTAAATTAAAATATGTAGCTTCATTAATTGTTATAATTTTTTCAATTTGTTTGTTTAAACTCTTTATATTGTTGGGGACGTATATAAAACCGTTTTTTCCATGTTTTATTATCTCAGGTGTTCCTCCGTTATTTGCTCCAATTACTGGTAATCCAGCTTTCAAGGCTTCTACACTTACTCTACCAAAAGCTTCCTTTCTTGAGCACATTAATAATGCTCTATATCGATTAAAAATTGAATAAGGATTTTTAACAGGAGGCATTATATTAATATGTTTTTGGCATCCCAGCTTATCAATTTCATGTTTAAGCCTATTAATATAAATAGGCTCAGGTATCGAGCCAATAATATCAAGTTGTATATCCGGGAATTGACATTTTAATTGAGATATTGCTTTAATAGCTGTTAAATGGCCTTTGGCAGGACTAATCTGCCCAAGCATTAAAAATCGCTTACTTTTATTAATGGCTTCTTGTTGTGTTTTATTATCAGGAGTATTAACAATATTATATAATAATTCGAGCTTTTTATTGGTATTTAAAACTTCTTGCCATTTTCTCTTTACAGCATTGCTGTTTAATATTATTTTTTTAGATAATCGATGCATCCATTTGTACGCTTGTTTTTGAGGTAGAGCTATACGAAAGCCATGGTCTTCTTCACCAAATTCATGTACAAACCAGTAATGTGGTTTGTTTACAATTTTAGCTGCAATAGCACCTGATATCATGCAGATTGTGTTGGTACAAACAGCATTTACTTTTAAGGCATGTTTTGCAATTTGAAGGGAAGCAATACTGTTACGTAAGCAACGTTTGAGCCACCCTTTTATAAAAAAGCCATTATCTAGAGCACGAGTCCAGGGGTACATGGGTATTACTATTGTATTTATACCTTTGTTAAGCATTGCATCTACAAAAGTACCTTTGGATGGACTTATTAATCTAAGTTGATAGCCCATTTTCTGCAATACTTCAAAATATTCTTCCAGAGCCATATTTGCACCAGAATAATTTCCTTCATGAATAACCCAAAGTAGTTTGTCTTTATTTTTAGACATTCAATACTTGTTTAAGAGCACCTAATGTAATACGATTCCATTTTTCAGAAGGCCAATCAAGTGATTCCTTTATAATAGTATTAACTTTTTGATATTTACTCAATTGTTTATTTGATTTTATTTCATCCAATCTATTATACCATTGTCTACGGACATTACGACCCAAGGCTGTTTTATGTAATCTATTAAATTGGGGTAAATGGCCTATTTTTTCAAGAATTTGTTCTTCTTCTTTATGGAATTTATCTAAGCTACTAACTGTTTTTGATTCATTGTGTAACCTAAAATTTACTAATGGCTGGTTGATGTATTTAACTTTGTGTGAACAATGCAAATAACGTATCACTAAATCCCAATCGAAAGCATAGTGAAATTGTTCGTCAATCCCTCCACATCGAACAATTAGGTCTCTTTTCATCCAAAGTCCGGGTTGAATAAATAACACTCCTTTATCCCAGCGAATCAGTTTCTTTGCTTTTAAATTTGCCAACTGTTCAGGTTTCTGAAATTCTTTTTCATCAAAATAAATGGTTTGACCAGCCACAGAATCTGCTTTCGAATCATCAAAAGCTTGAGCAATAGTATATAAAGCATTAGGTGCTAAATAATCGTCAGAGTTCAACCAGTTAAAAATTTCTCCAGTACAATGTTTTAATCCTTTGTTTATTGCATTAGCCTGGCCATTATCCGGTTTGCTTTCCCAATAGGTTAGGTGTTTTTCATATTTTTTAATGATTTCAACTGTATTATCTGTACTACCGCCATCCATAATGATATATTCAAGCTTGGGGTAGTTTTGGCTTAATACGGATTGAATAGTTTCTTCGATATATTGTCCTTGGTTGAAGGTAGGTGTTACTATTGATATTAAAGGAGATTTCAAAAAAATAAAGGTTATTTTAATAATATACGGATGACTGATTTTATTGAATTTAAAAGATATTTAAAAGATCTACTTACTCTATTCGATTTTTTATCGGATAAGCCAAATTTGTAGTATAATAACTCCTTTTGTAAGGAAGAAATTGTATCTACTTTTAATTGGTAGAATTCGGGATGTAATAAATATCTTTCATTAAAAGATTCATATTGATCTACATTTAGCTTTTGTTTAGAAAATAGAAATGTATTTTGTTTATACCACCAAAATATTTTGGAGTTATCCCATATTAATGGTCGGATTATGTCATATACATTATAACCATAACTTTTAAAGATTTTAATCCAATAATCTGGACGTTGTTCGTTAATATGATTTTGACCACCTTGAAAAGGAATTGCTGCTGAAAATAATATATTATCTCCATGATTGGATAGATTGTGAATAAAAGTACGAGCATTTTTTTCTTCAATATGTTCTGCTACCTCAAGAGATAATACAAGACTATACTTTTGATTACAATCAAATGATTTGTTTAAATCAAATGATTTAAATTCTTCTGGAGTAATGTTTTTGTATAATAAGTCTTTATTAACATATTCTCCGTCAACTCCAAGTATAGTTTTAATACCTTGCTTTTTAAATTCAGAAAGCCAAGTTCCAATACCACAACCAACATCAAGTACATCTTTAATATTAAATAAATTTTTAAGTATAGGTATTAATTCTTTTGCTGCATGATTGTTATGAATATCTTCGGAATGTATGTATTTGATCTCCATATTTATGTAGGTTGGATATTATATCAGATGTTAGTTAGAAATAACTTTAGAACAAAGCTAGATGATAAAGATTTTACCAATAATCTTTGGCCCCTAAACCAATCATTTCTGCATTGTTTGGAGTTTCAGATTGCAAAGGATCTGTCCAATTTTTGTTGAATAAGGTCGAAATATATGGATGATTACGCCATCTATTTCCTTTTATCCCAAAGAATAATTGTAATGCACCTCCAATATGAATACTCTTTTTGCCTAATGATTTAATATGGGCTGCGAGAGGAAGCCCATATGCACCGCATCCTAAAAAGGCTATATCGAAGTCTATTTCATTTATGTCACTCTTCATCTTTTCCAATGCTTCAAACCAATCCTTATATTCTGTTTTATTATATGCTATTGATTGTACAGGTTTGTATGTAATAAGTTTAAAGTCAGGTAAGATTGTTGCGGGGAATAATTTAGACCTATTTTTATAGTTGTTTTGAATAGACTCAGTAAAAGGATGGATTACGAGAATTTTTTGATTCTTCAGACTTAGTGTATAAGGATTGTCCATACTGCAGTATGGTTCTAAACTAATAGCACTTATTATTTTTACATTTTTATTAAATTTGTTTAAAATAAAGTCTTCACCTCTGTTATTGTACCATCCAGATTCTCCATGCATTGTTCCGAAAATATCTAATTGCTTAATAGCTTCAATATAGATTTCAGAAAATTTATTTAGCAGAGTTTCATCCTTTGGGAAAAAACCTGAATCTTTTGTAATAGTTATTAAACCAGTCCAAAGATGTTCTTCACGATGTTTAATAAAATCATAAATTTTAAATAAACAACCTCGGTTTTTAGCTCGCTGTATGGCCAAATAGTTTCTTAGGACATGTAACTCTGATTCTCCTAATTTTCCAACCATTAAAGGTTGGTCATCTTTTAACCGTAGACTTAATAATCTGTTAGATTCTACTTTAGTATGTATATTAGTATGAAAATTAAAAGTCTTATTTGGAATTCTTAATAAACGATATAACAGTGTCTGGAATATCTTTACTTTTTTGTAATTCATCAATAGTTAGTTTTGTTTAACAAGATCTTTTATAATTAGTTTTTGGTCTCAAGAAAACTATTTCAATTTATTTATTGATCTAAGAGTTTCTTCGAAAATTGCTGTTTATTTTCCTACATAAGTTAGATTAAGGTTTAATTGTAAAGTATATATAGTGATTACATAATTTGGTCCAATGCTTTTAGGTGCTGCATTATTTTTTTACCTGAAATACTCCAATTTAACCGTTCATGATATTCCATAAACGATGAATATGCAAGTTTACGATATTCATTGTTATCCTGATTTAAGTCGAATATTTTATTTCCTATTTCTTCAATATGTGTATCCTTAGGAAATAAAAAACCATTTTTATCATTTTTTATAGCAGTTGAAACGCCTCCGGTATCATATCCAATGGCAGGGACTCCGAATGAATTAGCCTCACAATAAACAATCCCGTAACATTCAGATAGAGATGGCATAATAAAAAAGTGAGCTTGCTGGTAAAGAGATATTAATTTATTTAATTCATCGGTCTTATTTTTATTTAAGAAACCATGATTTATCACCCAATCAGGAAAATTGTTAGTTTCTAGATTTCTAATACCAACAATATCCAATTGTACTTTAATATTCCTTCGTTGCAAATACTCAGCAACTTTAAGAACTATATCACCTCCTTTTCGCTGCCAATCAACACCTACAAATAGGAGATGACATACCTCAAAATCTTTTGAATCAATATGATTTTTTATTGTTGAAGCATTAAACGAACTGGTCATATTTGCACCAAAAGGAACCACTTTTACTTTTTGGGGATCTAAATGATAATCTTCAATAGCATGCTGAGCCGCCCAATCAGAAGCAAATAGACAAAGATTTGCTTCTGTTAAAGCCTTTTGTTCTATATGATTAGCACTTTTAATCGTTTTCTTTGAAAGATTACTAAATTCGTTATAAAATTTTATCATACTTTTAAAAGTACCATCCATATAAATTACTTTGGGTAATTTACTTTTTGAATAGGCTAAAGGTAAGGTGCCTGGAGAAAAAAGAATATCTATTTTTCGATCAGATATTTTATTTAGTTTCTCATCTACTTGCTTACTATAGTTTTTTATTACGCTAATATCCCGCTCTACAGCATATTCTTTTTTTGTAAACTGTGATATCTTATAATTAATTTTTGTAGTTAATCCAGGAGAATATTTTAAATCATCAATAAAATAAAGTTGGTTATCTTGTTGTTTTATAGCATCTGCTATATAATATCCTAAACCAGACCAGTTCTTAACATTATTTGCGTCATATGTGGTTATATATGCTATATTCATTAGAATCGAATATTACTTTAATTGTGCTTATTAAAAATGTTAAAACTTTTCTGGAATTCAACAATATCAATATACAAATCATTTTCTTGTACAGATTTATTTGTTGATTTAGGAGTTCCAAAGAAATATAGGTATTTATGCTTGCATGCATTAGCCATAAAATAGTAACAGTAGTTTTTCGTATCTCCTTTTTCTTTAATTTCTAGTACATTTGATGTTTTAGGCATATAGAGCATGTTTGTTAATCCTGCTCCATGAACAGAAATTAAGTGTGAACATTTACTAAAAAGCTCAACTTGTTGCTGGAAAGATAAGTTTTCTGCCTCAATAATTAGGTAACTGCTTTTTTTCAGAAATTCTTCCAATTCACCTTCCGGAAAAGTTCTTCTATTATTAGCTTTTCTTCGTGTTATATATATCTTAACTTTTAGATTGTCACTTATGTTACTTACTAAATTTTGCTTTAAAAGATCAATTGCAGGTATTAAAAATTCTGGGTTCTGCGCTCCATTTCCAGAAAGAGGTTCAACTTTATATAGTCTCTTTATATATATTTTTTCTTTATTACTTATGAAGTAATATTGTAGTTTGAAAATATAAATTGATTCTTGTATGAAGGGAATTTTTTTGTGCTCTTCTGACAATATTACTATTGAATTAGGATAACTGATATGAAGGTAATATAGTTTTGGAAGAATATCATTAACCCAATGAAAGTAGTTATTGATATACTTATCATTAACAATAAAGGCTTCAGAAAAGAAGTTAACTTTTTTTAAACTGATTAAAGTTTTAAAAAGATGTATAACTATCTCAAGAATTTTAGAGTAAAGATGAAGCTTAGTATTAATTAAAATGTTTACAAAACAATTTAGTTTTGGAGGAGAATAGTAAATATTGACTTGATTAAAAGGGAAGAATTCCTTTGAATAGCCTGAGATTGGCGGTAATAATTGATAATATTTAAGGGTTTTCATTTATGTTTTACTAGTTTGGTAAGATGGTGTTTAATTTGATTTAACAATTGTCTTTTTAATGAAGGTAATTCACTTTGTATTTTTTGAATAACCTTGTATGAAAGGTTAAATGAATACTTATAATCTGCAGATTTTGATATTAAGTTATAACAGGATTCAGGTACCAGACCTTCTGTAATATTTAATTCTAAAGGATTTAATTCTGCAGTATAATTAGTCTTAGAGATAATTTGATTTGTAGATAGATTTTTTAAATCATTTAATTTAAAAAATTGATCATACTTTATACCATTATTTAAACTTGCAAATGTCCATTTTTTCTCACCTATTAATAAGTTAACTTGATGTAATGTGTTCTTGTAACCATTATTTTCTCCCGGATCACCAAAATTTGTCGACAATGAAATCCTTGGAAAAACAAAATACTTATTGGTATATATTAAATACTTAATAAAGTATTTTTTCCAGGATGTAGATCCCCACCCTCGCACAAATAGTGGTATTTTCTCATCATCAATGTCCCATACTGAATTTTGACGAAACCAAGATCGAAATGTATTCCATTGATTCCTGTCCCAAGCTTGCCCCCATGAAGATGCTGTTTGTATAAAATAAGTATCATTCCCATCAACTAAAGCTTTGAAGGGAATGTCTTCCCATTCATTATATTCATATTGATAAAGTGAAATACCACCGATATGGATGTCTTCTTTATAGTATTTTAATGCCTCTTTGGCATAATCATAGAAGAAACGTGATACAAAAAGATCTTCTTCGAGAATAATTATTTCATTGTACTTTTTAGTTAAATCACCGCAAAATAAAATATGCTCCTTTAAGCCTTTATTTTTTTGATGAATAATAACTTCTTTTTCACCGAGCCAAAGAAAATCGTTTGCAACTTTAATTACTTCATCAGAACCACCTCCATCAATTGAAATAATTAATAATGGATAGGTTTTATAATTAGCATTACTTATTGAGAATAACAGCCTTTTTAGTGATTCAGGCCTTTTATAGGCAGGAATAACAATAACAGGTAATCCCATTAGATATTAAGTAGTTTTTGAATGGTATAAAATAATTGATTGGGTTTATGCTTTAAAGCAAAGTATGGCGCGTAATATTCACCTAAAAAGCCACAAGTATTTAAATAAGCACTTCTAAAGTCTCTCTTTTTTACCTTTATCTCATAGTAAAATCTTTTTGCTAAGATATAAATATCTGAAATATAGAAGTTTAATTCGGTTGGCTGTTTTATTGTAAAATCAGAATATACCTGTTGTAGCACCATATGATAAGAAGCTGCTGTCCAGAACTTCTGTTTTCTTAAATATTTAAAATTGGCTTTTCTAGCTTCAATCATATGAGTTAAGCTAAGTTTTTTAAGTTTGCCGGCGATACCTCCATTAACTTGATTGTTAAGAATTATTTGTGTATCACCACCAGAAACTAAACTTCGACCTGTTCGGTCTGAGACATTATACATATCAGATTCAATTTTTTTTACATAATCCAACATTGCTTCTTTGATTATACATAATCCTGTGCCTATTGGATAATAAGGCTGCATGTGTTTTTCATGTCCAAATTTGGTTTCTTCATTTCTTGCCTGAAAGTATGATTTATTATTTAAAAACCATTTTTTCACCTTGCCAATATATTCTACATCTATATTACCAGGCCCCCAGCAATTAACCTGTGGATTTTCTTTAATCCCTTTAGAAAGTTCAACTAAGAAATTGGATGCTGGTTCGTTATCATCATCAAGGAATATCAACCATTCACCATTAGCTGCTTTTGTTCCTGCTATTCTTGCCTTTGTTAGTCCTGCTTTTTTTTCTTTAACATGAAGTACTGGAATCAGTAATTCTGAAAAATTAAAGGTGTATTTAATTTTGTTATTTGAATTGTTGTCTACTATTATCCATTCATAACAAAAGTGCCTATTGGCTTTCAAAGCTGCTATGGCTTTAATAAGTCTTTGAAATATTATAGGATTGGGATTATATGTACAAGTAATAATGGAGAATGTCATTATTTAGTAACATTTTTAATTATAGTTGCTAAATCCATACTAAATTTATTTGCAGAACTACCAATTAGATGATGGCCGTCATAATAATCAAATTGATTGCAATCAAATTGATTAAAGTATTTAATTCCATATTTATTTGCAAGAAGTTCTATTTTATTATCAAAATCAGGCATATATTCTTTTTCTATATCTCTTATTTCCGGGAAAACAGGAATTCTTACCAAAAAGACATTTCCATGTTTTTGTAGTAACTGTATAGTCTTTTCCAAATAAGAATAGCGGTTTGGAGAGAATTCAAAATTTGGCATTTTATATTCTCTAAATGATTTAATCTTATCATATATTCTAGGCATAAAAGTGGTACTGTCATATGAAGCATTGACTTTTAACCACCCATTTTTCTGTGGGGTCCAATCTGGTTTGTCATTATCTTTTGCCATATTAATGAAGATGGATCCCCAGCTTAAAGAATAAGTTTGGAAAAGATATTGCAGATTAGGGTTTTGATTTATATTTTTTACCTTATCAAGAGTACTCCCTTGTTCTTTGTATTTTTTGTTTTCTATCTCAATTCGATTATCTATTGATATTGACCACGGGTCAGCAGCTATAATAAATATGGAATTATTACTTGTTTTATCCAGTTTTTTTTGAATTCCTTTATAATAAATTTCTCCAAAGGATGATTGAATTTCAGTTATTGCAAAATTGTAAATAGGATTAATCGGTTGAACTTTAGAGTTAATTTTTTCAGGATTAATTCCCATTAGAGCTCTAGAAGTGCCAATAATAAGCGATTTTTGTTTAGGCGAGGTGAATTTATTATATGTGGGTGCATGTGAACCATTCGCGAATAGGGCAGCTGTACAATAAAAGAGAAAAACTATAAAGCAGTATACCAGTATTTTTTTTACAAAGTGTTCCACAACAAAAAATTAAAATTGGAAATAGATAAACTCAGCCTTCTGGGTGGCACCAAATAGGAAGATTAAAAAGAATACAATCAGATATAGCGAGTGTTTGGGTAATGATTGCAGATGACCTATTTCAAAAGTATGTTCCTTTTTACGCTGCATCCACTCCAAAATGATCATAAAAAGGATAAAGTAAACAACCTGTATCGTCCATATTTCCTTGAAGAAAAAACGAATTTGTCCTGGATGTTTTAATAAATTATCCCACAACATATGTTTAAAGTAACTATAAGCTTCGTGAATGGATTGAGATCTAAATATAATCCAGGCAAAAACAGTCAAGAAAAAGGTGCTTATGATTTGCAGCAGTTCCTTTATTGTAGGAAATATTGAAGTCGCTGCAACAACATCCATATTTTTTCTGTTTTGCTTAAATAGAAGTAAGGGTAAAAAATATACCGCATTTAGGCCTCCCCATAACAAGAATGTCCAGTTTGCTCCATGCCAAAAGCCACTTACAATAAAAATAATAAAAGTGTTTCTTATTATTTGCCACTTGTTACCTCGACTTCCTCCCAGTGGGATATACAGGTAATCTCTAAACCAAGTTGATAGAGAAATATGCCATCTTCTCCAAAATTCCGCTATATCCCTTGACAGATAGGGTAGATTAAAGTTAGTCATCAGCTTAAAGCCAAATAGTTTTGCCGTACCAATGGCTATATCTGAATATCCGGAAAAGTCTCCATAAATTTGAAATGCAAACAGTATTCCTGCAATGAGTAGGGTGGTACCTAATTGATGTTCATATGATCCAAAGATATTGTCGACATATAAAGCACAATTATCTGCTATAACCACCTTTTTTAAAAGCCCCCATAAAATCTGACGCATTCCATCTGCAGCTTGCTCGTATTGAAAGGTTCTTTTTTTATAAAACTGAGGTAACAAGTTGCTAGCCCTTTCTATAGGTCCTGCTACCAATTGGGGAAAGAAACTAACAAAGGCAAAAAATGCAATGATATCTTTTGATGGTTCCAGCTTTCTTCTATATACATCTATAGAATAGCTCAATGTTTGAAAGGTATAAAAACTTATTCCGACAGGTAGAATAATTTTAAGTCTTTCTACATCTAATGACTTTCCAAATAAAGTAAAGGCATCAGCAAAGCTTTCTACAAAAAAATTATAGTATTTAAAAAAGCCTAAAAACCCCAGATTTACCAATATACTACACCATAATAGAATTTTTCGATTTTGCTGTTTATCGCTTTTCCCTAACTGAACACCAATCAGATAATCAACCAGACTACTGAAAGCTATTAAAGATAAAAAGCGCCAGTCCCACCATCCATAAAAAAGGTAGCTGGCCACGAGCAATAAGGTATTTTGAAGTTTTAAATTTCTATTGGTAATAAACCAATAGACTAAAAATACAATAGGTAAAAATATTATAAATTCAATGGAATTGAATAGCATCTATATTTATTTAGCCAAGTTAAAAATGTTTTATTCTTTGTTAAAAGGGAAATAGTTTTTTGAGTTCTTAACTCTCTTCCGTTCCCATTTAAGTGGTATATAGTGTCAAAAAAAAAATGGTCTTGAAATACAAATTCTTCCGGGTTTGATAATAATTCAATATTCAGGCTCGATTGTAATTGCTTATTATAACTTTTAATAGCACTACTATTTTTTATATACTCACTTTTAGGATAGGGTGGATATGAAAATAACATTGTTATATTTTTCGAATTACAATATTCTTGTAATTTGTTTAAATAAACTATTCCTTCCCATTTATGCTTTTTGAGATAGCTTCTATCCTTTAATTTTTCTCTCGATTTTTTATTGATATGAGAGATTAAATCACCATATGCATTAAAGCCGTTTCTTGTATACACCTCACTTTGAGTGTTAACCGGATCAATGTTCAGTAATTTTTTGTAAATATTACGACTATTCTCTATTCGTACAGTGACTTCATTAACTATATCTGTTTCTATAAAGTTTTTAGCCTCTGGATAAAAATCGCAAACATATTTTTTAAATCGATAATTACCTTCTATATTTAAGAAATATTCCGGTGAAATAATAATTATATCTTTAGGTTTAGCAATTATTTTTAATTCATCCAGAATAAAGTCTAAACCTAATCCTGCATGTAAACCTAAATTCACAATTGGAATCTGAAATTCATTGTTAATATCCTTACTATTAAATCCAAACGCCACATTAGAGCCTCCAGCAAGGATTAATTTAGGTTTTGATATTCCTTTGGCTAATTCGTGCTTATCAATAATGGCCTCTGAATAGGTGGAGTATGAATGATCTTTTTTATTAAAAAAATTAGCACATAAAACGATACTACATATAATAGAAAGATATAAAACTATTTTTATTGCGTACAACTTCATATATCCTTATTTAGCCGGAATACCTTTCACAATAGCTCCGGCAGCAATATTCTTCGTAACCACAGCTCCGGCAGCAATAACCGCCCCTCTCCCAATGGTAAGCCCATCTAATATTCTGGCACCTGCACCAATCCAAACATTGTCTTCAATCACAATGCCTTTATTGGTATTTCCTTGCTGATTAATCGGTATATCTTTATTATCAAAATTATGATTGCTGGGAACAATACTTACGTGCATAGCAATCAATACGTTGTTTCCAATTTTTAAGCCCCCATGTCCGTTTAAAACCGTAAAGGAATTTATATACACATTATCGCCCAACTCAATATTTCCTCCCCACAATTTAAACACTGCATAATCATCAATAAAACAATTAGTCCCCATACTGATATGCGAGCCATCCAACTTAAAAATAACGCCATGACCGATCCGGGAAAGAGAACCTATCTTTAATTTGGCATTCTGATTGGGAAATGAAATGCGGATATGTTTGCCCCATTGTATATTTCCCGGGGATTGGATGTTAAAGGTTTTAAACCTTAAAACTACTCCTATTTTATTGAGAAGTAGGGTAAGTTTTCTAAGCATTGAATTTTTGCTTGTATTTATTACTTACAATATCTGCCCATTCTTTTAAAATATCCTGATACCCAAAATTCGCCTGTACATATTTCCAACCCTTTCTGGCTATCATTTTTCTTTCTTCCTGATGTTGTAAAAAATAGCTAATTTTTTGCAAACAATCATCTATATTCGTAAAAGTGACCAGCAAGTTGTTTTGCTCAAATTCCTTTAAGTTAATCGCCTCTCTTGATAATAACAAAGTTTGCATTCCCATCACTTCTTTCATACGCATATTTACGGCATACGCTCCGTTTGAATGCACATAATCATTGACCACAATCTTTGATTGGGAATATATAGTAAAGAGGTCTTTTCCGGCAGTGTATCCTTGCCACGTTTTTAATAAAGATGGGTACTGTTGTATCATTTCTCCTTGAGGCCCCCACCATTTAAAATCAAATTGCCGGGCAATGGCTTCCATGGTATCAGATTTTCGTTCCTGATCCTTGCTTCCCAGTTTGCCTATAAAGGTTATATCGTATATTTCGCTTTTCTGTTCTTTCTCTTCTTCACTTATGGCATCAATTCCATAATCTCGGTAATAACTATCAATTAGGTTTTGCCTGAAAAAATGCTCATAATCCGGAATATTAGTAAATATGATATCAGAATTATGGGGAAGCCAGTTTTGAGGATGGCTCATATTGCAACCAATAAAGGATACAATTAAATGTGATTTTTTATAATCCTTCCATACTAAATTATCAATCTGGCATGGTTCTCTTAAATAAATAATGTTGGGTTGAATAATTTGTAAATACCTTTTTAAAACCATCTTTTTATAAATGGATTTTCGAAAAGATTGTAAATGAATAGCTGCAATTAGTTCTTTTAAGCTATAATCCCACCAGAGTATTCGGTTCTTCTTTTTAATTAAATTAAAAACACTAAAACTAATCTTATACTTTTCTGCTAGTTTATGAATAAATAAATCATCCTGGTTGTAATATTCAAATACCTCCCATCCTTTGGGTGATAATTCTCTTTCAAAAATGTTATACAAACCCATTTTTAGGCCATGCAACCAGGAGAGATAGGTTTCAAAATCCATATTGAGTAGTTCATGCTCGTGTTTTTTTTGCTGTTCCAACAAATACTCGTGTGGATATAAGATGTCGAACTTAGCCAGTTTCATTAAAAATCAATTTTAATCCAGTTTTGAGGAATAATACCTACCGGGTATTCACATTGGGTTTTATGACCAAACCAGTATTGTGGTGCATATACCTGTTTTTGTTTTTTAGGGTTTAACCAGGCCGCCCACCAGCTAAATGAGCTATTGGCTGTGATAACTACATCTGCATTCATGATCAATTGAAAATCGATAATCTCCTCATTATGTGTAATCATAACATTAGGTAAATGCGAAAAATGTTCTTTGGCAAATGCCATATCATCACTTAAAACAATTTTTTTATAGTTGCTATAATCCTTGTGATGCAGACATTTATCATAATAGGCTAAGGGTAGTGTAATATCACTTCCTCCAACAGCTTCATTGCCATGACTTATATAGTCTGTTCTTCTGATATGAATACATAGGATTTGGTTGTTTTTATATAATTCTCCAAACTCATGATCGAATATCGCTTTCCATGCAGATTTGACGGTAAACATCTTTCTTATTTGAGAAACAAAGGCCTCAAAGTATATTTCCGACTGAAAGTATCCATTATAATAGGTACGATCCTGTATTTTTTTTAAAACATCCAGAGGATCTTGATGTCCAGTTTGTTTTAATTCGAGATAACGTTTTTTAATAGCAGAAAAGTGATAATAGTATCTTTCAAGTTTTCTTAACTTAAAATAGCATAATAATTTTGTTCCATGTGAAGTTGAATCAATTCGAAAAGAACACTTAAGCTTCTTTGCAGTTGCATATGCAAAAGCATATTGAAACATTTGATTTCCCAATCTATCCTTCAGTTTTATCTGTATCATTAGGTCAATTATAAAGCTAAACTATAGTGGCTTGGCTATATTCAAAGACATTGGTGCTCCTGTACCATTTTCATTTACCGGTATAGCAGGAAAGCCATCTACCAGATTAGTTAATTGATAGTTTACTTCTTTGAAAAAAGATATATAATCAGCAGCAGTATTGCCCATATCGTATGATGTTTGACCAAATTCAAAAACAATACATTTGATTTTTTTTGCTTTTAATAATTTAGTAGCGCCTTTCAGCACATTTAATTCCCCGCCTTCTACATCTATCTTTAAAAAGTCAATATGCTCAATATTATTTTGCGTACAATATTTATCCAAAGTTGTACAAGGAACTTCAATATGTTGTTTTGGCTCTATATCAAAACCATGTTTCTTTAAAGGACGTTTAGCTTGGGTGTTTAAACCTGAGTATTCAACTCCATAATCATATATAGAAATATTTCCTTCCTTGGTAGAAAGGGCTATATTATTTGTGATAATATTTTGATTTCTGGCTGCTTTGGAAATATAGGATAAGCGTTCATAAGTGGATGGAGTTGGTTCAAAAGAATGTACAAAACCTTTCTTACCTGTGAAATGAGAAAATAACAATGATAGTTCTCCTGCATTTGCTCCAACATCAAATATTATAAAACCAGGATTAATAATGTCAATATACTTAGACCATTCTTTTTTCTCAATAAAATTGAATTGTAGGGTGTTGTATTTGACTTTATTTTTGAAATTTAACATGAAAATGAAATGATGAATTAAATTTGTAATTTTATAATGTTAGTAATCCTAACTCCAATCTTGATCTATTAAAACCCCATTTAAATGTGATGCTACTTTTCTACCCGAACCATAGAAATCTCCTAAATCGACATTAATACTTCCTGCGTTTTCAAGCCTGTCAGCTAAAGTATTGTTAGCATCAAGGTTGTATCTATATGTATATTTACCTTGATTTAAAGGCCATTTTTTTATCATGCATTTAAATTTACCTTTGTTTTTAATGTTGGAGAATTGTGTATTGGTAAAATAATTATCAAGTACAAAACGTTCACTACCGTCAGAAAAAGTAAAGGCAATCGCTAATCTTACATTTTGAATGTCCTCTGGATTATTGCAAGAGTAGTCAAACTCAACAGTAACAGGAGTACCAGATAATATAATATCCAGTAAATGTTTGGTTTCAGAATGTATAAATCTGATATTTTCTATTTTGATGGATTGATTACCTTTTCTGTCGGTTCTTTGGTTTAAATCTAAGGCTGTCTTCTGTTGGTTAAACTCCATATATTGAGTAATCATTGAACGGGTATCTCCAAAATCTACAATCTCTCCATTGTTCATGATTGTTCCAATATTACATAATGCTTGTATGGATGCCATATTATGGCTCACAAACAACACCGTCCTTCCATGATTTTTACTCACATCCTGCATTTTACCAATAGCCTTTTTTTGGAACTCAGCATCACCTACAGCCAAAACTTCATCAACCACTAAAATTTCGGGTTCTAAAAAGGCAGCTACAGCAAAGCCCAAACGCACATTCATACCACTGGAGTATCGCTTTACAGGAGTATCAATATAGCGTTCGCAGCCGGAGAAGTCGATGATCTCATCCAGTTTGGAGCGAACTTCAGCTTTGGTCATACCTAAAATAGCACCGTTTAAAAAGATGTTTTCGCGCCCGGTTAGTTCTGGGTGAAAGCCTGTACCTACTTCCAGTAAAGAGCCTAAGCGTCCGTTTACTTTTATACTGCCTGTTGTTGGGGCTGTTACCCGTGATAATATTTTTAATAAGGTTGATTTACCTGCTCCGTTTTTCCCAATAATACCTACTACATCGCCTTCTTTTATTTCGAGGTTAATGTCTTTAAGTGCCCATACGTATTCGCTAAGGCCTTTATGGGCGCGATCGTTGGTTTCTCCTATTTTGAGGTAGGGATCTTCGTTACGGAGTATTTTTGTTTGCCACCAGCGGTTTAAGTCATGGGCAATGGTGCCCGTGCCTATGGTACCCAGGCGGTATTGTTTGGAAAGGTTTTCTATTTTAATGATTGTCTTCGACATATGATTGTCAACGGATTTGTTATTTAATTGCTATGCAATGTTTTTCTGTCCGCAGATTACACAGATTGTACAGATTATTATTACTTCGCAATTTCGAATTATACTGGATTATAAATGATATTTCTTAATCTGTTTGATCTGATAAATTTGCAGATAAAAACGACTCTGGGAGCAATTTAAAAGGTTTGTCTGCGGATTAGTGTTTTAATGGTATTAATAAGTTCATTACAAGGTTCAAATAAAGGAAGCACATCCTCTTCTTTAAAGTCGAAGAAATCGTTATAATCACCTTTTTGTCTCCAGTCAAATAAATCTGAATATAGGAGACTATATTTTTTATCAATTAATCCTGTTTTAATGAAGTTAAGGAAGAATTGAGTTTTAACTCCGTTGTGTGTTTTCGCAGAAATATTATTACTGACAAGTAAAGCATTAATAGCATAAAAACAAGCATAGTATAATCTATTAATAACCGAATTCCAAAGTCTGTTTTCAATAAGGACTTTAGCCGCAAAAAGTGTTTCTTCAGCTTTTTCAAGTCTGTATTTTATATAGTTTTCTTTAGAATGTTCCATTAAATTTTATACATCTCTTTATTTATGTTTTTATAAAATGGAGTAATGCTGTGTTTTGTATTCCAATCGTTCTTATTATATACAAAAACCGAAAATGACTCTTCTACTTCAAGTTCTATATCAACTAATTTGTGTCTAAAAGCTTGTTCGTCTTTAAGAGTTACAGGTTTATTACTTAAAACCAATAAATCCCAGTCTGAATCGTTATGTTCTTCATTGCGCGCCCTTGAACCAAATAGAAATACTTCAGCTGATGAATCAAGTTGCTTAATTGTATTTGATATTTTGGATGTTATGTAGTCTTTAGAGAACATCTTGATTATTTTTTACAATTCAAATATTAATGAATTACTATGACTAAAATACGAAAAAAACAATGAATTTTCTATTTTAATGATTGTCTTCGACATATTTATTTGTTGTCCACGAATTTAGCTTCGCTGATTTTCAATTCACTAATTACTCTAATTAAAAAATGAATAATTGGTGTTATTCGTGTAATTAGTGGACTATAACACGATTCGTTTGTATTTTAATGATTGTTCACCAAAGTTAACCAGAATACCCAGTTTATATCCTGTTGCTTTAAGGTAATTCAAAACTTGAGCTTCGTGAACACTTTCGAGATAATTAACAGCTTTTAATTTAATAATAATTTTATCATAGCAAATATAATCAGCTATATAGGATTTATGTAAAACTTGTCTTTGTATTCTATACGAAGAGGAACTTCTCGTTTGAATGGAATATTTTGTTCTTTAAACTCTATTTCAAGCGCTTCTGAATAAATTGCTTCCAGAAACCCACACCCTAATTCTTTGTGCACATTCATGCAAGCACCAATTATTTTGTATGTTTCATGTTTGTATACTAATTGATATTGTTTGAGTAGGTCAGGCATTATAGGTGTATTTTTTGTTGGTGAATTTTAAATAATACGAAATGATAATTCGTGCCATTCGTGTAATTAGTGGATCAAACAGTATCCATAAAAGTTTTTTCAACTTTATTAAATACCACTGTTCCTAAAAATAATAATACCGACATAAATACAAAGCTGTAGCCCAGTAATTCCCAGCTAAAGGTTCCTGCACCTGTAAAACTGTACCTGAAGGTTTCTATGATACCGGTCATGGGGTTCAGCATGATGATATCTTTGATGTTTCCTTCAACGAATGATAATGGATATATAACTGGTGTGGCATACATCATAAGCTGAACAGCAAAAGTTAACAAGAATGTAAAGTCGCGGTATTTAGTGGTTAATGCAGAGATTAACATACCTGCACCTAAGCCTAATCCGGCCATTATTACAATTAATAACGGTAGTAGTGTAATATGCCATGTTGGATGAAGGTTTATTTCAGATCCTCCAAAGACCATATAAAATATCCAGACTGCTAAAAACAATGAAAATTGAACTCCCAGTTTCAATAATTGCGAAAATACCATGGATAGGGGAGTGATGATTCTGGGGAAATATACCTTTCCAAATATTCCAGCATTACCTACAAAAGTATTTGAAGTAAGTGTTAAACAGCTTGAAAAATATTGCCACATCACATTACCACTTAAATAAAATACCAAAGGAGGAATACCATCAACAGGTATTTTAGCCACTTTAGTAAATATCAGTAATTGCATTAAAGAAGTAAGAATAGGCTGTATAAAAAACCATAAGGGACCTAATACTGTTTGTTTATAAATAGCAACAAAGTCTCTGCGAACAAATAAAAATAGCAGATCTCTGTATTTCCAGGTTTCCTTTAGGTTAAGGTCAAGTAATTTTGATTTTGGTTTTATTTCGAGTGTATAGTTTTCCATTTATGTTTATGTTGTCCACAGATTACGCGGATTAAACAGATTATATTTGTTTTGTTATTTTAGTCAGCGAATTGGTGCGAATTTTCTCATATTTGATCCATGCTATAGATCAGTCCTCCCCAATTGGGGGAGTTAGAGGGGCTTTTCACCTTTTTCCATGCTATTATATCCTTTTGTACTCAATATCTTCTTCATTTACCTGATCTGGAAAGATATTATTTAGGTTTAATTCGAATCCTTTTATAATCTCACTTTTTACAATGTCACCTTCTGTTAAAGGTTTGGTTGGAATATATTTTCCTTTTTCATTAAGGATAAATACAGTTAGCGTTCTTTCATAAGGATGTATAATCCAGTATTCTTTCACGCCATTTCGTTCGTACAGGTCATATTTTTCGTGTAAATCTTTTTTTGCTGAGGAAGGGGAGATAATTTCTACTACAAGATCCGGAGCTCCCATGCATCCTTTGTTATCTATTTTTGATAAATCGCATATTACACAAATGTCCGGTTGCACTACAGTATGTGCAATTTCCTTATCAATATCTAATCTAACATCAAATGGTGCAGGAAATACTTTACATGATTTTCCTTTTAAATAATTGTATAATTCTGCATTTAATGCCGATACTACCTCCTGATGAACAGGAGAGGGTGCAGGAGACATTTTAAATATTCTGCCTTTAATGATTTCAACCCTGGTTTTGAATTGCCAGGTAATGTAATCTTTAAAAGTATAAAGTTTATTCAGGTCTAATTGGTTAATGTTGGTGTACATTTATTTATGTTGGTGTTTAATTGTTGATTTGATTAAAATGATTAAAGATTAATGATGAATGATGAATGTACTTTCTCCCTGTTCCCTTCTCCCTTCTCCTTAATTCCCATAATGTTTTTTGCAAAATTCAACTTTTAGGAGTTCGCAGAAGACTTCTTTTTCACTAAAATCTTCTTCCATTTCAGGAAATAGGATTCTGGTTGCATATATAAACGAATCCAATGCTAAAACATCTTTTTTAGAGATAAGAAAAGCGAACAATGCAGAATGAAAAGCCATAAACTCTACCGAATGAATTGTTTTTCTGTTATCGCAAATCTTAGAAATAGATGATTCGTTGATTAACTTTTCACTGATAAAAAGAGCTTCTTTATCATTTAAGCACAGATGTTTATCGTATTCGAGTTTAAGTAAGGTGTAATTAGGATAGATGGATAAATATTCGGAAATCTGTTTTTCAATCTTTTTTTTACTTTCTTCTTTTAATGTCATATCAACGATGTACATATAACTATAAAAAGGAACTTCAGGATTATCGTTGGCTAATTTTTTAATCTTGAATTTTTTCAGGTCCTCACCAAAATCAAAAGCATTAATGAGATCCTCAATTTTCTCAATATGTTCGTCTTTTTGAGTTACACAAAGCGACTTTGGTATGGAATCAATATTGATTTCGACATCCATAAACTTCAGGAATTTCTCTCTGGAGGCCTCAATTTTATCTAATCCATAGTAATTATATGTCAACCGTTTTGCAACGTATAGCAATTCAATCGCTTCGTCAGGATCTGTATGTTTTTCTACATCTTCAAGTTCTTTAAATCTTTTGATGTCTTCTATTCTTTCTGTTAAAGGCTTTTCGTAAAGGTATTCTTCAACCGGAATGTCTTCTTCTTCATAGTCTTCATCAAAATCATAATCCTCGTCAAGTAAGTCATCAATATCATTTAGTTCAGAATCTATGTTATGATTCCCCATTGATCTCATTTCAGAAAAATGGTAGTCTCCTGGTTTAAGAGTGTTTTGAAGGTGTTTTAACGCTCGTTCTGCTTCTTGTCGGTTGTCATCGCCAACCATAATAAATGGTTTATCGTTTTTACCGCATTCAATTTCAATTAATTCTATGTCTTCAGTATCCTCTTTAAGAATATATTGAGCACGCTGATTAAATTCTTTACATGCTTGGAAACCATAATCAGATGCAAACTCCAATCCTGCATGAATGATATTATGAGCCAGAGTATAGTCTATCTTACCAAAGAAATCTTCAGGGAAATAGTCCTCTTTAAAATCCTCGTATTCAATAGGAAATTGGTTAAATATGCATTCCGCTTCTTTAACTCCCAAACAATATAAATCCACTAAATATACTCCACTGGTTAAGTTTCCATTACTATGTTTTCTGGATACCAATATGCTACATATTCCGGTTTCCTTCCAGTCATTATTGATTAAACATTCGTGGATGGGTAAATTACGTGCCTGAGTTTGTATGTATTTTTCAGGAGATAATTGTTTTTGCTGAGTTTGTTTTCTTTTTTTTGACACGAGGTTTATTTTGTTCCTAGTTGTTAAATTGAGGATTCGTTGATTTGATTAAAGTGATTATGGATTAGAGATTAAGGAGAGTTTCCTTTATTCTAATTCCGTTATACTTATTAAAAATTGTTGCTTGGTAATATATGTTTAATCGTTGTTTTGTCGAATTGTTAATTTGTTTTTTGCATATGTTGTTGGGTCTTGAATCTTTAATTATTAGTCTATCAATTTTGCAATTCTACTATTAATTGATTTAACACTAAACAGACGCTGACAGGTTTGATTTACAGCTTGCTTACGAAACGCTGTCAGGTCTTTCTTCAAATTGACAATTATGCGATTCTACAGTAATTACTACTACACTCCATAATATTCCTTATACCACTTCACAAACTTACCCAATCCTTCATCTATTGATGTTTTGGGTGTAAATCCTATTCTGTTTTGGAGATCATTAATATCTGCATACGTTTTATAAACATCACCTTGCTGCATTGGCAGGAACTGTTTGTTAGCTTCAATGCCCAAATGCTTTTCAAGAGTTGAGATAAAATCCATTAGTTTAACCGGTTTGTTATTTCCGATGTTAAATAATCGATAAGGTTTCTCTTTTTCCTGTTCAGTATCAAATGGAAGATCGATCAATTTTTCAATGGCAGAAACAATATCATCTACGTAAGTGAAATCTCTTTCCAAATTACCATTGTTAAATACATTTATGGTTTCGTTATTGGTAATTTTATTGGTAAATGAGAAATAAGCCATATCTGGTCGTCCCATTGGGCCATAAACAGTAAAGAATCGTAATCCAGTTGTTGGGATTTTGTATAAGTGAGAATACGTATGCGCCATTAACTCATTTGATTTCTTTGTAGCAGCATATAAAGAAACTGGTTCATCTGTCTTTTGTGATGTACAAAAAGGTGTATCATCACTATTCCCATATACAGAACTTGATGAAGCATATATTAAATGTTTCACCGGGTTATGACGACAAGCTTCAAGAATATTTATAAATCCCTGAATATTACTCTCAATGTACTTATAAGGTTGTTCAATACTGTAACGTACTCCCGCCTGAGCCGCCAGGTTGATAACAATTTCAAATTTTTTTTCTTCAAATAATTGATCAATACCTTCCTTGTCACAAAGATCCATCTTAACAAACTCAAAATTAGAGCATAGTTCCAATTGTTTTAAACGATCTTCCTTTAATTGTACTGAATAATAGTCATTAACAGAATCTAATCCGATGATATGATGTTCGCTATGACTTAATAGTTTACATAAGTGGTATCCAATAAATCCTGCTGCTCCGGTGATTAATATGGTCATATTAAGATGATTAAGGATTAATGATTAGAGATTAATTTATATTACTCCTTTGATATTTATATAATCCATTTATTTTATTAGCTAAAATAAAGGCTTTCTCTTTAATTTGAGTTAAACAGAAATCATCTAAATATCTTAAATCATTACTGATTATTACTTGATTTATAACTTCCATTAAACTTGTATAAGCCATTTCTGTAAAATGACTCTTGTCTTTTGGTGAAAATCTAGAATTTCCTTCTGCAATATTAGAACTTATGGATACTGAAGCTCTTCTAAGCTGATTTGTAAGTCCATATTTTTCATCATCAGGAAATTGTTTTGTTATGGAATATATCTCTTTTACAAAAGAACGAGACAATTGCCATACTTCAAGTTTTTCAAAATTAAAATGATTCATGTTGTTTAGGTAAGATGATTATTATGTCAATATAATATATTTATTTATTATAATCTATAATCATTCATCTCTAATCCTTAATCCATTATTATATGCTCACCTTCCCCAACACGTACTCCAATGCCTTTTCGATACCTTCTTCAATATTGAGTTCATCAGTATTAATCGTAATTTCTGCATCGTCGGGTCTATCAAAAGGAGCATCAAGTCCTGTGAAGTTTTTGATCTCACCTGCCATTGCTTTTTTGTATAATCCTTTGGGATCACGTTGTGCACAAGTGTCAAATTTTGCGTCAACAAATATTTCAATAAAGTCTTCTGTGCCTATGATTTCTCTGGCCATATGTCGAATGTCGTTAGTTGGAGAAACAAATGCATTAAGGGTTATAATACCACAATTTAAAAACAACTTATTCACTTCTGCAATACGACGAATATTCTCTTTACGATCTTCTTCTGTAAATCCCAGGTTTTTATTGATGCCTGAGCGAATATTGTCTCCATCTAACACTTGAGTAAGATAGCCTCTTTCAGCTAGTTTACGCTCTAGACCTTGTGCTAAGGTACTTTTCCCGGAACCACTTAAACCAGTAATCCATATTACCTTAGCCTGTTGCTTTAAATATTTTTCTTTATCAGATCGGGTTAGGTATATGTCTGTTGGGTGTATGTTCATTGGAAGAGTTATGATTTATATTTTAATTGTGTTGATTTGTGAAATTGAAGAATTGTTAATTTGCACTTATGTATCTTATTAATATTAATGAACTATGAAGTTTTTAATTTCATCAAATTAACAGTTAAACAATTTAACCACTCGACAGAAAAAACTTTGTTTTTTCTTACAGCTTCGCCTCCCTCAGTCCCATGTTATGAGGTGAGTAGGCATGCGAATAGCCTTGCAAGTTCTTGTAAATATTGGTTTATGACCTGCTTATGTATGGAAGCTATTGTTTTTGAATAGTAGCTTCGTCTAAGTTAACAACTAAGGTGTAACCTATGTTTGAAATGTTTAAATACAATTTTTTTGTTCCCTGAATTGTTTCCACTACACCCTTTATACCCTTTAAAGGTCCTGAGGTTACAGTAATTTCCTCACCTTTTCGGATGTTGGTAGCTTCTACATCAAAAGCGATCTTGTTTTCAATAGTGCGTTTCATGGCTTCTATCTCATGATCCGGTATAGTAACTGCTTTTCCTTTGTAGGATACATATGCAACTATTCCATTAACCTGAAAAACATCTCGATATCTATCTAGGGGAATATTTATAAAAATATAGGAACTAATAGCAGGAGTTTCTACCCACTTTTTGCGGTCACTCCATTGACGAAGTTCTCTTTTTATAGGCAAATAATTGGTAATACCTAATTTATTTAATTCTTCAGCTACTTTTTTCTCAGCTCTGGATTTGGTATATAATGCATACCAAGTGTTTGTTGTGTTTTCCTTCAAAACTTTTCATTTTTTAGCCAAACAAAAATAGTTTTTTTTTCGAATGAAGCTGTTTGGTTTACGTAAAAATTAACCGTATTCGTATGTAGTTAAAAGTTGAAAGTCAAAAGTTGAAAGTTAATATGAATATCAATTGTGTTTTTTTGCAGAAATTTATCTTAAAGATAAAATAGATATTTCTGATTTCGGCGATCTTAATCTTTGAATTATATAAAATCAAATCGACAATTTTACAAATCGACGTTTAAACAATTAGATATTCTTAATCATCTTGTTAATTCTTTCCTTAAAACTTAATCTTTAATTATTCAGATAAAAAAACTCTGCTCAAGAACATCTGTTTTAAACTGGGCTCTAATTCTTGTTAGGTTGTAATCTTTACTATCTTTGGTGTCTCAAAAAAAATATCAATAAATAAATAAGTCATGTCTGATTTTAAGTATCAAAAACCATTTCCTATCTTAAAGGATACCACAGAATATCGTTTGTTGACAAAAGATTATGTTTCTACTATTGAAATTGATGGCAGAAAAATTCTAAAGGTAGATCCTCAGGGATTAAAGTTGTTAGCTAAAGAAGCTATGGCTGATGTTTCTTTTTATCTTCGTCCTGCTCACCTTGAAAAAGTTGCAAAAATCTTACAAGATGATGAAGCTTCTGATAATGATAAGTTTGTTGCTCATACCATTTTAATGAACCAGGTAGTTGCTGCAGAGGGTGATTTACCAACTTGTCAGGATACAGGTACAGCTATTGTGGTAGCTAAAAAAGGAGAGGATGTTTATACCGGAGCTTGTGATGCTGATTACTTGTCGCAAGGAGTATATGAAACATACAAAGATCGTAACTTACGTTACTCTCAGGTTGTAGCTCAAACTATGTTCGAAGAAAAGAACACAGGAAATAACCTTCCTGCTCAAATTGATATTTATGCTGAACAAGGAAACAAATATGAGTTCTTATTTTTAACAAAAGGTGGTGGTTCTGGTAATAAGACATTCTTATATCAGGAAACTAAGAGTTTATTAACTGAAGAAAACTTAACCAACTTTGTTAAGAAGAAAATTAAAGACTTAGGAACTTCTGCATGTCCTCCATATCACTTAGCGTTAGTAATTGGTGGTACTTCTGCAGAAGCTACTTTAGCAACTGTTAAAAAGGCATCTGCAGGATATTTAGATCATTTACCAACAGAAGGTAATGATGGTGGTCAGGCATTTCGTGATTTGGAGTGGGAAGAAAAAGTACTTAAGATTTGTCAGGAAAGTGAGATTGGTGCTCAGTTTGGCGGTAAGTATTTTGTTCATGATGTAAGAGTGATACGTTTACCTCGTCATGCAGCTTCTTGTCCTGTTGGACTAGGTGTTAGTTGTAGTGCAGACAGAAACGTAAAAGCTAAGATTACAGAAGATGGTATTTTCCTTGAGCAATTGGAAAAAAATCCAGCAAGATTTGTTCCTGAAAGAGCTCCTGAATTAGCTCCTGCTGTTGATATTGATTTGGATCAACCAATGGAGAATGTATTGAAAGAGTTGACTAAATATCCAATTAAAACTCGTTTAAACCTTTCTGGTACCTTAATAGTAGCTCGTGATATTGCGCATGCTAACATTAAAAAGATGTTGGATGAAGGTAAAGAAATGCCAGAATACATGAAGAATCATCCTGTATATTATGCTGGTCCTGCTAAAACTCCGGAAGGTATGCCATCTGGAAGTTTCGGTCCAACAACAGCTGGCCGTATGGATCCATATGTAGATCTTTTCCAAAGCAAAGGAGGTTCTATGGTTATGGTAGCTAAAGGAAACAGATATCAGTCGGTAACTGATGCTTGTAAAAAACATGGAGGTTTCTATTTAGGATCAATTGGTGGTCCTGCTGCTATTTTAGCTAAATCAAATATTAAATCTGTAGAAGTTGTTGATTTCCCTGAATTAGGAATGGAAGCTGTTCGTAAGATTCGTGTAGAGAATTTCCCTGCATTTATTATTGTAGATGATAAAGGAAATGACTTTTTTGCTAATATGAAGTAGTAAATAGCCACTAGTTATTTGTCAAAATAAATCAAAGCTGCATCTTTTATAAGATGTGGCTTTTTTAGTATTAAATAGTGTCTAATTGTTTAATCGTTGTTTTGTCGAATTGATTTATGAAACACAAATCAATGATTTTGCGAATTAACAATTCTACACCTTAACAAAAAAAACAGAGTCTTTAGTCAACAGTTTTCAGTCTTCAGCCGCTTAATGGCTGCCAACTGAGAAGCTGCTGACTGTAAGTTTTTAGTTACAAGATGTTGATGAACAAGAAGAACATCCATCTGAAGAACAAGAGTTTTTGCTCTCTATCATAGCCTCTGTAAAATCTTTTAGTAAGCTTCTTTTTAATAAAGAAATATTTTCCTCTACTAATGAAGCATTGGCTTTATAAACTTCAATTTCATTGTCGAAAAGGATTTTTGCAGCCATAGGACGAAGATTTGGAGTGATAATAATTCCAATCCCTAATTTTTTAATCTCGCTCATAGATAAATATATGGCATCAGAGTCTGCTAAAGAAAAGATTGTAGTAGTTTTTTCTAGCATATCATAAATAGCATAATATTTAGCTTTATAGAAATCGTCAGCCAATAATTCCTTCTTTAATGCACTGTCTCCTAATACTGGTAAGCAAATTTTCATAACAATCTATTTTTTGAGGTTAAACAATTGTACCAAAATGTTGTGTTTTAATTGCTATTCTACATTTATGTAGGATTGTTTTTTGTTTGTTTACCTACTTAATGCTTTGTTTAACAATGTGTCCACCTCTTTTTGGTGTGTTTGTTATATAATAAAGTGCAATGTTTGGGCCACAATGCCATAAGTCTTCGGTCTTCAGCGACTGATAACTGCCTACTGTCCACTACTACTACTGAGAACTACCTTCTGCGATTCTTTAAAATAATTATAAAAAAATAAAACTACGATAGGGGTAAATATTTTTAGCGTTGTCTTTTATTTAGAAAGATTTATTAATCCAGGTAGAAAGAATACCCAAAATAATTAATGCCATGAGAACTTTAAAAAATAATTCATCACAAAGGATATATCAAATCCTTATCGCCATAATTTTTATGGTAGGTATTGCTCCAGTGTCAATATTTGCATCTTCTGTTGTAGAAGAAGAAGTATTGCCAGATACCTTAAATACTATTCAATACAGAGGAAAAATTATAGATAGTGAATCTGGTGATCCTTTGGTATTTGCAACACTTACCTTAGAGGGAACTAATATTGCGACTGTTTCTAATTCAGAAGGTAATTTCTTGTTAAAAGTACCTAAAGATGTTTCTCCAAACAGCAAAGTACACGTTTCTTACCTTGGATATAAAAACAAAGATTTTGTTTTATCAGAGTTTAAGCCTGATCGAAATAAGCTTAGATTGGATATGTTAACTGTTTCATTGGCTGAAGTTAGTGTTTTACCAAAAGATGCAAACCAGATCATTCGTGAAGTTATAGCCCGTAAAAAAGAGAACTACATGCAAGAACCTCTACGTATGACTACCTTTTACAGAGAGACAATTAAGCGTAGACGTAATTATGTATCTTTAGCTGAGGCTGTAATTGATGTTCATAAACAAGCTTATTCAAATTATAAGTTAGATGGAATGAGATTGTATAAGGCTCGTAAGGATGCTGATTATTCAAAAATGGATACACTTACTTTTAAATTACAAGGAGGTCCATATTCGAGTTTAATGTTGGATATTATGAAGGAACCATTTTCTATCATTAATACAGAAGATATGGATTATTATAATTTTAATCTTGAAACTATAACCAAGGTTAATGATAAGATTATTTATGTGGTAAGTTTTGTTCAGAAGCCTTATGTTGAAGATCCTCTATTTTATGGTAAATTGTACATTGATGCAGAATCGATGGCTGTAACAAGTGCCAATTACAGTATCAATATTGAGGATAAGCAAAAAGCATCAGCCATGTTTATTAAACGTAAACCGGTGGGGGCAATCGTGTATCCAACAGAAGCCAGTTATATGGTAAATTACCGTAAACAAGATGGTAAATGGATGTATGGTTATTCCAGAGGACAGATTACTTTTAAAGTAGACTGGAAGAAAAAATGGTTTAATACTACCTATACTTCAACTTTAGAAATGGCTGTTACAGATTGGCGTAAAGCTTCTGAAAAACCATTTAAAGTAAGCGAAAGAATGAAAAATAATATTGTTCTTCAGGATCAGGTTTCCGGATTTTCAGATCCTCAGTTTTGGGGTGATTATAATGTGATTGAGCCAGAAGCTAGCATTGAGTCCGTTATTAAGAAAATAAAAAAACGTATAGAAAAGCTAAGTGATGAAGAGTAAGAAGATAGTAATCTAATCAGGATTTAAAGCTACGATTATAACATCCTAATGTCGCTATGTTGAAGTATTCATTTTAAGGGCTTTAGCATAGCGATTTTTTTTGTGTTTCCTCAATTTAGTTTTTTTAAGATGAATCTTTTGTTATGATATTGTAAAAACAAGCAATTTGATCTAAATTCGCAACGGAAAAGGCGATGACGATTTGCCTTATAAGTTATTCATTAAAGACATATTACATTGAAGCTGATTGCAAAAACTTTTCATGGGCTGGAAGGTGTTCTAGCTGAGGAATTAAAGGGAATAGGGGCTCAGAATATTATAGAGGTTAACAGAGCCGTAGAGTTTGAAGGGGATAAAGAAATTTTGTATAAATCAAACTTGTTGTTGCGAACTGCAATCAGGGTACTTCACCCCATTTATAAATTTACTGCTAAAAACGAACAGGAGTTATATGATGGCGTTAAAAAGTATGATTGGTCACAGATTATGGAGGTTGACAATACTTTAGCTATTGATCCTGTTGTTTATTCTGAAATTTTTACTCACTCCAAGTTTGTTGCATTAAAAGCAAAAGATGCTATTGTAGATCAGTTTAGAGATAAATTTGGTAAGCGTCCTTCTGTTGATGTTGAAAATCCTTCGGTACGATTGGTTATTCATGTAGCAAAAGATAGTGTTACAATTTCAATGGATAGTTCAGGTGATTCATTACACAAGAGAGGTTATAGAGTTGGCAATCATAAAGCTCCGCTTAATGAAGTTTTAGCAGCGGGGATGGTTTTGCTTTCTGGCTGGGATAAAAAAATGGCATTGATTGATCCGATGTGTGGGTCAGGAACTATTTTGATGGAAGCTGTGATGTATGCTCGTAATTATCCTCCTGGACTTCATAAAAAGAGTTTCGGTTTTATGGGTTGGAACGATTATGATGAGGCGTTATGGAATAAGATAGTAGAAGAGGCCAAGGATAAAATTGAGCATCCGCGATTAAAAATATTTGGTAGTGATGCATCGGTAAAAGCTATTGATATTGCTCGCGAATCTGCTCTAGGCTTTAGATTTAACAGAGATATTAACTTTTCAGTGTCATCTTTTGAAAAACTAGAACCTCATTATCCAAAGGGAATGATCATTATGAATCCACCATATGGAGAGCGTTTGATGAAGGATAAGGATATGGTAGACTTTTACAGAATGATTGGAAATCAGTTAAAGCATACCTTTACCGGATATGACGCCTGGGTTATTACTTCTAATAAGGAAGCATTAAAGAATGTAGGTTTGAAACCATTAGAGAAACTAAGATTGTATAATGGTGCTCTTGAATGCGGATATCATAAATTTAATATTTATGATGGTACTATGAAGAAAATCATTAAGTTCAGATAGATACGAGTTAAAAGTGAATTGTAGAATGTTGGATATCAATGAGACTGACAGGCTGTTGAATGTTTGATTTAATAGTTTTAAAAAACTAATGACAATTCACTAATGGCAAGATGCTAACGACTGAAGAAAAAAAGCTACACCTGAAATTCAAGTGTAGCTTTTTTTATAGTTTTTTTTCTCTATGCTCCCTTCTTCATGCTCCTTTAATTCTTTTATTTGTTGATTTCTCTGTCTCTGAAACCAAGCATATAAAGAATAGCATCTAATCCTAATGTAGAAATTGAATTATCTGCACCTGCTTTTACTTTTGGTTTAGCATGGAAAGCAATACCTAATCCAGCTAACTGAAGCATTGGAAGGTCGTTAGAACCATCTCCAACAGCAATAACCTGATCTAAATGAATATCTTCTTTGAAAGCCAATAATTTCAGTAGCTCTGCTTTTCTTTTACCGTCAACAATATCGCCAATGTGTTTTCCTGTTAACTTGCCTTTTTTGATTTCAAGTTCATTAGAGAAAACATAGTCAACACCTAATCTTGCTTTAAGGTAGTTTCCAAAATAGTTGAATCCACCAGATAAAATAGCAGTTCTGTAACCATATTTATTTAGTGTTTTCATAAGGCGTTCTGCACCTTCGGTAATAGGAAGGTTTTCGGCAACCTCTTTCATTACATTCTCATTAAGGCCTTTTAATAAAGCAACTCTCTGAATAAAGCTTTCATTAAAATCAATATCACCACGCATGGCAGCTTCTGTGATTTTCTTTACTTTAGCTCCAACTCCGGCTCTTTCTGCTAATTCATCAATAACCTCAGTTTGAATAAGAGTTGAATCCATGTCAAAACAAACCAAACGACGGTTTCTTCTGAAAATATTGTCTTCCTGAAATGCAATATCAACACCAATTTTACTAGAAAGTTCCATGAAGTCACTTTTCATAATCTCTGCATCAATAGGAGTACCTCTAACCGAAAACTCAACAACAGCTTTGTTTTGAGTAGGTTCGTTATTAAGGTCAATTCTACCTGAAAGACGAGTGATTGTATCGATATTTAATTGTTGAGACGAAATAACACGAGTCACTTTAGCCATGTGTTCAGCAGTTATTTTTCGAGCCAACAAAGTAATGATAAATCTCTCTTTACCTTGGTGTGTAACCCACTCTCCATATCTTTGTTCTGAAATAGGGGTAAATTTAATTTTAACACCAATTTCATATGATTTAAAAAGTAAGTCTTTTAAAATAGGGGCTGATTCATAAGCTTGAGGAACTTCAAATAAAATTCCTAATCCAAGATCGTCGTGAATAACAGCTTGACCAATGTCAAGTATTTGTACGTTATAATGTGATAAAATTTCTGTTAATGAAGAAGTTAATCCGGGTTTATCTTCTCCGGAGATATTAACAAGAATGATCTCTCTATTATTAGCCATGAGTTTTGTAATGTTTTCAATAAACAAAAATAATAAATCAAAGTAAACACAGTCAGAAGGAGATGAAAAATTATGACAAATTTCATCTTTTTTAACATCATAAATTATTGTATTCAAAAACGATAATCAATAAATATGATGTTTTTGTGTTTTTTTATGTCTATTGTGTTGATTATTATGGTGTAATATGTGCTAAGTATTTTACCTAAGAGGTTTTAATAAGTATTCTAATCCGTTTAATTTAATCTCATAAAGAGTTGCAAGTAGCATACCTAATTTTCCTTGGGGAAATCCTTTTTGATGATACCAAACAAGGTATGGTTCAGGAAGATCACATAAGATAATCCCTTTGTATTTGCCGAAAGGCATTCGTGTTCTAACCAGATCAAGTAATAACTGTTCGTTCATTGAAATCGTATTTGCTGCAAATATAAATATTTTAAGGTACTATACTCATATCTGTTTAAGTAATGATTTCTTTTTGGATTCCTATTAAATCAGAAGCGAATATTTAATTATTATAGTAAAAAGTTCTATGTTATTTTGTTGATATTCAATTAATACGAGGAGGAAGTTGTGGGTGTTAATAAAAATTGCCTGGAATTTTATTCAGAAAAAAATCTCAACATAAATAAACCTTATTGTAATTTCATGTGTTTGGCATAATAACTAATGGATGAAAAACTAAAGAATTGTTTATGATAGAAGCTAAAAATGCTTTAGCTAATGAGATGAGCCCCTACTTATTAATGCATGCCAAAAATCCTGTTTATTGGTATCCTTGGGTAAAAGAAGCTTTGGAAAAAGCCAGGAATGAGAATAAGCTGATTATAATCTCTATTGGATATGCTGCGTGTCATTGGTGTCATGTAATGGAAAAAGAAAGCTTCAGTAGTTATGAAGTTGCTGAATATATGAATGAGCATTATGTTTCTATAAAAATAGACAGAGAAGAACGTCCGGACCTGGATCATGTTTTTATGGATGTGGCTCACTTAACAACAGGAAGAGGAGGATGGCCCCTGAATATAATTGCACTACCTAATGGACAGCCGTTTTTTGCAGGTACTTATTTTCAGAAACGTCAATGGATGAATCTTTTGAAAGAAGTGAAACATTTGTTTGATGATGATAGACCTCGACTTGAAGATTTAGCGTTACAAATTAAGGCTGGAATTGAAAGGATGGATTTTGTAGGTTTAGTTAAAGATTCAGTTCTTTTTACTAATGAAGTAATGAAGGAAACTATTGAAAAGTGGAAGCCAAATTTAGATTTGGTTTGGGGAGGAAATAAAGGAGTTCCAAAGTTTCCTATGCCGGTTGAATACCATTTTTTATTAGCTTATCTTCAGAAAAATCAGGATTCAGATATTTTAGAGTATGTTAACTTGAGTCTTTCAAGAATGGCCTGGGGAGGAATATATGATCATCTGGGAGGTGGTTTTTCAAGATATTCAGTGGATGCTGTTTGGAAAGTACCTCATTTTGAAAAGATGTTGTATGATCAGGGACAATTGATTGAAGTATATGCCATAGCTTATCAAATCACAAAAAATCCTTTGTTTAAAAAGGTTGTTGATGAGACGATTGCTTTTGTAAAAAAAGAATTAAGCTCATCTGAAGGTGGCTTTTACTCTTCCTTAGATGCTGATAGTGAAGGTGAAGAAGGTCATTATTATGTTTGGACTAAGAATGAGATAGAGGTTGTATTAAAAGAAAATAGTTATCTATTTTGTGAATTATTTAATATAACTGAAGACGGAAACTGGGAAAATGGCAAAAATGTTCTTTTTCAGATGATGTCGATAGATGAGTTTGCTATCGAAAAGGGGCTTGAGGCTGATAAAGTAAGAGAATCTATTTATACAAGTAAGAGTTTATTACTAGAAAAGAGGTCGAAAAGAACAAGGCCAGCATTAGATGATAAAATTCTGACATCGTGGAATGCAATTATGATCAAAGGTTTGGTTGTGGCGTATAAGGCTACCGGCAATGATGAATATTTAAAAGATGCAGTTAAAGCCTCTGAATTTATTAAAAATAAGGCTTTTCAAAAAGATGGCGGTTTATGGCGAATTCTTAAAGGTAAAAAAGGAAGTATCAATGCCTTTTTAGATGATTATGCTTTACTGATAGATGCCTGGATAGAATTATATATGGCCAGTTTTGATGAGCAATGGATTCATTTAGCGAATGAATTATGTGAATATGCTACTGCTCATTTCTTTAATGACGATAATCAACTGTTCTATTATACATCTATAAATGATGATCCTTTACTGGTAAGAAAAAGTGAAACTGCAGACAATGTAATTCCTGCTTCAAATTCAGTAATGGCTTTAAATCTATATCGATTAAGTAAATATTTCTTAAATAAAGAGGCTTACTCAACATCTTTACAGATGCTAAAGAATTTAAGTGGTCGTATTGATCAACATGGTAAATATTACGCCAACTGGCAACGTTTAAAATTATTCTTTATACATGAAAACTATGAATTGGTACTTTCTGGTAAAGGTAAAGATAAAGCTCATAAGGAAATACTAATGGAATATGATCCTTATGTTTTTTTAGCTTCAGGAGATCATGAAATTCCTTTGGCTGAGAATAAAGAAAGCGAGCAATTGGTTTTTCATTTGTGTAAAAATAATTGTTGTCACCTTCCTGCTTATTCCATAGATGATGTTAAGGAAAAAATGAAGGAGATTTAAACCTTAAATTTTTTAGAGTTTATTAGTTGTGTTAAATAGATCTGAAAAACGATATAAAGAAACTGTGTGACCTAAACAATAAGAATAATTATAAATTTATTGGTTTTCAGATTGAACTCTCGTTGTGTAATTAGATATACAAAACGAGAGTTTTTTATTTATACATAATGAGTTTATATAGAATGTTTATAGAATCCTTTTCAAATCTAAAATAGTTAACTTTGGCGTTTTAAAATTTTATAATGAGTAAGCAGAGTAAGAATGTAAAGGAATTAGAGTTCGAGTCTATTCCAAAATTAATGTGGAAGTATTTTTTACCGGCTTTTGCCGGAGTCATTATAAATTCTCTATATAACATTGTTGATCGAATTTACATAGGACAGGGGGTTGGTTCTTTAGCCCTGGCTGGATTAAGTGCAATCTTTCCAATTATGATTATTATGATGGCATTTGGAATGATGGTAGGAATGGGTGCTGGTGTAAGAATCTCCTTGAATTTAGGCAAAAAGGATTTTGATAGAGCAGAAAAGGTTTTAGGTAACTCATTTGTTTTAATGATCATAGTGTCAGCATTAATAACTGCCATTGGCTTTGCTATTAGTGATCCTTTATTAGGTTTCTTTGGTATAAATGCAGAAACATATGGATACGCTAAAGAGTATTTAAATATTATTTTGGCAGGTGCAGTTTTTAACGTTGTCGGTTATGCACTCAACAATTTGATCAGATCAGAAGGTAGTGCCAATGTTGCAATGATATCCATGCTTTTAAGTGCCGGTGTTAATATTGTTCTTGACTGGTTGTTTATCATGAAATGGAATATGGGAGTAAAAGGTGCAGCATATGCCACTGTTATTTCTCAAATAGTTCTTTGTGTATGGGTTGTAGCTCATTTTAAAAGCAGTCGTTCTGTGATTAAATTGTACTTCCGAAATATGGCTCTTAAAAGAGATATTATTTGGTACATTATAACCATAGGATTTGCTCCATTTAGTATGCAATTGGCCTCTAGTGCTGTATTTGGAATTTATAATTTTCAATTAATTAAGCATGGAAATGATTTAGCTGTAGGTGCGCTTGGTGTAATCATGAGTGTAACGATGTTAATTGTTATGACTGTTTTAGCAATAAACATGGCAATGCAACCAATTATTGGGTTTAATTATGGAGCTAAAATTTATAAGCGAGTAAAACATACTTTAGTAATTGCTATCGTTGCTGCTACTATTTTTTCTGTTTTTGGATTTTTACTAAGTCAGTTATTTCCTAGGCAGATTATTTTACTTTTTAATGATGACGATAAGGAGCTTTTAGAAATTGGAGTTCAGGGATTAAAGCTATTTTTATTGGCCTTGCCTTTGGTTGGTTTTCAGATAATTATAGGAAATTATTATCAGTCAATAGGAAAAGCTGGTTTAGCTAGTATTTTATCCTTATTGAGACAGGTAATTGTATTAATTCCATGTTTATTTATTCTACCTGATTATCTTGGATTAAGAGGAGTGTGGCTTTCCGCTCCAATAGCAGATTCTATCTCAGCTTTGATTACGGTGTACTTTGTAATTCATGAGATTAAAAAAATAAATAAAGCAATTGCACACCAAGTTAATTAATTGGGTAAGCAATTACATTATTTCATATCTTACCACAGAATTAGGCTATTGATGGTTAACATTATAATTTTATAGTGTTGATCATTAGTAGTTATGTCATAAGACGTTTAACAGTCTGAGTAAAAATTTTTATTAAAATATATTAAATAACTTTCAAATGAGAATATTCTCTATATATTTGCAGAGAGAATATTCTCATTTGAATTGAATTTAGTTCTTATGCCAAGAAGAAAAACATTAAGAAAAATTGTTGCTCCACCTAAATTCAAAGGTTATAAGCCTTATGGAATAAATGGAGATTCAAATGGAGTAGTGGAGTTATTATATGAAGAATATGAAGCGATTAAGTTAGCTGATTATGATCTTCTTAATCATGATGAAGCTGCAAAATTAATGGGAGTTTCTCGTCCAACTTTTGCCCGAATTTATGAAAGTGCAAGGAGAAAAATGGCAAAAGCGTTAACAGAAGCAAAGGAAATTGTTACTGTTTATGGAAATGTTGAATTAGATGGAATTTGGTTTGTTTGTAACGATTGTCACGCAAAATTTACGAAACCATCATCTGTTGAACTTGCAAATTGTCCAATTTGTAAGTCATCATCAACTGAGTTAATTAATCAATAATAGATTAAATTATTATTTAGCCATAAGAAATTAATGAGATCTGTTTGACAGAAGATTACTATGTAATGAGATACTACATTATAATGTATGTCAGATAAAATTCTTTAGTACTTAAAAATTAAACGTATGAAAACGGTAATTACATCAACAGGTGATTCTTTGGATTCTGATTTTGACCTACGTTTTGGAAGAGCTGCATGGTTCTGCTTACATGATGAAGAGAGCGGAGAATGTAATTTTATTGAAAATGTAAATGCAGATGATAGTAATGGTGCTGGTTTAAAAGTGTCAGAACGTATGGTAGAATTAGGTGTAGGTAAAGTAATCAGTGGTGATTTTGGTCCCAAAGCTAAAGATCTTCTGGATAAGTTTAATATCCAGATGGTTATATTGCAAAACGAAGGATCAAAAGTGCAAGATATTGTAAATAAGTTAAAATAGAGTGTTTTATATCCATGTAGCAGGGTGTTTTGCAGGTATTTAAGCAATTAATTTTTAGTTCTAATGATGTCTTGGCTTCTTCATTGCAGGTTAATTAGAATGTTGTCTGATATTAATTAATTTGCTTGATGAATATATGATAGTTTACGGTTTTGCTGTATTAATACCCTGTTACTTTTTCCAAAATTTTAATGATAATTGTTATGAACAAGAAAATTGCTATTCCTGTAAATGAAGCAGGAGTTTTGGATAGTCATTTTGGACACTGTAAGTTTTTTGCACTTGTGTCTGTAACTAAAGGTGAAATTGCAGCGGAAGAAAAGATAGTTCCTCCACCACATGAACCTGGACTTTTGCCTAAGTTCTTATCTGAAAAAGGAGTAACGGATATAATTGCCGGAGGAATGGGGCAAAAAGCCATTCAGTTATTTCAATCGAATGGAGTAAATGCATTTGTGGGAGCTCCACAGCTTTCTGTAAACGAACTTATAGATGGTTTTTTATCTGAATCATTATCGTTTACAGCAAATTATTGCGACCATTAATATGGTTGATTTATGCTATAACTGCCATCTTAATACTATTGATAAACTAATTCAGAAATTTGAATTATCGAATGAAGATGCAGAGGAGTTAATAATAGGGTCAAAGAGTATTTTAAATGAATGCAAAGACTGTTCAAATCCTTTTATAGCAACTTATATTCATAGATTGGCCAGTGAAAAATTAAAATGTAATACTCTTTATCAGGAAGAAAAATTACATGCCAACAAGATTCTGTTATCAGATTATGAGTATTGGAAATCTTTTGCGCTAAACACTAATGATCCATTATATACTGCTGTTAAATTAACGGTTGCAGGTAATATAATTGATTATGGAGCTCATACTCAACCTGCAGATATTACTCAGAAAATTAAAGAACTCACTGAATTACCTTTTGCAATTGACCATACCTCTGAATTTTTAGCAAAAATTAAAAAAGCTGAAAGTATCTTGTATTTAGGTGATAATGCAGGAGAGATTGTATTTGATAAATTATTGATAGAATTATTGCAACACCCAAATTTAATTTATGCAGTCAGGGGTAAACCTGTAATAAATGATGTTACTTATGAAGATGCCTGTTTTGTTTCTTTGAATCAGGTGTGCAATGTTATTTCAAATGGTTTTGATGCACCATCAACCTTGTTGGATTATTGTTCTGATGAGTTTATAGAATGTTTTAATTCTGCAGATTTAATTATATCAAAAGGACAGGGAAACTTTGAAGGTTTAATGAATTTAAAGAATAAATCTATTTGTTTTTTACTTATGGCAAAATGTGATCCAATAGCAGAAATGCTAGGAGTGCCTAAGGGGAGTTTAGTAGTTAAATAAAAAAGGAGTTATTATGAGTTTTAAAATAGCAATTGCAAGTGGGAAAGGAGGAACAGGAAAGACTTCAGTAGCAGTTAATTTATATCATTTTTTAGCAAAAGAGGTTACTAATAATATTCAAATTGTTGATTGTGATGTAGAGGAACCTAATGATTTATTATTCTTTCCTAAGCATAAAATGGGATTGCAAGAAGTAATAAATCAAATGATTCCCAGAATTGATGAAAATTTATGCACTTACTGTCGAAAATGTTCAGAATATTGCGAGTTTAATGCTCTAACAATAATTCCTCCAGTTCAATTTATTCAGGTTAATGATGTTTTGTGTCATTCATGTGGTGCATGTTCTGTCGCTTGTCTGGAAGGTGCTCTGCAAGAAATTGAACATCCTATAGGAAATGTAACAAACTACAATCTAGGTTATGGTAAAGGTTTGCTCGAAGGTAAATTACGTATAGGTTCAGCTATGCAAACTATGCTGATTAAAGAGTTGAAGTATAGGGTTAATAATGAGTGTGATATAATAATTTTTGATGCTCCCCCAGGAACCAGTTGTTCTGTTGTACAATCTGTTTCGGATGCTGATTATGTAGTATTGGTGACAGAACCAACTCCTTTTGGATTGCATGACCTTAAGTTAACTGTCGATTTACTGAAGGATCTTGGTAAAAGTTATGGTGTAATCATTAACAAGGCAGGTTTGGGATCTCATGAAACAGAAGAATATCTTTTAAATAATAATATAGAGATTATTGGTGAGATACCGTTTAGGAGAGAATTTGCAACTCTTTATGCAGAAGGTCTATTGGGTGATAATATGCCAGAATCGTTAAAGAGTGATTTTATTAATATTGTGAATGTATTGAGTCAAAAAATATTTGTAAATGAAGGAAATTACCATTCTTAGCGGTAAAGGAGGAACTGGTAAAACATCGTTTACGGCAGCTCTTGCTAGTGTTGCTAAAAATGCTGTTTTGTGTGACAATGATGTAGATGCTTCTGATTTACATTTGCTGCTTCAACCTAAAGTGCAAGAGTTTTTTTCGTTTGAAAGTGGAAGTTATGCCATCATCAATAATGATACATGTACTGAATGTGGAGTGTGTTTTGATAAGTGTAGATTTAATGCTATAGATAAGTTTGAAGATAGTTCCTATAAAGTGAATAATTTTCTTTGCGAAGGATGCAGACTTTGTGAAAGAATCTGTCCAACAGAATCTATAACAACAAAAGTGAACAAAGATAATTCCTGGTATGTTTCGTCAACACGATATGGGATTATGGTTCATGCTAAAATGGGACCTGGTGAAGAAAATTCAGGTCGTTTAGTTTCGAAAATAAGGAGCAGAGCGAAAGATATAGCCAAAGATCATCATGCTGATTTTATAATAAATGACGGACCTCCGGGGATAGGTTGTGCTGCAATATCTTCGATTTCAGGTACTAATCTGGTAGTTTTGGTTACGGAACCAACAAAATCAGGATTAAATGATGCAGAAAGATTGGTAGAGTTAGTAAAATCATTTCAAATTCCTGTCATGGGAATTATTAATAAAGCAGATATTAATATTTCTGTAAGTGAAGAGTTAGAAAAGTATTTTAATGAGAATGATATTCCATTACTGGCTAAAATTCCTTTTGATAAACAATGGGTAGCATCAATGGTTGAGGGAAAAACACTGGTTGAATATATACCTGATTCTGAAATCGCTAAGCAGATAAAAGAAATCTGGAATAAAATATCTGAAAATTAAATAAGTATAATGATCGTAGATAAATTTGAAATAAGACCAAGATATGATGAGGTAGATCAAATGGGATATGTGTATCATGCCAATCATGTCACCTATTGTCATCAGGCACGAACTGAGTTGTTGAGGAAGTATGGAATTAATGATTTTGAATTGGAAGCAAAAGGTTTTATGCTTCCTGTGATCTCATTTAATATTCAGTATAAAACACCTGCCAGATATGATGAACTGTTAACCATAAAAACAACAATAAAAGAATTGCCAAAAATTAGATTTGAATTTTTCTTTGAGATAAAAAATCAGGAAGGAAAATTGGTTAGTAAAGGAAATTCGGAAGTGGTTTTTGTTAATAAAGAAACCAGAGTTCCTATGGTAGTTCCTGAATTTGTAGTAGAAATTCTCAAAAAAGAGTTTGAGAAATCTTTATCAATAATGCAAAATCAGAATTGAAATAATTAAAATATCATCTTAGGAAAGATTGGGTTTCCTATTATTACTCGTTGCGGTATTACGATAGCTTTTATGTTTTGTTTGTGCTATCGAATACTGCAATGTTTTTTAGATTACGTTTACTTCCTTTTCAATTTGGACGCCAAATTTATTGAAGACCGATTCTTCTATTTTGGAAGCAAGATTTAAAATTTCTTCACCACTTGCATTTCCAGTTTTGTTGATGAGTACCAAAGCTTGTTTATCATGGACAGCTGCATTTCCTAACGATTTGCCTTTCCAATTACACTGGTCTATCATCCATCCTGCAGCAACTTTTGATTGCGTTTCAGAAACAGGATATACAGGTGCTTCAGGATATTCCTTCTTAATATTATCAGCAATAATTTTATCTACGATAGGATTTTTAAAGAAACTACCAACATTGCCAAATATGTTATGATCAGGTAGTTTAGATTCTCTAATTTCAATAATGGCCTTTCGGATATTCTTTAAATTTACTCCACCTAACTCTTCAACTTTGGCATTTACATCACCATAATTTAAGTGATAGTTCTCTTCTTTACTTAGTTCAAAGCAAACTGAAGTGATAATAAAATTACCTTTGTGTTCGTTTTTAAATATGCTGTTTCTGTATGAAAAATTACAGTCTTTGTTTTTGAGACTAAATGGATTACCACTGTCAATAAATATCCCATTTACATGAGTAATAACATCCTTAACTTCTATGCCATAAGCACCAATATTTTGCACCGGACAAGCACCTACATTTCCGGGAATAAGCGATAAATTCTCAATGCCATAAAAGTTGTTTGAAACAGCCCAGCTTACAAAAGCATCCCACTGTACACCAGATCCAACTTCAACCCAAACCTTATGATTGGTTGATTCTATAATCTTGATCTCGTCAATTATAGGTTTAATGACTAACCCTTGATAATCCCCGGTGAACAGTATATTACTGCCTTCTCCAAGAATTAACATATCCTTTTTATCTACAATACGATCATTAATTATCTCAATTAATTGCTCTTGTGATTTAGGGGCAACAAAATATTTTGCGAAAACATTAAAATGAAAAGTGTGATGATTTTTTAATGAGAAATTTTCCTGAATGATCATATAATATCAAATATTCTTATTTTTTATTTTCCATATAATACCTTTCGGTATAATAATTATATCCTCCTGTAGATTGTGTTAGGTCGTTTAATATAAATCCTATGTTATTAACACCTTCAGAAAGTAGATTTTGAATAGTATGTTTAAAATGTTCCTTGTGTGTTTTGTTAGATCTGATCACAAACAAATGACAATGGCTATATTCCATTAACACTCTGGCATCAGCAACAACTCCAATTGGAGGGGAGTCTACCACGATTACTTCAAAATCATCTTTTAATTTTTTAAATAAATCAGATGTGTAGGATTTTGATATCAGTTCTGATGGATTAGGAGGTATTGCTCCGGATGGAATAATACTTAAATTTTCTACACCACCAGGATAAATAATATCTTTTACTTTAGATTGTCCTATGAGGTAATTCGACAGACCATCATGATTATGGTGTTTATATATCTCTGTTAACCTTGGTTTTCTTAAATCGAATCCTACAAGAACAGTTTTTTTACCTGATATAGCAAAGGCTGTAGCAAGATTAAGAGCACAAAATGTTTTTCCTTCTCCTGTATTTGTTGAAGTAATGGTAAGAACTGATGTCTTTTCAGTTGGACACATAAACTTTAATTTAGTTCGTATGCCCCGGAACGCTTCCGATATATTAGAGAATGGTTCTTCCTCAATCACATTATGAAACTGGCCTTTGTATTGTGGAACGTAACCGATTACAGGAACTGAAGGGCAAATAGAGTTAAGATCTTGCTTGTCTCTTATCTTATTATTTAAATATTCTTTTAAAACAATAATTCCAATAGGAATAGCGAAAGCTAACATTAATGCCTGTTGAGTATTCTTTTTACGATTTGGAGAAACAACACCTGTTATTGCCGCTTCATCTATAATTTCATTGTCCGGAGTGTTAGATGCTTTAGTAATCTGAGTTTCACTCTGTTTCTGAAGCAAGAATGTATATATCGCATCATTTAGCTTGTAGTTGCGTTCTATATCCAGATACTTTCTTTCTAATTCAGGAAGTTGATTTAATTTTAAAGCTAGTTCCTGCATCTGAGACTTTAACCTGTTTTTTTCAATATCAATATTTTCAAGAAGCTTGTCCAGGGCAGTCAATAAATTTTGCTTGCTTACTTCAATTTTTCGATCTAATTCATCTAAATATGGATTGATTTCTGTTCCTTGAGCTTCAACTATGGTACGTTCATTAATTAGCTCAAGCATTTCAACTACAAGGTTAGAAATAAGGCTATTTGCATCATCAGAAAAGGCTGGTAACAGAAAATCTTCGCCTGAAGGATTATTTGAAATTTGAGTGCTTAAGTTTTTGTAATATTCTTTGCGTAAGTTTATTAACCTAAATTCTTTTTCTAATTCAAAATATTGTTCAGCAAAACGACTTGTAATTTCAGAAGGGGCACTGAATGTATTTGTTTTGCGAAAGCTGATTAATTTTTCCTGAGTCTTTCTTAAGCTGTCGGCAACATTATTTAGCTGATTGTCTATGAAATGTATTGTTCTTGAAGCAATTTCGTTCTTGCGTTCCAAACTTTGCTCTAAATATACAGTACTTAAAGCATTTAGAAAGTTTACAATTTTGTTGGTGTTTAAGCCTGTCGTTGAGATGTATATGATCGAACTTCCGTCTTTATAAGGTGATACAGAAACTCTCCATCTGTAATTGTCTGCTAACCAGTTGTGTGACCTGAAATAGAAGTAATATTCAACTTCAGTGTTTAGTCCTGATTGGTTGTTGATTAATCTGAATTTTGTAAAAGGAGTTTCAATTACATCTCCCCAATTTATTGTCTTACTAAAATTAATTGATCCACTTCCTCCATGATTCTTCTCATCATTAAATGAATGCAGAGAGGCATTTGGAGTTTCTAGGTATACAGTGACCTTATTGTCTTTTTCTGGTTTTATATGGATTTGTGTATTTAAAATTTGTACATGAGATGAATCCATTTCAACAGTAAAAGGACTTCTTTGATACATGTCATAATCCATCATAAATCCATCACTGTATATATCAATTGCAAAGTCCAATAAATCAATTGCTCTTTTTACTACTTTCTTCGAACGAAGAATGATAGTCTGATTTTCAAGGCTTTTCATTTCTGGAGATAATCCGAAACCTTCAATTAAATCAGCTCTTGATATACTTTTGGGTTCATCACTTTTAAGCATTACAGTTACAGATCCTCTGTAAACATTTTGTGTATATCTGTTGTGTAAGAATAATACTGTAAGGCATACAGGAATTGATATTGCAAATAAATACCAATTTGAAATTACTAAACGGAATATTTTTCTAATATCAGGAAATCCATCACTTTTGGGCTGGTTTTGAATTATATGTGTATTTGTTTTGTTTTTCACCAGATAAACGTTTTGTTATAAGTTGCTTAGTTGAGTATGTTTTAGACGTAAAAAGATTGAACATCGCTCTTTAATGCATCTAAAGCTTTTTTAAAATGATAGGCTGTTTCATTTTGATATTGCTCTATCATTGTTTTTCCTAGTGCAATTGATGGATCGTCAACTTTTACATAGCTGGCAGAAATATTGACTAATCTAACCATTTCTTCTTTTGCTTTTTTTACTAAATCCCAGGTCTCGGAGGGTACATAAACCTGCATTGCAATATTGTGCTCAAATTCAGTACGGATTGTAGATACTAAATTTGTTTGAAATTGTTTACAGTTAATCGTATGCGATTGTTCTCTAATAACAATAGATTCGGCCTTTATTCTTTCTAAAAATAAAGTTAGTCTTTCGTATGCAGCCAATCTGGTAGGCAGAGATTCTTTAAATTTGCCTAGTAGAAATTCCTGACGTTTTCGTTCTAAATCACTTTTAAGGAACCATCTTACAATAAATAAAGTTGTTAGAAATACAATTATAGATGGTAGAGTGTATTTTATTATTTCAAGAAAATCTTCCATAATGTTTAAAATGTTACTTTTGCACTCGATTAAAGGTGGATGTAAATCAAATTCAATTATTTGGTGAAAATAGCAGTATTTGTTATGATTTGCAACATACCAATTATATTAATTCAGGTAATTCATTTAGAAGAAACAATAGATAAGCAACAGAATGAATATTTCAGAAAGATTAGCAAATGTAAATGAGTCGGCAACATTAGCCATGTCTCAAAAAAGTAGAGAGATTCAAAGTCTTGGGCATGATGTAATTAATTTAAGTATAGGTCAGCCTGATTTTAATACTCCTGATCATATTAAAGATGCTGCTAAAAAAGCGATTGATGATAATATTTCAAAATATACTCCTGTTGCAGGTTTGCCTGTACTAAGAGAGGCAGTATGTACCAAATTTAAAAGAGATAATAATTTAGAATTTAGTCCATCACAAATTGTTGTGTCAAATGGAGCAAAACAATCAATTGCAAATGTTTTGTTGAGTTTAACTGGTCCGGGAGATGAGGTTATAATTCCTGCTCCTTATTGGGTTAGCTACGTTGAGATTGTAAACCTGGCTCAAGCCGAAAGTGTTATTGTAGAAGCAGGGATTGAACAGGATTTTAAAATTACACCAGAGCAATTGGAGAATGCAATTACAGAAAAAACAAAGATTTTCTTATTTAGCTCTCCATCTAATCCAACAGGTAGTTTATATACTAAGGAAGAATTGGAAGCTCTTGCGAAAGTTTTTGTTAAATATCCTCATGTGATCATTGTTTCAGATGAAATTTATGAACTAATAAATTTCGTAGGAAAGCATGAAAGTATTGCACAGTTTAAGGAATTGAAGGATCGTGTTGTTGTTGTTAATGGAGTGTCTAAGGGATATGCAATGACTGGATGGAGGATAGGATATTTAGCCGCACCTCAATGGATTGCTGATGCTTGTAATAAATTACAAGGTCAATATACTTCAGGAGCTTGTTCTATCTCTCAAATGGCATCTGTTGCTGCGTTAAATGATACTCAAGAACCATCATTGGCGATGAAAGAAGTATTTTTACGCAGAAGAGATTTAGTAGTAAAATTGGCTAAGGAAATTAATGGATTAAAGGTAAATGAACCTCAGGGTGCATTTTATTTATTTCCTGAAGTAGATTATTTCTTTGGAAAATCATTTGAAGGATATACAATTAACAATGCCTCTGATTTAGCCTTGTATTTGCTGGAAACAGTATATGTAGCTACAGTTACGGGAGAAGCATTTGGTAGTCCGAAATGTTTACGTTTTTCATATGCAACTTCAGATGAGCTTTTAGAGGAGGCAATGAAAAGAATTAAAACAGCATTGGATAAACTTCAATAATTCAGTACTCAGTACTCAGTATTCAGTTCTTAGTTCTCAGTTTGCTGTTTAAATTATTTTTAATCAATAGCAGACTGTGAACTGGTAGCTGATGACTGTTAAATTGATTATTCGCTTTCCTTTAATCTGGCATCTTCACATCTTAAGATACGACCTTTGTATTTGTCTATCATACTGTAGTTGTGTGTTGCCATTATTACAGTTTTCCCAGATTCAGAAATCTTTTGTAATAAGATCATTAATTCATTTGTAGTTTCCGGATCAAGATTACCTGTTGGCTCATCAGCTAAAATAAGATCAGGTTCATTCAATAAAGCTCTTGCAATACCAATACGCTGTTGCTCTCCTCCAGAAAGTTGGTGTGGCATTTTATAGCCTTTGTGCAGCATATCAACATGAGTTAAAACTTCTCGAATCCTTGTGTCCATATCTTTATTGTTTTTCCAGCCGGTTGCTTTTAAAACAAAACTTAGATTATCATATACAGAACGATCACTTAATAGTTGAAAATCCTGAAATATAATTCCCATTTTTCTTCTCAGAAATGGAATGTTCTTCGATTTAATTTTCTTTAAATCATACCCAACAGCAAAAGCATATCCTTCGTTTATAGAAACTTCAGCGTAAAAAGTTTTTAGTAAACTTGATTTTCCGCTTCCTACTTTTCCGATTAAATAGATGAATTCACCTTTCTTTACATCCAGGTTAACATCTTTAAGTACTATGTTTTCCCTGTGTCTGATAACAGTGTTTTTTAATTCAACTATATTACCGTTTTTGTTTTCTATTGGAATATTATTTTTGCGACTCATTTTTAGATAAATCTTCTGAATACAATATAAATTGACAAAAAAGAGTAATTAATTCAAGATAGCGCTTGTATACCATGCTAACATTATCTGAATTAAATTTTTTGTGAAAATAGAAAAATAAATTGTGAAATAATTGCGTTTCATTATAAACTAATAAAGTATACAAAGCCAAACCCTAATTTTTATATCTTTAAGGCCGTAAAATATTATGGGGTATAAGTTGGTATAATAGTTGTTTACTCCTGAAATCGTAATTTGAAGAAAAGTTTTTATTAATGATAAATACAAAATTTCTATCTGCAACCATTCTGGCTTTATTCTTAAGCCTTTCTTTATTTTCTCAGCAATCATTAGGATTGAAACAACCAGAAAGAGCCTTTGAAAAGGCGATGGAATTATATCGCTTAAATAAATTTGGCTCTGCAAGGGATCAGTTTGAAAAGATCATCAGGCAATCTGTTCCAGGTGAGTCTAATCAATATGCCATGGCATGTTATTATCAGGCTGTTTGTGCCAAAAATCTCGAAAATGGTGACGCTGAGTATTTGTTCGAAAAGTTTATTTTGGATTTTCCTGAAAGTAATAAACGTTCTTATGCGTATTTCCATTTAGGAGATATGAAAATTGATAATAGAAAATACAAACAAGCCATTCGTAAGTTTGAGGAAGTTGAAGAATCAAAGTTAGATGAGGAAACAAAATATGCCTTCTGGTTTAAAAAGGGATATGCTCACTTTATGGAAGAAGAATATGATGTTGCGAATCGTTATTTTTATGATTTAAAGGATATTGATAATAAATATTATGATGCTGCAAATTATTATTATTCTCATATTCAGTATCAAAAAGGAAATTACGAAACTGCTTTAGAAGGTTTTGAGAGATTAAAAGAAGTTCCTGCATTTAAAAAATTAGTTCCTTTTTACATAGCTCAAATTTATTACTTAAGAGGTGAGTATGATGAAGCTATTAATTATGCTTTACCTTTAATGGATGAAGGTTCAAATGCTCGAAAGGCTGATATGGCTCGAATTGTAGGTGAATCATATTTTGCCAAGAAGAACTATTCTGAATCCACTGAGTATTTTGAAACTACAATTAAATTATCATCAAAGAAACGCCGTGAAGACTATTATCATTTAGGATTTGCTTACTATTATCAAAAGAAGTATGATAAAGCTGCAGAATATTTAAGTATGGTTACTTCATTAAATGATGAAATGGCACAAAATGCTTATTATCATTTGGCTGATTGTCATTTAAGATTAAAAGATAAAAAAAGAGCAAGGGTAGCGTTTGAGGCTGCTTCTAAATTAGATTTTGATAAAGATATTCAGGAAGATGCATTGTTTAATACGATAAAATTAAACTACGAATTAAATTATTCTCCGTTTAATGAAATTATAAATTCATTTTTAAGCTTTATTGAAAAGTTCCCTGAAAGTGATAAGATTGACTTAGCATATGATTATTTGGGTAAAGTTTTCTTAACTACGAAAAACTATCAACAAGCATTAAGTGCTTTAGAGAATATCAAAATAAAGAATGCCAGAGTTTATCAGGCATTACAAAAGGTAGCATATTATAGAGCTATTGATTTATTTACCAATTTGAGCTTTAGTGAAGCTATCAATTATTTTGACTATAGTTTAAAATATGGTGAGTATAATAAGGACCTAAAAGTAAAATCATATTACTGGCGAGGCGAAGCAAAATATCGCTTAGGTCAGTATGCTAATGCAGTGGAAGATTATAATAAATTTATTCTTACTTCAGGAAGTTTTGGTACAGAATATTTTAGTCTGGCTCATTATAATATTGCTTATGCTGAGTTTAAAGAAAAGAACTATGAATCTGCTAAAAGCTGGTGGCGTAAGTATATTAATATTGAAAAAGATAAATCTTCTTCAACAGTAGGAGATGCTTATAATAGAATTGGAGACTGTTATTTTGTACAAAGAGATTTTCAGCAAGCAATAAACTATTACGACCAAGGTAGTCGAATCGTGGGAGCTTCTCCTGATTATTCAATTTATCAAAAAGCCATTTCCTTAGGTATTTTAAAAAATCACGAAGGTAAAATTTCGGAGCTAAATGGTTTGATTAATAAATATTCTAATTCAAATTATGTTGATGATGCACTATATGAAATGGGTAAGTCATATGTTGCATTAGGAGATTTAAGTAATGCCATTAGAAAATACAAAACCATCAAAGAAAAATATCCAACCAGTAGTTATTCTAAAAAGGCTATGCTTCAATTGGGACTGGTTTATTATAATTCAAATGATTATGATAATTCTATGTCTTTTTATAAGCGTGTTGTTAATGAATTTCCCGGAACACAAGAGGCTATGGAGTCTTTATTAGGAATTCGAAACATTTATATGGATAGAAATGATTTGGATGGTTATGTATCTTATACTAAAACGCTAGGTAGTTTTGCGCAGGTTGATGTAAGAGAACAGGATTCGTTAAGCTATGTTGCTGCTGAAAGATATTACATGGAAGGTAAATGCGAACCGGCAATTAAGAGCTTCCAGAATTATTTAAACAGATATCCACAAGGGATGTTTGTTTTAAATGCAAACTATTATATGGCTGATTGTTTATATAAGCAAGGTGAAAAATACGATGCATTAAGAGCTTATACCGTAGTTACAAATTCAGGAAAAAATTTATTTACCGAAGATGCTTTAATCCGTTCCGGAGAGATAAATTATAGTATGGATAAATTTCAGGAAGCACTTACTGCTTTTGAGCAATTAGAGCAAGTTGCCGAGATTAAGGAAAACAGAATGGAGGCAAAAATAGGTGTAATGCGTTGTTGTTATAAACTAAACGATTTGGATAAAACAATTAATGCAGCAGATGATGTGATGAATGATCCTAAGGTAGCTGGTGAAATAGTTCGTGAAGCCAGATATTATAAAGCCGGTGCATTAATGGCAAAGGGAGAAAAGGAATTAGCTGTAAAACAATACGAAATATTAGCACAAAATCCACAAAGTGCTCAGGGTGCAGAGGCTAAATATATTATAGCTCAAAATTATTATGATTTAGGTGATAGATCTAAAGCAGAGAATGAGGTGTTTGATTTAGCTAATAAAGGAACTTCTCATCAGTATTGGTTAGCGAGAAGTTTTGTATTACTGTCTGATATTTATATTTCAAATAAAGAGTATTTCCAGGCCAAGCAATATCTACAAAGTATCATTGAAAACTATAAAGGTGAGGATGATATTAAAGGGATGGTTCAAAGCCGCTTGAAAGTTGTAGAAGAACAAATGGCGGTGTCAACAGCAAAAGAATCTGTAGATACATTAAATATTCAATAATTAATCTGTTAAAGAGAAATTGTATAACGATGAAGAAAAATTATATATATATATTAACCATACTTATTGCTTGTTCTTTTAGTTCAATTCATGCTCAGGAATTAAATAAGGATGTTAAAGTAGTAAGAGAGTATAATCCTATTATTTCTGATGCTTTTAAAATAAATAAGCTCCCTGTTGATGAAGTTGATTCTACAACCTTTAATCCAAGCTTTTCATATGATATTCTTTCAAAAGCAATGGCATCGGGTTTAGCTATTGAACCTATTACTGCAGCCCGTTTAAAACCCGAGCGTAAAACAGTATTGGATAAATCATATATAAAAGGTGGTTTAGGGAATTATGTTACACTATTTGGGGATTTAAACTACAATGTGTTGCGTTCAGAGGAATATGCATTAGGTCTGAATATAGGTCATTTAACTTCTAATGGAGATATAGAGCTGGAAGATAAAACAAAATCTGAAGCTCCAATTCATGATACCTGGGCTTCTTTGTATTTTAGAAGATTCTGGGATGATTATACACTATCTTTAGATGCAGAATTTGATCATAATATTTATGATTATTATGGATATCAAACAATAGATGAAACAATGGATTATTATTATGATGCATTGAATTCAACTTTGGGTGAAAATCTTATGGCAGACAGAAAGCAAAGGTTAAGTTCTTTTGGATTAAATGTTGGGTTTGGAAATAAAGTAGTGGAACCGGATGATGTTTCTTTTAAAGCAAATTTGAAATGGAATACGTTTAGTAATATAACTGGTGTTGGTGAAAACGGAGTAGGTTTAAATGGTAAAGCTCGTGTGTATTTTAATGATATGTTTCTGGATATTACAGGAGGCTTTGATTATTATGGTACTTCAGTTCCGGATTCTGACAGTCCATTGTATAATTTTCTGGATAGAAATACAACCGTATTAAATATATCACCTGCTTTGGGTTTTGTATTTGAAGGTATTGATTTTAAAGTAGGGTTAGATACTTATAGCTTATTGGGAGGTGAAGGTGATGGTTTTAATATAGCACCTCATGTTGATGCAAATTTGGTTATAGCTGATGGGATTGTTAGTGCTTTTGCAGGTGTTCAAGGTGATTACGATATTAATAACTATCAAAAAATACAAAGAGAAAATCCTTTTATTGCTCCGGATGTTAATGTTTTAAATAGTTTTAATGGATTGCATTTTTTCGGTGGTTTAAAAGGTAACTTTAGTTCTCAAACTAGTTTTGTGGCAAGAGTTGATTACTCTATTTTTGAGAATGAACACTTTTATATCAATAGATCCTTTAATACAGAATCAGCATTGTCATCCGCTATAGGAACTATAAATCAAACAAATTTATTTGATGTGATATATGATGATGGAAGCCTGTTAACTTTATCCGGAGAATTAAGGTATGAACCTTCACAACGAATGAATATACTTTTAAAAGGAAAGTACAATGGTTATAATTTGGATAATTTAAAAGAGGCATGGCATAAACCTGAGGTTGAAATAGGTTTAACTGCAAACTATGAACCAATAGATGATTTATGGGTGAACTTAGGCGTTTATTCTTTAGGAAAACGATTTGCTTTGGATGTAGAAACAGACGAAGCTAAAGAATTAAAGTCCGTAATTGATATCAATCTTGGAGCAGAATATTTAATAAGTTCAAAGTGGACCATCTTTGCTCAATTAAATAATGCTATTGTTTCTAAATATTATCAATGGAATGGTTATCCAATGCAAGGTTTAAATCTAAGAGTAGGGGTAGGATATTCTTTCTGATAAAAGACTAAATATTATATTAAGATATTCTTGAAGCGCTATATGTATATTATATAGCGCTTTTTTATTGATCTGAATTAAAAATGCAATAAAAAAGAAAATTAAATCAGAATATACTTGTCGGGCATTGAATGAGATGTTATTTTTGAAATTCCTAAATAATTCTTCAGAGGCTTTTTAGTGTTTAATCAATTTTTTTGATCATATGCAAAAAGTAGTGGTGTTCGGTGAAGTGATGTTACGATTAGCAACTGAAGAACATGAGAGATTTTCTCAAGCCGAGAAGTTTAATATTACCTACGGCGGTGGAGAAACTAATGTAGCGATTTCCTTAAAAAACTTCGATGTTAAAGCCAGTCTTGTAACAAGACTTCCTGATAATGATATTGGCCATGCATGTATTAATTATTTAAAGCAATTTGATATTGAAACTAAGCATGTTATTTACGGTGGCAAACGTTTAGGTTTGTATTATTTAGAAACAGGCGCCGTTCATAGAGGTTCTAAAGTTGTGTATGATAGAGAGGATTCTTCTTTTGCTACTTTAAGAACTGGTATGATAGATTGGGAGAAGGCCTTTGAGGATGCAGAGTTGTTTCATTGGTCTGGCTTGAGTGCTGCTTTATCAGAAGAATCAACTAAAGTCTTAGCGGAAGGTATTAAGGTAGCCCAGGAAAAAGGTATTGTTATTTCTTGCGATATTAATTTGCGAGAAAACCTATGGAAATATGGAAAAACTCCCAATGACGTAATGCCTGGTTTAGTTGAAAAATGCGATATTATTTTTGGTAATGAATATGACGCTGAACATGCTATGGGGATAGAAGTAGATGATAATATAAGAGGAAAATTCTCTAATGAATCCTTTATTCTATCTTCAAAATTAGTAATGAAAACATATCCTAAAGTAAAGAAAATAATTACTACACGTAGAGGAAATATCAATGCTAGTAACAATACTTTACGTGGATTAGTTTATGATGGAAAAGATTTGATCGAATCACCTACGTATTCAATAACGCATATTGTAGACAGAGTTGGTGGAGGAGATGCATTTACAGGAGGAGTGTTATATGGATTATTAACATGGCCTGATGATACTTATAAAATATTAAATTTTGGTATTGCTGCATCAAGTTTAAAGCACACTGTAGTTGGTGATTCCAATCAAGTAACAGTTGAAGAAGTTGAAGAAACAATGACAAAATAATTATAAACCTGTTTCAATGGAATTATTGCTAGATAGCAATAATTATTGAGATTATTAAAAATTAAAAATATGGCAAGTCCGGTTTCAGAATGTTTATATTGTAGTAAACTACCAATTTTAGATGAGTTAATGATTAAAATTTGTGATCTTGGAGTATCGCAACTTTTTTTATTTAAAGAACAATCTTATAAAGGAAGATGTAATGTAGTTTACAAAGATCATGGTATCGAATTTCATGAACTTTCAGATGAAGAAAGAAATGCTTTTATGAAAGATGTGGCAACAGTAGGTAAAGCAATACAAAAGGTATTTAATCCTACAAAAATTAATTATGGAGCGTATTCTGATACATTAACTCATCTTCATATGCACATTGCACCAAAATATAAGGATGGGTATAAATTTGGAGGAGTTTTTGAAATGAATCCTCAGCAAACCTATTTATCAGATGAAGAGTACAGTAAAATGATTGAGGATATTAAAGCTAATTTGTAAGGCTTTTATAATATATTGGAGAGTCATAGTTTTTATGACTCTTTTTTTTATTAAAAATATTTATCTATACCATTGTTTGTGTAATGTGTTGATATGTATTTACTTATTGTTGAAGTATTTGAAAATGTCACTATTGTTTAGTATTAGTAGGTTAAATTTTAAACAAAAAGTTGCTTTAAAATTTGGTAGTTATGGAAAAAATATTCATCTTTGTATTAACTCATAGTTTAGGGTTAGGTTTGGTTAAAGATTGAAAGTCGCTGTATGAACGTTTTACAGCGGCTTTTTTATTTATATCCCTCCTGTTTACTAGCCCATTCTTCTTTTATTATTCTATAAATCATTATTTACACACTTATATTTTATTATTTTTGCGGCTTATTTAAAATAATTTAAAATAAGAGTATGCGATTAAATTCATTAAAATTTTGTTGTATTCCTGTAATGTTTAAGAAATGGCAAGGTTCTAAGTATGCTGTATTTAATTCATTAAATAAGTATATTAAAATAGGAATGTTGTCATTAATATATTTTACATTTATTGGCTATACACAAACATTTGCACAAACGGATACATCTTCGGTGAATAAGAAAATTGATATTCAGGAGATTGAGGTATCCGCAAGAAGAACACCAGCCCTTTATTCAGAGATAGGTAGAGTGGTGACAGTAATTACAAAGAATGAGATTGAATCTTTACCTGTTCAAAGTGTTGATCAGTTACTTGAATATGTAGCTCAGGTAGATGTGAGACAAAGAGGACCGTTAGGTGTTCAATCAGACGTTAGTGTTCGTGGTGGTTCTTTTGATCAGGTAATGATTCTGCTAAACGGAATTAATATTACAGATCCACAGACAGGACATCACAGCTTAAATCTTCCAGTAGATTTTCAGAGTATTGAAAGGGTTGAAATACTTGAAGGACCCGGAGCCAGAATTCATGGAGCAAGCGCATTTAGTGGCGCCATAAACTTCATTACCGGGTCAGAAGAAACGTCGGGAGTAAAAGCTAACTTATTAAAAGGACAAAACGGTTTGTATAATATAGGTGCCAACGGTACTATTGCTACAAAACAATTTAAGAGTTTTATCGCTGCCAATAAGATGTCTAGTGATGGATATATTGATAATACAGATTTTGATATATACAATTTATTTTATCATGGACAATTAAATATAGATAAAGAACTTGTAGAGTTACAAGTTGGATATACAGATAAAGGTTTTGGTTCAAATTCTTTCTATACAGCTCGTTATCCAAATCAATACGAGCAAACCAGAACTAAATTTGCTAGTTTAAGTTTTACTTCAAAAACTAAAAATCCAATTAAATCCTCAATTTATTGGAGACGTAATCACGATCGATTTGAGCTATTTAGAAATTATGAAAATGCAGCCTCTTGGTACACAAATCATAATTATCACTTAACAGATGTATTTGGAGCTAATATTAATAAAGTTATTGTTTCTAAATATGGTAAGACAGCATTGGGTGGAGATTTTAGATCAGAATCAATATGGAGTAATGTACTTGGAAATGATATGGATGATGAAATTTCTGCTCCTGGAGAAAAAGATGGTTTCTTTACAAAGAAATATACCAGATCCAATACTTCGTTATTTCTAGAACATAGCTATTCGTATCATAATTTGTCAGTTTCAGCAGGATTGATGGCTTATGTTAATTCTGATTTAGATTGGAAATTTGATGTGTTCCCAGGTGTAGATGTAGGTTACTGGTTTAATGAAAATATTAAGGTTTATGGTAGCATAAATAAGTCTTTACGAATGCCAACATATACTGATTTATTTTATAATAGTTCTACTATTCAAGGGAATCCGGATCTAAAGCCAGAAGAGTCGTTAACTTATGAAGGTGGTATTAAGTACAGAACCGGAAATGGTATTTCTGCAAATGTTTCTGCTTTCAGTAGAAATGGCGAAAATATGATTGATTGGGGTAAACCAATTAATGCATCATCAGATGAAAAATGGACGACTTCAAATATAAATGAGATAAAAACATATGGAGTTGAAGCTAATATAGATCTTAATTTTATCAAGTTGCTGCCATCCCAGAAGGTGTTAAAGAGTTTGAAGTTAGATTATTCCTGGTTAAATCAGGATAAATCACTACCGGAAGGTTATAATTCACGTTATGTGTTTGATTATTTGAAGCATAAATTTTCAGGTACTTTGTCTCATGCAATCGTTTCAAATTTGAGTGCAGCATGGACTTTACAATATCAAGACAGAGTAGGAGGGTATTCCGAGTATGATATAAATACTGGCATAGAAGAGGCAAAAGAATACGATCCTTTTGAGGTGGTTGATTTTAAATTATTGTGGTCAGAGTCAAAGTATAAAATTTATGCAGAAGCTACTAACTTGTTAGATAAAAAGTACACAGACATTGGTCAGCTTTATCAACCAGGAAGATGGATAAAAGTAGGCTTGCAAGTTAAAATAGGTTATAAATAATCTTTAATAAGATGAATTAGTTAAAGCTTCCGAAAGGAAGCTTTTTTTGTATAATAATCTTAGATGTTGTTTTTATTTCACTTTTAGGGCTTGAATTTGGTTTGATAATTCCAGATTACAGCACTTCATCTGGATTTTGATATTTTATAAATCGGATTAATCTATTTTTGTAACTTAAAGTCTGTTTATTCTATCAGATAAATCAGTATTATAACATGTCATATTCAAAGAAAAAGTATTACAGAACTAAGCTGAAATTTCATTTATTACAACTTATAAATGCACTTCTATATTGGAATTTTGTACTTAGGTTAGCAATGTTTGTGCAATCTTTAGGTTATAAAAGTAATGATATAGCAGATACATTTAGCAAGGGGATGATTTTTATGAAAGAACGTATAGTTAGTTCATCTCTGATAATTTCAATCTTTGCTTTAATTTCATGGTATGGTCAATTCTTTATTTATCCACAACTAGTTCGTAAGTATCATATAAAAAGATTGACTTTAGTTGTTGTATTATTTGACACCTTAACTTTTGTTGTGATAAGCTTTTTGTTAGGACTGATTCATTATACCGTTGAAATAGGATTAGTGTTTTCAGAAGTAAAGAATTCTATAGGAAGCTTTCTTTTTAATCCAACTACACTTTTCTTTCTTATTGTAATGTTTGTAGGTAGTTATGTTTATCAATTACTGATTACCTTATTTAAACAAATTGGATTTAGGAAGTTAGGGAGGGTGATGATGGGCTATTATCAACGTCCAAGAGAAGAATATCTGATTTTTATGTTTCTGGATTTGCAATCATCTACAGAATTTGCTGAAAAATTAGGACATGAAAAGTATAGTTATTTTATTCAGGATTGTTTTAAAAAACTAACGAGTCCTTTGTTGATGACGAATGGAAGGATTTATCAATTTGTAGGTGATGAGGTTGTTGTAACCTGGAATGCTTCAAAAATAAAAAATTACAAAAAAGCGGTAGATTTCTTCTTTCTTTTTAAAGATGAATTAATTGAAAACTATTCTTATTTTAATGAAAAGTATGGTTTAATCCCTGTTTTCTCGGCTTCTATAAATGTAGGTAAAGTAATGGCTGCAGAAGTTGGCGAAGTCAAAACGGAATTGGCTTTTCATGGAGATGTATTAAATACTGCTGCCCGCATACAAAAACATTGCAAACCTTATAAAAAAGAATTGTTGGTTACAAAGTCTTTTGCAAATGTTATATCTAACTATCAAAATGGTTACCAAATAGAATATGTAGATAAGGTTCAATTAAAAGGTAAAGCAAAGGAGCTTGATTTATTTGAGGTAAAGTAATGTTTTTATTGTACTATTTTTTTTCTCCTTATTAATGAGTATTGAAAATAGAATGATTCTATCTTACCTTTATATTGCTGTTTAGTGAAAATGAAATAAAATTACAGATAGAAAGACCTTGTTTTTATTGAGGCAAATGGAGTAATTGAGATCATATTTCATTTTATAGCAATAAATAATAGGGGTATGAGGTGTTGGTTTTCAATATTGCTTTTGTTTGTAGGTTTAAATCTAAATGCTCAAAAAAACTATGTGGTTGATGTTGATGATAGAAATATGGCATTAGATTTAATGAATAAGGCGCAACAATTCCTGGATGAAGATAAATGTAAAGAAGCTCTTAAAACCTTGGTTGAATCATTATCTGTTGATTCTGTTTTAAAAGAAACCTATTTGTTAATTTATGAGGTGTGGTTACATGATAAGAGTTGTAAAGAGGTTGTTATTAGTGCCTTGCAAAAGGGAAAACAAATATTTTCTGATGATGACGAGTTGTGCTTTTACCTTGCAGAAATTTTAAGAGATAGTTCTGATTTTTCTGAAGCAATACTGGAGTATACAAATGCTACAAATTATGCAAAAAGGAATGGAGAAGATTTTTATTTAGTTCATTATTATTACTTTAATAGGGCAAATTGTTTTATGCAATTAAAAATGTATGACGGAGCTCTTGTTGATTATGATTATGCTTTAAAATTGAATCCAGAATTCTCGGCAGCCTATTTTAATCGAGGAGTTTGTTTATATAAAAAAGGACAAAAGGAAGATGCTTGTTTGGATTGGAAAAAAGCTTTAGATATGGGGTATAATGGATCTAAAGATTATATAGATAAATACTGTAAGAAATAGAATAAAAAAGAGGTTACTTTAAGTAACCTCTTTTGGTTTATCGAATAATAAAATTATTTTTTGAAAAGGGGATCAGCACCAATAGTACCAACATGGTCTATAATGTATTGTTCTGATTTAATGTATTCAATCTTTTCTTTTGCAATTTTAATTCTATTTGTAATATTCATTTGCTCAACTAATTCAGCATTTTCTTTAGCAGTAGCAAATTTTTCAAGGTTATTTAACTGATTAGTAATAAATGCAAGATTTTGTTTTTGTTTAAGAGCTAATCTTTCTTTATACCAATCACTATTGATAACATAATCACGATCAAAACACTTACGTAATTCAGGATCATCAATTGTTTTTCCTTCGTATTCTCCATAAGCCATAATGCTTAAAAGAATTTTTAATGGAGGAATAGCTGCTTCGACACTTCCATCTTCAAAGTAGGCTAATGCAACTTTTTGTTGTGCTTCAACAATGTTATTGATTCCGTCAACGAAATCTTCCATTCCCTGAAGTTCTGGTTTAAGCATTTCTTCGCTAAATACAGCTTTAGGTTCGTCAAATAGACGGTTCATACATCTAAATGCGAAGTTTTCTGTAATTCTATACCCTAAACGGCTAGCAAGTACTTTTTTACCTTCAAATTCAAAATCTTCAAGTTTTTCTAAACAGCCAGTCTCAATTAATAGATTAGGATCTCTGTCTTCTGGAACTAAACGAGCCCAGATTTCAGGGATTAAAAGACTGATGTCGTGATCAAATCTTGATTTTCCAACATATCCTGCAGCAGAACTAAATCCTTGGTATTCAGTTAAGATGTATGATAATAAAGCATTGTTTAAGTCTGATGTTGGAGCTAACATGTTGAAAGGACCTTTTGTTAAAGCACCTTCAGATCCAGCACCTGTTGTTGATGGAGATTTACCAGTTAAACTACAGATAAAGTCCATAAATAATTCAGGTAATTCTTGATAATGAATAGGGTTGTAAACGCTTAGTGGTCTGATTCCGTTTTCTTTATCAACTGGATTATTTCTACGTCCTGGTAATACTGCGTTTACGATATGAACAACAGGTTGATCAGGAGTAATTCTTCTTCTTAATCTAATACCAACTTCAGCAAGATAGCTATCTTCAGTTTCTACAGCATAAATGTTTTTCTGTAGATATCTTGGGTTTTTAGTAGGGCCATCTTCAACTATACGTGTATGAGAAGGTGTTACAAAAAATGTATCTTTCTCACTAGTTGCAACCTTAGTGATGTGATCTTTAACTGGTTGAGTGTATTTGTCAAAGTTAATAGCATCTTCCATTAACTCGATAGCATCAGCTTTACGTAAAGGTTCGTAGTTTGTTAAGAATGTGCCATCTTGTACGATATCAAATTCAGCATCAACATCATAACCTCTGATTACAGCTTCATCGGGTCTCTGGAATAAGTGACTTTCACAGTTAGCTGTTACTTTTACAGAAGGATTTTTGTATTCGTTATTTAAATACTTAATTCTTGATGCAGGAATAGTAATAGAAGCTGTAATATCATCCTCCATTTGGATTTTATGACTAGGAACAAAGTCAGAACGTAATTTATGAACTAACCAGTTTTCGTCTTTGCTAAATCCAATACGAACATAACTACCAATTACTGGATTGTTTTTATACATAAGGGTTGTTCCTGCACGACCGTTAACAATCTCTACAGTCATATAATCTTTCCAGTTTCCTTTTTCAGTATCGTTTCTGTATAGACGTTTTACGAATAATACTAAAGTACGAATGTGTTCCGGAATATTTTTTAAGAACTCATTATACTCTTTGTTATATTGATCAGAAGGAGTTAATAATTTTACAGCAGAACCAAGAGTACGCTCTGGACTTAAGAAACTACGAGTGTCGTGAGTTGCTTCACCTGGTTTGTAATCTTTCCAGCGAGTAGAAAAATCTTTGTTAATGATTTCGTCAGCTAATTTAAAATCTTCCTCTAGATTTTGAATGTTGAAAGTACCATATTTAATGGCATTCTGTAATGATTTAGAAATCTCTGATTTACCACCACCTGATACAGTACATGGTTTGTGACAGAACATTCCTTCAGCACTTGTATGGATAATTCTCCAAAGTGGTTGTGCAGGGTGTTTTACTAATTGAAACTTATCACCAGATGGATGCACATAAATCTTCTCAGGAGAAAGTTTTAAAGAGAACTCTGATCCATTATTATCCCATGAAACTGAACTTTTTTGAATATCAATGTCAGCACCTTCTGGAATGTAGACAATGCTAGGATATTTTTTATCAATTGCATATCCTTCAGGTTTAACCTCAACCTTATCGCCAATTAAGCTAATAGCCTCTTTAAAGTTATATGCGTAATCAAATTTCTCTGAGAAATTATTTCCAAATACGTTTTCACTCATAATACCACGAGGGAAAGCGATAGCACCACCTGCGTGTTCTTCCTCAACTAATCCAAATAGGTTAGCAGAATATCCAATTTGAGTTTTAACTTCTTTTTTAGAGTATCCGTAGTAATTGTCAGCAATTAAAGTGATAACAATACCCCTGTCATCACGACAAGTTACTTTAAATGCTCCACCTTCGTTATATAGTTCATCCTCGCTTTCGTAGCACATACCATCTTTTTTCTGACGATCTGTAGCTTCTGATATATGAGGTAATCCAATATCTTTCTTTTTTAATTTTGTTAATTGTGGTGCAAGGATGATGCATCCAGTATGACCAGTCCAGTGTTCAACATCAAGAGCTGCATCATTTTCCGCTAAGTTGTGATCGCCTGCATTACCGAAGATGTTTTCAACAAAATCAAGGTTACTTGCTAAACTTCCTGGAGCAAAGAAACGAATTTCCATGCTTTTTTCTTCAATTACACCTTCTACTTTAGGACAAACTACAGGACGAAGAAGTAATGATAACATTACTTTTGCTTTATTTTCCTGGTTTGAAGTAAATGGTAAAATTTTAAAATCATCAGAAGGATTTAAAGCCGCGTTTAATAAGTGAGCAAACGTAACCTTAGGTACTTCTTTTTTATCCAAAGGAACAGGTAATCCTCCTGCAACAATGTGGAAGGTTCCTTTTGTAGTTCTTTTATCGTTAGCCGGGTTATTTAATATACCCTGTTTTATACGATAAGAATTAACTAAATCATTTTTAAAGGTGTCACCATTTGGTGGTAAGCTAACCTCTCTTGCCATCCCTTTTTGGTTAAGAACCAAAGTGTTGTTAGGCATACGTAAGGATTTGTCAATGTTTACATCCTTCAAATAATCATCAATAAAGTCTTGTATCCTTGAATCAACCGGTGAAAGGTGATCAGACAACAATCTTGATTTTTCTCTGAAACTGCTGATAAGGCCTTCCGTTAACTCTAAAAACTTCGTATTCGAAAGTTTTTTGTGAGCATCTGTTTCATCATGAAACAAAGGTTGACCAAGAGCAGCCAATTGAAGGTTGATGTACTGGATCATTTCCTTACGATCCTTCTTGGTTGGTTTTGAGTTGAACACTTCCTCTTTCATTATCATTCGGTTTTATGAATCTTCTTTTTTTAAGAGCAGCAAAAATAATCAATTAAAGATATTTTTCTTCATTTAAAATTAAAATAATCATTAATTTTTTTCCTTTTTATCACAAAATGGGCGCGATAAATTTCAATTTGATATAAAAACTTGTTTCAGAACATGTTTTATTAAAAAATGTAAAAGGATTTTGTGTTAAATTATAATTAGGCTTAACTATAACAATCTGCAGTGCTAATTGTTTATATTTTGTTAAAGTAAGTAGCTTTACCATGAAAAGAGTCATCTTTTAACAATGCATAAAGTTAGTTATAATTAACCATAAATAATAATTTGATTGGAGATAAGACTGAAGTATTTTTGGTTTGATTAATTATTGAATTTGAAGATTGGAAAGAATTAGGTTTTATAAAGTTGGATAAAGACTATAATATATAAAATGACGAATGAGAAATTACTTGAACTATGTAAGTAATTTCTCATTGTTTAAATCTTAATTATATTTCTTCTTCTTCAGATTCGTCTGCATCTTCATTGATATCATCATTGTATGAGTTTTCACTGATTACTTCTTGTTTTTTCTCATATTCACTTAATGGTGTTAAGTTGGCAGGAATTGGTTCGTTAACTTCATCTTTAAAATAAGGAAAAACATCAGCAATGTTACTTTCAATGATGGCTGTAATATCAAAGTCTACAGTCATTCCATTCATCGATTGATTAATTCTTTCATATGCTTCCTTTAAATCAGATGCTAAAACCAACATTTGGTTCGAAACTTTTTTCTCTTTTCCTGCTTTTTCATCAATAGAAACAAATACAACTTTACATTTATACCATTTGTCTCCATCATCATAAAAAAATAAGTCTGTATAGTTTGCTTTTTTTATTGAAGGTACAGAAAATTCACCTCTGACATATTGTTCCATTTCTGCATGTATTCTGCTTTCTGCTTCTGTATATGATACAGCATCAATTAAGTAAGGTAGGTTTACCTTCTTTTCTTTACCCGTTTGTTCATCTACTGTTTCATATTTTACTTTACACTCAAACCATGTATTCATAATTGCTTTTTTTGAATTTTTGAAGCACAAATATAGCAGGGTTATTTTTTAAATGGGACCATATTTTAATTTTCTTGGAAGAAAAACTAACAAAGCAAAATGAGATGTAATATATGAATATGAAATATTTTTAAAAATAATTCAAAATTTATATACGTGTGCTTTTAAGTTGAATTGTCTTCATAATAAATAAGCACAAATAGTAGCATAAATTATACGATCATGAAACAGGAAACAATTAGAAGAAACTTATATAAGGTTTTAAGAAAGACTGGTGTGCCGAGAGAGAAAATTGTTGAAGATGCCACTTTAAAAGAAGAGCTTTTAGTTGATGAAGTGGATCTTACGTGTTTTTTGTTCCTTTTAGAAACAAAATTTGATTTGGAAATTGAAAATTCTGAGATGCCGGCTTTACAGTCAGTTGGTTCTACTATTGAATTTTTACAAAAACATTGCGCCTAATACATCTTAATGTCAGATTATAAATAACCGAAAGAACCAGGCTAAGGTCTGGTTTTTTCGCGCAAAGGAACTACATTAATTTCCACAGGTAAAGATTTAAATATATTAATAAGACTCTTTTCCGGATTAATAATGTTATAGTCTTTCCAAAAATCCTCATCATTATTAGTTATCCAATCGGATAATACATAGTTAGATTTAAATGTATCGCTGTATTTAATTTTTTGTCCTTTTCCACTAATAGCATTTGTGATGAGAAGTTCAGATGTTGTATTGTATATTGATTTTGTTTTTTTATTTCTTTTATCAATAATCTTTATTTTAAGTTCTCCTCGAATATTATTTAATATCCATTTGTTACCATATGGTCTGTATTCAATATGATATTGAGTATAGATTGGAGTGGATTTTATTTTTTTAGCTTTTTTTTGAATAAGAAATTTTTCGCTTTCTTTTAGGGTTTGTTTTGTCATTTTAAAATCAGCACTTATAATAGCAAAACTTTCTGAGTCAATATGTAGTTCTCCCTGGTAATAAATGTTTTCTGATTCGTATAATGGTTTAAAACCTAGAATATAAATCTGTTTATCTCTTTCAATGCTTTTGCCGATATAATAAAAAGAATAACTAACATCTTTGTTTGTTCCTAAAAATTCAGGATGCTTTACTATATCTAAGGTAGCAAAGAGGCTAGGGCCGCCAGCTAATTTCAAACGAGCTAAAGAAACATTATCTTCATCTACGGTTTTTCTACCTTTTACAAAGCGGGTTCTTTCTAAATCATTATTTAGTAAATAAGAACTTTTATAGATGTCTAATGCAGCCTCTGATATTTCAATGTATTTACCATCTTGTTTGATTGTTTCCCTAAAAAAAGCAGATAGAAGCATTGGACTTTTGGGGTAGTTATTTGGGATATTATCAATTACCTTATTGATAATGTCAGATGCTTTTAGATATTCAACCTTTATTTCTTTTAATTTTATGGTTCTTTCAGTTAATGAAATATCCAATAAACTATCTTTGTCCGGAACTAATATTCTTTCTGAATCATAACCTATAGAAGAAAAGTATAGCGTATCACCTAAGTATTTTTTAGGAATTAGAAACTTATAAAAACCGTCGTAATTACTCGTTGTGCCAATGGGTTCTCCTATGATAGATATATTTACTAAGGGGAGAGGTTGTGAATTTTCATTTGAAGTAATATTACCGTAAATCGTAATGTAATCTTGTATTTTTATAGGTCTAAAATTTGGTGTTATAATGAGTTGTCTATTGTTTGTTTCAAATTTTAGATCATATGTTTTTAATATGTCTTTTAAAACAAAAGGAATTGTTTGGCTTTTATAGTTCACATCAATGATAGAGTCGTAAGGAATAGTATTGGGATCATATGCAAAATGTATATGATGCTTTTGATGCAGGGAATCTAATAATTGCTCAATAGAGACTGATTTATATTTAACAGAAATAAATAATGAATCTATATTGCCAGATACGTTTTGTGAGAACGTAAGCGGCATCCCAAGTAAAAAGTAAAGGAATGTAATTATTATAGATTGTCCTTTCATTAATATTTGTTTACACTTAAATAAAGGAATAAATCTATAAATTAAATAGCATTATTCCTTTGTGGTGTAGTTTAAATTTAAATTGTATGTTTTATTAATGGTGTTTAAGATAAAGTCAATGGAATTTTGTTCAAAAGTTGCAGTTATTAGTGTTTCTGGACCAATGGTTTCATCATTGTTGATATCTATATTATAGATACTCTCCAGTAGTTCAATGGCATTATTTAAATTATCATTTTTAAAAGTAATTTCCTTTGTCTTCCAACTTAAATAGTTTTTATTGCTGTTTATTTCTTTAATAAGCTGATTTGTATTTGAGTTGTATGTTGCCTTTTCTCCAATGTTCAATAATACCTTGTTTTCAGGATTCTCAAGGCATGAAACTTCCACTACCCCAGATTTTACAGTAACCTCGGAGAATAAAGAATTTATATTTTCTTTGACATTAAATGAAGTACCTAATACTTTAATTTTAATTGCATTAGTTGTAATAATAAAAGGATGTGACTTATCTTTTGTAACATCAAAGAATGCCTCACCTTTTAAACGAATATTTCTTTCAGATGAGCTAAATGTTTCTGGATAACTAATGGTGGAATTTCTATTTATATCTACAGTTGAACCATCTTTTAATATGAGCTGCTGAATTGAATCATTTGTTTGATAACTAATTAGATTGCTTGAATTATTAAATAAAGGAAATATGAAAAATATACCAATGATAATTAGTAAAGATGCAGCAATAGCACTGTAAGTATAATCTAATTTTATTCTGCGTTTTTTAGATATAGTTTGTAATTTAACTTTTGTCCAGGCGTTATCTATATTAACTTTTTCTTTAGTAAGTATATAGTCTGTTTGATCAAGTCCTATTTGGACTTGATTCCAGATGTCGTTATTGTTATCTTGATTTAACCAGCTATTGAACTTTTCATGTTCATGATCTGATGCTTCTCCAGAAACAATTTTTCCGGCAAGATTCCAATCGATATTTTCTTTGTTATTCTTCATCACTTATAATATTTTACCACAACATATGATAAACCTGCTTTTTAAGTTCAATAAGATTTTCTCTTAAAAACTTTAATGCTTTACCCATTTGAATTTCAACAGTTTTAGGAGATATGTTTAGTTTAGTAGCAATTTCTCTGTATTTTAATCCTTCCAATCTGTTTAATTTAAATATCTTTCTTCGTTGCTCAGGAAGTTGATTAATAATGGCTGAAATCCTATCCATTATTCTACTATCAGAAAATTTGATATTGTCAATAAGTTCTTCGTGCTCAATGGATTTTTGATAGACTCTTTCATGTTGTATTCTTTTTATTTCATTATTACAACTATTTCTAACAGCAATCATTAAATAACCATTAATTGAACTGATATTGTATTGTTTTCTGTTTTCCCAAAGTTTTACAAATACGTTTTGAACTATATTCTCAGCATTATCGATATCATGAATAAAACTATTTGCAAAGGCAACCAGGTGCACATAGTTTTCTTTAAATAGCTGTTCATAAGCTCTTTCGTCTCCATTTTTTATTCTTTCAAAAATAGGAGTCTGATTATCTTTATTATTTTTATTGTTTGGCATGCAATACTATTTATAAAGCAAACTGCCTGCTTTGTATTAAAGACATTTATAACGGAGTTTTACCCCTACTGAAAGTTACAATTATTTTTGTTTTCTCTGAAAAGTAACTAATAATGCCGCATGATCAGAAGGGAAAAATGAAGATGTAGAATCTATTACAGCAGCATTAATAGCATCAATATTGTTGCCTTTATAGTAAATGTAATCAATTCTGTCGTTATAGCCTTCTTTAAAAATAGGAGAGTAGGTAATGCCGGGATTTACTTTTATATCAGGATAAATTTTTCTATAAGCATCAATAAACTGATTGTCTTCCATTAAAGTAGAAGTAGGAAAAGGAATAGATTTATTGTATTTGTTTGATAAATTGCTATCATTCCAATCTTTGTGAGAACCACTATTGTAATCTCCAGCCAGGATGATAGAATTTTCATTATCCAATGAATTAAATTTTTTAAGCTCACTTAAAATGAATTTTAATTCACTACCTCTGGAATTTTCCTCAATATTAATTATCGTATCAATATTAGCTTCTGTATTAACAAGTAACCCCCTGATGTTTGGAGCATACGAAAGCCATACAGGACATACCATTACTGACTCTTCTGGTGTAAGCTGTATTTCAGCGTTGCCTGAGTTTATAGGTTTATAAATATTGTGTGTTGTTTTTATAGGAAAGCGACTTATAAGACTTAGGTTATCGCTGCATCTGTAGAAATTAAAATTTAGTTCGTCAGAAATATATTCGCCAGAACCAAAATCTTCCTGGAGTGATATAATATCAGCTTTAGATTTTCGTATGACCTGTACAATTTGCTGTAAACCAACTGTTTTTCCAAGCTGTTTTCCTCCATTCCATATATTCCATGTTAAAACTCTAAAGTTTTCGTCAGCATAATCAGTTTGGGGAAGTTTTTCCTTTTTAAAGTATAGATATGTGTCTTTAAAGTCTTCATCATTAAGTTGTTTTAACCAGATTCCGATTTCATCCAGCATACCATTAAAGGTATCCATCGAATAATCTTTAGAGCCAGGATTACAACCTATATGAAGGTGATAATCAGCTTCTGCAGGTATTAAATTGTGAAGGTTTAATATTCCAACCATCTGGCCATCGAAATAAGTTTTGGCCATGTTGTTTGTTCTGTCAATAGAGAAACCAATTTGATGCCAACGATTATCATTTATTTTTTGTCTGGATGGAGTAGCTTTGTATATCCAGCTTTGTATACCATCACTAATTTCTAGTTTCCAGGAACCCTGAGTTGTACTTGAAATGATCCAACCTTTTTCGTTTTTATCATCAATACCTTTATTTCCTATAATACCATAGCTTTCAGTATCATCTTTTGCCATTTTAACCCAAATAATTACAGATAAGTAAGGCTGTTGATCAAGCATTATATCTCCTTTTGTTTTTATGATAACGGGTTTTCTGTATGGAGATGATAATGATAAATTGAGGCAAGAATCTTTTATACCCTGAATGTATGATAAGTTCTGATTTCCAAATGTTTTAAAGTTTTCAATTCCATTTGATTTACAATTGCCCTTAAAGTCGAAGTAGATCATAGGTACTGAGGCAACTTTTGGCGAAGGATGAAATAATTCACACGAACATAGAATCAGAATACAGATTACATATAAAATAGATTTCATGAATATAAATTATTTCTGACTAGTAATGGATTTAAAATGACTGTAATATTTATGTGCTTCATTTAATAATGAAGCCTTTACATTATATTTGTTCGTAAAATAATATGATAATGTTACAATAAGATAATATTATTATTGTTAAGATAGATATTTAGTAGTTGATAATGAAATATTTAATAGTTGTTTTTTCTTTTTTAATTCTTTTTAAGAATAATATAGCACAAACTCCTTCAGTAGAAATGCGAGGTGTATGGATCGCTTCAATTTCAAATCTAGATTGGCCTTCGTCAAATAAACTTTCAGTTAAAGAGCAGAAAGAAGAGGTCGTATCGATATTAGATTTTTACAAAAAGCATCATTTTAACTGTGTTTTTTTGCAGGTTAGACCTTCGGCTGATGTCCTTTTTCGATCTAAACTTGAACCCTGGAGTAAGAGCTTATCCGGTAAACAAGGTGTTAAACCGAAATATGATCCCTTAAAATTTTGGATTAAGGAGGCTCATATAAGAAACCTGGAACTACATGCATGGATAAATCCATATCGAATTGCTAATAGTGATAAAGAGTTATTATCAAAAAATCATCCTGCAATAAAAAATCCAGATTGGACAGTAAAGTATGGCGGAAAGATATACTATAACCCCGCACTTAAGTCATGTAGAGATCATATTAAGAATATAGTTGAAGAAATTGTTGATAATTATGATATTGATGGGATTCATTTTGATGATTATTTTTACCCATATCCAGTTAATGGCGAAGAATTTCCGGATTCAATAAATTTTATTCCGTTTAAAAGAAAATTTACTTCAATTGAGGATTGGAGAAGAGATAACGTAACAAAGACTATTCGAGAACTAGAGCATGCTATTAAAACAGTTAAGCCCTATGTTCAGTTTGGAGTTAGTCCCTTTGGGGTATGGCGCAACCAGAAGGATGATCCATTAGGATCTGTAACTAATGCTGGTGTTACAAATTATGATCATTTGTATGCGGATGTTTATCAATGGATGAATAAAGGATGGGTTGATTATGTAATACCTCAAATCTATTGGTCAAGAAATAATGGAGCAGTTCCTTTTGATCATCTTACAGACTGGTGGAGTAAAAATTCTAATGGAACAAATGTTTATATTGGTCATGCTGTATATAAAATGGGTAATGGAAAGAAAGATTGGGAGGGTACTGATGAAATTATTCATCAAATAAAATATAATAGAAGAGATAGTTTAACTCAGGGAAGTGTATTTTTTAGACATGAACATTTAAAACAGAATAAATATGGTTTTGCAGATTCTTTAAAATCAGAGATTTTTTTATACCCCGCTTTGGTTCCTGCTGTAAACCACAATCATAATCCAACTCCGGATCCAGTTTCAAATCTTGTCAAAAAGAATAATGTACTTAAGTGGAAATATAAAAAGCTAAAAGATCAACAGGTAAAAAGTTTTGCTATTTATGCCATCTATAAGGGAGGGGAAAAGAGACTTGTGAAAATTATTTCAGATAGGAAAATTGAGTTGTCAGAATTATTTTATTCACAAGAGCAAGTTTTAGGAGTTCAGATTACTGCTGTTAACAGGTTTGATAAAGAAAGTGAAGGTTCAAACATTATATGGTTATCAGGTGTTTAATATATGTTTTGATTTAGTGTAAATTAAATCTTACATTAATAATGTTGTACTTGATTAGATATTAATCATTTCAACATTAACCTGATAAATATTTATAATGAAAAAATTATTTATTTCAATAGCCGTAGTTCTTGTGGTTGCAGTAGCTGCTGCTTTAATATGGTTGTCTACTTTAGATGGCAACTATGATGTAAAAAGAACAATAACCGTTCATAAATCAACATCAGATGTATTTGAATTAGTTCAGGATTTTAATAAATGGACAACTTGGTCTCCATGGCTATGTATGGAACCTGATGCAAAAGTTGAAGTTTCTGGAACAGGTAGGGAGGTTAATGATAATTATACATGGGAAGGAAAGATAGTAGGTAGTGGAATAATTAGTCATACTAAAATAGTGCCGCTGGATAGTTTGTTGCAGGAAATAAAATTTATTAAACCTTTTGAATCAACATCAACCGTTTATTGGAACTTTAAAACTATAAATGATTCGTCAACTAGTGTGACATGGGGAATGAGGGGGGAGATGCCATTTTTATTGCGTTTTATGACAAAGATGATAGAACCTATGGTAGGAATGGATTATGAAAGAGGTCTTAAAATGATAAAAGACTACGCTGAGAAAGGTTATGTTGCTTCTGAAGTTTCAATTGATGGCATTGTTGAAACATCTTCGTTTAAATTTATTGGTAAAAAGACGGCTTGTGAAATGAAAGAAGTTGGAACTTCAATGTCTGCAGATTTTAGTGATATAAGAGAGTGGGCAGATAGTAAGAATATTGAATATAAAACTGCATTATCAATTTATCACAAATTTGATTTTATTACAGGAGAGTGTGAATATACAGCAGCACTGCCTGTTCAAACTGATGTTTCCATTGGTGAAAATTACTATGAAGGTGAAATTCCAATAGTAAAAGCTCTGAAAATTACATTTAAAGGAGATTACGAACATTTAGGTAATGCATGGGCTGCCGGGATGAGTTATATGCAGACAAATAAATTGGAAGAGAATAACGAAGTTGCTCCCTTTGAAGTTTATATCACAGATCCACAAAAAGAAGCAGATGAGAGAAATTGGGTTACAGAAGTATACATGCCTATAAAATAATAATGATTTATGCCAAGAAAGAAAGTAGAATTATATCCACATAAAGTAAAGGAAGTTACTAATATTGTTTCAAATGTTTATACTGTAACATTTGAACGAAAGTTTGATTTTATACCTGGGCAGGTAATTGCATTGGCAATTAATCACGAACACGATCCCAGATTATATAGCATTGCCAGTGGGGATAAAGAAGATAGTTTTACTATCCTTTTTGATATCATAGATGGTGGGTTTTTAACGCCTAAACTGGTAGAGCTAAAACCGGATGACATTATATATGTATCAGAGCCCTTTGGTAAATTTATTCCTGAGGATGCTAATATGTGGTGGTTGGCAACAGGAACGGGAATTGCTCCATTTATCTCAATGGTGAAATCTGGAATAAAACTACCGGAGAAGTTGATTCATGGTAGTAGGACACTTGATCATTTTTTATTTCAGGATTTATTTAAAGAGCACCTTGGTGAGAATTACCTCAGGTTTTGTACTGCAGAAGAATCCCCAGAGGTTTATTCAGGACGTATGACAGAATGGTTAAAAGAACAATCTGATTTGCCTAAAGATATTAAATATTACCTTTGCGGAAATCCTAACATGGTTGTTGAAGTTAGGGATTTGATATTAAGTAAAGGAGTAGAATTCAATAATATTATGGCTGAAATATATTTTTAAAAATGTATTTGTACCATATAAGTATCTAATTTAATGAGTAAAGAAGTTTTATTTGGAAAAACTCTTGATGAGTTAAAGCAAATTGTAAAGGATTTAGGTTTTCCTGGATTCGTTGCTAAGCAGTTGGCAGATTGGCTTTACAAAAAGAAAATTAAAAGCATTGATGAAATGCTGAATATCTCTAAAAAGAACAGGGATATTTTAAAGGAAAAGTTTGAGATAGGTTTAACTACTTATAATAATGTTCAGGAATCGATTGACGGAACGAAGAAATATCTGTTTAAAACAATTTCCGATCAATATATTGAGGCTGCTTATATTCCATCAGAAAACAGAAATACACTATGTGTGAGTTCTCAGGTTGGATGTAAAATGGGATGTCTATTCTGTATGACCGGGAAACAAGGCTTTCAGAAAAACTTAACAGCTGGAGAGATTTTAAATCAGATGGTAAGTATTGATGAAAATGAAGCTTTAACCAACTTGGTTTATATGGGTATGGGCGAACCTATGGATAATTTAGATGAGGTTCTTAAGAGCTTAGAAATCATTACTTCAGAATGGGGATTTGCATGGAGCCCTCGTAGAATTAATGTTTCTACCATTGGAGTAATTCCTGCAATGAGAAGATTTATTGAAGAAAGTGAGTGTCATTTAGCAATAAGTATGCATAGTCCTTTGAATGATCAGCGTAAAGAGATAATGCCCATTGAAAATGTTTACCCAATTGAGGATGTTGTTAATGTGTTAAAGGAGTATGATTTTGGTCGTCAAAGAAGAATTTCTTTTGAATACATCATGTTTGAAGGCGTAAATGATTCAAAGGAACATGCAATAGCAGTGGCTGATTTAATTAGTGGCTTAAATTCAAGAGTCAACTTAATTAAATTTCATCCGATCCCAAATTCTCCATTAAAAGGCTGTTCTAATGAAGTGATGGAGAAATTTAAAAATATTTTAGAGAGTAAGCGTATTATAACAACGATACGTAAATCCAGAGGTGAGGATATATATGCTGCTTGTGGATTGTTAAGTACAAAAAAGTTAGTAGAGAATAATAATGCTAAAGATTATTGATGTAAAAGCATTGTAATATATTGAATTGTAGTATTTAGTGTAGTATTGTTTAAATGATTTTGTTTTTGTATTAAAATAAATTATATTTGATATAATATGTTTAATCAAGCAAAATTACTTTACTATGTTAAAAATGATGTTAAGTGGTAATTTAGGTTCTGACGCCACTATTAAAGAAGTTGGGAACAATAAAGTCATCCATTTTGATATTGCAGTTTCCAGAACCTACAAAAATGCAAGTGGTGAAAAAGTTGAGAAAACTGATTGGGTTCGGGCAGATATCTGGAGGTCAAAAGATACGGATACAAAATTTGTTGACTATTTAAAAAAAGGAAAAAGGATTTTTATAGAAGGAGAACCATATAGCTCCGGATACAAAACTAAAAATGGTGAAATACAATCTTCTTTAGGAATTAAAGTAAAGGAGTTTGAGTTTTTGAATTAGAATAACTGATTAATTTTGATAAGGTGCTTCAATTTTGGAGCACCTTTTTTATTGACATTGCTAAAAATAAATGATAATTTAAATAGGTGCGATTACAGATTTAACAATGTAATTTACTATTAGTTAATTATTCCAGAATCTACTTTTATAATGAAAAAGCACCTTGTACTATTATATAGCAATTTGTTATGGGCAGAGTCGTTGGCGTGTCTATTAAACAGGAATACAGAATTTAATGTATTAAAAACTCTGGAGCTAAAGGAAATACCTGATATAGAATATTTAAATACTTCCATTTTTATATTAGAATCCAATTGTCCAAATGTAGAGTTAGTTGATCAGGTTAAATACCTCAAAAGTAATAATCAAAAGGTTATTGTAGTTGGCTTCGTTATGGACAATCAATTTGTAGATATTATAATACAAGAAGGTATTGATGCTTATGTATTAAAATCGGATTCTAAGGAAAATTTATTTTTATCCATTAATCAGGTTTCTCGTGGTGAAAAGTTCTTTAGTGCCAATGTTACTGAGATTCTTTCAAACCATCTTTTACATACAGATGATCACTCAAAATTAACTAAACGCGAATTAGATGTATTAGTGGGAGTCGTAAATATGCAACATACTAAACAGATAGCAGATGACCTTAATTTAAGTGAAGCTACTGTTCGGACTCACCGAAAAAATATAATGCGAAAGTTTGGTGCCAAAAATTATCTTGGTTTAATCAGATATGCATGCCGAAATGGTTTACTGGAATCTCCCGGAGAGCAATTTTGTTTAGGATGTAAAAAAGTAACCTGTTATTCTAAACTTTTTGGGTAGATAAAATACTTTTTTTGTGTATAAATCTTCCTCCAATTAGGTATTGAGTTTACTCTTAAGTACTTGTAAATTTATATTAATCTTTTTTGAATTCAAAATAGAGGATATTTTGTTCCTGTGTCTATAGCTATTATATGGATGGTATAATATTTACCAATAGCAATTGGTATGTGAAAATTGATACTTAAAATCAGAGAAACTTTAAATGAATTGTGATGAAAATTTATACAAAAATATTATGGGTTATTATGTTATCTCTCTTTGTGATTTCGTGTGAAAAAGGAGGAAAAGACGTTGTTCCTGAACCAGATTTAGATTCAGATGCTCCAGACTGGATAGGGGGTAATGTGGATGAAAATGATCATAGAAATCAAAATGATGATACTCAGGTTGTAAAAGGAGATGATTATGGCGATTTATATATTTTAATTAGAAATGAAGACGGTGTTCCATTAATGAAGTCTCTTACTGTAATTGATGAACATGGAGAAGAAGAGATCTGGTATCCTTTAGTAATGGCATTTGATGAAACAGGAGAACCTGTAACTGCAAATGGAGATTATGTTGCTTTAAGTGTAAATGAAGAGGGGGAAATCGATGATGATACTTATTTCCCTAAAGAGGTGGAATTTGGAAGGATTAATTTAATTCGTTCGCCTAATAGTGTTTTAGATGATGGTTTAGATGAAGCAATTTCTAGTTTATTACAAGGTGATTATATTACTACAGATGCTTCTGGAAGACTTGTAGCTGTTTACGGTCAGGAGGATTGGTTACCAGGTGTTGACGAAGATGATGATAAAACAATTGATTCACCTAGAGAAAATATGGCTATTTACAGGGAATTAATGCAATCTGCTCTTAGTGTAACTAGTCAATTAAATTTTCTCTATTTACAAGGATTTACAGATGATGATATTTTGCAATTAGCAGCTTCTGCATATGCTGCAGGTTCTGATAAAACGGGTACGGTAACAAAAGATGAGATTGTATATATTAATGGTTTTATGAATGCATACAATTCCGAAAATGCTATTAAACTAGTAGATGTTTATGAGGATTGTGATGACTCTTATTATAAAGATCTCTTATTTTACGATTTTAATAATTTCGAGTACAACCGTAAGAATATTTATGCTCAGGAATGGGTTAAAATTACTTCGCTTAATGGAGATGGAACATATAGTGAAGATGTATTTTCAATATTCGATATTGTTCCATTTACCACTGAATTAGAAAACGATAAACCTATATATAATTTGGAAGCCTTTACAATTGCATGTGATGATGCTGTTCAGGTATTAGAATTTATACATGAGAGTAACTTGGTTGAATATCTGGGAAAACATGAGTTTAAACCTGAGTTATAATTATCTATAACAAGAGAGCCTTACAAAAAAAAGTAAGGCTTTTTAATATCCTTTCAAGATGAATGTTTTTATAAGAATAATGGCATTTAAGCTCTTTTGGTTTGGGTTTTCACTACTATTATCAGGTCAAGCCTTTCAAAGGAATACATCATTACAAAATTATTTGCAACGTAAAAATACTGAATTTTATTTATCGCATAGTTCAGCAATAGCTTACTTTGAGCAATTCGATATTATAGGGGATACTTTAATAAATCCAAACGACCCTAAACGTTTGATTTATTTTGTGGGTGAAACACCTTTGTATTTTCATTCACATAATTTATCTGAAGGTGTTTTTACCGGAATTAGTTCGTTTTATCAAGTCTCTGATTGGCATTATAATATACTTGGTCAACATCAGGTTGTTGGGATATGGGATGCCGGACATGTTTTTGACCAGCATGTTGAGTTTATAAATGATGATGTTTCTCGTATACAGATTAATGAATCGGTTAATTATAAGAACCATGCCACGCATGTAGGAGGAACGATAGCTGCAAAAGGTGAAAATTCTGAAGCGAAAGGCATGGCTCCGGAATCCAGACTTTTTTCGTCTGATTATATAAATGATATTGTTGAGGTTGGTTTGGCTTATGATGAGCAGAATATTATTCTGTCTAATCATTCTTATGGTCCAGTATCAGGTTGGAACTATAATAGTGATGAGGAAATTTGGTATTGGTATGGTAGTACAAGCATCGATACAGGTGAAGATTATAAGTTTGGATTTTATGGAAATATTTCTGCTAGTATTGATGAGTTATGTAGCATATTACCAAATTATACAATGGTCGTATCTGCAGGTAATGATTTGCATGAAGGGCCCCAAAGTCAACCTGTAACACATAAGGTTTGGCTTGGGAAATGGAAGAATTCAAATGTAATAAGAGATATTGATGGCGGAGAAGATGGTTATGATTGTTTGGGAATGAATGGTGTAGCAAAAAACGTTATAACTGTAGGCAGTGTATTAACAGAACAAGATGACCTTTCTGTTACTACTTTTTCATCGTATGGCCCTACTGATGATGGTAGAGTAAAACCTGATGTTGTGGCCCCTGGAGTTAATGTGTTTTCTTGTATTGCTACAGACGAGAGTTCATATGGAAATTATTCCGGAACTTCCATGTCGGCAGCTCTTGTATCTGGTGGAGTAGCCTTACTGGATGAATTGCAATATCAATTTCAGCCAGGTGTTGACTTATTATCATCATCCATAAAAGGCTTATTAATTCATTCTGCAATTAATATTACAGAAAATCCAGGCCCTAATTATCAAAGTGGATGGGGAATGGTTGATTTTGATAAAGCACATCAATTATTAGAAGGTAATATTTTGTCAGCAGGAGAGATTATTACTGAAGCATCTGTTTTAAAAGGTAATACTTTTTCAAAATCCATTTTAGTGAATGAAGGAGAAGAGATTAAAGTTACATTGGTTTGGACTGATTTGCCAGGGCCGGTTACAGATCCAGAATTAAATAATTCAACTTCCAGATTAATTAATAATCTGGATCTATACATAACTAAGGATGGCGTGATTTATTATCCTTTTATTTTAGATCCGGAATCACCATCATCTCCAGCAATAAAAGGGATAAATGTATTGGATAATGTAGAGCAGGTTATAATAGCCAATTGTGAGTTGGGAGAATATCAAATTTGTGTTGATGCTTCAAAAATTGTGTCGGATAAACAGTTGTTTAGTTTAATAGTTTCCGGACATAATTATGAAATTGGTTTTTTGCCACCAACAAACCTAAATGGGTTCTATGATCCATATGGAATTAAAATATATTGGAGTCCTCCGCAAAAGACTATTGCTAATAAATATGAAATTTATTGCAATTCTATTTATATAGCTACAACAGAAGATACTTTTTATATAGATGATTCATATACTTTATATGATGAGCTAGTTTATGAGGTAAAAGCTGTTTATGGAGATAACAGTACTAATAAATCAACATATTCAAATGGTATTTCAATTAAAGGATTACCAATATATCAGATCCCTTATCTAGAGGATTTTGAATTAGAAAATAGTGATTGGCAGTATTTGAATACTGAACTTGGTTGGAGGTATGGAGATCATTCACTATTGAGTTCAACATATTTAGATTTTACAGGAAATGACACCTGGTTTATGGGGATTAATTCCGATAATATGGGGGGGGATATTCATATAACAGATCTGCTGATAAGCCCCCCTATTGATATTCGTAACGATGATGTAATAACTATAGAATCTCAATATTATTTAAATAATGGTGTATATAGTACTAATGATCATTTGAGTCTTTATTATCGAACATCTATTAATCAGGAATGGATATTTTTGAATGAACTGAGTTCTGCAGAGAGTTGGACTCTTGTTTCTGAAAGTTTGCAAAAAGATGAGGATATTGATGTAATTCAATTGGCTTTTTTATTTGATGATAATGATGAATGGGGAAATGGTGCCGGGGTGGATGATTTTTATATCAAGGAATCAATTCCAAATACTTATGAAAATACGTTTATCACATATAAAAGCTTCTATTTGAATGGAATCATGTATTATAAAAATTTGAATATAGAATCAGAGAATGTTTATTGGTTTGTTGTTAATGCAGATGGCAAAAGAGTTAGTGAAGGTGAAACATATATTAGTTCTGGTAATACATCATTTTATTTACCAAATCTTAATGCAGGTATATATTTTATTGTCTTACAAACTTTAAAAGGTAATGTTGTTAATAAGTATATTAATCTTAAGGATTATTAATTGAATCAATATTTATTACAAAGGGTGTTTCATGATCTTGATACACCTTTTTTTATGCTAAAAAATTGACTAACTTATATAGTTGATTTAATCAAGAGATTTTTTATTTCAATATACTTGGTTCTGTAGTCATTATTTGTGTTAATAACAGTTTACTAATGTAATTGTATAACATGAACTTCCGAGCGTAATCCCTTTATTTACTGGTTTATTATTGTGCTTTTGTGAATGTAATATTTAATCAGTATTAATGGTTTTTGTTTTCACATATTCAAAAGGAATATGATATGTGTATTTAAATAGTTGGGCAAATATGTAAAAAACAGAAAAATGAAGAAGCTTTTATTTATTATTTCTACTTGTATAATCTTTTCGTCTATAGTAAATAGTCAAATTAACATAGGTTCAAAACTTAAAAAGAAATTAGAACAAAAAACAGAAAAAGAAATAGATAAGGTTATTAATCAGGATGAGGAGAAGACTGAGCCTGAGGAGGCAGAAAAAGAGAGTTTAAACATTGAGGAGGAGAATAATAAAGATGTTTCAGATTCAAAGCCTTCTCTGGTGTGGGCAAAATACGATTTTGTTCCTGGTGATAAAGTGATTTTTGAAGATAATCAAATGAATGAAGAGAATGGCGAATTTCCTTCAAAATGGGATTTGGTAAATGGTGTAATCGAAAATGCTGAGTTTGGAGATGACAAGGTAATAATGTTTAGAGGAGGTAGTCCTACAATAATTCCTTATCTAAAAAATTCAGATCAGGATTATTTGCCGGATGTGTTTACTGTTGAATTTGATGTATATATCCCTCGTAATTCATTCACGATTTTCTTCTATGACAGGAAAAACCAAAAATCCCCGGCAAGTTCATCTAAGAGTCTTCAGCTTTGGCCAACCTCCATGGAAGTTTATCCTGCTAAAAGTAAAATTCCGGGTAATAAATCCATTGCAAATAAATGGGCACATATTGCAATTGCTTATACTAATGGAAAATTAAAAGCGTATATTGATGATACTCGTTTAATTAATATTCCTCATTTAGATTTTAATCCAACGGGTATTTCGTTACATGCATATCATGCCAACGATAATAATTTGGATTATGTGAAAAATATTAGGATAGCAGAAGGAGGTGTTAAATATTACGATCGTTTTTTACAGGATGGAAAAATTGTGACTAATGGAATTAGGTTCGATGTCAATAAAGCTACAATCAGACCGGAATCAATGGGAGTGATTAATGAGATTTATGAAATTCTGGAAAAGAATTCTGGTTTAATGTTTAGTGTAGAAGGGCATACGGATAGTGATGGAGATCAGGATGCTAATCAAACTCTTTCTGAAAATAGAGCAAAAGCAGTTTTGGATCGACTAGTCTTAATGGGAATAGATAGTCAACGTTTAAAATATAAGGGCTTTGGCGAAACTAAACCTATTGATACTAATGATACAAATGAAGGAAAAGCAAATAATCGAAGAGTTGAATTTGTTAAAATGTAAATATCATTAAATCGAAACCATTTATTTAATTATAGAGCTGATTTGTCTGAAAAAGTAAGCCATTTAGTAAGTGAAAAATATTGATTTTAATATTTTTGCTTAAAATTTATTGATTATGACTTATATATTTCGAAATACACGATTATTTATTGGGTTAAGTTTAATACTTGTTTCCATTGTTGCTTGTGGTCCTACATCTGAAGAAATTGCTAAAGAAAAATATACCCGGGCATCTTCATTGTATGAATCAGGCCACTATAATGATGCTATGTTGATTTTAGATTCTATAGCCAATGAATTCTCTGGTGAAATTGAATATGTAACAAGAGCTGAGGATTTAATTAGAAAGATTAAAATAAGTGAGCAGGAAAGGAGTTTGGCTTTTTTAGATAGTGCTCTGACGCAAAAAAATAGTGAACTTGATGTTTTAATGAAAAACTTTTCTGTAAGTAAAGAGTATGGGGAAAAGGAAATCTTGATTCATAAACGTCAAAAACCACAGAATTCATTTAATAGAACATACCTTAGATCTCATTTGGATATGGATGGTAATTTCTATATTTCAAGCAGGTATTCCGGCGATAAATATATCTATCATAATCAGATTAAAGTATATCATAAAGATCAGGCTGTTATTAGTGAGGTGATTCCTTATGACGAATTCAATAACAGACGATTTGAAGATGGAGGAAGCTTTTGGGAGGTTGTGAACTATAAAGATAATACTGATAATGGTATTATAGATTTTATTGCTCAGAATGTAGATTTGCCGTTAAAAGTAGAATTTATTGGTAAAAAGCGGTACTATATTGTAATGGAAAAGTTTGATAAACAAGCTATCAGTGACGGATATGAAATATCATTTGTACTTAAGGAAATAGCTAGAATTAAAAAAGAAATTGATATTGCTAAAAATCAATTGGATAGATTGAAATAGTGTTTGAATATTTTAGATAGCTATAAGCAGTTTGTTATATATTCTTTAAAATAGTAAACTGCTTATAGCTATTTTTTTATTTTAATAGAGATGCAGCCTCATCGTCAAGAAACCAAACTGGCGATTTTACCAAATAAGCAGGATAGGAGGTGTAATTACCTTTTTTATTAATAATCTCATTCACCTTTTCTTTTTTATCAGTTCCTGTAACTAAAAAGAAAATTTCTTTAGCATGGTTAATCAATTTTCCTGTAAAAGAAACTCTTTCTTGACCGGATTCCGGATGTTTAGCTGGAACACAAATCTCTTTTGAATCCCATAATTCTATTTGATAAGGAAAAATAGAAGCCGTATGACCATCAGAACCCATTCCTAGTATAACAATATCAAATTGAGGTATTTCATCAATAACAGGAAGTGAATTGTTTAATTCATCAATGTATTCATTGCAGGCATCCTTAACATCTAGTTCTCCTTTAATACGATGAATGTTCATTGCTGGGAAATTTACCTTGCTAATTAAATGATCAAGCGTCATTTTATAATTGCTTTCATCATCGGTAGGAGGAACACATCTTTCATCACCCCAGTACAAGTGAATTTTGTTCCAATCTATTTTATCACTGTAATTTGATGCTAATACATCAAAAATAGCTTTAGGAGTACTTCCTCCTGATAAAGCAATATTTAACCGAGACTGCCTTTCTGATTTATCGAGCAAAAGCTTGCCAAAATTTAAAGCCAGTTCCTGTTTGTTTTTGAATATTTTTATATCACTCATTGTTTTAGTATAAAGTATAAAGATGCCTTAAACCTTGTGTAAATCATAAATTCGACTTGTGACTTTCAGCTTTCGACTTTCAACATATGGTCTATAACTCGCAATAGTTGCCATCGTTTGCAAGGTTTTTACATGGGTAGCGCCAGGCAAGGTGTTCATCTTCAAATAAACTATCTGCAATATCCGGTCCCCATGTCCCTGCTGGATATCCATGAACAGTTATCTCTGGATTATTTTCCCATGCTTTTTGAATTGGCTCAACAAATTTCCACGCAGCTTCAACAGCATCACCTCTCGAATATAAAGTAGAGTCACCCAGCATACAGTCGTGCAATAAGCGTTCGTATGCACCAGGAAGGTAGCTGTCTGATAATTCAGAATAATGAAAATCCATATTTACATTTTGGACATTGAAGCCTGAACCAGGAACCTTCATGCCAAATTTTAATAGTAAACCTTCATCCGGTTGAATTCTTATTACCAGTTGATTATGTTGTTGCATAATTGCTGAGTGTTCAGCAAATAAATGGTGAGGTGTATGTTTAAAGTGAATTACAACCTCTGTCACTCTGGTAGGTAACATCTTACCTGTACGAATTAAAAAAGGAACATCAGCCCATCTCATATTGTCAATGAAAAATTTCATGGCAACGTAAGTTTCTGTTCTGGATTCAGGATCAACTCCTTTTTCTTCACGATACCCTTTTACTTTAGCACCTTTTATGGTTGATGAAACATATTGTCCACGTACTACTTGCTTTTCAACATCTTCTTCTTTGATTGGTCGTATTGATTGTTGAACCTTAACAATTTCGTTACGAATACTGTTTGAATTAATTAATGCTGGAGGCTCCATTGCAATAAGACTTGCCAATAGCAACAAGTGATTTTGCAACATGTCTCGTAAAGCTCCGGATCCTTCATAATATCCACCTCTATTTCCAACACCGATGCTTTCTGCCGATGTAATTTCAACGTGACTTATATAATTACGGTTCCATAAGGGTTCAAATATCCCATTTGAAAATCGCGTAACCAATAGGTTTTGCACGGTTTCTTTCCCCAAATAGTGGTCAATTCTGTATATCTGGTCTTCTTCAAAATTCTGAAGTAACTCTTTATTTAGAGCTTGAGCAGATTGAAGATCATAACCAAATGGCTTCTCTACAATTAATCTTTTAAAACCATCTTCCTCATTATTCAAGCCTTGTTTTGCCAAATATTCTGGAATTATGGTATATAAGCTTGGTGGAGTAGCCAAATAAAAGATAAAATTCTTATCAGTATGAATTTTGCTATCAAGTTCAAAAAGATACTCTTTAAACGCCACATATTCAGACTCCTCTTTGGTGTTTAAAGAATAGTAATAAAGTTTATTAGTAAAAGCTTCTATATTTTCTTCACAGCCTTTTTCCTTGCTGGTGTTTGCAAATTCAAGAATACCTTCCTTCATTTTTTTCCTGAATTCTGTATTCTCAAATTCAGTTCGGCCAACTCCTAAAATGGCAAAGTTTTCTGGTAATAAATCCTTGTTGTATAAATCAAATACAGCAGGAACTAACTTTCTGTATGTTAAATCTCCTGATGCTCCAAAGATTACTAATATATGGTTTTTTGGTTTTCTCATTATTAAATAGTTTGTTTTAAATGGTCAGATGTTCTATTACTGGTCTAAAGAAAGAAGACAATATTACAAATCTAACCGCTCATTAAATCCTTTAAAGATTTATGATATAAAAAATTATTTGTGTGACTAATGTTTTAGGAACAATCATCAACAACTTTGGTTTAAAAATAATGTATTATTTCTAATCCAATTCATATAAAAATGATAGAATTATTTATTCTTTCTATTGAAATAATGTTTTGAATCACCCCATTCTCCCAAACCTATTTCTCTGTCTGCTAACTCAATTCGCATACTTAAACAATTACCACAATCTTCAGCACCTTCATCAGTACACGGTTTATTTTCGTATAGCTGGTAATTTTTGCGGTTAGCAGTAGGGGTAATATTGGGCATAATTACATTAGCACCAATTTTTAGTGCTTTTTCTCTACCCATAGGATCAATAGCTTGAAGAGCTGTTGCTGCTGCAATGTTAATATCCTTCATCAATATTCTGAGAAGTGCAATCATATTTAAGGTAGTACCAAATCTTTTCTTGATTGGCCATAATTCACCTCTTCTTTTATATAGAGGAGTATCTTGATGTTCAATATATGGTCCCATTCCGCACATATCAATATCAAAACCTTTCATAAACATAAGGTCATTTGCAAGGTCTTCAAATGTTTGTCCTGGTAATCCTACCATAACTCCTGTTCCTGTTTGATATCCTACTTTTTTAAGTGTTTTAAGAGCCTGAATGCGTTGGTTGTAGTCATGTAGCTCATCGTTTGGGTGTATTTGTTCGTACAGCTCCTGCTTAGAACTCTCAATACGTAGCAAATATCTGTGAGCACCACTGTTATACCACTTTTGATAGGTTTCTTCTGTTTGCTCACCTAAGGATAAGGTAATGCCCAGATCGTTATTGGTTTCTTGTTTTATTTGTTGAATTAAATTATCAATGCGGTTGATAAAATGAGGGTCGTTTCTTTCTCCACCTTGAATTACAAGAGAGGCGTATCTGTTTTTCCATGCAAAAAGAGCAGCATCAATAATATCTTTATCATCAATATTATATCTTTCAACAACATTATTGTCTTTTCTTATTCCACAATAATAGCAATTCTTTGCACATACATTGGAGAATTCAATCAATCCTCTGTAAAACACTTTTTTACCTACGAATTTTAGTTGAACTTCTTCTGCTTTTTTAAACAGAAGTTTTTGCTCATCACCTTCAAGATGTAATAAAGTAGTTAAATCTGATACGTTGTATTCTTCTTTGTTGATGATGCTTTCTATTCCTGTCATGGTCTTGTTTATTTGAGCACAAAAATACTAAAATACTTGGGAGTAATTATTCACAATCTAAAACTAACATTTAATTGATATTGATAATATTCATTGTAAATGTGTATTATTTTCAAGAGATTTAATATACTTTAAAGTAAATTTAAATCTTATGATAAATTATCAGCTGATAAATCCAAGGAGTATTGTTGTAATAGGTGGATCTAATGATCTAACTAAACCAGGAGGAAAAATTCTTTATCATATTTTACAAAGCTTTACGGGAAAAATCTACGTTACAAATCCCAAAACAAAATATGTTCAGGGAATAGAAGCTTATTCTGATGTTAAGAAATTGCCTGATGGAATTGATTTAGCTGTGATTGCGGTTGCTGCTAAATATTGTACTCATGCTGTTGAAGTTTTGGCAGAAAAGAAAGGTACCAGAGCTTTTATTATCATTTCTGCTGGATTTAGTGAAGAATGTGAGCAGGGAGCTGCCTATGAAAGAGAAATTGTGGATATTATAAATAAAACAGAAGGTTGTTTAATTGGACCTAATTGTATTGGTATGATGAATGTGAATCATCATAGTGTCTTTACAACTCCAATTCCAATATTCAGTAACGAAGGTGCCGATTTTATTACAGGTTCTGGTGCTGCGGCTGTGTTTATTATGGAAGCAGGCAGACCACTGGGCCTTCGGTTTAATAGTGTTTATTCGGTAGGGAACAGTGCTCAAATAGGAGTGGAGGATGTACTTGAATATCTGGATAAATCGTATAATCCTAAAACAAGTTCTAAAATTAAGTTGCTTTATATCGAAAGTGTAAATGATGGCGACAGGTTGTTAAAGCATGCAAAATCTTTAATTAGTAAGGGCTGTAAAATTGCCGGAATTAAGGCTGGTTCTTCAGATGCCGGAAGTAGAGCGGCTTCAAGTCATACTGGAGCAATTGCCAATTCAGATATGGCAGTGGATGCTTTATTTAAAAAAGCAGGTATTATAAGATGTTATGGACGGATGGAGTTGGCTACCGTAGGTGCTATTTTTATGAATAAGGAACTAAAAGGGAAAAACATTGCCATCATAACCCATGCCGGTGGACCTGCCGTAATGCTTACTGATACCTTATCAAAAGCAGGTTTTAATGTTCCAGAACTTAAAGGAGAGGTCGTAGAGCAATTAAAGGCGAAATTATATTCTGGATCAAGTGTATCAAATCCAATTGATTTTTTGGCTACAGGAACTGCCGAACAGCTGGAATGTATTATTGACACTTGCGAGAATAATCTTGACGAAATAGATGCCATGGTGGTTATATTTGGTAGTTCCGGATTATTTCCAGTAAAAGATGTTTATGAGGTATTGCATCAAAAGAAAATGGCATGTCAGAAACCTATTTTTGCTGTTTTGCCATCTATCGTTAATGTAAAAGAAGATATTGAAGAATTTATCTCAAAAGGACATGTAAACTTTCCTGATGAGGTTATTTTTGGTGAGGCTTTATCTAAAATTTATGCAAGAAATATTTGTGAGTCTGATGAATTTGAAGACGAATATAATGTTGATATTAATGATATCATTGAAAAGTTAGAGGATGGTTTTTTACCTCCGGAACAAGTTTCGTCATTAATATCAAAGGTTAATATTCCATATATTGATGAGGTAGTTCTACGAAGTCAGCAAGAGTTGGACTTAAGGATTAATCAGATTGAATTTCCTGTTGCTATGAAGGTTGTTGGACCGGTTCATAAAACAGATGTTGGTGGAGTTGTTCTGAATATTAAAAATACAGAGGAAATTTATGAAAATTATGAAACTCTGATGCAATTGGAAGGAGTAGAGGGAGTGATTATTCAACGAATGATATCAGGTATAGAGCTCTTTATAGGCGCCAAATATGAGAAAGGTTTTGGGCATACTGTTGTTTGTGGATTGGGAGGTGTTTTTGTTGAGGTGTTAAAGGATGTGAGTTATTGCCTAGCTCCAGTCTCCAAACTTGAGGCATTACATATGATTAAAAATTTAAAAGGAATTAAAATGCTTCAGGGATTAAGAGGACAAGAGGGTGTAAATATTGATTTGTTTGCTGAGATTATAGTTCGATTTTCAAATTTGGTATATCAGCATCCTGAAATTAAAGAAATAGACCTTAATCCATTAATGGGAGACCTAAAGAGAATTATAGCCGTTGATGCCAGAGTTAGAATAGAAAAGGATCGTAGTTGAAAGTTCGCAGTCTTTAGTTCTCAGTTCTCAGTCTGCAGTTTTTAGATTGCATTCTGTAGAATGAAAACTGCATATTTGTCTCCTTGTTTCCTTTTTACTTTACATTTACCATTATCATTTAAAATTTAACTTCTTACTTTTGCGGCATGCAATTAAAAGAAAAAATTACTGTTCCTGAATTAGAGATTAAACGACGTTTGTCAGATATTGCTCCAGAACTATTTAAGTCTGCACCATCTAAAAAGAGTGTAAAAAAAGCTGTTAAGAGTGGTCGGGTGTTTGTAAATGGAAAGCCTGGAAAGACCAGTGACTTTATCTCAGGAGGAGAAATTTTTGAGTTGTTTGAAGATCCAACACCTAAAATAAAACCAGTTATTGAATACCCGATAGAAGTTGTTTATGAGGATGATTATTTGGCTGTGGTAAATAAACCTGCAGGTATACTGGTAAGTGGAAATAAAAAAATTACATTGGAAAATGCCTTACCTACTAATTTAAAACCTTGTACTTTAGAAGATGCCTTGACTTATCCGGAACCAATACACCGTTTGGATTATCCAACAAGTGGAGCTTTACTTATTGGTAAAACGCATGAATCAGTAATCGCATTAAATAAGACTTTTGAAAGCAGGCGTATTACCAAGAAATATTTAGCAATAACGATTGGTAAAATGCCTGAATCAGGGGTTATTGAGATGGAGGTTGATAATAAATATGCAAAATCAGCATATAAAGTTTTAAAAAGTGAAATTTCTCCGCGATTTACCTATTTAAACCTGGTTGAACTCACCCTTTTTACAGGAAGACGTCATCAGTTACGTAAGCATTTGGCTTCTATAGGAAATCCGATTTTAGGTGATCTTCTATATGGTAAAGAAGGATTGATTTTAAAAGGGAAGGGGCTTTATTTGCACTCCTATAGTTTAGAATTTACTCATCCATATACCAATGTCGATTTAAAACTTATAGCTCCTGTTCCTAAAAAGTTTAAGAAGATATTTGAATTAGAATAGAACTTATCGTAATATGGTTATTAAGCTAAAATGAATAACCCAAAATTAAGCTAATGGCACCTTTGCTTTTGATGGATGCATATTCTGAATACCATTTTTCATAAATAACTTTCAATTTCTGTTTCTCATATCCTATTCCAATATTTATAGACGACTTATTTGAGCGTTTAAAAGTTAAGCCTACAGAAGGATTGATTAACGGGCTTATATAATCAATTTCAAATCTTTGATTTAAGTCTATCGAACAACCTGCTTCAAGTGCAAAGTATGGAGTGATGTTACTTTTGTAGAAATCGATTCTGATGTCTGCAAACAAGGGAATAAAACCATCATTAAAAAAATGATAGTATCTTAATCCACTTCCAATACCTATTGAAAAATAAGAATTAACCGGGTAAGAATAAACGTAATTCAATTTAATCTGATTTAGCTTATAGTCTGAAGTTTCAAATAAATATCCTGCTTCCCAATGCACAATGTGTCTTTTTGAAACCTTATTAGATTGAGAATGGGAATTAATTATATTGCTTTCCAGGTATACTACCCTTTTTCTCCACGTAGTATTATAAAAGTAAGCATCAGATATCTTTGTTCTTTTTAGTTCTATGTTTTTATTAGTTGACAGCTCAATAATTTCATAGGTAGAGCATTTCCCTTTGTTATGGATACAATCACAATCGTTTTTGCAGGCATAGAGTAACGATGTTAATAATGTAAGAAATATCGTTGTAAACAGTGTTTTCATTGAAGTCATCCTGAAGATTTGAAACTTATTTTCCTGTTTTGTGATTGTATTAATTGAGTTGTATAGTAACTATTTACATAGAATTTAAAGTGCTTTTTTTATGTGGATATTTAAGTGCTAGTATGAGAAAACTATCAGTATCTTTTAGATAAATTAGCATTATGTTTTAAAATAAGATATCAATAATTTGTAAGGCAGACCATTATGTATTTCTAAACCATAATGATCTGCTTTTATTAATCTTAGATCTTATTGTTATAAATCAAATCGATCAAGATTCATTACTTTATTCCAGACTTTAATAAAGTCGTTTACAAATTTTTCGCCAGCATCTGAGCTTCCGTATACTTCTGCTATAGCTCTGAGTTCAGAATTGGATCCAAAAACAAGATCTGCTCTCGTTGCTGTCCATTTTATTTCTCCGGATTTGCGATCTCTTCCATCAAAACATTCTTTGGATGTAGAATTTGGCATCCAGGCAGTGTTCATATCCAGAAGATTTACAAAAAAATCATTTGTGAGAACTCCAGGTGTTTTAGTGAAAACACCATTTTTAGAACCATCATAATTGGTATCTAAAACACGCATTCCTCCAATAAGAACAGTCATTTCAGGAGCCGTTAAAGTAAGAAGCTGAGCTTTATCCACCAATAAATCCTCTGTTGATACAGAATACTTCCTTTTTTGGTAATTTCTGAAACCATCAGCAATAGGTTCTAATACAGCAAAAGATTCAATATCTGTTTGTTCTTGTGTAGTATCCATTCTTCCGGGAGAGAAAGGAACCTTTACTTCGAAACCAGCATCTTTAGCTGCTTTTTCAACTCCAGCACATCCTGCAAGAATTATAATATCAGCCAGGGATACTTTTTTATTGCCAGATTGAACATTATTGAAATCAATCTGAATACTTTCAAGAATTTCAAGTGTTTTTTGTAGTTGAGAAGGATTATTTACTTCCCAATTTTTTTGAGGAGCTAACCTTATACGAGCTCCGTTAGCACCACCGCGCTTATCTGAACCTCTGAAGGTTGAAGCAGAAGCCCATGCTGTTGATACTAATTGAGAAACAGTTAATCCAGAAGCTAAAATTTTTGCTTTTAGATCAGATATATCAGCATCATTGATGATGTCATGGTTTAAAGCGGGAATAGGATCTTGCCAGATTAATTCCTCTGAAGGAACTTCAGGTCCTACATAACGAGTTTTTGGACCCATATCACGATGTGTAAGTTTAAACCAGGCCCTTGCAAATGCATCTGCAAATTCAAGAGGATGTTCGTAGAATCTTCTCGAAATTTTTTCGTAAGCAGGGTCAAAGCGTAAAGACAGGTCGGTTGTTAACATGGTAGGTCGATGTTTTTTTGATGGATCATGAGCATCAGGTACTTCTTTACCAGCGTTTTTAGCAACCCATTGATGTGCTCCTGCCGGACTTTTTGTTAACTCCCATTCATATTCAAATAGGTTTTTAAAGAAATAGTAGCTCCATTTAGAAGGTGTTTGAGTCCATGTTACCTCTAATCCGCTGGATATGGTATCACCACCTTTTCCACTTCCAAAGGTACTTTTCCATCCTAATCCTTGTTCTTCAATGGGAGCAGCCTCAGGTTCCGGACCAACATGATCGGCAGGACCAGCACCATGTGTTTTACCAAAAGTATGGCCACCGGCTATCAAAGCAACTGTTTCTTCATCATTCATAGCCATTCGGGCAAATGTTTCGCGAATATCTTTTGCGGCTAACAGAGGATCTGGATTTCCTCCCGGACCTTCAGGATTTACATATATCAATCCCATTTGAATTGCAGCCAATGGATTATCCATTTTTTCCAAATCAAGATCTCTTTGATCATTCTCCAGCCATTCTTTTTCTGTGCCCCAATAAACATCTTCTTCCGGTTCCCAAACATCTTCACGACCACCACTAAAACCAAAAGTTTTAAATCCCATAGATTCCAGGGCTACGTTTCCTGTAAGAATCATTAAATCGGCCCACGAAATCTTGTTTCCATATTTCTGCTTAATAGGCCATAGTAATCTTCTGGCTTTATCCAAGTTTACATTATCAGGCCAACTATTCAAAGGTGCAAATCTTTGTTGACCAGCACCTGCTCCACCACGGCCATCTCCTGTACGATATGTTCCTGCACTATGCCATGCCATACGGATAAATAGAGGGCCGTAATGACCAAAATCTGCAGGCCACCAATCCTGAGAGTCTGTCATTAGATTATACAAATCTTCTTTTAAAGCCTTGTAATCAAGTTTCTTGAATTCTTCAATATAGTTGAAGTCTTTATCCATTGGGTTTGATAAGCTTGAATGCTGCCTGAGGATGTTTAATTTTAATTTGTTAGGCCACCAGTCGCGATTTCTGGTTCCACTGCCTCCAAAGTTTTTCTTGCTGGTTGCACCTGTAACAGGGCATTTGCTAACATGTTCTTGATTATGATCCATAACGAGGGGAATAATTAATTTTTATTAATCTACAATTTAAGAATTACACATTTATATGTCAATTGTATTTAATGAATGAAATAACGACTAATATAGTAAAATAGTCTAAAATATAAATATGTGTAGTTTCTTACATTTTATCATGGTATAATATTTAAATACTCTTTGCTATGTAAGCAATAAATTCAGAAAATGGGATTAATAAAACTTGAGCAGCAATGGTTCCAATTAACCTGCTAATTACCATGAATCTTATTGTTTTGCGAAAACCTGATTCAGAGAATTTTCCTTCAATAACATCATCTGTTAGTCCCGATAAATAAGGATCAATAAATACAAACATTAGTATAGTAGCAAAACCATTTACAACAGAAGATAAAGTACTGGATGTTGTTCTTAAATCAGGCTCGATAAAACCAGCATATAAAGAGGATAAAACTCCAACTGTTAATATCGCAACAGCAATAACATTATAAATAAATATTTTAATGGGGAAATTAATCCAAATTGATTTATTCACTATAAAGTTATTCTTGTCCGGAAGCTTAATGTTGTCTTTAAACTGGTTTATACCTGATTTCGTAAATCCATGTAATATAAGTCGAGGTACAGATTTATGAATGCTAAATCTATTTACACCTTTTGATAGTACTCTTTGAAACGTAGGAATTAATATGCCTCCAAATATTGTCGCAAAGGTGGTTGATAATATTATTAACCTCATTTCAAAAGCTCCGGGATTTAATCCTATATTTATATTGTTCTCAATCCATTTTGCAAGAAGAGGAGCCTGAAATGAATTAGAAGTTCTGGAAATCAAAACCATTATATTGAAAAGTGCAAATGATATTGCAATTTTTCTTGTTCTGATTCCAACAATTCGAACTGAATATGATAAAGTGCTAATCAGATGAATTACAAAAGTTAGGATTAGTACTACAAAAATTTGAGTTGCCATTATTAAACTTGATTACGAATTGATACCGGATGATGTAATTATTTAAAAATAGTAGTTATTGTAATGTTTTATCTGGGTTTTACATCTTTTTTATGTATTGTTGAGCCAAAAATCGTCAATACAATAAGCCTAAATGTCTGGTACTGTGTTTTTACATGTTTTATTTTAATGGAGTAGGGATGGTTGTTATTTTTCAGACGATGAATATTTAAAATAAGCAATACTTTTTATACCCCTAATTGAGATTGGGAGTTGATTTATTTTTGTATTGATTACATCAATGATTTTCAATTTTTCGCAACTACTAAAGCTAGGAAAGTCTTCGAGATTTATATTGTTAGTCAGGTATAGCTCTTCTAGATTCTCACAATAAGATAAAACACTTATATCTGTAAGATTATTATTTCTGATTGACAAAGACTTAAGATTTTTAAGGTTTAAAAACCAGTCAGGAATTTCAGTCAGATTATTATTATCAAGAATTAATACCTCAACATTTACATCAATTACGGGTACTTTAGTTAAGTTTTGATTGCTTAAATCAACGATTGTATTATCGAAAGATCCATTCCCATAATAAACAACAACAGATTCATTTGATTGGGCAAATGAAAGAATAGGTACGAATAATAAGGTTATTAATAATGTTTTCATATGCTCTAATTTTTTGGTTAGATGGAACTCTCCAATTTAGAAATTCCCCTCGATATAGAGTATTTACTTATGGATTGTTTCATCATGATTTTTTGAAATTAAATTAAAATTTTTTTAATCGACTATTACAATATCATTAAAAAGTATGTGTTATCATTACCAACTAATAATATTTTGAACATTTTAGAAAGTTTTCGCATTTTTTCCAATATTTAGTTTTAGAAAGATTATCAGGTCTATTACTTTATGAAAATTTATTTAGAAATCCCACTTTTATATTTGATTTTATCTGTATAATAATTTTCAAAAATTGGAGGTATGCTATTTAACTTGTATCTCTCTTTTTCTTCTTTAATTATCCCTGTAATCATAATCGCTTTATTAACAAAACTCATATTTACATTGACATTACTAATGATTACAGGACCAGATGAATTATAATAGTAATCTTCTATTTTATAATAATATGAAAACGTATCAAGAAGTATATTCGCTTTTTTCAAGAAGGCTTCTTCCATTTCATCTTTAGTTCTGATTGCTGCTCCTTTAGCCCTGATAACATAGATTGTAGAATCTAATTTCTCAACATAAAAGCTAATATTCCATGTTTTACCTCCTAATTTTGGTATATCGTCTTCTTTTTTAATGTATGGGATTCTTATACCGGTAAGGTCATATACGGCTTTAAACACAACTTTGACGGGATTGATACCAAAATTTACATATGAAGTGGAAGAAATCACACTATGTAATAAGTCACCTTGAGGGTTGTAAAGTTTTAATTCTATTTTTCTTAGATCATCACCATAGAACCATGCTGAATCTTTATAATTTAATTCATAGTCATATTTAATCGAAGAATCTATTCTGTCATGGTAGTTTATAATAACATTATAACCTATTCGTTCAAAAGCTTTTTTTAAATAAAGTTCATAATCACCTGATGATCTTGGTGTAAAATTTATTTTAATAGTTTTTTTAGCATAAACAGAAACAGAATAAGTGAACAATAGAAAACAAAGTAAGTAGAATAGTTTTTTCATTATATTTTTATTTTATATTAAATCTAATGTCTGGAAGAATATATCGAAATAGAATTTTTGGATAGATTCAAGTCTACCCAACTGAAATAAGACTAAATCTCAATTGGTTTTAAACTTAGTTTTATTCAATCATGTTTAATGCCTTCAATATTCTCATTGAATAATCGCTTCTTAGTTTTCCTGCTAGTCTTTCATCTGAATTTTCAATGTTAAAAGCAAAGAAATATGTTTTGGAATCTTTCTCAATATATCCAATTAGCCAACCAAGTCCATTTTCATTCTGTATTGGTCCGGTACCTGTTTTTGCATATAAGGTATAATTATCTCCTTTTTTTAATGTCATACCTTTTTTTTATGATGCTCAAGGTCTTCTGAGATAAACCGTACCTATTTTCATAAAGTCCTTTTAAGAAATCAATTTGTTCATATGCTGATTTTTTAATAGTAAAAGTCAATCCGAAATAGTGAATCCTTTCAACATCATAACCTTTCTGATAATTCAGATTGTGTAAATACTTTTCAATCATCTCAGGAGTCATTTGTTGCATTAACTCAAAATAATACCAGTTTACAGAGTTTCTTAATGCTGAAATTATTGTTTGGTCATGAGCAAATCCAATTGGCCAAAAGTCTTTACGCGGATATTTGATACTGTCCCATTTCACAATATCAGTTTCATTTGCTATTAAATTCTCTTCTAAACCAATAATTGACCACAAGATCTTTGAGGTTGAATGAACCGCAAATTTTTGTTTTGCTCTATCAGGATTATAAACCTGGTATTTATTATTCTGTAGGTCGTACAACACAAATGTTCCTTTATTCTCGCCAAAGATTGAATCGAGTTTTAATTCAGTGTTGTTTTTGTTTTCCTGACAATATATCAAAGTAGAAATTGATAGAAATGTAAATAGCAGATAATTTCGAATCATAGTATTAATGGTATGTATGGTTTTGTGTTTAATAATAAGTTCTATGTGTTGTTTCAAATTTTGTGTTTCCTTATAAAAATAATGCTTGAGACCTAAAATGCTAAATTACGAATAATACAGGAATTAAAATAAAGGATACTTTTTGTAATAATCTTAGTATAGAATATTAGTTGATTCCTCGTATGTAAATCGTTTTTCAGAGTAGGTTTAAAATTTTCAGAAAAACTTTTGCTCCTTAACAACTTGACATAATGACAATTGCGTTTTATCTTTGAATTCTGCGCAAAAAATAATCTGAATAAAGTTTGGAATATAAAAATTAAAGCAGTTGTTTTGCACCCGCTTTGAACGAGAGGCGCGAAAGAGAGATTGAAATAATGAGCAACTTTAAGGGAAGAAAGTCTTGAAAAAGAGGAGGTTTTAGAAGCTGAAAAATCAGGTAAAAATTTTTTTAAAATAAATTTGGTTTTAAGAATTAAAATCGCTTATCTTTGCAGCCGCTTTTAAAGAAGGGCAAGAAGATAAAAACTGAGACTTTGAGAAGGGTTTTAAATTGGTGGAAAACAGCAATTTAAATCGAGAATAAAGCTTGAAAAATTAAATAAAAATTTTTCAAAATTTATTTGGAAAAGAGAAAATAAAGTTGTTATCTTTGCATCCGCTTTTAGAGCGACGCTTTAACGAAGGTTAAGGAGTAAAAAAAAAGATTGAAATAAACATTATTTAAGAAGAGTCTTAAATGAGTTTACAAGATATAAAGAGTTCTGATTTATTTATGCCTTGATGCTGAATAAAGAAGAAAACGTTCTTTGAAAATATTGAAATGCACACTTAATAAAAGGAAAGTAAAGTTTGTTCTTTGAGTTAAAACTCTTGTAAGGAATTATAGCCATTTAATTGGCAAAACAATTTTTATACAACGAAGAGTTTGATCCTGGCTCAGGATGAACGCTAGCGACAGGCCTAACACATGCAAGTCGAGGGGTAACAGGGAAGCTTGCTTCCGCTGACGACCGGCGCACGGGTGCGTAACGCGTATGAAACCTGCCTTATACAAGGGGATAGCCCAGAGAAATTTGGATTAATACCCTATAGTCTTGTTTTACCGCATGGTAAGATAAGTAAAGTTTCGGCGGTATAAGATGGTCATGCGTGACATTAGCTAGTTGGTGAGGTAACGGCTCACCAAGGCGACGATGTCTAGGGGTTCTGAGAGGAAGGTCCCCCACACTGGTACTGAGACACGGACCAGACTCCTACGGGAGGCAGCAGTGAGGAATATTGGTCAATGGCCGCAAGGCTGAACCAGCCATGTCGCGTGCAGGAAGACTGCCCTATGGGTTGTAAACTGCTTTTATACGGGAATAATGTGAGCTTCGTGAAGCTTTTTGAAGGTACCGTATGAATAAGCATCGGCTAACTCCGTGCCAGCAGCCGCGGTAATACGGAGGATGCGAGCGTTATCCGGATTTATTGGGTTTAAAGGGTGCGTAGGCGGACTATTAAGTCAGTGGTGAAATCTTGCAGCTCAACTGTAAAACTGCCATTGATACTGATAGTCTTGAATTTAGTTGAGGTAGGCGGAATGTGTTGTGTAGCGGTGAAATGCATAGATATAACACAGAACACCGATTGCGAAGGCAGCTTACTAAGCTATAATTGACGCTGATGCACGAAAGCGTGGGGAGCGAACAGGATTAGATACCCTGGTAGTCCACGCCGTAAACGATGATTACTCGTTGTTGGCAATACATCGTCAGCGACTGAGCGAAAGCATTAAGTAATCCACCTGGGGAGTACGTTGGCAACAATGAAACTCAAAGGAATTGACGGGGGCCCGCACAAGCGGAGGAACATGTGGTTTAATTCGATGATACGCGAGGAACCTTACCTGGACTTAAATGTAGATTGCATGAAGCAGAGATGCTTCTTTCTTCGGACTATTTACAAGGTGCTGCATGGTTGTCGTCAGCTCGTGCCGTGAGGTGTCGGGTTAAGTCCCATAACGAGCGCAACCCCTGTTGTTAGTTACCAGCACGTCAAGGTGGGGACTCTAACAAGACTGCCGGTGTAAACCGCGAGGAAGGTGGGGATGACGTCAAATCAGCACGGCCCTTACGTCCAGGGCTACACACGTGTTACAATGGCAGGTACAAAGGGCAGCTACACAGCGATGTGATGCTAATCTCTAAAGCCTGTCTCAGTTCGGATCGGAGTCTGCAACTCGACTCCGTGAAGCTGGATTCGCTAGTAATCGCGTATCAGCAATGACGCGGTGAATACGTTCCCGGGCCTTGTACACACCGCCCGTCAAACCATGGAAGTCGGGGGTACCTGAAGTCTGTTACCGTAAGGAGCGGCCTAGGGTAAAACTGATAACTAGGGTTAAGTCGTAACAAGGTAGCCGTACCGGAAGGTGTGGCTGGAACACCTCCTTTCTGGAGAGAGTTTTAAAAATACTTTAAAAGACAACCATCTACTTTCTATAAGTAGTGCATTTCACATTCGCAAAAAGCGAAAAACGTACATTGACATATTGGCAAAACAATCAAAATCATAGGTTAGCTATGCGCAAAGCATAAGCGAAACCAACAAGAAAGTAAGCAAGGGCGTACGGTGGATGCCTAGGCTTTCAGAGGCGAAGAAAGACGTGATAAGCTGCGATAAGCTGCGGGGAGAAGCAAATATTTATTGATCCGCAGATTTCTGAATGGGGCAACCCGGCTGGTTGATGACCAGTCACCCTTCGGGGGGCAAACCCAGGGAACTGAAACATCTAAGTACCTGGAGGAGAAGAAAACAATAGTGATTCCCTAAGTAGTGGCGAGCGAACGGGGACTAGCCCAAACCAATGTTGTTTAGGCAACATTGGGGTTGTAGGACTACGTTGTGGTTTTATGCGTGAAGTGAAATGTTTTGGAAAGAACAACCGTAGAAAGTGACAGTCTTGTACACGTAAGCAAATAAAATCTAGTAGTATCCTGAGTAGCGCGGAACACGTGAAATTCTGTGTGAATCTGCCAGGCCCATCTGGTAAGGCTAAATACTCCTGAAAGACCGATAGTGAACCAGTACCGTGAGGGAAAGGTGAAAAGTACCCCGAACAGGGGAGTGAAATAGTACCTGAAACCGTGCGCTTACAAGCGGTCGGAGCCATTATATGGTGACGGCGTGCCTTTTGCATAATGAGCCTACGAGTTAGTCGTAGTTAGCGAGGTTAAGTTGTTCAGCAACGGAGCCGAAGCGAAAGCGAGTCTGAATAGGGCGAAATAGTTAGCTGCGCTAGACGCGAAACCAGGTGATCTACCCATGGTCAGGTTGAAGTTCCGGTAACACGGAATGGAGGACCGAACCAGTTTACGTTGAAAAGTATTTGGATGAACTGTGGGTAGGGGTGAAAGGCCAATCAAACCTGGAAATAGCTCGTACTCCCCGAAATGCATTTAGGTGCAGCCTTATTTTAATCTTACAGAGGTAGAGCTACTGATTGGACGAGAGGGCTTCACCGCCTATCAACTCCTGATAAACTCCGAATGCTGTAAGATGATGAATAGGAGTGAGGGCATGGGTGCTAAGGTCCGTGTCCGAAAGGGAAAGAACCCAGACCATCAGCTAAGGTCCCCAAATGTATACTAAGTTGAACAAACGCGGTTTGATTGCATAGACAGCTAGGATGTTGGCTTGGAAGCAGCCATTCATTTAAAGAGTGCGTAACAGCTCACTAGTCGAGCGATCGAGCATGGATAATAATCGGGCATAAGTATACTACCGAAGCTATGGATTTGTACATTGTACAAGTGGTAGGGGAGCATTCTAACAGCCTTGAAGCATAATGGCGATGTTGTGTGGAGCGGTTAGAAAAGCAAATGTAGGCATAAGTAACGATAATGCGGGCGAGAAACCCGCACGCCGAAAGACTCAGGTTTCCTGATCAACGCTAATCGGATCAGGGTTAGTCGGGACCTAACGCGAACCCGAAAGGGGTAGTGGATGGAGAGCAGGTTAATATTCCTGCACCTGCTATACGACAAAAGTGACGTATTGGTGAGATTTCTACGTACTGACGGAATAGTACGTTGAGCCTAGGCTTCGGCCGAAGCGAAGAGAAGCAGCCAGTACCAAGAAAAGCGAGTATAGGAGCCCGTACTGTAAACGGACACACGTAGTTGGGTTGAGTATACTAAGGCGCTCGAGTGATTCATGGTTAAGGAACTCGGCAAATTAGCCCCGTAACTTCGGGAAAAGGGGCGCCTACTTCGGTAGGCCGCAGAGAAATGGTGCATGCGACTGTTTATCAAAAACACATGGCTTTGCAAATTCGAAAGAAGACGTATAAGGCCTGACACCTGCCCGGTGCTGGAAGGTTAAGAGGAGAGCTTAGCGTAAGCGAAGGTTTGAATTGAAGCCCCAGTAAACGGCGGCCGTAACTATAACGGTCCTAAGGTAGCGAAATTCCTTGTCGGGTAAGTTCCGACCTGCACGAATGGTGTAACGATGTGCACACTGTCTCAACCATGAGCTCGGTGAAATTGTAGTATCGGTGAAGATGCCGATTACCCGCAACGGGACGGAAAGACCCCGTGAACCTTTACTGCAACTTAACATTGGTTGTGGGTAAGTAATGTGTAGGATAGGTCGGAGACGTTGATGCTGCATCGCCAGGTGTAGTTTAGTCACCCTTGAAATACGACCCTTTGCTTATCTGTGGCCTAACTCAGCAATGAGGACATTGTTTGGTGGGTAGTTTGACTGGGGTGGTCGCCTCCAAAAGAGTAACGGAGGCTTTCAAAGGTTTCCTCAGGACGATTGGTAACCGTCCGCAGAGTGTAATGGCACAAGGAAGCTTGACTGTGAGACCGACAAGTCGACCAGGTACGAAAGTAGGACATAGTGATCCGGTGGTTCCGCATGGAAGGGCCATCGCTCAAAGGATAAAAGGTACTCCGGGGATAACAGGCTGATCGCTCCCAAGAGCTCATATCGACGGAGCGGTTTGGCACCTCGATGTCGGCTCGTCACATCCTGGGGCTGGAGAAGGTCCCAAGGGTTGGGCTGTTCGCCCATTAAAGTGGCACGCGAGCTGGGTTCAGAACGTCGTGAGACAGTTCGGTCCCTATCTGTTGTGGGCGTAGGATATTTGAGAAGACCTGACGTTAGTACGAGAGGACCGCGTTGGACAAACCTCTGGTGCACCAGTTGTTCCGCCAGGAGCATTGCTGGGTAGCTAAGTTTGGAAGGGATAAGTGCTGAAAGCATCTAAGCACGAAGCCTGCTTCAAGATGAGATATCCTTGAGGGACGTTAAAGACGATGACGTTGATAGGCTGCAGGTGTAAAGGTGGTAACATCAAAGCCGAGCAGTACTAATTACCCGAAACTTTTAGTTGGGCGTAATAGTGAAGACTGTGATTTTGATTGAAGCTGGTATGTAAAACAGACTATTAGATGAGAGATCAGAGATAATAGACTGCAAAAAAATATTGATAGAATGTTGTAATAGATAGAGTCTATAAATCTCTTATCTATTATCTATTATCTAGAAAGACATTCAGGTGGTTATAGCGATGGGGCTCCACCTCTTCCCATTCCGAACAGAGAAGTTAAGCCCATTAGCGCCGATGGTACTGCGTACTGTGGGAGAGTAGGTCGCCGCCGACTTTAAATGAAAGAGCAATCGAACAAGTTTCGGTTGCTCTTTTTGCGTTTATAGGGGTTTGTTATTAAATACAATCAAATCCCAAAGGTGTAATAATACTTTAGCTCTATTTCTTCCTGCCTATTTTGAAGTCAAAGAGTATAAAGAACCAAATACTGAATTCTAAGGGACTTTGTACCTCTGTTAGTACGTTAGTTATTTTCTAATTAATGTTTACTAAAATACTATTTAAACGGCTTTAAAAACCTTAAAGCATCACATTGAAGCAACTTATGGATCAGGAGTGGCCAGGTTAAACTACCGGGCTGAAACCAGCGTTTTATTTGATATGATCGATAAATGGAAAACATTACCAAAATTGAAAGATTCCATTGAAATGTTAGCTCTTACGGATTGGGTTAATCAATTGGAAAAAGAGAATAATGATTTTAATGAAAAGTATCATGCTCGTATTAAAGCAAATGCAAACTGCAGTTCTCAAAGAGTAAGTGAGCTTAGAGACGAAATTAATAGCAAATATTATAATGTTTCTAAATTTATAGAAGCTTTAACTACTGTAAATGGAGTTGAGAACTATGAGACTGTAATAAAAAATATTAACTCTTTAATAAAGGAATATAATAAACTATTAACGATGCGAAGATCATCTAATGGTTCAAATGATTCTCCTGATAACATAGATCTAACAGAAAATTTAAATTAAGAATTAAATCTATTAACCAATAAGATTTCAATAAAGCAATATAAGGCTGCCTGTGGGCAGCCTTAATAATTTTGGCGAATAACTAATTAAAAAGAAATAATTGTGAATCAAGGATTGAAAGTAATGGTTTAAAAGGCTGAAGGCCTTATACATCAGAAATTGGGGTATCACCCCAAGGCCTTGAACGAAATCTTCATTCAGGCTGTAAGTCTGATACATTAACCATTAGTTTCAGACTTTCAGTCTGAGATTTACACGGTATCTAATACAAGGGACGATGCCCCTTGTTGTAACGTTTACGGCTTTCAGCCTTTTGAATAGGATAAATCCAACACTTGATATGCATTCTTAATAAATGCATTTAATATTCCTCCAACAGATCAGACATTAATTGATCCTTGTTTCCATCATAAACTATTAAAAAATCAGAAATGCTATTAGCAATTTTATCTACTGGTTCTTCATGATCATGAAATAATCTAAAAACTTTTCCAGAACGATTAACTGCAATGTAATTTCCATCTTCCAAATCAATAAAAGTATAATACTTTTTTCCTTCAAATTCTATTTCAAATGAAAAATCAAGTTCTAATAATTCTAACTTTTCCGGAGAAAGGAATCCAATGATTTTAAGAACCTTATTTTTATCCTCATTATTTAATTTAATCAGTTTACGCTTTAGATTATTAATCCTGATATTGTTTAAATCATATGTTTTTAAGATTTTTCGGGGTTCAGGAATTTCAATTTCGCTTAACGATCCAAAGAAGTATCCAAGTGAAATAGGATCATATTTATTAGTTAATTTATTCATCACCTCAATTCCATCAAGCCGAAATGCTGAATTTGTCAGTTTACCTTCATTCCTTGTGTAATAATGATCAATACAACCATGTAAAATGTTAATGCCACCAGGATTATCATGGAAATATATGCTTCTTAATTTAATATGTTTTGCAGTTTCTTTTAGTATTGGGAAATCATTTTCAATCAGTTTCAAAACCTTTATTTCGAAATGTATTATTCTCCTCTTAATTCTTCTATTTAGAATAGGTATATCGTTTATATTCCATTTATTCTTAGATATTCTATTAAAATATAAAAACTAAGAAACGTAATTGGTGCAATTGCGAAATATAAGATACCAGCAATGAAAGTCCATTTATGATAATAGGAGATTAACTTGGTCTTTCTGTGTTTAAATGCAATTATACCCATGACAATAGGAGCAACAAGAATCAAATAAATTGCTCCCAAAGAGGACATTCCTGACCATTTCCAAAGAAAAGGTGTTAATACAACGTGTAATAAAGCACCATACGTTGCAAAAATTATGAACAATTCAATTGTTGGTGCACTCTTAATTTTTTCTTTTATCATCTTTGCTCTCAGGCGTATAAAATAGTAAAGTCCTGTCAAAGGCAAAAAGAGAAAATAGGATAATGCTTTTAAAATTTCTGGTGTGGTCATATTTAAATAAATTCTGATAGGTAAACCAATCCAAATAACCATCCTGTATACAATAATGTATATATAAAAGCAAAAACAATAGATTGGATTAAGTTATTTTTTGTGTCTGCTGATTTTTTAAATATTAATTTTAAGGCTCTAAAAAATACCCAATATAACATTCCAATTATTATAAATATCGAGAATAAAATTATTGCTTCTAAGAAAAACAATAAAACAACGAATATTATTGACATAACAATCCACAAAAGAATTGATAATATTAATCCTCCTATTCCTTCACCGATATCAATATTTGGTAATTCAGGAACTATATATGACTTAGAAATTGTGGGTTCTGATATTAAATGTATAGGAAAATTATCTATTAGTCCTATTCCTTTATAAAGTCCGTAAAAAATAAAAGTAAATAAGGAACCTGAAATTATTCCTAATGAAATATAGAAGTTTGATTCCAGGCTGCGATTTAAATTCTTACCTGTAAAATAAACAGTAAGAACCGTTATTGTAATTACAATTATAGATACAATAAAAATAGATTTTCCTTTTAGATATGTTAGTTTTGCCTTCATAGTTTTGTGTGTAATATTATTTACCCAATAGAACTAGTTAATAAAATCTACATATAATCATTGTCTTTCCAAATAAACCAATTTTTATTAATGCCCCATATTTCAATTAAGCCTTCCTCTTTATAAGAATCAGGTTTAGGGAAATCTGATTCAGGACATGGAACATACATAATTTGATATCTTCCACTAATTAATTCGATAGATAAAAGATTACAGTTGGAGTCTTGAATTAGTATAAGATATTTGATCTTATTTTTTAATTCTGTTTGGTTTAAAGCTTCTTTTAATTTTTGAGGAAAATAGTTATAAGAAATATATTGGCCCATTTTGAACCTTGAAAAATCACAATTATAAATTGTCTCTACTATTTCAGTATATTTTTTCTTGTTTCTTTTTATGTCATCCGCAATTGTATTTTCTAGTCTGGAACAAGATATAAAGCCAAATACGCAGAAAACTAAAATAGTACTTGTTATTACATTTCTCATTACAAACTACTGTTATTTGCCTTTTTAATTATTCTTCTGAATATAAATTTATCTTCAACCCAAACTGTATCTGTTTTAATTTCAAGTGTCAACATGTTCTGTTGTTTTCTTAATACTTGTTTAAATTGACCATTGGAATCCAGAGTTTTTATATCTCTAGGGTAGGTTGAAGTATCAATGGGATTGAATTGAAAATAAAATATTACAAACCATATAAATAGTATTATTGGTACGATTACTCGATAGGTATTTTTATTGATAAAAAGCACAATGAAAATAGCCACCAATGAACAGAAATGAATAGACCAAAATAAGTTATAATATATTGGAGCTTTAAAATTCCATACTCCTGAAAATTTATTGAAACAATATGTTATAATCTGAAAAAACAGCATAATAAGCCATAAACTAATTATTTTTTTATTGATTCGTAATTTCATTATCTAAATATTTTTACTCAATTCGAATTGGCTTTTAATAATTGTCGGTCGTTTCTAATTTAACTGTTTGCTGTAAAATGTTATGAAGCATTGTTTATGTTGTTGTATACTTCGATAGGGGGAAGATAGGATAAACAAAAGTAGCTCATCTTTAATCCAATAATCACAGCTAGTTCTCCTTCTTCAATATCTTTACGATTCTGCTATACATTACTTCAGACATGTTCCAGTTGTATCCCTCAAAATTAACTGTATTGGTAAATTGAATGACTACAGCATCAATATCATGGTGGTATTTGGCAATGGTTTGATAGCCGGGAATTAATCCGGTATGCTCATATTTGTATATTGAAGAATAAATATCTTGTTCTGTTTTATCATTAAATACAGATCCATCGTTTAAAGCTCGGATAAACTTACCCAGATCTTCTGCTGTAGCCAACATCGATCCAACGTTATCTGTTTTTAAATCGTATTCATAACCAACATAATAGCCACTCATTACATCATCCATGTTTACATCATTTACAGAACCATAGGTGTGAGATAGATTAAGCGGAGTTAAAATCTCTTCCTGTATATATTGAAATGTAGGATACCCCAGAACTCTGTTCATTATTCTGTCAAGTAATAAATAGTTGGTGTTGCAATATTCATAACCTTCACCAGGTTTAAAATTGGCCGGTTGATTCAGAATTAAAGCGAGATTTTCATCTGCGGTTTCTTTTGGTGCAGCCCAATACATATAGGTATCTGTAAAATTTGGAATTCCACTGCGGTGCTGAACCATCATTCTTATGGTAATCTGATCAGCATACTCAATTTTCCCTTGTAATTCAGGTAAATAATCGGCCAGGGTTTTGTCTAAGCTAATCTTGTTATTTCGCACTAATTTAGCAATGGACACAGCATTGTAAAGTTTACTTACGCTGGCTATTTTAAATAAAGAATGAGGGGCGGCAGGAATTTTATTTTCCTTGTTTTTATAACCTGAAGCGTAATATGCAGGTTCTTCCCCCTTTTTATCTACATAAACAATAATACCATCAAATCCATAGTCAGCTGCTTTATCTACCTGTTCCTGTATAGTGTTAGGTAATGGTTTTATCCAGGCAAAAACAATAGGATAGGGGACAAAGTATAACGAAATTGCTGTTGAAACGAGTAATGTGATTTGGAATATTCTTTTTGATTTTGTTTTAGCCATAAAGTTTTTTTCTAGTTAGTAATAACTGAAATAGTATTTAATCCTTGTTATTACTTGCGTTTTGTTTTTGAGTAATTGTAGATTTCTCCGGATTAAATAACATATAACGAATTTCATAATTGCCATTTAATATATCATCTAACTTTTTTGAGTGAGTAACACTTGTATTTAAAAAATGGGTTCCATAAAATAATTCTTCCTTTACATAGTAAGTGTATTCTAAATTAAAACCTAATGTTCTTATTTTGTTGCCAGTTTCATCCTGACTTAAATATTCTGTTCTTTTAATATTAACTATTACAGCATCATCAGCAATACCTTTGTATCGTTTTAAATTCATAGAGGCCTCAAATGGATTTCCATGTATTAATAGCGCAAGCAAAGCAAAAAGAAAAATAATGAATGACCAGCCTGTTACAGTTTTGCGATTCGGCCAATGCCAAATAAACCATTCTTTTATACTTTGTTTTATTGTCATTAATATATTTTTGAGATACTTATTTTATTGATCAGATATTAGTGATTAATTGATACAATTACACCACCGTCAATGGTCAAGAAGTAACAATCAAATGGTTGGTTTTGCATAAATTTCTTATAGCCTACATTTTACGAATATTAATTCTTACAAGGAATTCAAAAGATTCCAAAGACTTTAAATCTGCTTAAAATTACCATTTAAGGGTTGTTTAGATACTTTCGTAATTTTAAATATATCAATTCTAGACAAACAAATGAGTATTAGCAATTCAAAAAAAACAGATAAGATCATATAGTTGCTGTTTTCAGGCCATATATTTAGTTTAGTTTTAAGAATAAACAGACTTTCAATATTTGAACCTGAACCTTGAAAAGGAAAGATTACACCTTCTATTAAATTCCATGAAAAATGCATTCCAATTGCTATCCAAATAGACCTTAACTTATATACTCCATAAAATAAAGAAATTGCTGATAGTGCTAAGTATATTTGTAACTTGGGAAAGAGTGAAAGCTCCAGATGTAAAAAACCAAATATCAAAGAACTTATTATTCCTAAATATATAACGTTTATGCTGTATGATTTTTTTGAATCTTGTAACCATCTTTTTAAAAATAGATATCTAAATAAAAACTCTTCAAAACAAGCTACTAAAAAACAATAGGAAATTGATTTAGAAATACTTCTTAATGACAGGTTTTCATTTATCTGATAATTTAATTGGGAATACTCAATAAGAAATAGAGTTCCAAATGAAATAATTGAAATTATTATTCCGCATATGAATAATATAAAATGTTTAAGCCCTTGGTTATCTTTTAAACTTACAGTTTTCTTATACGTCATTATTTTAACAACTACAATCGCATTATCAATTATACAAACTCAATTTATCCTTGACTGAAATTTAGCTATAGAATCTAACAGGTTTGTTAATTATGAATAAGACTATGTTTAATCCATAAGTAGAATAATCCTATTGCAATAAGTGGAAATAAATTCAATATAGCTTTCACAATGCCATACTTATTTAAAGTCTTGAAACCAATTACTATAATTGTCATTGTCCATGTAAAGAATACTATTGATATTATTCTTTGTGTCCATAATTGCAATTCTGTATCTAACCCTGTTTGTTTTGAGATATAACTTATAGTCCACAATATAAATAAGTTTATAATTCCGGGTGTTAATGAATAAGTTATTACCGTTCGCGTGTCTGCAACAACTCCATTACTACCCAATAATTTTCCAAACCAATATAAAATATATGTAAAAATGTAATTGTACATCAACATTACAATACCAGATGATATTAGAATAATAAAAAGGCAGAGGACAATAACCCAGACTCCTGAAGCTATTTCTTTTAGATGTCCATATTCTATAAAACAAGAATAAAGACCTGCTAAAGCTCCAATTAATAAAGCATTAAAATGTATCCATTCGGCCTGATACATATTGTTAACAAAAGCATGCCTACTTAGCTTTGATTCAAAAAATAAGTATGAAAGAATCGAGTTACAGGAAGTTAATAGAAGAACAAGAACAATCAGGATTAAGCGTTAGAGATTTTTGTTCCAACCAAGGATTTGCAGTTTCAACTTTCTACAAATGGAAAAAGACATTGCAAGAAGAACAAGTTCAGAGTTTTGTGCCTCTGGTAATAAAAGAGAAGAAATATACAAAAGAGGTACCGATTGTAAGAGATGAAAAAACAATTGATAATAACACATTTGAGTTTACTTTTCCAAACGGAACAAAGCTAAAGCTCACTGGGGAATTAGATCTATCAGTTCTCAAAGCAATTATTCATCTTTAATAAAACCAGACTATGTTTAATTTACATGGGAAGCTTCAGTATTTCCTATACCCGGCACCAGTTGATATGCGTAAAAGTTTCTATACCCTAAGTGGCGTAGTTAGTTCTATTATGAAACGTAATGTACAAGATGGAGAGGCCTTTATTTTTGTTAATCGAAATATGAGTATAATGAAAGTTCTCCATTTAGAGCATGGAGGATTGGTTATTTACCATAAGAGACTTGAAAATGGCACTTTTACATTACCTAGATTTAATGAAGATATCGTGTCACAGCAAATAACCTGGCAGGAATTAATGATGATTGTAGACAATGTAAAACCTATAAAAAGAAGATTGAAAAAACGTCAAAAATCAATCTGATTTCCATTCGCAAATTAGGCTACACCCCCTGATTTTACTATCTTTAGGCGTCTAATAGATCAGGGGATAAATGAGCCAATTTTCAGATAATGATGATTTCATACAAGAACTACTTCAGCAAAGAGATGAACTCTATGCAGAAGTATCTCGTTTTCGTCATGCAGATAATGGTACATTAGATACTCTTGAAAAAGAAAATAGAGAAAAAGATACTATCATTAAGCAGCAATCAGAAAAAATTGATAAGCTATTAGATCAATTAGCCTGGTATAAACGTAAAATGTGGAATCCTTCCAGAGAACGGTATATACCAGAGAATCCTGATCAAAGGAAAATAGACTGGGACGGATTGGACTTATTGCCGGAGGAAGAAAAGCTGACAAAAGAAGCTGACAAAGAAATAATCGCTTACGAACGTCGCAAACCACAAAAAGAAAAAAAGAAACCTGTTCGTTTACCACTTCCTGAAGATCTTAGAAGAGAAGAAGAGTTTATAGAACCAGAAGGTCTTAATGAAAACTGGGTACGTATAGGAGAAGAAGTTACTGAGGTACTAGAATATAAACCGGGAGAACTTTATGTGCGTAAAATAATACGCCCAAAGTATGCTGTAAAATCAGAAGAACAAATAACTGAAGAACAATCAAGAATCAGGATTGCTTCACTTCCCTTATTACCATTGCCACGTAGCAATGCAGATGCATCATTACTGGCAGAGATAATCATGAATAAATATCTCTATCATATACCTTTTCATCGCCAGATAGCCATGTTCAAACAGTTGGGATTGATACTTTCTGCATCAACAGTAAATGGATGGTTTAAGGATGTTTGTGATTTGCTTCGGGCATTATATTACCGACTGGGAGAAATAGTGAAGGATAGTGACTATATACAGGTTGACGAGAGCACCGTTCCTGTTGTAAATGATGAAAAACACAAGACGGTAAAAGCTTATTTGTGGATGGTTCGATCAGTAATGAAAAATCTGGTTTATTTTCATTACGACAAAGGTTCCAGAGCTCAAAAAGTAGTGGTTGAACTTTTACACGATTATAAAGGCGCTATCCAAACAGACGGATATGAAGCTTACTCCATCTACGAACAAAAGAAAGGTGTTTTGCTCTTGGGATGCTGGGCTCATGCGCGTCGTAAATTTGAAGAAAGCCTCAAGGAAGATAAAGCTGGAGCTGAATATGCATTGCTTCAGATAGGTAAACTATATCAAATCGAAACAATGGCTGATGATCAGGAATTAGATTTTCAGCAACGAGCAGAACTTCGTACTCGTTTGGCTTATCCAATTATGGTTGCATTTGAAAAATGGATTGTCAATTATTATCCGAAAGTTTTACCAAATGGACGAATGGGAAGAGCATTGAAATATACGTATTCCCTTTTTTACCGCTTGTCACGCTATCATTTGGATGGACGATATAAATTGGATAACAACTTGGCAGAAAATGCCATTAGGCCTCTGGCTTTAGGTAGAAAAAATTATTTGTTTTGCGGCAATCATGAAGCTGCCGAAAACGCTGCTGTTATATATTCTTTAATAGGATGCTGTAATGCTTGTGATGTTGATGTTCGAGAATGGTTAATCGATGTATTAACAAAGATTCCAAACTATAATAATGATTACTCTAAAGATTTAGCAGATCTTTTACCTCACAATTGGAAAAATTCTAATAAAACAGAGATTATTCCAACAGATTCCAATAATTGTTAGATTTTCTACATTGTTGCTAAAAATGGCTTTACTTCTTGAACTCAATTAATTTTAACATACGTGCGAGACCGCATGCTTACATTAAAATTATTATTTGAGTCTAAATCCTCTTCATACAAATTGTCTAGACGTTCAAAAACTTTGGTTGGATTATAAAGGACTTCAAAAATATTTTTCATAGAAAGTAATGTCTTTGGGTATATTGTTAATTCTTTGCGGTTTGAATACTTCTTTTTTGTGTGCTAGAACAATGATAATCAGTATGAGCTAAATATCCAAATTACAACTTACTTCCTATTTAAATATGTGAAGAATTTATGGGGTGTTGTTTCTAATCTGCTCTTTCTTTACCTGCAGTAATATTATCCCAATGAATGCGATGGTTCCTAATATTATATCAGCAGTATAAAAAATAACTTTTTCTCTTTCTGTAGTAGGTAAATTTCCAATTGCTAATAAACCACTTAAGCCTGTCAGGAAAAGAAATATTTGTATCATAAGGGGAGTATTTCTTTTCGAATAATAAAATACAATCAAACCTGTCAATCCTGTAAGAAGGTCAATTAATCTAATTCCAAAAAATGCTATGTCACCAGTAATATGTCCCGGAGGTTGAGGATAAGGAGAGATGAAATCAATATACACGTTTCGATAAGTTAACTCCTGTAAAATTAAAAGGATCAGAAAATATAGAGTTATATACAAACCGATTTTGCTTGTTCTATTAATTTTCAGATGTTTGATTTTACTAAACATGAAGTACGTCTTATCTTATTTACGAAAGGTGTATGCTCCTTATTCTATTTTTTCTTTGTTCGTATAAAAATCATTGCAATTGCAGTTGTTACAACTCCCATAATAAAAGCACCAATAATACCTTGTTTTGCATAGTTTAAATAATTAAAGTTTGCCTCAGCATCAGCAGTTGTTTCATAATATCCTAATTCAACAGAACGCTTTATTACATTTGGAAAAAATTCGGGTGTTATAACATATGAAGTTATCCATTGAGTTAATGGACTGATTAAAGCAATGATAAAGGAAAGGATAATACCTGTAATCAGGCCTTGCTTGTAACTCATCTGATGGTTGTAGAGATTTTTCTTTTTGTCTTTTAATGCCATTACCATTACTATAATGGCAGGAATAGCAAAAAGATTGGTTAAATACAGGTGATAATCAATGTATCTGTCATGCAGTCCGGACAATTTTTCCAGTAACATCCAAAGTAATGTCATCAGAGAAAAAATAACTGCCCATTTTACTTCTATTTTAATGTTCTTCATCAGATTATATCTATTTCAAGTAATACCAAACCTATTGTCACATACTAACGTTCAACCTCTAAAATATTTAGAAGTGTGTTTGGGATACCTAAGTTATTAATATAAATCTAGTTATAAAAGAGCGCTCTGTAATATAAAATATAATTTCCATCATTTGACCATAGGGGTTCCATACAAGCTCCTGATATTTTATTTATAATTTTATAATTTTCACCACTCTTGTCAATCATTGCTAAATTTGATTCTTCTGTTACAAATACTATTTTATTACCGTCGGGAGACCAGTATGGAGATTCTATTTTGTCCTTATGTATGATTACTTCCTGATTTAAACCATCATCGTCACATATGATTAAGTCACCACCATAATTAGCATGAGATGATGTAAATAGAATAGAATTCTTGTCTGGATTATATTTGGGGTTATAATTATATTTATCAATATCAGTAATTTGAGATTCTTGATCCTCGAGTATATTGTATTTAAATATTTGAGTATAGTTATTTGTAATAGACTTGCTATAAACTATCTCTTTAGAATTATATGACCAATCGTACCAATCGGCACTATTTCCAGAAGAAATTATTTTAATATCTCCCTCTAACGATACAATACATAATCCATCATCTGAACTACATACAATATATTCTCCATCTTTGGACCAAACCGGATGCCATAAGCCTAAATCAATATCGCCGATTTGATTTTTATCTGTTCCATCTGTATTTATAACAAAGAGCCTATGTTCAAAGATAAAAGCTATTTTATCACCTTCAGGAGAATAACAAGGACTCTCTCCATTTGATACTATGATTCGGTTTTCAGTACCATCGATATTCATTTCATTAATCCCATTCTCATCAACAAAAAGTATTTTTTTACTATCCGGAGAAATTGAATATGAAAACTCTATTTTATCTGAACTTGAGGTTATCATTGTTGTTAAGTGACTATTTACATCATATAAATAAAAATCATATAATCCCAGTTCAGAATCGATTTCGTTTTGATCATCTGTATTTTCACAAGAAATGGCACTAAACAATAAAAGAAAAGAGAGCAATAAATGTATTAGATTAGTTTTCATGGTTGTTTATATTAATTAAATTCGATCAATTGAGTATTAATAATTGCAGTTTCAAGTTGTAGGATTTCAAATCCAGAACCAAAACATTCCTGACATGTTCGTTGAATTAATCCAATTCCGGGTGCTAACCACATTGTAGAACCATAATCAATTAAATTCTTATTATGGAAATTAAATTGTAAGCAACTATCAATTTGAGTATCGCCAATAGTTATAGTCGCATTTCTGCTGACAAGTGTAACATAACCTGCTCCGTATTCCCAAGTTTGATCAATATTGGCGGCCAAATCAAATATCATTTCTTCCTCACTATCTTTAGAAGAGCTTTTAATATATATTCGGTCATTTTGTTTCCGATAATATGAAGTAGTACCGTAATCATTAACAAATTTAAAATACTCAATTCCGTCAATTTCAGTTTGGTCAACAATCAAGTCTTTTCCTGCCAATTCAAAATTCCATTGATTGCCAACATTAAGAGGAAAGTAATCATTATCTAATTCTATTCTTTGATTATCCTCTTTTTGACAGGAAAACATAGACAAAACAACCATGCATATCATAAATAACTTTTTCATCTGGTAATAATTTTTTCAATTGACAGATGGAACTCTCATATAAAACCAATCATTCTCGTGTATGAGAACTTTTTATTTAGGCTTTTCCTGTTATTCCATGTTTAGTCTATTGATGTTTTTATCAGTTAAAGGTTGCTTTATGTTATTGCTAATGTTTGTTATTTGTTTTGCAGTAGTCTTTTATACAAGGATTGTATATTACTCCTTAATGTTCATCAGGTCGGCATATTTAAACTTATAATTCAGTAAGGTTTTTAATTTATCACTATTTACAATTTTAAATTCATTGCTTGAATTTTCATTAAATACAATCTCTGACCTTCCTACTTTTTTAATTTCATTAAGATAAAAATCTCTTCTTTTAGGATGATCATCTGTACAAGCATTTAAAGTTTCGTTCCAAACGTTTTGTATAATGATCTGCTCAATTATTTCTATACAATCATCTCTATGTATAAAATTTATATATCCTTCCGGATTTTCAACAGGCTTAATAGTTTTAATAAAATTTCCGGGTTTTCTGTTATAACCAAACAGACCACCAAATCTTACTGTTGTTGATTTAAAAGAAGTGTTAGTGATGAATAATTTTTCTATTTCGGCAAGAGGAGTATTCAATGTTTCCGTTTCTTCAGTAACAACTCCATTGGTAAACGGATAAACAGAAGTTGAACTGATAAATATTACTTTTTGAAGCTTAGATTCGTCAATGTTCTTTATTAGATTATTAATATCGCTGATATTTTTGGTTGTAATAGCAATTACTAAAACGTCAGATTTTAAAAAATCAGATATATTATCTTCAATCTTGCTTATATCTATAAGAAATGGTTTAATGCCTTTTTCTTCCATTTCTTTGATCTTAGAATCAGTAGTGGTTGAACCATATACTTCATAACCTTTGTTAATAAGATCAATTGCCAATGGAAAGCCTAGCCAACCACAGCCTAATATGCTTATTCTTTTATTCATATCATATGATTATAAATTATTTTAATAGGTCGTATGGAACTCTCGTATAAATTTAACCATCCTCTTGTTTGAGAAACACTTCATATGTAATTTATTATGATGACATAATAGCGGTATTGTTTTATATTTTATTAAATATGTAATCAAATTTGGATTAGAGTGGCCGTAACTTACAATTCTGATATCCAAAGGAACGTTTTTGAATTTTCTAATTGCTTTTTGCATTGATTCTAAAATCCAATTCTCTTCATTTCCAAAAGCACCTCCACCAACCAAGGTCAAAAAGACTTTATTTGATTTATTCTTTTCCATATTCAAAACTCCGGTATAAAGCGTAGATTCATAAGTTGCTTCTAAAATTACTCTTGCAAAATATTCCCAATAAAAAGATTCTATTTGACTATAGGCAACAGGAAGTGCAGAACAATAAATTTGAGAAACGGTATGTTTAGTATCTGATATAGTAACTTCGGTATTCCACTGAATTCCGGTTTTAAGTTTTTCTTTCAAATTTTCTCTTTCTGCTAAAGTAAGTTGAGTAATTTTTTTATTAATAGCTAATAGTCCGTTTTGATTGACTAATGCATAACCATTTTGCATCTTCCATAGATTTAACTTGTCGTTATTCAATTCCTTACCTATTAAATCTAAACAATCAATTTGGTTATTTGCAGTTTGTCCAATATATCCGTTTACTTCTGCAAAATAATTCCGATATATTGTTCCGGCTCCACAAGAAATTGCACAAGCAGGACCTTGAGTATAATCAAATTCATATCTGTCAATTCCTTGCTCCGGAGTTACAGAAGGATTAACCATTTCAAGTAAATTAAATTGTGAAGCAGCTTGAAATAGGGCGTTTGAATTTTCAGCATTAGAATGTAGTTCTTGTGCATCTGCAACAATTTCGGTTACCTTAATTTTGCCATCGTATTCTTTAATGCTTTTGTTCTGCTTTTTAAGTTCTGCTAAAGTTGGTATTTCTAGTTTTCCGTATGAAAATCTTTGGTTATTTATGAGTGAAACAATTTCGCTTTTTTTTATCTTAAGGTTCTTTCTCACATTTTCGGGTGATTCTTCTTTAAATCCTGTTAATTGTTCAAACCACATAATCACATTTGTTTTTTATATAACTGTCAATGTCTTTAATCGTTTAGATTTAGTTTGCGGAGTGCATTCCTTGTAGCTGATACATATGTTTGTGCAAAATACAAAACTTACAAACAACTGCAGATCAGCTATTGATTAGCATTTGCCGTTATGTATTGGACTTTATATCTTCTTAACTTTAACAGGATTCTGTCTGCAATCAAATACAGATGCTATTTTAATATAATTTCCTTCAATCCAGTATATGATTTTGTAATTTCCTTCGATCAAATAACGATATTCGTTATTCCTTTCTTTTAGAAGTTCCTCTTTCTGTCCAACATAAGGAAATTTTTCTAGATGTAGTGTTTTGTCAACTATATTAGTGACTAATCTTCTAGCAATATTTAAAGAAGCTTTGGTTTTATAGTAATCAAAGATATCTTCTAATTGATACCTTGCTGTATCTGTCCATAGCACTTTTAAGTCCATGAATCAATTTCATTTCTGAGGTCAGAGCCTGATGTAAATTTTCCATTTTTAGAATCATCTTCAGCCTTATCTATTAATTCATTAAATTGCTTATAACTCATAGGGGATAATTCAGATTCATAGGTTTTCATTTTTTCAAGACGTAAAAGTTCCTCAAATTTATTAATCAATTCTTCGTTCTTAAGTCTCAAGAATTCTTGAACAAAATGTATTTTTCTATCTTGAATATCCATTGTAATACTTTTTACCAAAGATACAAAAATGATTTTTAATATCAGTTTTACTATACCTTTCCTTACCTTGTTCGTTAATATACATAGTTTACAAAAGTTATAGATTAGACTTTACACTAAATTAGTTTCTAACCTTACTGATTGTTCTTTAGTTCTTAATTCATTTTGATTAAAATATCCTAAAAATACATTCCTATAAAATACTCTCCAAATACCATTTCCCATCTCTAATGCACCAACATATTTCCCTTGCAACGATGCAGATAAATAAACCCAATTATATGCACCCCATCTCATAGAGCCATTTTGGGTTACTTTCAACACTCTCATGTCTGTGTCATAATCAAAGTTAGGTATTTTCTCCGGGAAAGGACGAGCTGAAAAATCGTGTACAGAAGCAGGTGTTTCAAGATCCAGTGCTTCATGTGGTCATATACATGATTATACTCCTTTACAAATCTGTTTAAACGCCTTTGTTGGGCCTTTAAATCATATGCAGCGGGTTTAGCACATGCTGCCTTTAAATCCCTGTGCATCCGCTCATGTCTACCGTTTTGCTCCGGGTGTGCTGGATCTGAAAAAACAGGCATTATTCCTAGCTCGATAAACCAGTAAGAAAGCCTGGTAAAGCGTTGTATTGCTGCGACTGATCCGAACGGACTTCCATTATCTGTATGTATTTGCTTTGGTATTCCATATTTTCTAAAAACACGCGTAAATTCAGCCTTTGCTGATTGTAAGTTCTCCTTATAATGTCCTTTTGCGGTGAAAACAAACCTGCTTTTAGAGTCAGCTATAGTCAAGGGATGACAGTACTTTTTATTGCCCATTAAAAACTTCCCTTTATAATCGGCACTCCATACCTCATTACAATCTTTAGGATCAAAAATAGGTTGTATCGGTTTTACTCTTCTAAGTCGTTTTTGAGGGCTAACTAAACCGTGCTTTTTAAGAATATTATGTACTGTCAAAACCGTTGGAATATCTTCATCCTGATAATCTTTATACAATAATTTCCAAATCTTCTTTGCTCCCCATAGTTTATGATCTTCTTTCAGTTCTAGTATCTTATTTACCACTTTCTCTTTGGTGGCATTGGGATGTATACTTCTGGGTTTTCTAGACAACTCTCGCAATCCTTCATAACCTTCTTGCTCAAATCTGGCAATGATCTTATAAGCTGTTGGGCGTGAAATCCCAAAGCTTGTACAAAGCTCTGTAATGGTATATTTTCCAGTTCTCCATTCACAAATAAATTCAATTTTCTGTTCCATAATCGTCTGGTCTTTCCAAGGCATGGTAATTTGATTTTAAGTTCAAATTACAATTAAAAAAGTGTAAACGATGTTTATATAACTTTGTAAAGGATGTTTGTATATCGTACCAAATTCCCACCAACGGTAATAATATGGGGTGTTTGGCAGTTCAAAGCTCCAACTTATCAAACCGCTATATATTTTATTAATTGTTATTATGCTCAAAATTAGCACCATCCGCCCAATGACCTATATTTGTTGTAAACAATGCATTATTCCAATTCATTAAATCTAACTTCAAAGAAACCTGCAAAATATTCTGTAGTATCAAATCGACCGTCTTCTAGCCGTTTAACCCAAACTCGTTGTCTTTCCTTATCAATTAAAACCCTGTTTGGCATAAAGTCATTGTCATATGGTTTGTCCTTAAATACAATAGTGTCTCCAATCAATTCATATTTACCTGTTATTACATCACCACCATAAATAGTATATGATTCTGTTTCAAACGTTCCATCCTCTCTTAGTATCAGGTTTATTCCGGATAAATCATCGATAAGTTTTGCCTCAAATATTTTGTTTGCTTTTAATATCTCACTTTCCTTAGTCTTAAATCCTAGAATTACAAGTAAAAATAATCCTGAAACAATTACTTCGTAAATCATAGCCTTAAATCCAAATCTTTTAATCTGAATTAAACTTCGAATAATTCCAATGGAGAAAAAGATTAATGAAAGAATCGAAACGGGATGAAAATATATGAAGAAAGAATCCTTTTGTAGATTCATCCAAATTAATCCTAATCCACCAAGAATTAATAAGAACGAGTTTATTATTTTATTTTGCATCAAATCATTCATTTTGCACTATGCTCTTAACTCTTCATAATCGACAATCAATTACGTTTATTTCGTCTTTGTATTTTATTATAACGGCTAAAATAATATTTGTGTATCATATATTTATACAGGTTTGCTATTAATCAGCTCATGGCTTTAATAATATACTATAATAGTGAAAATATTATTGTTATTAGAAAGCTTGATTTACCAAATCATCAATATTATTGCTGGTTAGTATGGCTAAGGCTTGTGTGATTTTTTCAATGTCCCAGTCCCACCATTTTAATTCCAGAAGTTTAGTGATTTCATCTTCCGAAAAGCGTTTCTTAATTTCTGCAGCAGGATTTCCACCAACAATACTGTATGGTTCAACATTTTTTACTACAGTTGAGTTCGCTGCAATAATAGCTCCATCACCTATGGTAACTCCTGCCATAATAGTGGCATTGTATCCAATCCAAACATCATTGCCAATTACAATATTCCCTTTGTTAGGATACGATTTATTTTCCATGGCATTCTCCCATCCATTACCAAAAATGGCAAAAGGGTAGGCTGATATAGAATTACTTAAATGATTGGCTCCATTCATAATAAACTTCACATCCGAAGCTATCATACAAAACTTTCCTATAATGAGTTTGTCATCAATAAAATCAAAGTGGTATTTTACATTTTTCTCAAAATTCTCAATGTTATCAAAGTCATCATAATAAGTGTAGTCGCCCACAATAATGTTGGGATTTTTTATAATGTTCTTTAAAAAGCAAAGTCTGTTATAATTTTCAAGAGGAAATGCAGTGTTTTTGTTAGGTCCTGTCATAATAATTTAGTAATTACTTAATTCAACTAATTTTAAAATAGTCTTCCAATTCCTTGTAGAAGCCTTAACCTTCAATTGTTTTTCAAAAAAGTTATTACTTAATTTTGTCTGATGATATTTTCCTTCGCAGTAAATAAAAACGGCATTGTTATTAATGCTAAATAAATCAGGTGCGTAATGGTATGTTTGGGTTTGAGTTACATCTTTTTCGTTAGGTGTATTTTTTAATAAGGTTAAATGTATTTTATTTATGTCGGCATCAGAATTGTAAAACGGATTATTGTTAACGGTATTTATTAACTCCTTTTGAGATATTACTATTACAGGAACATCAAAACCAAAAGCATCCTTTATAGAATTTTCTAACATTTCTTCTATTTTAGCATTGGATTTTGAGGAGGTGAATATGAGATTTCCACTTTGGATATAGGTTTTTACATTGAGCAAACCAATTTTATGACATAAGGATTTTAAATCTTCCATTAAAATCTTTCTTTTTGCTCCTACGTTTATTCCTCTTAAAATGGCTATCATTTTTTTCATTGTAATGCTTTCTTTAATTCATTTCTAAGTAACAGAATATCTTTAAGTAATGCTTCTTTATTTCTATTGAATTTCTTTTCAGTTTTATCATTTTCAAAAATATAGGAGCTTACTATTCTTGAAATAAAGTTAGTCCCTTTGCTAAATGTTTCTATTTCTTTATCTTTTATTTGGATAGAAATGAGTCCTTTCTCTGTAATATAACCTTCAAAGCTTAAAGGTATAACCCCTCTGTATTCTACTCCTGTTGATGATTTTGATAGAATAATGTTTCCCAAGCAATCAATATTACCTTTAAATGAAGCTGGAAATTGATAACTGGAAAACGAACTGAATATGGAAAAATTAATTCTTTTAGTATCACAGTAAATATGTCCGTTGTTATGTATTCTTCCTATCATATCTATAGCATGACTACCTGTGATACTCATATCTCTTTGACTCGTTTTAAATATAACTTTCGGATTCTTTAATAAACTAATATTTTCCTCTGCCTTTATTTTAAATTCGCTGTTTTCACTTATTAACCGTTGAGCAATCTTTTCATTTAAATAGCGATCTAATTTCTGGTATTTAACTTCTAACTTTACAATAATTGTATGTGCATACTTTTTACTTTTGTATTTTACAATCTTGTCAGCCAGTTTTTTAAGTTTGTTTTCATGTCGTAGTATTTCTTTATCCTTAATAATCTTCATATGATAGTGTATTACATCTCTTTTTGTAATAAGATAGCTTTCGAATATATAAAAGATTGATTTATTTGCTTATAGCAATGAAATGTTTGTGTTTACTATTTTAGACAAAACTATATGAATATTCGAAATTGGGAGTGACTTCTATTAATAAATTATTAAAAATGTTAAAATATCCGAACAATTATATCAGTCATATAATACCGGATTCATTATTTCAGGAACTAAAATAACAATAAACATGCATTAGAATTGTTTAATACCTATACTCTAATTGGGGTAATAGCGAATGGCATATCCGCAGAAATTGGACGTTGTTCTTAGTCGATATTAAATCAATTCACTACGTATTTTTCCGGTAAATTATATAAATGACTTATGGCGTATAACGTTTTCTTCGAATTTTGATTTTTTATCTTATTTCTAATATGAAAAAACTGCAATTTTAGAAGGTTTATTGTGGGTTGGAAACGACCTGCTAAAAGCAACAGATTTTAATTTGTTTAAACATTTGACAATTTTGTGTAGTGATATTTATTCTACTTTTGCACTCTAATTTTAAAGGGGCAGTTGATAATTCACTTACTACTTAAATCAACAAACTACCTCCAATATTATATTAATTTAATTTACTGACTGAGATGTCAAATACAGAACTTATTGACTTTACTGTGTTAGCAGTAATGACTCTTGGATTTATTGCATTTCTCTTGAGTGAGAAAATACACATTTCATCAATCCCTTTGTTAATAGGACTGGGGTTTCTTTTTGGTCCTGTTTTCGGTCTTATTCCATTCCATCAGGGACATACAATATTTAGCTATGCCCGTGTATTTGGTTTGGTTTTAATACTTTATACAGAGGGGCATAATCTTAGATGGAAGATGATTAAAAAACATTTTAAATCAATTGGTTTATTAGCAACTGCAGGTCTGCTTATAACGGCAACCATAGGTGGAGCTTTGTTTTGTTGGTTGTTTAACCTTCCGTTAGGAGCTGGTATGTTATTTGGGTCAATCATTGCAGCAACAGATCCTGCTACATTGATTCCTCTTTTCAAACAAAATAAAGTCGATGAAAATATTAAAACTGTAATTGTTACAGAATCCATATTTAACGATCCATTAGGTATTGTTTTAATTACACTTACACTTTCTTTAGTTGCTCCACATACTGCTGTGGCTCATCCGGTAGAACAAATTGCATCCTATACAACTATTTATCCGGCTGTTTTTGTTTTCTTCTTTTATGAGGTTGTTTCTGCACTGTTGTTAGGAGTAATTTTAGGAGTTGCAGGTTATTGGATTATACGATTATTTAAACCGGGTCTTTCTCCTCAAATCTTTGGTTTAGCCATTGCCTTTGGTGGATTTTTAATTGGAGAGGCAGCCCATACATCCGGTTATCTGGTGGCAACTACAATTGGTATCATCTTTGGAAACCATGCGCTAATATTTAACAGATGGGAAGAAAGTGAGGGCTTTAAGAAATTTGTAAAAACAGAAATGCGATTTAATGAAGCTGTTTCAGATTTATCCAGTGTCTTTATTTTTATATTGCTGGGCGCTACAATCGATATATCAACTTTAAATGAAACTTTATTAAAAGGAGCTATCCTTGGTTTAGGAGTAGTTTTTATTGCACGGCCAATCGCCAGTTTGGTAATACTACCATTAAAAAAATGGACCTTTAACGAGTATCTTTTTATAGCGCTTGAGGGTCCCAAAGGAGTTGTTCCTGCAGCTATGGCAGGTGTACCTTTGAGTATTGGTTTGGCAACTCAAAATCAGGATTTAATTGAGTGGGGACATATCATTGTTTCTGCAACCATTATAACTGTTTTAGTTAGCGTTTTAGTTGAAACAATGTGGATGAAACCATTATCGAAGAAATTATTGTCGCCGCAACAATGATTATTTATTGATTAAGTATACTTAATCATATTACAATATTCCCTGTTTTACCCAATCATATCTTTAATTTCTCCATTCTCCTTTTTCATTATTCTTTTTTACAGAAGGAATGAAAACCGGGAATTGGAGAATGATTTCAGATTACTTTTAATTAAATTTTAATCCAACTTTAATTACAAATCTGTTATATGTAATCTTTCTCTCAACTGAGTTTAACCACCAATCTTCCCTGGTAAAAGAATAGGCCTGATAACGATATCCCAAGGCCATAAAAAAAGCTGTACAATTACGGGTCGGGAAGGTGTATCCTAGTTCTGTATTAAGGAAATGTTCTCCGTTTGTTTTTTTGATAGTATACCAATCATCCGTCTCCTTTTTTAAAGGAATAACAGAGCCATAACTTACACTTGTGTATAATGACTGCTTATTTTTACAGGGTAATATTAGCTTTATATTGGGACCAATAGTTGCCATATTTATATCCATCCATTGAATACCTGTTTCTAAACCTACGGCAAAATTCTTTGTGGCCAGGTAATTATGATCCATCTGAATAGCATGGATGTAAGTGTTATCATCTTTTTGAGATCCAATTAGCAATGCGTAAGAGGTATAGTTTTGGTATTTTCTTGTATAGGTTTCTTCTTTTGTTTCCTGAGCAGAAACACTGGTGTAAATAAAAATCAGGCAAATAAAAATCAGGTTCTTCATATAATTTATTTTTAAACTAAGATGCAGCTTTTATCAAATAGTTGCGTTTCTGAATGGAAGAAGATTGCATGGAACATAGAGAAAGTCGTACACTATAGTCGGATTAGATGTATTTTTATAAGGATAAAAAAGTAATGTTTTATACTCAAGTAGTAAAGTAATTCAAAGTTAAAATCCTTAATCACTAATCCTTAATCATATTTCCTTGAGGGTATGTTGACTAAAGAGTACAGAGTAAAACAATACCTATTTTTAAATATCTGATACTAAACGCAACCTTCCCAATTATTCAACATCAACCCAATGTGTATGCATCACATAAAAAATAAACCTTAATTATTGAATTATGAAATCACAACTGTCATATTTTATACTAGTCTTTTTAGGACTTATTACGTTTTCCTGCACTAATCAAATTGAAGAGTCATATATTGTAAATACACCGGAATATATGAGTTATAGCGATCTCAGATCTTCATTTTGTGTTCTACCACCAGAAGAAGTGAGTAAGCCCGGAAAAATTTACTTTAAAGATGATTTTATCTTTATTAATGAGTATCAAAAGGGTATTCATATTATTAATAACTCAGATCCATCAAATCCTCAAAACGTTTCTTTTATCGAAATACCGGGTAATGTAGATATGGCTATAAAAGGAAATATGTTGTATGCTGATAGTTATATCGATTTATTAACCATTGATATCAGTAATTTGGACGATATTAAAGAGGTTGATAGAGATGAGGATGTATTTCCGTATATCATACCGGAATATGAGGATGGTGTACTGGGCGAAGTTGATACAGAGAAGGGTGTTATTGTTGGTTATTCGATTTCTACAGTTACAGAAAAAGTTAATGGATCAACTGTTTACTATGAAAAATTTCTGCTTTGGGACGGAGTTTTTATGGGTGGGAGTACGGATGCTAGTGCAGTAAATAGTTCTGGAACCGGAACCGGAGGCTCTATGGCCCGATTTACTTTATATGATCAATATTTGTATGCCATCAATAACAGTGCTTTAAACTTATTTGATGTATCAGATCCATCTAATCCTTCTTTTACAAAGAATATTTATATCAGTTGGCAGATAGAAACACTGTTCCCGTATAACCAAATGCTATTTATTGGTTCTCAATCAGGGATGTTTGTTTATAGTTTACAGGATCCTTCAAATCCTGAGTTCATTTCACAATTCCGTCATGCCACAGCGTGCGATCCTGTTGTTGTTGAAGGTAATTATGCCTATGTATCTCTTCGAGGAGGAAATTTATGCGGTGCTATTGATAGTGAATTAGAGGTTATTGATATTTCTAATATGGAAAATCCTGAATTAATTAAATCATACCCAATGACCAACCCTTATGGTTTAGGTATTGATGATGAGGTGCTTTTTGTATGTGATGGCGATGATGGTCTTAAAATTTATAATGCCGATGATCCATATACTATTTCAGATAAAATGTTGGCTCATTACGAAAATATCAATGCTTATGATGTTATTCCTTTGGGTAATGTTTTAATTATGATTGGTGAAGATGGCTTGTATCAATATGACTACTCTGATTTAAATAACATAACACTGCTAAGTCATATTCAAGTCTATGAGGAGTAGATGAGCCTACAGTCTTCAGTTAGGAGTCTTCAGATCTTAGTAAAGATGCAAGGAGTATGTATAGTTTAGGGGTATGGAGTAAAAATTTCTGTTGTTCTTAAGTTGGTTAATGTATATTCATTTATGATTCTCCTCCTTTGTCAGAAGGAGTACTTTAGCTAAGTAGGTAGAGTTGGTTTATCTAACATATGAACCTTGTTTGTGTTGAATTGAGCTAACTCAATACTTTGAAGTATTTAAATTTGCACATATAATTCTATTCTTCGTTCATTGTAATTGACAGGAATCATTATATGGCTAATTTTCCTTTTGTTCAATAAGTTATATAAATGATAATTGCACTAAAAGTTTTCCATTATAGGCCATATTTCATTGAGCAATTTTAAGTAAATAAACATTTCTTTCCGACTCCCGTAGCTATTACTACAGATTGGTTAATTTTTATAGGTATTTTTTCAATTAGAAACTTGGGTATTTAGCAAGATAAGACATTGCATTTCATGTGTTGAAATGTGCGAAGTTGATTAAATTTTTATAGGTCTGCTCAATATTTTTAAAGAAATAATTATTTTTACTAAATTAAGTCCTCATAAAACTAACATTTTAAGAATGTTGAATGAAAGGGCGTGCTGATTCAATTTTGTATGGTTAATATGCTAAGAACATAAATCATATCGCTTTAGATTATAACATGTTGATGATTTAATCAGCTTATCCTTTTATTTTGTTGAGCAAGTAACTCATCTATTAATATTATTAATAAATAATTATATTAAGAACCTAAATTTTAAGCAATAGTTTTACAATTTAATCAAATAAAATCTAGAATGAAAATACCAATTACTAACCTTGTTGCATTGTTTATAATGTCTATTCCTTCATTGGGACAAAATATGTCCGAAGAAATTACTTCTTATAATCAAATTATTTCACCAAGTACTGAAGCTAAGGCAACCCAATATTTATCTCTTAAAACACAAACGGCTCAGAAATCGCGATTGGATAGTACAATTACACAAGAATGGAATGTTACAACCGGAGAATATGAGAATCAATCTAAAGATTATTATAGCTATAATAATAAGGGTGAGAACGTAAGCGTTGTGCATTATAATTGGAGTAGTGATTTAAATAAATGGATTGAATACAAGAAGGAAGAATTGGGATATGATACCTATGGAAATAACAACTTATTTACTTCTTATTTATGGAATTCAGATAGTTATGAGTGGATTGGGTCTGTTAAACAAGAGTATGTTTTTAATGCTTTAGGTAAAATCACACTTTCTTTATTTTATCAATGGAATACTGTAAATAATCAATGGTTTGTTCGTAATAAACAAGAGTCTGAATTTAATGACAATGGAGATTGTACATTGTATATTATTTCTATGTTTAATTCAACAACTAATGAATTAATTCCCTATTTGAAGAAAGAGGCAAAATACGATAGTTTTGGAAATGAACTGCTATTAGTTTGTTATAATTGGTTAGAAAATAAGTGGGTTGAAGACTACAAAAATGAACAAATCTTTGATGAATTTGGAAATCTATCGTCATTCGTTTATTCAGTATGGGATGCCCTAAATAATCTATGGGAAATTAATACTAAATACAAATTGGATTGTGTGTATGATGTTACCGGGAATAAAACATCTGATTCTAAATGTTATTGGAACCTAGATTTAAATGAATGGGATCATGCTGTAATTCAAACAAAATATGAATATGATTCATCCGGAAATGTAATTGTTAAAATTGAATATAATTGGAACGCAGAGAATAGTATTTGGGAATCTGACACTAAATACGAATATGACTATGATGCTAATAAAAACGTAATTATGGATGCTAATTATTATGACGATGGGTATGGAAATTGGATTGGGTTGAATAAGTTAGTTTATGAATTTGATGATGAAGGTAGGCAATTACTAAAAATAACTTATTATTGGGATAAGGTTAATAATCAATGGGTGTATTCATATAAATATGAACGACAATATGACTCTCATGGAATGAATACTTTTGCCGCAACTTATAGTTGGTCAGATGAAGAAATCAGATGGAATGAAATAATTCAGAATAAATGGGATTATGTATATAACGAGAATGATATGATCATGTATTATGAAACCTTCAACTGGACTAATGAAAGTTGGAATAATCAGACCAACAGAAGTTACTATTACTCAGATATGAATGCAGTAGAAGTAACTACGACTGACAATCTATCATTTAGTCTTTATCCAAATCCTGCTTCGGAATATATTATTGTTAGACAAAATCAAGCAGAGGCTGGATTTTTGTTACAATTGTTTGATCAATCAGGAAAGTGTGTAATGCAAAAAGATTGTATTTCATGCGAAGTAATTTCACTAGATCATATTCTGTCAGGTGTGTATTTATTTCGTGTATCAAAAGATAGCATTAGTAAAACTGGTAAGCTGGTTGTGCAGTAGATAATATTTAAGTTATAATATAATTGTTAAGTTATACGAAAGGATCTGTATAGAGGAGGGGATATTTATTTTCATAGATATTCCCTTCTCTGATTATATTATCTACTGTTTACCACATATACTTTTATAACTGCAAATTTTGCAATTATCACCATTTTCTGTTTGTTTAAAAGGCATTTGAGGATTAAATAAAATATTCATCTGGCTTTTAAATTCAGCTATGTAATCTTCTTCAACCAACTTAAGTGACAGCTTCTCCTTTTTACTCCCAAAGCCTTTTTTTAATGAATAGTCAGGTGAAGTAAAAATCTTCTTAATCCATACCACACCCGGTTGGAAATTAATATTTTCAGGAAAATCAGATTTAATGATATAGCTATATAAAAGTGTTTGGAATATGGCTTTTTTATTCTTGTGTTTTGTTTCTAAAAATAGCTCCTCAACTTCAGAAAAATAATCATCGCCTGATCCTGTTTTATAATCAATAACTCTTACTATACCGTCCTTTTCATCTAGCCTGTCTATTGTTCCTCCGATATTTAAATTTTTATTATCACCAATGTTGATGGTAGATTTTACTTTCTTTTCCAGTCCTCTAAGAATAAATGGCGCATTACCTTTTTCAACTTTTAAAAACTGCTGAATATATTTGATAATGATATCATAAATTAAAACGTTTTTACCTTGAATATCAATAAAATCACTTTGGTTAAGCTGAGTACTAAAGTATTTGTTGAAGCTTTCCATTAGAGCCGATTTTATTCGGTTTTTATCTTTTATAATAGATAAAATATCTTCAGGCAAAACCTCTTTATTGATAAATGGAGTGTATAGCTCCTCTACCGTTTCATGAAATAATGTACCAAAAATACGAGGGTCAATTTCCTCCGTCATTTCTTCCGGTTCAGAAGCATTTAGTATATACTTATAATAGAACCTCATAGGGCATTCAAAGTAGGTACTTAATGCACTAGGCGAAAGACTTCTTTCCCCTTCATTCAGGTATTGGTTTAACACCTGCATTGTTTTGTCATCCTTCTCTACAAAATAAGTTTTGGGTGTTTTAATGTTAATGTGATCAACAGCAGTTGAAAAGCTTAATTTCTCTTTTGCATATTCATATTTAAGCTGAAATAAGAATCTACTCATTTCCCCGGTTTGCATTCCCTGGGCAGATGAGTTATATAATAGATGAACCTTCTTGGCTCTGTGTATTAGTCTGTAAAAATAATAGGCAAATATTGAATCCTGATGTTCAATGGTTGGTAGATTAAAGGCGCTTCTTAAACTATATGGAATTAAAGAATTTGTGGCTCCGGTTTGAGGGAACGTACCTTCGTTCATGTTCAGAATAATCAGGTTCTCAAAATCTAAAGCCCTTGTTTCTAATATTCCCATTAGCTGTAATCCTTTTAATGGTTCTCCGCTAAAAGGAATGCTTTTTAAGTCTGCAGCTCTTTTAAATAATCTAATCCAGGTTTCTACCTGAATCTCAATATTTAGTTTGTTGATTAAATCAGAAAGTTGAGTAACCGTTAAAAATAACTGGTATATAAACTCTTTTTCAATAACCATATTGTTGTCAGCATCATTTATTTCAGAATAGATTAAATGCAATAGGCTTGAAAGGTATTCAGAAAAATCGGAGCTGCTTTTTATAGGTGTAAAAATTGAAATTAACAGTTTACTCTTTTGTAACTCATTAGCTTCAATATACGTTTTATTTTGTCGGATTATGTTTTTAGCAATATCAGAATGTAACTCTGTATTTATTGGTTCAACATACTGATGTGTAAGTATTGGCAATACATTTCTGAAGTAAAACCATGTTTTTCCAGCTTTGGTTTTCCTGCAATTTTTCTGTAAATCAAAAATAAGTTCTAATAAGCCATAGGCCGGAGTGTTTTTAATGGGGTATCCCATTGTAATGTTAATCTTCTCTGTTTGTTCCGGAATTGCATGCAAAACAGGGAGCAGTATTGTTTCATCAGTTAATATTACTGCATTTTTTAGTGCAGAATCCAGTTCTTTTCCTTTATCCTGAGTTTTTAACTGATCCATTTTATCAGTTAAAAACTCATTTACAATTTGCGTTTGAGCAGTATCTGAAGCAACTGAAGTTATGGTTATTTGAGGGAGATTTGAGTTTCCCGGAAAATGCCAGTCAGAAGGTGATGGGTAATTAATGATATTTTCTTCGATAAAACGGATGGCCTCATGTGGTTTGGTTCTTTCAAAAGGGTTGGCATTTCTGTTTGAAGAAGACAATAGCCATTCAGGTGTGTCCCAAATAAAGTCAGCTTTGTCAGTGATCATTAAATGATTAAATAGTTTTTTTTCGCATTGGTTCAGTGCATTAAATGCAACAAAAACTATTTTCGGGTACTGTATTTCAAGAGGGATTTTTTGAGTAATTTTATCTGCTATAGATCTGTAAACGGCCCCCTCATATGTCATGTTTTGCTCTTTTAAACTCAAATTAAATGATAAATAGACATCATGGAGCTTTTCCCAGATTTTAATAAACTCCTGTTGATGTTCCGAAAGTTTATTAGGATTAAAGCTGTGCCAAAAGCTTTGAATGGTTTTTATTTGTTCTTCGCTTAAAAAACTATAGTCTTCTTCAATCTCTTTTATGGCAAGCAGGTTTGAAAATACTTGTTTGGGCTCAGCCAGATATTTGTCGATATCATCAAAATCATTAAGTATAATTTCACCCCATGGCATAAATTCATCAAAGGTAACACCCGATTTGTATATCTCTTCATACACCTTATAAAGCTCAAAAACCAGTGTAATTTTATCTGCTATCTGATGTGAGGTAAACTCCTGAATAAATTCGTTGATGGTAACTATTTTAGGAGACCACAGCGGTTTGTTGCTAAGCTTTCCAAGATGTTGTTGAAAAAATAATCCTGATCTTCTACTAGGAAAAACAAAACAAAACTCCGAGATATTGGTTTGATACTTATTAAAATAGTATTGTGCCAGATGTTGAAGAAAATTACTCATTTATTATTAGATGTGTTTCTTTAGGTCTACAAATGTAAAATAAACAAACCAAAAGAGGTGTGAAATAAATATGCGAATTATGAATTCTGTCAAGTTTTAAGATTTATTTTTTTCTGTCTTTTGTGGGATTTTTGTCGAGATATTTTAAACTTTATGTCGATAAAGTCTACAATTTAAGATGATTTTAAATTCAAATTACTTTATTTTGATTATTAATTTACATATTTTAATATCTATCGTTAACATATTGTACTTTTAAGTGTTAATAGATACACCTATTATAATTATTGAAATCTATGGAAGAATTTTCGTTTGTTGGGAATAGTGAAATTGGAACAATTGAACAGTTGTATCAAAGCTATCTAGAAGATCCTGAGTCGGTTGATAAAAGTTATCAGTTGTTTTTTAAAGGATTCGACTTTGCTCGTAAAAATTATGATTCTTCAGCTAGCCTCGGCGTTGTTAAAGAATTTAATGTAGCAAATCTGATCCATGGATACCGTCAAAGAGGACACTTGTTTACCAAAACGAATCCGGTTCGACAGCGTCGTCAGTATTTTCCTACTTTGGATATTGAAAATTTCGGATTAGAAAAAGCTGATCTTGAAGCTGAGTTTGAGGCAGGTTCTAAATTAGGTCTTGGAAAAGCCAAATTAAAAGACATTATTAATCACTTACAACAAACGTATTGCGAGTCTGTAGGGGTTGAATATTTGTATATACGCCATCCTGAAGTTGTGGATTGGTTGATGAAAAAAATGGAGTCTGTAAGAAATACTCCTGATTTTAACGATGACAAAAAGAAGTGTATCTACGATCAGCTTAAGGTAGCTGCCGGTTTCGAAAATTTTATTCATAAAAAGTTTGTTGGACAAAAGCGTTTCTCCATCGAAGGTTCTGAGGTTATTATACCTGGTCTTCAGGCATTGATAAATAAAGGTGCTGAGCTAGGTGTTGAAGAGGTAATGATAGGGATGGCTCATCGTGGTAGGTTAAATGTGCTGGCTAACATCCTGGAGAAACCGTATAAGAATATATTCAAGGAATTTGTTGGTGATGAATATGCTGACGGTATATCATTGGGTGATGTAAAATACCACCTCGGTTATCAGAATGATATAGAGACCCGTGATGGATATAAAGTTCGCGTGAATTTAGCGCCGAATCCTTCGCACCTTGAAACTGTTGGGCCTATCATAGAAGGTATTACCAGATCAAAAATCAATAATAAATATAACGACGATTATAACAAGGCTATTCCTATTGTAGTTCATGGAGATGCTGCAATTGCCGGACAAGGAGTGGTGTATGAAGTCATACAAATGAGTCAGCTAAAAGGTTATAAAACCGGAGGTACGATTCATGTTGTTATTAATAATCAGGTAGGTTTTACTACAAATTATTTAGATGCCCGTTCAAGTACGTACAGTACAGATGTGGGTAAAGTAACACGAAGCCCTGTTTTTCATGTTAATGGAGATGATGCCGAGGCTATTGTTTATGCTTTTGAGCTGGCAGTTGAGTTCCGTCAAAAATTTAATGCAGATGTGTTTATTGATGTGCTTTCGTACAGAAAATACGGACATAATGAGGGTGATGAGCCAAGGTTCACTCAGCCTACCTTGTATAAGGCAATATCAAAACATCCAAATCCAAGAGATATTTATGGTCAGAAACTAATTGATCAAAGTATTTGTTCAAAAGGAGATTTGGATCAGTTACAGCAAAAATTCAATGACTATTTAGAATTGCAGCTTGAAGAATCAACAAAGATTGATAAAGTTGTTATCCAGAAATTTTTAGAAGACGATTGGGTAGACTACAGATATCCTGAACCTGTTGATTTTATTAAGTCTGTAAAAACAGGTGTCGACAGAGAAACAATTCTTGCATTAAGTGAAAAGTTGACTACTTTGCCTAAAGATCTTCCTTTCTTTAAGAAAGTTGAAAAAATTATCGACGACCGAAGAAAGATGGTTGAAGAGGATCGTCTTGACTGGGCCATGGGTGAGTTATTGGCTTATGCCTCGCTAGTTGCAGAAGGAAGTCCGGTACGATTAAGTGGTCAGGATTGCATCAGGGGTACTTTTGCTCACCGTCATGCAGGTTTGGTTGTACAGGATTCAGAAGAACTGTATTTTCCGCTTAAAAATATTTCAAAAGATCAGGCTAGTTTTCATGTATTCAACTCTTTATTGTCAGAATATGGGGTCATGGGATTTGAATATGGTTATGCCTTAGCAATGCCTAAGGGTTTAACTATATGGGAAGCTCAGTTTGGTGATTTTTATAATGTAGCACAGGTTATTGTTGACCAGTATATCAGTTCTGCAGAAGAAAAATGGGGATTGATGAATGGTTTGGTTCTTTTCTTACCTCATGGTTTTGAAGGTCAGGGGCCAGAGCACTCAAGTGCACGTATTGAGCGATTTTTATCATTAGCAGCCAATAACAATATGCAGGTTGTAAATTGTACCACGCCTGCCAATTTCTTCCACTTACTACGTCGTCAGGTAAATCGTGATATCCGTATACCATTGGTTGCGTTTACTCCTAAAAGCTTATTACGTCATCCAAAATGTACATCAAAAGTAGATGATCTGGTAAATGGCGGATTTGAGGAGGTAATTGATGATAATAATGTTGAAGTAGAAAAAGTAAAGCGTGTTGTATTTTGTTCAGGTAAAATCTATTACGACTTGTTAGCTCGTAAGGAGGAGCTTGATGCTACAGATATTGCTTTAATCAGAATTGAACAGTATCATCCTTTCCCTAAAGAAAAACTGGATGCAGTAATTGCCAAATATAGCAATGCAATATTACATCTGTGGGTACAGGAAGAACCTGAAAATATGGGTGCATGGAAATACATAAGAGGTATGTTTAAAGGCGTTCGTTTAATTCCTGTTGCACGTACAGCAAGTGGAAGTCCTGCTACCGGATTAAATGGTTTACATATGGTAGGTCAGAAGGAGATTATTGATAAGATATTTAAGAAATGTCATTGTGAGCTTCATAATAAGTATTGTGGATTGCAGTGTGTTGAAGGAAAAGACCGACGAGAGATTCTTAAGCAACACAGATATTTTTCAGAAAAGTCAAGATTTTCAATTTAGTTTTCAGTAAATAATTTACGGAATCGTTAATTGAATATTTGAATACAAAACAGAATATTAGTTAGACAAAAAAATACAATCATGATAATCGAAATTAAAGTTCCTTCACCAGGAGAATCCATAACAGAAGTTGAGATTGCCAGTTGGCTGGTAAATGATGGTGATATAGTAACACAAGATCAGGAATTAGCAGAGATTGAATCAGATAAAGCAACATTAACTCTAAATGCCGACAAGGCTGGTAAAATAAAAATTGTTTTAGAAGCCGGAGAGACTGTTGCAGTAGGCGCTGTGGCTTGTACTATTGATACTTCAGTGGCACCAGAAGAAGGTGCTGTATCTGAAACCCCAAAAGAAGTGCCTGCACCTGCAAAGGAAGAAGTTAAGAAAGAAGAGAAAGTTGTAGAGGAGAAAAAGGAAGTATCGAAAGAATACTCGAAAGTTAAGGTTTCTCCTGTTGCGCAAAACATAATGGAAGAGGAAGGCTGGACTGTAGAAGATGTAATAAATGGTCTTCACCGTATCTCTAAAAAGGAATTGTCAGCAATAAAAGAACAAGGCGCTGGTTCAGGAGCCAGTGAAGCTGTTTCTGGAATTTCAGGACAACCTAAAGAGCGTGAACTGGACAGACAAAAAATGAGTTCACTTCGTAAAAAACTAAGTGCTAGATTGGTAGCCGTAAAGCAAGAAACAGCAATGTTAACCACATTTAATGAGGTTGACATGTCTGCCATTATGACGATGCGAAAAAAATATCAGAATGTTTTTGTTGAAAAGCATGGTGTAAAACTTGGATTTATGTCATTCTTCATTAAAGCATCTGCCTTAGCCATGTCAAAACATCCAATGGTTAACTCAATGATTGATGGTGAAGAAATTGTAACTCCAAACTATGTTGACGTGTCAGTAGCAGTACAAACGCCAAAAGGTTTAATGGTTCCGGTAATCAGAAACGCAGAATCATTGAGTTTAGCTCAAATTGAAGAGACCTTAAAGCAATTAGCAGTAAAAGCCCGTTCAGGTAAGATTAGTATTGATGAAATGACTGGTGGTACCTTTACTGTAACAAATGGAGGTGTATTTGGCTCAATGTTATCAACACCATTGATTAATCCTCCACAATCAGCTATTTTAGGTATGCATAATATCGTTGATCGTCCTATGGCTGTAGATGGTAAGGTTGAAATAAGACCAATAATGTATACTGCTTTGTCTTATGATCATAGAATTATTGATGGAAAAGATTCTGTAGGATTTTTAGTGACATTAAAAAAGATGTTAGAAAAGCCAGAATTAATGCTAACCAGTGGAGATGAGCTGGATAGATTAGTTTTAGATTTATAAATAATAGAAATGGTAACCATATAAATTCATTGTAATAAATATCAAAATGAATTTATATGGTTTATAACAAATACTATAAAAAATTAATGTAATATGTAAGTTAAAAATTAGTTTTAATTACGAATTAAAATTAAAACTCTAAAAAATATTACATATTTATTTGTTTTTCCTTTCTGCTTTTATATTTTTGCACCGATTTTAATAACCACCTTATATTAAAGTCAGGTTATAATGCTAATAAGAGTGATGAATTTAATGAATTACTCTTGTTATTTCGACATTAATTAATGATGTATTAGTTAGTGTTTTCAAAACACCCCAATTACAACTGTTAAAGAAATATATGATGGTAATACTTTGTATTGCTGTTATTAATGCTGTGTGTATATGCTTTTAGCATTATGCATTGATGAATTATTATGTCTTTTTGTAAGTGTTATTACATAAGGAAAAGCATTGTTATTACAGTAGGTATATATAAGTTTTATAATAATATGTATATCAGATATTGAAAAGTGATTTAAAAGAAAAATTATAAATAATAATAAATATCAATTAAAATGAAAAAAGTTGTTTTAGGGTTAATATTTGCATCTTTTTTATTAAGCTGCAGTGTATCTGAGAACGTTGTAAGTTCTAGTTTTGAAGATTATTCAGATTATTCATCTGACAATTTTTTTGTTTCTCCTTACGGGTATTATGGAGATTACAAGGCTTTAGGTGTTGTTAATTTTGATGTAATTAAAGATGAGAATTCATCAAAAGAAGAGTTGATGAAATTAGCTATTGAAATGGCAAAAGAAAAAGGAGCCAACGGATTGATGAATTGTAATTGCAAAGAATCTGTAGCTTCAGAGTATAAAAAAGTTGTACATCCACATGCTCATATGAGCAAAAAGATGGTTTATACAGAAACTTATACTTTTTCGGGCTTAGCAATCAAAATAGATCATAATTAGTTGAAAATATGCCATAAATATGTTTTTAAGTATAGCTTACTAAATTGTTTTTAATGCTTGTGATAATTTATGACTAGCTTATGCGCTAATAAAAACATATATGAATGAAAGTCACGGTGATTCATCGTGACTTTTATTTTTTATTATAATCGATAAGTGTTTAAAGATAATTATTAGTCAGATCATTAAATAAATGACTCTGAATGCAACAAAGAATGATAGGTGAATATTCTCAAGGTGAGAACTTTCTTGATATTATCCAGAAAGCGTATCTGTAAGCAGAAATAAATCAGGTAGGCAGGGATTGATTAATTCAGTCAATAGTCTTAAGTAAATAGCATTAAATTTTTTGTGTACCTACTTACCTAAGACTATCAACTAAAGTTTAAATTAACGAATTCTATCCATAGATCTTACCAAAGCTTCATCTTTGCCAATAGCTCTTAAAGCAAGAAAACATAAGATGGCTCCTGCAATTGGGAAAACCATTGTTACGCTATATGAAAGGCTATGCGCACCTAATTCTTTCATCCCAACAGATCCAAAATAATAGATTAAACCTGTTGTTCCGATTAGTAATCCAATATTAGCGGCGCATAATCTGATCTGTATCATTCTCTTTTTAAACAAGAAAATTGAAATAAACGAAACAGCCGGCGTTAAAAACAACAATATACTTAATGCTGTAGTTGCAATACTTTTTGTTGTTTCTGTAGCTTCAATTGCATTAATTCCTTTATAGTTCAATGCATATACTGTATCAGCAATAAATTCTATTTGATTTGTAAAAAACATAGATAGCCCAAATGCAAATGCTATCAATAAGTAAATACTTTGAATTCTTTGTATCATATCTAATTTTTTGGCAAAAATAGAAAGAATATTTTTATAGCATTTATTTTTTTTATATATCTCAACTTTTATGTTACTCGATTAAGTGATTGAGGAGTTGTTTATAGTTTTTATTAGAAAAAATAATACCTTTCGAATGAAATCATAAATTAGTAGAATAATGGCAAGACGAATTGAAGAATCTGAACTAATTATAAATAGTGATGGAAGTGTTTTTCATTTACATCTTAAACCTGGTGAAATTGCTGAGAATATTATTTTAGTTGGAGATCCGGGAAGGGTAAAAGTTGTAGCATCGTTTTTTGATGAGGTTGAACTGGAAAGGCATAATCGTGAGTTTGTTAGTTCAACCGGTACTTATAAAGGAAAGAGGTTTTCTGTTGTTGCCACAGGTATCGGAACAGATAATATTGATATTGTAATGAATGAGTTAGATGCATTGGTAAACGTTGACTTTGAAACAAGACAGGTTAAACAAGAGCTTACTACTCTAAAAATTGTACGTATCGGTACTTCCGGTTCATTACAAAAAGATCTTCCTGTAGATTCATGTTTATTAAGTGCTAAGGCTATTGGTTTTGATGGTTTACTTAATTTTTATGCTAACAGGGATTCAATTGCAGATCTTGAATTTGAAGCAGATTTTAAACAGTCTGTTCAGTGGAATGAAAAGTTAACTTCTCCATATGTTGTGGATGCTTCATCTGAATTATTAGAGAAATTGTCAGTTAATGATTTTAATACAGGAGTAACCATTTCGGCTCCCGGTTTTTATGGTCCACAGGGAAGAGTGATAAGATTAGGATTGGTAGATTCTGATATAAATGAAAAAATCAGTAATTTTACACATAATAATTATCGAATTACAAATTATGAAATGGAATGTAGTGCCATTTATGGTTTGTCGAAATTATTAGGGCATAAAGCAGCTACGGTTTGTGCCATTATTGCAAACCGAAAGGCAGGGGAATACAGCAAAGATTATAAGCCTGTTATTAAAGATTTGATTCAAAAAGTATTAAATAGCTTGGTTTTATAGTTTGGTTAAAAACATGCAACAGGAAATATATTAATTTATTAGTATATGGATAAAGACAAGGTACAAGCATTAATTTCGTTACTGGATGATCCGAATGATTTAGTATTTAACTCAGTTGAAGAGGAGTTACTAAAAGAGGAACCTGATGTAATAGATGAACTTGAAAAGGCCTGGGAGGTATCAACAAATGATGTTTTTCAAAGACGCGTTGAGAATATAATTCATTATATACAACTTCGGGATGTAAAGAGTCAGTTGAGAAAGTGGCTGAATGATGGAGCTGAGGATTTGTTATATGGTTCATTTTTAGTCGCAAAATATCAATATCCGGAGTTAAGTTATGATGATCTGAATCAAAAAATTGATCGTTTGCGCCGTGATGTTTGGTTAGAATTAAACGACCATCTTACTTCAATAGAAAAAGTAAGAATTATAAACCATGTTTTATTTGATATTCATAAGTTTATACGTAATAATTCTAATTTCTTTGCACCACAAAACTCATATATAAACGAGGTTGTTGATACTAAAAAAGGCAATCCTATTTCTTTATCTATTTTATATTCTGTTATTTCTCAACGATTGGGATTACCTGTTTTTGGCGTAAACCTTCCAAAAAACTTTATTTTGTGCTATATTGATGAGAATTCAATAAAAGAGGATGATGATATATTGTTTTACATTAATCCAGTAAACAAAGGGGCTATTTTAGGAAGAAGAGAGATTGATTATTTCCTAAAGCAGCAGAAGATTATATCAAAACCAGAATATTTTACACCATGCTCAAATAAAGAAATTATTAAAAGAGTATTGATTAATCTGATATATTCATACGAAAATCAGGGTAATGATATAAAAAAGAAAGAGCTGGAAGACTTAATGCATATCTTTGATTAATATATAATTATAAAACAGGTCAACAGACCTGTTTTTTTATTCTTTCTAACTTAGTATTTTTCATTGTAAATAAAATTTAAACTATTTTTATTTGTTTCAGTTATCTATAGCAATGACTTTAAATTATATTTCATAGAAATAAGCTGGAGATTAATCTTATAGATTATAGATTAGTTTATATTACAAATGCTTGTTTTTATGGCTATAAAAGATAAATAATATACATATGAATTCATTAAAGAAATTAATTCCCAGGGAGATATGGGGATATTTTGAAGAGATTTGTACAATTCCCCGTCCTTCCAAAAAAGAAGAGCATATTATTCAATATCTGGTAAATTTTGCAGAAGAAAATAATCTTGAATATAAGCAGGATAGTATTGGTAATGTTTTAATTATAAAACCTGCAACAGAAGGTTGTGAAGAGGCTCCTTCTGTTATTTTACAGAGTCATGTAGATATGGTTTGTGAAAAGCATTCACACGTGAAGCACGATTTTGAAAAAGATCCTATAAAACCGGTTGTTGAAGATGGTTGGGTTAAGGCTTCAGGAACAACCTTAGGTGCTGATGATGGTATTGGTGTTGCTGCTCAATTGGCGGTATTGGCTTCTGAAGATATTAAACACGGACCACTAGAGTGTTTGTTTACTGTTGATGAAGAAACAGGATTAACAGGTGCGTTTAATTTGAAAAAGGGATTTTTTGAAAGTAAAATACTTTTAAACCTTGATTCGGAAGACGAAGGTGAATTATTTATTGGCTGCGCGGGAGGTTTGGATACCGTAGCAACTTTTGATATAGAGAAAGATGAGGTTCCTGATAAATATTTTGCAATCAAGTTAAGTGTATCTGGTTTAAAAGGTGGACATTCAGGTGATGATATTGATAAAGGATTAGGTAATGCGGTAAAAATATTAAATCGTTTTTTATGGCAGGCTGCGCGTGATTATGGATTAAGAGTACACTCTTTTACTGGTGGAAATTTACGAAATGCTATTGCTCGAGAATCAAATGCTGTTGCAATTGTACCTGTGGCACATAAGGAACCAATCAGAATTGCATTTAATATCTTTTATGATGAGGTGTGTTCAGAACTTGAATTGACAGAACCGGGTATTAAAATGCATTTGGAATCATGTGATTCACCTGAATATGTATGGGCTAAAGAATTTCAACTACAATTTTTAAATGCTGTTTATGTTTGTCCTCATGGAGTGATGGAAATGAGCAGAAAGATTGATGGTTTGGTAGAAACATCTACAAATTTAGCTGCCATTAAAGAGGAAGAAGGTCAGATTATTGTTTCAACCAGTCAGCGTAGTTCTGTTGAAACAGCTAAAGAAAATGTGGCAGCAATGGTTCGTAGTTCATTTGAGCTAGCCGGGGCTAAGGTAAAACATGGTGAAGGTTATCCTGGATGGGAGCCTGATACAAATTCAGATATCTTAAGGATTACAAGGGACTCTTATGAGGAATTATTTGATAAAAAACCTATTGTAAGAGCGATACATGCAGGTTTAGAGTGCGGTTTGTTTTTAGAAAAATACCCTGATTTAGATATGATTTCGTTTGGTCCAACTATTAAAGGAGCTCACTCTCCGGAGGAGCGAATTGAAATTGAAACTGTAGATAAATTCTGGAAGCATCTACTGGATGTATTAAATAAGATCGTTCAGGAAGCATAATAATTAAAATTTTTAAATTGTTTAATTGTTGATTTCTTTAGCAGTTTCAATAATGAAGATCAATTAAAGAATCAATGATTAAACAATTTTTTCTAAGCTTATACCCTTGTTATAATTAGGTATTAAGTTTCTGAAAAGTTACTTTTTGTTTTCTTGGATATCTCATCTGATAATTCTTACCCTTGGATAATCAACAGTTACCTCTGTAAAATCATTCTTATCTATCAATAATTACTTTTATTTTTTGTAGAAAATAGATATTCAATATATTTATCTTCACTTTTGATTAAAAGAATTTAGTCAGAAATTCAAATTGTTCGATATCGCCATGTGAACGCAGTAACAAACTATAAATACATGAAACGGCCATGATAAAGAGTTCTCGAAAAGGAGAATGATAAAACTGGCGAGTTCTATATGGCAATTAAAAGCAAATTTAAACGTATGAAAAATATATTATTCGATAAGCTGGGTAAAGTATATGATTATATTAACGATGAGGAAGATGCCCGGATATGTAAAGACATCTCAGAAGAGTCGTGCAGATATTCACCATGGAATTATTTTATCATTATTATTAGTAATACCTTAACCAGTTTGGGGGATGTACTAGGAAATCCTAAAACAGTGTTGGCCTGGTTAATGCAATATGTTAATGCTCCTGTTTTTCTTATCAGTTTTATTGTACCTATACGAGAATCAGGCTCCATGCTACCTCAAATTGTCATTGCAAATTATATACGTAAATTGCCTGTACGAAAATGGATATGGGTATTGGGATCTGTATTGCAGTTTGTTGCAATGGTTGGTATTGGTTTAGTTGCTCTTAATTTTCAGGGAAATAAAGCTGGATATTTGATCATAATATTACTAATTGTATTTAGTCTGGCTCGTGGATTTTGCTCCGTTGCATCAAAAGATGTTCTTGGAAAGACTATTCCTAAAACACGAAGAGGTCGCTTAAATGGTTATGCTTCATCCATCTCCGGTTTTTTAGTTATAGGCAGTGGTGTATTAATGCTTATGAATACAAATGATGATCCTGGAATTCATTATTATGCATATATAATATTTTCTGCAGCAGTGCTTTGGCTACTTGCATCTATAACTTATAGTGGCGTTAGAGAATATCCCGGTGAAACAACAGGGGGACGAAATGGATTGAAAGAAGCTATTGATAAATTAAGTATTGTTAAAACAGATAAAGCATTTAGAAAATTTTTAATTGTACGTTCTTTGCTTCTTTGTTCTGCTTTGGTAGCACCGTTCTATATTATTCTGGCTCAAAAATACGTAGGTTCAAAGTCAATTCTTTTAGGTCTGTTTATTTTAGCTAATGGAATGGCTTCAGCACTAAGTGCTCCATATTGGGGTAAAAAGGCCGATGAATCCAGTAAAAGAGTATTAAGTAATGCTGCATTAATAGCTTCTGTACTAGGGGTAATTGTATTTGTAGTTACAAGCTGGATTCCTTTTTTGAGAGAAAGAATGTGGTTTTATCCAGTAGTATACTTTATTTTAGGTATTGCTCATAGTGGAGTAAGGCTGGGAAGAAAAACATATATTGTGGATATTGCTTCTGGAAATAAAAGAACAGAATATGTTGCTGTAAGTAATACCCTTATTGGCGCTATTTTGTTAATCACAGGAGGAGTAAGTGCTCTTTTGTCCATTTTTTCAGTTGAAGGAATTGTGTTAGGACTATCCGTTTTAGGATTGATAGGAACTTATATTAGTTCAACTTTAAAAGAGGTTCAGGAATAGTATTAGTTACAAGTTGGATTGAAATCATTTTTGAAGAAAAATAAAAAGGGACAGTGTGATGTCCCTTTCTCCATTAAAACAGATAAAATTATAAATTCTCAAGTAGTGTTTTTTTAGAACGTGGCTTTCTTGCATGATGAACATCTTCTTGCTTAGCACGTTTTACTTCTCTTTTTTCTTTTAAGGACATAACTGAATCCTTTTTCTTTTTACCATCATGTAAACTCTTCTCGTGTGACATAACAAAATCTTTTTGAAATACTTAATGTCTATACAATAATTAAATTAATTGTCTGATATAAATTTACATGATAAGAAATTTCATGTCAAGGTGTTATTTGTAATAAATTACTTTTATAACATATTTGATTTTGATTCTGATTCACACAATTAAGAAATATGTCAATCTTGTGTTTATTTAATTGAAAATATATTTTACTCTAACAAAATCATATTTATTATTAAATAGTTATTATAATTTTGGAAAATACCTATTCATTGCAATGGGATATTTTAAATAAAATGTAAATACTCAGAAATGTGTTATAAAAGATTATTACTTATAGTTTCCTTACTAACCTTTTTTGTTCTTTCAGTACAGTCTCAAAATATTGAAGATCGATATAAAAAATATCAGGACTTTAAAACCTTGACTAAAGACAAAGTTTTGCATGATTATTTTCAACCACATTGGATTGATCAAACTCATTCATTTTGGTATCATGTTCTTACTGAAGATGGAATAAAGTATTATTGGGTTAATGTCGATAAAAAGCATAAAAAGGAATTAATTGATGTTAATACCTTATTGAATAAATTAAGTGTTCAAACTGGTAAAGATTATTCATTTGAGGATTTAAATCATCTTACGGTAGCTGATGATGCTAATAGTTTTGCATTTGTTGTTGATAGATATATGTGGCAATGTAATTTGCCTTCATATAAACTAACGAAGAAAAAGGCATTTAAAGAACCTGAACCATATAAGTGGACTATGGATCAGGTGGATCAATTTGGAAATCCTCCTGTAGAATCGCCTGATGGCAAATGGATAGCTTTTATTAAAGATTACAACCTTTTTGTAAAAAATATCGAAGATGAAAAAGAAATTGCTTTGAGTTATGATGGTGGTTTGGGCCTATTTTATTCTTCATACATTCAATGGTCTCCGGATAGTAAAAAGATAATGGCTTACCTGGTTCAACCTGCAGAGAAGCATTTTGTGAATTATATAGAATCATCTCCTAAATTGCAGAAGCAGCCTGTATATTCTTCAATAGAATACTATAAACCTGGAGATGCCCTACCTCAGTTCTATCCATGCATATTTGATGTAGAAAACCAAAAATTAGTTGCTTCCTCAAAAGACTTAATTCCTAATCAGTATTCCATTGAAAATATTAAATGGAAAGAGAATAGCAAGAGTCTGACCTTTGAATACAATAAAAGAGGCCATCAATTATATCAAGTTATTGAAATGAATGCCGAAACAGGTAAAACCTTTGTTTTGATTAATGAAACTTCGGATACATTTATCGATTACAGTAGTAAGCATTATCGTTTTGACGTTAATGATGGAAAAGAAATCATCTGGGCATCGGAGCGTGATGGATGTAATCATCTTTATTTGTATGATGGTATTACCGGGAAGGTGAAGAATCAAATTACCAAAGGAAACTGGGTGGTTCGTCAGGTTGTTGATGTTAATGCCGAAAGTAGAACGATTCTTTTTGCTGCCAGTGGAAAAGAGCAAGGAGATCCTTATTTGGTACATTATTATTCTATTCATTTTGATGGATCAGAATTGAAATTATTAACTGAGGGAGACGGAAATCATAGGGTAAGTTTTTCTCCAGACTATAAGTACATCGTTGATTCATGGTCAAAAGTTGATACTCCTCCAGTTACAGTTCTGAGGGATGCAAAAACAGGTGATCAAATTATGCCATTAGAAACTGCGGATATCATTCCATTACTTACCAATGGATGGAAGAAACCTGAGATTTTTTCAGCTAAAGGGCGAGATGGTATCACAGATATTTGGGGAATGTTTTTAACACCTTCTGATTTTGATCCTTCAAAGACTTATCCTGTTATAGAATATATTTATGCAGGTCCACATAGCAGTCATGTTCCAAAAGATTTTAGTCCTTATTATAACCGTTGTCGCCAGTCGTTGGCAGAGTTGGGATTTATTGTTGTGATGATTGATGGTATGGGAACATCCAATCGATCAAAAACATTTCATGATGTTTGTTGGAAGAATTTGAAAGATGCTGGTTTCCCGGACCGTATTTTATGGATGAAAGCTGCTGCAAAAGAGTTTCCTTTTATGGATATTAGTAATGTTGGTGTTTACGGTAAATCAGCCGGTGGTCAAAACTCAACAGGAGCAGTATTGTTTCATCCTGAGTTTTATAAAGTAGCAGCATCTGTTTGTGGCTGTCATGATAACCGAATGGATAAAATCTGGTGGAATGAACAGTGGATGGGATGGCCCATTGGTACTGAATATGCCGAATGCTCCAATGTAGATAATGCATATCGCTTACAAGGTGATTTATTTTTAATAGTAGGAGAGATGGATCAAAACGTAGATCCAACATCAACATATCAGGTGGTGGATGCATTAATCAAAGCAAATAAAAACTTCGATTTTCTTATGCTTCCCGGAAAAGGTCATGAATGGGGAGGGGAATATGGCGAAAGAAGAATTTGTAATTATTTTGTAGAAAAAATTATGCACGAAAAACCAGTACCTATGAATACAGAAGGTTTAAACAAAAGCTTAATACAAACAGATATTGATGTTGATAAATAGAATCTAAAAGTATCAGATAAACAATAGTATTTCCCACAATCCCATTTCTAGTATGGTTATGGGATTTTTTATAGTTTTATGTTTTTCTGATTCTGAAATTTATATCGTAACATCCCAAATGAAATATGCATAGATTAATTGAAAATATTAAAGCTTATATACAACTCGAAGAATATGAATTGTCTTTGCTTGAAAATGTTGTTGAAATAAGAACTTACGGTAAGAATGAAATCATTTTTACAGAAGGAAAAGTTTCAGAAGAACTCTATTTTGTAACTCAGGGATGTGTGAGACTTTTTTATAATGTGGATGGAAATGATAAAACAGCATTTTTTTATACCGAAGGGCAGTTTATTTGTGCAGGGGAAAGCTATACTTATCATATTCCGGCAATAGAGAACTATCAGGCTATTGAACAAACAGAGATCTATGTATTTACAAAACCTAAAATTGAAGAGTTATTAAGGAAGTCTCCAAAGTTTGAAGTCATAGCACGTATTGCTACAGAAAATGAATTGATAACCTGTCAAAAAGTGATTGCTTCCTTTGTTACAAAAACAGCAGAACAACGATATATGGATCTATTAAATAATCAGGGAGAATTATTTTTAAGAGTGCCGCAACAATATATAGCATCCTTTTTAGGTGTGTCGCCTGAAACATTAAGCCGAATTAAAGCCAGAGTTCAAAAGAAACTAAATTCTTGACGATCGTCAAGTAGTAGTGACAATCTAACCCATAGCTTTGAAATAAAAAATGAATACAAAAAAGGTATTAGTAGCAGGAGCTACAGGGTATTTAGGTCAGTATTTGGTTAGGGAGTTAAAGTCCAGAGGTTTCTGGGTTAGGGTTTTAATTCGAAAACAAACTCAAAAAGAGTTGTTTGCAGATGTAGATGATTTCTTTCTGGGAGAAATTACAAGTCCGGATTCGCTAAAAGGTGTTGCCATTGATATGGATTGTATATATTCAACCATTGGCATAACCCGGCAAAAAGATGGATTAACCTATATGGATGTGGATTATCAGGGTAACTTCAATTTATTAAGAGAAGCTCTAAGAAGCAAGGTGAAATTTTTTCAATATATATCAGCTATAAACGGAGATAAACTGAAGCATCTAAAGATCTTTGAAGCCAAGGAAAAATTCGTTGATGAATTAAAGGAATCCGGTATAGATTATTGTATCATTCGCCCAAACGGTTTTTTCTCCGATATGAGAGATTTTTTGAATATGGCTAAAGGTGGCAGTGTGTTTTTATTTGGTGATGGTAATTTGAAACTAAATCCGATACATGGTGAGGATTTAGCTAAAGTTTGTGTGGATAAGATGATGGAAGGAGATAAGGAGGCTACTGTTGGAGGAATTGATATTTTTACACATAATGAATTAGCTGAACTGGCTTTAAAAGCATGGAATAAGCCAGTTAAGATTATTCATTTACCAGACAGGATCAGAAGATTTGTGATTTGGATATTAAGAACTTTTACATCTTCAAAAACTTACGGACCTTTCGAATTCTTTTTAACCGCAATGGCATATAACAATATTGCGCCTGAGTATGGAAAACATCATTTAGAGGACTTTTTTAGGGGGGAAGTAAGTAGGTTTTCAGATAGAGAAATATAATAGTTAACTTTATATTTCCTAAAGGAGCTTAATCGTGTAAGAAAAAATGAATAATCTACATATCAATTCTTTAAATAGAGCAACTAAGCTATCTGGATTATTTTATATTCTGATTATAATGCTTGGCATTATTAAGGTTAGTTTTATTGAACCTATAATTATTGCTGACGATGTTGATGGAACTATTAATAACATCAATGATCATTTATTGCTATTCAGGACTGGAATTGTTATTGAATTATTAATGTATGTATTGGTGATTGTATTGTCTGTGTTTCTTTATCGCATCGTAAAATCAGAGGGTAAATATATAGCAATAACAGCCTTGTTATTCAGATTTGGAGAAGCTGTGGTTGGAAGTATTTCTATTATCTTAAGTGGAATGATTCCTTTAAAATTATTAGAAAATAATATTGATTTAGACAGAAATCAGTTCAATGTTTTAATTCAAACATTTCTAAACACACGTATTACTTCTTTAAATATTGTTTTGATTTTTGTAGGAATAGGAGGGACTATTTATTGTTATTTATTTTTACGATCATTGTTTATACCTCGTTTACTGTCGTTATGGGGTATAATTACATATATCTCAATGGTTATGCTTGGTTTAATAAATATTCTGTTTCCCGATAGACCCAATCTAATTGAAATGGTTTTGTTTGGATTAGGAAGTGTTTTTGAAATTATACTTGGCTTATGGCTTTTGATTAAAGGAATTAAATATGCATATCCGGAGCGTAAATAGTATCAATGAATAATTCCGCACACTGATATTGCATCTTATTTAGGTATAACAAATATTTCATTAAGCAGACTTCGAAAAGATTTATCTCGTTAATTACTTATTATCATTTGTTAATGGAAATGGGTAAATCATAGACTAGCTTTGGTTTATAATTTTTAATCTTTTAATAAGGATAAGATGAAAAATAAACCAAAGATAAACTCCATTTATAATGGGAATGTAACTTTAAATACCAAAATATATTCAGCAGAATGCGCTGAATATATTATTTTGTTGCATGGAGGTCCTGGCATTCCTTATGAAATGAAAGAAGTAGTGGATATATTAAAAGATAGGTTCAGTATTATTTTATTTGACCAAAGAGGTGTGGGGGCCTCTATATGTAACGAGAACTCGTTTACAATGCAGGATTATATTTCAGATATTGATGCTATTGTCCATTATTATGGATTAAAACAGTTTCATTTGTTTGGTCATTCTTGGGGTGGTTTATATGCTCAGATTTATGCTTTAGAAAGACCTCGGAAAATTAAAAGTCTATTCTTGTGTAGTCCTTCTTCTGGTACCAACAAGCTATGGGAAAAGACGGAAAAAGAAGTAATGGAATTCAATAAAAAGCTTTGTACAAACAAAGAGTGGTTAATTTTGGGGTGGAATTCATTATTAGGTTTATTTGGAAGTGATAAAGCTTATCAAAAACTTTTTAAGCAGGTTCTTATGAATTACCAACATGGTTATAATGAAGGATCTGTTGAGGATGATTTTTTGAGTAGAATACACTCACAACCCATAAATAAAACCATTAAAGAAATAAAAAAATATAGACCATTACCTTCAATCGATTCACAGCAATTTCCTATATATATAACATATGGAGATAAAGATATTTATGGAGAGAGTCGATTCGAATTGATTAAAAGATATCCTACCTCAGAAGTTAAAATGATTGATAAATGTGGACATATTCCATGGAAAAATAATCTAACAGAATTTGAATCTGTTTTAAGACAGTTTTATAATGTATAGATAATGTATAAAATTTTGGTTTTGTTTTTAGAATAGTAATTTTGGATTTGAAAAATAGAGGAGAAGGAGTCATTTCTTATTTAATGAATTTCACTTCTTCAATTAAACAAAACGATCATGAAAAAAGCATTGCTAATAATAGATATACAGAACGATTATTTTGAAGATGGATCAATGCCATTAGTTGGATCTGAAATTGCTTGTGAAAATGCAAAATCTCTTTTAAATAAGTTTAGAGAAGAATCTTCAACTGTAATTTATATCCAGCATATTGCCACTCGTTCAGATGCTACTTTTTTCTTACCTGAAACCTTAGGTTCTGAAATTCACGATTCAATTAAGCCGCTTGCCAATGAAAAAGTAATTGTTAAACACTACCCAAATAGCTTTAGAGAAACAGAATTGCTTAATTATCTCCAGCAAAATAAAATAACAGATTTGGTGATATGTGGAATGATGACTCATATGTGTGTGGATGCAACAACCAGAGCGGCTAAGGATTTTGGATTCAATATTGCTGTTATAGGAGATGCCTGCGCCACTAAAAATCTGGAATATGATGGTAGAGTTGTTAAAGCAGCAGATGTTCATACCAGCTTTTTATCGGCTTTAAATTATTTTTATTCATCAGTACTGACTGCTAAAGAATATTTAGATCAGTGATGAAATTTTATTTTTGATTAATGTAGTTTTTGCACGTAATTTAAGTTATTAAACATATTCCTTAATAATTAGTTAGTATTTATAACTTTGGTAAAAACGAAAAGGTATGACAAAAGCACTTCTTAATGCATTATTGGTTCTGTTAATTCTATCATCTTGTCAGAAGCATACAGAAATAAGTCAATTGTCAAAGGTGAATCTGGAAAATAGAAAAGCAATAAATGTAGATTTAGATAGTCTTACCCAAGGTAAAACCTATTTGCCTGTTTATTCGCATATTTATCATACGCAAGAGCATAAAACATTTGATCTAACGATTACTGTTAGTATTAGAAATGTATCTACTAAGGATTCTGTTTTTATTACAAAAGCAGATTACTATAATACCAGTGGATATAATATTCGCCAGTATTTGAGCGAACCTATATTTATTAAACCATTGGAAACTGTTGAAATAGTAATCCCGGAAGAAGATAAAGAGGGAGGATCCGGTGCTAATTTTTTGTTTGATTGGTCAATAAAAGATTCTAAAAATCCACCTTTGTTTGAAGCTGTTATGATTTCTACTTATGGCCAACAGGGATTATCTTTTTCAACCAGAGGCGTTCTTGTCTATGATGAATAAAGACATTTTCTATTAATTTCTTAGTCTAAAAGAAAATCAATTACTTCCTGAAGAATTACTGCCCCAGGAAGTAGTTCTGTACATCTTATAAATCTTTTACAAGTTCTGCAATAAATTTAAATTCCTCAGCAGTAATCTCAAATTTTGCAGCTCTTGCATTTTGTATGGATTGTTCTGCGTTTCTTGCTCCAGCTAAAGCAACTGTAATTCCTGGTTTTTCAATAGTCCATCGTAATACAAGTTGAGCTAAAGTAGCCCCTTTTTCATCGGCAATGGGTTTTATCTTAGATAAAAACGCATTTGTTTTTTGAATGTATTCTTCCGTAAAATGAGGGTGATTAGCTCTGTGATCGCCCTGCTGAAAAATATATCCCGGAGTTATTTTTCCTGTAAGTAAACCTCTTTCCATGGGACTGTATGCTAAAACAGAGGTTCCTGTATCCAGACAATAAGGAAGAATATCGTCTTCTATTTTTTTGTTAACCATACTATAAGGAACTTGGTTAGAAGCTAAAGAAATAACATTGTTAGCCTGTTTCATTTGCATTACATTGTAATTACATACACCTGCATAGCGAATTTTTCCTTGTTCAATTAAATTTGCAACAGCCTCAAATGTTTCATCAATTGGAGTTGTCGAATCAGGCCAGTGAATTTGGTATAAATCAATATAATCTGTTCCTAAACGTTTTAAGCTGTTTTCGCACTCTTTAATTACGCTTTCTTTGCCGGCATATTTATAAATATCAATATCCTTTCCCTGGTTATTTTGACTCTTCATTGCAAAATCACCTTGTGGAGAATCTAAATCCCAGCGCATTCCAAATTTTGTAAGTATCTGAACTTTATCTCTGGGAATTCCTTTAATGGCTTCTCCAACTATTTCTTCACTTGTTCCTTGTCCGTATATAGGAGCAGTATCTATTGAAGTCATACCTTCAGCATAACCAGCCTGAATTGCTTTAATAGCTTCAGAACGTTCTGTTTTTCCCCACATCCATCCACCAGCAGCCCAGGCTCCAAATGTAATTGCTGAAACTTCTAAGTCTGTATTTTTTAATTTTCTATAAATCATTTTATTATTTTTTTAAGTCAATCAATAATAATGTATGTTTATTTATTAAAATAGTAGTCAATAGGGTAAAGTTTAAGCGTTATACGCGAATAAATTAAAGAAGATTATTAATTTATATTGCAAAACAATAGTCAAATATTAAACTTAGTAAAAGTTAATTTTTTACAATTTGCATAATTATTTAATAATCGAAATATAAATAAATTAATATTGTTTTACTTCTTCATTAATTGAAAACACAGAGTTATTAACTGATACATACAACTTTAGTATATCATGTTATAAAGTATGTAAGATTAATTTGAAAGCTCTGATATTGTTTATAGTTTTATTAAATAAGTATTGCTAAGAATACATGATTTCATATATTAGTCACGATTCTGGAAATAGTTTATGTTCGGATCATTTAGTTGATAATCAATAAAATAATATTATAAATATGGATCTAAAAGATATTCATTCAATAGATAATATTGAATTGGTATTTCTTAAAATTGAAGATTACCAGGAAATAAAAGATGCAATGATTGAAGCCTATTCTAATATGCCAAATGCATATTGGAAAGAACATCATATAAAAACACTTGTAGAAAAGTTTCCTGAGGGGCAGGTAGCTATTAAAGTAGATGGCGAATTGGCAGGTTGTGCTTTGAGTATCATTGTTGATTATTCAAAATTTGATAATAAGCATACTTACAATCAGATTACCGGTAATTATACTTTTAATACACATACAAATTCCGGAGATATTTTATATGGAATAGATGTGTTTATTCGACCAAAATTCAGAGGACTACGTTTGGGACGAAGATTATATGATTACCGAAAAGAATTATGTGAAAAGCTGAATCTTAAGGGAATTGTATTTGGAGGTAGAATTCCAAATTATTACCAGTATGCTGATAAGCTAACTCCACGACAATATATCGATAAGGTTAGAAATAAGGAGATCCATGATCCTGTATTAAACTTTCAGGTTTCAAATGATTTTCATCCGGCCAGAGTTTTAAAAGGATATCTGGAAGGAGATAAGGAGTCGAAAGAGTATGCTGTTCTTTTAGAGTGGGATAATGTATATTATGAGAAAGAAACCAATAAAGCTACTTCTACTAAAAGTATTATACGTTTAGGTCTTGTGCAATGGCAAATGCGTTTGTACAAAGATATGGATGAGTTGATGCAACAGGTAGAGTATTTTGTGGATGCAGTTTCGGGATACAGATCAGATTTTGCTTTATTTCCGGAGTTTTTTAATGCCCCCTTAATGTCTAAGTATAATCACCTTTCAGAGCCTGAGGCTATTAGGAAATTGGCCGGGTATACGGAAGAAATTATCAGACGTTTTTCGGAGTTGGCTATATCCTATAACATCAATATCATTACAGGTAGCATGCCTGAAATTGTTGATGGAAATCTGTTTAATGTTGGTTATCTGTGTAAAAGAGATGGAGGTATTGAACGTTTTGAAAAGCTTCATGTAACGCCTGATGAGGTTAAAGTTTGGGGACTTCAGGGAGGAACAAAGGTGAAAACTTTTGACACAGACTGTGGTAAGATTGGTGTATTAATATGTTATGATGTTGAATTTCCTGAATTAAGTAGAATGTTAGCCGATGAGGGAATGAATATACTTTTTGTACCATTTTTAACAGATACACAAAACGGGTATTCAAGGGTGCGTTACTGTGCTCAATCCCGAGCCATAGAAAATGAGTGTTATGTTGCTATTGCAGGTAGTGTTGGTAACCTGCCAAAGGTTCATAATATGGATATTCAATATGCTCAATCGATGGTATTTACTCCTTGTGATTTTGCCTTCCCTACTAATGGTATAAAAGCAGAGGCAACACCAAATACTGAGATGATTTTGATTGCTGATGTTGATATTGATATGCTAAGGGAGTTAAATCAGTTTGGTAGTGTAAGAAACCTAAAAGATCGCAGACAGGATATATATAAAATTGAGCGTATGGATAAATAAATGGTAATAAATTGACTTGAATGAAATGACGTTAAGAAAACAACATCAAACATTATTCTTATTATTAAGTATGTTTACTTTATTCTCATGTTCCTCTATTCCGGAAGGGGTAGAGGCTGTTAGTCCTTTTGACAAAGAAAAGTATCTGGGTAAATGGTATGAGATTGCCCGTTTCGACTTTAAGTTTGAGAGAGGATTAAATAATACTACAGCTGAATATTCTTTAAATAAAGATGGATCAATTAAGGTAGTAAACAGAGGTTATGATTATGAGCAAAAAGAGTGGAGAGAAGCTATTGGAAAAGCAAAATTTGTTATAAATGATGAGGTTGCTATGCTAAAAGTTAGTTTCTTTGGGCCATTCTATTCAGGATATAATGTAATAGCATTGGATCAGGAGTATAAGTATGCATTAATTTCAGGCAAGAATCTGGAATATTTATGGATCTTATCCCGGGAGAAGACTATACCTGAAACAATTAAAAATCAATATTTGGAGTTAGCAAATAATATTGGTTTTGAAACAGATAATTTATTGTGGATTGAACACAATATAGATTAATAGTAAGAATAATTATTGTATGGATCAGGAGATTAATCTATTAAAAGATAAAAGACTTTATGTAATTTTTAGTATCACATTAATTGGTGTTTTGGGGGTGGCAAGTATAACCCCTGCACTACCCAAAATATCCCAGGTTTTTAACTTAAATAAGACTCAAATAGGTTTTTTAATTAGTGCATTTACTTTTCCAGGTATAATTTTAACTCCGGTAGGAGGAATTATAGCAGATAGATTGGGTAGAAAAACAGTTTTAATACCATCGTTATTTTTATTTGCCATATCAGGATTTACCATATTTTTTGTTCGTAATTACCATTATATTTTAATATTAAGGGTTATTCAAGGAATTGGAGCAGCTCCTTTGGCTTCGCTAAATACAACATTAATTGGCGATTTTTTTAAAGGAAAATTACGTCCTCAGGCTATGGGATATAACGCAAGTGTATTGAGTTTATCAACCGCTTCATATCCCTTGGTGGGAGGAATTTTAGCCGGAATTGCATGGAATTACCCATTTATTATTCCCTTGTTGGCTATGCCTGTTGGGTTGTTTGTAATATTTGGGATTAAGGAACCTGAAATAGAAAAGATGGCTAATTTTCGACAGTATGCTAAAGAGTTATCTGTTAGTATTACAAGAACAGAGGTTATTGCTGTTTTTATTCTGGGGATTCTAACTTTTATTATTTTATATGGTCCATTTATAACATACTTACCATTTTTGTTAGATCATAAATTTGGATTGACTCCTCCCCAAATAGGGCTATTGTTATCGTTGAGCTCGCTGACTACAGCAATATTGGCTTCGCAAGTTGGTAAATTAACATGGAAATATGGTAGTTTGACATTGTTGAAAGTGGCTTTTATATTGTATTTTATTGTAACCGTTATGATGCCAAGCATTAATTCGTTGGTGTTTTTTATAGTTCCAATATTGTTATTTGGTTCTGCCCAGGGATTGAATATTCCTAGTTTACATACTACCGTAGCAAATCTGGCTCCCGATAATCAACGAGGTATTTTTATGTCAATTAATGGAATGGTGATTCGAATAGGACAAACGATAGGTCCTTTAATTATAGGGATTGGTTATTCGTTGTATGGATTGTTTGGTGCGTATTATTTAGGTGCAATTATGGCCTTGATTGGTATTTTAGTTGCGTTTTTTATGATAGGTGATAATAAGAAAATTCAAGGGAGGTAAATGTAAGCTGTTTTATATAGAGGTGATAGGTAAGTGTTTGTTAATAAGATCATAAGATGAGGTAATTTTACTGTTTGTATTCTACTAAGGTTAAATATTAGAATCAGGTTTTGCTTCTCTATAAGAGCTTAAATCTATTTATGAACTCGTTGGAATATTATTTTAAACATTAAAAAAATATCCAATATTATAAACCTAATTTTTTTGGTCAACGTTAATAGCTTGAATGAATCTATAACATAAACCTTATTACCTTATTACCTTATTATTTCACCAATAACATTGATGATTTATATACTTCTTTATTGAAATGTACTTACTGGTTGTGGTAATAGGTCTAGTTTCTTTAATACAACTTTTGAAATACAATATAAAACAGGCATCGATAAACTAGAAACGATTAACCAAAGAAGCAAACCATAGATATTCCATACACCAAGAACTTTAATAGCACCCAATGTATTTTCTTTAAATAGCATCAGAATATAGTTGGCAGAGAAGAAAACTTCATCACTGGAAAATAGCAGAGTGCCGGTTTTTAGGAATGGAATAAAAAGTAAGAGCTGTAAAGGATAAATAACATTGGTTACTAATTGCACCAACACATGATTTAATTTTAATCGCCATGCAAAAAATATACTTAAGTAAATGTTTACGCCAAGAAAGAAAGGAATAGTTCCTAAAATTATACCAATAGCAAAGGAAAGAGCAACTTTGTGTATTGAAAGTTCAGCGTTTAAGACTTCAATGAATTTTAATTTTAGTTTTCTCAAATATTTCATAGTAGTTAGGTTTAAAACAAAGGCGGTATAATTCCTTTTGTGGTCCAAATATAATCAACTTCATTTATTCTAAAACATATTCTATGGTTAATAATTTGTGAAGTCTACGTATATGTTTGATTACTAATTTGAAGTATTAGTTAAAATAAATGCCAATATTTAATCAAATCTTTCAATACAATAAGTTTTGTCGTAAATTGAATATTAATGAATGTTTTATTTATCATAGGACTATTGTTAATTATTGGCTATTCTGCAGGTTGGCTTTTCGAAAAGTTAGGCTTACCAAAAATTATAGCATACATTACAACAGGTATTATTTTTAGCCCGAATACAATACCTTTTGTTAGTGAGGAAATTATTATTTCCACCCATCCAATTATGGAAGTTTGTTTGGCTTTTATAGCTTTCGAAGTTGGGGGATCCTTAAAATGGTCGAAGATTAAAGCTCATGAAAAAGAAATTATAAGTATTACTTTACTGGCAAGCTTTCTTCCATACTTATTGATTGCAGCAAGCGTAATTTCTTTTGGATTGCTATTTCCTATGGTTCTTCCATTTGATATGATCACCTTATTTTTACTTGCTTTACTTTTGGGTGCATTAGCAAGTCCTACCGCACCAGCTGCTACATTAGCTGTTATTCATCAATATAAAGCCAGAGGAAAAGTAACAGATACTATATTGGGGGTAACAGCATTGGATGATGTATTAGGTATTCTATTGTTTAGTTTAACCATTGCCATCATCTTTATTTTTACAGGGACTTATTCTGGATTATTCGGGAATCCGGTTTTAAATTCGTTTTATGAAGTAATTACAGCTTTGTTAGTCGGGTTAATTATTGGTGTAGTGATAGATTATCTACCAAAACGATACAAAATAGTAACAGAAGGGCAGTGGGTTGTTATTATTTTTGCGCTTATTATATTTAGTGTTGGAGTTGCAGATAGCCTAAAAATTGATTCTTTGTTGGTTTCCATGACAATGGGGATGGTTGTGGTAAATAAATGTCGTCAGCAAAAAATTATTTTTAGAATACTACGCCGATACACTGAGGATTTGATATTTCTTTTCTTTTTTATTTTAAGTGGATTGCATCTTGATATTACAACAATACCTCAAACAACAGTACTTATTTTACTATTTGTTGTACTACGTGTAGTAGGAAAGATGTTGGGAGCAAATTGGGGTGCTAAATTAGTTAAAGCCGACAGAAAAATTCAGAAATATACAGCAGGAGGATTATTGCCTCAGGCTGGTGTAGTAATAGGATTGGTTTTAAGTATATATAAAAATGAATATTTTGTTGATATTGCAGAGATATTGCTGACAACAATAATGGGAACCACAATTATTTATGAGTTGATAGGTCCGGTTGTAGCTAAGTATTCCTTAAAAAAAGCAGGAGAAATTAAATTACAGAATAGTTTATCCAAAAAAAATAAGCACCCGGAACCACAAGGAGAGAAATGATTGTTTATGATTCCGGGTGCTACCACCTATTGTCAACGAAAAATAGCAGTTTTACCTTATGTCAAAAGATACGTGCTTAATAAATTTTCTATTATATGTATATAATATATGTATTTTATTATCAGATGATTGAATGATTGCAGGATAACTAAATTCTCCTTTCTCATGGTTTTCTAAATCAAACAATTTTTGCCATTGTATTCCGTCTTTAGAAAATTCAACATCTAAGATGTTTCGTCCTATATACCACTCAGTACCATGTTTAAGTGGATTGTTTACCACTAAAAATAATTCTTGATTGATATCGATTGCATCAATTCCTGAATTAGAATTAACAACACTTAATGAGTCCATATTACTCCATTTTTTGCCAAAGTTATCGGACCAACTAGTAATTATTGTATTGTGTTTACTTCGGCATAACATCTGAATTTTATTATTCGGATGTACAATAAAAGTAGGTTGAATTACATCAAAATTAGAACTGTTAGGAACTTCAATTTTTTTCCATTTGTTCTTACTTTCATTGTATACTTCAACGTGAACTCTCCATTTGTTATCGTCTACACTCTCTGTGCTGGAGCCACAAATAATTTTTCCAGGTTGTATCTCAATCGGTTTATTTCTTATTGGTCCTAGAAACCCTTCAGGTAAATAAGTTGTTTTACTCCATGTTTTTCCATTATCCAGAGAGGAAATCATAGCACCAAACCATTCTCTTGGATTTTTTCCTACCTTATAAAAAAGATAAAGTTTGTTCGCCTTACTTTTAAAAAGAACCGGATTCCAACAAGGCAATGTGTCATTGTTCTGAATCAATGGCTTTATAACGCATATAGGTTCTGACCAGGAATTTTTATCATAAGTAGATAAATAAATTCCAACATCTTTAGCTCCTTCATATGTACCACCAAACCATGCTGCCATTATTTTTCCTTTTTCAACTTCGACTAAGGTTGATGCATGACAGCTGCTTGTGGGACCTTCTTTATTTATGTAACACGAATCTATATTAACTGCTTTGATATTTGCTTGTGCATGCAATGATGCACAAGCAAATAATGAAAATAGAAAATATATACTGTGTATAATGGCTTTTGAATTCATTATCTATTTAAGTTTGGAATATGGTCTGTTTTCTAATTCTTTACCAAACTCTTTATTTGGAGTACTGCCCATTTCAAACACTAATTCTCCGCCTTTCATGATTTCATCATAAGTGATGTACGAACGACTGATGGCTTCACCATTAAGAGTAACACTTTGAATGTAGATGTTTTCTTTAGCCTGATTTAATGCTTTTACCTTAAATGATTTATTGTCTTCAAGCTTAATTTTTACTTCATCAAACTGAGGAGAACCAAAAACAAATACTCCGTTTGCAGGATTTACCTGGTATAAACCCATTGAAGAAAGTAGGTACCATGCTGACATCTGTCCGCAATCCTCATTTCCACAAAGCCCATCTGGTTTATCAGAGTACATTTCATCCATGATTCTGCGTACTAACTGAGCTGTTTTCCATTGTTGTCCGGCAAAAGAATATAAATATGGGATATGATGACTTGGTTCGTTTCCTTGAGCATACATTCCAATTAATCCACTAATATCAGCGGAAGCTTGTTCACCCATATCGCCTTTTACTATAAATAAGCTATCCAGTTTTTGAGTGAAAGCTTCATCAGAACCAAATAAGCTAATTAAACCTTTTACATCCTGAGGAACTAACCATGTGTATTGCCATGCATTTCCTTCTGTATAATCACCCCATTCGTGTATTGAGTGGAATGGATTAAAAGGAGTTCGGAAGTTACCATCAGATTTTATGGCTCTCATAAACTGTGTTTCTTTATCGAAATATTGTTCATAAGCTTTTGATCTTTTAGTATAATATTCAGCATCCTCTTTTTGATTCAAATCTTTTGCCAATTCAGCAATACTCCAGTCGGAGATAGCATATTCTAATGCTTTAGAAACAGATTCTTTTTCTAATTCACAAGGAATAAAACCCATTGACTTCATGTATTTCATACCATAGTCATCGCGAGTAGATGAAGCTTTCATTGCTTCGAATGCAAGATTCTTATCAATATTAGGGAATCCTTTAAAAATAGCATCAGCAACAACAGATACAGCACTATAACCAACCATACAATCTGTTTCGCTACCATGTAAAGGCCAGATTGGAAGTTTGCCTTGTTGTTGGTAAATAGCAAGCATTGAGTTTACCATATCAGAAACTCTCTCTTTTTGAGTTAAAGTATAAAAAGGATGAGCGGCTCTGTATGTATCCCATAATGAGAAAATTGTATAATTGTTAAAGCTTGCGTTTGGGTATACTTTTTTATCTGTTCCTCGGTAATCTCCATTGGCATCATTAAATAAAGCAGGTGCTGTATATGCATGATACATTGCGGTATAGAACGTACGAAGTTTTGCTTCGTCAGAGCTTGTAATGGTTACTCTTGATAATTCATCATCCCATTTAGTTTGTGCCTGAGCTACAATAGCATCAAAATCCCAACCTGCATTCTCTTTCTGGATATTCTCCAAAGCATTTTCTCCGCTTACAGGTGAGATACCAACTTTAAGCATGATTTGCTCCTTATCTTCAGTAGGGAAGGAGATTACTGCCATTAAACTATCTGACTCGATTGAAGTTCCTTCAAGTAGCTGATCTTGTCTGAATAGTTTTATATCATGAATTGGTTTTGACATGCGGATAGCATAATACAAACGTTGATCTTTTGCCCAACCTGTTGAAAATCTATAACCAATTATTGTTGAATCATTAAGTACTGAAAGTTGTGATTTTGAAGGACGATCCCATCCAATACCTAAATCAAGGTTAATGGCTATATGAGATTGATCGTTTTTAGGGAATGTATATTTATGAAAAGCAGTTCGCTCTGTAGCTGTTAATTCTGCTTTAATATCATAAGTCAATAAATCAACACTATAATATCCAACTATAGCTGTTTCTTTATCATGAGTATATTTTGAAGCATATCCCGACATGGGTTTTTCAACTGTTCCCGGAGTTACTTTTACTTCTCCTGTAAAAGGAGTGATTAATACATCTCCAAGATCTCCGATTCCAGTTCCACTTAAGTGAGTTTGTGAAAATCCGGTCATAATAGAATCAGAATAATGATATCCTGAACACCAGTCCCAACCTTGAATGTAATTTGTAGGCCCAACCTGAACAGCTCCAAATGGGACGTTTGCACCTAAAAATACGTGTCCGTGATAATCCGTTCCTATATAAGGATCGATGTAACTTGATAACCTGCTGCTATCCTGCTTTTCAGGACAAGAACAGCTTGCCAGAATTGCTCCTGTTATCAAAGGGAAAATAATTTTTCTGATTGATAGTTTCATCTGTATAGTTTTTATGATTTTATTCTTTGTGTTTACTAAATGATATATAATTGCTTCTCATTAAGAAAATTTGAGTATTCTCGATTTAATGTCTATCCAGGTTTAACCTTGTTTTTTAATTGCTTTAACAGATTAATATCCTGCTGTCTCATTTCTCCATTTTTATTTGGAGGGCAGTTTAATATCAGGATATTATCCTGAGCTGTAGCTTTAAAGTATACTTCTTCAAGTTCTTCGATAGACTTATATGTTGTGTCATTTGAATTACAAAACCACATTTGACTCATACAAACGGTAGATTCCCATGGCATGTAATAAGTTTTGTTGTTGTGTGTAAATAACTTTGGATCTTTTTCTGCGGGTAACATCGGATCGCCTAGTCTAAAATCACTAGGGAAGTAGCGTATTGGATAGCCTTCTTTTTGATCATTGGGATAAACCGCGTGGTAATCAGGGTTCTCAGGTAGTCCGATTGACCAGTTTATACCAATCTGGCATTCTGGTTCTCTTGATTTGATAGTAGTATATAAATCTTCTAAAGGCCATCTGTAATTTTCTTTAGCCCAACCTCCATCAAACCAAAACTCAACTACGTTGGTGTATTTCTCTGTAATATCAATTAATTCATTGATCTGTTTGATCATGTATTCATTGTATTGTTTATCAAGCAATGAATCTTTAGGATACATTAAAGGATGGTTTTTATTAATGTATGTATTTCCGTTAGCTTTTCTATCCCAAAGAGAATAATATAATCCTAAATCGATATTGTATTTTTTACAAGACTTTGCAACTTCTTCTACTACATTAGTTTTGTTTCCTGAATTTGCAACGTCATATGAGGTATATTGACTGTCCCATAAACAGAAACCATCATGATGTTTTGTAATCAGGATGATGTATTTCATTCCAGCCTCTTTGGCAGTTTGTACCCATTGTTCTGCTTTAATGGTGTCCGGATTATATTCTATTGCAGGAACAGAACCATCAGTCCATTCCTGGTTAACAAAAGTATTGATGCCAAAATGGATAAACATTCCGTATTTTCTGTTTATCTGCTTTTGTTGGGCCGCATTGGGTTTTGAAGAAGGTTCAGGGAATACCTTAATATTTTTGTTTTGACAAGCGGAAACGATAATAATAAATACACACATTAAAATATACTTCTGCATAATTTTTTAATTTTAAAGTATCCCTGAACCTTCGATAACCAAATTTAACCTACGAACAATGAAAAAATTATTTAATTACGAACTTGTGGACTAGTACAGGCTCGTTTGCATTTTTTGAAACAAGAATTTTATAATCACCTTTATACAATTTCCATTTGCTGTGACTTAAGTCCCATTTTTTTAGATCATTAGTATTGATTGTGAATTCAATATCTTTAGAAGAATGCGATTTTAAAGATGTACGTTTAAAAGCTTTTAGTTCTTTTGCCGGCATTCTTTCCATGTTTGGATATTGAACGTATACTTGAACAACATCGTCAGAATCGTACTCTCCAGAGTTTTCAACTGTAACATTAAATGATATTTTGTCACCCGATTTAACTCTTTCAGCAGGTTTTTGTTTCCAGGTATAATTAAAGTCAGTATAACTCAAACCAAAACCAAAAGGATAAGCTACTTCGTCAGTAAAATATCTGTAAGTTCTGTTGCTCATGCTGTAATCTTTATAATCAGGTAAATCTTCAACAGACTTATAGAAAGTTAAAGGAAGTTTTCCAGAAGGAGAAGTATCTCCATATAAAATATTAGCTAAAGCATTTCCACCTTGCTCACCAGAGTACCAAGAAAGAATAATAGCATCAGCATATGGTTCTACAGCTTCAACATCAATTGCACTTCCACTGGTTAAAACCACAATGATTGGTTTATCATGATAAGCTCTCATTGCTTTTAAGTAAGCTAAATGAGCTTTAGGAATACTTAAATCAGCTTTATCACCTCCGTGTTTAGAAAGAAATGCATCTCCATCTTCACCTTCCATTAAAGGAGTTAAACCAAGTACTAAAATAGTAGCATCAGTAAAACTAGCAGCCCATGTACCTCCAAAGTGAGCAGTGTCTGCATAACTACAACCAAGGTCGTACTGTACTGCAGTTGACGGACCCGATTTATTTACAATACCTTCAATATAAGTAACCATGTTAGCTGAAACACCATGATAAGTACCTACTAATGTGCTCATATTAGCCGCATTTTCACCGGCAACCATCAAAGAACCAATTGCTTCTCTTTTTAAAGGAAGAATTCCGTTATTCTTTAATAAAACCATACTTTTTTCAGCAGCTTTTAATGCAAGGTCAACATGATATTGGTTGTTGATACTATCAGCTCCAAAAGTTGCATATGGAGAATTTTCAGGTTTGTCATACATACCCAATTTTAATTGAGTAATAATTGTTGTGTAGATAGATTTGTTAATGTCATCCTCTGTAATTAATCCTTTATTGATGGCTTCCATAGCATCTTTCTGGATCAATTCAGAACAATCCATATTCATGCCAGCTTTTATGGCTTCTGCAGCAACTTCAACGCTTGTAGGTGTACTTTTGTGGCGTAAATAAATATCTTCCAAAGCACCACAATCTGTTGTAATCTGACCTTTAAATCCCCATTCTTTAGTAAGGATATCTTCTAGTAGAGTAGGACTAGTACAGCATGGCTCACCATTTAATCTGTTGTACCCACACATAATAGCTGATACTCCATTGTCAACTAATGTTTTAAATGCTGGTAGATATGTTTCTCTCAAATCTTTTTCGTCAACGATAGCATTAAATTCATGTCTGATAGCTTCAGGTCCACTGTGTGCCGCAAAGTGTTTTGCACAAGCTGCAATCTTATAGTGCTCGCTGTCTGATCCTTGTAATCCTGCTACAAAGGCACTACCCATTTTGCCTGTTAAAAATGGATCTTCACCATATGTTTCCTGACCACGGCCCCATCTTGGATCTCTGAATATATTAATGTTGGGAGTCCAGTAGTTGATTCCCATGTATTGTAAATGTCTGTCCTGAGCAATCGCTAAGTTGTATTTAGCACGACCTTCTGTTGAAATAGCATCAGCAACAGATTGTGCCATTTCGGTATCAAAAGTAGCAGCTAAAGCAATCGCCTGAGGGAAAACAGTAGCCTGACCAGCTCTTGCGACACCATGTAAACCTTCATTCCACCAATTATATGCAGGAATTTGTAATCTGTCAACAGCAGGAGAGTTAAATCCCAATAGAGAAATTTTTTCTTCTAAAGTCAATTTACCTAGTAAGTCTTGAGCTCTTTCTTCTATAGATAAGCTACAGTCTCTGAATTTATCAACCTGTGCTTTCAGGTTTGTAGATAAAATCATAATACCTATAACTATCAGGCTGGTTTTTACCTTCGTGAATCTTACCTTATTCTTCATTATTAATATGTTTTCTTAGTTATTTAGTATGTATAAAGTTAAGTGATTCAAAATGCGCATTCAACTGATATGTCATATTTTGAATTGATAAAGGACTGCAACTTACACTAACTCCAAAGCCAAAAGTGCTCAGGTTATCTTCTGAAAAAGAAATTCTTGCAGAAGAATGGAATTCTGTAGTATTCAGATGAGACATTAAAATTGGGAGATTTTTATCTGTGATTCCCGATCCTGGCATTATAATGATTTTATCACCAGCGATACTGATTAACTCTTGTAAGAGTGGAATGTTACTTTCAGCTCTTAATCTTTGACCTGATGTCAATATTCTTTTACATCCGGTTTCAATGATGTCTAACACAGCTTTAGTGGGATTTGGGGTAAGATCAAATGCTCGTATGAAAGTAACAGGAAGAGGATGACTTAGTTTTACCAATTCCTTGGTTCGATTGATATCAATACTATTATCATCGTTTAATATACCCAATGCTATTCCTTTGCATCCTGCTTCTTTCGCCATCAGAATGTCATACTTCATTATTTCAAATTCTTCAGCAGAATAATTGAAATCTCCACCTCTGGGTCTTATTAAGGCAACTATTGGAATAGAAACCATTTGACATGCTATCTTCATTAACCCCAAAGAAGGAGTTGTTCCGCCCTCTCCTGGAGCAGCGCATAGCTCTATTCTATTTGCACCTGCCTTTTCTGCAATGATACATGCATCTAGTGAAAAAGCACAAATTTCTAATATTTTGGAATTCATAATTTAATCTAGATGATTCTTATTTATTAATAATAGAAATTGATGTCTGGGAAAAATGATAGGACAAATATATAAAAATATTAAAAAAAACACACTACTTTACTAAAAAAATTATAAAAGTCTTGGATGATAAATAAAAAAGTACTTCTTTTACATTGTCAAAACGAAAACATTTATGAAACTCCTATGAATAACTTTCAATTTGAAACAGAATTTGTGAACCAGTTAGCTGGGGTTGAAAAGAAAAGGTATGTTCAGCAAATAAGGATTGCTAAGATATTATATATAGAAGGCCCACAAACTACATCTATACTATGTAAGCGTTTAAAGATAAGTGCACCTAATATGATGACTATATTAGGTGAGATGGTAGATAAAAAGATTGTAGAGAAAAAAGGCCAGGGGGAATCGATTGGAGGTAGAAAGCCTGATTTATATGGCGTTACTTCTGATAGTTTTTACGTGATGGGTATTGAAATGGGTATTTACAAAACCCAGATCGCCATATTTAATGCAGAAAATCAGCAGGTAACTGATATAGAAGAATATTCTATTGAGCTCAATAATAATAAGGAAACATTAGAATTAATTGTAGAAACGATCAATTCGTTTATAGCACGTTCAGGTGTTGATCGAAAAAAGCTTTTAGGAATAGGTGTTAGTATGCCTGGATTAATTGACTCAGTAAATGGAATTAATCATACTTATTTAAATTATAAAGAAGGAGCTGTTGCAAGTTTGTTAGAAGAGAAAATTGGTCGTCCGGTGTTTATAGAAAATGATGCGAACGCAATGGCTCTGGCTGAATTTAGATTGGGATGTGCAAAAGAGAAGAAAAATGTATTGGTCATGTACCTCGATTGGGGTATTGGATTAGGAATGGTACTGGATGGTAAACTTTACAGAGGAGCCTCCGGTTTTGCGGGTGAGTTTTCACATATTCCTATGGTTGAGAACGGACTTTTGTGTCGATGTGGTAAGTTGGGATGTATGGAAACAGTTTCTTCAGGTACAACCATTTTGCAAATGGCTAAAAAAGGGGTTGAAGATGGTAAAACTTCAATACTGCTTGAGGATAATAAATCCAGTTCGAATTATTTGGTATTAAAAAACGTAATAAAAGCAGCTTTAAATGGAGATCAGTATGCAATTAACATACTGGATGAAACCGGAAAAAATCTTGGAAAAGGAATCTCAATTTTGATCCAGCTTTTAAATCCTGAATTAATTGTATTGTGTGGTAAGCTGGCTGAATCTGGTGAATTAATTACAACACCAATACAGCAAGGTATTAATACACATGCAATGAAACAGATCCGTGAAATAAGCAATGTTGTTGTTTCAAATTTTGGATCTGAAATAGGGATGTTTGGAGCGTTGGCGGTTGTGATGGAAAATATCTTTGATAATTACATCGCAAGTTATGGTAAATGATCTTTAAGAGAAAAAGTTAATTAATTGTTATAAGATGAAGAACGATATATCAAAATTATCAGAAGTTGAAAAGGCTTTCGTAGCCCAATCATTTCTGAAAGAAAGTAGTACAAAAATTCCGTACGTTGTAGTGGATAATTTCCCAAAGTTAGGTTTATTTACTGCATTAAGATTTTTAGAGTGGGTTTCACAAAACCCTGAAGGTGTTATTAGTTTACCAACAGGTAAAACACCAGAGTTTTTTATTAAATGGACAAAATATTTATTAAAAAACTGGAACGAAAAAGAAGTTGTTGCGATTAGAGAAAAAATGGGACTTAAAGGTGTTAAAAAACCTGAATTAGGTGGATTGCATTTTGTTCAGATTGATGAATTTTACCCAATCGCTTCGCATCAACATAATAGTTTCTATAACTACGTAGTTAACTTCTATCTTGAAAGCTTTGGTTTAGACAGAGAAAAAGCATTATTAATTAATTGTGATGAAATTCCATTAGCACAAGGAATGACTTTTAGTGAAGTATTTCCTGACGGAAAAGTAGATTTATCTCTAAGATATAGAGAAGCTGCTTGTCCTACTGAGAAAATACAACAAGAGTCAATCTTTTTAATTGATCAATGGTGTAGTAACTATGAGCAAAAAATCAGAGAAAAAGGTGGTATCGGATTTTTCTTAGGAGGTATTGGTCCTGATGGTCACATTGCATTTAATGTAAGAGGATCTGATATGTTCTCAACTACAAGGTTAACAGAAACAAACTTTGAAACTCAAGCTGTAGCTGCAGGTGACCTTGGTGGTATTGAAATTTCAGCTAACAGATTAGTTATTACAATAGGTCTGGAAACAATTACATATAATCCTGATGTAACAGCTATTATTATTGCTGCAGGTGAGGCTAAAGCCGAATTAGTAAAACAGTCGTTGGAGCAACCAATGTCAAATATCTATCCTGCAAGTGTATTGGCTAAGTCTCCAAACAGTCGTTTTTACTTAACAGAAGGTGCTGCAACAAAACTTACTGATTATGTAGATTATACATATAAAAATGGTGAGTGGACACACGAGAAAAGTGAAAAAGCAGTAATCAATTTATGTAAAAATATCAACAAATACGGACACCGCGTTTTATTAGACGATCTTAAAGCTGATAAATATACCAGCATGATCCCTAAATTATCAGACAAAACTACAGGTACCGTAATTGACTCAATTCAGGAGAAGTTAGGTAAAGGTTTACGTCATGAAGAAAATCAGGTGTTTTTACATACTGGTCCTCACCACGATGATATTTTATTAGGTATACTTCCTTATATCAGTCAACATGTTAAGGAAGAAAGCAATAAATTCCATTTTGCAGTTTTAACATCTGGATTTAATGCTGTAACTAACACATTTGTTATTAACTCTTTAAGAGATACAAAAACGCTACTTGATAAAGAGGATATTCAAATGGTTAAATTTGCAGATTTCTTTGAATCAGGATATAAATTCAAGTGGGATAAAGACATCTATCACTATGTAACAAACTTGGCTGCTGATGATAAGTACCAACAAAAAAGAGGTTTGTGTCATAGAATCGTAAGAGCTCTTACTGAAATTTATGCAGTTAAGGATGAAGCAGATTTAAGAGATAAGATTAATGAGGTTCTTACTATTCTTAAGAATAGCTATGATGGGGAGAAAAATCCTCCGGCAATTCAAAAACTTAAGGGAATGATCCGTGAGTTTGAGGAAGAATTAGTATGGGCTCACTATGGTGTACCTGTTAAGGATATTACTCACAATCGTTTAGGTTTCTATAAAGGAGATATCTTTACAGAGCAACCAGAAAAACAACGTGATGTTGAGCCATTATTAAAGATGATCAAGGATGTTAATCCAACTGTTTTAAGTTTGGCATTTGACCCTGAAGGTAGCGGACCAGATACTCACTATAAAGTATTACAAGCTACAGCAGAGGCTTTAAGAGAATGGCAAAAAGAAAAAGATCTTTCTGAATTAAGAATCTGGGGATACAGAAACGTATGGTTTAAATTTACTCCTGATGAGGCTAATGTAATCGTTCCTGTATCATTAGATGAAATGGCTTCTATGGACAAGATTTTCGAAAACTGTTATTTAAGTCAGGTTGATGCATCTTTCCCTAGTTACGAATTAAATGATAAGTTTAGTTTACTATCTCAAAAAATTTGGGTTGATCAATTAAAAAATGTTCAGCTACTATTAGGAAAGGACTATTTCTATCAAAATCAAAATCCAAAGATAAGATCTGCACACGGATTAATCTTTGTAAAAGAAATGACTGTTGAAGAATTCTTAGGACACGCACGTGAACTGGAAAAATCAGCAGAAGGTGATATTAATCTTGAGTAGGGTTAGTTTAGGGTTGAATTTCAGTAGGCGTTAAGTTTTTTAACGCCTACACACTAAACCGGTTAATTAAATAAAATAAAGGGTATGGCAAGTAAAAGCTACATAGGTGTTGACGTCGGTGGAACAAAAATGCATTTTGCCTATGTTGAGGATAGTAAGGTTGTGAAGCAGTTTAAGTCTTCAACTGATGCTTTTAGATCTCAGGATGAAATCATCAATGATCTGAAAAAGGGTATTGAGGAATTATTGGATGATAAAGTAGAAGGAATTGGATTAGGAGTTCCCGGATTAATTGATGTTGAGGAAGGAATTGTTTACAATGTGGCAAACATTCCGGCATGGAAAAATGTTCCTTTAAAGGCAACTTTATCAGCTTATTTTAATCTTCCGGTTTTTATTGGCAATGATGCCAATTGTTTTGCTTTGGGAGAAAAATTCTTTGGTAAAGGACAACAATATAAAGACCTTGTTGCTGTAGCAATGGGTACAGGAACCGGCGCCGGAGTATTAGTAAATAATAAGCTTCATGTAGGAAATTTATCTATGGCAGGAGAGTTTGGTGGAATCAATTATAAGGATTCAAACTATGAAGACTATTGCAGCGGTAAATTTTTTAAACGAACTTACAATACTGAAGGAAAAGATTTAGCAGAGAAAGCGTCAAACGGAGATGCTGAAGCGCAAAAAGCTTTTGATAGCTTAGGTGAACATGTTGCTCATTTAATAGAAACAATAATTTATGCTTACGGACCGGAAGCAATTATTATTGGTGGATCATTATCTCATTCATTCTCATTATTTGAAGCAAATATGAAGGAAGTACTAAAGAAGTTTCCTCACCAGAATGCATTACAAACTACAGCTGTTATTCCATCAGATAATAGTGATATTCCTGTTTTAGGAGCTGCAGCTTTAGTCCCGTATAATTTGCAAAAGAACTAACTAAAAAAGTTAATGATGAAGGTATTTAATCTCTTTTCAAAACTATTATTACTTCTTGGTATGATCGCAATTACAAATCTTAATGTTCAGGCACAGGTAAGTATTGTTCCTGCTCCAAATCATTTAAAATTGGGTAATGGGTTTTATCAATTGGATGTAACAGATGTAATTGAATTTACAGATGATCAAATTAAACCATTAGCAGATTACTTAAGAGAACAGATTTCTACATTGACAGATGTAAATGTGAAAATTGCTCAAAGGAAATCAAACCAAAAAGGAATTAATTTATTGATTGATGCTTCAGTCAGTGAAAATTCAGAAGCTTATACTTTAGATATCAATGAAGGCAACATTAAAGTTGTTGGAGCTTCTAAGCAAGGTTTAATGTTTGGAATTCAGAGTTTATTACAAGTTATCTATCCAAATAATAGAAAAGGTGATGTAGTTGAAGTTCCTGTTTTATCAGTAAAAGATCAACCATCATTTAAATGGAGGGGGATGCACCTTGATGTATGTCGTCACTTTTATTCTGTAGAATTTGTTAAGCATATGCTTGATTTAATGGCAATGCATAAACTAAATACATTTCACTGGCATTTAACTGATGATCAGGGGTGGAGAATAGAGATTAAAAAATATCCAAAGTTAACAGAGATAAGTTCTGTTAGAAAAGAAACCATGGTGGGCCATTATGTTGAAGAAAATCAAATTTTTGATGGAACACCTTATGGTGGATTTTATACTCAGGAACAAATCAAAGAAGTGGTTGATTATGCTACAAAGCTTTGTATTACTGTTGTTCCTGAAATTGAAATGCCTGGGCATGCTGTGGCTGCATTAGCAGCATATCCTGAATTATCATGTACCGGAGGTCCATTTGATGTTTATACCAAATGGGGGGTAAGTGATGATGTTTATTGTGCAGGTAAAGAAGAAACTTTTGAGTTTCTACAAAATATTTTAAGTGAAGTGGTAGAGCTTTTCCCTGGAGAATATCTTCATGTAGGAGGAGATGAATGTCCTAAAAAGAGATGGGAAAAATGTCCACTTTGTCAAAAGCGAATGAAAGAGAATAATTTGAAGGACGAAATGGAACTTCAAAGTTATTTTATTAAACGAATGGAAAAATTCGTTGCATCCAAAGGAAAGAAATTAATAGGTTGGGATGAGATTTTAGAAGGTGGATTGCCGGAAAGAGCTACTGTTATGTCCTGGAGGGGCTACGAAGGTGGTATTGAAGCAGCTCATACAGGACATGATGTAGTGATGACTCCCGGTGCATTCTGCTATTTTGATCACCTTCAGGGTGAAGAAGAATTTGAACCTCTATCAATAGGTGGTTTTACTTCATTAGGTAAAGTTTATGAATTTAAACCAATTCCACCTGAATTGGAGAAAAAAAGTCACAAGCATATTTTAGGTGCTCAGGCTAATGTATGGACAGAATATATTACATCTGAGGATAAAGTTGAATATATGGTATTTCCTCGTTTGTGTGCTATGTCTGAAGTTCTTTGGACAGATGAAGCACATCAGGATTATAACGACTTCTTGAAAAGATTAAACGTACATCTAAAAAGGTTAGATAATATCGGTGTTAATTATCGACCATTAGATAAATAAAAATAGGTTTAGGCACAGGTTTATTTTAATAACAAGTATTTCTTGTTATGATTATTAATGAGTTGATATAGCATTTTCTCCATTGATTTAGATGATGGAGAAAATGCTACAATTCACAAGTTCAAATTTCAGTATAAAGAATTATGAAGCGATTAGTAGTTATTTTTTTAGTTTTATTTGTTATCGGAGCTAAGTTTTCTATAGCTCAGCATACACATCCTCAATCGGAACATTATCAGGCTCCTACAGATCCTAAGGTAATTGAAAAACTTGAAGAGTGGAAAGATCTTAAGTTTGGTATTATTATTCACTGGGGACTTTATGCTGTTCCTGGTATTATTGAATCTTGGTCAGTATGTTCTGAAGACTGGATTGAAAGAGACAGTACTATTTCTTATAATGATTATAAAAAATGGTATTTCGGATTAATTAACGAATTTAATCCTATAAAGTTTAATCCGGAACAATGGGCTTATGCTTCTAAAAAAGCCGGAATGAAGTATTTGGTATTTACTACTAAACATCACGATGGTTTCTGTATGTGGGATACAAAACAAACAGACTATAATATTACACAATCTAAATTTGCTGGAAATCCAAAGCAAGATGCATTGAAATATGTATTAAATGCTTATCGTGATCAAGGATTTATGGTTGGTACCTATTTCTCAAAACCTGACTGGCATAGTCAATATTACTGGTGGCAAAAATATGCTACTCCAAACAGAAATAATAACTACGACGCAAATAAATATCCATGGAGATGGAATCAATTTAAGAAATATACATTTAACCAGATTCAGGAGTTAATGACCAACTATGGAGATGTTGACTTATTATGGTTAGATGGAGGTTGGGTTCGTCCGTTAGAAACAGTTACTGATGAAGTAAGAGCATGGGGAGCACCAATTCCAGAATGGAGTCAGGATATTGATATGCCTGGTATTGCAAAAATGGCTCGTAAAAACCAGCCAGGACTATTAATTGTAGACCGTACAGTAGGCGGTGAATTTGAAAACTACCAGACCCCAGAGCAAAGAATTCCTGATACAGCATTAGATCATCCTTGGGAAAGCTGTATTACATTAGGTGGCGCATGGGGATATATGCCTGGAGATAAATATAAGCCTACATCGCAGGTTGTTAAAACATTAGTTGAGGTAGTTGCAAAAGGAGGATCTTTATTATTAGGTGTTGGTCCAACTCCTGAAGGTGAGTTTACTCCGGGGCAAATTGAAAGTCTTGAGAAAATAGGTTCATGGATGGATAAAAACGGAGAAGCTATTTATGCAACAAGAACATTACCTGTATTCCAAAGTGATAATGTATTTTTTACTCAATCTAAAGATTCAAAATATTGCTATGCCATTGCATGTTATGATGACGATGCAACACTAGAAAAAACTGTAAGCTGGGAAGGTAATATTCCTGCAAAAGGTGCTAAAATGACTTTAATTTCAACAGGTCAAAGAGTGAAATATACAGTAAAAGGTAGTAAAGTTGAAGTTGTATTACCTAAAACTCTAACAAAATTTGCAGAAGGTAAGGCCTTGGCATTTAAATTTAAAAAATAGAAAATAATGAAGCGATTTAAAAACATGATTTCTATTTCTTATAAGAATTGTTTTTAAATGGTTTCAAATCAAAATATAAGATATGCATAAGCTTTTACTATTTATATTTGGGTTAACAGTGGCAAGTTGTACTCAGGTGACTCCTCCTGAGCCTTGCCTTCCTGTTCCTTCTAAAGAACAATTGGCCTGGCATCAAATGGAAATGAATGCATTTGTTCATTTTACAACAAATACATTTACAGATAAAGAGTGGGGTTATGGAGATGAATCACCAAAAGTTTTTAATCCTGATACTGTAAATACAGACCAATGGGTTAGTGTATTAAAAGATGCCGGATTTAAAGGAGTAATTTTAACATGTAAACACCATGATGGTTTTTGTTTATGGCCATCTAAATATACAGATCATACCATTGCTAATAGTCCGTATTTGGATGGTAAAGGTAATATTGTTGCTCAGTTAAGAGAATCGTGTACTGAGCAGGATATGAAGTTTGGTGTTTACTTATCACCTTGGGATCGAAACAGATCAGATTATGGTCAGCCTTCATATATCGAATATTACAGAAATCAGCTAAAGGAGCTTTTTAATGCTTACGGACCTGTTTTTGAAATGTGGTTTGATGGAGCAAATGGTGGTGATGGATATTATGGTGGAGCAAAAGAAGAAAGAAGAATTGATAAGCAAACATATTACGACTGGCCAACAACATTGGATTTAGTTCGTGATATTCAAAACGATGTTATCTTTTTTAGTGATGCAGGTCCTGGTGTTAGATGGTGTGGAAATGAATCAGGTTTTGTAAATGAAACTTGTTGGTCTACTATTACGCCTGATACGTTGTTTGCTGGTAAAGGAGGTATCGAACATCTTTTATCTACAGGTTCTGAAGATGGTAATACATGGCTACCTGCAGAGGTAGATGTTTCTATCAGACCAGGTTGGTTCTATCATGCAAGTGAAGATTCATTGGTTAAAACAGCAGATCAATTATTCGATATTTACTTAACATCTGTAGGTCGTGGTGCCCTGTTATTATTAAATGTTCCACCGGACAGAAGAGGTGTTTTTCATGAGAATGATGTTGCTTCCTTAAAAGCATTTAAAGAAAAATTAGAAAATACTTTTGCTAATAATTATGCAAAAGATGCATCAATAACAGCCTCAAATGTTCGAGGAAATAGTGCTGAGTTTGAGGCTGTCAATTTATTGGATACAGATCGTAAAACATATTGGTGTACCGATGATAATGTTATTGGTTCTACTTTAGAGATAGAATTGAAAGATCAAAAGGAACTTAATTATCTTGTATTGCAAGAATATATTGAATTGGGACAAAGAATTAAAAAATTCTCTGTTGAAGTTTATGATAACGGCGATTGGAAGAATATTGCTAGTGCTACAACGGTTGGTTATAAAAGAATTTTACCATTAAATGGTATTAAAGCTAATAAACTTAGAGTTGTTATTGAAGATTCAAAATCTTGTCCTGTTATTTCAACATTAGGCATTTATTAAAAGTAAAAATTATGAAGGGAATACTATTTACACTGAGTTTATTGCTTTTAGGTTTTTATCTAAATGCTCAAAACAAAGAAAATTTTGAGATAAAGGATGGGAATTTTCTCTTAAATGGTAAACCATTTCACGTTTATTCAGGAGAAATGCACTATGCACGTATTCCAAAAGCATACTGGAGTCATCGTTTACAGATGATGAAAGCTATGGGATTAAACACTGTAGCAACTTATGTATTCTGGAACTATCACGAAATAACTCCGGGACAATGGGACTTCTCAACAGACAGAAAAAATTTGAGAGAATTCCTTGAAACTGCTCAGAAAGAAGGATTAAAAGTTATTTTGCGTCCTGGTCCATACGCTTGTGCAGAATGGGATTTTGGTGGATTTCCATGGAGATTGTTGAATGATAAAGATTTAGAAATTCGTTCAGGAGATAAATTTGTTCAGGAATGTACTAACTATATTAACAGGCTGGCTGAAGAAGTTAAGGATTTACAAATAACAAATGGTGGACCTATTATTATGGTTCAGGTGGAAAACGAGTTTGGTTCGTATGCATCTCAGCAAAAAGAAGTTTCAATAGAGCAGCATAGAGAATATTACCTAAAGATTTATGACGTTTTAAAAAATGCAGGTTTTAATGTACCGCTTTTTACATCAGATGGATCATGGTTATTTCAATATGGTGTTATTGATGGGGTATTACCAACAGCTAATGGAGAAGGTAATGTGGCTCAGTTAAAAAAACTGGTTGATCAATATCATGGAGGTCAGGGACCATATATGGTTGCTGAGTTTTATCCCGGATGGCTTGATCACTGGAGAGAACCTTTTATTAAAATTAGTGCAGATGATATTGCAACTCAAACTGAGGAATATTTAAAGAACGATGTAAGTTTTAATTTCTACATGGTTCATGGTGGTACTAATTTTGGATTTACTTCCGGTGCAAACTTTACAGATGAGATTCCTATTCAACCGCAATTGACCAGTTATGATTATGATGCTCCTATTGCAGAAAATGGTGCAGCAACAGAAAAATATATGGCCATCCGTAGTTTGATGGAGAAATATCAGAACGTTAAATTACCTGAGATTCCTGAGGCAATACCAGTTATTGATTTAGGTAAAATTAAATTAACTCAATCAGAAAGTATATTTGATTGGATTAAAAATATAGAACCAGTAAAATCAAATTCTCCATTAAGTTTTGAGGAGCTATTACAGGGGTATGGTTATGTTTTATATAGAAAAAGGTTTACTCAGCCAATAAATGGTAAACTTAAAATTTCCGGATTAAGAGATTATGCAACTGTTTTTGTTAATGGAAAGAAAGTTGGTACTCTTAACAGAATGGATAAGAACTTTGAATTGGATGTAAAGATTCCTTTTAATAGTACTCTTGATATTTTAGTTGAAAATATGGGTCGTATTAATTATGGAAGCGAACTACCTCATAATAAAAAGGGAATTATTGAGCCTGTATATATAAATGATTATGAGATTACTGGTAACTGGCAAATGTTTAAACTTCCAATGAGTGAACAACCTGATATGGATAAAGATGTAAATAGTTCTAAGTCTGATTTGCCAACTTTATATAATGGAATTTTCAAAGTGAAAAAAGTAGGTGATGCTTACCTGGATATGACTCAGTGGGGTAAGGGTATTGTGTTTGTAAATGGACATAATTTAGGACGCTATTGGAGTGTTGGTCCTCAGCAAACGCTTTATTTACCAGGGTGTTGGTTGAAAAAGGGTCAAAATGAAATTGTTATTTTCGATCAGGAGAATCCTGAATTAAAAACATATTTAGAATCTTCAGAAAAACCAATTCTTGAAGATCTAAAAACAGAAAAGTAATCTATTAGATTATAAAGGTCTTTTTCATTGTAACAGGGGTGTTGCAATTTTTATTAGGGTTCCTACTCGTGTTAACAGGCGAGTAGGAATTTTTGTATAAGTGAATTAAATTTATAAGGATGTATTTTAAATCTTTACTGTAAACTATTGTTAAAGTCCTAATAAATGATATTTAACTGAATGTAGGTTTTTCCCCGTTAAAAGATTGTAAATGATTTTAATTATTGAAATCAAATAATTATAAGGTTTCAACTTGATATTAAAAATACCGCTATAGAAGAATAAATTCATGCCTAAAGGTTATACTGTATGAGTATGGGCGTATTTTTCTATTTGACAATGATTTATTAAGATTTAATTTTTTTTTAGAAGATTTTAAGGTTATCGTTATAAGGTAATAAAAAACCGGTTTAGCGTAATCAAATAATTTGCTCGAGGTATAGGTGATTTTTAAATTTGTAAAAGAAAAATTAAAGAATAGTTATTAATAAGTTAAAATAAAGAGGATGGGTCAAATTAATTATTATTCTGATGGCTATCATAGTCCATCTAAACGGGGGTCACAATCATGTGAACGTGTATTTAAACAAGATGTTGTAAACATGAAAAAAATCTAAAACAATGAGGATCATGATTAAAAATTTAATTGGATTATTTTTACTTGTATTCCTTGCATCTGCAACAATAGTTGCTCAGCATAAAGTTACAGGTAAGGTTATTGACAGCGCAGGAATGCCGATTCCTGGGGTTAATGTTTTTGAAAAAGAAAACATGTCTAATGGTACCATTACAAATTTTGATGGTGACTATACATTAGAAGTGGCTAGTTCTGAAGGTACTCTATCATTTTCGTTTATAGGGTTTCAAGGACTTGATGAAGTAATTGGAGGTAGATCAACCATTAATGTAACATTAATGGAAGAAATGACAGGGCTTGATGAAGTTGTTGTAACCGCTTTAGGTATTAAGCGAGAAAAGAAAACGCTTACTTATTCTTCTCAGGAAGTTAGTGGTGAAGAAATGATGAAATCTAAGGACATCAACTTCATGAGTAATTTAAGTGGTAAAACAGCAGGTTTAGAAATTCGTAAAAGTACTTCAGGAGCCGGAGGTTCTACAAGAACTGTTTTACGTGGTAGTAAATCTGTATCAGATGTTGGAGATCCGTTATATGTTATTGATGGTGTTCCAATGGTTAACAGAAAAGGAAACCAATCTGGAGCCTGGGGAGGTACTGATGATGGTGATGGATTATCTCAAATTAACCCTGATGATATCGAAAGTGTCAGTGTGCTAAAAGGAGCAACAGCCTCTATTCTTTATGGTAGTGAAGGTGCTAATGGTGTTGTAATTATTACCACTAAACAAGGTAAAGATGGAAAAACAACAGTTTCATTTAGCTCAAGTTCTACATTTGAGAGTGTGATGGATTTGCCAGATATGCAATTTACATATGGGGCTGATGGTGGAGCTGCTGAAAGTTGGTCTACTACTAAAGGAAATTACGAAAGTGATTATGTAAAAGATTTCTTTAGAACTGGTTATAACTTAGTAAATAACCTATCTATTAGTAGTGGTAACGAAAAAACGTCTACTTATTTCTCTTATGGAAATACTAGTGCAGGGGGGGTAGTGCCAAATAACCATTATAATAAGCACAACTTTACATTTAAAGAAGTTGCTAAATTATGGAATGAAAAACTTACGTTGACATCTAACGTAATGTTAATTAATGAAAAAACTAAAAACAGAAGTACTGCAGGTTATTATTTAAATCCATTAACAGGTTTATATTTATTCCCAAGAAATGGTGCAACACCTAGTTCTGATGCAAGTCTTGGTCTACAACCATTCTCATATTTTAAAGATAATTATCAGTATTTCAGATCTGATAGAAATATGAATTGGCAAGAGTGGCATGTTTCTGCTGATAACCAATCAAACCCATATTGGTTATTAAATAAGCAACCTAAAGAGGATATTACTAATCGTGCAATAGCAAGCATTGCTGCAGATTTACAAATTACTAGTAAACTTACTTTTAAAGCAAGAGCAAACTACGATTATGCAGTAAAATCTTTTGAGCAAAAATTCTATGCAGGTGGTAATACTGTAAATATTTCACAAAACGGTAGATGGGATTATCGTAAATATACTGATAAGCAAGCTTATGCTGATGGTATCTTTACTTACCAAAATGATTTTGGTGATTTTAACTTAGGTGTAATTGCAGGTGCTAGTTATCAGGAATCTGTTTTTGGAGATGGAGTCAGTGTAAATAACGGAACTAATAATCTATTATATCCAAATGAATTTTATTTCCAAAATTTACCTGATAACGTAATGGTAGAATCTACTTATAGTGGTAGAATAATCAAAGAAGGTGTATTTGGTAACATTCAGTTGGGATATAAAAATATGTTATTCTTAGACTTATCCGGACGTAATGACTGGTCTTCAACTTTAGCTGCAACTGGAAATGAGTCTTATTTTTATCCTGCAGTAGGTGTAAGTGCTATTCTATCTCAAGCATTTGATTTACCTGACTATATTACTTTTGCAAAGGTAAGAGCTTCTAGTTCTCAGGTTAATAATGATGTTCTTTGGGGAGCTGTTGAGGTAGATAATTCAATTAATGCTCAGGAAGGTGTAGATAGAAATACTTATAAACCTTTTACAGATGCAAAACCAGAACAAATTACTACCTATGAGTTAGGTGCTAATGTGCGTTTCTTTAATAGTCGTTTAGGTATCGATTTAACTTATTATGATATTGTTACTAATCATCAGGCTTTAGAAAAGAAATTAGCAGCAATTGAGCAGGTGGATAATTATAAGAATACCTATTTTAATGCTGGAGAAATTACCAATAAAGGATTTGAAATCGTTTTAGATGGTACTCCAATACAGAAAGAAAATTTTGAATGGAAAACATCATTTAATTTTTCTACAAACAAAAACAAAGTTGTTAGTTTATTTCCTGATGATGATACTAAGTATCTTGATTTAGGATCTAGCGATGCTTATGTATCTCGTATTTATAAAGGTGGTTCAATTGGCGATCTTTATGTGTATAAACATAAGAGAAATGAATCAGGACAGATATTGTTAGATGATGATGGTGAAACTTTCTTAAGAACTACTGAAGTTGAAAAAGTTGGAAGTATTAACCCTGACTTTAGTTTAGGTTGGAACAACACCTTAAATTATAAAAACTGGTCATTAAACTTTTTGATCAACTCTAAAGTTGGTGGAAAAGCGTTTAGTATGACAGAAGCATTATTAGATCAGTATGGTGTTAGTCAAAGAACAGCTGATGCTCGTGATAAAGGTTATGTTTCAGTTAATGCAATGCAGGGAACAACAGCTATTACACAAATGGATCCTAAAACTTATTATTCTGGTATAGGAGGTAGAACTGGTATTGGCGAGAATTATATTTATGACAGAACTAATATCAGATTATCTCAGGTTTCATTAGGTTATAACTTTAATGTAGCACAATTAGGATTACCTGTTCAATCAGCATCATTCTCTCTTGTAGGTCAAAATCTATTCTATATTTATAAAGATGCACCATTTGATCCGGAAAGAAGTATGAGTACAGATTTAAGTTCTCAGTCGTTAGATTGTTTCAACGTTCCATCGACCAGAACTTATGGTTTCAATCTTAAATTCACATTCTAAAACTAAAGATTAATGAAAAAGGTACTATTTATATTTATTGGAGCTCTTTTTATTTTTAGTGCATGTACTAAAGATTTTGAAGAGGCGAATGTAAATCCTTATGAAATTACAGATGAGGATTTAGAGCAGGATTTTAATCATATTGGATCCTATTATTCAAGTTTATTATCTAATCTATTTGGTCACCAAATTGAGGAGAACCTGATTGCAGAATCATTTTGTAACTTTATGGCTACACCAAGTCCATTTGTGGCAGGCGTAAATAATACTACTTATAATATTACTTGGAATACATATTGGGATCGTATTTATGATAACTTAATGTCTCCATCAGGTCAGGTAATGGATATTGCCAGTGAAGGTGGATATGATGTTTTTGTTGAATGGGCTAGATTAATCCGTATTTTAGGGGTTTCTCGTTTAACAACGTATCATGGCCCTGTTATCTATTCTAAATATGGAGCTGAGGTGTCAGGATATGATAGTGAAGAAGATTTATATGATACATTTTTTGACGAATTAGATCAAATTCAAGCTGTATTCGCAGCTAATGAAGATTATGCTGGTTTATCAAATTTTGATGCAAGTTATAGCGGAGATGTTGCAAAGTGGGCAAAATTAGTGAACTCAATGCGTTTACGTTTGGCTATTCGTATTTCTAAAGTTGCTCCAGCATTAGCAAAAGCAGAAGGTGAAAAAGCAATTGCTGATGCGGCTGGTTTAATTACTTCTGCTGATGATGATTTCTATATTTCTTTATATGGATCTGAATTATACTTAGGAATGATTTCTTTAGGTTGGAATGATACACGTATGTCTGCAGCTATGGAATCTATGTTAGTTGGTTTAAAAGATCCTCGTATTGCTAGTTTCTTTGCTCCTGTTTCTGATGAAAGTCTTGTTGCTGATCACCCTGACTATCCTTATAAAGGAATCCGTTGTGGTGCTGAATTAGTGGCAAAAGCTGATCATACTGTATATTCAACAATTAATACAGATATCGATGCATGGAGTGAAAGACCATATTTGACATCTTCAGAAGTATATTTTGACTTAGCTGAAGCTGCTTTAAGAGGATGGGAAGGTGCTGGTGATGCTGCAACTAACTATGATGCTGGTGTTAGAGCTTCATTTACACAATGGGCTGCTAGTGGTGTTGATGCTTATTTAGCTGATGCTACAAGTACTCCAATTGATTACAATGATGTTGTTTATGATGGTTTAGAAGATGGAACAGTTAATGATTTTGTAACTCCTTCTACTGTAACTGTAGCTTGGGATGAAAGTGCAACTAACGAAGAAAAGTTAGAAAAAATCATTACTCAAAAATGGATTGCTGCATTTACTAATCCAAATGAGCCATGGGCTGATTTCCGTAGAACTGGCTATCCTAAATTACCTCATGTTTACAATAACTATAGTAACTCTGATTGGGGTGTAATTCCTGCAGATGAATGGATTAAGCGTATGCCATTTGTTACAGCAGAACGTACTAGTAATGCTGATGCTATTAGTGAGGTTGTGAAAACAATGAATGGTGATGACTTAATTAGTACTCGTTTGTGGTGGGATACTGAAGATAAAGATGAAGTTAATTTTTAATTAGACTTTTGCTTTAAGTTTAAGTATATATCGTAAATAGTTAGGGTCAACTGATATTTTCAGTTGACCCTTTTGTATTATTTAAGATAAACCAGTTTAAGATTAATCCGATTCATATATTAGAATAATTGAAAATATCAATTCATTCCAATTAATTTGGTTTCTAGTTAACTAAAAAAAACAGGAGAATATCTCGCATCTTCAAGGCTCAGTTATTTGAAACGAAAGACATATAAAAGCAGTGTTTTATTAATACAAAACCGTTATAATAAATGAAAGTATTTTTTAGTAGTTTAATTTTATTAATTTTTAGCTATAACGTTGGTATTGCTCAGGCAAATCAATCAAAAGCATTTTATAAGCCTTTAATCTTTCCAGAACCGGTATCTCTTCAATTAACTCAGGGGGAGTTTTTACTTACTCCATCAGTTACTATAGTAAAACCAAATGATGTAAATCCAGAGATAGAAAACCTTGTAACAACGGCTTTATATAATTCAGGAATAATTTCTATAAATACGGTAAAAAAGTTACCCAAACATATCAATCATACATTTATTGTATTGGGATTAAAGAATGTTCAGATAGTTCAGTCCGCTTTGTTAAAAAGTAATGCAGAACAAGATCCTGATACAGCATTCTGTACGAGTTCAAAAAAAGAATCATATACACTGGCTGGAGTTTCTATTGACGACGGGGAGCTTATTACGCTTGCCGGATATGATGAGAATGGTTTGTTTTATGCTGTTCAAACGTTTATTCAGCTATTGAAACAAGAATCATTATCAAATCTTATTATTCATGATTATCCTGCAATGCCTATCAGGGGAACAATTGAAGGTTTTTATGGTAAACCCTGGTCTATGCAAAGTAGAAAGTCGCATTTAAAGTTTTTGGGTAGTGTAAAAGCAAATACCTATGTCTACAGCCCCAAGGACGATCCTTATGCACGAGCTCAATGGCGGGAAGATTATCCTGAAGAAACTATTGCAGAACTGGGTGAACTGGTTCAGATTGCCCAAAAAAACCATGTTAATTTTGTCTACACTATATCTCCTGGTCCAACAATTTGCTTTTCTGATCCGGCAGATCTGGAGGCATTGAAACGTAAATTTGAGAAATTATATTCTATCGGAGTTAAGGATTTTTATGTGGCATTAGATGATATTGAATATAAAAAATGGAATTGTGATGCTGATGAAGCATATTATGGTGAATCAGGGACAAAAGCAGCAGGAATTGCCCAATCTGAGTTGTTAAATAAATTACAGGCTATTTTGGATGAACTCGATCCCAACATGAATCCATTGATCATGGTACCTACTGAATATTATGATGCGAAAGAGAGTGATTATAAGAATGCTCTTATTGATAATTTAGACTCTCGAATTGTTATTCAATGGACGGGAACTGATGTTGTTCCTCCTCGAATTTCAATAAATGATGCAAAACAAGCTGCAAAAGCTTTTGGAAGAAAAACGCTATTGTGGGATAACTATCCGGTAAATGATTATGGTCAAACAGCAGGACGTTTATTACTTGCGCCATATAAGTTTCGTGAAGCTGGATTATCTCAGGAACTTTGCGGTATTTTATCTAATCCAATGAATCAGGAAATGCCAAGTAGAGTAGCTGTTACTGGTGTAGCTTCTTTTGGATGGAATGATAAAGATTATGATTCTGATTTAAACTGGTTTATTGCTGCCTATAATTTAGCTAATGGTGATAAAACTGCTACCGAAGCATTATTGAAATTGTTTGACACGCAACATTTAGCACCAACTTTTGGAAGTCAGCCCTGGCAAGAACAAGCACCACGTTTAAAAGCATTACTTGATAAAGTAAGAAAAGAAATGGCTTTTGGTGATGCTGATTCCAGAAAAATTGTAATTGCTGAACTTAAAAAATATGCTGAAGAATTTAGAAATGCACCGGGCATAATACGTACTGTAGTTGATCCTGTTTTTATTGAAGAAAGCGAACCATGGTTGCAAGCAATGGAAATTTGGGGAGAATCATTTGTGATAACTACCGAAGGTTTGTCGGCTGCATTAAATGGAGAAAGTTCAGCAAATGTTTATTTTAAAAGAGCAGAGGTGTTGGCAAACAGAGCTTCAGAAATAGAAAGCATTCCCGGGGCAACGCGAGTGGAAGGGAAAATAAAAATTGCAGATGGTGTTTTGGATATTTTTATTAAAGATGCGCCCCAATTCATCACCCAATATTAATAGAGCAAATCAAGAGTGGAAAGTGATTTTTAATGCTTTCCACTTTTTTTATACAAAAGATCTAACCCTTTTTATAATAACTACCAGGTTTCATAAAATAAACATAATCCATTTTAATTCTTTGATATGCATGGTTATGCATAGTGTTTTTTATACCTGGTAAAATGTTATGTTTTAATTTGATTTACTCTAAAAGTAAAGAAATAGAGTCCATTGCAAGTATTAATAGAAACCCTAGCTCTGATTTTAATTTATGTTTCTTTGTAAGTGCAATGATGAAGCTGATTATTGGGATAATCATAAAAAGTTTTAGTATTCTTACTCCTGGAAAATGTAATAAAGCAAATGACCAATACATAAAGATTGGTAAGCTAATGGCGCAAATAATAAAACGTTCAAAAGCTTTGCCTTTGTGATTTAGTCCATAAATGAAAGCAATAAGGGCAAATATTAAGAATATAGTTAATCCTGTAATCTTTAAATAAGGCAAAGGTAGAAATACAAATATAATTCCTAAAGCAAGCCCTGCAGTTATAAATATAGATTTTTTATCTGCCGTTTTAATAGCCCAGGTCAATCCTATGATGATAGCAATTGTTAAGAGGATTTTAAATATCATACCATTAAATTTTAAGAGGTAAACTAACTAAATTTTTTAGGGGCATATAAATTTCAGTTTTTATTTTTTCTCTGCCAAATATTTTTTAGTCAGATACTTTTATTGGTTTCCGGGTTTTATAAAAGATCAGATTTTGGTGAATAATGGGTATAAAAAAAGGCTGCATTTGGAAGGATGCAGCCAATGATTTAATGACAAATATTAAAACAAATAATTTATAAATGGAATTAAAACTCTTTGCTTAATTTTTTTATTACTTCTTGTTTTTCTTCATTTAATCCGTCAGCAGTAAAAATAGCAACTCCGCTAGCACCTTTATCTTTAGCTAAACGAATACCTTTTTCAAATTCTTCTGCATTACTAAATGCTGGTTCGTATAAACCTGTGTTAATTGGAAAATCAACATCGCTAACACCTTGTTCTGTAGCAAAACCAATCCAGTTGATATTTTGACGATAGAAACTTTGGTAAATCATTGGGTAAGCGGCATCAAGGTTCCAGTCGTTCCATGCCTGACGAACCATTTGACGAGCCATTTCAGGGAATGGGAATACAGCTGCAGTCATTTTATTACCACTTTCGTGTGCGATCTCTACGCATTCATTCACTAAAGAAGTTACTGCATTTAAACGGTATTGTTTCCATTCTGTGCTTAATTCCGGATGATCCATATCTAAAGGATCTACACCAAATATTTTCTTATATCCTTCACGGGCTAATGGATGGTATCCGTAGTCGTATTCTGGCATTTCGTGATCTTGATTTAAACCATATAAGGGCTGAAGATCTGCTCCTAAAATAACATCTACATAGCGTACATAATCTAAATGGATAGAAGCTAAACCTTTTACTTTAGTTAGCTTACGTACATTGTTTTTGATGAATTCTCTGGCTTCTGGAGAGTGAGGACTTAACCATTGGTAATAATCAACATAAGCTCTGTATTCTAATGAGTTTTTTCCGGCGCGGTTTACTGCATACCATTCAGGATGCTTGTTTGCAACAGTATCATTAGGACGGTTTAATGTCCACATCCATGCATGAATTTTAATGCCTCTTTCACCTGCCATAGGAATGATTTTTTCCAATACATCAGGTTCTCCTTTTACTAAAACTTCAGTAATTCCAAGATCTTTATAATAATCCAATTTCTTTTCCCACTCTTGTGGATCAAACTCTCCATGATCTGCATGTGCCCAAGTTGCAAATACAAATTTTTTCGGCTCACTTTTAACCTCATCAGTAGTTTTTCCCTGCGGACAACAGCTGATTAAACACGCTAATAAAAGTAAAAATAGTATGTTCTTCATATGTTTTTTGTTTTAGCAAAACCTTAATAACCAATGCAAATTGTAATCATTATCGTGAATGTATAATAATTTGCGTAGGCTATGCCAGTTTCATTTTGATGAATTATTTAATGTTTATATATCCTGTTTGATCAATTGTAAAGGTTTTATCATTACCAGTGAATACAAATGTAAACCCTTCTAGTGTTTTAGTAAATACAGCATTGATTGTTGTAGAATCCGCTTTTACCTTATATGTTTCAGTGTAATTGGTTTCTTTTTCCAACAAATACTTTAAATCGCCAAATTGAGTTTTACGAAACAGAGCATATGCAGATTGTTTGTATAAAAAGTCTTTATCTGCAGTAATTTCTATGTTTTCAGGAGTTGCGCTGTTGGAGAACTGAACAATACCCCATTTTTCAGGCTCATGCATGTTAATTACTCCTTGATTACTCCATACCCAATTGTACTCTGGTAAATATTTACCATCCTCTTTCTTACGATCGTATTTGCCGTCAACTAAATCAAAATCCCATTCAACTCGCGAAAAGTTAACTTTCCATTGTTCTCCTTCTGCCGGGAATTTTTCATTAGAATATTTAAGTTCCATCATGCGATCAATAGGAATAGCTACCTCTACAGTCCAACAGCTATCAGTATCGTTAGGATTATTTAAAGTGCCATAAATTTGTACAGCAGATTTAAACTTGTCTAAATTCCAACTGTTATCTGCGTTCCCCATTACGCGATAAGGTTTATCAAGGTTTAAGTCCCAAACAGTATTTAAAGCATTAACTTCAATTTCGCCATAGTTATATGTGTCCATCGATGGATCAAGGAATACTTCAAAATCATTGTTATAAAAGATAACAGTATCACGTTGATACAGGTTAGCCCAGATATGGGGCTCCATTAATTTTGCATACACATAAAAAAACTGTTCATCCCAAAGCATTTTAATTTTAGTATCGTATTTCGGAACTTTTACACCTTCGATATCAATAAATGAGTTGGTGAAAGGAACAGCTTCCCATGCTTCTTCATCAGCAATTCCATCAATTTTTAGTGGTGATTGTGTTTTACAAACAACGTATTGCTGAGGCTTTATGATATCAAGCTTTATATCTATATCATCCTTTTTGTTGGATGTGCTGTTACATGATGCTACTAATAGAAGCAATAGTGTTAATGGTGGAATTAAAAATCTCATTGATATAATTTTATAGTGTTATCAATGTAAATTTAAGTATAATGCCACTGTAATAAAAAATGAAGCGGTTTTAGTATTATAAAATACCGTTTACGCATAATAGTTTTCAGTCTTCAGTCTTTAGACTTTAGTTTACACTGTCTACTGAAGACATCTTACTGCTTACTGAAAAATGTTTTCTTTTCAATGCCGATTTCTTTAATTGTCAATGACTTCCAGTGTTTAGGGAGACAAGGTGTGTTTTGGATAATGCCTTTATCCGTTATTTCGAGTCCTGCAAAACCAAAAATCACGGATTGAAGCATACCTCCTGCACCTGTTGCAAAATAAGGATTGTTACTTGTAGCTGATTCTGCTAAAACGCCAAAAGGTGCTCTTTTATTCGGAATGTATGCTTTTTTGAAGAGCTCAAATGCTTTCTCTGAGTTTCCAAGCTTTGCAAACAATATGCTAAAAATGGAGTAGGACATAGCCGGGCCTTCACTAGAAAGCTTAGGTTCGTAATACTGCAAATCTTTTAATATACTTTCTTTGTCGGAGATGATTAGCAAAGGATATGCAAGTAGGTTAACATCTGCTTGCTTTATTATTTCGCCATTGTATTCAGAATGTTCTTTTGTAACTCCGTTTTTAAATTTATTTATGTTGATTTTCTCTTTTAACAAGATCCATTCTTCAGGCGTATTGTAATTTAATATGTGAGCAGCTTTAATGGTATTATCCAAAGCCAACTTTACCGAGCCATTTGTGAAAGCGTTGTCGGTTACTACATGCGCCCATTCATCAGCACCAACTACATTTTCAATAGAATAAGTGCCGTTACTATTTTGTGTTGCTCTACTTACCCAAAAGTCAGCTGCATTTTTAAGCAAAGGCCATCCTTTTTCCTTAAGCCAGGTTGTATCTTTAGTTACATTATAATAATTCCATGCTGCTATGGCTATGTCGGCTGTAATATGCTGTTCTAATACTCCGGTTAAGCACCAGGTAGGAGTGGCTTCTTCACCAGAGAAATCTGATTCCCATGGAAACATAGCTCCTTTATAACCGTAGTTTTTAGCCCGATCCATGGCTTTATTCAAACGATTGATTCTGTAATTCATCATGGATTTGCCCATATCCGGATGTAAGACTAATAAGGGAGGATACATCCATATTTCTGCATCCCAAAATACATGTCCGTTATAACCTTGTGATGATAATCCCATTGGAGATATGCTTAGGTCGTTATCATCTCTTTGAAAAGAATATAAATTGTATAATGCAAAACGAACATCAAGTTGCGATTCCGGATCTCCCTCAATAATAATATCACTTAGCCAAAGCTTGTTCCATGCGTTTTGATGATTAAGAATTAGCTTATCTGTTCCGGTTTGTTGCGCAAAAACAACAAAGCGTTCCGATTCTCCAATTGGATCATTAAAATCCTGAGAGGTACATACAGCACCAAATAAACTAAAGGTAAACGATTCTCCTTTTTTTAATTCTTTGGTAAATGATACCGATGATTGATAAGGATTTTGAGTGTCTTGTTTAAATTCTGGATAGGCAGTGTTAAATATAAATCCTGAAGCACTAGCTAATTGATGAGCTTCGTAAGGACTATCAGCAATGGTTTGGAAAACCGGCATCCTTACATCCAGATCCTGTAGTATTCTGAATCGTGATTGGGCATTTTTATAATATTCCGGCGTTTTAATAATATTACTTACTTCAATATCTACATCTTTATTGGCGTTAATTTTAACGTTAATAATTCCTCCAAAAGGCAGGTTACGCAGGGCTTGTACAGAATATTCTACATCTATTTTATTTTCAAATGCAAATGAAGTCAATAATGCAGCTTCTTTCATTTTTAAAGTCTGCTTCCAATGTTTTATATTATCCAGATTGATGTCTTGATTTTCAACTTTTAAACTGAGATTAAACGGATTAATGCCACACAAAACTTTACTGATATCATTTGTACCTTGACGGTCAAAAACATGATTTAGTATTACATTTTTAGTTTTAAATAATTCGCAGTCAGGAACGATACCAATTTGCCCGTTTGCAACACAAGTAGGAACGTAATCTTTGTGCGATGTAGTAGATATTTTCCAACCCTCCTGGGCCTTTAAAATGAAGGAGATAAAGAATGTTAAGATAAATATGAAAAGAACTTTATACATGGAAAATAATTTTATGAAGAAGAGCGAGAAATGTAATTAACCACAGAGACACAGAGAAACAAATAAAATTCTTCATTTTTATTTTTCAGTGCCTCTGTGGTTAAAATATTGTTTATTATTGTTTTACAAAACGAATAGCCTGACCACCACCTGCTGCAAGTTTTAATTCAAGTGTTGAATCAGAGTTTACTTCTTTAGTTTCGATAGCATAAGCTTGTGGATTAGTTAAATAATCCGAATCTTCAGCATCACGATAAATTTCAGCTTTATATTGTTGTCCTGCATCAAGGAAGTTCAGTTTTACTTCTAAAGTGCGTTTATCTTCATTTGTTGCTGAACCTAAATACCATTCATCTCCACTTCTACGAGCTATGGTAATATATTGTCCAATTTCACCATTTAGTACAAGGGACTCATCGCTGTCTGCATTAAAATCTCTGAAAAACTGAAATGCAGGATGCCCAACATAGTTGGTTGGTATATCACTAGCCATTTGTAATGGACTGTATAAAATTACAAAGTTTGCAATTTGTTTAGATAATGTAGTATGAACTCTGCTGGTTCCTTTATCCTGACCGTTCCATTTAACTCTGTTTTTTGCATTAGCATACAAAATGTCAAAAGTACCCGGGGTATAGTCTGTAGGACCAGCTAAACCTCTTGTAAAAGGTATAGTAACCGTATGTGAAGGCGGGTTTCCATCACTCCAGCCATTCCATTCCATTCCTCGAACACCTTCACGAGTCATCATATTTGGCCATGTTCTTCTGATTCCTGTAGGTTTAATAGGTTCGTGAACATCAAGCATAATCTGGTATTTTGCCGCCATTTCAACAACTCTACGGTAATGTTGTACCATAAATTGTCCATGATGATGTTCTCCTCTTGGAAAAATACCTCCGGCATAACCGGTTTTAACTGCATGCATACCTAATCTTTGGCATTGTTTAAAAGCATCTTCGATATATTTTTCATAAGATGGAATATCTCCACCTGTTTCGTGATGACCAATTAGCATTACGCCTTTTTCCTTAGCGTAAGCTGCTACTTTTTCCAAATCAAAATCAGTAGCCGGAGTAATGTGATCAAAGGCGTCTTTTGCTCCCCAATTTTCCCAGCCTGCATTCCAGCCTTCAACTACAAAACCTTTAATATTATTTTCAGCAGCAAAATCAATATCATCCAATGCAGTTTGTGTTTTAGCACCGTGACGCGGACCGGCATACCAAGTTTCTGTTCCGATGTGCATTCCCCACCATATTCCGATATACTTCATTGGCTCAATCCATGATGCATCGTCAATTTTACATGGCTCGTTAAGGTTAAGTATAAGTGAGCTTTCAACAAGCTTAGAAGCTGATTCTGCAATTTGAATCGTTCTCCAGGGGGTTACCATCGGAGCTTTAGTTCTTACTTTATCACCGTTAGCCCATGGAACCAATTCTGAAGTGTAAGTACCATTATCGTTTTGTTTTAATGTCATACCTGCATAATCAGTTAAAGCTGCTTCATGAATACTGATATGAACATTGTTTTTTGCTACCATAGTAACAGGAGTAGCAACCCAATTGGCTTCACTCATAGGTGTTGCCTTGTACAATTTTTCATAAGTATCATAATTAGCTTCAATCCACCATGTAGTCGGATTATCAGCAATGTTGAACTCTGATAGTTCATTCATTATGATAAAGTCTTTAAGATTCTCCTGTTCAGGGAATTCATATCTGAATGCTACTCCCTCATTATAAGCACGGAATAAGATGTTTAATAATCTTCCTGTTGAAGCTGTTTCTTTTAATTGTATCTTGATTTGATTGTACTGATCATGTATTGTTTTGTTCTCTCCCCATGGTTGTTGCCAGGTTTCGTCGTATGAACTTAATTCGGTACCAACGACTTCAAATTGATCTTTCATAGTACCTTGTTCTTTAAATTCAAAGCCCAGGTATGAAGTTTTAACCAAAGTATCATTATTATATAGTACCTGATAGGCAGGTTTACCATTAATCAAATCAAAAGAGAGATTAATATTTGAATTCGGAGATTTGATTGAATTATTGTGTGTACATGCTGTAATGTTAAATATTAACATACATGCAAAAACAATCTTAATTATATTCTTCATATCAGTTATTATGATTAATTATTGTGATTTTATTATTTACTCAGGAATACTTCAAAATTATTATATACAGATTATATATTAAAGAGATAAAGGGGGCGTAAAAGTTAAAATACAGATTTGCGTTGTGTTAATTTATTGATAATTAATTATGTGTATTTTGAAATGTACAGGGGTTGAATGACTCTAAAGTTGATATTTACTATTGAATTCTTTCTAAAATAGGGTTATATTTAATGAAGATTCATATTTTTTAGTATTAAAGATTATTGTTCAAATATATCATTTATAGCTTTTAAGTATTATGAAACGAATCATGTGAAGTGTTCCACACATATGAGTATGATTAAATTTTGAGAGTTTTATATGGCTTATGAAATCAAATTATAATCCTATGAAAAAAAATACAATTACCGATGTTGTTTTATCTAATAACCTAATCCTAAAATAAACTAGTTATGGTTTCTGCGAATAATTAAGCTTTCTAAAAAATAATAATGAAGATTCAAGCATGACAAAAGTCATAAAAATATCGTTGCAGAGGAATGGGTATTTGATTAGGTATTAGATTGCTTAATTGTGTATAAACGTTTTTTAACAAGCAAATGCGGGATTTTAACAAATGTTATTCAATAATGTTCGATTTGTTTATACCGTCAAAAATCAAAAAAAAGCGGGTTTAGAGTAATTGTTTAATTTGATCCTATTATTAGTGTGCTATACATTTGTAATGTGTAAATCTATTAAAACAAACAAGAATAATATGAAAAAGAGGGGTGAGTTTTTAAAATATGCTTTTGTATTAAGAAATGATATTGAAAATAGGGGGTGTTCTCTTTTTGGAACAAAAATGATCGATAAGTCTTATTTCATATGTAAGTCTAAATAATTGGTGGAAAATACCAGTTATTGAATAGTCAAACATTAAATATATATACATACAATTATGTCAAGTAAAATCTATTTCATAGTATTTATTTTATTCACGTGTTTAATATTTGGATGTACAAATACACATCTTGAAAAAGATGCAAATAAAAGATCCGAAATAAATAGACATTTTTTAAAGCAAAAAGAACTAGCAAAAAACAGGTCTGAAAAGTTATTTTCTGTTTTTGATAGTAATATAAGTGATGTAGAAAAAGAAGCCTTGGAGTTTCTATATGCTTATATGCCATTAAGTGATTTAGCTAATTATGATCAGGATTTCTTTCTTACACAAGTTCGTTATGCCTTAAAAACCAGAACTGCATTTTCATGGGGTAAGAAAGTTCCTGATGATTTATTCTTACATTTTGTATTACCATATCGAATTAATAATGAAGATATGGACAGTGCAAGAGTCGTATTCTTTAAAGAATTAAAGGATAGGATTAAAGATATGAGTATGTATGATGCTGCTTTGGAAGTGAATCACTGGTGTCATGAAAAAGTCTCGTATCATCCTGCAGATATAAGGACAAGTGGACCTCTTAGTACTGTTAGAACAGCATTGGGAAGATGTGGAGAAGAGTCTACTTTTACTGTTACAGCCATGAGAGCAGTTGGAATTCCTGCAAGACAAATCTATACGCCAAGATGGGCTCATTCTGATGATAATCATGCCTGGGTTGAAGTGTGGGCCGATGGAGAATGGTATTTTTTAGGTGCATGTGAACCAGATCCGGAATTGGATATGGGATGGTTTGCCGGACCAGCAACTCGCGCTATGCTTTTACATTCACGTGTTTTTGGTGATTATACAACTACTGATGATGTAGTAGCCAAAACAAGTAAGTATACAGAGTTAAATGTGATTCCAGATTATGCTCCAACAAAAAGATTATATGTTAAAGTAAAAGATAAAGCAGGTAATGTTGTTAAGGATGCAAATGTTGAATTTCAGTTATATAATTATGCTGAGTTTTATCCTTTAGCAAAGTTAAATACCAATGAAGAAGGTATTTGTTCTTTACTTACAGGTTTAGGAGATTTAGTGATATGGGCTGTAAAAGATGATAAGATAGCTTTTGAAAAAGTTACTGTTGCAAGTCAGGATACATTTGAAGTTGTACTAAAAAGCTTCGAAGAAGTTATTATTAGTGATGAATTTGCTATGGTACCACCAAAAGTAGGAAAAATTGCTCAAGCCTCAGAAGAAGGTGTTCAGGAAAATACGCGAAGACTACATGAAGAAGATTCTATTAGAAGTGCCTATGAAAGTACTTTTATAGATTCTTTATCGGTGCTTAAAATAGCTGAAGTACAAAATGTTAATAATGAAAAATTACAAAAGATATTTAAGGAAAGTCGTGGTAATTGGCAAGTAATTAAAGAGTTTGTAAATAATTATTCCTCTAAAAATAAAGATCGGGTTATTAATTTATTGTCTGTTATTGCAGATAAAGACAGAAGAGATGTTCGCTATCCTGTATTAGTAGATCATTTCTTAAATTCAGATAATTCAAATTCTGAGAATACGGATGTATTTAATAAATATATCTTAAATCCCAGAATTAAGAATGAACTGCTAACTGCTTATAAAAAGCCAATTCAGTCATATTTTGGACAAGATTTTATTCAAAAAACGCAAGCTGATATTACTGTATTGCTTAATTGGATTACAGATAGTATCACATTAGTTACTGATGAAAGTACTTCACGTAACCCAATGTTTCCGGTTGGTGTTCTAGAATTAAAAGTTGCAGACAAAACATCCAGAGATGTATTTCTTGTGGCTGCTTTAAGAAGTTTTGGTATACCTTCTCGTTTTGATGGAGCCAGAAATATACCTCAGATATTAAAAGAAGGAGAATGGAATGATTTATCATTTGAAACATTAAATGTACAGCAAAATCCAAAAGGAGAATTGGTGCTAGATTGGGCTCCACAACAAAAAGGACAACCTCAACCTAATTATTACTTACAATTTACAATTGAAAAGTTTGATGGTAAAAGGTTCAATACTTTAGATTATGAATATAGCAATTTGTTTGATTCTTATCCTGCGAAATTAAATGTGGATGCCGGAAAATATTTAATGGTTACAGGTCTTAGAGAATCAAGCGGAACTGTATGGGTTAAAAGAACATACTTTGAGGTGAAAGAGGGAGAGACAACTCGTATCCCAATTCTTTTTGCAACTCCTAAAGCAGATGACGAAACAAATAAAGTTGCAGTTGATTTAAATCAACAGTTTCAGGATCTAAAAACAGGAAAAGTAATTTCATTATCTGATCTTGATCAAGGTGAAGGAAGTGTGGTTGTGTGGATCGATCCGGATAGGGAGCCTACAAAACATTTAGTAAATGATTTGATCCGACTAAAAGAATCATATGAAAGTTGGAAAGGTAAGATTGTGTTAATTGTTGAACCTAAAAAATTAACATCAGGTTTTAAATTGGAAAACTATAAAGGATTACCAGATAATGCAATTTTCTTAAAAGACACAAAAGGTTTGTTGAACCCATTCTTAGATTCAGTTCAAAAGACAGATTTTGAAGAATATCCAATGGCGTTTGTAGTAACTCATAAAGGAGAGTTGGTTTATGAGAGCAGTGGCTATAAAATTGGAGCAGGAGATGAAATTTTATCAAAGTTAAATACATATTGTCGTATTCATTAATACCCTACTGCCATTATGAAGAGTACCAGTTAAAAAGCTTAGTAAAATTTATTAATCGCGTAAGGAAAATATTATTATTAACTTAAATTACTTTGTTTATGGAAAACAAAAATTTAGAGATTAAAAGGAGAAGATTCAGAGATTCTTTGAAGCTTTTTCTCTTAATTGGTTTGTGCGTTGTTACTACGGCACAAGCTGTGGCAGCCCCCGAAAATGTGGGTAATATCAGTGATGGAAATCAAAATGTAAGTAAAACAATTACCGGAACAATTAAAGATACTTCCGGTGAGCCTCTAATTGGGGTTACTGTTGCAATTCAGGGAACAACACAAGGTGTAATTTCTGATTTTGACGGTAACTTTACTATTGTAGTACCATCAGAAGAAAGTGTGTTGCAATTTTCATTTGTTGGATACCTTACAGAAACAATTCCGGTTGCAGGTAAAACAACTATCTCATTAGTGATGACTGAGGATGTTATGGAGATGGGTGAAGTTGTGGTAACTGCTATGGGTATCAAGCGTCAATCAAGAGCATTAGGTTACTCAATGAGTAAAATTGATTCTAAGCAATTAACAGAATCAGGAGCTACTAGTTTTACATCCGCTTTATATGGTAAAGCTGCCGGGGTGAAAATTACAACTGCTCCTGGTGGTGTAACCAGTGCCAGTAACGTTCAGATTCGTGGTATTAACTCTTTAAATTATAACCAACAGCCATTATATGTTGTTGATGGAGTTATTATTCGTAATGATGGACAATATGGTGCAGATGGAGCTAACAATAATAACTATTGGGATGACCAACGTATTCGTGGTAATGGTGCTTTAGATATCAACCCGAATGATATTGAAAGTTTAAACGTTTTAAAAGGTGCAAGTGCAACTGCTCTTTATGGTTCTGATGCTGCTAGTGGTGTTATTGTAATTACTACTAAAAAAGGAACACAAAAGAAAGAAGGTTTAGGTGTTGATTTCGGTTATAACTATAGTGTAGACAAAGTAGCTTACACTCCTAAGTTCCAGAATTCATACGGTCCTAGTTATTACTATAAAGAGTATTGGACATCTTATTCAAATTATTTTGATGCTGATGGATTTTGGGTAGATGAAAATGCAGAAGGCGGTTCACGTCCATATTGGGGTGCTTATACTTCTTTTGGTTCTAAGTTTGATGGAAGAGATGTTACTTTCTGGGACGGATCTGTAGGAAAATATTCAGCTCAACCAGATAACTATAAAGAAATTTTTAGAACTGGATCTACTTCTAATGCAAACCTTGCCATTTCTAATGCAAATGAAAATGTAAACTATCGTTTTACTTATTCAAGATTAGATTATAAAGGTACTCAGGAAGGTAGTAAGCAAGAAAAAAATACTTTAGGTTTAAATAGTACATTCAAATTAAGCGATAAAGTAAGTGTTGATGTTAATGCTAATTTTATCAATACTAAAACAACTAACAGACCTTATCAGTTAGGTCAGGTACTAGGATCTTATAGTGGATTCTTCAGTAGAGCTCAGGATATGTCTATGATGAAGAATAAGTATAAAACATCCAATGGATATAAATATAATTCTTATGGAAGTACCACATATTCAGATGATCAGTTTTATTCTTCTATGAGTGGTGCAAACTTATTAGAATTCTTCTGGCAACAAATGCAAAATAAGTATGTTGAAACTGAAAATCGTTTAATTTCTAGTGGTACATTAAACTGGGATATAGTTGATGGATTGCATTTCAGAGGTCGTATTGGTAATGACTTTACTGGAATAAGCTCTGAAAATAAGCAATATAATACAAATCCAACTTCTGTTAACAGTACATCTTCTAGTACGGGAGGTTATTCTGTAACATCAGGACTGTATAATATTCTTTATACTGACTTATTACTTTCTTATAATAAGAAGTTAGCAGATCTTGATCTTACTGCCACTGCAGGTTTTCAATCAAGAGAGGAAAAATACAAAGATGAGTCATCTGCAACAACTTCTGGACTTGTTACTGAAAACTGGTTTAGTTTAAATAACTCGTACGGTACATTAAGCACATCTTTTGCAAGAAAAGAATTATTAAAATATGCTTATGTTGGTATTCTAAGTTTAAATTATAAAAATTATTTATTCTTAGAAGGTACTGCACGTCAAGAGTATGCATCTACTTTACCAGAGAATAATAATTCATATTTTTATCCTTCAGTTAACGGTAGTTTCGTATTTAGTGATGTTTTCAATTTACCAGAAATGTTTAACTATGGTAAGTTTCGTGCATCTTATGGTGTTGTAGGTAATGCACCTCCAGCATACGAATCTAATGTTGTTTACACACAAAAATCCTTACAGTCAGTTAATGGATCAGTACCAGTTCTTACATTGGATTCAAGTTATGGAAATGAAAATTTAAAAGCTGAGATGAAGCATGAGTTTGAAGTTGGTTTTGAAACTCAGTTTTTAGACAATCGTTTAGGATTTGATATTAGTTATTATGATAATACCGTTAAAAATCAGATATTAGGATTATCAACCACTGTGTCAACAGGTGCATCTAGTCAGATTGTTAATGTTGGAGAGATTGGTAGTAATGGTATTGAAATTGCTTTAAATTTTACACCGGTTTTAACAAATGACTGGAAGTGGGATGCCAGATTTAACTGGTCTACTAATACAAGTAAAGTGAAGAGTTTAAATACTGCTTCAAAAGAACTTGTATTTTATACTGCAGAACAATCTTCAATTAAGTTAGTTGCCGCAGAAGGTGAAGAATTAGGTAATATCTATGTGTATGATAAGAAAAAAGATGAGGATGGAAATTATTTAATTAGTGATGATGGTTTATACATAGTTGATGACTCTAAATTTGTAAAAGCTGGTAATATTATGCCTGATTTTATTGGAGGTTTTTCAAATACAGTAAAATATAAGAATCTTTCATTAGATTTTAATATTGACTACAGAATTGGTGGACAAATGATTTCTCCGAGTCAGAAATACATGAAGAGTGCTGGTTTGTTAGCAAATACAATGAAATATCGTGATGCAGCTCATGGGGGACTTTCTTATGAATTAAATGGAGCAACCTATGATGATGGTGTTTTATTAGAAGGTAAAAATGAATCTACAGGAGCTGATAATACTAAAGTAATTAGTGCAGGTATGTATTATCTAGAGAATTTTTATTGGGGAAAAGTTCCAGGAAATATTGATGGAGCAATTTTCGATAATAGTTATGTTAAAATGCGTGAGATTACTTTAGCGTATAGATTACCAAATTCTATATCTCAAAAGGTTGGTATGTCTAATATTCGCTTCTCTTTATATGGTAGAAATTTATTCTATATTTATCGTACTCTAGAAAACCTTGACCCAGAAGCTCCTCTTGGAAATAAGTGGTGGTCACAAGGTGTTGACGTAGGTTCTACAGCTGCTTCAAGAAGTTTTGGTTTTAGTTTAAATGCTAGTTTCTAACCTTAATTAATTATGTTATGAAAATAAAAAGTTTTATTATATATGCTCTGGTCTTCGTTACAATGTTTTCTGCTTGTAAGGATGATCTAGTGGATAAATATACCGATCCGGAAAAGGCAACGGAAGCAAGTATTCCCGGATTTTTTGCTGCTATGCTTAACCATGACAGGGTTCGTCCTAGTTATTGGAATGTGAGAACCATGTTATTAATTTCAACTGGTGTAAATTCGCAAACCAATTATTTTTCTAATTCAATTGGTAAATATCAAATAAATACCAGCTATACTGGTCAGTATTGGAATAGTTTTTATATCAATAGTAATGGTAGTGGTCCATTAGGTCTTTATAGAGCTATGGAAACTGCATATGCTAATCTATCTGATGAAGAAAAAGCTGAAATGGATATCTTTATGGAAGCAGGTAAAGTTTTTGTAATAGATATGGCCTCTAAAATGGTTGACTTATGGGGAGATATTCCATATACTGAAGTAGGAAGCTTGATTACATCCAGTACTATTGAGGCTGCAGCGTATGATGATCAGGAAGCACTATATACAGAATTTATTTCAGATTTAGGTGCTGCTGCTACGTATTTTGCATCAGCATCAACAGATGCTACTTTTTCTAAATATGATATATTAAGTAGTGGAAGTATAGATAAATGGCAACGTTACGCAAATTCATTAAGACTTAGGTTGTTAATGCGTATTTCAAATAGTGATGAAAGTACTGCGAAATCAACAGTAACTACAATGTTAAGTAATAGTGCATCTTATCCATTACTTGAAGATGAAGATATCTTGTTAGAACCGTTAACTGATTATACTAATTCTTTACACTCAGCACTTGTTGAAGTAGGTGGTCATTATGCACCTGATTATATGTTAAACACATTGATGCTTCCTTATGATGATCCTCGTATTCCAGCAATGTTTGATAAATATGGAACTACAGAAGATGGAGTATTTGTGCAAAATGAAAATTATGGTGCAATGAGTGTATCCATGACTTCAGCAGAAGCTTCTCAAGAATATATGAATTATTCTATTTTAGATTCTGCAACTTTCCTTATGAATTCTAAGTTACCAGGTATTGTGATGACTGCTTCTGAAGTAAGCTTTTTGAAAGCAGAAGCATATGAGAGATGGAGTTTGGGCGATTCACAAACTGCTTTTGAAGAAGGAGTAAGAGAATCTGTTGATTTTTATTATTATTTAAATAATCTTAATGAATCAGGATTAACTACTCTTAGTTATCCTGCAACATCAGAAGTAGATGATTTTATTTCGACTCTTGATTTTGCTTCTAAATCTTCAACTGAGCAATTAGAGATGATTTATGATCAAAAATGGTTACAATTAGGATTTTTACAATCAATTGAAGCATGGTCAGAATATAGAAGAACAGGTTATCCAGCTTTAACATTTGAAGAGGATACAAAGAGTGGATATGAAACTCCTGCAACAAGATTATTGTATCCAGATGATGAGAAAGATTATAACTCAGAAAATTATTCAGCTGTTAAGGGTGAAGATACCAGAGATACAAAGATTTTCTGGGATGTTGACTAAGCAATGAGACTTAATTTCCTAAAATAATTAGGTATTCATACTATATGATGCAGGGAGCGACAATTTTGTTGTTCCCTGTTTTTTTGTTTATAGGCTAATAGTTTCTTATAAAATATTTACTCAGCCTAAGATTATTGTCTTATAATCATTCCAAAATCTACACTTAAATTGAGGGTATTGTATCTTTTTAAATTTGTGTCAGACTAATATTTGTAGGGGTGATGTGTTAAGTTTAATAAAGAGAGAGTGGAGTATGTCTTCAAAATAACTATGTATACGATATAATAGATAATATATAGTCATCAAAATCTTCAGATTTTAATTCTGATTTGGACTTGATCCTATTTCTATAAGTATAAATTGTGTTTTTAGATACTCCTAAGATTGAAGCAATTCGATCGGTATTTGTAATTCCTAACCTATTAAGTGCAAAAACTCTCATTTCCGATGATAGTTTATTCATATCCTCTTCAGGAATTGGTTCATTAAGGATTTTATTAATCTCTGGTAAAAAATTAGGAAATAGATTTAGAAATAGTCTATCAAAACGTTCAAACATTTTCTCTTTATCCTCCTTTGGACCACTGTCATTAATGAACTTTTCTATGCCGGAGTATTTTTTTTGAAGTAATAAGCTCTTTACTTTATTCTGCATATTCTCCATCTCGTGAAAATAGACGGTACTCAATTCAAAATAGTTCGTAAGGTATTCTTCTTTAAAAATATTTGATTCGGTTAGCTTAGAGTTTTGTTTTGATAGAAGCTCATTCTTTTCTTTTATATCAATTTGAGCCAGCTTTAACCTGGAATGTTGTTTAAATAATCTTACCCATAAGTATATTATTACAATAAGGCTTATTAAAATAAATAACGAAATACCAAGTATAGCATTTGTTTTAAATTCCTGCAATTTCAATAGCTGTTCTTCTATAATAGGAATGATTGGAGTAATTTCTGCTTTTCGTTGAATGGCGCCATAAAACTCAGCATCTTCAATGGCATAAACAGCAAATTTGTGTGCTAATTCTATCTCTTTGTTTTTAACTAAAAGCTGAGCTAATATTCTACTGGATGTAGTTTCGTAGGTTGACGATCTGATGTCAAATTCAATACTTTTTAATAGGTATTCTATCTGTTCGTTAGTATTGTCTATTCGTTCAGCGCACCAAGCCATACATGAATAAAGCATGGCCTTTTCATGATTGGTGGTTTGATTTTCAAGTAGTATGTTTTTACATTTTGAGATTGCACCATTAATATCCTGAATATCTTTGAGCTTAAATGTATATGCCATTATATATTCAGTACTATTGGAGTCAACAACCATCATCAAGGAATCCGAATATAATTCATTTAATTCGGTATAGTTTTGATTGTAATCAGGAAGGCTGTTGTATATCTTTAGATCTCCATATAGTCTGGCTTTGATTTTATAGTACTCACCTATAAGTTTGCTCTTCGGATTAAGTTGAATTTCATTTAATACATCTATTGTTTCATTAAAAAGACCGGAGCATAATAATATTTCTGCTTTGCAAAGTTTAGATTCAGTGATAATGTTTTTGTCATTAATTTTATTTGCCAGATTTAACATTGATTGGGTACAACGATAAGCCTCTGTGTTTTTAAATGAAAAATACTGAAGGTATAGTGATTTGTATAATTCGTATTTATCTATATCAGTTAACTCATTATTTAATATCTTTTCTTTTAAGAGATTAATTTCAGTATTCTTTTGTTTGTCAAATACTTTACGTTGAGAATGAAATTGTTCAAGTTGTTTTACTTTTTCTAATAATGTAGTATTGAGCTGACTATAACACTTTGATGTGGATAGGAGTATTATAAAAATTAAAGTAGCTTTTAGATGAAGTTTCATAAACGATAAAAGTCAGCTGGCAAAAAGAACATATATACTAAAACAAAGAATAAGATATAAAATATATCTTATTCAATTTATATCTCAGAGGATAGTAAGAAGCAAATGAAGAACAGATTTAAAATACTTTATGGTTAATTGCCCTGTAATCATTTGGAGTCATTCCATTGTATTTTTTAAAGATCTTATAAAAATGACCTATTGAGTTGAATCCGCAGTTAAAGCAAATGATTTTAATGGGAACATTGGTCATTGTTAGCCTCTGAGCCGCATAGTTAATTTTTATTTTAGTAACAGTTTCTGTCAAGGTCTGATTCAAACACTGTTTGATAACCTTATTAACGTGGTCTGTAGTTCTGTTAGTCAGAGCAACAAAGCCTGGTACACCATCTCTGAATAATTGAGGTGAGTTATATTGCTTTAAAGCTAAAGCTAACCAATGTGGAATACTTTGCGCATTATCTCCGAATGATTCAGTAAGCATTCTGAATATCTGAAGAATCATAATATCCAAATGGAAAAAGTCGTGTTTCTTAGATAATATATAATCCGTAATAGATTCCAGTTCATTAAGCTGATCCGTATTAAGTTTTACCATATAGGGGAGTTTCTCTGTGGTCCAGAATAACTCATCACTATCTGGGAAATATCGGTCTTTAAACAGATTCAAACTTTCAAGGTAAAAAGCAATGTTTGTAACAACCAATCCTGTATTGTTTCCGGTAGAAACAAAGGTATGTGTATCATTAGGGCGGATTAAACAAAGAGTTCCTTTTTCAATAGTGTGTTTTTCATCGTTTATGTAATGAACACCAGAACCTTCTTTTATCCAGAAAATCTCGGCATAGTCATGATCATGATAATCCAGATTTTCTTCCGAGGTAATGGTTCTTCTTACTAAGTGGAAAACATCATTAGGTTCAAGTAAAAAGGATGGCAAACTAATTCTAATCTTCTCCCTAGACATTGTTTTTGTTTTATAATTACCGTTTATAAATAAAATAATGCTTGAGTTATGCTCTTCGCATCTTTTACCATTTCAAAAGTATTAATTTTTTAATAGATATTATTAATACAGTTAACACTATATTATTGTTTGCTATATTTTATTATTTTTTAATACACTGTAATAAGGCTTTAGGTCCTTTAATACTAATACAACGGATTAGAATAATAAATATCAGTTTTGATACAATACATCAACTTGCACTTTTTGTTGTTTAAGTATACTTTTAAAATGTAATAAATGATGTTCTTTTGGATTTTATCCATGAAGGTTTATTGTTAAGTATATCAGTGGTTTAGCTGATTGTTTTTAATCTTGGTTGAAGAGTAGTCAAATCAAAAACAACATAAAATAATGAAGAAGGCTTTAGAATTTACATTAATACTGTTTTTTGTTACCTTAATTGCTTGTGATACTGTGCATAAAGATGGTAAAAAAGGTAATGAAGATTATGTTTCATATGTAAATCCATTGATGGGAACTGAATCTGAATTTTTGCTGTCCAATGGTAATACCTATCCTGCAATAGCTCGTCCGTGGGGAATGAATTTTTGGACTCCAATGACTGCTAATTTTGGCGATGGCTGGACTTATAAATACCAGGATCATAAAATTACCGGATTTAAACAAACTCATCAGCCAAGTCCATGGATAAATGATTATGCTGCATTCTCATTAATGGCTGTAACAGGTGATTTAAAGATTAACGAAGAGGAAAGAGCATCATGGTTTTCTCATAAAGCAGAAGAAGTAAAGCCTCACTATTATAGTGTATACTTAGCTGATTATGATACTAAAGTTGAGTTTACTCCAACTGAACGTGCTGCTTATTTCCAATTTACATTTCCTGAAAATGACAATTCTTATATATTATTAGATGGTTTTGCCGGTGGTTCAATGGTAAAGCTATTACCTGAGGAACGTAAGATCATTGGTTATTGTAAAAACAATCATGGGGGAGTGCCGGATAACTTCTGTAACTATTTCGTTGCTGAGTTTGATAAAGACTTTGAAGTGACTCATACCTGGAAAGATTCTACCCTTAAAAAGAATTCATTATTTAGTGAAGCTGATCACGTAGGAGCTGTTGTAGGTTTTAAGACTAAAAAGGGTGAAAAAGTACATGTTAAAGTAGCGTCTTCATTTATTAGTCCTGAACAAGCGGAATTAAATTTAGTGAAGGAAATTGGATCTCAAGATTTTGAAAAAGTTAAGCATGATGGTTATGCAATATGGAATAAAGAATTGGGACGAATTAAAGTAGAAGGAGATAATATTGACCATATTCGCACTTTCTATTCAACATTATACAGAGTATTACTTTTCCCTCGTAAGTTCTACGAAATCAATGATCAAGAGAAGATTGTACATTACAGTCCTTATAATGGAAAAGTAGAGGATGGCTATATGTTTACCGACAATGGTTTCTGGGATACTTTCAGAGCTGTTTTCCCATACTTCACATTAATGTATCCTGAATTGGATTCTCATATCATGGAGGGTCTTGTTAATGCATATGATGAGAGCGGATGGTTACCTGAATGGGCTAGTCCTGGTCACAGAGGATGTATGATTGGTTCAAATTCTGCTTCGCTAATTGCTGATGCATATTTAAAGGGAATCAAAGGATATGATATCAATACACTTTATGAGGCTATTTTAAAGAATACTCAAAATGTTCACCCAACAGTAAACTCTGTAGGTAGATTTGGATATGATTATTATAACCAATTAGGTTATGTTCCTTATGATGTTGATATCAATGAAAATACTGCCAGAACGTTAGAATATGCTTATGCAGATTTTTGTATCTGGAAATTAGCAAAAGCATTAAACCGACCTCAGGAAGAAATAGACTTGTTTGAGAAGAGAGCAAGGAACTATGTAAATGTGTTCGATAAAGACTCTGGATGGATGAGAGGTAAAAATAAGGATGGTAATTTCCAATCTCCTTTTAATCCATTAAAATGGGGTGATGCGTTTACTGAAGGAAACAGCATTCATTATACATGGAGCGTATTTCAGGATGTTGAAGGTTTAATTAACTTAATGGGAGGTAACGATAAATTTGTAGAGAAGTTAGATACTGTGTTTAATCTACCTCCAATATTCGATAACTCATATTATGGCTTTACAATTCATGAAATCCGTGAAATGCAGATTGTAAATATGGGTAATTATGCTCATGGTAATCAGCCAATTCAACATATGTTATATCTGTATAATTATGCTGGTCAACCATGGAAAACACAGCAGCGAGTTCGTGAAGTGATGAACAAATTATATACACCAACTCCTGATGGTTATTGTGGGGATGAAGACAACGGGCAAACTTCAGCCTGGTATGTGTTTAGTTCTTTAGGATTTTATCCTGTTTGTCCTGGATCAGATCAATATGTGATTGGTTCTCCATTATTCGACAGAGCAACTATTGAGCTTGAAAATGGCAATCATCTGGTTATTGAAGCTCAAAATAACAGTGCTAAAAATGTTTATGTGAATAGTATTAGCTTTAATGGTGAAATGCTTGACAGAAACTATTACACCCATGAAGAGTTATTAAAAGGAGGACAAATAGAAATTGAGATGTCTGATGTTCCTAATGAAAAAAGAGGTGTAACAAAGAATGATGTTCCTTATTCAATGACATTGGAATTAGGTAAATAGAATGTAACAAGTACAAAGGAGCAGAGAAAAAAAAATTACAGCTTAGAATTATTAATAGAATAGAAGGATTAATAAGATGACGTATAAAATGCAGAAACTAACATTTATATATACATTACTATTCTTGGGATTAGTGAATCAGTTCTCTAATGCACAGAAATATATTGATTATGTAAATCCATTTATAGGAACTACAAACTTTGGAACTACAAACCCGGGTGCTGTTGTTCCTCAAGGGATGGTTTCTGTTGTTCCTTTTAATGTTACAGGATCAGATATAAACAAATACGATAAAGATGCCAGATGGTGGTCAACTCCATATACTGCAGATAATAAATTCTTAACGGGATTTTCGCATGTTAATATGAGCGGTGTTGGATGTCCCGATTTAGGTGTAATCATAGTGATGCCTACAACAGGAGAAGTTAATGCCAACATTAAAGAATATGGTGCAGTAATGTCTAATGAAAAGGCAAATCCTGGTTATTATACATGTGATTTAGATAAATACGGCGTTAAGGCAGAAGTAACAGCAACCCCAAGAACCGGATTAAGTCGTTTTACTTTTCCTAAGGGACAGTCAAATATATTAATTGATTTAGGTAATAGCTTAACTAACGAAAGTGGGGCTTACGTTAGGGTGGTTAATGATAAAGAAGTTGAAGGTTATCGAATGACTGGTAATTTCTGTTATCATGGTCATTCAGAACGACCTGTTTATTTTGTGGCTCGCTTTAGTAAAAAGGCCTCAAACTTTGGTGTATTTAAAAAGATGCCTGCAATGCAAGCTGAAAAAGACTGGTCAAGTACTTCAGGTAAGTTTAAATACTACGAAAAGTTTCAATATCCCGTATCAGGTGATAGCATAGGAGCATATTTTTCATTCGATACTCAGGATGGAGAAGATGTAATGGTTGAAGTAGGTGTTTCATATGTTAGTATTGAAAATGCCCGTCAAAACCTGGAATATGAATCTTTAGGTTTTGATTTTGATGCCACAAGAACGCAAGCCGAAGACCAATGGGAATCAGCATTGTCAAGAATAAAAGTTGAAGGCGGAACTGCTGATCAAAAAACTGTTTTTTATACAGCATTGTATCACATGCAAATTCATCCAAACATCCTTAATGATGCCAATGGTCAATATCCATTAATGGAGACTTATGGAGTAGGAGAAGTAAAAGATAGAAATCGTTATACTATTTTCTCTTTATGGGATACATATAGAAATTTTCATCCATTAATGAGTTTGGTATATCCTGATCAACAGCTGGATATGGTGAGATCAATGGTGGATATGTATAAAGAAAGCGGTTGGTTACCAAAATGGGAATTGAATAGCACAGAGACTTATACAATGAATGGTGATCCGTCATTCCCGGTGATTGTTGATACATATTTACGAGGATTAAAAGATTTTGATGTAGAAATAGCTTATGAAGCCATGATTAAATCTGCTACAACACCGGAAAAAAGCAATAAAATACGTACTGAAAACGATTTTTATTTAGAACATGGATATGTTCCTTTTACAGAGGATTATGATAATTCAGTTTCTATTGCTTTAGAACTTTATGTGGCTGATTGGAATCTAGCTCAGTTTGCAAATACATTAGGGAAGAAGGATGATTATAAAAGATTTTTAAATCAATCACAAGGATATAAAAACTATTACAGTAAAGAGTTTGGTGTTCTTCGCCCAAAAACAAAAGACGGTAAGTTTTTGGATAAATTCGATCCTTTGCAAGGTAAAGATTTTGAACCAGTTCATGGTTTTCATGAAGGTACTGCCTGGCAGTATACATTTGGAGTTCCTCACGATATCAAAGGACTGATTAAATTAAATGGAGGAAACCAGAAGTTTGCTCAAAAGCTTCAAAAAGTATTTGATGATGAGTTATTTGATATGGCGAACGAACCAGATATGCACTATCCATACTTATTTAATTATGTGAAAGGTGAAGAATGGAGAGCCCAGAAACAAGTCAGAAGATTGGTGGATACTTACTTTAAAAATGCTACTGATGGTATTCCTGGAAATGATGATTGTGGAACCATGAGTGCATGGGTAGTTTATAGCATGATGGGATTTTATCCTGTATGTCCCGGAGATATGAATTATACTATTGTTACTCCTGTATTTGATAAGGTTACAATTGAATTAGATAACAAATATTATAAAGGAAACTCTTTTGTAATTACAAAAACAGGATCTGGTAATCAAAGTTTAATTGATCAGATCAAGGTTAATGGAAACAGCTATCCATCTTATTTTATCTCTCATGATAATATAGTTAGTGGAGGAAAAATAGAGATTATCACTAAATAAATTGAATTTATAAGGTGATAATTGTAGTGAAGTACAGACGAAATATAATATAGAACTACAGAAATTGTATGGGACAAGCATATGAATTCAATTGTTTATTCATCAGATTTATAAATAGTTGAATCGATATGTAAGTTTCATCTGATAAGGATATAAAATAATAAACAGATGAACTCAAATTTGAAGGAAAGGAATCCCGCTTTTTGGATTCCGACGGTGTATTTTGCCATGGGGCTGCCTTTTGTAGCCATTGCTCAGGCTTCAGCTCTGATGTATAAAAACATGGGCATTAGTGATGCGCAAATTGCGCTTTGGACCTCATTAATTATGTTGCCATGGACTTTAAAACCAATTTGGAGTCCGGTTTTGGAAATGTTTAAAACAAAGAAACATTTTGTTGTAGCAACACAGTTAGTAACAGGTATGGCTTTTGCTTTGGTGGCTTTATCATTACCGTTAAACGATTTCTTTCGTTATTCAATAGCCTTACTTGCTGTAGTCGCATTCAGTGGAGCAACTCATGATATTGCAACTGATGGTGTGTATTTAAGTGTGCTATCACCTAAATTACAAGCTAAATATATTGGCTGGCAGGGAGCTGCATATAACATTGCTAAAATTGTATCAGGTGGAGCCTTCGTTTACCTAGCAGGTGAACTTGAGAAAACAATGGGTATTAAATATGCCTGGATGATAGTGATGGGAATTTATGGGGCAGTTATGTTCATATTAGGTTTATACCATATAAAGATGCTCCCTAGTGGTAGCGAAGCAACAGAGGTTAAATCATTAAAGGAAGGCTTCAATACACTTAGAGATGTAATTAAAACTTTTTTCCAAAAGAAGTATATTTTATGGTATATCATTTTTATCATTTTATATCGATTTGCTGAAGGTTTTGCCATAAAAATAGCTCCGTTATTTTTTAAAGCTGCAGTAGCAGAAGGAGGGTTAGGTATGACTACTTCTGAAATCGGCTTGGTATACGGAACATTTGGTGCTGCAGCTTTTGTTGTGGGATCTTTATTAGGTGGATACTTTATATCAGCGAAAGGTTTAAAACGTGCATTATTTACATTGGCAATCACTTTTAATATACCATTTGCAGTTTATACCTTATTATCATTTTATCAACCCGAAAGCATTTATGTAATATCAATTGCAGTTGTATTTGAATATTTCGGATATGGTTTTGGTTTTGTAGGATTGATGTTGTTTATGATGCAACAAATTGCTCCGGGTAAATATAAAACAGCCCATTATGCATTTGCTACAGGGATTATGAATCTTGGCTTTATGATTCCTTCCATGATTAGTGGATACTTAAGTGATTTAGTAGGATATAAAATATTTTTTATGTGGGTACTTATAGCAACTATACCATCACTGTTAGTGGCTTATTTTGTACCATTTACATATAGCGATTCACCTAAAGACGAATAAGATAACAAAATATAAAATATTAGAGGTATGGTTTCAAAAAATGTAATTCCCTGGGAAGAAAGACCCGAAGGGTGTAAGGACGTTGTGTGGCGTTATTCACAGAATCCTATCATTGGAAGATATGATACTCCAACGTCAAACAGTATTTTTAATAGTGCAGTAGTTCCTTATGAAGATGGCTTTGCCGGTGTTTTTCGTTGTGATAACAAAGCTGTTCAGATGAACATTCATGCTGGTTTTAGTAAAGATGGTATCAACTGGGAAATAGAACCGGAACCAATTGAAATGAAAGCTGGTAATACAGAGATGATTCATTCTGATTATAAGTATGATCCTCGTGTGGCTTTTATCGAAGACAGATATTGGGTTACCTGGTGTAATGGATATCACGGACCAACTATTGGCTTGGCTTATACATTTGATTTTAAAGAATTTTTCCAGTGCGAAAATGCATTTTTACCATTCAACAGAAATGGTGTTCTTTTCCCTGAAAAAATCAACGGTAAGTACTGTATGTTAAGTCGTCCAAGTGATAACGGACATACTCCATTCGGTGATATTTATTTGAGTTACAGTCCTGATATGAAATTTTGGGGTGAGCACAGATCTGTATTAAAAGTAACTCCTTTTGAGGATAGTGCATGGCAATGTTTGAAAGTTGGAGCAGGTGGTGTACCTATCAAAACTGAAGAAGGATGGTTAATGTTTTATCATGGAGTAATTAAAACATGTAGTGGTTATCGTTATTCAATGGGTGCTGCTTTATTGGATTTAGAACAACCTGATAAAGTATTATACAGAACTCAACCATATCTGTTAGCACCAAGTACTGATTACGAAATGAATGGTGATGTACCTAATGTTGTATTCCCATGTGCTTCATTGCATGATGAAGAAGGTAAGGTAGTTATCTATTATGGGGCTGCAGATACTGTAGTAGGAATCGCATTTGGTCGTATTCCTGAAATTATAGATTTTATTAAAAATAATTCTATCTAATAAAGAATAAGAAGAAAAAGTTGAAAGCATTGTCGTAACAGTAAGTGTTTGCTATTTAAGTTTTTTCAAAGTTACAATGATGATAAAACTTTCAACTTTTGACTTTTAACTTTTAACTTGGTGATATGTATAGATTTTCATTCATATTAATTTTTGTTTTAGTACTATTAACTTCTTGTCAACAATCTCATAATGAATCTGCATCAGCTAAACATTTAACTGATTATGTGGATCCTTTTGTGGGCACTGATGGTCCTGGTAATACATATCCGGGGGCTGTTGTTCCATTTGGTATGGTTCAGCTAAGTCCTGATAATGGTTTACCGGGATGGGATCGCATAGCTGGTTATTTTTGGCAGGATTCTACTATTGCTGGTTTTAGTCATAAGCATCTTACTGGTACTGGGGCCGGTGATTTGTACGATATTTTGATTATGCCATATAATAGCAGATTTACTGAAGATTTATGGAAAGATCAGGAAGAATATCGTCCGTATTCAAAAATTAGTCATGAAAGAGAATCTGCATCTCCGGGTTATTATTGTGTTGATTTATTAAGCTCAGGCATTAAAGCAGAATTAACTGCTACCAAAAGAGTGGGAATGCATCGATATACTTTTCCAAAAGATTCGGCATCAAAAATTCTTATAGACCTTGGTTATGCCTTAAATTGGGATGCACCAACAGAGACTTATTTAAAAGTTCAGGATGATACTACTATTACAGGGTATCGTTATTCTAAAGGATGGGCACCTGATCAGCGAGAACATTTTGTAATTAATTTCTCAAAACCAATTGAGCATATTGATCTGTATGATGGTTTAAATCTTATTGAAGGAAATGAAGTTAAAGCTGTAAAGACCAAAGCTGAGATTACTTTTAAATCAAATAAAGGAGATCAGATAATGGTAAAAGTGGCACTTTCTTCACACTCAATTGAAGGAGCTGAAAATAATATGCAGGCAGAATGTCCGGATTGGGATTTTGATAAGGTAGTTCATATCGCTGAAAAATCATGGGAACGTAAGCTTGCAATAGTTAAAGTAGAAGGTACAGAAGAGCAAAAAGCAATCTTCTATACCAATTTATATCACTGTTTTGTAACGCCATCATTACACTCTGATGTTGATGGATGGTACAAAGGAGCAGATGGCGAATATCATCAGGCCATAGGATATGATAAGTATGAAACATTTTCATTATGGGATACATATCGTACAGCTCATCCATTGTATACAATAATGGTTCCGGATAAAGTAGAAGATATGATTGCTTCATTCCTGAGTCATTATGATGAAACAGGATTATTACCAGTATGGAGTTTTGCTGGTAATGAAACAAATATGATGATAGGGTATCATTCTGTACCGGTAATTGTAGATGCTTTCTTTAAAGGTATTCCAATGGATACGCTAAGGATTTATGAAGCATGTGTGGCTACCGCAAAGAGTAATGCATGGAGCTTGCCAGAATATAAAAAGTATGGTTATGTTCCAATGGATGATAAAGAAGACGGACACTGGAGTGTTTCCAAAACATTGGAGTATGCATACGATGATTGGTGTATTGCCCAGTTTGCTAAAGCTTTAAATAAGGTTAAAGACTATAAGTATTTTAATAACAGAGCTGATAATTGGGTTAATCTTTACGATGAAGAAACTCATTTCTTCAGACCAAAGAATAAAAATGGTGAGTTTATCAAGCATTTTATTCCAAGAGAATACACCGAGTATTTTTGCGAAAGTAATGCCTGGCATTATTTCTGGCATGTTCAGCATGATATCAAGGGCTTAATAGGTATTACAGGTGAAGATTTGTTTAAAGCCAAGTTAGATTCCATGTTTACTTACAAAGGTGAAGCTGGTGATGAGCTACCAATCTTTTCAACAGGAATGATCGGTCAGTATGCCCATGGAAATGAGCCTGGTCATCATGTAGCTTATTTGTATAATGAAGTTGGTGAACCACATAAAACTCAGGAGCTGGTTCGTGAGATTATTACAACTCAGTATTCAACAAAACCAGATGGTTATTGTGGAAATGAGGATTGTGGACAAATGTCGGCTTGGTTAGTAATGTCATCTATGGGCTTGTATCCAGTTAATCCTGCAGATGGAATTTATAGTATTACTTCACCATGGGTTTCAAAAGCTACATTGAATCTTCTTAATGGAAAACAATTTACTATTTCAACAGAGAATCAATCAAAAGATAATATTTATATTAAAGAAGTTTACTTAAATGGACAGCCTTATTCTCAAACTAGTATTACACACAATGATATAATTCAAGGCGGTGAACTTCATTTTGTTTTAAGTAATACTCCTTCTGATTTTAGTAAATAAAAGTTGAATAAGATTTTGTTAGCTAATTAATAAACAGAATTATCCCCAAATACATAATTAAATATTTAGAAAAATAGAATATGAGCAATACACAAGTTTCTAACAAAAATTATATTGTGCCACTGGCAATAGTGAGCATTTTATTTTTTGTGATAGGTTTTGGGGTTGGTATTAGTGGATTTTTAACTCCATTTTTACAGGATGCGTTTCAACTTTCAACATCACAGTCATATTTGGTAACAGCAGCAATATTTTCTGCATTCGTAATTTTTGGAGCACCGGCAGGTGTCATAATAAAAAAGGTAGGATACAAAAAAGGAATGGTACTTGCTTTTTTTATCATGGCAGTAGGAATGGTTCTATTTGTTCCTTCTTCAAAAATGCTATCCTTTCCATTGTTTTTAATAGCATTATTTGTAGGTGGAATAGGAAATACTTTACTACAGGCTTCTGTTAATCCATATGTTACTATTATTGGACCACAGGAAAGTGCAGCCATGCGTATGAGTTTAATGGGTATCATGAATAAATCAGCATGGTGGTTATCATCTTTGTTTTTAGGTTTATTCCTCGACCTTAACAATGTAAAACTGGATGATGTTATTCTTCCTTTTTATATTGTTACTGGTATTCTTGTTGCTCTGGGTATTTTTATGATTTTTGCTCCACTTCCTGAAGTAAAGGCTGAAGGTGAAGATGCAGAAGATAGTGTTTCTGAGGATGCTAAATCAGGTAAAACAAGTGTATTTCAGTTCCCACATTTATTATTGGGAGTACTTGCATTGTTTTTATATGTAGGAGTAGAAACTTTACCAATGGTATCTATTATAGGATATGCTAAATCCGTTTTTGGTTCTACTGGAGTAAATCTGGATAATTTTTCAATGTACGTGCCAATGGGATTAGTAGCCGGATATATTTTTGGAGTAATTATGATTCCTAAATTTATATCACAAACAACTGCATTAAAAGCATTTTCCATTATTGGTATTGTAGCAGCATTATTATTGGTATACTTACCAGGAAGCTATGGTATATATATGTTGGCGTTAATCGGATTTGCTAACTCGTTAATGTGGCCTGCTATTTGGCCTTTGGCTATTGCTGACCTTGGTAAATTTACAAAAACAGGAGCCTCTTTATTGGTAATGGGTATTGTTGGTGGAGCTGTTATACCATTAATTTTTGGCTTTTTGATAGATGTTTTAAAAACTGGAGAAGTTATTACTTCTGCTGATTATCAAAAGGCATATTTAATATTTGTCCCTGTTTATGCGTATATTATGTATTTTGCAGTAAAAGGGTGTAAAATTAGAAAATAGGTTCACAATTAATTATACTGAAAAACTAGTGTAGATAAATAATAACTATTTATTCAACTAGGTTTGTTTTCCATTTCATGCTAGAATGGATTAGAGTTTAAATTTTGATTTGATGGGTATCTTTAGGGATACCCATTTTTGTGTTACATAAGCAATGTTTCGCATAATACTGCCGTTAGCGCGGATTTAGAGGAACGTAATCCGTGCTATGTACATCAAATTAAGTAGATAAAATATCTCAATTAAAAACATCTAACACCTTAGGATATTTGGTAGGATTTGTAATCCGGGCTTTTGACTACAGCTAAAGTGTTTCTAGTATAACATCAAGCAAATAAGGTAACTCAGCATAGTTTCTGGCAGAACAAAACAAATAGTCTTCGGCATTGGCAACAATCATTTCTTCAACAGGATTTTGGTGAATGTAATTTAGTTTCTGATCGAAAAAATTATTACTATAAATTACCTCTGCATGGTAACCATCTTGCCAAACTTTGTAAGTTTGGTCTCTTTTTAGGTGTTCGCAATGCTTTTGTAACAAATCAATTATCCATTCTCGTCTGCTTTCTGGTTCGTTGTGTATCTGTTTTATAATTTGTTTTGAAGTATGCTTTTTAAAATCTCTTAGTATATCAGATAATACAAAGCCCTCTGCTGCCGAACAAATCATGTGCAAATGGTTACTCATCAATACCCAACCATAAATTTCTAATCCTTTATTTTGCTGACAATATTTTAGAGAATCAACAACGAGCATTCTATGATTTTTACGAGTAAAAACATCGATCCAACCTACAGTAGTCATTGTTATAAAATAAGCTGCTTGATTATCCAAGATTTTATATTTATCAGACATAGGTTACGGTTTGGTTAATAATAACTGAGATAAAAGTAATAAATAAAATCATTTTAAGTGACCGGATTGCAAATCCTTATAACTACTCTTACGAGATAGATACGTTCAATTTAAACCTTTTGTTAATGATTAGTAGTATGCTTATTGCACGGATTGCGCTGCGCTAAATCCGCGCCAGCAGGGCTCTGCTCTCACTAAGTGCAATAATTGTAATCCCGGCTTTAGACTACGGCTAAAGTGTTACCCAACTGCCGCAAGTTTGTAACTTGTGGCATATCAATCCTTACTTCTCTGTTTTAGGTGTACAACATTCAAGCCATGTTTAAACGATAGATAATATTCTTACCAATAAAAATGATTTTGCGTTATAAAAAACCGGAATACAATTCCTACCCTTACACAAAAAGAGCCACAACTTTTTTAATTGTGACTCTATTTATATGATTTACAGAATGGTAATTGCGTTCTACATAAAATTTTAATCAAAATAAGGTTATTAATCTGTTTTGTTTTTATTTTCGCATATCAATAAATATTTGAAAATTCAAATGGAAATCAATTGCAAACTATATACGCAACGTTCAATTGGCATTGCAACCTATATTGGAGGACCAATTGCCGCAGGTTGGTTAATACGTGAAAACTTTAGACGTTTAGGAAAAGATGAATATGGTAAACATGCTTTGTTTATTAGTGTAATAGCTACAATATTAATTTTTACTGCCATTTTTTCAATACCTGAAGCTGTAATAGATAAAATTCCTAATTATTTAATACCCTTAGTATATACGGGAATTATATATGTGATAGTAGAAAAGCTTCAGGGAAAAGATATAAACCTGCATAAGGAAAATAATGGTGAATTTTATTCCGGATGGAAAGCAGCAGGTGTTGGCTTGATCAATATGGTTATTTATATTGTTGTTCTTCTGGGGTATGTCTTTTATTCTCCTTCTTCATTTGATGTAAATAAATATAATGAGGGATTTGCCAGTTTTCAAAGGAATGAACAGGAAGCTTTAAAGCTTTTTGATTTAATTGAAAACGATGAAAAAGAAGAGGCTATTCAGTTTATTAATGAGAAAGGGATTTTTCTTTGGAATCAAAACCTTTTATTGTTGCAAGAAATGAATCAAATACAAGGTTTAGATCAGGAATATAAAAATCAAAATAAGGTATTTACTCAATATTGTCAGTTACGAATTAAATCCTATAAATTAATAGAGAAAGCTCTGATTGAAGATACGGATCAATATCAACCAGAGATCATCTCTATTCATCAGGATATTAATGAGATATTAAAAAATAATCAATAAATACTTGTTATATATCGGTTCTTTTCTTTTAGTTTTTCTAATGAGATTTTGTTGTTTTTTAGTACCTCAGTTATGGTATTTTCAACATCATAACCCATTTCTTTGGATCCGCATACATAAATAGCAGCTCCCTTATCAATCAATTTCTTAAATTGCTTTGAATTTGATTTAATGGCATCCTGAACATAGGTTTTGGGACCCTTATCTCGTGACGAAACGCAATCCACATGTAGCAACTTGGTTTGCTTTTTCAAGGCATCAAGTTCCATGTTATATCTATTTTTGAATTGATGTTTTTGTTCTCCCCAAATTACCCAGGCTTTTGAGGATGGTTTTTGCTCATGCCATTGTTGTAAGTAACCTCTTAAAGGAGCAAAACCTGTTCCTGCGCCAATTAAAATAAGAGGTGATTTATGCTTTTTAGGTAAATGATACTCTGAGTTATTGATGTATTTGAATTTTAGAGTTTGTCCTATTTCTAAAAATTCATTTGTATAAACAGAGGCAGCTCCTTCATGCTTTCTTTCTTTATATTGATATCTGATTGTTTTAATCATCAAATGCAGATTACTATTAGTTTTACTTGCATAATTTGCTACTGAATACTGTCTTCCTGTGATCGTTGGTAGAATATTAACAATTTTATCAGCTTGTAATTCAGTCGGAAAATCAGTTAGTAAATCCAATAAGTTTCCCTGTTCAATAAAAGCTCTAAATCTTGATTGATCAAAGATTAGCTGATGTAAGGCCTGGTTATTTGTCAGTGTTGCATAATATTTAACAAAGGCAGGAGAGAGGCGACAAATTTCTTTCTGATTTAAGAGTGCCTCATTAAATTGTTCTGTTTTAATTTTCTGTGCTAATTTATCAACCAGCCATTGCGGATTATTAGGTACTATCTCAATCAGATCGCCTGGCTTAAATGATAATGGTTTATTAAAATCACTTAATTCAATATGGTATGTATCGTTTCCGTTTTCTGTGGTAGATAATTTCTCACATTCAGCTAGTTTACCTTCATAAATATCCTCCTCGCTGTTTTTAAACGCAATGTGCTGTACAAATTCTTTAGGTTTTGGATTGGCTTCAAAAAGTTTGATGATATCTTTAATCCAAATAGCTGCATCATTTCCAAAATCAGCATCACATTCCACTCTTTCAATAATAGGATTGGCACCCAGTTTACAAAGCTGTTGATTTAAAACCTTTGATGCTTCACAAAACATATCATAAGATGAATCACCCAGACCACATACAGAGTAATCCAAATGATTTAAAGACTTCATTTTTGATGAATGAAGATATTTAAAGAATTTTCTGGCTGATGCAGGTGGTTCTCCATCGTCATGAGTGCTTACTATAAAAAAGGCTTTTGAAGCATCGGCTAAAATTTCAGGATCTGCCTTTCTCATATCTAGTGAAACAGGATCTAAATCCATTTTTTTTAGTTGCTTCTTCAACTCTTTAGCAACAACCTTTGAGTTTCCTGTTTTAGTACCGTATAATATTATAATTCCATCTTTAGAGATGGTGTTTTTTTCTTTCTTAAATCCTTTTAGCATATCAATTAAAATGAGATGATAATGATTGTTTTTCTTTTTTATTATTTCCTTTCTTTTTAATCCAGATAATAAATCCGGTTACAGGTAAACTGGCGCAAATAAGACTTACAAAAAAAGCCAGTAATTTACCTGGTAATCCTAATACGGCTCCGGTATGGATGTCATATTTCATCATATCCAGTTTTTCAGCAAATGAAGCTTCATCGTATTTCTCCACTTGAATCTTCTTTAACGAATATTGATCAAAAAAGTATTCATTGTGATGATAAAATTTCCCACTGTATTTGTATAGTATAATTTCTATGGATTCATCGTCGTTTTTTATAGTAGGAGTCATATAAATTCTTTCCGGATTAGGCTGTTCCTCCAAAGCCAAATTAAATGCTCTGTCTATAACAGGAATACTGTCTGAAGGTTCAAATCCCTCAAAAGAAGTATCTGATAATGGATGTTCATGAGCCGTTTTAGATTCTCCTGCAGAAGTAAGAAAGTAGAATCCATTATCGAACCAGTTAAAACTCCATGTTAATCCGGTTATGGCTATCATCAAAGCAAAAATAAACACGTAAAAACCCAATACGTTGTGCAAATCATGGTTAAGACGTTTAAAACCACTCTTCCATTTAATTTTGAAACTACGATTGGTTGATTTTTGATTCCAATTTTTTGGCCACCACATTACCAATCCTGTAATAAGAAGGATTACGAAAATAAGCACCCCAACACCAATAATGGGGCGACCGATATCATAAGGTAACCAAAGTGCCCGGTGACCATTCATGATAAATCGGAAAAAGTCAAACTTTCCTTTGGCCAGAGGAGATTCTTGTTTGATGAATTCTGCAGTGTATGGATTCAGAAATACAACTTCAAATTCTCGTCTTCCTTCATTCTTGGTCCAGAAACCAAGAGCTGCAGCTCCATCCTTACCTTCGTATGTTAATCCTGTAGGTGTTTGTCCCGGAACATAAATTTGGGCTGTATCAATCAACTGACTGGGAGGGGCAAAATTGGCGTTTTGTGGCTTAACAAAACGCCAGGGTTCCATTACATCCTTAATTTCTTGTTTAAACACATAAATGCATCCTGTAATACTAACAATAAAAACGATGATGCCAGAGGTAAGCCCCAACCATAAATGCAGCCAGCTATTGATTGATTTAAATTTCTTTTTTATTTGAGTCATGGTGTTTGCTTGTCAAAATTAGTTGTGTTTGTTTTTTTGCTGGATTGTTTGGGGATTGACTTAGTTTTGAATATACGAATAACGTAATTTAGTTAATGGCTTTTGAATAAAGGTCCAAGTAACAAACTTGAACCAGTCTATGGCTTAACGCAACTTTGTAACTTTTGCTTATATCTTATTTTATTTTCCCATATAACATTTAATGAATTGAATGCTAAATGGTAGAATTGCAAATACCAGCTATGTAATAAATACATAAGCCAGTATTTAGGTGATATAAATAAATTCGTTATAGTTTAAAGAAACCTGCTACGAAATTAGCTTCAACCTCAGCGCCTTTAGTTGCTGTATAGTTGGTAACATCTACTTTATAAACATAAATAGAAACATCTTCAGGAATACATAAATAAATGCTTCCATCATCATAAAGAGCGGTTGATTCTAATTTTCTGGCAGTACCTGCATGCTCAGGAACTCCATCAATATAGTTTACTGTTCCTTCGTAAAGATCAACAATAGCAGCTTTAAGTGGTGCATCTGACCATGTTGATTGTTCAGAATTATCATCCTGATTTATTAAAGAGAAAGCTTTACCATCACCTAAATATTTTAAGTGTGCTGTATTTTTACCATTAGAAGCTGCTTCAAAATCAAAAAAGTAATCCTGATCAAATTCTGTTTCGCCACTATTAATTCTTAGTATAGCTCCATCTTTAGTTGTTTGACTGAATCCATTTGCAGGATTGGAGTGAGATAAAGCATAGATATCGCCATTTTCATCTTTAATTAAACCCGATTTAGTGTTAAAACCACCAATTGGACCAGTTCTGGAATCTGTAATTACTTTTACAAATTCCAATTCAGGATATGAGAATACAGCTATCTGTGCTTCATCAGTATAATTTGTAGCATAGGTTGTTGGATCGCTAATGTAGAAGCTTAAGTAAATATAATCGCCACTTTGAACCATTCCGCTATAAGCAGGAGCTGATAGTTCAGTAATACTTGAAACAGCAGTATTTACTGTTTTTGTAATTGTAACAGTTTCCGGATCCATTAAATGGAAAGAGATCTTATCCGATGTATTTGCCACTTCCACAGCCAATAGGTTTCCATCCTCGGTTTTAAGTAATTCAGAAATACTATTATCAAAACTTGTTACGCCACCAATATCTTCCAGTTCACCATCTGTGTTTTTTTCTAAGGCTACAAGGTTGTTTTCGCCCATACCACCCATACAATAAATTTGCTCATCAATTTGGTTGTAGGTATAGTATCCCGGCTGAGCAATTCCTTGTCCCAATGCCGATAGAGATCCACTCATTACATCCTCAAATTGTGTTGTATAATAAGTAAATGTTCCGTCTGTTCCTTGTATTGCCATAGTTAAAACGTAGGCATCATCACCTGTATATTCATCATTATCGTTATCATCAGTACAAGCTGTAAATAATAAGCTTGAGCATAATAAAAGGCTTCCTAAAGCCCATTTTCCAACTCTCTTCATTTGAATCATATTATTATGTGTTTTTGTTTTTTTTTAATCAGTCTTACTCCTCCGCTAAAGCTTAGGCGGCACGCGGAAAGTCTAATGTCAAAAGTCTAATGTCTATTGTCTTTTATCTAATGTCTATTGTCTCTCATCTATTATCTAATAGTCTGGTTTAAAGATTATATCTCAGCTTAATGTAAAAGGCACGTCCTGGCTTTTGTAAATAGAATTTATCGTAGAGCTTTGCGTCAAAAAGATTTCTGCATTCAGCACTAATGTTATATTTCCCATTTTTTAAGCTATAGGATATTTCAATATCATGCGAAGTTTGTTGAGGTATCACATAGTCATCATTATTGCTACCCATCTCAGCCCATGTTAAAAAATACTCGTCAACAAAGTTGAAATGGTAGTTGAAATCAAGCTGCGATGCAGGTGTTAAAACATCTTTGAAACTCAATCCGGCATTTACATTTCCAAATAAATAAGGCATATTAGGAACTCTAAATCCATAATGATAGTTTTTTTGCCATCCTGTTCCTGTGTACGATTCATTATAAACTCTTTTAGCCTGATCAGTAATTTTTTGGTAGGTGATATTTCCACCTATATGAAAGATGTTTTTATAATCATATTCAGCATTGCCTTCCAATCCCCAGGCATTAGTCTTGCTTAAGTTATCGTAGTGCGTTTCCGGATTAGCAAATACAGCAACTGTATGAATCAGATCTTTGGCTTCGCGATAAATATAACTGCCGCCTAATTTTAATGTGTGAATTGAATTGAATGTATGTTTATAATTGGCTCCAAAGTTAAAATTGTCACTTTGCTCAGGACCCAATTCCGGATTAGCTTCAATAAACAAACCATCACCAAATAATTCCTCCGGTTTTGGTAATCGATAAGTGTGTTCATAAGATGCCTTTACCTGTAAATCTGGTAGAATAAAGTAGTTTGAAGCTATACCATATCCCCAATTGTTATTATTGGTTTTATATTCAACTGTTTGTTGTGTTTCTAAAGCAAAGTCTTCCACACGGGATGCCTTTGTGTTAAGATGATACATCTTACCAAATACCGTAGCATTCCACTTTTTATTCAGGTTTAACTGATAAGCTAAACCTAAAATATGTTTGTTTAATGAGTTAGGGAAGAGGTTACTTATCTCCTCCGGATGTTCTTTGTCAAATATTTCTCTGTAGAAGTAATTGAAGGCATAATTAAATGACAATGAACTCATCTTGTTAATCTGATATCCCAAATTAAGTTGAGTGGATACATCATTATCGTCAAGTGTGGTAAAGGTTCTGTAATTTTCCCCATCCTCAGAAACCTGACCATCAGATGTAGTAGAAATAAATTTTTCTCCTAACCAATTGTATGTTATTCCTTTTAGTGTATCAATTACTTCGCTCTTAGTAACGCTATATGCTGCAGAAATACTCGCATCCAGTCCTTTAATAAATAAATCTTTTTTGCTATACTTTATCGAGGGTACAAAAGACTGACTGTTTGTTACAATTCCACCATAAACAGTTCGCATGGTTACACCGGTTTGAACTTGTTTATCATTTGCCGATCCCATGATACCAAACAAAAGTTTATCTGCATATGATTTATTGGTAACTCCGGCTTCTACCTTAATGGCTCCGGATCTGTATCTGTCATGAAAACGTTCCACATCCTGATAATCGACAATATTGCCACTGCTGTTTATTATAGGAGCATAAACCTTATAATTGTTATCAGAGTAATTGTAAAAAGCATTCGTTCTTAAGGTAAATCCAGTTTCCTGATTTGTAAATGCTCCATTTACTGATGCTCTGTGAGTGTTAAAAGATCCATATGAATAGGAGAGATCCAGAAACTTTGTTTTTTTATTTGTGATGATATTAACCGCACCACCAAGGGCATCCGTTCCCAGCCAAACAGGTACAACACCTTTGTAAACTTCAATTCTGTCGATCATGTTTACAGGTATATCACCCAGACTAAAGGATGAACCATAATTATCGATTGGAATACCATCTAAAAAGAATTTTACCTGATCACCGGAAAAGCCATTTAATGAAAATGTGCTGCTACTTCCTAAACCTCCTTCTTCCTGAATTCTAACTCCCGGTACCTTGTTAAGTATGGCTTTTACATCAGTAGTGCTATTCTGAATTTTAGCTGTGGATACAGCAGCAACTTCAAATGGCGTTTCTATTATTTTTGAGATAACAGATTTTCCATTTACCTGAATATCTTCCAACTTAAAGTTATCTGTATTCAGTTTAAGGTTTGTTTTGTATTCACCTAATCCTTCAATTTTTAGCGGGATTTCTATAGGTTTAAAACCAATAAAGGTGGCTTTTAAAATATAGTTGCCTTGTGGAACAGGTGAAATTTCATACTTTCCATCAATATCACTTACAGTTCCTTTAAAGTAGTTTTTGTTTGAAATAATAATGTTTACTCCGGTTAAGACTTCACCTTGTGCCGAAGTAATTGTACCATAAACTTTACTTGTTTTCGAGTCTTTTGTTTCAGCACCTAATTCAAAGGTGAAAAAAGATAAGATTAGTAATAATCCAATAAATCTGTAAGCTGCGTTCCCCATCAATTCTTAACTATCTACGCTTTTAAGTGGTAATTTTGTGATAGTCAAAAGTAGATTTACAATTAACATTGGGCAATCCCATAAAATGGGTAATAGATTACTTAAAAAGTGAATTTATCTCTGAATAAATCCAATCTCTTAATTAAGAATAAATCTTAATAGTGAAGTGGGTTGGGTTAATAGTGTTGATTGTTAGTGTTTTGAAATCAATTTATGTAATGATACCTAAAAGTAGTGAGTGGAGTTATAATATCACTTTAGTAAGTATGTGCATAGTAAATAAAGACCTCCTATAAATGTTGCAATTATATTTTAATTCCACCTTATAAGATGAAGCTAAGTAGTTATGCAAAGGGGATAAATATCTACAAGGATAGTATAATAGGTGACAAGGTTGGGTTAAATACTGATAAGGATGGCATAAAAAGTGATAAGTATGGGGTGAAAACTGATAAGGTCGGTTTAAAACCTGATAAAAATGCGATGATAAGTGATAATTTCGAAGTAAATACCTACAAGGATGCTATTCTAAGTGATAAACTCGCATTATAACTGATAAGTGCAGGATAGAACTTGATAAGGATGGGTTATAATGTATGATAAAAAGGTACCATCCTAAAAACTGTGTAAGTATAAAAATATCGGGGTAGAAAGCTTCGATATTTTTTTGTTTATTTAATAGACTAACACACAGTTATGAAAAAAGAAGACCTATTAACAGATGATTTCCTGAAACAATTTAAAACAGGAGAAGACTTAAACAACTTTTTGAGTGAACTTCAAAAGCGAGGTATAGAACAAATACTTGAAGGAGAACTTGATGCTCATCTTGATTATGAAAAGCATCAAAAGTCTAGTAATCCGAATTACCGGAACGGTCATACTACCAAAAGTATTAAAACTATTTTTGGAGAAAGTGAAATAAAGGTTCCCAGAGACAGGGAAGCTAGCTTCAACCCCATTTTGCTTCCAAAGAGAAAGAACATGGTCGATGGGATTGAGAACATTATTATATCCCTTTATGCCAAAGGTATGAGTAACTCTGATATTGAGGAACAAATCAAAGAATTATACGATATCCGAGTTTCTACTTCAACGATATCCAGGATAACAGATAAGATAACAGATGATATAATTGCTTGGCAGAACCGCCCCTTAGATTCGTTGTATCTGATTGTATGGATGGATGGAATTGTTTTTAAAGTCCGAGATAACTCAAAGGTTATCAATAAAACTATATACATTGCTGTTGGGCTTCGCAAGAACGGAAAGAAAGAGATACTCGGATTATGGCTGGGTAAGAATGAAGCTGCTTCTTTTTGGTTGGGTGTATTGACTGACATTAGAGCTCGAGGTGTTGAAGATATCCTAATTACTGTCACTGATAATCTGAATGGATTTACAGACACCATAAAGAATGTATTTCCTTGTTCAAGTACTCAGATTTGTGTAGTACATCAAATTCGTAATGCAGCTAAATATGTTGTTTGGAAGGACAAAAAAGCCTTTGCTAAGGACATGAAACAAATATATACAGCACCAACAAAACAGGCTGCAGAAGCTGCTTTAAATGACTTTGCTGACAAATGGAACGGAAAGTATTCTTATGCAGTAAAAAGTTGGAAGACAAACTGGGATGAACTCACCGTATTTTATGACTTCCCCATAGAAATTCGTAATATTATTTACACAACGAATCTTGTCGAAAACCTTAATGGTAAAATCAGAAAATTTACTAAAAACAAGCTATCTTATCCTACTGATCAAGCAGTGTTAAAATCCGTGTTTTTAGCCATTAGGGAAGTGACGAAAAAGTGGACTCAACCAGTGAGTAACTGGGGACTCATTCTTAATCAATTTATTACTATATTTGAAGAAAGGGTTCAACTCTAAATTAGCTGAACCCTGATATTTTAACTTACACACTTAATGGGATAGTGTCTTAAATACTTACAATGATGGGATTCAAATAAAATAGGTAATGTTATATCTCTACTACCGTAAATTCTGATTTTAGATAATTATAAAATAAATCTAATTCCGTCTCTTTTACAAAAAGGAATCCATACTTTCTATAGGTTCCATCTTTTTTCTTTACTTTCAAAGTATGCCAATCTTTTTCTGCAATCTTCTTATGCACTGTTAATTTTTCAATTTCATGAAGATTGATAAATGTTTTTTTCCTATATAAAATATAGTGTATTACTAATTTATTATTTGTAATATAAAAAGATTTACTTCTATTAAAGTAAACTAATACATATAAAAGAAATGCTGCAAATGAAAAAATTAAAGCTGCCAATGAAAAACTATTAATAGCGTTAATTATTAGCATAATAACAAGAAAAATGGACAAGTGTAAATAAAAGAGATTCTTTGAAAAGTTTAATGAAATTATATTTTTATCTAGATATTCTTTTCTCATTATTTTTAAATCCGTACCAGCTATCAGCTGGAGATGTTTTATATACAGGCCGGAGTCCTTGTGGGAAACGACGTAGCCAGAGTCATACGTCGAACGATTTATCATTATTTACTCGATTCGATCAGCTTAGGAATTAGCATATAAATAATTAAACTTTACCTCTGCATACATCCACAATTTCTTCATTGGGAATTAAATTTTCTCCTGTCAAACCTTTATTTGAGTATGGCAATAAATTTAAAAGATAACGCATTGCTTCCTTTCTTGCTGAATCTTTATTATTTCCTTTAATAATTACCCAAGGTATTTGATTAGTTGATGTAGCTTCAAACATCTTATTTTTATAATGCGTGTATTCGTGCCATTTTAATTGAGCTTGCATATCAACAGTACTTAACTTCCATTGTATTAAAGGATTTGTTTTACGCTCTTCAAGTCTGTTTTTTTGCTCTTGAATGTCAATACTAAACCAAAATTTAACAATGATAATTCCATCATCAACAAGCATCTTTTCTAACAAAACAACTTGTTCTAAAAATTTATTGTATTGACTTTCTGTACAAAACTCCATTACAGGTTCAACAACTGCTCTGTTATACCAACTTCGATCAAAAAATACAATTTCTCCGGGGTTGGGTAGTTCATTTAAATACCTTTGAAAATACCATTGTCCTCTTTCTAATTCTGTTGGTTTATTTAATGCAACTACTCGATAATATCTTGGATTTATAAATCTAATAAACCGCATAATTGCACCTCCTTTCCCTGCAGCATCTCTTCCTTCAAAAATCAATAAAACCCTCTTTTGATTCTCTTTTACCCAATATTGCATTTTAACCATTTCTGCTTGTAGGTTTATATACTCAGGATCATTTTCTATAGAGTGGTATAACATAGCATATTCGTTTTAAAAATTTTTAAAAGTGCATTACAAAAATCCCTATTTATCATCACAAATAAAACAATATGCATAAAAATAAATTACAATATTTACCAAAATCGTTTTGAAAATTTCATAGTTGTCGCTATATCCAGGTTAGCTGATTATGTTTCACTAAATCCACGTAAACAAGAATGTCTATGGGAGAATTAGCTTATTAATGGAAAATTCACCAATTTTGTTCTCACCTCCAGGACCTTTCCAATGAATACTTATAGTTTGATTTTCTATAAATAATGAATCAATTGCAGATGAATAAGGATGAATCCGCAAGTCAAATTGTTCTTCAATTTTAATGTTCTCATTTGTCTTGATATTTTCTATTATCACTAATGAATTATCATAATCTCCCTGATATACTATTATGTTTTTAGGGATAGAAAGTAACAATGGATAAAGGTACATTCTTGCAAGACCATGCTTTTTAAATGGAAGAAGATATAAATAAGAGCATCCGGTTCCACATCCGTCCTCTATTATAAAATAGTCATTTTCCTTTCGAGAAACATTAAAATTTAAATGTGGAACGGGTAATATGACGTTACTGATATTTATAAATTCTTCTTTTATTCCCCATGATATAATACATGCTCCCCCTTCATTAATATACTTGGCGATAACAATTGTGTCATTTTGAAAATATAAAGTATCAACCTTTGGATCTCTTACTATTACTGTTGCATAAGTATCCCAAAAGCCTAATGATAGAATCTTTACAAATACAATTGCGACAATAATTTTACAATAATTCATCTTTTCAGTATTTATAGAATTTAAAAACAATTGAACTTATCCCAATTTATCGGATTGCGCTGCGCTATAAATCCTAGCTAGATGGGGTGAGTCTCAATTAAATATACGCTTACATGACTATTTATTTCTAACTAAATAAATAGCAATAGGAAATATCTCATAATCTAACCATTCACATTCTTTTATATTTAAGGAAGACTCAGAAATTACACTTATTAATTCATTGGCATCTTCATAGGTATCGAATAAAACAGAATCATTTAGTTTTTTGTAAAAAGTGTCTCTATAAATCTTAAAATTATCTGTAGATGCATTAACTGATAACCAATAAGGGATATCTAATAATTGAGCGATTATCGAATTCTCAAAATTCCAAGAAACATCCCAACCTAAAAATTGGTACTTATTAATATCTTTATTCAGACTTACATATACTAAATCTATGTCTTCATTTGATAATTTATTTTGAGGGATTGATTCAAAGGCATTTATTGCATCATACTCATTATCTATTAGTACTTCAGTATTGTATTGGGCAAATTCACAATGGTAATACAATGTTTTATCCCTATCCACACCTTTATATTGCAGTGAATTGCCTAAAAAACCAGCTAAAGGTTTGCCAAGTAATAAATAATATTCATTCATATTCAATCAAATTTTACAGGAATATGTTTTCATTCAATTATCCCAGATTTAGCACAGCGTAATCCGTGAAATATAAATCATGTAAATATGATAAATTATAGCATATAAAAACAGTATAGCTCTTTGAAAAAGTTGAGAGGATTATTTCATTTATTATTGCATCGTTCGGCATAGTACAAGTGAACTTGACTTTGCTCTCTCTAAGTGCAATAATTGCAATCCGGTTAAAAACATATTTTGCTTACAGTAATAAATTACTTACTTCTATGTTTACTATGTAAATCATTCAAACTATCAGGTAGGCTTAATAAATAAAATGTTTTTTAAGGAAACATTAACGCTTCAAACTTTGATAGATGCTTTATAGCTGTTAATTTTGAAGTGAAGTCAACTATTTACTAGTTAACAAAAACAAAGGGACGATTTTTTTGTTGTATTAAAAATAAAAAACATTCTACAATTAGTTTTTAACAGGAGATTATTGAATGCCTTAGCTCTTATTTCGTGCCTCAATAATATAATATCTACATTTTATCTTGTTAAAGCATAAATATATAAGCCAATTAATTTGACTTTTTATTCTTATAATAAGGATAGTCTGGAATGTGAAATGTATTGGTATAAAATTTAAGATTATGAATATTATTTTAAGTATTGGAGTTTTAGTTTTTGCAGGTTTTATCCTTGGTGAGCTTGCTGAAAAAATTAAACTACCTAAGATTTCAGGGTATATTTTGGCAGGGATACTGCTTAATCCTGATGTAACAGGTATAATGAATGCCGATTTTGTGGATCATACAGATCCTCTCTTAACCATAGCTTTATCATTTATTACATTTTCGATAGGAGGAAGCTTGTCGGCAGCTAATTTAAAGGCTACTGGTAAAACGGTATTATGGTTGACCTTAAGCGAATCGCTTTTTGCCTTTTTAGCAGTGTTTATTTTTATGGTAGTGTGGCTATATTTTACCTCAAATGTTTATACTTCTTTATATGTAATCATTGCAGTTAGTATGTTATTGGCTTCATTGGCTGCACCTACAGATCCTTCTGCTACATTGGCTGTAATTCATGAATACAAAGCAAAAGGACCTGTTAGTAATGCTATGTTACAGATTGCAGCTTTTGATGATTTGGTAGGTATTATTATTTATACTTTGGTTGCAGCTTTTGCTCCTTTCTTTTTAGGAAACAATGATATTCAATTAGGACCTAAACTAGCGGAAATGGGTATTGATATTCTTTTTGCTGTATTAATAGGTGTTATAGTAGGAGTGCTGTTTTATCTGATTGTAAAACTGGTTAAAAAAGAAACAGAAGGTTCGTTAATTGTATTAACATTTGGTCTGGTACTATTCGCTTATGGTATGTCTGAATATTGGGGTTTTGAATCCTTACTGGCAACAATGGCTTTAGGAGCAGTAGTTACCAATTTTAATCCAATGTCGGATAAGATATTTAAGTTGATGGAAAGATATACTGATGAATTGATATTTGTAATTTTCTTTTCGTTATCAGGTTTACACTTGCAATTATCATCGGTTGCCGGAAGTGTTTCTTTGATTGTAATTTATATCATAGCACGAGCAATTGGAAAGTTTGGTGGAATATTTACAGCTTCAAGTATTCTCGATACCGATCCTAAAATTAAGAAGTTTGCAGCAGGAGGTTTAATACCTCAGGGTGGAATAGTAATTGGTTTATCCATTTTATTAACTAAGGCACCTGAATATAAAGATTTAGCCTCTACAATAATAGGTGTTGTTATAGGTGCTGCTTTAATACATGAAATATCCGGACCTCTTATTTCACGTTTAACATTAAAGAAAGCCGGAGAAATTTAAGATAACAATAACAAATTATTTTTTAGAAATAATAACATAGAGTACAAACATGTTGTTCGTACATTTGTTTCCTTCATATTTTAGCAATATGTATTAAATAAAATAAGAGTAAGAATTAACAGGATAAAAGTATAGATATATAGTAGGATGGATGATTTACAATGATCAATTTAATGATTCTATTTTCACTTATCTAATGTCTTGAATCTTAAAAGAAAAACAGATGAATAGCAAACAAGATAAAATGAAACTAGCGGTATTTAGCAGTAGAAAGTGGGTTGTGGATTCTTTTACCCAGCTCAATAAAAATTTTAAATACGATATTACCTATTTTGAAGCACGATTGTATAAACAAACCATTCCTTTAACAAAGGGATTTGATGCTGTTTGTGTATTTGTTAATGATACAGTTGATGAGGAAATAATTAAAGGTTTAAAGGAGAATGGTGTAAAGCAAATTGCTTTACGTTGTGCCGGATTTAATAATGTAGATATTGATGCAGCACAAAAATATGAGATTAATGTAGTTCGGGTTCCTGCATATTCACCTTATGCAGTTGCTGAACATACTTTAGGATTAATCTTAAGTTTAAATCGTAAGTTTCATAAAGCTTATACCAGAGTTCGAGATGGTAATTTTGCCCTGGATGGATTGTTAGGTTTCGATTTGCATGGTAAAACTGTTGGTGTTATAGGAACAGGTAAAATTGGCGAAATCTTTATAAACCTGGTAAAAGGTTTTGGATGTAAAGTAATTGCTTACGATAAATTCCCTAATGAAGAATTAAAAAAAGCAGGAATTGAGTATGTTGATCTTCAGGATATTTATAAACAGAGTGATGTCATCTCATTACATTGTCCATTAACATTTGAAACCTTTCATATGATTAACGAATATGCCATTGCCTCAATGAAGCAAGGTGTTATGATTATTAATACCAGTCGTGGTCCGTTAATTGATACTGATGCTGTTATCGTTGGTCTGAAAAAAGGAAAAGTTGGTTATTTAGGATTGGATGTCTATGAAGAAGAAGAAGAGTTGTTCTTTGAAGATCACTCTGAAACGGTAATCCAGGATGATAAGTTTGTACGTTTACAAACATTCCCTAATGTGTTGATTACTGCGCATCAGGCATTCTTTACTAAAGAAGCCGTTTTAAATATTGCTGAAACAACTTTTGATAATATTAAAACCTTTTTTACTGAAGGCAAAAGTCCTAATTCAGTATTACCAAAGAAATCAACTAAAGCATAAAATTTTTGATTAGTATATAGTTTGTAAAGCCGGTTCTGTTTTAGAATCGGCTTTTTTTATTCGATGCTGCTTCATATCTGGTTCTGGACAAATACTATACAGCTATGTTTATAAATCATATATAAGCTATATTAAACCTATACTAAAGTCATACCAAACTCATAAATCAGTGAGTTTGGTATGACTTTAGTATGATTTTTATATGACTTGTATATGGTTTTCAATTACCGTAAATACGGAGCAATCCAGAAGCAGATCCCCAGAGTGTATAATACTGTTTTATAGAAATGGTATTATTACATAAGCGAAATGAATGATTGTAAATATTAGATCATAAAGTTTTACTAGACTATTTGACCTGACAAGTAAATAATTACCTAAATTTAGGGCAGATAATAAGCATTTTGTAATTAAGCCTTAATGTTTCAGAACTAACTCTATGGTATTTAAAATTTTTCGTGTATTTATAATTGTATTCATATTTTGTGTTTTAACTATACTTACTCAAGTAGGAGGGATTGTATATCTATTATCAATATGGTTAGCTCGAAAAAAAAAATGGAACTCAGCGCTTGTATTTATAGCAACTTATTCATTAGTTACTTTTTTAATTATTCCGGTTATTGCACCACTATTGGGTAGAGAAAAGGTAATATATGCTAAAAACATCAAACCGGTTAATTATTTGACTATTGTTTTAAACCGCAATTATGTAACTCCTGAACTTAATATGGTATTAAAAGACTTGTCGAACCATCCTGATTTGATTGCGGAATCTATTCAGATCAGATATTTGGATGCCTGCTTTCCATTTTACAAAGGCTTTCCATTGTTGCCTCATTTGAGCCATAACGATGGAAATAAAATCGATTTTAGTTTGGTATACGAAAATAAGGATGGAACTATAGTCAATAAAAGCAAGTCATTCAGTGGGTATGGAGTGTTCGAAGAACCGAAGGATAATGAGTTTGATCAAACCAGCTATTGTAAGGAGAGGGGGTTTTATCAATATGATTTTCCTAAATATTTAACAATGGGTAAGATCAATTCAAATCTGAATTTCTCAGAAAGAGGTACAAAAATATTGATAGCATCTATTCTTGATAATAAAAGCGTTGGGAAGGTTTTTATAGAACCCTATTTGAAAAAAAGAATGGGTATTACAGATAACAGAGTTCGTTTTCAAGGGTGCAAAGCCGTTAGGCACGATGACCATATACATTTACAATTGAAGTAATTTGAATTATTAAATCATCAAACGAGCCATGAGAAAAAGTTCTCACACACGAGGATGACTAAATTGGCGAGTTCCATATGGCCGATGAAAATAAATTATAATCATATGAAAATAAAAGTAGATAAAGTAATTGAGTTAAAACAAATAGATCATGACGATGGTATTGATATATTTAATACAATAGATAGTCAAAGAGAATATTTAGGAAAATGGCTGCCTTTTGTTGCGTTTACAAAGGAGCTTTCTTATACCGAAGATTATATAGAGTCTGTTATTACTGCACCTGAAGAGCATTTTGAATATATCTTCGCGATTAGAAAAAAGGGAGAGTTTATTGGCATTGCAGGATTCAGAGATACAGATAGACAAAATAAAAAGACCGAAATAGGCTATTGGCTTTCGGAAGATTATCAGAAACAAGGCATTGTAACCAAATGTGTACAAAAGCTTTGTGAGTTTGCTTTTGATACTCTAGAAATGAATAGAATTCAGATACGGTGTGCCGTAGGTAATATACCAAGTAAAAAGATTCCCCAAAGGTTAGGATTTCAGTTTGAAGGCATTGAACGCGATGGTGAATTATTAACAGGTGATGTTTATACTGATTTGGAAGTTTATAGCTTGTTAAAGAGGGATTAATTGTTATTTGAGCAGAACTATAAATAACAAAATTAAATCCTATAAAAATATTTGAAAGTGAAGTGTTTATTAGCTGTACTTGTCGTATTTGTTGTTTCATGTAAATCTAAATATAGTTGTGACTCTTTTATTCAGTCGGAGTCTTATCGTACATTGTTTTCTATTACAGATACAGATTTAGTATTTGATAATATTACACTAAAGGAATTGATAGATTCTGCTTATCAAAGATGTTATGAGCACGAATATACCGGAGATTATTTTCTGAAGTTTTATTTAAATCCACAGACAGATTTTCAGTATTATATTAGGGTTAAAGGATTTGTTTGTCCTCATTCATTAAAAGATGAATTTTTTAATCCATTAAACATATACTTCTTAAATGACAGCATATTTATTGAATCAAATTTAAACTCACCGGATCCTGCAATAAATTCAGCAGAGTTTGGAGATTATATAGGAATTGATTCAATCTCACCATATAAATTAACTTATGTAGAAAGAGATTCATTAAAACAAATTATACGTAAACACCTCGATGTTGCCGTAGAAAGCCATACATATCCACCATTAATTCAGATCATTGCCAATGATTCAATCAATGTAAATGAATTTGAACACATATTTAAATTAGTCATTAACGAATACTATAACCTATACACAGAGTTGTCAAAACGTGTATTCAATAAGCACCTTCAGGAATTAAATAAGCAGGAGTTACAGAAAATTAAAGAGATTATTGTAGAGTGGGGACTAAAGTGTAAATTAAGAATCAATAGTATTCAAAGAATTCAGGAAAATGTTTTGACTATTCCTTTAAGTTTTGAAGATTATATAATTGACTGTATTAGCAAAGATAGTGTTAGTAATTAGCTTATAATATAAGTGCTTCATTTTTGGTACTGAGTTGAAAAGATCAAAAACCATTATTAAGGAAAGAAAATATAAAGTGCATTTTTAATTAGAGCTTAATTGTTCTATTAAAAATGCACATTTTATTTCTTCAAAAGCTTAATTAAAAGTCTATTAATCGATTGTGTCGACAATGAAAGTTTCTTTTGCCACTGTTATTATTTCTGGTTAATTATTATAGCTCGTATGCCCCGGATTACCTCCGAATGATGGCCACTGAGCATTCGAAGAGATTCCATTTGCAGAGGTAGGTACCAAAAACATCTCATCCATTCCTGAGCAAATAATTGTACCATCGCTCAACATTGAAATGTCAGAAACGGCTATTGAATTTAATGGAATAGTAGTAGACTCACCTGTGAGTGGATTAATTTTTTCAGGGTTTTGAAGGCATTTATAAATATTGCCATCATTAGCAATAAGCATTTCACCTCCAATGAAAATTCTTTCCAGATTTGAGGAGAAAATTTCAGTTCCGGAAGATGAAAACTTATGCAGGTAGCCGTCAATTACACCAATATAAATATTACCATTATTGTCGATTACAGCTCTATTCGCTACATAATTATCACCGAATGAAACACTCCAGTTATTTTGTAATGATGAGCTAAAGGAATAAAAACAAGTTTCCTTGTTTAAATAATCATTACCACTAATGAAAATATCTCCATTAGTATTTGAGCAGTGCAATCGACATCCAGAATATTCACTGAATTCAATACTTTTCATTTCATCTCCATTAGATGAATTAAACTTTATAAGAATGGCATTATAATTAAGTCCATTTGAAGTATGTAAAACACTATATAATCCTTGAGAAGTTGCTATTGGAGCGGAAAATTTAGTATAGCGCTCTGTATTCTCATCTTGAGTGCTGTAAATATTTTCCCAAACTTTATTTCCAGTTGGTGAAATACAAAATATTTTTGCTGGAACAGTTGACATATAATTGTAGAGATATGCGTCACGACACACAATTATGTTCCCTTCTGAAGTGATACATGGTTTATATGTATTTTTAGTTATGTCTACACCTTCACTTGTTAATGGGAAATCCCAGTTCAAATCACCATTGGCAGCATTTATTGCATATAAATTATTGGCGCATGCAAAAAGTAATTGTCCGTTGTGATATATAGGATATGCAGATTTCTCGTTTAAACTTGTACTCCATATTATTTCTCCTTTCTTATTAAAACGATATACGATTACTTTATTGTAATCTGCATCTGAACCAAAAAACATAATGAAATCATCATTATCAAGTACAATAGGTACACCATAAGGTACGTAATCGCTTGTGTTTAATTTTATAACAGTTGCATTACTTTCAGTTATAAGAGCCTTTAAATCATCTTTATTGCAAGATGCCAGGAGTACACTAAAAAATAATACCCCTAGCAGGTTTAAAATATTATTTCTATTCATTCTATATACGTTTTTTTAGTTACAGTAGCTGGTATTTCCAAGATTTGCTCCGTAAGAAGGCCATTGTGCATTTGAAGAGATTCCTTTAGCGTCGGAAGGAAGCATATACATTTCACCAATTCCGCTGTATATTATAGTACCATCACTAAGTATTGATATATCAGAAAGACTTGATGCTTCAATAGGAATGCTTGTTGATTTACCGGTTTGAGGATTTATTTTTTCTACTCCCTGACAGCTCTTATATATGTTGCCATCATTGGCAATTAGCATCTCACCTCTCACAAATATCTTTTGTAGGTTTGATGCAAATAGTTCTGAACCATCAGCCGAATATTTATATAAAAATCCGTCTTCAACACTTAGGTATATATTTCCGTCATTGTCAATTACAGCATGGTTATTTATTGAATTATTTCCATATGAAACACTCCATTTTTCTTCGAAAGTTGAACTAAGAGCAAAGAATTTAGTTTCGAAATTTATATCGTCATCTCCACTAAAAAAGATATCCCCATTTTTATTGGAACAATGTAATTTACAATTGATATAATCGTCTAAAATATAGTTTTCTATTAAACTTCCATTTGTAGAGTTAAATTGCTTAAGATAAGCAGTAGTGCCATTAGATCCTGAGATATGCACTATACTATAAATTCCATTAGAATTAGCAATCGGAGCAGAGAATTTTGTAAAACGATCCCAATAATTATCTTTTGCAGCAAATGTTTGTTCCCAATTTAAATTTCCAGATGGATTCAGGCATACCATTTTGGCAGGAACAGCAGTTACCAGATCTTCTAAAATATATGAGTCTAAACATAAAATAATGTTTCCTTCAGATGTAATGCAAGGTTTATAAATTACTTTTGTAATATACATACCATCTCCGGTAATTTTATATTTCCAGTTTTCTGAACCATCATCTGAATTTAAGGCATATACATATTCCTGGCATGCTAATATAATCTGTCCATTGTTATAAATAGGATCTTTTGGAGTTTCATATAGCGTGGTTCTCCATAATATTTCTCCTTTGTTATTGAAACAATAAACAGTAGATTCTTCATTAACAGAACCTGTAATATACGTCATGACAAAATCATCATCAGGAAGTACAATTGGATCGCCGGTTGGTACGCAATCATCAGTGTCCAGTTTAATAATAGTTTCGTTACTATCCTCCAGGAGCGTACTTATGGAATCTTTATCGCATGAGGTTAATGCAGTCAATGCAAAAAGATAACTTGTAAATAAAATGCTTTTTAAAAGTTTAGTAGTTAGTGTTTTCATTATGATTTAATTAGATTAATTGAATTATCCATTCGAAATGTTATTTTCAAAGATAGGTATGGGTTAGATTTAAAATTGAACAGGTTTGATTGTGCATATAGTATTTTTGAATTTGTATATGCTTTATTTGAATTCGTGAACTTTTGACTTTATCCGTTTAAATATGAATTATAGTGTTATGGTCAAAGAATAGTTATTATTGGTGGAATTACACTTAACACTTAGTTTTTAGATTAAGTATATTTTTTATCTTCGTTTCGCATAGAACAACAGCATTCTCCCCCTTTTATTTTATTAATCTATTTAATTTTTAGAATGATTTTAACCTATTTTCTGGTTGGATTGATGGGTCTTTGTTCCCCATCAAAAGAATACAATATTGAATGTGCCTTTTTGCAAGGAGAAAAGACGATTGAGCTTATTGAAAATCAGACAGAAATAACTATTAAAAAGCAGTCTTTTGCAATTGAGTTTAATTCTTTAGAGAGTGATTTAGAAAGACGAAGATTTTATGCTACTCAAATCGCAATATCAACGAATATAGAAGACTTAAATTATATTAAGGACGGACAATATATTTCAGATATTCCTTTTTTTATGCCAGGAACAGGTAGTGCCGTAAGGGGACCTTATGAGTTTTATTCTTTGTATGAAGGAAAATATGGAATCCATCAATATATAGTATATGAAAAGGAGGGAGAACAACGAGCTGAACTGATCTCAGAAAAGGATAACATTCTAAGGTTAAAAAGCGATGTGAATGCTATTAAAATGAATGGCGAAATAATCCCGCTTAGTAAAATAGGTATATCAGAATTATTTATGATGATAATTAGTGATATAAACCTGAATGGTATTTTAGATGAAAATGAATTTCAAATTGTTACATTGCATTTTAGTTGAAAAGAATAAATGATTTGTATTCGAGAAACTTAAATGAGAAAGTGGTTTTGCATTAATATATTAAGCAATAGTTGATTATTATATTTTTAATGGATAGTGAGTGTATTATGGAAAATACTATTTTTGTTTTCGAATATTTAAATTAATTAATCAAAACATCTATGAAATAAAACTATGAAATTGAAATTTACATTATTCGTTGCATTTGCATTAATAGTAAGCATTTCTTCTAATGCACAAATTAAATGGGGTATATATGGTGGTGGATCTCTTTTAAATTATGAGGATAAGTCTTCCCCAATTAATCTAGGCAGTTTAGGATCTCTTACCTTTAATACCGATTTTAAAAGTACTGGATCATATAATATGGGTGTATTTTTTGAGTTTGGGGTTTGGAAGAATTTGCGATTAGAAAGTGGTATTTCCATTGGAAACAAAGGCTATGAGCAGAATCAAAAAATAGTGACTGATACCTATGGACCTGATGATGAATATGGCGATCCGGAATGGCATTATAGTGCCACTGAAACATATAAGTATATTTATAAAATGCCTTATGTTGGTGTACCGATGGTGTTTAACTATTATTTGGTAAACAAAAAAATTAAATTGTATGCTTCCTTTGGTCATAAACTAGGTTTATGTTTTAATGGAGAAACCGATAATTATCGATTGGGTGGTTCTTCCAGTTCGTGGGGTAGTGTTCCGGCAAGTGTTAAAAATATTCAGGAGGAGTTACCAAATATAGATATTGAGGTAGGTAGTGATGGTGCATTTAAAGCATTTCATTATGATCTTGTTTATGGTGGAGGTATAGGAGTTGGCAGATTTTGTTTAGTTTATACTTATGATTATGGTTTGTTAAATAATTCACAATTAGATCTTTTTGAATTTAAGAGTAGAGTTCATAATATTTGTTTGAAAATTGATTTTAGTAAGCATATTAAAGAATAATGGCATTGGAATACTTTTTTCATGCAACATGATAAAAGAAATGCGATTAATTGAATTCAATTAATCGCATTTCTTTTATCTGTATATAACTTTATTTCTTATTGTATATGATTCTCTTTAATATACCTTGCAACCTCAACCAGTGTAGCATTCCATATTTCATTTTGATGCTCAGCAATATAATGTATTAGCTTTTGGTGAGCTTCTAATGAAACATTTATACCATGTTCTCCACCAACACCATGAAATAGAAATACTAATAATGTCTTTGTTTCAATTGCTTTATTTACGAGGTTAATCATATTAGCACCTGAATCACCATTTATCATATAACACTGAATGTCGTTTAGATCAATATCTTTTAATTGTTGCATTCCGGTTTTTACTCCTCTGGCACCTACAAATTCATCTTTTACTTGGGTATAGTAGTTTATTGTATCTATATATGAATCACCACAAGGATATGCAAAGGTTCTTTCTGTATTTCCATCAATGGCTTGTAGTATAGTGTTATTAATTCTAATTTCATTAACTGCTCTGTAGACAGAATATCTACTCAAATCATTTTCCTCAGATACCCATGAACGATCTTCTCCTTGCCCGTCACAAGGATGTGTAAGTGAATGATTACCTAACTCGTGCCCGTTTTCGGCAGCAGAACGCCATTCGTCCATTCTTTCTCTAATAACAGCCGCTTCACCTTGTAAATAAAAAGTTCCTTTGATATCGAACGAATCAAGACTGGTTATTACGTTATCTAAGTGAACATTTAATGCATCATCATAAGTAAGAACTACTGCACATTTTTTACCATTCCAGGGTGTTTTATCCTGAGCACTTACCTTTAATGTTGAAGATATAAATAGAATAAGTGAAAGAATGCAAATGTTTTTTTTCATAGAATAATGGGATGTATCTATTTAATTAAATGGTTAAATTGACCAACAATTTCTTCAACAATCTCAGCGGAAGATAATTTTTTCGTTTTTAAAGCTTCCTTTACCGGAGTTCCAATTCTTCTTTTTGATACAGCATCTAAAGTTTCGGCGATATAATAAACCTCACTTTTAGATTCTTTAAGGGTAATCAGTGCAATATATTTGCTTTTGTATCGGGATCTGAACTTACCACAAATATATGCTACAGAACCATTTGAAACCTGATCTGCTACCTTAATGTTAAATTTTTCTCCGAAACGTAGGGTAATCTTATCAATAATGGATTTTGCCAATTCTGAATTTTTGTCAGGACGTATTGCAATAAGTAAAACATCACCATCTGCTGATTCTTGTTGCACTGCAGGTTTTTGTACAGTAGTCGATTTAACAACTTGTTGTGGGGTATAATTATTGTTTTTAACTAACTTATTGGCAATTTGCTGACTAACAAGAATTAAGTCATCAGTACCTTGTTTGGTTGATCCCGTGGATTGTAAGATCACTTTTGCAGTGGTAACATCAACCATTTTCAGGGAGATATAATAATTATTACCTAATGGAACTACAGAGCCATAACAAACCAAATCGGCACCCATCATTTTACCTAATTTACTTATCTGTGAATCATCCACCAGACCTTTGCTTTGAAACTGAGCTTCCGCAAGTACCTTTTCAATCATTGTACGTTCTACTACTGTATATAAAGGAGTATTTACAATGGCATTACTAATTTCTTCACGAACAATACTTTTAATTCCATCAGAAATTTCACCATCAGGATTAAATACTGCTACTTTTTTATCATCCTGAGCAAATACAGCAATTGTAAGAAAGCATAAAAAGATTAGGAGTAAGTGTTTCATAAATAATTTGTTTTAATTCGCCATGTCGCTCGTCGAGAATCTTCTGAAGAACTAGCCAATAGTCAAACTTCTGTATGAATATTGCTTATTGATGGCTTGTTTTATTGTGTATTTAGTTTTGTGAAATACAAAAATAAATTATTTTTTTATCCTTGTAAGTAAATCTTTGACCAATATAGGGGCTAATTCATCAAATGCATCGATGGCTGCCTCTTCGTAATTACTTATACTGTTTCCTTTTTTAGTAATTTTATTTTCGTATTCAATTTTTTGATTAAATACTTTTGTAAGTGTAATTTCAGCATCTACATAACTGGAATAAATATCCATGTAAACTATATTTTTACGGGCTTTTGCTTGAATGTTAATAATATAGTCAGCTTGGTTCATCTCATTGGTAAAACTACATCCATTTTCTGATAATCCTGCTTTTGTTTTGTTTTCCAGAGTTTTATCATTATGATCAAAAAGAATAGCATCGCAGGTAATATAAATATATATTCCCTGTTCAAGTTCTGTGAGTTTTTGGATTACAGAATTTCGTAATTCCACCGATTTTTTCATTTGCAGTCCCGAATCATCAATGTTTTTATCAACTGCAGTCAAAAGACCTTGAGCATATTCATTTCTAGCAAAAAGAGGAATCGTTTTTTGTAGTTCCTCTTGTGCCTTTGTTTTTTCAGATATGGCAATTAGTTCATTAGCAGTCTTAATAGAACCTTCAATCTGCTGAATATTCATATTTATATTGGCTTTGTAATAGCCAATTACTTCATATCGGTTTACAAAAGCAAAAGCATAAATAAAATTGGTTTCTTTATTATGAAATGTTTCTACTTTGATATTATTGATCTGAGCATCAGATTCTGATTGAGTTTGAGTTTCAAATGTTTTTTTTATCTCTTCCTGATCACCATACTGTGTGCTTTGTGCGTAGTTTTGAGAAACTGTTTTAATTGAAGATACAACGCTTTTAGCTAAATCACCAATAGCCATATTTTTAATCCTTTGTAATGATTCTGCAATGGATTCATCAGAAGATTTAACATCTTCCGAGTAACCAACTAAGAATGTATTATTAGGATATTGAGTTGTACGCCAGGATGCATTTGTCCAGTTGGGTGAATTTTGGGCATTAATAATAACTGACGAGAATAGTAATATAATTAAGATAAAGTATCTGTTCATAGGTTATTGTTTAATAATCTAAAGATAAACTAAATTGAATATTTATAGATATGAGGTTTGATTAAAATGCTTTATTGATAGATAAAAAAGACAGTTGTGTATCTGTATCTAACCTGAATCGATTACTAATAATTATAAATCAGCTTTAAAAAAGCTTCCCCCTATTGGAATATTATATAAATGCCAATAGGGGGAAGGAATTTGGTATATTTAGAAAACAATAATACTCTGTTATTGAAATGAATTTAATATTTGTATTTAACAAAAAGAATAAATTTAAGAATGCTATCCTTTGTGTATTAAACTTATTTACTGTAAAAATGTACTTTAACATGTGGAATAGTACTGTATGTGTGAGTTAATATGTTGATGTAGAGTAGTATGTGTATATGTTTATTATGAGATGTTATTTAGGTTAATTGTATTTTATTTTATATTTTTAACGTTTTTAAAGTTCAAAAACATTCTTAATTATTAAGAATTACAACTAATTGATTAAACAAATACCTAACTATGGAAAATGTATTGTTAAACAAAATGAAACTCTTGAAATTAATTCAAAGACAGAATTGTTTTTCAGCAAAAGATATCATGAAAGAAATTAATATATCAAAACGTACCCTTCACCGTTATATAGAAGAGCTTAAGGATTGTGGTGCAGAGATTATATATAATAGACAAAGTAATAGTTATTGTTTACTAAATGATTTTGATCTTATAGAATGGATTAGTGAATATTATGTTTGTTAGTTAGTCTATTTTTTGAAGTAAGGTCTAATAATTAAGTTTTTAGTAATTGAATATAGGAACAAATATAATTTGGAATTTTATCCATTCATATTATGTTGATTATTGATGCTTACCTTTATTTAAAAGATAGAGAGTATAAAATTTGATCTACATGTATCATTGATTGAATAATCATGGAATATCTTATTAACTTTTTTTAGAAAATAAATAACAGTGTTATATCGTGGCACACCTAACGCGTATTTTTGTGACAATAAATCATAATAATTTCTATTTATGTTAAGGACGTAAAATATTAGAGAAAAATATATAGATTTAAAAAATTAACCATGATGATATAAAGTAAATTTTACTGTTTATCATTGAGCAATCATTCCTAATTATTAATAACTATGAAGCTGCCAGAGAAATTCTTTTTTCTTCTGAATATTATATTTACAATGCTTCTTTTTTCTTGTCAATCATCCGAAGAAAAATTAGTTGTGAAATTTAAGCAAGAATTTAAAAATGATTCTCTTAAGTTAAATCATGCATTATATTTATTAAAGGATATTTGCGAAAGATCTCATTTTGTTGGGGAAGAATATGATTCTTTAACTAACTTAATATTAAAACATAATATAAATGTAGATTCCTTACAAAGAATAGTTTTTTCATTAAACTTTAAACAGAAGAATGATACAAAAGAAATTGAGGCCAACTATTTAATAGGTAATATTAGAAAAACATACAATAGTGTACAAAGTGCTTTCTGGGCAAAGGATTATAAAGATTCATTCATTCAAAAATACATTTTGCCTTATCGGTTTAATTCCGCAAATTTTGAAAACTGGAGAGACAGTGTATTTAAAGATTTTGGAGATACTGTTTTTCAATATAAAAATGTTGAAGATGCTACCTTATATCTTGTAAATAGTGTTACAAAAAGAATGAATAATTTTCATTTAAAATCAGGAATGTCTCTTCCGGATTTGACGTATTCATCTTTGAGAGAATTATCATATGGTTCATGTAAAGAATTATGTGAATATATGCAATATATCTGTAGTGCTTATGCAATACCTTGTGTACATGACTTTACTCCGTTATATGCAAATTTATGTTCAGGTCATCATTGGAATGCTATAATTGATGAGCAGTGTAAATCTACTCCTTTTGTCGTTCCAGCTCAGGTGGATACGTTAAGGCGTTTTAAGTCTGATCATTATAAGCTTGCAAAAGTATATAGAATAGGTTTTGAAATAAATAAAAATAGTTATAGCTCCTTATATGGAAATAAAAATTATCTCCCAGATTATCTTAATAATAAGTATATTTCAGATGTTACAGCTGATTATATTAGAGTAAAAGATGTAACGCTTTCTATAGGTGAAAAATCTTATGCTGACTCTATTGTTTATTTATCTGTATTTAATAATATGACATGGTATCCTGTTTCTTGGGGAAATATTATTCATGACAAAAATAAAAATGCCTGTTTGTTTAAAGATATTGGAGTAGGTAATATTTATATGCCCACATCTATTGATACTTACGGTACAACTAGTTTAAGCTTTCCTTTTTTATTAGATGAGAATGGTAAAATTAATTATTTAGAGCCACGGAGGGATAGTTTAATCACATTGTGTTTGACCAGGAAATATCCTCTAACGGAGAGAATAAAAGAATTTATTAATAGAATGAATGGTGGCTATTTTGAGTTAAGTAACGATAGTTTATTTAAAAAATCTAATATTATTTATAAAATTAGTGGAGTGAATAGTGAGCTTATTCAAAAGCAACAAGTAAACTTACAAAAATCCTATAAATATATTAGATATATGAGTCCTCCCGGCTCTTTTTGTAACGTAGCCGAACTTCACTTTTTTGATGAGAAAGACAAAGAAATAAAAGGTAAAATCATTACAAATAGACAAACCCATCCCTCATTTAGGGACAGGGTTAAAGAAAATGCGTTTGATGGAGATGTTTTAACTTTTTTTCATGCAGATAGTGCAGACTATTCCTGGATAGGACTGGAATTTGAATCGCCAAAAAAAATTAAAGAGATTGATTTTTTACCAAGGAATGGTAATAATGTTATTGAACCTCGTAATTTATATGAAGTATTTTATTGGGATGATAGATGGATTTCCTTAGGGCAACAATTAGCATCTTCAAATATGATCATATATAAAAACGTTCCTTCAAATTCGCTTTGCTATATTAGAAATTTAACTAAAGGCAAACAAGAAAGAATTTTTATATACAAAGAAGGTGAACAAATATGGTATTAGAAATATTTAGGATTCTCCATTTGTTAAAATATAAAGTGTAGTCTGTATATCTGTAAAGAAATAGAATGCTATAATATTTAAAGGAGGCTTATTTCTTTGCTTCATTATATATGCCATATAATAATTGTGTAATGATGAAATCGAATTTATGGAAGAAAATAAATTATAGAAAAAAAGATTTTAAATAAAAGAAACAATTAATTATGAGAGTATCAAGCTATAATATTTATACCGAAATAAATAAATATCCAGACTACTTTGTTTTAGTTCATGGATATACAGGTGCAATTGATATTGTTACAAGAGATATTGCAATAGAATTAAAAAAACATAGCAAGGAAGATAACATACCCAGTGATTTTGACATTGATACAAAGGATTTACTTACAAATAGAGGATATATAACAGATAAGAGTAAAGAACAAGAGCATAAACTTTTAAAAGAATTATCTCACTATGTTCATAAGAGTAAAAAGAAAAAGCAACCTAAGCAAAACTCTTTTCTATTTGCTGTTACTGAAAACTGTAATTTCAGATGTCCTTATTGTTATGAAAATGGAGTATCTGATTATGGAAACAAATGGAAAAAAGCTGTTTTTACAAAAGAACTAGTGGATAAGGCCTTTAATGCTATTGAAATAATTCAACCGGACCGAAAAAAAATCAAGGATTCTATCGGACTGTATGGTGGAGAACCTCTTATGAAGGAGAACTATGAAATAGTTAAGTACATCATTGAACAAGGAAAAGACCGTGGCTATTCGTTTAGAGCGACCACGAATTGTTATGACCTTGACCATTTTTCTGAATTACTTGGGCCAGAAAACATAGATTATTTGCATGTTTCGATTGATGGAAATAAAGAGACTAATAATAAACGTAGAATTCACTTTGAGAACAAAGATACTTTTACAAAAATAATGAGTAACTTCTCTCTAGCCTTAGAGAAAGAAGTTCAAATCCAAAACCGAATTAACCTTGATAGTTCAAATTTCCATGAAGTTGAGGATTTAATGAAATTTTATCGAGAAAAGGGTTTCCTTGACAATAAAAAGTTTAGAACCTATCTGGCTCGAGTTATTGATCATGACAAAGAATATACATCTAATACCAATGAAATAAGCTGTATAGACTTTTATAAACAAGGTAAAGACTTAAAGAAAAAAAATCCTGAAGACAACTTATTTAGAGTTTCAGATGCCAACTTAAAATTATCAATTAATAAAATAGCTAAAGGTCAAGAGTTGTTTACCCCAAAAATTAGTTATTGTGGCGCACAAAGTGGAATGTTTATTCTTGGACCAACAGGTGATATTTATACTTGTTGGGAAAAAATTGGTATTAAAAGTCATAGTGTTGGGAGTTTTTCTGACGACCTAAAAATTAATGACAAGGCAATGGATGCTTGGCATGAACGCACTGTCGGAAAAACAGATCAATGCAGTAAATGCAAATACGCCTTTTGGTGTGGTGGAGGATGTGCCGGAATGATGAAACCATCTGAAGATATAAATCTAAACCGATCAAATTGTATGGATTTTCCCAAATTATTTAATCAGGTATTAAATGAATATTTTGAAGAAGAACTGAAAGATTTAATTGAAACACAAGTATAATATTAACCTACCTTCTTGAGAATTAATTATGTCAGTAATAAAAAAAATAGAAACATATGCAGAGAGTTATAAGCTATCAAACTGTTTAAAGCATTTTAATTCTTTCATTGATTCTAATAAAAAGGAAAACAGTGGAAGTTTAGCCAGTTTTTTTTTAGAAATATTTGATTCTTTATCGAAAGACTTTCTTGTAGAATTAACTGAAGCTTCTAATTATTATTTTTTTTCAGTGCTAGCAACAGACAAGTTGGTTGATGAAGAAAATTTTTTTGATCCGGAATTTTTACTAATGGCAATTGCATTAAGAGAAGATAGTCTTCATAAAATGTATAACCTTATTGAGCCTTCAAATTTGTACTGGAGTCATTTTAAAAAATATTATCATCAATATGTATTATCAGTTAGCAATGAATTAAATAACCATCGTAAAAAAATTACCCCAATTGAAACCAATCAAATGGAACAATGGTACTCAGGTAATTCAGCACTTGCTAAAGCATTACCAATTGCTATGGCATATAAATCAGATAATATTAAGTATTTGATTCAAATTGAGAATTCAATTGACCATTTTTATATAGGAATGAATCTGTTCGATGATGTTAATGATTGGAAATTAGACTGGGAAAATGGAAACTTTAGTTTTTTAATTACACAAACCATTATCAATAGTGAACTAGACATTGCATCTCTAACTTCTGAAAATTTAGGGAAATATATTTTTTTCAATGGAGAAGCCATCAACTGTCTTGAATTAAGTATCTATCATTATGAAAAGGCCTTAAAAGAATTTGATTACATAAATTGTCAAGGTTGGAAGTCTAATATCAAGCTTAATCTAAATAAATGTATAAATCTTAGAGACGATATAAAAAAACTTATTTCTAGGCAAATAAAAAGAGTTAACCATGACAATGAATACCTATTCAAAAAAAATGTATCCGAAAGAAAGATTGGAATTAAAAAACAAATAGAAACATTATCAACTCAAGGGATTAAATATATTATAAATCAATTGGAAAACAATAATTCAGACACAACTATTAATAGTTATTTTCCAAATGCAGATGGATTTATCTTTAGTAAAAGATATTATGAAGGAGATGTTTTTCAGAGAGCTATCATTGTAGAATGTCTTTATGATTTATCAAATAAGCATATGGATGTACTATCTGATTTTTTCAACAAAGAGTTGTCTTATTTAAATAATATGGAAAGGCATAGTGGGGGATGGAATTTTTATAAAGATTTAGAATTTCAGCCAAATGATTTAGACACAACTGCTCAAGTTATTCATATTTTAGATAAATCTAATAGAATTAATTCTATTAGCCACGAAACACTTGATGTTATTGAAATGATGCTCAAGCAACAAAATAAAAAAAGTGGTAGAATAGGAACCTGGATACTTCCAGAAGCAAATAGCATGAATAAATCACAGGAAAAGCAACATAGATTTATTAAAAATTATGCGGGACATGATCTTGACAGTTCTGTTGATATAGACGTAATGGCTAATTTTCTTTTAGCGTTATCTGAAATTGATTATGAGAAATATAAATACGAAATAGCACTTGGAATTGAATTCATTGAAAATAATCAGAATGAAGATGGTAGCTGGAGTAGCACATGGTATTGGGGAAACTATTACGGGACATATCTTTGCCTTAAATTATTTTCTAAGGTTAACCCCAGAAGTAAAACAATTAACAAAGCTATTGACTTCATCTTATTAACTCAGAATACTGGAGGGGGGTGGGGATATAAGAATTCAATTAGTGATCCCTTAAATACATCTTATTCCCTTATCGCATTAAGTTATTGTGATAAATTTCTAAAAGAGATACCTATCGATACGGTTAATTCGGCTATTGGTTATTTGTTGTCAGCTTTAAATGAAAAGCAAGAAATGAATAAATGTGATTTTATTAACCTTAGAAAGAAGAAATATTCTTCATATAAGAGTAACTCAGTGACATTAGCTGTTGGATTAAAAGCCTTATCTATTTGGCAAAACGTAGTATCAGATTAAACATAAATGACAAACACTAATATTGAAATATTATTTGAGCAACCAGTTAGAATTAAACAAGGCATAGAAATTGTCGAGTTTAACAATAAAACTGAAGAAAAGCAACACTTATTAATAAACAACAATAGACATTATACTATCAACAATTTTGTTTATAGTCTATTACAAACAATATCTAAATTTGAATCATTAGAGGAAATAAAAAATGAGTTTTCAAATTCTCAGAATAAAAAATATAGTGAAGAAGAAATAGTTTCTCTGATTAATGAGGTGTTAGCTAAGAAGGAATTGATAGAAACTATAAAACCCGTTGAAAATAAAAAAAACAAATCATTTTTATATTTTAAAATTCCTGTTTTCTCCAAAAAGCTGCTGCACCCGATAACATTTATTTTTCAAAACTTGTTTCGATCGTACATTGCACACACGTTCTTAAGTTTAATAATTATTTCACATATTTTATTGTTTGCCTCAATTTCAAATCAAGCCAAACTAGCTGATTTGATTAATAATCCTATATCCTTAATTATAGTAATGACCATAATGTTATTCTCCGTAATCTTTCATGAATTTGGTCATTCTTCAGCTTGTCGGTTTTTCGGTGCAAATTATGAGGAAATAGGGTTTGGGATTTATCTTAGGTTTCCTGTGTTTTATTCAAATATTACTGATGCATGGAGACTTCCTCCATATCAGAGGGTTATTATTGATGTAGCAGGGATATATTTTCAATACATTTTCAATCTTATTTTAATTGTTTTCTTCCTGATTACAAAACTAGAAATATTAATTGTAGCGGTTAAAATAATATGTATTCAAACACTCTTTTCTTTAAATCCCTTTTTTAGATATGATGGATATTGGATTGCTACAGATTTATTGGGCATTCCGAATTTGAGAAAGAAGTCTCAAGAAATGCTTTCCTATTTAACTCAAAAATACTTGTTTAGAAAAAAAGTTAAGAACCCGGTTACAAATAGTATTAAATCTATAAATAAAAAATTTTTTACGATATATGCAGGTGTTAGTAATATATTTTTCATTTATATAATTGTTGTTTTTTCAACCAGATTACCATTTATTATTAAGGATTTTTCGCAAATAATACAAGATTGTTTCAATGTGTTACAGAATGCTGAATATCATACAATTCAAGAAATATCCATAGCTATTTTTCGATTAATAACCAGAGTTTTGATTACAGCATTGAGCATGTTTTTTTTCTATAACATTATCCGTCGAGTTATAAAAACTTTTAAAAATCTATTTAATGATCAACCATTTAAAATTAATACTCATGAAAGAAAAAAAAGTGATTAGTATAAACTCAAAGGTTTTAAACGAAACCTCTATTGAAGAATTAGAGGAAAGATTAGAGTTAGCTTGTTGGACTGATTGTTCTCCTACTGCTTATGATTGTTCTGAATTTGACTGGTCAGGATATGAATAAGATACAATATTGATTAACAGACTCTATTTAGAGATTTAATATAATATGGATATTTTAAAATGTTAAAAAATGAAAGAAAAAAAAGTGATTAGTATAAACTCAAAGGTTTTAAACGAAACCTCTATTGAAGAATTAGAGGAAAGATTAGAGTTAGCTTGTTGGACTGATTGTTCTCCTACTGCTTATGATTGTTCTGAATTTGACTGGTCAGGATATGAATAAGATACAATATTGATTAACAGACTCTATTTAGAGATTTAATATAATATGGATATTTTAAAATGTTAAAAAATGAAAAAAAAGTAATTAGTTTAAACTCGAAAGTTTTGAACGAAGCCTCTATCGAAGAACTTGAGGAAAGATTGGAGTTAACATGTTGGACAGATTGTCCTGATTATGATCTTGAATGTGGATGCTATGAACCATATCATTTAGAATAAAAAGAATAAAGATAGAATTAGCCTGCTCTTTATAGAGATTAGTATAAATGTTTAATTTAAAATTTAAAAAATGAAAGAAAAAAAAGTAATTAGTTTAAACTCGAAAGTTTTGAACGAAGCCTCTATCGAAGAACTTGAGGAAAGATTGGAGTTAGCTTGTTGGACAGATTGTGGTCAACTTGAGTATGATGATATGTACTGTGCTAACCCTTATGATTTAGGATATGAGTAGAAAATGTCCTGATTAAATTTTAAGCCAGATGTTATTATATAGTGTCTGGTCTTTTATTCAATTTAAAATACATTTAATGAAAAAATATATTCTAATAGCATTAGTTTTAATCTCATTCTGTAGTATTAAAGGCCAAATTATAAAGGGTAAAGTAATTGATTCTAAAGATGGTTCCTATCTTCAATATGCAAGTTTAGGATTAATAAATACTTCCGTTGGAACAATTACAAACGAATATGGTGAGTTTAATTTAGAAACTTGTGACTCAACAAAAAAATCCATTGTCAGATTTTCGATGATCGGCTATCAAAATAAATCATTCTCAGTTGAAGAACTGTATGAAAAAGAGAATATAATAAAATTAGAAAAGAAGATTACTCAGATTGAAGAGGTAGTAATTTCGGCAAACAAGGAAACTGCAATTATTGGCACAAATTCATCTACACCCAAAAGTGTAAGTGGTTGGGGCGGTGATAAATTTGGTCAAGGTCATGAAATTGGGATTAGAATGAATCTAGGTGATAGCTATGTAAACCTCCAATCATTATCTTTTAAAGCTTATAAACAATCATTTGATAGTACTATGTTCAGGCTGCATGTCAGAAATATTGCAGAAGATAAACCTAATGAAGAACTTATTGATACTAATATTCTATTTACTGTGTCAAATCCATCAGGATGGAAAGAAATTACCTTGAAACAGTACGATCTTTTTCTAAAAGGAGACATTGTTGTCAGTCTTGAATGGATAAAAGTATGGGGATTAAATGAAAAGAATATGGTAAAAATGAATCGCTCAAAACAGAAAAGAGCAGTTTTTTTACTTGCAAATAAAAAGAATAGTGGACAAATGTACGTTAAGCGTGGTGTTGAAGCTAATTGGAAATCATCAATGGATAAAACTCCATCTATTTATTTGATAGTTAAGTGATTAATTTATGAAATTTAGAACAAATAAACTAGTAAAATATAGTATTACTAATTGGCTAAAATTTCTTTATGCTTTGTTAATTATCTATGTAATAAATAAAGTCCTTAAAATACCATATATCACTGAAGCCAAATTAAACGAACTCCTATTACAACATATACCCGGAAACCGACTTGAAATTACTGCTTTTACCATTCAAAAATTGAGATTTTTCAACATAATATTTCAAAGTGTTCAGTATTTTTTTCTTTGTTGCCTGTATTCCTTTTTACTTTTTATCTGTATTTTTATTTTCGATAAAAATACTAGATATTTTAGAATTCTACCAGTTTTTATAATATGTGAAAGTCTTTTGTGTTTAAGTGAATTAGTAAATACCGGTATTAATTACTTAATTGGATTTGAAAACACAATCACTCATCTGAATACCCTGAAAATTGGGTTAAATATCTTTACTAATCAAAATATTAGCGAAGATATTTATCTTCTTTTCTATGCTATTAATCCTTTCTTGATAGTTTTTTTCTATTTATTGACTCTGGGAATTAATGAAATTACTAATCTGAAAAAAAGTAAATTATTTGTTATATCAATCATATATACTGTGCTAAGGATATCTATCCCAATTTTGTTATTTTAGGTCAGAGGTTTTGATAATGTAATAAAAGAAACAATTTAATGAAACAGATGTTTACATTTTTAAATTTTAACAAAATTGCTTTTATTGCAGTTTGTATTTTAATGATAATATCATTTAAAAGAATTAATTTTTATTTCTTTGGTTCAATATTAATAGTTTTTTCTGCGGTTTACCTTAAAAAAAGAAATTTCATTAAATTAAGTCTTCCTGATCTTGCATTGTTTTTTGTCATCATTGTTGAAGTCATTGTTTATTTCAATTCATCCTACAAATCTAATAGTTACATCTTTTTAAGGCAGTTGCTGATTGTTGGTCTAATGATTAATGTTATCAATAATCTTTTTACTGAAAGAAAATACTTGATTTACTTCTCAATTATAATAAGTTTTATTGCATTATTCGCAGTCAATATTGCATTAAAGCAATTTTTAACAAATTATTTTGAAACTAAGTATTATGGATTCAAAAGTTTTTTACCATTTCGGTTTTTGGTTTCTCCAATGGGGTTTTACAACAATGAATGGGGAACAATACTTCTTTCACTAATTCCATTCCCGGCTATAGCATTTTTATTATTACAAAAAGATACAGTCAACAAGGAAAATAATAAAATTGCACTTGTCACAAAAATATTTTTAGTAATAACCTGGTTACTTCTTTTTATTAGTTTAATTACAACTTTTTCAAGAGGTATTTTCATTTCAACTTTAGCATACATCCTGCTTTTTATTATTCTTTATTACGTCTATAGAATAAAAATAAAGAATTTCTTTATAATAAAATCTTTATTTTTAACAGCGATTCTGTTTGCATTTTCTTTTACTCTTAAAAATACAATGAATGAAAATGCTACTAAGACATTGCAAAGAAGTTCATCAGGTAGAATAAAACAATGGAGTAATACACTATCAATTGCAAAAGACTATCCGTTTTTTGGCATTGGTTCACGAAACTATCCTTTAATAAGCAAAGTTTATATAGTTGAAAATCCTGATGACATGTTTACCGGACGAGTAAACAATTCTTATATTCAAATACTAACAGAGAAGGGCCTTCTTGGTTTATTATCATACTTGTTTTTATTCATTGTATTGATAAGAGTTTCACATAAAAAAATAAAATCATTGCAAAACGATAATGTAAAACTTATACACATCATAATAATATGCTCTGTTATTGCAATATTGGTAAGAGAACTTTTTTTCTCCTCCATTCTTTACAATCCTGGATTATTACTCCTTATTCTCATTATGTATGTAATAAACACATCAAACTCAACCAAAATTATTACCGTTTCTAAAAGGTATTATAGTATATTTTTATTTATATGTCTAATTGTTATTGCATTTTGTATAACGAAAGAATTTGGTTTTCAAAAAGATAAGAAACATTTGGAATGTCTTACGGGGCTTATGGATCAAAATAAATATGACGATGCATATGATTACTTAAATAGAATTGACATAAATAAATTAAAAAATTCGTTGCTATTATCTACCTGCGGATTGGTTTATGAAAGAAATGCAATTGATACGCTTGCTGAACAAGTACCATCTACTGATACTCATTATCAAGATTCAACCTTATTGCAAAAATCAAAAGATTGCTACCAACGAGCAATCAATTTTAACACTTATGAAGACAATTTTTATCACAATATTGCCTGGTTATATTATTATTTCGGAGATATTGATTCTGCATTAATAAACATTGATAGGGCTATCAATTTGGTATCGAATTCATCATTGTATTATGTTACCAAAGGGATGTTCTTAGAGAAATCTAAATCCTCACAATCATTTGAATGCTATAAGGAAGCATTAAAGTTATCACCAGACCTTATAGATGCGCCATTCTTTAATAATTTGAATCAGAGAGAAATCGTTAACACCGATTCTTTAATTCAGGTTGCCATTAAAGAGTTACATAATTATCAAAATGATAATTATAGCACAATTATTCAAGCAAGAATAGGAAAACTTTTACTATGTTCCGGAGACACTTTCGCTGCAAAGAGTGTTTTCGAAGAGGTGCTTAGTGAACTTCCAAATTTAAGTCGTCCGTGGTACTACTTGGGCAACATTAATTCCATGCAAAACAATAAAAAGGAAATGTTAAACTGCTATAATAAATCTATATTCTTAAATTTTGATGATTATTTGCCAAGAAAAAAAATGGCAGACTATTATTGGAGTATAAACGATTCAATAAATGCAACCTATTTTGATAAAACTGCCTTAAAATATTTTAATGATAAAGTAACAGAAAGTTCTGCTAAAACAAATAGAATATATCAGCAATCTTCATCTCGAAATAACCTTATTCCGTTTAGTTTATTTACAAAAATAAATCAAGAATTATGATGAAATGAAGGATGTTTTACAGATTTGTCAACTCCATTTGTTGATTCATGAATTTTAATGTAAACAATAATTAGTTCTAAATAAAATTAAAGTACATATAAATGTAACTTGAATTATCTAGATTATATGCAAGGATATAGTAATAAATAATTCGGTTTATTGAGTAAACCAAAATAAAAATGTAAAATACTTCAATAAAAAAATCTCATGTTAGTGTTATCGCACACACTAACATGAGAAATGAAAACTAGTGTATTTAGAAAACAATAAACTTAAATACTATTTTTCAACTTCTGTTGTTTCCAGTTCGCTTAGGAACTTTTTTAAAGCTACAGCACTCGCTTTACTTGTAGATACTGCTCCAGGACCATTCACACATCCGCCTTCGCAACCCATTACTTCAATGAAGTTATATTCGGGTGGTTTTGCTGTAAATGCTTTAAGTAGCTTAATGTTTTTCTTGGTAAGTCCATCTACTAAAAACTCTTTAAATGCATAGCCATTAGGAATACTTTGCTTAATTGCATTGGCAACACCACCACTTAATGCAAAACCTCTGGCTTCATTCGAAATGTTTAACTTTAGACTTAATTCCTCTGCTTCAGGGAATTTAATGTCGTATGCTAAAAAGATTACACTTAATTCTTCAAAAGTAAGTACGTAATCAATATTTTTAGCATGTTCAGCCTCACTACGCTTCGCTAAACAAGGACCTATAAAAACTCTTTTAGCATTAGGGAAACGTTCTTTAGCAATCTCTGCTGTATAATACATCGGAGACTTAGTATGTGATACAAAAGGTTGAATTTTTTTAATGTGTTTCTCGCTTAAAAGAGTATGTGCAGGACAACAAGATGATGTCATGAAAGGATTTTCGTTTTGAACATTTTCAATCCATTCCTCAGTTTCGTTTTTAGCGGTAACATCAGCTCCTTCTGCAACTTCAATAACATGAGTAAATCCAATTTCTTTTAAAGCACCCAATAGGTTTTCAGGTTTAGCCTTAAACTGTCCAAAGATAGCAGGAGCAACCATGGCTACCATTTCTTCTTTTTGTTTAAGGTTGTATGTAAGCTGTATTACTTGTGATTTTTCCATGATAGCCCCGAATGGACAAGCGGTCATACATTTACCACAGTAGATACATTTTGATTTGTCGATTACCTCAATACCGTTTTCGTTCTTTTTGATAGCGTTAACCGGGCAAGCTTCTTCGCAAGGTACAGGTAAATAAGCAATAGCATGGAAAGGACATGCTTTTTGACACAAACCGCAGTTAATACATTTCTGATGGTCAATAATAGCTTTGCCATTTAATACTCTGATCGCATCTCTAGGACAGTTAACCTGACATGCTCTTGCTTCACAACCCTGACAAAGGTTACTAACAGTATAATTTACCTGAACACAAGAACTACATGCTTCGTCAATAACAGTAAGGTGTTCTTCAGGCATACCTTTTATTTCAATAGACTTTTCAGCATATGTTTTTAATGGCGTTAATTCATCCTCTTCATCAGCAACACAGAATCCCATCATTGCCATAGCCTTGTATTTAATAACTGCTCTATCTTTATGAACACAACAACGAATAGGAGTTTTTGATTTAGGTCTCATTTCAAGAGGAATCCTGTCTATTTTATCAAACAACTGATCTTCTTTTAATAGCTTTAGAATCCTTGTTAATAAATCTCTCCTCGTCTGAATCGCATTGTTAAAATAGGTCATAGTATATTTAAGTTTTTTATTTTCTGTAAATAGTTTTTATAATAGTTTCCGTTTCCTTAATCTTAGTACTGATTATATCAGCATTGTTTTGTTTGTTCTATTTTATCATATATTATAGATAAGTTGTATTAGTCTTCTTTAAAAATTTTGTTTCCAGTAATTCGGTTATTCTTTTTATTACATTTCTTCTTATTTCCAGTTCAACGGGGAGGTTAGGATCCTGATGAGCATTGTTAATTCTTGTGCCGGAAATGAACTCTATTTCATCGCTCTCAAGCATCATCTTAATGATTCGTCCCGATGTTCCTTCAGGCAATTGAGCTTTGGGGTCGTAATTTTGAATATCTTCAGAAACTTTGGCTAATGTTATTACACCTTCAGTTACCAAATCAACACCTTTCATTTGAGCCTGTGGTGGTAATCCCGGTTTATATTGTTCCAGATCAATTTCAACCTCAGTATCTAATTCCCTCGCTACAATTTTTGCTGTAGTTCCACCACATATGATTGTTTTACCCTGAAACTGTTTTATGCTATTTGCTAAAGTAGCATCGTTGTATTTGTGATAAGGAGGTCCGGAAACAATTAGTAGTTTTCTGGGCTTTCTATAATACAATACACAGCATGAAGCATCGTCTTTGAGTGCTCCATTGTCAATGCTAATTGTTTTTTTTATTATGCTTTGAGATAGGTTTGAAGCTGAAATACCTGGGTTTTCTTTTACTATTGATTTTATATAATCTTTTAGTCCTGATATTTGCCAGCCAAAATGCATCTCATCACTACCCATGCCACACTGAGTAACGCCATCACTTACAAGTATAATTCTATCTTCTTTTTCAAGCTTGAAATTATAGTGATAAAGCTTGTTGCAAGTGGTTTGTAAATGGTTAATTGTTTTTTGTTTTTTAGAAATGTCAACAAATTCACCATTTCTTAATAATAAAACAGGTGGATTGTCATATTCAATGATATTTACTTCACCTCTGTAGTTGATATCAATAATTGAAAAAGTTGAATAGCTAACCTTCCTTAAAGAGTCTTCCGGTAATGTTTTGGTAATAAACTCAGCCGTTCTTTCAATTGGTTCTCCAGCCATAGTAAATTGTATGGCCATTGTACTTGTCATTGTTGCAGAAATATTTGCCTTTGCACCACTTCCTAATCCATCAGACATTACTGCAACAAATCTCTTTTCTTCTTTTGCCTTTCTGAAAAGCACAGCATCGCCGCAAATAGACTGACCAGCCTTTGCGTAACATATTTTCTCTGCTTCTATGACAAAAGGATTATGCATGTTTATAAATTATCGCTGTTAAATTGGTTAGACTTTTTTTCTGAATAATCAGTTAAAATAGAGTTTAATAAAGAGTCGGTAAAAGATGCATTTTCTCCTAATAGAGCAGCAATCTTTTGCGCCGTTTCCATATTTTTTCGAATAACCTCTCTCGTCCTTTTCTCTATAATGTCACTGCGGAATTCCTTGTTTTCAAAATTCTGGATGATTCCGGCAACCAGTTTATATTTTTGAATATTAAAAATTGAAATCTGATAATTTTTGCCGTTTTGATTAATTGGAAATTGTTGATATTCTTTACCCGTATGTATTGCTGTGGTAAATTGCTCAGTAAAGTATCCAATTTCATCAATTGGTCTATTGATAATATTCATATCAGGATCTTGTAAATCATATATATCCTGAAGGTTTAGCATATTAAGGCAACTCTGATTGATTTCTTTAATGTTTAAATCAGAATCAACCAGAATAACACCAGATGGAATTTTCTTCAATAATATTGTAGCCTGATGATGGGCAACCTTCTTTAGATGAGAAACACACATGTTGGTTTCTGCCATTCCATTGAGTGTAGCCATTGCAAATTCTCTACAAGTATTATATCCACAGCTACCACAATTCAATTCATCTTTGGCAGAATATTTTCCTATGCTGATTAATGCTTCCTGAATATCTTCAGGTTTGTAATCTGGCAATGAAACTGCATTTTGTCCAAAATAATCACACTCAATATTCAATAAAATAGGTGATTCTTTTTTTGTTGATGTATGTTTAGGTTTACTGTTTAATATTTGTATTTTTCTTTGAACAGGATTATTATCTTCGCTACAACCAGGACCATTAATGCATCCTCCTTCGCATAATAGCAATTCAAGGAATACAGGTCCATCATGTTCAATCGTATCTAATGTGCTTAGTACTTTTTTAACTTCTTCAATACCTGCAAATGAAAGCTTTAGTAAATTATTGGTGTCTTCGCCAAAAGTATTAATCATACCACCCTCTATAGGATAGATGTTGCCATTTTCTGCCCTGTAAGGATAAAAGTCTTTAGTGTCAGAAATATTAGTAGCTTCTGTATTTATATTTTCAGATTCATTCATCCAATCCTTTAGTTCGTTAAAAGTAATAGCTGTATCAATTAATGATGGCCAATTGTCAGCTTCTGCTTTTTTTGCAATACAGGGACCAATGAAAATAACTTTTGTATCCTTCCCATTTTCCGATTTTAAGCTTTTTGCATGAGCAAGCATTGGAGAAAGAAAAGGAATGATATTGACAATGTGTTGAGGATAATATTTTTTAATAAGTTCAACAACCCCCGGACATGCACTAGAAATATAAATGCCTTTTTTTCGGGCTTTCAAAAACTGCTCAGTATGCCCTGTTACAATTTGGGCACCTAAGGCAGTCTCTGAAATATAGTTAAAACCTAAATTTGTTAATTGGGCAATAAACTCTTCGTCTGTCATATTGGGGAATTCAGAACGAAAAGAGGGAGCCACAGACGCAATGGTTGTGGTTCCGGCCTTGATTAGTTGTTTTACCCTTGATACACCATTTCTGACTTGTTTTGCATTAGCCGGACATACAGATACACAACGTCCGCAATAAATGCATAGCTCATCAATAATTGAGGCCTTTTGCTCAGTTATTTTAATGGCTTTTGATGGACAGTTTCTGATACATTTGTAACAGTCCATGCAGTCATTTTCTATAGTGTATATGGGTTTTGTATTCATAAAAAATGATGATTAGTGCAAATTTTGGTTTTGAATTAGCCTAGTTTTTCAATCAGTATTTTTTCAACTTGAAAAGGTTGAACTTCTTCAAAAGTCTCATCATTAATTGTGATTACAGGTCCTCTGTTACAGTTTTCTGTACATAAATGACCTCTGAAATCAAGCGAAGCAGCAATGTTTTTTCCTTCTACGTATTGTTGAATTATCTTAAGGTTTTCTGCATTACCACGAGTGTAGCAAGAACTACCTAAACAAATTCTAATTACGTTCTTCTTCTGTGTATCCATAATTGCCATATTTTGCAATTGTAAATACTATATTTGTGCCAGTGTTTGTAATGTGTTGTTATATAGGGTGTAATGAGTTGGTTTTTTTATGGTGAAATATCGTGGTGTTCGATTTGTGAACAGGTTGTTTTTAAGAGTGTTGTCCTAAAAAAGTACAGTGTTCTGAAATTGAACAGTTGTGTTTGGGCTAAAGTTGTTCGTTTATCTCGTATTTCTTAATTTTCTGATAAAGAGTATTTCTTCCAATGCCTAAAGTTTTAGCTACCTTAGTCATATTACCCCCATATTTTTTAATTGCAAGATAAATATGTCTCTTTTCTAACTCTTGCAGTGTCATGTCCGGTACAGATTCTACATTTACATTATTTACGATATCAGAATGTAATCCATCGTTTTCGTATTTTAGTTTATGAAAGCTGTCTAATGATATTTTACCATTAAAGTTTATAAGTTGTTCTATAAAGTTTTCAAGTTCTCGAACATTACCAGGCCAATCGTATTCCAGTAATTGTTGCAGATCAGAATAGCCAATATGCGGTATATCTTTATGTAGTTTTACACTCTTTTGGTTTAAGAAAAATCTTATTAATGAAGGTATATCTCCTTTGCGTTCTCTTAAAGAAGGTATGTATAAGGGGATAACACTAATTCTGTAGTAAAGATCCATTCTAAAATTTCCCTTTTCAACTTCTGTTTGGAGATTTTTATTTGTAGCTGCAATTATTCTTACATCTACGGGAACCACTTTATCTCCACCAACCCGGGTAATGCTACTTTCCTGAATAGCTCTAAGTAACTTAACCTGCATGTCAGGCTTCATGTCTCCAATTTCATCCAAAAAAAGAGTTCCGTTATTGGCTAGCTCAAATTTACCGGGATGTCCACCTTTTTTGGCACCAGTAAAAGCTCCGTGATCATAACCAAATAATTCGCTTTCAATTAAATTCTCAGAAATAGCAGCGCAGTTAATTGCAACAAAAGAGCCATTCTTTCGATTGCTTGCATTGTGTATACTTTGCGCAAAAACTTCTTTACCGGTTCCACTTTCTCCTTCAATTAAAATAGTTGACGGACTATTTGCAATGGTTTCTGCATATTCAATGGCTTGTCGCATTATTTTGCTTTTGCCAATAATATCATCAAAAGAATATCTGGCTTCCATTCCGGTGTATTTATTTACCAACTGGTAAACTTTTTCTATAGATCTGAAAGCTAATACAAATCCAATTTTGTTTCCATCAATGTCTTTAATGGCAGAACAGTTCAGGTTAAATTTTAAAGAATCACTTGGCGTATTAATAATAGTTTCTTTATTGGATATGTCATTTCCTGAGTTTATTGCATTAGTGATTTCATCCCAATTAGGAATTAGTTTTTTAATGGAGTACTCAAGTAATTCAGTTCTGCGGATGTCTAATATTCTACAGCAGTGATCATTTGCATATATGATTTTACCAGAAGAAGATGTTGATAATACTGCAAAATTTACAGCATTCATTATTGCAAATGTAAACTGTTCGTTTTCATCTATCTGGTTTTGTTTTCTGATATATTTAATGGATTGAGATATAATTTCTTTTAATAAAAAGGTATAACTCTTTACTGTATCTATCCTTCCTTTTATTAATACTCCCAGATAAAAAGTGAGTTCCGAATGTATTTTAAATGGAACTGAATAAAATGAACATTCAGGTTTCTGCTTATTAATTTCACTTAAGTCTATGAAAGAAGAGTAATTCATTGTATCAGAAAGGGTTTTCTCTTTATCAAAAGATTTTTGAATTAAGAGCTTCTTGTTTTCATCAAAAACATAAATATTGAAAGACTCTGATATAAAACTATGTATATCAGAGGAAATAAATTTGTTTACGTGACGAATAATATTTTGAGAGTTTAACCTGACCATCTAATTATATTTGATCCATTGTTGCAAAACTAACTATTTTAAGGTAATAGATAAAGTGTTGAGAAAAATTACTAGGTTTAGGAGGATTTTATAAACATATTTAACACTTTAATTATGAGAAAAATTAATATTCTTACATTATTAATACTGGTTTCATTTTCATGTTTTGCTCAGAAAGCTAACCTTTGCCTGAATTTGAAAAAGGGACAGGAATACAAGCAAAATTTAGATTCGAAAGTAAGTATTGAGCAGAATGTAAGTGGTATGACTATAAATATTGGAATGAATATTAATGGAGATATGTCATATGTAGTTGATAAGGTAAATGGTGATTCCTATGATCTTTCAGTTAAGTATAACAGCTTAACTATGGCAATGGAAATGCCACAAGGATCAATGAAGTTCAGTTCTGAAAAAAAAGATGTAAATGATATGTTTTCAACTATTTTAGGTGAAATGATAGGGAAGACGTTTTATATCACTATGCTTAAAAATGGTAAAATAACCGAAGTGCGTAATTCTGAGGTTTTATTTGAAACAATATATAATAAATTACCAAATGTGCCTGAAGCACAGTTGAATCAAATGAAGTCGCAATTAAGTCAGGCTTATGGAAAGGATGCTTTAAAAGGTAATTTAGAAATGGTTACTTCAATATTTCCTGATAAGCCTGTAAGTATAGGAGATAGTTGGAGCATAACTACGAATATGAAATCAGGATTTTCTGCACTAATGAATTCAACATATAAATATTTAGAAGAAGGATCTGATTATTATTTGATAGGAGGGGATTCTGATATTCAAACAGAAGATACAGCTGATTATGTTGAGAATAATGGCATGAAAATGAAATATGATTTAAAGGGTACGATAGCCTCCAAAATCAAGATCGATAAAGAATCAGGTTGGATATTAGAAGCAAAAATTAATCAAGAATTAAAGGGGAAAACGGATATTGCTGCTAATGCACAAATGCCAAATGGGATGTCAATGCCAATGGTAATGAAAAATAATATGACGATCACAGGTAATTAAAATATTATAATTTCAGAATAAAGCGTGTCAATCTTGATACGGCTTTTTTTGTTTATAGGGCGTTTTTACGATCAAATATATCGCCCGTGTGGGCGATATCGCCCAGTATTCATATTGTTTTGAAATGAGATTTTGTGTTTGTAATGTTCATGTAGTTAGTTGTTTATGTATTTATAGTGATTAGAGTGTTTGTTTTTGGTACATAACTTGGCTTGTATGTGGCATAGCTGAATATTTCAGTTATATAACCACATAAAAATTGAGTCATGGAAGTTAAAAAATCAAGAAAAGCAGACTTAGAGCGAAAACGTAATATGTTTTTGCAAATTGGATTCGTAGCTGCCTTAGGGGTTTCTTTGGTTGCTTTCGAATGGAAAACAACAACCGATTCAGTTATTGCATATGTTGATAATGATATGCAAATTGAAGATTTAGAGTTGCCTCCAATTACTACGGTGAAAGAACCTGAGCAACCTAAACCTGTGCCTCCAAAAGTTTCTGTACAGGAATTAATTATTGTTGATGATGATGAACCTATTGATGATGTGCTTGAATTTACAACAGAATCTACTGAAGATCTGACTTTGGCATTAAATGATATGTCTTTAGACGATGAATCTGATGATGAAGCAATTCCATTTGTTGTATTGGAAGAAAAGCCTGAATTTCCAGGAGGAGAAAGAGCTTTAATCAGATATTTAGCTCAGTCCGTTAATTATCCTGTTATTGCTCAGGAAAATGGAATTCAGGGGAAAGTTTACTTAAGTTTTGTTATTGGAAAAACCGGTAAAGTTCGTGATGTGAAGATTCTTAGAGGTGTAGATTCATCTTTGGATAAAGAGGCTATTAGAGTAGTATCCTCTATGCCTGACTGGACACCTGGAAAACAAAGAAACAAGTTTGTTTCTGTATCTTATCAAGTACCTATTAATTTTAAATTACAATAGAAATTGTTAATACTGTAATACGCTGATATTTCCCTTAATATCTGTTAATAATGAAATAAATAACTACCCCGTTTTTCCCTTTTTCGGGGTGGTTGATTTGACTTACTAAAACTTACTGTTATGAAAGCTTTATCATATCTATCCAGCAAAACTTATAATGTAAAATATATACTAATTAGCATGTTAATTAGTACCATTTTTATTGCAGCTTGCAAAACACAAAGTGGTGATATTAAAATAAGATCAATAGGCGCACCGGGGGAGTTATTGATCGTAATGGATTCCTCATTAAAAAATACGATAGTTAAAGATCGTGTTGTGGAATTTACAACTCAGGAGTTTCCTTGTTTACCTCAGCCTGAATCTACATTTAGAATTACTTTTATTGATGATAATAACTTTACTGGTCATTTTAAATCATACCGCAATATTTTAATTTTAAATCATAATTTACTTACTAAAGATGAAGTATTGTATGAAACGGATAAATGGGCAAATAATCAACAGGTTGTAAAAATAAATTTTTCAGGTAAAGAACAATTTGTTAATATGTTATCTGAAAATAAAGAACATATATTTAATCATTTATATTATGGTGATATAAATACGATGTTTCAAGCGAACAGAACATCTGCAGATGCATCCACAGCCAGATATATAAAAGATAAATATAACTTAAGCGTTACTATTCCTCAAGGTTATCGACTGGTTAAAGATACACTGGGATTTAGTTGGTTTAGGTTTGATAATTTAGAGACTATTCAATCAATAATTATTCATGAATTTGATTTGGATACATTAAAATCCTTAAATACTGAAAATTTGGTCGCACTAAGGAATTTTGTATCTCAGCGATATGTTCCGGGGCCCAATACAAGTTCGTATATGACAACAGAAACACGTTTGCCTGTTTTAACTCAAAGATTGATAAATCAAAAAGATGATGTTATTGAGATGAGAGGATTATGGAAAGTGGAAGGGTATTTTATGGGTGGACCGTTTGTGGATTATTTTATTAAAGATGAGGTGAATAATAAATTAATAATGGTCGAAGGTTTTGTATATGCACCAAAAAAACAAAATAAAGCATATTATGTGCGCCAAATCGAATCAATATTGCATTCGTTAAAGTTGAGTTAAAAAATGGAGTATTAACATTTTTTTTAAGGAGTAAAGTTAAGTCTTTGAATAATAATTAGTTTATTTGCCAAGAGTAAAATAATAAAGCATTATATGTTGAAGCAGGTATTGATTATAGCATTTGTGGTATTTGGAGTTTTGGGAGGAGTAAATGCGCAAACAAGTGATTTTGAGACATTGATTTCAAGAGGTTCATCGGAGTATGAAATAGGAAATTATGAAGACGCGCTTAATTTTTTTAAACAAGCGTATAAGTATGATAAATCGTCTAATATCGCATGTTACGAATTGGCGTTAACCTATTTAGCATTAAACGAAAATGAAAACGCTGCTTTATATAGTGGTAAACTAATTAGTAGAGATGAAGAATATCAAGAAGATGCATATTTAATTAATGGTTCGGCATGGGAAAATTTAGGTAGAGAGCATCGAGCCAGAAAAATGTATAAAGAAGGTATTAAAAAGTATCCAGGAAATTATTTGTTAAGATACAATCTGGCTCTGTCGTTATTTAATGCTAAAGAGTATGATGAGGCTCAGGAATATGCTATTTCTGCCATAGAAATTGAACCTAAACATGGAAGTAGTCATTTATTACTTGCATATATAATGTTTGATAAAGGAGAAAGAGTACAAAGTATGTTGCCTTTGTATTATTTCTTACTGATAGAGCAAGATAGTGATAGAAGTAGTACTGCTTATGATTTACTGCAATCTCTGTGGAATCAAGGGGTGACAATGAAAGGAAGAAGAGATATTATGTTGGTAAACGCGGGTTATAAATATAGTGATTTCGGTCCTGCAGAGTTAGCGATAAGTTTAATGAAAGCAGCAGAGAATAACGATAAAGATGAATTGGAAAATGCAGAGTCGCAACTAATCAGTTTTGCAAAGAATAATCAAGCATTGTTTAAATTTCTTACAGAATCTTCTGTAGATAAAGATGGTTTCTGGTGGGAGTTTTATGTTAATTTCTTTTCGAAGATAGCAAACAATAATTTGTCGGAACCATTTAGCTATTTTATTAGTAGCTGTAAGCATAATGAAGATGTATTAATGTGGCTTTCTGATCATCATAAAGATTTCCAGAGATTTACAGCCTGGATGGAAGTGTATTAGTAATAAAATCCTTACAGTTGGTCAACTTTGTGAGTTTTTTATGTATCAAAATTTAATCTTTTGCGTAATAGATAAACATTGAAGAAGATTATTAACTCTTAAAAACTTTTTGTTATGTCAAAGATTAAAACAAAACATTTTCAATATACCGGATTAGATGATTTTGATAAAGCAATAGATCAGCAGATTAATGAATATATTACAGAGAAGAGTATTGATTCTGATAAATTAATAGATGTAAAGTATTCTGCACACTCAAGTCAGGGTGTTAATACATACTCAGCATTAATAATTTACGAAGCTTAAATCGTATAAAGAAATTGATAAAAAAAGGTTGTGTTATATATTTCACAGCCTTTTTTTATGTACTTTTGTGAGCTCTTATGGTAAATACATGTATGTATTTTGAAAGGGAATCCTGTAGCTTAATTATTTAAGGAGTCAGGAACTGTGCCCGCAGCCGTATTCTACCTGTTTTGGGTGAGAAAAATACCACTGTTATAATTAATGGGAAGGTACTCATAAAGAAAGTCGGAAAACCTGCCATGAGGAATGTTTCATGAACCTTTCGGGAGGTAAAAGTTATGATGTTAAGGTATTTTTCTATTTTCTTTATTGTATTGTGTTTTTTTGTTTCATGTACAAATAAAAACTCAGTAAAAACTCAGGGTCCAGTATTAGTGAAAGCTGATTCCATTTACAATCCTGTTTATGCAAATCGCTTCTCTATTAAGTATTTTTCAAAGCATAAGGTTATTGAAGTACTTCATCCATGGGATTCACTAGCTGCTCCATATCAAATTGTATTATCTTCAGATTCTGCATTTCTTAAAGATAATCCGGGTTCAATAAAAGTACCTGTAAATAGATGGGTTTCTGTTGCTTCTACCCAGATTTGTTATGCCAATGAATTGAACGAGATAATGTCGTTGGTTGGTATGGCTGAACCAGAATATGTATCTAACAAAAAGGTTGTTAAAGGTATAAAGGATGGATATATTAAAAATATAGGAACTGCATATGCTCCAGATATGGAGGTGGTGTTGTCTTTAAATCCAGATATTATGATGGTTTCTCCTTTTAAAGACGATTATTACGGTCCTTTAAGAGAAGCTGGTATAAATGTAGTTACAAATAGCAGTTATCTTGAAAATACACCACTGGGAAGAGTTGAATGGTTGGTTTATTTTGCTGCCTTTTTTAATAAAGAGAAAGAAGCTTTGGCAAAAGTAGCTAGTGTTGCAGCAAAATATGAAGAAGTTAAATCTATAGCAGCTAAGGCAAAAGTTAAACCTACGGTTTTTTCAGGAAAGGTTTTTCAAGGTATTTGGTATGCTCCTGCAGCGCAGAGTTATAAAGCTAATTTCTTTAGGGATGCAAGTGTTGATTATATATTTAAAGACAGGGATGGAGTAGGTTCATTAACCTATGATTTTGAAACGGTATATGAGGCTGCAGGGGATTGTGATTATTGGACCTTGCTTGTGAATTTTCCTGGAGAATATAGTTATTCTGTATTAAAAAAAGAAGATCCTCGTTATGCTGATTTTAAGGCCTTTAGAGAAAAAGAAATTTTCTTTTCAAATACTTTTGACTCACAATATTATGAAGAAGGTTTGCTTAAACCGGATGTAATTTTATCTGACTTCGTCAAATTGTTTCATCCAGAATTATTAAAGGATTATGAACCTGTTTTTTATAAAAAGCTGACAAAAGAATAAGGTATGCAAGGAGAATGGGCAAAAGGTAGAAAAAATGCTGCTTTTTTAGGTTTAGCTATACTGTTATTGACACTATTATTTCTTAATATCTCACTTGGTTCTGTTTATATTCCGTTTCCGGTAATCATTAAATGGATGTTTGGTTATGGAGCGGAAAATGAGATATGGGGTAATATTCTATTAAAGTCCAGGTTTCCTCAAACTGTAACAGCGTTACTTTCCGGAGCTGCATTAGCTGTTGGAGGACTTCAAATGCAAACCTTATTTAGAAATCCGCTTGCTGGCCCATCTATTTTGGGTATTAGTTCGGGAGCAGGTTTAGGGGTTGCAATTGTAGTTTTATCATTTGGGATTTTTGGTGGATTATCAAGTTTAATTGCGAGTTCATTTGGTGTTATAACAATATCTCTGGCTGCTTTTCTTGGTGCATTTGGAGTGTTATTTGTTGTTTTGTTTTTGGCACGCAAACTTAGGAATAATGCAATGTTATTGATAGTGGGTATTATGGTTGGATATGCCTCTAGTGCAATTGTGGGGTTGTTACAATTTTTTAGTGCAAAGGAGGATATAAAAAGTTATGTTGTATGGGAATTGGGTTCTTTTAATAATATATCCTGGGATAAACATTTAATTTTTGTGCCTTTAATAGTATTAGGCTTAATAGGTTCATTATTTCTCATAAAATCATTAAATGTATTGTTGTTGGGTGAAAATTATGCATCAAATTTAGGTTTGAATATTAAACGATCAAGATTAGGGATATTGGTTGTAACTGGATTGTTAACTGCAACAGTTACTGCATTCTGTGGTCCAATTGCTTTCTTAGGTTTAGCAGTGCCTCACTTATGTAAAGGATTGTTTAAAACAGCAGATCATTCAGTTTTGATTCCTGCAGTAATGGTACTTGGTGCTTGTTTGGCATTGTTTTGCAATGTAATAGCCCGACTTCCGGGGTTTGACGGTGCATTGCCTATTAATGCTGTTACTTCTCTTATTGGAGCTCCAATTGTGGTGTCTGTAATATTGAAACGAAGAAATTTAACCCAGTAATGATATAATTTGGCGAGTTCCATCTGGCCGTTGAAAATAAATTTAATCAGATGAATAAGGAGTTGTTGAAAGTAGATAATTTGTCAGTTGGGTATAATGTAGATTCAGCACCATTACATTCAGGTATCAACGTCGAAGTGAAGGAAGGGGAATTTATTTGTTTACTTGGTCCTAATGGTGCAGGTAAGTCAACCTTAATTAAAACGCTTTCGGGATTTTTAAAGCCCTTAAAAGGAACTGTCTTTTATGGAGATCAAGATCTGAATTTATTACAGGAATCCAAGGTTTCAAGGATGGTTAGTGTGGTTTTAACAGATAGAATACAGATACAAAACCTCACTGTTTTTGAGCTAGTTTCTTTAGGAAGGACGCCCTATACCGGTTTTTTTGGAAAGCTTACAAAACATGATATACAACTAATAGATAAGGCTATTGATGAAGTTGGTTTAAGTGAGTATCGATACAAGAGTATTGATAAAATGAGTGACGGAGAGAGACAGAAGGTAATGATAGCAAAAGCATTAGTTCAGGAAACTCCTTTTATCATACTCGATGAACCAACTGCTTTTTTAGATTTACCTGCTAAATTGGAAATAATGCAACTGCTTAAGCGTTTGTCATGCGAAAAAGGTAGAGGAATTCTTTTGTCTACTCATGATTTAGAGATGGCCCTCCAAATTGCAGATAAAATATGGTTGTTAGCCAAGGGTAAAGACTTAAAAGTAGGGATTCCTGAAGACCTTGTCTTATCAAATGATTTTAAAGCCTTTTTTGAAAGGGAAGGAATTGTGTTTGATAATATGTCTGGCTCATTTAAATATCATAGAACTCATAGTAAACCTGTTGCAATTGAAGGAAATGATGTTGCAGCACAGTGGGTGAGAAGAGCTTTATATCGTTTAGGCTATAAAACGGTACAATCGGACTCAGATTATAAAATTACGGTTTCAGCCAATGGTGTAAATAATTTTTGTCTATTTAAGAGCAATCAAAAGGTTTTGGAGTGCACTAAGATTCAGGATCTAATGGAAAAAATAATGGAAGTTTATTGATGTTTTTATATCAATAAAACTCCACAAGATTTACATCGAATATTACAACAGCATTTGGTCCGATTCTGCCACCAGAGCCTTTTTTACCCCATCCAAGTTCAGGAGGGACAAAAAACTTATAACGACTTCCTGGTTTCATCATCATTAGTGCTTCCTGATATCCTTCAATTGTTTCACTTAATTTAAATTCCATAGTTGAATTTTCTTTATAAGTGTCATCAAGAATTTTACCTCCAAGAAGCATGGCTCTTTGCTGAACAATTACAATACTATCTTCTACAGGTGAATCACCTTCGCCTTCTTTAATAATTTCATATTGCAGACCGGATGATGTTTCTTTGATATTTGGTTTTTTAAGGTTCTGAACTAAAAAATCATCAGAATTTTTTCTGTTTTGGCCAGCAGATCCTCCTAACTTTTGCTTCTTATTTCCTCTTGCCATAACTTAATTCTACAAAAGAGTAAGTAATGATAGTTCTCTAATATCTTTATTATTCTTTTAATGTAATATATACAGGTAAGTGATCACTATAACCATCTAAATATGTTTTGCCTCCAAAAGTACGTAATAAATTTCCTTTGAATTTGCCATCCTGTTGAATTAAAAATGGTTTGTTGTATACAACTGTAGTATCCAGAGATAACCCTTCTGTAGTACTAATAAGAGAGTTTGAGATAATAATCTGATCAAATAAATCCCATTTTCCTTTGTAATATAAAGATCCTTTACCTGAATTAAATATTTTCGTCATTGGATTGTAAAGCTTATCCTTAGAACTAAGTTCCTGGTCTTCTTTTAAAAGGTATTTTGAAATGGATTCATTTGTCGGATTATCATTTAAATCACCCATTGTGATTATTTTTGCATTCTTATTTTTACTTAATAAAGAGTCAATGATTTGTCTGTTAAGCATAGCTGCAGCTTTACGATGTGGAAGACTTCTTTGTTCGCCTCCATATCTGCTTGGCCAGTGGTTAACAATAATATTTATTGTATCAGAATCTAAAATTCCTTTGACTAATAATTGATCTCTGGTGTAAATTCTATAACCGGAATCAATATCATGAATAATTAAAGGAAATAATTTGTTGTCAATTACTTTAAACGATTCTGGTTTATATAACAAAGCAACATCAATACCTCTTTTATCTGGAGAATCATGATGTACAATTTGATAATTATATTTACTTAAATTAGAATTGGAACATAAATCTTCAAGTACCCCTTTGTTTTCAATTTCGCAAACACCAATAATATCAGGAGCATTCATTTTTACATCTTCACCAAGATTGGATATTACCTTGCTCATTTTTTCTATTTTAGAAGTGTACTTTTTTGAGTCCCACTTTCTAAAACCTTCAGGAGTAAATTCTCCATCTCTTACTTCCGGATTATTAATTGTATCAAATAAGTTTTCCAAATTGTAAAATGCAATGATACGTTTTTGGGAAGGTTGATTTTTACATTGATAAAGAAATATAGATAATAAACATATTATCATTAATTTTTTTGTATTCATTTACTTATAAATATTTATAAAGAAGAGATTTATCTTCATATTTAACAACTATTGCTACGACGCTAAATATACATTTAATTTCGACTTTATGGTATTTATATTCCAATTTCTTTTATGATATCCCTTATTCTGTCAAGATGAATTTCTTGAAGTTGATGATTTTTCTGTCTAAGTTCCAAATGATCTTTATAATACTCATGATCAAATGTTATTGGAAAATCTTTGTTGTAGAATTTTAATTCCTGCTCTTTAATATCAATTCTGCTTTTTAATTTTATAAGATTGTCTTTATGTTCTTCCAGAGCTAATAGCTCAATTGGGTTTAAAGAATCTTTTTTTCTTTCAACAGGTAGCTTATTGTTTTGAGATACCATTAAATCCACTTCATTAATAAATAACTCAAGTCTTTTTTTCCATAAGATATGTTCAAGCTCCAGGTCCATCAATTGTATTGATCCATTTTTCATATCATTAATTTTTATTAGTTAAATGAATTAGATGGAACTTACCTTTAGTAACCTTAAATAATTGAATAAATAGATTTTACAATTACTAATGGCTTATTTCATCTTAATGTGTGTAAAGTATAAACGATATGCGTTATCTCTCTAACTAAAAATAAGAAATAAAGAAGAAAAAAGCCAGAGTATTATGTTTATAAAAAACAAAAGTTGGCTAATTTCTTAACCAACTTTTAAATATCTAGTTTGTATGTTTTTTATAAAGCTTTTAAACTTAAATCCATACTTTTAATATGATGCGTTAATGCTCCAACCGAAATATAATCAACACCGCATTCTGCATAATCTCTAAGTGTATCAAGTGTTATTCCGCCAGATGATTCTGTTTCAAATTTGCCTGCAATTAAGTCAACTGCTTTTTTTGTTTCTTCAGGAGTAAAATTATCCAACATTATTCTGTGAATCCCACCAACTCTAAGTACTTCATCTAATTCATCAAAATCTCTGACTTCAACTTCAATTTTAAGATCTTTATTGTTTGCTTTCAGATATTCATGAACTGAATGAATTGCTTTTTCAATTCCACCTGCAAAATCAATGTGGTTATCTTTAAGCATAATCATATCATATAAACCTATTCTATGATTTACTCCACCGCCAATTTTCACAGCAAGTTTTTCAATTTCTCTTAAGCCGGGAGTTGTCTTACGAGTATCTAATACTTTAGTATGAAGACCTTCCAGTTTTTTAACGTAAATGTTTGTGTTTGTAGCAATGCCACTCATGCGTTGCATAATATTCAATACTAAACGTTCTGCTTTAAGTAAGTCAAGAACTTTACCTTCAACAATAAAGATAACATCACCAACTTTTACTTCGGTACCATCTTCAATAAAAGATTCTATTTTTATATTTGGATCAAATTTCTTAAAAACTCTTTTTGCAATATCTACTCCTGCAATTATCCCATTTTCTTTAACTAATAGTTGTGCTTTTCCAATGGCAGTTTCTGGTATACATGATTGAGAGGAATGATCACCATCGCCAACATCTTCGCGAATAGCATTATCAATAATTGCATTCAGTGTACTTTCGTTAATCATCTTCTTTTTCAATTCTTATTTGATGTATATAAGTTTTATTTTCTTTGTTTTTAGTTAAAAAATAGAACCTGTAAACATTATTAGTACTTTGGTATTTACCAATTGCAAAAGCTGAGTTTTCACGCTTACCCTGATGTATTATCCTAAAGCTTTTTATTGGATTATGTTTAAAAAAGTCTTCCAATACAAGTTTAGCCTGAGAATCACTGAAAACACCTGACTTTTGAGGTAAAACCAATTCAATTTTTCCATTAAAATATTGAGATAGTTCTTGTGCATTTGCATTTTGAGTGGCTTTAATAATAGTATCCGGAAGCTGACAAAATGATTCATTTGCAATTCCAAATAATAAAATAAATATTATTAAACCCAATCGAGTTATTGATGCTGAACTTTTCATTTTTTATTTTTTGGTGAAACAAAAGTAATAGTATTACAAATACTAAACCATTAATTTGAATTGAATTTGCATGTTTTCAATAAAATTCCCCTTTTCAAGCTTTTTATACGGAGGTATCTTAAAATGGTTCTAATATTTTATATTTTTGGGATTCATTGCAAGATTGACATATAAATAGTAAAGGTTTTATACATGAAGGTAGTTTTAGTATTGATAGGAAAAACAGATGAAAAATATTTAGATACTGGTATTAATAAGTATGTAGATCGCTTGAAACACTATATTCCTTTTGAGATTAAAATAATTCCGGATATCAAAAATACTAAAAACTTATCTGAGGTTCAGCAAAAAGAAAAGGAAGGAGAACTTATATTGCAACAATGTCAGCCAGGAGATGAGGTTATATTGTTGGATGAAGGAGGTAAGCTTTTCTCTTCTCGTGAATTTTCAGGATTTATGGAACAAAAATTGTTAAGAGGCCTTAAGCGATTGGTGTTTGTTGTAGGAGGGCCATATGGTTTTTCGGACCAGGTTTATTCGCAAAGTAACGGAAAAGTTTCATTATCAAAGATGACATTTTCTCACCAAATGGTACGTTTAATTTTTACAGAGCAATTATACAGGGCAATGACTATTTTAAAGAATCAACCCTATCATCACGATTAGATTTATTATTATATGCAATATCGACTAAAGCGTTTTCTTTTTTCCTGGCAGGTATTGTTATTGTTTGCTTCAATTTTAGTTACCTGGCTTTTTTCATGGGCATATTATAATTACAATAATCAGTCCTTTAGTTCTTTGCGGTTTCAAAATATTCTTCAGCAACAGGTTGTTGAATCAGAACGTTATGTTAAGGAATTCAAATCGTATTTAACGAATGCTGATGAATGGAAAGCGGTGGATACAACCATGGCATCAAAACCTGAAGGTATTGAGGTTTTAGTCTATAAAGGGGATTCTTTATGTTGTTGGACTAATCAAGTATTACCATTTAGAAATGAGGATGTTTCGTTACTAAAACAAAGAGTAGCTTTATTTGGTAATACATGGTATTTAATAAAAAGTAAAAAATATAAAGACTGGGATATTTTTTGTTTAATTGGTATAAAGACTGAATACTCTTATAGTAATGAGTTTTTAAAGGAGGAGTTTGCTATTGATATCCCTGTTGCATTTTGTAAGAAAATATGCGTTGATCCTAATGTAAAAGGTGAGAAAGTATATGATATTGAAGGACATTATTTGTTCACCGCACAGGATTGTAAAGAATCAAATCCAACCTATGCTAATTGGGGTATTGTATTCTTACTTTTAAGTATTATACTTTATATACAAGTTGTTATTCGTGCAATAAAGCAACAAAAATCTAATTTATATAATTACTTGGTTTTTATTGCTAGTATAGTTATTAGCTCGCTAATATATTGGCTTCATATCCATTATCAATATCCTTCTTTTCTCTTTGAAACTTATTTATTTTCACCTGTTTATTTTGGAGCAACTCAATTATTCCCAAACTTGGGAAGTTTATTGTTGTTTGCAATTTTAGTTTTTTCAGAAGCTTTTATTTTTTATAAATATGTTCTAGCTCCTTCTTATATATTAAAACTGAATAAAAACAGGTTTTATCGAAATTTAATTATTGCTGGCGTTTTAGCTTTAACTTTTGGATTTTGGCATATTCAAAATTATATTGTTAAAATATTGGTTTCTAACTCTTTATCGGCTCCAATATTATTTAAGGTTTCTGATATACAGTTTTTAGATCTTGTTAGATTCTTTATTATAAGTTTATTGCTACTATCGGTAGTTCTTGTAATGGAGAAAGTGTTTATTATTTTCTTAAAGCAAGTAAGTAAGAAAACACTATCAATTATTGTATCTATTGTTGTTGTAATACTTGCACTTTATAGTTTTAATATCATTTTTTGGGTTTACTCATTTATGTTTTTAGTTGTGGCTAATATGCTTATATGGGTTACCCGTCGTAAAAGTTATCATGCGTACTCTACATTTATTTGGTTTGTAGCAGTTTTTTCAGTTTTCTCTGTATATTCATTCTACTTTCATAATTATAATAAAGAAAGAGAAGAGCGTAAACTGTTAATAGAAAATCTTTCATTTAGGTTATCTATAGAGGAAGATCCTCTTTCTGAATTATTATTAAAAGAATTAGAGGAGGCTTTAGCTAGTGACTCAACAATAATAACTGAAGTTTCTAAAAAAGAGCTTGATATAGAAGCTATTACCAAATATCTTAAAATAAATTATTTTCATGGGTATCTGGAGCGTTACGAATTGCAAGTTATTCCATGTTGGCCCGGAGGAGATGTAATTGTAAATGCTAGTAATGAGAAACATAATTGTTACGAGTATTTTAATAAGCTGCTTACAACAGATGGTTCCTGGGTATTAGATAGTAAACATTTTTATTTCTTAAAAAACCAGGCTGATCAGGTAACTTACTTTGGTGTATTTAAATTTTTTGAAGGTGATTCTGCAAAAGAAACGTGTTTGTATTTAGAGTTAGTTTCAAAACCCTTTTTTGAAGGTCCCGGTTATCCTGAATTATTATTATCTGAACGAGAAAGCAAATTAAAAGAACCGTTGGCAAATTATTCCTATGCAAAATATGTTGATGGTCAATTGGCGAAAGAAGTGGGAGATTTTAAATATCCAATTCAGTTAAATAGGTTAACAACTAAGGTAAAAAGCTTTAGATTTTTTAATTCTGAGGATTTTTCTCATTTAATTTATCAACCTCAGGATAATGTATGTATCATACTGTCACTGCCGATAGTTAATTTCTCTATGATACTGATAGCCTTTTCAATATTGTTTGTTTCATTTTTTATTTTTGGTTCTTTTCTAATCCTGTTAACACGACTTAAACGAGGACGTATAATGTATGAATTTACAGTACAGGAGCGTATACAAATTGCTTTTATAGGCTTAATGATGGCTTTATTGTTAGTGATAGCAAGTGGGTCTGTATGGCAAACAATTAGAAGTTTCGAGATAAAAAATAACCAGATACTTTCTGAAAAGATGCGATCTGTTTTAATGGAAATGGAGCATAGGCTAGGAACTGAAGATGAGCTTACTCCTGATATGGAAGAATTTCTAGAGTATTTACTGAAAAAGTTCTCTAGTGTATTTTATGCCGATTTAAATTTATATGGAACCAATGGCAGATTAATAGCAACATCTCGTCCAGAGTTATTTGATAAAGGTTTATCGGGGCATTTAATGAACAGCAGGGGATATATTGAATTGAATCGAAAAGGCGAAGTTGAGTTTATTCATGAAGAAGCAATTGGAAGTTTAAAATACTTATCTGTGTATGTTCCTTTTATTAATGATAATAAAAAGGTGCTTGCGTATTTAAATATGCCGTATTTTGTCGGAACAAGTGAATTACGTGATGAGATATCGTCTTTGGTAATGGGTATCATCAACTTTTATCTTATATTTTTAATTATCGTAATTGGACTTACAGTGGTTGTGTCTCGAAGAATTACACATCCCTTAAAGGTGATTCAATCGAAAATGGGACAGTTAAGTCTGGGTAAGAGAAATGAAAAGATTGAATATAAAGGTAAGGATGAAATAGGGCAGTTGGTTATTGAGTATAATCGAATGGTTGAAGAGTTATCGGAAAGTGTAGAAAAACTTGCTAAATCAGAAAGGGAGATGGCTTGGAGAGAGATGGCACGCCAGATTGCTCATGAAATAAAGAATCCTTTAACACCAATGAAGCTTAGTATTCAATACTTAGAAAGAGCTTATAAAGACAATGCCTCTGATTTTGATGAAAAGCTTAAGAAGGTTTCAACTACGTTAGTTGATCAAATAGATAATTTATCAAATATTGCATCAGAATTTTCGAACTTTGCCAAGATGCCTATTGCTAAAAGGAAGAAAATTGATGTTGTTGAGGTCTTAATGCATTGTGTTTCGTTATTTGATAAAGCAAAGGAATTAGATTTTGTAGTAAATAAAAACAGTATTGAAAAATATTGGATTTATGCAGATCCTGAACAAATGAATAGTGTTTTTACAAATCTTATAAAAAATGCAATCCAATCTATTCCATCAAAAAGAAAAGGTGTAATTGAAGTAGAAGTCTATACAAAGGAAAATCATGTTGTAATACAAATAACTGATAATGGATTAGGTATCGATGAAGAAATACAGGAAAAGTTATTTTCTCCAAATTTTACAACGAAAAGTAGTGGTATGGGATTGGGATTAGCTATTGTAAAAAATATAGTAGTAAATAGTAAAGGAAAGATTTGGTTTAGTACAAAGATTAATGAAGGAACATCCTTTTATGTTGAATTTCCTAATTACGATGATTAGGAAATATCTTCCATGCTTATTATTTGATTTAAAATGGCATATACAGTTAAACCAGAAACTGTTTTAATTCCTAATTTTCTTGTTATGTTTTTTCTGTGAGAAATTACTGTATGTGTACTAATAAATAGCTCGTTAGCAACTTCTTTGTTGGTTTTGCCCAAAGCAATTTTTTGCAGGACCTCTCTTTCGCGTTCACTCAATTCTTCCGAATTTTCCTGTAGCATTGAGGTCTGCTGTACGTTCTTTACCTGAGTGCGTATTTTATTAATCAGTATCGACTTGTCATCAAAAACAGAAAGCGTTTTATCGTTAGTGTTTTTAGGTAAAGGCGTGTTGAAAATGGAAATTATTGTTGCGTCTGGCGCATGTTTTCTAATATCCTCTTCTACTTGATGTAGGCTACTTAAAGTAGTATTAATAATTATCAGATTTGGTAAAATTGAAACCAAAGCTTCTTTTATATCATCGGCACCTGATATCTCTTCAATTTGAGTAACAGTTTTTAACTCATTTAAAATAGTGGATAATCCTTTTCTCACTAAATATGAAGGCTCTGCAACTAATATCCTTACCATTATTGTAAATTTAAAGGTTTTCTAATGCGGTTTCCATTAACTTTACTTTTGGAATGAGGACTTTATCTTCTAACTTGGAATGATCCTTTAGATCTTTTTCTAATTTGAAGATCTCAAACAATAGTGAGTTATATTTGCAGCTGTCAATTGGTGGCGGTAAATATTTAATCAGTATATTTTTTAGATCATATACCTTTTCTTCAATGTCGTTATGATCTTCAAGGTATTTTTGAATATTATAGTTATTGAATTTCTTTTCAAATTCTTCTGTTTTTTTATTGGCAGCAAGAGATTCGGATAGAGCAATAACATATGGAAATACTTTACTCTCTTCTAGTTCCATATGAATACTTAATTCCCGGATATACTCAGTAAAGAAATTCTTAATTAGCTCGTAATTCTTAGTTGTTTCTTTAAGATCTTCAACCATTAATTCAATCTTTTCCTTAATCTCCGGAATCTTGTATTCTAAAATGCATTGATGTGTTCTTCTTAAGAAACTTATTAGCCATTCAGCTTTGAATGTGAAAAATTTTTCTTTAGGGAAATAATCCTGATCATGAAATGAACGAGCCACCTGAATAAAGAAGTCAGTATCAACATTGTTTTCCTGACAAACTTCATCAATAGTTTTTTCCCTAAATCCAAGATTTATTCCAATTCTTTGGATAACTGCCAATAGTTGAAAATCCATATGGATTAAATCGGCCATTTTCATATCAGCTGTTATGAGCATAGTGATAATATTTTTTTTCAAAAATAATTTTTATTTAAACTACATCCAAATAGAAAATCATGAAATAAAAAAAAGGATTAGAGAAATCTAATCCTTAAGTATTTTAATTTAATGTAATTTTATTTTTTACGCATAAAAATTTGAATAGGTACCCCTGAAAAATCCCACATCTTTCTAAGTTTATTTTCTAAAAACCTTTTGTACGGATCTTTTACATACTGAGGTAAATTACAGAAAAATGCAAATGCAGGCGTGTTAGTTGGCAACTGCATAATGTACTTAATTTTAATGTATTTACCTTTTGTTGATGGTGGTGGATTGTCATGCACTATTTGTTGCATGGCTTCATTTAACTTTGAAGTGGGTATTTTACGAGTTTTATTTTCGTATACCTGAACAGCCATTTCTAGTGCTTTATGAATACGCTGTTTTGTCAATACAGAAGTGAAGACAATCGGAAAATCTACAAAAGGAGCAAATTTTTCTTTTACCTGATCTTCGTATCTCTTAAGTGTCATGGTATCTTTTTCAACCAAATCCCACTTGTTGATTAAAACAACAATACCTTTTTTATTTCTTTGGATTAACTGAAAAATCTTTTGGTCCTGACTTTCAACACCACGAGTGGCATCAATCATTAAAAGACATACATCTGAATTTTCAATAGCGCGAATGGCTCTCATTACACTATAAAATTCAAGATCTTCATTAACTTTTGATTTTTTTCTAACTCCGGCTGTGTCTACCAAATAAAAATCATGACCAAATTTATTATATCGGGTATAAATAGAATCTCTTGTTGTACCTGAAATTGGAGTAACAATATTTCTGTCTTCGCCAATAAAAGCATTTACAATTGATGATTTACCTGCATTAGGTCTACCTACAATGGCAAATCGAGGTATGTCAAGTTCTTCAATACTTTCTGAACTTGGGAATAACTCAATTAACCTATCCAATAGTTCACCTGTTCCAGCTCCGTTAATTGAAGATATAGGAAACATTTCTTCAAGTCCAAGAGCGTAAAAATAACTTGCTTCAGTTAATCTTTCAGGATTATCTACCTTATTGGCAACCATGATTACTTGTTTGTTGCTTCGTCGAAGTATGTCAGCAACCATTTCATCATAATCAGTAATACCTGTTGTTACATCAAGCATAAAAAGGATTACGTCAGCTTCTTCTATTGCAATAAGAACCTGTTTACGAATTTCTTCTTCAAATATATCATCTGACCCTACTGCATAACCTCCTGTATCAACAACAGAAAATTCCAGTCCGTTCCAAATACATTTACCGTAAATTCGATCACGTGTTACTCCGCTCTCCTCATTAACTATTGCAGTACGAGTTTCAGTTAACCTATTGAAAAGCGTTGATTTACCTACATTAGGTCTTCCTACTATGGCTGCTATATTTCCCATTTCTATGCTGGTTTTTTGTTTTACTAAATTCAAAAGCGTGCAAAGATAATCAATAATTTAGCACTCTGATAAAAAGCTCAAAAAAAACACTAAGTTTTTACAAATTAGAATGATACTTCAACTTTCTTAACACTTATTTTGGATCATAACCAAATCCACGCAGATTGACATCTTTGTCTCTCCAATCTTTAGTTACCTTTACATATAGTTGTAAAAAGACCTTCTTGTCAAGAAATTTTTCCATGTCTTTTCTGGCCATAGTACCGGTTTTCTTTAAGGCACTTCCTTTGTGACCAATAATAATTCCTTTTTGAGATTCTCTTGCAACGTGAATTACAGCACGAATATTAATCTGTTCTTCAGCTTCTTTAAATTCTTCAACTTCTACTTCAACAGAATAAGGAATCTCTTTTTGGTAGTAAAGCAATATCTTTTCTCGAATGATCTCAGAGATAAAGAAACGCGTAGGCTTGTCAGTTAAAGCTTCTTTATCGTAATAAGGTTCTCCTTCTGGTAATAATTCTTTAATTCTATTTAAAAGATTATCCGTATTAAATCCATGTAAGGCCGACATTGGATAGATTTCCGCATTAGGAAGTTCTTCTTTCCATCTGGAAACAAGTTCGTCTAACTGCTCAGGATTTGATTCGTCAATTTTATTAATTACTAATATTACAGGTGACTTAGTCTTTTTTACACTGTCTAAAAAGTCATTGTTTTTATCAATCTTTTCAACAACGTCAGTCATGTAAATAATGATATCAGCATCTTGTAAAGCCGTTTTCGAAAACTTTAGCATAGACTCCTGAAGCTTGTAATTTGGTTTTAAAACCCCTGGTGTATCTGAAAAAACAATCTGATAGTCTTCTTCATTCACAATACCAAGAATTCTATGTCTTGTAGTCTGTGCTTTTGAAGTAATAATAGATAGTTTTTCACCTACTAGTTTATTTGTTAAAGTTGACTTACCAACATTAGGGTTTCCAACGATATTTACAAATCCTGATTTATGCTTCATATAATATTTTAATTAAATATGCTGCGAAGATACGAGAATATGCTATTTCACACAAAATTGAATTTAAAGGATTTGTAATTTCTATTACTTTTGGTGATAAAATTATAGAAGTGAAGAAATTTATACAGCCAGTAAACATTCGATTTTTCGATATTGATATGAATATGCATGTAAACAATTCTGTTTATTTTACATATATGGAAAATGCCAGAACAGAATTGTTAATGGATGATTTTTTAAGATGTAAAAAGGAGGGTAAGACCTTTGTAATATCCGAAACTTCATGTAAATATAAAAATCCAATGCGCCTAGGAGATAATGCCGTTTGCGAAATTGTATTTACAATAAATAGGTCTGTTATGTTTTTGGTTGAATACACTTTTAAAAATGCAGATTCAGGATTAATATATGCAGTAGGGGATACTAAAGTGGTTATGATTAATGAAAGTAATAACAGACCGATACCTGTTCCACAATATCTGATTGATAATTTTATGAATTGAAAAGCTACCTAAATTTATTCTGAGAATTTATCAGGATTTTGTTACGAATGCTTAGTCTTGTAATAATTTTAATTTGTATTCGTGTCTTTGGTTTTGAGTTTTAATGTTTTGAAATGTAGCTGTTTGGGTATGTGTGCTTAGTTTTTTTAAGAGAGTTGTTAAAACTATTAATGTATAATATGTAATAGGCCTTTTTAGATTACTTCTAAATATAATTATTCATCATAGGATAATATTTTTTGTACTTTTGCGCCACCAAAAAAATAATGATGAATATTCTTTCACTAATACTTATTGGAGTAGGATTGTCTATAGATAGTTTAGCTGCAAGTATAACTACAGGGGCATGCTGTAAACGTATAAGAACAGGGCATATTTTTAAGGTTGCTGTTTTTATGGCAGTTTTTCAGGGCGTAATGCCATATATAGGATGGTTGATTGGAAGTAGCTTTAAATCTGTTATTGAAGATTATGATCATTGGATTGCATTTTTTCTTTTGTTCCTGATTGGTTTTAAATTAATTTATGAAGGCATCACTGCTTCAGATGACAATTGCAGTAATTTTAATCCTTCAAATAATTTATTGTTAATAGGAATGGCTATTGCGACTAGTATAGATGCTTTAGTAGTGGGAATTGGTTTTGGTATTATTGATATTAATATATACCTGGCAATGGTAATTATTGGCATTTTAACCTTTTTGTTTTCATCATCAGGTGTTATTATTGGCAGAAAGATTGGCAATAAAATAAATACAGGAATCGATGTTTTTGGAGGAGTTGTTTTAATCGGGTTAGGGGTAAAAATATTACTGTCGCATGTTTATAATTTATAGACTAAGCCATTTCAAGAATTTTTTCATAAATCACAACGTCTAATATTTTACCAAATTTTTCCCCTACCTGCTTGAAATGTGCACATTTTTCATAATCGCATTTTTCAAATACACGAACGCTGGCTTTGTTCTCTGCAGTTATTACTCCCAATAATACTTTTATATCTTTTTCTTTAGCAATATCTTCAATTAAATCTAAAGCTGCTTTTCCATAGCCCATTCCACCCATTTCAGGTTTAAGATATATGGTAACTTCAGCAGTTCTGTCATATGCTTGCCTTGGTTTGTAATATCCTAGGTAAATATAACCGCAACTTTCACCATCTGAATTTTTAACAATGAAAGTTTCGTACTTATGGTGTTTGTAAGGAACAAATGTTTTTATTTCATCAATACCAACATGTTCTGTATGAAAAGTAGCTGTTGTGTTTTTAATGTAATAATTATATATATCACAAATAAAAGGTAAATCATTATCTGTAATAGGATGTAGTGTTATATTCATTTCTTTTGTTATAAAATATGTACACAAAACTAAACAATATTCTGATTTAAGTTGAGAAATAAATCCAATAAAAACGGCTGATAAAATACCAGCCGTTTAAAATTATATTATTGTTTTAGTCCTTTTGCAGTTCGGTCTTCAAGTGGTGGTGCCGGAGTTATTAAATGTTTGTTTTCTTTTGTTAGTTTTAAAACTTCTTCAACAACACGTTCCACCTGAGGATCTCTTCCCTGAATCAATATATTCGGATCATCCCATACTTTTATATCAGGTCTGACACCTTCTCCTTCCCAAAACCAATGGCCATCATTATCATATAGTCGAGCACCGGGAACTGTAATTGTACCTCCATCAATTAATCGGTGGCCTGTAGCCGGACCTACAAGGATCCCTAATGTACGTTCGCCAACAATAGGACCTGCTTTTAGCTCCTGAAATGCCCAGGGTAAACCATCTCCACCTGATCCTGCCCAACCATTAATAAGCATACCGATAGGACCAGTGTTGGTTTTAACAGGACTACGGTGATCTTTACCATGTCTCCAATGAAGATGACAGTTTACCGGACGTTGAATTAACTCTAGGAAACGATCGGCAAGTTGTCCACCGCCATTCCAACGTTCGTCTAGTATAAAACCTTTTTTATCTAGTTGGCCATAATACATTTTGACTAATTCTTGTTGGCCTTGACCGGCAGTGTTGGCCATGTATATATAACCTAGTTGACCGTTAGATAATTTATCAACCATTTTTCTGTTGTTTTCAATCCACTCAAGATATCTGAGTTTATATTCTTCTCTACCGGATAAACATTTAACGATAACATCTTTACTGTCTGCTTGATTTCCAGTTGAGGAAACTTTTAATAAAACCGTTTTCCCTTCCAATCCTGAAAATGCTGAATAAGGATCTTTGTTTGTTTCAAGAGGGATATTGTCCACAGATAGAATATAATCACCTTCTTTAACTTCAATACCCGGTTTATCAAAAGGAGATCTGGTTTGTGTATCCCATTCTGCAGGTTTAACGATGCGTTTAACTTTGTATAAACCATTTTCTGTTTGCCAATCAATACCCAAATAGCCACAATCCTGAGAAGGACTTTTTTCTGTATCACCACCATAGGAATAAGTATGTCCGGCACTAAGTTCAGAAACGAGATTTTTTTGAATGTTTGTGATGTCCCATCTGGTTCTGGCATCATCAACTAAAGGTAAATATCTGTCTCGAATTGCTTCCCAATCCAATCCATGCATGTTCGGATCATAGAAGAAGTCCCTGTGTCTGCGCCAGGTATCCAATATAATCTGTTTCCATTCTTCTTTACGGATCAGGTTCATTGATAGATTCTGGGTAGGAATAGGTTTGTCAATTTTTTGATTTTCTTCAGGTTTAATGATTCCGTACTTACCTTTTGAACTTACTAATAATTGTTCACCATCTGCAGTAGGGGCTGCTAATGATACCTCTTCTATAATTTTTTTCTCTTCAAGTTCTTTAAGATCTAAATAATACAGTGTATTGGATTTTTCGCCAGAACCTGTATTGGGACGCTTATAATAAACAAGTTTATCTTTAAAAGGAATTAATCCCATTATATTTCCTGCTTTTGGTGGAAGAATTTCAAGTCGGGATTCCATATTGTAAAAATCAATTTCAACATTTATTTCGTCCTCTTTATTTTCTTTGTCTTCTTTATCATTAGAATCCTTTTTACCTTTTTTATCTTTTTCACTATCGTCTTTTTTATCTTCTTTTATTTCAACAGAATCATTTTTAGGTTTTTGTAAAAGTGATGAGTTTGTCTTTAAAGCAATAGATGCTATTTGTGTAGAATTGGGATATATCCAGGTTCCATCGTCTAGAGAGGAGTATGCAGCATCAAATTCCCTGTTTGTTAAATAGAAAAGATATTTTCCATCAGCACTGAAAACGGGATATTTATCATCGTAAAATCCACTGGTAATTTGATGTTTGGTTTTGTTTTCGGTATTATAAATAAAAATAGCTCCATTGGCATTGTTCTGACCGATGCTATAAGTCAACCATTTAGAATCCGGGGACCAAGAGATAGGGTAATAAAATCTGCTCCAATGACCAATATTCCATTGATAATTATCAACAGTCGTTGTAAGGCCTGTATTTGCATCTATAATGTAAATGCTATTGGTTTCATCAATAAATGCTATTTGTTTACTGTTTGGCGACCAAAATAATTCATAACCAAATCCTTTTCCTCTGTTTGTAAGTTGCTTAATGATATTGTTTTGGGTGTTGTGCAGCCAGATCTCATATTCACCAGATCTATCGCTCCAATACGCAATTGTTTTACCATCTGGTGACCAGGATGGGGTATGGTCGAAGTTACCACTGGATTGTGTTAAATTTAACGTGTAGCCTTCTTTTACAGGAACATTAAATAGTTCACCTCTTGCTTCAAAAACAATCCTTTTCCCACCGGGAGATGCAGAAGCCGAATTTATGTTTTTACTTACATCTTTTACCACCGGCATTTCAACAGAAAGATCGCTTACAATATTAATATTCACTTTTTTGTATTTTTGACCTTCTGTGTTCATTAAATATAAATCGCCTCCAACTTCAAATACGAGTTCTTTTTCTGAACCGGATAAAAATGAGATGTCAAAATCAGAGAAGTGAGTGATTTGTTCCTTTGTATTTGTTTTAGGATTGTATTCCCAAATATTCAATCTCATATTTTCTCCTCTGTCCGAAAGAAAATAAATATTATCACCTACCCAGGCTGGTTTGCCATCATTGGCCTCATTGGTGGTAATTCTTTCTATTGAATCTGAATCAAAATTATAAACAAGAATGTCGGAGGTAAGTCCACCTCTGTATCTTTTAAATGGATAGTCTTCTGTAATTTTAGTTATGTAGGTTAGTTTTTTTCCATCAGCTGAAAAATCAGCCAATTCACCATAAGGAATTTTTAATTTTTGGGGGAGGCCGCCTTCTTTTTTAACCATGAAAAATTGATTTACACGACCAATTCCACTTTCTCTTTTCGAAGCAAATAGTAGTTGTTTACCATCAGGATGCCATTCTACCATGCGATCATAGAATGAGTTATATGTTACTCTGGTTGGAATTCCTCCGGTTACTGGTATTACATATATATCAGAGTTTCCATTATAGCTGGCAGTATATGCTATTTCTTTACCATCAGGAGAGAATTTGGGCCAGGATTCTTCTCCCGGAGAGTGAGTAATTTGTATAGCTGTTCCTCCGGTTTTAGGAGCAATCCAGACATCACCACCATATACAAATGTTATTTGATCTTCAGATACGTCCATATAACGCATTAATTTGGCACTGATTTGTCCGAATGCACAATACGTAAAAAAAAGTATTGTACATGATAAAAGTAACTTTTTCATGCTTGTTATAATTTGATTATTATGATTTAAGACAAGACATTTTGAATGAAAAATCATTCAGAATTTAAAAGTTACTAAATATTATTGAATATTAGGTGATTATATCAGAATGATAGCAGGATGTGTGAGGGAATATCTTTTGTTTATGAGAATATTAAAGTTTGTTCTTTTAAACTTTTATAGAAAAGGATAGCGTTTTTTGATAAAGGATGAGTTAAATGAATAAAAAAAGCGATTGTCATTTTCATCAAATTACAATCGCCTTTCAAACTAAATGCTAAATGAAAAAAGATCTTATATTGTTTTTATTCCATATAAAATAATTCATCAAGTTCAATAGAAACAGGAGAGTTGTCTGGATTTGTCTTCATGATATCAGCCATAAATTTCCACCACTTCTGTACAATTTCTGTTTGTCCAAGGTCTTGAGAACCTCCATCTCCATCCACTTTTTGAAATGCAAAAAGGATGTTTGTTTCTTCATCCAGAAAAATAGAATATTCACTTACGCCTGCATCTTTTAATAGCTTTTTTAATTCGGGCCAGATTTCATTATGTCTTTTTTTGTATTCTTCTTTTTGACCCTCGTTTAAATACATTTTAAAGGCTAATCTCTTCATAGAATTTGATTTAAATTATTTAAGTTTCTGTAAGTTTTCAATTATATTCATACTTACAGGAAAAGCAGTACCATGACGAATTCCTTTAGGAACGCTAATTGAGTCAGAAATATCTTCCCAATTAACGCCATCCAAAGATCTGATGGCACCATATCTTTTATCTCTGTATTTGTCAAAGTAAATGTAAATGTATTCTCCAACCTGCAAAGGTGTTGGGCCTTCAGCCCATGATTTACCTGAAATACTTTCAGATACCTTAGTTGGAAAACCAGCTTTTAAATCTTTAGTAAAAGTAGTTCTAAGGTTTTTTTCAGCTGGAGCCGACATCTCGTTTTTGATAACCATCATGTAAGCAGAGTCCGTTTTTATGATAGCACCATCTATTACACTATATCCCGGATCAAAGAAAACTTCAGTAGGAGTAAAGGATTCAAAGTCTTTTGTTGTTGTATAGTACATTCTGTGGTTTAATCCTTTTTCGCTTTCAGAAGTTTCTATTTCTTCATACAATTCAGGAACAGTAGACGCCCAAAATATATAGAATAAATCATCAGCCTTATCGTAGAATAATTCAGGAGCCCAAGTGTTTTTTGTGCTTTCTAAATGCGACATGACAGGTAAAAACTTTTGCTCACTCCAATTAATTAAATCTTTAGAAGATGCATAACCAATCCCTTTATCCCACCAACTTGTAGTCCATACCATATGAAAGGTGCCATCTTTTCCTTGAGCAACACTTGGGTCGCGCATTAAAGAGTCTTTACCTACTACAGGAACTAGTAATGATTTATCATTATTTAAAGCTTCCCACTTTAAGCCATTCAAACTGTAGGCAAGATGTAGACCATCTTTACCATTGTTATTAAAATAACTAAAAAGATATCCTGTATTTAATTCTTCTTCTTTTTCAGTTTTTTTAGGAGAGTTACATGAAATAACGGCAAATAGAAGAATTGCAAAGGCGATAAAATAATAATTTTTATGCATAATTAATTTTGATTTTGTCTATTGCAAGATAATTCTCAATAGGTCCATGATTTATGGATAATAATACATTTTACCTGTAAAAATAGTTTTAAACTAAAAAGAACCTTTGATTTTTACTATTTTTAGGCTTTGTTTTTATATTGAACAGAATAGATATAAATTAGGAAGTTCTTAGTAATTTAAGCATTTAATGAGTACACTATATACATTCTTCAGGAAGTTATTTTTTTTATTCATATTAGTTTTCTCTCCAGTAATTCAAGCCCAGGAAAGTTTATTATTTGAGCAAATTGGCACACAGGAAGGCTTACCTCAAAATACTGTCAGAACTATTCATATAGACAGTGATGGTTTTCTTTGGGCAGGTACTTTAGATGGTTTGGTGAGATATGATGGAAAACGCTTTATTAATTACAAACCTCATTTAGGTGATGCTAATCAAATTTCAGATTCAAGAATCAGAACCATATTTGAAGATAAGGATGGCTTTTTATGGGTAAGAAAATATGACAATTCTTTCAATTGCTATAGTAAGCAACAAGAAGAGATTATTTCTTTTTATTATAATGATGCAAGAGTTCAATTGCCATTTCAGAACTATCTTGAAACTCCATCAGGGAATATTTGGTTATGGAAATATGAAGAGGGGTGTGTAAAGATTACTAAAGGAGATGATTTATTTCCTAAAATTGATTTTATGGTAACAAAACATTCTAAGGTTTTGACTAATTATCATGTGAATTTTGTATACGAGGATAGCGATTCATTAACCTGGATTGGATGTAGTAATGGCTTAAATAGAATTGATAGTCAAGGTAAAATAACTCAGCTTTTTAAAAATGATGATCAAGGAGAGTTTATTAAAATTCTGGAAATAGATTCAAAATTGTATTTTCTTACAGATCAAGGTGCTATATATACTTATGACAAGAAGAAAGACAGCTTTTTACCAAGGTCGGTTTATAATTTAGGGGCAACGGTCAGCAGCTTTATTCAATACGATGATCATAGTATTTTAATTTCAACTAAATCAAATGGTTTATTTATATACAATATTGGTACTGGAAAATATTCAAATAATGTAAAACCATTCAAAAATAAATATGCTTCTACTCCAAATATAATAAGGGATTCAAAAAATGCCATCTGGATTCATGATCAATCGGGTAAAGTAGAATATTTAAGTCCAGATAAAAAGGTATATAGAGACTATGAACTAGTCAGACCTAAAATTGCGAATGTTATTGATGATTGCCGATATAACTTTTTTATTGATTCAAAGGGTATATATTGGATCACAACCTATGGAAATGGATTATATAGATTTGATGCTGATAAGGATAAATTAACTAATTATCAGTATAAAAAAGGACTTAATAGCCTGACATCGGATTATTTATTATCTATAACAGAGGATATGGCGGGTAATCTTTGGTTAGGTTGTGAATATACCGGAATAACAAAGGTGTCAAAGGATAAATTGAATTATAAAAAGATTAAACCTGAAGATAAAGAAGCACCAGGAACCTCTAATTATGTAAAAGTAATTTATAAAGACTCCAGTAAGAAAATATGGGTTGGTACAAAAAATGGTGGACTTTATGTTTATGATAAAGATCTAGGTAAAAATATTTGTGTTCATCAAAGTATGAATCCATATACCATTTTAGAGGATTCAAAAGGTAGAATTTGGGTAGGTACAAAAGGTGGAGGTGTATATGTTTTAGACAGACAAACATATAAGCTTATGTATCATTTTGTACATGATGCAAATAAGAAAGAAAGTTTATGCAATAACTCAGTTTTTGATTTAATAGAAGATAGTAAACATAGAATATGGATTGCTTCTTTTTCCGGGGGGCTGGATTTAGTTCAGGAGAACAAATACGGAATTTCTTTTAAACATTACTTTAATGATCAGGGGAACCTGAGTTATTTAAGATGTATATTGCAGGATTCCGATGGATTAATGTGGGTTGGAAGTTATATAGGTTTGATTAGCTTTAATCCTGATGAATTTATAGATAATCCGAATTTGTATACAATATATACTTACAGTCCGGGACATCCTAAAGGATTAAATAGTAATGATATTAAATCTATTTATCAGGATAGTAAAAAGCAAATATGGATAGGTACAGCAGGTGGTGGTTTAAATAAGTTTGTTAAAGACAGTCCGGATAAGCAAGGTGAATTTATTAAGTATACAAAAGAACAGGGACTTCCGTCCAGTATCATAACTTCTATATTAGAAAGTAAAGACAGTGTTATATGGGTAAGTACCGAAAATGGTCTGGCTCATATTGATGAAAACGGAAATACCTTTTCTACCTATAGATTTACAGATGAAACATATCCAAATTACTATAGTGAAAATGCTAGTTTATTGTGTGAAGATGGTACAATGTTATGGGGTACTTTGGATGGATTAATTGCTTTTGATCCAAGTGAAATAAAATTAAATACCGATGTTCCGCCTGTTGTTTTAACCGACTTCTATATTTTTGATCAGCGAATAGAGACATACCAGGAAGATACACCTTTAAAGCAATCTATAAGTAAGGCAAAGGAAGTTACATTAAAGTTTGAACAAAGAACTTTTACAATCAATTTTGCCTGTTTGGATTTGACGGATGCTGACAATAATCGTTATTCATATAAGATGGATAATTATGATCAGTTTTGGAGTCAGCCAGGTACAAATAATTGGGCTACATATAAGAATATGCCTCCCGGTGAATATGTATTTATGGTAAAAGGGGCTAATTCTGATGGACAATGGAGTGATCGTATTACCACTTGTAAATTCATAGTTAAACCTCCATTGTGGAAGACTGTTTATGCTATTGTATTTTATTTTATCGTATTTATAATTCTAACCATTGTAGTTATCCGCTTTACGATTAAGATAAATCGTTTGAGTTCTGCTGTTAAAATGGAGAAACAATTAACAGATTATAAACTTAGATTTTTTACAAATATATCTCATGAATTCAGAACACCTTTAACTCTAATTAAAGGAGCTATTGAACGTTTAAATAGCATTAAGCAATTACCTACTGAGGTGGAGCATAATGTTAATTTATTGAACAGAAATACTCATCAAATGTCGAGACTGATTGATCAGTTGTTAGAATTCAGGAAGTTACAGAATAATGTAATGACTTTAAACCTGGAGAATACTGATATCAGATCATTTGCTTTAGATGTGTATTATACCTTTAAAGAAGTCGCATTCCAAAAACAAATGGCTTATACCTTTGAAGGTATTCATGATTCATGGGAGTTTTATATTGACAGAAATAAGGTAGAAAAGATCTTATTCAATTTACTTTCAAATGCATTTAAATATACTCCGGCAAAAGGAAAGATTGTTTTTTCAATACATAAAGAAGATGAAACCGGTAATTGTATCATTGAAGTTAGCGATACCGGTATTGGTATTCCAAAAGATAAACAGGAATTACTTTTTAGTCGCTTTATGCAAATAAACTTTTCTTCAGAAGGTACAGGAGTTGGCTTAGAGTTGGTAAAAGAATTTGCAGAAGCTCATAAAGGAAAGGTAGCTTATCGTCCAAATGAAGGAGGAGGATCTGTTTTTAGTGTGGTATTACCTACAGATGATGAAATTTATAATGATGCCAGATATGTTGATTCAGAAAAAGTTACCGTTGTATCAAAAGAAGGTGGTGATTTACAACCAGAAGTTGAAGTAAACAGACCAAGTGTACCTCATAACTGGAAAGTTTTAATTGTAGATGATAATTATGAGATCAGGGAGTATTTAAGTGATGAATTGAAGCATCATTGCGATATTGAAATAGCAGTTGATGGAAAAGAGGGATTGGAAAAGGCTATTGAATTAAATCCAACCTTAATTATTTGTGATGTGAAAATGCCGGAAATGGATGGATTAGAGGTAACCAGAAGGCTTAAAGATAACTTTGAAACCAGCCATATTCCAATTATTTTGCTGACAGCAATGTCGTCGGAGACGATTAAGCTTCAGGGTAGTGAAAGTGGAGCCGATGCTTATATAATGAAGCCTTTTAGTATGAAATATCTGCTTTCACGTATCTATGCTCTGATTGAGCAGCGTGAAAAGCTAAAAAAACGTTTTTCTGTTGATATTGAGATTAAAAAAGGTGCTTTAAGTGAGGATAAAAAAGATCAACAGTTTTACGAACAAATAAACAATATTGTTGATGAGAATTTATGTAATCCTGAATTTTCAGTGGCTGACTTTACAGAAAAGGCAAATTTATCGAGAACAATATTCTATAAGAAAGTAAAAGGATTAACCGGATATTCACCTAATGAATTAATTAAGGTGAAGAGGATGAAAAAGGCGGCAGAATTATTACTTGAAGGTAAGTATAATGTTTCCGAAGTTTCCTGGAAAGTTGGAATCGAAGATCCTTTTTATTTTAGCAAATGCTTTAAAGCTCAATTTGGATGTGCTCCGTCAAAATATGGAGTAAAGGAGAATTCTTAAGAATCAAATCATCTTTTTGATAATAAGGTTGGAAAATCTATTCTTATATAGAAATATCTCATTATAAAACCGATTATTTCTGAATAAGAACTAGGTTAAATGTGTTTGTACTGTATTACATGTAAAATGTTCGGTTCAACATTAATTTTGCCAGAAATAGAAATTATTATCTTATGAGTAAAATTTGTTTTCTGGGCTTAGCTTTATTGTTGATAATTCAATCGTGCAAACAAAATAATTCAGAATCTTACGTTGTATCCAGATCAACTGAAACTACATTGATCTATGTCTCAGATAAATGCGATTCTCTTCTTTTATGGGCAGTAAATGATGTAGCATCATCATTTAAAAGCATTACTGGTAGCGAAATTTCTATTATAAGCACAAACAGTCTTCCCGCTACAAAAACAAATCAACCTTGTTTGGTTATTGGTTTGGTCGATGATTCTTTAATACAAAAATCAGGAACTTTTAATGATGCAGACCAGAATAACAAATGGGAGCAGTTTGCTATAAAACAGAATGAAAATAAATTGTTTATTGCAGGAAGTGATGTTAGAGGAACTGTTTACGGAGTTTTTGAATTGGCAGAAAGACTTGGAATCTCACCATGGGACTGGTGGGCTGATGTAAATCCAACACCTAAAGATGTTCTGTCTTTAAATATTACTGAAGAAGGCATAACTCAATCACCTTCTGTACAATTCAGAGGTGTCTTTTTAAATGATGAGGATTGGGGCTTGCAACCATGGGCCGCAAAAACATTTGAACCGGAAACAAAGGATATTGGTCCAAAAACATATGAAAAGATTTTTCAATTACTGCTAAAACTTAAAGCCAATACTATATGGCCGGCAATGCATCCTTGCACAAAGGCATTCTATACAGTTCCGGGAAATAAAGAAATGGCCAGAAAATATCATATTATTATAAGTACATCACATGCAGAACCTATGATGCGTAATAATGTGGACGAATGGAAGCATGATGAAAGAGGAGACTTCAACTATTTTACCAATAGTACCAATGTAAATCAATATTGGCAGGAACGTATCAGTGAACTTAAAAAAGGTGAGGATCATTTTATTGCTACTATTGGGATGAGGGGTGTTCATGATGGTAAAATGGAAGGAAATGCCACTACAGAAGAAAAGATTAAAAAGCTGGATACTATAGTTAATATTCAACGTCAAATGATGGCTGATACCTATGGTTGTTCGCAGGATAGTGTTCCTCAGTTATTCATACCTTACAAAGAAGTTTTGGATCTTTACAATAAAGGTTTCAGAGTGCCGGATGATGTTACGCTTATGTGGACTGATGATAATTATGGATATATCAGAAGGTTTAGTAACGATGAGGAACAAAAAAGAAGGGGAGGTAGTGGTGTTTATTATCATTTAAGCTATTGGGGGCGTCCACACGATTATTTATGGTTGAGCACTACAGCACCAGCATTAATGTGGTACGAAATGAATCGAACTTATCAAAATGGAGCTCATAAAATATGGATTGTAAATGTAGGAGATATTAAACCTATTGAATACAATATGGAGTTGTTTTTAGATATGGCCTGGGATATCAACTCTGTTACTGAAAATACAATTGAAGACCATATGCAAGATTGGGCCAAAAGAGAATTTGGTGAAGAAAATGCACCAATAATCAGTTCTGTGATGAATGATTATTATCATTTGGCTTTTTTACGTCGACCAGAATTTATGGGGTGGAGCAGGACTGAGCCTACTACAAAAACTTTCCTTACAAAATTTAGAACTATTGCGAATGGTAACGAATTGCAGCGAAGAATGGATCGATATGATGCTTTGGTTAAAGATGTAAATAATATTAAACTGAAATTACCGGATTTTAAAAAAGATGCTTTTTATGAGTTGGTTGAATATCCTGTAAAAGCAGCTGCTTTAATGAATGATAAGTTTTTGTACTATCAGCTATCTGCTGAAGCTAATCAACAAGAAAACCAAGATAAATACTACGATTTAGCAAAAAGTGCTTTTGACAGCATTTCAACACTTACAGCATATTATAATCAAGTATTGGCATCCGGTAAGTGGAACAATATGATGGACATGAAACCTCGTAATTTGCCGGTTTATGATATGCCAAATAAACCGGAAATACTTGGCAAATTAAGTCAAACTTCAGAAAACTCTGTTGATCCTTTATTTATTCAGGCCAGTGAATATATCTCAGCAACCGTTTCTTCGCCTTATAAATGGATTTCGGTTGAAGGATTGGGTTATAGCAGGAAGGCAGTAACAATTTATCCTTTTACTAGTCATGAATTTAGTGACTCATCAGCTTACTTAAGCTATGATATTGAAATACCTGCAGATGGAAATTATACGATTGAAGTAAGATGCCTGCCTACACATTCAAATGAATTTAATCATCAGTTATCTGTTCAACTAGATAATAATGAAAAGCAAGATTTTGATTTGAATACAAAAGGAAGGAGTGATGCTTGGAAGAATAATGTTCTTAGAAACTATGCACCTGTTCATTATAATGCTTTAGATTTAAAAGCAGGAAAACATCAATTAAAACTATACGTAAATCAAACTGGTATTGTAATTGATCAGATTGCTATTAATCCTGAAGGTACAGCTCCTTATTATGAAATTCCTACTAAGGAATAGATATTAAGAAATAAAACAAATATTTGCACGGATATTCGTCCGTGCAAATTTCCTCATGTAAATCTGATAAATTATTTCTAACCCAAAAGTAATCACCTTTTATAAAACAGGATAGGATTTGTAATCCAGTTAATTAATCATTAATACAGACTAGAATTTATTTCCTCATTTCTTTCCATTAGAAATGTATGTGACCAAACCAAAAACACTTGTGTTGTATTTTTACGGATTGCGCTTCGCTAACTCCGCTAACAGGTATTTCTATTAAAGTGTAGGGGTGGTCACTATGATTGATGAAGAAGCTTGCTGTTAATCAAGGATTTAATATAATAGATAATTATTAATCAGGAATGTACTTATACTTGTTTTATGATCCTATAAAACTATCTGGTAATATAACAGTATTTTAGGGAGGTTAGTTTGACTAAATCGACAAAGCTATTTTTTTAAACAAAGCTTTGCCGATTAATATGTAAAATCAACCTATTGATATTTTTTGAAATAAGAATTAATTATAACAGATATAAATACCTAAAAGGTTACTTCTATTTTGTATGCTTTTTCATTTGTGTAATTATCATAAACAATTTGAATTTTATCATCTACGAAAATTGCCTCTCTATAATAACCATTTGAATTAGGATTTAGAATATATGTTTCAATAACTTCTCCATTATTTAAATCAACAATGCTTAACCAAACTGTATATCCTGTATTATTTAATGAAAAATCACCTGAATTAGAACTAGTATTACCTACAATAACTAGGTTTTCATTATTCAATTGAAATATATTGTAAATGTAATCATATCCATTGCCTTTAAAATATGTACTCCATACAACATTATCTCCAGAAAGTCTTGATAATACCGCATCATGTTGATTTACATCACTACTATTATAGCATGATGAGCCAATGATTTTATCATTTAATGATGATTCGCATAAAGAATAAATAGAACTGCCATACTCTAAATTATATGATGATTCTGATATAATTTCTCCTTGCTCATTAATTTTTATCATATAACTATCAGATGCTAGATTATCTGATGAACCATCTTTTTTAAATTCAGTACTACCTAACAGATAATAATTTCCATCAGAACTTGGTGTAATCCTAGTGGGATAATCATACCTTGTTGTTCCATAGGTTTTTAGCCATAATTTATTTCCTTGTTTATCAAGTTTAAGTAAGAACATGTCTGAATATTGAGGATATTCTCTAATTTCAAATGGTCCATCAGAAGAATATGTAAATCCAAGAAACAAGTAGCCGTCACTTACTACTTGTATATCTTCAATCCATTCAGATTCAGAACCACCTAAAGTATACTCCCAATTTACAGTAGATCCCAATATATCCATATTTACAATCTTAGCATCAGAATTATTGTGTCCTGCAAATAATGCATATTGTGGATTTTCAGTTCGTTCAACAGTCAATATACTAGATAGCTTTATAAAACCTGGTACTTCGTCTAAATAGAAACTTTCAGCAAGGGTATAATTTGATGTTTGAGGTATTAAGCATGGAGATTTTGATCTATATTCTACACCCGTAATATTAATTGAATCGACATACTCAATATTAAAGTTAGATAGAGTACTTATCTCTATTGTGTCTTGAGAATTTATTAAATCATCTATTTGGATAATAGGTACAATTAAATATTTGTTATTATAGTTAAGGTTTTCAAAACTAATTCCAAAACTATCATTAGTGGCATTTAGAAGTTTACTTTCTTGTAGGCTTTTAGAACTGTCAAGAAGATTAAAACCTAATTTATAATTAGATGATTCATATTCAATATTAGTTTGTGCCTGAATATTAATTGTTGTTTTATCAACTATATTAATATTAGTAATGGAAATATTTGGATAATCATAAGTTGTAAAGGATTTTACACTACCAAAGGTTGTGTTATAAAAGGATTTATAGAAATATTCTTGATTAGGATTTAGATTGGTAATATTTAATTCATAATTCAATCCATTTAATAAATCACTTGTAATAGTTATTCTATTTATGTCATTAATAAATTCCGGATCGGAAGAATAATAAAAGCCAAAAACTCCTTTCCCTAATTGTGATAATTCTGCCGAAATAACAGCGGTAGTTGAGGTTATTTCACTAACTCCACCAGTTTCTACAGTTATTAAATCTTCAGAATTACTGTTATCTTTTTCGCATGAGAATAATGTTAAAATGATAATGAAATATAAAAATTGGGTTAAGATTGAATTTGGTTGCATAATTATTTTTGTATTTAAATCATAAAATGATACAAATATACCGATTATAACGGTTTATGCTATTTTTTGACAATGATTTTATTTGTCAAATAGAATAATTTTATGATATATTTTAAAATTTTTAATTATGTCTTTATAGTATTGTTTTTCATTATTTCAAGATGGTAATTAAAAACAAAGGCCTCCTTTACTAATAAAAGGGGCCTTCTTTACATAGGGGATTTTATAAAAATGGATTATCTAAAATCAAAATCTAACTTCATTCTGATTCCTTCGTCGCCTACTTTTATGCGGATATTTCCGGGTTGACTATGTGGACCTTGTTGAGACGTTGGTTTAAATGATCTAATAGCTGGAATATCATAAAGAAATGAAATATCTCCTTCAGGGAAATCAGGCATGGTATTATTGCCATTCTGACGACCTTTAGGCTCTTCAGGTGTTAGCATTCTTAAAAATACTCCATCACTTTCAGAATAAACTGTAAATGGCGCTTTATCAGATTGAACAGTTGCCCAATATAGGTTTGCGTGAAATCCTTTAAACTCAGGATAGGTTAAACCGTATTCACTTTCACCAGTAATGGTATTATTATAGTCTTTTTGCCATAAGTTATAGTTGGTTCCTTTCACTCTGTTTTTCCAAACTCTGTAAGGACCACGACCAAACCATTCCATTCCTTTTACTAACTCTTCAGGATATGAAAATGTAAGACCAAGGTTGTATATCTCATTGTCAGCAAAAGCATCATCAAAACCTTTTCCTCCACTAGCTCTGTTAAGCATAACAGCATTCATGTTTAAAATACCATCAGTATTTATTGTCCAAACAATAGAATCTATACCACCTAAGTATTTAGCAACAAAAACAGCTGTATTGTCAGCTTTTTTAGTGTAACATTCCTGATACTTAATTTTCATGCCTACAGCAACCGGTCCATTGTTAAACGGAATAGTTCCTTTACTGTTTTTAACCTCTTTTATTTGTCCGTCGAACTTACCAAAAGCAACAGAAACACCATTTGCCGATAAAGTAGTAATGCTATCTGTTTCGTCAATATTAACACCTCCGTTTGCTTCTGCAGATGCATACTGAGTTTTAAAATATTCATCTGTATATTTAATAGGCCAGCTCCAGGTACAAATTGATTTTCCTGTTTTATCAAAAGCTTCGATCTCTAACACATCAGCATCGAAAAACTGATCCGGTAATTCCATTTTAGCTTTACCTGTTTCGCCAGGTGCAAGTTCTGATAGATCAACGGAACCTGAAGTCACTACTTCTTTTTTGCTTCCTTTTAATGGAGATTCTACCTTATAAAGCTTGTAATTCATTTTACACTCCTTAAGGTTGGTATAGATGTAATGGTTGGAAACCGAAAATTCTCCTTTAAATGATGGAGTAATGTATAATTGTTTGAATTGGATTGGCGCCCATACTTCGCGAACAGTAAATACACTTCCTTCTTTTTCACGGTAAGGACCAACAATACCATCCGGAGCTCTGAAATCATCAGAATCAAGAATACCTCCTTTATCAGTTCTTTTTACAGCACAGTCGTTAAAGGCCCACATAAAAGCACCTGCAAATAATGGGTGCGAAGTCCAGTTTAACCAAAAATCTTCTAAGCCGGCACCGTGTCCCTGATCATACATACCATGCATAAACTCAGTAGGCATAAAAACTTTATAACCATTTGTTAAACGTGCAACACCAGTTAAGTATGTAGGGTAGTGATGAGCATCAATATCATTAAAATCAGCCCAAGGGTGAATTACATGTCGGTTTTGAGGATCGTAATCTGCAAAGTGAGCATCTAAATCATAGTTCCAACCACCTTCGTTTCCATTACTCCATAATACAATACAAGGATGATTAACATCGCGCATTACCATTTCTTTTTGAAGTTTTGGACCAACTTCAGAGTCGTAACAGTTTTGCCATCCTGCTAATTCGTCAACCACAAACATACCCAATGAGTCACAAGCATCAAGGAAGTGTTGGTCAGGAGGGTAGTGGAATCGAACCGCATTCATGTTCATTTCTTTCATTAAAAGCACATCGCTTATACTGATCTCTTTATTAGTAGTACGACCTCCTTCAGGGTGAAATGAGTGGCGGTTGATACCTTTCATTAAAATTTTAGTGCCGTTCATATAGATACCATCTTTTGCTCTGAATTCGATGGTTCTAAATCCTACACGTGAAGTCCATTCATGAATAGTTTTGTTATTGCTGTCAATCAGTTTTAAATCCAATACATATAATTGAGGATTTTCAGGATTCCAGGCAATAACATTATCCCACTTAGTACTGATTTGTTGTTTTAGGTCATTATTATCAATGGTAAAGCTTTTTGTTTGGAATGATTCGCTTCCTGTTAAAGGACTTATTGATGCAGTAATTTTTCCATTATTCAATGCTTTTGAAAGATCGATATCAGCAGTTAAGCTACCATCGCATTTGGCATTTAAAGCAACATGATCAAAAGCAGTTTGAGGTTTTGCTTCAAGGTAAACTGGACGATAGATACCACCAAATGTCCACCAGTCTGCTTTTCTTTCTGCAGCATTGATGCTATTGTTGGCTGAATGTTTGTGAACAATAACTTTTAAGCTGTTCTTTTTCCCAACGATAATTTTATCCGTGATATCATAAGAGAATTTGTAAAAACCTCCCTGGTGAGTATCACCTGCTTTTTGGTCATTGATGAATACTTCAGTATCAATCATAGATCCTTCAAAAACAATGGTGATTTGTTTTCCATTCCAGTCTTTAGGAACCTTAAAATCATACTTATAAGTACCAACCTCTTTCGAAGGTTCTTCACCTTTTTTATAAAAGCGACCATACGTATAGGTTCCAAAACCCTGAAGTTCCCAGTTGCAAGGAACTTCTATCTTACTCCACTTTTTACTGTTTTGGCCATCAGAGCAATAAAAATCCCAGGTTTTAGTGTGGTATAAACCTGTTCCGGATAAATATTGAATCTGAGTACTTTGGCTTACTAATCCCATTGGGACTAACAGTAAAATACAAATGATAAAAAATATATTTCGCATAATTATTTAGTTTTCAAAACTTAATTCGCCTACAATTTAAAACTTGATCTTTTTTGTTTTTTCAAGCTTTAGCTCATCCTTCCCTTTAACTGTAAAGTTGTTGCACTTCCAGTTTTCAGCATATTTAATGTATCCAGCTTTTTCTCCTTCTAAGGAAACATTAGTAAACGTTAAGTTATCAATTGTACTTTCTTTGGTTCCTCCAATAATAATAGCCGTTTTAGCATTTTTGACATTGATATCTGTAAATGTCATATTTTTGAATTTAGGAGTACCAATTTTAGGATCTACAGGTTCAAGCATTTTTAACCAGTGCTCTGGTAAGCTATCTCTGTCATAACCTTCAGGTAAAAGAGAATTACTATAGGCAGGATTCCAGTTTAAATCAACCGACAGAGGATATTTTACATTCTCCATAGTAATATTTGCCAGATGAATATCTTCAATAACTCCTCCACGCTGATTAGTGCTTTTAAATCTTAATCCAAAAGAAGTACCTACAGCTTTTAGATTATAAGCAACAACATGTTTAATGCCTCCGGATGTTTCACTTCCACAAGTTACAAGCCCTGCTCCAACACCTGCATAACAATCTCTAAGAATAATGTACTCACAAGGACGATTAACCCTTAATCCATCACTATCTCTACCAGATTTTAAGCAAAAGTTATCATCATTGCAATTGATACTGCTGTTTTGAACTAGTACAAAAGAAGATGAATCAATATCAATACCATCCGTACTAGGACCATGACCTTCGATGTTATTACTGATTGTTATGTCATTTACGGTAACATGTTCAGAATATAAAATATGCAAGCTCCAGAACCCAGGTTGATATACGACTATTCCATCAACAGTAATATCTTTACATTCAGAAATAAGGATTCCTCTTGGGCGGTCACAATCGTAATCCACAATCCATCTTAACCCTTTTTTCTCATACTCTTTGCGCATGGTCCAGTATTTATCCCAAAATACCTTTCCTTTGCCATGAATAACTCCATCTCCGGTAATAGCTGCATTTTCTTTATTTAAGATGTTAACCAATGCTGCAGGCCATTTCATCTCAACACCAGCTACACGAGTGTCAATATATTTGTAATCTTTCAAATCTTGACTTCCCAATAACATCGTTCCTTTAGGAATATGAAAGTTAACATTGTTTCCAATAAAAATTGATCCTGTTAAATACATACCAGGTTCAAATGTTACAGTACCACCACCAGCGGCTTCGGCATCATCAATAGCCTTTTGTATTGCTTCAGTATTCATTACCAATGCATCACCTACGGCACCATAATCTTTTACATTAAATACATTCTGATTGTCAGGAAAACTTTTTGCACCCACTTTTTTCATCCAATCAAATTCAGGAATGTTATTCTGACAATAGGTACTTGTACTTATCGCAATTGTAATAATGAATATAATATACTTCATAGGATAATAATTTATTTTACTGGCTCATTGAACACGCCAAATAAGTTTGAATTCTTGTTTGGCGATTTATATACCAATGTTTTATTTTGAATATTTTATAGGAATTAGTTTTACCTGACTATTTAAACCAGCAGGCATTGTTGCCCAATTTGCATAACCTGTTTTCTTATAGTTTAGGTCAACAAAGTTGATTTCTTTAAAGATACGCCATTCAATACCTTGACGATCTATACTTGCAACATGATTAGCAGGTAAACCAGTAACTTCAATTTCAATAGAATTTAAACCTTGTTTGATATATTCACCAACAGAAACTTGATAAGGTACAGCCCATAAAGTTTGAACCTTTGCACCGTTTATTTTAACTCTTGCAGTTTCTCTAACATCACCTAAATCAAGAATCCAGTCTGTGTTCTGGTCTTTTTCAATTGTAAAAGTAGTTGAGTAAACAGCAACACCCATGTTCTCTTTAGCTTCAGGTATATTTAACTTAGTCCATGGAATTAAAGTTGGTAAGGTAAAAGTATCTGTTATAGCAGGAATACTTTCTTTAAAGTATATTTTCCAGTTATTATTAATTAAGTAAGGTTCGCCTGATTCAACAACGTACGACCAGTTTTCGCAATTAACATCTGTGTTGTATGTTCTTAAAATAACTGATTCACCTGATTTCAACTGAATTCTTACTTTAGTTTGTCCAGCTTCTTGCTTAGTCATCGCTTTTCCAATATTTCCTGTCATAGGATCAAAGAATACAACAGACTTAGCTTGTTCATGCAAAGTGATCCATGTATCTGTATCTTGGTGTTTTAATGCAGAAATAAAGTAATGATATCCTTTGTCGTTTTTGCGACGGATAAACTGAAGATCTGCTTTCTTTTTAAATTCTTCTGCAACAACACCTGTTTCTTCCAATGTTTTTTCAAAGTCTACACCTGTAATGATCTTTCCATTTTCATACTTAGTAGTTATTGTTTTTTCAAAATTAGTTGCAGGAAGCTTGCTTATTAAGCTATTAAAATTTTGTCTTCTTTCATTTAATTTGCCAAATCCAGGAACATCTGTAGGATAGTTTTCAAGGAAAATAATTTGAGCTCCTTCAGATGCTAATTTTAAAAGGTTTTGAAGTGTTTCTACTGGCATTTTATTGGCAGCAGGAACAATTAAGGCTTTGTATGATGCGCCTCCTTTAGTAACCAGATCCCCATTTTTTACAGTGGTACTATTAACAAAGTTATCAGAGATATAATCCATATCATAACCTGCTTTACTAATAGAATTTACGACGCTGATAAATTCAGGTGCTCTTTCTTTCATGGCATGAATATCAAACATTAATAGTCTGCCTTCTTCATTATGCCACATATCGTATACAGGAAGGTATACCAGAAAATCGTTATCAGGTTGTCCCATTTGCATAAATGATTGAACACGTGAAATATATTTAAAGAAAGGTTGTGCATCTCTCCATAATGGATTAGTAGGACTCATGTCAACAGATGCATAAAATTTCCATCCTGGCCATGCTGCTTCTGCTGGACTGTATGTTGTTCCATGAAAATAAACATGATTTACACCAGAAACATACATTAAATCCAAATCAGGTTTACATTGTGAAAACGATGTGCGGAAGTGTTCTGTTAACCATGTAAAAGTTTCAGATGAGGTATATTGTTTTCCTGAAATATGAGCAGCCGAAGATGCATACTTTAGCATTGATAAATCAGAAAAGTTATGACGGGTCATAGAATCTTTACGTAAACCGTTAATATCAAAATCAGATAAACCAAAGCCCTCGCATTCAGGTACGTCAACAGCAGCATATATATCAATTAAATTACCTGGAGATCCGTGTGCCTGGTTTCTTGTTTTACTGTTTAAGCTATGTGCCCATTCTGTCCATGGAATAGTAAAATTGTTTACTAACATACTTGCAAAAGTTTCTCTGTAATCCGATATAATTCTTGCAGTAGTATCATTATGTTCTTCACTTAAAAACCAAGGCAAATATTCTTCAAGTTTATAACCATGCATTTTTTCAAATGCCTCGAGTAAACCAGGAGTCCAGTCTGCACGATAAACTTCGTAACTATCATTAAAGAAATATTTTGGAGGTGTAGCATTGCTTTTAGAAAATGCTTTTGTAAAACGATCTAAATAGTGTTCAACTCCTTTTTTATCAAAGTGATTTAAAACTAAACCTTTTCCTCCCGGAGCAGCTCTTTTAACCTGTTGAAATGTATGTCCTTCAAATAAGGCAATTAGTTTCCAGCTACCTTTTGGTGAAGTCCAGTCCAGTTTTTTATTCTCAACCTTGTCAGTAATATCCAAACATTTTCCATCTTCAGAGTATGCCATTAATTTTGAAAGAACTGCAGTTTCCTGCTGTTTTTTATCATCAGGAATAATATCATCCTTTAATTGCTGACCGGAGCTTAAATTATATTCTTTAATTAATAAACGACCTGCAGCTTCATCAACAGTTACTTCCGGTCCTCCAAAAGGCCAACCTGTTCCTGTATTCATATCAATGTTGATACCCAAACGGTTCCCTTCTTTTTGAGTGTGAGAGTATAACTCCATCCATCTGTCAGATAAGAAATCGACTTCATTAGAATCATTTCCCTGAACACCATAAATAGGTGTTATTTCAAGAGAACCAATACCTGCATCGGCATAAGCCTCCATGTTTTTTGTTAGGTTGACTTCATCAACTGCATTTCCCATCCACCACCAGCGTGATCCTGGTTTTGTGTCAATTGATTCCTCTGGCCATTCAACCTTTGGCTGACATTGAGCCAACAGTAGCGGAATACTTAATAGGGTTGTATATTTTGCGAGTTTCTTAACGGATAACAACATGATCTGCTATATTTATAAGTTTTTGCTTTTTAATTTCTTTTGCTACAATCTCGGCCACAGCCATAGCTCCCGGTGTTTGCAAGTGTGTATCATCCTGAGAACCATTTGGACGTATGGAATCAACGCCTGCCGGAATCCACATATATAATTCTTTTGACGGTTCATCACCCATCATGATAATTAAATCACGAGTTTTTACATAGGTATCAATCAATGGTATATTTAATGAGTCTGCTAGCTGACGCATTATTGCCGGATATCCTAATAAACGGTCATCAACAAGAGCTTTACCATTAAAAGTTCTCATTACAATTGACGTAGCCAGAATAGGATTAGCTTGCTTTGATTGTGTCTCATTAATCATTTTAATAAGATTGTTTTTATAGTCAGGATAGGAGGCATGTCTTTCTGGTTTACTTGACGCATCATTATGCCCAAACTGAATGATTACGTAATCATTTGGTTTAATAGAATCAATAATACCCTGCCATCTGTCTTCTGCAATAAAGCTTTTGGTACTTCTACCTGCTTTTGCTTTATTAACAATGGTAACATGTTCGTCGAAGAACTTAGGTAACATTTGTGCCCAGCCTCTCATAACTGTTTTAGTAGTATCGTATCCCTGAGCAGTTGAATCACCTGCAATATAAATACTAACATCTTTAGGTTCTGGAGTATTGCAACCAATCATTGTGCCTAAAGAAATAAGAAGTATGACAGTTTTTAGTTTCATTTAAAGAGTATCTTATTTGTTTTGAGTAATTAATTTAATATCAACAGGTAAATTTCTGTTGCATGTGATTTTATTGTCCTTAAATATTAATTCACCAAGCTGAATAGATGTTCTTCTGGTGTCATAATTATCATCCTTAACACCTTCTGTTCTTCCAGGGTGAGTAAAGTAGAAAATGTATGCCCTGTCATTGTTAACAATCACATCGGCATGTCCTCCTTTTACTTCGTCATCTACTCCAAATCCCGGATTTTCAAGAATGCGTTCATCCTGAAGATGCCAGTTTTCCATATTTTTAGAACTATATACTGAAAGACCATTCCATGAGTCAATAATCATAAAATATCTGTCTTTCCAATAGAAAACAACAGGGCCTTCTCCGCGTCTTTCTGCTGCAGCAAGTCCTTTGTCTACCCAATGGTACAAATCATCACTCTCTGCATAGTAAATAGATTTATTATGGCGCTCGTTATTGTAATACATTCGCCACTTTCCATTAGGCGCTTTTATAACTTCTGCATCAATAACTTTATCTGAGACGAGCTTTATTTTTGATTCAAATTTCCAGTCGATTAGGTTGCTGCTGGTTAAATGAATGATTTCACGTGGGTGACTCCAGTCTGTAAATATTCCAGGAACAATAGTTAAATACATATGATAGGTTCCGTTATTCTCTATCACGTCAGGAGCCCAATAAGTCACATCCTTACCACCGTAATGTATATTTGCATCAGTCTTGTATTTCCATGTTAATCCACCATCCTTAGATTCTGCAATACCAATTGGTGTTCCATGTACCCAATCAACACCATTCGTATTTTCTAGATTAGCCCTTCGGTTTGTATAAAACATAAACCATTTTTGCTCTTTTTCATTCCAGATTATTGTAGGATCTGCTGCTCCATCAAAAACCGGATCACGATAAAGAGGTTTTGGTGCTACTTTAGTCGGATTATCAATAGCATCCTTCTTCATATAATTCTTTAGGTCGCAGTTCTCCAGATTATAAACAGCTTTTGCAATAGTATTACCGTGTAAAATGGCGCCAATGTAGGATGTGTGTACATTATCTTTAAAATATGGTTTGGTAGCTTCCTGTCCGATTTTTTCATATTCCTTAGCACATAGATCGTTGGCATCTATATAACATACATTTTCTTCATCGGCTACTTGTTTGGTCCATTTTGCATAAGAGTCAGTAACTCGAACCATATTGCCATCTTCCCAATTATTACGAGGCGTATGGGATAATGCAATAACATTTACTCCATGTGCTTTAGCTTGTTTGATATAATGACGTATATAGTGTCCAAAAGTATATACTGTTTCAGGACCACCTGTTGCTTCCATAATATAATCCTGTGATTCTTCTCCAGCGCCTTTGATAGAGGCTCGTGCTCTTCCTGTATTAAAGGGCCCACCATCATTATGTCCAAATTGAATAAACAGGTAATCTCCTTCTTTTAAACCTTCCAATACATTTTGCCATAAACCTTCAGTAAGGAATGTTCTACTGCTTCGTCCTCCTAAAGCATGATTTTCAATAGATATTTTCGTAGTATCAAAGAAATGATCAAAGAAACTGGCCCATCCCCATTGCCCCCAATCACCACGGTCACGTCCATTTTTAACAGTAGAATCACCAATAATAAAAACGACCGGATTATCTCCTTTTCTTGTGCTACCTCCTTTTAAATAGGGAGGGTGACGAGGATCTCCAACAGAAAATATTGGTTCTGTATATGGTTGTGTTTGTCCGTAAAAATGAACAGCACTATCATTCATTTTAGGAAACCAATGATTCAGTAATTCTAACATTTCGGCACCTGCAAATATCATAGGGCCGTATCCATGAGCTGCATATGAACTTGTTGGGCGATAATAATAGAATGCAGGATCAAATCCCATTCCTGTTCCAACGCAAGTACCTTCAACTTGTCCTTTGCTGTTTATTTTCTCAGATAGAGCATTCCAACCTAATGTTGCAGCAGAGCCATAAACTCTTGCGTTTAACCATCCCTGGTTTATACCATGAGCAATTGCGTATACATAAATGGCAGTGGCTGATGTTTCAAGATAAGAATCGTTTTTATTGATCAATTGATGCCATAAACCATCAGCAGACTGATATTGTACTAATGATGCAATATGTTTTTGGTATAATTCCAGAATCCATTGTCTGTTTTCATTCTTTTCAGGAAGCACATCCAAAGCCTCACAAAGAGTAAGTAAAGCCCAACCATTTGCTCTGGCCCAGAAAAACTGAGGCTCAGGGTTTAAACCTTCAACCCATCCATGACGAAATAAACCTTCTTCTTCAACAAACATCTTCTCTTTAAAAAGTTTGATTTGTTTAATGGCTTCAGAGGTGTATTTGTCATCATGTTTATATTTCCCCATTTGCAATAGGGCAGGGATTCCCATAAACATATCATCTAACCACACTGTGTTAAAAAGGGGGCGTTTCCGGGCAAAAGTACCATCTTCCAAACGGTATTCATGGTACATGATATAATCTATATAATTTCCAATTAGGGTGTCAAGCCCTGCAGATGGTTTATCAAATAATGATGCTTTAATCATTGAAGTACATATAGCACCAGCATCATCAAGGGCATGAGGCTGTAAAACACTTCTCATTAATGGATCAATAGTGCCTTCTTTTTGTAGTATTTTTTGAAAATAGGGAGCAACTTCAGATAAGAAATTAAAGCGCTCTTTTGCATATTGAAGATATTTATAATCATCAGTTACCTGAGCCATTCTTACCATGGCTGCATAAGTTACTCCCCACTCATATGAGGTCAGTCGAAAATCACCCTTTTTTAAATGACAATTTTTGTCGATACTGTTGTAATCTTCTATTTTTTCTTGTGTTGTTGTTTTGATAATCTCAAAAGGAGTTGAGTTTTTTAGATATCCTAAAATAAGGTCCATCTTTATCTCAATCTCATTTGTTGTAGGAATGTGATAATTTATAGAGTAATCTGGCTGTAATAAATGGAGAGGAGTATTGGCATCAGTAACACTTTCTAGTACTTCGGTGTTATTTTTATAGTTCTTATTTTTTTTAGATTCTTTTTTTTGAGCAAAAGAAAGTGTACCTAAAATGATAAATAAGGTAATTAAAAATAATCTTGAGATATTTATAAGTGATCGATTCATGTTTTATATAGTTTGTCTTATTGTAATTGTATCACTCAAATTATTCGTCAGATATTTAATTTCTTTTTGTCTTAAAAAGTCAGTTGTAAAAAAATGAATTCTTATAATCTGATCTGAATATTTTGAGTGTGTCAAAAATATAATCCCAACTTAATACTAATATGTATATGCTTCCATAAACCTGTCATTTTATCCATTATCCTTTTCCCCTTGCTGTATCTAGTGTGTGGTTATGGTATTTTTGTATGAAAAAGTGGACGTTTTTACATAAAATGTATCAATTCATGCCATTTGTTATCAATAAAGGCATGAATTGATTTTGTATGTTTTTTAGTTATCGTTTTTTTCAACAGGCCAGTATGGAGAATCGGTTCTGCATCTGGAAAGATATGCAGCAATTTCTTTTATGACTTCAGGGTGTTCGCTTGAAATATCATTTTGTTCACCAATATCATTTGATAAATCATACAATTCCATCTTACCACCTATAACTACCGCTTTCCATTTGCCATATCTTACTGCTTGTTTGTATCCTCTTTCAAAAAACTCCCAGTATAAAAAGCGTGGACTATCCGACATTGGTTGATCAAGTATTGAAGGCAGAACACTTACTCCATCTGTTTTCATTAATTCAGTTTTGTAGTCTGCAATTTCGGCAAATGTAGGCATGACGTCAGCAAAATACCAAGGAAGGTCAGATTGACTTCCGGCTTTTACTAATTTTGGAGACCAAATAATCATAGGTGTTCTTATTCCTCCCTCATACATATCTCTTTTGTATCCTCTTAAGGGACCATTGGAATCAAAAAAGTCAACAACTTCAGTTAATTGATCAGAGTAATTAGATCTAGGACCATTGTCAGAGCAGAAAAACACAATAGTATTTTCACTTAAGCCTTCGTTGATGAGTAACTGTTTTAGTCTTTCAATATTTTGGTCAAGATGATAGATCATAGATGCATAGGTTTTCATATCTTCTGGCCAATCTTTGTCTTTGTAAATAGCATTATCCGGAGCATCCAAAGGAGCGTGAGGATTAGAGTAGCATAGCATTAGCATAAATGGCTTTGCACCATCTTTATTTTTCTTGATAAAGTCCATTGCTTCATCAGTACACATATCAGTATGATAATATCCCTTTTTGCCATCTGCATTTTGAGGAATATCAACCATAACGTTGTTTTTCATTCTTTTATCAGGCCAATAAGTACTTTTATATGTTTCAGGTTTATTGGTTAACCAGCCATAAAATTCATCAAACCCATGATGATTTGGTGTTGCAGTAGAATCATATCCTCCAAGATGCCATTTACCAACTAAACAAGTTTTGTAACCTGCATCATGCATTAAACTACCAACGGTATAATCTGAAGCTTTTAAATTAGCTCTGTAAACAACCTTATCACCTTTTTTACCTGGTATTCCTCCTACTATGGTATTATTTCCTCTTACTGTGGTATGGCCAGTGTGTTGTCCTGTCATTAAAACACTACGAGAAGGACCGCAAACAGGAGCTCCGGCATATGTGTTTGTATAAACTTTGCCTTCTTTCGCCAATTGGTCAATATTTGGAGTTTGCATAAATTTTTGTCCTGCATATCCAACATCATTATATCCTAAATCATCAGCCAAAACAAATATTATATTTGGTTTTTTCGCAATTTCTTTTTGAGTTTTTTCGTTGGTTTGGCAGCTAATAATAGTTAATATAAAAGCTATATATATGAGTAATTTCATAACTGAGATATTTAATAAAAGGCAATAATGATTTAAGAAAGGATAGGTTCAATAAGAAAAGTTTAAAACAAAAAAAACAATAAATCGGCTCTTAGGAACCGACTTATTGTTTTATAAAATGAATACTCTAGTATCCAGGGTTTTGAGTATATAGGTCTTGTTTTACTTCCATTTGTGAATATGGTACAGGGTAGATGATATAGTTAGCTACTACTGTGCTTACATTACCTCCGTCATCTTCTGTTGCAATCCAATCATTCATTACGTCAAGAACCTTACCTGTTCTCACTAAATCATGCCATCTTAATCCTTCAGCCATAAATTCTTTTTGACGCTCAGCAAGAAGCATATCTAAATCAACATCAGAAACAGGATCAACACCAGCTCTTTCTCTTACTTTATTAACAATAGCATCAATTTCAGTTTGACTACCGTTTGTTTGAATAAGAGCTTCCGCTTTCATCATCAATACATCTGTATATCTGATAACAGGGAAGTTGATAGGCCAGTTGAATCTGATAGCTGGTGCATAATTAACATCTAAAAACTTAATGTATTGAGGGTTGTCAACTGGGTTGTTGTTTTCGTCAATATAACTCATTAAAATTGATGCATCAGGACGTACGTCACCTGCTTCAAAAGAAGCTATTAAAGCGTCAGAAGGGTCACAACCACTACCATCATTAGGTACACCACCTGCAAAAGATAAATTAATTTTCGCCCAGCTTTCAAGATACATTAATGTAGGTAAGATTGTACCAACACCAGATTCTGAAGTAGAACCTGTATCTATTGCTTGTAAATCAAATATAATATCAGTGTTATTTTCATTATTGTATGCAAAGATAGATGCATAATCATCAACCCATGCGTAAGGACCATTGTTAATGATGTCATTTAATAAAGTTAATGCATCAGAATATTTGTTCAATCCTAAACCAGGACCATCAATTCCATAATCAGGACCCGATTGAGATAAGTATACTCTTGCCAACATAGCTTTTGCAGCCCATGATGTAGCTTTTCCTGCCACAGAATAAGAGTCTTCTAAATTAGCTGCAGCAAATTGTAAATCAGAGATTACTAATTCATAAACATCCGTCACCTCAGATCTGTCAATAGTTAAGGCTTCTGTTGGAGTTGCTACATGATCCATTAATGGTACTTTACCAAAAGCCTTAATTGCTTCAAAATATAAGAATCCACGGATGAATTTTGCTTCACCAATCATACGGTTATAAGTATCTTCATCTGTGATTATAGAAGAAGAGATTTTATCTAAAATAGAATTAGCTAAATAAATTCCTCTAAAATAATCATTCCAACAATCTTCGATATAATCGTTAGTTTCTAAAGTATTATCGAAATTATTGATAGGGTTCCAAAGACGAACTCCTGTTCCTGGCGCAAAAACATTGTCACTTCTTATTTCTGATAAATAAAACTGATGCGTAGAAAATGTTAACAATGCGTTATACATACCATTGATGGCTTGTTCAAACTGCTCCTCGTTTTGATAGAATGAGTCAGCGTTTTGTTTGTCAATGGTAGCTTGATATAATTCATCATCACAGGCTGACAGACCTATTAGAATTACACCCATAAATATTAATAATATCTTTTTCATGTGCTTAATTTTTTGATTGTAATTACCATAAAAAACTTGCCATAGTAGATCTCCTCTTGAATTGGGACTTTTTTCTATAGCTTGTTTCATAATAATAATCTCTTTTTCAATTAAAATTTAAAGTTTAATCCTAATACTAATGATTTAGATAACGGGAATGCACCGTAATCATCACCATTGTTGTTAACCGCTTCAGGGTTGAAACCACCATTGTATTTATCTTCACCAAACCAGTTTTCTGCAGTAACATATATTCTGGCTCCTGAAACCATGTTTGATGTAATTAATCTACCTAAATCATATCCAAGAGTTATATTTCTAATTCTCCAGTAATCACTTTTATATAACCAGTCAGTGTTTTTAATTCTACCAAATGAAGAAGGTGATTTTCTTTCTTTACCTTTTACATCAGCAGCAGTTAGGGTTTGACCTTCTACCCATTTAACTCTGTTTCGTGATTTTCCAAGTGTGTTTTCTGTTCCACCCATACCTGTACGATATACACCACGTCCGAAAGTAGAATATATAACACCACCAGTTTGTCCTTGAACTAATACTGATAAATCAAATCCTTTATAAGAAAAGTTGTTTGTGATACCCCAAATGTAATCTGGATTTGGGTGTCCTGAGTATGTTCTGTCATCAGCATCAATGGTTCCATCACCGTTTTGATCTACATATTTCGGGTCACCAGCTTCTTCGTTTCCATATCTTGCAACACCGTTCGCAATATCATCACTGGTTAATAGTCCGTCTTGTTGTACTACAAATAAAGTATACATTGGTCTTCCTACTTCTAATACGTTGTGTGTAATATCAAAAGCACCACCATAAATAGGAGCGTTGTCAGGACCTAATTTTTTAACTTCGTTAGTGTTATAACTTAAGTTTACTTGAGTTTGCCATTTAAATACACCTGTTAGGTTACGAGAATTAATTTCTAATTCCCAACCTTTGTTTAATACTTCACCAATATTGGTTAAGGCTGTAGTAAAACCACTTGCCGAAGGTACGTCAATATCTAATAAAAGGTCAGTGTTTCTTTTGGTATAGTAATCAAATGAACCGGTGATTCTATTTGCCAATACACCTACATCCAAACCAACATCAATTGTTTCAGAAGTTTCCCAACTTAAATCAGGATTAGGAAAGTTGTCAGGAGTTAATCCATTTACTAGGTTTCCACCTAAGCTGTAATTTGAATATTCAAGATTAGCTATATGATTATAATCCCCAATACCATTGTTACCTGCAAGCCCCCAGCTGGCACGTACTTTTAAATTACTGATAACTTCTAAATTATCCATAAATGCTTCTTCTGATAGTTTCCAACCAAAAGATGCAGATGGGAAATATCCATATTTAGTGTCATCACCAAATTTAGAAGAACCATCACGACGGATACTTGCTTGTAAGAAATATTTATTGTTATAGTTATACTGAGCACGACCAAAAAGAGAGTAAAGAGTTGCTTTAACCATTGAAGTATAACCTCCAGTATTTGCATTTGTAGTTGGTATTGTGATTACTTCATCAGAGGCATATCCTGTACTGCTCATGCTATAAACACTTAAGTCGTATTCGCTATATGATTGTCCAGCTAATAGATTAATGTTATGAGCGCCAATTGATTTGTCGTAAGTTAATGTACTCTCGGTTACAAAGTTTTTTCTTGTATAACCAGATTTAGATGCACTTGCTGTTCTGTTTCTTGTTACATATGAAGGAGTGTATTTATATGCCTCATTGTCATGAATATCGAAGTTCAGGTTTGTTTTAAATTTTAAACCAGTTAATAATTCATATTCAGCAAAAGCAGTTGAAATAACCCTTATTGTTTCGTTATTGTTTTCTGTAAATTTAGCTACAGCAATTGGACTTACTCTTGAAGTACCCCATGCATATCTTGTGTTATCGCCAACATTTGTACCTAACACACCAACATTTGATTCAACGATAGGAGCCATACCTACAGTGATATGTGTTAATGCATCTTTACCTTCAACACCCGGATCTTTTGTTTGAACAAATGATGGAGCAACATTTAAACCAAAACGTAATTTTTTATTTGGACTAATCTCAACATTTGCTCTGGCGCTGTAGCGTCTGTAGTTTACACCAATAGCTACACCTTCCTGATCTAAATAATCACCTGATACATAATACTTGGCAACATCGTTACCTCCGTTAGCTGCAATCTGGTAGCTTTGTACCATACCTGTTCTGAAGAATTCATCTTGCCAATCAACATAATCAATTCCCGGATGACCATTTTCTAACCATCTTTTATCCCACATGTATGTAGTATTGTATTCATCGCCAGATAATCCTAAAACTGATTGACGAGTTTCGTAAGAATCAGATGATGTTCCGTTTCCACTTTTATACCATGAATAATTAATATGTTCCATTTCTCTTTCAATCCATTCTTCAGAGCTAAGAACATCTAATTTTTTAGCAGTTTTATTAATACCAACATAGGAGTTGAAAGAAATAGTTGGTTTTCCAGTGCTTCCTTTTTTAGTTGTAATGATAACAACACCATTTGATCCTCTAGAACCATAAATAGATGCAGCTGCAGCATCTTTAAGTACCTGGATTGTTTCAATGTCATTAGGGTTTAAACTTGATAGTGGATTTCCACTAGAATATGAACCACTTGTAGATTGTGAAGAAACCTCCATTGGGAATCCGTCAATAACATATAATGGTTCATTGTTAGCCCCAATTGATCCTGTACCACGAACTTGAATACTAAATCCTTTTCCAGGTAAACCTGATGTTTGTTGAACACGAACACCAGCCATTTGACCAATAAGTGCTTGATCAACCTTTGTTACAGGTCTTTCTGTTAGTTTTTCAGCACTCATTACTGCAACTGCGTTGGTAAGATCACTTTTCTTTTGAGAACCATAACCAACTGCGATTATTTCGTCAATTCCGATAGTTTCAGATGATAATGCAACATTGATAGTGGTTTTTCCTTCAACAGCTATACTTTTTGTTTCTAAGCCAATAAAAGAAAATAGTAATGTGCCATTTGATGGAACATTACCTAAGATGTAATTTCCATCAACATCTGTAATAGTACCTACAGTTGTGCCTTCAACTACTATGGTAGCACCAATTACAGGTTCTCCTGTGTCATCTTTTACATGACCTTTAACTGTAATCTCATTGCCTTGAGCATAAATTGAGCCTTGACTGGCCAACAAGGAGCAACTTGTAATAAAGGCTATCAAAAGCACCTTAAGTTGTTCCCTTCTTAATTTAATTAGATTCATACTAAATAGATTTAATTAATTATATAAATGGTTAATTTAAGAAATACCGATTTTTTAAAAGGTTTATTTAAAATCGTTAACAAATGTAAAAATCCAGCAAATGTTAAAGAATGGAAAATAATGCTAAGGCATGTAATATAGTGTTCGTAACCAATAGTGGAATATCTCATGTAAACGTGTATTATTTTACATGTTTGGTTCTTTGTTTAAAGAGGGTTTTGTAAATGATATAATCGATTAAAGTAATTGTAAATGAATGCTTTGGTTTGATGGTTTGGAGCGTGGGTTTTGTAGTGTGCTTGATTTGAGGAGATGTATGATAATCTATGTGTACTATTTTATATAACTTGTGTTTTAAAGGATTTTATAACGGTGAATTATTTTGATTTTTATTATTGTGTAAAGCTAAAAAGTGATTTGTTGAAGAAAATTCTAAAAGCATAATGTTAATAACTATTAAATATTGAATAGAAAAGGGTAACTCAATTTGAGTTACCCCTTATATATAAATCGTAGGTTATTGATGATTAATATCCTGGATTTTGCATTGCTTTTTTCTCATCAGCAGTTAAAGCTTGTCCGCTTTCATTAGTAATTGCATCAAGGAATGATTGCGGTATTGGACGATAATAGTGTGTGCTTGCACTAAAAGTTGAATTACCTCTTACCCAACCATCATTAAAAGCTTTAAAACGAGCTTCTAAAGTTTTTGTTCTGGCTAAGTCTTCCCATCTGTATAATTCACCACAAAGTTCTCTGGTTCTTTCATTTAATAAAAAGCACATCATCTTTTCAGCATTGCTTGAATATCCAAGTTTATCGTAAATCGGACTATCTACAGATGAATTGTAAATATCATCAACTGAATTTAAATGCATGTTGTTCTGAGATGAAGCAGTAGTTTCTGCCATATCATTATTTGATTCATAGTAGGTGTTTTTATCCCAAAAGATAGATCCTTCAGCTGAATAACCTCCTCCTTTACCTTCGCAATATGAATTGTTTTTATAAGCCTGACCTCCATCTGCATGAACTGAACGATCTTCACCATCTTCATATGCTGCTCTGTCTCTTAATCTGTTAATCCAGCTAATAGCATTATCATATTGAGATTCACCTTTGCGAATATATGCTTCAGCAACCATAAGTATATCTTCTGCAGATCTTGCTATGATTCCATCTCTTGTGCCAAAAGGAGAGGATATGGAGATTCTATAACCATCTCGGAATTTAGAAAGAGCAACAGATCTTTTTTGAGTTCCGTAATAGCCGTTGTTTCCATGTGTTCCAACAAATGCTTGATCTTCTCCGTTAAAATAACGAACAAATGTATGTGTATTTTGCATTACACCATTTTTTAAAGCGCCTGTAACATCATTTTCAACAGCAGTATATCTATTGTCTCCTGCATCATTAACAATGTATTTAATAGCTAATTCACCGCCATTAAATCTTTTATCCCCGGCAACAGTTCCTTCTGGTCCCAGAGGTGCATTTTCTTCTGTCCAGGTAGGTGCACCATCAGTAGTATTACATCCATAACATGTAATAAATGATTTCCAGAATCTTGAATCATTTACTCTGTCAAAAACATCTAAAGTATAGTTTGTTGCTCTGGCAAAAGAAAATTCACGGTCACCTGAAATATCTCTTTTTGTACCAGAAATATCTTGGTATACAGAAGGGTAGTAAAGGTGAATTTGATTTCCATATCGTCCCAGGTTGATTGGTCATCTGCAAATTGAGCAGCTAATACAATTTCAGATACGTTTTCGTTAGTTCCATTAGCTTGTTGATAATCCCATAATTCAATATAATTGCTTGTTAAAGGATGAGCATTTGCAACTTGTTGACCATAGTTAATTACCTGATCAAGATCGTTATCTACATAGCTACTATTCCATGAATCATATAATTCACTTGAGCGAGTTAGATATGCTTTTGCTAAAAAGTGAGCTGCAGCATATTTAGTAATACGTCCTGTTTGTTCGGCATTTTCTGGTAATAAGCTATAGGCTTGTTCCAAATCGCTAATAATTTGAGCAAAACAGTCTTCTTCAGAAGCCCTTGTAAAGTATGTTTCAACACCTGTAGATGGTTTTAATTTTAAAGGTACACCTCCATATTGAACAACTAACGTTAAATAAAAGTATCCTCTAAAAAAATATCCTTCACCTAAGCGAGTGTTATATGTATCACTTGTTTCGTCATAGTATTCTGGAACGTTGTTGATAATGGTATTTGCAGATTCAATACCTGCATACATATTTTGCCACATAGGTTTATTTGCACCACTCTCATCTGAATTTAAGTCAGAACTATAACAGTTGAAGCTTGGGATAGAATTGTTAGCATCAGTAAACTCATCAACTCCCAGATTGAACATTTCTATTCCCCATACATAGTTAAACTTAAATTTAAGTTTCTGGTAGGTTCCTGTAACAAGCAGATCTAAACCGTCTTGAGTTGTGAAGGTCTGTGTACTATAAGTAGTTGTTAGTTCTTCATCCAGGAATTCCTCTTTACAAGATTGAATTGAAAAACTAAATACACTTAATAATATCAATAGATACGATATATTAATTTTTTTCATTTTATTCTTTTGTTTTGATTTTATGACTAATCTGATTAAAACGATACATTAAGACCGAAAACTAGTCCTTTTTGTGTTGTAGCAGAACCAGTTGAAGTTGTATTGTTATTATAGCTAGATAAGTCAGTATCCAGATAATCACATTTTGAATAAATCATAAATGGATTCATTACCTGAGCATATACTTTAAGTTTTGTAATACCTAATTTGGATAATTGTTTTGCAGTAAAATTATATCCTAAATTAATGTTACGCATTTTAATAAACGAACCATCTTGATAATTCATTGTACTACTATATGTATCTGCAGCCTCGCCATTTGATCCTGGAGAATAGTATTTTGCATCTTCATTAACACCTGCTACCCAGTAGTCAAGTTTACGTTGTTGGAATCTACCATCTAATGTTGCAGCACCTGATTTAAATGTATTTCCCCAACGAGAATAGATAAAGAATGATAATTCAAGATTTTTGTAATTGAATGTGTTAGTTAAACCTCCAGTCCAGTCAGGACGTGAATAACCAACAATCTTTTTATCATCATTAGGATCGATAATACCATCGTTGTTTAAATCTTTAAGTTTTATCTGTCCAGGTAATCTACCATAAGTTGCAGCTTCAGTTGCTTCTGAAGTTTTCCAGATTCCGTCATACACATAATCATAGTAAACACCAATATCTTCACCTACGAACCATGCGTTATTTAAGTCTTCAGTACTTCCGTTATTAAGTTTAGATATTTCACTACGGTCAGCAGACCATGTGATATTAGTTGTCCATTTAAAATCGTTTGAATTAACGTTAACAGTGTTTAATTGTAAGTCGATACCGCTACCTTTAGTTTCTCCAACGTTAGCCCATGTAGAAGTATAACCTGTTAAACTAGGAATACTCATTACCATCAATAAATCAGTAGTTTTTGTTTGATAATAATCTACACTACCTGTAATTCTGTTATTAAGTATTACATAATCAATACCTATATTATATTGAGCAGTTCTTTCCCATCCAAGGTCGCTATTTGCCATTTTAGGTGGGTATCTTTGAGAAGGATCGGATGCAACATATCCAAGGGTAGAAGAAGTAGTTCCCCAGTTGTAATATAAAGACATTACACCACCTTTAGTATCGTATGCATCAATAGCAGCATTACCTGTTATACCGTAACCTAAACGTAGTTTAAAGCCATCAATCCAGGAAATATTCTTCATGAAGTTTTCCTGATCAACTCTCCATCCCAATGCTAAAGATGGGAAACTTGCCCATTTATTACCTTCAGCTAATTGAGATGCACCATCCCATCGAATAGACGCAGTTAATAAATATTTCTCAGAGAAGTTATAATTACCTCTGATCATATATGACTCCATCTGTTTTTCAGCTAAACCTGTTCCTAAACTATAGTTAGCACCACCTGAAGAAAGATTATACCATAGCTCATCTGTAGTAGCCACATCAGTTGCTGTCATATCTCCGTTTTCATAATGATATTTTGAAGATGACTGCATTAATGTTAATCCAACTTTATGTTTTTCTAGTAGTGTGCGATTATAGTAAATCAAATTATCCAAAGTCCATGCCTGAGTTTGATTTGTGTTGTATTTAGCGGCATTATTACCATCACCATTAATACCTTCAGCAGCATTAAAAACTCCTAAACGATAGTACTTAAATTCAGGACCAAACTGAATTCTGTATTGAAGACCATCTAAAGGTTGCCACATTTTACCAAAATCAATTTGAGAATAGAAACTACCGGTAGCTCTAAAAGTTCTTCTGTTATTGGTGTTGTATTTCAACTCGTTTATCGGATTGATGATGTTAACATCCCCAGCTGCAGGGTTTCTGTTATAATTTCCATCCTCATCATAAGGAACAGTCCATGCTAACATTGATTTTAATGCAGAATAGTAATCTCCAGGTCCAGTTGTGGATTTAGTAAAACTATAACCATAATCCTGAACACCCCAGCTTACATTCATTGTAGTTCCCATTTTGAACCAATCAGTTGGGCTTGCTTCAAAGTTTGTTTTTGCTGTATATCTTTCAAATAGTTGATCTGGTTGTGTTCCTTCCTGACGTAGATATCCAAAAGATCCGTATCCTTGAAATTGATCTGTTCCTCCTGAAGCACTAATTGTATGTTCAGTAGAAACTGCTGTTCTTTTTCCATGTTTACCCCAGTCATAACTACCTACTTTGCTAGGATCGTAAACGCCATTGTTCCATGCTTTTTCAATGTTAGCCCACGAAGCAGAGTTAGACCCCCATGTGGCAAAATCTGCTTCGTATGAAGGTGTTGCTGAAGCATAAGTTCCCATATTGTATTTTGCTATACGAGAATATTCAAGCCATTCTGCAGCACTCATATATTCCATTACGTCATACATTTTTTCGAATGTAGTAGAGCCTGAATAGTTGAATGAAACCTTACCGCTCTTTCCCTTTTTAGTGGTCACTAATATTACACCATTAGCACCTCTTGAACCGTAAATGGCTGTTGCAGAAGCATCTTTTAATATGTCGATACTTTCGATATCACTTGGATTGATATTATCAATACCACCACTTTGAACAATCATACCATCAACAACATATAATGGATTTTGATCTGCATTTAGTGAACGGATACCCCTGATTTTTATGCTTCCATTTTCACCAGGTCTTTGGTTAGTTGTAATATCAACACCTGATGTTTTACCTTGCATTGCTTGAAGGGCATCTTTTACAGGCATAGCTTTAATTTCGTCAGCACTTACACTGGTTACAGCTCCTGTAACATCACTTTTCTTTTGAACACCGTATCCTACAGCAACAACTTCTTCAAGTCCTATAGAACCAGCAACTAAAGTAACATTGATTTTAGTTTTTCCTTCTACAGCAATGGTTTGAGTCTCTAAACCAATAAAAGAAAAGACTAAAGTTCCATTTGCAGGAATATTTGGTAATGTGTAGTTACCATCAACATCTGTGATGGTTCCGACTGTAGTTCCCTGTAAAACTACAGTAGCTCCAATTACAGGTTCTCCTATATCATCTTTTATATGACCTGATATGGTAATGTCATTACCTTGAGCATTGATTGACCCTTGACTGGCCAATAAGGAGCAACTTGTAATAAATGCTATCAAAAGCATTTTAAGTTGTTTCCTTTTGAATTTGACTAAATTCATACTAATAGATTTAATTTAATTGTTATAAATGGTGAATTTCAAACTAAATTGAATAATTGTGTATAATGTTCGAATAGTTTTGAAATCGATTGCAAACATATGGTCTTAATAAACGTTAACTAATGGAAATTTATGCTAAGGCCTGTAAATTTGTATCTATCAAGGATTGAGAACTATTTTAAAGGTTTGTGTATGATTTTACAGGGTCAAATCCTTTGGCTAAGATATTTTTGTAGACTTAGTTGTATATTAAAAAGTATTAAAATGAGAACGGTGAAAAGAAGATTGATGCTACCTTGTTTGTTATTGATGATAGGTTTTTCTTTAAACTTATTTGCAGAAAAGAAACAAGAGAATAATGATCGAAAAGAAACATTGGATGCCATATTAAAAGTGAATAAATATTTCATGGAAAAATATGCTGATTATACAGCAACTTCCAATGTAGGTAGAGTAAGACCAAGTAATATATGGACCAGAGGAGTATATTATGAAGGGTTAATGGCGTTGTATTCTATTTACCCAAAAGAACAATTTTTCGATTATGCTTTTGGCTGGTCTGAATTTCATAAATGGAATTACAGAAATGGAGCAGTTACACGTAATGCAGATGATTATTGTGCAGGTCAAACTTATATAGATTTATACCGATTAACCGAAGATCCAAAACAATTGATTTCTGTAAAAGCTAATCTTAATATGTTGGTAAATACTCCTCAAAATGATGATTGGACATGGATTGATGCTATTCAGATGGGAATTCCTGTTTTTGCGAAGTTAGGAGTAACGTTGAATGAACCAAAGTATTTTGATAAGATGTGGGAGATGTATGAATGTTCACGTAACCAAATAGGTGGAGGTTTATTTAACTTAGAAGATGGTTTATGGTGGCGTGATGCAGATTTTGTTCCTCCATATAAAGAACCAAACGGAGAAGATTGTTACTGGTCAAGAGGTAATGGTTGGGTGTATGCTGCTTTAGTACGTGTTTTAAGTGAAATTCCTAAAGATGAAATACATTATCAACAATATTTAAGCGATTTCAAAATTATGACTGATGCTTTGGTGAAATGTCAAAGAAAAGATGGTTTCTGGAATGCCAGTTTACATGATCCAAATAACTATGGAGGAAAAGAAACAACAGGAACTGCATTATTTATTTATGGAATGGCCTGGGGTGTTAATAATGGAATTCTTGATAAAGATGTTTATACTCCAATTATAGATAAAGCCTGGAATGCAATTGTAAAAGATGCAATTCATGATAATGGATTTTTAGGTTATGTTCAGGGAACAGGTAAAGAACCAAAAGATGGTCAACCTGTAACTTATGACAGTATGCCTGATTTTGAAGATTATGGAATTGGTTGTTTTTTATTGGGTGGTGTTGAAGTTTATAAAATGAAATAAAAAATAGCCTCAAACACCTCAAACACCTTTCAGGTTTATTTAAATAAACCTGAAAGGTGTTTGATAGGTGTTTTAAAAAAAGATTGAAAGAATGTTTAAAGCAACAATTAGTTTAGTATTATTAGTATGTAGCATTTTTCTTTTTTCCTGTAAAGAAGAAAGCAATCCTTATAGAATAGATAAACCATTAGAAAAAGCTTATAATGGTTTTATTTCATTCGACAGTGTGCCGGATGGTAACTATCGTGTTCATGTTAGAGTTGGTTCTGATAAAGCAGAAGGATTTACTGTAATCAGAGGGGAATCCCGTAGATTGTTTTATGAGGGAATAAAAACTGCTAAAGGTGAATTTAAAGACGTTTACTTTAATATCAATAAACGAGATACAATTATTGGTGAAGGTAAAGTTGTTCATATTAAACCAAGAGAACGAAGTAAGCCTAACTGGGATAGTAAATTGACTTTTGAATTCAATGGGGATTCTCCACAGGTTGATTTTATTGAGATTAAACCTGTAGATGATGTAATAACCGTTTTCTTATGTGCGAACTCTACTGTAGTTGACCAGGATTACGAACCATGGATTGGTTGGGGACAAATGTTACCTCGTTTTTTTAATGATAAAGTATCTGTAGCTAATTATGCTGAATCAGGTGAAACTGCAACAGGTTTTATTAGCAGAGGCAGATTGGCTAAACTATTAACTCAGGCAAAAGCAGGAGATTATATTTTCGCAGAATTTGGTCATAATGATCAAAAAGAAAGAGGAGAAGGCATTGGTGCTTATCTTAATTTTACAGACAGATTAAAAGAATTTATTGATAAGGCACGAGCAATAGGTGCTCATCCTGTTTTTATAACACCAACTCAAAGACGTAGTTTTGATGAAGATGGAAAAATCATGGAGACTCATGGAGACTATCCTGATGCAATGCGAAAACTCGCAGCAGAGGAAAATGTACCATTGATAGATCTTCATAATTATACCCGTACTTTATACGAAACATTGGGTATAGAAAAGTCTATTAAGGTATTTGTACATTATCCTGCAAATACATTTCCAAACCAGGAAAAAGCATTGGCTGATAATACACATTTCAGACCTTATGGTGGATATCAGATCGTACAATGTGTGGTATATGGAATGAAAGAAATTAATTTACCTTTAGTACAATATTTACGAGATGATGTACCTGATTACAATCCGGCTCAGCCTGATAAATATGAAGATTTTAAATGGTATCCAACTCCATTTTCAGAAATAGAAAAACCAGATGGAAATTAAATTAAGGTTTATAAAAGTTGTATTTAGTTTAGCATTTTGCCTTTTAATAGGGCAAAATGCTTTTTCGCAAAATACAGATTGGTCAATGCTTACTCCGGAATTAGGAGGTACATTGCGTATCGGAGTTGTGAATGGAAACTCAAGTAAATGGTTCTCTGATTTTAAATCAATAAAAGAGAAGTCGACAAAAGAAGGTGTAATCTATACTCTTAAAGATGATATTCTTGGTAAAGGAGAAATAGAATACCATATTAAGTCTTTATTGGACAGTAAAGGAGCGGTAATGAAGTTATCTAGTAAGAATATCCCTGATGGATTAAAATTAATCTGGACTTATGGAGGTGCATCTAATGAAGATAAAGGTAAAGATTGGAAAAGTTCTATCGTACCAGCGGATTGTTATAAGAATGTGTTCAGTATCGAAGGAAATTCATTTACTCTATATTACGGAACAAGCAGAAAACTTAGGGTATTGGAGGCATTGGTTCCTCCTGGGGAAGAACCTCGCTTAGCAGATGCTAAAAAACAAGAGACTCCACTTTTATTATTGAACTCAGGTAAAAAGACAGATGCACAGGTGGTAGCTTCTCAAAGTGAATTAGTAGTTGGTGAGGATCTTTATTTCTGTTTTTACTTTTTAAATCCAAAGGCTGATTATAACTACTTTATGTTGCCTAAACTGTTTGAAAACAGATCATACATAGTTAATAAGCAAACCGAATGGATGAAATCTACTCCGGATTAATAATGATTCAAAAAAGATTTATAATGATGCGATTATTATCAATATTATTCATATTAACTTTTACTTTACAAGCTAATGCTGCAATCCATAATGTAAAAGATTATGGTGCAACGGGAGATGGTGTTACAATTGATTCTCCTGCTATTAATAAAGCTATTGTAGAGGCTTCAAAGCAAGGTGGAGGAACTGTTTATGTACCTGCAGGTATTTATCAGTGCTACTCTATCCGATTAAAAAGTAACATTACACTTTGGGTAGAATCAGGTGCTGTAATTCAGGCTGCCTTTCCTAAAGAAAATGAAGGTTATGATGAAGCAGAACCAAATCCGGATAATCCATTTCAGGATTTTGGGCATAGCCATTGGAAAAATTCTTTAATATGGGCTATTGGGGAACATGATATTACCATTTGTGGTAGTGGATTAATATATGGTAAAGGGTTAAGTCGTGAGGAAAGTCGTTTACCCGGAGTTGGTAATAAAGCAGTTTCATTAAAAGAGTGTTATAATGTGACTATTAAAGATGTTTCAATGGAGCACTGTGGTCACTTTGCTATTCTGGCAACAGGTGTTGATAACCTCCATGTATTAAATGTTAAGGTTGATACTAATCGCGATGGTTTTGACATTGATTGTTGTAGAAACGTTCGTATTACAGATTGTACAGTAAATTGTCCGTGGGATGATGCAATAGTGTTAAAAGCAAGTTATGGTTTAGGCTACTTCAAAGATACAGAGAATGTAACCATAAGTGGTTGTTTTGTTTCAGGATATGATAAGGGTTCTGTATTAGATGGAGAATGGGAAACTGATGAAGCTGTAGCTCCTGATCATGGAACAAATACAGGTCGTATTAAATTAGGAACAGAATCAAGTGGAGGCTTTAAAAATATAGCAATTACAAATTGTGTATTTGAAAGAAGTCGTGGCTTAGCAATTGAAGCTGTTGATGGTGGTTGGTTAGAGGATGTTGTAGTATCAAATATTACAATGCGTAATATCGGTAATTCACCATTCTTTATCAGATTAGGTGGACGTCAGCGTAGTCCTAAAGGAACTCCTGTAGGTAAGCTAAGAAGAGTGCAAATAAGCAATGTAAATGTGTTTAATGCGGATTCTCAGTTTTCTTCTATAATAAGTGGTATTCCTGGATATAAAATTGAAGAAGTTTCTTTTTCAGATATTAATATTCATTATAAAGGAGGATATACAGAGGAAGATGGTAAAATTAAACCAACTGAAAGTATTAAAAACTATCCCGAACCATGGATGTTTGGAACTATTCCTGCCTCAGGTTTTTATGTTCGTCATGCTAAGGATATCTTTTTTGATAATATTCGATTCTATTTTGAAAAAGAAGATGGACGACCTCTGTTTATTCTTGATGATGCAGAAAATGTAGATGCAAGTAATATCAGACTTGAAGGAAAATTAGTTGATAGCCCTATTAAAAGTGAATAAATAATAAAACGAGATATGATTAGGTAAGGCTGTTTCAAACATTGATTTATATCAGTTTGAAATAGCCTTATTTCTTTTTTTACTTTTTAAAACCATATGTTATCATTTTATAAATATATAACAGACTATATAAATGTCGTTGAGTAAAGAAAAAATAAAATAAAGGCACAAGTTTCAAACTTAGGCCAGGTCTTGTACTGGTTCAAGTTTGCAACTTGGACCTTATTTACAACTCCTTTATTAAACGATTTTGATAATCCGGGTTTAACCAGAATTCTGTATTTGAACTACGTTATCTCACTGTATAATTGATTTTCTAATGCATATTGAAATTTACGAATAACCTTTAGTCTAATTATTATGTCATATTTAAAATCCAATTTAATTGTCAATACTGTTTTAGTTATAGTAATTAGTTTAACAGGGTGTTGCAATACAAGCTCTGAATTACATAATGGAATTTTTAAAGGATCAAATTATTCTTCATCTATACAGAAAGAAGTTTTAAATCGTGGTTTTGTAGCCATAAATCAAGGAAATGGAAATGTTGCTTTGAGTTGGAGATATCTTCCTTGTGATTCTTTAAACATAGCATTTGATCTATATCGAATCTCGAAGAATAATAATGAGGTTAAGATAAATCAAAAGCCCTTAACTAAAAGTACTTTTTATCTGGATACAACATCTTTATTTTTAGACCATATAAAAGAATATATCTTAAAGAACGCTTCAAATCATAAATTACTGGCAAGATATAAAGTAACAAGAAATAACTTTGAGAAGCCTTATTTATCCATTCCCATTAAAGCAGTTCCGGGTGATAGCTTATGGAGATATAGTCCCAATGATGCTACTATTGGAGATTTAGATGGAGATGGTGAATATGAAATCATCCTAAAAAGGGAAAATAGTGGTAAAGATAATTCATTTAGAGGAGTGTGTAATGGAGGACCAATACTCGAAGCCTACAAACTAAATGGAACTTTTTTATGGCGTATTGATTTGGGTATTAATATCAGACAGGGAGCTCACTATACACAAATGGTTGTGTTCGATTTTGATGGTGATGGTAAATCTGAATTAGTAGTTAAAACAGCTGAGGGAACTCAATTTGCAGATGGCCAGATAATAGGAGATGTAAATAAAGATGGTATCACTGATTATGTTGATCGTGATGCAAGTTCTCCTACTTATGGCAAAATAATTAAAGGTCCTGAATTTTTTTCTGTTATAGAGGGTGCTACTGGAAAAGAGTTGGCCCGGGCAGATTATATTCCAAGAGGTACTCCTAATGAGTATGGAGATGTTAAAGGAAACAGAGTTGACCGATTTTTAGCTGGGGCAGGTTACTTTGATGGGAAACATCCAAGTATTTTAATTTGTCGAGGTTATTATGCAAAAACAGTATTGCAGGCCTGGGATTATCGGAATGGAAAGTTAACTCAACGTTGGCAATTTAGTACTACAGATAACAATGGGGAATATAAAAATTACGAAGCACAAGGAAATCATAATTTAGCTATTGGCGATGTGGATGGTGATGGAAAGGATGAAATTACTTACGGGGCATGCATGATTGATGATGATGGAACAGGTGCTTATAATACAGGATTAGGGCATGGAGATGCAATTCATCTTACGGATATAGATATAGACCGTCCCGGGTTTGAAGTTTGGGATTGTCATGAGCACGTACCTACCAGGGCCGGCTCTGAATTACGCGATGCATGTACAGGTCAGTTAATTTGGGGAATACCTTCTTTTGAAGATGTAGGAAGGGCTATGGCAGCTGATATAGATCCGAGATTTAAAGGGCTGGAAGTTTGGACTACACATTCAGGTGGAGTTTATACTGCTAATGGAGAATTGGTAAGTCAAAATACGCCATCTATAAATAATGGTATTTGGTGGGATGGTGATTTGAACCGGGAGTTGTTGGATGGTTCCGGAGTAAGAAATCGTGAGTTTGTTGGAATAACTAAATGGAATGGAGATGGAGTTGATGAATTACCTTTACCTGATAGCAATGATCTTTCCGCAAATAACTGGACTAAAGGAAATCCTTGTTTAATGGGAGATATTATTGGAGACTGGCGTGAAGAAGTTATTGTAAGAACTAAAAATAATAAGGAATTGAGAATTTATATTACACCATATGAAACACCTTATCGATTTCATTGCTTGATGACTGACGTAATGTACCGATGGTCTGTATTAACACAGAATATTGCTTATAATCAACCACCTCAGTTAGGCTATTATTTAGGTTCAGATTTGGGTAAGTTTTGGAATAATAAATATCAATTAAAACAAGGTGCTCACTCAAAATCAGGTATGTCAAAAGAAGGACATATTAATGACATGAATACACGCTATCTGGGAGCCAAAAGAGTTATTAAGGATACTATCACAACGAAAGAAAAGGAGTATACTTTAGATGCCGGTTATGATTATGATGATTATAAATGGCTGGTAGAAGGTGTTCATATAGATGCGCAAAGAAAGTTAATATTAAAATCTTCAGATTATAAAATTAATGAACCTGTCAATATTTTATTAGAAGTACAGTATAAAGGAGCTGTTTTTTCAGATAGTGTAAAGGCTGTGTTTTTGAATTAGGTTTTAATTAAGTTAATAATTAGCTATAGTGCTTTACTCTAAATTCAATAAATAAAGTTCTGATCTAAAAACATAAAAATAATTTACGACAGTATTAACAAGTATAAAAGGTTAATTAGTTTTATTCTGAAACGAGAATTATAGAATATGAATCAAACTTGTAACTCTTGTTAATCATGTCTTTAATACATATTACAGATTCAAATAATGAACTATAGGCTCAACTTGTTTCATACCCTTATCTTTTTACCTCATTACTAAATTATATCACAGAGATTAATAAAATAATAACGGAAAAATTACTGTTACTTTTTAAGGTGGGCAAATTTATGATTATCAGTACTTAGTGAAGTTTTTGTGTTGGTGATTATATCTATTTTTAACTTAGAAATGGTCTTTTTGAGGATAATTGTGCATGTTTTTGTAAAATCAGCAAAAAAATGTGCACAAAAGTCCTAAAACAGGCATTTTACTGTGCATGTTTGGACCATAAACGGACCTGCCGTATACTTGCTGCGGACCTGCTGCGGATAATGAACGGGGTTCTGCAGGTGTTCTGCGGGTAGTCTGCGGATGGCCATCGGTCTATAGTACCCGCAGAATTACCGTAAATTATCCGATGACAATCCGAACCTGTATGCTTATTGGTATAGAGGAAGTCCGTCTATGACTTATTGGAAGTAGATTGAAAAATGTTATTTAATTGGTTTTAGTGCTATTTTTATAAATAATATTTTTTTGTTTTTAGCATCACTTTTTTATTATAAAATGATTTTATATTATTCATAATTCTATATTTGTTTCCATGATTTATATAGAAATTTAATAAAATAACATGGTAAGATTTCCAGCAGAGTGGGAGGAGCAAAGCTTTGTTCAGTATACATTCCCACACAAAAACAGCGATTGGGCATATATGTATGCTGAGGTAGAAAGCTGTTTTGTTAATATCATTAATACAACTGCAGAGTATGTTCCTGTTCTTGTTGTTTGTCAGTCGGTAGATGAGGTAAAAGGGTTGTTTAATAAAGAAACTGCTTTTCCTGTTCATTTTGTGCAAGCTGATTCAAATGATACCTGGGCAAGAGATCATGGAGCTATCACAGTTTATGATGACGAGAAACCAGTGTTGTTGGATTTTATATTTAATGGTTGGGGACAAAAGTTTGAAGCTGGATTAGATAATCAAATAACACCAACGTTGGCAAAAAATGTACTTTCAAATATGCTTGTTAAAAGTCTTGATTTTGTATTGGAAGGAGGAAGTATAGAATCTGATGGTGAAGGCACTTTGTTAACAACATCAGAATGTTTGCTTTCTAAATTCAGAAATCCTGATAAAAGCAAAAGAGCAATTAGTGCTTTATTAAAAAAACAATTGGGTGCAAGTAAAATTCTGTGGTTAGATCATGGGTATTTAGCCGGTGATGATACAGATTCTCATATTGATACTTTGGCACGTATATGTAATTCAAATACCATAGCGTATGTTAAATGTGAAGATGAAACAGATGAACACTATGCTGCTTTAGTGGATATGGAAGAACAACTTCATAAATTTACCAATGCAAAAGGTGAAACATACAATTTAGTGGCATTGCCATGGCCTGATGCTTGTTTTGATGAAGATGGACAAAGACTTCCGGCTACTTATGCGAACTTTTTAATCGTTAATGGTGCAGTGCTGGTTCCAACCTATGGATTGCCACAGGATGAGGAGGCAATTAGTATTATTCAATCAATTTTTACTGATAGAAAGGTGGTTGGTGTAAATTGTCGTCCATTGATTGAACAACATGGATCTTTGCACTGTATCAGTATGCAATATCCTAAGGGTATAAAACTTGATATTTAATATTTAAAAAGATAGATGAAAGAATAAAATGAGTTTTGATAATCAGGCATCAACATGGGATAATGATCCTAAAAAAGTAGCCAGGGCAAAAGCGTTTGCTAAGGAGATCACAGATTTTTTAAAACCATATGATGATCTTACAACAATTGAGTTTGGTTGTGGTACAGGATTATTGAGCTTTGAAATGAAGGATTTCTTTAAAAAGGTCACTTTGGTTGATAATTCTTCAGGAATGATTGAGGTACTAAAGACTAAAATTCAACAGTACAATATTGATCATTTTTATCCTGTTTTTGCTGATATTATAAATGACGATATAAACCTTGAAAAACATAATGTTCTATATATGCTTATGGCATTTCATCATATAAAAGATAGCCATAAAGCAATTGAGAAATTCAAGAATTTACTATGTACTGATGGGTATTTGTGCATTGCCGATTTAGTCAAGGAGGATGGATCTTTTCATAATCACGTAGCTAATTTTGATGGACACAATGGCTTTGATAAAGATGAATTATTAAAGATGATGGAAGATCACGGATTTGAGGTAGTGTTTTATAAAGAAGTTTTTGAAATTGAAAAAGAGGTGGGAAGTATGAATAAAAAATTTCCTTTATTTTTAATGATCGCAAAAAAGAAATAAGATAATATAATGAGTAAAATAAAAATAGGTGTAGTACAACAAACTTGCTCAAACGATAAGCAAAATAATATTGATAAGAGCATTGAAGGAATAAAAAAATGTGCTCAGGATGGGGCCGAGTTAGTTGTTCTTCAGGAGTTACATTGTGGAATCTATTTTTGTCAGGCAGAGGAAGTTGATATGTTTGAATGGGCAGAACCATTGCCTGGTCCATCATATAATCAGTTTTCAGCCATTGCAAAAGAGCTTAATATTGTATTGGTAACCTCTTTATTTGAAAAAAGAGCACCAGGACTATATCACAATACGGCTGTTGTTTTTGATAAGGATGGTTCTGAGGCTGGACGTTATCGTAAGATGCATATTCCTGACGATCCTGCTTATTACGAAAAGTTTTATTTTACTCCTGGTGATTTGGGTTTTCAACCAATTCAAACTTCAGTGGGTAAACTTGGAGTTTTGGTTTGCTGGGATCAATGGTATCCTGAAGCAGCCAGATTGATGGCTATGGCAGGTGCAGAAATGCTTATTTATCCAACAGCTATAGGTTATGAAAGCACAGATACCGATGAAGAAAAGGCCCGTCAACGTGATGCCTGGATGATTTCGCAAAGAGGACATGCGGTTGCAAACGGATTGCCGGTTATTGCGGTAAATAGGGTAGGAATAGAGCCTGATTGGACTGGAGTAACAAACGGAATTGAGTTTTGGGGAACAAGCTTTATTTCAGGTCCACAAGGAGAAATTATTTGGCAGGCTAATCAAAAAGATGAACTACATCAGGTGATCGAAATTGATAAGAAAAGAACTGAAGATGTCAGACGAATATGGCCTTTCTTCAGAGATCGAAGAATAGATGCTTATGGTGATATTGTAAAGAGGTATAGAGACTAAAAACATAGAACTGTATTTAAAAAGGTAGGTGTTGTTTTAGAAATGACACCTTTTTTTATGCCTGATAGAAAATTTATATAGGGTATTTTTTTAAAAAGTTAAGAATAGCATTAAACATTTATATACCTTTTTATCTTATAATAGAAACCCCTCGTACATAATCATATAAATACCTAATTTATGGCACTAATAGATAAAACAAAACCTGTTTTGGTTACCGGGGCTTCAGGATATGTTGCCGGAGTATTGGTAAAAAGACTTCTGTCGGAAGGAATTACTGTACATGCTACTGTGCGTGATATAAATGATGTAAGTAAAACTTATTATCTAAATCAAATATCTCAGAAATTACCAGGAGAATTAAAATTATTTGAAGCAGATCTATTAGTTAAATATTCTTTTGAAGAAGCTATGGAGGGGTGTGAATTGGTTTATCATACAGCTTCACCGTTTAAATTAACAGTTGATAATCCTGAAACAGATCTCGTAGAACCAGCTTTAGTTGGAACAGCCAATGTTTTGGAATCTGTTAATAATATTACTTCTGTGAAAAGAGTGGTGTTAACCAGTAGTGTTGCTGCAATATACGGAGATAACGCAGATATTAAAGATAGTAGCAAAGGAATTTTAAATGAAGAAATGTGGAATTCGTCTTCTTCATTAAATCATCAACCATATTCATATTCAAAAACATTAGCGGAGCGCGAAGCATGGAATATTTATAAGGCTCAAAATAGATGGGAACTTGTTGTTATTAATCCCTCTTTTATATTAGGACCTGGATTATCGGTAGAATATTCTTCTGAATCGCACAATATGTTTAGAAAAATATTTAATGGTGAATTTAAGATGGGAGTTCCTGATTTTAGAATTGGAATGGTGGATGTGCGTGACGTTGCAGAGGCTCATTTTTTGGCTGGTTATAATTCTGAGGCTCATGGTAGATATATAATATCTGCAGAAAGTTCAAGTATGTGGGAATTATCCGGATTTTTAAAAGAAAAATATAACAATGATTATCCGTTTCCTAAAAAGCTTATACCTAAAAGTTTAGTTTGGTTATTTGCTCCTATCGTTGGATTTAAACGTAAAGTTGTATCCCGAAATATTGGTTACCCCTTTATTGCTGATAATTCTAAAAGTATTTATCAATTGGGATTAAAATATAGACCACTAAAGGATACTGTAATTGATTTTTTTGAACAATTAAAAGCCAGTTAATAAACGTGGATGCCAGTTATTTGGATACTTCAAGTATATAATAAAATAAATGCTTTTTTCATATTAGGATTTTAATTATAAGGTAGTTGTATTTTAAATATACTACCTTTTCCTAATTCGCTTTCAACATTAATACTGCCATTGTGTTTTTTTATAAACTCATTAGCTAACAGAAGTCCTAATCCGGTTCCGGATTCATTATTTGTTCCCTTGGTCGAAACTTTTTCTTCAATTTTAAATAGCTTGTCTATTAGGTTTTTAGACATACCTATGCCATTGTCCTTGACAATGAATACGATATGTGAATCATTTTGAATCGCATTAATTTCTATTTTACCTCCTTCCGGAGTAAATTTAATCGAATTATTAACCAAATTTCTTAATACTGTATTTAGCATGTTTTCATCAGCATAAACAGATAGATTCTTTTTAGCTTCATAACGAATTTTAATATTCTTGGCAGATGCAACGCTGTTTAATTGTAAAATTGTTTTTTTTATCACATTTTCAACTTCAATGTAATCTGGTTTATATATGGTTTTACCCGTTTGTGCCTGAGACCATTTTAATAGGTTTTCTAATAGCCCATATGTATTTTTTGCCGATTCATCGATGATTTTTACAAATCTTTTTATTTCATTGGTGTTAAAAGAATTGATATTTTCAATTAATGTACTGGTAAAGCCTAATATAGCATTGAACGGACTTTTTAAATCGTGGGCTACAATTCTAAAGAATTTATCTTTAGTTGCGTTAAGTTCCTTAAGAAGTAAGGCATCTTCTTCAAGCTTTTGTTTTGCTTTTCGAAGATGTTTTTCTGTTATCCGTAATTCACTAAGATCCATGCCAAAAGCCCAATTTTGTATTCCTGTAGATATATATCCCCATTTAATCTGTTTTTTTGATCCGTCTTTGCAAGTCACTTCTATTTCTATAGGCGATATTTTTGTGTTGTTTTCATTGGCTCTTCTAACACGTTCATTCCATTCATGATTTATTTCTTTTGAAAGTTCCTTATCGGGAATTGCAATTGACCACCATTCTGGAATAGTGGTAATCTCATATTGATTATACCCAAATAAACGAATGAAAACAGGATTTATATAGTCGACCTTTTGTTCAATCCCGCTAGACATAATAATTGCAATAGGCGACATGTCAACAATTGCTTTTAATTTATTTTCCAGTAATTTATGATTTTGAATAGAATCAGAAAGCTCAAGATTTAATTTCTCAATTTTTTCTTTGTATAATATTCTTTCTGTTATGTCATGAATAATTGAAATAAGTTTTATTTCATTGTTAATCTCAATAGGAGAAGAATAAACTTCAACATCTCTGATGTCCCCATTTTTTAGTTTATGTTTAAAATTAAAATAGGCCTTATTATTAATAATAACGGTGTTAACTTCATTTTTTACACTTTCTCTGGGTAACTGGTTTAAATCATATATTTTAAGATTTTTAATTTGCTCTTTGGTAAATCCATAAAAATCAAGAGCTGCAGTGTTAGCATCCTCAATTTGATAAGTTATAGGATTTATAATTAGCATTATAGATCTGTTGTCTTTATAAATCGTCTTAAAACGTTTTTCACTTTCCTCTTTTTGTTTGTTTAATTCTAATAGCTGATTTACAGTTTGATTTAATTTTTTTGTTTTTTGTTCCGCAAGCATTTCAAAATATTCACTTTTCTTAAGGCTAATTAATTGCCTTTTGCGGTGAAATATGTAGAGAATAAGTATTAGGCTTATAAGTAGTAAGAACGAAATTACAGTTTGATGTGTGTAAAAAGTATTTAAATCATGGAATAATAAATCTTGAGAAATCTCAAATTTGTAATACGCTTTTGAATATTCAGATTTAATATTAGTAATTGCAGACGAGGAAGTGTAATATAACTTAGTACCTTCCTCTGTCTTATTATGCATAATTGTAAAGATTATATTAGCATCTCTAATTTTATTCTGAACCTTAATATTATTAAAACAGATAATATCATTACCAATTATCTCGTCGTCATGAAAAATAGGGGAGGTGACTATTGTTTTAAAGGTAGAATCTGTTTTAAATAAATAGGCATTGATAATATTTAAATCTGTGTTTGATAATAGGGAATCAATTTTTAATGATCTGCACAAGCCTTCTTCAAGTAATAACTTAGAATGAATATATCTTCGGGCCCAAACTACATTTTCAATGGCATTTATTCCATCTTTATATTTTGGTTTTGAAAAGTTCTTTAAACTGTCAAGCGTAATGTGCTGATGTTCAAATTCAGTGATCATATTTCGAATAGATGACCTGCTACTGATACTTTTGGCTCCCTGGATATATTTAGAAATCTCATTATCTAATAAAATAGCCTTCATTTGCATATCACTGATATGCTGATGTTCAATTTGTGTTCTTAAAAGTTGTTGATTACGCTTAAATATAAAATTGTAATATAATAGTAAGATGACTAAGATTACAATTAGATATATTGTATTAGAGAGGTATTTTTTAATCTCATTTTGGGAGGTTCGACTCATATTAGATATAGATTAGTTTGCTCAATAACCACTAACGGTCATATAGTTTTGACCTTTAGTTCTTCATCTACTCAATTTAACTCTTTTTTTTTATTAATCAATAGCTTAAATAGTCGAAAAAATGGTATTTAGATTGGAAAAGGATCATTTAATACCAACATGTTCTGTTTTTATAGGTATTATACTTGTTTTATATTATCCTATGAGTCAAATGTATTAAAATTCAAAACAACAAGAGAACTCTAAAATTTGCTTTCTCTTGTTGTTTGAATCTTGATAACTTGGTATAATTATAAAATAGCAAATGGTTTTTTATTGAAGTAATTTATTTATTGAGTATTTAATCATTATGAACATCCAAAACCGGTAATTGGTTTTTCTGGTATATAATCAGATATTATATATTTCAAAGATCTGGGAATACTTGTGGCAGGTTCATTTTCATTCATAAAAGTCAATGAATCTTCAGCGAAAATGATCTTTAGAGGAGATAAAAAGAAAGCATTTTCATTACAGTAACTTGAAACGATCTTAGGTGAAAATGTTTTATATTCTATTCCTTCTTTCATCACAATAATTTGATTTGAAGAAGTAATGACACTTTCAACAGATCCATCTTCATTAAAATTTATGGCATGACTTTCAGCATGTATTCCATTGGGATCACGATCATATACTTTTAAAGCTCCAATAGGACTATCAACCAAAATTTCATTAACAGGTTCAAAACCTTTTACATTTCCGTTTTTATGAAAGCAGATACCTTTATGTATTTCAATTTTCCCTATAAAAGTGTTTATTATAACCTTTTCTCCAGGCCAAAATAATATACTCTCCAGTTCACCAGTATCATAAAATTGTAAATAGATAGGTTTGACGTTTATAGTACCTATGGATGTTAGTATATTAATATTTTCGGCCAATTCAAATTCGTTTTCTTCTGTCCAAAAACCTGAAACTTGTCCATTTAATGGGAATGTGCGCCAAAGAGATCCGTTTTTATAAAAGATTAATAATTCTGATTTTATGGGACCAACAGAAGTTATAATTTCTGTTGGATCTTCCAGTGGCAAAGATTTTAGTTCACCTGATTTATAGAATTTTACAGGAGCTTCCTTTTTTCTTCCATCATCGCCTAGAGTGTACCTGGGAATAAGTTTTCCAACTGAAGTTTCTAGTATTATTTCTTCACCTACTAAAACAGTATCAATATTTCCATTTTTATTTCTTGATATTAAATGGCTATCAGAATTGAATTGCTGTTGAATATCCATTTTTGAGATTTTTAAAGTTTGATATTTCTCAAATGAATTATAATCATTGAAATAAGAACGAGAAATATTTTCACTGCAAACATAAAGAGAATATTCTCAATAATAGAAAGAAGTTTACTTTTTTGTTTACAACATATATATTAATAACTAACTGTTTAAAATAAATCCCTAATAAAACAGTACTTATATGTTCTATCAGGGATTTTATATTAACTACATACGACTTTCTTTTTAGAGAGATAGAATTACTTTTTTTAGTTTTTCTTGAACTTCCATTGCCATTGGTCCTAATTCAACATTTTCAACTGCCTGCATGGATGCTACAGGATCAACCGCTGCAACCTCAATTTTGTTTTCATCATGTTCCTGAACGATGACATTACATGGAAGCATTGTTCCAATCTTATCTTCTTTCTGCAATGCCTGATATGCGTATGCAGGGTTACATGCTCCTAAAATCTTATATTTTCTAAAGTCAACGTCCAGTTTTTCTTTAAATTTTTCATGTATATCAATTTCTGATATTACACCAAAACCTTCAGTTTTTAATGCTTCTTTAATATAGTCAACGGCTTTATCAAAGCTCATTGAAAGAGTTGTATTAATATAATATGACATGTTATAATGTTTTAAAATTGTACTCTAATTTATTAATTATATTTATATATATAACAAATTAGATATGATTTTGTTTTAAAACATTTTATTACAAGCCTGAGGTTTACGATTTAATATTTAAATAAAAAAGAAATGGAGAATATAAGAAGTTGATTTGGAATTGGTATTTCGGTTAATAAATTAATATTTAGCAACTATACAAAGTGTGGTTAGTTGCTAAATATTAATGTGTTGGTAATTATAGATTACAATCAAATATTGTTTTAGTAATTAACTTCTGCCTTTTTTCCTTTTACCATGTAGATTTCCTTTTTTGTGGCCTTTTCCATGGCTTTTATTCTTTTTGGAGTTATTCTTTAATTGGTGAAATTCAGGAGATCCGGGTTTAATTCCAACTTCCTTTGCAATATAGCCCCAACCATTGTCTTTATGAGATTTATACACATTTATAACTCTGTCAATAGGAACTTTGGAGATTTTTGATATTTCTAATGCCACATAAATTTCTCCGGGAGCCATTTCTAGTGAGCCGTGCATGAATTCAATTTTCTTTTCAGAGATGTCGTAATTAATGCATAAATCGGTTTTAAAAGCTCCAAAATCAACATTTGCTCTTGCATTAATCTCATTTAAATCAGCATCTAAACGGATGTCTCCTGTTTTAAAGTTTAATTGTGCAGAGGCCAAAAATGTAGTTAATGATAAAATGATAATAAATAAATACTTCATGTTGTGTTGTGTTTATAGTGTAATTAAAAAATGATCTTATGTGAATAAGGGTGCGCAAAATTAAATTGAATATTCCTATGTCAAAAGGATAATTAATAAAATTAGATAAGAGCTTTTGAAATTTATTATAGAACTAAATATTGCATGTTCATATATGATCGGATGTTGATGAACTTTTGTTATTGATAATTAGTGATATTGAATAGTTTATTTCTGAACAATATCTTAACTTTAATATGTTTTGACGTAGTAACTCTAAATTCCTTGCCAAATGAAATTCTCCTTAATAACAATCCTTGTTCCGTTTTTACTTTTAGCTTGTAAACCTTGTAATTCTAAATATCAATATTCAACTCCCATTACTTTAAATGATGGATTAGTAACAGGTGTATTGGAACAAGTGAATATTGATTCTTCCTTAATAAATAAAGCTATAAATAAAATCACAAGTGGTAAGTTCAATGAAATACACTCATTTTTAATTTATAAAGATGATAAACTTGTTTTAGAGAAATATTTTAACGGGTATAAATATCAATGGAATGCTCCAAATTATAGGGGTGAATTTGTTCAATGGAATGCAGAAATGATGCATCCTGTGATGTCGTGTGCAAAAAGCTTTACTTCAGCATTTATTGGAATTGCCATCGATCATGGTTATATTAAAAGTGTTGAGGAATCTATTTTTAACTATTTGCCTGATCATCAATTATACCGAACCGCAGGAAAAGAAGATATTACGATAGAGCATCTTCTTTCAATGACGTCAGGATTGGCATGGAATGAGTGGGGGGCAGCTCATGGATCTTCCGCCAATGATATTGATCGTTTATATTTTGACTGTTCAGATGATCCGATTAAGTGTGTTTTGGAAAGGGAAATGATACACCAACCCGGTACAGTATTTACATATAATGGTGGTGGTGTAGTTATGCTGGGTGAGATTCTGAAAAATGCAACAAATATGGATGTTAATGAATTTTCAATGAAATATTTGTTTGAACCTTTGGGAGTAGATTCAACATACTGGTTTCAATATAATAATGGTGTATATGCAACAGATGGGTCTTTGTATTTAAAACCTCGTGATATGTTGAAATTAGGAGTCACCTATTTAAATAAAGGAAAGTATAATGATGCTAAAGTAATTGCTGAAGAATGGGTTGATAAAAGCTTTGAAGTATTTAACAATAATAAAGATATTAATATTCCTATCGAAGACTCAGGCAGTAATAGTTATGGTTATTTGTGGTGGATTAGTGAATTAGATCATCATGGTAAACCTATAAAAATGTATAGGGCAAACGGCTGGGGAGGTCAAACAATAATGGTATTTCCTGATTTAAATATGGTTGTAGTGTTTACCTGTGGAAATTATGCTTCTAAATCGAAACTTTTTAAAATATTAAATAAATATGTTTTACCTGCAGTAAAGGATTAATTACAGGTTGTATTGAATCTAATGAATATATTAGAAATAAATTGGTTGTTGCTTTATTGGTTATGATAACATGTTAGTATTTAGATACAGTTTAAATTATACTTGTTAACATCTTGTTAAGAAGGCAGAAATCAGAATTGTTCTATTTTTAGTGGAATAATTCTCATAAACCCGAACAATTTAAATACGATGTTAAAAAAAATCAGAGTAGGATTAGCAATTCTTTTCTTTTCCCTAATCACCCTTTTATTCCTGGATTTTACAGGAACTTTTCATCACTGGTTTAGTTGGTTAGCTAAAATTCAATTGATCCCTGCCATTTTAGGGTTACATCTAGGACTGGTTATAATAATGGTAATAATCACGCTTACCTTAGGCCGAGTTTACTGTTCTGTAATATGTCCCTTAGGGATTTTTCAGGATATTATTTCATGGATATCAGGGAAACGCAAAAAATACAGATTTAGCTATTCTCCTGCTTTTAATTGGCTGCGCTATTCCTTTTTAGGAATATTTGTAATAGCCTTAATTACTGGTATTGGTACTTTGGTCGGTATGCTTGATCCTTATGGTGCGTATGGTAGAATTGCATCAAATTTATTTGCACCACTTTATCAATGGGGAAATAATTTGCTGGCTTATTATGCAGAAAGAGCTGATAGCTATTCTTTTTATAGTGTTGATGTTTGGCTTAAAAGTATTCCAACTTTTATCGTTGCAATTGTATTATTCATTATCATAAGTGTTCTATCATGGAAAAATGGAAGAACATACTGTAATACGGTTTGTCCAGTAGGAACATTCTTGGGGTTTCTATCAAAATATTCATATCTAAAGCCCGTTTTTAACGTTGACAAATGTAATGGATGTAATTTGTGTTCAAGAAACTGTAAAGCTGCTTGTATTGATACCAAAAGTCATTCAATTGATTATTCAAGGTGTGTAACATGTATGGATTGCGTTGAAACATGTAATCGTAATGCAATGACTTATCAGTCTGCATATAAAAGAAAAACTGTCCCTCAAGAATACAGGATGGCCATGGAATCTGAGGCAGAAGACTCCAATAATTCCCGACGTAGTTTTTTAACTATTGCTTCTGCTTTAACTTTAACTTCTGTTATAAAAGCTCAGGAAAAAGTTGTTGAAGGAGGATTAGCTGTCATTGAAGATAAGAAAATACCCAAACGTACTACTCCAATTGTTCCACCGGGATCAAAAAGTGCAAAAAACTTTACAGAACATTGTACTGCCTGTGGATTATGTATTTCTGCGTGTCCAAACCAAATATTACGTCCATCTTCCGGATTAATGACCTTTATGCAGCCGGAAATGTCATATGAAAGAGGTTATTGCAGACCTGAATGTACAAGTTGCTCTGAGGTTTGTCCTACAGGAGCAATTAACACCATTTCTAAAGAAGATAAATCGGCTACTCAGATTGGTTATGCAGTATGGATTAAAGATAGTTGTGTTGTACTTACTGATGATGTTGATTGTGGAAACTGTGCTCATCATTGTCCTACAGGTGCAATTGAAATGGTAGCATCAGATCCTGATAATGATAAATCAAGGAAAATTCCAGCTGTAAACACCGAAAGATGTATTGGTTGTGGAGCTTGTGAAAACCTATGTCCATCGCGACCAATAAGTGCTATTTATGTTGAAGGTGTTGAAATGCATAGGATCGTATAGAGCTTGGAGCAAAGCGCATAGGGTATTAATACTAAAATCAGAACAATGAAGAAAAATAACAATATAAACCGTAAAGATTTTTTTAAAGTATTAGGAGGTGTTGCAGCTTCTACTTCATTATTGGCAGTAGGATGCAAACCAAAATCTAATGAGATAACTCCTTCTGGAACTGCCAGTTTAACTAAAATAGATCCTTTAAAGTTAGAGTATCGTACAAACCCATATTCCGGCGATAAAGTCTCGTTACTTGGGTATGGGTGTATGCGTATTCCTACTAAAAAAATAAGTGAAACAGAAGAAGAAATTGATCAGGATACATGGAATGGTTTGGTTGATACAGCTATAGAGTATGGCGTGAATTATTTTGATACGTCACCTGTTTATGGAAGAGGCCTGTCAGAAAAAGCTACTGGCATTGCTTTAAAACGACATCCAAGAGATAAATATTTTGTGGCAACAAAATTATCAAATTTCCGGCCTGATACCCATTCCCGAGAAGCATCGATGGAGATATATTATAACTCATTTAAAGAACTTCAGGTTGATTATTTTGATTACTATTTGCTTCATGCAGTAGGACTAGGAGGGATGGATAATTTCAAAGCCCGTTATATTGATAATGGAATGATCGATTTCTTACTGAAAGAAAAGGAGGCTGGAAGAATCAGAAACTTAGGTTGGTCGTTTCATGGAGATGTTAAGGTATATGATTATCTTCTTGCTATGGGAATTCAATGGGATTTTGTACAGATTCAGGTAAATTATGTGGATTGGTTACATGCCACCGGTGCTAATGTTAACGGAGTTTACTTGTATAATGAGTTGGTAAAACATAAAACACCTGCAGTTATAATGGAGCCATTATTGGGCGGTCGTTTAGCCAAGTTACCAAACTTTTTAATGGGTAAACTTAAGCAACAGCGTCCGGAGGCGAGTATTGCATCATGGGCTTTCAGGTATGCAGGAACTCCTCCTGAAGTATTAACAGTTTTAAGTGGAATGACTTACAAAGAACATTTGGTGGATAACCTGGCTAGTTATGCTCCATTGGAACCTATTACAGAGAAAGAGCAAGAGTTATTGGATGAAATAACCGACTTGTTTTTACAATATCCATTAATATCATGTACCGAATGTCGCTATTGTATGCCTTGTGCTTATGGTATTGATATTCCAGGAGTATTTGCACATTATAATAAATGTATCAATGAAGGAAATTTTCCTCGTAGTTTACAGGATGAAAACTATAAAAAAGCTCGTCAGGCCTTTTTAGTAGGTTATGATAGAAGTGTTCCTAAACTGCGTCAGGCAAATCATTGTATCAGCTGTGGTAAATGTGTTTCTCTTTGTCCACAAAGAATTCGTATACCTGATGAAATGAAACGAATGGATAAGTTTGTGGAGCAGTTAAAACAAGGATTAGAAATCGGATAATCTAAAAGTATTTTGTATTAAAATAAAGTTCAGAAGATAAATGTCAATAGTAACTAAAATATCTAATATTTTAGAAGGATTATTTAATACACGTTTAATAGGTATATCTTTCATTTTTATTCTATTACCTTCGTTGATTTTTTCTCAAACATATCTGGAGCAGGGTAATCTATTTATGCAAAATGAGGAATTTAAAAAAGCAGATTCTGTTTATACAGTTGCAATTGAGTCATTACCTTATTTTCGTGATGCCTATTTTAACAGAGCCATAGCCAGATTAAATATGAATAATATGAAAGGCTTCTGTAAAGACATGAAAGAAGTTGCTTTAATGGATGATACAGATGCTGAGAATATTAGGTGTGTGTATTGCGTTGATATAGATACAGTTTATGTTCAGGATACAATACAAACTGTAAAATCAGGTAGTAATTTTGAATTTAAGGAGTTTGTCTATAAAGAAAAATTCTATGATCTTACAGAAGGATATTATTACGATAAAAAGGATAACCTTATTGCTAATTATTCAATTATAGGAGCATATAAATGGTTTGATTTGGTTCCTGATATGCCTGAATTTGAAGGTGGCACAAATAAGATGAATAAATTTTTAGAACGCCATAAGGTTTATCCGGAATCAGAGTATGATGCTTATCGTAAGTATGCCGGATCCTTTGCTACTGTTTATATACAGTGCGATATTTCAGAAGAAGGAAAAGTTGAAAGGGTTCAGGTTTGGGATAAGAAACAGAAACATACATCGAAGTATATAAGTTGGAATTTTGTTAAGGAGGCTATTAGACTTGTTAATTCACTACCTGATTTTAAACCCGGTTATTTTATGGGTAGTCCTGTTGCTGTAAGGTTAATAATCCCAATAGAATTTGAGTTTGCTCATTAAATAAAACTATGTGTAATCATATAAGGAGCGCATAATTCATTTAAAGATTCAGGTTGGTATTTATTAATAGTTTTTACCTTCACGCACTAATAAACGTTACTAAATAATACCAAATTGAATTCTATAGATTTTAAAATAGGTTTGGCTTTTTCGGGAGGTGGTTTCAGAGCTTCATCGTTTAGTCTGGGTGTTTTATCTTATTTAAACGAAATTACTTTTGAAGATACTAATCTGCTAAACAAAGTTTATGCTTTATCTACTGTTTCTGGTGGAACCATTACTGGGGCCAGATATGCTGTTGGGATAAAAAATAATGAGTCTTTTCAGGATATTTATAAAGCGCTTTATTACTTTATGTCGGAGGTTGATCTGGTAAATATCAGTTTAACTAATCTTGTAACCAAACGTAGCAAAACAGATACAAGAGAACAAAGTATTATTACTGCATTTGCGGATGCTTACAACAAATATTTATTTAGCAATGGCAAATTTGGAACTCTGTTAGATGATGATAATCCAATACATTTAAAGCATATTTCATTCAATGCTACAGAATTTAAGAATGCATTACAGTTTCGATTTCAGAAAACTGACTCCATTAGTATTTCTGCAATAAAAGAATCGGAAAAGAGTGTTGTTGGGAATTATTATTACAGAATCACAGAAGATATAGCCAAAGAAATTCGTTTAGGGGATATTTTAGCTGCCTCATCATGCTTTCCCGGTGGTTTTGAGCCTATTCGCTTTCCTGATGATTTTGTATTTGATCAGGATGTTTTACAAAACTATTGCTTTACAGATGATAAGTACCCATTGGGTTTGATGGATGGCGGAATTGTTGACAATCAGGGGATAGAACCATTGTTGCTCGCTGAACATAGAATGAAACGTAAAAGGTTACTGGAAGAAGGAAAAGAAGATTCTGAGCATAATGAATTTGACTTATTGATTATTTCAGATGTTACCAGTCCATATATGGAAGCATATAAATCAAGTAATGCAGGAAAGCCTAATTTTTGGAGACGTTTAAATTTTAAACGTTTAATAATTTCAAATTTGTTGGTTCTTATCGGTTCCATGATTGGGTTATATTATTCATTTAAGAATCATCAGCAGTCACTTAATATTGTGTTTACTTCTTTGATTACAATAAATCTGATTTTATATCTTTTGTTGGCCTTTGTAAAGAAGCTGCCAACCAGTTTTCAAGTGCCTAAGGCTTTTATGAAACCTTTGGGTAAACTGTTGAAAGTAAGGTTCGGAATTTATGAAAATCTTATTTTGAACAGATCAAATTCATTGTTGAAAATGACGAGTGAAGTTTTTCTGAAACATATTCGTCGTTTAAACTATAATAAGATCTATCAGGATAAATCCTGGAGAAATCGTCGTATTATGAATGCTATTTATGAACTAAGGCACGAAGAGGAACGGTTGCGAAAGAAAATAAAAGATGGAAAAATACCTGAGAATCTTATCCCTTCTAAATTAGTTCAGGAGGTTGCCTCAAAAGCTTCCGGAATGGGAACCACATTGTGGTTTACAAAAGAAGAACTAGAAAAGCAAAACATGCTGAATTCTATTATTGCATGTGGTCAGTTTACAATGTGCTGGAACTTAATTGAATATCTTAATAAGATTAAGAAAGATCCTGAAAACACAAATCAAAAACATCATAGTCTGTTCCAAATAGAAAATCAACTAATTGAACATTGGAATAAATTTAATACAGATCCTTACTGGATGGTGAATCATATAAATAAGAATATATAAATAGTCGATTTTATTTCTTGCTGTTAGCCAATAAATCTTCCGAATAACTCTCAGTCCATTCATTTAATAATCTGATTTGTTCTTCGTTAAGTTTAGAATCTTTATGTATTAAAGTATATGCTTTTAAAGGCATTTTCTTGTTAGTGATTTCATCTGATATTTCATCAAGTAAGGCTATTTTATCATAAACATCCATGGACTTCCATTCAGAAAAGTTTAATTCATTTTTACCTTCCTGAATATGGCCGTTAATAAACCAGGATACAGGAGATACTTTATGATACCATTTGTAATTGGTTTGATTAGAATGGCAATCGAAACATGATATTGTCAACATGCTCTTGATTGTATCAGGTATCTCCGCTTCATTAACGAAATGGTTATCACCAATACCCTTTTGGTTTTTTTCAGGTTGAAAAAACTGTATTAAAATGAATATTACCGGGATTGCTATTAATATTGATTTTTTCAAGTTCATTATATATTAAATATTATTTTAACACCTGACAGGTTTCTTTACGTAACGCAAAGAAACCCGTCAGGTGTTAAAGTGTGTTCTATTTATTTACTGTCTAACTCTGTTTTAATCCACTCAAAAATCATAGTTTTTTCATCCTCAGTCATATTTTTCTCAGGATTCTTTTGAATATATTTTTTTGGCGGCATTTTGTCTTCCTTTATTTCTCTTTCAACTTTTTTTAAGGTGGCAATCATCTTCACTTCAGAAAGTTCATCTAGTTTGTCAAAATTGAGTTTGCTTTTAGAAAGGATCTTTTTTGCTTCGTCACTATGGCAATCAAAACACGATTTCTTTAATACAGAATGTACCTCAGCAGGAAAAACAGCCTTTTCTTGTTGAGAAGTATTAGTACTATTATTTTTCTCCTCAGATGAAAAACTAAATAAGAATAAAATAAGGATTAATCCGGCAAATGTTTTTAAGTAGTGCATAATGATTTGTTTTAAATGATATAATAGATCGATATATTTTAGATAAAATATGAAAGATTTATTTGCAATGTGTTTATATATTAGTGTTTTGTATGCTTAACTACAAAGCGTCCATATATCTAGCATCGAATACATTCCAAAAACATAAACGAACTATTGATTTTAAGGTTTAGATAAAAATAGTAATAATGTTTGTTTTACAATGATATAAAGAACGTTTAAAATAATAGGAAAATCAATATTAAATCCATGATGTAAAAATTTAAAACTAAAACTTCCACTGAATATTCGCCTAATAAAATTATTCGATCGGATTTTTACAATATATGAACTGATAATAGTAATCTTGTTACACCAGAAATACTTCATATTTGTATTGTATTATTTAGATAAATTAAAACAAACAAAATGAAACGAGCCATGCTAAAATTCGCCTATCATGAGAGGATGAAATAATTGGTAAGTTTCATGTAACCAAAAAAAATAGACATATGAAAATATTAATAGTAAAATATCTGCCATCTTCAGAAAAATCTAATACTCTTAAATTATTAAATCATTTAAAAGAACAGTTAGGTGATCATAAATATACAGAGGTGGATTTATTAAAAAATACTCCAAAGTTTCATAATGAAGTTTCAATGGAGGCTTATAAATCAAGAAATTTTGGAGGACAAATGCTTAATAGCGTGCAAAGTGCATCTTTAAAAGAAATGGATGATATGGCTGAACAATTTGCAGCTTCAGATCTGATTGTACTAGTAACACCAATGCATAATTTTTCATTACCAGGAATTGTTAAAACATATTTTGACGCAGTAATGCAAAGTGGATTAACATTTAAGTATGAGGGTGATGAACAAATAGGATTAATGAACGGATCTAAGTTTTTGACAATTTATACTAGTATGGGATCTTATAAAGGCGGGTATGGATTTATGGATAATTTAAGAACCATAACAAAAATTGAACTTGACTTTATGGGATTCAAGGAGTATGAATTTGTGCATGCCAGTACAGGAAATAAAACAACTTATGATTTTCATATCGAAAAGGCTAAAAATAAAATCTCAGAAATAAGTCAGAAATGGCTTAACTAATAAAGAAGGTTATTAAATTGAGTTGAAGAAGAGTTGGATAAATGTTATCTGACTCTTTTTTAATATGGTTAAAATATTCAGCAATTGTTAAATAAATTCTTTATATTGAATGAATTATAATTTGACGATATGCTTGAACGAATTATTAAATTCAGTATTCATAATAAACTTATCGTAATACTGTTTACCCTAACAATAGCCGGTCTTGGACTTTATTCTGTTTCTAAAATACCAGTAGGAACAGTACCTGATATAACAAATAATCAGGTTCAGATCATTACGACCTCTACGAATCTTTCAACACAGGAAATAGAACAGTTTATAACTGCACCTGTAGAAATGGAAATGGCTAACTTACCCGGAGTTCTGGAGATAAGGTCCATTTCTAAATTTGGAATTTCACTCGTTACAGTTGTATTTGAAGAGAGTTTGGGAACATACTTACCTCGACAGCTGATTGCTGAAAAGATAAAAAGTGCCTCAGAAAAGATTCCTGAAATATATGGAACTCCAGAGATGGGGCCTATCTCTACAGGATTGGGAGAGATATATCAATACATACTCGATATTAAGCCTGGATATGAAGACCAATATACGCCTATGAATCTAAGAACAATTCAGGATTGGATTGTAAAACGCAGGTTAACCGGCTTAAAAGGAGTTGTTGAAGTAAATAGCTGGGGAGGATATCTTAAACAGTACGAAATTGCATTAGATCCTATTTTATTACGAAGTCTTGATATAAGTTTAATCGAGGTATATGATGCGTTAGAAAAGAACAATAACATTAGTGGTGGATCTTATATAGAGAAGAATAAGCAAAGCTATTTTATCCGAGGTGATGGTCAGGTAAAGAACCTTGATGATATTAAAAATATTGTTATAAAAACGAATTCAGGAATACCTGTATTTATAAAAGATGTAGCAACGGTTCATTTTGGTTATGCAAATCGTTTTGGAGCCATTACTGCAAATGGAAAAGGCGAAACTATATTGGGTCAAGTAATGATGCTTAAAAATGCTAATTCGAAGGAGGTTATTAAAGCAGTTAAAGAAAGAGTTGAAGAAATTCAGCATAACCTTCCAGAAGGCGTTTTTATAAATCCAATACTGGAAAGAGGGGAGTTAATTGCTAAAACATCATTTACTGTTGCTGAAAATTTAATACTTGGGGCACTCATTGTATTTATTACCGTTCTTCTGCTTTTAGGGAATATTCGATCAGCATTGGTGATTTCATCAATTATACCATTAGCTTTATTATTTACAATATCAATGATGTATATCTTTGGTATTGATGCTAACCTGATGAGTTTAGGGGCGTTGGATTTTGGAATTATCATTGATGGTGCAGTTATTATAGTGGAATACATCGTATTTAAAATGAACCAGAAGTATGATGTTATTATAATATCAAGTAATGAAGAACAGAGTATTATTTCTGATGATATAGCTCGAGAAGGTGCCTCTAAAATGATGAAGTCTGCCATGTTCGGTCAGGTTATCATTCTAATTGTTTTTATTCCAATATTATCACTTCAGGGTGTTGAAGGTAAAATGTTTCATCCTATGGCTTTGGCATTTTCATTTGCAATTATTGGTGCAATGCTAATGGGATTAACCTGGTTGCCGGTAGCTTCTTCATTATTTCTTAAGCCATCCGATTTTAAAAAGAAAAGCATTTCAAAATGGATTTTGGATAAAGTATATAAATCCTATTTTCCTGTAATAAAATGGTCATGTGAAAATAAAAAAATAGTGTTAAGTGCGGCAGCTATTTCATTGATTGTTACACTCTTCCTTTTTACTCGCATGGGAGGTGAGTTCGTACCTACTTTGGATGAAGGTGATTTTGTTATTCAACCGGCATTAAAAACCGGAACTTCTTTATCTGAAACTATTAATATGACCACTAAGATGGAAAATATATTAATTAAGAACTTTTCGGATGAGGTAGATCAAATTGTTTGCAGAATTGGGGCTGCTGAGGTTCCAACGGATCCAATGTCGATGGAAGAAATTGATATGATCATAAAGCTTAAACCTAAAAAACAGTGGCAAAAAGCAAAAAGTAAAGAAGGTCTGGCTAATGAATTTAAGGAGTCTCTGAGTGTTATTCCTGGTGTAGAATATGAGTTTACACAACCTATTGAAATGCGCTTTAATGAATTAATTACAGGTGTTAGATCTGACATTGCTATTAAGATTTATGGTGAAGATCTAGATTATATAAATCAGAAAGCCAATGAAATTAAAAAGCTGGTAACTGATATACCTGGAGCAGGAGATGTGATATTGGAGAAGACTACTGGATTACCACAAATAAAAGTTGATTACAAAAGAATGCAACTGGCTAAATATAATGTTGATGTGGAGATGTTAAATACTTATCTGTCTTCGGCATTTGGAGGTAACATAGCTGGAGTAGTATTTGAGGGCGAAAAGAGATTTGATATGGTCATGCGACTTCAAAATATAAATAGAACTGACATTAAAGATATTCGAAATTTAATGGTTACTATTCCATCTGGAGTACAGATTCCATTGAGTGAGTTTGCGGATATAAGTTATACTGAAGGTCCTGCTAAAATATCAAGAGACAATACCCGAAGAAGGGTGGTTGTTAGTGTAAATGTCAGAAACAGAGATTTGCAATCAGTTGTTGAGGATATCAGAACTGTAATTGAGCAAAATGTAAAATTACAGCCTGGTAACTATATTGAATATGGTGGTCAGTTTGAAAATCTAAAAAATGCAACCAATAGACTTATGATTGCAGTACCAGTAGCTCTTTTACTCATCTTTATCTTTTTACATTTTGCTTTTCAGTCTTTTAAAGATGCCTTGATGATTTTTACTGCTATTCCATTGGCAACCGTAGGTGGAGTTTTTCTATTATGGCTTCGGGGAATGCCTTTTAGTGTATCAGCAGGTATTGGATTTATAGCATTGTTTGGTATAGCAGTATTGAATGGTATTGTACTGATTGAGCATTTAAAAGAATTACAAAAAGACTCAAATCTTACTATGAGAGAGGTTATAATTCAGGGAACAAGAGATCGATTACGACCAGTGTTATTAACAGCCGGTGCTGCTGCAATGGGATTTTTGCCAATGGCTATTTCTACAGGGGCAGGAGCCGAAGTTCAGCGTCCTTTGGCAACAGTTGTTATTGGTGGTTTAGTCACTTCAACAATGTTGACCATGATTGCATTGCCATTGTTTTTTGAAATATTTTATAATGTTGTTGGAATAAAATTATTTCCTTTCAGGCTAATCCGATCCAAAACTTTATTAATTCTGCTGCTCGTTATTCCAACATTTCCGGTTTTCTCTCAGGAGGAAGTTGGTTTAGAACAATTAAAGCATAGTGCGATTGAAAATAATAAGTATTTGAAGGTTGCTTCAATTCATGTGCAACAAGCAGAAGCAAATATCAAAACGTCATTTTTAATACCCAAAACAAATATAAATTATGGACTTGATGAAAATAATATTGCAGAAAATAATCATCCTTTAAGAGTTTGGGGAATAAATCAGGAGTTTTCTTTTCCGACTTATTATAGCGCCAGATATAAAGCGAATACTATATCGAGCGAGATCGTGCAAAAACAATATGATCTTGAACAAAATAAAGTATTAAAGGAAGTATCCGGTAATTATTTTGAATGTGTATTATGTAAGAGTAATCTAAATCAATACAAGGAAATCAGTGAGTTATATGCAAATCTTTTAATACAATCAGAACGAAGACTGTCATTGAATGATATTAATAAGCTGGAATATTTAAATATCAAATCCAGAAATAATGAGATTGCATTCAAAATCAAAGACCTTGAAATTGCTTATAACAATGCATATGAACGACTCAAACTATTGACAAAATTTCCTGATGATTTTACTGTATCTGCAGAAGTTGTTTTATTGAAATCAGAAGAGCTTGATATGGCAAATTCTTTAATTGGAGAAATAACTCAATTAAATAATAAATATGCAGAATCGATTGTAAAAGTCGAGCAAAATCAGGTTTTACCTGATCTTTCAGTGGCCTATTTTATAGGATCTAATAATTATGAAAATTCGAAAAACTATCAAGGGTATGAATTTGGAATATCTATTCCTTTGTTTTATAAAAGTTATCATAATACTATAAAATCCGCAAAGCTTGCCTATAGCGCTCAACAAATGTATTCTGAACACCAAATGGATGAAGCAAATCAGCGAATTACTGAATATAAAAATGAATTGCTAAAGTATAAAATGATTATTCAACAATATGAAGAAACAGAAATTGCTTTAGCAAGAGAAATTAAGCGTATTGCCCTGGAATCATATAAAAATAAGGAGATCGATTTTTTAAGATTTGCAGCTAGCATGGAATCTGCAATTAGTATTGAGTCTGCATACAATGAAGCATTATTTAATTATAATATGACTTATTTAGAAATCAAGTATTTTACCTGGTAAAATTGAGAGATATGAAATCAATATTTATTCATATAAGGATTTGGTTAACAGCAATCATTTTGATTAGCTGTTCAACAAAAAATACAGAACAAGAAACAGTTGAAAGTGATACCATTGAAATTACTAAGGAACAGTTTAAAACAGCAAATATGGAATTTGGGACACCCAAAATTCACAAATTTGAAAATAAAGTAGCCTTTGTAGGAAGAATAGTTCCTAAAGTCAATAGTGTAGCTAAAATATCAGCACCTATAAATGGTGTGGTAAAAAAGATATATGTACAATCTGGCAGTCATGTAACTAATGGAGAAAAATTAATTGAAGTTGGAGGAAATGACATGATAGATTTACAGCAACAATTTGCTTCTTCTTCAGCTAAATTAAAACAATTAATAGTTGAATATAAAAGAGCAGGATTACTTTATAAGGATAGTATTAAACTGGAGGATGATTTTCTGAAAATTGAAAGTAACTATAAATCAGAATTAGGCATTTATAATGCATTAAAAATAAAACTAAAAAAGCTTGGTATAGATCCAAAAGATATAGAATCAGGCAAGTATCAGGAAAGTTATTTTATTTATGCACCAATTGAGGGGCAGGTTGTGAATCTTAATTTTGATATGGGACAATTTATTTCATCTGATGAATATGTTGCAGAAATTATTGATAATAAACAGGTGCAGATAGAAGTGTCTGTTTTTGAAAAAGATTTAATGCATATCAAGGAAGATCAGATCTTGAAATTTTCAGTTGCTGGTGATTCTTCAGAATATAATGGTAAAATACAGTCAGTATCAAAACTAATTAATGATAATACAAAATCTGCTGTTTGTTATGCGATCATAATGAATTTAGATAATGGATTTAATATTAATCAATTAGTCAGTGGATATATAATTACCAATGCCGATTCATTGTTGGCACTTCCCAATGCTGCAATCATAAGGTCAAATGAAAATAGTTTTGTTTTTGCCAATTTGGGACTAAAAGATAATGATATTTACCAATTGGAAAGGTATCAAGTAAATACTGGAAGAGTTGATGATGATTTTACAGAGATCAAAGATTATAATCTAAATAAAGATTTATTGATTAGCGGAACTTTTAATCTAAATATTGAATAATTATTAATTAAATATTTAATCAAAAATACTAACTCTTTTATGCATAATTATTCATTTACTGCTATATTTCGGATATAAAGTTAAATCAAATATACGCTGTAAATAATTAAGGATGGCAAGGTTTCTAAAGTCGAAAAAGGAATTAATAGGTATTTCCCCGGATGATATTTTATTCAAAGGAGAAAAGAAGATTGAAAAAAGCCGATTACGTTTTATTGATTATAATTCGCAGGACTTAAGAGAAATAGAGTTAAATGATATTAATGAAACGGTTGATTTAATTAAGCAGGATAATACCAGTTGGATTAATATTGACGGACTGCACGATACTGGCATAATTACCGATGTATCTAAACAGTTTAAAATAGAAACTTATATCATTGCTGAAGTTTTAGATACGCATAAGCGACCGAAGTTTCATGAATATGATGATTATATCATGATGTCAACAAAAATGCTTCAGTTTAATGAAAAGAAGCAGAAGATCTTTTCGGAAAATTTATCAATTATGATAAACGATAATTTGTTGATATCCTTTCAGGAAAGAGTTGGTGATTGTTTTGACCCTGTTCGTGAACGAATTCGTAAAAACAGGAAGCGAATCAGAAGTTCAGGTCCTGATTATCTGGCTTTTGCTTTACTTGATGTTGTTGTTGATAATTATATCCATACAATAAGTTTATTAGGAGAAAAGATAGAAGAATTAGACGATGAACTTATTCGAAATCCATCAACTGTAAGTCTTGAAAAGATTAATAAATATAAGGTTGAAATCAATTACCTCAGAAAAACTATAAAGCCATGTAGAGAAATGATACTTGGTCTTTGTAAATCAGATTCTGAATTTATTAGTGATGAGATTCAGGGGCATTTGCACGACCTGCAGAATAATATCGAATTAGCAAATGAATCAGTAGATAACTATAGAGATATTTTATCTGATCAATTGAATATTTTTCATACAACTGTAGCGTATAAGCTAAATGACATTCTTAAAATTTTAACGATTTTTTCTGTAATATTTATTCCAATTACTTTTATCGCAGGTATTTATGGAACTAATTTTGATTTTATTCCCGAACTTCATTTTAAATACAGCTACTTTATAATGTGGTTAGTAATTTTATCAACAGTAATTGGAATGATTAGTTACTTTAAACGTAAACAATGGTTTTGATATAATTGTTATGGTTTAAACATAGGTTGATAGATTCAGAAATTTATAAATAAAACATAAGCATCTTTGCTACATTCTTTGTAAATTATAAACATTAAAGTATACTGCTATGGGAGTTCTGTATGATGACATTCAATTAAATCCAAGGAAGTTTGTTGCTCCGGAATATATTTATGGTTTAGACTCTCGTTTAATGGTAGGTATGTTTTGTAAAAAACTTGGAGGAAGAAGAGTGCTGTTGGTAACAGATGAGGGGATAGAAAAAACCTCATGGTTTAATGATGTAACAAAGGAACTTACCAAGAATTCTGTTGAATATACTGTGTTTTCAAAGGTTTCGCCAAATCCCAGGGATTTTGAAGTCATGAATGGCAAAAAAATATTTGATGAGGCGAAATGCAACATGATATTGGCTCTTGGTGGTGGAAGTGTAATGGACTGTGCAAAGGGTATTGGAATTGTAGCTGCAAATGATGGACATATAACAGAATTTGAAGGTGTTGATATGATAAATATACCTATTCCTCCTTTAATTTGTATTCCCACAACAGGAGGAACAGCTGCCGATGTTTCTCAATTTGCCATTATTAATAATACTGCAGAAAGATATAAGTTTGCTATTATAAGTAAAGCTGTTGTACCTGATGTTGCATTAATTGATCCTATGGTTCTTACCAGTATGGATCCATTTTTAACAGCTTGTACTGGACTGGATGCATTATCGCATGCTTTTGAAGCTTTTGTTTCTAATGCAAACTCTCCTTTTACGGATTTGTATGCACTTGAAGCAATAAAATTAATAAAGGGTAATTTAAAGGCTTGTATTGATACACCATATGATCTTCAGGCTCGTGGAAAAATGATGTTGGCAAGTTTGTATGCCGGATTAGCTTTTTCAAATGCTAGTCTTGGATGTGTGCATTCATTGGCTCATAGCCTGGGAGGATATTTGGATTTACCACATGGTGAATGTAATGCTATCCTCTTACCTCATGTTGTAAATTATAACTTTGAGTCTGCTTCAGAACGATATATAAAAATTGCTGAAATATTTAATATCTCAAAATCTCAGGTGAGTGAAAATAAAATAAAAGGTATTTTCATTGAAGAGTTATTGAAGTTTAAGAATAGTTTAGGTATATTAAATACACTTGGTAATAAAGGGGTTAAAACAGATATCATTCCATTAATTGCTTCTAATGCTATTAATGATCCATGTAATGCTACAAATCCAAAACCTCCAGTAAAATCAGATCTTGAAGTAATTTGTAAAGAAGCCTTATAATTAATGGAGAAAGACTGGAACAAATATAGAGATAAGATTATAGGCTTAGGAGAACACTCTTTGCATAAAAGTTATTATCCTGAATTACAAAAGAAGATCGATAGTCTTGAAACTTCACAACAAAATTTGCAGACCATTATTAATAGTATAAGTGATGGGATAATAATTCATGATGAGGTAGGAAGATTTTTAGCCTTAAATGATAAGGCCACTTCTATGTATCAGGTTCGAAAAGAATTTTGTAACAGTTTTACTGTATATGATATTACCTCTCCAAGGCAGGATACTTCTGATTTAATAAATATTTGGGCCAAAGTTTTGGATAATCGACCTCAGGTATTTGAATGGATTTGTAAACAGAAAAATACAGCCATTGAAATAGAGACTCAGGTAAGCTTGAGCCCTACTATTTGGAATGGAAAGAGTGCAATTGTTGCAGTGGTTAGAGATTTCTCAGAACGTAAAAAGTTTGAAAAAGAATTAATCGAGGCCAAGGAAAAAGCAGAAGAAGCCAATCAGCTAAAAACGGAGTTTTTAAATAACATGTCGCATGAAATTCGTACTCCGATGAATGGCATTATTGGTTTTGCAGATATGTTAGCTGACAATGAGCTGGATAAGGATTTAAGAGAGGCTTACTCTAAGATTGTTCAGGATAGTAGTTATGAGCTTCTGAAGATTATAGATAACATTCTTGAGATATCGAAGTTGGTAACAAAACAAATTCCTTTGTTTGAAGAAGCTTTTCGTTTAAATGATTTATTTATGGAATTGAATCAACATTTTCATAGTAGATCAGTTGATCGTGATATTCCTATATATGTTAAAACAGAGCTAAGTGATTCAAATAGTTATATTATAACAGATAAAAGTAAGTTGGTTAAGATTTTAAATAACCTTCTTGAAAATGCTTTTAAGTTTACAGAAAAAGGCCATATTGAAATTGGTTATAATGTAAATAGCAGTAATGTAGTTTTGTATGTTAAAGATACCGGGATTGGTGTTTTTGCAAAAAACAGAGAGATTATTTTTGAACGTTTTTCAAAGGTTAATAAGGATTTTACTAAGGGTGGTTTAGGTCTAGGTCTTGCAATAGCCCAGGAATATTCAAGATTGTTAGGCGGTCACATTTCTATAGATTCAGAAAGTGGAAAAGGATCTACATTTTATATCACTTTGCCATATAAACCGTTCAAGAAATAATTAATATCAATAAAGTCAGTTCATAGATACATAAAAAAAGCAGGTATCTTAAGATGACCTGCTTTGTATGTTTTTATAAGTTAACTTTTTAACAACTTACAGTATTTTTCACTAATTCTCCTTCTATAGAGAATCTTGCTGCACCTGTAACTTTTAGCTCTACAATTTGTCCAATTAAATTAAGATCATCAGATTCTAACCTTACAACTATTTTACCATCTGTATGTCCTGACAAGTATCCATCCTTACGATCTTTTTCTCTAACTAAAACCTTTACAGTTTTTCCTACAAGAGATTTATTGTATTCGTAAGTATGTTTTTGAAGCTCTTCACTTAATACTGCAAATCTGCGTTTTTTCTCTTCAAGGGGAATATTGTCTTCCCATCTGTAAGAAGCAGCTCCCGGACGTGGAGAATACATAGCAATATATGCCATGTTATATTTAAATTCTTCCATTGCCTTACGGGTATTTTCAAATTGTTCTTCACTTTCATCAGTAAAACCAACAATAATATCGGTAAATACTGTTGCCTGTGGAAGAATGCTTCTGAACGACTGCATGGTTTTACGATATTTCTCCATTGAGTGCTTACGGTTCATCTTAATCAAAACCTTTTCATCTCCACTTTGAATTGGGAAGTGTATTTGCTTTCCTAAGCAGTCGTATTTTGCAATGATATGGAAAATATCATCAGTCATATCTCTTGGGTGAGGAGAGGTGAAATAAACCCAAAATTCGTTATCTATTTCTTCACCAATCTGACCTACCTTTTCCAATAATTCAGGGAAAGTTAACTCATCACCTTTTTTATCTAATCCGTAAGAGTTAACATTTTGTCCCAATAAGGTAATTGATTTGTATCCTTTTTGAGCAAGGTTTCTTACTTCATCCAAAATTTCCTGCGAAGGTCTTGATACTTCTCTTCCTCTTGTATATGGCACTGCACAATAAGTACAGAATTTATTACATCCGTTTTGAATTGGAATAAAAGCCTCAAAATTTGAATCATACTTCGGCTTTACGTTCCAGAATAATTGAATCTCGTCAATGGCATTGTTTGGTTCTGCAATTAATGATAACGGATTTGTAATACCATATTCACCAAGCATTTTGGGGAATTGAGGTAATTCCGGCATTGCAAAAACAATGTCAAATAATTTTAAAAATTTCTCTTTGTCTGCTGGGAGAATACAACCTGAAATAAATGTGATTAAGTTTTTATTATTTTTCCATTTATTCCATTTGGCAATCTTGTTGTAAACTTTGTCAATCGCTTTTTGACGCACAGAACACGCTAAAATTCCAATAATATTAGCATCTTCTTCATTATCTACTTTTGTGCATCCTGCTGCATCTAGTACTGACGCCACACGCTCCGAATCACTCAAATTCATTTGACATCCCAATGTCAGTAAAAAGTACTTCACAATTCTATATTTTGATGATAATTAAAATTGAAACACAATCATATGTTTCTCTTTCTATTCTTTAATTTATTTGGTTTAAAAATACACTTCAGCATGAATTTGCTCATTTGATATTCCTTTTTCTTCTAAAATATCATAAGCATCATGAATCATATTGCAATTTCCGCACAAATATACTTCAGAATCTTTATCTATCATTACTTCTTGTAAATAATTTGTAATCCGACCAGTATAATCTCCACTTTGATCGCGAGAAGAACATAAAATATATCTATCATTTTCATATTCATTTCGTTCGTATCCCTCTTCTGCAGTTCTTACACCGTGTAATATTTTATAATCCAGATCAGGCATACTTTTAGTCATACTATGAAATGGTGAAATGCCTGTACCCGTTGCAATCAGTAGAAATTTCTTTGACTTAACTTTTTCTTCCTGTAAAGTGAAATATCCTACAGGCTCTTCCACAACAACATTATCTCCGGCCTTTAAGCCTTTTAATACAGGAGTAACCAAACCATTCTGAACCTCTTTTACCAATATTTCTATAAAAGGGTCGCTTTCAGCACTATAAATTGAATACTCTCTGGTGTGAATACCATTGGGTGGACCAACACAAACATGCTGTCCTGCTTTAAATTCCAGATCATTCTTTTCAAAGCGAATCACGAACGTAGAATCTGTTAAATGACGAACTTCAAGAATTTGATGCAAGTTTAATCTTTTGCGTGACATATTTTAATTTTTATTTAATTTAAATAGTTATAAGTTGTCATTCTAAACTCATATCTTCGTAAAATGTTCAACATAAAATATGAGATTATACTGTTTTTGTTTAATAGATAATTTTTATTTTTAATCAACAGAAATTTAATATTTGGTTTAATTTGAAGATTAAAAAACTTTAGTTCGCTATGACAATGGAAAATTTTAGAAGTAAGGAAATTAGCTGGCTGTCATTTAATGAAAGGGTACTGCAGGAAGCCTCAAGAGATAATGTACCACTTATTGAACGTATAAAGTTTTTAGGCATATACTCCAACAATATGGATGAGTTCTTTAGGGTACGTGTAGCTGTACTAAAAAGGATTGTTCAGTTAGATAAGGATACAGTATTTGAAGGTGGTGCTCCCAAGGATATTTTAAAAGAAATTCATAATGAGGTTATTAAGCAGTCCAGACGATTTGCTAAAACCTATGATGATATTATTGCTGGTCTTGAAGAAGAGGGAATTTATCTGATTAATGAGAATGCCTTAACTGAAGATCAGGGGGTTTTTGTAAAAAGATATTTCCAAAAAAAAGTACGAGGTCATCTAATGCCAATTATTATCTCTAAAAAGAGAGAATTACCTGATTTATCGGATAATGGAATTTATTTAGGTGTTTATCTTCAGGATTTAATCCATGCTAAGGATAATTATGCTTTAATAGAGATTCCTTCATCATTAGACAGATTTGTACTATTACCTTCAAATGATGGGAAAAAGTATGTAATGCTTTTAGATGACGTAATTCGATATGAGTTAAAGGATATCTTTTACATGTTTAAATTTGATCGTATATCAGCTTATACTTTTAAATTAACAAGAGATGCAGAGTTGGATATTAACGATGATATCTCCGAAAGCTATGTGAAAAAGATTTCTAAAGGATTAGAGAGAAGAAAAGAAGCTGCTCCGGTAAGGTTTGTTCATGATAAAAACATGCCAGATGAGATGTTGTCTTTACTTTTAAAGAAATTAGACTATACAACTGAGGATGCAGTGATAAGGGGAGGTAGATATCATAACTTTAAAGATTTTATTGATTTCCCTAAATTTGGAGCAAAGAATATGACTTATGATTCTTTAGCACCAATATTTCATAAGCAGATTCCGCCACAAACATCATTATTTAGGCTAATTACTAAAAGGGATATTTTACTTCATTATCCATATCATTCATTTTCTCACTTTATTGACTTTTTGCGTGAAGCATCCATCGATCCTACTGTAAGAGAAATAAAAATTACTATTTACAGAGTTGCTCGTAACTCTGCTGTTATGAAAGCATTACGTAATGCAGCTCGTAATGGTAAAAAGGTTGTGGCTATTATGGAGTTGCAAGCCCGGTTTGATGAAAAGGCTAACATTGGATATGCCAATAAGTTAAAAGAAGCCGGAGTTAAGGTAATCTTTGGTGTTCCGGGATTAAAAGTTCATTCAAAGCTGTGTTTGGTAACACGTAAAGAGAAAACTAATTTGGTTTGTTATGCCTGTGTAGGTACTGGTAACTTTAATGAAGATAGTGCATCAATATTTGCAGATCATTTGTTGATGACTCGTCATGCAGGAATAGCTAAAGAAGTAGCTGCAGTGTTTGACTTTTTTAGTAAAAACTATAACATACCTACATTTGAGCACTTACTGGTTTCTCCTTTTTATTTAAGAAATGCACTGGTAAATAATATTCATCAGGAAATAGAAAATGCATCTTTAGGTAAAAAAGCATACATCTATTTAAAAGTAAATAATTTGGTTGATTATGACATCATTCAATTATTATACGAGGCCAAAAAGAAAGGTGTTGAAGTCATTTGTAATGTAAGAGGTATGTTTTCTTTAATGTCGGAATTTGATAAACCGGAAAATGCAATTGAATCATTTGGTATTATTGACAGGTATTTAGAGCACTCCAGAATTTATGTTTTTTGTAATAATGGAGATGAAAAGATATATATTTCTTCAGGTGACTTTATGACCCGAAATCTGGATCGAAGAATTGAGGTTGCTTGTCCTATATACAATAAAGAGCATAAGAAAGAGATTCTTACAATGCTGGATATGCAACGAAAAGATAATCGTTCGGCGAGAATCTTAAATAACACCCTGGATAATCAATTTAGAAATCAGGATCCTGATAAACCTGAATATAGATCTCAGATTAAATTCTACGAATGGTTAAGAGATAAATAGTAATCCTCTTAGAAGAGTTAATTTATTATTGAGATATATCATTGAAGTATGTATTTCTAATTCTCATATTTACAGTTCAATTATATATTGCATACTTGTTTTGGGTGCAATAAAGGAATATTTTACATTTAATAAGCACTGATATGACAAAAATGAAAGCTTTGGTAAAAGCGAAGCCGGAAAGAGGAATCTGGATGGAGGAAATTGATTTACCGGAAATTGGTGTAAATGATGTTTTAATCAAAGTTGTTAAATCTGCTATTTGCGGTACAGATTTACATATCTATTTATGGGATGAGTGGGCTCAGAGAACAATAAATACACCAATGACTATTGGGCATGAATATGTTGGCTATGTGGCAAGAGTTGGCGCTGAAGTTACTGAATTTAAAGAAGGTGACAGAGTAACAGGTGAAGGGCATATATCATGTGGACATTGTCGTAATTGTAGAAGAGGGCGTCAGCATATATGTGAAAATTCAATTGGTATTGGAGTTAATACTAATGGTTCTTTTGCCGAGTACGTTAAAGTTCCGGCTTATAATGTAATGAAGGTGCATCCTAATATTTCAGATGAAATTGCATCTATTATGGATCCATTTGGAAATGCGACTCATACTACATTAAGCTTCCCAATAATAGGAGAGGATGTTGTTGTAACTGGTTCCGGATTGATAGGTAGCATGTGTGTTGCTATTGCTAAATTTGCCGGTGCTCGTTACGTTGTGGCAACTGAGGTAAATGAATATCGTGCAGAACTGGCAAGAAAAATGGGTGCCACAAAGGTGATTAATCCATTAAAAGAGGATCTTAAAGATGTTGTGAAAGAGTTAAACATGAAAGGTTTTGATATTGGGTTAGAATGTTCGGGTAATCCGCTTGCATTTAATTCGATGTTGGATAATATGTATAATTCCGGTAAAATATCTTTGTTGGGAATTCAGCCATCACATACGCAAATAGATTGGAGTAAAGTGATATTTAAAGGATTAACATTGAAGGGTATCTATGGCAGAGAAATGTTTGAAACATGGTATCATATGGAACAGATGTTACTTTCAGGAATTGATTTAACGCCTATGATTACACATCGTTTTCATGTTGATGATTTCCAGAAAGGTTTTGATATTATGGAAACAGGTAATAGTGGAAAAGTAATTTTAAATTGGGAATAATTATAGTTTATAAACCGTTATAATAAGAAAGCTGAGAATAGACCTTCTCAGCTTTTTTGTTATTTAATTGTAATCACTATACCGGCAAAAGAACCATATAATATACTATTTAATGGATTTGAAGTAATAGGACATGTTCCGGAAGTACATCCTATAAAATAATAGTAGGCGTAACCGGCTAATCCTCCAATAACTACCCCAAGGGCAAGTTTTTTAAAGTTTTGCTTTTTTATTTTTTCCCAAATCTTCATAATTTCGAGCTATAATATTTTTACAAATATATTAAAATATATAATAATGTATATATATCGTTTGTTTGTTTTGTTATTTTTATTTTGTGCATCATTATCTCAGGCTCAATTAAAAATAGGGGATTTGGAAAAGAAGGTAAGTGAAATATCACATCTCGAAGATCCTCATGAAAAGGAATATCAGTTGGCTGAATTTGAAAAGGTGTTTACAACCTTCTTAAAAACTTTTAATGAAGATATTATTGTGCCTGATTCAGCATATATACAAATTACGAACTCAAGTGATTCAAAATATAAAGTGTTTTATTACAATACCTATAAGGATGGAATTGTTTACAGACTGGATTGGTATATTGTTTTTGGTGATGTTTATAATCGTCAGGTAATTCATTTTATGGACAAATCTTTTTCGCATAAAGACAAAAGAGGGGTAGGGGAATTTCGACTGCATTTATCCCGATTGGCAGAAGGAGAGCTGGACTTGTATCCATTAACTTTTTCTTTTAAAGCAGATGGCAAAATATATCGTCAATACAAAGATATTGCAACTATTTGCATGTTTGAACAGTTGAAATACAGAGAATCTAAAAAAGAAAAAATTGCGCTTAATGATTCAATTATGCAAAGGATGAGGATTCTTTGGGCAAGTAAGGAGTATTTTAATGATGCATTTAAAGGATTAACACGTATCTCAACATTAATATCTGATGATAAAAGAGTTAAGCTTTGTACATGGAATATTCCTTTAGAGAACTCAACAAATTTATTTTTTGGAGCAGTTATTTGTAAACATAAAGATGGCGAGATAAAATATTATGAGTTAAATGATGATTCAGATAGAATGCGCTCGCCCGAAAAAGCAGTCTTGTCTCCGCGAAAATGGTATGGTGCTGTATATTATGATATGATTTCTGTAAAAGATAAAACCTATGGAACATATTATATGCTTGTAGGGTATAAGCCAAACGATGAAATGACCAAGAAGAAAGTTGTAGATCCATTAATAGTGATGGATAATGTGACTCCTAAGTTTGGACACTCCGTATTTCAACAGGATAGAGTTATTGATAAACGCTTGGTATTTGAGTATGCAGCGAGTGCTAATATGATGCTAAAATATGAAAAACATAATGAACGCTTTGTTTTAGATCATTTGTCTCCTCCAAGTAGTTTGTATAAAGGAAATTATCGTATGTATGGACCAGACTTTTCATATGATAGCTATGTGTTGGAAAAAGGCAAATGGGTTTTATATAAGGACGTAGATGTAAGAACCCTTGAGAACCAATAATGGAATAAAGTGTTTTAATACAAACCGTAATTGAAATGGAAGTATACGCAGAAAAATTTGATGATATAAAAGTTCTAAGGTTTGAAATACCTGGATTTGAAAAACTGGAATTAAAAAAGAAATTATATATCTACTACTTGTCTCAGGCAACAATTGCAGGAAGAGATATTCTTTGGGATCAGCATGGAAAGTATAATTTATACTTAAGAGATATTTTAGAAGCTATTTATTTAGGAGTTAAGGATGAGAATAATCCTGAGTGGAATGATTTTGTTGTTTACTTAAAGAAAGCTTGGTTTTCATCGGGTATTCATCATCATTACAGTACAGATAAATTTCAACCTAAGTTCAGTCAGGAATCATTTGATGGATGGGTCAATAAACTACAAGCTGGCGTTAATGGAGTTACAGAAGAGCATTTAAAATCTGAGCGTTTGGACATATTAAAGAAATTCATATTTGATCCGAAGTATTATTCAAAGAGGGTAAATACAAACCCGGAATCAGATTTAATAACATCTTCTGCAAATAATTTCTATGAAAATATTAATCAACAGGAAGTTGAGGCGTTTTATCAACAACAAAAAGAAAACGCAACCAATAAAAAGGTGTCATTTGGTTTAAATTCAAAATTGGTTAAAGAAAGCACAATAAAAGAAGAAGTTTATAAAAAAGATGGCCTTTATAGTTCTGCAATTGAGCTTATTGTAGATAATCTGCAAAAAGCAAAAGAGTTTGTTGAAAATGAAGAACAAACAGCTATTCTGGATTCGTTAATTCAATTTTATATAACTGGTGAATTAGAAACTTTTGATGAGTTTAACATATTGTGGGTTAAGGCACTTTCTGGAGATGTAGACTTTATCAATGGGTTTATTGAAACCTATGGTGATCCAATGGGGATGAAGGCCACCTGGGAAGGTGTAGTTCAGCTTAAAGATGAGGAAGAAACACAAAGAGCCAAAGTGATTGCTGAAAATGCAAGTTGGTTCGAAAAGCATTCTCCTGTGGATAATAAGTATAAAAAGGATGAGATTAAAGGTATATCGCTTAATGCCATTAATGCAGTGATGTTGGGTGGAGATTGTTATCCTGCAAGTCCGCTGGGTATTAATTTACCAAATGCAGAATGGATCAGAGAGGAGCATGGTTCTAAATCAGTTACCTTGACTAATATTTCAAATGCACATCATAAGGCTGCCTTGAGTACTGGGTTTGCTGAAGAGTTTAGTTTTTCAGATAAAGAGGTTGAACTGGAAAAGAAATATGGTGCTTTAGCAGATAATCTTCATACGCATCTTCATGAGTGTGTTGGTCATGGTTCCGGCAAAATGATGCCCGGAGTTACATCCGATTCATTAAAATCTTTTGGATCTGTAATTGAAGAAACCAGGGCCGATTTATACGGCTTATATTTTATGTATCATCCTAAGGCTCTTGAGTTGGGCTTGATTCCGGATTTAGATGCTGCACGAGCGCATTATAACAGCTATTTACGTAATGGATTGTTAACTCAGATTACCCGAATTAAATTAGGCGATAAAATTGAGCAGGCTCACATGCGTAATCGTCAGTTAATCAGTAAGTGGGTGTTTGAAAAAGGAAATGGTGAAGTAGTTGCATTGGTTCAAAAAGATGATAAAACCTATGTGGTAGTTCATGATTACGATAAATTAAATGAGTTATTTGGCGAACTTCTTAAGGAGATTCAACGTATTAAGTCGGAAGGTGATTATGAAGCAGCTAAAAATATAGTTGAAGGATATGGGATAGATATTGATTATGAATTGCATAAAGAGATATTGGAACGATTTGAAAAGTTAAATATTCCGCCTTTTACAGGGTTTTTAAATCCGAATCTGAATTTGGTATATCAGGGTAAAGATATTGTTGATGTTTTGATTGATTATAACACTGAATATGCAGAGCAAATGCTTCATTATTCTCAATCGTACAAAACACTTAAAGCTTGTTAAAATTTAGTGTTTTTTATGAAATAAAAGAGTTTAAAGTTTGAATTTCGGATTATTTTGTCTTTTTTTAAGAATGTGATTTTTGTTAATTATAAAAAACTCACTTTCTTTGTACAAATATTTTGATTTAGATACTATTAAAAGAAATACATATGGAAATTTCAAGAAACAAAATGGTGACTCTTTCTTACGTACTACGTTTGAATGGGTTTGAAGGGGAGATTGTTGAGGAGACTAGCGAAGAAAAGCCACTTGAATTTATTTTTGGAACAGGAAGAATGTTGCAGATGTTCGAAGATAAATTAGAAGGTTTAAAAGCTGGTGAAGAATTTAAATTTGAGCTTAAAGCTGATGAGGCTTATGGTCAAATTAATGAAGAAGCTAAAGTAGAGATTCCAAAAAATATATTTGAGGTAAACGGTTCAATGGATGAAGACTTAATTAAAGTTGGAAACATGGTACCTATGCAAGATGCTCATGGAAATCGTTTAAATGGAATCGTTTTAGATATTACTGACGAGCATGTTAAAATGGACTTTAACCACCCATTAGCAGGTGATGATTTATTTTTCTGTGGAGCTGTTAAAGAAGTTCGTGAAGCTACAGATTCTGAAATTATGGCTGCAGTAGGTGGCGGTGGTTGTGGTTCTGGTTGTGGTTGCGGAAGCGGTGCTGAAACAGGATGCGAAAGCGGAGCGTGTGGCTCTGATGGTTCTGGTTCTGGCGGTTGTGGATGTTCATAATCTATAAAAGAATTGATAAAATAATCATTAAATAAAAAAGCCCGTTTTCTATTGAAAATGGGCTTTTTTATTTAATGATTTAATTAATAGTTTGTTGGTGTTTGTAAGGCGTTGGTTAATAGATGGTAATGAGTGAATTTGTTGCTATTTTTAAGATAGAAATTAAGCAATTTGTAATTCAGTCTTGTGTCTTGTGTCTAAAATCTAACGATCTATTGGTAATAGACTAAGTTTTATAAGATAACTTTTCTATTTTTGTGATTTAAATCATATAATAAGCAATCAATGATGATTAAAGTGCTGATGCAATATTGATTTTGTTGTATCCGGTCTTTAATCTTTAATCAATTTAAATATGGCAGGTAATTCTTTTGGACAATTTTTTAAGTTGACTTCATTTGGTGAGTCTCATGGTAAAGCTGTTGGCGGAGTAATTGAAGGTGTGATGCCCGGTATAGATATAGATATGGATTTTATTCAGGGTGAATTAAATCGTCGCAGACCGGGACAAAGTGCAATTACTACTCCAAGAGATGAGAAAGATAAGGTTGAGATTCTTTCAGGTGTATTGGACGGTAAAGCAACAGGAACACCAATTGGTTTTGTAATCTGGAATGCAGATCAACGTTCAAAAGATTATGGTAATATTAAAGATGTTTACAGACCATCTCACGCCGATTATACTTATCAAAGTAAATATGGAATCCGTGATCACAGAGGTGGTGGTCGTTCATCAGCTCGTGAAACTATTGCCCGTGTTGTTGCCGGAGCAATAGCAAAATTGATACTAAAAAAATATGGCGTAGAGATAGCTGCATATACTTCGCAGGTTGGATCTATTAAATTAGATAAATCATATTCAGAATTAGACTTATCTAAAATTGAAGATAATATTGTTCGTTGTCCGGATGCTGAAATTGCTGAAAAGATGATTGATTATATTGATCAGATTCGCAGAGACAAGGATTCGGTAGGTGGAGTAATTACCTGTGTTGTAAAAAATGCGCCAATTGGTTTGGGAGAGCCTGTTTTTGATAAGTTCCATGCTCAAATGGGTAAAGCTATGTTGGGAATCAATGCAGTTAAAGGTTTTGAATACGGTTTAGGTTTTAAAGCTACTGAGTTAATGGGATCTCAACATAATGATGAGTTTTTTATGGATGGAGATCAGGTTCGTACAAAAACAAATCGTTCTGGTGGTGTTCAGGGTGGTATCACCAATGGAGAAGATATTTATATGAACGTTGCCTTTAAACCTATTGCAACGATCTTAAAAGAACAAAATACAGTAAATAAACAAGGTGAGGAGATTGTTTCTACAGTGAAAGGACGACATGATCCTTGTGTTTTACCAAGAGCTGTACCTATTGTTGAAGCTATGGCTGCTATGGTTATGGTAGATATGATTTATCTGAATAAAATGTATAGCTAATAAGAAATTGAAATTTAATTAAATAAGTATAAAGTGAACATTCTTGCTTTATACTTTTTTTGTTTATAACCTGATTCAGATTATAATTTTAAGTTGGATTCAGGTTTATTCTAATTGAAAATTTTATAATAATGAAGAATATTCCTCTTTATATTAAAATCATTTTTGGAATTGTTCTAGGTGCAATTTGGGCCGTACTTTCCGGTTATCTTGGTTGGCAGGAATTTACAAAAAACTGGATTGATCCCTTTGGTACTATTTTTATTAATTTATTAAAACTGATTGCAATTCCCTTAATTCTGTTTTCAATAATAAGTGGAATCGTGAGTCTTGGTAATCCAAAGGATCTAGGGAAGCTGGGAATTAGAACGCTGATCTTGTATCTGTTTACAACTGTTTTAGCTGTTTCGCTGGGATTGGTTTTGGTGAATCTGATTAGTCCGGGAAAAGCACTTTCTGATGAAGTGAGAATCGACAATAGAATATCTTATGAGTTGTGGGCCAATCAGGAGCATGTGAAGATCAGAGATGATATTCACTTTTTAGATAAAACGGAATATGTGGAACGAATCGCACTAAAGAAGCAACAGCTGGAACTACATAAAAACGATGAGATCGTATCTAAATACCGGGCTAATGAAGAAGGGGGGCCTTTAAAGCCTTTGGTGGATCTGGTACCTGTTAATATTTTTAATTCATTGGCCGGGAATGGTTCTATGTTGCATATTATATTTTTCGCTATTTTCTTTGGCATTGCACTTTTGTATATACCGGGTGATAAAGGAAAAGTGGTGATTCAGTTTGTAGAAGGGGCATCAGAGGTATTTATTAAAATGGTTGACCTGATAATGAAAGGTGCTCCATTCTTTGTATTTGCATTGATGGCTGGAGTTGTTAATAATATTGCAGGTGATAATCCTGGTAAAATAGTAGAAATATTTAAAGGTTTGGGTTGGTATTCATTAACTGTTCTTATTGGATTATTGTTGATGGCTTTTATTATTTATCCAACAATTCTAAAATTATTGGTTCCTCAACGTAAGTTTATGGATTTTCTTAAAGGAATCAGTCCTGCGCAGGCATTGGCATTTTCAACCAGTTCAAGTGCCGCAACATTACCGGTTACTTTTGAATGTGTAGAGGAAAATTTGGGTGTGGATAAAAAGACTGCAGGTTTTGTACTTCCTATCGGAGCTACCGTAAATATGGACGGAACAAGTCTTTATCAGGCCGTAGCGGTGGTATTTCTGGCTCAAATGCATATGATTGATTTGTCGTTGGGGCAACAAATAACAGTTGTATTAACCGCAACCTTAGCAAGTATTGGTTCTGCTGCAGTTCCTAGTGCAGGAATTGTAATGCTGATGATTGTTTTAAACTCTGTAGGATTAAATCCAGCCTGGATTGCAATTATTTTGCCTGTAGACAGAATCTTAGATATGGTAAGAACTACTGTAAATGTTACCGGAGATGCTTCTGTTGCTTGTGTAATTGATAAGTATACTACAGAAATTCAGGAATAGAATTCAATATATAGTATAAAATTAAAAAGCTGCTTTGGTTTAAATAACTAAAGCAGCTTTTTCTAATTATGGGGTGGATACTTTATAATAATTTTTTAACTTCTTCTAATGCTTTGTCGTAATCAGGTTCATTAGTAACCTCAGGTACATACTCAATGTATTTGATAGTATTATCTTTATCAATAATAACAGTACCTCGGGTTAGTAATCTAAGTTCTTCAATTACAAAACCATATTTTTCTCCAAAATCAAGGTCTTTATGATCCGATAAAGTAAGTATGTTCTCTAGGCCTTCAGCTCCACAAAAACGAGATTGAGCAAATGGTAAATCACAAGAAATAGATATTACAGCAACATCTTCTAGTTTATTTGCCTCAACATTAAAACGTCTGTTTTGTGCCGCACATACACCTGTATCTATTGATGGATAAACAACGATTAATTTTACTTTCCCGTCAAAGTCAGAAAGTTTAACTGGTTGTAAATCTTTATTTAAGGCTGCGAATTCAGGTGCTTTATCACCAACTTTAACGTCATTACCAAGTATTGTAAGTTTGCCACCTGCGAATGTAATATTCAAATCTTTTTTATTCATTTTGTTTATTTTATCTAGTGTATATTAAATTTGTTTGAGAGTTAAACATGGGTATTTTAAAAATGTTTAACGCCATTTGATATTTTATTTTTTTTAACAATCAAAGAATAGCTTTAATACAGTGCCTTGTATTATATATTTGATTGTAAATCTGATTTTTAATGTTCTTTTATTTGCCGTAAAATAATTTTCAATTATTTACCGTACTTTTTAAATAGTTTGTTGATTTCTTTATTGTTTAATTTATTGGCAATGTCTGATGCTGAAATTTTTTCCTGAGCTGTTTGATGGTGGATATCGGCACCAGCCTTTAAAAGAATTTTTAAAATAGACATTGTTTCTTTTTTATTTAAAAGCTTCGGATCTTGTTCAATTTCCTGCATACACATAATAAGAGGTGTAATTTTATTATTAAAAATAGGACTATTCTCGTACATAGAACTTACAGGAGGAGCAAGAATATGATTGACGTTAGCTCCATTTTTAATAAATAATTGTATAGCTTCAGTATTTTTAAAGTGTACAGCGTAGAAAATGGGTGTTACACCCTTTTTATCTATCATATTTACATCTAATTTGTAGTCAAGAAGTCTTTTTGTTAAAGTTAATGTACTATCTCTAACAATAGATATGGCTAATATTAAATCATCAGAAGGATCTGTATATGCAAAATAGGGTAGATGTTCTGTTTTAAGATTGTTTTCTTTGATTTTTTGAAAGGCTTTATTTAACCAATCCGGAATCTCCTCAGGATGAGTTTCTTTTTTATTTTGCCAGTATGCCATGCTCTCGATGTTTGGGTCAAAACCATAATCAAGTAGCATATTAAAGATACCTGTATAATTTTTCTTTTCTAAAATCCAGTTTCCAACAGTTCCATATCGTGAAATAACATTTGGTGATGCTCCTTTTTTCAGCATCCAATTAATAAATAAACTATCGGGCTTATGACAAGCTAAAAACAAAGGTGTTACGTTATATATAACAGAATTAATATTGAGGTTGTTTTCCTTTAATATTTGTTCTAACTGAACTGAATCTTTTTTTAAAATAATATCTTCTATTTCCATATTAAGGTCAGAATAGCTATTGTTCTGGCCAAAAGTATTTAAGCTTAAAAAGATTAAGACACAAAATAGTATTTTTGCTTTTGCAAAAGTTTTTAATTTAAAATAAATCATTAAAGTTGTAATTGATAATTGTTATTGTAGGAGGGCAGATGCTAAGATATCATTTTTATCAGAAGCCATTGTTATAATTATTCCTTTTCTTTTGAACAATATGCTTAGCTCAAAATAAATTCAATTTTAAAGGAAGTTCCTTTGCCTTGTTCTGAAATTAACGAAATAGATCCATCCAATATTTTTATAATCTCTTCTGCAATGGCTAATCCCATTCCAACACCTCTGTATATTTTCGTTTTATCATCAGTATATTTATAAAACTTCTTAAAAATCAGATTGTGTTGCTCTGTAGGAATACCCATTCCGGTATCGTTAATATAGAAACCCCAATTATTTCCATCCGAATAGCTTTTTAATTCAACACTACCTTTTGAGGTAAATTTAAATGCATTTTCTAATAATATCTTAAGAATTTTAATTAATAAAGCATAGTCGGTGGCTATATAAATATCCGGATTCACAATTTCAATATTGGTTGAGAAATTGACTTGAACATTCTGATCTCTGTAGAGAGGTGTTAATTCAAGGTGAATATCATTAATTAATTTATGTAGCTTAAATTCGTTTTTGTGACTATGAATAATTCCTCTTTCAAGTTTTGAAAAAGTAATGATGTCTTCAACAAACTGAAGCAGGTTATCATTATTTTTCTGTATTGTTTCTAAAAACTCATTTTTCTCATTTATTGTAAATCCTTCGGTTATTAAAAGTTCTGCATATCCAACTATACCGGTAAGAGGGGTTCTTATTTCGTGACTTAAATTTTCGAGAAATGCAGTTTTTAATTTATCTGATTCAACGGCTTTTTCTTTTGCATCAATCAGGCTGGATTCTTTTTCTTTTAATTGAGTAATCATGGTTTGCATTTGGTTCAGGAAAAAGTTGAATTGATTTCCTAAGCCTTCCAGCTCGTCGTTGGTTTTTATGTTTGAACGAACGGTTAAATTACCATTTCTTGCTTCATTAAATAATACTCCAAGCCTTTCAATGGGAGATGTTATGGTTCTGCTAAAAATTACAGCAACTAAAATGGAAATTACTATTACTAATAACAAGGTGATTAAAATATAATTACCAAATTGATATATGGGCTTATAAATTTCTTTAACAGGAACTATAGATAAGAGTGCCCAATGGTTAGAAAGATTTTTAAAAGCCATTTCCTTTTTTATGCCTGAAAATTCATAATTAATAAATCCTGAATCAGTATTCTTTAAATTTGTTTTTATGTAATCAGAAAGACTTTGAGGAAGTGCTACATCCATATCCTGATGTGCAAATTCCGGATGAAGTATAAAGTGTTGATCCTGATCAATCAGAACATAATACCCGCTTGAATATAGTTTTGTATTATTCCATTCATTCATTTTTTGTGTAAAATCAATATCGGAACCAATACATCCAATAAATACATCGTTGATATATACTGCTTTAGAATAGGTAATGAGTTCCATATCCCATAATTGCCAATAATAAGGTTCAGTCCATGCTTCACCATTTTTAATAGCTTCGGTCCACCATTTTTTTGAATCTGAGTTTGGACTAATAGTATCTATATTATAAGGGGGGGCTTTTTCAAATAATCCATCTCTGTCCTTATCATAAAAAGCTAAATTTTGGTGATTAGGAATAATGTCTGGATTAAATACAATCCAGGTGCTGAGTGCATTCATTTTGCTGCCGAGTAAAATCATATGTTTACTCAGTTCTTCTTTGATTTGGTCAACATTGTAAGGTGTAATACCTTCTTTAGGGTAAATGGCATTTAGTAAGGCTTCTGTAGATTGAGTTATGTTTTTTAATTGGGTTAATTCATTTTCAAAATCATTTGCCTGGTTTTGAGTTTGGTAAAGCATTTTTTCTATAGCCTCATTCTTAAGAATATGAGTGCTCTTCCATAATAATAATGAGGTAAGCAGCCCTGCAGTTATTAAGGCAATTGCAATAAAAAAACTGGTTGTTTTAGTCTGTATCTTAGTCATTAAATTGCATAATTAAGCATGCAAAATAGTAGAATTAATCGTAAGTGTATTACTGTTTTTATAAAGACTCTTTTTTTTATGATTAACTGTTAAATTTAGATGGATTTAGTGGAAATCACTTTGCATATAACTTTTGTCAATAAAATAAAATTCAAATCAGAGAGTGTGTACCAAACTTTTACTTATAAAAAAAAGTCTGCGTTTGAGTGCAGACTTTTAATATATTATAAGTAGTTATATTTTATACTGTTTTTAAAGCGTCAGCTTTTTTACGGTAGTTATTAATTGCTACATGATAATCAGGATCTTTAAGTACGTTAACATCACATATTTTTTCGGCCTTTTTAATCAACTTAACGCAATCTGGTGATAAATATCTTAAATGAACATTTGTTCCAATCAGTTGATATTTTTCAGCTAATTTGTTAATCGCTTCAATGGCTGATTGGTCCATAATTCTTGATTCTTCAAATGAAATAACTACTTCTTTAGGGTCGTTTTTCACATCAAAGCTGTTGATGAACGATGTTGTTGCAGCAAAGAACAAAGGTCCGTGAACAATGTAATGTTTTACCCCCTGTTCGTCAGTTACACTTGAAACACGAATTTTTACTGCATTTTCCCATGCAAATACTAATGCAGATACTATTACACCTGCAGCAACAGCAATAGCTAAATCAAATATTACCGTCAGAATAGTAACCAGTGCAATTACCACCACATCTGCTAGTGGAATCTTATTTATAATTTTAAATGTACTCCAGGCAAATGTACCAATAACAACCATAAACATTACACCCACTAAGGCGGCAATAGGAATCATTTCGATATATGCAGAAGCAAACAGAATAAACATTAATAGTGCAACAGCCGCAACAATACCAGAAAGACGACCTCTACCACCTGATTTGATGTTGATGATACTTTGACCAATCATGGCACAACCACCCATACCTCCAAAAAATCCGTTAGTTATATTTGCAACACCCTGTGCAACACATTCTCTGTTACCACTACCTCTGGTTTCAGTTAGTTCATCAACCAAAGTAAGAGTCATTAATGATTCAGTTAATCCAATTGTGGCTAAAATTAATGCGTATGGTAAAATAAATTTCAATGTTTCTATATCAAAAGGAATCATTGGAATATTGAACTGAGGTAATCCAGCTTTAATTCCTGTTCCACCCTTAGCAACAACAAATGATCTTACGGTTTCAGTTTCAATTCCTCCTAAAATAACAATCAGAGAAACAACAATAATTCCAACAAGTGCTGCAGGTATTTTTTTGCTAAACTTCGGCAGGAAATACATGATAGCCATAGTTAAGGCAACCAATCCTATCATGATAAATAGAGGAGATCCGGTTAAGTAATCGTCGCCTACTTTAAACATACCTATTTGTGATTTAAAGATCACAATGGCCAAACCATTCACAAATCCCATCATTACAGACTGAGGAACCATACGAATAAATTTTCCAAGTTTTAAGAAACCGGCAGCCATTTGAAATAACCCGGCTAAGATAATAGTTGCAAACAGGTATTGAATTCCCATCATATCACCGGGAGCACCCAGTTTATTTCCTTCAAGAACCAGATTAACCATTACTACAGCAAGAGCACCGGTTGCACCTGAAATCATTCCGGGACGGCCACCTAAAATGGCAGTTATTAATCCCATCATAAATGCACCGTAAAGACCAATAATAGGAGAGATGCCGGCTACGAAAGCAAAGGCTACTGCTTCAGGCACAAGCGCAAGAGCTACTGTAAGTCCTGATAAGATATCATCTTTAACAGAACCTTGTCGTTTGTCAATAAAAGAGAATGTAAATTTCATATGATAATAATTTATTTTCATTAGTCATATGGAACTCACAAATAAATTTAATCATCCTATTGTGTGTGAATTTGGATAATCAAATTTATATGTTCGTTTCATGTGTTTAAATTTTGCTTTTCATTGCCACATGGAACTCACCAAATTTGGATATTCCCCTGCTCGAGAAAGTCTTTCTCATGGTTCGTTTCATATGATTTATTATTCATTTTTCTTTTTTTAAGGTGAAGCCTTTCTACCATTGAATAATGATAATTGATATTATGAAACCTATATCTTAATAGATTTTCTGTCAGCTTCTGAATATTCTTAATTTAAACTAAATCCGAATTCAGTTAAACCAGCCGGCAAAAGTAGTAAAAACACATGAGAATAGTCAGAGATAGAGGGAATAATAGACTAGTAAATAAATAAAGTGTGTTAAAAAATGTTTAGTTACAGGTGTTATTGTATTGTGCTTTATGTGATTATAATTCATTTTCAAATGACTTATTTGCTTTTATAAAACCCATTGAACCGATGGCGAAATTTTTAAGCAATTAGTAATTAGCAATTAGCAATTAGCAATTAGTAATGAGTAATTAGTAATTGTTTAATGCTAAAGTAGTGAGCAGAGAAATACAAAAAAATTACTGTAATTTTACTGTAACTTTTTTCGCTTGTAACTAACAGTAAATGAAGTGTGAAGAATTTTAGGTGAAATCTGTTTTGTACCCAAAAGGTTAAAAAAATGGGCCAATATAGCGGAAAATCGCAAAAAACGACAAAAATATTGACACTATCCCATTAAGTGTGTAAGTTAAAATATCAGGGTTCAGCTAATTTAGAGTTGAACCCTTTCTTCAAATATAGTAATAAATTGATTAAGAATGAGTCCCCAGTTACTCACTGGTTGAGTCCACTTTTTCGTCACTTCCCTAATGGCTAAAAACACGGATTTTAACACTGCTTGATCAGTAGGATAAGATAGCTTGTTTTTAGTAAATTTTCTGATTTTACCATTAAGGTTTTCGACAAGATTCGTTGTGTAAATAATATTACGAATTTCTATGGGGAAGTCATAAAATACGGTGAGTTCATCCCAGTTTGTCTTCCAACTTTTTACTGCATAAGAATACTTTCCGTTCCATTTGTCAGCAAAGTCATTTAAAGCAGCTTCTGCAGCCTGTTTTGTTGGTGCTGTATATATTTGTTTCATGTCCTTAGCAAAGGCTTTTTTGTCCTTCCAAACAACATATTTAGCTGCATTACGAATTTGATGTACTACACAAATCTGAGTACTTGAACAAGGAAATACATTCTTTATGGTGTCTGTAAATCCATTCAGATTATCAGTGACAGTAATTAGGATATCTTCAACACCTCGAGCTCTAATGTCAGTCAATACACCCAACCAAAAAGAAGCAGCTTCATTCTTACCCAGCCATAATCCGAGTATCTCTTTCTTTCCGTTCTTGCGAAGCCCAACAGCAATGTATATAGTTTTATTGATAACCTTTGAGTTATCTCGGACTTTAAAAACAATTCCATCCATCCATACAATCAGATACAACGAATCTAAGGGGCGGTTCTGCCAAGCAATTATATCATCTGTTATCTTATCTGTTATCCTGGATATCGTTGAAGTAGAAACTCGGATATCGTATAATTCTTTGATTTGTTCCTCAATATCAGAGTTACTCATACCTTTGGCATAAAGGGATATAATAATGTTCTCAATCCCATCGACCATGTTCTTTCTCTTTGGAAGCAAAATGGGGTTGAAGCTAGCTTCCCTGTCTCTGGGAACCTTTATTTCACTTTCTCCAAAAATAGTTTTAATACTTTTGGTAGTATGACCGTTCCGGTAATTCGGATTACTAGACTTTTGATGCTTTTCATAATCAAGATGAGCATCAAGTTCTCCTTCAAGTATTTGTTCTATACCTCGCTTTTGAAGTTCACTCAAAAAGTTGTTTAAGTCTTCTCCTGTTTTAAATTGTTTCAGGAAATCATCTGTTAATAGGTCTTCTTTTTTCATAACTGTGTGTTAGTCTATTAAATAAACAAAAAAATATCGAAGCTTTCTACCCCGATATTTTTATACTTACACAGTTTTTAGGATGGTACCAAAATATTCCGCAAAATCAGGTTTTTGGCCAAAAATATTCCAGGTTTTGGTGATTTTCGGTGTTTTTATGACTTTTCTTTGCTAGGGCTTTGCATTCCTATGCTAGGGCTTTGCTAATCCTATGCATAGGCATTGCTTGTTGTATGCATAGTCAATGCTTGTTCTTTGTATTGTGGTTGTATTGAGGTTGTGTTGTCTATGCACATTCTTTGATTGTTCTTTGCTTAGCCATTGCTTCTAAGGAACCGAAGAAAGGCCATAAAATATGCATGAAAAAACCATAGACAATACGACGTCATATCCTAGTCATACCATAGGATGCAATAAGGATCTGTAATAAATATTGTTTATCACTTAGCCCAAAGCTGTTCGAAATATTTTTTAAACTGGTGCTTCGCCCAGACATGACTTCATATTTTAGTTCACAAAGTCTGTTTCTCAATTGGGTTCATGATTTTCGCTGCACTATAATTGTCTTAACACAAAAAATAGAAGCAAAAAAAGGCAAGGCTGCACCCAGTTCTCACAAAAAACTACAATTATTTGACAGAAATCGTTTAAACTCGCTTTGTTCAAACAAAAACGTTCTTTAATCATCAAATCAATATTGTTTTTTGGTTCACTGGCTGAGGCCAATCTAGATCCTACTAAAGAATAGGGAACTTTTATTTATTTAGGACATAGGTGACGTAATATAATACGCCTATATTTTTATTAGAATTACAAAACGAAAATCAACTAACCAGTACATCAAGTCTGATATATAATATATACAAAAATCACCTTTTAAAGCTTATAACGAATAAACCTTTGTTAATCAAACAATCGTTTCACTCTCATATACAATAGCTTACATTATTTTATAAAAAGTTACTATAATATTATTGTAACTTTTTTGATCCGTATAATTCAGTATATCAATATCTTATATTTTGAACACCACAATGAATTATACAGCAGATCCGTTATAATTAAGCCAATATTCCCGAAAACAAGCAAAAACAGGTATAAACATTCCGGTTTTCGCTTATTTTAAGCAAAAATATTCCGTAAAAGTACCATTTTAACACTTTTTGGTTCCGTTCTCCACTAGTTCTCCACTAATCCTTCGCATTTCTCCACTAGCGCTCCACTAGTTCTCCACTAGCGCTCCACTGATTCTCCACACCTGCTGCGTTACTGCTCCTATATTGCTTCGAGGCAGCTCCACTCTTCTCCACAAGCTGTTCAATATCTGTTCGCATGCTATTTACTATAGTTTTGCGAACAAATAGTGTATAATGGTAAAAGAAAGTGTGGAGATGTTACGACTTTGGTATGATGCAGACTCGAAGTATTTATAGTATATCATGATTATGGATTTAAAGATGTACTAAGGAGATCATGATACATTTAGCTCTTTGATTCCATATAATTCTGATGTTGAATAATAACTACTTTTTCAGGATCAATAGATGGAGTATATCCATAATCATAACAAAAATAGTATAGGTTACCACCATTGCTTTTCCAGGTGTGGGTTAGGTGTTTAAAATCCATACCCAACGTTTTAAGAAAAGTTTTTCTAACAGTTGCTTTTCCTTCGGGACATGCATTTTTTAAAGCACTGCGATTTGCCCGTAATTGTTTATTTATTCTTCGTATTTGATTTTCAGTAGATCTTGAAGATTGAAAATTATATGCATTTCGGCATTGTTTATCACAAAATTTTTTGTCGGATCTTCCTTGAATAGGTTCATTACAGTAGATACAAGTTTTTTTCATAGAGCAGGATTTAGGTTTATAGGTTTATTAAGCGCTTATAAACGCTAATAAGCGCTTAATAAACTTTTAAATGTAATAAAAATATTTATTTGCTAATAAAAAAATGACTAAGCCCGTTATATATCTAAACAAACAAAAGGATTTGAATGCAGATTTGTGTGTATTGTATTTTAAATCAAATGATGATATTTTAAAACGTATACAATACAATAATTGGATTGTTTGGAATTTTAGACTGAAAAAATACACTGTAAAATCAACTCCGCAAACAGTTGGTTTATTAAAGGATGTGTTTGAAGATATTGCTATTATCGATACCAAATATTATCAGGCAATATTAAAGAATCATATAGAAGAAATAGTAATTGGAGATGTAACCTATTTCAATGGTGTATTAGAATCAATTGAAAAGCTGGGAGTAATAATGTTGGTGCCATATAAAAAGGATGGTATAAGATTACTAATTATAAAGTATAAATATAGCAAAATCATAAATCAGATACTTGTTTCAAATAAATATGCTAAGTGGAATTCAGAATTAAAAGAGTTTACTTTAAAGCCATCGATAAGCTTATTATTTAACTTTATTAAATCAATATCTGATAAAATTAAAATTCGAATTCATAATGAATTAAAAATTTTGGATTGCAGGATTTTACAACTGTTATTTGAGCAGAGTTATGTAAAAGATATATATTTTAAGCAAGTTCCTATTGAGTATTTAAAGTATATGCTATTGAAGGGCTATAGTATTAATACCATAAGAACCTACTATTATTTTGTTTTACGGCTGTTAAATTGTTACCGACAAAATAGTCTGTCTCAAATTAATATGTTTTCATCAACGATAATAAATGAATATCATCAAATGATGCTTGGCGAGAAAACATATTCATATTTAACAGTAAACCAATCTGTAAGTGCAATTAAATTGTATTATCAGGGGTATTTAAAACGTGATGTTGAGTTGCAAGATGTAATAAGACCTAAAACAGGCAGACAGTTACCTAAAGTCTGGAACAAAGAAGAGATGTGTAGAATATTAATTGCTGCAGAAAATATTAAGCATAAAACATTATTATCCCTTATATATGGAAGTGGGTTGCGTATAGGAGAAACCTTGAATTTAAAACTTAATGATATTGATTCGAAACGGATGCAAGTTCGTATTGCAGGAGGAAAAGGAAATAAAGACAGGTATACCTTACTTGCAAAATCAGTATTAGAATTGTTGCGTAGTTATTTTAAAGAATACAGACCTAAAGAATACTTGTTTGAGGGACAGTTTGGGGGTAAATATTCACCAACCAGTGCTGGTAAAGTTTTAGCTAAAACAATAAAAAAGAGTGGAGTACCCAAACGTGGCGGATTACACTCGTTACGACATAGTTTTGCAACGCATTTATTAGAGTCGGGTACCGATTTAAGATTTATACAAGAGCTTTTAGGACATAGTTCGTCAAAAACTACCGAAATATATACACATGTAAGCAATAAGTACTTACAGCAAATTAAAAGTCCGCTGGATGATTTAAATATTTAAATTAAATATTTTGTAAATCATAGATAATTAAGGCGTTGATAAAGGATGAGCGATAGTGCAATTAACTATTTGAACAATAAGTTTTGTTTAATAGAAAAGGAGAATTATCTTTAACGGATAAAGTGAATGAAAGCGGAGTTGAAAATATTGTATTAAAAGACCAAACTTAGACAATTTTCGGCTGAATTGTAACTGAGCAAACGAAGTGTATTTATAAGTATACATTGATAATTATAATATTAAGAAAAAAAGTAAAGCCCTTGTATTTTAAAAATATGCACCACAATATAAATGTGTTTAATGTGATGATTATGAGTGTAATGTGTGGTTGCTTGTTGATTAAATTAAGAATCAATAAACAAATTACAAAGGTGATATAAACGTAACCCTATGACGGTTATTGACAAGTTGAACGAAAGCTCCTGCCGGAGCTAACTAGAATTTCGTAACTTACTGTAGTATAAATAAAAACATTAGGTTATGAAAAAAAAAGTTTATTAGCTCAATACGAGCAAGAGATGCGTTTGCGCAATTATAGCGAACGAACCATTAATACCTACACTAAATTTTTAAGACGCTTATCTGCCTACTACAAACTTTCCCCAGATCAGTTAACCAGAAGTGAGATAAAAGACTTTTGTTATTATATGATTCAAGAACAAAAGTTATCACCCATTAATGTGAATCAAATGATAAGTGCCTGGAAGATCTTACAGGTTGATATATTTGGCAAAGAATGGGAGTCAATACGAATCAAACGTCCTCGAACAAAAAAGGCATTACCAGCTGTTTTATCTCAGCAAGAAGCCTATGAATTAGTAAATGCCTTAGACAATTTAAAACACAGGACGTTATTAATGCTTACATATTCGAGCGGACTACGAAGGGAAGAAGTGTTAAGTTTAAAGCCAGGATCCATTGATTCATCACGTAAAATAATACGTGTTAAAGGTAAAGGCAACAAAATAAGGGAAGTTCCCATATTTGACGAGTTAATAGAACAACTTCGGTTTTATTATAAGCATTATCGCCCGGCAGAATACCTATTTGAAGGCAGAATAAGAGGTGAAAAATATTCAGAAACAAGTTTTCTTAAAGTAGTAAAACGATCGGCTCAAAAAGCAGGAATAAAACAAAAGTCAGTAACCATTCATTCCTTACGTCATAGCTTTGCCACTCATATGTTAGAACGTGGAGTCAATTTGAAGAGACTTCAATTAATGATGGGGCACAGTTCTTTAAAAACCACGTCAGGGTATTTGCATCTGGTACATCCATATTACGGAGAGGTTCCTAATTTACTTCATCCCTTAAGCCATGAGTAAACAATCAGAAAACCAACGATACAGATTGGAAGTATCAGATGTAATAGAAGCTTGTTATGACGAGCTTTATAAAAATTACAATGTTACTTATGAGCAAGATAAAGTACTCAATGCTCTTTTACGATGTAGAACATCTCAGGCAGGAGGTCACATTATGGGTTGTAACCATTGCCAATATAAACAGCAGGCGTATAACTCTTGCAGAAATCGACATTGTCCCAAATGCCAGTATTTAAAACAGCAACAGTGGGTGGATAAGTTGCAGAGTCGATTGGTTCCGGGACGATATTTTCATATTGTTTTTACCATTCCGGATACCTTGCATCCCTTGTTTTATATCAACCAGAAACAGTGTTATGACCTGCTGTTTCAATCAGCATCAGAAGCCTTGCAAAATGCAGGACGAAATCCTGAATTCCTTGGCGCTGAAGTAGGTGCATTATGCATATTGCATACATGGGGTCAAACATTGACCTATCATCCACATATTCATATGTTGGTACCTGCGGGAGGCTTAAGTAGTGATGGAGCTGAATGGATCTCTTCCAATAGAAAATTCTTTGTTCCGATTAAGGCTTTATCTGCAATGTTCAGAGGAATTCTAATGAAAAAACTCAAAAACTTACTGGAAAATGAGGTGCTAAATCTTCCATCCAACTATGAAGGCTTTAAGATTATGAAAGAAAAACTTTATGAAAATAGATGGAATGTATATAGCAAAAAAGCCTTTGGAGGAATGACTAGTGTATTAAAATATTTAGGAAGATACACTCATCGGGTTGCGATATCAAACAGCAGATTATTAACATTAACAGATAAAACCGTAAGCTTTAATTATAAGGATTATCGAACAGGATCCCGAAAGGCTATGCAGCTAAATACAGTTGAGTTTGTACGACGTTTTATCCAGCATGTGTTACCCAAAGGATTTTTTAAGATCAGATATATTGGTGTATTTGCTACAGCTCATATCAATGGAAAACGAGAACAGGTAATCTCCTTAGTTGGTAAAGTGATGTATTTATCCACATTAGAAGGCTTGTGTGCCTATGAAATTGTGAGAGAAATAACAGGTAATGATCCTGCTATTTGTCCAATATGTAAGCAGGGCATTATGCTTCAATTAAAAAGAATTACTCAACTAGAATGATTATAAGAATACAACGTTCTTTGTTTTTTGAATTAATCTCAAATGTCTTTAAAAAAGGCACGATGGGAATGTTATGCTTTATGGTTTAGTAATATCGATCATTTTTATCAATCAGTATAATGAAAAACAATTCATACTTAAAAAGTCAACGAAAAGGTCTCCAAGTTACTGAAAGTAGCAGGAATGAATTGCCCATAGTTATAGCCGCCATCGTTCAACATAATTTTATCCTTAATAACCACTAAGTATATTCTATAAGTCTATTTTTACAATTAACGCTTTAATATTTTTATTATCTTGCTCCTGGTAAGGATAAAATCCTTATAAGTTAGCTGCAAGTTTAAAAAAATGAGAATACTTTTAATTATATCAACACTAGTCATAATTAGTCTCGATATAAATGGGCAGACTCGTACAATACATGGACAAATTGTAGATGAAGATTTACAATATATTCCAATGGTATCAATTTGTAATCTTGACACTGTGGAAATTGCTAAGGCAAACATTGACGGTCAATTCAAATTTGAATTACCATTAGGGACTAAAAAATTATTATTGTCATTTGTTGGCATGGAATGGACAACAATTGAATTAAAAGATGGATGTGATACAATAGATGTCATAATGATGAATGAATGGATTTATGATTTCATATCCTTAAAAAGTGCTGATAGAAAAAGATTAAAACGATTTAAAAAACTACCTGAACTCCACAAATTAGCTTATGAGAAAGGTATTTTTACAACGTTGACACCATGTTATGACCGAGTATTTGAAGAATATAATTCTAAATAACGAAATAGAAAGAATAGAAAAACCAGCAGCTAACAAGCTGGAAATAAAGCATGGCTCGATTTGCTCGTCCTGACACTATAGTCTACTGTCTTAGTCCCCCTATCGGGTGACACGACACCACGACTAATGCGCCACGACTTCATCCAGCAAACGTTATCACCCAACCTTAAATTACTTAGAACTTTATTTGGGAGAATTTTTGAGTTAGTAGGTTGTTGAATCCATTTGCGCCACGCACGCCAACGCACGGCAGAAATAAATAAGTTGAGTTGGTTCTCAGGAACCTTAGGTTGAGTTCTTGGTTTTGGGGTTTTTGAATATTCTCAGAGATGTCAGGTTTTAAATCTTAAGCGTTTTTTAGTGGTTCGGATTAGCTAAGTTGGATTGTTATTCTGGTCAGTTGTTTTTTTGCATGTAGTAAAGGTTTAGAGGTTTACGTTCTTTTATACAGCCATCTTCCTGTCTCTCGAACGCAAATTTTGGTAAAAGCCTGGATGTTTAAACACATTAAATAATTTTAGGTGAGATGCACTCAAAAATAGTACGTGTTGGTTTTGTAGCTGTATTTTGACACTTTTTTTTGTTTGTTGTAATTTGGAGATGCAGTTGTTTGTACTTGTTTTATAAAAGTTTAGGGAGTTGGTTGGTTCTTTTGTACAACAAAAAGGCAGGGTGTAACAAGGCAAAAAAGCCATGTGTAAATTATGTTATTGAAAGTAAGAATTAAATATATAAGTTTGGTGATGCTAAATAGACTAAGCAGTACTTTAGGTACACACGTCTTTTTTACCAAACGTTGGTACTCATTTAAGGTGAACTTAGTCGTTAAGGGCATAAAATAAGAACTAAGATAAATATGAAAATAGACCGAAAAATATTTAGATTTCAGAATGAAATTAATAAAGCAAGACGAAGAACAACTTTTTTGTTTTTCTGCTTGGTGATGTTATCTAATATTTGCAATGCCCAATTGGAAAAAATAGATATCTGCAAAATCGATTCTTCATCTCAAAGAGTTTTCATTTACGCAACAAGACAAGAAATCAAGGAATTGAATTACGTAAAAAGAATAATAAAAGAAATAGAAGATAATTTTCATGAATTCGATAAGTTGAATATTTCATTTTTCGACGATATGGAAAATTGTGGATATAAAGTTGAAACAAAGGGAGACTCGCCTGAAAACTTTGAAATGAAAACAAATGATGTAAAATCTCATTGGATTGCAGAATATTCATCAACGAACAGAATTTTAAAAATATATCAACAGAAAAGTGCCCCAATGATTGAAAAGGAAATTAAAATTGAATAAAAAACGAGTACCAACAATAAATATACGTAATGCGGGGCGATTCGGTAAATTTGAGTTTTAACACATTTAATAAATATTGTAGCAGTTTGATAGTGAAGAGCTTTGAAATCCCGCACTACGCATATTCGAGCCGTTGTATGCCATTAAGCAAATCAGCAGAAATTTATTAAGACTTTAGAAACTAGGTTCTGAGTATAAATTTAAATACATGACAAATTTGTTAAACTACCTGTCAAGAGAATTGAATATGGAGATGAAATATGTATTTACTTTATTAGTATTGATTCTAACTGCGCAATCTTGTTTATTACCAGAAGTAATACCAATTAAATGGAAGACTAGTGAGGAAAAAGCAATGGTAATACTAAGTCAATTTATTGAACAAGATAAGATTGAGATTTATCCGACTTGTCAGAAGAGAAACAGTATCGAACATCATATAATTGGTGTTACTATTACAAATAGTAAATTAAAACCGGAGAATAATAAAGACCAGGAAATATTAGCTGAAAAAATTGCGATAGCACTGTCCTCTGAGATTACTAATTTTCATCAGTATGAATTTATTAGTATTGTTTTATATGATGTTTGGCATGTTGGAACAGAAGAAAAAAGTAATACTCATGCCATGACATTTGAGACTAAGACGTTAAAAGCAGAGTTAAGTATTGATTAATTATTTAGAAATAGGAAAAGTATTGACTTCGATTAAACTGAATTTAAAAATAACGGCATACAACACTTAGCCTCTAATGTAGGGTTGCTTGCACACCCTACACATTGGAGGATTTGTTGAACTAAACAATATTCCAGCAACAATTTGGTAAAATGTTGTATATGTGTTATTTATACGTAGTGGTTTTAATCGTATTTTTTAAGCTTTGGTATTGGATTTTAGCAGTGATATTATAGCCATTTTCCTGAGTAATTATTGCATTAAAATAACTTATTGAATACATTATTGTTTTTTTACGAATTTAATTAGGCTTTTACTGGTTTATGCACAATGTTTTTTACCAACCAAACATACTTTTCCCATTTACACGATAGAGGTGTATTATTTAATATTGATATATGGTTGTTGCCGAATAAAATCAGCAAACAGGAGGAGCTCTTTTTCTGGAATAAGATTTTATCAATTCCAGTTCACCACCACAATCTTTACAATGTATTAAAGAGCGTTTTCCAAATTTAAGTTCTACTACCTGCGCTCTTGAAAGCTTAATGGTATTGATTTTTACCATTAAGTCATTACGTAACAAGGCCAGGCATTTTGTTTTGTTTCTGGAGCCTAAAAATCCCAGGTGTCTGATACGTCTAAAATAAGGAGGAACGATATGTTCAATAAATCTTTTTAAGAATTCAACACCGGTAATAGTCTGCGTTACTGTTTTGTAGTTATCTTTTCTGTTGCACCATTTAAAAGTAACATGAGTATCAGTAACTTTTAAAATACGCGCATTGGAGATAGCTACCCGGTGTGAGTATCTACCCAAATATTCGACAATAGAAAGAGGCGATCCAAAGGCTTGTTTAGCATATACTACCCAAGGTTCCGGGATCAAATCTTGAGGTACAAACTTATTGATTTTACCCTGTTGTTTAAGTTTACGCAGCTTTTTGGCAAAAATGGCACTAAACTTATCTGACATTTGTTTCACATCGAATAGAAAGTCACCATTGCTTTTGGTTGTTTTCCATTTACCATTTTTATCAATACCCCCAGCAGGAATAATATAATGCACATGGGGATGATATTTAAGTTGCTGATCCCAGGTGTGCAGAATGGCAATGGCCCCAGGCTGTGCCCCAAGAAGCTTAGTGTCTTTGGCAAAATGACAAATAGTTTCCCATGATTTTTCAAACAAAAGGTTGTACATGGTTTCTCTGTTAAACCGGAAGAGTTCCAATAGTAAATGCGGAACCGTAAACACCACATGATAATACTTAACCGGGAGCAGATCTTGTTTACGATCATCAATCCAAAGTTCTTTATCGATCCCCTGACACCTTGGACAATGTCTGTTTCTGCAACTGTGCATCACATAATGCACCGAACCACAAGAAGAGCATGCCAAAACCGAACCTCCTAGTTCAGGAGTTCTGCAAGAAGCTAAAGCCTTAAGCACTTTAAGTTGGTTTTTGGTAAGTCCTCTTGTTTTTAATAATTGCGGTAGAAACCTACGAATGATATCTCCAATGGAGTTTTGATCATACATTGGGATACATTTTTGATAAGGGACTAAAACCAGCATTAGGCGCAGATTGAGCAATATGCAGATACATCATCGTAGTTCGAATTTCAGCATGGCCCATCTGATTTTTAACACTGACAATATCCAGTCCCATTTCTAACAGATGGGTGGCATAACTATGTCGGAGTGTATGTATACAAACGGGTTTATTGATACCTGCTTTTTTAACAGCAGCTCTAAAAGCATGTCTTACGCCTGTTTGGCTTAGTTGCTGCCCCCTGATTTTACCATTAAACACCCATGTTTGAGGACAGACGGTTTGAAAATATTTGTGAAAGCCCCGAATGGTAAGAGAAGACATTGGAACATAGCGATCTTTTTTGTGTTTTGATTGTCGAATGTGTATTTGTTTACGGTCAAAATCCAGATCAACAATCTTAAGATTGATAACTTCAGAAATACGAAGTCCACAGTCATATATGACTGCAAATAAGACTTTGTGTTTTAAAAGTTTAGGTGTATTTAATAAAGTTTTAATTTCCTTTTGTGATAAAACAACAGGTAATGCCTTACTGCTTTTAATAGAAGGAAGAGCCAGATAAAGTTCTTTGTTTTTGAACATGGTAAACATGGTTCTTAAACCATAAACCAGATGTTTAAAAGAGCTTTTGCTTGGCTTTTCATTGAGTTGAAGTTCGAATAAATACTCTTCCATTTGGTCAATGGATAGCTCCAGAGGAGAACTGTTAAAATGCAGTACCATTTTAGAAATCTGCATCAGATAATTACGGGTGCAGGATTCAGACTTTCCTGCAATGGTGTATTTACGCAAAAATTGTTCGCTGATTAATTTAAACTCAGGCACAGCTTTAACAGCTTGCTGTAGGTAAGATTCTCTACTCATTATATTTATGTTTAAAATTAATAATGGTAGAAGATGTAATTATCTTACGATTTTTGTTAGTTTTAGCCTAAGCTCCCGCTCTGCGGGTTTAGTTCAACACGCTAGAATAAAGCATATGGGGTTAGTGATTCCTTGGTAGTTGAGTAGGGCAATCGAACACCGCCAAATCTTTGATTTGGCTTTAATAATAAAAAGATAAAAACAAATAAAAGCTTTGGCTCATAGGCGTTATGAAGGTTTGCTCGTTCAATCTCCATACGCTTCATCTAGCCAACGTTGCTGCCCATTTCCCAAGGCGCAAAAATTTACAAACGTCATTAACAGCTTGGTAATAGGACTTTTGTGTTGACAGAAAAATCATTAAAAAACTTACAAATTAAGACCAAGTTGCAAAAGTTGGAATTTTAAAATGATTTGGAGTTGGTTGGTATTTTGTGTTACTGCCATGACTTCGTTTTCTTGACCATTATTCAATTTATTTACATCTTGGTATGTTGACAGGAAAATATGGTCGGACTTGAGTATCATGAATTCGGGAATTTGGTTTTCGGACAAGTTTAGTGCGACTTTTAACACCAACTCGGTCAGACCAAATTGTCCAGTCATAAGGACTAAAGTTGTGACTAGACAGGAAAGAGGAGAACAGAAAAAGAAATAACGGGCAGCAACACAACCTAAACAGCATTGTGCTCAGTAGGTTATTTGAACATTGGTGTTAAAATATTAGCTTAGTACAATTTAAAACAACAGTTGGATTTTGGCGCACAACGCAGTTTAGCTCAAACGTTATCACCCAACCTTAAATACTTAAAACTTTATTTGGGAGAATTTTTGAGATTGTAAGTTGTTGAATCAATTTGCGCCACGCACGCCAACTCACGGCAATAATTAATAAGTTGAGTTGGATCTCTGGAACTTTAGGTTAAGTTCTTGATTCTGGGGTTTGGAATTTCTCAGGTTTGTTTGGTTTTAAAACCTATGTAGGTTTTTAGTGGTTAGGATTAGCTAAGTTGGATTGTTATTCTGGTCAGTTGGTTTTTTGCATGTAGCAAAAGGTTTGGAGGTTTACGTTCTATTTAGCCGCCATCATCTTGTCTCTCGAACGCAAATTTTGGTAAAGGTTTGGAAGTTTAAATTCATTCATGAAATTAGGTAAAGGTTCACTCAAAAATAGTATGTGTTGGTTTTGTAGCTGTATTTTGGAGCGTTTGTGATGCTTAAAGTTGTTGCTTTGTAAAAGTTTAGGGATTTGGTTGGTTCTTTTGTACAACAAAAAGGCAGGGTGTAACAAGCTAAAAAAGCCATGTGTAAATTCCGTTATTGAAATTTAGAATTTAATATATAAGTTTGATGATGCTAAATAGACTAAGCAGTACTATAGGTACACACGTCTTTTTTACCAACCGTTATAGCCCATTAGCAAAAATACCAACAAACTTGGATACTAAATGATTAACTAAACCATTATTGATTACAATATTTAAAAAGATGTACAGATTAAAGATTATTTTACTTTTGATTTTAATTTCAAAATTTCTTTATGCACAGACTGATAAATTTGAAACAGAGCATTTTAAAGTCAAGTATGATAGTGAAGTTGAAGAATATGCAAAAGCAAGCATAAAAGTCTTGGAAATAGCATGGACGATTGCTATTCGAAATTATTATTCTCTACCTGATAAGATTAAATTCACTATCAAATGTAGCGATAGAGATGTTTTGTATTTTGACCGTAAAAGTTTAAGTGGGATTACGTTGGAGTATAAAACCATGGATAATTTTAATTCACCAAAACAAGGAGGAAAAAACAACATCTACGGATTGTGTCATGAGTTAGGACATTTGTGTATGTATAATGCCACAACGAACAAAAATAATTGGATGTCTTACAATTTTAGAGAGTCATGGGCTGATTTCTGGGGGAATTTCGTTATTGATTCAGTATATGCAGAATTGGGGACGGATTTTTGGCCAAACTCGTATGATTATTTGGAGTTTTCAGGAATGGATTATATGACCAAACGGATTAATCAAAATAATTCAAAAATTGCTGATTTTAATAATGCTGGAGAATTTTGGATTGAATTAAATTCCATGATTGGATTTAAAAATATGAATCAATTATTTGAACAAGTAAATCAGCTAAAGGTAAGCAACCCGAATGCAAAAGAAGAGTTCTTGGGTGTACTTAAAAAGTTGACTGACAACAAATCGATTTTGGACTTGTATAATGAGTATTCTGATTTATTAATAGTTGACAATAATAACGGGCTATAACACTTAGCCTCTAATGTAGGGTTGCTTGCACACCCTACACATTGGAGGATTTGTTGAACTAAACAATATTCCAGCAACAATTTGGTAAAATGTTGTATATGTGTTATTTATACGTAGTGGTTTTAATCGTATTTTTTAAGCTTTGGTATTGGATTTTAGCAGTGATATTATAGCCATTTTCCTGAGTAATTATTGCATTAAAATAACTTATTGAATACATTATTGTTTTTTTACGAATTTAATTAGGCTTTTACTGGTTTATGCACAATGTTTTTTACCAACCAAACATACTTTTCCCATTTACACGATAGAGGTGTATTATTTAATATTGATATATGGTTGTTGCCGAATAAAATCAGCAAACAGGAGGAGCTCTTTTTCTGGAATAAGATTTTATCAATTCCAGTTCACCACCACAATCTTTACAATGTATTAAAGAGCGTTTTCCAAATTTAAGTTCTACTACCTGCGCTCTTGAAAGCTTAATGGTATTGATTTTTACCATTAAGTCATTACGTAACAAGGCCAGGCATTTTGTTTTGTTTCTGGAGCCTAAAAATCCCAGGTGTCTGATACGTCTAAAATAAGGAGGAACGATATGTTCAATAAATCTTTTTAAGAATTCAACACCGGTAATAGTCTGCGTTACTGTTTTGTAGTTATCTTTTCTGTTGCACCATTTAAAAGTAACATGAGTATCAGTAACTTTTAAAATACGCGCATTGGAGATAGCTACCCGGTGTGAGTATCTACCCAAATATTCGACAATAGAAAGAGGCGATCCAAAGGCTTGTTTAGCATATACTACCCAAGGTTCCGGGATCAAATCTTGAGGTACAAACTTATTGATTTTACCCTGTTGTTTAAGTTTACGCAGCTTTTTGGCAAAAATGGCACTAAACTTATCTGACATTTGTTTCACATCGAATAGAAAGTCACCATTGCTTTTGGTTGTTTTCCATTTACCATTTTTATCAATACCCCCAGCAGGAATAATATAATGCACATGGGGATGATATTTAAGTTGCTGATCCCAGGTGTGCAGAATGGCAATGGCCCCAGGCTGTGCCCCAAGAAGCTTAGTGTCTTTGGCAAAATGACAAATAGTTTCCCATGATTTTTCAAACAAAAGGTTGTACATGGTTTCTCTGTTAAACCGGAAGAGTTCCAATAGTAAATGCGGAACCGTAAACACCACATGATAATACTTAACCGGGAGCAGATCTTGTTTACGATCATCAATCCAAAGTTCTTTATCGATCCCCTGACACCTTGGACAATGTCTGTTTCTGCAACTGTGCATCACATAATGCACCGAACCACAAGAAGAGCATGCCAAAACCGAACCTCCTAGTTCAGGAGTTCTGCAAGAAGCTAAAGCCTTAAGCACTTTAAGTTGGTTTTTGGTAAGTCCTCTTGTTTTTAATAATTGCGGTAGAAACCTACGAATGATATCTCCAATGGAGTTTTGATCATACATTGGGATACATTTTTGATAAGGGACTAAAACCAGCATTAGGCGCAGATTGAGCAATATGCAGATACATCATCGTAGTTCGAATTTCAGCATGGCCCATCTGATTTTTAACACTGACAATATCCAGTCCCATTTCTAACAGATGGGTGGCATAACTATGTCGGAGTGTATGTATACAAACGGGTTTATTGATACCTGCTTTTTTAACAGCAGCTCTAAAAGCATGTCTTACGCCTGTTTGGCTTAGTTGCTGCCCCCTGATTTTACCATTAAACACCCATGTTTGAGGACAGACGGTTTGAAAATATTTGTGAAAGCCCCGAATGGTAAGAGAAGACATTGGAACATAGCGATCTTTTTTGTGTTTTGATTGTCGAATGTGTATTTGTTTACGGTCAAAATCCAGATCAACAATCTTAAGATTGATAACTTCAGAAATACGAAGTCCACAGTCATATATGACTGCAAATAAGACTTTGTGTTTTAAAAGTTTAGGTGTATTTAATAAAGTTTTAATTTCCTTTTGTGATAAAACAACAGGTAATGCCTTACTGCTTTTAATAGAAGGAAGAGCCAGATAAAGTTCTTTGTTTTTGAACATGGTAAACATGGTTCTTAAACCATAAACCAGATGTTTAAAAGAGCTTTTGCTTGGCTTTTCATTGAGTTGAAGTTCGAATAAATACTCTTCCATTTGGTCAATGGATAGCTCCAGAGGAGAACTGTTAAAATGCAGTACCATTTTAGAAATCTGCATCAGATAATTACGGGTGCAGGATTCAGACTTTCCTGCAATGGTGTATTTACGCAAAAATTGTTCGCTGATTAATTTAAACTCAGGCACAGCTTTAACAGCTTGCTGTAGGTAAGATTCTCTACTCATTATATTTATGTTTAAAATTAATAATGGTAGAAGATGTAATTATCTTACGATTTTTGTTAGTTTTAGCCTAAGCTCCCGCTCTGCGGGTTTAGTTCAACACGCGGTCATAAAACATTGCGCGGATAGTGCTATATTTGAACTAAATAACATTTAATCAACGGCTTAGCGGGCTGATAAGTTTGTATTTCAAAATGCGCAACGTTTCATACCGCCACCGTTGGTTGCAATAGTGAAAAAACCTGCAAACATTGAACAATGAGGATTTTTAAAAAAATATTGATAGCTACAATTCTGATTATAGGATTAATTGTGCTTGGATTTCTTGACCATGCTGATAGAAGCATAGTTTATTCAAAATATATACCAGAAGAAGAACTCAAGGAATTTACTTTGTATAAGACAATTGAGGAAGTTAAACAAGCATATGAGAGACATTACAATGATACTGCATACCAATTTCCAAGAGGTGAAGTAAAAAAGGTATTGATTTATAAAAACTTACCTATTATTAGCAGATTGACTAAAAGAGAAGTTGATAAAGATAAAATAATCGATTTTGTAAATAATCCTGAAAACTTTGATTGGGATGAGACTACCTGGACTATCGACGAATCTGAATATATTTTAAGATTTTATGATTTAAAAAATAATGAAATTGGTAAAATTTGGATTTGTATGACTGACTGCGGTATGACAGAGTCAATTCCTTTTTCACCAACAATGAAATTTGGAGTGTTAAGTTTGATTGGTCGGGACAGATTAACGAAAATGATAAATGAGATTTATAAAAACAATGGATAAATAAACTACTGCAACCAACACATGGTATAGTGCATGCGGGTTTAAGTGGTATGAGAGCATTTGTAGCTCGTAAAAAAAGTTTGTGTAAACTGATAGGTAATCGCCTCGTAATCCCGCACGACACCATACCATAAAACGGTTGTCTGTAATTGTAGATAGAGAGTACCATCAAGAAATTAGATAAATGAAAGAAAGCTTTTTACAAGAAAAATTAATTGAAAAGATAAAAAACGAATCATTTCTGGAATCAATTGGAAATATTCTAAGTCTTGACGATGCCCTAAAAATTGACAATGACCCAAATACAATTCCAGATTTCTCCATTGACCATTTATTGAAACGGAAATATTCAAAATCTGCTAAAATAGTTTTGGAAACACTAACTTGTTATGAGTTAATAAGTGGTGAAAAGATTAAAAATATTTCTTTAGATAAAAAGGATGGACTCTTTCCTGATTGTTTATTATTTAATTACGAAACAAATGAAGTGGTCGTGATTGAGAATAAAATAAGTAAGCAGACCGAAAGAGAAGCTGTCACAGAAGTACTTGGTTATAGTCAAGAAATTAGAAATTGCTTACCCTTTATTTCCGATTTTGACATTTGTTATATAATTATATCAACAGAATTTAACACCTTACTTGACCATTCTATTTCATCGCAGATTCTAAGCACAGAAAGTAAAATTCTTTGTTTAAAGGCAACAGAAAATAATCAAGATGTCGATTTTAATGTTCATTTACCAAAATCCTGGACTAATATTGGACAAAATGGTTTGCCTGCCAGTTCATTTATAAGCTATACTTTGTGCCTAAAGAAAAAAAGTGATATTGATGTATCATTTACAAATATTGTACAACTAGCAATTGATTTGATAAATTTTGATGCAAATCAAAACAAGTGTAGTGGTTTTTGCATTGCTTGGGAAAATGGAATAGATGATTTTTCTGATTTTGACTTTGGAATCTCAATTTATACAATCAACCCATTTGTTTTTCTACCAAATGCAATTGAATTGAGTTTTGAAATAAATGGAAATTCTATTCTGTCTAATTATATCCTTGAAAAGGTTAAAGAAGGAGGGGTTGAACAGACTCCTAATTCACTTTTCCGTATTGCTGACAGAGCAAAGCTATTGTTGGACAAATACTTCGATGCAAAATGGGATAGAAATTCAACTTGGGAACAGGACTTAGAAGATGAATATTATAAACTACAACGTTATCCAGTCTTTGTTGAGTCTTTTGGTGTTATAGGAGACTTTCTGCGATATTTTTATTATCATCCAGCGGTTGAAAATCATTTCTTTCATGAAAAAGAATTACTAAATAGTAGTCCAAACGACCCGAAAATCGCATTGCAAATTATCAATGTAATTACAGGTAATTATCTTTTTAAGAAAGGACATTTCACTGTAAAAGATGTTTTCCAATTTGGAAGACAATTATATCTTTATGGTTACGCTTGTCAGAATGCTATAGAAACTTCTAAACAAAACATAATTAGTAATGAAGCATTTCTTTTTTGGAGTACTTTACCTTTAATCAAATCGCTTAAAGAAATTAGTCTAAGAGTAATTGATGCTGTCAATATTAAGTATGATAATGTACCATCAATAAAAATATTCTACAGAAAAGATAATGTTGAACCTGAATACCGCCAGAAATTAGAAAAATTTATTGAATGGTTTTCAAATAGTTTTTTAGAAAAAGAAAGCGTACATAGCAAACTTTTCAAAATTGGTTTTAGCTATGCTCCTTTTTTTAGTGATTTTTTTAAAGACGCTTTAAGTAATGATAATATCAAACAAATAAGAGAAGAACTTAACCAGTTTACTAAAATGATATTGAGCTCCATCGTAAACTCTTTTAAAGAAGGTGGCTTGTATCTTAGCGATTTTGATAAAAGCATATTAAATCATCTTATTAATTGCAAAATTGACCAAGACCCACTTGACCAGTTATTAGAGCAAGTACAAAAAGGCGAATATGAATATTCGTTTTCTAATGAGATATTAGAACTTTTCAACTCAGTTTATGGAGAAGTTTATCACGAATTAGAAGATATTTTTATTTCAGAATCTGTTGACTTTAAATTTATTAAACAGACAGCTGATGAACGTTTTAAAGCGGGACATAAATATTCAGCAGTAATTGTGTCTTCTAATGGTGAAATAGGTTTAGGAGAAGTTAACCAAGATTATCGAATAATGGGAGAATTGTCAGATACTGATGAAATATACTTAATACTCAATCCTGCATCAGGTATGCCATTTATACAAAAGAAAAAGTGGAAGGAAATTATTAATGGGAAACTTGATGAATAAACAACTACAGACAACACTTAGCCTCTAATGTAGGGTTGCTTGCACACCCTACACATTGGAGGATTTGTTGAACTAAACAATATTCCAGCAACAATTTGGTAAAATGTTGTATATGTGTTATTTATACGTAGTGGTTTTAATCGTATTTTTAAGCTTTGGTATTGGATTTTAGCAGTGATATTATAGCCATTTTCCTGAGTAATTATTGCATTAAAATAACTTATTGAATACATTATTGTTTTTTTACGAATTTAATTAGGCTTTTACTGGTTTATGCACAATGTTTTTTACCAACCAAACATACTTTTCCCATTTACACGATAGAGGTGTATTATTTAATATTGATATATGGTTGTTGCCGAATAAAATCAGCAAACAGGAGGAGCTCTTTTTCTGGAATAAGATTTTATCAATTCCAGTTCACCACCACAATCTTTACAATGTATTAAAGAGCGTTTTCCAAATTTAAGTTCTACTACCTGCGCTCTTGAAAGCTTAATGGTATTGATTTTTACCATTAAGTCATTACGTAACAAGGCCAGGCATTTTGTTTTGTTTCTGGAGCCTAAAAATCCCAGGTGTCTGATACGTCTAAAATAAGGAGGAACGATATGTTCAATAAATCTTTTTAAGAATTCAACACCGGTAATAGTCTGCGTTACTGTTTTGTAGTTATCTTTTCTGTTGCACCATTTAAAAGTAACATGAGTATCAGTAACTTTTAAAATACGCGCATTGGAGATAGCTACCCGGTGTGAGTATCTACCCAAATATTCGACAATAGAAAGAGGCGATCCAAAGGCTTGTTTAGCATATACTACCCAAGGTTCCGGGATCAAATCTTGAGGTACAAACTTATTGATTTTACCCTGTTGTTTAAGTTTACGCAGCTTTTTGGCAAAAATGGCACTAAACTTATCTGACATTTGTTTCACATCGAATAGAAAGTCACCATTGCTTTTGGTTGTTTTCCATTTACCATTTTTATCAATACCCCCAGCAGGAATAATATAATGCACATGGGGATGATATTTAAGTTGCTGATCCCAGGTGTGCAGAATGGCAATGGCCCCAGGCTGTGCCCCAAGAAGCTTAGTGTCTTTGGCAAAATGACAAATAGTTTCCCATGATTTTTCAAACAAAAGGTTGTACATGGTTTCTCTGTTAAACCGGAAGAGTTCCAATAGTAAATGCGGAACCGTAAACACCACATGATAATACTTAACCGGGAGCAGATCTTGTTTACGATCATCAATCCAAAGTTCTTTATCGATCCCCTGACACCTTGGACAATGTCTGTTTCTGCAACTGTGCATCACATAATGCACCGAACCACAAGAAGAGCATGCCAAAACCGAACCTCCTAGTTCAGGAGTTCTGCAAGAAGCTAAAGCCTTAAGCACTTTAAGTTGGTTTTTGGTAAGTCCTCTTGTTTTTAATAATTGCGGTAGAAACCTACGAATGATATCTCCAATGGAGTTTTGATCATACATTGGGATACATTTTTGATAAGGGACTAAAACCAGCATTAGGCGCAGATTGAGCAATATGCAGATACATCATCGTAGTTCGAATTTCAGCATGGCCCATCTGATTTTTAACACTGACAATATCCAGTCCCATTTCTAACAGATGGGTGGCATAACTATGTCGGAGTGTATGTATACAAACGGGTTTATTGATACCTGCTTTTTTAACAGCAGCTCTAAAAGCATGTCTTACGCCTGTTTGGCTTAGTTGCTGCCCCCTGATTTTACCATTAAACACCCATGTTTGAGGACAGACGGTTTGAAAATATTTGTGAAAGCCCCGAATGGTAAGAGAAGACATTGGAACATAGCGATCTTTTTTGTGTTTTGATTGTCGAATGTGTATTTGTTTACGGTCAAAATCCAGATCAACAATCTTAAGATTGATAACTTCAGAAATACGAAGTCCACAGTCATATATGACTGCAAATAAGACTTTGTGTTTTAAAAGTTTAGGTGTATTTAATAAAGTTTTAATTTCCTTTTGTGATAAAACAACAGGTAATGCCTTACTGCTTTTAATAGAAGGAAGAGCCAGATAAAGTTCTTTGTTTTTGAACATGGTAAACATGGTTCTTAAACCATAAACCAGATGTTTAAAAGAGCTTTTGCTTGGCTTTTCATTGAGTTGAAGTTCGAATAAATACTCTTCCATTTGGTCAATGGATAGCTCCAGAGGAGAACTGTTAAAATGCAGTACCATTTTAGAAATCTGCATCAGATAATTACGGGTGCAGGATTCAGACTTTCCTGCAATGGTGTATTTACGCAAAAATTGTTCGCTGATTAATTTAAACTCAGGCACAGCTTTAACAGCTTGCTGTAGGTAAGATTCTCTACTCATTATATTTATGTTTAAAATTAATAATGGTAGAAGATGTAATTATCTTACGATTTTTGTTAGTTTTAGCCTAAGCTCCCGCTCTGCGGGTTTAGTTCAACACGCGGTATAAAACATTGGGGATTAGGTGGTTATGCGAACGACATCTCTCGCATCAAAGTTTATTGTACCTTGATAGTGAAGTGTCTCCGGACTCCCCAACGATTTCATACCGCCAACCGTTGTAGTGCATTCCCCACATAGCACAAAAAAAGAATTTAAAACAGACTTTATGGAAATAGGAAACAAAATGATTAAGCTAAATTGGAAGTATCGTATTATTGGGGCAATCCTCATAGGAAGTATATATTCAGGAACTCTTTATGTTTTTGACTTTTTTGAAAATATCCAGACTCTAAAAAGTTTAATTTATCAAGGACTCTTTTTTGGTGTTGTTATGTGCATTGGATTTCCATTCATATTAGAAAAATTTGGAACTAGACTTACTTCAAAAATTGCAAAGAATATAGAACCTGACCTTGAAGAAGATGAGCGAATAGAAATAGAAGGGCCTGCTAATTTATTTCGAGGAATTGAAGGAGTTGGAGGGAAAATCTTCTTGACCAACAAGAAACTAATTTTCAAATCCCACAAATTGAATATACAAAAAGGTCAGACAGAATTAGAATATTCAATAATTAGTGAAATAATAAAAAGAAAGACTGCAAAACTGATAAACAATGGACTTCGTATCATAACACTCGATAATGCTGAATTTGATTTTGTAGTTAATGAGAGAGAGGTATGGATTGAAAAGTTAAATGGAAAAATAAAGTAACGCACTACAACACGTAATAAATTTCAGGTGGCGGTAAAGCATAATTTGAAAGCTTTGCTATTTCTAAGCAGTTAGTAACGGCGGAAAGAAACGCAAATTCTAAAGCCACCCGAAAACTTATCGCCACCGTTACCATGCATTAAGATGAAGAAAACATACTACATATTATTAAGCTTGATTATTTTGATTTCGTGTTATTCTAAAACGGAATCGACTGAACTTCAAAATGGAGACATTATATTCCAGACTTCAAAATCAGGACAGAGTAAAGCGATTCAGATTGCGACTGGTTCAAAATACAGTCACATGGGGATTGTTTATAAGCAAGGGAATGACTTTTTTGTTTACGAAGCAGTTCAACCTGTGAAACTGACACCATTAAACGACTGGATTAAACGTGGAGAAAACGGACATTATGTAGTTAAGCGGATTAAAAACGCTCAAAACTTATTGACACCTGAGACTTTGGTCAGAATGAAACATATTGGTGAAAAATACGCAGGGAAAGACTATGATTTGTATTTTGAGTGGTCTGATTCAAGAATTTATTGCTCTGAATTAGTCTGGAAGATTTACAAAGAAGCAGTTGGAATTGAAATTGGAGAACTTGAGAATTTAGGTGATTTCAATCTGACTGATAAAGCTGTAATACAGAAATTAAAGGAAAGGTATGGCGACAATATTCCGAAAGATGAATTGGTGATTTCTCCTGCATCAATGTTTGATTCAGACCAATTGATTACTGTATTTAAAAACTGATTATTAAAAAAATGGAAGTTTTATCTAAAGAAACAATTGATAAAATAAGAGGTTATTGGAATTACGACTATCCAAGTGCAGGAGTTGCAGCATGGAAACTACTTGACACATTTGCCGATTTTGCCAATAGAAAAGTGAAATTTAAAATACAGGGGTCAGGTATCATAAATGATTTATTGGAATTTCTTGATTGGAAAAGTAACATTGAGACATTATCAACAATCACAGTTTTTAATCAATGGGATAAAAATAATTTAGTGACTGTTATTACCAACTTACTGAATGATAATAAACTTGATGTAGTTTCTTTTTTATTTGAAAGCGAAGTCTTTAAAATTAGAGGGATAAATTATAAGTTTTCTTGCGATTTTGTTAATGTAAAGTCTGACATAAAAGATTTTCCTAGTAAAGGACTTATAAGTAATATTGACGTTAAGCATATCCCATATCAAGGATTTTCTATTGACCTGACTATAAAACAGAGTAATGGATTTTCACTGTTTAACAAAAAAAACATCAAATTCCAGTGTGGACGAATTGATTTGAGATAAAATAGAATAACGCATGGTAACAATGTGTAAAAATAATAGCCGGGTCAATGGGTATGCAAGCAGTTTAAGCCCGCTTCAAAAATGTAACGGGTTGATAGGTAATTCACCCGCAAACGGCTACTATTCTTACACTTACCGTTGGCGGTAATGCTAGGAAGACCCTGCTAAATAACAATAATCATCTATTTTGAAATGTAATGATTCAAAAAGAACAAATACAACAAAGACGACAACATATTGCAGAAGTTCGACACGCAGACAGTGTATACAGGGATATAGTCGCTAGAGAAAATGAACGAGAAGATTATGAAAAGCGTTGGTTTTGGGAGTTGCTTCAAAATGCAAAAGATTCAGTAGATGAATATCAAAATATCAAAGTAAAAATTGAAATCTCCGAAAATGAAATTTCTTTTTCACATACAGGGAATCCTTTCGAATTAGATGATATTCTTAGTTTAATTATTCAAGGCTCTTCAAAAAATAATAAAGAGGGTAAAACGGGACGATTCGGAACTGGTTTTATGACCACATATCTTCTTTCCAAAGAAGTTTTCATTACCGGACAGCTTACAAATAGTCAAGGCAGTTTTCATTTTCTATTAAACAGAAATGCAACTGATAATGAGCATTTCTTCGAATTACAACAAGAATCAAATAAACAATTTGATGAATCTATCCGAGAAACTAGCTATTTAGGAGGCGATGAATTTCAAACTAAATTCACATATAATTTAGGCACAGAAGGAAAACTAACAGCTAAAGTAGGCTTACAATGCATTGACGAGTTAATTCCTATAACTCAATTATTTAATGAGCAAATTGAATCAGTTACAGTAATTGAAAACGGACTTACAAAAACTTTCTCAAAATCTTTATCTCAAACCTATGAAAATACCTCAATTAATGAATGGAAAATCACAACATTTATTGATGGTTTAGCAAAATCAACCTTAAATGCTTATGTGCAAACAGATGAAAAATTTGAAGCTTGTGTAATTACTATAGAAAAAGACGGAATAGAAGAAATTTTCCCATTAACCAAAAATTATCCAAGACTTTATTACACTTTTCCTCTTATTGGTACGGAAGAAATAGGAATACCGTTTATAATTAATTCAACTCAGTTTGACCCTAGAGTCGAACGTGACGGCATATACTTAAAAAAAGTAACTGAAGGAGGAAACGAATCACTCAACAAGGAAATAATTAACAATGCATTGACTAATAGTCTGGCGTCATTCGCAGAATTATTTAAATCCAAAAATATTCTCGGTATTTACGAGTTATTTGACTTCAAAATTTCTAAAGACTTAAAATGGGTAGACCAGGAATGGTTCACAACCATAAAATCTTCAACAATAGATTTACTTTCTTCAAAAGAAATTATCAAATACGAAGGGGCTGATAACAAATTCACTTCATTGAATGAACTTATAATTCCATTTACAGAGAAAGAAAATAACATTATTAACCTTTGGGGGCTTCTAACTGAAATAATTGAAATAAAAGTTCCAATCGAATCTGAATTAACAAAGTGGGTTCAAATATCTGAGTGTATTACCAATCTCAAGCCTGAAATAGAAAAAACATACGATTTAAAATTCGTTTGGGGAGTAAATGAAATAGTTGAATATGTTGAGAAAAGGGAATTGTTGGAAGAATTGGCGAGTTCTCTTAAATCAGATAGTAAATCTTGGCTGAATAAATTTTACAGTTTGATTCTCAAAATAAAAGGACATTTTCCATTAGATATAAAAATTTGTCTAAATCAAAGAAATAAGTTTAGAGTTGCCGACGGTATTTATTGGGATAAATGTAATGATGATGAACTAATTTCAATTTCTGACTTAATAGCATTGAATTTTTCAGACAAATTATTTTCGAGAGAAATAAGTTCTTTGCAAATAAACGGGGTTGAAAATTACACAATCCAAAATGCAATTAGTGATTTAAAATCAAAGTTGAACGAATTTGATGAATCCGACTTCAATGAGAAATCAAACCAAGAATGCAATGCAAGATTTCTAAAATGGTTAATATCGAATGACCAAAAAGAAGTAATTAAAGATTTAAAGGTTTTAACAGGTGCAAGTAAAAAGATTGATGAAAGTTTTATTTACGACCATTTTCCTAAATCCGAACATCTTTTACTTACGCCAAAGCCATATTTTGAAATAAACTTTCCTCAGTATTCCAATATAGTAAGAGGCAAGGATTGTCTAAACGAAATTTATAATCAATATTTAAATGAAATCGATTATAACTTTTTAAATGAAAATGGTTTTATTCATGCAAATCCTTTAGTAACAAAAACGGAAACAGCTTCAATTAAATTAATAGAACATTTAATTGTTAAAGAAACCGACCTTGGATTATTAAGAGATGTAGAAGGGCAACTCAAGTACAAATTTAAAATTACATATTCTGACTTCGCATATTTAACTGCAACTGATGGACATATCTATGGTCGAAACACAACACAAAAGTCAAGTTTAGAGCGATTGAAATTTCTCCTTTCTGAAGCCGTTGACAAAGACCCTATGTTTGATTCTGATATTCAAAGAGTAACAATAGAAGGAATTGACAATCCAATAGCTTTTAAAACATGCCTTTGGGTTTATCGTGCAAAGCGTCTTAATTGGGTAAATGTAAAAACCGAGAGCGAAGGTTCAGAAGCAAAATTTGTAAGTGAAACTCCTTCTTCTAAGAATCTTTCAGAATTGCTTAAAGGAGATGAAACTTTAGTAAAAACGATTCGTGGTTCAAGACAACAAAATTTCTTAAATAAACTTGGTGTAGGTGTATCCGATTTAATTAGAAATACTCTGCCGACAGATGAACTTAGATTAAGTTGGGATAAAGCAATAACGAATATGATTACAAGTGATGCTGACCCTGAACTTGTTCAAGAAATATTTAATGACCCTAACATAAGAAAGGAATATGAAAAAAGGTTAAATGAGCGGAAACTTATTAACCGAAACCAAAAAATTGGAAAACTTATTGAAGACCTATTTAAAGAATATATTGAACAACTCAAAAAGAGTGGAATTATTATTAACATTGAGAGAGAACCATTTGGAAGTGATTACATACTAACAGAAGAATCATCAGACTTAGTTAATAACCAAAATCAGCGAGAAGGATTTAGAATAAATAATTGGCTTGTAGAATTAAAAGCTACAGGTAAGGAGCATGCCTCGATGACACCCCTACAAGCAAAAACAGCAACTGAACAAAGAGACAATTATTCTTTAGTGGTTGTGCCTTTGGATGGAACAGAGCCTGACATAGAATATCTTAGAAGAAATGCAAAAGTAATAAGTAACATTGGTCACAGAATTGACACTGTATTTAGTGACTTTAATGACGTTGAAATCAAGAAAAACAATCTAAATAATGGTCAAAATGGAATTTCTGTAGATATTGAAGACCAAAACGTAAGGTTTAGAGTGAGTTCTACAGTTTGGAGTTCAGGTCAATCAGACATTGAAACATTTATAAGAAAGTATTTCACAGTTTTAGCCTAATCAAACAATGAAACAATATAATATTGAAAAAAAGCACATACCGCCAACATTTAGAATATAATAAATCACGCTGAGCCGAACAAAGTTCCTGCAGAGTATAGAGTGATTAATTATATTCGTTGTTGAACAGAACCGGGATAAGCGAGCCGTATCTATGGGGATTGATATGGATAAGGTTGCTTTAATGGATGAAGTGACCTTGTGAAATTTCAAAAAAATACATCATCTTTTGGGGTCAAATTAGTTTGGAATTTAATTCTAAACAATATTCTATTAAAAAACATTGTTTAGAGTATTTTTTTTGTTGACGTAAGGGTGTAGCAATCCCATTACACCAAAAATAGTGTTTACTAAATAGGATTACATTGGATTAATTTATGGTCAAATTTGGCATTAGGACTTCCCCTGACATCGGGCTTAAAAGAAGCCATTCTGCGCATGGTTCCTTTTTTGCATTTAGGACATTGATCATGAGGATGACCAAAGAGAAGAATAAATAAGTCCTGCCATGGTATCCCTTTACGAGACACAGGTGCATTTACATCAAGAACCTCCCTGATGATTTGCAGACATAATTTTTTCTTAGAAGCACCCAAAATACCATAATGCCTTATTTTCATAAAGCCAGGAGGTAAGATGTGGATAGCAAATCTTCTTAAAAATTCGAATAAAGAAAGTGACATCACCTCTATCTTTGAATTTTTATAGTTAAGCCATGCGAAAGCAACCTCTTTGTCATCCACCGTTTTAATGCGCTGGTTGCTAATGGCCACTCGGTGCGTGTAACGTCCCAGATAGTCAATAACTTGTTTGGCATTATACATGGGAAGCTTGGCATATACCACCCATTTGTTTTTATAAAAAGGGTGCAAGTATTTGCGCTTAGGATCAAAAGGTGTTTCTAAAACAAGCTCCCCTTTGTTGTACAGGTTAATCAAAGCATCACAGAATTTGCCTCTAAAAACAGCACTTAACGCTTTAACAGGATAAAGAAATTTACCATTGCTTTTGGTGTTTTTCCATTTATTAGCCTGTGTTAAACCACCACCAGGAACAATGCAGTGGACATGAGGATGTAAAGCCAGATTCTGTCCCCATGTATGCAGGATTGCAATCATTCCGGTTTGAGCACCTAAGTGTTTGTGGTCATTGGCAAATTGTTGGATAGTATCCCATGCCGCCCTAAACAATAGGTTATATATTGTTTTAGGATGATCTATAAACAATGTGTTAAGTTGTTCGGGAATAGTAAATACAACATGGAAGTACATCACAGGTAAAAGATCAGCTTCCCGGTCAATAATCCAGCGTTCTTTTTTTAGACCGTTGCATTTAGGACAATGTCTGTCTCGACAGCTATTGTAAGAATAATGCTCGTGAGCACAATCAGGATTATCACATTTATCCTGATGGTATCCCAAAGCCACAGTTCTGCATTGTGACAAGTTGGTAAATACCTTTTTTTTGTGAGCATTTAAATGACCAGCTTCAATAAGAGGCTGTTTGTGTTCACGAATGATATCTCCAAGTTCAAATCTGATATTCTGGCGAAGCACTACTGTATTTTATCTAAAGGAGATTCCAGGTTTTCAGGATTTTGTAAATTATCTAGTTGCAGGTACATCATTGTTGTTCTGATGTCATCATGCCCCATTAGTTTTTGAATGGTAACAATGTTTACTTTCATGGCTAACAGGTGAGAAGCGAAAGCATGTCTAAGAGAATGTGGTGTAAGATGTTTGGTAATCCCGGAACGCTCCAAAGTATATTGAAATCCCCATTTAATAGCTTCTTCACTATAAGGCTTGCCTTTATATTTTCCATTAAATAGGTATTCAATGGGTTTGTGCTTTATAAGATATTGTTTTAATTCCGGAACCAAAGTTTTGGCAAGGATGGTGTATCGATCCTTATTACCTTTGCTGTCTTTTATGAAGATGCGATGGTTTTTAAAATCGAGGTGTTCAATTTTGAGATTGATTACCTCGCTACGCCTTAGTCCTGCAGAGTAAATGACTTTAAGCAGAAGCTTGTGTTTTTCGCTTTTTGCTGCATTAAAAAGTCGTAGTACTTCTCTTCCAGAAGGTATCACAGGTAAATATTTAGTGGCTTTAGGGTAAGGAATGTCTCCAATAATGTCAGTGCGCTTGTAAATGCTTTTGTACATATAACGCAAACCTTGAAGATAGTTTCGGATGGTGGCACGACTTAATTTTTGTTTTTCCTTGAGGAATAATAGAAAATCATAAATATCCTGTTCATCAAGATCGTTCGGTAGCTTACCAGGAAAAAAGGAACAAAGTAATGAAGTAGAACGCATGTAGTTGGCTATGGAACTATTAGAGAAGTGTTCAACTTCCATTCTTACATGCAGCGTGTGTAATAACTCTTTAACACTCGTTGGTGTTACTGAATTTTTTTTTCATATTTAATATTTATTTAAAATGAGAATTGTAAACCAAAAGTACGGTTTTTAATGAACTAAGCTTCCTTCATCTACCGACGAAGGAGGTTTAGTTCAACAATAAATATAGGTCATTTGGCGGACAACGAAAATATGAAAATTAGTACATTTATGAAATATTTAGCGGACTGAAAGGTTGGAGCGTTGAAATGCCAAACGCCCCATATTCGAGACGTTATCACCCAACCTTAAATTACTTAGAACTTTATTTGGGAGTATTTTTGAGTTAGTAGGTTGCTGAATCCATTTGCGCCACCCACGCCAACGCACAGCAGAAATAAATAAGTTGAGTTGGTTCTCAGGAACTTTAGGTTTAGTTCTTGGTTTTGAGGTTTTTGAATATTCTCAGGGATATCTGGTTTTAAATGCTATGGAGTTTTTTAGGGTTTATGATTAGCTAAGTTGGATTGTTATTCTGGTCAGATGGTTTTTTGCATGTAGCAAAAGGTTTGGAGGTTTACGTTCTATTTAGCAGCCATCTTCCTGTCTTTCGAACGCAAATATTGGTATAGGTTTGGAAGTTTAAATTCATTCATGAAATTTGGTAAAGGTTCACTCAAAAATAGTATGTGTTGGTTTTGTAGCTGTATTTTGGAGCGTTTGTGATGCTTAAAGTTGTTGCTTTGTAAAAGTTTAGGGATTTGGTTGGTTCTTTTGTACAACAAAAAGGCAGGGTGTAACAAGCTAAAAAAGCCATGTGTAAATTCCGTTATTTGAAATTTAGAATTTAATGTATAAGTTTGGTGAGGCTAAAGTGGTGAAGTTGTAATTTGAATACACACGTCTCTTTTACCGAACGTTACCACCAATTATAAGCATAGATGCATAAAATAATCTTTATCGGATTCATAATTATTAGCTTAATATCTTGTAACATTAAAGTTGAAGATAAGAAAGGTAATTCTTTTGTATTAAAGTCGTCGGACATAGAATTGACCTCAAGCAATAAGGAAGACAAAATAAAAAAACAGATAATTGACAATGTAAATACCTTTCTTAATTCGAATAACTCATCCATAGTTAAAAACTATTGGTTTTTATGTGACACTATTAATATCAAACCAATTAGGAATTACAATGTGAATCATAAAAATGAGAACATAGATATAAGTATAAATAGGAAAACTGTATCAATAAGACCAATTCCTGGGACATATTTAATAAGTGAAGGCCCTTTTGCAGAATACAAAATTACTGATGACAGTTTAGGGGTTTTACATAGTTATGTCATTGATTTAAACCTGACAGATAATTATCAAATTAGCGACTATACAGAAACGTTAAGGTTTAGTAAGACAATTAATAATCAAGACAAAGTGACTCTAAAACATGTAATTAGGAAAGGTGATAAGTATAATATTGAGAACCGAACAAAAACAAATAACTGGTGGTAACACTTAGCCTCTAATGTAGGGTTGCTTGCACACCCTACACATTGGAGGATTTGTTGAACTAAACAATATTCCAGCAACAATTTGGTAAAATGTTGTATATGTGTTATTTATACGTAGTGGTTTTAATCGTATTTTTTAAGCTTTGGTATTGGATTTTAGCAGTGATATTATAGCCATTTTCCTGAGTAATTATTGCATTAAAATAACTTATTGAATACATTATTGTTTTTTTACGAATTTAATTAGGCTTTTACTGGTTTATGCACAATGTTTTTTACCAACCAAACATACTTTTCCCATTTACACGATAGAGGTGTATTATTTAATATTGATATATGGTTGTTGCCGAATAAAATCAGCAAACAGGAGGAGCTCTTTTTCTGGAATAAGATTTTATCAATTCCAGTTCACCACCACAATCTTTACAATGTATTAAAGAGCGTTTTCCAAATTTAAGTTCTACTACCTGCGCTCTTGAAAGCTTAATGGTATTGATTTTTACCATTAAGTCATTACGTAACAAGGCCAGGCATTTTGTTTTGTTTCTGGAGCCTAAAAATCCCAGGTGTCTGATACGTCTAAAATAAGGAGGAACGATATGTTCAATAAATCTTTTTAAGAATTCAACACCGGTAATAGTCTGCGTTACTGTTTTGTAGTTATCTTTTCTGTTGCACCATTTAAAAGTAACATGAGTATCAGTAACTTTTAAAATACGCGCATTGGAGATAGCTACCCGGTGTGAGTATCTACCCAAATATTCGACAATAGAAAGAGGCGATCCAAAGGCTTGTTTAGCATATACTACCCAAGGTTCCGGGATCAAATCTTGAGGTACAAACTTATTGATTTTACCCTGTTGTTTAAGTTTACGCAGCTTTTTGGCAAAAATGGCACTAAACTTATCTGACATTTGTTTCACATCGAATAGAAAGTCACCATTGCTTTTGGTTGTTTTCCATTTACCATTTTTATCAATACCCCCAGCAGGAATAATATAATGCACATGGGGATGATATTTAAGTTGCTGATCCCAGGTGTGCAGAATGGCAATGGCCCCAGGCTGTGCCCCAAGAAGCTTAGTGTCTTTGGCAAAATGACAAATAGTTTCCCATGATTTTTCAAACAAAAGGTTGTACATGGTTTCTCTGTTAAACCGGAAGAGTTCCAATAGTAAATGCGGAACCGTAAACACCACATGATAATACTTAACCGGGAGCAGATCTTGTTTACGATCATCAATCCAAAGTTCTTTATCGATCCCCTGACACCTTGGACAATGTCTGTTTCTGCAACTGTGCATCACATAATGCACCGAACCACAAGAAGAGCATGCCAAAACCGAACCTCCTAGTTCAGGAGTTCTGCAAGAAGCTAAAGCCTTAAGCACTTTAAGTTGGTTTTTGGTAAGTCCTCTTGTTTTTAATAATTGCGGTAGAAACCTACGAATGATATCTCCAATGGAGTTTTGATCATACATTGGGATACATTTTTGATAAGGGACTAAAACCAGCATTAGGCGCAGATTGAGCAATATGCAGATACATCATCGTAGTTCGAATTTCAGCATGGCCCATCTGATTTTTAACACTGACAATATCCAGTCCCATTTCTAACAGATGGGTGGCATAACTATGTCGGAGTGTATGTATACAAACGGGTTTATTGATACCTGCTTTTTTAACAGCAGCTCTAAAAGCATGTCTTACGCCTGTTTGGCTTAGTTGCTGCCCCCTGATTTTACCATTAAACACCCATGTTTGAGGACAGACGGTTTGAAAATATTTGTGAAAGCCCCGAATGGTAAGAGAAGACATTGGAACATAGCGATCTTTTTTGTGTTTTGATTGTCGAATGTGTATTTGTTTACGGTCAAAATCCAGATCAACAATCTTAAGATTGATAACTTCAGAAATACGAAGTCCACAGTCATATATGACTGCAAATAAGACTTTGTGTTTTAAAAGTTTAGGTGTATTTAATAAAGTTTTAATTTCCTTTTGTGATAAAACAACAGGTAATGCCTTACTGCTTTTAATAGAAGGAAGAGCCAGATAAAGTTCTTTGTTTTTGAACATGGTAAACATGGTTCTTAAACCATAAACCAGATGTTTAAAAGAGCTTTTGCTTGGCTTTTCATTGAGTTGAAGTTCGAATAAATACTCTTCCATTTGGTCAATGGATAGCTCCAGAGGAGAACTGTTAAAATGCAGTACCATTTTAGAAATCTGCATCAGATAATTACGGGTGCAGGATTCAGACTTTCCTGCAATGGTGTATTTACGCAAAAATTGTTCGCTGATTAATTTAAACTCAGGCACAGCTTTAACAGCTTGCTGTAGGTAAGATTCTCTACTCATTATATTTATGTTTAAAATTAATAATGGTAGAAGATGTAATTATCTTACGATTTTTGTTAGTTTTAGCCTAAGCTCCCGCTCTGCGGGTTTAGTTCAACACGCTGGAAATAAAGCATGGCGCGCTTTGCTCGTCCTGACACCTTAGTCTACCGTCTTAGTCCCCCTATCGGGTGACACGACACCACGACTAACGCGCCACGACTTCATCCAGCAAACGTTATGCGCAATTAAATACAAACCAGACTATGATTAATAACAAAAGATTATTTTTTTATTTTACATTTATTCTACTATCAAATAGCATATTTTCACAGAATAATTTTTCGGGAAAATTAATTGATAACAAAGATCAACCAATACAGAATGCAAATATTTGTTTTAAGGCAAACAATATTGGTTGCACTACAGATATAAATGGTGATTTTACTTTAACATTTTCAGATGACACTTTGGTTCTTAACGACAGTATTGTTTTTATGCACCTTAACTATAAGAATAAAACCATAGCTTACAGTAATCTTAAAAATAATGATACTATTAGTCTTGAGCAAGATTATTATAAGTTGGGTGAAGTGGCAATTTATGCTCAGTATGCGCAAAATTCATATAGATTAGCTTTATCAGAAGCAAAAGAAAATGGTAAACCTATTTTATTATTCTTTACAGCAAGTTATTGTGGACCCTGTAAATATTACAAGAAGCTTTTTGGGGCTGACAATGAAATAAGCCGATTTCTCAAAGAAAATTATACATTAATCATTTGCGATATACTTTCTAAGCCGGGAATGAAGTTGAAAAGATTGTATGGTTCCGGACCTGGAGTACCTAACTTTATTGTAATTACACCGGATGAAAGAATAATAGCAAAGCATAGTGGTGGTTGGTGGACTGAAGGAATAGGAATTGATGATAAAGCTTGTTTGGATTTTCTTAAGCAGTATTGTAAACTTCCTGAAAAATTAGAAAGTTTTAAACAAATAAGACAGACAAACTATGATTTTAGTACTAACGAGTTACGAAAAAGACCAATACCCACTTTTGATAAGAAGTTGTCTGAAACAAACTGGAGAGTTCTCCTTAATTTGGGTTTAATAAATGTTACTAATTTGAATACTACGAATAATAATTATAGTTCTTATAAAATAGGATATGATTTTGGTATGTATTTATTTTACAAAAGAAAAGAAAGTAACTTTTCTTTCCAACAGGGCTTATTGTTTTCTTCTCAAGGAGGAAGAAATTCAACAGTTTCACAAAACTATAGGATAAACTATTTGGAACTACCTTTAAGATTTAATTATAAAATATACGAAACTAGTCAAGTAGGCTTTTACCAATTAAGGTTAAGTTTAGCTCCATATTTTGCTTGTGGTTTAGCTGCCAAAAATAAAATAACAAACGAAAGAATAAATTTTGGTTCAAATACCAACCAACTTAAAAGGTGGGATTATGGAATTATGCCGGGATTAACAATTACACCAATTTACAATATTGAAATTTTTACTGGTTACAAATTTGGGCTTAACAACATAAGTAATGTTACAAATGAAACAATGTATAACAGAGGTTTCTATATGAGAATGACCCTTAAATTTTTTGGAAGAGAAACTTATTAATAAAAGCGCATAACATCAGCTAATAGCTAATGCCTCAGCTCGTTTAGATGGTGAACTTTATTTTGAATGTTGGTGATGCTACTGAGCGAAGGTTGTATTTAGTAAGAGGCGGCACTAGCCATAGCTGTAACGTTGTGCCGCATACAAACAGAGACACTGCAACTATGGAAACGAATGAAATTTTAAGAGAGCAGATTTTTGAGATTATAAAAAATCAACTTAGGGATAACGACCCACCTGAGACTAAAATTACATACGACAGATTGATAAAAAACGGATTTGATGATTTCCAAACCAGAGAATTGATTGGACAATGTTTAGCAGTGGAGCTATTTGATGTCATGAAAAATGGGAAACCGTATAACAATGAGCGGTATATTAAGAATTTATTAGCTTTACCCAAAGAACCATTTGAATAAGTTAAATGAAAAATACTCCCCAAAAAGAAAGACGACTTAATTCTGCCAAAAACTGGATAAAAACATATACAGGTAACAATCTTGTTAAAGGGTATTCAAAAAAGTATTCTGTTGACAAATTGTGTGCGGTTAAAGAACTAAGGATGATTGGAGTTGACATTTCAGAAGAATACGAAAAACAGTTGATTAATTCAATGGAAGCTTTAAGACAACAAAGACTTTCATTGAAGAAAAAGCGCGAGGATAAATTAAACGACCTGTGCGGATTTGATAGTGATGAAAACTTTGCCATGATTATTGGATATACAAGCGGTGGATTCCCTTATGGAGTGACTTATGAAGAAATGGAACAAATAAACAATGAAACGGAATTTGAGTAATTATGCCAGCAGGACAAGCACATACTACTTGGTTTCCAGAATTAAGGGACATTCTTAAAGAAAGATGGAATTCAAAAATGACAATTGAGCAACATTTTGATATTGTTAATGATTTGAACAATAAGTTAACTCAAATTCGAACAGACTTGAATATTCAACCGCCAATGATGTGGTGTCCAAATTGTCAAAAACGACATCGCTCAAAATTTACTGATGTTTCAATCACAGCTATGTATTATGCACTTAAAAGGTTTGAAGTGTGTGGAAACGATGAATTTAACAAGTTATTAAGGGAATGGAAAAAATATTCAAAATCAGAGAACATAGATATTTACGGAAAAGCAAAACCTGATAAAAGTATTACAAAAAACAATGATTAAAATAAAGTACGACGGCACAATACATGGTATAGTGCATGCGGGTTTCGGAGGTTTTCGAGCGTTTGTGGCTCGTAAAAAAAGTCGGTGTAAATTGATAGGTTTTCGCTTCGTAATCCCGTACGACACCATACCATAAAACGTTATCACCAACCTTAAATACTTAAAACTTTATTTGGGAGAATTTTTGAGATTGTAAGTTGTTGAATCAATTTGCGCCACGCACGCCAACGCACGGTAAAAATCAATGAGTTAAGTTGGTTCTCCGGAATTATAGGTTTAGTTCTTGGTTTTTGGGTTTTTGAATATTCTCAGAGATGTCAGGTTTTAAATCTTAAGTGTTTTTTAGTGGTTAGGATTAGCTAAGTTGTTTTGTTATTCTGGTCAGTTGTTTTTTTGCATGTAGCAAAAGGTTTGGAGGTTTACGCTGTATTTAGCAGCCATCTTCCTGTCTCTCGAACGCAAATTTTGGTAAAGGTTTAGTTGTTTAAACACTTGCAAAAGGTAGAGGTGGAGTTCGCTCAAAAATGGTCCGTGCTGGTTTTGTAGTTGTATTTTGACAGTGATTTTTGTTTGTTGTAATTTGGAGATGCAGTTGTTTGTACTTCTTTTATAAAAGTTTAGAGGTATAATTGGTTCACTGGGATAACAAAAAGGCAGGGTGTAACAAAGTAAAAAAGCCATGTGTAAATTCCGTTATTGAAATTTTGAATTTAATATATAAGTTTGGTGAGGCTAAAGTGGTGTAGTTGTACTTTAGGTACACACGTCTTTTTTACCGAACGTTATCACCCAACCTTAAATACTTAAAACTTTATTTGGGAGAATTTTTGAGTTAGTAGGTTGTTGAATCAATTTGCGCCACGCACGCCAACTCACGGCAGAAATAAATAAGTTGAGTTGGTTCTCAGGAACTTTAGGTTGAGTTCATGGTTTTGGGTTTTTTGAATATTTTCAGGGATGTCAGGTTTTAAATCTTAAGCGTTTTTTAGTGGTTCGGATTAGCTAAGTTGTTTTGTTATTCTGGTCAGTTGCTTTTTTGCATGTAGCAAAAAGTTTGGAGGGTTACGTTCTATTTAGCAGCCATCTTCCTGTCTCTCGAACGCAAATTTGGGCAAAGGTTTGGAAGTTTAATCTCTTTTATGAGGTTAAGGTGAAGTTCGCTCAAAAATTGTTGTTTTTGGTTTTTTAGCAGTGTTTTGGGATATTTTTTGTTTGGCTGTATTTTATAAGTTCATGTTGATTTTAATTGTTGCTTTGCAAAAGTTTAGAGGTTCGGTTGGTTCTCATGGTCAACAAAAAGGCAGGGTGTAACAAGCTAAAAAAGCCATGTGTAAATTCCGTTATTTGAAATTTAGAATTTAATATATAAGTTTGGTGAGGCTAAATTGGTGTAGTTGTAATTTGAGTACACACGTCTCTTTTACCGAACGTTATCGGCAATTAACCCAGAGAACATAGCAAATAATGAATACAGATAAAAAAAATCAACATTATATTCCGAAGTTTTATCTTCGCAATTTTTCTGTACAGAATAATAAAAAGCAGATAGGAATATTTAACATTCAAAGTGATTTTTTTTTCGGAAGGTCTAAATTGAAGACACAGGGCTCGAAGAACTTTTTTTATGGGTATGACGGTAAAATAGAAGACGAATTATCTGTAATTGAAGGAACTTTAGCACAGGTTATAAAAGAAATTATTGACACTAAAACTATCCCTAAAAAAAATGGAGCCTCACATTTAGCATTGCTAACATTTGTTGGTTTAACTCATTTAAGAAATCCCGTAGCTATTGAACAGCTTAAAGGAAATCTTGAAGACATGAAGAAAACACTATTAAGTTTAGACCCCAAAGTTGACACAACTAAATTTGTTCCTGAAATAACTCATGAAGATGCAATAAAAATGGTATTGTCAAATCTTTCTCATGTAGTGGAAAATATGCTTGACTTAGATTATAAACTGTTAATAAATAAAACTGAAACACCATTTATAAGTTCAGATTTTCCAATAGTTAAATACAATCAGTTTTTGGAAAGTCTGAAATGGGAACATGGAAAAACTGGTTATGGAAATACAGGACTTCAAATTTTTATTCCCCTCAATTCGGAATTGTCAATTGTTTTTTACGACTCAATGATTTACAAAGTTGGATTTAAAAAACAACAGCATCATGAAATTCACAATATAGATGATGTTGATAGTCTAAATGTGTTGCAGATTATTAATTGTTTTGAAACAATTTATTTCAACGAATTGGCTTCTGAGCATTATATTAGAAAGTTAATTAATCAATCGAAGAGATTTAAAAGAGCTAATGATCGGAAAACAGAATTAAGTTACATAGTTAAAGATGGAGAAAATCATGACAAAATATTGAAATCAGGAAAACCTAATTTAGTTATTATGGGTTCGTCAGACTGCGAGACAAAACTAAAAATAGGAGGATTAAAAATGCATTCGAAATCTAAAGGTGTTAGGTTACATCCTTCTATGGCACAACTTAGACCTCATGCAGCACGGATTCGAGAATAATAATAAAAGCCGATAACAATGTATAAAAATAATAGCCGAGATAGTAGTAAAGTCAAGGGTTGTAGCCCGCTTCAACTTTCTTGTAACTTGACAGGAAAGTGCTACGCAATCGGCTACTATTCTTATACGAACCGTTGTATGCAAGCGAAGAAGAGATAGTTCATTGAAGAAAAGATAGTGCAAACTTGGAGGAATTTATTTTGTTTTTTCCCACGCGCCGTTACTTGAAGCCTTAGTACAAAATTGAAACCCCACCCGCAAACAGCACATTTGCAAATCGCACGAGCCAACGCTGAAACCTAAATTTGCAAAAGAGCTGTTTTATTGCACTCACACTAGTGCAAACTTGCAACTTCATATATACTAAATGTGATTAAAGTATTGCAAATTAGATGTAATTAGAGTTTAAAAAAGAAGGGGAATAACTATAAAACACCTATTATTATGTATTTTTGAGCTAATATGAGTACACAAAACATATACAAAAATATTGCGAATGAGTTATTTGATACATTCTATGTTGATGATTATAAATATGGACGTCAATTAAATGATGGATCTTATCGCTTAGTAAGAGAAAAAATCACTTCAGTGACAATAGAGAATATGCTAAGAGATAATAAGAGCCTTTTAACATATCAAGAGCTACATACTTTAAATGCTGCATATTTAAAATGGATTTGTATCGATTTAGATATTTCAAAACTAGAAATAGATTCAAATACTGTTAATGAAACTAATCTTAAATTAGTTAAAAGGTCTACTGATGATATTTGTGCATTTCTTAAATCAATTAATATACCCTATCTAATAGAGTTTTCTGGAAGAAGAGGATTTCACATCTGGATTGTTTTTGACGAATTAATTAGTAAAGAAGAAGGCTTCTATCTTATTTCATATATTTTATCGCATGTTAAATTACAAAATAATATTATAGCTGATAAATTTCCAGCCGTTGCTTTTGTTGGAGAAAATTCAAAAGGTGTTGGCAAAGGTGTAAAACTACCTTTATCTCAAAATAAGGTTTCCCAAAAACTGTCATTTTTCCTTGATGAAAATCATGAATTTGATTTTAATCAAGAAAACTGGTTATCAACTCCAAATAATGAGTTTCTAACCAAGCAATTTGAAATATTAAAAAACAAGCAAACCATTTCAAGACAATTTTTATTAAAAATTATAGAAAATTCTGACACAAACCTTTTTTTAGATACTTCAGAAAAGTATTTAAAATCAAAACAAGTAAAACATTTCTATTTATCTTCCGATACATCTTTAGAAGAAATTTTAACTTCATTAAAAAATTGCGGACACTTAGCCGTATTGCTTAAAGATTATCAAAAAGGTTTAGGTGGTAAAGAAAGGATTATTTTAAGTGGTTTATTGGGAAATCTTAAAACTGAAAAAGACCCAAATTTTGGAAAAAATATATTACTAGAATTGTTTTCAAATATTAAAGGTTTCAACGAGGAAATAACAAGAAAAAAACTAACTAATATTGAAAATCTTTCACCAATCACATGCAGGTTTTGGAACGATTGCACACTCTGTAAAGAGTTAGATGTTTCTTCTCCAGTTGAATTAATAAAAGGAGTCGTTTTAGAAGATATACCACAGTTTGGGATAAAAAATATTAATAGCAATTTATTTTCAAACTTAAAAGAAGCATTAATAAAATATTCATTATCGAATGACGAGGTTCCTCTTTTCCCTCAGCTAAAGAAAATTGAACACGTAAAAGAAGAAGCAGTTAAAAATAAAATTGAAGAAATTCTTAATGGGAAGATTGATTTAAATAACGAATCCTTCAAGTTCGAAAGAATTGAAGGAAAAAAAACAAGAATATTATATAACCTTGAATACAAAAGCAACTTTGTGTCTTCCTATTTCCTTTATATACTAAATAATCTTTTCTATTCTGAGATTTCAAATTTTTCATATGGATATGAGTTTTCTCCAAGTTTTTATAATAATAACATATTTACTAATTGGTTTGCTAATTGGGGTAAATTTTCAAAAAACACAGAACATGTGCTCTTTAATGGAGAGTATGATAATTACTATCTGATTAAAATCGATATTAAAGGGTTTTATGATAATATAAATCTACAAAGATTAAGTATAAAACTTTATGAAGAAGCTCCTAAGAGTATTAAATCAAAACTAAATGAGCTGGCTCCAGATGAATTATTTAAGTTTAAAAATATTATAAAATATCTCGTTCAGTTAACTAAAGAAACTACTGGTAATATTGAAAATGGAGTTCCTCAAGGTCCTGCTTATGCAAGATATTTAGCCGAATTATATTTATTGGGACTTGACAAAACAATTGAAGATTATATAGGAGATTTTAAAGGAAGGGAATTTTATAATCGCTTTGTTGATGATGCATACATTTTTCTTGAAACTGAGGAACGAGCAATTGAGCTATATGATGAAATTGAAAAATGGTTGAATATAAATAATCTTGAATTAAATAAATCTAAATCTGAAATATGCAATGTAAAAGAATATCGTGAATCCAATAAATTTGAGAGATATGCAGAAAATGTTAAATACACTATAAACAAGGCTAACAAAAATAAAAATATAATTTCAGATAAGGAAATTAACGACACTTTGAAGTTGTTAGAAAATCTAACTAATGATGTTAAGTTCGGTTTAAAAGACAATATCCGCTTTTTCTATTTCCAATTTAAAGATGATAGACGATTAAAGCATATTAGACAAAAGCTTGCCGAAATTTTACCATTCACTAAAGATGGTCGAGGTACTCTATATAAGATATTTTACAAAGATTTATTTGATACCTCTCCAGAAATATTTATTGGATTAGGGGAGCATATTGACAAATTAAAAGGTTTATCATTCACACATTATTTGAATACAATTCTCCTAGAGTGGGATAAAATTAAAGAATCTCAAATTAGTCTTGATAAAATAATAGAAAATGCCTCTATAAAAAGTAATTATAGTAATGCTGATAAATTATTAATACTTACAATTGCAATGAAAGCAAATATCAAGTTGAACGATGAATTCAAAAGTAATTGCTCTTTAGAATTAATAACATCGGCAATCCAAACACCAGAAATAAAATATTGCAACGAAAATTATGATCTGCTAGAACAAAAACTTGAGGATATTAATGACCGTCAATTATTTTTAAAGGAACTTTTTAGAATAATTAATCAAAATGAACTTGATATTTATGTTGCGAATAAATTAGCAAATTATGCTTTTACCAGATTTAGTATTTGGAGTTCTCCCACTGAAGATAACTCTTTTTTAAACGACAAAAATAATATTGTCTTATATTACCATAGCTTATGCTATTTTACACTATTTCATAAAGCTGAAGACCATAAAGATGTAACAGTTTCATGGATTCTTTTGTTAGAGAAATCGGAGACTGTAAAAATTGATTTAAATATTGAATTTATTTGGATCAAACAGCTAGAAAACTTTACTATTTCTGATTTCTCAAGAAATAGTTATTCTATTCTACTAGCTAATGTGCAAGGTTCACCATTCACAAAATATAATTGCCAAAATAACTTCATTGAAAAATATAGGAATATATTATTATATCTACTTTTTTCTAAAAGAGAAAATTTAGATAGTTTTCTAGATGATATTAATGACTATACAGATGATTCTCTGTTTTTTAAATGGTTGCAAGATAAAGATGTTTGCTTATATCCAGAGAACCATAAGGTTTCTATGCAAAATTTAGCGGTAAATGGTCTAATTGTTTTAGAAAACAAAACTCTTAGCAAAATATTTATAAAAAGTATCAATAGGGAAATTAATCATGTACAATTTGATTTTATTAGTTGTTCAGATAAAAAGAATAATGAGTTTGAATATCCCAAAGAGCAATTCACTAGCCTTGATGACAAATTAGATAAATCGCATTTTGTTTCTTTCCTAAAATCTCTCGCTAAGAAGATTAAAAAACATATGGATTTTAAGGAGAAATATAGAGTTAATTATCCGATGTTCTATAATCCAGTTTTTTTTAATAACGGACGACCATTAGTTCCTTTTTATTCAACATATCCCAAAATTGTAAACTCAAATGGCATCGTCAAACCAAATGATATTGATTCATATTGGGAGAATTTGCTTGAAATTATAAAATTGCCGCACAACTCTGAGATTAAGATAACCTCCGATGAAAATCCATTTAATTATTCATTAGGTTATATAGAAGAAAAATTCTTTCCTAGTTCTGCACTGATAATCAGCAATAGTCGTGATAAGATAAATTTCATTAATGAATTTGTTAAGATGGTTGAAAATGTTAATGTTGAAAATATATATGATTTTCAATATTACTGGACTCTAACTGTTATTGAGATATTAAAAAGTAATGCTCAAAAGCAAAAGAACATACTTGTAAAATATCTTAATGTTCATTTTGATCATGTCAAAAACGAAAAAGATTTCATCTTAGATATATTATTCACAGTAGATAGTAAAACTGATAATTGTCAAACGTCTTTGCTTGATTTTTTTAATACAATAAAAAAATCTTTCACTAGTTTTCAATCACAATTGACCGTACCAAAATCTGAAATTAGTGATGTCTTTATGAATTACCTTTCCATAATTAAAGAATCCTTTATAATAGAAGATAGTGTGAACCTTTATAAAGAAAAATTAGTTTTTGAAGATTTTAAATTAACTGATGTTTCATTTGATTCAAAATACAATCCAATCACAGAAACTACTGAAAACTTTCTGTTTATAGATACAGAAAAGGTTACATTAGAAAATGCACGTTACTATGACCATAATTCTAACTCTTTTCAACCGATATCGGCTGATAACTCTATTTTAGTAAATAATATTCCATTTTCATATATTAAGCTTAAAGAAAAAACTTATTACATATATATACCAGAAAACGAATTAACAAAAGCATTTAATAGAATTATAGAACGAAGAAGAATCTATGACGCACTATACGCAAATGAAGAATCTTTAACGAAAAATAAATTGTTATTTCCTAAAAATGAATCTTACAATAGAGCAGAACAATTATATATCCAAACAGACACAGCAAATTTAGAAATCATTCTTGAAAATCATTATACTGAAACTGGCAATATTAAAGAACGTATAGTTTCTTGGTTAAGTTTGTTTAATGAAAAGTCAATTGAGGGCTCTGAGCTTAAATCATATATGAAAGAACAGGGGTATTCAATTGAAAAATTGTATAGTGCTATAATTGAGTGTTTAAAAGCTCATGTTCCAATTAAAACAGAATACATTAATTCATTTCATCAAAAAATATTAAAATACAATAAATCAATAAATCATTTATTATTTCCTTTGAAACAACCTTATCAAGATGGAAATGGTTTAGAAAGGTTGTTTGTCAAATGTCGTATATTAAAAAGAGATATTGATGTTGATAAGGATTTTAGAAAGCTTATTTCTGATGGTTATACTTCACAAACAATAGCCGTGGTTTCAGATATATCTATATCAGGTAGACAGGCTAAATCAGCATTAGATTTTTATTTAGGTTCTTATAATAATGATGATGAATTAAAAAACAAAAGAAAAGAGTTAGATGAAAAAAATGAAAAATATTTTCCAGTAAATGATTTAAAAGAACTTGCTCAACTTCAATCCAACTTCAAAAATGCAAAAGAGATTATATTTATATCTCCAGTTATGACTGAGGAATTTAAAAAGAATGTAACTTCAAAAATGAATGAACTTGCTGTAAATGCAGTATTAAACTTTGAATCATCAATATTATTAAAGGAAGATGAGTATTTACTTGGCAAAAAAAGACTTGACAGAAATAATAAAGAATTATTAATGGTATTAATTAAGGACAGAATATTATTGAAGAAAATATTTGATTGCGATAAATGGTCAAAGTATAATAATAATATAGATGATTTTGCTCTCCCTAAACTAAATACTTTATTAAGAATAGGATCTCTACCTTCATTACATATCCAATTGTTTTCTTTGCAACCTAAGAATGGAGTAAAATCATTATTGGAGTACGTGGATAATTGGAAAAGGTAATAAAATGAGTGTTTTTAACGATACAAAGATTGGATTAGTTGTTAATCCAAAGCTATTGGAGTTTTGGATAAAACAGAGTGTTATTGCCCTTCCTATTTGTAAGCATATTGCCAAAGCCACACGAGCCAACTCTCAATCCAAAGCTTTGTCAAAAAGCTTACAAAGCCGACACTATTTGCCCACAGGGCATTGGGATTGCCGACGCTCAAAAAAACAAAATAAATTTGTGCTTCTTAGGTAGCTTAGTGCAGTTTGAGACAGAGATAAAACAATGAATAATTGATTGATAAACAGATAGAAATGAATAAACGCCAGCATACAACAATTTGTATAAGCAATAGCGGCAAAAGTGCTTAATTTTAAGTTCTGTACGCCGTTCAAACTTCATCATAATTTGATAAGTTTGTAGCACGCAAACCGCTACTGCTCATACAAGTGGCCGTTATCACCCAACCTTAAATACTTAAAACTTTATTTGGGAGAATTTTTGAGTTAGTAGGTTGTTGAATCAATTTGCGCCACGCACGCCAACTCACGGCAGAAATAAATAAGTTGAGTTGGTTCTCAGGAACTTTAGGTTGAGTTCATGGTTTTGGGTTTTTTGAATATTTTCAGGGATGTCAGGTTTTAAATCTTAAGCGTTTTTTAGTGGTTCGGATTAGCTAAGTTGTTTTGTTATTCTGGTCAGTTGCTTTTTTGCATGTAGCAAAAAGTTTGGAGGGTTACGTTCTATTTAGCAGCCATCTTCCTGTCTCTCGAACGCAAATTTGGGCAAAGGTTTGGAAGTTTAATCTCTTTTATGAGGTTAAGGTGAAGTTCGCTCAAAAATTGTTGTTTTTGGTTTTTTAGCAGTGTTTTGGGATATTTTTTGTTTGGCTGTATTTTATAAGTTCATGTTGATTTTAATTGTTGCTTTGCAAAAGTTTAGAGGTTCGGTTGGTTCTCATGGTCAACAAAAAGGCAGGGTGTAACAAGCTAAAAAAGCCATGTGTAAATTCCGTTATTTGAAATTTAGAATTTAATATATAAGTTTGGTGAGGCTAAATTGGTGTAGTTGTAATTTGAGTACACACGTCTCTTTTACCGAACGTTATCACCCAACCTTAAATAATTCATGGATGTTTTTTGGGAGAATTTTTGAGTTAGTAGGTTGTTGAATCAATTTGCGCCACGCACGCCAACGCACGGTAAAAATCAACGAGTTAAGTTGGTTCTCTGGAATTTTAGGTTTAGTTCTTGGTTTTGGGGTTTAATTAGTTTTTTCGGGTATTTTTGGTTTTGAACCTTTGGGTGTTATATAGTGGTCAAGGTTGGCTAAGTTGTTTTGTTATTCTGGTCAGTTGGTTTTTTTGCATGTAGCAAAAGGTTTGGAGGTTTACGTTCTATTTAGCAGCCATCTTCCTGTCTCTCGAACGCAAATTTTGGTAAAGGTTTAGTTGTTTAAACACTTGCAAAAGGTAGAGGTGGAGTTCGCTCAAAAATGGTCCGTGCTGGTTTTGTAGTTGTATTTTGACAGTGATTTTTGTTTGTTGTAATTTGGAGATGCAGTTGTTTGTACTTCTTTTATAAAAGTTTAGAGGTATAATTGGTTCACTGGGATAACAAAAAGGCAGGATGTAACAAAGTAAAAAAGCCATGTGTAAATTCCGTTATTGAAATTTTGAATTTAATATATAAGTTTGGTGAGGCTAAAGTGGTGTAGTTGTACTTTAGGTACACACGTCTTTTTTACCGAACGTTATGGGCAAGTTGAAGACGATACAGTGTGCAGTATATAGAACTGATAAATATTTTGAGAAAAGTTGAAAAGCAATTTTGATGATAATGTAAAAAAGATGTGGAGACCAGAGCCCACTTAAATAAACGGGGTGAAACCGAAAAACCTTACGAGTAGGAAAACGAATAAAGTAAAATTATGAATTGGTATTTAAAAGTATTAAAACAGTACGCTGACTTTAATGGTAGAGCAAGAAGAAAAGAGTATTGGATGTTTGTATTATTCAATATGATTTTTGCAATTTTTGCAATGATTTTAGACAATGTCTTAGGTTTGACAGCTGGAGAACTTCCATACGGAGTTTTCTATTTTTTATATGCTCTTGTTGTTTTAATCCCTGGATTAGCTGTTTCTGTTAGGCGATTACATGATATTGGGAAAAGTGGGTGGATGTTTTTAATTTCATTAATTCCATTAATTGGTGGAATTTGGTTATTAGTTCTAATGGTAACTGACAGCAATTCTTCTGAAAATGAATACGGACCAAATCCAAAAGAAGTAACTGTGTAGAACAAGGAAAACCAGCCCATAACAATAAATATACGTAATGCGGGGCGATTTGGTAAATTTGAACTGTAAAGCACTTAATAAACAAAGTAGCGGTTTGATAACGAAGTGCCTTGAAATCCCGCACTACGCATATTCGAGCCGTTGAACGAAAGCTCCTGCCGGAGCTAACTAGAATTTCGTAACTTACTGTAGTATAAATAAAAACATTAGGTTATGAAAAAAAAAGTTTATTAGCTCAATACGAGCAAGAGATGCGTTTGCGCAATTATAGCGAACGAACCATTAATACCTACACTAAATTTTTAAGACGCTTATCTGCCTACTACAAACTTTCCCCAGATCAGTTAACCAGAAGTGAGATAAAAGACTTTTGTTATTATATGATTCAAGAACAAAAGTTATCACCCATTAATGTGAATCAAATGATAAGTGCCTGGAAGATCTTACAGGTTGATATATTTGGCAAAGAATGGGAGTCAATACGAATCAAACGTCCTCGAACAAAAAAGGCATTACCAGCTGTTTTATCTCAGCAAGAAGCCTATGAATTAGTAAATGCCTTAGACAATTTAAAACACAGGACGTTATTAATGCTTACATATTCGAGCGGACTACGAAGGGAAGAAGTGTTAAGTTTAAAGCCAGGATCCATTGATTCATCACGTAAAATAATACGTGTTAAAGGTAAAGGCAACAAAATAAGGGAAGTTCCCATATTTGACGAGTTAATAGAACAACTTCGGTTTTATTATAAGCATTATCGCCCGGCAGAATACCTATTTGAAGGCAGAATAAGAGGTGAAAAATATTCAGAAACAAGTTTTCTTAAAGTAGTAAAACGATCGGCTCAAAAAGCAGGAATAAAACAAAAGTCAGTAACCATTCATTCCTTACGTCATAGCTTTGCCACTCATATGTTAGAACGTGGAGTCAATTTGAAGAGACTTCAATTAATGATGGGGCACAGTTCTTTAAAAACCACGTCAGGGTATTTGCATCTGGTACATCCATATTACGGAGAGGTTCCTAATTTACTTCATCCCTTAAGCCATGAGTAAACAATCAGAAAACCAACGATACAGATTGGAAGTATCAGATGTAATAGAAGCTTGTTATGACGAGCTTTATAAAAATTACAATGTTACTTATGAGCAAGATAAAGTACTCAATGCTCTTTTACGATGTAGAACATCTCAGGCAGGAGGTCACATTATGGGTTGTAACCATTGCCAATATAAACAGCAGGCGTATAACTCTTGCAGAAATCGACATTGTCCCAAATGCCAGTATTTAAAACAGCAACAGTGGGTGGATAAGTTGCAGAGTCGATTGGTTCCGGGACGATATTTTCATATTGTTTTTACCATTCCGGATACCTTGCATCCCTTGTTTTATATCAACCAGAAACAGTGTTATGACCTGCTGTTTCAATCAGCATCAGAAGCCTTGCAAAATGCAGGACGAAATCCTGAATTCCTTGGCGCTGAAGTAGGTGCATTATGCATATTGCATACATGGGGTCAAACATTGACCTATCATCCACATATTCATATGTTGGTACCTGCGGGAGGCTTAAGTAGTGATGGAGCTGAATGGATCTCTTCCAATAGAAAATTCTTTGTTCCGATTAAGGCTTTATCTGCAATGTTCAGAGGAATTCTAATGAAAAAACTCAAAAACTTACTGGAAAATGAGGTGCTAAATCTTCCATCCAACTATGAAGGCTTTAAGATTATGAAAGAAAAACTTTATGAAAATAGATGGAATGTATATAGCAAAAAAGCCTTTGGAGGAATGACTAGTGTATTAAAATATTTAGGAAGATACACTCATCGGGTTGCGATATCAAACAGCAGATTATTAACATTAACAGATAAAACCGTAAGCTTTAATTATAAGGATTATCGAACAGGATCCCGAAAGGCTATGCAGCTAAATACAGTTGAGTTTGTACGACGTTTTATCCAGCATGTGTTACCCAAAGGATTTTTTAAGATCAGATATATTGGTGTATTTGCTACAGCTCATATCAATGGAAAACGAGAACAGGTAATCTCCTTAGTTGGTAAAGTGATGTATTTATCCACATTAGAAGGCTTGTGTGCCTATGAAATTGTGAGAGAAATAACAGGTAATGATCCTGCTATTTGTCCAATATGTAAGCAGGGCATTATGCTTCAATTAAAAAGAATTACTCAACTAGAATGATTATAAGAATACAACGTTCTTTGTTTTTTGAATTAATCTCAAATGTCTTTAAAAAAGGCACGATGGGAATGTTATGCTTTATGGTTTAGTAATATCGATCATTTTTATCAATCAGTATAATGAAAAACAATTCATACTTAAAAAGTCAACGAAAAGGTCTCCAAGTTACTGAAAGTAGCAGGAATGAATTGCCCATAGTTATAGCCGCCATCGTTCAACATAATTTTATCCTTAATAACCACTAAGTATATTCTATAAGTCTATTTTTACAATTAACGCTTTAATATTTTTATTATCTTGCTCCTGGTAAGGATAAAATCCTTATAAGTTGTACACAAGCATAAAAAACATCCTATGAGAAGAACATTTTATTTAATATTTACATTTCTTAATATCTGGTTTTGTTATTCTCAAAATGACACAATTTATATTGAAAAAGACTACGTAATGTTAGGAAATATAAAATTTAACCAGATAGACCAGTACGGACAGAAAAATGGGAAATGGATTCATTATAAATTAACTGAAGGTAGCTCAATGGACATTGTGCACTCGGATGGGGATTTATGGTCAAGCAATGAAACGATTTATTATGAGTATAGACCTTTACAAAATAATGAACATAATGGAAAACAAGTATTGATAACAGAAAAAGTAGATTCTGTCATTAAGAAAATTGAAGCAACGTATCAAATTGTTTATAACAAAATTCCAGAGACTAAATATTTCATAAAATCAGAAGGCCAATATTTGTCGGACAATAAAAACGGAATTTGGACTTACTACCATGAAAATGGTGTGATTAGCAAGACTATAAATTATAAAAATGGTTATCCAGACCAAGATTTTACAATGTATCGCAATGACAAAACCTTAATGATGACTTGTGAGAAAGTTGAAGATAACTTATGGCAGGTCCGCAAGTTTTCGAAAGAAGGAAAACTATTAAGTGAGGAACTCAAGAAGTTGGATGATTTGAAAGAAATTTATTAAAAAATGCCAGTGTACAACAAAAAATAAAGGGCATAGGCTGTCAGCATAATTTTGGGAGTTTTGCTCATTTAATAAGTTCGCCGAAACTTTTGTTTCGGCTAGTGAAAAGAATAAGTTTATAACCAAATCAAAAGCTTCGGCTAAGTGGAATTTTGGAGGTTTGGTTTTTCAAATCAGCCTACGCGCCATATTCTAAACGTTGTGTGTTATTAAGAACGATACCGCAGGATATAATATAATGTAATGATAAAAATAAATAAGTAAAAGAATTAATAGCAGAAAAAATATGGGTGTAAAACGCGAGCTGAAAGAACCAGAAGACATACTACTTAAAGTGAGCGAAATTATGAAACCATTATTTAAGAATAACGGAGTTGTAAATATAGACCAATTAAAATCTAGAAATGAACTTGAATATTTTTTAGCACAATTAATGAATACTAAATTTACTTCTAATAAAAATAAGCAGGGCTGGAATTTTGGCGCTGATGAAGTTATTGCTATTCAAATAAAAATTGAGAAAAATAACGAACTTAAATATTTTGGCAAAATAAAATGGATTTCCACACCTAAAAACCATCAATGCTATAAATCTTACCTAGACCCATTTTATGGAGTATTTAAGTATGAGAATAATAAGATAAAAATTCAAGAATTCGTTTTTGGTGATTATGATAGAACAGATTTAGATAACGAGAATTGGATAAATGCAGAAATTAACTGGATGTATGACCTATAAAGACAAGCATAATAGTCTTTTTAAAATTGAAATTCAATGATATATGTTCCCAAAACGATAATACCAGGCATTGGTCTTGGTGAATTAAAATTTGGAATAACAATGGATAAAGTATTCCAGATTATTGGGGAACCAGAAAGACGTGAAAAATATTCATATTCAGAATCAAATATAGATTTGACAGAAACGTGGTATTATAATGCTTTAGGGTTTAATGTTGGATTTGATGAAGATGAAAATTGGAAGTTAATATTAATTGCAGTTAAATCAGAAATTTATAAGCTAAATCAAATTTTTATAGGCCAAACGAAAAATATTGTTTTATCAGAATTATATAAACTTGAAATAAAAGACATTGAATATGAATATATGGGAACAATTGAGAACCCAACACACGAATTAATTTCATCAGACACATTAGGTATTAATTTTTGGTTTGACGATGAAAAACTATCTGAAATTCAAATTAGTCCTATATTTATAGATAATGAAACAATTAAATGGCCTGAATAAGTAACAAACACACAACAGTAAATGATAATTAAGGGCTGGTCAGTAGTTTTTGGGAGTTTTATATCCCGTATTAACTTTGTATAGGCAGAAAAGAATGTAGTTCACATTCCAGCCCCGTAATTATATTTATATCGTTAGCATTTATTACAAAACCACCCTGTACAAAAAGATTACTAAATGAAGATTGAAAAACTAATTTTATTAACATTCTTATTGTATTGTAGTACTTCAATATATGCGCAAGATTCAGTTTTTTTAGAGCCGAAAAATCGTGACCAATTGAAAATAGCTTTAACCCGAAACAAGAAAGTTGAACAAAATATAAATAGTACAATAAGACTTAATAAGCGCTTTATAAATTTAATATGTAATCCAGAAATAAATAAAATTGAATATGGAGAATTTGTTAGTGATAGTACTGACAATATTATTTTAAATAAGAGTGAAGTTATTATATGTCTAAGAAATAGTTATTGCTGGAATATTGACAGTGGACTGCCACAAATACCAAGAAAAATTGCAAGAAAAGCTTTATTGAAAAGACAAGAAAAATTAACTGATGAAGATTGGAAAATACTTTATTATGAGCAATTCTATAGTGTTGGGTATAAAGTTGAATTAATTGATAAATATGAATGCATTCAAGAAATACAAATTAATTATAAAGACAGATACATAATACACTTTGAATTTAAGTATGATTGTAATAACAAATTATCAATAGTTAATAAAAATACCGAGAAAATAGAAGTAACAAATGCTAACAGCCTGTGATATTTTATGGCAGACTCAGCTGTAATTTGGGGGTTCAGTTCCCGCAGGTTGTCTTTGTCCGTGCGGACAAAGACGCAGTCCGCATGACTGCCACAAAACATACAGGTAACGTTGTGGCTCATTTGAAAAATAAATACAGCTCAATATTGAAGAAAGTTGAGCTTTAAGTATTATCTTTATGAGCTAAAAATAGAAAGATGGTTAATCAGAGAGAACAACAAATTATTGACTTCATAAAGAAAGTTGGAGAATGCTCATCAAAAGATGTGTTTGATAATGTGGATGTTTCTGTAAGTTATGCAACTCTTAAGAGAATTTTAGCAAAACTAATTACTGATAATTATATATCAACTAAAGGTCAAGGAAAAGGAACAAAATACATTATTTCTCCCGCATACGAAGTAATCCAACCGATTGATATTGACCATTATTATGAGAAAGAAATTGATGATAGAGAAATAAAAGAAGGATTCAACTTCTCAATTATCAATGATATATTAGCGAAGCACAGCGTATTTACAGATAATGAGCTTCAAAAACTAAATGAGCTACAAGAAAAATTTAATAACAATATATCTCAATTGTCAGAAACTGAGTATAAAAAGGAATTTGAGCGATTGGCAATTGACTTAAGTTGGAAATCATCTCAGATTGAAGGAAATACATATTCATTATTAGAGACAGAAAGACTTTTAAAAGAAAAGGAAACTGCAGCAGGAAAAACAAAAGAAGAAGCAACGATGCTTTTAAATCACAAAGATGCGCTTGATTTTATTCTTGACAATCCTGATTACTTGTATCCTTTAAGTGTTTCTAAAATAGAAGATATACATAGTATTTTAATAAAAGAATTAGCAGTCGAGAGAAACTTAAGAACACGACGTGTTGGTATTTCTGGAACAAATTATCGACCATTAGATAATGAATTTCAAATATCAGAAGCATTGCAAAATACATGTAGTGTAATTAATCAAAAGGAAAGTGTTTTTGAAAAAGCCTTATTGGCTTTAGTTTTGATTTCCTATATTCAACCTTTTATGGATGGGAATAAAAGAACTGCTCGGATTGTGAGTAATGCGATTTTAATGAATGAAAATTATTGTCCATTATCTTTTAGAACTGTAGATTCAATTGATTATAAAAAGGCGATGTTGCTATTTTATGAACAGAATAATATTGCAAATTTTAAAGAGATATTTATAAATCAATTTGAATTTGCAGTAAAAACATACTTTTAGAAAGGAAAAAACGAGCCACAACACACGGTATAGCCAATAAGGGTTTTAGTTGTATGCGAAGGTATGTAACCCGCTTCAACTTTTTGTGTAACCTGATAGGAAATCACCCGCACTCCCTTACTGGCCATACCGCCAGCGTTATGTGCTATTAAAACAAACAAGCCCCCTTAAAAAAAGATAAAATAAATGCATAGTTATCAGCAAGAGGAAAAAGAAAAATCAAGAGAATTGGTTTGGGAACATGTGATAAGTTCCTTGACCTATAAAAGACTTCAATCAACAATAGTAACACCCGAGATTCTTAATGAATTTACTCTTAAATGCTCCAATACAACGAATGAAATATACCAATCTGATAATTTTACATTCAATCAATTAAACAGAAACCAAGATTGGGTTGAATACCATAACTCCTTATATTCTACAAAAAGACCGAGTGATTTAAAAGTAGCATTTTTCTGCGGCCCTGAACCCGTAAATGATTTAAAACATCTATTGTCCAGAGGTGTAAGGACTGAAAATGTTTGGGCCTTTGAGATTGATAAAGAAAATTATCAAAAAGCTAAAAATGCAATTTACGAGTTGGGAATTTTTATAAATATATTTGAAGGCAATCTTTCAGACTTTATTAAATCTAATCCACAGAAATTCGATATCGTATATTTAGATTTTACAAACTCTCTTTTAAGTAAAAAAAATAATGCCTTACTACTTTTAAACTCAATGTTTGAATCTAGCTTTATTAGTGATTTAAGCAATGTAATTGTAAACACATGCTACCCAGATAACACTAAAGAGAACGTTGCTTTTTTAAGTCGCTTTTTTGGTTCAAAAAAATGGATGCATCGTTCTATATTAAATAGTGATGAAGGAGATATATTTCATGAATCATTTGACGCTCATGGTATTCATGGCAATGAGGAAGTAGAAAAAGTTATAGCTTCCAAATTTTCAGAAGCATATTCAGATTTTTCCTCGGCAATACCTGACCTTTTCTCAAACGTAATTAATCCAATTTCTAAAATACGTAAACTACCAACTCTTAATAAGAAAATTTTTAATAGTGAAAAAATAGATAAAGAGTTGGCTAGACTTTCAAGGACAGATTGGAGCAACTATGATACAGATGATGAGGGTGGATTCGATTTAATAATGAGTGCTGATAATTATGCATATTGGCATTTTGCAAACAATATGATTGAGGAAAAAATAAAACCTTTAGCACATTTCTTTTCAAGCACGATTGTTAATGAAAAATACACAGCTTTTGATACAATAAAATTATATTCTTTAATGCACTCAATAGAAGAAGGATATTTTGATGCATTTTCAGATGACATTTTACAAATAGTGACCCAGATAGAAAATAATACAATTGAAAAACAGACGGGACGTATTGGGTTATTTTGTGACATTCCAATGAAGCATTTATGGTATTCTCTATTAATTGGGAAATATGGCTACCCTTACCATATAAATTATAATAATCACAAACGCTACGATTATACAGCAAAAGAACGAAAGATGTGTTTGGACATTTTTACATTTGACAGATGTCGTTCTCTTTACGATTATATCCCTTCTTTTGAGTTTATACCTGATTTCTTTAAAGACCCTCATCGTCAATTGGTAATTAGATGTTACATGGATAAGATTTTTAAGACACAGTTTAATTACAATGATTCTTTTTATAGTTGGGGACATGTATTATTTGCTGGCGAGACCCCACATTCTTATATTACAAATATTGAAGATAGAGTTACGATTTGAAAATAACAGCACATAACAATGGCTCATAAAGCATATTTTTTGCCGCAGGCGCAACACTAAAAAAACGCTTCATAGCTGAGCCGTTGCTAACTATTGAAATGAAGAAAACAACATCTATTATATTGATATCTCTAATGTTCTTATTAGAAAGTTGTATAACCAATAATCTATTAATGTACAAACATAAAAGACATGTGCATGAATTTAATAGAATACAGGAAAATAATTCATTTGTATTAAGACATAATATTAAGAAACAAGAACCTAGAGCGACAAATTTTGACTATTGGCATATTTTCGAAATAGAAGTATTGGATAGTGCAAAATTTAAAAACAAAGCCTATGTAGATTTAAGCGTTGATACTTTAATTGTTAGACCAAGATATTATAGATTTATTCCATTAAGTTTAAAGAAAGAAAATAATATAATTGTTGGTAAAATCTATATTGAAAATTGGAACAATGATGAAATAAATTTGAAAGAAAATATTACGATAAATGATATACTCAGAAATAAAAAGTTGAGACTCAAAGGAACAAGAACTTTTACTAGATAAAAAACAACAGTTAGCAACACGCCATGTAATTTAAAGGCAGATTAGCTGTAATTTGGGAGTTTGGTTCCCGCAGGTTGTCTTTGTCCATGCGGACAAAGACGCAGTCCGCAGACTGCCTCAAAATTAATGGCAAACGTTATGGGCAAGTTGAAGACGATACAGTGTGCAGTATATAGAACTGATAAATATTTTGAGAAAAGTTGAAAAGCAATTTTGATGATAATGTAAAAAAGATGTGGAGACCAGAGCCCACTTAAATAAACGGGGTGAAACCGAAAAACCTTACGAGTAGGAAAACGAATAAAGTAAAATTATGAATTGGTATTTAAAAGTATTAAAACAGTACGCTGACTTTAATGGTAGAGCAAGAAGAAAAGAGTATTGGATGTTTGTATTATTCAATATGATTTTTGCAATTTTTGCAATGATTTTAGACAATGTCTTAGGTTTGACAGCTGGAGAACTTCCATACGGAGTTTTCTATTTTTTATATGCTCTTGTTGTTTTAATCCCTGGATTAGCTGTTTCTGTTAGGCGATTACATGATATTGGGAAAAGTGGGTGGATGTTTTTAATTTCATTAATTCCATTAATTGGTGGAATTTGGTTATTAGTTCTAATGGTAACTGACAGCAATTCTTCTGAAAATGAATACGGACCAAATCCAAAAGAAGTAACTGTATAGAACAAGGAAAACCAGCCCATAACAATAAATATACGTAATGCGGGGCGATTTGGTAAATTTGAACTGTAAAGCACTTAATAAACAAAGTAGCGGTTTGATAACGAAGTGCCTTGAAATCCCGCACTACGCATATTCGAGCCGTTATGCACAATTCGACTACTGAAAAATTTACCTCGGAAATAAAAAATTCAGTTTGCATATAATAACTGACTATAAGATTCTGATTTTGTACATTTATGGAGAATTAAATTTAGTAAGTATAGATTAATTGAGAGAAAGAAAAATATGTCACAAACAGCAAATATAAACTTAGCCGTACTGATTGATGGGGATAATATACCTTCAGCTTATATAAAAGAGATGATGGAAGAAATTGCAAAATATGGCAATCCAACAATAAAAAGAATTTACGGTGATTGGACTAAACCAAATCTTTCAAAATGGAAAAACATGCTGTTAGAGCATGCTATTACTCCAATACAACAATATGGATATACGACAGGGAAAAATGCAACGGATTCTGCAATGATTATTGACGCAATGGATATTCTTTATTCAGATAAAGTAAATGGATTTTGCATTGTGTCAAGTGATAGTGATTTCACAAGACTAGCAACAAGATTAAGAGAGGCAGGTATGCAAGTAATAGGGATTGGAGAAAAAAAGACACCAAACCCATTTATTGTAGCATGTGACAAGTTTATATATATTGAGATTCTAAAGACACAATCTAAGGAAAAAGAATCTGAAGAAGAGAAAGAAATTGAAAAGGAATCATTTGAAAAAATCACGAATAAAGAGATAAGACTCATTTCAGATTCAATTAATGACTTATCAGATGACGACGGATGGGCTTTTCTTGGAGATGTCGGTGGATTAATCCAGAAAAAGCGACCTAATTTTGACCCTAGAAATTATGGTTTTCAGAAGTTAACACCTTTGATAAATTCAACTGGAAAATTTGATATTGAACAGCGTGAAAACCAAAAGGGTAGATTTAAATTGATTTATGTGAAAAATAAAGAAAAGCGCATAACACTTAGCCTCTAATGTAGGGTTGCTTGCACACCCTACACATTGGAGGATTTGTTGAACTAAACAATATTCCAGCAACAATTTGGTAAAATGTTGTATATGTGTTATTTATACGTAGTGGTTTTAATCGTATTTTTTAAGCTTTGGTATTGGATTTTAGCAGTGATATTATAGCCATTTTCCTGAGTAATTATTGCATTAAAATAACTTATTGAATACATTATTGTTTTTTTACGAATTTAATTAGGCTTTTACTGGTTTATGCACAATGTTTTTTACCAACCAAACATACTTTTCCCATTTACACGATAGAGGTGTATTATTTAATATTGATATATGGTTGTTGCCGAATAAAATCAGCAAACAGGAGGAGCTCTTTTTCTGGAATAAGATTTTATCAATTCCAGTTCACCACCACAATCTTTACAATGTATTAAAGAGCGTTTTCCAAATTTAAGTTCTACTACCTGCGCTCTTGAAAGCTTAATGGTATTGATTTTTACCATTAAGTCATTACGTAACAAGGCCAGGCATTTTGTTTTGTTTCTGGAGCCTAAAAATCCCAGGTGTCTGATACGTCTAAAATAAGGAGGAACGATATGTTCAATAAATCTTTTTAAGAATTCAACACCGGTAATAGTCTGCGTTACTGTTTTGTAGTTATCTTTTCTGTTGCACCATTTAAAAGTAACATGAGTATCAGTAACTTTTAAAATACGCGCATTGGAGATAGCTACCCGGTGTGAGTATCTACCCAAATATTCGACAATAGAAAGAGGCGATCCAAAGGCTTGTTTAGCATATACTACCCAAGGTTCCGGGATCAAATCTTGAGGTACAAACTTATTGATTTTACCCTGTTGTTTAAGTTTACGCAGCTTTTTGGCAAAAATGGCACTAAACTTATCTGACATTTGTTTCACATCGAATAGAAAGTCACCATTGCTTTTGGTTGTTTTCCATTTACCATTTTTATCAATACCCCCAGCAGGAATAATATAATGCACATGGGGATGATATTTAAGTTGCTGATCCCAGGTGTGCAGAATGGCAATGGCCCCAGGCTGTGCCCCAAGAAGCTTAGTGTCTTTGGCAAAATGACAAATAGTTTCCCATGATTTTTCAAACAAAAGGTTGTACATGGTTTCTCTGTTAAACCGGAAGAGTTCCAATAGTAAATGCGGAACCGTAAACACCACATGATAATACTTAACCGGGAGCAGATCTTGTTTACGATCATCAATCCAAAGTTCTTTATCGATCCCCTGACACCTTGGACAATGTCTGTTTCTGCAACTGTGCATCACATAATGCACCGAACCACAAGAAGAGCATGCCAAAACCGAACCTCCTAGTTCAGGAGTTCTGCAAGAAGCTAAAGCCTTAAGCACTTTAAGTTGGTTTTTGGTAAGTCCTCTTGTTTTTAATAATTGCGGTAGAAACCTACGAATGATATCTCCAATGGAGTTTTGATCATACATTGGGATACATTTTTGATAAGGGACTAAAACCAGCATTAGGCGCAGATTGAGCAATATGCAGATACATCATCGTAGTTCGAATTTCAGCATGGCCCATCTGATTTTTAACACTGACAATATCCAGTCCCATTTCTAACAGATGGGTGGCATAACTATGTCGGAGTGTATGTATACAAACGGGTTTATTGATACCTGCTTTTTTAACAGCAGCTCTAAAAGCATGTCTTACGCCTGTTTGGCTTAGTTGCTGCCCCCTGATTTTACCATTAAACACCCATGTTTGAGGACAGACGGTTTGAAAATATTTGTGAAAGCCCCGAATGGTAAGAGAAGACATTGGAACATAGCGATCTTTTTTGTGTTTTGATTGTCGAATGTGTATTTGTTTACGGTCAAAATCCAGATCAACAATCTTAAGATTGATAACTTCAGAAATACGAAGTCCACAGTCATATATGACTGCAAATAAGACTTTGTGTTTTAAAAGTTTAGGTGTATTTAATAAAGTTTTAATTTCCTTTTGTGATAAAACAACAGGTAATGCCTTACTGCTTTTAATAGAAGGAAGAGCCAGATAAAGTTCTTTGTTTTTGAACATGGTAAACATGGTTCTTAAACCATAAACCAGATGTTTAAAAGAGCTTTTGCTTGGCTTTTCATTGAGTTGAAGTTCGAATAAATACTCTTCCATTTGGTCAATGGATAGCTCCAGAGGAGAACTGTTAAAATGCAGTACCATTTTAGAAATCTGCATCAGATAATTACGGGTGCAGGATTCAGACTTTCCTGCAATGGTGTATTTACGCAAAAATTGTTCGCTGATTAATTTAAACTCAGGCACAGCTTTAACAGCTTGCTGTAGGTAAGATTCTCTACTCATTATATTTATGTTTAAAATTAATAATGGTAGAAGATGTAATTATCTTACGATTTTTGTTAGTTTTAGCCTAAGCTCCCGCTCTGCGGGTTTAGTTCAACACGCGGTCATAAGTAATGCGGGGTGATGTGGTAAATTGAACATGAGTACATTTAATAAACATTGTCTCGTCCTAAAATAGGTTTACACTAAATAAGTGTAAAAATGACAAAAAAGAGTAAACTTATTTCAGGACTAACAGATCGAAAAATAGTCCTAAAAGAGAGAAAATATTTTAGCAATGAAGAAAAGCATTTAATCATTCAAGAATGGCTAAGGACAAGATGTACGAAAAGAGAAATTTGGGAAAAATTTACCGGACAAGATGAAGAGCATGGTCATATATTACGCTGGATGCGAAAATTAGGCTATGATGATAGCATTCCAATTCGAAAAACTACTTTTGCATCAAAACAACAACCAGTGAAAGAGAAAAAGCAAAAAGATCAGGATATCAATTCTTTTGAAACACTTCAACTAAAAAAGAGAATTGAAGAACTTGAAAAACAATTAAAAGATGCAGAAATGAGATCAATTGCTTATTCTACAATGGTTGATATTGCTGAAAAAGAGTTTAATATTCCAATTAGAAAAAAGTCCAATACCAAACCATCGAAAAAATGAAACAGGACTACTCTCACGTAGGATTAGCAAAACTATGTGGATGGTTTGGTATAACCCGGCAAGCTTATTATCAAAGCACATGGAAAGCAAGTGATATTAGTATTGAAGAGTCATTGATTTTAGATGAAGTTCAGAAAATACGGAGTAACCACAGTAGAATGGGAACTCGAAAGCTGCACACTAAGTTACAATCATTTATGCTGGAACATGGTATTAAAATGGGAAGAGATGCTCTTTTTGACCTTCTTTCTGCTAATAACTTATTGGTAAAGAAAAGAAAACGAAGAGTAAAAACAACTAACTCTTTCCATTGGTTACGCAAATATCCCAATTTGATACGAGACTTAGTGCCTATGGCTCCAAATCAATTATGGGTAAGTGATATTACGTATTGGAAAATCAAAAGTGGACATGTCTATATTAGTTTTATTACTGATGTATTTTCTCATAAGATAGTTGGCTATCATGTTGCTGAAACATTAGAGAGCGTAGAGACAATTAAGGCTCTAAAAATGGCTCTTTCCTACATTTCGTCAGAGTCTGAGAGTTGTTTTGAATTGATCCATCACTCAGATAGAGGTGTTCAGTATTGTCAGCATAATTATGTGAAATTACTGAAAGATAACAACGTAAAAATAAGCATGACAGAAAATGGCGATCCTCTTGAAAATGCAGTAGCTGAAAGAATTAATGGCATTATGAAAGATGAGTATCTAATGGATAAAACAGTAAAAGATATAAAACAGGCAAAAAAGGTTTTAAAAGAAGTTGTGTCGCTTTACAATGAAGATAGGCCTCACAATAGCATTGAAAACCTTGTTCCTAATTATGTGCATGAAAGCAAATTAGACACAAAAAGACTATGGAAAAATTATTATAAAAGAAGAGAAGTAATGGAAACTGCAGATTGTTAATATCTAGAATAACTCTTCGGTTCCCTTCGAGTTATTTCCAGATATTAACAATCCATCATCAACAGTATGATAATTTTAGAGATAAATATGTATAATTGTAAACTCAATTTAGGACTTAATCTTAGTTGTAAACAAATCTCCGGATTAAGTCATTAACATGTAAACTTTTTTTAGGACGAGTCACATAGCAACGGTTTGATAAGTAAGTACTTCGAATTCCCGCACTACTCATACCGCCACCGTTATAGCCCATTTATGAAAACACTGCAACTAACAATATTATTCTGCCTGATTGGTTTGATTCCTGTAAAATCACAGGATTTAGGATACATTAATGATTCTGATGGATATTCAAATTTAAGACTTGAACCATCGGGAGAATCAGATATTATTGGAATAATTACAACTGGACAGGAATTTAAATACTACCCTGATAATAACTCTGATTGGTGGCGAATTGACTTCAAGTTCCGAACTGGATACATGCATAAATCCAGGATTAAAGATTTTGAAAAAGTAAAATCAGAGATTAGTAAATACTTTCAAGATTATTATTCCGCAGATAGAAATAATGTTGAATTGAGTGAAGGTTATAATGAGAAATTATTCATGGTAACTCAGGATTATCCTTTAGCAACCGTAACAGCCTTTTGTGAATTAAAAAAAGAAGTACAGGTATTCCTGATTTCCATTTATGAATCACCACTTCACGATTTGATTGATTTGCAATTAATATATTCTCGATTGATTAGTTTAAATCCTACTTGTTCGGAAACTTATAAAATAACTGATGCATTAAAAATTGCTGCAGGTAAACTTGGACAAGAACCGAAGAATATAAAAACATTCTCAGAAAAGATTCCTGATTATAACAAACCCAACAAAAATCTAAAGAATCTAACTTTAGCAAATAACTGGTTTGTTAAAGAAATTAATGGAAAACCAATTACTTTCTATTTGAATCATTCAGAGATTGACACTTATGCAAAAATGTTTTATCAAGGTCAATTCGCAATTAGTGATGACACATTGACTTTTGCGTTTCTTGATAGTGTTTTGACAAATAATCCGGAAACACAACCATTCTATTTGCATGTTTTTAATTACGCAGTTAAAGTAGCCGATGGCGCTTTAGCTGAAGTAATGGGGTCATATTGCAAACCATATTTCGAGAAAAATACATGTAGATTTATAGATTTAAAAACGAATAAGCTATACTCGGATTATTATCAAAAATGGATTCATTTTACAGCGTTTGAATATTACTTTGATGATAAACCTTACGAAGCGATTGATAATGCAATAAAAACAATCAGACCTACAGTTGCAATATACTGTTCTGATAAGGAATCGGAATTAGAAAACATAAGGCTTAAACTGGTTGAATTTATTAAGGAGAATGAGTAAAACGGGCTATAATCGAATAGGTGGCTGACAAGGTTTTAACCCTGCCAGTGCACCTTTCACACCACCGTACGTACGGTTCTCGTATACGGCGGTTCCTTACATCAAGGGGAACAACGAATTAGAATTTGAAGCTAACAAAGAGTGCTGGTGATTATACGACACTATCCCATTAAGTGTGTAAGTTAAAATATCAGGGTTCAGCTAATTTAGAGTTGAACCCTTTCTTCAAATATAGTAATAAATTGATTAAGAATGAGTCCCCAGTTACTCACTGGTTGAGTCCACTTTTTCGTCACTTCCCTAATGGCTAAAAACACGGATTTTAACACTGCTTGATCAGTAGGATAAGATAGCTTGTTTTTAGTAAATTTTCTGATTTTACCATTAAGGTTTTCGACAAGATTCGTTGTGTAAATAATATTACGAATTTCTATGGGGAAGTCATAAAATACGGTGAGTTCATCCCAGTTTGTCTTCCAACTTTTTACTGCATAAGAATACTTTCCGTTCCATTTGTCAGCAAAGTCATTTAAAGCAGCTTCTGCAGCCTGTTTTGTTGGTGCTGTATATATTTGTTTCATGTCCTTAGCAAAGGCTTTTTTGTCCTTCCAAACAACATATTTAGCTGCATTACGAATTTGATGTACTACACAAATCTGAGTACTTGAACAAGGAAATACATTCTTTATGGTGTCTGTAAATCCATTCAGATTATCAGTGACAGTAATTAGGATATCTTCAACACCTCGAGCTCTAATGTCAGTCAATACACCCAACCAAAAAGAAGCAGCTTCATTCTTACCCAGCCATAATCCGAGTATCTCTTTCTTTCCGTTCTTGCGAAGCCCAACAGCAATGTATATAGTTTTATTGATAACCTTTGAGTTATCTCGGACTTTAAAAACAATTCCATCCATCCATACAATCAGATACAACGAATCTAAGGGGCGGTTCTGCCAAGCAATTATATCATCTGTTATCTTATCTGTTATCCTGGATATCGTTGAAGTAGAAACTCGGATATCGTATAATTCTTTGATTTGTTCCTCAATATCAGAGTTACTCATACCTTTGGCATAAAGGGATATAATAATGTTCTCAATCCCATCGACCATGTTCTTTCTCTTTGGAAGCAAAATGGGGTTGAAGCTAGCTTCCCTGTCTCTGGGAACCTTTATTTCACTTTCTCCAAAAATAGTTTTAATACTTTTGGTAGTATGACCGTTCCGGTAATTCGGATTACTAGACTTTTGATGCTTTTCATAATCAAGATGAGCATCAAGTTCTCCTTCAAGTATTTGTTCTATACCTCGCTTTTGAAGTTCACTCAAAAAGTTGTTTAAGTCTTCTCCTGTTTTAAATTGTTTCAGGAAATCATCTGTTAATAGGTCTTCTTTTTTCATAACTGTGTGTTAGTCTATTAAATAAACAAAAAAATATCGAAGCTTTCTACCCCGATATTTTTATACTTACACAGTTTTTAGGATGGTACCGATTATACATATCACCCAACGAGATACAACCTCGTTTTTGAAGTCGATCAACCGTGATAGTGGTTCCTAAAATAGGACTTTGAGCAATGGCCCAGCCTCCCATACGACTGCGGCTCCAAGCATAAGCATGATCAGGATCAACACCCAAACGAATCAGGTTTTTTCGTTTACGTTCAGGTTTTTTCCAATGATGCCAGATACAATATCTGAGTCGATTTCGAAGCCAACCATCAAGCATCTCCAGTTTCGTAATGATATTTGCATGTTTAAAGTAGTTGATCCAACCTCGTTGAATTTCTACTAACTTTTGAATGCGTTCATCAAAACTCATGGGAGTGGTTTTTCTGGTGATTTCCTTAAGTTTCGCTTTGAAGCTTTTCCATCTCTTTTCAGCTACAATCAATTGATATTTGCCTTTAATACCCTTTTTGTAAATAGGAACAAAGGCAAATCCAAGTATTTGAAAGTTAACCGGACGGCGGATACCACTTTTATCCCTGTTGATAGGGAGTTTAAGTTTATCCCTAAGAAATAAGTAAATGGTGTTACCTGCTTTTCTTGCTTCTGCTTTTGTTTTACAGTAAATACTGAAATCATCAGCATAGCGTACAAAGCGTAAGCCTAATTGTTCCATTTTAAAATCCATTTCATGAAGAACAATATTTGATAGCAACGGACTAATGGGGCTTCCTTGTGGTACTCCTTTACGTCGCTTATGTAATTTACCATCCTTTAAAAGTGGCGCTCTAAGCCATCGACGTATCAAACACATGGTGTGTTTACATTTAATTTTACGATACAGCAATTGCAACAGCAAGGTATGGTCAACTCTGTCAAAGAATTCCTTCAGATCAATTTCAACAATATGCTGATAGTCTGAATTAATGTAAGAAAGGGCTTTACCTACTGCTTGTTGCGTATTACGTACAGGACGAAAACCGTAGCTATAAGTTGAAAAATCTGTTTCATAATGCATCATTACCACTCTGGATACTGCCTGTTGCAGCATACGATCAATGGCGGTAGGAATACCTAATAGTCTGGTTTTACCTCCTCCTTTGGGTATTTCCTTACCACGTATAGGCTGCGGTAAATAATTTTTACTACGAATTAGCTCTTCCAATTCGTTTCGGTGTTTATCCAAATGGACTTTTAGTTCAGAAACTTTCATTCCATCTACACCTCCTGCACCTTTATTGCGCACTACTTCTTTGCAAGCCTCTGTTAGGTTTGCAGGATGTAGTACCCGTTCAATTAAATTCGATGTGTCTCTTTTTCTTTTCTTCATAATACTAATTTCCATTCCCTGCTACGACTCTCTGAGGCTGGTAAGGCTCAAAATCCTTATACCTCCGTCAAAGATGAGTAGCGATGTAAAGTTCAGCCCTTCACTTTTCTGTGAGACTTCCAGCGTTAACGTGGTGTTCGTAAAGCCGGCTCGTATTCCAAAGCTACTATGGCGTCTGCTCGCTGTCGCTGAAGCTTTAGCGTAGGCGCCTGACTGCTCTGCTCTATCAACACGTGATTACAGAGCCCTCCCCTGGTAAGAGTATTATCCTTCTTCCAATGCCTGCCACATCTACATTATAAACACTCACCTCCTTGATGTTTGGACGTCACAATGGTGTGCTTGCTCATCCGGTTTATAATGCCTCATATGTGATTTCTGTCCGTCAGTACCGGAGTTTGCCGTTTGACTTCCTTCACTGCTGCTGTCACCAGCAACCAGCTTGTCACTTGCTAATGGTTCGAAGCGTTACCTCCGTCCATTCGGGACTTCCACCCTATGGATAAAAATTATACCCACACCCGATGTTTATTGTAAAAGATTTGTATTTTTAAACTTTTTCAAGAACTTCGGGTGTGTGTGCGCTGCTGCTCATGCAGGGCACACACACACGGTATATTTCAGGCGGCAAATAGCTCAATTTGATAGGTTTATAATTTCTATTAAATTCGTAACGACAGACAGGAAAGCAGCTCCTAATACCGCCCGCAACATACCGTCAACGTTAGCGGTCAGGCGAGAAACGACACTGCATAAATTGAAACTATGAGATTGATTATTATAATACTGATTCTTTTCACACAAATCTCTTTTGGACAATCATGGACAAAAGGTGAAATTGAGGATTATTGTAGCAATATTGATAAGCTAAAATCGGAGAATGATTTGATTAAGGTCTTTTATCCTAATATGTCAGCCTGTGGCGGTGGATTATATGGATATTATCAAGATAATAAACTGATTCTGATTAATTCAACCTATTCCGCTGAATTGGGATACTCATCTAAAACAGTATATTTTAAAGATGACAAGGCTGTTAAAATTATTTATCGTGAACATTACGTAGAATGGGGTAAATATGACGAAAAATATCCCAGCGATAAATATGAGTGGAACCCAGATAAAATGACTTATTCTGACACTTTATATTCAATTTCATTTTCATCGCCAATATTGTTTAAAAAATCATCGTATGACAAGTTTTTAGATAATCAAATCGACTACGAACTGATAAAGAGGTTGACTGATTGCACCGAAGAAATGAGAAATGAACTTGGAGAGGTTATATCACAAGTCGACAGTTTAAAATACGTAACTGAAATGCCATACATATGCAGATATGAACTTTGTGGCGACAATTTATTTTGGGATGTAGTACAAATGAGACAAGGTGTTATTGAGTTACTAATTGACAGACTTGATGACACAACTCTGACTAAAGCAAATGTTGTACTATTTGGTGGTAATTATAAAGTTGCTGACATAGCATACGTTGCTTTGAAAGAAATTATACAAGACATTCCCACTTTTGAATTATTGGGTGTTGAATTTGACAAGAATGGGTGTGGTTATTGTTCATATTGGAATCATTTGAATGAAGACTTTAAGAATAGATAGGAATTTAAAAATGCCGTAAAGGATTGGTATTTAAAAAACAAGGATGATTTAGTTTGGATTGCAGACAATAAATATACAAGCTGTGATTGCCAAGCAAAACATCCGAATGGAGGGCACTATGAGATTAAGAAATAGAAAGCCCGAACCGCTAACATGTATAAAAAACATAAGTGGGTCAGCGGTTTTCGGAACTTTCGAGCATTTAATCAGCTCCTCCAAATCTGCGATTTGACTGGTTTGTATTAAAGATTTAAATTTGTGCCCAAATGCAAATTTGGCTTGGTAACTTGATAGGTAGGAGCTTCGTAATGCCCTTCGTTTCAAATTCCCATCCGGAGCAACTATATCAAATATGAAAATTTACATCGAATCAATTATGAGATTGAGCATTTACTATATGATAAGTTTGATGACGTTGATTTCTTGTAATTCAAATAATAACGCACACAAGGAAACTGATTTTTGTGCTGGTATTCATCGGGATAACTCTTTATCTCTTTCCAATGAACTTGAAGATATTAGCGGGCTTATGGATACCCTAACTGGCGTTTACGTTCTGGAAGATGGCAGTGGCTCTATGGTGGCCAGGGCATGGTTGAGTGAATATGCTGAAAAGACCATTGATATTCAATATTTTATTTTTTCATTGGATAATGTTGGACTTATAGCTTGTGACTACTTAATAAGAGCGGCTGATAGAGGGGTTCAGATTAGAATTCTTGTTGATGATATAATGGTTGATGCCGACATACAAGATATTTTAATGTTTAATTCTCATGAAAATATTACAGTAAAAATATATAACCCGGGTGTGAATTTGGGCAAGAACATTTTTAGTAAAATCAAAAAGTTTGCATCAGATTTTAGATCTGCCAATCAAAGGATGCATAACAAAACTTTTGTTGTTGATGGTAAAATAGTAATAACTGGAGGGCGGAATATTGCTGATGAATATTTTGACTATGATCATGAATATAATTTTCGTGATAGGGATGTTCTTTTGTTAGGTAAGGCATCAAAACAAGTAGATAAATCCTTTGAGGAATTTTGGAATAGCTCATTGAGTATAAATGTAACTAATATATTAAAAGAAGATCCTGGTATTGTTTATCCTAAAAATAGATTTGATAAGCTTCATGAATATGCTTGTAATCCAGAAAATTTTTGGCCACAAGTGAGAGAACGTATTGCAAATTTACCAGCTACATTCGACACAATAAAGAACTCTGGAGATCTTGTTTGGTTGGATGATGTGGAGTTTATTTCAGACATTCCAGGTAAAAACGATGGTAATAAAGGTCTGGGTGGAGGCGGAGTTACTACTGATGCCTTAATTGATCTTGTTAAACATGCTAAATCATCTATTGATATTCAAACACCTTATTTAATTACAACAGAGCTAAGTCGAAATTTATTCAGAGAAGCAGTAGAACGTGGTGTGAAAATCAGAATACTCACAAATAGTCTTGCTTCAACAGATAATGTCGAGGCTTTTAGTAGCTATCAAAGCGACAGAGAAAAACTACTTAAAACAGGTGTTCGCATATATGAATTTCGACCTGATGCTGCAGAACGAACCAGAGTAATGACAGGTGAACTGCAAGAAGCCTTGAGCTACAAACCCATATTTGGACTTCATGCAAAATCCATGGTTATTGATAAAGAAACAACCGTTATCGGAACATTTAATCTGGACCCTAGAAGTGCCAATTTAAACACGGAATGTATCGTTATAATTAAATCAGATAAAATTTCAAAAGGAGTTTTAGATGGAATGGAAGAAGAATTCCGCCCAGAAAACTCTTGGGAAACAACATTAGACTATAATCCTGATTCAGAAGTTAATAAGTTTAAACGTTTTAAAACCTGGACGAGAAAAGTTATTCCAAAAGAGATTTTGTAAGCAAACTAAATAGTTGAAAACATAACCTTAACTGTATTTAAAAGCAGTTTAGTTCAGTTGTTTTAGTACATCCAGAATAATTGCAATGCAAATTAATAGATTGTTATACATCAATTTATGCCATAGGATATTCTCTCCGGAAAAATGTATCACGTTTTTATTGTAACAATAAAAAAGAAGATAGATTAAGTTTTAGAGTTTACTATCTTTATTTTTCATAACAATACTTTTATCTCATAAACGTTTAGGTATAGAATGGGCTTTGGTATTTAATATTCACAAGGCCTATTATTGGTTTTAAGTGAATTATTGAGTATATTTTCAAGTCAAATATGATGGGATATGGTTATAGCTGAAGAAGTGGTTTTAATCAATAGATTAAAAGAAACTTTACGGAATATTCAAAATAAAGATGCTTCGATTGATTTAACAGATGCACTTTCATTAGTAGATCAATTAGAAAAGGAAAAGAACAAGGAAAATAATAGTTTAGTAGTTTGCGATGAATTCAGCTTTATATTTAATCAACTGAATATTGAAATTTATATTAAAGATTCAGAATTTAAATATATTTATGCAAATAAAAAACTCCTAAATACCATAGGTTACAAATCTATTAAAGACATATATGGTAAAACAGATTATGATCTTAATCTTGATAAAAGATTATGTGATCGGTTTTATAATATGTATGTTAAAATGCGAGAAGATAAGCTTCCGGTAAAGGGTGAAATTAGCTCATACGTTAAAGACGATAGTAGTGCCATTATTTGGTATGAAACACATAAATCACCTATAATAAATATTGAAAATAAGGTTATTGGATTTCTTGGGATTCTGGAAGATATAACAGATCGTAAATTTATGTATCAGGAGATGATGCATAGGGAGGCTCGATTAAGGAACTATTTTTTAAATACCAATGACGGGATTTTTGTATTAGACTATAAATTCGATATTATTGATGTTAATCCTGCTGTATATACAATTACAGGCTATAGCAAAGACGAATTAATCGCAAAAAACTTCTTTTCATTATTTATAGAAAGCAAAGATTTAAATCGTTTTAAAGATGCAAGCAAAGCTATTGATATTAATTCAGATTCATTTGAGTGTAGTTTATTATCAAAGAGCAATGCTGCTGTTAAACATTTAAAATTAGATTTGTTAAATGTTGAGATAGATCACTTTATATGTTTTGCGTATGATATTTCTGATTTAAAAAGAGCGGTAACTAAAGCCGAAGAAAGTAATAAGCTTAAAACTGCATTTTTGCAAAATATAAGTCACGAAATCAGGACTCCTTTAAATGCAATTATTGGTTTTTCAAATATTCTGGTGCAAAAACTTTATGATACCGAAGAGGATGCTGATGCATATAAACAGGTGATTTATAGTAATTCGGAATATTTACTAGGATTGGTTAATAACGTTTTAGATTTAAGTAAAATTGAAACAGGGCAAACAAACTTATTTCAGGAAGATATAATATTAGTTCCTTTTATTAAGAATGATGTAATACCTGTTATTATATCTGAGAAAAACAGGTTGGAAAAAAGTAATGTTGAAATTAAATTAGATCTTCAAAAGCTATCCAGTGATTGTCTAATTCATACTGATGCCGGCAGGTTAAAACAAATTATTACCAATTTAATGCATAATGCATTAAAGTTTACCTCAGAGGGATCTGTTGAACTAAGAGTAATGGAAGATCAGGATTATATTCATTTTATAGTATCAGATACCGGTATTGGTATAGCAGAGGATCAGTTAAATAGAGTTTTTCATAGATTTTACAAAGTTCAGGGTGAAAAAAATACTGCACTTGTTAATAGTCAGGGATCTGGTTTGGGGTTAGCTATAGTAAAGAAACTGTTAGATTTAATGGGAGGGAGGATTAAAGTTGAATCTGAAGTGAATAAGGGAACTCAATTTGTATTTGAAATTCCAAAACATTTATGAAAATTTAAATAATTTATATCTATTATATATTGAGAATATTCTTATTTTTATCCCCTCGAAGCATTAATTAGAAAATAATAATAAAATAAAATATTGTTCAGTATGAGAAAAGTAGCAATTCCAACTAAAGGAACATCAATTGACAGTCATTTTGGTCATTGTGAAAAGTTTACAATCTATACTTTATCTGATGATAGTAGCATTGTAAAAGAGGAAGAATTTAAAGGGCCGGAATCTTGTGGTTGCAAAAGCAATTTAGCTAAAGATCTTAGTGAAGAAGGCGTTAATGTTTTATTGGCAGGAGGAATGGGACAAGGTGCAATCAATAATCTAAAGCTATCCGGAATTGAAGCATTTATAGGTTTTACCGGTGAGGTTAAAGATGTATTGAACCAATGGTTATCAGGTAGTAAAGGAAATTATTCTGTTTGTACAGCCCATGGTGAGGGAGACCATGAGTGTTCTCACTAAAATAGATATCTATTTTTTAGTTTTATAAAGTCCATGTGTTACAATGTAATCATGGGCTTTTTTTGGAACTAAAAAAGAATAATTCTTTTCTTCGAAAAGTCCCTCTCTAATTAGCGTTGAGGAAATATCAAAAACAGGAGCTTCAATAACAGTCATGTTATTTTTTATGAGATCAGCAGAGACAGGAAAACCCGGGCGAGGATAAATAAAGATGTTGCACATTTGCATTATATCATCAATATTTCTCCATTTTTCAAGCATGATCAGGTTATCAGAACCCATAATAATAGTAAAGCTTACGTCAGGATTCTGATGAATGAGTTCATTTAAAGTATTGTAAGTATATGAAGGTGTTGGTAAATTTAATTCTATATCGCAGACTTTAAATTTTGGATAATCATGTATGCTTTCATGAAGCATAGTTACACGATGTTCTGCCTGAATTAAATCTGTTGATTCTTTGAATGGATTCTGCGGACTAACCACAAACCATATTTCATTGATATCGCAGTTTTCAGCAATAAAATTGGCAAGAGCCAAATGACCAACATGTACCGGGTTAAATGAACCAAAGAATAAACCAATATGTTTATGCGGATCAGCCATTCAAAAAGTTTGATAAAACAGATTCAACCTCACTGATGGCATTTTCAAGCTTATCATTTACAATAATCTGATCAAAGCCACTTGCATAACTAATCTCTTCCTCTGCCTTATCTAACCTTTGCTGTATAACCTCCATTGAATCAGTTCCTCTGATTAATAATCTGTTTTTTAGCTCTTCCACTGAAGGTGGTTGTATAAAAATAGCAATGGCTTCATCACCATACATTTTCTTAATATTTAATCCACCAACAACATCAACGTCAAATACAATATTATTTCCTTTTGAAGTAATTCTTTCAACCTCACTTTTTAAGGTTCCATAATATTTGTCAGTATATACTTCTTCCCATTCAAGCAATTCTCCTGCCTCAATTTTATTACGAAAAGCATCCGGGGTTAAAAAGTAATAGTCAATACCATCTTTTTCTTGTCCCCTGGGATCTCTTGTGGTTGCAGATATAGAAAACTCCATATTAAAATCCTTTGTTAACAGGTGTTTTACAATAGTGGTTTTCCCGGTACCAGAAGGGGCTGAAAATATGATTAACTTTCCTTTTTTTGTCATTGACGAAATATTATTAATTAGGTAATGGATTATAAAATATTTAAATTCTGTTCTTTTATTTTTTCAAGCTCATCTTTCATTTGGATTACCAGCTTTTGAACCTCAGAATGATTGGCCTTTGAACCCAAAGTATTTATTTCTCTACCAATTTCCTGAGTAATAAAACCAAGCTTTTTACCAACCATTTCTTCGTTTGCAATCGTTTCATTAAAGTAATCAAGATGATTGGCTAAACGAACTTTTTCCTCAGTAATATCCAGTTTTTCAAGATAAAAGATCATCTCTTGTTCAAATCGATTTTCATCAACCTTAATTTTCTCCTTTAAATCATTAAGTTGATCAAGAATGCGTTCTCTTATTTTTTCAATTCTTTCTTTTTCGTATGGCTCAATCTGTTGAGATAAGCTTTTAATATTCTCGATGCGTGAAGTAACCTCGTTTTTAAGTGATAAACCTTCTTGTGTTCTGAACTCATCAAGACATTGAATGGCTTGACTAAATGTAGCCGCAATCATCTTCCATTCTTCTTCATCCAATTCGGCCTGTTCAGTTTTAATGGTATCAGGCAAAGGCATAATAGCTCTTAGGATATCTGTTTTATCCATTAAGCCTAATTTATCTGCAATAGGAGATAATTGATTAAAATAGTTTTCAATAGCCTGAGCATTAATAGATGTAACTTTTTCGTTACCTAAAAAGTCAATATAAAAACCAACGTCAACTTTACCTCGGCCTAATTTATTAGCAATTTCGTTTCTTAAAATTAAATCCTTCTCTCTGTAGATATTTGGTAAGCGCATGCTTACGTCTAACTGTTTACTGTTTAAAGATTTTATTTCAATACTAATTTTCTTACCAGGAAGCTCACAAGTGGCTTTTCCAAAGCCGGTCATTGACTTTATCATAATACTTATTTTCTTTTTCAACGCACAAAGTTAAACTTTTAATTGAAACCGAAATCTTATATTTTCTAATATTTTAAAAGCATTATGTTGACTGAGTTAAGAACTTTACTCCAATTACATAACCCTTTAAATACAAACTTCAGGTAACGTCCTTTGTTAGTTTTTTTGAAAAACTTTAATTAAATATTCATGAACAAATTATATGATACATGGTTAACCATACAAGAGAAATAATGATATAAAATTCTGTAATTAAAGTATTTGTTAAAAGTAATTAAAGCGAGATGGGAGTTTATTCAATAAAAGATTTAGAAAAGATTTCTGGAGTTAAAGCTCACACGATACGTATCTGGGAGAGGCGTTATCATATTGTGGTTCCGCAAAGAACAGAGACAAATATTAGATTATATTCAGATTCGGATTTAAAACGACTTTTAAATATTGCCATATTAAATAAAAACGGATATAAGATTTCGCATATTGCCAATTTAGAAGATAACAGGTTAAAGGAAAGAGTGCTGGATCTGTGTTTGGATACGAAAAATATTGATATTCAGATAGAAAGCTTAATGATTTCCATGCTTGAGTTGAATGAGGGCAAATTTAACAGTGTTCTTACTCAATCCATAATGAAAAGAGGATTTGAAAATACTGTTGAAGAAATTTTATTTCCATTTTTAGATAGGATCGGGATATTATGGCAGGCAGGTTCTGTTTCTCCTGCTCAGGAGCATTTTATGAGTAATTTGATACGACAGAAGCTGATTGTAGCAATTGATCAGGAAATGAAAAATGCTAAAAATGATAAGTTAATAGTATTTTTTCTGGTTGAAGGAGAGGTGCATGAATTAGGTTTGTTATTCTATAGTTTAATAGCCAGAAAGGAAGGATATAACGTATTATATCTAGGTGGTTCAGTGCCGTTTGAAGATATTATAATGGTAAAACAATTAAAAAAGGTGAATGCGTTTTTTAGTTCTTTTATTTCGCCACCTGAAAATGATGATTTAGAATCTGTTTTTAATATGTATAAAAAAGAATTTCCAAATACTAATTTTTACGTAAGTGGTTTACAGGTTAAAAATTACCATAACCAATTGCCAGATAAGTTTACTGAAATTTCATCAGTAGATAGTTTTAAGACCGCACTTAAAAAGTTATAAAATATAAAATAAAATTAGTCCGGGTTTAATGAATTTCAAGAATTATTAGTTTATATTGCATTCGATATTAGTGTAAATTTTATTACTAACTAATATAAATATGTAATGAGTCATTAATTAAGTGTATCTTATAGAGGAGAATACTAATATGACAAGTTTCATTTAACAATAGAAAATAAATTATAATCAAATGAAAGACATTTTAATTGGTAAAGGGTATGGTGATATTCAATTTGGAATGACCCGCTCTGAAGTTAAAAAGATTTTAGGTGAACCAACTGAAGTTGATGAATATGCTTCTAGTGAGGAATCTGATGACAATACAGAAGCCTTCCACTATGATGAAATAGAGGTTTCTGTTTCATTTGATGAATTAGATGATTGGAAGTTAAGTTCTATTGCAGTTAGTGATCCTGAGGCTACCTTAGAAGGTCTGAAATTGATTGGAGCTTCAGATTCAGAATTACTAAGCAAAGTTGAAGATTTAGATCTTGGAGAGTATGAGAGAGAAGATATTTCATCTCCTGAGAGTCCGGATAATGAAGTTATTTCTTTCCCTGAATCAAGTATTAACTTTTGGTTTGAAAACGGGGAGGTAACTGAAATTCAGTTTGGCCCAATGTGGGATGAGGAAGAAGAAGATTATATTTGGCCAAATTAAACTGTTAGTTGGTTTTTTAAGTAACGATAGATCTAATTTTCAAGTTTCTTAATTTAAGTGACTTGAAACGATTCCATATTAAAACAAAGTAAAAACGTTTCTAAGAATAAGGGTGTCATTTTTTATGACACCCTTATTTTTTATAATAATACTTTTACTACTACTTTTTTAACTGGTTTTGATTCTCCGATTTTAATACCCGGAGCATGAATGTCATTTGGAAAGAAAATACCAAACATTCCTTCGTCAAGTCTGTTTAAGCTAACTTCAGCATTGTAAAAACAAACATCTTTTTCAGGATTGTATGCTTGAGAAATCTCCTGATCTTCAAGAGGAGCATATCCCATATATTCAGAACCACTGTCGATATATTGAATATCGATATATCTTTCATGAGTTTCTGGACGAGCATTTTCTGGCTCTTTAGTGTTATACTCCTGAACCATTGCATAAATATTGTCACCATCAATATTATATCTTCCTGGCTCAATAGTTGCAAAATCAACTTCTTCTAAAAATTCAAGACCTTTATTTAGTCTTTCGCTTAGGTTACGATAATACTTTGCATTATCTAAACTATCTATAATCATATGTTCTTCTTAAAAAGTTAGAGCACCAAAGATACATCTTTTAGTTTTTTAATTTGAATAAATATTATCTTCGGTATTATTTAAAGTCAATATAGATGATACGTAAAGATTATATTTTAAGAATGATTGAAGAAATTGCAAAGGTTATTGCTGCAATTTTAGGATTATTGAAAGATGGTAAAACTGAACAGGCTCAAAAGTTATATTCAGATGCATTAAAAAGAGCATTTGATATGGAGGAAGAAAAGGTTCTGGATATGGATGTGGAGCAGTTAAGAGCAGTTTTTGAAAATCAGTTTGGTGAAAGTTATGAAGGTTTGGAGATTGTAGCCGGATTGCTGGTAAGAGGAGGTGATATACACCTTGCTAATGGTGATGAAGTTAAATCAGAGACCTGTTATATGAAAGCATTGTCGTTGTATAATTTAGTTGAGATGGAGTCAGGAATATATTCAATAAACCGTCAGTTTGAGATGAAAAAGCTAACCCAGTTAATTGATGAAATAAAAGGTCGTGTTTAATATTTGGCATATAACTATAAAGTCCGTTATCTTGATGTATAAATACAAAACGGATAACGAACTTTATAGTAAATGATTATATTTTTTAGTAAGCTCTATTTAACCAGCTCTCCTGACTCTCTTAGTAATTTATTGCTAACTCCTGTTATATTATAAATTAATCTTAATTGTTGTTTCTGTTTAGAGTCTTTAAGTCCATCTATTTGATCTCTTAATTTAATAAGAAGAGGTTTTAATAAAGGCAACCTTACATTAGAATCCTTAGGCTGCAGATTATTTATTCTGTCGGCAGCCTCATTCAGAGTTAAATTTATAGTATTAATAATATCCTCTGTTTCTTCAATTTGTAATTCACTTAACTCATCTCTTTGCGCTCCCAGTGCTGAAATGTAAGAAAGCAATACATGGTTAAGATAGGTAATGGTAAAAGCTGTATCTAAAGCCCGTTTCCTTTTTTTAGGTTCTACACGCATACTTTGCCATGACAGAGTAAGTGAATTATCTGCTTTATGAGCAAGTCTTCTGGCTAAACGATAGCTGTAATCATCTTCTTTCGGATATTTATATTCATCCCAGATTTCCTTTAAGTAAAAGGCATTGTTTTTTAATGCAGAAGATAATAGACCCGGTAATTGCTTGTGTTGCCAGTTTGGCCATAATAAACGTATGGCAAAGAAAGCTATACCTGCACCAATAATTGTGTCAATAACTCGTGGTAACATTACTTCAATTCCCATGTTCCTTGTCATATTGTTACCTGCCAATACGTATATTGTAATAAAAACTACAGCATAAGAATAATTAGAGCTTCTAAAGTAGAAAAAGAAATATACACTTAATAAGATCAATAGAATTTGACCTGCAAACGTAGGCATAAAACCTACTAGTGAAATTCCTATGACTACACCACTAAGGGTTCCTAGTATTCTTTCGAATAATCGTTTTTTTGTTTCGCTATAAGTTGGTTGACAAACAAATAAGGATGTAAGCATGATCCATTCACCTTTATCCATTTTGTAGTTAATCACAATTAAATAGCCAATTAAAAAACATGCACTCAAACGAATAGCATATCTGAATCGTGGATGTTTAATAGTGAGCTGATCTTTAATGCGTTTCCAGAAACTTCTGTCATCTTGCCCCAATCGTGGGATTGAAGTACTGATCTCCGGTTTATATAAGTTTTTTAAAGATAAATGCGAACGAGTAAGGTTATGTAAAAGTAATTCCAGTAATTGCTTATCGTAGTCAGGTAACTTATCAATTTCAAATTCCAGTGCGCTAATAATCCATTCAATAGATACCGGGTGGTTGTATTTTTGCTCGGTTAACATGCATTCAGCTAATGTTTTTGTAGCATGCGATAACTGATGAAGAAGTTCTGCAAAACCCTCCAATATATCTTTGTATTCGCCTTTTTCTTTTAGTTTTTCATATCTCTCATGACTGGATGCAGCTCTTTCGTGGAGACTTTGCAATAACATGAAGCGTTGCAGGAATGGAGCTAATTCATTCTGATCTTTTACTTCTTCACCATAGTTATTTATAACCTCTTTGCACTTTTCAAGAGCGGTAACTACATTAACATTTAACACTGCCAGCTTACCGCTGATATTTGATTCCTTATTTTCACTAATGGGAAAGAATTTTGCTTTTTCCTGCAGATATGCAGATAATGCAATAAATCCTCTGGAGAGTTGTTCTTCAACAAGTCTTCCTGGTTTCTTAAATAAAAGAAATAGTGAAATAGCACCATAAAACAATGCCCCCGCACATAATAGAATGGGCTGCAGGTACCAGTTCATACTATGGTCAAGTCCCAGCATGGCATATATCCCAATTAAAATGGCCCCATATGATATTCCCCTGTATCTTTCACTAACACCTCCAATTAGTACAAATAGAATTGTTGATGAAATAAAACCAATACCAAACAGAATCGGGTATGGTTTCAAAATAGCAACTGAGGTCGTTGTGATTGCAAAACTTATAATTGTAATAATAAGAGCCTTTAATCGTCCTTTAGGGTGGTCATCTGTTTCGGCAAGAGCAGCAGCAACAGTTCCCAGGGTTAATGTAGTTCCCCAGTAAGGATTAAAAAATATAGAAAAAGGAATAACTTGTACGGTAGAAGCAATAACTACTTTTAATGCAGTTAAGCGATTGGGTTTTCTCCAGAATTCTCTATAAAGTGCCTGATACCATTCCTGCTCTTTAATCTTATTTAAGTTAGAGTGTTTCGACATTAAATACAGGTGTTTAAAATGAATTATATACTAAATATACAGGGGATATATTTAAGAATGTAATGTTATTAATTTTTTTACACCAATAATGTTTTGAATCATTGAATTTTGTGAATCTATGTTAAAAAGATTATTGACTTATTGTCATTAAGTAAAATATATACATATTTGCATATGTAATTAAAAATGTTGTTAGGGAATTGATTGTCTAATAACTGGAAATAAAGATATCGTGCTTAATTATGGAAAATAATTTATTTGTAGAAGATATAACAAAAGATGCATTCAAGATAAAAACGCCGAAGGAGGATAGAGGTTTGTTTTATACTAAAAAAGAGCCTAAGAAATCATTCACTAATTTTCAAAGAAACCAGTATCGAGCATTATTTAATTCAATGGCTCTGACTGATAGGAAATCTATGATTTTGGTTAGGATAAATACAACATTAGTATCTGTATTAATCGTATTTAATCAGTATATCATAGAACATGTACCTCTAGGATCTGTAATTATTGTAACAGCATTAATAGGTGTGGGTATTTCATTAATACTAAGTTTGCTTTCGTCTAAAACTCCTGGTTTTCTGATTAAGAAAACTTTAAATAATCAGATTTTTTCGCAGTATCCTGATTTAGAGCATAATTTGCTGATTACTTTTAATAATCCATCATTACAGGATTACGAAACAGCAATGGATGAGGTTGTAAGAAGTCAGGAATTACAAATTGGAAATCAAACACGATCAAGCTTTTTGTTTAATCGTATTTTAATGCGCCAGTATCGTTTGCTTGATTTCTCATATAACGCTTTTATAGTAACAATTATTGCTATTATTTTGATATTCCTGGGTGGTATACTTAGCTAAAGTTTTTAATTTTTAGGATGACGTTTTTGAGAATAAATCATTAAAAGAATAGCCATTGTTAAGAAAACAATACCAACTGCATAGGTAATACTAAATCCAAATAATTCATACAGTTGAATACCAATAATCGGAGCAAATAAAGCCCTGGCTCCGGTTAAAAACAGGTGTACCGATTGGTAATCAGCAGCTTCGTGAGGTTCGCAAAAGTAACTGCTTCCTATACCCCATAATAAGGGCATACTACCCATGAATAAACCGTTAAATACTACAGCGATCAATAATACATGATATAGCTTAATACCCAATATTTCATTATACGAAGGAATGTACTCAGATAGAGCTGTAAATGCTATAAATAACATTAACGAACTAAAGGTTAATATTCCGAATCTTCTGGGATCTCTTTTGCCTAAAAGCTTACCAAAAATTGGTAAAACAGCTATTGCAACCAGGTTATAAGCGTTGTTATAAAAAGAAACAGAGGAGTAATTTAAATCTAAGGCCTCTTTGTAAAAAATAGTAATTACGGCATGTGTACTCATCCAGGCAAAGCCATAAAGAATAAAACCCAATTCAAGGTGTCTGAATGGAATATTATATTTCAGGATGTTGAATATCCTTTTAAAGGAATCTCCCAAAGCTTTTCCCATTGGTTTTACAACTGGATCAATCTTTTGTTTGAATTCGATTTTGGTAAGTTGAAATATTGAAATAACACCTAAAATTCCTACCATTGGATAGAATATCCGATATGAATTAGGATCAAAATCAAGTAATAATCCAACAACAAAAGTAGAAAACATAGTTAATACTTTATTTACAGTTGTTGAGTACCCGAAAAGCTTTCCAAAATTTTCATGCTTGTAATTACCTTTTAGATATTGGTTGATTGAAGGTACAACAGCTATCTGCGAAGTATAAAATAGCAGAAAGACTCCTAAAAACAGAAAATGAAAATTTGGAGATAAGCCAACTTCTTCGTTCACCGCCGGAAAAATAGAAAAGATAACTAAAGGCAATCGTGTAATAATACCTACAGTACGTAAAAGAGTTTTACGGTTTGGGTATCTGCGCATAATTTCATTAGCCAGCATGGCAAAAAGAAAGACAACCATGCTGAATTGAAATAAAAATGCCAGTTGTACATTCGATCCTTTTAATGATTTTATAAAGATAAACTCATTGAGAATCAAAGCTCCTCTTGCAATTCCATCAATACTACTATAAAATAAATGCAGCTTAAAGGTCTTTTTTTCGCTACTTTCCAGGTGATGAAGTATGTTCATAATATTTAATATGCCTGCAAAACTACTAAAACATTCAAAAGAGAATGGATTAAGGTTTTTAATTATCGTTAAAATATTACTTTTGAGTGTAATCAGTTTTTAATTCATAATAAAAGCTATATAAACTATTTTGAAAGGATTAGGTTCACATATGCCCATTGAAAAAAGACGATTTATTCATAGTCTGATTTTTCCATCTATACTTATTATTACACTTATATTCATAAAATTAATAGAGGAACTAGAGAATGTTAGATTAACAGAATGGGGTATCAGACCGTTAAGTATTGATGGTATCAAGGGGATTTTGACTTCACCTTTAATTCATGGAGATTGGGGACATCTTTATTCAAATTCAATATCACTATTTGTTCTTGGAGTGGCATTGTTTTATTTCTATAATAAGATTGCCTATAAGGTTTTCTTCTTGGTTTATTTATTAAGCGGATTAGGAACCTGGTTGGCAGCCCGTGATGCATGGCATATTGGTGCAAGCAGCGTAGTTTATGGTTTAGCTTCCTTTTTAACCCTCAGTGGAATTTTAAGAAGGTACTTTCGTTTAATAGCAATCTCTTTTATTGTTATTTTGTTTTATGGGAGTTTGGTTTGGGGTGCCTTACCTTTAAAAGTAGATTTGCCTTATTCATGGGAAGGTCACTTGTGGGGAGGGTTAGTAGGATTGATGTTGGCTGTAGTATACAGGAAAGAAGGGCCTCAAAGACCACCATCTGTGCTTGAAGATGAAGAAGAGGATGATGATGACGAAGAAGAAAATAGGTATTGGATGAACACCAACATTGAACCTTAAAGTAATTTTTCGGTTGTAAATATTACTTTTGTATATGATTACCTAAACATGATTAATTTAGATATAATGAAAAATTACTGGAAAATTTTAGTTGTTGTAAGTATTGTTGCAGCTTTTGTTACTGCATGTTCTACTGTGCCTATTACAGGTCGTAAGCAAATTAGTTTATTCCCGTCTTCACAGATGGCAGAGATGGCTTTAACTAATTATAATTCGTTTTTAGATAGTGCAAAGATATCTGCAGATAAAGCAAATACAGCCTTAGTGAAAAAAGTAGGAGGGAAAATTGCTGCTGCAGTTGAAAAATATATGAAGGATAATGGATTAGAGAGTGAATTGCAATATTTTAACTGGGAGTTTAATTTGGTGGAAGATGCTACTCCTAATGCCTGGTGTATGCCAGGAGGTAAGGTTGTTTTTTATACAGGTATTTTACCATATACTAAAGATGAAGCTGGTATTGCTGTAGTTATGGGCCATGAGATTGCACACGCTATTGCTCGTCACGGTAATGAAAGAATGAGCCAGCAAATGGGTGTTCAGGCCGTTGCAGCCGGTTTGCAAGTGGCACTGAGTGAAAAGCCAGCACAAACACAAGCTATTTATATGGGAGCATTTGGATTGGGAGCTCAGTACGGCATGTTATTGCCTTATTCGCGTACACATGAGTCAGAAGCTGATAAAATGGGATTGGTATTTATGTCTATGGCAGGTTATAACCCAGAGGTAGCTGTTGAATTCTGGACACGAATGTCACAAGGCGGTAGTAGCGTTCCTGAGTTTTTAAGTACGCACCCTTCAGATGAAACTCGTATTAAAAATATTAAAGAGTTTTTACCAAAGGCTAAAACTTATATGCCGGCACAATAAACAGGAAAAGAATATGTATATTATACTAAGAGGCTTTTGTTATAAGAGCCTCTTTTTTTGTTATGTATGACTAGTTTTGAGATAGTGTAATACAATAACATATCAATTATGGATTGATTAGTGTTGGGTTGTAAACAATATTTGGTTCCATTTGTGACCATTAGCTGTTATTCAAACTTTCGACTTTAAACTCTCAACTTTTGACTTAGTTCTAAAAACTAACCTTCTATTGTTATAGAGGTCTCAAATCTTTTACTACATTTGTGCTCGTAGATTTTTTAATAAAGTAAATGAAGGAATTGTCCAAATTTAAGGTTTTAAGCATTACGCTTTTGGTTACCATGACATCATGTGTAGCCGGAACTATGGACATTAATGCCGAAACTTTACGTTCTTATGGTATTGAAATTGATATTAATTCATCAGATAAAGTTCAGACTGTACAGCGCATTAAAAAATCGAAACCTCAAAACAATAATAAATTCCGTTTTGGTAGCTTAGTTGAAACGGGAAGAAAACATATAATATACAGAGGACTTACAATTGAAAGTGTTCCAATAACAGAATACCTGAGTTCTGAATATTTTCTGGAACCCCAACTGAATAAGCGGATTCAGACTTCAAGAAATATTTATACATCAATATTTACGGGCGCAAATTTTATTTCCAGAGCAGGCCCTGTTTTTCTACTTTAATAACCTGTAAGTGTTAATTATAGGTTATTTCTAACTATTTGATTAAAAATTATTTTAATCAGAATTTATATTAATCTAACCAGATTAATCTGGTTATTTTTCAAATTTGTACATAGAAATATAGTAGTAATGGCATTTATTAATAATATCGTTACCAAGTTGTTTGGTAGCAAATATGAGAGAGATCTTAAAGAACTAAATCCAATTGTTGATTTAGTTAAGGCTGTATCTCCGGAAATTGAAAAGCTTTCTAATGATGAATTACGTCAACGCTCAGAGACTTTAAAAGAAAAAATCAGAGCGTATATTAAAGATGATCAGGATAGAATTGCTGAATTAAAAGCAAAAACAGAAGATAGTACTGTTGATATTGCAGAGAGAGAAAAGATATACAGCGAAGTTGATAAGTTAGAAAAGGATATTGACGAAAAGCTTGAAAAAGTTTTAGAAGAGATTTTACCAGAGGCTTTTGCCATATTAAAAGATACAGCCCGTAGATTTACTCAAAGTGAAACTGTAGAAGTTTCAGCTTCTGATTTTGACAGAGATTTGGCTGCTGTTCATGATTTTGTTGAAATAGAAGGTGAAAAAGCTGTTTGGCATAACTCATGGGAAGCTGGTGGTAATACTATTACCTGGGACATGATTCATTATGATGTTCAGTTGTTTGGTGGTGTTGTTCTTCATCAGGGTAAAATTGCAGAGATGGCAACAGGGGAAGGTAAAACTCTTGTGGCAACTTTGCCTGTATTCCTTAATGCCCTAACAGGACGTGGTGTTCATGTGGTAACAGTGAATGATTACCTTGCAAAACGTGACTCGGAATGGATGGGACCATTGTATCAGTTCCATGGTTTAAGTGTGGATTGTATTGATAAGCATCGACCTAACTCAAATGAGCGTCGTAAAGCTTATAACTGTGATATTACTTTTGGTACAAACAATGAGTTTGGTTTCGACTACTTAAGGGATAATATGGCTGTTTCGCCAGATGATCTGGTTCAACGTAAACATAATTATGCCATCGTCGATGAGGTTGACTCTGTATTAATTGACGATGCCCGTACTCCTTTAATTATTTCTGGTCCTGTGCCTAAAGGTGATGATCAGTTATTTGAAGAACTTAAACCAAAAGTAGAGCGTTTGGTGGAAGTTCAGCGTCAGTTGGTTTCAGGAATTTTGGTAGATGCCAAAAAGAAAATGAAATCAGCAAATAAAAAAGAAGCTGAAGAAGGAGCTCTTGAGTTATTACGTGTTTATAAAGGTCTTCCTCGCAATAAACCTTTGATTAAGTTTTTAAGTGAGCCTGGAGTTAAGGCAAGTATGCTTAAAACTGAAAATTATTACATGCAGGAGAATAACAAAAATATGCATATCGTAACGGATCCGTTATATTTTGTTATTGACGAAAAGCATAACTCAATAGAATTAACTGAAAAAGGTATTGATTTAATAACCGGCGATTCTGATGATCCAAATTTCTTTGTATTACCGGATATTGGATCTGAAATAGCTGAGTTGGAAAAAGCCTCATTAGAGGAAAATGAAAAGCTAGCTAAAAAGGATGAGTTATTACAAAGCTATGGTATAAAGTCAGAACGTGTTCATACTGTAAATCAGCTTTTAAAAGCTTATACTTTGTTCGAAAAAGATACAGAGTATGTGGTTATGGATAACAAAGTTAAGATTGTTGACGAGCAAACTGGTCGTATTATGGAAGGTCGTCGTTATTCAGATGGACTTCACCAGGCAATCGAGGCTAAAGAACGTGTTAAAGTAGAGGCTGCAACACAAACATATGCTACTATTACATTACAGAACTACTTTAGAATGTACCACAAACTGTCAGGTATGACAGGTACGGCGCAAACTGAAGCAGGTGAGTTATGGGATATCTATGAATTGGATGTTGTAGTAATTCCAACAAATAAGCCTATTGCTCGTGATGATAGAGAGGATAAAGTTTATAAAACCAATCGTGAAAAATACAATGCTGTAATTGAAGAGATTGTTGGGTTGGTTAAAGATGGTCGTCCTGTTCTTGTAGGTACAACTTCGGTAGAAATTTCAGAGTTGTTAAGCCGAATGTTGAAGATTAGAGGTATTAAACATAATGTACTGAATGCGAAATTACACCAGCGCGAGGCTGAAATTGTAGCAGAAGCAGGGGGTAAAGGTGTTGTTACTATTGCTACAAATATGGCAGGTCGTGGTACCGATATTAAGTTAACTGATGAAGTGAAAGCTGCCGGTGGTTTAGCTATCGTAGGTACAGAGCGTCATGAATCTCGTCGTGTTGACCGTCAGTTAAGAGGTCGTTCTGGTCGTCAGGGAGATGTGGGTAGTTCTCAGTTCTTCGTTTCATTGGAAGATAACCTGATGAGACTGTTTGGATCAGACAGAATTGTAAAATATATGGATAGGCTTGGTGTTGAGGAAGGAGAAGTAATTCAACACTCTATGATTACCAAATCTATTGAAAGAGCTCAGAAAAAGGTTGAAGAAAATAACTTTGGTATTCGTAAGAGATTATTGGAGTATGATGATGTTATGAACTCTCAGCGTGAGGTAATTTATACTAAACGTAAGCATGCTCTTTATGGTGAAAGAATTCAGGTGGATTTATCAAATATGATTTATGATACTTGTGAGAGCCTTGTAAGTGAGCATCATCAGAATGCTGATTACGAAAGTTTTGAAATGGATTTAATCAGAGTATTTTCTGTTTCATCACCTTTTGAAAGTGAAGAATTCTTAAAAGGAAGTCCAAGCGAGCTTGCTAATAAGCTTTATAATAATGTATGGAGTGCTTATTTAAGAAAGATTGAAAGCATTAAAACTCAGGCAATGCCTGTAATTAAAGATGTATACGAAAACAGAGGACATCAGTATCAGAATATTGTAGTTCCATTTACTGATGGACAGAAGATTTTCCAGATCAATACAAATCTTAAAAAGGCATATGAAACTAATGGCGCAGAGTTAGTGAAGTCTCTTGAAAAATCAATTATTTTAATGACAATTGATAATTCATGGAAAGAGCACTTACGTGAATTGGATGACTTAAGAACATCTGTTCAAAATGCTTCATATGAACAAAAAGATCCTTTATTAATTTATAAGTTTGAGTCTTTTGATTTGTTTAAAACAATGATAGAGCAAGTTAATAAAGATGTGGTTTCTACTTTGGTTAAAGCAAGTATCCCGGTTCAAAATCCAAATGAAATTAAAGAAGTAGAGGTTCGTCAACGTCAGGATTTAAGCAAGCTTAAAACAAGTAAAGACGAATATCCTGGAGCCGGCAGTAGTAAGCCAAAAGAAAAACCAAAAGCTCAGCCGGTAAGAGTAGAGAAAAAAGTTGGTCGAAATGATCCTTGTCCATGTGGTAGTGGTAAAAAATACAAACAATGCCACGGTAAAGGACAAGAATAATTAAAATTATTAAATTAAAAGATTTATAATAAGAGATATAGAGACTTTGTATTTGCATTGTCTCTTATCTTTTTTACATATACAGCATAACATATGGTACTTGATTTCATTACATGGGGAGTAAAGCCTGAAATTTTTCATTTCGGACCTTTCGGATCATTAGGACCTTTTTCTGTCCGTTATTATGGATTGTTTTTTGCAATTGCATTTTTATTAGGTTATCAACTAATGGAAAAAATGTTTAAATGGGAAAAAATTCCATTGCCATGGTTAGAAAAGCTGTTTATGTATGTTATTCTGGCCACCGTTATTGGTGCTCGATTAGGGCATGTGTTCTTTTATGGTTGGGATTATTATTCACAAAACCTTGGTGAAATTATTAAAGTATGGCATGGTGGATTAGCCAGTCATGGTGGAGCCTTGGGTATTGTGATAGCTATTTTAATCTACTCTAAAAAAGTATCTAAGAAATCTCCTCTATGGACATTGGATCGCCTGGTAATTCCAACAGCTTTAGCTGCGTTCTTTATTAGAATGGGAAATCTAATGAACCATGAAATTTATGGTCATCCAACAGATTTGCCTTGGGCTTTTAAATTTGTTGAAAATATTCATGAGTGGATGGCTGGAGCTCAGCCTATTTATTCAGCCCCATCTCATCCAACGCAAATTTATGAAGCCTTATCGTACCTTGTATTATTCGGTATCATCATGTGGATGTACTGGAAAACAGATGCTAAAGATCGTACTGGATTAATATTTGGCGTGTTCTTAATAGGAACCTTCTTTGCTCGATTCTTAATAGAGTTTGTAAAAGAAAATCAGGAAGCTTTTGAAAACGATATGTTTTTAAATATGGGACAATTACTTAGTATTCCGTTTGTATTGGCGGGAATATATTTTGTAGTAAAAGCACCGAAAATAATTAAGCAGGAAAAATCATAATTGATTTAAATTTAAGATATTTGCAAACCGTTCTTTATATACAATATTTGTAGTTAAAGAGCGGTTTGTTGTATTAAATAAGAAGGGAATTTAAATATGTATACTACAATATTTTATGTGATAGTTGCTATAATTGTCATTGAGTTTATTTGGGATCGTTTTTTATTGTATTTGAATACAACTCGTTGGTCAGAGACTATTCCTCATGAATTAGAAGGGATTTATGATCAGGAAAAATATGCAAAACAACAAAGATATTCTAAAGCCAATCATAAGTTTGGATGGATTACCGGAGTGTTTAACCTTGCTTTGATTTTAATTATGCTTTTTGCAGGAGGTTTTGCAATTGTTGATCATTGGGCTTTAAACATTACAGATAATATCATATTAAGAGCTTTGGTATTTTTTGGTATCATTGGTTTAGCTTCAACAATACTTAATCTTCCATTTTCAATATATAGTACTTTTGTTATTGAAGAAAAGTTTGAATTTAATAAAACCACTCCCAAAACTTTTATTGGTGACTTAATAAAGTCATTATTATTGGGAGCGCTTCTTGGTGGAGGTATTATGGCCTTGATTATTTGGTTTTACTCAATAGCAGGAGAATATTTTTGGTTATATGCCTGGGGTTTGGTTACAGCTTTTATGTTACTAATGACCATGTTTTATACTTCGGTACTGTTGCCACTTTTTAATAAACAAACACCATTAGAAGATGGCGAGTTAAAAAGTGCTATTCAGGAATTTTGTAAAACTGTAAACTTTAAGCTGGATAATGTATATGTAATGGATGGTTCAAAACGTAGTACAAAAGCAAACGCTTTTTTTAGTGGTTTAGGTGCTAAAAAGAGAATTGTGCTATATGATACATTAATCAATGATTTAAAAACAGATGAGATTGTTGGTGTTTTAGCTCACGAAATAGGACATTATAAAAAGAAACATACCTTGTGGGGAATGATTACTGGTATAATACAAACAGGAGTGATGTTGTTTATCTTTTCTGTATTTGTAGATTCACCAGTCTTATCTGAAGCTTTGGGAATTCAACAACCTGTTTTTCACATTGGACTAATAGCATTTGGAATATTGTATAGTCCGATATCGGGAATTACAGGTCTTTTGAGCACTTTGTTGTCACGAAAAAATGAATATGAAGCAGATGAGTTTGCTGCTAAAAACCATAATCCGGAATCTTTAATTTCTGCCCTAAAAACCATTTCAGTAAATGCGTTGAGTAATCTAACACCACATCCTTTGTATGTGTTTTTTCATTACTCACATCCACCTTTACTAGAGCGAGTGAGAGCGCTTAAGAAGTTTAAAAAATAAATACTTACTAATAAAAGTTTAGAACAAGAATTCTTATTTCTATGATTGTATTTGTGGATCTAGGAGTCTTAAAACAATTAAAATGAAAATTGAAATAGTAACCATTGGCGATGAGCTTCTAATAGGGCAGGTGGTAGATACCAATTCTGCCTGGATGGGTCAGCAATTGAATGAAGCTGGGTTTGAAGTAAGTCGAATTAATTCTGTAAGTGATACAGAAGATGAGATTTTAAATATTTTAAAAGAAACATCAGAAAGAGCGGATGTAGTATTGCTGACGGGTGGTCTGGGACCAACGAAGGACGATATTACTAAGGTTACTATGTGTAAGTTTTTCAATACAGAGCTGGTTTTTAGTGAAGAGGTATTTGAAGATGTAAAAAGTCTGTTGAAAAGATATGTACCTAATATTAACGAATTAAACAGAGCTCAGGCACTTGTTCCTGCAAATTGTACAGTAATTCGTAATCCTGTGGGAACAGCACCTGTAATGTGGTTTGAGCACGAAGGTACCATATATGTTTCTATGCCGGGTGTACCTTCGGAAATGAAGCATGCTATGGAATACAATATTATTCCAAGATTATCTAAGCGATTTAATATTGGAAGTATTGTACATAAAACAGTATTGGTACACAATATTCCAGAAGCTGTTCTTGCTGAAATGTTACAGGAGTTTGAAGAATCAATTCCGGAGTTTATTAAGTTGGCTTATTTGCCTGCTCCAGGAAAAATAAGACTTCGTTTTACAGGTCGTGGAGAAAGCAAAAAGAAATTGGAATCTGAGATAGAAGATCTTGTAACTAAATTAGATCCACTGATAGGAAATAATATTGTAGCTTACGATGACATTGCTGTTGTAGATGTTATTGCTCAGATATTTACTGATTACAAAATAACTTTAGGAACTGCAGAAAGTTGTACAGGTGGAAATATTGCACATATGATTACTTCAATTCCTGGTAGTTCATACTTTTTCAGAGGAAGTGTAATTGCTTATCATAATAAGGTTAAGCAGCAGGTTCTTAAAGTTAAAGATGATGATTTGATGGATTATGGGGCTGTTAGTCAACAAGTGGTTGAACAAATGGCAAAAGGTGGAAGAGCTGTTTTAGGAACAGATTATGCCGTGTCAACATCCGGTGTTGCAGGTCCTGATGGCGGTTCTGATGAAAAACCAGTAGGAACTGTTTGGATTGCGGTATCTGGACCTAAAAGAACTGTAAGTAACAAATTTCAATTTGGACATATTCGTGAGCGAAATATTATCAGAGCTTCAGAAATGGCTTTGTTTATGCTTAAGAATATGGTTGAAGAAGATATGAAATAATATAATTGACCAAAAGCTGTATTTTTATTAATGCAGCTTTTGTATATTTTAAAGGAACAAGAAAAAGGGAGAATGAAACAAGGTGATTAATCATAAATACAGTATTAAATAAGGTTGTAATAATATTTATGAATATCCTTTTATAAATCCATTTTTTAATGCAAGATGCTATCCAAAAACTTAATTCACTGGTTTTGTTTTCCCATGAGCTTTTATTGAAGGAATTCATTGCAGATGAGACTTTTGTTAGATATAAAAACGAATGTGAGGAAGGCTTTGCATATTTAATTTCAAAGAACATTAATTATGCCATAACCGAATTAGCAAAACAAGGTTTGAGCTTTAAAGTGAAAAAGTTTAATAATCGCTTTTTAAGATGGATATACAATTTTATGTCATCTAGAAATAGTATAACATTTAATGCTCCATATTTAAATGGAGATACAGAATTAGACTTTAAAAAGAAGTATATTTTTTGGACAAAGATGCGTTTGGAGGGAATTCTATTGAATCTGGAGAGATTGTCGTTATGAGTTATTCACACTTGATTGATTTGTTTTTTATCCTATCCTGGAGTATGGTGTTATGTAGTGTAATTGCCTTGTTTATTTTACTTAAACATTTTCATGCAACAAATAAGTACTTTCCGAATTTGTATGCCAAAAAGGATAGAAAAAAGATAAAAACTATTATCAAATCAACAGATCTAATAAAAGAAAAAAAGATAGTTAGGTTAATGTTGTGGTCTTTTTATGTGTTGAATATTTTTATTTTATTGCCAATCATTGTTGAGATTTATCTATTTAGTAAATAGATAATATTAAGGGCTTCGTATATAATTAACTCATCATTGGAATAGTAAAAAAGAAAGTGGATCCTTTTGAGATTTTACTCTCTACCCAAATTTTACCACCAAGCATTTCTATGTAGGCCTTACATATTGATAGTCCTAATCCTGCACCTTCAACTTTTATTTTTCTCACATCCTTACTTTGTACAAAACGATCAAAAACCTTGTTGAGCATATTTTCCTGAATGCCTAAGCCGGTATCTTTTACGTAGTATACTATAAAATGCTCTTCATATTTATATCCAATTGTAATGGCACCTCTTGTACTATATTTTATAGCATTTTTAACAAGGTTGCTAAAAACAGCATAAACCTTTTCAATATCTGTAGTTATAATTGTTTCGTCGTTATTATCAGGAATATCAATAATAAAGTCCATCTTATTTTTTAATACCTCCGGCTTAAAAAAGTTATAGATAGAATTTACAACTTGATTAACATTTACTTTAGTTAATTGAATTTCCATTTGGCCGGATTCAATTTTTGAAATATCAATTAAATCATTGATAATATTAAGCATCCGATAACCACTCTTTTCAATTAAATCAATGTATTTAATTCTTAAATCCTGTTCAAGAAAAGGATCTTTAAGTATTTCTGTAAAACCAAGTATGCCATTCATAGGAGTACGAATTTCGTGACTCATATTAGCTAAAAATGCTGATTTTAATCTGTCACTTTCTTCTGCTTTCTCCTTGGCTTTAATCAATTCAAATTCGGTTTGTTTGCGCTTACTAATTACCTGAGAAATTCCAAGTAAGGTTATTGGTTTTCCTTCAGAATTTCGATGTGTAGCTTTTCCTCGTCCATTAACCCATATCCATTCATTAGATTTTGATTTTAATCTGAATTCAGCATAATATTCTGGACTAATACCGTCAAAATGAGCATAGATGTTATCCATAACTTTGGGTAAATCTTCAGGATGAATAAGCTTTGTTGTGTCATTTAAGGTTTGCGGCAGATCCTCATCTGAATAGCCCAAATAATAATAAAGGTGAGGAGTACTTATTACTTTTCCTGTTTCAAAATTGTTTTCAAATACAGAAGCATGATTAATTTCTAGTGAGAGATGTTGAAATTTTTCTCTTTTCTTAAATGTATTTTCAATTTCTATTCTTTTATTTCTTTCATCAAAAAGAACTAAAAATTTTCCAAGATGATTTAATATTAAAGATAATTTATCGATTGAATAATTATCTTGTTTACTGCAACACTCAAATACGAAATATCCAAAAGTATGTAATGGGAAAATTTTAAAAGTTTTATCTTGAACCGTAAATTCCATTACTGATTCGGGGGATTGATTTAATAGTTTACAACACTTATTATTAACATCATTAGTTATTCCGTTTAGACCTTCTTTTGGTGTTTGGAATATTTTATGATATATGTTTGAGTTATTCTCTCTTTTTAAAACAAAAGCATGTTTGATATTAAACTTATCACAAAACCGGGAAGTAAACCTTTGTAAGATGGATTCTTCATTATCTGTAGTATCTCCAATATTTAGTATTAATTCCAGGAGACTATCTTCACTCATCAATTTCTCATCCATAAAGCTGGTAAATATCTTTAATACATTGTTTTGGGGTGAAACAAATATACTAAAATATTAAATTCGTATTCGTTATGGAAGAGGGCTTTTGAGTAAAGTCTATTTTTTCAAACTGGATAACCGAATTTTAATGGGGAATATCAAGGTGTAAAATCAAAATATCGATGATTGGTTCTGATTATGGCTCTAAATTCGGGTAGGTTAAAAAAATGTTATTGTTTTTTTTAAACACAAAAAAGAGCTGTAAGTGATTTAATTACAGCTCTATATTATGATTTTTAATAAAATATATTCAGATAAGTAGCACTATGATGCTTTCACTTTTCGTTCAATATCTTTAAGATTATTCATCTTTTTAGTTTCTAAAAAGTGATTAATGTCTCCTAAGTGTTCTTTCACTTTCTTATTTCCAAATTCATATACTTTATCAGCTAAACCATCAAGAAAATCTCTATCGTGAGATACCAGAATTAAAGTTCCATCAAATGAGTTAAGTGCATTCTTAAGAATGTCCTTTGTTTTCAAATCAAGATGGTTTGTAGGCTCATCTAATATCAAAAGGTTGACAGGTTCAAGTAATAACTTAATCATCGCCAATCGGGTACGTTCTCCTCCAGATAGCACTTTAACCTTTTTAGTGGTGTCATCTCCGCTAAACATAAATGCTCCAAGAATATCCTTGATCTTGGTTCTGACATCTCCTACAGCAACATGATCTATAGTTTCAAATACAGAAAGCTCTTCATCTAATAATGATGCTTGATTTTGTGCAAAATATCCAATCATAGTATTATGACCTAATTGAACCTCTCCGCCAAAAGTAATTTCTCCAAGAATAGATTTAACCAATGTTGATTTTCCTTCTCCGTTTTTACCAACAAAGGCTATTTTTTCACCTCTTTCAATGGTTAAGTTTACATCTTTATAAACCAAATGCTCATCATATGTTTTTTCAACACCAGTAGCAATTACAGGATAGTTACCTGATCGTGGTGCAGGAGGAAATTTAAGTTTTAATGCACTGTTGTCTACTTCGTCAACTTCAATGATTTCAAGTTTTTCAAGCATTTTAACCCTTGACTGAACTTGCAATGTTTTAGAGTATGTACCTTTAAAACGTTCTATAAACTCCTTGTTTTCAGCAATTATCTTTTGCTGATCGTTATATTGCTTTAGTTGTTGTTCTCTTCTTTCTTCACGTAACTCTAAATAGCGACTGTAGTTTACTTTATAATCGTAAATACGGCCCATTGTTACTTCAATTGTTCTTGTGGTAATATTGTCTACAAAAGCCCTGTCGTGACTAATTACTACAACAGCCTTACCACATGTGATTAAGAATTCCTCAAGCCATTGTATAGATTCAATGTCCAGATGATTAGTCGGCTCATCCAGTAATATTAAATCAGGTTTTTGAAGAAGGATTTTGGCTAATTCAATACGCATTCTCCAACCTCCACTGAATGTTTCCGTTGATTGAGAAAAATCTTCACGAGTAAAACCAAGTCCCAATAATACTTTTTCTACATCTGCATCAAAGTTAGTTTCTTCAATTGCATAGTATTTTTCACTTAAAGTCGAAACTTTTTCAATTAAGGCATAGTAACTATCCGATTCGTAATCAGTACGAGAAGTAAGCTCCTGGTTTAAAACTTCAATTTCTTTTTGCATATCAAAAATATGCTTAAAAGCCTGTGAAGCTTCTTCAAAAACAGTTCTGCTGCTTTTATTCATTAAATGTTGAGGAAGATAAGCAACTACTCTGTCTTTAGGTACAGAAATATTTCCTCCCTGTGGAGCCTGAACTCCTGCTATCATTTTTAGCAAAGTAGACTTACCTGCTCCATTCTTACCCATTAAGGCAATTCTGTCCTTTTCGTTTATTACAAAAGAAATGTTCTTAAAAAGAGTTGTTGCCCCAAACTCTACTGTTAATGCATCAATTGAAATCATCTGCTCAAATAAAAATTTGGCGGCAAATATACGATGAAACTCTTAGGTATAAAAAGCTGACTAAAAATAATCTTGGTTTTATTTTCTATTAACAATTGCTACTAATAAGAACAAAAAAATGTACTAAATCCATAAATCTTTTATAAAGTGATCTTTATTTATGATAAATACTAAGTGTTAGAGTTGTTTAGTATGTAAAAATATCATTACATTAGCCGTTATGAAAAAATATATTGAAGGTTTGTATTTTCAATCTGGAATATGAGTAGTTTTAAATTGTGGATTAAAAATAAAATAACAGTTATTAATTGCAATGTTTTGTAATGTATACTGTAAAATATAAAAGAATAGTATTCTAATTAAAATAATTTTATAACTATAACCTACTTTAAATATGAGAAAAAAAATATTGTGTGCATTCCTGTTAATGTCTATTATTATACCGGCTATATATTCAGCTGATTATAGTGGGGAATTAAGCACTCCGGCTACTTGGAGTGGAGAAGTATATCTATCTGGTGATTTTAATATTACAAATGGAGGATCTTTAACTATTGAACCAGGAACAAAAGTAATAGTTAATGGATGGTATTCAATCAATGTTAGTGGAACTGGAAAAATAAAAGCTGAAGGAACTGCAGATAACCCAATAGTTTTTAAACCGAATGATAATACAGGTTTTACATCTTATACAGAAGATTATTCTGATACAGAAGGGGCTTGGAATGGTATCAATTTTAATAATATGGATATTGAAGCTGATTCAACAGTATTTATTCATTGTGAATTTTCTAATGCAAAAGCAGTAGGAGGTTACCCTGATTGTTATGGAGGAATTATATGTGTTAATGCTAGTTCATACAGACCATTTAATCAATTAAGATTTACATCTTGTAATTTTAATAATTCGTCAGGAAAATATGGAGGAGCATTATATTTAAGTTATTGTGATGCAATATTTAGTAAATGTAATTTTTATAATAATATAAGTCGTCGAGGAGGAGCAATTTATTTAAATAACTCCGATATTAAGATTATAAATTGTAAATTATTTAATAATGTGAGTAGTGAAGAGGGAGGTGGGATATATTTATCTACTTCAGATGGAAATTTAATTAATAGTATTTTCTCTGGAAATACAGCTTCACAAGGAGGAGGTATGTTCTTACACTATTCTGCTTCAAATATTGTTAATTGTATTCTGATAAATAATAAAGCATCATCGAATGGAGGAGCATTGTACAATTTATACGGAGCAACTCCTAAAATTTTTAATAGTATTATTAGAGATAATATAGCAGATAATTTAGCTAACCAGATAGATATTTATACCGACTCCTATTCTTTTGTTGCATATAATTGTAATATTGAAGGAGGTAATACATTTAGTGCCATAAACTTTGAATATTGTATTGATAAAGATCCGATGTTTGAAAATTCAGACATAGGGGATTTTTCTTTACAAAGTTTATCTCCTTGTATAAATGCAGGCGATACAATTAATATTTCTAACCTTATACCGGAAGATGATTTTTTAGGGAATCCTCGGATTCATCAATCTTTTATTGATATTGGAGTTGTTGAATATCATGAGGATGTTGAGACTGTTTTAAACGGAATTCTTACATATAGTGATGGATCACCTGTTGTTAATCACGAAATCTATTCTGGTTATAATACTGATGAAAGTGGCAGATTCTCAATTACAGCTGGTGATATTGTACAACTAGGGGATACTTTAGTTTTTCTTTCACCGGATGATTATGGTATTTATCCAAGTTGGACTTGTATTAAAAATAGTCATAATATTAAATTGACTGCTTATAAAGGTATTGTAGTAGATACTGCTTACGTTGTGGGAAGTAATATTCATTGGTCTGCAGATACTGTAAATGTATTTACTAATATTGACTTAAAAGATGTGTCTTTAGTTATTGATGCAGGTACAAAAGTGAAATTTTACGATTGGTATAGAATAAATGTTGGTGGTACAGGAAGAATTGTAGCTAATGGTACAGAGGATAAACATATAATTTTTGCACCAAGTGATACAGTAGGTTATATAAATTATATTAATAATAGCTCAAGTAAAGAAGGATCTTGGAATGGAGTTCATTTTAAGAATATGAGTCTTGATGCAGATTGTTCTATATTTGATTATTGTGAATTTTATAATTCAAAATCAGTCTCACCTTCATATGAAAACAAAGGAGGAAGCATTGTTGTTGAGGCTAGTTATTCCGAGCCATACAATCAATTATTTTTAAATTCATGTATTTTCAAAAATAATAGTGGTGATCAGGGAGGAGCTTTATTTTTAAATTATTCTAATGCAACTATACTTAATTGTAGTTTTATTAATAATAATTCTGGTGTTGGTGGAGTAATGTATCTTGAGAATGCAGATGCTAATATTATTAATTGTGAACTATTAAATAACAATAGTTCTTCCGGGGGAGCTTTGTATATAAGTAATTCAAATGCCAACATTATTAACTGTAATATTTTAAATAATAATGCATCTTCAAAAGGTGGAGCTATTTATAATCATTATTCTTACCAAACAAAATTATATAACTCAATAATTAGAGGAAATATAGCAGGTGGTGATGGAAATCAGATATATTCTCAAGCTCTTAATTCAGGAAGAGTGTATAATTCAAATATAGAAGGTGGAAATAACTTTAACGCGTCTATTTTTGAAAACTGTATTGATGCGGATCCTTTATTTACAGATCCTTCAATTGGTGATTATTCATTGCAACTAAATTCTTCATGTATTAATATTGGTGATACATCAGGAATATCAAATTTTCTACCAGAGGATGATTTATTAGGAAATAATCGGATAAATCAATCTTATATAGATATAGGTGCTATAGAATGTATTGAAGATATTAATTCATTCAGAGGAGTCGCAATTTATAGTAATGGTTCCTCGGTAGCTAATCAGGAAATATATTCAGGTGTTGTTACAGATGTAGATGGTAATTTTTCAATTCCCCTTGGGGAAAATATACATTTGGGAGATACATTGCAATTAAAGGCACCGGATGGTTTTTCGTTTTATCCAAGTAGAGTACGTTTAATAAACGATGTGGGCATTGACGTAAAAGCATATAAAGGGATTGTTGTAGATACAGTATATGCACAGGGTAGTAATGTAAATTGGTTTGCAGATTCTGTAAATATTTTTATGGATATAGATTTAACAAACGTATCATTAACTATTAATCCCGGGACAAAAGTTAAATTCTATGGTTGGTATGGTATAAAAGTTAGTGATCAAGGAAATATTATTGCTAAAGGCACAAAAGAAGAGCCTATTATATTTATGCCTAATGATACATCTTCGTATACAAATTATCAAGAAGACAGTTCAGGTAATGAAAGTGCTTGGCACGGAATATTTTTTACAAGTATGAGTTCGGATGCAGACTCTTCTATTTTTAAGAATTGTATGTTTACTTATTCAAAAGCTTTGACTAGTTTAAATGATGCTTGTGGAGGAGCTATATGTTTTAAAGGAAGCTCGTCAAAACAATATAATAAATTAATTTTAGATGGCTGTACATTTAAAAATAACAGTGGAAATAAGGGAGGGGCTTTATACATAAGTTATTCTGATGCAACAATAGTAAATTGTTGTTTTACTAACAACAATGCTAATACAGGTGGTGGACTGTATTTATATTATTCTAATTCCTCGAATATAAATTGTATTTGCTCAAATAATAGCAGTAATACTGGAGGAGGTTTTTATTTGTACAATTCAAATAATGTATTTGTTAATTGTAATATCATAGGTAATATGGCTTCCGGTAATGGCGGTGGATTATATAATAGTAAAGGAAATCCTGAGTTCTTTAATAGTATAATAAGAGATAATTTAGCCTTATCAAAAGGGAATCAAATAAATCATAATAATTATTTAGATTCATATATACCATCTGTTTACAATTCTAATATTGAAGGAGGTAATTCTTTTGGTGCCTCAACTTATATCAATTGTTTTGATTTAGATCCTTTGTTTACAAATGCAGATAAAGGAGATTATTCATTACTAAGTAATTCTCCATGTATAAATGTAGGAGATACAACTAATATTTCAAATTTTATTACTCCTATAGATTTCTCTGGTAATTCTCGAATTTTTCAAAAATGTATTGATGTGGGAGCTTTAGAATCTCAGGTTAATGTTTCGTCTGTTAAGGGAGCTGTAAAATACAGTAATGGTACTAGTGTTTCTTTTCAAGAAATATATCCTGGAATTACAACAGATGAGAATGGAAGTTTTGAAATTTCCATTGGTGGTGATATTCAATTTGAAGATACCTTACAATTGATAGCACCTGAAGGTTATGGTTTTTATCCAAGTAGAATTACAGTTAGAAATGATGCGATAAAAAATATTACAGCATATAATGGAATTGTCGTTGACACAGCTTATCAAAAAGGAAGTAAAGTATTCTGGGAATCAGATAGTGTTCATGTTTTTAAAGATATAAATTTAGATAATATTTCTTTAGATATTAGCGCCGGAGCTGTAGTGAAATTTTACGATTGGTATAGAATAAATGTTAGTAATAAAGGATGTATTATAGCAAAAGGTACAGAGGATAATCCTATAGTATTTAAGCCTAATAGCACAAATAATTATACTACGAACAACGATGATGATTTAAGTATAGAAGGTGCATGGCATGGTATCCACTTTCAAAATATGGATGCAGAGGTTGATTCATCAGTTTTTTCATATTGTAAATTTACTAACAGTAAGTCTATTGGTGTCTCAGGTAGTAATTCTGGCGGTGTTATCTGGGTGGAGGGAACTTCTGAAAATCCATTTCATCAATTACGCTTTTCTAATTGTGATTTTTTAAATAATAGTAGCTATCATGGAGGAGCAATCTATTTAACCTATTCCGATGCTTTATTTAGTGACTGTTGTTTTGAAGATAATTCAAGTTCAAATTATGGAGGAGCAATTTATGTTCGTGGTTCAAATATTTCATTTATTAAATGCCAATTTAAAAACAATATAAGTTGCTATGGGGGAGGTTTAAATTATCAATATTGTGAAGCTACTTTTGTTAATTGTAGCTTTACTAATAATAATGCTTTAAATAATGGAGGGGGTATTTATTCCGGTTATTCTAGTTCTAAAATTGTAAACTGTAATATGATATACAATAACTCTTCCTATAATGGAGGAGCTATATATGCAGAAAGATCTCCATTAGAATTATATAATTGCATTATATGGAATAATACTGCATCCTCTATGGGTAATCAGATATATAGTTATTCAAATTGGGGGTCGTATTTTCCAGAAATATATAATTCTAATATTGAAGGAGGGAATACTTTTAGCGCATCTGTTTATGAAAAATGTATCGATTCTGATCCTATATTTTTGAATTCTGAAATTGAAGACTACACACTACAAAGTAGTTCTCCGTGTATTAATGCAGGAGATGCAATACCCGTTTTAGATTTGATTCCACAATCAGATTTAATGGGTAATAACCGAATTTATCAGCATTATATTGATATGGGAGCTATAGAGTTTCAGGAAGATATAGGTGCAATAATTACTGGAGTTGCAAGATATAAAAACGGAGTAGGGATAAAGAATTTTGAAATTTTACCTGGTATTATTTCTGATATAAGTGGTAATTTCTCAATACAAGCTGGAAAAAATGAGATTCAAATAGGCGACACATTGCAATTGTGTGCACCTGAAGGATATGGTTTCTATCCAAGCAGAATAGCAATGAAAAATACAAAAGTTATTGAATTAACAGCTTATAAAGGTATTGTGGTTGATACCACATATGCTGAAGGAAGTAATGTTATTTGGTCTGCAGATACTGTAAATGTTTTTATGGATGTTAATTTAAATAATATATCTCTAACGATTGATAAAGTTGCTAAAGTTAAATTTTATGATTGGTATGCTATAAATGTTAGTGGCAATGGTAATATTAGAGCAAAAGGCACGTCAAGTATTCCAACTTTGTTTACGCCAAATGACACAACTGGTTTTACTACATACAATACTAGTAATTCAATTACAAAAGGATCATGGAATGGAATACACTTTAAGGATATGAATGCTAATGCAGATTCTTCTATTTTTACTTTTTGTGATTTCTCTTATGCGAAAGCATGTGGTTCTGATTATGAACTATACGGAGGAGCAATAAATGTGAAGGCAACTAATGATGTGCCATTTAATCAAATAACTTTTTCGTCATGTAATTTTTTTAGAAATAGTAGTTATTCTGGGGGAGCTGTGTTTTTATTTAACTCTGATGCAGTATTTGAAAAATGTAACTTTATTCAGAATATATGTTTAGAAAAGGGAGGGGGAATGTATTTACTATATTTTTCAGATCCTAAAATTATTAGCTGTAGTTTTGAAAGAAATAAAAGTGATTATGGAGGAGCATTGGCATTGTATGAATCATCTAATCCATCTCTTGTAAATTGTTGTATAGATAATAATATTAGTGTAACAAATGCAGGAGGATTGTTTCTGTATTATTCAAATCCAACAGTAGTAAACTGTAATATATTGAATAATAAATCTTCAAATATTGGAGGTGGTATTTTTAATAATCAATCAACACCTCATTTTTATAATTGCATAATAAGAGGTAATCTTGATAAAAATGGAGGAAACCAATTTGTTAATGCATCAAACTCCTTCGGCGCTTTAATTAAATATTCCAACGTTGAGGATTATGAATCTATTGGTGTATCGGCCTTTCAGTACTGTATTGATTCAGATCCATTATTTAATGATCTAGAGAATGGGGATTATACCTTAACTATCGGTTCACCATGTATAGACGGAGGTAATTTATTAGATATTACAGATTTACTGCCGATAAATGATCTCCAAGGCAATAAAAGAATATTTGGCGATAATATTGATATTGGAGCTTTTGAATATGTTGATGTAGAAAGTTCAAGTAATATTAATGATACAGAAAGTACTCCATTAATAAATTTATTTCCTAATCCTGCAAGTAAATACATATTTATTAATGGTGAAAATATTATGGGCTATGATATATATGTTCTAAATGTATTAGGTGAGATAAAATTATTTTCTACGATTGATACAGATATGATAAAACTTGATCTTAGAAACCTGAATCAAGGAACATATATCGTGCTTATTAAAAAGAATAGAGAAATCATTGAACAAAGAAAGTTTGTGAAGATATAACACCTATATATGATTTATCCTGCGAATCATATAAGGTGATCGCAGGATTTTTTATTAAATTATAGTGTGTTGATTAAAAAAAGAAAAAATCAACATATTCTAATTCCAATCTAAATTGGGTTAATGAAGATTTAAAGAGTTAAATTGTTGCTAAATTTAATTCAACTTTAAAATAGTAATCATTTCATTAAAGGTGCTAAATAAAGGTGCTTCCAAGTGCATAATATCCATAGAGTAGGGGTGTTTTATGGTTAGTTTTTGTGCATGTAAAAGCATGGTAGTCATATTCCAACGTTCCTTGAATAACTTATTTTGCTTATTGCATCCATGAGGGCGATCTCCAATAATTGGGTGTCGTAAGTGATCTAAATGTTTTCTAATTTGATGCATTCTTCCTGTTTTAGGCAAAGCCTCAATTAGTGAATATCTGGAAGTGGAAAATTTGCCAAAAGGAATATTTAGTTCTGCTCTCTTTAACGTTCTAAATGAAGTGAAAGCTTCCTGAACTTTACCTCGATCGTTGGTTAATGCATAATCAACATCAATTTCGTCAGGGAAGTAGCCTCTTACAATTGCTAAGTAAGTTTTTTGAGTTTCGTAATTTTCTAATTGTTCTTGTATTTTTTGAGCGGCCTCACTACTTAAACCAAATATTAATAGTCCTGATGTTTTGCGATCTAAACGGTGAACCGGAAAAACTTTCTTTTGAATCTGATCACGAAGTTTTTGCATTGCAAATTCTTCCGCATCTGCAGCAATAGAACTTCTGTGTACTAACAATCCATGAGGTTTATTAATCACAACCATAAATTCATCTTGATAAATAATCTGTAGCATCCGTATATTAAATCATAATTAATTGGGCTGCCAAAGATAAAAACTTTAGTAATATCCAAATGAAAATTCTAGTAATGAGATCTAATTATTATTATAAGCAATTTCTTTAAAATGAATTAATCTCTGACGCTCTTCATCCCATAAATGCAATTTCATAGACTTTATTGCCGAGAAAAAAGTGATCGGTTTAATTTTTTGAAACATCTCATTCTCCTTATGGCATTTCGGTAAATTATAAAATGGTATGATCGGAGAGAGATGGTGAATATGATGAAAACCAATATTTCCTGTAAACCATTGTAATAATATCGGAAGTTTGAAGTAAGAAGAACCTTCAAGGGCCATTGTTTTGTAATCCCAATTAGTGGCTTTACTCCATATAACACCTTCAAATTGGTGTTGAACGTAAAATAACCAAATACCATGACTGGTTGCAATATATAAAACTGGTATCTGAATTAATAAATATGTTTTCCATCCTAATAAAAATATCAGGCCTGTAACTTTAATTGCTAATGCAAGATTGGTGAAATGAACATATTTCTTGGTCTTCTTTGGTAATCTTTTAACAGTAAATCGATGCTGCAGACCAAAATGTAATAGAGGTGCAATACCAAACAAAAAGATAGGATGTCGATATATTCGGTATCTGATTCTTCTCCATTTAGATAAACTTAAGTATTCGCTTACAGTCAGTGTTTTAACATCACCAACACCTCGTTCATCTAAATTTCCAACTGTATTGTGATGAATTAAGTGATCGTTTTGCCATCTATGAAAGGGTGTAAACGAAAATAGGCCCATAAATATTCCTACATATTTATTGTATTTCCTTTTTTTGAAAAATGAGCTATGAACACAGTCATGAAAAATGATGAAAATGCGAATAAGAAATCCTGCCGCAAAAACAGAAAGTAATAAGGTAATCCAATATGAAATTTCTATGCTTTTTACCATTAAAAACCACAATATTACATATGGTATAAATGAATTAATAATTTGCCATACACTCTTTGATATCGAGGGTTTGTTATATTTTGTTATGATTTCTATCCAGTTTGGTAGTTTTGTTGTGCTTTTTTTCTTTTCTTGCTCCATGTGTATTTATAAATCAAAACTTAAATAGTCAAGTAAAAACTACTATTATCATTGCTGTTTAGTAGTGATTTCATATTATTTTAACAATTTCGTTTTGCGTATGCGAAAATAGTATAATAATAGAAGATCTCAATATCCTAAAAGATATTTGGAGCATTTATGAGTAAATTTTACTTTTCGAATCATTTAAACAAAAGTTAGTGTGTAATCAGGAATGCGATTTTGTATATAGGTTATAAATAAATCTACAATCAAAACTTTTAATTTATACGAATAATTGAATGTGAACTTGTAGAATGAAACTTGAATGTTTTTAAGGCAAACAATATGCAAATCAGATAAAACTTTTTCCTTAATCAATAAATACTTTTTTAATTTCTCTGCCAGAACATCCTTTTTTATGAACCTTTGCTTTTAATTGATCACCAATTGATATTTGTTCTACCTGTACAATATGAGCCTCAACAGCTCTGAGTTCACCCTTTTCATTTTGAAAAACCATAAATTTTTTTTCGTCCAACCAGCTTTCTTTAATAAAGGTCAATAACTCTAGTTCTAATTTCATAGCAATCGTAGTCTGTATTATTTAATGATCAGATATTACCTTTTGCACATAAATTGAACCAATTTTTAAATGATTGTGACAATTTGCTTGTTCATAGTGTATTATGGGTTTGGTAATTGTGTAGTGTCTTACCTAAATGTAATTTTTAGAGTTTTTTCAAACAAAAATGATATAACAGCAAATACTTTTGGCTTGCAGGGTATATTTAATAAAGTTTAAGAGAAAAAAATAATTCGTTTAAGTTCAAAACTATACTTTTGAAAGCAAAATAGTTGAATTATGACAGATATAATACCAGTTTCAGAGTTAAAATATAGATTGGCCCGCTTTTGTCAAATTATGGACCAACAGCAACCGGAGTGGGAAATGGCTGTAGTTTTTAGTAAAATTAATCTACTTTATTTTACAGGTTCTATGGCAGATGGAATGCTTATCGTTGAGCGTGGAAAAGATGCTATACTTTGGGCCAGAAAAAGTTATGAAAGAACAAGCAGAGAATCTGAATTTGAAAATATTAAACCTATAGGGAGTTATCGTGATGCAGCAGAAAGTTATAATACACTTCCTAAAAATGTATATCTGGAAACAGAGTTTGTTCCATTGGCTGCATATCAACGTTTTCAAAAACATTTTCCATTTGAGTCATTTAAATCTTTAGATTTTCAGATTGCTCAAACAAGATCGGTAAAGAGTAATTGGGAAATTAAATATCTGGAAGAAGCAGGTGCGATTCATCGTCGTATTTTAGAGGATATTGTGCCTACCATGTTAAAGGAAGGAATGGCAGAAACAGATCTTGCTGCCGAACTTTATCACGTAATGGTAAAAGAAGGGCATCATGGTACAGCTCGTTTTGGAATGCATGATACAGAGATTGTTGTGGCGCAACTAGGTTTTGGTGAGAGTTCTTTATATCCAACCAATTTTGATGGTCCGGGAGGTAATCGAGGATTAAATGCTGCTGTACCTAGTTTGGGAAATCGTAACCGTAAGTTGGAAAAAGGCGATTTGGTTTTTGTTGATATGGGATTAGGTGTAAATGGATATCATTCTGATAAAACCATGACTTATATGTTTGGTGAAAAATTACCTGTAGAGGTAATTAATATTCATAAACAATGTGTTGATATTCAAAATCGAGTTTCTGAAATGTTAATACCAGGAAATGTTCCTGAAGTTATTTATGAAAGCATAATAAATGATTTAACTCCAGAGTTTCAACAAAACTTTATGGGCTTTGGTAATCGTCAGGTAAAGTTTATAGGACATGGTATTGGTTTAACTGTTGATGAAATGCCAGTATTGGCAAAAGGTTTTAAAGATCCTTTGGTTGAAAATATGGTATTTGCAGTAGAGCCTAAAAAGGGAATTGAAGGCATAGGAATGGTTGGTATTGAAAATACCTTTGTTGTTACGCCAAATGGAGGAAGATCAATAACAGGTAATAATCCAGGATTGATATTGGTAGAGTAAATATTTATCATATTATATAATCAAAAAGTCACAATTTTATTACCAATTGTGACTTTTTTTATGTCCAAGCTAATCTTGTGTAACAATTTCTGATATCGGTTTAAGTTATTGTTTTTGTTGGTTGTATATATTTTTGCTTTAAAAAGTAAATATCCTTATATTTTATGTTTTCTTAACTTTAATTTAGTTCAATAGTCGACCAATTGGTCTATTTTCATGGTTCTTATTAATTTAAAAATATAGAACATGAAACAAGCCCGGAGAATTGTTAGATCATTGAGGTTAAATCTTCCTCAAACCAATCAATACTCAAACTAGGCTAGTTACATGTGACCATAAAAACAAAATAATAAACACATGAAAAAAGTTTTACTCTTCACCTTATTTATTTTCTTTTTGTCTGTGGTTAATGCACAGGTTGTTATTAACGAAATAGATGCAGATACTCCAAGTTATGATACAATGGAGTTTATTGAACTTAAAACATCAACATCTAATATGTCTTTGGATGGCTATGTTTTAGTATTATTTAATGGAAGCGGAGATGTTTCATATCTGAGTATCGATTTAGATGGATATTCCAGTGATGCAAATGGAATATTTTTAATTGGAACTTCAACTGTTACTCCATCTCCGGATTTAGTTTTTGCTAAAAGTCAGGATAATATACAAAATGGAGCTGATGCTGTAGCTGTTTATTATGCCGATGCAACTGATTTTCCTACAGGGACAGCTGCTACAAGTGTTAATTTAATTGATGCTGTTGTATATGATACAGATGATGGTGATGATTCTGATCTGTTAAGTAGTCTTGGACAAGCAGCTCAATATAATGAGAATGAAAATGGAGACAAGGATAATCAATCTATACAACGTTCGTCCGATGGTTCCTATTCAGTTGCAGAACCTACTGTAGGTGTATTAAATGATGGTTCAGGTGTTACATCTCCTACAATTACAATTTCAACAAACCAGGTAATGTATGGAGAGGGTGATGCTTTTGATATTATATTTACATCAAGCGTAGCTGTTGAAAGTGATTTGGTTATAAACTACACTCTGGTTAACGGGAGTTTTGATGCATCTGATTATTCAGGAGATTTAAGTGTTACGATACTTACAGGAAATACAAGTGCTTCTTCTACAATTTCCATTATTGATGATACAGATGATGAAGGTGATGAATCATTAATTGTTTCAATTGTTAATCTTGATGAAAATTATCAGGCATTCAATACCAATTATTCAATTACAATTGAAGATAACGATTATTCGTCAAGTGATTACGGAACACCTTTAAATCCAACTTATGGAGTGATAAGCTCTACTGCTCCGGAAGGTTATTATAACACATTAGATGGTTTGTCCGGACAAAACTTAAAGAGTGCAATTACAGCAATCATTTCAAATAGTAGCGAAGTAAGAGCTCAAACTTATGGAGATGTTTGGGATATGCTTAAAGAAGCTGATGAAAATCCTGAGAATAATAATCAGGTTTGGTTGTTGTATACAGAACAAGGACGTAATAAGTCAGAGCAGCAAGGATCAGGAACGAGTGTAGGTAAATGGAACAGAGAGCATATTTATCCTCAGTCTAGAGGAGGTTTTACTGATGGAACTTCAACTTCAGCTGATGGTATTGATATTTATATGACAACAGATGCGACTCATACAGAGCATGCACATTCTGATGCACATTCTTTAAGACCGGCTGATTCTTATGAAAATACAATTAGAAGTAATAGCGATTATGGCGAGGAGTATGATGGGTCTGATGGAAATGCAGGAAGTTGGAAAGGTGATGTAGCGCGTAGTTTATTTTATATGGCTTTAAGATATAATGATTTAGGTCTTATTGAAGGAAATCCTGATAATACAACAGTAGGCTTTTTAGGAGATTTAAGTTACTTATTAACCTGGGATAAAGCTGATATTCCTGATGACTATGAAATGCATAGAAATAATGTTATTTATATATGGCAACATAATCGTAATCCCTTTATTGATTTACCTGAATTAGTAGATTATGTATATGGAGACAAGCAAGATCAAATATTTAATTTGACGACTGATATTAATGATGTTAATTTAACAGATAAACAAGCTTCGGTGTATTTGAATCAGAGCGCACAAGAATTAGTTTTAGTCAATGTAGAAGTAGGAAGCAAATTAAAAGTTTATAGTATAGAAGGAAGCTTAGTGAAAAATATTAGCTATGAAGGTTCTGGAATTGATATTTCTACATTATCAAAAGGAATTTATATTTATATTTTGGATACTGCTCAGCAAAATATTAGTGGTAAAATTATGAAGAACTTTTAATTTTGAGTAATTAAACATCTTTATAAATAGAATATATAGTCTTTTAAACCATAATAATTGTAAATGAGATGATTATTATGGTTTAAATAGTTAATATTGAAAGTTTTTTGAAGAGATATGATTTGGAGGAATTATTATCATCAAAAAAATAAAATAATTTGTTCGCGTTTATTTGTTATTTACAATAAAAATAACTTATTTTGCGCTCTGTTTGAAAAATGTATCCGAATAAAACGATTGAAAAATGTCAAGAGTTTGTCAAATAACTGGAAAGAGGTTCATGGTTGGGAACAATGTTTCTCACTCAAAAAGAAGAACCAAAAGAAGATTCGATGTGAATCTATTTAAAAAGCGTTTCTTCCTTGTTGAGGAGGAGCGATGGATTGACCTAAGGGTTTCAGCTTCTGGCCTAAGAATGATCAACAAAGTTGGTTTAAATGCTGCTTTGAAATCCGCTCAGGAAAAAGGTTATATAACTAAATTTTAAGGGGATTAAGAGATGGCTAAGAAAGCAAAAGGTAATAGAATTCAAGTAATTCTTGAATGTACAGAGCATAAAGAGAGTGGAATGCCTGGAACTAGCAGATATATCACTGTTAAAAACAGAAAAAACACTCCTGATAGAATGGAATTAAAAAAGTATAACCCAATTTTGAAGCGTTATACTATTCATAGAGAAATTAAATAAATCTTTGAATCATGGCTAAGAAAGCGGTAGCAACACTACAAAAGGGAGGCGGTAAAGGTCACGCTAAAGTGATCAAAATGGTTAAGTCGCCTAAAACTGGTGCATACTCTTTTAAAGAAGAGATTGTAACCAATGAAGAAGTGAAAGATTTTTTCAAAAAATAATTTTGCGTAGCAAAAGACTTTATCAAAAAAGCTTCCTTTAGTTCTAAGGGAAGCTTTTTTGTGTTAAAGAATTATAGCTTAATTCGTTATTTTTTATATATTTAACTCATTCATTCAGCAGTAGTTTGATTAGTTAATGAAAGTTATGTTTGAAGGTCTTGCTTCAATATTAATGTTTTTCTATTCTCTATTGTCTCAAAGTCTGTTATTCTATTTTTATTAAGATATGGGATTATTCGGAAGTTTTACAAAAGAAAAAAAAGAAATCCTTGACAAAGGGTTAGCTAAAACAAAAGAAAGTGTTTTTAAAAAGCTGACTCGCGCAGTTGCAGGGCGTTCTAAAGTTGATGATGTAGTTCTTGATGAGCTTGAAGAAGTGTTGATTACCTCAGATGTGGGAGTCGATACTACTTTGAAAATTATAGAAAGAATAGAGGAGCGTGTAGCAAGAGATAAGTTTTTAAGCACTTCAGAGTTAAATAGTATTTTAAAAGAGGAGATTGTTGCTCTTTTATCAGAAAACCAAGTTGAGGGAGAAGGTGACTTTGAGTTGCCAAAAAGTGATGAACCATATGTGATTATGGTTGTAGGTGTTAATGGCGTTGGAAAAACAACAACGATTGGTAAGTTAGCTCATAAATTTAAATCTGCAGGTAAAAAAGTAGTTTTAGGTGCTGCTGATACATTTAGAGCTGCGGCAATAGAGCAGTTGCAGGTATGGGCAGACAGGGTTGATGTTCCTTTGATTAAACAAAGTATGGGGTCGGATCCGGCTTCTGTTGCTTATGATACATTATCTTCAGCAAAATCACAGGGTGCAGATGTTGTGATTATTGATACAGCTGGTCGATTGCATAATAAGGTTAACTTGATGAATGAGTTGACTAAGGTTAAAAAAGTGATGCAAAAAGTAGTTCCTAATACACCAAATGAAATAATATTGGTTTTGGATGGATCTACTGGGCAAAATGCATTTGAACAAGCAAAAGAATTTACAAAAGCAACTGAGGTGAATGCTTTAGTAATTACAAAACTGGATGGAACTGCAAAAGGAGGAGTTGTAATTGGTGTTTCTGATCAGTTTCAAATTCCGGTTAAATATATTGGAATTGGTGAAGGTATTGATGATTTGCAAGTATTTAATCGTAAAGAGTTTGTAGATTCTCTATTTAATTAAGGAAATTTCCAGAACAATATATTGGGCTGCCTGTTTTGAAGGTGGCCTTTGTTATTTTAATAATGTTTATTGTTGAATTGTGAGGCTGAACTTGGGTATTTATTGTCTCTAAACTTTAAAGAATGAAGAAAAAGATTGATGTTGTAACGTTGGGATGTTCAAAAAATTTGGTTGATTCAGAATCATTAATTAAGCAATTTGAAGCTAATGGTTTTTCTGTTGCACATGATTCCCCTAGTCCGGAAGGTCAGATTGCCATTATTAATACGTGTGGTTTTATAGGTGATGCAAAAGAAGAATCCATTGAAACAATTTTAAATTTTGCTGAAGCAAAAAAACGAGGTGATATTGAGAAGTTGTATGTGATGGGGTGCTTGTCAGAGCGTTATTTTCAACAACTTAAAATGGAACTTCCGGAGGTGGATGCCATTTATGGTAAGTTCGACTGGAAAAAAATTGTGGAGGATTTAGGGTATGCCTATAGAGCAGATTTACGTAATGAACGATCGTTAACAACACCAGATCATTACGCTTATTTTAAAATATCAGAAGGTTGTAATCGAACTTGTTCTTACTGTGCTATTCCATTAATTACAGGTAAGCACAAATCAAAACCAATGGAGGAATTGATTGATGAAGCACAGCGTCTGGCATCAACAGGAGTTCGTGAATTACAAATGATTGCTCAGGATTTATCTTTCTATGGATTGGATAATTATAAGCAAATGCGTTTGGGAGAGCTGACTAAAAAAATTGCAGATGTGGATGGAATTGACTGGGTTCGATTGCACTATGCTTATCCTGCAGGCTTTCCGTATGATGTATTAAAAGTGATGAACGAACATCCAAATGTTTGTAATTATCTTGATATTGCATTGCAGCATATTAGTGATCCAATGTTGAAGATTATGAGGCGTAATGTAACAAAAGCAGATACATATAAGCTTTTGGAAAGAATGCGCAAGGATGTTCCTGGAATTCACTTAAGAACGACATTGATTGCAGGCCACCCTGGAGAAACGGAGCAGGATTTTAAAGAATTATTGGATTTTGTTAAAGAAATGCGTTTTGAGCGATTGGGAGTTTTCCCATATTCGCATGAAGAAGATACGCATTCGTATCGTGCTTATAAAGATGATGTACCAGAGGAGGTAAAGCAAGAGCGCGCGGATGCTATTATGCAGGTTCAGGAGCAGATTAGTTGGGAGATTAATCAGGAGAAAATAGGCAAGGAATTTAAAGTGATTATTGATAGAGAAGAGGAGGACTATTTTATTGGAAGAACAGAATTTGATTCCCCGGAAGTAGATCCTGAAGTCTTAATTCCAGTTGAAAAAGGTGAATTAAAAATAGGAGAGTTTTATCAGACAAAAATTACTGATGCAGAAGCTTATGATCTTTTTGGTGAAGTTATTAATGGTAAACAGTAGGCAGTAAGCATTAGGTAGTAAACATTAAAAAGTATTCGGTAGGTAGTAATGCGTAGGTAGAGGCTGATAACCACTGATTACTGAGAACTAGTTTAGAGATGAGATATTTTTTGGAACTCGCATATAATGGAAAGAATTATTATGGTTGGCAAATTCAACCCAATGCTATTTCTGTTCAGGAAAAATTGAATGATTGTATAGGAAAAATATTGCGGGAGGATATTAATATTGTTGGTTGTGGAAGGACGGATACCGGAGTTCATGCTACTTATTTTGTTGCTCACTTTGATAGTGAAAAGGAAGATATAGATGCTCAGCAGTTTTGTTATAAAATCAATAAATTTTTACCAAAGGATATAGTAATTTATTCTTTAAAAAAAGTGGATGAAGAAGCGCATAGCCGGTTTTCTGCAATTTCCAGAACATATGAATATCATTTGGTTGAGCAAAAGAATCCTTTCTTACAGGAATTAGCATACCAATCACATGTATCACTCGATTTTGAATTGATGAATCAAGCAGCAGAGGAATTGTTTAATTATATAGATTTTACAAGTTTTAGTAAGTTGCATACTGATGTAAAAACCAATAACTGTAAGATTGCTTTTGCGAAGTGGGAATTTAAAAATGACAAGTGGGTTTTTACAATCAAAGCAGATCGATTTTTGCGTAATATGGTAAGGGCTATTGTTGGTACTTTGCTGGAGGTTGGTCGTGGGAGAATGACTATAAATCAATTTAAATCAACCATTGAAGCCAAGGATAGAGGAGATGCAGGGACTTCAGTTCCTGCTCATGCCTTATATTTAATCGATGTAGGATATCCTGAAAATATATTTGTCTCAGTAATAAAATCAAAATAAAAAAAAGCGACCTGTTGAAGGTCGCTTTTGCTATAATATATTTCGGTATTATTTATTCCATATTTCCCAGGCAGCTTCAGCTTGCAAGTGAAGCATTTCTAGGCCATTCTTAATTGTTGCACCTTGTTTTTGGCCTGCATGTAAAAAGGCTGTAACTTCAGGGTTGTATACTAAATCGTAAAACAGATGATCGCTATTGCAATAGTGATATGGAATCTCCGGTTTTGCATCCATGTTTCCATACATTCCTAATGGGGTTGTATTTACAATTACAGTATGGTCCTTTATTATGTTTTCATTAAGGGAATGATAGCTAATCTGATTCTCACCTTCAGGTGTTCTTGAAACCAATTTGTATTCAATACCTAATGATTTTAAAGCATAACCAACAGCTTTTGCTGCGCCTCCTGTACCTAGTACTAATGCTTTTTTATGATTTAGTTTTATTAGAGGTTTTATTGACTCTAAAAAACCGATGATATCAGAATTGTATCCTGTAAGTTTTGGTTTCTTAGGGTTACTCCAGTCGAATTTAATCACATTAACAGCTCCAACTTCTTTTGAGATTGGATCTAAATCATCCAGATATTGAATTACTTTTTCCTTGTATGGAATGGTAACGTTTAAGCCTCCTATATAAGGGTGATGAGAAACTAATTCTGGAAATTCATCTATTGAAGCAATTGAAAAGTTAAGGTATCTGGCTTTTATTTGTTCCTCATCAAATTTTTCAGTGAAATATTTTTGTGAAAATGATTTTGAGAGCGGATATCCAATTAGTCCAAATGTTTTCATAACTCAAGTGTTTTTATCAATTTAAACTAAGCCGTTTTTACTTTCTTTGAACCAAGGTATTCTGTGATCCAAATACTAGCTATACCTAATATAATAAAAACTAAAGCAATAAAAAACTCTGAATTTGCTTTAGGTAAAAACCAATCGTATCCAATGGTTTTTACTTTTTCGCCAAATGTTTGAGTGATTGTTTCTTTCCATGGCCATAGTATTCCTAAAGATCCTAATACAAATCCTGTTAACATGGCAACAGTTTGATTATGGTATTTCTTTAACAACCAGGAAAGGAAATGTGAAAATCCAACTAAACCTATTCCAGCTCCAATTCCTACAGGTAAAAGTACTTTGAAGTTTAATTCACTAACGGCATTGATCATAACAAGTTGGTAGTTTCCCATTAAAATAAGGACAAAAGATCCGGATAAACCAGGAATAATCATACTACAGATTGCTATAATTCCACAGATGAATAAATATATTGTTGAACTATTTTCAGATGCGGGAGTTAGTACACTAATTGAAATAGCGATGGCACTTCCGATAATGAAAGTTACTAAACTACTAATATTCCATTTTTGAACAGTTTTACCTACAAAATAAACGCTGGCTAAAACAAGTCCAAAGAAATAAGCCCAAATGTAAACCGGGTAATTCTCAAAAAGAAATTTAAAAATTCTGGCTAATGAAACAATAGCTATACCTACTCCTAAAAAAACAGAAACTAAGAACCAAAAATCTATATATTCCAAAAAGTCCTTTATTTTTCCTTTAAAGAGTAATTTAAAGGCTTTTAAATCGAATGATTTTATGGCATCAATTAGTCTTTCAAAAATTCCTGTAATTAATGCAATTGTTCCTCCGGATACTCCAGGAATAACGTTGGCAGCACCCATGGCCATGCCTTTAAAAATATTTGAAACAAATATTTTACTATTGTTCTCTTTCATTGTCTTGTGGTTGAAAGACAAACTAATTGGAATTGATTAGTTTGTCCAAAGATGATATGTGAATAATAAGTTATGGTTGTGAGTTGATATATTCTGCAATTTCAGGCATTGATACCAATGCAGGATATCTATTTAATACAAATTCTAGATCTTCAGGTAATAATTGGCGTGCGATTATTAAATGATCTAATGATTGCTTTTGTTTGTTGAATTTGTTATAAATAATTGCAGCTAGATAGTGCAATGCTCCATTGGATTGATCCTTGCTTAAAAGAAGTTCCAAAAATGGAATTGCATTGAACTCTTTTTCGTTTTCTTCCAAGAACTCATACATCTCAATCCAGTTTTTAGTGTCCTGATGCTGGTTGATTAAAGCTCTTTTTAGGCAGCGTTTTGCTTCTGCCGGTTTTTTGAATTTTTTATAGCTTTTTCCTAAGGCTCTCCATAGGTCTGAGGATTTAGGATCGATACTAACTGCTTTATCAAAGGCAAAAATACTTGTTTCGTAGTCCTGAACTTTATAAGATGTACGTCCTAGAGAACGTAATGATTCCATGTGATATGGATCTAATTCAACTGCAGCTTTGTATAATCTGGATGCTAAATTGTAATTTCCCAGATTTTCCCAGCAATCACCCATGTAATAATAAGTAATAGTGCTAGGGTATGAGTATGAAATGTATTCGGCATAACAGTTAAGTGCCTCAATGAATTTTCCGGTTTGAGCCAAACTGTTTGCTTTGTTGAAATATGCTTCAGAAAGATTAGGTGCAATGGCTATTGTTATATTATAAGCCTCAATTGCATCAGTGAAATTTTCTTGCTTATTATACAATATACCTAAATTATACCATGCATTTTCCAGGTATGGATTGATGTCAAGTAAATTGTTGTATGTTTCAATTCCTTGATCAATTTCATTTAGCTTATCGTAGGCATATGCCAATTCAAATAAGATGTTCTCGTTATTTGAAAACTGCTTTAAATAATAATTGATTAAATTTTTTGCTTCAAGGTAATATCCTTCTTGATTTAAATTGAAGCTGATTTCGAAAATATAATCAGCTAAATCTTCAGAAATGCAATGTTTAAGAGCTAACTCGAAATTCTTAATGGCATCATTTTTTTCTGCAAAACGAGTATGTATGATCCCCAAATTTAAAAATACCTCAGCATTATTTGATTCAACCTCCTTAAGATAGTTTAGTACATCCAAAGCTTCTTCTTCTTTATCTAATTCAAGATAAAGAGTACTAAGCTTAAGCTTTAAATTTGTAGAATCTGGATGTTGTCTCAAACCCATAGATATAGCCATTTCTGCCTTATCTAATATGTTGTTTTGATGATAGTAATCAAAAATTGATTCAATCTGGAACACATCAAAATAGGATTCTTGGTTTAATTGTACCAATTCCTCAAATCGTTCTACCGTCTCCCTTGTCCCTTCTTGATCTGCGTGAGAGTATTCTTGCATATATCCACACTTTGAATTTAGTAGACAAAATTACCATAAATTTGTATTTATACAATGAATTGTTTATAACAAAAGGACATTGTTAATAACTAATTAACTAAACAATGTCCTTTTGTAAATATTTGTTAATGTTGTTCTACGCCTTCTGGTTGATGTTGAACACGAAGTAGGTCATTTACTGTTTTTACCGGATTAAAAGTACTAACAGGAACTTCAACGAATAAAGTAGTCCAGTCAGACATGGCTCCATTCCATAATCCAGGTAATTCCAAAGCTTTTAGTTCTTTACCATTAAGAGATTTGTTTGAAATAAAACCTGTTTTTGGATCTACATAATTTAATAGGTTAAACTTATTGCCTTTATAGTCCTTGGTTCCGCAAATTAAATCTACAGGATTAAAGTGAGTGCTTTGTTGCAGGATTTTCTTTTTAGCGTTGTCGTTAAGATCTATTTGTGAGCTTTCTACAACTTGCAGTGAAACTTCATTGTTTTTACCAATTCCCCAGAAAGGTCCTCCACCGGGTTCGCCTTCATTCTTTACCATTCCGCAAACTCTGATTGGACGGTTTAGTTTTGATTTAATAAAATCAATTTTATTTTCTTTAGAAGACAGATTTTCAGGGATTTCAAGGAATAATTCAACTTGCATGAAATCAATGATTTCTTCAATTAATTCGTTGTCATCATTGTTTTCTTCAAGACTTTCTAAATATTCAAATATTTTTTGTTGGTAAAAATACAATACTCCTGAAAGTGCTTCTTTGTATTGAATAGTATCTTTTAATCTGTATGCAGGAACAACATTATCGATATTTTTTATAAAAATAATATCAGCATCCAAATCATTTAAGTTTTCAATTAGGGCTCCATGTCCTCCTGGTCTAAATAATAATTCCCCCTCTTCAGTTCTGAAAGGTGTATTGTCGGGATTAACAGCAATGGTGTCAGTGTAAGCTTTTTGAGTTGAATATGAAATTTCATATTTAACATCGTATTTTGCTTCAAACATCGATATGTTCTTGTTTACAATGTTCTTAAACAGTTCGATGTGATCTTCCGAAACTGTAAAGTGAAGATTTACAATACCTTCATTATCCTGACCGTATAAGGCACCTTCAATCATGTGTTCTTCAATTGGAGTAGTAGATTTTTCGTCCTCCTTATGAAATAGTAATACACCTTTAGGATAATTACCGTAATTTAATCCTTCTGGAAGTAAAAGTTTTTCAATTATTAAGGCTCCGTTTTCAAAGACAGCACTTTCATCAGAAAAGTTTATACCACATAAAGATTCCAGTTCTTTAGAGAAAGCAAAGTATTGAACATGAGAAAGAAAGTCATTTATTGGTCCTTTGGTCTTCAGTTCTTCTTGTTTTTGTTTATCTGCATTAATAAAACCAAATAAGTCCTTAAACATTCTCGTGGCAGCACCAGAAGCAGGAACGAATTTTAAAATAGTTAATCCTTCATCAATACCATTTCTGTATTGATCGGTGAACATCAACTTTTGTTCCTCGTCCAAATTAATAATGCCATCTCCAATTGAAGCTGGCTTCTGGATATCCATAAATGGAAATCCTGTTTTAAACTGATTTAATTGATATTCAACTTGCTCGGTAGATATTCCTTTTTTGTTAAGGTAGTTGAGGTCTTTTTCGCTAATCATTAAGTACGTTTTTTTAGTTTTTTAGTTGTATAAATATAATAAAGAATTTACGTTAAATGATAAGGAATTTGATTTTTCATATTTATGATTTTTGTATTTAGATCACTCTATTTTGCTACATTTGCAAGCTAATTATTTAAAAATGAAATAAACAGACGGGCAACTTCTTTGAAAATTAGAAGTTGTTTTGTTATGATAGTTTTAAAGAGGTATGGTGTATTTTTGGGGGCATTCAAGACGATTTAATGATTATAGTACATATATAAAGAGAACTTTTGAAGAGCGAGTGCAGAAAGTTTCTGTAGATGCTGGTTTCTCGTGTCCGAATAGGGATGGTTCAAAGGGAATTGGAGGCTGTACCTTTTGTAATAACTCAACATTTAATCCGGCTTATTGTGGTGAAGGAAATTCAATTACGCATCAGATTGATACTGGAATAAACTTTTTCTCTCCAAAGTATAAAACTCAAAATTATTTGGCTTACTTTCAGGCTTATAGTAATACTTATGAAAGTGTTGATGTTCTGAAAAAGAGATATTTAGAGGCCTTGAGTCATCCAAAAATAATTGGAATAGTAATAGGGACCAGACCTGATTGTATAAGTGATGAATTGCTGGAGTATTTAAAGGAATTAAATAAGAATTATCATATAACTATTGAGTATGGAATAGAGTCTACATTAGATTCTACTTTGAAGAGTATTAACAGGGGACATAGTTTTAAAGATGGAGTTGAAGCTATTGTAAAGACTGCAGAAGCAGGAATTAAGGTTGGAGCTCATTTAATTTTGGGATTACCTGGAGAAAGTGAAGACGAAATTTATGCTCATGCTCAAAGAATGTCCAAGTTACCTCTGGATTATTTAAAACTTCATCAATTGCAACTGGTAAGAGGTTCTGTGATGGGAGAGGAGTATTTGAAGAATCCATCAAACATGAAGCTTTATGATGTTGATGAATACATAGAACTGGTAATTAATTTCTTGGAATTGCTTAATCCTAAGATTGTAATGGAGCGTTTTATAAGTCAGTCGCCTAAGGATTTATTAATTGCACCCAAATGGGGATTAAAGAACTTTGAGTTTGTGGCTAAAGTTGAAAAACGATTAAAAGAAAGGGATACCTGGCAAGGGAAAAAATTTAGCTGTTAGAATGCATTATCTAACAGGGTACCATCCTAAAAACTGTGTAAGTATAAAAATATCGGGGTAGAAAGCTTCGATATTTTTTTGTTTATTTAATAGACTAACACACAGTTATGAAAAAAGAAGACCTATTAACAGATGATTTCCTGAAACAATTTAAAACAGGAGAAGACTTAAACAACTTTTTGAGTGAACTTCAAAAGCGAGGTATAGAACAAATACTTGAAGGAGAACTTGATGCTCATCTTGATTATGAAAAGCATCAAAAGTCTAGTAATCCGAATTACCGGAACGGTCATACTACCAAAAGTATTAAAACTATTTTTGGAGAAAGTGAAATAAAGGTTCCCAGAGACAGGGAAGCTAGCTTCAACCCCATTTTGCTTCCAAAGAGAAAGAACATGGTCGATGGGATTGAGAACATTATTATATCCCTTTATGCCAAAGGTATGAGTAACTCTGATATTGAGGAACAAATCAAAGAATTATACGATATCCGAGTTTCTACTTCAACGATATCCAGGATAACAGATAAGATAACAGATGATATAATTGCTTGGCAGAACCGCCCCTTAGATTCGTTGTATCTGATTGTATGGATGGATGGAATTGTTTTTAAAGTCCGAGATAACTCAAAGGTTATCAATAAAACTATATACATTGCTGTTGGGCTTCGCAAGAACGGAAAGAAAGAGATACTCGGATTATGGCTGGGTAAGAATGAAGCTGCTTCTTTTTGGTTGGGTGTATTGACTGACATTAGAGCTCGAGGTGTTGAAGATATCCTAATTACTGTCACTGATAATCTGAATGGATTTACAGACACCATAAAGAATGTATTTCCTTGTTCAAGTACTCAGATTTGTGTAGTACATCAAATTCGTAATGCAGCTAAATATGTTGTTTGGAAGGACAAAAAAGCCTTTGCTAAGGACATGAAACAAATATATACAGCACCAACAAAACAGGCTGCAGAAGCTGCTTTAAATGACTTTGCTGACAAATGGAACGGAAAGTATTCTTATGCAGTAAAAAGTTGGAAGACAAACTGGGATGAACTCACCGTATTTTATGACTTCCCCATAGAAATTCGTAATATTATTTACACAACGAATCTTGTCGAAAACCTTAATGGTAAAATCAGAAAATTTACTAAAAACAAGCTATCTTATCCTACTGATCAAGCAGTGTTAAAATCCGTGTTTTTAGCCATTAGGGAAGTGACGAAAAAGTGGACTCAACCAGTGAGTAACTGGGGACTCATTCTTAATCAATTTATTACTATATTTGAAGAAAGGGTTCAACTCTAAATTAGCTGAACCCTGATATTTTAACTTACACACTTAATGGGATAGTGTCTCTAACAGCTTATTTGTGATTATTTAAATACTCTTTTTAAGATGTCGGTTACTCGAGCCGCTGGATCTTTTCTGATTTTACCTTCTTCAATGGCTAATTTCAGGAATAAACCATCTAAAGCTTTTTGTGTAAGATAAGAGTTTAGCTCAACTTCTACTTTATGTAAGTCTGCTAATTGACCTACAAATGAACCTGCAACCTGATTGTACTTTGAAGTTAACAGATCCCATGTTTCACCAGCTGAATATCCTGCAATGATTTCTTTATCTGTAGATTGTTTGATTTTGGGACTGTATAAATCAAATAAATCCTGATAAGTTTTTGTTTTAAAATATTCGGTAGCAGCATTGTCCGCTCCTCCTAGGATATTAACAGCGTCTGTGATTGTCATTTCTGTAATTGCTTTAAAAAACACAGGTCCAGCTTCCTTTGCTGCGTCCTCGGCGGCTCTGTTAATGCTTAATATAACATCGTTAATTAATTTTTCTCCTCCAGGAATTTTTTTTGCATTATCAATAATGACATTAGCTTCTTCTGGAAGTAAAATTTTTACGGCTTCATCTTTAAAGTAACCATCAGTTAAAGATAGTTTGTGAGCAGCGGAATCTGTACCGACTCTTAAGGCTTCTTTTAATCCTTTAGCAATCTCTGCTTCTGTTAAAGGTGTTTCTAACTCAATGTTGTTGGCAATTTGTACTAATTCAGCACATGAATAAAGACTGAAAATAGTGAGGATTGTAAATAATTTAATTGTTAGTTTCATGTGTTTATAATTTGTTTTTAAGTTCACATGGAACTCGCCAATATTGATCATTTTCTTACTAGAGAAAGATCTCTTGTGGCTCGTTTCATTTTTTTCTTCTGGTTGTATTGTAATTATGTTTCTTGTTTTTGGTTTTTGGTGTTTGAGTTTTTTGCTTGAATGTGATTTCTTTATTTTTCTTATTAAAAAGCTGGCTTATTAACTCAACCTGATTTTTTTGTTCAAGTAAACGTTCTATTTGTTTTTTATATTCAGGTTTATACCAAAATAAAAATACTCTTTGATCTAACTTTTCCTGTTTTGATTTTGCAGTGTATGTTTTTTCAAGAGTATATGGGTGAACGCCAGAATAAAAAATTACAGTAGCTACAGTCATTGGTGTAGGTGTGAAATCCTGAACCTGTTCAAGTTTAAAATCAAGATTTTTAGTTTCTACTGCCAGTTGGGCCATGTTTTCAATTTTACTTCCAGGGTGGCTGGAAATAAAGTAAGGTATTATTTGTTGGTTTGTGTTGTTTTTCTTGTTAATCTCCTCAAAATCTTTTTTAAACTTATGAAATAATTTAAATGAGGGTTTTCTCATTTGTTTTAAAACTTCATCAGAAGTGTGCTCTGGTGCTACTTTTAATCTTCCGGAAACATGGTTTGTAATCAGCTCTTCCATGTATTTTTGATGACTTTCTTGTTCTTTTGTAGAAGCCATCTTGTTGTATAGCATATCGTATCTTACACCACTTCCAATAAAAGCCCTCTTTATGTCATGCATTTTATTTACTTTCTTGTAAATATCTGTCATGGCTGTGTGGTCGGTATTAAGATTACTGCAAATATTCGGGAATATGCAAGATGGACGAGTACATCGTTCGCATATCTTAAGATCTTTACCCTTCATTTGATACATGTTGGCACTTGGACCACCTAAGTCGGAAATGTATCCTTTAAAATCAGGCATTTCTGTTATTTGTCGGACTTCCTTAAGAATCGATTTTTCAGAACGACTGGCAATGAATTTTCCCTGGTGCGCAGATATAGTACAGAAGCTACATCCTCCAAAGCATCCTCTATGCATGTTTACCGAAAACTTAATCATTTCAAAAGCCGGTATCGGACCTTTTTTATTGTATTTAGGATGCGGTAATCTGGTGTAGGGTAGGTCAAAAGAAGCATCCAGTTCTTTAGTAGATAAAGGTGGATAAGGTGGATTGATTACGATATTGTGTTTGCTGTCAATACCTTGAATTAACCTTGCTGCCTGCCATCTGTTTGACTCTTCTTCCACATGTCTGAAGTTTCGGGCATATTTTATTTTATCCTTTAAGCATTCGTTATGAGAAAATAACGTGATGTCGCTCCAGTTTTTATTTGCCTTTGTTTCCTCTTTTTTACAGATATATGCAGTTTGTGGAATCGTAGTTAGCGAATTAAAAGGTACTCCTTTATTTAATAGCCTTAGTATTTCTTTTAAGGGCTTTTCCCCCATGCCATAAACTAATAAATCGGCTTTAGATGAAGCTAAAATTCCAGGTTTTAATGTGTCCTTCCAGTAATCATAATGAGTAACACGACGCAAGGATGCCTCAATTCCTCCAATTATTACTGGAGTGTCAGGGAATAATTTCTTTAAGATATTTGTGTATGTATCAGTGGCATAGTCGGGTCTGAATCCAGCCTTTCCTCCTGGTGTATATGCATCATCAGAGCGTAATCTTTTATTTGCTGTGTAATGATTTACCATTGAATCCATGCTGCCCGAAGAGACGCCAAAGAATAATCTTGGCTTACCAAGTTTCTTAAAGTCCCTTAGATCATCTTGCCAGTTAGGTTGAGGAACAATGGCAACTTTTAGTCCTTCGCTTTCTATAATTCGTCCAATTACAGCTGCGCCAAAAGATGGGTGGTCAATGTATGCATCACCTGTAAAGATAATAACGTCTAATTCTTCCCAGCCCCTCTGTCTTACCTCTTTTAGCGTCGTTGGAAGCCAATCTGATATTTGGTATTTTGTTTCCAATTTTTAATTTTTTGGCAAAGTTAATTAATAAAGGTTTAGTTTAATATTATAGTGACCTATGTTTAAGGTTTGTAATACATAAATGTTTAAATAGCATCGTATATTTATTGTATATTCTTGACGTTAAATTATGTTGTAAAAATTACGACAGCTTTGGTTTAAATAAATTTCTTCTATTTTTGACTTGAATTTAAACAATTATATATGGTTAAAATCGCTAAAGAAGTAAAAGTTGGTATAGTTGCTATTGCGGCGTTATTTATTTTAATATGGGGAGTTAACTTTTTAAAAGGACGTGATATATTTCTTCCCGGATATAAAGTATATGGAGTTTACTCGCGTATTGATGGATTAACAGAAGGTGGTCCAATTTATTTTAAAGGATTTAAAATAGGAACAGTAAGAAGTATTGAATTTGAGGATAGTAGATTAGACAAAGTAATTGTAATAATGTCTATTGATGAAGAGGTTGAATTTCCGGTTAATACTGTTGCTCAAATTTATAGTCTGGATTTAATGGGTTCTAAAGGAATACGTTTTTTATACGGAGATTCTCAGGAGTTATTGATGCCTAATGATACTATGCAAACCTCTTTAATGGGAGGACTTGCAGATCAGGTAAGTCAGGAGGTTTTGCCGTTAAAAGATAAAGCTGAGAATTTAGTAGTAAAGCTGGATTCTGTAATGACAAATCTTAATAAAGTCTTTGACGATAAGAATAAAAGTAATTTGACCAGTGGCGTGAATGATTTTGCAGGTATGATGAAAAACTTGAATGAATTAAGTTATGAGTTGAATAAAAATCTGCAACCTCAAGGAGCTCTGGGATCTATGTTAGCTAATCTTGATTCGTTTTCGGTGTCATTAAATAAGAATAGTCATTCTATTTCTTCAATGTTATCAAATTTGGATACTTTATCTGGTAAATTGGCTCAGGCACAGCTAGATAGTTTGGTTTTGGAAATGAATTCTGTAATGACATCATTTAATGGTGTATTGACCTCAATGAATGATGGAGAGGGTTCGTTAGGGATGTTATTGAAGAATAAAGAGCTTTATAATAATGTTAATGAGGCTGCAGTAAGTTTAGATAGATTGCTGAATGATGTCAGACATCAACCTAAAAGATATGTGCGATTTAGTGCCTTTAGTTTTGGTGGAGGTGGTAATAAGGAGAAAGATGCGAATGATGATAGTGTTGTTTACAAAGTATTGTTGGATAAAACTACCGAACCATTAGATATTAAAGGAAAGGAATTGGTTCCAGGTGATTATGTGTATGAGGATAGAGATGGTAAATACTTTGTTTATACCATTGGGGAGGAAGAAAATTATGATCAAATTTTAGTACTAAAAAACTCAATAGTCGAATTTTTTCCTGATGCTCAGATCGTTGCGTTAAAAAATGGAGAGCCTGTCAAAATTAAGGATGTTATGAAATGATTTTCTATTTACAAAACAGATTATAGTGTTAAGTATTAGAAGCATAAAATTTTCTCGAAAAAAATTCAAAAAAAAATAATTTCTTCATAATTCCTTAATTTATAAGACTTATATAATTTAGGTGATATTTGCAATTAGTGGCTTATTTTATTGTTATACAGTGATTTAAGTGTGGTTTTGTTTAAAATATTATAAACTAGCGAAATAGTTGAGGTTTTAAAAATGCAAGAAAATTGATGTTTTTTTTTCAATTTTTTTTTCACAATTTTTGCTTTCGGAAAAAGATAGTATATAACATAAACACCTAGCAGAGAAAACAAAAAAATGAAGCCCAATTACGAAAAAGTATGGAATAACTGTTTAAATGTAATTAAGGACAATATTCCTCAAATAAGTTTTAAGACTTGGTTTGAGCCAATTGTTCCATTAAAGGTTGAGAATGATATTTTAACCATTCAAGTACCAAGTGCATTTTTTTATGAATATCTGGAAGAGCATTTTATTGATCTTTTAAGAAAAACAATTCGCAGAGAACTAGGGCCTTCTGCAAAATTAGAGTATAGTGTAGTTGTTGATACGCCACATCAAAAAAATCAACAGCCTCTAACACAAAGATTACCATCTAATAATAAAACGGATTTACGTAATCGTCCGGTTTCAATGCAAATGAATTCTGAAAAACCTGTTGTCAGAAATCCATTTGTAATTCCTGGAATTAAAAAGTTGAATGTTGATCCACAATTGAATTCTGATTATTCATTTGATAATCATATTGAAGGAGATTGTAATAGATTGGCTCGTTCTGCAGGCATGGCTGTTGCTAAAAATCCTGGAAAAACAGCTTTTAATCCATTGTTTTTGTATGGTAATTCGGGTTTAGGAAAAACTCACCTTGCACAGGCAATTGGAATTGATATTAAAAAGTATTATCCTGAAAAAACTGTTTTGTATGTAAACGCAAATAAGTTTCAGACTCAGTTTACTGAATCTGTAAGAAATAATACTCAAAACGATTTTCTGAATTTCTATCAAATGATTGATGTGTTGATCATTGATGATGTTCAGGAGTTTGCTGGAAAAGAAAAGACTCAAAATACATTCTTCCATATTTTTAATCATTTGCATCAAATGAGTAAGCAGTTGATTTTAACAGCCGATAAAGCCCCTGTTGAAATGAAAGGAATGGAAGATCGTCTACTTTCACGTTTTAAATGGGGATTATCAGCAGATGTTCAATCACCTGATTATGATACCAGAATTAAAATTCTTGAGCATAAGGTTTATAAAGATGGTATTACTATAACAAAAGATGTGTTAGAATATATAGCATCTAATGTAGCTAATAATATTCGTGAGTTAGAAGGAGCATTGATTTCTTTATTGGCTCAGGCAACTTTAAATAAAAAGGAAATTACTATTGATGTAGCTATGTCAATAGTAGATAAGTTGGTTAAGAAAACACAGAAAGAACTAAGTGTAGATTATATTCAGCAAGTAGTTTGTGATTATTTTGGTTTAGCTGTTGATTCATTGCAATCTAGATCAAGAAAAAGAGAATTGGTACAAGCCAGACAAGTAGCAATGTATTTCTCAAAAAGCTTAACTAACTCTTCATTATCTACAATAGGTTCTAAAATCGGAAAAAAGGATCATGCTACCGTACTACACGCTTGTAAGCAGGTAAATAATCTATTGGAAACTGATAAAGATTTCAAGAACCAAATGAAGGAAATTGAAGCGCAAATTAAAATGTAAATATTAGATATTAATTTTTCTAAAAGAAAAAGTTGTTGGAATTTACTTTCAACAACTTTTTTTTTCTATTAATATGGCGTTGTTTTGATGGTTCTCTTTTTATACTTTTGAGGGCTATAAAATATAATGAGAATGAATAAATTAGTTTTTAAACATATTGTTTTATTAATTTTTATCGTAGTTAGCTCTATTTCTGTGTACTCACAGGATAATGATAAAGTAATTATTGATGGAAAAACATATTACTTACATATAGTACAAAAAGGTGAAGGATTTTATGGAATTGCTAAAAAGTACGGTGTTTCACAAAAAGAAATTCATGATGCTAATCCTACTTCAATATTTGGATTAAAACCTGGAGATGTATTACATATACCTGTTATTAAAGGAAGAAATAATACAGAAGAACAGATCGATAATAATGAATTTATTTATCATACAATAGAAAAGGGGCAGACCTTATATTTTTTATCCAGAAAATATAATGTAACTGTTGATGATATCAAGAAATATAATGTAGGTGCAGATCAAAAACTTATAATTGGCAGTATTATTAAAATACCTGTAACTAAAATAACTACAAGTGAAGCTAATGGTAATTTTATATATCATAATGTTGAGCCTAAAGAAACTCTGTACGCAATTTCAACAAAATATGCTGTGCCCATTCAGGATATTGTAGAAAGTAATCCTGCATTACAAAGTGGAATATTAGAAATAGGATCAACAATCAGAATTCCAAAGGATAAAGTTGCTGCAACAATTACCAAACCTGAACAACAAGATAAATTAGAAGATGAACAATATATCTACCATAAGATTCAAACTGGAGACACTTTCTATTCATTAAGTACAAAATATAATATCTCAAAAGAAGCTATTTACGAATCAAATCCGGATTTAAATGCGGATGACTTAGCCTTAGGGTATCTAGTGAGAATTCCTAAAGCTGAAATTACAAGAGAGAAGAAACGTATAAGTCAACAGGAAGATTTTATTATTCACACAGTAAAACGAAAAGAGACTGTTTACTCTATTGCCAGATCTTATAATGTAAAAGTTGAGGATATTGAACTTGTCAATCCAACAATGATTCTATCGAATATTAAAAAGGGATCAAAGCTTAAAATTCCAACCATTACATACCTTGCAAAATTAAAGCAAGAGAAAGAGATGGAGGAAAAAGGGTTTGCATATGAAGGAGAAGAGAAAAAAGTTGATTCTTTGTTTGTGGAGTGTGGTTCATATGATTACAATTTAAATAAAGAAACAATCTATGTTGCAGTAATGCTTCCTTTTGATGTAGAAGCTACAAAAAAGGCAAACATTATTACAAAGATTGAAAATGATGAAGAAGTAGAATTGCAAAGAGAAGAGCAAATCTTATCAAATAGGTCTCGTTCATTTGTTGAGTTTTATGAAGGCGTGTTATTGGCTCTTGATTCTTTAAAAAAGCAAGGTGTTAATATTCATATGTATACATATGATACAGCTCCGGATACAAATAAAGTAAAGCAAATTTTATCTCAACCGGAAATAAAAAATGTTGACTTTATTATTGGACCTGCATACACAAATAACTTGCCTTTAGTTTCAAAATTTTCTTCTGAAAATGGGATCAAACTGATTTATCCGCTTTCTAATAAAAATCCGGAAATCAACAGAAATCCTTATTTAATTCAGGTTAATACCCCGGATTCATTAATGTATGATAAATATGCGTCTTATATCATAAATAAAAGTAAGGGAAGTAGAATTTTGGTTTTGAAATCAAAAGAACCAAATTCATTAGAAACTGCCTTTTGTAGCACTCTTAAAGATCAACTGTATTCAAAATATATTCCTTTAGGAGTTTCTCCAAATTATATTGAAGTTGCTTTTTCTCAACAGGATATTCAGGCAATCGAAGCTTTACTTGATTCAGAGAGTCAAAATGTGGTAGTTATTCCATCACCTAAAGAAGCTGATATTTCTAAAATTGTTACAACATTACATGGGGTTGTTGAATTGACAGATAAAAAGGTAAGTTTGGTTGGTTTTGGTGATTGGTTAAAATATCAGACGATTAATGCAGAAGAAGTTCATGACTTAAATACAGATATATTAACAACTTATGCCCTGGATTATAATGATGTTGCTACAAATGAGTTTATATCAAAATTCAGATCGTGGTATAAAACAGAACCATATGCTGTAGCACCATATTTTATTCGTCCAGGTGTGAATTCTAAGTTCTCGAAATATGGTATTTGGGGATTTGATGTTGCTTATTACTTTTTAAGTGCAAGAGTTAAATTTGGAAAGCAGTTTGAGTATTGTTTGCCAAATTACAAGACTTCTCAAATACAGTTTAATTTTGATTTTGGAAGACTTGAAAATTGGGGTGGAATATATAACAGAGGATTATATGTTTTATCATTCAAGCCAGATCTGCAAATCAAGAGGACTAAGTTTTAGTCTCGTTTTTTCTAAAGAATAAAAGGAATTGAGAGTTTATATAAGATGTTAATAACTCAATTCCTTTTGGTTATTTTCTATATTAATTAAAGTTGTATAATTAATGGTTTCGGTAAATCAATTAGCCGTTGAGTTTGGAGGTTTTTCACTGTTTGATGATGTTTCGTTTTTGGTAAATCCTAAAGATAAAATAGGTTTAGCAGGGAAGAATGGGGCAGGAAAATCAACTTTATTAAAAATATTGGCAGGAATACAGTCGCCTACAAGAGGAATTGTAACTATTCCTAAAGATTGCAAAATCGGTTACTTGCCTCAGCATATGAAGCATGACGATACAGGAACTGTATGGGATGAGGTTGAAAAGGCTTATGGTGAGTTAAAGCAGTTGGAGGAAGAAATTGAGAAATTAAATCTTCAGTTGTCAGAGAGAACTGATTATGAATCAGAGGAGTATTTAGATATTATTCATAAGGTAACTGAAAAAAATGATCATCTGAGTTTATTGGGTGGAGGTAACTATGCCTCTGAGATTGAAGTTACTTTGAAAGGACTCGGATTTGAACGAACTGATTTTGACCGTTTGACATCTGAGTTTTCAGGTGGATGGAGAATGCGTATTCAGTTAGCAAAAATATTACTTCAAAGGCCTGATGTTTTTCTATTGGATGAGCCTACTAACCATTTGGATATTGAATCAATTCAATGGTTTGAGGATTTTCTGAAATCGTACAATGGAGCAGTAGTGTTAGTTTCTCACGATAGAGCTTTCTTAGATAATATCACCAAGCGTACCATCGAAATACAGATGGGTAAGATATACGATTACAAGGCATCATATACAGAATATCTTCAATTAAGAGAAGAAAGAAGGGAACAGCAGTTGGCCGCCTATCGTAATCAGCAAAAAATGATTGAGGAAACTGAAAAGTTTATTGAGCGATTCAGATATCAGGCAACAAAGGCTGTTCAGGTTCAATCTCGAATAAAGCAGTTAGAGAAGGTTGATAGGATAGAAGTAGATGAATTTGATAATTCTGCATTAAGAATTAAATTTCCGGCTGCACCTCATTCTGGTTCAATAACTATTGAAGGTAAAGGGCTATCAAAAAGTTATGGTTTGTTAGAGGTTCTTAAGGATTTGGATTATTCTATAGCAAGAGGCGAGAAGGTGGCTTTTATTGGTAGAAATGGTGAGGGTAAAACTACCATGGCTCGTATGATAATGGAAGAAATTGACTATACAGGGAGTTTAAAATTGGGGCATCAGGTAAAAATTGGGTATTTTGCACAAAATCAGGCCGATCTTTTAGATGAAAAGCTTTCTGTATTAGAAACAATAGATCATGTGGCTGTTGGAGATATTAGGCTTAAAATACGTGATTTATTAGGTGCTTTCATGTTTAGTGGAGAAGCAGTAGAGAAAAAGGTTTCTGTATTATCCGGTGGAGAGAGAACTCGTTTAGCAATGGTAAAGCTGTTGCTGGAACCTGTAAATCTTCTTGTTCTGGATGAGCCGACTAACCATTTGGATATTCGATCTAAAGAGTTATTAAAACAAGCGGTTAAAGATTTTGAGGGTACAGTTGTTGTTGTTTCTCACGACCGTGAATTTCTGGATGGCTTGGTTGATAAAGTTTATGAGTTCCGTAATAAGCAAATGAAAGAGCATTTAGGCGGAATTTATGAGTTTTTAGAACGAAAAAAATTAGAGTCTTTACGTGATCTGGAAGCTGCTGGCAGTACATCAAAGAGTAAGAAAATTGAAGGTGCGGACGAAGAAAAATCAGCTGCTAAAATTTCATATGAAGAGCGAAAAGAAATTAGTAAAAAGTTAAAGAAAGCTCAGCAATTGGTTGAAAAGTGTGAAGAAGAGGTTGCTTTGCTTGAAAGTGAAATCGAAGATCTTGATCAACAAATGCAGGATGTTGAAAAAGCCAGTGATCCTGAATTTGTAAAAAAATATCAGGAAGTAAACTTATCTTTGGAAGCTAAAATGAAAGAGTGGGAACAATTTCAGGAAGAGCTTGAAGAAATGGAAGAATTAAAAAAACAATTAGACTAGAAATAGATACCATCAGATAAAAAATATAATTATGGCAGGCAAAAGTGATTTCTTATTTGGAATACGATCTGTAATTGAAGCAATTCATTCAGGTAAAGAGATTGAAAAAGTATTAGTAAAGAAAGGGTTACAGGGCGAGTTGTATGAAGAGTTGATCGAAACCATGAAACAAGCCAATATTTCATGGCAAACTGTGCCTGTCGAAAGAATAAATAGGGCTACCCGTAAAAACCATCAGGGGGTAATTGCTTTTGTTTCTGCAATTACCTATGATAATATGGAAAATAAACTGATGGATGTTTTTGAGCAAGGTAAAACTCCGTTAGTATTGGTGTTGGATGGTATTACTGATGTACGTAACCTGGGGGCAATAGCTCGTTCTGCAGAGTGTGCAGGAGTAGATATGATTGTTGTTCCTGAAAAAGGAGGAGCTTCAATAAATGCCGATGCCATTAAAACTTCAGCTGGAGCATTGGAGCATATTCCTGTATGTAGAGAAAAAAATCTTTTTAAAGCTGTTGATTATTTAAAGAAATCAGGTTTGCAAATAGTTGCTGCTACAGAGAAAGGAAGTGATGATTATACTAAAGTTGACTTTTCCGGACCAACAGCCATTGTAATGGGAGCTGAAGATTCTGGAGTTTCAAGTCAGATTCTAAAAATATGTGATGCAGGAGCTCGTATTCCTATTGTAGGAGCTATTGGGTCTTTAAATGTATCTGTAGCCGCAGGTGTTTTAATATACGAGGTTGTTCGCCAAAGATCTCTGTAATTTCCTTGTTTTCAATAGGCTTACTATGTTAAAAAATACAATTATTTAACAAAATATCTTTGTTTTTAATTTAAAACTTTATAATTTCGGAAGGTTTTACTTGGAAAACTTGTGATAACAATAGCCTAAAAAACTTCGTTTATGAACCACAAAGAAAGAGTGTTAAAAGCTCTGAACAAGGACATTCCGGACAGAGTCCCGTTTTTTTATTGGGATACGCCGGAATTTGGTGAGAAAATGATGTCCTATTATGGTTTTACTAATCGAGATGAACTTCTGGAGCATTTGGATGTGGATTTTCGATGGGTGGAACCAAAATATGTAGGACCTCAGCTAATTGATGAAGCGAAAAAATCAAAAAAGGACATTTGGGGAGTAGGATATTCGCGAATTCAAACAGGAAAATATGAATACTGGGAAGCTGATCATTTTCCATTACAGGGTATTACAGACCCTACTGCACTAGACGATTTCGCCTGGCCAACCAATAATCTATTTGACTTCTCATCACTAGATGAGCAATTACATCGTTACAAAGATTATGCAATTATGACTGCACCTGGATACTCATCACCAGGATTGTTTCGAATTGTTCAACGGTTAATTGGTAGAGATTCTTTTATGGAAGTGATGATGTCACATCCTAAATTTTTTGCAGCTTTATGTCATAAAGTAACTCAATTTTACGAGGGTTTTGTTGATGAATTTTTTAAAGTTGCAAATGGTAGAATCGATTTTATCAGAGTAGCTGATGATTTTGGAAGTCAAACTGGTTTAACAATCGGTAATGATCATTGGGATAAGTATATTCGACCTGCAATTGATGCATTTACAAAGGTGCCCAAAGAAATGGGTGCACATTTTTATATGCATAGTTGCGGAGGTGTTCGAAAATTACTTCCAAATTTTATCAGTGCCGGAGCTGAAGTTTTAGATCCAATTCAAACACGTGCCAGTGGTATGTCGCCTGAGGGTTTGAAAAAGGACTTTGGTCAATTAATAACATTCTGTGGAGCAATGGACGAAGAATTGCTTCTTAGACAAGGAACACCCCAGCAGGTTAAAGATGGAGTTAATGAATTGTTAGATGTTATGGCTCCGGGAGGTAGATTTATTCTGGGCCCTAGTCATAAAATTAAAGTTGAAACTCCCGTTGAAAACGTAATTGCAATGTACGAAGCAGCCAGACAATGGCAGCCGGTAGAAGTGTAAAAGATTATCATCTTTATTTTATATGGCCTCTCATTTTTATGAGAGGCTTTTTTGTAAGTAGGCTTTTGAGGTAGTAACTTCTGGCTTTCTCTTTATTTCTGATAGTAATAGTTCTAAAAGAGGAAGCATATATTTTAATCCTCCTGTTTGAATAATGAAATTCCACATTTTTTCAAATTTTTTCCAGCCTCCGGTATATGCAAAATGTTTAATTATATGTTTCAGGTTATTGTGTTGCAATGAAGAGTTTGTAATACTTGACCATTTGTAGAATTCTTTATATGCCCATGAATAACCACTTTCCAGTTCTTCTTTTGTGAGTTTATTAGGTTTGTAAACAACATGTCGGGTATCGTATTTAGACCAATCCTTTGTTACAATTTTATCTTTCTGAATCATTGAGTTGTATAATTTAGTACCTGGATAAGGCGTTAAAATATGATAGGTTGAAGTTGTAATTCCATTCGAAACTCCCCAGTCTACGGTTCTCTTAAATACATCTTTATCGTCATCATCCAAGCCAAATACAAAACTACCGTTTATCATTATACCTAAATCATGAAGTTTTTGTACTGCCTTTTCGTATTCATACTTTTGGTTTTGGATTTTATTGCTTAGTTGTAAATTTGTTGGAGAAAAAGTTTCAAAGCCTACAAAAAGACTACGGAGTCCTGCTTTTGCTGCTTTCTCAATTAAATCTCCTTCTAAAATGGATTTTACAGTTGCTGCACCCTGAAAGACTCTGTTCATCCCTTTCATCCCTTCAAATAAATCAGCAGCCAGAGTTGGATTTCCTAATAAATGATCATCTAAAAAGTAGAGATGTTTTCCCGGAAGGGAATCTATTTCAGTTAGAATTTCATCAACTAGTTTTGTGTAAAATGATTTTCCACCCTTAAAAAAGGAATCTTTATAACAAAAGTTACAATGATGCGGACAACCTCTGGAAATAACCAGTGAATTAGGAACCAAATATTTATGTCTTTTGATGAGATCTCTTCTGATAACTGGTTGATATTGAATGGTTCTGTTGGTTGTAGAGGCATATCTTTTTAGAGGTTTCTTCTTTTTGAAATCAGATAAGAACAATGGAAAGGTTTGTTCTCCAGGTCCAAGTAATATAGAGTCTGCATGGAGACTTGCTTCTTCTGGTAGTGAGGTAACATGTAAACCTCCTAATGCTACATATATACCTCTTGCTCTATATGAATCTGCAATTTGATATGCCCGGTATGCATTTGTAATATATACCTGAATAATAACCAAATCAGGATTATCATATATATTAATATCTTCTACATGTTGATCTCTTATTTCCGCTTCATCATCTTTATCTAAATAGGAAGCTAATGTTGCCAAACCTAGTGGTGGGAATAGAGAGTATTTAATAGGGCGCCAAAATGGACTTTTTGCTTCAGTTAAAGATGGTAGAATGAATTTTACTTTCATTGTTGTGAGTTAAAGCTGTTAGTTCTAAATGGGAATTTTTTATTGGTGCAGGAAGAACGAAATGTTCTTTTTTATCATTCTTCTTCCTGCTTCAGTCTTTATGTTTCTGACTTTATACTATTTCAATTGAAGTTTACTGCTCACTTTCATAATGATTGCCAAAATGATAAACAGACCTATGTTTCCTGCTAGAAATGCATAATCGTTTAGTTGAAGCAATACGAATAAAAATGTATAAAGTGAAGTGATTAATCCTCCAATCCAATAAACTACTTGTTTATCGTTTAGTAAGAGTTTTGAGTAGCTTGTTATTAGGGTGATGATTGCAATGGATGCAACGATGTAGGCCCAGTTAAATCCAATATGTTCGCTTAAAGCGGTGAGAATCGAGAAAAATAAAACCAAAGCCAGAGATACCAAAAGATATTGTAAGTAATGGATTTGCTTTTTCTTGTATAGTTCAATAAACAAGAAAATAAGCGTAGTAAGAATGATAAAAAGGATTCCATATTTTGCTGATCTTAATGATTTCTGATAATGATTATTCGGAATGTATAAATCAACTCCAAATGAACTGTCGAAGATGTTGTATTTGTTTCCGTTCCATTGTTGTGGAAAGGTTCTGTTGAGATGAGTTATTTCGTAACGTGCAGAAAAACCTTTATCGTCAATATTTCTGGTTATTGGCAAAAAAGAACCTGAAAATTTGGGATCATTCCAGGTTGACTTTAATTCAGCTACTGTTTGCTTTCCTACAGGAATAAATTGTAATGAAGTAGTTCCTGAAATTGAAAAGTTAAGATCAAAAGGAATTTCTTTATTGTTGACTTCATTACTAAGATTGAGTTTTGAGTTTATACCATTTTTCATTAATTCCTGGCATATTAAACCAGGTTCAATTTGTAGCGGATTTTTATCTAATATAAAATTAATTTTGCCTTTTATTCCTCTGTTGTCTGTAATTCCCATTGATAGGGTGGCTTCATTGAATAAAACTTCACCCTCTTGTTCGTAACTATCTAAAAGAGGTTTGAAAAATCCAGTCATTTTTATTTTGGCAGTATAAACTGTTGATTTAAAAATGCCTCTTTTTCTTGTTTCAGGACTGATGTCTGATGTAATATTCAGATCTTCTGGCATAATGTGAATCCACTTTTTTAAATGTTGGATTTTACCATCATTATCTTCATATGCATATTTTATTGGTATTTGTAAGATGGGCCCTGATATATTCTGGCTGTTACCCCAAAGTTCTACCATTTCGTTATCTACTTCTGTATTTGTATTTTCTCTTTCCAGGATGATGTCTTCTACCATGTGTAAAGGAATCAATAGGAGTAGAATCATAAAACCTATAATGGCTAGTTTTAGAGTTAGGTTGCTTGCCCAAAACTCCCTTTTTGTTATTTCGTCGATATTTTTCATGGTTTGTAAAAATTAAAAGTACTTTGAAATACAAAGTGTATGAATAAAAAAAATTAACTTCCTTTGATTAGTTTTTCAAGTGCATCTAAATGATTAGAAAATTCAATTTTGCCGTATTGGGTAGCAGAATAAGTTGTATTTGGTTTTTTGCCTATAAATTGTTTATCTACAGATATATACTCATTTTTTTCTAAAGCTTTAATATGACTTGCTAAATTGCCGTCAGTCACCTTTAATAATTCTTTTAGACTATTGAAATCTAAAGAGTCATTCACCATTAAAGCCGACATAATGCCAAGTCGTATTCTGCTTTCAAAATTTTTATTTATCCCTTCAATTAATCCCCGCATCTCTCGTATTTTAAATACATTACAATCCCATATATAATATGAAATACTCCAAAACCAATGCTCCAGAATACAATTCCATATGATAAAAATATACCGGCAAATAATCCTAATATTGCTTCTGAATACCCCAGGTATTTTATGTTGTGATGTGTGTATTTTGCAATTGAGATTAATGAGATACCATAAAATAGGAGTGTAGCTGAAGCAACTAATCTTAGATCACCCTGGAAAATTAATATAATACAGAAAATACCCCCTAAAAATAGTACAGTCCCCATTTCTATTAGAATTTTCTTTGCCGTTTTAGACCAAAACTGAGTACCAGCTTTTTGAGCTTTTTGTCTGGATAAATAAAATGTACTTAATGTTGCAGATAGAAAAACAATTGCAGCAACAACTATTAATGAAATTCTGAATTCGTTGGTGGATTTTCCTGTAAGAGAAATCATAAACTCATTGTAGTAATGCTTTCCTTTATCAAAAATGAAAAAATAGGTATATCCGGCTCCTAATATGGCATAAATCCCTGCAAGTATTCCGGATAATCCACTTAAGGAAAGGAATTTACTTGAGTCTTCCATCATTTGTCTGATGGCTCTGATATCTTCTAAACTTTTGTTGTTATCGGTCATAGCAAAGAACTTTGAAATACAAAGTAAAGCTAATTTTGTAAATAATGCAATAGATAAATTGAATTATTTTATTCGGTCCTTTATAAAGAAATTTAAAAGCAATGTGATTATGGTTTATTTAGTAGGAATTATTTCAGGAAGCATGATTTTTTTTATTTCACAGCCTGTTATAATTTAGTATTTTCGTGCTTTCCTGTATTGGATGGTATTCCAATTGACATAGCAAGAACATTATTCATGTAACGAATATGAATTTAAGCATTCTAAGAAGTTTGTTTTGTGAATGGTTAAATTTTATAGAGAGTTACATGTCGTTTAAGACGATAAAAAGAAAACACATGAACGTTAGTAAAGAACTACTTGAAAAATATAATATACCTGTTCCAAGGTATACAAGTTATCCCCCGGCAAATTATTTTACAAGTGATTTTAAATTAGATGATTATCACGAGTTAATTAAACTTTCGAATACGGATGATCCTAAATTAATTGCATTTTATATTCATATTCCTTTTTGTGCTCAGATTTGCTATTATTGTGGTTGCAATGCACTAAAAATGGAAAAAAGTGATGTTGTTTTAAACTATGTGGAAGCAGTAAAAAAGGAAATTTTAATGCTTTCTAATCAAATTGATAAGTCACGAAAAGTTTCACAAATTCATTATGGAGGTGGAACTCCCAATGCAATCAAATCAGAATATCTTAAAGAAATTAATCAAACTATTTTTAATGAATTTGATTTGATTGACGAACCTGAAATTGCTATAGAATGTAATCCGGCGTTGTTAAGTTATTCATATCTGGATGCGCTTTTAGAAGCTAAATTTAATAGGTTTAGTTTTGGTATTCAGGATTTTAATGATGAAGTGCTAACGAATGTAAATAGAAAGCCTTCTGCATTACCAGTTAAAGAATTGGTTGAATATGTAAAAGAGAAGAATAGTAAAATAGCAGTAAATCTGGATTTTATTTATGGCTTACCAGGACAATCATTGTTTAGTTTTAAAGATACGATTCAAAAGGCTATTGAAATCAGACCGGACAGGTTGGTTACTTTTTCATATGCACATGTGCCGTGGTTAAAAGAAAATCAGAAGATACTTGAAGAAAAGGGGCTTCCTACTGCTGATGAAAAGATGGATATGTTTATGGCTGCATATGATCTTCTAACAGAGGCAGGATATATTAGCATTGGATTGGATCATTATGCTCTTCCTCAGGATGAACTTTGTGTGGCATTAAAGGATCACCAACTGCATAGGAATTTTCAGGGTTATTGTACAAAGAAAACAACAGGTCAGGTTTACGCTGTGGGAATATCAGGTATTAGTCAATTAGCAGGGGGGTATGTGCAGAATACAAAAGAACTTGTTACGTACACAAAAACAATTACAGAAGGCGTTTTTCCTGTAGAAAAAGGAATATTTGTAACCAAAGAACAGAAAGTAATTCGAATGGTTATTAATGAGTTGATGTGTAATAAGGTGTTGGTTTGGAGTGAAATAGCTAATGTATTTGAATTAAGTGTAGAGGAGGTAAAAGCTATTGTTAATTATTCTGATCAGGAAATGATTAACTTCAAAACAGATGAGTTGATTGAGTTTGATAATGAAAAAATAGAGATTAATGAATTAGGAAGTCTCTTTATCAGAAATATTGTTGCTGCTTTTGATCCAGCCTTAAAAAATAACGAGAAAAGATATTCAAAATCGCTGTAATTCATGACAAAGATAAAGTCGGAAATTGTAATAATAGGAGCTGGTTTAACCGGTCTTACCTTAGCTTATTATTTGGCTAAAAAAGGAAAGAATATTGTTCTGTTAGAAAAAGATGCAGAAGTTGGAGGAGTCATCAAAACAAAAAAAGAGAATGGTTTTGTATTTGAAAATGGTCCAACTACAGGAGTGCTTGGTTCTGAGGAAATTGTACAGTTATTTGAAGATTTAAAGGATGATTGTACTCTGGAAAAAACAAGTTCTATTGCAAATCAGCGCTGGATATTAAAAAACGGTAAGTGGGAGCCAATTCCTTCTGGTTTATTATCTGCAGTAAATACTCCATTGTTTAAGTTAAAGGATAAGTTTAAAATTCTGGGAGAACCCTTTAGAGCAAAAGGAAATAATCCGGATGAAACTTTAGCAGAATTGGTACAGCGACGAATGGGTCAAAGTTTTTTGGATTATGCAATAGATCCATTTATTTCAGGTGTTTATGCTGGAGATCCAACTAAACTAATTACCCGTTTTGCCTTGCCTAAATTGTATAATTTGGAGCAAACCTATGGTAGCTTTATTAAAGGTTCTATGAAGAAGCGTAAAGAACCTAAAACGGCATTGCAGAAAAAAGTAACTCGTGAAGTCTTCTCTGTTGAAGGAGGTCTGGGTGAACTAATTAATGCTCTTGACAAGCATATTCCTTCTGAAAGTAAATTTTGTAATGCTCAGCAAATTAAGGTAACACCATCTGGTGATGAATATATTACAAGTTTTAATAAAGATGGTAAAGAATATGAAATCACTTCAAATAAGGTGGTTACAACCATTGGAGGTTATGCTTTAAGTAAGATGTTATTATTTGCAGAAAAAGAGGACCTGGAAGCACTTGAAAAAGTGAATTATGCTAAGGTGTTGCAAGTTGCTGTGGGTTATAATAAATGGGATGGCAAGCAGTTAAAGGCATTTGGTGGTTTGATTCCATCAAAGGAAAATGAAAAAGTATTGGGAATTCTTTTTCCGGGTTCTTTATTTAAAAACAGATGTCCTCAAGGTGGTACATTATTGTCTGTTTTTGTAGGAGGTATTAAAAAACCTGAGATGTTTCAAAAATCAGATCAGGAAATAAAAGAAATGGTTTTGGATATTATTAAACGAACCTTAGGAGAAGAACAGGAACCGGATTTATTTCACATCTATAGATATCAACATGCTATTCCGCAATATGACAATTTATCTGAAGCAAAAATAAAGGCTATTGATTCCATTCAAAAACAACATAGCGGATTGTTTGTTATAGGAAATGTTCGTGACGGTATTGGAATGGCTGATCGTGTAAAACAGGCTGTTCTTTTGGCTGAGGAACTTTAAAATTATAGTTATAAGATAATTTGTTCTGTAATAAAGGAATTTGATGAAAAAAGCACTTGTATTAATAAATATTGGAACTCCTGATAAACCAGAAAAAAAGTCTGTAAAAAGGTATCTCTCAGAATTTTTAAATGATGCTTTGGTCATTGATATTCCATGGTTATTAAGAAAGATACTGGTTAATCTTATTATTATTCCTTTTAGAGTAAGTAACTCTACCAACCTTTATAAAAGATTGTGGACAGATGAGGGTTCACCACTTTTAAAGTACCAAAACAACCTTGCTGAAAAATTAAACGCAAAGTTGAATGATAATTTTGATGTGTACTCAGCAATGAGATATGGTAATCCTTCAATAGAATCAGTATTTAAAAAGATATCAAGGGAAAATTATAGTGAGATAGTGGTATTACCTATGTATCCACAGTATGCTACTTCTACCACATTATCAACAGAATTAAAGGTTAAAGAGGTTGTAAAGAAGTTAAAGCTTGAATTAAATGTTCGGTTCATAGATCAGTTTTATCATCATCCGGCTTTTGTTCGTTCTTTTGCTGAAAATATAAAAGGGCATCAATTCGATCAGTTTGATCACATTATTTTTTCATATCATGGCTTACCGGAACGTCAGGTAAATAAAATACATCCGGGAGAAACAAGTTCAACATGTTCGTGTCATATAAAAATGCCTGAACATGGCAAAAAATGTTATAAAGCTACTTGTTACGAAACAACCAGGTTATTGGCAAAAGAATTGGACATTGATCATGAGTTTTACTCAGTTTCTTTTCAAAGTCGTTTGTCAAAAAATTGGCTGACTCCTTTTACTGATATGAAAATAGAAGAGTTGTTGAAACAAGGAAAAAAGAAAATATTAGTTGTAGCTCCGGCTTTTGTTACTGATTGTTTGGAAACGATTATTGAAATTGGATATGAGTACAAACAGGATTTTATTGAAAAAGGAGGGGAGCAGCTACAATTGGTAGATAGCCTGAATGACAAAGATCACTGGGTGGATGCCATTGTTGAGATTGCAGAATTAAAGTAAGGGAACATGGAAAAGGGAGCAAGGAACAAGATGATTGTTTAGTTGGGAAATACTCGATGCGACTGGAGGTCTACTGACCAATTAACCTCAAATACTCTTCTCTTATATCAGGGATAATATTTTCTTTATATAAATTCAAATAATTCATTTTAAAATCATTTTCATCCCAATATAAATTACCAATAATACGTTCATTCGAATTCCATACATAAACAAAAGCTTCAATAGTATTACCATCAACAATTATGGGTTTAATAATTCTTTTGTATTCATCACCTTCGTAGAAATCAATGATTTTTAAACTTTCATCATCAATTCCATATATTAGTTTTCCTTTTACACTATAGTTAATTTTATCAACTATAACAGGGTACTCTTCAGCTCCATTAATCGTATTGACTTTATAACGAATATAATTATCAATTAAAGCATCATCTGATTTAAAATGTTTTTGAGCAAGAGCGTAAACAAGCTCAGGAAACATTAATGTTCCGTATGTAAATATATTGGTCATTTATTATACGTAGTTTCTTTTTTAAACTCAGTGAAATACTGATCATTGTAATTAAAAGTTACTATGCATTCCATTCCCGATTTTAACTTATGATAATATTGATCATCAATTAAAAAAGTGATCGTGTAATGCATGTTTACTTTTGAAATATTTTTTATTTCGGCTTGATATTTAAAGAGGTGAGCATTAATAATATCAACATAGATATGATTAATATGTTTAATTTGATTGTAGTCGTTTTTATGTATTACAGTTAATACCTCAAATGTTGGTTTTGAGTTTATTTCTTTCCTCTGCACAATTCCAATTGCCCTCAGTTCCTGTTTCATTTTTCCTTAATTATTCGACTTCTCTTTACTTTGCTCTTTGATTGCGTACAAGAATAGAAAACCTATTACAACTATGGTTAAACCAATTCTTGACCAAAGAATTATTGTTTCATTCATCGGGTTATGAGTTTATATTCAAAATCAAAAATAATTTATTAGCATTAGTAAGTTGATTATAATTTGGTGAAGTGGCATTTTGTTGGAACGAATGAGGAAAAATGTCGAATAAAAGTAATTTAAAGCTTAAATTACCCAAAAGAAAATTATGCATTTACTCTTTTATAACTATTTACAGGTAGATTCTAAGGTTACAGGACGTATTAAAAACTAGATGACGCGGACATGTTGTCTGTGAAATAAGCTAACTGTAATTCATATATAAAAATCTCAAATCATGAAGTTGTGATTCTTTTTTATAAATGACAGGAATTGTATTCCGGTTACTAATTATTGTTGTAATTATTGTGTTAGCAAATTATATTTATGCGTTGTATTTAATGTATGAAGCTAATATTCTGTGCTTAGTTAGTATTTTTAACCGTATTACAAATTCCTCTATTCACTTTTAAATATTATCTAAATTTTTTGGTTGAGAAATTTTGTCATCATTTGCCTGTTGTAAATGCACGGATGAATATCCGCCTTTACGGAAAATTAGGTTTGTAGGAGGGAATTATTGTAATAAAGTATTAGAAATCACATAATGAAATCTTACGACAGCAAGGGGCGTATACTAAATATCATTGCACTTGATAGGGGACTGAGTTATATCAAGTTTGCAATTACTAAATATCTTCTTCATATGTTGTCCACTAATTCTTCACTAAAAACGTAAAATCAGTGAAGCAGTAGTGAAGGAATAGTGAAGAAATTGTGTAGTATTTATGATGAAATTCCGAATTTGGTACATAGTAATCCCCTGTATGGAGTTAAGGTGAGTGAGTGGTAGAGAATATTATTAGTACCACCTGTAGGCGCGGAAATGTTTTCCGTGAAATAGGCAAGCTGTAAATCATATAAAAGAGCTACAATATAAAAAGTTGTAGCTCTTTTGTTATATATGGTAGGAATTGCATTCCGGTTATTAGATTTAGTTAGTTTTATCATCGGATTGCAAATCCTGCAATCAAGATTAAATATTATTTTAATTTTGGGTTGATAAAACTTATCATCATTTGCCTGATGTAATTGCACTGATGAATATCTGCGCTTATTGCGGCTATAATGAACGTAAAGTAAAAACATATTATTAATTTATATGAAAATAAATCGTAATTCGGTAGGTTTAATACTTTTTACATTGATAATGAGTTATGGAGGAATAAAATTTTATTATTCTTTTAAGAACGATTATCAATTAGTTGAAATTATAAAAAGAGACTATCCAAGATTATTAACTAGAGATAGCGTTAATAGCACTATTGTATCAACATATTATCCCAAAGGTTGGAGAGCCGGTCAAATTATACATTATATTAAATTAGAGGATGGACGAGGTTTTACTGTTAGAACAAGATATAATTTATCAGGTGAAAATGTTTATTTTGGAGATATTGTAAAACAAGGCTTTAATTTTAAAAAAAATCCAGAGTCCGATACAATAAGCCTTGTTGGTAAAAATGGAGCAGTATATAAGTATATTATTTTTGGTGAGCTATCATACGATTAAAGGCTAGAACGCGATTTCATCGCGTTCTTGTTTAAAACGACAAAAGCCACATTAATTAAAATGCAGCTTTTGATTTATATATCTTTTGTAGATACTAAAAATCTTTATAAAGGTTTTTAATTGAAGTTCTTACAGCAAACCAAACCATTTTTGTATTTAGAGTTTCTAACTCATTGCTTTCTTTTCTGTATCTGGTTCCCAGGGCGATATTAAAGTTGTTTCTTGGATTAATCATGTAGCTGATGTTTCCATCAAGATAACTAATGTTAGTTTTTAATCCCTGGCCTAAAGTGTTGCCATAATCATTAAGACGTAAATCATTATCAAGGAAAATATTACCTCCATAACTAACATCATCACTATAGTCTTTTCCTTTCATGGCAGTCATAAACTCAAGGTTAAAATGCCAGCGTTTGTATTTGTATCTTAAAAATGAAACACCTTCTCTAAAATTTGCGCCTAAAGGATGAGCCAACTCCTGATTATAATGAGCATAATTAGAAATGGATTCGCGATGTGAATAGGTGTAAGGTCGAACCTGATTATATTCTGCCTGGAAGTAGAGATTGTTAATGCCAAATAAATTAAAACATTTCATTCCAACCTGAAAACCTTGTTTATTGGCCCACCAGTTGTTTCCAGAGAAGACTTCGTCAGCTTTAAATTCTCCCATTACAAATTGGCCATATAGTACATTGTGCTTTCCGACTATATATTTAACATTGGCACCCATAGTGATGTTATCCGGAGAACCAATTGAATACTCAACCGGACGATAAAATACAATTGGATTCATGTATGCCATGTCAAAGTTTCTGTTTCCAGCAGAGTCTTGCGCAGCCCATATTACGCTTTCGAAAAGTCCTACTGATAATCTATGGCCTACATTAACTGTTAAATAGTGAGATGCAGAATATTTAGTTGGGTAACGAACGTCATTGCTCTCATCAATAGGATCTATATTAAACAAATCTCGATGCTGTCCCCACATTACCATATAATGCACTTTTTTAAACTCTGCACTAAATTTTAAATATGGATAACTGTAAGCATTATCAGATATTAACAATGAACGGTATCCATCACCAATAAAATTCTTTCCTTGTCCTAACTGAACGTTAAACCATTGAATAGGATTGAAAGAAATAAAGCCAGTGGATTGTGCGTAGTCGTGGGTTCGTTGACCTATGTTTCTTGTTTTTCCCTGTCCCGGAACTACTTTTCTTTCTTGTATAAAAGCATCGTAATAATTGGGGAACACAGCTTGATTTTCCTGGAAGTCGGTATAAAAATAGAAGTACTTACCAATGTTTCCTTCAATAAAGAGTCCCCTTGTATTTGTCCATGTTTGCTGGCCTTCTTCCGATTCTTTTCCTACCTCAAAGTCAAAAAGAGGATTTACTCTAATCGAGATATCTTTATCTTCCCATTTTAGTAGATGATCCTTAAATATCCTTCTCCAAAAATTTAAATTGCCACTTGGCATTCTCATACCATCATATATTAATGAATCGGTATTTGCGATAGAACTAATTTTATCTATTCTATATGGCTGAACTGAAGTATGAAAGTTATTTCCGGGTTGATAAATAGTTTTATAAAAAGGATTATATTCCTGATTTTGATAGTAGCTAATCTGTTGTGAATGAGCGGAATCAATAACGGTAAATAATGCCAGGGTAACAATTAGTGATAATAGATTGAAAGAGTTTTTTCTCATTTTATATTAAGTCTGTGTTCAATTACTTTTTAAAAAATTGTGGAATCTTTGATACATTTTTCCATACCAGGGTTGATACGCCACCAACTTTATTTTGTTTCAAGGCTTTTAAATCCTCTTGAGACTTTAAAATAATATTTTTAACGCTTTTGTTACTTTCTCCACCCACACGCATTTTTGTAATTACTTGCGGAATGTATTTAAACGTGTGAGATGATTTAGAAAATAAGCGGAGGATAAAATCATAATCGGCAGATATTTTATAGTTTAGGCTATAATTGCCAATTTCTTCAAATACCTCTTTTTTAATAAATAAAGTAGGATGAGGAGGCATCCAACCCATTTTTAAAAGTTTAGGCTCAAAGTCGTTGCTTTTCCAGTTTCTGATTACTTTATCTGTATTTTGCGTGTTTACGTAATATAAATCACCGTAAACAGCATTGCAATTTCCCTGATTAAAAGCAAAAGCAATATATTCAATGGTGTTGTTATCAAAGAATACGTCATCAGCATGCAAAATTCCTATAACATCACCTGAAGCAATAGAAATTCCTTTATTGATCGCATCGTAAATACCACGATCTTTTTCCGAAATAAGGTGATGTATGTGTGAGCTGTATTTATTGATAATATTTAATGTGTTATCTGTAGATCCGCCATCAATAATAATGTATTCAATATTTTTATAGGTTTGATTAACAATAGACTGTATGGTACTTTCTATTGTTGCTTCAGCATTATAAGTGGCTGTAATTATTGAAATGGTTATATCATTATGCTTCATCATTGCAAAAATGAATTTTTTTTAGGTAAAAACCTAAATGATTAGAATAGTAGATAATAGATAATAGAGCTTATACTAATTCACAATAAAAATAATGTTTTGATTAATTATCATTAATCACGAGTATTTTGTCTCTAATCTCTAATCTAACATCTCTAATCTAATTTTATTTTTAAGTTTTAATCATTATTTTTCCTCACATTTAATCACTTAACAATGACATTAGTTTTTATTTTATATCTGGTTCTATTAATAGGAATAGTTACCTGGTCAGCAAAAAAATCAAAAGATAATACTGATTTTGTTATTGGAGGAAATAAACTTTCCGGCTATTCATTAGCGTTGTCTGAACGAGCAACCGGTGAATCGGCGTGGTTACTGTTGGGGTTAACAGGACATGCGTATGCAGAAGGAATGGCTTCAGCATGGGTGGCATTAGGTTGTATTATTGGAATCATTTTTATCTGGACATTCTTAGCTAAGCCACTTCAAAGGATGCAGCATGAAACCAAGGCGCTAACGGTTTCATCTTTATTTACGCATCGTTTTCCCAATCATAAAAAATCAATTATATCAGTAACCTCATTGGTTATTATTTTCTTTTTTATGCTTTATATCGCATCGCAATTTTCGGGTGCAGGTAAGATATTCAATAATACTTTTGGGATAGATCCATTTTGGGGAATGGTCATAGGTTCTGTTTTAGTTACCATTTATACAATGCTTGGAGGTTTTATAACAGTTGTAGCAACAGATGCTTTTCAGGCTATTTTAATGGCTGTTACCTGTTTGGTTTTGCCTTTGGTTGCCGGGTTTATTTCTGTGCAAAATGGTATAGATTTATCCGGTTTGTACTATTATGTTCCAGAAACCTATAAGGCTGCACATGGTGGAACTATTTTTTCTGCGTTGTTAATTGTTAATGGTTTAAGTTGGGCTTTGGGACATACAGGTCAACCACAGCTATTAACGAGAATGATGGCTCTAAGAAATGATAGAGATACGAATCAAGGAAGAGTAGTAGCTATTGTATGGACGCTATTGGCTTATTCAGGTGCATTTATGATTGGATTAATAGGTTATAAAATGGCACATGCCGGATTGTTAGGTGATGCAGTTAAAGTTTTAACTAACGATGCAGAGAAAATTATGCCTACAATGGTGATGTTGTTATTAAATCCATTGTTAGCAGGTGTTTTGCTTTCAGGAGCTGTCAGTGCCATGATGTCTACAGCTTCTTCTCAATTAATGGTGGCTTCAACAGCTATTAGTGAAGATTTATTGGAAACAATGAATCGTACCCAAAAAACACAACGTCAAAAGCTGGTTATAAATAGATTGTTGATCATTTTTGTGGGAGTGGTAGCCTTTATTTTAGCTTTATCTATGGAAGATACGGTTTATGGTTTGGTATCTTATGCCTGGTCGGGTATTGGGTCTTCATTCGGGCCTGCAATTATTCTTTTAATATTCTGGAAAAGATTTTCGGTAGCTGGATTATATGGATCTTTTATAGGAGGATCCTTTACTACTGTAATTTGGAAAACATGGTTGTTGGATTCAACCGGAATTTCAGAACGTTTAATTAGTTATTTGGTGGCCTTTATCTTAGCAGTAACATTATCTTTAGTTTATCCTGGAAAACAAGAAAAGTAAACAGTTATTATACTGGCGTTTTAAGAAATTCTTTGAACCAGTTACCTGAGTATTTTACAATTCTTTCTTGTGTCTTAAAATTATTATAAACCAGTCCAAATCGTGGTTCAAAACCTTCTTTCCATTCAAAGTTGTCAACTAAAGTCCATATTAAATATCCGGCAATAGGAACGCCTTTCTTTTTTGATTTAAGGATTTCACTAAGTATTTTTTTATGGTATCTAAGTCTTTTTATATCATAAATCTCACCATTTACAATATGGTCAGGATAGCAAACACCACTTTCTGTAATTATGATTTTTTTGATGCCATGATATTGGTTATAAAACTTTAAAACCTTAGATAAACCTTTAGGGTATACTTCTAATCCCATAGAATTAAGATTTTTAGTTCGTTTGTGAGGAGGAACCTCAGAGGCAAATAATACAGGCGGAAATAAACTAAACCTGGTGACAACTCTGAAATAGTATTGCAACCCTATAAAGTCGAAATCAAACTTAATAAGCTCGTCATCACCTTCCTTAAAATACTTATTGATTGCATTTAATCCAGTGATAATATCAGTTGGATATCCTAAGCCTAATGCTGGTTCAAGGAAAAATCTGTTTAAAAGAGCCTCCACTCGTTTTGCTGCTTTCCGGTTAAATAATCTATTGTTAACCGGCTTAACAACAGAACAACTAAATGCAGTCCCTATAACTGAATTATCAACGTTTTTACGTACAATTCTACCTCCAATGGCGTTACATAGAGTAACATGATGTGCTGCTTTTAAAAAGTTTTGTAATCCTGTTTTTGCTGGTGCATGATAACCTGTAAAATGCCCAAGACCAACAAAAGTCATAGGTTCATTTATTATGATCCAGTGTTTTACTTTTTCACCATACTCTTTAGTGCAAAATTCAACGTAAGAACTAAACCAATGAATAATAGCTCTGCTTGTCCATCCACCCAGATCTTCGAGTTTTTGTGGTAGATCCCAATGGTATAAAGTAACCCATGGAGTAAGACCATTATTAATGCATGCATCTATTACTTTATGATAAAATTCAACGCCCTTCTTATTTTCTGTTCCTTTTCCCTCTGGAAAAATTCTTGTCCATGATAATGAAAAGCGGAAGATTTTAAAATTCAAATCAGCAGCTTGTTTTATATCTTTTTCGTAATCTATATAAAAGTTTGAGGCATTATTTATCTCGTCGCTATTCTTAATGTTATTGGTATCAGAAGTAAACCTGTCCCAAATCGATTCCCCTTTTCCATCTGCATCGGACCAGCCTTCGTTTTGAAACGAACTAATTGTTGTTCCCCAAATAAAGTCTTGCCCAAACTGTTTCTTCTTTAGCATAGATCCATATTAAAATATGCACAAGAATACGGAAGAAGCGTAAATTGATTGTTAAACCATTGTTATATAAAAGTATTAAAGGAGCAAGGAAAAGGGAACAGAAATAAATGAAGGTTTAAAATATGTTTTTATATCTTCTATTGACAGATGTTGATGATATTTTTATTATAGCAAAAAACTTATGTTGTTACCAACAATCTTTTCTTGAACCATACCGCAAGTATACAGGAACGTAACATAGACGAAATTTTGTTGGTAATTTATCGGTCTCTAATCGGTTGTTTATCGGATACTCTATAGCGATGGCTATCCGAACAGTATCCGATGACTATCCGATAAAATACCGTAGCAGACCCGATGCGGAACCGAAGCGGGGAGCAATAAAGTACGAAAAACACTCGTTTCCGGAATAATTTTCTTCAAAAAAAGAGAATTTTGGAATAATTTTTAGTGAAAATCGTGTTTTTCAGAATAATTACTGTCTGATTAACAAAATATTGTAAAATTTAGATGTTGTTTATGTTTGTTAAGTTGCAGTATATTAATTGATTAAGGTGTTTAAGAAGTAGCGGTAGTTTTACCGTTACTTTTTTATTTAGATCATGTAATTAATATTAGAGCTCTCTAAAATATTTCTTTTAACTGGCGTTTCATCCAGATCCGACCATTGTTCTGGTTCAAGTTTTCAACTTGGACCTTTGTTTAAAACCTTTTTGTAAGAGCACGATTTTATCATGTTCTGTAAATAAATTATTAAGAGCCAGAGTCACAAGATATAACCTTGAAACAGAAAAAGAGCTCAGATTTTATTAAAATACTAATCTACTTATAAACAACTCATTTCTGCTTCATAATTGTTTGGCATAGCTCGCTATGACTTTACAAATATTCATTGAAACTCATTATTTATAGGCGGTCTGAGCCAATAATTTTGTATTGAACTTAGGTTATAATGTTTTAAGAGGTGTGCAGGTACATTTAATTTGTTAATTGTGAGTGTTACTAAGCCAAATGCTAATAGAAAAAAGTTAATAGCAAATAATTTCCATCCAAACTCCAAAGGTGGCATTTGTATTTTGAGGAGTGAGGTTTATAAATCCTGACTTAATTTTATTGTTTACCAATACTAAAGGTTTTTCTTCTTTACTTTTTGCAATAAAAGAGTCCCATTCTCCTGGCTTAAATGAACCAACTAACCATTTTCCTTTAGAGTCTTCATGTACATATTTAGGCAGGTTTATATTGATCAATCCCATATTATATCTCCAGTTAATATCAAGACAAGGATGAATTTTAAATTGATTTTCATCATTAAGGTAAACTATTGAATCTACACCAATAGGTCCTTCGTAATAATGATGTGGATTAACATTTTTAAGTGCTTCTATTAAAATATGAGCAGCTTGTTTTAATGTTTCTTTCGATAAAAATTGGCTAACCTCATCATCTTGATGAGGCCAGTTAATATTTCCTCCTATAAAATGCCCCTTGTTGTCGTTAATAAAAAAAGAGTATCCTAATAGTTCTATATTTCCATCTCGTTTTATATCAAGTTGAAAGGAGAAATCAAACACTTTATTTAATAATGGTTCAGCAGTTACAAAACCTTGTTGTTTAATAGCTCCTCGTATCCAGTCCAGGTTAAGCTTTTTATTGTTTTCTTCATCAATAACATGTATTCCTCTTCCTGAGCTGCTCCATGGCATCTTAATAATCGCAACAGGAGTATTCAAGAGCCATTCACTAAATTGGTTTATGGAAGTAATGTTTATGGCAGGACATGGAATCTTAACCTGTAAGTTGTTGCTTAAAGTATTAATAATTTTTTGAACCCTGTTGGCAGTATCTCTGCTAAAAAAATGCTTATGATCATTATTCCATATATAGTTTGGAGATGATTTAAACTCAGGACTTCCTGAAGGCAGTATATTCTTGAATTTGTGATGCACTGTTTGGTTCCAGCTCCATGGACATAAAGAGCTATATTGAAGCGAAGAATTAATTTCAGAAGGTTTTAAATAGTTTAACATGGGTAATCCCAAGTGATGCCATTGTTCCAGGAATTTAGTATCAGGAATATCCTCAACAATGATACAATCATCCTCTTTAGCAAAGAATGAGGGTATAAATGCCAAATCCCTTTCAAATTTCAATAGATTTTTAGGAGGCATATAACTATTTGTTCCATTGGCAATAGCCATTTCACTGGTTGGATTATATAAAAATATATTCTTCATTATATCATTTTGAGTTCGCAAATGTAATCAAATCTCAAAAACAGATGGTAGCTATTTAATTACTGACGAAATGCAGGTTTTTTCGATGATAATATTCATAGTACAGCTAATAATTAATTTGGTAATTTGCTTTATAGAAAAGAGGTTATTTCAGTATAATTATAATTAAAGAACTAAACGATGATAATAGGAGTACCAAAGGAGATTAAACCAGCAGAAAACAGGGTAGGTATGACGCCTTCCGGTGTTTTGGAAATGACAAAAGCAGGCCACACTGTTTATGTACAATCAGGAGCTGGATTCAGCACTGATTTTTATGATGAGGACTATGAAAAAGCCGGTGCGAAAATTTTACCAACAATTGAGGATGTATATGCTATTGCAGAAATGATTGTTAAGGTAAAAGAACCTATTGAACCGGAATATAAGTTGATTAAGGAAAATCAATTGTTATTTACCTATTTTCACTTTGCTTCATGCGAACCTTTAACTAAGGCAATGATTGAGCAAAAGGCAATTTGTTTAAGTTACGAAACAGTTGAAACACCAGATCGAAAATTACCATTATTAATCCCTATGTCAGAGGTTGCAGGACGTATGGCAATTCAGGAAGGTGCAAAATATTTAGAAAGAACTTACAGAGGAAGAGGTGTTTTACTAGGAGGAGTTCCAGGAGTACCCCCAGCAAAAGTATTAGTCATTGGAGGTGGAGTTGTTGGTACTCAGGCTGCAAAAATGGCTGCAGGTTTAGGTGCTGATGTTACTATCATGGACTTAAATATTGATCGTTTACGTTATTTGGATGATGTAATGCCAGCTAACGTTAAAACAATGGTTCCTAATGAAATGAGAGTTAGAGAATTTGTTAAAGATGTGGATGTTATCATTGGTGCCGTATTAATTCCGGGAGCAAAAGCCCCTAAATTAATCACCAGAGATATGCTACCTACAATGAAGCAAGGAACTGTAATGGTTGACGTGGCTATTGATCAGGGTGGTTGTTTTGAAACTTCAAAACCAACAACTCATGATGATCCAACATATATTATAGATGATGTAATTCATTATACTGTTGCCAATATGCCGGGAGCAGTTCCATTTACATCAACTTTAGCGCTAACAAATGCAACTTTACCTTATGCAATGCAATTAGCAAATAAAGGATGGGAGCAAGCATGTAAAGATAATAATGCACTTAAGCTTGGATTGAATATTATTAAAGGAGATGTGGTATATAAAGGTGTTTCTGAAGCATTTGATTTACCTTTTGTTCCTGTTGAAGAAATATTAAAATAATAATCATTTTAGTTGCTCTAAAATGAAATAGTTGATAGTTAGAGAATGCCGGTTTTAGGGGAACCGGCATTTTTATTTTATATCAATAGCTTTTATAAGTATTGTAGCTCCAAGATTTTTTTTGCCATTCTTTTCAATTATTATCCAGTCTTCTTTTTTTAGTCTTTTAGCGATTGTTCGATTCAGCATACCATGCGCAACTAGAATAGCTGTCTCTTCATTTTTTGCAATATCAATAAGCTTGTTTGAAGCCTTTTGTGCCCTCTTTTTAGCTTCTTTAAAAGACTCAATATCCATATCTTTTCTTCCTAATATCCATGAAATTCTACTTATAATTTGCCAATGAAGTAATGGTGTTTTGAAACAGTTGGGGGCTTTAATTATTTTGTTTTCAAATTCACGAAATAAGCTATCACTCGCAATATCATATTTGTTTTCAAAGATGGATTCTGTAGTTTCAATTGACCTTCTTAAATTCGAACAATAAATAGTATGTGGTTTATATAAATTATTGCATACAAGCGTGCTTTCAAATTTTTTGATTGGAACAAGATTGTAGTTTGTGATATATTCCTGTGCTTGGCTAGATGAATAGAATGTCTTTTTTTGAATATCAGGTTTGGCATGGCGAATTAAATAGATTTGTACCAACTTTTTATCAATGGTATTTAATTTCATTTGTAAACCAGAATCAACTTCATTAATACATGTAAAACAATCACATTCCTCAATTATGTCTTTTTGCTGATGAATAGCTTTTTTTGTGTAATTGCAATTTTGTGGTGAACAAGAGAAAATTATAATCGATACAATAAATATACTGAAGATATAGGATAGAAATTTTAATCTCATATTTATACTTTGTTTGAATTGCAATATAGTTTTTATTTGATATTGGTTAATGAAAAACCTATTGATTTTAACTTCATTTTAATTCCTTATTCATTATAGAAAATTGTTTTAATGGCCATTCATTTATTATCATTCATGTAAAACTATTATCTATAATCTAAATTCTTATGATCTATTGATTATTAAATCTCCTTAATTATTTTAATTTTGTTCGCAAGATTACGTTGAATGTTATTAATCATATCTGATTTTCATGAATAAACAAAAGAACCATCTTTGGTTAGTATTAATAATAGTGCTTTTTTTTGCCTCATGTATTCCTCAAAAAGAAACCATGTATTTGCAGGATAAAGAATCCATCATGGAGTTTAATGAGCTTACTGAAATTACCGGCAAATATATTTTACATCCAAATGATTACTTGTTTATCAGAGTATCAACATTTGATCCTAAAATTTCAGAGTTTTTTAATTCATCACAGGGAACAAACATGAATAGCAATAGCTTTCAGGGAAATACTATGTTCATGTATATGATTGATGATGAAATGAATGTTGATTATCCATATGCAGGTAAAATCAACCTGAAAAACTGTAATCTGTTTCAGGCAAAAGAAAAAATTAAAGAGGCATTAAAGCCATTTGTTAAAGATGCAAATATTCTGGTTAGGCTGGGTACAAATACTTATACTATATTAGGTGAGGTAAACAGTCCTGGAACTCAGAGTATGTCAAAAGACCAGATTACTATTTTTGAGGCAATAGGGCAGGCAGGGGACTTAACTCCTTATGGGAAAAGAAAAGAAATAAAGATAGTTCGTCCAACTAATGATGGAAAAACGGAGACTCTATTGGTAGATCTAACAGATCATAAAATAGTAGGATCCAAGTATTATTACATTTATCCAAACGATCTAATTTATGTTAGGCCAATGCGAGCAAAACAGTTTGGAATTGGTGAATCCTTTAGTTTAGGTGTTTTATCTACAATATTGAGTTTCTCTATTGCTATTATTGCATTATCTAAATGATCAAAAGATTATTAGGTCGTTAGGTCATTAGATATTAGAATAATTTGTAGGGTGTTTGTTGTTTATTTGCGTACTGTTTAAATGGTAGAGTTTAATAGTGATGATAATAGTTCTAAAATCTATTGTTAAAAACTTTCAGTAATAAAACTGCCATTGTCTTCATCCTGAGTTATTTTTAAGAATAGAGGTATTTCTTGTTGAAGTTCTTCAACGTGGGAGATAATACCTACAATTCTGTTCTCTTTTTTCAGTCCTTTTAAGGTATTGAAAACAATTTCCAAAGCCTCTTTGTCAAGAGAACCAAATCCTTCATCAAGGAAGAAGAAATTTTGATCTGTCTGAGTCAGATTTTGAACATTATCAGCCAGTGCTAGGGCGAGTGATAAGGCAGCCTGGAATGTTTGTCCTCCAGAAAGCGTTTTTACACTTCTTAGTTTACCTCCATTTAAAAAGTCACGTACTTCAAAGTTGTTATCATTGCTTAACTCGAGACTTAATTTCTGTCTGGTCATTTTAAAGAATCTCTCATTTGCAGCTAAACACAAATTTTGTAGGTAAACTGATGAAATATAATTAACAAATCCACTTCCGTGAAACATTCGTTTCATGAGTTTTATATTGTCAGCTCTTTCGTTAAGGTTTTGCAGTTCTTTCGCTAAATCCTTTTGTCTAGCAAGTCTTTTGTTAATATCTTCAATTTTATTTTTTGTTTCACCTTGAAGTTGATTATTAATATTGATTTGCTGGGATATCTGCTTTACAATTTCATTGCATGCAACGTGTTCCTCAGGTATATACTTTTTCCCTTGAATTGAATCCTCAAGTTCTTTGATCTTTGAATGAACAGTCTGGTTCTCTTTATGGAACTCACTGATTACTGCTTTTTCTTTTTCAATATTAAATTCTTTTGCAAGGATGTTTTTAATAGTTACAGTATCGTTAAATTCAGAATTCTGTATTTTTTTTGATAAAATGGAGTTTTGAGAACTTAATTCCTTTTCTTCTGATTCCAGAAATTTTTTATTGGTATTTAAGCTGCCTTCAAGTTGATCTATTTTCTTTTTGTCTTCTTCAAGTTGTTTTTGAAGAGCCATATATTTTGTTGAAATATCGTTAATGTAGTTTTGTTGTTTTATAAATTCACTATCAAGTTGCTCTATGGTCAAATCACTGTACTTTTCAGAAAGTGTTTTTGAAACTTGTGCACTTAATAATTCAATTGTATGCTGTTCCTTATCAATTTCTGATTGTATTTTCTGTAATTCAACCTGATAACGTTCTTTGTTTTTTAAAGCAGTTTGATGTTCCTCTCTTGTTTTAGTTAATTCTTTTTCAGTCGTTTCAATTGTAGTAGTAAGTTCTTTTATCTTATTAAAAGCCTCCTTAACTACTTCATTGTTTTTGTATTTAGGGTTAATGAGTTTTTGATGTTCTTGAATTTGATCTGAAATATCCCTACTCTTTAGTTCTAATGTTTTAAGCTGTTCCTTAAAAGGATTTAATGTAGCCAACTTTTGAGCAACCAGTTGTTGAGTTTGTTGTAGTTCTTTGATCTCAGATTCTTTACTAGTCTTTATCTTTTTTAAAGCATTAATTTTTTCTGAGAACTCATTATTGCTAAAGGGACTAGGGTGTTGCGTCGATCCACATAAGGGACAAGGTACACCGTCTGTAAGCTTTTTAGCATAACTATCCAAACCTGATAACTGAAGAGACTCTTCTATTTCCAGATTGATCTTTAAAAGCTCAGATTCACTGCTTTTAAGCTTTTCAGAAATAATGTTATTCCATTCCTGAATAGCAATATTGTTAAGGAAATCAAGATTATTCCCAATCAGATTGATTTGATTATTTATGTCAATTATGCTTTTGCTAACTCTTTCAATATCAATTTTTACATCATTCAATAACTTTGTTTGGTTATCATTTTCAGAATGCCATTGCTGTGCTTTACTTAATTCTTCAATATTAGGAAGTGAAGTTTTAAGTTTGACAATTTTATCAGATATTTCTTTTTCTAAAGATTCATACTTTGTTACAGATTCAATTACTTGATTAATTGTAGCTTCTCCTTTTTGTTTCCTGGATTGGTTTTTAGTAAACCTTTCTGTAGCAGATTTTACATCTTTAAGCTTATTGATGTCATCCAGTTCCTTTTTCTTATTATCAAGGTTTTCATGTTCAGCCTGAATTTTGATATAAATCTCCTGCTTTTCATTGAAATCCTTTTGCAGTAAACTTAATTTATTACTTTCATTATCAGTGGTTTGAGTTAATTCTTTTATTTTGCTTTTATGGCGATCAATAGCATCACAAAGACTTTTAAAATGAATAGCGCAGTATTCAAATTCAGCAATACTTTTCTCAAGTACTTTTATATTAGTGGCTTTCTCTTCAAGTTGATTTTTCTTTTCAGAGAAGTTTAGTAGTTGTTGAGTTAACTCCTTTAACTTATCCAGTTCTTTAAGTACAATATTTTGTTTCTCAAGATTTGTATTTAAAGAAGTAAATTCCTCTTCGTATTTTTTTAGGTTTTCTTTAAGTTCATTTAATTGGTCTTCTGAAATATCTCCCAATTGATCCAGACTTCCTTTTAACTTATTGATGTGTTCGTTGTTTCTTTCCTCAATTCGTTTTGTTTTATTGTATAACTCATATTTCTCCAGGTTAAATAATTCTTTCATCATTTTTGTTCTTTCAGCATTGCTTAACTGAAGGAACTCCTGGAATTTACCTTGTGGAATAATAACTGTACGTTTAAAATTCTCATAACTTAAGCCAATATGATTTTCAAGATCATCAGTTGAAATAGGAGAGAAATCATCATTCACCTTAATATATGCTGTTCTGGTAAAAGTCTTTACATCATCAAACTTTTTACTGTTTCTTTTTCCTTCTATTACAACTTTAAATTCTTTTTGATCTTTGCCTGTGATAAAATCAAACTCTATAAATAAGCGGTCTGATTTCAGGTTCATCATATTATAGTTACGATTATCACCTGACTTTAGTAAACGATCCGTTTTACCGTACAAAGCAAATATGATGGCTTCCAGAATAGAGCTTTTTCCACTTCCAACATTTCCGAAAATTCCAAACAGGTGGTTGTCGCTTAGTTTTTTAAAGTCAATAGACTGCTTTTTTTGATAAGAATAAAGTCCTTCTATAGTAAGTTTAACAGGTATCATAACAATTAATTATTCAGCGATTATTTCATTAAATAAATTCATTAATTCATCATTAGGATCTATGCCCTTAATATGTTTAAAATAATCAATGAATAGTTCGTTTATGTTCTTATTGATATCAATATTGGTTTCAGAAGAGTATGAGTTTTCATTCATCAGCTTTACTTGTGGAATTAGTGTTATTATTCCTTCATGAATATAATTTAAGTGCCGTCTTTCTTTTGCGGTTAAATAATTCTCTGTAATAAGAGTTAGTTCAATTAAATCATTGTTATGCTCCTGCAATTGTTTTTCGGCGTCTTCTAATCCGTTTGCTTTTAAGCGCATTAATTTCTTTCCTGCCTTTAATTCGATAAAATTAACTACAGCTTCAGAATTGGGAGCTATATTAGCAATAGCAACATATTTATTTTGATTAGCTTCGGCGAAAGAGTAGGATAGAGGACTACCTGAGTATACAACAGGGTGTTTATCTGATGATATAATTTGCTTACGGTGTAAATGCCCTAAAGCAACATATTGAACCTGATCAGGAAAATTCTCAGTATAAATTGCCTGAGCACCACCTACATGTAAAATCGGTTTTTCATCTTCAGGTTCTTCAGGACAGGACTCTCCTTTTTTAATGACAAAAAGATGGGTAGTTAATATATTAACTCCATTATTATCACAATATTCATTTGCAAGATGACTCCATTCTTCCTGCAATAATTCGCGTAATTCATCTTCCTTATCTTCACCTTCCAACATGGTTTTTAAACGGTGCTCATTAGCATAGGGTGTAGTAATTACCCTTAAAGGTTCTGGAGCAGAAGGAATGATAAATTCAATGAAGCCCGGTGCCGATTTACTAATTTTTAAGCCACTTTCTAATTCAATACTTTTTAAATGCGAGTTTGGATAGCCAATAAAAAATATACCACACTCTTTGGCTAGAGGATCCGGAGTTTCAATTCTATCTGGAGAATCATGGTTACCGGAAATTGCAATAACTGGTCTTTTACCTTTATTCGTTAAGCGCTTTAATGCCTTATAAAATAAATCAATGGCTTCGGTTGATGGGGCAAAAGTATCAAACAAGTCGCCTGCAATAATTATTGCATCAACATCATTGATGTCTGCAATTACAGAAATCTCCTCTAATATCTCCTTTTGTTCCTCAATTCGGGAATGATTTTCTAATTTTTTGCCAATATGCCAGTCTGCAGTGTGGAGTATCTTCATTGAACTGATATGAGTTAATTTAATACACTATCATATATGTATGAAATAGTCATCAAAATTAGAATATTTTGATTTTTATAAAGAATAAAGTTTTCAACACTAATACTTAAAGATGCAATATATATACTATGTTCATTAGTAAAATGTGTTTAAAATGTACTATATCTGCACCAAACATCGATATTATTATTTACAGCACTAAGTTTTGATTAAAAGCTTCAATACCATTTGTTTTTGTATGATATTTTATGATAAAAGGGGGGTGTTTAGCAATTAAATTGACAGATAGGGCAAAAAAAAAGGATTTTAGTTGGCTGTAGATTTGGTAAATACTAGGAATAGTCTATATTTGTAGAGCAAATTTTGGTGAACTTAGTTGTTAACCCTAAAAATTATCAGTTATTATGAACAAAGCTCAATTAATTGATGCTATCGCCGGAGATTCTGGTTTAACAAAAGCAGACGCTAAAAAAGCGTTAGATTCATTTATTAATGTAACCAGCGAAGCACTTAAAAGTGGTGATCGTATTTCTTTAATCGGTTTTGGTTCTTTTTCTGTTTCAGAAAGAAGTGCTAGAACAGGTAGAAACCCTCAAACTGGTAAAGAAATTGAAATCGCAGCTAAAAAAGTTGTTAAGTTTAAAGCTGGAAGCGAATTAGGTGACGCTGTAAACTAATTCTCTGTTCGGGAAAAAATACAAAGAGAGTGCTTAGAGTACTCTCTTTTTTTTTATGGTAGCCCCGACATATATTATAATTAACTCGGAAAAGGAAAATAGAAGGAGAATGAAAAACGAATTAATAAAATATCTGGCTGAGCATATTACTGATGAAAGAAATGCAATACTTGATAAAGTTATTGAGGATAGAACAAAATATATAACTGTTGTTTTAGAAGATATCTATCAAGGACATAATGCAAGTGCGGTATTAAGATCCTGTGATTGTTTCGGAATTCAGGATGTACATATTATAGAAAACAGAAATAGCTATAAAGTAAGTCCGGATGTAGCTTTGGGTTCTTCAAAATGGTTAAACATGTATCGCTACAGCGAAGATGAACATAATACACGAAATGCCCTAAGAAAAATAAAAGAACAGGGATATCGCATTGTAGCAACAACTCCTCATACGAATGATGTTGAGTTGTATGATTTTGATGTTCAGAAAGGAAAATCAGCATTTGTTTTTGGTACAGAACTTACAGGTATATCAGATATTGTAAAGGAAGAAGCTGATGAATTTGTAAGAATTCCGATGTATGGTTTTACAGAAAGTTTTAATATTTCTGTTTCTGCAGCGCTTGTTCTACAACATTTAGCCCATCAAATACGTACAACAAATGTAAATTGGCAATTATCTGAGGAAGAGAAGATTGATCTTAAGTTAAATTGGTTAAGAAATACAGTAAAAAGTGCACCATTAATTGAGAAGGAATTTTACAAGAGAAAATGTGATTAATGGATATAAAATATTGACTAAAGAGTTTGATTTGTTGATTAAAGATGTTTTTACTAAATTGATACCTTAAAAACTAAGAAAAAGACTTTTTCTTTGGCTGAAAATTTTTATTTTTGAAAAAAAGAGAGAAGCATGAATTGTATAATTATTGATGACGATAAGTTCTCCACAAAGATAATGGCAGAATTTGTAGAAAAGACTGATGATCTTGATTTAGTTACTACCTACGAAAGTGCTGTTTCTGCGATTAACGATTTAAATAAGAATGGATCAAAAGGAATTGATCTGATTTTCTTAGATATAGAGATGCCTGAAATGACAGGTTTAGATTTGTTAAAATCCCTAAATGTATTACCGCAAGTAATTATTTATTCTTCGCAAGAAAAATATGCACTGGAATCTTATGAATATAATGTTACCGATTATTTATTAAAACCGGTTAATTATGTTCGATTCTTAAAAGCGATTAATAAAGTTAAGGAACAAAATGACAAAAGAGATGAGCTTACAAAATCTACTAATGAGATCTTTATTAAAAATAACTCTTCTTTAGTACGTATTAAGTATGATGATATCTTATGGATTGAAGCTTTAGAAAACTATGTAGTTTTAAATACATTCTCTGATAAGTATACAATCCACTTTACAATGAAATCTATTGCTGATAAAATGCCTTCAAATACTTTTGTTAGGGTTCATAGGTCTTTCATTGTAAATCTTGCTAAAATAAAGGTAATTGAGGATAATTCCGTTATTGTAAAAACAGCTGATGGTTCTAAGATTATTCCAATTGGTAAATCTTATAAAGATAAACTAATGAATGATATTAATTTAATTACCAAGTAAAATTTCGTTTTAGGTAATTAAAAAAAAATCCCTGTATGTAATTAAACATACAGGGATTTTTTTATTGATTAAACTAGGGATATTATCCCTAGAGTTTATTTTCCATTATTATAAGAAACAAAGTCTCTTTGCGCCTTCATTAAATTTCCAATATGAAGAAGTAAGTTCTGGGTTTCGTGTAATAGGTTTAAGTATAGCATACTATTTTGTGTGCTTGTTTTTTCCTTCTTAATTCTTTTAAGCTGAGATTTTCTTATTGCTTTAAGGTTTTCAGTCTCATTAGTTATTTCATCAAGAAGTTCATTCAGATTAGTAAAGTTTGTTGTTTTAATGATGTTATTAGCTTTACTAATTAATACCTGAACATGCCCAATTAAAATACTTAAGTCAGTAAATTGGTCTTTACCAAATGGTGTGTGATTATTATCTAAATGTTCAAAACAAGGCTTAACAACAAAAGTTAATGCATGTGCTGTTTCTCTTAAATAATCAATAACTTGTACGTAATAAAGACTAGAGTCAATATCGCTATCCTGAAGTTTTTTAACTGTTTTATAGATATTGTTTTTGTACTTCTTAATCTTTTTGTTTACCTGATTTACAGCTTTAAGCTTTTCTTTTAAATCTTTTCTGTTTTCAGCCTGAAAGTCAGTTAGCGAACTAGTGTATAAATCAGAAATCTCATTAAGAGAATTTGTTACGTTTCTTGTACATTTGTCAAGAACTTTTTTAGTGTTAATTTCACCTTCAATCTCTTCAATTTCAAGTTCTTTAACCTCAATCTGTTCAGCGCCTCTTTTGTGACTAATAACGTGCGTTCTGTACATGATATAAATTGCGATGGCTATTAATGCAAATACTGAATAAATTCCTCCAATATTAATAATTAACGCAATTATAAAAGCAACAGTAAATGCAGAGAAAGCTGTTAAAAACCAACCGCCAATTACTGATAGTACGCCGGTAACTCTGTATACAGCACTTTCACGTCCCCATGCACCATCTGTTAATGAACTACCCATTGCAACCATAAATGTTACGTAAGTTGTAGATAGAGGTAATTTATATGATGTAGCTAAGGAAATTAGGATAGAAGCAACAACCAGGTTTACAGAAGCTCTTAACATATCAAAAGCTGGAGCTTCATTACCTAAAGCAATTCTTTTTTCTTCGTAAGATGAGTCATCAAACTGTTTGTTGATGTATGTCTTTACCTTTTTTGGTAATAAATTATTAACTGCATTTGATGCATTAATAGAAGCTCTTACTAAAGAACGCGCAAAGAACGAAGAACCAAATCTTTCTTCTCCTTCTTGCTGTCTAGAAAGATCCAAAGAAGTCTTTACAACATTTTTAGCTTTTTTAGATGTCCATAATGTAATGATCATTATAACACCGGCAATTACTAAAAGATAAGTATCTGTTTTAACTTTACCAGCCATTGATTCCATTAATAAAGCATCAGGAGCCATTCCTGAGTCACTAAATACTTTAAACGATTCAAAGCCAGCTAAAGGAACACCAATAAAGTTAACTAAGTCGTTACCTGCAAAAGCCATTGCTAAAGCAAAAGTGCCAACAAGTACAGTGAATTTTAAAATATCAAAATTGAAGATCCATTTACATAATTGAAGTAAAAGAGTCCAGCCAATAAAACTGTAAATAATGATCTGAAGCCCATTGCCTTTAATCCATTCTTTACTTGCTTCGTTCATAAATGATGCACCCTTAGCACCTTTTACAAGCATAAAGTAGGTGATGGCGGTAATAGCTATTCCTCCCCATAGAGCTCCTAAGTATTTTAATCTGTTGTGATAGTTAAAAGAGAAAAATAATCTTGTAACGTATTGTATAATAGCTCCTGATGTAAAAGCAACAATTACAGAAAATAATATTCCGGAGATAATAGCCAGTGCTTTAGCTGTATTAATGTAATCGCTAAGTGGAGTAGAAGGATCGTTTGATACTTTAATAATTGATACTGCTATTGCAGCACCTAAAAGTTCAAATACAATAGATACCGTAGTTGAGGTTGGCATTCCAAATGTGTTGAACAAATCTAATAGTAACACATCTGTAATCATTACAGCCAGAAAAATGATCATTATTTCTGAGAAGTAGAAATACTGTGGGTTGAAAATACCCTTTCTGGCAACTTCCATCATGCCACTTGAAAATGTGGCACCTACAAAAATACCAGCTGCTGCAATGGTCATAATAACCTTAAAAGAAGCTGCTTTCGACCCAATTGCTGAGTTCAGGAAGTTTACGGCATCATTACTGACACCTACTACTAAGTCTGAAATAGCAAGTGCAAATAGCACTACTACCAGAATTAAATAAATACTGTCCATTTATAAAATTGTTTGTATAATAAAATCGTTGCAAACATATATAGACCAAAGACTAATAATGTTTTTATAAAATTAAATTAATGTTAACTGAATGTTAACAAGATTGAATGTGGTGTGTAAAATAACAAATAATTAAATAAAAGTTTAATTTGTTTAACTTATTTATAATCGTTTCAATTAGCTACTTAAGTGGTAAGTATGATGAAGTTATATTGAATATTAGACATTCGAGTTGTTAAAAGTTGATAATAATATAATTAATATTTTTAAGTTTTTAAGATTCGATTATTTTTGCGATGCTTTTAAACAGTAATATTCGTAACTTGTTTTATATAGTATAGAGCAAAGTTCTGCATTGACTTAAAGATAATATGATATTAAAATATATTATAGACGGCATAATAATAGGATTTTCAGCTTCAGTTCCTTTAGGACCTATTGGTGTTTTATGTATTCAGCGAACACTTAATAAAGGAAGATTAGCTGGTTTTTTCTCTGGATTAGGTGCTGCTTTTAGTGATACCATTTATGCTGTTATTGCAGGATTTAGTTTATCTTTTATTGTGAGCTTTATTGAGCAGCAATTATTATACATTCAAATATTTGGAGCTGCAGTTTTAATATTTCTGGGTGTTAGAATATTTTATAGTAATCCGGCAAAACAGTTACGTAAGCAAAAAAAAGGTAAGGGGAATCTATTTCAGGACTTTGTATCAACTTTTCTGATCACCATATCAAATCCTTTAGCTATATTTTTATTTCTGGCATTCTTTGCCGGATTTGGAGTAGTTAAAAAAGGAGATAACTATTTTAATCACATGTTATTGATTACAGGGGTAATGTCGGGAGCCTCATTATGGTGGTTTATTTTAACATCAGTTGTTAATCTATTTAGATCAAAGATTAATTTAAGAAGATTGTGGTGGTTAAATAAGATTGCAGGGGCTACAATCGTTGTTTTGGTAGTAATTGCCTTTGTGTTCTTTTTAATTGATAATCCAATGGATTAAAAAAAGGCTGAAGTTGATCTTCTTCAGCCAATATCAATATTATTTTAATGGTGAGTCTGGTTCTTTGGCCATATGGTTGTAGGTTAATTTTTCCAATAACCTTGGCATCCATTTTTTTAGCCAAACTGTAAGTTTTCCTTCAACAAAAGTTAGAATAAGAGTTGATTTACGTTTTTCAATAGCATTGGCAACTCTGTTTGCAACTTCTTCTGCACTCATCATCTTGTCTTCATTTCTCGGTGTTTCACCTTGAGCACTACCATCATTAGAAAGAGCAGTTTTTCTGATGTTAGAAGCTGTAAATCCAGGGGCTGCTATTAACACATGCAATCCTGTTTTAAGATTTTCTACGCGTAATGTTTCTAAAAATCCATGCATGGCATATTTACTGGCGGAATAACCGGTACGAGCAGGAAGTCCAATAAATCCAGCAATTGAAGAAATACCTGTTACCGAACCTTTTGTTTCAAGTAAATAAGGTAGGGCGTATTTGGTGCAATAAACAGTACCCCAGAAATTTACATCCATTAATTGTTTTAATACACTTAAATCAACATCTTTAAAGAGAGCACGCATTGAAATACCTGCATTGTTAATAAGGATGTCAATTTTGTTAAATTTTTGTACAGTCTGTGCAATCAGGTTTTTACAATCTTCTTCTTTGCTAACATCTGTTGCAACACTTATTGCTTCAACTCCTTTGTTGTTGAATTCTGTTTCGAGTTCTTTTAATTTATCAATGGATCGGGCTGCCAGAACCAGTTTAGAACCTCTTAGGGCAAATTCTCTTGCCAAAGCTAAACCAATACCTGAGGATGCACCTGTAATAACGACTACTTTATTCTGCATAATTAAATTTATTTGGCCCAAAAATATTAAATAAGTTAATAACACCTCATTATTTTGATAATTGCATCAGGTATTTTTTAGCTATTTCATTATCTGAGATATCAACTGTTCCAAATAAATATTTGTCGTTTAATAAAATGTAGATAGTACCGTTGAATAAGTCATCCAATTTATAGATAGTATTTTCTTTAGGATTCTTATTTAATTTAGTATTGCTGAAATAAGATTTTGCTATTTCCTTAATCTCGTTTTTATCATTACCCTCAATAATGAATAATCGTATGAAATTACTTTCTGTTTTGTAGCTTACCTCAATAGCAGAATGAAGAAACTCATGTCCTAAATAATTCTCAGGATAGTATTTTTCAGTGTGCTGTATCATACCTTCTTTTGGGAATTTTTTTAATATAGAAGGCAATTCATTTATATGAATTATTTCCTGACTAATTAGTGCTGCCAGCTTTTTCATTGCATCTAATGATTCTTTAGTGTTCTTTGAAGCAATAATTTTTACATAAAACAGATCTCCATAGAAATTGAGATTAGATTCCTCAATATAGCCTTCGGTTCCAATATTTATAAAATTTGTTTTATCAGGCCGTTCAAAAGCATATATTCCAAATGCATCTATAGGTGATTTATGTTGATATATTTCAAGGTATATATATTCCTGAGGACTAACAGAGTATTCCGCAATTTCTAATTTTTCGAAATGATACTTTAAATAATAAGTTGCTGCTCCGTTTATATATTCCCAAAGATTCTCATCAGTATAAGTTTGTGTTTCATCTGATTTATTCCATCCCTCTATTAAAGGAAAGTTTATTTGAGCATTGATTTTTATGGTAATTCCAATAATTATTAATGTAAAAATGTATTTTAATAGTTTCATTATGTATCGATTAAGGGCTTTTTAGATGAGGTTGTTATACAAGAAATTGGTCTGGAATATTCACTAGTTGACAGATGTCTTGTATCTTGTCTGAGATGCGAAATCCTTTTACACACGATGTTGTACAGTAATTACAATCAGAACAAGGACTTGAACCTACATTTATATCAGTTAATAATTCTTTAGCTTGCAGTGCACTTTGATATCCGTATGAATACATATAAGCGCGCATTAATTCTGGTATCGGAAGATTCTTTTTGCACGATGCGACACATTGTCCGCATGCATTACAATATAATCCTTCTTCTTTTTCTGCTAATGCAAGATCTTTTTTCTCTTTTCGAGATAATGAAATGTCGGATAGTAAAGGTAAATTTGCTGTAAGTTGTTCCAGATTTACCATGCTCGGAATCGTGGTGTGAATATTTTCATCTGCTACAACCCACTTTAGGGCAGCGAGATGGTTGACTGGTTTTGTTTTATTATTATCAAGATAGCCACCTGCCATTACTTTCATTCCAACAATTCCAATTCCTTTCTGAGTAGCCAATGCTAGTTTAGCCTTAATTTCAGCATTGTGTTCTTGTTTAAAATTTATAGCCGTTAATATAACCTCATATGTGTTACTGTCAATTGCAGCTTGAATGACTTCTGGTTCGTTTTTATGTGTTGAGAGTCCTATGTGTTTTGTTTTTCCGAGCAATTTAGCTTTTTTTAATGCATTTAGCATTGTTTCGTCAAGTGCTGTTTCTTTATCTTTCACAGAATGAAGATATAATATATCAACATACTTCATTTGTAGTCTTTGTAAGCTTTCATCAAGCATATTTAAGAATTCCTCTTCTGAACTCTGAGGACTTATTTTAGTAGCAATGTAAAATGAATCCCGATCATAATCTTTAAGTGTTTCCCCTAAAATTTTTTCACTGTTGCCCTTTTGATATCTGTAAGCTGTATCAAAAAACTTAATACCTACTTTTAGTGCAGCTTTAATTACAGATGGACTATCCAGTCCACCGCAACCTATACTTAAAACAGGAACTTCAATTCCTGTATTGCCTAGTTTCCTTGTGATTATACCTGTGTTTCTAGAATTGTAACTTAATGAATTAATCTCATTTGCAGATAAGTTTGAGGCTAATGTTAAACCTATTGCTCCAACTGTTGATTTTTGCAAAAACTTTCGTCGATTGAAGGATTTCATAGCTGTTTATTTTATTAAGTAAAGAAGTGTATGTATAAGTTATTGAAATATAGGTAAGAATGCAAGTGCTAAACTTAATGTGAGTACATTAAGCAACTATGAAATACATTGATGTAATACAGTTAATTGTTTAGGTGTACTCTTAAAAAGAGTTTATATTTGTGGTGTATGATTTCTTGTAATCAAAGAATGGATTTTAAATATATTAATATGAGATATTTCCTGTTGCTATTTACTGCTTCTCTTACCTTTTTCTCATGCAGAACACAAGAGATAAAAAATACCCATATTGACAAGAGCGCATTGACTGCTGAGAAATTAATTAGTGCTAAAGGATACGAAATGCGAATGAGAGGGATTGATTTTTTTGCTTCAGGAAAAGAGCCTTTCTGGTCTATCGCAATAGATTTTGAACAGAATGTATATTTTAAATCGGAAGGACTAGATAAGGATATTGTTATTTCTATTCGTAAGTTAAGACAGGATGAAGACATGCCTGAAATCACGTACGAGATAAAAAATGGTAATGTGAATCTTAAAATTCATATTAAACCTAATGATAATCCTTTTGTTTACGATGAAAATAATAAACCTTACCAGGTTCAGGTTGAAGTCAAAAAGAGTAAAGATACTGATTGGCAGACTTATCAAGGTCAAGGAGAGTATTTTGGCAATTTGGTTTTGCATGACATCTGGGGGTTAGTAGAAATAAATGGTAAATCAGTTTCCGAATATCAAATAATAAAAGAACCATATCTAGAGATACATCTGGATAATAATAGAATGAGTGGTTTTTTAGGATGTAATAATTTTGGCGGTCAATGTTATTTTGGACTTGGAAAGATTGTAACAGGACCTTTGATGAGTACTAAAAAAGCATGCTTAAATTCAGATATTGAATATGATTTTGCACAAGCACTTAGTAACAAAAGTTTTTTATATAAAGTAGATAACGGAATTCTGACACTTTGGAACGACCAAAGTAAATTGATTTTTAAAAAGAGGGATTAGAATAAGATGGAGATAAAAAAATTTAAGGAGCTGGTAAAACAGTATAAAGTGGTGTTTTTTGATGCTTATGGAGTTTTAAAAAAACATCATGGTATGATAAAGGGAGTAGAAGAAATGCTCTCTTTTTTAGTTGAAGAAAATATTGATTTTTATATCATAACAAATGATGCATCCAGATCTCCGGGATTACTGGCAAAAGTATATCAGGAAGCAGGAATTGATGTTGTCAGAGAGGAAAATATGATTTCATCAGCCATGATGAGTGTAGAATTTCTGAAGGAAAATGTTTATCCTGGTTCATTGGTGGCCTATCTGGGTAGAGAAACATCAGAATACTTTATCAGATGTGCAGATTTAGTTCCTATTAGAATGGAAAATGTTGAAGAAAGTGATTATTCAGAAATCAAAGCAGTAATGTTGTTTGATGATGGAGGATATGAGTTTCATCCCGGAATTAATAAAACACTAAACGTTGTGAGAGGAACAGATGCTCCTGTAGTGGTTGCAAATCCGGATAAAATTTATCCAGTAAGTGATGGTGAGGTTGCTTTTGCAATTGGAAGTATTGCAAATATGCTGGAGGCAGTGAGCAATCGTAAATTCTTTCATTTTGGAAAACCGGATGAGAGTATTTTTGAATATGGTTTTAACATTGCAAATACCAAAAGAAAAGTTTCGAAGAGAGATGTGCTAATGGTAGGAGATACTTTGGATACAGATATTATAGGAGGTAATAATTTTGGTATTGATACAGCTTTGGTTCTTTCTGGTAGCACCCTTGAAACACAAGCTGAATATTTAATTAAAGAAATGGGTATTAAACCAACTCATATTTGTAAATCAGTAGTTGACTAATATTTAGTTAGCAAGGTTATAAAGTGGAAAGTTTTTTAAGAGATAACAATTGATTGTGCTTGTCTTGGAGTGACTACAACAATAACTAACCTATTTTATTAAGTCTTTTTTGTACATGCAGGAGGTAATAAATTATTTTAGAGGAATAACTAAACAAAAGATTGAAACTATTGAGAATTCAGATGTAATACAGCGTATTACAGAATTGAATCATTACGATAGAAAGCAGTTGCGCGAAAGCTTGCTAAAAGATTCTCTTCGTTTCGAAACCAATGAGGAAGCTGTATCATGGTTGCAGAACTGCTTTGACCTAATTGATAAACATGCTTTCAGGATTCATAATGTACTTTTTAGTCCGGGTGTTGATATCGGTAATGCGCTATATGATCTATTACATCAAGCAAAAGAAAAAGTTGAGCTTTGTGTATTTTCAATTACCGATCATCGATTAGCTAAAGCTGTCATGGATTGTCACTATCGAGGTTTGGATGTGAAGATAATCACCGATGATATGAAGATTTTCGACAGAGGATCGGAAATACAAAGTATGAGAAATAAAGGCATCGATATTAAAATTGACCATTCTCAATATCATATGCACAATAAGTTTGGAATTATTGATGATCGTATTGTGTTTACCGGAAGCTTTAACTGGACTTACACAGCTCAGAAACATAATCAGGAAAACCTTTTAATTACAACCAATCATTCCATTGTAGAGCAGTTTAAGACAGAATTTGAGAAACTTTGGTTGGAAATGTTTACGCTTTAAATGAGACTTTCTCTACAGTAATAATTAATAATTCTCTACATTGACTTAAATAATTATCTTTGCAGCGAAAAGTAAAAAGCTATGGTTGAAATAGGTAAATACAACGTTTTAAAAGTTGTAAAAGATTTAGATTTTGGATTGTATCTGGATGGGGGTGAGTTAGGAGAAATATTGCTTCCGCGCAGATATGTACCAATAAATTGTTCTGTGGACGATGAATTAGAAGTATTTATCTATTTAGACTCAGAAGACAGGTTAATTGCAACAACAGAAATGCCTGACGCTACAGTTGGCGAATTTGCCTATTTAAATGCTGTTGAGGTTGGCAAAGTTGGTGCTTTTATGGATTGGGGGCTGCCAAAAGATTTATTAGTTCCTTTCCGTGAACAAAAAGTTGATATTGAAAAAGGTAGGAGCTATGTTATATATGTTTACCTGGATGATGAAAGTAAACGTATAGCTGGTTCTTCTAAGGTAGAAAAGTACCTGGATAACCTTCCTCCTGAATATGAAGAGGGACAAGAGGTTGATCTTTTAATATACAATCAGAGTGATTTAGGGTATAAAGCCATTATTAATAATACGCACTCAGGAATGCTTTATGCAAATGAAGTATTTAAAAAGGTTAGAAAAGGCGATAAGTTAAAAGGTTATATAAAAAAGGTTCGTGAAGATGAAAAAATTGATTTGACTTTAGAAAAACCAGGTTATGAAAAAGTTGATGGTATAGCACTTTCTATTTTGAACACTTTAAAGAAAAATCAAAACTTCTTAAAGATAACTGATAAAAGTCCTGCAGAAGAAATTTCAGCAATGTTTGGAATCAGTAAAAAGAATTTCAAAAAAGCAATTGGTTCATTATATAAGCAAAGAATCATATCTATTGATCCGGATGGAATAAGATATATTAAAAAGTAAAAAATATTGATATCTAATATTATTAAGATATTATAAAAAATAAAAGGCGATCTAATGAGTTTTAGGTCGCCTGTTTTTTTTGGTAGGTTGAGATAGTATATTATTATGGGCTAAGTATATGATATACTTTACTATATTTTTTAATACGGTTATATTTGTTTTACTATATCAAATTTTACATAAATGAAATTAATTAAAAATCTGGGTTTTCAGATATTGGTTGCCATGGTAATAGGCACGATTGTAGGCATTGCCATGGGAGAACGAGCTTCAATGTTTGCTCCTTTAGGTGATGTTTTTATTAAGCTTATTAAGATGGTGGTTATTCCACTTGTTGCTATATCTATTGTTTCCGGAGCTGCGTCATTAGGGGCCACTAAATCGGCAGGAAAACTGGGTATTGGTACTTTTGTATGGTATATGTTAACAACCGCCATTGCAGTGGTTCTGGGATTGATGTTAGGTGAAATATTCAAACCCGGTACAGGACTCGATATAGAATCTGTTCGCTATTTGTTTAATGAGGAAACTTCAGACAAAGTTGCTCAGCCCGGATTTTGGGATACATTAATGGGATTTATTCCCGAAAATCCTATACAAGCACTAGTTTCTGGAGAAATTATACAGATCATATTCTTTTGTTTGTTATTAGGAATTGGAGCCAGTACCTTGCCTAAGGTAAAACGAGAAAAAATAGTAAAAGGCTGCGATATTATTCTGGATGCTCTTATCTGGGTTATTAAAGTTGTGATGTATACTGCTCCTGTTGGTGTATTTGGATTGATGGCAAACAGTATCGGAACATTTGGTTTTGATGTACTATATCTTGTGTTGAAATTATTTTTGGTTTACCTGGGAGGTATTTTGTTGCATATGTATGTCTTTTATCCTGCTTTGATAAAAGGATTTTCAAAGATGTCTGTTAAGGAATTCCTGAGTAAAATTAGTAAAGCTCAGATTATGGCCCTATCTACCTCTTCGAGTATGGCTACACTACCGGTTACTATGGAAGTTTGCGAACAGGAATTGGGTGTATCTAAAGAAGCCGGATCATTTATTCTTCCTTTGGGAGCTACCATAAACATGGACGGAAATGCCATTTACTATGCCTTGGTAGCAGTTTTCTTTGCCCAGCTTTTTCATATTGATTTAAATATGGGACAATATATTGCAATTATTCTTACTGCAACAATAGGAAGTATTGGACAAGCTGGTGTTCCAGGACCATCGTTATTGGTTGTTGCTGTTCTTATTTCTGCAGATATTCCTATTGTGGGATTACCGTTGTTATATGCACTTGATCGAATTTTTGATATGCTACGAACCGCTCTTAATATTACTGGAGATGCAACTTGTGCAGTTGTTATGGATAAATATACTAGGGAATAAGAGCTTAGAGCGCAGAGCCTGGTGCTAAGTGTTTAGAACGTAGTGAAAAGGAGATATGGTTAAAAGGTTGTAAGGTTATATGGTAGGAAGGTGAGACGGTTGTGTTTTGTTTATTAGATTAATTTGAAAAGAAAATGTAATACAATTGCTGTTTATTAAAATGATGCCAGAGGCATTACACGTTTATAGAGTAGTTCAATAGTAGATTAATTGACTCCAGCGGAGTAACATGTACTGCGATATTCTGATTGTTGTATGACTCCTCCCAGAGTCGATTTATGTCCATAACCTATTTCTATAAACATATAACCGCTCTGGGATTAAAAGATCAATACATCTTTTCAAACACATAGGGTAAAGTCTTTATGATTAAAAAAATAAATAGATTATTATGATCATATATATTCATGGTTTTAACTCATTGGGTGGAGGTGAGAAGTTTCAAAAGTTAAAACAGCTGTTTCCTGACATCGAAATGTATTCTCCATCGTATGATAGTGCCGATTTTAATACCATAGAACATCTGATGGATGATATATCTCCGGATGGTAATATGTTGTTTATCGGTAATTCATTAGGAGGTTATGTTGCTATGTATTTGGCTCAGGAATATAATTCAAAGTGTATTTTATTAAATCCCACAACAAATCCAATTAAAAGCTTAACTCCGTTTATTGGCAGGAATATCAATTTTGCATCAAACGAAGAATATGACTTCACCAATGATAACCTCAATAAACTGAAGAAATACCAAATTGATGATATATCATCATTGTTAGTAAATGTTTATGTAACCCTGGATGAAGATCTGATCGATCCTTACGAAACAATAAACTACTTTAACGGAATCAAAGACGTTAATGTGCTAGAAATAGGAGGGCATAGGTTTAGTAATGTTGAGGATCTAAAAGAGGATATATTAAAAGTTTATGGTTAAATATTATGTGTTTCTATTGTGAAGCGTCATCCATTAGTAATTAGATCAGTTTTAAACTAAAACTTAATCTACAAATTATATCAAAGAAGATTGTAATTTGTAGATTAAATTCAGGTTAATAAGTATTCTGAGATTATATTAGACTAATTACTTTTTTCGATATCTAATTTAAGAGGTGAAATTTTCTCTCCCCAATAAATGGTGCTATGAGGGAACGGAATTTCAATATTTTCTTTATCGAAAACCTGCTTTAATCTTTTATTGTATTCTCTGGTAATGGTCCACTGTTGTGACGGTTTGGTTTTAAATCTGGCTTTAATTACCAATGCACTATCAGCAAATTGATCCAGCCCCATAATTTCAATAGGCTCCAATAGTAAAGGTTTAAATTCCGGATCCTGTAGCATTTCATCACCAGTTTGTTTCATTATTGAAAACACATGAGCAATGTCTTCTTTATAAGCAACGCCTATATCAAATACTGCAGCCGACCATCCTTTTGTACGATTGGTCAAAGACTCAATTTTACCATTTTGAATAATATGTACATTTCCTGCAAAATCACGAAGCGTAATGGTACGTAATTGAATGGTTTCCACCTGTCCGCTAACTCCATTAATTATTGCAACATCTCCTGTTCTGATTTGATCTTCAAGTAATATAAAAAAGCCTGAAATTACATCTCTTACCAATTCCTGTGCACCAAAACCAACAGCTAAACCGACAATACCAGCACTGGCTAAAATAGGTCCGATATTAAGACCTAACTTTTGTAAAATTATCATTATAACAGTAGTAGTCACTGTTATCTTAATAGCTCCTTTTAAAATCCCGATTAATGTATTGATACGTTTCTCTGATTCCTGAGCATTATCTTTATCTCTTTTTTCGGCATGTTTTAATAATGTTTTATTGAGTTTATTCATTGAAACATTAATTAATTTTAATGCAATAAATAAAAACAATATTAATCCAATAATAACGGGCAGGTCAACAACCATCCATGTTTGAACTCTTTCAAGTTGCTTTAATATCAAGTCTTTATTGAAAAATGTAGTCATATATATTCTATTAAAAGTATTTGTTAAAGAGAATTCAATAATAATGTTCGAAAATATAGAATTGTAATGAGATTTTATATATAGAAAGCGTTTTAGGAGAAATATGTTTACTGAGTAATTTTTATAAATGAAAGCACTCTAAAAGGGATGGAGTTTATAATTAATTAATTAATTAATTGTTTTTTCGTTTAATCTGAAAAGATAGATTTAGTAGGACATATTTTGGCACCCTTGCATGGTAGTTTTGTAATTCATAATTGAAACATAAAGCAATGGAGCAAAACGAAAATTTATTAGCACAAGAACTCACCATTACAAAAGGAACCATCTTTCATTTTAAAAACGAAAGTCATTCTGATCAAAGTGTTATTGTTGAAGAATCGAATGATCGTTATTCTATTATGAATATGGACCATATATGCTTGTCGGTACTATTTGAACATCCAGAAATAAATGCTTTATGGGATCAGCTAAATATTAGCTGGCTATATAAAGATATTGCGCATCCTAAATTATACCTTAACAAAGATTTTTTAAAATATATTTTATCTGAACAAATAAGCGATGCGGTTACCTTTAGTCATTATTTACTAAAAGAATACAATTTGCACACTTATATTGATGCACAGGAATTTTTATTCAAAGTAATGCAAAATAGCAGAATAGGAACTCTACCCAGATTAATCATTTGTTGTCAAATAATTAAAGTTATTTTTGATAAAACCCTGTTAAACAAATTGAAAATATATATCAATGAAACCATCGAGAATCCTGAACGAGCTGCAATTATTGAGTGTTATGCTAATGCCAATATTAAAATAGATGTAAATAAAAGTTCCGAAGTATTGGAACAAGAGTGGTTTAAACAAGAAGTTGAATATATAGGGGAGTTAAATCTTCCTGGATCTTTTAAAGTGCTCACCAAAATTGATCAATTTTCACATTATCATTTAAAAACAGGAAGGAATAAGGCGTTTTTTAAGAGTGTTATGTTTAAACATTTGTTCGTAATACAAGTCACAAATAAACAAATTTATTTTACGATTGAACCTCTTCATGGTACTATTTGGTTTCAGTTTCATATTGATTACAAACAAAAAGGATATAATTACGACAGTGAAATATCTGCACTAGGATATGCCCTGGCTCAACCAGAAAACCAAAAGTTTTTTCAATCCAACTATATGAAAACAGCACCGATCAATATAAAAGCAAATTCTTCAATTCATGAATTATTAGATAATGTATTATAACTATGAAGACTAAACCAATATATCTTTTAAAAGGAACGTTTTATCGTAATACGGATGACCACTCAGATTTAGTAGAGGTCTATGAAGAATTCAGCGACGAAAATACAATCGAGGCCAGAAACAGGGCTTTTAGTATGTATCAAAGCTACATTGAAGTGTTATTAGAGAGCAAAGAACTGTCCTACCAATCGCACCAACAGGCAGAGCAACAAATAAATTCTTTTGTTGATTCAGGTAAGAAAAGTTTTGCTTTAAATAAACCGGATTTGGAGCTGGACAATGATTTTGATAAAGGCTTGTTTATATACTTTATTCCTAACCCTGAACAAAAGATGTTTACTAAGGAAAACGAAGTTTATTATCCAGAAAAGTATTGCATTCATTTAATAGATAATAAAAAGATAGATTTAAGAAGATATATTCTAAAATCTCTTATTTTTGAATATAATTATTACGTTAATTCCAATTTTTTTACAGGAGATATAGAGTGTTTTGCATATACAGAGGACAAGTCAGGAGAGATGGAGAAAATATCCGTACTGAATACTCCAAATACAGATCTTTTTGAGATAGTTTAATACAAAAAATTCCTAGCTTATTTTATTAAGCATAGGAAATTTTTGGTTAATCTAACTTATAGGCTATAAGTTAGATTAACCATCAAATTATCATCCGTTTTTTGTATTTAAAGTTTATAAACTATAGTTATCAATGGTTTATATTGGATTACATCATAATAAAATATTCTTAGATGATGTATTAGTTTTCTATTTAATTTCTTTAAAAAAATAGTTTTCATTTTTACCTAATCTTTGAGCTTCGATACTATCTATTTTATCAAATTTTGAAAAACGTTCCTTAGGTAATTTCTATCTTGTTAATGCAAATTTTATTAAATCAGTTTCTCTTTGATCAATTAAACTTGCTGCTTGAGCCCAAAAATGATATTTAGTTCTTTTAGATTTATATGCATAAGCCACGTCTGTAGCTGTAGTTAAATAATTACTTAAATGATTTACTTGCATCATTGATATTGAACTTTTTTCAATTAAAAAATCTATTTTATTTTCGATGTCATCATTTTGTAATTGAATATTGCTTGATAAACCTAAAAGCACAAAGTTACCAAGTCTTCGTTTTTCTTTATGGTCTTCAGGGAAATCCCATACTTTATTTTTACGGGCCCAAACATGTTCTCTAGAAAGATAATCATTACCTTTTTCTTTTGCTTTAGCAGCTTCTCTTGTTGTAAGAATTTTTTCAATATCCCAACTTTCTTTTCTTCTTGCGTTTAGTTTTTCTTCATATGAAGCTAAAAAGAATCGTAAACCATTCCAGTTATAATAATCAATAGCTTCATCATTATCAATGGTTAAGGATTGAATAAATATTTCTTCAGGACACAAAATATGAACAAAGTCTTCTAGAAACAATCGCACATAATCAAAAATGTCCCCTTCAATCTTTCTTCCTTTCCAAGTTTTATATTCATTATCGTCATTATCGGAATGCCATTCTCTGTCCCAATATAACTCACGTGCCCAACCAAACAAATCTCCTTGTTTTGAATCAGCTCTTGCAATTTTAGTATTTGGCAACACATACGTCCTGAAGTTTATAATTTCTATTACTTTGAGCATCTCTAAAACAGCTGCAGGTCTATCAAAAAGATAGGTCATTGCTGCCAAATATAATGGCATGATAGAAGCGTTTACTGGGTGACAACGTAAGCGAGATAATACTTGCGAAATTTCATTTTTAAATTCAAAATTGTATTCTCTTAGAAAAATAGATTTATCTCTAAAGAAAGCATAGAATTGAGCAGCTTGTTCAATAAAATCAATAAACATTATTATTTCATTGATTTTTTCATTTATTTCATTTATGTCTTCAGGTTTATACTTTTCTTTTAATTCATCATAGACATACCAACTTTTTTGTTTGTTCGCTGAATAAAAAACAATAAAACAATTTCGAAGATATCGATTTTCATCGTCGTTACTTGTAATACCAGCTTCGCTTAAATGCTTTAAAAGTGGACCCCAACTACAGTTAATTTTATCCCTTAAAATTTTATTTGAATGAATTGTAGAATAATAAATAAAATAGTTTTTTATTTTTTCGAGTTCGGATAGTTCTTTGCCTCGATTGTTAATTACTTCAAACATAATGCCTATTTCATTTGAATTTTTAGGGGAGAAACAAATAAAACCAAGTTTATCTATAACTTATAAGGATTTTATCCTTACCAGGAGCAAGATAATAAAAATATTAAAGCGTTAATTGTAAAAATAGACTTATAGAATATACTTAGTGGTTATTAAGGATAAAATTATGTTGAACGATGGCGGCTATAACTATGGGCAATTCATTCCTGCTACTTTCAGTAACTTGGAGACCTTTTCGTTGACTTTTTAAGTATGAATTGTTTTTCATTATACTGATTGATAAAAATGATCGATATTACTAAACCATAAAGCATAACATTCCCATCGTGCCTTTTTTAAAGACATTTGAGATTAATTCAAAAAACAAAGAACGTTGTATTCTTATAATCATTCTAGTTGAGTAATTCTTTTTAATTGAAGCATAATGCCCTGCTTACATATTGGACAAATAGCAGGATCATTACCTGTTATTTCTCTCACAATTTCATAGGCACACAAGCCTTCTAATGTGGATAAATACATCACTTTACCAACTAAGGAGATTACCTGTTCTCGTTTTCCATTGATATGAGCTGTAGCAAATACACCAATATATCTGATCTTAAAAAATCCTTTGGGTAACACATGCTGGATAAAACGTCGTACAAACTCAACTGTATTTAGCTGCATAGCCTTTCGGGATCCTGTTCGATAATCCTTATAATTAAAGCTTACGGTTTTATCTGTTAATGTTAATAATCTGCTGTTTGATATCGCAACCCGATGAGTGTATCTTCCTAAATATTTTAATACACTAGTCATTCCTCCAAAGGCTTTTTTGCTATATACATTCCATCTATTTTCATAAAGTTTTTCTTTCATAATCTTAAAGCCTTCATAATTAGATGGAAGATTTAGCACCTCATTTTCCAGTAAGTTTTTGAGTTTTTTCATTAGAATTCCTCTAAACATAGCGGATAGAGCTTTTATGGGAACAAAGAATTTTCTATTGGAAGAGATCCATTCAGCTCCATCACTACTTAAGCCTCCCGCAGGTACCAACATATGAATATGTGGATGATAGGTCAATGTTTGACCCCATGTATGCAATATGCATAATGCTCCTACTTCAGCGCCAAGGAATTCAGGATTTCGTCCTGCATTTTGCAAGGCTTCTGATGCTGATTGAAACAGCAGGTCATAACACTGTTTCTGGTTGATATAAAACAAGGGATGCAAGGTATCCGGAATGGTAAAAACAATATGAAAATATCGTCCCGGAACCAATCGACTCTGCAACTTATCCACCCACTGTTGCTGTTTTAAATACTGGCATTTGGGACAATGTCGATTTCTGCAAGAGTTATACGCCTGCTGTTTATATTGGCAATGGTTACAACCCATAATGTGACCTCCTGCCTGAGATGTTCTGCATCGTAAAAGAGCATTGAGTACTTTATCTTGTTCATAAGTAACGTTGTAATTTTTATAAAGCTCGTCATAACAAGCTTCTATTACATCTGATACTTCCAATCTGTATCGTTGGTTTTCTGATTGTTTACTCATGGCTTAAGGGATGAAGTAAATTAGGAACCTCTCCGTAATATGGATGTACCAGATGCAAATACCCTGACGTAGTTTTTAGGGAACTGTGTCCCATCATTAATTGAAGTCGCTTCAAATTGACTCCTCGTTCTAACATATGAGTGGCAAAGCTATGACGTAAGGAATGAATGGTTACTGACTTTTGTTTTATTCCTGCTTTTTGAGCCGATCGTTTTACTACTTTAAGAAAACTTGTTTCTGAATATTTTTTACCTCTTATTCTGCCTTCAAATAGGTATTCTGCCGGGCGATAATGCTTATAATAAAACCGAAGTTGTTCTATTAACTCGTCAAATATGGGAACTTCCCTTATTTTGTTGCCTTTACCTTTAACTCGTATTATTTTACGTGATGAATCAATGGATCCTGGCTTTAAACTTAACACTTCTTCCCTTCGTAGTCCGCTCGAATATGTAAGCATTAATAACGTCCTGTGTTTTAAATTGTCTAAGGCATTTACTAATTCATAGGCTTCTTGCTGAGATAAAACAACTGGTAATGCCTTTTTTGTTCGAGGTCGTTTGATTCGTATTGACTCCCATTCTTTGCCAAATATATCAACCTGTAAGATCTTCCAGGCACTTATCATTTGATTGACATTAATGGGTGATAACTTTTGTTCTTGAATCATATAGTAACAAAAGTCTTTTACCTCACTTCTGGTTAACTGATCTGGGGAAAGTTTGTAGTAGGCAGATAAGCGTCTTAAAAATTTAGTGTAGGTATTAATGGTTCGTTCGCTATAATTGCGCAAACGCATTTCTTGCTCGTATTGAGCTAATAAACTTTTTTTTTCATAACTTAATGTTTTTATTTATACTACAGTAAGTTACGAAATTCTAGTTAGCTCCATCAGGAGCTTTCGTTCAACTGTAGTGTAAACTTTATCAATGTCAGGATGTTTTTTTAACCACTGAGTAAAATATTCTTTAGCAAATAAGAGGTTTTGTTTAGATTTAATATCTGCTGCTAAATTTTTTTTAGAACCTAATATCGCCTCTTTAAAGTAGTCTTTTGTATCAGCGTTTGTTTCTAAAACATATTCATCATCTCGTAATATGAAATTTTCTCTAATTGAAGAGTACTTTTGAGGGTTAGTGTCAAAAATTGTTTTTAGTAAAATGATGAGGGATGTGAGACGTTGTTGACCGTCAACAATATCATTTATTTTGTTTTCAGTATTTGTAATTACAATTGTGCCTGTATAATGACGGTGAGCTTTATCTGCTATATGTTCAATATCTTTTATTAAATCATCCAATTGATCTTTTTCCCATGAATAACCACGTTGGTAATCTGGTATTTTGAAATAATTATCTTTAACGATTTCTTCTACAGATAATAAACTTGTTACTATATTATTAGATTTCTTATTCATAAATTCTTTATGTTTTATCTTAATGTATACTAAGGTTTAGCTATAAAATTTATATTAATTACTGTCTTCATATTTGTATTAATACCAAGATATACTAATATCACTAAGGTTCCTAAAGCTTTATTATTACAAGCTTTTGATGTAATATATAAAACTGCTGGTTTTAAAATGTGGTTGTCTGGCATTGGCAAAAATGTAGGTTATTTGAGATGCCTAAATATACTAATTATGTCAATTAAATAATTCATTCAAAGCGTCAAATTCTGGAGTCAATAGGTTTATTATGTAGAGGAGAGTTAGTAATAAACACTTAATCAGTAAAGTATAATGATTGTGTTAAAATGATTTTTTTATTAGTAATAACTTTTTTATGTATTTCATTTTAGTTTGATCATGTCTATAAAGGTAAAAAGGTATCCTAATTAATTATATATGATAATATCTAAGTTTGCAGTTGTGAGAACTAATTCTAAAACGAGATAGAATTGTCTTTAGGGTTGAATTTTGAAGCTGCAGAGGTTAATTTTGAAATATAAAGGTGAATCAGGTTAAGTTTTTTATATGAATAAAATCCTTTATAAAAAGTCAAAGTCAAAAATATTTATTATTAAAAATTAAGCAAAATGGTTGATATTTTCACTAAAGAAAAGCGTAGTGAGGTTATGAGGAGTATAAAATCTAAAGATACTCGTCCTGAGATGATTGTTAGAAAATTTATTTACGCACAAGGTTTTAGGTATAGATTGCATCAAAAATCCCTTATAGGAAAACCAGATATAGTGCTTAAATATTTAAAAACAGTTATTAATATTCATGGATGTTTTTGGCATGGACATAAAAACTGCAAGTTTTACAAAATGCCAAAATCAAATATAGCATATTGGAAACAAAAAATTTCAAATAATATTTTAAGAGATAAAATTGCCCAAAAGACACTTAGAAAAGAGGGATGGAATATAATTACCATATGGGAATGTTCTCTTAAACCTAGCAAAAGAACAAGAACACTTTCACTTTTACTTAAAAAATTAGAAAAATATAAAGCAGAAAAGTAAATTACTATCTGCAATAGAAGTGTAAAGTAAAATTAACTTTGAGGTGTTTTTTTAATAAGACAAGTGTTAATGATGGATTGTGATATTTTTGCTCCCTAATTTTGCCTTTGATTTAGTGGACTACCTCATCTTTGAGCTCCAATTAGAAAATGCAAAAGTAGATGTATAATTTCATTGAAAATTCAGATTTACTTTTTTCATAATTGAGAATTTGATAAATATATGCATATTCGTTAAGTCAAATATTACAAACCATGATCATTTTTTAATAGTATATGAAAAGAGGGAATTTTTTAATATGTGCTATTTTATACAATTAAAGATAATTTTTTATGATAATTAATCCAGATAAAATTGAAATAATTGAACATTATTATTTAAACGCAATAACAAAATATATTGGAGCTGATATTAATGGGTTATTGAGGAAACTTGAAAATCATAACAAAACATGGGCAGACTGGATCTCTAAAGCGTCAAAAAGAAAATCTTATTTCGATAGAGGAGCAGAACGTGTTATATATATGTTGTTAAATAGAGGAGATATTTTAGGTGAACCTAATGCCAATCCTGTTGGGTCAGATAGCTCCTTTTTAAAGTATGATGAAACTTTTCAAGAATATTTAGCAATCAATGTTGATGTTAAAAGCATTAAAGCAAATACTAATGTAGATGATGTAATATGTAATATCCCTATTGGGATAAACCAAAATTCATATGCCTGTTTGATAGAATATAAAGGAGGACGAGGAGGGACTATTTTAAAGGAAAGAAAAAAATATAATCCGGGATTAAAATGTTTTTATCCCATAAAAGATCAACATGAAATTGAGAGGGATTACTTAACTTTAAGTTTCGAAATTGTAGTTGTATATGAGCAGCTTCCTATAGGGCAAACACCCACTAGTGAAAATGTTATAGGTGTTTTTACGACTTGTATTCCAAATGGTTTGTTACTAAGGAAATATGGAAATTCTTTATTTGATGCAGGAAAAACTGGTGGGCTTGAGCTTGTTGAAAATCAAAAAATATTATTGCCTAATGGAAATTTTATAAAAACTAAAGGTGGTGAAAATTGGAAAAATATAACTACGCTGGGATTGTCAAAAAATGAGTATTTGCAATTAAACGGACATAGGATAAATATTGAATGGAAAGTTGATGCAAGATATAATTACATGCGAAATGGTGAATTTAAATTGCTTCCAAACAAGCCTAGTAGGATAAATAAGTTATTTTTTGACTATGTTAAATTTGAATATCAATATAAAAAGGTTGATAAAAATGGGAAAATCAGAAAAGTTGACAAAAATCCAATGAAAGAAACTCAAAACGCTTTAGATTTTCTAAAGAATTTGCCTGAGAATTAATTTATGTTAATTGTAATGTTGGCAAATTATTATGATTTGATATTTTTCTTGTTCCAAGAATTAGATGTGTGCATAAATAATATAATAAATATCTACACTTTAAAGTATTACAATTCACATAAGCAAAAAGATCAATAGGGTTCTTAGAGTGAATGTGAAATTTTGCATTGAGCAAAAGTAACAACAAATTATAGAAGCCTTTTGTCAGGAAAAGTGATTAGTGTTTTATAAATTGTCAGTCAAATTTGATCTTAAAGAAATATTATCACTATTAACCGACTAAAGTCTGGATATTAAAAATTATCTTCTGTAACGCCCATAAACAGGGCATTCGTTTTTTAATTAAAAATCAGACCCCATTCCAAATCAACTTCAATTGTCCAGGGGATCCGCTAATTTGCTTTGTAAAGCTTCTATTCTTATTTCGCAATAGTTCTGTCAATTCAAGCATGCTAATCAGGTGTATCCTTACTAAAGACGCAACTACAGAAAATGCTTTCTTTGTTTGGGCCTTCTTCTGTATTACAGTCATTAAAAGCTGAGCGATTAATGTGCACCAAACCTGGGTTCGGATTGCATTCTCGTTCTCACCATAGAAGTAGTGAAGCTGAAAGTTCTGCTTCATTTTTTTGAAAAGCAGTTCTATACCCCAACGCTTCTTGTATAAAAATGCCACTTCTTCTGCTGATATTTCAAAATTATTGGTTAAAAACTCAAAATAACGATTCCGATCATCTTGGTAAGCCACTTTTCTAAGTCTTATAGTCTTCTTTATTTTATATTGCTTCCCTCCATCTTCGTTTTCCGGATAGTATTCCAACTCTATGGTCTGATCTTTTAGGACTTTGGCGACACCTTTCTTTTTATATCCAGTCTTATGTGTTTCTATAATTGTGTAAACTGCATTTTTCTTTAAACGGGTTACAAAATAGACTTGCTGATGAGTCCATAAAGCAAACTGATGATAATAGTTGTAGGCCTTATCAAAAACGATCATGCTATGCGATATTAACTCTAGGCTTTTAAGAAAGTTTTTGTCATGTACCTTAGCTGCTGTAACTTTTACGAACCTCCCTACTGATTGTACGGCATCTGTCTCGTCCTAAAATAGGTTTACACTAAATAAGTGTAAAAATGACAAAAAAGAGTAAACTTATTTCAGGACTAACAGATCGAAAAATAGTCCTAAAAGAGAGAAAATATTTTAGCAATGAAGAAAAGCATTTAATCATTCAAGAATGGCTAAGGACAAGATGTACGAAAAGAGAAATTTGGGAAAAATTTACCGGACAAGATGAAGAGCATGGTCATATATTACGCTGGATGCGAAAATTAGGCTATGATGATAGCATTCCAATTCGAAAAACTACTTTTGCATCAAAACAACAACCAGTGAAAGAGAAAAAGCAAAAAGATCAGGATATCAATTCTTTTGAAACACTTCAACTAAAAAAGAGAATTGAAGAACTTGAAAAACAATTAAAAGATGCAGAAATGAGATCAATTGCTTATTCTACAATGGTTGATATTGCTGAAAAAGAGTTTAATATTCCAATTAGAAAAAAGTCCAATACCAAACCATCGAAAAAATGAAACAGGACTACTCTCACGTAGGATTAGCAAAACTATGTGGATGGTTTGGTATAACCCGGCAAGCTTATTATCAAAGCACATGGAAAGCAAGTGATATTAGTATTGAAGAGTCATTGATTTTAGATGAAGTTCAGAAAATACGGAGTAACCACAGTAGAATGGGAACTCGAAAGCTGCACACTAAGTTACAATCATTTATGCTGGAACATGGTATTAAAATGGGAAGAGATGCTCTTTTTGACCTTCTTTCTGCTAATAACTTATTGGTAAAGAAAAGAAAACGAAGAGTAAAAACAACTAACTCTTTCCATTGGTTACGCAAATATCCCAATTTGATACGAGACTTAGTGCCTATGGCTCCAAATCAATTATGGGTAAGTGATATTACGTATTGGAAAATCAAAAGTGGACATGTCTATATTAGTTTTATTACTGATGTATTTTCTCATAAGATAGTTGGCTATCATGTTGCTGAAACATTAGAGAGCGTAGAGACAATTAAGGCTCTAAAAATGGCTCTTTCCTACATTTCGTCAGAGTCTGAGAGTTGTTTTGAATTGATCCATCACTCAGATAGAGGTGTTCAGTATTGTCAGCATAATTATGTGAAATTACTGAAAGATAACAACGTAAAAATAAGCATGACAGAAAATGGCGATCCTCTTGAAAATGCAGTAGCTGAAAGAATTAATGGCATTATGAAAGATGAGTATCTAATGGATAAAACAGTAAAAGATATAAAACAGGCAAAAAAGGTTTTAAAAGAAGTTGTGTCGCTTTACAATGAAGATAGGCCTCACAATAGCATTGAAAACCTTGTTCCTAATTATGTGCATGAAAGCAAATTAGACACAAAAAGACTATGGAAAAATTATTATAAAAGAAGAGAAGTAATGGAAACTGCAGATTGTTAATATCTAGAATAACTCTTCGGTTCCCTTCGAGTTATTTCCAGATATTAACAATCCATCATCAACAGTATGATAATTTTAGAGATAAATATGTATAATTGTAAACTCAATTTAGGACTTAATCTTAGTTGTAAACAAATCTCCGGATTAAGTCATTAACATGTAAACTTTTTTTAGGACGAGTCAATCAATAAGCATATGGACTTTGAGCCCACCCTTCTTCTTGCCATCACCTTTGGGGTTTCTTCCCACTCCTTTAAGAACATCACTAAACAATCGGATGGTTGTTGAATCAATCAACAAAACCTCTTTAAAAGTCAGTCCATAAGTCCGGCTGTCCGACAAAAAAGTTTGGTATTTATTAACAAGATCAAAATATAACGACTCGAAAAAGCGGTTGTCTCGATTACGCAATCCATCACCAGCAGTACTTTTAGCCGGTGCTTTTTCCAGACCTAAATGATTCAATTTTCCGCCCAATGCACGCATTCCTTCACAGATTTCAGTCATTGAATCGCAACGACTAAATATTCCAAACAGCATGGTAATAATATGCGTTTGGGTCTTGAATGCCTTGTAATAGCGGTCGCTATTGTGTTGCTTAATTAAGGATGGTATGTCTACTACTTTTAACAAATCTATTATCTGTTTGAATATCGGCTGACCGACAAATTTTATTTCACTATTTTTGCTCATGTTGTAAAAAGTTTCGCAAAATCAATTTACAACTTTGAGGGGAAACCGAAAGGGACTACCCTCTTTTATTTTTTTAATCGGTCACTAGTGAAATATTATAAAGACAAAATTATAGTCTTTGGTAGATTATTTGATTGTAAAAGGCTTCTTTAACTTATAAAGAATTCAGAGTTGAATATATGTAACTGTTTTATTAAAATAGCTAAAAGACTCTTCGTAAGAAAATACTGATAAAAGTTGATTTGCAAAATAACAAAACCAGGTTTGATCAGTGATGACGGACTTCATAATATGGAGTAAAATAATTATTTTAAAAGTTATTAACAGCTTACTAACAGTTTATTAATAACTTTTTGTGGCAAAATTTGCAGAAAAGAAAATATTGATTTATTTTGCAACAATGAATAAGAGGTATACAATAGCGAGTTTATTTTCTGGATGTGGAGGTCTTGACCTTGGCTTTATTCAAGCAGGATTTGAGGTTATATGGGCTAATGATTTTTTCAAGGAGGCGGTAGAAACATATAAAGCAAATATTGGAGACCATATTGTTTATGGTGATATAACTAAAATTCCAAGTTCTGAAATACCTGATAATTTTGATATTTTATTAGGGGGATTTCCATGTCAAGGTTTTTCTGTTGCAAATACAAAAAGAAGCATGAAGGATGAACGAAATTTTCTGTATTTGGAAATGATAAGGCTAATACGAGATAAGCAACCAAAGTTTTTTATTGCAGAAAATGTAAAAGGTCTTTTGTCCATGCAGAAAGGTCAAGTTATTAAAATGATAATAGAAGATTTTAAAAAGCTTGGTTATGATGTTGAATATCGACTTTTAAAAGCATCTGAATATGGGGTTCCTCAACACAGGGAAAGAGTTGTAATAATTGGCAATAGACTAGGATTAAAGAATCCATTTCCCCAAAAGACACATGGAGAAGATCATACGTTGTTTAATGAAAATTTAGAACCTTTTGTCACAGTTCAGGAGGCAGTAGGACATTTAGCTGATGTTAGGCCTCGCGTTTGTTCTTTTAATATAGATGGAAAAACAATTCATAATCATGATGCCAGAACGAATGTTGCTGATAAGTTCTGGGGGCGAAAATATAAAGTTAATCAACATGATGTTTGTGATTATCTAAAGTATTGGAGAAATAAAAGTGGCTGGTCGACAAAAAGAATTGACGAGCATTTTGGTTATGCTCATACGGCTGGACACTGGTTTAGGAAGGACAATAATTCAGGCAGTATACCAAATCCAAAAGATTGGTGGGAATTAAAAAAAATTCTAGGTTTTGATGACAAATTTGATAAACTAGTCACAGAAATAGAATTGAAGGAAATTAAATTTGAGCAATCACTTAGAATAAACAATTGGGATAGGCCTAGCGATACAATAACTGCTACTGGACCTGAAATACACCCCAATAGAGAAAGAAGAATGTCTGTAAGAGAATGTGCTATTATTCAAACATTTCCTGATGATTTTGTATTCAAAGGGAGTATTGGTAATATGTATAAGCAGATAGGCAATGCTGTACCTGTATTGTTGGCAAATAGAATTGCAAAGGGAGTAAAAAAAGTTTTGGATGAATTAGAAATGGAAAATTCAAAAGAAATTATTTTAGATGGAACTAAAAGAAATAGAGAGGTTAGAACAAAAGTATCTTAATAAATACTATTATTTTCTGAAATTTGCTGAAGATGAACTTTTGTTGGGATTTAAAACAAAACAACATATAGAAGAAGATTGGATTGGGTTATATAAATCTGGGATTTCTGATTTTGCTGTTGGTGCTGAAAGAATTGTTTATGCACTTTTAAATGGGAAAGGAATTGGTCAACCTAATTCTTGTCCTGTAGGAGCTGATTTATTTTTTGAAGTAGAAGATGCTTTCATACATATTGATTTAAAAACAGTAGGAGCAACATTAAATCCAAGAGATAAACTTCATACAGACGGTTCTTTTTCTAATAACATTGGAGATTATACAAATAATATTTTTGTTGGAGAAAATCAGAATAGTTATAAGGCAGAAATTACAAAAGCAAATGGTGATTCTTTTAAACCCAAAAGATTTTATGAAGCTCATTTACCAACATTTTATAATAAGGGAAAAGACAATGAAAAAATATGCTTGTCATACTTTGTGACTATTTTATATGATAAAGATACTCTTGATATTTTAATTATGTGCATTATTTGTATGCCAAATGGAGAGTTGAAAGAGCATTATGGAGGCAGGGTGCTGGCAGCAGGTAAAAATCCGGGTAAAGTAAGATTTAATTTTACAGATGTAAAATATTTTGAACTATTGAATGGGAATTCAAAAAGAATTAAAATTGTTTATTTTGATGAAAATATGGATGATCGATACAAAGAAAGAGTGAAGTTTTTTGAAGAATTATATACTGAACAATGATGAATAAATTAAATTAATTTCAATTCAAGAAATTCTATTAAGGTTTAGTATGATTTTTTCTTCTTGACGGGGCTTTGTGTCATGTAGAATAAATTGCAGCCAATTTTATCGAATCTGAATATATGATTTTGAATGGTAAAAAGCTTTAAAGTTATTTATCTTTTTAAATTATATTTATTGAATTTGAGTTCAAATTACTTAATTATACATAGTTGTTGTGGTGTTGTGTTACTTATATTTTTTTGTATACAATTGGATATTGATAATTTAAACATTGTTTGATAAATGGTACTATAGAGAAACGTGTTACTCTCAATTGTTAATTATTGGTTCAGAAGTCAGTTATGTTATGCATATTTTGTCTCTCTTAAAAAACTTATGTTCAAAATGTTTCTTTACCTCATCTAATCTAAAAAATTATAACTCAGTTCCTTTCATCTAAACAAAAGTTAGGCTTTAAAATTATTGCATGATGGGATATATTGGAGCGTTTTCTAATCCTATTTGACTTGTTTTTTTAATCAATAGGTACTTAATAAAGAATTTTGTCAGTAAATAGAATTGTTTTGTTTTTATAATTATGCATTTTTAGACACAAATACATATTTTTAATCTCCCTATAAAATTTAAACCTAAATGCCGCAAAATATAGATATTCATAAGGAATTTGCTCGATTCTTTAATGATAAAAAACTAGAACAAGCCGCTTATATTGTTTCACAAAAACTTGCTGAAGGGCATACTTGTTTGGATGTTGATAAATACAATAAACAGGTTGAAGAAACAGAGCAGGAGGACAGAGGGTATATTCAACGCATTGACAAAAAAGTATTACAGACTAGTGATTTAGTATCGAGCGATGATAGAAATGTTCAACCCTTTGTGTTTTATAATGATAAATTATACTTGCATCGTTATTTTTCGTATGAAACTGAGATTATTGATTCTATAAAACGCCTGATTGAACAGGGGAAACATGAAAAGGTAAACCGAATAGCGCTATTAAATAAGCATAAAGCTATTATTCAGGAACTTTTTAATAATCATTCCACTGATAAAGACCTGAGTATTGAGGAAAATACCAACTGGCAATTGGTAGCAGCATTAACAGCCTTGCTAAGTAATTTTTCTATCATTACAGGAGGACCCGGAACAGGAAAAACAACTACTGTAGCTAAGATATTAGCAGTTCTTTATACTTTAAATCCAAAATACAAAGTGGCGTTAGCAGCACCTACAGGTAAAGCAGCTGCCCGTATGAAAGAATCTTTAAATAGCGCCCGTGATTTTCTTTCGATAAACGAGGATGTAAAAGAAAAGTTTGATTCAATAGATGCAGCTACCATTCATCGTTTATTAGGCTATGTTAAGGATTCGCCATACTTTAGGCACAACAGTGATAATCCTTTAAATTTTGATGTATTGATTGTTGATGAGTCCAGTATGATTGGCTCTTCGTTAATGGCTAAACTATTATCAGCTGTTAAACCTCAGTCGCGCATTATTCTGTTGGGCGATAAGGATCAATTGGCTTCGGTAGAGGCAGGAAGTATATTAGGTGATATATGTCTCACGCAAAAACAATGTATGAACCACCTTACAAAAGAAAATGCCGATTGGATCAACCAGTTTACAAATAAAGAACAGGCAAAAATTCATTCTTCATTTATACTTAAAATGGGGCAAGGTAATATTCTGCAGGAGCATATTGTTGAATTAAAACGCAGTCATCGATTTAAAAGCACTGAAGGCATTGGTAAGTTTAGTAAAGCTGTTATTAACGGATTGTTGGATGAAGAAATGATTACCACTTCTATTCCTACAGATGGCGAATACGTGCAAGTCTGCAATAATTATAAATCAGATGAATTATATGCTTTAATGGATCATTATAAGGCATACATTACAGAGCCTGATATTAAAAAAGCATTGCAAAAACTGAATGACGTTCGGTTTTTATGTGCAGTGCGCCAGGGTGATTATGGAGTTAATCAATACAATCAATTCATAGAACAGTGTTTGAATGATAAAGGTTTGATTCAACCCGGAAGTATGTTTTACGAGAATCAACCCATCATGATCACCCAAAATGATTACAATTTAGGATTGTTTAATGGTGATATCGGTATTATTCGTAAAGATGAAGAAGGTAAATTAAAAGCATGGTTCGAAGATCCGGAATGTGGAATTAAAAGTATACATATCGGATATTTAAATGCTTACGATACTGTTTTTGCCATGACCATACATAAAAGTCAGGGATCAGAATTTACGTATGTTGGAATAATACTACCAAAGGATGATAATTCACCACTATTAACTCGTGAGCTAATTTATACTGGTATTACAAGGGCCAAAAAAAGCGCTGTTATATTTACTTCAAATGAAGTGTTGATTAATGGCACCCGGAAGATGGTTGAGCGAGCATCTGGAATTACAGATCGGTTGCTCGAAGGAGTATAGGGTAGAGAGCAGAGCGCTTAGTTCAAGGAGCATAGGGAAAAGGGAATAAGAAAAAAGGTTAAGGGTAGGAAGGTTAAAGGGTATCGGAGATTAAAGGTACGAGATACAATCTCGCACCAGCGCAGGGCTTAAAAGGTACAAGATGCAATCTCGCACCAGAACTAAATGATTTAAAAAGTCTTGTGGCTCGAACTAACTAATGAACTGAAAAAACAAATAACAAAGTGGCAGTTAAATACTATATATCAAATAAAATAGAAAAGTTAATAAACCAATTTTCTATTAACATAAAGCATAAAACCGATGCTTTTAAACCCGAAACAATCATTACGCAAACTCCGGGAATGCAACAAATGATTACCAGTGAGATTGCTGTTAAATCGGGCGTTTTTGCTAATTATAATTTTCTGAAACCGGATGACCTTATCAGTAAATTATTTTCTTTGGCAGACTTGCATCCGGGTTATCAATATTCCAGGCAACAGATGCAGTGGGCAATATATAGCCTTTTATTCCAAGATGATTTTATTTCGGAATTTCCACATATTGCATCATACTATCACTATGATCTTATTAAGCAGTCGCAGTTGGCCTCAAAAATAGCTGACTTATTTGACCAGTATATGGTATACCGACCTGATTATATTGAAAAGTGGAATTCCGGTTTACATCCTGAGATTAAAGAAACAAATTCAAGCGGAAATTATCTGCAACATGAACAATGGCAGTCATGGCTCTGGCTAAAGTTAAAAGAACAGCTAAAGGATAATCCGATTGACCAGGTGGAGTTAAAGAAACAGTTACTTGATAAATTTAAAGACAACTCCTTTGTTGAAAAGATAAAATCTTCCTTTGAAAGAATATCAATTATTGCCCTTTCAGTACTCTCCCCATTTCATAAGGAAATATTTGATCATTTATCTGAAATTATATCCCTCCAATATTACCTGATAGATCCAGCACCGGAAAGCAAGTGGTATTTATCAGATTCAGAAGAGGTACACAGTAATGATATATTGACAAGCTGTAAAACTACAGGACAGCATTTATTCTCAATGTTATTTGAAGGTAAAAGTGTTGATATTGAAATACTAGAGGATACAAAACAGAATGGGAATACATTGCTCGAAACAATACAGAAAGATATTAGCAATAATAATCACAATGAAATAAATAGTATAGCTTTCGATAGTAAAGACACTTCATTACAAATTGCCTCATCATATACACCGGTGCGGGAGGTAGAATCTTTATACAATTGCCTGTTAAAATCCATGCAGGATAATTCTGACTTACAATTAAAAGATATCGTAGTTTTATTAACCGAGCCTGAGAAATATGCTCCCTATATAAAAGCTGTTTTTAATAATGGGCCCGTTAAAATACCCTATCGAATAAGTGACCAGGCTTTTTCAGAAGGAGATACCTTAATGAATGCTCTGGAAAAATTCCTTTCCTTGCGTCAAAGCCAGTTTAGTACAGAAGCTGTATTTCAATTGCTCGAATCGAAATATATACGTACAAAATTCGATATTGAAGACATAGAAAGTCTCTCATCTCTGGTACAACAAGCCAATATCCGATTTGGTAAAAATGGAAGAAAAGAAGATGATACATATCTGATGAGTTGGCAACATGGATTGTCAAAGTTAATATTGAGTTATGCTATAAAAGGAGATATGGCTTATGTACAGGATGAAAAAACCTATTATTTGCCAGATAATGTTGAAGGAAACTCAGCCAGTGATCTGTTTAGATTAAAGGCTTTTATTGATGTAGTTTTTAGCATACATGACCGATTGCATTCCCCACGAACTTTAATAGAGTGGAAGAAGTTTTTGACGAAGGAAGTGATAGATGTTTTGTTTGAAATAAATGACTCCAGTAAAGAAGAATATACACAGATAATAAAAACACTCGACAGCATTAATTTTATTAAAGATGATTTTAGAGATAAAATACCTTTTTCTGTTTTTCGGAAAACATATGTTAGTGAGTTATCAAATGAAATTAAGAAACCAAGCTATATAGGTGGAGGAATTACTTTTTGTCCGATCCTTCCTGTCCGCTCCATACCATATAAGGTTATTGCTATGTTAGGTATGAATGGAGATATATTTCCACGGAAGCAAACAGTGCTAGGTTTTGATTTAATGAATTTTGAAGAACGTATTGGTGACAGGAATGTAAGAAATAATGATAAATACCTGTTTCTGGAAACAATTTTGGCAGCCAGACAACAACTATACCTGAGTTATATCGGTAAGAGTGCGCAGGATAATACAGAGTTACCACCATCATTGCTTGTTGAGGAATTAATAGATTATCTCAAGTTGGGATTAAATAAGGAAACTATAGAAAAGTATATCATTTTTAATCATCCTCTACATGGTTTTAGTGATAAATATTATAGCAAAAATTCAAAATTCTATAGTTATCTGGGAGGAGAAACACATAATGAAATTAAGGGATTAGATACATCCTTTACTCCGGATACAGAATTTGATTTAATAAATCTTGACAGCTTAATTCAGTTCTTTAAAGAACCGTTTAAATGGTTTTACAATAAAACGCTAAGCATATATTATAGCGATGATGATCATTCTTTTAGTGAAACAGAACCCTTTGAACTGGATAAACTTCAGGAGTGGAAATTGAAATACGATTTGGTCACTCTCGATGAAGAAAGACAACAAGAGTATATGGAACGAGGCAAAAGTTATAGTCTTTTGCCCCTTGGAAATATGGCTAAATTAGAATTGGATAAACAACAAAATGAGATTGCAGCAGTAAGAGCATTGTATTGTGAACTCACTTCTAATAAAATACAATCAACATTTTATAATGAAATTGAATTTAATGGGCTAACACTTAGGGGAAGTGTTTCTCAGTTATTCGATACAAATCTTGTAGTTTTTAATGCTTCCCAAAGCAATAGTCAAGCTAAATATATTATTGAAGCGTGGATAAAACATTTGTTTTTAACCGCATCTGATAAATCGATAACCACTCACTATTTATCAAGCGACCTGACTTTTAAAATACCGGAAACATTAATTGATGGAGCAGGAGCAAGGTATATTCTGAATCAGCTGACCGGATATTTCAGGTTAGGGCATTCCGAAATCATTCCTTTTACGCCCAAAGCTGGTAAAACATTATCACAGTATTTTTATAATTATCCGGATAAAAAGGATGACTTGATAATAAATGCAATTAACGATATTAAAAAAGAAGGGGAATTATCATATGGTCAATCATTTTGCGATTTTTATATCGCAAAAGAAATAGAGCAAGGGTATTTTAATGATGCTGAAAAGATTAATTCTGATGCATTACTCAATATCTCTGAGCTGTTATTTAAACCTCTTTTTCAATCACAAATTCTAGAATAAATGGCAACTAAAATATTACAACCATTTAAGAGTCTGACTGTACCTTTACAAAATACCAATCTTATTGAAGCAAGTGCTGGTACAGGAAAAACATACTCTATTGCAATATTGGTTTTACGGTTAATTGTTGAGCGAAATATTGAGTTAAAAGAGGTGTTAATGGTAACATTTACCAAAGCAGCTGTTGCAGAATTAGAAACACGTATTCGCAGGTTTGTTCGTGATGGTTATAATCATATAATCGGTCAACCAGCCTCAGATTCTAACATTCAGGAAGTATTAGAATCTGCTGTAAAAGCATTTGGGAAAGATGAAGTAATAGTGCGTTTAAAAAGAGCCAGACAACAATTAGATGAGACTTCTATTTTTACCATACATGGATTTTGCCAACTATCTCTTAGTGAATTTGCATTTGAAACTGGTCAGTTATTCGATAGTGATGTGATTGAGGATGAAACCGCTATTATTGAAAAAGTAGTGAACGAATATTGGCGTAAAGAAATAACTACCATAGAAACTTCTTTATTACAAATACTAAGAGATAATGGACTTAGCAGGGCTGAAATTATTGATGTTGTAAAAAAAGCGCTTTCAGGGAAGAAATTTGTATGTAATGAATCCTTCGTTTATGATAATGGACTGGAAAAGTTAAAGAAAGCAGAGGAAAAGGTTAAAAAGAATATTCAGGAATTTAATCATTGCTTTGAAACTAATGGTGAAAAAGAAAATGTAAAGAACAACGGTAATGCCATGAAATCTTTTGGTAATCTGCTAAATGATGCTGAAGGATTTAGGAGAACATTGCTTTTGAAAAAAGGGACTGGTTACGTAGGTAAATTATTCAGCAATTTGCTCGAAACCGCTCTTTTTTGTGAGTCTGCAGAGGAGGAATTAGAAGAGATCGTAAACGAAATTAAATATTACCATTACAATAATGCAATAATCAATACTGAAGGTGAAATAAAACGTATAAAGAAGGAGTTGACACAGTTTTCGTTTGATGATTTAATTACCAATATGCATTCTGCTATAAATTCAGGTACAAGCGATCAGTTAATTACAAATCTTCAAAACAAATATAAAGCTGCATTTATTGATGAATTTCAGGATACAGATAAATACCAGTACGAAATATTTAACACCATTTTCCAAAACTCAACAGTCTTTTATATTGGTGATCCAAAGCAGAGTATATACCGTTTCAGGGGTGCAGATATTGAAACATATTTAAAAGCAGCAGATCAGGTTAAAGCAGCTTATACGATGAAGCATAACTTTCGATCTACTCCAAATCTGATAAAAGCTTTAAATAGTTTCTTTACAAATGTAAATGATCCGTTTTTTGATTCCAGGATAAAATACGAGGTAGTTGATAATGGACTTAATTTAAAAGAATTGACACAAGAAGGAACTTCGTGTATTCCTTTGGTTTTATATTCAGAAAGTTCAAAACCAAAAATTGCGCAACAAACAAGTTACAAGGTTTTGGAATTATTGACCCAGGATTATAAGATTAAAGGTCGCTCTGTAAAACCTTCTGATGTTGGTATTTTGGTCAGATCAAAAACAGAAGGTAATACTATAAAAGAAGCGTTGGCCAGGTTAAATATTCCAGCTATAACAATAGATGATACAACTATTTGGAATACAAAAGAGACTGAAATAATTAAATATGTATTAACAGCTATTGTAGATCCAAATAAACCTAATATCAACAGAGCTCTTTTTAATTATCTGGTTTCAAAAACAAAAGATGAGCTCATAAATCCTAATAACAATACTGATCTTGAAAATTTTAGAGAGCTAAATAAAACCCTTAACGAAAATGGTGTTTTTACTACACTCAAGCAGTTTATAGAAATGTACAATGTGAGTGAGTATGTTTTTAAATGCAATCCGGATAACGGGGATCGTATCATAAGTAATTTACTTCAGGTAATCGAAATTTTACATAAAAAAGAAGTTCAAACAGAACTTTCGCCTTCTGAGTTGCTTATATGGTTTGGTAAGATGATAGCAGATGGATCTAATGATAAATCAGACGATTATACACTTCGACTTGAGAGCGATGAGGATGCAGTGCAGATTGTAACCATTCATAAAAGTAAGGGACTGGCATATAATATCGTTATAGCCCCTCATTTGGATTTACATGCAGAACCTAAATATTCTCCCATTGAATATAAAAATCCGGATAGTGATAAATATTGCTTTTCGTATTACAAAACAGAAGAGGAGAAAGCCTGGTACGGATTGCAAACAGAACAAGAAAACAGACGACTTATATATGTGGCTTTAACAAGAGCTGTTTATCAATGTATTATCTATCAGAATACAAGTACTAAAGGAGGAAATGGAAGTATTAAAAAGTTTACTGATGCTGTATCATCCAATGAATTTATAGCTTTGGGTAATAGTTTACCTGAACCAACAACTAAATACATTCAAAACAAGGAAGAAATTCATAAAATACCTAAGGTTTTTGATTGTAAAATCAATAACAACTGGCAGATTTCCAGTTTTAGTAACTTAGGTAATAAACATGCTTTTGTTACTGGAGGAGAGAAAATTATTTTGGATGATTATAGTCAGTTTGTATTTGAAGATATGCCTCGGGGGACAATACCAGGGAATTTTCTGCATCAACTATTTGAATACGCAGATTTTAAAGTTGACGAACATACAGAAGTAATTAAGAAAGCTGACAGTCGTTATCCGATAGTTAAAAACGATAATATTCAAAACTATCAGGATTTAATTAATCATACATTGAAAGCAAAGTTGGGGAATGAATTAAATTTTCGACTTTCTGATATTGGTAATGAAAGTAAGCTAAATGAATTGGAATTTTACTTTAGCACTCATGATTTTAATATGCAGGAATTAACAAAGCTAATTCCGGATTTAAAGTCAGATAAGTATTCATCAATAGAAGGTTTGATGCATGGTTTTATCGATTTAGTATTCAGGTATCAAGGAAAATATTATATTCTGGATTGGAAATCAAATTATCTGGGTAGTTCATTGAAAGATTATACATCAGATAAACTAGAACAAGCCATAAGAGCCAATAATTACCATTTACAATACTTAATTTATACAGTGGCTTTAACTCGTTATTTAGAACAGCAAATACTTGATTTTAATTATAGTGAGCATTTTGGAGGTGTGATATATATTTTCTTAAGAGGATGTAGATCCGGACAGGATTCGGGCGTGTTTTTTGATAAACCAGAACAAGGTTTAATTAAAAAAATGGATGCTGTATTTGGGAAAATATCTACTGCGACATGATATGACGCATAGGAGTCCTATCTTTGTGGTATAATTTATTACTTATGAAACAAAAGAAAATTCTTTATATAGATATGGATAATGTACTGGTTGATTTTCCATCAGGAATAACCAGAATTCCTAAAGATATTCAACAACAATATGAAGGTAAATTGGATGAAGTACCGGGAATTTTCTCTTTAATGGATCCAATGCCTGGTGCTATAAATGCTTATAATAAACTATCTGAAGTATATGATACCTATATTCTTTCTACAGCTCCATGGGAAAACCCTAGTGCATGGAGTGATAAACTGTTATGGGTGAAGAAATATTTAGGTAAACCAGCTTATAAGAGACTGATTTTGTCACACAATAAAAATATGAATAAAGGACACTTTTTAATTGATGACCGAACAAAAAACGGAGCAGGCGATTTTGAAGGAGAGCATATTCATTATGGAACTGATCAATTCCCGGATTGGAATAGTGTTTGTAAATATTTATTATCCTTTTAAAAGAACGAATAATACCAGTATATAATGGCAGATACATTAACAAAGAAGAAAGCAAAAGAAGAGATAGATAAACTCAATAAATTCACCCTTATTTTATGGAATGATGATTATAACACATTTGATTTTGTTATTGAGTGTTTAATGAAATATTGTAAGCACACACAAGAGCAAGCTGAACAGTGCTCACTGATTGTACATTATAAAGGTAAATGTGATATTAAATCCGGTTCAGAGAAAGACCTATTGCCAATTAAGAGCATTTTAATCGATTGTGGCCTGTCGGTTACAATTGAATGATCTGTTAGTGTGAGTTTTAACTCATATTTGCATGTTTTGGGTTATTTAAGAAATTTTAAATGAGAATTATATCAATAATAAGTTTTGTCTTTATATTAATTTGTAATTCATGTGGTAACTATTACGGAGACTTAGATTTAGGAGCCAATTTTTATTATCAGACGGAACCTTCTTTTAATAACATAGTTGTTCCAGACAATAAGGAAAAACCATATTATATAGGATCATTAGTTATTCAAAATATTGAATTATTAGGATTTAATGAAGGTTATATTCTGGCAACATCAATTAGAAACGATACAATATTTTATTGGATGATTGATAAGAATTTAGAATCATCTAGATTAGGATATGACCAGTATTCAAATCTGAAACTATCTAATGTTAAGCAGCTTGACTTGAATGATTTCTATAACTTTAGGTTTAAACAGAATATAGAACTTAGACCCAAGCTACATTATCAAAAACAAGCAGGTTGGAAGAATTAAAAACAACCCACAACAATTTATAATTTTAAGGGCTGGTCAGTATTATTTTGAAGTTTTGTATACCATATTAGCTATAGTGCAGCTTGACAGGAATACAGGTTGTAGTCAGCCCTGTAAATTTATGTGTAACGTTATTAAAAGGCCCTAGTTTAATTATAGTGTTGTAAAATGGGACCTTGTCCCAAACCCTACTTACTATTTTCTTCCAATATCGCAAGTTTGTAACTTGTGATTCAATATTATTAAATTATTATACTTATTAAAATCAAATTATTATGACAAACAAATTTAAGAATGTACCTCTTGATGCGGATACTAAAATTAAAAAACAAAAAGAATGTAAAGTTGCTGAGTTTGATGTATTATATCAAAAGTGGTTATGGGATGGAGTATTAGGTGAGACAATAATTTTTGCAGAAGAAGATGTGAAGGATATTAATGAGCAGCAATTAAGACAATTAGTTCTGGATTCTGAATTTATTCACTCAAAAGAAGCAAAGATGACTTTCAATAGAAGTGGTAAAGACTTTGTTTTTGTTAATTTTGGTTTTGAATATTGTTAGTTCATAAGTAAAATAGAAACATGATTTACCCTTCAGAATTTCCTAAAAGTATTGATAATCCGGCAGAAGAAAATGTATTTAAAGCTTTAGCCAAGCTTCCAGAAAAAGATTTTGATATTTTTTATAGCAAATGTTTTAGTGGTTCATCTGGTAACGAAAGCAGTGACTATGAAATAGATTTTTTACTCATAGACAAGCGAAATGATCGACTTAATGGCATTCTAATTATTGAAGTAAAAGGAGGAAGTTTAAGTTATTCAGCTAAAGAAAATTGTTGGTTTCAGAATAAGCGAAGGATGGATCATGGTCCGGATGATCAGGCAAAGAAGAATAAATACAACTTATTGAAGCGTTATAAAAATATACTTAGAAATGTTCCGACAGAATGGGCTTTATGGTTTCCGGATGGGTTAAGTTCTGCAGGTAGTTTTACACCTACACATTTGGCTCCCTGGCAGATAATGGACTATCAATCTATGGATGAAGTTGAGGAAGCTATTGGTAATATTTTCAATAACATACAAGAACGTTATGACTATCTCGAAGGAGAACCAATTGAAACATATAAAAATAAATTGGAGAAGAGCCTTTTAAGAGGTATGGGTATTGTACAGCCTATGAATATTCTATTAAAGAAATATGAGGAAAAGTATATTTACCTTGAAAAAATGCAAAAAATGTTCTTTGAACAAATCTATCAGCAAAAGCGAATTGCTGTTTCAGGAGGAGCAGGGACGGGTAAAACAATTATGGCTACATCAGCAGCTATTGATTTTGCTAATGAAGGAAAAAATGTCTTATTGCTATGTTATAATCGCATGTTGAGTGAAGCTTTAAAAAAAGCATGTGAACATGAAAATATAAAGGCAATTACGTTTCATACCTTTGCATATGATTTTATTACAAGTATTGAACCTGATTGGTTTGAGGATAAAGACATTAAAGATCACTTCTTTAATGTAGAAACCTTACCTAAAAAATTTGGAAAACTAATTAAGAGCCATCCGGATAAATTCCAATATGATGCTCTTATTATTGATGAAGCCCAGGATTTAAGTGAACATTGGATGGAAACAGTGCTAAAACTGACTTGTAAAGATGCCAATATTGTTATATTATACGATGAAAACCAGGATATATTTGAGCGTCAATTTCAAATTCCTGAACATGATAGCTTTATTAAATTGCAATTGAGATACAATTTCCGAAATACTTTGGCCATTTCAGAGTATGTTACGAACAAAACAAATATTCCGATTTCATCAAAAGAAACTCCTGAAGGTTTGCCTGTTGACACAATAAACTACTCCAACAATGAAGAGTTAACCAAACAACTGGAATTTACTATACAAAGACTTGTTACTATAGAAAAAATAAGTTGTAGTGACATTACTATATTAGTAGATGGCCACTTAAATGAGCATCCATTAAATCAGATTGAAAAAATAGCATTTTATTCTCTTTTGCCTTGGCACGATGATGTTGAACGGGACAGTAAAACTTTGCATTTTACTTCTATTAATCGTTTTAAAGGATTGGAGAGTCCGGTTGTACTGTTAATTCTTAATGGTAGTATGGAAAATGTAAATGCCAAAATGTTTTATACACAAGGCACGAGAGCCAAAAGTATGTTAAAGGTATTTTGTAAAAATTAAACATGTCTATTTAATTAATTTTAATCCCTGATAAAACTTTCAATATGTCAACCAGAGAGGCTATTGCCAGATTATATTTAATCATTAACAGGTTAAGGACACAACAATCGTCTTTTAAAGAAATACTAAATTACTTAGAATTTGAATCAGAGTTACAAGGGTATAACTATATAATTTCGAAGCGTACTTTTCAACGTGATATAGAAGATATCAGAGCCTTATATAATGTAGATATACAATATAATTCATCCAGTCGTACATATTACATTTCAGAAGATAATCAATCTTATGCTTCAGATCGTAAACTGGAAGCCTTCGATATATTTAATGTTTTTAAAGTTTCTGACCAGCTTGGAGAATATATACAGTTTGAAAAAAGGAAACCACAAGGAACAGAGAATTTATTTGGAATAATACAAGCAATAAAAAACAAAAGGAAACTGGAATTTACGTATAATAAATTCAATCAAAAAGAAACATCTTCACGATGTATAGAACCATATATTGTAAAAGAGTTCCGAAATAGGTGGTATGTGTTTGGTAAAGATACTGCAGATAATGAAGTAAAGAATTTTGCATTAGATCGAATTTCAGACATAATTATTTCTGATAAGGAATATAAAAAATCAGATACATTAAATATTGAGGAATATTTTAAGAATAGCTTTGGTATTTATATACCAGATGATAAAACAATTTATGAAGTAATTCTTTCTTTTGATCCATTACAGGGTAAATACATAAAAACATTACCCTTGCATGAATCTCAAGAAGTGTTGGTAGATAATGAATCAGAGTTTCGAATTAAACTCCACATTTATTTGACTTACGATTTTTGCATGGAAATATTATCATTTGGAGATCGTGTTAAAGTAATAAGTCCTAAAGAACTTACACAACAGATTAAAGAAATATTATTTGGAGCCTGGGATTTATATGAAAAATCATAATACTTAAAATAATTACTTCTGGCCAAATTGAATTTTTTTGAATCTGTTTGGTGTTTTATGTAAACAATAAGGGTTTGATTTATAATTTTTTAAAATTCCAACAACATAGTAATGCTAAATATCGTGTATAATATCTAAGATATACACTTTATGAGATACTATTTGTTAATGATTATTTATACTGTTCAAAAGTAGCTTTACTTACTTTCTTTATCTCATCAATTAAAGACTCCGGTTGTATTATTTTTAGGTTATTAGCCATGGACAATATTTCCATTATAAAATCATGAGTTATATATAGTTTCAGTTTAATTCTGAACTCCTCGTCATTATCAATAATAGTTTCTTGTGTATGGTGTAGTGGCATAGATTGAATATATTTTCCCTGGAAAGGAGTAAAGGATATTATAATTTCTTCAGGTTTGTCAGCATTGGGACTTATTATGCCAAAGCTGTATTTAAAGTGTTCATCAATATCAAAGTTGGTATCATCAATGAATTTAGTTTTTGTAATCTGAAGGTTGTTGATGCGATCTAAACCGAAACTTTTGATACTATTGTCTTTGTGATCCAATGCCATGATGTACCATCTGTTTTTGTATTCCTTTAAAGCCAAAGGATTTACTGTTCTATGGCTAATCTTATCGTTATAGAATTTGTGATAATCAAATTTGATGATAAGCTGGTTTTGGATGGCATGCACCATGCCGTGAAGATTTTCTGTACCCTTTGATTTTCTTGTTTCAAAATGAATGCCTTTGGAAATTTTATCACTAAGATTTAATGCATTAAATGTGTCAAATGCCTCTAACAAACGGTTGTGAGCACTATCTTCTTCGTCTTGTGCTATATAATATACCTTTGATGAAAAATCATACTTGATTTCTATATTATATATGGAAAGAATGTCCTTTCTATCGCGATCAAAGGTTCTTTCTGATATGCGAAAATCATATCCCTGAAATTTACTTTCCTGAACTAAATAATCATCAATTTCTTTAAATGTAGATTTTTTGAGTCTTAATCTGTTGATAATTAAGCTGTATCTGAGTATGGCTTCTCTTTTAGACATAATGGTTATTTGTTTGTGATAGTGTAAAGGTAATATATGAGTCTGACAAACGGCGGCAGGGTTATGATTTTTCTTTTTAAGCAATTGAATTAATAGATCGATAGAATTTAGATAATAGAAAAGACAATAGATATATTTAGAATATGCTTAATGTAAAAATGAAGTAGTTGGATTGGATAATATTTAAGCATATATCTAATATGAAAAGATTTATAATTTTTATACCCTGACATGATTTGGCATAGTGGTGATATAGGTTTGTGTCATAATTAAACCAATAAAAACAGTTATGGATACAAATACGAACATTATGTTACTGGGTGAAATATTATCACATTCTTTTTCCGGATTTACTTATACATTGGACTGTGATCGACTGTCTGTTTTTAGTAAGAGTTTAAAAGCAAAGGGGCAGCACATTAAGCTAGAAACACGGTTGTTGGAGGATGTGAAGTATGCTTTTAAAACCGTAGTGTTAAACCTTGAGGATTACCTGGGATACAATAAGGAGAAAATTGATTATTCATTATTATATAGTTTTCTTGAAGAGGAGAAAATGAATGCAATAAAAGCAGGTAGTTTTGAAAATGCAACTATTATATCTCATGTTAAAAAGCGGATATTTGAAATTGAAAAAAGCGAAAAAGGTACAGATGAGATTGTAGATCTTTTTCAATTGTTACCGCCATATAAATTAATGAAATATGATATAAAGGAAAATGGAGATAATTTGCTGTTAACTGTGGTAACTGCATTTGAACCTTATTTACGATGTTTGAGGGAGATGCTAGTAGTTTAATAAATTCATGATTATAAGTTTTAAAGTTTGTTTTAATGCCGGAGGGAATAATAATTTCAGCCGGCATTTTTTTGTTGACAATATTTTAGAAAGGAAAGTCAGGTAGTCTTTCATCTGTTTCGTCATCATTAGCATTATAGTTTACTAAAAAGAAATGTTGGTTTTCTTCTTTTTTGATAAATTCAGCCATGATTGCAATGGAATTGCTTGATGGTATTTGATTGTTATATCGATAGGCTGATTGGATATGAAACCATTTCATATATGGATCCTGATCTATCAAAAATGTGACTCTTTCCGGGAATCTCATACTGATAATAAAGCATCTTTTATTTGAAATGTCTTCCCAGTAATCATAAATACAATGGTTCATCTCTTTACCTTCCTGAAATAATGAAATATTGTTTTCAATCAGGTTGCATTTTTGAGGTAGAATAAGTTCCCCATGGTACGCAATGGAATCTCTCTCTTTAAAATAGTATCCCAGTAACTCATTGATATGATTATCGGATAAGAACGGATTGATTTCCATATTCGTTTCAATAGCTTTGTCAATAAAATCTTTAAAATTAGAATTATGAATATATCGAAAGACAAGGGATATCATATTTTCAATAGCATATTTAATATTCTCAGATACCAGATAAATTTTGTAGGCAATATCCAACTTTTCACGATTGTCGATTACAGGATTTTTTAAAACCATTTTATAAAAGAGTTTATTACAGGGGATAGGATGAATTCTCTGTTTATGAGTCATGTAATTTATCACCTCAACCGGATTGTTAACCTTATTGTGTAATATCAGATCAAACAGATCTTCATAATCGAGAATTAGTTTTGGGTGAGGAAATGCTTTATATACCCAATCTATTTGAAGTTTATTCAAAAGTTCAGGTGTGTATTCCATAGTAAAAATATCAGGTGTAGTTTGTCTATTCATGTGTTTAAATTTTACTTTTTAACAAAATAAAAAGCAAACCACGTCAAATAACGACAGAGTGCTATTGATACAGAAACGTCGTTTAAAAATTATTTTATTTGATAGTTTTTGAAGGAATATGTTTTAATGATAAATTACTCTTAATGGTTATGTATATACAAATTTTTATAAGATTTAATATATTCTCTAATATGAATTTTGTGAATAATCAATTTTTTCCTTTTTCCTTTCTCTCTTTTTTATTTTCAGAGCTGTAAATCACTTTCTACCATTAAAACTTGTTACCTTCGACATTCTTTCGTTAGTTCTAAAGTATAGTAAAATATACATCGAATAAATTATAGTAATTTTACTGTAACTTTTATCGTTTGTAACTAATTGATTATAAATATTAAGAGTGTGTACATGAAATCAGTTTTGTGTGTAAAAGGTTAAGAAATGGGCCAATATTCCGGAAAATCGCAAAAAACGACAATAATATTCCGCATAATCACGTTTTTGGCCAAAAATATTCCAGGTTTTGGTGTTTTTCAGTGTTTTCTTGACTTTTCTTCGGTAGGTCTTCGGTTATCTATGGTATTTGTTTGGTTTTCTTTGGGTGTTCTTCGGATATCCTTTGGGTTGTGGTTGGTATGTCTATGGGTTGGCTATGGTTATTCTTTGCATAGTCATTGCTTCTTAGGAACCGAAGAAAGACCATAAAATATCCATGAAAAAACCATAGTAAGTAGGACGTCATATCCTGGTTATACCATAGGAGACTAAAGGATAAGTTAATTATTGCCCCTTACTTTCTTCCACGTTGGTGCAAGATTGCATCTTACATCCAACATTACTGCATTTTCCATTTTCCGATCTACCTGTTTCTTATAATATTCTTTATTGTTAATTGTAAATAACTTTTTAAGGTAAATATGAAATATTTGACAATGAATGAAGTATATTCAACATTTGAATTACAAATAACGATAAAATATTAATCCTAAATGAAATATGAATGTAGTTAATGACGGATATATTTTTAAAGGTGCCTTTGTAAATAAGTTGGCATTCATTACCCATGGCGCATAAAATATGAATAACGTAGACTATGAACTCATCAATAATTATACTTGCTCCATATAGACAATTATTAGAATATGTATCTGACATTGAGAAATATGTTGGATTTCAGAATGCAAGGTGGTTTATGTGGAACAGTGACTCATTAAGTTGGGTATATGGACTTTCAGAATTTGAGATTAAGAATTTTGCACAACAATTTGAAAATTCACTTCAAGAAATAAAAGTGACTATTCGAAATACTGAAAACGAAAAACTTAAACAAAAATTAAATATTGAAATTGACCAAATTCCTAGTTTTGACTACTCTAAATATGTTTTAAATACAGACAATGCATCGTGGATATTTATGAAAGCATTACAACCATTTAAGACATTAAGAATGACAATGAAGTTTAAAAGCATTCTTGAAGACATTAGGTTAACATCAGAAAGAATGATTAATTATACGGAAAATCAATCGTGGTTGGAGCTGGAAAAATAAGTAACGATAGCCAACAAAAGCCATACGTAATGCGAAGTCAGCTATATATTGGGAGTTTGTAGGTTGTTTTGGGGCGCCAAATTTTCGTCTCGAAAATTTATTAAGTTTAAGGTAAAATTTCAAAACTTAAATTTGGCTATGTTGAGTTTTGGGAGGAAAGTGTTTGTAAATCTCCGTACTCCGCATAGTTAAAATGTTATCAGTCAGATAAAAGGACTGAGAAGTATTCTAAATAACCTCATATAAAAATAGAATTTGAATGATTTCAATTAAAGAACTAAGCAAAGATAGACTTGAAGAATTTTTTCAATATTTAGCAATACATATTTCTGAAAACGGAAAGAATGGGAAAATTCTTTTTCAACCTCTTTCTAAACAACAATCTATACTATCCGACGAATTGAAAGTAAAATTTGAGAACGGAATGAATAGAAGTTATGGTGAAAATGGATGGAGAAAATGTTGGATTGCAATTAATAATGAAAATAAGATTGTTGGACACATTGATATTCGTTCCAATAATCAATTAAATTCGGAACATAGAGTTTTTCTTGGAATGGGAGTGGATAGTAATTTTCGAGGTTTAAGAATTGGTTATAAATTATTAGAATTTATAGTTGAATATTGTAGAAGTAATCATAAAATTTGTTGGATTGATTTAGAAGTTATGACAAATAATATTCCGGCAAGAACTCTTTACGAAAAAATGAATTTCGAACAATTGTGCATAACAAGAGATATGTTTAGAATTGAAAACATTTCATATGACTATACTTCAATGACTTTAAATGTTGAAAATTAAAATAGAACAAATAATATCCGAACCGCTAATAACTAAGCATCCTGCCTTTTATTTGTCTTATTAATAGTTACAAGTTGCCATAGAGGCTACGAAGAAAGAGATGGTAAAATATATCATAAGTGGATTCATGTGGGAAATTGGACTAAAGAATATAGTTTAATGGATAAAGCTGATGCTGAAACTTTTGTTACTATCAGGCATGACTTAAATATAGAACTTGGAAAAGACAAGGATTATGTATTTCTGTTACAGTTTGGTGGAACCAATTGTATTATTAATGGTGCTGAACCTGAATCGTTTTATGTTTTTAATGGATATTTGTGGTCAAAAGACATTAATCACGTTTTTTACATGTTTGATTTGTTGGATACAGTTAAAGCTAATGAATTCGAAGCTATAAATGAGAATTGGGGGAAAAGTAAGTCCAGTTACTACTATCATCACTTAAGGATTGATTCATTAGATTATGAGACTGCTGAAATTGTGAATACATACTTTATGAACGAAGAAGGAAAACATTCTGACTATATAAAAGACAATAATCATGTATTCTTTCAAAATCGACTAGTGAAAGATGCGAATCCAAAAACTTTTATTGCTGATGGAGTTGTATCATTTGGACATGATGACAAATACATGTTTGATTGGGAAGAAAATGAAGGATCAATAACCGAAAAGTATAGAAAAATATATATAGATAAAAAATCACAACACCTATCAAGAGGTAAAGTTAATAAGGGTTTCAGAAGTTTTCGAGCATTATCACCCGCATCTATTTATGTGGTAATTTGGTAGATTTAAAGCCTGAAATACCTTACTTACTATACCTCCACCATTGTAATTAAATTAAGAATAAACATTAATCTCAATAACTACTTTAAGACAGTTATATTATTAGGAGAAAAGTGCTATTTTTACTTTGAGTACTGGTAGAAATTAACTTTTAATGAATTCGTTAACTCACGGAATAATAAAAATCCTTACTTATATAATTCCCGGACTAAATAAAACAAAGGGGGACAGGCAGAAGGAGTATAAATATGAGAATATTGGAAGAAATTCTTCTTGTTACTGTAATAGTGGAAAGAAATATAAGCATTGTCATTTAATAAAGAACGAAAAAAAAGGCAAAGTAGCTGTTAAATATTGGGATAGTAAAGGAATAGAAAGAGTTAAAATATTTACTAAACAGAAATTTAATATTGAAGTTAAGAATACCTATACTGAAATTGAAGTAGGCATGGGTGCCAATTGATAAATTAAATTGGAATAATAGTGCAATACTATCAACAAAGCTTAACTTATTTTCAAAATAAAAAATGAGGGCATCCGTTTTGAAAACCCTCATCTAAATAAAACTTTTGTCGGGGTGATCCGACTCGAACGGACGACCCCATGCACCCCATGCATGTACGCTAGCCAACTGCGCCACACCCCGATTTTGTTTATGCAAATATATAAAAAAGCTTAACAATTTAATATGGAATAATCTTTATCATAAAAAAGTTTTGTTAAATAATTGCACTATCGTTTGCAACCATTTTAATAAAATCATGTCTATATATTATTTATGTTATTTCAGGCGAAAATTTTACATGTTGATAACAGTTTTTAATATTAGGTATAAAAATTGTTTAGCTTTGTTGGGAATTTGTTATTTATGGACGAAAAAACACTCTTAAATAGATTTGCAAAAGGTGATGAAGCCGCCTTTGAACAAATATTTTTATTGTATTATCAGCCTCTAGTTGTTTTTGCTAATAAGTTGGTGTATGATATAGATATGGCAAGAGATTTAGTTCAGGGTGTTATTGTTCATTTTTATGAAAAAAGGGAAGAAATTCAAATTCACACATCATTAAAAGCTCATTTATATCAGTCTGTTCGGAACAGGTGTCTCAATCATCTAAAACGCGAGCAAACCATTCGCAATCATCATTCATCTTTATTTGCAGAAACAAAAGAGTCTGAAAATATTTTTTATGATATCATGGAAGAAACAGAATTGGAAAATAGAATTTTTCAGATTATAAAATCCCTTCCTAATCAATGTCAGAAAATTTTTGAGATGAGTCGCTTTCAGGGAAAATCGAATCAGGAAATTGCTGAAGAGCTTTCTATATCAAAAAGAACCGTAGAAACACAGATTAGTAACGCATTAAAAAAAATGCGTCAAAAATTGTCTTCATATATTGGAGTTACTACACTTTTTGTTTTAATTAGTTTATTAAATTTCTTATTTAATTAAGAATTATTCTAAATACATTTTTTTTGAAAAATACTCTACGTGTGTAAGTATTTTGTATTGTCATATATTCACAAAACCTGTAAATATTTTAACTATGGAATTTTTATTACAATTATTGGCAGAATTAATTAATCCTTCAGAGCAAACTGAAAATTTTTCAGATGTAGTAAATGAAGAAGTTGAGGTAGAGGAAGTTTTGCCACAAGAGGAGTTTTTTAGTTTGATGAACTTTCATTAAAATTCCGTAGGTAATACAGATAAAATAATTTCAATTGTGAATAATAAGAACGAAAATATACATCGTATAATAGTTGGATATTTAACTAACGATATATCTGATCAGGACTTGTTGATTTTGAATAATTGGAAAAATTCTAATATTCAAAATCAAGAAGAGTTTGAGCATATAAAATATCTTTGGGAAAATAGCCAACAGCTTAAGATGTTTACATCCATTGATGTAACTGGGGATTTGGAAAAGGTGAAGCGTTCTTTAACTTTTACAAACCAATCGAAAAAGATTGATACGAAATTTAGGATTGTACCTAATTTTAGAAGAATTGCAGCAATTGTTTTACCCTTTTTGCTATTAAGTTCAGTGGGGTACTTATATTGGAATGTTCCCGGATTTGGTCGTATGACAGCTTTTAAATCCAGTAATAAAATCGAAAAAATTGTTTTACCGGATAGTTCTGTAGTTGTTCTAAATAAAAACAGTAAAATTGTTTATTGTAAATCTTTGAACGAACAGGATCGTAGAGAAATAGATTTAACAGGTGAAGCTTTTTTTAAGGTTGTGCATAATAATACTCCTTTTGAGGTAAATGTAAAGAATACAAAAGTATCTGTTATGGGAACTGAATTTAATGTAAATCAGTTAACAGATAAAGTTTTTGTTTCTGTGGTTACAGGAAAAGTAGGAGTAGAAGCATATAAACAGAGAGTTGAATTAACAAAGGGTGAAAGAGCCATTGTATCAAAAGGGAAAGTTCAGGAAGATAATTCACTTGTAAATGATTTATATTGGAATTCAGGTGTTTTGAAATTTGAACAGGCTACTCTTAGTGAAATTTGTAATGATTTAAAAAAGGCATTTCCTGAAATAAAGAAAATAGTAATAAAGGGTAAAGAACAAAATACAAAAGTAACTACAACTTTTAATAAGCAACCTTTGAATGAAATTTTAGAAGAATTGGAGGTTCATTTTAACAAAAAAATTGAATTCGATGGTTCTGTTTTAACAATCTCTGATTAAATTCGCAAGAGTTTACAGAAATTGTTATTGATGCCCCCAAACAATCATTTAAAATATCTGATATTAATTATATTTCTATTTAGAGTATCTGAAAGTATTGTTGCACAAAATATACTTTTAGAGAAAGAATTAACTGTGGGACAAAAATCAGGATCCACAGTTGATTTACTTAAATTAATAGAAGATAGTACTAAAATATCTTTTAGTTACAGTAATAAGCTCTGTCTTAAAGATAATATCACATTATCTGCCACTCATAATACCATCAGGGGATTTATTGAAGAAATCTTTTTTGACTGTCCTATAACACTCACGGAACGAAAGAATAAGATTATCATAGTTCCTGATGAATTGGCTCTTCTGCCTCAAAAGTATAATATTCACGGTTTTGTTGTTAGAAGTAAAGATGGAGAGAATTTGATTGGCGCATCTGTCTATGATTCATTTAAATGGTTAGGTGTAACAACAAATAATTTTGGCTATTATAATTTAGATTTAGAAGAAGGTGATGTTATCGTTAATTGCTCCTATGTAGGTTTTCATAGTATTCAACATCGATTTAAGCTAACTTGTGATACTATAATTAATTTTAATTTAGTAGAAAACGATTTGCTTTCAGAAGTTCCTGTTGTAAGTTTCATTACACCGGAAGGAATAAATTCTTCAAGAAATAGTACTATAAATCTTCCTGTTGAACAAATTCGAAAAGTTCCCGCCTTTTTAGGGGAAGTAGATGTAGCTCGTACTTTGCAGCTTTTACCAGGGATTAATGGTGGGAGCGAAGGCGTTAGTGGATTATATGTTCGTGGAGGTGGTTCAGATCAGAATTTGTTTTTGTTGGATGATGTTCCTGTTTATAATATCTCTCACCTTTTTGGTTTTTTCTCTGTTTTTAATGAAGATGCAATTAATAAAGTTACCGTAACTAAAGGTGGTTTTCCGGCTCGTTATGGAGGACGTTTATCCTCAGTTGTGGATGTGAGGTTGAAAGATGGAAATAATTCAGCAATCCATGGAACTGCAAGTTTGGGAATGATGTCCTCAAAACTTGCATTAGATGGTCCTTTATATAAAGAAAAAACAACCTTCAGCCTATCATTCAGACGTTCATATTATGATCTGGTCTCTTATATTTTACAGCAATCATCCAATACAAGAACGTCCTTTTATTTTTATGATTCAAATGCGAAAATTACGCATAAGTTAAATGATAAAAACAGACTGTATTTAAGTTTTTATGGTGGTAGGGATAAAGTTTATACAAAATATAATTTTCAAACAGTTCGTAATCCAAACCAACCGGATGATGGGAACGAACAGATCGATATTAATAACGAAAATTATTCAGGTTGGGGAAATACCGTAACTTCTTTTAGATGGAATAAAATATATAATGATAAATTATTTTCAAATATTTCGCTTGCATATAGTGATTATACCTATTCTGTAGGTTATGAGGCTCATTTAATCAGTAATGATGACTGGAATTACTTTGAGCAAAAATACTATAGTGGTATAAAAGATTATATGGCAAAAGTGGACTATGATTATTTCTTTAAACCAAATCATCATGTACGATTCGGTGGGAATTATATTTTTCATACATTTAATCCGGGTGCAGATCTTATTAGGGAATCATTTAATACAGAGTCTGTTGTAGATTCTACCATTGGAGGGGATAATGTTCATGGAAATGAATTTTATTTATATCTCGAGGATGATTTTAATGTTACTCAAAATTTAAAAATGAATGCGGGATTGCATACTTCATTTTATGGAATTAAGAATAAAATATATAAGTCAATAGAACCGAGGTTGTCTTTTAGATATTTAATCTTTCCAAGGTTAGCCATCAAAGGATCATATTCCAGAATGACTCAATATATGCATCTGTTAACATCATCTTCTGTTTCTTTACCTACTGATTTATGGATACCGGTTACAGAGGATATAAAGCCACAACATGCAAATCAGTATTCTTTAGGATATAAATTAGAAATTAAAAAAGGGTTTGATTTTTCTGTAATTGGATATTTAAAACACTATGAGAATTTACTTGCTTTTGGTGAAGAAAGTGCCTCTAATTTGTATTCTAATTTATGGGAAAATAACCTGGTTTCAGGAGATGGTAAGTCTAAAGGTGTTGAATTATTGATTCATAAAAAAACAGGTAAATTCTCAGGATGGATTGGCTATACGTTAGCAAAGTCTGAACAAAGATATGCTGAATTAAATAATGGAAAAAGCTTTCCTACAACCAATGACAGGAGACATGATATTGGTATTTTTGGGAACTATGTGGTAAACTCAAAAGTAGACCTTTCGGTAACATGGTTGTTTGGATCCGGTAATTCAGTTACCCTCCCATCTCAAAAATATTATAGTCCGAGTTTGCCTTCTAGTTCTGTAGGTACAACAGATAACTATTCTGAGCATATTTCAACATATAATGGCTATAAAATGCCTGTTTTTCATAGATTGGATATTGGTGCTAATTTTAAAAAGAAAAACAGGTTAGGGGAGAGAATTTGGAGTTTGGGAATTTATAATGTTTATGGAAGGCAAAATGCATTCTCTTTATACTTTTCAAATACTGAAGATGATTCTGGTAATATTACCAGAGAATTAAAGCAGTTAAGTATATTTCCCTTTCCATTACCATATATTAGATATACTTTAAGATTTTGATAAATAAACTTAATTATTTGTACATGAATTGGTTTTATAAGTATTTTGAGAATAGTAGTAAACTAGCGCAAAGCTTTTTGATACTTCTTATATGTGCCATATTGTGTTCTTCTTGCGAAAAAAGTATTGATTATCAGATAGAAAATCAGCAGTCAAAAATTGTTTTGTACACTTTCCCTATGCCAGATAGTACTTTAAAAGTTCATCTGAGTTATACAACTGATATATTATCACAAAAAGAATATGAAGGAATTACAAATAGTACACTTAATATTTCTCTTAATAACGAATTAATAATATCGGATGAATATCCTGATGGTGAAGAGTGGTTTTCTATAGAGAATGTAGATCTTTCTTATAATGATACAATAAATATTGAAGTTGATGTAAATGACAGTATTAATGTATATTCTAATACTACAATTCCTGAACCGGTTCAAATTGTACTGATTGATACTGTAAGGGTGCTAGAGTTCAATGATGAGAATATAGAAGAAGAAATGCTTCAGTGTAAATTAAGTTTTTTTGATCCGTCAGGAGAATCTAATTTTTATCAATTAAGGGTTGATAGTTATTCAGATATAGTTGAAAATAGTACTAATATAAGGCAGATTGAAACGGTGGATATTGTTGAAAATGATAAAGTTTTTATATCTAGAGATTACGAAGCTACATTATTGGCTGAAATTGATTATCAAAGTACCTTTGATGACTTATTGTTTAATGGACAGTTTTATTCGTTAACTTTTTTAATACCTAATAGTTATATAGAAAATTCAGGATTAGATGAGAAAAAGAGTCTTCATTTTTATTTGTTTTCTTTATCCAATGAGTATTACGAGTATATACGCTCCGTTTCAGAGCAAGATGCATTTAGAGAAGATCCCTTTTATGAACAATCTAATGTATATAGTAATGTAGTTAATGGATTAGGTGCTGCAGCCGGATTATCGGTTGATGTAGATTCAATTGAAATATATAATAATTTAGAATGAACTATTTTAATGTTTTAGGGTTCATTATTTTTATAAAAATTAAATTTATCATGAAACGGCAAAGTATAAATTTGTTACTTTGTTGTGATTTTTAATTAGATAATTGAAAAATATATATAATTATGGCATTATTTGAAAAAATGGATTTGGGTGCTAATGAAGAAAAAACTAATAATACTGCATCTGAAGTAGAAAAAGCAAAGGTGTTAATTATTGGTTCAGGACCTGCTGGTTATACTGCTGCAATTTATGCTGCAAGAGCTAATTTAAGCCCTGTTTTGTATGAAGGAATGCAACCTGGAGGACAGTTAACAACAACAACTGAAGTAGAGAATTTTCCAGGGTATCCTGATGGAATCACAGGTCCGGAGATGATGGAAGACTTAAAGAAGCAAGCAGGTCGTTTTGGAACAGATATTCGTTTTGGTTATGCTACTGCAGCTGATCTTTCTGAACGACCATTTAAAGTAACTATTGATGGCAGTAAGGTTGTTGAAGCTGAGACATTAATTATTGCAACCGGGGCTACAGCTAAGTATTTAGGTTTAGAGGATGAGCAAAAATATGCAGGAGGAGGAGTTTCTGCTTGTGCTACGTGTGATGGATTCTTTTATAGAAACAGAGTAGTTGCCGTAGTAGGCGGTGGAGATACTGCTTGTGAAGAGGCTATGTATTTAGCAGGACTTGCTAAAAAGGTTTACCTAATTGTTCGTAGAGATGTATTAAGAGCCTCTAAAGTAATGCAAGATCGTTTACTTGAAACTGAAAATATTGAGGTTTTATGGAAACATCAAACTAAAGGATTAACAGGTGATGGTGTTGTTGAAGGTGCTATTTTATGGAAAAATAAAGGAGAGGTGAATGAGGAAGAAGTCAAAATTGATATTGATGGATTCTTTCTTGCTATTGGCCATACACCGAACTCAGATATCTTTAAAGACTATCTTGATGTGGATGAAGTAGGTTATATTAAAACAATAGCAAATACATCTAAAACTAATGTTCCTGGTGTTTTTGCTTGTGGAGATGTAATGGATAACCAATATCGTCAGGCTGTTACAGCTGCAGGGTCAGGCTGTAAAGCTGCAATTGATGCCGAAAGATTTTTAAGTGAAAATTAATTATTTAAGATATTAAATAGTTTATTATATGATGGAAGGCCTTATTTTTGTGTAAAGGTCTTCCATTTTTTATGCTTTTAAAACTTGAAAATATAGAGTCAGAGTTTAATACTGATTATATCGAAAATTATAAACTGGTTAAGTTTGATAATTTCAATGTTCAGGTATTAAAGCTATTCTCTCAAACAGAAGAGAATCAAATATTACAGAAAGTTGATCTCAATAATTGTAGTATTTGTGCAAGACTAGATGGTAAGGGTGAATCTTATAAAAGAGTATTAAATGATAAGTATTTTATTATAAATCACCTTCAATCCGTTTTTAAAAATTATGTTTTAGCAGTTGATAAAACACACTTTCGAAAGAAAGATATTGAGAAAGTTAAAAATATACTTTCAATAGCTCAGATTTATAAAGGTTCAGTTGTTTTATCTGACGGAATTTCCTTTCCTGATGAAGTTAAAAGACATTTTACTTTACAGATACTAAATAAAGACTATTTTCCATTTATTAATGACATCGATTCTGGAGTTTGTTTATCTTCAGTCTTTGCAGACGAAAATATTGAAATAAGTCTTCTAAAAAAACAGATAAGATCTGCATTTGTAATTAAATCCAAAAACTACCAATGGATTTTTAATGTATATTTAGAATTAGAAAAGTTATTGGGTAGAAGTTATTCTTTATCTAAATATCCTTATATTAATTATTGTTCCTATTGTAATAATGATGAATATGTATTGGTGATCTTTCCTCGGGTGGTACAAAAACCGGTTCAATATTATGATTCATCGCCTGGTAAGATTAAGATTTTTCCCGGAGCATTGGAGTTGATGGGGATGTTTATTGTAAATGACAGTTTATATTTTAATAACTTAACAGAGGAATCTGTAAAAAGTATTTATGAACAAATTTCGTATAGTTTTAGCAGTTTAACAGATATATTTAAGCCTTTATTACCTAAATTAACAGAAGCGTTTTATTTAGAATAGTATCCTTCGATAATTAAATATTTTAAAAATGAATGATCCCAAAATAACCATTGATATATTAAAAAGTAAAAACTTATTTATTTCATTAGAAGGTGAGTATTTCTTAGGGGAAACACAAAGGTGTCTGAGTGGTGACTGGAATTTGTATTTAAAAGACGATAGGATTTACCTTGAGGATGATAAAGAAATTATTATAGTAGATAAACAAACAGAATTATCTCCACGAATGTGGGGTGATAGCTTCTTTGTAGTTAAGGAAAAAGGTGTTGCTGTAGAAGAGAAATACTATTATAGAGGTGCAGTAAATATTGACATAGAGAATGATAATATAGAAGTTCAAAACATTGTTGATGTTGATTTTTTTATAAGTAGTATACTTGATCGTAGGTTTGCAGCTAATGATCAATTCGAATTTCTTAAGGCTATGGTAATTGTTTATCGGAGCTATATGGTAAAATATATTAATGAATTAAATACAACTTCATTTATAAAAGAAAAGACTTCGCAGGAGTTATTATTATACCTAAATAACTTTATTAGCCCAAAACCTGAACAGTTAGAGTTTAAATACAAAGGGATTTCAATTGAAGGTAATGAGATATTAAGGAAAGCTGTAGAAGACACAAAAGGTGATGTTTTATTTTATAATAGTCAAATTGTAGCTCTTCCTTATACTTTTTGTTGTGGTGGAATTCCAGAAAGTATTTATTACCATGGAAATAAAGGGTTTAATGAGCATCTAAATACTCTGAAAGATACAGAAACAAGAGATAATGTTGGTTCCTTAAATAAAGAGGAGGTACAATCGTGGATTTATCATCCGGAAGATTTCTACTGTAAAACACAGGATCCGGAGGTTATTGATAAAATGATATCAGATGATATTGGCGATAGAAATAAACTTTTTAGATGGCGTGTAGAGGTTGAGTTAAGTAAATTAGCTGATATCTTAAAGAATAAGTTCAATTATAACATTGTTGAATTGAAAGATTTTATCATAGAAGAAAGAAATGATAGAGGTACTGTTCAGAAAGTCAATCTAATTAATGATCAGGAAGAAATTGAAATCTCAGAACAAAATTTAATGTTATTTGCCGCATATTTGAAACTACCTAGTCTGGCATTTATTTCAAAATTAATTACCAACGAAAATAAAGTTGTATTTGTAGGGGCTGGTAAAGGACACAGAGCTGGATTGTGTATGGTAGGAGCAATGGCTATGTCGAAAGCCGGAAAGAATATGAATGATATTATTAATCATTATTATTCTGATGTATATATTGCTAAACAGTATTAAAAAAAAGAGGTTTTGAAAATCAAAACCTCTTTTAAATATTTTATCTAAGTTAGATTGCTTATAGGATATTTGCAATCTTATCACTTTTATAAGCTCCCGCTTCTAATTTTTCTTTAATCTCAGCAAATGCCTTAATTGTGTATTCAACATCTTCTAATGTGTGAACGGCAGTTGGGATAATTCTTAACATCAACTGATCCTTTGGAATTACAGGATAAACTACGATAGAACAGAAAATGCTGTAGTTTTCTCTTAAGTCCATTGTTAATTGAGTAGCTTCAGGAACAGAACCGTTCAAGAATACCGGAGTTACAGGTGATTCTGTTTTTCCTAAGTCAAAACCAGCTTCTTTAAGTCCTTTTTGTAAAGCATTAACAATAGTCCAAAGGTTTTCTTTTAGTTCAAGGTTTGTTCTTAATAACTCTAGTCGCTTAAGTGCACCAATGACCAATGGCATTGGTAATGATTTAGCAAAAATCTGAGAGCGTAAATTGTATCTTAAGTAGTTTACTACTTCTTCAGTAGAAGCAACAAATGCTCCAATACTTGCCATTGATTTAGCGAATGTACTAAATAAAACATCTACTCCTTCTGTTACGCCAAAGTGTTCAGCAGTACCAGCACCTGTTTTACCCATAGTACCAAAACCGTGAGCATCATCAACTAATAAACGGAACTCAAATTTATCTTTTAAAGCAACAATTTTGTCTAATGCACCAAGGTCTCCGGCCATACCGAAGACACCTTCAGTAATAACTAAAATACCTCCACCAGTTTCAGTAGCTCGTTTTTTTGCAAATTCAAGCATCTTTTCACAACGAACTATATCATTATGAGGAAAAACAAAGCTTTTACCTCCTTTTGCTTTGTGTAAAAAGATACCATCCATAATACAAGCATGGGATTCAGAATCATAAACGATAACATCGTTTCTTGAAGCTAATGTATCAATAATTGATACCATTCCCTGATATCCAAAATTTAATAAGTAAGAGTCCTCTTTACCTACAAATTCAGCTAGTTTAGCTTCCAATTCCTCGTGCATGCTGGTTTGTCCAGACATCATACGAGCACCCATTGGATATCCCAAACCATATTCGGCAGCTGAATCAGCATCTGCTTTTCTTACTTCAGGATGATTAGCCAGACCTAAATAGTTATTTAAACTCCAGGTAAGTACTTCTTTACCTCTGAATTTCATCTTAGGACCAATTTCACCTTCAAGCTTTGGGAATGTAAAATAACCATGTGCAGCTTTTCCGTATTGACCAAGCGGTCCCATGTTTTTTATTTTATCAAAAATATCCACGTCGTATATCTTAATTATAAATTAACGGCGCAAAGGTAATATTTTTTAATAATCAAAGAGTGATTCATGTGTTTAAATTTACGGAAGTGTGAAATTGTATGTAAATCAGTGTGTTTTATTTTAAATCAATTATGTCTAAACCTTAAAATTTAGTTAATGTGGTTATGGTACCTACTTAAATGTATGGTTGTTTCATTTTAATATTTTATCTTTGCACGTTGTAAAAAATAATTGTAATATTGAATGTTTGGTAATCATGATGTTAATTTGTTGGTTATCATATTATTCAGTGTTTTATTTTAATATTTTATGTAGCGAATCATGAGAAATATTCTTTATAATTAAGAACTATTTGGTATGAATAGTTACAGGTTACAACAAAAAATACATTATATATACATGAAAAAGATAATATTTGTTCTGGTAATTCTTCCATTGTTAATTAGTTGTAGTCAGTATCAAAAGTTGTTGAAAAGTACTGATTATGAGATGAAATATACTAAGGCAATGGAGTATTATGAAGCAGAAGACTTTATGCGTGCTGCAACTTTATTAAATGAACTCCAGAGCATATATAGAGGTACTGATAAGGCTGAAACTATAAGTTTTACATATGCAAAATGTTTGTATGGATTGAATGATTTTATCATGTCAGGACATTACTTTCGTCAGTTTTATAAAACATTTCCTTCAAGTGATTATGCTGAAGAATGTCAGTTTATGAGTGCTTATTGTTATTATATGACATCGCCTAAGCCAAGGTTAGATCAAACGGATACATATAATGCAATTAATGAATTTCAGTTGTTTATTAATTTGTTCCCGAATAGCCCAAAAGTTGAAGAAGCAGAAAGGTTAATTACAGAATTAAGAGATAAATTAGTGTATAAAAGTTACTTATCTGCTAAGCTTTATTTTAATTTAGGTAATTATATGGGAAATAATTATCAATCAGCAGTTATTGCAGCTCAAAATAGTTTAAAAGATTATCCTGATACAAAGTATAGAGAGGAATTATCTTTTTTAATATTGGAAGCAAAATATATACAAGCTGAAAATAGTATTTTAGAAAAGAAAGATGAACGTATGAGGGAGGCTATTGATGAATATTACTCGTTTATCAATGAATTTCCGAAGAGTGAATATATGGAGAAGGCAGTGAAAATTTTTGAACATGCCTCAAAAGAAGTTAAATTTGACGACGTAAATTAGAATAATAATTTTATTATCATGGATTATAAAAAATCAAATGCTCCGAGTAGTACAATTACTTGGGATACTCAAAAGCTTTCAGAAGGTACTGGTAATGTTTATGAGTCAATAAATGTTATTGCTAAAAGAGCTAACCAAATTAGTGTAGAAATGAAAGAGGAGTTGAATAAAAAACTTCAGGAATTTGCTTCTTATACTGATAATTTGGAAGAAGTTTTTGAAAATCGTGAGCAAATTGAAATATCAAGATTTTACGAAAGATTACCAAAACCTTCATCAATCGCTACTCAAGAATTTGTAGAGGATAAGGTTTATTATCGAAATGCAGGTACTGAAGAAAACTAGTTCTTTAATAGTCTGTTTCTTTTAAAAAAATTAAAAAAGGTAAAGGAGGTTATTGATATTTCTTTTATCTTTTTTTGTTTATAAAAATCTCGATGTTAAAAGGAAAGAAAATAATATTAGGTGTATCTGCAGGTATTGCTGCATATAAATCTGCTTTTTTAACTCGCTTACTGGTGAAGAACGGGGCAGAGGTTAAGGTTTTGATGACAGAAAAAGCTAAAGAGTTTATTACTCCTTTAACAATGGCTACCTTGTCGAAAAATCCTATTATGGTTGATTTTTACAACCCTGAAAATGGAGATTGGAATAGTCATGTAGATATGGGATTATGGGCTGATGCTATGGTTATTGCACCCGCAACAGCAAATACTATGGGTAAAATGGCCAATGCTATTGCCGACAACTTATTAGTAACGACCTATCTTTCTGCTCGCTGTACTGTGTTTGTAGCTCCTACAATGGATTTAGATATGTATCTGCATCCTGCAAATCAAAGAAATATGAAGTGTCTTGAAGAGGATGGTGTTCATATGATTGAGGCAGAAACAGGTGAATTGGCAAGTGGTTTAAGCGGTAAAGGTCGTATGGCAGAGCCGGAAACCATAGTTGAAGAGTTAATTTCTTTTTTCCAGAAACAGCAGGATCAAAAAAACAATCAACTTTCAGGCAGAACGTTTTTAGTTAATGCTGGTCCTACTTATGAAAAAATAGATCCGGTCAGATTTATTGGTAATTTTTCCAGTGGTAAGATGGGGTATAGTATTGCCGAAGAATTAGCGTCAAGAGGTGCTAAAGTGATTTTGGTATCCGGTCCAACAAGTGTTGAGGTAAAACATCCCAATGTTGAATTAAATAGTGTTGTTTCTGCGCAGGAAATGTACGAAGCATGCGCTAAAGTGTTTCCTGATTGCGATGGGGCAGTGCTTTCTGCAGCAGTTGCTGATTATACGCCAGTGGTTTGTGCAGATCAAAAAGTGAAAAGCGATAAGGATGAGATGGTTGTTGAATTAAAAGCAACTGTTGATATTGCTCAAAAGCTTGGCGAAATAAAAAAGGAAGGACAATTATTAGTTGGATTTGCTCTGGAAACTCAAAATGCATTAAGTAATGCTCAGAAAAAATTAAAGGAAAAGAATCTTGATTTTATTGTTTTGAACTCTTTAGAGAATAAAGGAGCTGGGTTTGGTCATGATACAAATCAAATTACAATAATTGATAGTGATAATAATAAAGAAGAGTTTTCGTTAAAGACTAAGAGGGAAGTTGCAATTGATATTGTAAATAAAATTGTATCCCTATAGAATATTATTAAAATTCAAAACGAACATTTGTGAAAAAGTATCTGTTTATCATCTTGTTTTTATCATCGTATTTGTTTTCTAATGCTCAGGAATTGCAGTGTAGTGTTTCTGTGGTTTCACCAAGTGTTCAGGGAACAAATAAACAAGTATATGAAACTATGCAAACTGCCATTATGGAGTTTGTAAACGGACAGGTATGGACAGATAATGTTTTTAGTCCTGAAGAAAGGATTGAGTGTAGTATTTTAATTAATATAAAAGAGGTTGTGTCTGCAAATGAATTTTCAGGGACAATTCAAGTTCAGGCTCGTAGACCTGTTTATAACTCGGCTTACAGAACTATGTTATTTAATTATTTAGATCAGGAATTTAAATTTAAATACGAAGAATTTGAGCCATTAATATTTAATCAAAATTCTATAGAGTCCAATTTAGTAGGCGTGATAGCTTATTATGCTTATGTTATTTTAGGTTTGGATTATGATTCATTTTCTAAGAATGGAGGTACTAAATATATGGAGATGGCCGAGAAGATTGTGAATATGTCACAAAATTCGCGCTATTCTGGATGGCGTTCTTATGAGAGTAAAACAAACAGATATTGGTTCGTCGAAAATTATTTAAATGAAATTCATCGTCCCTTAAGGGAATGTATTTATCAATATCATCGTTTAGGCTTGGATAAAATGAGTGAAAAGCCTGAAGATGGCAGAAAAGTAGTATTGTCTGCAATTGAAAAATTAACCAAAGTATATCGTCAACGTCCAGGTACGTTTGCTATGGAATTGTTTTTCGATGCTAAATCAGATGAGTTGATTAATATATTTTCAGAATCTTTTTCAATGGAAAAACAAAGAGCCATTGAAGTTCTTACAGAAGTGGATCCTGCAAATTCAAATAAGTATACCGAAAAAATAAATCAGTAGCATTCGTTAGATTTTATTTTATGCTTAAATCATTATTTATTTCAAACTACGCTTTAATAGATCAGGTAAAAATAGATTTTAAAAACGGCTTTTCTGTAATAACAGGAGAAACAGGGGCTGGTAAATCTATTATGTTGGGTGCTCTGGCTATGGTACTTGGTCAGCGAAGCGATGTTTCTGTTCTTAAAAATAAAGAAAAGAAAAGTGTTATAGAGGCCGAATTTGATATATCAGATTATGGTTTTAAAGCTCTTTTTGAAGAAGAGGATATTGATTATGAAGATATTACTCTTGTTCGAAGAGAAATTCTTGCAAATGGAAAATCAAGAGCTTTTGTAAATGATACTCCGGTAAATCTTGGCTTCTTAAAAAATATAGCACATCTATTAATTGATATTCATTCGCAGCATCAAAACTTATTGTTAGGAGATACTGGTTTTCAGTTAAATGTAGTTGATACGGTTGCTCAAAACAGAGAGGTATTAGATTTATATAAAAGTAAATTTAAGGTCCTTAAAAAGCTTGAAAAGGAAAAGAAAGAGCTTGAAGAGCAAAATCAAAAACTGAATGCCGATGTTGATTATATGCAATTTCAGTTTAATCAGTTGCAGGAACTAAAATTGGTTGCAGGAGAGCAGGACGAGTTAGAAAAAGAGCAAGAGCTTTTGACTCATGCAGAGGAAGTTAAAGGTGGATTGTTTAGTGTGGTGGAGACTTTTAATGGAGATAGTTTTCCAGTTCTGAATGCAATGAAAGAATCTTTAAAAAATCTGGAGAAGATTTCATCTTACTTATCTGATGTAGATGGATGGCTAAAGAGAATTGATTCTGCTTACCTTGATTTAGATGATTTAATTAAAGATATGGATGGTGTAATGGAAGGGATTGAATATGATCCTGAGAGATTACAATTTGTGAGCGCAAGATTAGATCAGATATTTTCTTTACAGCAAAAGCATAAAGTTGAAAGTGTTGCCGAATTAATTGAAATAAAAGACGACTTAGAAAAACAACTGCAAAAAATATCATCTTTTGATGAAGATTTAGAAGCAAAACAAAAAGAGATAGATAAAGCAGCTGGTGAGTTAAAAATAGTAAGCAAGAAATTATCAGATTCCAGAAAGAAAGTATTTAAAACAATCGAAAATACACTTACAGGGCAGCTACTTGAATTAGGAATGCCAAATGCAGTATTAAAAGTTGAATATAATGTTTTGGATGAATTTTCTGCGTCAGGTATCGATGATATAGAGTTTCTTTTCTCAGCAAATAAAAATGGTGAATTATCTGCTATACCTAAGGTTGCTTCGGGAGGGGAGATGTCAAGGGTGATGTTGTGTATTAAATCGTTATTATCTATTTCAAAAGGTTTACCTACAATTATTTTTGATGAGATTGATACTGGTGTTTCTGGAGAAGTAGCTGATAAAATGGGTAAAATTATGCAGGAAATTTCAAATAACATTCAAGTTATTAGTATTACGCATTTACCTCAAATTGCAGTTAAAGGAAAACAACATTATAAGGTATATAAAAAAGATAATCAGCATACTACACAAACCAGTATTGAAGAATTATCTATTGATAACAGAATAACAGAGGTTGCTAAAATGCTTAGTGGAAGTAACCTGACTGATGCTGCTCTTTCAAATGCTAAAGATTTATTGGGAGTAGTTAATTAGTTGTATATTAGTTTGATATCAATGGTGGTTTTAATTAAATTACGTTAAAGTGATAAATATTTAAACTTTAGTGTTTTTGTAACTGCTATATTGATATATATTTGTACGCTCAAAATAAATATTAAAATGGGATATAATTTATTAAAAGGAAAAAGGGGAATTATTTTTGGTGCATTAAACGATATGTCTATTGCATGGAAAGTGGCAGAATTGGCTCACGCAGAAGGAGCAACTTTTACTTTATCAAATACCCCTGTTGCTTGTAGAATGGGAACTCTTGATGAATTATCACAAAAGTGTAATGCAGAGATTATTCCGGCAGATGCTACAAGTGTTGAAGATTTAGAGACCGTTTTTGCAAAATCAATGGAAGTATTAGGTGGAAAAATTGACTTTGTACTTCACTCAATCGGAATGTCGTTAAATGTTCGTAAAAAAAGAGTATATCACGATCTTGATTATAACTATCTAAATAAAACATTAGACATTTCTGCTATTTCATTTCATAAAATGTTACAAGTAGGATTTAAAATGGATGCTATCAGTGAATGGGGATCTGTTTTAGGTTTATCTTATGTTGCTGCGCAAAGAACATTTTATGGATACAACGATATGTCAGATGCTAAAGCTCTTTTAGAATCAATAGCTCGTAGCTTTGGATATATCTTTGGTAGAGAAAGAAAAGTAAGAGTAAATACAATTTCTCAATCGCCAACAATGACAACAGCAGGAAGTGGAGTTAAAGGTTTTGATGGGTTGATGGACTTCTCTGAAAGAATGTCTCCTCTTGGAAACGCATCATCAGAAGATTGTGCAAATTATTGTATAGCAATGTTCTCTGATTTAACTAAAAAAGTTACAATGCAGAACCTTTTCCACGATGGAGGTTTCTCTAACGTTGGAATGAGTTTAAGAGCAATGACTCAATACAATAAGAGTTTTGATACAGACGATATTGAAACTTTAGACTAAAATACAGAGCATTTTAATTGCTTTTTTTAATATCCTACTAATTAGTGGGATATTTTTGTTTAGTTGAACTAGGTCAAAAATTAAAATTCATTAACTTTGGCCACTGTTTTTAAAACCTTAATAGGTAAACATCAATATAAAACTATGGATAAATACCAGATTAATCACCTTAGGGAACTTGAAGCAGAATCTATTTTTGTGATTCGTGAAGTAGCTGCTCAGTTTGAAAGACCGGTGATGTTATTTTCCGGAGGGAAAGATTCTATTGTAATGTTTCATTTAGCACGTAAAGCTTTTTATCCTGCTAAAGTTCCTTTTGCATTATTACACATTGATACAGGACATAATTTCCAGGAAACTCTTGATTACAGAGATGACCTAATGGAAAAAACAGGTGCAAAATGCATCGTACGTTATGTTCAGGATTCAATTGATCAAGGAAAAGCAGTTGAGGAAAAAGGAATAAATGCTTCTCGTAATAAGCTGCAAACAGTAACTCTTTTAGATGCATTGGAAGAATTAAAATGTGATGCAGCTATGGGAGGAGGTCGTAGAGACGAAGAAAAAGCACGTGCAAAAGAAAGATTTTTCTCTCACAGGGATGAATTTGGTCAGTGGGATCCAAAAAATCAACGTCCTGAGTTATGGAATATCTTTAATGGACGTAAGCACATGGGTGAGCACTTTAGAGTTTTCCCTATTAGTAACTGGACAGAAATGGATGTTTGGCAATATATTTATATGGAAAATATAGAATTGCCAAATTTGTATTTTACACATAAGCGTAAAGTATTTAATCGCGATGGCGTATGGATGTTTAAAGCTCCATTTATGCAGTTAAAGCCAGGTGAAGAAGAAATTGAGATGGATGTTAGATGTAGAACTATTGGAGATATTACCTGTACTGGATTAACTCTTTCACAAGCTGATAATGTTGAAGATATTATTCAGGAAGTTGCTGCAACAAGAACAACTGAAAGAGGTGGTCGTGCTGATGATAAGAGATCTGAATCAGCAATGGAAGATCGTAAAAAAGAAGGGTATTTTTAACCATTTAAGTTAAGCATCAAATTATTATGAGCGATAAAAATTCAGGATATTTAGATATGGAACTTTTACGATTCACCACTGCAGGTAGTGTTGATGATGGTAAAAGTACTTTAATAGGTAGACTTTTATATGATAGTAAAGCCATTTTTGAAGATCAAATGGAAGCTATTGAAAAGGCTAGTGAAAGAATAGGAAATGAAGAAGTAAACCTTGCTTTATTGACAGATGGATTAAGAGCAGAAAGAGAGCAGGGAATTACTATTGATGTAGCATATCGTTATTTTGCAACTCCTAAACGTAAGTTTATTATTGCAGATACTCCAGGACATATTCAGTATACACGAAATATGGTTACAGGAGCAAGTACTGCCAATGTTGCTATTATTTTGGTTGATGCTCGTCATGGTGTGCTTGAACAAACAATGCGTCATGCATATATTGCATCTTTATTGCAAATTCCACATGTTATTGTTTGTGTAAATAAAATGGACTTAGTTGATTACTCAGAAGAAACTTTTGAGAAAATCAAGAACGATATTGATGGTTTTTCATCAAAATTAAATGTTAAAGATATTCGCTTTGTGCCAATTAGTGCTCTTAAAGGAGATAATGTTGTGGATCGTTCTGCAAAAATGGATTGGTATCAAGGACCTACGTTATTACACTTACTAGAGAATATTCATATTAGCAGTGATGTTAATCATCAGGATTTTCGTTTCCCTGTTCAATATGTAGTTCGTCCTCAGACTGCAGAATTCCCTGATTATAGAGGATATGCAGGTAGAATAGCTTCTGGAGCTGTTAAGGTTGGTGATCCTATTACAGTATTACCATCAGGTTTTACCTCAAAAGTGAAAACAATAGATTTCTTTGAAGATACTTTAGAAGAAGCTTTTGCTCCGCAATCAGTAACTATCACGCTTGAAGATGAAATAGATATTAGCAGAGGTGATATGCTTGTTAAATCAGACAATAAACCAAATACAACTCAAGATGTTGAAATGATGGTTTGTTGGTTTAATGAGCGAAAATTGATTCCAAGAGGAAAGTATATTATACGTCATACTTCAGCAGATGCCAGATGTATGGTAACTGATGTTCATTATAAGATGAATATTAATACATTGGAGAAAAATGAGGATGATAGAGAGGTAGGTATGAATGATATTGCTAAAATCTCATTAAGAGTTACAAAGCCTCTTCATATTGATGCATATATTCAAAACAGAATTACAGGAAGTGTTATTCTTGTTGATGAAGGTACAAATGAAACTGTTGCTGCTGGTATGATCAGATAGTAATAAAGAATATAATATAAAAAATAACCCCGATGATCTTAATTGAACATCGGGGTTTTATTTTGTTTTAATGGTTTGCTTCTAAAATTTTACTCCAAAAGTAAATACAATATTATTATCCTTTACATCTGTTTTTACAATAGGAGGGGCTCCAATGTATTGGTCGTAAGATGAATCCCAATTATAGTTGTAATAATTTATATTGTATGAGGATAACTTATATGCTACATCAAAAAAGTAATTGTTAAATCTGTAGCCTAATCCTGCTGATATACTTTTAATTTCATTGTCTTTGGGATCTTCCTTATAAGGAGATGCCTGAAATGCGTATCCACCACGAAGGCTGAATTGTTTATTGAGTCTAAATTCCGCTCCTGCTCTAAAATTATTTGCAGTTGTAAAAATATCTTTAATGATCTCATTTTGCTCATTAATAATAGTGATGTCGTTCCAGTCATCTACAGAGGCTTTGAATTTAGCGTTTGTATAATTGATTCTTTCATAATCAACACTAAATATTGCCCACTTTCCAAGAATATATGACGCACTGGCTACTAATTTATCAGGAGTTTGAAATTTATAATCATATTCTCCATCATAATATGCATAAGTCTTATTGGAACCAATATCGTCAATAGTATTATAAAATACACCATCAATTCTGCTACCGTATTCCTCTTCTATACTATACCAGGTTGGAGTGTGATAAGCAAGTCCTAAGCGTAATCCTTTTGTAGGTGTTAATATGACTCCAAGTTTAAGATTCATTCCTGCTCCGGAAGCATTTAAATAATCAGAAAGAGTAAAGTGATTAAAATTCGGATCTGTTGAACCAACCGCTGCATTGTCTTCACTAAATTCTTCAAAATAATTTGAATCTTCTTTATAATTTAATAAGTTAATATTTAAGCTACCACCAACAAGTACAAAGTTACTGATGTTAGCACCAAATGTAAAATTGAATTCTCCGGAATAACCATCTTTCTCGATAATTCTTGTTTGATGTACTTTATCGTCTGCTAAAAAATAGTTTGTATAAAATAAATCACCTGAATCCGGATCTTCCAGATCTATTAAGTAAGCATCATATGCTAATCCTGTTGCTCCACTTAAGTATGTTGGATCAGAATAGTCTGCATTAATTACGAACATATCTGTCATGGAATTAGAAACATTTCTGGCATATGCCATTGATCTGTAATTAAAGTTGTTGTTTCTGTTATATCCAATTGCAAAATGTGTACTTACTAACCCTTTAGTCGTTTCTCTCATTGGTCTGTATGTTCCAACATAACCAATCTGGTTTATTGCTAATTTTGATTTGTTATCTTCCGTAGGAATATTTGTTAAAGTTGTAGTTCCTTGATTATTAAAATTACTCTCCGTTTTATTTAGTGTTATAGCAGGAGTAAAAGAAAATTCAGAAGAACGGTATGCGCCAATACCAGCAGGGTTTATGCTAAGGGAGCTAAAGTCACCCCCAAGGGATCCAAACGCACCCCCCATTCCAACTGATCGTGCAGTTCCACTATATTGTGGTTGAGAATATCTTAAAACATCCTCGTAAGTTTGAGCATTAATTAGGCTTGTTGCCATTAAGCTCATTGCACTTAATATTATAGTTTTAACCTTTATCATAGTATTCAATTGAGTTGTTCTAAAAACGTTTAGTTAGATTAAGTTAATTTGATTATCGTCTACCTCCCGATCTGCTTCCACTACTTGATCTGCTACTACTTCCACTTGAACTTCTTGTTCCACTGCTACTACTGCTACTTCTTGTACTTGTTCCGGAATATGAAGACCCAGAACTAGAGCTTGAGCTTCTATTGTAAGAAGGAGTATATGATCTTGAAGATGAAGAGCTGCTTGATCTGTTATAGCTTGAACGATTGGAGTTAGCGCTACCTGTTGAATAAGAGCTGCTACTACTTCTTGTGTTGCTGTAACTACTGCCTGATGTTGAACTCTTAGTAGAAGAACTACTACTTCTTGAACTTCTGTTATATGTACTTCTTGTATTTGTTCCACTTGTAGAAGTTCTTGTATAGGTAGGAGTATAGCTACTTCTTGTTCTTGATGTACTTGTTGTTGTTGTTGATTTTGTAGTAGGTGTACTGGTAGTTCTGTTGTATGATGCTCTGGTTGTCCTTGTTGTTGCAGAGGTACTGCCAGATGTTCTTGTTGGGTTTTGAGTTGTTCTGCTTGTTCTGCCAATATAACCTGAATTTCCGGTACTGGTAGATTTGGTAGCTGCAGATTGACGACTACTGCTTACCCTTTCTGAATATACCTCTCTTGGAGATCTTACTCTGTTAACATCGTAAGAATAGTTTCCATGATAAGGATATCCATGATGATAATAATTATTGTAATATGGGTATCCCCAACTGTAATATGGACTATAGTAGTTATATCCAAATCCAAAACCCCATCCCCATGAAGAATATGGGTAATTCCATCCAAAAGATCCATACCATCCACCATAATAACTATATGGTCTTCCGTATCTCCAGTTGTAATAATAAGGGCTATACCATTCTGGCACTACATATGCGTAGTCTCCTTCCACATATACGTTATAGTCAAATCCACTACCAAATATAACTTCATTGTATAATGGTGACCAGTATGGTATTCCTACAAACGGACCATGAAATTTCGCTAAACGCTCGGCGTAATCTCTGTCCATGTCTGATCCTGTATAATCATTAACCCAATACCCCGTTTCTTCATTGTAATAGAGCATGGTGTCAACTTCTTCAACAGAATCATCTGTTAAAAGATCTGTGTATTCATTTTGAATACTACTAAAATCTCTAATATCTTGTTGCTCTTTTGCTGCTGGGGATTGTTGATACGAATTCTTTAATTGAGAATAAGTTCTGTTATCTTGTTTTTGAATTTCTTTATCCGGAGCTGGCAATGAAGAGTAACTTTCAGCAATAGCTAAAGGCTTATCTGAAGGATTATAATATAAATCATCTTCATATACGCTTGCATTGTTCATCTGATAAGTTGCACAACCAGATAAAACAAAGACTGCTGTTAATGATGCTAATAATATCTTTTTCATAGCTCTCGTGTTACACTGTTAAAACCAATTCTCTATCGTAAAAAAAGTAATTATTACTGTAATATTCACATTTCAAGTGTAGAAATGTACACTTTAAATGAAAAAACTTTTCAACTGTAAAATTGCAATAATCATGCCGAATTGAGAAGTTTAGCTTGTTTTAGTTAAATTTATGTTAAAGTTTTTTGTAGATAAGCATGGGGTCTTTTTATATGTCTGTTAATCAGGTGTAAATGGGGAATATTGATTTGTTTCTTGTTTCTGTTTAAATCTTTTTCAATAGTCATATGGAATTCAAAAATAAATTCAATCATTGTCTGTGTGCAAAATTGTTAAATGAATTTACATGGTCGTTTCATATGAAATAACTCTTAGAATTATTCATTTTGCTATTGTATTTGTTAGCAAACTATAAAAGTGTGGTTACATTCTATTACTACATTATAACTGTAATTATGTTGCAGACCAACCATGGATAGACCAGAATGCATACAAATTCGGGTACTTATCGGATTGGCTACGGCTTTTTTGCGGGTACTATAGGCCGATGCTCACCCGCAGCCTATCCGCAGAACACCCGCAGAAACCCGTTCATTGTCCGCAGCAGTCCCGAAGCAGGTATACAGCAAGTCCGTTTATGCTCCGAATATGCACAGTAAAATGCTATTTTTAACACTTTTGTGCACAGTTTTTTATCGTTTTTGCAATATCATGCATAATTGGCTTCTAAATTAACTATTTATGGATGGAAATTTTAAAAATATTATTCTGTGTTATTTTGTATTGTTTTGATTATCAATCTTAAACGATCTAGAAAAGTAACCGTAAAATTACCGTTGTTTTTTTAATGCTAATTTTTACTAAATAAGGTTATGGTATTTCAGTCCTTTAAAATTGTTATTTGTAAAATAAATTGCGAAACAAAACGAAAATCCTTAAAAAATACCAGTGAAATAGAATTTAACTCAGTTATGTAAGAATCATTATGATTTTCATTAGGGAACTATTTTATTAAGTGGTGTAAATTTTGTTAATTTGCGGCTTCTTTATAATACTTTTATAAACAGCTGTTATACATGAGTATGATAGCCTTATGTAAAAAGAAATTCGAATAATTAATAAATATGGCAAAAGGATTAACTAAAAGGAGTGTAGATTACTCTCAATGGTATAATGAATTAGTATTAAAGGCTGATTTGGCTGAGAACTCTGCAGTAAGAGGTTGTATGGTTATTAAGCCCTATGGTTACGCCATTTGGGAAAAAATGCAGCAGCAGTTAGATAAGATGTTTAAGGAAACTGGTCATGTAAATGCATATTTTCCGTTGTTTATACCAAAATCTTTTTTTAGTAAAGAAGCCGATCACGTTGAAGGTTTTGCTAAAGAGTGTGCAGTGGTTACTCATTATCGTTTGATGAATGATCCTGATGGTAAAGGTGTAGTTGTTGATCCTGATGCTAAATTAGAAGAAGAGTTAATTGTTCGTCCAACTTCAGAAACAATTATTTGGAACACATATAAAAACTGGATTCAGTCATACAGAGATTTACCTATTAAATGTAATCAATGGGCAAATGTTGTGAGATGGGAAATGAGAACAAGATTGTTTTTAAGAACAGCTGAGTTCTTATGGCAAGAAGGTCATACTGCCCACTCAACAAAAGAGGAAGCTATTGAGGAGACTGAAACAATGATCAAGGTTTATGCTGAATTCGCCGAGAAATATATGGGAGTTCCTGTTGTTCAGGGAGTAAAAACAGCTAATGAGCGTTTTGCCGGAGCATTGGAAACATATACTATTGAAGCATTAATGCAGGATGGAAAGGCTCTGCAATCTGGTACATCTCACTTCTTAGGTCAGAATTTTGCTAAAGCATTTGATGTTAAATTTGCAAGTAAGGAAGGTACTGAGGATTATGTTTGGGCTACTTCATGGGGAGTTTCAACTCGTTTAATGGGTGCTTTAATTATGGCGCATTCAGATGATTTTGGATTGGTTTTACCTCCAAAATTGGCTCCAATTCAGGTGGCTATTGTTCCTATTTATAAAAGTGAAGAAGATTTAGCTAAGATATCCGAGAAGGTAGATGTTATTGTAGCTAAATTGAAGGAGAAAGGAATTTCTGTGAAGTTCGATGATTCAGATAATCGTAAGCCAGGATGGAAATTTGCACAATATGAATTACAAGGTGTTCCTGTAAGATTAGCTGTTGGTCCTCGTGATATTGAAAATAATACAATAGAAGTTGCTCGTAGGGATACATTAACAAAAGAAGTTGTTTCTATTGATAATGTTGATGTTTATGTAGCTGAGTTATTAGATACAATTCAGGATAATATTTTCCAAAAAGCCTTAGATTTTAGAGCAGAGAATACAACAGTAGTTGATTCTTATGATGAATTTAAAAAGGTATTAAAAGAAAAAGGTGGATTTATTTCTGCTCATTGGGATGGTACTTCAGAAACGGAACAAAAGATCAAAGATGAAACAAAAGCTACCATCAGATGTATTCCTTTGGAAGGTGATAAAACTCCGGGAAAATGTATTGTAACAGGTAATCCATCGACACAAAGAGTGCTTTTTGCAAAGGCATACTAAGTATAATATATTATAATGATATTTGTCAGGGAAGCTATTTTAATAGCTTCCCTTTTTGTTTTTGAACTTTTAACAAACTACTTTTAAGTTCAGTATGTATTTTACTAATAATAATATTTGAAAATGATTAATATAAAAGAGCGGTTTTTAAAGTATGTTGGGTTTGATACTCAGTCAGATACAGATACTGGTTTAACGCCTTCGACTCCTGGTCAAATGTTTTTTTCAGAGAAACTGGTGGAGGAATTAAAAGATCTTGGACTTGAAGAAGTTGAGCTTGACGATAATGGTTATATAATGGCCACAATTCCTTCAAATGTGGAAACTGAGGTGCCTGTAATTGGATTTATTGCTCATGTGGATACCAGTCCGGATTTTAGTGGTAAAAATGTGAATCCTCAGATAGTTGAGAACTATGATGGAGGAACAATTACCTTAAATGCAGAGAACGGAATTGTATTGAAACCTGAAGAATTTCCTGAATTAAAAAAATATGTAGGCCAAACTTTGATCACTACAGATGGTAATACCTTATTGGGAGCAGACGATAAGGCTGGTGTTGCAGAAATAGTAACAGCTGCTGAATATTTAATGAAACACCCTGAAATAAAACATGGAAAAATAAGGATTGGATTTACTCCTGATGAAGAGATTGGTGCCGGTGCAGATCATTTTGACGTTGAGAAATTTGGCGCTGATTATGCTTATACAATGGATGGGGGAGAAATAGGTGAATTAGAATATGAGAATTTTAATGCAGCTATTGCTAAGCTTACCGTTTACGGAAGAAATGTGCATCCTGGTTATGCTAAAAATAAGATGCGTAACTCCATAAGAATAGCAAATCAACTAATAACAATGTTGCCTCGTGTAGAAACACCTGAGCATACTTCAGGATATGAAGGATTTTACCATTTAATGTCATTTAAAGGTGAAGTTGAAAAAAGTGAATTAGCCTATATAATCAGAGACTTTAGAAGGGATCGCTTTGAGGATAGAAAAAAAGAAATAAAACATATTGTTAGTAAAATTAATCATGAATATGGTGAGGGTACTGTAGAGATTGAGGTGAAAGATCAGTATTACAATATGCGTGAGAAGGTTGAACCTGTTAAATATATTGTTGACAATGCTCAAAAAGCAATGGAATTAGTTGGGGTTAAGCCTTTGGTTAAACCAATCAGAGGAGGAACTGATGGTTCAAGATTATCATTTATGGGATTACCGACACCAAATATTTTTGCCGGTGGTCATAATTTCCATGGAAGATTCGAGTTTGTTCCGCTTGAAAGTATGCAAAAGGCAGTTGAAGTAATTATAAAGATTGTTGAATTGGCTGCAATTGAAACTAAATAATTTCTTTAGCTAGTTTGAAAGTATTAAATATATTATTTTTTTTGTTGATTTTAATGTATTGAAAATAAGGTGTGTAATTGGTGTTTTTGAAGTTTTTTTGAAATAATTTTAAAAAACTTGAAACTTTTTAAACCTTGTTTTGTTTGATTTCTGTAACTTAAAATTTAACAAAGTACATTATAAACAAATTAAAAAAAGATTATGGCAGTTTTAGTAGGAAAAAAAGCACCTGCTTTTAAAGCAGAAGCAGTAGTAAACGGAGGTGAAATCGTTGAAGGTTTTTCATTAGATCAATTTGTAGGTAAAAAGTATGTAGTACTTTTCTTTTATCCTGCAGATTTTACTTTTGTTTGTCCAACAGAAATTATTGCTTTTCAAGATAAAATTGCAGAGTTTGAAAAAAGAAATGTTGAAGTTATTGGCGTTTCTGTAGATTCTGCATTCTCTCACTGGAAATGGTTACAAACAGAGAAAAAAGAAGGTGGTATTAAGGGAGTTAAATTTCCATTAGTAGCTGATAACTCTATGACTATCTCTGAGAATTTCGATGTTTTAGCTGGAGAATATGATTACAATGACGAAGGTCAATTGGTATTTGAAGGTACTCCAATGGCTTACCGTGGTTTATTCTTAATTGATAAAGAAGGTACTGTACGTCATCAGGTTGTAAATGATATGCCATTAGGTCGTAGTGTTGAAGAAACTTTACGTATGGTTGATGCTCTTCAATTTTTTGAAGAGAATGGTGAAGTTTGTCCAGCAGACTGGCACGCCGGAGATAAAGGCCTAACAGCTTCTCAGGAAGGTATTTCAGAATACCTTGGAAGTCAAAACTAGGTTTCTATTGATTATTTAGAATTATTTAATTTGTATACTAAAGCACCTGCAGTTTGTAGGTGCTTTTTTTATTTTAAATTTGCCACATGCGAAATAGATATACCATTCAAATTGAAGAACCTGATTTATTCAAACGGAAGTTGCTGATTTATAGTCAGAAGTTTGAGTATTCAGCTTTTTATAATTCATGCGGATATAATGATCCAATGAATGGTAAAGTGAATTACAGTTCATTTGATTTTTTAGCAGGAGTTGGGTGTATTAATAGAATAGCCGGATCCTTTAGTTCGTTAGAACAATTGAATAAAAATGCATTTAAAGACTGGCAATTTGGTTATTTGGGTTATGATTTAAAAAATGAATTTGAGAGTCTGTATTCTGTTAACGATGATAGTTTATTCTTTTCGCCTATTGTTTTCTTTCAGCCTCGATATGTTTTTATAAATGAAAAGCATGAGTGGTGGGTAGAATACGATCCAAAAATTGATAGTGAATTATCGGTTTGTGGAATAGTAAATGAAATTCATGAAATTTCACTATGTGATATCAAAATAAATCCAATTCATTTTTCTTCAAAGATTAATCGGGAAGGATATATCAATTCTATCGAATCCGTTTTAAAGCATATTCATAAAGGGGATATTTATGAGTTGAATTATTGTATGGAGTTCTATGCAGATAGTGTAGAAATTAGTCCTGTTGAAGTATACCTTAAGCTTGCCGAAATTTCACCAACTCCCTTTAATGCCTTCCTTAAAATTGAAGATAGGTTTATTATATCAGCATCGCCTGAACGGTATCTTAAAAAGGAAGGAGATAAATTAATAAGTCAACCAATAAAAGGTACAGCACCAAGGAGTATTGACATACAGGAGGATGAAAGAAATGCTTATGAATTGCAGCATTGTATCAAAGAACGTTCTGAAAATATAATGATTGCCGATTTGGTAAGAAATGATCTTTCCAGAGTTGCTAAAATGGGTAGTGTTAAAGTGGAGGAGTTGTGTGGTATATATAAGTTTCCTCAGGTTTTTCAGATGATTACCACTGTTGTGGCTGAAATTGATAAGGAGTATTCAGTTTTAGATGCTATCAAATATTCTTTTCCAATGGGTTCAATGACTGGAGCTCCCAAAATAAGGGCTATGAAGTTGATTGAGAAATATGAAGAGACTAAAAGAGGAGTTTATTCTGGCGCTGTTGGTTATTTTGCACCCAATGGCGATTTTGATTTCAATGTTGTGATTCGTAGTTTGCTTTATAATTCAGTAAATAAATACTTGTCGTTTATGGTAGGAAGTGCTATAACCGAGAAAAGTATTCCTGAAAAAGAATATGAAGAGTGTTTGGTTAAAGCCAGTGCCATTTTTAAACTATTTAATTCCTAAGATTCTTAAAATATGCTTAGTCAGTTTTTTGCGTTTTTAAATAATGAATGTAATTATAAAGAAGGTCATAAAGTTTTAGTTGCTTTTAGTGGAGGAGCTGATTCTTTGGCATTATTACATTTGTTTAAGAAGAACGGAGTTGATGTTTCTGCTGCTCATTGTAACTTTAATTTAAGGGGAGCGGAATCTGATGCAGATGAAGCCTTTGTGAGGGATTTTTGTAAAATACATGAAGTTCCTTTATATGTAAATTCCTTTGATACAAAAGAGTATAGTAAACAAAAAGGAATCTCGATTGAAATGGCAGCCAGAGATCTTAGGTATGGTTGGTTTCAGGAATTAGTGCATAAATATGAGTTTAACTGGATTGCCACAGGGCATCACCAGGATGATAGTATAGAAACGTTCTTTTTAAACTTACTTAGAGGAACCGGTGTGAAAGGTTTAACGGGAATAAAGCCAGTAAATGACAATATTATCAGACCGTTAATGATTTTCTCCCGAAAAGAGTTAGAGTCATATTGCAATGAGAATAATTTGAGTTACAGGACAGATTCATCCAATCAAGAATCCATCTATACCCGAAATAAGATAAGGAATGAAATTATTCCATTATTTCAATCGTTAAATCCTTCGTTTAGTGATACGATGCTTAAAAATATGGATCGATTACAGCAAATTAACGATTTTGTAAAAGCATCTATTGAAGATATTAAGCACGATTGGGTTGTAGAGCAGGATGATACTGTTTTAATATCTCTTAAACATGTAAATGAGTTTAAAGAAAAGCACTTGGTGTTATTTGAGTTGCTACATCCATATGGTTTTAATGGAGCGGTAATTGATGATATTTTAGAAACAATAAATATCAATGCTTCCGGTAAGCAGTTTTACTCGTCCTCGCATCGATTAATTAAAGACCGACAAAATTTAATTGTACTTCCAATAAAAGAAGATGTTAGTGAAAATTACTATGTTAGTTTTGATGAATATCACATCAAAATTCCTATAGATATTAATATTGAAAGGGGTATTAGTAGTGAGAGTTTTAAGATTGATAGATCTTTACTAGTAGCCCAATTTGATGAAGAGTTATTGGAGTACCCTTTGACTATACGTAAATGGGAGCAAGGTGATACTTTCAGACCGTTGGGAATGAAAAATTTTAAAAAGGTTAGCGATTTCTTTATTGACAATAAATTTTCAATTCAAGAAAAGGAAAACTGTTGGTTAATGCTTTCAGGTGATGATATTGTATGGATTATTGGGCATAGAACTGATGATAGATATAAAATTACTTCAAAAACAAAGAAGATTACTAAGTTTACAATGAAGCGTTAAATTCGTATTCATCAACAATTCCTCCACCAATAACAATGTCGTTAACATAAAGAACTATTGATTGTCCGGGAGTTAAAGCCCAAACAGGAGTATCAAAAAGTACATTTAAAGCTTCGTCTTTAATATTTATCACTCCTGGAGTTGGAGGGACAGCATCTAATCCCCGTATTCTAATATCTACCTTCAAAGATTCGTCTTCCGGCAATGGATTACAAAGAATATAATTCTTAATTTTTAAGCTGTCAGAATATAAAGTTTCCTTAGGAGCCGTAATAAGAATGTTATTTTTAGGGTCTATTTCAGCTACACATTCTCCGTGATTTTTATTTAATGTTAATCCTCGTTTCTGACCTATAGTATATAAAGGAAAGCCTTCATGTTCTCCGATTACATCTCCGTTTAAATTTTTTATAATACCATTGGCAAGTTGCTTATTTATTTCAGGTCGCAGGCGGCCAATAAATGTTCTGTAGTTTTCTCCTTGTAAAAAGCATACGCCCATGCTTTCTTTTTTACCGGCCATATGATTAAATCCAAGGGAACGAGCTTTTTCTTTTACATCCGTTTTAAGAAAGTTACCCAAAGGAAAAACACATTTGTTAAGTATGTGCTGAGGCAGATTCCATAAAAAATAAGATTGATCTTTTATTGGATCAATTCCTTTTTGTATGTATGATATATTATCTTTTTGAAATAAACGAACGTAATGTCCGGTAGCTATTTTATCACATTGAAGCTTTATAGATTCTTCATACAGGAGTTTCCATTTTATTGTCTCATTGCATCGGATACAAGGGTTAGGAGTTCGTCCTTTCAAATACTCATCGACAAAATAATCAATTACACTGGACTTAAAATCATCATAAACATCAATAACATGATGCTTTATATTAAGTTTGTCAGCAAGTTCTTTTGCTTCTTTGATGTATTGATGTGAATTATCAGAAGATATTGGAGAAATGGTATTAAAAGTAATACCAATAACTTCATAATTCATTTGTTGTAAATACCAGGCCGACATAGAACTGTCAACACCACCACTCATACCTAATAGAACCTTTGTTTTTGCCATGTTGCAAATATATGTTATCCTTTTAATGAATAAAAATATTATACTTTGAAGCTAAACTATTAGTTTGTAATATATCCTATAAAGCATATGTAAAAAGTATGATATAATATGCAGATAGTCTTAACAAAACTCCGTTTTATTCGTTTGAGGTTATATCTATTTTAATTGAAATATAAATAAGAAAAATAAATAAACTATGATACATTACTTTACATTACCTGGATTAGGAGGATCGGACAGAGAACATTGGCAAAGTCGTTTTGAAAATATATTGCCTAATTGCAAAAGAATAGAACAAATCAATTGGGATCAGCCTGAACGTGAGGTCTGGATAAAAACTATTGATGATGCATTAAATGGGTATGATTTATCTAAAGTTGTTTTTATATCCCATAGTTTGGGAGGAATTGCTTTATCGCATTGGGTGAATACTTATAAAAAAAGAATAAAAGGAGCCTTGATTGTAGCGCCTCCAAATCTTGATAATGTATCATCTGATGTTGGATTAGATTCATTTTTACCGGTACCAAAAACTAAAATTGATTTTCCTACATTATTTGTAGCCAGTACTAATGATCCATGGGCAGATTTGGATGCATCATTATTGTTGGCTCAATCATGGGGCAGTGAATTTGTAAGTGTAGGAGAGGCCGGACATATAAATTCTGCTTCAGGGCTGGGAGAATGGAATGAAGGATTAAGTTTATTAGGAAACTTATTGGATGAGTAAAGAATAGGGTAGAAATACCCTATTCTGCAATATTTTTTCTTACTTCAGCTAAGAATTCTTTCATCTTTGAACTGTCTTTATTATCGATGATAGCAAGTAATTCCTTTAACTTTAATCTGATTTTTTCTACTTGTTCGCCTGTAAAAGGATTAAACAGAATCTCAGATAATAAGTAGTCATCTTCACTTAAAAGTCCCTTTGCAACATCGTAATGTTTCTTAAATGTAGTTCCCGGAGCATCTTGTTTTTTCATAACTGATGCAAAAACTAATGTAGAAGCAAAAGGAATCGACAGAGAATACGCAATAGTTTCATCATGCTCAATAAAACTATACTCATGTATGTTTAGTCCTAATGTTCCGTAAAAATCTTTATAGAAAGCTTTACCAAGGTGATCTCCTTCAGTAATGATAATTGCATGACTCTCTTGTAATGCTTTAAGATTACCAAATGTAGGTCCAAACATTGGGTGAGTTGAAACATAGCGCATACCAACTTCTTCGTAAAACTCTTTAAAACCTGTTTTTACAGATGATATATCAGAAATAATACATGTTTTAGGTAGATATGGAATTACTTCTTTAAATACCTCAATGGTAAATTTTAATGTAACAGCATTAATTAATAACTCAGGACCAAATTCTGTAATTTCTTCTAGTTTGGTTAATCTTTGAGTATTAAAAATGTATTTAAGCTTTTCTAAATTTGGGTCGTATATGGCCACTTCGTGGTCAAGGCATAGGGCGTCTGTTAACCAGGTTCCCATTTTTCCGGCCCCCAAAATGCAGATTTTCATTCTTTATTAAATAAGAGAAAGAGATAAATAATAAAAAAGAGATAAGATTTTGAGTTGCTTTAACTCTGTTTTTCTTATCTCTTTTGATATATTTTTACTCTTGATTCATAATTTTATTTTGACGAGTAACAGACTCCTGGTGAATACTTTCAAATAGTTTTGTTAAGAATTCATCAGATAATCCCATTTTAGCACCTTTAGCCTTACGGTTGTTCATAATTTCATCGTAACGACGAGTTTGTAAGATGGTGATGTTGTTCTCTTTTTTGTAACGACCAATTGCTTCTGCAATTTCCATTCTTTTCTTTAATGTTTCAAGAACTTCAGTATCTAATGAGTCAATTTGCTGACGAAGTTCATCAAGAGTTACCCTTGGTTTTTCTCCGATTTTAGGTGCACGAAGTACAATTTTATCAGAAATAGCTTTTAACTCTTCTGGAGTTACCTGCTGACTTGCATCACTCCATGCTTTTTCAGGGCAACGGTGAGCTTCAACTAATAATCCGTCAAAGTTAAGGTCCATTGCTTCCTGAGAAATTTCATAAATTAATTCTCTTTTACCGCTGATGTGAGATGGATCACAAATGATTGGTAAATCAGGAATACGACGACGTAACTCAATTGGAATTTGCCATTGCGGGTGATTACGGTATTTAGTTTTATCGTAGGTAGAAAATCCTCTGTGAATAGCCGCTAATTTTTTGATACCAGCCTGGTTGATACGTTCTAATGCACCAATCCATAATTCTAAATCAGGATTTACAGGATTCTTTACTAAAACAGGAATTTCTGTTCCTTTTAAAGCGTCAGCAATTTCCTGAACAGCAAAAGGGTTTGCTGTTGTACGAGCTCCAACCCAAAGAATATCAATTCCGTGTTTAATAGCTTCAAATACGTGGTGAGCATTTGCAACCTCAGTTCCAACAAATAAACCTAACTCTTCTTTAACTCTTTTAAGCCATGGTAAACCTATTGTTCCAACACCTTCGAAAGCACCCGGACGTGTTCTTGGTTTCCAAATTCCTGCTCTGAATATTTTAAATCCAGCTTCTTTTACCTGTTTAGCTGTTTCAAATACTTGCTCTTCTGTTTCTGCACTACAAGGTCCGGCTATCATCCATGGACGTTCAAGCTCTAATCCAGGGAAACTAATTTTTTCAAGGTCTAATTTTACCATCTTATTTTAGATTTATGCTGTTTTTTATACGTTTAATTGATTCTTTTAATACATCTTGCTTTGCGCAAAGTGAGATACGAATGTATTTATCTCCTTGAGTTCCAAATATAGTTCCCGGTGTAATAAATACATGAGCGTCGTTCAATACTTTATCAGATAAATCAATAGCAGAATTCACTGAATCAGGGATTTTAGCCCAGATAAACATTCCACTTTGATTTTTATCGTAATTACAATTCAGGATATCCATGATTTCCCAAACTAATTCTCTTCGTTCGAAATACTCTTTGTTTACTTCATCATACCATTCTTTCTCTAAAGAAAGAGCTTTAACTGCTGCTAATTGTAATGGTTTAAACATTCCACTATCCATGTTACTTTTTACTCTTAAAATGTATTGAATAAAAGTAGGATTAGAAGTTACCATTCCAATTCTCCAACCAGCCATGTTATGCGACTTACTTAAAGAGTTTAACTCAATAGCAATATCTTTAGCACCTTCAACACGGAAAATGCTTAAAGGATTATCATTTAAGATAAAACTGTATGGATTATCGTTGCAAATTAAAATATTATGCTTTTTACCAAAAGCTACCAACTTTTCAAATAATTCAATTGTAGCATTAGCACCTGTAGGCATATTTGGGTAGTTAACCCACATTAATTTTACTTTGCTTAAATCCTGTTTTTCAAGTTCCTCGAAATCAGGTTGCCAGTTTAACTCTTCTTTTAAATCATAGTTGATGATTTCTGCTTCAACTAATTTGGATACCGAAGCATAAGTTGGGTATCCTGGATTAGGAACCAATACCTGATCACCTTTGTTTAAAAATGCCATTGAAATATGCATGATTCCTTCTTTTGAACCAATTAAAGGAAGGATTTCGTTGGCAGGATTAAATTCAACTTTAAAATACTTTTGATACCAGCTAGAAAAGGCATTTCTTAGTTCAGGAATACCAATATAACTTTGATATCCATGATTATTTTTGTTTTCTGAAGATGTTTTCAGTTCATCTAAAACAACATCAGAAGGAGATCGATCCGGATTTCCAATACCCAGATTGATGACATCAATGCCCTGTTGACGCATTTCGTCAATCTCTCTTAATTTTTTAGAGAAGTAGTATTCTTTTACTTCGCTAATCCGATTAGCTGGCTCTATCATATTGTTAAAATGTTTTTTGTTCTGATAATGGTTTGTTGTCGTTGCTTACGGTATCGTAAGATCTTTTTCCAACATGGTATTCTCCAAGTACCTTTAACTTGCTTATTAAAGGACGTATGGCATCTAATGATTGCAAGTATCTGTTGTAATCTTCAAATACTAAATCTATGTAAAATAAGTACTCCCATTCGTGTCCAACAACAGGAAGTGATTGTATTTTAGATAGGTTGATATTGTAAAATGCCAGGATGGATAATACCTGAGATAAGCTTCCTTCAGAGTGGGGTAGAGAAAAAACTAAAGATGATTTGTTAACCTGATTGTTGATTAAAAGATCTTCGACTTCTGTTTTACCCTTATCTGATATAATTAAAAAACGAGTGAAGTTTCTTTTGTTTGTTTCTATATCCCTGGCAAGAATCTCCAGTTTGTATTTTTCAGCTGCTAATTCAGGTGCAATTGCTGCAACTCCTTTTAGTTGATTGTCCTGAACCCATTTGGCACTTAATGCAGTATCATCAGAAGCAATCATTTTAATGTGAGGATATTGTTTAATAAATTCCTCGCATTGTGCTAAAGCCATTGGGTGAGAATGAACTTCTGTAATATCTTCAATTTTTTGACCGGGTAAAGCAAGTAGCTGATGTTTAATTCGTAACTTATACTCTCCGATAATTACAAGTCCTGAATCTTTTAGTAAAGTATAATTTTTTAAGATGCTACCAACCAAAGTATTTTCGATAGCCATAATACCATAAATGCTATTGTCTTTTCTTATGGTTTCAAACAACTCTTCGAAAGTTTGACAGGGAACCATTTCCAACTTTTCAGTATTGAAAAAAGCTTTAGCGGCAATCTCATGATTTGAACCAGCTCCTCCCTGAATAGCTACTCGTTTAATTTTATTCATTATATCTATATAATAAAAAAGTCCCACCTCTATGAGGTGGGACTTTAAATTTCTTTAAAATTTATATACTACAAACCCACCTCTTTTTGATTGCTAAATCCAAAAAAGTAAAAATAAAAGCTATAAAAATATGCTACGTGGGTCATCTCTATTATCTATTTAACGTTGGCAAATGTAGTACAAATTATTTGTAATAAAAATATATTCTTAAAAAATTAATAAAAAATTAAGGTTGTTAATTATTGTTAGAAATGTTTTGATATAAAATGATAATAATTTATAACTAACAAAAAACGCAATATGATTTTATTCATGATCTTAATAGAGTTATAGATAAGAGATGTCATTTTAATAAGTCAAATGAATCATTAGTTAAATAATAGTAAGCGTCAAATTTATCATCATCTTGAATTAAATTCCAGTTTTCAATATCAAAAAAAGCATCTTCGTGATGATAATTTTTTGCAATGTTATTGTCGATGTAAATTAATAATGAATCATATATATTGGTAAAGGTTTCGTTAAGACGTTCTGTGTCTTTTATATCTTTTGATTCACGGTAAAATAATTCTTTTATTTCATATGATGATATTAAAACTGTATCGTTATACGATTTATCAAAAGCTGAATAGCCAACAATCTTTAAGTCGTAATCGGATGAATTATTAATTTGATATGAAATAGGATCATAATTGTCCTTACAAGAAGAGATTGAAAGTGTAATTGTTAAGAGCGTTAATATTAATGATAAATGTTTCATTTTGTTTTTAAGTTATATAATTAGATTTAAAAAATTAATTCCAATAATAAGCTTCAAAAAGATCATTGATATTATCTTTTTCATTTTCATCGCATTTTGATAGTAATTGATCTCTAAACTCCTGTGGGCTTCGTATAATAATCTGTATTATTCTTGAAAAAAATATTTTATAGTAATGTTGTGAAATATCAAAAAAAGAGGCTGAATATAAATCAGCCTCTTAAATAAATCATTTTATAAATCTAATGAATCGTTAGTTAAATAATAGTAAGCATCAAAAGATTCTTCGTTTTGAATAAATTCCCAGTTGTCAATATTAAATATGGGTGAACCATGTTGATAGGTTTTAACTGTTTTGTCATTAATAAAAACTTTGATAGAGTCAATGGCGTTAGTTAAAAACAATTCGTAAATTTCATCTTTATCCATCTGCGGAATTAAATCATTTGTTAAAATTCCTATTTCATTTTTAAGAATGTTAATAGTATCTCCATATAATTTAGATGCTTCTGAATATGAGATAACTTTTATATCAAATTCGGATTGATTGTATACGTTATAATATACAGGGAATGTTTCAGGGTCATCACAAGCATTAAATATAATTAGTGTAAATATAAAGGCTATTATGCTATATCTCATTTCTTTAATGTTTTAATGTTATTAATGATAAGTACTAATTCCAATAATAAGCTTCAAAAAGATCATTGATATTATCTTTTTTACCTTCATCGCAAGTTGATAATAATTGATCTCGAAACTCCTGAGGGCTTTGTATATCAGGTTGTAACGCATCAAATAATTCTTCGTAGGTAAATCCACTGACTTTATCTGTGTAGCCAGTTCTTATGTTATCTTGGTTGTTATCTACTAAATCATACATTATGCCAGCGGGAATCCAGCCTCTATAATACGTTGGTGCGGCTGTAAAGATTGCATCTCCCTCATTTCCTACTTCAATTGGTGTAAAATCTTCTAGTTTGATTGTTTTTATAATACTGTTATTTGTTCCATATTGATCTAAAGTAAGTTTATAACCTAAATTATAAGCCCATGCTTCGCTTAAAGCGCATAATTCTGCATTTTTACCGGTACCATCACCATAGGGGTCGTCATCGTTTCCGTTGGCTACAATGTAATTGATGTATTTTACCCAGAAACTATTACCTACTTGGTTAAAGTGTGAGGCATGAGCTAGTTCATGACAGGTAGTTTCAAATATTTTAGCACTGCCTAGGTTTTTCTCTGCCGGTATAATGATATCAGGAGCAAAAAGTTTTACTAAAATGCTTGCCTCGGTAGTTGATATAACAGTACAATTTATACATTTTAAGAAATTTTTTATGGTTGCTGGTGTAGTAAAGCCGATTGCCCCATATACATGGTTAAGCATGGGTGCTGCACCGTTGCCATCTGTATCTCGTGCTGTTATTCTTAGGTTGCCAGGAGGTAAACCTATACCCATATTTGTACAATAATTTCGATATTTAACAACCGCATTGTTTACCGTGCAAAAGCGCCATCCCGATCCGGAGTCAATAGTAAAGGTATAACCACTTTTTGAGTGATGACCAACTTTAATTCGGGCAGTTTCTAATGATGTAAAGTGATTGCGTATTTTAAAACCTGATTTATTTTCAGCAATAAGAACATATCGAGGGCTATTACTATATTTTTTATCAATACTATAATACCCATTTTCGTCAGTAAAAGCTTTTCCGTATTTAAACCAATGTACGGTTCTAACTTTTATTCCCATAACAGGAACGGAATCATTACCAGTTTCTGTATCTGAGACATATACATAGCCAGTAGGGCGTTTTTTGCTTAAGGTTGAAATTGTGTTATTATCAGATTCCTCTTTGTTGCCCGTTAGTAGAAGTGATTTATCTTCAATTTGATAAAGTAAATTACTGTAGGATTGAGTAATAATATCTTCAGATTCTTCAGCGCTTTCTGGTAAAAATAGTTCTGCTAATATTTCGTATTGTATTTCAGTATTAAACTGATAATTATATGGGACAGAGGTGTAAAGCCATTGGCCTCCATCTGAGTCAACCTCGTCACAATCTTCCCCGTATTCTTCAATTTCATAATCAAGAGGCAATGTAAATAATTCAAGTGAATCTGCTATGAGTATATTTAGTTGTTCTGCACTTGTCGGATGGAATTTTACATAGTAGTCTGTAGTTGTGATGTTAATTGTAGAGTTGAGTTTGATAGTAGAGCTTTTGGTAATTGAGTCATATGCGGCTTTCATATTTTTTACAGTATATGGATTTTCTAGTTGCCGACCCAAGATTGTTTTAGATTCACTATCAGGTTCTTGATTGATTGATTGATTGATTGATTGATTGATAAATCATCTTTAGTACAATTTGTTAGGTTTAATAAAATTAATAAGATGGTTGTGATTAAAAATAAATTCTTCATGTTTTATTTGATTAAAAATTTAAAATAACGTTTTCAAATATATGTATAAAATTCTTATCATAAAAATATTCTAATAAACAAAGTATAAATATATGTATTTTAGATAAATAATGTATATTGTTGAATATGTATATAGTTAATAGTGATATTCTTAGTGTTGTTGTATTAAAATCGTCTAATAATAGATAGTTATGTTAATAATATAATATCTAAAAATGTTTAAGTTGTGAAAAATGAATCTTCAAAAAGGCGAACAGGGAAGAGATAGTTTTCTTTCATGTTCAAAATTTTCGAGGCATACAGGTTGTTGTAGTTTTGGTGGTAGCAGTTAAGGTTGAGGACGTGAATAATTAAATAAAAAAGCAGAAAGAGAATCATAGAAGGATTTCTTGTAAGGAAGATGTTAAGACGTTTTTTTGATAATCTGGTTTGGAATATAATTAAAATTATTACTCGAGATACTTTCAGGCTTTCAGCCTGAGATTTGCGTTATAGTTGTGTACAAGGGGCGATACCCCTTGTTATGATGTTAAAGGCTTTCAGCCTAATATTTTTATTAATGGAGTTCATAATGCTATAGGATAGTAATAATCTATATTATTAATAGCTTACCCCTCTATCTCACTTAGCTCTAACCAACGCATTTCTTTTTCATCTAAATGCTCCATTATCTCATTTAAGCGTTTGGCTTTATCACCAATTTCTTCAGGACTTAAAGAACCGGAGTTTAATTCATTTTCGATGGCTTCTTTCTCTGAGTTTAGGTTTTCCATGTCAACCTCAAGCTGTTCCATTTCTTTTTTCTCTTTAAATGAAAGCTTTTTCGGTTTATCCTTAGGTTTTTCTTTTTGAACAGGCTCTTTTTTCTCTCTTTCAATTTTACGCTGTTCTTTTTCTTCTTCTATTTTAAAATCGTGATATATTGTATAATTACCCGGGAAATCTTTAATAACACCTTGTCCTTCAAAAACAAACAGGTGATCAACAATCTTATCCATGAAATATCTGTCGTGCGATACAATAACTACACAGCCTTTAAAGTTTTGGAGATATTCTTCAAGTAGGTTTAAAGTAAATATATCCAGATCATTGGTTGGCTCATCCAGTATCAGGAAGTTTGGATTAGTCATCAAAACTGTCATCAAATACAAACGTTTCTTTTCTCCACCACTCAGTTTTTCAACCAGCACATAGTGCATTTCGTTAGGAAATAAAAAGTGACGAAGAAACTGAGCCGGACTCATTGAGTTTCCTGATCCTAATGTAATAGACTCAGAAATATCAGCTATAACATCAATGACCTTTTTACCATCGTCTATTTTCATTCCATCCTGACGATAATATCCAACTACAACAGTTTCACCAGTTTCAAGGTGTCCTGAGTCAGGTTCTAATGCTCCTGTTATGGTATTTAGAAATGTTGATTTACCAGTTCCGTTTTTACCAATGATACCAACTTTTTCACCCTGAGCAAATTTATAATTGAAATCATCCAATATTTTCAAGTCTCCAAATGCCTTTGAAACATTAAAGCACTCGATGATCTTTTTACCTAAGCGAGCAGATTTAATATCCAGATTTATGCTTTGTTCCTGAATGCCACTATGAGCTCTTTTCTTTAAATCATCAAAGGCATCCACTCTGTATTTTGCCTTGGTTCCACGAGCCTGAGGCATACGGTTCATCCAGTCTTGCTCCGTTTTTAAAAGGTTTTTAGCCTTTTCAACCTGAGCATTATGAGTTGAGATTCTTTCTTCTCTTTTTTCAAGGAAATACTGGTAATTACCTTTATAATGATATAGTGTTTGATCAGCTAATTCAAAGATTTCATTACAAACTCTATCCAGGAAATATCTGTCGTGGGTTACCATTAAAAGGGTAGCCTTTGAACGAGACATATAATCTTCAAGCCATTCAATCATCTCAAGGTCAAGGTGGTTTGTTGGCTCATCCAAAATTAAAAAATCAGGTTCACTAATTAGAATATGTGCTAGAGCTACTCTTTTCTTTTGTCCTCCAGAAAGTTGACCTATAGGTTGATCAAATTTGGTGATCTTAAGTTGTGTAAGAATCTGCTTGATGCGAGCTTCAAAGTCCCATGCTCCAAGCTTATCCAGTTCTTCAATTAAATGTCCTAATTCATCATGATTGCCGCTTTCGAGGGCTTGTTCATAGGCTTTAATGGCAATTACCTGTGGATTTTCAGACTCAAAAATTTCTTCGATAACTGTGTTACTATCATTTACTTCCGGTAACTGAGGTAAATAACCGATTGTAATGCCTTTTCTATATGTAACAGTACCCTGGTCTGAAGGTAATATTAGAGCTAATATATTTAATAATGTAGTTTTACCTGTTCCATTGCGGGCAATTAAACCTACTTTCTCTCCTTCGGAAATACCAAAATTCAGGTCATCAAATAATCGAACGTCACCATAATGATGCGTTAGGTTTTCAACTGATAAGTAATTAACGGACATATATTTAATTGAATCTTATTTTTATTAATTGAGCTAGCAATTTGTGATTAAAAGTTTGCTGTTAGTTATCTGTTTAATAATGTATATAACTGTGTACTGAGCTGTTTAAATACATCCACAAACAAAACCTTCGGCTAAAGAGTCAAGCGCTTCTTTTTCTTTGGTCTTTTCTTGATCTGAACCTTTGCAATCATCACATACAGGAAGGTTTGTAACCATATTTACGTTTCTTATTTCTTCCAGCTTTTTCCCACAGACAAAACATTTGCTCGCAAAATCTTTCTCCATTGTTGATTTTATTTATTTACGGCAAAAGTAATTATTCCTTTTATAATTTAGATAACAATGTTTATATATCATTAGTTTATAGATAGAAGTATGTAAGGAACATATATATGGAAGAAGGAACAAGCAAATTTGTGATTTATAACTCTTTTAATAAGCTATAAAATCAAAATATGATTAAAATTAGATCTGTTTATTAATTAAAAGGCATATAATCATCGTTTTATATATTTTTTTTTGACTTTGTAATTAGATATATCATAATAAAAGTAATTTATTTACGTAATTTTATCAGGCCTAAGATCTACTACTTGTATTCAATTAAATCCTTAAACCAATGAGAAAGATTGATTTTCTATTCGTAGTATTCTTGTTTCTTAGTTTCATTAGATGTACATCCGATAAAGATTCAGATGAGTTTTTTAATCCTTTGTCGAATCCTGAAGATGGTCCCGCAGCTGGATATTCTGATGGTAATTATTCTATTCCTGATGAGGCAAAGCCTGAAGATATCTCAAATCCGGATTATATTATTGGAACAGGAACTCCTGAGAGCTGTACTTGTGAAGAGGTTGTACATGCTATTTCATTAGGTGGTGTTATTGTATTTAATGGTGGTGATGAACCTTTTACCATTGACATGACTGAAACTGCCCGTGTGTTTAATAATGCCAGTGAAGATGTGGTTATTGATGGCGGTGGTTTGGTGACTTTGAGTGGTATGGGAGAACATAGAATTCTGTATATGAATACCTGTGATCCTGATTTAGTATGGACAACCTCTCATTGTCAAAATCAGGAATATCCGAGGTTAACACTTCAAAATATAACTTTTAGCGATGGCAATTCCATTTCAGAAACAGAATATGATGGAGGAGGAGCTGTTTGGGTACGTGGAGGAAGATTGAAGATTATGAATTGCCGATTTTTTAATAACAGATGTATTGGTGAAGGACCTGATGTTGGTGGAGGTGCATTAAGGGTATTTAGTCAATATGAGAATAAGCCAGTATATGTTGTAAATACAACTTTTGGTGGCGATGAAGGTTATGGAAATATAGGTTCAAATGGTGGTGCAGTAAGTAGTATTGGTGTTTCTTGGACATTTATAAATTGCTTGTTTTCGCATAATCAAGCCATAGGTAATGGAGGAAATCCTGCACAATCAGGTACTCCGGGAGGAGGAAGTGGAGGTGCTATCTACAATGATGGCAATACAATGACATTAAAAATATTGGGTTGTAAGATTAGTCAGAACAAAGTAAATGCATATGGTTCGGGAGTATTTTTTGTAACGAATGATCACACAGGGAATATTGTCATTGAGGATTCATATATAAAGGGTAATACAGGAGGTTCGTGGTATTCTGTATATCCTCAAATTTCTATGCATTCTGATACTCAGATAGAAGTAAAGAATTCGATTGTTGAGGAGTGATGGTTTAAGTAGTAAAGGAATGATGGATATTGTGTTGAAGGATTGATAGGATATTAGTTACCATCTTGCGGTAGGCAAGGAGAATTTTGATATGAATAATTTATGGGACTGGTGCGACTCATCTGGAGTCGTTTTTATTATATTACATTTTCTACAAACATGTAATCCCTCTGGGATTATAAAACATACAACAAATAAAATGATGCCAGAGATATACACCTTTATTTGTGCGTTATAACTTGTGGTATATCATTTATTAACTCTATCTTTTCGCATAAATTTATTCTATTAAATTGCGTACTCAAACTATTCGTTAAAAACATGTAATCCAGATGTGGATTATAATGTAAGCAGCAATCAGGATGATACCAGAGGTATCACATGTTAATAGCATATTGTTCATATCACATATCGACTCCAGAGGAGTCGCACAAGCTTCATTCATTCCATTTAAACAAATAATCATTTTTATAATCAATATTAAATAATCTTAGAAAACCCAAATATTCATCTTTAAAAGTTTTTTGTGTATGATGTTCTTTTTGTTTTTTAATATAATTGATGACCGTATCAATCTGCGAATGACTATAGGAAAAAGCTCCAAAACCTTCTTGCCATTGGAACTTATAAATACATAATTTATTGTCTTCTATATATTTTGTTGATGACTTTTTAATTTCTCTTACTAAATCCGACAAACAACAACTAGGTTTAATTCCTACAAAAAAATGTATATGATTTTCAGTACCATTAATAGCTAGTAGTTTTTGACCAGATTTTGTAATAATTCCTGTAATATATTTATAAAGTTGCTCTTCCCATTTTGGATTAATTGAAGCTTCTCTATTATGAATAGCAAAAACGATGTGAATATATAATTGAGAATAGGTATTGGCCATTGTATAACAAATATTTAGGTTTGATTTTGAATTAATAACTATCAAAGATATGTTTTAAATTGAATGGTATGTTATTCTTCTAAAAATATTTGTTGTGCGACTCCTCTGGAGTCGTTTGTGCATGGTGCAAAATAAGCTATAAACGTGTGATACCTCTGGTATCATGATATGTTTTACATTTGATAATCCTAGTAAGGTTACATGTTTATTGCTAATAGATGGAGTTTGGGATATAAGAGAATGTATTTGCTACAAGGTAGTGTTGGTAAAATAATATGGTACTAGCTACAATGCAGTAGTATATGTAGATACCCCTGATATTAATATTTGTTTTACATTCTTATAATTCTAGTAAGATTACATGTTTATAGCTAATAGCTGGAGTTTGCAATATATGAGAATGAATTTGCTATAAGGTAGTGTAGGTAAAATGATATGGTACTGGCTACAATTTAGTAACATAAGTGGATACTTCCGGAATCATCTTATTTACCATTTATTTTATTAATCCCAGAGGGATTACATGTTTATAGAAATGGCGATTAAATAAAAACGACTCCATAGGAGTCGCACATTTATTTATTAAATCGATATATTTCTTACGAAACCACCATTTTATTTGCTAATTCATTGGCAAAATCATCGCCTTTAAACATGGCAACTAATTGTAATGCAAATTTCATTGAAGCACCAACACCTCTTCCTGTAATGATGTTATCAGCAACCTCAACAGGTTGAGCGGTATATTTAGCATTGATTAAATTATCTTCAAAACCAGGGTAACAGGTTGCATTTTTGTTTTCTAAAAGCTTTTGTTGACCAAGAATCAGAGGTGCAGCACAAATGGCTCCAATTAATTTACCTTTTGCTGAAAATTCTAATAATAAATCAATTAATTCTTTATGATCATTTAGGTTGTGTGTTCCAGTTAGACCTCCTGGTAATACTAACATATCAGCATCTGAAAAATCAAGATCAGTAAATAACGCATCTGCTAATACTGAAATTTGGTGAGAACCTGTTACCGTTAAGGAATTGCTAATTGAAACTGTAGTTACTTTAATATCAGCTCTTCTTAGAACATCAACAGGTGTTAATGCTTCTACTTCTTCAAATCCATCAGCAAGGAATACATATACTTTTTTGTCCATATCTTTTGTAATTAAATATTATCGAAAGTTTTTTAGGCTTTGGAATATTAAAATTATGTTCTATTACAAAAATAAGGAATTGAAGGTAGAATAAAGAGAAGAAGGGGAGTATTTTAAGTTTGGAAAAAGGAGAATGGAACAAGGAAGATGAAATTTACAGCTTGAGCAGATATTATAAAACAAGCTGTAAATTTCTTTTTGATAAAGCTTTAACCATTTATATTTAGAAAGAACTACAGTTTAATCTTTAGCAAGATTTGAATTATCTGGAAGATTTTACCTTTTACTTTCTCCTTTATCCCTTCTCCTTGTTACTTATTGTTTATTATTTTGCAAAAGCATTTAATGCATCAGTTGGCATACCTTCTGAGTCAAAAGCTCCTTTTGTATAACCATTCCAATTGTTATAACACTGAGGTTCCCAGTAGAATACTCCCAGTCCTTTTGTGTTACCAGAATTGTCGGTAATAGCATTTACTTTTGTGATTAATCCAGATAAAAATGATTTTCCGGTTTCGGCAGCATCATTTGAAATACCCACTTCGCAAATCATTACGTCATAATCATAATTATCAACTACCCATTGCATATTGTTAATGCATAAAGTGGTATAGCTTTCCCAATTATCAACTTCTGGATAAAGAGAAAATCCTAATACATCTATTTTAATGTTATTAGCTGCTGTTGTTGTTAATAGGTTTTGAGTCAGATCGCTACGATTTCCTCTGTCGATATGCAAAACTACTTTGGCGTCAGGGAATATGCTTTTAACAACATCGTATCCGGCATTATGTAGTTGAGTGTAATTGGCTCCGTTGTTTGCAGTTAAGCCACCAGATATTGATTCATCATCATCCCAAAGCATACCATAGGTAGTTTCATTTCCTATTTGAACCCACTCAGGTGTTATATCCCATTCTTTAAGTGCATTTAATACATCTTTAGTATGTTCTTCAACTGCAGTAACAAGCTCAGATAATGTTAGACCTTCCCAAGCAGCCGGTTTGTTTTGTTTACCCGGGTCAGCCCATGAATCACTATAATGAAAGTCAACAAGAATACGCATATTTAGGTCGTTTGCTCTTTTTGCTTTTACCAGAAAGTCAGTTTTGTTACACCAGCCATCAGTAGGATTTACCCAAACTCTTAAACGAATAGAGTTCATTCCGATGCTTTTTAACAGTGACATACATTCTGTTTCATTTCCTTCGGCATCGTAAAACAAAACATCCTGGCTTTCCATTTCAGTCAGCCAACTGACATCAGCACCTCTTGCAAAACCACTCATATCTTCTTCAACTGGTGGATCAACAGGAGTCGTTTTTTTGTTATCATCATCATCGCAAGATGTGAAAGCGATGAAAATGAAAAGTATAACGTATAGTAAATTTGTAATCTTCATTATTTTATATTTCGAAATTATTTAAATCAGTGATTATTAGATTTAGGATACATCGTTAAAGGTTCCAGGTTAAAAGTTGATGTTCTTTCGTGATTTCTAATTACAGTAAATCAACCTTTAACCTTGTTACCTTTTAATCTTTACCTTTTCTAATTATTGAGCCTCGAATGTACAAGTGTTATTAATAAAGTCAATTGTAACATTATATGTTCCTGATGCCAGACTTTGGTCATCAGTAATGTTAGCTCCAAGATATGTTAAGGAATCAAATGAACCACCAAAATATCTGTTCCAAGACTGATCAATATGTATTGCCATACCCCATGGTGATGGAGAATTAATTGTAGCAGTACCTGTATATACTCCCGTACTTGATTTTGTTAAAACAACAGATTCAAAATCCCAAACATCGTTCAGACCTGTGATATATACTTCAGTACCCAATAATACATAAGTCTGGTTAATTACATCGGCAATGATATCATAAGTTCCTGAGTTTATAGAGGCATCGTCTGCAATTCCATTTCCTCCAAAATAAAGAGCACCTTCAGAACCACCAAAGGAATAATCCCAGCCGCCATTTAAATACAATTTAGCTCCCCATTCAGATGCAGCACTAATAGTTACACTGCTTGTATATACACCATCTGTGGATGAAGGTGTCATTTGAACAAGGTTCCAATCATCATTAAATCCGGCATAACTTACACTTGTAACTTCAGTGTGTGAATATGTAAGATTTGTAAGATCAGACTGAATTAAGTATAAACCTGTACCCGGAGCAGTAATATTGTTTGCTCCCTGGAATGCAAGAGTTCCTTCTGTATCGCCCATTTTATAAACATCATCCCAATTGCCATCTTCAATAGCCATTTGGTACCCGTATTGAGAATTAATATTAACAATACCAGCATAAGTAAGGTCATCTTCACTCAATAATCTTAAGTAATTATCGAAGGTCCAGCTTCCTGAGATGCCATCATCAACTCCAGGTAAATATAAGTAAGGACTTGCTGGTTGTTCAACAACAGTTGATCCCTCTGTTATTTCGTAATACCAGTTGGTTGGATCAGCAAGATAGAATGTAAGTGTATAATCACCTGCAGTTCCGAAAGTAATGTCACCTGCACTTGCTGCAGTCATATCAAAACTTAAACTACCATCTGTTGCAGGAATAAATCCGATTTCTTTAGCTACAGCTGCATCATCACTTGTACCAGTTGAAAGGTTATACATTTTAGCATCTGTCGTGCTTACTTTAACGGTGGCATTATCAGTAGTTGTTGTAACAGAAACAAACCATTTTACTTCAGACTTTTCAAAAGTCATTTCTGCATCTATATCTCCACTTAAAGTTAAAGATGGAATATATGTAGCTGTCCACTGTTGGTTAGAAGTACTTAATGTAGTGTAATAACAACCTCCCTGACCTGGATACCAGAAGTTCCAGTGAGTAGATTCATCAGAAGATAAAAGAAACTCAGTACCATCAACACCATCATTACCCCAAACAGTTCCATCACCTTCTAATAAATACCAGTTATACCATGCTCCAGAACCTGTAAATCCATAATATTCACCGTCAGAATCAGGAGAATAAAGAACGAAGCCAGTTTCCGCCTGATCAGAATCAAGGATAAATCCTTTGGTCATATCAATTGTATAGCTTGTAATATTGGCTACAATTGTATTACTGTAATATGATTTAGTGTTATCGCCATAAGCAACATTAATCCTGAAATACATTGGTGTACTCTCATCTGGAGTAAACGCAAAGTTTTTAGCTAATGTATTTAAAGCAGCGCCTGTAAACGTATAAATGTTTTCATCAGGCTCAACAGTAATGATTTTCTCAAAACTTTCAGTATTTGAAATCTCAAGTATTGTATTTGGGATAGCAGAAGGCAAACTCATGGCCTGATTGCTAATAGTAAGCTCACTCTCATTCCACGTTAAAGCTAACATTGGAGCGTCTTTATTATCCTTGGTCAATACAATGTCAGATTCGCTGGAAACAATATCCGAAGAACCCAATCCGGAAACAATAATCTTGTCTCCGTCTTTTTCACATGCTGTAAATATTGCAAAACAGCATAATGCCAGATATATGAATAATTTGTTCATAATAATACCTTTTACTAATAATCGTCGTTAGATAAATTTGGATTAGCTGAAAGTTCAGCGTTAGGAATAGGATAGATGTTGTACTTATCATCCACAGCCTTACCATCTTTAACGCCACCTTTCCATTGCCATATGTAACTATCAGAAGTAAAGCACTTAAAACGAACTAAATCTGTTCTTCTTACACATTCCCAGTATAATTCTCTTCCTCTTTCGTCAAGGAAAAACTTATACTGAATACCATCTGTAGTTGCCATTAAATTACTTTCTGTTACAGTTGCTGCATTACGCATTGTTCTTAACTCATTTACATAACCTAATGCGGTTGACATATTTGTATTTGAACGAGCAGCTGCTTCGGCATACATTAAATATGCATCAGCTAAACGGAACATCGGGAAATCAGTATTTACACCATCGCTAGATGTGTTAGTGGCTGCTTCACCAGAATCAGTCAGGTTACTCCATTTTTGCACAAAGTATCCGCCAGTTCTGTCGCTAACACCATTATCCATATATTGATTTTGTCCTTCTGTGTAAAACATTGCTCTGTAATCATTATCCATGTCAAATAATGCAGGGATTTCACCTCTGATTCTAAACATACTCCATGCACTTGCAACTCCTACGTCATTTGCAGCAGGACCATAATCAGTATCTACTTCACCACAAACAAGGTAAGTTGTAGCTCCCCATGAAAGAACATGAGTGGCATCAACAACTAAAGGGTAAATAATTTCGTTACCACGACCAACTCTTAAGTGATTATCAGCATTAAATAGTTTTCCATAATCAGATTCTAAAGCATAACCTTCGTCAATTACTTTTTGAGAATAGATCATACAAGAATCGTATTTAGCACCAACCTCATATGTTTCTGCATTTAAATACATACGAGCAAGTAACATCCATGCTGCTGCACGAGGAGCATGACCGTATTCACATGCATCAATATCTAACATATTTTCGCTACAATCTTTTAATTCAGTAGTAAGGAAGTTAAATATCTGAGCAGAAGTTTTTTCTTCAGGAAGCGTTGAACTACCGATTACATCTTCATCTGCAAATGGGATATCATGAAACAAGTCCATGGCATGGAAATAAGATAATGCACGAAGGAAACGAGCCTCTTCTCTGTATAATTTAATGTCTTCTTGTTCCTCTGCAGTAAATCCTGAAATTTTTGCATCAGTGGCATTTTTAAGGAACTCATTACAAAGAGAAATAGAGTAATAGCAACGATAATACATATCAGCCACCCATGGATCGTTAGCATCCCAGGTTAAAAAGGTTAAATCACCAATGTTATCACCTTCAATCCAGGTAGAACCTAATTCGTCAGTTCCAGCTTCCTGTACATTGAAATAACAACGCATATAGTCGTAACCATTATTACTGCTAAGGTCGGCATCACCACCACCTTTTTCTTGTCCTGCAGTAACAAATGAAGAGTAACATTTAGCTAAAGCTGATATATAATTGGCAGGATCTGAATACACCGTTTGCGATGTTTCTTCAATATTTGGATATTGATCTAATTCGCTGGTGCAAGATGTGTAAAAGAGAACATTTACAATAAATAATATATATAATAATTTCTTCATTTTTAGATCTTTAAAAATTAAAAGTCAATACCTAAACTCACTGAGAAAATACGAGGTCGAGGATAGAATGAATTATCAACGCCATTTGAAATCTCAGGATCTACACCAGAATAGTTGGTAATGGTAAATACATTTTGAACCATTGCTGTTACGTTCAGATTAAACATATCCTTTACCTTACCAAAGTTATAACCTAATGAAAGGTTATCCATTTTCAAGAATGAAGCATTCTCTACATAATAATCAGATAAGTATTGTCTGCTTTGGAAACCTGTTTCAAGGTAGCTTTTATGTAAGTTATTAAGCTGGTATGCATTGTATGACATTGTTCCAAAAGCACCTGCATTCATGGCCATTCCGTTGTATGCATAATTACCTATGTATGAACGCAAGCTAGTGCTCAAGCTCCAGTTTTTGTAGCTTACAGAAGTACTGAATCCAAGAATATAATCCGGAGATGGAGAATGATATCTGTATAAATCCTCAGTATTGATATTTCCATCATTGTTAATATCAGCATAAGCACCTTCAATAGGTTTACCATCTTCTGTATAAAGTTGATGATGTACATAGAACATGTAAGGAGCATATCCTTCAGTTAATACCTGGAAATAATAGCTATCAATAGTTGGACCTACAGAGGTATTGGTAATTTCAGTTCCCGGAATAATGGATAGGTTTTTAATGGTTTGTTTTTGCCATGTAGCATTAAAACTCATATCCCAAGTCCAGTTTTCATTATCAACAGGAGTTAGATTTAATGATACTTCAAGACCTTCACTATCTACATTACCAACGTTTGTTAAAATATTTTTATCAAAGTTAGTCCCGGCAGGTGAGGGTACAGTAGCTAACAGATCCTCTGTTTTACGAGTATAATATTCAACAGATCCTGAGATACGGTTGTTTAAAAATCCAAAGTCTATACCGTAGTTATATGCCTTTGTTGTTTCCCATTTTAAATCAGAAACATAAGCTTCCGGACGATAAGTGTTAATGGCATTTGAACCAAATATATATTGAGCTCCTAACTGACTGATGGTATAAACAGGAAGGTAATTATAGTTTCCAATACCTTCTTGCTGACCGGTAATACCATAACTGGCTCTTAATTTTAAGTTAGATAAAGCTTCAATTCCAGATAGGAATGATTCTTCAGAAAGTCTCCATGCCAAAGCTACAGAAGGGAAAGTACCCCAACGATTATCATCGCTAAAACGAGATGTACCATCCTGACGGACTGTTGCAGTTAGCATATAACGAGACTTGAAGTTATAATTTAATCTTCCGTAATAAGAAATTAAAGCATGGCGTTGATCATCAGCAGCAACAGAACTTTGAGATACGCCTAAAGTGTTATATTCTTCGTAAGCATTAGTAGTGCTTTTCCAGAATTGGTAATCGTAACCTAAAGTAAAATCAACATTACTGTTAATGTTTTCAAGTACTTTTTTATAATTTAAATAGGTAGTCAATAATTTGTTTTCCTTTTTTTGAGGACCATAAGTATAATCTCGACCATCGCTTAAATAATATTGAGCAGCCGATGCAGGAACATAAATACTACCTTCACCTTCAGCATAGTCGTAACCCAATGTGGCGTGTAATCTTAACTCAGGTAAAAAGTGTAACTTATAATCAACATCCATATTTCCAATAATTCTGTTTACTGTACTTGTAGAATGGTATTGTTTCAATAATCCCAATGGATTTAATACAGCACCAGTTACAGGTTTACCTTCTGAATCAATGGCTTCATAATATCCACCAAAGGCATCGCTGTTTGTATAAATTGGACTAGTAGGGTTGGATGTCGCAGCTCCCCAAATAGCACTTGTATTTGCAAAGTTGTTTTTGTTATATGAACCTTTAACGCCAATATTTACTTTTAAATGATCTTCAAAAAATGCAGGTGAAACAGATAAGTTACCTGTTGTTCTTTGCATATTATCTGTTTTAAGGATTCCATCCTGATTGTAATATCCAACCGAAACACGATATGGTACATTTGCAATGGCTCCTGAAATACTTAAGTTGTTATCTGAACCTATTGCCGGTTTAAAAACTTCATTGTTCCAATCAGTATTAGATGATCCCAATAATGCAATTTGTTCATCAGAACCTTCTGTTTGAACAAGGTTACGAAACTGAGATGTAGATAACATATCTGCCAATTTAGTTTTTACCTGAACAGAATTATTAGTTGAGAAGTTTATCTTGATCTTGTCCTGAGATCCTTTTTTTGTTGTAATGATGATAACCCCATTCGAAGCCCTTGATCCGTAGATCGCAGTAGAAGAAGCATCTTTTAAAACAGTCATGCTTTCAATATCGCTTGGATTAATCAAGCTTAAAAAGTTATTGCTGTTTCCGCTGATACCACCAGCTTCCAAAGGAACACCATCCAATACTATCAAAGGATCATTACTTGCATTTAATGATGCTCCACCACGAATACGAATTGTACTACCACTAGAAGGAGATCCACTGCCAGAAGTAATTTGAACTCCGGAAACTTTACCGTTGATCAACTGTGCAGGAGAACTAACCGTTCCCTGGTTAAAATCCTTTGCCGATACATTGGATACCGCACCTGTCAAATCACCTTTCTTTTGTTGACCATAACCCACAACCACAACCTCGTCAACACTAACAACGTCAGATTGAAGTAAAATGGTAGTGCTAGCCACATTTGCTAGCGGAAGTTCTTGTGTTTGATAACCAATAAATGAGAACAGCAACGTTTCAGAAGTGCTTGCTTCTATGTTGTAAGCTCCGTCAAAATCTGTAATAACACCCCTTGTGGTTCCTTTTACTACAACAGTAACACCAGGAATGGGCTCCTTTGTTTTGGCATCCAAAACAGATCCTGATATTTGAGTCTGTTGTGCATATATTCCTGCTCCCAGACTACAAAACAGAATTATTAAGGCCAACCTTATTTTAATACTGATTTTCATATGTATAAATTTGTTTTGAATTGATATATGGAACTCACCCAAATAAATTATCCTTCTATATGAGAGAATTTTCTATTTTGACTTGTTTCATATGTATAAATTCTTTGATTAATTAAATTTTTAATGATTAACACTGATTTTAAGACTTAACTTTTTCTTTCTTAATAATATATTTGCATGCATTTTTTATTCAATTGTTTATTCAATTGTTACTTCTAAATTTCCTGATCCAAGACCTTCGGAAGATGCAGTTATGGTTATGTTACCTGGATTCTCTCCAGCTTTTAATAAAATAGTTGCAATACCTGCTTCAGCATTTATTGGATTAGAACCAATCAGTTCGGCATCTCCAGAAATAGCATATTTAATACTGTTTTCAGCTAAAGGATTTATAGTACCATTTTCATCAGTTACAGCAGCATATACAAACACAATATCGTTGCAAGCGCTTTGAAGCTTTTTGCCACTTTCATCTATCCATAATTTGATGCCTTTAGCTTCACCTGGTGTTTTTTGAATAGCTTGAGCTACTACTTTTCCATTTACATATCCTTTTGCCTCTATTTGGCCAGGAGTAAAAGCATCCAATTGAAAGGTAAATGGAGGGTGAGTTAAATGGGTGCTGTTTCTATCCTGATCCGGCTTTTGTTTTCCAATGCTTTTGTTGTTCACAAATAGCTCTACTTCATCACAATTACTATAAACTTTTATGTTTAAGAATGAAGGGTCGTTATAGTAGTTAGCAATGGCAACCATTGGCTTTGCAAAATCATTTAAAGAAGATTCGCCAATATTAGCCTGACTTTGATAAAAGTAGAAAGCAAATTTAGGCAAGCGGAAAATATCCATAATACCTGATGATTCCAGGTCGTTTGTATAACCACGGTTGTAATCGTACATTAACCAGTTCGCATCTCCAATAGCATTTCCTTGTAAGTTGCTGTTATGAGATTCCTGATAATTTAAAGCTTGTTGTGCTAAACGTTTTTGACCGTAAGCTCTTAACTGGCGCGAAGTACGCTCTTCGTCAGACAGATCTTTAAATGCTTTTTGATTAAAACCTGCATTCTGTGCGTAATATTCCCAATCGCCATACTCAGCAATAAATAAAGGGGTATCCTTTTTGTAATCATTCCAGTAAACAGGCGGCTTAGCATGTTGTCGTGCCGGAATAAATACATCGTAAGCATAATCTAACCATCCACTGGAATATACGTTTGATCCAGGAAACTCTTCATGAACAACCTGATGGGATTTTTCCATAAACTCATTGGTCATTAGTGATTCATTTAACGAAGCTTCCCAAATGATTACAGAAGGGTGGTTACGATCCACACGAACCATTCTTCTTACATCTTTAATGGCATTAGCCTGAAATTCTTCATTACCAAAAAACTGCCACCCCGGAATAGCGTCCATTACCAAAATACCCAACGCATCGCAGGCATTAATAAAAGACTGACTTTGTGGATAATGAGAAAGTCGAACAAAGTTAAATCCGGCTTGCTTAATTTTATAAGCATCACGATAGTTGGCATTATCAGATAAAGCATAACCAACATATGGATATTCCTGATGTCTGTTTGTTCCTCTTAGTTTTAATTTCTCACCGTTGATTTTAAATCCTTCTTGAGCTGTTATTTCAAAAGATCTGATTCCAATATTTAAATTACGTTGATCAATTTCTTGTCCGTTGGATAGTGTTTTTACAAGCAATTTGTATAGAGAAGGAGAGTTTGGAGACCAAAGTTCAGGATTCTCGACCTCTAATTTATTATTAACAATAGTTGTGGTGTTTGCTTTAACAGATTGTTCCTTTGAAATAATTGATTGAATAAACTGATCACCTTTATATAATTCAGTCTGAATAGTAAAGCTGTTATCTGTAGTAGCATCGTTTTTCACATCAACAGCAACATTGATAGTCGCATTGTTTTTACTTACATTTTCATAAGTAACAAAAACACCTCCTGCAGCTACATGATCTACTTCAAATTCGTTTGAAATATGTAGAGGATCTTTAACATAGAACCATACATTACGATAGATGCCACTGTAATAATTAAAATCTAAAACATCAATACCTTTTCCCGGAGGAACCAGTGGATTGTTTTCATTGTTCAGTTTTACAATCAGGCAATTATCTGCGTTAGTTGTTACTTCATTAGTAATATCTACATAAAACGGAAGATATCCTCCTAAATGTTTTTTAAGTAATTTACCATTCAGATATACTTCAGATACTTGCATGGCGCCTTCAAAGTATAAGCCAAGGTGCTTTCCTGCTATTTCTTTATTAATTCTAAAGTTCTTTTTGTAGTAGCATGTACCTTGCCATTGATCACCCTTAATGACTAATGGTTCAATTTGAGCTGTATGTGGTAGCGAAACCTGATCCCATTGTAACGTATTGGATTGTTCAAGTTCTGCAATATCAACATCAATATCTTTTATAAACTCCCATCCTTTGTTAAAGGAGTTTTTGCCTGATGTGAATGCATCTGTTTTTTTTTCAACACACGACCATAATCCAATTTGGATAGCCAGGAGTAGAAGTAATTTTAAAATGTTTTGCATCTGTATGTAAATGTTTATTATGTACTTTTTGAGAGCAAGACCCCTCCTGATATGGATACTCAGGAGGGTGGCTGAGAATTATGTTATCTTGCTTTTTTATTTTAATCAGGTTTATTTAATTGATAAATAATTGATGGCGTCAGTAGTATTGCCATCATAATCAAACAGAGTTGTATTTTCCCAGGCAGAACCATGTCCCCATAAATCTTTCATGTCTGAAGAAATCCAGGCAGGTTCCCAATACATAACCCCTTTAGCACCTGCCTGGATCATATTATTAGTAAGGTCAGTTAAAAATTGCTTTTGTCCTTCAATACTTACAGGATAACCCTCAACTTTACTATCTTCTCCAAATATATTTTTGTATTCATCACCTTGTTTAGTTGTGAATGGATAGCCTGTTTCCAGAATTACAATGTCTTTCTTTATTTCATTTTTTAGCTTGTTTACAACCGCAGGAAGATCTTTAAATGAGATCTCTTTATGCCAATGTGGGTAATAAGAGAATCCGGCAATGTCAAAGTCAGTCACGTTTGCCTTGTTAATAATTCCCTTAAACCACCAGTTTAAGTTTACAGGATCAGCTACGTGTAAAGCAATAATTGTTTTATTGCCACTCTTTGCATCAATATCTCTGACTGCTTTGATGCCAGCATTAAGTACCTTACCAAAATTTTCCCAATTGTTATCGCATATAGAAAGTTTAGGAAATGAATCCTGAGTTTCTGTGATCATCATACCACAATTGGTTTCGTTACCTATTTGAACCATTTCAGGTAAAAGATCATCATTTTTTAAACTGCTCAATACCTGAAAAGTATAATTATACAGTGAATCACATAGTACATCTATATTGTTGATGTTTTCCCAGGCCTTAGGAACTTTCTGATGTTCAGGATCAGCCCATATATCTGAATAATGAAAATCCAGATTAACTGCCATTCCAAAATCTTTAGCTCTTTTTATTGATTTTTTAATATCATCCAAACCACTATATAAAGGAGTGTTTTTTCCATATACCTCATAAACCCAGTCTGGATTATTCCAAATTCTAAGTCTTACAATATTTGCTCCCTTATCTCTGAATAATTTAAAGCAATCAATTGGTTTTCCATTTTCTTTGTATATGCCACCGTGATCTTCTACCTGATTTACATATGATAAATCAACTCCCATCATAAACTCACTAATAGGCTTCACTTTTTTAGTACAGGATGTACATATTAACAATGTGAATGAAAAAGCAAATGCTATTTTATAAAGTGTTTTTTGCATCATGATATACTTATAATAAATACGTGTCTTAATTTCTATCACCAAAAGTAAACAAGTGTTAATTTTGTTGCTTTTTCATAGCTTACTAATAATTGTTCAAATCTTACATTTTTATTGATGGAAATATGAAATCCTTTATCTACAAGGGATGCGGAAGTTTTTGTTATTTGTTAATATCTTACAATTATTGTTTTAAACCATACAAAAAGAAGGTTCATTGTAAAAAATAGATATCTTTAGTTTATTCTTGTATTTGATTTGAACTTGTTGAAACATTACAATTGTTTAAAACAAGATTTAAGCTTTTTGTTAAGAATTATGATTAGAATGAAAAAAAATGAAAAAACGAAAGCGTTTTGTTTTAGGTATTGCATAATTGTAATTCTTAATCTTCTTTTTGTTTCTATTCTATTTTCTCAGGATAAGGAGTCTTTATACTTCTCAAACCTTCGTCAGGAAGATGGCCTTCCCTCCAATGTGATTAATTCTGTGGTTCAGGATAGACTTGGTTTTATGTGGATTAGCACCACAAACGGCGTTTGCAGATATGATGGTTATTCAACAATCATATTTAAGCAAGATGCTACACATAATTCAATTACGAGTAATAATGTTGGTACCTTATTGATTGAAGGAGATACGCTTTGGGTTGGCACATCTGCAGGTTTATGTTATCTGAATACAATTACATTTGAAGTGACTAGGGTTAATTTAGGTCCGGAAACAACTATTCGTAGTTTATATAAGGCTATGGATGGTCGTTTATGGATTGGTACATCTAAAGGTTTAATCATATTTGATAAAAGTAAAAATCAATATAAATATTTCGACCCTCAAAATAGTAATCTAAGCCATTCTACCATTCGGTGTTTTTATGAAGCTTCTGATAGCTCAATGTGGATTGGTACCTATCATAAACTGAACAGATATAAAAATGGTAAGTTTGATTCTTTCGATTTAAAGAGAGATTATAAGCCTTTGTTAAAGAATAATCTGATTTTGGACATTTGCCCTTTAAATAATCAAAATGACTCTATCTTATTGGTTGGTACAGAAACCGGATTGGCAGTTTTTAATGCGCATACATTTGAGTCTACGTTATATAATAGTGAGAACACTCAAATTACTAATGAGGTTGTAAAATGTATATATAAGGAAGATGATCATTTATGGTTAGGAACCGATTTTGGTTTATCTGTTTTTAATTTGAATTTTGAGCAAATAGATACCTATTATCATAACCCTATTCTTAATCATAGTATTGCTAATAATGTTATATGGGATATTTATAGAGATCGTAATGATGTAATTTGGTTATTAACATCAAATGGAATAAGTATCATTAATAAACGAAATCCATTCTTTAAGTTACATGAAGAATTTTATTCCATAAACAATCAAAAAGCAGGTAATCAAATAAGGGATATTTTAATAGCCAATGATGGAAATATTTATATGGCTACTATTCATGGAGTCATTATTCAGAATTTAAAAAATAATAAAAGAAATTACTTTACGGTAAATTCTGAGCATAAGTTATTGTTGGATAATACATATGCTGTAGTAGAAGATCTTTATGGAAGGATATGGATTGGAACGGCAGGTGGAATAAACATCTGGGATCCGGAAAAAGAGGTAATGAGTTCTATAAGTGCCAATAGAAGTAATGGTTTAACATCTAATTATATAAGTAGTTTTGCGATTTCTAATGAAGGTAGTTTATGGGTGAATGCATGGGAGGGTGGTGTTTTTAAAGTAACAGGTAATCTTAATAATCTTTCAACAATACGTTTTTCTAAAATAGAAGATGCGGCTCCAGATAAAATATTTTCCTGTAATGAAGATATTTTTTATTCTGATGGTGCGAAGCTTTATAAAATTAACAACGAAACTCTGGTTAAGGAAATTGTACCTTCCATTAGCGAAATGTTTGGTAAGCAGAGTATTTCAAGTATGACTACTTCTGATAAAGAAAGCCTTTGGATTGCTTCAAATAAACTATTGGTGCATTATTTTCCTGCAAACGACAGTTCCAAGATATATACCTTAGATAATCCGGTTATTCAAACACCAATTAGTTTAGAAATTAACAGTGATACTTCTGTTTGGATGGCTTCATTAACCACTGTTTCACGGTTTAATACCTCTTCAAATGATATTATTTCAATGCCCTTGAATCCTAGTTTTCCTTTAAAAAATTTCTATGCTAAATGTAGCGCTTCTTCAAAAGATGGTTTGGTTTTGTTTGGAGGAGATAATGGATATGTTGAGGTAAATTCAGCAATACAGGTTAGTAAGGTTAACTTGCCCAGTGCAGTAATTTCAGGACTTCAAATAAATAACGACAGAATAGATATTCAACAATCAAGAGAAATACTTAAAAATGATATAGCTTACACAAAAAGGCTTGAATTAAAGTACTCTAATAATTCACTTACATTTTATTTTTCAACCTTAAATTATTGGCTACCTAAAAAAAGCCACTTCAGATATAAATTGCTTAACTATGATTCAGAATGGAGAAGTACTCAGGATGTAAATTACGCTGCCTATTCTAATTTAAAACCAGGTAAATATGAGTTTGATGTTGAGGCTGTAAATTATGCTGGTTTAAAGAGTGATAAAACAACACGATTAGAGGTGGTCATTTTGCCGCCTTTATGGCTTAGTGGACCTTTTATAGCATTATATATATTAATCTTTATAGGATTGATTTATCTGACTTTTAGTATTTATTTGAAACGACAAAAGTTGTATAATCAATTAAGACTGGCAAATCTGGAAAAGGTACACTCAGAGGAAATTCTAAATACTAAACAACAGTTTTTTACTAATATTTCACATGAGTTTAGAACTCCATTAAGCTTAATAACTCCTCCAATTCAACAGGTTTTAAATTCCGGAGAATTGCATGGTAAAAATCTTGAGATGTTAAAGCTTGCTGAAAAGAATTCCAAGCGATTACTGAAGTTGGTAAATCAAATACTGGATTTTAGAAAAATGGAGGAGCAAGGGGTTCCTTTAATTAAAAGCAATATCGATATTATATCTTTTTCAAAAGAAGTATATGAGTCATTCTTAGATCTGGCATCCCGAAATGAAATCGATTATACTTTCAATACAAAGGAGGATGTTTGTTTAATTTTGTGTGACAAAGAAAAAATAGAAGCTATATTATTTAATTTACTGGCTAATGCATTTAAACATACTCCTCCTAGTGGTAAGATTCAAATTATTTTAGAAAAAATTATTCAGGACAGGGTTGATAAAATTCAGATAAAAGTAATAGATAGTGGTTCGGGAATAAATATTTCAGACCAAATTAAAATCTTTAATAGTTTTTATCAGGCCAATAATAATGCATCAGGACAGCAAGGTACTGGTATTGGATTGGCAATGGCTAAACAATATGCTTTGATGCATAATGGTGATATTAAAGTGAAAAGTGAGATTGGTACTGGTAGTGAGTTTACTTTTGTGTTTCCAATAGAATTACCGGATCCTGAAGTAATCGAATCAACAGATCATGTTATATCTGCAGTGGCTAAAGAATCAGAAGATGTTCCTGTTTATCAAAGTAATCTTAAAAAGCTTTTGATTGTAGATGACAATCCTGATATATTGAATTATATTGAAATTAACTTGTCATCTGAATTCAATATTTATAAGGCAACAAATGGTAACATGGGAATAGAAATGGCTTTAGAAGTTAAGCCAGATATTATTGTTTCTGATATTATGATGCCTGTTATGGATGGTATTGAAATGTGTAAAACAATGAAAAAGAATGCTGCACTTCATCAAATACCCGTTATTTTATTAACTGCTAAATCATTAGATATACAAAAAATTGAAGGTGTTGAAAGTGGTGCCAGTATGTATATAACAAAGCCTTTTGATATCAATTACCTGAAAGCTTGTATTTATAACTTGTTAGAAAGAGATCTGCAATTATATGATTTTATTAAAAAACAACTCTTAATTAAACCACAGGAAACAGATAATACGGAAGCTAATCAGGATGAAGTTTTTATTAAAAAGGTAATGGTTATCATTTCTGAAAATATAAGTAATCCTGAACTTTCTGTTGATATGATTAGCTCAAAATTAGGAATGAGTTCTACACATTTGTATCGTAAACTAAAAGCAATAACAAATCAATCTACTAAAGATATTCTTAAAAATTACAGACTTCAAAAGGCTGCTCAAATGATACAGAATAATGAAGGTAACATTACTGAAATTATGTATAATGTAGGCTTTAACAGCTTGTCAAGTTTCTCTAAAAGTTTTAAAACCAAGTTTGGGGTTTCTCCTAGTGAATATGCAAAATAACTTTTGTAACTTAATAGATGTTGTTTTGTTGTAATAATGTTATAGTTCTTATTATCAGTAATTAATACAGTCTTGTAAGATTCATTTTTTATTGAAGTTTTGAAACAATATTTCAAAATATCTGTTTAAAGGTATGGTTTTCATAGGTTGCTTTAATTGATAAATATGACTGTTAAAATCAGATTATTGATGTCTTAACTTTGATTTGAACATTTGAATTTATTTTTTAATTATATTTGGCCGCAATTAAAAATACTACATGTTTATAAATAAGGGAGAGAATGTTGCCATTCAGGCAAATGAGAAGACGATAACTTATAATGCTTTAGGTGAGAAAATCGCTCATTTTTCTACTTTGTATAAAGCAGAAACAACCAACAAAGTTGGTATTTATTCAGAAAACAGATTAGGTTGGGTTTATAGTTTTTATTCCTCATGGAATAATGATGCAATAGCTGTTGGTATTGACTATTTAAGCACAATACCTGAAGTTGCTTATATCATAAATGATTGTAAACCAGAAGTGATTTTTGTTTCAGAAGGAAAGAAACAAGATTTAGAGTTAGCATTAAAAAATGTTAATTATACTCCAATTGTTATTCTAATTGATGAATACGAAGATTTAGAGGGAGATAAGAGTTATAAGTTTCCAATTATAAATCCTGATGAAAATGAAACAGCAGTAATTATCTATACATCAGGAACAACAGGAAATCCTAAAGGGGTAATGTTATCCTATAAAAATTTATTGGCTAACATTAAGGCTGTTTCTAAGGATGTAGAAATATATAAATCTACAGATACTGTGTTAATGCTGCTTCCATTGCATCACATTTTCCCAATGCTTGGAACAATGGTAATGCCCTTATATGCAGGAGGAAAAGTAGCATTGTCGCCATCAATGGCATCAGAAGATATTATCAGAACACTGCAGGAGTGTAAAGTTACCTTATTATTAGGAGTTCCTCGTTTATATTCAGCTATTCAAAAAGGAATAAAAGATAAAATTAATAAGAGTAAAGTTGCTACCGGATTGTTTAAACTGGCAGGGGCAATAAACTCTCAGTCTTTTTCAAAACTTGTTTTTGGAACAGTACATAAAAAATTTGGTGGTAATATCCGCTACATGATTTCTGGTGGTGCTGCTTTAGATAAAGAAGTAGGTAATGACTTTAAAACTTTGGGCTTTGAAGTACTGGAAGGTTATGGAATGACAGAGGCCGCTCCTATGATTACCTTTACTCGACCTGGAAAGGTTAAAATTGGGTCTCCTGGTTTTATATTACCTTCATGCACAGTAGATTTTAAGGATGGAGAGATAGTTGCGAAGGGGGATAATATTATGCAGGGGTACTATAATCGCCCTGAAGAAACTGCTGAAGTATTACAAGATGGTTGGCTCTACACTGGTGATTTGGGTCATATTGATGAGGCCGGTTATTTATACATCACTGGTCGTAAAAAAGAGATTCTGATTTTATCAAATGGTAAAAATATTAATCCCTCAGAGATAGAAAACAAGCTTGAGAGTTATGCTGCTTTTGTAAAAGAAGTAGGCGTTTATCAGAGTGGTGATCAGTTTAAAGCTATTGTGGTACCTTCTGATGAATTAGATTACAAGAATAACAATGTCTCTTCTTTATATCAGGAAATTAAAAAGGAAGTAATCGAAGATTATAATAAGCAGTGTGCTTCTTATAAAAAGATTATGGATATAACCATTTTAAATGGTGAACTTCCTCGTACTAGATTAGGTAAAATCAGAAGATTTAAGTTAGCTGAATTGGAGAATGTTCAGGAGGTTAAAGAAGTAGAGGAAGTAAAAGTTGATCTTGAGGAATATAATATTGTAGCTCAATATCTTGAACAGGAAAAGCATAAGCGAGTTTTACCCGGACATCATCTTGAAATGGATTTAGGTCTGGATTCTTTGGATAAGGTGAGTCTACAGGTTTTCTTACATTCTACATTTGGTGTTGATATTGATCCGGGTGAATTAACTCAGTTTGATAATGTTTTAGCTTTAAGTGAATACCTTCATACCAACAGAAGTAAAATGGAAGTTGAAAAGGTTGACTGGACTAAAATATTAAAAGAAAGAGTACATATATCATTGCCTAAAACCTGGTTTACAGGTCGTTTGTTTGTTAAGATATCTAAGTTCTTTTTTAGTATGTATTTCGGTTTAAAAGGTAAAGGATTAAAGAATATTCCCGATGAACCATGTATTATTGCACCAAACCATCAAAGTTATTTTGATGGGCTGTTTGTTGCTTCGTTCTTAAAGAATAAAACCATTAAAAATACTTATTTCTATGCTAAGGAAAAGCATGTGAGCAAACGTTGGTTAAAGTTCATCGCCAATAGAAATCATGTGATTATAATGGACTTAAATAAAGATCTTAAAGAGTCTATTCAAAAAATGGGAGAGGCTTTAAAGAAGAAAAAGAATTTGATTATTTTCCCGGAAGGTACCAGAACTAAAAATGGACATTTAGGTGATTTTAAAAAGACCTTTGCTATTTTAAGTCGAGAATTAAATGTACCTGTGGTACCTGTATCTATTAAAGGTGCTTACGATGCATTACCCAAAGGAAGTAAGTTTCCAAGACCTTTTAAAAAGGTAATTGTAGAGTTTCTTGAACCAGTATTGCCAGGATCAAATACTTATGATCATATTGCAGAATCTGTATATAATAAGATTGCCAGAACACAATTGGTGATGAAGAGATAATGACTTTGTTTGTACATGCCAGGTAATAACTTTGAGTTGGGTACTGTACAAACTCATACGTAACTTATATTAAAAACATACTAAACCCATACCAAACTCACTGATTAATGAGTTTGGTATGGGTTTTATATGTATTATATATGTCTTAAATATGATTTTCTACCATTGCTGCTTCGAAGCAATTACGAAGCTGTGTCAAAGGATTCCCTTATTAGAAGCTTTAAGTTTTTCATTAAGATTCTCAGCAGATTGTTATTTACATCCAATGTAAACTCATCTATTGCATTTATAGGTAAGATTCTGGGAGAAGTTCCTGTAATAAAGGCTGCATCGATATACTGAAGCTGATTGCTATGTATACACTCAAATTTGAGTTCTATCTCTAAACTAAGAATACATTCAATTACTTTTGAGCGCATTATTCCTGGCAAAATATAATGCTCAGGAGCTGTGTAAATCTGGTTTTCAATAATAAAAAATACATTAGATTTACTGCCCTCGGTAATAAGCTCATCATGATTAACCAGCAAAGCCTCGTAATGAGGACTGTCTTTTAGAAGATTGATGGCCTTTTTTCTGGTTTGAGTATTATCAACCTTTACGTTAGGATTTTCTCTTTCTGCATGAAGTAAAATTGTAGATACACCATTTTCATAATCATCAGCAGAGGGGTAAAAAGTCGGGATAAAATGAATTAACAATATTTCTACTTCATCTTTTGTACTAAAGCAGGATATTTTAATGTTTCCATTGGTTATATTTTCTATATCAATTAATTGCTTGATATAATCTTTCACTTCACTCTTACTAAAACTTACTTTGGTAACTAATTTCTGAAGTCCGTTGAATAAGCGAACCAAATGATCTTGTAAAAACAATGGTTTTTGGTTTTCTATTCTAAAAACTTCATAGATTACAGAGTATGATGTCGGTTCCGGAGCTTCAATATCAGTAGCTAATAACAATTCTCCGTTATAAATAATGTACTTACCTTGGATATTCATTCATATGGGATTTTACATATAAAAATACGTTTAAATTAATTACTAAAGCAAAGAATTATGTCAATGTTTTAGATTTATTAATTTTGTGCCAGATTATGGATCAAATTTTAGATAAATACAAAACAATAGCAGAGCCTTCTGAGGGCATATATAAAGAAAAAGGAAGTAAGTTTATTGCCTACGCTTATCCCGTTTATTCTGAAGATGAAATAAAAGAGCACGTTTCAGCTTTAAAAGAAAAGTTTTACGATGCCCGACACCATTGTTTTGCATGGCAATTAGGAGCTGACGGATTAAAATACAGAGCCAATGATGATGGTGAGCCATCAGGTACAGCAGGCAAGCCTATTCATGGACAAATACGATCTCATGAGCTTACAAATATTTTAGTAGTTGTAATACGTTATTTTGGAGGAACCAAACTAGGTGTTCCCGGATTAATACATGCCTACAAAGAAGCTACAATTGATGCCATAAATAATACTACTATTGTTGAAAAGACTGTAAATGATATCTATGCTATAAATTTTGATTATTTAGCAATGAATGATGTAATGAAGATTGTGAAAGATGAAAATATACAGTTAATTAACCAAAAATTTGATCTTTCATGTACTATAGAATTTAGTTTACGTCAATCTGAAATTGAAAAAGTTGTAGGCCGTTTTGAAAAAGTAGAATCTGTTAGGTGTGAGTTCTTAAGAACGGAATAATCATCCTTTTTAAGAATATTTTATTTTTTCAAATTTATTGGCTTAAACATTATTGGTGAGTGAGTGGCTTATAATCCATTACACTTTGGTTCCATTAATATTTTCCTCTGTTTCATCTTATATATATACTTAATTTTCTGTTTTTGAAATAAGCTTTTTCAATACAAAAGGTGCATACTAATTTCGCCCATGTGGGCGATAATACTGTTAGTGAAATTCATTAGGAATGTTGATTTTTAATCTGTAAATGGTTGATGTTTAGGTTTGTGTGATGTATGTTAAAGATGTGTGTCTTTTTGTGGTATACCTCTTGAAACATAGGCGTTTTTATAATTGATTTATATATAAAATTCTATGTAACTATGAAAAAACTAAGCTTTATTTTGATTATACAGATGATTTCTTTTTTTACATTTGGCCAAAATATAACAATTCATTTTGAGTCAGGTACGTCTTACCTGGATAAACAATCAAAAGCATATTTAACAAACTTTATCGAAGAAAATAAACCTACAGAACTTTTTCTTGAAGGATATGCAGATACAATTGGTACCAACTACTATAATCAGAAATTAGCTCAGCAGCGTTTAGTATCTGTAGAGAGTTACTTATTGGAGCTAGATAAAAGAATAAGGATACAAAAAGAGAATTTTGGTGAAGAGAAGAGTTTTTCCAAAGATATTGAGTTTAGAAAAGTAGATGTTCTAATTCCTCAAGCCAATTATCAAGTAAAAAAGCCAAAATATAAAACACCTCAAAGTTTTGTTATAGATAATATGAAGGACACCATTATTGTGTGTGAAAGAGGAACCAAAATTGAATTACTCAGGAACTGTTTGATTTTAAAAGGTGATAAAAGTACTCCCAAAGGATTAATTAAATTGCAAGTTACAGAATACTATGATGTTCCTGAAATGATTGAGGCTGATCTGACAACACAATCAGGGAATAAAATATTGGAGACAGGGGGTATGTTATATATTCAGGCCTTTTCCGATGGTGAAGAATGTGTAATGGATAAAGAAGCCAGTATTGGATTAAAATTTACAGATATTACTGAACGTGATTCTATGCACATATTTACAGGTAATAAAACTGATAATGGAATAGATTGGGAATTTGAAAATAACATTGATATATCAGAATTCGAAGATCTAAAATATTTTGTAGTGGAGGATATGCCTACATTTCTTGGTGGTAATACCAGTGCTTTTAGTGCATATGTGCGATCAAAGTTAAGGTATCCTGTAATTTTACAGGAAAAAGGAATTCAGGGGAGCGTATTAGTTAATTTTATTATAGATGAGTCAGGAAACATTAAAAATCCTAAAATTCTCAGAAGTCCTCATCCAGCTTTTAATTATGAAGTGTTAAGAGTACTTAGTTTAACACCATCCTGGAATCCAGGCAAACAAAATGGTAAAGCAGTTTCTGTTCAAATGACTGTACCATTTAACTTTGTATTAGATGGAGGACTTCCTGTTGATGAAAACAATAGAATTAATTCAGATTTCGATTACGAAACATTAATAAATAATGATTCAATAAAAGAATACGATGAATTACAAGGCAAATTTCATAATGAGTTTTTTCTTAGAACTAAGAAACTAGGTTGGATCAATTGCGATAGATTTTATAGCTATCAATTGAAACGAGATATTAAGGTACTTGCTAAATCTATGTACGATAATTATTATGCAATTTTTAATAATAAACGTTCTATTATGAGCCCAAACTCATTTAATGGCAAACTAAATGTTATTGGATTTAACAATATTCCAGCAAACCAAAAAACTTTGATTATTGGATTTAAATTTACTAATAATAATGCCTTTTTTACAAGCTTTGAAGCAGAACCAGATAAAGATATTTATAATCCGAAATTTGAAAAGATGGATAAAGAAGAATTTGTGAAAAAAATGAATGAGCTAGGGTTGTAATATAGTTTTTACTATACCTATAGATCAATAATTTTTTTTACAGAGGGTTGCATATTCTTATATCCTAGATCTTTAAAGTTAGGCATAGAATTTTTCTATGTCTAATTTCCTATAATTTCCTTTTCTGTAACCTTCTTGCTACTACTTTCCCCTTGTTCCATAAACTTTCAACTTTTAACTTTCAACTTTGTACTAAAATTAGTATCTCCTTTTCCAAAGCATTTTTAAGCGCTCCAGAATTTTAATTTCCTGAGCATTTTTTTGAGGGGTATATAATCGGTGATTTTTAATTTCTTCAGGCATAAAGTCCTGTTCTACAAAGTTATTTTCATAGTCGTGCGAATATTTGTATTTAACTCCATAACCTAATTCTTTCATTAGTTTGGTTGGGGCATTGCGTAGGTGCAGTGGTACAGGAAGGTTGCCTGTTTGTCTGACCAGGGCCTGCGCTTCGTTAATCGCCATATAAGCAGAATTACTTTTAGGACTTGTTGCCAGATAAATAGTTGTTTGTGATAGGATTATTCGTCCTTCAGGCCAACCTACACGATTGATGGCATCAAAACACTGGTTTGCCAATAAAAGTGCATTGGGATTTGCCAAACCAACATCTTCAGAAGCAGAAATAACTAACCTTCGTGCAATAAATTTTGGATCTTCACCACCTTCAACCATGCGAGCCAGCCAATATACAGCGCCATCAGGGTCACTACCTCTGATTGATTTGATAAATGCAGAAATGATATCGTAATGCATTTCTCCATTCTTATCATAAGCTGATGGATTCTCTTGCAAACATTTGGTTACTTCATCATTGGTAATCTTGATTTTTTCGTCAGTTTGTGCATTAATAACAAGTTCCAGAATGTTTAATAGCTTGCGGGCATCACCTCCGGAAAATCGAAATAAAGCTTCCTCTTCAGCAATCTCAATATCTTTGTCTTTTAATACACTATCTGTAGTTAATGCTTTATCAAGCAGGTTTCTAAGATCTTCTCTTTCTAAGGATTTTAATACATAAACCTGACAACGGGATAGAAGTGGAGATATCACTTCAAATGATGGATTTTCAGTAGTCGCACCAATTAAGGTAAAAACACCTTGTTCAACAGCACCAAGTAAAGAATCCTGTTGAGACTTACTAAATCGGTGAATCTCATCAATAAATAATATAGGAATAGGACTATTAAAAAACTTAGTTTTTTTAGCCTTTTCAATCACCTCACGAACATCTTTTACTCCCGAATTAATGGCAGATAAAATATAGAAAGGTCTGTCGAGTTGTTTGGCAATAATCTTAGCCAAAGTAGTTTTTCCAACACCCGGAGGTCCCCACAATATAATTGACGAAACCACTCTTGAATCAATCATCTTGCGTAATACTGCATCTTTACCTACAAGGTGTTTTTGACCAATATAGGTATCAAGAGTTGTGGGTCTTTGTCGCTCTGCTAATGGAGGATAACTACTCATTAATTTTAATTTGAAGGTGTTTTTACTTGAGCCTCAAAATTACAAATAGAAGGCGTATTTCAAAGTGAAAAAATGTGAATCGTTTATTGAAACGAAAAAGTAAATTTAATTATCCAAATTCACACACAAGAGGAGAATTAAATTTTTTTGTGAGTTCCATATGACCAATGCAAATAAATTATAATCATATGAACTAAGTTATTATATATTTATGAGGTCCATGTATTAGCCGTGACCTCGTCTGGTGAGTATCAAAACAAGATTGTTTTAACGTAAAATCGCGTATTGTTTGAGTAACTGACAAAGGAAGGAGCGAGTTTTTAGCGATTTAGATAAAATAATCGTAATTTTTATAACGAGTCAGGCGCAGTCTTGATGCTCATTGCCTATTTTCTTATATCAAGATAAGAAAGTAGGTCAGGGTTTTAGGGATGACAACCCTAAGGGGGGTGGGTGTTTACACAAAGTTTTATCCTTAATTAGAAAATAAAATATACATGTAAATAATACTTATTCGAACTATATGACATATAGCTTTGTTTAATAACCTGAGTTCGATTAAAATTAAAGAGCTCAGATTTTATTAAAATGCTGAAATACAAGGCAAATTCTTTTTGCATAGCGAGCTATGGTAAAAGAATTTAACGAAGTAGATTAGTATTTTAATAGAAAGCCACTTATAAACAACGATTTTCTGCTTCATATTTGTTTGACATAGCCCGCTATGACTTCACAAATATTCATTGAAACTCATTATTTATAGGCGGTCTGAGCCAATAATTTTATATCGAACTCAGGTTAATACTAAAATAAATGATTACCATTGTAAACATTAAAGTAATGTATAAGATAACAATAACATTAATATTTGTTTTATTAATAAATATGAGCACTCAATCACAAAACAAAGAAGTTGCAACGCTAGGAGCAGGATGTTTCTGGTGTGTAGAAGCTGTATATGATCAACTGGAAGGAGTAATTTCTGTGGAATCAGGATATTCTGGCGGTACTACAGAAAATCCAACTTATAAAGAGGTTTGTACAGGAACAACTAATCATGCTGAAGTTTGTCAGATTACCTTTGATCCGGATGTGATATCATTTGGTGAATTGTTAACAGTATTTTGGAGTATTCATAATCCTACAACATTAAACCGACAAGGAGCAGATGTTGGTACTCAATACCGATCAGTAGTTTTTTATCATTCTGAAAAACAAAAGGAGATTGCTGAACAGCAAATAGAGTTAGTAAATGCAGAGAAATTATACGATGATCCTATTGTAACAGAAGTAACCCCGTTCGATAAATTTTATCAAGCAGAGGATTATCATCAGGAATACTTTGAAAACAATCCTGAAAATTCTTACTGCCGAATGGTTGTTGGACCAAAGGTTGAGAAGTTTCAAAAGTTATTTAAGGATCAGTTAAAGAAGTAAATAGTATATAAGATTTCAAAATATATCAAGCGCCACATTGTAAATAATGTGGCGTTTTTGTTTTCTTAATCCAATAATGATGTTCTTAGATTGTTGTTAAATGATGATTTTAACTATTAGCCTTAATAAGTTATATAAGCATGAATTATTAACCAATAAAGGTGAAATAGGTAAAAAAGTATAACCTCTAAATAATGAAAAGAAAAACTGTACATATTTTATGGTTTATACTAATTATAACTACTTCATGTAACCTTTTTACGCGAAATAATGCAGATATTGTATTCCCAGAGTATAATGATACAATAAAATACAAAGGTTATGATTATAGGGTGATGGAAATGGTTATGTGTCATAATGATATCCAACATATTGATACTTTTGACCTATCGAACCAGATTATTAATTTAAATAAGCAACCAAAGAAAGGAGAATATCATAACTCATCTTTAGACGGGTATCCCTGGCCAGAAGATTCAATTAAGCTCCATATTTTGATTGATACAGCAAGGATCATTCCTTCTAATAATAGGATAGGATATATATTTGCATCGCCACCACCTATTGATTTAACTGAGTTGGATTCGTCTTTATATTGTATTAATTCTTTTAACTCTTCAGAAAAAAGTATTGATAATAAAAAACTGGAATATGGACTAAATGGTAATTGGATTAATAATTATCCTGTATTTATAGTTAATAAAAGTGATACAATTGTTTCTCTGAGTTATGAATCTATTAGTGGATTTGAAATGATTCATGAAGCAAAGGATTCATTAGGTTTTTGGAAACCAATACAATATTGCAAGAAGAATTGGTGTGGCAATACCTACTCTTTCATTGATTTAAAACCATATAATTATGCTTTAACAAGGGTTCCAAAATTTTCAGGTAGTTTTAAAACTTGTTTGAGACTCAAATTGAGATTTTTCAATAGATTTTATTATTCAAAAGAATTTAATGGAAGTATTAATTATTCACAATTCGTATTCCCAAAAGAAAAGGATTTCTATACAGAACAAGAACGGAAATATATGCTATTAACAGAATAGAATATGTAAAATTGTACCAAACAGATAAATTATTAGGTTGAAAATAATTTGAATTTCTGAGTGCATATATGTATAGTTTTATAAGAGTATCTACTCCTATATTCAATAAAACTATGGATAGAGTTGTCCTTTCTTTTGATTATTATTGCAGTTACTTATATGGAGAAGGATTGGTATTCGTACTGGAAAAAATGAAAAATAAGTGGTGTATAATTGATGAAAGTGGTAGATGGGTAAGTTAGATATATGGTTTTCTTATAAATAATTCGAGTATCATCTTTTTGTATTAAACTATTTCTTTCAGCTTTAATTTAAAATTTTGAGAAAAGTGATTTATTTAAAGTTAACTCTTTGGCATTTAGAAGATATATCTCTTTTTCAGAAATTATACAATAAGCCATTTCGATATAAAAGTTTAACAAATCAAATCTGATTTGTTATATTATTTTTTAAGTTCAATTAACTTTATATATTTGACCTCGAATTAAATGTTAAAAATTGTTGTCAGATGAAGTTGGATGAGCAATTATTAAGAGATATAAGAGAAGGGAAAATATCTTCTTTCGAGCAATTTTTTCAGAATTCATATGCCAGATTGGTTAATTATGCAAAACTCTTTATATACGATGAAAGTGTGGCAGCAGATATGATTCAGGAATCTTTTATTCATTTCTGGGATAAGCGAAAAGAACTACGAACCGGAAAATCTATAGAATCTTTAATATTTACTTCTGTCCGTAATAGGTGCCTTAATTATTTAAGAGATAACGATACTTATAATAGACATTTAGAAAGTTTTCATGCAGAACAAAGTATTGATATTCAGTATTTAACTCAGTATGATTTCTTGGGTCATGAGCAAGAGTCAATAGAAGAATTAATTGCTAATGAACTTGAAATATCTATTAATAAATTGCCCGAAAAATGCCGTCAGGTTTTTTTAATGAGTAAAAAAGACGGTAAAAAACAAAAAGAAATTGCTGAGGAGCTTGGTATCTCTCAAAAAGCTGTTGAAAAACATATAGCTACAGCGAAGGCAAAACTAAGAGAAAGTCTGGAGTTAAAATTCCCTGCATTAGGTTTATTGATTGCATTTTTTATTGAATTTTAATTTTTTTTTAGAAATGAGGTAGGGTTTTTTCAAAGCTTTGGGTAATACATATGAAAGGCACAGAATAGACAATGAATGTTCTATGGTTTTCATTTTGTTTATTGTTGATTTTGAAAAGTATTAAAGCTTATAAAAAATCTAATCTGATTGATAAGATAAATTTTTATTTAATGAAACAAGCCATATAAGTATTTTAACAGTACCTGTAAATAATTATAACAGGCGAGTTCCATGCAACCAATAAAACAAATTTTAAACACGTGAAACCTAAGTATAAAAAATATCTTGAGGGAAGAGCTTCTGCTAAAGAACAGAAAGAAATTCTTTCTCATATAAAATCTTCTGATGAAAATTTAAATGATTTTCAAAATCATAAAGAAGATTGGAAAAAGGGAGATGATAAATTAATTTCTTTATCTACTTGGAATGCATGGAAAAGAATTGAAAATGAAATTAATCCGGCAGTCAAGATTAACAAAAAATGGATGTTTGCCGCTGCTTCAATATTAATAATGATTATAGCATCCTCCGGTTTATTTTTATCTAATCAATCACAACAAAATTTTGTAGCAATACAAACTAAGGCCGGTCAATTAACTAACATTGTTCTACCAGATTCTACAGAAGTAGATATAAATTCTGCATCTAACATAATATATAGCACCAGTTGGTTTGGATTAAAAAGAAAGGTAGAGTTAAACGGGGAAGCTTATTTTCATGTAAACTCAAAAGTTTTTAGTGATTTCGATGTGATATGCAATGATGTCAAAGTAAATGTTACAGGAACTCGCTTTAACGTTAAGGCATACGATAATGAAATAGTAGAAGTTGTTTTAGAAGAAGGAAGCGTCAACTTTTCATTACTAAAGAATAAAGATATAGTACAACATATGGCTCCTGGTGATATGATAATCTATAATCCGGTAAGTCATAGAATCATTAAGAAAACAGTAGAATCAAAAGACTATACTTCATGGAAAAATGGTGTGTTATATTTTGAGAATAACAAGCTTCCGGATTTACTTAAAAGTATCGAACGAAGATATAACGTAAAGTTTAAAGAGCTGTCTAATCCGGTTTTAAAAGAACTTACTTTAACATTTACAATAAGGGATGAAAAATTTGAGAAGGTAATGGAGTTGATAAAGACTGCGCTTCCAATTAAAATAAATACTAAAGGAGAGATGATTGAAATAGAATTGGATAATATAAAATATCAAAAAGTAGAATAAGAAACGTAATTAAAAAAAACAGGAAAGTGTCGTTACCACTTCCCTGTTTAAAAACTATGTTTTTAATCGTTTAATTAACATTACAAATTTATGAAAAAAAAACATTTGTCTAAACAGACATGCCCAAGAAATGGCAAATCTAAATTTTTTAAGGTCATGAAAATTCTATCGGTTTTGTTAACAGTGTGTGCTTTTGCACATGCTTCTGGTATGTTGGGTCAAAGAGTTGATATTTCTGTTCAAGATGGTCAGATATTAGATGTGATTCAACAAATAGAAAAGCAATGTGATTATCGTTTTGCATATAGTCCTAAGTTTGTAGATATGGATAAATCTGTAAGCTATACAATTAAACAGGCTGAGGTAAAAGAGGTGCTGAAAAGTGTTTTAAGTGAAACAAATTTAACTTATATAATTGACGGAGACGTTGTCGTTCTGCGACCGAAATCAATGAATGAAAATGAAATTCAGGATATAAGTAAAAGCGTTAAGGGTAATGTAACGGATGACTTGGGAGATCCTTTACCCGGAGTTACGGTATTTATAAAAGGGAGTTCTTCTGGAACAATTACAGATATAGATGGTAATTACTCAATTCTAAATGTTAAATCTACAGATATATTAGTGTTTTCTTTTATTGGGATGAAAACACAGGAAGTATTGGTAGGTGATAAAACCTATGTGAAAATACAATTAGAATCGGGCGATATAAGTTTGGAAGAGGTTGTAGCTGTTGGTTATGGTACAGTAAAAAAGAGTGATTTAACGGGTGCTGTTTCGTCGGTTAAAAGTGAAGAATTAACAGCTTATCCTGCAACAGATATGACTCAGGCTATGCAAGGTAGATCTGCAGGTGTAATGGTTCAGACTGTAAATGGCGCACCTGGATCAGGTGTAAATGTTCGTATACGTGGTTTTGGTTCAATTGGTTCATCTAGTAACCCGTTATATGTAGTAGATGGTTTTCCTGGAGCAACACTTCCTCCAGTTGAGGATATCGAATCAATTGAAATATTAAAGGACGCCTCTGCAACGGCGATTTATGGTTCACGAGGTGCTAATGGTGTGGTTATGGTTACTACCAAAAGAGGTAAGAAGGGGAAGCCAAGAATAGAATTAAAAACATCATTTTCTTTTGATAAAGAAATTAACAGAATTGATTTGCTTGATAAAGATCAGTTTGTTGATTATATCTCAGAAGTAAATTCCAGTTTTTCTGCTGATGATATTACTGGTTCTGGAACAGACTGGCAGGAAGAAATATTCAGAACAGGACTTAAACAAGATCATAAGTTGGCTTTTTCTGGAGGTAATGATGAGTTAAAATACTATGTTTCAACAAGTATGTATGATCAAAAAGGTGTAATTATTAATTCTCGTTTTAAACGTTATTCGATTACAAGTAATCTGGATGTAAAAGTAAACGATAAGATTAATCTGGGAGTTAATTTATATGGCCAGAGAACAAATAATGATGGTATTAGAACTCAGGAGTCTACTGGAGGTGCAGATAATGCCGGTGTAATTTCTTCAGCGTTAACATTTGAGCCAACAGCTTCAGTATATGAAAGTGATGGAAGTTATACGCGTTCTACAGTTGGTGACCCAACGGATAATCCGGTAGCAATTGCAAAAGAAAGAATCACCGAGACAGTTGAAGATCGCTTACAGGCAAATTTATTTGGTGAATATGAAATCATAAAAAACTTAAAATTCAGAGCTGCAATTGGAGCAAATATTAAAAATCAACGATGGGGTTATTATGTACCAACTTCATTAAGATTAGGTGAGGATGTTGATGGTGACGCAGGTATGGGAACTACTCGTTCTACTCAGTTAATTAATGAAAATTATCTTACCTATACAAAGAAAATTGGAGGAAGTGATTTTACTGTAATGGCTGGTAATTCATACGAATCTTACAGTCGTGAAATATTTGGGGCCTATAGTCAGGGGTTTATAACAGATTCCTATTCTTGGTGGAATCTGGATGGTGCAACAACGTATAATCAACCAAATTCGAAACTTACAGAAAGTGAACTTCAGTCGTATTATGGTAGGATAAATTATAAATTGTTTGATAAATATTTGCTGACCGTAAATGGGCGTTATGATGGATCATCTGTTTTGGCAGAAGGACATAAATGGACATTTTTCCCATCCGGAGCACTAGCTTGGAATGTAATGGAAGAGCCTTTTATGGAAAAATTTGAAACTGTAAGTCAATTAAAACTTAGAATAAGTTATGGAGTTTCAGGAAATCAGTCAATTGCACCATATCAATCACTAGCTAGTTTCCAAACTGTGCACTCAGTTCAGAATTCTCAATTGGTAAACGCTGTACGACCTATCACTGTAGCAAACGAAAATCTGAGATGGGAAGAGATTAAACAAACTGATATAGGATTTAATTTAGGTTTGTTTAATCAAAGAGTTTCATTAACAGCTGATTATTATAAAAAAGAATCAAGCAATCTCCTTTTTCAGATGCCATTACCAGAATATTCAGGATATAGCGTAATGTATCAAAATATAGGAGGGGTAGAAAATAAAGGTTTTGAGATCGCACTCTCTACTGTAAATTTTGATAAGAAGTTTAAATGGGTAACAGATTTTAATATCTCAACATATAAAAACAAAGTACTAGAATTACCTGAGGGAGAAGATATACATCCTAGCGGTGTTGTACCTGGACATATGGTTGGATTAAGTGATGTAAACATTATTCGTGTTGGGGAACCAGTAGGATTGTTCTATGGGTATGAATATGATGGTGTTATTCAGGGAGATGATGAAATTATTACTGGTAATTTTGACCAATATGTTGGAGGTGAGAAATATAAGGATATTAATGGAAGAGATGCTGAAGGAAATTTAACCGGACAACCAGATGGTAAAATTGATGGCGACGATAGAACTATCATTGGTAATCCACATCCTGACTTTATTTGGGGCTTGAATAATACTTTTAGTTATAAAGGGTTTGATTTAAATATCTTTTTACAAGGATCTCAAGGCAATGATATATATAGCTTTACATTACAGGAACTTGAGACCATGAATGGTAATAGTAATTCAACTACAGAAGCTTTAAAATGTTGGACTCCAGAGAATACAGATACTGATGTTCCAATTGCATCGTCACAACGTGGATATCATTCATCTTCTCGTTGGGTATTTGATGGTAGTTATATTCGTTTAAAAACAATTGCACTAGGATATAATCTACCTTCTAAAATTACAGAAGCTGCAGGATTTGAGAAAATCAGATTTTCTGTTAGCGCACAAAATATTTTAACAATCAGTGGCTATCATGGTTTTGATCCTGAGGTGAATTACAGTGGATCAAACTCAAGTCAGAAGTTAGGATTTGACTATGGAAGTTATCCAATTTATAAATCAATTACGTTTGGTTTAAATGTTATTTTCTAAATCGCCATTTTGAAATTTTAAAAAATAGAAATGAAACAAGTCATGAATAAACTTTTCTCAAATGAGAAATACAAAAAAGACAAGTTCCATGTGACTGTAAATATAAATGATAAACAGATGAAAAACTTCAATATAATACTATTAATATTTCTTGCATTAAATATCTGTTCTTGTTCAGATTTGCAGGAGGATCCAGTTGGGACACTTGCTCCTGAAGGTTTTTTTACGTCAACCTCGGATGTTGAAGCAGGTATTTATGGAGCATACGGAATGATGGCTGATCAAAGATATTGGGGCCGTAAGCAATCTTTAGCAATCATGTTGTTAAGTGATATGGTTGATATCGGTAATACAGGAACTTCAGCAAGTAGAATACAGATTAATAACTTTGAAAGCGACGCCACCAATGGAATGGTTTCCGCATTCTGGCCTCAGTCTTATAAAATCATTAGTGCAGCAAATAATGCTATTTATGGTGCTGAGATTATTGATGCTGAAGAGGATACGAAAAAAGCTTTAAAAGCTGAAGCTATGTTTGCCAGATCTTTGGTTTATTTCAATCTTGTTCGTCAGTTTGGAGATATTCCTTATTTGAGCGAAACTGTTTCTGATCCAGAGGCTGTTGCAAATATATCAAAAACATCAGCAGAAGAGGTGTATACTAATATTATAGCAGATCTTGAATATGGAAAAGAATATATGCCAATGACTCAAACAGCACGATCTCGTGCTACTGCTGGATCTGCAGCAACAATGCTTGCTGATGTATACCTTACGTTAGGTAATTATGAAAAAGCTTATGAAAATGCGAAATGGGTAATTGATCATGCCGCAGAATTGGAATATAGTCTTGAATCTGATTACCAGGATTTGTTTGATGCAGCACAGCAAGATGGACAAAATGAACCAATTTTTGTAATTGACTTTTTAGGCCAGCAAAATGGTGATGGTAGCGATGCTGCATATAATGAAGGCGATGATATATTAGGACCATTAACTGGTGTTAGAGGAGTTGATGTAGAAGGTTGGGGGGTTGCTGTTCCTTCTATGGCTGTATATAATAGCTGGGATGATCAGGATTACAGAAAAAGTGTTGCATTTAAGACTGAGGCAACACTATTTGGTGGCTCAATTCCATATACCAAATTTCCTTATGAAAAACGTCCTCATATAGATAAATATAATCGCTATATGGGAAATGCAACCGCCAGTAATAGATATTCTGATTTCAATTATGCTATTTATCGATATGCAGAGGTATTGTTAATAGCAGCTGAAGCAGGTAATGAAATAACTGGTCCTAACTCCGAATTAGAAGGTTATATTAATCAAATTCGTGAAAGAGCCCGTAATGCTAACGGCGTTACAAACACTTATCCACAAGATGTAGAAACAGGTTTATCTCAGGATGATTTCAGAGATCTTGTTTTAGAAGAAAGAAGATTGGAACTTTCATTCGAATTTAAACGCTGGTGGGATATTAAACGTCGTAATCTTGGTGATGAAGTCTTTAAAGGAACAAATTCACTAGAAGTTCATGATAACTTTGATACATCTCGTGATTACCTGTTGGCATTACCTCAGGATGAGTTAGATAGAAATCCTAATTTATTACCTCAAAATGATGGTTATTAGATGAATCACTAATTGGCTTTCCATTTATAATGGAAAGCCAATTAAATTCTTCAAAGTAAAGAGGTAGTATAAGTGTAGTATTTAATTACATGAGTTTTCTGCATCTGTTTATTAATAATAGACGATGTATTGGGCTTGTATTGAATGAATTCTTTTAATGAAAAATAAAGTAATTAACTAAATATGAATAAATTAGTTGTTTTTATATCTGTTTTGTTCTCTTTAAATATATATGGACAGAAACCTGAATTTAATAAAGATCTTATACCACAACCCATATTCGATAAAAATCCGGAAATGGTTCAATTATATTGGGTTGCATGGGAAATTGCTTATAATCATATTAAAGATGATAACGGATTAATTCAGAGTCCATATTTAGATGAAGCATTTTGGGATGATACAATTTGGATATGGGATACTGAATTTATGTCGTTATTTAGCAAATATGCTCCCAGGTTGTTTCCAGGGATTGAAAGTTTAAATAATTTTTATGAAGTTCTTTTAAATTCTAAAAGTAGTCCATTAAGTATCCGACATCCGGATAACCCTCCCTTTTTTGCATGGATTGAATCTGAATATTATAAATTCACAAATGATACCTCACATTTAAGCAACCTGATAAATAAAAAGCAATTTTTGCAAAGGCATTACTTGTTTTTTGATACGATACAAGTTTCTACTAATTTCCATTTTACACATGCACCTATCAAAATTAGTAGACAAAAATATGGGTATTTATGGGGGGGGGATCAAAGTGGAATGGACAATACACCAAGAGGTAGAGAAAAAAGGAGTGACATGTTTTGGGTTGATGCATTATCACAACAAGCTTTATCCGCCTTATATATTTCACGTTTGGCCAATGAAGTTGGTGATATAGAAGTTGCTCAAAAATTTGAAGAGGAATATCAACAAAGGAAAAAGCTTTTAAATACTTACTATTGGGATAAGGAAGATGGTTTCTACTACGATATTTTACAAGGTGATAAATCATTTTTAAAGGTTAGAACTCCGGCTTCTTATTGGGCAATGCTTGCTGAGGTTCCAACTAAAGAAATGGCATATAGAATGATGCAGTATGCAAAAGATACTACAGAGTTCGGAGGTAAATATCCATGGCCATCAGTTTCAAGAAGTGATAAAGACTTTAATGGTGAATATGGAGATTATTGGAGGGGGAGTGTTTGGATTCCAACTGCATATATGGCAACAAAGGCACTGGAAAAATATGGTTTTTATGATGTAGCAGATAATAATGCTTATAATGTTCTTAATCAAATGGTTCAAACGTATGATGATTATAAGCCTGCCACAATTTGGGAGTGTTATAATCCTACGAAAGCTATGCCTGCTCAAAGAGTTTATAAAGATTCTTTGTCTTTGGTAAGACCTGATTTTTGTGGATGGTCTGCTTTGGGGCCAATATCTATGCTTATCGAAAATGTATTAGGTTTTCATGTTGTTGATGCTCAAAGTAAAACTGTTGAATGGCGTAAATATCAATCTGGAAAACATGGAATTGAAAATTTACAGTTTGGAGATGTATGCACGGATATTATTGGTTATGATTCTTATGTAGAGGTAAAGAGTAATTCAGAATACACTTTAATCATAAATGGTGTTTACTATAAAATACATAAAGGAGATCAACGTATCAGTTTAAATTAGAAATAATATAAAGCTTAAAAATAAATTATTATAAGAGTGTATAATATGAAGAAATTAATACCTGTAATTTTCCTGATCTTACTGGTGAGTTCATGTACTTTGGATTCAAAGGAGAAAGCATTAGAGGATGTTATTAATGAAAGTCTACAGATTTGTCAGGAAAAATCATTAATTCTTGCAGGCACATATAAGAACAAACATAATATTTTACCCAGGGCATGTGAAAAAGGAAAGATCATAACTGTTGGTTCTGCAGATTGGACTTCAGGTTTTTTTCCCGGAGTATTATGGTATTTGTATGAAAATAGCAGTAGTAATGAAGTATTATCTTATGCTAAGGAATATACATCACGGCTTGAAAAAGAGCAGTTTACAACAGATAATCATGATATAGGGTTTATTTTAAACTGTAGTTATGGAAATGGATATCGACTAACTAACGATTCAAATTATTTAAAGGTTCTAATTAATGGTGCAGAGTCATTGGCAACACGATTTAATCCCAATGTAGGATTAATCAGATCTTGGGATTTTCATAAAGATTTGTGGCAATATCCTGTAATTATTGATAATATGATGAATCTTGAATTATTACTCCTGGCAACAAAAGAATCAGGGGATAATAAATTTAAAGAAATAGCAATTTCACATGCTCAAAAAACATTAGAAAATCACTATAGAAAAGATTGTAGTTGTTATCATGTGGTTTCTTACGATACAATTACTGGACTTCCAGAAATAAAACAAACATTTCAGGGGTATTCGGATGAATCATCATGGTCTAGAGGCCAATCCTGGGGATTGTATGGATTTATATTAATGTACAGAGATACAGGGGATTCTGTTTTTTTACAACAAGCAAAGAAAATTGTGTCCTACCTAATTTCTCATCCTAATATGCCGGATGATTATATTCCATATTGGGATTATGATGATAAAGACATTCCTAATGTACCTAGAGATGCTTCTGCAGCTGCTGTTATGGCTTCAGCATTAATTGAGTTAAGTGGTTATGTCGATAAGGAACAATCTGATTTCTATCTAAAAATTGCAGAAAAACAAATCAGGGAATTATCATCCCCTGAATATATGACACAAAATGGTGAAAATGGAGGTTTTATTCTAAAGCATAGTGTTGGTTTTTTACCTCAAAGCTCAGAAGTCGATGTATCCTTGAATTACGCTGATTATTATTACGTTGAAGCATTGATTAAAATGAAAAAACTTTTGCAAAGAGATAAAAGTGATTAATGAAAATCAATATCAAATTATAGTAACTAATAAATAAAAAGTGTATCCGGTTTATTGAGTTAAGTAGTTGATATTTATAAAAGTAAAGCAAATGAAGTATTATATATTAATTTATTATTTTATAATTTGTTGTATTGGTATTAGTTGTACTAATGTAGTAAGGAATGAGACTCACGAGGTATCAATAATTGAAAGAACAAAGGTTGAGGTTTATCAGACAGCAAAAGATAATGATGACAGACTTAAAAAAGTATCAGAACGCGAGTTAAAAGAGTTCGGTCAGCCAAGTGAACAACAGGCCTGTGTTTTTATCGACGATACACATACATTTCAATCATTAGTTGGAATAGGTGGAGCTTTTACTGATGCTTCAGCAGAGGTTTTTGACATGCTTCCTAAAGAAAAACAGGATGAACTATTAAAAGCCTATTTTGATAAAAAAGAGGGCATTGGATATACCTTTACAAGAACTCATATAGCAAGTTGTGATTTTTCAAAAGAAAGTTATGATTATATACAAGATGGTGATTCTGCATTAAGTACTTTTAGTATAGATCATGATAAGAAATACCGAATTCCATTTATCAAAAAAGCAATGGAAATGGCTGGAGGTTTTAAATTGTTTGTTTCACCATGGAGCCCTCCTGCATGGATGAAGGATAATAATAATCGCTTACGAGGTGGAAAATTATTAGATAAATATAAACAATCATGGGCGAGTCATTATGCCAAATTTATTAAGGCTTATGAGAAAGAGGGAATTCCAGTTTGGGGACTTTCAATTCAAAATGAACCTATGGCCAAACAACCTTGGGAATCATGTATATATTCAGCTGAGGATGAGCGAGATTTTGTAAAGTATTATTTAGGTCCAACTTTAGAAAAAAGTGGATTAAGTTCAAAGAAGATAATTATTTGGGATCATAACAGAGATCTTATTTACCAACGGGCCTCAACAGTATTAAATGATAAAGTAGCATCAAAATATGTATGGGGAGTCGGATTTCATTGGTATGAAGGTCCGGGAGGTAAAAATATGCAATTTGATAATCTAAAAAGAGTTTATGAATCCTTCCCTGAAACACATTTAGTATTTACAGAAGGTTGTTGCGAAAGATTTGATATTCAGAGAATAAACGACTGGTCCTTAGGTGAAAGATATGGATTGTCTATGGTAAATGATTTTAATAATGGAACTGTTGCCTGGACTGATTGGAATATCTTATTAGATGAAAAAGGAGGTCCAAATCATGTTACAAATTTTTGTTTTGCTCCGATACATGCAGATCTGTTAAATGGAAAATTGATGTACACAAATAGTTACTACTATATTGGTCATTTTTCAAAATTTATTAAGCCCGGTGCTAAAAGAATTTCCTGTTCATCGAATAGAACAGGAATTCAATCCACAGCCTTTAAAAATCAAGATGGAAGTATTGCTGTTGTGGTTTTGAATACTGGAGATGCAGATATTGATTATTTATTGTGGATCAATGGTATGGGAACAGAAATAAAAAGTTTAGGTCATTCAATACAGACTATTATATTATAACCCTTGAAATATATTTTTTATAGTCTATTACAAACCATCCATGACTATTCATGGAGTTAAATTTTGAGTAAAATGAATTGGGAAGTGCTGCAACATTTCCCAATTCTAAAAAATCACTTCGATAAAAGTCGTGATTTATTTATTTACTAATAAACATTTAAAGTTATGAAAAAAAACAGATGTTTAAACTCTCCATTTATTTGGAGATTATTTAACCTTTGTCTATTTGTCTTTTTATTTACCGCATTACATGCCTGTGATAAAGACTCATCAGGAACACCAAAAGAAGAAGAACCTTCTGCCTCTGAAATAGATACGACGGGTATGGAATTAATTTTTAATTCTGGTTTTGAACCATCAGTAGAGGTTGTTAATGTAGGTACTGAGGCAGATATTATTGGTATAGATGAATCTTTCTCAGATAAGAATGATTGGTCAACAGATCTTGATAATAATCCTATGATAGGAAATTTTACACTTCAATATCAAGGTGGAGATGAAACTCAACGTATTGCTAAAGTTATAGAAGAACCTGGTAATGAATCAAATCACGTTTTGCAATTTTGGCTTGATGATTCAAATGTAGGTGGTAGTAAGGGAAGAATACAAGCTAACATTTATGGTAATGAAGGAATTAAAGAGATATTTCAATCAACAAGACTATTTCTTTCATCTGATTTTAATACTGTTTGTAGTTATCCCGGTACAATAGACTGGCTAACGATTGCTGAGTTTTGGAATAATATTACCTGGAGTCAGGATGTTCCTTATGGTTTTCGTATTACTTTAACAATTAGTAAACCATCAACAGGTGATGGGGATCTGTATTTTAAAGTTGAGGCACAGGATTGTGAATTGTTCGGAGATGATAGTCAGGAGTATGAAACAGTATGGTCAAGGGTAAATTATGCAGTGAAGGTTCCTGTGGGAGAATGGTTTACAATGGAGTATTATTTAAAAGAAGGAGACGCTGAAAATGGTCGTTATTATTTAGCAATAACAACACAAGATGGTGTGACAAGTGAAATTTTTAATTTAACAAAATCAACTCATAATACAAACGATCCAGATCCTGATGGAATTACAGAGTTTAATCCGTTAAAGCTTTACACTTCAAAGAGTTTAATTGATTATATGCGTTCTGAAGATAAATCACTTGAGATTTATTGGGATGACTTTATTTTAAAATGTAAAAAGTAAGAGAGGCATATTTTTTAAACTAAACGAGTCGTAATAGGTTAAAATCATCAGTTATTCAATTGAAAGAGTTAGTACTATTAATTGCTCTTTATGGGTATGTTATGTGGTTTTAGTTGAGTTTTCGGACCTATTTAGTATGTAATTTAAAATGTGAAATGCTCTTGTTAAATCAAAAATGAAATTATTATGAAAAAAATATATCTACATAAAATATTTATTTGCTTAATCATTGTTATTTCTTATTCAATGCAGGGCGCTTTTGCTCAAATGGATACAATAAATATCGACTTTGGTGATGTAAATATTTCAAGTTCATCTCCATGGAATAATCTTACTACGAGTTATTCTTTAAGTCAAATTGATGATTGCTTAAACAGTAAAGGAAACTATACCGGTATTACTGCTGCATTGACTGATGCTTTTGGAGGTATGAATAAGGATGGTCGTGTAGCTAATGATTCTTTAAATATTGTGGACTCAGCCGCGTCAGATAGTTTTTATGGTCAGTCAAGCAATCCATCTGGGGCTATTACATTTTCAAATCTTGATCCTTCAAAATCTTATAATTTCGCGTTTTACGGTAGTCGTGAGGCTACAGACAATAGGGAAACAAAATATGAGGTTCAGGGAAGTAATTCGGGAACTGACTATCTTGATGCAGCCAGTAATTCTGAATATATGGCGCATGTCAACAATATAATACCAGATAGCGAAGGTACAATTACAGTTACTGTTTCTGCAGGATCTAATAATACAAATAGTGCCGGTTATTTTTATCTTGGTGCACTGGTCTTGACTTATGATGGTACCGAAGGCGTTGGAGAAAAAGAATTGGAACTTGAAACAGGAAATGGAGGAGAGTATTATGAGGTTGGAAAACAGGTTGAAATCAAATGGAATAGTCAGAATATATCATCCCTTTATATTGAATATTCAGCTGACAATGGATCTACATGGAATGAAATAAGTGCATTAACTTCAGCAAGTACAGGCGTTTTTGAATGGACTGTTCCCTCAGATGTTTCTAATGACTGTTTAATTAGAATATCAGATGTATCAGATCTTACCATTACGGATACAAGTGATGAATCCTTTAATATAATTGAAGCTGATGTTGATAGTTATCGCATTGTCGTAATTGGTTCTTCTACGGCATCAGGTGCAGGTGTTTCAGTAATTGATAGTGCATGGGTATGGCGATATGAACAATATTTAGCAGATCACGATACAAGATTTGAAGTAATAAATCTCGCATTGGGAGGATATACTACCTATAATTTATTACCAACGGGAACAACAATAACTGGAGTTGATGAAACTGTTGATACTGAAAGAAATATAACTAAAGCTCTTTCTTATAATCCGGATGCTGTTATTATCAATTTGCCTTCCAATGATGCAGCATCAAATTATCTTGTTGAAGACCAGATTGAAAATTATAATCTAATTTCAAGTGCAGCAGAATCAGAAAATGTTTTGTTATGGGTGACAACCCCTCAGCCACGTAATATGTACGGAACACCTATCCAAATTCAATTAGATATGGTAGATGAGACTTTTACTCTATTTAATGACTTTACACTTGATTTTTGGTATGGATTTAATAATGCATCCGGAAGATTGAAAAGCGAGTATGATAGTGGAGATGGCATTCATTTAAATGATATGGCTCATGGTATATTGTTTCAGCGTGCAGTTGAAAAACATATAATGGAGATAATCAGAGGTGAATCAGTTGCAGATAATGAACTACCTCATACACCTACAGAACTTACTGGCTCTGGAATTACTAAAGAATCATTTACTTTAAGCTGGTTGGGTTCTTATGATAATTATGGTCCTGCTGTTTATGAGGTCTATATTGATGGCGAATCCCAGGGAACAACAGAAGAAACCAGTATTGATGTTAGTGGACTAACTTGTAGTACTATGTATAGTATGAAGGTTGTTGCCTACGATAGAGCGGGTAATAGTTCAGAAGAAAGCTCTGTTTTAGGTGTTACAACGTCAAATTGTGATAGTAATAATGATCAGGAAGGTTATATTACGGTAAAAGTTGATCTTGGAGATTCAGCAAATGAAAGTCCATTTCCCTGGAATAATATTACATCTGCTTCCTATGAAAGTCAGGTAGATAATTGTACAGATTCTGATGGTAATTATACTGGAATTACAGTTGTATTAAAGGACTTTTTTACTGGAGTTAATCGTGATGGTTTATCAGCAAACGCCTCTTTTAATATAGCAGATCAAGCTTCTGCAGATAGTTTTTATGGGGAATCTTCAAATCCAACAGGTGCTATACGATTTTCAAATTTAGATACTGACATAGCATATGATTTTTCAATATTTGCCAGTAGGGATGCAGGAGATAATAGAGAAGCAAAATATGTTGCTTCCGGAAGTAATGAGAGTACCTCATATTTAGATGCAGCAAGCAATACGGATAATATTGTTCAAATAAACGGAATATATCCTAATAGTGAAGGAACTATAACAATTACAGCTTCTGCAGGACCGAATAATAGTAATAGCGCTGGCTACTTTTATCTGGGTGCAGTTATTATGAGTTATGAGGAACCGGAGGTAGTTCAAGAACCGGATCCAATTGGAACAATTTGTAATTGGGATTCAGATAAAAGTGCAGCTGTAGCTTTAACATTTGATGATTGGTCACCAAGTCATTATCCTGTTGTAGTTTCAGAACTGAAAAATTATGAATTGAATGCTACATTCTTCCCAATAATTACAAGTATTACTAATTACGATTATCCCTGGCCATATGTACAGGAAGCTGTGGCAAATGGCAATGAGGTAGGTAACCATACTGAAACCCATGTAAAACTTACAGAACAAACAGCAAGTAGAATTAGTGATGAAGTAAGGGGGGCTAAAGAAATATTTGATAATAATCTGACGTCACAAACTGTAGTTAGCTTTGCTTATCCAAATGGGGCATATAATAGTCAGGTTATTGATTCTGTAAGAAATGCGGGGCATATTTGCGCAAGAGGTATTTATTCACCAACTACATATAGTTATTTATTTGCCACCGCAGATGATGATTATTATAACCTAAAAACCTATAAAGTGCAAACTTCTACATCTACTGCAGACTATTCAAATCAAATAAATAAAGTTATAGCAGGAGGAGGTCTTTTAACATACATGTATCATAGTGTTGATGATGCGCAAGGTACCTACAATGATAACTGGTATGCTCAAATTATGGTGGATTCATTAACAAAGCAATTTGATTACCTGACCTCAGTACAGGATGAAATTTGGATTACCACTTTAGGGCAGGCTGTTAAATATCATAAAGAAGCCAGATGCGCTACTTTAAATGAGGTTTCAGGTTATGATGGAACAGAATGGGTAGTTAGTTTAACAGATACGCTATCTGATAATTCATTATTCAATCAACCATTGACTATTAAGTTGAAAGCCAATGGTATTTCATATGATGAAATAGTTCAAAATGGAAATAGCATTCAAATAGAATCTTTCAATAATGACACTATCATGTTTAAAGCTATTCCTGATGCTGGCGATATTACTTTAACAACATCTGTTGCAACAGGAATTAGCAATCCTCTGGATAAAGCTTTTAAAGTTTATCCTATTCCTGCCGGGGACAGATTATATATAGAAATGAAAGATGCATATAAGGAGATCAGTGTTAAGCTGATAGATCTTAGTGGTAATGCTGTATATCAATCGGATGATTATTCTCAAACGAATAAGATATCGTTGAATTTCAGTGGTATAAATCCTGGAGTATATATGTTGTCAATAAAAACAGAGGATAACAGCTTTGTGACAAAAATAATTAAAAAATGATGTGACAATTATGTATAGCAGATAGTCTTTATAGTATCTGCTATACTATTTGTTTCTAAATAAAAAGTAAAATCTGCTTTGTTGTATTATTTAACTTTCATGAAAAGAAATACAAAAAATAAAATAAATCGATTCTTGATTTTATCCTTGATAAGTTCATCATTATCAAGTTTTGCACAGACTGATTCTGTAAAAATAGATTTAGGGAGCAGTAGTTATACGAGTCCTTCATCGTGGAACAATCTTACATGGGAATTACAATCGATAAATGATCTAATAGATGTAAAAGGCAATCAAACCGGGATTTCTATTAATGTAGTTGATGATTTTGAAGGATCATATTACTATGGTACAACCTCAATGTTTGAAACAATAAATTTGGATTCTAATGCAGCTTGTGACAGTTATTTTGGAAGTGATGAAAATCCCAGTGGATCTTTGACTATTTCCAATTTAAATCCTTCAAATGCCTATAGTTTTCAATTATTTGGAAGTTGTAATCAAAATTTGATTGCAGAAACACAATATGTTCTTGAAGGTGCTAATATTGTTACTACCTACCTGAATCCCTCATATAATAGTGAAAGAGTAGCACAAGCTAATAATGTTTTCCCTAAAGAGGATGGAACTATTACAATAACTGCATCTGCCAGTTCAGAACTAATGAGTACTCAGGATACAATTACAGCAAAAATGGAATTGCTTTTTCAATCTGGTTTTGAACCTTTATGTAATGTGAAAGAGGTAGGGAGCGGTGAAGAATATGGTGATATAATAGGCATCGATAATACACTTAGCGAAAAAAATGATTGGATTAATGATTTAGATAATAATCCGGAGATCGGTTTTTTTAATATTCAGTACCAGGGAGGGGATGAGAGTCAGCGTTTTGCTACGATAATTTCTGATCCGGAAAATGAAACAAATCAAGTATTACAATTTTGGTTAAATGATTCAAATGTTGAAGGACGAAAAGGGCGTATACAAGCCAATTTATACGGAAATAATGGAATGAACGAAATATTTCAATCTGTTCGAATGTTTTTGCCTTTGGATGATTTTAATGCAGTACGTAGCTACCCTAATACTATAGATTGGTTAACAATTGCGGAATTTTGGAATAACATTTCATGGAGGCAGGATGTTCCTTATGGTTTTCGGATAACTCTGACATTATGTAAACCGGTTTCAACAGAAAGTGATCTGTATTTCAGAGTAGAAGCTCAGGATTGTGAAATACATGATGATGGAAGTCAGACTTACACAATACTATGGTCCAATACGAATACCGATGTAAAGGTACCACTTGGCGAATGGTTCACCCTGCAATATTATTATAAAGAAGGTGATGATTCAAACGGGAAATTCCAAATGTGGATAGAAACAGAGAATGGTGTTGAAAGTGAAATATTTGATATTACTCAATTTACTCATAATTCAGGAGATCCATCACCTGACGGAATAACCGAGTTTAATCCTTTAAAATTATACACATCCAGCTCTTTAATAAATTGGATGCGTAGCCAAAATAAAGTTCTTCAAATTTATTGGGATGATCTTAAGTTATGGAAAGATAAATGATTAGAAAAAGCAATGCCATTATGAAAAATATAATGTTACAACATAAATACTTTCTTTTTGTAATAATGCTTGTTTGTCATACGATTAGTATGTCAGCACAAAGGCAAGTAAATTCTATTAATACAATCCCAAGAAGTAAAGGTGTTAATTCATTAAAATCAACAATAGAATCAATGCCCAATAAAAGTGCTAAACCTTTTTATCTGGGGACTATAGTGATGACATCAGCAAGTCCAACAGGGATTACTACTAATAAGAAATCAATTTTCGATATTAATATTTATCCCAATCCGGTAAAAGATATTTTAAATATAGAGTTAGGTACAAATTCAAGTGGAGTTGTTGAGATTGAAGTATATAGTCTGACAGGTGAAAAAGTGTTGGAGTTAGAACAGACTGTTTCGGATGGTAGAAATCAAATTTCTGTCGTGGTTAGTAATCTGTTGGATGGTGTCTACCTGCTTAAAGTTCTTAAGGGTATAGAAGTCTCATGTTGTAAGTTTATTGTTTCTAAATCCTCCTGAATAAGTTTTTGAAATTCAGATTGCTGTAAGGTATTGTTCCTTTGAGTAATTAATAGTTCTTAAAATAAATTGATTCTGTGATGTGAATATCATCACGAAATAAGAAGGATGATTATGATTAAAAGTATGATAAATAGAGTGCTAATAATAATATCACTTTTTGTGGTCTGCTTCTGCAATCCATTTAAAGATAAAGGAATGGATAATAAAGTAGAGGTCTTGCTATCCCAAATGACACTTGAAGAAAAAATAGGCCAACTTAATCAATGTTCATCAAAATGGGAAATGACAGGGCCAGTTCCAGGTAACAATAGTGAACAGGAGCTTTTAGAACAAATAAAGTGTGGTTTAGTAGGTTCCATGTTAAATGTAAATGGTGCAGAAGCCACATTAAATGCACAAAAATTAGCAGTTGAAAATTCCAGGTTAGGTATTCCCATGATTTTTGGATATGATGTGATCCATGGATATAAAACTATGTTTCCGATTCCTTTGGGAATAGCTGCAAGTTGGGATGAAGAGGCTGCTCGATTAAGTGCCAGAATAGCAGCAACTGAAGCTTCTGCTTCAGGGATTCAATGGACTTTTGCCCCAATGATTGATATTTCAAGAGATGCCCGATGGGGACGTGTAATGGAAGGATCTGGAGAGGATCCATACCTGGTTTCAAAAATGGGAGTAGCTCAGATTAAAGGTTTTCAGGGTGAAGACTTGTCTGCAAGCAATACAATTGCAGCTTGTGCCAAGCATTTTGCAGCATATGGTTTTACTGAAGCAGGAAGAGAATATAATACAGTTGAAATCAGTGACAATACCTTGCAGAATGTCGTTTTACCTCCCTTTAAAGCTGCTGTTGAAAATGGAGTTTCTTCAGTAATGAATTCCTTCAGTGTTATTGGAGGTGTACCTTCTACTACAAATAGTTATTTATTAAGGGACATTTTAAAGAGCGAATGGAATTTTAATGGTTTTGTAGTTTCAGATTGGAATTCAATTGGTGAGGTTCAGGATCATGGTGTCGCTGCGAATCTTAAGGAAACTGCAAAACTTGCAATAAATGCTGGTAGTGATATGGATATGGAAGGGCATGCTTATGTTAAATATTTAAAAGAGTTAGTAGAAGAAGACATAGTAAATGAAGATTTAATTGATGATGCGGTGAGACGAATATTACGTATCAAGTTTAAGCTAGGTTTATTTGATGATCCATATAAATATTGCAAACAGGATGAAAATAAGTTACAATTAAATGAATATAATCTGAAGGCTTCTAGAGAAGTGGCCAAAAGAAGTATTGTTCTAATAAAAAATGAAAACAAACTTTTGCCTCTGAAAAAGGAGGGACAAACGATTGCTGTTATTGGTGATTTAGCTGATGATAAGGATTCTCCATTAGGTAGCTGGAGAGCTAAGGCGGTAAAAGGATCTGCTGTTTCATTGATAGAGGGAATTCAAAATTTAGTCGAAAATCTCAGCTCAGTTGTATTTGAACAAGGTCCGCAATATGTATCCAATGAACCTAATTTTCTAAATGAGCTTGATTTCAATGAAAATAATCCACTGGGAATTGAAAAAGCTGTGGAGTTAGCAAAGAAAATGGATGTTGTTATCATGGCTTTAGGTGAAAATTGTTTTCAAAGTGGAGAAGGCAGAAGCCAGGTTGATATTACACTAAAGGGTTATCAACAAGAATTATTGGAAGCCGTTTTAGCTGTTAATCCTAATGTAGTTGTGGTATTGATGAATGGTCGTCCTTTGGTACTCGACTGGATGGCAGAGCAGGTCCCTGCAATTGTTGAAACATGGCATTTAGGTTCTGAGTCAGGCAATGCCATCGCTGATGTATTATTTGGTGATTATAATCCGAGTGGTAAGCTTCCAGTTTCCTTTCCTCGTAGCGTAGGTCAATGTCCAATTTATTATAATCACTTTAGTACTGGTCGTCAAGATGATACCGGAAATGTATTCTGGTCACATTATACTGATGACTCAAATGAGCCTCTTTTCCCTTTCGGTTACGGATTAAGCTATACAACATTTGATTATTCTGGGTTGAAACTGAGCTCTAAAAATATAGAAGTTGGGCAGTCTATAAAAGTAAAGGTTAGTATTAAAAATAAAGGAGATGTTGATGGTGAAGAAGTGGTACAACTTTATGTCCATGATTTATTTGGAAGTATTGCTCGACCAGTTAAGGAATTGAAAGGATTTAAAAAGATTTTTTTGAAAGCTGGCGAAAGCAAGATTGTAGAATTTGAGGTAAATGCAGAAGATCTGGCTTTTTATGGTGCTAATCATACATGGGAAACAGAATCCGGTGATTTTGAATTATGGGTAGGACCAAATTCAGAGGAAGGTTTACAAGACGTTTTTAGAGTACTATAAATATCTTAAATGATATTGATGAGAATGTAACAGAGGATTTTTAATTAAAAATATAAAAATGAGGATTAGTTTTTTTACAATACTATTATGTGTATGTGTATTTACTCTTACTGCACAATCTTCTATTGCGTATAAAACGTTAGAGAATATTCCATACTATTCTGAGCAAATAACAAGTAATGACATTTATTTGGCTGAGCGATGTGTTTTGGATCTTTATTATCCGGTTAATAATAAAGGCTTTATTACTGTTGTTTGGTTTCATGGAGGTGCATTAACTCATGGAGAAAAGTATATACCACAAAAATTAACGGAAAAAGGAATTGCAGTCGTTGCAGTAAGTTACCGCTTTAGTCCCGAAGTAAAATGTCCTGATTATATTAAAGATGCTGCAGCTGCTACCGCATGGGTTTTTAATAATATTAATAAATATGGGGGAGATTCCGCAAAAATAGTTGTTTCTGGTCACTCAGCTGGTGGCTATTTGGCAAGTATGGTTGGTCTCGACAAAAAATGGCTGTTAGATTATGGCATTGATGCAAATAGCATTGCCATGTTAATTCCTTTTAGTGGACATACAATCACTCATATGACAGTTAGAGGAGAACAGGGAATCCCAGAAGAACAACCCGTGATTGACGAATATGCACCGCTTTATCATGTTAGAAAAGATGCTCCTCCGTTAATTCTTATTACAGGAGATCGTGATCTGGAGCTTCTTGGGCGATATGAAGAAAATGCATACCTCTGGCGAATGATGAAGATTGTTGGGCATGATAAAACAAAAATATATGAGCTAGATTCTTTTAATCATAATCGAATGGTTTCACCTGCTTTAGAAATCTTATTGGAAGAGATTAAAGTTTTAGACAAAAATTTACAATCTAACTAGTTTATTTAAACTACTTCTGTAAGCTCATACTACTAAATAGGTTTTTTAGAAGAGTAATGTACACTCAATTAAAAACAGATATAATAGATAGAACATAATATATAAATGAAATAAGGAATAGAAATATTATTAGCACAGGCAGGTCAAATAATTATTAACAACAAAATTTGAGTCTATGAGATATTTTGATGGTTGATCTAAATCAATTAAAAAAAGGAAATCGCGGCAACGATTTCCCAAAAAATTCAAATTAAATTTTTTACAATTAAACAATTCAAAATTATGAAAAATTACAGATTTACTTTTAAAAATGGTTTTTATAGCCTTACTAAAAAATCCAAAGTTATGCGAATAACATTATCTGTTATAATAGCATTAATTCTTCAGTCAGTTACTAGTAATATATTTTCACAAAGTATTGAAATCTATTCTGATGATTTTGGAGCTGGTATAGATAATGATACACAGGCAGATGGGGATTTAGATTATTACTCAACTGATAACCCTAGTGAAGGGAACTATTGTATAAAATGGTCTGCAGCTGCAAAATATGAAGCTATTACTCTCAATTTTAATCCAGATAAAGATATGGCTTCTTTAGTTGATGATGGGTATGCTCTGGATATGTACGTTAGAGGTGCAGTAGGTACTGATCCAACTTATTCATTCAATATTCGATTTGTGGACACTAAATCAGGAACTGATGATCATCCTTGGAGAATACTAGTAACAATAAATACTACCATTTTGGACTGGGATGGCGAGTGGCATCATTTGCATATTCCTTTAAACGTTTTTGCAGAACAAGGATCTTGGGATGGAGCATGGTATAGTCCTGCAGGACTTTTCGATTGGGGTGCAATTGATAAATTTGAAATAGTTGGAGAAGCTCAAGCTATGGCTGAAAATGATGTTATAAGTTTTGATAAAATTTCTATTACAAAAGAAACGGCAACTGCAATTTCAGAAGTAAAATCAGACTTTATAAACTTATGTTATGGAGAAAATCAACAGATTATTTTAAAGAGTGAAAATAGTACTGGAAATAACTTGTATTTAATTGATATGTTGGGGCATGTGGTTTTAAATGAGCAATTTACTGAACAGTATACAATTAATGGTTCTGAATTATCAAAAGGCATTTATATACTTCAAGTAAAGAATTCTGAAAACCAATGCTATAATGAAAAGATTAGTATACATTAAAATATGAACTATTAAAGAAGAGGTTAATAGACCTCTTCTTTCTTTAATATATAAGGCATGAGCATATTAAATGTTATATGCTTTGATATCCTGATTTGACAAAATAAACAAATACTTTATGAGGATTCTATTAGGTATATTGCTCTTTTTTTCTTTTAACCAATCAAATGCGCAAAAACGATATCTTACTGAAATTACCAATGCAGTAAAAATTAGTACCTATACATATATTATAAAACAGGGTGATGATTTAAAGATGGATATTTATACGCCAGTATGTGATGATAATAATAAACGTCCTGTGTTATTGTATGTACATGGCGGAGGCTTTTATACAGGAATACGTAATGATGAAGGTGCTGTTACTTTTTGTAAAGATATTGCAAAACGTGGATTTGTTGCTGTTTCAATAGAATATCGTTTATTAAGAAAAGGTACAAAAAACCTCTTTGGATGCGATTGCCCTAAGAGAGATAAGATTTTAGCGCTTTACGCTGCTGTTGAAGATCTCCAGGATGCAATGCGCTTTCTTATGGAAAAAGACTCTGAACTTGGAATAGATAAGAACGCTGTAATTTTGTGTGGCAGCAGTGCCGGAGCAGAGACTGTTTTGAGTGCTGTTTATAATTCTAATTTATTAGAGTGTAATTCTCAATCAATAAAATATGCTGGAGTTATTTCTATGGCAGGAGCTATCATAGATACTTCAGTAATTACTAAAGATATTGTGATTCCTACTATGTTCTTTCATGGTACTTCTGATAATATTGTTCCTTATAACACAGCTCCTCATCACTATTGTTCAGAAGCTTCAGATGGATACCTTGTTTTAAATGGTTCAAAAAGTATTACAGAAAAATTACAGCAATTAGGAGAACCTTATTGGTTGTACTCTATTGTAGGTGGTGATCATAGTACTTCATGGAAACCAATGAAAGAACAATTCAATGAAATTGTGAAGTTTTGTAACGATTTTGTGTTAAAACATAGTCTTTTACAAATATCAACGAGAAAGTTGATGGATAATGAAAAAAATGAAAATAATAAACAATATCTAAATAGAAGTTATACTGATATCACATTAAAAACTTACTAAAAATGAGAACTAAATTTTTGCTTTTCCTTATAGCAATTTTATTTAATATTAATTTATTTGCGCAATCATCCAATAGTTCAAAAGATGAAAAACTAAAGTTATACCCTAAAAAAGATATTGTCTCTCGCTATCATAATGATTGGACTCAGAATCATTATAAAGAACGTATTGAGGTGTTTAAGAATAATCCCTTAAAATTTCATGATATTGTTTTTATAGGTAATAGTATTACAGAAAAAGGAGGTGATTGGAGTTCTAAATTTGGAGTTTCTTATGTTCGTAACCGTGGAATTGCAGGTGATGTTACTGATGGTGTAATAAAACGTTTAAATGAAATAGTTTTTTATGAACCTAAAGCCGTTTTTATTCTGATTGGAATCAATGATCTGTTTAATAAACACAATAAAGAAGGTGATGGCAGATTAAAATATGACAAGATTGTTCCAACTGTTGATTATGTAGCAGATAATATTTTAAAAATAGCTAAGATAATTTGTCATAAAAGTTCTGAAACTAAGGTGTATATACAAACAGTTTTGCCAACTCGTGTTAGTTATCTAAAAGAAGATATTCTTTTATTAAATAATGAGATTAAAAGTAATGAGACTTTAGGGTATTATAAGGTTATCGATTTGTTTAATGAGTTTGTAGATGTAAAGGGAGAGATTATTGAAGATTTAACAGTAGATGGTGTTCATTTGAGTGATAAAGGTTACGAGAAATGGGTGATGTTTGAAAAAGAAATTCTATTGGATTGTAAATAAATTAAGGTTTAACTAAAGTGTTGATATATCTTTAATTACGATTTGTATTGAGTTGGTAATAAGTGTGATATGTGTAATGTTGATATGGATTATATACTAACTAATTTCTTTCAGTATCTTTTTTGCTCTGGATTTAAAACCGGCCGTATTATTATTGAATTGTTCTTCAAGAATCATTTTTAATTCAGGTTTTAATTCAGGGTATTTTTTTGTTGCATTGTATAGTATATGCATACAGTTTGCTTTAACAGCTACCGGAATATCTTCTGCAATAATCCAGTCAAAACAGGTATTTATAAAGTCTCCATTTAACAGGTGATTGATATCTGAAAATGCCAGTATTTTAGAGAAATGTCTTTTAATTCCATCTTGTTTAAGTTTAGGGAACTTATTTATCATGTCTTCAAAATAAGGAGAAATTAGAGCCTTATTATCAAGAAAAATATGTTCAAATAACCAGGCAGCTCTCCATTGTCCTTTCGTTTTATCATTAAATATTAGTTGATATAATTCATCAATTAAATATGGATGTTCAATTATATATAGAGAAAAAGAAACAGTTTCAGGTTTGTTTGCTCTGGAACTTAAATGTTCCTTAAGCATTTTTATTTCAGTCGCAGAAGCCTTTTGCATGGTTGTTTTTTTTACAAAAATAAAAAACCGGGTTCAAATAAAAACAGAATCCCGGTTTTTGCTGATTTCAAGGTATTGTAATTTTATGACTTTGTCTCTGAATCAGGTTCATAAGCAACGGACATATGAGATTGAATAATTTTCCATTGGTTGTCAATCTTTCTCATTACTCCAGAGTGCCTAAATCCTTCAAGTCTGAATGGTTCTCCTTTTGTTTCAAAACAAGTGTCAATGAGTTGCGAGTACCATGCAATTCCGGCATCTTCATCAATGTCAACATTTGTTTGTTTGGCGGTAATTCTCATCCCTTTTTTTTGATTGATCATTTTTTTCATGTAGTTGTAAAAGGGTTTCCATCCAATCCAGAACTCATCACTATCTGTACCAATATTTACGGCTTTAGAATCATGAACAAAGCAAGAAGCAAATAACTCTAAATCACCTGATTCCTGAGCTTCAATCATGTTCTCTAAAATAAGTTTAGGTTCTTTGTTGTTGATATCAAGTAATACTTCTTTATGTACCATGAGATTTAGTTTTTCATTAAACTTCTATCATATTTAAAGTTACAATAGTTACATGTGTAAGTCAATAAACTATTGGAGTAAAATTTTAGGATTTGTTACCGGTTATTTTGTCGTATAATGCTACTTTTGTTTTAAACCTAAAATGTGTATTTGTGAAAAACTATAATAGATCTGCTTTAATTGTGGCATGCACAATACTTTTTTGTCTGTTAAGTAACTTAACTCAGGCACAAAAATTAACTACAAAATCTAAAAAAGCAGCTGAACTTTATAAAGAGGCTGGGTCTTATTTCAGTAATGATCAGTTTGAAAGAGCAAAGCTACCTTTAAATGATGCTATAAAGAAGGATCCTGATTTTTTAGAGGCTTATTTGTTATTGTCGGAAGTTTACTACGAACAAAAAGACTATCAAAATCAGGCAAATATTCTGGAAACAGTAATTGAAAAGGATTCTACATTTTATTTGTTTAGTTATTACAGTTTAGGTGTTGCAAATTTTAATCTGGACAAATTTGATGAGGCTTTAAAGTGGTTTAGAAAATACTATACCAAAACAAGTAATGTTAAATCAAAGCAAAAAGTGGATCAATGGATTCAGAAAACCTTGTTTGTTAAAGTTGCTAAGGCAAATCCAAGAAATATCAATCCTGTTAACCTGGGGAGCAATGTAAATACTGTAAATGATGAATATTGGCCTAGTATAACCGCAGATGATCAGGTATTAGTTTATACAATGCTGGTTCCGAGAGAACAAGCTCTTGTAGATAAACCATTTGTTCCATCAATGGCAAATTATTACCATGAAGACTTTTACAAGTCTGTCAAGGATAACTCAGGGGAATGGACAAAAGGTAAGGCATTAACAGCTCCAATTAATACAATAAGTAATGAGGGAGCTCAAAGTCTTTCTGCAGATGGTAATTGGATGTTTTTTACCGCTTGTGGAAGGAGTGATACACGCGGTTCGTGTGATATCTATTTTAGTCACAGAACTGAATATGGATGGAGTGAGCCTAAAAATATAGGTCCTCCTGTTAATTCTCCATATTGGGAATCGCAACCGTCCTTTTCTTCAGATGGTAAAACACTTTATTACTCGACAAACAGAGGTGGAGGAAAAGGAGGGAATGATATCTGGAAAGCAGAAGTGATTGGTTTCCAGATGGACGGAACACCTTTTTTTGGTCAGCCGGTTAATTTAGGAGATAGTATAAATACACCATATAACGAGGTTTCACCTTTTATACATCCTGATAATCATACCCTTTATTTTTCATCCAATGGATGGTCAGGAATGGGAGAGATGGATATATTTCTGGCACGAAAAAATGAAAGTGGAGGATTTAATAAACCAATGAATCTAGGCTTTCCTATTAATTCTTCTGGTGATGAGGTTGGTCTGATTGTTACAGCAAACGGACAAAAAGCATATTTTTCGTCAGAAAGATTTGGAAAATCATTTGGAGGTAAAGATCTGTACAGCTTTGATATGCCTGAAGAGATCAAACCAAAGCCTGTTTCATATATACGAGGTCGTGTTTTTGATTATGATACAAAAGATAAACTTAAAGCATCTTTTGAGTTGAAAGATATTAATACAAAACAGATGGTTGTTCAAGCCTCGTCAACGGACTTTTCAGGTGAGTTTTTGATATGTTTACCTGTTGGCAACTCTTATGCTTTAAATGTTTCTAAACAAGGCTATCTGTTTTATTCTGACCATTTTGATATGGATAAGGAAACCTCTTCTGTTGATCCTAAGATTCTGGATGTGTATTTGAAGAAAATTAAAGTTGGTCAGCAGATTATATTGAATAATATCTTCTACGAAACAGATTCATATATACTTAGAAAGGTATCTGAAGTGGAATTGGAAAAAATTGTCAATTTCTTAACTGTTAATCCAAATGTAAAGGCTGAAATTATTGGCTATACAGATAATGTTGGAGGCAAGGATTATAATATCAATTTGAGTAATAAAAGAGCTGAACAGGTATATAATTATTTAATATCTGCAGGAATTGATAAGTCCCGATTATCTCATGAAGGAAAAGGAATGGCAGATCCTGTAGCAACAAATGAAACTGAAGAAGGAAGGGCTAAAAACAGAAGAACTGAATTAAAAATAGTTGAGTGATCTATTGTTCACTCAACTTATCATATTTCTTAGCTTCTTCCCAGATAACATCCATTTCTTCCAAGGACATCTTTTTAAGATCTAATCCTTGTTTAATGGTTTTCTCTTCTAGATAGTTAAAGCGACTTATAAATTTACGATTGGTTCTTTCCAATGCATTTTCAGGATTTACACCATATAAACGAGCAGTATTAATTATCGAGAACAATAAGTCTCCGAATTCAGATTCTATTTTATCCTGATCGCTTTGTGCTATTTCTTCTTTTACTTCATTAATCTCCTCTTGTACTTTTTCCCAAACTTGTTCTCTGTTTTCCCAATCAAATCCAACACCTCTTGCCTTTTCCTGAATGCGGTTGGCTTTAACCAAGGCTGGAAGACTTTCCGGTACACCTGCAAGTACTGATTTATTGCCACCTTTTTCTTTTAGCTTTAGTTTTTCCCAGTTTTCTTCCACATCTCTGGCATTACTTACTTCAGTATCACCAAAAATATGAGGATGACGGTAAATAAGTTTTTCATTCAATGAATCAATAACATCCTTAATGTTGAAATGATTGTTTTCTTCTCCAATTTTAGAATAAAACACTATGTGAAGCAGTATATCTCCTAATTCCTTTTTTAAAGCTGTGATATCGTTTTTTATAATGGCATCAGCAAGTTCGTATGTTTCTTCGATTGTTAATGTTCTAAGTGATTCGTTGGTTTGTTCTTTGTCCCAAGGGCATTTTGCCCGAAGCTCATCCATTATATGAAGTAATTTCTCAAATGAGTTTAATTTATCTTGCATATGCATTGATTTTATTAAGAATATTATTGAAAATCAAAAGTAAAAATAAAGAAGGAAACTCATAAGGAATAGATTAAATTTGTTTTAATTTGCAGCACAGTTAGGTAAAATATATATGATAGAAAAACTAATTTATCTTGAATCGGTAGATTTAATTGAGTTTTTAGGGGTAAAGAACGTAAAACTCGAAATTTTAAGAAATAAATTTCCAAAATTACGAATTATAGCCCGGGGCGATTGGTTAAAAGCCATGGGGGAAGCTGAAGAAGTAGCTGACTTTGAAGAGAAAGTTCATTTGTTGCTTGATCATTATAATGAGTATAATGTGCTTAGTGAGCATTCAATAGTAGATATTATAGATAGTGGTGTTGCAGGAAAGAAGAAGGAAGTTGACGATGTAATTCTTTATGGAGTTAACGGTAAGCCAATTAGAGGAAGGACTCCAAATCAACAATTATTTGTAAAAGAATACGATAAAAATGATTTAATACTTGCCATTGGTCCAGCAGGTTCCGGTAAAACATATACTGCTATAGCTTTAGCAGTTAGGGCATTAAAAAGGAGAGAAGTTCGTAGGATTATTTTGAGTCGCCCGGCTGTTGAAGCAGGTGAAAAATTAGGTTTCTTGCCTGGTGATATGAAAGAAAAGATTGATCCATATCTTCAACCTTTATATGATGCACTACAGGATATGATTCCATCTGCAAAACTTAAAGATTATATGGAGAATGGTACAATCCAGATTGCACCGCTTGCATATATGCGTGGTAGAACATTAAATGAAGCTTTTGTAATTTTAGATGAAGCTCAGAATACTACTACTAATCAGATTAAGATGTTTTTAACGCGTATGGGGCAGAGTACAAAATATGTTGTAACAGGGGATATTACTCAAATTGATTTACCAAGAGCGTCTATGTCGGGATTGGTTCAGGCAATGAAAGTTTTAAGAAATGTAAAAGGAATTAAAACTATTCATTTTACAGTAAAGGATATTGTACGTCATCCATTAGTACAACGAATAGTTGAGGCTTACGATAGGCATGGAGAGAAAAAAAAGGAAGAAAAGCCTGAATAACAACCATTATTTATATGAGAATTACAAAGGCACAATTACCCGTAGAATCTATTCTTAACAACAAGAATGTTGATTACAATTATGTTGATAGTTATAATGGCTTATTAAAAGTGCCAATTGCAACAATATCAATAGATGACGTAGGTAAAGCATTTTTTAAGAGTGGCCCAAAATGGATTGACAATCTTTTTGCTTTCCGTAATCGTCTGGTAAAATCAATAGGTCTTAAAACATCCAATAGTCAAAACGATAAGGATGAAACTTCCAAAAACTTTAAATGTACACCCGGAGAACAGGTTGGTCTATTTAAAGTTTTTGATGTATCTGCAAATGAAGTAATATTAGGAGAAGATGATAAACATCTGGATTTTAGAGTATCGTTATTTTTTAAAGAACAAGAAAAAGAAACTGTGGATTTAAATGTTTCAACAGTAGTGCAATATCATAATTGGTTGGGGAGATTTTATTTTATACCTGTTAAATTTTTTCATAAACTGATTGTACCAACAATGCTTAAAGATATGATAATAAATCTTCAAAAAGAGCATAAAAAAACTCCGAAAGAATAAACCTGCGGAGTTTTTTGTTTGTATTGTTTTCATTAATAATGACCAAGTTCCTTCGCTATTTTATCAATATTCTTATTCTTATTAGGATCAATAGCATTATTGTTGGATTTAGCGGTTAACATTTCTTTTCTCAACTCAATAAATGCGCTAGATATAGCCTCTAGCTTACTTTTGTTCCCGATTAGTTGTTGTTCAAATGAGTTTAATTTCTGTTTGTTTAATTCTAGTTCTTTACTTATAGTCTGATTTGAAGAACTTATTTTATTATATTTTTCCTTCTGAATGCTCATTTCTTTTTCTAACTGAGAAAATCTTTCTTTTGAAAGTTTAAGAGCATATTTTATACTGGCAGTATCACGAACTAATTTTTGATTGTCTCTTTTTAATTCATCAAGCTCATTAGAAACCGAAAGAGAAGTTTGTTTTTGAGATTTATACTTATTCAATGTTTCGTCTAATTCATTTTTAAGCTTATCATTTAAATCACTTAGCTGAGTGACTTTAACAAGTAAGTCGCTCATTTCATCTGATTTAACAGCATTACTTAAATGAAGGTCATTTTTCATAGTTTCAAATTCTTTAACCATAAGTTTGACCTTAGTATTTAAGTCACTATTATCTTCTTTTACACTTTTGAGTTCTTTGCTAAGTTTTGAGTTTTCCAATAAAGCAGCATCGTATTTCTTTTTCGACACAATACAACTATTAAAAGAAAGAGATATTACTATTCCTAATATGACTTGTTTGTACATATAATCTTATTTGATTTTATTTTTAATGTAACCAAAAATAGTAAAGTTTTTTGAATAGGGATGAAAATGAAGAATATGATTATTTGAAATACTATTTGATATTAGTTAAGGTTTTATTTATAAATTAGCCAATCAGAATTATTTCTATTGTTTTTATAATATACCATACTTTATAATTAATTACTGGTATTATGAAAAGTATTAGAATTATAAAAAATTGAAACAGTTATTTATTATACTATGAACAGAAATTCACTTTATTATATATTGTTTGTTTTTTTATTTGTAAATCTTTTTGCTGAAAATAATGTTGTAGCACAAAATTTTACTGTAAATGGTAAAGTTATTAATGCGGAAACTAAAGCTCCTGTTGAATTTGCTAATATTGGCGTTGAAAATACATATTTGGGAACGGCATCGGATTTGGATGGAAATTTTCAATTAGAACTTTCTAATGCACTATCTGATAAATTAATCAGAATTTCTGCTGTTGGTTTTAAATCTAAATCTTTTTCTGTTAGAGATTGGATGGATATTGATAGTGTTAAAATTCAGCTAATTCCAACAAATTATGGTTTGTCAGAAGTTGATGTTACTGCAAAATCAAAAATTGGTTATGGAATTATAAAAACAGCGTCGAATCTTATTGCTGATAATTATATTAATAAGCCATATTCTTATAAGTGTTTCTTAAATACGGTAAGTAATTCCGAAAAGTCTGTTTCTCAAATATTCTTAATGACAGATAAAACAGGTTATAGCTCAAGGTCTTTTACAGAAGCATTTGAAAGTAGGAATTATAAAATTGTTGAGAATTCAAAGCAATCTGACCCAGTTGGTTTTTCTGAAGGATTAACTTTCGTTGATCAGGTTTTAAATAGTGATATAGTTCGTTGTCCTGGAAACGTATTATCAACCGAGAGTGTAAATGATTTTGAAATTGAAATTTTAGGAAAAGAAACTTTTGAGGGAGACTCTGTTTGGGTGTTATCCTATAAATGTAATCACCCAACCATACAGAATAGTGGAGATCCTAATGCTATTGAATATTCAGGTAAAATATGGATTTCAATTAAGAGCAATGTTGTTTTAAAGAATTGGAGCGTAACAAAAAGGGAATTTCCGTTTGTTCATGGTAATGACTTCATCGTTCCTGAAAATGCAGTAAAAGCAAATGTAACTTATGAAGTAGAAACAACATATAAACAGGAAGATCAAAAATATGTTTTAAATACAGTTAACTATAAATATACTCAAGATTCAAAGATTTCTAAAGTATTTTTAAAAGTGATTGATGTAATTCCTTATGACGGTTCTGTAGTAAATCGTCAATATTTTAATAATGCTAAATATAATGAGCATTTCTGGACTAACTTCGAAAAGCCAACAAAGTGATTGGAATAAGGTGATTTATGTGTATTAGATATATTGGTTTTGTGTAAATATTTTACTAAATTATAGTCAGGAAACATTTAAAATCTACGGCTATGGATGATAAAATTATTACACTAGCAACACTAACCTACGAAAAATCGCAATTAGTAAAAACTTTACTTGAAAATGAGGGGATAGATTGTTTCCTTGAACATATTAATTTAATTCAGGGTGCTGTTTCATCAGGTGTGCAAATAAAAATTAAAGAAGTAGATTTTGAACCAGCCATGATGGTTTTTGATGCCATTCGAGAAATTGAGTTTGAAAGTAAAAGTAAAGAAATAAAGCTGGATAAGAACATAAAAATCCTCTGTCCTGTAGATTTTAGTGAATATTCAAAAAAAGCAGTTGATCTGGCTTTTGATTGGGTTTGTCGTCTTAAAGGTGAACTAACTTTATTTAATTCCTATTTTTCTCCTGTTAACTCTGGATTGCCATTTAGTGACTCATATGTATATGATGTTAATTTAGAAGACTTAAGTGCAGATTTGAGAGATAACAGTGAAAATAACATTAAGGAATTAGAAAATGAATTGAATCAACGTATTAAGGATTCTGGTTTAAAAGGTGTCAAAATACATTCTGTTGTAAAAAGAGGTGTGGCCGAAGATGAAATATTAGGTTACAGTCATTTTTATGAACCTTCTGTAATTGTAATGGGTACAAGAGGGGCTGATAAAAAGAAAGCCGATTTAATAGGAAGTGTCACTGCAGAGATTTTTGAAATGGCCAAAAGACCTGTGTTGGCTGTACCTGAAAGCTTTGATTATAAAGGTATTGATAATATTAAAAAGATCGGATATCTGTCTACGTTTAGTGAAGTTGATTTTACCGCAATAGAAAAACTTTCTCAAATAGTTAACCCATTGGACGTTACTGTAGTTTGTGCTCATATTACAAGCGAGGAAAATTATGATAAAAACAGAGTCAAATTGGATGGTTTAATCGATCATTTTAGAAAAAGAAATGAGGTTAAAAATATTGAATTTAAATTGATTACCAATGAGGATTTCTTGGTTGGGGTGGAGAGTTTGGTTCAGTCGCAAAATGTTGATATTTTATCTTTTACTGCATATAAACGCAATATGATTGCCAGATTATTAAATGCATCGATTGCAAAAAAAATGCTTTTTCATTCTACTACTCCTTTATTGGTATTTCATGCATAATTTTATATTTTTAGCATTGAATTATAATGAATTACCTTAATGGGGATAAACCGTCATTTTTTTGGTTTTATTTTTTTTCTTTTAGTTTCATTTAATTCGGGATATGGGCAACACCAATATCTCGTTAATGGAACTGTATTGATTAGAGATGGCAAGGTGACAAAGACTTCATTAACCATAGAATCAGGTTCTTCAGAAATAAAAGTCCCTGTGGATATAAATGGTAATTTTATTACATATCTGGATTGGAACACCGATTATAAATTATTTTTCTCAAAAGTAGGTTATGTGACCAAATGTGTAGAGTTTTCAACTTATGTACCTGATGCCATATCAAAGAATGGTATTTATCCATATGAGATATTAGTGGAGTTATTTCCAAAATTTCCTGATGTAGATACCGTGTTTTTTAAGAAACCTGTTGCTAGAATTCATTATTCAAAAGCAATAGAGGATTTTGATTATGATTTGGATTATCAACTTTCTGTAAAACAAAAACTGGAAGAGATTAAAAATAAATATCAAGACTGGTTAGAACAAAAATCAAAAGTTGGGAATAGAACCATTGACAATGGTGGTGTAAAGAATTCCAAAGAAGAAATCATTCGTTATCAAAAAACAGTTGAGATATCAAACAATACAAAACCAATTCCTCCAACTACTAATATTGTCAGAAAACCAATAGTAAAAGAAGATGAAAATCCATTTGGCGTTCCTCCGTTAAAAGATAGTTATCCTGAAGGGAAAACTGTTGAAACTTTTGAGTTAAAAGGCAAAAGTGTAATAAGGATCATTATAAGAAAAGGAGGTTATCAGAAAGCTTATTTTGAAGTAAAGCATAATTGGGGAGGGCAGTATTATTTTGTTCAGGAGTCTCCTAGTTATTATAGAAGTATATCAAAGTATAATTTTGATAAGTCAACAAAAGATTGATTAATAATACAATATAATGATTAGTTGATTAAATTGCTGTTAATACCTGTTAAATGTCATGTTTAATTTTTGTAACTAGAAATTAAAAGTTTACATTTGCATATCAAATTATAAGGAAAAATACAATTTTAATAATGGTTTTATATTTAATCCATACAATTACTACCACTACTACATCTACATTCACCCCTTGGGGGGTCTAAGTTATTTTCCTTAAAGAAAGGTGTGTTACGGAATATGTTACATACTAATCATTCAAAAGCATAAATCTATTTATATATTTAGTTTTAAGATAAAAACTTAAATTAAATCATTTTGTTACTCTCAATAGAGAATCAAATTTACAAACATTGGTTATGAAAGTATTGAAGTTTGGCGGGACATCCGTTGGTACATCAGATAGTATTTTAAAAGTTAAAAAAATTGTTGAAGACCAACAAGAACAGGTTATTGTAGTAGTATCAGCTGTTGGAGGAGTAACCGATCAACTTATAAAAGCTGCTAGTCTGGCTAAAGAAGGTGAAAATATTTGTTTTGATGTACTTAGTGAAGTAAAAGAAAAGCATTATAATATTATTGGAGAATTATTTCCTTTAGATATCGCACAAACAATTAAATATAAAACAGATCAGTTGTTTGATGAAGTAAGCACTATTATTAAAGGTGTTTATATGTTGAAAGAAATAACTGCTAAAAGTGAAGCCATTATTTCAAGTTTTGGAGAGAGAGTTTCTTCATTTATTATATCGCAGTTGTTTGAAGGAGGGAAACTTTTTGAATCTCAAAACTTTATTGTTACAGATAAAGTGTTCGGAAAAGATACAGTTGATTTTGAAGATACTGAAAGTAGATTACTTGAGGTTAAAGATCAATTAGTTAAAGTAAATGTGTTTCCCGGGTTTATTGCGAAGAATAAAAAAAATGAAATAACAACACTTGGTAGGGGTGGTTCTGATTATACTGCCGCAATAATTGCAGCTACTTATGATGCATCAGTTTTGGAAATATGGACAGATGTAAATGGTTTCATGACTGCAGATCCAAGAATTATCAGTAGAGCTTATTGTATTGATAAATTAAGTTATTCAGAAGCGATGGAATTATCGCATTTTGGAGCGAAAGTAATTTATCCACCTACAATTTTACCAGTATACAAAAAGAGTATTCCAATTTTAATTAAAAATACATTTAATCCAGAAGCTAAGGGTACATTAATTAATGATGAAAAAGAACCATTAAAGGATAAAAAAATTAAAGGTATTTCATCAATAAAAAATGTGTCTCTTTTAACCGTTCAGGGAATTGGAATGATTGGAGTAACTGGTATTGCTATGCGTTTGTTTAAATCAATGGCGCAGGAAAATATCAATGTTATTTTGATTTCACAGGCTTCTTCTGAAAATTCAATTTCTATTATTATTGAAAGTTCGGTCGCCAATAAGGCTGTTAAACTTGTAGAAGAAGAGTTTAATGTTGAAATAGCATTAAATCAAATTAATAATATTGCTGTCGAAAATGAAATGGCTGTGATCGCTATTGTAGGTGAAAATATGAAGCATACAACAGGGATTTCAGGAAAGCTATTTAATAGCATGGGGCGCAATGGTGTAAATATATATGCTATAGCTCAAGGTGCTTCTGAATTGAATATTTCTTTTGTAGTAAAAGAAAAAGATTTAAAGAAAGGATTAAATACAGTACATGAGGCATTCTTTTTATCTCATTTTACAGTTGTTAATTTATTCTTGATTGGTACAGGAACTGTTGGTAAAATGCTAATTGAGAAGATTAATAATCAATCAGAAAAGCTTCTTAATGAAAATAAATTAAGAATTAGGGTTGCTGGAATTACTAATAGCCGAAAAATGTTGCTTAATTCACAAGGTCTTCCTACAAATGGAATTCTAAATGATTTAATGCAAGAAGGAGAGGTGGCTAATTTAGACGTGTTTACACAGAAAGTTAAAGACTATAATCTGGCTAATAGTATTGTGGTTGATTGTACTGCAAATCAAGTTATTTCAAATATATATTTAGGTCTTTTAGAGTCTAATATTTCTGTTGTTACAGCAAATAAGATAGCTACTTCATCTGAATATAAATTGTATCAGCAGTTAAAAACAACAGCTCTAAATAAGGGAGTTAAATTTTTATTTGAAACAAATGTTGGTGCAGGATTACCAATTATTGCTCCCTTGAACAATTTGGTGTTGAGTGGAGATAAGATCTTAAAATTAGAAGCGGTTCTTTCTGGTACCTTAAATTACATTGTAAACACTGTCGAAGAAAATAAACCTCTTTCTGAAGTTATTCTTGAAGCTAAAGAAAAAGGCTATAGTGAGCCGGATCCACGTATTGATCTAAGTGGTACAGATGTGGTTCGTAAGATTTTAATTCTAGCACGTGAAGCTGGTTACGAAATGGAACAGAGTGATATCGATGTTGTGCCATTTGTACCTCAGGAATATATGGATGCACCTTCTCTTGATGAGTTTATGAAAGAGATTAAAAACTATGATGCAGCCTTTGAACAAAAGAGAAAAGAATTAGTTGAGCAAGGAAAGAAATTAAGATATGGAGCTAAACTGGAAGATGGTAAAGCTACAGTTGGTTTTATAGAAATTGATTCCACTCATCCATTCTATGATTTAGAAGGTAGTAATAATATTATTTTAATAAATTCAGAGCATTATAAAGAACATCCTATGCAAATTAAAGGTTATGGAGCAGGTGCAGATGTAACAGCAGCAGGTGTTTTTGCTGATATTATTAAAGTTGCTAATAAATAAAAGAAAAACTAAATAGTACGAAACGAGTCATTATGAATGCTTCTATTTAAAACTATAAGAAGTTAGAATTGGCGAGTTCCATATGGCAATTAAAAGAAAATTTAGACATATGAAATATTTAATCATACTTGCAGATGGGGCTTCAGATGAACCCATTGAAGAACTAGGAGGAAAAACTCCTTTAATGGCTGCGAATACTCCAAATATTGATAAGTTATGTAAACTTGGAGTGTCTGGATTATTAGATACTGTACCTCCGACATTACATCCTGGTAGTGAAGTTGCTAACATGATGGTGATGGGGTATGATGCTGAAAAGTACTATAAAGGAAGAGGTGTGCTTGAAGCTGCATCAATGGGAGTTAAAACGTCTTTAAGTGATTTGGTATTTAGATGTAACCTGATCTCTGTTGAAGATGAGAAAATATTAAACCACTCTGCCGGACATATTTCTACAGAAGAAGCTAAAGAAATTATGGAGTTTCTTCAGGAAAAGTTAGGTTCAGATAAAGTAAATTTTTACCCAGGTGTTAGCTATCGTCACTTACTTGTGGTTGATGGAGGAAGTGATAAAATAAATTGCGTTCCACCACATGATGTGCCTGGTACTCCTATAAAAGAAGTGATGCCAACAGTTAAGGAAGCTGGAGCTCAGGATACAGTTGATTTGATTGTTGATTTAATGTTAAAGTCAAAGGAATTGTTAAAAGATCATCCGGTTAATGTTAAAAGAAGAGAAGCAGGAAAGTCTGCTGCAGATATGATATGGCCTTGGTCACCTGGAAATACTCCCAATATGCCTACATTAAAAGAATTATACGGTTTAGAATCAGGAGCAGTAATTTCAGCTGTAGATTTGATATATGGTTTAGGTGCTTATGCCGGATTAAAAGGTATTCATGTTGAAGGATCTACTGGTTTGTATGATACAAATTATGAAGGTAAAGCTGAAGCCGCAATTAAAGCTCTAAAAGAAAATCAATATGTATATTTGCATATTGAAGCAAGTGATGAAGCAGGACATGAAGGTGATTTTAAATTAAAAACAAAAACACTTGAATATCTTGATGAACGTGTTGTGAAGTATGTGATTGATGAAGTAGAGAAAATGGATGAACCTGTAACAATTGCATTATTACCTGATCATCCAACACCATGTGCATTAAGAACACATACACGTGATGCAGTGCCATTTTTTATTACTAAACCAGGAGTTGAACCAGATGAGGTTACTGAATATAACGAAGAAGCTGCTAAGAAAGGTGCTTTTGGTAAGATTTATGGTCCTGAGTTTATGCAAACCCTATTAAAATAAATAAAGTCATGCAATTTTATAGTACCAATTCTCAAAATACTAAGGTTGATCTAAAGGAAGCTGTTTTGAAAGGTTTAGCCGCTGATAATGGTTTGTATATGCCAGAACAGATTCCTGTAATAGACAAAACTTTTTTTGATGATATTAAAAATAAAACTCTTCAGGAAATTGGTTATGAAGTATTAAAGCCATTTTTCTGTCCAGACATACCTGAGGAAGAATTTAAAGCTCTTGTTGATGATGCATTAAGTTTTGAAATTCCTGTTGTTGAGGTAAGTAAAGGTAAATATTCTTTAGAGTTGTTTCATGGACCAACATTGGCATTTAAGGATATTGGTGCTCGCTTTATGGCAAGAATCTTATCAAACTTTGTTAGTGGACAGGATGATGATATTAATATTCTTGTAGCAACTTCAGGAGATACAGGAAGTGCTGTGGCTAATGGTTTTTATAAGGTTCCTGGAATTAATGTTTTTGTGCTATATCCAAAAGGATTAGTGAGTGAAGTTCAGGAGAAGCAATTTACAACATTAGGTGAAAATATTACTGCAATTGAAGTAAATGGAACATTTGATGATTGCCAAAGAATGGTTAAACAAGCCTTTTTGGACAAAGAATTGAATGAAAAATTAGTTCTTACATCTGCTAATTCTATAAATCTAGCACGTTTGTTACCGCAATCAATATACTATCATCATGCATATGCTCAATTAAAAAGTATGGGTATTGAAAATGATATTGTAATGTGTGTGCCAAGTGGTAACTTTGGAAATATTACAGCTGGCTTAATTGCACAGTTAATGGGATTGCCTGTAAAAAGGTTCATTGCAGCTACAAATATTAACGATATTGTACCTAAATATCTGGAGTCTGGTAGCTATAAACCAGCGCCATCAAAAGCTACTATTGCCAATGCAATGGATGTTGGTGATCCAAGTAACTTTGTTCGAATTCTTGATTTATATGATTCCGAGCATAAAAAAGTTACAGAAAAAATTGAAGGTTACTCATATACAGATGAGGATATCAGAAGAGCATTAAATAGAGTCGATAAAGAGTGCAGTTATGTTATGGATCCACATGGTGCAACAGGATATATGGCCTTAGAAGATGGATTAAGAGTTGATGAGGTCGGTGTTTTTCTGGAGACAGCTCATCCAACTAAGTTTCCTGAAGTTGTAGAACCTGAGATTGGACGAAAACTTGAAGTTCCGGAAAGATTGCAGGCTTTTATGAAAGGAGAACGAAAAAGTGTTCAAATGGAAGCAACACTGGAAAATTTAAAATCCTTTTTGTTGAAATAGGTATAATTATTGACTCTTTTTGATATTATGTTCCTGTATTATTAAGATTTTTTCAAAAAATAATTATTTTTACGAATCTTAAATAATTCGAACATTTTTTAATTAGAAATAATTCAAAAGAAAAATTATGAAGAACATTTTATCATTAGGAGTACTGTTATTTGTATTATTAACGTCATCATTTGCCCAAGAAGAGAAAAGTGCAGCAGAGTTTAAAAATGATGGAAATGCTGCTTTAAAGACAAAGGATTATAAAACAGCATTAGCATCATATGAGGCTGCTATTAAAGTTTGGGATGAAGCTGAAGAGATGGACCCAGCTATGGTTTATAATACAGCAACTTGTGCAAGGAAATTAAAGAAAGATGAACTTTCAATTAAGTATTTTACTCAATCTAAAGAGTTAGATTATAAGGCTGATATTTGTACATATTATATTGCAAAAGCCTATAAGGAATTGGGTAAAGAGCAGGAGATGGAGAAAGTTCTTTTAGCAGGAATTAAAGATTATGCAACAAGTAAGTATGTTTCTCATATGAAAAAAGAGTTAGCAGTTTATTATGTTAAAGATGCTAATGATTATTTCACAAAAGGAGTTTCTGTATTAAATACTCGTACTGATGCAAACAGAGATCAGTGGGATGCAATTAAAGATAAGGCAGGAGTAGAGTTGAGTAAAGCTGTAGAGTTAGCAAATAAAGCTTTAGAATTTCAAGCTACAAACGAAGCTGCAAAAACTATTGTTGCTAAAGTTCCTGAGTTATTGAAATAGAAGATTTATTTTTTCGATATAATAAAAAGGATTGTTTTTTGGGACAATCCTTTTTTTTTATATCGAAAATCTTAAGACTGTGGTTGTATGAGTTTCCTTAAATCAAAAGACTTATATTTATCAGGATGGTGATAAAAAAAAGATGCCCTAATTATTTATTAGAGCATCTTTTTTTATTTGTTCAATATAAAGAATTTTATTCTTCTGTTGATTCATTTAAAGCTTTGCTGTCTTTTAATATAGAAGTGAATATTTTACTTTCTGCTTCGTTATAATCAACTAAAATTGAATCACCTTCAGATACTGATGCTTGAATAATAACCTCAGCCATTTCGTCTTCAAGATATTTTTGAATTGCTCTTTTTAGTGGTCTGGCACCAAAATGAGAATCAAAACCTTTAGAAGCAATGAAATCTTTTGCAGCTTCAGTTAATTCAAGTTTATATCCTAAGCTTTCAACTCTAGAATAAAGACCTTTTAATTCAATATCAATGATTTTATGAATATCTTCTTTCTCTAAAGTGTTAAATACAATAACATCATCGATTCTGTTAATAAACTCCGGAGCAAAAGCTTTTTTAAGAGCTTTTTGAATTACATGACGAGCATGGTCAGAATCTGATTCTCTACTCTGAGTCTGGAATCCAACGCCTCTACCAAAATCTTTAAGTTCTCTAGATCCGATATTAGAAGTCATGATGATAATTGTGTTTTTAAAATCAACTCTTCTTCCTAAACTATCGGTTAATCTACCTTCATCAAGCACTTGAAGTAGTAAATTGAATACATCAGGGTGTGCTTTTTCAATTTCATCTAAAAGTACTACAGAATAAGGGCGACGGCGTACTTTTTCTGTTAGCTGACCACCTTCTTCGTATCCAATGTATCCCGGAGGTGCTCCAACAAGACGTGATACAGAGAATTTTTCCATGTATTCACTCATGTCAATTCTAATCAAAGCATCAGTAGAGTCAAATAAGTATTTTGCCAGTACTTTTGCTAAATGGGTTTTACCAACTCCGGTAGGACCTAAGAATACAAATGAACCAATAGGTCTGTTAGGATCTTTAAGTCCAGCTCGATTCCTTTGAATAGCCTTAACAATTTTCTGAATTGCTTCCTCTTGTCCAATTACACTACCCTTTAATTGGTCACCCATCTGAAGTAAACGATATCCTTCAGCCTGAGCAACTCTTTGAACAGGAATACCAGTCATCATTGCGACAACCTCAGCAACTTTTTCAATATCTACAGTTTCTTTATGTTGTTGAAGTTCCTGTTCCCATTTTGCTTTGGCATTATTTAGATCTTCTAAATAATTTTTTTCTTTATCTCTAAAGCTGGCTGCTAATTCAAAATTTTGGGCTTTTACAGCTTTGATTTTATTTTCTTTAGTTTCCTCAATTTGTTCCTCAAGCTTTAAAATTGTTTCAGGAACAACAATGTTTGAAATATGAACTCTTGATCCAGCTTCATCTAAAGCATCAATGGCTTTATCTGGAAGGTGACGATCAGTAATATATCGTTCCGTCAATTTTACACAAGCTTCAATCGCTTCTGGTGTATATTCAACATTATGATGATCTTCATATTTTTCCTTAATATTATTAAGGATTTCAACAGTTTCATCAATAGATGTTGGTTCAACCATTACTTTTTGAAATCTTCTTTCTAAAGCTCCGTCTTTTTCAATGTGCTGGCGATACTCATCTAAGGTAGTGGCACCAATACATTGAATATCTCCACGAGCCAATGCAGGTTTTAACATATTTGCAGCATCCAGAGATCCGGTAGCTCCTCCTGCACCTACAATTGTGTGGATTTCATCAATGAATAGAATGATATTAGGGTTTTTAGAAAGTTCGTTAAGAATAGCTTTCATTCTTTCTTCGAACTGACCTCTATATTTTGTTCCCGCAACAATTGAAGCCAGATCCAAAGTGATAACCCTTTTATCAAAAAGAACTCTAGAAACTTTCTTTTCATAAATTCTTATGGCTAAACCTTCCGCAATGGCTGACTTACCAACGCCAGGTTCTCCAATTAGAATTGGGTTATTCTTTTTTCTTCGACTTAATATTTGTGCCAATCTTTCTATCTCATTTTCACGTCCCACGATTGGGTCAAGCTTGCCTTCTTCAGCTGCTTGAGTCATGTCTATACCAAAATTATCCAATACCGGAGTGTCGGATCCTTTTGAACCACCAGAAGATCTAGGTGCGTCAGAACCTCCTCCTGAAGAGAAAGGGCTATCCTGATCGTCGTCTTCAGGTAAATCAGCCTTAGCCAATGGTTCGTTTTTGGTAATAAGCCCTTTTACTTTTTCGTAATTAATTTTTTCTTCTGCCATAAGTTCAGATATAAAACCTCGGTTATCCTTTAATAAAGCTAATAACAAATGTCCTGTGTTTATGTTTTCGCTTTTGACAGATCTGGCCTCTAAATATATAAGGCGTAATATTCTCTCTGAAGATTTCAGTAGCGGAATATGATCTGTATGCTCTAACGTGACATTTGTTTTTAATTTTGATTCGATGTTATTCTTTAAACAATCTAAGTCTACATTTAGTTGAGTCAGAATTTCTATTGCAGTTCCTTCACCTTCTCTTAGGATTCCTAAAAATAAATGTTCAGGACTTATATAAGGATTGCCTAGTCTTTCTGCTTCTTCTTTAGCAAAACTAATAACATCATTAATTCTTTGTGAGAAATTTAAATTCATATTAAAAGCATTTAATAAGAAATTTAAAAATACAATTTATTTTAAATTTTCACTATCCAAAACCTTAAAAATCGTAATAAAATAGCGCAATTGAGAAAGATTTGAACATGTTGATAAAATGTGTTAAAAAACGCTTTATAATTATAGTATAATTGACTAAATTAGGCCGTTCAAAAAAGCAGGCTGTAAGAGGCCTGTTTTCATTTGTAAATTCTAATTCATAATTTAATATTAAATGGCTGAAGGAGAGAAAATAATAAAAATCAATATTGAGGAAGAAATGAAATCCGCATACATTGATTATTCAATGTCTGTGATCGTTTCCAGAGCACTACCTGATGTTAGAGACGGTTTTAAACCTGTTCATAGACGTGTTTTATACGGGATGAGTGATTTGGGAATAACTTCCTCAAAGCCATATAAAAAATCAGCGAGGATTGTAGGAGAGGTTTTAGGTAAGTATCACCCTCATGGTGATTCGTCTGTTTATTATGCCATGGTACGTATGGCGCAGGATTGGTCATTACGTTATCCATTAGTTGATGGGCAGGGTAACTTTGGTTCTGTAGATGGTGATAGTCCTGCTGCAATGCGTTATACTGAAGCACGATTAAATAAAATTGCAGAAGAAACATTAGTTGATATAGAGAAACGCACAGTTGATTTTCAATTAAACTTTGATGATTCTATTCAGGAACCTACCGTATTACCTACTAGAATTCCAAACTTACTTGTAAATGGAGCAAGTGGTATTGCTGTAGGTATGGCAACTAATATGCCTCCTCATAATTTAACTGAAATCATAAATGCTACAATTGCTTATATCGAGGATAATGAGATTGATATAGAGGGATTGTTGGAGTATGTTAAAGCACCGGATTTCCCAACGGGTGGAATTATATACGGTTATAAAGGAGTAAAGGAAGCTTTTGAAACAGGTAGAGGTAGAGTTGTAGTGAGAGCAAAAGCTGAAGTAGAAGCTGAGGCTAATGGTCGTGAAAAGATTATTGTTACTGAGATTCCATACTTGGTTAATAAGGCTGAATTAATTATGAAAATTGCAGATCTTGTTAACGAAAAGAAAATTGAAGGAATTTCTAATGTTAATGATGAGTCTGATAGACAAGGAATGCGTATTGTGGTTGATCTTAAGAAAGATGCAATTGCAAATGTAGTTCTTAATAATTTATATAAGTTAACTGCTTTACAATCATCGTTTAGTGTTAATAATATTGCTTTAGTAAAAGGACGACCTCAATTGTTAAATTTAAAAGGTCTTATAAGTAATTTTGTTGAGCATAGACACGATGTTGTTACTCGTAGAACTCAATATGAGTTAGAACAAGCAGAAAAGAGAGCTCATATACTTGAAGGATTAATTATAGCCAGTGATAATATTGATGAGGTAATTAAAATAATCAGAGCAGCAGCTAGTCCTGATGAAGCTCGTGAAAATTTAATTGCAAGATTTAAACTATCTGAAATTCAAGCTCGTGCAATTGTTGATATGCGATTAAGACAATTAACCGGTCTGGAACAAGATAAGTTAAGAGCTGAATATGATGAACTATTGAAGGAAATTGCCGACTTAAAAGATATTCTTGCTCATGAACCAAGAAGAATGGAAATTATCACTAATGAACTTATTGAGATTAGAGATAAATATGGTGATGATCGAAAAACAGATATAGTTTATTCTTCAGAAGAATTTAATCCAGAGGATTTCTATGCTGATGATGAGATGATAATTACTATCTCTCATATGGGTTATATCAAAAGAACCCCATTAGCTGAATTCAGAACTCAGAATAGAGGAGGAGTAGGCTCGAAAGGAAGTACTACCAGAGATGAAGATTTTATTGAACATCTGTATCCAGCAACAATGCATAATACAATGTTATTCTTTACTCAAAAGGGTAGATGTTTCTGGTTGAAAGTTTATGATATTCCGGAAGGAGCTAAGAATACAAAAGGTAGGGCAATCCAAAACCTATTGAATATTGAAGGTGATGATCAGGTAAAAGCCTTTATTAAGGTTAAGAAACTTAATGATGAAGATTATATAAATAGTAATTACATCATCATGGGTACAAAAAGAGGTATTATCAAAAAATCATTACTTGCCGATTATTCAAGACCAAGGGTTAATGGAGTAAATGCTATTACTATTAAGGAGGATGATGAGTTAATACAAGCAAGATTAACTCATGGTGAAGCAGAAATATTAATGGCGACCAGATCAGGTAGAGCAATTAGATTTCATGAATCTAATGTTAGATGTATTGGTCGTACAGGTTCTGGAGTTCGAGGAATAGCGCTGGATACAACTACTGATGAGGTTGTTGGCATGATATGTGTGATGGATGAGAATGAGGATGTACTGGTTGTTTCTGAAAAAGGTTTTGGAAAGAGATCTAAGATTGAAGATTACCGTGTTACCAATAGAGGAGGTAAAGGGGTTAAAACCATGAAAATTACAGATAAAACCGGAGCTCTTATTACTATAAAAAATGTTACTGATGATAATGACTTAATGATAATCAATAAGTCTGGAATAACTATAAGATTAGCATTAACAGAGTTGAGAACAACAGGAAGAGCAACTCAGGGTGTTAAGGTAATCAACCTTAGAAATGGAGATGAAATTGCATCAGTAGCAAAAGTGTCTGCATACAAAGAAGAGGAAATTGAAGAAGTTGTTGATGATGCTGAAAATATAGATAATGGTGAGGTATCATCTGAAGAAAATACAGAAAATCAAGAATAAATAGAATTTAAGAATCCACACAATAAAACTTAATATGATGAAGAAAACTATTTTATTATTAGTAAGTGTAATAGCTTTTTCTGCAGCTTATGCTCAAAAGGGAAAAGTTACAACTGCAACTACATTACTGGATCAGGGTGATGTTGATAAAGCAAAGGAAGCTATTGATGCTGCTTTAACAAATGAGAAAAGTGATACCTGGCCTAAAACTTATATTGTTGCAGCTAAAGTTTATACTAAACTAGCTAAAGATGGTAAAGATGATCAGGGTATTATTAAGGCATCTGATTTTTATAAAAAAGCAATAGAGCTTGATAAAAAAGGTGACGAAAATGGAAAGAAAATCGGACGTTATAAAAACGAAATTGGTCAGGCATTATTATTCTTTGGAAATGAATTAACAAATGCAGGTGTTGAAGCTTTTAATAAAGAAGATTTTAGTGGTGCTGTTAAAGCCTTTGAAAGTCTTTTAGACTTAAATAATAATGAATATGCTGTTGCTATTCAGGGTGAAAAAGTTGATACTGCTATTATTTATAATACAGCTTTAGCTGCTTATAATGCAAAAGACTGGACAGCTGCTGAAAAGTATTTTGATAAATCAATTGACTTAAGATATGGAGGTGGTGATGCAGTGTTGCTATTACACCAGGTTTTAGGATCAGCTCAAGACTCTGTTAAAATGGGACCAAATTTGATTAAAGGATTTGAAGCATATCCGGAAGATGATCGAATTTTAACAGAGTTAATTAACTTTTACCTTACAACTAATCAAAACGATAAAGCTCTTGATTATTTAAATAAGGCTATTGAAAAAGATCAATCTAATCCTTCTTTTTACTATGCTCGTGGAGTGTTAAATGATAATAGCAAAAACTTTGATGAAGCTTTAGCTGATTATCATAAGTGTTTAGAATTAGATCCTCAGTATTTTAATGCATTATATAATATGGGAGTAATGTATTTTAATAAAGGTGTTGAAGAAATGAATTTAGCTAATGCAGAGACTGATTTTAAAAAGTATGAAGCAAAAAAGGCAGTAGCTGAAAAAACATTTAAGGAATCATTACCATTTTTCGAAAAAGCTCGTGAAATTAGACCAGAAGAGGAAGCTGTATTAAACAGTTTGAAAACTCTTTATTATCGTTTTGAAATGATGGACAAGTATAATGAAGTAGATGAAAAGCTAAAGACTTTATAAGTATATAATTCATTTTAAAATATTTCTTAAGCCGGGTTTACCCGGCTTTTTTTGTTTGTATAAAGAAAGTATTGTCTAAATTATTAATCTTTTTTTCAGTTACTGATGTTGATTCTTTAGGTTGTTATAATTCTTTAGAATTCGAATACATAATGGATCAAGTATAACTTCTGGGTTTAAATTGTATAATTAATAATCATGCAAAAATCATTGTTAATCTGAACAAGAAGAATTTCACATCAGAAACACCCCTGAATTGCCTCATGAATTCTTTGATTTTGGCATTGAAAGATTCAGCTGCTGCATTTGTACTTCTGTTGTTAAAATAGTTAATGATATTGTTATAATGATTCTCAAAAGTTCTCTTTAATACTTGAAAAGTATCAGTGTCAGTCAACTCTATTTGATTAAACCATTGTGCCAGGTATGTCATTGCAACTGGTTTTGTAATATTACGACTATATATAAGATATAGATGATGAGAGAGATCATAAGCCTGTTCTATTTCAGGATAGACATTGAATAATATATTGGCTCGCTGTTTTTGTGATTCAGTCCATTTATGACAGGGTTTAAAAAGCAGATATCTACTTCGTGCCAACAATTGTTTTAAAGTATCCCCATTTTAAAAAGTATCAGGCTTGTATTTCCTTCCTTCTTTTTTGGCTTGTTTATAGGCTTGATTGTCCTGATCGATAGCTTCCCATCTATAGTTGATTCGTTTCTGTTGTACTGCATCACAAGCCAATTTTTGAACATGAAAACGATCTTTGAACATGAAAACGATCAATAACAGTAGTGTGCTTGGGGAAACATTTGGTGGCAATTAAATTCATGCTGTTTGCCATGTCTAATGTTACTTCTTTTACCATGCGTCGCTGTTCTTCTGAAAACTCTTCCTTAATGATTTTAATAATATCGTCAGCTTGTGTTCCCTTGAAAATACCAACTATGGAGCCTTTCTTACCTTTCTTTGCCTTATTGGTAATTATTGTATACAATTCACCATTGGACATAGCTGTTTCATCTAAAGAAAGAGAGTAACCGATATTCTTAGGAAAAACCAGGAAATCTTCAGCATGTTCTTTCTGACTCCAATCATTGTAGTCGCTCAACTTATTTTTGTATTGACGTTGAAAATTTCGTTCATTTACGCCAAGGTATACTTCAAGACTTTGACAGCTAATTGCATTAGAATCTACTAATTTCTTTTAAAAAAAGCAGCATACTCTTCACTCATGCGTGTACCCTGTGCAATTACTTCCCAATCTCTACTTACTTTTTTCTTTTCTCCTTCAATTATAGTTTCCCAGCGCCTTCGTCTTACCTTAAGTTTTACTAGCATATTTCGAATAGGATAATCTTCTATATATCGTGGCTCCATAAAGCCACAGGATTTATATTGTAAAGTTTTATACTCCGTTGGAATTATATCTTTTTCGTCTAAACTTAATACTAATTGCGAATCATATATGGTCTTTCCGCTTGAACTTTTTTCGTATGATACTATCTCAAAATAATCTAATATACCTTCTGGGAGAAATAGAGCTAGTAGCTCCTGGGATAATTCTTCGTTCAACTTATTCCTTGTTTTATTTTCTGTTTCTATTTAACAGCAAAATAATCACTTTTTTTTACCAGACACAAATATTGTGCATGATCCGTTTCTATCTTGTAGTTATAGTATTAAAGCAAAAAAGGTTAATTCAAAATAAATTGAATTAACCTTTCTGCGGTCTGGACGGGACTCGAACCCGCGACCTCCGGCGTGACAGGCCGGCATTCTAACCAGCTGAACTACCAGACCAATTTTAGATCTTTTATATTTAATAAGCGGTCTGGACGGGACTCGAACCCGCGACCTCCGGCGTGACAGGCCGGCATTCTAACCAGCTGAACTACCAGACCGTTTTAAGATCTTTATTTTGTTTTATAAGTGCGGTCTGGACGGGACTCGAACCCGCGACCTCCGGCGTGACAGGCCGGCATTCTAACCAGCTGAACTACCAGACCAGTATAAAACAAAATCAATAATTTCAAGCCTAGAAAAAAGTACGTTTTACTTTATTCTGCTTTCAGTTTTGCGGTCTGGACGGGACTCGAACCCGCGACCTCCGGCGTGACAGGCCGGCATTCTAACCAGCTGAACTACCAGACCAAGTGTGCTTGTTTTTTCTGAAAGCGATGCAAAGATAGAGCTTTTGTGTCTACTTGCAATAGTTAAGAGCATTTTTTTAAAGAAAAATCAAAAAAAAATCTCTGTGTTCCGCTACTGGTCTACAAACCAGTAAATTATGACAGGTGAAAATTTGAGTTAAATTTGAATGTTTTTATGAAGTAATATACTTTTCTATGTGAAAAGGCAATATAGTAAGATTATGTACAATAGAAAGATTGCTACCTAAATCATATTTTTGTTGGTGAAATAATAAAAAGTATTAAAGATTGATGGATTTTTAAACAAAGAATATAGGAGAAAAACTATATATGGGATTTACGGAAAAGGAAAGTGACAATGTTTTATAAGTGCTTTGATAAGTTATAGGCATAAAAAAAGGAGGCTTTTAGCCTCCTTTTTTATGTATATTTTTATATCAATTACTTATTGATAGATTCTTTTGTTTTAGTTAAAAGCTCTTCAACTGTAATGATTTCTAAGAAAGTTGTACCGCTTCCAATACCAAAGCTACTTCCTAAATAAGCAACTTGATCATTAGCATCTAAAACATCTTTCTTTAATAATTTTTCAAGAGTTTTAATTAAGATCTCTTCTTTAGATCCACCTTGTTCCATAATCTTAGGTGATACACCGTAAGAAAGGTTTAACTCTCTTGCTGTTCTTGGGCTAAAGCAAAGTGCGTAAACAGGAATGTTTCCTCTGAATGCAGCTAAATAACGAGCTGTTCTTCCTGAGATACTATCTGTAATTACAGCTTTTACATTTAAGTCTGCAGCAGATTTAAATGCAGTTTCAGCTAAATATGTAGTTTTGCTTTTTTGTAAGTTTGGAACAGGGATATCATTACGATTATCTTTAGCATCTTCAACTTCTCTAGCAATAGAAGACATTGTTTGAACAGCTTCAATACCGTAATCTCCATAAGCAGTTTCACCACTTAGCATAATAGCATCAGTACGATAATAGATAGCATTAGCAACGTCAGTAACTTCAGCACGTGTAGGACGTGGATTCTTAATCATCGTGTGTAACATTTGAGTAGCTACAATTACAGGCTTTTTAAACTCAACACACTTTCTGATTAATTTACGTTGAATTCCTGGAATTTTTTCTTGAGCAATCTCGATACCCATATCACCACGAGCAATCATAACTCCATAAACGCAATCAACAATTTCATCAATATTGTCAACACCTTCCTGGTTTTCAATTTTAGCAATAATCTTAGCAGGACATTCTAAACGATCTAATTCTTTTTGAACATCTGCAACATCTTGAGAATTTCTTACGAATGAGTGAGCGATGAAATCAACTTCTTGATCTGCGGCATATCCTAAGAAACGAATATCTTTTTCAGTTAATGAAGGTAAGTTAATACGAACACCAGGAACGTTAACACTCTTTTTACCACCAATTTCTCCATCGTTTTCAACAGAACAAACTAAATGATCTCCTTTTTTCTCTACAACTTTAAGAGCAGTTTCTCCATCATCAATTAAAACATCACTTCCAACTGGTACATCTTGTACAAAATCTACATATGAAACACAAATACATTCTGCTGTTGATTTTGTATCAGGTTCACCTTTTACCATAATAGTATCACCCTTAGCAACTAAGATTTTGTTACCATCTTCAGTAGGAGTAGTCCTAATTTCAGGACCTTTAGTGTCAACAAGAATTGCTACTTTATCAGATACTTCACGAACTCTTTCAACAACTCTTTTTAAGCCTTCATAGTCCATGTGTGCAGTGTTCAATCTTACAACATTAACACCAGACTTAATTAAACCTTTAACATACTCTGGATCACACTTCATGTCTGATACAGTAGCAACGATTTTTGTAAACTTTTTCATCAACTAATTATTTATTTTAATTTTTCTATTTGTTTTAATTTTTACTTTTTGAGTTTAGAATGCTCTGAATTGCTAAATTATATGAGTCTAAACCAAATCCTGCAATTGTTCCAATACAAACTGGAGAAATGTACGAATGATGTCTAAACGTTTCTCTTTTAAAAACATTGGAAATGTGTACTTCAATAACAGGGGTGGTAATTCCGGATATTGCATCAGCCAAAGCAACGGAAGTGTGAGTGTATGCTCCTGCATTTAAAATTATTGCATCGTAACTAAAGCCTACTTCATGAATTTTGTCAATTATTTTACCTTCACTATTTGATTGAAAATAATATAATTCAATATCCGTGTGTTTTTTCTTTAATTCTTCGAAATAATCTTCAAATGATTTATTCCCGTAAATATTTACTTCTCTTTTACCTAATAGATTTAAATTAGGTCCATTTAGTATTAAAAGCTTCATTTTTATAAAAATTGTAATAGATACAATTTGTTTTTTGGGGCACTCTTTAAATTTTGCAGCAAATGTATCGAAAACTTATGTGATAATAAAACCCTTTGAATAAACAATTATATAAAATATGTAGTTTTTAAACTTTATAAATAAAGCATTATAGAGGCTAATTTATAGATATACATTACGATTGATGCTTAAGTGTCAGAATGATAGTGTTTTATGGTTTAGTTTGTGATTTGATGTTTGATGAAAATAAGTAGTTATACAAAAATTAACGTTATAGTTAAATATTGTGTTGGATTTAGTTGAGAGTATTACTGGATAGATTTATGCATATTAAAGAAAATAGTACGCTGTGTAATTTCATTATTGACATTAAGTTATTAAATAATAAACATGCTATACGAATAAAATTAAATGTTTTGTTTACAAAATATCAAATATTTAAAGTTGCTATATTTAAAGTTATAAAAAGAGCGGAATTAGTATCAGTTTTATAATAATAAGTAATATAATACTTTACGTATTTAGTTGAACAATAATAATATTTAAATAAAATTTAATTATTTTGTTGATTCAAAAAATATATGTTATTATATTTACTATAAACTTACATTAATAATTATAATTAATATACTAAAATGAATTGGGAATCAGAAATTGAAGGCTTTAAAGGTTATCTTAAGGTAGAAAAAGGCTTATCAGATAATTCTATTCATGCATACGTAACTGACTTAACAAAATTAGTTCAGTTTTTAAAAGATAAGAGTTTAGATCAAAGAGGTCCGGAAGGGGTTACTTTAAATGATCTAAAAGAAATGATAGAATGGATTGCTCAAAAAGGAATTAGTCCAAGAACTCAAGCAAGGATAATAAGTGGAATAAAGTCGTTTTATAAATTTCTGTTAATTGAGGAAAAAATTGAGAAAGACCCTACTGCTTTATTAGAATCGCCAAAAATAGGAAGAAAGCTTCCTGAGATTTTATCAGTAGAAGAAATTGATAGCATAATAAATGCAATTGATACAAGAAAACCTGAAGGACAACGAAATAAAGCAATATTGGAAACTCTTTATAGCTGTGGATTAAGGGTTTCGGAATTAATAGATTTAAAGATTTCAAATTTGTTTTTTGAATCAGGTTTTATAAAAATTGAAGGAAAAGGAAATAAAGAAAGACTTGTTCCTATAAGTGCTAAGGCAATAAAGGAAATCAATTTGTATTTAAGTGAATACAGACGAAATTTAAAAATACATCATGATAGTGAGGATATTTTGTTTTTAAATAGGAGAGGGAAAAAGTTATCGAGAGTGATGATCTTTACAATTATAAAAGGTCTTGTTGCTATTTTAGGAATGGATAAAAATGTTAGCCCACATACCTTTAGGCATTCATTCGCTACTCATTTGATTGATGGTGGAGCAAATTTAAGGGCTGTTCAAGAAATGTTAGGTCATGAGTCAATAATAACTACTGAAATTTATACTCATTTAGATAAAGAATATTTGAAGAATACGATGATGCAATTTCATCCAAGATCATAAAAAAAAAAGGAGCTTAGCTCCTTTTTTTATGCTTTAAAGAAAGTAAATATTACCTTTCCGTTTTCTCTGTTTTCAATAAAATTTGGATGTGATTTAAAGTCTACTTTACCAGAATGTTCGAATATTAACAATCCATTTTCGTTTAATAGTTTGTTATTAAATATTAGATCTGGGATTGTATCTGAATTTTCTAAGTCATATGGTGGATCTGCAAAAATCATATCATACTTAGCTCCAACTTTCTCTATAAATTTAAAGACATTTGCTTTGATTACTTTTATAAAGGAATCCATTTCTAATTCTTCAATATTCTTTTTGATGAATTTGAAATGGTTAAAATTTAACTCAACGCAGGTTATATCTTTTGTTCCTCTGGACGCAAACTCCAGACTAATACTTCCTGTTCCTCCAAATAAATCAAGAACTTTTAGTTGATCAAAAGAGTAGTGGTTACTTAGAACATTAAATAAATTTTCTTTAGCAAAGTCAGTTGTAGGTCTTGCCTTAAAATTTTTCGGAGGAGAAAATCTTCTTCCTTTTAACGAACCACTTATTATACGCATAATGGAATATTAATTAAATTGATATGATCTTGCAATGAAATATTTTTAAATATAGCTGAAAACTTAAAGTGTTTAGAGTCTTTGATTATTTCTACATGTTTAATGTATTTCTTAAGTAATGTATATATCTCATCTGTTTTCTTTATTTTACCAATAAGAAAGACCTTAGATGATTTGTTGCTTAGTTTTAGTTGCTCAAATATCAAGAGTGTATAATATAGAAACTCTTTTTTATCATGAAATTTAAAAGAGTTATGAAGTTTTAAGTTATTACCTGATATAGCAATAGTATCGAAAAAAGAGTTTTGAATATTAATGTAAATCTGATATTTGTCGTTATTAAAATTAGTGTTTAATAGAGCAGTCTCTATAAAAGGTGTTGTTGAACAATAATAGAAGACACTTTGAAACTTGTTATTTAGTATATCTGTAATAGACTTAGGGATACTAAAAATACAATAAGAATCAGCCATTTTTATTTTATTACAATAAGTCAATTCTTCATTAAACTTATTTTTATTAAAACAAAAGTTCAAGTATTGATTCTTTTTTTCTTCCTGAAATAGGGAACTTGGAATTAAAGTATTGTACTTAGTATTGTAAAGAATAAAAACCTTTTGGTAAGGCATTTGTAAATACTCGTTTTCAGATAACTCGTTTTCTAAAAAACTAATAGTAGATTGGTTTAATGATAAGGATTTATCAAAAAACAATATGTACTCATTGCTAATAGGATCAAGTACACAAAAAGAAAATCCATCCAGAGTTATCTGGATGGATAAAAAATATGAATTAGTAATATTTTTATCGAAATTACTATCAACTACAAATTGGTTACTCATGATAATACTTTACGTTAATGCAGTCTGTTAAATGATGATTATATCCTTAATTCTGCTTTAATGTAAAATATTATTCCCAGTTACCAGCGTTGTTGTTTGTTTCTTCTAATGAACCAACTTTTAAACCTGGATATTTTTCAAGTTTACGAGCCTTGTCATTTAAGTTAATAACTTCTTGTTCATCTAATCCGTCAAGATAAACGTTGTTGTGTACTTTAGCTTCAAAAACTTGAACTTTTACACCAGATCCAGTTTGAACAATACCAGCACCCATTTCATATTCTTCGTTTTGAACGAATGGAACGAATTTCAAAGAATCAATTGGGTATTTTTTTCCAAATAAAGAATCAAGAACGCTTACTAAAATAGTATCACGTTTGATCATTCCTAAGGATAATGCTTTTTCTTCAGTCATTCCTTCTGCAACTTGTTCGTCAGTTAAACTACCTTCTTTCTTTACAAGCTTTAATGAATCTGATTTTACAAAGTTGATTAAAGAATCAAAACTTCCGGTATATTTATCAAATTGCGATTTGAAAGCAACCTGTGCAGTTCTGATGTCTTTAAGTTTTTCAATATTTGCGTCTGTACGAACTTGATAAACTCTCTTAAACTCAATTACACTATTGATACTATCATAACACAAATATGCTAAACCAACAATTGCAATAAGAAGTACGATTTGAATTACTGTTTTCATTATTTTACAGATTTTTGTATTAGTTTGAATGCACAAATTTAAAAAAAAAATCAAATTTTGAATTTTGATTCTATTATTTATTAAGAAATAATGTTAAATAATCACATAATAAGTAGTATAAATGCTCATTTTGAGCATATTCCCACCGGGTCTCAGGAATTGGCAATTGAAACTTTTGTTGATTTTCTTACCTCAACGGAAGAAAAACCTGTATTTTTATTAAAAGGATATGCAGGTACAGGTAAAACTTCTTTGATAAGTTCTATAGTATCAACCCTTGAGGAACTAAATTTTAGACAAATATTAATGGCTCCAACAGGTAGAGCCGCTAAAGTTTTTTCTGGTTATGCAAAAATGTCAGCATACACTATTCATAAAGTAATTTATCGTCAGATATCTGCAAAAGATGGATTTGGTAATTTTAATTTAAATAAGAATTTTAAACCCGATACCATTTTTTTTGTGGATGAAGCTTCGATGATTTCTGGTGCCAGTAATGAATATACAAGTTTTGGAAGTGGAAATTTACTTGAAGACCTTTTAAATTTTGTTTATGAAAGTCAGAATTGTAGATTGGTTTTAATTGGTGATTCAGCTCAGCTTCCCCCAATTGGGAACTCAGAGAGTCCTGCATTGGATATTGATATGCTTAATTATTATGGGTTATCAATATTCTCATGTTATTTGACAGATATAGTTAGACAGACAAAAGAAAGTGGTATCCTTAATAATGCTTCTAAGTTAAGGAATCATATAGAGTCTGAGATGATACTTGATGATGTGCCAAAATTTTCATTAGGAGGATTTGATGACATTAAGAAGATAACAGGAGAGGAGCTTATTGAAGAAATTAATAATGCATATGATTCAATAGGTATGGATGAAACCTTAATTGTAAACCGATCTAATAAAAGAACTAATTTATATAATAAAGGAATTCGTAATTCTATTTTATATAAAGAGGAAGAGCTTTCTGTTGGAGATTATATCTTGGTGGTAAAGAATAATTACTATTGGTTAAAAAATAATAAGGAAGTAGATTTTATTGCAAATGGTGATATAGCCGAAATAGTAAGAATAAAAGGATATGAAGAATTGTATGAAAAACGTTTTGTTAATTGTACTATTCGATTGTTAGATTATAAAGAATTGGAAGTTGATGTTAAATTAATCTTAGATGCCTTAAATGCGGATACCCCAGGTTTATCTCAGAAAGAGCAGGAATCATTCTTTTATGAAGTAATGAAGGACTATGAAGATTTAAATCCTAGAAGAAAACAATATGAAGCAGTTAAAAATAATGAGTATTATAATGCTTTGCAGGTTAAATTTGCCTACGCAATGACATGTCATAAAGCGCAGGGAGGGCAATGGAAAGTTGTATTTGTGGATCCGGGTTATGTTCCGGAAGAAAATATAAATAAAGATTATTATCGTTGGCTTTATACTGCTTTTACCCGATGTACTGATAAGTTATATCTGGTTAATTTTAAAGATGAATATTTTGAATAAAAAAAGGGGGAGTTTATCCCCCTTTATAATTTATAAATTAATGAAGTATTAATTGATTTTTAAATCTTTAACAATTGCATTAATTTTTTCTTCTGCTTTTGCATCAGCAGCATAGTATTCATTTTTATCCTTCATTTCCCCTTTTACTTCAAAGTAGAATTTGATTTTTGGTTCAGTTCCAGAAGGACGAACACTGATCTTTGATCCATCTTCAGTAAAAAATTGAAGTACGTTAGAAGTTGCAGGTAAATCAATATCTAATTCGGTATTATCAATTTTATTAAATGCTTTTAAAACTGCATAATCTTTAACAATTGATACTTTAGATCCGGCTAATTCAACTGGTGGATTTTCTCTGAAATCTTTCATTATCTGTTGGATTTCATCAGCACCTGATTTTCCTTTACGAACAATATATATCATTTTTTCTTTAGAAAATCCATACTCAAGGTAAATATTCTGAAGAAGTTCAAATAATGTAATATTATTGTCTTTTGCCCATGCCGCTATTTCAGCAAACATTGCGCATGAAGCTACTGCATCTTTATCTCTTACATAGTCACCTGGTAAAAATCCATAACTTTCTTCACCACCACATATGTATTTTTTCTCACCTTCGTAGCTTTTGATTTTATCTGCAATCCATTTAAATCCAGTAAATACATCAAAATATTCAATCTCATTTTTGATTGCAATCTCTTTAAGTAATTCACTGGTAACAATTGTTTTTACGATAAATTCTTTACCTGTTAAAAGATTATTTTCTTTCCATCTTTTAACCATGTACCATGTTAATAGTAAGGCAGTTTGGTTACCATTTAAAAGAATAAATTCTCCTTTTTCATTTTTACATGCAATGCCAAGGCGGTCAGCATCCGGGTCAGAGGCCATAACAAGATCAGCATCAATTTCTGTTGCTTTATCCACTGCCATTTTTAAAGCAGCAGGTTCCTCTGGATTAGGAGATACTACAGTAGGGAAATCGCCACTCACAACATCCTGTTCTGGAATGTTAATGATATTCGTAAATCCGTATAATTTTAGTGCATCAGGAATTAATTTAACACCAGTACCATGAATTGGAGTGTACACAATTTTAAGATCTTTATTTCTTTCAATTGCACCTGTATCTAAAGATATAGATTTTACTTTAGCCAAGTATTTGTTATCCATATCTTCACCTAATATCTGAATTAATTCATCATTTCCATCAAATTTAATTTCATCAACGGATTTAATCTTTTGAACTTCATCAATCACATTAGTGTCATGTGGAGCAATCATTTGACCTCCATCGTTCCAATAGGCTTTAAATCCATTGTATTCTTTAGGGTTGTGAGATGCGGTTATGATGATACCGCTTTGGCAACCTAATTCACGAATTACAAATGAAACTTCAGGAGTGGGACGTAAATCTTCAAACAATAAAGCTTTAATTCCATTTGCAGACATGATTTTTGCAGAGATCTCAGCAAATTTTTTGCTATTATTTCTACAGTCATGTCCAATACATATTTTAATTTCATCTAGATCGGAGAACTGACTATTTAAGTAATTAGCTAAACCTTGAGTAGCTGCTCCTACAGTATAAATATTCATTCTGTTAGAACCAGGTCCCATGATTCCTCTTAAACCTCCTGTACCAAATTCTAAATCTTTATAGAAAGCATCTATTAGATCACTTTTATCTTCTTTGTTTAATAATTCAGAAACTTCTTTCTTAGTTTCTTCATCGTAATTTCCCGATAGCCATTGGTTTGCTTTTTTTGTTACCAATGCCAATAATTCTTGGTTTTCCATTCTATTTTTCTGTTATTAGTTTTAGTTTCTGGTTGCTAACTTACGTAAGCATTTTTCAAGACTAAATCTCCAATATGGAATTTCTATCTTATAGGTAGTTTTTATTTTGGCTTTATTAAGTACACTATTATATGGTCTTGGTGCTGCAGTAGGATACTCTTTAGTGCCAATAGGCTGAATCTTACAATCAATGCCCATTAACTGATGTATATTAATCGTAAAATCATACCAACTACAAACACCTTCATTACTAAAATGATATATACCAGGTGTAAATTTAACTGTTTTCTTTTCAATTTTGGAAATTATATTTAAAATTCCTTCAGCTAAATCAATTGCATATGTAGGTGTGCCTACTTGATCTGCAACAACTCTTAAGATTTCACGTTCTTTGCCTAATCTTATCATTGTCTTAACGAAGTTATTTCCAAATTCAGAATATAACCATGAGGTTCTGAATATCATGTAGTTTGGTTGCTCTTCTGAAAGAAACTTTTCTCCTAAGAGTTTTGTTTGACCATAATAAGAATTTGGTACAGCATAGTCAGTTTCAGTGTATGGTTTAAAAGAATTTCCATCAAATACATAGTCTGTTGAAATGTGAATTACAGGAATATTGTGTTCTTTAGCAGAGATAGCTATGTTTTTTACTCCATCAGCATTTAATAACATACAAAGTGTTTTATCACTCTCTGCTTTATCAACAGCAGTGTATGCAGCGCAGTTAATGATATAATTAAAGGAGTTTTGAGATAAAAATTCACGTATTTTTTCAATACTACATATATCTAATTCGTCAATATCGGTAAAAGTTAAATCAAATTCACGATAAGAGTTTTTTAATGATTGAAAACATTGCCCAAGTTGACCTTTACTACCTGTAATTAAAATTCTTGTCATTTAATGTTTGATTAGGTATTTAGAGTGTTAAAAAGACAATATATATAATTTAATGTAAAAATTATTGTAATCTACTTTGCAATTCTTTTAAGGTAGGCTCCGTATTCATTTTTAGACAAAAAAAATTATGAAGTGGCTAAAAAAAATAGTATCTCTGTAATTTTTGCAAGCATTAAACCGATAATGGATAATATATTATCGGTTTATTATTTATGGGAATAATTTGTTTAGAAATGCTTTGCCTTATATTTATATATAGTCTTTTGACATATTACTAGTTTTTGTTAATAAGAGTTTGTTAGTAATTTATCGAAATATTCAATGGTTTTAGTTAAACCTTCCTTTAGTTGAACTTTGGGCTCCCAATTATTAAGTTCTTTTTGTGCTAATGAAATATCAGGTTGACGTTGAGTAGGATCATCAGCAGGGAGGGGTAAGAAAGTTAATTTAGATTTTGAATTGGTTAATTCAATTACTTGTTCTGCTAGTTCCAGCATAGTGAATTCATTTGGATTTCCAATGTTTACAGGACCTAAGAATTCTTTTCTTGAATTCATCATTCTAGTCATTCCCTCAACTAGATCATTTACATATTGGAAGCTTCTGGTTTGTTGTCCGTTACCAAAAATGGTAATGTCTTCACCTTTTAGAGCCTGAACAATAAAATTAGAAACTACACGTCCGTCATTCGGATTCATTCTTGGGCCATAGGTGTTGAAGATTCTTATTACTTTAATATCTACATTATTTTGTTGATGATAGTTAAAGAATAAACTTTCAGCACATCTCTTACCTTCATCATAACAGGATCTTATTCCAATAGGATTTACATTTCCCCAATAGGTTTCTTTTTGAGGATGGACATCGGGATCTCCATATACCTCAGAGGTGGATGCCTGCAGTATTCTTGCTTTAATACGCTTGGCAAGTCCAAGCATATTTATAGCTCCCATTACTGATGTTTTAATAGTTTTTATGGAGTTGAACTGATAATGCACAGGTGAGGCAGGGCATGCTAAATTAAATATTTCATCCACTTCAATAAAAAAAGGATGAGTTACATCATGCCTGATTAACTCAAAATATGGATTATCTAATAAATGAATTACATTGGTTTTTGATCCTGTAAAGTAGTTGTCTAAACAAATTACTTCATTACCTTCGTTCAATAATCTTTCGCATAAGTGAGAACCTATAAAACCGGCACCTCCTGTTACTAATATTCTTTTCATCAATAATATACCCTTTGTTGTATTATTATTAAGATTAATTCAAATGTTTTGGGAATTAATATAAATGATATTAAAACAAAAGTCAACTGAAGTTCTTCAATTGACTTTTATTAAAAATAATCTTTTAGAATTATGGTCTTAATGGCTTTCTACCAATGCTGTAATAAGTAAAACCGTTTTCTACTATTTCTTCAGGATCATAAATATTACGACCATCAAAAATGATTTTGTTTTTAAGAAGCTTCTCTAAAACTTTATAATTTGGAATCCTGAATTCAGGCCATTCAGTTATAACAACTAATGCTTCAGCATCAATTAAAACTTCATAAGGATCATTGCCATATTCAATCTTATCACCTAAAATTCTTTTAGCTTCATCAATCGCTACTGGGTCATAAGCTTTAACTTTTGCGCCCATTTTTAACAGTTCTTCTATTAAAACTAAGGCAGGAGCTTCACGCATGTCATCTGTTTTTGGTTTAAATGATAAGCCCCATAAAGCAAATGTTTTATTATCTAAGTTACTGCCAAACTCTTCTTTAATTTTCTTTACAAGAACAAGTTTTTGGTCATTATTTACATCTTCAACAGCCTGAAGAAGTCTTAATTTATAGGCATTGTCGTCAGCTGTTTTAATTATTGCTTTAACATCTTTAGGGAAACAAGAACCACCATATCCAGCTCCAGCATAAATAAACTTATTTCCAATTCTTGCATCTGATCCTATTCCTTTTCTTACAGAAGTAATATCAGCACCAACAATTTCACAAAGGTTAGCCATATCATTCATAAAGCTGATTTTTGTAGCTAACATTGAGTTTGCTGCATATTTAGTCATTTCAGATGATGGAATATCCATGAAGATAATCGGGTGTCCATTTAAAAGGAATGGTTTATATAAACGTTGCATTGTTTTTTCTGCTCTTTCCGATTCTGTACCTACTACTATTCTATCAGGTTTTAAGAAATCTTCAATAGCATTTCCTTCTTTTAAAAATTCTGGATTTGAAGCAACGTCAAACTCAACCTGAATGCCTCTTTTTTCAATTTCGTCATTAATAGCAGCTTTGACTTTTTGAGCAGTTCCAATTGGTACTGTGCTTTTAGTTACAATAACCATATAATGATCAATGTTTCTACCAATTTGACGTGCAACCTCCAGTACATATTTTAAATCTGCACTACCATCTTCATCAGGAGGAGTTCCAACTGCAATGAATACAACATCTGTATTCTCAAGAGATTCTTTTATGTTTGTAGTAAAAAATAACCTTCCTTTCTCAATGTTATCATGAACCATTGTTTCAAGACCCGGTTCGTATATAGGAATTATACCGTTCTTTAGGTTTTCAATTTTCTTTTCATCAATATCAACGCAAGTTACGTTTACACCTACATCTGCAAAACATGTTCCTGATACTAGTCCTACATATCCGGTTCCAACAATAGATATTTTCATTTGAATAAAGTTTAATATTTATAAATTAGGTATGTATGATTTCTATAAACCAAAATCCAAAAGTAAGTATTTTTCTGAATTTTAAAATAAATACATATTTAATTAATATAAGTAGTTATTCTCTGGATTAATGTTTTTAATACTTAAAGTTATTGATAATTTAGGAATTATGTTTCTAATGTAAAAAATAGAATTTTAAGTCCACTTCATGTTAGTGAACGGTTGGAAATTTCATTATGTCTCTTGACTATTTGCTGTTATTTAGCGAAATTGGATGAAATAATTGCAAAAGTTTGAGACTTAATTAATAAAAAGTTAGTACTTTTGCACCTGTTTTTAAAAATATAATGTCTAACAACTAGTAATTGATTGATTTACAATGAGTGAATTAAATGAAAATGCTCAGGAATTAAATGAAAAACCTGAAGTAAAAAACGAAGCAGTGAACGTTACTGCAACAACTTCTGACGCAAACTTTGATTGGGATGAGTTTGAAAAGGGAGAAGTATTTGGAAAAACTGGATCAAAAGAAGATCTAGAAAAAATGTATGACAAAACTCTTTCTACTATTTCAGAGAAAGAAGTAATCGAAGGAGAAGTTATTGCATTAAATAAAAGAGAAGTTGTAATAAACATTGGCTTTAAATCTGATGGTATAATTTCTAGAAATGAATTCAGATATAATCCTGAATTAGCAGTTGGGGATAAAGTTGAAGTTTATGTAGAAAGTCAAGAAGACAAAAAAGGTCAATTAGTACTTTCTCACAAAAAAGCACGTGCATTACGTTCTTGGGATAGAGTTAATGCTGCTTTAGAAAATGATGAAGTTATCAAAGGATACATTAAGTGTCGTACTAAAGGTGGTATGATTGTAGATGTATTTGGTATTGAGGCTTTCTTACCAGGTTCACAAATCGATGTGAAACCTATTCGTGACTACGATATGTATGTAGGTAAAACAATGGAATTCAAGGTTGTGAAAATTAATCCTGAATTTAAAAACGTTGTTGTATCTCACAAAGCTCTTATTGAAGCAGAACTTGAGCAACAGAAAAAAGATATTATTTCTAAGCTTGAAAAAGGACAAGTTCTTGAGGGAACTGTTAAAAACATTACTTCTTACGGGGTGTTTATCGACCTTGGTGGAGTGGACGGACTTATCCACATCACAGACTTATCTTGGGGTCGCGTAACTCATCCAGAAGAAATCGTTCAACTAGATCAAAAATTAAATGTTGTAATTCTTGATTTTGATGATGAGAAAAAACGTATTGCATTAGGATTAAAACAATTAACATCTCATCCTTGGGATTCATTGGACGCAGCGCTTAAAGTTGGTGATACAGTAAAAGGAAAAGTAGTTGTTATGGCTGACTATGGTGCTTTTGTAGAAATTGCTCCGGGTGTTGAAGGTTTAATCCACGTTTCTGAAATGTCATGGTCTCAACACTTAAGAAGTGCTCAGGATTTCTTAAAAGTAGGTGATGATGTAGAAGCAACTATTCTTACTTTAGATCGTGATGAGCGTAAAATGTCTCTAGGTATTAAGCAATTAAAAGCTGATCCATGGGAGAATATTGAAGCTAGTTACGCAGTTGGATCTAAGCACAAAGCAAAAGTTCGTAACTTTACAAACTTTGGTGTATTTGTAGAAATTGAAGAAGGAATTGATGGATTAATTCACATTTCTGATCTTTCTTGGACTAAGAAAATTAAGCATCCAGCAGAATTTACTTCAATTGGTGATGTAATTGATGTAGTTGTTTTAGAAATCGACAAAGAAAACAGAAGATTAAGTTTAGGTCACAAGCAGTTAGAAGAAAATCCTTGGGATGTATTCGAAACTATGTTTACTGTTGATTCTGTTCACGAAGGTACTATCATGGAATTATTCGACAAAGGAGCTGTAATTGCACTTCCTTATGGTGTTGAAGGTTTCGCTACTCCACGTCATTTAGTTAAAGAGGATGGAACTCAAGCTAAAGTTGATGAAAAATTAGATTTTAAAGTAATCGAATTTAATAAAGCGTCAAAACGTATAATTCTTTCACACTCAAGAGTTTTTGAGGATGAGAAAAAAGTAGTTGAAGAAACTGAAAAGGCTTCTCAAGCAAAAACTACTAAAAAAGGCGTGAAGAAGTTGAAAGATAACTTAGAAAAGACTACATTAGGTGATATTTCTAGCTTACAAGCTCTAAAAGATCAAATGGAGAAAGACGAGCAGAAATAATTATAGCCTAAATGAGTAGTATTCAATAAATTCTTTTTACAGATGGACTTTAAAATAGATAAATTAGATGATTTCACACTTATACAGATTTTAAAGGAAAAGCTTGATACGCATATTGCGCCTTCTCTTAAATCTGAACTTGTTTTATTATCAGGAAATGGAGAACGCAATATTCTTCTGGATCTTGGAAAATCAAGTTATTGTGATTCATCTGGATTGAGTGCTATTCTTGTAGCTAATAGGTTGTGTAAAAATGCTGATGGAGTGTTTGTTTTAGCTGGATTGCAACCAGCGGTAGAGAGATTAATCTCTGTATCGCAATTAGATTCAGTGTTAACAATTGCTACAAATCTTGATGAAGGTATTGAATTAATGAAGAAAGCTATTGAAAAATAATGTCTAAAACATTTTCAATTACCGTCTTAGGAAGTAATTCGGCATTACCGACTTCTGAAAGATATCCAACCGCTCAGGTGCTCAATGTATCTGAGCGGTTTTTTTTGATAGATTGTGGAGAAGGTACGCAAATGCAACTGCGCAGAAATAAGATTAGGTTTACAAAGATTAATCATATATTTATTTCTCATCTTCATGGAGATCATTGCTTTGGTTTAATAGGTTTTATTTCAACTTTAGGATTACTAGGTAGAAATACAGATTTGTTCATTCATGCTCATCCCGATCTTGAAAAGATGCTTACCCCTCAATTACAATATTTTTGTCGAGACCTTCCTTTTAAGGTGATTTTTGTAAATTTTAATACTAAATCGCCTGAATGTATTTATGAAGATAAGAATCTTGAAGTATATACAATTCCTTTAATTCATAGAGTTCCAACTGTTGGATTCTTATTTAAAGAAAAAATAGGAGAGAGAAAACTTCGCAAAGAATTTGTTTTTAAATATAATCCTTCTATTAAAGATATTTTAGCAATAAAAAAAGGGGAGCCATATTGTACAAATGAAGGTGAAATAATACCTAATGAACAAATTACACTTGAGCCTACTAAACCTTTGTCATATGCTTTTTGTACGGATACAAGACCTAATAAAGCCATATTGACTCAAATACAAGGTGTGGATTTACTTTATCATGAAACAACTTTTCTTAAAGAGGATAAGGTATTGGCTCATAAAACCTATCATAGTACCACCGAACAGGCTGCTTTTATGGCTAAGGAAGCCAATGTAAAAATGTTAATGATTGGCCATTATTCTACTAGATATAAGAAATTAGAACCTTTTTTATATGAAGCTAAAAGTGAATTCGAAAATACAATTTTAGCTAAGGAAGGAGTTGAGGTAACATTAGCGTAATTATCATTCAAATATGGATTTTAATGTCTATATTTGCGCAAAATTAATAGTTTATAAACCCATTAAGCCTCTGTTTAATGCAAGAAAAAATAGTTATTCTTGATTTTGGGTCACAATATACCCAACTAATCGCCCGTAGGGTAAGAGAGTTAAATGTGTACTGTGAAATTCATCCTTTTCATACAGTACCTGAATTAGATAGTAGTGTAAAAGGAGTAATTCTTTCAGGAAGTCCTTATAGTGTGCGTGATGAAGAGGCGCCAATTCCTGATTTAACAAATATAAAAGGAAAGTTTCCTTTGCTTGGTGTATGTTATGGTGCACAATTCTTATCTCAATATTTTGGAGGAGAAGTAAAACCATCTAATACCAGAGAATATGGTAGAGCCAATTTGGGTTTTATAGAGCGTTCTAATGAGCTGATGACAGGTGTACCTGATCATTCGCAAGTCTGGATGTCTCACGGAGATACAATTGTTAATCTACCTGAAAATTATTCGATAATAGCAAGCACAGGTGATGTTAAGGTTGCTGCATACGAAGTTAAAGGTGAAAATACATGGGGATTACAGTTTCATCCTGAAGTATATCATTCAACTGATGGAAAAACAATCTTATTTAATTTTGTAGTTTCTATCTGTGGGTGTAGTCAGGATTGGACTCCGGATTCATTTGTTGATTCAACAGTAGCATCTTTAAAAGAAAAGTTAGGTAATGATAAAGTTGTTTTAGGATTATCAGGAGGTGTGGATTCAACAGTTGCTGGTGTTTTGTTAAATAAAGCAATTGGAGATAACTTAACTTGTATCTTTGTTGATAATGGTTTATTAAGAAAGAATGAATACCAAAACGTTTTGGATTCATATAAACATATGGGATTAAATGTAATTGGAGTTGATGCTAAAAAGGAATTTTTAGATGAATTAGCTGGTGTTTCAGATCCCGAAACTAAAAGAAAGATTATTGGTCGTGTGTTTATTGAGACTTTTGATAAAGAAGCTCATAAAATACAAGATGTTAAATGGTTAGCACAAGGAACAATTTACCCTGATGTAATTGAATCTGTATCTGTTAATGGTCCTTCTGCTACTATTAAATCGCATCATAATGTTGGTGGTCTTCCTGAGAAAATGAATCTTAAGGTTGTAGAGCCTTTGAATTTATTATTTAAAGACGAAGTAAGACGAGTAGGTAAAGCTCTTGGTATTTCACCTGCTTTATTAGGTCGTCATCCTTTCCCGGGACCAGGATTAGCTATTAGGATTTTAGGAGATATCACAGAGGAAAAAATTAACATCTTACAGCAAGTAGATCATATCTTTATTCAAGGTTTAAAAGATCATGAATTATATGATGATGTATGGCAAGCTGGTGCAATTCTTTTACCTGTTCAATCTGTAGGTGTTATGGGTGATGAGAGAACCTATGAGAGAGTTGTGGCTTTAAGAGCTGTTTCTTCAACGGACGGTATGACTGCAGATTGGGTACATTTACCTTATGAGTTCTTAGCTAAGATATCAAATGATATCATTAATAAAGTAAAAGGAGTAAATAGAGTAGTTTACGATATAAGTTCAAAACCACCTGCAACAATTGAGTGGGAGTAGAACATAATAATATTATTATTACTAAAAGGCCAGAACATTTCTGGTCTTTTTTTTGTTTTTTACTTTACAGCGTACTAATAGTTTTTATCTTTGTTTTGCTCTGAAAATAAATAAATAATTATAATATGATGTTTGATAAATTGGTTAGAAATCCTTTGTTGTTATTATTCTCTGTTTTGCTGTTTGTTAATTCGGATCTAATACACGCACAGAATTTTAACCAAGATTTGCAGAAGTTACAGTTAGCGTATAAATTGATTTCTACTTTTTATGTTGACTCAGTCGATAATGACAAGTTAGTGGAAGATGCAATAGTTGGCATGCTTAAAAATCTTGATCCTCATTCAGAATATTTGTCGCAGGAAGAAGTTAAAAAACTAAATGAACCATTGGATGGTGGATTTGAAGGTGTTGGCATTCAGTTTAATATCTTAAATGATACATTGTTGGTTGTTTCACCTATTTCAGGAGGTCCATCTGAAAAGGTCGGTATTTTAGCAGGTGATAGGATTATTTATATTGATGGAGAGAATGTTGCTGGTGTAGGTTTGACGAATAGTGGGGTGAAAGATCGTCTAAAAGGCAAAAAGGGAACTAAAGTTAGGTTAAAGATATTAAGAAAAGGCGTAAGTAAACTTATTGATTTTACGGTAGAAAGAGATAAAATCCCTATTTATAGTGTTGAGGCATCATATATGGCATCTGAGGATATTGGCTATATCAAAATAAATCAATTCAGCGCTACCACTTATAATGAGTTTCATGATGCATTGAAAGATCTGAAGAGGCAAGGGATGGAAGATTTGGTGCTTGATTTAAGAGGAAATCCCGGAGGTTACTTAAAAGCAGCAATTGAAGTTGTCAATGAATTTTTAGACGGAGATAAATTAATTGTTTATACAGAAGGTTTAACTAATCCTCGAAGAGAATATCATTCTTCAGACGAAGGTTTGTTTAAAAATGGCAAGGTTGTAGTTTTAATTAATGAAGGTTCTGCTTCAGCTAGTGAAATAGTTACAGGAGCTATTCAAGATTGGGATAGAGGTATTGTTGTGGGACGAAGAAGCTTTGGAAAAGGATTAGTGCAAAGACCATTAAACTTGCAGGATGGTTCAATGATCAAATTAACAATAGCTAAATATTATACACCGTCAGGAAGATGTATTCAAAAGCCTTATGATAAAGGAGCTGATGCTTACAGACAAGAAATATATTCAAGAGATATATTACATCAAGAAATAGATTCGGCAAGCTATAGCAGACAGGAGTATCATACAAAATCATCACAGCGATTGGTATTTGGTGGAGGAGGTATAAATCCGGATATATTTATTCCTGCAGATACAACAGGGTATTCTGATTATTATCGAGATTTAATTGCGATGGGTGTTGTTAATCGTTATATATTATCTTATATGGATAAATATCGTAATGAATTAATTGAAAATTATGTATCTTTTAATACTTATAACAACTCATTTTTTGTTGATGATAAGATGATAGAAGACTTAATTAAGGAAGCAGAAAAGGATGGGATTAAGTATGATAAAAAGGGATTAGAGGTATCTATTGATAATTTGAAATTACAACTAAAGGGATTAATAGCAAGAAATATTTGGAGTATTAATGAGTATTTTCAAATTATGAACCTTAATTCAAATGAGTTTAAAAAAGCATTAGAAATATTATCTTCGGATAAATCATATTCAAAATTGTTGAATGTTATCAATAAGTAAATTATGACGCAATTCAAATATCCAGGAATATTACAAGAAACAATTAAGGCATTAACAGATAAAGAATCGTATAAAAGTGTTTGTCATACTCACTTCTTCGATTACCCAATGCCATCGGGAAGTGCTATTGGTGAAATTGTTAATTTAACAAGGGAGATTATATTCCCGGGTTATTTTGGTGATTCTCCTGTGCGCTCAGAGAGTATTCATTATTATATTGGAGTAAATGCAGAACGCCTCTTTGAATTGTTAAATCGTCAGATTTTAGCAGGCTTATGTTTTCAATGCAGAATGTCGGATCCTGAAAAGTTGAAGGAAAACAAATTGAAAGCTTTTGAAATTACTAAAAGCTTTATTTCTGCATTACCTGAATTGAGAAGATTGCTCACAACAGATGTTGAAGCTGCATATTTAGGTGATCCGGCAGCAAAGAGCAGGGGAGAAGTTATTTTTTGTTATCCTGCGATAAGAGCTATATCTAGTTATAGAATAGCACATGCATTAGTAAAATTAGAAGTACCTATAATACCAAGAATGATTTCTGAAATGGCGCATTCAGAAACTGGTATTGATATACATCCTAAAGCTCAAATTGATGAATATTTCACAATAGATCATGGAACGGGAGTTGTTATTGGTGCAACATCAATTATAGGTAAAAATGTAAAACTATTTCAAGGTGTTACTTTGGGAGCCAAAAGTTTTCCTTTGGATGAAAATGGTAATCCTATCAAGGGTATACCTAGACATCCAATAGTAGAGGATGATGTTGTAATATATTCTCAAGCAACAATTTTAGGTAGAATAACGATAGGACAGGGATCTGTAATTGGAGGTAATGTATGGGTTACCAATAATGTTAAACCAGGTTCTAAATTAGTTCAGTTTAAACCTAAAGATGGTTTATTCATAGAAGGGGCTGGAATTTAGATTTTCCAGAATTTGAACTTATTGTTTACGATTATTCAAAAATTGATTAAGTATTAAGCTTGTACAATAGTCAAAATTTATATATTTGTGTCAAGCTTTATTAATGAAACAAATGGCATTTAATATAACAGAATGGTATAACGAGAAATTAGAGGGAGAAGTTATTCTTAACTTTAATGGAAGTATTACCTCTGATCTTATAACTGAAGCTTTAGAAACAATTGAAAACAGTTTGAATCTAAAGAATGAAAAAAATAAGATTAGAAAAAAGGTTTATAATGTATTTGTGGAATGTTTACAAAATTTGTATCATCATGTTGATACAGCCCCTGTGGAACTAAATGATAATCAGCAAAATAATTTTGGTGTTATTATATTAAGTAAAGATGGTTCTTTTTATAGAATTTCGACAGGTAATTTTGTAGATAAGAGTAAGATAAATGTTATCAAGGATAGGATTGATCAGGTTAATTCTTTGTCAGATAAAGAAATACGTATGTTGTATTTGGATATCATGAGTAATGGAGAATTTAGTGATAAAGGCGGTGGCGGATTAGGAATGCTTGATATTGTAAGAAAGACTGGTAATAAGTTGGAATATTATTTCTATAAATACAACGACAGTCATATCTTTTTTTCGTTAGATGTATATATTAGTTAAAACTATATAGTTACCAATATGGAAACAATAGTAAGAGAAGGAACACCCAAAACTCCATACGTAAGATTAGATGGAGAAAAAGGATTAATAGAAATCAAAGGACGTTCAATACCGGAAAATTCAATTGAATTTTATAAACCGCTTATTGATTGGCTTGAAGAATATGGTAGCAGTGTTGATAGTGAAACTGCTGTTAATGTTCAATTAGAATATTTCAATACAAGTTCATCTAAATGTATCTTAGATATATTTAAAAAATTGGAAAGTATCTATAAAAAAGGTCAGAAGGTTGAAGTGAATTGGTATTATGAGGAAGATGATGAAGATATGTTTGAGGCAGGAGAGGATTACCAATCTATCATTAACATACCATTCAAAATGATTGAAATGGAAGAATAGATATTTATAATAATGATATTAAAAGAAAAGAGAGTAATTTATATTACTCTCTTTTCTTTTTAATTTTACTATAGTTCTCTTCAAATGCATAAAGTAGTTCTTTGATTATTCCTAAGTATAAAATGATGAAGAGAATAATGTTGTATATCCATATGATAATAGTGTTAGCCCATAGCGTATCAATTTTAAAGGTACCAAACTTTTTGTAAGGACTTAAAAAATGAGCCATAATAAAATTACTTTGAGGATCTTTAAAAACAGGATCAGTTTTTTGGATTAGTTTTCCGTTATATTCAATGATTTTATTTGATAATAAGTTGTTTGTGTTTCTTGAAAAACGTTCAAGCTCTAGATTGTAGTGTTGTTTCTTAATAGTGTTAAATTTTTCCTTCTGACTTTCAGTTTTGTTTAATTCTTTCTTTTTCTTGTCAAGAAGATTGTCTGTTTTATTGAATATTTTTATGTATCCTTTTCTTAACTCTTTAATGTTTTCTTTTAGGTCGCTATATGTGTTTTTATTAAAAGAGTCGGGAGATAAATTGTCTGTTGATATTTGAATATTTGTTATTCCATTAAGATTTTCTTGTTGAATTTCATTCCTCACAATAGCTATATTTGAAGATAGCTTTTGGCTATCGCTGTTTTGATGGTATTTTAGACAGTTATCCAGTTTTGCTTGTAGTGTGGGTATCCAATATTCTTTTTTATATTTAGCTTCACTTTTTATTTTATCATAGAAGTAGAATTCTTTTTCGTAATCGTTATTTTTGAACTGATTAACAGTTAAAGCTTCAAAAGCCCATCTTGCAGTTATGAGCTCTCCATACCAAGGGATTTTCTCGGGGTTAGATAATTTCGGGTTTAAATTATCGTAACTAATAAAAACTCCGGATAGTATGATCTGAGGAATAACTAAAAATGGTATCAGTATGTATATGTTAATTGCATCTTTGAAACTATCAGATATTATTAGTCCAAGTAAATTAGAAAATACGGAAGCACTAAAAAGAACAATCCAGAATTCCAGGAACATACCTTTTAGTTCAATAATTGAATTTCCGATTAAAGCAAAGAGTGCTGTTTGTATGGCTGATATAAAGCCCAAAATCAGGACCTTTGAAAAAAGATAACTTAATCGGCTAAGATTTAAGAACTCTTCTCTTTTAAGTATTTTTTTATCTCTTATTATTTCTTCAGCACTGACTGTTAATCCTACAAATAGGGCTATAATAACAGCCATAATAATATATACGATAATATTCGGATTGTCCTGATAAACATATCCCTGATTGTTATTTGCATCAATATTATAGTATTTTATTATTGTAGATAATAAAAGTGCTAAAATAGGTGTTTCTAATAGGTTTATTAAAAGATATTGAGTGTTTGATAACTTGGATAAGACATCTCTTTTTATAAAAACACCTAACTGTTTTATCTTGTTTGGAACCTTGAAATTAATCTTTGGAGGAGAATTGTAGTTCTCCTTAGGAGTTGTTTCTGATTTGTATTCAGTAAAGCGATGGTACCATTCGTCAGGCTCGATTTTTCGACTTCGTGTAAGTGTTCCATATTCATCAATCACTTGTGATGATACAATATTTAATACCTGTTCCGGATTTACATTTCCACAAGTTTGACACTCGCTCTCTTGTTTGTTTGCTTGATTTATAGAGGATTTAAAATAAGTTATGCTTTCAACAGGATCGCCATCGTATATTAAAAAACCACCAGTGTCTAACACTAATAGTTGGTTGAACATTTTAAAAATGTCACTTGAAGGTTGGTGAATAACAACGAAGACTAATTTTCCCTTAAGAGCTAATTCTTTTAGCAAATCTAAAATATTTGCAGAATCTTTAGATGACAAACCGGATGTTGGTTCGTCTAAAAATAAGATAGCTGGTTCACGAATCAGCTCAAGAGCAATATTCAATCTTTTACGTTGCCCACCACTTATTTTTTTATTTAGGGGAGATCCAACTTTCATATCCATAATGTCGTAAAGACCTAGTGAAGACAGAAGGTTGAGCACTCTCTTTTTTATTTTAAATTCACTGTAGTCACCAAAACAAAGTTTGGCATTGTAATATAGATTTTGATATACTGTAAGATTCTCCATTAGAAGATCGTCTTGGGATACATACCCGATTAAACCTTCAATCTTCTTTTTTTCTTTATGTATATCTATATTGTTGATTTTAACAGAACCAACTTCGGGTTTAAGAATTCCACTTAAAATGTTAGTCAAAGTAGTTTTTCCTGCACCACTTGCTCCCATAATACCCACTAATCGTCCTGATTCACTATAAAAGCTAAGAGGATGTATTCCGGTAGTTTTATTTTTAAAGGTATAACTAATGTTGTTGACATTAAAAGTTATGGGTTCCTTTATATTGTCGGTGGTATATTTACCAACAATATCGCTGTAATAAATAGGATCAATTCTATTGTTTCGCAAAGAACAACCAGGAGTTAATACATGAACTCTGTTTGCTGGCAATAATTGACCATTAATGCTGATTTCAACATCTTCATTTAGTCGTAATAAAAATAATCCACCAGAAGGTATTCGAAGTATATGAATTTCTTGTTTTAAATTTATTCTATGAAGATGCTTGGCTTTTGAAAGCTTTGAATTTTTGTTTTTATTTATTATTAAAAGATTATTATCGTCTATTGGAGCAGTCATATCTCCAATAATGAAATCCTCCATTAAATAATACTCTTCTTCCGAGATGTGAAAGGTTTGAGCTATTGTGTAAACAAAATCTTTTTCAAAATGACTTATTTCAACTCCTGATTTTAGAAATTCAATTAGCTGAATGATTACAATTAGCTTTTGGTAGTGAACTAGTTCTTTATTAATTGCATTTGATATCCTTAATGCTTTAACAGAATTAGCTGTTAGTGTAGTGCGTTCTATATCACTACTTTGGAGTTTTTTTAGTTTTGAAACATGTTCTTGATAGTGTTTTTCATATAATTTTAAGTATTCCTCGACCATTTGTTTGTTTAACTGTTGGTCAAGGAAGTTCTTAACTATATTTCTTCTGGATTCACTATCCTTTTGAGGAAATGCAATTAAAGCAAAAAGTTGTATTAATGCTTTTAATATTCCTTCGCTCATACAATAGGTTTATAATTAGTGGAAGGACTAGTTTTCTAATTGATTTTTAAAACCAATGTATAATAAAGCCATTCCTGAAGTAGCAAGTTTTTTATCTAATTTGGCCTCAATAATACACTCAATGGAACCATCTATTTTAAAGTCCCACATATTTGTGTTGTTATGTTCAGCATTTGTAAATAATAAATTTCTGTTGGTATCATATACAGAAAAAATGATTGGTTCGTTTTTAGCTGAACAAGCGACAAGTCGATATAAACTTCCGTTTAAAAAAGTAGTGTGAAATTCTGCGATTTCATCCCCTGTTAAAAAAGCTCTAAAAGGTTGTCCGTTTGATATAAAAGGTGCATGCAATAAGTTTTCACATGTTTCAATTTTTTCTTCCTGAGAATTTGCCTGGTTTGGTACAAATAAGCTTAAAGCAAAAAATAGAATAAAAAATAAAAAAAGTCCCTTTTTCATGAGTGTAATTCGTTTAAAATTATGTGGTGCGTTACTAAAATAACGTCATTTATCATTTTGTATTATATTTGCAGACGTTTAAATAATTTTTCTATCTGTTAAATAAACAGATATAGCTTTATGATTACTAAAAATTCTGCTTGTCTAAAATAGTTATTTTTATTAAAACAAAACCATTTATAAATGGGTTTCTTTGGTGAATTATTGTTTTTTTAAGTCATTCTGTTTGAAATTTCAAATATCCAATCAATTATAAAAGAAAATAAATTATGAAATTTTTTTATTTTAACTTATTTGTAGCATTATTAGGGGTTCTTAATTTAAATGCTCAAAAGCAGTTAACTCTTGAAGATGTAATTTCAGGAGGAAAAAATTATCGAAACTTAATCCCTCAAAGTAAGCGATATGAATTTCTTCCAAATACAGATTCTTTAGTTGTTTATAGTAAAGATACTATTCAGTATCTAAATGACTCTATGATTAAAACATCCTATTTGACTTTAGCGGAAGTAAATGCATTGTTAAAGGAGGGTGATCACAAAGAAATAAGGTCTTTATATGAAGTTTCGTGGTTAAATTCAGTATTGTACTATGTGAAATTCAACAATGAAATCGTTATTCTTAATAAAATCAATTCGCGAATAGAGCGTGTTATAAAATATCCTGAAGATTCTGAAGTATTAAGTTTTAATACTACATCAAAATTTCTTGCTTACTTAAACGATGGAGATTTATATGTTGTGGTTGAAGGTAATCGTCCTGTTTTAGTAGAGAAAGCTGAGACTAAAGATATAGTGTTAGGTAAATCAGTACATAGAAATGAATTTGGTATTGATGGTGGAATATTTTGGTCTTCAAATGGAAAATCTTTAGCTTTTTATAGAAAGGATGAATCCATGGTGACAGATTATCCTTTGGTTAATATAAGCAAAAGAGTTGCAGAATTAGAGAATATAAAATACCCTATGGCCGGTATGAAAAGTCATCATGTGACTGTTGGAGTTTATTCTGTTGAATCAAATGAGAAGATTTATTTAAAAACAGGTTTGCCTAAAGATAAGTTTTTAACAAATGTATCCTGGTCTCCAGATGGAAAATATATAGGAATAGCTGAGTTGAATAGAGAACAGAATCATATGCATTATAATATGTATAGCTCAGTTGATGGTAGTTTAGTGAAAACCTTATTTGAAGAGGAGAGTGATAAATGGGTTGAACCAGAGAAGCCTGCTATGTTTTTACCAAACAGTAATACTAAGTTTGTATGGCAGAGTGAAAGAGATGGATTTAACCATTTGTATCTATATGATATTAATAAAGGTTATTTAGGTCAGTTGACCAAAGGAGAATGGGTTGTAACAGAAAACTTTGGTTTTGATAAAAATGGTAAATATGTTTATGTGGAGGGTACTAAGGATGATGTAATGAACAGGAACTTATATCGTGTTACATTGCGTTCTGGAAAAATTGAAAGAATGACTAAAGCTCAGGGCTTTCATTATGTAACCTTAAGTGATTCAAAATCTAAGTTTGTAGATAATTTTTCAAATTTAAATACACCTAGAATTATAGAATTTTATGACCTGACAAAGAATAAACAAACGGTTTTATTTAAAGCAAATAATCCACTTGAAGATTATGATTTTGGAAAGGTGGAGTTAGGAACGTTGAAGTCTGCCGACGGAGTGACAGATTTGAACTATAGATTAGTACTTCCTGCTAATTTTGATCCTGCAAAGAAATATCCGGTAGTAGTATATGTTTATGGAGGACCTCATTCTCAGCAAGTGAGAAATAGCTGGCTAGGTGGTGCCAGGTATTGGCAATTGTATATGGCTCAAAGTGGATATATATGTTTTACTATGGATAATAGGGGAACACCAGATAGAGGTTGTGAATTTGAGAAGGTAATACATAGACAATTAGGAGAATGTGAAGCAGAAGATCAGTTTGAGGGAGTTAAGTTTTTAAAGTCATTGCCTTATGTTGATCAGGAAAGAATCGGAGTTCATGGATGGAGCTTTGGTGGTTTTATGACAATTAATTTAATGGAAAAGTATCCGGATGTATTTAAAGTAGGTGTATCCGGAGGACCGGTTACTGATTGGAAGTATTATGAAATCATGTATGGAGAGAGATATATGGATATGCCGGACGAAAATCCTGAAGGTTATAAAAAAACAAATGTAAACTTACGTGTAGATAATTTAAAAGGAAGATTGTTGGTGATTCATGGAGCAATTGATCCAACTGTAGTATGGCAGCACAGTATGCAGTTTATAGAGCATTGTATTAAAAGTAGAAAGCAGGTTGATTATTTTGTTTATCCTCGCCACGAGCATAATGTGTTAGGGCCGGATAGGGTTCATTTGATGGAAAAAGTGACCCGATATTTTAATGATTTTCTATAAATCAATTACTGTTTAAATATTTAACATCCCTGTATTTGTATAGAATACAGGGATTTTTTTTTAACTACGGCTGTGATACTTTATCAGGCCATTAATCGGCGAGTTGTTAATAGACTTAATTGTTAATCCATTTTGCTGTAATGATTCTGTCAATTGTTTTTGAAAGTAAAAGGCGATACTTCCCACAAAGTGTAATTCTTGTGTTGTTAGGTCTTTATATTGGTGTAAATTTCTTTCAATAAATGAGTTAAAAGATTGAGAGATTATGTTTTCTAGTTCTTTGATCTCAGAATATTGTGATAAGAATTTAGTGAAATTGGCTAGGTATCGGTTTGGAAATGGTTTTTTGTATACATTTTCAAGAATTTCAGCTTCTGTAATATTGTAGTTTCTATAAAACAATTCAATTGTTGAAGGAGAAAGTTGATTTTTAAGAATATCCGAAATTAAACTCTTACCTAAGTTGGCACCACTTCCTTCGTCGCCTAAAATAAAACCTAATGGAGCAACATGCTTTTGGATGTTTTTGCCATCGTACAAACAAGAATTAGATCCGGTTCCAAGAATGCAAACTATTCCGGGAGAGTTGGCACAGGATGCGTGACATGCTGCCATTAGATCACTATCTATAACTAGGTGATTTGTTTTAAAATTAGATAATAGAGCCTTCTCAATGGTTGATTTTTTATCATTATTATTACAGCCTGCTCCATAAAAGTGAATTTTTTCAAAACTCCTATGTTTTAGAGAGAATTGATCATTTATGAGGGATGATATTTCTTCAACTGTTTGATAATAAGGATTAATGCCATCTGTTTTAATTATTTGCGAATGAGTATCATTGGAATCTATAACTATCCATTCGGTATTGGTAGATCCACTATCAACAACTAATATCATATTGTTTTAGGTACTAAGTTTATATATATAGAACTGTTGTGTAATTGATGTAATTTGAATTCCTCAAATTTGGGATTTCCAACAATAATCACAAGCGTTATTTAGAATTTCAAAAACCTCTTCCTCTGAAAAATTTGTTTTTTTTACTATTTGATCGTGAAAGTTATCTGCATACATATTCATATAACTGAAATCAGCTCCGGAATTGATTAGTTCCTTCGCGTATGGAGTAAAAAGAATAGATAGCTCTTTTATTATATCTTCCTTTGTGGAGTTGTTATTTATTTCAAGTTCTTCCATTGTGTTTTATTTTCTTCACAAAATAAACTTTAATAATAGATTTTATCAACCATTTATTATGATTTTGAAATACTATATGAAAACAGAGAAGAAATCTTTTTTGTTATAATATTTGTATAGAAAATATGTTATTTTTTTGAATTCGATAAGAATTAAATAGGTAAAATAATTTAGGGTGTAAGTGTTTTGTAAGTGTTTGATATATAGATGTTGTAAATCTTTGTTGTAATGAATGTAATGCTTCAGATATAGATTGTATTTTGGAAGTTTGTTCGAATTTGTATAATTTTGTTCGTGTAGAAAACAAATTTACTTCTGGTTTGTTGTAGCGTATTACTAATATATTGTAAGTAGTTTTAAAATATGATGTTTTAGTTGTTTCTCAATGAACTAAGGGGTATTTCACGCTTAAAAAAAAACAGCAAATAAGGTATGATTTACAACAATGTTCAAAAGGAGATTGCAAGTAGGATTGGAGATGAAACAAAATTATCAAATTGGAAAGATTGGCGTTGGCAATTGAGGAATTCAATACGTTCTATTGAAAAGTTTGAAAATGTTACAGGGATAAAGTTTGAACCGAAAGAAAGAGCTGAACTTAAAAAAACGTTTGAAAAGTTTCCTATATCAATTACACCATATTACTTATCATTAATAGATAAGGAAAACTTTAGAAATGATCCGGTATTTAAGCAAGCTTTTGGGAGTGTAGATGAGTTAGTTACCAAGTCATTTGAATTAGAAGATCCATTGTCAGAGGATAAAGATAGTCCTGTTGAAGGTATTACACATAGATATCCGGATAGAGTATTATTTCATGTTAGCAATGTGTGTTCAATGTATTGCAGGCATTGTACAAGGAAGAGAAAGGTAGGAGATGTTGATTTTATCCCTTCTAAGGATCAATTGCAAAAGGGGATAGACTATGTTGCTGCTAATCCTCAGGTTAGAGATGTTCTGTTGTCTGGAGGTGACCCTTTGATGCTTCCTGATGATAAATTAGAATGGTTGTTGGAACAAATTACAAGTATTCCACATGTTGAAATAGTTCGTATAGGAACAAGAATGCCGGTTGTATTGCCATATCGAATTACAGATAAGTTGGTAGCTATGTTGCAACGGTTTCATCCGTTATGGATCAATACACATTTTAATCATCCTAATGAAATTACCACATCTTCTAAAGAAGCTCTGGCTAAATTGGCAAATGGTGGATTTCCATTAGGGAATCAATCTGTTCTACTTGCGGATGTAAATGACTGTCCAAGAATTATGAAAACTCTATTGCATAAACTTGTACAAAATCGAGTTCGACCTTACTATTTATATCAATGTGATTTATCTGAGGGGTTGTCGCATTTCAGAACACCTATTGGAAAGGGTATCGAGATAATGGAAAGTTTAATTGGTCATACCAGTGGATTTGCCAGACCAACCTATGTTATTGATGCACCAGGTGGAGGAGGAAAAATCCCGGTAATGCCAAATTATATTATTTCATGGTCAACTAACAAGGTTGTATTAAGAAATTATGAAGGTGTAATTACTACATATAAAGAACCTGATAGTTATGAGCCTAAAATGTGTGACAGAGATTGTGAAAATTGTAGTTTGGATTTAGCTTTTTCAGAAAAGGATGATGCAGAAATGATTGGTATTGAAAAATTACTTTCTGATGAATGTGATACTATTTCATTAATACCTGAAGATAATGAGCGATTTACAAGGAGGGAAAATAATGAATGATACTTTGATTAAGTATGATAAAATAGAGGATGTTGCTAATGGTACTATTATTCAGCATGGAAAGTTAAATGATCGGATATATCTTATGAAGCTGAACTCAGATGATGTAGCAGAGGCTTTGTTAATGATTAATAGTTTGGCAAGAGAAGAGCAATACTCAAAAATAATATGCAAGATTCCTAAGAAAAACGCTCCTGTATTTTATGCAAATGGTTTTTTGCTAGAGGCCTTTATTCCTAAATTTTATAACGATACTGAGGATGTTTTTTTTGTATCTAAATACTTATCGTCAGATCGAATTTTAAATATAGAGAAGGATAGTTTAAATGATTTGTCTGGTATTTTAAATAAGGAAAAATCTTGTAAAGTAAAAGATAAACCGGGATTTAATTTCAGGATTTTAAACGAGAGTGATGTTGATGCTATAGCAAAGATTTATTCAACTGTTTTTGAAACTTACCCTTTCCCTATTCAGGAAAGGGGGTATGTGTTGAAAACAATGAAAGACAATGTTATCTATTTTGGCGCATTTAAAGATGGTAAACTGGCTGCGGTAGCCTCTTCTGAAATTGATTATAAAAGTAAAAATGCCGAAATGACAGATTTTGCAACTTATTCAGAGTTCTCTGGGAATAGATTAGCTGTGAGTTTGTTGAAACGTATGGAGTCCGAAATGAAAAACATTGGTATAGGTACTTTATATACTATTGCCCGGTTAAAATCAATTCCAATGAATTTGACTTTTATACGTATGGGATATCAATATTCAGGTACTTTAATTAAGAATACGAATATATCTGGAGATATTGAGAGTATGAATGTTTATTATAAGTTGTTATAAAATATGTCTAGTAAAAATATATGTAAACATAAGGATGTATGTCCCATTTTTCAAGGGAAAACAGATGTCAAAGAAAAACAATTAACAATATATAAAAACGTTTTTTGTAATAGAGGCTATCGGGGATGGCGAAATTGTAATGAGTTTTTAATATTTGAAAACCAAGGTCGAAGATCTAATAAAAATGAATAATGTATAAATAAAATTATTGCTTATGGATAGAAGAACTAACACGGAAGAAAAAGTAATTGAGTTATTGGAAGAAAAAGGAAAGTATTTATATGGAGATATAATCAAAGATCTAAACTTGTCGTACAGAAAAGGACAGGAAGCTATATTTTCTTTAATTTCAAGGGGTTTGATAGAACATTGTAATAAATCATCAAAATTACAATTAGTAGATAATTAAAGTGTTTGAAAGCAATGGATGTACAAGGTATTGTAAAATCGGTTGGGCTGCTATTGGTATTGTTAAATCCTTTTTTAATAATAGTATATCTTATTGATATTGTAAAAAAGAAATCAGAGCGTGTTTTCCTTAAAATATTAATAAGAGCAGGTATTATTAGTTTCATTGTATTCTCGTTATTTGCGTTGTTGGGTGATTCTATTTTTGCAGATGTATTTAATGCAAGTTTTGCTTCGTTTCAAATTTTTGGAGGTATTGTATTTTTATTGACAGGGATACAATTTATCTTTAAAGGTGGAGCTTCTATAGAAACATTAAGGGGTGAATCAAAGCATGTGGCAGGAGCAATCGCTATGCCGATTTTTATTGGACCGGGAACCATTAGTTATAGTGTTATTATTGGAGAGCAGTTGGATAAATTTTCTTCAGTTTTAGCAATTGTTATTACTATAACATTATGTGTTTCCATTATTTTTTTACTTAAAGTTCTTCATGACAAGATTCAGCCAAAGAAGGAAGAGCTTATAGAGCAATACATTGATATTGCGGGTAGAATTATTGCCTTTCTGCTAGGAACTGTTTCAATTGAACTTATAATGACCGGTGCACAATTCTGGTTGGCTCGAATTATATAGATTATGCATATTATTGATGTATTAATTTTTTGCATCTATCTCATAGCAATGCTTGGGGTAGGTGTTTTTTTTATGCGAAAAAACAAAACTACAGATGATTATTACGTAGGAGGAAGAAAATTAAGTAGTTTACATATTGGTCTTTCCGTTGTTGCTACTGATGTAGGTGGAGGATTCTCTATTGGATTAGGAGGCTTAGGTTTTACAATGGGCTTATCTGGAAGTTGGTTATTATTTACTGGTTTGTTGGGAGCATGGTTGAGTGGAGTATTACTTATTCCTAAAGTGTCGGATTTAGCAAGAAAAAAAGGTTTTTTATCGTTTCCTCAATTTTTAGAATATAAGTATGATAAACGAGTTGCTCTTATAGCAGGTTTAATTTCAGCCATTGGGTATTTAGGTTTTACCAGTTCTCAAATATTAGCAGGAGCAAAATTAGCATCATCAACTTTTCCTGAACTTTCTTTAGATCTGGCATTACTTGTTATGGGTGTAATAGCTGTTGTATATACCGTATTAGGAGGATTAAAGGCGGTGATTTATACAGATACAGTTCAGTGGATTGTATTGATGGTAGGATTAATTTTTGTTGCATTACCATTTACATATATAAAAATTGGCGGAATTGAAGCTATACAATCTACTTTATCTCCAGAATTTTTGTCATTAACCAATATTAAATGGCAACAGTTTGTAAACTGGATGTTTACAATTATTCCAATCTGGTTTATTGGAATGACTTTGTATCAAAGAATATATGCATCCAGAGATACCAGGACTGCTAAAAAAGCATGGTTTCTTGCAGGATTATTTGAATATCCTATTATGGCTTTCATGGGAGTTGTTTTAGGAATGTTTGCGCGTGTGGCAATGGAAAATAATATGTTACCTGGTTATAATGTTGGTAATTTGGATGCAGAAATGGGATTACCAGTATTGTTGAGAACTATTTTACCAGTAGGTTTAATGGGCATAGTACTTTCGGCTTATTTTTCAGCAGTTATGTCTACAGCAGATAGTTGTTTGATGGCTTCTTCAGGAAATTTATTGGCTGACGTTTTAAAAATGCACAGAAGACCTAATAGTGTTAGGTTATCTCAGATATTGACTTTAGTTATTGGAGCTATTGCTCTTTTGTTAGCCTATGGTATGACGAGTGTGTTGGATTTGATGTTGCATTCCTATTCTTTTATGGTGTCAGGAATGATAATACCAGTTCTTATGGCATTGTTTACTAAAAATCCTGATGGAAGAGCGGCTATTGTATCAATGTTATCAGGAGGATTTACAACTTTATTATTAATTGGCTTAAAGGTGGATTTACCTTTAGACCTGGATGCTAATATATTTGGTATATTTTTATCATTTCTTACTTATGTGATTATGGTGGGAATTAGGAAAAAATGAAAATATCCGGGAAGTCATGTTTTGGTCATAAAGAAAATGAAATTATTTTTGCTTTATTAAATTTGAAGCATGGATACTAAAGAAATTCTTATTAAAATACGAAAAATAGTTAGGTCAGTTGATATTGAATCAAAAAAGATTCAAAAGGAATATGGAGTCAGTATTCCTCAGGTATTATGTTTAGGATTCTTAAGAGATGCTCCAAATTATCAGCTTACGCAAGGTGAAATTAGAAGTTTACTTAATCTTAACTCAAGTACGGTTAGTGGAATTATCAACCGCCTTGAGGCAAAAGGATTTTTGGCAAGACTACCTAAAACAGGTGATAAACGAGTGGTAAATATTACGCTAACTTCTGCGGGAGATAATTTATTGAGCTCAATGCCTTCTTTATTGCATGAGCATTTAACTCATAAGCTTAATAAGCTAGATGATGATAAACTGAAAGAAGTCGAAAATAGCCTTAATACACTAATTGAATTACTGGAAATTGAACAAATTGAAGCATCGCCTTTAATTACCTTAGAAGTGAATCTTGAAGAAGAAGAGTAAAATTGTGCTTTTGAAACAAGGCTCCTGTACTTATCGAACTCAAATAGAACCATTGTGATTATAGTAACTACTGTGCTGTTGTTCAGTGTTTAATAGTTTGCGATTGAGGACTTATGGTAGTATCTTTATATAAGAAAACTGTTTCTGGTTTTGATTAATGTTTTCTGAAGGAAAAAACATAAAGAGAGGAAGGAGGTTGTTATGGGAATTTTACTTTGGATGTTAATTGGGTTGATTGTTAGTTTGTTAACTTTGCTTATAGAGCCTTACGTAATTACAAAACATATACCAGTTACAATTGTTCTTGGAATTGCTGGAGGTATCATTGGTGGAGCGATTGCATGGTATCTTGGATTTGAAAATGTGGATGGAATGCGATTTATGATTATTGTTTATTCAATAGGTGTTTCATCGTTTGTATTAACCTGGTATCGTGCTCTTGAAAAATTTTATTCAAAATAGTACATATACTATAAGAAGTGGAAAAATCCTGTCGGTTTATATTGGCAGGATTTTTTTAATGTATTTAATTGTATTGTGTATTTTGAAAAATATGGGGTAAAATCTGAAAAAATAGTAAAAAATGTTTTTAGGTGTGATTTTTTGAAGGGGTGTATTGAAAAAAATACTATTTTAACGCCAGAAATTTTAAATAGTAAAGTTATGTCATTAGAAAGTGTAGAAGCCTTATTAGAAAAGGGAGGCGCAGACGAAGCGTTTAGAGCAAAGTACAATGCTGCTAACACAAAAGAAGAATTTGTAAAAAGAGCAATTGAAGATGGTTACGATTTTACAGTTGAAGAACTTATGCAAGTAGTCAATTCAAATGGTGATCAATTTGAGTCTTTTGGAAATCCTCCAAAAAGAACGATTTGGTATTAATCCTTATTGCAAAAAAAAATCTGGGGAATTTTATATTCCCCAATATTACTTCTTTGGTAGTTTTCTTTCCTTATTTATTTCTTACCTATAGTTTTTGTTATTTAAATTTTTCGAAGTAAGCTTGTTTGTTGGACTTGCGTCTTTTGTGATATGGCAATGATGGTATTGTTTACTTGGTTTGGTGCAATAGATCTTTGTTGAATAGTATTGACTTTTATATTGTATTATAGTAGGTTGATGTTTAAATATTGGTTGTTTGTGTAACAATACTTCTTGTTTTTATGTGTATGCTGGAAATTTTCTATTTTTGATCTAAGAAACTTCCCTCTATTTGTACAAATACACAATGTGTTATAGGTAATATTTTTAGTCTAAATGCGATTTTGTTGGTAGGAGTGTATTTGTGGTGTCTGGTGGGTGAATTTTTAAATGATGGAAGAAAGTTTAAATTCAGAAAAACTAAAGGTTGAGTTTGAAGATTATCTGAAAAAAGTTTTTCTGAAAAACCTGAATCTTATATTAGGATTGTGTGTTGTTATTCTTGTGTATTACATGTATTCAGATTGGGCGGTGCGTTACAATATGGATTCAGTAACAACCAGGATACCTGTTTTGGTCATATGTTTTGCTTTAATGGTTTTGCATTTGATTTATAGAAATAGATTATATCCATTAAAAAATATCTTATATCTTCTTGTTTATTTGGCTAGTCAGTTAATGATGTATGCAAAATGTTTGATTCATTTGCATGAGGATGCACTAGCTCCGAGTGTTACTGGTGCTATACTTGTTATATTTTTGATATCTCTTGATTTAAAGAAGGATTTAAAAACAGCAATCTTTATTTATACTTTTCCTATTATTGTTTTTACCTTATTTTTATTTGCATATGGAAGGCCAAGTAGTCAGGAGTTTTTTGTTTTGTTTGATATATATCCAATTTTAATTGTTGGTTTTTTGATCAATAGAATACAGTATAGGTTGAGGTTTAATTTGTTTAAATCTAATCATTTATTGAAGTTGGAGCAATATAAAACAAAAGCTTTGTATGGTGAGACTTTGGTGATGAATGAGGAATTGAGGCGGAAGGCGGAGGAGGCAATTTGTATTAAGGAAGAAATTCAAGAGAAGAATGAGCAGTTGAATAAGAGTAATGCTACAAAAGATAGATTTTTGGCAATTATTGCTCATGATCTAAAAAATCCGATTGGAAATATTTGGGGATTGTCTGATTTGCTTTTAGTGGATGGATCAATTGGTGAAAATGAAAAAGGTGAATGTCTCAAGGCGATTAATAAAAGTATTCAATATACGTATGAATTATTGGAGAATCTATTAAACTGGGCAAGGGCTCAAAATAAAGCAATAGTCTTTAATCCATTAAGGTATAGTGCAAAAGAGTTAGTGGAGAAAGAATTGGTTGTATTGCGTCAGGTTGCAAATAAGAAAAACATCGAGATTGTAAATGAAATTTCAAAAGATTTTGTTGTTAAGGCTGATGTAAATATGTTTGAAACTATAGTTCGTAATTTGGTTTCAAATGCCATTAAGTATAGTTTTTCTAAAGGTGTTATAGAAATAAGTGCAAGAGTTACTAATATAGGTGATCATGAATTTGCCAAAATATCCATAAGAGATAGTGGTGTAGGGATGAGTGAGGATGCATTGAGTAATCTTTTTTCTTCAGATAAATCTGTTTCAACTAAAGGTACGGAAAATGAAACTGGAACAGGTTTTGGTTTATTGTTGTGTAAAGAGTTTGTGGATATTCATAATGGTATGATTGGGGTTAGTAGTGTTCTGAATAAAGGAAGTGTTTTTGAGTTAATCTTACCTTATTAATTAAGTTGTCATTCTCTTTCTTTTAATTTGATTATAATAGTATTGATTTAGTCTTTCCTTTTTTACTTCAAGAAGTTCTTATTTATGTATTTTGGGATATTAAATTTATCGTTTTGATTTAATAAGCGTAAAAAATACGAATAAAAACTAATTTTAATTATTTATTAAAAAGACTTAATTTATAAGGGTTGTAAAGTGTTTTATATTATAAAAAATAATTTTTACAAAAAATAAATGTTAAAAAGTTTGTAATTATGAAAAGAAGTATATTATCTTTACGATATGAAACGTAAATAATACGTTTGTAAAAAGATCAGTTAATTAAAATCTAAGGTCATGGAAAATATTAAAAAGCAAGTGGAGTTGGAAAAGAGAAGTTGTAATGTGATTTTGAAATCCAAATTAAGTTTTAGAGCAATCTTAGTATTACTTTTTGTTTCTGTAATTACATTTTCAGTAAGTGCTCAGGAGACTGAAGATAATTATAAAGCTTTTAGTGGGCATTTGAGTTTGCGTAATATGCACATGTGGCATGGATATGTGGTGACTCCGGGTGTAATGACAGCAACAAGTATTGAGTATAATAGTAAAAATAGCAAGTTAACATTAGGATTATGGGGAGGTGCAAGTTTTGATGGTTCTTACAAAGAATATTCATATTATGGTGTTTATCGTTTTACAGATAATTTCTGTACAGAAGTAGTTAGTCATAATAATTATTCAAGTATTGAAGATCCAGAAATATTTAGTTACGATAAAATGAGCTCACCTAATTTTGTTGATGTAGCTTTGATATATTTTGTTTCTGAAAAAATTCCTTTGAAATTGTATTGGGGAACTATAATAGGAGGTAATGGTCAAGATTATGAAGAAGATGAGAATGGTAAAATAACTGATTCATATTCGAATTATGTGGAAATGAAATACAGACTATGGAAAAAAGAAGATTTTAGTCTGAGCGCTTTTGCAGGGGGAGCTTTCTCTTTTACTACAGAAAAAACTTTTTATAGTGAGCGTCCTAATTTCGTAAATATTGGTTTAACTTTAAATAGAAGTGTGGAGGTTCTTTCTAAAAAGATTCCAATTGAGCTTAATGCAATATGGAATCCGGAGAGTGGAAAAGGTGTGTTACAAATAGATATTCCTTTATTTTAATTAGTTGATTTAAAAATCTTAAAAAAATACTACAATGAAACAGAATTTGATAAATAAGATAGCAAAGAGTGTATTTTTCTCATTTACAATAATTGCAGCTACTCTTTTTGTAACTAGTTGTGTAGAGAAAGTTAATCAGGTACAAAGTTCCTCTTCGGATGATAGTTTGGCGGTTGCTGAAATTCAAAGTGATGTTGATTTATCTGCATTAAAAATAGGTTATTGTACTCCTGCTTTAAATGCACCTTATTATCAGGCCTTGTTAGCAAGCATACAAACAACAACCGAGTCTTTGGGGATGACTTTTGTTTATGCAGATGGACAGGGAGATATAAATAAGCAAATTGCAGCAGCAGAAGATTTGATAACAAAAGGAGTAAATGCTTTATTGTTAAATCCGTTAGATCCAAATGCTCTTGTAGGGGTAACGTTAGTTGCTGAAAAAGCAGGAATTCCGGTGTTTATTATTGATAGTTCGATTGATCCATCGGCCAATTATGTAACTACTATTCAGTCTAATAACTTTAAAAACGGAATGTTAGCCGGTGAATGGTTGGTAAAGAAAATGGGTAAAAAGAAAATGGAAATGGCCCTTTTGAGTGGTAATGCAGGAAATCCGGTTGGATTAACACGTAAGCAAGGTTTGTTGACTGGTATTACAGAAGAACAATTAAGAACACTTGGATTTATAGATTTAAACGTTAAAACTCAAGCTTACACAAACTGGTCTTACCAGGGCGGACTTCAGGCAATGGAAGATATTTTAGTAGCTCATCCTGATATTAATGTAGTACTTACAGAAAGTGATGTGTGTGTGTTAGGAGCAATAAAAGCGATTCGTAAAGCAGGTAAAGAAAATGACATAATAATTTGTGCAGCAGCAGATGGTCAGAAAGAAGCAGTTAAGCTTATTATGGATACCGATTTATATGGTTGTACTGCAGTTAATAGTCCTTCTTTAATTGGAAAAACTGCCGTTCAGTATGCTGTTCAATACTTTAATGGTAAAAGAGATTTTTCTAAAACTTCATTTACTCCAGCAGTACTTATTACCAAAGATAATGCTAAGGAGTATTACGATCCAGCAGCTATTTTTTAATAGATTAAAGAGTTGAGTTATGGAAAATGTAAATAACAAAAATGATTATAGGGTAGAATTCACCGGAATTGCAAAGAGTTTTGGTAAGGTGTCTGTTTTGAAAAATGTTTCGTTTGGAGTAAAACCTGGAGAAGTACATACTTTAATAGGTGAAAATGGAGCCGGTAAATCTACTTTGATTAAGATATTGTGTGGTGTTTATTCGCGAAATGAAGGTATTATCAAACTAGACGGTGAAGTAATTGAGCCTCTAAATCCTCATCATGGTAAGGAATTAGGTATAAGTGTAGTATATCAAGAATTATCATTGGTAAATGATTTATCTGTGGCTGAAAATATTTTCTTACATAAACTGGGAACAGGTAATGTTTGGATGAATTGGAAACAGATGGTAAAAGAGGCTAAAGAGATTATCGATTCGTTAGGTTTTGATATTAATCCTATGGCTAAAGTTGCTGACTTGAGTATCATTAAAAAGCAGATTGTTGAAATAGCAAAGGCGTTATCTGAAGATGTGAAAGTGTTAGTTTTGGATGAGCCAACTACAGTTTTAGGACCAAAGTCAGTTGAAAAATTATTTAAAACAATTCATAAACTTAAGGAAAGAGGTGTTTCTATCATATATATATCTCATCACATGGAAGAGATATTTGAAATATCTGACTCAGTAACTGTTTTAAAAGATGGTGAAGTTACAGGAAGTATGCCTGTTTCAGAAACATCTACCGATGAGGTTGTTAAGTTGATGATTGGTCGTGAACTGAAGGATTTTTATCCAACAAGAGATGTGAAAATAGGAGACAAACCAATATTGGAGGTTGAAGGCCTGAATTCAAAATGTAAAAAGATTAAGGATGTTTCATTTAAGCTATATCCGGGAGAAGTTTTAGGTGTGTCCGGTTTAGGTGGAAGTGGTAGAACAGAAACAGCACGTTTAATATTTGGGGCTGATAAAAAAGAATCTGGTATTATTCGCTTAAATGGAAAGGAAGTAGAAAATCGTAATCCTGTAAAATCAATTGCAAACAGTATTGGATTTGTTCCTGAAGACAGAAAAGAAACAGGAGTGTTTTTAGATCTTTCAATCAAAGACAATATTAGTCTTACAAATTTTGATTTGGTTTCTGATAAACTGGATTTTATTCAGGATAAAAAAGAAAAAAATAATGCATTAAGGTTAATTAAAAAGTTAAGTATCAAAACTCCTGATGAGAATGCTAAAGTGATGAACCTGAGTGGTGGTAACCAGCAGAAAGTAGCTTTGGCAAAATGGTTAAGTATAGATGCTCAGGTGATTATAATTGATGAACCAACTCGTGGAGTTGATGTAGGAGCAAAGGTTGAGATTTATAATCTGATTAATGAGTTAGCTGCTAAGGGGGTAGGTGTTTTGGTGATTTCTTCAGACATGCCAGAAATTATAGGTATCTCCGACAGGATCCTTGTGGTACATAACGGTACTATTCAGGGGGAGTTGAAAAAAGAATCCTTCTCTGAAGAGAATATTCTAAGAATGTCAATTGGAGAGACTTTATCTGTGTAATCTTTTTGAAACAACAAATTAAAATTTAGACAAATGAAAACTAAAGCAAATGATATCATCAAATTTTTAATTAAGTATAATACAATTTTTATATTTACTATTCTTGTTATCTTTTCGTCATTAATCTCAGACGTGTTCTTTTCTTCTATTAACTTATCAAACCTGTTAAAGCAAGTTTCGGGTGTTGGAATTGTAAGTATTGGAATGTTAATCGTTATTTTAACCGGAGGTATTGATTTATCTGTGGGATCAATGGTTGCTTTGATGGGAGTTGTATTTGCCTTGTTAACTAATTCCATTGTGCTGTCGCTCGCCATTGTTTTAACTCTGGCAATTGGATTTGCGATAGGTAGTATCTCAGGATTTTTAGTGACTAAACATAAAATGGCTCCGTTTATTGCCACTTTAGCTTTAATGACTATAGCACGGGGATTGTCATTTATATATTCTAAAGGTGCTCCTGTAGTTTTTCAGACTAATGGAGGTTTATTGATGACCGATTTTGGTAATGGTTCATTATTAGGTATTCCTAATGTAGCTATCGTGTTTATAATTGTTGTAGCAGTTGCTCATGTAATGCTTAGATATAACGTGTTTGGGCGATTAGTGATTGCAATAGGTAGTAATGAGGAAGCTTCTATTTTATCAGGTATTAAAGTGAATAAATATAAGTTCTTGGTTTATTCAATATCTGGATGTTTAGCTGCTGCCGCAGGTATAATTGCTGCCTCTCGTACAAATCTTGGATCACCTAACTTTGGTGTAGGTTTAGAGTTGGATGCCATTGCTGCAGTTGTAATTGGTGGAGCTAGTTTGAAAGGAGGTAAGGGTACTGCTATTAATACGCTAATGGGAGTTTTAATTCTAGGATTAATAGGTAATATACTTAACTTGTTAAATGTACCTTCTTATCCACAACAAGTTATTAAAGGTCTGATTATCATATTTGCTGTTCTTCTTCAAAGATTTGAGGATAAGTATAAAAACTAATCATTAGATCGTTTTACCAGTAGAGCTTTGACTCGCTAGTAGTTAAAAGATGTATTACGCTTAAATAATAAGAATATGAAGACTTTAAATAATGAAAACTTAAAATATTTTGGATCTATAGTTGAAATTCCAACCTATGATCGATCAGCTGTGAAATCAGGTATTGTTCATGTGGGAATTGGAGGCTTTCACAGAGCGCACCAGGCTTATTATACTGATCAATTATTACAAAGTGGAATTTCTACAGACTTTGGAATTTGTGGAGTAGGGTTGTTGGATTTTGATAAGAAGATTTGTGATGTATTAAAAGCCCAGGATGGTTTGTATACATTAATGGTAAAGGAACTTGATGGATCTGTAAAGGCACGTATAATCGGATCAATTGTTGATGTAATGTTTGCTCCGGATGATAAAAATGCAGTCATCGAAAAAATGGCACATCCTGAAACCAAAATAATATCTCTTACAATTACAGAAGGTGGCTATAACATCAACGAGGCAACAGGAGAGTTTGACTTTGAGAATGAAAATATAAAGTGGGATATGAATAATCCTAATGATCCTAAAACAATATATGGATTTCTTACTCAATCTTTATTGTTAAGGAAAGAAAGAGGATTAAAAGGGTGTACTATTCAATCCTGCGATAACATTCAAGGGAATGGTGAAGTAACGAAAAAAATGCTTGGAGCTTTCATATCTAAAGTTGATGCAGCATTATATAACTGGGTGAATGAAAATATTTCTTTCCCGAATAGTATGGTGGATAGAATTACACCGGCAACTGTTCCTGCTGATATTGAAACAGTAGAGAGTAAATTCGAGATTAAAGATCAATGGCCGGTTGTATGTGAGTCTTATATTCAATGGGTAGTTGAAGATGATTTTGTAGATGGCCGACCACAATATGAAAAGGTGGGAGTACAGTTTGTTGAAGATGTCTGTCCGTATGAAAAAATGAAATTATGCTTGCTTAATGCCGGACACTCAGTTTTGGGCATGTTAGGTGCAAGATATGGCTATCAAACCATAGATGAGGCTGCCAGAGATGAAGATTTTAAGTTCTTCCTTCGAAGTTATATGGATCTTGAAGCTACGCCTGTTCTTTCTGGACTTGAAGGTATTGATTTGGATGCATATAAAGATAGCTTGATTGCAAGATTTCAAAATCAGTATATTAAAGATCAGGTTTCAAGGATTTGTTTGCAAAGTTCAGCAAAGATGCCAAAGTTTGTTTTGCCCACCATTGTAAATCAGCTTAAAGGAGAAGGGAATATTGAGCATGCAGCATTTGTTATAGCAGCATGGTGTAAATACAATGAAGGGAAAGACGAAAACGGAAACGAGTATATAATTGAAGATGCAATGAGCAAGGAATTGAAAAAAGCTGCTTTAGCAACTCAAGAAGATAATCTTGCTTTTTTAAGGTTGGAATCCATCTTTGGTAGTCTGGTGAATAACGGTGTTTTTGTAAATTCTTATTTAAGTGCATTGGAGGCATTAAATGAATTTAGTATTAAAGAATGTGTGTGCGCTATAAATGCAAAAGATAAAGTGTCATGAAAAAAGTAGTTTGTTTTGGAGAGGTTTTATGGGATGTTTTGCCAACCGGTAAAAAAGTAGGTGGAGCTCCTTTAAATGTAGCTTTAAGGTTGAAGGCTTTTGGTAATGAATCTTTTGTAATTAGCAGTATCGGTGAGGATGATTTAGGCGATGAACTGAAGTCAGAAATAAAGAAAACAGGAATTGATTTATCCTATATTCAAACAACAAAAGAGCTTAGTACCAGTGAAGTCTTGGTTCAATTAGATGAAAAAGGCTCTGCTACTTATGAAATTAAATATCCATGCGCTTGGGATGCCATTCAAAGTAATCAAAAAACTATTGATCTGGTCAGTTCTTCTGATGCTTTTCTTTTTGGTAGTTTAGTGGCACGGGATCAACGTTCAAAGAATGCATTAATAGAGTTAATGGATGTAGCAAAATATAAAATTTTTGATGTGAATTTGCGTCCGCCTCATTATTCTAAAAACTTGCTTATGACTTTTATGGGTAAGGCAGACTTTATTAAGTTTAATGATGAGGAACTGGAAGAAATATATAAATATTTTAGTGCAGATGATTTGGATCTTGAAGCCAGCATAAGTTTAATAGCTGAAAATACAAATACAAAACATATTTGTGTAACGCTGGGAGAAAAAGGAGCTGTACTTTATTATAATGGTGAATTCTATTATAATAACGGATTCAAGATTATTGTAGCAGATACCGTTGGCTCTGGTGACTCGTTTCTGGCATCTGTAATCAGTAAATTAATGGAAGGTGCCAACCCTCAGGATGCCATTGATTTTGCATGTGCAGTTGGTGCTTTGGTTGCATCACATCGAGGTGCAAATCCAGTAATTACTAATGATGAAATTTATGAATTTATGAATACCTAATCAATAGTTTGTTATTTACATTTTGTTTAACCTGTCATGTTTTATTTTAAAACAGACAGGTTTTTTTATAGATAACTATTGCTTTAGATTTGATCTATTTCTTTAAGGCAATCTATGATAGTGTAGTTTTTAAGTTTGTCATAGGATTTAAGATAATATTCAACAAAAGAATGATCGTCAATTAATTGCTTAAAAACTGGCTCTATCTCTAAAAAGCGAATTGGAGATTCTTGAGATAGTGCTGCTGTACGTATTAAAATATTACTCAATGTATCGTTGATTTGGTAATAGTTCCCGTTGATATCTACACCATCGTTATATTTACACCATGCCGCAATTAAAAAAGATGCTCTTTTTATATTTTTACTTTGATTTAATTGATCATAAATAGTAGGGAGTACAAACAAAGGTATTTTTGATGAGCTTTCTTTACAAATCCTTGATAAACTATCCTTTATATTTGTGTTTTGGTATCGAGCAATTAGTTTATCGATATATTGGTTGATGTTTGCCTCATCGGTACTTTTTAAAACAGGTTTTGCTTCCAGGTGTAAATAATCATTTATAAATTTTATAATATGCTCGTCGTTTGCTGCCTCGCCAACATATTTATATCCAAGCAGAGTTCCAAATATTCCTAGAATGGAGTGGCCTGCATTAAATAAACGAAGCTTCATTTGTTCGTATGATTCTATATTTTCCACAAATTGAGCACCAACTTTTTCCCACTCTGGTCGCTTATTGGCAAATTTATCCTCTATTACCCATTGTACAAATGGAGCACATACCACCGGCCATTGGTCATCTAACTGAAAATATTGTTTTAATCGTTCTATATCTTTTGTAACTGTTTCTGTCGTTATTCTGTCAACCATAGTATTCGGAAAAGTAACATTTTCTTCCACCCATGGTAATAAATCAGGAATTACCTTTTTTATGTAATTATAAAGTGAATTTTTTATGGTGTCACCATTCGATTGTATGTTGTCGCATGATAATATGGTACAGCCGTTAATGTTTCTTTGCTTTCGTAAAAGAAATGCTTGTGTCAGATACCCAAAAACAGTTGTTGGGGCAAATGGGTTCTTACTATCTTCTTCTATAATAGTATTATTGATATCAAACTCTCCGGTTATTTCATCCAGATGATATCCATCTTCAGCAATTGTTAAAGAGATAACATGTATCTCAGGACTAGCTAATTTTTCAATAGCGGCAAGAGGATTTTCAGGAGCAAAGAAATATTCTACAATAGAACCAATGATCTTTACTTTATCTATTCCGGTGGGATGTTTGGTTACCAGTGAATATAATCCATCCTGATCCTTTAATATATTGTAAATCTTTCTGTCTGATTCTAAGATATCTATACCGCAAATACCGCAATTTAGTTGATTGTATTTATCCATTAATTCATGCGTATAATATGCCTGATGTGAACGATGGAAATTACCTATACCTATGTGAGCAATACTGGTTTTAATATTGTCTCTATTGTATTTTGGTACAGAAACCTCTAAAGGCATCATTTTTAAGTTTCCCTGGTTTAAATAAAATGATTTATGCATAGAATTAATGATGTTAAAGCGTAGTATTTACGTATGATTGTAAAAGTAAGGAAAAAAATGAAAAGTAGGTATATTGGGAATTTTATTGTCATATTATTACATTTGTTTAAACAAAACGTATAATTAACGTTTGAATTATGGATTTTAGGAAAATAGATAATGTTTCAGTTGATTGTGTAATATTTGGATTAAATTCTGAAGGTCTTCACATATTGTTAAGTAATAGAACTTTAAATCTTTATCATGAGGATTATCCTACAATTGACGATTGGGTTGTAACAGGCCATCATATCTTTAAAAGTGAAACATTAGAAGATTCTGCAGATCGTTTTTTTAAAGAAATAACAGGATTGGAGAATATCTATAAAAAGCAATTTCGTACTTATGGGAATCCAAATCGCCTTCAAAGTGATAAAGATTTACTTTGGACAAGGAGTCGCGGTGGAAATCCAAGGACTCTGACCGTAGCATTCTATTTTTTATTGCCAATGGAAATGGTAAATCTGAAACAGGAAAACTTAAAGTGGTTTCCTGTAAGAACATTGCCGCATCTGGGATTTGATCATTTACAATTGATTAAAGATGCCTATGAGGATGTGAAGCAAAAGGTTATGACAGAAACCATTATATTTGATTTACTACCAGATAAGTTTACGCTTAATGATTTACAAACCGCTTTTGAGGTAATACTAGATATTGAAATTGATAATCGTAATTTCAGAAAGAAGGCTTTAAGTAAAAGTTATATTGTTCCATTAGATGAGAAACGAAAAGGAGTTTCAAAAAAACCGGCTAAACTTTTTATGTTTAGTAAAGACGTGTATGATAAAGTTAGTGGTGATGGATATATAATCGGCATTTAATTTTAGATATTATACTTCTGGTTATTTATTGATATAAGCTCACTAATCTTTTTACGCAGCGATGGAGGTGATAATACTTCCATCGAAGGTCCAAATCCCAGGATTAATCTTTCCAATTCAAAATTAGGAATGACTTTTATCGAAATGATAATACCATTTTCCTTTTCCTCTAGAATTTCCTGCGACCAATGTAAAGGTTTGGTTAAAACATAAGGTGCATTAGTATTATCAATAAAAAGAGTAATAGTTCTAGGTAAAAGTCCTGTGTTAACAGTAACGCCTATTACATTTTCAAAAAAAGTTTCAGGAGAGAAATCAGGATCATCAACAAGCTTTTGGTTTTCCATTGCTGTAAATGACTGTATTCTATCTAATGCTAAAGTCATAATAACCTTGCCTTTATTCTTCTTACCAATTAGGAACCAGCGATTATTGAACTCCTTTAATAAATATGGATGAAAATAGATAGGTGTGGATTGACGTGCTTTGAAGGATTGATATTCTATTTTTAAAACGTGTTTTTTTGAAATGGCCTGATATAATCCATTTAAATGCTCCAGACCCTTTAAATCTTCGTTACGTTCAATATGAATGATTGGGCGTGATTTATAGTTCTGAGTATGAATCTTGTTCTCAAGTTTTTGAATTAATCCCGACATTTCCTTAAAGTGACTAAAACCCTGAAACTGTTTTAATATCTCAACGGCATCATCTAATTTCTTTAAATCCTGATCTGATAATGGCAACTGAGTAATTGAATATTCGGGATCTTCATAGGTGTAGAATTTTCGATCGGTAACGATAATCGGCGCATTATATCCTAGTTTCTCGCTTCGCATCATTTGAATATCCATTTGAATGGTACGTTTACTTAAACCTTTGTCTATTCCTTCATATTCATAGAGTGCATCAGAACATGCATCAATTAAATCTTCTAAGGTCCATTTTCGAAAGCGATTACGTAAACATTTATCTATAGTAGTGTATCTGATTAAGGCATTTCTGTTAATGGGCATAATTTTTTTTGAGAAAAATAGAAAAAAATAATTACTGCGCAAAAAGACTGCGCACTTGTGTTTAATCTTTGCATTGTCAATAAGACAAAACGTTCTTTGAAGATGATTCACTTTGTGTGATTAAAAATATTTCTTCTGTTATCAGAAGATCAAGAAATGATGACGGTAATAATTAAGACTAGATGTAAGTTTCTGTATGGCTTCATAGTGTTGGCTTGATAAAGTTCAATATCCTGCTTATTATTTCACTGATTCATACGATCGATGCGTGTTGGAGGTTCGAATCCTCTTCCCGGAAACACGGGATAGCTTAACTGGTAGAGCAACATCATAGGAATGGTAAAGTCAAATGACTTCAGGTTCGAATCCTGATTTGAAATCCAATTTTCAATTTTACAGAGTGAAAGATGAAAGACAAATAACCGGTTGTTTACTTCTGTAAATAACAATCTGAAGGAAACCAGAGTGTAGGTTGTAAATAACATTGATAATATTTACTTAAGCTGTTAATGATATTATTAACTGATAATTATCATATGCAGATTAACTAAGTATGTTGAAATGTTAATTCTCTTATTCCCGTTGACAAAAGAAGGTGTTGTTTTTCATCTTTCCATTAATTAAAAACTAAAAAACTATAGATATGATTAAAAAAGTAAGAATAAACGAAGGTAAAATCGGTTTAATATTTAAAAAAGGCGATTATAAAAAGGTATTAACTAGCGGTACTTATTGGATCACTTCATCTCATAATGTAGAAATTTATGACATGTCCTTGCAGTTTAATCCTTCAATATCATTAGAATTATTGAAGAATGATAAGGATTTAATGGAATTGTTGCATTTGGTGAAGGTTGGTGATTCAGAAATTGTATTGCACTTTGTAAATGGCAATTTTAATGGTGTTTTGCAGAGTGGAGAATATGCATTCTGGAATACTTTAAAAGAACATTCTTTTATAACTGCAGACTTATCCAAAGTTGAAATTACAGAGGATATTTCTTCAGTATTATTAAAAATTCCGGCTGTATATCAGTTTTTAAGAGTTTATAGAATAGAATCTTACGAAAAAGGCTTGTTGTTTATTAATGATAAGTTTGTTGAGACATTGGAAAACGGAATGCATTATTTCTGGAAAAATGATATTCCAGTATCTGTCATGAAAGCAGATTTGCGTCAAACACAATTAGAGGTTTCTGGTCAGGAATTATTAACAAAGGATAAGGCAGCAATTAGGGTAAGCTTTTTTGCTGGTTATAAAGTTGTTGATGTGATAAAAGCTTTAACTGAAAATCAGGATTACTCACGACAGTTATATGTTGCTATACAATTGGCTTTGCGCGAATATGTTGGTGCATTGACATTAGATGAAATTCTAGAGAAAAAAGAGGAAGTATCAAATTATGTTATGGATTCAGTAAAAGAAAAAGCTAAGGAATTAGGTGTAGAAATGTTGAATGGAGGTTTACGAGATGTTATTTTACCTGGTGATGTTCGTGAAATTATGAATCAGGTATTGATTGCGCAAAAGAAGGCGCAGGCTAATATTATTACTCGTCGAGAGGAAACAGCTTCTACAAGAAGTTTATTGAATACTGCTAAATTAATGGAGGAGAACGCCATGTTATTTAAATTGAAAGAAATGGAATATGTGGAGAAAATTGCAGATAAGATAAATACGATTTCATTATCGGGAGGGGGACAGATTGTGGATCAGTTAAGAGATATTTTTTCGCCTTCAAATTAAATTTAAATAGTAGTAAATTGTAAAATTATCGAGCATTACGCTATTTTTTATATTATTGGTTTTAATGCTTTGATTTTTGAAAGAAAACTAATGAAACAAGTTATATCAACTGAAAACCGACCAATAAAATTGTGGTTGGATAATATTGAAGCGAATGCGTTGGCTCAGGCAAAGAATCTGGCTAACCTTCCCTTTGTTCATAAGCATGTGGCATTAATGCCTGATGCTCATTCTGGTTATGGAATGCCAATTGGTGGAGTTTTAGCAACAAAAGGTGTGATTATTCCTAATGCAGTAGGTGTTGATATTGGCTGTGGAATGTGTGCCATGCGTACAAGTTTACCTGATGCCGATACTGAAACATTAAAGCAAATTATGTCGCATATACGCAAAACGATTCCTGTGGGATTTGACTGGCATAAAAATCCACAAGATGAAAAATATTTGCCTATGGTTAAAAAACTACCCATGATTGTAGAACGTCACTACGAAAAAGCAACGCAACAAATTGGCTCGTTAGGAGGGGGTAATCATTTTATTGAAATTCAACATGGATCAGATGGCTATATATGGGTAATGATTCACTCCGGGAGTCGAAATCTTGGGAAACAAGTAGCTGATTATTATAATAAAAAGGCAAAGCAATTGAATGAACGCTGGTTTTCTTCGGTTCCAGCATCATATGATTTAGCTTTTTTACCGATTGAAACAGAAGAGGCTCATGCTTATATGAAAGAAATGAACTATTGTGTTGAATTTGCCCTATCAAACAGAAAATTGATGATGGAACGCGTTCAGAATGCATTTAAGGAAGTTTTGAAAGGAGAGGTGCAGGTTGACGAGGTTATCAATATTGCGCATAATTACGCAGCTTGGGAAAACCATTATAATGAGAATGTTCTGGTTCATAGAAAGGGAGCTACACGTGCCAGAAAAGGTGAGGTAGGTATCATTCCCGGATCGCAGGGAACACAATCGTATATTGTTGTAGGATTAGGTAATCCGGAAAGCTTTGAATCGTGTTCGCATGGAGCCGGACGTGTTATGGGTAGAAAGCAAGCTCAGAGAGAACTAAATCTTCAAGAAGAAATAAATAAGTTAAATGAGAAAGGTATTATTCATGGAATTCGAAATCAGAAGGATTTAGATGAGGCTGCCGGTGCGTATAAAAATATTGATAAGGTTATGGCTAACCAGGAAGATTTGGTGAAAATTAAAGTAAGATTAGAACCATTGGCTGTTGTTAAAGGGTAAGAGGATATTGAATTTATGAAAGATGATTGTAGTAGTTAGTTTTAATATTAAAGATCTAAAATCTGATAAAAAATCCGGCATCCCATTCAGCCCATTTAAAGTCATGTTTAGCTGCTTTTATATATTTATTGGTTGTTTCACCTAACCAATTTTCTGTTTTTAAATTATAGTTAGTTTGTTTTTTTATGTGTTGAAATTCATACTTTAAAAGCAAACCTATTTGCTTGTTTTTAATTTTAAAGCAATTGATATCCAGCATTGAAGAATATCCATACATAAAATTATTTTGAGGTTTAACATTATAGTAATAGGCATAATGTTCATTTTTATCAGGTGTTTTTCGGTATAAATAATCTTTAAATCCTGCCTGAAAAGATACTCCAATATTTAAGGTTGTACTCCATTTGAACCACCTGTTATCTATATTAATGGCAGGTCCACAATATGTTGATAAATTATATACTTTTCGTTGTCCGTCAAAATGAAATTCGTAATAATAATCAGGTGCAATATCTGTAAAATAAGACGATGCTGATTCGATATATGTGTTATAGGAACGTAAACCGGAATGAAAGCCAAGCCATTTGTTGATATAGTATTGAAATGAAGTTTTAAAAGTAATAGGGGTAAAATCATTTTCCATAATAAATGAAATATCGGCCTTATAATGATCTAATATATCAAATCTTATATCCCAGTTAATCAATTCATATCGATTATAGATTGGATGTCCAACATAATTCATCCAATCAAGGTTGGATGAATTAGAAAATCTATCGCATTTAATATCTGCATTTCCAAAACTTAATGAAAATTCTAAATTATTAATTGCATTTTCTTGAGCTGTAGTATGAAATACCTTTACAAATAGTCCTGTTAAAAGAAATAAAATCGTAAGAATGTGTCTTATTTTCATTTTTTGGTTTAAAGATTTAGTTTATTTATTCTAAAGTAATAAGGTTGGTATTGGCCTTTAAGATAAGTCCACTTTCAAAAACAACTTCTATTTCAAATTGTGCAATATTATTGTCTATTTCTTCGGTGCAAAACAAATTAAGCTTAATTCCATTATTTGGTAAGGAGTCTTTCTTTTTATAAATAGATAGGAATTCGTCTATACTCATGTAATTAAAGTTGGTTATGAAATATTGGTCTTTTTGAATATTACATCGGAAGAGGTCTGTAACAATAGTGTTAGCTATAGCTGATTCCTTTATGTTGTATAATGATTTAATATATATATTACTAATGTAATCATTAGGTGTATAGTTTTGTATGCAATCACTTTCAAAGGCCTTAGCTTCATTAAAATCAAATTGACTAATAATGTTAGATTGTGTGTAGTCCTCATATTCACCATAAATAAATACCTCAAAAGCGACAGCACCTTTTTTCATGATGTTATCCTCTGTTTTTGTATATTTTTTTCCTGAATTATTTAGATTGGTTACTTCAATGTTAGAATACAGAAATTCTATATTGGGATATTTACATGAGCAGCTTATAATTATTCGTAATATGAAGAAAATAATGAATAGTGAGAAGATTTTTTTCCACATAGTTTAGGTTCTATTTTGTTAATATACTAAACAAATATATAATATTAATTTTGAGAAATAAGTTAAGAGAGAGTTAATATCTGAAATGTTAAATAATAATAGTCGGATTGCTTAAGTAACTTTCAAAACCCTATCTTTGCATCTCAAAAATATTTTTGTTTATGTGGATTATTCTGGGGTTGGTTTCTTGTTTTTTGTTAGGGATTTATGATATCACAAAAAAGTTGTCTTTAAATAATAATGCTGTAATTCCTGTATTGTTTTATGCCTCAGTTACTGGAGCCTTGCTCTTTGTTCCGCTTATTATAGCATCTTATTTAAAATATCTTCCTCAGGAATCTTTGTTTTATGTGGCGCCCATTACTTTAAAAACTCATTTTTTACTTTTTATTAAGTCGTTTATAGTGGGTATTTCATGGGTATTTGCCTTTTTCGCCTTAAAACATTTACCAATTACCATTATTACTCCTATCAGGGCTACTGGACCAGTCTGGACATTGATAGGGGCATTGTTTATATATCATGAAAGTTATAGTACATTGCAATGGATAGGAATTATTGTTGTGATTTTATTTTTCTATTATTTTTCTTTAGCAGGAAATAGAGAAGGCATTAATCTTAAACGAAACAAATGGGTTTTATATATTTTACTGGCTACTTTTTTTGGAAGTTTCAGTACTTTATATGATAAATATCTGATAGCTAATTTTGATCGAATGGCTATACAGGCTTGGTTCTCCATTTATATGATACCAGTGTTTTTACCTTTCTTATTGTTTTTGTGGTATCCTCAACGAAAAAAAATCGATGCTTTTCAATGGCGATGGTCCATTCCTGTAATTGGTGTTATTCTTAGCATTGCCGACTTTTCTTATTTTTATGCATTGACGTATGAAGGCTCACTAATTGCAATTTTATCCGTTTTAAGACGTACTAGTGTTATTATTTCATTCTCTTTAGGCGCACTTATCTTTAAGGAAACCAACTTAAAACGGAAAGCTATTGCATTAATAGGTATAATGATAGGTGTTTTGATTATTGTTTTGGGAAGTTGATGTGGCCTAAGTGTAGAAGGTTAGGGAGTTAGGTAGCTGTATGAAGAGATAGTATACGGTATTGACATACTGCTATTTATTGGGTAAATTATATTAAAACTTATCCAATAGGCATATGCGGTATCTTGTGATCTTTTTATTATCAATGCTCTTTATCTCATGTAGCTCTAAAATTTCAAATAATCGTGAAGTTTATGAAGTTGAAAATGTTAATGCATTGAAACAAACAGATGTCAATGTAATTAAAGTTCATTACCAAAATGGAAATTTGGCTGTTTTAAATGACTGGATCATAAATGAAAATGAGAAGCTAATTAGAGGAAAGGGTAAACTGTATAACTCAAAAAGGGAATTAATAGAAATAAAGCCAATTACATCTGATTCTTATACGTATAAGAGCTTTAATTATTCTGGTGATTATTTTAAAATTCCTTTTGATGATTGTGTATTGATTGAAACAAATGAATATAAGGGTTTTAATGTAATATCTCCTTTGCTTTTTACTTATTCTACCTTGATTTCAGGAATATCAGTTTATTGTATCATAGATCCAAAAGCATGTTTTGGCTCATGTCCAACATTTTATTTATATGAAGATGAGGATAAGGTTTTAAAAGCTGAAGGATTTTCTTCTAGTATTACCAAATCTATGGAAGCGACTGATATAGATTTTTTAACAGACTATAGTGGAGAATCAAAAGAGGTGAAAATTGAGTTAATGAATGAGGCTTATGAAACACATTATGTTCGCAATGCAGATATATTAATCATTGATAAGAATAAAGATGAAAACGTATATTTTGGTCAAGATAAGTTTTTTATAACCTCAAAAGTAACTCCTCCAATAAGAGTTAATGATAATGATAACTATTTATTAGACTTATTAAAAGAAAATGATAATAAGGAATATTTACCACTAAGTGATAGTTTAGATCTGAATACAAAATATGAAATAATAGTAGATTTTGATGAGATGGACGCTTCAAAAACAGGAGTTGTAATTTCTCAACGACAATCATTTATGACAACATTTCTGTTTTATCAGTCAATGGCATACATGGGTACAAAAACAGGAGAATTATTGGCAAAATATGAAAGAAGTTCTCCTATGGTAAGAAATGCATATAGATCAATAAATGATGTACTTGGAGGAGTTGAGGTTTCTGTATTGTTAGATAACAGATGGTACAAAATAGGGGAACTAAAAGAACAGGGACCAATTGTATGTGATACACATATTCTTCCTGTTAATTTAAAAGGAAAAGTGAGTAGAGTAAAATTATCAATGACAAAGGGGTTATGGAGAATTAATCAGGTTGGATTATGCACTATATATCGAAATGCTAAACCTGAATTAATTCAGGCACATAGTCTTTTAAGTTATGGACAAGAAGATTGCGAAGTGCTTGAAAAACTAAATGATGAGCATGAAATGATAGTAAATCTCCCCGGTACATCATATACTTTGATTTATTCTCTACCTGAATTAAAGCAATATGCACTGTTTCTAAAAACACGTGGGTATTATACAGAATGGATGCGAAAAAGTTGGTTAGAAGAAGAGGATTCAGACATGGTTTCGATGATAATGTATCAGCCTAAGAAATGGTTAAAAGAAATGGCTCCTAAATTTAAAAATGTGGAGCCAGAAATGGAGGTTATGTTTTGGTCAAGTAAGTTTGCACATGATTAATAGAAATTTTAAGATATGGATGTTGATTTTTGTAGTTGTGTTAACATCTTGTAGCTCAACTAAAACACTCATTCCTAAAAGTAGGAAAGAGGTTGTTGATAATTCCTATGGTGCAATCGTAAGTATCATTTCTAGTACCGATACCTGTTATGGAGAATTAATTGCAATTGATACTCTGGTTATTTGGGTTTTATCGCAGGATGGAGCCAAACAAAAATCAATTGATGAGGTTAAAGGTATGAGTATATATCTAACTGGTAATAGGGGAAGAAGGTACGGAACTTATTTGCTTGTAACTTTAATTCCATCAACATTAGGAGCTATTGTTCATTCTGATTATTCAAGTGAGTTTTTAGGATTGACTGGTACTATACTATTGTTAGGTGGAATAGCTACTATAATTGAGATGTCACGCGAAGGGCAAACAGTTGTTTTTCCTGATGATTCTGATGAGATTAAGGATTTTTCTAAATATGCCCGATTTCCTGCCGGATTGCCTCAATCGGTAAATCCAGAAAGCTTTGAATCCTGGCCAGAAAAGATGCTTAAGGTAAAGGAGAATCCATAAATATATCTTTTGTTTTAATTGCTGATGTTCAGCTTTATTTATTATGTTTATATAGTTATTGCTAAATTTTTAAAACTAATTTTAAACGATGAAAAAAAGAACCTGCCCCAATTGTGGATATCAGTATTCGTTTACTGAATACCTTAAGAAGAATTTCCTTATTAAATTTACAGATACGAGTTGGCATTGTTCTGATTGTGGCTCAGAATTAACCTTTAATCCTAATCGTAGATTTATACTCACTTTAATCGGTGTGGCATTGCCAATTGTATTGAATTCATTTATCAGAGAATGGTTGCAATCTGTAGGGTTATCTTACATGATAAGTCTTCTTCTTTTTATTGTAGCTTCATTCATATGGTTTGTTATGATATTCAGTCATGATAAATTTATTCTGGTAAAAAATATAACAAATTAATTGATTTTATGAGGAGTTTTATTCTGGTAATGCTATTGATTTTTCTTTGCCTATATATACGATGCGAACATAAAGAAAACCTAAACGATGACATGCATAAGGATTTAAATCAGAATGATGCATCAGATAGTTATATTCCCTCAGGTTATATATTAGTATGGGAAGACCAGTTTAATACAAAAGATATTAATGCAGATTATTGGATAAAGGGTAGTCTTAAAGATCCGCAAACAGGAGACATGGTTCCTGGTGCAAAAGGAGAATTTCTTTTAAATGAGCAATATTGTGGCTATATCACTGATGAAGATAGCTATATTGAAAACGGAACATTAGTTTTAAGAAACCAAAAACGAGAATATGAAGGAATTGATCCAATGGGAACTTATGAATATACAAGTGGTTGGGCTATGTCAATGCATCGAGTATTTTTGAATAAAGGATACGTTCAGATAAAAGCTAAATTTCCTTCAGGAGAAAAAGTATGGCCTGCAATATGGTTAATTGCAGAGGATTTAAATTGGGGACCGGAGTGGGATATGTTTGAATATTTTGGATATCGTGAAGATGAAGGATCTGATAATATGGGTATGCATTTATGTTATGGATTATGGCCTGATGAAAAATGGAAAAACGCATGGATTAAGCAGTTTAATGTAAATTACAATTGTGAAACCTGGCATATATATGGATTTGAATGGACTTCAGAATTTGCGAAATGGTATATTGATGGTGAATTAGTGAATCAAATCTATGCGGATGATGTAAATGAATGGCCTGATGAAAATATGTATATAGTCTTAAATAATGGACAAAGAACTTACTCTCCTGATACATCAACTAAATGGCCAAATTATCTTATTATAGACTACATAATGATCTTTCAAAAGAATAATTAGATTCTATTATATTCAAGCGTATATAGGTTATTTGAACTTGCTATAATTTAAGATGACAATATGATTATTATTTAGTAACTTATTGTGTTCTAATTAATAATTATATCGTTATGAAAAAAATAATTTTTGCATGTTTTGTTGGATTTTTTTTATTTTCCTTAACAGCAAGTGCCGAAGGAGAAAAGGATATTATTAAAGAAACAATTGAAAAGGAAACAAAAGCCTTTCTTGATAAGGATATGGATGCCTGGGCTGGCTATTGGTTACATGATGATTATGTAAGCCATACTATGATCAATGCTTTTTTTATAAATCAAAGAAAATCCTGGGACACTATTTATGTGAACATGAGGAAGTACTTCGAAAGTGACAAAGATGCACCCGTTTTAAAATTTGTAGGCGATTTTGACATTAAGGTTTCAGGAAAAATGGCTTCAGTAGCCGCTACTCAGGAAGAAACCATGTTTATGTTTGGGGAGGATAGAGTCTTTATTTATGATTTAAATTATTTACTCAAAAAAACAGATGATGGTTGGAAATTCGTTTCATTGACCTCTATCGTAAAAACTTCATTTGAGAATACTGAGTTCATGAACGAGTTTAGGCTGAATTGGGTTGGATATAATTTTCTTTGGAAAGATAAAATAGATGAGGCTATTAAGGTATTTACTTTAAATACTGAAATGTATCCTAAAGCATCTAATACATGGGATAGTTTAGCAGAAGCTTATATGAAAAAAGGAGACAATAAAAAAGCAATTGAATTTTATAAAAAATCGCTTGAACTGGATCCAAAAAATAAAAATGCTGAAAAGATGATCGAAAAAATGAAAGCAGAATAAACATGTAACATAGGTCAAAAACAGAGCTGTTTGATTATAAATATGTATTAACCTGAGTTCGATTAAAATTAAAGAGCTCAGATTTTATTAAAATGCTGGTATACAAGGCAAATTCTTTTTGCATAGCGAGCTATGGTAAAAGAATTTAACGAAGTAGATTAGTATTTTAATAGAAAGCCACTTATAAACAACGATTTTCTGCTTCATATTTGTTTGACATAGCCCGCTATGACTTCACAAATATTCATTGAAACTCATTATTTATAGGCGGTCTGAGCCAATAATTTTATATCGAACTCAGGTTATTAGAATTTATTTATAGACCTTTTTATTAGATTAAACCTCTGTTTTTGATCAATTAAAACGATTTATTCATTGAAGATAATTTCTAACAACTTATGATCATTTTATTATACTCTTTTACTAACTAACAGAATTTACTATAATATGATTTTAATCATATGGTATACCGTTTAATGCTATAATTAAACTTTTGTTATATTTGAATATTCCATGCGATTAATAAAATTATGATGGTAAACAATGGATATATTTCAAGAAAATATACAGAAGTATGAAATCAAGTTACTTAAGTTGAGTAACTTATTAAAAAGGATATCCTTTATCAGGTTGCTAATCTTTATTGTGTTAATAATTCTTTTGATATTTCTTTTTAAATTCAAATTATTAACAACTATTTTAATTGTTTTTCCGCTTATATCAATTTTCGCTTTTGGAGCAGCCTTAAGATATTATAGCAAAGTATTTTTCCAACGTCGGCATTCTGAATTCCTGAAACAGATTAATGAATCTGAAATTTTACGGGAAAATTGTAAACTAGAGTTGTTTGATCCTGGAGATAGATTTATAAATCAACATCATTCATATACATCTGATTTAGATATTTTTGGACAACATTCCATTTTCCAACTTATTAATAGAACAACTACAGAATCCGGAAGCAAACTTTTATCGCAGTGGTTATCTGAACCTGCTGATAAAACTGAAATTACTCACAGACAACAAGCAGTTATTGAATTATCTCAAAGCTTAGATTGGCGACAAGAATTTCAGGCCTTAGGGATGCATTATCAAAATAAAAGAAGTGATTATAATAAACTCTTGGATTGGATTGAGTCTCCATCTTTTTTAATTAATAACAGGTTTAAATATATTGTGGTTTCAATAGTTTTAGCCACTCTTTCGTTGCTTGGGTTGTATTTTTCTGCAATCAATCTGGTTTCAGAAAACAGGTATAATTATTTAGTTCCTTTTATTTTAGTATTAATCGTTAATTATCTGCTTTTAAGAAAGGTTAGAACTATAGCAGAAGATATTGTTAAGGTATCTCAAGAGAATATTGATATTTTAAAAAGCTATCGTAAGCTAATTAATAAAATTGAAACAGAGACTTTTAAATCTGCAAAATTAAAACAGCTGCAATCAAAATTATTAGATAAGCCATATTCTGCTTTTAATGAAATAAATAAATTATGCAGGTTATTGGATTTCTCCCAACAGAGAGGAGTAAATAGAATTAAATTAATTATAAAAGGAAATCCGTTTTATTCTTTTCTTAACAGTTTTCTATTATTAGATATATACTTGATTATTGGAGTTGAGAACTGGAAATTAAAAAATAATGCACATCTAGAATCATGGACAGCAGTTGTTAGTGAGTTTGAGGTATTAAATAGTATTGCAGGGTATAGTTACTTAAATCCAACATACACATTCCCGGAAATAACAGAAAAGAAAAACTATGTGCATTTTGATCAGTTGGGACATCCATTAATACCTTCAGATAAGCGAGTTTGCAATAATTTTCATTCTGAAAGACATGGTGATGTTGTTATGATTACAGGTTCTAATATGGGAGGGAAAAGCACTTTTTTAAGAACTATAGGAGTAAACATTGTACTCGCATTAGCAGGAGCACCATGTTGTGCAAAATATGGATTGGTTTCAAATTTACAATTATATACAAGTTTGCGGACTCAGGATAACTTGAAAGAAGGAATCTCTTCTTTTTATGCAGAATTAGATAGAATTGGAAGAATGTTGAAACTAATTGAGAATAATCAAAATATTTTTTTTCTTTTAGATGAGATGTTTAAAGGTACAAACTCAGAAGACAGACATAAAGGTGGTTTTTCCTTGATAAATCAAATAAGTAAGCTGAATACCTCTGGAATAATTGCTACTCATGATATTGATTTGGCAAAGTTAGTCGAAACGAAGAGGTTAGCAACAAACTATAGTTTTAATAGTGAAATAATAAATGATGCAATGATCTTTAGCTATAAACTTCATCATGGTATCTGCAATGACTTTAATGCAAGTGAACTTATGAAAAGGAGTGGAATAAAAGTCTTATCTAAAATTCCTGAGAATTGATAAATATGTTTCTGAAATGTGACTAAATTTAATCATCTTTAAATTACTATAATTGATTTATACCATAAGCATTAATTCTCAATAATTGGGATATTGAGATTCAAAGTGGTTCCTTTTCCTTCAGTACTTTTAATATCAAAACCTGCATTTTTGCTATATTTTTTATTTAATAAACTAATACGTTGGTTAAAAATGGTCATAGCCATGGATTTGTGGTTATTAATCTGTTTTTTGTTTATATCAAAACCATTTCCGTTATCTATTACATTTACCATCAAATACTCTTTACAATCTTCAATATGAATTTTTAGAGTACCATTGTCTTTTTTGTTTTTTAGGCCATGTTTAATTGCATTTTCAACAAACGGTTGTATCAACATTGGTGGAATTTCAATGAATTCTGTTTCTAATGTGTCATTATATTCAATGGTATATGTAAAGTTTTTTAGCAAACGCATTTGTTCTAGTTTAATATAATTGTGCAAAGCATTAATTTCTTCTTCAAGTGTAATAGTTTCAACAGCTGAGTGATTTAGAATAGCTCTTGTTAGAGATGCAAAATTATTAAGATAGCCAGCTGCTTCTTTGGTGTTATTTTTTAACATATAATTTTGAATGCTTCCCAGTGCATTAAATAGAAAATGAGGATTCATTTGTGAACGAAGAAGTTGTTGACGAAGAACTTCCTGTTTGTGTATATTTTTCTTTTTATTTCTATAATAAATTAAAATACCAAGTGAGAGAATTAAAAGCAGTATAATTGAAAGGGTTAAGAATAAAATGATTCTTTGGTTTTTGATTTGATTTTCAGCAGACAATAAATTTATCTTTTGCTCCTTTTCCTTTGTTTCAAAGCTTACTTCAAGGGCATGAATATTATTATTATTGCTCTCATTAATAATCTCATCCTGATATCTATGGCTTTGCTTTAAAGCTTCGTATACTTTTTTATAGCGATCTTGTTTTTTGTAAAGTTCAACATACGCATTGTAAATCTCCAGAAGATTTTTCAATGAATTTATCTCCAGTGCTTGTGTTTTAGCAATCTCAAGATATTTCTCAGCCAGCTTAAAATTATCTTGATTAATTGCTATTTTACCTAAATAACTATTACATAAGCTTTGATAACGTATGTTATCGTCATTTAAATGATATGTTAGAGCGAGTTTAAATTTCTCAATAGCTTTGCTATAATCTTTTAATTCAAAATATGCTTGACCAATAAGATGTTCGGCTACCCCCATGCCTTTTGTTGAACCTAATTTTACTAACATTTCACGTGATATTTGAAAGTAGTACATTGCAGAATCTGGTTGATGGGTTAATAAATAAACTTCTCCAATGTTTCCATAATTGTAAGCTAATGTGCGATCATCATTTCTTTGTTCTGCAATTTTATTTGATCGTAGGAAATACTTCATTGCTCTTGGATAATCTTTTTGCACAACCAGAGTTGCACCTATAGTATTCATCGTAAATGAAGAAGAACGCAAATTTCCTACAGCATTTGAAATATCTAGAGCTTTATGAAAATAATCAAGAGCAAGAGTGTTGATATCCTGCATACGAAATACTTGTCCTAAATTATTATAGTTATAAAACATTTGAGTGCTATCCCTGAGTCTAATTGCCATTTCTAGGGATTTGGTGTGATATGCAAATGCCGAATCATAATTTTCATCATATCTGTATTGTAGGCCGATAAAATCATACGCTTTCATTTCACCTGAATTGTAAGATAGTTCATGCGCACTGAGAGCAAATTGCTCTAATAAAGGAATATATTTCGAATCCAGTCTTTTTCTTGATTTTCGTATAATTGTAAATGTATTCTCCAGTTCTTTAAAATCCTTTTGGGAGGATATACATGAACTAATACTATCGTAAAGATCTTTGCTTGTAATTGGTAAAGTTGGTTTAATGTTAGATGTATTTTGCGAATGACAGAACACTTGTATGCAAATAATGAATAGAGATAATAATTTTTTAATCATGACTCATGTTTGGATAAAGGGGGCTATTTCATATTATTTATCTCAAATATAATAAAATTAACATGTTATTGAATATTTATTTGTTTTAAGACTACAGATTTATAACTAAGTTTGAGACTAATTATTTATAATATGGTACTCCAGAAAACTTAATAAAATTGCCCAATACTGATACGCAACGAAATGAAGAATTTAAATGATATTATATTATTCAATAGATCGTTAGACTTTAGAAAAGAGATATTGTTGATTTATACTCGTAGATTTAAATTCTAAATAATAAATAAAAGGATAATAAATGTTTCAATATAATGAACCTGTTTTTCGTCCACCTGCTGAGGCTGGGGCAGCTATTATTCAAGCTACATATGGATGCTCATGGAACAAATGTGCATTTTGTGAGATGTATCAATCAAAAAAGTTTACTACTCGTGAAGCAGAGGAGTTAAAGCAAGAAATTGAATTATTATCCAGATACTATGCTGGAGTTAAAAAAGTGTTTTTGGCAGATGGAAATGCAATGGTTCTTTCAACATCAAAGCTTATTGGTATACTATCTGAAATCAATACTCAGTTTGGTAAACTACAGAGAATTTCCTCCTATGCAATGCCACGAGATATCTTAAGTAAAAGCCTGGATGAATTAAAAGAGTTGAGATCAAGTGGATTAAAATTATTATATATAGGAATTGAAAGCGGAGATGATGAATTATTGAAAATTCTAAATAAAGGAGAGTGTTATCGATCTACTAAGGAGGGTATATTAAAAGCTCACGAAGCAGGTATTGATACATCGGTTATGATTATAAATGGGCTGGGAGGGAAGAAATATTCTGAGCAACATATGGTTAATTCTGCAAGTTTAATTAATGAAATAAAACCAAAGTTTCTTTCTATGCTAAATTTAAGCTTTCCTTATGGTATAGAACATTTTAAAACTCGTTTTTATGATGAATTTATTCCTTTAACGACGGTTGAAATATTGGAGGAAATGAAAATGTTTATATCAAAACTTAATCTGAAAGGAACAATATTTAGAAGTGATCATGTGTCGAATCAGATCATATTAAAAGGGATTTTATCACGAGATAAAGAAACTTTGATAGATCAAATTAATCAAGTTTTACAATTCATTCCTAATGATGAATATCCATCATTAGGAATGATGTTATAGATTATAGGATTTGGTAAGAGTTGTAAAAGTAAACATACATACCAGTAAAACTAATCTATATAAACAATATCAATATTGTGATTGATTAATAATTTAATCGATTTTGAGCAGATATTTTTTGTACACATTAAACTTACCTTATAATCAGGTTCTTTTGCCTTGATAGTATCTGCCATTTCAATAATCTTAGTTGCATCTTTTGATATAATGCGACTCTTAATATTTTTCACAATAGCGATATGATTTATATCCAATTGTTTTAATTGAATTCTTGAATTAAGACCAAAATATTTAGGTGATATATCCATGTTTTTATTATGATAATAGCTTGTTGGTTGTAGGTTTAATAGTGAGTGTTTAGAGAATTATTAAATACTTTATAAATAAGTCTTTTGTCTATAATCTAACAATTTACGTAGTTATATTATGAGTACCTGATATATAATACCATAAATTACCTTCTTTTACAAAGCGAGAGTTTTCGTGAATACATTCTGATTTTCCATTCTCTAAATAAAAGGCTTTGAATTCAACAAAACCTTCGGTATCTGTAGATGTTCCTTGTTGCGCTTTTATAACTTCTAATCTTTGCCAAACAACAGATTTAGCCCATTTAAGTATATTTTTTCTGTCTTTTGTAGGTCGGGTTGATTTATGGTGAGAATTTAATAAATAATTGATATTTGCAGTTGCAAATGCACTGTACCTGGAACGCATCAATTGTTCAGCTGTTTCTGCAGTTTTTTTATTTAATAATAAAAGCTCACAGCATTGATCAAATTCTTTACCTGAATTACAATAGCATTTCATATCCCCTAATTTCTTATTAATGGTCACATAAAACTTACCAGATTTGATCATTTCCATGAGTGAGAAAGATTTCTCATGGTTCGTTTCATTTAATTCGTAATTATACTTGATTTTTGTACAAAAGTAGAAAAAAATGGAAGATTTAAATATTAAGAGTTTTCAATATTTCGTTCTATTCTTTTTTCAGAAAACTTTCTTCTCTGAATTGTCCGGGTGTCAATCCCGTTTGCTTTTTAAACAATCTGATAAAGTAGGAGGGATCGTTGATTCCAAGTTGATATGCAACTTCGTTTATACTGTAAGTAGTGTGATGTAAATAAATTTTTGCTTGTTGTATAATGTAATCATGAATTACTTGTAATGCCGATTTATCTTTTACTTTTCTGCATATGCGATTAAGGTGTCCGGCTGAAATATTTATATCATCAGCATATTGTTGTATTGGAATAAACGGACTCTGATATTGTTTAATGCGATCAGTGAATTTTTTGAATAAATATAAATTCTGATCGTTATTTTCTTGTCTTAATTGATCATACACTTGAATCCTTGAAATTTTAATAAATAGCAGTGCAATTTCAAATTGAAGAGCTTCTGTTTTATGCCTTTTTTGGTTAAAAATTTCAGTATGGATTTTGGAAAATATTTCAAGGAGGGACTGGAAATTCTGTTTATCTATATTCGAATTTATTTGTATTTCTTTTATATCTAATATTTCTTTATAAGCAGGTATTGAACGTAATGTATCTACATAAAAGTTTGAAAATGTAAATATATTGCCTTGCACATCCTCACTAAATCTAAAACCATGGCTACAATTTGGAGGGATAAAACATAAAAATGGGGCCTTTAGCTCGTATTTAAGTTCATTTGTTCGAAATTCAGCATTACCTTTTTCTGCTATGAAAAACTGGTAAAGCTGAGAATGAAAATGAGAGGCAATTTCCCACTGAAAATCTTTACTTCGTGTTTGTATTTCTTCGCAAAAAATGTAATCGTACAAATGTGAACTTTCTTCTTTGTAAAGACCATCGTAGTGAGTAGTTCTTGAGATTGTTTTTTTACTCATGGCGATAATACGTTTTTGAAATACTTGAAATTCCTCTTTTATCACAATAATACGAAAAATATTATCACCAATCAGTTTTTATTGAACTGTGTGCTGGTAACTCCAACGTGGAATTTCAATTTCCAGATCAAAAAGATCAAGTGCACGTGCAACAGAATGAGTAATAATTTCATCTATTGATTTGGGCTGCTTATATAATGCCGGAACAGGGGGCATTACGATGGCCCCCATATCAGTAACATTAGCCATTGTTTTTATATGTCCTGCGTGTAAAGGCGTTTCTCTAAAAAGTAAGACTAATTTTCTTCTTTCCTTTAATACAACATCAGCTGCCCTTGAAAGGAGTGAGCTGGTTACTCCGGTACTAATTTCAGACATAGTTTTTACTGAGCAGGGGGCAATTAGCATTCCCAGTGTTTTAAATGATCCACTGGCAATAGCAGCACCAACATCCTCAAGTGGATAGACTACATCTGCAAGATCATAAACTTCTTGTAATTTATAGTTCGTTTCATATTGCCTGACCATTTCTGCTGATCTGGAAATTACTAAATGAGTTTCAATATCCTGAGTTTTTAAAAGCTCTAATGCTTTTACTCCATATTGGTAACCTGAGGCTCCGCTTATTCCAATAACAATTCTTCTTTTTCTATTCATTTATTGTTTCCCTTTCCCAAATTAACTTAGTACCAAAGCCTAAGGTGTTATTAGTAAATTTTATTTTAGTAAATAAAAGTTTCCAAAGCGCTTTTTTATGAACGTGTGCTATTGGAAACTTTTTCTGATAGAGCCTTAATCCATTTTCATATTCATCACCACTATTGATTAAAGTGATATTTCCTAAATACTGAATTCCTTTGAGTTTCTGAATATTTGATTCCTGACTACTAATTGTACCTGAAATAATATTGTTTTTGCTCATGAATGCTCCATGCATAGTGCTTTCATCAGTCATAACCCAAACACAATTTTGGATATGATCGGATACATAAAATAAAGATGCCGACCATATCTCATTATTCCAGGTAGTGGATACACTGATTACATGGTTAGTATTTATATAATTCCATATTTTTAGAATTTCATTATCTTTTTTCATAATGCATTATTCCATGAAAACTATTGTGGGCTTGATTATTTAAACCATTCAGGTAAATAAGGAGTAGCATCAATCTCTTTAAACTTAGCTCTCTCAAATTTTTTCTTTAAATCAAATGGTACAGTACAATCAAAAATGGTTTTTGTAGATAATCCATGTAGTCTGATTTTATTATCAAAAGCAGGATCCTGAGATGGATCAAGAGGATGACAACGTACTCCGGGAATAAATACTGTACTTGCATCTCCTTGATAACGAGTTGTCAAAGCCCACATTACATCATCAGTATCAAAAATGTCAACATCATCATCTACTAATATTACTTGTTTTAATTCGTAATATGTTGCAAATGCAACTAATGCAGCCTGACGTTCTCGTCCCTGATCTACAGGTCTTTTCTTGCTAATTTGCATGATAGCAAGAAATTTACCACCGCCAGCAGTATGAGCATAAACATTTTTTACAAGCCCGGGTAATGCATTTTCGGCAGCATTGTAAATACTCGCTTCTGTTGGAATACCTGCAAGATTTGTATGTTCTTCTCCGGGGCCAACTAATGTTTGTAATATCGGGTTCTTACGGGTAGTAATTGCCTTTACCTTAATTACAGGTAATGAAGGATTGGCAGGTCCATTATAACCTGGGAATTCAGGCATGGCATGTCCAGTATTTGTATTTTGATCTTCGACAACACGTATATTTGGTAATATTTCACCTTCAATTACAATTTCTGCTTTGGCAATAGATTTTTGGTTAATGGTTAATGAAGGAACCAATTCAACCGGTTTTTTACGTAAACCGCCAGCTATTGATAATTCATCAAATCCAAATGGTGTTGTTGGAGGTTCAAAACATGCACCAACCATAATTGCAGGATCCAGTCCCATATTAATAGTGACAGGTAATGGTTTGCCTTCTTTTTCTGCTTTTTCTCTAAAAGCATCAATATGGCGTCCCGGGGCAAAAAATATTGAAATTTCATCCTTGCTTTGAACACACAAACGATGAATGGTAACATCTGAGTGTCCTGTTTCCGGATCTGTACCTAATACTAAACCTTCGCAAAAATACGGACCTGCATCAATAGGTGTATTTGTAGGAGCTGGTAGGATTTTTAATATATCAAAATCCGGATCTTCTGCTTTATAAACAATTTCTTGACAAAGAGCTTTTGATGAATCAACAACAATTGGCGGAATAATATTATTCCGTGCTTGCCCCATAAACTTGCCAACTTCTTCTTTTGTAGATCCAAGCATCGAAGCCACACGTGTACGTTCTGCAAGTAATCCAACTAATACTCTAACCTCAGGATAACCTTCTACATTATTAAACATCATTGCAGGTCCAAGACGAGTAGGTCGTACAACTGTTCCTCCGGCTCCAATCTGTTTATAAACTCCGGCTAAATCTGCATCAGGATTTATTGAAACATTAGTTTCGTGATATTGCTGAGACAGTGTTTTTAAGTGTTCGATGGCACTTCTAAGGTCATCAATCTCTATTGTTTTTCCTTGATCTTTCATTGTAAATAAATTTTTATACAAAGATCATTTATAGCAAATACAATTAATAGATGATTACATTCAGATAATAGGACAATCCAAACATGATGAGTCGAGTTTATAAAAAGAAAAAGCTCTCAATTTATGATTGAGAGCTTTTTCTTATAGAGATATAAATAGGTTAATTATAATTACATATTTTTCCAATCCATTGTACAAAACCTTCCGGATCGTAGTCAGAACAATGTCCTCCATCCCAAAATAACCAGGTGTTTACCTCTTTACCATTATTGGTTAGGCTGTTAGCCAAATTAATCATAACCGTTTGTGAGGAGTGAGGATCACTTGATCCGTTTCTAAGCCACCAATTTGGTGCACAATTTTCATTTTTAGTAAAATTCATGGCATTCATTAAAAATACAAGATGTTTTACTTCTTCATCAATTGTAGCATTTGAATCTCCGGTAGAATATTGTAAACTATAATTGGTAAAATGTCGAGAAGCAATACTGTCATTCCCAAATAAGTTTGGTTCAGGCTGTCTCATTTCAAAATCATCAAATGATGGTAAGCCTTTCATTCTTCCTACATGAGATACATAGTTTTCAAATGTAAAATCAGCATTGTTATTTTCCCATTTAATCCAAGGATTTTTATTAAGGTATTCTTTTCTACTGTTTTCATCCATTTCATTTATATAATATGTAGCAGAGGGTTTAACGTAGTATTGTAGCAGATAATCACTATAATTTTCAGCAGTTATTGTTCCAAAGTCATTTTTGCCTTGTAAGTTAAGATTTGATTGATATTCATCAAACGCAGCAGCCAGCTCCATTGATAGCTCCTGAGAAACTAATTCTCCTCTTGCAGGAAATTTTCCATACATCCATTCGTAAGCCATATCTGCATGCTCCAGATCCGTAATTGGACTATAACAAGCACAACCAAAAATCTTATCAGATTCGTTTGCGGCACCTATTTTACTTAGATATGGTTCGTAAAGATTACTATCACCAGATGTACCAAGTAAAGCAGATAATGCACCTCCTGCACTACAACCTACCGTAACAATATGATCAGTGTTACCTGGTATTAAATCTTTATTATGACGTAGATATCTGACTGCAGCTTTTAAGTCAACAATAGCAGCAGGTGCTTTACCATAATAAACACCATTATCATCTATATTATCACGTCCGCGACATCCTGGCATAACAACTACATAACCAGCTCCTAAAGCTAATAAATCTCTTCCATCAAGTTTTTCTTTCAATCCACCAAAATGCGGTCTGTTATCTCCCTCATTTGATTCCTGGGGAATATTTCTTACAGACATGTATCCACCAACACCGATACTAAAAAGAATAGGAGCATTGCTTGCATCAATTTGTTTCCCATCTATTTCAACCGGAACGTAAACATCAAGACTTTGGTAGGCCACATCTACAGGTTTATTTACATAGGTAATATGTTTAAATGCTTTATATGCAACATTTACATCTCTACCATTAATATTTACAATACGATTTTCATTTGTAAAATTGTCCTGAGGAAATAATAGGTTATCTTTTGGTTTAGAAGAATTACAAGAATATAATCCGAATATAACTCCCACTATTAGTACAATATTTCTCATTAGTATAATTAATTATAAAATGTTTGAATGTTAAAAGTCTAAAAAATTACGACCAAAATAGGAAACTTTATTTTTAATAAAAGATATAAATAGAACATAAAATATATATTTACCCTGGAAAAAATTAATATTAGGATACATTTATAACTTATAGTTTATATGAAAGCATATAGAACTTATGAAAGACTCTATGGTGAGAATTTAAATGAACTGTCTGATGATTATCTTTTTTCCGAATTAATTGAAACACGAAGTCCCGATTTTAGTTGGGAGATAGGTTTACATATGCATCCTAATCTTTGTCAAATATTTTATGTACATACTGGATCATTCAGTTTTTATAATGAGGAAGAAAGTATTGAGTTTAATGGACCTGTTTTATTATTTATACCTTCAAAATTTATTCATGGTTTTAAGTTTGAAAACAATGTAAGTGGAAGAATTATTTCATTAGCTTCAACATTGACTAAAAGAATTATTGAAGTTGGGGGATTACCTTTTTCTTTATTTACAAAATTTCAAACATCGGATGCTTGCTCTGATTCATTATTTAATTCTGAATTGTTTTCAAAGCTGATGGAGACAATAGATGATGAATTATTTAAAGAATATTTTTATAAAGATACTTTGCTTCACGCATTATTACAGCAGTTATTTATTTATATGAGCCGTCTTTGGCAAATAGAAGAATTGGATTCAAGTAACAAAAAGGCTGTGTCTTATTTTTATGATTTTGAGAGATTAATCAAGGAATCAAACTTTCAATGGTCTATAAAACAATATGCTAATAAATTGGGGATTTCCACAGTTCATTTAAACCGTATATGTAATAAAATTGCCAATCAGTCAGCAAGTTCATTAATACAGCGTATTCAGCTTCAACAAGCCAAGCAATATTTATTGCATACAAATTACACTATATCAGAAATTGCTTATCTTATTAATTTTGAATACCCTAATTATTTTGCACGCTTTTTTAAAAAGCATACCGGATTATCGCCAAAGGATTTTCGAAAACAAGAGATAAAAAAAGATAAACTCAATTAGAAAATGCAGATACTATTATTTGAGAATAGAAATTTAATAAAATAAGAATATTGTGTTTAATCATTTGAAAAACAATTATATGTTATAAGTTTTATATTGAGAGTACACTTGTAGTGATTTAAAACATAAAAAAATGAGTGAATTATTTTGCTAGTTTTTTCAGAAAATTCCTTTTTTTAGTGCTCGAATTTAAAACTATGTTTATGATTGGAAAGTTTATAAGATTGATTATTGGAGGATTTTTGTGCATAGGAGCTGTCGCTCTATTTATTCAGGGAATGATTGGTTGGGGAATATTGGCAGTCTTAACTGCTGGATTATTTGTATTATTTCATTTTAAGAACGAAAAAAACTTGATGGCATTTCTATTTTTAAGAAAAAATAAATTTGCCGCAGTGGATGCCATATTAAGTAAAGTAAAGAAGCCTGAGAATATGATTGATAGTCAGGAAGCTTATTATTACTATTTAAAAGGTATTGTCGAAACTCAGAAGAATAATAGAAAAGAAGCAGAAAAGACCTTTAAAAAAGCATTGTCAACCGGATTAAGAATGAAAAATGATCAGGCAATGGCAAAGCTTCAGCTTTCAGGAATTTATCTTTCACAACGAAATAAAAAATTGTCAAGTTATTATTTACAGGAAGCAAAGAAACTGGATAAGCAAAAAATATTATCAGAACAGATAAAGGAAGTAGAATATATGATGAAAAGAATATAATTCTTGTATATTCATTGAATAAAATAAAAGAGCTGCAGATACTTTATTTGCAGCTCTTTTTTTAGTCTTTAATTCTTCTATTTTGACTTCCAGTTACCGTGAAGGTTACAGTATTCTCTTGCAAATACATCTGTAGCTTCAGTATAGAAGATTGCTTCTGGTGCTTCTCCTGGATTTAAGTATTTTCTTAATACTTCATTTTCAGAAATCAGTTCAATCCATTCAATATAGTGATCTTCAAGCATAGGGTGAGCAACTTCACCAACTGTTACTTTATACCCATTTTCGATTTTCTCAATAACAGGCACATGTTTTTCTGTTGCAGCATCTTTTGTGTTTTCTTCAAGATACTCCATTGCTTGATTACAACATACAAGTCTTCCTGCAGAGGCATGAACAACTTCTGTCATATTTCCACATACATTACAACGATAAACTTGATTTAATTTTGTCATGGTAATTTGTTTTTAATTAGTTTGTTATTTAACTTATAAACAGATTATAAATTATTTTAATACATATAATAATTTCCAATGATAGTTTAATCATGGATAAAAATTTTAAATAACGGAATTAAAAGTACTAAACTTCTGCCATATTTAGGTAATAAAATATTTAAATTAATTTTATAAGAATGTAATTTCTTTGGCATAATGCTACATTAACAATTATGTAAGTTAATGATTTTTGTATAATATAATTGTTAAATAAACTTTTTTGAATAGTTTATTTTTGGTAAGATTATTATAAGAGATATATAGTACTTATAATGAAAAGAGGAAAAATTTAGTTTTTAATTTATTGTCATTTGCCTCGGATAATTGATATGAGTAAAGAAATTACTGCAAATACTAAAAGAATATGTATTAAGTGCCCAACTGAGTATACAAATACCCCAAGTAACCAACCAATAACCAGTATGATGGCTAATAAATAAAGAAATGATCTCATATGTGAATTTTTAATGTTAGTAAATAATTTTTAAACTATATAATCTTTAACTCGCCTTAAATTGAGCTCAAAGACCATGATATAAATATTATGAAGGATATCTTTTGAAGCTTAAAATTCCACCAATACATAATATTACCCCACTAATGATAACAGGTGTCCAGTTTGCATTACTTATAGCTACATTTAATCCGAATAGGCTAAATGAATCCGAATGGTTTATTGCTTGAATACCAAAAACTATTAAACCAATAACACCAATGAGTAAAAGTATTCTTCCTAATATTTTCATAATTTGATTTTTAATGAATAATTGTTATTGAATACTACCAAATTATTATGCCAACTTATTATTCGAATTCTAATGTTTGTGTAAAATGCACATTAATAGAGTTGTATGATAATTTATTGTGGAGGTGTAACTTTAATAGTATGATGAAATTATTACACAATGAGAATTTTATTCTACGTTTTATGAGTAATAAATGAGAATTTTAATTGGATGACTTTGCTTATTTATATAGATGTTTTTAACACTATTGCACTTTAATAAATACCAAAATAATATACTCAGGATTCATATAGCTCTACATTTAATATCAAAATTTAATAAAATCAGTCCTGGTGAAATAGCATAAATTCATCTTCACTGATGAGTATTCCATATGTTTAGTGTTGAATAATTAAACTTATTGTTTTAATTGACATTAACGGTTTATTTAATTAAATTCGGTTACTTACAAAATGTAATTTTTAATTAAATCTCTATTTCTATGAAAACAAAGTTATTATCCCTTCTATTATTTCTTTTTTGTATAACACCTATTATAGCGCAAGATTTCAAGTTTAACATTGAAGATATAGATATTAAATATCAGAAATTCACCTTGGATAATGGATTAACTGTAATTATTCATGAGGATCATAAAGCTCCAATTGTAGCTGTAAATATTTGGTATCATGTAGGTTCTAAAAATGAAAAGGCAGGAAAAACAGGATTTGCTCATTTATTTGAGCATTTAATGTTTAATGGTAGCGAAAATTATAATACAGATTATTTTGAGGCCATGGAAAGCATTGGAGCTACAGATTTAAATGGAACTACAAGTTTTGATAGAACCAACTATTTTCAAAATGTACCCAAATCTGCTTTTGATATTGCACTATGGATGGAAAGTGATCGGATGGGACATTTTGCAGGAGCAATTAGTCAGGAGCGTTTAGATGAACAAAGAGATGTAGTTCAAAACGAGAAACGGCAAGGTGAAAATCAACCATATGGAAGAATGTTTGAGAGTATTGTTAAACGATCTTTTCCTGCTAATCATCCATATTCGCATACAGTAATAGGTTCTATGGATGATTTGAATGGAGCCACGCTTGATGATGTGAAAGACTGGTTTAAGAATTATTATGGACCTGCAAATGCCACTTTAGTAATAGCTGGAGATGTAGAAACAAATGCAGCATTAGAAAAGGTAAAAAAGTACTTTGGCGATATTCCATCCGGACCTCCAGTAACACATCCAATGACTTATATTGCAAAACGTTCAGGCGAAATTCGTGATGTTATGCAAGACAGAGTTCCTCAAACGCGAGTTCAAATAACATGGAATGTGCCGGAATTTGGTAACGAAGATGCATTTAAACTTGATCTGATTTCAACTACATTAACCAATGGTAAATCATCTCGTTTGTATAAAAGATTAGTTTATGACGAACAGCTTGCCAGTTCAGTAAATTCATATAATTGGGAAAATGAGATTTCTGGTTTGTTCGTAATTCGAGCTGATGTTAAACCAGGTAAAGATGCTAAAAAAGTAGAAGCTATTATTAATGAGGAACTCCAAAGACTATTAAAAGATGGTTTAACAGAACAAGAGTTAACGCGAGGAAAAACAAATTTCTTATCGGGTTTTGTGAAAGGTATTGAGAGAATTGGTGGTTTTGGTGGAAAATCAGATATTTTAGCTATGAATCATGTTTATATGGGAGATCCTGAATTTTATAAAACACGTTTAAAAGCTTATCGTGATTTAACTGCAGAAGAGATTCGTTTAGCTGGTAATAAATGGTTAAGCGATGGAAAATATGTATTATATGTAGAACCATTCCCTGAATATAGTACCACAAAAACTGAAATTGACAGGAGCACAGGATTACCAGATTTAGGAGAGGAGGATGTTGTAGAGTTCCCTAAAATTCAGCAAACTACTTTGTCTAATGGATTAAAGGTTTTATTAACTCAACGAAACTCTGTTCCTATGGTTACAATGTCAATGGAATTTGATGCTGGTTTTGCTGCTGATCAATTTGGTAAACCAGGAACTGCAAAATTAACCATGAATATGCTGGATGAGGGAACTAAAAATAGAGATGCATTCCAAATTAGTGATGAATTAGATATGCTGGGTACATCTTTATATACAGGATCAAATCTTGACATGTCGTTTGTAAATATGACTGCATTGAAGCAAAATTTTGATTCAAGTATGGATTTATTTGCAGATGTTATTCTCAATCCACTTTTTTCAGAGAAAGAAATGCAACGATTGAAAATGGAGCAGGTTGATGATATAAAACGCGAAAAGAATATACCTTTTCAGATGGCTTTAAGGGTATTTCCTAAACTAATTTATGGAGAAGGTCATGCTTATAGTCTTCCTTTTACTGGTTCTGGTTATGAAAATACAGTAAGTGAAATAACAAAAGAAGATTTAAACAGATTTTATAGTACATGGATTCATCCCAACAATGCCACATTAATTGTAGTTGGAGATATTACAATGAGTGAACTAACATCAAAATTGGAAGAATTATTTAAAAAATGGAAATCCAAGGACGTTCCAGTTAAGAATATTGCAACAGTAAAACCAAATGCCGGAAAAATTTATCTTATTGATCGTCCGGGATCTATTCAATCGATTGTTTTAGCAGGTCATGTTGCTGATCCATATGGATCAGTTAACGAAAAGGCATTTAAACTGGCTAATAATATATTAGGAGGTGAATTTACATCAAGAATTAATATGAATATTCGCGAAGATAAAGGGTGGTCGTATGGAGCCTTTGGATTTCTAATAGACACAAAAGGACAACGACCTTATTTATCATTTGCACCAGTTCAATCGGATAAAACATCGGCAACAATGATCGAGCTTAAAAAGGAAATATCGGAGTTTGTTACAACAAATAAAGCAACTGAAAAAGAGTTTGAGAAAACAAAAAATAATGAGGTCTTGAGTCTTCCCGGAATCTGGGAAACAATGAATTCAGTTAGAAATTCTATAGGTAATATTAATCGTTACAATTTGCCACTCAATTATTATCAAAATTATTCAAAGGATATTAAGAGTATTGATTTAAAAGAAGTACAAGAAGTAGCTAGTGAAATTATACACCCTGAGAATATTAGCTGGATTATAGTAGGAGATGTAAATCAAATTAAGGAACAGGTTAAAGAATTAAACTATGGTGAAATTATCATAATAGATGGAGATGGTAATCCACTATAATTAGTCAAAAATAAATATTTAAAATGATAGGCTCTGGATTTTTTATCTGGAGCCTTTATTGTTTATAGGTCTTATTTGAGATATATTTAACGGTTAAATGTAATATTACGACTACTACGTAAGAAGAGTTATTAAGTTGCATTGTTTTATATTTATAATATCTGAAGCGTTGTTGGAAATGATAATTTGGAAATGATAATATTCTGGATTTCAAGTGTGTTAGATTAAGTGTATAATATAGATGAAGAATAAAAAAATAGAGTTTTAGAAGCAAAACAGTACAAAAGTACTGTTTTGAATAATACTAAAAGGTACTGTTAAAGGGGTATTAATTGGTGTATACAAATATCTATCAATTTATATATTTGCGTTATAAACATACCGTAACTATTAAAATCATATTCAATGGATCATTTGAAACCAGAGTCGTTTCTTCTGTTTCGATTACAACAAGAATTATTTGCAATTAGTGTACATAAAGTTCTTGAGATAATAGAAACAGGTGAAGAAAATAAAATTACACACTTACCAAAAGCTCCCAGTTCTATATCTGGAGTTGTAAATTTTCGAGGAGATGTTGTTCCTGTTGTTAATACACGTTTAAAGTTTGATCTAGATAACTACAAGGATGATGAAAAGTTTGTAGTCATTATCCTAAAACTTATTATAAATAATGAGCCTCATATTATTGGAGCAATGTCAGATAAGGTAGTTGATGTTATAGAAATCTCGGAATCAGAAATTAAAAGTGTACCAGAGGTAGGAAAAGGTTATAATGCTGAATTTATCAATGGTGTTATTCATCGGGATAATCAATTTGTGATGTTAATTAATATGGAGGCTGCAATTGTTAATGAAGAAATAATATCACTTAAGGAAAAGGAATTAATTTCATAATAAGAACAACATAGATCACTCCCCCCAAAAAAAAATATTAATCTAGAGAGTTAATTTAAGAACTGATTTTAGGTCATATGGAATACTGTAATAATTCAAAGTTTACTGCAGAGTTCTATATGGTATTTAGTAATAATATATTATCATATGAAATGAGCAATCAGATTTACTTCTTATTAAGGAGTAACATCAAATTCGACTTGTTTCATCTGAGCATTATAAATAAAATTTGAACAGATGACATTTAAAGATCTTAAGATAAGAACAAAGTTGGCTATAGGGTTTGGTTTACTTACGTTAATGTTAATTATACTTGGCATTACTCAGAAAAATGTTTTAGATGCAATCAGCTATAACTCAGACAACGTTACTTATAGTAGTGAATTATCTGATAATATCATGGAAGCCAAAGCTGTAATCATTAAAGAACAGCAAATTGTAATGGAACTATTATCTGCAGATTCTGACTATGAAAAGTCAGCGTGGATTAGTGTACATAAAGAACAAGTCTCTGCCTATGATAAGCATATGGATAATATTATGAAGGTTGCGGAGGATAAAAGTTGGGGAGACATCCATTATGATGATAAACAAGAGATAGTTCATCTATCTATGGAATTGGAAAGTAAACACAACAATACAATTATTCCTCTTTTTACTAAATTAATTGATTTAGTAGAAAACACAGCTAATGATAGTGTTAAACAATTGGAGTTGGGAAAATTAGATAAAAGCATTGATTTAGCAATAGAAGATGTTGCATCAATCTTAGATGATATGGAAAAAATAATTGATACAGTTGCTGCTGATTCAGAACAGTTATCAAAAGATAGAATAGATAGGGCTATTAGTGAATTAGTTATACTGATCATTGTTGGAATTATTCTTTCAGTCTTCTTTTCCGTTATTATCGTCTTATCTATAACACGTCCGATTAAAAAAGCCGTAGAAATAACTAATATGATTTCCAATGGAAATTTAATGGCTACCATTGATATACATCAAAAAGATGAAGTAGGTCAGCTTGCAGATTATTTAAATCAAATGACTACCAATTTAAAACGTATCGTAGGATCTATTTTAAATGGTGCTTCAAATATATCAGGTGCAAGTCAGCAGTTGAGTTCCGGTGCTCAACAAATATCAAGTGGTGTAAGTGAGCAAGCAGCAGCAGCTGAAGAAGTATCATCTTCAATGGAGGAAATGGCTTCGAACATCATGCAAAACACGGAGAATGCAATTAAAACAATGAATATTTCATTGAAATCATCAAATTCTGTTGAGCAGGTTTCATTTGCCTCAGAAGATAGCATGAAAGCAGTACGAGATATTTATTCTAAAATTAATGTAGTTGTAGAGATTGCAGAAAAAACGGATCTGTTAGCTATTAATGCAGCTGTAGAAGCTGCGAGAGCTGGAGATCAGGGAAGAGGTTTTGCTGTTGTAGCTGCAGAAGTAAGAAAATTAGCTGAAAGAAGTCAGATGGCTGCCAATGAAATAGTTGATTTAGCACGAAACGGATTAAATAAGACAGAAGAGTCTAATCGTTTATTAAAATCTATTGTTCCAGATATTCAGGAGACATCCCGATTAGTAGAAGAAATTGCCTCAGCAAGCAAAGAACAGGAAGTAGGCGTTGAACAGGTGAATACTGCTATACAACAATTAAGTATGGTGACCCAACAAAATGCGTCAGCATCAGAGGAAATGGCCGGAAGCTCAGAGGAGTTGGCTGCTCAATCTGTTGATTTGGAGGAAGTAACACAATTTTTTACTATTGAAAAAAACTATGGAACAATTTCCAGAAAGATAAATGCATATAATACTGATCCTTCTAAAAATAAAGTTGGTAATAATAAAGTTAATGGCAATGGAGATATCAGAAAACCAGAAATGTCGATGATGAATTATGGCGGATTTGATTCTGATATTTCAGGATATGAGCCAATGTAGGAAAAATGTGTAGGAATTAATAATTATTTACGATTACCATACCTTTAAATATACCTTGTACTTCCCGTTTTACCTTTTGGTAATTGGGGAGTGCATTTTATTAGATTTGTATATCCAAAGATTGATAGTTTTTATAAGATCTTTTGTTTGAATAAACATATAATGAAATGGATTAAGATATTTCTTCTGATTTGTATTATATCGGATCAGGTGGGTGCGCAAAAGAAAGAATGGATTGAATTGGAGTTAAATATAATTGCTGATGGGATAAATTTAAAATCAGAACAGCAACAATACTTTTTTCTAGCTTATGAACAGTTAGGTATTTGTATTAATCCTTTTAAATCAATATTAAATAATAGTTCAATACATTTTAATATTATTCATACACATGGAGATACACCATCTGAAGATGTACTTCATGATTTACAAGTGTTTTCAAATATAGAAGCTGGTCAGTATACCGGTTTGTTTGAAGCTTATGTTGAAAGTTCTGTTAATGGTCATTCCCTATTAATTGGGCAAAATGATTTAAATGCTCATTTTTTATTTGTAGATCCGGCATTAAATTTTGTGAATAGTTCCTTTGGTATTATGCCCACATTATCATGTAATCAGCGTTGTTCTATTTTTCCATTGACATCTTTAGGTGCTGTTTATACTTATGAACAAGATAAGTATGAAATGAAGATTGGTCTTTATGATGGAAATCCGGGTACTTTTGAGAGTAATAAAAATAATCTTCATCCGTCTTATATTAAGGGAGATGGAATATTTGCAATTACAGAACTTACAAAAGATATAGATACACAAAATCTTGCAATTCTAAAGACCGGATTGTACCTTCATTCATCCGACGTTGAAAATTATAACGACATTACTTCTAATTTCAATTGTAATTATGGAGCCTATTTTTTGATGCAATATAAATTGATTCAGGATAAGACTTACGGGTCTGATGTTGACTGCTTTATTAAAGGAGGGATTTCTCCTGAGGATAGAAATATAATTCCGTATTTTATTGGTATTGGTGTTGTAAAACATTCGCTGGTTAATTGGATTAAAAATGATAAGTTAGGTTTGGCTTATGCACAAGCTTTTATTTCGAAACAATACAGAGTGATTAATCCTGAATATAAAAAGTCTGAAGCTGTTGTTGAACTGTTTTATGGTATCGACTTATTAAAGTATTTCGCATTACAACCGTCAGTTCAATATATCATAAATACTGGAGCGCAAAAAGAATCTTCACACAATCTGATCTCGTTGCTTCGTATACAAGCTTCATTCTAGTTATTATAAATTTCACTTATAAAGATTGCTATTCGTTAAGCATAAAATTACCCTTTAACTATTATACTTCTTAACTTTATCTTATCATTTAATTATAAAGCAATGATAAGGAATTCAGGAATACTTAGTAGTAGAATGAATATTGAAGTTGCCTTTAGGTGTTATGCTGAGCTGAATGATTTTTTACCGGAAAATCAAAAATATAAATCGTTTTTCTTTAGTATAAAAACACCTGCTGTGGTTTCTGAAGCAATCGCATCTATTGGTATTCCCTTGTCTGAAGTTGATTTAATATTGGTAAATAGTAATCCTGTTGAACTTTCTTATAAACTATCATCAGGTGATTATATTTCAGTTTATCCTGTTTTTGAAAGCTTTGATATCAGTAGTTTGAAAAAGACACTAAAAGAACCTTTACGAAAAACAAAATTCATTGCAGATGCACATTTAGGAAAACTGACAAAATATTTAAGAATGCTTGGATTTGATACTTTGTACAGGAATGATTTTGGGGATGAGGAAATTATTAATATCTCTCTTAAGGACCATAGAATAATTCTTACCCGTGATAAAAGACTATTAAATTCAAGACGAGTTACTCTTGGATACTACGTAAGAACAATAGATAAACATGAGCAGTTGACAGAAGTTGTATATAAATTCAATCTGGTTCGTCAGTTTAAACCTTTTACCCGCTGTATGACATGCAATTCGTTTTTAATAAGCAAAACTCCATGTCAGGTTTCAGATATAACAAGTAAAGATATTGTAACTAGTTATAAAGAGTTTTACTATTGTGAAAACTGCAATAAAGTTTTTTGGAGAGGTTCACATTTTAAGCGCATGGAGTCAATGATTTTGGATATAGCAAGAGCCGGAAACAAATATAATTAGTGGAGTATTTATTGTTTACCTCTGTCATGTGTTGTAAATGTGTTTGTTTTTATAAAGTATCTCTTTTGCAAGGTAATATATTAAAGAGAAAACAATAAGTTTATTTATCGTTTATATCCTTAAAATACTTTTTAAACAAAAAATGATGTTTAAGCGCTTCCATATTTTCATCGAACTTTTGACTTCCTGAATTGATGTTTTCCAATGTTTCTTTTAAATCATTCTTTAATGTGGAATCATTAGCAATTGTATTAACTAAACTATTATCACCTTTGGCTATATTGGTTACTAAATCATTTAAAGATTCAGACATGCCTTTTATTTCTTTACCCGAAGTATTAAGATCATAAATTAGTCTGCGAATATTGGCTGCTGCCAATGTGTCATAAAGCATAACTCCAATTAAGTTACTATCATTATTAATCATAGTAGAAGCATACTCCAGGTTTTTCATAAGTCTGGATGATCTATATGTAGTTTCTTTTATGTTTTTTATTATTTGTCTAATATCCTGGGCTACGGTTTTATCATTAACCAACATACCTAAAGTACCTTTGCCTTCATTAATTGAAGTTGTAATTTGTAATATCCCTGCGGTCAAAAGAGCTGCATTTTCATTTGTTTCGCTTAAGGTACTTAGCATTTCATCTGTAGCAATTGGATCAAAAGCTTCAATTTCATCATGGTCGTTAATGGATTCACTATATCCTATGCCTGGTTCAATATTAACAATCACATCACCAACCAGTCCATCCGAACTTATTTTAGCAACAGCATTCTTTTTAATAAATAACTTTGTTTTAACATCCATTTTCATAGTAATTCTGATTGCTGTATCAGTAATTATTTCAATGTTTTCAACATTTCCGGCGTTAATTCCCAGGTACCTGACATTATTACCAATGCGTAGTCCTTTTACATTTTTAAAAACAGAACTAATCCTATAGGTTTTAGTGAAAAAACTTTGGTTATTACCTATTAAATAAACTCCAACGGTAAATAATACAACACCAAGAAGTATCATTATTCCAAGCTTTATTTTTTGAGAATTTGTCTTTTGCATTTTTCTTATTTTTCTGATATTAATTTAAAAAAACGCCTTAATTACAGGATCTGCAGAATTTACAAGGTCATTATATGTACCTTCGGCATAGTTTTTACCATCAACTAATATTACGACTCTGTTTGAAATGAGTTTTGCAATATTTAAATCATGTGTAATGATTAATGACGTGGTTTTATATTTTTTCTGAACTTCAGCTATTAGATTGATAATTTCTTTAGCTGTAATAGGATCAAGTCCTGTTGTTGGTTCATCATAAAGTATTACTTGAGGCCTTAAAATCAAAGTTCTGGCCAAAGCAATTCTGCGTTTCATACCTCCAGACAATTCATCTGGCATCAAATCAATTGCATGCTCTAATCCAACACTGGAAAGAACTTCCCGTATTAATTTATCCAGAGCATCTTTATCTTCATACTTTTTTCTAAGCCGTCTTAATGGAAATTCAAGATTTTCACGTACCGACATGGAGTCGTATAATGCACTTCCCTGAAATAAAAAGCCAATATGAAGTCGTAATTCATCTAACTCCTTTTGGTTTAATTCAGGAATGCTTTTACCAAGAATGCTAACTTGTCCGGATTCTCCTGTCATTAGGCCAACTAAGCATCTGATCATCACAGTTTTTCCTGCACCTGATTTACCAATAACAACAAGGCAATCTCCATCAAAAAGATCTAAATCAAAGCCATTTAAAACCTGTTTTCCAGCAAGGTTTTTAAACAATTGTATGACTTCAATTATTTTCTGCTGACCAATTGTGCTATGTAATTCTTCAGATGTCATTAATTTATTTTAAATTGCTATAATTCATAAAAAATGTCTGCCGTTAAAACAGCTAAAAAGTCTATGAAAAAGAGGAGCATTGATGTGATTACAACTGCAGAATTAGCAGCTGATCCAACACCTGCTGTTCCTCTGTCTGCATTATATCCTTTATAACAACCAATTAATCCGATTGCAAAACCAAAAAAGAATGATTTTATAATGGCTGGTATAAGATCTCCGTATGTTAGATAATCAAATACAAGGTTAAAAAACAAGGTGAATGATACAGATCCTTTGATATTTTCAACCATATAGGATCCCAATAAACCTACTGTATCACCTAATATCACCAAAACAGGTAATGTTATTGTAGTTGCTAAGATTCGGGTTACAACAAGATATTTAAATGGATTTGTACCAGAAACCTCCATAGCATCAATTTGCTCGGTTACACGCATAGATCCCAGTTCGGCACCAATACCGGAACCTACTTTTCCTGCACAAATTAAAGCGGTTATAACCGGACCTATTTCTCTAACTATTGAGATGCCTACCATACTGGGCATTAAAGATACTGCTCCAAAATCAACTAAAGTTGGACGGGTTTGAAGAGTGAGTACCATACCCATAATTAAACTTGTTGTTGCTACCAGAGGAAGTGATTTATAGCCTACCATATAGCTTTGTTTCAGGAATTCCTGGAATTCAATGGGTAAACTAAACAATTCTTTAAAGAAACGACCGGTAAAATAGGATACTTCACCTACCGTTAAAATGAACCGGTTAAATTGCTCTATAAAATAGGACCAATAATTCATCTTCGTGGTTTAAGAATAATTTTTATTGTTTGTACTTATTTTTAAAAGTTAAGATTATTTATATACAAAATCCAGTTAATAATCATTAGATATATAAAGTGTTAAAGAATTATTGTGACTTTTTATACAATTTGTTTTATGGTTTGGAATAATAGGGAAGAAGAGTCTATTATTCCGGGAGTTTGAATTTATTATTATTAAAATTTTGAAAATTAAATATTTTCATTTTACATTTGCATCGCATTTCATCCCATGTTTAATTATAAAAAAGGGAGATATTATTATGTTGGAGCTTATATCACATATCCGTAAATAGATCAGTAAGGTTAGTTTTTAACTAACTCACTTCCTCATGTGCTGATTATTAATTTAGTTGAATACTAAATTAAAAATTCATATTCATATTATTAAAAATGACTGACATACAGGCTTATGTCGGATGTTATTGGCATGGTATTATATTTCTAATATGTATCAGTATGTCATATTCATTCTGCACGCCATTAATTGAATGTTAGTCTTTAAAGTTTAAAGACTTATGAGCAAGTCTAAGATAAAAGGTAAAGACCTAAAAAGAATTAATTATCAATCCAATAGAGAAAAGAGCTTAGCTATTAATATAATAAACAGTGATTTTAAGCATTTAACAAAGTCTCAAAAGCTGGAAATTCTTGAGCAAATTATATTAAAACCTGAGAATTATTTACAAGATCCTTTATTATTTAAAATAGCAGAAGAAATTATTGGAAAAGTAAAGGTTAATAATGGGATTCAATATCATCTTGATTCTAACGAAAAGCCATTTGTAACCTATGGTAAAAAGCATATTTCACATGATGCAATTATGCAGATGAGTACAGCAATGCAACTTCCTATAGCTGAATTGGGAGCATTAATGCCTGATGCACATGTGGGGTATGGATTACCGATTGGAGGAGTACTTGCAACTAAGGATGCTGTAATTCCTTATGGTGTAGGATTGGATATTGGTTGCAGGATGGCCTTAAGTATATTTGATGTACCATATAATTTCCTGAATAGATATAATTACCAGATAAAGGTGGCCTTAAAAGAAAATACTCATTTTGGCATTGGCATGATTGGTAAACATAGTTTAGATCATGAAGTGCTGGAAAGAAGTGAGTTTAACGAAATTGACATCTTAAGATCATTGAAAGGTAAAGCACAAAATCAATTGGGGAGTTCCGGTTCAGGTAATCATTTTGTTGAATTTGGTACAATTGAGCTTAGAGAAGATAATGTTTTTCAACTCAAAGAGGGTAACTACATTGGGATATTGTCGCACTCTGGATCAAGAGGACTTGGAGCTGCTATTGCAGGTCACTATACCCAGATTGCAAAAAAGCAATGTTTGTTGCCAATTGGAGTTCAAAATTTAGCCTGGTTGGATTTAAATAGTGAGGCAGGACAGGAATATTGGATGGCAATGAATTTAGCTGGAGACTATGCAAAGGCTTGTCATGATATTATTCATTACAGATTGGCGAAATCACTAGGAATTAAACCTGTAGCAACAATTGAGAATCATCACAATTTTGCCTGGAAAGAGATTATAAATGATCAGGAACTTATTATTCATCGCAAAGGTGCAACTCCTGCAGCAGAAGGGCAGCTTGGTATTATTCCTGCAAATATGATGGATCCGGGTTATATAGTATCAGGTAAAGGCAATTTGCAATCATTAAATTCAGCATCGCATGGTGCTGGCAGAAGGTTAAGCCGAAAAAGAGCAAAAGAAAGTTATACAAAAAGTGAATTGAATAAAACGCTTAAACAAAAACGAATTACACTAATTGGTGGGGGTACTGAAGAGGCTCCAATAGCTTATAAGAATCTGGATGAGGTAATAGCATCTCAAAGAGATTTAATTCGTGTTGAGGGAAAATTTTACCCTCAGATAGTAAGAATGGATAAACAATAAAAAATGGAAACAATATTTCAAATTACGTCAGGACGCGGTCCTGCTGAATGTTGTTGGGTGGCAGCGCAAATACTTAAATATATCATTGAAGAAGCAAAACAATCGAATATTAATTATGATATCATCCATAGGGAACCCGGTTTGGAAAATGGTACTTTATTTTCTGCATGTATTCAATTACAAGGAGAAAATATAAACCTATTTACTAAAAAATGGATAGGAACAATTCAGTGGGTTGGAAAAAGCCAATTCAGAAAACATCATAAACGTAAAAATTGGTTTGTAGCTGTAAATGAAATTGATCTTTCTGAAATATCATACACTTTTAATGATAAAGATATTAGTTATCAGGCTATTCGTTCGGGAGGTCCAGGCGGTCAGCATGTTAATAAAGTAAGTACTGCGATTAGAGCAAAGCATAATCCAAGTGGTATAAGTGTTGTTGCATCTGATAGCCGATCTCAACTTCAAAATAAAAAGTTAGCAAAAGAAAGACTACTGGCTCAGTTAAAAATCGAACAATTAAACCAGCAGAAAGATAAAATACGTACAGAATGGAAGAACCATTCCGAAATACAAAGGGGAAATCCTGTACAGACATTTTATGGAAGTGATTTTAAGAATCACTACATAGATGTTAGTTATAAAAACAAAAGAAAATCTTTAAAAAGTAATTTACGTAAGGAGTTAATCGATTAAAATTAATAAATATGAACACATTAGCAGACCAATATTATATAAAAGCTCTTGACCAATATCCATATAGTTTGGAAGAGGCTATAGAGAGCCTTAGTTATTCGTTAAGTTATAATGAGGAACATGTAGGCGCCAATTATCTGATGGGTAAAATTTACAAAGAGCAAATGAATAATTTTCTTAAGGCTGAAGAATATTATATAAGAGCTTTAGCAAGTAATCCTGAAGATATGAATACATGTATGGATTATATTTATGTACTTATTGTACTTAAGGAATATGATAAAGCTTTAAAGCTGATTAATTATACAATTAAACTTAAAGGTGTTGATTTATCCAAAACTTATAGTTTAATGGCTTTAGTATTTGAATATAAACGTGAGTATGATAAAGCACTAAACCTTTATAAAGAAGCAAAGTTTGAGGCTTATAATGAGGACAGTATTAATTTTTTGACCAACGAAATTAAACGAATTAAAAAGAAAAAGAAAATGGTTAAAAAATTAGAAGCTAATCAAACAGAGAACCAGGAAGCATTATAGTGCTTCTTGGATACTTTAAAGAGTATTGGATACTATGCTATTTTGTAGCTAATATAATCTCTACTGTAGTGCCTTTCTCTTGTTGTGATTTAATATTCAAAGAACCATTATGTTCCTGCAGTATTTTTTGAGATATGGATAATCCCAATCCTGTTCCTTCTCCAGGTGGTTTAGTCGTAAAAAATGGATCCTTAATTTTTCCCATATTTTCGGGTTTAATGCCACATCCATTGTCGATTACTTTAATGGTAATATTCTTCCCATTTAGTCTTGTTTCTATTTTAATTTCACCCTTATCTTTAATCGCATGTATAGCGTTTGTTAAAATATTCAGGAATAGCTGATGCATCTGTCCTGAATTTCCTGAAATAGAAATGTTTTTTTTGCAATAGTCTTTTACTAAATTAATACGGTACTTTAATTTGTTGTGAAGTATTAGGAGGCAATTGTCCAGAACGTTATGGATTTCAAGTGTTTCGTTGTCTTCTATATTTGTTCTGCTAAAATGACTCAGACTTTTAATAATGTTAATGCAGTTGTTTACTCCTTTATCAATCGCATCTAACCAAATCTGACTTTCTTCTGCATCTAATGAATCTTTTTCTTTAAGTAATTCAACTAATTGTTGGTAACCTGAATAGATGAAATTTAGCGGACTATTTAAATCATGTGCAATGCTGGCAGTCAAAAATCCTAATGAAGCCATCTTATCAGATTCCATCATTTTAGACTGAATGTCAGCTAAATTTTGTGAAGTTAGTTCAAGTTGTTTGTTTTTTTCTTCTAACTCCTTTGTTCTTTCATGAACAATCTTTTCAAGATCTTGATTTTGTTTTGATAAAGCTAATTCAGCTTCTTTTTGCTTAGTAATATTAAACCATTGACAAATAACATTAGTAAGCTTACCTTTTTTATTAATTATAGGAAAAAAGCTAGCTTCAATCCATACTTTTGGGGCCTTTCTTATTTCTTCAATTCTTGAATTTTTGCCATCCCAGGATATTATTACAGTAGAGGTTTTTAAGTCGGTAAAAACTTCTTTTATTTCATTGTAAACCTCTTCCTTTTCAAGGTTTCTATCTTCTAATACATTATACTTATCAATAAGATCTTCCTTGTTTAAACCTAAAGTATCCAATAATGCTTTATTGGCTTTCTGCATTAATCCTTTTTCATTAGAAATCCACATAGGATAAGGACTTTTTGCTACAATCTCCTGCAACAGCAAAGAATAATCTTTTAATTCTCGTTCTTTAACCAGTTGTTTTCGAAGCTTATTAATTTCAGACTTTAATACATTTAAGTTCTCCTTCTGATCAGATTCTTCCATACTTAAATTTTATTGCAATAATTTCTGTTATTACCTATGATAAAGAGCTCTTTTAATTTCTTTTTAAAGCCAAAAAACAAATTTTATATCTTTCATTTTAAACTATAACGGAATAACTAAACTTGTATTATACTAATTTGATAATAATGCTATTGTAATATTAAAAGGATATTAATAGTTTTTGGACATTTTATTTTATAAAAAAGTTGTAAATCAAATTGTTAGTATTGCTTTTGTATATAAAAAAACTCATATGTAAATTAGTAACTATTTCTGTAAAGTGCTAATCATTGTTGAGTAAAATAAATAATTAATTCCAATCAAGAGTTGAAAACTCTTTCGTAAACACCCAATACCCTTAGGGATTTCATCCCTAAAATCCTGACTTACTTTCCTCTTCTTGATAAAAGAAAGTAAGCAAAGAAAATCAAGACTGCGCCTGCTTCGTTATAAAAACTACGGTTTTCTGTCCTAAATCGCTAAAAACTCACACCTTCCTACGTCAGGTGTTCAAACAATACGCGATTTTGCGATCCAAAAACCTTGTTTTTATACTCAGCAGACGAGGTCTATGATGTATACGAAACTGTAAAACAACTTTTCAACCCTTGATTCGCATTAATTATGCGGATCAAGGGTTGGATTTATCCTATTCAAAAGGCTGAAAGCCGGAAAAATCACAACAAGGGGCAGTGCCTCCGCAGATTAGCTATGGCGCTCGCGGATCGCCCCTTGTATTAGTCGATAAGTAAATCTCAGGCTGTAAGTCTTAAACTTACGGTTGATGTTTCAGACTTACAGCCTGAATGGGCATTTTGCTCAAGGCCTTGGGGGGATACCCCAAGTTATGATGTTTCCGGCTTTGACTTCGTCGAGTTTCAATTCAGCCTTTTAAACTATTGCTTAACCCTAGATTGATATAATTATAAATATAAAAAATCCTCCCTGCCTAAGGCAAAGAGGATTCTGATAGTAGCTAACTAATTAAACTATGATTATTGTTTATTTTTATGGAACAGTTACTGTACCCAAATAAACGCTATTGCTGGCTGAGCCTGTTTTTCCAGTAAAAGCAAATCCTAAGTAGCAATGAATTGGAGTTCCTGATGGAGCATTAGGCATATATAAACTACCTTGTCCTTCTGCTCTGGTAAACTCATCTATGGAATAGCTGGTATAACCACCCTCTGTAATACCAACCAATAAAGCCTGCATTGTTCCAACATACTTTAATGCATTTGGGTTATCAGACCATGTGAAAACAATCTGTCCATCCGAAATAGCTACTGCCGGATTATCTGCCACCTGAACACTTCCTTTGGCAAGTACCAGATTTTGGTAATCAATACCGTAATCAGGATATTCACCTGTTAATGCATAATTTAAAAACTCTGAGAAGGCTGCATTTTGTGGCGACTTATTTATACTTTGTGATTTTAAACCCTCTTTGAAAACAGGGTATAATGGTTGTAAAAAGCGGGCAGCAAACGCGAACCTTGCTCTGTGCATTACTTGCTTCTCTGAAGACTTTTGATTTCTGATATCAGGAAGCGATTTCATATAATTGATACCTCTCCATTTGCTACCTACTGTGCTACCTACTCTTCCTGAAAAACCTCCGTTTAAACCTTTAACAAACTTTCCCATGACTATTTATTTTTACGATTTTAAATTTTATTGATGTTTCATATTGGGCTTTATTGGCCCCTGTTTTTTCAGCTTTGCAGTTTGAAATAACAGTGTGAGAGTTCCTGTTGCCAGGGTGATCCATTTTCTGTTTTTGTAGTCCTCTCTATTTTTGATCAGGTAATAAAGAAGACCGGGTTAAACATGTTATCGGCCGATGTTTTTATTGCTTATTTGTTAAGTTGTTAAATTGTTGATTCGATAATTTTTTTAAGCTGTAAATCACCTTTTAATCCTTAACCTTTTTCCTTGTTCCATTCTACCTGTTCCCTTTGAACCTTTCCCCTAGCTTTCGATAACTAAATTATATCAACAGTATGGACAAAAAAATAACGGTAATTTTACCGTTACTTTTTGGGTGTTGTTATCTGTTGATTAATAGGTGTATATGGTTTTTATTGGATGAGGTTAGTTTTAGTTTTTTAGTCAAAAAAGGTGATTTTTGGCTAAATTGTGCATGATTTGGCAAAAACGGAAAAAAATTGTGTACATAAGAGTTAAAAATGGCATTTTACTGTGCATGATCGGGCCATAAACGGAGTTTCTATATACTTGCTGCGGACCTGCTGCGGATAATGAGCGGGTTTCTGCGGGTTTCTGCGGGTGTTCTGCGGATGGTCTGCGGGTGAGCATCGGTCTATAGTACCCGCAGAAATGCCGTAGCTAATCCGATATCAATCCGCATCTGTATGCTCTTTGGTATATTGGAGGTCCGTTTGTGGGGTAGAGGTGTTTGATAATAAGGTTATACCTTTGGTTAGTTAGTTTAAGGCTTAGTATATTTCAGATATGAAAACAGTAGATTAATCTTCATTAAATGGATTATTAAAAGGTATATCATCATCCGGATCTTTATCGTGAGGGCCAATTCCCGGAGGGTTGAATAATCCCCAGCGATCAATGATATAGTCCCACTTATCGAACTTTGCTACCCATTGAATAAAAATCAAGCGGTATTCTTCTATTAACTCCCGTACGATCTCGAAATAACCTGAATCTTCAAAATCAAACATTTCCAAAGCATGTTTTTGAATCATTAGGTCTTTTGCTGCTTTACGTATAAAGCAGGCAGACTCCATTTTAAGGTCATACAGATCAATAGCTTCGGCTCCGGATACTTTTACCTGAAGCTGATAGGCATCATGCAACATAATCTCTTTAATGAATTGTAATGCTTTATTATCCTCTGGTATTATATCGGCTATATGCTCAACAACTTCAATTATTTCTCCTCCTTTATTGAACAGAAGTTTGCCTTCGGGTGTAAAGTTATCAGATATTGATTTCATAGTTAATTATTCCGAAAATCTATTTTATAGAATACTCAAGTTATTTAATATTTGAGTTGTTTATAGTTTTTGATATACAGCCAATGCCTTTATTGTTTTTTTAAAACTATATAACAAAAAACGAGCTTAGATTAAATTCTAAAAGGAATAGTGACTTAGTAAAGGAGTTCTCTTTGTTTTTATTAATCCATATATAATAAATCCTACACCAATAAGGATATAAGGAAGGCTTAAAAGCTGTCCCATATTAAAAAACATTTCTTTTTCATATCCGACTTGGTCTTCCTTTAAAAATTCAATAAGAAAACGCGCTGTAAATATTAAAACAAGAACTAATCCAAAGAAAAATCCATAATTAAGTTTTTCTCTTCGTTTTTTGTATAGCAAAATCATTATTGCAAAAATTACGAAATATGAAAATGCCTCGTAAAGTTGTGCAGGATGCCGGGGAGTAGTATCTAATCGTTCGAAAATTATACCCCATGGTTGCATTGTTGGTATTCCAACAATCTCCGAATTCATGAAATTGGCTAGTCTTATAAAACCTCCTCCTAAAGCGGCAACAATAGCAATCAAATCAATAGTGTCAATAATAGAATGTTTTGTCTTTCTAGAATAAAAATACAATGCAATCAATAAACCTAATGCTCCGCCATGGCTAGCTAAGCCTTGAAAACCGGTAAATTTAACGTCTCCTTGTCCTAAAAATTTAATGGGTAAAAACATTTCAATAGGGTGAGATAGAAAATAAGATGGCTCGTAAAACAAGCAATGTCCTAATCGTGCACCAACAATAATTCCAATCATTCCATAGATTGATAATTTATCGAGATTGTGGGAGGGAAGATTTTCTTTTTTATAAATCCAGCCTAAGATGTACAAGCATATAAGAAGTCCCGTTACAAAAAGGAATCCATAATAGCGAATTGAAAGTCCAAAAATATTGATTATTTCAGGATCAGGTGACCAATGTATGTAATTTAAAATCATCCTCCTTGACAAAAAAACGTTAATAAAATAAATACAAACAGGCCATAGCATATCCTTTTAAAATTGAAATTTTTTACATTATCAGATTCTTCTATAATTGATAGAATATCATTTGAATCTATATACTCAATAGCATTCAATATTTTTTCTTGCTTCCAAGCTTGTTTATAAGCATGATACACTTTGTTATATTTCTGGTTTAATTGAGATTTTATGCGGTTGAATCGAGTACTTACATTTGTTGGTGAAATGTTTAAAATGTGAGCAATTTCTTTGTTTCCATAACCTTCCAGATGAAGTACAAAAATCGCTTTGTCAATATCCTTTAATGATTGAATAATAATAAATAGTAACTCACTATTATCATCGGCTCTTGCATTTGTTAAATAGGTATGATATAAATCTAATGATTCAATACTTACAGAATTTTTTTCTTTATTAATCTTAGTTAGAATCGTATTAATACTTACTCGATATATCCAGGTGTTAATTGAAGATTCTCCCCGAAAAGTATCAAATGATTTCCAAAGTTGAAGTATAATATCTTGAAAAGCATCTTTTTGATCCTCTGTACTTCTAAAATATATTTTACACAGGCTTCGGATGGTACCTCTGTTTTCTTTTATTATTTGAATGAAGTTTTGTTTATTTAATTCCATTTCAAGTTATTCTTTATAGTATTAGTATTAAAAAAATAAGAATTGTCACACTTGAATGATTTTTAATTACTGCCGGACTAGCTTACAATTTAAGTTATTCGAATATGTTAAATTTTTATATTCATTTAAATATCCCCTAAAATTAATATTCAAGTTGAATTAAATTATAAATCAGCCCAAAAGAATACATCTTATGCAATTGAGTTTATTGAAAACAACTTTAAACAAACCATGAAAAGGGATAAAATGATTAGTTTTATCAAATATTCACAAAGAGGAATAATTAAAGGTTACTTTAAATAAAAGAGTGGAGTTATGGAGAATATACCTATAATTGTTTTGGCAATTAGAACATTAAGGAGATAAATTTTGAACAATGAGAATAAATAAGAACTATCTGATAATAATAACTGCATTTTTATTAATCAATTGTACAAGGCAAAAGAATCAATCTAATTTATCAGAAATAAAAGACAAGACTCCTGTAATAGAGTACGAATATATTGGCACTTATCCGCACAGTACAAACTCTTTTACTGAAGGTTTGCTTGTTTATAAAGGTAGGTTATATGAAAGTACAGGTTCACCACAAGATATACCAAGTACAAAATCACAAATTGGTACTGTTGATTTACGAACTGGAGATATCAATAGTAAAGTTGAATTAGATCGTAATAAGTATTTTGGCGAAGGAATTGTGATTTTAAATGATACTGTATATCAATTGACATACAAGAGTAGAACTGGTTTTATATACAGAGCTGATAATTTTGAAAAGATAGCAGAATTTGCTATTCCTAGTAAAGAAGGGTGGGGATTTACAACAGATGGAAAAAACTTAATTATGTCAGATGGAACGAATAAATTAACTTATTTAAGACCGGGAGACTGTTCTGTTATTAAAACTATTAATGTTATGGAAAATGGTTTTGCAAGAGATTATCTTAATGAACTTGAGTATATAAATGGATTTATTTATGCAAATGTTTGGATGACAAATACTATTGTTAAAATAGATCCCAAGGATGGTAATGTTAAAGGAATACTAGATTTAACAAGTTTTGCTACAACTTCTAAGAATAACTTTGCAGGATCATTAGAAATGAATGGAATAGCTTATGATTCAATTAGAGACAGAACATATATTACAGGGAAGCTATGGCCTAAGATATTCGAAATCAAAATTAAGCACTAAAAACCTGTATCGTTTCACAAAAAGCAATCTATATTTATTCCTTAATTAAAAACAAAAACTCCTGACCAATTAATCAGTCAGGAGTCTTAAAATATGCTTACAAATATAGGACTCAATTGAATTTTCTATATTTGACTATGTCAAAATGTTTATAATTCGCTTATTGTTTTTATGTTATCACTATATACGCGGTCAATCAATAAATGTCTTGGATCAATTGCTGCTTTTAAAGGTAAGGTGTCTAATTTAAAAGTGAAATGCATGGTATCTTTATTAATTAATACACGCTGTTGGTGATAAAGCTTTTTTTCATCACTATCTAAAAAGAAACCTATATCGACCCAATCATTCATTTTACAGTTGGATTCATTACCTAAACTGTCGGCTTTTATTTTAGTTGAGGTAATGTCCATTGTTACTTGATAATTAGTGCTATCTAATTTTGTGTAATTTGATTTAATTACTCTGTTGTCGTACAAAGTAATCTCTTTAAACCAATCATTAATAAGATATTTTAATGAATCAGGAACTTTAGGTTCTAAATAATCAAGAAAATGGAGTGAAGTAGGATAGGGGGAGGCTTTATAGCGATAGTCCCTTAAGAATTCACGCATAGCAGAATCTACTTTTTCTTCACCAATATAATCCTGTAAAGCATAAAGTATAACACTTCCTTTTCGGTAATGAATATAGCCTTGATTTTCTACTTTGTATAAAGGTAACTCCTTGTGAAGTTCCATACCCCGGCCTCGTAAATAATTATTATGATTGTATTTTAAAAACTCACGCATTTTCATAGGGTCATTTACTACTGATTTCATGCACATCAGAGATGAATACTCAGCGAAACTCTCACTCAACATTGTACTACCTTGCATGTCGGCACCTATAACCTGGTGTGCCCACCATTGATGCGCCATTTCGTGCGCAATTACCGCATCAACAATATTATTTTTAGCCTCTTCATCTTCTAAATCGATAACAAAACCAATACTTTCTGAATAAGGCATTGTTCCAGGAAAAGCCTGTGCAAAAGTAGCGTATCGAGGGAACTCAATTATGCGACATTGTTTATGAAAATAAGGACCAAAATTAGTGGTGTAATAACTTAACGAGCGTTCTACTGCATCAAGCATCATATCAATATTATACGAATGTTTTTTATCGTAATAAATTTCAATATCCACATCATTCCATTTACGCGTTGCTTTTTGATATTTGGCCGACATAAACGAATAGAAATTCATTGAAGGATGATCTACTTTGTATTGATAGAAATTACGTTCGCCTTCTTTCCATTCTTTAATAAGACTACCCGGAGCTATTGCTATTTGATCAGATGAAGTAGAAATTACAGTTTCAACATTAATAAAATCAGACCTATTTTTAGTCAGATAATTTGAATTATGCAATTCACAGGAATCTTTAACTAAACTCGGCATACGTTCTTTTTCTGGCAAGCCATATTTTTTACGTTTGTTTTGATCAGATATTTCAAGGTCGCTGTTATAACCCATTCCTGGTAAAAAGTCGAAGTTATTTATGAATGTTCCATTTTCAATAACACTTCTGTTTCCAACGGTGTTTTTAAATCCTTTTGTTACATATTGCGTGTTTAACTCAAGGTTAATGGTATCGCCAGGTAATAGATGATTATTTAAAACATAAAATTTGCAGTTTAATTCATTATCTGTTTTGGTAAGAGTTACATTATTAATTTTAACCTCAGTATCCCATTCTTCATTAAAACTTAAAAATAGGGTATCAATAGATGTTTTACCAGTATTAGTAAGCTTTATTTCTGCTTTTACATACAAGTCACGCTTATGTGGATAAATATCTATAAAGTATTTAACATCACTTATTTTGGGTAAAGCCATGTGCGCATACCTTTTATAGTTTTGCTCATATTTTACCATCAATTTTTCTTGTTGCTTACTGGTTTTATATGGATTTAAAATCTGAGTATTGTAATAAACAAAACCAGCTATTACAATCCAAACAGAAAATGCAGTTAGCATTACCCATTTGTAAGTGCCATTAACTTGTTTATTTGATGCTTTAATTCTGTTTTTTAACGAACCTAAATAACCACGACTCCAAACGCTGCCTGCGAATAATAAACAACATATAGCTAATAAAACCCAATAAACATTGAACCACATAGCTCCTGTTAATCCGGGACCAAACTCATTCATATCAGAATACATTAAAGATGGGGTTGACCCAATACTTAGCATATTTGATTCAATGTGAAAGACCGAAAGCATAATATCCCAAATCATCAGAACAAGAATCGAAAGAAAATAACCAATATATTTATTATTTACCAAGACCTGTATCATGATCATTATACCTGCCCAAGTTAGATAGAGCCATAAGTTTGAATAGAAAAGATTTAACAGATATTCTCCTAATTCTATATTGGTGTATCCATTAACAAGTTGATAAAAAACACCGCAAATAATAAAGAAAATATCTAGTATTAAAGCAACACTTACTAACGATAATGATTTTGCTAATAGTGAAACAAAAGAAGTGTGAGGTGTAGCGTCAATAACTTCGTTTATTTTACTGCCTCTATCTCTCCAAATAAGTTCTCCACTAAAGAAAACTAGAATAATTAAGGTAAATAAGATTGTATTATTACTAATAGAATCGATTACTTTATATGTTATAGGATACGATTGTAACCCATAATATTCAAATCCGGAGAATAAGTTGGTAAATAATAAAATAGCGCTAAAAAGGAATAGTATTTTAAACGTTGTGCTTTTTACAATGCTTAAAAAACTCATGTAAAAAAATGAACGGAATTGCGACCACTCACTACCAAAATAAAAAGCAGGTTGCACTTTTGGATCAGTAAAAATCATAGAAGCCTCCACTTTGTTCGTCTTCTGTTTTTTTACTCGTTTATTTTTCTCTTTAAAAGAAAATGAAAGGTATGATATAACCAATACTATAGCTGCAAATACTACCCAAATTATGCGGTTAAATAATAACAAACCATTAAATCCCGGACTAATAGTGTTTTTTTCAATAGTTGTAAAATATTTGGTTTCAATACGGAAAGTGTTGATTCCAAATATATCAATTAATGCACCTAGTTTTTCATTATCAAGATCTGAAATAAGTGAGGTAGAAATAATGTATCCTATAAGGATTATAAAAGCACAGGTAAAAGAAACCACGGTGTTTTTCCATTTATTGGCAGCTGCAAAAATGATACTTCCGGCAATAAACATATTAGGTAGAAAATAAAGCAAATAATTATTTACAATAGTTTCTAAATAAAAAGGCCCAAACCGGTCTCCATCAATCCAGCCAAAGGCGGGAGCTAAAACAGAACCAAGCATTGCTCCAATGAATACACCCAACAGGGGAACAGTTGAAAGCAATAATGCACCAAAAAAGCGACCAAAATAATAACCCGACTTGCTTAATGGAGTACTGAAGAGTATTTCTGAAAAATCGTTGTTATGATCGCGCAAAGCTGCATTATTAAAAAAAGCTGTAGCTACAAGTAAACCAAAAATGGAGAGTACAGAACAAAACATAGTTATTGAATAGGGCGAATTGCGCAGAACATTCCCTACTGATCCTCCTATGGTTACATTATCGCTTGCAGTAGCTGCAAAAACTAAAATAGTAAATACACCAAAAAAAATGTATACCATTGACTGTTTGAGTGTATATTTTAGTTCTGAAGAAAAAAATATTTTAAACATATGACTAATGGTATTAAGGATTAAACAAGTGTATTTGAAGTGTTAATCTTCGAGAAAAAAACATCTTCAAGATTTGGTTTAACCAACTCAAAACCATTTTCCGGATTATTTTCACTGAATATATGGATCTGAGGTTTTCCACCAATCATTTTATTTGAAATTATAGGATAATCTACAGCATATTTTTCCAGATCGGTACGACTAACCATTTTCTGAAAAACCTTACCCTCTAATTCGTCAATTGCATTTTGAGGAGTATTATGAAAAACAATTTTTCCCTGATTCATTATGGCCATTTGAGTACAAAGTTCACGCACATCATCAACGATATGTGTCGACAATATGATAATTACTTCTTCACCCACATCAGCTAAAAGGTTATGAAAACGATTGCGTTCACCAGGATCGAGACCAGCTGTAGGTTCATCTACAATTATTAGCTTTGGATTACCGATTAATGCCTGAGCAATACCAATACGTTGTTTCATTCCTCCCGAAAAACCTTTTACTTTCTTTGAACGGTTTTCATATAGATTTACCTTGTCAAGTAAATATGCTACCAGATCTTTTCGTTTTGATCGTTTATTAATTCCTTTCAAAACTGCAATATGATCTAGCAATTGTTCAGCTGTTATTCGAGGATAAACCCCAAATTCCTGAGGTAAATAGCCCAATACTTTGCGAATTTCCGAAGGTTGCTTAAAGATATCAATATCGTCCAGCATTGCACTTCCGGAATCGGCTTCTTGTAATGTAGCCAGGGTTCTCATTAATGTTGATTTTCCCGCACCATTGGGGCCTAGTAAACCAAACATACCATTATTAAGCTCAAGAGACACATTGTCTAAGGCTTTTACCCCATTGGGATAGGTTTTTGTTAAATTCTTGATTGTAAGAGTACTCATAATTATTTTGTAAATCAATATGTATTACAAGCAAATGTAATAATTTCAGCATTAAATGTTTAACAATAATATTGTTAAATTTAATAATTTATTATATTTAATGCATTTGTGTATATGGTAATGGAGTTTGTTATATTATAATGATTGCTGCTGTAGCTAAGTGTTTATAATGTATGTGTTTATTATTTCATAGGTTCATTTTGAACTAATGTGTAAATTTTTTAAACTACCAGTATCGTGTATTGTTGGTATTCTTTATTCTATCAATGAATATCACTTAAGATACAATAATTATAATCAATAGATTATTTAAAGAAATAGTACTAGCGCTCTGATATAACTATAATTACTGTTCTTGTATATTAATATAGGTCATGAAACTGTCTATATTATCAATAGGAGTATACCGGTGGTTTTTAATTTGAATTACTTTGGATAGAAAATATAAACCATAGTATAAATCAAACTCCAGGACCATCAATGAACCTTAGGTGCTTAAATTATTGAGATTTATAATTTAGAGCAATGTCTTATTCTTTTCAACTTATGTATGCACAATTTTTCTATTTTTGCAAGCTATTTTAAGTACATAAAATGTTTGTGCACTGACGTTTTATGTATTCAGATAAATATGTTATATATAAAACAGGAGAATAATGCAGTATAAATTACTCGTGCTTGATTTAGATGGAACCTTAACCAATTCAAAAAAAGAAATTTCAGAAAGAACAAAAGCTACTTTATTAAAGGTACAACAAAAAGGGGTGAAGATTGTATTGGCATCAGGCAGACCTACTTATGGTATTGTTCCCTTAGCAGAAGAGCTTGAATTGGCTAAATATGGCGGGTATATTTTGTCGTTTAATGGTGGTACCATTATTAATTGGCAAACTAAAGAAGTGATTCATGAATCAGCATTGAATACAGAAAATTTACCGGTTTTGCATGAGATTGCCCAAAATAATAAAGTTGACATTATTTCATATGAAAATGAAAGTATTATTTCGGAAAATACAGAAAATGAATACATTCAGTATGAAGCTTTTTTAAATAAAATGCCGATTAAAAAAGTGGATTCATTTACAGATGCGTTAAAACTTCCGGTTCCTAAATGCTTGATGGTTGGTAATCCTGAAATTCTAATAAAATTGGAAACTGAAATGAAGGAGCAGTTTAACCGTGAGATGAATATTTACAGAAGCGAACCTTTCTTTTTAGAATTGAATCCGCTGAATATTGATAAAGCCCAATCGCTGCAAATTTTATTGGATCACACTGGTTATACTCGCGAAGAGATGCTTGCTTGTGGAGATGGATTCAACGATTTAACCATGATTGAATTTGCAGGTTTTGGTGTTGCTATGGCAAATGCGCAGGACCAGGTTAAACAAGTATCTGATTTTGTAACTTTATCAAATGATGAGGATGGTGTAGCTCATGTTGTTGAGCTGTTTATGAATTAATCATCATATACAAAAGAACATTTAAGTAATTATCTGTATTAAGAAAATGTAGTGTCAATTGAAGATGTTATTTAATTGGCTGTTTTTATTGTAAATCTTGGTATAAAAATTTTATTAAGAGAATACGGTGCTTTAATAGATCATACTTCTGAAGTACTATCTATACAATAATAAAAAGAACAGATGGATTTATATATTTCTTTCTGTTCATTTTTTACATATTCAATACCAGTCCAACGAATACTCCTTATTTTAAGTTATTCTTTCTATATTCCATAGGTGTCATTTCGTACTTCTTTTTAAAACACTTTCCAAAATATTTAAGATCCTGAAAGCCTGTCATAAAGGCTATTTCCTTTATAAGAAGCTGACTATCTGTTATCAATTGCGCAGATCGTTTTAAACGAATGTCTCTTACGAATTCAACTGGAGATTTACCTGTTAAGCCTTTAACTTTGTAAAACATTGTTGTTCTGTTTAAACCAACTTCAGAGGCTAAATCTTCAATTGAAAATTCACTATTATCCATATTTTCCTCAATAGTTTGGATTAGTTTTTCCATAATGGATTATAAAAAGCTGTTAAATATATTTTACTTGTAAAATGACCCCATATAAAAGGTGAAATGACCCGCTTGTAACATGTAGGTATATAGGCCTATTATTCCGTTGTTAAAATGTTATTGAGTGAAGTTGTATATCGAGAGGAATATTACTTGATTTTAATGGTAATCAATGAAATTGTTTATAAATAATTGGTTGTTGTTTATGTAATTGTACCCATTTGTAATTGCAATATGCCCACCTCAAATGTTAAAGTTCCCAAATATAATTGTTTCGGTTATTCAAGCTATTATTTAAGAAATGAATTGATCGTGTTTTAGGAATCAATTTCAGCCTTATATACATGTTGGGAAAATTATTATTCTAATATTTCAAAAATCTATTTTTTATGAAAAAACAAAGTGATTTATTGATTTCCATATGGAACAGAATATGGAAATTAAATTTGGCTTTATTTAAAGCTATTGTTTTAACTCTGGTTATTACCTCAGTAATTCCTAATGAAAGTATTTATACAGGTGGTGGTTTAGTTGCAAATATATCTACCATAAAGAATGATTATTCTTTAATTAGCGATTCAATAGACAATTATTCTTTTATTCCTGATATGCAAATATTAGTATCAGGAGCAATAAGTATGATTCAGGATGCTCATAAAGGAAGTCAAAAGGCGCTACTGGGAGTTTCTCCCGAAAAAGAATTATGTATTTTATTTTCAGTAGAGCTAAATGTAAATGAAGATACACCGCCTGCTTTTATAACATGTGCATCAAATGATCCGGTTGTAAATCCACTTAACAGTTTACGCTATTATGAAGCGATACAGAAACAGGGTATTAAATCCTGTCTTCATATTTTTACAGATGGTAAACATTCAATAGCACTGCGCAATAACCCGGGAGCAACTAATTTATGGACACAATTATGCGAAGCATGGTTAAATGAAATTGGTTTTATAAGTAATAATAATTAGCAAATAAAGCATGATCAAAATATAAAGTTCACCAACTTAAGTTATGATATAGTTCTCCTTTACTTTTATCAAAAACTGTAGTGATCAATTCCGGAAATTTAGTTTAGGACTTTATATGATAACAGATATTTATTTATTTGGATATAGTAATTTGGAGGAAGTGCTTTTGTACTTCCTCTAATTTTTCATGTAGTTTCTGGTTCTTAAATATGCCTACAAAACAAAAGTACCTTTCCATTTCATATCTCGTCTTTTTGCCCAAAATTTGAATGGATATGATGATTTTTCTATGATTTTATAAATATTCCCCCTATGTTTTGATTATTTGTCTCCCTTTTATAAAGAAAGCGTGTATTAGTTTTGTAAGGAGTTAAAGTAAAAAAGGGAATAAAAAATATAAATGGTTTAAAGATGAAATTTATGAATAGAGTGTTTGTTCTAAGTTGTCTCTTGTTATTATTTGTGCAGTGCAAAACAAGTCAGAATAAAGAGGTTCTTTATTCTGTTCAATTTGCAGAATCTGTTATGCACAATAATCCAAAGGCATGGATGACCGATTTTCAAAGTAAGCCTCGATGGGGTTATGTGCAGGGATTAGTTTGTCAGGCCTTATTAAAAGTATCAGAACAATATAATGAACCAAAGTATTTCGACTATGTGAAAAATACTTATGTGGATATGGTAGTTGACTCTACCGGACATATTGATGGATACAATAAAAATAGTTTTAAGCTGGATGATATCAACTCAGGTAAGTTACTCTTTGCCCTTTATAATAAAACCGGCGATGAACGCTATCGAATATTAATTGATATTCTTAGAGATCAATTGAAAGATCAGCCCCGTGTGGAGGGAGGTGGATTTTGGCATAAGCAGATTTATACCAATCAAATGTGGTTGGATGGTTTATATATGGGACTCCCTTTTTATGCACATTATGCAACTACATATGGCCACACGGATAATTTAAATGATATAACAAGCCAATTATTACTTGTAAAAAACAACTTAAAGGATGATAAAATTGGACTTTATTATCATGGTTGGGATGCCAGTAAAAAAGTTTACTGGGCTGATCCGGAAACAGGATTATCACAAAACTTCTGGGGTAGAGGAGTTGGTTGGTTATATATGGCTATAGTTGATGTTTTGGATTATATACCTAAGGATCATAAAGACTATCAAAATTTGGTATTAATGTTTCAGGATTTAACAGATGCTATCATTCAATTTCAGCAGGAAGAAACAGGAGTATGGTACCAGGTGCCTAATTATCCAAACAGAGAAGGAAACTATCTTGAAGCAACTGCCTCTTGTATGTTCGTTTACGGCATGTTTAAAGGTATACAAAACGGAATCCTGAGTGAAGAATATCTTGATGCTGCGAAAAAAGGTTACCAGGGTATTTTTAAAAACTTTGTACGCAAAGATAAAAACGGAAATCTCGAAATAACCAATTGTTGTGCTGGTGCCGGATTAGGTCCTGCAGACAATCCGGTAAGAGATGGTTCTTATAAATATTATATAGAAGAAAAGATCAGATCAAATGATGGAAAGGCCATTGGCCCGCTTATCATGACTTGTTTAATGGTAGAGAATAATCCGGACTTTAATCCAGGGTTATAGATACTTAATATTCGAATTATTGTTATAAATAAAGGAAATAAGAAACGTAATGAATTATCAAATGAAATCAAGAGTATTATCATTTTTAGTGATGATAGTATTTGTGGGAGTAGCTAACATATCAGCTCAGGATAAATTAAATTATACCTCTGAAGTATGGGTGGCCGATCAGGGAGATGGTACTTATAAAAATCCAATTTTATATGCAGATTATTCAGATCCGGATGTTTGTCGTGCCGGTGATGACTACTATATGACCTCCTCAAGTTTTAATTGCATACCCGGCTTACAAATTTTACACTCTAAAGATTTGGTGAACTGGGAATTAATCGGTGCTGCAGTTCCTTACGGTTTACCACCTGCTGATGTGTTTTCTAAACCTCAACACGGTAACGGTATTTGGGCTCCATCTATTCGCTATCATAATAACGAATTCTATATTTTTTATGGTGATCCTGATTATGGTATATATATGACTAAAGCAACAGATCCTGCTGGTCCATGGTCTCCATTAACATTAGTAAAAGAAGGTAAAGGTTTAATTGATGCATGTCCTTTATGGGACGAAGACGGTCGTGTATACCTTGTACATGGGGTGGCAGGAAGCAGAGCTTCTTTTAAAAGTGTGCTATCAGTATGCGAGTTAAATAAGGAAGCTACAAAAGCCATAACCGAAAGTGTTATTATTTTTGACGGACATGGCAAGCATCCTACAATTGAAGGACCTAAATTCTATAAAAAGGATGGTTACTTCTACATCTTTGCTCCGGGTGGTGGAGTTCCAACTGGATGGCAAATTGTAATGAGATCTAAAAATGTATATGGTCCTTACGAAGACAAAATTGTATTGGCTCAGGGAAAAACTGAAATTAACGGTCCGCATCAGGGAGGTTGGGTAGATACACCAACAGGCGAAGATTGGTTTATTCACTTTCAGGATGTAGGTGCTGTTGGTCGTATTGTACACTTACAACCAATGACATGGAAAAATGGATGGCCGGTAATGGGCATTGATAAAGATAAAGATGGTTGTGGTGATCCTGTTCTTACCTACAAAAAACCAAACGTGGGTAAAACATATCCAATAATGACACCTGCTGAAAGCGATGAATTTAATGATACCAAAACCGGATTCCAGTGGCAATGGCATGGCAATAGCTCTCCATTCTGGATTTTTAATGACGCTACAAACGGTTATATGCGTCTTTATTCTGTGTTAACTCCTGAAGATTATAAGAGCTTATGGGATGTTCCGAATTTATTTTTACAAAAGATTCCTGCACCAGAATTTACCGCTACAGTTAAAATGACATTTCATCCAAATCCTGAAAATGATGGTGAGCGTGCCGGGTTTGTAATTATGGGACGCGATTATGGTGTTGTGGCTTTAGAGGATACTAAAGATGGAATTGTTCTGTCTCAGGGATTTTGTAAAAGTGCTGATAATGGAAAAACTGAGGTAATAAACGAGAAAGTAACTATTAAAAATGACAAACCTATTTACTTAAGAGTAACCATGCAAGGTGAAAACGATTGTCAGTTTAGCTACAGTTTTAACGGAAAGAAGTTTACAAATATAGGACAGCCTTTTAAAGCACGAGAAGGTAAATGGATCGGTGCTAAAATGGGATTATTTATCAATCGTCATGAATATCATAAAGATAGTGGTTGGATTGATGTGGATTGGTTTAGAGTAACAAAATAGAGTTCTGAATCTTTAAAATCAGCTTGTTACTTACCTGAGTAGGATTGAAATTTTAATCGAACTCAGGTAAGTATTACAAATACAGTTTTTACTAATAAATAAAATGAATAATCTTTCAAAAAAAATAAATAAGCTTTTATTACTAATCAGTATTGCAGGAGTATTTACCTCTTGTTCTGAAGTAAAAAAGTCAGAATCTAAATCGCTTGGTTTAAATTTACCTTTTGAAATGCCAGAAGTAATCGTTCCGGTATTTAAGGCAGATACCTTTAATATTGAAAAATACGGAGCTGTTTCAAATGGCAAGTTTTTAAATACCGAAGTTATCAATTCAACCATAGAATTATGCTCAAAAAACAATGGCGGTGTAGTACTAATACCAAAGGGTGTTTGGTTAACAGGACCTGTTGTATTAAAAGATAATGTAAATCTGCATTTAGAAGAGGGTGCCTTACTTCAATTTAGTGGCGACCGCAGTTTATACCCGCTTTTAGATAATTTTTATGAAGGGAAAAAAAATCCAAGATGTCAAAATCCTATTTCAGGTAAGAACCTAAAGAATATTGCAATTACAGGAAAAGGTATTATTGATGGTGAAGGTGGTGCCTGGAGACAGATAAAGAAAGATAAGTTAACTGAAAGACATTGGAATGAAGTTACAGCGAGCGGAGGTTTTGTTTATAATGAGAAAACATGGTATCCATCAGAATCATATTATAATGGAGAACAATTGGTTCGTAGTGGAAAAATGGATTACAATGATGTTGAAGCTCTTAAACCGTATAAAGATTTTTTCAGACCTCAATTAGTCAATCTTATTCGTTGTGAGAATGTGTTACTGGATGGTCCAACATTTCAAAACTCCCCGGCATGGAATATTCATCCTTTATTATGTACCCATATTACAGTTAGAAATATTAATGTCAGAAATCCCTGGTTTTCTCAAAATGGAGATGGTCTTGATTTAGAATCCTGTAGATTCGGGATAGTTGAGGATTGTACTTTTGATGTAGGTGACGATGCTATTTGTATTAAATCAGGTAAAGATAAACAAGGCAGAGATATTGGTGTGCCTACAGAATATGTTATTGTGCGTAATTGTATCGTTTATCATGGTCATGGAGGTTTTGTTATAGGTAGCGAGATGTCCGGAGGAGTAAGAAATATGTATGTTGAAAACTGTACTTTTTTAGGAACCGATTGTGGCTTGCGTTTTAAGAGTACCAGAGGTAGAGGTGGCGTTGTTGAAAATATATATGTAAAAGGAGTACGTATGACTAACATCCCTACTGATGCCATTCGTTTTAACTTGTATTACGGAGGAAAAATCAAAGAGGATGAAAACGGAAATATTATTGGAGTAACTAAAGAACCTGTAACAGAGGAAACGCCTTGTTTTAGAAATATTTCTTTCGAAGATATTGAATGTTATAATGTTGAAAAAGCAATTACCATTAATGGTATTCCAGAAATGCCGGTGCAAAACATTAAAATTAAAAATATTAATATTGTTTCAAACGAAGGTATTTTAATGCGTTACGCTAAAGATGTAGAGTTAGAAGGATTAACGCTGGATGTAAAGAAACCTGAGTCGATTATTGTACAAAATAGTAACGACATTAAATTTGTTAAGAGTGAAGTTGCTGATTTAGAAAATCATAATATTATTGTAAAAGGAGAGTCAACAGGTAAGGTGTATTTTAACCTGAATAATAATCAGGATATTAAAAAGTATATAAAAATTATAGGTACTCCGGTAAATAATGTGGTAACCGAGTAATTAATAAAACCGGTTAGAAACAAGTTTTATAAACAATCACGATTTAATTTAGATATGATTTCAAAACTTAAAAAAGTTGGTATATACAGTTTATATGTGGCTTTTATTTTAAGCAGTATCATCTGTAATGCGCAGGAAAAGGATGTGGACTTTAGTTATTTGGATTATAATCTTCCTTTTGAAGAAAGGGTAGATATATTAATGGATCAAATGACATTAAAGGAAAAAATCAGTCAAATGACCAATGAGTCAAAGGCAATACCTCGCTTGCAGATTCCTGAATATAACTGGTGGAATGAATGTTTACATGGCGTTGCCCGGGCAGGTTATGCTACGGTATTTCCTCAATCAATAACTGTAGCAGCCTCATTTAATACAGAATTGTTAGAAGAGATTGGTACGGTTATATCCGATGAGGCACGTGCAAAGCATCATGAGTTCTTACGTCAGAATAAAAGAACCATTTATACAGGTTTGGATTTTTGGTCTCCCAATATTAATATTTTCAGGGACCCCAGATGGGGAAGAGGTCATGAAACTTATGGTGAGGATCCTTATTTAACAGGCGAATTAGCTACTGAGTTTATTATAGGATTACAAGGTAATGATGCTAAGTATTTTAAAACCATTGCTACTTCTAAGCATTTTGCTGTTCATTCAGGACCAGAGAAATTACGTCATTCATTTGATGTTAATGTTAGCGATAAGGATTTGTATGAAACTTACCTGCCTGCGTTTTATAAAACCATTAAAGATGCCAAAGTATACTCTGTAATGGGAGCTTATAATCGTTTTAGAGGTGAATCATGTAGTGGACACGATTTCTTACTAAATCAATTATTGCGTGATACCTGGGGATTTGATGGTTATGTGGTTTCTGATTGTGGAGCTATTCGTGATATTGAAACAGGCCATCATATTGCTAATAGTAAACCAGAAGCTGCTGCAATAGGTGTTAAAGGGGGTTGCGATTTAAATTGCGGAAGCTATTATAAAAGTTTAGCTGAGGCTGTTGAACAAGGTTTTATTACCGAAGATCAAATCGATGTGGCATTACGCAGAATATTAATGGCTCGTTTTAAAATGGGAATGTTTGATCCGGATGAGGTAGTACCTTTTTCAAAAATTCCAATAGGAGTAGTTTGTTCTGATGCCAATACCAGTCTGGCCAGAAAAGCCGCTCAGGAAAGTATTATCTTATTAAAAAACAGTAATAATATACTTCCTCTTTCAAAGAATCAGATTAAAAAGATTGCAGTAATCGGACCTAATGCTGATAACTGGGAATCGTTAGTTGGTAATTATCATGGAACACCAAAAAATCCGATTACCTTTTTAACCGGTATTAAAAATAAAGTAGAGCCGGAAATAGAAGTGCTTTATGCCGAAGGATCGCATCTCAACGATGAAACACTAAACCTGAAGCCTATCCCTTCTGTATATCTGCAAACAGAAGATGGTCGTCAGGGTTTGGAAGGTGCTTATTTTAACAATACTCAGTTGTCAGGAGAACCTGCATTTACAAGGGTAGATGATAAAATAGATTTTTCGTGGCAATATGCTCCGGTTTCAAAGGAATTAATTGATACATTCTCCGTTCGTTGGAAAGGTTACCTGGTACCACCTGCAGATGGAACTTATGAGCTTGGTTTATTGGCAAAGCGTGGTATGTCTGTAAAAATTGAGGGTAAAGAAATTTCAAATGGCCGGGGATCTATACATCATTCAAAATATGCTACAGACAGGTTAAAGTTAGAAGGAGGCAAGAAATATGCTATAGAGGTGGAGTTTTATACCGATGATACTAATGCTCAGGCTAGTTTACTATGGGCTAAACCAGATCAAAATTTAATTTATGAAGCCGTAAAAATTACTAAAGAAGCAGATGTTGCTGTTGTGGTGGTAGGATTATCGCAACGTTTAGAAGGAGAGGGTGGTGATCGCACAGATATTTCATTACCTAAAGAGCAGGAAGAGTTAATAAAAGCAGTTGAAGAAACAGGTAAACCGGTTGTATTGGTAATTAATGCAGGTAGTGCCTTAGCTATTAATTGGGCAAAAGAAAATATTGATGCCATTGTAAATGTTGGCTATCCGGGTGAAGAAGGAGGTAATGCTTTAGCTGATGTTCTTTGGGGAGATTATAATCCTGCCGGTCGTTTACCTATTACTTATTATCAATCGTTAAGTGAACTGCCCGATTTCCAAAATTACAATATGGAAGGCAGAACTTACAGATATTATAAAGGTGAACCTTTGTATCCGTTTGGTTATGGATTAAGCTATACCACCTTTGCATACTCTGATTTAAATGTACCATCTAGCGTAAAGGCTGGTGACGATATTAAAGTGACGGTTAAAGTAAGCAATACCGGAAAGCTAGCCGGTGATGAGGTGGTTCAGCTTTATATTACAGATAAAAAAGGTTCTACAGCACGACCAATAAGGCAGCTTGAAGGTTTTAAACGAATTTATCTTAAAGCAGGCGAAAGCAAAACTGTTGAGTTTACATTAACGCCACGACAATTATCTATGATCAATAAAAAGACTCAAAGAGTTATTGAATCTGGAACATTTGATATTTATGTGGGAGGTGAGCAACCTGGTTTTAGTGGTGATAACGATGCTTCATCAACAGGTGTAATTAAAGGTAGCTTTAAAGTTTCTGGTTATAAACGGTTTGAAGTCAGGTAGTTTTTCATAAAATAAGTTTGTATTGGACAGAACAGCGAGGTTGTATGCCTTGCTGTTTTTGTTTTATTAATACCGGATTATAAATTCTGTTAACCAATCAAAAATGCCAATTAGTTTAGAGTTGAAATAATTATAGATACTTACAAGATGTCGATTACACGGATAAATATCCGCCAACATGGGGGTAATAACCTTTCAGGAGCAGTTGATATTGTTCAAACCAGTAGTTATTATCCATTTGGTATGTTGATGAATCAAAAAACTATAATACAGCTGGGGAAGATTATTAACAAAATAAATATCTTTACAACGGAAAAGAACTTCAGAATGATGATTTGGGTGGAGGATGTTTGGATTGGTATGATTATGGCGCTAGATTCTATGACCCGGCAATTGCTAGGTGGACTACGCAAGATCCACTGTCTGAATTACATTTTGAGTCTACACCTTATCATTATTGTTTTAATAACCCAATTAACTTTATAGACCCATTGGGAATGGATACAACTTCTACAGGTGAGCAGATTGGAGCTGATGGGTTAAGTAATTCGCAGTGGCTCGAAGCCTCTAGGCCTGGAGCAGACCCTGGTTTGGCAAAATCTTATAGGCAATCAAACTTGCAATTTACGATAAATCAAAATTTTCAAAATAATAATCTTACATCATTTCTTAAGGAAAATACTTCTGGTTATTATACAACTGTAGATGATCAAATACAAAAGTGGTATATTAATTCTGTTAATAATGATGCATCCTATTATGCCGAAAGTGGACTTGATATAACTTCTGATTTTATTAGTTATTCATCAATCCCTTTATCATTATATACAGGATTAAAATACACATCAAGAATTAATGGAGGTGGATACTGGAGAGGAGCTGGAGGTAAATATTATTCTATGTCTCTTATAACTGATAAAGTTAAAGGATGGAAATTTTATGAAGGGAGTGCAAACTTGGCTAGATATTCTACAAGGTTTTTAAGAATAACAGGAAATACACTTGGATGGTTAGGGACTGGTTATAGTGCATATAAGTTTATGAAAGATCCAAATTTGCTTGATGGTATTGAAACTTGTATTGGAGTAGGTAGTTATTTCTTTTGGGAAGTAGGAGCTGCATACTATTCTGGTAAGGCGATTTATACGATTCAGCAAAACGCTTTTAATAAACTTATAAGAAATGGATATGGAGATAATCCAAATTTGTTTACAAATTGGTAAGATTAACAAAATATTAACTTATATATACTGAAAATATGAAGATTATAGATTATTTCTTTTATATGACATATCGCTTTGCGCATTTAAAGCTAAAGAAGGATGAGTTTGAGTCAAAGTGGAGTGCCTTTCTGCATACAGGTGTTTATTTAGCAGCATTGATAACAATTTTTATATGTGTTTTAGGGCTCTTATTTGACAATCCAGTGTCAGAATTATATAGACAAAGTGGTTTTGTAGGGTGGATATTAATTTGGATACTTTCTCCAGTAATATTAAGTTTCCGATATTACAGAAAGTCAATGTTGGATAAAATTGAGAATCAATATTTATCTCTTTCTGATTCTAAACAAGAGAAAATTAAAAGGTTAATCATTGTTATAATGGTGATTCTACCAGTTTTATTGTTTGTTTTTTATAGATTGTATACTGTTGGGCGTATAATATGGTGGTAAGTATGTGTCAAGCAGCAAACTTTCAGCTGGCGCATTCTATGGCTGAAGTCAAATAAATGTGCGATAGATTTAGGTAGCAAAAGTATGTGTTATTACATAGGGTTGCTGTCTTTTGATAACAGCAAATACACGATGTATCAGTTTATTTCTAATATTATTTAATATCAACATTTTATTTTTGCCTTCTTTTAATTTTTTCTCAAAATATAATTTAATTTGTGGATCAGCTCTTTTAGCATTTAAAGCACACATATTCAGCAATGATTTGAGTTTCTTGTCTGCAAACTGGCTTACTTTATTTCTTCCTTTTATACTGGTTCCTGACTGATAAGGGAAAGGCGCAATACCACAATAACAAGCTAATTGTCTTGAATTTGAAAACCGAGTAAATGCTCGGGTTGCAATTATTAAATAAATTGCCGTTTGTGTTCCAATTCCAGGAATACTGTTGAGTAGATTGTAATAAATGGTTGTTAGACTATCGGTATTAATGATATCTGTAATTTGGTTATCGATTTTTTTTAGATTCTTTTTAAGGTTATTAAGAATGCTATCCTGTGTTTTTGCAAGATCGTTAAGTATTGATTTTGACATAAAATTATCTAATTCCTTGTTGCTATTGAAACTATGTATCGCAGTAACAATTTTTTCTCTTTGAGAATATAGAACTCTTAAATGCAGAATGTTACTATCTAAAGGTTCTGATAAGTTCATTGTATTTTTATGACTCAAAGCATAATAAGCAATTCCTTTGGCATCATTTTTATCTGACTTACCTCTTCTTAGTCCTTTGGATCTATTAATCTCCAGCGCTGAAACTTTACAATAGTTAATCTTTAACAAGCTAAGCACATTATCAATATGATTTGAGTAAATACCTGTATCCTCATAAGTTACTAGAATTTGTTCTCTATTAAAACTACGTGATGTTTTATTAAAGAAAGACTTAATTATTGATGTTTTATTTTTTACTATTTGATGGTTCAACAATATTTCAGATTTATCATTGATGCCAATGATATCCAATGTTTCTTTTGATACATCAATTCCGATAAAAACAGTGTAATTTTTCATAACTTTACAATTAAGGAATATAAACAGTTGAATACATTAAAGCCTTTATTAGATCTTAAATCTATCATTCTATTTAATGCTTATTCAACGTAGAAAGAGAAGGCAGAGGACTAATGCGCCAGATAAGTCCAAAACTTAGCGGATTTGATAGTTCACCTCTGTTTCTCTTTTGAATAAATTACTAATAAAACATAGTAATACAAAGTAAAGGCAGATCTGTAAATCACTAAAGACGGCTGTTAGCGGTTTTGTAAACCGTGCAATAAGCAAGCAGGGAATAAAATAAGAAGAGCTGCATTAGAAATAGTGCAGCTCTTTTATTTTATAAGGTAGGGTTTGTAACCCGGTTATAATGTAGCAATATTTTTATTAAAGAAGTCTTTGAACTTACGTTTAGTAAGCGTGGTATCAATAATGTTTAGAATAGTATCCCCCTTCGCTGGTGCGAGATTGTATCTCGTACCTTTTGAAATAAAATAATAAAAGGGCTGTTTCATAACAAAGGGGGACAGCCCCCAGTAGGCTCGGATATGTAAATCGATAAATACGGCTGTTAGCGCGGTTTTTCAAACCGTGCAATAAGCGTTAAGGACTTAAAATAAGAAGAGCTGCATTAGAAATAGTGCGGCTCTTTTTGTTTTATATGGTAGGGTTTGCATTCCGGCTGTTTATAAAGCAGCAATATTTTTATTAAAGAAGTCTTTAAATTTTTTCTTGGTCAAGAAAGTATCAATCATTTTAAAAATCATCATGTTCTTTCTTTTCAAATTGAGATTGGATAATTTATGGTATCACAAAATCGGGATTTAAGATTTAGCGACAGCCCAATTTTCAATTTATCCGGTAAAATAACCGTTTTTGTGTCTGTTTATGAATTAAACAATATTGTCATGTGGATATGGTTATTTAAATGCAAGAATCTGTTTGCCTTAGCACGGCAACTTTCCATTGATTAATACATTTTTTACAGATCTGTTTCTGAATGGTTATTTATTTTTAATTTTGACGTGTTAATCCAACATGTATGATTATTAAATCATCTTCGAGCAATAGAATAAAATTAATATACCAATTGATACTGCTTTCTTTTGTATTAGGCTTTAATTACAATATAGCCATTGCAAAGGAGACGGATTCACAGGAAATTAGACTGAATCAGTTTGATCAATTGGATAAGAAACTAAACATATATCAATCAACTGACCTTGACAGTGCAAGAATCACAATAGCTAAAATGATTGAACTTGCCTCTGGCATTGGCAGAAGTGAGCAGTCATTGGCATATTATAAAAGCGGAATGCTCCAGTACCAACTTCAAAATCTTGATTCTGCCGGAACTTCATTTTATCAATCTATATCATTTGCTGATACTTTAAAAGTAAAGGATATTAAAACTTTGGCTTTCAACTATCAAGCGCTTGGAAACATCTGCGACAGAAAAGCAAATTATCATGAAGCCATTGAGTTTTATAAAAAATCCAAATTTCTTTTTGTTCAGGCTGGGTTTATTGGGTACACTGCTGATTTGAACAACTTCCTGGCTGATGACTTTTTAACCATTGGTAAATTCGACAGTGCCCTAATATACACTCTTGATAACATCCGAATCAGAGACAAGATCCACGACAATCAAATAACATTGAATAGCTATGCCAGGGTTGCTAAATTGTATTCGGATCTGCGTAACTACAAAGACGGCTATCATTATTTGCTTGAAGGAATTGAATATGCTATTGAGGTTAATGATAGTAGTTCTCTTGCCAATCTGTATTTTCGAACTGGTGAGCTTTTTATAAAACATAACCTAAACCAAAAGGTGGCAATCGACTATATGATTGAAGCTAAAAAATTATACCGGAGATTCATCCCGAACTACGATATCAACCCCATTAACCTTTCAATAGGTGATGCATACCATTCCTTAGGCAATGACTCTTTGGCTCATTATTTTTACTCAGATGTTATTAATGCTACTTCCGGTACAGCCGGAAGAACATTATCTGACGCCTTTTATAAAATGGCCATACTATACCAATCGAGGGGGGAGAGAGACTCTGCAATGGTTTGTTTTCAGAAAAGTATCGATTCAAACTGTTCAGGCTGTCCTGAGATTTATATATTCAAAGCCCTTGTTGATTATGCAAAAGCGTATATGTTAACCGGGGATTATTCCCAATCTCATCGTCTCTTGAGTCACGCAAAAAAAATTGCAGTAAACGCAGTCGTCGCTCCGGATATGGTTACGGCATATGAAGCTATGGGTAATTTATTTGAAAATCAGAATATGTTGGATAGCAGCTTCTTGTATTACCAGAAAGCATATGTTATTTCGAACAGGATTCAGATGCCAGAAAAAATGATGAGTATTGCAAAAGCCATCAGTCACCTTTATTACGTGAAGAAAGATTACAAAAGGGCTGCTGACTTTATGATAGTATCCGATAGCCTCTCTCTTGATTTGGAGCGGATGAAAAAGTCGGATGAACTGGCAAAACTTGAAATGAAGCTTGAAATAGACAGGAATGAACAAAATAGGCTTTTAGAGGCTCAAAACTCTATGCTTGAACTAAAAAGGCAGAAGCAAATACGTAATGTTTCCATTGCCGGTGTTGTATTATTCCTGATCGCAGCCTTTATCTTGTTACGATTATATAGAAATAAGAAAGCTCAAAACAGGCTACTTGATAAACAAAAAGAAGAAATTACTGCTATGGCCAAACAACTGCATGAGACTGATAAGAGTAAATTGCAGTTTTTTACAAATATCTCGCACGAGATCCGAACTCCACTCACACTGATTAAATTTCCCATTGAACAATTGCTTCAATCGCCGAACTTAAACCCTGGTATGAAAGATACATTGCAGCTGGTATTGGACAATACAAATAACCTGCATCAAATTGTTAATCAGATTCTGGATCTTCGAAAAATTGATAACCTGAAATTTGAACTTTGTCTTACAGACTTGGAACTGATATCTTTTATAAATGAAACAGCAGCTTTGTATGATCCGCTATGTCAAAAGTTAAATTGCAGACTAATCGTAAGTTGTGATGTATCGGAAGTCAACGTCAGGCTCGATCGGGAACGTCTCTTTGCTATTCTGAATAACCTGTTATCCAACGCATTCAAATACAATAAAAAGGATGGGGAAGTAGTGTTGAATTGTCATGTGTCTCCTAAGTATATTAAGCTTTCTGTTTCGGATACGGGAATTGGAATTGCCAGGGAACATCTTCCTTATCTCTTTGGCCGATACTACCAGACACACGCCTCTCACCAGTCTACAGGGTCGGGTATAGGCCTGTCCTATGTAAAGGAGTTAATTGACCTGATGGGTGGATCAATAAACGTGGATAGCCAGGAAAATATAGGGACAACTGTAACTTTAGACATTCCTGTTGAAACGATATCGGTTAAGAACGATAAACCATTTGACGTTTCTTTTATTCCTCATTTAAATCTGATGGATCAACTTTCCGAAAGTATGGATTCAGACTCAGGTGCAAACAAAACTCAAAAGATTCTGATCGTGGAAGACAACCATGACCTGAGAACCTTTATTGGAAATATGTTTTCCAAGGACTACCAGGTCTTATTTGCTGAGAATGGAGATCAGGGACGCGAAATGGCAGAACAGAACAATCCTGACATTATTATTAGTGATGTTATGATGCCGGGTCTTCAAGGTAATGAACTGTGTCAGATTATTAAAAACAATATTCAAACAAGTCATATTCCTTTCATCCTTTTAACGGCCAAAGATGATCGTGAGAGTCAAATCACCGGTTACGAATGTGGAGCAGATGACTACATTGTTAAGCCTTTTGATTCTCAAATACTGGTGCATAAAGTTGAAAATATACTTAAAACCCATGAAAACGCTCGCAAACAATTCAAGATAGCCGATTTTAATCCGGCTGACCTTTCTTATCCAGATATTGATAAAGACTTTTTAAAGCAATGTATCTCCTTTATCAATGAAAATCTTGATCAACCAGGATTCACAGTAGAACAATTATCTTCTGCACTTGCAGTAAGCCGCAAAACTCTATTACGAAAACTCAAAGCACTAACCGGAGAAACACCTTCCGATTTTATTAAACATGCCAGAATGTCGCGTGCTGAATCATTGCTAAAGGAGAGAAAATTAAGGGTAAACGAAGTTGCTCTTATGGTTGGATATGAAGATACGGAGCGCTTCAGTTCTGCCTTTAAGCAAACCTATGGAAAATCGCCTTCTTCACTTTTGTAGCTCCATATTAAGCTGTATGTCAATTGTGTAAATACCAATATGAGCTTTAAGAATACTTACTGCTTCACGTTGATTGTCCCAATGAGCCCACATCTTTGTCCCCAATTGCAGGGTTTGTTAATGTCTTTTTTAGGTTGTTTTGTGTATTCTTAAATCTGTTGTCAGAGTTTCTATTTAGGAAGTTTTACAGATTAAGAATTCAATACAATTATTTTAATAAATCGGTAAATCATGAAAATTTTAAAAGCAATCTTGACAATAGCCATATTGTTTTCTTTTTATCAGAAATCAAGTGCTCAATATCCCAATGGAGATTCTGTGCGAGCAACGGTAGATTCTTTAGAAGCTGCATGGACAACATTAAGAATCCAAGCCTGGGAAAAAGCATGGCCTAAAGTTTACGAAGACATGCAGAATGGTAAAGCTTATAATCAATGGGCCAGACGCTCTGATGATTTACCTCAGGCAGATATACCTGTGTTTCCAGGTGCCGAGGGTGGTGGTATGTACAGTTTTGGCGGACGAGGTGGTAAAGTTTATGTTGTTACCAGCCTGGCCGATAGTGGACCCGGAACTTTGCGTGAAGCATGTGAAGCAGGTGGCGCAAGAATGGTGGTGTTTAATGTGGCCGGGATAATAAAACTGAATCGTCCTATTAATATTGATGCCCCTTATATTACTATTGCAGGACAAACAGCTCCAGGCGATGGAGTATGTGTTGCAGGAGAAACTTTTTGCCTTAATACACACGATATAGTTATTCGCCATATGCGTTTTCGCAGGGGTGATACATGGGTAGGTCGTCGTGCAGATGGGGATGCTGTTGGCGGAAACCCTGTTGGAAACATCATGATCGACCACGTTTCAGCATCCTGGGGATTAGATGAAAATATGAGTCTTTATCGCCATATGTTCTGTGATGATGAAGATAATCCTAAAGCAAGACGACACAAATATTCGACGGTTAACATTACTATTCAGAATAGTATTTTCTCTGAAGCCTTGGATACTTACGGACACTCCTTAGGTAGTACAATTGGTGGACAGAACTGTATGTTCGCAAGAAACTTATGGGCCAATAATACTGGAAGGAATCCTTCTGTAGGTATGAATGGTGGCTTTAATATGGTAAATAATGTTATTCATAACTGGTCAAAACGTACAACTGATGGAGGAGATTTTTCATCGCGTTATCAGTTAATCAACAACTACTACAAACCCGGTCCTGTAACTCCCAAAGATGCACCTGTAGGTCATCGTTTGATGAAACCAGAGTCGCGCTATGAAATAAATGGAACAAAAATTTATGGTAAAATTTGGGTAGAAGGAAATATCATGGAAGGATACCCAGAAATCACCAATGATAACTGGAAAGGTATTCAGATAGAAACCATGGACGGAGCTGGTGAATATTTAGCTCAAATAAGATCATCAAAACGTTTTATTATGCCATATGTTAATATTATGGATACCAAAGATGCCTATGAATATGTGTTAAATAACGTTGGAGCTACTCTTCCTAAAAGAGATCCCGTTGATACCCGAATAGTTAAACAAGTGCGTACTGGTAAAATAGACGAATCTAATTATACCGTAATTGATGACTTATACCAATATAAGTACAGAAAAGGTTTAGAATCTGACTCATGGAAAAAAGGTATCATTACAGATATAAGACAAGTGGGAGGCTATCCTGAATATAAGGGAGAACCTCGTATTGATACCGATATGGATGGAATGCCTGATTCATGGGAAAAGAAATATGGATTAAATCCTAATGATGCTTCTGATGCCAATGGAGATATCAATGGAGATGGATATACAAATATTGAGAAATACATCAATGGTATTAATCCTAAGAAAAAAGTGAATTGGAAAGATCTTAAAAACAACAAAGAAACACTGATCAGTTTATAATTATAATGAGAGATGCAGCTTCGGCTGCATTTTTCATATAGGGAATCTAACTATTGATACTTAGATGTTATCTTCATTATATGCATGATTGTTATTTTGATAACTAATGATCACAACTATATAATATTTAAATACATTGTATCAAACATCCTTCTTAAGAGTTGAGGATTAATAGGAGAATATGAAGGAAACCTCATATTCTCCTATTATTTTATCATTATAAATTAAACAACTTAAAAGCAATTTAATTCTTGATAAGGTTAATCAAGTATTTGCTGTATTTGGTCGTGAGTTAACTCTTGTTAATTCAACACAGAGGTCAGTAATATCTCTCTTTAATGAGAAAGAAATCAATAATATAATGACTAGTATTCTTCAAGAGATGAATAGGTAAATCATTACTTAGTATGGAAATATATAATAGTTACCGAGAAATTTTGGACTACAGATATTCAATTGTTTATGATAAAACTTCCTGATGAAATTCTACCTATTGAAAATTTATGGTAATATCTCCGAAAAAATACAGTTTCCTGTTCCTTTCTCTTTTCCCTTACTTATAAATCCCCTGTATTGGCTTTCTTAAAATAGGATAGTAAACTGCTCTGAGATAGAGTACCGCTATTGTTAAGTTTTCTGACCTTTATAAATCTGGTTATGTGCTCCACTATGGGCTGCATATCTGTATTTCCTTTAAGGTTCATATATCCTTTTGAAATAAATTCATGTATAGCCTTTACAAACTCTTTGGGATTATGTGTCCATTCAATATAATCATTCGATACCTTATCATTATGATGAAGTTGCGATAGTTGTAAAATCATTTCATTAATGTAATCGATTACCATGTCGTTTTTTATAATGTTTTGCGCCAGTAATTTTTTACATTTCTTTTGTGCAGATCTTAAGTCTTTAATTTCACTATCAATTGTAGTCATGTTAAGACTCTCGTTTCTGTAAAATTCAAAAAGTTTATCTTTTGTTGCTTCATGAAACCAGCCCAATTTCAATCCCTCATGCATCAATTCACTAATCAAAGCGTAAGAATTATCATTCTTATATTTTTCAATGATATGTACCAGGTTACGATGAGTTTTAACCACCTGTTTTTCTTGTTGTAAATGATCAGGGTAATTATGTATGGACATACGATAATCAGATAAAAAGCTATAAGCAGGTGAGGAGGGATTTAGTTCAGAAATCTTTTTATCCAGCATGTCTAATGAATGAAAAAATTTGTTTTTCTGTTGTTCTATTCGAATAATTTGAATCCATGAGGTTTGCGGTAATAAGTGAATGGTTTGAATTACACGCCGGTAATTGCCTTGTATAATGGGTAGTGTTTGAGCATATGATAAACGGTCTTTAGCTGGAATATAGCCTTTAAAAAGAGTTGTGGCTTTTGTTAATAAACCGCATAACATTAAGTAAAAATTGAGATCGTGCAAATACACTTTATTCTCATTTTGCGATAATGAACAGGGTAAAGGCCATTCATTTTCCTGCAAACGTGATTTTATAGAATAAACATTCCGGATACAATGAGTAACTAAATCAGTTTTTTGGATACTTTTCGATAGTTTTCTTAAAAACTTATTCAACATAGATTGCATATTCTCAAAAATTGAATTACAATCTGTTTTTTCGTCATCAGCCAAGAAGCAGTTTTTCCATTTGATGGATTTTCTGATGACAATAGCGTCTGTGATATTATGAAGAGTGGCTAGCATGGCATCATGTGTTAGGTTCATAATGCATTGATATATGCAAATAGAATACCAGACTATTTGGTTGGAATGTTAAAATAAGATAAATGATTGTAGTCTTGTTCACTTATATAAAAAATCCTCTCTGCATGTTGCAAAGAGGATTTAGATATCAGGTCACTATATAATCTATGACCACCGTTTTACATTAAGGAGCTGATACAGTACCCAGGTAAATGCTATTACTGGCTGTAGCCGTTTGTCCTGATGAAGCAAAACCTAAATAGCAATGTATAGGAGTACCAGAAGGAGCATTAGGCAAATACAAGCTACCTTGTCCATCGGCTCTTGTGAACTCATCAATAGAATAACTTGGATAACCACCTTCAGCTATACCAACTAAGAGTGCTTGCATTGTACCAACATATTTTAAAGCATTAGGATTATCAGTCCATGTAAATACAATACGTCCATCCGTGATGCTTACTGTAGGATTATCAGCTACCTGGATACTTCCTTTGGCAAGAACCAGGTTTTGGTAATCCACACCATAATCAGGATATTCACCTATTAGTGCGTAATTTAAAAATTCAGAGAAGGCTGCATTTTGTGGCGACAAATTTACGCTCTGTGATTTTAAACCCTGTTTAAAAACCGGGTATAATGGTTGTAAAAATCTGGCCGCAAATGCGAAGCGGGCTCTTTGCATAACTTGTTTTTCAGAAGACTTCTTATTTCTGATATCAGGAAGTGATTTCATATAATTGATACCACGCCATTTGCTACCTATGGTACTACCTACTCTTCCTGAAAAACCTCCGTTTAAACCTTTAACAAACTTTCCCATGACTATTTATTTTTTATGATTTTTAATTTTAAATATGTTTTTCACTTTATTGCCCTTTTCTTTAGGCGCAGTAACTTCTTTGTTTTTTGTGTCTGACTTTTCAACTTTGTTGCGTTGCATCCATTTTGAAATTACTGTAGTAAGAACTCCTGCTAGCAGGGTGATCGCTGACCTGATCATCATTGTTTGAGGATCAGTATCCTGGGCTGAGAATATTTGAGTATCTATTGCCTCCATTACTCCTAAAGAACCCAGTGAACCGATGGCGAAATTTTTAAGTCCATCCATTTTTCTGTTTTTGTAATCCTCCCCATTATTGATCAGATAATAAAGAGGATCGGGTTAAACATGGTATCGGCCGATGTTTTATTGTTAATGTGCTAATTTGTTAATTCGTTCATTTGTTGATTTGTAATTATCAAAAGCTGCAAATCAACTTATCTCCTTTAACCTTGTTCCCTTCTCCTTTATCCTTTCTCCTTGTTCCCTTCTCCTTTCTCCTTGTTCCTTTCTCCATGTTCCTTTTTCCTTATTATGTCTTTCCTTTAGCTTTCGATAACTAAATTATATCAAGTAGATGGACGAAAAAATAACGGTAATTTTACCGTTACTTTTTGAATGGCTTTATGTATTGAATATTAATTGTTTATGAAATTGTATTGATGGGGTTAGTTGCAGTTTTTTATTCAAAAAAGGGTGATTTTGACCAAATTGTGCATGATTTGCTAAAAACGGCAAAAAATTGTGCACAAAAGTGTTAAAAATGGCATTTTACTGTGCACGATCGGGCCAAATACGGACCTGCTGTATACTTGCTGCGGACCTGCTGCGGATAACGTGCGGGTTTGTGCGGATGTTCTGCGGATAGTCTGCGGGTAAGCATCGGTCTATAGTACCCGCAGAAATGCCGCAGCCAACCCGATGTGAAACCGAATCTGTATGCTCTTTGGTATATTGATGGTCCGATGGTGGGGTAGTGTAGGTATACCAAAATATTAAGTATGTAAGTAAGTTGTGTAAATTATAATTGGTGAAATATGGTATGTTTCATTCTATTTGAAAAGTTGTTTTTCTGAGACCAATAATAGTATTTGCTTGTATTCTTCATATTTTTTGGTGTTAAAAAGGCCTATCAGATAAATTCAGGAACTATGTCACGTTTTTGTCACACCTGATTTCTTGACAAAAGATTTTAAATAGACGTAATTTCAAATTGTATTAATTTTAAAAAACACTTATAACTTATTGTATTATTCAGTTTTTAAGTTCGCTAATAGAAATGTTCAATTGCCACCCTCAAGATTTATTTTTAAGATAAGTTGTATTTCAGTATTGCAAAGTTACTAATATTGAGAGATAGACTTCATTATTATAAAAATGAGTTTCTCAATGCACAAAAATTATTGCTTGTCTTTTATTTATGAATGAAATTAATGATAAATGGGGAGGTACTAAAGTATTTACTTATTGATATAAGCTTTTAGCGTTCAATTTTGGTTGAATTAGGAATTGTGGAGTGGTAGGATATACTTATAACAGAACTATAAAAAGTTTACAAAATGGTTAAAGGAAAATATCAAAAGTCAATTATAAAAGATCGAATATTATATAATAAAATTTTACATAATTAATATTGGAGGTTTATTATGTCATTAAAGTTAGATAAAGAATTAGAACAAAGCGGAACGAGGTTTCTATTATTCCCACAACCTCGATTTTTACCAGGTTCAGAACCCGAAGTAATTACTATATCAGTATCACCGGATAAAATAATGCATGGACCGGCAGATGATCGTTTTTTTGTTGTTGATGCGATTAATAAGCGGCCGTATAACCAGTTTAATCGTCCGCAATATACAGGAGAAAAACGAGAACCTTCGAAACCGGGAAGTCATGGTCATTTTGATAAAATAGATATTGATTCCCGCGACTTTTATTGTGCAACAATGTATGCTACAGTCAGAAGAGTGCTGGATATTTGGGAAGATTATTTTGGATCTTTTATTCCGTGGCATTTCGAAGGAGATTTTGCACGAATGGAGCTTATTCCTCTCATAGAGTGGAATAATGCGCAATCTGGTTATGGATTTTTGGAGTTCGGTTATGCTTCAAATGGTATGGGAGGTATTGATAAGACAAAACCCTATTGTGAGAATTTTGATGTTTTAGCTCACGAATTGGGTCATTCGATAATCTTTTCCAAAGTTGGTTTTCCAATCAATCCAAACGATAGAGGTATTGATTTTGGAGGGATGCATGAATCGGGTGGTGATCTTATTGCCATTATCTCATTGTTACATTTTAATACAGTTGTGGATAAATTACTGAGTTATACAAAAGGAAATTTGTTCACAGTTAATGAACTGACCAGAGTTGGAGAGCTATCTAATAGTAGGCAAATTAGACTTGCTTTTAATAGTTATCGAATGTCTGATGTTGGAGATGAACCGCATGATCGATCTCAACCTTTAACAGGTGCAATTTTCGATATTCTGGTTGAAGTGTTTCAATCTAATCTAGTTGAAAAAGGATTAATCACAGAGGATTTAGCAGAACGATCTACTCAAAACCCGACAAATGATGGTGTTGATTTGGAGAAAATTCAGGAAGAATTTGGTGAAGCGTACTTAAATAAGGAAGCTGAATTTAAAATATCCTTGTTAGAGGCCAGGGATTATCTTGGAGCTTTGTTGGCTAAAATGTGGAATGAGATTGATCCTAACTTTTTATCTTACTATGTTATTCTACAATCACTAGTACGAAACGATAGGATAATCTCTGGAGGAAAATATTCTCAAATAATTCGGGAGTGCTTTGCTTGGCGGGAAATTCAAGTGCCGTCAAATTCAATTTATCTAAAGTCGTTTAGTATAGCGGATTGCCATTCACATAGATCATATGTGAACTGTCTCGAACCTGAACATAGGTTATTTAGGCCTATAGAATACTATGCAATTAAATGTCGCTTAAATAATCGTTATTATTTAATTCCACAAAATTGCGGTATAGGGGATGATTGCTTTGTGGAAGAGGCTGGATCAAGGGCAAAGTGTATATTATGGTTGAAACTTAATGCAAAATCATGGACAGAAAAAACATGCTAAAAGGACCTGACTGTAGTAAGCTACTATTTAGTTTTATTCTATTTTTCTTATTTGCTTGCTTTACTAATGCAGTTAATGCACAGACAGGGCTGTTAAAATTTGACGGATTGGATCTTTCTAAAAAATATCCTTTTGATCAAGAATTTTACCTTAAAATAAATAAGGAAGATATGGGGGTCACTATCTCTAAGTTGATGATATATAAAATTGATAATGGAGATAAAATGCTATTCGGTCCCAATGAGAAAGTCAGGATTTTATCTTGCTATAAACCATATGATGCCGCAAAAGATGATAGAAAGTTTATTAGTTATGAGAAGAGTGATGATATTCATGTTGAAATAAATAGACGTTATGCCAATAAAAGTTGTTTTATTGATTCTTCGAATTATTTCCTTGTCAAAGTATTTCAATTAAATCCTAATCAAAAATACCTATTTAGGTATCTATTAGCCGAAGGAATCAAGAAGGAGCAGTTGTATGATGCAACTTTTAATGTTCTAAAAGGTTCAAAAGATTTCTTATCTAGTAAAGACCTATTAAAACCAGAGACCATCATCAATCTAGTTGGTTCTAGAGAATTTGCCGAAGCTATTCGAAAAATGATTGTATATGATAGCAATTCCGCAGACGAAGAAAGTACAAAATTAAAAGATTCTTACAAAAAGTTATTTGTTCCTTTTGATGATTATAACAAGTTGAATATACAAGATTTAAAAGCTTTTGAGGATTATTATCAACTTGTTGTTGAAAGATTAATACTACCAACACAGCTTTATTCTAATGATTCTTTAAAGAAATCCTGCTTTTCTTGTATTGAGCCGGTGAAGCTTTCTGTTTTCTCAGCAAGTGATTTGATTGCTAAAGGATTGATCTCTTATAAAGATGGAAATGATCTGAATGTCTGTAAAGAATATGACTTACCAAGTAGAATAAATAATCTTCGAAAGACCTATGGATATATGGATGATATTATCTCTAGAACAAAGTTTTTGATAGATGAAAGCGATAGTATAGCATTAAAAGGTGATACTATCACTCTTGGAAATCTAATTCAAGATTGTAATTTATTATTAGCTTCCCTTAAGATTGAAATAAGTGCTCTTGAAGAATTGAATAAAAAAATGGAGCAGTTTTATGAGAAAGTAGCAAATTATTATACAAAGGAAACTGGATTAGTAATGGCAACCTTTAAAGAAGAAGCGATTGAGCTAAACACATCCGGAGAAATAACTATTGAGTCTAAAGGGCGTTTTTCATTAAGGCCGATGGTAGGAGTTGCTTGGACTACTAACCTTATAAATAGTATGGATGTAGAATACTCTTACAATTCAATAGTACCTTTTGTGGGATTTAATCTGAATTTTAGAGCATTGAATCCAAGTATAGACTATCGCGAAATTCATTCCAAAAACTTTTGGCACCATTCTTCTTTAAATTTTGCATTTTCTCTTATTTCAATTGAGACAGTTAAGGAAAATAGGTATGATCTCTATAGTAACAATACTTTTTTGCTAGGGTATGGTTATAGATTGAATAATGCCTTAACTATTAATTTAGGATCAATGTTTTTTAATAAAAAAAATAATGATCCTCTCAGGAACAATAAGCAATTGGCAGCAATGCCATATATCGGTTTAACGATTGATTCAGGGGTGTTGCCCCAAACTAAAACTTTCTTCAATGAAATATTTAAATAAAGTACTTTGGTCTTTAGCAGTGGTGACTTTGTTAATAAGTTGTTATGATAAAAATGACTATTATTATACAGCTAACGATGTATTTGAAAGTCTTAAAGTAGAATTAACTGTAGATAGTATTTTTGCTGATGGAAATAGTGCTCTTTCTGTAAAATATAAATTTCCACTTTATACAGACACGACTTTAAGTAAGTTGACGCTTCAACTTTCGAATGGAACCTTTTTAAAGTCAAAAAGTGATAAGCTAGTAACAAATTTTTCACGCATAGATTCTATTCGGGAGAATAGAATCGTTGAAGCAATAATCGTCTCATCTACTTCTGCAGGTAATTGTTATTTGACAACGCAACTGCAGCAATATGAGAAAATAGATACTATCCGGTTTATTAAAGCTTTCCCAACAAAGGTTTCCTTATCCGTAGATCCGTTTTATATCAAGAATGATACAGTAGTGGAAGTAGCCATTGTTGCGACGGTTAATTCTAGTGGAGGTATAGCATCGAAAGGAACTCCAGTAAATTTAAGCTATAGTCCTGCAGAGGTAGGGATCTTAAATCAAAGCACTTTAACTACAGCAGCAGATGGAAAAGCAAGTTTTAAATTTGTTTTTACAAAGTTTGATTTTTCGGGAGATATAATAATTAATGCTGAGACTTTAAATGAAGCAGGGGATTTAATTTCTGTATATCAAGTATTAAGAGTAATAGATTAGATAATAGATTATTATTTAATTGATATTATTGATTTGTTTAGATAAAAAAAAACAAAATTAAAAACCAAATCGGATGTTTTACATGACAAACAAACTTGGCCCTTCGCTGGTGCGAGATTGTATCTCGTACCTTTTGAAATAAAATAATAAAAGGGCTGTCTCATAACAAAGGGGGACAGCCTCCAGTAGGCTCGGATATGTAAATCACTAAAGACGGCTGTTAGCGCGATTTTGTAAGCCGTGCAATAAGTGAGCTGTAAATTAAAATAAGAAGAGCTGCATTAGAAATAGTGCAGCTCTTTGTTTTGTATGGTAGGGTTTGTAACCCGGCTTTTTATAACGCAACAATACTTTTGTTGAATAACCTTATCAAACTTGTAGAAACAAGTCTCATCAAACTGAGGTTTAGAAGTGACACCATACCACCGTTTGGTGAGTACTGTTTCTTTTAAAATAAAAAATATCATATTTTTATAGCTGAACTCATTTGTAAGTATATAAATAATGATGAAAAAGGAACAAAATAATTATTTTTACAACAGTTGATAATTCCAGGATGACGATCTTGGAGGGGTGAGTTTAGATTGGTAGGATTATGGAGCCAGGTATTATGACCCGAGTCTCGGAAGGTGGCATGTTAATGATCCACTTGCCGAAAAATACTTCGAAATGTCCCCTTATACCTATTGTGCGAATAACCCTATTCTTTATATTGACCCAGATGGGATGGAGTTTGTTGGTAAAAACAAAGAAAAAGATGAAGAGAGAGCTAGAGCTTCACAACAAGCTTCTCGAAACCAAGCTAACTCCTATACTCAACAGGCTGATGATATAGTAAATAGTAATGAGACTTTGACTGATGAGCAACAGGCTCAAGTTAATAATTTAAACGCCATGGCTACTTTATTAAATGATCACGCTGCTCATCTGCAAGTTATGATTGACACAAAAGAAGTGCAATATGCATATAAGGAAGTTGGAGAAGGTAGAGATGGAGGAGCTACATATGTAAAGGATGGAGTGGTAGTAATGCAATATCGGAAGGGAGATGTTCCTGGTCAGGTACATGAAGAAAATCATGGGTATCAGTATAAAACTAAAGAGTTAACAATTAACGAAACTACAGGACGAACGGAATCAAGCTCTAAAGATCTGTATGATGAAGCCAGCAGTTACCAAGTTGAGTATAGCATGTCTGGTTCGAAACGTCAAAATGCGTTTAGTAGTAATGTCAATCCGGCTATTAAATCAGTACAAGATATTACAGCAGGTAATCTTTACAATTCAACAAATCGTAAATTTCGGAGGGTTTACAGAACCGAAAGAAGACATTATAAAAGAAGCTTAAAAAAATGAGAGTAAGAATAATATTGTATGTAATGTTGCTATTAATTCTTACAGGTTGTAATACTATAAGAGTTATTAAACTTAAGCGAAATGGCCATCAAGCTAAAAAGGGTGAATCTATGGTTTCGCTGTATCTAGAGAAGGCTGGAGTAGGTAAAGTTTCCGAATTTTCAAAAGAATTCACCAAAGAAGATACTGTAGTTTGGAAATATCGTAATGGTATTGTTTATTTTAAAACCATATCAAGTTATATTGAGGGTGAAGAAGCAACAGATTCGTCTATTTTACCTGTATATGGATTATATGGAGGTGGACACATATTGATAAAACAAGATAATGAGTCTTTCTTACTTTATGATATGAGAATAGCGGATTTCAAACTATGGCTATGGGAAGGATTTATTCCAGATCTGCAAAAGACAGGTTATGAAGATAAGTTAATCAAAAGGGATTTTGGTGACAGCTTAAAAATCCAAAAGAAATTAAGCAAAGCAAAATCCTTAGATGAAATTTTCAAGAAGTAAAAGAATGAGTAGTACAACGACAGCCTAGCTGTGCTAGGCTGTTGATTAATACGATTATGGCGCTAGGTTTTATGATCCAAGTTTGGGAAAGTTTCATGTATTGGATCCAATGTTAGAAGAACCTCATAATATTACATTAACACCTTACCACTACTGCAATAATAATCCTATTTTATTTATTGATTTTAATGGAGAGGACTGGTTTGTTAATGGCAAAACTGGAACCGTCCTGTATTTAAAAGGAGTTACTGAACTTACAGATGAAGTAGTAGCTCAAGTTTCAGACTCATTAGTGCAACAAGGAGAAAAAGATGGAGTTGATTATGTTGGAATGTTCGAAAAAGAAAGCAGTACAGGCAATTGGGATAGTTTTGGAGCAGATGACATGTTTGATTCAAAGGACAACCAAATAAGTGAAGGGTGCAATCAATTAATGTTTGGTAATTCAGCGAGAAATTTCATGGGAAGCCAAGGGTATGATTTAGTGGTTAATGAAACATCAGAATCCTTTTCTGTAACTATGTGGGATAACCCTACATTTACACAAAATGGAGGAGAATATTCTACTAATCAAGAACTAAGGTTTTTTCACAAGAATATAGTTACGCAAAAGGAGTTGATCGAAATGTAATAGGGGAAGATAAGACACGTCATCTGGAAAGTTTTGGAATTTCAGGATCAGTAAGGTCTCTATCTCAAGCAGTCCCATATGGAGAAAGAACAAGAAATTGTTATGATTGGGGTTTTAATCCAGTATCTTTAATTCTTAAATTAACAAAAGCTGTTCAATATTATCACGAAAATAAAAAGGAATGGGACGTAAAGTAAAGTTATTTATAGTATTCCTAATAGGTTTAAATTCATGTAAATATTCAATGGATGTTAAAAGGGCAAATGAAACATATCAGAATATTGTTATTTCTAAATATGATGAAAGGTATATTTCTCACTTTCCTCATAAAATTGAATATCTACCTATGGACATAATGACTGTGGAAAAAGGTGTTGATTGTGAAAGACAACTAATGATGGACTTGGAATTGCCAAGTTCCATAATTGATACTTTATTTGAATACTATACTAGTAATAATCTTTCAACATATAAGCCTTCAACAGAGGGCTTATTGATTGTAAATAGATTTTTATCAAAAGAAAATCAATTTAAAAGAAAACTGGCCTCTCAATCTGAAATAGATATTTATACAAAAGGTTTTAATTTTTCAGAGTTGTTCCCAATTCCTAACTTTTATAGATTAAAACCTTCCCTTTTAGGGCAAACTGAATGTCATTTATCATCAGATTTTGAAATCTTTATTATTGAATCTAAACCGGATAAACTTACAAATGAAGAATTGACAATAAGTAAGTATATGCCTGTAGGATGGAAAAACGGTTTTTCAAGAGGAGTATCTATTAGTAAATCAAAGAAAAAGATAATTTATTGGTTTGTTTTTTGGTAGAGCATTCCTCCCTGATCGCTCGGAAATGTGAATCACTAAAGACGGCTGTTAGTGCGGTTTTGTAAACCGTGCAATAAGTGTCAAGGGCTTAAAATAAGAAGAGCTGCATTAGAAATAGTGTAGCTCTTTGTTTTGTATGGTAGGGTTTGTAACCCGGCTTTTTATAACGCAACTCTGTTTTTGCGCCATCAAATTGAAATTTTTGTAATTCTGCATTTGATTGTAGTGAAATGATTTGATTTTGAATTTTCAATCTATAATCAGATATACATTTTTCTTATCGTTACTGCCGAAGAAAAGTTAAGATCGCTTTCTGAATTTAGTTTGTTTCTCGCAAAAGAATCACCCTTTTTTATAGCATTAATATATTCACCGTTTAAGAGACGGTTATAGATATTTATATCAGACAATTCTAATATTAACTGTAGTTTTAGGTTTATATTCTTGTAATAGTAAACAAAATTGTTTATAAATGAATTGTTTTGTAATTTTGAAATGATAAAACAAAGACCATGTTACCGCAAATAGATAAAATAAAAGGTATTCATCCAGGCGTAATTTTAAAGCGAGAGATAGAAAAGAGAGGATTAAAGAATAAGGATTTAGCCTCAATGGTAGACGAACATGCTCAGACAATTAGCGCCATTTTAAAGGAAAAAAGAAGTATAAATCCAAAGTTATCAGTAAAGTTAGGGTTAAAACTTGGAGTAGAGGATGATTACTTTATGCTTTTACAAGCTAGCTATGATGTTAAGCAGGTTCATGCAGAAGAGAGTAAAAGATTAGTTCCTAATCTGAAAAATATTAGAAAAGCTTTATTCTGGGATACGGATTTCAATAAAATAGATTGGATCAAAAATAAAAGAGCAATTATTAAACGTGTTTTTGAACGAGGTAGTGAGTCTGAAATACAAGAAATTATACAGTTTTATGGTATAGCAAACCTTAGAGAGGAAATAAATAATATAGGGAGTAGTTACCTGGATTCATTTAAAAAGAACGTTCAAAAATATATGCATTAAAAATGAAGATCTACAAGGAAACAGTTTCTGACTTGTTATGGGAAACTCTGAAAAAATTAATGCAACTAAAGGAATTGGATACTTTTAGATTGGTAGGAGGGACTAATTTAAGTTTACTTCTGGGGCATAGAGTTTCTGTTGATATTGATTTATTTACTGATTCTGAATATAAATCGATTGATTTTCATGAGATTGATGTGTTGTTTCAGAATTCATTTGCCTATGTAGATTATGGTTTTGGGGGTAATGATAGTATGGGAAAATCATACCTTATTGGTGACAATAAAGATGAAACAATAAAAGTAGACTTGTTTTATACTGATTCATTTCAATATCCAATTATTTACAATGATGGTATTAGATTCTCTCAATTAGAGGAAATTGTTGCAATGAAATTAGAAGTAATTGGCAATTATGGTAGGAAAAAGGACTTTTGGGATATTCATGAGTTAATGAGGTATTTTTCCTGGTCGGAAATGTTGAGTTTTTATGAAAAAAGATATCCGTACAGTCATACACGTGATGAAATTGTGAAGAAATTAGTTGATTTTAAGATCGCAGATAATGATTTTGATCCAATTTGCTTAAAAGGAAAATACTGGGAATTAATTAAATTGGATATTGAAGAGTCGATTGTCGAAAATCTGCATAGGTAATATATATTAGAGATTAACAGAACGAATGTTACAATTGTATAAAATTAAACTTTACCATCTTATATTCTATATGTAAATACATATAAATATTACCAAAATTTCCTAATTATATGTGAAAGCATATAATTAGAGAGCTAGCAGAAATTGTAAAATAAAAAACGCTGCCATCTCATGGCTATTTTCCGATACAAAAGTTCTTAAAGATATTACCCAATACTTCGTCAGTTTGTATCTCACCACCTGTAATTTCACCTAAGAAGTATAGTACTTCTCTAATATCCTGAGCAAGGAAGTCTCCGGATATGCCAGCATGTAATCCATCTACAACTCTAACTATAGATTCGTGTGAACGTTTTAATGCTTCATAATGGCGAGCATTGGTAACGATCACTTCATCATTATCCACAGCCTTTAAATTGATAGTTTTAATGAGTTCTTCAGATAGTTGATCAATACCAATTTGCTTTTTAGCAGATAAAGTAACAATAGCATCAGAACCGGATAGTTCTCTAAAATTATTTTGATCAAAACGAAGGTTTATTTCGTCCTCATTAAGCAAATCAATTTTATTGATAGCTACAATCAATTGCTGGCTATCATTCATTTTGCCTTTAACGTCAGCTATTGCTTCATGAATCTTTTCATTTGGATCATTAATATCCAACATTAATATCACTATTGAAGCTGAACCTATTTTACTAAAAGTTCGGTCGATACCAATAGACTCAATGGCATCAGTTGTTTTTCTGATTCCGGCAGTGTCAATAAAACGAAAAGTAATGCCTTGAATGTTTATGGTATCTTCTATAACATCGCGGGTTGTACCATGTATGTCCGAAACAATAGCTCTGTCTTCCTGTAAAATTGTATTTAGCAGGGTAGATTTACCTGCATTGGTATGACCCACAATCGCAACAGGAATACCATTTTTAATGGCATTACCTAAAGAGAAAGAGTTAATTAACTTAGAAAGAAGTTGTTCTATTTCATTAACCAATTCAACGAGTTGTTGACGATCTGCAAATTCAACATCTTCCTCACTAAAATCAAGTTCCAGTTCAATTAATGAAATAAAATTTAGCAATCGTTCTCTTAAATGAATCAATTCATTAGAGAATCCACCTTTCATTTGTTGCAGAGCTACACGACGGGCTGCTTCACTTTTTGATGCAATTAAATCAGCTACGGCCTCAGCTTGTGATAAATCCATTTTACCGTTTAAGAATGCACGCTGAGTAAACTCGCCAGGACCGGCTAATTTGGCTCCGTTTTTAATAAATAGCTCAAGTACTTTTTGCTGAATATATGGAGCACCATGACAAGATACTTCCACTGTGTTTTCACCCGTAAAAGAGTTGGGAGCCTTAAAGATACTAATCAGTACTTCATCTAGTTCTTTATCTTCATCTATTAAAGAACCAAAATGTACAGAGTTGGCAGATTGATCAATTAATTTTTTTCCGGATTTAACCGATTTAAAAACTTTATCACAAATAACTATGCTATCCGGACCTGTTAGTCTAATAACAGCAATAGCACCAGCGCCTTGAGCTGTAGAAACAGCTACAATAGTATCTTCAAGATTTATCATTTCAATGCATTAATTTGACGCAAAAATACACAAAGCAGATTTATAATCTATGATAAATACGAAAAAAGCAGGAATCAAGTGACTTCTGCTTATATAAGAGTGATTTTATAAAATCTATTTAACGGATTCAAATTCTTTGCTTTTTACTTTTTGTAAATGAGAAGGAACAATCTCCGGAATATTTAATTCGTGCAATTTCTTGTTTATCTGATCAACTGATTGCGACTTTTTTTGCTTTTTTTTTACTTTGAGTTTTTTGTTTTTCTTTTTATCGAACATCATTATTTTCCCATCAACAGAAAAGAATCCCAGCATCTTTTGCATTTCCTTTGATTCATTTTTTAGAATATCAGATTCTTCCGACATATTTTCAGCCATTATTGCAATACGTTGTGTATGTTCGTTGAATTCAGAGACTGCATTTGTTATTTGAGATGCTTCACTTTCCTGCTCAACAGCGTAGTTGGTAATTTTATGAATATAGGTTGTGGTTTTTTGACTTTCAGAATATATTCTTTTTAAACTGTTGCCTGCTAATCCTGAATATTCTTTTCCCTCTGCAGAAATAGAATTAATATCTGCTGAAACTTCCTGAGCTTTTTCTGCCAGTTCACGTATTCCTTTCGCAACTACTCCAAATCCACGTCCATGATTTCCAGCTTTTGCTGCTTCAATACTTGCATTTAAAGCCAAGATGTTTGTTTGCATGGCAATTTCTTTAATAATATGAGACCTATCAATTAATTGATCCATGACTTGCATGGCATGTTGTGTTTGACTCATCTCGTCATCAATAGTTTCTGTAGATTTAATATTGATTTGTGCAATTTGTTGAGCATCATTGGCATTTTGACTAATGAGTGAAGCCATTTCTTCCATTGCTGCAGATAATTCTTCAGATGAAGATGCCTGAGCAGAAGAAAATTCATTGAGTTTAATAGCTTTATTGTTAAAACTTTCACTCATTTCTTTAATGCTTTTTGCAGCTTGATTTAAACGTATTACCATTTCCTTAATAATCCCATTGCTACTGCGAATACTATTTGCAAGCTGTCCGATTTCATCCTTTTGATCCAGGTCAAAATCCTTATTAAGTTGTCCTTTTGCCTGTTGTTTTGCAAAATCAACCAATTGATATATAGGTTTGGTAATTGATTTAGTTAAATATCTGGATGAAATAACACTAATAATGGTTAAAATTATCAATCCACCAATTAAAATTAAGATAGAATTAGAGGCTAAAGAAACATTATTATTTATATCCATTTCTGTTTGACGAAAAAGAGTGCTGGATAACAATTGTGTAAGTAAAATACCATTATCCATCGAGTCGTCAATAAGGGTTAGATTTTGTTCGCCTGAGTCCATTGCAATTTGGGCTTCCTTAACAAGATTTGTGAAAGATACTAATTCAGACTCCAGCACTTTAAGTTGGTTATTTAATGAAGGATCATGTTTCAATAATACTTTAATTTCTTCAAGTATATTTTGAGTAAACTGAAGGTGTGTTAGTCCGTCATATAAAAAATGTTTATCCAGGCTATACCCATAACTTCTCAAATAAAATATGGCCTGTTGCCAGTTTCGTTCCAGTTCTGCAACTTTAATAACAGTTGGTAATTGATGCTCAGATACCATATTTGCTGAACTTTTAATGGTATTCATCCTTAAAATGGCCATAGCGCCAAAAAGGATAAATATCATGAGAAGAACAGCAAAACTAATGGTTAGTTTTTGTGCAATTTTAAGATTCTTCCACTTCATCATAATACTTGGTTAGAAAGTTTAAAAAATGATATTAATAATCCCTGTGTGTGTTGCTGTAAAGATATTTTGACTAGGTGGTAAATATGTTAATTGATTATTAAACCATAATTATATATGTATTAATGAAGGATAACGGATTTATATGTAAATAGATATAGCTGTTTGGTTTCGATTTGGATTTTGCTTTCTGTTAAGGTAATGTTATGTGAAGGTTAAATTGCTTCAATTGATGGTTGTGAAAAATTACGGATCTATCAAATAACTACTTTCCTATTTATTTAAAAGAAAGAATATTTCTGATTTTATTATAAAATCAGAGATATTTAAAAAATGTTAAACAAAAATCTAATTAATTGGTTATTTATTCTAAAAGAAATTGGGTTACTGAAAAAAATATTATAATTTACATACCCTAAATATTTAGATAAATATATATGTTATGAGTGTATTATTATCAGATAAATCAAAAGTAATTGTTCAGGGCTTTACAGGCAGTGAAGGTACATTTCATGCTTCGCAAATGATTGAATACGGAACAAATGTAGTAGGAGGTGTTACTCCAGGAAAAGGTGGTACAAAGCATCTTGATCTTCCGGTTTTTAATACAGTTAAAGAAGCTGTTGATGAAGTTGGAGCTGATGTTTCTGTAATTTTTGTTCCTCCTGCATTTGCTGCAGATGCCATTATGGAAGCTGCTGACGCCGGTATTAAAGTGGCCATTACTATTACAGAAGGAATTCCTACTGCAGATATGGTTAAAGCAAAGAATTATTTAAAAGATAAGGATACACGATTAGTTGGTCCTAACTGTCCCGGAGTAATATCTCCCGGTTTGGCAAAAGCTGGTATAATGCCAGGATTTATTCATAGTAAAGGTAAAATTGGCGTTGTTTCAAGATCAGGTACATTGACTTATGAAGCTGTTGATCAATTGACTAAAGAAGGGTTGGGGCAAAGTACATGTATTGGAATTGGAGGTGATCCTATTATTGGAACAACCACTAAAGAAGCCGTTGAGTTGCTAATGAATGATCCCGATACTGAAGGTATAATTATGATAGGCGAGATTGGTGGTAGCATGGAAACTGAAGCTGCTCAATGGATTAAAGAAAATGGTACCAAGCCGGTAGTAGGTTTTATAGCAGGACAAACTGCTCCTAAAGGTCGCAGAATGGGCCATGCCGGTGCAATTATCGGAGGAGCAGAAGATACAGCTGCAGCTAAAATGAAAGTGATGAAAGAATGCGGACTTTTTGTTGTTGAATCACCTGCTGATTTGGGTAGTACAATGAAGAAAGCTTTACAATAAATTGAGAATACGTGTAACCATTAATGAATTAACCCCTTGGAAAAATCCAAGGGGTTTTTTCTTGTCAAAAGTGATATGATATAAAGTAATTATAGTGTTTTGGCACTTTGCTTCTTAAGAATTTCTGCTTTTAAATCACAGAGTGAACAATCTGTGCAATTGCAACCAGATTGCTTTTGGGAAGATATTTTTTTGTATGTTTTAAAGACGATTAGTATTAATCCAATAGCAATTGATAAATATGTAATAATGAGTTGCATAATTCATATTTTTTTAGAGTAGTTTTTAATAAATATTCTTAAATCAATTTATTAGCCCATAAAGTAACTGCCTATTTGATATATGTATAAAGAAATAAACCATGCTGCCATGGTACTAAAAATAGCTGTCGCTATTGCCCTTATCCATCCGGCTTCTTTTATTAATGCAGCAATAACTGCTATGCAAGGAAAGTATAACAGAATAAATACCATAAAAGAAAATGCAGTTAATGGAGTAAATATCTTTTGTCCTGATTTCGGACCTTTTTCATATGTTCTATTCTTAAGTTTATCAATTAGAGAAACTGATGTTTCATCCGCATCTAAATCAGCCTGGTACAATATTCCCATTGAACCAACAACAATTTCTTTAGCTGCCATTCCAGTAATAATACTAACTCCCATTTTCCAGTCGAAACCTAAAGGGTACAAAACCGGGCTTATAAAATGACCTAATTGTCCTATGTATGATTTCTCGAGATGTTCCTCAGCTTTTGATAATTCCAGATCATTGATGATCGAGGCTTTATCTTCAGGATGAAGAGTGGAGTTATTATTTGTTATGGTAATTAATTTGTCATAATCTTTCGAATAATCAGTTTGTTGGGGGAAATATCCCATGGCCCAAATGATAATGGAAGCAAGCAAAATAGTAGTTCCCATTTTTCTTAAATATTGAGATGCTTTTTGCCACATATTAAGTGTTGTATTTTTTAAACCGGGCATTCTGTATGGAGGTAATTCCATAATAAAGGGTACTTTGTTCATCTCCATACTGGATAGATTAAAGAAAATACCAATACCCACTGCTAACAATATTCCAGTACCATAAATAGCTAATAAAATAGAAGCCTGATGTTGATTAAAGAAAGCCGCAATAAAGAGAACATATACAGGAAGGCGGGCACTACATGACATGAACGGTATCATAAACATTGTTTTTAAACGATCCTTCTTGTTTTCAACAGTTCTGCTTGCCATAATTGCAGGGACATTACATCCAAAACCCATAATTAATGGGATAAACGCTTTGCCATGCAAACCTATTTTACTCATTAACTTGTCCATTATAAAAGCAGCTCTGGCCATATACCCTGAATCTTCCATTAAAGAGAGACAGCAAAAAAGAATTAGGATGTTTGGTAAAAAAATAATGACTCCTCCAACACCTCCTAATATTCCATCGGTTAATAGGTCTGTTAAAGGACCAGGAGGCATGGTGTTTTTAATCCATACTGAAAGTAGTCCTATTCCGGTATCTAACCAATCCATTGGGTAACTGCCAATTGTAAAAGTTGCTTTAAAGCTTAACCAGATTAAAAATATAAAGACGATAATCCCACCAATAGGATGAGTAAGTAGTTTATCTATTTCTTTTGGTGCACTACTTGAAGCTTTCGTGTTTTTTACAGTCTGTTTTACAATATTTTGAATGTATGTATATCGTTGGTTTATCAGATAAGCTTCAATGTCATCATTGATATTATTTTCTAATATGTCTTTTTCATGTTGAACAATTTCTGTTACATCTTTATTGTTACTCCTTTTCGTAAGTTGATTGATTATATATTCATCACCTTCCAGAAGTTGAATAGATAAAAAACGTGAAGCATAGTTTTTATTTATTATAGGTGAACTTTCTATGGAATTTGATATGGATTCAATAGATTTTTCAATTTCTTCACCATAATCTATATGTTTTGAAAAAGAGGTTATGTTTCTTTTTTTTAGATATAGAATAATAGTATCAAATAATTCCTCAATACCATTTCCTTTATCTGCAATAGTAGGTACTACAGGAAAATCTAATAAGTCAGACAATTTCTGGCAATTAATAGTCTGATGTTTACTTTCAAGTTCATCATACATATTTAAGGCCATGACCATATTAAAGTTCATAGAGGCCAATTGCATCGTTAAATATAGATTTCGAGCAAGGTTTGAAGCATCTGTTATATTAATGACAAGATCAATTTCTTCCTCTAATAAATATTTTTGAACATATTGTTCTTCATATGAATAATCTGTTAGAGCATAAATCCCTGGTAAATCGCAAATATTGAATGTGTAATTTTTATGTCTGTATTTACCCGTACTAAGTTCAATAGTTACTCCTGCATAATTACCTACCTTATTTCTTGAACCTGAAACGTGGTTAAATAATGTAGTTTTGCCAGTGTTTGGATTACCAATTAAAGCAATATTGATGTTTTTTTTATTGGCAATATCTATGTTGTTGTTATTTATCTGTTTGTGAATTTTACATTTGCTAAAATCGTTATTTGCTAAATGTTTAGCAGCGCTATGAGGTAATACATATATGTTTTCAGCTTCAGCTTTTCGTAGAGCAATTCTGTATCCTAATATTTCATATTCATATGGGTCTCTTAATGGTGCTCTTTTAATCACTTTTACTTCAGCTCCATAAATAAAGCCTAACTCTAATATGCGCTTTTTAAAAATTGAAGAACCATCAATTTTGTATACAATAGCTTTTAGTCCTGGCTTTAAGTTGCTTAGTTTATTTGTTTTTAAGTTGTCTGTTTGTGTATTCATTTTATCCACCAAGTAAGTATTCCATTTAACAAATGTCTAGTGTTGCATTAACTTGAGTTCGACATGAAATTTTAATCGACCTCAGGTTATTAGGTATTTGCAAAAGTATGATTACAAGGATCTTCCGGCAATCCCAATTTGTAGGGTATTAAACCTGTTATTATTAATAAGGTGAGGTAATGTTTTGGTAATAAGCAATATGGCTTCTGTTGTTTAAGTTTTTATAAGTCATTCCTAAAAAGTTCGAATTAACGAATATATTATTCAAAAATACTGCAGTTCATGTATTTATATAAATAATAGAGTTGTTTAAATATGTAGTGTAATATTGCTTGACGCGATATAAATAGATGGGTTTGTTAGGTTATATCATTAAAAATGGGGATTGAAGGAGTGAATAAATGGGGGTTTATTTGTGAAAATATTACTTGAATAAAGAAAGAAGCGTATTGTATTGTGCTTAAAGACGATTTAAGTATTCAACCATTTTTAGAATTAAAAAATTTACTATAATGATATTGACATATTGGAGAAATATAAAGCTGGATTATAAATTCTCATTGATTTTTGGCTCTATAACTTTGTTTTTATTGGTTCTGATAGGCTATGTGTTTGTGAGATTTGGAGATTATGAACAACATGTGTTGAGTAAAAAATATCTGGATCAGCAATTAACTAAATTGCATTATAGTAATTCTAAAGAAACGCAACAGTGGTTGTCTTTTTTTGCATTACATCAGGAATCTTACATAAAAGATGAAGCCGATTCGTATTTATATAGCTGGTTGAACAGTAAAGATAAAGAGTATTTAATTGAAGTAATTCCTGATCTGCGGTCAATTATTGATCAGTTAGAAAATAAATACATTATACTCTATAAAAATGTATTTGCTATTAATAAGGAGTCTTTAAATAGCAATATTTCAGGTAAATCATATCAAAAAAAAGAGTTGAATGATTTATACGTGAATTGGGAAGATGTGCAAAACAGTATTTCAAAAATCAGAGTATTATTGGAGGAAAAATCAGTATTTGTTGATCAACAGTTAATTCAAAGTAACAGAGAGTTTAAGTTTAATATTTTGATAGTATGTGCTATTGCAGTATTATTTGTTGTAGGGATGTCTTTTGTAATTTCAAAAGGAATATTATTACCGATATACAATAATATTGAATTTACTCATTCTCTTTCGAAAGGAAACCTGAATGCGAATATTGAAAATAAAGAGAATAATGAGATTGGAGTTTTGGCACGTTCTTTACAGTCTATGAAAGAAAGGATCCAGGGTATTATTACGTCGATTCGTTCTGGAAATAATAGAATAAAACAGACCGGAGAGGAATTGTATCTATTATCAAATCATATGAATTCATCTGTGAATGAGCAAGCTATTAATATGAAGGAAATCTATTTTAATATGAAGGAAATAGGTAAAGCAATTCAAAATAATGCAGAGAATGCAATTGAAACAGAATCTAAAACTGATCAGGTTAATAGTAAAATGCAGCAGATATCAATTTTATCGGGGAAGACATTTGATGCTACAAAACTTATAATGGAAAAGATACAAGTGGTTAATGCAATGGCTCGACAAACAAATATTCTGGCTCTGAATGCATCAGTTGAAGCAGCAAGAGCTGGAAGAGAAGGTAAGGGGTTTTCAGTTGTTGCTTCTGAAATAAGAAAGTTGGCAGATTTGAGTAATCAGGCAGCCATTGAGATTATTGATGCGGCTCAAAATAATTTTAATTTATCACAAAAGATGACTCATAATATAGCCGAATCTCTGCCTTTTATTGAGGCTACATCTACACTTACAAAAGAGATTAGTGAGAATTGTAGAGAACAAAGTTCCAGTGTGGCAAATATTAATTTATCTCTGGAATTACTCAACACAAGTATTCAAAATAATACAAAAGTCTCAGAACAGTTAAATAATAGTTCTGTTGACTTGTCTGTTCAGGCAGCGTCCTTAAATAAGCAAATGTTGTTTTTTAAAGGTGCTTAGTTTTTACCGTTTTAGTTTCAACCAGTGTTTTATATTCTATAAATCCCAGGCTCTTATATGTATTTAAAGCATTGGAGTGATCAAGATCGCAAGTGTTTAACTGAATCCATTGAGGATTATAACTCCATGCTTTTTCAATGGTTTTTGAAAGTAAGAATTTACCGTAACCTTTACCTATAAATTTTTGAGCTAAACCAAAATATAATATTTCTACATATTCATCTTCTAATACAAGTTCACAGTAACCTGCAAATTCATCATTAATGTAGAAGCTGAAGATTTTGGTTTTATCTGAATTCAGGATTTCAAACAGGCTTTGCTTATTCATAAATATCCTGTCGAGCCAATTATAATGTTCTCCAACTTCGGTGTATAATTTTAAATAATCATCAGTTGAGATTGGTTTGTCAACTATAACAAGGTTTATTCTGTCCTTATTACAAACATTGTAAATTATTTTTTTCTGAAGTTTTAAGAAGGTAATTTTTGATTCAACAGTTTTGTATTGCATTTTTTTATTGCAAATAAAGAGCAAAATTATTTAAAATAAAATCCCCCAATGTTAATATAACAAAGGGGGAACACCTACTTACCATTCTATTGTTAAAACCTATGCGTAAACATTAGGCACTATTATGCTAAAATCATATTTTCAATATCTGTTTTTACATCACTAATTCCGCCAATATTGAATGTTTCAATTAATATTTTTGCCACGTTTGGCGACAAGAAAGCTGGAAGTGTTGGTCCTAAATTGATATTTTTTACTCCAAGACTCAATAATGCAAGCAATACAATCACAGCTTTTTGCTCGTACCATGCGATGTTATAAACTATTGGTAGATCATTTATGTCTTCCAATCCAAATACTTCTTTAAGTTTTAAGGCAGTAACAGCTAACGAATAAGAGTCATTACATTGACCAGCATCTAAAACTCTTGGAATACCACCAATATCACCTAATGGAAGTTTGTTATATCTGTATTTTGCACATCCTGCTGTTAAGATTACTGTATCTTCAGGAAGTTCTGTTGCAAAGTCGGTATAATAATCTCTGCTGCTCATTCTACCATCGCAACCAGCCATTACAACAAATTTCTTAATAGCTCCGCCTTTTACAGCATCAACAACTTTATCTGCTAATTGCAGTACTTGATTGTGAGCAAATCCACCAACGATTTCACCTGTTTCAATTTCTGTTGGAGAAGCACATTTTTTAGCGTGTTCAATAACTACACTAAAATCTTTTGGCTGTCCGTCTTTTCTGTCTGCAATATGAGTACACCCTTCAAAACCACTTGCTCCGGTAGTATAGATTCTGTCTTTGTAACTTTCGTTAGGTGGTACAATACAGTTAGTAGTAAACAGGATTGGTCCATTAAATGATTCAAATTCTTCTTTTTGTTTCCACCATGCGTTACCATAGTTTCCAACAAAATGCTCATACTTTTTAAATGCAGGGTAATAATTTGCCGGAAGCATTTCACTGTGTGTATAAACATCAACACCAGTTCCTTCTGTTTGCTTTAGCAATTCTTCCATATCTTTTAAATCGTGGCCAGAGATTAAGATAGCGGGATTGTTACGGACTCCTAAATTTACTTTAGTGATTTCTGGATTACCAAAGCTTTCAGTGTTTGCTTTATCTAATAAAGCCATCACATCAACACCATATTTACCACATTCAAGCACCAAACCAACTAATTCATCAGCACTTAAGGTGTTATTTGTTGTGGCAACTAATGCTTTTTGGATAAACAGGCTTATTTCTTTGCTTTCATAACCCAGATTTATAGCATGTTCTGCGTATGCAGCCATACCTTTTACTCCATAAGTTAATAATTCTTTTAGGGAGCGAATATCTTCGTTTTCTATAGATAGTATACCAATCGCTGGGGCTACTTTTAAGAAATCATCCTTAGTAGTTCCAGAATAATTAATGCTGTGTTCATCTGATGGTAATTCAATACCTTTAGCAGCTAAAGAAGTTTTTATTTCATCACGAAGTTGAATTCCTTCATTGATTTTAGCTTCAATTTTGCCACCATCAAAATTAGCATTTGTAATAGTAATGAATAAGGCATCGATCATATATTTATAAGCCTTATTGTTATCATCATTAGTTTGTGCAGCAATTGAATTAACGTTTGCTAATCCTTTTGTTACAAAAAGTAATACATCTTGTAATGCAGCAACCTCGTCGGTTTTTCCACATACTCCTTTTACTGTACAACCAGTTCCTTTGGATGCTTCCTGACATTGATAACAGAACATACTCATGATATTTGATTTTAAGAATTTTAATATTTAAATGCAATAATTGCATGTGCATTGATTTGTTGTGAGTTAAAATAATACAAGCTTTTAGTTTACAATTATCGACTTGTAACTTTCAACTTTTAACTTTCGACTAATATTTATATCCACTCTTCAGAAAGAACTTCACCTTCAATTGAAATTATCGCTCTTTTAATTGGGATTTTTCTATTGGCTTGTTGTAATGCTTGTTGTGCAAGGCCCATTAAACCACCACAACATGGAACCTGCATAATAACCACTGTTAATGAATTAATTCTGGCATCGTCTATTAAAGAAACAAGTTTATTCAAATAGATTTCCATACCATCATCAAGCTTAGGACAAGCATTAGCTAATACCTTATTTTTAAGGAATTTTTGATGAAAATTTGCCATTGCAAATGGAACACAGTCAGCAGCTAATACCATATCTGCTTCTTTAAAAAAGCTAGCAGCAGGGTTAATTAAGTGCATTTGCACAGGCCACTGACGTAATTCAGAAGGCTGGTCAGCTTTAGCTGGTTCTGATGCTAATGAAAAACCACCTCTTTTAATTTCTCTGCTTTGAGATCCAGGGCAACCTCCTCCTTGATGAGCCATAGGTTTTACTTCAACTTTATTGTGCATAGCATTAATTACTTCATTTAAATCAAAATCGTATTTATCCTGGTTTGCTTTTAGGTATCCCATACCTTCTTTTAGGAAACCAATTTCATTATGATCTTTCAAGTGCTTTAAGTGAGCAATAACTGTGTTTTTACCCTTCTTAACCATTTCTGCCATTACTTGTACTTCATCATAAGGTGCAGCTTCACGTCTTTCTATTTCCATCGCACCTTGAGGACAGTGTCCCAGGCATGCACCTAATCCATCGCACATTAAATCACTAATTAATCTTGCTTTACCATCAATAATTTGTAAAGCACCTTCATGGCAACCAGGAACACATTGTCCACATCCATTGCATAAGTCTTCGTTTATTTTAATTATATCTCTTTCCATTGTCTTCCGTTTTTATTTCTAATACAAAGATGGGGTGATTGAATCCATTTTTCTGTAACATATGTTACAAAGGCAAAAAAAAATGTATATTTCTCTGTTTTTTCAGTGTAGGTCTAAATATTCAATAAAATATGATTCAGGATTTTCCTTTTTTAGTAAAGAGCCCCTTATTTAAGGGATTAACAATTGAAGAAATTACTTCAGCATTCGCAGATATACATTATCAGATAAAAAAATACAATAAAGGTCAAATGATTGTAAGTGCCGGAGATAAAGTAGACAGATTGTTAATTGTTTTAACAGGAAGTGTAAAGGGGGAGATGATTGATTTTTCCGGGAAAACCATAAAGATTGAAGATATTGAGCCACCTAAGCCTTTAGCGGTGGCATTTTTGTTTGGTAAATCAAATACCTTTCCTGTAAATATTATTGCAAATGTTGATTCTGAATTACTTGTTTTACCTAAGGAATCTATACTAAAGCTTTTTCAGGATAATAAGATGGTGCTTCTTAATTTTTTAAATTCTATATCAAACCGCTCACAATTTCTATCTCAAAAAATTAAATTCTTAACATTCCAGACAATAAAAGGAAAAATTGCCAATTATCTTCTTCAATCTGCTCAGGGACAAAGTGTAGTTGTGTTGGATAAGTCACAGAATGAATTAGCTGAATTGTTTGGTGTAACAAGACCTTCGGTTGGCAGAGGTATCAGGGACTTACATAATGAAGGATTAATTGAAGCCAATGGTAAAACAATTAAAATTATAGATATTCCTGGTTTAAAAGAATGTTTGAAATAATTATGAAATTAATGACTCAATCACGCAACTATTGACACTTTTCTAAGTCTAATCACTATAGGCATTCAATGATATAATGCGTAAATTGAATAATGTAAATTGAAAAGAAAGGCTATGAACAAGTTGAGATTTATTTTGCCATTATTGGTGAGTATGTTGGTTTTTGTATCATGTAATGATATTTTTAATGATGATGATACATATAATGATGACGATGTGTGGATAACATCAGGAACTGTTTATTTAATAGATGATAGTTTTTATATAGTTACTGATGATGGTGTAAAATTTGGTCAAAAATATAACACAGTTGAGGCATCTGAGTTTGAGGATGGAATGAGGCTTTTATTTTATTATGAATTAGAAGATGAAGCTACTGATTCTGATTTATTGGATTATTATATTGAATTAAAAAGCTATGATGAGATATTGACAAAACCAATTTATAATTTTACTGAGGAAACAATAGAAGAAGTGATTGATTCAATAGGAGATTCTCCAATTCATATAGTTGATACTTGGTTTACTGACGATTATTTAAATGTACAATTTGAATATTATGGTTATAATTTAATGCATTATGTCAATTTGGTTTATGATAGTGAAAATCCAACATCAGACAACGGAGAAATATTGCTTGAGTTAAAACATAATGATAATGGAGACGTGTGGAGTTATGTGCAATGGGGGATAGCTTCATTTGATATTAGTCAATTAAAAATAGAAGGGCAATCAACTGTTGATATATATGTAAGAAGTTGGGGATATTATAATCAATATGAATATAACAAGGTATTAACTTATGACTATTCATCAAATGAAATAACAAGTGAATCTATTACTAATTCACGAAAGTTTGATGATGTTTCGATATCAAAAATTCAATAATAGTATTAGACATAAAAAAAGAGTAAAAAAAATACTCTTTTTTTTATGTCTATAAATAACTGTAATTTATTTCTTTATGGTGTTTTGTTTGGTTTGAAAACTATGAAATGTTCATTTTTTTAGTTTTTTGATTTGGAAACTTAAAATTGAATTCCTTATATTTGCACCGCATTTGAGAAATGCATTATCTCAAAAGCACTAAAAAAAAGGATCTGTAGCATAACTGGATAGTGCACTGCGTTACGGCCGCAGAGGTTAGGGGTTCGAATCCCTTCAGATTCACAACAAAAATTCTAAGGTAGTCTTAGATGTTTTATACGAAATTATTGGACCTGTAGCATAACTGGATAGTGCACTGCGTTACGGCCGCAGAGGTTAGGGGTTCGAATCCCTTCAGGTTCACAAAAAGCTTGTAAGTTTATAACTTACAAGCTTTTTGTTTTTATGATGTTTCTATTGGTTGTATATTAATTATTACTAACTCTTTCTAAAGCTTTTGTTATTTCGGAATATAGTTCGTTTTTATAAAATGGCTTTGTTAAAATACCATCACAATAGCTAAGAATAATATTGTCAACGGAACTGTGAGTACTTTTAGTTATTATTATTGCTGAATTATTAATGGACTTTAAGCTAGCTTCAAGGTTGCCAAACTCGTTATAAGCAAAATTGTAGTCTAGTATTATTAGGTTAAATTTGATATTATTACAAAGTTCAGTGAATTCAATTGAGTTTTTCGCTCTACTTATACTAGTGTTTTTGTTTGTGAACATATTTAAAATGTAATCGTATTGGAGGTCGTTTTCTTCAAGTATTAATACATTTTGATTTTGCAATAAATCACTATATGGAAATTGGGTTTGATAGATGTTGTTTAATTGATAATTCTTGACATTAATAGATGAAAAACTAAAGTAAAAAGAGGAACCTACGTCTTCCTTGCTTTCATACCAGATTTTGCCATTTAATTTCTCTACTAATAGTTTTGCGATGGGTAATCCTAGTCCGGTACCTTTATGTAGGCTTACAAACTCTTTATTTCCATGTATAAATTTCTTAAAAATAACCCCCTGATCTTTTTTGCTAATACCAATTCCCTGGTCTTTTACATAAAATGTAATGTTTTCGTAATCTATTTTATAGCCTATACTTATTGTACCTGAATAACTGAATTTAATAGCATTGTTAATTAATTCGTTAAAAATTCTTGTTATCCATTCTATGTCAGAATTTAAAATGGCATTTTCAAAATTATTGTGAATGTCAGATACTATATTGAGATTCTTTTGCGGAATAAAGTGTTTTGCCTGACCCTTAGCTTCCTTGCAAATATTGTCAATTAACTCAATAAGTAAAATCTCTTTTTTATCAATAATGATGTTTCCTGACTCGATAGCAGTAAAATCCATAATGTCATTAAAGAGCTTTATAAGTATATCTGTATTTTCCTGTATATTTTTTAGGTAAGTTATTTGATGTTCGGATTCACTTAATTCATTAAGTAATATATTGGTAAATCCACTTATTACATTTAAAGGAGTATTTACTTCGTGGCTAACATTGCTTAAAAAGGCATTCTTTATTTTAATACCAATGTCGCCCTTTTCTTTTGCTTCTTTTAATTCTTGTTCAACGATTTTTTGCTGTGTAAGGTCGCGTTTTATTGCTGCGTAATAAATAATGTTTTTATTTTCATCCAGTATAGGAAATATAATAGTGTATTCCCAAAGTAAAGTGCCATCTTTCTTTTTGTTCAGTAATTCTTTTTTCCAAGTTTTACCTTTTGATATTGTTTCCCATAAATCTTCGTATACTTTAGGGCTCATCTTGTCGGATTTAAGAACAGATGGTTTTTTACCTACAATTTCATCAATAGTATATCCGCTGACTTTACAGAATGTTTTATTTACATATAAAATTTTTCCATTTAAATCAGTGATGATTGTGGAATCCGGGCTTTGGTCTATTGTTTGAGATGATATCTTAAGTTGATTTTCTTTTAAAATATATTCTGTGATGTTTGATACAAGTATATAGGTGATTTTTATATTGTCGCGGTAGGCATGGGTAAATCTGTTGTTAATATATTTTCTTTTTTTCGTTGGTGTAATTATTCCAAAAGCAATTTCAGTTTTACCTTCCTTAAAGTTATTGTTCCTGATTTGCTTAATTCTTTCTATTTCATCTTTTGCAGCATAATCGTATACAGAAAAATAGCTTTTATTTTGGATGTTATCCTCAAATATCTGCGAAGCCATTTCGTTAGAATAAACAACTTTATGATCTTCCAGAATAATCAGACCACTATTTACTTGGTTTGCCATATTTCTTAATAATCTTTCGCTATTTATAAGCTCCTGATCAGTTTCAGAAATATATTTTAGATCTTTAAAGGCTTTTCTTATAATAATAATGTATAAGGAGATAATAAGGCATATTAATGTAATTAGTAATATAGTCAGGTATCTGGTTAGAGATTTTATATTCTCTTCAACTTCAAAATGATAAAATCCAGTTCCTATAAGCCATTTCCATTGAGGAATGTTCTTTAAGTACGAAGTTTTTAATTCTATTCTACTGGCATCATCTTTCCATTGCCATTTGTATTCGTAAAATATTTCACCGTGTTTTTGAGCTAATTCACCCATGGTTTGCATTGTATTTGCGTAGTTTGGATTTGAGTGAACTAAGGTTAAATAGTCAATGAAATAAGGATGGGAGATCATTTCCTGGTTATAATTAATTATCCAGAAATAATTCTTTTCGTCCTTCCCGTATCTGGAGTTGTAAATTATGTCTTTAATTATATTTTGAGCCTCAGATTCAGGTATTTCACCTCTTTCAACTTTTATGCAATATTCGTTAATAACACTATGTAGACTGTTAATCATTTCTTCTGATTGTTGTTTCTTTTCATTCATTAAAAGAGACCGAGTGTGGTCAATCAGGAAGAAATAGCTATATATTAAAAGAGATATCGAAATTAAAGTTGGAGTTAATACTTGTAATATTAATTTTCTTTTGTTTTTAGTTCTTTTGTTCATACCAGGCTAAACATTTCTGAAATTGAAAATGATTTATGGTTTAATTCCAACTTCTCAAGGTTTTATTTGGTAATTAGGTTCTGAATTAGATACTCAATTCTTAATATTATGTTACGTTTTAGAGAAATATTTATGATTTTTTAATTATTTGTTTGAATGTTGTAATTGAATCAACATTTTTATATTTGATTTAAAATTTAGAATGATAAGAGAAAAATGAACAGATTAAATTTTTGTCGCTTGTTAGTTGTTTTGATTTCCGATATTTATAATATTAATGAATAAGATGAATATATTAGTTACAGGAGCAACATCCGGAATAGGAAAGTCTGTTGCTCATTTTTTAAAAGAGAAAGGCCATAATGTTGTTGGATTTGGCAGGAGGGTTGATGATGATATAAATGAAGGGGGATTGAGTTGGATTAAAATGGATGTTACAAATCAGCTTTCAGTAAATGAAGCAATTGATAAAGCTATATTACATGTTAAAACTATTGACGTTGTAATACAATGTGCCGGAAGAGGTGCAATTGGACCTATTGAAACATTTACGCCTGAAGATATTGACGAAGTTATGCAGTTGAATGTTTATGGAATTCAGCGTGTAAATAAAGCTGTTTTGCCAAAAATGAGAGAACAGGGAAGTGGTCGTTTGGTTTTTATTAGTTCGTTGGCTGCAGAAGCCGGATTACCTTATAATGGAATTTATTCCGCAAGTAAGGCTGCGGTGGATATAATCACTGAATCATTATGCATGGAAGTAAAGCAATTTGGCATTGAAGCATGTGTGTTGCAGCCCGGTGATTTTAAAACAGATGTTGCTTATAATAAAAAGCAAAGTAGTGTGGATAAAGAATCTCCATATAAAGATCAATTTGAAAGGATAAGTAAAACGACCATAGAAAATGTTGAAAATGCCGGAGATCCAATTCGTGTTGCTAAAAAAATAGAAAAGATACTTAAAAAGAGAAAGATTAAACCTAAATATAGAATTGGTGCACCTATTGAGTTAATAATGCCTGTTGTTAAGAATTTGTTGCCTTCGCGTTGGTTTCAAAGTCTGATGTTGATGTATTTTAAGCTGTAGTATTTAGAGTTTGTAAAAATGAATGAAATTATAGGCTATATTGTTGTTGTTGTATGTCTGGTACCCGTTTATGTCTTTCGACGAAAAATAAGCTTCCTTTTTTGTCCTAATGATGTTATTGGTCGGTATGCAAAGAATAGATATTTTGGTTTTTATAGCCTTTTGCCTTCACTTGTTATTGTAGCATATGTTTCATCCCGATTAAGATTGGTGTTTGAGCAAAACGAACTACTAAAAGATTATGCAAATTACGTCTTGGTTATAGCTGTTATTTTAATGTTTGGTTTATTATATCTATTTGGAGTAATTACAGATTGGTTTTTATATCATTCAAATGATAGATATAAGAAATGGAGAGATGATATTAAAGATTAGTGAAATATTAAAAACGAAAAAAGCCATCTGATTTTTCAGATGGCTTTTCTTTTGAGCGGAAGACGGGGATCAAACCCGCGACCCTTAGCTTGGAAGGCTAATGCTCTATCAGCTGAGCTACTTCCGCAAAATAAAATTGAGCCAATGGAGGGACTCGAACCCACGACCTGCTGATTACAAATCAGCTGCTCTAGCCAGCTGAGCTACATTGGCAAAATTTCTTTTAAGATTTATCGTTTTAAATCTTTTGTGGGGAGAGCAGGATTCGAACCTACGAAGACGAAAGTCAGCGGAGTTACAGTCCGCCCCAGTTGGCCGCTTTGGTATCTCCCCGAAAGCGGATGCAAATATAAAACTATTTTTTTAAACTCCAACCCATATTCACCATTTTTATTGCAGTAACTGCACCTTCATCCCCTTTGTTGCCATGAATTCCACCTGCTCGGTCCTTGGCTTGCTGTAAGTTAAGGGTTGTGATCAGTCCAAAAATAAATGGTATAGAATAATCTAAATTTAATTGAGTAACACCTTGAGTAACGCCATCACAAACAAAATCAAAGTGAGGTGTGTCTCCTTTTATAACACATCCTAATAATATTACAGCATCAACATCTGTGTATTCTGCCATATATTTACCTCCTTTTGTTAGCTCAAAGCTTCCAGGTACGTATTTTTTAATAATATTATCAGGATTAGCTCCATTCTCAATTAAAGTATTATATGCACCTTCATATAAAGCTTCAGTAATTTCTTCATTCCACTCAGAAACAACAATACCAAACTTCATATTTGCAGCAGAAGGCATTTTTGTTTTATCGTAATCTGATAAATTTTTTAAACTTGTTGCCATAAGTATTTCTTTTTAATATGATGCAAAAATAAAAGAGGTTGCCAATATTGGCAACCTCTTTTATTATAATTTTTCAAATAAGTTTATTTTTTTGCAAGAAGTTCAGCTCTAGTAATATATTTATCGATATTACGGCTTTCTGTACTTGTGCTAAAATTATCTTTAATGCTTTTGTATGCTTCAACAGCATCTTCATATTTCTTTTGACTTTCGTAAACTAATCCTAGTTTAAAGAAATAAGTAGGAGCAACAACACTATTGTTAACCTGAACTGCTGATTTGTAGTTGCTAATTGCAGCATCAGTATCACCTTTTTCAAGATATGCATCACCAAGAGCACCTTTGGCAGTTGCACTTAATAATTCATCATCTGTAGAAAAATCACTTAAATATTCAATCGCATTATCATACTCACCTAAATGTAAATAAGAAACACCAGCATAATATTTAGCTAATTTTCCAGGTTTTGTCATGCTATAGTTATCCGCTACTTCAAGAAAACCCATATTCATACCATCACCATTTAAAGCCAGTTTAAAACTGTCTTTTTCAAAATAATTCTGAGCAAAAAACATAGATTCCTGAGCTTCGTTTGCTTTTGGTAAAAAGTAAAGTTTTTTAGCTCCCCAGTATCCACCAACAATAATAATAATTGCAAACATTATAATTGTTAGGATCTTCTGGTTATCTTCAATAAATTGCTCTGTTCTACTTAACGCATGTTCAACGTTTTCAATACCACTTTCAGTAGCATATTCTTTTTCCTTATTCGACATGGATAATTATTATTTTTTATTGATACGCAAATGTAATTCTTTTGTGAAAAAATCAAAATATGTGGTTCAAAATTCTTTAACATTTTTATTCTTTTTGAAATAGGGAAATGTTAAGATATTAATGTTGAATAATTACATTTGTGAGCTGAAAACATAATATATGCATTTAAAAAAGCTACATCTTATAAATTTTAAAAATATTGAAGCTGCACAATTGGTTTTAACTGAGGGGATTAATTGTTTCGTAGGAAACAATGGTGCCGGTAAAACCAATTTATTGGATGCTGTATATTATATGTCGTTTTGTAAAAGCTTTTTTAATCCAATTGATAGCCAAAGTATTAAGCATGATAATGATTTTTTTGTTATTCAGGGTGCTTATGAATTAGGTGAAAATGAGGAAAATATATACTGTGGATTAAAAAAAGGACAGAAAAAACAGTTTAAGAGAAACAAGAAAGAATACGAAAAGCTTTCAAGTCACATAGGATTACTCCCTTTGGTGATGATTTCACCTCAGGATGAAAGTTTGATTGTTGAAGGAAGTGATTTAAGAAGAAAATATATTGATAGTGTTATTTCACAATATGATAAGTCATATCTTGAATATTTAATTTCTTATAATAAAGTCTTGGCTCAGCGTAATGCATATTTAAAGGGTATAAGTACCTTGAATGCTGAAACTAACGCTATGTTGGATATCTGGGATATGCAGATGTCATCGCTTGGTAGTAAAATTTCAAATGCCAGAGAAGTTTTTTTATCTGAATTGAAAGATGTTTTTCATGAAGTATATAATTATATTTCAGGGAGTGGAGAGGAAGTTGATTTTGAATATAAATCGCACCTTAAAAAAGAGGATTTTGAAGAGGTACTAAAAGAAGCCAGAAAGAAAGATTTGATTTTAGGATATAGTACACGTGGAATACATAGAGATGATGTAGAGTTTAAAATTAATGGTTATCCAATTAAGAAGATTGGTTCTCAAGGACAAAAGAAAACATTTTTAATAGCACTAAAACTGGGGCAGTTTAAATTTCTAGTCCAACATAAGAATACTAAACCTATTTTAATGCTGGATGATATTTTTGATAAGTTGGACTCTGAAAGAGGAGATAGATTGATTGAACTGGTAGGAGGCGAAGATTTTAAACAAATATTTATAACAGATACTCAATTAAATAGAATATTACCAATATTAAAAAGAATTAAAAAAGACAGTATGGTATATTCTGTTGATGGTGGACAATTTACTTTATATAAAGAAACAATAGCATAATGAAAAAGAAGGAAGCTGTAAAAATAAGAGAAGTAATTTCGGAGATTTTGAAACGCGATCATCTGGATCATAAAATGCTTGAAAACAGAGTGGTGCGTTCCTGGGAAAAAGTAATTGGAAAAACAGTGGCAAGAGCTACGAATCAGATTTTTATGAACAATGGAACACTTTACGTGAGTATTAATTCCAGTGTTATGCGTAATGAGTTATTGATGCTTCGGGATAAAATAATGTATGCATTAAACAATGAGGTAGGTCATCAGGTAGTTACTGCAATGGTGATAAGGTAATTTTTGAAGCATTGAGTATTGGGAAGGGAGTAAGGAATGCTCTTATCCCTTATTTCTTTGATTAATATAAATTTATTTTCTGTTAAAAAAGGCTTCTAAGGCTTTATTTACTGAACCATATTTTAATAAGAACTTTTTTGATTGTTCATAGGAAAGATTGGTTTCTTCCATAATCATTCTGGATCCTCTGTCAATCAACTTCTTATTGGTTAGTTGCATGTTCACCATTTTGTTTCCTTTAATACGGCCCATCTTAATCATTATGGTAGTTGTAATCATATTAAGTACCATTTTTTGCGCTGTGCCTGCTTTTAAGCGCGTGCTACCAGTAATAAATTCAGGTCCGACTATCACTTCAATTGGAAACTCTGTTACATCAGCAATTTTGCTTTCAGGATTACATGTGATACAACCGGTAAGCAGGCCATTTTCTCTGGCGTGTTTAATTCCCCCAATTACATATGGTGTGGTACCTGAAGCCGCAATTCCAATAACTGTATCTAAATGATTTACATTGTAATTCATTAACTCTTTCCAGGCTTTATCAGGATCATCTTCTGCAGCTTCTACTGCTTTTCTTAGGGCAATATCACCACCAGCTATTAATCCAATGACAATATTTTCGGAGACTCCAAATGTAGGAGGGACTTCCGAGGCATCTAAAACACCAAGCCTTCCACTTGTACCTGCTCCGAGATAAAAAATTCTTCCTCCCTGTTTCATTCTGATCACTATATTCTCTACCAATTTTTCAATTTGAGGAATTGCTTTCTGTACTGCCTTATGTACTTTGGCATCCTCGTTATTAATATTAAATAATATTTCCGGTACAGACATATGTTCTATATTACTGAAAAGAGAAGATGATTCAGTAATACTTTTCTTGTTATTAGATTCTTTCATTCTTATAACTTATTTAATGCAATAAATGATAACGATATGTTGTTTATTTATTTGTAGAATAGGATTATAATATTGTTGTAATTTGGTTGAATTTGGATATTCTTTTTTTTTGGGGGAGAAAAATTAAATCGTATAGATACCCTAATCACAAGGTTTAATTAGAAATAAGAAGTTGAAAATTATTAGCAAAACTGGAAGACGTTGATTAATTTATTTGCTTCCAGCTTTACTTATTTTGTAATGATTATAACCTTTCTCTTTTACTAAAAAAGAAGTCACATTCCCGCTCAGCACTTGCATCGCTATCTGATCCGTGAATTGCGTTATGTGCTTTGTCTGTAGCAAACATTTTTCTGATAGTACCTTCTTTGGCTTCAGAAGGATCAGTAGCACCAATTAAAAATCTAAAGTCCTCAACCGCATTTTCTTTTTCAAGAATCGCGGCTGTTATTGGTCCGGATGACATAAACTCTGTCAACTCTTCATAAAAAGGTTTTTCTTTGTGCTCGATATAAAATTCTTCAGCTTCGTGTTTATCTAATTTTAGGGTTTTAATAGCACAGAATCGGAATCCTGCTTCCTCTATTTTTGCTAGTATGGCACCTAAATTTCTCTTTTTTACCGCAAAAGGTTTAATGATTGTTAAAGTTTTATTTCCTGCCATAAGTGTATGTTTAATTTATTCTACATTGAAGAATTTAATATTAGGAATATTTTCGAATAACTCAAAATTCAGTCTTCTTTATTTAACTATATTTGATGATTAAAAATTAAGTAATGATTGATAATAAAATTCTGGTTCAGTTTAAAGAAAAGATTAACAGTGTTCATAATATAGTAATTATTCCTCATTTAAATCCTGACGGTGATGCAATGGGCTCATCATTAGGACTAAAAAATGTATTGAAAGGAATGAATAAGGAAGTTCAGGTTGTTACACCTTCTGGTTTTCCCCGGTTTTTAAGTTGGATGAATGGTGCAGATGATGTTTTGGTATATGAAGAACAAAAAGAAGCTGCTACGAAAAGAATTTCAGAAGCTGAAATATTGATATTTGTTGACTTTAACAGTCTGAAAAGAGTAGGTGAGATGAGTGGTCTTATTGCAGATTTTTCCGGTGAAAAAATTATGATTGATCATCACCCTTATCCATATGATATTGTTGAAATTATGATTTCGGTTCCAGAATCATCATCTACTTGCGAATTGGTATATAACGTTATTAATAAGGTAGGTTTTGATCAGTATGTTAATGAATTTGCTGCAGAATGTTTTTATACTGGTATTATGACAGATACGGGGTCTTTAAGTTATAATTCGTCAAATCCGGATACATATAGAGTTGTTGCCAAACTACTAGAAAAAGGCATTAATAAGGATAAAATTCATGAGCTGGTTTTTCATAGTAATTCATTTTATCGAATGAAACTGTTAGGTCATGTACTTGGTGAAAAAATGTTTTTATTACCAGAGCAAAATGCTGCTTATTTATGGTTGAGTAAAGATGAATTAGATAAATATAATTTTCAACAAGGAGATACCGAGGGATTTGTTAATTATCCGTTGGGCATTGAAGGGATTAATATCTCGGCCTTTTTTATGGAGAAAGATGATAAAGTAAAATGTTCTTTCAGATCAAGAGGAGATTTTCCTGTGAATCAGTTTTCTGAATTAAATTTTAATGGTGGTGGTCATAGAAATGCAGCAGGAGGGGAGTCGCAATTGAATATGGAAGATACCATTGAGAAATTCAAACTTGAAATTGCTAGATTTTACCAGAATTATTTAGAAAGTAAATAATATGATTAGAGTTTATATTACAATAGGATTATTTATTGGTTTTTTGGCTTCGTGCGCAGTGCAAAATAACGATAAGGAACAAAAACGCAGACCTACTGCTGAAGAATTGATTTCATTGAACAGGAGGATGGTTACCTTGGATGCTGATGCTATTAAGGAATATATTGAGGAGAATAATCTTGATATGAAGGAAACCAAAACCGGATTATGGTATCGTATAGATGAAGAGGGTACGGGAGCTATGGTAACAAAAGGAGATGTGGTTGAAATATCATATTTAATATCATTATTAGATGGTACATTTTGTTATTCTTCTGATTCGTTGGGAAATAAAAAGTTTAAAGTAGGACAGGGCGGAGTTGAAACCGGTTTGGAAGAAGGGATTTTATTATTAAAAAAGGGATCAAAGGCCACTTTTATTATGCCTCCACACCGTGCTTATGGATTAGTGGGTGACGATGATAAAATCCCTGGTAGAAAAAGCATTGTATATAATGTTGAAGTAGTTGATTTAGAAATTGACAAGTGATTAATTATCCCATAGCTTCATTATTTAGTATTAAGAAAAGAATATAGGGGAAGGTTAGTGCAAATAATGAAGTATTAATGTTGCAATTAGATTTGTTTCAGGTTTACTATTGTACATCTTAATTCTATCAACAAATTGCCATAGGCTAAGAACTATAACTAAAAATAACTATGAAGAAGATTTTTGCTGATTTGCATTGTCATCCAACAATGCATCCCTTTGCATTTAAAGAGGCAGGAAAAAGAAAGAAAAACTCATTATGGAGTGATAATAAACCTAAAAAACGTCAGAGAGATAGTCCCTATCCTGAATATTTTCAAACCAGCATGCCGGCTTTAGCCAGAGGAAATGTAAAACTAATTGTGGCTGCTTTGTATCCTTTAGAGCAAAGTTGGCTGGATCCTGCAATTATTGGAGAAGGAGATATCTCTGATATAATAGCTAAATTTTTCATTAGTCACCTACCTATTAACTACATCAATACTGTACAAAGTGATGCTTTTAACTATTTTGAATTTCTCGAAAAAGAGTATGAGTTTTTAAAATTAGAGAATAATAAAGTTCATAAGGTAAATGGAGAAGATTGGAAATATGTGTTGGTTAAAGATGCCATGGATATTGAACAGTATGAAAGCGATGAAAATGTAATTATTGTAATTCCTTCTATAGAAGGGGCGCATTCTTTAATCTCAGGTAATGCAGATCAGGTGATTCATAATCCGGATGTACATAAAACTACTATAAGTAATATTAATAAAATTAAATCCAATTGGGACTATATTCCTTTGTATGTTACTATGTCTCATCATTTTTATAATGGAATGCTAGGGCATGCTCGTAGTATCCCGGATGGTGCTGCATCCTTTCTTTTACATCAACAAATAGGATTGAATGAACCTGTTAATCCCAGAGGAGAAGATGTTATAGATTGCCTATTGGGTATTGGAAAATTTAAAGGAAACGGGAAACGAATTTTGATTGACACAAAACATATGAGTGTGTCAGCCCGAATTTGGTATTATAATAAAATAGCAAAGTATAACGAAGGAAAAGCTCCAAGTGAAAGAATACCAATTATAGCAAGTCATATGGGATTTGGAAATCATGAAACAATACTGGATTCAATTGTTTTACCAGATACCGATAAAACAAAATATAAAAATTCGGAGGATTTTAATCCTTGGAGTATAAATTTATCTAAGGAAGAAGTGAGAATCATTGTGAGTTCAGGTGGTATAATAGGCTTGAATTTGGATCAGAGAATTTTATCGGGTGAAGTGATTATTAATGAAGCGGATAAATTTTCGAATAGAGAAATCAAAAACAATGATAAAAAGGTTGTCAGATTTTGGACTAAACAAATTGGTGATAATATTATAGAAATAGCAAAGGCTTATATTGATTCTGTTGAAAGTGAAGTTGATAAGGTGAAAATTTGGAGTTCAATTGGTTTGGGTACTGATTTTGATGGAATGATAAATCCTGTTGATTCTTTTATTGTTGCGGATGAGTTTCAGAATTTAATGGACGCTTTAAAAGATTATTTTGATGGAAATTCTGATTTTGAAGAAATATCAATGGGATTAAGCGTTGAAATGATTTTAGAAAAGATAATGTATCAAAACGTTTACGAATTTGTGATTCGAAATTATAAGTAATATAATCCTATTAATGGATAAAAAATTAGCCCGAACTGATAAAATCAATTCGGGCTTCTTCCTTTTTATTTTGTAGATGATGATGCAAAAAGAGAACAAGAGCAAAACTCTTGTTCTTATTTTATAAATTATAATGCAATATCAAGAATTTTTGTATCTGCAGCAACTGTGTCACCAACATTTACAAAAATATCATTTACGGTTCCAGCAAAGTCAGTTGTAATACTGTTTTCCATTTTCATAGCCTCAAGAATTACAACAACCTGACCTTTTTCAATTTTATCACCAGGATTAACCTGAATGTCTAAAATTTTACCAGGCATAGGAACGTTTACTGCTTTAGTTGGTCCTGTTGTTTTTGCTGCAGCTTTTGGTGCCGGAGCAGGAGCTTCAGTTGCAACCGGAGCATCAACTATATCCATAATTGGAGCATCTGCAGGTAAAGTATCACCTTCTGCAGCCATCAATGTATTTACATAGCCAGCAAAATCTACAGTAATACTATTTTCCATTTTCATTGCTTCTAAAGTAGCAACAGTTTGTCCTTTTTCAACTTTATCACCAGGTTTTACAAGATATTGTAAAATTCTTCCTGGCATAGGAATAGTAACTTTCTTACCTGTAGCTTTAGGAGCTTCTTTTTTAGGAGCCTCTTCTGCAGCAACTTCTTTTTTAGGTTCTTTTGCTTGTTTTGCTTCCCATGCAGCTTTTTTAACTCCGGTTAAATAACCTTTAGCAACCATTGGGAATAACTCAAGTAATAATACTTCTTCTTCGTTTTCGGCTAGTTTAACACCACCAAAATCTTCTAATACTGGATTTGGTTGCATTTTATATGTGGAAGTATCGAATGGACGCTCATCGCTATGTCCACAAATTTTTTCTCTGAATTCAGGTTTTACCGGAATAGGAGTTTTACCATATTCGCCTTTTACCAAACTAATAAATTGGTTTGATACGTTGGTGTACATAGCACTACCTTTTTTAAGGTCCATAGCACAGTTAACAGCCTGAGCACCTACAATCTGGCTTGTTGGAGTTACCAATGGAGGTAAACCAGCATCCATACGTACTGTAGGAATTAATTTCATAGCATCCTCTAAAATGTCTTCTGATTTTAGAGCTTTTAACTGAGCAACCATGTTTGTGTACATACCACCAGGGATCTCAGCATCCTTAACCAGGTTGTTTGGTTTTGGGAAGTTGAAATAATCCTCAATTGCATGACAAGCATCTAATAAAGCTTCTTCTTTACCTGCTTTTGCTGACTCAATTGCTTTGTCGAATTCAGCTTCGATATTAGCTGGAAGCTCATCAGTAAGAGGGTTAAATGGATTAGGGAATATTTTTACTCCGTCTACATCTGCTAATTCTTTTCTGATATTTACTAACTCAGCATTGATTTTAGCAACAGCTTCCATATTAACATCCATCTCAATTCCTAATTTCTTAGTAAATAAGTAGATTAATTCGATAGCTGGTGCTGCTGGTCCTCCTGCAAAGTTCCAGATGTTTGTATCAACGATGTCAACACCTGCAATAATTGCTGATAATACTGCTGCTAATCCATAACCTGGTGTACAGTGTGTATGGAAATCGACTGGAATTTTAACACTTTTCTTAAAGTCATTTACTAATTTAGAAACACGAGTTGGTGGTATAAGTCCACTCATATCTTTAATAGTAATCATATCTGCTCCTAATTCTTCAAGAGCTTTTGCTTTATTAATAAAGTATTCGTCTGTAAATACTGGTTCCTGACCTTTTTCTTTTTTACCAAATAATCCAGCTAATCCTTTTTTCTTTGGTGGCTCAGGATAAACAGGGTCAATTGTATAACAAACAGCACAGTCAGCAATACCTCCGTGTTGTTTTACATATTTAATGGTAGACTTTACATTGTTGATATCATTTAATGCATCAAAGATACGCATGATACCTAGTCCTGAATCAATGGCGTTTTTACAGAATCCATCAATAATTTCGTTAGTATAAGGTGTATAACCAAATAAGTTACGTCCTCTTGATAAAGCAGTAAGTTTACTAACATCACCTACGGCTTTTTTAATTGTTTGAAGACGTGTCCAAGGGTTCTCGTTTAGGTAACGCATTACAGAATCAGGTACAGCTCCACCCCATACTTCCATTGCATAGAAGTTTGCATCCTTATAAAAAGGAAGAACTCTATCAATTTGTTCTTGTCGTAATCTGGTTGCGAATAACGACTGCTGACCATCTCTAAGCGTTAGGTCTCTAATCAATAATTTTTTTGACATGTTTTTGGTTTGCTACGGTTATTAATGAATTTTATTTTGACACAAAAATAATCAAAGAGTGCATATAAAAATAGTGTTATAACAAAGTTTAAGCATATTTTATAACATGCTTTTTGATATAAAGAAAAATTTCTGTAATATTACCATCCCAATGTATTTACTATCCTCAAAGAGTCAAAAAACGTGATTTTAATCACTTTTTTTAGAAAAAAATCAATTAATAATAGTTTAAAAGGTGTTTTACAACACTAGAATTATGAGTTAAATCATGTTGTTAACATTAATTAAAGAAATTTTGCGTTAATATATTTCTCGTGTAAATAATGTAAAGCACATAGTTATAGTCAATATTGTAAAGAATTTCCGTGCTGAGATTGAAAATATCCTTATCTATATAATTATTAAATGCCTTTATTGTTTAAGGCAATTACAGTCTGATACTGCAGTGGAGTCATTCCTACTTCTGCTTTAAATGCACTTTAAAATGTAGATTGTGACGCAAATCCTGAGTCAAAGCCAAGTTGCTTCATTAGTAATTTATCTTTTTTATTGCCCTCGATTAATTTTTTACAATGCGAAATCCGGTATCTGTTTATTAACGTATTGAAGTTACACCCAAATTCTTTATTTATTATTTGTGAAACGTAGGTGATATTTGTATTTAGCTTAGCAGCCAATAGATCAAGTGTGAGATCTTGTTGTTTAAATACCTGTTCCTTATCTAATAATGATAATAAATTAGACAGTAATCTGTTTTCATTTGTTTGGATATTAGATGTTGTTCTTTCTTTTATTAAGTTATTAATAATTTCCTGCTTGTGTTGAGCTTCTATATGTTGTTTGTAAATAGTAGTTATGGCTTTTTGTCTGACTCGTTTATTTAAGATTATTAAAATAAAAATTACAATTATCAGACTAACAATAAAGGATAGAGCCGATATTATAATTCTGCTATTTGTTAGCTCTTGTTTTTGCATGGTAATTTGCTGGTCTTTTTCTTTAGTTTCATATTCTACCATAAGCTTTTTAAGCTTATCAGATGATTTCCTAAGTTCGTTTTCTTTTTCAAATTTCAGATATGCAGTAACATATTTAATAGCTTCCGGAAAATTTTTCTCCTTTTTATATAGTTCATAAATATGTTTGTTTGTTACAGCCTTTAAATGTATTGATTCTATTGAATCTGTTAGTTGAAGGGATTCGTTAAGATATTTATGAGCTACTTGTGTGTTGTTTAAGGCATTATATGTTTTGCCTAAAGAATTTAATGTATTTATAAGAGATGAATTACTGGCATTAATAGTCTTTTTGTAATTGTAAACTTCTTCAAGTATTTGAGCAGCCTTCTTGTAATTTCCCTTTTCATAGTAGAAGTTTCCTAAATTTGTTAATGAAGTTGCTATGCCTGATTTAACTTTAGATTCTTTAGCATATTTTAAAGATTCCTGAAAATACCTTTCTCCATTATTCCAGTCTTTCATTTCTGTATAAATAATTCCTAATCCTTCATAGCTTTCTCTTAAAAGGCGTAAGTTATTTGATTGTTTTACCAGCTCAAGCTTTTCTTTTTGCCATTTTAATGCTTCCTCAAAGCGCTTGTCTTTTCTGTATAGAGAAACTATACGTTGGTAATTCTGTAATTTTCTGAAGTTATTCTTAGTGGAGTCGCATAAAGCTAGTGAGTTTAAATAGTGCTCATAGGCCTTAGTGTTAAAGCTTTGCCTTTCATAATTATATCCTAAGAGATATTGGTAGTAATCCCTGTAGTTGTTTATGTTGTTGTATTTTAAAAGACTATCAGCATTTTGGAGAAAAGAAATTGCCTCAGAATCTTTATTTTCACTCATATAATATAAGGCATATATTATTTTGCATTGAGCAAGATGTACTATGTTTTTAGTTTTTTGTGCTCGTTTATTACAGTAATTATAATATATATCCATTTTATCTTTTTGGCGAATGCGAGCTGCACTTTGGGCCGCTAATAGGGCAATGTTGAATTTTAAATCAGAATTCTTTCTTATTAGATCAAAACCCTTTTCAAGACAAATCATAACAGAATCCTTATTGTTAATGGATTTGTAGTATAATGCATCAATGTAGCATAATTTGGCTTTCGATTCTTTATCATTTGGTTCTGTTAATATTTCATTTTCTTTTTTATTATATATCTCAGAAGCTTGTATCAAGTTATTTGAATTATTAATAGCTTCCTGATAAAATAAATCAATTTTATTGTCAATCTCATCTGAATTATTGGTACAACTAAAGTTTAATAATAAAAAAATAGATAAAGTTAAAGTTGTAATATAAGTCTTCATTTCTATATCGATCTAATAGTGTATTTATTCTGTAAAAAAGGGGGATATTTATTTTTTTATGATTCGCGCAAATATACATAATATTAGCTTGGGTGCATTTGAGTTCAATTAAAAATATTTAAAAGTTTAGATTCTTTAAAATAAATTCCGAATACTTTAAAGATGTTCCGAAATCTTTAAAAGTAATAAAAGTGCAGGTGAATTAGGCGGATTTGAATATACATTTGCCATCGTTCAATAATTGATAATATGTAATTGAGAAGACTGGTTTTTTATACTAAGGACTCAAAGTTGTATAACTTTATTAAGTGACTATGTTAAATATAATTATTAGTTTGAAATGAAGAAATTTAAATTTTTGACATTACTTGTTTTTGTTAGCAGTATGATTTTTGCACAATCAAAAGATGTGGAATGCGTAAAATTCAGGAATGGTTTTGATAAATTTCCAATACCAGGAAAAGGAACCATTAAATTATTAGATGGCACCGAAATTAAAGGGGAATTTAAACAAGGGGTATTGATCAAGTTTGATAAATGGCAGTGGTATGATACAAATGGAAAAGTTCATGAAATTAAAAAGAAAGATGTTGACCGGGTTGAATTTATTCCTGACGAAAAATTTCTGGATAAGGATATTGAGTTAAATATAAATTTAAGTATCGGGAATAAAAATTTGTCTGAAGTAGAGCAAAAGAACCTTCCTTTTGATATTAAGCAATTTAAAGACTTTGATCAGGAAAAATATTATAAACCTGTAATACTGGAAAGAGTAGTTAAGAGTGTTAGCGGAAAGGGTAAAGAAGAGTCTGATCTAATGCTTTTAGTAAACAATGGCTTTGATAATAAATACAAAGTGTATGTATCGCTAGGGGCTCATCAAATATCATATGGACGTGATTTGAATCTGGCAGGAATGTTAATGGGTATTAAAAATGAAATGGGAGATTATTACAAAGCAATAAGAGTAAAGAAAGTTGGTGAGACCAAAAGTTTTGTTGTTAAATACCCAGGTGGAATTCCATTTTTATTTGGCAAGTTCAGAAATAAGGAATTTGTTGATTTATTTGGCTCAAATAGTAGTTTTATGGATTGCTATCCAAAGTCATTTAAACGCAAATTTAAATATACACCTGAATTCTTTTGGGTTTATAATCAAAAATAATCTTTCCTAATTCTATAATGCATTATACCGAATTATTTGCGGTGTTAATTTAATAAAGCCAGAAACCAGCCTTAATCCAAAACTATTAATAAAAATCGTAAACAATATTTTAATGAAACAGTTAACAATTTTATTTAGTGTATTATTTGCACTTTTAATTACTTCTTGTTCAAAGGATGAAGATTCGAATGATGACAGCATTGAAAAGTATTCAACGTCAGATTTTGTCGGTAAATGGGAGTCTGATCAATATAGTATTTCAGTATACGTAAACCTTGAAAGTGATGGCACTGGTATAATGATAGATCCCAATGGAGATAGCTATTATATAACATGGGAAAAAGGTACTGTCGTTATTGAGGAAGTTGATTCAAGTGGTGCTATTGTTGAAGTAGAATATGAAGGGGTAATTGTAACTGATGCAGATGGATTTGAGTACTACTATATTGTTTCGTCTGAAAGTGATTCAATTGATCAAATTACTGACGTTTATAATAGTATAGTTTATTCTAAATCAACATCTACAGATGAAAATAACGATGATCAGGAAGAAAATGTACTGGAAGCTCCTAATTCACCTACTGATTTTATTGTTACAGATATAGCGAAGGAAAAGGTAGAGTTAACATTTAACTATACCGGAACTTGTACAGGTATTGAAGTATACAGCGGAGCAAAAACTTCTGATTCAACACCGTTATATACATTAACCGATGTTGTTGAAGGAGAAAATTCCATTACTGTTGAATCATTAACTGCCGGAACTGATTATACATTATATATTTATGCATATAATAGTAACGAATCAGAAATACAATACTCAACAGACGATGTACTTGTTACTTTTACAACAGCCAGTGCAATAGCTAATTTAGTAATAGACCATTTTGGTTTTCATGATCAGGGAAATGGAGCATTAAATTTAGGTGTTGTAGTTGTATCATCTGATTTAGTTAGCGATCAAAGTGAATGGACAACTAGTGGTGATGTTATATTTGAATTATATACATCAAATTCAATGGAGGATGGATATCAATTAGCAGATTCTAATCCTTATTTATTACCAGATTGGAATTACAATCAAATTATTGATCTATATGCATGGACGGATGATTGGGGTTATTTAGAAGGCAATACTTATTATTTGAAGATTGTTGCAAAAAATAAAAGTGGAGAAACTATAGGTGAGTCCTACGTTCAGGAAATAGTATATCCTGCATCAAATGATATAATTCCATCAAAACCAGCAGGTGTAACGCTTACTAAGGAAGGATCGTGTGTAAGTATAAGCTGGAATGCGGCAGATAATGCAGTATCTTATCAGGTTTATGTATCTACATCGTCGAGTATGTCATACAAAACAAAAGTTGGAGAAACAACAGAATTGTCAATGAGTGATTGTGATAGAGGAACAAATGTAAAAATGTACTATCAGGTAGTAGCAGTATCGTCAACAGGTAATAAAATATATAGTGATCCAGTATCAATATGGTTGTAGTATAAGTATGATAATTTAATTTGCAATAAATGTTACATGAGCCGCCTTAATGATAGGGCGGCTTTTTTGTTTTATAAAATACTATTAAAAAAGGAGATTGATTTTTTGAGTTATATTAAATATTAGTTTTATATGTAATACTTTTTTATTAAATCGCTGTAACTTATTTATTAACCAAACTATAACGCAAAATGTCATTTGAAAAGAACGAAGGTGGATATGATCATTTGTTTACACAAACAGATAAATATGAGAAGATATATAAAGAATTTAAGTATGATTTTGAGTCTGGAATTTATCAGATTGTAAAAATTTATAAGCCTGTCATTAACGATAATATTAATAAATATATTTTAAAAGTGTATTCTATTCTTGAAAATGCAACGGATGAAGCTTTGAGTACTTTATTTTTATGTATGAGTAGTGATGTTAGTGAATCTATAGCAAATGTTCCTCAGAGATTAAAGAGAGAGGAACAGGAAAAAGAATTAAATAGACGTTTAAGCCTATTAATTATTCCAGAAGATGGCGTAGCTGAATTTTCAGAAATATTTTGGGAGATGTACGAAGATAACCAGAAAAGAGAAGAGTATGTTTTTGCTGTATTTAATAAAATGAAAGAAGTATTGGTAAACCATTACTATAGTGATATTATTGATTTGGAGGGAAAATCTCTACGATATTTAAATTCAAACTTATATCATGATACAACAATAAATTTGATTGAGGATATTAACATTCTCGAAAAGGAGATAGTTGCAGAGATTTAAGCAACGATAAATTAAATACAAGCAGTTATATAAATAAAAACTCCCACCGAGGCGGGAGTATAGGGATTTTTTCCTTCGGCACTAAGGTTTTATTGTGATAAGATTCTAATAAGCAATAAGATATACCCATATTTTACATATTTATTTTCCCCTTTTGTTGTGGTTTGATTCTAATAAGCAATAAGATGGATGGGAGATACGGGGGTAAATATCATTAAAACTCAAAATGGATTTATCTTACCGAAATAGGGGGTATACATCAGGCTAAATTGATATGTTAAAACAAAGTTGAAAATTTATTATGTTTGGATTTTGCCTTATGAAACACATGTTTCAATTTCATTATAGTTAAATCTCAAATATTAAAAAAAACAGGTGATGTAATTAAAAATTAATATATATTCCTTACTCCAAGATTTCATAAACTTCTTGGAATTCCATAATAGATTCATTAACAAGTGTAATTGTTAATGGAATTTCTCTTTTTGAATAATTGATTTTCATTCATCAACATTGTACAATGTTTTTCTTATAAACAACTGTTTTAGTTGAATCATCTTATAATATATCCAGGTGCTAATTGAAAAACAGTATATCAAAAGTGTATTTTTAACCTTTTATTTTAGGAACTATTTTTAATAGTATCGTTTTTACTTGTATTTTATTTTCAGGATCGCGGTAAAATAATGACATAAAGAAAAACACAATAATGTTAACTCCAAATTGCCATATGGATGATGCTCCAGGTTTAGGTGTGTGACCAAAATAATGTATTGAATAAAGTATAATAAATGCCTGAATAGAAGGTACGATGGTACCCATAGTAATAGCTGCATTTTTAGATTTAATGATTTGAGTTAGTTTCTCACAAGTTCTGATGTTGAACCCACCCATTAATAAATTGAAAAAAAACTGCCGAAGGAAACTATATAATGCTGGGGTAAAACCATGTTGATAATTAATAAAAAATACAATGGTTCCGGTTGCTACACCTGAGATACTCCCCATTAAAAAGTTAAAATGTTTATTTAACCATATAATAAGTTTCAAAACGTTATTTGTATTTGTTGATTCTTGTGTTTTTGCCATTTCTTATCTTAATTCGGCTGTAAAGGTAATGATTCTTCTTAAATTCAGTAATTTTGTCAACTTTTACTTTTATTTGCATGCTTTAAAGCCTTGTAATATAATGACTAATATGATTGTGTATTTTATGTTTTAATCGAAATCAAATCTGTCCTAAATAAAAAATAGAATTTGGTCTTTAGCTGGTTCAATAAGGGCCTCAGCCATTGAATCCAAAAACAAGGTTAGTTTGACGATTAAAAATCGTTTTTGTTTATGCGCTGTGAGTTTAAGCGATTTCAGTCAGATAACCGTAGTTTTCTGAGTGAGATGGGTGCAGCCTTGAATTATTGGGTTAAGTGAGGGCAGAATCAAGTTTACTTGAGTTATGCCGAACGAAGCAATAATCATAGAATAAGTTTTTTACTTCATTTTTTGTGTCAAGACAATTGTAGCGAAGCGAAAATCATGAACATAATTAAAATACAGACCTAGTGAACTAAAAAACGAAGTTGGGCCTGGGCGAAGCGCCAGTTAACAATAATATTTAAAACAGCTCTGAATAGAAATATATTATACATTGATTAAAAATAAAGTTATCAGCACATGACAGATATTATTTATCTTTTTACAGACGGTAGTGTTAATCCTCAATTAAAAGTTGGATATGGGGCTGTTTTGCTTACAAAAGATATCAATCAACCAAAAGAGGTGCTTAAACAACAGGTAAAGCTGAAAAGATTTATTGATACATCATCAACTAAATTAGAATTGGAAAATTTGCTTTGGGCACTGTCTTTGGTTAAAAAGGAAGGAAATTCAACAATTGTAGTTTATACAGATTCACAAAATATTTTAGGATTACAGGAAAGAAGACTAAGATTGGAGAATAATAATTATCTGACAAGAGGAAATAAAGAAGTAAAGAATCAGGATCTGTATAAAGAGTTTTATAGAAAGTTTGATGCCTATAATATTCAGATTATTAAAGTAAGAGGACATCAACCAGGGAGGCAAAAAACTCAAGAGGAATCTGTTTTTACGCTTGTAGACAGGGCATCCAGAAAAGCTATCAGAGAGGAGTATAAGAAGTAAAAACCCCGGATACTATACTATAGAACTCCGGGGTTTAAATTTTATTTAGGTACACCTAATTTTGTTAAGATATCATTTAACAAACACCATTTTGTAATGGATGATTGTAGCATGTTTAATCCTACAAAACCAGTGAAATAAAGCCAGTTTATATTAACCGTTAAGGCTAGTAGTAAGCTTAACAAAATGAATGTACCGGCAACAGCTCTTACAATTCTTTCTTGCATATTATATGTTTTTAATTTTAAACAAGGTAAATGGTAACAAGTTATAGGGTTAAAAGGTGATTTACAGCTAACCTTTAGCATTATTTATTTCATGTAGAATAAAATATGTCAACAAATTAATTAAAAGTCTAATGTCACTAATTTATACATTTTCTTCAGTGTTCTATATCCCTATTTCTGTCGCAAGGTTGTATCTTGTTACTTTACCCTTTATAATTTATTTATAGAATATGATAAAATTATGATTTAGCAAAAGGGTTTTAAATAAAGGTCCAAGTTGCAAACTTGAACCAGGATAAGGTTATTATTTTTAACTTTCGACCTTAGACTTTCGACCTTAGACTTTATACTTTTAACTAACAGTTCTACTGTACTGATTTTTCAATATTTAAAATGTATGCTCTGATTTTACAATTAGGCATTTCAATTTTACATTGACTCAGGCTTTCCATAATTTTATCAGCCTGATCATCATCCACAATGGTAAAAAATGTAACAAGGTTATATGGATTTTCATTATAAGTGAACCAGTTTCCAACACGATGTTGTTTTTTACCTGTTTTATCCACACCTTTTACTTCAAGTTCATTATAAAAAGGTACATTCTGCTCACCAAAAAACTGTTCCAGTTTTTGACGATATTCTTCTACTGCTGTAGCTACAAGCATCTTCATGTTTATAGTTTTAAAAATGTTAAACTTAACTCATAGTTTATTTACTCAATACAATTAAGCTTTTAAACTATGAGTTATTGCTTTTTACACTTCTTGTTCATCAGTAGATGATTCAATAGGTGTAGATTCTTTATATTTCTTTCTTTCTACCATGTAATAGATTAATGGCACTATTAATAAGGTAAGGAAAGTAGAAGCAATAGTTCCTCCCATTAAGGAAATAGCTAATCCCTGGAATATAGGGTCAAATAATATTACAACTGCTCCAATTACTACAGTTCCTGCTGTAAGTAGGATAGGAGTAGTACGTACTGCTCCGGCTTCAATAACAGCTTCTTTTAAAGGAATACCTTCTTTGAGCCTGATGTTAACAAAGTCTATCAATAATATGGAGTTCCGGACCATTATACCTGCCAGAGCAATCATACCAATCATTGAAGTTGCTGTAAAGAAGGCATTTAATATCCAGTGACCAATTACAATACCTACAAGAGATAGTGGGATCGCAACCATCATCACAAACGGCACTTTCAGGTTCTGGAACCATCCAACAATAAGCATATAGATAATAAGTAATACTACTGCAAAAGCTGCACCCAGGTCACGGAATACTTCATATGTAATTTGCCATTCACCGTCCCATTTAATTCCAAAATTGTCTTCTAAGAATGGTTGACCATTATAAAACTCTTCAATTTCATATCCTTTAGGTACATTAATTTCGTCAAGTCTGTCTGAAATATCAAGTATGGCATAAACAGGACTCTCTAATGTACCAGCAATATCAGCAGTTACGTAAACTACTTCTTTTTGATTTTTACGATAGATACTCTTAGGTTTGATCGTTTTTGTAATATCAACTAAATCACCTACTGCTACCATATTTCCATGTGCAGACATCAGGTTAATCTTTTTCAGATCTTCAATGCTGGTTCTGTCTTCCTGAGCCATTCGTAATGTAATACCAACCTGACTATGTTCTTTCTCTGCATATAGATTAGATACTTTAGCACCACGTAAATTCATATTTAATGCATGAACAATTTGTTGTGTACTAACACCAGCCAACATTGCTTTTTCTTTATCTACATTAAATTTAAACTCTTCCTGATCATCCTCCATCATCCAATCAATATCAACTACACTTTCAGTTGTTGCAAAAAGATCTTTGATTTGAAGTGCAATATCTTTCTGAGCCTCATAATTTGGACCATAAACCTCAGCAACCATTGTTGACATTACCGGTGGACCAGGAGGTACTTCTACAACCTTAACATTTGCGTTGAATTTTGATCCTATCTTTTGTAATTCAGGACGTAATTCTTTAGCAATGTCATGACTTTGAATATCTCTGTCATTTTTAGAAACCAGGTTAACCTGAATATCCGCAACATTTGAACCTCTGCGCATATCATAGTGACGCACCAATCCATTAAAGTTGATAGGAGCAGAAGCACCAACATAAGATTGGTAATTGGTAACCATTTCATGTTGACGAAGGTAGGCTGCAAGTTCTTTAGTCACATTAGCCGTTTGTTCCAACGTTGTTCCTTCCGGCATGTCAATTACCACCTGGAATTCATTTTTATTATCAAAAGGAAGGATTTTTACTGTAACAACCTTTAATAAAAATAAACTTGCCGATCCAAATAATAAAACAGTTACACCTATAATAAATACCCAACGCTTGGTTTTATTTTCAATCATAGGACGCATTGTTTTATCATAAATCTTATAAATAAGCGTCTTTTCTAAAGAGTAATCCTTTTCATCATCTTTTCCATCATCATGCTTAAGTAAACGATAAGCTAACCATGGTGTAATCATTAGCGCCACAAATAATGAGAAGATCATTGCAATAGATGCTCCAATAGGCATAGGACTCATATAAGGTCCCATCATACCCGATACAAACACCATTGGCAATACAGCTGCAATAACAGTAAATGTTGCTAAAATAGTAGGGTTTCCAACTTCATCAATAGATCTTAATGCTGCCTGAAAAAATGGTAATTGTTTCATTTTAAAGTGACGGTGCATATTTTCTGCAATAATGATGGAATCATCAACTACAATACCCGTTACAAATACTAATGCAAATAGAGTAATTCTATTTAAAGTATAATCCATGAAGTAGTAACTAAACATGGTTAAGGCAAAGGTAATTGGTACAGATATAAATACTACCAGGCCACCTCTCCAGCCCATAGCTAACATCACTACTATAGATACAGATACAATGGCTCCTAAAAGGTGCATTAATAATTCAGATACTTTTTCAGAAGCTGTTTCACCATAATTACGAGTAACTTCTACATGTACATCAGAAGGAATTAATTCACTTTCAAGATGCTCAACTTTATCCATTATTTGCTCAGATAAGCGCATAGCATCAGCACCTCTTCTTTTTGCTACCGAGATAGTTACAGCAGAGTATTCACCTTTGTAATCATTTTGATGTATATTTGCCTTTCCATAACCAAATGAAACATAACTTACTGGTAATTCAGGTCCATCTGTTATTGTTGCAATTTGATGCAGATATACTGGTGAATTGCCATGCACGCCTACAACAAGATTTGAAACATCTTCTGAAGTTTCCAGAAATTTACCTGTAGTAACTAAATACTCATTGTTATTCTGATTGAAAGATCCGGATGAAAACTGTTGGTTGGATGCCTGAATTTGCTGAGTTACCATTAAAGGATCTACTCCAAAACCTGTCATTTTATCTCTGTCAAGTACAACTCTGATCTCTCTGTTTCTACCTCCAATAATTTTTGTTTCACTAATCTCGTTGATCTTTTCTATCTCCGAATTTAACTCCTGAGCAATACGTTTTAATTGATAATCAGAATAGTTTTCACTCCATAGAGTTAGACCAAGTGCCGGAACATCGTCAATTGATCGTGTTTTTACCAGAGGAAGAGTGATCCCTTGTGGCATTTGGTCCATATTCTTCATAATTTCATTATAAAGCTTAACCAAACTTCTTTCCACATCTTCTCCAACATAAAACTGAACAATTAACATTGCCATTTCTGGCATTGACTGAGAGTAAACATATTCAACTCCCTTTACATTTGAAATAACTTTCTCTAAAGGTTTTACAATTCTTGATTCAACCTCTTTAGGACTAGCACCAGGATACTGTAACATAATGTCAGCAATAGGTACATCAATTTGTGGTTCTTCTTCTCTTGGTGTTAAATAAGAGCTGTAAAGCCCTATGATTACAAAAGCTACCATTAATAATGGTGTTAGCTTTGAATTTATAAATTGTCGGGCCAATGACCCTGCAAATCCTGTTTTCATTATCAAAAGTGTTTATATTAATGAATAATATAATTTAAGTGAAAAGTTAAGTTTAATTGGCGCTAACTAACAAACCATCATATAATCTTTCTTCAGATTTAATGATTAATTGGTCGCCTTGTGAAAGTCCTGATAGAACTTCTGTTTGATCATTGTACTGTTTACCTAATTGAACCCAACGTAGTAAAGCACTTCCAGACTGACTTACTGTCCAAACGCCAGTTAATTGTCCTCTGTTAACTATTAGATTATCAGATATCAATATTTTTGCATCTTCACCTTTTTGTATAGCAACATTAGCGAACATACCACTTCTGATAATTTCTTTTTGGCTATCTGTAGGTTGCAATAACACACGTGCTTCGAATTGAGCTCCGCTAAATCGACTAGATGGACTTATATGAGTTACTTTTCCTTTGATAATTTCTTCTGAGTTTTTAAGTTCAACCATTACAGCATCATCCTGCTCAATAATATTTACTTCTGATTCCGGGATTCGTGTTATAACCTCAAACTGGTCAGGAGACTCTAAAGCGACTAGAGGCATTCCCGGATTTGCCATATCACCTGAATCAACAAATTTATCAGTTATCACACCTGAATACGGAGCTCTGATATTTGCATAAGCTAATGTTTCTTCAACTTGTATTTTAGCTTTTTTTGCGGCAGTAAGTTGAGCTTTTGCCATTTGGTAATGAGTTGTAATATCATCAAGTTCTTTTTGTGTTGCACTTTTGCTTTCAAAAAGAGATGTGATTCTTTTATAATCAGCTTCAGCATTTTTAAAACCAGCCTCAGCAGCTAAAATATTTGCTTCAACCTGACTTTTTTGAGCATCAATATCATTACTTCTTAGAGAAACAAGTAATTGACCTTTTTGTACCTGATCTCCTTCATGGACAAGAACCTGATCAATTTGACCCATAATTCTTGTACTTAAAGTAGATTTCTTTAAAGAACTGATAGTCCCGGAGTAATGGTATGATTTAGCTATATTAGCCAGGCTAACTTCCTGTGTTGAAATTTTTATACCATTAGATTTAGTTTGTTCTTCCGTACTATTTCCACAACTTTGAATAAATAATCCTGTGGCGATAAATATGATAGCAATTTTTTGAAGTTTCATGATCTTACTTATTATGTAAATTAATAATAATATTGTATTGATTGATTAAAGTTTTGATTCTGAAGAAAGTAACTCGTATTTAAAAATGGATACATTGTACTGGTAAATGGCATTAACGTGCTTTAATTCACTTTCTGCATAAGTAGCTTCTGCTGCTAATAAATCAGAAGTACGTTCCATACCTTCTTTGTATCTGTTTGTTCTTATTCTAAGAGATTCTTTTGCTTGTTCTGCTGCTGTTTTATAAGTTAATAAATTACTTTCATTTACTTGTATATTTCTTAAAGCACTTGAAAGTTCCATATTACCTTTGTCTAAATATTGGTAGTAATCATTTTTAGAGTAGTTAAAATCAGCTTTAGCTCTTTTATAATTACCTATATTTTGTCCTCCATTAAATAATTTCCATTGCATTTTTATCCCAAACATCCAGCTGTTAGCATCAAATCCTCCAATGTTTTCATCATACATATTGTACATTCCAAAGCCATTTATTCTGGGAACAAATTTCATAAGAGCACTTTTTTTCATTTGCTCACGAGCTTTCATTCCATATTGCATGGCCATTACATCTGAACGATTAGATACTGAATTGATTCCTTTTGCTGTAAAAGAGATTTTTTCAATTTGATCTGCAATTTGTATTGGAGTATCAATATTTCTTCCAGTCAGAAAATTAAGCATTTCTGATACTGATTTAATTTGATTTTCTGCCTCCTTTTTTTGTGCTTCAAGTTCTAGTAACCTTACCTTTACAGAAAGAACATCAGCTTCTTTTAAATATCCTTGCTTCATATTATCTTCAGCCATAGATAGGTATGCGCTAGCAGCTTCATAAGCTTTTTCGATAACAGATAAGCGACTCTTAGCAAGCTGTAAACCGAAATAGGTTTGTTTTACTGCATAAAGAACATGCTCTTTAGTAAATTCACTTTTTAATTCAGTGGCTTTTAAAGCACTTTTTGCTGCACTTTTGCCATTCCATGCATCAATATTAATGATTGGCTGCATAACTGATACCTGGGTATTAAACATATCGTTTGTACCAGGGTCGTTAAGTAGTGCAGGATTAAAATCTGCTTGTGATACAACTTGTCTTTGTAATTTGTACATAAATGAATAGAGCGCATCATTTGTTGATGAATAAGTGCTTGATAACTCAATTGCTGGTAAAAATGAAGCCATAGCTTTTTGGTTATCTGCTTTTGCACCATCTACTTCAGCAATACTCTTTAAAATTTCCCTATTGTTTTTTTCAGCTAGATCTAAAGCTTGTTTTAAAGAAAAAACATTAGTTGAGTCAGATTCTTCAGCATTTGATTTAGCATTTATGCCAATGCTGAGAACTACAATAGCTAATAGTAATTTTAATTTATTCATATGATTATTATTTATTTTTATCTCTTATTCAAAACTCATAATGAATTTGTGAATCAAGTATGGTTTTTGTTTTTATTAATTTGTTGGGTCAAATATATATTCAATAAACTACATATCCAAGAAAGTATATATGTCGATATGTAAATTGAAATGTGTTAAAAAATATATGTGTAAGATATATAGAGCTTTAGGGTGTGAGTGTGGTGGTTTTTAATAAGAATAATTAACAGTTTTTAATAAAAACAAATTGAAAATATTGGTTTTGAAAATGAAAATAATGACAAATTAAATGTCCATAAAAGAGAATTTTGGAGGAAAAATTTGCTTCAACTCTTATGTAATAACTCAAATCACTATTTTTGAGCATTAATAAAGGAATGAATTAAAAAATGGAAGGATATATAAAATCAAATCAATATATAAATTGTAAAGGCAAGTTGTTAGATATTAGTCAACCCAAAGTAATGGGTATATTAAATATTACTCCAGACTCATTTTTTGATGGAGGTAAATACCTTGACCAAAACTCAATAGTACAACGTGTAAAAAATATGCTGGAAGATGGTGCTGATATAATTGATATAGGTGCTTATTCATCAAGACCTGGAGCTGTCCATATTTCTATACAGGAAGAAAAGCAACGACTATCTTCTGCCTTAGAAATTATAAGAAGAAAATTTCCGGAAATTATAATATCAATAGATACGTTTAGATCTGAAATAGCACAATTTGTAGTGGAAGATTATGGTGTTGATATTATTAATGATATTTCTGCAGGGGAGATGGATGAAAAAATGTTTGATACTGTAGAGTATCTTAATGTACCATATATTATGATGCATATGAAAGGAACACCTCAGGATATGCAGAATAAACCGGATTATGAATATGATGTATTATATGAAATTATTGATTATTTTTCTGGAAAAGTAGAAGAATTAAAGCAAAGAGGCGTTCATGATATCATTATCGATCCGGGATTTGGTTTTGGCAAAACTTTGGATCATAATTATGAGCTATTAAATAGAATGAAAGAATTACAGATTTTTGAATTACCTTTATTGATAGGTTTGAGCAGGAAATCTATGATATATAATTTATTAGATAGTGACCCTCAAAAAGCATTAAACGGGACTTCAATATTAAATATGGTTTCACTACAAAACGGAGCATCCATTATAAGAGTTCATGATGTAAAGGAGGCAAAAGAATGTGTTACATTGTTTAATAAATTGCAATCTGTAAAAAACGCATAAAATGACATTTTTAGACATAAGGTTTATTGATATTGTTGATATTGTTGTTGTTGCTTATCTAATGTATAGGTTGTATAAATTGATAAGAGGAACAGTTGCTCAGAATATCTTTTTTGGTTTGTTTGCATTTATTGTTTTGTGGTTATTGATTAAGTCATTAAACATGGAGTTATCAGCAACCATACTTGATAATATTGTAAATGTTGGAGTTATTGCCCTGATTGTTGTTTTTCAACAGGAAATCAGGCGCTTTTTCTTATTGTTAGGAACAAGATATAATATCGCAAACAGGTTCTCTTTTGAAAAAATATTCTCCACACACTCCAATGGAGTAATGAATTTCTATAATAAACCTATTGTAAGAGCTTGTCAGAATCTTTCAAAAACAAAAACAGGTGCTATAATTGTGATCTCTAAAAAATCTGAGATGTTGGATTATGTGCAAACCGGTGAATTGGTTAATGCAGTTATATCTTCCAGGTTATTAGAAAATATTTTCTTTAAAAATAGTCCCTTACATGATGGTGCCGTTATTGTTGCTCAGAATAAAATAAAAGCGGCAGGTTGTATTTTGCCAGTTTCCCAGAGTTTTGATTTGCCTAAAAAATTAGGTTTACGACATAGAGCTGCTTTAGGAGTTACAGAGTCTACTGATTCTTCGGCTATTGTAGTATCGGAAGAAACCGGAAAAATATCGTTTTTCCATGCCGGAGAAATAAATCATGGAGTTACGCCAGAAGAGTTAGAGGCTTTGCTGGAAAAAGAAACCAACTAATTTATATTATGACTGAATTTTTTATCTCTTTTATTGTTGTATTAAATGTATTTGTTTGGATTATTTTTCCATGGGTTATAAGTAAACAACTTAGGTTGAAGAAAACACTGGTATACAAACGAATAATACTAGCTATTCAAATTATATTTACCTTAGTTTCAATCTATGGAATTTATAAGGTTATTGAACTATTTAAATAATACTATATTATTGATGAAATTATTATTAATTTAAAGCCTTGTTTTTTCGATAATATATTTTTTGATTATCGGGAAGATTTAAATTATTGATTAAGGCCTTATTAGAAGTGATCATTATATTACTTTAGTAAAGCAGAAAATTCAGAATTTATGAGCGTAAAAATTTGTTTAACGGGTGGAACTGGTTTTTTAGGACAAAAAATAACGCATTTCTTTAAAGAAAATGGCTTTCAGGTAGAAAATATTTCAAGAAGGGATTTTGAATCGGATTTGTCCTCTATCGCTGATAAGATTGAGGGAGCAGATATGGTTATAAATCTTGCGGGTGCCAGTATATTAAAAAAATGGACAGATAAGTATAAAAAAGAGATTTATAATAGCCGAATTAACACAACAAAGAAATTAGTAGAAGCGCTCAAGTTAGTAAAAGAAAAACCATCTATAATATTATCTGCTTCTGCAGTAGGTATATACGATAAATATGAAGTTCATGACGAATTTTCCGATCATCATTCAAATGATTTTTTAGCAAAAGTATGCAGAGACTGGGAAGCAGCTATAGCTCCGGTTCATCATGAAGGAATACGCCTTGCAATTATCCGGTTAGGTGTTGTATTAGATAAAGATAATGGTGCTTTTGCTAAAATGATTACTCCCTTTAAATTAGGTGTGGGGGCCGTAATTGGAGATGGTTTTCAACCATTCCCATTTATCCATATCGCAGATTTATTGTCGTCAATATGGTACATATATAAAAATCCAAAATCCAGAGGAATATATAATTTAGTTGCTCCAGAAATGATTTCCAATGGTGAGTTTTCTAAGCTATTGGGTAAAAAGCTTCATCGTCCAGTGTTCTTAAAAGTAGGTGCTAATTTATTAAAGTTTATTCAGGGAGAAGGAGCTTCAGTTTTGACAAAAGGTCAGAAGGTGATACCTAAAAGATTAATAGAACTAGAGTTTCCATTTCAATTCCCTACAATAGATGCTGCTTTAGATGATTTAATTCGTTAATAAGTTGTTTGTTAGACTTGTTCATCTTTTAAATTTAATGATCTTAAAAATAAGAAGATTACTGAACCAACAAGAATTGTGAAAGTAACACCCATGGTTTTCATAGAGAAACTTCTGTCGTAGTGATCAGATAAATAACCAACTAAAGGCGCTATTACTGCAAAAAATGCCCTGATTAAAAGGCTTCTGATTGAAAGTACGGTTGCCCGTATATCACTAGATGTAATACGATTGATGTAATCCTTAAGAACAGGTGTGGCAATCCCTCTGCTAAAGTAGAATATTACCAGAACGATAAGTACCCATGCTGAATTTATATACCCTGTGATTACAAAGCTTCCAGTAATAATAATAGAAGTCAGCCAGATGGTTAATTTGGGTTTTAATCTGGCTTCTATTTTATAAGCATATAATGTTGTTGTGCCTACAATTAAATTTAGAACGGTATGAGTTGCTCCAATATAATAAGAAGTGAAGCCAATATTACTTAAATATAATTGATATATCCAGGCCATTGTAAGGGTTGCTGTTCCCATAATACTTGAATAAATCAGGTTGTATCTAAGTTTTGCATTTTTCACCATGGCGTACCAAACAATATCTAAAATATCTTTTATCCCTGGTTTCTTTCGAACAATAGATAATGCAGGTTCAATCAGCATAATAGATGCGGGTACAGCCATAAAGGCAATTCCTGATTGTAAAATGAAAGGCAAACGCATATGGATGGCAGCTAAAGTACCTCCTAATAACCCGGCAATAGCTTCGGCATAATTACCAACAGTAAAGTTTCTTCCTTCATACTTAATGTACTCATTATCTCTTTTTAAGCTTTTAAGAGTATCGTAAAGCAAAGCACTATCTGAACCGGAAACAAAACTTTGTCCAATGCCAAGTATCATTTCAGCAATAAGGAAATAGTAAAAACCACTTGTTACAGAATATACGATAAAACCCAAAGTGCCGAGTACAGACCCTATAATTAGAGTTTTTTTACGCCCAATAACATCTGCAACATATCCTGAAGGAATTTCAAAAATAACAATGGCAATTGAATAAAAGGCTTTCAATTGAAAAGATTCCTTATCGCTGAATCCCATATCTTTATAAAATAACATTAAAATAGGCATGGTAAGCATAAACCACTTTGCTATTTTAATAATATAAAGCTTTGTAATATTGGATTCCAGACGTCTTGCCATTATATATTTTTCAAAAAAAGAACGGCTCTTTCATGCAGAATGCAATAAAGAACCGTTTTAAAATATTTTTATTCGTTTGTCTCTAAATTAATAGAGTAACTCTTTAGTTGTTAAAGTGATATAAGAAAACAACATCAGCTTCGTAAGCAGGTTTCTTTTCACCCTCAATTTCTAAAACTACAGCGATAGTTGCTTTAACAGTGCCTCTTAAGTTTTTTGCATCAGCAACTTTTGCAATTAATCTAACATTAGAGTTTACTTTTACAGGCTTGTTAAATTTTAGGCTTTCAATACCGTAATTAACCTGTAATTTTAGATTTTGAACTTCAACTATTTGACTCCAAAGATGTGGTAATAATGAAATAGTTAAATAGCCGTGAGCAATTGTATCACCAAAAGGAGATTCTGTTTTAGCTCTTTCTGTTTCTGTATGAATCCATTGATGATCAAGAGTTGCATCAGCAAATAAATTAATCTGCTCTTGAGTAATAGTATGATATTCTGATCTTCCTAATTCTTTACCTATTAAAGCTTCTAAATCATCGAAGCTTTTGATAATTGTCTGACTCATTAGTATTTACCTTTTAATGAATTAATAAACCGCTGCAAATATAGGTTTTTATTGTTAAAGTTGAAGGAATGAATTTTTAATGAGGTTAATTTAATCCTCCTCAGGTTCTATGAATAAAGGATTTTTCATTAGATTTTCTTCAACCGTATCAAATCTTTGATTCCAATTGTTAGAGGCAAATATAATTTGAGCTTTTTTAACCCCATCGCCAATTCGATGTATTATTGAGTGATATGGAGTGGACATTACAGCTTCTGCATCATCAACAATAATTAGATTTATTTTAGTCATTGGTACTCCATTAACATTTATAAGTTCAGTTAATCGTTTAGGTGTACAAACTAAAATATCAAGACCATCGTAAATCTCATCTTTTTGATATTGTAAAATACCCTGATCAAAAGCTACGAAAGATCTTAATGAAGTGTTTTTACCCAACAATTTAATTTGTTCCTCAATTTCAAAAGCTTTTTCCTTAGTTGAGGTTATAATTATAGCTCTAGGAGCTTCTTCAAACTCCTTTTTTAATTGTTGAATAACTCCAATAACTATAGCTGTGGTTTTGCCAGAACCTTCAGGTGATATTAAAAATATATCTGCCCCTGATTTTATTTTTGGTATAAATAGAGATTGAATTTGTTTTGGTTCCTTATCGTAACCAGCATCTATTATTCCAGATGCTAGTTCAGGAATTAGTTTTTTAAGCTTCATTTATTTTTATTTTGATGCAAAAATAATAAATCAAAAAAACTAATATTATTAAAATGTCATTTAATCCAATTGCTTATTTGTTATCAACAAGCCTTTTTACAATCGACATAAAAGCCATATTTTTTAGTTTTGTATACTTTTCAAGTATTAAGAATCCATGAGATGATAAATCATAAATATCAGGAAATTCATCTACAGTAAGGCTTTTTGCTTTATTGTGTAAACTTAAACTAAAGTTTGTATCAATAAAATCCGTGGACAATCTTTCAACTAAAGATGTCATAGATTTTAGCTCTTCACTTTTTTTAAAATCAGAATATTCTTTATCCTTATCAATAGTAGAATGTGTAAAGCTAAACATCTCTACGGCATAGTCATTTATTGACAGATCCAATGATTCAGATGAGTCTATAGTTGGAAATTCTTGCAATACCATTGGTTTTACAATTGAACTGAATTTATATATAAAGTCTTCAGTTCTTTTATCAATTTCTCCAAATTTTAAATTTAGTCTATTTATAAAATCGTTGTTTTCTTTTGTCATGGCTCCCTGGTTTTTATTTTACAAACAATAAACTATATAAAATGGTTTTATAGATTAACTTATTATAACAATAATTTAAGAAAAATGAAATTTACATGCTTAAAAAAATCAATTTAATTTTTATTTAGAAATATTATCTTCGTGCATCCAGAGAGAATTTATAAAGATTAATTATGCGTGTTTGTATTGCCGAGAAACCTAGTGTTGCAGGAGAAATTGCAAAAGTTGTTGGAGCAACATCAAGAAAAGATGGATATTATGAAGGTAATAATTATCAGGTAACATGGACATTTGGACATTTATGTACACTTAAAGAACCTCATGACTATTTACAGGAATGGAAAAGGTGGAATTTAGGTTCTTTACCCATCATTCCTTCTCATTTTGGAATTAAACTAATTTCCAATAAGGGTGTAGAAAAGCAATTTAGTGTTATTGAAAAGTTGGTACAGTCTGCTTCTGAGGTTATAAATTGCGGTGATGCCGGTCAGGAAGGTGAAGTAATTCAAAGATGGGTGCTGCAAAAGGCAGGGTGTAATGTGAAAATGAAGCGTTTGTGGATTTCGTCACTTACAGAGGAGGCTATCAGAGAAGGCTTTGAGAAGCTATATGATAATGATGAATTTAATTTATTATATGCTGCTGGTAGTTCCAGAGCTATAGGAGATTGGTTGTTAGGAATAAATGCAACTCGTCTGTATACAATTAAATATAGTCAGCCAGGAACAGTATTGTCAATTGGTCGTGTTCAAACACCAACTCTGGCATTGATTGTAAACCGATTTCTTGAAATTGAGAATTTTGTGCCCGAACCTTATTGGGAACTTAAAACAGTGTATAAGGATGTTACATTTAATTCCTCGCAAGGTAAGTTTTCAAGTAAAGAAGAGGGGAGTAGTGCGCTGGAGAAAATAAAAGACAAACCTTTTGAAGTAACTGATTTTAGCAGAAAACCAGGAAAAGAAGCCCCTCCCAGATTATTTGACTTAACCTCATTACAGGTTGAGTGTAATAAAAAGTTTGCACTTTCAGCAGACGAAACACTTAAGGGAATTCAATCTTTATATGAAAAGAAACTTACAACTTATCCAAGAGTTGATACTACGTATTTAAGTAACGATTTATACCCTAAAATAGGAGGAATTTTAAAAGGATTAAAACAGTATCAGGATTTAGTTGATCCGTTGCTTCAATCAAAAATAAGAAAAAGCAAAAAGGTATTTGATGATAAAAAAGTAACTGATCACCATGCAATTATTCCAACAGGTGTTCCTGCACCGGAAAATTTATCGCGTGATGAAAAGTTAATCTACGATACAGTTACCCGAAGATTTATTGCTAATTTCTATCCAGATTGCGAAATCTCAACTACTACAATTTTAGGAAAGGTTGAAGATGTAGAATTTAAAACTTCCGGAAAGCAGGTAATAAAAGAAAATTGGAGAGTTGTATATAAATCAATGGCAGGTAAGAAGGATACTGAGGATAAAATTCTACCTGAATTTGTTAAAGGTGAATCAGGACCTCATGAGCCGGATTTTCAGGAAAAGGAAACGCAGCCTCCAAAATATTATACCGAAGCAACATTGTTGAGAGCAATGGAAACTGCGGGTAAGCAGGTGGATGATGATGAATTGAGGGAATTGATGAAAGAAAACGGGATTGGTCGTCCTTCAACCAGAGCAAATATTATAGAAACTTTATATAAACGTAAATATATTTATAAAGTCCGTAAAAATGTTTTGCCAACAACAATGGGAGTGAAATTAATGGAGTTCATTTCTAATGATTTGTTGAAGTCTGCAGAACTTACGGGATTATGGGAGAAAAAATTAAGGCAAATTGAAACCGGAGAGTACGAAGCAAAAGATTTTATGGCAGAGTTAAAACAAATGGTTTCCGATATTGTCTTTCAGGTAAAAAATGATTATTCCAAAGGTAAAATTGTTCTCGAAGAAGAACCTAAGGAAGAGTCAAAACCAGAACCCAAAAGTAAAACAAAAACAAAGAAAGAAGTTGAGTTAAAATGTCCAAGGTGCAGTAATGGTAATATGATTAAAGGTAATAATGCATGGGGATGCTCAGCTTTTTCAACCGGATGTAAAACATTAATCCCATTTGAGTTTCTAGGAAAAAAATTAACAGACAAGCAAGTTGAAACTTTAATTTTAAAAGGAAAAACCTCAGTTATTAAAGGATTTGTGCTTGATGGAAATAAAGTGAATGGAAATGTTAGCTTTGATAATAATTTTGAACTTCGATTAGAAGAGGAAGAGAAACAGGCATTAACTTGTCCAAAATGTAAAGCAGGAACTGTTATTAAAGGAAATACAGCCTGGGGATGTTCTAATTATAAGAATGGTTGCAGGTTAATTATTCCGTTTGAGTTTTTGAAAAAGTCACTTACTGATCGTAATATGGAAGATTTAGTGTTAAATGGCAAAACAAAAAAAATGAAAGGATTTAGTTTAAGTGAAGATAATTCTGATGTTTCAGGATATATAGATTGGGATGAGAATTATAATTTACGATTTAATGAATAAAGGATATTTTAATATCTGTCACCTAAATTTCCTTTGCCGGTTTTAAAATTTTATATTTGCGTTCATCAAAAAAATATACATGAATTATATTGTATCAGCTCGTAAGTACCGTCCTTCAACATTTATCTCAGTTGTTGGGCAACAGAATATTACAACAACATTAAAAAATGCAATTAAAGGTAGTCAGTTAGCTCATGCATACTTATTCTGCGGACCAAGAGGAGTAGGAAAAACAACTTGTGCCCGTATATTTGCTAAAACCATTAACTGTTCAAATATTACAGCTGATTTTGAAGCCTGTAATGAATGTGAATCTTGTAAATCATTTAATGAAAGCAGATCGTATAATATTCATGAATTGGATGGTGCTTCAAATAATTCAGTTGAAGATATCAGGAGCTTAATTGATAAAGTTCGCGTTCCTCCTCAAATAGGAACCTATAGCGTATATATCATTGACGAGGTTCATATGTTATCTCAAGCTGCATTTAATGCCTTTCTTAAAACATTAGAAGAGCCTCCCAAACATGCTATTTTCATTTTAGCAACAACTGAAAAGCATAAGATATTACCAACTATTTTATCTCGTTGTCAGATTTATGATTTTAATCGTATCACAATTGAAGATGCGGTAGGACATTTACAATATGTAGCACAAAGTGAAAATATTACAGTTGAAGAAGAAGGATTAACAGTAATTGCGCAAAAGGCTGATGGTGCTATGCGTGATGCTTTATCTATTTTTGATCAGATTGTAGCATTTTCTGGTAAGTCGATAAGTTATCAGCAGGTGATTGATAATTTGAATGTGCTGGATTACGACTTCTATTTTAAATTGGTTGACGCATTTCTTGCTGAAGATACAACTCAAACCTTATTAATATTTGATGAGATATTAAAACGAGGTTTTGATGCGCATCATTTTATTTCTGGATTAAGCTCACATTTAAGAGATTTATTGGTTTGTAAAGACCAGGCAACTGTGCAATTACTTGATGTAGGTGCAAAAATTAAAGAAAAATATGCTTCACAAGCACAAAGTAGTACTGTAAATTTTTTAATTGATGCATTAGAAATTACTAATAATTGTGATTTACAATACCGTGTAGCAAAGAACAAAAGATTGCATGTGGAATTTGCCTTGATAAAGGTGGCAAGAGTTCTGGATGAACAAAGAAAAAAGTAAAGAAAAAGGCAGAGCAGGAAAACGGTTCCGGTAAGAGTGTAGGGAAGGCATCAACCGGTGCTCAGTCTGGTGGTAATAAAAATACCGCTACATCCGTTACGAAAATAAAGCCATATAATGGTGGTGTAAAAACAGAAACAAAGAATCCTTTAAAAACGATTTCATTAAAAGCTGCTTTATCTGGTAATCTGGATCTTGGAAATTCAAATTCAGTTAAGCAGGATAATAAAGAAGTAGAAGAGGATATATATATTGATCAAAGTTGGAGAGAACCTGTTGACCAGGAAAAAATTAAAGAAGCCTGGTTTGCTTATATGAACAGAATCAGACAAAGCAACTCCCGATTAGCAAGTATAATGACAAATCATGTTCCTGAGTTAGTTAACGGAACTGTTTTACATGTAAAACTTAAAAATGTAACTCAAGAAAAGGAACTTAATGAAGAGAAGACTAAACTCTTTGGTTTTTTAAAGTCTTCTTTAAAAAATGCTCGTTTATCTTTGGAAACAGAGATAGTTATGGGAGATATAGGAGTAAAAAAAGCCTTTACTGCTGCTGAAAGAGCAAAGTTAATGGCTGAAAAAAATCCATCCTTATTATCATTAACAAAAAAGTTTGATTTGGATGTAGAAATATAATATTTAAATAAACAAATTGATATTCACTTTGTTATTTGAATGTTTAACTCATATAGTAAAATAACATAACCATTTAATAAAAAGGGATTTAGTTGAACTTAGCTGACTAATCTAAATCTGAAAACACTTTTTGATTATGACAAAAACATCAAAAATTATTTACACTAAAACCGATGAAGCACCGGCTTTAGCTACTTATTCTTTTCTACCAATTATTAAATCTTTTACTGAGGCAGTAAATGTTGAAGTAGAATTAAAAGATATTTCATTGGCTGGAAGAATTATTGCTAATTTTCCAGATAACCTAACTGAAGACCAAAAACAAGCTGATGCATTGGCTCAATTAGGCGAGTTAGCAAAGCAACCTGAGGCCAATATTATTAAATTACCAAATATTAGTGCTTCTATACCTCAGTTAATTGCAGCTATTGCAGAATTAAAAGAGCATGGTTATGATATTCCGGATTATCCTACGGAACCAAAATCAAAAGAAGAGGAAGAAATTAAAGCAAGATATTCAAAAGTATTAGGTAGTGCTGTAAATCCGGTTCTTAGAGAAGGAAACTCTGACAGGCGTGTTGCCGATGCCGTAAAAGAATATGCTAAGAATAATCCACACTCAATGGGAGCATGGTCAAAAGATTCTAAATCTCATGTTGCTCATATGGAAGATGGAGATTTTTATTCAAGTGAAAAATCTTATGTGTCGCCAGGTGAGGATGTTGTTAAGATAGAACTTGTTCAGAAAGATGGAGAAGTAAAGGTTCTTAAAGAAAAAACACCATTGTTAGTTGGAGAAGTAATAGATGGTTCTGTAATGAGTAAAAGTGCATTGTGTGCATTTTATGAAAAAGAAATCAAAGCTGCTAAAGATGAAGATGTATTATTATCTCTTCACCTTAAAGCTACTATGATGAAGGTATCTGATCCAATTATGTTTGGTCATGCAGTTACAGTTTATTATAAAGATGTATTTGAGAAATATACTGCTGAATTTGCAGAATTAGGAGTTAATCCAAGTAATGGATTAGGTGATGTTTATGCTAAAATAGCAACTCTTCCTGCAGATAAAAAGAAAGAGATTGAAGATGCTATAATGGATGTATATAAGTCAAATCCAGAATTAGCAATGGTAAATTCAGACAAAGGAATTACCAATTTACATGTTCCTAGTGATATCATTATTGATGCATCTATGCCAGCAGCATTAAGAACTTCTGGTCAAATGTGGGGTCCTGATGGAAAACTGAAGGATATGAAAGCAATGATTCCAGACAGATGCTATGCTGGAATTTATCAGGAGGTTATTTCTTTCTGTAAGGAAAATGGTGCATTTGATGTTACAACAATGGGAAATGTTTCTAACGTTGGATTAATGGCACAAAAAGCCGAAGAATATGGTTCTCATGATAAAACATTTTTAATTCCGGCTTCGGGTACTGTTAAGGTAACTACATCAAATGGTTCGGTAGCATTTGAACACGATGTTGAAGAAGGTGATATCTGGAGAATGTGCCAAACAAAAGATTTACCAATTAAGGATTGGGTTAAACTTGCTGTTAACAGAGCAAAAGCAACAGGAAATCCTGCTATTTTCTGGTTAGATCCAAATCGTGCTCATGATAATAACTTAATTACTAAGGTAAGTGACTATTTAAAAGAATATGACTTAACAGGATTAGAAGTTGAAATAATGAGTCCTGTTGATGCTATGAAATATACACTTAAAAGGGTTAAAGAAGGTAAAGATACGATCTCTGTTACAGGTAATGTATTAAGGGATTATTTAACTGATTTATTCCCTATTTTAGAGTTAGGAACAAGTGCTAAAATGTTATCTATTGTTCCGTTATTAGCAGGAGGTGGATTATATGAAACAGGTGCAGGAGGTTCTGCTCCAAAACATGTTCAGCAATTTTTGGAAGAAAATCACCTGCGTTGGGATTCTTTAGGTGAGTTTTTGGCATTGGCAGTATCTCTTGAAGATATAGGTATCAAATCAGATAACAAAAAAGCGATTATTTTAGCTAATGCATTAAATAAGGCAAATAGTGAGTTTCTTAAAAACGACAAATCACCATCTCGTAAAGTAAATGAAATGGACAATAGAGGAAGTCATTTTTATTTAACACTTTATTGGGCTGAAGCAATGGCCGAACAAGATGAAGATGCAGAATTAAAGGCGCGATTCACAAAACTGGCTCAGACATTAAAAGAGAACGAGTCTGCAATATTAGAGGACTTAATTAAATGTCAGGGAGTTGAAGTTAATATCGGGGGGTATTTTCAACCTGATGAAGAATTAGCCTTTAAAGCTATGAGGCCAAGTGAAGTATTTAATAATGCTATTTCAGCATTGTAATGCCTTTGGATTAAAAGATATATGAAGCCGGATTTTTTAAATTCGGCTTTTTTATTTGTATGACTTTTAATTAAGGGGGTATTTAAAATATTGATCAATATTTCGTGGCTAAATATTTCAGGTTACAATGTTTTCATAAAAAATTAGGACGTTTTAACGCTAAATTGTTTTAATTCCTCAATTATTTGCATTTACTTTGTATTCTCAAACTTCAAAAGCTTTGGCAAGCACGTCATTATTTATTTTCGTTAAATTGTATGTACTTCCAATTTATATTAGCTGTATTGCACAAAGTGTCAATACAGGCTAGATGACTACATCTATAAATGGAAAAAATTGAAATATTTAATGGCATATCCTTTATTACCTTTTTATGACAGGTTTTTTGAAATTAATAGGATTTCAAATGATGAAATGCATTTTTTAAAGAAGGATGTGATTATAATTTAGCATTTTAATTATTATAATAAAAATACTTACTAGATATGGAATTTATTAATAAGCTTAAGGCCAAAGCTAAAGAAAACAAAAAAAGAATTGTTCTTCCAGAAGGATTAGAAGAAAGAACACTTCAGGCTGCTGATATTATTGTAAGCGAAGATTTTGCTGAAGTAATATTAATTGGTAATCCAACCAAAATTGCTGAAGAAGCAAGTCGTTTAGGATTAAAAAACTTAGATAAAGCTACTATTGTTGATCCTGAAAATCACGACAAAAAAGATGTTTATATCGATTTATTGGTTGAGCTTAGAAAAAGTAAAGGATTAACTCGCGAGCAAGCAGAAAAACTTGTGGTACAACCTTTATACCTATCTACTTTAATGATTAAAAACGGAGATGCAGACGGTGAGGTTGCAGGAGCTGAAAATGCAACTGGTGATGTTCTTCGTCCAGCATTTCAGGTTGTAAAAACTTTACCGGGAATTAGCGTTGTATCCGGAGCATTCATCATGATTTTCCCAACTGATGAGTTTGGTGATAATGGTATGATGGTATTTGCAGATTGTGCAGTACATCCAAATCCAACAGCAAGTGAATTAGCAGAAATTGCTGTAACAACAGGAAAAACTACTAAATCAATTGCAGGAATTGAACCACGTGTTGCAATGTTAAGCTTCTCAACTAAAGGAAGTGCAAAACATGAAATGGTTGATAAAGTTGTTGAAGCAACTAAATTAGCTAAAGAAATGGCTCCTGAATTAAAAATTGATGGAGAACTTCAGGCAGATGCAGCAATCGTAGAAGCTATTGGATCTAAAAAAGCACCGGGAAGTGAGATCGCAGGTAAAGCAAACGTTTTAGTATTCCCAACTCTTGAAGTAGGAAACATTGCTTATAAATTGGTTCAAAGAATGGGAAAAGCTGAAGCAATCGGTCCTGTATTGCAAGGTATGGCTGCTCCAATTAATGATTTATCCAGAGGTTGTTCTGTAAGTGATATTGTTAATCTAGTAGCAATCACAGCAAATCAAGCAGCAGGTAATATGTAATCCTTTCATTAGAAAGGATTTTTTTATGACTTAAAGTAATGAACAACGTTTTATTTTGTTCTAACTTTGTTAAGTTCTGATTTAAGGATATAATAAGTAAATACTATAAATAAATGGCTGAAATTTTAGTAGAACCTATAGAAGGTTATGCACTAGGTAAAAAGAAAAAGAAAGGTACTACTTTATTTTCTAAAGTAGGAGTTGTAGGCTGTGGAAAAGAAGGGCAAAGTATAGCTCGTATTGCTAGTTGGCATGGTATCGAAGTTGTTTTTCTTGAACTTTCTGAAGACAAAATCGAAAGCGCTATTGCTAATATTGGTAAGGAGCTTGATAATAGAATTGAGAACTGGGGATTAACTCCTAGCGAGAAGAAAGCTATCATGAGTCGCATTAAAGGGACAATGGAATATAAGGACCTTGAAGATTGTGATTTTGTGATTGAAGCAATTCGTTCAGATGATAAAACAGGAGCAAGAAGTATTGATGCTCGTAAAGAAGTATTCAGACAAATTGAAGAGATTGTTAGAGAAGATACAATTATTGCTACTAACTCAACAACAATCATTATTACAGAATTAGCTTCTGAAATGAAAAAACCTGAAAGATGTATTAGTTTACACTTTTTTGTGACTTCACCAGAAGCCAGAATTATTGAAGTTGTAAAAGGTTTATATACATCAGAAGAAGTTTATAACAGGGTATGTACTTTCGTTAAGTTGATTAATAGAGATGTAATTCCTGTAGAAGAGTCTGCTGGTTTAGTAAGTGTTCGTTTATATGTTACTTTATTAAATGAAGCTTGTCAGATCCTTATGGAAGGTATTGCTACCATGAGTGATATTGATAAAACAATGAAAGTTGGTTTAGGAATGAGATTCGGACCATTTAGAACTGCTGATATTATTGGTTTAAGCAAGATTACTAAATGGATGGATAATTTATATGAAGAGTTTGGTAGCTCAAAATATAAACCATCTCCTTTGATTAAAAGATTAGTCAGAGCAAAACATTTAGGAGTAGTTTCAGGAGAGGGATTCTACAAATACGATGAAAATGGAAATATAATTTCTTAATCATTTGTAGACTTTAAATCCTGTAATAATTATCAATTAGAAAAGATTAAATCAATAAAAATGAAGATATTAGTTTTAAATTGTGGTAGTTCCTCAATTAAATATCAATTGTTCAATATGGATGGTGAAGATCATAGCGTATTGGCCAAAGGAGGTATTGAAAAAATTGGACTTAAAGGTTCATTTTTGAAACACGAAAAGGAAAGTGGAGAAAAAGTATTACTTGAAGGTGAAATTTTAGATCATCAAACAGGTATTGATTATATTTTAGGTGTTTTGTCAAGTGCAAAACATGGTTGTATTAAAAATCTTGAAGAAATTGATGCTGTAGGTCACCGTGTAGTTCATGGTGGAGAAACATTTAATTCAAGTGTATTTATTACTAATGAAGTAGTAGAAAAAATGAATGAGTGTATTGAATTAGCACCATTACATAATCCACCAAACTTAAGTGGTATTTCTGCTATTGAATCATTATTACCAAGTGTTCCTCAAGTAGGTGTTTTTGATACAGCTTTTCATCAAACAATGCCTAAACATGCATATATGTATGCTATTCCTTATTCTTTATATCAAAAATATGGAATACGTAGATATGGTTTCCATGGAACAAGTCATAAATATGTTTCTGCAAGAGCATGCGAAATTTTAGGTGAGGAATATAAAGACAAAAAAATTATTTCTTGTCACTTAGGAAATGGTGCTTCTATTGCTGCTATTAAAAATGGTGTATCGGTGGATACTTCTATGGGATTTACTCCGGTAGAGGGATTAATGATGGGAACCAGAGCTGGTGATCTAGATATCGGTGCTGCTACCTTTATTATGGATAAAGAAATGATTGGTACTAAATCAGCTAGCATTTTGTTTAACAAACAAAGTGGTTTAATGGGAATTACAGGTATTTCTTCTGATATGCGTGACTTATTGGCTGCAAAAAAAGAAAATAACCCTATGGCGATTCTTGGTATGGAAATGTATTCATACAGAATCAAAAAATATGTAGGTTCTTACGCAGCAGCAATGGGTGGTGTTGACATCATTACATTTACCGGTGGTATTGGTGAATTTGCTCATTATATCCGTAAAGATGTTTGTGAAGAACTTGAATTCATGGGGGTTGAAATCAATGAAGAAGCTAATGAAAAAGCTTTAGGTAAAGAATCTGTTATTAGTAAAGATAACAGTAAAGTTACAGTTATGGTTGTACCTACAGATGAAGAATTAATGATTGCTGAAGATACTAAGAGAATTGTTGAAGAACTTGCAAATAGATAATTCTTAGTTAGTATTAATTTAAAATATGAACCGCAAAGCGTAAAATAACTTTTACGTTTTGCGGTTTTTTTATGATTAAAGTTCTTGTTTACTGCCCATAAGCATCATATTTTTACTTTTAGCAAAATCGAAAAATATTATCAGGTATGTTTAAAAAACTATCAGATCTGGAGCTGCTTATTAAAAAAAATAAAGTAGTTAAAACTCTGGCTTTAGCAGTTAGTCAGGATGCGCATTCTCTATATGCAGTATGTAAGGCATTTAATGAAGGTATAATTAAACCTGTGTTAATAGGTGATGAAGAACTAACTAAAAGCATTATTAAACAGGCCAATTATAATTTTGAAGGGGCAACATTTATAAATGAATCAGATCCTGAAAAATGTGTGGAATTAGCAGTGAAAATGGTTAATAATGAGGAGGCTGATGTTTTAATGAAAGGAAAAGTGGCCACACCTACACTTTTAAGAGGGGTATTAAATAAAGAATGGGGATTAAGAAAAGGGAAATTACTCTCGCATTTTGCTCTGTTTGAGGTTGATACTTATCACAAGTTAATTGCAATAACAGATGTTGCAATGAATATTGCTCCTAATTTAAATGATAAAATAGCTATTGTTAATAATTCTGTTGGCTATTTAAATAAGTTAGGAATACAAAAACCAAAAGTTGCTGTACTAGGTGCTATTGAAATGGTAAATGAGCACATGCAAGCAACATTAGATGCTGCACTGTTATCAAAAATGAACCAAAGAGATCAAATAAGAAATTGTATTATAGATGGTCCTTTAGCTTTTGATAATGCTGTAAGTTTTGAAAGTGCTCGTCATAAGAATATAAAAAGTTCCGTAGCAGGTGATACAGATTTACTACTTATGCCTGATATTGAAGTGGGTAATGTTTTGTACAAAACTTTAGTATTTTTTGCAAAAGCAAAAGTTGCTTCAATAATATTAGGTGCAAAATCACCAATTGTATTGACATCCAGAAGCGATTCTGAAGATTCGAAATATCATAGTATTTTATTGGCTGTTCTGGGATAAGAGAAGTGTTGCTTTTAAATTTTAATAATTAATTAAATTATTTTATGTTAGTGGCGTTTTAAAGTAATTTTAAGATTATTAGTTGAATAATAAAGAAAGGTAATTACTAAGTGTTGTTAAATATATTGTAAATTAAATCTATGGAAACGTTTCAAATTTTAGTTTTAAATCCCGGATCAACTTCTACAAAAATAGCTGTATATGAGAATGAAAAGTCTGTTTTTTTAAAAAATATTAAACACACTTCAGATGAAATTGCTGCATTCAAAACGATAGCGGATCAGTATGGTTATAGAAAAGAAGTGATTCTTAAAGAATTAGAAAGTGCAGATATAAATATAAATAAATTAAATGCTGTCGTTGGTCGTGGCGGGTTGGTAAAACCAATTGAATCAGGTGTATATGAAGTTAACGAAGCCTTAAAAAGAGATTTAAGAGCCGGGATATTAGGCGAACATGCAAGTAATTTAGGTGGTTTGATTGCGGAAGATATTGCTAAATCAATTCCAAATGCAAGAGCTTTTATTGCAGATCCTGTGGTGGTTGATGAACTAGAAGATGTTGCTCGTATTACTGGATGTCCCGGAATGCCTCGTCAATCTATTTTTCATGCCCTGAATCAAAAAGCAGTTGGACGTTTATTTGCCAGAACAAGAGGATTTGTTTATGAGGAATTAAATTTAATAGTAGCTCACATGGGAGGAGGTATTTCCATCGGTGCACATAAACAAGGTAAAGTTATTGATGTAAACAATGCAATAGACGGTTATGGTCCTTTTTCGCCAGAAAGAGCAGGAACATTACCAACAGGACCTTTAATCAAAGCTTGTTTTAGTGGTAAGTATACTCTTGAGGAAATGAAAAAAATTGTGAATGGTAAAGGGGGGCTAGTAGCACATTTGGGTACAAATCAGGCACATGAAGTAGCAGAGAGAATTGAAAAAGGGGATAAAAATGCTGAATTAGTATTAAGTGCAATGTCTTATCAAATAGGTAAAGCTATTGGAGGCTGTGCCGCTGTTTTAAAGGGAAAAGTTAATGGAATCATTTTAACAGGAGGAATTGCTAATAATACTTTTGTAGTGAATTATGTAAAAGATATGATAGATTGGATAGCCCCTGTTGCAGTTTATCCAGGTGAGGATGAGATGAATGCATTAATGCAAAATGCTTTAATGGTTCTTAAAAATGAGATAAAGTGTAAGGATTATAAATAATTGATTTTATATAAATGTATTTAATGAGGGTTGTCAGTTAATTATTGACAACCTTTTTTTATATCTTGACCTCCTAATAGTATTATATAATATATTTATGGTGTTAAATATAATTCATGATTATATTAATGAAAGTAATATGGCTTATATGCTTATTATAAGCGCTTCGTTAATTGTTGTTTTGTCATATCTATTTTCTGTATTTTCTAAGAAAACAGCAATACCTAGTGTTATTCTGTTAATAGGACTTGGATTTTCTGTAAAAAAAGTATTCAGTATAGGAATTTCTGATGTGGATTGGATTTTCCCTTTGGAAATTCTAGGCATCGTAGGATTAATGTTGATTGTTCTGGAAGGCGCCTTAGATTTAAAATTATCAAAAGAGAGATGGCCTATTATATGGAAATCGGGATTAATTGCCATTTTATCACTATTTATTAATGTTTTCATTTTTACTTATGGAATTCAGATGATAATAGGGAATTTAGATTTTCTGACTGCGTTTATTTATGCTATCCCTCTTTCAATAATCAGTAGTGCGATTGTAATTCCGAGTGTTGACGGTTTAGATGAAGAAAGACGAGAATTTCTTATTTATGAAAGTACGCTATCTGATATCTTTGGATTAATCTTATTTTATACTGTAATAAATAATGTCAATACCGGAGAGGCTGCAAAAATAGGGCTTAATGTAATATCAAACATAGGTGGAACCCTTATACTATCTGTGGTCTTATCTTATTTGATGATTATTTTTTTTCAAAGAATAAAAACTCAGGTTAAACTCTTCTTATTTATTTCTGTATTATTGATGTTATACTCAGTAGGTAAGGTATTTCATTTGAGTTCCTTGCTGATAATATTGGTATTTGGATTAATTCTGGAAAACAGACATATTTTCTTTTCCGGTTTTATGCAACGATTTTTAAAGGAAGAAGATGTAAAACGTGTTCTTGGAGACTTTAAACTTTTAACAAGAGAGAGTGCCTTTATTGTAAGGACTTTTTTCTTTTTTGTATTTGGTTTAAGTATTACTATTGCAGGAATATTTAAAACAAAGGTTGTTGTTGGTGCATTAATATTTTTAGTATTGATGTTCGTGGTGAGATGGATTCTTTTTAAATTGATAGTTAAAAGATCTTTTTCTCCACAAGTATTTATTGCTCCCAGAGGTTTAATTTCAGTTTTATTATATTTTGCCATACCTGACGATTTTCTAATTAATGATTTCGAATCGGGAATATTACTTTTTGTTATTTTGGGAACAAGTATAGCTATGGCATGGGCATTAGTGCATTATAAGTTAGGGAAAACAGGTAGATTAAGAAGAGTTGCCGGAGTGAAAAATATATTCAAACTAGGAGTTTTAATAAAGCTTAAGCAAAAAGAAGAAAAAAAACACAAACATTTAGCGTGATTTTTCGTCTAAATAGCACAAGAGTATATAGTTAAAGTTGATATTCAATGTTTAAAAACAATCGCACATACAGATTATTATTTTTGATAAGCTTTTTTATATTTCATTTTGTAGTTAATGCTCAGTTGAGTAAAAAGGCATTTTCATTACATTCAGAAGCAGAATTATCAAAGGATATTGAGGTGAAAACCTTAAATTATAATAGCCTTAAAATTGAAAAAGAATATCATAAAGGAACAGCACTTCAGTTTGCTCATCAGTTTAACGTAAGTTTTACTCCGGAGAACAGTGGTAATTGGTTTACACTTAATGATGGAACACGGGTTTGGAAATTAAGGATAAGTTCGCCGGGAGCATATTCAATAAATCTAATATTCGATAGGTATGTTCTTCCGGAAGGAGCTTCGTTAATGATCTATAATTCAGATGAATCTGATGTTATTGGGGCCTTTACTTCATTAAACAACAAAGCATCTGGTATTTTAGCTACTTCACCAGTTTCTGGAGATGAAATAATTGTAGAATATACCGAACCAAAGAATGTGGAATTCAAAGGAGAACTATTAATTGGAGCTGTAAATCATGACTATCTGGGTGTTTTTAAATATCTAAATACAAAATCAGGAATATTTGGTGATGCTGGTGATTGTGAGGAAGATATATCATGTTATGATACGGATAATACATTGAATATTAGAAGAGCTGTAGTTAAACTTCTTATTAATGGAAGCGAATTATGTACGGGAACCTTAATTAACAATGTGAATAATGATGGAACCCCATATGTAATTACTGCAGCACATTGTTTAGATAGCAATACGCATCCGGGAACGAGTGATGTTGTTATTGCTTATTTAAATTATGAGGTTCCTTATTGTAGTGAAATAATTGAAGGTATTAAAACTCAAACAATATCTGGAGGTAGTACTAGAGTATATGCAGAGGAACTTGATATTGCACTAATTCAAATGTTAGAGGAGCCTACTTCTGATTACCGTCCGTATTTTGCAGGCTGGACTTTGGAGACTTCACCTTCTAAACCATTTAAGTGTATTCATCATCCTCAGGGAGATGTAAAAAAAATATCTACTTCAGTAACAGATCTTGTGGCCACCTCTTTTGTAGAACCTGCAAATGATCCTTATGCTCAGCAATCCGAATTTCACTGGAAGGTTTCTGAATGGAATCTAGGAACAACGGAAGGAGGATCTTCAGGGTCTCCATTATTTGATACAAATAATAAGCTTGTAGGAACTTTGTCAGGAGGAGAAGGTACATGTACCTGGCCAAAGAATGATTATTTTACACGCTTTTATAAAGCCTGGGATTTTAATTCCTTAGATACTTGTCATTTTTCAAAATGGCTGGATCCTGATAATACAGGAGTTCAAAGTATAGACGGATATGATCCGTCAGGAGATAATTCCTATGTAAGATTATCAAATATTGAAGCAGGAGAACTTCCTAATAAGGATAATTCGGAAGGATTAGGTTATATCAGTGGACATGATGAATATGAGATAACTTTGTTTGCTGAAAAATTTTCCGGCCTTAAATCAGCTCGTTTACATGGTATTTATTTAATGGCAGGAGAGAGTCAATGGGGATCTGATCAACAAATCAATATTAATATATGGGAGGGAAGCTCAAACCCAGAGACTATCGTGTTGAGAAAAGAGGGAATAAATATAGGTGATATTAGAGAGAATAAAGAAACCTATATTGAATTTACTGAACCAGTAACTGTTACAGGAACTTTCTTTATTGGATATGAAATTGATTATTCAACAACACCGATTGATAGCTTTGCTGTTTATCATAGTCTGGATGGATCTGTGGATAAGGTGAATAATACAATGTTGGTAAATTATAATAATAGTTGGAAGTTGGCAACAGATGTATTTGGAGGAGAAATGAAGTCATTATGGATTGATGCACTAGCAGATATGGTAGTGGAAGGAGATACTCAAGTAACTACAACATCCACAAAAGAAATAGAGGTGTACCCTAATCCTCTGATAAATACATCAATTGCAGAACTCGATGTTAACAATTCATATGTAGATCATTATTGTATTTATAATACAAATGGAAAAATAGTTGAAAAATCAATATTGATGAGAAAGTATTTAACTCCTATAAATATTGATTTTTCAGATTTACCTGACGGTGTTTATATTATTGATGTTGATTTTGGCGATGCACATTCTTATAAAAAGATAGTAAAAGCTAGTCAATAATCTTAATATTGTCCAAACATACATATGCAGGAGTGAGGACTATTCCATTATTTGTATCAGTAGAAGAAAAACTTATTTCAATACGAGAAACATATCCTAAATCTGTTAGATCAACATTAGTCCATTCTTGAATGGTATAATCATCTTTGTTAATTGTAGCTGTATGATCTGCAAGATAAAACTCTATTTCACCTTGTTGAGCACCGGATGTATCGAAACCAGTTATGATAAGTTTCAACCAATCCGGATCTGTACCTTCATCTCCTCCAAATTTTTTTGAATATTCAGTACCATTTTCAATAGCCAGATAATTATAATAAGTATTCTCTACATACATACTTTTAAACAGATGATTTTCATTATCAGCAGTAGTAATTACAGCAGCTGTTTCTGGATTGCTTAATCCAATTACTGCATAGTTATCTGATTCATAATCATCAGGGGTACGATAAGCACCGTATAATTGTTCTAAAACATTCGTACTTGTACCTGTTATGCTAGAATATAAAAATCCATTAAAATCAGTAGTCTCTCTTGGATCACCTGCTAATTCAAAGTTTAATAAACTTGATGTAAAAAGAGTAGATCCAACTTCGCCCACAGAAAAAGTATCTTCTTCAAGAGTTAGGTCTTCAAAGTCTGATATATACATGGATTGAGCTATGATTTCTCTGGATACTGCTCCTCTTGAATTTTCAACAATAAATGTATATGTGAAAGTTTCTAATTCTTTTGGAATTAGAACCAGGTTTTTGTCTTTTGAAATTATTTCATCATTTAAAATCCATGTATATGTAGAACCATAATCATATGTTATTTTAGGAGATATCTCTATTGTATCGTTTACTTTTACTTCATAACCATCATCAGGAATATCAAGGTATATTTCAGAAATAGGTAATTCTTTTTCTTCATTAGCACATGATACAAGCAGGGCAGAAACACCGAGAACGAAAAATAATGATTTAATATTTATGATATTCATACTGTTTTTACTTCTTTTTTAAATGATATTCAATAAAGCCTGGTAGTTGATCCGTACCAATTCTTTTGGCAATAATGTTTTTATTTTCATCAAGAACAAATATTGCAGGAGTACTGTAAATATCATATAGATTTCTGAAATTTGATTGGTTATAAGGATCCCATACATTAATCCATTCTTCCAACTGATGTTCTTCAATAAATTCAGTCCATTTCTCTTTTTCATGCTGAGTAAAGACTGCAAATATTTTAACTCCCTGATCCCCAAATTTATCCCAAACTTCTTCTTTTAACTTAGGTATTTCCTTTTTACAGTGACCGCAATCTGGTTCCCAGAAAACCAAAATAGTTAATTTGGCATAAACCTCATTTAATTTGTAATATTCATTGTTTGGTGATAATAACTTTAAATCAGGAGCCTTGTTGCCAATTAAATTTGGCTTTAATTTAGTAACTCTCTCTTCTAACTTCGTAATAAACTCTTCATCAACCCAATCTGCGTAACCGGATAGATAATATCTTTCGGCCAAAGCAACCATGGCAGCATCCATACCCATTACTTTACTTTCGTTTACAGTATTAAAAGTAAATTGAATAAGATATTTTTCCATTTCTTTGTTTTCTCCGGCCATTTCAATTATTCTATTGGCTTCTTTAACAATACTATCCGGAATTTGAAATACTGTTTTGGTAAAGAATGTTTCTAACTTATTTGTGAAATAAGGAGTTCTTAACATTCTGTCATCCTGCATGTCTATATTATCAAAGTAATGTTCTTTATAATATTCATATCGTTTCCATCTAACAACTGAGTCAGGAAGAGATTTGTTTTCATTGAAATCTGGAACATTAACCTCTCTAATCCCTTTAATAAAATTAGCAAGAAATGTACCTTGCTCTTTCTCTAATACATTATCCCAATAAATATTAATCTTATCAGTTAACTCACCAAGTTGTTTTTTCCATATCTCAACAGAATCATTCTTTGCATCTCCATTATTTTTAAGCTTTGCTTGAAGACTTGTAGCAATCCTTTGTTGTTTAGATAGATACCTTTGATATTCGTTAAAAGCATATTCTTGTTTGTTTCCATGTACATTTAGGCTTTCAACTGGATTATCTTTGTTTACAGCAATACTAAAATGTTGTTCATTGTCAATGAGTATGTCAAAATACTTCTGATCAGGCATATAAATAATGTAAATACCACCAGGTAATGCTTCTTCTCCAATAAAGCTTCCTTTACCATCTTTGTTAATTATGATAGTATCATTAACCAACATTTTTTTATTGAAATAATGACCTAAAATAAGAGTTGTATCCTTCCAGCCATCAATAGTAACATCTATTTTATATCCTTGAGCATTAACTTTAATCAGAGAGATTAAGAAAAGCAAGGAAAGAAATATTGTAATTTTTTTAATCATTGTTGTAACTATTTAGAAATAAGAGAATAATATCCTAGTTTATAGATATCGTAAATAAACATACTAGGATTTGATACCATTAAAAACTTTGATAAAACACTTTTACTCATATTGAATAAAGATCCGGTTAAATTAATAAGTCTTAACCTTTTTAATATATTATAATATCGTAGAATAGTAATTCTTTGAAACAATAATTCGTTGTCTTTATTTCTGTTCTCAATAATTTTTAACGTATCCAGCCTTTGTTCTGTTTTGTTAATAAACTCAGTATTATCTTCTAATCCAATATGAATTAAAGAATTATTTATATGAAAAATATTGACTCCCATCATTTCAAGTTTTATGCCAAACATAGTATCCTCATGACCTGAACGTTTAATTGTTTCATCAAACATTACATTTTGATACAGAGACTTCTTAATTAAGAAGTTATTTGACATAAAGCTTTGATTCGGAATTTTATTTCGTCGTTCTGCTGAAAAATCTTCTCTTATTTTTCCAACTTTCCACCTTAGACTTTTATTTAAGGACGGAAGCTTTTTAGGATGAATTCTGCCACCACAGACTATTTGCTTGTCAGAATTAATAAATGGAAGATATTTCTGCAAATAATCACCTGGTATTTCACTATCACTATCAAGGAAAAGGAGGTGGTCGTATAAAGATTCTACAGCCATTCGGTTACGAATGGCTGCGCTACCATGATTTACCTCTAGTTCTTTATATTTTACCTGATTAAACTCTTTTAATGCTCTATTTATCTCCTTAAACTCAATTTTAGATCCATCATCAAATAACAGTATTTCTATGGATATTGAGAGTTTATTTCCTTGTTCAATTAAATTACGAACAAGAACAGTTACATCAACATTATAAATAGGAATGCATACAGATAGCATATCAGGAACAAACTTAGATTATATAGCTTTTGTCTTTTCTTTTAACCAGTTTTTTAATTCTTCATTTAACAATGGAGACAATTGATCGTAAACTTTTTGATGATAATTGTTTAACCAATCAATTTCTTCATGTGTTAAAAGTGATTTTTCAATAGGTTTAGTATCAATAGGACAAAGTGTCAATGTTTCAAAACCTAAAAAGGTTCCAAATTCAGTTGTAATTTCTTTTTTTGTAAGTATCAGATTTTCTATTCTGATACCATAATCGCCTTCTCTGTACAAACCAGGCTCATTTGATGTAATCATACCTTCAGCCAAAGCAACTCCATTATCATTAGGTCTGATTGCTTGCGGACCTTCATGAACATTTAAAAAACATCCAACACCATGACCTGTACCATGACCATAATTCAATCCTTGTGACCAAAGAGCTTTACGAGCCAGAATATCCAAATGAACACCTCTGGTACCTTCAGGAAATTTTGTTGTATCTAAAGCAATATTCCCTTTTAAAACCATTGTGTAATCAATCTTTTGTTGATCACTAGGCGTTCCTAAATGTACTGTTCTGGTAATATCTGTGGTTCCTTCGTAATATTGCCCACCTGAATCAACCAAATAGAAATTATCATTGTTAAGTGTGATGCTACTACCTTCACAAACGGAGTAATGACAAATAGCTCCATGATCACTAAATGCGGAAATTGTGGCGAATGATTCACCTACAAATGTATCCGATTCAGCTCTGAATTTTTTTAATTGAGAAGCTGCTGAAATTTCAGTTACTTTTCCTCCAGGTACTTCATTTTCTATCCAATGAAGGAATTTAACCATTGCAACACCATCTTTTTTCATTGACTCTCTGAAGCCTTGTTGTTCAACGCTGTTTTTTATTCCTTTTAGTGTTTTTACAATGCTGCCTTTTTCAATTTTTATAACACCATGCGGAATTAAGGAGTATATTTTAGCGTTTGTTGTAACAGGATCAAACATTAAGCCTGAATCTGTTGGCATATCTTTAATCCATTTAAAAATGTCAGAATAAAGATGAATTGAAATATCATCAATAGCCAATTGTTTACCAATAGTAGCTGTAATTTTATGAGTATCTACAAATAAATAAACAGCATCTAACGAAATAATTAAGTATGCATGAAAAACCGGGTTGTATGAAACATCACTTCCTCTAAGGTTTAATGTCCATGCAATTTCATCGAGAGAAGTTATTATATAATGAGATGCGTCCTGATTTCGCATTTCTTCTCTTATTTTTTCGACTTTTTCTACTCGACTTAAACCAGCATGTTCTGTTTCATGTAAAATAATTGGCTTTTCAGGGATAGGAGGGCGGCCTTCCCAAATGTCATCCAATAAAGTTTGATTTGGATCTATTGATATTCCATAAGCTTTAAATTTTTTTGAAAGCTTACGGGCATCTTCTATAGAAAAAACTTCGCCTTCAAATGCCAGAGTACTTCCAGGATTTAACCTTTCTGCAATCCAGTCAGGATAATCAGGAGTTTCTGTTTCTCCCATTCTAAATAAATCAATTCCGCTGTCAATTAGCTCGTTCTCTGCCTGAATAAAATATCTACTATCAGTCCATAATCCTGCTTCTTCTGCCAGAATAACAACTGTTCCTGCAGATCCTGTAAAACCTGAAATAAATTCACGTTTTTTCCAATGAGCAGCAGTATATTCACTCATATGTGGATCACTTCCTGGTATTATATAGGCATCAATACCCATACTAAGCATTTTTGTACGTAGTAAGAAGATTCTATCAGCTATTGACATAATTTAAATTTTTATGATTATTTAAACTCAACGTTTTGGTTTGTGTTAAATATAATAACTTTTGTATCACTTTGGAGATTGTTACCAATAACTCCGTTAAATGATACCTTGTCAGTTTCTTTAACAAGTTGAAGACTATTTATTTGTGGATGAATTAATTTTCCTTTATAAATTTCACCGTTTATTGTATAAGAAACCAATTCGTTGATTTTTAATGATGTTTTTGTATTTTGATTGTTAATGGTTAATTTTTTAAGTTCATTTGAAGTATTACCAATGTTTAATGAACCTTTACTACCCTCAAATAATCCATCAAGCTTTAGCTGTTGAATATTAACAATTGATTGTGTTGATTTTAACTTTATATCCGCACACTGATTAATTTTCAAATTATCTATTTTAGATTCACCCTTAAGGTGTTCAATATTATCAATCGACAGGATGTTATAATTAGAAATTAATTCAACATCAACAGCTGAATGAATATTTATTTTTGAATTATTTGCAATTAGCTTTCCTTTTCCAAAAGAATTAATAGAGCCTTGACTGTAATTCAGTTCAACAGTATTGATTGTAGAATCATTCTCAAATGAAAGATTCTTAATGTTGAAATCACAGTAATCCAATTTTAGATTTGTAATTCCTGATATATTCGCAATATTAACCTCACCATTTGAATTCTTTAATTGTAAAGACATTCCAACAGGGTAGAAAATATTATAGATAACATTATAAGGAATTGTTCTATTAAAATCCTCAGTTGTGGTAGTTTTAACTTGAAGTGTATTGCCATAGGTAACTACTTTAATTCTTATTTCATCAAGCATTTCTTTAGATAAATTGGGTTTGTCAGATAATATCTCAATTGAAGTCTCAACGCTAATTGAATCTTTATCCCAATTTAGTAGATTGATTTGAGCATGATTTCCTCTTATATCGAGGTTTTTAATATTCTCTGATTTAAATATTTCCAAACTATATTCTTTAAAATCAGTAGATATTTTAGTTTGAGAATAACTATTCAAACTAAGAAGTATGATTAGGCTAAATAGAATTTTAACTTTTAAATAGTTCATAATTTTTTGAATTGTGAGCATGTAAAATTAGGTAAAAAACAGTTGTTTTGGAAACCTATGAGCTTTTAAAGAAAAAGAGTATTCCTTAATTACTTAAAGCAAAAAGGAATACTCTTTTTATATCATTATTGTTCAGTTTGTTCCGTTTCTGATACATTTTCTTCCGGTTCACCGGAATCATCAGATCCTTCTCCTTTAATTAGTTTCTGACCACCAGCACCTACACTGGATTTGATCGGCGCATATCCATATTTTTTAGAGAATCGGTTTAACTTACTCGCTGGAGCAAGAATATAAGTAAAGGATTTTTCTCCTAATCCTCCTTTCATCTTTCTTTTATCTTCATCTAAAATTTTAACTGCTTCATTGTATTCGGGAACTGATGATAATGTTTGCATCATTTCACCTCTATGAGAGAAATAAAACCAAGTATCATCATCAAACTTGATAATAAGATCAATGGTGTTGCCACTTCTTTTCTTAACAATTTCACCAGTAACTTCAGCTTTTTTATTGATAACAAATTTCTTAATTAACGTCAAATCTGCTGTTCCATCGCATACATATGCATGAGAAGGACCGTCAAACGTAAAATCAATATTTCCAAAAGTGAACATCTGATCTAACAATGGATTTAACTCCTCAAATTGTTTAACGGAATTCTTTTTTGAAATTATATTTTTAGCTTCTTTAGGACCAACCCATTCTGCAAAACGCTTCTGAAGTGTTCCATCGCTAATTTTACTTTCTGAAGCTGTTGATGTACTAATTGCATTTACCATCATATTTATAATCGTTTCATCAAAAAAGAAATCAATTCCCATTGCTGTAGTAATTGAGATTCTTTCTTTTTGAGGATTATCTATAATTGTACCTACATTTTTATATTTAAACTGTCCTAATTCAATTCCAAAGTCAATAGGCCCTTCAGCTTTAATATCACAGCCGGTATTAGAATATTGAAATACAATACCCGTAGTATCAGGATTTTCTATTTTATGCAGAGGTGCAATTTCAAATGCATTTTGGCTGTTATTGAAATGCAAGTATCCTGATGCTGTAATCATTGGAATATCGCTATAATCTTTGCGCGATTGTAAAAAAGAAGAATATACGTGAGCAGAATCCTTAGTGATAAAGAAGTCTCTGTATATATTCTCTCGTTCATAATTTACAGGTTCCTCACCAATAGGTATTAAAACATTGGAAGGATCTATAATAGAATTAAAATAAACAAAAGTTTGAGGTCCACCACTACATTTATGAAGCATCTGAGCACCTCCATCAAATGTCAAATGTTGTTGCTTTGCATGTAAAATAGATTTCCCTTTAAAAGTAAAATTCCTATCAAAAGTGAATAAGTCAGATTCAACAATAGTACCAGATGCTGTTGTACTTAAATTCTCATCTAACTTGATTTCATTCATTTGAATCGTAAATTTCTTTCCATTACCGTTTATGTAATCATATTCTCCATATCCGGTATAATCATACTTTCCATCAATATTCAGGTGAGAGTTATAAATGGTATGAGAATAAGTTGAATCATTTAATAAGATAACAGCACTATCTATAGGAGCCATTTCTGCATCCTCATATATGGTAATACGTCCATCGTTTAGTTGTATATCGGCATCAGCTACTTTTATATCTTTAACTTCTTCTGCATAAATAACTTTCCTTTCAACATCATATCTCGCTAATGGAGCTCTAAAGTCTAATGAATCTTGTTTTCTGTGAGTTGAAACGAATCTGTTACCTTCAGAACCACTAGCTCCCATGTAGATATTATTCAGATCCATATCCCATGAAAACTCACTAATGTATGATACATATCTATTATCAGTAAAGTTTACTAAACTACCTCCTGATTTTGAAACAAAATTACCTTTTCTTGTTTCAAAGTCGATATTTGAAATTAAGTTAGTTGTATTAAACGAAACATCACCCATATCTCCGCTAACTAAATTGAAATCAGAGGAGTCTGCAAGCATGGTGTGTCCACCGAATGTCATAGCAGGCGATACGATATTTGCTTTATCCATATAGAAGGTTCCTTTTCCTGTTGCTCCGGCTTTTGCAATAGTTATTGTACCTTCTAACTGGGCTTCGTTATTAAACAGGGTAAATGCCTCTTCCTGACTTTTGGATTCCAGTTTATCTTTGTATGGATAATAACTTACAAAATTAAACCTACCTGTGATATCAGGATATTCTATACCATCTTCTTGTTTTGCTACCGTAAAATCATATGCCTGACCTTTAGTTTCTTCAGGTAAGAATATAAAGTTCTCGGATTTAGATGTAGAAGTTATGTAGTTTAAGGTACCATTACCTCTTAAACCTTTATTACTAAGGTCTATATTAGCAATAAAGGTTGCCCTATGATCATAAATGTCATATCCATCTTCAGGTGTATTTCTGTTAAATCCTAATGAATAATCAGTTTGAACAGTTAAGTTCTCAGTGAAAGTAGGGAAGATGTTAGAGACAAAGGTTCCTGCAAAGTCGAAATTTTTTCGTGATAATTGGCTAATACTATCCATTGAAAAAGTATCTAAACGAAAGTAGAATTTCTCCCGGTCATAAATACCTTCCTGAATTTCAGGCTTATCATAGTAAACGTATGATTCTGATGTACTATGCAATATAGGATACTCGCTGTAGTAATCTTTTCCTGATTTGTTATCAGGTTTATCAATTTTTAAAGATCCGGAAAGTTTTTCTATGGCGTTTTTTACATAGGTTAATTTTGGATGACCAAAGTAATCAAGTTCACCTGTTTGAACCTGCATCCTTAGTGAATCGATATTTGTCATATCAATTAAAAAGTCGTCGTAATTAAACTTGAAACCGGCGCCATATAAGTTTAACATACCAGCATTAATAACTCCATCAAACATGAAGTTTCTGTTTCTTTTCAGAAGTATTTTTTCATCCTTAGGGAAGAATACAACGTTTTGATTATCTGATATTGATATGGATTTTACTCCGTTAATATTTAAATCATAATTTAAAAGGTCAATCTTAGCATTTTCAACTCTACCTGGTGTGTTTGATGCAAATCGAATAACATCGTAGTCTTTTTTGCCTAGCCTGAATAATAGATAATCATTTAGGCGTTGTCTGATTTCTATTTCGTCCGTATTAACATTATAGCCAATAAAGCCATAAAAAGATAGTTGAATAACCTGCTGTCTTACCTGAGCCTCAGGTAAACCAATCATTTGAGCATAATCGTAAGCAGTAAATGGTTTTCCTTTAAACATTTTGGAACAGTTTTTCAAACCTTGCAATGGGTGCATAGCATCCATGCCTTGTAATTGATTGTAAAAACTTTCTCTAAAATAACTCAGCGATTCAAAGGATCCATGATTTTCTGCAGCACCGGATACCATTTTTAAATTCATTACATCTTCATCCAGATTCCAGCTAAGTAATTCGATATCCATACTTACATTATGGAATGTGTTAAAGTAAGGACTGATAGCTAAACCTTCACCATCCCTGATTAAGTGTAATTCATTAATGTCTGCCATTAATTTAAAGGTTAGTCCGGGATGATATATATAGCCTGTATCTAACTGAATTTTGATTTCGGTATCGGTACTTAATATTTGATCTTTACGTAAGGCAAAATAAAGTGATTTAGCAGTTATAAAGAGTGTATCGTGTCTGAAAATAGTAATGGTAGCAGGATTTTCATATGTACCTGCACCCAAGAATTTAGCCCCATTCTGAGCAAAACCACCTTCATAGTTTATGTTAGGATGAATATTATTTAAATTAAACCTTTCTTCTGTGGATAAAAACTGAGGATACGAAGAGGTTTCAGCTTTATTAATATTCATTACTTTATGCTTCAATATACCTTTCAGTGCATGATCAAAATAGATATAATTATAAAACTGAACTGAGTCTAATTCGAACATAGCATCTTTAAATGGAATAGAGTAATTATTAAAAGTTGCGAACACAGAATCCGCAGAAAATCCGGATCGTTCCCATGTTACTTTACCCTTGTCACCATTCCATATATTTGAAGTGTAATTGAACTTTCCAGAGGTTTCAAATATCTTGATACTGTCATTTTTTGAGAAACAAGTCAGGCTTAAATCAGGAAATATCCCAATTAGTTCCTTGTTTTCATTATAAATAAGTTCCCAGTTGTTATTGCTTGAATTCCATTTTGTTGATGGCGTCGAATAGATGATGTTATTAACTAAAAGATCTCCCGTCGTAGATAGTAATTCATTAACTTTCCTCAAAGGAAAGCGCTTTTTATTAATCAGGTCTGTAATTGCAGAATTCCATGCATTGAAACTGCTTTCAGAAATATCTGATTCAATATATTGGCGAATTGTACTCAGATAGGTTACATAATCGGGAATAGGTCTGGCTTTTTTTATTGCCATCTGATTACAGTTATCAATAATGACTAATTTTAATTCACTACTTAACTCCGGATTTAACCAAAATAATGATAACTCTTCGATATATTCCTTTGCATACTTTTTATCAGGAACAGATTTAAATAATTCATCCAGTGTTGGGATAAATTCTTCAGGATTGTCGCTGAAAAGTTTTTGCGAATAAGTAGAAAATGAAAAGACTATAATAAAAAACAGCAGTAAAAATATTCTCATAGGTTATTATTTTGAAAGCGTATACGCAATCGCTACCCAATTGTTATCTTCCTTAATTGATTTCTTTATTAAGTTATTTTTTGAACACTCCTTGTCAATTACATCAATATCCGAATTATAAAAGCCGCTTAACATTAATGTTCCATTTGGATTAAGAACTTTTACATATTTATTGATATCCTCTAGCAGAATATTGCGGTTTATATTTGCCAAAATAACATCAAAGCTTTCATTTCCTAATAATGATGCATCTCCGCAGAAAACCTCCATTTGTTTAATGTTATTCAGATTGATGTTTTCAATTGCATTATTGTATGCCCATTCTTCAATATCAATACCTGTAACTTTGTTCGCTTCTTTCATGGCACAAAGTATTCCTAAAATACCTGTTCCACATCCCATATCCAGCACTGATTTGCCATTAAAGTCTCTTTCTAAGATGTGTTTGATCATTAAGCCTGTTGTTTCATGATGACCAGTTCCAAAGGCCATTTTTGGCTCAATTAATATTTCGTAATCAGCTTTTGGTATATCTTGATGGAAAGGACTTCTGACAATACAACGATCATCAATAATTATAGGGTTAAAAAAGTGTTTCTCCCAGGTTTCATTCCAGTTTTGATCAGGCATTTCTTCTGCACTATACTTTATTTCGTAATCGTCATTCTGAATAATTTGACAATTATCAATATCTTCAGAAGAAAAACTAGAGGATGGAATATAGGCATTAAGACCATTTTCTGTTTCTTCGAAGCTATCGAAATCAAATTCTGCAAGTTCGGCAGTTAAGATATCTCTGATAAAATCATTAATTGGATTAATTGAGAAAGATACTTTTGTGTATTGCATTAGAGTTGTATTTTCAATTTAAATTATTGTGACCAAAATTAGCAATAAGTTCTGCATAAAAAAAGCCGTCTTATCAGACGGCTTATATAAATATCGATTGATTTTTAATTAAAAAGCATCAATAATACCAACAAAATCACTTGCTTTTAAAGATGCACCACCAATAAGACCACCGTCTACGTCAGGGTTAGCAAATAATTCTTTTGCATTATCAGGCTTACAACTTCCTCCATAAAGGATAGAACAGTTATCAGCTACTTCAGCACCATATTTGTCTGCAACAACAGAACGAATATAAGCGTGAATTTCTTGAGCTTGCTCAGGAGTTGCAACTTTACCAGTTCCGATAGCCCATACTGGTTCGTAAGCTAAAACAATCTTACCAAATTCTTCTGCAGAAAGGTGGAAAAGAGCTTCTTCGATTTGAGTTTTTACAACTTCATTTTGTTTTTCAGCTTCTCTTTCAGCTAATACTTCACCAATACAGAAAATTGGAGTTAAACCATTAGCTAAAGCTAAATTAGTTTTTTCTTTAAGAATTTCATTTGTTTCACCATAGTACTCTCTTCTTTCAGAGTGACCAAGGATAACACATGCTGCACCAGTAGATTTAACCATAGCTGCTGAAATTTCACCAGTGTATGCACCTGATTCTTTATCAGCACAGTTTTGTGCAGAAACTAGGATTTTTTCAGCATCAACAGTTTTAACAACCTCAGTAATGTGAGTAGCAGGAACACCAACAACAACTTTACAGTTAGGTGTTTTTCCAGCAAGAATGCTGTTTAATTCTGATGCTAATTCAACTCCTTCTTGAAGAGTCTTGTTCATTTTCCAGTTTCCGGCAACAATGTTTTGTCTCATCGTAATAAATGTTTGTAATTAAAACTATATTAAATTATTTATTTTTTGAATGTCGTTACAAGTGTTATAATAATTAAGCTTAATAATACTAATAGAACTCTATTAAACTCATTTTTAGCATTTAATTGTTTAATGGCAAATGATGATGGATTTACCATGTTTTTTGCTTGTGGAATATCATTATAATGCCATTTTCCAATGATATTACCATCCTGAATTAATAATACACCGGGATTACTTCTGATCATAGTTTTTAACAACGTTTCATCAGCGGTTAGGTAATTAAAACCAGCTTCTGTATTAAATTCAAAGTTTGTTATGTCATCAGAATTAGAGGAAGTTACAAAGTAACTTTTTACTCCACTTTCAAACAATACTTTATTAATTTGTTTTAAGCTGTCTATGTTGTTTCCCCAGCTTCCTTTTTTTATTTGTGGTGAAATAACCAAAAGAGTAGGGGACTTATCTTTTAAAATGTTGTTAGTAATGTCATTGCCTTGGTCATCTGTTAACACAAAGTCATGAATTGGAGGTTCGTATCCTTTACTAATTACTTTAGTTTCACTATTTATAAATACCCAGGTAGAATCATTATAAGGGTAGTCCGAGGCACTAAATGTTTTTTGTTCCCCATTCTTTTCCAAAATGAAAGTAGTTTCATATTCGGGTTGTTCTGCACCCTCTGGAATAATCATTCCTTCATGTATATTGTTACCAATTTTAAATGGTCTGAAATCAATTAAGGGTAAATGATTATAAGAATAATATGAAACACCCAGAATAATAACAGAAGACGCTATTGTAAACACAAATTGCTTTAAAGAATTGATATTTGAAGTGAAATTTTTTCTATTTATGAAAAGAAATAATGCAGGAATTATTAAAACTACATTTTTGAAAAAAGTTTCCCAATTTGTAAGCTTTAGAGCATCTCCAAAACAACCACAATCCGTAACAGGATTAAAAATGGCAATACCTAAAGTTAATGGTAGGAAAATTATCATAAACAACATCGCCAAAGTTGAAGATGTTTTGATTCTAATTCCAAGTAGGATGTGAATCCCGGTTAAGAATTCAATAGCAGAAACAGCAAAAGATAATGGTATTACAATAAATGCTATACTGCCAAAATGAAATGAATTTAAATAATCTTCAAACTTAATTGCACTTCCAATTGGGTCAACGGCTTTAACAAAGCCCGAAAACATGAATGTTAATCCTACAATTAAACGGCTTAAGTAATAAAAGATCCTAGTCATCGAATTACATTAATTTTCTTCTTCAGGAAAATCTAGCTTTATCATGGCAAAAATCGCATAATTGATCATGTCCAAATAATTGGCATCAATTCCTTCTGATATAATTGTTTTTCCCTGGTTATTTTCAATTTGTTTTGTGCGGTGAAGCTTCATTAGAATTAAGTCGGTAAATGAGCTAATTCTCATATTTCTCCATGCTTCATCGTAATCATGATTTTTATTAAGCATTAGATTCTTAGCGTTATAAATATTTTTCAAATACAACTCAAATGCTTTTTCATTATCCATCTCAGGTTGATCGGATGGGCCCAATTCTAATTGAATAATGGCCATGGATGCATAATTAATAATTCCGATAAATTCAGAACGTATATCTTCATCAACTTTAGAAACACCTTTAGTTTCAATACTTCTGATTCTTTGAGCCTTTATGAAAATTTGATCAGTCATGGATGATGGCCTTAATATTCGCCACGCAGTTCCATAGTCTTTCATTTTTTTCTCAAAGATATCTTTACATACTGTTATTACATGTTCAAATTGCTGATCTGTTTTTTGTGACATGATTATTTTTTAATTGAGCCGTAAAAGTATCAAAAATTCAATTAATACGGTAAAATATCATGTATTGAATCTTTAAAAAAGTTATAACACTTTCAAAAATACAAATTGAGAGGCCTTTATTGAAAGGTGTAGATCATATATGTGTAAGATTAAATGCTATTTATATAAATTACAGAAATTCGTGTGGAAATAATTTGGATTTCAGCGGATATATCACAGTTATTTAGGAGGGCAGGTTTATAAATGTTCTTTTAATAAAATTAAATCATAGTATCAATATTACATTCAAATACTATTGATACTATGGAAAGATATATCTATTTATTTTCTTTATCAGTTTTTACATGAGAAACAGCTTTGTCAAAGGATTCAAAAATATTTTCAGATCCAATTAATTCATTTATCCCAAACTTCTCAAAGTCGGTATATACTTGTTCGTTTATTCCTGAAAATATAATTTTTACATTATGCTTCATTAGTGTTTTTATAGAACTTTTCAGGTTATACATGCCTGTTTGGTCAGCAAAAGAAACATGCCTCATTCTAATTATTATAGTTTTATAATCGAGACTAATTTTTTCAATTACCTGAGCGTACTTTTTAGAAGAGGCAAAGAATAATGGACCGCTAATCTCATATATGCCTGTATTAGAAGGTAATTGGGAATAATCATCAATTAGGTCTGTATCAACAATATTATCAATTCTTTTATCTGCAATATCAGACATGCGTTTCATAAATAATAGAGCTGATAAAACAACTCCTACCTCAATAGCTATGGTTAAATCTAAAATTACAGTAAGAATAAATGTAGATAGTAAAATAATGATATCGAAAAATGATCCTTTGAGGATAGAAACGAATGAACGCCATTCACTCATGTTATAAGAGACAACAATTAAAATACCTGCTAAACATGACATTGGAATTAGTTTTGCCAGAGGACCGATAAAAAGCATAATTAGCAATAAAGTAAATGCATGAACCATTCCTGCAATAGGAGTGCGTCCACCATTTTTTATGTTTGTAGCTGTTCGTGCAATTGCTCCGGTTGCTGGAATTCCTCCGAAAAATGGTGTTACAATATTTGCTATTCCTTGAGCAATTAATTCAGTATTTGATCTGTGATTTCCACTAATCATACCATCAGCCACTACTGCTGATAATAAAGATTCAATTCCACCAAGTAATGCAATTGTTATTGCAGGAGCAAAATAATTAGGTAAATCTGCTAGTTTAAATGAAGGGATATCTAATGAAATATTTCTTGGTATATCTCCAAAGAAGGTTTCAATCGTACTTACTTGTATTTTGAAATAATAGACAACAATCGTAATCAGAACTATAGCTATAAACGAGCCTGGTACTTTCTTTATTAATTTAGATGAGAATACGCAAATTATAATTGTAATAGTTGTAATAATTAACGCAGTGAAATTAATATGCTCAAGGTTTGAAAAGTAGAAATGCCATTTATCCAGAAAATCAGCAGGGACTTTACCAACATCAATGCCTAATGCATCTTTAATTTGAGTAGAAAAAATAATAAGTGCAATACCGCTTGTAAATCCAACAATTAATGGTTGGGGGAAGAATTTTAAAACATTTCCCAACTTAAGTAATCCAAAAATGATGAGAATTACTCCTGCAAGGATCGTAGAAATTAATAAACCGTTCAGTCCATATTTTTCGAGTATCCCAAATACAATAATAATAAAAGCTCCTGTTGGTCCGCCGATTTGTACTCTACTTCCTCCTAGAAAAGAGATTATAAAACCAGCCACTACAGCAGTTATTAATCCTTTTTCAGGCGAAACACCAGAAGCTACGGCAAAGGCAATGGCAAGAGGTAAGGCAACTATACCAACAATAATACCTGCTAATATATCGGAAGTTATTTGTTTATGATTAAATCCACTTTTTAATAGAGTGAAAAATTTAGGTTTAAATATGCTATTCATTTAAAAGTATTTTAAAAACTATTGTGTTTTTATCAATTTTGAGGGATTTTTTACGCAATATACCTTTTGAATGAGATTGAAATAAAAAGCATTTAATACGTTAAAAATTCTTGCAAGGCCCTAAAATTACAAATCCTTTTTATTTTAGCATTATTATATGGGATACTATTTTGATCTAGAGTAAATCTATATAGAAAGAAATATAGTCTGAAGTTAATTGAAATAAGTAGACCTTCTGATTGATTGTATTGAATAAATCCTTTGTTATTTTAAGACATAAATAGTGTCATATTATAACTTATTATTAATCATTAAATGAAGCACTAACGAGGATGTCGATAATGTCATATAACTGTGTCTTTTTATTGTCTGTCTGATTTAAAATAAAAATTAAACTTTTGGACTTATTTTAGATTGTTTGAGCTTTTCTTTCTTTGTATTTTCTTCTATTTCTAATAATTCTATATCTTAAATCATCATAAAAAATTCCAAATAATAAAATTAAAGCTCCAATTAGCAAAGTGTTTAATTTTAAATCAACTTTAGAGTATAAAAATCCACCTGTTAATCCACCCGAAAAAAAGAAAACTATAATATAAATTCTTAGTTTAATAGTTGATGATAAATTTACTTTGTCGACATGTGTTTTGGGGAAGAATAATTGAGAAATTTCTATACCTAAATCAGTAAAAAGTCCAGTTAAGTGGGTAGTTCTAACAATTGCATTTGAGATTTTGGTTACAAATGAATTTTGGAGCCCCATGGCAAAAAGTAAAAGACAAACAACAATATCGGGATGTGTTATTATTATATAATTACTAAAGAAGCCAATATTGATCAAAATCAAGCTTTCAAGTATAGTTGGTAATAGAAAAACGTTTAGTTTTTTATTTTCTTTGAATATTTCAATCATAAAGCTGGATGTAAAAGATCCAAAGAAGAAGGAAAAGATATACACAAAAAATATAGTGCCTTTCCAAAAGTCTAACTCAGCTACATCATAAATAAATAATGCAAAATGACCTGTAACATTTGTAGTCAATCTTCCAAAAGATAAGAAACCGACTACATTTACCATTCCGGCTACAAAAGACAAAAGTGTTGCAATCTGTAGATTTTGCTTTAAAGTCCTGCTTTTACCTTGATGTCTGAACATACAATATTTATTTGCATTATTAATTTTTGCAAATGTATTTAAAAGCCCACCTCATTATTCTTAACAGAAAATATTTTAAGAGAAATTAATAATATATAATTCAAAATATAAGTTTAGAAAGGCTATTTGTTAATATATGTATAAAATTGTAGGGTTTATTCATACTTTAATGGTATGGAAAAAGTAAATTTGGAACCAACGTTTAACTCAGAGTCAACCCATATTTTACCACCTAATAGTTCTATTAAGCTTTGCGAAATAGATAAACCTAAACCTGTTCCTCCATGTATTTTTGTTATTTGAGGATTAGCCTGAGCAAACCTTTCGAATATTTTGATTTGTTCATCTTTAGCTATTCCTATGCCTGTATCTTTAACGTAGATTTCAAGGAAACTGTGATTTACAACATTGTATCCAATGTCTATGGTACCATTTTTAGTAAACTTTATTGCATTGCTTACCAAATTAGTTAATATTTGTCTTAGCTTATTTTCATCAGTATAAATTTCTGCATTTTCATTGTCAAGCGTTAAATAAACTTTTATATTATTATTCTGATCTTGATTTCTTTGAGAAAAAATATCACAGATATTATATATAAGATTATTGATATTAACCCTTGATAAGTACAATTCTATCTGGCCGGTTTCTATCTTAGATATTTCCAGTACATCATTAATAATGTCAAGAAGTTGTTTACCGCTATTTACAATTACAGATGTATAATACTCTCGTTCTTCAGGGTTAAGTGTTCTTGATCTTAATAATTCAGAAAAGCCTATGATACCATTCATTGGAGTTCTGATTTCATGACTCATATTTGCTAAAAATGAAGATTTCAATCGGTCACTTTCCTCAGCTTTTTCTTTGGCCTTTATTAATTCGAGTTTATCTTTTTCACGTTCTGTAACATCGCGAACAATAGCTAGGGTTTGATGATGGTTTACAAATACCATTCTTGATTCAAAAATCCTGGATTCATTCTTAATAAAAAGTTCGTAATTGTATGTACTTGTTTGTTTTGTACTTATTACTAAATCAATTTTTTCAATCGTTAATTTAGCTATATCTAAAGGAAAAACTTCTAATACATTTTTATTTAAAAATTGTGAATCATTCTCAAAAAGTATATCTGCTTCATTTGTATGATAATCTAAAATAATCCCTTTATGATTAAAAACAAACATCATATCCGGAATAACCGATAGTAAACCATTTAATTTAGCAATATTAAGTTCAAGCTTTTCATTACTATGTTTTAAGTTGCTTATTAATGATTTCTCTTTAGAAATATCCGTTAATGTTCCAATTCCTTTGTAAGCGATATTTCCTTTGAACAAAATTATTCCATTACCAAGGACATATTTAATTACATCTTTACTAATATTAATTCGGAATTCAGTTTTCCACGCACCTAGTTTATTTATTGCATTGCGCCAATAGTCGTTAATCTTATCTTTATCGTATGGTGAGATTAAATTGTTTAAACCAGTAAAGGTGTTTATTTTTTTTAATTCCGGCGAAATTATATTTGGATTACTATGCCATATAAGTTCATCAGTAATAGGATTCCACTCATAAATAATATCTGATATATGAGTCGCAATTAACTTAAATTGCTCTTCACTTTCTTTTAAGGATGATTCAGCCGTTCTTGTTTCGCCAATATCCTGAGCTACACCATGAGTTCCAATAAAATTGTTATTGTTGTCGTAAGTAGGTCGTAATGAGGCTCTGGCCCATTGATAGTTATTGCTTTTGTCCCTAACTTTTACTTCGATAAGTACAACAGATCCTTTTCGAACATTATTTAATGCTTCATGAAAATTATACTTGTAGTTTTCGTGAATAAAATTTAACAGGTGGTGTCCTATGAATTCTTCCGGTAAGTATCCTGTAAAAGAAGTTATGACCGGACTAATGTATGTACATATTCCTTCAGGATCAATGGTGAAAATGACATCGTTTATTTTTTCTACTAAATCTCTGTATTTTAATTCACTTGCCTTTAAAGCATCCTGAATTTGTTTTTTATATGATAAATCTTCAATTGTACCTATGCCGCCACAAATAATATTTTTTTCATTAAAAACAGGAGAAGCCTTTAGTAATACATAGGTAGATTCAAGACTTGTAGTTGTATTATAATCTCCTTCATATTCACCGTGTACGCCTTTTATTGCACCTTGAATACAAGGAATTGGCCTTTTATCTGCTATTTGGTTTAAGTTAAGCCCAAGTAATGTTGCTCTGTCTGATTTTAATATTTCACAAAATTTCTCATTACAATCAGTAATAACCAGATTTGTATTCCAATAAAAAATCCCCATAGGAGAGGAGTGGAAGAATTGTTTAAATTTTTCTTCGTCATCTAATAGGGTATCTCTACTAATATTATAATCAATACTCGATTTTTCAATTTCTTTTAAATCATCTTCAATGATTTGTTTCAATTTTTCAAACTGAACTATCTTTTCAGAAGGAAAATTATTTTTTGTTTTTGAATATAAACAAAGTGCTCCAAATATTTCATTAGATGGATCAATTATAGGAATACAATAAAAACATTTAATGTTAGCATAAAATTCTATGGTGTTTTGATATTGATTATGGGATTGTAAATTTGAAATAAATAGCTTTTCCTTGTTGTTTAAAACCTGAATAGTTATACTTTCATCATTCTTACTTCCTTTATACAAGGAGTTTTCTTGTGGATTATTATAGGCTATTGCAATGATCTTATTGGGTTCAATTTCTCCAGCTAGAATAATAGATCCATCCATTAAATCAGCAATAAGACTAAATTGTGTCTTCCAGCGTTTTAAATAAGGATTATAATTGTGTTTATTTATGTTCACTATAATTCATTGTAATAATCAGGACAGTAAATTTATGTTTTTTAAGAATTAACAAAATATATTTTCGTTGAATGCCCTATATTTATTGATGAATGTGTGAGTTTTTCAAATGTAAACTTCACTTAATTATCAAGCTGGTGAAAGGTGAAAAAAATAGTTTCTTTTTCATTTATGTTAAACTGAAAGTCCTCGCTATTATTCATGCCATTTACCTTCAGTTTAATGTCGTTAGTGCCTTGTTTGAGAGGGATTCTTGCGTAGTGGATGGAATAGGGAAGCGATTGCCAATTTCGGGTGTCAGCTTTCTCTGTTAGAGCATTTACAATACTAATAACTGTGCCTAAATTCTTGTTTTCATTGTTTGCAATACTTTCTAAAGCTTTTTTTGTAACAAGCCGTGCAATACCATTTGTTATTTCTCTTAGCATTCTGTCTTTTAACGACTGAAAGGCAATTGCATTAATATCTTCAGATAATTCTAAAGAATACTCAAGGCTGTTAATGTTTATTAAAGCTTGATTAAATGAAGGTTTCCTTTCTACATATTTAGGGAATGCAATTCTAAGGAAGGATAAATTTTTAAAAGCATTCTGCTCCCTTTTATTACGATTACCAATATAAACAGGAAAGTCCAATCCATATTCATCATTAGCAAACGTAACCCAACCATTACTATATCCGGCATTAGTAAAATTAATACTCCATTCCGATTTAACAGGACCAAATCCATTCATCCATAGAAAAATAAGTGTGGCTTCAGGATCATCTTCAGGATTATATTGGAGGTCAAATTGATGGCTGTATTCTTCATATTCTTTTGTTAACCCAGCTTGATGGGCAGTTCGCACAAGGTCTTTTTTTAACTGGCTAGGGGAGTGGAGATTAAAAAGTACTTTGTAGTTGTTTTCATATGATTCATAAGCATTTCGATAGGCAATAAAGGCATTGTTTTTATCTCCGGATGCATCATATATCATCCCCATCAAGTTATGAGCAAAGGCATCATCAGAATACTTATTTTTTGTTTTTTTATACTTGTCGTTAAGCTGGTGTAATACAATATTAATTCTGCGACATTCTACAAGAGCATCTTCAAAGTTGTTTAGCATTAAATAGTTAAGGGATTTATAGTAGTGAACCATTACAGCTTCAAAATCTTCAGGCTTGTAAGGTTTAATCATCGGATTAGAGATTAAAGCCAAAGCTTCATTTGCGTAGTTTACTCTATAATCCTCATTGTATAGGTCTGCTTTATTAAAAAATGAGTTGCTTTCTTCATAGTCTCCAAGCATAAAGTTTACAACCCCTTGATTATAATAATAAAGAACTCTGTTTATTCCTGTTTCTGATTTGGTATCTTTATCTAAGAGTTTTTCTGCTGCATTAAAATTACCGCTTGTAATGAAAGTCTGTAATTGATAATTTTTTTGATAGTAGGTAGCACAACTAATTGTTGTAAATATGAAGAATATAACAAATATAAATTTTAGATTATTAGGGAAGTACATCATAAATATACGTTAAATAAGGCATGTTACTCTTTCTGCATTAATAATAAAGAGTAACAGCTATGTAATTTATTTTGTAATATATTTCTTGATTTTTTTATCTCCCATCCAAACAATCTCATTCGTTTCAAGATCAGATAGTTCCAGGTTTGTTTGATAAAAGTTAACCCTTTCTTTTTTATAGGTATCAACAATAGAATTTAAATCTCCGTTAAGCATGAAGTCAGCACCTAATTCCTTACCCCATTGTTTTGCTGTTTCTAAAGAAGCGAATTCTTGTTGAGCAGCTCTTTCTTTTCTTAATTCTTCTCTTTTATCACCGGCTTGCACAAGTCTTACTCGTCCACTATTTATAAATGCCTTTTCTATATCTTTTATAAATGTATCTGAACTAATATGTTCATGTGATTTATTATATATCAGTCCAACAACAACAACTGGCTTATTTCCTTGATTGTTTCTGGTGTAATTATCAATCCATGATCCTGATAAAATTTGATCAACCATTGCATCTGCAACCATCTTAGAATCTGTATCATTCCATCTTCCACTTAAATCAATAGCTTCATCTGGAGATACTCTTTCAACTTTATGAGTCATACATGATGACAATAAAAATAACAATGTGATTATTGGGTATGTTATCTTATTTTTCATAGTGAAAATATTTTATGATGGTTACTTTGTAAAGTATTTAATAATCTAGACTAATCAATTATTTATTATACTCAGATAATGATCAATTTGCTCATTAAGATATAAAATATTATCCTTTTTTTCACCACCATCAATCATTAAATCGTGCATTTGCTGATTCAAATGAGCAGGTCCAACTTTAAACTTGGCATACGACGATCTGATAATATACTCAATACAGAATTCCTCTTTTGTATATAAGTTAATAAGAATATCAAAATCTTTTGAGATGAATTCTTTTAATAACTCTGATTTTGGCTGAAATAGCCAGTTAAAATCTTTTAAACAGATAAAATAGTGTTTTTGATCACTAATCTGATTGTCTTTTAACATTTTTGAATTAGAGAAACCTAATAATTCAACATTTAAATTTTGATAAGCTTTTTCTACTTTTTTAATAGCATTTATATCTTGATCAGATAAAGAATTATAAACGATACCTATTGATTTTGCGTTTTTTAAGTTGCAAATCACAGGGCTTTGAATTCTTTTTTTAAGCTTACGATTTAATAAATAATTACCAATTTTTATTCTCAATTTTTTAAAGTAGTTCACAGATTTAATTTTCTAATAATTCAATAAAATCAGTTTCGTTAATAATTTTAACGTTTAACTTTTCTGCTTTCTCAAGTTTGCTTGGGCCCGTTTTATCTCCTGCCACAAGATACGATGTTTTTTTAGAAACACCGCTTAAGTTTTTTCCACCATTAGCCTCAATAATGGCCTTAAGCTCATCACGAGAATATTTTTCAAATGTACCACTAATTACAAAAGAAAGGCCTTTAAGTTTTTCGCTGTCGTTTACTTGTTCTGCACTTTCAAGAGTTAATCCTGTAAGTTTTAATCCTTCAATAAGTTTAAGATTGTCTTCATCCTTAAAATAATTGATAACACTTTCTGCTACTTTAGGGCCAATATCATCAATTGCAACCAAATCATCAAAAGTTGCAGATGCAAGTTTATTTATTGTGTTAAAGTTCTTGCATAAAACCTTTGCAACTGTTGCTCCAACATGCTTTATACCTAAACCAAACAGTACATTCGGAAACGGCATGTTTTTAGAGGCTTCAATTCCTGCAAGTAAGTTCTGAGTTGATTTTTCCTGGAATGTAAATATTTTCTTGTTTTGGTCATCTTCAACTACTCTGGACAAACCATTTAATGTATCAAAAGTCAAATCATATATTTCGCTAACATTAGTAACCAGGCCTTTTTCATATAACAGATCTACAATTTGCTCTCCAAAGGAATCTATGTTTACAGCTTTTCGACTTACAAAATGTTCGATTTTACCTTTAATCTGAGGAGGACAAGCTTTATCATTTGGACAAAAGTGTGCAGCTTCACCATCAGGTCTGATCAAAAGTGTACCACATTCAGGACATTTTTCAATGAACTGGATTTTTGCTGCCAAAGGATCTCTGGAGCTCTCATCTGCCTTTGTGATTTTAGGAATAATTTCACCACCTTTTTCTACATATACCATATCATTTTCGTGCAGGTCAAGCTGATTGATTATATCGGCATTATGTAGTGATGCCCTTTTAACAGTAGTTCCTGCTAACTGTACCGGTTCAAGGTTTGCAACAGGTGTAATTTTACCAGTTCTTCCAACCTGATAGCTAACAGACAATAATCTTGTGTATGCTTCTTCCGCTTTAAATTTATAAGAAATAGCCCATCTTGGAGATTTAGCAGTATAACCTAATTCGTTTTGCAGGTTAATATTGTTTACTTTAATTACAATACCATCTATTTCAAAAGGCAGATTATACCTTTCTTTATCCCAGTAGCTTATAAAGGCGTTTATCTCTTCAAGTGATTTACATATCTTATAGTGTGTAGGAATCTTAAATCCCCATGAGCGTGCGGTTTCTAAATTTTGAGAATGAATATCCGAAGGTAATTTTTCGCCTAATAAATAATAAAGGTAACAATCTAATCCACGCTGAGCCACTTCAGAACTTTTCTTCATTTTTAAAGATCCTGCAGCAGCATTTCTTGGATTAGCAAATGGAGCTTCTCCATTCAATTCTCTTTTTTCATTGATGCTTAAAAATTCGGAGTTGGGTAATAAAATTTCACCACGAATAACAAATGTATCAGGATAATCACCATGTATACTAAGTGGGATACTTTTAATGGTTTTTACATTGGCTGTAACATCATCTCCTTTTTCTCCATCCCCGCGAGTAACAGCTTGAATTAGTTTTCCTTTTTCATAAGTTAAACTAATTGAGGTACCATCGTACTTTAATTCACAAACATATTCTATATCATCACCAATTGCTTTTGTAATTCTTTGATGAAAATCTGCAATTTCATCTTCATTATAGGTGTTACCCAATGAAAGCATTGGATATTGATGTATTACTTGCTGAAAATCATTAGAAAGATCACTGCCAACTCTTTGTGTTGGGCTGTCAGAATCTTGAAACTCAGGGTACTTTGTTTCGAGATCAATTAATTCATTCATTAATTGATCATATTCATAATCAGATACCTGAGGTTGATTTAGAACGTAATAATTATAATTGTGTTTGTTTAATGTATCTTTTAAAAAGATTATTCTTTCCTGAATATCTGTTTTGCTCATTATCAATTAGCATGTTTAATATTGAAAACAAACAAAAATAAGAAAATATATAATTAATAATAATGACGAAACCGGATAGTAGAGAAATAAAAAATCCGGCATGTTATTGCCGGATTAATATTGAAAAAACAAAATATTATTTTGATATATTATTCAACAGTTTGTTCTTTATATAATACCCAACTAGGAGAGATTCCTGTTTGGTATTCGGCCTGATAATCTCCGTTTTCGTCATAAACGACTAATTTTCCTGTTGTTGTTGTACTGTTGGAGATTAACACATATAAATCATTTGTATTTGGATTCACTGAAAGTGCATTTAATCCATCTATAGAAGAGACATATGGACTTGAATCAAAAGTTTTTGTAGTTGTATCAAAGGCAAAGATACTACCTTTTTGAACCCAGGTTCCATTGTCTTCAACCCAACTTGCAGCCGCTATATAAATTTTAGATTGATCTGCATTAAATGTCATAATTGAAGCATAGTTTGTACTTACATTCGATAATGAATATGTACTTGCAAGTTCGTCTGTTGTTGTATTGATGTACCCTAAACCTGTTACTGCACTAGGGTCTGTGTATGTGCTTAAAAGTGATACATATAAATTATCAGAGTCATCTTTTAAGAAGTAAGATGTTACTGAAGGTGTTGTAATGTAGGTAATATCTTCAGTATCCAAATCAACAACAGCAATTTGGGCTGCATAGTTTAGAGCAACATAAAGTTTACCATTTACAATTTCTAATCCTTCAGGACCACCTGCTATTTCAATTGTGCTTTCAACAGTATTTGATTTAATATTGTATTTTGCAATATAACCTAATGTTGCATCACTCCATACATCACCTCCATAACAAGAAATGTATAAATAATTACCATCACCAACACAATAGCGTGGCTTTACAATATCAGTAGTTACCCCATTCTTTGTTTGCTCTAAAGTTGTTGAATTAACATAAAATACTTCATCAACATTGTTTCCCATGAAATAAATTTTATCGTTGTATTCATATGCATATTGAGGTTTACCATTCATAGCAGGACCATTTACTGACTCAAAAACATAGCTGTACATCTTTGAATTATCTATATCGAATCCCGAAATAGAACCAACAGTGCTTGAATAACTACCGTAATTTACGATAAAAGCATCAGAAGCTTCAACAACATATGAAGGATTAGAAGAAGTGCTATCATCATCTTCACATGAAGAGAAGAATATGGCCATAGCCATGAAAATAAAGAGTAACTTTTTCATTTTGTTAGATATTAAATTTATTAATTTTTAAAACTTATATTTAATTGTAAAATGCCAGTTGATTTCCGGCATTGCATATTGATATTGATTTTGATATTGCTCACTTAAGATATTATCTATAGATAGATTTGCTGATAGTACAGAATTATTTATATGAAAGTCTTTTCCTCCAGAAATGTTTATTAATTTATATCCATCAATCTTATCATCGGTATAATCAAAGTATCTGAACCCTGTATATGAACCATCTATATTCAGATTATAACTTTTATAAAGAACAGAGATGAATGAGTTGCCTATTTGTTTAGGAGTGTAAATAACTTGACGATTAATATAATTATCGGAGTTTTCTCCTTCTAAATTACTTTTTTTATTTACAGTAGAATTTAACGCAAAGTTTATTCCGGCTAAGACTTTAATTGGACCAATATTCTGTCTTAAATCAGCCTGAATTTCAATTCCTTTTGCTTCTACTTTTAATATATTTTGGGCTGTCCAGGCATTTGTACTTTGAATCCAGATAATCCAATTATCAACATCCATAAAGTAATAGTTTGCCTTAAATTTCACGGTAGTACTGTTTTTATTATACATGTAATCAATACCTGTCTCATAGCTAAAGGCTTCTTCTGGTAAGATATTTTCGTTACCACTATATCCTTCCTGACCCCAATACCTGGCATTTAATGTTGGTATTTTATACGATTTTTGGATGTTACCAACAGCTTTTAGCAGATGATTTTCTTTTGATAATAAAATGTAATCAAGGCCTAAGGCTGGAGTAAAAGGGGCATGATATTTAGTGACATACTGTTGTCTTAGATTTAGTGTAGTTTTAAGTTTTGAAATAGGGCAAAATGCAATAGCACCATGTAAGTCAAGGTGTTGTTCCAAAATATTATCAGAATAAGCATAAACCTCAGGTATTATGTATTTGTATTTTGCATCAAATTGATATTTGATTTTTCCAGTATTAAATTTAAGAGCAATATTACCTACAGCGCGTTGAGTTTCTATGGTATTTTCATAGTCATTATTATCAATTGCTTTATCTTTTACATAGCCACCTTCAATTGCAAATTGAATCCTATTAGAATGATTCTTGTAGCTAATCCATGATCTGAAGTTCTCATCTTCAATTGGTCGGGGTGATGTGCTGAGATTAATATTAGAAGTCATATTAGGTTGAGCTTCATGCCAAGTGTCACTATACCAAACAAATGATTCGATTATTTGATTATCATTGATTTTATAATTGAATTGTTGTATGAAATGTTTGTTTTCAATAGATGCATTTCGTTGTTTATCTGTATGATACGTTTTTAATTCACGATCGTAATATGCAGTGTTCAGAAATGGAAAATCATTTTCAATTTGATAGTGCTGAAATCTGGTTACAGATTCAAGTTTGCCATTACTTATAAATACTTTAGCACCTCCAAAGTATTCACCAAAAGAACCTGTTGATGCAATAATTTCACCGTTGATTCCATTATTAAAATTTGAGTTTAATCCAAGTCGAACGCTTCCTCCAATAGACCCCGAGCCATTTGCTGCAGATGAACTTCCATATGATAAGTTAAGATTGTCAAATAGAAAAATAGGAATATTACTGGAGTTTGAACTTCCTAATGTTAAAGAGTTTATATCTAACCCGCCTATAAAAACCGAAGTATGCGTAGAAGAAGTTCCTCTAATACTAAAAGATGCTAGACCTCCGGCATCCGTTTTAATGTAGATTGGGGAATATCTTGAAAGTAGGTTGGTTAATGAGCCATAAATAACGTTTTGTTTTTGAATAGGTGTAAATGTTTGGTTTTTACTACCAACCTGATATTGTTTAGAAACAGGAGAAATAATTTCAACTTCCTGAATTTGTAAAGTGTCATCCAGGTGAGAATATGTTGAATCCTCAGGAATAAAAAATAACTGTGCAAATGCAGACAAGCCAGTCCCAACAAATATCAATACAACAAATAGAAATCTATACATCAGCAAAATAAAATGCGCTATAGGAGATAGATGACAGATATTTATATTGAAATCTATTTTAGCCTAGCTCCCGAAGCATTTAATAAAATATTTTTTGGCAGGTATTCTGGCTTGTTCCTATTATTGAGGCCTTCCCATTTATATTTAAACAGTGGCAATAGTAATTCAATAATAAAGCATGGAACTTACAGCTGCGGGTACAGCTCCGGAATTTTAGATTTTCTAAGCACCGGATTCCCTTTTCATTCTTAGGTTGTTAAAACCCTTGAAAACCAAATTTTGTGCAAATGTAGATATTTTTTTAATTAAACAATTATTATCGCTATTGATTTTTTATTCGAATATAATTGTTAATCAGTCGTTTCTTTATTTTTAGATTCGGAGGTGTGTTTCGTTTTTTGTCTCTCTATAAAGTGCATAACAATGGATTTAATAAGATCAAATGCAGGTTTATACATCTCATTTAACATAGAAGAGAAAAATTTAAATGGGTTCAAATATTCTCTTAATTCCAGTTTTTTAATTTCTAATTTCTTTTCCGAAAGGCGAATTTGATAATGCAATTGGATTTTTTCATTCTCAAAATCCTTAAAAGTTCTGATGTGGCTATATCTATTCCTTGTCATACTTACTAAAATTTTGAAAAAACATTTGTACAAAAGTTTTAATAACAGGAGTCTGAACCAACTTTCCGCGAAACAAATAAAATATAAATGCAAAAAGAAGGTAAATACCTGCAATTATTAAAAAACCCAATTCATTGCTTTGTGTATACGACCCAATAGCAAAGGCACCAGCCATAGAAGCAAAAAGTAAAACAAACATAGCAATATAAAATAATACTAGTTTAATTGCTATTCTTGAAACAAAGCGGCTAAGATCTTCAGCAGCTTGTAATTTTGTAAGGTCTATTTTACTTTGTATATAATTGTTGATTTCATTCTTTATATCAGATAGTTCTTCTGATAGAGTTTCTTTCCTGTCCATAATAAAAAATCAATGATAGTAAAAGAGATTAAAAAAGCCTGAAGCTAATCTTTTTCAAAATAAGAAATTAGTTTCAGGCTGCAATAAAAAAAATTAATTTTCTACTAATTTGCACTACTGGTTGGTTCCAATGTTTTTTTGTACTCTTCAAGTAGTTTTTCAATTCTTTGTTCAATGCTGTGAATTTTTTCTTTAAGTTCTTCTTTAAGCTCTCCACCTTTAACTTTAAGCTTGTCTTTGGTGTTTTGCATTTCTTTTTCAAGTTCATTTAACTTGTTTTTTAATTGATCACGGGTTTCAGAACCTTTTTGTGGGGCAAACAATAAAGCTGTTGCAGCACCAACTAATGCTCCGGCAATCATTCCTCCAAAAAACAGACCACTATTTCTCATAACTCCTATTTTTTTAAGCTGTTAAACAATGTGTTATCAACATTTAATTTACCATAAATACAAACAAAAGTCAACTTTTATCTAAAAGGATTTGACAGAATGTTTTGTTTAAATGTATTTGTGATATATTTTTGAAGATTAACGATTGAAAGAAAACTATTTTTTTTAAGATATTTACATCTTACATTAAAGTAATATGGAAAACCCGGTAATAATAAGCGAGGCAGAAAAGATTGAAATTAAAAGAAATTACAGGAACCTTTTAAGAGCCTGTAAAAATATTTTAAGTAGTGCCGATGTTACAGAAATAAGAAAAGCAATAGAGATTTCTCTGGAGCGAAAAAAAGAATATAGACGACCTTCTGGAAAATTATCTGCAATTCATTCTTTAGAAGTAGCAAATATAGTTGCATCAGAAATTGGACTTGGAAGAACCTCTATTATTTGTGCTTTGCTATATGACGTGATTCAACATGAGGATGTTGTACTTAATGAAGTGGCAGATATTTTTGGTAAGAGTGTCGAGGCAATTATAAGTGGACTTATAAAGGTAAAGGAATTATATAATAAGGATACTTCAATTGAAACAGAAAACTTCAGGAAATTATTGCTTTCTTTTGCAAAAGATGTACGTGTAATTTTAATTATTCTGGCTGACAGGCTGGAAACAATGCGTAGTCTTAAATTATATGATTTAGAAAGTCAGCAAAAAATTGCTTCCGAAGTAGGATATCTGTATGCTCCAATGGCACACAGATTAGGACTATATTCTATCAAATCAGAGATGGAAGACATGGTGATGAAATACACCATGAGAGATACGTATACTTTTATTGCTCAAAAATTAAATGAAACAAAACGTGCCCGTGATAAATATATTAAGGACTTTATTGATCCTTTAAAAAAGGAATTGGAAGAAGCTGGATTGAAATTTGAAATTAAGGGTAGAACCAAAACAATCCACTCTATTCATAATAAGATTAAAAAGCAAAATACTCCTTTCGAGAAGGTGTATGATCTTTTTGCAATTAGAGTTATCCTGGATAGCAAGGAAAAAGATGAAAAAGCTGATTGTTGGAAAGTGTATTCTATTGTTACTGATAAATATCAACCCAATCCTTCACGTTTAAGGGATTGGCTATCAATACCAAAGTCGAATGGGTATGAATCGCTGCATACCACAGTGCTAGGGCCTGAAAATAAATGGGTAGAGGTACAAATACGTAGCCATAGAATGAATGAAGTTGCGGAGAAAGGTTTGGCTGCCCACTGGAAATACAAGGGAGGGAAAGGTGAGAAAGGAATGGATCAATGGTTATCAAATATTCGTGAAGTTCTTGAAAATCCAGAAAGAAATGCAATTGACTTTATAGATGACTTTAAACTGAACCTTTATGATGAAGAGGTTTTTGTTTTTACACCTAAAGGGGATTTAAGAAGGTTGCCTAAAGGAGCTACAGTTTTGGATTTTGCTTTTGACATACATTCAGGAGTAGGCAAGAAGTGTATTGGTGCAAAAATTAATGGTAAGCATGCATCAATTAAACAAGTTCTTAAGAATGGTGATCATATTGAAGTGATTACTTCTAATACACAGGAGCCACGAAATGAATGGTTAAATATCGTAGCCACATCCAGGGCAAAATCTAAAGTAAAACAGGCATTAAAAGATCTGTTGTACAAGGAGTCTGAATTTGGACGAGAAACACTAGTAAGACGTTTGAAGAACTGGAAACTAGAATTGTCGGATCAGTTAGTTCATCAATTGGTGAAGCACTTTAAGATGAAAAGTATCAATGACTTTTATCGAGAAATAGCTGTTGGTACTATAGATATTTCTAACATTAAGGAATATATCTTAAATCTAGATAAGAAAGATGCTGAAAAAGACTTAGTTGAAACAGCCAATCTTAAAAGTGCAACAAACTTTGTTGCAAATATGGAGGAGGAGCAACACTCTTCTGATGATGTTTTAATGATAGATAAAAACCTTAAAAATGTAGAATATAGTTTAGCAAAATGCTGTAATCCTATATTTGGTGATGAAGTCTTTGGATTTGTGTCGGTTACGGGTGGAATTAAAATACATCGAAAAACTTGTCCAAATGCACCTGAAATGCTATCAAAATTTGGATATCGAATTGTTAAAGCACAATGGACAACAGGGGCGTCTGCCAATTTTCAGGCAACGCTTAAAATTACAGGTACTGATGATATTGGTATTGTTAGTAATATAAGTCAGGTTATTACAAAAGATCTTCATTTAAAAATGAGATCAATATCAATTGATTCTCAGGAAGGTAGTTTTGAAGGAACCGTAACAGTTTATGTTAACGACACAAATATGTTAGACTTAATGATTAAGAAAATAAAGAATGTTAAAGGAGTTTATTCTGTATCAAGAATCGACTCTTTTGCGAGATAACTTTAGATTTAAGCAAGCACTTAATTCAATAGATTTAGGTGCTTGTTTGTTCTGTATTAGTCTTTTAGATGTGATTTTTTCCTTCGAATTTCTTATATGTCTTCTCTAACACCCTCCTCTTGTTTATATAGTTGTAATATAATATCTCTTCTATAAGGTAATCCTTATGATGTATAACATTGCATTGAATATGTATGAATCTTAATAGACAACAGAATATTTATGATATATATTCTGTTTTCATTTATGAAGAATTTTGTAGAATTGTATTTTTTCAAAAACTTTGCCACCTTAAATATGGTCTATTAATTATTAATCGCAAAAAATGACCAATTCCTACATTAAATAATAGGGTGTTTAAGCTTAAAGGTTGATATGTATGGGTAATGAACTAGATTTAGGAAAGAAAAGTAATTATCACCGGTTATATTCTGAAATGTATACAGGATTAAAGTATTTTGCTACAAAATTACTTAACTCCTCAGATGAAGCTGAAGATGTAATTCAGGATGTATGGCTTAAGGTTTGGAATAAAAAACCTGTGTTTGATAATAAACACAAACTTAAAGCATACTTATATCAGTCCATAAGAAATACTGCACTTAATCAAATCAGAAACAATATTAAACAAGGGGAGTATCAAGCCGGATTACTTGTTGAAGAATATGAAGAAGATATCAGTTCAAAGATCATTGAAGCTGAAATATATTCTTTAATAAATCAAACATTTAGTCAGTTGTCTGATGCTACTAAAAGAGTTTATATAGAGAAGCTGAACGGTAAAAAGTATAAAGAGATAGCCGAAGATCTGGATATATCTGTAAATACTGTTAAAAAGCATATAAACAACGCCAATCACTATATGAAAGATAACTTAAAGCACCTTCTTGAATTTATTATTCTTTTTAGTTAAGAGTCCCTTGTTATATAGGGTTGACCCCCTTTATGTAGCTATTTTTTATTTTGTCGCTTGAATAAAAATATATTTTTTTTAAAATAAGTTATTTTTTTCATTACCCCATATCTAAAATTAAGTGTTATATAAATAAAATCATACATCATATGAATTTTCCAATATCAGATCATATAAAAGTATTGCTTACAAAATATGTATTAAAGCAGCCTCTTAGCAATGATGAAATTGCTGAAGTAGAGGGGTGGATTAATGCATCAGAAGCCAATAAGCAACTTTTAAAGGAAATTGAATCTGAGGCTTTTTTGCAAAAGGCAATATTAAGTAATCATGAAAAAGAGGCAAGTAAGTCTTATGAGCAATTTAGTAGACGAGCCAATATAAAAAACCGAAAGATTGGTTGGGTGTATTCAGCTGCAAGTATAGCTGCAATACTAATAATTGGTTTATTTATATATCAAATTAATAGCCACAGTTATGATATTCCTCCAATACAAACAGGAATTGCAAAGGCTGTGATTGAGTCAAACGATGGGCAGTCTAAAGAAATTAAGGATGTATCCTATGTGGAAGTTAAAGATTCAACCTATACAAACCTTAAGGTGCCCAGAGGTGGTGAAATTGATGTTCGTTTAAGTGAAGGAACAATTATTCATTTGTATTCAGAGTCATCTTTAATGATACCAAAGGATTTTAATGCAAATAATAGAAGTGTTGAAATTCATGGAGAAGGATATTTTAAAGTTGCACACGACGAAAATTCACCTTTTGTGGTTAAAACCAGTCAATCGAAAGTGAAAGTATTGGGTACAGAGTTTAAAATAATGGATTATGGACAAAATGCTAAAACTATAGTAACGCTGGTTAAGGGTAAGGTTGAAGTAAGTAATAAAGACAACAAGGTATTAATGATGCCTAATATGAGAACGGAAGTTGCAGAAGCAGGAGAAATTGTTGTGAATAACCTTAACAAAATAACAGTTAGCGCTGTTGAAAATGGAAACTTGATTTATACCGATCAATCATTGGAGGAAATTATGGCAAGTTTAGCAAGGATATATGATATAAACATAGAGTTTGATAAGCCAGAATTAAAAAACATCAGGTTTACAATAAATGTAAGTAGAAAAAATAACCTTAAAGAATTGCTTTCGATCATAGAAAAAGTGGAGAAAGTAGATTTTAGTTATAAAGAGAATGTTGTGCACATACATTAAATATTAATCAATGGAATAATAAAACTAGCCAAAGCCAATTAATATCAATGGTTCATAAACGTTTTGAATCCAAAAATTTAATTGAAATCTGGTTGTAATTCCTAAACCTTTTTTACAAAAACAAAAATGACAAAGATTGTACTAACTAAAAGGGCAATATTATTGCTCCTGGTCTCTTGCGTCCTTATTTTTAAGGGGTCGGCGCAAAGCAGTGAGCGGTTGACCATTCATTTAAAGGAGGTTACGCCGTATGAATTGTTTAATGAATTGAATAAGCAGATAAACATTAATTTTGTTTATAGTAATGATGATATTAAACGAATTCCAATAAAAAGTTATCATTTTGATAATGTTCAGATTGGTGAAATCATTAAATACTGTTTGCAACAAACAAATTTAACGTATGAAATTGACCAAAACACATTGATCATAAAGCATAAGCCTAAATCGGATATTGTAAGAGGAACAATATATGATGATGAAGGTTTGCCTTTACCGGGAGCCAGTATTATTATTCAAGATTCCGGAGTTGGAACAATTAGTGATGCCCAAGGTAATTTTACCTTATCAAAAGGTTATAGCAATTCTGTAGCTAACTTACATATCTCATTTATTGGAATGAAGAATGTAGATGTGCAATGGGAAGGTCAGGATTTATCAGTAAAAATGCAATCGGATGTTCAGTTAACTCAGGAAGTTGTAGTTACAGGGTATCAGGTAATTGATAAAAAGCAACTTACTAGTGCGGTTAGTTCGTTAGATATTTCAGAAGTGATGCAAACTGAAGCCATCAGTGTAGATCAGATGCTTTCAGGTAAAATACCTGGCTTAAGTGTTAGTTTTAATTCGGGAGAAGTGGGAGTAACACCTAGGATAAGAGTAAGAGGAGTTTCTACATTAGTGGGCAACAGAGAGCCTTTGTGGGTTGTAGATGGTGTTGTGCTATCTGATCCTGTTAATGTTTCCCCTGCAGAATTAAACGACCCTGATTATATCAACAGAATAGGTAATGCCATTTCAGGTATTAATCCTCAGGATGTGGAACGTATTGACGTATTAAAAGATGCTTCGGCAACTGCGCTTTATGGAGCAAGAGCTGCTAATGGAGTTATTGTTATTACAACAAAAAAGGGTAGAGCTGGTAAACTGGAAGTGAATTATTCAGGAAGTACTTCTGTACGTGTACGACCAAGATATACTGATCAATCCATAAATCTGATGAATTCTAAAGAGAGAGTTCAGTTTTCTCGCGAGTTGATGCAAGATAACCATATGTATGTAGCTACAGGAAATACATACGGATATGAGGCATTATCTTTACAATTGTATCGTGGTCAAATAGATTTTGAGACTTATCAGCAAGAGGTTGCAAAATTAGAAACCAACAATACCGATTGGTTTGATCTATTGATGCGTGATGCATGGTCGCACAGTCATTCGCTTAGTTTTTCAGGTGGAAATGAAAATACAACCTATCGTGCTTCTGTTGGTTATACAAGTAATCAAGGTGTAAATAAAACGGATGATTTAAATCGTTATACTGCTTCAATGGATTTGCAGCATAAGTTTAATAAGTTATCTGTTGGCGTAAATATTTTAGCTAATACAGGAACACACAATTATTATCAGGAAAGACTTTCTCCTGCTGATTATGCTTATAACACAAGTAGAGTAATTCCTGCTTATGACGAAAATGGTGAATATTATTTTTATGATGAAGGAGCTTCTGCAGGTAATAATGCTGCCTTACAGTATAACATATTAAATGAGCTGGACAATAGTGGTATGGAGCAAAATAATTCATCCATTACTGCACGTGCAAATTTAAATTTGGAAGTTACAGATTGGTTTAACCTTCAATCAATCGTTTCTATGACATCATCCAATACTGAGATAGAGAGTTGGTGGGGAGAAGATACCTTTTATGCCGCAAACTTACGACGAAGTAATAATATGATGGATGCAGATCCTGAATTTGCTGAATTGGTTTATGGTGGTGAATTAGGTAAAGATTATACTAGAAATAATGCTTATACAGCTCGTATTCAGGGAAATGTAAATAAGTATTTTGGCGCTCAGTTGCAGCATAATATTAATGCATCTTTTGGTTTAGAAGCAAACTCTACAAAGTATGATGGCTTTAAAACACTTACACGAGGTTACATGAAAGATCGTGGTAAATCTTATGTGTCAGATATCGATATTACAGAATATACAAAATACGGAGCTTGGTTAGCTAGTAATGTTCCAGTAGTAACTGATGATTTAACAAATCTTTTATCTGAATATCTTTCTGCATCATATAGTTATAAAGACAACTTTACGGTTAATGGTAATATGCGTTTTGACAGCTCGAATAAATTTGGTGATCAAAGTAATAACAGAGTTTTACCTATTTGGTCCGCATCATTTATGTATAACCTGGGGAGTTTTATAAAAAGTACTTCCATTGATTATATGCGTTTAAAAACTTCATATGGTTTTCAGGGGAATATGATTGATGGAATGTCTCCAAAAACTATCATACGTTCAGGTGCTTTTAATTCATCATATGGTGAATATACGTCAACAATAAGTTCATACCCGGATCCCTATTTAAAGTGGGAAAAAACTAGATCTATAAATGTTAGTTTAAATACTGGTTTGTTTAATAACAGAGTGCAGTCAGAACTAACATATTTTAGAAAAGAAACAAAAGATGCTTTTGTTCAACGCCCGATTTCAGGAACTAATGGCTACACATCGTATATGGTAAATGCTGGTGATATTACCAATGAAGGTTATTCTGTAGATTTAACCATTATTCCATTGAGAAGTAAAGATTGGTTCTGGTCAGTTTCCGGATCATTAACCCGAATTGATAACACCATGAAATCTAATGTTGGTGCTGATATTTATGAACGCGAGGATTACTTAAATGGTACTGCCATTGTAAAAGGAGAGTCTATTGGAACTTTTTATTCTTATAAGTTTGCAGGCTTAAATCCTGAAGATGGAGGTCCATTGTTTGACGATGGAGATTTGGCTAGTATAGCTTACCTAAGTAAGTACGATACTTACACCAAAGTATTGGTAAAATCCGGCCGTCGTGATCCTAATGTAACAGGAGGTTTTAATACTTCTGTACGATATAAAAGCTGGAGATTGAATACAAACTTTTCGTATAGCTTAGGTGCAAAAACTCGCTTACTGAAGTTTTATCCAAATGGAAATAACTATTCTTCGCAATACAATATAAACCGTGACTTAATTAATCGCTGGAGACAACCAGGTGATGAATTAACCACAAATATTCCTGCTGTTATAGATTATTATATGCCCTGGGATGGTGATGGATATGATTACCACTGGTCAACAGATAGTTATTATATGGGAACAAACCATTTGGTGGCTAATAATAGCTGGGAACAATATAATTATTCTGATATCCGTGTTGTAAGTGCCGATTATTTACAATGTACCTATTTGAGTTTGACTTATGGATTATCTGATAAATTGTTGGAGAAACTTCATTTAACCAGAGCTGAAGTAACTTTATCTGGAAGTAATTTGTTTACTATTGCTGATAAAGCTTTAAAAGGACAAACTCCTACCCAAGGTGGGTTCTCTAATGTTCAATTATCACAAAGACCTACTTACTCTTTAGGATTAAGTTTAACATTCTAAATGTATTAAAGTATGAAGAAAATAAATATAATATATCTGTTATTAATTGTTGCAGGATTCTCATTTACATCTTGTAATGATTATTTAGAAGAGACCTCTCAGGACTTGTCCTATATAAATGATTTTAACGATTTGGATGAACTTCTGTTGGGAGAAGTTTACCTTCAACGAACTACTACGGTAGGTATTAATGATGTAACAGGTACCTACCTCCCTTATGTACATTTTATGGCTGATGAATTGGATCAGATTACAGATGCAGCTTATCAGTGGGGTTTATATCCAAATACAGCGAAAGATTTATTTGGTTATTATACCTGGCAACGTCAGGTAAGTCTAGGAACGGATGGAAGTGATGTGTATGATGATGCATATGACTGGACTCGTATATATAAATGTATTGTTTCGGCTAATGTAGTATTGGAAGAGCTAGATAAATTACAAGCTAAAGATGAAGAAGCTAAAATGCAGGCCAGTAGAATTAAAGGAGAAGCATTATTTAATAGAGCTACTGACTTCTTTTTATTAGTTAATTTATTTGGTGATGCTTATCAACCGGAATTGGCAGATCAAACTTTGGGTATACCATTAAAATTAACCAGTTATGCTGAAGTTGGTGAATTTACCAGATCAAACTTAAAGGATGTATATGCACAAATATTAAGTGATTTGAATGGAGCTGAGGAGGCTTTAAGAGACATTCCACAGCAATCCATTTATAGAATTAATCATGCAGGTATATGTTTGTTTTTGAGTCGAGTGTATCTATATATGCAAGATTATGATAATGCCATTATATGGGCACAGAAGTGTATTAATGAAGCTCCTGAAGTAGAAGATTTGAATTCATTTGCAACAAACCTTTTTAGTGAAGCAAATCGCAGTGTTTTGTTTAGCATGGGAGGAAATATTATTGCGGAAAATATATATGAATATGATCCTTGGGGAACAGGACCGGAATTTGCAACAGGTCAGTTTATTGTGGGTTCTGAGTTGTATAATAGTTATGAAGATAATGACTTAAGAAAAACTAATTTCTTTCATATTAATGATATGTATCCGGGTATTCCATTATACGATAAGCAGTTTAGCGATGGGATGTCATCACATGCTGAATTATCTGATTGTTTTACATTAAGAACAGCTGAGGCTTGGTTGAACTTAGCAGAAGCTTATGCAGCAAAAGGTGAAACAACGAATGCTCAAGCTGCGATAGAACATTTATTAAAGAATCGTATTGAAACTTCAAGTTTTGAATCAGTAATAGAAACAGGTGCAGAGTTGGTTTCTTTTATTCGCAATGAACGTAGGAAAGAACTTTGTATGGAAGGACATCGTTGGTTTGATCTAAGACGTTATCAGGCTAATACAGCTTATCCTCAAACCAAAACACTTTATTCGTCGGCTGTTGTAAGATTAGAATATGATTTGGTACGTGTGGATTATTATAAGTTAGAACCAAATGATCCTGCTTGGACTTTACCAATTCCAGTTGACGAGGAGCCTTATAATGCATCCGAGGGAAATAAAAGAAATGGTAGAGAACCATATGATTCAGTAAATTATTAATTAAAAAGATAAGGTTTTCAAAAGGAAGCCTTGTCTGTTCATTTACATCCTAAAAATGAAAACAATGACAAAAAATATATTTCTATTAGGTGTAGTTGGTTGTCTGATGCTTTTTTCTTGTCAAAAAGAAGATGAACTAACTCCATCAGGAGCAGATGTTGATTATTATCTTCCGGCAGAAGATGATCTGAGTGCAGAAGCAGTGTTGAAGCGTGAATTTTTTGAAGATAACGATGTGCGTCTACTGTTTAGTGATACTATACATGTAGATCCCCAAGATACTTTAGTTATCAATTTCGACTATAATTTTACAGTTAATTACACAGGTTTAACCTATGTAGTAGAAAAAATCAAAAACATTGAGGATCAAAAAGCGGCTGCTGATTTTGTAAGTGAAGGTATTATCAGTAAACTAGGATCGGTACCTCCCCCTTATTCAGTGCTACTAACAAAAGATTTTAGTTCAGTAGATATGAGTTGGGGTTATGAAATACTAACACCAATAGCTACAAAACCAAGTTTAAAAACCACGGTTATTAATGTGGGAGATATTTTGGCAAAAGAAGATTGGGAAAAAGTAGATCTTGCTAATTCAGTTCTTTCCTTGTATTTAGGATTGCAATTGGCAACTAACTATGTTATAGAGTTAAAGGAGTTTTATGATGTATCATCTTTTATTTATGATGATATGTTTGCTGCATTTCCAACATATACCGAATCAGATCAAATCAATGGTTTTTTAGAAGTGCCTTCCGATTATTCAAGCTTTAACAGAACTAATGATTTACAAACGTATATACGGTATATGTACACTTATTCTGAAGAAGATTTTAGATTAATGTTTGGAAGTTACGATCGTATCATTACCAAAATGGAAACATTAAATAGGATTTTAAAAGAAGAGTTTGATATTGAAATTTATAACTAGATATTAATGAAATTAAATAAAATATGCCCCTTATTAGGGGCTATGATTTTCTTTTTGCTATCGTGTAATGTAAGCAAAAAAGAAACTTCATTTAAGCTTACCGGAAATTTAACCGGAGTAAAAGGAGAAGGTATAGCTATATTACAAGATTATGGTACATATACTGAAGATACTGTTCCATTTATAGACGGAAAGTTTGAGTTTACTGGTAAACAGGATCAACCTAAATTATGTCGTTTGTATTTTATTGGTCCTGATGATTCATTGGTAACACAATTTAAAAGTGATTTACTATATATCGAAAATGCAACGATAACCTGTACGGGATCATATTCAGATATGATGTATTACGTTGAAAATAGTGATCCATCACTAAAAAGAATGCATATTGAAGGTGGACAACTAAATGAAATTTACAATTTGTATTTAGATGAAACTCGTTCTATTGTTAATCAGGCTGTTCAAATAAGTAATCAATTGGAGTATTCAAAAATACCAGTTGAAAACATGACAAATAAGCAATACGAATCAATGTTGTTAAAGCAAATGCAATTAGATTCATTGTTAAATTTAAGAAATTCAGTTAAAGATAATTATATTCAAAAGTATGCCGATACACAGTTAGCGTATGATTTTGTATGTGCTTCTATAGTAATGGATTATCATTATGAAGAGTGGATTGATGAAAATAGAGCGCATGGATATAGATATCCTGAAGATTTAGCTGTTCCAGGAACTGCAAAAGTAGACAAATGGATTTCATTACTTAAAAAGCAAAATACCTTTACTCAAGCACAATTAGAAACATTAAATGAGTGGGCCAATAAATGTAAAAAACTGGAGCCAGGTGCTTTGTTTATTGATGGAATGGTAAATACAACTCAAGGAGATTCTGTTTCTTTAGGTTCAGTTTTTAAAGAAGGTCAATATACATTAATTGATTGTTGGGCTTCATGGTGTCATCCTTGCAGAGCTTCTATCCCTCATTTAAAACAACTTAATAATAAGTATAAGGATAAAGGACTATCTATTGTTGGATTATCATTGGATGCCACTTCTATGAAAAAGGCCTGGCTAAAAGCAGTAGAGGATGAAGGTATGGATTGGCCTCAATATCAGGTGGATTATGATAGTAAGTTACTTAAAGAATACAATATTGCTGCTATTCCTAATATTATATTAATTACCCCAGATAAAAAGATTTTAAAAACAGGTGTTAGAGGGTTTGATTTAGATCTTATCTTAAAAAATACTTTTGGTCTTTAATAGTGTACTTGTCCGGAGATATAAAATCTATTTCCGGATTTTTATTTTAAATATATGTTAACCAGCTATAGACAATAGTTGTCATACCCGATAACTATTGTCTTCTCGGTGCATTTTGTTAAAATTTTAAGCAAATTCAGAAAAATGAAATATTTATCTGTAATTATAGTTTGGGCACTCAGCTTTATGTTTATATCCTGTAGTAAAAATCAAGGATATCTCATATCGGGTGAGATTTCAAATGTAGAAAGTAATGGTATTGCAATTCTACAAAACTTTTATTCAGGAAAGCAGGATACAGTACCTTACACTAATGGAAAGTTTAGTTTTAGCGGCAAGCTTCAAGAACCAGGGCTTTATAAATTATTATTGGCTGCTGCTGAAGATTCTTTTGGATTTCAAATGAAAACCGATTTGCTATATCTTGAAAATCAAGCTATTTCAGTGTCGGGGAATCACAACGAATTATATGATTCTGATAATAGAAATTACACCTCAAAACAGAGAATTGTTTTAAAAGGTAGTGATCTTAATGATTTGTATAATAATTATTTAAAACTAGTTAGGCCATTTGTAAAAGAGGCGGCAACTTTAAGTGACGAAATTTTATTGGATACTATTGCAGTTGAGAATATGACAGATAGTTATTTAGATATGATGTTAAATAAACAGTCACGATTAAATGATTTACAGCATAAACGAGATAGTATTAAAAATCTGTTTATTCTCAATCACCCAAATACTCAGTTAGCTTACGATTTTGTGTATGCCACATTAATTAGCGAAGTTAAATATAAAGCGGTTTTTGATGAAAGTGTAGCTCATGGGGTTTTATATTCTAAGGTTATGGATTTACCTACCGCTACTGAAGTTAAAGGATGGCTATCTTTATTAAAGGAGCAAAATGTTTTTTCTACAAGTCAATTACAAGTACTGGATTCATTGTGGGCAAAGAAAAAACAGATTACAAAAGGGGCACCGTTTATTAATGCTCAAATAAGAAATATAAAAGGAGAAAAAGTGTCTCTTAAAGATCAATTGAGTAAAGATGGTTACACATTAATCGATTGTTGGGCTTCATGGTGTATGCCGTGTAGATGGTTTATTCCTCACCTAAAACAAATTCATAATAAATATCAGGAGAAGGGACTTAAAATTATAAGTATTTCAATCGATAATTACGATAAAGAAAGAGAGAAAGAGGCTTGGTATAATGCAATGAAGGAGGAGGATATGCCCTGGCAGCAGTTCCAAACCAATAAGAAATCAAGCTTTGTAGCATCTTATGGTGTTTATTCTATACCAAATATTATACTTATAGATGCATCGAATCAGATTGTAGCAACAGATATTCGAGGGCTTGATTTGGATTTATTACTTCAAAGTATTTATAACGAATAATATCCATAACTCATAGAATAGTAAGTTCTTAAAGTAAAAGTAAATTAAAACAGATTAGATGAACATTAAATTTAAAATAATTGCATTAATATGCCTTACTCTGAGTGTGGTTTCCTGTCAGAAAAAGGATTCATATGTTATTAATGGCAAACTTTCCGGTATTGTTGAAAAGGGTAGAGCAATGCTTCTAGATCCATTGACAAATCATGGAGATACAGCCGAAATGATTGATGGTTATTTTCAATTCAAAGGTAAATTAGATCGACCAAAGATGTTTCGTTTGTATTTGGCTGTACCAAATATTCCACCTTATACCACATTTAAGTCTTCGTTAGTATACATAGAAAATGGCGAAATAACCTGTACCGGTAATTTTAATGAGTTTGAAAAATATTACGATTTCACAGATACATTAAGTATTCGACCTGTCATAAAAGGATCAGAGTCCAATGCATTGTATGAGGAATATTTGCAAAAAGCACGTCCATATGTAAATCAGGCTTCTTCAATAAGTATGAACTTTGTTATAGATAGAGTATTACCTCATCAAAAAACAGAAGAAGAGCTAAAGGAGGCAATCGCACTTCAGAATAAATTAATGAGTTTACAGAATCATCGTGATCAGGTTTTAGATCAGTTTATTACTGAAAATCCACAAAGTCAGGTGGCTTATGATTTGGCATTTGCATCATTATCAATGGATTCTCGTTACGAAGAACGAATAGACGAAAGTATTGCCAAAGCTGCTGATTACTATGAATCACTGGCAATTCCGGATAAAGAAACAGCAAACAAGTGGATTTCATTATTTCAAAACACAGGAGTATATAATCAAAATCAAATAGATACTTTAAAAAATTTAGCTCAGGGATGTCAAAATTTTGTAAAAGGAGCTCCTTTTATGGATGGAAAAGTATCAACTTTAAAAGGCGATACTATTCAATTAAGTTCTGTATTTGTTGAAGGACATTATACTTTGATTGATTTTTGGGCTTCCTGGTGTGGCTATTGCAGAGATGCGATTCCTCATATTAAAAAGTTATACAAGCAGTATCATGATAAAGGGTTTGATGTGGTTAGTATTTCTGCGGATGACATCACAAAATCAAATAAAGCATGGTTTAAGGCCATGGAACAGGAAGATATGCCCTGGTCTCAGTATCAGGCTGATTTTGATAGTGAATTATTTAGCAATTATAATATTACCGGTATTCCTTATGTTATTATAGTTGGGCCCGACGGTAAGATTGTTAAAGCAGGAGTCAGAAGCTATAACCTTGATATTATTTTAGAACAGGTTTTTAAATAATAGTTCGTTAAAAAATAATGTAAAGTACTGAAGATTAATAAAATAAGCAGTTGAATTATTTTTATAAACCATTGATAGTCTGTATCTTAATGGTGAATTTCGACAACATCATTAAGGGAGACTATCAAGGGAAATAATATTTATAAAACACACATAGAGAGCGTGTTATCAAAAATATCAAATATCAATAGTTGGAGAAAAGAGTTTGTAACAGAGACTCTTATCCTATTTTTATGCGTCAAAGGGCGCATTAACTTTCTACAGATGGGGCGCTTTGGTAAGCATTAGGAACAAAGATACCGACAACAATTTGAAAAACCATTTGACTTTCTAAATTTCAACAAAGAATTAACGTTTTCTCAGGGAAGCGGTCGATATGCCATTGCTTTTGATCCTTCATCTAATTTTTACAATAAACTGACGCAAGTTCATCCCATGGCATCAGTGCCGCTAAAAGTACCCATCTGTTTTCCTTATCTAACTGTGTTTCGAACGGATGTTTAAATAATTCTAATCTCAACTGGTTTTTGGAGTGTAATTGATCATATCTGCAAGGCTTTTGATACTAATTTACTAAAAGCCTTGCACTTAATGAATTTACAAGCCCTTTTATTATTAGCCTTTTATGTTGGTTATCAACATTTTAGATTTAAATTTGGACTTTCTCAGCAGAGTCTATTTACTTTAACAACAAATAGTAGTAAATTAAATGGGAACACATTTAATATTTGGCTATGAGAAAACTGCATATCAACATTAATGGTTCTAAAATAAGATATACCTTATCTGGAAATGGACAAAAAACCATTCTATTTGTTCACGGAAACTCTTTAAGTTCTGATATATTCATTCATCAATTAGAATCCTCAGATCTACAAAGTCATTTCAAATTAATTGCTTTGGATTTGTTAGGATATGGTTCTTCTGCCCGATCAAATAAACCTGAATTAGAATATAGCATACCCCATCAGGCTCAATTAATAGTTCAATTTTGCAAACAATTAAACCTGAGCAATATGATTGTAGTAGGCCATAGTTTGGGAGGTAATATTTTAATTGAAGCTATTAAATCGTTAAAAATAATTGATTTGGTTTTAGTTGCTTCTCCTCCGGCTGAAAATCCCATGAATCAGAATATGTTTATGCCTCACCCTGCCATACCATTATTTTTCAAGGATGATTTATCAGAAGAAGATCTTGAAACGCTAATTGCCGGAATGTTGTTTTATAAGGAAGAAAATATCTCATTTCTCAAAGATATCCTGAAAAAAAGTGATCCGTCAACTAGAAGTATGGTATTGAAATTTATTACAAACGCACAATATGATGATCAGGTAAACTTTTTAAAAACATTATCAATCCCTATAAAAATTATTGTTGGGAGTAATGATGCACTGGTAAATTGCAACTATATCACCAATCTGAGTTTAAACCTTTATAAAAACGAAATTCAGTTTATTCCTAAAGCCGGTCATTTACCTTTTTTAGAAAATCCAAAAGCTTTTAACCAATTATTTATGGAATGATTAACTCACATGAAAATATTATGATTGAGGATAAGGTTAGGTTTTACGAAGAAATTTTAAATACTATACCTGCCACTTTTCATGTGTTAAAAGTAGATCGTGATTTTAATACCTTGCCCATTTGGACAAATGCCACCTATGAACAAATAACCGGACTAAGTTTAGCTGAAAGACAGAGCTTTGGGTATGCAGGCACCCAAACTTCATTATATCATCCTGATGATATAAAAAGTATCAAAAAGGGCATCCAATATCTGATAAAAAATCCGGATGAGCATACCACTATTTTTTTTAGAATATTAACAAAAAACAATAAATATAAATGGCTCTATATGCTGGCAAAACTATTTAAAAGAACTAAAGATTATTATACTATTATTTGCCTGGGTATCGATGTTAACAACAAGCTGGCCTTTAATAAACGAGAAACAAATTTATACATTAAAGAATTATCAAGACTTAAAAACCAAATTGAACTAAACAAACTTACCAAAACCGAGAAAAAAGTCATTGAAAAATATGCTCATGGACTTTCTACTAAGGAAGTAGCCTCAAAACTGAATAGAAGTTACGAGACGATTAATAACCATAAACGTAATATTTTTAAGAAATTAGGCTTTCATAAAATTACAGAATTAGTTGGCTTTGCCGAAGAATGTGGATTAGATTAAAATATTAAACTGAAAGGCCATTAATCCCAAATAGAGTCTCCACCTTTATGTTGCCTCAAAGCCGCCTGTCAAAAAATTTACGATGACAATAAGTATATTGGGAGTATTGGGTTAATTTAAAAAACAAGGATACTTTTTTGTATGAAGTATTAAGTCTTAAATTGGTTCCAAAATACCTTTAATTCAAAATGTGCATGTAAATCTGAAGCATATAAATCAGCTCTTTCCTTGGCTCTGAGGTCGGAGCTTGTCCCGTAATCTAAATAGGGGAGGAAGTACTCTGCAGTATGCGGAGGGATGGGGTATCATTTCTAAAATATTAATCCGTTACAATTGCATATCTCATACTAAAAACTATTTCTGAACAAGTCGATTTACACACTTTACTCCACTCTCCACAGCAATATTATGATTGGGATCATCCATAAAAAACCCGCATTAGATTTTATCATATTAAGTAAAAATCAAAGCGGGTTATTTTATACTATAAAGAAACAATTATAGTCTTGATTTGTAGTTAATTACATTTGCAATAGATCGTTAGGATAAAGACAAAAGACATGAGACGGATTTACAAGGTGCTTAATATCAAACAAAGATAAACCTTAAAAAACAACATCTTCATTTTCTTTTACTTACAAAAGTTTAACGAACTATTATTTTAATTACTTTTTCAAAATTCGCGTTGTATGTATCTGATAGAATCCATTCGAACTAACAGTTACTACATAATAACCAGGAGCCACATCGCGTGCATTCAATGTTAAACTACCTAAATCATTCTGAATAGCTACACGTTTATCTTTTAATACAAGTTCACCTGCTATGTTATATATTGATATATAAACACTTCCATTTACTATACCCTGTGTTTTAAAGTATAGTCTATCATTTACAACGGTAGGATAAACAATTACTTGTACTTCAACATCAAAATCATTAAATACTCCATCAATAGATCCAATTTTTATTACAGCTTTATCATGGATGGCAATATTACCGCCTGAGATGGTTTGTAGCTGTGTTTTTTGTCCATCCCAATTACTTGCATACCACATACCACCTTTTTTATCCCAAACAGTAATAGACAATAAATCTGTTGTTCCAGGTTCTCCATTATCAACCATTTCAACTTGTAATACTGCATTTCCTTCCACAGATATAATATTATCTAAATCAGTGATATCCTCAATACTGGCTTTACCGTTAAAAATAGCAGTATTATCATTTATGGCTAACGAAGTCATTGCATTTCCTTTAATTTGATACACATGCAATATACCGTCTTCTTCAGTTCTTCGAATAATAGAGTTGATACGCCCCTGAAGATTTGTGCCTGTTTTGTTGTATTTAATACTAAAACCAAAGTTATTTTTGGATGCCTTATCTCCGGCTTTTAATCCCTCTGATTTATCCAACAATAAATATCCACCTCCGGTAACAAAACCCGAAATTGGTTTCGCTACTGTTATAACAGTGTTCTCTTCGCTAACAAAGCGTGAATAATAATTATCAACACGAATACCAACTGTAATTTCACGGGAGTCATCATTACCTATATCTACATTCCAATTGTACGTTACGGTACCTACCTGCATATTTGAACTATTGATTAAACCAACAGGCAGCGGAACAGAATTAATCACCTCATTTTTATCTAAATCGATAAATGTTACGCTGGCATTTCGAATATCACCAGGATATACATCGTATGGATCAGCAAGAGAGATATCTCGTACGGTGGCACTTAAAGTAACATTGGCTATGCTTGAAGTGCTTCCGCTTGTTGAAGCATACAAGGCGCCTGTATAAGTACTGCGAGCATCTTCCCGCTTAATTTCAAAATCTTCTGATATAGCATTTGCCTGGAAGATGGCATCGCCATTAAATATTACCTCAACAGTATACCATTCTGGTGCTTGAGTTATTATTAATGAACGTGCTGCTAATCCGCTTGCATCTGATGTTGCTCCTGTAATCGCATTACCCAGAACAAACTGAAGATATTTATCTGACAATGGCACACCTGTTAGCTGATCTGTAATTATCGCACTTAGCATGGTTTGATCAGAATATTGTTCTGTTTTATCTCCTGAATAGCTAATATCTACCGGACGTTTAAGTACAGTTACATTAGCGGTACATACAGAAGAGTTTCCATTATTATCCACTACGGTTAATTCTACAGCATTATCGCCTACATTACTTGTCGTAAATATTTCCGGATATACACTCATGGAGGCCATACCACAGGCATCGTTACTTCCATTATCAACCTGTTCTGCGGTTATGGATACTTCACCGTTTATTTCAAGATAAACAGAAATATCCTTACAAAGTGCTACTGGTGAAATATTATCCACTACAACCACATTTACATCTGAACTACCCACATTGCCATTTAAATCGCTTACAGTTAAGGTAACGATATTTGTACCTACGTTGCTACAATCGAAGCTGCTTTGACTAAGAACGCGTGATGCGATACCGCAGTTATCGGTACTTCCTCTATCAATATCCTCTACTGCAATACTTGCATTGCCAGAGGCATCCAACTGTACAGTTGTGCCTTGAGCCACTACTACAGGAGGCAATAAGTCCTGAACCGACACTATGGCATCAGCAGAAGCACTATTACCATTTGCATCTGTTACCGTTAGGGTAACTGTATTATCACCCACATCAGCACAGGTAAATTCGGTTTTATCAAGAGCCAATGAAATATCAAACTCATCATTACTTCCATTATCAATTTGTTGAGGTGTTATAGAAGCTTTTCCTTCCTCATTTAACTCAATGGTAATATTTTGAGTCATCACTTCAGGCTTTTCTTTATCTTCTACTACAATGTTAAAGTGTACCGATGCTACATTACCGCATTCATCGCTTGCTGTAATGGTAACAACGGTTGTACCCAAAGGAAATGCAGACCCTGAAGCCATTGAAAATTCCAGTGCTACTTTGTTGATACAATTCTCGTTAAATATGTTTTTATATTCGTAGTTTACTATTGCTTCCGTACTGCCAGCATCGGTATTTACCAATATATCTGCAGGAGGGTTAACAATGGTTGGTGCTGTATGATCCACAACACTTACTACCTGCGACTCACTCACCTGATTACCTGCTGCATCTGCTGCCGACCAGGTACGGGTAAGTGTATAATGATTAACGCATGTGCCATCTGTACGGACTTCTTCAAATAATACCTCTACGATACCATCTACATCATCCTCTGCACTAACTTCTGCCATTGCCGGTATAAGATGACATTCTACTTCTACATCATCCGGTACTCCGGTTAAAACAGGAGGAGAAAAGTCTAGATATTCCACATATATAGCTAATTCATCCTTTTGCCAATCAGGTTTTGCATAAGCAGCTGGTGCATTATCAACTACAATATATTTCAGGTTAGGATTATAACGCCCATCAAAATCAAGAAGTAAATCATTTTGGCCATTTTTAATATTTAAACTGGTTAATTGATTAAGATAACATCTAAAATATTGTAATGCAGTATTGTTACTTACATCAAAACTCATTAATTGATTTCTTTCACATGATAATTTTAATAAGGAAGTATTATTATTTACATCAAAACTCGTCAACTGATTATTATTACAAAATAAATATTTCAAGGAGGTGTTATTACTCACATCCAAACCCGTCAACTGATTACTTGCACAAGATAAAGATTGCAATAAGGTATTGTTACTTACATCCAAACTCGTTAGCTGATTGCTGGAAATAAATATATTTTGCAAGGAAGTATTGTTGCTTAAATCTATATTAGATAATTTATTCCAACCACATAACAAAGCCTTTAACTGAGTATTTTTGCTAACATCTAAACTTGTTAATTGATTTGAATTACAATTTAAACTTGTAATTATTGTATTTCTACTGATATCTAAACTAGTTAAATTACTAGAAGCACATTCCAAATTAATTAATAATTCATTTTGGCTTATATCTAAATTTGTGAGTTGATTTGAAGAACAATATAAAGATTCTAACAACTTGTTATTGCTTACATTTAATTCAGTCAATGGATTATACGTACAGGACAAATATTTAAGCTCAATATTTTGACTGAGATCCAACTTTGTTAACTGATTTGAATAACATACCAACCTGATGATTTTAGAGAAGTCTTCAATTCCTTCCAGACTTTCAATGTTTTTCTTACTAATATCAAGAGAAGTAACTTCTGAAATATTAGAGCTAAGCACATAATCATCCAGTACATCATCATATCCCAAATCAATTAAGGCCTGTTCAAAATTATCATCGGGTATGTATGTTAAATTATTATCATAAGTAGCTGTAGCATCCTTAAACCAATTATTATAGGGAAATAATCCGGCATTTACATCTGACGGATTATCAACAATAATTTTAGTAAGATCCGGGTTATTTCTTGCATCAAAATATCTAATCAAAGTATTATACCCATTATTCACATTCAAACTCGTTAGCTGATTACTTGCACAAGATAAAGTTTGCAAGGCGGTATTAGTACTTACATCCAAACTTGTTAATTGATTATTAGTACAAACTAAATTTTGCAAGGCGGTATTAGTACTTATATTCAAACTAGTTAACTGATTAAAATGGCAATATAAATGTTGCAAGGCGGTATTAGTACTTACATCCAAACTGGTTAATTGATTATTACTGCAATATAAAGTTTGCAAGGAAGTATTAGCACTTACATCCAAACTCGTTAATTGATTATTATAGCAATATAAAGTTTGCAAGGCGGTATTAGTACTTACATCCAAACTGGTTAACTGATTAAAATGGCAATATAAATATTGCAAGGAAGTATTTGTACTTACATACAAACTCGTTAATTGATTATTATCGCAAAGTAAAGTTTGCAAGTCGGTATTAGTACTTACATCCAAACTCGTTAATTGATTATTATAGCAAAGTAAAGTTTGCATGGCGGTATTAGTACTTACATCCAAACTTGTCAACTGATTATTATTGCAATATAAAGTTTGCAAGGCGGTATTAGTACTTACATCCAAACTCGTTAATTGATTATTATTGCAATATAAAGTTTGCAAGGCGGTATTAGTACTTACATCCAAACTCGTCAACCGATTATAATGGCAATATAAATATTGCAAGGAGGTATTTGTACTTACATCCAAACTGATTAATTGATTAAGATAACATAATAATGACTGCAAGGAAGTATTAGCACTTACATCCAAACTGGTTATTTGATTATTATAACAATTTAAGGATTTCAAAATAGGATTATTACTAACATCCAAACTAGTTAATTGATTATTATAGCAAGATAAAGATTGCAAGGAGGTATTTGTACTTACATCCAAATTGGTTAATTGATTACTATAACAAGATAAAGATTGCAAGGAGGTATTTGTACTTACATCCAAGCTCGTCAGTTGATTATTATCGCAATATAAAAATTGCAAGGCGGTATTAGTACCAACATCCAAACTGGATAATTGATTACTAAAACAAGATAATAATTGCAAGGAAGTATTAGCACTTACATCCAAACTCATTAATTGATTATTATAACAAAGTAAAGTTTGCAAGGCGGTATTAGTACATACATCCAAACTCGTCAACTGATTATAATGGCAATATAAAATTTGTAACTTTACAAAATCTTCAATTCCTGTTAAGTTTGAAATGCCTTTATTATACAGGTTTAAATATGTTACACCTGATATATTAGAGGTAAGTACATAATCATCCGGAACATCATCATATCCCAAATCAATTAAGGCCTGTTCAAAATTATCATCCGGCACATAAGTGGTCTGCGCACTGATAGCATAATTCAATGTTATCAAAGCTATTATAATTAAATATTTTTTCATCGCTACATATTTTAAGGTTCAATAAAAACATGCATTTCAATGAGCATGCACATAAACTCCATGCTACTTTCTACCATAACAGGCTCTTCCGGTGAATACAAATCTTTTAGGTTTTCGCAATTCATCATTTTTATGGTATTCGCTTCCATATCAAACATTACAGATACTACTCTGTGCTTTTCGGGGCCATCTATAATATCTAAAACAGTGTGCACCATGGTAAAACCGGCATTACTATTTTCGGCTTTTAACCACAACATATTTTGGTTATCGCATTGCCCAATGGCATACAGTATTTTTACGCCATCCTGCTCTTTTAGCAGTGTCCATTCTACCTCGGTTTGTGTAGTTTGAGCACATAAGGCTGGTATGGTCATAGCCAAAGCCAATAGCCATACAATTAACTTTGCTGTCTTTTTGTTTGGGTATTTACGTTCCATAGCATAAATATTTAAGTTAAACAACATGATCTTTATACTCTGTTTTATGGAGGGTAAAATTTAGTTATAGACTTAGAAGTATAGTATTGCTTTAACAGATTACTTATATTGCACTACCGTTAAAACAGGTGCAACATTGCGAATAATCTTTTCGCTTCACTTTTAGGCATATTAAAGCCTTTGCAGTAAGTTCCACTTTACATGTAACTGTATTATTATCTAATTAACCTACGAATAGCCATTACTCTAATTGCTTTATTACAAATACTAATTCGTATTACCTATGTGTCATCTTGTTTTTACTGATGATAGATAGATGTTTTGCTTATTGCACAATTTACCCAGATATAAATCCAATGTAAATGACAAGAATTTGTCATTTTTATGAAAGTATAGCACTATCAAAACATTATAGATTATGCTCTCCTCTTTCAAATGCACCATGCTATTTACAGCAGACGTAAATTTTGTTGTAAATCATCTCTTTGTGGAGTCTCTATTTACTATATCAACTATCCATCCTTCTTTTTCTAATTGATTTTTGACAATTATTACAACGTTACCTCCATGGCTATGTGAAATTAATGTTGTATATTTTTCTCAATAGTTCATTAAACAATAATGTAAAGTACTGAAAATTAATAAAATAAGCAGTTGAATTATTTTGTAAACCATTGATAGTCTGTATCTTAATGGTGAATTTCGACAATATCATTAAGGGTGACTATCAAGGGAAATAATATTTATAAAACACACATAGAGAGCGTATTATCAAAAATATCAAATATCAATAGTTGGAGAAAAGAGTTTGTAACAGAGACTCTTATCCTATTTTTATGCATCAAAGGGCGCATTAACTTTCTCCAGTTGGGGCGCTTTGGTAAGCATAAGGAATAAAGATACCGACAACAATTTGAAAAACCATTTGACTTTCTAACTTTCAACAAAGAATTAACGCTTTCTCAGGAAAGCGGTCAACAGGTAAGCACACACCTGGTGCAGGTTATTTTTGGTCTGGGTGTGCCAATCTTGCCAAATGGGGACTTGAAATTGGAGGTGTGGCAGCGATTGACATAGACAACCATACCGCATTTCATTTAGAAGCTGTTCAAACGATGGTCGATAAGGAGCAATCCCTTTCAGACTGGTATGCTGATATTATTGTTGAGTGCAAAACGCAGTTGCTTGGGCTATCTTCATATTTAATAGCTGATGCATGGTTTGCAAAACGTACGTTTGTTGATCAGGTAATGAATGCCGATATGCACTTGATAAGCAGGTTGAGGGATGATGCCAATTTACGATACCTGCATCAAGGTGAGCCAACAGGTAAACGCGGAAGGCCAAAAAAATATGATGAAAAAGTTGACAACATTAATATCAACTTGAGACACTTTGAGCTTGTATCAAAGGATGACCAGGCCGTAATCCATAGTGTCATAGTGCATTCCATATCTTTAAAACGAAGTTTAAAGGTTGTGGATGTCCTTTATTCAATGAGAAGGGTAAGCAGACTTATACACTGTATTTCTCAACAGTCATCAATATGGATGCGTCGGAGATCCTGCAATTTTATCGAAGCCGTTTCCAGATTGAATTTCTTTATCGAGACGGAAAGCAGCATACGGGTTTAAATGATTGTCAAGCAAGAAGCGAAAATAAATTGGATTTTCACTTTAACGCTTCTCTGACGGCCATTAATATTGCTAAAATTCCCCATTGGTTGAGCATCCCCAAAGAATACAGAAAGTCATTTTCAATGACGGATATCAAAACCATAAACCACAATGCCTTACAGTTGAATTTATTTTTTGACAAGTTCGGCATTAAACTTGCCTAAAAATCAAAAGAAGGCAAGGGAACTATTATATCATGGCACTATTGCCGCTTAAAAGTTTAACGAAGTATTGTAAATAATTGGTAGATTAATAATGTGTATAGGAGGTCGGTTAATATAATATTATCCGGCCTTTTTTTATTTGTTCGGGTTAAAAAATCAATGCCATATATAATTATTCAAAATAAACAGACTTTCTGGGTGTTCTTGTATGTGGTATTTTTTATATTTTTGCAGCTTATTAAAAAACGAATAAATAATTTAGGTTGTTATTTGTGGTTGGTAAAGTTGATATTTTCTTCTTTTAAACGATGAATAATGATTTAAACATCTAAATAATAATTTAAAAATGGAATTAGCAAGCACGTACAATCCCGCCGAAACGGAGGATAAATGGTATAAGTATTGGATGGACCAAAAGTTTTTTCATTCAGAACCGGATGAAAGAGAGCCTTATACGGTCGTCATTCCACCACCAAATGTCACCGGGGTATTACACATGGGACATATGCTGAATAATACAATTCAGGATATTTTAGTACGTAGAGCTCGTATGATGGGTAAAAATGCTTGTTGGGTTCCTGGTACTGACCATGCATCAATTGCAACAGAAGCAAAAGTTGTTGCAAAATTGAAAAGTGAAGGTATTGATAAAGCTGATTTATCCAGAGATGAATTCTTAAAGCATGCCTGGGAGTGGACTGATAAACATGGAGGTATCATTCTTGAGCAATTAAAAAAGCTGGGAGCTTCTTGTGATTGGGACAGAACTTGTTTTACGTTAGATGAAACAAGAAGTGAAGCTGTAATTGATACTTTTGTTAAGTTATATGAAAAAGGATTGATTTATCGTGGAGTTCGCATGGTAAATTGGGATCCGGAAGCTTTAACAGCAGTGTCAGATGAAGAAGTAGTATATAAAGAATTACATTCAAAGTTATATTATCTTTTATATAAAATTGAAGGTGAAGATGGTCATGTAACTATTGCAACCACACGTCCTGAAACAATACTTGGTGATACTGCAGTTTGTATTAATCCCAATGATGAACGTTTTAAGCATCTTAAAGGAAAAAGAGTATTGGTTCCTTTAATCAACAGATCTATTCCAATCATTGAGGATGAATATGTTGATATGGAGTTTGGTACAGGTTGTTTAAAGATTACACCTGCTCACGATATTAATGACTATGAAATTGGTATGCGTCATAACCTTGAGAGTATTGATATCTTAAATGATAATGGTACTCTTAGTGAAGCCGCAGGCATGTTTGTAGGTAAAGATCGTTTTGCTGTAAGAGACGAGATTATTCCTGAATTACAAAATGCAGGTAACTTACTCAAGGTAGAAGATTATGATAATAAAGTAGGCTGTTCAGAAAGAACAGGAGCTGTTATTGAGCCTAAATTATCAACTCAGTGGTTCCTGAAAATGACTGATATGGCTCAAAAAGCTTTAGATGCAGTAATGACAGATGAAGTACAATTTCATCCTCCAAAATTTAAAAACGTTTATCGTCACTGGATGGAAAACGTGAAGGATTGGTGTATTTCTCGTCAATTATATTGGGGACATAGAATTCCGGTTTATTATTTAGATAATGGTGATTTTGTTGTTGCTAAAAACATTGAAGAAGCACTTAAATTAGCTAGAGAAAAAGCTGGTAATCCAGAGCTTACGGCAAGTGATTTACGCCAGGAAGAAGATGTTTTAGATACATGGGCATCATCATGGTTATGGCCTATATCTGTATTTGATGGCTTTAATCCTGATAAGGACGAAATTGATTATTATTATCCAACCAGTGATTTGGTAACAGGTCATGATATTATCTTTTTCTGGGTGGCTCGTATGATTATGGCAGGTTATGAGTTTAAAGGAACATTCCCGTTTAAAAATGTATATTTTACAGGAATGGTTCGTGATAAACAAGGTCGTAAAATGAGTAAGCAATTAGGGAATTCTCCAGATCCTTTGGATTTAATTGCTAAATATGGTGCTGATGGTGTGCGTGTAGGAATGTTATTGTGTTCTCCTGCAGGAGGTGATTTGCTATTTGATGATAGCTTAACTGAGCAAGGACGTAATTTCTCAAATAAAATCTGGAATGCATTTCGTTTGGTTAAAGGATGGAATGTAGATGAAAATATTGAGCAGCCAGAAAGTGCAGCTAAAGGAATTGAGTGGTTTACACATAAGTTAAATCAAACTATTAAATTAGTAGATGATCACTTTAGTAAGTTCAGAATTTCCGATGGCTTGATGACAGTATATACTTTATTCCGTGATGATTTTTCTTCGTGGTATTTAGAGATTGTAAAGCCTGGATATCAGATGCCAATTGATGCTGTAACTTATAAGGCAACTATTAATAATTTTGATAAAATATTAAGATTGCTTCATCCATTTATGCCATTTATTTCAGAAGAGATTTGGCAATTACTTGACGCAAGAAAAGATGGAGAGAGTATTATGGTATCAAATATGCCAGAGGCTTCAGATGTGGATGAAAATATATTATCTGCTTTTGAATTAACAAAAGAAGCTATTGCCGGTGTACGTAATATTAGAAAGCAGAAAAATATTGCCAATAAAGATGCCATTTCTTTAAGTATCTTAGATAATACAGGTAATTACGATAATAACTTTGATGCGGTATTAGCTAAGCTTGCAAATACTGATACAATTAATTTTGTAACAGAAAAAGTATCCGGAGCTTTATCTTTTATGGTTAAAGCAAACGAGTATTTTATTCCAATGGGTGAGTTATTGGATGTTGATGCAGAGATTGCTCGTTTAGAAGAGGAATTAAAGTATCAAAAGGGATTCTTAATTTCTGTAATGAAAAAATTAAGCAATGAGCGTTTTGTAAATAATGCTCCAGAAAAAGTTGTTGCAATAGAAAAACAAAAGCAAGCTGATGCTGAAGTAAAAATTAAAGCATTAGAAGAAAGTATTGCAAACTTTAAAAAGTAACATATCTTTTTTACAATAAATATAAAACGCCACTTTTTGTGGCGTTTTATGTTTTTATAAAAAACAAAAGAAATTATTTCCTTCATAATAGACTCCTTAAAAAAGCTTCATTTTATTAACATAATATAAGGTCTTAGGTTTTAATATTTAATTGCACTTTTATCACTAGTGAATTCTATAGAAATTGATGAATTAGTATAAAATCATTAATTCTATAAAGATCGTTTATCCAATTAAGTCATTTTCTAAATTGAAAAGCTTCGCTATTAAAATGGTTTAATAAGATAATGTCCAAACTCTGTATTGCTTCAAATATATCCTTATACGTATTAGATAACCATCTTAATCAGATTTAGAAGATTAAATATCATTCGAATAAACGTTACATATGTAAACTGGGACTGCATGAAAGTATGATTACATATGTAATTGTGGGGCATAGCAAATGTATTTACATATGTATGATATATATTTACGTAAGAATTGGTTTTGTCAACAAAAATAGAATGTAAGTAGGATAGAGGGAGTCTATTTTCCAATTATTTTGTACATCTGTAATTGTAGACATAATATTCGTTTAATATATTTATACACTATATCTATATTGCTATAATTCAATATTATACAAGTACGATATAAAGAGTTTATTTAAAATATTACACCTATATTCCATAATGTTATAAATTATTAAATAATAAACATTCAAATTAATAACTTAAAATGCACGAAACCAGCTTTATAATGATGTTACTTTAAGTTTATATTTATTAGTGTACTTTATGGTTGTAACAATCCAATAATCAACAACATAAGAATGTATATAAAAGTATTTGTTTTGCTAACAGCATGATGTTATAAGTAATTTTATACTTAAAAATTATGTATTTAAATATCATATATACAAATATTTATAGTGATTATATAAATTATTAAATTAATAGATGTGTAAAAGGATTATTAATGTAGAGCACTTTTATACTCATTTATCAGTTAAATAGTCACAATTTTTAAGTGTGAGTTTGATAAACATTTGTAAAGTATTATATATTGATTACATTTGTATCTGAGATGTGAATATTTGTAATGTGTTACATATGTATCTTTTGGTGATATTTGTAATATTGTTACATATGTATTAAATATTTATACTAATTTACTTAAGGATGAAAGCTCGTTTACATACATTACTATCTTCTGAAAAAATTACACCTTCTAAGTTTGCTGATATTATTGGTGTAAATAGATCTAGCATATCTCATATATTATCAGGAAGAAATAATCCCAGCTTAGATATTTTACAAAAAGTACTGACTAAATTTCCTCATATAAATCCGGATTGGTTGATGTTAGGCCAAGGTAATATGTTTAGAAATAAATCATTGGATTCAGGTACATTCTCTAAATTGAATTCTAACACATTATTTGAGGAGCCGGTAAAGGAGATTATTGATGAGCCACAAGCTAAAGAGATAGAAAGTAATCCAGTTCCTGCTTACCCAACTCCTAAAATTGAAAATGAAGCTGAAATTAATGAATCTTCAGGCATAATAGCTAAAGATATTCCTGAACAGAAAGAAGTGAAAGAAAAGGCTAAAACACTACAAAAAATAGTGTTCTTTTACTCTGATAATACCTTTGAAATTTATAAGCCGGATTAAGAAACACTAGTTCGTTAAGTTTTTGTAATATTTTGCTTATTAAAAATATGGGGTATTGTTTGATATTTAAAATGCTGTCAGAAAGCGCCTTGTAAATCAATTTTTCGTCTTTTGTCTTAAATCTAAGGATCTATAGAAGTAATTATAGGTTGCTAATATCTTATCTGCAAATACATCTTAAATATCAGTAGCAATAAACTCATTAATTGTTCCTGGTATTTATCCTAAACAACTTAAAATACCTAGAGTCTATATTTCTGGTATGTTATTGCAATGGCTTTTGTATTGCTATGATACAAATTCGTAGCACATTTGCAATTATACACCATTTCAACACTGGTTCTGTGTATGATCTTCACAACCTTAGGGCAATAAACCTGTGTTGTAGTCGTGTAGAGTCTGCAAAGAAATGCGAACGTGATAAGACTACAATCCTAAGCTGGTGTATAGAAAATGCGAATACGGGGCATATAATATGCATAGGTTCTGCGAAGAACATGCGAACAGCCTGCATAGAAAGGCGAAGAAAGTCACTTGAAAAGATCCAAAACATCAAGAAAGGAATCCAAAAAGGGCATTATTTATAAAAGTGGAATCCCAAACGCTCATTTTTGGTTAAAAATGGAATTTTCGAGTTTTATGGGGTAAATATAGGTAATAAATGCAATAGTCCTAAATTTTAATGCGCTTATTAATAGTTGCTTACAGGAATGAAAAGTAACAGTAAAATTACTGTTGTTTTTTTTAATAATATTTCAAAATCCTTTAAACCTAAACAATCAAATTAAGAAGTCGGGAACAGTAATAAGTTATTTAGATCAGAATTGCCTATACAATCAAAATGATTATATATCAATATATACAGAATTGGCATTCCATGTAAAATATCTATATTTGCATGATTAAAATTTCATAGTTTACAGTTGTAAACAACTCAATATTGAAGCTTTTTATGAAGAAAGTAGAGCTATTAACCGTAACTAAAAATAGACGGATTAACAAAGAGTATGTAATTATACATGCAGCCAGTAATGAAAAATTGCCTGAAATTCTACCTGGACAATTTGTTGAAATTAAGGTTGAGAATGGTCCAAATACCTTTCTTAGACGCCCTATTTCAATACATGAAATTGATGAATCAAAAAATGAAATTATTCTATTGGTTCAGGAAATAGGTGAAGGAAGTAGATTAATGGCAAAGTTAAGAGAAGGTGATAACCTTGATCTTATATATCCTTTAGGAAACTCTTTTTCTATTCCACAGAAGGGATCTAAAGCACTATTAGTAGGTGGTGGCGTTGGTGTTGCACCAATGTTAATTTTAGGTCGTATACTTAAAGAAAATGGTGTTGAACCTTATTTTTTATTAGGTGCACGAACAAAAGAGATTCTAATGGAACTGGACAATTATAAGAAAATTGCAGACGTTGGTGTTACAACAGAAGATGGATCTTTAGGTGTAAAGGGATTCGTTACAGATCATCCTTTAATGAATGAGACTTTAGATCAAATGGATATTGTTTACACATGTGGACCAGATCCTATGATGAGAGCTGTTGCTGCCAAAGCTAAACAAAAGAATATTACTTGCGAAGTTTCATTAGAAAACCTTATGGCATGTGGAATTGGAGCTTGTTTATGTTGTGTTGTTGATACAAAAGAAGGACATAAATGCACATGTACTGAAGGACCTGTATTTGATACTAAAGATTTGAAAGAATGGTAAATTTAGCTATAGATTTAAATGGTTTATCACTTAAAAATCCGGTGATGACTGCTTCCGGGACTTTTGGTTTTGGAGAAGAATATGAGGATTTTATCAATATTGATGATTTAGGTGGTATTGTAGTTAAAGGTACAACTCTGCACCACAGAGAAGGAAATCCTTATCCAAGGATGGCAGAAACACCTAGTGGAATGCTTAATGCAGTAGGTCTTCAGAATAAAGGTGTTGATTATTTTGTAAGTGATATATATCCCAGGATTAAGCATTATAAAACGAATACATTTGTAAACGTTTCTGGTTCTACAATTGAAGACTATATAGCTACAGCTGAAAAAATTAACGAATTAGATAATATACCTGGAATAGAGTTAAATATTTCATGTCCTAATGTTAAAGAAGGAGGAATGGCATTTGGGGTTCATTGTCCATCAGCAGTTGCTGTTACAGAAGCTGTTAGAAAAGTTTACAAAAAGCATCTAATGGTTAAATTATCTCCGAATGTTACAGATGTAACAGAGATAGCAAAAGGTGTTGAAGCTGTAGGTGCTGATAGTGTATCCTTAATCAATACATTATTAGGAATGGCTATTAATGTTGAGAAACGTAAACCTGCTTTATCTACTATTACAGGAGGTTTGTCTGGTCCTTGTGTTAAACCTGTAGCAGTTCGTATGGTTTGGCAAGTATTTAATGCCGTTAAAATTCCTGTTGTTGGTATGGGAGGTATTATGAATGCTTCTGATGCTATTGAATTTATGCTTGCAGGGGCAACTGCAGTACAGATTGGTACAGCTAATTTTATTGATCCTACTGTTACAATTAAGGTAATTGAAGGTATTAAAGATTATATGATACGCCATAAAATTTCTGACGTTAAGGAATTAATTGGTGGTATGATTATCGATTAAGATATTACATTTGGATAGAATGCTGTTTATAAAGTAGTTATTCTATCCATTATTTCACTTATTAGCCCCAGTTTCTAGTCTGATAATTATCTTTAGAAGTGATATTGATTATAGGTTTGAAATTGCCTTTTATATAGTTCCATTTATCCGGAAATTGCTTAAAAAGGGAGTTTATTCTATCCTTATTCTTACTTATTGAGTCAGAAATTGCTGCCGGTGTAATAGGAGTTTCCATAGATCTCCCTACATTATAACTGGTAAGTTTAATTCCTTCGTGGGATATTTTTAGAGCATGTTTTTCTAATTTATCTAATAATTCGTGTGCTTTTTGTAAACGTTCTGGTAAAACACTTTGGTTTACAGATGTAATACATTGTTTGTATTCTGGTGTTTCCAAATGTAAATATGAAGATTCTATAATTACCTTGTTTAAATCAGAAAAACTATTTAATAACCTAGCATATTCTATGGCTTCAATCAAAGATTCCTTTAAACTACTAAATGATCCTTTATAGTTTTTAATTTTGTCTATTGTATCATCCTGTATAACATAATTAACTCCGTCAGAATTGCAAAATTCATTAATCAAATCTGTTGCCCAGCCAATAATTAAATTTTCTAAATCCGTATTATTTATCTCTGATTGATTCTTCATCTTTTGATTCAATAATATTTCCTGAGTTTTTTGAGCAAAATTCTTCATTTTGAATTCTTGTTCCCAATAAATTTTACTCAAAGAAATAACTGATTTAGAAAGCATATGACCAATAATAGTTTTGTTCTGAGTACTTAGTTTTGACTTTTCATGATGGATTCCAAATTGATCTAAATCATCCCTAAAATATATGAACACAAGGTTTCTTTTATAGCTTTCTAATTGAGGTATTGAAACCAATAAAATCAAATTATTATACTCATTGAATATATTAAGTTGCGTTGTACTGGTTATTTTTTCCTCAAAAGGAATTTGAGTTTTGCTTAACCATTTATAATGAATTTTCTCTTCCTGAAGTTGTTTTAATTTTTGAATATCATCTTTAATAACTAAAGATTGCTCTATAAGCTGATTATTTTGGAGGGTAAAACTAGTCCCATAAAGTTTATCAGAACCATCCTCAATATTATAAATACCCACAATTTTTTCCACTCCAACAATCATTTCAGATATATGATTGATGACAGCCGTATAAAATTTAATGGTATGTATGTTATTGCTGGTCATTACATGAAATTATCAACTTACAAATATATAATTTAAGTCTGTTTTTAAGTAAAAACTTAAGTTCTATTTAAGTTAAAATTAAGTGGTTTAATTAATTTAAATTTTACTTAAAAACTTAAATATATTACTTAAATATCTTTAATACAATATAATAACAGGATAATTTTGCTGAATAATATATAACAATAACATTTAACTATATTAATTTATTAAGTTATGAATACAGTAAAATTAAGTTTAGAAACATGGTTTTTAAGGTGGACAGAGTTTTGCATTGATTGGTTTATGAATTTTTTTGCCGATCCTGATTATTACTGGGTTGAAGAAACCTATCCAAATAAAAGATCCCGGAATAAAAAAGAAATTGTAAAAGAACAGGTAAATGAAGGTGAAGTTGTTAAAAACGAATTATTTGTAGAAAGATTAATCACTAAAGCAACTAAAAGAATGGTAAAGTTTATAAGTTCCTATTCAAGAGATTTTTATGAACTTATTAATCAATTATTATTAAATACTTTATTAAAAATTAAGAAAATAGATATTACAAATAATTATATATGGTCTAAACAATGTCTTAATACAATTAAAATAGAATAACTATTCAATTTGGTTATATTTGGAACAAATTAGTTTTATATATGATCAAAAGATATTATCGATTAATAATTATTGTTGTTTTAAGTACAATTACATTAAATATTTATTCTAACAGAAAGCTATCAGATAATGCATTTATCTCTGTTTTAACATGTTCTGAAGGTGATGAATTATATTCAGCATTTGGGCATTCAGCTATAAGAATATGTGATCCGGAAACCAAAACAGACTATGTCTTTAATTATGGTACTTTTGATTTTGATACGCCTAATTTCTATTTAAAATTTGCCAATGGAAAGCTTAATTACATGTTGAGTTATGGCTATTTTAAAAATTTTTTACCTGAGTATTTTCGTAGAAACAGAAGTGTTAATGAACAGGTACTTAATTTAAGCAGTAATGAAAAACAGAAGATATTCAATGCATTAATAGAAAATTACAAACCTGAAAACAGATATTATAAATACGATTTCTTTTATGATAATTGCGCTACCAGAATATATGATATTATTATTGATAACATTGATGGTGAAGTGGTTATAGGATCAGGTAACTCAGCCAATTTATCCTTTAGAAGTTATTTGCATCATTATTTAGTTTATTCACCCTGGATAGAAACAGGATTGAATTTGCTATTAGGTATTCCGGCAGACAAGATTGCCACACACGAACAATCTACATTTCTACCCGACTTTTTAATGGGGTTGCTAGATCATGTAAATATTAAAAATGGTGATAATATTAAAAGTTTAGTACTTTCAAATAAAGCTTTATTGGAAAGGGATAAAAGCCAACTATCTAAAAATAAATTATTAACTCCTGATCTATTGGGATGGTTTACCTTAGCGATTATATTAATTTTAAGTTTGTTATATAAGCATAAAAGTTGCATCTTTTTAAATATATTTGATCGTTTTATTTTTATTGTGGCAGGTATAATTGGTCTTCTTTTATTGTATTTATGGCTTGTTACAGATCATCAGGTGACCCAAAATAATTTTAATATTCTATGGACATTTCCTACGCTACTAGTTTTAGGTTTAGCACATTATAATAGTAAGGTTATACAAGTTATTATGATAGTTAATCTAATTTTACTTTGTATTTTTATATTAGGTTGGTTGATAATTCCTCAGTCATTTCCTGTTATTACTTTACCTATTTCAATAATTATAGCACTTCGATTGGCTTTTATTTTAAAATTTAAAAATTCTTTAATACACATAAATTCTCTGAAAAATTAAAACATATTATATCAAAAGTCGTATAGATATATGAAAAATGTGTGATTTTATTGGTTTGAGGTATGTTTTTCATTCTTAGGAAGCATATATTTTAGAATGAATTATGTATTTTTATCCAAGTTTAAAGCAGAGAAACAAATGTCCTTCATATATAAATTAGGTATATCTGCTTCTGTTATAGCAACAGCAGGTATTTTAAGCTTATCATTATTTAACTCCGGTGATTCATTTGGGGGTGATTTTATTCCGCCAAAACCAACCGTCTCATCTCATCATCTATCAAATGTATTTTCTGATTTAGATGATTTTGAAGTTATAGATAATAATGTAAATCGTTTTCTGAAGAGAAATAATCTGGCAGGTGCATCATTGGCCATCGCTAAAGATGGAAAAATGGTTTTTGCTAAAGGTTATGGTTATGCAGATAAAGAAAGAGCCATAAGTGTTCAGCCTTATAATTTATTTCGAATAGCAAGTGTGTCTAAACTCATTACTGCTGTAGCAATAATGAAACTAGTAGAAGCTAATAAATTGAGTTTAGAAAGTACTGTTTTTGGAAAAGAAGGCATCTTAAATGATTCAATATACCTTGATTATAAAGATCCTAAAGTTGAAAAGATTACTGTTCGGGAACTTTTAAATCACTCTGCAGGTTGGACAAACAGATGGGGTGATCCTATGTTTATTCCAAATGTAATTAGTAATAAGATGCATGTTGATTATCCTGTTAAAAGTGAGGATATTATCAGATTTATGCTTCAGAAAAGACTGCATTATGCTCCTGGAACAATGTCTTCTTACAGTAACTTTGGATATACTGTACTTGAACAAGTTATAGAAAAAGCTTCAGGAATTGATTATGAATTATTTGTGAAAACAAATGTTTTATATCCATTAGAAATTTTCGACATGCAACTTGGTGGCAGCTATCCATGGGAAAGACTGGACTTAGAGGTTAAATATTATGAACCTCAGGATAATTATCTTGTTCCTGATCACATGGGAGGTGAAAAAGAAGTATTAAGAAGCTATGGAGGTAATGATATTCATACACTTGGTGCTGCTGGTGGTTGGGTTAGTTCAACAACTGATTTGTTAAGATTAGTTGTTGCTATAGACGGGTTTGATAATTCTGAAGATATTCTTTCGAAAGAAAGTATTAAAGAAATGTCAAGCAAAGAACTTGTTGGTGGAAGTCCACTAGGTTGGAGAGGCGTACGAGATGGTAAATATTGGTATAGAACAGGTACTTTAGCCGGAACTTCAGCTTTAGTGATGCGAATGGAAAATGGTATCTCATATGCAATCGTATTTAATACCAGTTCATGGAAAGGTCCTGCATTTGCAAATGACATAAAGTATATGATGGACAGAACTATTTCAAAAGTAGACAATTGGCCATCGTATGATTTATTTGCTATTAAAAATGCCGATAAACCTAAACGAAGAAAAACTATCTTTTAATAAACAAATTACTTTATCTGGTGTTCTTATGCAAGAATAAGAATAATACGTTTAATAATATCTATTTTTAAACGTTTATATTAAGTTAAATTGCATGATTGATATTTCAAAATTTAAAATAACAGACTTACCATTTGGGGAAAGAAGAACAAACTTTAAACCTGATTTAAAGTTATATGATTATCTAAAAGAAGAAGGTATTCGTAAAATGGTAAGCGATCATTATGATTTACTTGTACAGAGTGAAATAAAAGATCTATTTCCTGATACAGAAGAATTGCTTGATGGAGCAAAAAAAAGATCCTCTGATTTTTTTGTACAACGATTTGGAGGACCTGAGTATTATAAAATGACCAGAGGTAATCCGATGCTTGCAAATCGTCATTTACCTTTCAAAATTTCTCCTAAAACCAGAATTGCCTGGCTAGATTGTTATAGGCAAGTTTTAAGCAAAATAGAGGGCGTTCCTGAAGAACTAATAATGTCTTTTTGGAACTGGCTCGATGAATTTTCAAACTGGATGGTTAACGAAGATGATGATCCAAAATTCAAGATTAATTTTTCATTAAAATAGAAATAGCTCTTAATTCAGGGCTTTATAAATTACAATACATTTGTCTTATAGTTGATATTATGATAAATAACATCAACTGTAAGATGTAGCTATCATTTTCTATCCTTATTTTAATCAAAAAAAATCATCAATTCATTAATGATTTTAATTCGTTTGTAATCATTTAGAATTTTCGACTGGAAAATAAAAAAGGAATTTCATAAGTTTATTTAAATGTCAAAGTCAAACTAAATAAACTAAGTATGAAATACATTTCTAAGCACTATAATTATTATAGTGCTAATGCTTCCAATTACTCTTATGGGACAAAATAAAAAAGAAGTTCAATTTACACTTGATACTTTAATAAAAGTCCATGAATCTCTATTAAATGATTATAAAGATCTACAGCAACAATGGAAAGATCAAAATGAATTTTTTGAGCATGTAAAACAAAATTTCTTTCCTGCTGAGGATATTAATTTATCCATAAAGCAGGCTTCTGTAAAGTTTGATGATGTTTATAAAGATCTTGAAAATAAAGTGGTTAAGCTTGGTGAAATTAATAAGTCGCTGTCTGATTCATTAAAGAAACAAATTAGTGTTAATCAGGATATTAATATTCGAGACGACATATATAAAGACTTGATTTTGTCCTCACTTAATCAGGCGTCATTTCCAAAATCAGAATCAGATTTACAAGGTAAATGGAACCTATTCCTTAATCCTGTTTTGCTTCAGGGAAATCCTTATGAGTCAGGTATTACAGGTATTAATCCATTTGTAGTCAAGGATTCAATAGCTTCCAATAAAATACTAAGTATTGAATTTCAAAAAGATGAGTTGGCGACTATACGTTTTTCCGGTGATGTAGAGCAAAAGTGTTTTTATGCCATTAATGATTTTAATGCTACAAAACCATATTCTATTCAGTTTTCGAAACAAGATGAGTTTAAATTGACTCTTATGGTTTCTCCTATGCCTGATGGATTAATGGTATCTTATGAAGTTCCTGAAAAAACTAAGAAAGTTATCTACTATTTGGGTCTAATGAAACAATAATATTACCCTTTAATTTATACATTCTAAGACTTTTCTATATTTTTGCAGTTCAAAAATTAGAAAAACATGCAAGAATATCAAAAGTTATTAGAAAAGCTTAAGGAAAATAACAAGTGGCCGCTTTTGTATATGTTTAAGTTTATTGTACCTAATTCTGAAGGAAAAGTAGATCAAGTAAAGGCATTAATGCCTAAAAATGGCAATATTTCATTTAAACATACTAAGAATCTTAAATATGTTTCGGTTACATGTACTGCAAAAATGAAAACGGCAGAAGAAATTGTAGAAATTACAGCAAAAGCTAATAAAATAGAAGGACTTATAGCTTTATAATACCAATATTAAAGAAATAAAAAAAGGGTTGATTATTATATTACTAATCAACCCTTTTTATTGATACTGTATTCGTTATTTTATATCTATATCCGGATTTAAGTTCTTGTTATTATAAAGTTCTTTGAAATCAGATTTATTAGTTAGACTAAAAGTAACATTACTTATATTTTTTTCAATATTGATCATTGTATCGCAATTTGAAATAAATTTACCAACCTCTAAATTTACAATATTCACATTTGTTAAAGATATCGGATAAGCTTTATTTGTCTTAGAGTTAATATTTTTAAACTCAGCATTTTGAGTATTTACCAATACTATTCCATGCTTACTTTTTAAGTTTAAGTTTTCAAAATAGATTTTGTCTACAAATTGATTATCAATTCCTTTGACACGAACTGCATATTCTGAATTTACTGATTCGATATTCTTATAATGAATATTTCTGAAAGTTGGAAGACTATCACTGCGAGGTTGAATTGAACTACTTCCATAGTGCATATTAATCTGAATGGCTTCTCTTTTTATATTATTCATGCGAATATTCTCGAACCATAGGTTTTCTATTACTCCTCCTCTACCTTTCATCGATTTAATCCTTAAACCTCTTTCTGTTTCGCTAAAATCACAATCATGAGCATACAGATTTCTGACTCCGCCCGACATTTCACTACCTATGACTACACCTCCATGTCCGTGCTTTGTTTTACAGTTTTTAATCACAATATTTTCGCAAGGTTTACCAACACGCCAGGCATCCTCATTTAAACCTGATTTGATAACGATACAATCATCTCCGGTTGAGAAAAAACAATTATCAATCAATACTCCATTGCTAGAGTCAGGTATTATTCCATCATTATTTCTTCCTGTAGTAATAACTGAAAGATTTCTTGCTATAACATTTTCACAATATATAAAATGAGTTGTCCACATTGGTCCTGAATGCAACTCTATGCCATCTACTAATACATTTTTGCAATTAATAAATTGTACTAACGAAGGACGCAAATAAGAGGTTGGTTCAAAATCAAGACAATTTCTTTCTTCTGGTTTAACTCCAGCTTCAACTAAATCGTATAATTTCTTAAGAGATTCTAATTGAGTTGTTTTAGCTAAGTCCCACCAAACCTGTGCATTTCCTTCAATTATTCCTTCTCCTGTAATCGCGACATTACTTTCATTTCTTGCATAAATAAACGGATGATAGTTCATACATTCCAAACCTTCCCAACGAGTGAAAGTTGGAACGGCGTAAAGTGGTATGCTATCAATGAACGATATTACAGCTCCTTTTGATATTTGTAAATTCACATTGGATTTTAATTCTAAAAAACTTGTTTTCCAGATTCCTTCAGGAATAATAACCACTCCTCCGCCATCGAGATTACATTTATCTACTGCTTTTTGAATAGCGTCCTGATTATTTACGGTAGTGTCTGTGGATGCACCAAAATCAACAATATTGTATTTATTATCACTAAAAACCGGGACATTAAATTTTTGCGTACCCCATGGTGTTTCTTCTTCAATAACGGTGTCTTGTTTTTTTATATTCTGCTGACAAGACATAAAGGTTAAAATAGAAAGAAAGATTAATGGCAAATGAAAGATCTTCATAGACATATTACTAAAAATAAATTATTAATAAACCGCTCTTTAAATAAATTGTACAATAATACAATCGATTGCACACTAAGATATATAATAATTTTAAGTTGATGAAATTTCTTACCCTAATATCAAACAAAAAGCCCTTTCTGAGTATTCAGAAAGGGCTTTCACAATATATTTTTATAGAGATTCTTTTAGTATATCTCTTTTTTTGCAGCTTTTAAAGTATTTAAAAGTAATGAAGCAATTGTCATAGGACCAACACCCCCAGGAACAGGAGTTATATACGAACACTTAGGAGCAACTTCATCATAAGCTACGTCTCCTTTAAGTTTCCATCCTGACTTTGTAGCATCACTTTTAACTCTTGTCGTACCAACATCAATAACAACCGCACCTTCTTTTACCATTTCAGCTTTTACAAACTCAGGAGAACCGATTGCAGCAATAATTATATCTGCAGATAAACAAACTTCTTTTAAGTTCGCAGTTCTACTATGACAAACTGTTACAGTAGCATCACCAGGATAACCCTTTTGAGACAATAAAATACTCATTGGTCTACCTACGATATTACTTCTACCTATAACTACAACATGTTTACCAGAAGTTTCAATTTCGTAACGCTCAATTAGTTCCATGATACCTTGAGGTGTAGCAGAAATAAATGCTGGAGATCCAATGCTCATTCTTCCTACATTTTGAGGATGAAAGCCATCTACATCTTTTCTATAATCAACAGCATCTGTTACTTTCTCTTCTGAAATATGCTTTGGTAAAGGCAATTGAACAATAAATCCATCAACATCTGGATCATTATTTAAATCTTCAACTTTAGCCAATAATTCTTCCTCAGTAACATTATCTTCAAATCTGATCAAAGAAGATTTAAAACCTACATACTCACAAGCTTTGATTTTTGCTGCAACATATGTTTCACTTCCTCCGTCATGTCCAACCAAAATAGCTGCCAAATGAGGAACCTTCCCTCCTTTTTCTTTTATTTGAGCAACTTCAGCAGCAATTTCATCTTTAACTTTTTGCGAAGTTGTTTTACCGTCAATTATTTGCATAAAGCTTTATTTATAAAGTTATAAAGTGGTTAAAAGTTGAAAATAAAAGAGTGATTACTTTCAACTTTTAGCTTTCAACTAATTTTTATCTTCTTCCAAAAGGCATATTTTGCATCATACGACCCATATTTTGCCCTTTAGTCATCATTCTCATTACCTTACGGGTATCTTCAAACTGTTTGATAAGTCTGTTTACTTCCTGAATATTTGTTCCACTACCAGTAGCAATTCTTTTTCTTCTGCTACCGTTTAAGATAGTTGGATTTTCTCTTTCGTCAGGAGTCATTGAATAGATAATGGCTTCGATGCCTTTAAATGCATCATCATCAAAATCCATATTTTTAATAGCCTTACCCATACCTGGAATCATTCCAGCCAAATCTTTAAGATTACCCATCTTTTTAATTTGTTGAATCTGACTCAAGAAATCATTAAAGCTAAATTGGTTTTTAGCAATTTTCTTTTGAAGTTTTCTGGCTTCTTCTGCGTCAAACTGCTCTTGAGCACGCTCTACAAGAGAAACGATATCCCCCATACCAAGGATACGATCTGACATACGATTTGGGTGGAAAACATCAAGTGCTTCCATCTTCTCACCCATACCTACAAACTTAATTGGCTTATCAACTACACTTCGGATAGAAAGCGCAGCTCCACCTCGTGTATCACCATCTAATTTTGTAAGGATAACTCCATCAAAGTTTAATCGATCATTAAACTCTTTCGCCGTGTTTACAGCATCCTGACCTGTCATAGAATCTACAACAAACAGAATTTCATCAGGATTAATTGCTTTTTTGATGGCTGCAATTTCGTTCATCATCTGCTCATCAATAGCTAAACGACCAGCAGTATCGACAATAACTACATCGTTACCATTAGCTTTGGCTTGTTTAATACCATCCTTAGCTAATTTAACCGGATCGTTATTACCTTCTTCAGTATATACAGGAACACCGATTTGTTCACCTAATACCTGAAGCTGATTAATCGCAGCAGGACGATAAACGTCACCAGCAACTAATAAAGGCTTTTTTCCTCTTTTGTTTTTTAACAGGTTTGCTAGTTTTCCGGTATGAGTTGTTTTTCCAGATCCTTGCAAACCAGCCATTAATATGATAGCAGGATTACCTTTTATATTTATATCAACCGATTCTCCTCCCATCAATTGTGCTAACTCATCATGCACAATTTTAACCATCATTTGCCCTGGCTGAACAGAGTTCAATACATCAGCACCTAAAGCTTTTTGCTTTACTGTTTCTGTAAATGTTTTGGCAGTTTTATAGTTAACATCAGCATTCAAGAGCGCCCTACGCACATCTTTTAATGTCTCAGCAATATTAATCTCTGTAATTTTGCCCTGACCTTTTAAAAGTTTAAAGGAACGTTCTAGTTTTTCCGACAGATTCTCGAACATCGTATTTACTTTTTAATTTTTCAGAGTGCAAAAATATAAAATATTTGGATATGAACTAGCTATAAGCAATACAAAGCTTAATTAAAAATAATAAAGTCTAAATTCTTGCATATATTAATGCTAACACACTATTTTTACTTTCTTATATTAACAGGAAAGAAAGGAAAAGTCAAGAAGTTTAATGGAAAAATTCATTATTGTATTAACTGAAAACAGACATTTGGGAATTATAGCTGTTCCTTATTTAGTAGAAGATAGTGACGAATCTCCTTCTCTATCTTTAAATGAAAAAATTGACACTGCAGATTTAAAAAAATACGATTACAGCTTTTCGCAAACAGAATCAAGTATACTCAATATACTTCATAAACTAAGTGATAAGCACATTTTCTCAATATATTCTAAGGATAAAACAATTAAACTTTTCTATAATAATTTAGAAGAGAAAAAATTGAATGATATTATAAGGCCTCATATAGAAAAATATATGGCCAAATGTTTTGATCTTTTGGCATCAGATCTGGATATTCCCGTTTACTTTAAGGATGCCAAATACAGCAATTTATATAAGTCGGATAGAATTGAGGTATTTAAAGAAGTAGCTGAGCCCGTATTTTATTTCACTTTAAGTGAGGAAGGTATTAAGTACAGTTTAAAAGTAAAGATTGAAAATGAGGATTTAGCATTAACCTATAAAAATCCCCAGATTATTTGTCATGAGCCCTGCGCTCTTCTAATTAAAAACGTACTGTACCGCTTTAAGGATACTGATAGTAAGAAATTTATTCCATTTTTTGATAAGCTGGAAATTAATATTCAAGCAAGAAGTGTGGAATCCTATATGGAAACCTTTGTTTCTAATGCTGTAAGAAATCATCATGTAGTTAATAAGGGATTTGAAATTCATGAGGATAAAACTAAACCTAAAGCTATTTTAAGTTTAGAACAAAATATAAGTCAAAATCCAATTTTAGTTTTAAAGTTTAAATATGCGCAAAAAGAGTATTTAGCAAATAGTGCATCAAATATTGCATTGCAATTAGAAAAGAATGATAATTCGTATGTTTTTACGAAATATAAGAGAGATTTAGTCTGGGAGGAAGGAATAATTCGATATATAAAAGAACTGGGGTTAAAACATGAAAGTGGTGCAAATTTTTATCCTCATAATGAAAATCTTAATGAAACTTCTGGCATACAAGATATAATAGATTGGATAAATCAGAACTATAGTCAGCTCCAGCTGCAGGATATTGAAGTTAAACAGACAAATCTGGACAATAATTATTTTGTAGGGAAATTTTCTTGTGAATTTACATCCAATAAGGATAAAGATTGGTTTGATTTGCAGATGAGAGTTTTAGTAGGTGATTTTGAAATTCCATTCATTAAAATCAGAAAAAACATTATTTCGGGTAAGAAAGAATTTAAACTGCCTAATGGTGAGATCTTTCTAATTCCAGAAGAATGGTTTAGTAAGTACACTGACATACTTACTTTTTCAGAAGATAAAAATGGACAGATCAAACTTAATAACATGTACTATAATTTGTTAAAGTCAAATTCAACAAGTTATAATCATACAAAATTTACTTCAACGCCAGATAATAAGGATAATAACATACCAGAGGGTTTAAAAGCTAATCTTCGCCCCTATCAACTTCAGGGCTTTAAGTGGATGAATTACCTGCACAATAATAATTTTGGAGGAATCCTTGCTGATGATATGGGATTGGGAAAGACTTTGCAAACCATTACATTACTGCTAAAAGTTTATGAAGAAAATAATTTGGAGCAATCTGAAATTGAACAAATCCAACAATTAAATCTATTTGAAACTTCGGATCTTGATGGATTTAATAACAGTGGAATTCCAACTTCATTGATAATCTTACCTACATCATTAATACATAACTGGTTAAATGAGTTTAAGAAATTTGCACCTTCATTAAAAGTTTATATCTATTCTGGTGCAAAACGTTTAAAATCAAAAGAAATAGGTAAGATTATCCGGCATTATCACGTTGTTTTATCTTCTTATGGTGTTGTACGCAATGATATTGATTACTTAAAACATTTTCAATTTCATTACACCATATTGGATGAGAGTCAATATATAAAGAATCCCAATTCAAAGATTTACGAAGCTATACTGCAGTTGAATTGTAATAAAAAGCTTGTTTTAACTGGTACTCCTATCGAAAATTCATTAAGTGATTTATGGGCTCAAATGAATTTTGTAAACAATGGACTGCTTGGTAATTTAAACTTTTTCAAACGTCAATATATAACACCAATAGAAAGAAATAATAGTGAAGAACATGAGGAAAAGTTACAAAAGTTAATTGAGCCCTTTGTTTTAAGAAGGACTAAAGAAAAGGTGGCTAAGGAATTACCTCCTATTACAGAGCAGGTTTTGTATTGCGATATGACTCCGGAACAAAAGAAAATTTATGAGTCTGAGAAATCCGGAATTAGAAATGAGCTACTTAAAACTTTTGAAGTGAAAGGTATTGAAAAGTCAACATTTTTAGCTCTTCAGGGATTGACACGATTAAGGCAAATAGCCAACCATCCTGTTTTTATCAAGCCTGATTTTAAAGGAGAATCAGGTAAATTTAATATGATTATTGATAATCTTGAAAGTATTGTCAATGAGAATCATAAAGTATTAATTTTTTCATCCTTTGTAAAAGACCTGGATTTGCTTGAAAATCAAATTAAACGTAGAAAAATTAAATTCAGCAAATTAACAGGAAGTACAACCAATCGTCAGGAAGTAGTTGATAGCTTTGAGAAAGATAAAGATTGTAAAGTTTTTCTTATATCATTAAAGGCCGGAGGTGTTGGTTTAAACCTGATAAGTGCTGATTATGTATTTTTATTAAATCCTTGGTGGAATCCTGCAGCAGAAGCTCAGGCCATAAATCGAGCACACCGTATTGGTCAAAAGCAAAATGTGTTTGTTTACAGGTTTATATCCACAGAAACAATCGAAGAAAAGATTATGAAATTACAAGAACATAAATCAAAATTAGCAGATACTTTTATTAACTCTAATAATCCTTTTAAGAATATGAATGAAAGTCAAATAAAAGAGTTATTCTTGTGATGGTATAATAATTGTGATATAAGCAAGGGATTAAAAAATCATTTTACTAGTAATAAATATTCAAAGATAAACATATGATGATATAACCATGATATAAGTTGTAAATACAAAACGATAAAAATGGCAAATATCATATAGAAATTAGAAGTAAATTAAAGAAGTATGAAGAAAATTATATTCTTATTTATAACATTATTATCTGTTTATAATGTTAATGCGCAGGAAACAAATTCGCAAACCAGAAATGTGGGTTCATTTAATGAAATTTATGCCGGAAAAGGTATCAATGTTACTTTAATTGAAGGCGATAAAGAAAAAGTTAGAGTTGAAATTGAAAATGCAGATGTTACCGATGTAATTACAGAAATAGATGGTCGAAAATTAGATATTAAGCTAAAAACTAAGATTTACAAAGATATGTCGGTCATGGTTTATGTTACTTATAAATCATTAAAAGCAATTAGTGCAGGTACTGGAGCATTTATTTCAGCAGATAATATTTTATATGCTGAAAATATGGATTTAAAAGCTGGTTCAGGATCAACAATTATTTTGGATTTAGATGTTAAAAACTTAACAGCTACACTGTCTTCATCCAAAATTGAAGTAGTTGGTAAGGTTGATTTTCAGGAAGTTTCCAGTAGTACCGGAGGTCGATACGTTGCTGACAAATTAAATTCAAAAGAAGCTATTATAAAAGCTAGTACAGGTGGCGTTGCATGGGTTAATGCAACAGATAGACTTGAGGCAAAAACAAATACAGGAGGAAAAATTCATTATAAAGGAAATCCTAAAGAATTAAGTGTTAAAGGAAATATTGAAAAGGACGAATAAGGTACATTCAAATAATTTTCGAAAGGCCATTCAAATGTTTGAGTGGTCTTTCTTGTTTTAATAACGTTAAAAAATGTGTAAAAAATCATCTTTTTTCTAAATTAAGATTGATAAAAATCACATCTATCTCCCTTCCCTGTTTATATATTGCATATCTTAATATCAAAATCAAAACTCAACGATATGGCAATAGTAAAACCATTTAACGGACTCCGTCCACCAGCAAGTATAGTTAAAGATCTAAGTTGTCTGCCTTACGATGTGATGAATCGTGATGAAGCTGCCAACATGGCAAATGGTAAAGAAGTTTCGTTACTACATATTACAAGAAGTGAAATAGATTGTTCAGATTCTGTAGATATACATTCAGATCAGGTCTACAATACATCAGTTGAGAATTTTAAAAAGTTCCAGGAAAAAGGATGGCTTCAGCAAGATAAGGAGGCAAGGTTTTATATATACGCACAAACTATGAATGGCAGAACCCAATATGGTATTGTTGGTGCGGCTTCAATTGATGATTATTTTAATGGAGTTATAAAAAAGCATGAATTAACCAGAAAAGAAAAGGAAGAAGACCGAATGATTCATGTAAGAATTAACAATGCGAATATTGAACCTGTATTTTTTACATACCCTTCAGTTTCAGAGATAGATAAAATAGTTTCAGTAATTATTGAAAATCAAGAACCGGAATATGATTTCATTTCAGAAGATGGATTTGGTCATCATTTTTGGGTAATTAACGATAAAGAAATAAACCATCAAATTGAAGTTCTTTTCGCCGAAAAGGTACCCTATACATACGTTGCCGATGGACATCACAGAACAGCAGCAGCAGCTTTAGTTGGTAAGGAAAAAAGAGATAACAATCCTAGTCATAAAGGAGATGAAGAATACAACTTTTTTCTTGCTGTTCATTTTCCGGAAGACCAATTAAAGATTATTGATTATAATCGTGTTGTAAAAGATTTAAATGGATTATCAGAAAAAGATTTTATAGATAAACTTTCAGTAAATTTTGAAATTGAAAAAACGAGAGATAATGTAATTAAACCTTCAGCCTTGCATGATTTTTCGATGTATTTAGAAGGAAAATGGTATAGCTTAAAAGCTAAGGATGGAACTTATGATGATAATGATCCAATTGGAGTTTTAGATGTGACTATCTTGTCAAAGTATGTTTTGGATGAAATACTAGGCATTAAGGATTTAAGAACTGATAAACGAATTGATTTTGTAGGTGGTATTAGAGGTTTGGAAGAATTATCAAAGAGAGTGGATAGTGGAGAAATGAAGGTTGCATTTGCTTTATATCCAGTTACAATGAAGCAATTAATCAACATTGCTGATTCTGGTAATATTATGCCTCCAAAAACTACCTGGTTTGAACCGAAATTACGTTCAGGATTAGTCATTCATAAATTAGAATAAAATTTTATCTTCTACATCAAAATATATAATTAGGCTCTATTATTTTATGCGAAATAATGGAGCCTTTTTTCTTAAAATCGTAATTTTGCAGAATAAATAAGATTTAAATATATCATGTCGATTGCAGAAAATTTAGAAAAAATAAAATCAGATATTCCTCAAGGTGTCACTTTAGTTGCTGTTTCCAAAACAAAACCAAACAGTGATATTTTAGAAGCATATCAAGTAGGACAAAGGGTTTTTGGAGAAAATAAGGTTCAGGATTTAACTAAAAAATTTGAGGAACTTCCAAAAGATATTGAATGGCACTTTATTGGTCATCTACAAACAAATAAAATCAAATATATAGCTCCGTTTGTTTCTTTATTACATGGTGTAGATTCGTTTAAATTACTAAAGGCTATAGATAAGGAAGCAAAAAAAAATAATAGAAAAATCAATTGTCTGTTACAGTTTCATATAGCTGAAGAAACAACAAAGTTTGGATTCTCTTTTGATGAAGTTGAGTTACTTTTAAACTCAGAGGAGTATAAGCAATTAAAAAACATTGAAATTTGCGGTGTAATGGGAATGGCAACTTATACAGATGACTTGAAACAAGTTGCCAATGAATTTAAGAGCTTAAAGGATATATTTTTAAAGTTAAAAGAGCAGTATTTTAAAGATGATAACTCATTTAAAGAAATATCAATGGGTATGAGTGGAGACTATAATATAGCCATTGAACAAGGGAGCACAATGGTTAGAGTTGGAAGCTCTATATTTGGAGCCAGGAATTACAACAATATGTAAAATATGATGTTTTTAAACTAATAATGTTTAAAAAAAATTATATTTGTTCATTGTAAAATACTTTTATAATATGGCAAATTTAAATACTTCATACATGGGATTGAGCTTGAAAAATCCCATAATTATCAGTAGTTCTGGATTAACAAGCAGCATTGATAAAATAGCAAAAGTAGTAGAAGCTGGAGCTGGAGCAATCGTACTTAAATCATTATTTGAAGAACAAATTAATTATGAGATTAATAATCAAATAAAGCAAAGTTCTGGTAATGATTATCCTGAAGCTCTAGATTATATAGCTGGTTATACAAAGGATAATTCTGTTGGTGAATATATCAGTTTGATTAAAGAAGCTAAAGAAAAATTTGATATTCCGGTAATTGCAAGTATTAACTGTTTTTCAGCTAATGAGTGGATCGATTTTGCAAAAAAAATAGAAGCTGCAGGTGCTGATGCAATAGAGTTAAATGTACATATTGTAAATACAGATAAAAATCTGGAAGCTTCTGTTATTGAAGGATTATATTATAGTATTGCAGAGAATATTTCAAAGGCTGTAAAAATTCCTTTTGCAATTAAATTAGGTGATAATTTTGCAAATATAGTAGCTGTTGTAAATAAGTTGTATGCTCTGGGTGCTAAAGGTGTTGTTCTATTTAACCGTTTCTATCAACCGGATATTGATATTAACAAAATGACATTAACATCTTCATCTGTTTTTAGTACACCATCAGATATCAGAAGATCTTTAAGATGGGTTGCTATTGTGTCTGATAAGGTAGATCAAATAGATGTTTCAGCATCAACAGGAAATCATGATGGAGAGGCTGTGATAAAACAATTATTGGCAGGTGCTTCAACAGTACAGTTATGTTCTACAATATATAAAAACGGAGCTCAGATAATATCGTCAATAATAAATGAACTTTCTTATTGGATGGAAGAGAAAGGATTTAAATCAATTGATGATTTTAAAGGAGCTATGAGTTATCGAAAAATATCTGATCCTACTCAATATGAGAGAGCTCAGTTTATGAAATATTTTTCATCTCTTGATTAGATGAGCACAAGATAAAATGATTAAAAAGCTTTTGAATTATATATATTCAAAAGCTTTTTTTATATTTTTTTTAACAAAAGCATTGACAAACGAGTTGTATATAAATATTATTTGATATTTTTATATTTTGATAGATAAATTATGTAAAAATGTTTTTTTACATATTATTATTAAATATATATTTAGAAAATATAATCCTAGCAATTACAACTGATGTGGTATATGTATATTAACAAACCAATCAGAATAAAAATTTAACAAAATGAGAAAAACTTTTAATCAGGTTTCTAAATTATTTTTTGTTTTCACCTTAATATCTTTGTTAGTAGTATCTTGTGTTTCAGATGGTAAAAAAACGGGTAAAAGTGAAGAAGAAAAAATTATAGAGTCAGCACAGGAAGTAGATCCTCAAATGGTTGAAGATTTTAATAAATCAAAATTGATTTTTTATTCTCTACCTTCCCCATTAGAAACAGCAATGCTTATAAAAAGATCTGGGGCCAGATATGACGAAGAGATCCTGAATCCGGTTGAAAATGTAACAAATTACAACACTAATCTTAAAATGGCACTTAATCTGGGTATTTACAGTGCTGATTTAAGTTATACAAGTTTGTTTGATCAAACACAATCTGCCATTAAATATATGGCTTGTGCAAAAAAAATGGCTGAAGGATTAAGTATTTTGGATGCCATTGATGAAAACACAATTAAAAAACTTGAAGATAATATGAATAACAGAGATGCAGTCATGGAAATTATCTCTGAAACATTCATGAGTTCAAATGCTTATTTAAAAGAAAACGACAGAGCTGCAATATCGGTAATGGTATTAGTTGGAGGTTGGGTTGAAGGTTTATATTTAGCTACAACACTAACTAATGGATCTATGGATAATAACCAAAGACTTGTAGATAGAATTATTTATCAAAAGCTATCATTAATTACTGTATTAAATTTATTAGAGTCATATACAGATAATGAGGATATCAATTATTTACAAGATAAAATAGCTGAATTACAATCTATTTTCGAAGAAATAAAAATTGTTAATACCTCAAAAGTTGAAGCTGAAACTGATTCAGAAAATAAGATAACAACGATTAAAGCTGATTCAGAAACTCATATGTCTAAAGAAGTTTTTGATAAATTATTACAAAAAGTAGCCGAAATAAGAACAGAGTTTATTTCTTAATATCTCTTGTAAAAGCTCTATGAATAAAAAACGAATAATTGTAAGTTTTATAAGAACTCTTCTTTTACTGGTTTTCCTTATTAGTATAGGAAATGAGATGAATGCCCAGTGCTTAAGCTTTGCAAAAAAGGTAGGGAAACCTAAACTTGGAAATTTTGTGCATGATGGTAATTACAATGCAACAATTTTGGGTGCCGGGGAAACTGCAGAGTTATATAAAACCTTTTTTAAAGATCAAAAATACAGAATTGCAGTTAGTAAAATAGATAATCTACCTGATGTACATTTTAGGTTAGTTGATGAGAATAGTAATATCTTATTTGATAATAAAGATCATAATTTTATTGATGTCTGGGATTTTACAGTAGAAACAACGCAAACATTGGTAATTAAACTCAAAGTTTTAGACGATTATAATTCGGATGAAACAAATACATCAAAAGGTTGTGTTTCCGTATTATTTGGTATAGAAAAGGATTAAAATTAAAGATTGATATAAAGAAAGTTATGTAGAAAGCTCCATTTTTATTGGAGCTTTTTTATTTTAAATATATGGTTGAAGAAACTTTCCAGTATAAGATTTTTCTTCCTTTATTAAATTCTCAGGTTTACCTTCAAATACAACATATCCTCCTTTGTCTCCACCCTCTGGTCCCAGATCAATAATCCAGTCAGCAGATTTAATAACCTCCATATTATGCTCAATAATTACCAAAGAATGACCTTTCTCAATAAGAGCATCAAAAGCAAGCTGAAGTTTCTTAATATCATTAAAGTGCAAACCTGTAGTTGGTTCGTCAAAGATAAATAATGTTGGTTCAGCTTTTTCTTTAGCCAGAAAAGAAGCTAGTTTTACCCTTTGACTTTCACCTCCTGAAAGAGTACTTGATGATTGTCCCATTTTTACATATCCAAGTCCAACGTCAGCCAACGGTTTTAGTTTATTTACTATTCTTTTAGTCGTACTATTCTTTTCTTCTTCAAAAAACTCAATGGCTTGCTCAATAGTCATTTCTAAAATATCATGAATGTTTTTATCACGATATTTTACATCCAGAATTTCTTCTTTAAAACGCTTTCCATTACAACTTTCACAAGTAAGAACAATATCTGCCATAAATTGCATTTCAATCTTGATTGTTCCCTCTCCCTGGCATTCTTCACATCTACCACCATCAATATTAAATGAAAAATGAGAAGCTTTATACCCATTAATTTTAGAAGCTTGTTGATCAGACATTAACTTTCTAATCTCATCATAGGCTTTTAAATAGGTAGCCGGATTGGATCGAGAGGATTTTCCAATTGGATTTTGATCTACAAATTCAACATCCGTAATCTGCTCAACATCTCCTTTTAAAAGATCAAATGCTCCGGTTTTATCAGCATACCCACCTAAACGTTTTTTTATTGCAGGATAAAATATTGATTTAATTAAAGTAGACTTACCAGATCCACTTACACCTGTAATTACCGTCATTACATTTAGAGGAATTTTTACATTTACTCCTTTTAGATTATTTTCTCTGGCTCCTAATATTTCAATATAATTATTCCAACTTCTTCTTGATTCAGGAACTTCAATCTTTTTTGTACCAAAAAGATATTGATATGTCAGACTATCTTTTGCGTTGGCATTTTTCTCAAGCTTTCCATGAAATACAATTTCACCGCCTAATCGTCCTGCTCCCGGACCAATATCAACAATCTCATCGGCAGCTCTCATGATATCTTCGTCATGCTCAACAACAACAACTGTATTTCCTAATTGCTGAAGCTGTCTTAGTACTTTAATTAATAATTCAGTGTCACGCGAATGCAAACCAATACTTGGTTCATCTAAAATATATAATGAACCTACTAAGGTACTTCCTAATGATGTAGCTAAATTAATACGTTGGCTTTCACCTCCAGAAAGAGTACTTGAAAGACGGTTTAAAGTCAAATATCCCAACCCAACTTCATATAAAAAACGTAATCGGGTAGTAATTTCTCTTAAAATACGTTTACCTACATTCGTATCATGTTCATCTAATTGAAGGTTGTCAAAAAAGCTCATAAGCTCAGTAATTGGCATTAATACCAAGTCTGATACACTCTTCTCTCCTACCTTTACCCATGAAGCTTCTTTTTTTAAACGGGTACCTCTACAATCAGGACAAATTGTTTTTCCTCTGTAGCGGGATAACATCACGCGATATTGTATCTTATACTGTTGTTCCTCTACGTGCTTAAAGAAAGTATCAATTCCATAAAAGTATTTATTACCTTTCCATAAAAGCTCTCTTTCTTTATCCGATAATTCATAATATGGACGATGTACCGGAAAATTAAAATGATGAGCTGATGCTATTAGTTCCTTTTTGTACTCACCCATTTTTTCGCCCTTCCAACATGCTACAGCATCCTCAAATATAGAAAGCGATTTATTCGGAATAACCAAATCTTCATCAATACCAATGACGCTTCCAAAGCCTTCACATTTAGAACATGCTCCAACTGGATTATTGAACGCAAACATATGCTCGCTGGGTTCTTCAAAAACAACTCCATCAAGCTCAAACTTATTTGAAAACAGGTGAGCTTCAACATTGTCACCTTCATAAACTTTGACAATGCACTCTCCTTTGCCTTCAAAAAAAGCAGTTTCAATTGAATCTGCTAGTCGGGATAAGTTATCTTCTTCCCTAGAAGCTGTAGCTCTATCAATAACAAGATTGAAGGTTGCGCTCTCTAATTCATGTTCATCTTTAGATAATACATCCTCTATTTTAAGAAACTCATTATGCGCTTCAATTCTAACAAAACCTTGTTTTAAGAGGATCTCCAAATGTGATTTTACACTTCTATCTTCAGGAATATGAATTTGAGAAAGAATAACAAGTCTTGTGCGCTCATCATATTGGGTAATATGATTTACAACGTCTGAAACATAATGTCTTTTTACCTCATTTCCGGATATTGGCGATATTGTTTTCCCAATTCGTGCAAAAAGTAATTTCAGGTAATCATAGATCTCAGTGGAGGTCCCAACAGTTGAACGAGGATTTCGAGTATTAACTTTTTGCTCAATGGCTATCGCTGGCGGAATTCCTTTAATAAAATCAACATCAGGTTTATCAATTCTGCCTAAAAACTGACGAGCATAGGAGCTCAGGCTTTCAACGTATCGTCGTTGACCTTCTGCATACAGCGTATCAAATGCCAGAGAAGATTTTCCAGAACCCGACACTCCTGTAATAACAATGAATTTATTTCGAGGTAGCTCAATATTCACACCTTTTAGGTTGTGAACCCTTGCGCCTTTTATTTGTATAGTTTTTAATGCAGAATTTTTAGCCATATAGCAAATCAATTATGGTGACAAATATATTAAATAGCTAAAAAAAAGCCTTGTTTATATATCATGAATTATATAAACAAGGCCTTCTTATTATTGTTTCTTTAAATCTAATCCTTACACTAATATTTCCATTTGTTGGCTAATTTTACTAAAGATAACATAACGGGTACTTCAACAAGTACTCCAACAACAGTTACTAAAGCCGCTGGAGATTGTAATCCGAATAGCGCAATTGCCACAGCTACAGCCAACTCAAAAAAGTTACTTGCTCCAATCATAGATGCTGGTGAGCAAATAGCGTGTGGAAGTTTTAATTTTTTACCTCCAAACCATGCAATAAAGAAAATAAAATAGGTTTGAATGATTAAAGGAATCGCTACTAATAAAATAATAAATGGATTATTAATAATAGTTGAGCCTTGAAAGGCAAAAAGAAGCACTAATGTAAGTAATAAAGCAACTATTGAAACAGGTTTAAATTTTGTCAAAAACACTTCTGTAAACCATTGATTACCATGTTTTTTTATTAATACTTTGTTGGTTGCAAATCCAGCTAACAAGGGAATTACCACAAAAACAATTACACTTGTTACAAGAGTATCATAGGGTATTTGAACATTTGTAATTCCTAATAATAAACCAACAAGAGGTACAAATGCCACTAAAATGATTAAATCATTTACTGATACCTGAACCAATGTATAATTTGGATCACCATCTGTGAGGTAACTCCAAACAAAAACCATAGCAGTACAAGGAGCAGCGCCTAATAAAATTGCACCTGCAATATATTCTCCCGCTAATTCGGGAGTTATAAATGCTGCATAAATTTTAGTGAAAAATATCCATGCAAAAAATGCCATGGTAAAGGGCTTAATCAGCCAATTAATGACTATGGTAAGAATTAATCCCTTAGGTCGTTTACCTACATTTTTAATGCTGGAAAAATCAATCTGCAACATCATTGGATAAATCATAAACCAAACTAAAATAGCAACCGGGATATTTACCTTAAAGACCTCAAGTTTACTGATGGTTTGAGTAGTATCGCCAAAAATATTACCGATGATTATACCTCCTGCAATACATAGAATAACCCATAAAGAAAGATACTTTTCAAAAAAGCCGATTCTTTTTTCTGTGTTTTCCATTTTCAATTTACAACTGAGGTTTTACTTCTTCTGTATAAAATTTATAGAATCCTTCTTTTATTTCATCACGTACACGTATAAATTCACTCCAGATAAACTCTTCAGTACCAGTAGCGTGAGAAGGATCGTCAAATCCAATATGTAATCTTTTCTTTACTGCACCAGTAAACGCAGGACATGATTCATTGGCGCCTCCACATACTGTAATTACAAAATCCCATTCTTCATTTAAATATTTTTGAACAGAATCAGAAGTATGACCACTAATATCGATACCTGCTTCTGCCATTACTTTTACTGCTTTTTGATTTAATTTCCCTGATGCTTCAGTTCCTGCTGAACATACTGTGATATTTTTATCAAATGATTGTAAAAAACCATGAGCCATTTGGCTTCTGCAACTATTACCTGTGCACAATACTAAAATTTTCATTTTGTTTATTTTAATTTATTATTTACAAATGATTGTATTACTGGCATTTTCTAAAGTTTTAAAGAAATCCAGAAATATGGTGTTTAATTCTTTTATTTTACATGAGTTCAGACAATATTTCGTTTTAACTCCATCAATCGTCCCCTTGATTAAACCAGCTTCTTTTAATTCTTTAATGTGTTGATTTACTGTAGTTCTACTTAAAGGTAACTCTTCTGAAATATCCCCTGTAATACAATTTTCCTGTTCAGATAAATATTGAAGAATTCTCAAGCGTGCAGGATGCGACAAAGCCTTAAATATTTCGGCATTTAAAATTAAATCTTCACTAAATAAATCTGCTTTTGCTTTTACCATTATTAATTTTATTATGACGCAAATATACGTCGCAATAAGTCATAATAACGTATTTATACGTTAATTTAATATTAAATAAAGCAATCTTTAAGATATTATAAAAGGTGGTTTTAATCAACGATCTTAATATTATACTTAACAAGTAAACCAATAATATTTTGTTTAGAGAATACCGCATTTTTAATCATATTTAATTCTGGATCAATGGTTAAATTAAATGATGAAGAAAAGTCAGATTTAGAAAGATTTGTATTTTCAAATACACTGCCTGATAAATCGCAATCAATGAATTTTGAATCTGATAAATCTGTTTCAGCAAAGTCTGTTTGCAATAATCTACAGTTTTTAAAAATCGTCTTTTTTATTTTCAATTTATAAAATGAACTGAAATCAAGTATACAACCATCAAATGTAAATGATAATGAAAAAGTATTACAATCGGCAAACTGATTGCCCATTAGCTTACAATTTAAAAATTTAGTATCCCTAAATGCAGTATCATTTAATTTTACATTGGATAAATTACAGTTTTTGAACTCGCAATCACAAAAAACAAATGATTTAAAATCCAGATCTGAAAAATTACAGTTTGTAAAAATACAATCTTCATACTCTCCAGCTGTTAATTCACTTTGATTATTAAACTGTTCTGAAGTTATATACGGAATCATTTATTTTGATTTATTAAATAATGGCTAAACAGTCTTTGCAAGAAAACGCCAAACACTTCGTTACTCTCGTTTTTGAAACAGTCATTTACAATTAGTAAACTCCTTGGTTTCAAAAACATCAAAAGCTTTGTCTTTGACGTTTTCTTATCAAAGACTGGAAATTCAGTAGTTTTCTTGCAGCTCCTAAATATAGGTCTAAACTTTATTTTATAAAGCGCTCACGCCTTTGTAAATTAATTAATCCCCATAAAATGGAAACAATAGATGCTGAAATCACAATTAACTTATTCTGAAAAATAATGGTACTATAAATCATTTCGCTAACACCATCAGGCAGATCAAAAGGATTAATAAAAATATTCCATTTTGAAGTACCTAAAATTGCATGCAAAAACCACAAACCTAATCCTACAATAACCATTAATACAGCTGAGCCATTTCCATTTTTTACAATAGTGCTAAATAAAAAACCTAATGTTCCGAAAAAGATAATAACGAATATCAGATGAAAACTTACATCTACAACAGGAATTTCAACAAGGATAAAACTATCCAACAATGCAAACAGAAGGATCATAAAATAAACCATAATAAAGATGATTAATAGGCGTATTAACCATACTTTATAGCGATAGTTAGGTATTCCAAATAAGATTTCCAGTATTCTTGCATCTTCATCATTTTGAATACCAAAAGTGGTTGGAAAAAATATTAATAAAATACCCGGAAATATTAACTGATAATAAGCACTGGATATTTCTATCGTACTATCAGAAAACATCGCAATACCCGTAATTAAAAGGTAAAATAACACTGAAGCACCAAGGAAATAAATAAACTTATTACCAAATATTATTTTAAGATTGTATTTTACAATTCGAACTAAATTATTCATAAAAAACTATTTAAAAAGGGAGTTAATTATTTCTTAACAACCATAAATATGAATCTTCTAAGCTGGATGATACAGGTTGTGCATTTTCAACCGGTTTTTCATCTGCCAGAACTCTTACTGTAACTTTCCCTTCTCTACCTATATGATGAACAACCTGAAATTCTTTATTCACTCTTTCAAAATCTGAAGCCAGAACATCAAAAGTCCAAACTTTACCTTGTGTAATCATAGATAGTTCTTTAGGTTCACCCCAATATTTTAATTCTCCCTTACGCATTATTGCCACCATATTACAGGAGCTTGAAATATCTTCGATAATATGGGTTGAAAAGATTACAATTCTGTCACGACTCAATTCTACCAATAAGTTTCTGAAACGTATTCTTTCTCGTGGATCTAATCCCGCTGTAGGTTCATCCACCACCAATATACGAGGTAAATGAAGCATAATTTGAGCAATACCAATACGCTGTTTCATTCCCCCTGAAAACGATCCTATTTCCTTATCTTTGTTTTCCCACATATGTACTGCTTTCAATACATATTCAACCCTTTGATGACGTTCTTCCTTATTTTTTAAGCCTTTTAGCAATGCCATATAATCCAGGAATTCAAACGACGTCATATTTTCATAAGAACCAAATTCCTGAGGTAAATAACCGATTAAGCCTTGTAATTCCTCTCTGTATTTATTGGTGTCATATCCATTCACAAATATTTTCCCATAACTCTGATCCAATATTCCACAGATAATTCGCATGATGGTAGTTTTTCCGGCACCGTTTGGTCCAAGTAATCCAATCATACCGCTTTCCATGGTTAATGTGATACCTTTTAAGGCTTTAAATGGCTGTTTTTGACTTCCAATTACGGGTATTGATCGAACCATGATATACCAGTTTCTGCGTATTGCAGCAAAACGACCTTTGAGTCTTTCTATATTAATATTTTCTTTTTGAAGTTTTTGACCTGTATAAAAAATGCGTATTCCAAGATACCAAAAGCCGACAATAACAATAGAGGTTGCTAAGGAATCAAATTTATATGCAAATAATCCCATAGTTATTAAAGGGTAAAACCATATTAATGTTTTACTTAGCATACCATTTTCTGCAAATATCTTTTTCCATGATGAATTTATATCCGGCCAACTTCGTAAGTATTCCAGATAGGATAAAAAAATGAAATATCCTGAGAAGAGATACAAAAACGCCCATAAGCCAGATTCTAAATAAAACCAGTTCATCCATATGATAAACCCAAATAATGGAATTTGCCATATTAAGCCTTCCCAGTATACCTTTGAAGTTTTTTGATTTCGCTCTCTGGTTCCATATTCCCTACCCATCTTCCATTCCCTTAGGAATCTATTGTCCCGATCATATACTTTAACAACATTTTGAAGTTGAATAGTGATGGATTCATTGGCCTTAATTAAAGATGTACTGGCTCTTCTTAGACTATATAATACAAAGTACATAACAGCAGGTACGCCTACTATAAAGCAAAAATATTCAACAAGTTTCCATACTAATGTATGATCAAATACAAACTGAACAAGTACAATTCCCAGTGCCCATAGAGCGAATATAAGTCCTTTATAAATCCAATTTAATTGGCGAATCCAACTAAGAGCGTTTTCCAGTCCAAAACTAAATGTTGGAATAAAAACAAGAGTTAGCAAAGTACTCACCAACAATCCACCTACCACAGTTATTGCAAAAGGAGCTCCTAAACTACCTACATATTCTGATTTACCTAATGCTAAAGGAAGCATTGCAATAATGGTTGTGGAAGCTGTTATTAATATTGGTCTTACTCGCGAAATTCCGGCTTGTAGTAGTGCACGTGAATGCCTCATTCCTTGTTTTCGTAACACATTGGAATAGTCGATTAATATAATTCCATTATTTACTACGATACCTAGTAAAATCAAAAATCCAATTAATGAGTTTAGATTAAATAATGAATTACCTGTAAAAATCAATCCCAAAAATGAACCAATTGCAGCCAATGGAATGGAAAACAGCATTACAAATGGAGTAACAAAAGATTCAAATACTGAGGCTAAAATCATTAATATAAGAAGAAATGCAGTTCCAATTAAAAACTTAAACTCTTCAAATTGATCTTCTTCATGTATGACTTCGATTGCTGTTCCTGAAGGTAAATTTACCGATGCAATTAAATCATCCACATCTGTCCTTGCCTGTTCCAATAAGTCTTTAGAATCGTTTATATCTTCGCTAAACGCATAGGTAATTGTAATTTCTTTTTGTTGATTCACTCTTAAAATCTCCTGACGACCAGATGCATATATAATATCTGAAAAATCCTTTAAAGCAACTAAACTTCCTGAGCTTGACTGTACATTTAGTTTTTGCAGATCTTCGTACGATTTAGAAGTACTTTCTTCCTCTTCAGCATTATCTGTTTTAATAACAATATCATATTCATCATTATTAATTTTCAATACTCCACCCGAACTTACTTCATTTTTAAAAACACTAAGTTCTGAAACAACATTTTGCGGAGTAACACCATACATACTCATTAAACCCGGATCAAACTCAAGATGTACTTCTGGTCGATTTGAACTGGCGCTTACTCTGGCGTAATTCAAATCTTCAATATTATCTTCCAGAATATATTTGATATCATTGGCCAATAATAACATCTTATCAAAGTTCTCTCCTTTTATTACAATTGATTCACTTTGTTGACCGATACCAAACATTCCCATCAGGTTCATTCCCGGGTTGGCTCCAAAACCTCCACCTGAACTTGAAGAGCCAGTACTTCCTTGCTCAAGAACGATTTCAGAATCATCATATCCATACAATTTGCTTTGTATTTCAGCTTTTATTTCGCCCAAAGAACGGTTTGATTCCTTTTTATAATCTTCCTTTAACTGAACTGTAATTGTTGCTTTTTCTTCATAAACCTGACTAATTACTTTATCTTTTTCAGCAATAGGCTCAAGTCTTTTCTCCAGTTCACTAACCATTAAATCCGTTCCTTCGAGAGTTGATCCTGAAGGACGTTCTATACTTACAATAAACTCAGGCGTTTCAACTTCTTTACTAACCTGAATACTAACCATCAGACTAATTAAAATTGATAAAAAGAAAACAACGACAGCCGTATTTATCGTTCTGGCTGGTAATCGTAAAGCATTTTTTAAGAGTACCAGATATGCCTGGATTAGTCTGTTATGTAATGGAAGTCTTTTTAATCGTAAATGAATCTTATTTTTACTATATGAGAGTACGGCGTGTGTCATCATAGGGATTAATAGCAAGGCTACAACCAATGAAATTACTAAGGTTCCAACTATAGATACGCTAATATTTTTAGCGACTAGTCGAAACATTATATTTGAAGAAAACACAAAGGGAAGGAACACTGTAATAGTGGTTAATGTAGCTGCGAAAATAGCTCTCCAAACTTCCTTGGTACCTCTAATTACTGCTTTATCTTTATCCTCTTCAATCGTGGCCATCCGGTAAATATTTTCCATAACAACAATACTGTTATCAATCAGCATACCTACTGCTAAAGCAATTCCAATAAGAGTTAAAGTATTGATAGAAATATCAAAAGCATAGAATAAATTGAATGCGGAAAAAACCGAGATAGGGATAGATAGCATCACAAGAGATACTAAGGGAATATTTTTTAAGAAAATCCATAGAATAAATACAGCCAAAATACTACCCACTAAAGCTAAATCAATAATCTGATCAATGTTTTCTTCCATTGTGTCAGCACTATTGGAGGTAATTGCAACTTCAATTCCTTCCGAAGCCAATTGCTGATTGAGTTCTTCAATTTGCTTTTTGACTTTAGCTGAAAGTTCTATTTGATTTACAGATGCTTCACGAGAAACACTTAAAGTAACAGATTCTTTAGAGTTTACTCTACTATAACTGGTTACATCTTTGTAGCCAAAGTTAATTTGAGCAATATCTTTTAATAATAGAGGTCCTTCACTTGAAACAACCACATTCTCAATATCCCGAATTGCATTATACTCACCATTAACATTTACAAACATGTATTGTCCTTGATCAACAACGCGGCCTGCAAATGTTTTAGATTCGGTATTGCTTAAAATTTTTGCCCTTATTTGAGAAATTGTAAGTCCCAGAGCCTCTATCCTATCTTCATTTAGAATGATTTCAACACTTTTTTCGCGACCCCCATATACTTCAATCCCCGCAACTCCATCAATATTTTCAAGTTTATCAACGATTTTTTCATCAGTTAGAGCACGTACCCTATCAACACCTCCGGTTCCCAAAACCTGAATACTCATAAATTGATTTGAGAATTCATCCAAATCCATTTTAAGAACGGTAGCGGTGTAATCTTCAGGTAATAATCCCTGTGAAGCCTGTACCTTTTCAGCTAATTTTAAATAGGCATATTTAAAATCAACATCTTTATTTAAGTATATAATTATAGTTCCTCTGCCCGGATTAACCCTTGATTCAACCTTTTCAATGCCTTCAAGAGTGCCGACAACACCTTCCATCGGAATAACAGCTTCCTGTTCAACATATTTAGGATCTGATTCCGTTTGAGCTGCTATTTGAACAAAAAGCATAGGAAGCTCTGTGTCCGGATATAATTCAACAGATAAGCTTTTGTAGGATACTATCCCTAAAAGAGATAGAGCTACAAACAGCATACTAATTAATACTTTTCGCTTTATGATAAAATCCATAATTCTTAGCTAAGAAGTTTTAGAAGAGATAATTGGTTACTCATTTCTCAGTTTTTTCCCTCTTAATATCTCTTCAAAAATGTAATAAAGACAAGGTATTACAACTAAGGTCAACAAAGTTGAAGTGATTAATCCTCCAATAACAGCAATGGCCATTGATGACCTGATTGCAGCACTTTCTCCAAAACCAATGGTTAAAGGAAGTAATCCTAAAATTGTAGTTAAACTTGTCATTAATATTGGTCTTAATCTGGAGTTAGCAGCTTTAATAATGGCATCTTTTAATTTTACACCTTCCCGTTTCAGTTGATTTATTGCATCAACAAGGATGATGGAATCATTTACAGCAATACCGGCTAACATTACCAAACCTATATAAGCCATAATATTTAATGATTTACCAAGAATTAAAAATGCAGCAATAGCACCAACTCCGGCTAATGGTATTGTTAAAAGAATAGTAAATGGATGCAATAAGGATTCAAACTGCGAAGCCATAACCATATATACAAGAATTACAGAAAGAATTAACGCAAAAGATAAGCTTCCAAATGACTCTTTACGCTTTAATTCATCTCCTTTAATTTGATATTTATAACCCTTAGGAAAATTAACTTGCGATAATTTATTTTCAATTTTATTGGTTAATTTATCTATCGCAATATCACCTTTGATATGAGCTGTTATTCTGCCTACTCTATTTTGATTATCCCGAATAACTTCTTTTGACGAGTTTCCGATTGAGATTTTAGCTAACTCTCCCAAACGATATTCCGAATCTCCATTTTCAATCACAAAATTATTGAGGTCCTTTAAAGGATAATCAGGCATCTTTAGGGTTATATCAGTCAGTTCACCATTACTTTCAATACTTCCTGCATCCTTCCCCATTAAAAACTCCTTTAACTGGCTAATTATACTTGAGGCATCAATATCAAACAATCCGGCTCTGTATCTGTCAATTTCAATATTAACTTCCGGTACACCTGTTTCAAATGAGCTTTTAACATTGTATAAATTTTCATCTTCTTTTAAAAGGGCAAAAACTTTATCAGTTAAGCTATCTAATTCTTGCAAATCTTCTCCTATCACTTCAATCATAACAGGAGCCGATTCATTTCCTAAAATCTCTTGTAAAGCAGTTTCATCCTGTATATACTCCAGTTCTAAATTTGGAATTCCACTAAACATTTGGTTTAAAGCAGGAATAATTTCGGTGGTTGACAAATTGGTTTCATCGTTAAGAATTAATTTAATATATCCTGTATTTTCACCATCAAATACGCTTTCCTCTGAACTTTCGGATGAAGACTCCGGTCCGGCATGAGTGTATATATTTTTAATATGCTCACTGAAGGAAGATTGGATCATATTCTCCATATTTTCTAAAGTAGAAGAAGTTCGATTTAGGTTAGTTCCCGATGGCAGTGTTACTTCAATTGAAAATTCTTTTGTTTGTGCAGCAGGCATAAATTCACTACCAATCAGCGAAATGGAAAAATATGCACCTAAAACTAATAAAAAAGCTAATCCAATAACCAGATATCTTTTATCAAGTGCTTTTATCAGGAAGGAATTATATTTCTTGTAACTTCTTTCTTTAGGAACTACAACTTCAGCCTTCTTTCCTAATATAAATACACTTAAAACAGGGATGATTAAGATGGCTACAAATAAAGACGAAAGCAATGAAAATGCTACAGTCCAGGCCTGATCTTTAAATAATTCACCTGATGCTCCATGTAAATAAACTATTGGAAGAAATACAACTATAGTAGTTAATGTTGATGCAACTAAGGCACCTCCTACTTTTGCTGTTCCTTCAATAGCCGCTTTTCGTATGCCAACACCTTGTTCTAATAAGCTAAAAATATTTTCTACTACAATAATGGCATTATCAACTAGCATACCTGCGCCTAAAGCTAGTCCACCTAATGTCATTATATTCAAAGTTAATCCATTAAAATACATTAAGTTAAAGGTGGCTACAATAGAAATTGGAATTGATATACTTACAATAAACGTTGTACCTACTCTACGTAAGAATACAAATAGAATGATTACTGCAAATATGATCCCTATAATGGCACTGTCTTCAACTTCGGATATAGCATCATCAATAAATTTACCCTGATTTTTAATAACTGTAAATTCATAACCTGGTAAAGCCTTTTGTATCTTCTCAAAACCTTCATTTAGTGTTTCAATAGCACTAACTGTATTGTATTTTGTTTCTTTATAAATAGATAAACCAATACACCTTTTCCCATTTAATCTTACAATATTGGTTGGATCTTCGTTTTTATAATTGATTGAAGCAACGTCCTTTAAAAGAAGAGGGACTTCTATACTTGTTCCATCTTCATCTTCTTGTATGGTTGTACCAACAACAAGTTTTCCTAAATCATCAGTGGATTTATAAATACTTACTCCTTTGATCGTATACTTTTGACCAAGTTCCTCAATAGATCCACCAGAAACATTTTGATTATAACTTTCTATCTTACTTATAATTGATGAAGATGTGATGTTATGAGATTCTAAGATGTACGGATTAGTTTCAATGATTATTTCTTTGGTTTCATCTCCTGATAAGCGTACATCTGCAATTCCATCCAATCTAATCAATTCATTTCTAATATAGTTTTCAGCAATTTTACGAAGATCATCCATATCAGTAATTGCCGGATTTGAAACGGCAGCCAGCATTATAGGAGATGCATTTGGATCGTTTCTATAGATATTTAATTCATCTATATCCTCATTTTGACTATATGTTGTAAGGGCTTTCTGTAAATCAAGAAATGCTTCATCCATATCCTGATCCCAATTATATTCTACGTCAATTTGAGCAGTACCTACCTTGCTTACAGAACTTACATTGACAACACCACTTTGTCGAATTATGGTGTTCTCCATGTTTTCAACGAATTGTTTTTCTAATTCCTCTGGAGGTCTTTCTCCTGATTCAATTTCGACAACAATTTTTGGATTATTTAAATCAGGAAATAAATCTGTTCCTAAACGAGAAAAAGAAATAATACCTAATAAAACAATTCCTAATATAATCATTGCAACAGTTACCGGATAGTTAACTGAAAACTGCGCGAGTTTTTTCATGTGGAAAAGTGTTACTTATTAAGGATTTTAATTTTAGAACGATTTTTTAAGGTTTCGTATCCTTTAATAATTAATCGTTCCTCTTCATTTAATCCTGATACAACTTCAATCATACCCTCATTTTCCATACCTGTTGTAATCATTCTTTCATTTGCCTGATCCCCTCTTGCTATAAATACAGCTTTTCCATTATCTCTTGCTTGTATGGCATCTTTAGGAATTACAATAACACTATCCTTGCTATCAACAATAATGTCTGCTTTAACAAACATACCAGGGCGTAATTTCATGTTATCATTAGTGATATAAACTCTCCCTTTAAATGTTCTTGAATCTTCATCAATGGCTGGAGATATTTCTTTTAACTGACCTAGCAAAGTATCTTCAGGCAACGAATAATTAGTTATGAAAGCTTCCTGATTTAAAGATACTTTACCGATTTGACTTTCTGGTAACATTAAATCCATCACCATTTCTTTATAACTCATTATCTGCAGTATTTCTTCTCCCTGACTAATTTTTACGCCCTGAGAGAAATATGGAATATCTGTAATTACACCATCAAATGGGGACTTTACGGATAGTTTAGCTAAACTTAATTCAGCATTTTGATATGTTTTTTCAGCTGTTACAAGTGTTTTTTGAGCATCAACTTTTTCACGCATTGTAGCTCCCCCCTTTTCATATAGAGCTACTTGTTTTTCATATTCCATCTTTGAAATATCTAAATCAATTTTAGCGCCTTCTATATTTACATCATTCTCATATTCAGCATTCTTTAGAACAATAATCAAGTCTCCTTTTTTAATGATGTCCCCCATTTTATATTTCCTGCCAGTTCTTGGATTTACTTGCAGACTATAATCTCCTTCTGCTTCAGATAGTAATGTAACAGCATATTCAGATTGAATTGTTCCTGTAGCTGTAAACACTTCCTGAATATTATCCTTTTTTATTTCCTGAACTGTCACAGGCACTTCTACATCAACGCTAAAACTCTGATCCTGACTATTACAAGCAAATATCAGAGTGCTTAAACACAATAGTATTAGATTATTATATTTCATAGGTTTAATTTTTTTCTTATTTCAGAATACGAGTGAATTATCGAATATTCAAATTCACGAAAAATTAAATAATTTACTTTTTATTAGGACTTAATTTTGGAGTTACTGACTCATCTTTCTCGAAATCATACATCGATTGTATCTTCATATTCAATAACTCAAGTTTATAATCAATAATAGCATTGGTTAAATCATTTTTACTTTGGGTTAACTGATTTTGAACCAGATTCAAATCCATACTTGTTAAATCGCCATTTCTATATTTTTCAAGATTAATTTCGTAAGTCAATTCTGCGTTTTCCACAGTTTTTCTGGATATCTCAACCTGAATTAATTGATTATTTAAACTTCTGTATACTTGTCTGATATTTAATTTAATATCAATAATCTCATCATCGTAATTATTCTGACTCATTTCAAGACTAGCTTTAGTAGCTTTTAATTTGGCTTTCTTTTCGCCCCAATCCCATAAAGGAACGGTTAAACCAAACGAAATACCTTGACTATTTGTCTGATCCTGAAATACATTTGATACATTTTCGTTTTGTCCAAATAATCCCAGTGATAAACTTAATTCGCCTTTAAATTCATTTTCGGCATTTGTTTGAATTAAATCAAATTGCCCCTCCTCTATTTCAATCTCTCTTTGACGAATCTCCATTCGGCTTTTCATACCATTATCAATGGCCTTTTTTAAATCAATATCAATAGGTGTAATAGATATATCAGCTAAAACCATAATCTGTTCGTCAAGAGGAATACCGAGCATTTGTTTAAAGTTATCTTTATTATTTTCAAAGCTAACCTCAGCATTTTGCATGGTAGATTTACTTGATAATAAATCTAATTCTGATTGATATAGTTCTTCTCTGGCAACCAATCCTCCCTCTACTTTATTTTTAATGATTTCATGACTCTTTACCCTGTTTTCATATTCTTCTTTGGCAACATTGTATTCCATTTGTGATTGATAAACCAGATAAAAAGCCTGAGTAACATTGTTTTCTACAGTCAACATCTGCAAAGCATAGTTTAAAGACGAGTTTTCGTAAGCCAATTCAAGTGATTTTAGCTCTTGTTTTGTTCTGTTATACGTAAATAATGGTTGATCCAACTGTAAGCTTAAACTATTCGTAAAACCATCAAAACCAGATGTTCCCAAACTACTTGTACTTGTATTTTCTACATAACTAAATGTATTGTTCAAGGAAATTGATCCATCTGTAAGCAAAATGGGTTGTGTTATATTTAAATTTCCCAAACTGGTATAATCTTCTACAGTATACCATTGCGATAGCTGACTATTAAACTCTCTTGTTTTTGAATACTCAATAGGAGTAAAATTCAAACTAAAATTCGATTTTAATGCAGCTCTGGATGCTTTTAAGTTTTGCTCACTTTGCTCTAATGATAACCTAACCTCTTTCATTCTTGGGCTGGAAGTAAAAGCTTGCTCCAAGGCTTGTTGTAAAGACATAACCCTTTGGCTATAACCATACGTAGAAACAATTAATAGAGAAAGAAAGGAATATAATCTTAATAATTTAATGTTCATTTCTATAATAGATATAAGGATTTAATTTTGATACAATTTATAGTTTAACCCACTTTATAGCATCTGCTATTACAACTCGTCGTTCACTTTTATCTGATAATTCAACAACAGCTTCTCCATCAGAGAAATAAAATTCTCCTAAAAATGCCCATTCTTCAGAATCACTATCTATATCAACTTCCACATCATTTGTTCCATCATCATGATAAACTGTATATGTCTGACTACCCTTTTGAGAATTATCTCTCCCGGGTCTACCAAATGATCCCATTCGTTTTGAAGGAATCATAGCATATACATTATATCGACCACTTTCTGGTAATTGAGCAACAAATTTGGCTTTTGCATTTCCATCACCAGATTCTTTATACACATATGATTTGGTATATTTTCCAAAATACGAACTATTTAATACGGGAGTCCATTTTTCTGCAGGATTCCAAGGATACATTGTCTTGTACTCAAATTCGCTTTCATCTACATTATTTTCATTCCATTCCTGAATATAATCCCTTAGTGTCTTCCGTCCCTTTGTATTAAGAACAGAAAAACCTTCATCTTCATTATCAACTATAAACTCACCTTTTCTAAGTAATTTTATTTCCTTATCAATTACTTTAACTCCGTTAAAGGTTTGTAATCCTGCAGGAGCCTCAGTAAAATCAGCCAGTGATATTCGCATATCAGAAGGAACATTCTGGGAAAGAAAAGTATGAAGAGTCATCATGCGAGGTGCATTATTTATTATGATACCAATCTTAGCATTTTCCCCTTTAGGTATGAAATATAAATCTTCGAATGAGGCATTCATACCACCACCTCCTGGAGGTGGTCCTCCGGGACCTCCGGCTGGTCCTCCTCCACCTCTGTTTCCTCTGCCTCCACCAAAAACCGAAGCTTTAATTAAACCATCTGCTTCACCATGATTAGCAACTTCAATACTTATATAATAACTTTTTTTATTATCATTTGTAAATTCATAAACATTAGTATCTCCAAAAAGAAATGCAGGTAATTTAATATCTCCGGGAATTTGATTTTTATGAGCATCACTTTCAACTTCAACGACCTTGTTGATTTTAAGTTCAGGAATTACTTTTCCAATATTTACCTTCAATAAACTATCTATAAAGCTGCTAAAATTATCAACTCCTATCTTTTGTTGAGCAAGGGCAAACTGTCTGTTGCCTATACTTAGCATTATATCACCAATGCTAACTAAAAGGTTTTCTTCATCTACTAAATCAACCAGTTTTTTCTTATTTTTTTTCAAAAACAGAATTGATTTATCATTTCCGGATAAATCTCCAAATCTATTAAACGAGCTGTTAATACGAGATACCATGTAAGATTCTAAACTCATGTTTAAAAATGGCAAATCAGTTTCCTCTATAGCAAAAGAGTAATTATAAAATAGCGGAAATAGCGAATAGGGGCTCCAGCTACTCAAAGATCTCCCTACGTCATTACGAAATCCAAAGAATCCCCCGCGCCCACTTGGTTGACTAAATGTATTTCCAACAAGGTTAACAAATAAGTTGGTTTCCATTTCTTTGGGCAATAATTCTCTGTTATCTCTTTTGGCTCTATCCTTTTCTCTTTTTATGGAGTTTGCCAGGTTAAATTGATAAATACCAGCACCTGCTTCCGGAATAAATACCATTTCTGGCTGAGTATTTTCATTGCTTAAAGACCATCCTCTAAAATAACTTTTAAAGTGAACAGGAACTTCAACAAACGTAAGGCGTTTATAAGGATATTTTAATCCAAGATTTCTCTCGTAATCATTTTTTAATGTTTTTATTAAAGAGGGTAATGTATCAGAAATATTTTCAAAATATTTTTCATAGAATGTATTTTCTTGCTTAATTTGGATTCCAAATTTAACAGAATCCACATCTAAAGTCTTTGATATAAAGTCACCTCCAACAATACTTAATTTAGCATATTGAGCATCACCTTCAAATACACTCCAATCATTACTATTATACTGATTTCCCTGAGTTAAATAATTTAGATCACCATTACCCTTTACCCTTATTTCACTGGTGAAAAAATTATTTATCCTAAAAGCATTTCGTTCTGCAACTATTGGATACCAAAATGATTCTTTGGTTAATAACAAATAGTGATCTGAAATAAATACAGATTTTTTTGCAGCTAATAATGGATCTAATCTTTGTAACGCTTGCCTTTTTTCTTTATCAATATTAAAATAGGATAAGTCATCATTGGGAGTACCTGTATAATTTAACTGAATTATAGCCGTATCTTTTTTAAGATTATTGGAATAGATAGAAATAATACTCAGATTTCGCGAAAAATCTACTACAGATCCATCGATTGTAATATTTGAAATATTTAAACCAGTATTGAAATAAAATTGTAGATGTTTAGGCCATGTTTCGTTTGTACTATTTTTAGATACTGTAAATTTATGTGTACCCTTTATTATATTTCCATTATGTTCCAGTTCAATATCGTAGTGAACAATTTTGTATCCAGCAACAATAGGTAATCCTTTTTCAATCTCTTTTTGCTCTGCTATTTTATTTTCATTATTAACTTCTGATAATACAAAGAGTAAAAATGAACCTACAGAGATGATTAACAGAACACTAGCAGGAATTAAAATTAATCTTTTACCAATCCTTGTTTGCGATAATCTGGGTAATTTATAAATAGTGAATAAGGTTAGGCTTATTCCTAAAAGTAAATATCCTCCACGTATAAATAACAACTGACTGAGGTTACCTAAACCTACATATGATGAATATGCCATAGGTGTATAAAATCCTAAGAAATCCCATATTCCATACTGGTCACCTTGTAAATAGAATAATTCAAAAGCGATATATCCCAAAATTAATATGAAAGTGATAGCTTGATTTCTTACAAATTGCATTACAAGAAATGAAATACCTAAGATAAATATTAAGGTAGGCAGGGATATAATAAAAGGATAAATTAGATATGTAAACAAATTAAATCCGGCATCCGGACTAATAAAGTTCATAATAAATGTAAAGAGAAGGACTAATAAATTTAATCCTCCAAAAACATAAAGAATACCTAACGTCTTTCCAATTACATATTGAAAGTTAGACATATCTCTTACGTATATAACTTCAGTTGTGTCTAATTTTTTGTCACGACTTAAAAAATCGCTAGAGAGAAATACCGCAATTATTGACTGTACTATATTTAATATATATAGGTTCATGTAAGGTAAACCTCCAGCAAGCATTCTACCCGACCACCCGGCTTGCCCCACTTCTGTAGCTGCCATTATATTAAAAAAGATAATTATAGCGATAACAATTCCAGAAAAAATTCTGAAAAACCAACTTCTAAGTAATGTTTTTACTTCAAATTTTGCGACAGTTGAGATAGGATTATTGAGAGTCATTATTGCTTAAACTTTTGAGATTCATATTCCATAAAATATACATAAGCATGTTCTAAATTTGGTTGAATTATTTCACCGGAAAAACTATTTTGAGAAGGAGATATTAGCTCTACTTCATAACCATTTGCTCCCGGGATAGTGGTAATTACCGGATATTTTTCTTTAAAACTCTCTAATTCATCAAAACTTACTTGTGTTTTCCATACTTTTCCTTCAGAAAGCTTTAAAAACTCATTAGGACTACCTGTAAATTGTATTTGTCCTTCATTTAATAGAGCCATCTGATTACATGTACTGGAAATATCTCCAACAATGTGAGTTGATAATATGATGATAACATCTTTTTGACTTAAATCAGCCAATATATTTCTGAATCTGATTCTTTCCTCTGGATCCAATCCTGTTGTAGGTTCATCAACTATTACAATTTTAGGATCGCCAATAATTGCCTGTGCAATACCAAGTCTTCTTTTCATACCCCCGGAAAGCTTTCCGGCATAACGATTTCGCACCTCAAAAAGACCAACTTGTTCAAGTAGTCTTTCTACTTCATTTTTTCTTTCTCCTCGATTACTTATTCCAGCCAAAGACGCAGCATATTCAAGAAATTCATACGTTTTAAGTTTAGCGAAAAAACGAAAATCCTGGGGTAAATACCCCATCATTGCTCTTATTTGTTTTCTGTTTTTATCTAAATCCATTCCATTAACCCTAATAACGCCTTTAGATGGCTCTAATAAGGTTACAAGAATTTTCATTAAGGTAGATTTTCCGGCCCCATTAGGTCCTAGTAAACCAAACATTCCGGAATTTATTGAAAGAGAAACATTATTTAATGCCTGATGTTTGTTTTTGTATACCTTGTTTAGGTTCTGAATTAATATATCCAATTCTGTAGGTTTTAATTGATGATTAATATATCTTAAAAGAAGGAAGAAAGAGATATTAGTATCAAAATTATATGTTAAAGTAAAATTGTTCTATAATCTAAAATTAAATAATAATTTGAATCCGATGTCTATATATGATAATAACCCGTCTGCAAAAGACAGGTTAATGATTAAAATATTTATGGATTACCCAATTTCCTCAATTTCTTTTTGATCAGAAGATGGTTCTTTCTTTTCTTTGAATTTTCCTTTTTGCGGATGGCTTTTTCCATCACACTCACCACGGTTATGCATCATTTTTCCTTTATTATGCATTTCCATTCCACCTTTACCAGCCATATTGTGCCTGTCAGGTTTTGCATCAAATATTATTTTTTGTTCATCATTCAGAATACTTCTCATTTTCAAACGATGGGCAAATTTATCTTTTGCAATTTGAGTTTTAATATCACCAATTTCATCAATTAGTTTATTAACACTTTTTATATCAATATTATCGCCAATTGATTTTGCATGAAGTTGTGCGTTTTTTACTTCCAGTTCATTTTCTAATGGAGTAATTTGTTTAATAAATTCTAATTTAAACATTTTCATTTGTTCTTTCTGGTCATCACTTAAATTTAATAGCTTATGACCATGACTTTCCATTTCATCTTTGGGTGGCATTTGACACCATGAGATAACACTAATGAACACTAATAAAATTGATGATAGAAGCGTTCTTTTTAAATAATTTCTCTTTTTCATTTCTTCCTTCTTTTATTGTTATATTTATTATTACTACATCATATTTGTAGATGTATCTTTCTTTACTCTATTATATATATCTGTATATCAATAGATAATTATTGATTTAATTTAATCGTTTAATTTTTTTTATCTCTTGACCATCTATTAAAATGGTTCATCATTCGTTTATGAACAGTATCAAACTTTATTTTTTGTTCTTCGTTACAAACTTCTCTCAATTCATTAAAGTGTATGAATGTTTTCTTTTCCAACAATGCCTTTTTAGCACCCATTTCTTTAAAAATAGAATCATTACTCTTTAAATTTTCAGGAGATATATCCCTTCTTAATTCATCAATATCTTTATTTATAACAAAAACAGTATCAAAATATTCTTTTCTTAATTTCTCAAATTCTTTAGTTTGTTCATCACTCAGATTTAGCTCTTCATAAAGCCTACTCATGCCTCTGTCTCTGTGTTTTTTTGATTCAGTTTCATTTTGATCTATTCTTGGTGGAAGTGGTGGTTTTTCCCACCATAAGCGCCAAGAAAAAATATTTAAAACAATTAACAGGGCTATTATTATATGATAATATTTTTTACTCATGTTATTCTACACTATTTGAAATTAAATCTTCATTTATTATAAAATCGTTGGATGCATATATGTAATCACTGGTTGCAAGTTCAGTGTCATTTGTATTATCGGAGTTATCTTGTTGCTGTCCGTTGAAAAAGTAAAAATTTGCAATGTTTACAAGAAGTAACAATACAAAAGCAGGTTTTAATATGTAGCTTGAAAAGTTAAATGCAGGTTTTACCTCCATTTGCTCTACTTTTCCCATGATTCTCGTAGTAAAATACGGACTGGAATTAATTTTTTCATTATTAATTCCACTTTGTATTATACAATTTATTTCTTTATTTAATCTTTCTTTATTCATAATAACTCCTCCCTTATTTCCAACTGTTATTAATTAGACGATAGTCCTTTTTAAAACCTGTGCTATCATTAAAAATATTCTGATATTTTTTTTTCTAATATCTTTCTAAGTTTGTTTTTAGCCCTAATTACAAGAGATTCTACACTTTTTACAGAAGTATCTAATATCTCTGCTGTTGTTTTTTGATCTAATCCTTCTATTTGTGTTAAAACAAATGCTTCTTTTTGTCTTGAGGCTAATTTTTCTATCGCCTGGTATAACAACTCTCTTCTTTGTTGGCGAATCAATAACTCATCTGCATTGTCTGAATTGCTATTCCAATCTGTATTATTTTGGTCTTCGAGATAATCAATTTTCCCACTACCTCTTTTAATTCTTTTTTTATTTCTAAGGAAATCAATAGACTTATTAGAAGCAATTCTATAAATCCAAGTAGATAATGATGATTGTTTTTTAAAATTAGAAATTGATTTATACAATTCAATAAAAACCTCCTGAGCTATATCTTCTGCATCAGTAAGGTTATTTACATATGAATAACATATGTTTATAACTTTATCTTTAAAGATATTTACTACATACTCAAAAGTTCCGTAGTTACCTTCAATTAAGCTATCTATATTTATTTTTTCTTCTACTTGAATCACTTATAAAAATCTCTTATTGTAAAGATAGACGATATGCTGATAGCTTTCCTTCGCTTTTATTAAAAAAAGTTCTCAAAAGTGACATCATAAATATAATTGTTGCCATATTTTAATATATTTAAGGTAAATAACTAACTGTGTCTCGCATGAAATTCCTCCTTTTATTATTTACTATTCTATTCAATATTAATAATATAAGAGCAAATGAAATTAAGGAAGTACTACTTCTAAATTCATATCATCCTGGATTTCAGTGGACCGATGATATTACAAAAGGAGTTCTTGATGGAATTGGAGATTTAAGTTCTAATCGGGTTTTTGTTGAATACATGGACTTTAAAAGGTTTCCTAAAAAAGACTATATAAATGAAATTACACAGTTTTATCTTAAAAAGTATAATAACATAAAACTTGATGGAATAATCTGTGCTGACAACTTTGCTTTTGAATATTTTTTATCTCATGGAGATAGTATTTGGGATAGAAATATACCGGTTTCTGTTTGCGGAGTAAATAATATTGAAGAGTTTGACTATGATAAAGACAGAATTAAAGTAGTAAAAGAAGAACTGGATATTAAGAATACCTTGAATAATGCCTTTCTTCTTAATCCAAATACAGATACTCTGATTGTAATATCAGACCATACATTATCGGGCGAAATCTTTTTATCTCAATTTTTGAATGGATTGGCAACATACTATCCTGAATTTCCATATGTAATTATAGACGCCTCGAACTATGAGTCAATTGAGAGGAAATTAGCTCATTTAAAAAAGGAAAACAAAATTATAATACTTCTAAGTCTGTATTCTAACAAATACGATATTCCAATAGAAATGAAATATTTAGGTATGGACTTATTAAGTAATATTGATATTCCGATTTATAGTTTTTGGGAATTTTTATTGGGCGACTTTATTGTAGGTGGAAGTATCATAAATTCGTATAATCAAGGATATGATGCTGCTAAACTATTGTCGCAGAGATTAAACAATCCTGATGTTCGATTAAGTGATTATACGCCATGTAAACACAATTATCAATATGACTTTATTCAAATTGAAAAATATAATCTAGATTATAAAAAGCTTCCTAAAAATACCACATTTATAAATAGAATAGAACCTTTTTACATTAAACACAAAAAGAAACTAATCTTCTATATTTCAATATTATCTATTCTCATTATTTTAAATATTTTATTAATTACCAACTCTATTCGGAGACGAAGAATTCAAAATAAACTTACAGAAAGTGAAAAGAGACTGGAGTTAGCATTAGAAAGTGCAAATGAAGGATTTTGGGACATTTCTCTTAAAAACAAAAAAGTAGTTATTAATAAAAAGTTTTCAGATCTTTTGGGGTATAATTCACCTGATGAAATTAAAATAGATATTACTAACTGGCAAGAATTTATATATCCCAAGGATTTAAAAAGGATCTATAAAAATTGGAAGAAATATAGTTCAGGTAAAACATCTTTATTTAAAGCAGAGGCACGTATTTATCTAAAAAGCAAAAGGTTAAAGTGGTTTTCTATTCATGGTAAAATAACAGATAAAGATAACGAAAATAATACTTTAAGATTAACCGGTGTTTTAATGGACATTTCAGAACAGAAAAGTTTCGAAATTAAATTGAAAAAAGCGAAAGAAAAAGCAGAAGAAAGTGATAAACTAAAATCAAGATTCTTGGCAAATATGAGCCACGAAATAAGAACACCAATGAATGCAATTTTAGGTTTTTCGGATATATTGTTATACCAGGATTTAGAATCTTTTGAACAATCTGGATATTTAGATCAGATTAAAACTTCTGGAGAAAATTTATTAAATATTATAAATGATATCGTTGATATTTCAAAAATAGAATCAGATCAGTTACAGATTAGAAATGAAAAATTTGAACTGGAAAGAGTGTTAAAACATATCTCCTATTCTGTAGAAGCTCTCATTAAATCAAAGAAAAAAGAGATTTCATTTAAAATTATTAATAAAGATAATTCCTTAGTATTAAATACTGATCCTTTTAGAATGGAGCAGGTGTTGTTAAACTTGCTTTCTAATGCAGTAAAATTTACCAATGAGGGTGAAATTAGGTTACAAATTGAGGTAATTGATAAAACTGTTCTTTTAATAAAAGTGATCGATACAGGAGAAGGAATTGCTCCTGAAGATATCGATATAATCTTTGAACGCTTCAGACAAGCCGAAAGAACTACAAAAATAAATGCTGGAACTGGTTTAGGGTTATCTATAACAAGGAGTTTAATAGAATTAATGGGGGGATTTATTTCCGTAAAATCACAATTAAATAAAGGTTCTGTTTTTACTATATCTTTGCCAGTAGTAGATACAGATAACAATTAGTATATTTGTGGCCTTTGAAAAGAATTTATTATTATGCATTTATTTTTCGACGAGAGTTTTTCTGATAAGAATCCAATTTTGAATCAAGAAGAATCTAAACATTGTGTTAGAGTCCTACGACATGTTAATGGAGACCGTGTTACTATTTTAAATGGCAGTGGTTCTGTATTTACAGCTGAAATAATAGATGCCAATCCAAAATCGTGTAAGTTTGAAATAGTAGATCATAAAATAGATTCCACTAGAGAATTTAATCTTCACATTGCAGTCGCACCAACAAAAAATATAGATAGATTAGAATGGTTTATGGAAAAAGCAACAGAAATAGGGATAGAACAAATCACGCCTATTATTTGTGATCATTCCGAAAGAAAAGTAATTAAACCAGAACGTTTAGAAAAAGTACTTATTTCAGCTACCAAGCAATCACTTAAGTCATATAAACCAATATTAAATCCATTAATTGACTTTAATAGTTTTATACAGCAACATAATAATTTATTAGTAGATAAATTTATTGCTCACTGTTATGATTCACCTAAGAGTCTATTAAAGAACTGTTATACCCCAAATGCAAATTCGATTATTCTAATAGGTCCGGAAGGCGATTTTTCGGAAAAAGAAGTAGCCCTTGCTTTAAATAATAACTTTAAAGAAATATCACTAGGTAAATCACGATTACGAACAGAAACTGCAGCGTTAATGGCTTGTGCAACCGTGAATTTGATTAACCTTAAGGATTAAACGTATTCAGATAAAGTTTGCTTGCTTAAAAAATCTCTGAATTTACATGCCAAAATCTCAGCCATATCTCCCATTAAACACTGATTGAAGGGACAATCTTTTTTATCTCCCGGACAACCTTGTACTTCTACCGGTCCTTCAATTACTTCATATAAATCTAGTAATGTAATTTCGGATGGGTCTTTTTTTAATATAAATCCACCACTTGGACCTCTGTTTGAAGAAACAAAATTTTCTTTTGCCAATCGCTGAAATACTTTAGCAACATGGTGTCTTGAACTATTTATTTGTTCAGATATTTGATTTACATTAAGCTTGTTCTCTGTTTTAGCTATTAATACCATTCCATGCAATGCAATTGACGCAGCTTCAGACAGTGTAATAATTTTCGACATTGGTAAGGTTTAATAAATAATTATTTTTTTTAGGTTTATGCAAAGTACATTAAAAAAATTAATGATCCACATTAAAAAATCATTTTTTAATTAAAATTATATTAAATAGACAAAAATACCGCAGTAATCATTACTGCGGTATCCTGTATATTTAATATCTGAAATAAATATTACTTACTTTCTTCAATTAATGTTTTTGTAGGTAAATCACATACTTCTGTAGGACCAAAGTATTGGATTGGACCAGGGTATACATATTTTGTATTTAATCCCCAATCATCTCTTTTTGCAGCGTAAGCTTTAAAAGGAGCACCATCTAATTTCACAAGAGCTTTTTGTATTACCGGCTTCATTTCTCCATGACGACGCTCCATATTCATCATCATAGTAACAGGAACACCGCCAGCAATCCATTGGTCAGCCGGAGCAGTTAAATTACGTACAGATGACATATAACCGGATTTACCCTCTGCAATAAGAACTGAAGCAGTATATCCTAATGAATAACAGTAATCTGCATCAAAGTTAGAAGGAGCAGCACAACGACCCTCATATCCAAAGAAATGAACTTGAGTAGAGAATTTACCTGAGTATTTACCTTCTTTTTTCATCGCTTTTAATTTAGCTTTAACCATATCCGCTAAAAGCTTTTCTGTTTCAATTAAAGATACTTGTACGTTACCATGTGGGTCACGATCAAGCATTAACTGATTAGCGATGCTATTAGGTAAACTTTTGAATACTTCTGCCATTTCAGCAGAAAGTTTTTCTGTTAAATATTCTCTTTTTTCTTTATTTGTCTCAATAGCATTTACTTCAGCCTCATTGTGAGCTAGTAAGTCATTCAACTCTGCAATTAATTTTTTCATTGCAGGAATAAATTCGATTAATCCTTCAGGAATTAATACTGTACCAAAGTTTTCACCGTTAGCAGAACGAGCAACAACTTTATCTGCAATGTAAGTAACAACTTCATCAAGAGTCATATTATTAGCTTCAACCTCTTCTGAGATAATAGCTACATTAGGTTGTGTTTGTAATGCACACTCTAATGCAATATGCGAAGCTGAACGTCCCATTAACTTAATAAAGTGCCAGTATTTTTTAGCAGAATTAGCATCACGTTGGATGTTACCAATTAACTCGCTGTATACTTTACATGCAGTATCAAAACCAAATGAAGTCTCAATCATTTCGTTTTTAAGGTCACCATCAATTGTCTTAGGACAACCAATTACCTGAATACCTGCCTTTTTTGCTAAATAGTACTCTGCTAATACACAAGCATTTGTATTTGAATCATCACCGCCAATGATAACTAATGCATTAATTCCTAAAGCCTTACAGTTAGCTAGTCCTTTATCGAATTGCTCAGTTTCTTCTAATTTAGTTCTACCAGAACCAATAATATCAAAACCTCCTGTATTTCTATAGTGATCAATGATATCGTCAGTTAATTCTTTATATTCATTATCAACTAGTCCCCCTGGACCGCCTAAAAATCCATAAACCTTATTAGCTGGATTTAATTTTTTTAATCCGTCGTAGATTCCTGAGATTACATTGTGTCCTCCTGGAGCTTGACCTCCTGAAAGAATTAAACCAACACTAATAGCTTCTGTAGTTGCAGTTGATTCTCCTTCCTCGAAGGTTAGAACAGGCATTCCATAGGTGTTAGGAAAAAGTTTTTCAATGTCAGCCTGATCAGCTACAGATTCAGTGTTTTTTCCTTCTACAATCTTTACAGACCCTTTAAGTGCTGCTGGTAATTTTGGAGAGTAACTCTCTCTTGCGATTTGAAGTGGACTTTTAATCATCTTATCCAAATATTAATATAGTTTTTAGAAAAATTATCCCAAATATAAATTAAAGTATCAGACACTATATCTTCTTTAGATATGAATATATAATGTGAAATTTTAAAGAGCTGCAAAATTGTCTATATTTTTTCAATTTCGAAAAAAAATACCCCATTTATTTATAAATTAATAGTAATTTAAACTCATTATCTGTTAAAACTAACCTCCTAAAGAACAATCATTTGATTTTAATAGGTTCATTTCATTTTAATCAGATATTGATTTTTTTAATCCAATGGTTTTAATTATATTTAATTATCTCATTTACAAATATTTTATAATAAAATACTTTCAAATTAGCTAATCCCAAAATCCAAGCACATGAATAAAAAATTAACCATTGGCATTTTAACCGGAGGAGGTGATGTTCCCGGATTAAATCCTGCAATTAGAGCTATAACCTTGCGTGCAATAAGGGAAGGATTTAATGTAATAGGTATAAAAAATGGTTGGAAAGGTGTTATAAGCATTGACAGATCAAAACCTATTGAAGAACAAAACTATTGCTTGCCTCTTTATGAATCAACAGTAAACAGAATAGGACGAACAGGTGGTACTTTTTTACATTCGAGCAGAACAAAAGCAACAAAAGTGGCACAAAGAGATATTCCGGATCATCTTAAACATATTTATAAAGATGAATATTCGGATTTAACTGATGAAGCGGTTGCTAATTTAAAATATCTTGGAATTGATTATTTAGTTCCTATTGGCGGAGATGATACACTGAGTTATGCCGTTCGATTACATAAAGAAGGTATTAAAGTAATAGGTATTCCTAAAACTATGGATGGAGATGTACCGGGTACAGAATATTGTATAGGCTTTAGCACTTGTGTAACCAGAACTATAGAGCTAACACATGAATTAAGAACTTGTGCCGGTTCCCATGAGCGATTCCTTGTTTTAGAAGTCTTTGGGAGAAATGCTGGTTTTTCTGCCCTGTTACCAACCATAGGAGGAGCTGCAGATAGATGCGTTATTCCTGAGTACTCTATAAATACAGAGCGTTTAACAGAATTAATGGTTGAGGACAGACGTAATAATCCAAGTAACTATTCTGTAGTACTTGTTTCTGAGGGTGCAACATTTGATGGATTGGACGTTATTTATGCTGATGCAGAAACCGACGCCTTTGGTCATAAAAAGTTAGGTGGCATAGGAGAACAAATAGGACGTGAATTAAAAAGGCACTCTTCCAAATTTAATAAAGGAAGAGAAATAAATATAATAAATCAAAAACTTGGCTATTTGGTAAGATCCGGACAACCCGACGCTTTGGATTCAATCATTCCTACAACTTATGGAAATATGGCATTAGATCTTATAATAAAAGGTGAGTCTGGCCATATGGTGTGCGTTAAAAATGGAAGGTTTGATTACGTTTCTATTGAAGCTGTCAAAAAAGATCAAAAAGGTGAGAGTATTAAAAAAATTAATGTAGCAAAATTCTACGATACAGATAGGTATAGACCGATATTTCAAAATCTCATAGGAGATCCAATGATGTTTTTAACAACAGACTTTACATAGATTATAATTGGCTCGGGAATCACACCCGGGCTTTTTTTATTCTGTTATTGCATTTAGGGTTGTTAATTATATCTTTGTTAGCCGAAAAGAGAAATATTTATGCCAAAGTATTCGATTATTATCCCTGTTTTTAATCGTCCTCAGGAAATTGACGAATTATTACATAGCTTAACTGAAGTAAATTATTCTAATTTTGAAGTTATAATTGTCGAAGATGGCTCACATCTTTCGTCAGAAGATATTTGTAATGGTTACTCTTCGAAACTTAAGATTAATTATATATTTCAAGAGAATTCGGGTCCAGGTCCGGCAAGAAATAAAGGAGCTGAAATGGCTACTGGTGAAATCCTGATTTTCTTTGATTCTGATTGTTTAATTCCTGAAAATTATTTTGAATACGTTAATAAATATTTTGATAATATTGATTGTTATGGTGGTCCGGATAAGGCTCATGAATCATTTAATATAATTCAAAAGGCCATTAATTATTCCATGACTTCTACTTTGACAACGGGCGGGATTAGAGGAGGAAGTAAAAAAATGGATAAATTTTATCCCAGAAGTTTTAATTTAGGAATTAAAAAAGAAGTATTTAATAAATTGAATGGCTTTGAAAAGCTAAGGTTTGGAGAGGATCTAGACTTTAGTATGAGAATTCAGGAAAATGGCTTTAAAACAAAGTTAATAGAAGAAGCATGGGTTTATCATAAAAGAAGAAATAATTTCAAATCCTTCTTTAAGCAAGTATTTAATTCTGGAATTGCACGAATAAACCTGAACTATAGACATCCGGGCACAATAAAGCTAGTTCATTGGTTGCCTGCTTTATTTACTACAGGTAATATATTAGCCTTTATTTTATTAGCTTATATTCCGCAACTAAAATACATGCTTGTTATACCATCTGTTTTATTTTTTATAGATGCACTATTTAAAACAAAACAACTTATTCCTGCAATCTTATCAATAATAACATCCTATACACAACTATTTGGTTATGGATTAGGATTTATCATTGCATTTTTTAGTCGTACAATTTTTAAGAAATCTGAATTTTCAGCATTTAATAAAAATTTTTATAAGTAAATTATATCTTACTGATTTAACTTTTTAGAGTAGCTTATAATATTATCTATTATTTTAGATGATGGTGATAGTTCTTTCTTATTAAAGAAAGTATCAGGTAACTTTTCTATTAATTTTAATATTGCTAAACTATACTCTTCAAAACTATCTTCTAACGTAGTAAAACTAAAGTCCATAGGCGTTGTATTAATTATTTTTACCATTAAACGCCAAATAACTTAATATATTGTATGCTTTAATACGTTAATGTGATATTTTTTTCTTCAACCATTGATCGCATATTTATAATAGCATATCGCATGCGACCCAGTGCTGTATTGATGCTTACTCCTGTTTCTTCAGCAATCTCTTTAAAGCTTAAGCCCATATAATGGCGCATTTTTACTACTTCTCTTTGATTCTCAGGTAAAAATTCAACCAATTCACCAACTTCTTTTAAAATTTGAGAAAAAACTAACTTTTCTTCAATATTGCAATCTGAATATTTTGGAGAATTTAATAAATCATAATCATTTGCATCATTAGATACTGTTTGAAGATTCTTTTGCTTTCGGTAATAATCAATAATCAGATTGTGAGAAATCCTCATTACCCATGAAGAAAATTTACCATTTTCGATATATTTCCCTTTTTTTAAATTTGTAATTACCTTAATAAAGGTATCCTGAAATAAATCTTCGGCAAGTTCTTGATTCTTAACCATCATTAATATATATGAATATATTCTGTTTTTATGCCTTTCTATTAAGATTTTTAAGCACTCTTCTTTTCCTTCAATAAAATGATTAATTAATTCATTTTCTGAAAGTAAAACCAACTTATCCATGTTTCTGACTTTTATAAATAAAGCGTAAACATTTAATCTATAGGCACATCTTTTTAATGGTTAATATTTAATATTTTTAACAATCGCAAAAAAGTAAAAAAAAATTAAATTTCCAATGAAATTGCTTTTTTTATTAAACTGTATTTTATTGAATTCTTGATTATCGAAGAATTACATAATTGGATGTATCATACATTAGATAACCAATTTCATAGATAACAGACCATAATTGACTTATTGAATTTATAAATATGCTATTTTGACAAATTAGTATCTTTAATTGATGAGATTTACTGATAAATTAATCATTACATAGATTATGATTTTTTTTAAAAAATCAACAAATTGTTATTAATTCATAAGAATAATTTATAATTAAATGATAATTGACATATTTACCATTTTTTAATAAAAATGTATTTTTAAACGTACCCCCTTAAATTTTTAATTACTTAATTTATATAAAAGTGTAATTTTTATTAATAACCCCTTTTAATATTTTTTTTATTATTGTAGACTGTATTTTTTTAATACACACCCCCTTTGTTAGAATAATTACAATTGATAAGTAAAAGGCGGCAATAAATATTAATTCGTAATTAATTATTGCTTTTAAATTTTAAATAGCTACTTTTACGTCAAAATAAATATTGAATCAAAAATAAAATATATCCAAAAGACAATTTTTTATGTGTGGATTTGCAGTTTATACAGGCAGTGATATGATGGACAAACTTTTGTTTGCCAGCGAGTTTAAGAAAATTGAATACCGAGGCCCAGACAATTCAAATATTAGAGATTTTGGTGAGAATGGCTGGATGGGTTTTCATAGATTAAGTATTATGGATGTATCCAGTAATGGACATCAACCATTAGTATATAAAAATGTTAATTTAGTTTGTAACGGTGAAGTTTATAATTTTCAACAGTTACGTAAACAATATGAGCATTCATTTGAATTTCAATCATCAAGTGATTGTGAAGTAATTATTCCTTTATTTTTAGATAAAGGAATTGAAGAAACTGCAAAAACATTAGATGCTGAATACGTTTTTGTAATTTACGATTCTGTTGCTAAAAAATATTTTGCAGCGAGAGATCCTATCGGAATTCGTCCTTTATTTTATGGTTATTCTGCAAGTGGACAAATTATGTTTGCCAGTGAGATGAAATCTTTACATGCATTATGTGAAGAGGTTAAGCCATTCCCTCCTGGGCATTATTTTGATGGAGAAGCATTTCATTGCTATAAGGATATATCAAAAGTTGAAAAAGTAGTTTATGACGATTTAGATACTATCTTTAAAAACATTAATGAGAAGTTAACAACAGCTATTGAAAAAAGACTTCAGGCAGATGTACCAGTTGGTTTCCTTTGTAGTGGAGGTTTAGATTCAAGTTTAGTATGTGCTGTTGCTGCTAAAATGTTGGATAAGCCAATTAAAACTTTTGCAGTTGGTATTGAAGATGATCCAATTGATACTAAATATGCTAAAATTGTTGCGGATTATTTAGGTGCCGAACATACAGAAGTACTTTTTACAAAGCAACAAATTTTTGATACTCTTAGCTCTTTAATATATAACATTGAAACATGGGATATTACTACTATCAGAGCTTCAATGGGTATGTATTTGATTTGTAAGTACATCAGCGAAAATACAGATGTTAAAGTATTAATGACTGGTGAAATTGCTGATGAAATTTTAGGATATAAATATACAGACTTTGCTCCTAGCCCTGAAGAATTCCAAAAAGAAGCAGAAAAACGTATTAGAGAAATATATATGTATGACGTTTTAAGAGCCGACAGATGTATTTCTTCATGTGGATTAGAAGCTCGTGTGCCTTTTGGTGATCTTGACTTTGTAGATTATATCATGAGTATTGATCCAGCTAAAAAGATGAATACTTATGGCGAAGGTAAATATTTATTACGTACAGCATTTGAGGGTGATTACTTACCTAAAGAAATTCTGCACCGTGACAAGGCTGCTTTTTCTGATGCAGTAGGACACAGTTCTGTTGATTATTTGAAAGGCTATGCAGAAGAAATGTATACAGATGAAGATTTGGCTGCAGCTAAGGATAAATACCCTTACTGTCCTCCATTTACTAAAGAATCTTTAATGTATAGAGATATTTTTGAAAAACATTTCCCTGGAAGAGCCGGAGTAATTAAAGATTTCTGGATGCCTAATAAAGAGTGGGAAAACTGTAATGTGGATGATCCAAGTGCACGTGTATTACCAAATTATGGTGCAAGTGGTTATTAATTTTAGGTAATAATAATATTAGATAAAGGGGTGATTTATAAAATAAATCACCCCTTCTTTTTTATTAATTTTTAAATATCAAGGCTTCAGAATCTGAATCAACTATTATTTTTTCGTTCTTATTAACGTCGTCGGATAATATTCTTTTAGATAGTTCATTTAGTATATTTTTTTGAACCACCCTCTTGATAGGTCTTGCTCCAAATAAAGGATCAAATCCAACGTTTGCAATAAACTCAACTGCATTGTCTGTTATTTCAATATCAATCATCTTTGTTTTTAATATTCTAGCGATTGAGTCTATCTGAAGTTTAACAATCTCCTTAATTTCTTTATGAGTTAAAGGAGTAAACATGATGATATCATCAATTCTGTTTAAAAATTCCGGACGAATAGTTTGTCGTAATAATTGAAAGACTTCATTTTTCGACTTTTCAGTAACATTAGTGATTTCTTCCTCCATAATGCCTTCGAAATTACGTTGAATAATATCAGATCCTGCATTTGATGTCATTATTATTATTGTATTCTTAAAATCAACAACACGTCCTTTATTATCCGTTAAACGACCATCATCCAGTACTTGTAATAATACATTAAATACATCAGGATGGGCTTTTTCTATTTCATCCAATAATACAACAGAATACGGTTTTCTTCTAACAGCTTCTGTCAATTGACCACCTTCATCGTAACCAACATATCCCGGAGGTGCTCCAATTAAACGGGATACAGAATGTCTTTCCTGGAATTCTGACATATCTATCCTGGTCATTTTATTCTCGTCATCAAATAAAAATGAAGCCAGAGTTTTGGCTAATTCAGTTTTACCTACACCAGACATGCCCAGGAATATAAATGAGCCAACTGGTCTTTTTTCATCTTGTAACCCTGCTCTACTCCTTCTGATTGCATCAGAAACTGCTTCAATAGCATCATTCTGACCAACTACTCTTTTATGTAATTCTTCTTCAAGTGACAGTAGTTTTTCCTTTTCGCTTTTAAGCATCTTTGTTATAGGAATCCCTGTCCACCTGCTAATTACTCCGGCAACATCTTCAGAATCCACTTCTTCCTTAAGCATTGGATTTTCGGATTGTTTCTGACTTAAAGTCTCTTTCAATTGAACTATTTTTTCTTCAGCTTCTTTTATTTTTCCATATCGTAATTCAGCTACTTTATCAAACTGACCTTCGCGTTCTGCTTTTTCAGCCTGAAATTTAAATTCTTCAATGTTAGACTTGTAACTTTGAATCTGATCAACAATATTCTTTTCTTCCTGCCATTTTGCACGTAAAGTAGATCTTTCATCCTTAAGTTGTGCTAATTCAGCATTTAAAACTTCAAGTTTAAGCTTATCCCCTTCCCTTTTAATAGCTTCTCTTTCAATTTCTAACTGACTTACTCTTCTGTCAAGTTCATCAATTTCTTCGGGTACCGAATTCATTTCCAGTCTTAATTTAGAAGCTGCTTCATCAATTAAGTCAATAGCTTTATCAGGCAAAAAACGATCAGAAATATATTTATTAGAAAGATTAACAGCAGCGATTATGGCATCATCTTTAATTCTTACTTTGTGATGATTTTCATAACGTTCTTTTAATCCTCTTAAAATAGAAATTGCACTAATAACATCAGGTTCATCTACCCGAACAATTTGAAAACGGCGCTCCAGAGCTTTGTCTTTTTCAAAATACTTTTGGTATTCACTTAAAGTTGTTGCTCCAACTGCACGCAATTCGCCTCTTGCTAAAGCAGGTTTTAAAATATTTGCAGCATCCATAGCCCCTTCTCCTTTTCCTGCACCTACCAAAGTATGTATCTCATCAATGAAAAGAATAATATCTCCGTTACTGTTAATCACCTCTTTAACAACAGCTTTTAAACGTTCTTCGAACTCTCCTTTATATTTAGCACCCGCTACTAAGGCTCCCATATCAAGAGAGTAAATCATTTTAGATTTTAAATTCTCAGGCACATCACCATTTACAATTCTAATAGCAAGTCCTTCACCAATAGCCGTTTTACCTACGCCTGGCTCCCCAATTAAAATAGGGTTATTCTTAGTTCTTCGAGACAGTATTTGAAGTACTCTTCTAATTTCTTCATCTCGACCAATTACAGGATCCAGCTTACCGTTTCTGGCTTGCTCATTTAAATTAATCGCAAATCGATTTAAAGCATTAAAATTATCTTCTGCTGTTTGCGAATCGACAGTTGCTCCTTTTCTAAGTTCCATAATGGCTGACTTAAGGTCCTTTTCTGTAACTCCAGCATCTTTTAACATAGATGAAACCGAATCTTTAACTGCTATAAGACCTAAAAGTAAATGCTCTATAGATACATATTGATCATTGAAATCCTTTAGATAGGATTTTGCTTTTTGAAGAACATCATTTGTTGTTCTGGATAAATATGGTTCCCCACCTGAAACTTTCGGGTATGATTCAATAATGGCATTTAGTGCATTATTTATATTGTTAACATTAAGTTTACTAAATAAAAAAGAAATAATATTTTCCTCTACCTCTACAATACCTTTTAATATATGGCCGGGCTCAATTGCCTGGTGACCTTTAGAAGAAGCAATATTCACGGCTTGTTGAATTGCCTCCTGTGACTTTATTGTATACTCCTTAAAATTCATGTTATTAAATTTAATATTTCTCACAGTACATCAAATTTACTTCCAATATATACTTTATGTCAATATGTCCATTCTTTATGATATTATATGTCAATTTAACATAAATGATAAGTATTTTACTGCAATTATTTCCTAAAACTATTTTCCTATATTGTTTTGTATGGCAATAGTAATTTTTATATTTGTTTGTTAATTTATTTTTAAATTATTTCAACTAAATCATATTTATAATGAAAAATTTAGTTTTAAGTATAATCTTTGCAATTCTTCTACTTGCTTGTGTGTCAAAATCTTCCAAAACAACAGAATCTCAGGATTGCTGTGCTGAAGCAAAACAAACAAGTACATGCTGTTCAGAAAAAACTGCTGATGTAAATTTGACTGCAACAGATAGTCTTGTAGTAACAGTAGATCAGTTATTAGCAAATCCAGAAAATTACATCGATAAAAAAATCGAACTTCAAGGCCTAGTTATGCATACCTGCAAAAAGACTGGAAAAAAGATGTTTCTTAAAGGAACTAATGATTCTATTTTTGTTAGAATTGAGGCTGGAGAAAGCATAAGTAAGTTTGAACCTGCTCTTGAAGGTGAAACTGTTGTTGCTTCAGGTGTAATTAATATTAGTACAACAAATGACACCCATGAAAATGGTGAATCCTGTACTTCAGAAGAGAAAGCCAGAGACTACGTTATGACTTGCGAAAATTTCAAGCAAATTTAATTAGATATTTAAGCCGGCAAAAGTCGGCTTTTTTTATGTTCTTCAATGAAGTTACGAAAAGTCAATCGCATAATACATCGTGATTTGGGTTATTTCTTCACCGGAATGATCATTATTTATTCCTTAAGTGGGATTGCTTTAAATCACAAACATGATTGGAATCCAAATTATATTATAACTACCAAAACATTTGAATATAATTTACTTCATAAAGATTCTTTATCAAGCGATTATACTATAAATGACATTATTTTCAAATCTGGTGTAAATGAAGTTTATAGAAAGCATTATTTGCCAGACCAAAATACTTTAAAAATCTTTTTATCCGGCGGATCTAACATTTCTTTTAGTGCAATTTCAAATATTGCATTACTTGAAGAAATTAAAAAGCGGCCAATATTTAATTCCATTAATTTTTTACATTTTAATCCCGGTATAATTTGGAAATATTTTTCTGATATCTTCGCAATTTCTTTAATTATAATATCCATAAGTGGATTGTATATTTTAAAAGGAAAAACTGGATTTAAATGGCGAGGTTTTCTATTTGTAACTATTGGCTTGCTTATTCCTATAATTATTTACTTTTTATATTAGTGACATAATAAATTAAGTATATTTGATATACTTTGAATACACTTATAAAAGGCATATTAGACCAGGGATTTAAATTTAATATAAATAAGCTACTTCTGGTAGCTTTGCTTTTTTATTGTGTAATCTCTCCTGTAAAATCTCAAAATAAGGATATTAATCCTGGTATTAATTCCAATACAACAATTCATGAATTATTAAAGAATAGCAAAGACAGCAGTTTTATTTATAAAAAACTTTATGAATGGATTGTTGTATCGAGAGATTCAAATGTTTCAGCCAATGAGCTTCTTTTATCTATTGAAAAAGAATATAAAAAGTACAATCAAAAGATTATTAGATCTATAAATATAAAACAGGTTTCACCTTTTGCCAGAAATATTTTAGATACCATTGACTTTTCTACTAATAAGCTTGAGAAAACTTTAAGTAAACTAAGATTCCAGACTAAAAAGAGTATAATAATTAACACTTTAACTTTTAAAAAAGGGGAATTGGTTAATATTCCAAGTATCAATGAAAGTGAGCGAATGTTACGTTCTCTTGGTTTTATAACTGATGCTCTAATTGTTTTAGAACCTGCCAATATTGATACTACACTGGTTGATATTTTAATTATTACTCAGGATGCCTACCCATACGGTATTTCGGGAACAATATCAACCAATAAATTTAGAGCTGGTATTTATAGCAAAAATGTATTTGGATATGGTTTAGAAATGAATCATTTAATTGATAGTAGAGCCACCGAAAAAAATAAATTTGGCTATCATGAAAATATCCTTTGGGATAATATTTACGGTTCTTTTATTTCTTTTAATGCAGAGGTAAATAATACTGTTAATGACAATTACGTTAACTTAGGTTTTAACAAAGACTTCTATACTCCTGAAACAAAATATGCCGGAGGAATTAATCTAAGAAGAAATTTAAAAGTTCCTGTAGATTCTACAGATGAAAATAAAATATATAATAACTATGATTATCTAAATAGAGATATGTGGTTTGGTAGAAGTTTTTTTATAAGCTCTACAAACTACTTTAATCGATCAACAGTTGGTTTATTGGGCCAGGTTATAATAAATAAATTTTCTAACCTTCCTGACTCTTTAAGAAACGAGGCATACTATACACCTAACTATTATTTCTTTACAGGCCTTTCGTTTAATAAACGTAGTTATTATAAAAACACATTAATTTACAATTATGGCCGTATAGAAGATGTTCCTTATGGCTTTTTATCATCAATTACCTTTGGAATAAATACTAATGATAAGAAAAACCGCATGTATTTAGGTGGCCATTTTTCTGTAGGTTCAGCGATTGTGCCCAATAAAGGTTATATTTATTTTAGTGCTGACTTTAATTCTTTTTTCTTTAAAACAAATCCGGAAAGGACATTAATGCGATTTGGAACAAGATATATTTCTTCATTAAAGAAATTTGGCAATAATCAATTCAGATATTTTGTTTCATCCTATTACACCAAGGCCATGCATCTGGATCATTCTCAATACTTCTATTTAACACAATCATCACCAGGCATAACATCATATCGAAGTCATGACCTTAGAGGAACGCAAAAATTTGTTTTAAATTCAGAAAGTGTATTATTTACTCCTACAGATATCTACGGATTTAAAGTAGTTCCATTTAGCTTTGCAGACATAGGATGGATTAGTGAAAATAAGGTTTTATTTGCTACAAAACCTTATTATTCCGTTGGTATCGGGATACGAATAAGAAATGACCATTTAGTATTTAACACAATTCAATTGCAATTAGCTTATTTTCCAAGAATTCCTCTTGGAGGTAATACTTTTGATTTAAGATTATCCGGTGAAAGTATCGGAAATTTTAAATCTTTTGATATAAACAAACCTTATACTGACAAATTTGAATAATATAAATTCTTTTGCAAAGGACGTATTAATCAATTAAAATATTCAATCCATCGTAAGCCAAATGAATATTATTCGGCAATTGGGAATCCTCCTCTTTATAAAGACCTAATTGATGAGAAATATGTGTAATATATCCTTTAGGAGGATTTACCTTTTGAATGACTTCTATCGATTCACTTAAACAATAATGAGAAATATGAGGCTCTTTTCTAACTCCGTTAATTACAACAACTTTGGAGCCCAACACTTTTTCTAATTCACTGCTTGATATATAATTAAAGTCCGTTAAATAAGTAAAGTCACCAATGCGATATCCTAATACAGGTAAATGCAAGTGCTTACCTCTAATAGGTATGATTTTTACATCTTTAATATAAAATGGTTCTTCAGTTATTGTATTTAGATCAATTTTAGGAACTCCCGGATATGGTTTTTCTGCAAAAGCATATCCAAATTCTGTTATTAGAGCGTTAATTACTCTGTTTTCGGCAAATACATCTACATGTCGCTTATTCACCCAATTAAAGGCTCTTACATCATCCAACCCTGCAATATGATCTTTATGTTCATGTGTAAACAGAATTCCATCCAATGAGCGAACGTTTGCTTTTAGCATTTGCTGTCTGAAATCAGGTCCTGAGTCAATAACTAAAGTAAGGTTGTCGATTTCAATTAGCACAGAAGAACGTAAGCGTTTATCTTTTTGATCATTAGATTTGCATACCCTACAATCGCAAGCTATTACAGGTACACCCTGAGAAGTTCCAGTCCCTAAAAAAGTAATTTTCAATCTAAGTATATTTATAATTCACAAAATCAAAGATACAAAACACTATCGAAAAGATTTAAATTTATAATGTTTACATTGACTTCAAAAATACAAAGAATGACAAAGGTTATAATAGCTCCGGATAAATTTAAGGGTTCTATATCTGGTATTGAGTTTTGTAATATTGTTGGCGATACATTGAAATTAAATATAAAAGACGCAAATATAATTAAACTTCCATTGGCTGATGGAGGAGACGGAACTGTTGATATTTTAAACTATTACATGGAAGGAGATTTGCATTTTAAGAATGTTAAAGATCCTTTAGGTAGAGATATTTCTGCTAAGTATTTTTATTCAAGATCAAAAAAAACAGCCTTTATAGAAATGGCCGAAGCCTCTGGGCTAAAACTGCTATGCAAAGACGAGATAAATCCTATGAAAACATCTACTTATGGTACTGGAGAGTTAATATTGGATGCATTAAATAAAGGTGCTGAACAAATAATTTTAGGAATTGGAGGCAGTGCAACAAATGATTGTGGTATGGGAATGGCACGAGCTTTAGGATATTGTTTTTATGACAATACAGGAAACGAATTACAGGGTACTGGAGGTGATTTAACTTTACTTTCTCTAATAGATGATTCCAAGGTACATCCCAAATTAAAAAGCGTAAAGTTTCAAGTGGCCTGTGATGTTGACAATCCTCTGTTTGGTATAAACGGAGCAGCGCACATATATGCACCTCAAAAGGGAGCTGATGTTATAATGGTTCAAAATCTAGATAAAGGAATGATGAATTTTGGTGATATTGCTAAAAGATATTACAATAAAAATATACAGCTAATTAAAGGAGCTGGAGCGGCCGGAGGATTAGGTGCAGGCTCCATATTATTCTTAAATGCTGAATTAAAATCAGGTATTGAATTAATTATGAATATATCTGACTTTAATAGCCATATTTTAGATGCCGATTGGATTATAACAGGGGAAGGTAAATTAGATTCTCAAACCGTATCAGGAAAAGTCATTTCAGGAATCATGAACTCCATTAAAGATCAAAAGCTTGCTATTATTTGTGGATATAATGAAATTGAAGGAAACGACCTTGAGAACTATAAAGTGGATTATCTGAATGAAATAATACGGTATGCAGAAAATATGGACGACTCGATAAGAAATGTCTCAAAATACCTTAAAAAAGCAGTTGTTGATTTTTGTAAAACTATATCTATTAATAACTAAATTTAAATTTGTATAAACCAAACTGCAAAATGTCTTATAAGTGGCAGCCAAACTGCTTTACTCTGATTATATATCGATTATAAATTCGTTATACATATATCCAGAAATACCAATAAACAATTTTAATGGATATTGGTTACTACTTGTAAATATTATCAGAGAGCATAATTATGACAGATATTGAGGACAAACTGAATATTTATCTGAACCTGGGTATTCCCAAAGAGGTTGCAGAATTTAAAATAAAAACTCAACGAATCTTAACTCAAAATAAAAATAAGCAGGAACAACATAAGAAAAAAGGCAAATTATTGGCTCGTGAAAGAATTGATTTATTAGTAGATGAAAATTCTCCTTTTTTAGAATTGTCACAACTTGCTGCCTATGACAAATTCAATAATGATTTTCCTTCTGCAGGTATTATAACTGGTATTGGATATATTAATGGTCGTGAATCAATTATAATAGCTAATGACGCAACAACAAAAGGTGGAACATATATTGAAGAAACAATAAAAAAGCATCTGAGAGCTCAGGAAATTGCACTTGAAAACAATTTGGCTTGTGTTTATTTGGTTGATTCTGGTGGTATATTTTTACCTGAGCAAGCCAATGTTTTTCCCGATAAGGATGATTTTGGACGAATCTTTTATAATCAGGCCCGTCTGTCAGCTCAAGGTATACCTCAAATTAGTATTGTTATGGGCTCATGTACGGCAGGTGGAGCATATATTCCTGCAATGAGTGACGAAACTATCATTGTAAAGAATCAGGGTACTATATTTTTAGGAGGTCCTCCTTTAGTTAAAGCTGCAACAGGCGAAGAGGTAAGTGCAGAGGAACTTGGTGGTGGAGAAATGCATACTTCACAATCAGGAGTTGCAGATCATTTAGCTGAAGATGATCATCATGCGATAGAGATTTGTCGTAACATTTTCAAATATTTACCTATAAGTAAAAAGAAAATAAAACAAGAGCATTTAGCACAGTATCAAAAAAATAACTCTGATGAAATCTATAACGAAATACCTGAAGCAGGAAAATACAATAAAGACGTTAGAAGGTTGATAAAGCTGATTATAGATGAAGATAGCTTTACTGAATTTAAGCCTGAATATGGTAATACGTTGGTTACTTGTTTTGCAACAATTAATGGCTTTAAGGTTGGTATTTTAGCCAATAATGGTATTTTATTTTCAGAATCATCGCAAAAAGGGTCTCATTTCATACAGTTATGTAATCAGAGAGATATTCCAATGGTGTTTTTTCAAAACATCACAGGCTTTATGGTTGGAAAAGACTATGAGAGAATGGGAATAGCTAAAGATGGTGCTAAAATGGTAAATGCTCTTGCAAATAGCAAGGTGCCATTTTTTACAATTGTAATTGGAGGGAGCTATGGAGCCGGAAATTATGCCATGGGAGGTCGCGCATTTGGTCCTCGCCTTTTGTTCACGTGGCCATCTGCAAGTATATCGGTTATGGGACCACAACAAGCTGCAGATGTACTTACTACCATTAAAAAGGATCAGGAAAGTAAAAAGGGTGTAATAAGCAATAATGATGAGATCGAAAAAATGCGTCACAAAATTATAGAAGGATTTAAAAAGGAAGCATCCCCTTATTATGCAACAAGTAGAATTTGGGACGACGGAATCATTGATCCTGCAGATACCAGGATGGTCTTATGTATAGGACTAAATATGGCCCAAAACATTTCAAATAAAAAAGGAGATTATGGGGTATTCAGAATGTAATAAATAATTGAATATAACATACTGATAATATACATATTGTCCTTTAATTCTATCTATGTAAAAAAACATAAGTGATGACAATAAATTTTTCAATAGAAGATCAAATAGCATATCTTGAGCTTAATCGTCCGGATAAAAGGAATGCACTTAATAAACAAATGATTAAGGAGATTATTTACACTCTTAGAGAAAATAAAGGAAATAGAGCATTTAAGGTTTTGGTTATTCATGGTAGTAAAAATCATTTCTGTTCAGGTGCTGATTTAGAATGGATGAAACAGGGAATAGCTCAATCTAAAAGCGAAAATATAAATGATGCAAAACTGTTTAATGCCCTCTATGAGACTATATACACCTTCCCCACCCCTGTCGTTTGTGAAGTTCAAAAATCTGCTTTTGGAGGGGCTGTTGGAATAATTGCATGTAGTGACATCGTTATTTGTGAAGAGGATTCAATGTTTGGTTTTCCTGAAGTGCAATTGGGATTAATCCCTGCAACTATATCTCCTTATATCTTAAAAAAAATGGGAAGTAGTAATACAAGAAAAAGACTATTATTACCGCAACCTTTTACAGCTCACGAAGCTTTAAATGAGGGATTGGTTCATTTTATTTCAGATAGTGAAAATATCAGAGAATACACCATAAAAATAGCGCAGAATATAACTAAGGGAGCTCCGGATGCATTAATTCAAACAAAAGCTTTAATTCATAGTTTAGAAGATAGTAGTGATGATGAAACCACCTTCTTAAATTGTGCAAGAATGATTGCAGGAGCCAGAATATCAAAGGAAGGACAAGAAGGGGTAACTGCTTTTTTAGAAAAAAGAAAACCTGTGTGGAATCATGAATAACATATTACATAAATTCAAAAGAATATTAATAGCAAACAGAGGCGAAATTGCAGTAAGAATAATCAATACTGCAAAGAAAATGGGAATTGAAACTGTGGCTATTTATACAAAACCTGAAGAAAAAGCACTGCATGTTTTAAATGCAGACATAAGGGTTTTAATGCATGGGAATTCTTTATTGGATACTTATTTAAATCAATCATTAATAATAAATATAGCAAAGCAGTATTTTGCTGATGCTATTCATCCTGGTTATGGATTTTTATCTGAAAATGGTGATTTTGCTGAATTGTGCGAAAAAAATCTCATTAAATTTATTGGTCCGTCTTCTGATTTAATTAAGAAGATGGGTAATAAAGACGAAGCAAATAAAATAGCATATTTAAACAATGTTCCTCTATTAAATAAAATTAAAGGTGATGTTGATTACATGCTTGAAAATGCTTCAAAACTTGAATTTCCATTAATAGTAAAAGCTGCAGCTGGTGGAGGTGGAAAAGGAATGCGGGTTGTATATCATAAGGAAGAATTAAAGGAAGCTATAAACAAGGCTTCTTCAGAAGCAAAAAGATACTTTGATAATGATTCTGTTTATATTGAACAATACATTCAGAATCCTCGTCATATTGAAGTACAGATTCTTGGCGATCATCATGGAAATATTATTCATTTGTATGAACGAGATTGTTCTGTTCAAAGACGACATCAAAAGATAATAGAAGAAGCTCCGGCACCAAATTTACCTGAAGAAATTAGAAAAGAGATTATTGATGATGCTTTGAAAATTGCAAAAAATATAAGGTACGCCAATGCCGGAACCATTGAATTTATTCTAACTCCTTCAATGAAGCATTACTTCCTTGAAATGAATACAAGAATACAGGTTGAACATACGGTAACAGAAGAAATTACAGGCATTGATATTGTTGAACAACAACTTTTAATAGCTATGGGTCAAAAGCTGGAAGTTGCTCAGGATGATATTACTATTAACGGACATGCGATAGAAGTTCGTTTATATGCAGAAGATGCCAACAATAATTATTTACCGTCTCACGGCATTATAGAGCGTTTATATATTCCTAATATCCCAGGAATTAGAGTGGATAATGGAGTAAATAATTATGAAGAGATACAAACTCATTTTGATTCGTTATTAAAGAAAGTTACTTCTCATGCGTCTACACGGAAAGAGGCTATTACTAACTTAGATCATTTTCTAAAAGAATACGTTCTTTTTGGTTTAGAGACAAATAGAGATGTTATTCTGTTTGCTTTGAATAATGATCGTTTTAAAAAGGGAAAATATTCAACCTCATTTATTTCTGAAAATGCAGATGCCTTTCAAAGCAAAAGTGAATTTTCTTTACCCGAATTAAAGATTTTATCATCCGCTTATATCTTAATAAAATATAATTCAGCAAACTCAAATCATAATTATAGCTTTTGGCGAAATTACCCATTGCATCAAATAATTATAAATAAAAAGATTATTACAATTGATGTTCTACATACTTATTCCAATGAGTACATAATTCAAATAGATAATAATGAGGTGATTAATTTGAGGATCACAAATTTAGATGAAAATCATTTATGCTTTATTTCTAACGATATTCAATATAAAATAAACTATTTGAGAAGCGCAGACAGGAATATTTATATTCAGTACAATGGAAAGAAACTAATCATTGAAGATAAACCTCAAAAAATAAGAAAAGAGTCAACGCAGACTTCTGTAGAACAAAAAACACTAGTATCCCCTACTCCGGGAAATATTATAGATATAATGGTAAAAGAAGGACAGAATGTAAAAAAAGGCGATCCTTTAATGATTCTTGAAGCCATGAAAACTGAAAATACACTTACAGCATGGAAAGATACCACAATAGCTAAAATATCAGTTAATACAGGAGATCATGTAAGTTTAAAGCAATCTTTATTGGAAACATATTAATAATCAAATTAAAACAAACTAAATTTATATAATAAAAGAATAAAATATGACACCATTTTACGATCAGGAGAAAGATATTTATCGAAAACAAGTAAGAGAATTTGCCGAAAAAGAAATTAAACCGCTTGCCTCCGAATTAGATGAAAATGAAACGTTTTCTGTTGAATTAGCGCAAAAGATGGGGAACGTTGGACTTTATGGAATTGATATCCCTAAAGAGTATGGTGGTCAGGGTTTTGATACGTTATCATACATAATAGCAGTTGAAGAATTAGCAAGAGTTGATGGATCACAAGCTGTGACTATGGCGGCTCACAATTCATTGGGAGTCGCTCCCATATACAACTTCGGATCCGAAGAACAAAAAAGACAACTTCTTCCTGATTTATTAAATGGTTCTAAACTATGGGCTTTCGGATTAACAGAAGAAAATGCAGGTTCTGATGCAAGAGGTGTGGATACTATAGCTCTGAAAACAAATGACGGATGGGAATTATCGGGAACTAAGCGATATATTACAAATGGCAGCAATGAATTAATGGCGGGTATTACCGTTCTGGCTCAAACAGGAGTTAAAGATAATAAGCCAACATACTCTACTTTTATTCTGGATCGTAACACACCTGGTTTTTCAACTAAACGTACATTAGGAAAAATGATGTGGAGAGCCTCGGATACCGCTGAAATAACCATTGATCAGTGTCGTGTATTAAATACGGATATTTTGGGAATCAAGGATAAAGGTTTATCTCAAATGCTAAAAACTTTGGATTCTGGGCGGTTATCAATAGCTGCAATGGGTTTAGGTTTAGCACAAGGAGCATTAGAAATGGCTTTAGAGTACGCTAAATCAAGGAAGCAATTTGGCAAATCAATATCTTCTTTTCAGGCTATTCAATTTAAATTAGCTGATATGGATTTAAAGGTTGAGTTAGCACGTAATATGTTGTATAAAGCTTGTTGGCTTAAAGACAATAATCAACCCTATGGTAAAGAGGCAGCTATGGCCAAATTGTATTGTAGCGAAATTGCAGGAGAAGTTTCTGATGAAGCAATTCAAATTTTTGGAGGAGCCGGATTATTTAAGAATAGAGATATTGAAAGATTTTACAGAGATCACCGAATTCTAAGAATTGGAGAAGGAACAAGTGAAATTCTTAAAATGGTTATTGCAAGAGGCATAGGTATTTAATATTTAGGAAAACACTCTTGTTGAGAAAGTTCCAATAACGAATAACAATATTTAATAAAGCTGAGTTTCTGTGGACTCTCTATTGTGTAGTAAATAGTAATTGACAAATTTTCATACAAGGCCAAATTCGCAAATGAGTGAATTTGGCCTAATTATGAATTGAATTTGGCAAAGCATTTTTAACTATTAAGTGGAATTAATAATCAATTGGTGTTATTGTATAGCAATATTTCATTTAAGTATAAATTAGAAATTGCTATTTGGATAATTATTAGTTTAAAACATGAGAAAAATCTCAGAATTTATATAGGTAATATCACCAATCTTTTCTTTTTTTGTTTTATGGAAGATAGAAAAAAAGATCATATACAATTGGCATTTCAAGCCACAGTTAATCAAAATGAAAAGGATGACAGGTTTATTTATGAACCCATGTTATCATCTCATTCAGATTTTTCCTTTTCCTCATTTGAGTTTTTAGGTAAAACGATGAATTATCCTTTTTGGATATCTTCTATGACAGGAGGCACTGAAATGGCAGGCAAAATTAATAAGCGTTTGGCTTCTGCAGCTGGTAAATATGGATTAGGAATGGGTTTAGGATCATGTAGATCTCTACTTAATAACGAATCTTATTTTAATGATTTTGATGTAAGAAAATATGTAGGAAAAGATCAACCTTTGTTCTCTAATTTTGGTATTGCTCAGATAGAAAAAATGATAGAAAACAACTCTATTGATAAAGTAGAAGAGGTTAGAGAGAAACTGGATGCAGATGGAACTATTATCCATATTAATCCATTACAAGAAGCGTTTCAACCTGAAGGTGATCGATTAAAGCATGCTCCTATTGATACTATTCAAAAGCTTTTAGAAATTGTTAAGTCGCCAATAATTATTAAAGAAGTTGGACAAGGAATGGGCTATGAAAGTATTAAGTCTATTTTACAACTAAATATTGCTGCGTTTGATTTTGGAGCCTGGGGAGGTACTAATTTTACCCGTTTGGAGAGTTTAAGAAATAAAAATATAAGTAAAGCCTTTGATGGTTTTGCCAATGTAGGACATGATGCTCTGGAAATGACTTTAATGGTAAATGAAATTATTGAAGAGGTTGATGTTAAGTGCAAACAGATTATCATTTCTGGAGGTATTCATTCAGTTCTTGATGGTTTTTATTTGAATAAAATATGCAAACTACCAAGTGTAATTGGTATGGGTTCCCTATTTCTTGAAAATGCATTACGGAGTGAAGAAGATCTGGATTTATTTGTTAATGAATTAATAGAGAAATGGAAATTAGCTGAAGCATACTTGAAAATCAAAATATAAATGCAGTATTTCTCTTTTTTGAAAGCGAATTACAAACATTTTTAAATTCCAGATGTTCTCTTGAAATATAAACGATAATTTATGATTTCAGGATTTTCAAAATTAAGTACAAAAGAAAAAATAGATATAATAATTAAGCAATCTGGTTTAACATCAAATTCTTCTGATCAATTATATACTCATCACCACCCTCAGTTACAAGAAACATATAATCAATTTTCTGAAAACACGATAAGCAATTTCTTTTTACCATACAATATTGCCCCAAATTTTCTGATAAATGGTAAAGAGTACTTTGTGCCTATGGTCATTGAAGAAAGCTCAGTAGTTGCAGCAGCTTCTAAAGCTGCAAGTTTTTGGTATAAGCAAGGTGGTTTTAAATCAGAAGTAATTGATACTCTAAAGGTGGGACAATTGTTTTTTTCTACTGACGAACCATATTCATTTATCGATTCTAATATTACTGAAATAAAATCCGTATTAAAAGCCGCAGCAAAAGAGCTTGCTTATAATATGGAGAAACGTGGTGGAGGAATTAAGGATATAGAGTTGCAAAAGGTTGATAACGTTAACAATACATATTGTTTTTATATGACGTTGGAAACCAAAGATTCTATGGGAGCCAATTTTATTAATTCTTGCCTTGAAGCAATGGGGGAATCTTTAGTTCAATACTTTGCAGGTTATAATAAAGTTGCCGAAGTAGTTATGGCCATATTATCTAATTATACTCCGGAATGTATCGTAGAGTGTAAAGTAAGCTGTAACATTAGCGAATTAAGCTATTGGTCAGGAGATTTAAATCCCCAAGATTTTGCCTTGAAATTTAAGCAAGCCGTTGATATTGCCAAGTTTAATTCATCAAGAGCAGTTACTCACAATAAGGGAATTATGAATGGTATTGATGCTGTTGTAATTGCTACAGGTAATGATTTTAGAGCTATAGAAGCAAATATACACGCATATGCAGCAAAGGATGGTAAATATACCTCTCTATCTGACATTAGTTTAGAAAACGATATTTTCACATATTCCTTAAAAGTCCCTTTAACAGTTGGTACTGTGGGAGGATTAACAAAATCTCATCCATTAGCAGCTCTCTCTATGGAGATACTGCAGAATCCAAATGCACCTGAATTAATGAGCATTATAGCTTCAGCAGGCTTGGCAAATAATTTTGCAGCTGTTGCATCATTAATAACATTCGGAATACAAAAAGGCCATATGAAAATGCATTTATCTAATATTCTTTTAACATTGAATGCTTCAGAAGATGAAAAAGTCAAAGCAATTGCTTATTTTAGTAAACAGACTGTGAGCTATAGTGCTGTAATGACCTTCCTTAATGAAATAAGACATTAGTCTTATATTTTTAGAACTACAAAACACTTAATTAAAAATGATCGAAAAGGAAAATACCCCCATTTTCTCTACTGAATCTCATGGAAAGATTATGATTTCCGGTGAGTATGCTGCTATGTATGGTGCAAATGTACTCGCTATACCATTAAAAGTTGGTCAGACTCTTAAAGTATATGAAAAAGAAAGAGGTTCGCTGGAATGGGAAGCTTATAAAACCGACGAATTATGGAACACAGTTTCTTTTCCCGATAAGTTAGATGGTAAGTTACATATTGGAGATAGAACAAATGCTGGTTTTGCAGTAGTTATCCATAAAGTATTGCGCATGGCCATTAATCTAAGCAATTTGGATTTAGAAGACTTATTAACTAAAAAGTTCGTTTCTAATATAAATTTTAATCCGGATTTGGGTTTAGGTACAAGTGCATCATTAATTGTTAATCTGGCACGTTATTTTAATGTTGATCCCTTTGAATTAAATGCATTAAGTTTTAAAGGATCTGGTTATGATATCGCTGCATCTATGTGCGACTTGCCTGTACTTTATAATAAAAATGTAAAGAATCCTCAGTATGTTGAAATCAAGTTTAAACCTTGTTTTCATGAAAATCTTTATTTTGTATACTCTGGTAACAAGGTGAGTTCTTTAAAAGCTATTGATAAGGTCAGTAGAAAAGACATTGCAAATCAACAACTTAACAAAATCTCATCACTAACAGCAAGTATGGCTTTATGTAATAGCATTGATGATTTTATGGAATTAATAAATGAGCATGAAAAAATTATTTCTAAAATTTTACATATTCCTACATTAAACAATAAACAATTTTATGACTTTGAAGGTTCTATTAAATCATTAGGAGCCTGGGGTGGAGATATGATGTTGGTTGCCACTAAGAATCCTGAGCATTATGTTGAAAGATATTTTAACCGTCGGGGTCATGATGTTATTTATAAATATGCTGATCTTGCCCTTGACATAGATTAGTTTTAAGTGGATTATAAACAAAAAGAAGGTAAAGTTTTTAGTCAGGGACCATCAAACATTGCCATTGTTAAATACTGGGGTAAAAAAGAGGTACAGCTACCTTTTAACACCTCTGTTAGTTTTAGTTTAGATAAATGTCTTACTAATACGAGTATAAATTATTATTCATGTAAAAAGCTGGATGAGTATTCATTTAGCTTTTTATTTGATGATAAACCCAATCCTAATTTTGAAATTAAGCTAAAGCAATTTTTTAATCGGATTATCGATCTACTTCCTTGGCTTAAGCATTTTCATTTAGATATCAAAAGTTCTAATACATTTCCTCATTCATCAGGTATTGCATCTTCTGCAAGTAGCTATAGTGCATTGGCTATTGCTCTTTCTGAAATGCATGTACAAATTACTGGAGAATCATTATCTCCTGAAATAATATCAGAAATTGCCAGATTAGGTTCCGGTAGTGCCTGTAGGTCAACACATAAAGGCTGGAACCTATGGGGAAAGATTAATGAACACGAAAGTAATGATAGATATGCAGTTAGTATTAATAATGAAGTCCACGAAGCTTTTAATAATATTCAGGATACGATATTAATTGTAAGTAATAAACAAAAGGAAATAAGTAGCACTGTTGGGCATCAGCTAATGAATAATCATCCGTATAAAGAAGCCAGAATTAATCAGGCAAATAACAATACCTTGCTTCTTTTAAATGCATTGAAACATGGAAATTGGGAATTATTTTTGGAGATTGCAGAATCTGAAGCTTTAAGTTTACATGGGCTAATGATGAGTTCTAAACCCGGCTACACTCTTCTTTTGCCAGAATCACTTCAAATAATAACTAAAATCAGAGCATTCAGAGAATCCTCAAAAATACCTGTAGGATTTACAATTGATGCCGGGCCAAACATACATATTATTTATCCTGATACGAACAAAAAAGAAGTTTTAGAGTTTATTGAAACGGAACTAAGTATTCATTGTCAGGACAAACTATATATACAGGATAAAATTTCATCCTTTTGAATTTATTTAGACATAAGGTAAACTGAATATTAACAAACTAATTAGCAATACATATTATGCCACTGAATAAATTAAACCATCTATTTTATTCTAAAATATTATTATTCGGGGAGTATTCTCTTTTGTATGATTCTAATGGATTATCAATCCCATATTCGCATTTTAATGGAAGATTAACCTTTATTAATAATGAAGGTTATACGGATCTTGAGTATGCTAAACAATCAAATAATCAGCTAAAACAATATTGCGAGTTTATTGAAGAAAATTATACTAACTATATTGATATAAATTCTTTAAAAAGGGATTTGGACAAAGGATTATTTTTTGAATCTACTATACCTGAGGGTTATGGTTTAGGAAGCAGTGGTGCTTTAGTTGCCTCTATTTATTACACTTACGGGAAGAATAAAATCGGATCAAAAACAGGTCTGTCAAAAGAGAAAACGCAGAAGCTGAAAAAAATATTTTCAGGATTAGAATCTTATTTTCATGGAAAAAGCTCTGGTATTGATCCATTAATCTGTTATATAAGCCACCCTTTATTTATTAAAAATCAGAATGATATATCATCTATCGGTATTTCTCGTAAAAACATCGAAAAAGATGATGCAATTTTTATTATAAACACTAAAAAAACAGGAAAAACAGCACCTCTTGTTGATCTTTTCTTAAAAAAATGTCTTAGTGAAGATTATTTGGATAAGATTAAAAATCACTTAATTCCAACTACAAATCATTGTGTGAAATCTTTGTTAAAAGGTGATTTACCTTCGTTTTACAGGGACTTAAAAGAACTATCTAAATTCCAATTAAAATACCTTAAGGAAATGATTCCTTCAGAGTTTGTTAAGTATTGGGAAGAAGGTTTGGAAAAGAACGATTATATATTAAAACTTTGTGGTTCTGGTGGCGGTGGTTACCTTTTAGGTTTTACCAGAAATTACAATAAGGTAAAGAATAATTTACTGGAGGAAGGTCTGGAAATTATTACTGTTTATCAGGAATAGAATGATATTTCAATATCAATAGGTTGAATTGCCAAAAAGCTTTGTATTTTTGCAAACGCTTTTGAATAAAAACTATAATAGAGGCAAATACCTGTGAATATTTCAAAGAAAGATCCGAATTTCATCAATTTTGATGAACAAATTGACAATATACTCCTACCTGCAAAGTTTACCTATCCGTTTTATTATGAACCACATAAATTAAGTGTTTTAGCTGCGAATTCTTTGCAAAAACATTTAAAAACACAAAAAGATTGGGTTCATGATTTTGGAATAGATCATTATGTCGAGGGAAGTAATATTGGCAAAATGTTTGGTGTTTTGGTTGTTCAAAATAACCAAGGAGAAATAGGTTATTTATGTGCCTTTAGCGGGAAATTAGCAGGAACCAACTTATTACCCGGATTTGTCCCTCCTATTTATGATTTACTGGATGAAAATGGTTTTTTTAAACCTGAAGAAGATCAGATTAGTATTATTAATCAAAGAATAAAAGATCTTGAAGAATCTGACTCATATAGAAGCTTAACTGATAACTACAGAGATTGTTTAAAATCATCAGAGAATGAACTGAGTGATTTCAGGATCTTTATGAAAGTAGAGAAAAACAAACGTAAGGATAAGCGCCATGAACTAGAAGGTACACTAACTGATGAAGATTTTGAGAAACTAAAAGAGAATTTAAAGCAAGAAAGTTTAAAGCAACAATATGATTTTAAACAGCTAAAAAAGTATTGGGAAAAGAAAGTCAATGATAGCAAAGAATCCCTTGATAACTATATTGCAGAAATTCAGTTATTAAAAGAAGAGAGAAAAAAACGTTCTGCAGCTTTGCAACAAAAATTATTTGATCAGTATCAGTTTCTTAATTACGCTAAAGAGATAATGGGCTTATGTGATATTTTTGAACCCACAGCTCAAAAGATTCCACCAGCTGGTGCTGGAGATTGTGCTGCGCCTAAATTATTGCAATATGCCTATCAGAAAAATTATAAACCTATTGCCTTAGCTGAGTTTTGGTGGGGACAAAGTCCAAAATCGGAGATCAGAAAGCACGGGTATTTTTACCCATCCTGTAAAAGTAAATGCGAACCCATTTTAGGTCATATGCTTAAAGGACTTGAAGTGGATGATAATCCTATTCAAAGTCCAACTATTAATAATGAAGCTTTAGAAACAGTATATGAAGACGATGTAATTTTAGTAGTCAACAAACCTGCCGAATTTTTATCTGTTCCAGGAAAGGAAACTGAAGATTCTGTTTACTTAAGAATTAAAAACAAATACCCAGATGCAACAGGACCATTACTGGTTCACAGACTTGATATGTCAACTTCCGGATTGATTCTGATTGCAAAAGATAAAGATGTACACAAAGCGCTTCAAAAGCAGTTTTTAGATAGAAGTGTTCAAAAACGCTATATTGCCTTACTGGATGGAATCATTAATGAGGATAGTGGTTTTATTGAATTGCCATTAAGAGTTGATCTGGATGACAGACCAAGACAGCTGGTTTGTTATGAGTATGGTAAGCCAGCTAAAACAAAGTTCAATGTTATTGAACGAAATAATGGCAGAACCAAGGTTCATTTTTTTCCAATAACAGGACGAACACATCAATTAAGAGTACATTCTGCACATCCACAAGGTTTAAATACGCCTATTGTTGGAGATGATTTGTATGGAATTAAATCAAACAGGTTACATTTACATGCAGAATTTCTGGAGTTTACACATCCAATTTCTAAGGAGAGAATTAAGGTTCAGGTGAAAGCCGAATTTTAGATCCGGCTTTTATAACTTATTTTTAAGAATTAAATTCCTTAATAGGTTGAATTAAAGCATTTTTGGTTACCTCCATCAATTCTTTTATATTGCTTTTATACTTAAATGTATCTATAGAAGGATTAATGATAATACTTACTTTTCCGGGACGAACATTAAAAGTTCCTCCTCCATAAACCTTATGGGTATCCTTAATTGTAACAGGTAATATCGGAAGATCCAGTTCTTCTGCAATTTTAAATGCTCCACTTTTAAATTTGCGGACAGTGTTACTTCCACTTCTGGTTCCTTCAGGAAAAACAACAACAGAAGTTCCGTCAACTAACTTTTCCTTTGCCTCTTTAATAGATTCATAGGCTGCTTTGGGTGAAGAACGATCTATAAATATATGACCAACTTTGGCACTTGCTGGTCCAATCCCAAAAGCATGACGAAGTTCTTTCTTCATAATCCATCTGAAATCTATACCTAAAAAGCCATATAAAGCAAAAATATCGTAAGCACTCTGATGATTGGCTACTATTACATAGGATTGTCCTTTTTTTATATTTTCTTTTCCATAAACTTTAACTCTCATTGGAGTGAAAAAAGCTACTGTTTTAGCCCACATTACACCACTTAGGCTTCCTACTCGCGGAGAAAATAAAATCACTAAAATTGCTGCACCTAGAGAAAATACAATACTTGCAACAGCAAATATTGGAATGAAAATCAACCATTTGTAGATCTGGTAAAAGAAGTTTCCTATAACTTTCATTATAAATACGTAATAAATAATTAAATAATGATTTTAAAAGAATAATCATATATCCATTCTAAGAAAGGACGATCAAAAATACATTGGATCTTATATGATTTATAAAAACACACTATAAACAGATATAAAGTACTTTTGTTATAATAATTTTGGTTTGACTTTCTTTTTAGAATGTTATTTTTCTAAATCTCCTAATATTTTTAATGCCTCTTCCCTATTATTACCACAAAATTCTAATTCTGCCATAAATCCACCACAAACTGCAGGTCGTTCTTTTTTTCCAAATAACTCACATTTATTATCTTCTGTTAAATGCAAACATCTTTCACCAGCTTTCTTACCATTGGGCATTTTAGGCATTGAAGATGATATTGATGGAGCAATACAACAAGCAGCACATCCTACTCTACATTCCATTTTTTTTGCACAAAAATATAGAAAAGTTATGAATTCAGGCTTAATTTTTAAGCATTGTGTTTAATTTGCAGTTTAACAAGATAATGTACTATGGAAATTAGCAGTATGAATCAATAAATGTAAAAAGTTAAAGAATTATTATACAGATACATGATCAAATTATGCTGATTTCATGTTAATAGATAAAACAAATATTAATTACATGCAATTTAAGACAAAACTAGTTAAAGGTAAACTCATAAAACGATACAAAAGATTCTTAACTGATGTAGAGTTGGAAAATGGAGATGTTGTTATTGCTCATTGTACAAACTCAGGTAGTATGAAAACTTGTATTGAAGAAGGAGCTCCTGTTTATCTAACTCATCATAATGATCCAAAAAGAAAAACCCAATTTACATGGGAAATGATTTTTATAAATAATCATTGGATTGGAATTAATACAAGTGTTCCAAATATTTTGGTTTATGAGGCTGTTAGAGATAAAATTATTCCTCAATTAAACATGTACACAGAAGTCAGAAGGGAAGTAAAATTTGGAGATAGTAGGTTTGATGTTTTTGCAGAGAATAATGATGAGAAGTGTTTTATTGAGGTAAAAAACGTAACTCTTCGTGATGAAAATAGAGCTACTTTCCCTGATGCTGTAACTACAAGAGGTTTAAAACATTTAAAGACTTTGATTGATGTAAAAAAGGCTGGAATCAGGGCTGTTATGTTTTATGTAATCCAAAGACAGGATATTGAAAGCTTTTCTCCAGCAAAAGACATTGATTCTAACTATGCTAAAGGTTTAAAAGAGGCCTATGAAAATGGAGTTGAGATAATTCCTTATATGGCTATTGTAACGCCAGAAGGAATTGAACTGCTTAAAGAAGTTCCTTTTGAATTATAATATAAAAAAAGAGATTGCTCATTATGGCAATCTCTCTTTATAATTAGTTTTTAAGAGAATAAATCTCTGATATCATCCGCTTCCAGAGTTTTCATAATATTTTCATCAGTTTGGACTATGTCTCCGGCAATCTTTTTCTTTTTGTTTTGAAGATTTAGAATTTTCTCTTCCACAGTGTCCTTACATATCATTCTATAGGCAAAAACCTTTTTATCCTGACCTATTCTGTAACATCTGTCAATTGCCTGATTTTCCACTGCAGGATTCCACCACGGGTCAATAATATATACATAATCAGCTGCAGTAAGATTCAATCCAGTTCCCCCCGCTTTTAGACTAATTAAGAAAACTCTTAGGTCATCGTTATTCTGGAAATTTTCCACAGACTTTTCTCGTTGTACAGTTGAACTTTTTCCATCTAAATATTCATATTCTATATTGCGCTTGTTAAGTTCATTTTTAATAAGACCAAGCATTTTTACAAACTGAGAAAAAATTAAAATCTTATGCTTCGAAGTTTTATCTGTAATATGTTGAATGATTTCCTTTATTTTTATAGACTCAGCAGTATCTACATTGTCATCATTTAATAATACAGGTGAATCACAAATCTGACGAAGTCTTGTAAGTGCTTCTAAAACCATCATTTTAGATTTCCCAACTCCATCCTCTTCTATCTTTCCTATTAATCTATTTCTGAACTCATTGCGATAAGCATCATATACTTTACGCTGTTCTTTATCCATCTCACAATAGATCACTCCTTCTGTTTTATCAGGAAGTTCTTTAGCCACACGTTCTTTGGTTCTGCGTAGTATAAATGGATTGATTAAGCGCTGTAATTCTGCTGCTATATTTTCATCCCCTTCTTTATCAATTTTATTTGAGAAATTCTCCTTAAATGCAGTAACACCACCAAATATACCTCTGTTTACAAAAGTCATTTGAGCAAATAAATCAAATGTACTGTTTTCAATAGGTGTACCGGAAAGTGCAATTCGATTTTTAGCATTAATTAAATTTGCCGCCTTAAATCTTCTTGAAGCAGGATTTTTAATAGCCTGAGATTCATCTAAGATCAGATAATTAAACTGATACTTACTTAAAAATTCAATATCCCTTAATAATACTCCATATGTAGTAAAAACAATATCAAACGCATCAAATGCGTCTGTATTTAAAGCTCGGTTTACACCATAATGATAATATGCAGCAATATTTGGAGCAAATTTTTCAATTTCTTTTTGCCAGTTGAATAATAATGTGGTTGGAACAATTATAATATTGGTTGTTTGATCTTTACCCAGAATATGTTGTATAAACGTAAGTATTTGTAATGTTTTACCCAATCCCATGTCATCGGCAAGGATTCCTCCCCATCTCATTTCATCAAGGAAATTAAGCCAGTTTAAACCTTCTTTTTGATAAGGTCTTAGTTCTGCTGTAATATCCTGAGGTACGTCTGTTTTTGCAATTTCCTTAAACTGGGATAATCTTCTTCTTTTTTCAGCTATTTCATTAATGATATCCACATTATCGATATTGTCAAACAGTTCATCGATAATTGAAAATTTAAGTTTAGAAACAGCAAGCTTTCCATCCTTTAACTCTCCATGTCGGAAATATTTTTCCAGCTTATGAATCCATTCTGTTGGTAATAAGCCTACCTTTCCGTTTGCTAGCTGAATATATTTCTGCTTGTTTAAGATGGCCTTTTTAATATCTTTTAAAGCAATAGTGTCATCACCAAACGTTACTTTAACATCAATTTCAAACCAATCCTGACCACTGAAAACAGCAGCGGTAACTTTACCTTGATGCGGTGAGTAATTGAAATTTTTAAGCTCTTTCAGGCCAAATACCTCGACTTCCAGATGTTGCATTTTATCAAAGAAGTCGTAGAACCACATATTTCTTGTAAATTCATCATAGTGAAGATAAAATACCTTGTCTTCTTTTTGATCTTCAAAATTAGGATGTAAAGCTGCTATTGAATCAACAAAATCATCCTCTAATTCAAAATTTCTAACGTATTCTGTAATATCATTATCATCATGATGAATCAGTACGTTACCTGAATGATTTAAAGCTACAGATACGCCATTGTGATATTCTACCTGAGGAGTTATGATCAGATAATCGTATTGTTCGGATAAGTAAATTTGTTTAGATCTGAAATCCAATTCCATAGATTCAACATCACTGCTCCAATCTCCAAAATCTATTTCAAAGTTTCTTGACAATGGTAAAACAACATCAGATATAAATTTCCACTTATACTTTTTCACCATTTTTATATCTTCCTGACCTTCTTCAATATATTTAGCAATAGCATAATTGGCCGGAAGATAGATTATTCCATCAAAGTTATAAACGTGAGAATTTTTATATAATGATCTTATTTCAGATGGTTTTAACTCAATATCACCAACCTGTACTTTCAGCTCCAGACCAACAAATTTGGCATCCTCATAAGTTCCATATTTAGCATCAATAAGTTGATCAGATATTTGCGCAGGAACTAAATCAGACTTTCTTAGCTTGTAATCATTTTGCTCCCTCACAAAAACAAATCGTTCTTTGGCTAATAGCTGAATCAGTTTCTTTTTTAATACAAAAGTTTTTTTTGCAGTAAAATCATCAAAATCTAATTCTTTAATCAGATCTAATGCATTCCTTTGATTATCCGTCAATATGATTGGCGCTTCATGTTCGTCGTAACGCTTAAATCCTGATGTTAATTGTCTTTTATTTTTACCTGGTTTAGCTGTAATTGGATAAATATCAAATTGTGGATCGTTATTAATAAAATCATATTCGTCATAATCAAAGTCTTCAATTTCACCACCAAAATCTATTACAAATCCTAAGACTTTATTATCCGTAGCTCTTGGTATATTATCCAGTTCTAAAGCTTCGTTATTTTGCTTTTCTATAAAGCTTAAAAAATCAATTTCCTTTACAGGTTCAATTGGAATCAATCCTTTTTGTTCCGGCAAATATGTAACATCTAACCCTTTATTAGGAAGAAAAACATGCTTAAAATATGCAGTAAAGTCGTCATCTTCATCAAATCCGTATTCGGAAAGTATTTGTTTCTCTATTTCATCCAATCCTTTATTAAAAACTGTAAATAAAAGATCTGGTGTTTTTGATTCAGAGATAACGATTAAACAAAAAGTTTCAAGCTTATTTAGTTTTGGTGTACCTGCCTTTATATCAGAAGCAATATATACTTTATTATTAACATGCTTTATAACTACACTTGATTCCTTTCTGTATTCATCCAATAATTCAAATACAATTTGATCCTTATGGATTAAAACATTCTTAATTTTAATGTTTCTTGAGGAGTATTTTATATCATTTAAAACACTATAGGATGAATATTTATTAATTAAGTCAGAATCTATAAACCTATATTCTTCTAATAAAAATCCCAGCGGAGTTCTTAACGTTCTGTTAGGAGCCACCTTATTCTGTACTTCTATAGGAAGTGCATCATCACCGGCATCCATAATATATAAAAGTGAGGCTACGGCATGTTTACATATTGTTCCCCATTCAAAAGGACAGGTACATTTTGCACTTGCTTCTCCTTTATTTAAGTCTTTTATGATAACGGTATACCTCTGTGAACCTTGAACAGCGAAATGCCATGCATCAGAAGCATCGTTTTTATACGTAAGATTTACAGCACCTTCATCATATAAATCTTTCCCCTTCTGTATTACCTTATCAGTAGCTCTGAACTGGATAAATCTCTCTATATATTCTTTCTTGCTATGCTCTGGCATGATAATGTGACATTTTTTAAATAGCCTGCAAAAATACAAAGAGAATTTAAGGAAGTGAAATATTTTTGATGTTATAGTATTGTAATTTTAGGGTACTCTTATTTTTGATTTAATATTCAGGGGGTTAAAAAATAAAAAAGGTTCAAATTATATTTGAACCTCCTACTTATTAATTATTTCTTTTTATTTCTACTTCTTTAAGTGCTGAAGCTATTTCTTCAGAGACTCCCAATTTCCCGTTAATTAAGGAAGTTGTTGTAATAATTCCTTTTAAACAGACCTTTTCATCTGGTAAACGATAAATATCCTGATAAAACATATATTTAATACCATGATGTTCAGCTCTTAATCTTACCACGAATTTATCATTGCTTTGCAATGGCGTTTTATAAGATAAATCAGCTCGTGCTACAACCGCAACTACTCCATCATCGAATAATTTCTTAAAGTTCAAACCAATTGCATCCAGAAATTCGTGACGCGTATGCTCTAAATAGTTTTGATATACTGAATTATTTACAATTCCCTGCAGATCACATTCGTAATCACGAACTTTAAACTCTAATTCAAAATCATATTGCTGTGCCATGTTTTACTCTTTTAATAGCTTCTTTATAAGACTAACAAATTGTCTAATATCCTCTTCTTCTGTGTCAAATGATGTCATCCAACGAACTTCATTTTTACTTTCATCCCAGGTGTAAAAGAAGAATTCTTTTTGTAATGGTTCTATTATTTTTGCAGGAACTATAGCAAAAATCCCATTGCTTTCAACCTTTTGTGTAATTTCTATTTCTTTAATTCCCTGAAGTTCTTTAGCTAGTTTTTGAGCCATTTTATTTGCATGGTCCGCATTACGTTTCCATAAATCATTATCTAGAATAGCTAAAAACTGAGCTGCTGTAAAACGCATCTTAGAATTTAACTGAGCAGTTTGTTTACGAATGTATTTTACTGCATCCGTATTTTGATTGAAGAATAATACGGCTTCACCAAACATTAATCCGTTCTTCGTTCCTCCAAATGATAAAACATCCACTCCTGCATCAATTGTCATTTCCTTAAATGAACAATTCAAAGCAACAGCTGCATTTGCCAGTCTTGCACCATCCATATGTAAATACATATTGAGAGAATGAGCATAATCAGCAATTTCCTTTATCTCTTCTATTGTATATACCGTTCCTAATTCAGTAGCCTGTGTAATGCTTATCATTTTAGGCTGAGAATGGTGTTCAAAACCAAAGCCATGCATGTATTTTTTTATACCTTCAATGGTTAATTTACCATCTGGTGTTTGTACTAGTAATAATTTACATCCACTATGTTTTTCCGGAGCACCACATTCATCAACATTTATATGGGCTGTTTCAGGACAGATTACTGAATTGAAAGGATGAGTCAATGCCTGTATTGCAGTAACATTAGCACCAGTTCCATTATAAACGAAAAATACATCAGTTTCGGAACCAAATACTTCTTTAAACTTTTGTATTGCAGACTGAGTTAGGTCATCATCACCATAACCTACTGCATGGCCCACATTGGCTTTTGTTATTGCCTCAATTACTTCCGGATGCACTCCAGAGTTATTGTCACTTGCAAACCCTCTTATATATGACATAGAATATTTTTAATTATTTAAATTTTCTGTACGAATTTGCAAAGATTATTTGAAACAAAAAAAGCGATGCATTAACATCGCTTTTCAATAATACCTTTATTTTTTTTTAATTTCCTGTTATCCAGGATACAATCTCATCACTATTAGGTTTCACTTTAGAATATAGAACTTTAACTAATTCTCCTTTTTCATTGATCAGATATTTTTGAAAATTCCATTTTACATTGCTATCCTCTACACTGTTTTTTTCTTTTTGTGTCAGCCATTGGTAAATAGGAGCCATATCATCACCTTTTACTGATATTTTAGCCATCATAGGAAATGTAACTCCATAATTTTGAGTACAGAATTCTCTTATTTCTTCAGCTGTACCGGGTTCCTGACGCATAAAGTTGTTTGCCGGAAAACCTACTATAACAAAATCATCACCGCCATAAGCTTTGTAAATCTCTTCCAATTGCTCGTATTGAGGAGTAAAACCACATTTGGATGCAGTATTTACAATAAGCACCTTTTTTCCTTTTAATTGTTCAAATGAAAAATCTTCACCCTCAAGAGTTTTAACTGTATAACTGTAGAAATCAGATTGTGCATGTATGTTTATAAATGCCAACAATAAAACTGATAATATAAGTAACTTCTTCATATCTCAAATTTGATTTTATAATTTGTTTTACAATGAAAGAACAAACATTAAACAATAAAGTTTATTAAACTTTTGAGTTCATTAATTCTTCCATGATTTCAACGGCTCCGGATACAAACTTTGGACACAGATTATCAAATATGCCTTCGTTTTTGGCTTTGGCTTTTTGTTCTTTATCAGAAATATCATAATTAATTAACTCTTTACACTGATCTGACCCATATTTCTCTTTAAAAAGAGTAATAAATTCATTTGCCACAGCATAAAATTTATTTTTCACTTCTAAATCAACAAATTCATTATACCCTTTTAGTATACCTAAGGCCATTAATGCTCCGTTAACTGCACCACAAGTTTTCCCTTGCTGTGCAATGCCACCCCCAAAGGCTGAACCAATTAATTGTAAGGATTTAGGATCCATTTTTTCTCCAGCCAGAGCAACTAAAGTTGCTTGGGCACAGTTTGTTTTTTTAAACATTTCTATGGCTAATTCTTTTTTATTTAACATGTCTCCTAAATATTAATTAATTCAAGAAGTTTTATATAATTCTCTTCTAAATACCTATATATTGAAATATTAAACTCATCCTGATCTATAATCAGGTGCTTAACATCAATTTTCTTACTGTATTCCATTATTTCTTTAAAATCAATTCTGCCCTTCCCCAATTCTGTAAAATTCACAGAATCTGGTTTCATATCTTTGAAATGCCATAGTTTAAATCTAGCAGGAAATTTATTTAAATAATATATTGGATCAATTCCTGCAGCATACATCCAGTAAAAATCTAATTCAAAATTAACATATTCTGAATCGGTTTCCTTAATTAATAGATTATAGGGAATTTCATCATTTGTTTTAACAAACTCAAAATCATGATTATGATATAGCAATTCAACATTTGCCTTTTTACTATATTCTCCACAATTATTTAATAGTTCTGATAATTTATAATAATCATCAATCGTTTCACGTTCTTGTGGATATAGCCATGCATGGGTTAGATATGGCACTTCATGTTTTGAAAGAATCTCTATTAGGGCCTCAAAACCTATGGTAAGAGAGTATCTTATATCAGCCCCATATTTTCCTGAAAGTATATGTTGCCCAATAACTTTCAACCCTAGATCATTTATTCGTTTAAAAAAATCGTTTGCATCATAACCAAAGAATAGATTATTCTCTTCATTCATATATAATTCTATTTCTTTATAACCTATATCTGCAATTAATTTTAATGTTCCCCACAAATCTGCAATTAATTCATTTCGTAGTCCATATAATTGAATTGCTGGTTTAATATTATTCATATTGATACTTTTTGAATAGGCAAACGAAATTAAAGGAAAACTGGATAATTTAATTATTTCTTTTAAAAATGATCTGCGTGAATAATCTTTCATGAATTTAAGTTTTCTTTTTAATATTATATTAAAGTTACTACAAACGGCATTATTTCATCGTGAGAATCATATTTTAAAGCACATCCTTGTCAAATAATAAATTTCAAAATTCGAAACTGAACAAAACAGGCCTACGATAGAAAAAATGTACATTTGAAGTATAAATGTGGTTTTATAATGGGGTATTTAAGTAAAATAACACTTTTTAAATATAATTACATCTTACTAACAAGGGGTGGAAAATATTTTTAGTATTTTTACCATATCAAAATAGGATTAAGAACAACAATGTTGAATCTAAATCTGCAAGTTAAATCTAAAATCTTATAATTATGGCTACATTTCATTGGCAAGATCAAGAAAAAGATTGGAAATTTTACTATGACGAAGGTAAATCATACCTTAATACTTGTAAAAAATTAATTGTTAATCGTGGTCCTTTTGATAACGAATTCCTTTATAACCTATCTGTTTTAGCAGGTGAACGTTTGGTATTAGGGTTACTATTAAGTTATGACTACATTCCAGCATCAACTTCACTATCAGGAATGCTTCAGGAAGGTAAAGATTATTATACTTTGAATGATGAATTGAAAGAAGGAAGTCGTTTTCTTAATAAATTTCAAACATTCTGTTCTTTAGAGGTAGTTCCTTTCGTTGCTCCGAAAGATGAAGAAATGACAAAAATTGTCGATTTCATTAAAGTTATCGAAGTTTTTTGTGATGCAAATTTAAATAAAGAGGCTGTATTAGTATAAATTCTATTTCTACATTTGTATCAAAATATGAAATGTAGTAATGAGTTTATTAGAAATTGCTGATTATATAGGGACATTTGCTTTTGCAATAAGTGGAACATTATCTGCTTACGAAAAGAAATTAGATTTATTTGGAGCTTCTTTTATTGGTTTTATTACCGCCATTGGTGGTGGAACAATAAGAGACCTTTTGATGGGCAACACACCAGTTACCTGGATAAGTACATCTGATTATTTCTTTTTAATATTCAGCGGAATAATTTTCACTTTTTTGTTTTATAAATGGATAATCAAATTAAAGCATACACTTTTTCTTTTTGATACTATTGGTATTGGTGTATTTACTATAATTGGAATTGATAAAGCCTTAATTGGCGGATTATCTTTACCTATTTGTATGGTAATGGGACTATCTTCAGCTGTAGTTGGAGGAGTAATAAGAGATACTTTATGTAATGATGTACCTTTAATTTTTCATAAAGAAATTTATGCTACAGCATGTATTATAGGAGGAGTTATTTATTTATTATTAAATAGTTTAAATGCGGATATTTATGTATCTCAAATTACTACCATAAGCTCCATAATTGTAATTAGATTAATAGCTGTAAAATACAATTTAAGCCTACCAAAGATATCAATTATCCAAAATAAATAAGGCGAATTTAGTATACTATTATTAGTTATTCATTAAACAAAGAAAGAATATATATTAAAAATACTTTAACAATAACATAACATTATTTAATCATTAACGTATATGTTCAAAATCTCATGAAATATTAAGTTATTTTATGATTATAAAAAAGTAAAGATGATAACAAAGTAAATTTTTACCCCGAATAATTTACTTTCATTTATTTGCTATTAATGATATTTATATGAAAAATATTATTCTGACAGAAGGAACACAAACTACTCCACAAATCAAATTGGATTCTGTTAATGGTGTTATTTCTTTTAAGGGGAAAATAATCACTGTAGATTGCGAATCATTATTTAAACCTTTGTATGATTGGTTAAATACATATGTTAATCAACCGGCATCAAAAACAGATATTCAAATTCAATTAGACTATTTTAATACTTTAGGAACTAAATATTTGACATCTTTCTTGAAGAAAATAGAAGTTCAACTGTCTCCTAAAAATGAAACTAAAGTATATTGGTTTTATGATATTGAAGATGAAGATATGTTGGAAATTGCAGAAGACTTTCAAACTGTAATCAACCTTCCTTTTGAGTTGATAGAAACTACTTAACTTAAAATTATTGAATACAATAAATACCCGGCAGTATTACTACCGGACATTTTATATGCCATTAATTCTTTGATAGAAGAACCAAAGTATAATCAGAAACTACGTCAACCATTCCGTTTTTAACTGAAACTATCTGATCTGAATAATAGTCTTTTATTACATCTCCATCAGAAAATATACCGGAAACATTAATTTGTTTACTTCCTTTATTCATATCTAATCCTACAATTACTTTATTTTCATATTTGTCAGTTTGATATGATCTCATGAAAATATAGGGATCCTGTTTTAACTGTTTATGAATCCCTGAACCAACCGATGGATTTGCTTCTCTGAACTGACCTAATTTTTGATAATGCAATAACAAATCTTTTGAAGACACACCATTAACGACTTTATTGGAGTCCAATTCATTCCAGTTCATAAAAGAGCGTAAAGTTGCGTCACCAATTGTACCTTCAATTGTTAAATTACGATTGGTTTCATCTCCATAATATATTTGAGATGCACCAGGGCATAACAAAAGCATATTGGCAGCTTTAAAGGCTTTTTCTCTTGGTTTATCATAAGGAGAGCCATCATCATGAGATGTCATGTAATTCAAAATTGATTTTCCTGCAAGGTCAGAGTTTAGTATTTTAGAATATTTTGAAAATACAGACTCATAATCGCTATTGGCATCTGATTTAAGTTCAAAATTTATCAATGCATCCATACCGTTAGCAAAATAATCAACCTGAACTCCTCCATTATCAAAGTTTCTACCAGTAGAGATGCCGTAATTATACACCTCCCCTACAGTATAAAAGTCATTATCATCCAATACTTTATCAGGATTTGAATTTTTCCACTCAGCAAAAGCTTTTGTTGCTAAATCATTAAGTTCCGACCATATGGATGCTTCAGTATGCTTAGCCGTATCTATTCTATAGCCATCAATTCCATATTTCTTCACAAAGTCAACCAACCACTTCATGATATAAAACCTGGGAGCACGAGGATAGCCTGTTTCTGCAAAAAATGCATTTAATTCCTCCATTTCCTGTTCTAATCGTCCTTCCTTCTCCCATTTTTCAATTAAAACATCAGGTAAATTAACTTCTTCATTACTTTCTGTTTTAACATCTGGTAGATTTTCAACTAAAGTACATGTTACTGTATTTTCATAAGTATCATAAGTACATCTGGGACTGGTTCTTACCCATCCGTCATCATAAACAGGATCTTCAGATGTTACAGGACCTGTGTGATTTATAACCACATCCATTACAATTCTGATTCCTTTGCTATGAGCAGCGTTGACTAATTCAGCAAATTCCTCTTCTGAACCCCAGTTTGGGTCAATACTGGTCCAATCTTTAGCCCAATAACCATGATATGCATATGTATTACCGGTTCCTTCATCAACAGATCCGTGAATTTGTTCAGCTATTGGAGAAAACCAAAGGGCATTAATTCCCAGTTTATTAAAATAACCTTCATTGATTTTTTTTGTGATTCCCTTAAAGTCCCCCCCCATAAAACCTCTTAATGGACCGGTTTCTTTATTTCGATTAAAATTCACATCGTTGGTTGAGTCACCATTACAAAATCTGTCGGTTAACAGAAAGTAAACATTCGCATTTTCCCATAAAAAAGGGGCTTTTTCTTTAACTATACTTGTCTCATTATTCTGACAACAGGTCAGAATAGAAACAAGAATCGCAAGTGGTAGAATTCTTTTAATCATCGATAAGCAATTTGATTTTAACTGATTTTTCGATTCAAAGATAGTAATATCAAGCACCTCTCAAAATTACAAAACCCCTGTAAATACAAGGGTTTTGCTGATATATCAGATTGCAACCGTTTGCGATATGTATAATTTTTTTTATTTTTTTTAGTGAATAATCTCTATTTTCTTAGTTATTGTAATTTTTCCGGAAGTTATTTGAATAAAATACAAACCATCATTTAAATCGCTAACATCTATTTTTGCAGTAGCATAGGCAAATAGACTTTTAACTTTAACTCCGGTAATGTTATAAATATCAATTTGCTTAATTGATGAGTCAGGCATTTCAATTTCAACCTTATTATTACATGGATTTGGATAAACGTTCACTTGTTTGGCATACTCATCTTCAATTCCACTTTTATCATCTACAATAAATGACTGGAAAGCCTCAGCGCTGTCATACAAATCACTACCTGATTGATATGCTCTTATGGTAACATTTCCGGCTTCAACAAGAGTAACTACATTATTAGTAATAGTTACATTCCCTTCAGTAACTTCATATAAAACTTCTAAACCAGAGCTGGCAATGGCTGTTAATTCAAAAGGATCATCTCCCATTGTCTTATCATCTATTGCTTCAAAGTCTATAGTTTGTTGATTCTTTGATACAGTACCAGAAATAATATTGGAGAAAGCAGCTGTGTAAATATCATCTCCCGTTTGTATTGCCTGTATAGCAAACTCTCCTATTGTGTTAAAGGTCGCTTGATTATTGCTAATTTCAACATCACCATATAACACTTTGTAATCAACATTTAATCCGGAGTTTGTAACAACATTTAAATCTCTTACAGACCCAATGGTTTGATCACCTACGGACTCCAAGGAAATAGTTTGATTAGTTTTATCAGTTTCTAATTTTAATCTTACCATTACTGGATCATGATCTGATATTGAAACAACTTCTATATACTCATTATTATTAAGAGCTTCATCTTCATCATACAATTCATTTGAAACACTAATATGGTCAATACCTTCTCCAGCCACTTCTTTATAGTATAAATTATCATTAGCATACCAGTCATCGTAAGGACTACCTGTATTAGTATCATCATTATAATCCCCCAACATCACAACATTATCAAGAACTAATTCAGAATTTACTGCATTTAAAAGATAATTTGCATCATATTCCCTTCTATCTTCACTACCATCGCAACATTTTGCATGTATATTAATAAAGTCGATTACTTCATTACTACCATTTACAGACACTATACCTTGTAAAAAATATGGCAATCTACCACTACTCCAGAAAGTTGAAGGATTACCATCATATCCTTCTATATAACTGGTAGAATAACCATTATATAAATCTTTAAACATAGGATATTGATCAACAACAGCAATTGTTTCTGTATTTATAATAAATGCGATACATTGAGAGGGGTAATCTGTAGTTGCCGTATTGAAATAAACACTATAGCGATCTGAAACATAACCAATATATTTATTTGAATAAGTATCTTCATTTAATTGATCAACCAATTTCTCAAAATAATATCCATTAACTGGATCATTAACTACCTCCTGTAAAGCATAAATATCTGCATCCAGCGATATGATTGTAGAACTTACTGATGTTAGTTGCTGATTAAATGTTGAAGCATTATATGATTTTTGAGGTGCTCCAAACCATTGTAAATTCCAGGTTACAATATCTAATGTTTCTGATTTATCTATAAGTGATGCATCTTGCTGTGCATTTGTATTTATTAATGAGACAACAAACAAAGATGTAAGTATGCAATATGTCTTAAAAGAAGTGAAATAATTTTTCGTCATGGTAATTATCTAAAGTTCTTAATTCATTTCAAAATTAATAACATTATAACATAATACATTAGAAAATATTTATTTAATTATTAATTATTCTAATTTATTAAGCCAAACTTCTCTTGTATATAATCCACAAAACAAGACAATTACAAAAAAACACTAATTAATACAACTACTCATAAAACATGAACCATAAAGTATATAACCGTCCACCTGGTCTATAGTATAAATAATATTTTTTTATAAGTTATATGCTTTTTTTTAATGTTACCTATTGCTATTACGACAAAAGTCGTATAACTTTGTACGACAATGGTCGTAATTAAATGTATTAATAATGGAAAAGATAACACCAACCACTGCAGAACTTGAAGTTTTAAATATACTTTGGGAAACAGAACCTTTAACTGTTAAGGAAATACATGAGCTTATAACAGAAAATAAAAATGTGGGTTATACCACAACTCTGAAAATAATGCAAAAGATGACTACAAAAGGCCTACTCCATCGTGAAGCTAATGGTAAAAGTCATTTATATTATGCTACCTACAAGCAAGAAGAAACAAGAAGTAGATTACTCGATCGATTTATCGACTCTGCTTTTAGTGGATCGGCCTCTTCCCTTGTTATGCAATTATTGGGAAATAAGAAAACTTCAAAAGAAGAACTCAATGAAATAAAGAAGATTATTGAAGAAATGGAACACGAATCTAAATCTTAAATTATGAAACCTATACAAAGCATTTTTTCACCGGAAATTACTGAAGCTTTAGGATGGACAATAGTGCATTCATTATGGCAAGGAACTGTTCTGTTAATTACTCTATTAATTTTATTAAGTATATTAAAAAAATATAGCTCTCAGGTTAGATACTTTATCTCATTTACTATTTTGGTAATCATGTTGGGATGGTCTGCTTCTACTTTTGTAAAATCATATCAGTATGCTAAAGAAAAACAAGTTGTAAAATATGAATTACTTAAGAATCCGGAATACATTAAAGATATTGTAGCACAAAACTCCAGGGATACTAATGGAATAACAGCATCTGAATTTAATATTAAAATTATAAGAATAAGAGCCTGGTTTCAAAGAAATTTCCCTCTATTTTTATCACTTTGGTTAATAGGAATCGCCTTATTTACAGTAAGATTACTTGGAGGTTTGGCTTACAATAGAAGACTGAAAGCATTACAATTACTGCCTTTTGAAGAAAAATGGATCGAAAAATTGGTGGAATTTTCACAGGATTTAGGAATTAATAAAGTAATAAAAGCATATAAGTCACCCCATACAAAAACACCACTAACGCTCGGTTTCATAAAGCCCATCATTTTATTTCCAGTAAAAGCATTTACGGGATTATCAGAAAAAGAAATAGAAGCTATTATTGCTCATGAGTTAGCTCATATTGTGCGTAATGATTATCTGTTTAATATTATTCAGTCGTTTATTGAAATCCTGTTTTTCTATCACCCGGGAATCTGGACTATCTCTAAATGTATTAGAGATGAAAGAGAACATAGCTGCGATGAGATTGCCATCCAGTTAACCAAGGATAAAGTTACCTATGCAAAAGCTTTAACTAATGCCCAAATCTTTAGTGAATCAGAGGAAATGCTGAGCATGGCGTTTAGTAAAAAACAGGGTAATCTATTAGAAAGAATTAAAAGAATTCAAAAAATCAATCTTATGAGATCAACTATTACAGAACGCGTAATTGCTTCTTTTATAATTATATCAAGTATTTTCCTAGTGTCATTTTCTGTTAACAATCAAAACTTTGAGCAAAAAATGGCGGTGTCTTCACCCAACGACTCTATAAATGTGGTAGTTGTTACTAAGCCTTTAAACCTCCCCTCTAAACAAGAAAGAGATAGTTTAATAAAGGTTGTAGAAGAAAATTTACAATTAGCAAAAGAAAAGCAGGCGACAATAGGAAAAGAAGTTGAACAAGCCATAGAAATTGCCTTATCGGAAAATAATAAAGTTTTATCTCAAGAAATGATTAAAGAGATTAAGATTAGTCTTGAAGAAATTAATTTAGGGGAAGTAATGAAAAATGCCCGAATTGAGGTTGAAGCAGCTATTGATGAAATAAATATGGACTCAATTAATTTAGAAATAAAACTTGGACTTCAGGAAGCTCGTGATGAATTAGCCAAAGAAATGGAGTTGCATAAATTAAGAATAGATAGTCTCGGAGATAGTGCCTCAATGGAAAAACTTGGATTAGAAGCTGCTAAAACAGGTATTGAAATTGCTTCTGGAGTATTAGAAAATATGAATATAGAGGAGATTGTTAAAACTTCTTTGAATGCTGCTAAAATTGCAATTGAGACAGCAAATGTTGAAATAGATAATCTTAATCTAGACTCATTATTGGATGCAGAACTAAATAATATCGAAATAGAGTTAGATAAAGAAAATTTTGATAAAGATCAAGAAGAATTAAAGAAAGAACTTGAAGAGTTAAAAATTGAAATGAAGAAACTGAAAAAAGAATTAAAAGAGGCAAATAAATAGTTAGAATAAATCCTTAGGCTCAAATGTAGAATTCTATATTCGAGGCTAAGGATTTAAATTTATTTGATATTCATCAAGGGTTGTATTACTAATATATATTCAAATACATAAAACTTTAACACAATAAATACATGAGTTACAATATGTGACACTATCCCATTAAGTGTGTAAGTTAAAATATCAGGGTTCAGCTAATTTAGAGTTGAACCCTTTCTTCAAATATAGTAATAAATTGATTAAGAATGAGTCCCCAGTTACTCACTGGTTGAGTCCACTTTTTCGTCACTTCCCTAATGGCTAAAAACACGGATTTTAACACTGCTTGATCAGTAGGATAAGATAGCTTGTTTTTAGTAAATTTTCTGATTTTACCATTAAGGTTTTCGACAAGATTCGTTGTGTAAATAATATTACGAATTTCTATGGGGAAGTCATAAAATACGGTGAGTTCATCCCAGTTTGTCTTCCAACTTTTTACTGCATAAGAATACTTTCCGTTCCATTTGTCAGCAAAGTCATTTAAAGCAGCTTCTGCAGCCTGTTTTGTTGGTGCTGTATATATTTGTTTCATGTCCTTAGCAAAGGCTTTTTTGTCCTTCCAAACAACATATTTAGCTGCATTACGAATTTGATGTACTACACAAATCTGAGTACTTGAACAAGGAAATACATTCTTTATGGTGTCTGTAAATCCATTCAGATTATCAGTGACAGTAATTAGGATATCTTCAACACCTCGAGCTCTAATGTCAGTCAATACACCCAACCAAAAAGAAGCAGCTTCATTCTTACCCAGCCATAATCCGAGTATCTCTTTCTTTCCGTTCTTGCGAAGCCCAACAGCAATGTATATAGTTTTATTGATAACCTTTGAGTTATCTCGGACTTTAAAAACAATTCCATCCATCCATACAATCAGATACAACGAATCTAAGGGGCGGTTCTGCCAAGCAATTATATCATCTGTTATCTTATCTGTTATCCTGGATATCGTTGAAGTAGAAACTCGGATATCGTATAATTCTTTGATTTGTTCCTCAATATCAGAGTTACTCATACCTTTGGCATAAAGGGATATAATAATGTTCTCAATCCCATCGACCATGTTCTTTCTCTTTGGAAGCAAAATGGGGTTGAAGCTAGCTTCCCTGTCTCTGGGAACCTTTATTTCACTTTCTCCAAAAATAGTTTTAATACTTTTGGTAGTATGACCGTTCCGGTAATTCGGATTACTAGACTTTTGATGCTTTTCATAATCAAGATGAGCATCAAGTTCTCCTTCAAGTATTTGTTCTATACCTCGCTTTTGAAGTTCACTCAAAAAGTTGTTTAAGTCTTCTCCTGTTTTAAATTGTTTCAGGAAATCATCTGTTAATAGGTCTTCTTTTTTCATAACTGTGTGTTAGTCTATTAAATAAACAAAAAAATATCGAAGCTTTCTACCCTGATATTTTTATACTTACACAGTTTTTAGGATGGTACCCAATATGTTATGATATCAATATTATTTCAACAATTTTACGGCCTCCATAACAGCCATATTTTCTTTAATACCTTTTGCTTTTGCCAATTGATTACAAACAGAGACAATGCCATTTTCCAGCGCATCTTGTCCATTAAAAATCTCTGCACTCATACAGTCAACCGTACAAGCCAGAATTCCTGCATCATTTAGTGATACCAGGCTTTTAACTCCTGCATTATTTTTACCAATACCAGCATCATTAAAAAAAACAGCTTTAACTCCGTGTTTCTGTGCATAATGCCCGGCACTCATGCCTCCATGTGATCCACATACAACGATATCTCCGGCATTATTTTCATTTAAGAAAGTGATACTGTCTGTTATTGTAATATTAATTCCATCGACTTGAGTTTGCGATTGTACTTTTAATTCCGGCTTGCTATTGCTATCCTTTACTTCATTCTTTTCGGGAGCGTATGAAGTGTCATTCTGCTCTGTCAAAGACGTATTATCAATAACAGCACTTAGCTTTTTAACCGCTTCTTTCACTGAATCACCAATCTGGATTCCTGCAGCTTCAGCTTTAGGATTAATATGACTAATAATCCCACTCTCCCAGGTATCATCAGAAATACCAATTTCTGCACTATTTTGATCAACGGCACAAGCCAAAACATTTTCAGCCTCGTAATGCATTAAACCTCTGGTTCCTGCCTGATTTTTGCCTACTCCTGCACTATTTAAAAAAACAGCTTGTACATGACAATATCTTACCTGTGCAGCAAGGGCTCTATTACCTCCACAATGAGATCCGCATACTAAAATTGGACTTGTATTGTTAGGTTTTAAATCACCTAAACTATCAAGTAGTACGACGCCTTCTGGTAATTCCATTTGTTATTTTGTAAAAATCATAAGCATAAAGACAAAGATCACTATTGACCAATTTCTGAATACTAATGCAAATCAATAATTAAACTAATATCTGTATATAACTAAAGCACAAAGTTGTAGCTACAGTTATTATACTGCAACTACAACTTTGTGTGATTTACAAGGAACATTACTCCTTGTTGTGATATGAAGGACTTTGAGTCTTTATATATTTTAATGCTTTACACATGCCATCATGACAAAAGATTACCAATAATCTATAAGACCATCAACCTCTTATCCTATCGCCTACTTTACAGCTAGTTCAGCACAGGCAATCTCTTTACCTTTTTGGTATGCTTTTATATTTCCTTCAACAAACTTTGCTGGAACACTTTCTCTTACAACCTGAATCATATCGTCATGTGAATAGCCTCTTAATTCAGCATAGAAACCCAACATAACTACATTCATCATTTTACTAATGTCAAAATCAGGATTCTTATGTTCATCAGGTTCAACAATAAATGTCTTTTTTCCTGATCTTTTAATGATTTCTGTTTTGCATTCAGGCATATCTTTTTCCAGTCTGGTATTTACACTGGACGTAGATAACTCAAACGTACTTGTTAAAACAACACCATCTTCTTTCAGGCAATGCAAATATCTTAGTGTTTCTGTTTGTTCAAAAGATATAAGGTAATCAACATCACCAGCTTTGATAAAAGGTGATAATACCGGTTTGTTTGAATATCTAAAATGACTTTCTACACCCCCTCCACGTTGTCCTAATCCAATTACATCAGATATTTTTAACTCATAACCAAGATTCATGTAATATTTACTTAAGAGGTTACTGAAAAGAAGTATTCCTTGTCCTCCTAAACCAGCTATGATAATATTTTTTCCTGTATCCTGCATTTTTATGATTTTATGGCGTCAAACTTACAAGCCGTAGAACACAATCCACAGCCTACACAAAGATCCTCATTAATAACTATATCAACCTTTCCGTCCTTTGTCTTTTTACTCTCAATAGCTAAACATCCAAGATTTATACATTTTCTACATTTTGTACACTTATCCTGATCAATATAACTTGGTGTATTTTTAGGAAGTTTGAATTTTGTAACACAAGGTTTCTTTACAATCACAACAGAATTTGTCTTTGCAGTTACTGCATTAGTGATTGCTTTTTCCAAATTATCGTATTCGTATGCATCTACAGTAACAATATCTTTTACTCCAATAGCTTCACATACTTTAGAAATTTCCAGCTTGTTTTCAGGTTTATAATTAAACCCAAAATCGCTTGATGCTACATGCTGACCACCAGTCATTGCCAAACAGCTATTATCAACAATAATTACCGTAGATTGACTATCATTGAATATTAGGTTCATTAACCCATTGATTCCTGTTGCCCAAAAACCACCATCACCAATCATGGCCACAAAATTTTCTTTGTGATCTGTAGCAACGTTGTAACCGTGAGATAATGCAATACTAGAACCCATACACTTTTGTAAAGAATAGGATTCCATATGAGGGAAGCAGCCTATCAGTCCACAGGTAACATCTGCAGCCGCCTTAATTTTATGTTTCTTTAAAATATTTGCCACAAAAAGATGAGAACATCCGGCACAACTAACAGGTAATCTAAAAGGAATACCTTCCAAAACATTTCTTCTTTCAGCTTCAGGAACGAGTTTTTCCTCAATGATATCCGGAGTAAAACGCATCATATCAGGGAATTTTGGAAATAACTCTTTTCCTACTACAGAAACCCCTAAATCCTTAATGTTTTTTTCCAATAAATCATGACCGTCTTCAATTACATATAGTTCTTCCACATGTTCAGCCAATTCACGGATCTTCTTTTCAGGAAGAGGCATTACAAGACCTAATTTCAGGAATGAAGCTTCTGGCAATACTTCTTTGGCATAATAGTAAGGAGTACCTGCTGTAATTACTCCAATCTTTTTACCATTCAACTCTAGTCTGTTGAAATCGAAATCATTGCTATCCAAAGCAAGGCGTTTCATATGAGCCGGGAAATCATTAAAACATTTGGTCAATTTAGGATGTTCCGAACCTTTAGCATTCATCATCATGGTTGTCATGATAACTTTGCTGAAACTTACAGGATATTTAACCCTACATTTTGCTTCGTATGTAATTTCATCATCAATGATAACTTTACTTGTAGTTTTACATATCACTGATGTAATTTTAAATATAACTGGAGTAGAGTATTCTTCACTTATTTCAAAGGCTTTTACCATTAAGTCCTTTGCTTCCTGACTGTCTGCTGGTTCAAATACAGGTATATTGAACATATTTCCATAATGACGAACATCATTATAATCATCACCAGCAGTACGACCAACATCATCACCAACAACTATAACCAGTCCTCCGTTAATTTGACTACCAGCTGCCCCTCCTAGTGCATCAGCAGCAACATGCAAACCTACAGTTTTCATTATTGCTATACTACGATAACCTGCAAATGAAGCTCCAATAGCAACTTCTAGCCCTACTTTTTCATTAGTTGACCATTCACAATATATCTCCGGGTAATAATGACGGGTGTAATCCATTACTTCTGTTGAAGGTGTACCCGGGAATCCGGAAGCAACCTTTACTCCTGCCTCAAAGGCTCCTCTGGCAACAGCTTCGTTACCATTCATCATTTTCATTACGGCAAACTTATTTCCTCTCTCCATATTCAAAAAGTGACTTCTCTCATCACTATTATGTGATTTTTATCATTATTTTGCGAAACGTGCAAAAATAGATAAATTATCAAGTCTTGCAAATTTGCCTTCGATTTTATTTGATAAAGACAGTTTTTTTATAATGAATTTAAAAAATATCTGTTACTGAGATAAAGTTTAATACCCAATTATCATTTTTTATAAGTATTTATATTCATCAAACATTGCCGCCTGACCTATTCTGTTATTTTCTTCATCATAAACATTCCAAAGAATTACATTCTTTATTTCAAATCTTTTACCTGTTTTAGAAATTCGAATACCAGAATAATCTTTTGAATAACCGTTCTCTGTAACTTCATTAATAAATTTCTCTCTTTGCTCTCTCTCGTCACTTTCTGCCGAATACTTAGAAGGTAGGTTAGTTATTTCTTCCCATGACATTTCAAACAGATTCAGTGCAGTTTGATTTGCATAATTAAATATTGGGTCTTCTGATCCATTATGAGCCAACAGTACATATTCTGAATTAAATGCCTGTTTGGCTTGTTCTTCCAAGCTTAATGAAAAGTCAACCATATCAATATTCGCCAACTTTTTTAAACTACTTGTAATTAAATGTATATAATCTTTTAAGTAAGCATTTTTGCTACTTGGTAAACCTGTATTAACCATAATTTTGTTATTTGTAATATATAAACTGGAAATACACTATTGTTTATTTTTAGTTAGAGACCTAACCAACAAGGGCGTAGTAACCTTTTGTTCTTATTTTGTTGTAAAAGTAGCGTTTTATTTAACAGAAGCAATTGCAAATATTGCTATTATAACAACACTAAACTAACTGATACAAATGCCCAATACTATTTATTTAATTGTTAATGTGAAATATAGATATGCATCTATTATACGAAAGAAAATAGTAAAAAAACACTATACTTTAATGTTATTAGTTTAGTCAAAAAAGATACATAAATAACATATTTCGTACTAATACTTATACCCTACAGACGAATTGCCTCTATACCAACAAGCATATACATTCGGTTTGTTATCGGATGGTTTACGGTATTTATTCGGATACAATATGGCGATGGCTATCCGATCAGTATCCGATGACTATCCGATAAAATACCGTTACAGACCCGATGCAGATCCGAAGCAGAGTACCAGTAATCCCATAAAAGATCCGAATCTGGAATAATTTTCTTCAAAAAACGTGATTTTTGGAATAATTTTCTCTCAAAAATGCAAAATATGGAATATTTACCCCTTATTGAACAAAATATCATTTTGTAGAATAAAAGTCACACACACACAACGCACTCATTGATTGATACATAATACTACGATAAAGTTACGGTAAAATTACCGTTATTTTTTCAATGAACATTATAACATATTTTAGTACTAACAATTAGGGATAAGAAAGAAGTATCAGAGAACAAGTGAATCTCAGCTTTGATCAGCCCTAAACACAAAGCAAATAGAGAAAAATTAATATATATATTCCGGAAATTCATAACGAAGAAATTTCTATTATTTACATATTGAAAATTAAAAGTTTAATCTCTAATAATTATATTGTTTTCTGCATGCGAGCAAAAAGACAAGAGATTGTAGTAATAAAACTAACATGTAAAATTTAATTATTCAGTATCACACACAGGTGGATGATTAAATTTTCTTAAGAGTTACATGTGACTAATGAAAGTAATTAGAGTATATGAAACAAGCCATTAGAAAGATTTCTTACACACGAGGATAACTAAATTGGCAAATTTGCATATGGCAATAAAAACTAAATTTAGACATATAAAAATTAGTGTTATTAAAAATCTTTAGAAACAGAAGGCCAGTAGAGGAAATACAAATTTGACTGGCAAGATATATAGTGATTATAGTTAAGAACAAATAAAAAAAAGGATGCAAATAATAATATCTGCACCCTTTTCAAAGTTAATGTATAGAAGCAATAATTAAATAAAAATCATTTAAATTCTTTTTTAAGCTTTTCAGCCCAATTTTTAATTCGCTCTTCTGTTAAAGCTGCCTGGTTCTCAATATCCAGAGCCAAACCAACAAATTGATCACCTCGCTGTGCTTTTGATGATTCAAATTCATAGCCTTCAGTAGATGTTAAACCAACAATTTTGCCACCTCTTTTTTCAATAAATTCGGCCATTAATCCAATTCCATCCACAAAGTTTTCAGGATAACCTTTTTGATCACCACCACCAAATAGTGCAAATGATTTACCTTTAAATGAATCATCTTCAATAGCAGGTAAAAATTCATCCCAATAATTTGGCAATTCTCCATCAAACCAGGTAGGAACTGCTAAAATGTAGTTTTTATATTTATTAAACTCTTCCTGAGAAATTTCTTCAACATTCTTCTCCTCTATATTTTCTTCACCAAGAGCCTTTTTTATCTTATTTACTTGTTGTTTAGTTTTGACGGTATTAAAACTATAAAATAGACCTATCTTGTTCATAATAATATCCTTTAAAAATTAAAATGCTAAAAGTTCTTTTGCTGCCTTAGAAATTTTTTCTGTATCAGGTAAAATAGCTTTTTCTAAAATTCTATTAAACCCTACTGGCGTAAATTCAGAACCTACACGTTTTACTGGCGCATCAAGATATTTAAATGCCGCATCAGAAATAATAGCAGCTACTTCACCACCAAAACCACCAAATACCTTATCTTCATGAACAACAAGGACTTTTGAAGTCTTTTTAACAGATTCAAGAACTGTCTCAGTATCTAAAGGAACCAATGAACGTAAATCAATAACTTCAATTTCAGCCAATCCTTCTTTAGAAATCTGCTCTGCTACGTCAACACACATATGTGTTGTATTTCCATAAGTTACAATAGTTAAATCTGCACCTTCTCTTCTAATTCGAGCTTTTCCGAAAGGAACTTCGAACTCTTCAGGGATTGGAGTTGCAGCCTTTGGTGAGTTATATAAAGCTTTAGGCTCAAGGAATAGCGTCATACCTTCTGAACGAAGAGAAGTACGCAATAAACCTGCAGCATCATCAGCATATGAAGGGTATACAATTCGCACACCAGGTAAGGTTGCAAGTGCTCCTTCTATATTTTGAGAGTGGTATAATCCACCGCCAATATAACCACCAGAAGCTAAACGAACTGTAATATTTGGAGAAAACTGTCCTTTAGTACGCCAGTATTCATGAGTCGTTTCAACAAACTGCTCCATAGCCGGCCAAAAGTAATCAGCAAACTCAGCTCCTTCAACTACAATTCGGATATCCTTATTGAAACGCGACATACCATTTGCAGTACCCATAATGTAATCCTCTGCAATAGGACCGTTGAACACTCTCTTATGTCCAAACTCTTGCTGCATTCCTTTAGATACATTAAAGATTCCTCCTTTATCTTTATTGGCCATATCCTGACCCCAGATAAATGTATCAGGATTTCTTCTGAATTCTTCTTTTAATGTTCCATTTAAAGCTTCAATCAACTTTTTAGGCTCAGATGTCTCAGAATGTAATCCATCAGGGAACTTTTGAGGAACATAAGCAGGAGGATAAACAAAGTCATGCACACTTTCCGGTTTTGGATCAGGTGCACTCAATCCTGCTTTATGTGCTTTCTTTACCTCAGCTTTTACCTGCTCATCGATGGCATTTAATTCATCCTCTGTAGCTCTGTCATATCTTACTAATAATCTACGATACTTTGCAATTGGATCGTAATCCTGTACATAATTAAGCTCTGCATTATCTCTGTATAACTCATGACGATCAGAGTTTGAATGCGAGTGTATGCGCACACAATTTGCATGAACGATTACCGGTTTCTGATTCTCTTCAGCCCATTTAACTGCTTCAGTCATGGTATTCATTGAATCAAAAACATCTTTTCCGTTACAATACAGAATGCGTAAATTTTTCAATCCCTCAAAGTTTTTAGCAACCTTTCTGTTGGCTTGCTGATCCTTTTTAGGAACAGAAATTCCATAACCATTATCCTGAAATACAAAAACAACAGGAAGTTGCTCTTTAGATGCACCATTAATGGCCTCATAAACGTAACCTTCCGATACAGAAGATTCTCCTTGTGAACTAATAGCTACACCTTTAGCGCCATAAGCTTTAATACCACGGGCAATACCTGCTGCATGTAAAGTATGGTTACCTGTACAAGAGGATACATTATGTATATTCCATGCTGGTTTTGCAAAGTGATTAGACATATGCCGTCCTCCACCAGCTACATCTGTATCTTTAGAAATACCATTAAAGATAATTTCTTCCGGAGTTAAACCGGCAGCTACACATGTTTGCAAATCTCTGTAATAAGGAAATAAATGATCTTTTGATCTGTCAAAAACCTGTCCTATTGCCAATTGAATCGCATCATGGCCTGCTGCAGGAGCATGATACGACCATCCAATAGCTTGTTTAAGATAGTTTGGAGCCCTATCATCAAGGCTTCGTCCTAACTTAAGAAGATGGTACCATTTTAACAGTAATTCCTTATCTGTAGATTTGATTTTATATATCTGTTGAACATCTGAATTCATAACTACTATATTTTTTTCGATAATGCTTGATATTAAATAGGTCTGTTGATGTCAAAAGCTTCAAGGTAATCCCCTACTCGTCTTACAAAATTTCCACCTAAAGCACCATCAACAATTCTGTGGTCATAAGAAATGGATAAGAACATTTTCTGACGAATACCAATAACATCTCCTGTTGGCGTTTCAATTACTGCAGGTTTCTTTTCAATTGAACCAGTTGCCAGTATAGCTACCTGAGGTTGATTAATTATTGGAGTACCGATAATATTTTTGAATGAACCAAAGTTTGTAATTGTAAATGTTCCACCTTGAATATCATCCGGCGATAATTTATTATTACGAGCTAATCCTGCTAATCGGTTTACATCTGCAGCAAGTCCTGGTAGGTTTTTGTGATCTGCTTGTTTAATAACAGGAACAATCAGGTTTCCACTAGGCAATGCTACTGCCATACCAATATTCACATTTTTACGATAAATGATTTTATCTCCATCTACAGAAGCATTGACTCCCGGGAAATCACGTAATGCTTTTGCTACAGCCTCAAAGAATATCGGTGTAAATGTGATTTTCTCTCCGTATTTCTTCTCAAACTCAACTTTATTTTTGTTTCTCCATAAAACAATGTTAGTCATATCAACTTCGACAACTGCAGTTACGTGAGGAGAAACGTGTTTAGACATTACCATATGATCAGCAATAAGCTTTCTCATTCTGTCCATTTCTACAATATCATCTTCTGCACCAATTGAAACTGGCGGTTTTTGTGGAGTTGGAACAGGTGCTGCAGCTGGTGCGGCTTTTGGTTGTTCTGCTTTAACTGGTTCAGCAGCTTTTGCTACAGGAGCTCCTGATTGACCTTTGTTTTTAAGATAACTTAAGATATCTTCTTTAGTTACTCGGTTATCTTTACCTGATCCTTTAATTGAATCAAGTTCTGTAAGACTTACGCCTTCTTCTTTAGCAATACTTTTTACTAAAGGCGAGTAAAAACGATCAGATTTTGAATAATCAGCATCAGCTGCTGAAGAATTCTCCTCAATAACTTTACTTACTGATTCCTCAACTTTTTCCTCACTGGAAGCAGCAGGAGCATCATCTCCCTCTTCTCCTTCAAGTGCAATAATAGCAACAGGCTTACCAACAGCCACAAGAGCATCTGTTTCATATAAGATTTCTTTTACTGTTCCTGCTACCGGAGAAGGGATTTCTGAATCAACCTTGTCTGTTGCAATTTCAAGTAAAACATCATCTTCTTCAATCTTGTCTCCTACAGATACAAACCATTTTGTAATTGTTGCTTCTTCAACGCTTTCGCCCATTTTAGGCATAAGGATTTCAAATGTTGACATATTTGTAATGTTTACCGCTAATTAAGATTTATAGCAATTACTAATTAATTTTTATTATTTCTCTTATTTGAATCATTTATTTCTAAAGCACTAGATTTTAATCTTTAACACAACATTAAAAAATCTATAAAACCTCTTAAAAAACTATGATTTCAATTTGAGTTTCGTTTATTAAACAACAATCATTAAAAATGGTTCTAAATAAAAATTTAGTTTTACAAAAACTTACTATTATCTTAGTCATCAAATAATAATTTAACAATCAATTTTAATGAAACACTTAAATCTTAAAAATGCGATAGGAAGCGCATTAATGCTTTTGGTTGCATGTTCCCCAGCACCAAAAACCGACAAAGAGCAAATCCCAGATCTATCTGTAGAACAATTAAATACAGAAGTAAAACCTGGTGACAATTTTTATGCTTATGCAAATACTACCTGGATGGAAAACAATCCTCTTCCGGATGATAAAAGTAGATTTGGTACATTTGATGAATTAGCAGAAAGTAATAAAGAAAAATTAAAAATTATTTTCGACGAAGCTCAAAAAAACAGTACTCCAAATAGTATTGCAAAAAAAATTGGTGATTTCTACAATTCGGGAATGGATAGTTTAGCTGTTGAGAATGAAGGCTTAACTAACTTAATGCCAATTTTGAATAAAATTAAGGAAATTAAAAACACTGATGATTTAGCCTATACAATCGGGTATTTGCATACTTATCAACTTTATCCTTTCTTTTATATTTATGGAGGTGCTGATGATAAAAACAGTACAATGACCATTGCTCATATGGGACATACAGGCATTGGATTACCAGACAGAGATTATTATCTACAAACAGATGAAGAGTCTGTAAAAGTACAAGAAGCTTATCGTGCTTATTTAAGCAAGGTATTATCGTTTGCAGGAGATGATGAAGCTACAGCATCTGATTATGCTAAGAAAATATATGATCTTGAATATTTAATGGCAGAAACATTTTATACAAGATTACAAAACAGAGATCCATTTCTTACTTATAATAAGATTCAGGGATCAGAGTTAAATACAACTTATCCAAGCTTTAACTGGAATAAATATTTTGAGGCTTTACCAATAGATGTTCCTGCTGAAGTTAACATTAGCCAGGTACCTTATTTCAACGAATTAGGAAACATTCTGACTAGTCAGGATATTAGTGTAGTTAAAAAATATCTTGAAGCTTATGTTATCCGTGATATGAGTGCCTATTTAGGTTCTGCTTTTGTAAATGCCAGCTTTGATTTATACGGAAAAACTATTCAAGGTACAGAAACAATGCAACCTAGATGGAAAAGAGTACAAGGAACTACAAATGGAGCTCTAGGTGAAGCTATTGGTCAATTATTCGTTGAAAAGTATTTCCCTGCCAGAGCAAAGGAAAGAATGGTAAAACTGGTTGAAAATTTAAGAACCGGATTTAAACAAAGAATTGAGAATTTAGATTGGATGAGTGATGAAACAAAGGCTGCAGCAGAAGAAAAGCTTGCTGCAATTACTGTTAAAATTGGTTATCCTAATAAATGGAGAGATTATTCAGAGTTAGAAGTGGTTCAAAATTCCTATGTAAAAAATGTTTTAGCATCTAATCAATTTGATTTCAACTTTAACATTGAAAAAATTGGAAAGCCAGTTGATAAAGAAGAGTGGCACATGAGTCCTCAAACTGTAAACGCCTACTACAACCCTTCTGTAAATGAAATTGTTTTCCCTGCAGCTATTCTTCAACCTCCTTTCTTTTATTTAGATGGTGACGATGCTGTAAACTACGGTGCAATTGGCGTTGTAATTGGCCATGAGATGACCCATGGATTTGATGATCAGGGGGCTAAATATGATAAAAATGGAAATCTAAATACATGGTGGACAGAAGAAGATACAGAGAAGTTTAATGCTCGCACTAAAGTATTGGCCGATCAGTTTAATAACTTTACGGTTCTGGATACATTAAAAGCAAATGGAGAGTATACTTTAGGAGAAAACATTGCTGACTTAGGTGGTTTAAATATTTCTTATACGGCTTATTTAAATGCTATACAAGGTCAGGACAATCTACCTGAAATAGGAGGTTTAAATGACAAGCAAAGATTCTATTTAGCTTATGCAAATATCTGGGCACAAAACATTAGAGATAAGGAAATTATCAGAAGAACAAAAACAGATCCTCACTCTTTAGGTAAATTCAGAGTTAATGGTCCACTTCCAAATATTCAAGAATTCTATAATGCTTTTGAAATTGATGAAAATGCAGAACTTTACATTAAACCAGAAGACCGAGCTATCATTTGGTAGTTGATTCAAATTGAAAATATAATGAAAGCTGTTCCTACTGGAGCAGCTTTTTTTATGAAAAAAAGCAGATCTAATAAATTAAATCTGCTTTAAATATCTTCTTTTAATTAAATATTAAGGATAAACTACAGCACTATAATCATTAACAGTGGCATATGGAATACTACAACCATAGTTAGAGTTAATGCTCTTAATAAATTCGTTAGCTATAATTGCAGACCCTCTTCCTGTTGCATGAATTCCATCTAAAGAAAAAACACCTCCGGAAACAAAGGTTGAAGTATAAACATTGCCATCAATAATATAACCAGTGCTATTTGCCTGGTCCATAAGTGAGTTTAAATCTACTAATGCTAGCCCATATTGTGTAGCAATAGATTCTATAGTGCTATTATATGCAGCAGTAGCTGTTTTAATTGCCTCAAGTTCATCCAAATCTAAAACATATTCGTCAGGGATAGGCATTTCAACAGATTGACCGTATCCTGATTGTAATAATGCACTTGCAGACAATAAAATCTTTTCTCCTTCAACTAATTGACGCATACCTCCTTCTACTTCATCATCTTCAATTAATAAAGGAAGAAATCCAGTTGATAAAATATAATTGAAATATGGGATTGTTTCTACATCAGGAATATTTGCAATTGCTCCCTTTGTTCCATTACTAAATAAACTCGAAGCAATAACTGCCATATATTGGGCATATGATGCAGCTGGTGTTACTTCATCACTTTCTCCTCCTGCTAAGGCATAAGTTAAAACATCATTATTCCCTATCCATAATGAAATAAATGTAGGACTTTGAGCTAAAGCATCTGCTATTATACTTGTTGCAGTACTACTTGCAAAACGACCAAAGAACGGATTTGCTTGCGAGTAATACATTAAAGGATCTGCGCTTACTGCTGTTGCTAGTAAATGAAAAGATTTGGCTCCCGGAACACCTAAATTTTGGATAGGATTTTCAGCATCGTATACTCGTTCTGCTAATATTGTTTGGTCACCAATACCTGCTACCGGACTTAAAGAATTGTTTACAATATGTAATTGATAATAGCTATTACCAGCACTTCCAATGCTACCTTCAGATTGTACCAAAGGCTGAATAAATCCTTCACTTCCTACATTCTCAAGCTGTTTTCCCAAAATATAACTAAATCCATTTTCCTGTCCCGAACGACCTAAGGCTCCATCAGTATATCCTGCGGTATAAGAATCTCCTAAAGCAACAAAATTGGTAAAATCAACCTCTGCATCAGAGGCTTTATAATCATCATACTCTAATTCACACTGAGTAAATAGTCCAAGACTCAATACTAATGCTAAATATTTTATTTTATGCATAATTTTCGGTTATAAAATCAATTAAAATGAATATGAAAATCCTATTCCAGGTAAAATAGCCTTTCCGTTATAAGTTCCGTAGAAATTAGTGGGAGAATATCCTGCTTCTCTTTCAATGCCTTTAATATATAATAACGAAGCATCCACACTTAGTTTATCATTGATATTAAAAGTTCCTCCAAAAGAAAGTCCTACTTTATTCATTCCTGGCGTTTCAGGATTTAAATATTCGTCAGAAATTGGTGTTTCATCATAATAAGCACCTGCTCTAACTACTAATTTATCGCTTAACAAATATTCAGCACCCAATCTGTATATTATTGTATTTTCATATTCTCTGGGATTATGAGAGTCAGCTAATTGAGCTGTATTTGTTTCAAAATCGAAGAATAATTCATCATAAGCACTCCAAAATACATATTGTAAATCGCAGGCTAAAGTCAATTTATCATTTAGTTTAAATCCTGCACCAAAAGATAAATTGGCAGGTAATGGAAGTTCTGCATCAAACTTATTATCCGCAGGAAAACTTGCAGATAAAGAAGCCGGAACATTAAAAGTTGCATCAGCACCTTCAAGTTTCATGGATACTTCTGAACGGTAATCAATACCAAAAGATAATACGTCATTTGGCTTATAATATAAACCTGTGTTAAACCCAAATGAAGTCGTAGATCCGTTTAAATTTACACTTGCTTCTCCACTTGCATCTTGTACTGGTAATGCTTTATTTAAATCAACAGCTCCATATACAACCATAGCCCCAATACCAAATCCTAATTTATCATTGATCTTATATGATAATGTTGGTTGTGCAACAATAGCTTTTAAAGAGATATCCTGAATTAAATATCTACCATCCCAATCTTTGTTCCAAGCCAATGAATTACCATAAGGTGTGGTAACACCAATACTTGCTACAAATCTTTCGCTTAATTTAACTGCACCGTAAAAGTAAAATGGTGTTCCTGTAGGACTTTCTGTATGAGTTTGGTAAGTTGAGTTTTGTTTTGAAAAAGTAACTTCTGATATTACCGCTACCCCACCCAGAGAGAAGTCATATTTTGTTTCCATTAATCCTAAAGCTCCCGGATTAAAATGAACTGAAGATGCACCTAAGCTCAACCCGGTTCCGGTGTGCCCCATTGCTATATTTTTATGACTTTGAGCGTTTACCTGGTAACCTTCCGCATGTGAATTTAAACACAATGCCAGTAAAGCAAACACAATAATGATTTTTTGCATTCCTATTTTTTTTAAATTTTTAAAAACGGCATGCAACGTACAAACAATATTTTTTTTAAAAACCATACTTTTATCAATTTTTATTTGAAGTCCTAATAAATTCAACATACGACTAATATGTTCAAATGTACTATTTTACTATCTAATTAAATTTCAATCATATATACTACAATTTGAACATTATAATATTTGAGTTCTATTGTCGAATTATTTAGTCGATGAAATTCGATTAAAGCATCATTTTTTATATATTTGTTTGATTAATTAACATTTAACTCTATAATGAAACCTATTTTATTTATTCTAAACAAGAGATCGTTTTCCCGTTCGGCTTATTGGAAAAAAAGTGTTGGAATAAAAGCTGTGATTATATTTTTTGCTATTTATTTTTCTATAGCTTTTTTAGCCTTAGGCTTTGGATTACCCACAATTTTTAAAGAACATTTTCCTGAATCAAATCCTATCGATTTATTTAACGAATATTTTTGGGGTTATTTACTAATAAGTGCATTAATAAGACAACTAGTTCAGGAAATACCAGTTGTAGATATTATTCCGCTTCTTACGCTATCTATTAAAAAGAAAAAAATATCCAGATTTGTAGTTAATAAATCTTTTATCAATTTTTTTAATATTCTGCCATGGTATATTGTATTGCCTTTTATGCTCAGGGTGTTTCCTGAACAATATGCCACCCTAAACACACTTGGATGGCTATGCAGTATATTGGGGCTTGTTTTAATAGATCATTTAATTGCCATACTGGTAAAAAGATCAGCACCATCAAGACAGCAGTTAATAATGCTATTATATGTAATAGGAATAGCCGTTTTTGCGATTTCATTTTATGATTTACTTCCTGTAGCAAAATGGTTTGCTGCATATCTGTCAATGGTGTTAACTTATCCTATACTTGGATTAATACCTATGATGGTTTGTATTCCTCTTTATTTCCTTAATATCAAAAGTATTAATGAAAATCTTTACCTGGATTCAGGCATACTCCCCACAGAAAAGAAACAAAATACGTATGACTTTTCATGGACATCAAAATTAGGAAACATAGGTACGTATTTAGGACTTGAATTAAAAATGGTAACTCGTAACAAGAGAGCTAAAACAGCGTTATTTAGTGTATTCTTTCTGCTATTTTATGGTTTTATTATATATAGAAATCCTAAAATAGATGAAATGGACTTCTTACTGGTAATTGCAGGACTAATTATCACTGGAGGATTTAGTATAAGTTATGGACAATTTACACCTGCCTGGCACTCTCAGTATTTCCCATTTTTAATGACTAGAAATGTAGGTATGAAGGACATGCTTAATACACAGTATTTTCTGTTTATGGTAACTACAATTATTGCTCTAATTTTTTCTTCAATTTATGTAATTTATGGAGCGAAAATAATAATGGTAAATACAGCCATAGCCATATTTAATATTGGTTTTACGAGTCACTTGGTATTATGGATGGGTTCTTTTAGTTCTAAACCAATTGATTTGTCGCAAAGCTCATTTATGAATTATCAAGGCACCGGTGCTTCTCAATGGATTACTGGTCTGGTTATTATTTTAGGTCCTCTTTTATTTTTCTTTTTAATTAAATATTTATTTAGTGCCTCAGTAGCTTACTTATGCTATGCAATTATAGGTGTTTTAGGAATTATTTTTCATAATTCAATTATGACTGCTATCCTCAGTAGATATAAAGATAATAAACACAGAATGCTATACGATTACAAACAATAAAAACTTAAACTATGATAACTCTTAAAAATATTGTAAAAAAATATGGTTCAACTACTGTTTTAGATGTAGAAGAACTACAAATAAATAAAGGTGAGATTTTTGGCCTGGTTGGTAACAACGGAGCTGGAAAAACCACTATGTTTTCTGCTTTGCTTGATTTAGTCAGACTATCGCAAGGTTCTATTGAAAACAATCAAATACCAGTTGATGAATCTGAGGATTGGAAAGTTTTTACTTCAGCCTATTTAGATGAAAAGTTTTTGATAGGATACCTGACTCCTATGGAGTATTTTGAAATGATTGGGCAACTTAAAAATATTTCTAAAGATGAAATCAGGGAATTCATTAACAGATTCTCTGAATTTTTCAATGGAGAATTAGATGGTAAGCAAAAGTATATTCGCAGTTACTCTAAAGGAAATCAACAAAAGATTGGTGTTATTGGTGCTTTGATTGGTAATCCTCAAATTGTAGTTCTGGATGAACCATTTAGCAATTTGGATCCTACATCTCAATATCGATTAAGAAATATAATTAAGGAGTTTTCAGAACAAAATAACAGTACTATTTTGATATCCAGTCATGATTTAAACCACGTGGCTGAGTTATGTACACGAATTGTTATTCTGGAAAAAGGAAAAATTGTTGATGATGTTAAAACCTCAAGTGAAACAATGGCTAAACTTGAAAATTATTTTTCTGTATAATAACAAACGATAACATATAAAACAAAAGAGCTGCAATTTATGGATTGCAGCTCTTTTATTATCTAATTACAATAAGCATCAGAATCCAACTTTACTTCTGACTTCTCTTATTTCGTATGAGAGACTCCCCTTAATCACAGATGATGCATATTCATACAATGAAGAAGTTTTTGAACTGGATAATTCAGAATATTTAGCGTGATTATCATAGTCCACCATTAAAAATTTATTCACCAATTCTATTCCTTTTGGAAGGTTAGCTATATTGCCTATTGTTAGTATACCAGTACTATTAATATATCCTGCACATACCACATTTATAGTTACTTCATCACCTTTATTCATATTCTTAGCTAAATACTCAATATCAAGAAAATCTAGCGCTTCGGCACTAAAACTCATCTCTCCTGATATCAAAAATGATACTGGATAAATCTCAATGGTTTTAAAATTTTGAATATCCTCTGGTACCTTTACAAGGTATAAACCTTTAGATTGCTTGGTATCCTTTATTTTCAAGAATGCATTAGTCTCTTTCTCTCCTTTAAGAGATTTTATAGGTATGATCATATGTATATTTTATATTTTGTTGCCTTTAATTAATTATTGGATTTTAATCAGATATTGATTCTGTATTAAAATGATATTGTAATACAGTTTAATAAGATCAAATCATTAAAAACTTACCATATAAAAATAACTATACTTTTCATCCAATTTAAAAACAGCATACTGTTTTACAGCAGAATAAAACTATGAACATCCTCACTTCTCTGGTTCATTCTCCATTCTGTAATATTTCTATTAATTTTTAACTCAATGAAAATGTAATAGGTATGGTATAAGTAATTTTTACCGTCTTTCCTCTTTGTTTAGCTGGCTTCCATTTAGGTAAGGCTTTTACAATCCTGATTGCCTCGGCATCTAATTCAGGACTAATGCTTCTTACTACTTTTACATCCGTTATTGAACCATCAATATTGATGGTAAAGCTAACATATACTCTTCCCTGAATGCCATTTTCAGCTGCTGTTACCGGATATTGAATATTATCAACTATAAATTTCTTTAAAGCCTCCTCTCCTCCCGGATATTGAGGTTGTTCTTCCACAATAAAAAACACAGGTTCATCATCTGTCTCTTCTTCTTCATAACTAACAAACTCTATGTCTGAATCCTCAAATATTTCAACATCATCATCAACGATATTCAATTCTCCTATTGCATAATCGCTTACTCCCTGAGGCATTGGATTTGGTTGAACTATGGTTTCCTGTTTTCCATTAAGATTAGATACTACAGAGTCTATAGCTATAAAAGAAGTATATTGAGTTAAAAGATTATACTTGAGTCCAAGGGTTATAATTTCGTTTTTTTTATTCTCATTATAACCTATGCTATTATAATCTGATAACAAACTTAATTTTTCCCTTGCCCATAAGTACTTTAATCCCTTGTCATATTTGGAATCAGCAGTATTAAATTTTAAGCGCTTTGATATATTTTGGACTCCATTTTCTCCTTCAATAATAAATTCTCCATTCCCTTCTCCCTTATACTTTCCCGTAATTACAATTGGTCTATCAGCAAAAAGATCAGGTACCTGTTGTGGTAATACATCATATACTTCAATCCCATTAAAATGATATTTAATATTTGTAAGCACAGGGTGAGAAATGTAATCAATAAATTTATTGGCTAAAACCTCTGCTCTATCTTTATTTTCAGCAACAAATGATTCTCCGTAACCTACCCTTGCCATTCCTTCAATAATATAGCGATTAACACTTGTACCAACTCCAAAAGAGAAGAAGTTTGCTTCACCCTGGTTTGTACTTATATAATCAAAAGTCTCTTTTTCTACAGTAACATAACCATCGGTCAGAATAACAAATGATCTGGAATAATCCTCTTTAGAATTTAAATTCATAGCAGATTTAAGTGCCTCTAATAATTCTGTACCTCCGCCACCTGTATGCGAATCCATATAATTAATGGCCTGAATAATATTTTCTTTTGTAGCAGGAATAGATTGAGGTGAATACACATTGGAGCCTCCGGCAAAAAATACGATATTAAACAGATCTTTTTCACTAAGATTTTCCAGAACCTCCTTCATGATCTTTTTTGAGATATTTAAAGGAAATCCATGCATAGATCCGGATACATCAACGATAAACACATATTCTCTCTTTGGAGTTTCGCTACTCACTTCTCTTACCGGAGGTTCCATCATAGCAAGAAAATACTTTTCTCCTTGTGGATCTTCATATAAAATAACTCCTGATTCAATAGTATCTCCAGCAAGCTTATATCTGCATATAAAATCACGATTACCACCATATTCATCATTAAGAATCAAGACAGCAGTGTTTTTGCTCTGAAAATTTATTTCATTTTTATGTGTTGCACAGCTTATTTGTTGTATTGGCATTCCTGATACTAAATTAACCTTGATATTAAGTTTTGAGACAGGCTTTATACCGCTGTGCAAATATGGATTCTGAACAGCATTGGCATTCTCCTCTCTATTTCCATTCTTATTCACATAACGGGGGCCGACAACCGTTGGATACATAAAATCATAGGTCTTATCTGTAGATATTAATGACTCTATGTAAGTCATTATTACTTCTACTGTAGCTCCGGGAGTAATATTGGCTACCTTCATTTTAAAAACATTAGGTTTATCTTCTTCTAGTAAAGAAGCTGTGTTACCTCTTTTCTTTGCTTGATTATAAAGCTGTTGGGCTTTTTCCTTTTCCTGAATTTCGGCCTTTATAACCCTGTCATTAACTTTCATGACCACATTATAAACGGCGGCTCTGGTTGATGCAGGAAAAACATAGATAGCTTCAATAGTACTTTTACCAGTATTGGTATAAACCTGTTTTACATTTACGTTTGCTACAACACCAGAAATATCAACAGTAACATCTGTCAACTTTAAAGGTAACTGAGCTACTTCTTCATCATCCTGAAGAACCACAAAATAGGGTGAAGAATTTACATCTGGAGCATTATCGTTTGCATAAACTTGTAAACTAATCGCTATAGAAATAACGATAATCAATATTGTTTTAAATGAATTCTGCTTTTTCATAATCACATAGGTTTTAAATCTTAATTTGAATGACTTATTTATCTGAAGTCAATATCAATACCGGATTTAAAATGGATAGATTACCATAAGCTTAAAAATTAACATATCACATTGATTACCTTAAGATTAAAACAAAATATACATATGAAAAATATATAATTATTTAATCTTCAATAAATAACTGGTCTATTCAGATTCGCCCTAATGGGCGATAATAAAGTGCGATTTTATGGGATTTTATGTTCTGGAAATATTTAAACTCAAGGGTATAATTTAAATTTAATCCTCTTCATATATGTGTAGAGTATGTATATATACTATGAAAAAACCTTCATTTTTAACCAAATAAAAGTTTTAATTAGAAATAAGGCTATTAATCCAATTATTAATCCGACAGTAAACTCAACTATTATAGAAGGTAGGGCATGAAACCATTCGTGAATTAGATGTATATTATGAACAAATATTCCTCCTGCTACCACTAGCATAGCAATTGTTCCAACTATAGCGAGCAACTTAATAATCGCAGGAAGAGATTTAACTAATAACAAGCCAATGTGTTTTAATGTCTTTTTATTGTAGTGTTCGCTCTTGGCTATGATTTTATATCCCATATCATCTATACGTACAATAAGAGCAACAATACCATATACTCCAATAGTTGTAGCTATGGCAACCACAATTAAAACAGGAATTTGAATACTCAACGGTTCATTTGCCACAGTACTTAATCCAATGATTACAATCTCTATGGATAGAATAAAATCCGTTGTTATTGCAGATTTAATTTTTCGTTTTTCCTGAAGGATGATTTCTTCTTTAGTAATTACCACATTTGTTGTTGCTGGTTTATTTTTATCTGTATGGCGATGAAAAACGTACTCATAAATCTTTTCAGCTCCTTCATATGCTAAATATAACCCACCAACAATTAAAATAGGAATAACTGCCTGTGGTGCAAATGTGCTTAAAAGAATAATTACAGGTAGAATAATCATTTTATTGAGGAAAGAACCTTTTGTAATGGCCCATATTACAGGCAATTCTCTAGAAGAAACAAATCCGGTAGCTTTTTCTGCATTTACAGCTAAGTCATCACCCAATATTCCAGCTGTTTTTTTTGTGGCAATTTTACTTATAGTAGCCAGATCATCCATTAATGTGGCAATATCATCAAAGAGTGCAAAGAATCCCGAAGCCATAGTTTATGATTACAGATTAAAATTTTGAGCTAGTAAAAGTAATGATTTAAATGAGGAAATGGTTTGAAAAGCATAGAGACTAGAGCACAGTATAAAGATTTTTATTTTGTGATTATTTCTAATATAAAACAAAAGTTGCACTATTTATAATGCAACTTTTATGTAAATAGAAAGCCAGACTTTTTTCAGCCTGACTTATTATTATTTTATCTTTCACTGATCAATCACACCCAATAAATGGGAATGTTTTAATTATAGAACGCCATAAAATCGCGCATTAGCAGGGGAGCCTACAGTGAAGGTCCTAATGAATGTACTTAATCATACGATACTTCACCAAAAATAATATACTTATATACTCTATTATTACCAACAACCATTATTGTATCAGACTCTGGATTTTTTCTTAATATAAAACCTTGTTTTACAATATCCCCAAAATAAACATTTTCATCTGATAAATTATATCTTGTTCTAACAGTAAACCCTCGCCCATCATCCAATTTAATACAATGAATAATTTGACCAGCTCTCCAACCCTTAGGATAAAAAGTGGATGTAATAATACTATTTACACTATCTTGAGATAATAATATAGGATATTCTCGATTTAAAAATTCATCCATTTGTTTTTTTTCCTTTGTAGAATAATAAAATTCTATTCCTCCATAACTCATTATCAATGTAAAAAGTATTAAACCTACCGAATTACGATTTATTTTCATATAAACTAATAATATGGTTTTACTTTACCTTCGTTATAGCCCCCTGAAATAGGGAATAGACATTTCCCAACACTAACTATTGCTGTTATCAAAAGACAGCAACCCTATGCAATAACACATACTTTTGCTGCCTAAATTTATCACACATTTATTTGACTTCTGCCATAGAATGCGCCAACAGCCGTCTTTAGTGATTTACATTTACGAGCCTACGGGGATGGTTTACTAATTTAATAATTAGATGCTACAAATCTCATTTTATCTTGAAGCTTCTTTATTTTTTAATTCTCTAATTAAACTAAAAATCAAACTAATCCCAAGAAAAGCTACCCAGCTTTATTATCTGTTTTAATTAATACCCAATCGTACCAAACAACGGGGAATGTTTTAATTATAGAACGCCATAAAATCGCGCATTTTGCCACAAAATACAAACTTGCTGCAGCAGGGGGGACTAAGGAGTTATAGTTAACTTTATTCCCCAAAATTTATCTAAAATAGTAGGAAAAATAATTGACAACACCATAATGAAAAAGCTAAATATGAAATAAAACACAATAAGCCATCCCCTTCGCATTCTCTTCTTTTTACTTTCTTTTTCAAATTCACTAACAAGTCGAATTATCTTATGTTTTCTTTTTTGAAAAATTAAGAGAAGAACTAAAACAAAAGGAATTAATGTTACTGGAATTATAATAAATCTATCTAAAAATGCGTTGCCAGTCCTCATTGAATTAATTATATCGAAATCAATAAAAGTACTAACGCAAAATAATATTGACATAATATGAAGACTTACCCAAGTTAATGTAAAAATCAATGCTTCTGACCAATTTAATTTGCCATCTCCATAATCATTATATGTCAAGAAGCGATATAGCATATAATAATAAAATTTCATAATCTAAATATTTCTTAAAATTTAAAACTCCTGCACCATCTGAAATATTATAAATAAACGAAGCACCTAAAACATAAGAATTTGATTTAATGAACATAAAACCTAAATCAACACCAATCTTACCACCACTTATCCACACATTTCTAATATCACCTGCTTTATAGAAATCGTACATTTGTGCTCCATGATCAATAATTGAAACATCCCCACCGCTGTCGCAAGATTGTATCTTGTGACTCTATTATTTTACAACAATAACACTTTTCAACATCCCTATTTCTCCTTCATAATCTTTTGCCAATCAACCAACAACTTCATAGCTAACAAAGTAAACACCTTCAAGAATATTGAATTTATAGTTACAGCTCATTTTATTAAAGATTCTGTTTGTAAATTATGACGAATATAAAATAATTAATAGCTGTTCTTTTATTATAATTCCCTTTGATGCTTTTAACGATTAGTAATGGTTATAAACAAAATATCCACCCTTTTGGGGTGGATATCAAATTCTGTTAGTGGAGCTGCAGGGTTTCGAACCCTGGTCCAGTCAAGGAAGCCATATGCTTTCTACATGCTTATCTTTGACTTAATTTTCGTGTAAAAGCTGGATCAAAGCCACCGACTTTTACCTTATCTTCTAAAATTTAGACCTTAACATGAAGTAGATTAAGATCGATTCCCGATTTACTTGCACCTCCGGTTCGGTCTGCCTCAGGACATTAGCTTCCGGGAGATGTCTTGTTCCAGTATCTAATACCGGAATAAAGCTAATCTACTATACTTCGATTAAGCTGCAAGAGCGTAATTATTTTCGCCAATTAAAAAAGTTGAAACCCGAGATTAAAGAGCCGGAATTCCTGCGCTCTGCATGCTTACATACCACTTTCACTCGCTGTCAAATCCAAGTCAGCCCCTTAAATGGTAATGTGTGTGCAAATGTAAAAAAAAATGCATTAATTCCTACTTCGTACACAAAATACAGTACATAAAGTTACAGATAAAATAAAGAGGATATAACTAAAAATAATTATAAAAAAATGGATTTAAAATAACGCCATAAGAAAATTTCAACTTAATCCTTTAATTACTAAAAAAGTACTTCCCCTTTGACTAAGATCCAAAAGGGAAATACTTATGTATAGAAGCCTATTTTCTATCCTAATTCAATTGGTATTTATTTTTCTCTGGCAAAAGGCCAACCTGCAATACCACCTTCCATTACTTTTACATTTTTATATCCTAATGCTTGTAACAGAACTGCAGCTTCATAACCTCTTAATGAGATCTTACAATAAGTAACGATCTCTGTGTTTTTATCTTCTGGTAATTCATTTACCCGCTTACGTAATGCGCCAAGAGGTATTAATGTTTCTCCAACACCTAAACGCATTTGTTCATATTCATCAGCTCCTCTTACGTCTAAAATAAAGACATTTTCTTCCTTGTCTATTTTCTCTTTTAATTCCAATGAAGATATTCCTGTAAAAATACCATTCATTTTATTTTGCATAATATGTGCTGTTGCAATACTATGATCAATAGCTAAGGAAAATGGCGGCGCATAAGGAAAGTCAGCATTGATCATATCTTCAACAGTTAAGTTACCCTTAATAGCTGTAGCCCAAATTGCCAATTGCTTACTTACATCACCAGGACCGATACATTGCGCACCTAAAATTTTTCCTGTCTTTGCTTCAACAACCAGTTTTGTTATTAAAAGCTTTCCATCCATAAATCCAGGCTTATCCGGACTTGCATTTACAACTTTTATATAATCAATATTCTCTCTTTGGGCAACTGTTTCTGATAATCCGGTAATTCCTATTCCATAATCAAAAAGTTTACAAATACCTGTTTGTTGCGTCCCCGGGAATTTGGCAATGTTTCCTTCAATAACATTTTGTCCCACAGCTCTGCCTTCAAGGTTAGCAAGGTCACCATATGGAGCTAAAACATTCTTCCCTGTAATTATATTCTTTATCTCACAACAATCTCCAGCAGCATAAATATCCGGATCAGATGTTTGCATATATTCATTAACTGATATTCCACCTAAGGAACCAATATTTAATGCAGCATCCTGAGCTAATTTAATATTAGGTCTTACACCTATAGCTACAACTGCAAGTTCACAAGGGATTTCTGTTCCATTTTGCAACTTCACACCAGTTAATTTACCATCTTCACCTAAAAATTCTGCAACACCATTTTTGGTAATCACATTAGCCTTTGTTTTAAGATAATTTTCTACCAGCTTAGCCATTTTCCAATCTAAAAATGTCAACAATTGAGGTAATAGCTCAATCATCGTAAGCTCTATCCCTGCTAAATTCAACGCTTCAAGAGTTTCAATACCAATAAGTCCCCCACCTATTACAACCGCTTTCTTTACTTTTCCTTCATCTCTGATCTTACGCAAATAATCAGCATCTTGCATAGATTGTAAAGTGGTAATCCCTTTTAGATTAGTTCCGGGAATTGGAGGCATATTTGGAATTGCTCCAGTTGTTATAACCAATTTATCGTATTCCTGAGTACCTTTTTCTCCGGTTAATAAATTAGTATATTCTATTTTTTTATTAGCACGATCTATTTTTGTTACTTCAGTATTGACATTTGCTTTAATACCTTTCGCATTCCAATAAAACTTAGGATCTCTGACTACTCCTGTTGGTGTGCACAACAGCTTATTTCTATCGTCAAAAAATCCCCCAACATAATACGGATATCCACAAGATGCCATTGAAAGATCTTCGCCTTTTTGAAACAAAATAATTTCAGCAAATTCATCCATACGTCTGGCTTTAGCAGCTGCTTTTGGTCCGGCTGCAGAACCACCTATAATTACTATTTTCTTACTCATTATTATATGCGTATTTATATGCTAATAATCATTCCTGTTTTTACCTGTTCTATTTTAAATTCGTTATAAAAAGCAGCTAAGGCAGGAAGTGCAGTGCAGTGGGATGGATATAAATACTTTATATCCTGTTCTTTTAAATATTCAATAGTTTTTTGCGTTTGCAGGTTGTTATGCTTAAGGTGAAATCCACCAATCACACCTAATACTTTTGAAACTCCAGTAACCTCTTTTGCATATTCTATGATATTGCAAATGCCAGAGTGTGAACATCCGGTAACTATTATCAATTGATCATCCTGAATAACAGCAATAGCTGAATCATCAGGAACATAATCAGGCTGTCTGTCTTCGTCTTCAAATGGAGTTGTTTTTGCTTCAAAATCATTTTTTCTGGGAATACCACCAAGAAAAAATACATTATCGCAAATAGAATGAGGTTTATCTGCAATTACTAATTCAAACTTACTTTCAATCTCATGTTTACTTACGGTTAAACCGATATCCTGATTTCCTCCTGCCCTATATCGTTTGATAAATGATTTTGAATGTGTTATTAGTTTCTTCTGGTTTAGAAATTCCAATCCACCACCATGATCCCAATGTCCATGACTTAAAACTACAGTGTGAACATCAGCATCTATGTCAATACCAAGTTTCAGTGCGTTTTTCTTAAATACATCACTATACCCTGTATCTAATAATATTTTGATTTCGTTTACTTCCAGCAAATAAGATAATCCATGTTCAGCAAGTAGTTTACCGCCTGCCGTATTTTCTGATAAAACAGTGATCTTCATTTATTATATCTTAATATTCAATTCCTTTACGTGCTTCTATTCCTTCATTGTAATAGTGCTTGACTTCAACCATATTAGTCACTAAGTCAGCTATCTCAATCAACTCTTTAGGTGCTTTTCTCCCAGTTAAAACTATTTCCATTTTATCTGGTCTGTTTCTTATTATTGCAATTAATTCTTCTACTGAAAACAGTTTATAATATAAGGCAATATTTATTTCATCTAATATTATAACATCATGATCCCCTTTATTTATAATCGCTTCAACTTCCTGTAATCCTTTTCTTGCAGCAATTATATCCTCAGCAGTTGGTTCTTTTTCAATAAAGCAGTCTAAACCATATTGCTTTAAAGTTATATTGGATATTTTATTTACAACATTGATTTCAGAATATAATTTACCTTTTATAAACTGAGCAAAAAACACTTTAAGACCAGCACCGGCTGCACGTATTGATAACCCCAGAGCTGCTGTCGTTTTTCCTTTACCCTCTCCGGTATATATTTGAACACAACCCTTATTCATATCTTCATAATTAGATATATTATTAAAAAAAATAACCGCTCACATGCGATTATTTAATTCTATATCTATGATCTTCCTCGACCAAAAGTTCTTCCTAAGCCTCTTCCTAATCCACGACCTTTAGCAAATCCTCTTCTCGAACTTCTTGTCTCAAGGTCAAGATCATTGTCAGCTTGTCTTTTATTATCAGGATTACATTTACCCATGCCTCTACCTGTCTTTGCTCCTTTTCCTTCAGGACCAGTTCTATCAAATCGTGGCATAATATTATATATTAAATTAATGAGAATATTCTCACTACAAATATATATACTTTATCAGAAAACTAAAACTAAATAGGTATATAAATTAAGAATGTCAACATTTAGTTTAATACAGAAAAGATGTAATAATAAATAAACTTTGTGAATCTTATACCGGTTATTAAAGAGCTACAGAATAACCTTAATCATTATAATCCGCATTATTAAAGCTTATTAATGATCTATTTTTATACATTTGTGATGAATAAATAATCTGTATGAATTCATTTACGTTAAAATTGCTAATTCCGTTTGCCGGACTCTTTTCTTTTGTTTTGGTTTTTTTGTCAATTCCATCAATTTTAAGGGTGGCACAATCAAAAAATCTTTATGATGAACCCAACAAACGAACAGTACATAAAACAAAAATTCCAACCTTAGGAGGACTGGCAATATTTTTAAGTTTTCTTTTTACATATTCCATATTTGCAGAATGGTATAGCTTTACTCAGATACCATTTCTTATACCTTCTCTGTTAATTATATTTTCGATAGGAATTAAAGATGATATAATGGTTACAGCACCAATGGTTAAACTTTTCGGGCAAATATTATCTGCTTTTGTAATAATCGGTTGGGGGCACTTGCAAATTACGTCATTACATGGATTTTTAGGATTAAGCCTTAGTGACCTTGTTGGCTTTTTAATAACATTATTCTTTTTTATTTTTATCATTAATGGCTTTAATCTTATTGATGGTATTGATGGATTAGCTGCAATATCAGGCATCATTTCAATATTTTCTTTTTCTATCTGGTTTTTCATTAACGATAGTTATCACATTCCGGTATTTGCAGCAGCATTAATTGGAGCTCTTCTGGGTTTTTCCTACTTCAATATTTTTTCTAAGAATCAAAAGATATTTATGGGAGATACTGGATCTTTATTGATTGGTTTTTTATTAGCTGTTTCTGCAGTTGAGTTTCTTGAATTTAATAAACCTGAAAATGCTGTAAACTTAAAATATACGATGAATTCAGCACCAGCTGTTGCAATTGGTATATTAATAGTTCCTATTATTGATACATTAAGAATCTTTGTATACCGGGTGTCAAGAGGTAACTCACCTTTTACTGCAGATAAAAACCATATTCATCATCGTATGTTAACTCTTGGTTTTTCACATCTTCAAATTACATTGATTATTGCTGCAGTAAACATATTTTTTGTTGTATTTTCATTCTTTATGCGAAATCTGGGTGTTGTAAAATTGACTATAATTAATTTGGTATTAGGATTACTTTTCTCATACTTGCCTGCTATTTTCATATACAGAAAGAAAAAATATATGCATAAAAATAAGATAATTAGATAATTTAAATGATAGAAAAATCGCTACTTGGAGAAAGTGCTGCATTAGCTACAGCTATGTGTTGGACTGTTACAGCATTGGCTTTTGAATCTGCAGGAAAAAAGGTTGGTTCACTTCCAGTAAATGTAATCAGATTATTTTTCGCTTTTTTTATTATTGGAATATTTTCTTATTTCAGAAAAGGACTCTTTTTTGCATCGGATGCCAGTATTGAAGCATGGATATGGTTACCAATTAGCGGTTTAATCGGTTTTGTTATAGGTGATTTATTGCTTTTTCAGGCTTTTGTAATTATCGGAGCAAGGGTTTCTATGTTAATCATGGCTCTTTCGCCACCAATTGCTGCATTTTTTGGTTGGTTAATCCTCAATGAACAAATGTCAGCCATAAACTTTCTTGGGATGTCAATTACAATTGCTGGGATCGCCTTAGTTATATTAGCAAAAGAACCGAAGCAAAAGGCAATAAAAATGAAATATCCTCTCAAAGGTATTCTATTGGCTTTTGGAGGCGCTGCAGGTCAAGGCCTGGGATTAGTCTTTTCAAAATTAGGAATGAAGGACTACGATCCTTTTTTATCAACCCAAATTAGAGTTTTGGCAGGAATAATTGGTTTTTCTATTCTATTTTTCTTTCTCAAAAAATGGAAAAATTTGTTTGCTGCATTTAAAAATAAGAAAGCGATTATTAGTATAAGTATTGGTTCTGTTTTTGGACCATTCCTTGGTGTTTCATTATCACTGTTATCAATTCAATATACAACAACTGGAATTGCATCTACCATAATGGCTATTGTTCCGGTTTTAATTATAATTCCCTCTGTATTGGTGTTCAAAGAGAAGATTATCATAAAGGAAATTATTGGAGCTATAATTGCATTTTTAGGAGTTGTTCTGTTTTTTATTTTTTAGCGACAACAATTACATAAAAGTATATTTCATATACAATCCGCTAACTTTCCCTACATAAGGATTCAATGATAAACCTGAATTTTTCTTTGATATTTTATGTAATTCAGGAATAATAATGCCTGTTGCTGCACCAACTCCAAGACCCATTAAAATATCAGTAGGAAAATGTTTCATTGCTCTAAACCTGTAATATCCTACTAATGCAGGAGGAACAAGGGCTGCTCCATATAATAAGTACTTTTTATTACCCAATTCCGGATGAAGGTCAGAATATACTTTTGTTGCAAAAAAACTTCCACATGCTGCCGTTGAAACATGTCCGCTAAAAAAAGAATTCCTGGTACCTTTCTCTGTCCTTGCTTCAATGGTTGCTTCCGGATTATAAGCTATTGGTCGTGTTCTGTTTACAGACATAGCTGTTCCTATATACAATGTACTGTTATAAGCGTGTAATTCAAAATACATTAATAGAATATCAATCCAATCTTCTCTTACTTTTTTGTCTAAACCAATTATTCCGGGTATAATAATAGATGCATTTAAAAAGATATCGGAAAGATCCTGTGCTCTGTCTTTAAAAGACACATTCTGCCTGGTTGCAAATTGATCCAACCACCAAATATTGTTTCTGTCTAATTCTAAGACCTTATTCTCTGATAAACCTTTTTGGTCACTCAAATAGCTAAAGCCATAACCCATATTAAAACCGTATGATGCAAGAGTTAATGGTATTTCCCATGTTTTATTTACATGGTAAGTTGACATATCTCCATCTCTTCGTTTTTGAGCATTTAAACTCAAAATACACCCCAAAAGAATAATTACTATCAGAATCTTATTCATCAAAACAATCCTCTTAAAAATCTCCTCTTTTAAAACTAAAATATTTCATAAAAAAGTCGGTACTCCACTTATTAGAGTACCGACATTATTCATTAAAATCATTTATTTCTTTTTCTTGCCAAAGTTTTTCAATAAATCATTTACTGTCTTCTGTACATTTTCATCCTTAAGAACCTCTTTAATCACTTTTTCAGCCTCTTTACCTACTTCTTTTTGTGCTTGTTTTGAAGCCTCAGAAAGGTCAAGACTCATTTTCGGATCCTTTGCGGTTCCTTTTATGATCACATCAACAATATAATCAGAACCTGAATCCGCAAAGCCATCACCGAGGAAACCTAAGGCTCCTGCAACATCTTTTTTAGATACAGGTGTTTTCACTACGTAATTTAATGATTGATCAAATCCCTGTTCACCATACACTGTTAATTTTTTATCAAAAACAGTTGGACTAAATGGTTTTACAATAATTTTACCATCCTGCATTATGAAATTAATATCAATATTTTCGGCCTTTAGTTTCTTGTATTTATCATTATTGAGAAGACTTGCCATACCATTTAATACTTTTGAATTTGACACTTCTATAAATGGTGAAATAATCTCTCCTCCCCCGGTAATAGATGAAATTACCGGAGACATTTCATTATTTATTAAACTATTATAATGCAAAGAAGCAGAGATCTTTCCTTTGGAACTTTTAGCAATAGGCATTAATGAGTCTATTACAGAAAATGAATTTGCAGTTTTTGTAATATCAATATTTGTAGCATTAAAAGTAAAATCTGCAAAGGGTTTGCTTTCATTTTGCGTATTATACTCTCCTCCCATAATAATTTGTCCATCAAGTAAACTCATTTCCATGCCATTCAATTTTACAATTCCATTATTAACGGTAATTTTTCCTTTAGCATCGTCAATTACTAATTTATCATACAGAAGCTTGTTAATGGAGGAAATGAAGACAAAATCGATGTTTTTAGGAACGTTTACTGTTTCCAACGCAGTTGTATCTTCAGCAACAGTTGTATCTTGTTTTGTTTCTTCGGAAAGAAATTCATTAACATCAATTAGGTTAGATTGATGAGTTAAGGTTCCTTTTATTGTTTCGTCTTTAAAAACATAAGGCAGATAGTTTTCTATTTTACCCTTTAATATAAAATCAGACTTTCCTACAATGCATTTAAAATCATCCAGAATAATGGATTTAGGCGAAAATGTTAAAACTGCAGTTGGAATATCTACAGTTTGTGGAAGGTCTTTGCTAGAATAATAGAAATTATTTAATGATATACTACCATCTGATTTGATCTCATCATAAGCTTCAGCTTCAATAGTTTTCATATCTCCGTCAACACTTATATCTGCAGTAACGATTCCTTTTATGTCAAAACTATCTAATGGTAAGGCTTCCTTCAGAGAATTCAGATTAATAGTTCCTTTTATACCACCATTATATTGAGCATTACTTATCGGTGTTTTTACAATTAATGAAGCGTCAAAAGGATTTTGATCAAGCTTGAAGTGAAATTTATTTAGCTCACTTATCGTATTATCCGGAGATCCACCTTCATTTTCAACAGTTAATTTTATGTTGATGTCATTAATCGACTTTGGTAAATCCGGATATTTTACAGAACCATCAGATACATTTAAAAGAACATTAAAGGCTGGTAAATTCTCTGGGTCTTTATATATTCCTTTTGCTGTTGATGTTAGGGTTAAATTTCCTTTTGTATCAATTCCTTCAATATAACTTTGGTAAACATCAGGTATTAAATCGAAAATAGCCTTAAAATCAGTTCTTTTGGTATTCAACGATAAATCTAAATCATAACCTTCTTCCAACATGGCAACCGTTCCGTCAAATCCAAGGTTTAATCTATTTAGCATTAAATCATTTTCCTTAAAAGTAAAAAGCATTTTATCCATATCAGCTAGCATCGCTGCAGATAAAGAAACTGATAAGCCATTTAAGTATTTTATATCGTCCATTTTAACATCAACACTCTCTATTGATGTATTAAGATTTAAATCAGTTGACGATGCACTAAAATCACCAGAAAGATCGAGATTAAAATTTGTTATTAATGCACTTAAATCAGATGTTTTATCATTGTATTTAATTGTGGCATCTTTAATTTGAAACTGTTGTAAGGTAATTCCAAAGTTTGTAGAGGACGTATCTGTAGTTTCCTCCTGCATTTCCTCTGAGGTAGTCTTCATTATATCCCAGTTAGCAGTAGAATCGGCCAAAACAATTGCTGATATTGAAGGTTTATCCAGTAAAATAGTTTCAACTTCTAATTGATCTCCACTTATAGCAGACATTAAATCGACTGATACTAAGAATGAATTTATTGATAAGAGAGTGTCTCCTTCAAATTGTTGGGTTCCTACAACACTTAATCCTGTCATATTTACAGATAAACTTGGAAACTTCTTAACAAGTGACAATGAAAATTTATCCCAATTTACCTTAGCATTAAGTTGACTGTTTATTTCTTGTTTTGCAATGTTCTCAATCTTCCCTTTTAACAAAATGGGAGTAAAAAATATCAGAAGTAAAAGAACACCAAGAACAATAGCAATAATCCTGAAAAATTTCTTCATAGTAAAAGTATATTTTGACGTAAAAACGAGTGATTATAACAAAGATCCTGCCCTATTTATTCTCCATAAACAGATACTTAATCTTAATATACAACAATTATTAATTATCAAGGTTTAAACTTAATTTCACTTGCCAGTTATTAAATTCAAATTGCTTAAAACCTGCAAAAACACCAATATTCATCATTAAAAATATTTGATTAATTCCATAACCGACCTCGTTGTAATTTTTTAATTCAGGCTGTGTTAAATGATGAATATAAATATTTTCATTCCAAAGTTTATCTTGTAAAAAAGGAATGTTCTTAATTAATAAGTATGGAGTAGAATAACATAAATGCCCTTCAATATACCATTTATTGGTACTGTATCTATAATCTTCTAATAAGTTAAAATTACGCTTCCAATCTTTAAATGATATAGGTATTTCACTTGTGTTATAATGTGTAAAATTAGAAAAATGCATACTGGAATTATTACTATAATACCCACCTCGTATATCATAATTAAACGCATACATAAAACTCCATTCAAATTCCTGATTGAGACTTAACTCTATTAAATCATAATCAGATTCCGAATCCAGAACTTTTTTAATTCCCTTTTCATAAGCTAAGGTAAAAGTCGGGTATTTTGATTCTATCATCCTTTTACGTCCCTTATCAATTCGATAATAATACATTGGAGTATATTGTATACTTGTTCTCAACTGAACACCTTTTCTGCTTTGAAATACATCTGACAAGAAACGACTATCAATATTATTATTATCATAATATTCACCTTCCTGATTACCTAATGAAAAGTCCGTTGAATTTTCAAGCTTATCTACATCCTGGTATTTAATTTTTGCATTAAATACCAAACCATTAGCTATATCTGTTTTAGTATCAATACTGATATAATTATCCTGGAATAATCTCATGTAGTTCTCCTTAAACAATAATGAGGATACAATATTAGGGTAATTAGCTATTCCGGTATATTCATTAAAGTCTTTACTCCATTGGCCTGTTTCTAAGGTAAACACAGTATGCTTAATATTATCATAGTTTAACCTTGCATAAAGATTCCAGTTGAAAGCATTTCTGTTTATAGCATATTTAAAATCAGGTCGCAGGTATAAAAGACTCTTTTTTTCATTCATAAAATAATACCTGAAATTAAGACGCTGCTGAAATATAAATCCATCTACTGCATTAAATGAAAATGATTCTTTATCAATAATTCCATAATGACGTAATGTTATACGAGGAACACTATCAGATATAACATATTTTTTGCCTCCGATAATATTTCCTATTACACTAAGCGATTCATTTTTATCTTCTTCAACTTTTACGGTATCCTGTTTTACTCCGGAAAGCACCAATGTTAAAGAATCCCTTATCCCAAGGCTTTCAATTTCTTTTTTACTTAAAGGAATGGGTCTAATCTTATTCCAGTCTATACTATCAGAAGGAACAGTATCACGAACTATTTTGTATGTACTATCAAGGGATTCAAGCTGTAATCCCCTCCCCATTTGCTCAATATTTTCATTCTCTTTCTCGATTAATCGGGAAAGTTTCAGCATTTCTCTGTTGTTTAAATCGTCCTTTTTCAGAAGATCTTCAATTTTCTGCTGGTTCTTATTTAATGGGGTTTCCGGAGTTTCTTCCTCTATTTCTGCTTCTTCATCCATGGCATAAGCCTCTTTCAGAGAACTTGGAACAGGAAGATCTTCATCTAAAGAAACCTCCTCATATTTCACAGATCCACCATAATTGGCTGTTGCATTAAAACCAAACGTTTTTACATCCACTTCAAACATATGACTTACCGGTAGCCAGGCTTTACCTTTCACTTCCTCCTGAACCTGTTTGATTCGTATTTTTCCAAAAAACTGTTCATTTACCAAATCAACTGAGTGTATATTCCATAGATTATCTACAATATAAATGTAGCCTTCAAACAACTTTTGATTTTTTCGTTTAGGAGTTACCTTTATTTTATTGATATAATAATCACCCTCTTGAAAAAATCCCTCATATCTATAACTATAAAAAGAAAATGCCTTACGAGATATTGGTGATATAGCTATATCGCTTTCCGAATCGTAAAAACTATAGTTTAAATAACCCAAAACTTCATCTTCACTGTTATTGGGGATTGTTGATCGCTTGGATATTACATGATGCTCATATTTATTGGGAGCATTGAATATGATTTCATTAATAGACTCAGCCACATAGGTTTTCCCCTGCTCTACACCTTCCTCCTTTAATTGCTTGCGGAATAACGCAGGTATCTTATTCATATCAAAACCTCCCTTGAGGTAAACACTGGCTTTATAATACTTTACCTGACGTAAAAAATAAGGAGCTAAACTGATTGACTTGCGAATAATACCATATGCTGGATCTTCTTTCCCGGAATATACTCTTACTTCTTTAATCTTATAATCCTGTGGTTTTAAAACTATATCCTTTACAATATCAGCATTTGTGATAGTTATTGTTTCAATAACTTTAGAAAAACCTAGTGCCTGAAAAGAAACCTTATAAGTTCCCGGCTCCAAATTAATGATGTATTCTCCTTCTAGATTGGTTGTTGTACCGGTTGTTAGTTCTTTTATAAAAATAGAAGCAAAAGGGATACTTTCTCCATCGGAGGATCTGACTACACCACTTATAACCTGAGAATAGGTATAATTACCTGCAAATAATAATACAAAAAATAATAATAAACTAATGGTAGTTTTTGGGTTACTCATATATCAGTTATATCGTATAATTCCTCAATATGTTTCAAATCTATAAAATATAAAAATACTAAACACATGACTTTTACGAATTAAATTAAAGCCATTTAAACTTTATTTAATTTTTACATTAAACTCGATGTGACATTTATCAGCTTTTTGTTATTTTTGCATCCAATTTTTAAATTTTGATTATATGCCATCTATATCTAAAAGAGGCGTTGATATGCCACCCTCACCAATTCGAAAACTTGTTCCTATTGCTGACGAAGCAAAAGCAAGAGGAGTTAAAGTTTATCATTTAAATATCGGACAACCTGATATTCACACTCCTGAGGTCGCCATTAATGCCGTTAAAGATATTGATCGCAACATTCTGGAATACAGCCACTCAGCTGGTCTATTAGAATACAGGCAAAAACTCACCAAATATTATAAAAGATTTGATATCGATGTAAATACGGATCAAATAATGGTTACAACAGGGGGGTCTGAAGCTTTTATGTTTGCTTTTTTCTGCTGCTTTAATCCTGGTGATGAAATTATTATTCCTGAACCTTTTTATGCAAACTATAGTGGATTTGCTACTGCTACAGGAATTAATATAAAACCTATTACTTCAAAATTTGAAGATGGTTTTGCTCTTCCTCCAATTGAGGAATTTGAAAAATTGATTACATCTAAAACTAAAGGTATTTTTATATGTAATCCGAACAATCCTACTGGATATTTATATTCTCAGGAGGAATTAAATCAGTTAAGAGAAATTGTTCTTAAGAATGATTTATACTTATTATCTGATGAAGTTTACAGAGAATTTTGTTATGATGATTACAACCATATTTCTGCCCTGAAACTTGAAGGATTAGAGGATAATGTTGTATTAATCGATTCTGTAAGTAAACGATACAGTGAATGTGGAATACGAATTGGAGCATTAGTGAGTCGTAACAAGCAAGTGATAGACTCTGCAATGAAATTTGCTCAGGCTCGTTTAAGTCCGCCATTATTAGGACAGATTGCTGCTTGTGCTTCATTGGAAGCTGCAGATGATTACTCAGAAATGGTATATAATGAGTATTTAGGCAGAAGAAACGTGCTAGTTGATGGATTAAATAAAATTCCAGGAGTACGTTCTTTGGTTCCTAAAGGTGCATTTTATACAATGACTAAATTACCTGTAGAAGATTCTGATCATTTTTGCCAGTGGATATTGGGCGAGTTTCAATATGAAAACCAAACAGTAATGATGGCCCCGGGATCAGGTTTTTACAGTAGTAGATATCTCGGAAAAGACGAAGTTCGAATCGCCTATGTACTTAATGAAGATGATTTGAAGAAAGCACTTATCGTAATAGAGAAAGCGCTCGAAGCTTATCCCGGAAAGAAAAAAATATAAAACATTAAAGCTAAGAGCATTTTACTCTTAGCTTTTTTTATACTCTTCCTCATTCCCTTCCTTTCATATTGAAATACATCTTATCTATTAATCAAACCTCACTTTGTTTAGTCAACTTAACAAAAAGGTATAATTATTTCCATTATATTTGGATTCCACAAATTACAGTACAATTAACGTATTTAAAATTGTTTTTGAAACATTGAATCTCAATTTATACATAGCCAACAAAATAAGAAAGGGAGAAGTTACAGGAAAAAAACTTGCAGGGCCTGTAATTAAGGTTGCCACTTTAGGAATAATCATTGGAATGGTGGTTATGATATTATCAATGGCAATAGGAACCGGATTTAAAAAAGAAATACGAAATAAAATAGTTGGTTTCAGTTCTCACATTCAGGTTATTAATTACGATTATAATTTTTCTTACGAAACAAATCCTATAGAACGTGATTCAGTTTTTGTAACACAGTTAAAAACTTTACCCGGAGTTACTAAAGTTCAGGAGTTTGCAACCAAACCCGGTTTAATTAAAACTAAGGATAATATTCAAGGCATTATCATAAAAGGAATTGGCCAAGATTATGATTGGAGTTACTTTGATGATATAATTGTAGAAGGCACTATACCTGAATTAAAATCAGATAACACATCGAACGAGATTATTATTTCCAAAACTCTTGCTCAATTATTGCAATTAAAAGTTGGAGATAAGGTACCTACTTATTTTTTTCAGGATAAGATCAGAGCCCGCAACTTTAAAATATCAGCTATATATGATTCTCATTTACCTGAGTTTGACAAACTATATATTTTTGCTGATATCAGACATATTATCAAGTTAAATAACTGGGAGGATAATCAGATTACTGGTTATGAAATTACTTTAGAAAACTTTGATCAAATGAGTTCTGCAGCAAGAGATATTGACATACTGGCTGCTGCTCATATATCGCCTGACGGAGGTTTGTTACGAACTACAACGATAGCTCAACAGCAACCTCAGATTCTGGGCTGGCTCGATATGCTGGATATGAATGTAACTGTTATCTTGATTCTTATTATACTGGTTGCAAGTTTTAATATGATTTCCGGTCTTTTAATCATTATATTGGAACGTACCGCTATGATTGGTATTTTAAAAGCCTTAGGTAAGCAAAACTGGAATATCAGAAAAGTATTTTTATACCTCGCATCCTTTATTATTATTAAAGGTATTATTTGGGGAAATATTATAGGTATATTAATTTATTTCCTACAAAATCAATTCGGCGTAATTAGTCTTGATCCTGATAATTATTATCTGGATACAGTGCCTATGTCATTAAATATTTTACATCTTGTTTATTTAAATATAGCAACTATAGTATTGTCATATTTAATGATGGTTGGTCCATCCTATCTAATCACAAAAATAACTCCAGTAGAAGCTATTCGCTTTGATTGATTAATGGGAGGTAACTATTATCCATTAAGATACAAAAAGGGAAAACCAATGGCTTTCCCTTTCAAATAATATTGTTGTTGTTTAGGTTTTCAATTAAGTAAAGTACTTTATTTAAATTCTACTGGTACAGATACATAACATTGTACCGGTTTTCCTCTTTGTATACCAGGTTTCCAATCACCCAATAAAGAGACTAAACTAACTGCAATGTTGGCTTCCTGATTCCCGGTTCTGTTTCTTGCTCTGATATTTTCAATTTTACCATTTACATTAACCCTAAACTGAACATTAACAACTCCGGAGAGATTTGAATCTTTAACCTTTTCTTGTTTCACTAACTTTTTTAGTTTTTCAAAAAACAAATTATTTCCTCCTTTGTATGATGGCATATCTTCAACCACAACAAAAACAGGTTCTTCTACATTTGCAGACGAAGTTTTAATATTTTCTTCCTGGCTCTTATAATTAACAGAAGGATCTAATTCGTATACAGTTTTCTCTAATTGTACATCAATATCTTTCTGGTCAACTATACTAATTATTGCAGTCTTAAAACCAACAAAAGAATACACAATCTCCTCTCCTTTTGATACTTCTAATTCATAAAACCCATTTCTATCTGCTACAGTTCCTCTTGTAGTTCCTTTTATTATTATACTTGTACCCGGCAATGAAGAACCTCTTATTACTCTCACCTCATATGTCCCATCCTCTTTTTGGATTTCGATAGTATCATTAGGTTCACTTACATAACCTCTTATCAAAAATTTCTCTTTATTAATATTGAAATTTTGTTCTAAAGTAATATCTGAATTTGTATCATACTTATACTCTGCTTCACTAAAAGCCCATAAAAAACCACTAATTAATGGTAAGACCAATAATAATTTTAACCGTTTCCATTTGGATTTTCTTACATTTTTCATCATTTTTAATCGTTGTTTATTTTGGGAAAACCGGAAGTGATTGGCTAGCACTGACGCTTCCGCTCCCATTGTTACACAAATAATTGATTGTATATACTTTTCTATTGAAAACCCAAGATTAATAACTTTTTGATCAGCAATATATTCCAGATTTTGTTTTACTAAACGACTATAATACCACGACAATGGGTTAAACCATTGTGTTATTATTAAAATTTCAGCTAACAAAACATCAATCCAGTGTTGTTGTTTTAAATGTACTTTTTCATGAGCTATGATATCAGCAAATCTTTCTTTAAAGTACGTATCGTTATTTAAGAATATATATGAACCCAAAGTAAATGGTTCATCAACCATATCTCCTACAAAAAACGTAAATCCATCTTTATTTATTTTTGAGCAGTTTTTGATCAACTTTAAAATATTAATTAGGCTATAAATAAACCTAAGTATATGAATTATTACTCCTGAAAGATATACCCAGTAAACTAAATTGAACCAATTAATTTCTACCCTTTTATTTATTACATTTTCTGATATCGGGGCAGATACAGGTACATCAATCTGTTTATAAAAATTATTTACATCCAAAGACTTTAAGAAAATTGAATACCGAATTTCAATAAATGGAAGTATAAAGGAGCAAATAATTCCCAATATTAAAAAAACTCTGTAGAGTTGGAAGTAATTATCCTTACGATAGGCTAATAAATACAATAATATAAATGATGATAATATTAGTATTGACCGGGTTAAGTAATTTATAAGTTCCATTGGTTAATTTTTATCGTTCTTATCAGACTCTTTACTTTCTTTTAACATATATTCCAAATCTTCAAGGTTAAGGTCATTATCCTTTGCAAAAAATGCAGCCAATCTTTTAAAGCTTCCACCAAAATAGTTGTTAACCAGATGACGCATCTGAATTGTTGAATATTCCTCTATGGTCATCTTTGGGTAATATATGTAAGTATTTCCTACAGCTTTATTTTCAACAACATCTTTCTTTTTTAAAACCTTTAAAACAGTAGCTACTGTTGTGTATGCAGGCTGCTTTTCTTTAAAACCATCAAGAATATCTTTCACGGTTCCCTCTTTTATTTCCCATAGAATTTGCATCACCTCTTCCTCTGCTTTTGTTAACTGCTTTATTTTCATATATCTATTTTTTACATGATCGTATGAAACTATTCTTCTAAGTATGAAAAAATCTGATTATTCTTATATCGATTTCCATTAGTTATTTCTTACGAAATTCTGCCAATTAAAACTACTATAAATATAGTACTATATTTATAGTAATAAAATTAATTGTGCATTTTTTATCAAAATTGATTGTTAATTATAATTTTATCGGTACGTAATAACTAATTAAACTTCATTCCAGTACAACATAAACATCTGCATAGCTAAATTATAAGCTAGTATTCATTTTAATGATTAGTTTTTCTTGAAATCCAGTAGCATATATTGAATATTTTAGCCTTTCTATATCTAATGTTAGAACATTTGGTTTAGTAGTAGCTCGATTAAAATTTTAGAATTAATATCATTAGATATTATCTAAAAGGCATTTGATTGAACTATGTTTAAGATTATCATAACAGGCAGATATACAATTATCGAGTTATTCTGAAAAATTCAAAGAAGTAGACGTGTTCTTTTGGGCAAAAAATAATATTCCGCTTTTAAACAGCGATCTATTACCTAAAAATTCTTTAAAACAGCCAGCTATTCTTTCAGATTTTTTAGTTGAAACGCACAAATCATAAGTGCTCTGTATACAAAAATTTATGTCGAAAAGAGGTTATTAGGAATCACAGAAAGGACATATGTTATTTATCAAAATCGTGAAGGAGATCTTCGAAACATAATTTTTAAACTTCAAATAGTAATCTTATTACATATACAAATCAAAACCTAACTAAATATGTGTTCATCTTCGAACGCATCCTGAACGTAAATGAACAATATTGAAATTACCGCAAATTACTAATTTTCATTAACTCAATTTTAACCCTAAAAATTAACGCCTAATAATCAATACAATAAAGCATCACCAATAGTTTTTTAGATTACCTGAAATATTTGTGGCATGATTATTATATATAAATAAATGTATTTATACAAAAGGTTTAAATTAAAGACAAGACAATAAAGAAATGCCAGAAACGTCTGGCATTTCTTTTTTTAATCCTTCTGTAATTTTATAAATTATTAAGAATCTATTGAATCTTTTTTAAGTATAAATTAGTATATTAACAATGAAAGGGAACTGGCTTATGTATACTAATTTTATCAATATACTCCACGATGAATTAAAGGGTAAATTACCTGGTGAAAAAGCACATTTAAAAATGTCTCCAAATGTTCGTTTTACTGGTCTTATTGAACCAAATAAAAATGAAACAAGAGAAAGTGCAGTTTTAATTTTATTTTATCCAAAAAACAATAGCCTTTATATTCCTTTTATTCAACGACCTACATATAATGGAGCTCATAGTGGTCAAATAAGTTTACCTGGAGGAAAAGTTGAATCCGGAGAACTTGACTTTAGTCAAACAGCTTTAAGAGAAACTTATGAAGAGATTGGTGTAAATACCGATGATATAGAAATCATTGGTCAATTAAGCCCCATTTACATTCCCAATAGCAATTTTAATGTATGGCCCTACGTGGGTTATATTAATTATACACCTGAATTTAAGCCTGACACTTATGAAGTTGAATCTATTTTAGAAGCTTCATTATCACAAATAGTAAATCCAGAAAACATTGATTTCTTTGAAAAAGAAAAGAATGGTATTTTGATTAAAGCTCCCTTTATAAATATTGAAGGTCGTAAAGTATGGGGTGCAACAGCAATGATAATAAGCGAATTAATAGAAATTATCAATTCACCAAAACATTCACCTACTCCATTAGATTTTTATAATGTTCATAACGCTCAAGAATCTCATTAACATACAAATAAGGTTCTTCTCCACGGCAATAACCAAATTCAACAACCGGGTCGTTAAAGTATTTTGGATTAGATTTATTTAATAAGTAATAATCTACGTTTCCTTCCCATATTTTAGGATTCTTACCATTTTTCTCTGCCAATTTCATGGCATCCAAAACGTGACCAATTCCTACGTTATATGATGCCAATACAAATTTTAAACGTTCTTCCGGATCATCTACCCTTAATGCCATCCTTTTATCCAGCCATTTTAAAAACTTAATTCCACCTCTGATATTCTCCTGAGGGGAGGTTATGTTGTGTACTCCAAATGTTTTTGCTGTTTCAGGCATTAGTTGCATTAACCCTTGAGCTCCTGCCCAGCTCTTTATTTCCGGTAAAAACCTCGATTCCTGATAAATTAGTGCAGCAATTAATTTCCAGTCCCAGTCAATATTCTCACATTCTTTCTTAATAATATCATCAAATTCAGAAACAAGCCCTCCTTTAAGTGAATTATAACCTGCATCAACAATATGTGTAGATCTACGATTAAGAAAATACTTTTTATATATAATATTGTATTTTGCTGACTTTTTAAACCTGATAAGCCAATTATTTACAACCTGTAATAAATCTGTAGATTTCTTCCTTACTCCCCAGGCAAGCTTTTGAGGAAAACTAATTGGAGTTTCTATATCAATATTTTCGTAGTAGTTTTTATTTACTCTTGCCAATATTTCATCACAAATAGTATATAAAATCTCACCTTCAGCTACTAATCCTATTAGCTGCTCAGCCTCATAATCAGGAATCTCAACAACATTAATTGTATCTCCAATTTCATCAGAAAGACTATTTAGTCGATTTACATAGGAAGAACCTTTTTGTACATAAATAGTTTTTCCGGCAAGATCTAATTGATTTCGAATTAACGCATTAAAATCAGACTTTCTGTTTTGGGTAGTATCCTTATCTCCAACCCTTTGCACTAATACCTGACGCGAATATGTGTGCGGTTCGGTAAACTGGATTTTTTTTGCCCTATCTCTCGTAACAGCAAGGTTTTGGGCTATTAAATCAACTTTTCCCTGTCTTAAGTCTTCGATGTTCTTTTCAACATCATTACTAACAACAACTTCCAATTTTATACCTAAATTATTACAGAATTCGTTTAATAATTCAAGTTGATAACCCATTGGAGTACCTTTATATATAAAATAATTGGTAGAATTATAGTCAGTAACAACTATCAGCTTTCCTCTCTCTTTTATTTGCTTTAAGTCAAATGCAACTTCTTCATCAACTTTATTAGTTTTTACTTTATTGCCGGAAGGTGCACAACCTACTATAACAATAAGCAAAAGCCAAACAAATCTTTCTATACCTCTCATAAGTAAGAATTTAACTTTAGCTCACAAAGATATATCATTTATACTTTGCGGCAAAAGTTCTTTGATGAGTATGCTAAATTAGAACAATTCTTAATCATAGAAATTCCATGAAACACCCCATTTTACACGCATTGGAGCATGAGGATAACCTAAAGTCAGGAAGTAATTTCTATCCATAAAACTTTGATTAAAGTGATCTAACTTAATAAATACTCTTGCTCTTTTAATATGTAAATTTACAAAAGCGTCTAAAAATGGATAATTACCGACTTTGATTACATTTTGGTTGTAAAATTGTCCTGTTGCAGGCATGTATCCAGGAGTATAATATTCTGTATGATACTTTGCATCAACGCCAACCTGAATTTGAAGTACTCGTTTGGCAAGATAAAAATTTAAATAATTGGAACTATATCCGGCAAATTCAGGCAATGGCAAATAGGCCTGATTACTTGTAAATTGGTAGGCAAGTTTATTGTCACTATGCAATGGACCAAAGGTGAAATCTTTAGTTAAAGTTAGCTGGAAAGCACTTATAACTTCAGATGTTTGATCTGGTAAAGCTTCACTGTTCCAATACATATAATCTGTAAATACTTTTGACTCCCATGATAATTTTAACCTTCGGGTTGGAATTTTTAATCCTACTTCAATATTTACCAATTTTTCCTGCTTAAAGCTTTTGTCCCATTGAAAATGGTTTGAATAATAATTTTCCTGCAGTAATTCAGGACTCTTTAATAGAATTCTACCTCTACCATAAATACCAGCCGTATCTTTAAAAATCCTATACAAGGAATTTATATTACCCTGCAAATCTATATCTCCTAATCTATAACCCTGAACATATATCTTACCTCCCAAATTCCACCAGAAATTCTTTCCTAAATTTTTAAATACCTGTCCTCCAACGGCTGTTGTTACAAGTGTTGTATCGTTATGTCTGTAATTTGGAATATCGTAGTCATAATCTTCATCAATTGTATAACTAGTAGGGGACTTCTGGTATTTATAATATTTTATCTCATTTGTTAAAAATGCACGAACACCAAATTTAAATAATGAGTTTGCCTCTTCATTAAACCTAATTTGAAATGTATTCTTTAAAAATGAATACGAGGTAGAGTCTCGTGTTTGTAAAGTATCAGCATAAATATTATCATATAACGGAATTAAATTATCATCATCCAGATAAGTGTCTAATTCATCAATTTTATAAACACGTTTATAATTACCCGCATGTAATGTATGATATACAGTACTTACAGGTAATTCATAATCTTCAACATCAGCAATTTCTGTATCTATAGAATCATTATGATCTCTTTTTAGATTTATTTTTCCTATACCTAATGAATGGTTATAAAAGATCTGAAAATTATTAATCTTATTAGTAGCCGACATATATTTTACAGGAATGTCCTCTGCCCTTTTATATTCTTTTCTTTTTTCAGAATCTGTTATGTAAGTAGGATCATCATTATTCAGTCCTCCATTTTCCAGATGCTCTATGCTATTATATGTTATAACAGCATGCATTGAATATTTGGGACTATGATAACTTGAATACAAATTGAAATTACGATTGTCAACTTTTTGTGCATTATATAAACCAATTGTAGATACTAAATTATATCGAATCCCCAAGTTCCAATCCTTATTAATGTTTTGTGTGAAAAAACCTGTGAAGTTCTCTTCTGATTTACGACTTGGACCTGCATTTATATATGTTAAATTAGTATAAGGGACCTTTGTGTTAAAATACTGAATATCCTCAGGCTGAACAAACTGATTTTGCAATGAATTAATAAAGATGAATTCATTAAAAGATGATTTGTTTGATAATAAATTCGTTATGTAAGCACTTCCTTTATTACCTAAATCTATATTAGAGAAACTATTTCGATAAATTGGATCATAATTTTGAAAACCTGATGTAATAGTATCTACAACCATTGTATCAATCAATGTGTAATCATCTTTCATTTTCCAAGACCATAATCTGTCTTGTAAATTGATTATAGTATCCTTTTTTAACTGGTTCTGCTGCATCTGTTCTCCCCTTTGAGGCATATTATCAGGTCTCCCTTCTCCTCCTGGTTGAGCTGCAACTAATGTGCTTATAAATAAGCAAAATATTATATAATGTAATTTTGTTCTCATCATCGGCAAAGATAGAAAAAAATGTTTCGGACAAATATTAAAATTAGTCTGAGGCCTTAATCAATTATCATACCTTTTATAAAAAAAGTAAGTTCTTATTCTTTTTTTTATCTCCATTATAAAAAATTCTATTTTTGTGCCCTTAATTACTCAAATGAAAACGCATATTTAATGATTCACGGGAAATGATATTTAACTATAATATAATTGTATTATATTAATAGATAAATAATTAATTCCTAAATAATCACATTTAACAAAAGAAGAAAACGTAGGAAACGAACCATTTAAAGAATTTTCTTACACAGAAAAATAACTATTATGGTTTGTTCCATGTGACAATTAAAAACAAAATTTAGACACATGAAAAAATTAGTTTTACTTAGTGTATTATTGATTTTCTTAGGAAAATTAAGCACAGCTCAAAATCTTCAGGTACATTATGATTTTGGTGAAGAACGAAAATTGATTACCACTACATTAGAAATGTTTAAGCCAGATAAATATGGTAGTACATTTTTCTTTGTAGATATGGACTTTAGTAACGAAGATGATCGTAACACAGATAATGGATTCTCTTTAGCCTACTGGGAAATAGCTCGAAGCTTCAAATGGAATGAAACTCAAAAACTTGAACCTAGAGTTGAATTTAACAGTGGAGGTGCATATTTTGGACCAATCAATAACTCGTGGTTAATTGGTGCTCAATACACTCTTAATAATGCTGATTTCTCAAAAGTATTAACACTACAAGCCAACTATAAGCATATTAAAGATGGAAAAATAAATGATGATTATACAACTGAAAACCTTTCGGGATTTCAATTAACAGCTGTTTGGGGACTTCACTTTTGGGATAGAAAACTTTCTGTGACAGGATTTGCAGATTTCTGGAGACAAGATACTTATTTTGGAGACAAAAAATATGTATTCCTTACAGAACCTCAATTATGGTATAATGCCTGTCCAAACTTCTCATTTGGTGGAGAAATTGAGATGAGCAGTAATTTCGTTGATAATGATTTTGTTGTTAATCCTACATTAGCAGTCAAATGGACTTTCTAAATTTTAAGATATGTTAGAAAAATTCTTCAAACTAAAAGAAAATAAAACTACGGTAAAAACAGAAGTTATTGCTGGGATTACCACTTTTATGACAATGGCATATATCCTTGCTGTTAATCCGGATATTTTATCTAAAACAGGCATGGATGTAAATGCTGTATTTTCAGCTACTGCTATATCTGCGATAGTTGGTACTTTAGTAATGGCTCTTTGGGCAAAATTACCTTTTGCTTTAGCTCCGGGAATGGGATTAAATGCTTTTTTTGCATTCTCGGTATGTATAGGAATGAATTGTAGCTGGCAATTTGCTTTAACAGCAGTATTCTTAGAAGGGATCATATTTTTAGTTCTTACAGTATTTAATATCCGAGAATTAATAGTTAACTCAATTCCTACTAATATGAAACATGCCATATCTGCAGGTATTGGTTTATTTATTGCTTTTATAGGTATGCAACATGCCGGATTAATTGTAAATAATGATGCAGTACTTGTGGGATTAGGTAGTATGAAGGAACCTACGGTACTAATTATGGCATTTGGTTTGGTTATTATTGGTGTATTATTAGCATTAAAAGTTAAAGGAGCACTTCTAATTGGAATTTTTGCAGCTACAGTTTTAGGTATTCCATTAGGTGTAACTAAATTACCTGATACCTCAATTATTTCAACACCTCCTAGTATTAGTTCTATTGCATTTCAGTTTGATTTCCATGAGATCTTCTCTATGAAAATGTTAGTTGTACTTTTTACTTTCTTATTTGTGGATATGTTTGACACAGTAGGTACACTAATTGGGGTTTCTTCAAAAGCAAATATGTTAGATAAAGATGGTAAACTTCCAAGAGTAAAACAGGCTTTATTTGCTGATGCTATCGGAACAACAGTGGGTGCTGCTCTAGGTACTTCAACGGTTACAACTTATGTTGAGAGTGCGTCCGGAGTAGCCGAAGGAGGTAGAACAGGATTAACATCACTAACCGTCGCAGGTATGTTCTTTATTGCATTGTTCTTATCTCCATTGTTTTTAATGGTTCCTGATGCAGCTACTGCACCTGCTTTAATTATAGTGGGTTCTTTTATGTTATCACCTATATTGAAAGTAGATCTTGAAGATTATACAGAATCAATACCTGTATTTTTAACTGTTATTATGATGCCATTGGCCTATAGTATTGCAGAAGGTATTGTATTTGGTATGTTGGCTTTTGTAATATTAAAATTATTATCAGGAAGATATAAAGAGATTTCAATTGTAAGCTATTTCTTAGCGGTACTGTTTATTTTAAAATTCCTGATGTAAACACCACATTAATATTTGATTATAAATAATCTATATTTTAAAAACAAAAACGCCTTTACAAATAGTAAAGGCGTTTTTTGATTATTCATGAATTATTGTGTTGCTTTGTGCCTTACTAAACGAAAACATTATTTTATAATAGTGGTTTTATAATGTATTTAATTAGAGTGAATGAAAGACCTTACAACAGGAAATGAAGCAAAATTGATATTTAACTTTGCACTACCTATGGTGCTGGGTAATTTGTTTCAACAACTATATAATGTTATTGACAGCATTATTGTAGGTCGTTTTTTAGGTGATGAAGCATTAGCTGCAGTTGGTGCATCTTTTCCTTTATTCTATACTTTAATTGCCTTTGTAATTGGTATTGGCAGTGGCGCAACCATTGTTATATCTCAATACTTTGGTGCAAAAAAAATGCAGGAAGTAAAGCAGGCCATCACAACCATTTACATATTCTTATTTTTTGCCAGTTTTGTGATCATGTTTATTGGGATATTCTTCAATAGAGAAATATTCCAATTGTTAAATGTAGGTGATGATATTTTACCTCAGTCGGTTGAGTATTTCACTGTTTACATGACAGGTATGATTGCCTTTTTTGGCTTTAATGGGACTACTTCTATTCTTAGAGGACTAGGCGATTCTAAAACACCTCTTCGTTTTCTGATTTTTTCTACAATTATGAATATTATACTCGATATTCTGTTTGTTGTAGTCTTTAAATGGGGAATTAAAGGTGTGGCTTTTGCTACTGTTATATCGCAATTCATTGCATTTGGCAGAGCCATTGTATATTTACAAAAGCATCAACATATTATCTCTTTCAATTTAAAGAAATGGGTATTTAACACTAAAATTTTCAGACAAAACATAAAAATAGGCTTACCTACAGCATTTCAACAATCGTTCGTTGCATTAGGAATTATGGCTTTAATAAGAATTGTAAACAACTTTGATTCTGATGTTTTAGCAGCATTTACTGCAGCCGGAAGAATAGACTCTTTAGCTGCTCTACCTGCGTTAAACCTGGCCTCTGCTCTATCTGCATTTGTTGGCCAGAATTTGGGTGCAAATAGAATAGATAGAATAAAGAAAGGTGTATGGGCTTCCTTATTTATGGCCTGGTCTATTTCTTTTCTTGTGATGGTAATTGCATATTTATTCTCAGATAATTTAATGAGACTATTTTCCGATAGCGAGAATGTAATCATGCATGGTAAAAATTACCTTGTTATCGTTAGTTCCTTTTACCTTATTTTTTCTACAATGTTTATTCTGCACGGCGTTTTAAGAGGTGCAGGAGCTACATTAATACCAATGTTTATATCTCTTTTTAGCTTGTGGTTAATTCGTATACCGTTGGCTATTGTGTTCTCTGACAGCTTTGGAGTAAATGGTATTTGGTGGGCTATCCCTGCAGGTTGGTGTGTAGGTATGATTGGTTCATTAATATATTATTTAAGTGGAAGATGGAAAAATAAGGGCGTAATAAAACATCCTTTAGAATAGTAAAATACTCATCCGAGGCTTATTGTAGAATCTATCTAAGAACAAAGTTTATTGGAACAGAATATCTAACCCTTACCGGTTTTCCTCGTTGTTTACCCGGTGAAAATGCTGGTAACTCAGCAACAACTCTAACAGCTTCTTCATCAAGTGCTTTAGATACACCTCTTGTAACTTCAACATTTGTAACTTTTCCTTTAGGAGAAACTACAAATGAAACATATACTCTTCCCTGTATGCCATTTTCAGCAGCAATAACAGGGTATCTTATTGCTGAGGCAATATATCGCATTAATTCCAGCTGACCTTCAATGGTAGTTTTACAAATATCAGGTCGAAAAATAGGCATCTCTTCTACTACCATGAAAATTGGAGCATCCAATGCTTCTTCCTCTTCCATTTCAATATTAATTTCTTCCACAACCTCTACCATCTCATCCTGATCTGTTTCAGTATCCAATATTTCAAGCTCTTCCTCTATTTCAATATCATTTTCAACAATATTAATAACGTCATATGTTTTTATTGGAGATGGTGGTGGTGGAGCTACAGTTTCTTCCTGTCTGGTAATAGGCACCATTTCTTCTTCTGTTATTACAACATAATCGGAAACAATAACATCTGAAGCTTTTTCCTTAAAATTGAATTCCATTGAGAACAATACAAGAGCAAAACTTATGACTAAGCCAAGTTCAAAAAATAGAGATTTTTTATGCTCTAAATCTGCATGTATGGTTTTTCGGGCTTTCATCTGTTTATTATTTTATAATTATCAGATGGAACACCAATATTTAGTATTAAATATTTTAGGTGTTTCATTACTCTGGAAAATACATATATTAAAATCAACACCTGTATTACCCGGAATTACCCTTAAACTTTTAGTAGAAACAACCGTGTAATCAGGTTACTTTAGCTCTTTCTCCATAATAGAATACCTGTTTTATAATGTATACGAAATTTAAGAAAAAAAGTTATAAAAAACCCGATCTAATTTCCTTAATTTCAATAAACTGACAATCCTTTTTAATGTTTATTTAAAGTTCATTTTTTATTGACAAATTATTCGGATAAATTTGCTTTCCTATTTTTATTTAAAGGGTATAATGAGTTACAAGCACCTTCGTTCAAAACTTAAAAATTCAGATACAAATAAACTGGAAAACATATTTAATGCATTTGAAGCAGAAGGTCGCGCAATTCAACAGCAAGATAAACCTAATATAAACCAACCGGTTTCAGATTATCACCATGAAATAGAAAATATTAAAAACATTGATTCGAAACTTGGTTTCACCTTTGAAAGGCTAAATAAACACCAGCGCCATGCAGTATTTACCCCATCTAAAAATACAATTCTTTCTGCGATGGTGGGTAGTGGTAAAACCACAGTTCTAATTGCAAAAGTCTTTTATCTATATTTCGTATTAAAAGTACCTTTTAATAAAATGGTTGTACTTACATTTACAAATAAAGCAGCCAGAGAAATAAAAGAACGAATTACGGCTTATCTTGGAGAAAATGTAACTCTGATTAATGATCAACTCAAATATTTTGGCACTTTTCATTCCATAGCAAGACAAATATTGAATGAACATGCAAATTTAATCGAACTGGGTTTCAAACCTGGTTTTCAGGTTATGGATGAACAGGAAAAACAAGAATTCCTGGAACGTGTGATTATCCAGAACAACCTAACAATTAAGTATATCAATCAGCTTAATAAACGTTGGAAAAACTATAAAGCATCTAAAGAAATCATAATGGGAAATATGAAAACTGAAGATGATTTTAAGTTAATGGTAGAAATAGCAGAAAAAGAAAAGAGGACTACCAACAGCATGGATTTTGATGATTTAATTGAGCTATCTAATAAATTATTAAATCAAAATCAGTTGAATTCCCCTGATTGGATTATTGTTGATGAGTTTCAGGATTGTAACGAAGACCAACTTACTTTAATTGAAAATATAAAAGGTGAAAGCACAGCATTATTCGTTGTAGGTGATCAAAACCAAAGTATCTACGGATGGAGAGGCAGTAAAGAAAATATTTTTCAGGAAATACAAAAGAAATGGAATGCCATATGGATGGAATTACCACAAAACTATCGAAGCACAGAAAATATATTATCTGCAGCAGAAAGTCTTTTGTATGAAAATAATGGATCTCTAATTGCAACTCGTCATAGTGGACCACCTATTAATTTGGTACGCCATTTTGATGATCAGCAAGAAGCTTTTTATCTTAAAGAAAAGTTGCTTTCCCTAAAAAATGAAAACATCTCGTTAGATACTATTGCAATACTATTCAGAACACATCAACAAATTAAAATAGTTGAAACAGTATTAAAACAATCTGATATACCCTATCAATTGGTTAAAAAGGACGAACTCCATGATAATCCTGTACAAAACTATTTTCTTAAAGTATTAAAAGTATGTATTAATGCAGATGATGATGATGCTTGCCTGGCACTGATATTTGACAATACTTTTGGTATAATGAAACGCAATAAAAGCATTATTCAGGCATTAAATAAAAGAGAACAAAGTATTACTGCATTAGATATAGTTTGTCAACATATTACAAAAAGAAAAAATCCTTCTACTGATCATATTACTTTGTTACAACAAATTAAAAAGTTTACATCAGAATTTATAAGCTCTTCTGATATTGAATTTAAAGCATTACTCGACTTTTTAAATCTTAAAAACATATTAAAACCAACGTCAGTTCATCATCAGGACTATACAAATAGCTTAAGTCAGGCTTGGGAACAATTACTTTTATTCATAAACAACCAGAGTTGGCTCGATCGTATTTCAGCCTTAAAAGTTGCTATTGGACAAGTTGTACTGGAAGGCTCATTTCACATCAACGGTAGGATTAAAGAAAAAGGGAATGGAGTACATTTATTAACTATACACGCATCTAAAGGTCTTGAGTTTGATCGTGTTTATATTGCAGGAGCAAACACTGGTATTATTCCACTCTCCCAACACCAAAAAGGAAGCCAGAATTTAAAAGAAGAAAAACGATTATTGTTTGTGGCCATAACTCGAGGTAAAAACCATGTTGAAATAGGCTGGCATACTCAACCTACAACAAGAAATACAGAAGCAGAACCTTCCTATTTTCTGAATGTGATACCTGATTCTTTATTAAACAGAAAAACAACTGGAGACCAGAATGAAACGACTGCTAACAATCAAATATCGGATGAATGGCAAATTGGTGATTCTGTAAAGCACAAAAAATATGGAACAGGTGTTATTTCAGAAATAACAGAAACTGAATTAATATGCTTATTCAAATCTGTTGGTGAGAAATCATTCTCAAAGGCTTTTGCTAAAGTTTTGTTGGTTAAAATGGAATTATAAATTGTTGAAATAAACGCATAGGGCTTACACCCTATGCTAATATATGACGTCCTTTCAGGACTAGTAGTTAAAATATTATATTGACCATTTTAATGCCCTGAAAGGGCATAATCAGTAAGCTAAGGGTGTGAGACCTTAGCTTAGATAATCACACTTTACACTCTTATGAACTGTTTAATAAGCCAAAAACTATCTACAAAACCAGGCACCAAATAATAGTTCTTAAACCTGAACTGTGGCATCTGCGTAAACATCAGCTTCTATTTGTAAGTATTCTGATAACCTTGAGGCTAATTCTTTATTTTCATCAATTTTAACAAACTGATCTTTAGGTATTTCAAACAAATTTGCACATCCTGCATCCCTAAACAGATCATATATTTGTTTGTTTTCAACGATATCAGAAAAAACCAGATTCTTTAACTTATCAATTCCCAGATATTGCTTATCCAATTTCTGCATGCCTAATACTTCCTGCAAACGATCTCCCTCGGGTGTTCCATTATTTGTCAATAGTAAAAAAGTGGTAATAACTACCACACCCTCTACGTATTCATAAGCTAAATAACCAAGTTTAATATCGCCGGATTTAAATTCTATAAGCTTCTGACCTTTCCTGTTATTACCAATAGTAAAACAAAGCAAACTTTCCAACAGATATAAATGAATAACAAACTTTTCCATACAATCCAGTCGTTCATAAAGTCGTTGAATGGCATGTTTTTGAATATAAATATCAATCTCTAAATCGGCAAAATTAGACTCAATTCCTAACTTAGAAGGATTGGTTGTCATCCAAACTACATTGTTATCTACAGGATAGCCAACTTTATAAACTTCACGAGTATGATTATTAAGTGACACCTTACTACGTTCTGTAAAAACAATTTTCACATAATAGCAATTGAAAATAGTAGGATAAAGAGATTTTGTTTGACAAAAATCAAATTGAAATATAGTATATCCAAAACTAAAAGCACTTAGTTTCATAGTCAGCAAATCGGCCAGATAACGAGCAGCTTTACCCGGTTCATTTTGCAGATTTGTGTAATTCATAAACAATTCAAATCCCTTTAAAATTAAATCTTTATTCCGAGTAGTATCACTAAGATTCCGAAGAAGAAAACGCAATGGTTCGCCTACTAAATAATAGTCATATAAAGAAATTTCAGGGCCGTTTTCATAAAAACAGAATTTCTCATTTTTTAAAAAAGAATATGTTAAATTTTTAATTTGTTTTAAAAAAAAGGAAGGAATATCTTGTCCGTCAGATGGTAAAATAGCAATTGGTTTCATTCCCATTAAATATAGCATATCAAATTCTTTCTTGGGAATTAATCGATATGCCTCCTCAGCTTTTGCGGCTTTAACCACACTGTACATTTTGGATTTTAATTCATTATTGTATTTGCTTTTAGATATTTTTTGCGAAACACAAGATTTTCTTTTATTTTTTTTATTTGCCATAAAATTAGGTTTGGTAACAAATGAATTTGGCATCTGCCTAAATTTAAACCCAATATAAAAAAATATCTCATAACTTCAATAATCAAAACACCTCATTCCTCCTTCTCTCCTCCCATCATACGTCGTATTTTCAACTCTTTCCTAAAATCAATATCACTATCAGCTCGTAATGTTAGAGTATAATGCTCAGGAACTTCAACAATTGTATTAAACTCACCTTTTAATCCTTTAAGTACGGTTTCATTATTAGATATTTTTAGGATACTTGGAGGCATATATAAAACCAGTGTCTCAGCTGTTTGCTCTACATTGGATACCTCCTTTAAAAATTTAGCACCAAATCTATCCTCCTGATTAAATCGCAATAATAACTCACTCCAGTTCTTTTTTACATCCATCCATTTCATCTTTGGTAAAGAAGTTTGATCTCCTCGATTTAATCTCTCTCCTATGATTCCAGACATTGGAGAAAGTAATTCCTTATAAAAATTACGAAGTGCCCAAAGAATTAAGCTCTTATCAACACGATGATCACCAACGCAAACCGGACAACCATTTTTACAACTACAATTCTTTACAAAGGTTCCTGCACTTTGAATAATCTGATCCAGATATTCAAAAACCTTTTCAGAAAAACCTAATCCTCCCGGATAACTATCATAAAGAACAACTGCATATTTGGTTCGTTTTGTTTCATCATCAACAAAGGAAAATATCTCACCCCCTAAATCATTTTCTGTAGCCATAACACGCATCGATGCAGCAGCTTTAAGGCAATGCACCAATCCTTCACTATAATCAAACCGGGGAACTTTGGCGGCTGGTGCTTCAGGTTCTAAAGCAGGTGCTTTACCTGTTGCCACAAATGTTCTGACCACATTATCGGGTATCTCTATCCAGCAAGCCTCCGTTTCCATTTGTGTTTTAAGAATCTCTGCAAGGTCTGTATATCCAAGATTCTGATGTGTATTAAACTCTATCATCTTAAATCCGGATATTAAAACCGTTACCCTCACATCTCCAAAGAAACGATTGATACGATGCTCTTTTTCGTGTTCATGCTCAACCAATATGGAAATATTTCCGGGTTTGTGTGGTTCAGTATAGTAATTTGAAAATACTTCTTTTACAGATGCTGTCTTGCTTTCTAAATCCAGATCCAGCGATTTATATTGAACACTGTCGTGCAGATATATTGCACCCGGATAAAACTCTTTCTTTGCCTGAACTAAGTCTACAATTGTTATGGTTTCTTCCTTTTCTACATCTACTACCTTAATAGTGTCTCCTGTAATGTTTCTTAAACTTATTTCATGAGCTGGAGATATATCCCCACTCCACTGATAAGTGCTGTTTTGTTCTATTAATTCTCCTTCTTTAATCAATAAAGGAATTATCTCACCTAAATCAGGAAAAGAAGCAACATCATCAATCGTCAGCGGTAACTCCGCCGATGCAGCCCGTATATGCGATAACTGAATATAGAGATTGTCCTTATCAATAATGGCATTTTCTGATTCTGCATTTAAAAGCCAATCAGGATTTTTACCTACAAACTGATCTAAGGGTTTTTCCTTTAGCATTACAATGGCATGTGCTTCGGAACCACTTCGCCCTGCCCTACCCAATTGCTGCCAAAAACTGGCTCTGGTTCCAGGAAAACCTCCCATAATAACGGCATCAAGGGTACCTATATCTATACCTAACTCCAAGGCATTGGTAGATACCACTCCCAATAAATTACCATCAACCAAATCCTTTTCAATACGAGCTCTTTCCAACGGTGTATAACCTCCACGGTACGCAGATATCTTATCGGCCATATTAATGCCGTATTGCATAGGATCAGAAGCCAATATATCACGACTCTCCTTGGTTACTACCTCGGATTCGCGGCGCGATTGGCAAAAGGTAATGGATCTTACTCCAGAAAAGATCAACTCCGGGAGAATCACTTTCAGTTCTTCACTAACTGCTTTTTTTCGCTGTGCTTCTTCCAAATATTCCGGCTGAAAGAAATGAATATGTTTAGCCGGAGCCGGTGAACCATCATTCTCAACTATTTCAAAGGGGGTGTGACAAACATTCTCTGCCAGTTCCTGAGGATTGGCAATGGTTGCCGAACTACATAAAAACCGAGGCTTATTCCCGTGATAATCGCATATTCTCAATAATCGTCGGAATACATTGGAAACATGCGAACCAAAGGCTCCTCTGTAGGCATGTAATTCATCAATAACTATGGTATCGAGGTTAGCAAATATATGCGCAAAACCATACTTATTATGATTGGGCAAAAAACCGGCATTCAGCATATCGGGGTTGGTCAGAATAATATTGGCTTGCTCACGTATTCTACTACGTTCATTGGGTGATGTATCACCATCATAAACACCGGCCTGAATCCTGTTTTCACCAAAAAAGGCAACAAATTCCTTTATGTTACGATATTGATCTTTGGTTAAGGCTTTTGTTGGATAAATAAATATGGCTCTACGTGCGGGATTATCCAGTATGCGTTGAACCACCGGAAGATAAAACGATAATGATTTACCACTTGCTGTACCTGTGGTTATTACCACGCTTTTTCCGGCACGTGCTTTCTCAAACATTTCAGCCTGGTGTGAATAAAGCTGATTGTACCCGTTTTGTTTCATCCAGTTTTGCAATTCAGGATGTAATTGCTCAGGAGCTTCTACAAACTGTGCTTTTCGTTCGTTAATGCTTCGGGTTGCAATAATTCGTTCATTATGTTTTGAAATAATACGGGAAATAGCCTTACTCATCATTCACTTTTTTCAACAGAACTACAAAATTAAATTTAAAATGAAGATGAAGTAATGATTATGGTTTTATTTCTTTCGTTTTTTCCATATCAAATATCCACTCAATACAACCAGAATGCTTACTAAACCTGATAGAAGTACAATGAGTATGTAAAAATCACTCAATAAAAATCGAAAGAACCCCCACGTTCGCGTGGATTTAGCGCAGCGCAATCCGTGAAATTTAGATCATGTAAATATGACAAATTATCTCAACTTAAAACAATATAACTCTTTGTAAAAGTGGCTAGGATTTGTAATCCGGGTTTATTTACTGATTATTTAAATCCAGCTCTTATACCTGTCTCATTGCTCCTTGCACCTAAAAATATTCATTCATTAACCTCTAACCCTTTATTCTGCTGACCATATTAAAACGATTCACCAATGAGCGTATTATGATTCTTGCGAGTAAAAATATCTATTCTGGCCACTGTAGTCATGGTAATAAAGTATGCTGCTTGATTATCGAATATTTTGTATTTATCAGACATAGGTTATGAGTTGGTATTTTATATCTGATAAAAATAACAAAATATTAATATAATTACTGACCGGATTACAAATCCTTAGTTCTTATCTCAAGTGATAAAATCTTTCAATCCAAACCCCTGTATATGATTTACAGCACACTTATTGCACGGATTGCGCTCTGCTAAATCCGCCTAACAACCGTGATATATCCGAGCCTACTGGGGGGGGTTATTTCTTTCGTTTTTTCCATAACAAATATCCACTCATTACAACCAGAATGCTTACTAAACCTGATAGAGGTACTAAGAGTATGTAAAAATCACTTAATAAAAATCGAAAGAACCTTCCTGTATGTATTTCCAAACACAAATTCCATAACGACATTTTTGATTTTTTAATTACATTATCAGGCATTGCTGGAAATTCTTTTTCATGATACAACGGAATGATACCTTTATCATAATCTACCATATACTGCTGATGATCGGGAGAGTTAATTAATCCTGTAATTTTGTAATCACCAATTGGTCTGCCTGAATTTTGCTCTTTATGTAATTTTCCCTGTGCATAATTATAAACTTCCGGATGAGAAGGATGCCACAGAAATAAACCACTAAACGAGCCAATTATATAAGATCCATTTTTAAATGGTTCTAAAACATTTATCCCCATTACACTAACCGGAGGTTGAATTTCAAACGGAACCGGAGCTAAATCCTCCATGTTAAAGTGAAACATTCCTTCAGATGTCGCCAACAAAAACAAATCCTTATCGGCATCATATTTTAAATCCCGAAGTTTATCATACCATGGATTGCACTGATCCAAATGAGAATACTTTATTGGAGCTATCTTTGCTTTTGCTATGGCAATTAATAATGGTGGGCGAAGAAACATGCCTGTAAAAAACAATAATATCAACGGAACAAATAACCATGCACCTGTTTTATTATGCCATTTCAGAGACCATTTATTTATTTTTATCAGGTTCGAAGTATTATTTTGTTTCCACTTTCTTCGTTTGATCCACCCCGGAAAAAAGAAAAAAATAATTCCGGTAACAGATAAAACGATAGTGACTACACCCAATAAATCCACAAATAACCTTCCTGGTAATCCAAATATCTCTCCTGAATGAATCTGCCAGATGGTTTCAAATAAGGATACTTGATTTTTATAAAAAGGTGGTTGTTTTAACTGCACTTTACTTAACTTACTATCCACTCCTTTTGATAAGCCTTTATATAAATACGACCGGTTTAATACATATAATGTATCACCCACACTTTCTATGGCCACAAAACGTTTTATATCTGCATTCAAGTCTATCTTCTCCCATCCTTTTGTCATTACATCATATGCATATAAACCGGATTGAGTTGCAGCATATAAATTACCATCTTTACTTTTATGAAGATCAAATACTTTTCGATTGTCAGTACCTTTGGGGAATCCTTTATTTAACGAACGATAATTTATAAAGGCAGAATCACTTACCCAAACACCGATATTACCAAATAAAAGAATACTATCGCTGGTAATAACCAAATTTCCTTTAAGCGCTGCATTATTCCAGTTCTGATAGTGAAATTCCTCCGGCATCCAATTTCTACTCACATCTAAAGAAGCTACTCCTTCCCTATGATTCATTATAATTCCGGAAACAGCATAATACAACAAAAGAAAAGAAATAATCAATCCTGGCCATTTATGCAGTTTTTTTATATAGTAAAGTCTTTTTTTGGGGAAGTTTATCCATATTTCAATTAGCTTATTTTTATTTAATAAAAATCAATACTTATGCACGTAACTCACTATAATAATGTTATTTATTTTGATTATTAACTTTTATTAACATATCTTAAGATCCAATTGTAATCTAAATCTAAAGTTTTAACAATAGTAGTAACATATTTATTGAACACTTGTAACAATTGTTACAAATTACTACAACTCCAAATATTATATTTAATAAACTATTAATTGAATGAAAATAAATCTGTAAATCTATGAACCTAATTAAAAAGATTATCCCCCCTGAAAAATGGATGGCAACTGTTATTATCAGTATAGCTATATTTTCAGGTCTTTTTGCCTTTATAGTCTATACATCCAATGCTCCTTCTTATTTGTCTGATTCCCCCAAAACTTGTGTCAACTGTCATATTATGGCACCTCAATATGCTACCTGGAGCCATAGCTCACACCGTGAAAATGCCTCGTGTAATGATTGCCATGTACCGCACAACAATGTGGTTAACAAGTATTACTTTAAAGCCAAAGATGGTATGCGTCATGCTACAATTTTCACTTTAAGAGAAGAGCCACAGGTTATACAGATTAAAGATGCAGGTAAAGAGGTAGTGCAACAAAACTGTATCAGGTGCCATACTGATTTAGTTACCGATATAAAGATGAACACAATTCAACCTGAATTTCATACAAACAGAGAAGACCGAACCTGTTGGGAATGCCACCGCGAAGTTCCACATGGCAGAGTAAATAGTTTATCTAGTACTCCATACGCCAAAGTTCCATTGCCAGAAAGCCCTATCCCCAATTGGTTAAAAAAAGCCTTAAAACAAACTAAATAACACATACAGCATGAGACCATTTAATGAACAAATCAAAGAAAAACCATGGAAAGGCTGGATGCTTTTCATATCTACAGTAATCATTGTTTTTTTATTAGGTTTACTGGCTTCCAGTATTATGGAAAGACGAAGTGAGGCTTTGTATGCCTACGCTCCTAAAAATGATTTCTCGCAATTTGAACCTCGTAATGAAAAATGGGGTCAGAATTTTCCAAGAGAGCATGAATCATACATGCAAACAGCCGATACCACCTTTAAAAGCAAATTTAATGGCTCTGTAATGATTGACGAACTTGAAGAAGATCCTAAGTTAGTCATACTTTGGGCAGGCTATGGTTTTTCAAAGGATTACAATCAGGGCCGTGGTCATTATTATGCAGTGGAAGATGTTAGAAATACCTTAAGAACAGGTGCCCCTATGGGAGAAAAGAAAAGTCCTATGCCAAATACCTGCTGGACATGTAAAAGTCCGGATGTACCCCGTTTAATGAATGAAGTAGGAATTGCAGAGTTCTACAAAGGCACATGGGAAAAATGGGGAGCAGAAGTTGTAAATCCTATTGGCTGTGCCGATTGTCATGATGTAAATACCATGCAGCTGAGAATATCACGACCTGCCCTTGTTGAAGCTTTTGAACGACAAGGAAAAGATATTACAAAAGCTACTCACCAGGAAATGCGGACCTTAGTTTGTGCTCAATGTCATGTAGAATACTATTTCAATAAAAAGAAAATTGAAGGTGTTCCATACTTAACATTTCCATGGGATAATGGAATGGCTGTTGAAGATATGGAGGAATACTACGACAATATAAATTTCAGCGACTGGACGCACCAATTAAGTAAAACACCTATGTTAAAAGCTCAGCATCCGGGTTATGAAGTGTTTTTAACAGGGGTTCATGCCAGCAGAGGTATTGCCTGTGCCGATTGTCATATGCCATATAAAAGCGAGGGAGGCATAAAATTTACCGATCATCATATTCAAAGTCCATTAAACAACGTAGCCAACTCATGCCAGGTTTGTCACCGCGAAGAAACACAAAAGCTCATTGCTGATGTAGAAAGCCGACAAACAAAAATTAAGCAGAATACCAATAAACTTGAAGAACTATTGGTTAAGGCTCATATTGAAGCCAAAGCAGCGTGGGATAAAGGCGCCACAGATGAACAAATGAATGCTATACTAACAGATATCAGACATGCCCAATGGCGTTGGGATTATTCGGTTGCAGGCCATGGCGGATCTTTCCACTCTCCTGTTGAAACCAGTCGTATTGTTGCCTCCGGCATTGCCATTGCTCAGGAAGCCCGAATCAAGTTAACCAGATTATTGGCAAATCTGGGCTACAATCAGGAAGTTGAAATGCCCGATATTGCAACAAAAGATAAAGCTCAGGAATATATTGGCTTAAACATGGCTCAATTAGATACTGATAAAAAAGAGTTTCTGGAAACTACAGTAAACCAATGGCTGGAAGAAGCTAAATAAAGAGAATCTCAGTATTAGATATTAAATACAATAAATAATGCGGATCAAGGGTTGAAAAGTTGTTTTACAGTTTCGTATACATTATAGACCTCGTCTGGTGAGTATAAAAACAAGGTTTTTTGGTCGCAAAATCGCGTATTGTTTGAACATCTGACGCAGGAAGGTGTGAGTTTTTAGCGATTTAGGACAGAAAACCGTAGTTTTTATAACGAAGCAGGCGCAGTCTTGATTTTCTTTGCTTACTTTCTTTTATCAAGAAAAGGAAAGTAAGTCAGGGTTTTAGGGATGAAATCCCTAAGGGTATTGGGTTTTTACGAAAGAGTTTTCAACTCTTGATTGGAATAAATAACTAATTTCACTAAGCATCAGCTGGCACAAGTTAGGTGATGCTTAGTGTTTAATTCAGAGCAGCCCCAAATATTATATATTAACTGGCGCTTCACCCAGACCCGACTTCCTTTTTTAGCTTGATCCAAAAAAGAAAGAAAAAAAGATCAAGGCTGCACCCACTTCTCTCAAAAAACTACGCTTATATGACTGAAATCGTTTAAACTCACTGCGTTCAAACAAAAACGATTTTTAATCGTCATACTAACCTTGTTTTTTAGTTCACTGGCTGAGGCCATCATAGAACCTATATTCGATAGAGCCACTTTTTTTTATTTAAGACAGATGTGTGTTTAATTATAAAAATTAACTATTTCAATAGCTTAAACAAACACTATTACTTACTTCTGATTGATCTTTGTTTACAAAAAATGCCCAAATTATTAAATCTTCAGATTCTTCGATTAACCATTCATTTATAATACAACTTCCCTCTTGTCGCTTTATTTTAGTATTATAACGCTCTGCAATACTCCCCATCTCTTTACCCAGTATATAAATATTAAGTTCATCATTTACATTTTTTGTATTGTGAAAGTAACTTGTATCCCATGCTATCTTAACATCATCTCGGGTCACTATTAGTTCAATAGAATCAGGTAAGGGCAAAGAACCTTTAGCAATCAAGGCAGATCTATAATTGATCTTCTGATCAGGGTAATCTCCTGTCACTCCATATTTTAAGTTATAGGATACTGCAGCTTGATATGGTGTTCTACCAACACTTCCTTCATTAAACATCAAATTAAGATCTGGTTTAAAGTCATAGAGAAATGAATGTACCAGTTTCATTTTTTGTCGCTGTTTTAATTGAGCTTCACTCTTTTTATCCTTATAATCTTCAGGCAAGCTTCTCATGCAAGGAATGCCTCGCCATTCATATAAAACAACAGTTCCTACTTTACCAAAACCTCTATCTAGAATATTCGTTTTTAAACGTGCCATAGTATAAAATTTTAAAGGTTAGTTATAAATATTAAAGGGTCTTCGTTGGACCAGGTTCGTACCTACTAGTATACAAATAGCATACCAACTCATATATAACTTATATGCAGTACATATTTAACACATACCAAACTCATTGATTAATGAGTTTGGTATGACTTATATTTGACTTATATATGACTAATATATGTGTTTATATCAACGTTGACACATAGCTGTTCCAAAACAGATATACAAAGTGTGTAAATATTACTTCTTATTATATGATATTCGTAATTTAAAGGGCTTATTAGTCTTCTGATTAAATGTTTTTTGTTGATCAAACCGTTTTATATAAAAAATATATCTTTGTTGCTTATTAACAAAATAATATTTTTCAATTGCTTTAACTAAATGGAAAAACAAACACTAATACTATTAAAAAATGGAAATGAAGAAGCATTTAGTTCTATATACTGCGAATTTAAACCTGCTTTAGTAAATTTTATTAAATCGCTTATTAAACTTGATGATATTGCAGAGGACATTACCCAACAAGTGTTTTTAAGTGTTTGGATCAATCGAAAAGATATCAATTCGGAACAATCCTTTTCTTCGTATCTTTTTACCATAGCAAAGAATAGTACTTTAAACTACATCCGAAAAGACAACAACAATAAAAAGTATTTAAAAGACATGATTTGGGATGAAATCATGTTGGGTAAATGTTATACGGATGAAACGATTGAACACGATGAGCTTTTAAAAACAATAAATGATGCAATAAACTCTTTAACTGATCAAAAGAAAAAGATATTTGAAATGAGCCGAAAATTTGGTAAAACTCATGAAGAAATTGCTACTGAATTAAATATTTCTAAAAACACTGTAAAAAACCACATGGTTGACTCTTTATCACAGATTAAGAGATTTATAGAATCAAAAAACAACATTAGTAAAAGTACAATTATGCTCCTTTTATGGCTTTTTTCGTAAAAAAAATAAAAATGGCATAGTCCCTCCCCATTTGTTACGTGTATTATAAGTACAATGATCAGTAAAACATTGTTTTTTATAATTATTAATTACAAAAATGAAAAAGTTTATACCTATTTGTGCATTATTGCTCTGTAATTGTTTTATATGGAGTCAGAAAAGTGAAAAAATAATGAATAATGTATTACGCATTAATACATTAAACCCAGGAATTGAGTTAGAAATTCCTATAACAAACAAATCAGTAATGTCAATAAATCCAGGAGTAGGAATACATGGTAGTTATCTACATTTAGAAGCTGGAAATATTGGTAGTGGATGGACTTATTATACCGCTCCTTTTCTTGATTTATCCTATAAAGTATTTTACAATCAGGATTTAAGAATCTCTAAAAATAAAAAAACTAAATACAACACAGGTAATTATATAGGTTTTAGAGCTTTAACCTACTTTAAAGAGATTAGTACTCATAATGTAAATAGAATTGACGACACAAGTTTTGAGATAGGACCAACCTGGGGTATGCAAAGAGCTTATGGTAGAATGCATTTTTTATTTGAAGTTGGACAAGTATACTATTTTGACAAGCTAGGAAATAATGGATTTTTCCCACTTATGATTCAATTAAATGTTGGTTTAAACTTAAAACAGTGGTAAAAAAATAATCCAAACTTAAACATACTACTCACAATCTGAAATATGGACAATACTCAAATGAGATTATTAATTTTTAAATATTTACAAAACAAGTGTAATAAGCAGGAATTTAATAGTGTGTACAACCTATTTTCGGACAAGACGCAATTTGAAAAGTATAATGATATCTGGGAAGAACTATGGAATAAATCTCTTGAAAAATGTTCTGGTGATACATCTATGACACATAAATCAGAAGCGCTGCATCTGATTAAGGATTATAACGAAACTAAGACCAGATATATTAATACAAGAATATTGAAGTGGGCTGCTGTAGCTTGTTTATTAATTGGTTTAGGATGGATGATTAAAAATCAAATCGCATCGCATAACTATGATATTTATAAGTCCTCATATAGTCAGGTTCAAGAAATAGATTTAGTCGATGGATCGCAGATATCTTTAGGTGCAGCAAGCAAAATTTCTGTTTCAAAAAACTTCAATAAGCAAAACCGTGATTTATCACTCGAAGGTATGGCCTTTTTTAATGTAGCAAAGGATAAACAACATCCTTTTACAATAAAAACCGAACAGATGAATATTACTGTTGTGGGTACGTCCTTTACCATACGTTCTTTCAACCATGAAAAAACAGATATAGTGACCGTTAATACAGGTAAAGTAAAAGTGAATACATCGGGCATAAGTAACAATAATGAATTTTACTTAACTCACGATAAGCAATTAGTTTTTAATAAAGAAACCGGATTGATTAATATAAAACAAGTGGATTCGGAGAAACACAAACAATGGACAAACAAATCCTTTTACTTTAATAAAACTCCTTTATACCAGGTAATCACTGATCTGCAAAACATGTATCATGTACAAATAATAATTGATGATAACAGCATCAACAACCTTGTAATTACAGGAGAATATACATATGATGACTTCTCTGAAATTATTAAATCAATATGTTTTGTTCATAATCTTAAATTTGAATATAAATCTAAAGACCAAATTATTATATATAAACTAAACCATTAACTAGCATCAATTAAATAACCATAGTTCACTACTGTAGTTATTAAGTAAATTATTTAAATATTATATGGTAAAATAGGCATAGCATATGCCTGTAATGGAAAAGGTATGCTTTTTTCTGATTCAATATTTTAATCCCTGGAAATATTCTGATAAATAAAATAATACAAAAAATAATTCCTTAAAAAGAGAAATAATGAACAATGAATATATTTTTGCAAACTATTATGAGAAAATAATGAATAGTAAGTACCCTTTAATAACATTTATTAAATACTGTCTGATTGTTGTATTTAGCTTTATAAAAAGTTATTACTCATATTCGCAAAAGAATAATGACACAAAGTTGAATATAAATATTGAAGAGGCTTCTCCTCAGGATATATTTAATATTATTGAAAAACAAAGTGAATATCATTTCATATACGATGATTTAGCCTTAGATAGTTTAAACCTGAACTTAAATTTACAATTAACAGAGGCATCATTAGATAAAGCGCTAAAAGAAATTAAAAAGCAAAGTGTATTAAAATTTGAGGTATTTAATTTGTCTGTTGCTGTAAGTGTTCGTAAAAATCCACTAAATAAAATTAATCTTAGCGGTTTTATTACCGACTCTATTACTGGTGAATATCTTATTGGTGCAGTAATATTTTTGATGGGTACCAATGTTGGTGCAACAACCAACCAATATGGCTACTATTCATTAAATATTCCATCACATCCTGTTACATTAAAAACGCAATATTTAGGCTATAAATCAGCTGATATAAATATTGATCAGGATACAGACTTTAATCTTGATATTAAACTCCCTGAAAAGGAAACTCTAATTAAAGAAGTTATTGTATCAACAACCACAAATCCCGATTCGATAAATAATAACCTTGAAGGAGCAAATACAATCAGTTTAAATGATATTAATTCCTTACCTCTCACCTATTCTGAGCAAGATATTATTAAATCATCTTATTACTTACCTGGTATTTTGCGCTTAAATACAGGCAGTTCAGGATTAAGTGTTCGAGGAGGATCTTCGGGAGATAATTTGGTTATTTTTGATCATTGTCCCATGTACAATATATCTCATCATTTGGCAGATGTATCCATTTTTAATCCGGAAATTATTCAGGATATGAGTATTTATAAAAGTGGGATTCCTGCTCAATTTGGAGGAGGTAGTTCTTCGGTAATTAACATTACATCCCGAAACGGAGATAAAAGTAAATTTCATTTAAATGGAGGCATTAGCACTATATCAACACGTTTAGCAGCAGAAGGACCAATTATTAAAAGCAAGCTTTCGTATTTAGTATCCTTACGCCGAAGTAACATGGAATGGAAACAACTTGGAAACTATACTATTAAAGGTTGGAACTTTAGTGATTTCAATACAAAAGTACACTATAAAATAAATGATGAGCAACAGCTAGCGTTATCGCTATATTATGGACGAGATTATAAAAATTATGATTATAAAAAAATCTATGATTTCTTTAAGGAAGAATATAATCTAGATAGTGAATATTTAAACTATAATAATAGAGAACATAGCTGGTATACGTTTGGATCAAGTTTATCATGGATTAACAATTTCAACCAAAACTGGCTGGTAAATACATCTTTCTTTTTTAGTGCTTATAACTACAACTGGGATATGGTAAATGAGGACTATTTTTATATTAAGGGTACAAATTTGGATATAGGATTTAATCACGAATATGAATGTCAGATTAACAACAGTCAGTCAATAAACTTTGGATGTAAAGCCGTTATACATGAATTTAATACAGATGATAGCTTTACTATGAAAAATTGGATTGATGACATTACAGAATCTTTTGAATCCAATATATATATTACTCATCAATTAAAAATTGATAAAAACATAGGGATAAATTATGGATTAAGGGGTACATATTATTTTACACAAGAGGCTTCAAATCCAGAACTTAATGATGTTAATAATCACATTTGGGATGTGACATACTCTAATGATTATTCATTAGAACCTCGTTTAGCAATGAGTTATCGCAAAAAAAATAATCATATCAAATTATCTTATAACCATATGGTGCAGTACATGCTTCAAGTATCATATGTAGATTATTTTAATAATTCCTACTTTATTTGGGCTCCGAGCACATCATATAATAAACCTTTAATCAGCGACCATATATCATTAGGATTATTTCACAACAAACAATCATCGGATTTCAGCTACAGTATAGAAGCTTATTATAAAAAGAGCCAGAATAATATTAGTTACTTTACTAATAAAAGTGAAGAAAGCACAACTGTAAACCTTTCTACCAATTTGGTTTCGTCGCAAGGTAAATCATATGGTATAGAGTTTTACGGGCGTATGATTAAGGAAAAAGTAAATGCTGCAATTTCTTATACTTTATCAAGGTCGTTAAGACAATCTGATGATATAAATATGGGAGATTGGTATAAATCAAATTATGACCGTCCGCATAACCTTACTATAAATGCTAACTATTACCTGAATAAAAATTTACATTTTAACCTGAGTTGGTTATACAGTACTGGTTCTCCATCGTCACTAGATTATTCTAGTTGGGATCCGTTAGATTTTGATATTAATAAAATTAATACATTTAGATTAAATGATTATCACAGACTGGATGTTGGACTTGTATATGAAAATAAGACTAAAAAAGAACGCAAATTTCACTCTTCATGGAGCTTGAATATATACAATGTTTACGACAGAAAAAATAAATCAATTAATGAGGGTATTAGTCAGCATTCTGGAGGAGGTTATAATAATACAAATAGATATAATGATTACGGTATAATGCCGGCTATTTCGTATAAGTTTAGCTTTTAAACTATATATTTAAACATGATTTATTCATCAGATCTCTTAAAAATATTTAAGAGATCATTTGATTATTAATTAAGTTCTAACCGTTATATGTATTGTATATTTTTGCAACAAAGAACTTCTTAAAAATTAACATTTTGCAGTTTTAATTCAACTTAGAAAATCTCTTATAATAATTATTTATGAGTCTATTATAATACATATTTAAACTATCTTCATCAACTTATAACGCCAACATTGAAAGTTATCACATATACATATTAGTATTTGATAATTACTATGTGATACTTTTAAAATTTATGCTTTTAACATACTGTTGGTGTTGCAATAATTTTCTAATTCTGAAGATATGATTACTAGTTTATCATTGTTCAATTTCATCCATTTCATTTAGAATCGTATTTGTAAATGTATATGTAGCCTTTGTATAATAATTGGTATACGTTTCATATGTCCAATTTTCTTCATTAAACATATTATTTTCTTCATTTATTTTAGCTTTTGAAAAATATAGTATCGTACTGTTAAATTTTACAATGATTGTATCATTATCAAAAGGAAATGATAATGATGGATACTCATCTTCTTCGATAGATACTGTTTTTTGATTTTTACTCTTAATTAGATACTTATTTTTTCCATTGTTAAAACTAATCGTAAAACTATAGTCGGTCTGATTTGCGATAATTGTTTCTGTTGTTTTTTGCTGATGGCATGAACAAAATATCAGCAATATATATACACAATATAAAAGAATGGTAAATCTCATAGATAAATTCATAAAACTTAATTATTAAAGTAGGCTAATGATCTAATACAACATTATACACCCCAATAATAGCAACAATTATTTTCACAAACAATAGTTTGTTATTATACAAAATTAATATACTTTTACTTTTTTTACTAATTAACATAAATATAAATAAAATAACAAAATTAAATTTATTGTCAATTTTATTTATCTGCACAATATTTGCAGGTTGTACAAAAGATTCTGAATTATCTACAGACACATCATCTGAATTTACTAATGAAAACGGCATTCCTATTTTTGCAGATTTAGATTCGTTTTTTGCATATTCTGTCAAAGTTTATTCCATGACAATAAACGAACGCACTTTGTATGAAGATAGCTTAAATTTTACTTCATTACAGACCGCTTACGAATTAGCATCAGAAGAATCTGAAGAATTAGAAAGTTATGATGATTATCTTTTATGGAAAGATAAGAATATTGATAATTGGAAGTTCTCAATTATCGACGATGCAGAAGAATTTACATATCCGATACAAAGAATGTGCGATGCTTATGCAACAGACACAAAAGGGAGAGTGATTATTAATAATCAATTACATGACTTAACAAATGCAGACGATAATTTCTACAAACTAATCTCGACGAGTGATAATTATCTAAAAAGCACAGTTGAAGAAGTAAGGTTTTGCAGCCAAAACAAAGGTAAGCGAAGATTAAAAGTCCATTTATATTATCAAGGTAGTACATATCTATTAACAGTAGAAGGTTTCAAAAAATACTTATGGGATTGGCATTCTTATACTACAAAGCATCATTTCCAAATTCTAACAGATAATATTACTCGTTTTAAGCCTAAACCTATTGTAGTTGAGCGTAGTAATGGCCCTGCATACTTTGATGAATCGGATATTGTTGAAAATCACTTTGGAGCAGATGGAAAAAAATTAAGTTTAAGATTTTATGCTCCTAAAGGAGTAACAGCACCAGTTATTCAATTTAAAGGTTGGACAGGTGGTGTACCAGAATCATATGCTTGTACAGTGACAGGATTTGGTTTAGTCATATCCGAATAATTAGAAATTTATAATTGGGATTAAATTTAAAATGTTTAGTCCCTTTTACTTAGTACTTAACAAAATTTAAAAAACGGAATAATAATTTGAGATATTTGTATTCCGTTTTTAACTTTATTCCTTTTTCATTACAAGGTAAACATCATTCACTCGATTAATCTTAAATTGATGATCCAGTTTTAATTTCCATCCTTTTCCGCCTATTATTGTATCAGAAATAAACTCGGGATTTGAAATGGTTACTTTATTCCATTCCGGACTAATCAGAGCTCCACAACTGTCCACCTCTAATATTCCCCAATTATCGGTAATTCTTAAGTTTGGATAAACTGTACCTAATGAGTCTAACGACATGATGTTTGATGGATTGAAACCTATACTGATATTTTCAAGATTAATTTCGAGCCTTTGAGGACTGAGAAAGATATTGCGGTATTTATTATTGATTTCCTCCTTTGCTGTTTCTTTTTGTATTTCCTCATTTACGATGGATTCCATATTATAATCCTTACCTAGCTTCTCTATTTCTTCATAAGAGATTTCATCATCATTGATTCCCCATGATTTATTGAGAATATCTGTAATATTCGAATCCTTATCGATTGAAAGATTCCATTTTTTATTGGTTTTATCCAGATAATATCCATACACAGCGGTTGTTGCATAAGGAAACGAACGATAAAAGCTTGGCAGGTTAGTAATCCTATCAATTTGTGAAATATAATGCTCCTTTAAATCCTTATCTGATCGTTGACTTAAAATTGAACCTGTATATTCGGCAAGGCCTTCATTTAATTCTAATGAGTTTTCAGATTCCTTGGCATCAGGAAATATTTGATTACGATACTTTCTGAACTTTAAAGCATTTTGGATATGAACATCAGGCCTCTCTGATTGTAAGGCGTGTTTTAGTGCTTCAAGTTCTAACTTTAAAAATATTCGTCCGTTTTTAGTATCTAAATGTTTGTTTGGTAATTCTATTTTGGTATTGAAACCCACCATTGGCTGTATACGATGAAAGGATTCATGAATAAGCAAATTCAATCTATCTTCTTTAGTTTCAGGTAAAGGCAAGCCAATCATAGTCCATCTAATACCATTCCATTCGATAGAAGTATTTGCTATATTTATGTTTTCAGGAAGTTTACCGATATAAAAGTTCCCTTTTTCGGTAAGTTCACCATAATTATCGCCTTGATTAGCAATAATTGTTCTGGTATCCCGATTTACAAACATTATTGGGCCTTGTAGTGAATAATTCCAGGTTTTACCATTTTCTGAATCAAGCGCTTTTTTTAGTTCTGCATATGCCAATGTTACCTGATTTAATTCATTTTCATCAACAGAATAATTTGGTTTATCGCTATATGTTTCAAATAAAAAAACAATGGCAATTAGTAAGAAGGAAATTTTCATATGTCTATAATTATTTTTTCATTGCAATATGGAACTCGCCAATTTAGTCATCTTCGTGTGTGAGAACTCTTTGACTTCGTCGATCTAACGATTCTCATGGCTCGTTTCGATGTGTTTATATTTGTTTTATGGCTAAATGGAACGCACCGTAATTAATCATCCTCATGTGAGAGAAGTTCTCTATTGATTCGTTTCATTTCAAAATGTGTTTAACAAATGTATAGTTTTTTCGAATTTTCGAACTTGTCCGTTCTTGCTAATTTTTAATGTATTGTAATGTTTAAGTTAGATTTACCAAATACGCATAAAAACGTATAATTTTAACGCTCCATTCTGATAACTTTGTTTTATGGAAATTCAGATTGCTTTAATTATAGCTGTTGTAGCTCAGTTTGTGGCCTTTTTCTTTACGATCAGTTTAATACCCAAAACCAGGTTTAACATTGCCTGGATTAGTATTTCTATAGGTTTTTTATTGATGGCTATCAGAAGGTTTGTTGAATTATTATATTTCTATAAAGAGGTATCTATAGATTCCATGACGAATATCAATAGCTGGATTGCAGTCGTTATTTCATTAACCATGCTTGTGGCTTCCATCTATATTCGTAAAATATTTGAGGTTTTAAACCGAATTCATCAATTACGTAAAGAAAGCGAGGCTAAACTACTTTCGGCCATAATCAAAACAGAAGAAAAAGAGCGCAAATATTTCTCAAAGGAATTGCATGATGGTTTAGGTCCGGTTTTATCGTCGGCTAAAATGACCATTTCTGCCATTGATAAGTCGACTATTTCAGAAAAAAATAGTGTATTACTGGATAAGGTTGAAAATATGGTTGATAATGCTATCGATACCACACGTGAAATTTCAAACCATCTTACTCCTCACGTGCTTGAACGATATGGACTGCATAAGGCCATTGAAAATTTCATTAATAATATTGTTTCAAAAGAGTCAATAAAGATCAATTTATCAACCAATATTGAAAAATTACGGTACGGATCGGATATTGAAGTTATTCTTTATCGTATTTGTTGCGAATTAATAAACAATACACTTAAGTATGCCCATGCCCAACAAGTAGAAATTTCAATAACTGAAGACAATAATCATATTGAATTTATTTACAATGACGATGGAAATGGTTTTGATACTAGTAGTATTAAAAGAGGTATGGGTATCATTAATATAAAATCACGAGTTAAATCGCTAAACGGAACTATTAATATTACAAGTAGTCCTAACTGCGGATTTAATGCAAGCATAAGGTTACCTTTATAAGGTCAGGGTTAACGGTTAAAAGGTTAAGGGTAAAAGGGTTTAAAGCGATATGGTGATGGAGAGATTTATTGATATAATAATTAATCTCAAATCAACAATTCGACAAATCACCAACTAAACAATTCATCAATAAACTAATAACTCAGTACTCTTAACTAAGTACTTAAAACAATGGAAAATAAACTCAAAATATATCTTGTTGATGATCATTCTTTGTTTAGAGAGGGTTTGAAATTTTTATTAAATAACAGCCAATATGTTTCTGAAATCAGAGAAGCGGTAAATGGACAGGATTTTTTGGATCATGTTGAAGAATTTCATCCTGACGTGGTTTTAATGGATATTGATATGCCGGTTTTAAATGGTATTGAAGCAACTCAACAGGCTTTAAAGTTGTTCCCTGAATTAAAAATCATAGCTCTTTCAATGTATTCGGATGAGAATTTTTATACCGAGATGATTGAAGCCGGAGCCAAAGGTTTTTTAATTAAAAACTCAAAGTTTAATGATGTTGAAACTGCCATTATAGAAGTTTATAATAACCGAAATTACTTCTCTCCCGAGATTTTGTCTTCTATTGTTACAAAGATGAACAGAAAACAAAACAAACCGGATATTGACGAACTTACCAAAAGAGAAATGGACGTATTACTCAACATCTGTCAGGGTTTATCGAATCAGGAAATTGGAGAGAAACTTCATATTAGCAAACGAACTGTTGATAAGCACAGAGAAAATATATTATCGAAAACTCAATGTGGCAATACGGCAGAATTGGTAATTTTTGCCATTAAAAATAAGTACTTTGAGATTTAAGAATAATGATAATTGAAAAAATTGAACTGTAATAACTGTTTTTTTTTTATCCACAAATTACACTAATAAAACGAATTAGTTTTTATCTAAAAATATTACTATTTACCTAATTCAAAAGCTGATTATTTTACATCGTGAATAAAATTCTACTTTAATAAGTATATCTACGTATTAATAAAATACGTTTAATAGCTGTTTTTAAAGCTCTTAATTATATTGAGTTTTGTTCTGTAATTTAATATCAGAACAATGAAAAAACTTCGTATTACTATCTCCTTTTTAATTGCTTTATTTCTTTTTAATTCGTGTGCAAATCATGCCAGCAAACAAAATACAATCAGTATTTCAGGAGCTTTTGCCCTTTATCCATTAGTAGTTAAATGGTCAGAAGAATATCAAAAAGTAAATCCTGATATCCGATTTAATATTTCTGGAGGCGGGGCAGGTAAAGGTATGGCCGATGCCTTATCAGGAGCTGTAGATTTAGGTATGTTCTCTAGAGAAATAACTCAGGTGGAGAAAGATAAAGGTGTATGGTGGGTGGGACTCTCCATAGACGCCGTTGTACCAACAATCAGTAGCAAAAATCCTTTATTGGATTCATTAAAAAAACGAGGACTTACGCAAAGTGAATTTAAAGCCATCTTTATTGATCAAACGGTAACACATTGGAATGAAATAATCAAAGAAGATCAGAATTATCCTATATCTATTTACACACGATCAGATGCTTGCGGTGCTGCCGAAACATGGGCCAATTATTTAGGAGGAACACAAGAGCAAATAAAAGGAATTGGTATTTATGGTGATCCTGGATTAGCAGAGGCTGTTAGTATTGATCCAATGAGCATAGCCTTTAACAATACTATATTTGTTTATGATATTAAATCGGGTTCAAAACGTAATGGAATTGAGGTTATTCCAATTGATATCAACTCTAACGGCACAATTGATCCTGAAGAGGATTTTTATAAATTGTTTGAAAACTTATTACTGGCTATTGCAAATGGTGATTATCCTTCACCTCCGGCTCGGGAACTTTATTTTGTTGCCAAAGATAAACCGGCTAAACCGGCTGTTTTGGATTTTTTAAAGTGGACCTTAACCAAAGGACAGGCTTTTGTTAAAGAAGCTGGATATGTACCGATTGATTCGGTAAGGATTAAGGGGTATTTAAATAAGACAAGAAATTAGAGATTAGAGATAAGAGATGAGTAATAAGAGATGAGAGATGAGTGATAAGCTCTACACTCTGGACAAACTACACTAAATAAAACCTTATGCTTTTCAGACGAATTATTATAGACAGAATATCCGGTATATGGATGATTATTTCGATATGTATCATATTATCCTTACCCTTAATCATAGGGATTGGTTTATTTATTAAAGCCAATCCCTTATTAGAACAAAAATCCCTGGGGGCTTTAATTGGATCTTCACTTTGGCTCCCACAACAAAAGGAGTTTGGTTTTTTGCCATTTATATTGGGTTCGCTGTATGTAACCTTAATTGCCTTTATTTTATCAGCACCGGTATGTTTACTGACTGCTATTTTCCTGACACAGTTTTCATCTAAAAGGTTTATGCAGTTTATGCATCCTGTTATCGATATTTTGGCGGGTTTGCCATCGGTTATTTATGGTGTTTGGGGTATTATTGTTATCGTTCCTTTTATTTCAGGCTATTTAGCACCCTTGTTAGGTATTAATACAACCGGATACACAATACTTGCCGGTGGTATTGTGTTGGCGATTATGTGCATTCCGTATATTTTGAATATGCTAATTGAAGTGTTTCAAACAATACCGGTCGGATTAAAAGAAGCCACTCTATCTCTGGGGGCAACCTATTGGGAAACCATAAAGCATGTGGTCATAAAAAAGGGAATACCAGGAATTATATCGGCATTTGGTTTAGGTATTGCCAAGGCTTTTGGCGAAACAATGGCTGTAATGATGGTTGTTGGAAATCTTATTCAGATAAAATTTAATCTCTTTGATGGGGCTTATCCACTACCTGCTCTTATTGCAAACAACTATGGAGAAATGCTTTCTATACCCATGTACGATTCGGCCTTAATGTTTGCAGCTCTTTTGTTGTTTATTATCATTCTGTTCATCAACCTTGTTTTTAGATATTTCATTTATAGATCGGCCAAAAATGAATAAACGTAAAATTATTGAGGAGAAATTATTTCGCCTTTTATCAGCCTTAGCAGCCTATTCATTAATTGCAACATTGGCTTTTATTATTATTCTGATTTTTATCAAAGGTTTTCATGCATTATCATGGAGTATGATTACCGAAACACCTAAAGGAGGATACTATTATGGCGGTGAAGGGGGTGTTTTAAATGCCATTATGGGTTCGCTTTACATTTCTGTTGGTGCTACTGTTTTGGCTACCATTACCGGTGTTCCTGCTGCTTTATTTATTAATGTACAATTGGCAAAACACAAAAAGGTGCAAAATACCATTCGTTATATTCTGGATGCTTTGTGGGGAGTTCCTTCTATTGTTTATGGGGCCTTTGGCTTTACATTGATGTTGTTTCTTGGCATGAATGCTTCTTTACTTGCCGGAATCATTACTGTCGCCATACTTGTTTTACCTATTGTAGTCCGTACTTTCGATGAAGTACTTTCTACCATTCCCAACGGATTAAAAGAAGCTACTTTAGCGCTAGGATCAACCAGCTCAGAAATGGCATACAAAGTACTGTTTAAGCAAGGTTTCCCGGGATTTATCACAGCTTTATTATTGGCTTTTGGAAGAGGAATTGGCGATGCTGCATCAGTATTATTTACGGCAGGCTATACCGATTTAATTCCAATTCATCTGGATGAACCTGCGGCTACTTTGCCTTTGGCTATTTTTTTTCAATTAAGTTCTCCTATTCCAGAAGTCAGGGAACGTGCCTTTGCTGCAGCTGCATTGCTTACTATAATCATTCTGATGATAAGTCTTATTGCCAGATTCTTTTCAAAAAAGTACTCCAAAACCAATTTAAACTAGATTTATTATGTATTTGCTAAAAGAAGAAATGATTAATATAGATAAAACCGATTCTATAAATCCTTTTTATGATACAGACTCTGTATTACACATTAAAAATTTGAATGTTTATGCCAAAGATCATCATATTTTAAAGGATATAAATCTGAAAATCCCGAAAAATAAAGTTACCGTATTACTGGGTCCATCGGGATGTGGTAAAACCACACTATTAAAGTGCATGAATAAATTAACCGATTTATATAAAGAGCTTGATGTTTCGGGTCATATATACATTGATAATGATGATATTTTAAATACTCAAAAAAATGTTCCTTCCATTCGTCAAAAGATGGGATTATTGGGTCAGCGCCCCTATCCTCTTCCTGTTTCTATTTTTAAAAATGTGGCTTATGGTATTAAATTAAAAGGAGTAAGGGATAAAATGTTGATTGAATACCATGTAGAGAAGCATCTTAAAGAGGTAGGTTTATGGGATGAAGTCAAAGACCGATTGCATAGTTCTCCGAACAGTTTATCCATCGGTCAGCAGCAGCGACTATGCCTTGCCAGAGGACTTGCTGTAAAACCCCGAATCATTTTAGCCGATGAACCTACCTCTGCCCTTGATCCTATATCCAGTAAAATTATTGAAAACCTGTTCCACGATCTGAAAAAGCACTACACCATTGTTTTGGTTACGCATGTATTACGTCAGGCGCTACGTTTGGCCGACCATGTGGTTTTTATGTCGAATGGAGAAATTATTGAACAAGGTTCGCCTGACGAATTATTTAAACAACCTAAAACAGAAAAACTAAAAGAATATTTGGTTGATGGAAATTAGATGTACTAATTAATTATTCATACCATCTATATTTCTCAATGCTTCCTCCCTGTAGCTGTCGCACTATTTCATCGTATGATTCTATCTCTCAAAAAAAACTTAATGAAGTGATTAATAGGTTGTTATTATTTGTATAGAACGCGATGAAGACGCGCACTAGCATTAGGTGTTTTTATTTTACAACTACAAATCCTTCTATCAAATGCACAGTTAGCAGATTTTTAATCCGGTGAGTTAATCATTACTTACCGGATTGAAAATCCTGCCATTAATTCGATAGAGCTACAGCCTTATTAACAGTAAATCTTGCACTTAAAATCACCTGATTTTTTTATTGCTGATACTACGCATTACTAAATCCCAGCTAATGAGGGGGATTGAAATTGTACAACAACAATGTTTCAATACCAGGTTTAATATTTACTTACCCCAAATGCTGTCGCACATTTCATCGTGTGACTCCTTCTTATAACAAATAAAACGTGCAAGGATTATTGGTTGTTATTATTTGTATGGAACGCGATGAAATCGCGCACTAGCATTTTGTAATCCTAAATCGGGTTCTAATTTACAAACACAATTGCTTATAGTAAATATAACTCTCCTTAAAGCCATCAAAATATATAAGGATCAAAACCGGGGTAATGGTCAAAACCTGAAGCGTAAAATAGATAATAATACCTTATCACCCATATCATTACCATTACATCAAAAATTAACAACGGTTGAATTAGTTTCTTCCATTTTTTAATTAAAGCTAATATTGAAAATGCTAAATAAGTGATAATTACACCTATTTTTAACAAACTCCATCCAATATAACAAGTCTCACTTTTGAACATCCAATGAAGTGCATCTTCTGAAAACTGATAAATATTAATATAATCAGTAGTGTTTTTTCTTAAGGAAATGATGTCAATTACAGTTAGAACACCTATCAATAGGGCTACTACTATTCCTACAATTGTTTTTATTTTAATTGTTCGACTCATTAATACCTATCATTTAACATTATCATATTATTACAATATACTGTATTCAACTATCTCAACCTTAAACTGTGTTTCTCAATTTATAACAGGTGTCTTAATGCTTTTTAGTATTTCTTCTTTCCATTTGATATTCTTACCGTCTAAATACATTCTTTTCCCATCTATAGCATAGCCGTCATGTAGATATTTGAATGATTTTGGATCTGCATTTTTGACAATATAATCTTCAAAATAACAATCCCCATAGGTTGTTGCGTCTATACAAATTTCTTTAATTGGGTAATAAACTCGCTTCTTATCCCTGGCATAACCACTTCCTACACAGACTTCAAATGTTTGTATATCTACTTTTGACATTGATGGGTAATAAATAAGTGAATCTAAATAACCTCCATATATTAAATTACCACTTCGTGTGTATCCATCAATGCTTTCGCCATCCTTCAGTATTACCCAGGTTCCATTATTTTCTACTGTGGATTCATCATTGTTAAAATTGCACGAAAACAAAGTTGAAATTACTAGATTAAACAAAGCTCTATATGATAATCTCATCGATCAAAGGATTTTTTATAAAATACATAAAGTATTGTAGGAATGGCAACTATTATATTATTAACAAATTTCAAAATTAAAATCATTTTACAATCTTCTAATATAATGTGTGAATTTATCACTTTAATGATAAACACATCTTTGTAGTAATTTATTATTCCATTATAATTATTTTATAATAATGCTGCTACATATTATGATACTATTATTCATCATCTCAATCTAATATTGACCTTTACCATAATCGTACATAACTTGATATTTAAAATATTAAACTGATGAAATGGCTATATATATGGTTCAAAATACAATTTCGGGTAAATCTATTACATCCATTATTGATACCATATCAGATTTAATTTCCAAGCAAAAACAACAAGAATGTAAACTCCTCACCCACTGGAAAGATGATAGCAAAGACATCACCTACCTTTTATTTGAAGCCTCCAATAAAGATGCGATAAATTCAATACTTAATACGTTTCAAGAGATGAATCAGCAAGTTCTTGAAGTAAGTACTCATCTTACCGAATTCTATAAACACCAATCAGAAATGGTTCTTTTACAACATAATGACAATATATCCATTAAAGTCATAGTTGCTTTTTATCTTAATAACATACCAAACCAAGATATTCTTGAATATAAAGGTAACGCTACTGATACTTTTAATGATGAATTTAGGATAATTAAACAAATGATAAAAAAACATAAGGGCAAGTTTATTGAACATCAGGAAAAAAGCTTTGTGTGTTTCTTTCAGACTGTAAAAAACGCTATTAAATGCTCTTTAGAAACACGTAAACTCTTTCTTTCCTTACTGAAAAACAATAATATTTATTCTCAGATTAAGATAGGAATAAGTGTAGGACATATAAATTCTTTTAGTAATGAATTTTACAATGAAACAATTAATAATGTAAAATATTTATGTTGTTTTTCTAATCTTAATCAATTAGTAGTATCCAGCCGAATTGCCGTTTTATTTAGAAACGAAGGTTATATACTTAATGAAAATATAAATGGCATTAAAATATTAAGCTCTTTAGAAGAGAATTTCATTCACCAAATGATGGATATCTTAAACAAGAAACTTAGTATATATAATTTTAGCATTAACGAACTTGCTCTCGATTTAGGAGTTAGTAAATCAAAGTTATATAGAAACATTGTTTCTTTAACGGGTCTTTCTCCTCAAGGATTTATAGCAGAATATAAGTTAATTAAAGCATTAAACTTAATAGAACAGGGAAACATGAGTCTGTCTGAAATAGCTTATGAGACAGGTTTTGGCAGTCCTTCATATTTTTCAAAATGTTTCAAAAAACGTTATTCCATTATGCCTTCTGAATTTAATAGTAGTTTTGGGAAAAGAAAATTGTAACCATCTCTGCAAAATGGCATTTCGACAAGTTTTATTATATAATGCTACGGTCATTGTTATGGAATAAAATCTACCAATTCAATTTCTAACTGATATTTTTACTTTCAATTTTTAGCTATATTCTTGACTTCTAATTACAAGTATTTGACTTCTAAATTATAGTCCCCCCCTGTTAACAGAGCTAACTTGCAGTATATATAGATCTATATATCTTTTATTATTCTAACTAAAAATTCAATTATTATGAAAATAGCAAAAGAAGATGTACCTGTAAGAATTGATTCACCTGCAGCAGTAGCGCGTCAGAAAAGAGATTTTGGTGATGCAACAGGATATGGTAAAATGGCTGGAGAATTTTTTACTCTTTCAAAAGGTACGGATATTTCACCTTTATTGGAGGGATTAGAAGATGATATGTGTCAGTCACCTCACTGGGGATATGTACTAAATGGTAATATTACTGTTAGATATACAAATAAAACTGAAGAGAATAATGTAACTGGTGATTTATTCTATTGGCCTCCTGGTCATACTGTAATCGCAAATGAAGATTCTAATATCATTTTATTTAGTCCTCAAGAAGAGCACTGCCATGTAGTAGATCATATTATGGATAAGATGGGTGTTCATCATGAATAAGTTTTATTTCAATTAATTATATCTAATAAAAAGCAAGGCTGTATCAGAAGCTATTATACCTAATTTCTGAAACAACTTTGCTTTTATTCATATTTACATATATTGTATAACTATACCATACTAAATCCCACTAAATTTTTAATGATCAAGCACTTTAATATCTTTTAAATTATTAAAGCTAAAAGTTTTTATGGCACCATGTACAGTATGAAAACAAAAATCAGAAAGTACTTCAGCATCATTACTATCTGTATTATAGCTAATAATTTTTCCTTTAAAAGCGAATACTTCATCTTCATCACCAAGTTGAATTTCAACTTCTTTTTGAATTAATTCGTCTAGATCTTTTTTTGTATAGTTTATCATAGAATCGTTTTTTGATTATTATTCTAATCTCATTTAAAATACAAATTATTTTGCCTGATTTCAATTTCTGTCAAAATATCATAATAATTATTCTATAACTTTTACTCTATTTTCATCTCGTTTCTTAACTACAGGTTGTTCATCAGCATAACCTAATGATACATTAATTGCCACTTCAAATCCCTCAGGAATTTCTAACCTATCTAAAAGATCTTTATTTTCAGGTAAATTCAATACTGAAACAAGAGATCCAATAGGACAAGTTCCTAATCCCACTGCATGCGCACTTAATAAAATATTTTGCAACATTATACCACAATCCAAAGTACTTGTACCAATATTTGCATCCCGGGCAATTACAATTATCGTAGGTGAATTATGGAAAATACTAAATCCGGGTTCTTTATATCTTGAGGCACTACCCTGAAACTCTTTTCCTTGAGCAAATTTCAAAAATCGCTGATTTATTTCATCCAGCAAATCCTTATTTTGAATGGCTCTTACTTGCCACGGTTGTCTGTTTAGTGCACTTGGTGCATAAATAGCACACTTTAAGATAGTATCTAATTTTTCTTTACTGACTTGTTGATCAGTATATTTTCGTACAGCTCTTCTTGTTAGAATATTATCAATTACCACATCACTTTTTGATAATGGTTTAATTTCTTTTTTTACTGATAATTCCTTACAAGAATAAAGAGAGGTAATAATGGCTATTACAAACAAAAATCTACGCATAAGTATTGTTTAATTTTATTTTGGCAATAATTATTATAATAATGAATAATACAGTTTAACTATTTATGTAGTTATATTCATTGCTTAAAAATATATGTTTACCGCTTACCAAAAAAGTTTTTAATCAGAGAATTACTTGCTTCCTTTTCCTTGTTCTTCATTAAAATAGCCTTAACCATCTCACAGCCCTTTCCTCTGGGCACTATGCTATTATTCCACTCCAAAATATTATACATCAAAACCAATATTTCATAAACATTTTAATCATAACGTCGTTATCTTTGTAGATATGCTTAGAAAACTATCACATATTATTGTAATGATGTTCCTGTTGATATCTACAACAGGAATTAAACTTTCTATGCATTATTGTGGAGGCAAACTAGTTTCAACCTCCATTCTTACTGAAGCAAAATCATGTTGTGGAGATGATTGCGGATGTTGTGAGAATAAGACGCATCATTATGAAGTTAAAGATAACTTTGTAAGCTCCGACATCATACAAAAAATTAATATTGCTCGACTTGATATACTAATACCTGTATATTATGTATTAGATTATAATTTTTTAAATACAGAAGAAAGATCATTCTATGTTGTAGAAGATACTTCTCCCCCGCCTATAATACAAACGAGGTTGGCATTACTACAAACATATCTTTGTTAGACATTTTTACTTTTATCAGATTCATAGACGAAAGATAAGAGATTATCTTATAGCTTTTATAATCTACTTGAATATTAGCTTATTGTATATATAGTATGCGTACTATATATGCATGCTTTTCTCTCTTTTCTTTAAACTATTATAACTGCCGAAGACTTACTAAATGAATTATTCATTGTAGTAAATCTACTAATTGAAACATGCTTCTTAACAACATAAGATATGCTTAATAAAATCATAAAATTCTTTTTAGAGAATAAACTGGTAACCTTTTTAGTGTTGCTTGTTTTTATCAGCTGGGGAATAATCACATCTCCATTTGGATGGGATACCGGTATTTTACCAAGCGATCCGGTGCCTGTGGATGCAATTCCAGACATCGGCGAAAATCAACAAATAGTATATACAGAGTGGCCAGGTCGCTCTCCTCAGGATATTGAAGATCAAATATCTTATCCGTTAACTACGGCACTTTTGGGTATACCCGGTGTTAAAACAATACGTAGTAACTCCATCTTTGGCTTATCCAGCATATATATCATTTTCGACGAGGATGTAGAGTTTTATTGGAGTAGAACGCGTATCCTTGAAAAATTAAATTCTTTGCAGAGGGGTACCTTGCCAGCAGATGTATCTCCTGCGCTTGGGCCTGATGCAACAGCTCTGGGGCAAATTTATTGGTACACTCTTGAAGGACGAGATGCAGAAGGTAATCCTGCCTGAGGGTGGGATCCACATGAACTAAGAACGATTCAGGATTTCTATGTTCGTTACTCGTTAACTTCAGCAGAAGGAGTGGCAGAGGTAGCTTCTATTGGGGGTTTTGTAAAAGAATATCAGGTTGATATTGACCCTAATGCCATGAAAGCGCATCATGTAACAATAGCACAGATTATGTCAGCTGTAAAAAACAGCAATCTGGATATTGGAGCTCGTACCATTGAATTTAACAGGGCCGAATATCTGGTTCGTGCGCTTGGCTACATCAAAAATCTTGATGATCTTGAAAAGAGTGTTGTTGCTGTACGTAACAATGTGCCAATCCGTTTGAAGGATGTTGCAAAAATAAACTTTGGACCTGCAACCAGACGAGGCGGATTAGATAAAGGTGGTGCCGAAGCCGTAGGTGGTGTTGTGGTAGCTCGTTATGGTGCCAACCCACTTAAAACTATTGAAAATATGAAGGCCAAGATTGCTGAAATTGAACCAGGCTTGCCTTCTAAAATATTAGCCGATGGCACCGTTTCTAAAGTAACTATTGTGCCATTTTACGATCGTACCGGACTTATTAAAGAAACCTTAGGTACCCTGGAGGAAGCCATCTCACTTGAATTGCTAATTAGTATTTTGGTAGTGATAGTGTTGGTATTTAACCTACGTGCCTCATTTCTAATCTCCAGTCTCTTGCCAATAGGTGTTCTGATCACTTTTATCACAATGCGACAGTTTGGGGTTGATGCTAATATTGTGGCCCTTTCAGGTATTGCGATTGCAATTGGTGTAATGGTTGATGTGGGTGTGGTTTTTGTCGAAAATATTATCCGGCATATTGAATTACCCGAAAATAAAGGCGCAAAAGGAAAAGAATTGCTTACTGTTGTGTATACCGCAACTACCGAAGTTGCAGGAGCAGTTATAACCGCATTATCAACTACCATTATCAGTTTTTTACCTGTATTTGCCATGGAAGCTGCCGAAGGAAAATTGTTTAAACCACTGGCTTTTACAAAAACCTTTACCATGATTTCGGCATTATTAATTGGGTTAATCATAATACCAACTTTAGCACACTTAATTTTTTCCATAAAGATTGATAAAAAACGCTATCAGCGATTAGGCAATATTATTCTTGTTGCAGCTGGAGTTGTTCTGTCAATCGTTTCGGGTAATTATATAGCTCTTGCTATTTCAGCATTTGGTATCAATGGTTTATTAGCTTACCGATGGAAAGAGCATCAGAAAAATTGGATAAACCTGATTAATGTAGTTATTACCATTGTAGTAGTTGTTTTTTACTTAACAAAGGCATGGATGCCACTTGGTGCACAAAACAGTCTGTTTGCCAACTTCATGTTTGTAATTGTCATCGTAACAGCTGTATTAGGAACCATGTCATTAGTAGTGGTGTTCTATAGGCGCATCTTACATTGGTGTTTAGATAACAAATGGACATTTTTAGCTGTACCTATATTTATTGTATTGTTTGAAATAACCAGTTGGCAAGGCTTTGATAAGTTATTTGGTTTTTTACCTCAATTCATAAAAAATACAGATTCTTATGCTTATCTGGATAAGAAACTTCCTGGCATAGGAAAAGAGTTTATGCCATCTTTAGATGAAGGTTCATTTTTGCTAATGCCGACTACAATGCCTCACTCCGGTATTGTAGAAAATCGGGAAGTTATTCGTATTCTGGATAAACAGCTCAATTCTATACCAGAAGTTGAAACAGTGGTTGGTAAATGGGGACGCGTGAATTCGGCCTTAGACCCCGCTCCTACTTCTATGTATGAAAATGTAATCAATTATAAACCGGAATACATTCTGAATGAAAAAGGGCATCGCATGCGCTTTAAAACAAATAAAGAAGGTGCTTTTATATTGAAGGATGGCTCTACATACAATCCAAAGGAAGAAGCTTTTCGTTTGATTGACAAGGAGAATTTAACCATAGATACAAACGGTGAATATTTCAGACAATGGCGCGAAGAAATTAAATCGCCTGATGATATCTGGCAGGCAATTATTGATAAAAGTAACATACCTGGTTTAACATCCGCACCAAAGTTGCAGCCTATTTCAACCCGATTAGTGATGTTGCAAACTGGTATGCGTGCACCAATGGGTATTAAAGTTTATGGTCCCAACCTGGAAAGTATTGAAAAAGTTGGCTTTGAACTAGAAAACCAATTGAAGAATGTAGAAGGAGTTCAGGGAATGTCTGTTTTTGCCGATCGTGTAGTTGGTAAACCTTACCTGGAGATGGAAATCAACAGGGATGCCATTGCCCGTTATGGTTTAAGTGTAAAGAACCTTCAGGCGGTCATCGGTAGTGCCATTGGAGGTATGCCACTTACAACAACTGTTGAAGGTCGTGAGCGTTTTCCTGTACGACTGCGTTATGCACGTGAATTCAGGGATAATCCGGACGATTTGAAACGTATTTTAATCCCAACGCCTTCAGGAGCTCAAATACCTTTAGGAGAATTAGTGACCTTGCATTATGTGAGAGGTCCTCAGATGATTAAAAGTGAGGATACCTTCCTGGTGGGATATGTAATATTCGATAAAAAAGAAGGTTATGCAGAAGTGGATGTAGTTGAAAATGCACAGAAATACCTAAAGGAACAAATGGATAGCGGAGCGTTTTCTCTGCCTGCCGGGGTGAGTTATAAGTTTACCGGTAATTATGAAAATCAAATTCGTGCAACCAAGCGCCTGCTTATTGTAATTCCGATATCCTTAATCATCATCTTCCTGATATTATACTTCCAGTTTAGGTCGGTGGTTTCTACCACTTTGATTTTCTCTGGTATTATTGTGGCATTGTCAGGTGGATTTATTATGCTTTGGTTGTATGGTCAGCCTTGGTTTATGGATAGTTCAGTTGCAGGTATCAATTTACGTAATCTTTTTCAGGTTAATACCATCAACCTTAGTGTTGCGGTTTGGGTGGGTTTTATTGCCCTGTTTGGTGTTGCAACCGATGATGGTGTTTTAATCAGCACATACATCAAGCAATTGCAGGAAAAAAGAAAGCCAAAAACCATTAAGGAAGTGAGGGCTTTAGTTTTGGAAGCAGGCTCAAAAAGAGTGCGCCCGGCCATAATGACAACCGCAACAACCATCATAGCACTTTTGCCAGTACTAACATCTACAGGTAAAGGTTCTGATATAATGGTTCCAATGGCCATCCCTTTATTTGGTGGTATGACCATTGAGGTCTTAACCATGTTTGTTGTTCCAGTGCTTTATAGCATGTGGCAGGAACGTAAGATATTAAAGGATAACGGATAAAGGTGGTTAAAATTATGATCTGTCAGCGTGTAAAGTACCTGATAGCATCATATAGAAAATCATCAAATTTAAGAATGAAGAAAAGGTAAAATAATGAAACGATTACTATATATAATATTGATTTTCCTGTCATGGAATTGGGTAAATGCTCAAGATCCACTTGATAGCTACCTAAAAACTGCAGCTATAAACAATCCAGGTTTAAAAGCCTCGTTCAACAAATATATGGCAGCCCTTGAAAAAGCACCGCAGGTAGGTACATTACCTGATCCGCAATTGGCTTTTGCTTATTTTATACAACCTGTTGAAACCAGAAACGGTCCTCAGGATTTCAGGATTTCAGCTACACAAATGTTTCCTTGGTTTGGCACATTAAAGGCCAGGGAAAATGCCAGTGTTGAAGAAGCCAAAGCCTTGTATGAAGTGTTTGAAGAAAACAAGTCGAAACTGTATAATGAGGTAAAATCAACTTGGTACAACCTGTATTTCAACAATAAGGCAACTATAATCACCCTGGAGAACATTGAGATCCTGAAAACCTTTCAAAAGATGGCTATAGTTAAGGTTGAAGCAGATCAGGTATCAGCAGTTGACCATTATAGGATTGAGATGGAGATTAATGATCTGGAAAATCAATTGGCTCTATTAAGGGACAAGCAGGAAGTGCTTGGAGTTTCTTTCAATAACCTGTTGAATTCAGAGGAAAAGGAGGTTATTACTTTTCCCAATGAGTTGTGGTCGTCAGATATTCTGTATACAAAGGAAGCTGTATTGGATTCCATACAGTTAAAGAATCATCAGCTCTTAAGTCTCGATTTACAAAAGAGCGCACTAGCATTTAAGAAACAAGCAGCCAAAAAACAGGGAGCTCCAACATTTAGTCTTGGTATAGACTATGTTTCAATAGGAAAAGGAGACAATAATTTATCGGGCAAGGATGCTATTGCATTTCCAAAGGTAGGATTATCTATCCCTTTATACAGAAATAAGTATAAAAGCATGGTTCAGGAAGTAGTCTATCTGGAAACTGCCAAAAATTACGAGCGCATAGATAAGGAAAATGTATTGGAAACCGTATTTGAGAACTCATGGAAGGATTATAGGGATGCGCAGCGCCGAATTGAATTATTCGATAAACAGTTGACCATCGCTAAAAAATCCATAAAAATATTAGAAACAGAATATGCCTACGCCAATAAAAATTTTGAAGAGATTTTACGTATGGAAAGGCGCTTGTTAAAATATAATCTGGAGTTGGAGAAAGCGCGCACAGATAAACAGGCAGCAATTGCTTTTATCCATTATTTAATGGGTAAATAACAATAGTATTCATGTAGTGATAACGATATAATTACAGAGAAATGAAAACGATAATAGAGAATATAAAAAGCAATTATAAACTAATCCTGGGCGTTTTGGTTTTAGGATTAGTTCTCGGGTGGATCATTGCACCATCAGGTAATACAAATAGTGTAGAAGATGAACATGCAGGTCACAATCATGAAGAAGAAGCTACTGTTTGGACTTGTTCAATGCACCCTCAAATTAAGCAGGATAAGTCCGGCTTATGCCCAATCTGTGCCATGGATTTAATTCCATTATCATCCTTGAAAGGTGGTGAACATACAGACCCTAATGAAATTGTAATGAGTGAATCGGCAGCAAAACTAGCCGATATTCAAACATCAAAAGTAGTTTTGGGTGAGCCGAGTAAGTCGATATATATGCAAGGTAAATTGAATGTAGATGAAAGACGAATTGCTGAACTGACTGCTCGTTTTGGTGGGCGTATCGAAGAACTCTTTGTTAATTTTACCGGACAGGAAGTTCGTAAAGGACAGAAATTGGCCACCATTTACTCTCCAAATTTAGTGAGTGCACAACGTGAGTTGATTGAAGCTTCAGAGTTTAAAGAAAATAATCCTTCATTATATAAGGCAGCAAGAGCAAAACTAAAAGCATGGGATTTATCCGAAAGTCAAATTGATAATATTGAACAATCAGGTCAGCCGGAAGTCGATTTTGATGTTTTGTCGCCCATAACCGGCACAGTAATTATGCGTCATGTGGCATTAGGTGATTATGTGAAGGAAGGAACAGCTTTATTTAAAGTAGCTGATTTAAGCAAATTGTGGGCCTTGTTTGATGCTTATGAAACAGATTTACCCTGGATAAAAGTTGGAGATAAGATAAGTTTTACTTTACAGGCATTGCCAGGTGAGGAATTTAAAACAAAGGTGACCTATGTTGATCCTTTTATAGATGCTAAAACAAGAGTAGCTAAGGTACGTGCCGAGATTAATAATAAAGATTTACGCTTAAAACCCGAAATGTTTACCAATGGAGTGCTGCAATCTAAAATTGCCGAAGGCCAAACTGCCCTTATTATTCCTAAGACTGCAGTACTATGGACAGGAAAAAGAGCGGTGGTTTACACTAAAGTTCAGGATCGTGAATCTCCTACATTCTTATACCGTGAAATTGTATTGGGACCGGAAGCAGGAGCGTTTTATGTTGTAAAAGAAGGTCTGGAAGCTGGTGAGGAAATAGCAACCAATGGCGTATTTAAGATTGATGCTGCAGCACAATTGATTGGATTACCTAGTATGATGAATCCTCAAGGCGGCGATGCTTCAACCGGGCATAATCATGGTGAAATGAATATGAATGAACAGGCTGAGGGAAATATGCAGCATGCTATGTTTAATGTATCCGGGAATTGCGGTATGTGTGAAGAAACCATTGAAACTGCAGCTATGTCGCTTGACGGAGTGAGTAAAGCAGATTGGAGTCAGGAAACACATATGATTCATGTAAATTATAATGCCGACAAGGTAAAACTGGCAGATATACATAAAGCAATAGCAAAATCAGGTTACGATACAGAATTGGAAACAGCTCCTGATGATGTTTATCAAAGTCTTCCAGAGTGTTGCCATTATACCAGAACTTCAGCGGATGCAGCAACGGATAAAATACAAGATTCCATGTTTAAAGTATATGGTAATTGTGGAATGTGTAAAGACCGTATTGAGGAAGCTGCTCTAAGTGTATCCGGAGTTGAATCTGCAGAATGGAATGAAGACAGTAAAATGATACATGTTAGCTATTTGTCAGATAAAACATCACTTGACAAAATACATAAAGCTATTGCAAAAGTTGGTCATGATACCGAGAAAGAAAAAGCTTCGGATGAAGTGTACAGTAATTTACCCGCTTGTTGTTTGTACAGAGAATAACATTAAAGAATTATAACATTTAAAATTTACAATTATGAAAACAAAAGCATTTTATCTAGCAATTACAATCGTATTTTTAAGTTTAACAACAGTATTTGGACAATCAAAATCAGAAAAGTTTAAAGTTTATGGTAGCTGTGGTATGTGTAAAACACGTATTGAAAAAACAGCTAAGTCAGTTGAAGGTGTATCAAAAGCTGAATGGGATAAAAAAACTCAAATACTTGAACTAACATTCGATGAATCTAAGACAAGTTTAGATCAAGTCCAGATTTCATTGGCTAAAGTTGGACATGATACAGATAAATATAAGGCAAAGGATGAAACTTACAATGCTTTACCAGGGTGCTGCAAGTATGAAAGGCCTGTTGATAAGACAAAGGAATAAGTAAATGAGTGAAACTCCTGTTTGTAAATCGATCAGGAGTTTTTTTTGGATTTATTTCAAAGTTTCTTTAAATGGAATAAAATAAACAACAATATACTAACCTTATTTTTGGCTACATGATTAATTCATAATTAAGTTGAGTTCTTCTTAATCTTATTTACTCTTCACTTGTTACTATTTCAAGAATTATGCTCTCATATACCTCTTTACTCTTACAATACTTCTTTCCAAACTTTTCTTTGGATTTTCAGACATTGCTATCTCAAAGGGCTTTTTAATTACATAGATAACAAGATATAATAAATATGATATAGCAAAAATAAGGAAGGTGAAGGTAATTACTAAACGTTTCATATTTATGAGATTTCAAGTTTAATATTCGATAAATCTAATTATTAACAAGAAATATTACACTGCTATAATAAGAAAACTTGGTATATAATTGATAAACATTTTTAAAACATACACAAAAGCTATAAAAACCTATGTTAATAATATTATACAGAAAATAATAGCCCCCCCCTTAATTACAGGAGTAATAATTATTTTTTTAATCTTTCTCTAATGTTTGGCCAGTAATTTAAGCAGTGTTCAAATATTAATATAATACATAAATGTAGAATATTCTCACAATTATAACATATATGTAGAAATATAATAGAAATAACTACTGATAATTAGTACTATAAAAAAGTGGTATGCTTTTTATTGAGAATCTAATAATGATGATATTATTTTACAAGAAATGTAAAATTTGAGATTTAAAACAAAAAGGATAGTCGAACAAAGATAAAATTTAATAATATGGGAACAATAGAATTTCATCCAATTGGCTATATTAGAACACCTCATAAAACTTTAAATAATATGCCAATTCAACCAGTTGGTGCAAAATCTGTAAAAGGTAAGATTATTATTGATCCAAAATATATGGATGGATTACTTGACATTGAAGGATTCTCGCATATTACTTTATTCTATCATTTACATAAAGTCAAAGAATATAAGCTTAAAGTAACACCATTTATGGATTCCAAAGAACATGGAATATTTGCATGCAAATCACCAACTCGTCCAAATGCTTTGGGTATGTCTACAGTTAAACTTTTAGCTGTAGAAGGCAATGTTTTATACATAGAAGAAGTAGATATGCTAGATGGTACTCCTTTAATCGACATAAAACCTTATTGGCCACAATATGATAGTAGAGATCATGTAAAAGTTGGCTGGCTAGAAAACCAAACAAAAGAAATGTCAGCAGAAGTAGTGACTTCTGACGCCAGATTTATTTAAGTATTTATCTGAATTATTTATTAAAAATCTGTTATAAAAAACTCCCGACTGAAACAATCAATCGGGAGTTTTCTATTTCCGTGCCCAAGGCGGGACTTGAACCCGCACGTCCGTAGGACACATGGCCCTCAACCATGCCTGTCTACCAATTTCAGCACTTGGGCTTAAATAAAAAAAGAGCGATTTGTATCATCACCCTTCATGTTTATTTGATGAGCGAAAAACGGGGCTCGAACCCGCGACCCCGACCTTGGCAAGGTCGTGCTCTACCAACTGAGCTATTTTCGCATTGCGAGTGCAAAAATATAAAAATAATTTATCCTTGTATATCTGAGTATCTATTTTTTTATTTTTTTCAAAATTCACCTCTGAATGCTATTTTATAATAACATTTTATATTTATTTGCGTAGAATGTGGCATTACTAAATATAATTCTAAAGAATGGCTAATTTTTTTGCAACCCTTTTTGGAAGTAAATTTCCTAATACAGAGAAATATGAGAACGAACTTAGGCACCTTAAAGAGGAATTTGATCGTTTCAACAGAATAGAAGAATCTGCAGATTTAAAAAGATATTATGAATTAGATACATTAGTTCATTCAGGAGATTTTGAGAAAAAAGTAACTAAGCTTAAAAAAGAAAAGTTTAAAGATACGGAGGCATACCAAAAGTTTAAGAAATACAAAGAACACAAACGTTCTGCTAATGTAAAACGTTATTTTAAGTTCATGGGTAAAGGGAAAACTGATGAAGCTAATGAATTAAAGAATACTCCCGAAATTCAAACATTCCTTAAACTTGAAACCTATGTAAACTCTAAGGAATTTACTGATATTAAATCTGAAATGAATGATAAAAACAGATTTAAGAAATCCAAAGAATTTCAATTAATTGAAGAATATAAAACTCTATCTAAAAGTGAAGATATAGTATGGTATAATAAAACAAAAGATCATAATTCTTTTAATGATATTGACAAGTGGAATATGACATTTGAAGATGACTTTAATGGCACTAAACTGGATATGTCTAAATGGATTACTGGTTATTTCTGGGGCAAGGCATTAATGAATGACACTTATGTTCAGGCAAATGAAAAACAGTTTTTTACTGATTCTAATATTGAGCTTCGTGACGGTTGCGTTAAAATTATTACCAAAACACAAGCATGTAATGGTAAAATCTGGGATCCAACATTAGGTTTTGTTCCTAAGAAATTTGACTTTACTTCTGGTTTGATAAGTACCGGACAAAGTTTTAGACAACAATTTGGTCGTTTTGAAGCAAAGATTAAATATAGTCATACCGCACCGGTTAATCATACTTTTTGGCTATTGGCAGAAAAAATTGCACCTCAGGTTAACATTCTAAAAACACCTGATAATGAGAAGAACAAAATTGAAGCAGGAAACTTCTGGTCAAATGGAAAAGAGATAAATCAAAAAGTTGAAAAGCTTAAGATTCCAGGTTCTTCTGATCAGTTTTATATTTATTCATTAGAATGGTCTAAAAACAAAATGGAATGGAAAATTAATGGAGTAACAGTTCATACTCAAACAGAAAACATTCCGCAAACTCCAATGTATGTAACTTTAAGTTCGCATTTATTGGATGAACCCAAAGCCGAAAATCTTCCTATATCAATGGATATTGATTGGGTAAGATGTTATCAGCTTAATTAACAAAGCACATACAATTAACACACAATTTTATAGAAAGGCTTGTCTTAAACGTTTAGACAGCCTTTTTTTGTGCGATTATTTTATAATTTTGCCCAAAATTTAATTAATGGCAGGTACAGTATTTTTAATTCCAAATACATTAGGTGAGACTTCAGTTGAAAGCGTAATTCCTTCAGAAGTTTGTATTCTAATAAAACAAATCAAGTATTATATTGTAGAAGATATCAGAACTACACGCCGATATTTGAAGAAAGTAGATAAATCAATAGACATTGATGAACTTACATTTTTTGTTTTAAACAAACATACAACTCCTCAGCAAAAAAGCAGTTTTTTAAATGTTGTTAAAAAAGGAGAAAACGTTGGTATTGTTTCTGAAGCAGGATGTCCTGGTGTTGCAGATCCAGGTGCCGAAATAGTAGCATTGGCTCATCAACAAAATATAAAGGTTGTGCCTTTGGTTGGCCCTTCCTCTATCCTTTTATCTTTAATGGCTTCAGGAATGAATGGTCAGAGCTTTGCTTTTCATGGTTACATTCCTATTAAAGCTGGCGATCGCGCCAAAGCTATCAAACATTTGGAGGCTGTCTCTATAAGAGAAAAACAAACTCAGATATTTATCGAGGCTCCATACAGAAACAATCACTTATTAAAAGATATTATCACAAATTGCAATTCCAAAACTAAAGTTTGTGTGGCTTGCGATATTACCTTAGAAACAGAGTTTATTAAAACAAAAACTGTGGCTCAGTGGAAAGGCAGTTTACCAGAACTACATAAAAAACCAACTATCTTTTTAATTCAGGGGTAAATAAATTGTTTACATATAATGAGTATATAAAAAGATAAAAAAGACAAAGTCCATCGATATCGATGGACTTTGTCTTTTTTTAATTATATCAAAATTAATTAATCCTGAAATTTGGGCAAGCTAATATAAAATACTACACCTCCACCTGGTGCGTTCTTCACGGAAACCTCTCCATTATGAACATTAACAGCATGTTTAACAATTGCCAAACCTAAACCTGTTCCTCCCATTTTTCTTGAACGACCCGAATCAATTCTATAGAACCGCTCAAAAATACGAGATATGTGTTCTTCCGGAATTCCAACTCCATTATCTGCGACAGAGAAATGATAAAATTCATTATCCTCGTGATATTGCTCTATTTTTATATCAATATTTTCTCCTGCATAATTTAATGAATTATCTATTAAATTCTGGAATACAGACATAATTAAAGAAGGATTGGCATTTATAGCTATGTCATCCTTGATATTTACATGAACTTTAGCACCTTGCTTTTGAATATGATCCTGTAGGTTTTCAATCACATCCTGAACAACTTTTAATACGGAAACTTTCTCTGATTTATAGCTACTCCCCGCCTCTTCAATTTTATTTAATACAACTATATCCTCAATTAAATTAGTAAGTCTGAATGATTGCTGATAAGCTTTCTCCACAAAATACTTTTTCTTGTCGTCTTCAATATCAGGATTATTGATGATGGTTTCTAAATAACCACGAACAGATGCAACTGGAGTCTTTAACTCGTGTGCTATATTTGAGGTCATTTGTTGCTTTAATAACCTACGTTTTTCAAGCTTTGTAACATCATTAATCAATATCTCAAAGCTTCTGTCCTGAAAAACAATACACTTAATTTCAAAATAATAACCATTCTTTTCAATAGTTAATTCCTTTTTAGGTAGTGAATTAGGATTAATAATTTCTTTCTTCTTATCGATATGTTTTTTTAGAAATTTCTGAAGATCTTTTAATTCGTCAACTTCAAAAACATTTTGAGGATTAATAGAAGATTTTTCTGCTAATAAGTTTAAATACTGAACAAAGCAAGTATTGGTTAGTATCACAGATTTATCCGAGCCAAAAAATCCAACACCTTCATTTAAGACTAAAAGGTGCTTAATCAATTTTTCTTTCTCCAAACTCAATGATTCTTTAGCTTCTGTTAGCTTTTTATACATTGATATGATTTGCTCTCCAATTACGCCCAATTCATTCTTAGGAAACTCATAATCTCCTACCACCTGTTTATTCTGACGAACCTGAACTGCAAAATCTTTAAGCTTTGTAATACTCTCACTCATTTTTTTTGTTACCAACGAAAGTATTACCCAGGAAACAATAAATAGAAAGCCAATGAATATTAAGAATAAGGGTTCTGCTTTTAAAAAGTTCTGAATCCGGATGTCATAAACTACCGCAGTTCTGATGAAATATTTATTGTAATTATGAGCATAATAGTAGAACTCTTGTCCTGTGGTTGCTGACTTACGGATATTAGATCCTACTCCATTGTCAGCATACATAGCTTTTTGAACTTCAGGACGTTTTAAATGATTTTCCATTGACTCAAAATCATCCACAAAACTATCAAAAAGCACTTTTCCTTTAGGATCAATAACTGTAACTCTGGTTTCTTCACTTGGCACTACTTTTAAAAGAGAATCAATTAAAATCACCTTTCCATCTTCTATAATCTTATTATCTCTTATAAAATTATCAGTAAGGTCAGAAATGATATCTAATTTACTCTCCAATTGAGCAATCCTGAATTGCTTTTCTCTTTGGTATTGAAAGGCAATAAAAGAAGCCGTAATTACAAATATTATTGAAAAATAGTATACAAAGAGTTTTCTTTTGTAATTAATATTAAATGACATAGACGAGGTTAATTTTAATTATTAAACTTCAAAATAGTATCCCAATCCGGGCCGGTTTTTGAGATATTCTCCATAATGCTTTATTTTTTTTCTCAAACGTGTAATATTAACATCAACAGTGCGATCCGATACTACAACATCATCACCCCATATTCTTGTTAATATTTCCTCTCGTGAGAAAACTTTTTTCTGATTTTCAAAGAACAATTTTAGTATCTCGAACTCCTTGCGAGTAAGTTCGATTCGGTCGTCAATAATTGTCAAATCTTTTTTATCAAGATCTAAAACCATATTTTCAACCTTAATTACACTCATATCTTCAGCAGAAATATTTTGACTATTACGTCGAAGAACCACCTTCACCCGAGCTATCAACTCCTTTAGTGAATATGGCTTAGATACATAATCATCTGCTCCAAGATTAAAACCTGTTAACAAATCATTTTCAGTACTTTTTGCTGTAAGGAATATTACAGGAACCTCTATTGCCAATTCTTTACGAATAGTATCAATAAGTTTAAATCCTGACATTTTTCCCATCATTACATCCAACAATAGCAGATCAAATGATTCCAGATCTTTTTGTAAAGCCTCTTCTGCTGAATAAGCTAGTTCAGTTTTATAACCTTCACTTTCAAGGTTAAACTGTAATATTTCACATAGGTCTTCCTCGTCATCAACAATTAATATTCGTTTACTTTCCTGTGTCATTTTATTCTGGAGTTTGTACGAATATACGAGAAATTCCAAAACTTTTATTCGTCCTCTAATTTCTGGTGTCTGATATCCTTACCTTCCTGAGCAAAAATTGAAGCCTCTGCTATATGACTGGCATGATCACCTATTCTTTCTATTTTAGAAATAACACTTTTAAAATTAACAAGATTCAAAAGGATTTCTCTGGCTTCACTCTCAAGCTTAGTCTTCTTAATACCTTTCTTCATTAATTTTTTATTCATCTCATCCAAAACTTCATCATTTTTTATAGTCCATATTGCAGAATCTCTATCATCGTTAATAAATGATAATAGTGCTTTTTCAACCATACTGGTACTTGATGTGATCATATTATAAATCACATCAGATAATTCTTCATAAAGCTTAGAATCCTCAATTTTTCTGATGTAATAGATTACTGTTTCAACAAGATCTCCAATTCGCTCCATATTTATTACAATTCTGTAACATGCCATTAAACGGCGTAATTCCGAAGCAACCGGATGATGAAGAACGATTGTACTGATAATCTTTTCACTGATTTTAACTTCATACTTATTAAGTTGCTTTTCTGCAATCTTAACTTTTTTAATTTCAGCATCAGATATATTATTGTCTCCGCGTTGAGCTATGGCCTCAAGTTCACCTAATTGCTTCATCATCAAATCACAATAATCTTTAAATGTACTTTCTATATCTTGAATTGCCTTTTCTTTTTGTAACATCTGTTATGTTTTTTAGGGGTTTAAAATAATGAGTAATTGATAAATAAGATCAACCAAACTTACCTGTTAAGTATTCTTCAGTTTTTCTGTCACGAGGATTAGTAAACATCATTTTTGTTTTACCATACTCAACTAAATCGCCTAAATACATAAACATAGAATACTCTGAAATACGTGCAGCTTGCGACATATTATGTGTCACCAAAACTATGGTATAGTTCTCTTTTAGCTTAACCAATAAATCTTCAACTTTAGAAGTAGCAATCGGATCTAATGCAGATGTTGGCTCATCTAACAGAATAACTTCCGGCTGAAAGGCAATAGATCTTGCAATGCATAAACGTTGTTGCTGACCTCCGGATAAAAATGTTCCTTTTTTATGCAAAGAGTCTTTTACTTCATTCCATAAAGCCACATCCGTCAGTGATCTTTCAACAATTTCATCCTTTTGGCTCTTTTTAATTCGGATTCCGTTTAGTTTATAACCTGCAATTACATTATCATATATACTCATTGTAGGAAATGGATTAGGACGCTGAAATACCATTCCTATTTTTCTACGTAATTGAATGGTATCCATTTTCATAATGTTATCCCCATTCAAATATATATTTCCTTCAGTTCTGATATCAGGATAAAGCTCGTGCATTCTGTTGATTGCCCTTAGCATTGTACTCTTACCACATCCTGAAGGTCCCATAATTGCTGTAATTGCATTCTTTTTAATGGTTACATTTACTTTTTTTACAGCATATTTATCGGCTTTATTATAAGCAATAGATAAATCTTCTACCTTAAGAACCGGGTTTTCTATGATATCTATATTTTTGTTCATTTGTTTCTTCTTATAAAAACAGTAAGTAATCTGCCTAAAATCTTAACTTAAAAGTTGACATTTATTTCAAAAGATATATAATAAATACTTTTATTCTCCTTCATAAACTTTTAATTATCAATAGATCTCTTCCTTTATTACTTTACTTTCATTTAATACTGACAGCACTACCTATTTGCTGAAATTCTTTTTGAAATAATATTCAGAGTTAAAACAAATCCCATTAAAAACAAGGATGAACTCCAGATTAAGTCAACCATGTTTGGATCATTATAAAAGTCCCAAATAAGTAAAGGAACGGCACTTGTAGGAGCTGTTACATCCCAATTTATCATTGGATTACCTAAAGTAGTAAGCATTAATGGTGCAGTTTCCCCAAGTATTCTTGATATTGCCAATAAAACACCAGTTGATAAACCACTGATACCAGATGGGATTAAAACTTTTAAAATTACCTTATAATAAGGAACACCTAATGCTAATCCGGCTTCTTTTAATGTACCTGGAATCATTTTCATGGTTTCCTCTGTTGATCTGATAATCAAAGGTAACATCATGATTGCCAGCGCTACACTACCCGCCAAGGCTGAATAACCCTGAGTAATATTTTTAACAACCCACAGGTAAGCTATCAAACCTAAAACAATTGAAGGAACTCCCTGAAGTATATCTGATAAACTACGGATTAGGTTAGCATATTTTTTACCCTGATTTTCAAACAAAAATAATCCGATCAGGATTCCTAATGGAATAGCAATTGCGGCAGACATTACCACTATTAATAATGTTCCTAAAATACCGTTTACAATTCCTCCTGGTATTACTTCTCCATTTGCAACGGCAGTCATTGCTTCAAAGGTACTAGGCGTTATTTCTGTAAAAAATGACAGGTTTATTTGTCTAATCCCACTCCAAACCAGCTTTCCTATAATTAAAATAATTGGAGAAATAGTTATCATTGAAACAATAATAACTCCCACTAAAAACGCTTTATTTTTAAACGTTCGGAAAGCATTATTTTTTATCAATTCTATTGGTGTATTAATATTTTCCATAATGATTATAACATTTAGGATAATTTCTTAATTACTAATTTACCTATGGCGTTTACAATTCCTGTAATTACAAACAGTAATAATCCAATTGCAATTAAAGCACTCATTTTTAAACCATCTGCTTCTCCAAACTGATTAGCAATTACACTGGCCATACTATTACCAGTACTAAATAAGCCTGTAGGAATTATATTTGCGTTTCCGATAAGCATTGTTACTGCCATAGTTTCTCCTAGTGCTCTACCAAAAGCAAGAATAAAACTGGCAATAATACCGGAACGTGCGTTGGGTAATATCACATTAAAAATAACTTCGAGCCTTGTTGCACCTAAGGCATAAGCTGCCTCCTTTAACTCATTAGGAACCATTGCTATAATTTCTGAACTAAGAGATGTAGCATATGGGATAATCATAATTGCAAGTATTAATCCGGAGGTGAATATCCCATACCCCTGAGGATCAATACCTAGTGAAACAATAAATGGACGCAAAGTATAAAATCCCCATAAACCATAAACAATAGATGGTACTCCAGCTAAAAGATCAACCATTGAACTTAAAACCGTTGAAAATGAAGATTTTTTAAAATATTCTGCAATAAATAATGCTGTAGAAAAAGCCATTGGCAAACAAATTATTAATGCCAATATCGAAGTACTTAATGTTCCCGCAATAAAAGGTAACGCTCCATAGCTTTCTTTACCTTCTGTAGGATTCCAATCAGTTGATATAATAAATTTTAACCCAAATTTTTCAAACACCGGAATTGCATCTCCTAATAAGGAAAAAATCATGCCGGCAGACACCAATAATATGACAAGAGATGATAAAAATAGTACGTATTTTGTTATGGTATCGCTTTTCATTTTTAATATATTTCAATTGTAGTTCATAACTAATTCACTTGTTATTGTGGTTTTATTACAAGTAATAGATTAAGAACTTGATTGACGTTCTATAAACACTAAATGGTGATAACAAACTATTTAAAAGAAAAAATCAGGCTCCTTTTAGAACCTGATTTTATATATAAATATTACCAAGCTCGGCAATTTCTTTATCAACAGTCTTACTTTAATAATGCTTCACCGTTGTATGTTACAGAACGAAGAATTGCTTTAGCCTGAACAACAGCTTTTTCTGGAAGCGGAGCATAGTTTACTTTTGATGCTACTGATTGTGCATCTGCACTAATCAACCAATCTAAAAACTCAAGAGTTCCTAATGCTTGTCCTTTAGAACGACCATCGTAAGCTTGCTCTTTGTAAAGAATTAACCATGTAAATCCACTAATTGGATATGCATTAGCATCATCAGAATTAGTTAACATTACACGTGTATCTTCTGGCATTGCTCCTTGCGCTGCAGCGCTAATTGATTCAATAGAAGGTTCAATGTAATTTCCTGCTGCATTCTTCAACAATGCGTAAGAAATCTTTTGAGCAAATGCATATTCACTTCCTACATAACCAATTGCACCAGGAGTTGACTTAATAGTACCTGCAACACCAGGATTACCTTTAGCACCAATACCTACAGGCCATTGTAATGATTTTCCTGTTCCTACAGCATCAGCCCATTTTGTACTGATTTTAGTCATAAAGTCACTGAAGATATAAGTAGTTCCACTACCATCTGATCTGTGAACAAAAGTAATTTCCTGATCCGGTAAATTTAAACCTTCGTTGTTAGCTGCAATTTTTGGATCATTCCATTTTGTGATATCACCCATAAAAATTCCTTCTAACAATTCGTTGGTTAATTTTAAACCTTCAACACCTTCAAGATTGTACGCGATTACAACAGCTCCCAGACAAGTTGGGATGTGTACAATTTCTGCTGGCATATCAGCCATTTTATCTTCTGACAAAAAGGCATCAGTTGCACCAAAATCAACTACTTTATCTTTAAGACTTTTGATTCCACCACCAGAACCAATTCCACCATATGTTACAAGAACGCCAGTTTCTTTAATGTAATTTTTAATTACCATGTTATAATATGGCATTGGGAAAGTTGCCCCTGCAGCTGCAATACTTACTGCTTTATCTGAGCCATCAGCTGCTTTTTTTTGCGAACCATTTGAACATGCGCCAAACATGGCTGCGATTAAAAGTACTACTAGTAAATTTTTCATACGTTTTTTACTTTAATTTTTGTGTGCTACACTCAATTATTTTAATTATGAGTGCTTCATCTCTTTTTTTAATTATTTAGGTATAGTATTAGAATTTTATCTCACAATTCACATATACATAACTTACACTTTCAACACCATCAGCACTTGGTGAAAAGTTTTGAAAGTTTGGCGAAAATTTAATTCCCTTTACTGGATTAAATTCTGCACCTAAAACGATTCTTGAGCCATCTCTGCTTGTATTCCAGTCATTATTTGATGACATAAAGTCGTATCTTGCAAAAATCTTTGATGATTTAACATTAACAGTACCGTAGGCTGCAAAACCGCTTAAATCACGACCTTCTGTTTTCTTATTATTTGTTTGTCCTGCATATTCAGCACCTAATGAAAATTTATCGTTACTGTACAATCCTCCAAAAGCTAGTGTAGAATGTCTTGCAAGATTAAGAGCCTCAGAATCCCCTGTTGCTGTTTCGTAATAAGCTCTTAAGCTAAATCCATCCACAGGAGTTAATGTAACACCAGCTCCAACAGAGAATATACTGTCTGATTCAAGATTTTTATAACCTTCCCCATTTACAAGAATTAAATCAGCACTTACAACATCACTAAACTTATATGCTGCACTTATACCTAAGTCTGCACTTGAACCCATTTTGTAATAATCCTGGAAAGCTTTAGCTACATATCTATATCCCCATGCCTTTTCCTGAAATTTAAATGCTGTTGTTCCAATCAAACCAAAATTGATTGTCCATCCATTATTTTGATATTTTAAATAAGCATTTTTCACAAAAGCGGTCATTTCAAAATCACCACCATCATCAGGATTACCTACATCAAATACTAAATCTCCAGACCATTTTTCACTAAACTTATAACCATAACCTAAATAGGCACGATTTAATTCAAATTCATTTTTAGTTTCACCGTCCATAATTGTACTATGGAAATTGGTAAAGATTCTAAACGTTGGTTTTCCTGAAGGTTTAAATTCCTTAGTTTCCTGCGAAAACCCATTAATTCCAATACATAAAATTGCGATAGCAATAATTGCAAACTTTTTCATTTTCCTGTGTTTAGATTTTTCACATTTCCCTCCCAAGAAATGCGTTTATTAATTATTAATTTTCTTTGTTCAATAAATTTTCCATTGCAAACATATAAACGTGGAGTTACAGCATGGTTAAGGAGATGTTACATTCCTGTTACATTTTTATTAATTCGTAGGTTTTTATTTATTTGCACCAAATTACAACCGAAACAATGAACAGTCAAGTCAAAATTCTTACAATTAATAAATCAGGTCATCTTATTGACGATAAAGGCATTAAACAAACACCTCCGGCGAACTGGAGTTTTCTACCTGCCGGAGATGCTGGTGTTACAAGAAAAGTAACATCAAAAAATATTTATTGGAAAGTTGTATTCAAGAAAGGTCGAAGAACTATGTCCAAAGGAGTTTGGGCACCAAAAGAAACTATTGACAAAGCTATTTACGAAGTAAATCAAACCAGAAACACCGAAGAATACCAGAAAAAACGTATCTATCAACAAAACAGACGTGAGGAAAAACAGAATCTTTACGAAATTGAATTTAAAGATGCTGTTGTTTCATTTTTAAATTTCCATAGCAAGTATCAACCTATATCAGAAACACTGGCTATTCTCGTTACAAAACATGCTATTCCTGTTGGAAGTGGAACTGTTGCCCGAACAGCTATGATTCCAATTGAGGAAAGAGCTGCTAAAGCAGTAATAGCATGGATGCGCCATCAAACTACTCAATATGATAATATGCAAATTGCAAGAATAAAAGGTGAACGAAGAAATGTTAGAAGAAATTTAGCTGAAGATTCTGTAAAAGTTCTGAATACCTATAGAAAAGGTGAGCCAGTGCCATTCAATTGCCCTTTAAAATCTGCTATTACAAAAGCCATCAAAAGTTAATTACATCTATAAATTCTGATATATACTTTATTTATTTTTTATTTTTCTCAATTAACTAAACGAGTATTTCTTATAAAGCTTTTATATAAATAAATAACTATTCCTATTTAAATTTAATTTCTCAGGAATATATGCATCATTAATGAAAAGAATTTTTGCAATTCAGTTCATGATATATTCCATTGATAATTGATACTAATAAATACAATATCATCAATCATTCCAGCATATTTCAGTGTGTAATTTCTAACATGCTCTGCAGGTTAAAATTCTAATATTTTTCTGTTTTTTTTTGAAAGCCTTTACATTACAAAAGTTTTTGTTTAAATTATAATTATGTTTTCCCATTAAAATAATCCAAATCATGAAAAAAACAGCCTTAATAATCTCAGTACTGTTAGCTGGAATTTATATTTTTTCCAGTTGTAACCAGAAGCCACACATTGGTCTGTTAGTTGATAACCTGCAACAAGAAAGATGGACTAAGGACATGACAATTTTTGAGGAGAAAGTAAAAGAATTAGGAGGAACCTGCTCAATTTCTGTTGCTGATTCAGATCCTGATAAACAGTATAAACAAGCCGAAGAAATGATTAAGAATGGTGTTGAAGTTATAGTTATCATTCCTTCAAACTTAACCGAGGCTTGTGATATCGTAATTCTTGCTCATAAAAATCATATTCCTGTAATTTCTTACGACCGTTTAATTAAGGATTGTAACCTTGATTATTACATCTCTACAGATAATATTGCCATTGGTGAACTTCAGGCAGATTATTTAACAAAGATAAAACCTGTCGGTAAATATGGTATAATTGGAGGATCTAAGGTAGATAACAATGCTTACTTATTAAATATAGGACAATTAAATATCTTACAACCTCTGATTGAAAAAGGAGATGTTGAAATTGTATTTAATCAATATACCAACTCATGGTCGTTACATGAAGGTTATGAAATAACCAATAATTATCTAAACAGCGATAGTTTTGATGGTTTGGATGCTATTATTGCAGGTAATGATGCCTTGGCTACAGGTGCAATTAGTGCATTAAAAGAGCATAACATGGCAGGAAATGTTCTTGTTGCTGGTCAGGATGCAGATATTCAGGCAATCCGAAATATTGTTGGCGGCAATCAAACCATGACTATTTACAAACCAATTGAATCTTTGGCATATGCTGCTGCCGATGCTGCTATAAAAATATCTAAAGGAATTGCTCCATCAAATATGGATATAACAGTGAATAATGGTAAACGTTTGGTTCCTGCTATTTTATTAAAAGCGCAAATTGTTCACAAACAAAATATTGACCTTACAGTAATATCAGAAGGTTATATTAAGAAGCAAGAATTAGATAAAAACGGAAATAAAGAATAATAATTATTGACAAAGAAATAAAATAGGGTTAACACATTATTTTATAGGTAAGTAGCAATCGATTGTAATTTGTTTGAATGATAGGAGTTATAAAGAAGGATTGTGTATTTTTGGGATGTATGTTGCTACTTACCTTTTTATATTTACTATTTTCGTGGTAAAATAGTTTAAATGTCACAACTTAAAATATATCGCGCATCTGCAGGTTCCGGTAAAACCTTTACACTTACCAAAGAATTCCTTTTTTTACTTTTTAAAAATCCAACAAATTACATTCATACACTTGCTGTAACCTTTACCAATAAGGCTACTGGTGAAATGAAAAGTCGTATACTGGAGAAGTTATATCAGATTTCAACGAACCAGACAAATGACTATGTTGAAGACTTAAAAAAAGAATTTAGTTTATCTGAAAAACAAATAAGACAAAGAGCCGGAGTATTGTTAAGTTATTTGCTTCACGATTTTTCAAATTTTTCTGTAAGTACCATTGACAGTTTTTTTCAAAAGATTATACGTTCATTTGCTCGTGAAGCAGGCCTTGAAAGTGGTTTTAAAATAGAATTAAATGGACCTAAAATTTTACAGAAGGCCATTGATCATTTATTGCTTAAAATCGATTTACCAGAGTATAATCATCTAAAAGATTGGCTTGTACAATTTGCAGAACAAAAATTAAATCAAGGAAAAAACTGGAACCTTACAAATGATTTAAACAAATTAGGTTCTGAAATTTTCAATGAATTATTTCAGTTAGAAAGCAGAGATATCCTAATAAAACTCAGTGATAAGCAATGGATGCAAGCTTATCTGGATCAAATTATTTCAATAAAATCTAATTTTGAAAAATCAATAACTCAGATTGGTGAAGAAGGGAGTTCGGCTATAACAAAGGCGGGATTAAATTATGATGATTTCACAGGTAAAAGTCGAACACCGGTTAAATACTTTGAGAAATTAAAAGCAATTGATAAACTAGAGCCAGGAAGCACTTTGCTAAAGATTATTGATGAACCGGAAAAATGGACAAGGAAAGACAACCCTCCTAATGTAAATGAAAATATCAATGGCATCTATCCATTATTAAACATGCTTATTAAAAAAGCTCTGGATATTGTTGACAGAGAAATGGAGATTTATAACACATCAAATGTAATAAGTCAGAATTTCTATGCACTAGGTATTATTGCAGATATTGCTAAGGAGGTACAAACCATTTGTCGTGAAGAGAATATCTTTTTGATTGCTGATTCATCTCATTTTCTTAATAGAATTATTGATCAAAATGAGGCGCCATTTATTTACGAAAAGATTGGAAGTAAATTCCAAAACTTCATGATTGATGAGTTTCAGGATACATCTAAACTGCAATGGTTAAACTTTAAACCTTTAATTGACAATTCTCTTTCTAGTGATGAAACAAGTTTAATTGTAGGAGATGTAAAACAATCTATATACAGATGGCGAAATTCAGACTGGAACTTATTGAACCATCAAATAACACAAGATTTTAAGCAACATGGCAATCAGGAAAAAACACTGAATCATAACTGGAGGAGTCAATCAAATATTATTAAATTTAATAACAGTGTTTTTACTCATGCAGCAAAATTAATTCAAACCGATTTTAATAATAACCTTTCTACATACATTCAAGATAAAGAAGTCCAGGAGATATTTAAAAATAAAATATCAAGTGCCTATGCTGATGTTTTTCAGCAAATCCCTGACCACAAACTCAATGATAACAAGGGATATATTTATTCTAAATTTATTGAACCTGACAAAGACGAAGATTATAACGAAATAATGCTTCGGGATACCGTAGAAAATATTGAAAACCTAGTTTTAAAAGGCTATTCTTACAGTGATATATGTATACTGGTTCGTAAAAAAGGTGAAGGTGAAATTATTGCTAACGCACTTTTATCTGGCACTTATTCTCAAGATGGTTCCATAATTCCAGTGGTATCAAATGAATCTCTGTTTCTTTCAGGTTCTTCCGCAATAAATTATATAATGGCGCAGGTTAAGTTTCTTCAAAATCCTGATAACTTAATTTTAAAGGCAGATATGATTCTGAATAAGCAATTGTTAAATGAAGATTCAGAGGAACATTCTTTAGAAATTGGACAGCATTTTGAGTTTAGTTCAGACCAAAAATTTAAGAGCATTAATTACGAATGGATTGACAATCTATTAAGTAAAAAACAAAAGCCACTATTTGAATTAATTGAATATCTGGCCAATCAACTTCCTGAAAAAGTTAAGAAAGACCAAGGAATATTTATACAATCATTTATCAACTCTACCAATCAGTTTATTAAGGACCATTTTCCTGATTTAACTGCATTTATAGAATGGTGGAATGATAAAGGGCATACCGAGGCAATTGCTGTTCCTGACGATCAGAATGCTATCAAAATCATGACAGTTCATAAGTCAAAAGGATTAGAGTTTAAAGCTGTATTAATTCCCTACTGTAACTGGAAGCTGGATGCTGAAATTACAAGTAATATAATATGGTGTCAGCCTAAACAGGCTCCTTTTAATGACGTTAAACTATTACCAGTAACATATACCTCTAAACTAAAAAACACCATATTTAAAAACGAGTATTTCGAAGAACAATTATATCAATTTGTTGATAGTATAAACTTGCTTTATGTTGCCTTTACCAGAAGTTGTGAAGTTTTGATAACATATGGTCCTGCACCTGGTAAATCAAATAAAGAAGGATTAAAAACAGTTTCAGATTTACTTTATAACACTTTCTCTAATTATACCATAGATGAAATTAAAGATGGTTATCTAGATATAAAATCCAGTTGGAATGAAGAGGGAAAGACTTTCTGTTACGGAGAAATTCATTTAAGTAAAAAGGAAGACAACCATAATAAAAGTATAGAAAGCGTTGTACTTAAACCTTTTTCAAACAGCATTCTTAATAATGATCAAATAGCTATTAAAACAGATAGTTCTGATTTCTTCTCAAAAGACATTAAACAGAGCCGTGTAAATTACGGTAATGTTATGCATGAGGCATTTGAAAATATCATATCGGAAAATGACGTTGAAAATGCACTAAACAAACTAATGTTTGAAGGAAAAATATCTGAAAAAGAAAAAATTAAGCTCAATACCGAAATTATAAAACTGATTTCGCAACAGGAAACAAAACAATGGTATAATCAGAATAACAGAATAAAAACAGAAAACACAATTATCTCTCAACAAGGAACATACAGACCTGACAGAGTAATTTATATTGATAACAGTATTCATGTTATTGATTATAAATTTGGGGAGGTAATAGATAAAAAGTATGAGAATCAGATATTGCAATATATTCGCCAAATAAAGCAAATAGAGAATAAACAAGTATTGGGTTTTATCTGGTATGTTACTTTAGGAAAAATTATTAATGTTACGCCTAATGAAATACAGGGAAAATTATTTTAAAAAAGCACTGATTTTATTTTAATTACGAAATAAAAAGATTAATTTTGCGCCCGATTGTACAATCTGCATGTAATCTCTTATTGAACAAATAGTTCACGTAATATTGCATGTATTTGTTAAATGCAAAACATTTTATAAAATGGATTTAATTAAAATTGCAGAAGAAGCATTTAAAACTGATTCAGTAGAAGTTCCTTCTTTTGGAGCAGGTGACACCATCACAGTATCTTACAAAATTAAGGAAGGTAACAAAGAGCGTACACAGCTTTTTAGAGGTGTTGTTATTCAAATTAAAGGTGCAGGTACTGCTAAAATGGTAACTGTAAGAAAAATGTCTGGAAACCAAGGTGTTGAAAGAATTTTTCCATTAAACTCACCTTTTATTGAAAAAATCGAAGTTGTTCGTTATGGTAAAGTACGTAGAAAACGTATCTACTATTTACGAGGACTTACTGGTAAAAAAGCCAGAATCAAAGAGAGAAGAATCTAAGAAAACTCTCCATAAAAGAAAATCCCCGATCTCAATGTTCGGGGATTTTTTTGTCCTATTTTACAATATCCTTTAAAAACTTATACTCAAACTCAAAATTAGGTGTAAAAACATCTTTGCCTAAATTTTTCTCTAACTCTTCTTTATTCCAAAATTTACCATACTCAACCTCTTCGCCATCCGGTTTTAAAGTTTCTTTTGTTACAGTAATAAATCCTAATACCAATTCCTTTTCAATATGGCTTTCCCATACATATTGCTTAAATGGTTTTACAGTAAACTCAAATAAGCCTATTTCTTCCTGAGCCTCTCTTTTTAAGGATAATTCTATAGATTCTCCTGCTGCAACATGACCACCAACAGCTGTATCCCACTTGTTAGGTTGAACTAACTTATGTGCTGGCCTTTTCTGAAGATATAGTTCACCTTTTTCATTAAAAACATGCATATGCACTACTGGGTGTAATATTTTAGATCTATTATGCGCTATACTTCGAGGCATTTTTCCGATCACTTTTCCATCCTCTTCAACAATAGGAACCCATTCCTCTTGATTATATTTTTGTTGTTTTACTTTTTTATTATACAATTCAAAAACGAAGTATACTCCAAATAAAACATAGAAACCAGGACCACTAATCATTACCCAGGCTTCTTTTGACAGATAAACTGCAGAAAAGAAAACCAATATGGTATGAAAGGAGAAAATCCAAAATAAAGCCTTTATACTTCGATTAAACTCATATTGTTGCCAGGGATTTATATCAAAACCTTTCATATATCTTCCACTCATTGCCATCATTAAATTTTGCCTTCCATAAGCAGAAACTCCTAATACAACACAAAATATTACCCCAATTACACCTGGCTTAAGTTTAAAAAACAAATCATTTTCTAATACGATTGATATTACTCCCATTAATACCAACAATCCAATATCAAATAATATAAATTTATCCGGTTTTTGCTTTTTTATCAGACTAACAGAAATTTCAACTAACCCAAAACCAATGGCCACCATCAAACCCACCTCAGTTCCCCACAAACTGTCTGCAATAACAAAAATGATTAAGGGAGCTAATCCAGGTAATAACTTTTTAATTAATTCTAATTGATTCATATTCAAATAAGCATGTAATAAAAAAGGTGAATTTAAATAAATTCACCTTTTGTTTCTTGTTTATAATACAAATTTACAATTCACGATCAATAAGCATCTGATATTGTAAAGGATTTTTCTTTATACTAACAGAAGACTTTTCCAAGTTTGGTAATACTGCACTTTTCTTTAACGATTGCTGTGCTAAACTTGTTCCCCAAATTAAATCCAATGCTGTTGCGGTTAAAACTTCATTCTTATCACCTAACTGGTAAGTGTAGTTATCATATAGTTCATAATCAGGTATTAAACCCTGACTATAATCTATTGAATTTGTTTTATTTTCAGCTCTCAATATAATTGGTTGTATTGCCCAATTCAATCCTTGCTCATCCTCTAATGTTACAGATGCATAATATTTTCCATGCGTTTGTTTACCAATTTGAATAACTTCCATATATGGCATTAACGAATACATTACCATCTCACTGGCTGACGCAGTTCCACTTGTTGTTAAAACATATAATCTACTTAGGTTTAGGTTATTGTCATATGTTTCAAAATTATCTATAAACCAATCTGAATCCGCAGAATACTGTTTAAGTATAGCTGCAGTAAACGTTTCATTATAACTTGAACGAATAAACAAATCACCATATAATGTAGATGGTCCAATCATACCAGCCATTAACTTAGCTGTAGCCACTGATCCTCCTCCATTATATCTTAAATCCAGAATTAAGTCAGTAATTCCTTCATTTTTAAAATCTGCAAATACTGCTTCCAAATCATCATTATAATCACTAATAAATGAGGTATAAGCTAAATATCCAACCTTATTGCCATTATATTCAAATACAGTATTCACTAATATTGGATCTACCTGAATTTCAGCTGCTGTTACATTAACAGAAGGTGATAAATCAGCAATTACACCATCAACATATTCTCCAAGTCCTACTGTAGCTGTTTCTGCATAATAAAAATCAGTATAATTATTTATTGTCAAATCTGCTCCATCATACTTAACTATCATATCCCCTCTTTTTAATCCAGCTATATCAGCTGGACTATCAGGTTCAACATATTCAATAAAAGCGACTAAATCATTAGTATTATTTTCATATGCGTAATAAAAAGCCAACGAGTATCCCATTTCTTTTCTGACACCTGAAAAATATTCAGTTAAAGCAGCTGCATCATCTGTAACAAAAGACCATTTATCAATATCATCATAAAGTAAATTATAGAAATACTCTTCAGAGTCTTCCTGTTCGGTTGGATCTAAAGCAGGCATTTCATCAGCCCATAAATAATAAAAATCCATATTAACTTTAATGAAATCATTAACTTTTAATATTTCTTCTGATATCGGATTCTCATCATCAGGTATAGGATCGTCAGAATCACATGAAGTAATATTTATAGCAATAATTAATGCAAATACAAATAAATAGTAATTTTTAAAGATGCTCATATTTTAAAATTTTATAACAAACATAGTAAAACATATTCATTTACTATATAAAAAGAAAAAGGTTGCCTTAATCAGACAACCTTACTCATATTTTTTATCTTTTTGACCTACATTGAAGCAAGATAATCATTAACATTTTTCTCAATTCTTGCAGCTACATCTTCTACATCTGCTTTTTTAAATTGATCCCCTGTAATTTGCTCAAATAACTCGATATAACGCTCTGAAACAGATTCAACATATTCATCAGTCATTTCAGGAACTTGTTGCCCATCTTTACCCTGAAATCCGTTTTCAATTAACCACTGACGAACAAATTCTTTAGATAATTGCTTTTGTTTCTCACCCTTTTCTAATCTTTCCTGATACCCTTCAGTATAGAAATAACGAGACGAATCCGGAGTATGAATCTCATCAATAAGATAAATTTTTCCATCTTTTTTTCCAAACTCATATTTTGTATCTACCAAAATAAGACCTTTTTCAGCTGCCATTTCAGTTCCTCGCTGGAATAATTCATAGGTATATTTCTCCAACATTGCATAATCATCTTCTGAAACCAAACCATGTTTGATAATATCTTCACGTGAGATATCTTCATCATGACCAACATCTTCTTTTGTTGTTGGAGTAATCATTGGCTTTTCAAACTTTTGATTTTCAACCATGCCTTCTGGTAGAGGTACACCACATAAACTTCTTTTTCCTGCGCTGTATTCTCTCCATGCATGTCCTGTTAAATATCCACGGATAACCATTTCTACTTTAAAAGGCTCGCACATATGTCCAACAGTAACCATAGGGTCAGGAGTAGCAATTTTCCAGTTAGGTACAATATCAGAAGTAGCATCCAAAAACTTTTCAGCAATCTGATTCAAAACCTGTCCTTTAAACGGAACTCCTTTAGGCAATACTACATCGAAAGCAGAAATTCTGTCTGATACAACCATCACTAAATACTGGTCGTCGATATTGTAAACGTCCCTAACTTTTCCAACATAATGCCCTTTTTGTTTAGGGAACTCAAAATTGTTTTGAACAATTGCTTTACTCATTTTTCGAATATTATATTATTAAACTTAATGTAATGATTATGCTCTTTAAGAAGCTTCAATTTACATAAACTAACAAAATACTACTTTAAAAGTTTATCCATATCTGCTGCCTCATTTTTCATTTCAAGACGCAAATATATATTCTTTAAATATTTTATGTATTTTTTTTCGGTAGGATATTTAGCATGTAATGCCTCATATTCATTTTTTGCAAGTCTATAATTGGCAGAAATCTTTTTCAACTCCCTTTTTAAATAAACATAAGCGGTATAATTTTTATCCTTATTATACTTAGCCATTTCGTTTTTATACCAGTTTTCAGCAAAATTATAATAGTATTCTCCTCTATATTCTTTTGCTTTAAAAAATTCCGGATTATTCTTAACCAATTCATTGCAAAAACTTATGGCATCTTTCTTTTTACCTGAGATCTCTAAAGCCTTAACATATTCCATTGACTGAGATTCATTAGGTGTCTTTAAATTTTTAAATGATGTAATTATTTTATCCTGATTCCCATTACGTACAGCATTATCAAACAACTTAATGTTATAATACTCTTCTTCACCATTATCCTTCAAATAAGAACCATATTTATCCAGGATTCCAGGTAAATTATTATTTGCTGTTTTTTCTGTTGCTGCGATTAAATTTTTAACTGCATTTAATGACACAGAATCACTCAATGCTTCCTGATAGTTTTTTATGGCAGCCTCGTAGTTTCCAATATTCATAGCACTTGAAGCTGTATTTATATATAAATTATACGGAACCTCAATATTACCTTGTTTGTATTTATCAATAAGAGTTGTATATTTTTCAAATGCCATTTGATAATTCTTGCTATTATATTCTTTCTCGGCATCATTTTGAGCAGTCTGCAACTGCTTTAATGGATTACAGCCAAATAATATAAAACTTAATACTGTTATATAAAAAATACTTTTTAATACCTTCATAATTCTTACGTGTTGTGTATCTTTCGTTTAGGAATTATTTCCTTGTTTTTTTAATATTTTAAAGTAAAATATTGTTCTTTTCTCTTTTTCGCAAAGATAAAAAAAAGCATGTTGAAAGCCAGTACTTTTAGTAATTCAGGTGATTTTTTTTAATCATAAATGATGATAATGTAAAATTATATTCTATTTTTGCAACCGCATTTGAAAAGACAAATGTTTAACACGGGTTTAGCTCAGTTGGTAGAGCACTGGTCTCCAAAACCAGGTGTCAGGAGTTCGAGTCTCTTAACCCGTGCAAAACCCGACTTTTTAGTCGGGTTTTTTTGTATATTTAAACTTTGGAGAGGTGACAGAGTGGCCGATTGTGCAAGCCTGGAAAGTTTGTGTACTCGTAAGGGTACCGCGGGTTCGAATCCCGCCCTCTCCGCATACGCCCGTCGAAGCAGTTCACTGCGAAGTCGGGCTTTTTTATTTTATCTAATTCTTATTTTCAAAAGATATAACTTGTTGAGGTTACAGCTGAGAAAATCCGCATATTTTCTCACAGAGAAAGGTTGTAGCTATGGCGGGCTTTCTTATTTAATACAGTCCGAATATCCTTTAAACCACTTCCTTTTCATAATTACTCCCCTTACAATTTAAGATAGACTTTTGTACCTATTCCAATATTATTTAATTACCAGAAAAAAATAGCCATTCTGTCAAGAAACGAATTATTTTAATATCTCAATTATTGCTTAAGTCCGCAGGTAAAAGAAGGAATTAACATGGGAACTCGCTTTTTATATTGAATGTACTGATCTCCAAATTCAGCGATTAGCTTTTTCTCCTCAAATTTAGTTCCAACAACCAAATAAACTGAAATTACACAAGCAATAACTAAAACCATTAATGTTGGCCAAATAATAAAATAGCCCCAAACCATTAATAGAGTAGCAAAATAAAGAGGGTGTCGTACATAATGGTTAAGCCCGGAAACATTTAAATTTCCTCTTTTCAAACCAACATTGTTATTCTGAAAGTCGAGCCCAATAAACTCTTTACCGCTATAATTACGAAATGCCAACAATCCCAAAACCATACCCATCAACATAACTCCTCCTCCCAATACTCTCACCAATACCCCATTATTAAAAAGAATAATTGGTGAAATACTTTTTTGAAATAAGTGAATCGGAATCAATAAAAACAGGGCTATTAGATTGTATAAAATCCTGTAATAAGTATAAAACGAAGGAAATCTGCTCTTAAAATAGCTTTTCACTACATTGCTTGCCAATACGCTATGTAAAGCAAAATAAATCCCCCATATGAGAGATAAAATCAAATACTCCATGAAATATTAATATTTAATCAAAAACACACATTACAAATCTATTCATATATCAGGCTGATTTACTTATAAATAAAACAGAGCTGTCATAATTACATTTGTTAACTGGTGCTTCGATCAGACCTATCTTCATTCTTTGTCAATTTTTTATGCAAGCACCTAATTACGTTTACACCTATTTTTCTTCCACAGTTCCATCCGCATAGATCGCAAATCTTCCTTTCTTATTATCCCATACTTGTTCCTTCATTGGCCAGGGCCATCCTCCAAATAGTGTTTTTTGATAGTCTGAAATTGTATCTCTGATTTCCTTCTCTGTATTCATTACAAAAGGGCCGTATTGCACAACGTTTTCTCCTATTGATTTTCCTTGCAGCAACAAAAGAAAAGTCTCTTCACTACCATTTACAATTGTGGTTTCTTCCTTTGAATTTAAGGTAATTAGGCTTTGATCTTTTATGTTTTGATTACCTATTGATATTGTTTTACCTTTATAGAAATACAAATTTCTATTCACCAACTCTACCGTATTTGGAATGGTCCATGTTGAACCCGCTTCCATTTTGATTTTATATACAGCTACTTCATTTTTAGGATCTACGGCCCATGAATCCGGTGCAGGCTCAGGTGCCTTGATCTCATTCAGAGTTCCAACAATTATTGAAACTTCCGTTGCATTACCATTTGAATCCTTTACCTTAACAACCGGAACATTTTCTTTCCAAATCATTTTATAATGAGGTTCAGCAAATTTACTTTTAGAGGGCAAGTTAAGCCATATCTGAAAAAGCTCGAATGGATTATCTTTATCTGAGTTAAGTAAAGGAAACATCTCAGAATGTTGAATTCCTTTACCTGCAGTCAACCATTGAACATCCCCATCTCTAAATCGTCCTGCACCACCATATGAATCACTATGATCAACCACACCTTTAACTGAAATTGTAATTGTTTCAAAACCTCTATGAGGATGGTAAGGAAAACCGGGAACCATACTCCCATGATACATTCTGAATCCATTTTTAGAAATAAAATCCTGACCAATATTTCTACCTATTAACTGCTCCGAATCTAATCCCATATTTTCATTTCCTTTGGGATACTCATCTTTGTGATAAGTACAAAATAAAAATGGATCTTGAGCTTTCCATGGAGAACCTAACGCTTCTACGCTTAGTATTGAAGAATTATACATAACTATAATATTGTTTTATTTAATCATATACAATGTGTAACACACATTATTATCCGCGGAAATAAATTTCACTTCCTTTTTCTTAATAATATTTTACATACTATTAAAGCATATGAATTAAACACATAAAGCAGGAGGAAGTTTAAAATCCTCCATTTTAAAACTATTAAAGTCTTTCAACCAGTGCTTTTGATTTGAATAATAGAAGAAGTAGTTACAACTGCTGTAATATTGTCGGATCTTTTATTTCCTTATCTTTTGCTAATAATAATACTTTTGAAATGATCTCTGCTGTTTTAGGATCATCATCAATAAATGGAAGAAAAATACGTCCCCGGTGCTGTGAATGAACCGGTAATATTGAAAGCGATGATCCAGCTACTTTATGACAAACTCCACTACCAAGATGAACAGAATAATTGCCAAAGCCTCCTGCAATCTTAACGTGATTATCAGTAAAAGACACATTTTTCAACTTAAACAAACGAGATATTTCTTTAATAATAGCAAGCCTTAGTTCAATAGAGGACTGACTGGCTTCAGGATCAACATCTCCAACATGAGCCACACTCACAACCAGGTCTAAATCACGCATTGTTTCAGAGAATACCAGCTTATCCACCTTATCAAAAGGAAGTCTCTTGCCATCTTTACGGTTAAAAAACTCCACTGTTTCTAATGTTGGTGCTTCTGTGTCTGCCGGAGTAAACCAATCTGCCATTGCAAACATTCTGGCAATGGTATTATGTTTATGGTTTACTTTTTGGAGACCTTCTTCATAGTCTACTGTCCAGTTTTGACCTTTAAGTAATGCCACTGCTTTCTTTGGTTGTACTTGATGTCCTGCATATCTTCTTGATATGGACTTTTCTTTAAGCTCATCAGTCGTTGGAATATACAGCTCCCTGAATATTTGTTTAAAAGGTTGTACTAATTGCTTATCAAAGCAATAATTTTGAAACTGAGACCACTTTTTCGACTCAAATAAATCAACACAATGTGCCAACCTAATTTTTCCATTTAATTCAAAAATCTCTCCATCAGGCTGCATCAATTGCTTTTCATGCCAAAAACCCACAGAACCACCAGACACCAGAACAAGCTTTTTTATCATAGGTGCTACAACCGGATGTTGTGTTAATGTATCTATCTCATCTGTTGAAAAAACATCACCATTAACCATTGCACTTTCCAGGCTCTTTCGGGTCCTTCGGTACTGTTCTCTTAATGTTTTATTATACTCTTTTAATTTTACTAATGTTGGTTCTTTTTTGTATTTGGCAGGAATAGCTTTTAACTTCTTACCATCTTTTATGGCAACTATTGTAGATTTTCCATGGTTATCTATCTCTAGGTTAATTTGAGTATCTGCAAATTGGAGTGTTCCGGCTTTTTGTATGATCTCCTGAGCTTCCTGTGTTTCCATAGCCCATTGCAAACGTATTGGATCAGGATAACCTGCTGTGCGCGCCAGATTTTCCATTGCAATCTTAACCGCAATTCCTTCACTGGCCTGACGTTGAGAACCAAATTGCTTACTTTCTTTTTTAAATTGTTGTAAGAATTGAAAACGCTTAAGTATATCATTTGAAGGGTTAGCTTTACTTAAAGGTATTACACCATAAACTCGCAAGTAATCCTGATTCCGTTTATCTTTTATTCTCTCTGTTATTTCAGTTATCTTCTTATTACCTAATATAACATCGGCATAAAGCAATCCTCTTGTATGTCCACTACCATCAGAAATATACTTTGCTGCATTGTAAAGCTTCTTCCACTTATCTTTTTTAAGCGATTTATAAGTTTCTTTAAACCAATTAATATCTACAGCCCCATCGCTAAAAGCTGTAATCTCAACATTTGAATATTTAGCAATTTCTGATTCTGTTTGTGAATCATGTCTTCCATTAGTATGTGCATGTAACCACCAAACAGCTGATTCCATGCCTTTCCAACCTAAAATTTTAGCTACATATGATAACCATTGAGGAGCGTAGGTAGCAGCCTCACAAAGCCGTTTTTCTGTAATCTTTGCCTCTGCAACCATTTCATTAAACTGCAATTGCTCACACGATTTTGATGGGAAACAGTTTTTAAGTAATGTACTTAAAATCTCCTTTCTGTTATATTCACGATTTCCATAACTATATATATAACCTCGATGCAAGGTATCCTTACCTAGGGCTTTTATAATCTGAACAAAGTTTTCAATACCATATAATCGTTTTATGCTCTGCGCAAGGTGGGTAACAGAAGTTGATGAATCTCCTCTAATAAGCTCAATCTCCAATATACGGTTACGTGATTTTTCCAGAAACTCATTAAAAAAGTCAAACTCCTTTAATATATCGTACTTTTTACCTGTTACTTTTTTTGTCAATTCATCAATGGCATCAGGATGAAGTATACGCCAATAAAGCTGATCTTTATTAATTAAGTTATATTTATATGCACGTGCAAAATCATATAATTGAGGCAAATACGATGTTATTTTTTGATTCTTTCTGGTACTTGTGTGGTAATACCAATAAGCCAGATTCCAATATGTTTTAAACTGGCTTTCTGACATTTCATTTTTATACAAACAGTACTTATTCCACAAGTTTCGTATAATCGTTTGATCTCTCCATGTTCTTATTTCATGTCGCCAATGATTTTTCACTTCCTTACCCGAATATAATTCAGATTGGCTTACAGATATAAAACAATTATATATCAAGGCAGAAAGAAAATCAATCTTATTATTGCAAGGGTATCTTTCTTCAATACTGGTTAATATTTTGTACACAGGATTTTGCCAATGATAATCTCCTATTTTAGGAATCTTAGGAATAAAAATTAATTGCAACCACCTGTTTTGTAATGCTTTAAAAGTATCATCCTCCATACCATTATAACCATTTTGAGTGTTCAGGTTAATCAATAGAATATCCAAACTGGTCAGCCCTGAATCCAAATACCATTGTCGCCATGTTTCATAAAGAGGATAATTACAAAATTTCTCCTCTGCAGACATATTCTCGGTATTTCGTTTAATAGTAGTGAAATTATTACCTAACAAACCTGAAGTATTTTTTTCATCCCAATCTTCATAGGTATATTCATAGTCCTGATTTGAAAGAAAAATTTCTCCTAATTCAACAAGAGCTGCATTTACTTTTTCAGCAGTCATGCTTAAACAAAACTGACTTTGAGATTTAGCTGTATTGAAAGTTTCGTTATTCACCTCCAACAAATCCACTGATGAATCTACATTATTAGGATCATACAATCCAAAGCCATTTTCTTGTGTAAATTCTTCTTTTTCCTTATCAACATCTAATAAGCCGGAAAGAACAACTTCTTCTTTTGATCCTAATTTTGACCTGGAACTAAAATCATTCACATTTGCCTTTAGCCATTCATTGTTTTTAGGGCTGTTATTTTTAATCCATATCATTAAATCTAAACCAGCAAGTCTCTGTTCTTCATTATTACTCTGAATCAATCTCTCTGAACTCTTTTTAACGGAGCTTTCACCCTGTTTAATTATCAGTTCAATAATCGATTTCCTAAAATCCGCTGCTTTTCTTGTGAGCAAACCCTCAAAAACTTCCAGTTCTTCAGTTGCCAATGATGCATTAGACAATGCCCTAATCGCTGCAGTTTTGACCATTTCTGAGCGGTCTTTGAGTATAGAAAAAGCAAATTCTCTTTTTTGTTTGCTTAATGTTGGTTTTGATTTGTTTGGATCATAACTATATCCGGCATACTCAGGTAATACCCGTCTTGTTACTTTTTCTCTATGTACAACAGACAGGCTCTCAAAATATGGTAATATTTTCTCTAGATCATTTTGATTAGTTAAGTTCAACAGGTTAATCATTAAATCAAGAACCTGCTCTTTACTATAATTAAAAGTTAACCATGAAAACACCTTTGGTTTAGAAACAGCAGCCTTTTCAGGAAGTTTTTCCAACTGTAATTCCATTTTGGTAAATAGCTTTTCCTTTTCCGCTTTTGAAAGCATCTTTACAAAAATCGGAACATTAACTAACTTTACAGCCTGACAAACAACAATTGGATCATCATAATCAAGATATGCAGAACCATATTTGATAGAAGTTGAAGAAATTCCTACCTGATCTATAAAATACAATGCAAGCAATACCTTTTCTTTATTTCCCTTTAGTACTTCATCTAACAAAGGTGGACAATCAGCAATATCTATCACTCCCTGCACCCACAGCGCCATATATACAGAAGCATTATCTTCTTCTTTTACAGCATCTTTAATTTTATATGGATCAGAAAGATACATATCTGCATATTCAAGAAAACGTCTGACTGTTGTTTCCTTTTCTGCCTCCCAACCAAAACCAGCCCAGGTATCAATAGCTCGTACTACTGATGAAAAACGTGACAGCTTTTGCTCTATTATTACCTTTATCATATGCTTCATTGCCCCAAGCGATGTTTCATCAAGACATTCCAATATAGTTTGTCGTAACCCCTCCTGACGTTGAGCATTCAATAATAGCTTTTCGACAGCAAGCCAGCATTCCTGTTTTTGAGAAAGTAACATGGCTTTTATAATAGCTCTACTGGGTTTTGCCTGTTCATGTTTTGCAAGGACAGCGTCTAAAAACAATTGAGTCATTTTCTTATCTTCAGAATCTAATGCTGCAGCAAATACAAACGCAAAACTATTAGTAGGTAAATTATTACTGTAAATGGCATATTCTTCTAAAGTAAGTTCATGAGAGTATTCATGAATTAACTGAATAATAAAATTAAGCTGCCTTGTAAAATAAATAGCATCCAGGTTTGAACCTCTGAATGACCTGCGTGTATAACCCTCCTGGTACATCAATGTAGGTATCATATCCCAGGCTTTCTTCACATAAGGAGCTATTGTATCACCAAAGATAAACTCAAGCAAAGGATAACGACCAGAGTTCCAAAAAGATTGATTTTTTGATATATCCCTAAGAACATTAAAGCGCATTGAATTTTGTTCAATTTGTCTGCGCCAATAATAATCTGAGTCTTGATCTGATAACTCCTGAATCTTATTCAATAATATCAAACCTATATAAGCATTGTCTTTTGAAAGTTCTTTTTTTCTGTTTAATACCAAACCAACCAATCCTCCAATACGATTGTATTCTTTCCTTAGTATGGTTGATAATTCTTTTATATAGTCTTCTTTTTCTTTTGTTTTAAGGTAATCTTTAGGATTATTCATGCGATATAGTGTTTACCAGATGCTTCCGGCTAAAAAGGTTAATCTTATAAGGGTTATTGAATCATTTTCAGATAATATAATTGCCTGATTGATGTTTTCGTACTGTTCATCATTAATAAACAAAGCAAATAATCCGTCTTCGAATGCCAAGAGCACTGTTTCCTTAGCTTTGTCTTCTTCTACATGTGTCGTATTATATTGCTCATTAAACTTAACATGACCATTTTCAGCACTTAAGCTTAGTGGTTCTTCATTCAGATAAGTTAGCAGATTTGTAGTTTCTTTACGTTGGTTAAAAGCCTTTACTTGTTGTGAAACAACCTGTAATAAAAACTCTTTTACTGTAGTTTGAGAAGAAATACCAATATCTATAGGAACATTATCGATATGTGCTTTCTTTTTGCCTAAAGACTTAAGGGTAAAGTTTAGTTTCATCTGTTTAAATCTATTTTTCAATGGTCAGATGTAATTCACGAATAAATTTATTATTCATTTACTTTCACATTCATAGGTGATCATGAATACTTCGTATTTCATCCTCTTGTGTGAGAATATGGATAATCAAATTTACATGTTCGTTTCATTAAATTGGTTTACTTTAATTGTAACAATAAACCGATCAATGCAATTAATCCACTATGCCGACCTCTAATTGGGTAAATTGAAGTGTTAAAGATAACAATTATGTCAAATAAACAGTCTTTATGGATATTTAAAATAAATAACATGGACGAAAGACCTAGGCCCTTAAAAAGAGTAGAAAAAATACACAAAAACAATTTAAGCAATTATTATCCTATACCCTTATTTTTTTTGTAATCAAAGATTGTTCACTCGTATTTATGCAGAAAAACAACCTGATAAAAAATAATTTCCTTAAGTTCATCCCTGCTCATATACAAGACTTGCTTTGAATTATAAAACAAAGTATTAGTCTTATTCATTTATATACTTTGGTATTCCATATTTAAATATATATACCGAAATTGCGATCCACAGTACGACAACAGAAACGAATGATAGTAACAAACTACCCGGCAAATGAAATAGTTTAAAAATTACACCTGTCCAGAAAAACAAATACCAAACAAGCTTCATCCTTTCAATAAACAAATTGTTTTTCAATATCTTAAACCTCAATATTTGATCAATTAAAACTACAATTAAGCCTAATGATATTAAAGTAAAACCAAGTATTATTGGAAGATGCAGTACCTGCACTGTAACACCTGTTATAATCAATATATCTCCTACCTTGGTTAGTTTTCGTTTATGGTTTTCCAATACTTTTGTTGTTAATAATAAAAAAGCAAATCCTAAGAGGTTCAGAACAACATATATTCCATTAAAAAGCTTACCCATTATAACATTATCATCATTTGCTAACTTGAGATATATTCCAATTGTAGTAAAAATAACCAGGAAAATTATTGATAAGTAACCGAGTATCTTATTTGAATTCATATGTTTTTAAAGTTTAAATATCTTTTGTAATTAATCTTATTACATTTTAGATTGACATCAAAACTGAAATTGATTTTCGCACAGATTGTATTTATCAGAGTAATCCATATACATCTTATTGTCTTTCAAGATAGTTTAATGTTTTTTCTTTATAATTTCTGCCAATAGTAAACTGTCGGCCATCTATTTTAATGTATGATGATGTGTAGTGATCGATATGGGTGATATTAATAATGAAAGAACGGTGAATACGAATAAATGTATCTTCTGGTAATTCCTTTTCCATACTTGATAATGATTCGTAGCAGATGATGCTATTTGTTGATGTTTTAATTTTAATGTAATTATCCAAGCCTTCAATATATAGTATCGTTTCCGCAGGAATATTATAATGCTTTTTATCTGCCTTAATATGTATTATTTCTTTTGGTTTAGTATGATTAGTTTGTTCCAATGAAAGGAATTTATAAATGCTCTTTAAAAATCTTCCGGTTGAAATAGGTTTAACAAGATAATCTAGCGCATTAAGGTCAAACGCATCAACTGCAAATTCCCTGTAAGCAGTTGTGAAGATTACATAAGGTTGATTAGGTAGCGCCTTTAAGAATTCAATGCCCGAAATGGATGGCATATTAATATCTAAAAATAACAGGTCGATACCTCCTTTATTTAGCAGTGGCATGGCCTCAATAGGTTTTGTGTACTTACCAAGGCACTCAAACTGTTCACTAAAATTATCAAGATGTTCTTGTATCACTTTTATGGCCAAAGGTTCATCATCAATAATCAGACAGGTATATTTTTTTTTACCGGGCATTAGCGTATAATTATTAGATTAACGTTAAAGATGTTATTCTCTGATGATATTTGCAAATCATATCTATTCTGGTACAATAACTCAAGTCTTTCACGTACATTTTTAAGGCCTAAACCTTTACTCTTTCTGGTCTTATACCCTGCTACTGCAACATCGTGTTTATAGTTCTTTACATTGAATTCTATTTTTGGTGAGCTAACGCTAAGTTGCATTGTAATAAAATCGTTGTTGGTTTGCTTTAATCCGTGCTTGAAGGCGTTTTCAACAAAAGGGAAAAGAACTAAAGGGGCAATTTTTATCCCTGATACATTCTTGGGAAAATCCGTTTTAACATTAAAACTATCATCGTGCCTTATTTTTTCAAGTTCTATATAATTTTTGATGAACTCTATTTCTTTGCTTAAATCTACATTCTCTGTATTGCACTCATAAAGCATATACTCCAGCAAATCAGATAAACGTACAATAACTTCTCTGGAAAGAGCAGCACTTACATTTACCAAAGCATAAAGGTTATTCATCATGTTAAAGATAAAATGCGGATGAATTTGCTCTTTAAGCAACTGTAATTGTACTTCTTTGAATTTTAATTCCAGTTTATTCTTTTCCTTCTCTATAATTAATTTTTCTTCTTTCGACTGATAGGATTCTTTCGTGAAATAAAAAACAGAAGACAGTAATGCAATGATATAGGTGCCGGTCAGAAGAATGATAACATCTTCTCTGGATGGTAAAATGGTATTTTCAAAAGCAATGTTACTATAAAAAGTAATTAAAAAGAGTGCTATACTAATGAGCCATGAGGATATAATAATTAAGAAAAAAATAGAGTATATAAACACCCCTCTTTTACCTTTAAATAAGAACTTTGGGATTAAGACCTTATTGATAATTCTTGCGCTTGCAAAACTAATCAGTAATAGCAATATGGATACATTAGTACGTATCTGAATATCATAATGCCTGTTACTAAAAACAAAAAACATAAATAAGGATGCTATGATCCAATAAATAATTTCCCAAAACGGAAAAGCGTTTAAAATAGCAACACCGTCTGCAAGCATTTGGCGACCTATGGATTTTATGTTTTTGTTGATGGTCATAGCTAACAAATATAAAAGTAAAATCGCTTCAGTATCAATAGATGCGCTTATTTTATGTCAACAACATATAATGCACCCTGAATAACACAAAAGCTAATTATTGTTTTAAATTTGTTGTTGAGGATGCCATTTGTGTTGTTTCCATAATATATTTTCAAAGGTTATCATGAATATTTACAATTGTTCTATTATTCATTTAAATTTATAAATCATGATAATTAGATTATTTTTTGAAGGTGGAGTATTTTTTATGTCTCTTGTATATTCTATGTGGATACTTGCAATTGTACAGGCAATTCGTTTTATAATAGAATACCAGGGTAATAAAAAGCCTCTAAAACTTAAAAGAACCAACGATAGTATTTTATTTTTTGGCAGTTTATCGTTTCTGTTTGGGATAACCGGGCAAATGATTGGTCTTGTTACAGCTTTTGACGTTATCCAAAGTATGAGTGATGTCAGTATTAAACCAGGCATGCTGGCTGGTGGTTTAAAAGTAACTTTTATTGCCCCGCTTTTTGGTATCACATTTCTAATAATATCAGCCATTACCTGGTTTGTACTCCGTAATTTAAAAGGATATCCATCGCAAACAGATGTTACAGCTCAGCAGGAGTAGATTTTTGGCTGTAATAAGTCCTTTTCCTTTAATTCTTCTCTTGAACTTCCATAACATGAACAAACCAGAAAGAATTGGTTAGGTCTTCTAATTTTATCGTTTTCTAGCAGAGTGTGATTTTACTATACTGTCGACAAAGTCGTTATAATCAGACTTTTGTTTGAATTCAAACTATTTTATTACAAAATATTACATATCTATGCGAATCAATAATTGAAAAAAAAAATAACACAGAGGCGCAAAGTCACAGAGTGCAATTTATATTTTACTCATATAAATTGAACAATTTTGAATAAGAGAAATTGTAAAAACAGTATATATTATTGAATTACAAATAGTTCACAGTGTAAATCCTTGCTGATTTATGAATTTCATTAAAAAATAAAAAACTCTGTATCTCAGTGTCTTTGTGTTTATTTTTAACACTTGATTGATTTTAATAATAAATCATTAGATTTTAGATAATAAACATTCCGCGTGCCACCAAAGCTTTAGCGAAGGAGCTAGACCTATTTAAAATACACTTAAAATCTACAAATTATAGTCTACCTATCAATTGGTACAAGCCTTTAATTATAGGTGAGATATAAAAGTCGGACTAACTTTTTTTTATGAATGGTTATATATAGATCGTCCTAACACAATAAGATCTGATTTCCATTTAAGAGTTAAGTGAGTTTACCAAATAATAATAAAATAATCTACAATGAACATCGAAAATAGAATACTAAAAGCTGTCAAACTAACATGTTTGGCATTAATACTTCTTTTTTCATCCTGTAACAAATCAGCTGAAAATCAAACTACTGTTTTTAAGGATGTGAATGTCATATCCATGGTTAATGATTCAATTTTATATAAACATTCCGTATTAGTAAAGGATGGAAAAATTGCTGATATTGGGATTTATGATAAAATGACTGTTCCTGAAAATTCCAACATAGTTGAAGGTAAAGAGCAATATCTTATTCCTGGATTATGCGACATGCATGTTCATTTTAACAATGAAGATGACAGGCTATTGTATGTTGCTAACGGAGTAACATTTATACGAAATATGTTTGGAGCACCCGGACATTTGAAACTTCGAAAAAAAATAAAAGAAAAGAGTTTAATTGGTCCCGAGTTATATACTACCTGTCCCATTATTGATGGAGAAAACCCAATATGGCCCGGTTCATTTGAAATAGGTGACAAAAACCAAGTGTTTGATGCCTTATCTAAATTTAAAGAGGATGGTTATGATGCGATTAAAATATATGATAAACTAACAAAAGAAGTATTTGATGAAATTATTAGGGTAGCCAAAGAGCTTAACATACCGGTTGTGGGACATGTTCCTCATGCTGTTGATCTTAAACATGCATTATTGTCAGGACAAAGCTCAATAGAACACCTGGTTGGATATGAAAAGTATTATGATGACGAGAAAGTTTTAGAACAAACACTTAAAAGTGGTGTTTGGAACTGCCCTACCTTAGTAGTATTAAAAAATTTAGGCGGTAATGATTCCTTAAACAATAATCCTCCTAACGAAATTAAATATGTTTCTCCGGTTCAGGTTGCATGGTGGAAAAGCGGTAAATCCTGGAATGCACATTTTACACAGAAAACCAAATTGCTTAAAACTTTAGCTGATAATAATGCGAACATTGTAACTGGAACAGATGTAAGTAATCCCTATACCATTGCAGGCTTTAGTCTTCACGATGAATTGTCACTTTGGCAAGATGCAGGTATAGCACCGTATCAAATTCTTTTGTCTGCAACCCAAAAGTGTGCAAAGATGATTAGACAAGAGTCAAGATTCGGAACTGTTGAAAAGGGAAAGGATGCCGATTTTTTATTACTGAAGCATAATCCTCTTGAAGATATCAATAACACGAAATCGATATCCGGAGTAATGACAAAGGGATCTTGGCATCCTAAAGCAGAGCTAAACTCAATGCTGAATGAAGTTGCTATAAAATATGCTTCCGGTATGCAGAGGTCAACTATTCGCAATAGCTATTTCATAAAATTATTAGTACTATTTATGTTTTTATCTTTTTTAAGCACTTTTATTATACGACCTGTTTTATTCTTTTTTAATAAGGCCAAATTAGATCTTATAAAAACTACTGACTATAACATCAAAAAGTATCGTATACGAACTCTGATTATTTTAATCAATTCTATAAGTTTAATTCTTCTGCTTTTATTACTTACACTGCCCGAATATATGTTCCAAGGTGGTATCTCAACATTGTTTATTGACTTAGTATCCAAAATTGAAATTCTCTTACCGTTTATTATTTTAATACTTCTGATATTACTATCTATCCTGTTTTCTATTTTATGGGTAAAGAATAATTTATCACCATTTAGAAAATGGCATACTATATTAGTTATTACTGCATCAACAACCTTAATCGTATTATTAGATTATTGGGGATTACTATTATTGATTTTATGATTTTTGCTGTATGAGTTATACCTTAATGTTCCATCACTTTCATTTCCTGTCCATTCTACTTCGATTTCATAATTGTATTTCTTCATTAAAATTATATATTCTTAGTTGTTTTATATTAGGGTATAAATAGTTGTCAGTTAAAAACTTTTTCCTTTTAATACTGTCTAACCTGCCAAGCTACAAGTTTAGCTTGGCAGGTTAGACTTGTATATGATTAATCATTATTTACGATAAACGAACAAAAAGCATAAAAATAAACATTAAAACATGATGTTATTATATTCAAAAACTGCTTAGTAAGTATATAAAATACTTTTTTCTTACAAACAATAGCCCAGATCCACAAATACAAACTTAATTCTAGCAAACAGCAGTACCTAAAACATTAAAACAATTTTATTGTGCCCTAAAAAATATGTTTTCCATGAATGAAGAAATGATACTCTCTACAAAACCTCCCTTGAAAATCATATTTTTAATATACTGGTATTAAAAGCTACATTTCATTATAATAAATCAGATTATTATATTTAGGCATTGTGCTTAAGTAAAAAAAGTACTAAAATAAATATTGCATCGTCATTATGAATAACTTTTCATGCTGAAACTATGAAATTTATAGCTTGGGGCAATAGATTCGCTGAGTAGCTATAGCACTCCCGAATCGCCCCAATTATCTATTCTTTTTGTATACTCAATCCGAATAATGACATTATTACTACATCTGCGATCTCATAAATGCAACCATATATCTTGCTACATCATCAATCCACGGATGAAACAACCAGAAAGGATGCACCTGAACATTAAATTTATGGACTTCTGCATATTTTCCCCAGTTCTGATACATACTAATTAGTTCATCTTGTCCTGCATGAAATCTTGGAAAATTACTATTTAGAAAAAGAATTGGTACACTGGATTCGTTGGCCCAATAAATAGGCGATGCTTCTTTCCAAAGTTCAGGTTTTTGAATATACGATCCTCCTATCCATTCAATATCAGGAGACATAGGCTTACGATCCAGATTTAATGAATTTGGAGCTAAAAAATTAATGACGCCATCAACATCTATTATAGCTTGTATATCGCTTGAAAAACCATTATTCCCCATATCACCTTCAAACTTCTCAACACCATTTGTCATTCCTACTAAAGCAGCTAACTGACCACCTGCTGAGCTGCCTGTTATAGCAATTCTATCAGGATCAATACCATATTTGTCTGCATTTGCTCTTATCCATCTTATGGCTGATTTTATATTATGAACAGCAGCAGGATATTTAGCCTCCAGTGATAATTGATACTCAACAGTTACGGTTACAAAACCCATGTTTGCAATCATTTGTGCTAATGGAATTTGAAGAGATTTATCCCCAGCTCTCCATCCTCCTCCATGCACTAAAATTAAAGTTGGATATTTACCTTTTGTCTCTGGATAAAACACATCTAAATGCAGATCCCTATCTCCATAAGGAGTATCCTTTAATGTTGTGTAAATAAGATCGCGTTTGCATAATATACCTTCAGGCAAATTATCCTTGGCAGGAATAGCATATGGATAATGTCCCTTGATTTGTCGATGAACACGCAGTTGATTATAAGTTGTATCTGCAGGAATATTTGTTCCTTTAAGAAATTGTGCATTCAATCCAACCGGAATAATAAATGCAATAAAAACTACAATTAAATAAATTCTATTCATATACTCTAAGAATTAACAAAACCCTGATATCCAATACAAATTTCAATCAGAATGATGTAGGTACAATAATTTGCTCTGGCCTTGCCAGTTTCATAATCTTATATTTACTAAAATACAGGTTTGTTAAAAAACAAACCTGCAATCATTTAAATACATAATAATTAAATAAGTGGTAGACTTAATTCACTTAAAAAAACAACTCATTATTGCTGTCTAAATCCATACCCATTGGTAATACCTGAATTAAGCATTACCTGATATGTAAAAGGCAATAAATAAATTGGTGGTTTTTTAGCTGCATAATCTGCATCTGTATAACCTGCAAAAAGCTTATTGACATATGAATCTTCATAATTAAGCATATCTATAGCCCAAGGCGTTTGTTCGTAACCATCATTTTCAAGAGCAATTGCCTCTTCACTCCCTGGTGCAATATATCTAAACAAACCTTTGATTGCTACATTTGTCTCGGTTACATTTGCATACTCAGACACAATACCTCCCCAATTATTATGCTGACCTCTCCACCCTGGAAAAAGTACTGGGTTTGCATCTCCTCCCTCAGGAGCTTGAGCTGTTAAACGATACCCATATTGAGACTTTGCATCGACCATTTTTGTCCAGATATAAGCTGGAATTTGATTTCCATTATCAAATGTATAATAGCCATTTGTACTAATTCCATCAAATATTGCTCTCATTATATTTCTATCTTGTACTGCGACCTCAGGAAGAATTCCTGTACGGATAATATCAAATCGACGCATACCCTCTCCACTAAATTCCAACGCTCTTTCTTTAATTACCGCATTATAAACCGAACCACAATTAGAAATATACAATTCAAAATTAGGATCTACACCTTCAGGAAAAGCTCTGTTATGAACCAAAGAAAGCCATGTTTTTGCATTTCCATCATCACCAAGAGCAGCGTATACTTCAGCTAGCATTAAATATACATGAGCAATACGCATATACGAAACATTGATTCCAGTGGTAGTATACGACTGAGTATTAGGCGATGGCAAACGATTCCAATCCCATTTATTTGTACCAGGACCACATCCTCTTCCCCATGCACTTCTGTCGAAAGACTGAATCAACTCTTGTCCCCCACCTGTAGATCCGGTTACACAAACTGAAGCATCGCGACGCATATCATCATTATCAAACCATCCATAATAAAAATGAGCTTGTATTCTATCCTGTCCACAACCTATGGCTGGCGCCTGACCATTACCTCCTGAAGAAGGACGACCAATATACGCCGGACGACTGGAGTAATAATTATATTCCATAGGTATTTCATAAACAGATTCATCTGCTAAAGTTGAATTATCGCCTGAATGCAATTGTTGGAATGCATACTGGTATGGATTATTATAAATTTCACCATTTGTTCCAATGCTTCTAGGATCTGATGCATGAAGAACTACAGATCCAGAATTATCAGCACAGGCCTGAAGATATGTTTTTGCTATTGTATAAATATCTTGCCAATCACTTCTTCTACCATAAATTGCCTGATTATATTCTACACTCCAATCTTCAAAACTAAGCACATTACCATTTCCATCTGTATAAAAATCCGAACCTAAATCTGTACGACGGGTAGCATAACCTCCATTGTATAAACAAATACGTCCAATCAATCCCTGAACATAAGTACGATTCATTACATCTGCACGATTTGAGCCCTCGCCTGCACGATACATATGAGACTCTACTTCCATTAACTTTTTAGTATGGTAATCATAAATTGCAAACCGAGATTCTAATCCGTCAGCTGACTCTCCTGCTTTTAGTACATGAGGAACATCTCCATACCAACGACATAACTCCCAGTAACAAGTTGCACGTAAAGCAACAGCCTGTCCATAAATATCAGACAAACTATTAGGCTCTCCACTCATTATATCATCAAAATTTTCTAATGACTCAAAACTTGAAATTAAAGAATTAGCAACTGCAATAGTTTGATAAAGATTGGTAAATGCAGCTGTTCCATGGCCTGTATCAATATTAAAATTTTCAGTTCCTCCTGGATAATACCATTTTTGAACTAAACCAGCACTTCCCTGGTTAAATACATCCTGTGAATCTTCAATATCAGATCCCCATACAGGATTCCAAAATAAACCGATTGAATGGATATCTACATTAGATCGAAAAGTTTCGTATCCATAATACAAAGCAGAACGAGCTGATTCTTCACTTGAAAAAACAGATTCCCGATCCATCACACTTGGTGAACTTGTATCTAGTTGATCCTCACAACTTGTTATCAAAAACACTATAACTGTTGTTAAAATCGTATATATAATCTTTTTCATATTTTTTAATTTCTTGATATATTAAATCGGATTAAAAAGTAATATTAGTCCCAATAGTAAATGTTCGGGCACGTGGATATGCTCCATTATCCATATTTGGTGTTGGAAAAATCCTTACATCACTAAAATAACCACTACGCCCTGTTGGAGTAACACTTACCTCAGGATCCAATCCTGAATAACCTGTAATTGTAAACAGATTACTCGCTGTTACATAGAAACGAGCTTTATCAATTTTTAATTTGTTTAATATTGATTTAGGTAAATTATAACCAATACTTAAAGTCTGTAATCTTAAATAAGAACCATCTTCTAACCAATCAGAACATGAAATTGCATTTTGATGGTAAGGCAAATGAGATTTTGCATTGGCATTTAACGATCTAAGTTCATCAGGATCAGTTACTGCATATAAATCACCAGCTGCATCCACATTATAAACCTTATATGCATCAGCAACCCAAGAAGCTCTTTGTTTTCCTATTCCCACAAACTCATCTCCCATTGTGTTTCTAAGTGCAGCCACATTATACACCTTACCTCCAAGTACCCATGTAAAATTTGTTGATAAGTCAAAATTCTTATAATTTGCATTGAACTGAAAACTTCCTGTATGACTAGGAATCATCTCATCTAAAAAGGTTGCATCATCCATATCTACAGTTCCACTTTTGTCAGTATCAATATATTTTGCTGATCCTGGAAATGCATTTTGTCCTTCTGGCAAATTAAATGGATTTTTATATGCTCCTGTAAGTGCTGCACTTATATCTGCAACTCCGTCTTTTAAAATATACTGTCCATCAACATAATTAAAATCGTCTACTGAATAATAGCCATCACTATTAAATCCTCTTGCCAAACCAATTGGTTTCCCTTCTTCGAACATATAGTCGTTTGTTGGAACTAATGCTGAAGATGCCCAATATGAAGAATACAAATATTGTTCAGCATTTTGTAATTCATCAAGGTTATTTCTATTGTAGTTGTAAATCACACCTAAGTTCAAGCGGAAATCTGCAGTTCTAATAACATCTGCATTAAGAGCTACCTCAATACCTTTATTTGAGGTTTGACCAAAGTTTTGATATTGATAAGAATATCCGGAAGTATTATCAACAGGAACTGCCATTAACAAATCTTTTGTTGTATTCCAATACACTTCAATACTACCATTAATAACATTATTCATTATACCATAATCAATCCCCAGATTACGAGAAATTGTTGTTTCCCATTTTAAATTAGGATTAGCAAGCAACCCATCAGGTTTATAAAACGGGATCAATTCTCCATTTATTGGAGTATGATTATTTGTTGCACTTAAACTTGACCAGGTTTCTCTCCACAAATTCGAGCTAATATTATCAGCTCCGGCAGTACCCATAGATAAACGAATTTTTAAATTTGAAAGCCAGTTTCTTGTACTTTCCATAAACGGTTCATCAAAAACTCTCCACGCAAGAGCTGCCGCTGGAAAATATCCCCATCTGTTATTTGGCGCAAATTTTGACGATCCATCGGCCCTGTATGTTGCTGTTAAAAGATACCGGTCATTCAAAGAATAATTTAAACGTCCAAAAAACGAAACTGTTTCTGAAGGAACTGCTATATTATTAGTTGAAGAAAATGAGTTACTAGCAGTATGAATAAGCCCCATTGTTTTATCATAATCAAAATCATCAGGATAATCACGCCCCTCCATGTTAGTTGCTTCTGATTTACTTTTTAAAACCTCATTTCCTAATAATACAGTAAACTTATTCCTTTCATTAACATCAAATTTATAATTTAAGGTAGAAACAGAACGCAATCCATTACTTTCGCCTCTACTAAGAGTAGCTCTTTTTTCACCATTTGTATATCCATCTTCGTAATAAGTATTCTTAGTATTACCTTTAGTAATACCTAATTCGCTTCGAGCTGTTAATCCACTAATAATTTCCCACGATAATGCCACAGAACCTCTCAGAGAATTTGAGATTGACTTACTTGTAATATCATTAGTCAATTTTACAGGATCATGTTGATCATCAATATTTGCAATACCAAAACTAAATCCTGATGCAACTTCTGTATAATCAACTCCTCCCAGAGGATTATCTATTGGACGATATGTATAAGCTGTAGCAGCACCTGATTCTCTACCACTTGATGTTTCAGATTCGGTATATCTCACATCAAAATCAAGTTTTAAATTATCAGCTAAATCTTGTTGAACCTTCAAAGAAGCATTGATTCTGTTAAAATCTGAATTAATTTTAATTCCTTCCTCACTAACATAACCAATTGTACTATTTACTTTTGTTGTTTCACTTCCTCCTGAAATGGTCACATAATGACTTTGAGAAGTTGATGTTCTAAGTAAATCATCTGTATAATCATGCGTTGAAGCTTTAGCATAATCAGAATAATGATTACCATAATTACTTCCTAATCCAAAATACTTTTCTACTGCATCCTGATTTGCACTTCCTCGTGATGCCGCATAACTCCAACTATTTAAAATATAGTCCTGAGCAGATAAAGTTTCAAGAGTTTTAGCAACAGTACCAACTTTCATGTAAGCATCATATGACACTTTTACTTTCCCTGCTTTACCACTTTTGGTTGTAACCATAATTACCCCATTAGCACCTCTGGCTCCATATATAGCTGTTGAAGCAGCATCCTTCAACACATCAATGGATTCAATTTCTGATGCAGGAATATCACTAATTGTTCCTACCGGAAAACCATCAACGATATAAAGAGGATCATTTGATTGTGTAATTGAGCCACCTCCGCGAACTCTAATAGACATTGAAGCTCCAGGTCGACCATCCTGAGAGGAAACATTCACACCTAATAAACGCCCTTGCATGGCCTGAGCAACATTAGGCACTGGATTTGAAGCTAGGTTTTCTCCTTTAACAGAGGCTACAGCTCCGGTTATATCAGCACGTTTTACTGTTCCATATCCAACAGCCACAACTTCATCTAATCCGATTACATCAGGTCTTAATGATATGTCTATATTTGTTTTACCATCAACACGGACTTCTGTCTGTTGCATTCCAATAAAGGATATTACTAATACTGCATCAGGTGGAACATTTGTTAAAGTATATATACCATCCATATTAGAGACAGTTCCAATATTAGTTCCTTGAATAAGAACGGATGCACCAGGAACTACCTCTCCCTTTGAATCGGATATTTTACCAGTAACAGTGAGTTTTTGAGTAGTCTGAGTAGTAGATTCCGATATAACAGTTTTTAATTCAGGCTGACTTTCATTGTATAATAAAATTTGTCTGTCATCAATTTTATATTTTACGTTAGTACCTGAAAATAATTCTGTTAATATAAATTCAATAGACTCATCTTTTACATTGATAGTTCTATTTAGTGTTTTATCTATTGTATTTTGTTCGTATAGAAAAACGAATTGAGAGCTTTCTTCTATCTCATGTAAAACCTGTTCTATTTTAACATTATCAAAGTTCAAACTTAGCTTTAACATTTGAGAATATGTATTAGCTGATGCTGATACTACCAGAAGGAAGGTTAATAAAAACGTTAATTTCATAATTAACAGAAGTTTTTGCACATTCCGTCTAACCTCCGGAATGTAGAAGTTCCATTTTTTTTTCATAAATTTGAATGCTTTAAAGTTTAAAAATACCTCAAAAATGAGGTTGATATTAAACGAATTAAGAGAAGCTGGTATGGGTTGGCGCTTATAACCAGTTTCTTTTTTTTCGCTTAATGTAAAAATTTCTTTAGTTGATTTCTTAGGTTTCTATCATATTAATTTTGTTTAAAATTTACAGTTTCATTTTCATAGTTTGCCTTGCAATTAGATATTAATTCCAAAGCCTTTAACACTCTGTTGTAATCATCTTTTAAATCGAGTTTGCCCGATATAATTTTGTTCTCAGTAGTTTTATCCCATGTGATATTAAGATTGTAGTATCTCGAAATTTGCTTTAATACTTCAGGCAGTGGTTCATTTCGAATAATAATTAATCCATCTATCCACGAATAATAAGGCTTAACATCTACTTGTTCAACCTTAAAATCTTTATTGTTATTACTAATTAAAACTTTTTGATTGGGCTTAACCATTATGTTCTTTCCAAATAATTGTTTGCCTGGATTCAACTTAATAGATCCTTCCACAAGAACTGTTTCCTCTTGTTCTTCATCCGGATAAGCTTTTACATTAAATGAGGTTCCCAAAACCTTAATACTTGAGTTGGCTGTTTCTACAATAAATGGTCTGGATTTATCTTTGGTTACTTTAAAAAAGCCTTCACCCTGCAATACCACATTTCTTGAATTTTGATCAAATTTTGATGGGTATATCAATCTGGATCCCGCATTAAGCCATACTTCTGTATTATCAGAAAGAATAATTTTTGTTTGCTTACCAAATGGTACTATTATTTGGTTCTTTTTTATCTTTCCTACGTTTGTCTTATTGCTTATAACTTTATTGTTTATATTTATTTTTTTCCCAGTTTCATTATATTTTACAGTCGTCTGTTCCGAAGCAATTTTTAATGTAGTACCATCATCTAACACTAGATTTGTTTCTTTAAAATCTGTTATGTTATAAGTAAACAAGTCGGAATGATTATTTCTTTTTAAATAATCGAAAGAGGAAACACCAATCGCAAACAACATAGCAATACTTGCCGCGTATAGCGAAGCTTGTTTTAATACAATTTTCTTTTTTCTTTTTTGATGAGTTGCCTTAATATTATTCCAGCTTTCAAGCTTATGACTGACTGATGTTTCCTCTTTTTTAACATCAAGAAGTTCTATTAATATATATGCTTTATGAAATGTTTCTTTAAGCTCGGGATTTTCTTTTAAAAGGTTATTAAAATATGATTCAAGCTTTGGATCTTTTGTTTTAGCCCAATAGCAGAACTCTGAATCATTTAAAAAATCTTCAATTTTATATTTTGTGTATTTATTATCCATGTTTTGAACTCTTACATAAGTATAGTATCACTAACATGAGTTTTATAGACAAAAAAATGTGATTATTTTTTAAAACCGCTATAAGCACTATTACTCAAGCCTCTAAAAAACTAATAAACAGAACATTCTAATTAAAAATTAAATGAAAATAATTTTTAGTGGCAAAAGTTTCTTTTAATAATTTTATACTACGATAGATCAGTGTACGTGAAGAATCTACACTTATATTCATTAATTCTGCAATTTGGGAATAATCCAGACCACAATTAAATTTGAGATAAATAGCTTCTTTTTGACGATCAGATAATTCATTTTTTACTATCTGTATAAATTTATTCTTGATCTCTTCTGATTCAATTTCAATAATAGAACTCTCTATTGCATATGATATATTAAACTCTAACTCGTTATACTCCGGAACAGAAATAAGTTTTTTAACCTTTCGCTGCTCGTTGGATATTTGATTGCGCAAAGCCTTCATTAAAAAGAAACTAATATTCTTGATGGCTTTGTATTTACGTTTGTTATTTAAAATATCAACAAAAATATTCTGTAAACAATCTTCTACTAACTGTCTGTTTGAATTATACTTTAATCCGAAGTTTAATAATGTATCAAATATTTCATAATACAATACTGAAAGATGCTTTTCATCACCTTCGAAATATTTTTCCCATAATATTTGATACTTATTATTTATCACTAGCCAGAATTAAAATGATTTACAAAATATGAATTAACTAATCGCCTTTATAAATAGTTGATTTTTTATCATTTAAAAGCAAATATAATAAAAGATTAAATTAGTTAACAAATGTAAATAGATGTAAATTTGGATAATATCTGCATAATTGAGTTTATACGTAGTTTAGTATATAATATTTCAACTCAAGTATGATTTCAATAATTTTGTTTTTAGACAAATAAAAATTCGTTTAGATAATCCATTATTCATCCTTCTTTAAATTATTAAAGAATACCTCAGGAGGATAGATAATAATGTATAGCATATTGATTTTTAACTATTTTTTCAGTTAATGGAAAGCATTAAACTATAGGGGTACAAAAGGTATAGAATCCTAAACACATACGTATTCAACTTTATAAACTCTTACCAGCTATAAGTACCTACTTTAATAATCTCACTCTTAAACTACCAATATGAAATGATATAATTTTCTTTAAAATGTTGTAGTTAAATATTTATATGATTTATTTGCAAAACTTATTGTCTTCAACTGTGTTTTATTAAGCAATGTATTCAATAAGAAATAGAAATTTAAAAAGATTATCTATTAAAATATAAAGGCATTTGATAATTAAAAATAAAAATTATGGCATTTTTTTCATTCGGTAAAACAGTAGAAGGGTTTGATTACAAAGTTCTAAATGAACGCGAGGTTCGAGGTATTTCAGGTATATTATTTTTTTTAGGGATCATTGCTTTTATTCAGGCTTTTATACTTAAAAATTTCGCTGTATTACCCTACATTTCAGGAATACTGCTATTCCACTTTTTAATATCAATATTGGTTAACCCTAATTTTTCGCCTGTTACTTTATTATCCAAATTATTTACACGAAAGCAAACTCCTATTTACATCGGAGCTGTTCAAAAACGTTTTGCCTGGGCCTTAGGTAGCATCCTGTCACTTACTATTTTCACAATTTCATTAATACTATACAAAACCGGAGATATCTCATACTTTCAACCTGTATGTATTCTTTGTTTGATCTGTCTACTTTTAATGTTTTTAGAAACTGCTTTTGCTATTTGTGTTGGTTGTAAACTTTATTTTTTGGCTGTGCGTATTAAGCTAATTAAAACTCCAGAGGTAATGCCTAATTGCATGGGTGATTCATGTAAAATCTAAATTTCTTCAATAAATTCTAATTAGCAGAAAATACGATATATGTCGCAAGCAATTCAAGAATTATATCCTGATGATGTAGCTCATTGCTATGGGTGCGGGAAAAACAATCCTCAAGGACATCAATTAAAGACTTATTTAAAAGATAACGAAACAGTATCTCATTTTACACCGGACTCAAAATATACAGCCATTCCTGGGGCTGTATACGGAGGCTTAATAGCATCGTTACTTGACTGCCATGGAACCGGATCTGCTGCTGCGTTTATTTGTAAGGAAGAGAATATTCCTTTAGAGGCGCCCTTGGACGTCCGTTGTATGACTGCTTCTTTAAAAATTGATTACCGACAAATGACGCCCCTTGGTGTTGAACTTGAAATAAAAGGTAAGTTAAGAAGCATTTCAGGCAGAAAAGTTATTGTAGATATGGCTTTGAGTGCCAACGGGCAAGTTTGTGTAACAGGTGAAATACTTGCAATAAGAATGAAGAAATAACTTACTTCAGCTTAACCACATACTATATCAAAACAGTATTTATACTATCATTACAGATTCTATTAATATATGTAATTGGTGATTTAGTACTACTATTTGAATTATTTTTTGACCTTACAAACTTAGCTTTTCATTTATATTTGAGGCTTATTATTTGTATTTTCTGATTAAATAATTATTTATTCAGTAATATCAATAATGATTGATTTTTAAAATGAAACTAAAATAAGTAACAAATATGAATACAAATCCGAAAAGAGCTATTACACTTTCGCTATTATTGATTAGTACTTTAATGGCTAATGCAATCTCACCCAAAAAAAAGAATTCTACAGAAAAGGAAACTGGTTCAAGTTCATCAGATAAGATTGCTTATCGCTGGGAAGCAAAGGGTAATCCTATTGTTACTCATAAATACACTTGTGATCCAGCAGCTTTAGTATATAACGATACTTTATTTATTTTCTCGGGAGAAGATGCAGCTGGTGGTCAGAAGTGGTATAATATTGAAAAATGGTGTTGCTTTGCAACTACTGATATGAAAAACTTCTGGGAATATAAAATGCCTCTTAGAGCCACAGATTTTGCATGGGGAGAAACCAATGCGGCATGGGCAAGTCAGGTAATTGAAAGAAATGGTAAGTTTTATTGGTATAACAGCTCTCAAACAACAGGTATAGGTGTTGCTGTAGCAAACAGACCAGAAGGTCCGTATAAAGATGCTCTTGGTCATGCTTTAGTAACTAACGAAGATAGTAAAGGAAAGCAACACAGTTGGAGAACTATAGATCCTACTGTATACATTGATGATAATGATCAGGCATGGTTGTTATGGGGTAACGGAGCATGCTGGGTTGCAAAACTTAATGAGGATATGATATCGTATGATGAAGAATATGGTGTTAAGGAAATAAAAATTAATGGTGAAATGGAATTTCCATTTACTGAGGCACCCTGGTTGCATAATAAAGATGGCAGATATTATTTATCATTTGCTGTGGGTTTTCCAGAAAGAATAGCATATGCAGTAAGTGATAAAGTTGACGGCCCATATGAATATAAAGGTATCATTAACGAAATTGCCGGTAATAGTAACACCAATCATCAATCGATTATTGAATATAAAGGTAACTGGTACTTTATTTATCACAACGGAGGTATACAAACTGATGGAGGAAGCTTTAGCAGAAGTATTTGTATCGATAAATTAGAATTTGATAAAAAAGGCATGTACAAACCTATTTTAATGACAACAAAAGGAGTTGAAGCAATAAAATAATACTTTATTATTATAATACAATTATTTTAAGTGTTGGATAAAATATCTTCTAAATAGTTCTGTTTGGAAGATATTTCTAAAATATTTTAATAAGGATATTCTTCTTAATAAAATATGATATTGATGATCTGAAATATCCGATTTTATGATTTGTTAATTAGAGTAATCAACCTCTTTGCTTAACCTCCAATCATTATATTCTTTTACAAATACATAATCTATCCAAATACCGTTATCAATCCCCTTGTAAGAAACAATGATTGAATCCTTAAAAACATCAATATTCTGAGTATAAGCATCAACTTCCCTTTTTGCATAGATTGAGTCGTATTGTAAATTTAAAAATTGCCACTGATCCTGACTAATTAGGGAAGTATCCATATTATCTTCAATATCATAAGATGCTATTTTAAATGGAAAAAGAATATGATTGATTTGAAAAGCAGAATCGGAGCTAAATTTCTCCAAAAATTGTTGAAACATAATTACAGACTGATTCTGTTCTTTAGCTTCATCTAATAATCCGGTTATACTATCTGATATCTCTTCTGTAACATCTACTGTCGCATCAGAATTATAAAGCGAATTCTTTAATACTTTCTCTTTTATTCGTTGATAGATGCTATCTGCATATTGAAAGTCCATATCAGAATTATGTTTCTTATACCAACTAAGCCAATACTCCTTATCCTCTTGATATGACATTATAGTATAAAAAACAGAATCTTTAAAATCCAAAAAGCATGAATGAGTTTTTATTTCACACTTTGGTGGTCGTCCTGTAATTTGATATAAATATGCTGAAGTGATTACAAAATCATTATCAACAGCACTCTTTGGATAATAACTGCCTATTTTATCTATCTTTTTTAAGAAATCTTTTTTAAACCGTAAATCTTCTGAATTTCTATTACAAGAAATAAGAAATATACCTATAAGAAGACTTAAAAGTATACGTTTCATAATTTTATAGAGCTTAATATACATTTGTTTTTACCTTAAAGAATTACGTATAAAACCATCACTACTTTACCCTTCTAACGTTAGTCATTTAAACACTTTTATATGAATCAAAAATATAGATCATATGAATACTAAACAACAGCTAATAATGTGAATCAAGTGTCGGATAATCCCATTCAAGAGTAATTTGCAAGCTGTAAATCCGCTCTCCTAAGGTTGAATAAGGAAGAGAGTTGATTCCCCTGGAGAATAGTCAATTATCACGAAGAGTGTCTTTTTGAATTCTTGAAGACACGGCCCCTTAATTAGTCTGAAAATTAATAAGCTTCAGATCATACTTACCTTTCGTATCATCATTGACTTTTGCATGTAAAAGAGCTAAATTTAATTAAGATTTTTCAAAATGTTGAATACAAATTTAGTTGGATTTTAAATAATTACGACTCTCATTCTTACTCTTTAGCCACATACCACAGAAACATTCCTCAAACAATTAAACATTATGATATGAAAAGGTTTTTACTTTTACTTGCATCACTAATCTTGACCTTTCATTTATTTGGGAAAGAGATCACCATTGAACAAGCAAGGCAATTTGCCGAAAACTACTTAATAACCAATTCTAATTCTGCTTTAAAATCATCTTACCCCATTAAACTAACAGATGCCGGCGACATATTTAACCGGATGTCGCTAAATAATATAAACTTAAAAAGTACATCCGCTGTAAACAGAGAAATATATATATTCAATATAGGCGATAATAATGGATTTATTATGATATCAGGAGATGATGCCGCCATTCCTGTTTTGGGATATTCTGATTCTGGTTCAATAAATACTGAAAATACACCTCAAAATGTTATAAAATGGCTGGAAGGATATAAACAACAAATTCGATATATTAAGACAAATACAATTCAACAGACAGAAAAAATTAAGACTCTTTGGGAGGGTGCTTCCAGCAATTTAAAATCATCATCAAGTACCAGTGCTGTTACTCCTCTCCTAACAACTCAATGGAACCAGGCACCATATGTAAATGATAAATGTCCTTATGACAATACTTATAACGAATTAACAGTAACAGGTTGTCCGGCCACTGCCATGGCTCAAATTATGAAATACTGGAATTACCCCAATAAAGGAATTGGTTTTCATACCTACCAGCATGAAAAATATGGAGCGCTTTCTGCAAACTTTGGTAATACAACCTACAATTGGGCCGGCATGCCTAATGCTGTAAACAGTGCTAACGAATCCGTTGCTACTCTTATGTACCACTGTGGTGTTGCTGTTGAAATGAATTATAATGTGGCATCAGAAGGCGGTAGTGGTAGTTATGTGATAAAGGATCCGTACAATCGCTATTCCGACAATCAAACTTGTCAAAATGCATTTGTACAGTTTTTTGGTTATTCTCCAGGGATTGAAGGTCTATTACGCGCTAATTTCACTGACGAGGTTTGGATTAGCAAATTGAAACAAGAGCTTGATGCCGGCAGACCTATACAATATGCAGGCTATGGTCAGGGTGGACATACTTTTGTGTGCGATGGATATGACAACAATAACTATTTTCATATGAATTGGGGATGGGGTGGTTATTATGATGGATATTTTCTATTAGATGCGCTTAATCCCGGAGAAGGAGGAATTGGATCAGGAGCTGGTACATATAATGATGGACAACAAGCTTTAATTGGTATTAAACCGGCTCAGGAAAGCGAAGAAGGAGGTAATACATCAGAAGAATACGGATTAACTTTATACAGTGATGTTATTACAGATTACTCTAGCATAGGTTATGGTGATGGATTTACAATTAGCACTTATATTTCAAATGATGGAACAACCAATTTTACTGGTGATGTTTGTGCAGCAATTTTCGATGAAAGTAACACCTTTATTGATTACGTTCAAACCTACGAAGGTGTAACTTTAGAGGCTGGTTATTATTATGAATCTGTTTTTACATCTGCTGGATCACTGGAGATGCTTCCTGGAAATTATTACATATATATCTTCTCAAGAACAGCGGGTGGTGACTGGAGCATTATTTCGGAAAGTTACGGTACCAACACCTACGCATATGCAGTACAAATGAGCGTTGAAAACAACCAGGATATTGCACTGTACTCCCCTATCACTATAAATAGTGAAAAAATAATAACCAATGAACCTTTGGATATTAGTGTTCAGGTTGCAAATTATAGTCTTTATTATGATTTTGAAGGTATAGTTGATATAAATTTATTCAATCTTAATGGTGAGTTTGAATTAACAATAGATCAATCATATACAAGCCTATATGCATACACTTTCGATACTTATAATTTCTACACCAGTAATTTAAATATTGATCCAGGAACCTATTTATTAGCGGTATTCCATCAACCTACAAATGGAGACTTTGTATTAACAGGATCAACATCTGGTGCACCTAATCCTGTTAAAGTAATCGTTCAGAGTGCCCCATACGAAGAAGATATATATGAGATGAACGACGATGTAGAACATTCTTATCTTTTAACACCTTCATATACAGAAAATACCAGCAACATAAAAACAACCAATTCTAACTTCCACTTAGGAAGCGACTGGGATTTCTTTGCTATAAATCTGGAGGATGGTTATAATTATGAAGTAGATATAAGATTACATGATGCATATAACAGTGGTGATGGAAATACTTATACCGTTGATGCTTTATTCTTATATTCTTTTGATGGAGAAAACTGGACAGGAACTTATGATGATGTAATGCCTTCGGCAATTACAACAGAAGGAAACAAAACCCTTTATTGTGTTACCTCACCATATTTTCTAGGTGAAACAGGATCATATCTTCTTGATATAAATATTAACAGAAGTGCCACCACTGCAATAAATGAGGTATCTGGAGATACTGATGTTTTTATATCACCGAATCCAGTTAGCAACTATATTGAAATATCTTGTACTGTAGCCATCGCTGAATATTCCATTTATGACGTAAGCGGTAATGTATTAATGAAGAATGTTTATAACAATAGTACTATTGATGTATCCTCTCTATCTAAAGGAATATATTTCATTAATATTAAAACCAGCGATAAAAGCTATATTAGAAAATTTGTAAAAGAATAAAACGAAACACAATACAAATGAAACAATCATGTAAATTTTATTATCTAAATTCTTATATACGAGGATGAAATATAAAATATTCATGAACACTTCTAAATGCATTAATAAATTTATTTGTGAGTTCCATATGGCAATTAAAAACAATTTTAGACATATGAAATATATATCAGTTATAACGATTGCTTTTTTGTTTTCTATGTGTAGTTCAAATAAACAAATAACACAAAGTGCAAATATGCAGGCACCTTTAATTATTTATAAAACAATAAAGGATTATTCTAATAATGTACCCATTATAATGAATGAATCGAAGGACAGGATTGTCTCCTATCCTGCAATTTCAGATGTGTTAATCAATGGAACCTTAGCTAAACCTACACCATTAGCTAAAGGATACTTACTTGATAATTTTGGGATATCGACCAATAGTGTATTTACTTCTTTTACTTTTGAAGAGTATTCCAACTTTGATAAAGTTCCAGCAATTCAGGATTTTATGGATCGGATAATAGATTATGATCCTTTCTCTGAAATGTATAATTGTGGTAAACGGACTGAATTTAGCACAATTAATGAGATAAACACTTTGATTAAAACTAATCTGAAAAGTACGCAAAAGATCAAATAAGGATCATTTAAATTGATAAGCTTTAGGGTATTAAGATTATTTTCTGGTAGAGAATAATCTTAATGCCCTTTCTTTTATACGCAAATCTTCGTTAAATAACGTTTAAAATTTAACCAACTTATAGGTTACATGTGTCTGGTTGTTTGATAGCTGTAATAAGTATAATCCGCTTGGTAAATCACTAACCGATGCTCCTATAGAATACTCTCCGGCATAAACATAGCCGGAAATAATGGTTTTTACTCTTACACCATTTAAATCCAAAAGCATTAATTCTACTTTTGATGATATTGGTATTGTATAAGAAATATATAATTCAGAGGTGGTTGGATTTGGATAATAGTTTAAAGATAAATCCGTATAAGAGTCAATAGTATTAACAGATAATGGAGTTGGAAGTAGCGCCGGATATAAATTAAATTGTTTTCCATCGTTACCATCAGCTATTATATAAGACCCATTAGAGCCATCAACAATAGGCCGGTCAAACATAACGGAACCATAATATAAATTGTCCTTTAATAAACTTCCAGAAGCTGACCAGTTATAGGATTCAATAACTTCGTTATAAACCAATTCGTTTTCTTCAATTTCGCCTTCGTAAACAGAACTACCTCCTACCCAAAAACAATCTAAATTATTAAATTGAAAGCTACCAAATGTACCAGAAGCAGAATTGCTATTTCGAATTTGGCGTGATTGTACATAAATTGCTTTATTACTATCGTGTCCTATTTGTGTAAAATAATTTTCGTTAATGGTATAAGTAATACTTGATGCAGAAACAGATCCTGATGTTTCATTGTAAAAATCACCAAGTGCAATTCCATGTTCATTCACTACATTTTTATAACCATTATTTATTATATCAACCGTAAATTGATCGTTATCAATTGTTGTTGTTCCTGTTATTGTTCTCCCCCATTCTATTCGATCGTTTTGAGGACCGGTTTGACTTTGAATTCGTAAATCCATTTGACCGGAAATAATAGAAACAAAATCCATGGCTTGAGACAATTTAAAATCCTCCTCTGTTCCGTTTACAAAACCATCTATTTCATAAAATACAAATTGAATAACATCACCATTGGCATAATTTAAAATCATTTTGTCTGCAGGTACTGTTGAATAGTTCCAAATTGAGTAGTTAGAGGCATTTTGAGTTAATGTTCCGGATATTGTTTTATATCCGGTAATATCGCTGGCATACCACACTGCATCAACAGATAGTGAGATGAGTTGTTCTGATTGTTTAATTATTTCCTCAGGTCCAACAAATAGTTGCTTCAGTATGTCTGATTCTGTTTGAGAAAAACACAGCCTAGACAAAAATAAAAATACCATTAAAAGAAGAGTAGAATATCTTTTCATAGGTTCTAGTATTAATATTTAATATTTTACTGTTTAACAGTCGGTGCATAGCTCTATTAACAAGAAGTTCTTTATGTATTTAAAATACTAAGAATGACCAAATTGCAATTAATAGTCTTTGATTAGCCTGGTGAACTGCAGAAATTCTTAATCACCTAATTTTGAATAGAATAATAAATAAACATCTATAATTTATTAATAGATACAAGAACACTTCGCAACTATTTAATTTACGACAATTCTATTTTTTTGTCAACTTGAATATGTTAGAAATAAAAGCAATACCAAGGACAATATCTAAAGGAAAGAAGATAGGATTTGGGGCTTTTGACAACCTACATGAATGATTATTATTCCTGAAATTTCAGTTTATTTACAATATTATTGATGTTCATTATACACGACATTCTTACTGACAGATATTTAAAATCATACAAGCCTTGTTGTAGTGCCAATTCATAATTGAACAAGGTTTCAAATTTACTCTGAAGCTGAAGTCTATATACCATAGGTCTGTCACCATTATTTTTATAGCCAACAAAACCGCCTAATGAATTCTTAATTTCTAATTTTGATAATAAAATATCAGATCCTACACCATACAAAAATGCATCATTTTGAAATTGACCAACACCTTGCATTTGCCAGCAATAGAAACCTATCATGGCATAGAGTTTAATATTTTTAATATTTTGGTGAGTAGTATAAACACTTTTACCCATAGACAGATCAAAAAAATAGCCTGAAGTATCAGTGAATCTTGCATTTTTTAAATTCCGTCCTGATGCTGTTCTTATGTTTAAAGTAAGTAACATATCAGGAAAACCAGTTCTATCCTTTACTATTTGGAGATAAGTACTTAGATATATATCACCGCCGGCAACTCCTTCCCCACTATATGATCTTGCCCTACGTATATCACGGGTAATTGTGTCCATTTTAAAATGTTCTATGGGTACAACATAAAATTTAATACCAACTTTATCATTATAAAAAGGAGAAAAAATTTCCAGATAGATATTTTCTGTTTGGTCGCCTATACCTGAATGCTTTTCAAGCGCAAATTTAAAATACGCATCATTGCCAAAACCTCCATTTTTTATTTCCGGTACAGGTAATGCATTAGGTCCCATAAAAGCAGGTGATGTTATGATATAATCAGACCAATGAGTAACTCCATCCCAATTATGTTTTTTATTCCACCATTCATAGTCCTGTGAAAAACATATTTTAGTTATAAAGAGGCTTATAATAATAATATTAAATCTTATTGTATCATTTTGTGTAATCATAGTTTTAATATCATTTTATAACCCAACTAATATCAACCTTAATCTTTCTTAATTTATAATTTATATCCAGAGAAAAATATTGTTGCCTTAATTAAATATACCTGATTTATAAATAAATGTCCATTATTAACTTTATGAATTAATGCCTATACCTTTAAAGAAACAGTATTTACCTTAAAATCTTTTTATGGTTTCTATTATGATATAGATGAAGAAGTACTATTAGAGGATTTCATATCAACTAGGTTGCATATAAATAGACCAATAAGTTCTGTTCTTAATAGGAAATAATTCCCTTTTTATATTTTTTTATACACTTTAAATAATATGTTGTTTTTGTAGACAAAACACTTAAAACAAAAATTATCTTTTTAAACCAGCACACAAGAATAATGATGTTCTACTCCTTGTAAATTTTCGGTTATCACTAAAAATAATCTATGAAATATATAATGTTTCAATTATTACTAATTATCAATGAAAAGATTAAATTTTCTGCATTTTTTACTACTTTTCTTTTAGCCATTTACGATTAACGCAATTTTATAATCATAAAATATATTGACATTAATTATTACTCAGTTGTAACTTGTTACTGTATTAATTAAGTTCATACAAATGCTTAATCTTATAAATATACAAGGTAATTCACCGCTACTATTTGGATTAACTTTTGCAATAGCAATATTGGTGTTAATTACAACCTTTATCATTGATTCCTATCGAAAGAAATATCCTTTTATAATTTCAATCTTAATCGCTTACTCACTCTTAATCATATATTTTATAGGTTTCAAGATGGGTACCTTCAATAACTTCAGTAATGCTATTTCTTACCTAATTGAACCTAATACATCTTTTATCAGAGGTAAGAATGGTGCTATGGGAATGTTTATTGTAATACCTGTTTTAATCTTAATTATACTTTTCTTAAAGATTAAATTACACATATTAAATTCTTTGGCATTTGGAATTCCTATTGCAATGTTAATTCAAAGATGGGGATGTCTTTTTAATGGATGTTGTTATGGAATTAAGTGTCAGTATCCATGGGCAATACAATATGCTAATCACTCAGAGGTTTGGCATGACCATTTATCATTAGGTTTAATTAACGAACTTAGTTCTTATTCTTTTCCCATACATCCCATTCCATTATATTTTATGCTATCTTCATTAATTGTAATCATTATACTAATAGCTTTTAATAAATTCATAAATACATCTTCAAATAATTTTCTAGTGTCAATTACACTAGTGGTTCTTTTTAGGTTTATTATAGAATTCTTTAGAGAATCCAAAACAAATGCTTTATTAGGTTCTCAATTTATGAACCTTAAATTAATTCAATGGATACTTCTGTTTTTGGGAATATTAGGTATAATAATAACATTTTACAGGTTTAAACATATAAAATCACCAACTACATTTCATATTAAAGTATACAATAATCGTATCACTTTAATATTTATACTGGTAACCTTTCTTACCTTCTATTATTTCAGAAGTTTCACAATTATTGAAAAGTTTACTTTATTGTTATTCTACAGTATATTAGGGTCTACAATCTTATTTAAATTTATAAAATATCTTATTTCTAACCCATATAAATATATTTACCTAGGAATAGCAGTATCTGCATTTCTATTTAAGGGTCAATATTCGCCAGAAAAGACTAATGAAGAATCAAAACTAGTTGATAATTATTCTACTCTCTCAACCAAATATAATTGGGGAAATTTAGCTTATGAAGTTACTATATCAGAAGGTTGTTATAACAGTGAGGTTATTAATTCATCAGGATATTATGGAGGAATAGAAGTTCAAAATGATTATCATAAAATTTACAATAACAATAAAAGGATTATATCTTCTTACGGTTTACGAATAAACTCATCTAACATCCATTCAATATCATCTAGTTATGGTTCATCATACAGCGACAAGTTATTTGCGTCACTATCATACAATCGAAAACATATCTGGCCATACTTTGGAATTGGATACGGAGGCTCAATAGCAACAATTCCGGCAAATGATAAAGCTAAACTTATTGTTGTTCCTATGCCATATACTTATATAAGAACCGGATACTTAAATTATATTTTTATTGAATCTGGCTTAGCAGATTTTTCACTAGCTCCATTCCCTTTTATCTACTCAGGTATTGGTAGTAACTTTGGTTTAAATAAAGAAGTTGGCATCAGATTCGGTTATGGTACGGGAAATTCCATATATGGCAAATTAGACTTTCCTATACTCAACAATATAAATATAAATTTTTCTTACTTCGATGGTAAGGCTGTAAATACTGAAAAGTTATCATCTTTTAATGCTGGATTAACATTTAAGATTAACAGCAAAACTGAAAAACAGAACAAATATTAGTATAAATATGCTTTAACAAAAAAAGGAATCAATAACAGATTCCTTTTTAAATTCGATAAATTATATTGTGTTGAATGATTAATATCTATTCCATACAAGTTTCTATACTTGCTGCTTTATCCATAACAGCTCTGTATTCTTTGGGAGTTAAATCATGAAAAAAGTAATTTGCCGGATCTACAGGATTATTATTTAGATGAACTTCATAATGAAGGTGTGGACCTGCACTTAAACCTGTATTACCAACATGTCCAATTATCTGGCCTCTTTTTACTTTATCTCCATATTTCACTTCAAATTTACTCATATGAGCATATAATGTTGTAATTCCATAACCATGATCTATTTCAACCACTCTACCAAAACTATCTGATAATCTGGCGCTTTTAACAACACCATCAGCAGCTGCATAAATATCAGTTCCAACAGTGGCTATAAAATCAATACCTTCGTGTTGTCTCCATCGCTTAAGTATAGGGTGAAAACGACGAGGTGAAAATCCTGAACCTATATATTTTAAATCCCAATTCGAAATTGGAATTATTGCAGGTAAATGTTGCAAACGATCACCATTTCTAACAGCCTTAGTAAATAATTCAGAATATGAAGATTCCTGAACATTCATTTTAGCAACTAAGTGATCGAGTTTTTTATATGAATCAATAATTTCTGCAGGAATATTTGAATTAATCATTTCCGAAAAATTATCACTACCCCCTGTACCAGCAATTCTTTGAGCAGAATCTAATGGAGAAGCTCCCAACATAGTTCTGTATAAACTATCATCCAAAACAGCCAATTGATTCAATTTTTGGTCAGCTTCATTTAATCTTTCAATGAAAACCTCTTGTCTTGATTTCATATCTTTAATCTGCTGAGCTTGAACTTTCTCTTTTGGAGTGGAATAAACCATTGCAATAGTTACAAAACATCCAATACCAACTAAGGTACCTCCTATAGCATAAGGGATTAATTTCTTTAATTTAGATTTTAAGGTATTCTCAACAGGAATATAGCTTAGAGTTTCCGGATCATATATATATTTACTGTTAGCCATGATTTGATTATTTTACTTGTATTGTGCCAAATAATTTTTCTTTAATTATATGAATGTAAAATAGATTTACACTCAATCTTCATTCAAATTACTTCTAACATTTTAGATTTATGTTACTTATTACGACCTTAATAATAAAATGTTACATAATAAAAAATGTTAAATGAAAATTCGATGCGTAAAAATAGAATTTATATTCATTAATACAAATAAACTAAATCATATAATCACTGATCTCCTTTAATTTTATCAATCTAATTACTCAATTCATCAAGGCTTATATACAATTAATCAATAAAGTGGAACATTAACTAAACATTCTGTTATTAAATTAACAGATAAATAAATATTAATAGTTATTTAATATTTATACCTATCATAAGATATTTTCCCAAAAATACATTCTTGGATTACAATCCTTAAAACCAGCTTTTATATATAAATTCATAGCCTTTTCATTATCTTTTCTTACTTCCAGCGTTACTTTTCCATAGTTCTTATCCTTGCTATATTTTGTAATTGAATTTAACAATTTGTAGCCTGCTCCTTTTCGTCTATATTCTGGTGTAACAACAAAATCATGAATATTAAGCAATTGTTTAGCTTTGAAGGTAGAAAATCCAATAAAACAATTAGCTAAAGCAACATATTCATTACCACATTTAAGTAGAAATCCTGTATAATTATTTTGTATTTTAAGTCCTTCTATAATCTTTTCCCCTAATTCAGTTGGTAATGCAGAACCTAATCCCATATCATCTAACATATATTCATTCATTAACGCTTTAAGCGCATTTACATGGTCTACGTTATTAATATTTATAATTTCAAATATATAAGCTAATTGTTCCATTTTAATCCTTCTTTAGTAAATTCAATATCACACCATTCACCATATTTATATTCTCTTAAAATATTTATTCCAGTCTTACTTAAAAGCTCTGCTACTTCTACATATGAAGATTGTAACTTATCCGGAAAATGAGCATCACTATTTATGGTTATTGGCACATCATATTTTTTTAACATTGGAAATAATTCCAATCCTGGAAATAGTAATCTATTCTTTTCGAAGGATTTTGTATTAATCTCTACAATAATGTTTTTTTGCTTTATTAATTTGATTACTGCTTCAACTTCTTGTAAATACCAATCTTCAGACTCGTCAAATAAAGGCTCAACTACGTTATGCATTTTTATTTTATCAAAATGACCAATAATTTCAAACTCCTCGCTGTTAATCATTTCTTTGGCTAATTCATAAAAACGTTTTACTGCAGCTTTAATGTCGTTTTTAAATATATCTAATAATCCTAGTTTAAATTCTTCAAAACTTCCATCAATTCCCCAAAAATTACCATTACTTAAACGATCTATAAAATGAATGCTTCCAATACGATAGTCTAAATTTATATTATCAAGAACTCTCTTATTAAATCCTCCAAATTCCGGTATGTAATCTAACTCTAAAGCCTTTAGAATATTAATTTCTTTTGAATATTGATCTTTTAATCGGTCAACTTCTTTATCATAACTATGTAAATTCTCTTCTTTCATTGTCCAAAAACAATCAAAAGGAACAGGTGCATGAGAGGAAATTCCAATCACAGGCATTTTTAATTCAATAGCCTTTTTTATATACTCCTCAATTTTTCCATTCCCATCGCAATAATTACAATGTCCGTGATAATTGGTCCATATCATATATTAACGTTTTACGATTTTGAACCATAAAAATCAAATAATTTTATATAATATCAAATGCTATGCTTATAAATAATGAAGAAAATGTACTTTTTAAGATTAAATCATAAACTGTATTCTCTCATAAGACAAAAAGTAGGTTTCAATACTTCAAAATATCAATACATTAATTAAATTTGCGCTCGTTTTTATAATTACAGAATATGAGCTTAATTCAAGAGATAAAAAAGAGAAGAACATTTGCCATAATTAGTCACCCTGATGCCGGAAAAACAACATTAACCGAGAAATTACTTTTATTTGGGGGAGCTATTCATGTAGCGGGAGCTGTAAAATCTAATAAAATAAAGAAAACTGCAACTTCTGACTTTATGGAAATCGAGAAACAGCGTGGAATCTCTGTAGCCACTTCTGTAATGGGTTTTGAATATAAGGAGCATAAAGTGAATATCCTGGATACTCCGGGTCACCAGGATTTTGCTGAAGATACATTTAGAACATTAACTGCCGTTGATAGTGTTATTATAGTAGTTGATGCTGCAAAAGGAGTTGAGGCTCAAACCAGAAAACTAATGGAGGTTTGTAGAATGAGAAAAACGCCTGTTATGGTTTTTATCAATAAAATGGATAGACCAAGTAAGGATGCTTTTGATGTTCTGGATGAGATTGAAGAAGAATTAAAAATTAGTGTTCGTCCTTTAAGCTGGCCTATTGGTAATGGACCTTCTTTTAAAGGGGTATACAATATATGGGAATCAAACTTAAATTTATTTGAAGCAAGTAAACAAACTCTTCAGGAAAGTATTGCTTTTTCGGATGTTAATAGTCCTGAATTAGAAAATCATATTGGTGAAGATGCATCTTTTGTTTTAAGAGAAGAATTGGAATTGGTTGAAGGCGTTTATCCTGAATTTGAAGTTGCTGAATACTTAAAAGGTGAGTTAGCTCCTGTTTTCTTCGGTAGTGCCTTAAATAACTTTGGTGTTAACGAGCTATTAAACTGTTTCATTGAAATTGCACCACATCCGCAACCATCAGAAACTATTCAAAGAGTTGTTTCACCAGATGAAGATAAATTTACAGGATTTGTATTCAAAATCCATGCTAACATGGATCCTAATCATAGAAACAGAATTGCCTTTGTAAAAATATGTTCAGGGAAATTTGAAAGAAATACAAATTACCTTCACGTACGACAAGGTAAAAACTTTAAGTTCTCAAGTCCTACTGCTTTTATGGCAGAAAAGAAAAATATTATCGAAGAAGCATACCCTGGAGATATTGTTGGTTTACCTGATTCTGGTAATTTTATTATTGGAGATACAATAACTGCTGGTGAGAAAATTAATTTTAAAGGATTACCTAGCTTTTCTCCTGAACTATTCAGATATATTGAGAATGCTGATCCAATGAAATCAAAGCAACTTGCTAAAGGTATTGACCAATTAATGGACGAAGGTGTCGCTCAGTTATTTACAAGTCAATTTAATGGACGAAAAATAATTGGTACTGTTGGCGCATTACAGTTTGAAGTTATTGAATACCGATTAGAGCATGAATATAATGCCAAGTGTAGATACGAACCAATTAATCTTTACAAGGCTTGTTGGATTAAGTCTGATAATGCTGCTCAATTGGCTGATTTTAAGAGACGAAAAAATCAATACATGGCAAAAGATAAGCAAGGCAGAGATGTGTTTTTAGCTGATTCGTCATACATGTTACAACTTGCTCAACAAAATTTTGAAGATATTAATTTTCACTTTACTAGTGAATTTTAATGTTTTTTATCATAAAACATCAGTAAAAATCAAACATTTTTTTGAAATTTAGGTATAATATTTATCTAAATTTCAAACTAATGATTGAGTTCAACCAATACTTAAAACAAGGCTTTCAGCATTCCAAGGATTTCTTTGTAAAAAAGGAAGAACTTGCTTCATATTTAAAGACTGGGGATATTGAGTATATTGCTACTCCATCTCTTATCATTTTTATGGAGAAAGTAATATGCGAATTAATAGATGAACGTATACCTGAGGAGTTTACATCTGTTAGTGCTGAAATAAACATTAAGCATTTACTTCCTATAGGCAAAGAAGAAAAAATATCTTGTTCGGTTCATTTAAAATTTATAGAAGAAGAAAAACTCTTTTTTGATTTTGCTTTCTTTAATGAGCAGAAGGATATAATTGCAATAGGAGCACACGAACGTTTTATTGTAAAAAAAGAAACATATCCTTCTTGATAAAATCTAATATCGTTTAACCTTTAAACTCTTATTTACTGACAATAGCCTTTTAATAATTAAACGAGCATCCATGGTATCTTTCTTTACAGAAATCATATCCAAAATTTGTTCTTTGTTATAAGATTGATTGTTTTCAAGCCAACCATAACCAATATAAATCCCCCCATTTATTATAACAACTGAAGTTTCATTTTTTGATCTCCCTTTATCCTGAATAATCATATTATTGTCAAAAAATGTAACATTACTAATAAATTCCTGAGCACGTTTATTATAAGTTACATAATCTTCTTCTCCAATACAGGCTCCATTACATAGCTTAATCTGATATTGAAAACAACTTCCAGAAGAATCACTTAATCCACATAATTTCTGACATAATCTAAATTTCTCAATTTGAATATACATATAGTCTTTAGCTTCTGCCATTGATTCAAAAGAGTATAAAGGAGTTGTTTTACCATCGTTTTTTAAAATATTAAAACGTATATAACCTTTTCTATCCTTAAAATAATATAAGCCGTAATTTACCTTACTTTTCTTTTGTGCTTTATTATATACAGGTCGTTGCGCTTTAATATCTTCTGATTCTTTAAGTAAGGCAATTAATTCACTACCTGTCACATAATAATCAATACGTGCAATATCCACTTTCATTCGCTGAGCTTTTTGTGTTTTAACACTACTCAAATGAGATAATACACGTTTCTTAATATTATTACTCTTTCCTATATAGATTAAATCATCCTTATCATTGAAAAAGTAATACACCCCAGTTTCCTCAGGTAAAGATTTTATTTGGTTTATATCTAATGTTGGATGTAAATCTTTAGCTGACAAGAAACTATTACCATTTAAAGGTAATAACGGACCATTGTTTTTATCAAGTAAAATTTCAAAGAGTTTTACTGTTGCATAAGCATCACCTGCAGCTCTGTGTCTGGCATTATTTTCTATACCATATTCTTGACATATATTTCCTAAACTGTACGATTTAAATCCAGGAAGTATTTTCCTACTAAGTTTTACAGTACAAAGAGTATCACGATTAAAGACATATCCAAGAGATTTAAACTCCTCTTTTATAAATCCATAATCAAAAGAAGAATTATGAGCTACAAATATGCAATCCTCAGTAATCTCAACTATGTTTTTTGCTATTTCGTAGAACTTAGGAGCATTTGCTACCATTTCGTTTGTAATTCCTGTAAGTTGAGTAATATGAAGAGGAATAATCTGCTCTGGATTAATTAATGAAACAAACTCCTTAATTATATTTTTACCATCATGAATATAAATAGCTATTTCAGTAATCTTTCCATTTCTAAAATTTCCTCCCGTTGTTTCAATATCTATTATTGCATACATTCTTCTAACTTTCTGGTAATGTGCAAAGAAAAACATTTGTTAAAATCTTACCAAAAAATACTTTAAAATTATAGCCTGAAAATTCACCAAAACCCTTGATAATTCTTGGCTGTAAGAAAAAAATAAACTACTTTTGTTATGTAAGGTTGATACAAAATAAACCGCATCAGTTTTATTTAGATTGTTAAACTCAACACTACAATAGAACCGAGTAAAGTTATGTAGTTTAAGGGCGGGCCTCACCTTCGGGTTATCATTTTGATACGGAGGATTACCGAGGATTACAAACACTCAAATCCTGTATACAGGAGTTTAAATAATCCATGATTGATGCGGCCGTCATAAAAAAAGCTTCTATTTTCATAGAAGCTTTTTTCTTTTATAAATCTTTAAGTAATACATTTTCAGGAGCTTCAAAACGAATTTGCTTGAATCGTTTAACAACATTTTTCACCTTAATTAAATCTTCAGTTTCCTCAAAATGCAGATTTTTACTACCTGTGGTTTCCAGCATATTCAATACAGCAGAAATAGTCAGCTTATTTATATCTATAGCGGGCTGAAATGACGTCTCTCCCTCTGATTCACTAACAACTTCAATCAATACTTTACTCTTAACCAAATCAAATAATATTTCATTGATTAAACGAATTGGTAATTTTAAACAAACAGATAACTTTAATGAATTGACTGGGTCCTCTCCCTTTTCAAAACGTTTAATAATTTCATAGCATACCAAAAGTGCAACAACTCTTTTATACTCAACACTTACATTCTTAGTATCTCTTTCAAACTCAAAACTATTAACATTTTGAACCGCAAACGAAATTTCTGCACCAAACATTACTATTAACCAACTGGTTTGCATCCAGAATAAAAATAAAGGTAGAGCGGCAAAACTACCATATATCGCATTATAGCGGGATACCCCAACCATAAAATTAATGAAATAATATTGTAATATCTGAAATAAAACACCAGCTACAACACCACCAACCAATGCTGAAAAGAAATTAACTTTAGTATTAGGCATTATTGATATCAACATTGTAAATGCAAAACAAATGATTACATATGGCATATACATTGATAGAATTTTACCTACATAGCTTAATGCTTCATAATTATTAATTTTGGCTGAAACAAAAACTACCATACTGCTACTTGATACAAGAAATAGGAAAGCAACGACCATTAATGCCAAATAATCTGTAAATTTACGAGCAAAACTTCTAGATCGGTTAACTTCCCATATATCATTAAAACTTTGCTCAATATTGCCTAATACCTGCATTACTGACCAAAATAGTATTACCAATCCAACACCGATAATAACACCATTTTTGGTGCTTTTAACATACTTTTCTGCTATATCAAGAATATATTTAAGTACTTCCTCCTGCCCGGTCATTTGCTGGGTTAATTCAGCTTTTAATGTTTCATCAAAGCCAAAACCTAAAGCGATACCATACAATAAAGCTACTAACGGCACAACAGACATTAATGAATAAAAGGTCAGTGCAGAGGCTTTCTGTTGACATTTATCGTAAATAAAACCTTTAATTGCTAAATATAAAATACGTAAAGTATTTATTATAAGGACATGTGGACGAGAAAGTTGAAATTTCTGTATTCGCCAAATATCTTCAGTTAGATATTTAATAGCCTTAGAAACAATCTCTTTCATACGTATATTCGTTGACAGTTATAAGCCGAAAATGACTACTTAAATATTGTAAGATACAAAGAAAAATAGCAAGTCGATAAGCCGGGTTCTGTCATCTATAAAATAAATGGTCTATCATTTGTCTTGACCTATGATTACCCATAGGTTCTAGCAACCTACCCCTCACGACTGATTAACATCAAAACGAGCAGCTCTGTATCCGAAGAAATCGTGATATATTTGGTCTTGCAATCCATGAGATACACGGCTACCTATGTTACCATAAGTACCGGTGAGCTTTTACCTCACCTTTTCACCCTTACCTATAAAAGGCGGTCATTTTCTGTTGCATTACTATACCTTCACAGGTATCTCCCCGTTAGGAAGCATGGTGCTCTATATTGCCCGGACTTTCCTCCATAAATGGCGATAGACTGACTTGCTATATTTATGCAAATATAAACGAATTATTCAATTTGATAAGGTAAATATGCATCTAATTCTGTAACAAAGGCATTTTTAAAACCTTTGGCTTTAATACTGCCTAATTCGTCCACAGCATCATCATATTTGTACTTTCCAATAGTATATCGATATATCTTATCTTTCAAATAAAACTCCATAATATCATCTTCATTTAAACCTTTAAAATGGCTTAAATAAACTGGAAATCTAAAGGCACTTAATTGAATTGTATATGTTTTATTTGGATCAGGTGAAAAATTTTTAGATCCACTATAATTACTATCTCCTTTTAAATGATAGTTACTGGTATTAACAATAAAAGCTTGCTTATACCCTAAGTCTCTGTAATAGACTAATTCATTTTCAGCTTGTTTGTACGAAGGATAACTACCAACACAGTATTTCATATATCCATCAGCGCAGTTAAACTCCCGAGCTTCCTGAACATTATTAAAGAATCCTGGTTCGCCAGCAGGATATTTTAAAGCTATAATCTGAATAGCATAATCCGGTTTTGTTGATAACTCAAATACACTAATAATCTTTTTTGAAGTTCTTAAAGGACCTAATTTATCAACTTTATTTTGTCCATTAATAGCACCAAATACCAATGTAAGTACAGCTAGAAATAATATGTATGTTGACTTCATGTGTTTATAATTTGATTTTCATTTGTCACATGTAACTCCCAAAGAACAAACATCCTCTCACAAGAGAATTTGTTATCATGGTCGTTTCACTTTATTTAATATTATTCATTTATAACTTATTTCTTCACCCTCCAAACAACAACTTCAATTCTTCTGTTCTTTAATTGTTCTTCATCAGAACAAAGAACTCCTCTTTTACACTTATTTACTATATATCGTTCACCATAGCCTCTTGGAATTGTAGATTCTCCATCAACACCTTTTTTCATCAACATTTCCTCTACTTTCTCTCCCATTCTTTGAGAGTTAAACAAGTTATCTAATTTACTTCCTCTGGCATCTGTATGAGAATTCAGTTTAACTACTATCTGAGGATTATTCTCTAAGTAAGTAGCTAGTCTGTCCAAAGTCTTTTTACTCTCTTCTGTTAGCTCCATACCAACATAATAAAGAACCATTCCACTTATATCATCTAAAACATCATCATTAAATATTGGAGTAAGGCTCAATCCATTAGAATTTAAATCTGCTAACTCCATAATGTTTAAAATCATACGTTTTGAATTAAATTCTCCATCTTTAGAGAATACTAACTCAAATTCCTGTCCCTCTTTTCTATATTCATCAGGAATAACGATATTAAACACACCTTTTTCATCAGATACACCAGTCGCTATAACTTTACCGGTTGCATCATCAATAATATCAACTTTTACTCCTTGGGCAGCAAGGTTATTGTATGTTGATTTAACCTTAGCTGAAAACACTCCCGGGAAGGCAGATAAATCAACTTTTGGTTGTTCAATAACTTCAGGCTTTTCTTCAGGAAGATCTTCCAATGCAATAACATCACCTTTTTCTGGCAATTCTTCTGCTACTTCAGGTTTATCCTCCTGACCAATAAACTCCACTGTAAATATTACATCATCACCGGTTTCTGTACGACTACTTGATAGAAATCCTTTTTCAGGGTTATTGGGGCTAACAACATAAGCAAAATCATCAGCAACAGAGTTAAATGGCATTAACATGTTATTTACATTTTTCCAACTACCATCTTCATAATCTGCTCTGAATATATCTAATCCTCCAAAACCATAGTGACCATCAGATGAGAAATACAAAACATTATCTTTACTTATAAATGGGAATACCTCGTCGCCATATGTATTTACTTCTGGTCCAAGATTTTTAACTTTACCATACATCCCCCCTCTTAATCTTTCTACTCGATAAATATCCTTTCCTCCATAACCTCCATCTATGTTAGACACAAAATACAAAAACTTATCATCAGGAGAAACGGCCGGATGCCCATAATCAAACTTATCATTAATAAAAGGTAATTCAATTTCCTTTCCCCAATCACTTCCTTCATAATTAACCTTAAAAAGTTTTAATCTACTTTCTCCTCCTTTAACTCTAACTACCTTAGTAAAATACATGGTATTAAAATCTGAAGTAAAAGAAATAGCACCAATATGATATGGCGAAACCAAACTTTTTGAGAACAGACTTCCTTTTTGAATTTGATCATTAACTAAATCTGAATAATATAGATTAAGGAAAGATTTACCTTGTCTATCTACATTTTTAGATCCTTCTTCAGAAGCAGAAGAATATACAACTCCTTTTTTATAATATTGGATACCAAAAGATTGACCGGAAGTAAATATCGGAGATGGGTTAACACGATAAGGTTCATTTTCAATGTGAGCAGCAGCCCATTCACATGATTTAATCAACTCATTTACCTTTACCGGATTTGCACCTGCTTTTAAAGCTTTTTCATACCAAAAAATGGCACCTCTATCTTCTTTTGCATATAAACCAGATCTTTGATAAACCTGAGCATATACCATAAAATCCTCTTGAGTAGTAAGATTATCTTCAACTTCAATTAGAGTTGTAAGTGCACGTTCAATATTATTAAGCTCAAAATAACATTTACCTACTTTAACCAATACATCACCACTTAATTTTTCACCGTCATTTTGGGCTTCCAAATAGGATTGTAATGCTTGATAGTATTCTGCTTTTTTAAAATAGTTATCTCCTTTACTTACTGATTTACTTTGGCCATTTACATTTAATGCACTCAGGCAAAGCAACATGGAAAAAACTATGTATTGTGCAATCTTCTTCATAATTAAAGATATTATAGCTATGATTAAGTTATCTGTTCTCAAAATGCCTGTCATTGCTGACAACCATGATTTTTTTTACAAAAAAAATATTATACTGTTAAAAATACTAACTCTATTTTACAATAAAAAAACAATATAAATAAGATTCTAAAAATATCTAATTGAACGCATTCCAGCACGCTTATTAAATGTAAAATCAAATTGAATTCCAATTTCATGAGAACCAATTTTAGCATACTGATTTAACGAACTTAAAGAATAATCAAAAGAATATCTAAAAGTGTATGGTGATTTTGGGTTTGGTTTAAATTCCGCTAGAAAAACAACATCAGAAATGGATCTATAAGAGAGTCCTAACCAAAGTGTTTCCATTAATAAAACATTACCTGATACATCGAATTGTAATGGAGCTCCATAAACCTCACGGAATAATAATGTAGGTTTGACTTTCACTTCTCCCCAATCAAATACATAACCACCATATAGGTACATTGTCATATTTTTGAAATCTAAAGTATTTTTAAATGTTTCATTAGCTTCATCAAAATTATTCGAAAACATTTTAGGTACTGAAAATCCAACAAAATAATCCTCTTCATATAAATATGCACCAAAACCTACATTAAATCCAATTTTAGACTGTTTACCTGCAAAAACCGGATCTCCGTATTGATCAGTAACAGCTTTATTACCATCATAAACAATTGAACTGGCTCCTAATTGCAAACCTAAAGATAAAAATCGACGTCTATCTATTTCAAGCTTATATGATGCAGCTACCATAGCATCAGTGGTTCTTGAAAAACCAATCATATCATTCATTATTGAAACACCTACACCTAAGTTAGTATCTTCAATGGGTCCGTGAACGTTTAGCGATTGATTCATTGGTGCTCCTTCCAGCCCAATCCACTGATTTCGATTGATTAATAATCCACTAATAACATCTCTTGTACCATTATATGCAGGATTTAGCAATCCTTGATTTGCTATATAATGATTATACTGAGCTACATCTTGGCCGTAAGTAATTGTTGAAAGATTAATTCCAACAATTACTACAAACAATATTTTAAATATCTTATTATATCTCATGGTACAATATTTTCTAAGTTAAATTTTAAGCCTATAGTTGATTATCTTCTTAATTCAATATATCCACTATATTCTTTAACTTTTGAGCTTGATTCAGTCGCAATATTTACTTCAACAGTATACACATAGAAATATGTACCATTTGGTAAATCACTACCTATTGAAACCATATTAGCAGTTGTAGATGTTCCATCCCACCATTCATCACCGTCACCATAAGAGTCTCCTGTTGATCTATATACAAGAGCTCCCCATCTGTTAAATACTTCTAATTTGGATTTTTCAGCGGTATAAACGCCGGCTTCTTCAATTCCTGAAATTTTAAAGTAATCATTTATACCATCACCGTTAGGAGAGAAGGCATTAGGTATAAGGAATGCATTTTCGGAATCAAGATTCTTATTACCTACATATATGTGTACCCATGCAGAATCTATTCTCTCTCTAGGTGCAAGGTAGTCAATATTTTTAAAGTAATACTGAACAGAATCTTTCCCATAGAATCCTGGTTTTTTAGTATATACAAGTACACTTGATATCTCATCAATGGTAACTGATCCACTTGAGATTTCTGTAGAAGTAACAGCTTCATTAGGATCAAACCAGAATCTCAAATTACCATCATCACCAGTTTCTGCATCTCCTAAAATATCAATACTAACATTCCAGGTATCATTTACAGTTTCATCCAGACCAGATACTATAATAGAACCAGCATTTTCACCCTTAGTTAATACGAGATAATCATCTTCTGCATTTAGTGGAAATTCCTCTAAGTAAACAGTACCATCCATCATTGAAGTACATCCTTTTGTACTTGTTGCCATTACAGTATAGATACCTGCATCTACCCTGGAACCGTAATTAATTGCTCCACCATTTCCAATACTATCAACAGCAGGAATGATACTTAAACCATCTAGTAATAAACTATATGTAATTTGATCCACTTCAGGAGCTGAATTATCCAATACTAATTCATCTGAACTAACCAATCCATAGCAAATATCTGAACAATCATATGTTCCAATTTGCAATATTTGAATATCAGGATTAGCATTCATGGTAATAATGATATTTTCAGATGTATATGTTGCACAGCCGGATTCATAATTTCTGGCAATAATATAATATTCACCTTCTTCAATATTTTCAAAAACAATATCACCACCATTACCATCATCAAAACCATATGTTTTATCGTCTATACCTTTAAGTTGATAACCAATACCAGATTCTGTATTATGAATTGTAATAGTAATACCATTCGCCCCTTCACAATATTCTTCAGCAGAAAGTTCGTATTCTGGTATTGCAGGTGCATCTTTAAAGTCTATTTCAATTGTTCCCATTGAAAGCTCACAACCTCCATCAGCTATAGCTATAATTTCATAGATCTCAGATGTTCCAACGTCAGTTACCAACCAAGATATTGCTTCACCTGATTCACTAATTATTGTTTCTTGAATAGCACCTGTAGAATCCTCTATTCTATATTCTCTTCCAGCTTCCGAATCCTCTAATCCAACATTTGTACCTACTGATCCACATACATTTACAGCATCTGCATATACAACATGTTTTGTAGGTTCTGGTATCATTGTTAATTGAACTGTATTCCCGCCATTTATTGTTACTTCACATGCATCTCCTCCTCTCGAGGCAACAAAACTATACGTTCCTTCAGTAAACACACCTAATGAGATTATACCAGATGCTGAAGGATCTTCATCTGTAATTTCGGCAACTACGGTATTAGTCAATTCATCAATAACCTGATAAACAACATCACTTTCATGGTCTAACAATTGTAACTCTACACCTCCATCACTTTCACAATAAGAATATAATGATGTGACAGATTCTACAGTTTGATCAACTGGAGCAGTACTTAATTGAGTAGTTACAAATCCATTCATACTAGATGTACAACCCTTATCAGTAGTTGCGATAACAGTGTAAGTTCCTATGTCAGTAAATCTTCCAAAGTCAATGGTATCTGTTAAGGCTCCACCTATGGCTGCTGTACTTAATGCATTTCTAAGATTAGTTCCATCGTTAAACTGTAACATATAAGATACACCTTCCTCAGAATTATCAAGAGAAATTAATGCTCCTTCTGTGATATCACAATACTCACCTGAACCTATCATTTTATATGCTTCAGGTAAAGGATTTACATTTAGTTCAACTCTATTTGCCATTTCCAGGGTACAACTTGAAGAAATACCCATTACAAAATATTCTCCTTCTTCATTTACTGAATTAAAGCTAATAGCTGTTCCATCACCAGTTACAGATTCTTTAAGTGTTCCTGTTGATGACCCTTCTGTATCGGCCAACCACAACTCGTAGGTTACTCCTGATTCGGAATCATCCAATCCAAATACAACACCAGGATCACCATTACATATTTCACCTGAACCTGTTACTATTTGTTTAGTAATCACTCCTGTTATATCAATAAATACAGAATTATTCAGATAAACAATACACCCATTAAGATCTGCCATAGCAGTATATTCTGCATTGTCTTTATCTACAATTGGATCAAAACTAATATCATTTCCATCACCAGTAATTGTAGGAAGACCTGCATCATAATAATTTAAGCCAACCTTTTTAACCAATGTATATTCTACTCCTACTTCTGAAAGTATTACAGTAACAATTGATCCATCATCACAACCTGTTCCTTCATAAGTTTCTGATATAATCTTAGTTACATCAGGCAATGGTTTTTCAGTGATAGCAAAAGTACCATTCATAACTGAACTACATGAAGTTACTCCGTCATTTCTTATTGCCACAATTTCATAATTACCTGAACCTGTAATTTCAATATCAAGGACACCACCCGTTCCTGTAACTGCAGATCCATATGATCCATCATCTAAATTATGCCATCTGTAATCTACATTAGATTCAGAACCTGGTAGATGAATATAAGTGGTTGATCCAGAACAATAGTCGCCATCACTAGTTAAATCGAAAACTGTTGGTAAGGCATCAATCTGAACCTCAATAGTATTATTCATTGTTGAAGAACATCCAACTTGTGGTACACTTGCCTGTACTGAATAGATACCTTCTGTAGTATGTAGTCCACTGAAAAATAATGGAGTTCCTAATGCATCACTTCCTGTTAAAGTTTCAATTAAAGTTGTACCATCTAAGTACAAGTTATATTCAACACCTTCTTCCTGACTATCAATACTAATCGCAACTCCTGATTCACCTTCACAATAATGACCATCATTATCTGCTACAACATTAAATTGAGTAGGAGTAGGTACTGCAGTAACATCTGCATAACCATCCATTAATAATTGACATCCTGTAGAAGTTTCAATATTAGCAGTATAGACTCCTTCAATTGATACGATTCCAAATGATAATGGACCATTATTTCCTAGAACAGAAGTACCTGTGTCATTACCATCTAAATATAATTTATAAGTAACAGTATTATCCAAAGAACCATCTAATGCTAATTCAACTCCAGCATCTCCCTGACAATAACGTCCATCCGTAGGTTCATTTTCTTTTGCAGGATTAACTACATATAATAAATTTGTTGCCAAATCTTCTCCTTCTATAGAAAAGGTTCCTGACATATATCTTTGACAACCACTAATTAGACTTTCTGCTAAAACAGTATAAGTTCCGATTCCAAGTTGCGCACCAAATTCAAGTTGAGCTCCATTACCCATCAAAACCTCTACAGGCACTACATCATTTAGGTATAATGTATATTTTATATCAGGTTGAGAATTATCCAAAGATATCACATGTCCACTTCCTCCATTACATCCAGTTACAGAGCCTGTTGGCGTTAAATTATAAATAATTGGTAAAGGGTATTCTGTTATAGTCACTCTTTTATTCATTTCAAAACGCTCACCCGGTACAGAAATATAATAAGCTTCAACTCTGTATTCGTCTGTTCCTTTTACATTATCCCAACGAACATTTACAGGATCACCACTACTAAACATAATAGAAGCTCCTACCTGTGAATTATCAGAAGTTCTCATCAACTCATACGTAACACCATCCTGAGGAGTCCCTGCCAAGTAAACACTAACACCTGTACCACCCTCACAATAAGAAGGTTCCGTCATCATAACATCTAATAAAATGACACTATCAAACACACTCATTGTTATTGATTCTGATGACATACAGTCGTTACCATCATAAACATCTACAGTAACAACATCACCATCTACCAACAGATCAGAAGAATATTGGGTAGTTGAACTTCTTACCTGTACAACTACTCCATTAACCGAATATACATATTCTGTTCCGCCACTTGCAGTAAATGTAACATCGGTTCCACTAATAATTGAATTACTAGGTGAAACATTTAAAGATGCGGTAGGTAAAGGATTTACTGTTGTTGATATAATACTAGTAGTTTCAGAACATCCTGATGTACTATAAGAAACAATTGCAGAAACCTGATCTCCATCATTAAGAACAGTTGTAACATATTCATCATTTCCATCTGGGCCTTGAACACTTACACCGTTTACAAAAAATTCATACACATCCCCACCGGTTGCAGTAATTGTAACTTCATCATTTTGACATATTGTATTATCAAGATCTGAACTTGACAAAGAAACAACAGGTATAGGATTAACTGTAACAGAGATACCTGCATGTGTAGCAGTACATCCATAGCTATCAGTAACTTGAACTGTAATATTATCGTTATTTTCTAAAGTAGTAGAAGAAAATACATTTGTAACACCTGGTCCTTGAATACTTGTACCATCTATAAAGAATTCATAATTATCACCGCCACCTGCAGTAAATACAATTTCTTCATTTTCACAAATTATTGTTTTATCTGAAATTAAAGTAGCAATCGGTTTACTAATTGTAATTGCAATTGGAGAACTAATCTCTTCACAATTATTTCCATCAAAGACAATTGCTTCAACAGAGAAATCGCTAGTTGATGACCAAGTAAAAGTATTTGTTGTTGTTTGACTTGTTTGCGGAGTTCCATTAACAAGGAACTGATAAGTTAAGGAACCTGAACCTGAACCAGTAGCTGTAAATGTTACCACTTCATTTTCACACACAGTTGTTTCATCACTAACCAGAGTTATAGTTGGTAACGGATTAATACTCATTGTAATTGAAGTTGATGCTCCATGGCAACTTCCATCATAAGCTTCAACTGTAACATAGTCTCCATCTTCTAATATTGTAGTAGATAAAGTATTAGCAGTACCATCTTGTAATACTTCAGTTCCATTTCTGTAAAAGATATACCTATCATATCCAGATGATGCAACAAAATCTACAGTTGTTTCTGAACATACTTCATTTCCACCTGCACTTGTAATATTAAGTACCGGAACTGGGTTTGCGTTAATAGTCATTACAATTACATCTGAATTATCAGTACATAATGTATTATTATCAGTTGTAATTACATAAATCTGATCACCATCTTGTAAATCAGGTGTTGTATAAGTTGAAGAACCCGTATGAACACTAGCATCGACCCCACTCCTTATTCTATGAAAATCATAACTATAACTTCCACTACCATCTGAACCAGCTGCATTAAATGTTACATCTACACCTGCACAAACTGTTGTTGCCCCTGCAGAAGGTGCACTTACACTCAAATTGGAAGTAACCATATTCACAGTTATCGCTGCAGATCCTGTTAAATCTGAACTTTGAGATGTACATAATGCATCTGACAATGCTACAATTGTATATACTGCTGTTGACGAAGGTGTAACAGACTCAACATATGGATTACTGGAAATATTATTTAATGTATAATCCGTTGAACCATCATTATATGTTATAGTCCATGGGGCTGTTCCAACTAAATTCAATGTTAAATCAGTTGACTCACCTACACATATTGAATTATCACCAGATATAGTTCCTTGAGGACGAGGGTTTACATTGACAGTAACAACACCTGTCATCTCACTCGCCTGTGCTGAACATAATGAAGCGTCTGACAACGATACAATTTGATACGAAGTTGTACTGTTAGGAGATACATTTAATACATATGGACTAGAATTAACTGTAACTGTATGATCTACACCATCATTATATGTTAAATCCCAAGGAGCATTTCCTGTTAAAGTAAACGTCAAATCAGCACTTTCACCATTACATATAGTTGTATTTCCTGTTAATACTCCAGTTGGACGTTCATTGACAGTAACTGTTGCTGTTCCTGATAAATCACTAGAAACAGATGTACATTGTTGATCAGACAGAGCAACAAGACTATATACTGTAGTTTCAGAAGGAGATACATTAATAATATAAGGATTAGAATTTACATTATTTACAATTATATCAGAAGTACCATCATTATATGTTAAATTCCATGGTCCTACACCTGTAAGAGTAAAACTTACATTTGTACTTTCACCATTACAGATTGTTGCATTACCAGATACCACACCTGTTGGTCGTGAATTAACATTAACAATACCTGAACCAGATAAATCTAGCGCAGTTGCAGTACAATTTGCATCTGACAATGAAGTAATTGTATAAGTTACATCTGCAGAAGGAGATACAACAAGATTATATGGTGTTGAGTTAATATTATTAATTACATGATCCGAACCATCATTATAAGTTATATTCCATGGAGGTGTACCTGTTAAATTAACAGTTAAATTAGCATCATCTCCATTACATATTGTAACAGTTCCACTTATTACTGCAGTTGGTCTTTCATCTACAGATATAATAGCACTACCTGACATATCACCAGCTTCAGCAGCACAAGTATTATTATCTGATATACTAACTAAAGTATAAGTAGTCCCTGTCGTTGGGGCTACAGTCACATCAAAAGGACTGCTATTAATATTATTTACAGTATAATCAGATGTACCATCGTTATATACCAAATTCCAAGGCGCCTCTCCTGTTAAAGCAAAAGTTAATTGAGTATTATCACCATTACAGATAGTTGTAGTTCCACTAATAACACCAGTTGGTCTTGGATTTACTGTAACTGTCGCACTGCCTGTTAAATCAGCAGCTAATGAAGTACATTGTCCATCAACTAAACCTGTAATTGTATATACAGTTGTAGAAGAAGGAGATACTGTCAATACAAACGGACTTGAATTTACAGTAATAGTATGATCTGTTCCATCATTATATGTTAAATCCCAAGGTGATAATCCTGTTAAATTAAAAGTAATATCCGTAGATTCACCATTACAAATTTCTGCATCACCTACAATTTCTCCTGTAGGACGAGTATTAACAGTAATCGCGGCAGAACCTGTTAGATCAGCAGGAACTGCACTACAAATAGCATCATCAACTGCAACTAATGTATAAGTTGTATTAGAAGCTGGATTAACAGAGAAAGTGTAAGGGTTACTTGTAATACCAGTTAAAGAGATATCAGTACTACCATCATTATATGTAACATCCCAAGGTGCCACTCCAGTAAAAGAAATAGAGAGATCTGTAGACTCTCCATTACATATGGTTGTTGTTCCACTAATAACTGCAGTAGGACTTTCATTAACAGTAATTTCAGCAGATCCAGAGATTTCAGAGGCTATTGCATCACAAGTTGCACCCTGATCAGTAATACTAACAATTGTATAAGTAGTAGAACTTGATGGTGTTACACTTACATTATAAGGTGAACTATTAGCTGTAACATTAAAGTTACTTGAACCATCTGAATATACAATATCCCAAGGACCAGTACCTGTTAATGTAAAAGTTAAATCTGTAGCAACACCATTACATATTGTTGTAGAACCACTAATAACACCAGTTGGCCTGTCGCCAACATTTACAACTGCAGATCCACTAATATCAGTTGCTGTTGTTGTACAGTTATTGTTATCTGTAATAGACTGTATTGTATACGTATACGATCCAGGAGTTGGTGTCACTGTAAAAGTATAAGGACTGGCAACACCAGTAACAGTTACCGGGTCTCCTCCATTTACCAGATAAGTAACATCATAGGGACTAGCTCCTGTAAAATTTATTGTAATATCAGTACTTTCATTTTCACATAACGAAGCTCCTCCAGAGATAACTCCTGTTGGTCTATCATACACAACAACTGTAGCAGAACCTGTCATCCAGGTAAAACATGTAGAAGTTGATTCCGAATTAGAATCAAATCCCTTTACCGTATATGTACCAGATTCATTAACATAAAAATTAATATCCGATCCATTCCCTCGTATTGCACTACTTGTAATTTTTTCAACACCTCTGTACAAATTATAATATGTTCCATTTTCTGCAGAAGGCAATGTAATTATAGCGTAACTACCATTACATACCGTAGTAGATTGCGTAAAATCTAGTGCAGTTGGTGTTTTATTAACAACTGTAAGATCTGTATTATCTAAAGATCCATCAGTACCACTTTGCTGATAAGCAATAGTAATATTGACACCATAATAATCTGAAGGTATTGTAGCTGGATTCAAAGAAATACCATTATCTGGAGAAGACCCAATAGGCGTTACCCAATCATTATGTTCTTCATAATCACCGGTTATAACTGCTCCTGTTGATACTGTCCATACAATATCCGTTCTTGCTGGATCAAGATTAGCAGCATCAACGTAAATATCTACAGCTGCATCAGTGGAACACAAACTTTCTGGTAAAACTGATATTGTACCATCTCCTCCTTTTAAAGAAGAAGTTCCATAATACCATGCTTTTTCAACTTTAGTCGCATTTCTCCCTGGCTTATTCATCACTTGAGAAAACGCCTCTACTCCATTAGAAATTAATCCTATTGAAACTAGAAAAAGGATACTAATTATTCGGTTTAAGTTTTTCATCATAATCACAAAATATAATGACTCCTGGTTTTCACGGTCATGGTTTTTAAAAAGCTATACCATTATCAAGGTCCCAAGTTGATAACATCTACAGCATTTACAATCAACAAAAATTACACACAACACAACATTGTATATAAAATAATTCCATCAAATGCCACACCTCACAATCCCACCTGCCAAAAATAACAATAATATTATTTTAAGTAGCATTTTTACTTAAACGTTTGTACGAAACAACAATATATTGGTTACATAGCAAATATTAAGCACTTAATATTTTTACAAAACCCTTATTTTATAACACAAACACCATAATTCAATAGACTAAATTAAGTTCATAAAATAACGAAATTTATATATTAATTCTTATCAGCCAATCCAAGAAGTGCCATTACTTCGGGATTATCCTCCAAGGCTATTCTAGCAACCTTCAAATAGCTACTCACCCAATGTTGAACCTGTATAGTTTCTTTCTTCACCTTATGGTTTAACATCCTTACTACTGCGGTAATCCTAACACATTTATCAGAAAGCTCACTCAATTCATTTAAATGGGTTTTCAAATCATCAACATGTTTTTGTGTAATTCCATACTTCAGCATCTCGTTTATGTAAGATGTACTACTTTTTAAATTATTTACAAAAACAGAAACTTGCATAAACCACTTATCATATGTTCGAGCTCGAGCACCAGTTAAAAACAAACCTTCCTGAGCTTCAATATCATCAACAAATGCAATTCTGGCGAGCTTTAAATACCTCATATATATTTTATGCACTTCTTTTTGTTTCCGTTTTTTCTCAGCATGACAACTTCTCTTTAAAGAAGATTTCTCCTGAGCTTCTATATACAATACTTTAAGATTCTCCCACAACCTTCTACCTTCTTTAAGTTTAGACTGTCCATAACCAAATCCACTCACTGCATTACGAATCTCTGATTCCCTAATACTATAGGAAGTGATCTCATCTAATCTATACAAATAATCTTGTTTTGTAAACTTAGTATAATGCATATATAGTATAAATATATTAAATTTTATTATATAATAATATAGATAATCGTAAAGATTATAATTATTTAATGACTTTTCCAAATTTTATTATTCTTATTTTTGATTGTAACAGTATTTTTTTTATTTGTAAAGTATATTATTACTTTCGATTATTACAATTAAAAATAATAATGCATCTATTAATTATATTATTATATTTATTATAATTTAGAAATATGTTTTTTAAAATCAGATAAATGAATTTAACTTTATCTATAAAAAAATATATTTCAGATTTCAAAATTCGAAATTTTTAGACATAAAAAAACCCGGTTCTAGTAAAGTACTAAAGCCGGGCTTCTATTTTTTCTTATTTACCTTATGCTACAATACACACATCCATCATATTATCACCATTGTAGCCCCATAACCATATTCCTTAAAGGAAGCATCCTGAAATGTATGCCATTTATACTTTCTTTCCATAGCTTTACGTATTTCACTTTTTAATACACCATTACCAACACCATGAATAAAGACTATTTTTTTATGTTTTTTATTTTTATTTTCCTCAAGAATAGTATAAAACTTCTGCATTTGAATATCCAACATCTCCTTGTTCGAAAGTCCTCTTACATCATCCAGCAATTCATGAATATGCAAATCAACTTCTAAAATTTTATCATCATCCTTTAACTTTACCTTTGAAGATTTAGGCTTCCCTTCCTTCTCCTTAATAATTTTATTAAAATTTTTATTTGTTAAAGCATCTATCTTTTCTTCTACAATTCCTTTTAAAACATAATGCAGATATGCTTTTTCCTGAAAATATTCATTCGAAACATAACTTCCTTCTTTTAACAGTTTAGCTCCATTAATTTTAACCTCATATTTAATTAGATCTTTATGCTTATACTCAATATTCTTTCTAAACATTAATGCATCTACAAGATACTTTACACCATCAATTTCATTTATATTAAATTCACTTAACTGAATTTTAGTATTTGGTTCTATAATACCATTAAAATCATTATCAATATTTTCATCGATTATCTTACCAACGGCATAAAAAACAAAAAAATTCGAATCATTTATTAAATATAAAGCAACATTAGTGGGCATAACAGAACTCCTTAGGAAAGCCAACAACATCTTCGGATTCCCTTCTTCTTCAGTTTCTTCGACTACATCAACAACTTCATCTGTGCCAACTTCACCTTCTTCATGCTTTTCTACAACCTTCTTTTCAACCAAAACAACCTCTGTCATTAATGATGGAATCTCAAATCCTTCATTATCCAGAACATAAACCATCTTACCACCTTCTATTCTACTAACTATACCTCCTCCTACTTCGTTCAAAAACCTAACTTTATCACCTATTTTTATCGCCATTTTATTATTCCATTAATAATTTTCAGATCATGAAATTATAAAAATAGTTCTGCTATTTCTCATAAATGTTAATTATTTTTGCAGCCTTTAATTATTACCTATTATTATTTAAGCACATAGGAATTTCTATTATGAATAAACCAATTATCAGCATACAAGATTACTCATATAATTTACCACAAGATAAGATTGCCAAATACCCTTTAGAAAACAGACATGATTCCAAGCTTTTAATTTATAACAAAAGTATTAATGAAAGCAACTTTATAAACATACATAAATATATACCAGCTGATAGTTTAGTTGTTTTTAATAACACCAAGGTAATTCAAGCTCGTATCCAATTTCAAAAGACTACAGGTGCGAATATTGAAGTTTTTTGTCTTGAGCCAGTTGAACCTACTGATGTAAATTTAGTTTTCCAGACAAAGAATGGTTGCTCATGGAAATGTATAGTTGGAAACTCTAAAAAATGGAAAAGTGGAACTTTATCAAAAAACATTATATTAAATAATCAAAATATCACAATTAGTATCAACAGAGAACAAATACTTGATGATGCTCAAATTATTAGATTTAACTGGAATAATGACAACATAACATTTGGAGATATCCTTGAGCACATTGGCAATATTCCAATCCCTCCATATTTAAACAGAGATACAGAAGAAATTGATTTAGCCAGATATCAGACGGTGTATTCAAATCACAAAGGTTCTGTTGCAGCACCTACAGCAGGATTGCATTTCACAAATGACATTCTTTCTGAACTTCACAAAAATAACATCCAAACAACCGATGTTACTTTACATGTGGGCGCAGGAACATTTAAACCTGTTAAAACAGAAATGATTTCAGATCATGAAATGCACACTGAACATTTTTTTGTAGAAGAAAGGACTATTGATTTATTATTAAAATATGAGAACAATATTACCAGTACCGGCACTACAACAGTTAGAACATTGGAGAGCTTATACTGGTTAGGTGTTAAATTACTTGAAGGCATAGAAGATTTTAGCATTTCACAATGGGATCCTTACAATTTACCATCACATTATTCAAGTAATGAGGCTCTTGAAAAATTAAAACAACACATAAAATCAAAGGGCACTTCTGTATTACAAAGCTTTACAGGCATAATGATTGCTCCTGGCTATGAATTCAAAATAGTTAACAGATTAATTACAAACTTTCATCAACCAAACAGCACGTTATTACTATTAATTGCAGCTTTTACAAAAGAAGATAATTGGAGAAAAATTTACACTTACGCTCTGGAAAACAATTTCAGGTTTTTAAGTTATGGAGATAGTTCACTACTGTTTAAACAATAAGTCTGCATAATATTAACTATGCAGACTTAATAAATCTATTCTTTTTCTTTTTTTAGCTCCTCTTCTAAAATCTCTTCCAGGTCCGCATAACACGAACCACAAATTGTTGCCGCATTGGTTTCATCCTGAACATCATCCATCGTCTTCAATCCCTTTTCATGAATTAAACGAACCAACTCACCTTTTCTCAGCATCATATGTTTACAAACAAAATCTCTATCCTCAAACATAAACTATAATTTTTAATCAATAATATTTTCCTTTTATATTGTCCGAATTTACATTAAAAATCAGAACAACAATGTTCAAATAACTCTTAATTCAGATAAATGTTCAATCCGTTAAAATGGGTAAAATAAAAAGTTAAAGAATAGTTAAAGTTTAGAGTTAACAGCGGATTCCATATTTTCATTAACATTATTTAACACTTAGGTTTACATGACGGTATTTTAAAAAGCTAATTTTGGATTCCTCATTAAAAAGAAAATAAAATATTAACAAGAAATAATAAAACTAATGGAGCAATCTGTAGATATAAGAGAGTTAAATGAAAGAATTAAAAGTGAAAGTTCTTTCGTAGACCTTCTAACCATTGAAATGAATAAAGTTATTGTTGGTCAAAAACACTTGGTTGAAGGGCTTTTAATTGGATTATTAAGTGATGGACACATATTATTAGAAGGAGTTCCTGGTTTGGCAAAGACATTAGCTATCAATACTCTTGCAACAATTGTTGATGCAAAATTTAGCAGAATACAGTTTACTCCGGATCTTTTGCCTGCCGACCTTTTAGGTACAATGATTTACAGCCAAAAGAACGAAGAATTCATTATCAAAAAAGGACCTATCTTCACAAATTTTGTATTGGCCGATGAGATTAACCGTGCCCCTGCGAAAGTTCAAAGTGCTTTATTAGAAGCAATGCAGGAGCGTCAGGTTACCATTGGAGACACAACACATAAACTGGAAGAACCATTTTTAGTAATGGCAACTCAAAACCCAATTGAACAGGAAGGTACCTATCCTCTACCTGAAGCTCAGGTTGACCGTTTTATGTTAAAACTGGTTATTGATTATCCACAGAAAGAGGAAGAGCAAATGATTATCAGACATAACTTAGCTCAATCATTCCCAAAAGCATCATCTATATTAAAGCCTGATGACATTATCAGAGCCAGAAAGGTTGTTAAAGATGTTTACATGGATGAGAAAATAGAAAAATACATTGTAGATATTGTTTTTGCAACAAGATATCCTGAAAAATACAATCTGGATAAATACAAAGAAATGATATCATATGGTTGTTCTCCTCGTGCAAGTATTAGCTTATCGATGGCTGCAAAAGCTTATGCTTTTATTAAAAGAAGAGGATATGTAATTCCAGAAGATGTGAGAGCGGTATGCCATGATGTATTACGTCACCGTATTGGTTTGTCGTACGAAGCAGAAGCTAACAATGTAACTTCAATTGAAGTAATTAATGATATTCTTAATACTGTTGAGGTACCATAGTCTTTTATTAGAGTTAAGCTGGATTAATATCCAATTTATTAATCAATAAATAAAAGAAAATGGAAACAACGGATCTGTTAAAAAAAGTCCGTCAAATTGAGATAAAAACAAGAGGACTTTCGAATAATATTTTTGCTGGTGAATACCATTCTGCCTTTAAAGGCAGGGGTATGACCTTTAGTGAAGTTAGGGAATATCAGTATGGTGATGATATCAGAAATATTGACTGGAATGTTACTGCGCGATTTAATCATCCTTATGTAAAAGTTTTTGAGGAAGAAAGGGAATTAACAGTAATGTTATTAATTGACGTTTCCGGATCAAGAGAATTTGGAACTTCATTTAAATACAAAAAAAATGTAATCACAGAAATTGCAGCTGTATTAGCATTTTCAGCAATCCAAAACAATGATAAAATTGGAGTTATCTTCTTTTCTGATAAAATAGAAAAATTCATTTCTCCACAAAAAGGAAGAAAACACATATTACATATTATTCGACAACTGATATCTTTTACGCCGGAAAACAGAACTACCAACATTGGAGAAGCATTAAGGTATTTGACAAACGCAATTAAAAAACGTTGTACAAGCTTTATTATATCAGATTTTATGGATGAAAATTTTGAAAGTCCATTAAAAATTGCAAATCAAAAGCATGATATAGTAGCTCTTAAAGTATATGACGAAAGAGAAACTGAAATGCCTTCAATTGGCTTAATTAAACTAAAGGATGCAGAAAGCGGAGCTTATTCGTGGATTGATACTTCAAACAGTAAGGTAAGAGAAGCTTTTAAACAGCACTGGATAGAAAATGATGAAAATACAAAATCCATATTTACAAAATGTGGTATTGATAATGCATCAATCAGGACGGATGAAGATTACGTAAAGGCTCTTATGTATTTATTTAAAAAACGAATATAATGAACTCAATAAGCATTGAATTCTTTAAATACAATAAATCAATTTTAAGATCTCTCTTCATCGTAGGATGTATTTCATTCTTGTATTCTTTCGGGATTAAAGCTCAGAATGTAAATGCATCAGCAACACTAGATTCTACTACGATTTTAATTGGAGGACAAATTGATTTAAAAATTGAAGTTAGTCAGCCTCAAGGAATGAAAATCAATTTTCCGGTTTTCAATGATACGATTACTAAAAACATTGAAATTGTTGAAAAAGGAGAAATTGACAGTATTAAACTTGATAACGACAGACTTGTTTTATCCCAACTATACAGAATTACATCATTTGACAGTGGATTACACTATATTCCGCCCATTAAATTTGAAGTTTTTGACGGAGAACTAAAAAAGACAGTTGATACTGATCCTTTAAGTTTAAATGTTATAAATCCCTTTGAAGATGTAAATCCTGAAAAAGGAGTTATTGACATAAAAGGTGTACAAGATTCACCATTTAAACTGTCTGAAATTATTGAGTATATATATCTGGGACTAGGTATCTTATTAGTTATTGCCATAGCTATTTGGTTATACTTGTATTATAAAAAGAAAAGGCAAGGAACCGGCAATATCTTTATAAAAGCTAAACCTGACGAACCTGCTCATGTAATAGCCATTAGAGAGCTTGACAAAATAAAAGCTTCTAAGTTGTGGGAGAACAATAAAATTAAGGAATTTTACACCAGTGTTTCTATCACTTTACGAGAGTATATTGAAAACAGGTATACAATTCCGGCATTAGAACAAACTTCAATTGAAATTCTAACGGAATTAAATAAATCAGGTCAAATTGATAAAGAAGTTTATGATCATTTAAATCAGATTCTTGAACTCTCAGATTTAGTGAAATTTGCAAAGTTTGAACCATTGCCTGACGAACATGCAATGACGATAATGAATGCTTATTTCTTTGTGGAAAAAACCAAAGAAAATATCATTAAATCATTAGATGAAGAAAAAGAAATAATGTTAGAAAAAGATAAAAATTCTAACGAGTAACAATCTGCATTTTTAAATGCATAATGAGTTAAAAAATGAGTAGCATAACCTTTTTACATCCAAATTTCTTTTATTTATTGTTGGTATTATTACCAATGATAGCCTGGTATATTTGGAAACAAAAAAGCGCACAAGCTTCGTTACAAATATCATCACTAAAGGGATTTGAGAAAGCTCCTGTATCGTGGAAGGTGTATTTAAGACATACACCTATTGTTTTACGGTCAATTGCCATAATTTTTATTGTTATAGTATTAGCCAGGCCACAGTCAACAAATAGCTCTAGAGATGTAGTTACAGAAGGAATTGATATTGTTATGACTTTGGATATTTCCTCCAGTATGGAAGCTTTGGATTTTAAACCAAACAGACTTGAAGCTGCAAAAGATGTAGCCACTGAGTTTATGGCAGCAAGACCAAATGATAAAATTGGTTTAGTCATTTTTGCAGGGGAAAGTTTTACTCAATGTCCTTTAACTACAGACAAGGCCACCTTAATTAATCTTACTCACGATATTAAAACGCGAATGGTTGAAGATGGAACTGCAATTGGACTTGGTTTAGCAACCGCCGTAAACAGAATAAAGGATAGTAAAGCAAAATCCAAAGTAGTTATATTATTAACTGACGGTGTTAACAATCGTGGTGAGGTAGCACCTTTAACAGCTGCAGAAATAGCTAAAACTTTCGGAATCAGAGTATATACTATTGGTGTAGGATCAAAAGGAGTCGCACAAATTCCTGTTCAAACACCTTATGGCACACGCTATGTTGAAGAAGAAGTTAAGATTGACGAAGACATGATGAAAGAGATTGCAGAAACAACAGGAGGTCAATATTTTAGAGCTGTTGATAAAAACAGCTTAAAGCACATATATGAAGAGATTGATCAGATGGAAAAAACAAAAATTGAGGTTAAAGAATACACAAAGCGATCTGAAGAATACCTGATTTTTGCAATTTTGGCTGCTCTTTTTATTATTGCGGAAGTTTTTATTAAGTCAACTGTTCTTAGAAATCTTCCTTAGTATAATTAAATTATATTAGAAATCATGTTTAGATTTGAAAATCCAGAATATCTGTATTTATTAATTATAGTTCCAATATTGGCCTTTCTAAGTTTAATTATTGGAAAAAGAAGAAAGAAAGCTTTACAACGATTTGGTAATCCTGAATTATTGGAATCGCTTATGCCAAATGCTTCCGCTGTAAGACCTGTTGTTAAGTTCTATATTATGCTATTAGTAATTGTTTTTTTAATAATTACTATTGCTGGACCTCAGTTTGGATCTAAGTTAGAAACGGTCAAACGCAAGGGTATTGAAATAATGATCGCTCTAGATGTATCGAACAGTATGAATGCCCAGGATATTCAGCCAAGCAGACTAGACAGAGCGAAAAGAGCTATTTACCAATTGGTTGACAAATTACAAAACGACAAAGTTGGATTAATCGTTTTTGCAGGACAAGCATATACACAATTACCAATTACAACTGATTATCCGTCAGCAAAAATGTTTATATCTACAATAAATACAGGAATTATCCCTACTCAAGGTACAGCAATTGGTGCAGCTATTGAACGAGGTATAAAATCTTTTAGTTCACAGGAAGATATCAACAGGGCAATTATAGTTATCACTGATGGTGAAAACCATGAAGACGATGCCGTTGCTGCCGCAAAAGCTGCAGTTGAAAAAGGAATTAAAGTATATACTGTAGGAATGGGTTTACCCAAAGGTTCACCTATACCTGTTCCGGGAAGTAACAACAACAACTTTATGAAAGACCGCGAAGGAAACGTTGTTATTTCAAAGTTAAATGAAGATATGCTTATTGAAATTGCTAAAAACGGTGATGGAGAATTTATTTCTGCGAATAATATTAGGAAGGGTATTAATGATTTAGTTGATCATTTATCAAAGCTTGAAAAAACAGAAATGGATGCAAAGATATATACCGACTACGATCATCAGTTTCAATACGTTGCTTTATTAGCATTGCTGTTTTTGTTAATAGATTTCATTATTCTTGAACGCAAAAATAAATACTTTAAAAACATCAATCTTTTTGAGGAAAATAAGGAGGACGCAAAATGAGATATATAATATCAATTTTAATACTATTTATAGGCGTAACTGTTGTTTCCGCACAAAAGGAACGAAAGTTTATTCGTAATGGAAACAAAGAGTTTTCTAATGAGAAATATATTGAATCAGAAATTGAATATAAAAAAGCATTAGATAATTTAAAAGAAGGACAAAGCTCCTTTGAAGCTGAATTTAACTTAGGTGACGCTTATTACAAACAAGAAAAATACGAAGAAGCATTAAATCAGTTTAAGAGTATTAATCAAGATAAATTAACTAAGGAACAAAAAGCAATAATTAATCACAATATTGGAAATAGTTATCTGGCAAAAAAGGATATTGACAATGCAATAAATTCATATAAAACGGCGTTAAAAAACAATCCTTTAGATGACGAGACACGTTATAATCTGATTGTTGCTCAAAAGATGAAGCAACAACAAGAACAGGATAAGCAAAATCAGGATCAAAATAAAGACAAACAAAATCAGGATAAAGATAAAGATCAACAAAACAAAGATCAGCAGGACAAACAAAATCAAGATCAGCAACAGCAAGATTCTGATGGAGATGGTATACCTGACGAAAAAGAACAACAAGATAATCAAGGTAAACAAAATCCAAATCAGGATACTGATAAAGATGGAATTCCTGATTACAAAGATCAAGACTCTGATAATGATGGCAAACCAGATAAAGAGGAAGCAGGTGAAAATCCTAGTGAACCGAAAGATACAGATGGAGATGGAACTCCTGATTACAGAGATACTGATTCTAACAACGATGGCACACCAGATAGCCAGGATAGTAAACCACAAAATGACAATATTTCAAAAGAAGATGCTCAACGCATTTTAAATGCTCTTAATCAGGATGAAAAGGAGTTGCAGGAAAAAATGAAAAAAGTAAAAGGTAATCCTGCTGGAAACATTGAAAAAAACTGGTAACTATTAGTAAGTATTTATATTACTTTTGTGGCTAAAATAAAAAATTATAGAAAAATGAAACGCTCTATATTATTCACTTTATTAATTGCAATATTTTCTTCTACTCTGCTCGCTCAGGATGTTGAGTTTAAAGCTCAAGCTAAAGGAGCAGTTCTTTCTGGTGAAAAATTTCAGTTAATATACAGTGTTAATGAGGAAGGTGAAGACTTAAGATTACCTCAATTAAACGATTTTACTGTGTTAATGGGACCTAGTATAATGACTAGTTCCAGTACTCAAATTATAAATGGAAAAATAACCAGAAGTAAGGAGTACACCTATACATACATATTAAAATGTGATAAACCAGGTAAATATACTTTGGCTCCAGCTCAGATAACTGTCGATGGCACAAAGGTCGAAAGTAACAGTTTAAGTATTGAAGTCGTAAAAAACGAAGGTGGAGCCACAACTCAACAAAGTCAAAATCAAGAGAGCGATAGTAGTAATTCTTTTTCTAAAGATGATTTATTTATTACAGTAACAAATAATAAATCAAGTATATATCAAGGAGAACCACTTGTTTTAACAACAAAAATATATACCAGAATAAACCTTGATAATATATCTGATATCAAACATCCTGATTATAGAAATTTCATTGTTCAGGATATTGAGGATGGAAACAATATTCAATGGACTTATGAGTTTGTAAACAACAAACAATACAGAGTTGGAACATTCGAAAGAAAAGTATTATATGCTCAAAAAAGTGGCCAACAAACTATTGATGCTACTGAAATAGAGTTTCTTATTAAACAACGTATAAACAGAAGATCTACAAGCATATTTGATGATTTTTTTGATAACAATTACCGTATGGTAAAAAAACGCGTATCATCTAAACCATTAACAATTAATGTTAAACCATTTCCAGCACCAATACCATCCAGTTTTTCCGGAGCTGTTGGAGATTTAAGTCTAAATGTTACTTGTTCTCAAAATGAAGCAAAAGTTAATGATGGAATAACAATTAAAGCAGTAGTTTCTGGTACCGGAAATCATAAACTAATGTCTATTCCTGAATTTAATTTTTCTAAGGACTTTGATACTTTTGATCCAACCACGAAAAACAATTTTACAAACACTGTTTCAGGAATGAAGGGATCAAAAAGCTTTGAGTACTTGATTATCCCAAGGTATTCAGGCAGCTACACTATTGATCCTTTAGTATTTACTTACTTCAATCCTAAACAAGGTAAGTTTATTAGTTTAAAATCAGATCCAATTAACATTGAAGTAGAAAAAGGTAGTGAAGAGCCTAATGGTACAACTTATATTCCTTCAAGTGTAAACAGAGAAGATGTTCAGTTTATTGGTAAGGATATTAGATTTATTAAAACAGAAAATCTGAGCTTAAAAGATAAAGGAACATTCTTATTTGGATCTTTATTATTTTATCTGGGTTATATAATTCCTATAATCATCTTTATAATTGTTTACTTCTTTAATAAGAAGAAAATGCATGAAAATGCGAACATTCATCTTGTTAAGAATAAAAAAGCCAACAAAATGGCAACTAAACGTCTGAAAAAGTCTTCTGCTTATCTTAAAGAAAATAATCATGAAGCTTTTTATGAGGAGGTATTAAAAGCTTTATATAGTTATTTAAGCGACAAGTTATTCTTGCCTGTAAGCGAATTAAGTAAAGAGAAAGCAGTGGAATTAATTATGAAAAGAGGCGTTTCTGAAGAAGTTAAAAATGAACTTCTGGAAATTTTAGATACTTGTGAATTTGCTCGTTTTTCTCCTTCTAGTGGTGAAACAGCCCAAATGGACAGCTTGTATAATAAAGCCTTAAATAATATTAGCAAACTTGATAATCAAATAAAAAAGTAATTAAGAATAAGTTTGTTTAAGTAATATTTAATTGAAACATGATGAAACGATTTATATTTTCCATATTAGTAATTACACTTACTTTTTCTAGTTCTTTTGCAAAAAAAGATTCAAGATTTGAAAAAGCAAATGAGTTCTTTCAAAATCAGAACTACCAAGAAGCAATAACTACTTATGAAGAAATTTTGAATTCAGGAGTGGAAAGTGGTGAAATTTATTTCAATCTTGGTAACGCATATTACAAGGCAGGAAAATTACCAAAAGCCATTTTAAATTACGAGAGAGCTAAACTTATACTTCCTCACGATAAAGATATTGCATACAATTTAGAGATGGCCAATTCTCAAATTACAGATAAACTTGAAACTGTTGGTGAGTTCTTTTTAGTGTCCTGGTTTAAGAGTTTCAGGAATAAAACAAAATCAGATACATGGGCAATAATATCAATAGCTACATTTGCTATAGGATTGTTATTAATAGGTATATTCTTATATTCTAAATCAAGAGCACTAAAACAAATATCATTTTACATAGGAATTCTATTAATAATCATATGTGTTATATCCTTTAGTTTTTCTGCAAAACAGAAAAATTTATTAACCCAAAGAAACAGTGCCATTATTTTTGAACCTTCAGTCACAATAAAAAGTTCACCTTCAATAAGTGGTACAGAACTATTTATTTTACATGAAGGTACTAAAGTAAAGATTTTAGAATCTGTAGGTGAATGGTACAGAATTCAGATAAGTGATGGAAATGATGGTTGGCTTCCAATTTCAACCGTTGAGATAATATAAATAAAAAAGGTGATTCAATATTGAATCACCTTTTTTATTTATATCTTATTTTCTTAATTTTCACTTGTATACAAATCAAATACTTTATCAAGTTTCATCAGCTTTAAAAGACTCATTACATCATTTTGAACACAACACAAATAAAAGTTAATATTGTTTTGTCTTGCTGTTTTTAAGGCAGATATAATTACCCCAATACCTGTACTATCAATAAACTTAATATTTGCTAAATCCAAAACAACATTTCCTTTACTTTCGGACACCACTTTAGTTAATTCTATCTTAACTTCTTCAGCAGATGCAGCTGTTAATCTGTCTTTTTGATTAATGCTTACAATTCTTGCATCTTTATTGTCTTTTACTTCTAACATGAGATATCTAAGGTTTAATACGTACTTATTACTTGAGAAAGCTCTTCAACAGCGTTACTACAAACGTTATTAAATTTTTCTACTAAATTATTTAACTCTGATATATTAGCATTTTCTTTAACCCAGCTAATTCTGTCTTCAGGATAACCTTCAAAATTCTTAACCAAAGTAATTATCTCTTCTTTTTGTGATTCAGTGATAATTTCTTTGTCTTTAAGTTCATTAATGCGCATCTGTTTTGCAAGTAGTTCCAGATTTTTAAGATCAATATTTCCTAACTCCTGCATACCCATTGATACAACAGACGACTTGGCTTTATGTGCAATAGCAGCAATTTTCAACCAGTCTTTTTCTTTTAAATACTGCTCAAATCCATCAGTAAACTCAGGCATCTGATCTAAAAAAATTTCAACTAATTCTTTTATTATACTAGTATCTCCATCAGCAATACCTTCTAAATAGGTTAGATCTACATATTTCATTTTATCTTCCATAAAGACTAGTCTTGGTTATGTCTCTAAATATATTACAAATCTACTTTTTTTTATCAAATAACCATATTATCATGTTAATTTTTAGGGTTACCTATAAATTATTTAAATATTTTTAGCTATACATAATTCATCCTGAAAAGAGAATATAAATCATATTTGTCAATTACCTTAATTTATACATTTGTATATCATACTTAAATTAATGTTTTTTCTTTAAATCTGCTATATGTCAAGTATTAATATTTATGAAAGACCTCTATAGCATATTCAAATAACAAATAAATGAGATAAACAGTTGTATTCAGCCATTAAATTTCATTAAATAAACAGTGATTGCTATCTAAAATATTCAATGGCAACATACATCTGGCGTTAAAAAAATAGACAAATGAAAAGAACAGCTTTTTTTGAATTACATGAAAAATTAGGAGCAAAAATAGTTCCATTTGCAGGATATGAAATGCCTGTGGAATACTCAGGTATCACTAATGAACATTTACAAGTTAGAAACTCAGTTGGCGTATTTGATGTTTCGCATATGGGTGAATTCTGGGTAAAAGGACCCAAAGCACTTGATTTTATTCAAAAAGTTACGTCTAATGATGCATCCACTCTAACTGTTGGCAAAGCCCAATACAGTTGTTTTCCAAATGGAAATGGAGGAATTGTTGATGATTTACTGGTATATAAATATGATGAAGAAAAATATATGCTTGTGGTTAATGCTGCAAATATTAACAAGGACTGGGAATGGTGTATTGCAAATAACACAATGAATGCAGAATTAGAAAACGCATCTGATAAAATATCACAGTTAGCTATTCAGGGACCTGACGCAACTAAAGTTTTACAAAAGCTAACTGAAGTAGATTTATCATCAATTCCATATTACAGTTTTACAACAGGAAGCTTTGCCGGAGTAGAAAATGTAATTATTTCTAATACTGGATATACTGGTGCCGGTGGTTTTGAATTATATATGTATAACGAAGATGCTGTATCTATCTGGGAAAAAGTTTTTGAAGCTGGAAAAGAATTCAATATTGCACCAATAGGTTTAGGTGCCCGCGATACATTACGATTAGAAAAAGGTTTTTGTTTATATGGCAATGACATTGATGATACCACCTCTCCTATTGAAGCTGGTTTAGGTTGGATTACAAAGTTTACCGACAAAAAAGATTTTATTGACAAAGACTATCTTTTGAACCAAAAAACAAACGGTGTTGATAAAAAACTTAAAGGATTCAAAATGATTGACAAAGGCATTCCTCGTCATGGATATGAAATTGTAGATCAGGATGACAATGTAATTGGAATTGTAACATCAGGAACCCACTCTCCTGTTTTAAAATATGGCATAGGAATGGGCTACGTTAAAAGTGATTTTGCTAAAACATCGACTACGATTTACATAAAAGTTAGAAACAGAAAGTTAAAAGCAGAAGTAACTAAGTTACCATTTGTTTAAAGTTATTGAATAAATATACATAAATACCAAACCTAATCCTGACCCCATAAAGCTTTAAAAATGATTTTTATCAACAATTAAAGATATTTTTCATGATTTATATTAGCTTTCAACTCACTCACAAAACACCTATACACAGCTAATATTCAACCCAATAAGACAAGCAACATCACAAAAAAGCACAATTCCATATAACAATTTATTATAGTATATAACTATGTTTTATTATAATTTATGGGTATTAGTGACATATTTTTCTAATTTTGCGCTAGAAATCAAATCAGGAAAATATAAGCTTAATAAAAATTCATTTTTTATGTAAAAGCAATTAACCGCAATTTGATTCTTAGTGATTTATAAAAAGTAATAACCATTATCGATACTATTAGATATAGCAATGGCTATCTAAGTGTAAAACAAAATTATTTAACGCATGAAAAAGCATAATTTTTACGCCGGACCATCAATTTTACCGGAATACACAATTAAAAATACAGCTGAAGCTGTTTTAGATTTCGCAGGAACAGGTTTATCTGTTATGGAAATTTCCCATAGATCCAAAGAATTCGTTGCGGTAATGGATGAAGCCATAGCACTTGTTAAAGAATTATTAGACCTTCCAGCCGGATACCAGGTTATTTTTGTTGGTGGTGGTGCAAGTACTCAATTTTGCATGGCTCCATATAACTTACTAAAAACAAAAGCTGCTTATTTAAATACTGGAGCTTGGGCTTCTAAAGCTCAAAAAGAAGCAAAACTTTTTGGTGAGGTTGTTGAAGTAGCTTCTTCTAAAGATAAAAACTATACTTATATACCTAAGAATTTTGAAGTACCTGCTGATGCGGACTACCTACACATTACATCTAATAACACTATTTACGGAACAGAAATCAAAACTGATCTTGATTTAGGTGTTAGATTAGTTGCTGACATGTCTTCTGATATTTTCTCTCGTCCAATTGACGTATCTAAATATGACATCATTTACGCTGGTGCACAGAAAAATCTTGCTCCTTCTGGTGTTACTATTGCAATTGTTAACGAAAATGCATTAGGTAAAGTTGACAGAGCAATCCCAACAATGTTAGATTACAGAACTCACATTGATAAAGAATCTATGTTTAATACTCCTCCTGTATTACCTGTATTCTCTGCTCTTCAAACTTTAAAATGGTTAAAAGACCAAGGTGGTGTTGCTGCTATGCAAAAGAAAAACATCGATAAAGCTTCTATTCTTTATGATGAAATCGACAGCAACAAATTCTTTAAGGCTACAGTAGAAGCTGAAGAAGACCGTTCTTTAATGAACATATGTTTCGTAATGAATGACGAATATGTAGAACTAGAAAAAGACTTTATGGAACTTGCAACTTCTAAAGGTTGTGTAGGAATTAAAGGTCACCGTTCTGTTGGAGGATTCCGTGCTTCTACTTATAACGCTCTTCCAAAAGAAAGTGTAGAAGTATTAGTTGCTGCAATGAAAGAATTTGCATCTAAGCACTAAAAAAAATATAAATTTATTACCGAAGTCTCTTTGAGGCTTCGGATTTCTATTTCTAATAACTCAAAAAATCAATTCTCAATATTATGACTAAAGTACTTGTTGCTACAGAGAAGCCTTTTGCAAAAGCTGCTGTAGATCAAATTGAAGCTATAGTTAAAGAAGCAGGTTTTGAATTTGCTTTACTTGAAAAATATACAGACAACGCTGAACTTTTAGATGCAGTTAAAGATGCGGATGCAGTTATTGTTCGTTCTGATAAAGTTACATCTGAAGTTGTTGAGGCTGCTAAGGAATTAAAAATTGTTGTAAGAGCTGGTGCTGGTTACGACAATCTTGATCTTGAGGCTTGTACTGCTAAAAATGTAGTTGCAATGAACACTCCGGGTCAGAACTCAAATGCTGTTGCTGAGTTAGTATTTGGAATGATGATTTTCATGGCTCGTAATACATACAACGGAAGCGCAGGGACTGAATTAAGAGGTAAAAAAATTGGTATCCACGCATATGGAAACGTTGGTTTATATGTAGCTAAAATTGCGCAGGGTATGGGTATGGAAGTTTTAGCTTATGATCCATTTGTAAGCGCAGATAAAATGAAAGCTGATGGAGTAACTCCAGTCGATTCAGTAGAAGAATTATACTCTACTTGTCAGTATGTTTCTTTACATATTCCAGCTACTGATAAAACTAAAAATTCTATCAACTTTGAATTACTTTCTAAAATGCCAGAAAATGCAGTTTTAGTTAACACTGCACGTAAAGAGGTAATCCACGAAGCTGATATGATTAAATTAATGAATGAAAGAGCTGATTTCTCTTACATTTCAGATATCGCTCCAGACAATAAGGATGAGTATGCAGCATTTGAAGGACGTTATTTCTTTACTCCAAAGAAAATGGGTGCTCAAACTGCTGAAGCAAACATCAATGCTGGTGTAGCTGCTGCAAATCAAATTGTAGATTTCATTAAAAATGGAAATACAACATTCCAGGTAAATAAATAGGATTAATCCTCAATTTACATATAACAAAAAGGGACTATTTCTAGTCCCTTTTTTTGTTTCCTACCCTAACTTCCTTCTATCTTATTGATGCAGATTATTCACCATTATAACATTCATACATCCCCCAGAAAAACTAAGACTAAATTCCTAATACAAAAAACAAAAAGCCCTGAAATGAATATTTCAAGGCCATATATAGGGATTTAACAACTAACTATTGAATATTATAGGAATATATCTTTTTCTTATGAGAACTATGTCTTTCTAAAAGTTCTGAAATTGAATATTCCGGATTTCTCTTTAGTGTTTTATCGGCTATAATAACATAAAAGGATTCTTTATTTTCAATCTTTGATTCAAGTTCTTCATATGAAATAGATTCAACATTTCCCCTACTGTAAAACTGACTTGAATAACTTTTCTTGCCTAAATAAAAAAGAGGTTTAACAATTTCCCCCTGCGACTCAATTAAATATTTATCAGTATTGCTATATTTCTCGAGATTATTATTTATCAAACCTGCAATTAAAGTTAATACCGCCAAAGAAGGCAATACCAAACTGATGATAACATTAATCTTTTTTCTTTTTATTTCCTCCCAATAATGCACAATCAACAATGCAATAGGTGGCATTACAGGTAGAACATAAGTATGTATTAAACTTTTTGAAACCGTAAAGAACAAAGGAGTCCATATTAACCATGCTGCCAAAAAGAAAACCCATTTATTTTTAATTGCTACTTTTCTGTCATTCCACAACTTACCTATTACAACCTGAATCCAGGGTAAAGCCATACCCAATAAAAACAACCAGACAATCCCTAACGGTTGCTGCTTAGGAAAACCATACTTATCCCCTTTCCAGCTTGAATCGAAAAATCTTTTAAAGTGTTCACCAACAATAAAGTAATCAACAAACCCTTCTGTTTTTCTTTCGGCTAAAATATACCAGGGAACAGCAATTAAAGCCATTAATAAGATACCTGTTATCCATGGTAACTTGGTAAATAAATTTTTCCATTGCTTAAACCACAACACCCAAATAAAAATAGGTGGTGCTGTAAGAATTATAATTATTGGCCCTTTTGCAAGCAAACCCAAACCAAAGCCAACAAACATTAAATATCCCCAGACATTAATCTTAAGTTCATTAATCTGTTTCCAAAAACCAATCATTACCAAAGTTATTGCCAACAACAAACTGGTATCTGTAGAAACCACACCTGCATGCAATAAGAACTGAGGCAATGTAAACATTACAAATGCAGAAATAAATACAGACAAGCCCTTCTCTTTAACTGCTTTAGTAATAATAAAAACTATTAATAAGCACAATAAGAAAGCCGGGAATCGAACTGCAAATTCATTTACACCAAAAACTTTCATACTCAAGGCTGACAACCAGGTATTCAAAGGAGGTTTTGCCCAAAATGGAACTCCATAATCTATCTGAGGAGTAATCCAATCATTTGTTTCGTACATGATTCTTGCTATTTCCGCATATCGGGCCTCTGTTTTATCCATTAATGGCAGAATAGCATTCAATAAAAGTCTCAATAACAAGATTCCAATAACACTATTACGGAAGAATTTCTTATCGTTTATTAATTCAGAAAGCTTCATTTTTTATATTTCTTATTTATTTTATATAAATCAAACCAAAGTTTTAAGGAATAAGAGAATTTAACCTTAGATTCATCTTTATCTATCCAAGATTTCAAAGGAACTTCGCGGGCAATAGTCTTCATTTCCGTTCCTTCGTATAAATATTTAATTCTAAAGAAAAGCTCTACATCAAATAACCACTTAGAAATAAATGCTTCTTTAAAGATGGCTTGCCCCAGATCTTTAGTAAAGATTTTACATCCGCATTGAGTATCGTAAACATTTAATCCAAGAATTATAGAAATCATAGTTGCTATAATTCTACCTATAATATGTCGGTATAATTTTCGATCAATTCTATTGTCAATCTTCTGAATTCTCGATCCAAAAGCAAACACAATTTGTTTTTTAATTCTATCACTAATCTTAACACATTCCTGTAAAGAAGTAGCCAAATCTGAATCTAAAAAAGCAATCTTATCAAATTCCAGATTATTCTGATAACAATACAAAACACCGCTCCTCACTGCAGCAGCCTTCCCTCCATTTTTTTCTACTCTATTTATAAAAACTCTTTCAGGAGCTACAGATTTTATCTCTTCTAAAAGTTGTATTGTATTATCAACAGAACCATCATCAGAAAAGACTATTTTACAATGTTTCGTTTTATTCAGAAACTTTACATAGTCCTTTTTAGGAAGTCTGTTAAATTCATTATAACAAGGAATAACAATTGCTATATTTCCATCCATTCTTTTAATTTATTATCGCAATCCTTTAAATTATTTTAAAGATGCAAAAGTAGTAAATCATTTCAATTACAATTATGACAGAGTTAACTTACAACAGCTCAATAAGACATAAACTCAAATGCACTTCTATATGAACCAATTTCATTTACGTAATCCAGAAATTCGTTATAAAATTTATGTTGGCCAACTGTAGCACTATCGCCAATTATTACCAATTTTTTTCGAGCTCTGGTAATAGCCACATTCATCCTTCGTATATCACTTAAAAATCCTATCTCACCTTTCTCATTACTACGAACCAAACTTATATATATCACATCACGTTCCTGCCCCTGAAAAGAATCAATTGTATTTACTCCAATATTAGCATGCAACTCTTCATAATCAGCACTAATACCATCAAGCTCCTCAATTAACAAATTAACTTGAGCTTTATAAGGTGACACTACACCAATAGAAACATCGGACACCTTATTAAATTGCAGCAGAGACAAATATTCCCTCAAATGTTTTTGTAATAGTTCACTTTCCTCTTTGTTATAGGAACTTTTAGTTTCAGAATCAACCTGCTCAAAATACCCACAACCAGCAGTATCAATAAATTCAACACTCATATCTTCATCAAACAGTTTCCAGTTTGATACCTCTTCATTTGCAAGCAACTTATCTCCATAGAAAAACCTACTTGAGAACTCCATAATATGGTTATGCATACGGTATTGCTCCTGAAGCATAACATCCATTTTATTCCTTTTTATTGCCTTTTCAAACAATGTTTCTTCTAATCCGCTTTTAGCAGCTTCGTAAGATTTTATTGTTGGTGGCAACTGACAGTGGTCTCCGGCAAATACAACTCTATTGGCTTTTGTAATAGGTATCCATGTTGCAGGTTCCAGTCCCTGAGCAGCTTCATCAATGAAAACTGTCTGAAACTTTCGATCCCTGATTTGATAATTTGAAGCACCAACCATTGTACATGCAATTACCTGCGCATTAGACAGTATATCATTAGTAATATAGTACTCCAAATGCTCCGCTTCTTTTTTAAGCTGACTTGATTCCTGCAATAATAATCTGCGTTGCTGCTTTTCTTCGTAACCAAAATTACGCTTATACTTCATTGCTGTTTGGTAATATTCTTCAGCCTGTTTCTTTACAGCTCGCAAATCTTTATAATTATTATGGTTTGCAATTCGTGCATCTAAAGTCTTTTTGAGAACATCCTCAGTAACTCTTGCCGGATGTCCTACGCGTACCACATTTAATCCTTTTTCGCTTAATTTATCCACTAATAAATCAACTGCAGCATTACTTGGGGCACATACTAAAACCTGATTCTCTGTTTTAACCGTATTAAAGATGGTCTCTACCAACGTTGTTGTTTTTCCGGTACCCGGAGGACCATGAATAACAGCAACATCTTTAGCTCGGTTTACAAGATTGAAAGCATTATTCTGACTAGAATTCAAATACTCAATATCAACATCTTGTTTTTCATCCAATTCACCATCTGCTTCTCCAAGCAGAATATTTTTAAGATGCATTAATCTATCATCCTGTGGTTGCAAAACAATTCGCAACGCACGTTCCATTTCTAAATATGAGTTTTCATCAAAGAGTAGCTGAACACCAACATTACCATCCCTAAGCCATTCTGGTTCCGTGTCCACATTTAACGTAATAACCATTTCATTATCACGAACCTGATTCACTACTCCATTAACAGCATGTTTATTTTCATTATTGCGTCCTGCATTTGAAAACAAGGAAACGAGTTTTCCTGATTGAAACAAATGTGATTGTGAATGTTCTACTGCCCTTCTCACTTTTATCAACAATCTCTCTCCTGAATCGTATTTAGTGCGATCAATATCTAAGGGATACCAACACACACCTTCTTTACGTCTTTCAACTACAGAGGTATTTGCCATTTTCTTTTTATACTGAATCAAATCTTCCTCTTTCTCCAGCATCAATAGTTCATAGACTTTATTTAATTCTTTATCTACTCTACTCATTCAAATTAAATTTGCAACGAATATACATCAATTGACCTTCGATGTAATAATTAATTACATTTAAAACTAAACACAAAATTGCACATCGTTAACTTTAACGAAAATAAATAACACTTTTTATCACAAGCACCCCTTTAAAAACAGATGTATATCTGAACTAAACACAAAATACTCAAATCACTGTATATCTACAACATACCAACTCTACAATTTTTATACAATAAAATATTACGATCAAAAACAGCCATATCAACTAAATGTTAAAAATTTTGGTAATTAAAAAATGTTTTATACTTTCGTGTTCGTTAACGGTGTTTTAAAAAGATAATTTTATTAAATAAATGTTATATAAAGGTTAGTTTTTTAAGAATATCAACATATATAACATTGAAATAATGGAAATTATAGTAGTTAAAGCCAAAAATCATATTGACATATTACTTTAAATAACTAAAATAATATACAATATGAGTTTAAAACTTAAGGCTCCGTTAAGGTTACCGAAAATATTTATATAGAATAATATCAACTTTAATTTTAATAAAATAAACAATGGCTAAAAAAGTAGTAACCTTTGGAGAAATCATGCTCCGTTTTGCAACTCCTGAGTATCAACGTTTTTCTCAGGCAACATCGTATAAAGCTTCATTCGGTGGTGGAGAAGCGAACGTTGCTGTTTCATTGGCAAACTATGGTATTGATGTATCATTTGTAACACGTTTACCTAAAAATGATATTGGAAAAGCTTGTAAAATGGATCTACTTAAGCATTCTGTAAACGTAGATAACATTGTATACGGAGGTGACAGATTAGGTACTTATTATTTAGAAACCGGAGCTGTAGCTCGTGCTAGTAAAGTTGTTTACGATAGAGCTTTTTCTGCTTTTTCTGAAATTAAGCCAGGTATGGTAAACTGGGAGGAAGTATTAAAAGATGCTGATTTCTTCCACTGGACAGGTATTACTCCTGCTGTTTCTCAAGGAGCTGCAGACGCTTGTCTTGAAGCAATTAAAGTTGCTAACAAATTAGGTGTAACAGTTTCTACTGATCTAAACTATAGAAAAAACCTTTGGAAATATGGTAAAACTGCATCTGAAGTAATGCCTGAATTAGTTGCTGGTTGCGACATCGTTTTAGGTAACGAAGAAGATGCTGAAATGGTTTTAGGTATTAAACCAGAAGGTGTAGATATCACAGGAGGTCACGTTGATGCTGAAGCATACAGAAGTGTATCTCAACAAATTATGACTCAATTCCCACGTGTTAAAAAGGTAATTACAACTTTACGTGGATCTGTAAACGCTAACCACAACACTTGGTCTGGAGTTTTATATGATGGTAAAGAATTATTTAAAGCTGCTGATTATGATATCACTCACATTGTTGACCGTGTAGGTGGTGGTGACTCATTTATGGGTGGATTAATTTACGGATTACTTACTTATGTAGGTGACGATCAAAAAGCTATTGAATTTGCTACTGCTGCATCATGCTTAAAACACACGATTCATGGTGATTACAACCTTGCTACTGTAGAAGAGGTTGAAAAACTTATGGGTGGTGATGCATCTGGTAGAGTATCAAGATAAATTTTAATATAAAGTGTTTCAGAAACAATTTTGCAACATACAACATCCAAATATATAATGTGTCGTAAATAAAGTTTTTGAAGAATTATTTAGTTTTTGAAAAGATAGTAAACGTACTATCGCAACAAACATACAATCGTATGTAATGCTTAGTTGTTTTTGAACACTTTGTAAAATATTTTTGGATTTATTTGGATGATAGATTGATAGAACATTAAAAGGGGGAAGTTTTCCGGGCACAAAAAACTTTTTCATCAACACCTCTGGATCAGCTTCTTCAATCTATCATCAGTTTTTAATAAAATAATTATCTATAATATAATGGCAAAATATACAAAACTAGAGGTATTTCAAGCAATGAAGGAAACAGGTGTTGTTCCTGTATTTTTCAATAATGACATTGAAGTATGTAAAGCGGTTCTAAAATCATGTTATGATGGCGGTATCCGCGTTTTTGAGTTTGTAAACAGAGGTGATTTCGCTCACGAAGTATTTGGTGAGTTAAACAAATATGCTCTTGAAAACCTACCTGGAATGATTTTAGGAGCAGGTTCTATCGTTGAAGAAGCTACTACAGCTTTATATATTCAATTAGGTGCAAACTTTATTGTTTCTCCATTATTAAACGAGAACATGGCTAAGATTTGCAACCGCAGAAAAGTAATGTGGTCTCCTGGTTGTGGAACAATTTCTGAAATTAACAAAGCTCAGGAATTAGGTTCTGACCTTGTTAAATGTTTCCCAGCTTCAGAGGTAGGTGGTCCATCATTTATCAAAGCAGTAAAAGCTCCAATGCCTTGGACTGATATTATGCCTACAGGTGGTGTTGATACTTCTAAAGAAAATCTTGAAAAATGGTTTGCTGCAGGTGTAACATGTGTTGGAATGGGTTCTAACTTATTCCCTAAAGATGTTATGGCAAACAAAGATTGGAACGCATTAACTGAACTTGTAAAACAGTTAATGACTAACATTGAATCTGCAAGAAAATAATCTCAAACATATTAAAATACAAAGTATGAGGACAAATATGCTGTTTGATTAAAATGTCTTTATACTTTGTATTCTCTAATTAAAATCTCATGACTCCCTTAAATCTTGAAAATAAAGTTGCTGTAATTACCGGAGGTGGAGGTGTTTTATGCTCTACAATGGCCAAAAGTCTTGCTTCGCAAGGTATTAAAACAGCAATCTTGGATCTAAATCTTGAAGCAGCTCAAAAAGTAGCTGCCGAAATCAAAGAAACCTACAAAACAGAATCTATAGGAATTTCAGCAAACGTTTTAGATAAAGCATCGTTAAACTCTGCTAAATTAGTAGTTAATGAAAAGCTTGGATCAATTGACTATTTAATTAACGGAGCAGGTGGTAATGCAGCTAATGCAACTACTAAAGCAGAATTCTTAACAGAAGAATATCTGGAGAATTTGGAAGATACTTTCTTTGGATTGGAGATGGAAGGTTTTGATAAAGTATTTGCTTTAAACTTTCAGGGTACTCTGCTTCCAACAATGGTATTTGCTAAAGATATGATTGATAAAAAAGCTGGTTCAATCATTAATGTATCGTCAATGAACTCATATACTCCATTGACAAAAATTCCGGCATATTCGGCAGCAAAAGCGGCAATCAATAACTTCACCCAATGGTTGGCTGTTCATTTTGCAAAAACAGGAATCAGAGTTAACGCTATTGCTCCGGGCTTCCTTCTAACAAACCAAAACCGATTCTTGCTTATTGATGAGAAAACAGGAGAATCAACTCCTCGTGGTGAAAAAATTATAAGAAATACTCCAATGGAAAGATATGGCGAACCAGAAGAATTAACTGGAACAATGCTTTATCTATTATCCGATTGGGCAAATTTTGTGACAGGTGTAGTTATCCCTGTAGATGGTGGATTTAGTGCATATTCTGGTGTATAATTATAAATTTACTTTACAGGAATTAAAAATATAAGTTATATTGGTCTGATTTTTTACATATTTATACATTTACAGTGAAAATTTAAATCAATAATACGCATAAATAAATGCTTTAAAAAGTATAACGATGGCTATAGAACAAACATGGCGTTGGTACGGTCCTAACGATCGAATTACACTTAATGACATCAAGCAAACAGGCGCAACTGGTATTGTTACTGCACTTCATCATATTCCCAATGGAGAAGTTTGGACTAAAGAAGAAATTCTTAGTCGAAAAAACATGATAGAAGAACATGGTCTATCTTGGTCTGTAGTTGAAAGTGTTCCTGTTCACGAAGACATAAAAAAACAAACCGGGAACTGGCAATTATATACAAAAAATTACCAGGAGTCAATTAAGAATTTAGGCGAATGTGGAATTCAAACTGTTTGTTACAATTTCATGCCGGTACTTGATTGGTCTCGTACAAATTTGAATTATAAAGCAAAAGAAGGTTCTTTTGCATTAATATACCAACAAAAAGTATTTGCTGCTTTTGACATCTATATTTTAAAAAGACCAAATGCAGAAAATGACTACACTGAAAAAATCCTAAACGAAGCAAAAGAATACTTTGAAAGTTTGGATGAAGCAGGAAAAGAAGTATTAACCAATACTGTTATCAAAGGATTACCCGGGGCTGAAGAAAGCTATACATTAGAGCAATTTCAGTCAGTATTAGATGCCTATAAAAACATTGATGACAAACTATTAAAAAAACATCTTCTTGATTTTTTAAATGCAATAATTCCAGTTGCAGAGCAATCAGGTGTTAGAATGGCTATTCACCCAGATGATCCACCTTGGGGCTTATTGGGCCTTCCTCGCGTAGTTAGCACATTAGAAGATGCTAAGGACATTATAAGTACTGTAGATTCTATTTCAAATGGTGTAACATTATGTACAGGTTCATGGGGTGCAGGATATTTTAATGATCTTTCTGTAATGGCTAAAGAATTAGCTCCTCGTATTAATTTTGCTCACTTAAGAAATGTTAGTCGTGATACAGATCACAATTTCAGTGAAGATATGCTTTTTGATGGTGACGTAGATATTTACTCTGTATTAAAATCGATAGTGTTAGAAGAAGAGAGACGTAAAAAAGAAGGAAGAAACGATTTTTCAATCCCTGTACGTCCGGATCACGGACATCAGATGTTAGGAGATATTGGTCATGCCAACAATCCGGGATATTCTTTATATGGTAGAATGAAAGGATTAGCTGAAATTAGAGGATTAGAATTAGGCATTAGAAGAAGTCTGGAAACAAACTAAAAGCTAAATATACATTTGGATAGAATAAATAAATAATAATCTACTAATTTAAAAACTAAAAAATGGGACAAAAGACAAACTCCATTGGAAACTACAGATGGACAATTGCCACATTGTTACTTTTTGCCACGACCATAAACTATATGGATCGTCAAGTAATTTCATATGTAAAACCATACTTGTGTTCTCAAAATGGTATTGACGGATTCGGTTGGTCAAATACCGATTTCTCTATTTTAACATCATTCTTTACTGCATTTTATGCAACAATGACAATTATTGCAGGATGGGTTATTGATAAAATTGGTACTAAACTAGGTTTAGCTTTTTCTTTAATCACATGGTCTGTTTTTGGAATTGCTAATGCATTTGTTGGTGGTGCTGTTTGGATGCACGCAGCTATTCGTAGTGCATTTGCTGTAGGAGAAGCAGGTAACTTCCCTGCATCTATTAAAACAGTAGCAGAATGGTTCCCTAAAAAAGAACGTGCCCTGGCAACAGGTATTTTCAATAGTGGATCTAACATCGGTGCTATGATTGCAGCTTTACTTGTTCCTTTTATCATCACTTCATTTGGTTGGGGATTAGGATGGAAAATGTCTTTCATCATTACAGGTGCTGTAGGTTTAGTATGGTTGATCTTCTGGTTTAAAATTTATGATGTGCCTTCAAAGCATAAAAAATTATCAAAAGAAGAGTTTGATTATATTCACTCAGATGAAGAAGTTTTAGAAATAGCAGAAGAAGATACTAAAGTATCTTGGGGAAAACTTTTTACATACCGTCAAACATGGTCTTTCTTTTGGGGTAAATTTATGACTGATGGTATTTGGTGGTTCTTCCTATTCTGGTTACCTGATTATTTGATTAACCAATTTGGAATGACAACTGCTGAAGTAAAATGGCCATCATTTATCGTATATGGTATCGCAATTATTGGTAGTGTATTTGGGGGTAGTCTTCCTATGATGCTAATGAATAAAGGAATGCAGGTTTATAAAGCCAGAATGACAGCCATGTTACTTATTGGTATAGTTCCTTTAGTGGTTTTATTAACTCAATTCTTTGGTGATGTTGAACGTTTCGGAGGTGCAGCTATGTATATTGCTGTAAGTATTATCTGTATAGCAGCAGCTGCTCACCAGGCTTGGAGTGCTAACTTATTTACTACTGTATCTGATATGTTCCCTAAAAAAGCAGTTGGTTCTGTAACTGGTATTGGAGCTTTTGCAGGAGGTATTGGTGGTGTTGTTATCCAACTTTTAGCAGGATTCTTAACTGATGCTTATGCTAGCAATATTTCAACTGCATATTTAATTATGTTCTTTGTTTGTGGAGGTTCATATTTAATTGCATGGGCTATTATGAAAATGTTAGTTCCTCAACACAAACCTATTACTGATTTATAATTGATTCTTTTTTGAACAATATATTTTATAGAGGGTGATTTTTTCACCCTCTTTTTATTAATAAGTATAATATTTAAATAAGGATTCCCTTTAAAATCTATTGATTGCATAAAATATAACAGCAACGATGAAGGTAAAAAAATCAATTAGAATTAAAGATATTGCAGCACAAGCTGGTGTTTCAATAGGAACAGTTGACAGAGTTTTACACAACAGAGGTGAGGTTAAAGCTGAAACTAAAGAAAAAGTTTTAGCTATCGCTAAAAAGCTTAACTATCAACCTAATATTGCAGCTCGTGCTCTTAAATCACCTACATCATATAAAATTGCTGTTTTATTGCCATTAAGTACAGGCAACAATCTGTTTTGGGAAGAACATCCCAAAGGGATTGAACTAGGCAAAGAATCTACTACTCCTTTTATTTCAAATGTAAAATACTTCAACTATGAAATGCATAGTGCTGAAGATTTTATGAAAAAAGCTGCTGAATTAATCAATTGGCAACCTGAAGGTGTCATCATAGCTCCTATCCTTAAAAACGAAACCATAGAGCTATGCTATAAATTAGATGGTTTATCTATTCCATACACTTATATTGACACTAATATTGAAGAAACAAACGCATTGACCTTTATTGGTGAAAACGCCCGAAAAGGAGGACGCGTAGCTGCCAGTATAATGGATGTTGGTGTAGAAGAAGATAAGGATATACTAATTGTCAATATTGCTAAAGATATTGATAATTTAATCCACCTGAATTTACGCAATCAGGGTTTCATGAGCTACTTTATGGATCCGGGCAAACGTAATAAAGGCCTAAAAATTACGGTGGATGTACCTAGCGGTGATAAAAAAGGTATATACGAAACTCTTGACCGGGTTTTTAATAACAACCTTAATATCGGAGGTATAATGGTATCCAGTGCGCGTACTTTTGTTATAGCAGAATACCTAAAAGAACGTAATCTTGAACATCTGTTTCTTGTTGGTTATGAAGTATATGAAAAAAACAGTCAATTTTTAAAAGAAGGCATCATTAATTTCTTAATTAGTCAGAGACCTGTTGATCAGGCAGAAAAAACATTCAAGCGATTATTTAACTATCTTGCTCACAACGCTCAACCCGAAAAAATAGAGTATCAACCCATAGATATTATTAATATCGAAAACCTTGAATGCTAACTTTTCCATTAGTTTTTTCTTACTTACAGTTTAATTTCAAACAATACACGTATACCAAAATCAGGCACACCTTGAATTGATTTTGGTGTTACTCTCCAAATCCCCTCTACCCTAAAAAATCTAAAAACATTTTCAAGACCTGCCCCAACTTCCAGATAAGTTCCATTGGCACTGCTTGCTCCTAAAGGCATTTCAATCCCTCCTAATTGTTTTTCATTTAAACTACCGATCATAGCTTTGGCTGAAACAACTTCTCGCAATCCTAATCTTTTTAATAGCGGAAGCCTGTTAAAGAAAAACCCATTCATATGATAATCCAGATAGGTATGAATATATTGGTCATGAATAAATTCCAGATAATTTATTAAGTTAAAATCATATCTGTAATATCCATAGGTTTCATTACCCCTTGGTATTTCAAGCATAGTATATGGAAGCTTACCAAATACCTTTCCTGCCTCAAAAGCATAATTAAATATGGTTTGTCCAAAGTATTTTTTTGCTTTAACTGTTGCATGCACCTTACCGTACCAGTTGTTGATATTGTTGTAATCAACGCGACCTACATTGGCAGAAATATTTAGAATTGGATAATCAGAGGACACATAAAACCTCATAAATCCATCATCAATTACTGATTCCTTCCATGACAGCCTAAGATTGACACCTGCTTCCAAAGCCTGAATATTATCTACTTGAACTCCATCCATTATAAATGGATAAAATTCGGGAGAATGCTGTTTTTTGTAATCTAAATTAAATCGTGTACTTAACCCGGTGCGCCACTCATTTTCATATTCAAAATGAACCCCTTGCTGGCGATATAACTCATCAAATGTATCTCTTGATAATATACTCGAAACTAAATTTGTTTCTGACGGACTTAGCATATTTTCATACAGATATAAGATCTTCCGATTTTCACCCATTCTTATATATCTGTCGTCATATTCTAATTTTACAACTTTCCTTTTTACATTATTAAACCGATATCCAACTCCTCCTCTACCTGTAATCATTTTAGTATTTGTACCATATCCCAAACCACCATAAAACATTAGGTTTTCACTAATTTCAGAACTGGTTCTACCTCCAAAATAAAATCGGTATCCTTCAATCTCATTCGACTGTACAAAATCAGTATAGGGTCCAAGTTCAAATTTCCCTACATCTAAATAGCCATTTAAACCCATCTCAACAAGTTCATTAGCCATTTTAACTGTCTTAATCTGATTAACACTATCTATGATAGCATATTTGTTAAGATCGTCCTCAGAAAGCTTTTTATGGCGATACTGATCCCAATAATCATCTGTTCTCTTCCGATAGTTTAAATCTTTAATGGATTCGTAACTGATATTTTTAACCGATAATTCTACATCTGCAGGAGGATTAATCTGTACTTTATCAAATGAAGAACTTTCACTAAATATAAGCTCTAATCTTTGTTTAGTGGAATCACCAGCTATTGGTAAATAATCAAATTCTGCACTTAACTGATTACTTTTGAAGAATACAACAGAATCATCTACCAATTGATATTCGCTTCGAACCTTCATATTTTTAATGAAGTTCAATTGATTTCCACCTGATAGTTTAGCTTCTATTTCCTGAATAGCAAAACGTTTATTATCAATAATCATATATCCTTCAAAAACATTTTCGCCTTTCCGTCTGGGATAAAAAAGTACCTTATAGTTTTTGGTATCCTCAACCATGGTACTATCTACCAAATAATATCTGTAATAAAACCACCCATTATTGGCTAAGGGGCTAACAAAATTTTGCTCGTAATATTTAATGTAATTCTGATAAAAATTATGACTCACATTTAAACCACTGGTATATCCACTAAATTCATAACTATTAAGCACTCCTAATCCGGATGTTTTATCAGCTAAAACAGTTGATTTTTCTCTTAATGGTTGACGTTGATATTCATTATATACCAATTGCTCAGAAAAATAAACGGGTAAATAAAAAGTACCATTATCTGATTTTTGAAACAGGCTTTGATGATCCTTAAAGATATTTGACTTCATCAGTGACCTTTCTACATTGTTTAAAACATAATCCCATTTTGAATACTTTTCATAAGAGTACCTGCCATATTTTTCAGGATTATTATTTTCTTTTTGGTCTACAGCATTCTGTAAAATCCACCTGATTCTTTCATCATTAGGTTTTACTTTAACTTCATTTATAGATACAACCTCTGGTTCTAAATCAATTGTAATATTCTTCTTTCCTCTATTGGCTTTAATGGTTTGCTTATAATATCCTATTGCAGAAAAAACTACAGAATCACCATCAAAATCAAGTTTGAAATAACCAGTTGTATCTGAAATTGTACCTATTGTTGTTCCCTTTATATAAACATTTGTAAAAGGAATAGGCTCTCCTGTTTTAGAGTCTTTGATAGTTCCGGTTAATGATTTGTCCTGACCAGATACTACATTAACAATAGTAAATAAGAAAACCAGAATATATAATCTTAGCATATTATATTTTTAGAACAACTGTAAATGTATTGTTATGCAAACAATATTCTCATGTTAATGTTGAATATACCCTCTCTTAATTTTCCGTTCTATCTTATCAACATAAACTAGGACAAAGCAAATACAAATAACACTTAATAAATTATATTTTTAAGTGAATAATATATATTTAAAGTTAAAGTGTATTTTTTTGTGTTCAACTAATTCCTAAAAGTTGTCAATGCTTAATAAGTCTTTAATTATGCAGCCATTGTAACCTGACCACTTTTCTCAATATCTATGTCTCTAATTCTGCTTTATATATAATAATAGATAAGATTCCATATCAAAAACATCCGGCAACACATGAAACAACCTAAATATGAATTTAAACCGTTGGGATTATGATAATTATACCATTGTATTTTGTTTTGATTTTAGCAGAAAATAACTCTGTATAAGTTCTCTTGTGATTAGACTTGAAATTCCAATATTTATAGCGTTGATTTTAAAGGAATAAATGATGGTTTTAAAACCACTGTTGGTTTTATGTTTTAATGTATACCACATTTATTCAAATAATCCAGTTTTCATTATATACCAATCCTCATTTATTACTTCAATGATTTCACGCTGTGAATAATCAGTTAATAGTCTATGTTTTGGTTTATAAATGAGAGACTCGTATTCTTGCAATTGTAAATTCCAAGTAAACTCTACATATTTCTCGTTCATAATTAGTGAAGTACCTGAAATAGGATTAATCACCTCTTTAAAATCACGATTATTATTAATATTAATAATTAATCTATTTGACATATCTCTCATTATTGAAGGGAAAATCCCAACAAACAATAATAAAGTAATAATTAAATACCCTAATTTTTTATATTTCACAAAAAATAGGGCAATAATAATAGATAGTAAAGAAAACCAAGGAGTAAAGAAAGATATCTTCCGAATAAAACCTACTACAAAACCTGGTAAATTTGGTATTGGAAGGTATTCTAATAAACCTAAAAGTAATATTAAAATGTAAAGTATATAAGTTTTCATCCTATTCCTAATTGGTCTTAATATTTCTTTTTTAACATCTTAAATTTAATTGTACTTTCAAAAAACGCTGACCATCATTTCTTGAATCTAAATGCTACACGGCACGTATAAGAATATTAGCCGATTGCGATGCACTTTCCTGTCTAGTTACAAGAAAGTTGAAACGGGCTACAACCGTTGAATTTACTACTATTTCGCCTATTTTGTATATACAGTGTTATGTGCTTTACTTCTTTATTTTATCAATATTAAAATTCAATTTTCCAAAATGTGCTTGTCTATGACAATTCGGACACAATGCTACAGAATTTTCAATAGAATCTTCACCACCTTCTGACAAAGGTATTATATGATGTACTTCAAGATAAGGAGTTTCATCTGAATCTCTGTTAAAAGGCGCATAATTCCCGCAATAGGCACAGATTCCTTTTGAATTTTCAAGAGTCTCTGCAACAACATCAGGATTTCTCACGAAGCTTATACTCTTTGATTCAACCATTATAGGAATCTTTGAGGCTTTTTTAATTCTAATTCTCCTTTCATCAGATTTTTCTTTCCTTGATTTCGAAACTTCTCTTTCAAAAACCTTTTCGCTTAACTCATAATTAATCGTTGAAGTATAGTCCTTCCAAAAATCACTTAATCTAGTTTTTCCTTTTTTTACAGATTCTCTTTCTGCTGAACTTTGTGGGGCTCTTAATACTTTAGCTGAAGCTATTCTATAATGTTCCCAAATTAATTGATTATTTGAAATCTCCTTTACGTTTTTATTTCTTGCTTCTATCCAAAATAAGTTTGTTCCTGAATGAATTGAACTTTTAACAATTTCACAACGATAAGGAACTACATCTGATAAATCACAATCAACTAAAATCCATATTGCTCCGTCTCTTACAGAACCTAATAAAAAAACAGAACCTAAAGATAAACTAAGACTATTCTTTGAAAGGGGAATTCCAAACCATGCTTTTTCAGGAAATACAGTATTCTCAAATGCTTTTTCAAACAAGCTATAAAAATCTTTCCTTACAGTTTGAAAGTTCTCTACTTTGAGAGAAATCCAATTATCAATTTCTTTTTTCCAATCAATCATAAATTTAGTACTTAACTATCTCGTCCAGGGATTGTACATAATGGCTCGGCTATGGGCAGTGGCGGATTGCGTGCGACTTTCTGTCGGGACGACACGAAAGTCAGTGCGGGAATCCGTCGCTCGAAACACGAGCTACACCCATTATTGCCTATGAGCCATTGTTAGGCTACGTTTTTCTATGTTTCTTTTAGTTTATTCTTTTCATAATCTATAAATACTGAATTCTCGAACACCCTATCCTGTCTGATTGATTTAATGACATCATCTTGCGATAAGTTTTCAGGTATTATCTTTTCAAGTTTTTTAATGGCAGAACTTGGAATACCAAACTCAGATAAGATTGTTAAATTCTCGCGTAGAAATTCGTTTTCTATTAAATTCGTATAATAGCTGTAATTGCCTGGTCTTAATCCTTTTTCATTACAAACAAATTCTTGTATGGAGTTAATAACTGATAACCATTTGGGTATTTTGTACTGAAACCAGTGTTTTTGAATTTGGAAATTTGTCATTATTACTTCCTCCATTACTTCCATTTCATTCATAGATGAATACCGTTTCCCAAAAGACAACATCTTTTTGTCTATTTCACTTGATTCAGTGTCACTAAATTTGTTATAATATGCAACACAATTAGTAATATATTCTATGTCTGAATTAATTAATCTACCCAAATTCTGATGAAAACCGTAATTAAAAGTTTTGTTTATTAAACGACCTATACCAAGAGATTTAGATTCTCCTTTTTTCATTAAATATGTCCAGCCAAGATTTAAACAATACTTTAATTGGTTGTAATTAGGATTCCTTGTCCAGCTAATAAGTTCATATTTTGATATTAAATCTTGTCTGATAGTTTCAATAATACTTCTTTGACCACTAACCTGAACACCATTTTGTCTAATTATTTCTTTTTCATTACTAGGTATTTGTTTAATATTTGCGTACTGTTCTGATTCAATATTTTTTATTTCATCTTCTTCTAAATTAATTAGAACTTCATCTGAAACGGGGTTCTGCTCAAAAAATGGGATGTCTATAAGAACTTGTTCGTTTGGAGGAATAGGGTTGAAATTGAAAATTGTTCCAGTGTAATGTATCATTAATCGACCTGCTCTTCCTTTAATATTTGAATAGTCAAAATAATCTATCGGTGTATTAAGGCCTTTAGTTTGGTCAAAGAAGATAATATTCTTAGCACTCGTATTAACACCTTCAATTATAGTCGTTGTACAAAATAAGTAATCTAGTTTTCCAGTGTTAAAATAATTAATAACTGATGATGTTATATGTTTTTGCAACGCACCATCGTGTATTCCAATCCGATGTTTTAGTAACTTAATTAAACTCCAATTACTTGATATATTTTCATTTATCCATTCGATTATATCTAATTCAGAGTTAGTGTTGTTAATCTCTTTTTTCAAAAGGTAATCAACAAATTTTTTAGATAGATACCTGACTCTATTTGGAGAAGAACAATATATTATTGATTGCTCATGACGTCTCTCAATTAGTAAGTCAAAGAGTGTTTCTTCTTTTATTTCAACAGCTTCTTTATAACCTTTTTTGCGATGATGAATTGTTTTGTCAAAAACCTCTTTATTAGGCGAATAAATATCAACAGCTTTTATATCTACAAGAGATGACTTTGTTTTATAGAAAATAGCATTGTACTTTTCTTCAAATCCTTCGGAAATACCGTCAATGTTCGGCCCCAATAAATAAAACTTGCTATTAAATGTTTTTAAAATATAATGAAGTGCGTTATTCAAGGAGTCGGCTCTTTCATCATCCCTATTTGAACTGAGTTTGTAGAATTCATCAATAATTATGAATTCAATATGTGGAAAGTCTTTATATTCATTAACTCGTTCAGCTGTGAATAGATATATATTTCCTTTTTCTAATGAAGGCTCTTGTGATGTTCTAACAATTAATTTATAGTTGTCATTGTATTTTCTTAATTTACGTCTTGTTTCGTCAAGCAAGGCCAAAGTTGGCTGAATGATAATTATGTTTTTAAATTTTAAGGATGCAACAAATTCTTCTATTAGCAAGCTTTTTCCAAAACTAGTTGGTGCGCTAACGATAACATTTTTATCTGAATTCAAAAGTGATAGGAGATGCTTTTGATCTTCGTGAAGGTATTTGTCAAGATTCTCCGAATGATGGTATCCCTGCCTGATTAATGAGTCTGTAGAATCTAATTTTAGCTCCTCCTTGATAAGATAAGGATAGAAACCAACAGCCTCTATTAAGTCCGTAAGAACAAGGTTTAAAGAATGGTCAAACTTATCCTTATTGTCTAAAATATTTACAATTATCTTTTGCGCTAAAGATTCATCTTCAATAATCATTTCAGATACTCTTTTATAAACGCCGAAAGTGTTTTCGAAATCAAATGATGTTCTTTGGTCTATATCTGTTAGTAGTTCTTCTATCATTCTCCTAGTCTTTGTAGTAAGGAGAGTTTATTATGCATACCTTTAACTAATTCTACCTTGTCTTGAACAGGAAATAGTATGAGAATGATATTTAATTTTGTTTTTAATGGATGATTGTTTCTTTCATCAAAATACTGCTTTAACTCATTCATCTCTTTAAGATATTCATCGATAAAACTCGGTTCGTTTTCGTTAGAATATTTGGTAAATAGTTCGCTGTTATATGTGCATAATAGAGGGATATTTATTGAATCAAGTTGGTCTATTAGTTTTGTAGATTTACTCATTAGATCTAACCAATAATCCTTTTCTGGAATATTGTCAAAGTGTTTAAGTTTCTTAGAGACTATTAAAAATTCCGAATTTAAATAATCACTTTTGAAGTGCTCTTCAATATCTTTGATTAATTCTTTAAGTCCAGCTTTTCCATCTTGGTAGAGTTTAGATTCTCCAAGCCATAGAGTTTTTGAGTTTTTCTCAATATGTATACCGTCAAAACCGTGAACTGTATGCCCAAAAGAATCTTTGAAATATATCTTAGATAGCAAAGGAATCGTATTGTGAAAATCTCTTAATATTAGATGTAATATTAATTCTCCAAATTCACCTCTTCTTAAATATTTATCTTCTAAATCATCATCAATTGAACCATTATTATCATAAATATCTTTCACTTTTTGGAAGGCATCAATTTTATAAATTGATTGAGCGGCTTCTGTTAGTTTGCTTAATATTTCGTTATTAGGTGTTGTTTCTCCCTCGTGGAATCCAAAAGCAAATTCATAAATTACGTGAGAAAGTTTTTCAATTAGAGGCTTTATTCTATACTTAGAATTTCCATTATCATCAATATCAAAACCAACTAAGAATGTGCTTAGTTCTGCCTCATTTATTTTGTGATTAATTATTTTTTCTGAGTTAAAAGGTGTACTCATATGTATATTGGTATTAAATGTAGCCTAACGTCACAGCTATGAAGCGTAGGCTTGTGTTGCGCCTGCGGCAAGCCTATGCTTTATTAGCTATTGTTATGGGCTTTTATTTTATTTCCGAAAAATGTATATATAGCGTTGTGAATAAAATCATTAGTCTGCCTTGTAATATTAATAATAAAGTAGTTAATGTATTCTGTTAATTGCTGCATATCAAAATCGTTCTTCAGCTCAATGTCAACAAACTTTATTAAATCCGTGCTAAATTCATATGGAATTTCATTGTTTGAATCATAAATAGAATAAGACAATGTTCCGAATAATTTCTTTAAATAAGACACTATTAGAAATTGGGTATATAATGGATACTTTCCTATAAACCTAACAATTTGATTGAAGTCTCCCATAAGTAAATATATGAGAATTTTAATTTTGTCTATGGTTAGGTTAGGTTGCGTAATTTCAACTTTATGAAAACTATCTGTCTTCACTTTCTTAATCGCTAATGTTAATGGAGCATCGATATATGATGTTTCAACATAACTATCTTCTCCTAATGGGGAATAATACGAAGTAGAACTTTTTTTCAATTCCTTTAAAGAGCTTAAATATTCGAGAATTCTCTTATAAGAATCACTCTTCCTAAAGTCATTATCTTCCGTTATTAATTTATAGTAAGTTTTGGTCTCTGTAAGCACTTTGTTATCCTTACCTACCCTTTGATGGTGGGTATCATTATTTGAGGTATGTCTTTCAACGTAAAATATAGGTTTAGCAAAAAGCTTTTCTACTTCAATTTCTCGACGATTTGAAATTGTGTTTGATACTCTTTTGGGAAATGAATGACAAAAATTTTCAACTAGCTCTTTCATTTTTCTCTGAATAGATTCTCCTAGTGCAAAATAAAACTTTCCTTTCTCTTTTTGAGATTTAGCTATATAACCAATTAGTTTTAATATTTTGTATGAATATGCATCTGCCTTAGACCAACTATTACCTGTACTTATTGTTAATTCATTAATTTTTATCTGATACCCAAACTCATTCCGGTAAAAAGAACAATTTAATCTTAAAAACTCATTGCCAATAAGCTTGCTAGAATAAGCTTCTGGTTTTTTATAATAAAAGGCAAAATCAAGCTTATCTATGTATTTAATTGTAAAAAAGTCATTTTCCCATTCATTATCTTTATTCAATCCCAAGTACTCTAATAATATATTTTCTAAACCTTTAGTTAAATCATTCATTTCAATTAATTTGTTAATCTACTATACGGTTTAATTGCCCATAACTTATAAGGATTTTATCCTTACCAGGAGCAAGATAATAAAAATATTAAAGCGTTAATTGTAAAAATAGACTTATAGAATATACTTAGTGGTTATTAAGGATAAAATTATGTTGAACGATGGCGGCTATAACTATGGGCAATTCATTCCTGCTACTTTCAGTAACTTGGAGACCTTTTCGTTGACTTTTTAAGTATGAATTGTTTTTCATTATACTGATTGATAAAAATGATCGATATTACTAAACCATAAAGCATAACATTCCCATCGTGCCTTTTTTAAAGACATTTGAAATAGATTAAAAATGCAAAGAACGTTGTGTTCTTATAATCATTCAAGTTGAGTGATTCTTTTTATTTTCACCATAATACCCTGCTTACATATCGGACATATTGATGGATCTTTACCTGTTATTTCTTTCAGTATTTCGTAGGCTGACAAGCCTTCCAAACGAGATAGATACATGATTTTGCCAACCAATGAAATGACTTGTTCACGTTTTCCATGAATCTGAACTGTGGAAAATATGCCAATATATCTGATCTTAAAAAATCCTTTGGGTAACACATGCTGGATAAAACGTCGTACAAACTCAACTGTATTTAGCTGCATAGCCTTTCGGGATCCTGTTCGATAATCCTTATAATTAAAGCTTACGGTTTTATCTGTTAATGTTAATAATCTGCTGTTTGATATCGCAACCCGATGAGTGTATCTTCCTAAATATTTTAATACACTAGTCATTCCTCCAAAGGCTTTTTTGCTATATACATTCCATCTATTTTCATAAAGTTTTTCTTTCATAATCTTAAAGCCTTCATAATTAGATGGAAGATTTAGCACCTCATTTTCCAGTAAGTTTTTGAGTTTTTTCATTAGAATTCCTCTAAACATAGCGGATAGAGCTTTTATGGGAACAAAGAATTTTCTTCCGGAAGCAACCCACTCAGCTCCATCACTACTTAATCCTCCTGCTGGTACCAACATATGAATATGTGGATGATAGGTCAATGTTTGACCCCATGTATGCATTATGCATAATGCTCCTACTTCAGCACCAAGAAATTCTGGATTTCGTCCTGCATTTTGCAGGGCTTCTGATGCTGATTGAAACAGCAGATCATAACACTGTTTCTGGTTGATATAAAACAAGGGATGCAAGGTATCCGGAATGGTAAAAACAATATGAAAGTACCGTCCAGGAACCAATCGACTCTGCAACTTATCCACCCACTGTTGCTGTTTTAGATACTGGCATTTGGGACAATGTCGATTTCTGCAAGAGTTATACGCCTGCTGTTTATATTGGCAATGGTTACAACCCATAATGTGACCTCCTGCCTGAGATGTTCTGCATCGTAAAAGAGCATTGAGTACTTTATCTTGTTCATAAGTAACGTTGTAATTTTTATAAAGCTCGTCATAACAAGCTTCTATTACATCTGATACTTCCAATCTGTATCGTTGGTTTTCTGATTGTTTACTCATGGCTTAAGGGATGAAGTAAATTAGGAACCTCTCCGTAATATGGATGTACCAGATGCAAATACCCTGACGTGGTTTTTAAAGAACTGTGTCCCATCATTAATTGAAGTCTCTTCAAATTGACTCCACGTTCTAACATATGAGTGGCAAAGCTATGACGTAAGGAATGAATGGTTACGGACTTTTGTTTTATTCCTGCTTTTTGAGCCGATCGTTTTACTACTTTAAGAAAACTTGTTTCTGAATATTTTTCACCTCTTATTCTGCCTTCAAATAGGTATTCTGCCGGGCGATAATGCTTATAATAAAACCGAAGTTGTTCTATTAACTCGTCAAATATGGGAACTTCCCTTATTTTGTTGCCTTTACCTTTAACACGTATTATTTTACGTGATGAATCAATGGATCCTGGCTTTAAACTTAACACTTCTTCCCTTCGTAGTCCGCTCGAATATGTAAGCATTAATAACGTCCTGTGTTTTAAATTGTCTAAGGCATTTACTAATTCATAGGCTTCTTGCTGAGATAAAACAACTGGTAATGCCTTTTTTGTTCGAGGACGTTTGATTCGTATTGACTCCCATTCTTTGCCAAATATATCAACCTGTAAGATCTTCCAGGCACTTATCATTTGATTGACATTAATGGGTGATAACTTTTGTTCTTGAATCATATAGTAACAAAAGTCTTTTACCTCACTTCTGGTTAACTGATCTGGGGAAAGTTTGTAGTAGGCAGATAAGCGTCTTAAAAATTTAGTGTAGGTATTAATGGTTCGTTCGCTATAATTGCGCAAACGCATTTCTTGCTCGTATTGAGCTAATAAACTTTTTTTTTCATAACTTAATGTTTTTATTTATACTACAGTAAGTTACGAAATTCTAGTTAGCTCCATCAGGAGCTTTCGTTCAACTTATTTATAAATGCACCTTTAAAAATATAATCGTCATTAATTACTGTTATAACACCATTTTGGAATTATATCCGTCATCATATTACGTATATATCTCCTTTGGGAGCAATATTTTTTCACGTTATTTATAATTCAAAAGCTGAATATACTTCATTCATCGTCAAATGTTTCATATTTGCATTAAAAAGTTATCTACAATTCTTAATAAAGAATTATTATATGGAACAAGAAAAAGGGATAAAGGAAAAAGTAAAAGGGTAAAAGGTGGAATAACGCGTAAGGAAAAGGGAAAAAGTATGAAACTAGTTATTAACCTGAGTTCGATTAAAATTAAAGAGCTCAGATTTTATTAAAATGCTGAAATACAAGGCAAATTCTTTTTGCATAGCGAGCTATGGTAAAAGAATTTAACGAAGTAGATTAGTATTTTAATAGAAAGCCACTTATAAACAACGATTTTCTGCTTCATATTTGTTTGACATAGCCCGCTATGACTTCACAAATATTCATTGAAACTCATTATTTATAGGCGGTCTGAGCCAATAATTTTATATCGAACTCAGGTTATTAAGGTACAAGATGCAATCTTTCACCAGCGTCATCGAACCAACCTTTCATAATTCAGAGGTATTTATTGCAAATTCTTATGGTCTTCTATGGTATGACCATGATATGACTTCGTAATTACTATGGTTTTATTATGGATATTTTATGCTCTTTCTTCGGTTCCTAAGAAGCAATGCCTACGCAAAGAACAATCAAAGAATATGCATCGACAACACAACCACAATACAACCACAATACAAAGAAATAGCAATGACTATGCAAAGGATTAGCAATGACTATGCATAGAGATAGCAAAGGAATAGCATAGAAATGCAAAGACCTAGCAAAGAAAAGTCAAAAAAGAACCCAAAATCACTCAAACATGGAATATTTTTGGCCTAAAACGTGATTTTGCGGAATATATTTGTCGTTTTTTGCAATATTCCGGAATATTGGCCCTTTTTTTAGCCTTTAATGCCCAAAACAGAATTGACTACAAATCTTTAAAACCTAATAAACAATCAGTTACAAGCGAAAAAAGTTACAGTAAAATTACAGTAATTTTTTTGAAGCATATTTTACAATACTTTGGAAAAAAGGAACAAGAAGAAGGGAAAAGGGAACAAGAAACATGGACAAGGGAGTCGAAAATTAAAAGAGAAATAGATTGCAAAGAGTATAGAGCTTAGAGCTTAGAGTTAAGGGCAAAGGGTTTAGGGTTTAGGGTTTAGAAGGACAGTAAATATTTACAGTGAGAGATTTCGGATATCAGATACAATCTTGATCCCGTAGTAGTATATCTGAATACTAACACATTAGACTATTGCATACACCTTGAATTCCATCATATTTTTTTTGTATATTTATTATACTGGACAATAATTATATAAGACACTAATTTGAGTACTGCAGGTCTTATTCTTTTATAAATCAATTTTAAATTGACTGTTCACGATTTTCAGTTTTACAAACATTTTTAAACATCAAAATTATGACTGAAAAAGATCAAATTGATGATTTTGAAGTAGATCCTTGGGATAAGATAGTTATTGATCTTTGTTTGGGATACCGTACTCCTCAAAACGAAGAGGAACAATCCATTTTTGACGAAATGGAAGAATTAAAAAATCAGGGTTACATGCCTTATATACAGGGTGATTGACGATAACTTTTTTTTAAAAAATTCTAAAGAAGAATCAGTGATAGAGAATATAAAATAGGAAAGGTACGAGATGCAATCTCGCACCAGCGTGAGTAGGAAAAGGGAACAAGGAACAAGGAAAAGGGAACAAGGTGAAAGGATCAGGGAGAAAAATTAAAGGTCTACGGTTGAATGATAATTACTTTATGGCTATTACAGGATGAACAAGGTAATAAATTTATAAAGTTTTAATCTGGTTCATCCTGTTTATTATAAATAGCTATATTTAAATGAGGCCTTACTTATAGAAAGGATCAATGTTACTCAGTAATTGCTTTATACTTAAAATCTTTAAAAATGACTTTTCCATTACCCATTGAACACAATCCTATTCGGAGGCTCATAAAACCACTTAACACATTATGATGATAGGCTGTTGCTTCAAATGAATTTTCAATTTTAATCCATTTTTCGCCATCTAAACTATAAAACATATCCACTGTGTTATTTACATTTTTTAAACGAAGAAAAACGTGTTTATTTAAAACATTAGGTTCGGTTGCAAATTGCCATCCTCTTAAATTAGCTAACACATTATTTTTATCTGCTAAAATTCCAGAAAATGCTCTTTCGTTATAAAATAAAACCAATCCACCAACAGCGTCTCCTTCTATCTCTAACTCCACATCTGCCGTATAGGCATGATTCTGCGGTACACACAACATAGGCGAGCAATTAGCCACTGAATTTCCTTTACCTTCTACTATCAAACTTTTTCCGGTAAGTTCAATTCTGCTTGCGTCGAAACCTCCAAAGAATTTCCATGATGGTTTTAATGATTTACCTTTAAACGAATCACTTAAAGTAAACAGGTTTTTATTATCCGCTTTTTCAACAGGCAATTCAATCTTCTTGGCAATATCAACCTTATCCGGTATTTTATACCAACCATCCTTTGTCCATTCTATTGGCGTTAACATTGTTTGACGCCCCATATTATAGAATCCTTTTTCGTAACCATGAAAAAGTAGAAACCAATTACCATCTTTATCATCAAATACAGTTCCATGACCAACAGACCACCATTGATCTTCATTGGATTGAGCTCTTAGAACAGGATTATAAGGAGAGTTTTCCCATGGACCCAGAGGAGATTTTGAACGGGCAGAAATAACCATATGTCCGGTAGCAGGACCAGCTGTTCCTCCTTCTGCCACTGTCAGGTAATAATAATCGCCTCGTTTAAATAATTTTGGTCCTTCCATACAAAAGCATTCTATAGACCAGTCACGGGGGATTGTCCATCCATCATAACTATGCTTCACCTCTCCTGCTATCGAAAGTCCATCATTTGACAATGGCACATAACTCCCACTGCTAAAATACAAATACCGGTTTCCATTATCATCAACCACATGGCCCGGATCAATCATAGTAATATCCAAATGTATCGGTTCACTCCAGGGACCGGATATTTGATCGGCCCATACCACATAATTAGTGTTATCAGCCGGAAAATAGATATAATACTTATCGTTGCATTTTACCAAATCAGGAGCCCAAACAGACCCTACATTTTTATAAAGAGCATTGGTTACCGGTTCCCAATTCAATAAATCAGTAGAATGCCAGATCAATAACCCAGGATAATACAAAAATGAAGAATGTACCATATAGTAATCATCGCCATCGCGTAAGATACTTGGGTCGGGATAGTCGCCAGCAAATAATGGGTTGGTAAAATTAACTGAACTGTTATTTTGACCTTTAACCGAAGTCAGAACAAAAACAAGAAGAATGACTATAAGAGATTTTAAATTCATCATACTTTGATTTATAGTTTAATTAAGTTTATAAGAATAACATCATTTTCGCTTAAGGGTATTTCTTGTATAAAATGATGATCGGCACCTATTTTGATCAGATCTTTTATATCAGGAAGGCCTGTACTATTACTCTTTAAAAACTCCACCTGTCTTTTAGTAAGCTGCTCCGGACAACCCAGTTGATAATACAAAGTGTATGGATCATTATGCTTATATCCTACTTTATATATCTCTAACTGATAGTTTCCTTCAGGAATATTATTTACATTGATCTGAACTGACCCTTTATTTTTAGCCGGTAAATCCTGATTAAAATAATCCTGGTTATTAATAGAATCATCAGGCAATGTATAAGTATAATCCCACAGTAACATTTGTAAGTCTCCATTAGTACTTTTACAAGCCCACGAAGACTGATCTGTATTTTTCAATTCTGTATTGCCCAATTTATTCATGAAGGAATAAGCGTGATAGGCAGGTTTTTTAATGCCCTGTGTATTCATTAATCCAAATCCACCATGAAAAGGAGTAAACCTTGGTCCTGCTTCTTCAAAAATATCAGTAAACACCCAATACGACATTGAATTGGCTGCATTACCAACTTGTTTTAGTTTATTAAGGATATAAGCCGCCTCATGGTAACTATCATGAATAGGATCTGCAGGAGTATACGAAGCACTCCACTCGGTATAATGTAATTCCAGCATTGGTTTAGCCGATTCCGCAATTTCTTTGCGTGATTGTATTACATCCTCGCTAACACTCCATTCGTTTGAACTTAAACGAGTACCAGTTCCCCCAAACTCATCTAAAAAACCCGCATCAACACCATAAGCATGAGTACTGATAAAATCTATAGGTACTTGATTTTTATCACAAAAAGCAATCATTTCAGGTTCCCACGAAGCCCCTGCAGTAGCAGGTCCACCAACTTTATATGCTGTATTTAACTTTTTAACAGCAGAAGCAGCATATTGATATAGCTTAAAATAATCTTCCTGCGTACCAGTCCAGAATCCGGGAGTTAAGTTTGGCTCATTCCATACCTCAAAATACCAGGATTTAACTTCTTCTTCGCCGTATCTTTCCGTAAAATGTGAAACAAGATTGTAAATCAGATTTTCCCATTTTTTATAATCATACGGAGGAGTAACATTTCCTCTCCACCAAAAAATAGTTTGATCTCCACTGGCTAAAGCCTCTGGCATAAAACCAAGTTCAACAAAAGGTTTCATCCCGAGTTCGAGTATATAATCATATAATACATCAACATACTGATAATTATACATTTCTTTACCATTTCTGTCGACCTTGTAAATAGCCATATCATCGGTAAGTAAGCCATGCATACGGATGTATTTAAAGTCGCAATCCTTTTTTACTTCTTTCAATTGCTGTTGCCAATCAGCCCTTAAACCTTCATTGGCACGTCCGGCTCCAATACATTCTTTAAACATGGTGTTCATGGGTCCCTGTTCTATAGTATAATCTACAGATATTGAGCGAACAGCCTTTTTGCGCTGAGAATAAGCTGTAGGAAATACAACAACAATTAATAAAACACTGACGAGTAGAGATTTCATAGAATTATATTTTATTTTCATTTATCAGAAGAAATTCTTCAAAATCATTCATACTCATGTGTGTGTGAAACATTTTGGCGATTTCCATTCATAATTTCAATTAATTATTTATACCATCCATAAGTGCATCTATCGCTTGCTGATCATACACAGTATTACTGGTGCGGTTAAATAAAGCAGAAGCATTGGTTCCCATATTTCCTGCATCCCAATAAAATGGTAGAATACCGTTTTGTTTAGCTTTTTGCATCAGATATTTCAGATAGTATAATCTGGAAGCCTGGTGTAATTCAAGATTATCGCCACTTAAATTGCGCTTTATTACAGCAAATTCTCCCATAATTACAGGTATTCCTTTATCCACAAACTTTATTTTCATCCTGCCTAAAAAATCATCAATGGTTGATTCTTCGCCCCAGCTAGCATTACGCTCAGCATTGGTTACTGAATGATTACCATTTCCCCAATAGTAAAACATTTTCCCCCAATCGGCATCTTCAGACATTAAGCAAAATTGGTATGGTGTATAATAATGAATTTCTGCCATCAACCTGTCATCAATTTCATCTGAAGGCATGTTTGTCATTAAGGTGTTTGTTAATTCAATATCAGTTGAAGGACCCTGAACCACTAAAACTCTGTAACTATTTCTTCCTCCTGTAGATCGTACTGCATTAATAAAAGTCTGATGATAAGTCATCAAAACCTTCATTTCGGTTGCATTATTCACATTAGGCTCGTTAGCTCCGGCAAAAATTAAATGTTCATCAAAATCACGTAAGTATGTAGCTATTTGTTGCCAAAAAGCTTTTTGTTTGGCATTGTTTTCTACCTGCTTATCTAAAGTGCAATTGTTTTCTAACCATCCCTGATCCCAGTGTATATTTAAAACCACATACATATCGTTATCAACGCAATAACCCACAACTTCTTTAACCCGGTTGAGCCATTCTGTTTTTATTTTAGCTGTAGATTCATTTTCCATGTATTGATTCCATGAGCATGGTATCCGGATGGCGTTAAATCCATTTTGTTTCACCATCTGTATTAGTGGCTCCGTAACTTTGGGATTTCCCCATGCAGTTTCGCCTCCTATTGCTTCGAGTGTATTTCCAATATTCCATCCTATTTTAATCTTAGCTGCAAGTTCTGCTGCATTACTTTCCATTCCTGAAGGATCGGGAGCTATAGGCGACACATTATAATCAGGATATAATGCTGCCAACTGAGATAAATAAACCTCAACTGTATTAGAATTATTGGCAGATATGGTAAATTCTGCAGATCTGATATCCTCATCATCATTATTGCTTACACTTATATCAATATTATATTCACCCACTCCTCCTGAGGTTGTACTAAATGATACCCAATCAGAATTACAATTGATGGTCCAATCGGGAGCTGAAGAAGTAATCTGAATTTTTGCGTCAGAAGCATCTGAATTAAATTGCAATGACGTAGTATTGACATTAAGACCATACAAGTACTCTGAAGCTAATTGCTTTATAATAACGTTTACCGGAGAAGCATTATCTGCACCAACGGATAAAGTTTCACTAAGTTCAGTTAAGGTTTTACCAGTAATTTCAACTTCAACAATTTCTTTATTACTTGTGCCTTCTGTACTCGAAAGCTCAATAATATCTGGCTTAGGATTCGTAATACTCCAGGATGAAGCATTTGTTTCTATAATAAGATGTACACTTCCCCCTTCGGCAGGGATATTAATTTCTGTTGGAGTAACTGTCAGATAAATTTCAGCCTCATCTTTTTTACAGCTCATAAAAATGAGACCGATTAAACTAAAAAAAACAATTCGTTTATATAGCCATTTTGCGACTAATGAATTGCTTTTAAGGATTGATTTTTTCATTAAAACTGATTTAAGGATTCATCACGATTACAATGATAAATTATTACTTAAATCTGTTTTTTACAAAAAATGAATTTCTTTTTACAAAAACGGTTATGATTGATTATCACGATACTCGGAAGGGCTTATTTGCTCCTCTGCTTTGAATACCCTGTTAAAGTGACTTTGGTTATTAAAACCTACTTTAAAAGCTATTTCGCCAATATTTAGGTCTGTATTTGTTAACAATCGCTGTGCTTCTTGTAATCTGAGTCGATTTATGTAAGTTTTAAAATTGCAATTGTATTTTTCGCTAATCAGGTTAGTTATTTTACGTTGATGAACTGCAGTTTCTTTTGCCACCAAATCAAGATTCAACTCACTGTTATAAAAATGCTGATTGATGTATTCAATACATTTATGATCCCAATCTATTTCATTATCAATAATTTCAACAGGTTTATATATTACTGTTAATGAAGATGATTGTTTGGTTCTGTATTTAAACCAATATATTAGTACAAATAATATCAGCATAAAACTTAAATACGCAACGCCTAGGTAAGTGTATAACTGAGTATTATTTCTGGAAAAATATAAGGAATAGATTTTTAAAGATTTATTCTCTGATATATCCTGAGAATAAGCACTACTAATATTTATATGAAGAATCTGACTTAAATCAGGTATAACATCTGATTTGTTTGTCATTTGATGCATATCCTCCCACCATTCGGGATGTTTAAACTCAGATAATGGTATTTTAAAAGTTTCCCTTTTTTTACTAATCCCTAAATAGGAATGAAACAGACTTTCATCACTATCATTTAACTTTTTTTCTTCATCCAAAGGAGAATAAAGAGCTACACCAATTCGATTGATATTTTCGCCTTCAATGATTAAACATAGTTCATTGTAACTGGATAGGTCGATAAACTTGTTGGATGAAGAAGTAAACTCTATTCCGGCATAAGGACTTACAAATCCCTCTTTTAAATGAAAGCTGTAAACGAGTAATGAATCGGAAACTGATTGTTCTAATACCTCAGAGTTTCCTCCATTTATAACATCTGAATACCCTTCAACAAGGTAGGATTGAGTATTTGGGAAGATAAATTCATCCTTGATACCTGCATAATATAAAATAACGCAACACATTAAAACAGATAATACAATTAAAGGCCAAAGAAAAAACTTTGTATTCATAACCCTTAGAACTGTTTTAGCTGTCATTTTTTGTATTAATCATTAAATTCGCCTAAAGATATATAAATAAAAAAGACCATCCCTAAAAGAATGATCTTTAAAAATTAGAAGTAACAATGTACTTTATTTAGTTTCATAATACTTTTTCAAAACATAAAAAGCTTTTTTCTTATATCCTTTTTCCGATATTAAACCTTTACGATTCCATCCATCCTGTATTTCAGGTAACTGACGTAATGGAGATTGAAAATCTACCAAAATCCAGGGAGTCATACCGGCAAGACCATCAATTTTATCAAACATCGCAATGCTTTCCTTATATAAGTATTCCTGAAATTCTTCACTCCATCGGGTTAAACTATCGCCATGAAACCCCTGTAATGCACCACCTCCGAATTCGGTTACCATAATTGGTTTTTCCAGTCCTGCTTTAAACGTTTTATTTCTACATTCATCAGGAAAACCACCATACCAGCCTAAGTATTCATTAAAGCTGATGATATCCAGTTTTTCCAATAAAGGATCATTGTAAGTATAAACGCTGTCAGGATGTCCATCAGCTTCCTGATCTTTTTTACAAGCCGCAGAGATTAAACGAGTATTATCTATTGATCGGATATAATCCGCTAATTCGGATAAAAATTTGGTTCTATCTTCAGTTGGTGCTGTTTCGTTGGCCACAGACCAGATGATTGAACTAGCCCGGTTATAATCGCGATTGATCATTTCGGTATACTGAGCCTTTGCTTTTTTTAATACTTCAGGATTTCCCCATTGTATTCCCCAATATAATGGTAACTCTTCCCAAAGCAAAATTCCCATTTTATCAGCTAAACGTACAATATTCTCCTGATGTGGATAATGAGCTAAACGTATGAAATTACAACCTAATTCCTGAGCCCATTCAAGCGATAATTGCGCATCTTCCATATTATTAGCTCTATCTTTGCGCAATGGATTTTCATCATGTAAGCATATTCCCTTTAAAAAGATTGGTTCCCCATTTAATAATATCTGCTTACCTTTTGTTTCTATCGTTCTGAATCCTATTTCATCACTGATTTTATCAACTCCGGCAGATATGGTAACTGAATATAATTTAGGATTTTCAGGCGACCATAAGTTCAGATTTTTTACATCAACAGAAAACTCTGTATCATTATCTTTATTTACATCAATTTCTTTATTAATCTTTAATTCAGGGATGATAATATTAGCTTTTTGAGGAAGTTCAGAACCGGCAAATTGAATCTTACCCTTTAGTGTTTTTATTTTTTGATTTAGCGTAGATTTATCCAATGCAATGAAATAATTAGTTATGAAAGTCTTTGACACTTCAATTAACTTTACATCACGTGTTATTCCGCCATGATTAAACCAATCAGTTACTTTAGCTGGAATATAATCTACTTCACGGGAATTGTTAACTCCAATAATCAGATAATTATCTTTTTCTTTAAGTAAATCAGTTACTTCAAAGGAAAAAGGCGTAAATCCTCCTTCATGTTTACCTAATATTTTACCATTAAAAGATACGGTTGTTTTATAATTAGCAGCACCTACATAAACAAAATAACGCTTATCTGCAGATTTATCTATTTTATCAAAAGTTTTACGATACCAAATCGAACCTTCGTAAAGAGATAACTCCGGTTTTTGAATATTCCAACTACCCGGTACCCATAAGGTTTTACCAGATGTAAACCCATACTCCACCCGATCTGATTTATCTTTAGCTTCGTAGTTTACAAAAATAGGCATCCCTCCCATTCCTCCGGTTTCATAGGCATCTACCACATATTGCCATTTACCATTTAAACTGGTACTTGTGCGATTTGATGTATTTGAAATAAAAATTTCCTGAGCCCGGGAATAGCTAAATGAAAAGCATATAACCAGAATAAATATTAGTATTTGCTTCTGTGTAGTCATAATAGATTTAAATTATTAATTACTTCGAATGATAAAATTAATGTTTATGCCTCTATAAAATAAATTTACAACCCACTTGAATAAGTTTTTTACAATATAGTCCTCCTTTTTATTATTTTATCCACTAAAAACCAGTTATTAAAGACCTAAATCTAATGATTTTGAATTCTTCATTATTTAAGTCAAACTTGTAATTATCAAGTAAAATAAATTAAATAGCAGTTTGTTTTACTATAAACTCCACAGCAATATTGGCTGCAGAAAACATATCTTTATCAAAAAGGTGACTTTCTCCTTTCATTAAGTGTAAAATACTATTATTATACATTACATCATACTTTTCGCTATAAGAATAAGGCACCACCTGATCTGCTATACCATGAATAATACAAACAGGACCTTGATAGTTTGCCGCATTTTCATAAATATTTAAATTTTGACAAGTTGCCAGGTAATCGTGCCCTACTGTATGATTAAATACTGAGATACTTTCAGGAATATTATTTGGATCAAATTGAACCCCCATCATTATACCTGCTTTAGTTTGATCTACCATAACAGCTGCTGGAGCCAACAAAACAATACTTTTAATTGCTTCTTTTAATTCACCTCCTACCAAAGAAGTAACAACTCCACCTTGTGAGTGCCCGATTAAACTGATGTTAGATACAAAGTCTAAAGATCTGCAGTAATTATATACAGCCAATGCATCTTTTACCTCTAAAGGAACCGTCATATTTTTGAATTCACCATCGCTTTCCCCATGTCCATTAAAATCAAATCGAATAGAAGCGATTCCTTTTTGCTGCAACTCTTTTGCTAATTCACTGATAATAGGAAATTCCTTATTAGAAAATACACCATGCATTAAAATTACCAAAGGACATTTTTCATTATTTTCTAATTGGGGTATTTGCATTATTGATTTTAGCTTTCCTACTGCTCCATTTAGTTCTATAGACCTGGTTACAGGATTTTCAGAAACTCCATTTTGTGATTTTTGTTTTATATTACTACTGCAAGATATTGATAAAGAGATGATACATATTAATACAGCTGATTTGAATACTAGTTTCATATTTTAAAAATTATTTATTATAGCTTTTATATAATAAAACAAAGCCTTACAGTAAGTAAGGCTCTGCAAACTCAAATATTAACTGAGTTTTTGTCATTGGAAAACAATTATTTTAAATTCTCTTTAAAGAAAATTTCCAATTTATCAAAAGGAATAACATCTGTTTTATCATATAAATCAGTATGTACAGCACCTGGTATAATCATCAGCTCTTTTGGCTCATTTGCTGCTTTATAAGCATCTTCGCTAAAATAACGAGAGTGAGCATTTTCTCCTGCAATAATTAAAATAGGACGAGGAGAAATTTCACTAATGTATGTCAACAATGGCATATTCATGAATGATAAAGCATTTGTTGCAGTCCATGAACCATTTGAGTTAATAGAACGTGGGTGAAAACCTCTTTCTGTTTTATAATAGTTCACATAACCTTTTACAAATTCAGGTTCGTTTCCTGTTAATTGTTCAGGAGTAGGTAATCCTGCTGTTCCATAAGCCGGTGTTCCAGCCTCTGCATCTTTCCATCGTTGTTGACCTAATTGCTCTAATAACTGAGAACGTTGTTCTGCTGTCATACTATCGAAATATCCTTTAGCTGTTACACGTGACATATCGTACATACTAGCTACGGCTATAGCTTTAACTCTCTTATCAGCAGCTGCAGCATTTAAGCCCATTCCGCCAAAACCACAGATACCCATAATACCAACTCTTTCTCTGTTTACAAAAGGTTGAATTCCAAGAAAATCAATTGCAGCACTAAAGTCTTCTGTATTAATATCAGGAGAAGCTACATTTCGAGGTTCGCCACTACTTTCACCTGTATATGAAGGATCAAATGCTACAACAGCAAATCCTCTTTGTGCTAATTCATTAGCATACAAACCTGATGATTGTTCTTTAACAGCTCCGTAAGGTCCGCTAACAGCAAGAGCCGGAAGAGGCTCTGTACCTCTGTCTTTTGGTAAATATAAATCACCTACCAAAGTAATACCATAACGATTTTTAAAAGATACTTTTTCACGAGTAACTTTATCACTTAATTGAAAAGTATAATGTTCTTCTTGTTCTGTATTTTTCATTTGTTCTGTATTTTCTTGTTTTGTATTTTTTTCTGTATTAGTATTCGTACATGCTTGTGTCAATACTAATATTGACATCACTCCCACCATTAATATTTTTCTCATTTCTATTTTATTACTTGTAAAACCTTTAAAAACAAAGGATTATATTACCCAACATTTAGATATCTTGGCTACACCCCTTTGATTTACTGAATGATTAATTCCATGGACAAACATCCCCGGCTACAAAGATGACAGGCCTCTGGCCTTGATATACAGCTAGCTTACCAATCATATTATATAACTCCACTACCGCACGTGCACACTTGTAATACAATTTATAACCTTTTGAAAACAGAAAACTTCATAACCTCCAGGCCTCCGTGGTAAAATCACCAAGCTGAAAATTTCATTCTTCATGTTCCATTTAACCTATTAATTTATCACCCTAACATATTATATTCTTCATCAGTAACAGGTCCGCCCCATTCTGTTGTTGACCCAGGAACCGGTACTGACATCGCTACGTGAGCAAACCAGCTGTCTTTACTTGCACCATGCCAGTGATTAACACCTGCAGGAATATTTACAACATCACCCGGTTTTAAGGCCTGTGCAGGTTTTCCTTCTTCCTGATACCACCCTGTACCTGCAGTACAAAGCAAAATTTGTCCGCCTCCATTATGAATATGCCAATTATTTCTACAACCCGGTTCAAATGTTACATTAAAGGTTGGCACACCTTCTAAAGTTAATAATGAAATATAACTTTGTCCGATAAAATACTGAGCATAAGCATCATTCTTCTGTCCTAATGGAAATATTTGTTTAAAATCACTCATTTTTATTTTCTCCTAATTTTTATAGATCGTTAGATAAGAGCTTATAGACTTTAGACAATAAATTTTATATACATTAGTCACATCTATTCATCTGATAATAAATATTATCTAACGAACAATTGATTAATATTCTTATTTATTTTCCGGAATTACTTCGTTAATACAACTTATGGCATTTAAAGTTCTTGGGAACCCCATATAAGGTAAGCAATGTGTTATTGCTACAAGCATAGTGGTTTTATCGTTACCTACTTTTAAATTACCAAAAACATGTGATTTTACCTGGCTCTCACATCCACCCAGAGCACTTAAAATACAAAGAGTCAACAACTCTCTTGTTTTTAAATCAAGACACTTTCTGGTGTAAACATCTCCAAAACAAAACGCCGAAAGGTAATTTTGAATATGTTTTTGATTTTCAGGAGCATTTTGATGCATTTGATCAATAACTTCACCAAAAATGCTCTTCTGTACTTTAAGTCCGTCTTCAAATCTGGTTTCTTCAGTAACAGTTTTTTGACTTTCAACAGGAAGTGAAATATTTTGCATTTTAAACACCTCATTTACCTTATTAATCGCATTTAATGTTTTTGGAAAACCTAAATAAGGTACACATTGATAAATGGCTTCTTTTATAGCAACTGGTGATACACCAATATTTAACGCGGCAAATACATGTGCCTGTAGTTGATCTAGTGTTTGGTTTGTTGTTAATACAACCAATGTTATTAACTCTCTTAATTTATCTGATAAATCACCATGATAAAAAACTTCTCCAAAAACAAAGTGATTTAGCATATCTTGTAAATCAGGATCCGTACCAGCCAAAGGACCAACATGATTGCCAAATAACTCCTCGAATTTCTGTTTACTTAATTCTGTTCGGTTCATAATTAAAATATTGATGCCTTGTTCTTTTCTTACAATACAAAGATCAGTATAAACATTCGGCTTAAATTACCTTAATTACGGATACAATTACCTTAATTACAGAATGTATGAAAATCAATATATAGGATTAAATATTAATACCTTACATTTCATAACCAGGCTCTTTATACAGGATATTCTTATTAGCCATTATATCTTTGGGATAAACCTCATTCTTCCAATCTTCTAAAGAAAAATCTTCAATAGAAACAGAAAATGATTCTTCGCCATATCCAAGAACTTTTTGAGCAACTTTAACCATTTCTTTTGCTAACTCTTGCTTTTGTTCTTCCGATTTTCCTTCAAGTAACTTTATTTGAAAATGTGGCATAAAAATTTTATTTACGTATTTTATTCGTTAGTTATCAAATATCTATTATTCGCCCAATGATAAGGTAACTGTAACATTACCTTCGCCTAACGTAGATTTCAACTCAGATGCAGATATATTATCAATTTTACCAAGTCGGGTAAAACTCCAGCTATTTGAAGCATAATAAATAACAAAAGCGCTACCCTGATAAAGTATTAAATCCCCGGCTTCGGTAGTGATAGATTCATCGTTTCTAGGAAAATCTCTACCCAAAGAACCTACTTTTTCCATGTTTCCATAATCACTCATATTAATGGTAATAGGTGCCTCTGAAAGCGCTTTTTTTAATGCTGCTGTTGAAGAGTTTTCTACCAGTGTTGCAGTTAATACTACATCTCCTATTTTAATATTCATTTTATTTGTTGTTATATTATCATCCGTTGAATCTGAATTATCATCCTCTGTGGAGTCATTGGTATTTTCATTAACAGTATCTTCTTTTGATAAATCAGAACCTTCATTTTCACCGGAACAAGCAATGGAAAACATTAAAAAAACTATAGCACTTATAAAAAACAGTTTATTCTTCATTTTATATCACGTTAGAAACCGATTTCAATCTCATATATCTTAAAATAAAGTTTGTTATGGTGATTAAGTTCGTTGATGTTATTTTAATTTTCCTCCATATACAGGAAACATGCTTGCATCACCATAATCTTTGATTTGCTCCATGTTATACAATACTTCCATATCTTCTTTAGAAATAACAAATTCTAAATCAGCATTATTTTTCATGTGAGCAGGATTAGCAGTTTTTGGTAAAGGAAGTAATCCTAATTCAATGCAATAACGAATAGATAACTGAGGAACTGAAACATTATATTTTTCAGCCATTTTAGTTACTTTTTCGTTTTTCATTAACTCACCATGAGCTACAGGTGAATATGCTTCAACAAGAATATCGTTTTCTTTACAATAGGCAATCAACTCTTTGGGAGTGTTACTTATGTGTGCCAATATTTGATTTACCATTGGTTTTACAGTGCATGATTTCAAAATATTTTCCACATCCTCTATTTGAAAGTTTGAAAGCCCTATTGATTTAAGTTTACCTGCTTTATAAGCATCTTCCAATGCCTTCCATGCTTCTCTATTACCTTCAGTGTACGAATCTTCTTCATGAAATTCCATCCATGGTTTAGGACTATGAATAATCATCAAATCAATATAATCCAATCCCATTGTTTTAAGAGAATTATCTATTGCAGCAACTGCTTCGTCATAAGATTTTACCTCTGCTGCCAATTTTGTAGTTACAAATAGTTTTTCTCTTGCAACGCCGCAATTTATAACTCCTTCACCAACACCTCTTTCGTTTTGATAAGCCTGAGCAGTATCAATATGTTTATAACCTAAACTCACAGCATCTTTAACAGCCTGTGCTGCATTAGCATCACTAATAAACCATGTTCCTAATCCTAACTTTGGAATTTCCAATCCATTGGATAACTTATATTTTTCTTCTAAAATCATAATTATTTATTTTATTCATTTAACTATAAAACAACCTACTACAATTAAAATGTAGCAGCATCAATTACATATCTGTAACGTGCTTTTCTGTTTTCAACATTCTTCCATGCCTCATTAATTTCTTTAGCCGAAATCATTTTGATGTCAGGTTTAATTCCATTATCTGCACAATAATGAACTACTTCCTGTGTTTCTGGTATACCACCAATTAACGATGCATTAAAATTAACTCGGGTTGCAGCCAGTGCGATATTGCTTAAGTTAATTGCAAAACCTTCAGGCATTCCAACATAAGTAAAGTTTCCGTAAGGTTTTACGCAAGCTACATAAGGTGCAACATTGAATTGATATGGTATGGTACAAATCATGTAATCAAGCTTTTTAGCATAAGCGCCCATGCTGCTAAATTTTTCGTCAACTACAATCACATCTTTAGCTCCCCAGGATTTAATATCATCCACTTTATCAGGAGATGTTGTAAATGCGTATACTTCAGCACCTTTTGAAACAGCTAATTTTACTGCTAAATGACCTAATCCTCCAATACCGGCCACACCAACTTTATCTCCAATCTTAAAATCTTCTTTCATTAAAGGAGAATAAGTTGTAATACCAGCACATAATAAAGGTGCTGCTTCCTGAAGTGAGATGTGTTCAGGAATATGAACTGCAAAATGATCTCTTACAACAATATTGGTCGCATATCCACCCTGAGTGATTCCTGTTGGCGAATTTTTATCAGGATATCCGTATGTAAAAAGTGTTTGTCCGTTTTCGCAATAATGTTCCTCACCATGAGTACAGCTATTACATGCCATACAACTATCAACCATACATCCCACTCCGGCACGATCGCCCACTTTAAATTTGGTAACATTTTTACCTACAGAAGTAACAATACCCACAATCTCGTGACCCGGAATCTGAGGATATTGTTGTGGACCCCAATGTCCTTTCATTTGATGGATATCCGAATGGCAAATACTTGCATACTTAACATCAATCAGAACATCATTATCTCCTACCGGACGACGTTCAAAAACCCATGGCTTAAGCTCGCCTGAAGTATCAAAAGCGGCATAGCCTTTTGACTTTATATTTTGACTCATATTGTTTGAATTTTTATTACCAGCAAAAGCTGATATCGGATTACTTAATAAAAAAGAAGCACCTGCACCTGCAATGGCAGTTTTTTGAAGGAAATCTCTGCGAGATTGTGTTTTGTTGATTTTATCCTCACTCATAATGATACATTTAAGTTATTAAAAATTAAGTTGATCAATTGATAATATATTACAAACAAGTTCAATATTCAGAATTCATAATTCAATTATTGATTTTTCCCTTTTACCAGTTGTGGTACCAATACACCAATTGCATTTTTAATTTTAATATTGATCAGCAATGCCACAAAAATCATTGATGCTCCTAGTGCGCACACACCAGTCCAGCCATAAATATCCCATATTACCGAACCAAATGCTGACCCCAAAGCACCTCCCAAAAAGTTAGCAACAATAAAAACGGTATTCAATCTGCTCCTTTCGTCACTGTTTAAACTAATGATTACTGTTTGATTAGAAACCATTGTGCCCTGAACTCCAAAGTCAAGTGCTATAATAGCAACTATGATAATTCCAACATTTAAAAAAGAAAGACTGAGTAAGAAATAGGATATTAATGCAAGAAAAATACAAACTACAATAATATTGTATGATTTAATTTTATCATTTAATCCCCCAATAAAACGTGCACCAAAAGCTCCAACAACACCAACCAATCCAAACATTCCTATTTGGTTACTATTCATTCCAAATTGCGGACTCTCGAGTAAAAAAGTCAATGTTGTCCAAAAAACACTAAATGCCCCAAACATCATTGCACCTGTAAGGGCGGCTATTCTTAATTTCTTATATTTTAATGTTATTGTTAAAAGAGATTTTATTAATCTGCCATAGGATAATTTTTCATCAGATATTGTTTTGGGAAGTTTATAATAAAGCACAACGCCTAGTACTGCCATCATAGATGCTGCAATTACAAACATATATCTCCAGCCAAGCAGATAGCCAATAGTACCAGATACTGTTCTTGCCATTAATATTCCAATTAGCATCGTACTAGCTATGGTTCCTATAACTTTCCCTCTTTTCTCAGGCTCTGCAAGTTGAGCTGCTAAAGGAACGATTAACTGAGGTATACCAGTTGTTAAACCTACCGTAAAACAAAAAATATATAAAAGAGTAATACTTGGACTTACAGCAACTCCTAAAAGTGATAATGATACCAAAGCTATTAATACCAGGATTATTTTTCGTTTTACAATAATATCACCCAGAGGCACAAATAATAGTATGCCTAAAGCATAACCCAGTTGCGTATATGTTGCCAATAATCCAACCTTCTGAAAAGATATCCCAAATGTTTCTGCTATATCTGCAAGTAAAGGCTGATTATAATACAGGTTAGCAACGGATATTCCTGCTGCTAACGCCAATAATATAATTAGACCTTTTGTTAATTGTTGCGGAGTTTTATTTTCCATAGCTATGAATAGAATTTATTCTTGATCATTTATAATATTCCCAATAATTTTTGCAGGTATCCCTTCAACAATCGAATTTTCAGGAACATTCCTTGTTACCACAGAACCTTCTTTTACAACTGCATTTTTCCCCACTGTTATTCCGGGCAAAATAGTTGCTCCGGTACCAATTATTGCATTACGTTTTATTACAATGGCTTTAACAGCTAAAGCCCTTCTTTCTGAAGGTTTAACAGGATGCTCCTCTGTAACAATATTCACTTTTGCTCCGATCATTACATTATCTTCAATTGTAATTGTGCCCATATCGAGCATAGAACAAGAATGATCGATACAAACATTTTTCCCGATTTTGGTAAACAAACCAATATTTATATAAACAGGTGTCTGTATCATTGAACTTTGATCTAAAGTTGCATTAGTGATATCATTCCATTGCTGATGAATAGAATCTTTATTTGCAGTTGCATTAAGCTTAATGAGCAATTCGTTGGTACGAAAAGCCGCTTCAGCAATTTGCTTATGAGCAGGATCACTGTAAGGAATTACTTCTCCATCCTGTAACCGTTGAAATACATCTTTATTCATCAATATTATAAAAGAGTTTTAAAACTATTTACTGAATATTAAATCAATTAAATGATTAAATATTTCTAATCACCTTTGCCGGAACTCCGGCTACAATGGTATTTGGTGGTACATCTTTGTTTACAACAGCTCCCGCAGCTACAATAGAATTCTCACCAACTGTTACACCTGGTAAAACAGTAACATTTGCTCCTAACCAGGCATTTTTTTTAATTACAATTGGTTTAACCTCCATTGCCTTTCTGTTATTTGGATCAATGGGATGACCTTCGGTGATTAAATTTGATTTAGGTCCAATTAAAACATCATCTTCAATAGTGATACCTCCGAGAGTTAACATTGTACACGCATGATTGATGTATATATTTTTACCCACAGTAACAAATTCTGCGTGATTCACCATGACTGGTATTTGTATATAGCTGGTGGCATCCAAGGCTGTTCCAGACATATCACCCCATAATTTCCTTAAGGTATCCGGATCAGATGTATTATTATATTTAATTAATAACTCTGTAGTTCGAAGACCGGATTCACTTACCTGAGAAAATTGAGGATCGCTAAACTGAACCAACTCTCCCGATTGCATTCTTTCAAAAACGTTTTTACTCATAATGTAATATTATCAAGCCAGTTTTTAACTTCAATATTATTTCTGCTTACCAAATTTCCATTTATAGAAAAACCATTAAGTATATTAGCAGCTTGACAGTTTTTAGAAAAATCTTTTAAACTATTACCTAATCCGCCACCCCCGTGAGTACAAAAAGGAACAATAGTTTTTCCTGAGAAATCATGATTCGATATAAAGGTTAATACCAGAGCCGGAAACGTATTACACCAATTGGGATAACCCATAAAAATAGTATCATACGGACCTATTGTTTCAATGTCTTCCATTAACTTAGGTTTTTCTTCGGTTCTAAGTTCCTTACGGGCTCTGCTAACTACATCACGATAAACAGAAGAATAGGCTTCTTCTGCACAAATTTCAAAAATATCACCACCTAATTGATTGTGTATTTGCTTTGCTATCATTGCCGTGTTTCCACTCCACGAAAAGTAAACCACCAAAATATGATCTGACTCTTTCAAAACAATTTTCTTTTAAAATAAAAATGTATACGTGCTATAAATGCGCTTGGAATATTTACTCTGCTAAAACACTTAAATACTGCTTATCAGTAACTTTTTCACCCCAAATTACATTCTGTCCATCTTTATAATTAGTCAGGGCAATATGTACAAACTCACTATTTTCAGCTGCACCATGCCAGTGATTTACATTAGGGGGAATATTAACAACATCGCCTTTTGAAATTTTTCGCACCGGTTCACCTTCTGCTTTATAAAAACCCTCACCAGCAAGTACCAGTAATACCTGTCCCTTAGGATGTGTATGCCAGTTTGTTCGTGATTTAGCATCGAAAATGACATTGGCAATTGAATATTCATTGTTCTTATCATTGCGTAACATCATATTAACACCAACTTTTCCGGTAAAGAATTTATCCAGAAAATCTCCTTTAGCAGGATTCTGTGTAAATATGGGATCTATAGTTTTTATAGCTTCAGATAGCTTTTCTACATCTTGTGTTTTCTGACAAGGCTGATTACAAGAATAAGCAGCCAGTAAAATACTTAATATTAATATGCTTTTTAATAATAATCTCTTCATGATATATATTTTTTATTTGTTTCCTTTTACTCTATTTAAAAGACCGCTTAATATTTTGCGACCATTATTTGCTACTGCTTCGCCCACTGTTTTTTCAATAACATCAAACATATCATTATACTGACCTTCAGTGATGCCCACATTTATTCCAAAATACAGATGTGCCCCCAATTGAGATTCAACGCCCGACATGCTGGCCAATGCTGCATTTGTCACCAATTCTCTTTGATGATAAGAAAGCACATCACTTTCAAATATATCAGCAAATAAATGTTCCTTTAAAAAGGCATCAATACGCGGAGAAAATTCACCAAAACCAGGTGCAGGTTTTGATTGATGTATTTTAGTGAGTTCCTCTAATACTTTTCGTCCTCTCTCATAACGATCTCCCTCTATGCTATGCATTTTGATCTCTTTACCTTGTTCATCCACAATACCTTTCCTTTTCCGTTCTTCAATAACCTTCATTAAAGTACTAATACCGTTCAAACTTCGGGGAAAACCACAGTAAGCATAAAGTTGTACAAGAGCTTCATTAATTTCATTAATAGTTAGTTTAGCATCCAGCCCATCGTTTAATGCCTGAGTTAATTCTTGTATTTTACCTTGTGCTGTATAACTTGATATTGCCACTAAACTTTTCTGTTTAGCATCTAAATATTGTTGATTTTCATTTTTGGTTTCAGCATGCGCTAACAAACTAAAAAACATCCATAATGCAGTAACGATGTGTATTCTGGTTAATCTCATATTTATTGTTTTTGTTTAAACACTTTTAATTACTCTGCAAGGATTACCAACGGCTATGGAACGGTCAGGAATACTCTTGGTAACTACACTTCCGGATCCAATAGTACAACCATCGCCAATTGAAACACCAGGAAGAATGATAGCGCCTCCCCCAATCCATACATCTTTACCTATTTCAATTTTGCTGCACGAACAATCTCCCTTTACCCTTTGTTCCGGGTCGGTAGGATGAATAGCGGTATACATTTGAACATTGGGTCCGATAAAAGCATTATCTCCAATAGTAATACCTCCACAGGGCTGAAATACACAATTAAAATTTATAAATACTTTTTTCCCAAACTGAATTTTATCTCCTCCATAATTGCAATGAAAAGGAGGATTTATCAATACATCATCAAACTTACGGTTAAACAGTGTTTCCAGATGGGTGATATCACCCGTTGTATTAAATTTTAAGGTAAGAGCAGAAGCCTCTTTTCGCATATTTACAAACTCCGGAGAAAAAGCATCATAGGTTTCTTCAGGAAATTTTTTCATTGTTTCTTTTTCTATCATCTTTTTATTCTGCTATTTCAAATATGGCATTTGCTTTTTCGCAACTCTTTTTAAATAATTTCATATCACCTTCTATCTCTCCTAATTTTATCAAACCACTTGCGTATCCGAAACTTTTATAAAATATGGCTAAATTTCCCCATGGAGAATAATATGTAATATCTCCAATACTGGCATTACAGCCCGATGGAGACCCACTTGTACTTAAACGTTTACTTAAATCACTTATCTTTTCAGTACCGGCATAATCTTTAAGACTTAAGGTTAAAGGAAATAAGGATACAAAATCCTTAGCCGCTTCACTGTTATTTAGCGTTGCATTAAAAACATTACCATCTATTGATATTGTAATTTTCATTTTATATTGATTTTCTTTTTGAATTAAAATTTCATTGTCACTGTGCGGATTAAAATCCAATATTTGTTTGGTTGCCCCCGGTAAAACAAACGAACTATAAACAACGGAAAGCAGAATCAGTAGTAACTTCATTTAATCTTTTTTTGTGTATTTAACAAATGGCTGATTAACTGAACTACATAAAGTTAACTTATTCTTTTAGTACTTTCTGAATAATGGATGGTTTATTTTCCTTATCAATTTTTACAAAATAAATACCCGAACTTAGGTTACTTACATCAAGCTTTTTACTTTTTGATTTTATAATTTCTTCCCCTTTTTCATTCAAAATGGATAATACATCATAATCGCCGGATACTTCTAAATAATTTTTAAACGGATTGGGATAAATCACATGTTGTATTTTATTCATATCAACATGTTCAGCACTTGTTGGTGTTTCCAACACTTCGATTTTTACCGTTACATTTCCCTCGCCCAATATATTTTTCAGAACATTCTGACTAACATTATCTATCTTACCTAATCTGGTGAAGTTATATGAATTTGGAGCATAGTATATTACCAGAGCACTTCCTAAATACAAAATGATATCACCTGACTCTGCAGTAATCTGTTCATCATTTCGGGGTAAAGTAGTTCCTATTGGCCCAACCTTTTCCATTTGATTATAATCACTCATTTCAATTGTAAGCGGGCTTGATTTTATCAAATCAAATAAAGCTTTAGATGAAGAATTGTCCACCAACGTAGCAGTAAGTACTGTTTCATTATTAACAGTTAACTTAATTTTATTTTGCTGCGAAAAAAGTTGAACGGCTATTGAATTAAGAGCGATCAAAAGAAAGATTATTAGTATGGATTTCATCATTGCAGATTATCTTTATATGCTATATTAATTCTATATAACAAATATCTACATAAACCTTATAATAGATATACCAATATTACGGAGGCTCTTACCTCTATTACGGAATATAAAAATTACAGACCTATATTACATGAAAATCAGTCTATTATTTATATCCTATTATTTTTGATGAATTAATTCTCTTTGCATCAAAGTAATGCAAAAACTAAAATCTATATCGTAATTTGTTTGTTTGATTACACTCTGTTCTTTTGAAGTTTTCCATAGGTTAAACTGCGCCAGATCCATTCTACAGGACCAAATCTGAAATATTTTAACCATATATTACTAATTACAATCTGTACAACAAATAACAGAACAGCAAAAATGGTCCATGCCAACGGCCCCAATTGCTCCATAAACCCTAAACCTATACCATAAAAAACAAAAATACCAACCAAACTATGCATTATGTAGTTACTAAAAGCAGTTCGTCCAACAGCTAATACTGGATATAATAACTTATGCATTATCCTGTTTTGGTATAACAGAGCAATAAGTAACATATAAATCACGGCCAGTGGAAATACGCTTATTGCATATACCATGGTATAATAAAGTCCTTTAATCTGCAATGAATAATAAGCTCCGGAGTCTTCGAGATAGGAAATAAGAATATAATTTAATGGAACAAGAATCAGCAGACCTAAAATACTAATATAAAGAACGCGGCTTTTATTCTTAATTATCTTATCATAAAAACCGGTTCTGCCAATTACAAATCCAATTAACATTGCCCCCAGTACTTTGGGAATTCGGCCTACGAAAAAAAGATAAGCAAAACGATAAGGAGCATCACCCAGTGTTATTTTTAAAATAGTAAAAATACTTTTGCTTTCGCGCAATACATCTGTTCTGCTGGCATCCTGATTTAGCCATCCATTCATCTGATATATTTTTTCACCCGCACGGGTTAAATACTCTGAAGGCCAATTGAACCATTCCAGCCTCATCTTTAAAAAATAAAGTAAAATTGGGGATAACACCAATGTAATTCCAGTAATGAGTAAGGTTTTGTTCGAATATTTACGAAGTGCCACTAATGCAAAACCTACAAGCCCATATAAAAATACAATATCACCTTCCCATATTAAAAATAAATGTATACCTCCTAACAATAGCATAACACCTAAACGTCTTCGTAAAAACCTGGTAATCGATTCATCATCCTTTTTTGACTTTTTAATTTGAAGTGCGATTCCCCAGCCAAACAGAATACTAAAAATAGAATAAAACTTACCTTCAATAAAAATATTTTGTAACTGATGTACCCAATGATCAAGCACCGGAAATACAAAATATCCATCATAACCGGGTGTATATAAGGTAAACCATCTCAAGTTTGCAATCAAAATAAAAAAAATGGCTATTCCTCTCAACAGATCCATATAATCAATTCGATTTGCCCCGTAAACAGGGAGTATTTCTTTTTCGGCTTCCACAACTTATCTCTTTAATTTTTAAATATGCTTAAAAATAGTATCTCCAAAACCACATTTTAGTTCATGCCGGTTTAAAAGCATGAACTAAAATATATCAACTAAGCAATGACAAATGAATAATATAAAAGTTTAAATCTGCTACCTATATTACTGAGGCTTATACCTTTTTTACCGAATACCTTTACATTAAGTATGGGATGTTAATAATTGCTATAATCAATGATCTGTATACAATAAAGTATCTTCGGATTATATTAAAAACCAGACAAACATTAAACTATTTATTAATTCCCGGAGTTTTTATTACTTCGGGTAACTAAAGTAACTCCACCAATTACTAATACAATAGCGATTAATTTGTTCAAAGTAAATAATTCCTGTCCGCCAATAACTGCTAAAACAGAAGTAAATACAGGTAAAAATTCATATAAGTACTTACAGTTGTTGCCTTAAGATTTCGCAATGCGATAATAAGAAGAAAATCCACCAGCGTGGCGTCAAAAATAAGAATAACCAACAATTGAATAATCGGAACAATGGTTACTGAAGATGTATATATTTTCTGTTCTGACAATTCAGAAAATCCAATTGGTATTAACATAACGGCAGTAAATAGAAACATCCATTTTAGTATAGTTATCGAAGTATATTTTTGACTTACCTCGCGCGTTATCATTAAATAAATACCATAACTCGACATACTTAAAAAGGCTATTGTTATACCTAAAATATTATTCGATCCTACTTCGTTTGCCGTTTTTCCTTGTAAAATAATTACTATGGCCCCAATTACACTTAATAAAATACCTAATGATTTAAATTTTGTAATCTTTTCTTTTAAAAAGAAGAATGATAATACCAACACTACAATGGGCACCATAGCCATAATAAGTGAAAAATTAACAGGGGTTGTAAATCTTAATGCCATTGCAAATGCAAATTGCGAAACAATAAAACCCAATACTCCACCAATTGCCAGAATAAACAAATCCTTAGGTTCAACTTTTTCACGCTTGAAAAATAAACTCAAAATCCAAAGAATAATTGCACCATAAATTAAGCGCGTTAAAGTATATCCCATGGGAGTCATCCAGGTTCCAACTAAGGCATTGGTAAGTAAAATATTTGAAGCAAAAATTATACACGACACAATTATAGAAATGTGTCCTTTCTTTTGATTAATACCCATAAAAAATAAAGATTACATGTAAATTTTAGCACGAATGTGCCTTAGAAAATACAATCCGGTGTGATATTATTTGTTCCGGATTGTATTATAACAATTCAAATGAAACCATTTGAATTATGGTAAGTTCACGTCATATCAAAATCCTGTTCAGGCTTTTGCTGATGCCTCAATGGCTGAATACAATTCAAACAGTTCAACTTCACTTTCGAATGTTGGTGCATTGCGGGTATTATTTCTGATATCACCAGCTAATAACGAATATATCTTTGCTACATTTCGTACTAATGAATTATCAGGTAAACCAGCATACATCTCAGCAGGAGGCGTTAATGTTTGTAACTCTGTTTCCTCTCCTTGCGCACCTTTTATTGTTAATTGCATCATCTGGCCATGACCGTTTGCAGCTGTAACCTGAATATCGCCTTTTGTTCCGTTTATTTCCCAAAGCAAATTAGTGGCTTTTGAAAGACCCCCTCTATAATGAACAGAAGCTGCAGCACCACTTTCCAATTGACCAATAACCAAAATCTGATCTTCTGTATTTTTGGGTTTTTCTTCACCTGTATCCACTACTTTTACCGTAGTATAATTATTATACATCTGAGCCTTTAGTGATTTAAATCCGCCCAATACGCTTGTAAAACCTGCTAAGGTATGACCCATGGGTATGGTTAACATATTAGCACCATTGGCATTATCAAATAAGTAGTACAGATCTTCAATTGTTTCGTTTGCCCAATTCCAACCTGATCCGATTAATGTAGTAGACAATACCTTTCCTACATAACCTTCGTTAATTATTTTTTTTAGATACAGAACTTCCGGAGCATTAACCATTTGAGTACCAGCTACAGCTACTACCCCCGATTTTTTTGCCAAAGCTGCAAGTTGTTTGGTTTCTTCTAACCCATTACCCAAAGGATGTTCGCAATAAACATGTTTGCCTGCTTCCAGTGCAGCTTTAACCAACCCGAAATGATAGGGAACTTTTACAGTTACAACCACCAGATCAATTTCGGCCGAAGCTATTAAAGCCTCAGGATTTTCAAAGGCCAAAGGTAAATTCAATGCTGTTGCTGTTGCCTTTGCACTTTCATAAGTTCTGTTTGCGACTCCAACAATTTCAAAATCTTGTGATAATGATTTTAATGCAGGAACATGAGCTGTTGCTGCCCAATGACTATCCGGATTTAAACCAATAAACCCAACTCTTATTTTTTTTTGATTCATCGCTATAGAATTTAAATTGTTACTATAATTTATATAGTTGCGAATCTAATTATAGTTTTATACTTTTGCAAGAACAGTCAAATTGGATAGTAGCAGATGTATTGTATAGACGATCAACAATTTCCGTGCGGCACAAGCTTAACTATGAGATATATAGGAGGAAAATGGAAAGCCGTAATTTTAATTCAGTTAATTGAAAAAAAACGATATAGTGAGTTACGAAAGTTACTTCCTATGGTAACAGAACGAACCATTAGTTTACAATTAAAACAACTTGAAGACGATGGTCTTATTGAGCGAAATGTTTATACTTCTAAACCGCCGTTAAAAGTTGAATACTCTTTAACAGACTTTGGAAAAACTCTTATTCCTCTTTTAGAAGCTATGGCAAAATGGGGTATGGAAACGGCTGTTTCAAATGAAAAGGTAAGTCAGATTTAAAAATTATGGCTACCGGCAATATTTTTTTAGATTTGCCGGGATAGCCATTTATTATTTTAAACCCATTGCAATAAGATATAAACGTTGTAACCGTTGCAACCTTTTACTTATTATTGCTTAATGCAATTTGTATTTATTTTTAAGATAGTTTAAAATAGCTTATTGTTTTATTTAAACGATTGGCATGTTGAGTCAGCATTTCGGCTTTTCTGGATAACTCTTCTGAAGTAGCTGAATTATTCTGAGTACTTTCATTCATACCCTGCAATGAAATATTTACTTGTACAACGCCATTATTTTGCTCAATACTTGCAGCAGCAATTTCCTGAACTAAGGTTACTGCATTTGCCAGTTCCGGAATCATTTTCATTAAAAGATCATTGGCTTCCATTGTCTTGTTAACGGTTGATTTCGCAATATTATTAATTTCAACTCCTGCCACACGACTTCTTTCTGCCAGTTTACGCACTTCTGCTGCCACTACGCTAAAACCTCGGCCCTCGGCACCGGCTCTTGCTGCTTCCACTGCTGCATTTAATGCTAAAATATTGGTTTGAAAAGCAATATCATCAATAACTTTTAATTTGTCTGCAATTTGTATGGTTGCATCTAAGCTTTCCTTTGACGAATGGCTCACTGTATCTATGTTATTTGCTAAACCTGTAGCAATTCTGTCGGCATTTATGGCATTATCTTTATTCATTTCAATGGTTGCATTCATCTCTTCCATGGCCGAAGATATTTCTTCCAGCGATGCAGCCTGATTCGTTGAACTTTCGTTGGTTATTTCGGCGGTATACTCTAAATCTTTACTGGCGGTAGTTAATACATGAGCACCATTATTAATTTCATTAACCACGCCCGAGAGTTTATCTACCAAATAATTGAATGATTTAAATATATCACCGACTTCATCTTTTCGTTGTAACAAACCGGAGTTAACTGATGTTTTTAATTCACCCTCGGCCATTTTCTTTAAACGATCAGAAATATCAACCACCGGACGAGTGATTAATTGATTCATTCTTAAAATTCCTATAATAGAAACAATGACCATGAGAATTACTATTCCTGAAATAAGAAATGCAGTAAATCTAAAGTATTTTAATAGTTGAGAAAAAGAACCTGAAATCTGTGTTTTACTTCTTTCTTTTAATAAATTAAAATCACTATCCAATTTATTATGGATAGTAATCATTTGCTGAATTCCCTCAACTGCTTCTTCATTATATCCATCTTTTATCATTAAAGCCGAAGTTTTATATGCAACATTAAAATACTGATTAACTTCGTCGTTTATGGATTCTACTAAAGAATCTTTGATTTCTGATGTATTAACTTCATTAAAAAGACTGTCTATTGTTGTTAAGATCACTTTAGACTCTTCTAATTTATATTCATCACTGGCAGCAACCGCATCCTGAAAAGTACGCTGTAGGTCATCTAAATTATACTTAAGATTATAACTCATCTCAGTATATACGAAATCACGTTTTTGGATTTGATCCATTAAACGCTCATTTTGGCGGGTAAACTCTCCATTCATAACCATAATTATCAGGAGAGTTATAATAAAAATTACAGGTAAAAATGCAATTTTACGACCCAGTTTAGCATTTGTTAAATAACTCATAATAATACTATTATTATACAAATCAATATATAACCAGATACTCTGTTATTGTACTGATATTTCTTTAACATCTGATAATTTCGCAGAAACTGATACGTATCCTATACCTCCAGGGTGTGTTTTCACATAGTCAATCACTTCTTCATCTGTCAATTTTTCTACAGGCGCAATACCTGCTCCGGTAAATGCTGCCTGCTGCCAATAATTTCTGATGGCAGCAACTGATTTAGCATGAATATTTTTGGTAAACTCGGCTCTGACTGGTGATGACGAAGATAAATCTACAGGGACAATAGCCTGACCATCGCTCCAGTTCTTTTTCTTTTTATAAAAAATTTGAGATATCTCACTTTTATTTATGCTTGTAATTGTGTTTTTACTATTTACAATTACTTTATAACTCTGTGCTGTGGTTATTTGTAAAATACATAACAGCGCAAATATAATGGTGAATACTTTTTTCATGATTGATGCTTATTAAAATGAATAGATAACTGACGCTACTAAACCATTTAGATTATAATCATTATAATCGTAATGCAGATATTCGAGTTTTAATGTAGTCTCGAAAATAGGTTTATAGTTCACTCCGGCTGCGTATCGAATTATATCCGAACCAAATGCATTATGTTGCTCATATCTTACATACGGAGTAAGTTTGTTAAATGTATTGCTTACAACAACCAAAGCATCTGAAGTATCATAAGTTTCGTTCATAATAGTCATATCATTATCCCACCATTCAGCAACTACATTCAATGAATTGTGCTTAAAGTTGAAGTTAAATCCCCATACATTTTTCTGAAGTTTTTCAGGAAACATTTGTCCCATCTGTGGTAACATGATATTTATGTTTTCTTTTTGACCTTTAAACATATTAAAGCCAAGAGTAATAAAATCTTTATAACTGGCCTGAATATGACCTCCGCCTCCAAAATTCAGTGTTGTATTAAAGCTATCATAATCTACAGTAAATGAAGTTTCTTCTAAGTTTTCAAAATAATCACTTTCTGTACCAAAAAATCCCATGGCACCACTCTTCATGTTTACTGAATTACGGTAACCGCCAGCAAAAACATCATATCCAAACTTAAGATCGTTACCTACACTACCATTAAGTGAAATTGCATCCATGTTAAGCGGAAAAACCTGATGCAAATTGGTTATTAAAGGCAATGTTGCACTTACATTTACTGGTGCATAATAAAACGTATTAATTGGGCTCAATGGAGTTAAAAAACGACCAGCTTTAACATTTAAATAATTATTTACTTTAAACTCTGCATTTATTTCATTAATTAATTGATCAACCGACGCATTAGGTCTATATACCGCCACTGCTTTAAACTTTAAATCCTTTATTGGCTGATAAGTAAACAAAAGACCAGCTTCAGCAACTGAAACTCCAATATTATTATCGTAACCTTTTAAATTATCAAAATAGTTAAATTCTGTAGCTACATAACCTGTGATTTGAGATCTTTTTTCCCAAGCTTCTTCCTGCCCCCACACTGTAGTTAATGTCATTATAAAAATGACAGATAAAATTCCAATCCTTTTCATTTCCCTTTTAACTTATTAAAATCCATTCTTAATTAATCTATTATTACATCTATAATAGGTATTTGTATCTCTTGCCTAAATAGATTGCTTATATATAGCATATCCTTATCCTTTTTTTCGTAATACCATTTTACAATGATATTTTTATTTGGAGTTTGCTTTACCTGCAGGAGCTTTAGTAATGAAAATATGTATTTAATTGACCCCGCATTAACTAACTCAAAGATAATATGCAGCTCTAACTTCTGTAATCCATCATCCATACAGCTTTCTAACCAGGTAGAAACAGATGCATAAAAAGCAACCACATTTTCCGGAATGCTTTTTCCTACAATAAATAATTTCCCTTCTTCATGATTGTAATATACAAAGGGAGTTGTTGCTGTTTCCGCGATAATTAAAGGTTTCATTTGTATAACTGACGCTTTCTCTGTATTCGATGTTTATTGGTTACAAAGCTATACTCAGGCAGTACTATATTTGTAAGTATTTCATCTACATTTATAAAGGAAATTACGTACAAAAAACTACGTAATTTCCGCACCTCACTACTCAAATGATAAAAATGAACTCTAATGGAAGGATTTGCACAAAATAAAAAATCCTTAAAGCTGATACTTTTCAACTTTAAGGATTCAAACATTAATTAAATGCTCTTTTATACGATATACTTATATCTTAACTAAATTATTTTTCATAGCATATACAACTAACGCAATAGAAGAATTAGTTCCTGTTTTAGCAAACAATTCTGTGCGATGTTTTTCTACTGTTCGGGGACTAATATTAAGGAAGTCGGCTGATTCTTTAGCTGAGAGACCCTTGCATAAACATTCCAAAACTTCGGTTTCGCGCCGGGTTAGTTTCAATGTAACCGACATTGATGATGAAGACTGAATAAATTTCAACAATAATTCCTGCGAAAAATATTTTCCTCCTCCCTTAACAATATTAATGGCCCTTTCAATATCATCAAAGCCTGCATCTTTTAATAAATACCCATCCACACCCAAATCATTTAAAACCTTAAAATCCTTTTCATTATCATTCATCGAAAGAATTATAGTTTTAATATTATGATATTTAAGCTTTAAAATTTTAATAGTTTCAACACCATTCAATACTGGCATATTTAAATCAACAAAAGCAATATCCGGATTTATATTATCCTGCAGTAAATCTAAAAACTCCTTACCATTATTGGCTTCCATTATAACTTTTACTCCTGTTATTGAACTGAGTAACTTATTTAAACCAAACCTTAAAACAGCATGGTCATCTACTATTGCAACCTTAAGCGCTTCCATATTTTAATTTACAGGGAACATTAAATTCAATAAAAAACCTTCTCCGGGAGCAGTTTTAATCCTATATTCTCCCTCTAACATTTTTAATCGGTTTATTAAACTAAATAAACCTAAATTATTATTGGCAGGAGTTAACTTTTCATCAAAGTCAAAGCCAATTCCATAATCAACATATTTAACAACAATATAATCGAACCTCCTGGTTATTTTCAATTTAACATCAGTGGTTTGAGAATACTTCAGTGTATTATTAAATACTTCCTTTAGTATATTATACAGCATAGCTTCTTTGATTTTATCAAATCTTAATGAGTCAATATTCTGTATAAATTTAATATTAACGAGTTTTTGCTTTGTTTCAAAAAACGTTTCCAAAGCAGATACTAAACCATAATTATTTAATACTCGCGGACTAAGATTATTTGATATTTCGCGAACAGCACAAATTGAATCTTTCAACATTTTATTAATGTCGTTGATATCATCGCTGTATTTTTTCACTTCAGGTTTTCTGAATAATAATGATAAACACATATTTAAACTCGAAAGCAGCGGACCCACATTATCATGAAGATCATTTGCCAGTTTTTGTCGTTCCAAACTCTCTATTTTGATTCCGGAACTGACCAGCTTTTTTTCAAAGTTTTTTCTAATGGATACATCTCTGATTACGCATAATATCAACGGCTGCTGCGAATCTTTAATTAATGACAGATTCATTTCAACCGGAATAGTATCACCTTTTACACTTAATAATTCCGATTCAAACTGGCAATATGCACTTCCCGAATTGAGTTTATCAATATTATTATATAAAGCTCCTAAATTTTTATAACTAACTATATTAACTAAACTATCTATTTTTTTACCGTTAGTTATTTTAATTGTTTTATAAAAACTTTCATTGGCTTGTACTATTTTTAACTCAGGCGACAAAACAACAATACTATCTTTACTAATTTTAAAAATGTTGATAAAACGCTGTTCTGTTTCTAGCAATCGTTCTTCTACCTTTTTTTTATCAGTAATATCATAGATAAAACATAAAAAATACTTTTTACCATCTTTCTCCTGCATAGAGAAAATATTCAGATACAAATATTTCTGTCGCCAGTAAATCTCTTCATTAATGGATAGTTGGTTGTCAATGGCTTTGTTGATATATTTACGATATAGGCCCAAAGTTTCATCATCGAGTATATTTGCAATGTTTTTACCAACCAGTTCCTCAGGGTTATAACCTATATTATTAGCCCAGCGTTCATTACACGAAGTAAAATATATCTCCTGTTCTTTAACTTCAAAAAAGCTGATGGCATTGGTGGTATTATTGAAAACATGGGTTATTTGATACAAGAGTGTTTTATACTCTTCGGTAGTTTGATTTAAACTTTGCTTAAGATGGCGATTGGTTTGATCTAATTCACGCTCTTTTTTTAATTGTTCTGTTATATCTCTTACTACAGCATGAATTTCTATGGGGTTACCTAAATGATCTACAATAAAAAAAGCAGATACCTCTACATCCACAATTTGTTTATACTTTTTTATCATCTTATATCTATCCCTGAATATATTCCTTTGGCCACTATGGTGCAGTTCCATGTGGGTTTTAAGATGATGCATTAACCGTATATATGATTCCTCAGTAACAGTCTTATTCAAAGGATAATTAATGATTTCTTCCGGTAAATATCCAAGTATTTTATTAACAGCAACATTTACATAAAGAACATCCAGAGTTTTAATATTTATAATTAAAATCAGATCAGTGGTTTGTTCTGTTAATTGATAATACTTTGCATTACTCTCCTGCAACTCGAAAAGCATTTTTAAATGTTCGGTTACATCCTCTTTAATGGCCACATAATTAACCACCTCATTATTTTGATCTTTTACAGGTGTAATAATAGCTTGCTCAATATACTCTTCATTATTTTTTCGGCGACTATATAATGTGCCTTTCCACGACTCTCCGCTTTGAAGTTGCTCCCATATCTGTTCATAAGATTGATTTGAAGTTTTTCCTGATTGAAAGATGCGTGGATTTTTTCCCAGTATTTCATCTATTTGATAACCTGTTGATATTTCGGTTTGAGGATTTACATATTCAATATTGCCTTGATCGTCTGTTATTACAACAACGGCTGCAGATTGATTTAAAGCCGTCATATACTTTAATAAAGTCAAGTCTTTATTAGCAATTATTTTACTGTGTAAATAATGGTTACGCTTATACAAATAAAGCCAATAAGTGTATATACAAAACATTAAAGCTGTTCGGATATAAAACAAAGCAGGATTACTATTAAGTATTTTATCCGGATTAATAAAACCGGTGAAATAACTGCGTTCAATAAAAAACAAAATAACGCCAATAACAGCGGCTGCAACAAATTCGTACAAGCGAGGCAGATGAACAGCTAAAATAATCCCACCTAAAACAGATATAAAATAAAAAGCTTCGTCTATTGAAAACAACAATGTGTTTATGGGGAAAAATAGCAGGTTAAGGATGATAATTATATAAAAGGCAATTTTAGTTCGGTTAAGATTATTTAATATGCAACTTATAACATTAAAAGCCAAGCCTACCAGCATGCTTATGCTAAGGAACGATATTTTTAAATACGACAGATAAAAAATATCATACAAAAGCAATATTCCATTTGTTATTATTAGTCCCCTGGCCAGTTTTTTAAACATTTGGTTATACCCGCTTCCCAAATTTGTATTAAAAAAATTACGAAAAACCCACAAAAGCCAACAACACTTTTTAGCCATATATCACTTACTATTCAAAATCAAAAAAAAGCGGGGTTGCAAATTTAATAATTTTAATAAACCCCATTGTATAAAATTTGCTTTAGAACTATTTATACCTGTTTTTAATTAAAATAGTTATACTGCGTTATTATAAATAATATTATAATAGTTATGTAATGTAAATATTGAAGAGTTTAAAAGGATTTATCGTATTATTTATTAAATAACAGATAAAAACTATTTTTGAATAGTGAATGATTGACTAAAAAGCAACGGACTAAAAACTGAATTAAAACTGATGGCTAGTATTACTTCTCCATTTGATCAAAAGCACGATTTAGCCAACGGCCCCGGTATAATCTGAAAAGAAATATGGCTCCCCTGAAGCATAATTCAACACACATAGCAATCCATACTCCTTTTAAACCCATGATTGGGGCAAGAATGGTAGCCAGGGTTAAACGCACAATCCAAATACTTGAAAAATTCATAATACTGGGTACAAATGTATCTCCTACGCCAACAAAAACTCCATAAGTAACAATGGCTGCTGCAAACATGGGTTCGGCAAAGGCTTCAATGCGCAAGGCCATAACACCCAGATTTAATATTTCGGCATCGGGAGTCATAAAGCCCATGATTAAAGGAGCTGCAATATACATTATGGCACCCATCAGCGACATAACAATCATACCTAAGTAAACGGTAATATGTGCAAAGCGTTTTGCCAGGAGTTTTTGTCGTGCACCAAAGCTTTGTCCCACTAATGTGGTGGCCGCTTCGGCAATACCATATCCCGGCATATAACACAAGCTTTCGGCAGTAATAGCAAAGGAGTTGGCAGCAATTGAAGCCACACCCAAAGGTGCCACAATGACGGTAGATAGTATTTGTGCTCCCATTATTACCGAATGCTCCAGAGTCATGGGTATGCTTATTCTAAAGGCTTTACGTAAAATACGGGCCTCAGGAATAAAACTGCCTTTTTCTTGTGTTAACCTAAGGTTTTTATCTTTAGTAAACAGATACCACAACAACATTAAGGCTGTAGCAAAATAAGCAATAGCAGTACCCAGTGCAGCACCAACCACACCTAAATTGGCACCCGGAACGTAAATGCTAAATCCTAATACTTGTAATTCGCGAGAAGGAAAAATAAGGAAGAAGTTAAATATAACATCCAACACGCACATTAAAATATTTAAAAGGCTAGGCACATGTACATTTCCGCTGCTACGAAGCATTCCGCTGGCCAAAAAGTTAAGTTGTAACGCAGGTAGTGATAGTATAAATATTAAAAAATATCGTGATGCATCTTTTACAATCGATTCATCTCCACCCAGCCATTGCGGTAATTTTTGCGATATGGATGCTCCTATGGCAACCATAACCAAACTAAAAAGGAAAGTGGCCATTAGCGATTGCCGTAATACTGCTCTGGCATTTTTAGGTTCGCCTGCACCAATTAAGTGTGCAACCTGAACCGAAAATCCGGCTGCTACAGTGGTACATATTCCCCAAAACAACCATGTTGAAGTAATTACAAGACCAATAGAAGCTGAAGCATGTGCCCCTAAACTTCCTACCATTGATGCATCAATATACTGCATTATCATTGATGATAGTTGTGCAATAATTGTTGGTATGCTCAGCAATACAACCAATTGAAGTTGCTGCCTTAAAGTCATTGTCTGCTTTTTTTGTATAAGCGACAAAAGAAAATCACTTTTTTTCAATGGTTATCTTTTCCTTTCTAAGAATTATATTTTTAAATCTGATACTTAACTATGAATTAAAGCTAAAAACAGTCATTTTGTTTTAAGTTTTGCAATATTCATTACCCGAATAAATAAACAACCTCAAACTTCCAATCCCCTACTTCCAACTTCAGACTACCAGCTTCCAACTTCAGCATTAAAAAAAACAGATTACAGATTTTCAGCCATCAATTTATCCAAAGCCTTTTTGGTTCTTTTTAAACCTTCGAGCAAAGTATCTTTCGGACAAGCAATATTTAAACGCATAAAACCCTCTCCGGCTTTACCGTAAATAATACCTTCGTTCAATCGAATATTTTCAGCTTCAATCATTTTATCGAGCAATTGTTTCGAAGTCATTTTTAACACCGAACAATCTATCCACATTAAATAGGTGGCTTCGAGTGGTAATACTGGAAACTGAGGAAGATTAGCGGCAAAAAATTCCTTTACCAGCAAATAATTCTCCCACAAATACTCTTTTAAACTATCCAGCCACAATTCGGAGTCGGGATGAGTATATGCCGCTATTAAAGCAGTAACAGCAAAAGGGCTGATATCGCAAACCTCGTTAATATTGATGGCTTTATCTATTTTTTGTCGGATTTGCGGATTATAGGCAAGTATATTGGCAACCTGCAAACCTGCCAAATTAAAAGTTTTACTTGGAGCAATACATGTTGCTGAGTTTTCGAGAAACTTCTGTCCCAACGAACCAAAAGGAATATGAGTATGACCTTTATGAACCAGATCGCAGTGAATTTCATCGGACACCACAAAAACCTGATTTTTAAAACAAATCTCCCCTACTCTCTGCAACTCCTCACGAGTCCATGCACGGCCGGCCGGATTATGCGGATTACACAACAGCAACACCTTTGCTTTAGGATCGGCGGCTTTTTTTTCCAAATCATCAAAATCGATGGTGTAAACACCATTACTATAAATTAAATCATTAGAAACACTTTCGCATTGATTATTACGTATCGACGAAAAGAAACAATTGTAAACAGGCTCCTGAACAATAACCTTATCGCCCGGTTGAGTCATAGCCAAAATAATGGCCGAAACAGCCGGAACCACACCAATGGTATAAATCATCCACTCTCTGCTGATATTAAAATGGTGCCTTCTGCTGAACCAATCGATAGTAGCATTATAATATGCATCCGGAACAAAAGCATATCCGAATACACCATGCTGCACACGTTGAGTTAGTGCATCAATAATAGGAGGAGCTGTTTTAAAATCCATATCTGCCACCCACATAGGTAACACATCTGCATTTTTATTGGTATCCCATTTATAAGAATTACTCCCTTTACGATTTACTACTTCGTCGAAATTATATTTCATATGTTATTTTTTCTTTCAATTGCCATATGGAACTCTCAAGAAAATTTAATCATCCGCCTGTACGAAAAATTGGATAATTAAATTTTACATGGTCGATTCATATGTTTAAAATTGCTTTTTGATTGCCATATGGAACTCGCCAATTTAGTTATTCTCGTTTGTGAGAAATCTTTATCATGGCTCCTTTCATGTTAAAAGTTATTAGTTGAAAGTACCAAGTTGAAAGTTTTTAAAGAGAAATGTTTTAGACACTATTTAGGATTAATCATTTTGTTCCCTACTCCTTTTTCCTTGTTACCTTTTTCCTTGTTACCTTTTTCCAATTCAAACATTCACCTCATCTTTAACTTTAATCAAGCAATCTCCGGGTTTTTTACAGTTTTCATCAATAATAATTTCGCCAATGCTTTCGGCAATAATCTCTCCGCTACGAGGATTTTTAACACTGGTAACTGCACTATTTATCTGAGCCTTTACGGTACTGTATTCAAATGCCAAATCAGCATCCTCTTTCATTATACAGTTTTCCATAACAAGGTTTTCGGCATAACATAAAGGCTGTGTACCTGCAATAACACAGTTTACCAAACGAAGATTTTTAGAGTGCCATCCTAAATACTCGCCTTCAATAACCGAATCGTACACTGTTACGTTTTCTGTATTCCAAAATGCATCTTTCGATTTTAAATTTGAGTTGCGAATTACCACATTACGGGTATATTGAAAGCTATAATTACCCTGTAGAGTAAGATTATCAATGGTTATATTATCGCAGTTTTTAAAAATGTAATCACCATTATTAACCTCAACATTTTTAAACTCAATGTTTCTGCACCACCATGTACATTCCTGTGCATCGGTTAGTTTAACGTTTTCAACATACAAACCATCAATTTCGCGAAACATCTTTGGTGCATCCACATGCGTATTAAGCATACGTAAATCTTTACAATACCAAATAGCAGCTCTTCCTCCTGGTGTAAATAAAGAATCTTCGATTACTGAGTTAGTATTGTGCCAAAACGGATATTTACCCATAAACTCACAATTTTTAGCATGAATATGATCACACTCTTTTAATGCAGATTCACCAACATGAATTCTAACATTTATTAATTGTAAGTTACTTGAAGCAAATAATGGTCTTTCCCCTTCAAAATCTTTATTTTCTATTACATTCATTGTCAATTATATTTTATAAAAATAAACTGATACAAAAATCACAATAATACCGATTTTATATTTACCTATATTCCTGTAATGCATACCATTTTTACGGAAGGCCTGTTAATGATTTGTTAATATCAGCTAATACTATAAAACCGAATTGGTTGCATTTGGTTTTATAAAATCGCGAGGAATTGGTCCGGTAATTTTTTTAACGAGCGGATAAAGTTACTGGCCGAATTGTAACTCTCCTGATATGCCACATCAGTAATATTATTATTATTATGGTAGGTAAACAATTCTATAGAATGAATAATCAGGATGTAATTAAGGTAATTATTAAAACTAATATCCCCTTTTTTAAACAATCGGGTTAAATTTCTGATGGTAAACCCAAAATAAGATGCCACTTTAAACATTGTTATATCTCCCATCTACCCGATTTTTACCCATATTACCGAATTACATACCTATATTACGGAATGTAACAGCAGGTAGTAAAACACTACAAAATAGTTGCTTATGTTTGTATCCGAATTAAATCATACAACGATAAAAACTATATAAAAATGAATACAGATTTTATTTATAAAAATCCTACTACCATTTATTTTGGTAAAGAATCATTAAACAATTTGAAAGCGGAGATGGCAAATTATGGCAACACCATTATGTTGGCATATGGAAAAGGTTCAATTATTAAAAGCGGACTATATGATCAGGTTGTTTCTATATTAAAAGAGTGCGGAAAAAACATTGTTGAAGTAACAGGCATTATGGCTAACCCAACCTGGGAAAAAGTTGTAGAAGGAGCTAAAATAGTAAAGGATAACAATGTTGATTTAATACTTGCTGTAGGAGGTGGATCAGTGATTGACTGTGCCAAAGCTATTTCGGTAAGTGCTTATTGCGAAGAAGATGCCTGGACTAAATACTGGTTACAATTTCAACCTGTTGATAATAAAATTGTACCTGTTGCCTCTATCCTTACTTTAGCAGGAACAGGTTCAGAAATGAACGGCGGATCGGTAATTACTAACGAAGATATGAAACTGAAAATGGGACGTGTATTTCCACCAGAAGTTTACCCAACATTTTCAATCTTAAATCCAGAGTACACTTATACATTACCAAAATACCAAATGGTAAGTGGAATTTTTGATATGATGTCGCATTTAATGGAGGCTTACTTCTCTGGCAACGATGATGTAACATCCGACTATCTTGTTGAAGGTATTCTTCGATCAATCATTTACAGCTCAAAAATAGCTATTGAAAATCCGGAAGATTACGAATCAAGAAGTAACCTGATGTGGAGTGCTACTTTAGCCATGAATCCATTAATGGGATTAAGCAAACCGCAAGACTGGATGGTACACATGATAGAACACCAAATAGGCGCTTACACAGATTGTGCTCACGGAATGGGATTAGCAGCTGTATCACTACCTTATTACCGCCATATTTACAAATACGGATTAAATAAATTTGTTCGCTTTGCTAAAAACGTATGGGGAATCAGCGAAGAAGGAAAAACAAAAGAAGAAGTAGCTTTAGCCGGAATAGATGCGCTGGAAGCATTTGTTAAAGAGTGCGGAATTGTTATCAACTTAAAAGAATTAGGTGCTACTGAAGATATGTTACCTGCTATTGCTAATTCAACAGTAATTCTGGGATCATATAAAAAGCTTAATCCTGACGAGATTTTAGATATCTTAAAAGAAGCATACATTGCTCAATAAGTTTTAATCAGGATATAAAAAAATAACGTTGCCTTAATTGTTTAATCACACATTAAGGCAACTTTTTAGTTTACAAATTAAATAAATTAAAATGCCAACACCCATAGTGCTTAAAGTTAATAATGTAACTATACCGGCTACTTTAAACGATACTGTTGCGGCTCTGGATTTTAAAACCCGACTGCCATTTGTTGTATCAGGTTATCGATCGACCTTTGACTATTGCTGTACTGCCGATAGCGGAAAATTTGATCCAAAAGAAAAACAAGCCGGATGGAAAAACGGAGATATTACACTTGCTGGTGGATGGTTTGCTGTACTATTTGGTGGTGAAGAACAATCAAAAAGCTATACAGATATTATGATTATTGCTCATATTGAAAAAGAGAACCTGCATTTAGTAGAAAGTCTTCCTGCTAATGTAACCTTTACAGTTGAATTAGCTTGATATAAAAACGCATTTAAAGTGCTCATTTAGATTTAATGAATTACCCGAATTACTGAATTCGTACCTGTATTACTGAATTTTAACAAACAGATAACAACCAAGTAAATAGTTCATTAAATTTGCAGAAACATCTAGAGCCATGAATAATATAATTAAAGTAGATTCTATTACAGAATACAATAACATGGTTGGAGTTGAAACACTTCACCCATTGGTAAGTGTTATTGACTTTGCAAAAGCAGAGCCATTTCACTATAAGAAAACACAGATGAATGTATATGCCATCTTTTTAAAAGATATAAAATGTGGCAACTTTACATATGGAATTAACAATTACGATTACGAAGAAGGTACATTGATATTTATATCTCCGGGACAAGTTTTTGGCGTGGAAGGTGATGGACAAAAACGAAAAGGTGCCGGTACGGCTTTACTTTTTCATCCGGATTTAATTCATGGTACGTCCTTAGGCAAACACATTGATGATTACACTTTCTTTTCGTATGAGGTAAATGAAGCTTTACATTTATCGTTAAGAGAACGGGATGTTATTAATGAATGTTTTAAGAATATAAACTACGAATTAGAACATGCTATTGATACCCATAGTAAAACACTGATTGTATCATACATTGAGCTGTTTTTAAACTATTGCAAACGCTTTTACGAGCGCCAGTTTGTTACTCGTAATCATGTAAACAAAGATATTTTAGCTCGTTTTGAAAGTGTTTTAAAAGAGTATTTCGCTTCTGAACAACCCCTTATTTCGGGTTTACCTTCAGTTAAGTATTGTGCAGAAAAATTATTTATCTCATCGAATTACCTGGGTGATCTACTGAAAAAAGAAACAGGTAAATCGGCACAGGAACATATTCAGCTTAAAATGATTTCGGTAGCTAAAGAAAAAATATTCGACTCTGATAAATCCATTAGTGAAATAGCTTATGAATTGGGCTTTAAACATCCTCAGCATTTTACCAGGATGTTTAAAAAGAGTGTGGGTATATCGCCCAGCGAGTATAGAAATATGAATTAATATACATTGACTTTTAATAAGGAGGCTGTTTATAGAATATAACAACCTCTTTTTTTTGTTTTATACTTTTTGTAACAAAAAAATCAAATTTAAACTCAATCCAATAATCATCATAAACTACCGGTGTTATTGATCAACTAGCAATACATGCATATACTAAAAATATATTAAAACCCAGGTTTAAGTAAACATTTACCTGTTTTATTTGTATAAATGGTTTAGCAGAAGTTATTTTCGGTTAAAGCACAATCAATAATATATTTTAAAGTATTAATTGTTAAAGACTAATTTAATAATATGGCAATTTTTTCATTTGGTAAAACGGTAGAAGGCTACAATTACAAAGTTTTAAACGAACGCGAAGTTCGCGGAATTTCAGGGATTTTATTTTTATTGGGTATCATTGCTTCTATACAAGCATTTATCCTCCATAACTTTGCTGTATTACCTTATATATCGGGAATATTGGCTTATCATTTTTTAATATCGTTTTAATCAATCCTGTATTATCACCAGTTACATTACTATCAAAACTATTTGTCAGAAAACAAACCCCTTTATACATTGGCGCAGTTCAAAAACGCTTTGCCTGGTCGTTAGGAAGCATTCTATCTGTTACTATTTTCAGTTTTTCGGTATTACTTTATCAAACAGGTGATTTTTCATATTTTCAACCAGCTTGCTTACTTTGTTTGGTATGCTTATTATTAATGTTTTTAGAAACAGCTTTTGGTATTTGTGTTGGCTGTAAAATTTATTTTTTAGCCGTACGTCTTAAACTAATCAAAAGACCAGATGTAATGCCTAACTGCATGGGCGATTCCTGTAATATTTAAGCGCAAAACAATACAATTTGTACCTACCTGATGAAACAAGTCATGAAAAAGTGTTCTCATACTAGGAAATACTGAAAATTGACGGGTTTCATTTGGTTATAAAAAGCAACTACAATATGAAACAAGCCATTCAGGAATTATATCCGGATGAAGTAGCACATTGTTATGGATGTGGCAAAAACAATCCGCACGGATTACACTTAAAAACCTACCTCATTGAGGATGAAACCATATCTCACTTTACTCCCGGTTCTCAATACACTGCAATACCGGGAGCTGTTTATGGCGGTTTGATTGCCTCTGTACTCGACTGCCATGGTACAGCATCTGCTGCAGCCTTTATTTGTAAAAATGAAAATATTCCCCTTGAGTCACCTCTTGATGTGAGATGTATGACTGCTTCGTTAAAAGTTGATTACAGACAGATGACTCCCTTGGGTGCTGAACTTGAAATCAAAGGGAAACTCAAAAGTATTTCGGGTAGAAAAGTCATTGTTAATTTGACATTAAGTGCAAATGGTCAGGTTTGTGTAACCGGAGAAATACTTGCTATCCGAATGAAAAAGTAATCTGTTGTTTTTTAATCCATTAAAATTGAAAATAGCTATATACACCTGGTAAAATGCACATTTACCCCTTTTAACATGACCATTTTATACAGGTATTTGAACTATTTTTTGACATGAGAAGTGCTAATATGGTTTATATTTGAAGCTTTTGATTATTGTTTGTCAATAAAATGTTATCCTTTAGATTTACGAATTGAAAATAATTAAGACAAATAAATATTTTAATTTAATTAAAGCAGCAAAATGAACACAAATCCAAGAAGAATTACAACTCTGTCATTATTAATGATAGGTACTTTAATGGTGAGTGCAATTACACCTGAAAAAAAGAATACTACAGAACAACAAACCGATTCACTTTTATCAGAGAAAATTATTTATCAATGGGAAGCAAAGGGAAATCCAATTGTTACGCATAAATATACTTGCGATCCAGCTGCCCTTGTATACAATGATACCTTGTTTATTTTTTCGGGAGAAGATGCTGCCGGTGGACAAAAAAGGTATAACATTGAAAAATGGTGCTGCTTTGCCACTACCGACATGAAGCATTTTTGGGAATATAAAATGCCATTACGCGCTACTGATTTTGCGTGGGGAGAAAAAAATGCAGCATGGGCCAGCCAGGTAATTGAAAGAAATGGGAAGTTTTATTGGTACAACAGTTCTCAAACCACAGGTATCGGCGTAGCTGTTGCCGACAGACCTGAAGGCCCTTATAAAGACGCATTGGGACATGCCTTGCTTACAAATGAAGACAGTAAAGGAAAAAAGCATAGCTGGAGAACCATAGATCCAACTGTATTTATGGATGATAATAACCAGGCATGGCTTTTATGGGGTAACGGAGCTTGTTGGATTGTAAAATTAAATGAGGATATGATCTCGTACGACCAGACTTATGGAGTAAAAGAATTAAAAATAAATGGCGAAATGGAATTCCCATTCACAGAGGCTCCATGGCTACACAAAAAAGGAAATCAATATTATTTATCATTTGCCGTAGGTTTTCCTGAAAGAATTGCTTATGCCGTAAGTAAAAATGTTGACGGTCCTTATGAATACAAAGGTGTAATAAACGAAATTGCAGGTAATAGCAATACCAATCATCAATCAATTATTGAATATAAAGGACAATGGTATTTTATATATCATAATGGAGGTATTCAAACCGACGGAGGCAGCTTTAGCCGCAGTTTATGCATCGACAAATTAGAATTTGATAAAAAAGGCAATTATAAACCTATTCAAATGACTACTAAAGGAGTTGAAGCAATAAAAAAATAACATTTTTCAACAACTGTTTAGGATGATATTAATTTTGTGAACATTTCAGCTTAAATCTTACTCACTGATTTCGGTGCAAAAGGTTGGTTATACATCATTTAATTTAATCTATTAAGATGAGCTATCATCAAATATTGCTGAAAGTAATTTAAGATTAAAGTTTGTTTTGTTCTCAAAATTTAAAAATGCATTTCATCCCTATGAAGTACAATTCTATTATCGAATAAATAAAGGAAAAGCTTATATTGTTTATATATTTATAAACTATATCATTTAAAGTTTTTTCTATGCTATTCAAATTTTGGCTTACATTTTTTATTTTAATAATCTCCTCATCTTCTTTTGCAAATAAAAAATACACTATAGGTTTTTCTCAGTGTGGACAAAGAGATAACTGGCGACTAAAAATGGAGGCTGAAATGGAAAGAGAATTACTGTACCACCCTGATCTTTCCATAATTATTAAACAAGCTCTGGATGATAGTAATTCACAATTAAAACAGATCGATGAACTTCTGAAACAAGACATTGACCTTTTAATTGTTTCGCCCAATGAAATCAATCCCATTCAAAAAGTAATTGAAGAAGTTTATAAAAAAGGAATACCGGTTATTCTGATTGATCGTAGAATTGATTCAGAAAACTACACCGCATATATTGGCGGGGATAATTATGAGATAGGAAAATTTGCTGCTGAATATATTGGAGGTAAACTAGATTACAAAGGGAATGTTTTGGAAATACAAGGGGCAATGACCATGTCTGCAGCTGTAGAAAGAAGCAAAGGTTTCAACGATGCCTTGAACAATCACACAAAGCTAAATAACGTTTACAAAATTCATTCTTTTTGGAATGAAAACATTCTTTCTGACAGCTTACCTTCTGGTTTTAATCGACATCCGGATATAAAAGCAATATTTGCTTTTAATGATGATCTGGCAGCTGAAGCAGTTAAAGTACTTAGCAAGTACATGAATCCAGCAGACTTAATTGTGGTTGGTGTTGATGGATTGGCAACACCTAACGGTGGAATTTCAATGGTTGAAAACAAAACTTTAACAGCAACATTAATTTACCCAACAGGAGGAAAGGAAGCTATACAAATTGCATCAAAAATACTTCATCACGAATCATATAAAAAAAATAATCTTTTACCCACTGTTCTTATTGATAAAACAAATGTAAAAACAACCCGGATTCAATATGATTACATCGAGACACTTCAACAGGATATTGACCGTTCAAAAAACATGCTTGAAATATTAGAAGATCAATATCAATCGCAAAAAACATTATTAATCATAGCAATATCATCGCTTTTAATTGTCATTCTTCTTACTGCATTATTGTTTAGAGCATTCAGACATAAAAACATTGCCAACCTAAATCTAGAAAAACAGAAAGCTGCTATTTCTGAACAAAATAAAGAATTAAAACGGGTATCAGACCAATTAGATGAAGCGACTCAGGCCAAACTTAAGTTTTTTACAAATATTTCTCATGAATTTAGAACACCGTTAACCCTTCTGTTAGGACCAATATACGATATGGAAAAGGATTGTGAGCTTGATGAGAAAAACAAATGGAGATTGAACTTAATTCATAAAAATGCAAGGCGATTGCTCAAATTAATCAACCAGCTAATGGATTTTAGGAAAATAGAGATGGGAAAGATGGGATTATTAGCCAGCGAGAATGATCTTGTTAAATTTCTGCAATCTATTAAAGATGACTTTATGAGTCTCGCATCAAATAAAAGGATAAACCTTTGCTTTACATCGGAAGTTGAAAATATGCAAGTGTGGTTTGATAAAGATCATATGGATAAAATATTTTTTAACCTGCTGTCGAATGCACTAAAATTTACCGATCAGGAAGGAACTATAAATATTGTTTTAAGTCGGGGTACATATGTACTAGAAAATAAAGAAAAGGAATGTGCTAAAATTGTTGTAGAAGACAATGGAAGAGGGATATCAAAGGAACATTTAGACAAGATTTTCGATCGTTTTTATCAAATAGAACAAAGTGAAAACCGATTAGAAGGCACAGGAATTGGTCTTTCATTAACAAAAGGTTTAATTGAAATACATAAAGGAGCTATTGAAGTATGGAGTGAAAAAGGAAAAGGAACTCGTTTTAATATATATCTGCAACTTGGAAATGAACATTTTGAACCGAACGAAATCATTCAATTACAAAATGATAAAGGTTTAATGAATGAACTTATTAAATCAGAATTTCATCCTGAAAATCGTATATATCAAAAAAAGAATGTTGATAATGATAATATCAACAAACCTGTTTTATTAATTGTAGAAGATAATGAAGAACTAAGAAATTATATGAAACAAAACCTTATACGGGATTATATCATTTTTGAAGCTGAAAATGGAAAAGAAGGACTGGCAATGATTGAAGCAAATGAGTTGGATTTAATCATTACCGATGTTATGATGCCTGAAATGAATGGGCTTGAGTTTACTCAGATTATAAAATCAAAGATTGAAACATGTCATATTCCTGTAATTATGCTTACGGCAAAGTCATCTGAAGAACAAGTCATTGAAGGTATTGAACAAGGAGCGGATGATTATATTACAAAACCATTTAGTATAAATTATCTCTATGCTAAAATTCATCAACTTATTGAAAACAAAAATAATATCAGACGATATTTTAAAGAATTAGGGGCAAACATGCCCATTAAAGGACTATCTAAACTTGACAATCGTTTTATCAAAAATATCGATAATTTAATTTTAGAAAATTTAAATAACGAGCAGTTTGGGGTAGAAATATTAGGTGAAAAAATTGGTGTGTCACGGGTACAATTGTACCGAAAAATTAAACAACTGACAGAACTATCACCAAACGATTATATTAAATCAATACGACTTAAAAAGGCGATAAAATTGATGACAGAGGAGAATCTTACTATTTCAGAAGCAGCTTTTAATACTGGTTTTAGCACTCCTTCCTACTTTGCAAAATGTTTTAAGGATATTTATAAACAGACACCAAGGGAATATTTAACTGAGATAAACCAAAAATAATTTATTTAAGAATACAAAGAGGCAACAGATTGGTTACCTCTTTGTATTGCCCAACTTGATGTTATAACTCTGCTAATTATCGGTCCAGATAGATTTTAATTCGTAATAAATAGCTTTGTTAATTACTATCCCACCATCTTTTGTAAAAGCTTTAATAGTTCTATAATCTTTTTTAGGAAAAACCAGACTTGTCATTACCCTTTCTCCATTGTTTACAAATATTTCAATAGATGACCAATCTACAATAACTCTAAATTCCATTGAACTTTTTGAAAGATATGAACTATGTTGTAAGCCTTTAAAATTTTCAGAGAAATTGGATATACCAGAATTATCTCTGTTAATGATCAATTCTTGCTTTACAGAGTTATATGAAACAACAATTTCCTCTCCATCCTCATTTTGTAAAGAGAATCCATATTCTGAGACACTATTGACCTCTGAATGATTAATATATCCAAATTCGAGTATAAATTCACATGGCGACTTTATTTCCTGAAATAGTTTATCAGTATTTAAGATCAGTAGTTGCTCTTTAGTCTTTATTTCTTTTCTGAGTGTTTCAAATTCATTTACAGGCATTGATGTTACAATAAAATCATCACCTACACTTTTAAGTTTTAATTCTCGTGTAACTGTCATTGCAGAACGCCATTTTTCGGTTGGAACTTTTGTGGCATATTGCCAGTTACTCATCCAGCCAATAAATAAGGTCCTTCCATCCTCCTCAGGTATATCAGACCACGTAACACCGGCATAGTTATCCTTTCCATAATCCAGCCAATAAAGGTTCTTATTTTCATTTACAAATTCATGACCATCAAAGCTTCCCACAAAGTATTGCGTACCGGAACCGCCATTAGGAGCACCCGGATTGATACTCACAAAAAGAACCCATTTTTCTTCTCCTGTATCTTTGTCTTTTAAAGGAAATAAATCAGGACATTCCCACACTCCCCCATATGCCCCAAGTTCTGGTTGAAAATCACTTTCATGTTGCCAGTTTTTTAAATCTTTAGAAGAATAAAAGCCTATACGATCTTTTACGGCAAGACTCATAATCCACTTTTGTTGTGGTTGATACCAACGCACTTTTGGATCACGAAAATCTTTGATTCCAGGATTAGTTAAAACAGGATTGTTTTCATATTTAGTCCAGGTTCGCCCTTTGTCAACACTATACGCGATACCCTGAGTCTGATAGTCAATTTTTCCCTGCTCCTCTGCTAAGCGATCATTATAAGTGAATACAGCAATCAATGGAGGAACACCATCTATACCAAAGCCCGAAGTGTTATTCCAATCTACAAAAGCACTACCCGAATAAATATAACCCAAAGAATCAGGATATAATGCTATAGGCAAGTGCTCCCAGTGAACAAGATCATTGCTTATAGCATGGCCCCAATGCATTGGTCCCCATACATTACTACCCGGGTAGTACTGATAAAATAAGTGATATTCTCCTTCATAATAGAACATGCCATTTGGATCATTCATCCACATACTATCCGGAGTAAAATGAACTTGCGGCCTGTATTTTTCAGAATAACGTGTTGTTCCTTCCATTATTGAATCCGCATTATTAGTTTTTAATCGACAACCTACTGCCAGAATTACCAGAGTTATTATAATTAACTTTCTCATACCTGTAAATTTTATCTTTGAACCTTATTATTCTTCTGTAAGAAGAAATACACCACTATCAAACTGATCAGATATTTGTAGTTCAACACCAACATTCATCAAATACTCACCTTTAAATGTTTTACCATTTCCCCAAAAGCGTTTTTTACCATTTTCATTGATCTCTTTAATTGTATACTCTTTTAATGGGTTAAGTCCGTTCAACTTAATTGTTGGAAATAATCCCCTTGAATGAGGTTCAATGCTAAAGGCAAATAAAGCGGCTGTTTTTTTGTCCGTAGAAACATATAATTGTGAGGCCCAACCTCCTTCATCATAGGGTGATTTTAAGCGATAAAGATCCCCCTCTGTTACCAACGGACGTATATGTTGTTTATAATTATTAATTGCAGCTATAGCAAAAATTCGCTCTTCTCCCTTTATATCTTTTGGCTGAAGTTCCATTCCTAAACGACCTGTCATGGCTACATCAAATCTGAATTTTAGCGGAGTAACTCTTCCTGTCTGATGATTAGGACTAGTTGATACATGAGAAGCTGATGCCACAGGCGGATAAATCAGGTTCGTTCCATACTGAATAAAAATTCTCGACAAAGGATCAGTATTATCAGAAGCCCAGAATTCATTGTGATATTTTAGTGCACCATAATCTAAACGTCCTCCACCTGAAGCACAATCCTGAATTACAAAATTTGGATATTTTGCACGTATACGCTCATATACAGAATAAAGTCCATTGGTATATGATACCCAAAAATGAGTTTGCTCTGAATCGGGCAAATAGGTTGAACCAACTTGTTCTACATGACGATTAGCGTCCCATTTAATATATTCAATTTTTGGATGTGTAGTTAAAAGACTGTCAACCATATTGTAAATAAAATCCTGAACCTTTGGATTAGATAAATCGAGTAATAGTTGATTTCTCCATGTAATTTTTTCCCTTCCCGGACTTTGAACAATCCATTCCGGATGCTTTTCTGCAAGTTCACTTGCAGGATTTATCATCTCTGGCTCTATCCATAAACCAAATTTTATTCCTTTAGAATTTGCATGATTAATCAAATAGTTAAGTCCATGAGGTAATTTTTTTGTATTAGTTTGCCAGTCACCCAATCCTGCTGTATCATCATTGCGTGGATACTTATTACCGAACCAACCATCATCAAGTACAAACATCTCCACTCCTATTTTGGCAGCCTCATCCATCATACCAGTAAGCGTTTTCTCATCAAACGAAAAATAAGCTCCTTCCCAGCTATTTAATACTATATCATGGGTTTCATATCCACCGGTCATTCCATATTTTCTTCCCCAACGATGAAAGTTTCGTGATACTTTACCCTGACCCTCATTACTGAATGTATAAATCATTTCAGGCGTAGTAAAAGTTTCATCCGGCTTTAGATTCCATTCGGCAAGAAATGGATTAATCCCGGAAAGTACATTCAGATTTTTCCATTCATCAATTTGAAAAGACAGGCGATAATTACCCGACCAAGCCAAAGCTCCACCATAACAATCACCCTCATTTTCAAGTGCAGGATGATCTAGGCTTAATATAAATGAAGCGTTCTCACCTTGGGTTGTTCGTACTCCTTTTTTTGATTCAATAACTTTAATTCCGTTTTCAACTTTTTCTTCCACCTTTTGCATTTCTCCTGCCCATGGACCATAAAAGTGAGTCAGATAATAACTTTCTGAATTTACTTTGAGAAAGGAGGAATAAAATCTCTCAAGCGTTATTGGTTTGGATTGATGATTAATAATTTTTACCCATTGAGTAATAACATTTTCAGAAACATAGGCTTTTGTATGTAACTCAACATCCAAAGCATAAGCTTTATCTCTTAATTTAATGATTGAATGAGATATTCCTTCTTCAGAATTATCCATATCATGACTCACATAGGCCAATTCAGTATTAAGGCTTCCATCAGATTGAATGGCTGCAAATGCCGGTTCATTAATATTTCCCAAACCCATAGTAGGATAAGCCTCATAACTTAAATCTCTGTCAGTATCTAGTTTACGATAAGATTGTTGATTTAGAAAAGGTTGTATATCTTCAACTCTTTTACCATAATACTGAAACACTAATCTGTTATTCTTGTCAACCGAATAAACTAAAGAAGTTTCACTTGTATGAATGGGTATAACACTTTTATTTTGACAGAATACAGCACTGCTAAATATCAGAAAAACCAACACCATGTTGCTAATCCATAAGCTCTTTATATTATTATTTTGTATTGTCTTCATAACTTATTTATTTAAGACTCTTAAAATCCAGTCTGATTTCCATTTAATAACTTCACTTGACCGTCTTCAGCAAATAGATTTAGATATTTAATTCCTTCTGGAAATGCACATTTCTTAGTCATTGAAATAAATCCGTCAACGGCAAATATCTCCACTGATGAATGATCAATTACTATTTTAACATCGAGGTTAGATTTATCTATTGCATAAAAAGCGTAATCAATGTCGGAGTATTCCTCTGCCCCCTTATTCTTATCTTCTTTTCGGATAAAGAAATAACGTCTTACACTGTTATATCCAATAATGGTCTTTTCATTTTGATGATTTATGATTTCAATTCCAAAAACTTCTGCTAAATCCAAATAAGTCCGGTTGTTTACATCAAAAGTCAGATTTAATATTATTGGCAATTCTAAATGTTTACCTAGAGGATATTGATTGTTAATATTCTGTGACTGAACAGGTAATTTTGTATTATTCTGTGATTCAATAAACTCTACGGGAGCATATTTTAAGTAATAATCATTGAATTTATTTATTAGCGTCAGTTTTCGTGGTAAAGTATATGCTCCACACACCCCATTACTATTAATAGAATTACCATATTTACTATTGTTTATCCATCCAAGGTAGTAACTTGGCTCTCCCAGTTTATAATAATTTGTTACGCCTACCCCGGCATAATTATCACTTCCATTGTCTATCCATTTTGGCTTATGTGTGATTGGAACAAACTCAAAACCATTAAACTCTCCCACAAAATATTGAGTTCCACTTCCATTATTAGGAGAGCCTTCAGTTGCGCTTATAAAAAGAACCCAAAATTTATTATTTGAATTATCAACTCCTATTTGAAAAAACTCAAGGTCTGTCCATTCTCCTTTTTTCTCGTCAACTTTATTTCCAAATTCATTAAAGTACTCCCAGTTTAACAGATCGTCTGAGAAATAAAACTGAACCTGATATCCTGATAAAACCAACATAACCCAACGCTGCATTTCTTCATGCCATATCACTTTTACATCTTTAATATCTGAGATGGTGTTATAAAGTTGAATCTCATATTCTGGTTTATTTAACCAACTTTTACCATTATCATTACTAATTGCTAAACTAATTGACTTATAATTATGGATCTTTGATTCATCGTTAATACTGGCATTAGTGTAAAATCCTATTAAAGTAGAATCTTCATTTCCCAAACCACTCTGATTATTTTGGTCTACCACAACACTCCATACACCATTTGAAACAAGCGAATCCAGTTCATTGGTTTTAGATATTTGATTCCAGTTGACTAAATCCTTACTAATTGCATGCTTACAATGAATTAATTGGTCATTTTCTTTTACCTCATAAAATAGGTGATATTCTCCATTGTACAAGAATAGTTCCTTTGGAGCATCCAATTGCATCTCTGGTATTGAAAAGTGAATTCCGGATAATTGAGATTTATTTTTAGGATTCATCTTGCAACCATGTAACGATAACAGAATAAACATAAAAGGTATAATAAAAAATGCCTTCATTGTAAATGTTTTATATTGTACTTCTATTTATATAAGGTCAAAACAGGACTAAAACCGGAGTGAATAATTCGCTATTCACTCCGAAAATTTATTCCTTAATAAGTGCTGTAGGAATTAGTATCCCACATTTTGTTCATACAATTTTTTTGTAAAATCTATCTCACGTTGTGGAATAGGATAATATTCATCTCTGCCAGCAGTAAATTGAGCTTTATTCAAGAAATCTTTTCTGGTTTTTTCCTTTTCTAAATAAGCATTCAGTGTAGGTTCTGCAATACCCCAACGTACCAGATCAAAGAAACGAGGACTTTCCATCGCAAATTCCAATCTTCTTTCCCATTGTAAAGCAATTCGTGCATTTTCCTGTGTCCACGAAAGATTTACTCCATCATATTCACTAATCAGGTAATTAGAAGGATTTGAACCGTCAGCAAACTTAGTTCGCTCAGTACTTTCTGAAGCTCTTTTACGAATTTGATTGATTAATGGTCTGGCCTTGTCTTGGTCACCAAGTTCAATATAAGCTTCAGCCTGCATTAAAAGTACATCAGCATATCGAATAATATCAATGTTTTTAGAAACTCCCATAAACGGACCTTGTTTCTTATAGCAAGAACAATCAGCAGCCTGTTGTTCTTTCATACTTTGAAAGTAACCATATACTCCAGGCTCTCTAATCCAACTATTATTAAAAATATAAGCTTCCTCGTTACGATATTTATATGGGTGTCCGTTCATACCTACGGTATGATCTATTCGAGGATCAACAGTTACCCCTGCAGGTGTAATATCTTCAGCACTTAATTCTACGTCATTAAAAGTGTTAAATTTTGGTAATCCACTTTCATCAGTAGCAAAAGCATTTACCATATTTTGACTAGCCTGGTGAAATCCGCAACAACCATACTGAGGAGCTCCATGAGGATAGTTTAATCCATTTTCGAAATTCAAACGTCCGGCAGTTGTTCCATCACTTATTGAAAATTGAATAGCAAAAACAGATTCAGGACCATTATCATATCCATCCAAAAAATTCTCTGCAAAATCTGGTTGTAATGAATATTTACCAGATTTTATAACCATTTCAGTTAAGTCAACTACCTCTTGTAAACGTGTAGTATTGATATTTACAACATTGTTGTTATCATCCTGTTCATATGCCTGATATAGTCTTAATTTAGCAAGGTATGCAGCAGCAGCAAATTTGTTTGCTCTACCTATTTCAGATTGATCTTCAGGAAGATTATCTACACCATACTGAAAATCTTTAGCAATAACATTCCACAATTCATCATTGGTATACACTCTGTTTGAGGTTTGTATGATTTCATCATTCGATAGATTCTCATCAATATAAGGGATATACTTAAACAATATTTTTAGCATAAAATGACTGTGTCCTCTTAAAAATCGAGCTTCTGCAATACGGATAGTTCTATCTTCAAATTCCTCATCAGAAAGTTGGTTCAACATTTTTAAGGCAGCATTAGCTCTTGAGATGGCAGAATAATAGTTTTCCCATGTATATGGAAGACCTGCTAACCAGCTTTGCTCAGGTTGCGTAATATTATACTGCTCATAAAAGTTAAATGGTTCCACATCACCAGTTCCTCCACCTCCTTTATAGGCATCGTCAGAACGAACACTACCATAAACCCACATACTCGCAATAGGGCCAATCATATCATTGTTACCAATTGCAGCATAAGCTGCTGTTACCAAACCTTCAGCACTTTCTACAGATGGAGATCCAGCTTCGATAAAACCTTGAGGTTCTACTTCCAGATAGTCTTTACAAGAATATAATAAGACTACTAATATTAAAACAAACCAATTTTTATATATGTATTTCATGACTTTCATTTTTATTCTTTATAATACGATGTTTACTCCAAATGAGAATGATCTAGGAATTGGAATAGTATTCACATTAGTTCTTTCAGGATCCGGGCCTTGAAATTCTTTACTCTTAATAAGAAACAGATTTTCGGTTAAGAAATAAATACGAAGATTTTCAAATCCTAACTTATCTGAAACTAATGAGGTAAGATTGTAACCTATTTGCAGATTTCTTAATTTAAAGTATGACGCATTTACGTTATAATAATCTGATGGTCTTACTTCATTATTGTTGTCTGATAAACTTAATGCTGGAATAGATGTGTTTGTATTTTGGGGTGTCCATGCGTTAAATACACCGGGACCCACATTATCCCTACTTCTTACAAAATTATTAATGTTGATATAATAATCATATCCTGTTTTTCCGGCAACACCTGAACCAAATAGGGATAAATCAAAATTCTTATAGTTTACAGCAACTCTCAAACCATACTCAAGGTCAGGAAGTGTTGTTCCTAAAAAGTTCTGGTCAAGTGCATCGATTTTACCATCATCGTTCAAATCTTTATACCTAATTCTTCCCGGAGCTGCACCTACTTGTGTTGCATGAGCTTCTACCTCTGCATCATTTTGAAAAATACCATCAGTCACATATCCGAATATTGAGCGACTCGAATGGCCAATAATTGTTTTTTCAGCATTTCCTGCATAAGCAGTTCTAACTTCTTCTGGCAACTTTGTAATCTTATCTTTGAAGTGACTTAAAGTGGTTGATACTTCATAGGTAAAATCCTCATTAACATCTTTACGATAACTCAACGCAAACTCCCATCCATTATTCTTTTGAGTAGCCCCGTTCAGGAATTGTTTTTGTCCTTCACCTAAAGCTGATGCAACTGGTGGTTGAATAAGAATATCCGATGTTGTTCTTGTGAAATAATCAAAAGCACCCATTAACTGACTATTAAATAGTCCAAAATCAATACCAATATTTAGTTCTTCTGTAGTCTCCCACTTCAACGCTGGATTTGCTGCCTGTACCGAAACAAAACCTGATGTAAGATTACCCGAATCAGAACCATCCAGAGCATAAGCAGAACCCACATTCCAAAACTGATCGAAAAATGAATTGTGCTCAATTGATGAAATTTGATCAGCAGTAGCACCATAACGGGGTTCAAATAAAGCAAGACTGGCATATTCACCAACATCCTGATTACCTACACGTCCAGCTCCAATTCTTAATTTAAGATTACTTAATTTCTTAAATGATTTCAAGAATTCTTCCTCGCTTAGTCGCCATCCTAAAGTTGCTGCCGGAAATAAACCATATCGATTATCTTTACCAAAACGAGAGGATCCATCACGTCGTAGAGTAAAAGATGCTAAGTACCTACCTTCATAACCATAATCTATTTTTCCAAATTGAGAAAAAAGCCTGCTGCTATTTGCTGTTCCATAACTATTTCCATTGCTTGTTCCCGCACTTAACACAAAGAATTCTTCTGTTTGGGTAGAAAACCCTTCCTTATAACCTGTAATATCCTTAAAATCATCGCTCACAGATTCAACTCCCAAAAGAAATCCAAAATCACTATTACCTTTCTTTAACTTATAGTTTGCAGTATTTGACCAGGTAACACTGGTAAAATCACTATTGTACATTGTTAAACTATTCACTGATCGTGAAATAAAACCATTTTCAAATGCAGGTTCTATATCTTTATCTTTTACCATTGAATAGTCAATACCAACATTAGTCCTCAATACTAAATTTGGAATAAGCTCCAACTCTGCAAAAACATTTCCAAAAAGATAGGAACGATTAGTGTTATCAAATCGATTTATATATTGCATAAATACAGGATTATTTCTATCTGAATAACCTGAACCCAATGGACCTGCATATTCTCCTGTAGCAGTATAAACAGGTATAGTCGGAGGCATAGAAATAGCTAATGCAGGAGTTGGTACACTACCCAGGTCTGGTGTTTCAAGAGTCTCGTTCGAAGAAACAACTTGTGTATTAATTCCTACTTTTAACTTATTGTTTAACATGCTTGTTTGAGCATTTAAACGAGCTGTAATCCTGTCGTAATTGGTATATTTTAGCATACCGGTATTTTTAAGGTATCCCAGATTCAATAATACAGAAGATGTTTCATTTCCACCTGAAATCGTTAAATCATTATTGAATACATAACCTGCATCGTAAGTTTCATCCTGCCAGTCAGTATCGCCTGCAGGTACATTTGTATCACCTCCTACATATGGCTGAACTGTTACACTGTTTAATACAGGGTTATCAAAATTATTATTCCAGTCAAAATTGTATATCTCGCCATAACCCGACGACGGATCTACCCTGTCATTCACTGATGCCTGCCATAATGCTCTTCCTCGCTGAACTGCATTGGCCATTTTAAAGCGTTGTGGTTTTTCTGATTGGATAGAAACATTGGAATTGAACTGTACAGTAACTTTACCATCCTGCTTAGCTCCATTTTTGGTTGTAACAATTACAACTCCATTTGATGCTCTGGCACCGTAAATTGAAGATGCAGAAGCATCTTTTAAAACCTGCACTGAAGAAATAGAACTCGGACTCAGGCTTTGAAATACCTCTGGTCTTTTAGTTGGAACTCCATCAATGATAAACAAAGGATTATTATCGCCTAATGTATTTTCTCCACGAATGAGTATTCTTGTGTCAGCTCCTGATGGAGATCCTGATTTCTCTATATACATTCCAGGTACCCTTCCTTGCAAAGCCACAACAGGACTTCCAGAACTTAGACTGACATCCGAGACTGATTCCATCTTAACGACTTCAACTGCACCTGTTAAATCTGCCTTTTTTAATACACCATAACCAACAGCAACAACTTCCTCCAGCCCAATATTTTCTTGTTCAAGTAAAACATCAATTTTTGTTTTCCCCTGAACTTGAATTTCCTGACTTACCATACCAATAAAAGATATGGACAGAGTTGCACCTTCCGGAACATTAATGCTGTAAGCTCCATCCAGATCAGTTATAGTACCATTATTTGTTCCTTTTTCCAAAATAGTAACTCCGGGTATACCTAAACCATCGGTTCCGGTAACTATACCATTAACAGTTTTTACCTGTGCATTGGCTCCTATTGTTAAAACAAACAGAAACATAGACAGAAAAATACCAGTTAATATTCTCCAATTGTCTGATTTTTTCATAGCATAAATTTGTTTATAAATTAGTAAAAATTGAATTAATTTGCTCTAGGTCATAATCTGGAGTTGCACCTTCTTTTGAAGCTACATAAGCCCCTGTAGCTGAAGCAAAATCCAAAGCTTTGATTGGGTCGTTATCTTGTAGATAAGCAGAAATAAAACCGGCTAGAAAAGCATCACCTGCACCAACCGAATCTTTTGTTTCTACTCTATATCCACTGTGTTTATGAAATTCTCCTTTATTTAATAATACAGAACCTACAGGTCCTTTAGTCATACAAATAGTATCTATATTCAACTTCTCACCTAACCAGCTCATCAGGTATTCTTCACTTTTATCTGTCAGATTATTCCATTTTCCAATTTCCCTCATCTCATCATCATTGAGCTTTACGAAATTAGCTCTGGCTATTAAAGGCTCAACTATATCTTGTTTATCATAAGGAGGACGTAGATTTACATCAATAATTTTAAAGTCTACCCTGTCAATGCATTTCATAATAGTATCACTGGTAACAGAATTTCTTGACGCCAAAGAACCATATATTAACACATCTGACTCATTTGCAGCTTTTTCAAGTTCTGGTGTAAACAGAATAGCATCCCATGCTACAGGCTCACATATGGTATAACTTGCCTGGTCTTTATTATCAAGATTAACTAACACTTCACTGGTTGGCAGTTGATCATCTATTTGAATTAAACTGGTAGATAATCCCGATTCTTTTAAGAATTCAATTAACTTACGTCCTTGTTCGTCATTTCCAACCCGGCTTGCGATCTGAACATTTAATCCTATGTTTTTCAAATGTAAAGCCACATTCATTGGTGCTCCACCAGGTTTGGCTCCTGTAGGAAGCATGTCCCAAAGAACCTCGCCAATGCATAATATTTTTTTCTCGTTTTGTTTCATTTCATTTGATTTTTTCTATATAGATTGAGTTTCAACTGATTTTTGACTTCTATTTTGTATATCACGTTGAATTTCTTCCAGACTTTTACCTTTGGTTTCAGGCATAAGCTTCCATGCAAAAAAGAAGTGTAATACCATCATCAACGCAAAGAATGCAAATGAGAAACCTCCGCCTACACCTGGCATTTCTGCCACTATTGGGAATCCCCAAATTAATGCTGCCGCCATAATCCAGTGAGTAAAACTTCCCAGAGCCTGTCCTTTTGAGCGTACCTTATTAGGAAATATTTCAGATATAAATACCCATAAAACAGCTCCTTGTGAAAAAGCAAAAAAGGCAATAAATCCCATGAGGTAGATCATAACACCATAACCACCAAATTCAGTAAAGTTATTTGTGTAGAATGCCTTAGCCAACATACTTAAGAAGAATACCATTCCAACAGAACCAGTCATAAGCAATGTTCTTCTCCCGTATTTATCAATTAAGAAAAGAGCAATAAAAGTAAAGGTCAAATTAGTTAAACCTATTGATATCGATTGCAGTAATGCGGAGTCAGTTGCAAATCCAGCCATTTCGAATACACGAGGTGCATATATCATAATGGCATTGATACCAGCTAATTGATTAAATGCAGCAATAAGAATAGTAAGTATCACAGGGAAACGATTTTCTTTTACGAAAAGTTTACCATGTTCCAAATGCATTTCTGCTTCAATAGCCTCAACTACTGAGTTTAACTCTCCATGTGGATCCTTAGCTCCAATACTTTCAAATACCTGAAGTGCTTCTGCCTTACGGTTTTTATTAACTAACCAACGAGGACTCTCAGGAACTGAAAATAATAATATGAAAAATATAATTGCAGGAATGGCTTCTACTCCAATCATAATACGCCAGGTTTCTCCTGCAAAAGCTTGCGAAATTACATAGTTAATTACATAAGCCAAAAAAATTGAAAATACAACTAAAAACTGGTTTAACAGAACTAACGTACCACGCTTATTAGCAGGTGAAATTTCTGCTATAAACATAGGAGTAACTACTGTGGTACTACCAAGGAATATACCTGTGATAAAACGAAATGATATCAACATATACCAGCTCTGAGCAAAGGCACTTCCTATGGCCGATATTGCAAACATTCCTGATAAGAAAATAAGAGAACGCTTTCTTCCATATTTCTCTGCAGGCTTTCCTATTATAATAGTACCTATTATAGTACCAATAATAGCAATGGCTACAGTAAATCCAAGGTTCGAATCTGACAGATTAAATATATCCTGAATCTGAGCTGTAGGACCCGACATCATCGCAATATCATATCCAAATAAAAAACCGCCCATTGCGATAAGAAGAGATAATCTAAAAATATTGTACTGTTTCATTTTGATAAGTTTTGTAATGTTGTATTCAGCTTCAAGTGCAATCGAAAAATTTACATTATCAAATTTATGGAGGGATATGAAGGATTATTAACAATCAGGTATCAATAACCATCACTTTTGATACATTGAATGAACAACTATCAAATTTGTTACACAACTATCAAACATGATACATCATTATCTTTCAAGGAAGTAGATATTTTAGAGCATTTTATATGGAATTTGTAGGAAGTTGCAAAATGTATTATAGCTTTCTTTACATTATGACAGAAAATATTTTAATACCAACGCTATTTTTTAATGGATAAAAGTCAATGAATTAAAATATATCAAAAGATCATCATGACGAAATGACTTTTATAGAAAAATACAGTATCGATTTTCTGCTAATCTATTTTCACCATCTACTAAATGTTTGTGCACTATCTTTTACACTTACACATTCTCCTATCTGTGATATAATTACCCTAATAACATAATCTTTATGATTTCCCACCATTTTATTTTATGGTTCATACCCTAGATGGTTTGTCAAGGCAAATCTTGAATAGAGAGCGGGTAAAATACTTATCGCTTTTAATTCTTCAGCAGTATTATATATCTGACCAGGCAAAATATGTATTGAATTCCTATCCTGATCATATTGACCTTGCTCAAAACAGCCAAATCAAAAGGTCCGTATTTTGATCCTATTTCTTTATATAATTTATTGTATTCACTATCACCAAACACATACAAACACATGAAATAAGTTTATACAATAATTATCCGCAATAATGGTAGGTGTTTTAGTAATACGCACCTCCTGTTTTAAAAATATTAAGCTTAGGTTTGTGATTTAAAGTAAAAGTACTGATCTAAGCTTAATCAGATTTATACGAGTAATAAATACTAATTATTTCTTTTGGATATAACATAGCATGCAGATAGAAAATATACCAGAAATATACCAATCAAAGAGTAATCTAAATAAAGACTTATTTATTTATGATTACAAAATGACTGAGGATGTTGTAAAAAGTAAAGTTCAGTTAAGTATGAATATGTTTAGCTTTTTACAAGTGGGTAAAAAGCAGGTACATTTTGCTGATGCATCGGCAATGGTAAGTAAAGATCAGTCCTTATTGATTCGACAAGGAAATTGGTTATGGACAGAACTTCTGGATAATGAGGATACCTATTTTTGTAAGCTCTTTTTCTTTTCTGAACATGTTTTAGTGAACTACTTAAAAAAATATGAAATAAAGGAACCTGAAAATAAAGAGGAAACATCTTTTTTTATCATAGAAAATGATGAATATATAAGTTCATTTCTGATTACATTATCCAACATAAGTCTAATTGAGGATCGCTTTTCTTCTCAAATGTTAAACATTAAGTTTGAGGAGATTTTAACTTACTTATTGACCAAATACGGAGCTGAATTTGAAAGGTATTTGTATTCATTAATATCAAAAGAAATATCACCCTTTAAAAAAACTGTAGAAAGTAATGCATACTCCAATCTTAAACTTGAGGAGTTTGCATTTTTATGTAATATGAGTTTGTCATCTTTTAAAAGAAGATTTTTAAACGAATTTGGAGAATCGCCGGGCAAATGGCTTCAGGATAAACGTTTGCAAAAAGCTATGGAAATATTACAAGATGGAGAGCTTACTGCTTCAGATATATATATGGATTTTGGATATGGTAATCTATCTAATTTTAGTGCTGCATTTAAAAATAAGTTTGGTATAAATCCTACCGAACTGCAAAAGCAATAGCGTTTATTTCTTACTCATCGCTGTAAAATAAAGTATAAATTATCATATAAATCGCTTAAATTTAACTATTTGAAATCAGATCATATTTTTTACTTTAAATTTATCTTCTTTCAAAATACAACAATAAACAACTGATAATCAACATTTATTCAACAAATAATAATTTTACACTAAGCGTATTAGTTTAAAATGATCTTTTTTCATAAGCGATTGAACCTTTTTAGTAACAAACTCAAGCTTGTGTTGCTATACTTTTGTCATTGTAAACATTGAATAATCAATCAACAAATTAAAATTTAAAGTAAATGGCAAAGTTTATCGTTCCGAAAGAAATATTTCACGGATTAGGTAGTTTGGAGAATTTGAAAGAGATCAAAGGTAAAAAAGCAGTAATTGTTATTGGTGGAAATTCAGTAAAACGAAATGGATCATTAGGCAATACTGTTGCATACCTAAAAGAGGCAAATATTGAATCGGCTGTTTTTGATGGCGTAGAAGCTGATCCTTCTATTGAAACAGTTTTACGAGGAGCTGAATTTTTTAAGCAGGAACAACCTGATATAATCGTTGGTTTAGGTGGATGTTCTGCTATTGATGCAGCAAAAGCAATGTGGATATATTATGAGTATCCTGATTCAAAACTTGAAGAATTAGCTGCTCCTTTTGCTGTAAAACCATTGCGTAATAAAGCTATTTTTGTTGCAATTCCTTCTACTAGTGGTACAGGTACAGAGATTACAGGTTTATCAGTTATTACAGACAGGGAAAAAGGAACAAAGTACCCAATTGTTTCTCATGAATTAACCCCTGATATTGCAATTGTTGATGGTGAATTATGTAAATCAATGCCTAAAAACGTAACAGCTAACACTGGCTTAGATGCATTAAGTCATGGAGTAGAAGCTTATGTTTCAAATATTGCAGACAGATATAATGATGCTTTAGCTAAGGATGCCATTAGCTTAGTTTTTAAAAATCTGCCTACTGTAGTTGAAAATCCTGATAATAAAGAAGTACGTCAGGCAATGCATGATGCTTCTTGTATGGCAGGTATGGCTTTTACAAATGTATGGTTAGGTATTGTTCACTCTATGTCTCACCAGGTAGGTGGTACTTTCGGTGTTCCCCACGGTTGTGCCAACGCGATTTTAATGCCAAATGTTATCAGATATAACTCTACTGCAACAGATAAATACAATGATCTTGCAGCATTATTTGGTAAAGAAAACGCAGAGGATTTTGCAACAGAAGTAGAAAACCTGAGAACTCAGGTTGGAGTAGTTCCTTCTTTTAAAGAAGCTGGTGTTGATGAAAAAGAATGGAATGAAAAATTAGACACTATGGTTAAAAATGCATTAAACGATCCTTGTACATTATTTAATCCAAAAAAACCTACAGCAGACGAAATTAAAGCCATTTATACAGCTTGCTTTAATGGAGTTGCTTATGCTGAGTAGTTTGTTATAAAGTTTATTAGTTCTAATAAGGCTGTTTCTTAATTTGAAACAGCCTTTTATATTATAATAAGATTGTATGGTAATATTGCAATAAAGCAAAATTCAATAAATAAAATTTTAAAAATATTTATAAATATCCTTTGTGAATTTGTACATCTATAATCCAAACATCAATCTTTAATATAGTTTTTATAAAAAAACAATAAACGAAAATATTCTATTCCACACTTAGCCACCACTTGCAAAAAGTTTGCGTACTATCCTTTACATTTACAACTTCTCCTATCTCTGGTGTAATTACCCTTATTCCATAATCTTTATGATTTTCAACCATTTTATTTAATGGCTCATACCAAGGATGGCTTGCCAGGGCAAACCGTGAGTTGTGCACAGGTAAAATACTCTTTGCTTTTAATTCTTTAGCAGCTTCAAATACCTGATCTGGCAAAATATGTATCAAATTCCAATCCTGATTATATTGACCTTGCTCAAGAATCGCTAAATCAAAAGGTCCGTATTTTGATCCAATTTCTTTATAAAATTCATCATATCCGCTATCTCCTCCTATGTAAACATTAAGTGCTGGTGTTTGTAAAGCATATGAAACCCAAAGAGTCTGATTTCCTTTTAAACCCCTACCTGAGTAATGACGGGCTGGTGTTGCTGTCATACGCCATCCTTCATCTAAATCTAAACCTTCGTACCAATCCAAATCTGTAATAATATCAGCATCATATCCCCAATATTCAAAATGCTGTCCTATACCCAATCCACAAATAACATGATGTACTTTGTCTTTTAACTCCAATACAGTATGGTAATCTAAATGATCCCAATGATCATGGGTAATAACTAAATAATCTATTTCAGGCATATCCTCAGCCTTAAAAGCTGTTGTACCTTTAAATGCTTTATTTATAAAAGAAAAAGGAGAAGCATAATCGCTAAATACAGGATCAATTAAAAAGGTTTTACCATTTATCTTCATAAAATAAGATGAATGCCCAAACCATATCAAGCAGTCTTCATCAGATTTAAGATCTTTAAGGTTTGTTTTTATCGCTGGGATATCAATTTCAGGTGCCAGATCTATTTTTTTTCTGAACATAAAATTCATCATAACGCCAAACCTGCTTTTCTCTGTAGATAAAACCGGAGTTTCATTAATATTGCGGAATTCTCCATCTTTGTAGTTAGGCGATTTCAATATACGCTCTAATCTTTCTCCTTTGGGTAACTGTCCAAATTTTGCCTGTCCTAACACTAACATAACACCTATTGTTATTAATAATACAATTGCTAAAAAAATTCTTATTGTCTTTTGCATACTTTTTTATTCTGTTACTACATTCTCTTAAATATCATTTAAGGATCACCCTATATATGCGACATTTATTTTTACTTACCTGCTATAAATTATTTGAATTATGATTTATATTTACCTGTTTTATTGCATTTTAACTACAAAAAAAGTACCGATCATATAATGAATTATAATTAGGAAAAAGAAACAATGCAACCACCAATTCATTAAAGATCGATACTCTATATACTAACACTATTTAACTATCAAAAAAAAGTTTTTTTACACTACAAAAATTGTAATGTTTAAGAAAATATACCCTATCCAATTTACGGAATTACATACCCCAATTACAGATATATAAAATAATCAAATGATCAAATTTGCAGAACACTATACACCATTATAAATAGGAATGCCTTTTATTAAAACGTTTTACAAATGGAATATTTGCTCATGTAGTCGGAAGAATTTACATGCAGAAAAATCATTTATCCGTAATAATGGTAATTAAATCAGTAAAGAAGATAATCTGTTATTTTAAATATTTAACAACTTTGTCATCGTAAATAAGATTGAATTTCGATTAAAATCATAAGAGGTGCCATTGTACCTATCATTTTGAATGAAAAATAAATTGAACACCAGATAAAATGAATTTAACTCAGCAAAAAAAACTAGGCTTCGGTTGTATGCGTTTACCGCTATTAAACTCAAAGGACCAAAAAAGTATCAACTATGAACAAGTGAACAACATGGTAGATGCTTTCATTGAAAATGGTTTTACCTATTTTGATACAGCTTATATGTATCATGATTTTATTAGTGAAAATGTAGTACGCGATTGTTTAGTTAAAAGATATCCCAGAGAATCATTTACTATTGCAACCAAACTACCAACCATGTTTTTAAAAGAACAGGATGATTTGGAAAGAATTTTTAATGAGCAACTTGAAAAAGTAGGTGTTGATTATTTCGATTACTATTTACTTCATAATTTAGGTGTTGATAATTACGCTAAAGCAGAAAAGTTTGACGCATTTAATTTTATTCAGGAAAAACAGAAACAAGGTAAAATTAAACACATTGGTTTTTCATATCATGACAGTGCGGTGTTACTTGATGAAATTTTAACCAAACATCCAGAAATAGAATTTGTGCAGCTTCAGATCAATTACATCGATTGGGATAATCAAAGTATTCAGTCGGGCAAATGTTACAATGTAGCACAAAAACATGGTAAAAAAATAATTGTAATGGAGCCTTTAAAAGGAGGAAGTTTAGCAAATGTACCCGCTAAAGTTTCAAATTTGTTTAAATCCTCAAACTCCAATCTTTCTATAGCTTCATGGGGAATACGTTTTGCTGCATCTTTAAATAATGTTATTATGGTGCTTAGCGGTATGTCATCTTTCGATCAAATGATGGATAATATGAGCTACATGAAAAATTTTCAGGCCTTAAATCAGGAAGAGGATCGGGTTATTAGTAAGGCTGTAAAAATGATTAATGAATCCATTGCAATTCAATGTACAGCTTGTAGATATTGTGTAGATGGATGTCCTAAAAACATTGCTATACCCGAATATTTTTCTTTATACAATACTGTAAAACAAAAAACAGTAAGTGTATTTGATATCGAAAAAGTTTATTACGACAATTATACAAAAACAAACGGAAAAGCTTCTGATTGTATTAAATGCGGAAAATGTGAAAAAAGCTGTCCTCAACACATTGAAATTGTAAACTGGCTGAATGAAGTTTCTGTCACTTTTGAGTAAAAAGAATCCAATACATATTAATTCCGGCACCTTCAATACTATTTACTATTGAGGTGCCATTAAAAAAGTGAAAAATTACCGCTCAATTTTAAAGATTCAAATTTACACTCATTTGCATGGTTGCCTACTCTGACTTTAAAGAATGTTGCTTTAAAAAAAACATTAAATGATTAAACATACTTATACATTAAAAAACAGCAGTATTATACTTTTAGGAATTCTAGGTGTCTTTATGGGAATTACATCTCTTTCAACAGATATATATTTGCCTGCCATGCCTCAAATGGAAATTGATTTACGAGGTAATGTAGAACTAACCATCACTGGATTTTTAATTGGATTTTCAATTGCACAACTCATTTGGGGCCCAATAAGTGATAGATTAGGCAGAAAATTACCATTAACCATCGGTTCTCTATTATTTATTATCGGCTCGGCAGGATGCGCCCTTTCACACAATATTACTCAAATACTATTTTGGCGAATGGTGCAGGCTGTTGGTGCATGTACAGGTCCTATGCTTTCGAGAGCCATGGTAAGAGATAGACATAGCAAAACCAAAGCTGCTGAAATGTTATCCTCACTGATGATAGTTATGGCTCTTGCACCCATTATAGGCCCTCTGTTTGGTGGTCAGATTTTAAAGTTTTCATCCTGGCATAGTATCTTTTGGTTTTTAACCATTTTTGGAATTATAATGCTGGTATCTATTATATGGATACCGGAAACGCTTCCAAAAGAAAAAAGACCCAATTCATCTATTGCAAAGGCATTTTCAAAATATAAAGTACTTTTAACCCATCGCCGATTTATGATGTACACCTTATGTGTTACATTTTTTTATGTAGGTATTTACGCTTTTGTAACAGGATCTCCCTATGTTTACATTACATATTTTGGTGTTAAACCACAAAATTACGGTTGGTTTTTTGCCATAAATACTACCGGTATTATGAGTTTAAGTTTTTTAAACCGAAAATTGGTGCGTAGATATAGTTTAAAAAATCTTCTCAGAGCATCTACAACCGTTGCTATGATTGCTGGAATTTTATTAATGTTTTTAGTAAAGCTTGATATCGGTGGTATTGTAGGAATGGCCATACCTATTTTCTTCTTTTTCTCAATGAATGGAATTGTTTCAGCTTCGGCAAATGCAGCTGCACTTGATGATGTACCTGAAATGGCTGGGGCCGCTTCTGCTTTAATTGGATCTTTACAATACGGTAGTGGAGTACTCTCGTCAGTATTACTTGCTATATTTAATGATGGTACTCCATGGCCAATGACCTGGGTTATTGGTGTATTTAGTATTTTATCCGCTATAATGGTTATAATACAACCCGGAAAAATAAAACAAAAGTTAATGGCATAATTTCTTATAACCCTAATATCAATTGCATAAAATAAATTTCATTCTTCTTTTTGCAATTGGTTTTATCCAATATTAATATTCTGTTTTTTATCCATTCTATCTTATTTCTTAATGTAATCCTTAAAAACCAAACCTATAATCCAACATTCGGAATTATTTTAATGATTTATCCATTAATATGATAAAATCATCCATTCTCTGAGCAACTGTATAACTTTATCTTACACCATTATATATTTAATATTTATATGCCATTTTAATATTATAGTAATTAAAATGATAAACTTTTAAATTCATTATAATGACCAGGAAAGTCTTACTTCTATCAACATTAATTCTACACATTTTCATTGTTATCAATAGTCAATCAAGAGAGTTATTCTCTTTGGATGGAGAATGGCAATTTACAACGGATTCAAATAATATTGGATTTGGAAATAATTGGCAAAATGGACTGTCGGCTAAGTTAATACATAAAGTTAACGTTCCTCACTCCTGGAATCTGGAAAAAGAAAACGAGGAGTACGAAGGTTTAGCTTGGTACGAAAAAAATTTTGCTGCACCAATAAACTGGAAAAGCAAAGCTATTCGTTTAAAATTTGATGCAGTATATCATGATGCTATCGTTTATATTAATGGCAAAAAAGCAGGTGAAAATTTAAACGCCGGATATACAACTTTTTCTTTGGACATTTCAAAATTCATAGATTTTGGCAAAAACAATAAAATAGTTGTTGCGGTCAATAATAAGTTCTCCAAAGATAATTTACCAAATGATAAATCATTTGACTGGGTAAATGATGGAGGAATTACTCGTTCTGTAAACCTTATTATCTCTGATAAACCATCTTTACAATTTGTACACGTAACCCCTGAACTATGTTTAAAAGACAGTACAGGTAATACCCTCATTACAGTAAAACTATGGGAGAAAAATATTTCAAATGCCGAATTTAAATTTAGCTTAAAAGATAAAACCACAGGTACTGTAATATATTCTGAAAGACAAAAGCTTAAATCACATAATGGTATATTCAAAACCTCTTTTAAGCTGAGAAAAATAAAGCCATGGCATTTTGATGATCCAAATTTATATGAACTGGAGACTGCCATTGTTAAAAAAGAAGGCTACTCTGATAAGAATGTTTCAGTTTTTGGATTTAAGGAGGTGAAAATTAAAGGAGAGAAACTTTACATAAATGGCGATGTAGTCCGACTTCCGGGCATTGAATACATGCCGGGTAGCAGCACTAAATACGGAATTACAGAACCCCGTAGTTACATGGACTCTATTGTTCGTTCCATGAAAGATTTAAATGTATGCATAACTCGCTTTCACTGGCCACAGGATGATTACATGTTAAGTTTGATGGACAAATATGGTATCCTGGTACAGGAGGAATTACCATGGTGGCAGAAACCTGCGAAATTAACTCCTGAATTAATTGTTTCAGCTCAAAAACAATTAAAAGGTTTTATCGAAGATCATTATAATCATGTAAGTATATTTTCGTGGGGAGTAAGTAATGAAGTTAATGGCGATACTGATAAAGAGACTTATTTGCAGCTAAAAAAGTACGTTAAGGATCTGGATTCTTCGAGATTTACAACTGTAGTATCCAACAGAATATGGCAAAAAAAGAAAAATGACGAATCACTTTTATTTGACATACCAACATGGAACGAATACATTGGATCATGGCATGGGAAAGACAGAAATGAACTTCCGGCCAGACTGGATACTGTTAAAATGTCAATTGGAGACCGCCCATTGCTTATTACCGAAAACGGTTTATGTGAACCTGCTATAACCGGAGGTGATGCGCGAAGAATTGACGATATGTTATTTCATATTAAACAATGGCAAAAACAACCATATATTATCGGGTATATATATTTTTGTTTAAGCGATTACAGAACTCATATGGGTGAAGAAGGATTTGGTAAATACAAAATTCGTCGCCATGGTATCACAGATGTCAATTTAAATCCAAAACCATCTTATAGCGTTTTTAAACAATTAGCATCACCAATTAATATTACCAAAGTTGAACGTATTAATAATTCAGATGCAGAGATTGAAATTGAAATTAAAGATCTGATTCCATCATACAATCTTTATCATTACATTATTAGATATGAGAAAAATAATGGCGAAATCATGGAACTAAAACTTCCAACTCTAAAACCAGGAGATAAATTCGCAACTAAATTACTAAATATCAATAGTCAATTTAAATTTAAAGTTTTGCGTCCTGGAGGATTTTGCGTAATTGAATATTGATTTTTAAGATATATACCTTATATGCAGAATGCAAAAAAGAGTGTTGATTTTAACTCTTTCAACACTCTTTATAATTCAAAAGGATTTTTATCCTTTAATTATAACAAACCGTAATTTTTATCTGCATTCAATTGAAATTTTAGAATGCAGATTATTAAGTTATACAGATTCTTTAATTTCTGCCTTTTTCATGTGTTTAAATTTTTTTTCTATTTGCCACATGGAACTCGCCAGAAAAAAAATCATCCTCGTGTATGTGAACTCTCACTCATGGCTCGTTTCATCTTTTTTTGTTGAGCCCTATACCCCATTATTCCCATGAATCCTCCCATAAAACCACTTATCGTTCCTGTTATTCCATGTCCTATGGCATGATCCATTAAAGTATCAGGCATCGGAGTTGTAAAATAGTTCATAATAAAGCTCATTATAAACCCCATTAAAGCTCCGATAATTCCTTGTTTTAAAAAATTCTTCATAGACTATTGTTTTTTTTATGGTTAACAATGTAAGGAGACTCCTATCTCCTATATTAACTATACATTTACTCTTCTTTTAATCATGAAGTAGATTAATGACACTACTGCGAGACTAACACCTACAACAAGAAAGCTTGAATTAAGTCCTACCCATTGTTGTACTGGTTGAATTATCATAGGAGAAAAAAACATACCTAAAAAAGTAGCAGTTGTTAACAGTCCTATATATTTTCCTCTTACATGAACAGGAACTAAACTCATTACCCATAAATTACCATTAGGAATCAATAAACCAACACCTAGTCCGCTAATTAGAACACCTGTAATTACGTGCCAATAAGCTTCACTAAATCCAATTATTGCAAATCCAATAGCCATAGGAATAAATCCTAAACTATAAATGGCGATATAATTAAACTTGTTTTTTACTCTTTTGTAAAAAAACGAGGCAATTGCTTGAGCAAAAGGCATACACCCTACTGCTAATCCTACCATATTACCATTCATTCCATCAAAATGCTGTAATAAAAAAGGTAATTGCACAGGAATCAAGTAAAAACTAACGGTAGTTGTAAATGCGCTAAATAAAGCCAGCCAAACCCATGATGATATCTTCAACTTTTGTTCAACATTTACAGATCCTTTTTCAATATGAATCTTAGGTTCGTGCAAAGTAAAGGGTGATAAAATGATAACTACTATCGAAAAACCATAAACCAAAAATGTCAAGCGCCAATTGATATCCGTTAAAACACCGGCTGTAGTTATAAAAATAAGTCCACCTAAGGCAACAAATGCACCTTGTAAACCCATAAAATGTTCACGTTTTGAACCTGTAAAATAGTCACCGATTAAAGTTGTGGAAACAGTCATAATTCCAGCTACTCCGAGTCCGAAAATAATACGACCAACCAATATAGAATACAATCCTCCTAACCAATAACCTGAAGTTCCTGCCAGTAAATATATCAGGAGTGAAATATTCAACACCTTTAGTCTACCCACTTTATCAAGCAACCTTCCGGCTACTGGGGCCATAATTGCTATAGTTAATGCAGGAAGTGTTAACATCATCTTTGTTAATATTTCAACATTTTCTAAATCTTTAAAAGCATTGCTAATTAAAGGTAAAGATGGAGCTATAATAGCATTGGCCAAAATAGTTAACATGCTTGCCAATAATAATGTTAACTCTAACATTTTTGTATTTTTCACCCTAATCCCCTTCGTTAATATATTCTCATTATTTCTTTTAATCAATACAAAATCTAAATCTGCTAACCAAAGTGCAATCCTTAAAGAATAGTACTTATAAAAATCCCCCATTGATGATCGTCTATTTTCATTGGTCCAAATCCATACCAATCGTAGTTTAATCCACATCCGAATGAAAATGCCTTATAACTTAAACCAAGACGGCTGTATAAATGGCTTCGGTCATGCTCACCTATTAAGGTATTTTGACTATACATTCCCTGAACTTTTGAGTATACAGACCATGGCCCCTGAATAGCCGGGCGATATTCAGCCATTGCAATGGTTTCAAAATTTTTAGTTTCTGTAAGATGAAATCCGGTATTTACCATCCCCATAAAGTCTTTGGTATGATATCCATACTGAGCACCGGCAAAAGGTCTGAAACCCCAGTGTGAATTAACCATTGCTCCTGAAAGAATACTGAAATTTTTATATAGTTTATATTTAAACATAGCCAGATTAATCGACTCTCTTAAATATTCATCATTATCATAGTTTGCTCTAATAAATGATAACGCAAAGTAACCCAGTTTATCAGAACCTTTAAAGTTTCTATCCAGTACTAACTGCGTAGTAAAACCATCACTTCCTAAAAATATTTCTAATGGAATTGGGGCTGATCCATGAGGAGGTCCATCTTGAGGTGCCTGAGCTTTAATGGCACTAAATGTTGTTGCTGTAATAAGCATCATTACTATTAATATCCTTTTCATAATATGTACAATTTATTTTTAACTATTATATAGAATTTATTGAAAAAACATCCTATCCATTATATGACATACGGATAACTTCTTCCTACAAACGATTCTGATGAATCATTTTCCTATTTATATTTAATAATTTGATTTTGTTAATGCCTTGAAAAAGGATGCATTTTACCTGTATACCTTACAATTAAGTCGCAATAAACCACTTTATTATAAGTAAAGAAGAAGAGAACCTGTTTAAAAACAGGTTCTGGAATACATCAATAAAATAAATGTAATTTTTTAAAACTAAAAAGCTGAAGCTACTTCTTTAGCTTTTTCTTTAGCATCATTTAGCAGAGATACAGTGTCTTCTGTAATAATATCAAGACGATCTGTTGCAATAGTTGTGTAATCATAAATTCCCATAAAGCCTAAAATATTACGTAAATACTTATCAGCCATTTCAAGTGATTCCATTGGTTCACTAGAGTAATCACCTCCCCTGGTAATAATGTTTACAGCTTTTTTATTATTTAATAAACCCACTGGTCCTTTTTCTGTATACGCAAAAGTAATTCCACTAATGGCAACATAATCAATATAAGCTTTTAATATAGCAGGAAGACCTAAATTCCAAATTGGTTCTGCAAAAACATATTTGTCAGCCTCAGCAAATTGATATGCAAACTTTAAAACCGGATGTTCAGTATCCTTTTTCATTACAGCCTCACGCAACTCTCCCATTTTACCTTTAGGTAAAAATTGTAATCCTGCATCATACAAATCCAACTCTATAATTTCATCATTTGGATTATTTGCTTTATAAACTTCAATGAAGCTATCTGCAATTTGAAACGTTCTTGACTCACCTTCAGCCTTGGCATTGGCTTTAATGTACAACAATTTACTCATTTTAATTTCTTTTAATTTGTTATAATATCTCTTTATTTATCATAAATAATGATCACTAAACAAAAGTCTTTTTCATAAAATATATTGAGACATTAATATCTCATATCAAAATATAAAAACAGATAAATATTTGATTTCAAATACATTATAAAACACATTTACAATCGAATATTTATTATAAATGACTAGAAACAAAATTATGACCTTCAGAACAGATTTCCTTTTACAAATGTTAAAAAATTACTTTTTTGATCTGATTCGACTTAAAGACACCTGAGATATGCCTAAAAATCCAGCTGTATCTCCAAGACTTATGCGTTGTTGAAGATGTCCGTATTCTTTTAAAAACTTTTCATATCGTGCCGTTGCATCCAGATATAGCAAGCCTTTTAGGTTAGAAATAGCTGTATATGCTACAGTGGAAACAAATTTACGAGCAAAGCTTTCAAATGAATGGTAGTTTTTACAAAGCCGTTCAAAATCTTCATATTGAAGATAACTAATTGTAGTATCCTCTAAAGCTACTGTAGAATAGTCGGCAGGTAAGTTATTGAAAAAGCTGTCGGTAGCAATAAAAAACTGGTTCTCTTCAAAAAACCTGAATACAAACTGACTTCCTTTATGATAGTAGAAATGCTTTACTAAACCGGATTCAACAAAAAACAAGTGTCTGCAAACATGACCAATATTATGGATTAAATCACCTTTATCATATGTTTTTGTACGGACACATTTTATTAATTCTTCTGATGCTTCCTTTGATATGGGAGAAATATTATTAACGTGCCTTAAGAATTCATTCATTACTGCTATCTATTATATAAATTGACAATTATGTATATGAAAATATCTGCTATTATAGTAAAAACTTTATTGAATTTAATACACTTTCTTATAAACATTAAAGTCTATAATAGTTTTCTGTTTATTAATAATTCAATTTCTTCCACAAAAGATTTTATCGTCACTTACTCTCCGCACATTAAATTATATACCAATAATTTAAACCCCATAAACTCAACAAAAAATTCTAATTATCACAATGTCATACTTTTTTTATCTACTTATATTTGTTTAATATTGTGATATAAAATTTTAAGCATGGGCTTAGGAGATCAACAGTTTTCAAAACCATTACATTACCATCTTGATTATACTAGTTTTAATGAAATATTTAACTTGTATTATCCCCGTTTATGTGCTTATGTTTACGAAATTACCCAAAACACCACTGCTTCTGAAGATATCGTTCAGGAGGTTTTTATTAGGCTCTGGAAAGGTAGAAAAGAAATAAATATAAAAGGTGACATCTTCAATTATCTTTTGAAAGCTTGCAAAAATGCTTCACTGAATTTTCTGCGCAGTGAATCATCAAGACGTAAAAACTTAGAAGAAATCCCTAAAAAAGAAACGATCAATAACCTGGATTTTATAGAAGAACAAGAATTTGTTGATTTTGTGCAACAATGTATTGATCTTTTACCCCAAAGAAGTAAACAAGTATTTTTAATGAGCAGGTTTGAAGGTTTAAAACAACAAGAAATAGCTGAAAAGCTTGGTACTTCAATAAAAACCATCAAGAATCAGATTTGGAAATCTCTTCAGTATTTAAAGTCTTGCCTGCAAGAAAAAGAAGCTATTTAATTTTTTTATTTTTTTCATTTCTCAATAGGACCATTTGTATTTAGCTGTGTCTTTCTATAAAAGAACTATAAATGAGTCCTGATAATAAGATAAAAGAACAAATAATTGACCAGCTTTCTGGTGAGGAGAAATCCTTTGATGAATTAAATAAATGGAGGAATCAATCATCTGAAAATGAAAAAGTACATTCTGATTTTCAGAAAATCTGGAAAACAGTTGATTTTATCTCTGATATGCAAAAATTTGATTCTAAAAAGGCTTGGAGAAAAGTCGGGGCTACAATTCTAAAAGAACAAAAACGAAAAGTAAACTTTCAAAAAGCTATCTATGCTATTTCAGGAATAGCAGCTTCTCTTCTTTTTGTGTTAGGTTTATCTATTTTAAATCCTTCAAAAATTGATCAGCAAACACCTATAGCTCTTTCTACTGAAAACGGCAGCAAAGCTGAAATCACCCTACCTGATGGTACTGAAGTCACGTTAAATTCGGGTAGTTCTATAACATACATATCTAATCCATCAGATGGGATAAGAGATGTTTCCTTCTCAGGTGAAGCTTTTTTTAAAGTTGCCAAAAGTAAAACACCTTTTGTTGTACAAACATCAGGTGGTATGAAGTTAAAGGTTCTAGGAACTCAGTTTAATCTCTCAACATATGCAGAGAATAATCATATAGAAACTACTTTACTTGAAGGTAAAGTAGAATTATCTAGTCCAAATGGGAAGAACTTAATCCTTGAACCGGGACAAATGGGATCTTATGATCAATCTACACAAAAATTGGCCTATAAAAAAGGAACCCCTTCCCACGAAATTGGTTGGCTTAACAACAAAATATATTTGGATAACACCTCATTGGAAAGTTTAGTTAAAAAACTTGAGCGACAATTTAATGTTCAGATTCAGTTAGTTCCAATAAAATTGGGAACTAATATTCACTATACGGGAGTCTTAAAGGAAATAACAATTACAGACATCTTAGATGCATTAACCCAATTAAGTAATGTTAAATACAAAGTAAAAGGAACAGAAATTATTATATCAGCTAAATAGAATTACGGGAGGCTTTACCCCCCTCCCGCAATTGTCATAATCAAAAGTCTAATGCTGGAACATTAGACTAAGTCTATTAATTAAAACATTTCAAATTTATGAAAAAAAAACATGATTTGAAGAACTCTCGTAATCGGTTCTTTAAAGGGATTGTACTGAAAGCAAAGCTATCGTGCTTAATCTTACTGATGTTTGGCTGGCATTTAACAGCAACTGCCAGTTTTCAAAAACAACGCTTAGACCTCTATTTAAAAGGCAAAACCATCAAGGAAGCCCTTCATGAAATTGAGGAAAAAAGTGAATTCAGATTTATTTATGAAAATGAAAAAATAGACCTGAATAAAAAATTAAACATTGATGTAAGCGATAAATCAATAGAAGAAATCCTTAAACAGATTTTTTCTCAAGAATCTATTGACTTCTCAATTACAGAAAACAATCTGATCCTTATTAAACCAAGTCAAAATACTCAGGATCAAAAAACAGTAACTGTTAAAGGAAAAGTTTCCGATACAGCAGGAGCACCACTACCAGGTGTAACAGTAATTATAAAAGGTAGTTCTAATGGTACTGTAACCGACTTCGATGGTAATTATGTACTCAATGATGTTCCAGTAAATGCTGTTTTAGTATTTTCTTTCGTGGGAATGACATCTCAGGAAATTAGCCTAAATGGAAAAACAACTATTGATGTAACATTAAAGGAAGATGCCATTGGTATTGAGGAGGTTATTGCAGTAGGATATGGAATTCAAAAGAAAGCTACTCTTTCGGGTTCTGTAACCAATGTTGCAGGTGAAGATCTGGTAAAGACTCCGGTTACAAATGTAAGTCAGGGCATTGCTGGTAGAATGCCTGGTGTGGTAGCTATATCAAATGGTGGTGAACCAGGATATGATGGTGCTACTTTACGAATAAGAGGTGTTAACACATTTGGTAATTCTGCGCCTCTAGTTGTTGTAGATGGTGTTCCCGGACGTTCTTTAGACAGAATTGATCCAAGCACAATTGAAAGCATGTCGGTAATGAAGGATGCTTCTGCAGCCATATATGGAGCACAGGCTGCTAATGGTGTAATCATCATTACAACAAAAAGAGGAAGTATGGGTAAACCTTCCGTAAAAGCATCTTACAATCATGGATTTGCTCGTCCTACCACAATTCCTGAAATGGCAAATGCTGAAGAATATGCAACATTGCTTAATGAAATTGATTATTATGCTGGCAGACCTGATCGCTATACTCAGGAAGAAATTCAAAAGTACCGTGATGGTTCTGACCCATGGCGATATCCTGATACAGATTGGTTTGCTGAAACATTAAAATCATGGTCAAATCAAACTTATGGAAACGTATCTATTGATGGTGGTAGCGAAAATTTTAAATATTTTGTAAGTATCTCTGAAAAATCGCAGGACGGTTTTTATAAAAACAGTGCTACCAAATACAATCAATACGATTTTAAATCGAATCTTGACGTTAAGATCAACAAATATTTAGATTTATATGTAAATACTACAGGTCGTTTAGAGGATCGTAACTTCCCTATTCGTTCAGCAGAAAATATTTTCAGAATGTTGATGCGTTCAAAACCTAATACACCGGCATATTGGCCTAATGGACTTCCTGGTCCGGATATCGAATATGGTGATAATCCTGTTGTTATTAGTACTGATGCCACCGGATATAGTCGTGATAAGAGATATATTTTAAATTCTGACTTTGGAGTTAACCTTAAAATTCCTGGAATAGAAGGTTTAACATTTAAGGGAAATGCTTCGCTTGACAAGACACTTCGTTTTGATAAGGACTGGGCTACTCCATGGTACTTATACACATGGGATGGTTCATCTTATGACGAGAATAACGAGCCTTTGTTAGTTAGAGGTAAAAAAGGCTTTGACGATCCAAGATTAACAGAAACAATGGATGATTCACAAGGCATACTTTTAAGTGGTGTGCTTAACTACTCTCGCACGTTTAATGATACTCACACATTAAATCTTTTAGCTGGTTCTGAAAGAATTACCAATAAAGGAGACTCATTCTGGGCTTACCGCAGATATTTTATGTCATCTGCAATTGATCAATTATTTGCCGGAGGTCAGGATGAAATTAACAATTCTGGTTCTGCATGGGAACAAGCTCGTTTAAACTATTTTGGGCGTGTAAACTACAACTTTAAAAGCAAGTATTTAGCGGAGTTTGTATGGAGATATCAGGGTTCGTATATTTTTGAAGAATCAAGTCGTTTTGGATTCTTCCCGGGAGTATCTTTAGGATATGTTTTATCTGAAGAAGATTTCTGGAAAAACAATGTACCATTTATAAGTTTTGCTAAAATCAGGGCATCCTGGGGACAAACAGGTAACGATTTAATTGATCCTTTCCAATACCTGGCTTCTTATTCATTTAATAACCTTTTATTTATTAATAACGATGGTAATTCTCTGGATCAGGCATTACAGGAAGGTGTTGCTCCAAATACAGGGGTAACATGGGAAACTGCTACTCAAAAAAATATAGGTGTAGACTTACACTTCTTGGATGGAGACTTAATGTTTACCGCTGACTATTTCCATAATAAACGTGAAGACATACTATGGACCAGAAATGCTTCAATACCTAATACTGCAGGTTTAACGCTTCCTGATGAAAACCTTGGAAAAGTACAAAACCAGGGTATTGATTTCAGTATTGACTACCATAAACGCATTGGGGATCTTTCGTATAATATCGGATTGAATGGAGTTTACTCTAAAAACAAAATTCTTTTCTGGGATGAACCACCTGGTGCACCAACCTACCAACAATCAACAGATCGCCCTATTGGTTCTGATCTATATTATAATGCGACAGGAATATTCCAGGATCAGGCACAAATTGATGCCACTCCTCACTGGCAGGGAGCTCGTCCGGGAGACATTATTTTTGAAGACCATAATGATGATGGTATCATCGATGCTAATGACCGTGTACGTCATGACAAAAGCAGAACGCCAACATTTACCGGAGGTGTAAACATTGGTGTTAATTATAAAAACTTTGACTTTACAGCTCTTTTCCAGGGTGCTGCAGGTGGAATTTTCTATCAAACCACAGAATCTGGTGATTTTGGTAATTTCTTAAAAAGCTTTTATGACGAACGTTGGACTGAAGCTAACCCAAGCAATTCGCATCCACGAACATATAACAGAAATGGTGAATACTGGGTTACTCAACGTAATACTTATTGGTTACATAAATCAGATTATATCCGTTTAAAAACAATTGAATTGGGTTATACCCTACCTAAATCTGTTATTGATCGATATTTAATTCAAAATCTTCGTTTCTATGTAAGTGCATTTAACCTGCTAACATATAGTCCGGACATGAAAGATTATGATCCGGAAAACACTAGTGGTTCAGGATATAACTATCCTTTAAACAAAGTTATTAATGTTGGTTTAAGTGTTACTTTTTAAATGAAAAATCATGAATAAAATAAAAATATTTATACTACTCATTGTCGTTTTAAGTACCTCTTGTAAAAAAGATTTTCTTGAAGTGGCTCCTTTCGACCGTTACTCTGATGCTACGGTATGGACTGATCCGGCTTTAGTATCTGCCTTTGTTAATGATATTTATTTAGGGCAGCAATATGGATTTCAGCTTGAAATGCTGGCCTCTTTAAGCGACATTTCAATGACAAAAAGAGCGGATGCTAACGCTATTTTAAACAGTGAAATTAGCGACAGTTACCTTAGTGTTTTAGGGCCAACTTATTATGTAGATAGCTATAGGAATGTTACCTGGAACAATTTGTATCAAAACATACGAGCTTGTAATGTATTTTTTGAAAGAATCAGTAGCTCTTCTTTAGAAGGTGATGATATTGATAAACTTACCGGTGAAGTTTATTTTATGAGAGCCTATTTTTATTATTGGTTAATGAGTTTTTGGGGTGGTGTTCCACTAATTGACACACCTTATTCTCCTTCTGATGATTTATTAATTGCCCGAAATACATTTGCTGAAACAGTAGATTTTATAATTGCTGACTGTGATGCTGCAGTGGCCTTATTACCTGTTTTGGGAGATAGAGCCAGAGCAACTAAAGGTGCGGCTTTGACTTTAAAATCAAGGGTATTGCTTTATGCAGCGAGTGACCTTTTCAACTCGAATGGTTCATGGACCTCTGGTTATGAAAATCCTGAGCTTATCGGCTATACTTCAGGAGACAGAACTGCTCGTTGGGAGGCAGCACGTGATGCCGCAAAAGCTGTTATAGATTTAAATGCATACGAGTTATATGGAGGTACAACCCCTGCTTCAACAGAAGAAGCCATTGAAAACTACACTAATATATTTTTAAATAATGGTAACAATGAAGATATATTTATTGGTTTTTATGATAATGTAAACAGAACAGATTGGCAATCGCCTAATCCAGGTTTATTCTATGGACCAAACGGATATCATAACTGGGGTAACCACACTCCTACTCAGCAACTGGTTGATTCGTATGAAATGATTGACGGAACAAAATTCGATTGGAATAATGCAGAAATCAATACTGCTCCTTACAAAAACAGAGATCCTCGTTTTTATGCAAGTATTCTTTATGATGGTGCACAATGGAGACAAAGACCTGATGATGTTGTTGGCACTGATCCGGATGGAATTATTCAAACCGGATATTTTGAAAATGAAGACGGTACCTTTACGGCAGGATTAGATACCCGCCAGGGACCTATTGAAGACTGGAATGGTACATATACTGGCTATTATTTACGTAAATTCATTGATCCTGCAATCAATCACCAATACGATAAGCAAAAGTTACCTTGGAGACATATGCGTTATGCTGAGGTATTATTAAATTATGCTGAAGCTTTGCTTGAACTTGGTGAAGAAGGTGAGGCAAAAACTTATCTTAATATGATTCGTAATCGTGCAGGAATGCCAGATATACCAACTGAAGAAACAGGTGAAGAATTAATGGATCATTATAGAAATGAGCGTAAAATAGAACTGGCTTATGAACAACAACGATACTTTGATATTAGACGCTGGATGATTGCTCCTGATGTTATTAAAAATGTTCAGGGAGTTAGAATTGAACATCCTTTTGAAGAAGGAAATCCAACTTATGAACTTATTGAAGTTCAAAACCGCCAATGGAAGGATAATAAATCCTATTTATTACCCATATTATTGGATGAATTAAACAGAAATAATCTACTGATTCAGAACCCTGGTTATTAATAACTATAATTAAAAAGAAAACTTCCCTGCAATAGATTCATTGTTCCTCATAAACTAGATTTCCAGGCAGGGAAGTTTTCAATTATACCATACCGAAACCTAAATCGCATGAGTTTAAATTGAAATAATTATAACGAAAAGAGGTATAAGCTACTCTCATAACAATTACAGCTTAATGCACATTGGGAGCTTGCTTTAAAATTGTTATTTCCTTATCTTATTTAGGATTAACACTTCTAAAAATCATACTTAAAATCATTTTGCAATAAAACTTACATAACAAGATATATTAAGCAATGAATAAAAAGAAATTACTCCTTTTAAGCAGTATCCTGAGCTTTACATTAATACAATTACTCTCCCAACAAACACAAATCCAATACCTCTCTGGTACCGATGCTGACCATACCGTGCAATGGGACTTCTTTTGTACTGATGGAAACAACGGTGGAAAATGGACTAAGATTCCTGTTCCTTCAAACTGGGAATTACAAGGTTTTGGAACCTATAATTATGGTCATGACTGGGCCAATAAAGAAATTAAACTAGGTAAAGAGCATGGTCTTTACAAACACCAGTTTGATGTGCCTGCCGAGTGGAAAGGTAAAACCATCAATGTTGTTTTTGAAGGATCAATGACCGACACTAAGGTTAAAGTGAACGGTGTTTCTGCCGGAGCCATGCATCAGGGAGGCTTTTATCGTTTTAAATACGATATTTCTAAGCTTTTAAAATATGGTGAAGCTAACCTTTTAGAAGTAGATGTTGCCAAACATTCAGAAAATGAATCCATTAACCGTGCCGAACGTCAGGCTGACTTCTGGATTTTCGGAGGAATATACCGACCTGTGTTTCTTGAAGTTTTACCTGAAGTACACATGTCTAGAGCAGCCATTGATCCCAAAGCTGACGGATCATTTAAAGTAATGCTTAACCTGAACAATACCAAAACCAAATACAAGGCATCTGTTGAGTTATTTGATTTAGCAGGAAACAAAATTGGCAATACCATCGAATCTGATTTAGAAAAAGGAAATATAGAGGCATGGATTTCCGGTAAATTTGAAGGGATTAAAGCATGGAATGCTGAATGGCCTACCCTTTACGATATGAAAATATCACTAAAAAAAGGAAATACCATATTACATGAAATAACTGAAAGAATTGGTTTTAGAACAGTTGAACTACGTAAACACGATGGTTTTTATATTAATGGCGAAAAGGTGGTATTTAAAGGTGCCAACCGTCATTCATTCTGGCCAGAAACAGGACGTACATTGAGCGACAAACACCATATTATGGACATAAAACTCATGCAGGAAATGAACATGAATGCAGTGCGTAGTTGCCATTATCCTCCTGATAAAAGATTCCTTGCTTTATGTGATTCTATGGGACTTTTTGTATTGGATGAAGTAACAGGCTGGCAGCAAGGTTATGATACTATTGTTGGGCCTAGATTGATTAAAGAAACCATTCTTAAAGATGAAAACCATCCAAGTGTGGTTATTCTGGATCATGGTAACGAAGGTGGCTGGGATTTTAGAAACGAAAAGACTTTTTACGAATACGATATTCAAAAACGACCTGTAATTTATCCATGGTTGTTGCGTAATGGTGTGGATACACATCACTACCCTGAATTTGAATATGCAATAAACCGTTTTATCTTTGGTAACGATCCTTTTATGCCAACTGAATTCCTTCATGGATTATATGATGGAGGTGCTGGTGCAGGATTGGAAGATTACTGGAGAAACTATCAGACTTCTCCCTTACATGCCGGAGGATTTATCTGGGCGTTAGTCGACGAAGCAATTTTGCGTACCGATAAGGAAGGTGTGTTTTATGATGGAGATGGCAACCATGCGCCGGATGGAATCTTAGGACCTCATCGCGAAAAGGAAGGCAGCTTTTATACCATTAAGGAAATCTGGTCACCGGTACAGATTGAACCTGTTGCCATAACCAAATACTGGAATGGCAGATTGTTTATAAGCAATAAATACATCTACACAAATTTAAACCAGTGTTCTTTTACCTGGGAAGCTGTTAAAACTGCTTTTGGTACAGATAAGGAGAAAGTGATTCAGTCGGGTAAAGTTACTGGTCCTAATGCCAATCCTGGTGAAACTGCTCAAATTCAAATAGATTATGGTAATGCATTTCAAAACGCTGATTTATTCCGATTTACAGCTATTGATCCTAATGGAAAAAATTTATACACATGGAGTTGGCCTTTGATTCAACCAAAAGATAAGGCTGGTGAGATTTTAACTCAATTAAGTTCTGATAATTCTGATATTACAATTAAAGAAAGTGATAAAAGCGTAATAGCTTTTGTAAATAACCTTTCTATTGAATTTAGCAAAGAAGATGGTACCCTATTATCAGTTAAAAACAGCAAAGGCGATATTTCATTTATAGGTGGACCAATGCCTACAGGTGTTGAAAGAAAAATAACCGCAACCAAATGGGAAAGATTAAAAGACGGAACTTTTCAATTCATAATTACTAATGATGGCTATCCTCGTACAATGACCTGGACACTAAACAAAAGTGGTTTACTAAAACTAGAAGCAAGTCCTTTACGTGATGGTGTTTTTAATGTTGATTATATAGGCATATCCTTTAACTATCCGGAAGAAAAATGTACTGGTATTAAATATATGGGACAAGGACCTTACCGTGTTTGGAAAAACCGTTTAAAAGGAAGTGAAATGGGTGTTTGGGAAAAAGCTTATAACAATACAATTACAGGTGAGAGTTATGATAACATGGAATATCCAGAGTTTAAAGGGTACCACGGGAAGCTTTTCTGGGCCACACTTGAAACAACTGAAAGTCCTATTACCATTATATCAGAAACACCTAATTTATACTTTCAATTATTTAAACCCGGAAAACCAAAATATGTAGCCGGGGGTACTTATCCTTCCTTCCCAAAAGGTGATATTTCATTTTTATATGAAATACCTGCCATAGGAACCAAGTTTTTTAATATTGATCGCCTGGGACCAACCAGCAAAAAAGGAATGTACTTTGAACGTTGGGGTGATGATTATTATCCGATCGTATTGTGGTTCGATTTCAGAAGTAAATAATCCAATAGTATATAGTCTACAATACATAAAAACCAGGCTTTTTTTAAGAGCAGCCTGGTTTTTATGAAGTAGTAAAATAAACTCTATCTAAAATAATCGATATTACAGTCGCTCCTGTATTTTTTTCCAGACATCTGTCTCTAAAAAGCTACTATCAACATTGGATTCCATTTCTTTATACATTTTAAAAGGAACCGTAAAAGTTAAAGTTTCACGTTCTACAATTAAACGCTTCGAGATATCAAAAAAGCCGATCACTCCTTTAGGTCTTTCTTTCTTTGCCTCATCATACCCAAAAACTATAGATTGACAAGCTGCACCAAATGGCGCTGTTACGCTCTGATTGGTTCCATCATTATAATCAGACATCACCACTAAAGCTGATAACTGATCTGCATTTACAAAAAACACAATCAATTCAGGTTCTTCATTTTCGGTTAGTAGTTCCCATGGTTTAAATACAACATATTCTGTAGAAACATCAGTCATAGGTATTGAATCAACCCATTTTCTGGCATGCTCGGGAGTTTTGTAAAAACGTTCTCCTTCTTCCATAATGGCTCCAGCCGATCCCATCTGAGCTGCAATCTCTTTATTCCCTGATGAAAGCAGGCTATCAATAGGAAAACTTCCGTAGCAATCTCCAAATCCAAGTCCAGTTCCTCCACCGGGACATCCGTAGGTTTTACGATCAAAATATGCCAAACTATTTTTTTTGCTAGCTGCCACCAACATTGAAGCAACACAACCAAACATATTTCCTTCCTTAAAGTGAAGTCCCTCCACCGGTTTTTCATCAGTGTGAATTATGGCCACCGGTTGCATTTGAAGTTTTAAAGCATTAATAAGTTTACTATTCATATCACAAGCTTCTTTAATTCAATTTATAATTGTCTTTTAAATATAATATGATAAAGCGGATGTAACATAATACTATCCATACTATTTACTTTACTTATAATATATTTGTACTGAAAGACATGAATTTAACACTAGTTTTTTAGGATTGCAGCAATAATTTATGGTTCATGTAATTAATAATCGATATGAATTATAAATCCTTATGACTTCTATGATATGCCTAGGATATGATGTCGTACCGTCTTTGGTTTTTTCATACATATTTTTTGCTCGTTCTTGGCTCCCTTAGAGGCAACACGTATGCAAAGAACATGCATATACAATACAACCACAATACCATAAGCATAGCCATAGCAAAGAAAGGTCATAAAAACACCAAAACCTGGAATATTTTCGGCGAAAAACATGATATTGTGAAATATTTTTGTCGTTTTTTGCGATTTTCCGAAATACTGGGCCTTTTTTTAACCTTTTACGCACAAAACTAATTTTACTCCAAAATCCTTATCGCTATTAATCAATCACTTAAAAACATAAAAAGTTACTGTAAAATTACAGTAGTTTTTTGATGCAATTTTCAAAATACTTTTGTCATAAGAAATTTGGTGGCAAGGTAAACGGTAGAATGGTGAAAAAATAAATGATAAAGGTGATTTATAATTACCAATGTTTAAAGTTTAGAGAATAATGTAACACTTACTTTTTGAACTATAGAGTATGGTAGAAAATCTAACACTGATGTTAGGAAGTTTGTTTTTTGGTGGTACAAGATGCCATCTTATATCAGCACAATAGGTTTATACTTTAATTACAAGATGCCACCTGTACCTATTTTAAATACTATTTATCAAGCCAATCCTTAAATGCAGCAGTCTTTGCCCTGCTAATAATAATGTTCCTACATAAACCATTTTTTAAGTTTACAGATAGTTTACCCTGAAAGTATAACTCAAAATGATCAAATGCTTCTTTATTTATAATTGTATTTCTGCTTGTTCTGAAAAAATCTGAAGGATTTAGTTCCGACTCAATACTCTCCATTGATTTATTTATACTGTAATACGTTTTATCAAAAGAAACAGCATAAGTGTTTTTATTTTCAAAAATAAAATAAGCTATATCGCAAACCTTTAACATAAAATATTTATGCTTTTTATTTACTAAAAATCCATTTCTATAAGATGGTGTTATAAAAACAGGTTCTCTATATAAATTTGGATATTCTATTTGTCTGTTACTACTTACTATTTTTAACATCTTTACTTATTTTAATCGTACGGGTCTTAAAATTTCAATTAAATACTCACTTCTTGATTCCTATTGAACCATCTTAGCTTTTTATGTAATGAATCAGATTATGATTAAGGAAAGATTTGTTAAGCAAAAATATAGATGAGATTATTGATATCCTTTTACAAATGTTAAAATCGGGTATTACGGTAATTGTAAGCTAAATTAAAGTTAAGTGTAAGTTTTTTCAAAAAATCAATTTATTGTAACTTGTGGTGCGGAGGATTAATAAACCCTTAAAAGTAGACTACTATTCTTATTTATTCAGAATAAAAAGAAAATGTGTGGCAGGATTAACGATCTTAAAACAGGTTGCTTTTTATGCTTAAAATATAGTTATTAGTTTGAATTAAGACCATTAAATTACACTATGTAAAACACCCCATCAGGTTTTACAATTGTAACCTGCCACCCATCTATTTTGAGTGCAACAATATAAAATGTGTTTATCATTTGTTTTATTAATTACTACTGATTATTTATCTAACCAAAGTTTAAATGAAGTAGCCTTGGCTCTGCTTATGATAATGTTTTCAGACATGCTATTTTTTAACTTTACAATTAGCTTTCCATTAAAGTAGTTTTCAAAATAATCGAATGCCTCCAAATTTATAATTGTGTTTCTATTTGTTCTGAAAAAATTATTAGAATCAAGTTCTTTTTCAATTATTTCCAATGATTTACTAATGGCAAAAAACTCATTATTAAAGGTTACCGCAAACGTCATTTTATTGTCTAAAGCAAAATAAGCTATGTCCTCTACCTTAAGCAAAAAAAATCGATTTCTCTTTGAAACTAAAAAACCTTTACGAGGTATATTAATTCTTAAAACTGAATCGTTGGCTGTTTCTTGTTTAGTACTATAAGTGTGTGTTAATTTCAACATCTAATGGCGTTTTATATGTTTATGTAAAATGTTTTAATAGCCTGAATTTTAAATACTATTTGGCACTAAAGATCATTTTCATAATTGATTTAAAGTTTAATTTACCTCCATAAACAGGCATTACACTAGCTTTACCATAGTCCTCAATTTGATTTACATTTTTCAGAAGCTCCATGTCTTCATCTGAGATTACAAAATCTAAATCGATATTGTTTTGCATATGTGCAGGATTTGCGGTTTTAGGTAATGGCAGTAATCCCAATTGTAAACAGTAACGAATACTTAATTGAGGAATGGTAACATGATACTTTTGCGCCATTGTAGCAATCTCTGTATTTTTTAACAACTCCCCATGCCCCATAGGAGAGTAAGCTTCTACCAAAATATTGTTTTGCTGGCAGTATTGAATAAGTTCTGCAGGGGTATTGCTAATATGAGCCAATATTTGATTAACCATAGGTTTTATTGTACATGATGACAGAATGTTATCTACATCTTTCTGTTGAAAGTTTGACAAACCAATAGCTCTAATTTTACCTGCTTTATACGCATCTTCCAATGCTCTCCATGCTTCCTGATTACCTTCATAATAAGAGTCCTCACCTCTGAATTTAGTCCAGGGTTGCGGACTATGAATAATCATCATATCCAAATAATCCAACCCTATTTTCTGAATAGATGTATCAATTGAAGAAATGGCCTTATGGTATGATTTTATTCCTGCTCCAAGTTTAGTAGTAACAAACATATCTCGTCTGTTTATGCCTGAGGCTCTTACTCCTTCTCCAACGCCTTTTTCATTTCTGTATGCCTGAGCAGTATCAATATGTCTGTATCCAACTTTTATTGCCTCCACTACTGCATTGGTGACGTTTTTATTACTAATAAACCATGTTCCCAGTCCTAGTTTAGGAACTTCTACCCCATTTGATAAAATATATTTTTCATCTAAAATCATAACAAATCCATTTAATAATTTATCGATAAAATATCTTGCTACAAAGATTTGCAGTAAATAACAAGCTGTAATACCTGAATTACAGTTTTACCTACCCAAACTACAGAACCACCTATAAAACAATAGTTTTGTAGGTTTTTGTTACATATATTTGAACACGTAATAAATAAATGGATACCTAATGAAGAATACTTTTAAAGTTGATTCTATATCGGAGTATAACGATAAAATTGGCCAGGAAACATTTCATCCTTTAATAAGTGTAGTAGATCTTTCAAAGCTAAAACCGTCAGATCCGGAAATGCTTAAAACATTATCACATTTTAAATTACAAATGAATGTTTATGCCATATTTATTAAAGATGCAAAATGTGGTAATATTACCTATAGGATTAGTAATTATGATTATACAGAGGGTACTTTAATTTTTATTTCGCCAGGTCAGGTATTTGGATTGGATAATAACGAAGAGTTTCAAAATTCAAGTGGAACGGCTATCTTATTCCATCCTGATTTAATTTATGGTACTCCGTTGGCAAAACATATGAACGACTATTCATTTTTTTCATATGATGTTAATGAAGCACTTCATATTTCAAAAAGGGAACGCGATCTGTTAAATGAGTGTATTGACCATATTAATTATGAACTCCAAAATAATATAGATAACCATAGCAATACTATTATTGTATCATATATTGAGCTATTTTTAAATTATTGCAACAGGTTCTACGAACGTCAGTTTATTACGCGTAGCAAGGCAAATAAGGATGTTTTAGCTCGTTTTGAAAAGTTATTAAATGATTATTTTGCTTCTGAACAAACGCTTATTACAGGTTTACCTACCGTAAACTATCTTGCCACAGAACTCTGCATATCACCCAATTATTTAGGAGATTTATTACGTAAGGTAACAGGAAAATCGGCCTTAGAGCATATTCAGCTTAAGGTGATTGATGTGGCAAAAGAAAAGATTTTCGATAACAAAAAAAATATAAGCGAAATAGCTTATGAATTAGGCTTTAAACATCCACAGCACTTTACTCGAATGTTTAAAAAGAGTATTGGTGTTTCACCTACAGAGTACAGAAACTTAAACTGATTATCTAATACAGTTATATATAGTGTTATTCCTTTAAGCAAGTGGTTGGTTTATTAAACTTATGCCACTTGCCTATTTGGTTTAATGTACCAACTAAAAAAAGGTCATATACAGATAAATATGTTTCAAGTTTCGGCCTGATTTTATATAGCCTCAGAAATTTCTAAAGATTATTGCAAATAGTTTGGGTAACTGTTCCGGTTGAAGGTATAATAGTATTTCTACTAATATTTTGATAGATACTGGCCAATCAACAAAAATTATTTCCTTATCCACTTGTTTACTCCGTTAAAATTGAAACTTAAAAATAATACTGTAGGTCACTAATTACAAGCAGTGCACATTGTTAAATCCACATTATTAAACTTACATAGTTTGTAGCTAGAGTCTATTACAAAAAACAAAAGCTGACTTTAAAATAAAGCCAGCTTCTGCCTTTGAATCTATTTATTAATAGAAATTAGCCGAATACTAAATATCATTCTTCAATTGTATAATTGATGCGTTCTGATGTATGGGCACTAAAATATCCTAATGTGCCATTTTGTATATTAGTTATTGGATTAGTTGGTGTAGCAGACATTCCATTATCCTGATCCAAATCTCTTAGATATTCGTATACGTCTTGCGAAATACAGCGCATTTCAACAGTTACAACCTCACCTACATTAAGTTCTCTGTCATGAGTATGAAGTTCCCAGTCAAGATATTCACCATCTGAATATTCATCAGACATTGGAAAGCTTCGTACTTGTTCTCCGTTCACATATTCCACAAAAAAGTAAAAATTATCCTCACCTATCGGATCCTGAAAATAAACAAATACATTATAAATAGAATCGGCATCCACATCACTCCAAATAGAAGCTTCTTCTTTTTCAAACGAAATGGAATCGAGCATTACCTGATTGGGAATTTTACATACGGAACTAAATTGTTCTCCATTTAACTCAACTGTCATGGAATAGGTTCTTCCCACCTGGCCAATAAATCCTTCTTTTGAAAAATGACCCGCAGCAATTTCATCTAGCACATTACTATTTCCCAAGTCATCATTTATTGTAACACTTGCTCCCGCCACTCCCGGAAATTCATTAGGTTCATCAAAATTAATGGTAGAAGTAATAGATACAACAGGAGCTTCAGCAGTTGATAGATTAGCTTCTATTACATATTCACTATCGAAATCGTTAAAATCAATATCAATAGTTTCTGTACAACTATATAGTAACAAGAATATTACACTGGTTACTAAAAGCTTAATATATATTTTCATAAGATTAAAATTTAAAATTATAGGTTACAGACGGCATAAACGTGAACAAAAACGTTTTAGTAGCTACTGTGCGAGATGGATCATCTTCATCCACATCAAAATCAATTAAAAAAGCATTTTTACGTCCGTAGGCATTGTAAATACCAAAGTTCAGACTGCTTTCAAATTTCTCTGTTTTCTTTAATATACAAGTAGCACAGATATCTAATCTATGATAATCAGGCATTCTGTAACCATTACGCTCAGTATAGTAAAAGGCCACATCATTATTAGCCTGATATTTAGCTGTAGGAAAAGTAACGGCATTACCGGTATTAAATACCCAACTTGCGGACAAATCCCACTTTGGGGATAATTTATACATTGCAACAATAGATATATCGTGCGTAGCATCTTGTCTGACATTATACCATTTGCCATTGATTACTTCATCAATTTGCTTTTCAGTTTTAGATAGTGTATATGAAATCCAACCATTCATTTTTCCACTTGTCTTTTTCACCATTAATTCCAAACCATATGCACGACCTTTACCATATAAAAATTCCCCTTCAATCAATTCATTTCCAAATATATTTGCTCCATCCCTTAAATCAATTTGATTCTGCATCCATTTATAATAAAGTTCTCCTGAAAACTGGAACTTATCCTGATTGAAATTCTTAAAGAACCCTCCTGAAATCTGATCACTTATTTCTGTTTTAACGTTCTTACTTGATGGCACCCACATATCTGTAGGCATAGATGTAGTAGAGTTTTGAATTAAATGAAGATTTTGGGTGTTTCGGGTATATGAAAATTTAAGTGAATTTTTATCATTCAACACATAAGCGATGTTAAATCGTGGTTCCAGGTATAAATATCCTTTTACATTCTCTCCAGACGAATAATGTTTTGTATCAATAACTTCCCCATTGGTATCATAAGAATAAAAATTACCATCACCTACAAGGTTAAATCCATTAGCACGTAATCCGGCAACAACAGTTAAACGATTATTTATTTTCCATTCTTCACTTAAATATGCACCATATTCATAATAATAACGATCTTCCAGATCTTCAGGATGGAGTGTTGAATCATCATCTACTTCAACCTGACCGGGAATCATTGTTCCTCTTGTTCCATATAAACCAAATGAAAGCGTGTTTTTATTATTCAGAAAATACATAAAATCCTGCTTTAGATTAATGTTATTAATTTCTGATCGCAATCCCATTTGTAAATTCCCAAAATTAGCATTCACGCGGTACATATATTCCGAATAGATAAACGTAGAATTACTAAAGAGTTTACTTCCCCACACATGGTTCCAACGTACAGTTCCTGTTTGGTTTCCCCAGTCCATTCCAAATACATCTTGCGAACTCATCACATCTCTACCAAAATAACCCGATACAAAAATTCTATTGTTATCGTTAATTTTATAATTGGCTTTTAGGTTTAAATCATAGAAATAAAGTTCATTTCCATTTATATCTTCATCTGGAGACATTTTCATAAAAAGATCCGCATATGTTCTTCGTCCTGCAACAAAAAACGACCCCTTGTCTTTTACAATTGGACCTTCCACATTCAGTTTAGAATATAATAAACCAATTCCTCCCCCTACATGATAATCTCGGTTATTTCCTTCTTTCATTTTAATGTCCATCACTGATGATAACCTCCCTCCATATTCAGCAGGAGCTGTGCCTTTATACATCGTTAAATCATTAATGGCATCACTTTAAAAGTGGAGAAAAAACCCATCATATGGCTTGAATTATATACTGTAGCCTCGTCTAGAAGTATCATGTTTTGGGAGTTGTTACCTCCACGTACAAACATTCCACCACTACCATCTCCTGTTGTTTTAACACCTGGTGTCAGCGTAAGTGTTCTAACAACATCCTGTTCCCCTAATAATACAGGTAATGTTTCTACTTCTTTAGGATTAAGCTTTTCAACACCCATTTTTACAGAAGTAACGTTTGAATTCTTCTTTTTAGAAGAAACAACCACTTCAGTTAATTGATTATTATCAGGATGAAGAAGAACATCAATACGCAAATCCTGTGTTAGTTTAATATCCTGTTCATAATTTTCATATCCAATAAAACTAACCACAAGCTTATAATTGCCTTCGGGAGCTGATATGGAATAAAAACCATAAGCATTAGTTATTGCTCCTAATGTTGGCTTTTCCTGCAAATATACAGTAGCACCTATAAGTGTTTCTCCATTATCTGAATCACTTATACTCCCACTAATGCTAAACTTATTTTGTGCTTTTATGGGTATCATACACCCCAATAAAACCACACAGAGTAACAAAAATCTATTCATAAAAACACTTCTATTTTAGTTCTCTGCAAATATTAAGAGAACCATATACATAGAAATACCTGTTTTACTGAATCAACTACCCGTTTTACTGAATGCTGAAACTACACTGTGCTAGATATTAATGTTAACCGGATTAAAATATTAGAGGATTGTTACTATTAATAGAAGACTGGCAATGTTTGGAAGGACGAGATTTCACTCTAATTTTGACTTAATACTTTTTAGATGCTGTTTAAAACATTGTATTTAAAAACGTTTATCGTTTGTCATAGCATCTTGCTATAGTGTTTATAAAAGGCCTCTTGCCTTATCATCGACTAATGAATTATAAAAGGCCGAAGGCCTGCATGATTACAGCAAAGCGAGACTCTTAGCTGAGCTTTTGGGATAATCTGGCAGGCTCTATTCAATTTTTCTAAAAATATAACAGCCTACTTCTGACGGATGATCTTGAACAAAGTCTTCACTATTTTCCTTTCGAATTAAATTAATTATTAAAAAATCACCGCTCGCTGCCATTGTAAATATTATTCCGAATAATAACAACCAAATATTAGCGATCATTACACCAATTATTGAGGGTAAGAAACCAAGGAAAATTGCAGGTGTAATTGCACCTAATATATAATGCTTTACTCTAAGAGGTTCTTTACAATGACAATATGGCAACATCATCTCCCAAATAACCCCAAACTTTAAAGATCTAAATCCATTTTGTTTAGTGAATTTAGACCACGTAATTCCATGTATTAATTCATGAAGTACAACCCCTACAATATATATTACCATCATGAAAAACATTCTAATGAACATACCTACAACACCAATTTGGTCCAGATAGTTTGTCAACTCTAATTTAGGAGTCCAGAGCATATAGTAGGGTATTCCAAATACAATAATAATTGGTACTAATATCAGTACGCTAAAAATATGTGCCCAAACTAAATTTATTGTCAATTTTTCTCGTTTATAACCTTCTCTTTCTTCCATATAACTTGATTCCATTTTTTGCTTTTTTTTGTGGGTTAATTAGTAAAACTGTCTGCTAGCATTAATTACTATGCGTTATTCTATTAGTTCTTTAATGAGTCCTATATTATCGTTTTCTATTATTTCAAATATATCTTTTTCAAATTCTGAAAATCCGTCTTTGTCTTTACTATATTTAATTATTCCATTATCCAGATAATGAATATAATCGCATAGGTTAGTTAGTGTTTCAATGATATGAGAAGTAATAATTATCGTTTTGTTCTTTTCCTTTAAGCGAAGCAAAACCATTCGAATAATTCTACAAGTCTCAATATCTAACCCATTAAATGGTTCATCAAGTATCATCAAAGGTTTATCTTGCTTTAAAATGCCTAACAATGCTAATTTCTTTTTCATACCAGTAGAGTATCCATCTACCACAGAATCCAATGGCAAAGAAAATAGCTTATTCCATTTCTCTATATCGAAACTGTTATTTATAAAAAGGCTCAAATATTCCCTGCCTGTAATATTTGAATAAAAGAAGTTTTCTGTTTCTAAAAATGAAACATCTTTTTTTATTAACCTTTTATTATCAATATGTATGATTCCTTTATCGGATTTCTTTAATCCATATAGTGTATTAAGTAATGTTGTTTTACCTGCACCATTTAATCCTACAATGCCATGAATCATTAATTCATCCAATGAAAGGTTCAATGAGTTAATAACATTCAGGTCTTTTTTATATGATATCGTGAGGTTACTAATTGTAATCATCTAAATAATAATTCAAGTTGTTAATTGACTTTAAATAAAACCAAACTGTTAAAGCCCAAACTACTGGCAGAAATACAGGAATAATACCTCCCAATACTCCAATACTTCCCATTGTTTGAGCTGCTGACGATTTTTTATCTGATTCAAAAAACGCATATTTTGTCATAATACCATAAATATGAATAAAGCAAAAAATCGCAAATTCAGTTAGTGGAATATACCATCTATGGAAATTAAATATCAAGAAAAGTCCAACTAAAGGAATTGTAATAATTGAAAACAGTTGTAACTGTTGTTTTACTTTTAGTAATAAAAATTTCTTTGTCTTTAATTCATAAGCTAATATCATTTGATATGGCTCCGCTCTTTCATAAAAATTAAAAGTTAATAATCCAAGTATAAAAATAGCTATTGGAACACTTCCTATTAAAAAAGAAGTAACTGCAGAAACAATCCAGACAGGCACGATTATAAATAATTGTTTCCTTACTCCTGCTTTCCATTCAAACGAATCGGAGGGAATTAACTTTTGCAGCTTTGTATTTAAATTTGAATATTTTGGTTTTAAATCAAACTGTACAATTAACGCTAAGCTTAAAAAATAAACTAGTGAAACCCACTGCTTATGAACAACTAATAATATTAGAATTGGGAAAGAAATAACGATGTACTCTATAAATAAAACCAATTTATAATTTGTAAAATGGGTTTTAAGAAAGAGCTTATCACCTCTTCTGAAATGAAGTATAGCAAGGAGAACTAAAAGTCCAATGCTCACCAATTGAGATGTTGATTTATCCAAGGTGGTTGAATACAAGTATAGTCCTAAAAAGCCGAGTAATATAATGAGGAAAATCCCCCTTATCAGACCGATTCCAAATATTCCTCTGTAAATTTGTTTAAATCGAATAATCAATAATGCTTTAATCATTTGAAATACAGTTTGGTCAAGAACCTTAATGTTAAGAATAAAGTGTCGTGGACTAATATATTTGTCAATCCTGCAATAATATTACGGAGCCGAAATATACATTTTAATTTTGACTTATTACTTTTTATATCCTGTTTGAAATAGAGTATTTATAATGGTTATCGTTCAGCATATAGTCTCTCTATATTTAAAAAAAAGGCTGGAAGCTTTGTAATCAACTTATGAATGATAAAAGGCCGGAGGCGGGCATTATTACAGCGAAGCAAAAGGGTTCTCGGATCTTTGAGGTTACATTCTATGGATAAAGCTTTTATATGCGTTTTCTGATAATGTATTTAGCTTTTGATAAAATAAAATCATATAGAATACATTATGAAAAGAATTTCATTCTATATCTGATTTTTTATTATTTTAACCATACTCTTCTGCAGTAGTTTAAGGGGCGTAGCCCTAATTTCTTAGTAGAATAAAATTTAGTAAATAAACATAGGGGCGTTAGCCCTGTTATCTTAAGAATTCGTTATGGCCAATAACTATACCCAACTTTTCGTACAATATGTTTTTGCCGTTCAAGGTAGAGAAAACTTAATAAAAGAAGAGTTCAGAAACGAATTAGAAAAAATAATATGCGGACTTGTAACCAAGCATAAATCAAAACCTCTTGCTATTTTCTGTAATCCGGATCATACACATATTTTTGTAGGGATACATCCTACAATATCAATATCTAAACTTATTGAACAAATAAAAGCTGGCTCTTCAAAATGGATTAACGATAAAAGCTTTTTACCTGGACATTTCTCATGGCAAGATGGATATGGTGCATTTACATATTCTAAATCTCAAACTGACAGAGTGGTAAAATATATATTAAATCAACCCGAACATCATAAAAAAAGATGTTTTAAAGATGAGTATCTATCATTCCTTAGAAAGTTTGATATTAATTTCGAACCTAAATATCTTTTTGAATGGGATAGCCATGTTTAAGACAACAGGGCTACGCCCCTAACTGCAATTCATCAGCTATTATCTACTAAAAAATCAGGCCTAAAGGCCCTCATATTAAGCAGAGCACTTAAACCAATAATCGTTCAGCATAGCGTCTCTCTATATTTTTAAAAAAGGCTGGAAGCTTTGTAATCAACTTATGAATGATAAAAGGCCGGAGGCGGGCATTATTACAGCGATGTAAGGCGCTTCGCTGAAGTCTTGAGTAAAAGATGAAATCCCTTACCAACACTACAATTCGACTCATCCCACCCTCCATTAAATGACATATATCATATTTTCACCCCTTTTCATATAGGGTCATTTCCATTATTTTATATATTTGCACGCGGAATACCTAAACACATACCACCTATGTCACTATTAATGTACATTACATTAGCAGCGATGATATGTCTTGTCATTTGGTTAATGAATCGCCTTTTCATGCTCAAATCACAAGTCATAACATTAAAAGAAAAAGAAGCTGCTATTGTTGAAACTGATGTTTCAACAATCCAATTCAGCGAAGACAAACATGCTGAAATGGAAAGGCTCTCAATTGTAGCCAAACAAACGGATAATGCAATCATGATTATGGATCAGGATGGCAATATTCAATGGATAAATGATGGATTTACTCGTATGTATGAATATACACTTGAGCAATTCCTAAATATCCGGGGAAGCAACATTCTTCAAACAAGCTTTAATCCAATGGTAAAAAGGTGTATTGAGCAATGTGTAACTACTAAAAAACCCAGTTACTACGAAGCAATAAACACCACTCCTTCAGGAAGGGAAATCTGGACCCACACTTCCTTAACTCCTGTACTAGATGATAATGGAGAGATTATCCATCTGGTTACAATTGATTCTGATATTTCAAAAAGAAAAGAAGCAGGAGATGCCCTAATTCAACGCGTTGATATTTTAACGAATAAAATCGCAGAGCTTTCACAACAACAAAAAGAAATGATGCTTTTTACTGAAAGACTCATGGATGAAGTTGTTAGATCTAACGACAAGATCAAAGAAACTGATCGCATTGTAAAGTTTATTCAGGAAATGTCTGATAAAATTAAAATAATGGGGATTAATGCATCCATCGAAGCTCAGTATGTTGGAGACAAAGGAAGTGGTTTTAAAGTGATCTCGAGCGAAATTGTGCAAATGTCGGATACTACAAAACAATACTCCCGAGAAATTTCAAATATTGTAAAACACATCCAGGATTCGTCACAGGAGCTTAGTAACGGAAAAGAACTTGTTGAACAAGCAGCTATCAAATATCAAAAAGCTGTAGATTCTTTAAAATATGAGGTCAACTTAGTTGAATCAGTTGTTGAGAGATTAAATTAATTGTTTTTCAGTTAATTAATCAGGGTCTGTATTTATTCTTAAATACAGACTTTTTTTATATACCTCATTTACAATAATTAGACTTTTGAACTAAAAAATACATATTTACTAATTTACATACTTACTAAAACATTTCATTCTAACAGCCGTAATGGGTTTACTAAACAAACAAAACGCATTTAGAATGAAAATACTTTTACGCAATTTCTTTTTATTGGGATTTCTAATTTTATTATCCCCTGTTTTTACGCATGCTCAAACTATAGATTTGGGTATATATTCATGGTCAGCTCCCAAAAGTAAGGGTGCCTTAACAGACAGTGAAACTGTTAAAATAGCAATTAAAAATTATGGAACAGAAGCAGTATCTTCATTTACTGTAGGTTTTTCTCAGGACGGAGGAAATACATTTAAAGAAGAAACCGTTAATTATACTATTGCAAGTAATGGAATATATCTATATACTTTTACCAGCAATACAGCAGTGGTTGGAACAGATGGAGCAACCTATGAAATATTAGCTAAAGTAACTATTGATGGTGATGAAAATGCATCAAACGATGAATACACAGAAACAGTTATTAATTATTTAATTGGTGATGTAGATGACGAACCATTTCTAATAACTTCTTTCCCATACACCGCTAGTGGGGAGTATGTAATGTATACTAACAACTACGGACCTAATTACAACATTTCTAATTATATGCAGGCCGAAGATATTGTTTTTGCCTTCACCACTACTGAAACACAAATGTATGTAGATGCATCTGTTACTGCAGCATACGCCGGCTCATTCTCACCAAAGCCAGGAATTGCATTAACCAGAGAAAAACCAAGTGCTTTTGACCGATATGATTCGGATACTGAAGCTGGAGTAGGAACAGGAAATTGGATTGCCAGCTTTGAAAATGCTTATTGTTATTATGCTCAAACATATTACCTGGTAATCGATAAATGGACAGCTTATCAGTGTACTTACGATTTAACTGTAAATCTATTGCGTCAACACGATTTTAAGTATTTCAAGTTTGAATCATTAAGTGTATTAGGAGAAATTGATTATACCAATAGAATTGTAACCCTTACTGTACCACAAGAAACTGATGTTACTTCTTTAGTTCCTACTTTTGACTTACCTCCATATACCGAAGTACTTGTGAATGATGTAACTCAGGAAAGTGGCGTAACTTCTGTTGATTTTACAAATGATGTTACTTACACTATTAATCAAACAATAACTCCAAAAGCAACTCAAACCTGGACCGTTAAAGTTGTAAAAAGTACAGCTACAGCTATTGTAAATGAGAAATTAGAGTCTATTCAAATTGCACCAAATCCTGCAAATGAATACATCAAATTAGTTAATAATAACTTCGATACTATTGATATTAGTATCTTAAATACATCCGGAAAAATAGTATTACAAAAATCAAATCTGGATAAAGATTGTACTATATCTGTATCAGATCTTCAATCAGGTATTTATTTTATACAGATAAATTCAAACGAAGGTCAAATCATTAAAAAATTCATAAAGAAATAATATCAGTGCTGTTCAAGATAATATAGTTTACTGGTGCTTCGCCCAGACCTGACTTCATTTCTTGTCTTAATACAAGAAACGAAGCAAAGAAAATCAAGGCTGCACCCATCTCACTCAAAAAACTACGTTTATTTGACTGAAATCGTTTAAACTCACTACGTTCAAACAAAAACGATTTTTTACCGTCAAACTAATCTTGTTTTTTGGTTCACTGGCTGAGGCCCTTTTATAACTCAGCTAAAGATTAAACTCTATTTTATATTGAGGACAGATGAGAAATAATATACAAAGTCCTTGAGATGAACCTTCTCAAGGACTTTATTTCTTAAATCCCCCCTACTTAATTATTCAATACAAATTGACTTTAATTTGTTGTTTCCATTAAATACAGGGAAATACATATGCTCCATTCGAGTTGGATTTATAGTAACCTTACCTGTATACCTTGGTACTAATTCAATCTTTATTTTATAATGGCCTGTATTTAAAGTTCTATAATAAATACAGACTTTATCTTTAAAATACTCCCTATGTACTTCATTATAATAATGGCTTGTTTTATTATTATATGAACATACAGAAGGAATAGGAACTTCTAACATGATATAATCTGAATTTCTTTTAACCTCCAAATCAACAAGTAGTTCTACTTTCTCTCCTGCTACCAGATGATCTATTTCTTGATTCCCTTTCACAAAGCTGGTTTTCAAATCAAAATACTCGCTCCTTTCATTAGGATGATCGTTAAAATATCGACTATGATACCCTGCAAAAACAACCTGACTACCTGTTTTTTCTATCTCTATCTTTGAACCTGATTTTAATTTCATTTCATAAGGAAATTCATCGATAGTATATTTTTGACCATCAACCTTTATTGAAACTGCAAGTTTCTTTTCCGTATCATTTTCTTTCAACAAGTCAGTTAAGATATTATCTATAATTAAGGCAGACTCATATGTATTACGCCAACCGGAAGAAGATCTTTTCTCAAAGAAATAGTTTCTGATTTTTGCTAACTCATTATTATAATGTCCATCATTTTTTAATATCTGATAAGCCAGCAAAGTCTCTGCTATATCTCCACTATTAAGTAACCACTTTTGTTCACCCCAATAATAACTACCATATAATGTCTCCCTTTTATTTTTTAATAGAGATGTAACATCTACCGGCATTCCAACATATTGTTTTATTAAGGAATAATTTAATGAGTCAATCCTGGTATAATCTGAATCATTAACCTGATTTAGTAACGATTTTACTTCGCTTTTTAAATCCATTACCTTTAAAGTCTGCAATACATTAAGTTTTACACTTTCTCCTACAGTTAAAAAATGATTGATTAACTCATATTTAACCTGTTCCTGATTATAGTTTACTTGATATCCTTCTTTTCTGGCTTTTTCCAACGCTTTGGTTACATGCGAAGTAATCCACCACTCAGTATTTAAGTCCTTCCACCATCCCCAGACGCCCTCTCTGTTAACTGATTTCTCAAGTCGCTTAATTAGTTTATTGACATCATCATTATATTTGAATTTTTCTCCCTTATAATCACATATATTCTTTTCATTCAGTAATGAAATTAACTTTGATGCTGCTTGTTCATTACATAAATGAATATAGTTTCTAAGTTTAGAGGTCTCCTGCATTATTAAATTAAGAGGATTAGCCTCTATATACAATTCAGCACCAACCGCATTATCAGGAATCTGAAACTCAATAATACTATCTGTACTTAAAGTATAAAATTGACCTTTAACCTCTTCCATCCCCTTTGCTACAATAGGTATCTTTCGTAATTCACCATCATTAAATCCATTGGGTTCAGTAATTGAATAAGTTACAGATAAGGTATCTAATCCATTAGCCACCACAGGTAAAGTATCTATTTTTACACGAGCTATCTTGCTATTCCAATTATTACAGGTTACAGAATCAACACCATAAGATGTATTGGCAATTATGGTATCACTTAAATAATTTAATGCTTTACCAATAAGTAATACAGAGTCTCCTTCAGTTAGAAAACGAGGCACACTTAATTGAGCAGAAACAGGCTTAAATGATTTTATTTCACCTTGAAATTGTCCTGTTGTTTTATGAGGTCCCATTGCCAAGGCATATGTATTCCATGATGTAATATCATCCGGGAAAACAGCCTGAAAACTTACCTTACCTTGTTTATTCGTTACAAGAGCTGGTTGCCAAAAAGCAAAGTCAGAAAAATTGCTTCGGATAGAATTACTACTTTGCGGTTGAACAGGAACAACAAAATCATTTATTTGAGTTAGTCCCTCAATACCATGTCCCTCTTTAGTTGAAATAATTATTACCCCATTTGAAGCTCTTGCCCCATAGATAGAAGTTGCTGCTGCATCTTTTAATATTTCTACATTCGCAATCAACTGCGGATCAATATCGCCATATTCTTCTTCTACTGCAATTCCATCCACTATAATTAATGGTTTTGATGAATTTACAGAATTAACTCCTCTAATCTTTATTCCTGGCATAACCCCAGAAACTCCTGCAACCATTCCCGATAATGTTTCTGATTTTACAGAGACTACAGATCCTGTTACATTACTCTTTTTTACTACACCATAACCTATTACAACTACCTCATCCAAATCTAATTGTTCAGGCTCAAGGACTACATTGATATGATCATGATAACTAGCAGGTATTTCAACAGGCCTAAATCCAATAAATGAATAAACCAACTCCCAGCTACCCTTGGGCACATCAATCTTATAATTTCCATCAAAGTCGGTTATCGTACCAACATCAGTACCTTTAAGCATAACCGTAACACCGGGCAAAGGCTCACCATTATCATCAACAACTTGCCCTATAATTGTTTTTGCATTTGAATAATCCAACTGACTTTTTTGATAGGTAGATCTTATCTCCTTTTCTGCCTTCCATTGATTAATAGGTTCTGGTTTATTAAAGGTCTTACTAATCCATTTTTCTTGAATCAATTCCTGTATTTTAGAAGATGTGCTATCCTTAAGATACTTTACTGGCCGCGATATTTGTAAAATATTTAATCCATCCTTGTTTACAGAAATATTTTTCTTTTCGAAATAATAACCATCACTCATTGAAAAAAACAATCTGTACTCTCCTTGCTTCAAATCATGAATATTATTTACCGAAGCAGGATATATTCTCATAAACAATGGATTATCTTCCTTGAATACAAGCACATTATTTAAATAAGTAGTATCAGAAACAATCTTATTGTCCACTTCTAATGCCAGACATCCATTTCCTTCAGTCGTAGAATAGGGATTATTGTAATTAACATATCTCTGAGTAACTTTTTTATCAGTTTCCTTGGCTAACTTTTTTATATCACCTTCTGTCAAAACCATATCAGAATAATCAGGAATATTACCTGAGTTTTTCAAAGGATAGAAGGTCCAGAACTTGTCGTAGGACTTCATTTTAATTTTATTGCTGGTCAAACTATATTCATATGAAGGCTCAAACTCAAAGTCTATGGAGTAATTGCCATAGCTTTTAAATTCTATATAACCGGAATGAAATGGACCTACAGTAATATTATTTCCTCTGCGATAGTAGTTATGATACCTATTTATATCATTTAAGATATATATATTATCTCCTTGTTTAAGATAGTTTAAACCATAGTTTCCATTTGTATTAATACGAGCAAAACTCTGCTTTATGTAGTTCTGCTCTTCATAGGTAATAGCATTGGATACCTTACTTGATTTAACTTGTCTGTTAACTTTATTCCAATCTATAGAAATCAGATGCTTTTTACCTGACTCAAAATAAACAGAGTCAATGGTTATATCCCGGTTATAAGTTCGTAATCTTACTTTATGATATCCGGTATCACATCTAAAACTATATGGATATTTTATAGTTGAATAAGACGAATACAGCAACTTATAATCCATATATATAAAATGCACTTGATTAAATGCTCCCTCATTAAAAACAAAGGGGGCAAATTGAGTTATTTCGTCATTTGCATCTTCATATATAATGTCAATACCATTTTCTGGTCTGGTAAACTGATAGTAAGTAATAGTATCCAGATTCATTTTCGCATTCCAGTCATTATATTTTAATTTAAGAGAACCTTCCTGACCAAATAAATTATCATCTTGCAGATAATATTTGTTGAACATGGTTCTGGATTTTGGTTCAAAACTATAATTTGGAAGTACTGGTGCTGAATAATTAAATTTCTTAGTGTTTCCCCATACTGTGATATCAACTCCACTAACCGGTTTATTTTTAAAATTATTTACCTCAACTGTAAGATTTACTTTTTGTCCGGGATATATAACATCCGGCTGAATAATCTTAACTTGTAATTGCTTATTCTGTAGAGGAATTTCATATGATTTTTCATAAGCTTTACCTCCCCAAACATAATTCAGCGATATATAGCATCCTTTGCTGTTAGGGATATTTAATAGTGTATCCAATTTATTTGTATAACCTTTTGCTAATACTATGTTTCTTTTATAAATAAAGTAGTTAAAATTAGTCCCTTCATGACTGTCTATTTTCACATCTACTGTATGATTTTTTCTAAATGAAGAAACAGATAAATTGGGAAGATAATTATCTAAACCAAAGACTTTAAAGATGCTATCTGCTTTAACCTCATATTTTGAAACATTACTTTTATTCAATAACTGAAATGGTAATTCTGCTTTATAATGTCTGATTAAATTTCCATTTCTATCATAACTATTGATTTCGGCATTCAAGGGAGTATTCTTATCTAAAACTTTATAAATAAAAAGTATAGAGTCATTCGTAATTTCCAGATCTAATGCCTTTTTATTATAATAGTAGTTTATTGTTTTTACTTCCTCAATACGTTCATTATCCGAAGTCAGGAACTCCGCTCTAATATCATACCTGAAGTCTAAACATGGAAATAAAGAATCCGGCAATTGCATTATTGTTTCGCCTACAGGATCCAGAAGTTGCTCTTTCACATATAATGTATCTGGCAGAAAAGTAAAATCATTATAACTTTTCAGATAGCTCTTTTTTGACAAGACCATTAATTTAACTCTACCATCTGGAACATTTAAACCATTCATGTCCTCTCCTTTGAGATAAACATTCATAGCCGAACCTTTTAAATGATTTACATTATCAACTCTTAAAGAGTACTTAATATTATTTAGCTCATACTCCTCATATTTAAAACTTCCTGATAAAAGAGTATTCCAACCATTCTTTACAAATTTTAAATGATAGGCTTTATCTAATTTTAAATCAAGTGAGTCATGTAAAACAAATTCAAAACTGTATGATCCTTGTAATGAATTATTAGCCTTTCCGAGCACATAATTTCTTGTACCTGAATATAATTTTACTTCAAGATCAGATCTTGAGATAGGTGTTCCATTGGGACGGGTAATAAAAGCTTTAACTCGCACTGTATCATTGGGCTTATATTTCGGTTGACTAAATACAACATAGCCTGTATAATCTTTATTGAATATTTTATCATACCTGTTAACCAACTTTCTAATCCACCCTGAAGTTCCATAACGAAAAATAGAATAATAAACATCACGAAACGGACTATATATAATATAAGGAATTCCCTGAGGTCGTAATTTATATGCAGACATCACCACATCATATGGCAGAAAGAACAATAACTTAGCAGGTATATACAAATATTTAATCGGTACACTGAAAGCGATACGTTGATATTTTACACCTTTTTTAACGTCATTAGTTAGATAATGATAACTGGTAAATCCATTACTTGTAACTTCTAACCAGCCTCTTTTATTCATGCGTGAATGATGATAAGCATGTAAACCGGGTTTATACCTTACTGTTGAATTATTGATTTTAACTTTGGCATCATTAATCGGAAAACCGTTCTTATCTGTTATCGTTAATAATAAATCTGAATAGTTATTATGCACAATAACATCAATATCAGAATAAGAACGTAGTTCAAATTTCAGTTCGTTCTTTTCTGCCCAAACAAAAAGATAATTGCCTAATGACAAACTTTTATTAAAAACTGAATCTGTGGGTATTGAATCTACCAGATTATGAAAAAAGCTTTCATTAACTTCCGATATACCTATTTTATATATTATACTGGCTTCCTTTGTGTTTAACCTATAAATGTATTTATAGTAACTTGAGGTTCTGCTTTGAATCAGATTACTGGCATTTATACTAATAATTCCAATTAGAAGAAGCATTAATAATGCTGAGGACTTTTTATTCATTTTAATAAGTTCAGGTTAATATTTTAGTTAAGATGCATACACTACTATAATTCCATAATTTTTTTGAAAATATTTTATTAAACAAAGAAAATTTATTTTCCAAACCACACCTGTCCTAAATAAAATAAATTATTCCTCTCGAGCATAGGTTCTATATGGGCCTCAGCCAGTGAACCAAAAAACAAGGTTAGTTTGATGGTTAAAAATCGTTTTTGTTTGAACGCAGTGAGTTTAAACGATTTCAGTCAAATAACCGTAGTTTTTTGAGAGAAGTGGGTGCAGCCTTGCCTTTTTTTGCTTCTGTTTTTTGTGGTAAGACAAAAAAAGAAGTCGGGTCTGGGTGAAACGCCAGTTAATAAAAATATTTTGGACAGCTCTGTTTCCAAACATAAAAAAAGCTATCATTTAAATGATAGCTTTCATAAGGATGTGATAATATTTTAAATTCAATATCTTTTATAGATAGGTTCAGTGCCTCTTTTAGTTTCAATAACTAAAACCCCATTTTTAGCCTCTTCACCATATAGATCAATAGCTTTTTTACCTTTAATAACACGAATAGATTTTACATTATAATATTCCAAGGTAGCTAATCCTGTTACTTTTTTCTTATCTATAACAAACAGAGGTGTTCTGTCATTTGAATAAAAAGGTTTTATCTGTTTGGCTAATTCTTTATTTTCTTCACTAATATAAAAATGAACAGGAATAGTAACCTTAGTATGAACATTCTCACCATTTAATATACCCGGTTTCCATTTATCCAAAGTTGAAACAACTCTTAAAGCTTCTTTATCTATACTTTCATATAAACCTTTTACAATTTCAACATTAGCAATATCACCATCTTTTGAAACCACAAAGGTAACCATTACCTTACCTTCAATCTCTTTAGCTAATGCATCAATTGGATATTGTATTTGCTTTGATAGAAACTTTTGAACATTACCTCCTGCCTTTTTAAATACAGGAACTTTATCAACAGTTTGATAGATACTGTCATTAGCACTATTAGATGTAGTACTTTTCAATTCCATTGCACTTACTGGTATACAAAACCCTCCAATAACAATTAGAATTATGTAAATTAATGATTGAACTCTTGATTTCATAGTAAGCTGATTTAAAGTTAATTTTAACAAGTTACAAGAGAACAAATATTATGCCCAACGCTATTAAAACTAATGTTTATTTCTTAACTTATCAATATTCATCATTGCTTTACGAATATCTTCCAACGATTTTCTTCTATTCTCTATAGAATCGATCTCATTCTCTTTTTTAGATTTTCTTTTTGATGAGCTTACAGAATCATCCTTATCTGTATCTCCAGCCGCATTTTTACTTTTCTTTGTAACACTTATTGAAGAATCTTCTTCATATGAAACAAAACCAAGGTTATCTAGTAACTCTTTAAAAAACTCAGCTTTTTTAGCATCAACACTAACTTTAAAACTCCTCATTATTCTATTTTTTACCATATGCCCCCAAACCGTTTTTACTAATAAAATCTATATTTGTTACATATTTACAAGTATAATTTTTTATTTGATTGAAAAATTATCAGAATCTAAGTAAACCGGAAATTTTTTACGAAACGCATCCTGTTTCTCTATATCTATTGATACAATCTCCATAATATTAAATTGATCTTCTAAATCACAAACAATATCCCCTTTAAAATCAACCACTTTAGAGCCACCAATATAACCTAAACCGCCTCCATTACCAACTCTGTTAACTCCAATTGTGTAACTTTGGTTTTCAATGGCTCGTGCAGGTAATAATATATCCCATACTTTTTGTCTTGATGCAGGCCAATTGGCCATATATATCAACAGATCATAATCATTTTTATTTCTGCTCCATACCGGAAATCTTAAATCATAACATATCTGAGGTAATATTCTGATATTTTTATAAGTTATAACAGTTCTTTCTATTCCATTAGTATAATATTTATCCTCTCCTCCCATCCTGAACAGATGTCTTTTATTGTACTGTACTACATTACCATCTGGTTGAATAAATAAAGCACGATTAAAAACCTTACCATTTTCTTTTACAGCTAATGAACCCAATATGGCTACATTCTTCTTCTTTGATTGCTCTTTTAACCATGCAACCTCTTCCCCCTCTAACTCTATCGAATTACTATCCACATTCATTGAAAATCCGGTAAGAAACATTTCTGGTAGTATTACTAAATCAATGGAACTAACAAATTTATTAAAAAGAGATTCCAGAAACTCCATATTTTCCTTAATGAGTTCCCATTGAATATCATATTGAATAATTGCAATTTTAAATTCCATTGTTAACTATTTATTGGTTAAAACAAATTCTCGGCTAGCCATCCCTGTCCACCTGCCTATACCACCATTAATATTAGTGCTCGTATTCTTATTTATAAACGAAAATGGGTTTGAACTATTGACCTGATCAATATATATATCATATAAAACTCCATATGAGACTTCATCAATAGTTGATATCCTCACATTCACAGTATCTGTTTGATAAAATTCATAAGTTGGTAAATTTCTGTTGTTATCCTGATCATTCAAATTTAAGGGATCAGGTTCCACACTTCTGTAAATATACTTTTCAATTAATGCTCCATTATTATTAAGATCATTAAACAAAGGAAATGCAGAGCCATGATAATTCCTGTTAACATTCTTTATATTGATTTCAGTGTAGTAGTAATTCAATACACTTTCATCATCGTTTATTAACGTTCTAAAATTCATTGTTGTATCAGAAATAACATTTACATAAACTCCTTCAATTTCCGGAAGTTTTGGAATTGACGTTGTACTTGTTATCACATCATCTCCTACCTCAATTTTTAAATCATATTCAACTCCAACTTCACCCTTAATTGATACTGTTTTATAAACAAATGGTGGAAAGAATTCATCTTTTCTAAATAAAGTAAGCACTTCAGACTCCCCTTTTGATGAAGTCACAGTCACCTTAGCGTAATTTAAAAAAGTATTTCTTATAGATGCAGAATCATAATCAGTTAAAAAAGGTGAGCTTTTAGTTAGTATTATATTGGCATAATCATTATTAGCAATCCAACCATCTACCACAACCTTTGACGAATAATCAGGCTGATCTATTTCAATGTCTTTCGTACATGAAAAACACAAAATAATGAACGCAATAGAAAATATAAACTTCTGCATAATCTAAAATTTAATTTTCCAACTTAACGAAGGTAAAATGGGAAACAACGAAACTTGTTTAGCCTTAACACTCAATTCATAGTTTTCTTCACCTTCTTCAACATCATAGTAAATAAAATACGGATTGCTGCGGTTTAAAACATTAATAATAGAAAAATTCAATATAGATTCTTTCAGTTTATTCGTTTTAAACTTATAATTAACAGATAAATCCATTCGGTGATACAAGGGCATTCTATAGTTATTGATACCAACGTAATCATTTGCAATATTTCCCATCATCCAGTATCTACCTACAGGCAATGTAGCTTTGTTACCTGTAGCTAAAATAAAAATAGCCCCTAAATCTATACGATCATTGATATTATAACTACATAATAAATTAACATCATGTCGTCTATCGTATTTGGCATCGTGCCATTTGCCATTGTTTAATTCATCAAAACGCTGTTTAACCCACCCCAGTGTATACGATAGATTCGTATTAAATTTATCCGAAGTCTTTTTTATGTATAGCTCCGTTCCGTAAGCAACACTTTCTCCTACAAAAAAGCTATCTTCAAAATCATCAATTTCTTCACCTTTTACATTTAAATTTAAAACCAATTGATTATGCTGCATCCTTCCATAACCCTCTATTCCATATTCAAAATTATTGGAGTCATTGGATTTAAAATACCCTAAGGTAATTTGAGTTGATTCCTCTGCGCGTACTTTATCTGTAGCCGGCATCCATACATCTGATGGCAAAGGTATAGAAGCGATAGATGTTAAATGAATATTTTGAGTCAGATAATTTAACGACGCTTTAATTGCACCATTATTCTGTAGTTCATAATTTAAAGACACCATCCCCTTATGATGAAATTTAAGCTTATCAGGAGTCGTGACTTCATCACCTGAAAAACCACTCGTATTTTTATCTACCAAATCATATAGTTGTCCTGAATAACCAAGATAAACTTCTAATCGAGGAAACAATCGAAATTCATCACTTACAAAACCTTCATATATTTGATGCATGTATTCGCTGTTTAATTTATCCGTATTGGAATTTAATGCTATATCTAAATTTTGTGGCATAATAGTACGCCTTGAAACATTAGCTCCAAACCTAACTGAATGCTGTTGAATTTGGTATAGGAATTCTGTATTTACTTTAAATTGCCCGTAATCTGTTTTAAAGCTCAAATCCTGATCTACAATCCCAAGCTTTAAATCAGATGAATATCCTGAATAAGATAAGTTGGTATTCATCAATAGACTTGTATTTATCATTGATTTTAGTTGCAATGAAATCCCTTCATTCCCCCAATCATTACCAATATCTATTTGATTACCTGCTTTTTCATATGAAAAAACGTCACCTCCTTTGTACCAGGTTAAAGTAAGGTCTAGTCCGGCATCTTTATACTTAATCTTTCCATTAAAATCGTAGAAATTAAAAGTATTAGCGGTAAAGTAATTATCCTTATCATCTATAAACAAACCAGCTACAGCCTGAATACCTTCAATATAGCTTCGTCGGTACCCCATTGACGTAAACCATTTTTTATTTTTTGAATTAGCCTGATAACTGATGTTTGAATTGATATTGCCAATATTTAAAGCCCAATTATAATCTCCCTGCTTTTGATCAAATGAATTTACGATAATAGAAGAAGCTAAACGCGATGAGTACCGCATTGGTGCATTTCCTTTATAAAAAGAAACATTATCTACCAGAAAAGGATTAAATACAGAATAAATCCCCATTAAATGAGATGGATTCATCAATTCTATTCCATCAAAAACCACGTAGTTTTGCCCTGGAGATCCTCCCCTTACATAAATCCCGGAATTTCCTTCATTAACAGATTGGATTCCTGGCAATAATTGCAATGTTCTCACCAAATCAGGCTCACCAAACAATGTTGGGGTACTTAGTACCTCTGCTTGTTTTAAAGTAATTTTACCTGGAATAATTCCTTTTACGAACGATTGTTGATTAGCCTTAATTGTTATTTCTTTTTTTAAATATTGCTTTTCATTTAAATAGACCTCTAACTCCTCAGATTTAGCTGCATTAACTAATACAGTATCTATTTCAAAAGACGTATGAAAAAATATCAGTTTAACATATTCTGCTCTATTATATAACAATTCAAAATGCCCATTACTATCAGTAATTGTACCATTTTGAGTTTCAGAAATCATTACATGAACATTTGGAATCGCCTCTTTCTGTGTATTATCATATACGTATCCTTTAAGAATACTACCTTCGTTTTGAGCTACAGTACAAACACTTAGCTGTAACAAAGCAATAACAATCATTAATCGAAGTTCCTTCATTATAACAGAAAACATATTGTGTGCAAAGTACAGCATATTATATTTAACTGGCAACCTCCTAAATGGTTTTTAATTAAATATTTGACCGTTACACTTATATTTTCAAAATATTTAATTAAACATAAACAATAACCTTTTCTATAATTCATTCGTAACACAAATCTCTATGTATAATAATATACATTTTGAAACAACTAAAAACACACATTAAATTCTATTAAATGAAAAATTTATTAAAACTAAACCTGTGGGTTGTAGCATTAAGCTTTTTATTTTTCACGAGTTGTGAAGATGACAAAACAACTGATGAAGGAGTTGAAGATGCACTTGAAGCTGAATACTCATCCAACACACCAGAAGAATCAAAACAAGATGTTGAAGATGCAGCCGTTGAATTAGTATCGCAAATTGATGCTCTCGAAGATGAAGAGGCAATTGATGTAATGATTGAAATGATGGATTTATTCGGGGGTTCAGAAGCTCCATCTGCTCAATTCAATATTCCATTAAAAGCAGCTCAGATATTATCTGACGATTCAAAAAACTCTGCAGAAGTTTACAACTTATTAAAAGCAACTACAGAAGAAGGCTTAGCTTTAAGTGATTCCTTTGCTGCTCAAACGGCTACTTATACTTACAATTTTGAAACATTTGAGTTTGATAAAACAGAAAACACTGATGCAATTGTTGTTTTATTCCCTGGAAAAGAGGGTGATGTAACAAATACTGCAGAAATCAGAATTGGCGATTTTACGGTAAAAGAAATTACAGAACCAAGAGCTGACTTTGATTTACCTGCCGGAACTATCGAATTCCCTACTGGTTTAAATGCAACTCTTAAATACAATAGCAATACTTTAATGAGTTATAACCTTTCAGCTGATTATGCTAACGATGGAACACCAACATCTCTTGAGAATACTTTAGCAATTGGTTCTTTTTCATTTAATCAGGCATTAAACCATACTTTATATAGCAGTGCAAGTTTCGATTTTAGTTTCAAAAATGGAGATGATATTCTAATTGCTTTTGGTGCAGAAATAAATGGTAACTGGTCTGAAAGTAATATTGATGACAATACTTACGAAGAATCAGAGACAAACACTTGGACTGACTATGTATGGAATGATGAAACTCAACAATATGAGGCAGTTCAATATTCAAAAACTAACACATGGACTGAAACAGATGTTGAAGAAATTATAAACAATGGAAATGCTTACATGCAGTTTATGAATTTAAAAGCTGTAGGTCAGGTTGATATTCAAACTATTGTAAATGGAGTGCAAGCATTCGAAGATGCTCATCAGGAAAATTGGGATGATGCAACAGAATTAGCTAAAGCTGAAAATTTAGTTTCTCTATTCAGTGATAACGCTAAATTTGTTTTAATCTATACTAAGGATAACACAATGATTGCATCATTAGAACCATATGTAGTTACAAAAACAGATACTTACACTTGGGATGGTGTTACATATAGTGACAACTATTACAACATGGACATGAGAATGGTATTTAATGACGACTCTAAAGTTTCAATGGAGACTTATTTTGATACAGAGTTAACAGGATTCTTTGATGCTTTAAATGATTTTATTTTAAAGCTGAATGTTGATTATGGTACTGAATTTTCAGAAGTTAGTGCAAGTAATTAATTATATAATTAAATTATAACATAGAAAAGGGGTTTCTTAAAAGAAACCCCTTTTCATTTTAAAAGAACTTTAATATTTCACTTAATGTGTATCCAAGATAGTTACCAATAGCGTATCCAATAACACCAACCGTAATACCCGGAATAATAATTTCTTTATTTTTTATTGCACCTGCAATTACAGGAACAAAAGGAGGACTACATATTAACGATACAGAAGTTACCAATACCGTATCTGCATCCACTTTAAATAATTTTGCAAGTAACACATGCAATATAGTTGATCCAAAAACAGCAAAACCAACATAGTAAAAAATACTAATATCAATTTGTATCAATTGCGAAAGTTCAAGCTTTGAGGCTACTACAACACTAAAAACCAAAATAAAATACATTCCAAGGTTAAATGTTTTCGGAATTGAATTTATCTTTTTATTGAAAGACGCAATTATAGCAAGCGTTGTAATGGATAGAATAAAAACTGCCATCTTTGATTTTTCGGCAACTAAGTACATCAGCCCTGCACCAATAATCACAATTATTATAGTAATTCCTAAGGCTTTTAATAAGGATAAACTATTTTTTTTCTTTAAAATACCATCAAACAATTCCTTAATTTCAGATTCCTGAATCTCCGATAAATCATTCCTCTTACGAAAAGAAGGTAATACTAATTCAAATAACCTCTTTCCTACAATCATTAAAATGAATAAATGAATGGTAGAAAAAAACATATCATATGTATGTACTGCAATATATATTTCAGGATCTACATCTAATGCCATTTTTAATGCAGCCAGATTTGGAGTTCCACCGGTATATACACCACACAACAAACCTGAAATCTTATAAAATTCATTATCCGCGGTATTAAATAAAAAATATCCGGTACTAACTACAATTACAATACTTATTATAGCAGCAAACAAGGATAACAATGTTTTTGGTGCCAATAATATAGAATTCTTTAAATCACTTGAAAACAACAACAGGGGAATGGCAATTGGAATACAAACAGACATGATAATTTCCTGAATATTCTCAATAGATTGCCCATTTATTATCCCTGATAAAACCAGAATAATTCCGGTAAGATATGCTAATAGAACAGCTCCTATCTTATCAAAAAATGCATATTTAAAACAAAGCCATTGTATTAAAAAAGGAGATGAAAAATAAATAATAACTATTAATGCATTATACATATATCAATTTTAATGATCTAAAATCAATTGAGTTAATGTTGAATCCATTTGTTTTCTGACCAACTTAGTCTCTATAATATAGTTATTAGCAATATAACAAAAAGCATTGTAATTTCCTTGCTTACCAATAAAGTAACCACAATATCCCAAAACCCCTTCCATAGAACCACTTTTTCCAAAAACTCTATTTTTCAAGTCATTATGCTTGAATACGGATTTTAAGGTACCTGATTCTCCACCAATAGCCAAAGACGCTTTAAATACATCAAAATATTCACTATTATCCTTCATCCACGATAATAGTTCAACCATACCTCTTGTTGTAATAAGATTTTTAGGTGTTAGACCGCTGCCATCTTTGATTCGAAAATTGTTTTTAAAATCAATTCTATCATTCCAAAAGTCTTTCACAACCTGAACTCCCAAATCCCAAGAATATTGATTGCAAAATTCTTTTGCCAAAGTCAACAAAATCATATCCGCAAAAAGATTATTGCTTTTATGATTTACAACCTTTATAATTTCAGATAGTTTAGGAGACTCAAATATATAGGTAGCCCTATTATCTTCAGAAGAATGAATAGTAATAGTTTCCTTTCCAATCTTAATATCATTTATTTCAAGATATTGGGTTAATTCTTTAATAAAGGTCATTTGAGGATCAGGCATTGCAGCCTTTATTTTAAAAGCAGATCTGTTCGAAGGAATAGATCCTTCAATCCACCATTCATCCATTTCGGGCAAACCATAAACATAAGCACTGTCTTTGTTATGATTTGCTGAAACTACTCTACATTCAAGTTTATAGGGTTCAATAGAAGGTTCTAAAGAGATTATATTACAAACACTTCCTGTTTCAGATGAGGATAACGTTACATTTACTGTATTATCTCTCCAATTAAATTCATGAGGATATGCACCATAATAATTACCAATATCCTCCCATAAACGGGGCGACGAATAATTAATTGCAGAGGACCTTATAATAACTTTTCCTGAAATTTCACGAATCCTATTCTCATGAAGCCATAGTAAAATATGGTGAAATAAGCTATCCGGATTTGTAGTATCGAAATATTTGGATCCTAAGGTAGGATCTCCTCCTGCGTCAATTATTAAGTTACCATTTAATCGACCTTTAATAATATTTCCCTTACAAGTAAATTTTGTTTTGTAAGTATAATCCGGACCTAACAATTGTAAAGCTGCAGATGTAGTAATTATTTTTGTTAAAGATGCTGGAATTAGACGACGACTGGAATTATAGCTTACTATTTCATTTTTACTGTCGATATCATTTATCTGTATTGAAACACTTGCTCCATTGTCGCCAACTTCATATTGGGCATTTAGTATTATTGAAAAAAATAAGCTATAAAAAATTAGTACTAAAAATTTCATTCACCACCTCCTACTTGAACCTTTAAGTCTTCAATTACTTTTAAGCGCTGATTCATGTAAACGGAATATAACGCGAGTCTTTTCTTTTCTTCCTTTGCTATGGTTGAACCCAATTTTGACAACACTGTTAATCCTTCTTTAATCCAATATACAGATGAATCATAATCTCCCTGAATTTCTGAAGCCAATGCTAAATTATATGCAGCTCTTGCTTTTACTTTCTTTTTAGAATTTTCATAAACAAATTTCCATAATTTAATTGCTTCTCCCCAATTATTGTTACGAACATATTCAGCAGCTTGCATAAAATAAAAATTCCCGGAATTATATATAATTCTATTTTCAGTACTCCAGTATGGAGCAATATCATTAGCTGCTTTTTCACCCATAAATTTGGCCAAATCATCAAGTGATTTTCTTAATGAAGGCAGATTCTGAGCAATGTAAGTTAAACCACTACCATAAACACTCCATGAAATTGTATCCCTCCCAAGCTCTTTAAGTATAATGGAATGATCTAAATTATTATAGGCACGATAAAGCATAGCTGAACTGGCATCCAGATATCCATACATATTACCATCAAACATATTCTCCACTTTTATATTAGTTTGATATAAATAGCCTTCTATCGAAACAACAGCTTCAGCATTGTATTTTTTACATAAATAGTCTATAATATTCCAGGATAAGAAAGTGCTATCAGATAATCCTGCTCTGCGAAGTGCGATATCATGAATATATACAGTATCAAAAAAATTTCGCTGATCTAATTCCTTTTTTAAACCATCTAAAACTACCATAGGAAAATCATCTTTCCAAATTGTATCAATAGAATATGATTCTGATGGTAAGGTAATTTTATGGACATCTTTATTTCTATAAGCTAACGAATTATCAACCAATACTACAGATTTTATTTCTGGTTGAAAGGAATATTTAGCAGGTTGTAATACATCAATACTTAACTGCTCATAAGTTGCGCATGAAATTAAGAAAGGAATAAATATTAATAAAAGTAATCTTGCAGCTTTCATAAATCAAATTAATTCATCCAGTGAATGTACATAAACCCTCAAAAACTGTGTCTTTTGTCGACATACAATTTCTTATATCTAAATTTTCGCTAAAGGATTTCCATTTAATTACACTTTAACGTTTACTAACGATAATATTTTGTTATGTGCTAACCATCAAATATCTTGCCGTTATCTATTTCGACATTTCCAATATTTCGGTAACAGCATCATTATTCAGTCTTTTAAAATAACCGATAGGTCCAAATTTACAGGCCTTATCACCCATTTCTTTAAAATAGGTATCCGGTATATCCACTTCTGATAATTTTGAAGGCATATCCAGCGAACTGAAAAAAGCACGAATAGCCTCTATTGTTTTATTGGCAGCTACCAGTTCATCTTCATCAAAAATACCAAATACATTTTTACCAAGTCGAGCAAATTTAAAAGCATTCTTCTCATTCAAAACATATTTCATCCAATTTGGAAAGATAATTGCTAATCCTGCTCCATGGGTTAAATCATAAATAGCACTTACTTCATGTTCTATTCCATGAGTAGCCCAATCACCCATCATTTTACCGGTTGAGGTTAATCCATTCAAAGCAATACTGGAAGCCCACATTAAATTTGCTCTGGCTTCATAATTTTCAGGATCCTCTAATGCTATAGGTCCGTATTTAATACATGTTTTTATAATAGACTCTGCAATATTATCCTGAACATCCGTTCCTGGATCAGGAGTAAAATATTGTTCAAAAATATGACTAATAATATCAACAGTACCTGCAGCAGTTTGCCATTTATTAACTGAGAATGTATAGGTTGGATCCAGCATAGAAACTTTAGGCCTCAATAAATCACTACCCATAGCCAATTTTTCCTGAGTCTCATCATTTGATATAACAGCATTTCCATTCATCTCTGAGCCTGTTGCTGCAAGAGTTAATGCACATCCCAATGGCAATGGATTATCAACAACGGCTTTCCTTAAACAAAAATCCCAGGCGTCTCCTTCGTAGTTTACACCTGCAGCAATAGCTTTTGAAGCATCAATAACACTACCTCCACCTAAAGCTAAAACGAAACCTAACTGATTTTCCCTACATAATTTCACACCTTCACGTACACTTGAAATTCTTGGATTAGGTTGTATGCCATTTAATTCTTTAAAGAACACTCCTTTTTCTTCAAATAATGAAGTTACTTTGGCTAATAGGCCACTTTTAATTACAGAACCTTTTCCATAGGTAATCAATACTCTGTCTGAAAACTTAACTACCTCTTCAACAAGATTATTAACCTGATTTTTACCAAAAACTATTTTTGTACCTGCTTGATATATGAAATTTTTCATTACTGATATTGTTTAAATGTATCCCTCATTAGATTAACACCAATATTACAAAATAGATTTAATGAAAACAAAAAAGGGCATTCTTAAAGAATGCCCTTTGATAATATAAGTTCTTTTATATGAATCTTACATATTCATTCCACCACATACATGAATAACCTGTCCAGTTACATAAGCTGATAAATCAGAACCTAAATATACACATGTATTAGCTACATCTTCCGGAGTACCACCTCGCTTTAATGGAATTTTGCTTTCCCATTCTTTTTTCACATTTTCAGGTAGAACACCAGTCATTTCTGTAATAATAAAACCAGGAGCAATAGCATTATGACGAATACCTCTTGTTCCCATTTCTTTAGCTGCTGACTTAGTAAAACCAATGATACCAGCCTTAGAAGCTGAGTAGTTACACTGATTTGCATTACCAGAAACACCTACTACAGAACTCATGTTAATAACACTTCCTCCTGCTTGTTTCCACATAATTGGTTGAACAGCTTGTGTAAAGTTAAACACAGACTTAAGGTTTACATTGATTACAAGATCCCATTGTTGCTCTGTCATTCTTTTAAGAGCACCATCTTTTGTAATACCTGCATTATTTACTAATATATCAACTCTACCAAAGTCCTCTACTATTTGGCCAACTACTTTTTGAGTATCTTCGTAGTTACTAGCATCAGATGCATATGCTTTTGCTTTTACTCCAAGAGCGCTTAATTCTTTTTCTGTTTCCAAAACAGATTCATTAATCGCTAAATCCGTGAAAGCAATATTACAACCATTTTTAGCATAAGTAATAGCAATTTCTTTACCAATACCTCTTCCAGCACCAGTGATTATTGCTGTTTTTCCTTCTAATAATTTCATTTCTTTATTATTTATATTAGAACTTAAAATCTAAAATATTTGACGCGCAAATGTAACAATTTATATGGAAATATTGAGTTTTATCATAAAATACTAGTAATCAAATATTAATAAAAGCCAAAATCACTAATTATCAAGTTATAAGTACAAAACTTTAAGTTAAAAGCACCTAGTTTAAAATATAAAGTTTAAAGGCTCTAGTTAAATTTAGCGTTGTAAATTGGGACGTTGTCCCAAACCCTACTTACTTTTTGTCATTGCCACAAAAAGGTAAGCAAAAAAGTCTAGTCGAGGAGAATGCCTGCGCTCTCTTTCCAATTATTTATAATTCTACAGAAGTAAGTGTTTGAAAACACGAGGACAAGCCCCTTCTGTGAATTATATAAAAATTGGAAATTCACACCCACATTGGCCTTCTGCTCCTCGACTGGCCATCCCGCTTTGATTTACTGCTCCATAAATTAGTGCTATAATGCAACGCTTAATTAAACTTGAGCCAGTTTAAACTATAAACAACTGAATTTTAATTCTTATTAATGCCTATCATCCTAACCACAACTATTTATTATATCACCATTAACCATGAAACCATATCACCTTCATACCATAGGGATATATCAATTATACATTGCTTGCATGATAGCTTTCATTGCTTCTCCTGCTTTCATTTTAATATGAAAATCTGTAATCTGATTTGTGAAATTTGAATTATCGGGATTAATTTCGATGATAATAGCTCCATTTTGTTTTGCTACTACAGGAACCTGACAAGCAGGCATAACCTCTCCTGTTGAACCCAATATAATCACAACATCGGCTTTTTGTGCGGCATCAAAACTATTTTGATAAGCTTCTGATGGAATACCTTCACCAAAGAAAATAAAATCAGGCTTTAATAATCCTCCGCATTTTTCACATTTAGGAGGGATTACTTTAAGATCTACATCTTTTGCATCATAAAACGAATTACAATCCAAACATTTTAATTTCTGAGAATTACCATGAAACTCAAACACTCGTTTACTGCCTGCCACGTGGTGTAAATTGTCAATATTCTGAGTAATAACAGCTTTAACAATACCACTCTTCTCCAATTCTGCAAGCACTAAATGAGCATCATTAGGTTTAGCCTCAGTAAAAAAATCATAAAATATCTCTCTAATTGCTTCCCATGATCTGGCGGGCTGACTGTAAAAATAACTTAAATCCAACAGGTGCGGATCATAGCGATTCCAAATTCCTGACTCTCCTCTAAATGGAGGAATTCCAGACTCTACACTAATACCTGCACCCGAAAATGCAATACAATACTTTGAAGCCTTTATAATTTCAGCAACTTTATTTATCATGGTTTACCTAAATCTAATAATATAAAATGGTTGAGCTTTTGTTTTTTTCCTACATAACGAAACGTAAAATTAATGAATAAAAACTTACCTATCCCACCATTTTAGTTTAAATACTGCTATAATTTTAAATTGCTATATTCACCAAAAATTTAAGCCCATGAACTTGTTAATTATATCTATAGCTCCGGTATTTATCATTTTAATTTATATTTATTACCGCGATAAATATGAAAAAGAACCTCTGGCACTTTTAATTAAAGGATTAATTGCAGGTATGGCCATTGTAATTCCAGTTGTGCTTTGCGAACATTATATTAGTTCTTTTTTACCAATACTCTTTACCAATAAAATTACCCATGCATTTGGGAATGCTTTTATTGTAGCGGCATTATGCGAAGAACTTTTTAAATTACTTGCTGTATATCTTTTAATATGGAAAAACCCTAATTTTAACGAACGCTTTGATGGCATTGTATATTCGGTTTTTGTTTCATTAGGCTTTGCTTTGGTTGAAAACATTATGTATGTATTTAGCAATGGTTTTGAAACAGGTATTTCAAGAGCGTTTACTGCTGTTCCTGCTCATGCTATGTTTGCCATTATGATGGGCTATTATTTAGGCCTGGCAAAATTTATACCTGTTAAAAGAACGTCTTATTTTATACTTGCCTTTATTGTTCCTTTTTTATTTCACGGTATATATGATTTCATACTTATGGCTCAGGTAGGATGGTTATTACTATTGTTTTTCCCATTTTTAATTTACTTGATGTATCGTACAAACGTAAGAATGAAAGAACATGAAATAAACTCTGTATTTAAAATTTAAACCAATGCATGATTTTAGCAACGAGGTTAAATATTCAACGGCAAGAAGCTCGGGTCCCGGAGGTCAAAATGTAAATAAAGTAAATACAAAGGTTACTATCTATTTTAATATCAATGATTCACAACTCTTGTCTTCCAATCAAAAAACACAGATACATGATAAATTAAAATCAAGAATCAATCAGGAAGGCATTTTAATATTACACTGTGATAAAACAAGATCGCAAATTAAAAACAAGGAAATAGCATTAGCAACTTTAAACTCAATTATAAGTCAAGCTTTAAAACCAGTGAAAAAGCGAATTTCCACTAAACCAACAAAAGCTTCAAAACTCAAAAGGTTGCAAAGTAAAAAAATACTATCTGAGAAAAAATCCAGCAGAAAACGTTTAGAGCCTTGAATATAATTGATTTCAATAAAACTATACCTCTCCTAAATATAAGCTATTACTCATATCCGTTTCATCAAGTTTCCTGAAAGCAATCCATACTGCAACCTCTTCATCATTCAAATCCACATCCCACAAGAAACTTTTCTTATATTTTGCAATCCCTGTAAATTGATATTCTGCATAGTTGGTATGTTTATTAAACAAAACAACAACTAAAGTATCTAAACTTCCATTTTCAAAACCGTCCCACTCAAAAAACAAACCATTGTCATTTCTTTTTACAGAAAACTCTCTGGGCAGTTCAAGGCTACCTGAACTTAAAAATACCTTAGAAAAATCAATACTCTGATTTGGATATTCATCTCCTGAAATGGCATTTTTCATATTTAAAGATTGGGCTGTATGATAAGGTGATCGCCCAACAGTATTATGCGCAAAGGTAATTCTTACCAGATTTTTAAATGGTTGTAAAAATGCAGTTACTAAACTTAAGCGCTGCCTTTGTCGTAATTTAGCTGGCGAAGGTTTATCTTTTCGAATATCCGGCAGAGATCTCACATAATCCTTTCCATACATTGAATAATAGACTACACTACCTACTTTTCCTGAAACTGATCCGTTTGCTCCATTTCTAGCTCTTCCCATAATAACGTTAGATTAAATTAAAAATTAATGAATTGAATACCTACAACGCACCAGGTAAATAAAAGGTAGGTAATGTGTAAGGTAATACAATACTATTAAGATAAATATTTATTGGAATATATTCAAATTTTATTCGATCATAACCGAAGAAAAACCGAAGAAAGTCCGAAGAAGATCCCTATAAACTCCATTTAATATACGTATCAATACGCACTACATTATATCGTTAGTATATGCTTACCCTATAGTTGGGTGATTAAAGCATGAAGGATAATTAATATAAAAGCAAAAAAAATTGTATTAGACTATTCGCATCTTATCAGACAATATAGGTGGTGTATTTAAAGTTTCTACATTTTTACCTTTTTATTTAATTATTTCAGTACTTAAATTAATTGTTTTAATTTTTGATTGTATATATTTGTTACTCCAAAATATTGATTCAATATATTATTCCACCTCCTTTATTATCCTTTTAAATAAAATTTAAAGGACATACTCGTGATATATTCATGAGTAGAAATAATGGTTTTGCATACAGAAAACACTAAGCTTTGTTTTTTAATTACTTGTATAAAACATTAACAAAAATAACACGTACACACAAACAACAAAATACATACAACCACCTGATTCTCAAACTAAACAAACAACATTAAGCAAAACAGACAACAATAACAACCTTATTAAAAATGAACAGCGAATTAGGAAAGAAAATTAATGATCAATTAAGATTAATTCAAAAAATAACCCAATGCACTCATACTCTATTTATTTATAATAATAACACAATAATAACTACAGAGGAAGAGAGTGACTTTCTCAATCAAAATTTCATACTAGATCTAACTTCACTTTATAAGAATTCGCAACACACAAATGATAATATTGTAGTATCACTAAATCACAACGATTTCATTAATCAGGAAACTCTTTCTTTATATAAGAAAATAGACATCTATTCTGTAATTTATGATGATTTCACTTATGGAAGAATCGTTATACTATTTAATACTGAACAGGCTGATTCATACACTGAATACGTAAAAATTATATGTAACACCATAGGCTCCCTTTTTAAGAAGCAAAACTTAACCAACCTTTTTACTAATAACTCTCAGGCTTCAGAACTTCTTTTATCTTCTATTCATGGAGTACCATGGTCTTATAATTTTGAAACCAATAACTTTTTATATGTAGGACCTCAAAGTGAGGAAATATTAGGATGTAGTCCTGAAAAAATCAATACAATAGAAGATTGGCTCAATATAGTACATCCAGATGATCGTGAGAAATCTTTAAACTTTTGTCTTAACGAATCTTTGGCCGGTAATGATCATGTATTCAACTATCGAATAATAAAGAAAGATGGAAGCATTGCATGGATCAGAGATATTGTAAAAGTTATTCAGAAAAACCATATCACGACTGATTTACATGGTTTCATGATTGACATAACTGATGTAAAAGTAAAAGAACAAGAATTAGTAAACGTAAACAATCAACTCAAATATATACTTGATTATACAAACATTACGCTTAACATTGTTGATGAAAAACAAAATATAATATTTCATAGTAACAAAGATACAGCATCCATTAAACAAAAGTGCTACGAATATTTTTGCAACGAAAAAGAACAATGCATTGATTGTCCTGCATTAAACGACATTAACAAATCAGTTACATTTTATAGAAATCTTAATAATTCTGCGTTTCAGGTTACTGCTTTTCCAATTATAACCAATGAAGGAAAAACTCATATTGGTGAGGTTCGTGTTGATTTAACAGAAAGAATGAAAAAGGAAAGGCAGATTAACGACTTAAAAGAAAAAATCGAGTTCTTATTAACTGCCGGCAAGATTTCCTTTATTGAATACAACTTTAAAACCGACATTTTTGATTGTAATCAGGTTTTTAACAACATTACAGGGTATAACTTCAACAATACTCAACTTGATCTAAATTGGCTTATATCACGTATTCATCCCAATAACATTAGTTTATTTAAATCAGAACTAAATAAAGTTTTTAAAAAGCATAAAAATAATTTAGAACTGGAATTTCGATTTCTTACTGCTGAAAATAATTATATATGGTTCCATTTTCAGGGGCAAATAGATTCAAAAGAACCATCAAAATTAGTAGGCTTACTTATTGACATTACAAACAACAAAAGGCTTTTAAATGAACTTATTGATGCAAAAAACAAAAGTATAAATGCCAATGAGTTAAAATCTAAGTTTTTGGCGAATATGTCTCATGAGATCAGGACTCCAATGAATGCTATACTTGGATTTACTAACCTATTAAAGAATCGCATCAAAGAAGCTCCTTTAAGCAATTATATAACATCAATAGAATCCAGCGGCAAAACCTTATTAGAACTTATAAATGATTTATTGGACCTTGAAAAAATAAATTCAGGAAAAGTTGATATCAAGAAAGAAAAAGCAAATATTGGATTTGTGTTAGATGATGTCTATCAAACTTTTATCTTATTTTCCCAAAATAAGGGTTTAACACTTGACATTGTAAGGCAATCCAACATTCCTCAGGATATGTATATCGACGTTCTTAAGATTAAACAGATACTTATTAACTTAATTAATAATGCCATAAAATTTACGGAGACTGGAGGTATTAAAGTTGAGTATTCATTTATTCCACAAAAAGAGAAAGATTACGGTACGCTCAATATAAATATTATCGACTCAGGTATTGGAATTCCAATAGAAAAACAAAAAGTAATTTTTGAACCATTTATTCAGGAAAATCTTCACAACACAAAACAGCATGAAGGAACAGGACTTGGTCTTTCAATTGTTCAAAAAATCATCCAGTTAATGAATGGTACTATTGTACTGGAAAGTGCTCCGGGTAAAGGAAGCAAGTTTAGTATTTCTATTCCTGAAATAGTATATTCTTCCAGTAAGGAAATAGTAAATCATTTTCCTGCTGAAAGTATAACTGAACCTGCATCGAACCAGGATATATGTTTAAATCAAAAATTAGATGAAATGTCTTTTAGTGAGGATGATAAAAAGATATTGCTACAAAAGTTTGATGATAATATTATACCTATCTGGAAACAGTTGTCTGAAATGTTATCTCTGACAAACCTGAATGTATTTGTAAAAGAGATTGATGAAGTATTAAACAAAGCTGCATGGCCTCAATTAGAAAGTTATAACAAAAGCTTAAAAACAAATGTTAAATCATTTGATTTTGAACAACTCCCATTACAAATAAAAGATTTTAAAAAATATATTGATTATTTATATACAGTACACTAAAAAATTATAGTTTTAAATCCCCATTAAAAACAAACCCATAATAAAACAAATGACCCGGATTTTTAATTTTAACAATAAAAAGATATTACTGTTAATAATCCTAGTAATATTCACTTATACATTAAGTTGGGCTGATAATAACAAACAAGTACTTGTTATTCATTCTTACAACTATAGTTTCCCAACTACACTCCCATTTTTAAATGGATTAAATTCTGTTTTTGATACATCATGTGTTAAAACAGATGTTGAGTTTATGGACTGGAAAAAATTTCCTACAGAAGAAAATGAGAATAATTTCTATACTAATTTGAAGCAAAAGCTTAATACGTTAAATCCTTATAATGCTATTATTGCAAGTGATGATAAAGCTCTTGAATTCGTATTAAAATATCAAAATGAGTTGTTTTCAAATATTCCAATTGTATTTTCAGGTGTAAACAACAAAAAATTAGCACTGGAGCAAAATAATAATAAATGGATTACAGGTATTATTGAATCAGTATCAATTAAAGATAATATAGAATTAATAAAAAAACTTTATCCTAATTCAAAGAACATATACTACATAGTAGACAATACGGTTACAGGTAAAAATGACCATAACGAATTATTAAAATATAAGATCAACTATCCTAAAATAAAGTTTAATACAATTGATTTAAAAAACTATAGCTTTAATGAACTTAAAAGAGAATTAACGAAAATTCCTTCTACTGATCCTGTTCTATTAATATCAGCTTTTCAAGATAAAGATGGAAATACAAAAAGTTTTGAAGAAAGTCTTGATATTATTAGAAACAACCTTAGTGCCCCACTATTTCATATCTACGAACATGGTTTAGGAAATGGCATTATAGGGGGCAAACTCGTATCTCATTACGAATTAGGAAAACAAGCGGCATTCATAATAAACCAAATATTTACAGGTACACCTATAAATAAAATTCCTGTTATAAATGATAGTCCCAATAAATATAATTTTAACTATTCTGAATTAAAAAAACATCAAATTGATATTTCTGGACTACCTGTTGATGCCACAATAATTAACAAACCAACTTCTTATTATGAAATTAATAAAAAAGCAATCTGGTTATATTCATTTTTCTTCATACTGCAAACCCTATTAATAGTATACCTCTATAAGGTCAATAAAAGAAGAAAAAATATTCAAAAGAAACTGCGAAAGAAAGTATATGATCATTATAAACTAAATCAGAGGTTTAAAGAACTTAATGATAAGCTATATCAAAAAAACAACGATCTATTAACTACAGAGGAAGAACTACGTGCCAATAACGAAGAACTTTACGAAAAAAATGAAAGAATTGCTGAAAGTGAAGAAAAATACAGATTACTCTTTAATAATTTAAATGAGGCATATGCTTTACACGAGGTAATATTTGACGACAATAATGAACCAACAGATTTTATTTTTAGAGATGCAAATCCGAAACTTTTAAAGGACTTTAATGTCCAATATGATAATATTATTAATCAATCAGTTAAAAAAATTTTTCCAAACACCGAAGATTACTGGATTAAAAAATGTGGTTACGTTGCAAAAAATGGAAAACCTATAAAGTTTAGAGAATATGCTGGTGAGGTAAATAAATATTATGAAACAACTGTATTTTCACCAAAACCAAATCATTTTGCTGCTGTATTTATGGATGTAACACAAGAAACAAAGTCATCTATAGAACTAAATAAAGCATTTGAAAAGGTAAAGATTAAAGAAAATATTTTTAAGAAGATGTTTAATAGTGCACCTGTAGTAATGATAATTCTAAACAAAAAATCAGAAATTTTAGATATTAACAAAACAGGAATTGACTTACTTAAAAAAGATGCATCAAAAATTTTAGGACACAGAGGTGGAGATTTTCTATCGTGCATTAACTCTTCTCTAAACGAAGAAGGTTGTGGACAGTCCCATCATTGCAAATCATGTGTATTAAACAATTCTGTAAATAAAACAATATTAACAGAGCAACAGGTAAGTAAAACAGAATTTGATGTAAAAGTAAAAGATGTTTCAGGTTGTGTTAAAATACTAAACTTCCACATATCCACAGCTATTTTGCCGGATAAAGATGAAGATAAGATACTTGTATGTATGGAGAATGTTACATCTTTAAAGCACAATGAACTACAATTAAAAAAACGTAACTCCGAAATCAAGCAACTACTAAACGCAGCCAAACAAATATTAACAGTAAACGATTTTAATAAAACGATAGATAGTATCTTTAATTACTGCATGAGTATTACCAATTCATCATCAGGTTTTGTTGGTATAAAGAATGGGGAGTTTACCGATATTCATTTTAAAAATTTAGATGGAAAAGAAAACGATGAAAAATCCCCAATATCTAAAACCAAAAATGAATTATTAAAATCAATTTACAATAAAAAAGAAGTCTATATAGATAATAACTTCAACAATAGTAATCTGCCACATAATCACATTCATATTAAAAATATTATTATTACTCCTATTATTATTAAGAATGAACCAATAGGAGTTATTGCATTATCTAATAAGATTAAGGATTATAACATTGACGATATAAATATTTTATCAGCTTTTACAGAACTGGCTGCTTTAAGTTTTAATAATACCAGATCGAATATTCTGGTAGAAGAAAGCGAACATAAGTTTAAACAAACCTACTACACAAGTCCCGATGCTATAGCTATAAGTTCATTTGATGGTACTTTTATCAATATAAATAAAAGTTTTACCGAAATGTTTGGACATAAAGAAGAAGACGTTATTGGGAAAAAAGCAACTGATATAGATTTATGGTATAATTTAGATCATAGAAAATATCTTCTCCATGAATTAAAATCAAACGGAAAAATTATAAATTATGAAACAAAATTAAAGTCAAAAGATAATAGAACCATTACAGGACTCCTGTCTGCCTCGATTGTTAAGACAAACAATGATTCTCATTTACTAATCATATGCAGAGATATCTCACATTTAAAACTACAAAGTTACTACTTAAATAAAGCTCAGGAAATAGGAAACATCGGATCATGGAGTTATGATGTTATTAAAGAAAAATTTACATGGTCTGATCAGTGTTATGAAATGTTTGGATTTAGTAAACAACATGTTTTAAACTTTGATAATATATTATCCATTGTTCACCCGGAAGATAAAACGATGTTTATTGATAAATGGCAAAACTGTTTATTAGGCGAAAAGTATGTTATGGACTTTAGAGTGATTGTAAATGGATACACTAAATGGATATACCAAAAGGTTGATTTAGAGTATACTTCGAAAAACAAAGTTTCAAGAATTATAGGTGTTAAGATGGATGTTACTGTTAGAAAAAACTACGAATGGCAGATAACGCAAATCAACAAAAGGTTTAAAGGGCTTGAAGATATTGTTACATATAAGGCTCAATCGATACCCGATTTACTGGATCACACCCTCTCTAAAGTAATTTCATACACCAACAGTGACATTGGGGCCGTTTACCATTATGATGAACAAAAAAACATTTTTTATTTGAATAACTGGACTACAGAATATGATTTAACAGTTGATAATTCTACCATAAATTGTTTGAATCAAGCAGTTCAAACAAAAAAAGCTGTAATCATAAACGAAACTAATAATAATTATAACTTCTTACATAAAGAAGATATCAAAAGGAATAAAATAAAATCCTTAACTATTCCTATTTTGGCTAATGGTAATGTAGTTGCAGTATTTTGGGTTGCTAGTACAAACCATGATTATCATGATTTCCACGCAAAGCAGGTAATGCTACTTTTGGAAACCACTTGGATTATAGTGGAAAAACAACGTTTGCAGGAAAAGCTTTAAGATGTATAATAATGGTATAATAAAAGCGGCTGTTCATAAGCATATAACAGCCGCTTTTATTATATAAGACCGATACTTAATTTATCGAACCTGTAATTCGTGTAATTTACTATAGGTACCTCCCTGAGCTACTAATTCATCATGTGTTCCTTTTTCTACAATCTCACCATCATTAAAAACACATATAAGATCTGCATTTCTTACTGTAGATAATCTATGAGCAATAACAATCGATGTACGAGAACTCATTAAATTTTCCAAAGCCTCCTGAACTAATTTTTCTGATTCAGTATCTAAAGCTGAAGTAGCTTCATCAAGAATTAAGATATCCGGATTTTTAAGAATTGCCCTTGCAATACTAATACGTTGCCGTTGACCTCCGGAAAGCTTCCCTCCTCTATCTCCAACCAATGTTTGATACCCATTCTCTGTTTCCATAATAAAGTCATGAGCATTGGCTACTTTAGCAGCTTTCTCCACATCTTCCTGAGTTGCATATTCAACACCAAAGGCAATATTATTAAAGAATGTATCATTAAACAAAATCGCTTCCTGATTAACATTACCCATTAATCCTCTCAGATCATGAACTTTTATATCCTTAATATTTACACCATCTATTAATATACTTCCTTCTTGAATATCATGAAAACGCGGCAATAAATCAACAAATGTAGTTTTACCGGAACCTGATTGACCAACTAAGGCCACCATTTTTCCTTTCTCTATTTTTAGAGAAACATTCTTTAATACTTTCTTTTCATTATAGCCAAAAGTCACATCTTTATATTCAATTGAAGTGTTGAAAGACTGCTTCTCTACTTTACCATCCTGTTCAAGAATTTTATTATCTGCCAACAAAATTTTATCAATACGTTCCATTGCTGCAAGACCTTTTTGAACATTAAAAAAGCCTGTTGAAAATTGCTTTGCCGGATTAATAATCTGATAAAAGATACCTATATAAGCCATAAATGTTGCTCCTCCAAAGGATGAGTTCTCTGCTGTTACAATATAGGCACCATACCAAACCAGAACCACAATTACTACTGTTCCCAGGAATTCGCTTAAAGGGTGAGCCATTTGGTATCTGCGACGAACCTTATTCATGATTAAACGATAGTTTTCTGTTTCAATTTCAAATCGTTTAGTCATTCTCTTTTCTGCATTAAAAGCCTTTATAATTCTTAATCCACTAATAGATTCCTCCAATACACCAAGAATACTTCCCATTAAAGATTGAGATACTTTAGACTTTCTCTTTAAAGATTTTCCGGTTTTTCCAATTATCCATCCTGCCAAAGGCAACATTATAAAAACAAATATGGTTAACTGATAGCTCATGACAAACATAGCAATCACCGACACAATAATAATAATAGGATTCTTGAGCAACATATTGATCGAAGACATTATTGAGTTTTCAACTTCAGTAACATCTCCTGTAGCTCTGGATAATACATCCCCTTTCTTTTCCTCCGAATAAAATCCCAATGGAAGTGACATCAATTTATTAAATATCTGTAGTCTTATATCTTTAACTACATTATTTCTGATAGTAACCATTTGGTGAGCCCCTAAATAAGTAAAGCCAACTTTAAGGAAAGTAGTAAATAAAATAAGTATACCAATAAATGGCATTATAGCCACAATACCATAGTCTAATTTTATTTGAGTAATATAAAAGTATAAGTTATTCTCTAACGCATCCTTGGTTAATGCCCAAGGCATAAGTTCCATTACTTCATGCGACTTTTGAAACAGTACATTTAGCATTGGAATCATAAATAACATAGCTACAACTGAAAATAACGCAGATAGCAAATTAAATATAACACTTAATATAAGATGACGCTTATATGGTGGAACAAAGCGCTTTAAAACTTTAAAGAAATCTTTCATTTAAATAATTGTCTTTCATCTCTAAACTTAATTATTCAGAGAACCTACTCTTTAAACACAAAAAAAGTCAGCTGCAAATGTAGTTTTATGCAAGCTGACTTCAAAAATTTTTATGTTGAAATGGTTACATTCCAGTATAAGATTGAGGAGAAATAGAACGAAGTTCGTCTTTAATCTCATCAGATACATCTAAACCTGAAATAAACTCAGCAATAGTTTTAGCTGTAATACCCTCATTAGTACGAGTTAATGCTTTAAGTGCTTCGTAAGGATTTGGATAAGCTTCTCTTCGTAAAATAGTTTGAATTGCTTCTGCTACCACAGCCCAGTTTGCCTCTAAATCTTTTTCAATAGCTTGCTGGTTAAGTAATAATTTACCCAAACCTTTTTGTAAAGACCTAATAGATATAACTGTATGTGCAATAGGTACACCAATATTTCTTAAAACTGTTGAATCAGTTAAATCCCTCTGTAATCTTGAAACAGGAAGTTTTGCTGATAGATGTTCCAGAATTGCATTAGCAATACCAAGGTTACCTTCTGCATTTTCAAAGTCAATTGGATTTACTTTATGTGGCATAGCACTTGATCCTACCTCGCCTTTTTTAATCTTCTGCTTAAAGTATTCCATCATAACATAGGTCCAGAAATCACGAGATAAATCAAGCATAATTGTATTAATACGCTTAATATTATCAAAGATTGCACCTAAATTATCATAGTTTGAGATCTGAGTAGTATACTGCTCTCTATCTAATTTTAATACATCATTTACAAAATGATTACCGAATTCTACCCAATCAATTTCTGGATATGCAACTTTATGAGCATTAAAATTACCAGTAGCACCACCAAATTTAGCAGAACATGGAATACCTTTTAATAAAGAAAGTTGAGTTTTTAAACGAGTTACAAAAACCATCATTTCTTTACCTAATCTTGTTGGAGATGCAGGCTGACCATGAGTTTTAGCCAACATTGAAACATCTTTCCACTCCGTGGCTAAATCTTCTAATTGACCTATCAACTCCTCTAATAAAGGATAATATATTTCATTAACTGCATCTCTTAATGAATAAGGGATAGCAGTATTATTGATATCTTGAGATGTTAAACCAAAATGAATAAATTCTTTATATTTATCAAGTTTTAAAGCATCAAATTTTTCTTTAATGAAATATTCAACAGCCTTAACATCATGATTCGTTACACCCTCTATTTCTTTAATTCTTTCGGCATCTTCTAATTGAAATTCTTTATAGATATTTCTTAGATCTCCATATAAAGATTTATCAAAATCAGCTAATTGTGGCAATGGTTGCTCACAAAGAGTAATAAAATATTCAATTTCAACAAGAACTCGATAACGGATTAATGCGTATTCTGAGAAATAAAGAGCTAATCCATCTACTTTATTTCGGTATCTTCCGTCAACCGGAGAAATGGCGGTTAATAACTGAATGTCCATCATTAATTTTAGATTTTTAAAACCGCAAAATTAACACTTTTTTATTAGATAGTAAATTATCATATAATTGATTTGTTTGAAGTTCCACAATGAATAGTAGAAATTCACAACTACAATACAATATTTTTAATATTATTGTAATGAATAAACTTCATCATTATGTCATTTATAAAAGGATTTAAATTAGGAGTAAACAGTTATTCAAGGGCTTTCTATTTTATACGAAAACATAAATTATCCTGGTATTTTTTATTTCCTGCAATATTAAATATTGTATTATTCACTTTGGGATATCAATCAATTGTAGCACTGGGATCTTCATTATCTGAACACATCACAGTATGGCTAAATTTTGATGCCTGGAATTTTTGGGGTGCAGGATTTTTAGCATCCACCCTACTGTTTTTTCTACACTTTATTTTAAGATTATTATTTATAATAGTGTTTGCATATGTTGGAGGATACATAATTATAATATTAATGTCGCCAGTATATGCCTATTTATCAGAAAAAGTTGAAAACATTTTAACAGGTAACGAATACCCCTTTCACTTCAATCAATTTATAAAAGATATATGGCGAGGCATTAAACTGGCTACAAGAAATTTCCTTATAGAAATTCTATTCACAATACTATTATTTATAATCAGCTTCATTCCTGTTATTGGTTTATTTACCAGCATCATTCTTTTTGCTATTACAGCATATTTTTATGGCTTCTCTTTTATTGATTTTTCACTGGAGAGAAAACAATTGAATATAAAAGAAAGTATTGCTTTTGTAAAAACAAACAAGGGATTAGCTATAGGAAATGGTTTTATTTTTTCAATAACATTACTAATTCCATACTTTGGTGTTTTGTTATCCGGTTTTGTTTCAATAATTGCATTAGTAGCAGCTACCATTGCAACAACGGAAACTCTTATTAAAATTGAGAAAGAATAATTTTTTATAATTTATCTGATATTTTAGTATGATTAATTAAATTTATAAAAAGATTAAAAAGATGATTAAATATTATATTCTTAGCTTTTTGCTTTCGTGTATTACGCTCAATATTTTTTCTCAGGAAGAAAAGATCGCTGATCAACCTTTGATTTATAAGTTTGATATTAAAAGGGAAATTGGAAGCACTTCATGGATTCACACACAAAGTGCTTTTGAAGAAGCTGAGCAAATGGAAGCAGATGCTATAATACTACACCTTAATACTTACGGAGGTCAGGTTGTATTTGCTGATTCAATCAGAACTAAAATATTAAACAGTAAGATTCCTGTATACGTATTTATAGATAACAATGCAGCATCTGCCGGTGCTTTGATTTCCATTGCCTGCGATAGCATTTATATGCGTCCTGGAGCAAATATAGGCGCTGCTACAGTTGTAAATCAATCCGGAGAAAAAATGCCGGACAAATACCAAAGCTATATGCGTTCTACTATCAGGGCTACAGCAGAAGCTCATGGGAAAGATACTTTGGTTATGAATGGTGACACAACTCTTGTTTGGAAAAGAGATCCACATATTGCAGAGGCTATGGTAGATGAAAGCATTTACATTGAAGGCATTATAGATACAGGTAAAATACTAACTTTTACAGCACAAGAAGCTATTAAACATGGTTATTGCGAAGGACAGGCTGAAAACGTAAAAGAGGTAATAGAAAAAGTTGGTTTTAAAGAATATCAGCTTGTATCATACAAACCCACATTTTACAGTGGATTAAAAGGATTTCTTACAAATCCGATTTTTCATGGTATTTTAATTTTGGTTATAATAGGAGGCTTATACTTTGAATTACAATCTCCGGGTATTGGATTCCCATTATTAGCTTCTGCAATAGCAGCTGTATTGTATTTTGCGCCTTTATACATTGATGGGCTGGCAGCCAATTGGGAAATCATCATCTTTGTAATTGGAATAATATTAATTATACTGGAAATATTTGTTGTTCCAGGCTTTGGAATCACAGGTATTTCAGGAATTATACTGGTATTTGGAGGATTAACATTAAGTCTGGTTGACAATGTTGTATTTGATTTTTCAAATGTTCCGGCAAAAGAAATGGTCATGTCATTAATAATCGTTTCTGCAGGTACATTCTTATCGTTTATAATTGCCATTCCTCTGAGTCAAAAATTATTTACATCGGGTCCTTTAGCAAAAGTAGCCTTACAAGCAAGTCAAAGCATTGAAGAAGGATATATTAGCGTTGATTCAGAGCTAAAAAATCTAATTGGTTATGAAGGTATTGCACAAACAACCTTACGACCTTCAGGTAAAGTTATTATCGAAAATGAAACTTATGATGCTGTATCTGAGATTGGAATGATAGACAAAGGAGATAAAGTAAAGGTTACTCAATATGCATCAGGTCAATTATATGTAATTAAGGCATAATAGCCTGTTTAAAATTTTATTGTTTTTTTTAATAAAAACCGTATTAAAAACTAAACTTTTTCATCTATATTGAAGTACAAATAGTAGAGTTTGATTGAATAAATAAATCTAAAACATATAGTATTATTTATTAACTTTTAAGGAGGACTATGTTATGAAAGAGAAGAGTTTAAAAAGATCAAATCAGGAAGTTCCTTCATATGAAAATTTTGAAGGAAAGAGCAGCAAAAAACCCAAGCTTGCTAATCGCAATAAAAATGCTATTATTGAAGATGAATTAGCTGATGATTTTGGAGAAGTTCTAGGTGATGGCTTTCATGGATTAGATGATGATTATTACTTTGATGAAGACGATTTATATTAGTAATTTTACAATAGAAAAATATTTAGTTTTTAAAGTGATTTTTTTGTTAATATTTGGAGTTAACTAATTTTTTTTATTTAAAATTACACCAAAATAAAGTACTGAGTAATATAGATAATTACAGATTTTAAAATTATAATTAAGAAATAAAGACAACGCCTGCTAAAGGCTGAATTTCAACATAATAATCTTGACCTCAAAAATAGGTCTGCAAACTTTTAAATGTGTTTTTTTTAAAATTTTAGTGCTTAGTAATTATGAAATCAAAACATGACCATAATAAGAAGATCAAGCGTACTTCTTATGATGACGTTGATGAAAGAAAAGGACTTAAATCAGTTAAGTCTAAAGACGGAAAATCAAAAAGAATTTCCATTTATGATGATCTTGATGATGAAGATGATGATAATATGAATTTCGAACTAGATGATTTTTCATTAAACAGTCCGGATTTTGAGGATAATTATTATGATGACGAGGATGATTATTAACAATCAATAAACCTTGCTTCTTTTTCAAAACAGAAATTTAAATAGGCTTTGTTTAAACAACAAAGCCTAAATATTTTCTTACAATTCAGATAATTTTATTGAGGAAAACTATCGGGAATAATAGATCTGCTAATATTCCGTTACCGATAGTTTATATTTGCGTGCAAACAAGTCAAATCACTACCTGTTTATAATAAATAACCAGTTACTACTTAATAAGAAAATCCATCATCTTTTCATTTTCCAGGAAAACTTCAAAATGATCACCAATTTTTACAGATCCTACTCCAGCAGGAGTTCCTGTATATATTAAATCACCAATTTTTAAAGTAAAAAACTTTGAAACGTATTCAATAATTTCATCAACTTTAAAAAGCATATCACCAGTATATCCCATTTGACGTTCTTCATTATTTACTAATAACTTAAAGTTGATGTTCTGAATATCCTTAAACTTATTTTTATCAATAAACTTTTTAGAAATGGCAGCAGAATGGTCAAATGCTTTTGCTCTCTCCCATGGCAAACCTTTATCTTTAAGTTTAGCCTGAAGATCTCTTGCTGTAAAATCAATACCCATACCTATTTCACTATAATAACGGTGGGCAAACTGTTTACCTATATTCTTACCTAAACGATCAATCTTTACAACAAGTTCAGTTTCATAATGAAAATCTTCTGCAAACTCAGGAATAAAGAAAGGATCATTATTTCTTAATAATGCTGTATCTGGCTTTAAGAAAATAACAGGTTCTTCCGGAACTTCATTTTGTAACTCCTTAGCATGTTTCGCATAATTTCTACCAATGCAAATTATTTTCATATATTCTGAATTAATTTTTAAAACAAAAACATTACATAAATAGTATTCATGATATTATATCACAGAAATAATTAAACTATTTGCTGTTAAAACCACGCAATTTAATTGTTGTAAAAATCTTTTTGGTATATAACGGGAAATCTCCTTGCATAATCCAGCCATAGTAACCAGGATCTGAAACAAGTACATCTTTTACCTTACGTCCCTTATGCTTACCAAAATTAATACACTCATCCCCATCTGCATCAAAGATTAATCGTCCTGCAAAATCAGCATGTTTAGTATGTGCTGAATATTCTGATAAGTAATCAATATCATTTTTAAGATCAGGATAACGATCTAATTGAGCAAGTAAAACTTCATATGTAGCTCTGGTATCAGCTTCGGCACTATGGGCGTCTACCAAATCCTTACCACAATAAAACTGATATGCAGCCTCTAATGTACGTTTTTCCTTTTTATGGAAAATAGTTTGTACATCAACAAACTTTCTCTTCTTCATATCAATATCCACATCAGCTCTCATAAATTCTTCCGCTAACAAGGGAATATCAAATTTATTTGAGTTATATCCACCTAAATCGCAGCCCTCAATAAATTTTGCAAATTTCTTTGCTACTAATTTAAAGGTTGGACAGTCTTTTACATCCTCATCATAAATACCATGAATTTCAGATGTTTTTTTAGGTATATGCATTTCAGGATTAATTCGATATCGTTGTGTTTCTTCTGAACCATCCAAGTTTATTTTGATTGCTGCCAATTCAACAATTCTATCAGTAGCAACATTTATTCCTGTGGTTTCTAGATCAAGAAACACAATTGGATTTTTTAAATTAAGTTTCATTAATACTTAAGTTGTTTCGATTTAATTCAAATATTAAGCACAAACATAATAGTAAAATGCCTATTTGCATATTATGTTTGAATATTTTTTAAAAATTCAACTGGTAAAAAAGAGCATCTAAAACTAATCCTCTTGCTTTGGAATAATAAACTCTTTATATATTGGTTCTGTTGAATAAGTCATCTCAGGTATATTGAAACGAGTTTGATAAACCTCTTTATCGCCTGTTTTTAAAGTAAGTTGATAGACACCAGGTGTTAAAGCCATCACAAATTTTGCAGAATCATGAGTCAGATTATACCTTCCTATAATTTCATTTGATACTGTATCTTTTAACTCTGCACGTAATTTAAATGCAGGAATAACTAACCCTGTATCTGTTTTAATAACTGTTTTACATCGTAATATTAAATTATCTGCAGATATTGAGTTAAACAAAACTTTGTAAATATCTCTTTCACCATACCCCTCCGGTCTTATTGCTGAAACATAAGCATATCTTTTTCCACGGGGCATTGAAATTGTATAATTATCATAAACATCGTTTATAGGATAACCCAGATTTACAGGATTTCCCCATTCTTTTTTCTCCTCATTCCAATCAGAATAAAAAAGATCATAACCTCCCATTGAATATTGATTATCTGATGAAAAGTAAAGACGTTTTCCATTATTAGCTAATACTGGAAAGTTTTCATCATAGTCTGTATTTATATTCCCGGGGATAGGTCTTGCTTCACCAAATTCTTTATTTGGAAGTCGTATTGAATAAAAAATATCCGTATTTCCTTTTTCATTTTCACTTACAAAAAACAAAGTATCTCTGGATTCAGAAACCCATGCACCATATTCCCCCCCTTTCAAATCAATTGGAGAACCAAAGTCTTGTAAATAAGAATATCTTCCTCTGTCATCCTTAACCGAAAAACTTAATTTATCTGTTCCTTGTCTGTTATGAAAAACAAAAAGTGAACTGCCATCAGGAGAACTACCAGCTACGATTTCATCAAATTCAGAATTAATATAATAACCAAAGTTTTTAGCTTTTTCCCATGAATCCAGCTCTCTGTTTGACGTACAAATATTATAATAGTTGACTCCTAAATCTGACAAATATCTTTTATTACTGGAAAAAAACAGATGATCTTCCTTATTATTGACAAAGGGATTAATCTCACTTTTATTGGTATTTATTGATTTACCTAGATTCAGAAATGTTACATCTAATGGCTTTAAGGTATATGCAATTGCATTTAAAGTCCACTGAAGAAAACGATCAGACTCAATATATAATTCACTATCCTTTTCCTGATGTAACTTAACCCATTCAAATTCTTTCTTAGCCTCATCAAATTTTAACAGATAAAATAAAATTTGTGCATGTTTAAAAACAGTTTCGGAATTTCTATCAAGCTCTAAAAGTCTATTTACATATTCAAGGGCCTCACTCTTTTCGTTATTCAACTGCAAATAACTATCAACAATATTATTTAGTAAAGCTACATTATCTTTATCTTTTCTCAATTCGCGTTTATAGGCTCTAATAGCCCTATCAAATGTCTTAACTTTAAAATAATAATCTCCACTTTTACTCTTATTATCTCCTAATATTGGATTTTGAAAAAAGGAAATTAAGATGGCGAAAACTACAAATATTCTAACATTCATCTATTTAAATTTTGTTTTAATGACATATATGACCCACTAAATTTTCATCTTCTTTTCTTAAAAATAACTTTTTATGTTGGTTCATATGTACTTTTAATATTGTTATACGAGCTTAAAATATCACCAAACTAAGATACAATAGATGCTAATAAATACAATATCTATAATATAATTATAATGAACATTTTGACAGAGACTGTGTTTTCTTACAGTAAATCAAATCATATTCTTAACCTTATTTAAAACTGAAATATCAACAAATAATAACAATTTATTTATATCAGATTATGAAACGAAAACAAATATTAATATCAGCTAGTTTAATGCTATTTTCTATACTAACAATCAACACATCAATAGCTGGAGATAAATCTAAATCACAAGAAAAAAATACAGTTCATGTATTTGAAGATTTGCCATATCCCTTTGATGCATTAGAACCTTACATAGATGCACAGACTATGAATCTGCATTATTCAAAACATCATAAAGGTTATTACACAAAGTTTTTGGCTGCTATTGAGAAGTATGGTTTGGACCAAACTCCAATAGAAACAATATTTTCTAATATTGAAAAATACGACGATGGGGTAAAAAATAACGGAGGAGGTTATTATAACCACACCTTATTCTGGAAGAATTTAAGTCCATCAGGAGGAGAACCAAGTAAAGAACTTTTAAAAGATATCGAAGCTACTTTTGGCTCTTTTGATAATTTTAAATCAGAGTTTGCAAAAGCTGCAAAAACTCAATTTGGAAGTGGATGGGCCTGGCTCGTGCTCAACCCGAATAATAAACTTGAAATTGGAAACACTCCTAACCAGGATAATCCCTTAATGCCCACCAGTGATATTAAAGGAACTCCATTAATTGCATTAGATGTTTGGGAACATGCATATTATCTGAATTACCAAAACAAAAGAGGCGATTATATAAATGCATTTTGGAATGTTATCAATTGGAATGAAATAAATAAAAGATACAAGTTGTCAAAAAAATAACGATTGACAAAGAGATGTCTGAGAATTACAGACATCTCTTTTTTTAGTTACTATATATAATAACACATATATCTTCTTTAAACCAAATTAATAATCATTGGGATTTCCATCATTGCACAACCCCTATTACTCTCTTATTCTGATCAGTACATATTACTACAAATATTTAATGATCTTTTTCTTAAAAAAGATTATTAACCTGTTTTTTTATTTGAATATATACTATATTGCCAGCATTATATAAAACATTAACATCCTTGAATAATATAATGGATAATAACAAAATTGTTGTTGGTAGCCAGGAATGGTGCTATTTACCAGAGTTAAATATCAAAGCAATAAAAGTTCGTGTGGATTCAGGAGCTAAAACTTCTGCATTACATGCTGTAAACATCGTGCCTTTTAAAAGAGATGGTAACCTATGGGTAAGCTACGATGTACACCCTATTCAAAACGACGGAAAAACTACTATACATTGTGAATCACCGGTAGTTGACAGACGAAAAGTAAAAAGTACCAGTGGAATTGTAGAAGTCCGATATGTAATCAGAACCATACTTTCTATTGCTCAATCTACTTGGGAGATTGAAGTTACTTTAACTAATAGGGATTCTATGGGATATAGAATGCTTTTAGGAAGACAAGCCATGTCAGGAAAAATATTGGTTGATCCTGAAGCTTCATTTCTTCTGGGTGAAATGTCATCTGATAAATTAAAGCAATTTTATACAACTCATATCATTGAGCCATCCGGACTAAAAATTGGACTTTTAGCAAGTAATCCTGAATTATACAGTAACAGGAGAATTATTGAAGCAGGAGAAGAAAAAGGCCATAAAATGGAGTTCCTTAACATTAAGGATTGTTATATTAAATTAGATGGTAAGCATCCAGAAATGCATTATAGAGGAGGTCGCATCCTTAACGGCTTTGATGCTATTATTCCTAGAATCAGACCTAGTTTAACATTTTATGGTTGTGCATTAACCCGCCATTTTGAAGCAATGGGTTTATATACTCAAAATTCGGCATCATCTATTACTCAATCGAGAGATAAGTTATATGCATTACAGTTGTTAATTAACAATGGATTACCTATTCCAACAACTGGTTTTGCAAATTCTCCTTTAGATACAGATGATCTTATTAAAATGGTTGGAGGAGCTCCTTTAATTGTAAAGCTGCTTGAAGGAACTCAAGGTAAAGGTGTTGTTCTTGCAGAAACTAAAAAAGCTGCAGAGAGTCTTATCAACGCATTTAAGAGTTTACGCGCCAATATTTTGGTACAAGAATTTATAAAAGAAGCAGATGGTAAAGATATCAGATGTTTTGTTGTGAATGGTAAAGTAGTTGAAAGTATGATGCGTATAGCTGCACCAGGTGAATTCAGAGCAAATATTCATATGGGCGGCTCTGCAAAAGCTGTCAAAATCACTCCAGAAGAAAGAAGAATTGCCATATTAGCGGCAAAAACAATGAACTTAAAGGTTGCCGGAGTAGATATTATCAGAGGTCACAACGGACCATTATTGCTGGAAGTAAATTCCTCGCCTGGATTAGAAGGAATTGAAGGTGTTTCCAACAAAAACATAGCAGGTATGATGATAAGCGCCATTGAAAAAGATATAAAACGAAAAAAAGTGACCCCATAGGTCACTTTTTTTTTTATTAACTAGCTTCTTATTATACATGCTTATAAATACCCAACTGATCTAAAGTAAAACTGTGAACAAACTCTGCTCGAGCATGATTCTCTGCTTTACCCATATTTATATAAATTTCAGTTGAAGTTTTAAAACTATCATCTCTTTGAGTATCTAACAATAATAGATATCCCATAACGATATGACCTGCCATTTCTACAAGACGTCGTGCATGAAAGTCAACATACTCATTATCTTTCACCTCAACAACGGTTTTAACAGCATGAACATATTCTTCAGTCATACCAATTAGAGTACGTCTGAATCCATGCAATTCAGGTCTTAGTTCCATTGCTTCATATTCTCTGATTCGATCCAGATAACCGCCAGTTGTCACTCCTCTAATAGCAGCAACAACCTGTAACTGTGTTGTTCCTTCATAAATTGAAGTAATACGTGCATCACGATAAATACGTTCAATCGGATAGTCTTTCATAAAACCAGAACCTCCATGTATTTGGAGTGAATCATAAGCCAATTGGTTACTATATTCACTACTCATACCTTTCAATAACGGAGTAAAGAAATCAGCCATCTTCTGATATCTCTTCATTTCCTGACGCTCATCAGGCTCTAGCTTACGCTCTTCGCTGATATGCATGTAAGTTTTATAGATATCAACCATTCTTGATGTTTCATACAATAAAGTACGGGATGCATCCAGCTTAGCCTTCATGGTTGAAAGCATTTCATAAACTGCCGGGAACTGAATAATGGCCTTACCAAACTGCTGACGTTCTTTAGCATAATTCAAGGCTTCTCGGTATGCCGACTCTGACACACCAACAGACTGAGCTCCAATACCTAAACGAGCACCATTCATTAACGCCATTACATACTTAATCAATCCCATCTTTCTGGAACCAACCAGTTCTGCAGGAGCATTTTTGAAAACAAGCTCACAAGTTGGAGAACCTTTAATTCCCATTTTATTTTCAATACGACGAACTATAACAGCTTTATTATTTCTGTCGTAAATAAACATGGATAACCCCCTACCATCATTTGTTCCTTCTTCTGAACGAGCCAAAACTAATGAAACGTGGCCATCACCATTTGTAATAAAACGCTTAACTCCATTTAAATACCACTGATCTTCTTTTTCATCATATGTAGCTTTTAACTGTACAGCCTGTAAATCAGATCCAGCATCTGGTTCTGTTAAATCCATGGCTGCTGTTTCTCCATTTGATATACGTGGTAAATATTTTTGTTTTTGCTCTTCGCTTGCAAATTCATTAATTGTTTCGGCACAATCCTGAAGTCCCCAAATATTTACAAAACCTGCATCCGCACGTGACACAATATCTGCTGCCATAATATATGGAACTATTGGAAAGTTTAATCCTTCGTATTTACGAGGTAATGTTATACCCATTAAGCCAGCTTCGACTAAAGCATCCAGATTTTCCTGTGTTCCTTTAGCATACACAACTTCATTATCAACGATCTTAGGACCTTCCTGATCTACACTCTCTGCATTTGAAGCTACGATATCACCACATATCTCACCAACAATCTCCAACACCTTTTCATAACTGTCCATGGCATCTTCAAAATCCATTGGGGCATAATCAAATTGGTCTTTATCGGCAAAATTACGTTCCTTTAATTTCACAATTTTATCCATTAACGGATGTGTTAAATGGAATTTTAAGTCTGGGTTATCTGTAAAAAAATTAGCCATTGTTTTAATTTTAGATAATAGAAATAGATAATAGTTTAAGAGAACATTCTCTTGTCTATGATCTGATTATCTATTTGGTGTTCTTTTTATATAATTTAATCAGTTTTGGAACGATGTCATTCACATCTCCATTTATTACATAATCAGCAATTTTATTAATTGGTGCATTAGAATCATTATTAATGGCAATAACCATTGACGATTCTTCCATACCCGCTGTATGCTGAATCTGCCCTGAAATACCACAGGCAATATAAAGCTTAGGACGAACCGTAACTCCAGTTTGACCTATCTGACGCTCATGCTCAGCGAATCCAGCATCTACGGCTGCCCTTGAGGCCCCCACTTCTGCACCTAAAACTTCTGCTAATTGATATAACTGATCAAATCCTTCTTTAGAACCCATACCATAACCACCGGCAACAATAATTGAAGAATTTTTTATGTTTACTTTAGATTTTTCCATATGACGTTCGATAACCTTCACAAGCAAATCTTCAGGCTTTAGAATTTTATTAACGTCAATATTTTTTACCTTTCCTTTATGAGTTTCACTAAATATTTCCTTTTTCATTACACCCTCACGAACTGTTGCCATCTGAGGTCTGCAATCAGGATTAATGATAGTAGCCACTATATTTCCACCAAATGCAGGACGTATTTGGTACAATAGATTTTTATATTCTTTATCTGCTTTTTTATCTGAGTGATCTCCAATTTCAAGCGCAGTACAATCGGCGGTTAAACCACTTTGTAATGCAGAAGATACACGAGGACCAAGATCACGGCCAAACGTTGAAGCCCCAAGCAAGCAAACTTCGGGCTTTTCTTCTTTAAAGAGATGTACTATAATTGATGTAAATGGCAAGGTTGTATAAATTTCTAATCTTTTATCATCTCCAATATGCACAACATCGACTCCATATGGAAATACTTCTTTTTCAATACCTTTTAAATTATGACCCAACACAAGAGCTTCTAGCTTGCAATTAAGATCATTGGCAAGAGAGCGGCCTTTAGTAAGCAATTCTAAACTTACATCTGCTACTTTGCCTTCTTCTATTTCGCAAATTACAAATACGTTACCCATTTTAATATTTTCGAGATCAAATATTCTATTCTGCAAGTATGTACATATTACAAAATGATATTTGAATTATTAAACAAAGTGTTAATTAACCGATTGTATGATTCTCTATAAGTTCAACAATCAAAGCTTCCAACTCAGCCTCATCATTTGATAAACGTTTAGATTCCTTAGCCTGGAAAACAACATTCTCAATTTTCTTCACTTTAGTTGGAGAACCATTCAGACCTAACCAGTTTAAATCCGTTTCTATATCGTTCACACTCCATTCCTTTATTTTTAAATACGGACGATCTTCGATTATAGTAATATAATCTTCACTTTGTTCCTGAATTTCGGTAACTGTTTTTGCATGCTTGTATTTCATTACCCTTTTGGCGTTTCTAGGACGACAATCGGGAGCTGATGCATTTACTGTTATAACACAAGGGAAAGTTGTGGTTACTACCTCTACTCCCCTTTCCAATCTTCTTTTAATTTTTGCACTACCTTTAATTTGCAGCCCCAGCTCTTCTGCTAATTTTGCATGAGGCACTCCATATTGATCATCTTCAGCTACAATACCTTCTTCAATTGTAATAATTTCTTCGGCATAGGTTACTTGTGGAAGATTTAATTTTTCAGCAACCTGAGGGCCAACCTGTGCTGTGTCCCCATCAATTGCTTGTCTGCCTGCAATAATAATATCAAAATCTTTGATCTTTTTAATAGCACATGAAATTGCATATGAAGTTGCTAATGTATCTGAACCTGCAAAAGCTCTATCGGTTAACAAAAAGCCTTTATCCGCACCTCGATATAATCCTTCTCTGATAATATCTGCAGCACGACCAGGCCCCATAGTTAAAATAGTAATTTCCGTATCTGGATATCTATCTTTTAATCTTAGAGCCTGTTCCAAAGCATTTAGATCCTCAGGGTTGAAAATAGCTGGAAGTGCAGCACGATTCACTGTTCCATCTGCCTTCATTGCATCTTTTCCAACATTTCTGGTGTCGGGAACCTGCTTGGCAAGGACAATAATTTTTAATCCCATATTTTACTTGATTTTAAGAGTGAGAAATTTTTTCAATGGCTAGCAAATTTAAAAAATCCATTGAATTAGACAATTTATGTACATGATTTTTTCAAATATTATACAACATAATTATACACATAACGCTTTTAGTATTATAACATGCACGTCCTTTTAACTTCTATATTGGTACTCTTTATAAAACTCTCATATTTCTGCAAATCTTAAATCGCAGATAAAAACATTCAGTTCATCGATTACAATTTTTTAGATCAACATTTTATTGAATGTTTGAATTCAAAATGGAATTAATGAAATTCCTAACACACTACATTTAACGCACAAAATTTATGACTAGGAAATTAATTGTATTAACATTGATACTATTATTGTATCAAAAGGTCTCTGCTCAAGACTACAAATTCCAGGCTTTATTTATTTACAACATCGTTCAACGAATAGAATGGCCATCTATAGAAAAAGAATTTGTTATTGGTGTAATTGGTTCAAAAGACATGGAAAAGGAATTAACATCCATTGCTCAAACTAAAACGATGAATGGACATAAAATAAGAATTAAATCGATCACTCCTTTTGAGTTTCAAACAAAAGATGTTCATCTAATTTACGTAGCACGTTCATTATCTTCAAAAATTAATCAAATTACAAATACGATTGGAGGTAAGCCAATTTTACTTGTAAGTGACAAGAAAGGCCTTCAAGGAGGGCACATAAATTTTTTAGATCTACCAGGAAAAATAGAATTTGAAATTTATCCATCCTTGATAAAATCACAAAATCTTAAAGTTGCTAATTCTTTACTTAATCTGGGAATTGTAAAGAACTAAACAATAAAAATTCCTTAGAACCAATATTTACAACAAACAACAATTTACTTTAACATTACACCAATTTGGTTACCTCATTGTAAACGATAATGTTAAATGCTATTTTACACAAAACATAATCACATGAATAAATTAAATTTTAGATACTTACTCGTAAGTTTGCTTTTAATTTTTACATATAACAGCATCATTGCTCAGCAACAAAACAACATTGTTGACATAAATAATATTACAGCAGAACAAATTCGATCATTTACCAAAGAAGATTTACTACAGTTATCATTTGAAGACTTAATAGCTTTAGTAAAGAAATTCAAGTTATCTTCTATTGAGGAATTATATGCAATGATATTAAATCCAACGCAATCAACGGCCTCTAAGATGGAGGAAGATGTATTTAATGCACCTTTAGCAACGTCTGTAGTTACTGCAGATGAAATAGAGAAATCAGGAGCAAGATCTATTCCTGAAGCATTAAAATTAGCACCAGGACTAATTATTAGAGAAAAAACAAATGGTAATTATGATGTACACATTAGAGGTAATGACTATATATCTCCAGGTTCTGATTTTACCAATACAGTTAACTCAACAACATTAGTAATGATAGATAATCGTCCGGTTTACAATAGCTTCCTTGGAGCTACCTTTTGGGAAAACCTTCCATTATCAGTAAAAGATATTGAAAAAATAGAGATAATTTATGGCCCATCAGCAGCTTTATATGGTCCTAATGCTGTTTCAGGTGTAATACATTTAATTACAAAAAAACCTGACCAAGATGGTTTAAATAGTAACATCGATGTACAAGTAGGAACAAACTCGACTAAAATAGCAAACGGGTATGTTAATTATAAAAAGGGTAAAATAGGAATTGGATTATCTGCGAATTACAACGAAGTCGATCGATTTCAAAATTCATATTACATACCGATGAACCAAGGATATGCTACAGGAACAGAGGTTGGTGATATTAATGCTGGTGTAGATGAAAATTTTATGTCATCTGATGTTAACAGCGATTATTCAAATGCAAAACAACAAAGTGCAGTAAATTTAAGCTTTAACTACTCTCCAAATCAAAAAATAAATCTTTCATATATAGGATCATACCAATCTTCTTCTGTACAAACAGCGTATATGGATATTGGTTCTATTTTATCAACAAGAGAATCCTCATCATATAGCAATAGTCTTAATTTTAATGCAGGAAAGTTAAATGGCCATGTTTCAGTTATCAACGGTCACTTAAATGCCATTCAAGGATCTCCTGGTTATGAATATGACTATACAGAAATTAATGGGAAGCTTTCTTACAATCTTAAATATAAGAATTTAAATATCTTACCTGGTATTAATACTAATTATGCCAAATATTCTGATGAAGATTACGTAAATATTGAAACCAACGAAGGTTTACTAAATGGATCTGCAGAATTAGGAACAGTACAAGGTAGTTTACGATTAGACTATACCGCTTTTAATAAATTAAGGATTGTGGGAGCATGGTTGCAAGGATACTTTTATAAACCTGAAAGAGCTTATTATTCATATCAATTTGCATCATCGTATAAACTTAATGATAATACATTAATACGACTTGTTGCATCAAAATCTAACTCCAGTCCGTTTGTATTAAATACCTATATGAATAAAACTACAACCGAAATAAATATGGGAAATATGGATTCAACCGAGCCTAACATAATAACAACTCAAAAAATAGGTAACGAAGATCTGGCACCTAAAGAAATGAACATGCTTGAGTTTGGATTAAGAAAACGTATTATGAATAACATCCAGGCAGATTTATCTGTATTCTATAATGTCACAAAAAATTACTCTCAATTAGAAAAAGAATCATTTACACAAGTTGACGGTACAGACACAGACCCTTATACATCACAAACAGTAACAGAATCTATGCAAAATCTGGATCTAAAATCCAAGCAAATTGGAGTTACTGCAAACATTAAGTACATTATTAACGAAAAACTAAACACTTCAATTTTTGCCTCATATCAACACACTGAACTAAACGACTATAAGATAACAGATGCTATTATTTATGAAGAATTGACAGGAACTTCAATGGACCAGAGTACTTTAACTGAAAATCCACAATACATAACGTTGGATCATGATTATACTCCTAGTTTTTATGGTGGTGGATCAGTTAATTACAGTCCTGGTACTAAATGGAATTTCAATACTTCATTTTATGGATATAGTAAACAGAAATCATTTTATACCTCCAATCAAAACTTTTATAATGTAGAAATTGATCCTAAATTAGCCTTTAATGTAAAAGCTTCATATCAAATTAAAGACTGGATTGGAGTTTATATAAATGCAAGAAATGCATTAAACAATACAAAAAAAGAATTTATGTTTACAGATAAAACAGGCGGAATCTACCTGGCTGGTTTAAATATAACTTTATAATAAAATACAAAAAGAGTCAGTATTATCATACTGACTCTTTTATGCTTTATATGCTATAACTTTGTTCAATTCACTCCACAACCTTAACTCATAAAAAGTTATAATATTTCAATTTATTTTAAAAAATTATTATCTAAATATTCTTGAAATTGATTTTTATATTGATCACTTATTGGAATAAATGTTTTACTATCAAAAATAATTCTTCCCCTTTCAACTACTGTAATCTTATTTAAGTTAACAATAAAAGAACGATGAACCCTCATAAAGCTATCTTCTGGCAAATAGTCTAAAGTTTTTTTTATTCCCATTAATGACATAATAGGATTTTGATTTTCGAGATGTATTCGAATATAATCTCTCATTCCTTCAATATACTTTATATCATTAAAATTTATCCTAACCAATTTATATTCAGATTTTATAAATAGAAATTGATCATTTTTGCTTAGAACTTCTTTACTTTCTTTTTTCGTAAAGTATCGTTCTTTTACTTTATCTGCAGAACTTAAAAAATCAGAGTATCCAATAGGTTTTACCAGATAATCAGCAGCATCAACCTTAAATCCTTCGTAAGCATACTCTTGATATGCAGTTGTAAAAACAACCTTTGGTGCAGAACTTAAAGATTTAACAAGTTCAAGGCCTGATATATCCGGCATATTAATATCTACAAACATTAAATCTATATCATTCTCATGTAGAAACTCAATTGCTTTAATTGCACTTGTAAACCCTCCAATTAGTTGTAAATAGGGCGTTTTTTCTATGTATCCTGTAATTTGCCTTAAAGCTAAGGGTTCATCATCAATTGCAATACAACGTATCATATTGGTATATTTAATTTTACAACAAAAAGATTGTTTTCTGTTTTATCAACAACAAGCTTATAATCTGATCCATAAATTAAATCAAGTCTGTTTATTGAATTTGTTAAACCAACACCTGAATTTTCATCATTTCTTTTACGATCAAAAACTTTATTAGTCACTTCAAAAAATAATCTATTATCTATCAGTACAAATTGAATATTAATAAACGATGATTCTTCATAGCTTATACCATGTTTAAATGCGTTTTCAATAAATGATATGGTCAATAGAGGAGGTATATTTATTAAAGGAACTTTCTCTGGTAAGGTAAGATTAATTGAAACCTGATCAGTAAATCTTAATCTCATCAAATCTATATAACTTCTTATAAAATCAAATTCTTTATGTAAGAGTACTTGTTTATCTTGAGCATTATAAAGCATATAGCTCATCATTCTTGACAATCTGATTATAGAATCTTTAGCTTCTTCTACACTAATATCTACCAGTGAATGAATATTATTAAGGGTATTCATAAAGAAATGAGGACTGATTTGATTTCTTAAAAAAGCCATTTTATTTTCCACGTTCTCCTTCTCTAGAATAGCTTTATTCTTTTCTGCCTTCATCCATTTATTTGAAAAAACCAATCCTGTATCAAATCCTAATATAAGCAAAGACATGATTAAAATATTACCAAATGGTGGAATCATCATCTTTGGGCCATCAAAAGGTTTAAAATCTTTTTGATGCATGGTTGGATCTGGTTTCGGCAACATAAACTCGTTATGTGGAGGTTTTAGTTCATGGTTAAATGTTTTTTTAACAAACTCATCGGCAGGTGTAAACAATAATAAAGATACAAAACCAGTAACTATTAGACCTAGAATGATTCCATATAATAACCTTTTTCCTTTAAAAAGCAGATATGGCAATAATAAATACCGATTTATTAAAAACATAATAAATATCAAAGCATATTCTTTCCATATATAGATTACATGAGTCCAATCTATTTCATCATCAAAATCACCTGTTAAAACCGGCATTAAAAACAACAGCATCCACATAAAAACGATTAATACAACCTGTGCTGTTCCGGATCTATTAGTAAGTCGAGGACTTATTTGTTTCATTAATAATTAACTTTATAAATAATTCTTAAACCTATTGTAGATTATACTAGTAAATTAGCTTCATGACTTTAAAGAATTAACAATAAAATAAAGTTTCCACTATTATTTTTAATCTACTATACAAAATAAATTAAAGTATTATTAATATATAGTAATCAATCGACAAGTGGATAGAATTTATCGACAAGATTTCCTTCAAATTAAAGATTTCATTGAAAGCGCCTTAATAACACATAATAAATTACACAATTAATAAATTCCGGTCAAAACTATTTAATGATTCAGATCCTTCTTCACATACTAATATTGAATCTTCAACGCGCATTCCGCCCCAGCCGGGAATATACAATCCTGGCTCAATTGTTATCACCATATTTGTTTTAAGAACTGCCTCAGACTCTTTTTTAATAAATGGGAGCTCATGAATGTTTAGTCCTGTACCATGACCTATTCCTGGATAAAAATACTTTTGATATTCTGAAGGTATAGAGGACCTAACAATGCAGTCTATTTCTTCTGCTGAAGTATTATTTCTTATTGCATTTTGAGCATTTAAACCTGCTGTATTAACAACATTATGCAAGCTTTGCTGTTCATCGTTCATCTTTTCACAAACTAAAACACGGCTAATATCTGCATGATATCCATTATACAAAGCTCCAAAATCAAACAATATTATATCACCACTTTTTAATCTAGTCAATCCTGGTTTTCCATGTAAAAGCGAGGTTCTTTCTCCAAAAAGAACCATGGTTTCAAATGAAATATCATTTGCACCATTTTTCTTCATGGCGTATTCTAATTCTGCAGCTAAATCCAATTCAGAAACACCAGTTTTTATCAATGGCAGAATATTTCTTAAAGACTCATCTGATATTTCTGCAGCTCGCTTCAACATGGCAATTTCATCCTCTGTTTTAATTAATCTAAATTGTTCAACAAATGCTGATTTACTAACCAAGTTTAGATTACTAATTTTATTAAGCTCTGAAAATTCTTTGTAACTAAGGTATTCTCCTTCAAATGCCAAATGCTTGACATTCTCTTTTTTGCATAAATATTGATATGTTGGAAATTGATATCTCTGATCTTCAATCCAATTAATAACACAAACTTCGCTTAAACATTCCTCTTCTGCTTGTTCTGTAAATCGGCCATCTGTAATTAAATAGGTTGTATTTTTTGTAATTAACAAACGTGAAGAATCACCCGTAAATCCAGTAAGATACCTTATGTTTTCAACTGAACTCACAAATAAAGCATCTAACTTTTCCTTTTCCAATAGAGTGATCACTTCTTGTATTTTTCTCATTTTCTTCACGTTTGTATTAACAAATATTTTTTATCAAACTGTAAATCAAGTAAAAATAAACCTTGATCTGCATTATTTACCTTTTTACTATACGGGCGCTAGAGACAGGACCAGCTCTATGACCTTCATTAGGTATTATCTTAATAGTTACTTTACCACCATTAACTAAAAATTCATTAGGTATAGCATATTCCTGATAGTAAAACTCACCATTGTTTTTATTGCATAAATTTTCTGATGCAATTTTATGATCATCAATATATACATCAAAAGTTCTCTTTCCTGGTAATCCTCCATAATACTCCATCACAAGAGACATAGGTTGTCCTGCGTAAACATCCATGTCAAAAGAGAACCAACCTCCTCTATCTGCCTCTCTATATTTGGTGTGTTTCAATTCTTCAACCCAGGTATTTTCTTCATTGAAGTTATGGTCTCGTTCAGGTTGCATTTCTCCCAACTTAAAATAATCAATAGTCATTTCCTGAAGTTTTTTCAACTTTTGCTTTATTTTAAGGTATTCTACTTTTTGCTGATCCCATTTCTCCTCAGTAAAAAGATCAAAATAAACGGAATAACTACGTCCATATACCTCATAAAAAGGCCTGAATAACACATCTTTTGGCCTTCCTATATTTTCCGACACAAAAGTATTCATTTTTCCAGAAACCTTTTTTAACCATTTCTCAGGATTTCTTTCCGACGTCATTAATACAGGAACATAAAGAAGGTCTGTTGCAGATATATCGTTTTCCGGTCCTAAATCACCAACCAAAACCAGGGGACCATACATTACAGCAACTCTATTTTCATCATCAGGCATTGATTCCAGTCTCAAATTAAACGGAATAACGACTTTCACTTCATCACCAGAGTTCCACTCTCTGTCAATTGACACAAAGCTTTGCGGTTCTTCTATAACTTTATATGATTCATTATTTATTAATATTTGGATTCCTTGTTCTGCCCAACCCGGATAACGAATATTTAAGGCAAATTTGACAGGATTATCGCAAGTTATTTTAAATGAAGTACCTTGTTCCTCTGGATATTTTGTATTCTGAGTAACAGTTATTCCTTTCTCTTCCCATCTCAATTCAGATGCAATAAATTGCGATACAAACAATTCTTCATGATTGTGGTAATAAATATTTTTACCGTATTTAGCATGATTCTCCATACCTGTTCCAACACAGCAGGTAAACCATTCCGGATCCTGATATGTTTTACACCCTCCCATTTCCAGTGAAAGAAAATAAGTCACTCGACCATCTGTTGGATTTTGAGAAGAAAGAATATGATTAAACAAAGCTCTTTCATAATAATCAGCAACCTCTGCCTTTGCTTCCCATTGGAACAGATGTGCAGATAACTTTAGCATATTATAAACATTACAAGTTTCTGTAGTGCCATCGCTTAATCTATTCCTTAAAGAATCCGGACCTCCAAAATATTCATGATTACTATTTCCTCCTGTAACATATGAATGATGATTTACTACACGATCCCAAAAGAATTCAGAAGCTTCATAATCATTTTCATTACCGGTAAGTTCATATCTTCTTGCCGTACCTACAAACTTAGGGATTTGAGTGTTAGCATGCTTACCTTGCAGAATATCTTTATGGTGCGCTATTGAATCGATAATGGCTTTGTGATGAAACACCTTTGACATATCAAGGTATTTATTATCGTTTGTCAATGCATATAGTTCCACCAGTACTTCATTAATACCTCCATGTTCGCAATTCAACATTTCCTGTATTTGCTCTTCATTTAAATCCTTAACTATGGTATACAACCAATCAGAAAATTTCACAGCTACAACCAATGCTTCATTATTTCCACATAATTTATATGCATGAATCAATCCATCCAAAACTTTATGCTGAGTATAATATGGCACCCAAATTCCATTTAAATTAAATCCCTGTGCACGAATATCTCCTTTTGCAACTTCGCCTTCAAGTATTTTCAGACCATCTTTAAACGCCCCTATATAACCATTACCTACTGCATCTTGACATTCTGCCAATTCTTTAACAATATAATCTGCTCTTTCTTTAAACACAGAATCCCCAGTTGTTTGAAACATCAAACAAATAGCTGTTAAGTAATGTCCTAAACTATGACCTGCAATAGTATTATCTTCCCATCCATGATATGGCTCAGCTTTGGGCTTAAGACCTGCCTCTATCCGAAAGCGCGCTAAAAATCTATCTGGTTTATAATTCAAAAGCACTTTTTTATCCAACTCGGTAGCACGATAAAAAGGACCATCTAAAAGTTTAACATCATCAAGATCAAATGAAATTACTCTAAAGTCTATAATCTCGGAACCAGTACCTTTTATGGAATTAACTTCTATATTAGAATCTGATTGACGACATCCTAATATTAATATGCATAAAAAAGCAGTTAGTAAAGTAATATAAACTTTCATGTAATATGGTATTTGTATTTTTCACAATTCATGGTACTATTCTCCTAAGTACCTATTTTCTAGAGCATGACAAGAGGGAGAAGTCTTAAATTCAGAAAAATAATGACTTATTAATTCATATAAATCAGGATCATAATTCTTTAAATCATCTCTTGTATTTACCCAATTGTGTTTACCATCTGTTTCAGGAACCTCAGCATTAACATTAAACCAGTCCTGCACTCCTTCTGCCCAGTATTCATATATATCAGTTTTAGCATAGGTATTTTCATACTTACCTTGAGCTATAGCATTATACATCAATTCTTGCAATTTTATATTAAATTTATCATCACAGGGAGCAATTCCAAGAAGGTGAACTGCATGTGAAAATTCATGAATTGTAATATCTTCAGCGTGATATTTGTCAATTTGATAACACAATAAGTTTTCTTCAGCACATGAAGATAATGGAGCATTAAGATCTCCTCCAAGTCCACGGGCACGAACATCCCAATTTATTGTAGTATCATTTGCCAGTTCTCTTTGTTCCGGTAAATCTGTAGTACCCTCATATCTTGCCATAACAGCCATACGCGCATTATTATTAATCATTGTTTTTAAAACTTCTGCAGGTAGATCTTTAGTCATAAAATAAACAATTTCCCAGGCTTTTATAAGAGCAGCGTCAGGAACTCTCCACGAACTAATTACAGGAATCCCATTGGCATCCATATATTTCTTATAAAATTGATCTAAGTGTAAATCTGCAGGAGGTGCTGTTATTTCAGGTATAGCCGGATCTTCTTCCTGAGCAAAGACGGTTAAACTATTCATTAAAAGTAAAATTGGTATAAATAGAAATGTACACTTAAATAATTTCATAATGCTAATATATTTTAGAACAACCTTAATTCTATAATGATTCTGGACTTATTTAATACAAATAAGATGTAAAGCTATAAGAAAAACAGTCGTTTTATAGCAAAATATTAAAATTTAGAATTTACAGGTACTAAATTCATTATCTATAATACTTCCAATTTACGTTCAAACAAAATAGGATCATCAACAGTACATTTTATAATATTTTATTAACTAAAAAGTCAACTATTTAATAGTTTCTTTGTTTTACTATCATTAATAACTAAAAAACTCACAAATGAATATTCAATATAAATTTATTTTCACCCTTGTGAGCATATTTATTTTTCAATTCATGACAGCTCAAGAAAAAAAATATAACCCTTTAACACCTCAAGAAAAAAAAGTAATAATAAACAAGGGCACTGAAATTCCTTTTACCGGAGAGTACAATAATAATAAACAAGAAGGAGTTTATATTTGCAAACAATGCAATGCTCCTTTATACAGAAGTACCGACAAATTTAATTCAGGATGTGGATGGCCTAGTTTTGACGATGAGATTCCAGGTGCAGTAAGAAGAATTGCTGATAAGGATGGACATCGCACTGAAATTATATGCAATAATTGCAATGGACACCTTGGTCACGTTTTTTTAGGAGAAGGATTCACTAATAAAAACGTAAGACACTGTGTTAACTCTATTTCTCTTCTTTTTATTCCTAAAGATTCTATTCCCCCTACAATAATTAAATATTAAAAAAAGCTTTCTTTATTTTTTGAATTATAAAATCAAGTTATTTTTGCAATCTCAACTTTATCAAAATTGCTTATTAAAATTTGGCAGGACTATTGATAGGCCTATACATCAAAAAATAAAATATATCAGCTTAGTATGTTTAAAATAGGGACTCAGTTTAATTATTCATTTAAAATATTGGCTTTTGGTGTGTTATTTTTCTTTGCTAACAGAAATATAAATGCACAGATTAACAATACATCTTTTCTGAATAATCAGTCATCTCATTCAAATATTTATTTTGATGATGAAATTTATTGGCAATCGCAAAAATGGGCAACTGTAAAACTAGATTATAAATTCTTTATCCTAGATTCTACAGAATACAATAGAAATCAAACCCTTACTTTAATTCCATACCAAAGGAAGTACAAAGAATTTGCGATGAGTTTAAAATATCATCCAGACTCAAGTCTAGTAATAAAATATCATCCTTCAATAGTAAAGGATCAAATACTATATGATTCTAATGGTTATTTGACCAGACTTGAAAATGGCGATGAATTTTCTATTAAACTACCTGAGTCTTTTTCATTCAAAAAAGAAAATCAAAGAATCTTTATTGAAGATCCGGATATTGTAAGACATGTTTGGAAAACAATTCCTGAACCTCACCGTTTAATAACAGACAGAAGACATTTAAGTAAACGATCGGCAGAAGAAGGAATTAAAAGTTTACTTTCTAACGAAATAAAATATCCTGATAAATTAAAAAAGAAAGTTAAAGCTACCGGTCCCTGGACCTACAGTGGCACTGAAAGTGTTCAGTTTTCTCAGGCTTTCTTAGAGAATTGGACTAAAGGTGGTGAAAACTCCATATCGTTACTTAGTGACCTTCTAATAAAAGCAAACTATAAAAAGAATAAAAATGAATGGGAGAACTATGTACGACATCAGGTAGGTATTATTAGCACAGAGAGTTATGCAACCCAAATCAATACCGATCAAATAGAAGCAAATAGTAAATATGGATTACAAGCATCAAAAAGATGGTATTATTCTGCTTTATTTAATTTTAAGTCCCAATTTTTTAATGGTTATAGCGATAAAACAAGAAAAGAAATTATTTCCGGATTTATGTCTCCCGCCTATTTTACCTGCGCACTAGGTATGGACTATAAAAAAGACAAAGTATTCACTTTACTTTTATCACCTTTTACAGCCAAATTAACATACGTTATGGATACAGCAAAGGTGGATCAAAAAAATTATAGTATTGATGCAAATAAGAGAAGTTCATTTAGTAATGGTGCCTCTATAGTGAACAATATAAACTGGACAATAAATACGGAGTTAAGTTTAGTCTCAAATCTGGATGCATATATTAGTTATTTTACAAAAGAATCATTAAAGCAAATTGATTGGGAATTAATTTTTAACATGAGAGTGAACAGATTTCTTTCAACGCGTATTAATACTCAATTAAGATATTTTACAAATGAGTCTGACAATGTGCAACTTAAAGAAAACTTCACAATTAGTTTCAACTACAAATTTTAGACATTGATCAAATATTATAAGAGATTCGTAAATTTTAACATTTTTTCACTATTTAATTTTTGTAGTTAAAATTTATCATTATACATTTGTAATGTAATCAATAAAACAAGCTCAGACAGAGCACTTTAAAAATATTAAAGAACTTAAATTTTCTCATAGTTTAGGGTTAGGTTTGGTTAAAGATTGAAAGCTACTATTTATAGTAGCTTTCTTCTTTTTATTATATTGACATATCTGTTTCATTAAATTTTTACTAATTATTTATATATATGCTAATTAAATTATATCAGGATAATCCGGATCTTAAAGAGATTAGATATGTTGCTGAGGAAATGAGAAAAGGAGCTGTAGTTATTTACCCTACTGATACAGTTTACGGTATTGGGTGTGATATAAATAACTCTAAGGCCGTTGAACGTGTTGCCAGATTAAAAAATATCAATTTAAAAAAGGATCACCTTTCGTTCATATGTTACGATTTAAGTCACATATCAGATTACACAAAAACTCTTGATAATAATACATTCAAGATAATGAAACGTAACCTTCCTGGTCCATTCACCTTTATCTTAAATGCCAACACAAACGTCCCAAAGCTATTTAAAAACAACAAAAAAACAGTTGGTATCAGAGTACCGGATAACAATATAATCCGAGCTTTAACTAAAGAACTAGGTCATCCGATTTTAAGTACCTCTGTAATTGATGAAGACGATATTATTGAATATACTACTGATCCGGAGTTGATCTATGAAAAATTCCATAAACTAGTTGATATAATAATCGATGGTGGTTATGGAGATAACAATCCATCAACAATTGTAAATTGTGTTAATGGTGATTTTGAAATAATTCGCCAAGGAAAAGGTGAACTGATGTTTTAATAGAGACCACTATATTTGTTATATAGTTTTATTAAAAGCATTTAATTTCAACTATAATAACTTAATTATCCACAGTTATAATCCACAATAAAAAATCCTCATTACACAATGCAATGAGGATAATTCATTAATTTATTCCTTTAATTTATTGATGACTTTTAATTACCCTGGAATTCATCTATTTCATAAGATGGTGACATTACACTCAGATACTTCAATGCCTTAACACCTAAATTTTTAATTCCGTGTTTTGAATGCGAAGGTATGAAAATACAATCTCCTGGCTTAACAACTTCTTCTTCACTATCCACAGTCATAACACCAGATCCCTCTAAGATATAACATACTTGTTCGGAAACATGGGAATGAATATATTGATAGCCTTTAGGTTCAACTTCAGAAAAAGCTACAGTCAAATTATCAGCATTTGAATTTAACTTTGATATTAAAAGAAAAGATTCAATATTTTCTCCTTTAAAATGCGATACGTTCTCTTTCCTATAAATTTTCATGGCATATAGATTTTAAAATGAGGATTAGTAATTATATAATAAAACAACAAGACATTCTATACTAAATTAAATACTAGGATCAGCTAATCTAAAATGACCTAAAATCAACGAAAAGTCGATATTCATATCACAATAAAAGACTATGAATAAATTAAGAAAATTCCGATGATAAAACAAATTTAATACAAGGTAGTTACTCTACACCTATTAATTACGCCAGAAATAAGGAGAGAATAATAAAACTACAGTAAAGATTTCCAATCTTCCAATTAACATTAAAAATGAAAGAAACCATTTACCAAAATCAGGTATATGTGCAAAATTTGCTGCAGGTCCAACTTCTCCTAATCCAGGACCAATATTACCAATACATGTTGCCACGGCTCCTATAGATGTATCCAAATCATATCCCATTATGGACATTACAACCATACTTATCCCTACAATAAGCATATAAATTACTATAAAAGCAAGAACATTGGTTACTACAGTAGGCGATACAGCTTTAGAATTATAGCGAACAGGGATGACTGCATTAGGATGAATCAATCTTCGCAATTCATAGTAGGCATTTTTTAATAAAATGACAATCCTCATCACCTTGATCCCCCCGCCAGTAGATCCTGCACTACCCCCAACAAACATCAGCATAAACATTACGATCGCTAATGTTGGCACCCAAACTAAATAATCAGCAGTGGCATATCCTGTTGTTGTTATCATAGATACAACCTGAAACAAAGAATCTCTGAAAGAGGTCTCAATAGTCATATTACTTTCAGAAAAATAAATAACTGTGCCTACTAAAAGCGTTGTAAACAAAACAAATCCGGTATAATACTTAAACTCTTCATCCTTTAATATACGTTTAAAGTTTCCATTAAAAGCACTATATGATAAAGTAAAATTTACACCAGCAATGAACATAAATGCTATAATAACATACTGTATAAAAGGCGAATCATAATAAGCTACGCTCGCTTGCTTTGTAGAATATCCTCCTGTTGCCATTGTTGTAAAGGAGTGGCATACTGCATCAAATAAAGTCATTCCTCCAATCCATAAAAGAATAACTTCAAGAAAAGTATAAAAAACATATATAACCCATAAACGCTTTGCTGTATCAGCAATACGTGGATGCAATTTATCAGGAACAGGTCCGGGAACTTCAGCCACAAACAACTGCATTCCTCCTACTCCCAAAACAGGCAATATGGCTAAGGATAAAACTATAATACCCATACCTCCAAGCCATTGAATTATACTTCTCCAAAAAAGCATTCCATGAGGCAGCGCTTCAATATCTTCAAGAATAGAGGAACCTGTCGTGGTAAAACCCGACATTGTTTCAAAAAAGGCATCTGTAAAGGAAGGAATAGCCTTACTTAACCAAAAGGGTAACAACCCAAAAAAAGAAAACACCAGCCATACCAAGGTTACTATTACATACCCCTCTCTTTTTCCTATAGAACGGGATATCTTATAGTTTGTAAGAAATAACAATCCTCCGGTAGAAATACATATTAATGCAGACCATAAAAAATAAGGCAGATCATATTCACCATATATTGCAGATACTCCTGCTGTTATTAACATAAAGACTGCTTCTACGATTAGCAGCAATCCCATAACAAGCAATACAACGCGAATATTAAGCATAAAAATATGTTATCAAGAAAACTTAGTTAAACATTTTTTCAATCTTTCTTATCCCAGAAGGCATAGCAAAAACTACAACTTTATCATTTGGTATTATCTGAGTATTACCTGTAACTATAATAGCTTTATTATTTCTAATAATACCTCCTACATTTACATCTTTAGGTAATTTTAATTCACTTAATCTGCCTTTTGTTATTTTGGAACCTTCACTTGCCACTAATTCAAGTACTTCAGCTTCTGAAGCCGTTAAACATTTAACATGAGAAACTCTTGCTTTTACCGTATAACGATAAATATAACTAGCCGCAATTAATTTCTTATTAATTAAAGTACCAATACCAATATTCTCGGCAAGATCTATATAATCCATATTCTCAACCTCTGCGACAGTCTTTTTTACGCCCATTTTTTTAGCTAACTGACAAGCCAGAATATTTACTTCAGAATTGGCAGTTACTGCAACAAAAGCATCCATTTTTTTAATACCCTCATCTTTCAATAGCTCAAGATTACGACCATCACCATTAATCACAAGAGTATTTTCTAATGTATCGGCTAACTTACTACTCTTTTCCCTGTCAATTTCAATAAGTTTTACATTATAAAAATCTTCAAGTCTTTGAGCTACTTTTTTCCCTATTCTACTACCTCCAAGGATCATTACATTTTTTACATCAAAATGTTCTTTTCCACTATCTTCCATCACTTGTTTGGTTCCTTCAGGAGTGGTAATAATATAGGCTAAATCATTATGTTTAAACGTTTCGTTTCCACGAGGAATAATAGTATAACCATCTCGATTTATTGCAACTGTATTATACAATTTCTGTTCGTGCCTTTCTGCAACCTCTGCTAATGTTTTATTTACAATAGGTGCATTATCTCTTATTTTCAAGGCGTATAAAATCAATTTTCCATCTGAAAAATCAATTTGTTGCCTTATTCCCACACGTTTTAATGAAGTTCGAATTTCTTTTGCAGCTAATTGTTCAGGATAAATCAACTGATCAACTCCTAGCTGTTTAAAAAACTCTTTATTTTCAGGTAATAAGTATTCATAATTATTAATTCTGGCAATAGTAACCTTTGCACCTAGCTTTTTTGCCAAAATAGCAGACATGATACTCAATTCTTCATACGGAGGAACAGCAATGAATAAATCACAAGAATCAACATTGGCTTGTTTTAAATCATCAATTGATGATACTGACCCTACAATCGTCATTAAATCAAAATGAGCATCAATCTGACGTAATCGTTCTTCATTGTCATCTATTAAAATTACATCATGATTAGCGTTACACATCATTTTTGCTACATGCGTACCTACTTCTCCAGCTCCTGCAATAATTATTCTCATTTTTCTTATTTAATCAAATAACGTTTAATAATACTTAAACTTGAAAATCGCAGTAAAAATAAAAGATAATATTAAAAACAAACCAAAGCTAACGAATTATTTATCAACTTGTGTGCGGAAACACCATATCACAACTCTACACTATATGCTCCATTTAATGAAATAAACTCTAAACTCAATTCGTCATCCTTATATGATTCAGACAATTGCAAGGAATACTTCCTCGAAAAAGAGGAATCAAAAACAACCTTTTTATCTATGAATGAATAAATTATTTCATCAATTATTGCATTTGACACCCTATTGGTTACAATGATTAAATCAATATTATCATGTAGAGACATAATACAATCAATATCAATGTTTCCATTGATAATAATCGCATTTAATCCTGAAAAACAAACCGGCAATATTATAGAAGAGGAATCCTTGTTTAGATTAAATGTACTGACTTTTAAATGTCTCCATAACGGCATTATTGAACGCTCTTTGATATTAGTGGAAATAGAATCATTCGTAAAACAAAAAGAAGATTCATCATTAACAAATGACACCACTGATTTCTTTCTTATTTCATGAACGATAATTGCAGACTTTGGATCAAGAAACTCAGTTGACACAAAATTAACGATAAGAAATATCAAAACAACTGCTATAGAGGTAATTCCAAAAAATATTCGTTTTGATTCATTCCTTATTACAAACAGAATCAATGCAATATAAATCATCATGAGCTCAATAAATTGTAACTGTAATCCTGCATATTTAGCCAGATACAAATTATTTATCCATTTAGCTATATTTATCATATAAACAGTCAGTTCTTCAATCGAACCCGAAACTAAAACAGAAATTATTGATCCAGTGGGAGAAAGTATAATAATAAGACCTCCTAACAAAATAAATGGCACAATGGGTACAATTAATAAATTTGACAACAAAAACCATATAGGAAAATAGTGAAAAGTATAGATTACCAATGGCGCTGTTCCTATTTGTGCAGAAAGTGACAATGCAATCAACGACCACAAAGCTCTATTCCATGGTTTTTTAAAGTTTAGCATTGCATTGAAGATCGGAAAGAAATAAACAATGGATAAAACTGCTAAAAAACTTAACCAGAAACCAATGTTTGTAAACGCTTCAGGAGAGAGAACCAATATTATAGAGGCAGCTATAGCTAAGGAATGATAAACATTATACGAACCCTTATTTTTTACCTGACCAATTAAAAGTATGGAAAACATTATTGTTGACCTAAAAACAGAAGGAGACATACCTGTTAGTCCTGTGTAAAACCACAAAAATGCAAGAATAAAATACAGCTTAAATTTTTGCACTCCTTTTACTTTTAACAAACTAAACAAAAACAACAGGATCATATAAATAACACCTACATGCATACCTGAAATAGATATAACATGCATTAACCCGGATCCTGAAAAGTCTAATTTCACATCGCTATCAATGAATGTTTTATCCCCTAACATGAGAGCAATCAAAACACTACTTGCATCCTCATCTGTAATTACACTATTAATTTTGTTTTTACACCAGTTTCTGAGTAAATAAAAGCCTTTACTTACAGACCAACTACTTTTAATAAGCTTACAACTAGTACTATCCAAATAAAATTGACCAAGAATATGTTTTGAGAGCAAGTATTCTGCATAATTAAAAGTATATGGATTACGTTCTACCTGAACTTTTTGCAGTGAAGAGCAAAACACAATTTGATCTCCCGGCATTAGTAATTTTTGATTTTCATTACACTTATAATAAACCAGAGATTTAAAATATTTATTTTGTTTTAAAGATTGCTCACAAGTAAGTATTTCAAGAGTTTGAGATTGATCATGACTACGATATACATCAATAACATTTGCCGAATATTCCTTAAGATTATCATATTGAATATGATTGGTTAAATTATAATCAGTATTGCTCCAACTGCAAAACAGTAATGTTAAATTAATTAGTAATCCGGAAATCCAGCGGCTATTATATTGCTTTTCTAATTTAAAGCCAATAAATATTAATGTAAAAACAAATAGCAAAGCATAGATCGCTATGCTATAAAATGAAACAAGAAAATAAAAGGAAAGAAGTCGTCCTATTAATATAGGAATTAAGAGCCTAACAAAGGGATAGGCCCTATAGTAATATTTTTTCATAAGATTAGGTTTGGAATTTGAAGTGTGATTAATTTTTAATCTTCTTCAAAAAACTCTTTTATAGCACCAAGGTAATATTCATCCCATCCTTCGCAAATATCCTCATAATCCTCTTCTGGAATATTTGTATGGTTTAATTCTACCTGACAATGATTTTTTTGTTCAAAAATTTTTATTGTAACTATAGATGGCTCTTCTTGCTCTCCAAAATACCATTGTTGAACAACTTTTTTATTTGTTTCAAATTCAAGGTTCTTACCAACTATATCTCCTTCCCACAAAGAAAATTCACTATCTGGCTCTGTACTCATCTGCGCAGGATAACCTGACCACAACTCTATTGTAAAAGGATTGGTTAATGCAGCATATATATCCTCAGCTTCAGCCTTAATTTTCAATCGAGTTTTATAATCTTTACAACTCATTATTTTATAATATTATTAGCTATTATTATTTAGTACAAATATATAAAAAAAGCTACCTCAAAAGTGAGATAGCTTAACTTGATATCATATATTACAATGATTGGGTAAACAGTTGATGATGATATCCAAATTTATTTTATTTCTAATTTCTTTTTAAGCTCTTTAGGTAAAACATTTTTATTAATCATGATATTCATTGATTTTAACAAAACAAAAGACTCTGATGCATAAAAATAACCATCATATTTATTGTTTGTATTCCATGAATTTTTTACTTTATAGTAAATATTTCCTTCTTGATCCTTTACCATACCGGTAATATGCATACCATGATCATCAGTAGTTAAATAATTGTCAAACTGCTCTTGGCGCATTTCCGGAGTGATTACCTTTTCTTTAACAGGACCATCAAAACTATACATTTGTTTAACCCTTTCTGCCTTACTCATTTTCTCCCACTTTTCTCTTTCTGAATCAGAAAGTTCTTCAATGTCACTTTCCGGAACAATAGCTACTCCATTTTTAAATGAGAAACCTTTTTCACTAACATCAGAAGCCCATCCAAAAGTATGTCCCTCTTTTAATGATGTTTTCATAACCTCTTTTAAATCATCAAGTGTCACGTTATAAACCTGACCCCAAACCCAGTTATCCGGAACTTCAAAAATAAACTTTGAATAATAAGGATGATGTGTAAATGATGTAAGAATAATATAATCTTCAGGATCAATTCCCATATATTCTTTAGAAAAAGATTGTGGTGTATACTCCTTTCCTTCGTAATTAAATGTTTCAGGATAAGCACCCAGATAGGCATCTAAAATACCATCAAATCCTTTATGCCATGCTGTTGAAAGTTTCTTATTATCATCCTTAATTACTGCATCAACATACGCTTTTAATACTGCATCCATTTCACCATGAACATGTTTTTCTTCACCATATTGCAAGCCGGTGTAAGCTGATTCCGGAACCAAACCATAGTTTCTCCAAGTATATAAAACATCTTCAAAGGAACCTCCAGCACCAAAGTTTAATGACCCATGTAAACGAACATATTTAGTTGCTTTATCAGAATAACAATTTCTAACAACAAACATTTCCGAAAGATCAATATCTTGCTTTCCTGCTTTCAACATTTCCGCCTCTAAAAATGAAAGTCCTGAAAAGCTCCAACATGTACCTGATCTGTACTGATCCTTTACTGAAGTAACATCTAAATCATAAATAGTCTCAAACTGATAACCTTTATTTTCATCTTGCGCATTAATATTACTATTTGATAATCCAACTAATAATATTAAGGCCAAAATCACTCTACAATTCTTCATTACAATCCTAAATTATTATTTATTAAGACAGCAAAGAAAACAAATATCAAATAATTATATTATGATAAAATACAGGTTTATTTGATTGACTATTTATCTACATCGTAGATTATATGAGAGGATTGTAAGTATTTACGCAATACAGTACGTTGAATCTTATTATTATCAGAATAAGGAAAATTATTAATCAAACAAATCTTTCTGGGACGTTCATATTTATTTAAAACAGAAAATGCAGACAAAATTAAATTTACATTATATTTAACCTGAGAACTAATAACTAACACCATTTTTTCTCCTAATTTTTCATCAGGAATAGAACTAATGAAAAAATCATGTTTAATTTCTGAAGATAGTTTTTTTTCGATTTCTTCAGGCACCACTTTAATCCCTCCGGTATTTATAATATTATCATAACGCCCCAGCCACTTAAATACTTTATTCGAAATAAGCTCAACAATATCATTAGTTATAAACTTAAAATCAGCTACATCATTTGCATCAATAAGTAAACAATTTCTTTCATCCTGAGTGAAAGAAACATTAGGCATTGCAGAAAAACAATCCTCACCTAACCTTCTTATTGCCACATGTGAAACAGTTTCTGTCATACCATACGTTTCATAGCAAATAGATTTTGCATTTTTAATTCTTTCTGATAATTCAACAGAAACAGCACCTCCTCCAATAATTATATTTCCAATTTTAAGTCCGGAATTTATATCATCTATAGAATTACTAACCTGTAATGGAACTAAAGCTGCAAAATCAACTTTCTTGTCAATATAAGCCAATGGATTCCCGACAGGTTCTTGAAGCAACAAATTAAAACCACCAACAAAAGCCCTTACAACCATCATTTTTCCTGCAATATAATTAGCAGACAAGCATAGCAAAGCTGAATGATGCTCTTTTAGATTAAAGAATTCAATAGTCTTCATTGCCGAAGCTATCATATGAGATTTCTTTAAACAAATGCTCTTAGGTTTACCAGTAGATCCTGAAGTTTGTGCTTTAATCTCATCTGAATCATTAATCCATTCCAGGATAAAACTATGGATATCTTTTAACCATTCAGGAGCATTATCATTATGTATGGTTTCGGTACTAACCATAAACAAATCTTTTCCAGAATATTTAACTCCATTTAATCTTATCGAATTATAATTATTCATGATTTTTATATTTCAGGAATCAACAAAGCATCGGATTAATTAAAAATCCAAAAATTATTGTTGCATTTATTCTTAATGCAAATTGTCTTTACTTTAATTTTCCCCACTCTTGATTTTGCCTATAACATAAATGACCTTCCTGTACAAATAAGGGAGAATCTATATTATTTGAAAAAACTTTCCCTGTTCCTAATCCCTGAGGCATTAAAGAATCAAAAGTTGAGGTCCATTGAGCAATTGCATTTAGTCCTATATTCCCTTCCAAAGCTGAAGTTGCCCACCAACCTATATTTAAATCCTCTGCAACAGAAATCCATTCTTCAGAGGCTTTAAAACCTCCTATTAAAGAAGGTTTTAAAATAATATACGAAGGTTGAATTTGCTCCAGCATTTCTTTTTTAATTTTATTTTCATGGATACCTATCAATTCTTCATCTAATGCAACTGGCAATGGTGATTCTTTACAGATACGAGACATTTCCTTCCATTGCTTAACTTTAATAGGTTGCTCTATTGAATGAATATCCAACTTATACAACTGCTGCATTTTATAAAGGGCATCTTCAGGCTTAAATGCACCATTAGCATCAACACGTATTTCTATTATATTAGAAGAATAGCTATTTCGAATTTCTTTTATCAAAGCAATCTCTTTATCGAAATCCAAAGCTCCGATCTTAATCTTTATACAATCAAAACCTTCATTTAATTTTTGAGTTAATTGGGACTTCATATAATCAATATCTCCCATCCATATTAATCCATTAATAGCGATATTCTTTTTCCCATAAAAAAATTTTGTATTATAGATCATTTTCTGACCGCCATTATCTAAATCAAGCAAAGCCATTTCAACTGCAAATCGAATAGATGGCCACTCTTTTAATTCTATGTGGTAAGTAGATCTATAATTATTGATATTAAGACAAACCTCCTTGAGCTTATCTTCATAATCGTTTCTATCATCAATACTTAGTTTAGGCAAAATAGAACATTCGCCAACACCTACAATATTCGGAGATACTGTATCTGAAAGTAAAATGTACCAACTTGATTTTTCTGTTAACACTCCCCGAGATGTACCTCCTGGAGTAATAAACTTTAACTTATGAGGAATATATGTTGCCTGTAACATTTATTTCATTAAAATAAGAGAGGTAAACCGATTAATAACACTAATAAAAAGGTAGAAATTGCCTGTTTCTTAAGATATGGGTATAAATTCATTGGATCATTATTTTTATAAACAAAAACCAAATCTTTTACCAATAAAACATAAACTAAAAGAAATAACCATTGAAACCAATTATGAAAATTAAAAATTGCAAAAGCAATCATTAAAAACATTGCTCCTACATTTAAGAATACATGATACTTTTTTCCCCAAGCACTGCCTTTTTGTACAATTAATGTATTCTTGCCTGTTTTTGAATCACTTTCTATATCTCTAAGGTTATTTAAATTCAATACCCCAACACTTAACAAACCTATAGTTGAAGCAGGTAACACTACCCACATATTGATTGTTCCTGTATGCAAAAAATAGGTCCCGATTACACCAACCAAACCAAAAAAAACAAAAACAAAGATATCTCCCAAACCTCTGTAGCCATATGGATTTTTACCTATAGTATATTTTATTGCAGCTGAAATTGCTCCTAACCCTAATAATAACAATAAGACATTTTCTATACTCATTGCTTTAAAACTGCCAAAATAAATTAGGAGAATTCCTGAAACTAAAGAAAGCGATGAAAATACTATAACTGTATTTCGCATCGCCTTCAAAGATATTTTTCCTGATGCTACCATTCTCTCCGGACCGACTCTCTCCTCATTATCAGCACCAGATACCGCATCTCCATAGTCATTTGCTACATTTGACAATATTTGAAGGAAAACAGTTGTAATCACAGCAAATATTCCAACTAAATAATTATAACTACCATTATAGGCTGCTAGTACATTACCCATCAAAACTGTTGAAACAGCCAATGGTAAGGTTCGTAATCTAAATGATAAAATATAAGGTTTAATATTTAACATACGCTTAAATTAATTAAGCGTCAAAGATATTAAAACGACTCAAAACCTTTTTCAAAATCTTTATCAAAAATCTTGACATCGTTAAATGATGGCTGTTTTTTATTCACAACTGAAGGTTTATCATCATGTGCTATCTGATTATTATCCTTATCAAAATCATCAAACTCATCAAGTAAAATTTTCGTTCCTTCAGTCTCTATTAAAGCACGTTTAATATCCTCCTCATCCAATTTAAAATATTTAACCAGATCTTTTAAGTGATCTGCTTGCGACGACAGTTCTTCTGCACTAGCAGCTAATTCCTCACTAGCAGATGCATTTTGCTGTGTAAGATTATTAAGCTCCTGAATAACTGTATTCACTTGTTCTGCACCTTTCAACTGTTCCTCACTCGATGTTGAAATTTCTTGAACTAACTCGGTAGTTTTTTCAATTTCCGGAGCCATCTCGCCTACTTTTTCTCCTGCTGATTTGACAACTGCAAAACCCTCATTCGATAATTTTAATATTTCATTAGCAGCATTTTTACTAACCTCGGCAAGTTTTCTTACTTCATCAGCAACAACAGCAAAACCCCTACCCTGACTTCCAGCTCTTGCTGCTTCAACTGCGGCATTTAAGCTCAAAATATTCGTTTGCATTGCAATTTCTTCAATAATTTTAATTTTGCTTGAGATATTGCTTGTAACCTCTATTGACCTATGGGTACTATCATACACACCTTGCATGGTTACATGTGCTTTTGATGAAATAGATTCAGTATTTCTGGCATTTTGCGAGTTCATCTCAATATTACTCACCATCTCTTCCATTGTTGACGATACTTCTTCAACAGAAGCAGCCTGTTCTGTTGCTCCTTGCGATATTTGTTGAGAGGTTGAACTAACCTGATGACCAGCTGAAGCAATATTTGAAGAACCTGTAATAATTTCAGAAACTACACTCTTTAATTTACTTATCATATGATTTAAAGCTTCTGCCATTTGTCCAACTTCATCTTTTTGTTTAAAATCTACACTTACCGTTAAATCCCCTTCAGAAACTCTTTTAGCAAAATCAACAACTTTAGCAATTGGCCTACTGATTGAAAGAGCCATATATCTATTAAAAATTACAAATACAAATATGCCTATTAACAATACTACTAATATTACTGAAATAGAAGAATAAACAATAGTGTGAATATCAGACAAATAATAAGAAACAACAACGAAAGATTCTATTGATGGAATAAATTCGTAATACAATTCTTTTTCTTTTCCTTCAAAATGATAATAAAAACTTCCACTATTAGATTCAAAAGCACTTGTTTGAATCTTTTGAAAAAACTCTTCATTAGAATAATTAACGCCCTCCCCTGTAGGATGTATTAGCATTTCTCCATCTTTTCCAATTAAAAATGGATAACCAGTTTCCATATATTTCTTTTTATCGAAAATCTCTTTAATTTTTGATAAATCCTTCTCTTTTAAACCGACATATAATATACCTTCAATTTCTCCATCTATAATTATTGGTTCATACACAGTTAAATACCAATCATCTACAACGAATGCCCGTCCCGTATATGTCTCACCATTAAGTACTTTTTTAATAACAGGAGATTCATTAGGTATATAGGTGTTTACACCTCGTTGCCCTTCCTTATTTAATACATTTGTGGATATCCTCAGAAATCCTTGAGGTATCTTCTGAAATATAGTAGCTGTTCCGTTAAGTAATTCTCCAACTTCTTCAACAAAGCCATAATGATGATATAACAACTGACCATCCCAGCGAAATTCAGGTATCGTTACATTGATTTTTTCGTGAGTAATTTGATTTACAGCAAGAATTTGAGATTTACTTTTTGTGTTTATATCAACCTTTTTCTCATAAAATAACTTATTTGCTATTCCTATTCCAGACTTAACAAAATCTTGTTTTGTTTCAATCTGTAATTCGATCATCTTCTTTAAATTCTCAGTTTCCTCAACACCTAAATAATCCATTGAATCCATCAATGTTTTATATTCAGTATAAACAGCAAAAGAACCTATAGAAGTAATGATAAGTACAACAATGGATCCTAGTACTAAATTAAGCCTTCTCCCAATTTTAATATCCTTCAATGACCAATCCCTTTTCATAACATAAAATATTAACAATATATATTATAAGTTTAGGATTAGTTCTCTTTAATAATATGTTGCGCGTTTTAGAGTAATACGCCTATTCAAAAGGAAAGTTCTATAACACAGTAAAATTAAGAGGATCGAATATTTATGTCACATGTTCCATTGGCAAAATTAAGACAAAAAAATAGCTCCTTACATGTTAAATAAAGGAGCTATCTTAAAAATACTTATCAAGGGAATTTAGGAAACTGTCCAAAATCCGGATCTCTTTTTTCTAAGAAAGCATTTTTACCTTCCTGAGCTTCTTCCATTAGATAATACATTAAGGTAGCATCGCCGGCCATTTCCATGATTCCATGTTGCCCGTCTAATTCAGCATTTAAACCTCGTTTAATCATTCGTAAGGCAAGTGGACTACGCTTCATTATGGTTTTACACCAGCTAATTGTAGTATCTTCTAGTTCTTCTAAAGGAACTACTTTATTAACCATACCCATTTTCTCAGCCTCTTCTGCTGTATATTGTTCACATAAAAACCAAATCTCTCTGGCTTTCTTTTGTCCAACATGACGTGCTAAATATGAAGAGCCAAAACCTGCATCAAAACTACCAACTTTAGGACCCGTCTGTCCAAATCTGGCATTCTCCGAAGCTATTGTTAAATCACATACAACATGTAAAACATGCCCTCCACCAATTGCATATCCATTAACCATCGCAATAACTGGTTTAGGAAGTGATCTTATCTTTTTATGTAAGTCTAAAACATTAAGACGAGGAACGCCATGCTCATCAATATAACCTCCAACACCTTTAACCTTTTGATCTCCACCCGAACAAAATGCCTTATCACCTTCTCCAGTTAAAACTACAACGTTAATATCCTGACGTTCACGACAAATTTCAAATGCATCAAGCATTTCCATATTAGTCTCAGGTCTAAATGCATTATAAACATGAGGTCTGTTTATAGTTACCTTTGCTATACCTTCATAAAATTCAAATTTTATATCTGTATATTCTTTTATGGTTTCCCAATTGTACTTACTCATATTATATATTTTAGTTTTCTATATTTTATTATGATTTAAGGTATTTAAAATAATTTCGCAGTAACACTCCATTTAATTCATTAGGTGTGAATATTTCAAGTATTCCAGCCTGTTTGTTATTATCTATTAATTCTTTAAAACATATATCCAGCCTATCTTCAGAAGAACATGAAATATATCTTAAATTAAAGGCTTTGGCAATATATTTTGCAGATTGATCATGTTTAGCTTCAAAAAATTCTTCTACTTCATCTGTTTCTGCAGGACCCGGAATAAATCTAAAGATACCTCCACCGCTATTATTAATCAGTACAATTTTAAAATCAGGCTTTATATACTTATTCCATAATCCGTTTGAATCATAAAAGAACGATAAATCTCCGGTAACTAATATTGTTGAATCAGTTTTAACTATGGAGGCCCCAACGGCTGTGCTTAATGAACCATCAATACCACTAGTTCCTCTATTTGAATATGAATTTACTTTTATTTCATCCTGAAACAATTGAGCATATCTAACAGGCGTACTATTAGCTAAATGTAGTTGACAGCCATGAGGCAAATTAGAAAAAACATGATTCATCACTTTAATATCGCTCCACTCTACATTTTGCACATATTCCATATGCTTTTGTCGAGAGACAACTTTATTACCAAGCCACAACTGTTGATAATAACCATCATGACTTTTAAGTTTGTCGACAATCTGCTTAAATAAAGCAAATGGATTCATTTTAATATGCATTGATAAACTCTGGAATGTATCAATTATATTATCGTTTAAAGAAATGTGCCAATGTTCATTAGGTTTATTATCCCTTAAAAACTTTTTAATATGCTTACTTACTATCTGTCCTCCAAAGGATATTAATAGTTCTGGAGCATATTCCGAAACATGTTCACCATTAATACATGCTAATTGACGATCGATACACCCAATTATTTTTTCACCAAAAACATTCGATGTTGATTCCGTTAAAATTACAGTGTTCGATAAGTTAGATAATTGATTTAATATGCCATTAAAATATTGATCAAATGAATTTACACCACAAATGATCATTACAGATTTTGCATTATTCCATTTATCAATCAAAAGTGCTTTTTGTTCTTCTGATATTTGCCTGTCTGGTTCCATCAAATTAATCGACGGTTGATTTCTAAGCTTAACTTCCTCCTTATTGTATAACGGTTCTCTTAGAGGCAAGTTTATATGAACCGGACCAGCTACTCCATTTGTTGCTTTAATAAATGCTTCAGAAATAATTCTTTTAGCATACCATAAATCATCATCATGAACCAGATTTACCGGTAAATTAGCCTCATATTTGATATAATTCTGATAGATTCCCTTTTGATTGATAGTTTGACCATCAGCTTGCCCTACCCATTCTTCAGGTCTGTCAGCAGTTATAATAACCAAAGGAATTTCCTGATAAAAAGCCTCCACTACTGCAGGAGCATAATTTAATGCAGCAGATCCACTTGTACAAACAATGCCCACAGGTCGTTTTAATTGTTGAGCCATACCTAATGCAAAAAAACCAGCACTACGTTCATCAACAATTGTATAACATTTTATTTCCGGAATTTTACTGAAGGATAAAATTAAGGGTGCGTTTCTGGATCCTGGTGATATCACAATTTCTTTTATGCCTTTAGCTATACATTGTTGCACAAGAACCTGAACATTTTTTTTATCCGATATCATAAAATAATTCTATTTTTTATTTAAATCTTGTATTACATCAAGCAAGGTTCCTGCCTTTAATTCTGTTTCCTGCCATTCTTTAACAGGATCTGAACCTTCGGTTATTCCACCTCCTAAATACAAGTCAACTCCATCATTAACAAACTTCAGGCTCCTGATGTTTACATATAATCCAATTTGCCCATCCTCTACTCTACCAACAAATCCGGAATAATAACTCCTATGGTGCCTTTCGACATCATGTATAACATTCATCGACTCCTTTTTAGGCAAACCACATACTGCCGGAGTTGGATGAAGGTCTATAATAAAATCATGAATTAAACCATTGGCCTCATTAAATGTAAAATTATAGATCGTCTTCAGATGTGAAATCTTACCTGCACTAACACTAACTGGCCCTTCAATTTTTGGACTTTCAATTTGATATTTATCTAATAAAGTCTCCATATAATCTGAGACTATTTTCTGCTCTTCGACTTCTTTTTCATTCCAATCAACACTTACTTTCTCAAGTTTTCTTGTTCCAGCTAAAGAAACTGTTTGCACTATATTATCATTAATTTTTAAGAGTAGTTCGGGAGTTGCTCCAATCCACAAACCTGAATATGAGGTATAATACATAAACAGATATGCATTAGGATATAAACTACTCAATTTATAATATAGTTCTATGGCATTATCTTTTGAAAAAGAATTAACATGCTTAACTCTTGAAAGAATTGCTTTCTTTATGGTTTTACTTTTAATCTCAGAAAACAACTGATTAAACTGATTTAGATATGATTCATAATCAGCATAAAAATTATTGGAATGTATTATTTCTTCCGAACTTTTAAAACCTCTAATTTTTATAAAAGCATCTTCATCTATTTCATCGCAAACAACAAATGAGGTTCCAAGAAAAATTGCTTTGTCTTTTTCAAATGAGAAGGGAGCAATTATATAACCATCTTTATTAATAAATTCAGATAATTGTTCTATATCAATAGCTTGAACATCCTCACTTATCAATAAAACATCTTTTATATCCCCTGGTTGTCGGGATATTGAAAATGACACTTTATTATTAATACAATAAGCTAATACTTCTTTCTGACTATACTTCTGCACTATACTAATTTGTTCTTTGTAACATTAGCTTTCAACTTCGTAATAAAGCGTATAATAATTTAAACCTTTCTGTTGATCATATCCTCTTTCAACATAATCTCTTCGACCATGTATATACACATGAAAGTTCTTATCTAGTTTTAATATAGATTTAAAGGTTGATTTTTGACCTTTCACTGCACTTTTTGAAATATCAAACTCTTCCTTTAAAGGAATACTGTTTTCTTGTCTATAATTTTCCTTATAATCTTTAAAAGCATCAATAATATCAGGCTGTTCCATTACCTCATGCTCAAAGTTTGCCTCATTAAAATTATCTTTTTTATTAAAGAATTCCATGGATCTGTTAAGCATATCAATTTGATCTGCCCTGGCAACATCATTTTCTTTATTGTAAACATCATCAACAAACCCACGGCACATCTCCATGTAATTACGTGTAAAGTAATAATTGTCTTCCCTAGGTTGAAGACCTAAAAAGTCATCTAACCAAAAACGTGCTTCATTACCTTTATTTATATTATCAACAGAACAAATTTTATATCCTTCTTCCTGCTCTGTATTAAATATTAAACATCCTTTATCAAGCTTTTTTATATTGATACCTTCTTGCGTACCTAGCTCAAAATTTTGCTCTTTTAAATATACTTTCAGAAACGTTTCTTTATTTTCTGATTTAAAGATTCCTATTGCATTTACCAACTCTCCATCTACAACAACATTATTAAACATAGCCATATAAAATTCCCCGCCTCTAATTTTAGGATGATTAGAATTTTCGTATAACCATTCGGCTAATTGTATTGATGATTGATAAAAGTCTCCCTCCTCATTAAACAGATTATGAATATTTACATAAACCATATTCTTTTCAATATCCTCAGGATGAAAAAAGTTATAATACGAATCATCCTTAAACGGTTTAAAGAAATATTGCAATAAAACATCTGTAACCATCTCTTCATTCTGAAGCCTCAATGTATTTTTAGAAAACCTCATTGGCTCAGCTTCGGCCCTGGCTCCAATTTGATGTACAACCATATTCTCTATGGATGCTTGCGAGAAATCTATCATTTTTAATCTTATTTATCTTAACAGCCTACAAATATAATAATATGAATCAACCGTGTATAGTTGATAAACTATATTTTAAATCATAAAATCCAGAAAATACAATCTATTCCTTACCTCCACCAATGGAAAAACCAGAAATATTTATTCCCATAAGTAATTCGTGACCATTTGAATTAAGATCTAACAACCTTGAATAACGATATCCTATATTAAAGGGGAATAAAAATCGAAAAACATGAACCTCACTCAATAGTTCAATTCCAATTGACTTATAATCATTTTTCAGAACTACTTTTTGTCCGGTATCCTCTGGATAATAATTAAGTTTACTACTTGAATAATCGAAAAATATATTTGATGTTACTCTTTTTAAATAAAGGATTTTCGAAATTGAAATATCCGGATTCCATAACGGAAACATATAATTGGTTTTTAAAGAATACAATTCATCATTTGAATAATTATAATAACCTCTGGCAAAACTAAAATAATTACCAAATCGGTAATAATTATGGTATGTACTTTGACTTGAATAATTGTATTCTTCACCTTTCCATTTATACTGAAACTCATTATCTATCTTAATGGAATGATACTTTAACAATCCGGGAAAATACAACCTATTTCTTAACCCTAATAACTTACCAATATTGATACCATCAAAAGGTGTGCTTTGAAAATTGACCTCTAAAACTTGTCCCCATCTATAATTAACATCTCGTTCTGATTTCTTTAATAAATTATGTAAATAAATAGAGTACTCCAAAGTTGTATATGATATATCCTCTTTTTGAAAACTTGATAAATTACCTGTTTGAACAAACTTATTATTTTGATACGAGACTGGAATACCAAGAGTATTATATCCAGAAATCTTATAATAATTAATATTTAACGATGGTTGAACATATCTGTAAAATTTATTTGATGTCAAGTTTAGTGGTACATTTACTCCAACTTCTAATTTAGTTTGATTCTGTTTTGGATTATCAGAAACATAGACGGTATCCTGATTAAAGGTATAAATGCCATCTGCAACTCTTTCATCACCAAATTTCATATCAAATTCAAAAACAGGATACAAACCCCTATATTGAAAATTCAAATGGTATCTTTCTCTACTTTTTTGCGAATCGAAATTATACCCAAAAGATGTAATTGCAGTTCCTAATAGGTTTTGCGACATTACTGACAATCCTGAACTCACAGATTCATCGTTCACATTAATATTTACAGGAGCCCAACTGTGAATATTAAAAAGATGATTTAATTTCGAATACTTTTTCACATTGTAATCAGCAATGGTGTCAATTCCATCATAATTGATAACTTCTTGTTCTTGTTCCGAAATTTTCTCATCCAATCTAATCGAATTATTTTCAATAAACTTATATGGAATAGATAACGATTCTTCAGACCTGGATTTTGATAATTGAAAACCATCAGATGTATAGCAACTAAATATGTACTCTTTGTTTTTTGAATTAAAGATAGCTCCAGTTGATCCAAATCTACTTTGCGTAATTTGCTTAATCAGTCTTGTTTCTATGTTAACTGAATAGATTTCTTCGGTTCCGCTATAACCTGCTGTAAAAATAATGGTATGTTCATCTTTCCATTTAGGCAAAGAAATATCATCGAATGTTTCACTTGTAATATCAGTCCACTCTTTGGTTAGTATGTTATAACATACTATCTTTTTCCCTCTATCAGATAAACTAACACAAACTATTTTATCATTATTAGGACTCCACGAAGGTGTCATATAAAAAGAAGCCTTATTATATTTAAAAGAATCTATTTCTTCGCCTTTTTCTCTATTTAAAATTGATAAACAATATTCATTCTGGGTATTCACTTTAACGGCTGCAATCAAATTACCTTTTGAGTTTAATGAAGGCGAAAAATAACGAGACTTTTGAGTAATTGTATATTCTTTGGATTCATTTAAGTCATAACATTTAATCACAGACCATCCTCTGTTACTCCAACGTTTATCGCTTACAAATTCAGTCCAACATATTATATTATTGCTATAAGAAAATGGCTCTTCGTTTCTCTTTCCAGGAATAAATACCGTAGAATAATTACCAATAGAATCAACTTTGACAAATCTGTCAATTTCACCAGGACCAGATATCTCTGATAAAATATTTCCATCTTCCATCAAGGCAGGAAACTTAAAACTCACATATTCCTTATTTCTGGAAGTTATAGTTCTAATCTGACTCTTTTGCGTCAAACTATCTTGACTTAACCAGTCTTTGTGTAAGTCTGAGAATATTTCATAATAAAGGTGATCTTTATTTATGCTATTTCGCAATTTACTTTCTGATAAAAATGGTCGAGTAACTAAAGTATTACTCGATAAATCATAAAATTTATTACTCCAAATATCTGTTCCATACCTAACTCTGGCACCAGCAACCAGTAAGTAACCCATTTCGTAGTAATTTGGAATATAATTTTTATAAGAACCAAAATATGCTTTATCGTAAGAGTAAAGTTCCTGTTCTAATAACTGAGCTCGAATCTTTTGTTCAAACCAGGGAGAACGACCTCTTCCGGAATTAGATAAAGCAGTTTCTGTTACAACAGCATCACCTTCAAGAAACCACATTGGCATGTATAATCCAAGTACTCCTCCAACAGCCTGTTCGCCCAATATAAATGAGAGAATTTTCACAAATCCTTTATTCAGTTTATCTATTTGAACAACGTGTCTGAATTCATGTAATGCTAATTGTTGAAGCCAATCTTGAGAATATATATCCTGATTTGGGGTGGGAAATAATTCTATTCTCTTAGGAGCCCATGTTACAAATCCATTTGAGTAGGTTGTTTCCGGATGAATTAAAACACATATTTTATTAGGGGTATGGTCTAATGATTTATTCGCATATAAATATACTCGTTCAAATATTTTGGCGAGTTGTTGAGCCTTATTTGTATATTCTTTGGGAAAAACTAACTTAAAATTCTCAGTTTCAATCGAGTTCCATTTAAGAGAAGCAGGATCTTCACCTGAGGTATAGTATTGAGAACGAATTAAATTAGAAAATATAATGAATATGATTACAACAATAATTCTTAATTTCATTAACATAAAGGTTTTGAGACAATAAAAATAAGTTAAAAAATCAAAGTCATATCATCTTCGCAAAATTAAGCACAAATCTTAATCCAAAAATTGTATTTTTAAACAATGAATAAAATATTTTTATTGAAAAATATCTTCAAATTAGACCTATGCAAAAAATAATTATATATCAGATTTTCACCCGGTTATTTGGAAATACCAATAGAAACAACATTAAAAATGGTACTATTAATGAAAATGGTTGTGGAAAATTAAACGATTTTACACCCAAGGCATTAAAGGAAATAAAAGAACTGGGAATAACTCACATATGGTATACCGGAATTATTGAACATGCTACAACAACTGATTATTCTGAATTTAATATAGCTAAGGACTATACTGAAGTCGTAAAAGGAAATGCAGGATCACCCTATGCCATTAAAGATTATTATGATGTATGTCCGGATTTAGCTGATAATATCAATAATAGAATCGAAGAGTTTGAGTCCTTAGTAAAAAGAACACACGAATCCGAATTAAAAGTTATCATAGATTTTGTTCCTAACCATCTTGCCCGACATTATATATCAGACAATAAACCTGATAACATCATTGATTTTGGTTCTGATGATAATATAAACCATGCATTCGATATTAATAATAATTTCTATTATTTATTAGGAGAAACTTTCGACGGTCCGGTAACTGCAAAAAACACGAATTATTTAATTGAAAGTCCAGCAAAAGTAACAGGTAACGATTGCATTACTCCTAAACCAGGTATCAATGATTGGTACGAAACCATAAAACTTAATTACGGCGTTAATATATTTGATGGCACAAAGCATTTCAACCCAATCCCTGACACCTGGAATAAAATGTTAGAAGTACTGCTTTATTGGGCTAATAAAAATATAGATGGTTTTAGATGTGATATGGCAGAAATGGTTCCTGTTGAATTCTGGAACTGGGTTATTCCTAAAGTAAAAGAAGCCTATCCTCATATTATCTTTATTGCTGAAGTATACAATCCTGATCTTTATAGACAATATATCACTTTTGGTGGTTTTGATTTCTTATATGATAAAGTTGGAATGTATGACACACTAAAGGCAATAATTCAAGGGTATCAGCAACCTTCTTCAATCACAAAAACCTGGGATGTATTAAATGGAATTCACCAACATATGTTGTTCTTTCTTGAGAACCATGATGAACAACGAATATCTTCGCCATTTTTCGCCGGGGAGGCATTTAAGGCTATTCCTGCAATGATTTTATCAGGCGCGATGTATTCAAATCCATTAATGATATATTTTGGTCAGGAGTTAGGTGAACCAGGTATGGATGAAGAAGGATTTAGTGGAAGAGATGGTCGAACAACTATATTTGATTACTGGGGTATAAAACTTTATCAAGATTGGGTAAACGACGAGAATTTTGACGGTGCTAAATTAAACAGAAATTCTATTGAACTAAGATCCTGGTACAAAAACTTCTTAAATATACTGCTTAAGAATGAGATAATATTAAAAGGCAAATTTTATGATTTAATGTGGGCAAATGAAGATAATGACAGTTTTGATTCATCCAGACTTTATGCCTTTTTACGTTACCACAATGATCGAATATTATTAATAGTAGTAAATTTTAGCGATGAAAAAATTAAGTGCCGTATAAAGATTCCTGCTCATGCATTTTTTACAATAGGAGTTGAAAGCACTAAATTTTTTAATGGTATTGATATTTTAGGTGGAAAAAATAAAATTAGTTTTCCTCAGGAAGTAGCATTAACAAATGGTCTCGGAGTTAAGGTTAAGCCTTATTCTGGTAGAATATACGAATTAGAATAAATAATTTTTATCCATTCTAAATTGAATTTCAACAAGTTAATACCCTTTTTAATTAATTAAAATTGTAGTAAATTATATAGGTAATTTGTTAACTAAATTTAGGAGGATTTCTATATGTCAAGAGTCGATTTATCTTTAAACATTAGTTTAGATGATTCAGAATTCATTCAGGTTGGAGAACATATATATACAACACATGAATCATTAAAAAGAGAGCAACCTTCTATTCATTTTATAGGTACAAACTGTCTTGATACGCTTAAAAAATTTGAAGGACGATTAACTCCTCGAATTATAGATGAATGGCTGTTGCTTTCAAGAGCTTTAGATCAAACTTGCAGTTTTGAAAATCGTTGGAATGATGATCTTATTATCGAAGAGCTTATAAAAGGAGTTGAGCATCCCGTTTCATGGTATGCGAAACATTGCTCCGTAGCCTAATAGACTCATTTTTCATAAAAAAGAAGTCATTAGAATTAACTAATGACTTCTTGTATTAGATTTCCAATATTATTTACATTGGCTCTGTGCCAACAGGTCCTTTATTTAATTTAATAACTGTAATTTCTGGTGGCATTCCGATTCTTGCTGGCATACCTAAAAATCCCAATCCTCTGTTTACATACATAAATTGGTTTTTATGCTGATATAAACCATCCCACTTTTTAAATTTATATTTTGCAGGGCTCCATTTAAATCCTTTCCAATCAATACCAAACTGCATTCCATGTGTATGTCCGGCTAATGTTAAATCAAAGTTTGTTTTATCGACAACTTCAGCATCCCAATGATCTGGATCATGAGATAATAAGACCTTAAAAGGAAATTTGTCAGTTCCTTTCATTGCTTTATTTAGGTCGCCATATCTAGGAAACGGATCATGCCCCCAATTTTCAACGCCAGTAACAGCTATTTCTTCACCATCTATATCAATAGAAATTGATTGATCTCTCAATAACCTAAATCCAAAATCTTTGTGAGCATTAACAACACCTTCAAAATTTGCCTTTTTCTCTTCTGGTGTATCCCAATCAGTATAATCACCATAATCATGATTTCCTAGAATAGAATATTTACCATACTTAGCATGAATTTTAGTAAATACTTTATCCCAACCATAAGTCTCTTCTTTAAAATTATTAACTAAATCACCCGTAAAGAAAATTATATCTGCTTTTTCCTGATTTATAATATCAATAATTCCTTCAAGTTTATGATAATTACTTGCAAAAGACCCAAGATGTATATCTGATATATGTACTATCTTAAATCCATCAAAAGCAGAAGGTAAATTCGGAAAACTTAAATTCTGATGTCTTGTGAAAAAGTTAAACCGACCTTTATGCATTCCAAATATCAGCGAAATAAAAGGAGCTGTAGCAAAGATAATTCCTAACTGATTAATAAATCTCTTTCTTGATATCTTTGGATATTTAATTGTTGTTTGTTCTTTAGAGTATTTTTTATTTCTCCAAATCTGAGTAATTGTGGACAATATCAGATATATGAGATAATAAAAAAGAAAAAAGGTTTTAGGTAAGTAAATCAGCAAACATAGAGCATTAGTTGCCATAAACCACAAATAAAATACAGGCGAAGATGCAGCCCTTATGTTTTGTGCCAATATTAAATAAGATACAATCTCAAAAACAGGGATAAAAAGGAATAAGAAATAACCAATCCATTTATTTAACTTACTATTGGGTTCGTCTACTTCTTTCCTCCAAACCAGAAAACCAAAAAAATCTATTACAATAACAAAAAGTGTAATAAATAAAAATGCACTAAAAGTTAATTTCATGCGTTTAAATTTTGTTTTTTATTGTAGCATGGAACTCGCTCTGAAGAAACCGAATATTCGACCTCTGCTTGAAGTATAATTAATCTAATGTAATTCACCACCGCTCGTTTCATATCAACACTTAAACTACCCCACCATCATCTCAACTGTTGATAGTTCTTTTTATAGTTGTGCAATATTACGTATATTTACTACAAAAGTTATATTAACAAAGGTTAAATCATAACTTGCAAAATAATACTATCTCAATACTAAACAGCGAATTATCTATTTTGTTAACTAGTTACATCAAAAAATAATTACACTGATATTTACATTATTGAAAAAATAGTATTTCTTTGCTACGTTAAACTATTATTCAAAAAAAATTATTTGAAAAAAATGGGAAAAGTTTTAATTATTGGTGCCGGTGGTGTAGGCACTGTGGTAGCCACTAAAATGGCTGGATTACCAGAGGTTTTTACTGAAATTATGCTAGCTAGTCGTACCAAAAGTAAATGTGATGCTATAGCTGATAAGATAGGTAACAACCGAGTTAAAACTGCTCAAGTGGACGCTGATAATGTCCCAGAATTAGTTGAATTGATCCAATCTTTTGGTCCTGACATTCTTGTAAACGTTGCTTTACCATATCAGGACTTACATATTATGGAAGCTTGTTTAAAGACTGGTGTAGCATATTTAGATACTGCAAACTACGAGCCTTTAGACGAAGCAAAATATGAATATAAGCTACAATGGGCTTTCCATGATCAATTTAAAGAAGCTGGAGTTACTGCAATTCTAGGTTGTGGCTTTGATCCGGGAGTTACAAGTGTATTCACTGCTCATGCAGCAAAACATCATTTTGATGAAATTCAATATTTAGATATTGTAGACTGTAATGGAGGTGATCATGGTAAAGCATTTGCAACCAACTTTAATCCTGAAATTAACATCAGAGAGGTAACTCAAAAAGGTAAATACTGGGAAGATGGCAAATGGGTTGAAACAGAACCTCATGAAATTCATAAACCATTAAACTACCCAAATATTGGCGATCGTGAGTCATATTTAATTTACCATGAAGAATTAGAATCTCTTGTTAAAAATTATCCATCACTTAAGCGTGCTCGTTTCTGGATGACCTTTGGACAAGAATATCTTACTCACTTAAGAGTAATTCAAAATATTGGAATGGCAGGAATTGAGCCTATTATGTATGAAGGAAAAGAGATCGTGCCTATTCAATTTTTAAAGGCAGTTCTTCCGAATCCTGGTGATTTAGGTGAGAATTATACAGGAGAAACTTCAATTGGTTGTAGAATCAAAGGTATTAAAGATGGAAAAGAAAAAACTTACTACATCTATAATAACTGTAGTCACCAGGCAGCATATGAGGAAACAGGTGCTCAAGGTGTAAGTTATACAACCGGAGTTCCTGCAACAATTGGCGCAATGATGTATTTACAAGGACTTTGGAAAAAAGCCGGAGTTTATAATGTAGAAGAATTTAATCCGGATCATTTATGGAAAAATTAAACCAACTAGGATTACCTTGGATTGAAGTACACGATGTTGATTTAGAACTATAATTTCTAAATAAATTATTAAAATAATATTTAAGGGTTTCATATTAAATTATGAAACCCTATTTCATTCAATAAATAATAACACCCAAAAGTAATGTCTATAAATTTCACAGAAATCCCCTCTCCTTGCTATGTATTAGATGAAAATATCTTACGTAATAATCTAGAACTTATTAAATCAGTTAAGGATAGAGCAAATGTGGAGATTATTCTGGCATTCAAGTCATTTGCTATGTGGGGGGCTTTTCCAATCATTACTGAATATATTCCAACTGCAACAGCTAGTTCTGTTAATGAGGCTCAATTGGCTTTTGAAGAAATGGGTTCTAAAGCCCATACCTATGCTCCAGCCTATACTGATGCAGACTTTGAAACAATAATGGATTATAGTTCTCACATAACCTTTAATTCACTTAATCAATACAATAGATTCGTTGATAAAGTTCTTAATCATCCTGAAAAAATTTCAATGGGATTAAGAATCAATCCTGAATTTTCTACAGTTGAAACAGATTTATATAATCCATGTTCTCCTGGTACACGTCTTGGTATCTCTATTGAAGATATGCCAGATGAATTACCCGAACACATTGAAGGCCTACATTTTCATACCTTATGTGAATCTAAATCATTTGACCTGGAAAATACATTAAAAGCTGTAGAGAGTAAATTTGGTAAATATCTTACTAAAATTAAATGGCTTAATATGGGTGGTGGTCATCTTATGACCCACAAAGATTACAATGTTGAACATTTAATAAGTACCCTTAAGACTTTTAAAGAAAAGTGGAATATACATTTAATTCTAGAACCTGGTAGTGCATTTAACTGGGGAACCGGAGTATTAGTTAGCTCAGTAGTTGATATTGTAGAAAATAAAGGAATTAAAACAGCAATTCTTGATGTTTCATTTGCAGCTCACATGCCTGATTGCCTTGAAATGCCTTATCAACCAGGAATAAAAAATGCTAAATCAGAATATATTCCTGAAAAATATTCATACAGAATGGGAGGCAATAGCTGTTTAGCAGGTGATTTTGTAGGAGATTATTCTTTTGATAAAGAACTATCAATTGGTGATCATATCATCTTTGAAGATATGATACACTATACTATGGTTAAAACAACCATGTTTAACGGAGTTCCTCATCCATCAATAGGAATATGGAATAAGAATAATGAATTTGTATTACTTAGAAGATTCGATTATCAGGATTATAAAAGAAGACTTGGCTAAAAATTTATTAATTATAAACCTTAGTCTTAATTTGTTCTTCAATATCCAGAATTAATTCTTTAAGATCTTTCACTTTGGGATCTATTGAAGGTAAAGCTGTATAAGTAAGTTTACATCCAAAGGTTAGTGGGAAGTAACCTTTTTTAGTTAATTCATAATTTCCTTTTATGGCCATTGGTACCAATAAAGCAGAAGGTGCAGTTTTTACAAGAGTAGCAATTCCCGGATATTGAAATGAACGCACCTTTCCATTTTTACTTCTTGTTCCTTCAGGAAATATACTGGCACTAAAATTTTCTTTTTCAATATGCTTACCCAGTTTTGATATTTCAACCATTGCCTGACGACCATTCTTTCTATCTATCAAAGCAGATCCACCTTTTCGTAGATTGTATGAAATTGATGGGATACCTTTACCTAATTCTGCTTTAGAAACAAATTTTGGATGATGCTTACGAAAACCCCAAACTATTGGAGGAATATCAAAAGTACTTTGATGATTAGAAACAATAATAAATGGTCTATCCTGTGGCAAATTATCAAAACCTTCAAAGGTAATTTTAGCTCCTACTATTTTTAAACCATACAATAATAAAAAGTTTAATATATCAACAGCCTTTTTCCGAGGATAATAACCTCCAAAAGTATGACATAAAACTTGAATTATATGAAATAGCAATAACAGAAAACCAAAATAAATCCAATAAACAGGTGACAATAAGTAACTAAGAATTCGAACCATTATTAATAATATAAATTATAAAACATGAATAAACTAATTTATCCATGCTCTTAAAATTTCCTGCAAAGGAACAATAAAATATTAGATATACTTCAATATTACATACTAAAATATTACATTGCTCCTATTAAAGCTATTGAGGACCTAAATTATTTTTTTCTTAAATGATTCATTACAAGAAAATACGAATTAAACTGCAACTTATATTAGGAGTATCAACATTATTTATTGTTATAGTTCTAAGCTTATTACATATTAGCACAGTAAAAAGTTCTTTATATAAGGATTATCGAGAAAAAAGATATTATACAGTATTAAAAGCAACCCAAAGTACCTTTCAATCCATATTGCAGAGAGCAATAGAAACTTCTGAGATTTTAGCAGAAGATCCAACTTTATTATCATGGTTCTCTTCAGGAGAAACATCTGACGAATTAAAGAATCTGGCATTAAAACGTTTAGACCATCTTCAAAGCAATAATAATTATACAACTGTATTTGCAGTCAATAGATTTACAAAAAACTACTGGAGAGAAAACTACGAATTACTAGATGTTATTTCGGAACACGATCCAGATGACAATTGGTTTTACAAGACCATAAATAACAAAATTAAAACAACGTTAAATTTTGACTTTAACAGAGAACTAAACCAATCTATTTTGTTTATAAACGTTCTTATGGGAGATATTAATAATCCTATAGGTATAGCTGGAGTAGGTTTAAAACCAATTATTCTTAGCGAAGAATTTAAATATCATAAAACATCTGAAAATTCAAAAATATGGCTGATTGATAGTGTTGGTAAGGTAATAATGAGTGAGAATTTAAAGGAAGTAAATTTTCCCATTTCTAGACATCTTCCAAGGGATATTGTCAGCAAAATTTTACATGATAATAAAGCAAACTTAATTTCCGATGCAAAAATTGGTAATACAAAATATGAAATAGCCTACCTCCCTACGTTTTATGGAAACTATCGATTAGTTACATTGGTACCTCAAAATGACATTTTCCCTGTATTAAATATCATTAAAAAACACACCATAATATATAGCATACTTTTCGTTCTTCTTTCTTTATTAATTATACATTTTATTTCAAGAGGTATTACAAATCCATTATTAAGGCTTAAAAGATTAAGTGATGCAATTGCAACCGGACATTTAGATACTTCAACTGACTCTTCGCTTCTAGCGAGAAAAGATGAGATAGGAATTTTGGCAAGAGCTTTTGAAAATATGAAAACACAAATCAATGATTATATCATAGAAATTAATACAACTAATGACAGGTTAAAGGTTGACAAAAAGAAGTTAAAAGAAACCAATGACCGACTCAATATAGCATTAAGAAAGGCTTCTGAAAGTGAAAGATTAACACAATCATTTTTAGCAAACATTAGTCATGAAATAAGGACTCCAATGAATAGCATTGTTGGCTTTTCGCAATTGCTGGAAGAATGTGATGCAAATTCGGATCAATACAAACAATATGTCAATTTAGTAATAAAAGGAAGTCAACAACTACTTTCAATACTAGATAGTATTATCAATCTGTCTAAAATTGAATCTGGAGTTATTGAACCACGATGGGTATCAATAAATATTAAAGATTTTTTAAATGAAACACATGAATTATTTTTCATTTCGGCGAAAAATGAAAATCTGGAGTTTATTATAGAAGATAATGAGATTACTGATGATTTTAATATAATATCCGATCTGGCTCTACTACATCAAATTATAAATAACTTAATCACAAATGCCATAAAATATACCCCTGAAGGGAGTATAGTTCTTGGATGCAAGACTGATCATCATTTCATAACATTCTATGTTAAAGATACGGGAGTCGGTATTTCAAAAGAAGATCAGGAAATAATTTTTGAACCATTCAGACAAATACATCAAAGCAATCCATCCGTTAAAAAATCAGGAGCAGGCCTAGGTTTGGCTATAGTTAATAAAATCACAAGCATTCTTAAAGGCGAAATCAGAATGGAAAGTGAGTCAGAAAAAGGAAGTATTTTCTACATTAAACTCCCTATTATTCCTGAATAAATTTTTGCAACAATCCCTTACAATCAAGGTTATTCACATCATAAAAGAGCACTCCAGTCTTATTCATGAACGTACTTTCCGATTGATTGAAGTTAATTTTATTACCGAATGCATCAGATACAGGTAATCTCATCTCCATAAAGATGCATGCTGTTGCGGCAAAATCCCACAAACTTCCACCACCTACATCTTTTTTTGGTAATTTAAAATAACAAGCAGGTCTGTTCTCCAGAACCCATATAGCATTCATAACAGCACCACCTTGTTTCAACATTTTAAATGTAGAATAACCACAATCAATAGCCATATTATTTACACATAAAGTAATATCCTTAAATTTAGGATGCTTTGTAAAACTACGGTCATTAATAAATGTAAAGTATTTATCACCTGGACGTTTTTCTTCTGTCCAAAGTTCATTGTTTTTGTATACACCTCCACCTTTATAAGCATGGTACACATCCATATTTACCGGATTACATACCACCCCTATTACAGGATCACCTGATTTGGAAACCAATGCAATAGAAACACTATATCCTTGATAACCCTGTGAGAATGGCAAGGTTCCGTCAAGTGGATCTATACACCAGAAATATTCTTTTTCAAAACGACTTTGATCATCAGCCATTTCTTCTGTTAAAACACCAAAGTCAAACTCATTTATAGAGTCACTCAATGTATCCAAAATTATCTGCTGACTTTTTAAGTCAACTTCAGTAACAACTTGAGATGCTTTACTTGTACCTCCCTGAGGGCTATTTTCTGCATCCATTTCCTTTAACTCAACAGCAAGATCATTTGGATCGCAAGATGATATATATTGAGCAGCTTTAATAGCAGCCTCTATTGCCTTATCGCACAAATCCTGTAATGTTTCCTTAACTAGCTCCATATCATATAAAATTCGGCATGAAGATAAAAAATATCTTGAAAATGTAATTACCTGAACGATTATTTTAACTCTTTAATGACTTTCCTACAAACCTTTTCGCTGTAATCATTTATTTTCCAATGACCGGGACTCCAACCTTTTAAAAACCTATGAAAATCAGCCCAGGCATAATGATACATTTCTCGCCATTCTTTTTCAAGATCAAGAAAATCTATATCCTTTTTTAAAATCTCAATAGCTATTCTTAGCTCTTTAAAATAATAATCTAATATTTCTGATTCTAACCTTTCACAATCCTCCTCATATAAACAACTACCTACAAAATAGGCTACATCTTTCATTCCACAACCACCTCCTACATACTGAAAGTCGACTGCCGCCACTTTTTTTCCATCTCCGGAAAAACAGAAGTTTGCCAATTTAGCATCACCATGAATAAAGGTTAAGTATTTTGAATTATTTAATACTTCATCAATTTTATGAGCAACACCTTTTAGTTCGTGATCATCAAGAATTTTAAATTCATCTGGGCGAGTATCTAAATGCCAATAAGATCCAACGGGCCACAAACCATCCGGTATAGAACCCATAAAAACTGCATGAAAATTAGCCAACCACTTTAAACAGTTTTTTATTTGTTGCCAATTAACAGATGATAATCTTGAATCATAACCAACACTATCCAAATCTTCTAAAACCATAAAAACCTCATCATCTTTACTTTCTAAAATAAGACACTCCGGCACCTTACAATACCCATTACATTGTTTTGAATATTTTTTATACCAAAAAGTCTCAACTTCATATGATTTTACTTTTCGCTGATGAGAAAAATCTGTATTCCAACCTCTGGGATGCTTGTTTTTAGTTGGTAATTTAACATGCTTAGCAACAACACTTTTAAGATTACCTCCTTTCAAAATCAATCTCACAATACTTCCATAACCACTCCATAAGCTCTGGATCTCTTCTTCTCGTATAATTTTATCTGCTCCTGTAACAGCAAGAGTGATTTCCTTAAAATGATTATTCATGCTTAAATATTATTCAATATATGATTGCTATATCCATTATTTTAATTTAGCATTATCGCATATAAAGTTTCCTTATACATTCGATAAGCTAATGAAAACAATTTGCAAATATAATAAATACAACAACTTTGAATATTTGCTTATAATTAACTCGATATAAATCATAAATTAGTTTATTATTCTTTTTAGAAGCAAAAGTGTGAGATATCCTTATCTTTGACTCTATTATTAAATTGATAATATGATACGAAGTATTGTTTTAATTGGAGCAGGAAACCTGGCTACACAATTAGGTTTTTCACTTGCAAAAAAAGGTTTTAATATACGTCAGGTTTATAGTTATACTCTTGAAAATGCAGAACTATTAGCTGAAAAATTAAATGCGTATTCAACTGACAATCTAAAAGAAATTCAGACAAATGCAGATTTATACATCATTGCAGTAAAAGATGCTGTTTTAGCACAAACAATAGAACAGCTTCCTCATCTAAAAGGAATTGTTACACATACTGCAGGAAGCCTTAGTATTGATATGTTACTTAAGTTTGAAAATTTTGGTATAGTTTATCCTTTTCAAACATTTAGTAAGGATAAAGAAGTTGACTTTAATTCAATTCCTCTATTAATTGAGGCTAATAATGAATCTACAGAAGAAAGACTTTTAAAATTTGGGAAAAGTATAGCAAATACTGTTATGATTTGTGATTCAAACCAAAGAAAACAAATTCATCTAGCTGCTATATTTGCATGCAACTTTACAAACCACATGTATTCAATTGCGAATGATATTTTAAAAAGTCACAATATAAACTTCGATGTTATAAAACCACTGATTCAAGAAACTGCATCAAAAATTGAGACTCTTAATCCCAAAGAAGCGCAAACCGGACCAGCAATTAGAGGAGATAAAAATATTATTGAAGAACATTTGAAAATGCTTAATGACCATAATGATTTACAATCCATATATAAAACATTAAGCAACAGAATTATGAATTCATAGACAAAAAATAATGCAGTGCCTTTAAGAAATTTCCTTTAAGCACTGCATTTTATTTTTTAACACTAGAAACTACTCTCTAATATCCATTTCATCAAGTAAATAACCTGCTCCTGCAAATTTATCTATCAAAAACAACACATATCTTATATCTAAAGTGATATTTCGAGATTTTTTTGGATTAAAAACTAAATCACTCATTACACCTTCCCAGGCTCTATCGAAATTAACTCCAATAAGTTCTCCATTAGCATTAACAACAGGACTGCCTGAATTTCCTCCAGTAGTATGATTTGTTGCTAAAAAACAAACAGGAACAGTTCCATTTACTTCGTACCTGCCATAATCTTTAGTGTTGTATAATTCTTTCAATTTTTCAGGAACTCTGTAATCATAAATATCAGGATTATCTTTTTCTATAATTCCTTCGAGTGTAGTATAGTTATTATATACAACACCATCACGTGGTTCAAACCCTTTAACCTGACCATAAGAAACCCTTAATGTAAAGTTTGCATCAGGATAAAACACCTTATCACTTTGGTATTCCATCTGTGCTTTCATATATAACTTATCTAAAGCTTCTAACTGCCCTTTTAAATCAAAATATTTTTCTGAAATTTTTCCTCTATACAAATGATAAATACTCTGGTATAAAATATTAGCTGGATCCTTTTCTACAAGCGGAATACTTTTCTTATTAAAATCAACGATTAACTGATGTACTTTTTCTCTATTTGAAAAAACTGATTTATTAAATACAAATTCTACATATTTACTAATATTTCCCTTAAATTTCTTTTCAATAAAACTATACACATCCGGCAAAAATTCCTGTGGTAATTTTTCTTTATACATACTAAGAATCATAGTAGTCATTTCTTTATCCAAAGGAGCATAATAATCTTTATAAAATTTAGCATACTCTTTTAAAGCTTTATCTTTTAATGATTCAATTGTATTTTCAGATTGAGAATCCTTTCTGAATTCTTTTATGAGATTATCCAAGATATTAGATGCTTCTGCTATTTCTGAACCATTTCTGTAAATCGTTTCAACAATATAATTATAGTACAATTTATAATTTCCAAATTCATCATAAACCTTTTTATAATCAGTCAGAAGATTCTTATACCTATCATTGCTATTAGCCCATAATTGAAAACCTTCTTCAAAAGATTCTTTATTTTCTATCGCATTTAAATTATAAAGACCTTTAGTCTCTCCTATCCATCTTTTCCATGAGTTAGAAATACTGGCATCTTTGGCTGCATATTTAATTCTAACCTCCGGATCTGATTTATATTTTTCAATAATATCAAGCTTTTTCCCTCTTAAATCAATTAACTCCGGATATACCTTTTCTGTTAACATTTTTACATGATATGATGGAACATATTGCTCTGTAGAACCCGGGTATCCAAATACCATAGTAAAATCTCCTTCCTTAACACCTTTCATTGAAATAGGAAAATGTTTTAATGGTTTATATGGAACATTGTCTGTAGAATAATCAGCGGGCTTATTATTTTTATCAGCGTAAATTCTAAACAATGAAAAATCGCCGGTATGACGAGGCCACATCCAGTTGTCAGTATCACCACCAAATTTACCAATAGCACTATTGGGTGCTCCTACAAGTCTAACATCAGTAAAGATTTCATTCAAAAATAAAAAATATTGATTGCCATGAAAAAAAGGCTTAAGCTCAGCTTTATAATGGGTGTTTTTTACGGCTTCTTTTTTAATTGAATCAATATTTGAAGAAATAATCTTTGCTATTTTTTCTTCCGACAATGAATCATTAACTCCCTTTAAAACATCATCAGTTACATCTTTCATACTCTTTAAAAAGGTAACCTTTAGGTCTTCATTTGGAAGTTCTTCTTGTTTATTCATGGCCCAAAAACCATCAGTTAAATAATCATGATCAATTGAACTATGTGATTGAATTGATTTATATCCACAGTGATAGTTTGTAATCAAAAGACCTTCATCAGAAATTACTTCACCTGTACACCCGCCGCCAAAAATTAAAACAGCATCTTTCATACAGGCCTGGTTTACACTATAAATATCTTCAGCAGTGAGCTTAAAGCCCATTTGCTGCATTTCTTCAATATTGTATTTCTTCAACAAAAGAGGAATCCACATCCCTTCCTTTGCTTCACCAACAATAAAAAACGTAAACGCGAGAATTAATAAAGAAATCCTCTTAATGATTTTCGTACTTCCTTTCATTTAATTGTATTTTTTTTAGGCCTAATGACTTATTTCAAAAGAATTATCATCTTTATCTTTATAAACCATTAAGATAACAGACCTTTTTGATTCAATGAACTTTTAAATGATCTATTGATAACATTACAGATCATTCATTTTTTTAATTTTAATAAATGTTTTTGTTTTTGGGGGAAATTAAAAGTTTAATAATTCAGTATATAACTTTTGAATTGGCAAACCTACTACATTAAAATAAGATCCTTCGATTTTTTCGATAGCTATCATACCAATCCATTCCTGAATTCCATATGCTCCAGCTTTATCATATGGTTTAAAATTTTCGATATAATATTCAATCTCTGAAGAGGTTAACGCTTTAAAATAAACTACAGTTTCAACTGCAAATGTAACTTTCTTATCTTTAGTCATCAAGGTTACACCAGTAATTACAGAATGACTATTTCCGGATAATTTAGTCAGCATTTCAACTGCATGATCTTTATCTCCGGGTTTGCCAAGAACTTCATTATCTAAACAAACAATTGTATCTGCAGTTATAATTAATTTATTAGATTGTCCTACCTCATCTTTATAAATTGAAGCTTTTAATTCAGAAAGATATTTAGCTATTTCTGGATTCGTTAAACCTTCGGGATATACCTCTTCAACTCCTTTTTTATTTCCAGGCTTAAAGTTCACTCCAATGTCTTTTAACAACTGTGATCTTCTTGGTGATTGCGAGGCCAGGATTATTTCATATTCAGATAAATGGTCTGAAATCATTAATTACAAAATTTTAAAATAATTGACTAATAACAAAAATGTATAAAATACCCATTAACATGATAACCTTATACAAAGAACTTAATTTGTGAAAATGCTTTGAACTTTCAGCTTTATATAACAAGTAGATGGAAATTATAAATGGAATGCTTATAAAAGCAATAAAATAATATAAAGAATAAATGCTATTGTTTATTTTATCAATCTTAAAATACAAAGCCCAGATGGAAATCAATGTAAATAAGGTCATTAAAAAAACAAAAATCTTACTATACTTAATTCCAATTACTATTGGTAAAGTCTGACAGCCTTCTTCTTTATCACCTTGCAAGTCCTCCATATCCTTAACTATTTCTCTTATTACAGTAGTTACAAATGCAAAAAAAGCAAATCCCAGTGTCCAGTACCACGCCATAGTACATACTTCACTATCAATAATTGCCTGACCGTGTACTCTTTCCAATGCACCAAATTCAAATGACACAACAATTATTGTTACCAATGCCGTTAATCCAGCAACAACAATATTTCCAATAAACCCTTGCTTTTTAAATGTTGTAGAATAATACCAAAGAAATACAGGTATTAACAGAAACATAAAAGCCCAGGTTTCTTTACGAACAAGATATGATAGGAATAAGCCAATAAAAACGCCACAAAAAGTAAGAAGTACATGAAAAAACATAACTTCTCTTCTTTTAAAATCATTCCCTACAACTACTCTATCAGGTCGATTTAAACGATCTATCTTAACATCAAAATAATCATTTATCACATATCCAGAAGCAGCTAAAAAAACTGATGCAAGCACCAATAATCCGAATCTAAAATGAGAGAGTACAGGTTCATAACCATAATGATTTAAAATCGGAATAATTAATCCATAGCGAATTAAACATTGCAAAAGAGCAATAATTATCAGATTTTTAAAGCGAACTAACTGAAATAATGAAAGCATATATGCTGGATTTACAGATTAATAAATAATTACCACGTATGATCTGTTCCCCACATATTATGTACTCGTAATACTTGTTCTAAAACGTCACGAGCACAACCTTCTCCTCCATTTTTATGACTAATATATTTACACAGACTCTTTATTTCCTCAACAGCATCAGCAGGACAAACCGGCACGCCAACTACTTTCATAACTGGATAATCAGGTAAATCATCTCCCATATATAAAACATTTTCTGGAGATAAGTTTCTTTTCTCAATCCAATCATTAAACTGAATGATTTTATCTGAAGCCCCCATATAAACATCCTGCACACCCAGATCAACATATCGTTTTCTTACCGCATCCGTTTTCCCCCCGGTAATTATAGCAACCGGAAAACCTAATTTAACTGCCAATTGTAAAGCATAACCATCTTTAATATTTGCAGTTCGCATTGGTTCACCATTAGGATGAATAGGTATAATCTGGGCTGATAAAACTCCATCTACATCAAAAGCAAATGCCTTTACTTTCTTTAAATCTTCTTTAAAATTACTCATGTATAATAATTAAATATAGTGCAGTTGCGAATTTACAAAAAATAAGTTTGTAGCTATACCAACTATAATTTAAGCTTTAAATAATATAAAGCCATGCTCTATTTAAAAATATCATCTTTAAACCGTTGATAACTATCAAATACATAACAATTTGAAAAAAGAATAGTTAGAAAGAGGTTTAACGTACAACCGGTAAAAATTGCCAACATAATCATTACCTGATATTTAATTGCAATCAAAGGTGGACTCCCTCCCAGTATTTGGCCTGTCATAACACCAGGCAATGTTATTAATCCAATAACTGTCATTGTTGCTATTAATGGATTTAGTCCTCGCTTTACAGCTTCAGTTAGGAAAGGCCTCTTTGCTATTGCTGAATCACCTGCATTTGTTAGTAAAAAATAATACAAATCACTTTTTTCAGATAAACCTTTGTAATAAGCAGTCAATCCCACAATATTATGATTTAAAGAATTACCCAGAACCATACCTGTAATTGGAATAAAATATCGTGCATCAAAAACATAATCAAGTTTAATAACTACGCCCAGGAAAAAAGCATCTATTATAAGTATAGAAGTAAAAGATGCCAATATCATAGGAATCACAAAAGTTTTCCATTTTAAACCTACTCTATTGATCGAAGTAAATACTCCAACCACTATCATTATTGCAACCCATAATGAATTGATCAAGCCACTATTCTTATCAAAAATCCATTCCAAATAAAGTGCAATTAAACCTAATTGAATGACCATTCTTGATAAAGCAACAAGAATATTTTTTACAATCTTAATTTTAAAATAAATAAAAAATGAAATTGGTAAAAGCATTATAATAAAGCCTATAACCAAATCAACAATTCTTATATCTAAGATTTCTTTCATGTTTATCCTATTTTAATTCTATAACTCTATTTGAGTTATTAATCCATGTATTATTATGGGATGCTGATAATATTGTTTTATTTTTCAAGCCTTTTACCGTCTTTAACAACAACTGAATTGAAGTTTCGTCTAGTGAAGATGTTGGCTCATCCATTAAAACAATTGGTTTTTTGATGCTAAGACAAATTGCAATAATAATACGTTGTTTTTGTCCTCCACTAATCTTCTGAAAATCAGCACTAAGCATATCTATATCAATATCTAATTGTTTCAACAAAGACTCAATTTTATTAATATTATCCTTTAGTCCTAATAAATCAACCAATTGCATCCCGTTGTGTACAGGAAGGTTGACATTTTGAGGAATCCAAATTATACTGTTACGTATTTTGGAAATTGAACTTTGTTCCAATATATCACCATTGATTTCAATTGAACCGTTTATAAAGCTTACATATCCTTGTAATATTTTTAATAATGAAGATTTTCCTTTTCCTGATTCACCTTTTATCGTAACAAATTCAGAGGAGTTAACCTCAAATGAAAAGTCTTCGAATATATTTTTATCTCCAAACTTTAGAGAAATGTTCTTACATTTAATCATAGTCCAATTATTTGTAGCTTTTATATTGGTTCCTCAATTTTCAAAACAAAAACCAAATGAATAAAAAACGAATATTCATCGGGATAAAATTAAATCTATCTAATTATCAAAATAACATTAATGGCTTTTTTGATGTAATTTCTTCACAAAAAATAAAATGGACAAGAGAAGATAATTTACACCTTACTTTTCTTTTTATAGGCAGTATTGAGCTTAAATATATAAAAGAAATAACTAAATCATTGAAGATGCAGTTAACTAATTATTTAAGATTTAAAATAAGAGTATATAAATGTGGCAGTTTTTATAAGAAAAGAAAAAATAGCATTTTATGGCTGGATGTAAACCATAATAATCAATTATATGATTTACAAAAAGCTATTTTAGAAACAGTGAATCCCATTATTCCTTTCGAACTAAGAGACCATACAACTCAATATAAACCACATATTACAATAGCCAGATTTAACAAAAGCGTTAATATTGATATTGAAGCACTAAATCAATATTTAGAAGGAACATTTATTGATTTAGATATTGATGAAGTACAAATAATAGAAAGTAAATCGAGTCCCAATGGAATTTGTTATATTCCTATAGACACTATCCTTTTAAAATAAAAAGAGCTGCATAAAGCAGCTCTCATATATTATAACTTTCAAATAATATTAGATTCCAAATAATCTATAACCTAAGCTAAAGGTTAAAACATTTGTTTTTTGACCTATGTCAAATGTTTTAAGATCAGATACATCTTTTAACCCCCATTCATAACGAACATCAAAAGATAATTTCCAAACAGCTACACCTCCACCTGCTTGAAATGTCCAGTTAGAAGTTTTTAGCTCATTTAAATCATCTTTCGAAATAAACGAAGCTACAGGTCCTGCAACACCATATATTCTGGCAACTTTAAGATCGATCAATTGAAGATTAACCAATAATGGAACATCCCAGGTTTTAATATCACCACCTAAATTTTGTCCATCATATTCTAAACCAGCCTGCTTCTTTGCATAATAGATTTCCGGTTGGAATGAAACATCACCAAACAGTTTTAGTCTCGCATAAGCACCAAATAAAAATCCATTTTTAGCTTCATCTTTTGCTAAATCTTTATCAAGGCTTTGTCCGTAATCTAATTTTAATTTTGTTGTATTAAACCCGGTTTTTAATCCCAATTCAAATTTATCTTGAGCATTTATATTTAACAAAAAAATACTCAGAACTGCTAAAAGAAATAATTTCTTCATAATTTAAAGTTTATATTCTACAATGTAATTTCGTTTACCTAAAGACAAATTAAATGATTATCCCACGTATAAAACAACACAAATTTAAAACTTATGTTATTAAAATAAATGATTAAAATGTTAAAATCAAACTATCTAACATATCGTCATCAGAAACTTCTTTTTTAAGAAATTGTTTTCGATATTTTAGATAAACGTCAACTATGCATGGATATTTTATTTTTAAAAGATTAATTCTTTCATTAAACCCCTCAACTGTTTTCTTTTTAAATTGAAGAGATTCTCCATTTACCTGTTTAAATCTTAGTTCAGGATGAGTTTCTACAAATATGTCTTTAAACTCAATATTTTGCTCTAAAAAGATATCCAATTCTTTAATCTTCGGACAAATATTCCAGGATTGAATTGAGAAACCTTTTCCTAAAATGGCTTTATTAATTTCTAAAGCTTCTTTATAATTTTCAGCATAAACAGCTTGCCTGCATGGTACAGTAAATACACTTGAGCTAAAAGGATATCCTAATTTCGTTCTTATTTGATTATCAATTAATCTTTTTTCATTCTTGTTGTCTACAAGCCCTATTGGCATATCTATAAATATTCTTTCAGCTTTTTTAATTATATCAACAGCATCAATTAATTGAGAAAATAGTACAATTGAAATAGATCCGTCCTCTTCAATTATTGAAAACAACCAACCTCCTCTACATCCATCGATCCCAATATGTAAGGCCATATTTAATTATTAATTTTTCGGGCTTCTTTTTCCTGTGGCAATAACGAGTGATAAATAAAATAATTAACGGGAACCGAAATACCATGCTTTTCAGCCAAATGAACTACACTACCATTTTGGTAGTCTAACTCAGAAGGACGACCAGCCCATATATCGCGAGCCATAGATGAATTTGCCGATGGTGCAAATGACATAGTCGCAGCTAATGTTTTTTCTTTCACTGTTTCTGGAAGTTCAACGCCTTCGGCTTTTGCTACATCATATATTTCTCCTATCATCTTCACCATCAAATCTTTTAATTCAGGAATTTCACACAACACTCCATAATTAGCCCTGGTTAATGCACCTAATCCACCTAAACATATTAAAAGAAATTTTTTCCAGGTATCTGCCTGAATATAATCAGAAAGTTTATTTTTAATTCCTGCCTGAGTGAATATTTCATTAATAAGTTTAGAACGATCAGATAATTTATTATTCAACTCTCCAAAAATTAAAAAAGGTTCTGCACTCATATGCTCAATCACACCGGGTTCTTTGATTTTACTGAAGATATTACATACCCCCCCCATTACATTATAAATAGGAAGTATTTCAGTCAATTCCTTTGCAGCCATCACACCATTTTGCAATGGGATAACAATTGTTTCCTTTGTTATTGATTCTTTAATTTGTTGCGCCACATCTTTAACTTGCCAGGCTTTCACTCCAATCAAAATAAGATCCGCATTTTCGATTTTATCCGGACTTTCAACAACACTGGCATTTTCAACCAAATAATCTCCTTTAGGACTTAAAAGTTGAAGGCCTTTACTTTTTATAACTTCTCCATGTTTACCTCTTGCTACAAAAGTCACCTTGTGTCCTGCTTGTGCTAAACGAACACCAAAGTATCCTCCTACTCCACCTGTTCCGATTATTGCTATATTCATAATTTTGATCTATTTCTATAAATAAAAAAAGCTTTCCACAATTCTAATAAATAATTGTGAAAAACTTTTAAGAGTTAGGATTAACATATTAATCTAACCTTTAATTAAATATTTAATTTACTAAAGCATAGAAGATTACTCATACTGACACAATGGTACCTTGTTCATAGTATTACCAGGAAAAGGATAAACTTTATATGGCTTATCATAAGCCAATCCTGTAACTTTAGGAAAGCTGGTAAAATCATCCAATGTAGTTAATTTTATATGTCTACTTTGTGGATCAATCCAAAACCACTTACCTTTTAATCTAACAATTACAGACCAATGTTCACCATTGGCTTTATTAATTGGATTCATTACTTCAATAGCTAATTTTTCATTGGGAATACCAGTTAGTGTCAACAAATTAGCAAATGCCAAGGTATTGGAAGTACAATTTCCTACAGGAATAAATCCATACTTATTATAACATTGAGCATAACGTTGAATTGAAGGCCATTGACCTTTAACTTGTGATTCTGCTTCTTCATATTTCCTGGCCTCTGCTATAATTGGATCAACATTACTTCCCATAAAACTCTTTGTACTAACACACCAGAAATTCCAAACTTTTTTTAATTGTTCAAAAATTTCCTCATCAGAAAGAGCTAAACGATCAGTTACATCCATTTTTTCTCTAATTAAATTTAACTGTTCAGCTGCACCTTCAAACTTAACTTTTTTAAAAAACTCTTTATCCTTATGTAAAACGGTTCCATACTCATAAAACATTTCACCATTAACTTCTTTATATAGCCATTCTCCTAAAGCTCCATTTGGCAATAATAAATTATTTTTTTGGGGAGTTAATTTATAAGTTGTAAAAACACAAGAATAATTGGTATGGCCATCAACATATTTTGATCCGTAACCAGGAGCTGAAATTACAATTCGATATCCAAATTTTATACCTTCAATAACATCAAATTTAAATCTTCCGTCTAAATCCGTTTGCCGAATATGCGGTTCTATTTTTATAACATTAGTATTATAAACAGTAATAGTAGCATTTGGTATTGGTCTACCTGTTTCTACATCTATAACTTCACCAGAGGGTTTTACTTCAGGATTATATGGAACTTTTGTTTCTGTATCTATAAAAACCCATTCTGTAGTGGGTAAATTATGATCATGCCATAAATGAATATTTGTTCCATTCTCACTACTCTTTCCTTGAAGACATATTATTTTACCATTTTGGTTATAAATCTTCCAATGACCATTTCCTACATGCTTGAAATAAAACTTTTGAGCTGATGTATTATTTTTATCCCACACTTGTACATTTGTGCCATCATCTGATTTACCCCCCTGTATATCTAAAACACCTTTGCCTTTTGTATAGGCAGGAACTATAGTAAAATAATATGTTCCATTAGTGTAACTGTTGTAAACAAACCTATATTTTCGATCCAAAGAAGTTTCAGCTAAAGACCATACTTTAAGGCTTTGTCCCTTATTATATGTTGGATTTGATGTAGGTATATCCCAGTATCCTTTATTAGATTTCCCATAAGTCTGCGCACTTTGAATATAATAGGTTTTTCCATTAGGCATATAAACCTGCGCATTAACAATTCCTAAAAAACAAATTAGGTTAAAAAAGAAAATTTTTCTAAGCATATTTCAATATTTATAAGAATAGTGATTTTATATATTCCCATTTTTTACAAATACAAAATACGACATAACGAACGAAACGTTCAATTATATAGATGAATAATAACTTTTTATTGATAAACTAAATAAAAGTAGTTTTGAATAGCTTATTGTCTGAATGCGGGAACAGTTAGCTCATTAGAACGAACCAAATTATTAGGTAGTATATCATAAAGGTTTGCTCTTACAGGACAAATATCGATTCCACCTCTTCGAGTATATAAGCATGAAACCATAATTTCATCAGGAGAAAATTTATCAAATAATCTTTTGTAAATCATTTCACATATTTCTTCATGAAAATGGTTTTCATCTCTTATAGAAACCAGATATTGCAACAATGATACTTTATCTATTTCATAATTTGATTTAACATAAATATATACACTCCCCCAATCAGGCTGATGGGTAATTTTACAATTACTACGAAGTAAATTAGAACTTACTTTAAGTTTACATGATTGATTTTGACTTTTACCTTTCAATAAAGATTGGTCCTCTTTGTAAATATCAAAAAATGTTTGATCAGCATCTGAAAGATCTTCCAATAATTCAAAATCCTTAAAGTCAAAAATAGGAGAACTATATTTTATATGGAAAGAAACCTCTATTTGTGTATTTAATAACTTAGTTAAGTCATTCTTTATAGTTTCTAAAACAATTGCAATTCCTTCGTCCCTGTTTTTACCATATTTACTCATATTAAATGAGTTTAAATATAACTTCAGTGATTTACTCTCAACCAAAAACTCATTACTACAAGAATAGACTAATTTCAATATTCCTGTAACAGGAAGTCCTTTTTGTGTTAAGAAACCCAGCTCATAAGCATGCCAGGCATCAACACCGACAAAGGGTAAATTACTTTCTTCTATATGATATTGTTCCCTGTTTAAATATCTGGGTACAGCCACTAATATATCTGGAGCATATTCACGAGGGTGACTTATTTGTTTACCCAGTACTTTTCCTTCTATTTCATTCATAGAGCAATTACTATTCAAAAATTAGACTCCTTTTTTAGAACCAAAGATATCAATGTGGATACGAGGACTAAATTTCCATCCATTTTTTATACATGATTTTAAAACAATCGGTGTTGATTTTGCCAATTGCTCATGTGTTGCTCCAAGAGGCATTAGCATTATATCATTTTTATCGACTCCTGATAATAAACTGATATAATCATTAATAATTTCATCTTCGTCTGTAGATTTACCAACTACAAACTTAAGCTGTAACTCTTTATCAGTCGATTTTACCAAATCAACATAACTTTGAAGCGCCTTAATATTTCTTCTGATTTCGTGATGGTATTTTGAAGCTCCGGTTTCTAATTCATTATAGAACTGTAATTTATCCAAAGAAGGCACTGAGTTACTTAACTTAGGTGAGATACTAAATAAATCTACCCATTGAGCCAATTCGTCATCGTATAAAGTTCCATTTGACTCAACTGTAATATGAACATTTAAGTCCATTTTTAACCTTTTACTTAAAGCAGCCACACCATGCTTTTGTAATAAAGGCTCACCTCCGGTTATAACAACATGCTGTATATTACCAAGATTATGACGAACAACGGAAACAATTTCATCCACATCCCATGATCTTTTTCCTTCAGGATGAAATGAAGCATAGGAAGTATCACATTGACTTAAGCTACCATCTTCCATTTGCCAGATGCAACGTAAATTACAACTCGCTAAACGAATGAATAAAGATGGTGTACCTGCTAATTTACCTTCTCCCTGAACAGTACCGGCAATACCCAAACCTGTATTTGGATTCTCCTCAATATTATTTCCTTGTGCATTTTTAATTATCGGAAATACTCCCTCACCTACTAAAACAAGATTCTCATTAGTAGTTCTCCCTAATGTTTTTATTTCCTCTATAACTTTATCCTGTACTATCATTTTAATCTTTAGTTATTAGTCATTGCTAATTTATTCTTTAAGAAATTTTTTAGTATAACATCTACAATTCAAATATTTCATAATAAACCACAACCACCAATTTTATTTCAATGCAGCATCTTCAAAACCAGCTTCAGCAAAAGCTTTAGCTCTTAATAAACAACTATCACAAGTACCACAAGGTTTTTCACCTCCTCTGTAGCATGACCAGGTAAGTCCAAAGTCAACACCTAACTCCATTCCTAAAACAATTTCTTCGGCTTTAGTTTTATTCACAAATGGAGCATTTATCTTAATTGGTTTACCGGATTCTGCTCCCATAACAGTTCCCTTATTTATTGCAGTTTCCATAACATCAATAAATTCCTGTCTGCAATCCACATATCCAGAATAATCAACCTGGCTTACTCCAATAAAAATATCCTGTGCTTCAATACTTTCAGCATAACTAGCTGCAATTGAAAGAAAAACCATATTTCTGGCAGGTACATATGTTACCGGAATATCAGTTCTGTTTACATCTCCATCTTCAACATCAATTGATTTATCTGTTAGTGATGAGCCACCAAAATCACCTAAGTTTAAAGTCACAATCTTATGAGCGGCAACACCGGCTTTCTCTGCAATCTTTTTAGCGTGATTTAATTCAGTCTCATGACGCTGTCCATAATTAAAAGATATTGCATGAACTTCATCAAATCCTTTACTCTTGGCTAAATATAATGCAACTGCAGAATCTAAACCTCCGGAAAGTAATACTACTGCTTTTTTCATTCTTATATTTTTGTTGTTGGGTACTTTTTCAATTAATCAACATTACAATACAAGTTGTAAAATCAATTCATTTATTAACAGAAATGCCAACAAACCAACTATAAACAAAATAACGCAGATATGCTATTACGGAAAGCTACAATGAAAGTAGTTAACGATAGTCATAACCCTGGTTTTGTTTATAGACAGGATGGCGTAAACGAACTGTCTTAAAATGTTCTGCAAATATAAATATATTCTAACTAATAATTCAAGGATATTTAATTAATTAAAATCATTTAGTTAGATTCGTATGGAAAAGATAAATCTACCTCTCTAATAATGAATAATTATTATCATATCCTAGGAGTTACACAAAACGCCACTCTCGATCAAATAAAAAAGGCATATCGAAAAAAGGCGATGCTCTTACATCCAGATATAAATAAAGCGGAAGATGCTCATGAGCAATTTATTTTATTAAATGAAGCCTACGAGTTTCTATTAAAAACAACTGGAAATCATACAAATACTTACAAAAGAGCCCAGGATAGAGCTAGACGTCAAGCTGAGTATAAAAAAGAATGGGAACAAAAGGAAAGAGAAAAAGCACGAGAAAGAGCAAGAGCTTATGCTCAAATGAAATATGATGCTTATTTAAAATCTGATATATATAAAACAACAGAAGCTATTAATTTAATACTTGATTTAATAGGATTAGTATTTTTATTACTATTTGTTTTTGGAATACCCATATTGACCTATCTGCAACATGGCCCAATAGGATTAATAATAAGTGCTATAATAATATTACCTACTTCACCAATTTGGTTTCGTTTATTAATCCGTTTTTTCTATATATTAAACTTTAAAGGGATAGCAAATTTTCATAACACCACTATTAGGTCAAAAATGATGAAAATTGTATTATCTATTATTATTAATATCATCATTATAACCAGTGTTAGTCTAAATACATTAATTCCCTTTCATTGGATCATAATATCTTATTCTTTAATTCTAGTCTCAGGTTACTTATTTTCAAAAAGAATTAAAAGCAGATACCATAGATACATGATAAAATTCGGTATTTCCCCTTTTATATTGAATTTCATTTTCATGATAAATTATTTTATTTCTTTTAATCCTACATACGAAACATATTATTACACATATAGCTATCATAATCCATCTCCACTATTACCAGAAATTCAACTAAAAAATAATAAGTATAAAAAGTACAAAGGCATAAGATTGATTTTTGATGGAGAAAGAATAATTGGACATAGTAAAGTCACTTATAAATTTAAAGATGGGTGTTTAGGATTTCGCGCGGTAAAAAAAATCATTATTGAATAATTTGCAAAATCGTTCATAATCGGACAAAAATATTAAAGCGTACACTAACACCCTATATTTCAATCGTTTTTTTTGATATTTTTTCACTTTTCTATTAAGAAACCCTACTAAATGTCATAAAATCTACCATTCATTATTTCTACATTCGTTTCCGAAAAATTAGAATAATAACCTAAAACTGGTAAATAATGAATAAAAGACATTTATTGTTTTTTGGAATTTTTATGGCATTGTGCTTTATCAATACATCTTTAAAGGCACAAAAGGAAAGATCAGAAATCGCTGAAGCTGATACCTGGAATGTATATGATTTATACGAATCAAATGAAGCCTGGAAAATTGCTAAAGATAAACTAATCGAAAAAGCCTCTAAAATAGAGGACTACAAAGGCAAGTTAGGCTCATCATCAAAAACATTATTAGAGTTCTTAACCCTTAGTGGCGAAATTAATAAAGAAGGAGGCCGATTGTATATTTACACTTCTTTAAAATCAGATGTAGATTTAAGAAATCAGGAAAATCAGGCACTTAAAAAAGATATAAGACAAGCATTTATAACTCTAGGTCAAAAAATGGCTTTTGTTGCTCCTGAGTTAGCTGCAATTCCGGAAGAAACAATGAAAAAATTCATTGAAGAAGAAGATGGCTTAAAAGATTACCAACTTCAATTAATGGATACCTACAGAATGAAGAAGCATACGCTTTCTGAACCAGAGGAATTACTTATGGCAAAAGCAGGAATGACAAGTGGTACAGCAAGCTCTGTTTATGGTGTACTAAGTGATGCTGAAATGATATGGCCAAAAGCAACTTTAAGCGATGGAACAGAAATTGAAGTTAATAAGATCAACTACTCAAAGTACAGAGTTTCTCCAAACCTTAAAGATAGAGAAATTGTATTTGAGGCTTTTTGGAACCATTACAAAAAATTTGAAGGAACCTTTGGCGAACTATTAAGCGGACAGGTTAAAAATCATATTTTTAACGCTGAAGCACGTCACTATAACTCAACACTTGAAGCTGCATTAAAAGGAAATAATATTCCGGTTGAAGTATATCATTCTCTTGTTGACAATGTAAATAAGAACCTACCAACATTCCACAGATATCTGACTCTTAAAAAACGTATGATGGGATTAGATACTTTAAAGTATTCTGACCTATATGCTCCAGCTGTTAAAGGTGTTGAATTAAAATATACTTATGAAGAAGCTCAAAAACTAATTCTTGATGCTTTAAAACCTCTAGGAAAAGAATATACAACAACCGTTGAAAAAGCATTTAACAACCGTTGGATTGATGTGTATCCTACCAAAGGCAAAAGAAGTGGTGCTTATTCAAATGGTGGTGCATACGATGTACACCCTTATATATTACTAAATTATAATGGGGATTATGATGCCGTTACTACTACTGCTCATGAACTAGGTCATACTATGCATAGCTATTTCTCTAATACAAGACAACCTTTTGCAACAGCTGATTATCCAATTTTCTTAGCTGAAGTAGCTTCAACATTTAATGAAGCATTATTAGCTGATTACATGGAAAAAAAGCTAAAAGATGATGATGTAAGATTATCGTTATTAATGACAATGCTTGATGGTTTTAAAGGTACGCTTTTCCGCCAAACTCAATTTGCTGAATTTGAATTACGCATGCACGAAGCTGCAGAAAAAGGACAACCATTAACAGGTCAATCCTTATCTAAATTATACTATGATATCACAAGTAAATATTATGGAAACGAAGAAGGTGTATGCGTAATTCCTCAATATATTGAAATGGAATGGGCTTTTATTCCTCACTTCTATTACAATTACTACGTATATCAATACAGTACTTCTTTTGTAGCTTCACAAGCATTAGCCGCTGAAGTTATGAAAGGAGATAAAGAAGCAACAAAGAAATATATGGATTTTATTTCTTCAGGAAGTTCTGATTGGGCCATTAACACATTAAAGAAAGCAGGTGTGGATATGATGAGCTCTGAACCGTTTGACAGAACAATAGCAAACATGAATAAGATTATGGATGAGATTGAAAAGATCTTAGACAAAAAGAAATAATCATTTTGACGTAAAAAAGGAAATACTGAAAATGTGAAAGTCGGATCGAAAGATCCGGCTTTTTTTGTATTTATAAGTGACATTATTTTCTTAAACAAGGAATGTGATCATACCATACAAATGTCTTAAAAATAAAAAATCCCCAAAGCCATAGCTTTGAGGATTATATTTAAATGTACTTATTATTACTTTTTACTTTCAACCCATGTACGAGCGTTAACAAAAGCTTCAATCCAAGGAGAAACCTCATCATTTTTACGATCTGATGGATAGTGCGCCCACTGCCAAGGGAAAATAGCTCTTTCCAGATGAGGCATCATAGCCAAATGACGACCATCATTAGAACAAATAGCAGCAGTACTAAAATCACTTCCATTTGGATTTGCAGGATAAGCATCATAGGAATATTTTCCAGCAATACTATATTGATCTTCTGCATACGGGAAGCTAAATTTACCTTCACCATGAGCAATCCATACACCTAAACGACTTCCGGCTAATGATTTTAACATTACAGAATTAGTATCTGCAATATTCATATTTATAAAGTTTGATTCAAATTTATGTGAGTTATTGTGTAACATCACAGGTTTTTGGTCGTGATCAGGATAAACCAATCCAAGTTCAACCATTAATTGACAACCATTACAAACTCCTAAACTTAATGTATCTTCTCGCTTATAGAATGCATCTAATGCAGCCTTTGCTTTTTCATTATATAAGAAAGCTCCGGCCCATCCTTTAGCAGAACCTAGAACATCTGAATTAGAGAAACCTCCTACAAATACAATAAAGTTAACATCTTCTAATGTTTCTCTTCCTGTAATTAAGTCAGTCATGTGAACATCCTTAACATCGAAACCTGCTAAGTACATTGAGTAAGCCATTTCCCTGTCTCCGTTCACACCTTTCTCTCTAATGATTGCAGCTTTAATACCAGATTTTTCTTTTCTGTTTAATGATAAACCATAGTTAGCTAATTTACCATCAAATGCTGAATTAAATGCAAATTGTAAAGGTTGATTTTTATAATTGTCAAAACGATCTTTTGCACATACTTCTCCACTTTGTTTTCTATCCAATAGATAAGAAGTTTTATACCAAAGATCACGCATCTCATTAATATCAAATGCTAACTTTTGATCATCTTTTGTTATAGTAAGTGATCTTTCTTCTACAGGAGATCCAATTACTTGATATCCTAACTCGTTGCCTTCTAATATTGAAATAACTTTTTCAACTTCTTTCACTTGAAGAACAACTCCAGGATTTTCAGCAAATAATATTTTAATTAGATCTTCTTCCGCTATTCCTGATAAATCAGCATTAATTCCATAAGAAGTATTAGCAAAACACATTTCTAACAATGCAGTAACCATACCGCCTGCAGAAATATCATGACCTGCTAAAATTAAATCCTGATCAATTAACTCCTGAATAGTTTCAAGTCCTGATTTGAAATAATCAGTATCTGCAATTGTTGGTGCCTCTGCTCCTAATTTATTTACAACCTGAGCAAAAGAACTACCTCCTAATTTGTGACTATCAAAAGATAAATCTACATACACAAGAGATGTTTCTGTATCTTTTACAAGAACAGGCTCAACAATCTTTTTAATATCACTTACCTCAGCTGCTGCAGAAATAATAACAGTTCCAGGAGAATAAACCACCTCACCATCTTTATATTTCTGAGTCATTGAAAGTGAATCTTTACCTGTAGGAATATTGATTCCTAGGTCTGTAGCAAAATCACTAACCGCTTCTACAGCCTTATACAAACGAGCATCCTCACCTGCATTTTTACATGGCCACATCCAGTTTGCACTTAACGAAACACCTTTAATTCCATGAGTTAATGGAGCCCAGATTAAGTTAGTTAATGACTCTGCAATAGCTATTTTTGAACCAGCTGCAGGATCAATCATTGCTACCGCAGGTGCATGTCCTACAGAAGTAGCAATACCCGAAGTTCCAGTATAGTCCAAAGAAGTAGCACCAAGATTATTTAGAGGAATCTGTATTTCACCAGCACATTGTTGTTTTGCTACTTTACCGGTTACAGATCTGTCGACTTTATTTGTTAACCAATCTTTTGAAGCCACAGCTTCTAATTGTAAAACATTTTTAAGGTATTCCTCAATTTTAGAAGCTTCATACACAACAGGTGCATATGTTTCCTCAACTGTGGAATCATTCATTATTGTTTTAGGAGGATTACCAAACATATCTGACAATTGCCAGTTAATTGGAGCATTACCTTTATCGTCTTTAAATACAAAGCTCATATCTCCAGTTGTTTCACCAACAACATACATTGGAGAACGTTCTCTGTCAGCAACTTTCTTTAAACGCTCTATGTCTTTTTCATGAAGAACCAATCCCATTCTTTCCTGAGATTCATTACCTGCAATTTCTTTTGCTGATAATGTTGGATCACCTACAGGTAATTTATCCAGGTGGATAGTACCTCCTGTTTCTTCCACTAATTCAGAAAGACAGTTTAAGTGACCACCAGCACCATGATCGTGAATTAATACGATAGGATTATCATCACTTTCAGCCATGGCTCTAATAGCATTCATGGCTCTTTTTTGCATTTCAGGATTAGAACGCTGAACAGCATTTAATTCAATGGAATTATCAAATTCACCTGTTGCAACAGAAGAAACAGCTCCTCCTCCCATTCCAATACGGTAATTATCTCCACCTAAAATAACAACTTTATCACCTTTTGCGGGAGTATCTTTAATTGCATCTGATTTTTTAGCAAAACCAATACCTCCAGCCATCATGATAACTTTATCAAAAGCAAATTTCTTTTGATTCTCAAAATGTTCAAAAGTAAGAACAGAACCACAAATCATTGGCTGTCCAAACTTATTACCAAAATCACTGGCTCCATTTGAAGCTTTAATTAAAATTTGCTCCGGAGTTTGATATAACCATGGACGAGCTTCTGTTGCTTGCTCCCATGCTCTTCCTTCCTCTGAACGAGAATATGAAGTCATATAAACTGCAGTACCAGCTAAAGGTAATGAAGCCTTACCTCCACCTAATCTATCTCTGATTTCACCTCCTGAACCAGTTGCAGCACCATTAAACGGCTCAACAGTTGTTGGGAAGTTATGTGTTTCTGCCTTTAAAGACAATACTGTATCAATTTCTTTTGTTTCAAAAAAATCTGGTTTATCCTGAGTTGCAGGTGCAAATTGAATAACCTTTGGTCCTTCAACAAATGCAACATTATCTTTATATGCAGAAACCAAATAATTTGGATTCTCTTCTGAGGTTCTTTTAATTAACTTAAACAGTGAACTTGGCTTTTCTTCACCATCAATAATAAAAGTTCCATTAAAGATTTTATGACGACAGTGCTCTGAATTTACCTGAGAAAATCCAAAAACTTCACTATCTGTAAGTTTTCTACCTAGTTTTTTAGCTAATCCATCTAAATAAGAAACTTCATCCTCACTTAAAGCCAAACCTTCAGATTGGTTATAAGCAGCAACATCATCAATCTCTACAATTGGATCCGGTTCTTTATCAATTGTAAAAATTTCTTGACCCAAACCTTTATATAAAACCTGAAGCATTGGATCAAATTCGGCTTTTTCATCAGCAACTTCAAAATACTCTTCAATACGAGAGATTCCTGAAAGCCCCATATTTTGAGTAATTTCCACTGCGTTGGTACTCCAGGGAGTAATCATCTCTTTACGAGGACCAACAAAAAAGCCACCTAATTCCTGCTCGTCAGTTTTGGTGGCACCACTAAAAAGCCATTCAAGCTTTTTTACGTCTTCAGCTGCAAATTCAGCATCGCAACCTACTGCTAAAATCTGTTCTGATTTACCTTTAAAGAAAAGGACCATGTATTTTCTTATTTATGAAATTAATCTTTTGAGCTGCAAAAATACAACAAACAAACTAATTTCTGAAAAATGAAACTAGTTTTTAATTGCGTAATATAAAGTTTAATCAAAAACAGGATAAATAATTAAATACAAATGATTATCCGCTAAAGACACAATTAACAATTAAAAAATCTCTAACTGAACTATATTATATTATTTTTTATTTAATTAAATATTTATTTTATGAAACTTTATTGTGAATCTTAAGTATAAAGGCTTAAATATTTAACAATACCAAATGACGGCGTTATATATACATCAGAATTAAATATATAATCCAATCTAACTACCACATTACAATGAACATACTAAAAAACCTTAACGGTTTCAAGTACACTGTTACTTCTATAATTATATGGCTTATACTTTACATATCAAGTTGCATATGCAATTGTGATATTTTTGAAACATTATGGTCTATATTGAAAAAAGTTGAATTTTACGAGGTTGATGAGTTACTTATTTACAGCATAATTATTATTCTAGGATTCATTGGAGATTTAATTACTCATATAAATACGAGTAAAGGTCAAAATCACATTAAGGAGCAAAGATTACAAACCATGCAAGCCACCATGGCTACCGTCCAAGATATCATTGGCAATTCATTTAACGGCCTTCAAAATATAAAACTCAAAATTGAAATTGGAGAACAGTTATCGAATGAAGATTTAGCTATGTTTGATCAGATAATTTTTGAGACAACAGAAAGAATTGTTCAATTAAGAGAATTAAGCTATGTAGATTTCAAGAATATCACATCTAAACATATCGGTTTAAAAACTGACCTTAACTCTAAATTCAACCTAAATTAGTTATATTAACTACTTTAATAAAAAAAGGGATTACAACAAAGCAATCCCTTTTACTCTAAAACCAAAAAACTACCTGTACTTATAATGAACCTTTGATAGGTCACGAAGTCTTTGTGCACTTGTCTCAGCTGTAATATCACGCTGAGGATTCCCTAACATCTCATATCCAACCATAAATTTCTTCACTGTTGCAGAACGCAATAATGGCGGATAAAAATGCATGTGTAAATGCCATTCCGGATGATCTTCTCCATCTGTTGGCTTTTGATGGATTCCGGCCGAATACGGAAATGAAACTTCAAATAAGTTATCATACATCACCGTTAATTCTTTGTAAGCAGCTGCAAAAGCTTCTTTTTCTTCTTCTGTTAAATCAGTTAAGCTAGTTACATGTCTTTTACTTACAATCATAGCCTCAAATGGCCAAACAGCCCAGTAAGGAACTAAACCAACAAAGTGATCATTTTCAAAAAGAACTCTTTCTTTTTTCTCTAATTCTGCAGCAACGTAATCTCCCAACAAGCTTCTACCATTTTTATTATAGTATTCAAGCATCTTTTCCTGCTCCTTTGCTGGCTCATTAGGCACTGAACTTGATGACCAAATTTGTCCATGAGGGTGAGGGTTACTACATCCCATTACACTACCCTTATTTTCAAAAATTTGCACGTAATTAACAAAGTCATTATCACCTATAGATTTATATTCCTGAACCCATAAGTCAACAACTTTTTTAATCTCTGAAACTTCCATTTCAGGAACAGTTAAATCGTGACGTGGTGAGAAGCAAATAACTTTACAAATTCCACTTTCACTTTTTGCCTGAAACAAACCGTCTTCAGATTGAACACCTCCTTCCGGAGTATCATTTAATAAAGCAGAAAAATCATTTACGAACACGAAAGGCTCTGTATATTGGGGATTTAAATGTCCTCCTATACGTTCGTTTCCTGGACATAAATAACACTTTGGGTCATATTCAGGTCTTTTCTCCTCATTTATTTTTTCAACCTGTCCCTGCCATGGGCGTTTAGCTCTATGAGGAGAAACCAAAACCCATTCCCCAGTTAATACATTCAATCTACGATGAGGATGATCCTCCATATTAAATTGCGCCATCATTTTCTCTTTAATATTAACAACAATATTTGCAATACACCAGACCACAACTAGTAGGTACTGGTAGGTGCAAATGTACAATATTTTTTAATTATTCTAATAAAATCATTAGAAATTATTAAAATTTATCAAATTATGTATAATTCTATAAATTACAGGGAATTACGCTCTGTAAATTTTGATTTATTTTTAACCTCCCCCACTTTTCTATTTTCAACAAATTCCGCTAAAGTTTTCCCCATAAGTTTAAAATCTGTAGAGATAGTAGAAATACCATTAGCAACTACTTCTTTTAATGCTGAGTCATTTATAGAAATAATTCCAATATCTTTTCCAATTGCAAACTTCTTTTCCCAGCATCTTTTCACCAGGTTAATTAACATCCTATCATTAGGCAGTATAAATACCTCACCTTTTCTTATTGGTTTTGTCTTTATCTGATCATAAATAGAATAATTAAAATCAAACTCCTTACAAAATTTTTCAAAACCAGTTAAAAACCCTCTTGGTTCCTTTCCTCCAGGATAAGCAAATATTATTTTCTTATATTTTTTTAAAAGATCTTTTGCTGCATAAAGTCCGTTATATATATCTTCTTCAAAAGATTGATAAATAACCGGGTATCCATCCAGTTCCTCAATCTTCCTATCTATTATATATACACGATCTGAAGGTAAAAGACTAATTACAGAAGAAATGTTTATAAGGTTAGCAGGCATTATTACATACGCAGAATATTTACCAACACGCTCCTTTATTAATGAAGTAAAAACATTGATATCAAAGTGATGAAAATATATATCCACCTGAGTATCATCAGGTAGATTTTCAATAAATGAATTATATAATTCCTCTTTAAACGTATTTAATTCATCAAATAACAACAATACCTTTGATGATACGCTAATATTATCACTCTCAACAAAATAACCTTTACCAGGCACGGCTCCTAAAATTCCTCTTACCTTTAATTCATTAAAGGCCAACATAACCGTATCTCTTGAAAGATTATATTCATTTGCAATTTCATTAATAGATGGAACTTTATCCCCTTTTTTTAAAACACCCTCTGAAACCGCATTTATAACTGATTGTATAATCTGCCTGTATTTTGCTTGAGAATGCTCTGATGTGATTTTTATAATATTTTTTACCATTTTCCTACCAGTATCTACCAGTATGCAAAAATATAATATTATTTAATAATTTACAGGCCTGACCTTTAAAATACACCAATTTTTAAACGACATTAAACTTAAAACTGAGGGTACAATCAGGCAAATCAATAAATTTTCGACGTGCGAAAAAGAAATTCGCCATCTGAGGTATGAGGATAAAAAGTTTCTCCATTATATACCATCTTACCTTTAACAAATACAAAATCAACTCGTCCTTTCAACTTTACATTTTGTTTTGATGAATTAGATGAATTAGGCATTGAGCAATACAAATTACGATCAAATGTAGGATTCCAAACAACAATATCAGCGTCAGCCCCTGGACTTAAATGCCCCTTATGAGGCCATAATCCCATTAACTTTGAAGGTCGAGTTGAAACAATATTTACGAGATCCAACATTGATATATTTTTATAAGTTACTCCTACTGTATACAAAAGACTCAAGTAGTTTCTAATATAAAAGTATGCATCCGGTCTGTTATAAACTAACTCTTCCTGTGCACTTTCTTCTATTGTGAGATTATAGAGCGGAGGATTAATAAGGAAATTTTCATTTTTGACCAAATCCCAAACTTCTTCTTCATAAATAGGATGTAAGCTATATTCACTAGCTATTCCTGTAAGGATTTCATGTTCATTATATCTTACTTGAGAATAATTACCTAAGTTAAACCACAATCTTAAACTTAAATAAAAATCACCACCTCGTTCAATTCCATCTTCTATCAACTCTAATTCTTCCTTAAATTTTACATTTAAGAACAATAATGAACAGGAATACTTTATTCCTAAGTCGATAAAAACTGACAACAACCTAAAATGATGTTCCAATATTATAGGATCACTCAAGGAAATACTATCAACATTACTTTTACAATTTTCTCTTAAGTTTAAATCACAAATAATAACAAGATTATGCTGAGAAGCCTTTTTAAAGATACTGTCGAAAAGATTAATATTTTCATTTTGCAACATCGATACATTAATTAAAAGTGTTGATACACCTTCGTGTATATAACTATAATCAAAAGCATCTGCTGAGCTTTTTTTAATTTCAGAAAAAGTTAAATGAAAACCAAAATCTATTAGATTGCTTTTAGATTTTTCCTTTGCTTTATAAATATTATAAATGTAATTTTTTTGATAACAATCCTCAATTGTATCAATCATCGTAGTTGTACCATTAAAAATCTGAGCCTGATTTAACCGTTTTAATTCTTTCAGGCTCTGTGAATTTTTAACCAAATCCAAAAAATGTCTGTTAATATCAATAGCTCCTGGAATTATATATTTACCGGAAGCATCTATAACCGGTGTTTCATTTGTTGGTCGATCGATATTTAAGCCCATCTGTAAAATCTTACTGCCTCCTACCAAAATATCCTCAGTAATGATAGAAGAACCTTTTACCACAAAACCATTTTTTATCAACAAATAATTCATTACCAAAGCATTACTTAATCAGAATACATTTTTACGGAAACACACAAACTTTTAAAACAAAGGTATAACACCAAGAGCATTTAACTTAAATTTAAGGTATTAGCAAGACATTTCAAAACATTTAACTAAATACTTACTGCTTTCAGTAGCTTTTGTTCTAATTTTGCAAGCTCATTTAAAACAATAGATATATGTGGTGGCTCTTAGCTATAGTATCAGCTCTTTTCTTAGGTATTTATGACGTTGTGAAAAAAGTTTCAGTTAACAACAATGCCGTTTTACCAGTATTACTATTTAGTTCAATAAGTGGTGCCATATTGTTTATTCCTATCTTGTTTTTATCCCAACAAGGAATTATCTCACAAGATCATACACTTTATGTACCTTCTGTTACATGGCAAGAGCATGCCCAATTGTTTTTAAAAGCTGTTATCGTTGTAACATCATGGATATTTTCATTTTTTGCATTAAAATATCTTCCTCTAACAATCGTAGCACCCATTAGAGCTACCGGTCCACTATGGACTTTAGTTGGCGCTATACTCATCTTCAAGGAACAACTTTCTATATATCAATGGATAGGAATAGCAATAACATTAACCTTTTTCTTTTTATTCTCAACAGCCGGAAAAACTGAAGGAATTTCATTTAAAAAAAACAAATGGATTTGGTTTATAATTCTAGGAACCGTATTTGGTGCCATTAGTGGACTCTATGATAAATTTCTTTTAAGAAGTATAAATAGAATGGCGGTTCAATGCTATTTTACATTTTATCAGGTTGTGTTGTTTATACCATTAGTAATGACACTATGGTGGCCAATACGAAAAAAGAGTTCGTCTTTCAAGTGGAGATGGAGCATTCCTTTAATTGGAATATTCTTACTAGTAGCAGATTTCTTTTATTTCTACGCTCTACAAGACCCTGAAAGTATGATATCAATTGTTTCTGCTCTAAGGAGAGGAAGCGTAATCGTGGCATTTGCATTTGGAGCATACCTTTTCAAAGAGAGAAACATCAGAACAAAGAGTATTTACCTTGCAGGAATTTTATTAGGGATCGCTTTTTTAATATTCGGAACAAAATAGCATCCGTATTCAGCTAATACACAAAGAACAATATTTTATTATCCATTATTATAATGACTTTTGTAATAATTGTTTTTTATATTCAACTTATATTTAACAACAAGATTACTTAATCTCATTAATAATATTGATTTTAGATGCTCAAAACAGAACTCAATAAATATGATAACAGCTGGTACCAACCAGGAAGTTTATTAAAAAGAACTTTATGGTATTATGTTAATGTATTATTCTTTATAAACCCGCTAAATGCCTCATCTCTGTTGAAAATTTTTCTATTGAAATTATTCGGAGCTTCAATTGGAAAAGGTGTTGTAATAAAACCGGGTATCAATATTAAGTATCCATGGAATTTAAAAATTGATGATTATTCATGGATTGGTGAAAATGTTTGGATTGACAATTTAGATAAAGTTATTATCGGAAAAAATTGTTGTATTTCACAAGGGGCATTATTACTATGTGGTAATCATGACTATAACAAAAGTACATTCGATTTAATGATTGCTCCGATTATCTTAGAAGATGGTGTTTGGATTGGTGCAAAATCTACTATCACATTAAACTCTACCTGCAAATCACATTCTGTATTATCTGCAAACTCTATCTTATCAGGTCAGATGGAAGCTTATTCCATATATAAAGGTATACCGGCTAGATTAATCAAGACACGAAATATTACCCAATAAAAAAAGCCACTGTAAAACGTTCATACAGTGACTTTCAATCTTTAACCAAACCTAACCCTAAACTATGAGTTAATACAAAGATACAAATATTTATATACTTTACAAGTTTTATATTAAAATATTTTTCTATTTATCTAAGTCCCCATTTTTATATAACTGATATGCAGTCTGATAATAAGATACTGTTTCTTTTAAAAAGTTTTCATCAAAAGCTATAGAATTCAGATTGTTTTTTTCAGAATCCCATTCATATAAGGAGTTCTTTTGTTGCGTTTCCAAAATCAATAGTTTATTATCTTTTAATAATGCTAATTTTCTATGATTTGCAATAAAAGCTCTCTCATCTTTTTCCTTCATTTTATTAATATCCCTACCATAAAGTTTTGTTTTATAAGTCCAGTTAAAATACCCGAATAGAGTAGGAAAAATATCAATCTGTGAACATAGCTTATCTACCTCATGAGGAACATTGTTATTTAAATTATAGATTAATGCAGGTATATGATGACTATTTATATTTAATTCTGTTCTCCCGGCACTATAGGCACAATGATCAGAAGCAATAACAAAAACAGTATTATTAAACCATTCTTTGTCTTTTGCATTTTCAAAAAATTCTCCAAAAGCATAATCTGCATACGTTATAGCTCCAGTCCTACTCGTACCAGAAGGAATTTCAACTTTACCCTCAGGGTAAGTATATGGTGAATGATTTGAATTAGTCATTAAAATATAGAAAAACGGACTCCCTGATTTACTATCATTATCAGCTTTTTTTATAGCTATGTTAAATATATCTTCATCACAGGCACCCCATGCATTTTCAAAACTAATATCCTCATCTGATATTTGAATTCGTTGGGTTGGCAACTCTTCTCTAATCCTGGTTTTTTTTGCTCTTTCTACAATATCAAAACCACTATAACTAAAATAATTTGCCATATTATCAAAATAACCATCACCTCCAGTAATATATGTACACGAATACCCTTTTTGCTTAAACACCTCTCCCACTGTAAAAAAAGACTCATTCTGACATCTTTTAACAATGCTTCTACCTGGTGTAGGAGGAACACTTAAACTATATGCTTCAAGCCCTCGTACAGTTCTTGTTCCTGTTGCATATAAATTAGTAAACGATATTGATTTCGATAAAATTTCATCAATTGACGGTGTCATATGCTTTTTATTTCCATACCTCTTTAAATAAGAAGCATTCATACTTTCCATACAAATAAATACAACATTTGGAGTTAGTTCCTGACCATCATTTTTAGTTAATCGAGCTATTCCATAATCAGAAAGAAAAGAATCATTTTCAGCTTTAATATTAGACCTTACATCCTTTAAAGCTTCTTTTTCATTATATGTATTATAGAATTCATTATAGTTTAGCTCATTACTTTTATAAGCAGCAAAAAATGAATAAATGCCAGACTTTGCCAATTCATTCTCATTAATATTTCCAAAAATCTCTGCTTGAGTATTTTTTATATTAAAATGAAAAATAGCCACAACAATACAACATATTACAGCAACAAATAATCGAGAACCAAATTTATGATCAGTTGAAAAGCTTTTTTCAAAAATTAAACTTCGTTTTTTTACTAGAAAGGCGATATAAACAATTAATCCTATTGCTCCAATAATAAAAGGAATTGGATAGGCCTCATTAATATTTTCAAATACTTCGTATGTATACAAAAGATAATCAATTGCAATAAAATTAAATCGTCTTTGATATTCTTCCCAAAATGTAATTTCAGCTAAGAATGAAAAGGTTATAATGATCATAAAAATCCAATACGCAGTATAGGTCAGTATTTTATCAACTCGACTACCACTATATTTTGCAGGCATTATTAATAAATAAATAGCATAAAAAGCCATCATATATGATAAACTACCTATATCATACAGCAAACCTATTCCTAGAATTTCTAATAAATGAATTATAGAAAAATCAATATTTGAAAAAGATAAAACATACAATACCAACCTTATAACCAAGGCTAACACTAAATAGGTAAGACTAAATCCTTTTAATAGAGCAAATCTTTTGGGAAATAAATTTTCTTTCATGTTGTTATCCGAAGAATTATTAATTTAATTCTAACATTAATTTAATTGTAATTTTACGGATGCAACGTTATGATATTTTTTTTTATTAAAAAAGCAGATAAAATAAAAAGCGGTTTATTTATGAAAAAACAAACCGCTTTACTTTAATTATACTTAATAAAATCAATTCATCTTTTTAATATTAGCCTGAGCTGCAGCAACACGTGCAATTGGCACCCTAAAAGGAGAACAAGACACATAATTCATACCTACAGAATCACAGAACTCTACAGAACTTGGTTCACCACCATGCTCACCACATATACCTACTTTTAAATCCGGTTTTACTGAACGTCCTCTTGTAGTTCCCATTTCTACTAATTGACCAACTCCTGTTTGATCTAACACCTGGAATGGATCATTTTTTAAGATACCTTTTTCAAGATAAATAGGTAAGAATTTATTAGCATCATCACGAGAATAACCAAACGTCATCTGAGTTAAATCGTTTGTTCCAAAAGAGAAAAACTCAGCAACATCAGCTACCTGATCAGCTGTAAGAGCGGCACGAGGAATCTCAATCATAGTACCAAGCATGTATTCAACAGAATCGCCTTTTTCTTCAAATACCTTTTTTGCTGTAGTATGAATAATATTTGCCTGCATTTTTAGTTCTTCAACCGTACCAATTAAAGGAACCATAATTTCTGGTTTAGTAACAATTCCTTTAGCTTTAAGTGTTAATGCCGCTTCTATAATTGCTCTAGCCTGCATCTCTGTAATTTCAGGATAGGTATTTCCTAAACGACATCCTCGATGACCTAACATTGGATTAAATTCAGATAAATCTGAGACTTTTGTTTTAACTTCAGCCAAACTGATTCCCATTTCTTTAGCCATCTCTTGCTGAGCAGCTTCTGTGTGAGGAACAAACTCATGTAATGGAGGGTCTAATAAACGAATAGTAACACCATATCCTTCCATTGCTTCAAGAATTTCTTCAAAGTCACCTCTTTGATACGGTAATAGTTTAGCCAATGCTGCACGTCTGCCTTCTTCATCAGAAGATAAAATCATTTCACGAACAGTCTTAATTCGCTCTCCTTCAAAGAACATATGCTCGGTACGACACAAACCAATCCCTTCTGCACCAAATTCTCGAGCTACTTTAGCATCTTTGGGCGTATCTGCATTTGTACGCACACTCATTCGTGTGTATTTGGATGCAAAATCCATAATTGAACCAAAGTCACCATCTAAATCCGGTTGACGAGTCTTAACTCTTCCTGCATAAACTTCACCAGTAGATCCATTTAATGAAATCCAGTCACCTTCTTTATAAGTAACTCCATCAATACGTAAAACTCTTTCTTTATAATCTATTTTTAATGCTCCTGCACCAGAAACACAACATTTTCCCATACCTCTGGCCACTACCGCAGCATGCGAAGTCATACCTCCACGAGCAGTTAAAATACCTTTAGCTACAAGCATCCCTTCTAAATCTTCAGGAGAGGTTTCAATTCTAACTAAAATTGTTTCCGGATATTTCTTAGCCTCATCTGCGAAAAAGATAATCTGACCTGAGGCTGCACCTGGTGAAGCAGGTAAACCTTTTGCTAACACCTGAGCAGTTCCAATTGCTGTTGTATCAAAAACAGGATGCAATAACTCATCTAATTTATTAGGTTCAATACGCATCAAAGCTAATTTATCATCAATGATCTGTTCTCGATATAAATCCATTGCAATTTTAACCATTGCAGCTCCTGTACGCTTACCATTTCTGGTTTGTAATAACCATAACTTTCCATCCTGAACTGTAAATTCAAGATCCTGCATATCTTTATAATGACTTTCTAACTTTTCCTGAACATCATTTAGCTGTGCATATACCTCAGGCATCGCTTCCTCTAAAGAAGGATACATCATTACTCTATCCTCTTCAGTTACAGCCTGCAATTTGGCCCATCTAACAGAACCTTCTTTTGTAATTTGCTGAGGAGTTCTGATTCCAGCAACAACGTCTTCACCCTGTGCATTTATTAAATATTCTCCATTAAATAAATTTTCTCCTGTTGCAGCATCTCTGGTAAAAGCAACTCCTGTTGCAGAATTATCTCCCATATTACCAAACACCATTGCCTGAACATTAACGGCAGTACCCCATTCATCAGGAATACCTTCCATTCTACGGTAAAGAATTGCTCTGTCATTATTCCAACTATCAAAAACTGCCATAACAGCACCCCATAATTGTTCCCATGCACTCTCAGGAAAATCATGACCGGTCTGTTCTTTTACTGCATTTTTGAATAACAAAACCAATTCTTTTAAATCATCAACATCTAATTCTGTATCTAAATCAACTCCTTTTCTTTCTTTAACCTCTTCCATAATCCTTTCAAAAGGATCAATCTCTTCTTTTGATGTAGGTTTCATTCCTAGCACTACATCTCCATACATTTGAACAAAACGACGATACGAATCCCATGCAAAACGTTCATTACCTGATTTTGCAGTAATTCCTACAACTGATTCATCATTTAATCCAAGATTAAGTACTGTATCCATCATACCTGGCATTGATGCTCTTGCTCCAGAACGAACAGATACCAAAAGAGGATTAGTTTTGTCACCAAAAGAAGTTCCGGTTAATTCTTCTATATTTTTAATTGCGGCTTCAACCTCCGGCTTTAATAAATCTACGACTACATCTTTACCTTTTTCATTATACTCAGTACAAACATCAGTAGTAATTGTGAACCCTGGAGGAACAGGAACACCGATTAGATTCATCTCGGCCAGATTAGCACCTTTACCTCCTAATAGGTTTTTCATATCTGCCTTACCTTCTGCTTTTCCATTTCCGAAGGTATAAACTCTTTTTACAGCCATAATTAAGGAATTTTAAAGTTAGAATTTTTTGAATTTTGGGATAATTCATTTTACTATGCTAATAAAGAAACACATTTTTTTTCAGAATTAAAAGCACAGATACTTTAAATTCCACTTCTCATCCAAACAATATAAAACAAAAAAGAGTGGCTTTAAACCACTCTTTAATTCTCAAAATTAAACACTGTATTCTTTTAATATTTTTTTCTTTTTCATTAAATAATCAACATATTGTGCTCGTTCATAAGCATATGGTTCTTTAAGGTTGTTTTTAGATAATTTTCCTTTAAAATCAGAAACTGATTCATAACCTTTATTTTTCATCCAAGCAGACAAATTCTCTAAAATGGTAGTTATTTCTCTTATTCCATTTTTATATAAAACACTTACTACCTGCACTGCATCAGCTCCAGCAAGTAATAATGAAATCATATCTTCAGCATCATGAATACCATTAGTGGCACATATTGAAGTATGAACATTTCCTGATAATAACCCAGTATACCTTAATGATAATCTATTATCATTTTTACTACTTAAGTTATATGGCATTTTTAATTCTTCTGTCTTAATATCAATATCTGGTTGAAATAGTCTATTAAATAAAACAACTCCATTTACACCTGTCACATCAAGCTGTCTGATAAAATTTAAAGGATTAGAATAAAAAGGACTCAGTTTAACACTAACAGGAATTTTTACTGCAGCTTTAACTCTTTTAAGAACTTCAACTTGTTCCTTTTCAATATCATGTGAAGATTTACTGCCATCTGAAACTGAATTATAGAAATTTAATTCGATGGCATCTACACCTGTTTGTTCAATATATTTGGCATATTCAACCCAACTTACATCGTATACACAATTTAAACTTGCGATAACTGGTATGCTTACAGCAGCTTTTACATCCTTTAGCTTCATCAAAAATGCCTTTGGTCCACTATGAACAATTGATGGAAATAATGTTATCATTTCAGCATTTCTATCATCATATTCATGCAAATCATCATCTAACTCTGCGGCTTCAAGATGAATTTGTTCTTCAAAAAGAGATTTATAAACAATTGCAGCAGCTCCTGCTTCTTCCATATTTTTTACCATATTGATGTCCGCTGTCATTTCGCAAGCACCAACAATAAGAGGATTTTTTAATTCAATCCCCATGTAAGTTGTTTTTAGATCCATGGTTATTTTACAGTTAATTGGTTATTGTACTGTTATATAACACATCTATCTTTATTTTGTTTAATCAAGGATAATCATAAACTACATTAAGTATTATATAAAACCCTATCATTCCATACATTACCCTACTGATATTATACCCGCAGTAAGTAATTAATAAAACTTTCAGTTATTTTTTTTATTGATTTATTCCTATTGTCTACTCATAATTTGGAATTTACTTTTAAATGACCATGTTCGAAATTATCAATATTTAACAATTCAAAACATTTTTGCAACATTTTGATATTTCATCCGTATTTGATGACTACCTTACACCAATTATAGATGAACAACAACTTTTTAACTATATCCAAAATATACATTTGCCTTGTATTAATCTTTATACTAAACGGTATAAGCAGCGTTTCACTAGCTCAAGTTCAAGTACCCAAAGGAACTAATATTCAAGATCTTGAAAAAAATATTGAGGCTCATTTACATTACATAAATAAAAACAAACAGGACTCCATAATTACTATCAGTCAATTTTTCTATGATTTAAATTTATTGAATCAGTTAAAATTTGAAAGACATGACTCCATTTCTACTAATTTGATATCCAAATTAGATTCTACAAAATCAAAAGACATAATAGGTATAAACCTAATAAAGAACTCGATAGATTTATATCTGGAAAATTTTAGAATAATAAATAAAGAAAGTTTTACAGATATTTCATTATTATTTAATAAGATAAATAAAAACATAACTACGTCTGATATATGTATTACCATTGTTTCTGATATTATTAATCATACAGATGCCACTAAAAGAATATTCACCCAGCCTCTTAATATTGAGAATATTAGTGAATATTATAATATTGATATAAATATTCTTTCAACTTTATGTGAAGATAAATCTGCTCCTTCCAAAACAAATAAGGTTACAGTGAAAAAAGGATACAGTCCTTTTTCGAATGAATATCAAAACTTTATCGTATTTGCTGACTCAATAAACAAAGAAGAAACTGATATTCAGAAAACCATAGAGACTAGCTCACTAAGTAAAGAAGATGAAATTCAACAAAACCCAACCTACTATAGCAATAATAACAAAAACAGTAATAGCATACTAGTCAGTGATTTAATTAAAAAATTCGATAAAGAATCTTTAATTAGATATTGGAAAATGTATCAGAATCAAGATACAGGAATTCAGCAATTAACCACTTACTCTATTAATTCTAATGACACCCTAACCCCAGCATTGAATAAAGTTACTATTGCTTCAAATATAAGTCAGTCCGATTCTACCCCCTCAAGATTGCTAACTAAACAAATCCAGGAACCAACATTGATATTAGATAATACAATCCAACAACCTCAAGAAACATTAGAACCTTCAATAAAAAGTGAATATTCATCACCAGAAAAAGTGACTATCTCGAGTATATCAACTGAAAATGATAACAACACATATTATTTCGTCCAGATAGCAGCTAGCAGAACACCTATATCTGAATCTTTACTAAGGACAATATACATAGGGAATGATTCAATTATAATCAAACAAGAAGAAGGATGGTATAAGTATCAAATTGGTAAAACAACAAACTACAGCTCTGCTCAAAACATTGCTAAAACGGTTAGAGTGGCAGGTGCTTTTGTAACTGCCTATAAAAATAACAAAAAGCAGATTTTGTGGAAAACACTTTCATCTAGTTACCCATCAAATGAAAGTTCTAAACTAATATTTGTTGTTCAGATATCAGCCAATCTAAAACCTATCAACTTAGAACAAAGGGCTATCCTACAGAAAAAGGTTGGTGGTTTTATCAGGGAAATAAATGAAGATGGATGGTATAAATATCAATATGTAGTAGGCAGCTCATACAAAGAGGCTTTAAACAAATGGAAAGAAATAGGAACAAACATTTCTTTTTTAGTAGCCTACTATGATGGACAAAAAATTTCAATCGCAGACGCAATAAAAAAATATAACGAAAATTAAACTAGACAATTATGAAAAGACTCCTAACGCGGAACATAAGCAAAATAGTAATAGGTATACTACTTGTCATAAGCAGTTCCTCTTGTGTTAACCTAAAAAAAACAGTTTTACTTAAGGAAACAACCATTACTGACTACTCTTCTGAAATTGTAAATGATAAAAATAATGATTACAAAATCAACAATGGTGATCATTTATATATTAAAGTATTTAGTACAGATCCTCAAACAAGCAGATATTTCCAAACTGATTTTCCTGAGATCATGAACTCTTCATACATCTACATTAATTCTTACAAAGTAGATAACGAAGGTTGTGTAAGCTATTCTTTTACAGGAAAAACACAAGTGAAAGGTTTAACAATTGAGGAAGCACAAGAAGCTATTAAGAAAAACTTAAACGAGTTTTTTAAAGATGTCAATGTATATGTAAAGCTTGTAAACTTTAACATTTCAATACTTGGAGAAGTGAAAAATCCAGGAACATATACTATTGATAGCGATCAAATTACAATTCTTCAAGCTCTTGGTTTAGCCGGTGGCATCACTGAATTTAGTAAAGCAAATCAAGTTGTTTTAGTTAGAAAGAGTGCAAATGGTAACATTGTTAAACATTTAGACCTTACCGATAATGGACTTTTAAAATCAGAATATCTATACTTATTACCTGATGACGTAGTTTACATTGCTCCACGAAATTCAAAATCATTCACATTTAGCAAGTTCCCTTATCAGATAATATTAGGTATTCTTTCTATGACCTTCTCTATTGTAGCTTTAACAACAAAATAATATAAGATAGTTTTGAACAACAATACTAATTTAGAACAACTCATTGATCTGATTGAGGATTCCAATAAAAATACTCCCGAGTTTTACCTTGGATTATTTTTTAAAGGATTAAAATACTGGCCTATTTTAATCTTGTCCTTAATTATATCAATATCATTGGCCTATTACAAAATTTGTACAACCCCAAAATCGTATGAAGCCAATACCTCTGTTTTAATTCAAAATGAGAATGATATAAATCCTATACCCATACTTGAACTTGGGGATATGGGACGATCATCTGTACAAATTAAAAATGAAATCGGTATACTTCATTCCTATGAATTAATTAGTAGAGTTGTATCAAGACTTAATCTTGAAGTAGCTATTTTCGAAGAAGGTAAATATCTTTACAACAGAATATTTCCAAGCACTTTATTTAATATTGAGTTTGATAAATATTCACCCCAACCTATAAATCATGAGTTCAATTTAATTTTCCTGAATGATTCTACTGCTAAGCTGAAATCTGTTAATCCATCCTGTGTTTTATATCAATACGATCAACACAAGACTATAGAACTGAATCCAGAATTCTACATTGATACTATTGTAAAAGTAAACCAACCAATCACAAGCGATTATTACAATTTTACAATATCAAAGAAAAATAATACCCATATATCAGAAAACACTAACTATCGTTTCAAATTTCAGTCATACAGTCAACTTGTTGAAAATTATAATAAATTTGAAACTTTAGAAGATAAATCATCTTCGATAATAAAGTTGATTATAAGAACAGACAATAAATTTCTTGGCGTCAGCTTTTTAAATACACTTACCCAGGAATATCTTTACAAGGGTGTAGAACGAAAAAACAGAATTGCTTCTAACACAATAAAATTCATTGACTCCCAAATATCTGACATCCATAAATCTTTATTTGAATCAGAAAAAACCATTCAATCATTTATTCATTCAAAAGGCGGACTGGATATAGATTATAAAACTAATTATATATACGAAAGACTTGGAACTCTGGAAGAGCAAGAAACGGAAATTGACGTACAATATAAATACTATACTTATTTAGAAGATTTCATGAAGGATAATCAATCTTTAGATGAGATAGTCCCTCCTTCTTCTCTAAAAATTGATAATCCCTATTTAAACGAACTATTAAATCAACTAAACCAATCTTTGTTTGAGTATGAAGAGATTAAAAGCCGTACTCTTCAGGAAACGCCAATACTAGCTTCGAACAGATTAAAAAGCGCAAATTTAAAAAAGGCGATCGTAGAGACTGTAAGCGCAGCAAAAAACAACCTGGATCACGAAAAAGCGGAACTAAATAAAAGAATAAAAGAAATAAAAGAAGAGCTTAATTATCTACCCCAGGATCAGCAGGAGTACATCTCTTTGCAGAGAAAGTATAACATTAATGAGGAATTATATACCTATCTGCTAACCAAAAGGGCTGAAATGGAAATAATGAAGGCCTCAAACATTCCTACCAATGAAGTTTTGGACCTGGCTCATAGTGACCAATCGGTATTAGTAGAACCAATTGCTTCTAAAATCTTACTAATTTATTTTGTAATCGGTGGTATGATAGCATTTGCTATTATTATTCTATTATTATATCTAAACGATAAGATTTATGGAAATAAGGATATTGAAAGAATAACTAAATTTCCGATCATTGGTCATATACTGCACAATAAATATGCATCAAACTTTATTGTTCACGAAAAGCCTCAATCACTAATATCAGAGTCATTCAGATCATTAAGAACTAACTACAGCTTTATGTCCGACTCAAAAAAAGAGAGCAATACCATATTAATTACTTCTAATAATATTGGAGAAGGAAAAAGTTTTATCTCTTTAAATTTAGCTGCCAGCTTTGCTCAAAAAGGAAGTAAAACTGTTATTGTAGGTTACGATTTACGAAAACCAAAGATCAACGACTATCTTGATTATAAAAAAACAGATAATGGACTAACATTATTTTACACCAATCGCTGCAATGCTTCAGAGTTGATTCATCAAACAGAACAAGAAAACTTATTTTATATTCCTACCGGTCCAATTCCTCCAAATCCGTCAGAATTACTATCCAGAAAAGATAAAAACGATGAGTTATTTTCATATTTAAATGACAATTTTGATATTATCATTCTAGACACTTCACCTTTAGGGAGAGTTTCCGATGCATTATTGCTTTTGGATTATTCTGATATTAATTTACTTATTGTCAGACATGATAAAACAAGAGTGCGTCATGTATCGCATTTACTAAATGAAATTGACAAAAAGGATATAAAAAATTGTGGTATTGTAATTAACGATATCCAAGTTAAGACCAATAAATTTGGTTATGGTCGGGGTTATGGATACGGTTACGGCTATGGTTACGGTTATGAAAAATAAATAAAGCGGTATATTAACATACCGCTTTAGCTCAATATTTATTTCAATAAATTTAAATCTAATTTCTTTGATGCAATCCTAATTCTTTCGCTGAAATTTCTCTCATTTCAACTTTACGGACTTTACCTGTTACTGTCGTTGGAAATTCAGAAACAAATTTCCAGTATTTAGGTATTTTATAAGTAGCAATCTGACCTTTACAATATTCTTTTAGATCATCCTCTGTAACTGTCTCACCATCTTTTAAAATTATCCAAGCCATCACCTCTTCCCCATATCTTTCATCAGGCACACCTATCACCTGAATATCTTTAATTTGATCATGATTATGCAGAAATTCTTCAATTTCAAACGGAGAAATATTTTCTCCTCCACGAATAATTAAATCTTTTATCCTACCAACAATTTTCACATAACCATCTTCATCCATTTCAGCTAAATCGCCAGTATGCATCCATCGACCTTCATCGATTACAGAAGCTGTTGCTTCCGGATTATTCCAGTACTTTAACATTACAGAATACCCCCTTGTACAAAACTCTCCAGATTCACCTCTAGGAACAATTTTTCCTGTTTCCGGATCAATAATTTTTATTTCTAAATGAGGATGTACCTTACCAACAGTTGCACATCTTCGATATTCGTTATCATCAACAAAAGTTTGTGTACTTACAGGAGAAGTCTCGGTCATTCCATAGCAAATACAAACATCCTTCATATTCATTTTTTCACGAACTGCTTTCATTGCTGATTCCGGACATGATGCACCTGCCATGATTCCGGTTCTCAAGCTAGAAAAATCGAATTTATCAAAATCAGGATGATTTAATTCAGCAATAAACATTAAAGGAACCCCATACAATGAAGTACATTTTTCATCCTGTACTATTTGCATTACAACAGCTGGATCAAAAGCCTCACCTGTTAAAACCATACATGCACCATGCGTAATAATGGCAAGATTAGCCAACACCATTCCAAAACAATGATATAAAGGTACAGGTATAGCCACTTTATCATTCTCTGTATACTTTAACCTTTCTCCGATAAAGAATCCATTATTAATGATATTATGATGTGACAATGTTGCTCCTTTGGGAAATCCAGTTGTTCCTGATGTATATTGAATGTTAATAGCATCGTCAAACTGTAACTCACTTTCAATCTGAAGTAAAGTCTCTGTACTAACATTCTTTCCTGCCTCTATCAATGTATCCCAATCATGATCAATAACTAAAACATGCTTTAGTTTAATACACGATGATCTGACCTCCGAAAGTATCTCAATATAATTTGTCTTTCTAAAACCCTTTGACATTATCAACAAACCTACTTCTGACTGCTTTAAAGCGTATTTAAGCTCTGCAGCTTTATATGCAGGATTTATATTTACCATAATGGCCCCAACTCTGGTTGTAGCAAACTGAACCAATACCCATTCGTAACGATTTGGAGACCATATCCCGACACGATCACCTTTCTTTACTCCATAACTAATTAGTCCTTTTGCTATCTCATCAACTTGCTCCCAGAATTGTTTATATGTGGCTCGGTAATTTTGATAAGGAACTATTAAAGCTTCATTGTCTGGAAATTTATCTACAGTTTCTTTTAATTTTTCACTTATTGTACAACCTAATAACGGAACATCTGAAATTCCGCTTTCATATGAAAGTTTATTCACTGTTATAAATCTTTAATTGTTATATATTATCCCCTTTTCGATAGTGGTAGTAGTGCCTCAAAGATAAATGATAATAATTAATTGTTGTAACAATTTGTGGATTTGTTTACTTTTACCATACCAGGAAAGGATATATTTTAGATGTTTATATGTGACTCCTAAATTAAAAATTCCCAACTCAAAGATTAAGAACTAAATTTCAAAGGGAATAATAAAATGAATAATATTAAAGACCTATATAAAAAACACAATCAGGATTATATTATTAATTCACTAAAAATAAAACTACCAATTATATTTACTATTGTTGGATATTTTATGTTTTCTGATTTATACCTAAGAGACAACATTCAAGCTTTCTATACAAGATTAGTTCCTATAACTTTAGCTTTACTACTAAGTATTCTATCATTCAATAGAAAGAGTTCTGTAAAATTTAAAGTAACTCTTTACAACATATTAATCTCAAGTCTATTAATCATGATGTATGGAAAATGTTTTGTACATCTAAATGACTACTTGAACTCCAGTATTACAGGTACTGTTTTGGTATTATTCTTAATCTCTTTAGAATTAAGAGTTTGTTTACTAGGTACGATTCTTATTTACCTGATTCCGACTTTCTTATTTTTATCAACTCTTTTCATCTTTAAAGCTCCATTAAAGGAACAACTAATAGAGATGACCAACATAATACCTATAATTATTTTTGGACTCATAGCAAATCAAATACAAAATAAGTATCGATTTAAAAGCTTTGAAAAACAACTCCTGCTGGAATTGGAACAAAATAAAGTAAAAGATTTATATGAAAAATCTTTACACCAAAACAAAGTTCTTCAGCAACAAAAAGAAGCGATTGAATTACAATCAAAGGAATTAATCGAGAGCAAAAATAATTTAGAAATCACAAACAATGCAAAAGATAAATTTATTTCAATTATTTCTCACGATCTAAAAAATCCTTTTAATGTTATCATTGGCTTTTCTGATCTTTTAATTCACAGCATTGATGATTTTGAGATTGAAGAAATAAAAAAATACATTAACATTATTAACAGTAGTGCAAAACATACATACACTTTATTTGAGAATCTTTTAAACTGGGCACTACTACAGAATGACAAGAACCACCTTTCTTTTAAGTCAACAGAATTAAATAAACTTATAGAAGATACTATTACATTATTAGAACCTAATCTAATAGCCAAAAATATTAACTTCAACTTTTCATACAATAGTCATTATTATGCAGAGATTGATGACATAGCAATGGCTACTGTATTTCGTAATTTAATTACCAATGCAATAAAATATACTCAAATCAATGGCTATATCAACATGAGTTTAATTAGTGATCATGAAAACATCGTATTTAAAATAAATGACAATGGAGTTGGCATGGATGAACAAACAGCAAATCAGTTATTTAGGATAAATTCCAATATACAAACAAAGGGTACAGCCAATGAAACCGGTACTGGTTTAGGATTAGTCCTTTGTAATGAAATTATAAAAAAACACAACGGTTGCATTGAAGTTGAAAGCTGTCTAAATCAAGGATCCACATTCACAATATTTTTACCTATACATAAAAAAACACCTAGTCTTTCTTAGTAACAATTGTTCTATGAGGATAAGGAATTTCGATTCCGGAAGTGTCAAATCGTTTTTTAACAGACTCATTCATATCACAGAAAATAACAAAAGCATCGTCATTACATTTTGCCCATACATAAGCTCTTATAGTTATTGAATACTCCCCCAAACGTATCACTCTAATTCGAACAACGGGTTCTCCATTTAACTTATCTTCATCTGTTCTGTTGTCGTAAATTAAAGGATGACTCTCTGCTTCTTCTTGAATTATTTTTTTTGCAAGATCTATATTCGATTCATAACTAATATCAAACTCAATAAACTTTTTAATTTTCTCCTCTATAATATTACTGTTAATTATAGTTTCTTCGCTAATAATAGAATTTGGAATAATAATTCTTCGATTTTCATAATTTCTAATAATGGTATGTCTGAGTGTAATCTCTTCAACAACACCTTTATTTAAAGTTCCCACCTCAATCACATCTTTAATTCTGAATGGGCGAAATATCAGAATAAAAATGCCACTAATAATATTACTAAAGGCCTTTTGAGAGGCAAAACCAATAATTGCAGCAAAAATACCAGCACTTGCAAATAATGCCTTTGCTACAGAATTAAGCTGAGGTGTAATATAAAAGATGGCAATAACACCAGCGGTATAAATAATAAACGATATTGAATTTTTAAGGAAAGAAAAATTAGTCGGATCCACATTTACTTTTAAGGATTGCCTTTTAATAAACAAACCAATGATTTTACGTGTAATAAAAGTAATAATATAAATTCCTGCAACAATTGAAGCGACCTTTATCCAATAATACAAATCCATTATAATTAAATATTTGAATTTTTAGAAAACTAAGAACAATTTACATAGCATCTTTCCTTCTTAAAAAGGATAAAATTGAACAGCAAAAATAGTTTTATTTTCATAGAATCAATAAGCCGATCTTTGTTTTAGTATATAATACAATAGATTAGCTTAATCTAAAAATAACATCAAAATTTTACTCAACTAGTACAGAATCTTTTCTTTCATCAGCAAGTAAATTAACATCAGTCTGATATGCCACAATCATTAGTCACATGTATATTTTCTCATTTATATTTATGAAATCTATTAACTCCATATTTTACTTAAGATTATAAATAGTAATAATAAATCATGTTATTCAAATTCCGCAATTAATAAAGTAAACTTATAACCCTATCTTGTTAATAATACTTCTTTTATGATTTCCACAAAACAAAAAAGGCATCCTTAAAAAAGGATGCCTTCAATATTTAGAATTCTAATTCTTAGTATTCCATTTTAGATTGACGAACATAGCCGTTGTAACGCCATTTAGCATTTTCTTCAGCAGCTTTAAATAACTCTTCTGCTTCAGCAGGGAATTGTTTCATCAATGAAGTATAACGGATCTCACCTTTCAAGAAGTCTTGGAATTTAGCCCAATCTGGCTCTTTAGAGTCTAATTGGAATGGGTTTTTACCTTCTGCTTCTAAATCTGGGTTAAATCTGTATAGGTGGAAGTAACCACACTCAACAGCTTTTTTCTGTTCTGTTTGAGCTTTACCCATACCTGCAGTTAAACCATGGTTAATACATGGAGCATAAGCAATAATGATAGATGGACCATCAAAAGCTTCAGCTTCACGAATAGCTTTAAATGTTTGAGCCTGGTTAGCACCCATTGCGATTTGAGCAACATATACATAACCATAAGATGCAGCCATCATACCAAGATCTTTCTTACGAATTTTCTTACCAGAAGCAGCAAATTTAGCAACAGCACCAACAGGAGTAGATTTAGATGCCTGACCACCAGTGTTAGAGTAAACCTCAGTATCAACAACTAATACATTTACATCTTGTCCAGAAGCTAATACATGATCAAGACCACCATAACCGATGTCATAAGCCCAACCGTCACCACCAATAATCCATTGAGATTGTTTAGTGATATATTGTTTAACTTTTGCTAACTCATTACAAATATCGCAGCTACAAGCTTCGATCATTGGAGAAAGTTTTGCTGAGATCTCTTTAGTTTTCTCACCGTCTTTACGGTTTTCAATCCACTCAGTAAATAGAGCTTTCATTTCTGCAGAACAGCTATCAGACTCTAAACCTTCTTTCATTAAACGCTCAACACGGTCACGCATTTTCTCAGTAGCGATAGCCATACCTAAACCATACTCAGCGTTATCTTCGAATAAAGAGTTAGCCCAAGCAGGACCACATCCTTTTTCATTCTGAGTATAAGGAGTAGAAGGAGCTGAACCAGAGTAAATAGAAGTACATCCAGTTGCATTTGCTACCATTTGACGATCACCAAATAATTGAGAAATTAATTTAATATATGGAGTTTCACCACAACCTGAACAAGCTCCTGAGAACTCGAATAATGGAGTTGCAAATTGTGAATTTTTAACGTTAGATTTAGTATCAACTAAACTTTGTTTAGAAGTTACATTTTCTACACAGTAATCCCAGTTTTCTTGATTGTCATATTGAGAAGCGATAGGCTTCATCTCAAGGGCTTTTGTTTTAGCTGGACAAACATCAACACAGTTACCACAATCTAAACAGTCAAGAACATCAACCTGCATACGGAACTGCATTCCTTTCAATGAAGCAGGAGCTTTCATTTCGATAGTAGCACCTTTGAAGTTTGCAGCTTCTTTTTCGTCTAATACGAATGGACGAATAGAAGCGTGAGGACAAACGTAAGCACACTGGTTACATTGGATACAGTTTTCTGGAATCCATTCTGGAACACTAGCAGCAACACCACGTTTTTCAAATTTAGATGTTCCTTGATCCCAAGTACCATCTTCACGGCCTGTAAATGCAGATACTGGTAAATCATCACCAACCTGAGCATTGATAGGACGAACTACTTTGTTTACGAATTCAGTACCAGCAGTTGGGTATTCTAAAGAACCATCCAGGCTAGCCCATTCTGCAGGAACATCAATCTTAACAACTTCACCACCTTGATCTACAGCAGCATAGTTCATATTAACGATTTTCTCTCCTTTTTTACCGTAAGATTTTACGATAAATTTCTTCATTTGCTCTACAGCTTGTTCGTAAGGAATTACGCCTGTAATTTTGAAGAATGCAGATTGAAGGATAGTATTTGTACGGTTACCTAATCCAATACCAGCAGCAATATCAGTTGCGTTAATTGTATATAGGCTAATGTTATTTTTAGCTAAGTATGCTTTAACATTGTTTGGAAGATTTTTCTTAACTTCCTCTTCTGTCCATACAGTATTTAATAAGAAAGTACCATCTTTCTTTAAACCTTTTGTTACATCATATAAATTCAAGTAAGCCTGAACGTGACATGCAACAAAGTTTGGAGTATTTACTAAATATGTAGAACGGATTGGATCATCACCAAAACGAAGGTGAGAACAAGTGAAACCTCCAGATTTTTTAGAGTCATATGCAAAATAAGCCTGACAATATTTATCTGTGTTATCACCAATAATTTTAATTGAGTTTTTATTAGCACCAACAGTACCATCAGCACCTAAACCATAAAACTTAGCTTCGAAAGGTCCGTTAGCTAAAGCGATTTCTTCTTTTGGAGGAAGAGATGTAAATGTAACATCATCAACAATACCTACTGTAAAACCATTTTTTGGTTCTGGTAATGCAAGGTTTTCGTAAATAGAAAGAACCTGAGCTGGAGTAAAATCTTTAGAAGAAAGACCATAACGTCCACCAACGATAACAGGAGCATTTTCTTTACCATAGAATGTATCTTTTACATCTAAATATAATGGCTCACCAGTTGCTCCTGGCTCTTTTGTACGATCTAATACTGCAATTCTTTTTGCTGTATCAGGTACTGCTGCTAAGAAATGTTTAGCTGAGAATGGACGGTATAAGTGTACTGCTACCATACCAACTTTTTCTCCTTTAGCAACTAATTCATCAATACCTTCTTTGATTGCTTCGCAACCAGATCCCATAGCGATGATTACTCTTTCAGCATCTTCTGCACCATAGTAATCAAATAAACCATACTCACGACCTGTAATTTTGTTAAGCTCTTTAATATAGTGCTCAACAGTATCTGCTAATGAATCATAATATGGATTACAAGCTTCACGAGCCTGGAAGAAAACATCCGGGTTTTGTGCCATACCACGAGCTACTGGATTAGCTGGGTTTAATGCACGATCACGGAATGCTTGAAGATCATCTTTGTCAAATAGTGGCTCAAGATCTTCGATATCTAATTGTTCAATTTTTTGAATCTCATGAGAAGTACGGAAACCATCAAAGAAGTGAACGAATGGTACTCTTGACTTAAGAGATGCTAAGTGAGCAACTGCAGCCAAGTCCATAACTTCTTGAACAGAACCTGTAGCAAACATTGCACATCCTGTTTGACGAACAGCCATAACGTCTTGGTGATCACCAAAGATAGATAATGCGTGTGATGCTAATGTACGAGCCGAAACATGATAAACACCAGGAAGTAATTCACCAGCTACTTTATACATGTTAGGGATCATTAATAATAAACCTTGAGATGCAGTAAATGTATTACAAAGAGTACCAGCTTGAAGAGCACCGTGCATAGCACCTGCAGCACCAGCTTCTGATTGCATTTCTTCTACTTTTACTGTTTCTCCAAAAATGTTTTTTCTTCCATTTGCAGCCCATTCGTCAACGTATTCTGCCATTGTAGAAGAAGGCGTGATTGGATAGATTGCAGCTACTTCGCTAAACATATAAGCAATATGTGCAGCAGCTTGATTACCATCACAGGTAAGAAACTTCTTTTCTTTAGCCATTTGTTTACTATTTAAGTTTTAACTACTATTATTTAGAATTATTCTATTTAATTGATAATCAACTACTAAAGTTACTATTTTCAATCAGTAACCAAGTGTTTTTAATATAAAAATCCAAACAACCATAAAGGAATTACATTTCCATCTCCTTTCTCTATCATATCTTTTGCAACATACAATCCTTTACTGGTTTTATCTTTTACATAAGATTGTTCACTTACAATAAAATCGTAACTTTCATCAACACTAAAATCTCCTTTTGTTGAAACCGTTAATTCATGGATGCTTCCAACCTGATTATAAAAAAACGTTTTTAAAAGGTTTATTTTATCAACAGTATTTCTACTTATACAATGAATTAAATTAGGATTATGCAAATAAATTAATGATGGTTTTTTTTGCATATCCTCAGGACCGTCATATAATAACTTTACTAATCGGGCCTGTCTTAAATAATACAAATAATTCATTACCGTTGCTCTTGATGTACCAATGTGAGAGCTCAACTTACTCACATTAGGTTGAAATGGAACCTCCTGAGCAATACTGAAAAGTAATTTGCGAAGTCTTGGTAAATACTTTAATTCTATTTGTCTTAAAAAACTAATATCAATTTCAAGTATTAAATTGACACTCTTCATTAAGTTTTCAGTATAATGTTGTTCATCCAAATAAAATGGATAATAACCATACTCAAGGTAATCATCAAAATATGCCAGAGGTCTTATTTCTTTTACAATTTCGGCGGCAATTTTTTGATGATTTTCTAAAATATCATCAAACGTATATGAATTGAATTTTTTTCCTGTCTTTAATTGCAAAAACTCTCTGAATGAAAATCCTTCCAATTTATATGAATGAACCAAGTCTCTTAAATGAGGATTTTCCTCTCTTAGTCTCATTACTGTAGATCCTGAAAATACAATTTGCAGATCTACAAAATTCTCATAACAATATTTCAATTCTTCAGACCAACCCGGGTATTTATATACCTGGTCAAGGACCAATGTTTTGCCACCTGTTTTTCTAAACTTATCAGCAAAAGAAATTATACTGTGTTCTGAAAAATAGAGGTTATTCAAATTGACGTACAAACACGATTTATCCAACCCATATTTAGATTTTGCAAAATCTAAAAGAAAATTTGTTTTACCAATTCCTCTTGTTCCTTTTATCCCGATTAAACGATGGTTCCAATCTATTTCGTCCATCAATTTCCTTTTAATAGGAACTTTTAAATTGTTAATCAGAAACTTATGTGTTTCAAAAAATGATTGCACGTTATCGTCTTCAATTAATGATGGACAAATGTACAATTAGAATTAAAATAATTGCAATGTAGAGATTACAATTTTTTAATAAAGATGTAATTTATACTTAGTAAAAATAACATCTAAATAGAAAATAGAATTAACAGTTAAATCAATTTATTGAAATATGACTAGTACAAAATTACATAAATATTATATGCTTAAAATTTATATTGCAATGTTGAATACCATTAATGAACAACTAAAGATCTACACCTCTACTATTTTTAACAAGCCCCTATTCTAACCGAAAAATCTAAATCAACACAACATCTTCATTTATCAAAAAAAATTATTTATTCACTAAAATATTTCAATTTTAAAAAAAGAATAAATTTTCTTTGCTCCACCGTACACTTATCACGAAGAAAAAAACATTAACCATGACAAAACATTCTTATAAGATTTTGTGCTTTATATTATGCTGTATTTCTTTGAATAAAATAACTTATTCACAGAACACATTTTCAAAGCATGTTATTTTTCAGGGAGAAAAAGAAATCAACAAAACAGGTAAAACATATAGTTTTGCCTTAGACAAAGGTGATGAAATTAATATCACAATTTCAATTGAAAAAGACAAAGAAATAGATGGAGTTTTACTTACAAACATTAACAGCAAATCTGTTATATGGCATAAAAATAACATTTCATCCATTAATGAAATCATTAAAGTACCTGATGAAAGTGTCTATACATTAACAATCAAGGGAAAGGGAGGTAAGAAAAAGATAACATTAGATATTATCAGAGTATCTGGTAATGAGGAATTTTATAATCCTGCCTGGACACAAAACAACACATACTCAAAAGATGCAGTAATATATGAAGTTGACACGGTTATTGGATATAAAGAACCAACCACTTCTTATAAAGACATAAGGTTATTTAATAAATACATGTATCAAAAAGTTGATGTATTTGATTATAACGACCAAATTTTAGGTCAGGGTGGTATACATAATTCACAAGCTAAAATTAAACCACTTAGCCTTAATAAAGCATTAATTCCACAAAATGCAAAACTCAAAGGATATCATTACAATGTAAGCTCAACCATAGGTGGAGCAAAACATTGGGCCCTAGCAGATATAGGTGTTTCAGCTGCTTCTATGGTAATGAGTCCTGCAGCTTCTTTTGCGGCACATGGAGCAATGGGATTAATTGGTCCCCAACCAGGAAGTGAACCCATACAATATTTTATGTCCAACCGTGAATCAGACCTAAAAGTAGCTCAGGAAATCTATTCTCTTTATAATTCAGGAAGAGAAGCTACAAACAAAGCAAAAGATGTTATTGGTGATTTCGCAGGACACTTTAGTAGTAGTGCTGAAAAAAGCGTTAAAGGCACAAAAGTTAAAGAGTATAACGAAGGTGATATGTCTTTTAACGAAAAAGGTTTAGTAACCAATCTATCTGTTACTGAAGCACTACCTCCTTCGGCCAAATACTTACTTTTTGGAAATCCAGATATTGCACAAGCCAAAAACCTAAAATTAAACGCTTATGCAATTTATTACAAACCTACCTACTACACCTTAAACGCTGAACAAAAATATTACGAAGTCCTTCTACAAAAAATAACTAAAACTAAAATCAAGTATACCAAAACCTCAACATTAGAATCCATTAAATAACAATGAAGAATTTATATATAATCTTAATATTATTTTGTTTCATATTTAAAACAAATGCTACAGCTGAAGACATTACAGTTGTTCAAGGAAATTTCTCATCTGATAAAAACACATCCTTATTAAAGACATTTACAGTTTCACAAGGTGATATCATCGACATAAACCTACAGGTAGATCATAAAAGGAGAGGATTAAATGTTTGGATAAAACAACATCCAGGTAACCTGATTGTATTGGATTATGAAGATAAACAAATCTTAAACAAAACGATTATCGCCCCATGTAATGCCATATATGAGGTATTTTATGGTGGTAGTAACGTCGATTTCACGATGAACATTGTAAATCATACAAAATCAAACACTCACTCTAGTATAGCTGATATTGTATATGTATGCATACCTGACACAAATTACGCTAGTGGATATGTCAATAAGAAAATAGGTGAAAATTACACACTGGAACCTTTTAAAGAAAAAGTTATGTTTTCTACATCTATTGAAAACGAACAAATATGTACCCGCGACTTTATTACTGGTGTTGATATGATGAGACTCTCCATCCCAGGTGATAGTAAAGATGAATATCGCGAACAGAAATTACTTTCTTATAGCATAAACCTTACATGCCAATCCCCTACTTTATATTCAAAAATGCAAAATGCAATTAAAAGCAGTGCAGAAGCATTACCTGACTATAAAGATATTATAGGAGGCATATCCAATAAAGGTGTTAAAAAAATGAATAAGAACAATAAATATAAAGTAGTTGACAATATCGACAAAGAGCAAGAAAAATTAGATAACATAAAAGAAAGTATATCATTAGGGGGAGATGCAGCTGGTATTTTAGGCGATGGAACCTATGCTGAAAATGCAATATCTACAACTGTATTCATTATGGATGGCAACGAAGTAACACATACTGCTATAAATAAAGGATTAGATATTATAGGAGCTCCCAAAGAAGTTTCTGCTATAGTAGATAAAGTATATGAATTTCCGGGAACAACAGAACTGGTTCAAAATGCAATTGACAATATTTCTCCAACAATTAATGGCAGTGCATGGATCGACGTAAAACAACAACAATTAAAATCAAAGCCTTTTTATGAGTTTCCCGATAAGTCATTTTATATTAAGTCAGCTAAAGATTTTACAGAAAACAAAGGATACATCGATGTTCCAGGAGATCCTAAGCAGACCGAAAACGGATTAAAGTTAAAAGTATACAGTTTAACACCAGGAGCTGATCGAGTTTTTAAAATAGTTGCATCCAAAAATTATGAAGGTTATTACTATATCCAATCAGAATTACCAGGAACAAATCCTGTTGTTATAGATCACGTAGGGGGAAGTTTCAATCTTCAGAAATTAGGAAACGACCTACACTTGTGGGAAAAACACAATGGCACATCACAGATGTTTAGATTCGAACATATTGGCGGAGGAAAGTTTAGAATTTACAATTACAATGGGTATTTAATGTGTCTTACCAACAGAAAAACAGACAATGGCACTGTAGTACAAATATGGGAAAAAGAGGAAACCGGAGGATTTAATGAATGGTATTTAATTGATCCAACAACAAAACAACCATTTATTCCAAATACAGTTATTGGAGATGCTCCTGTTTATGAAGATATCAGAACAATCTCAGCAAAAGGAAGTACAATTTACAAAAAAGTTACATTGGCAAAAGATGATTCATCAATAAATCCAAATCTGGATCATATAGATTTAAATGTTTTAATAAAGAAAAACGGTCCTGAATGTAAAGCAAAATTAATAATTGACGCCAAATACAGAATTACAGACTACACAGATGTAGTTCGTTATCGTAAAACTTCTGATTCTGTAATTACAACAGATTTTTGGACAGCATATAAAATAAATTATAGATACGACATCTTTTTTAAAGATCAAATAGAAGATTATTACAAAATCATCTCAAAAAACGAATATTATAGTAACAAAAAACCTCAGTTTGAAGTTTTAGATGAAACTAATTTGGAGCAAGTTGAAAGATTAAAGCAATATAAAATTTTAACTACTCCTGAGAAAAACTAAATAAATGATTAGAGAGATTGTCTATAGTGTAATAATATATTTAAGCAGACAATCTCTTTAATAAATCAGTTTAATTAAAATCACTTAATTACAGTTACTGATATACATAACAAAAAAGGGATTACTAAAATCATATAGTAATCCCTTGATAAAATATTTTATTGATATAATATACTAACCATCATTCATTGAAACAAGAAACTCTTCGTTACTTCTTGTTTTTCTCATTCTGTCAAGTAAGAAATCCATAGCTTCCATTGGATTCATATCAGCCAAGTAGTTTCTTAATATCCAAATTCTGTTTAAGCTTTCTTTTTCTAGTAATAAATCTTCTCTACGAGTACTTGACAATGTAACATCAACAGCAGGATAAATACGTTTATTAGATAATCTTCTATCCAATTGAAGTTCCATATTACCAGTACCTTTAAATTCTTCAAAAATAACTTCATCCATTTTTGAACCAGTTTCTGTCAAGGCTGTAGCTAAAATAGTCAATGAACCACCATCTTCTATATTACGAGCAGCACCAAAGAAACGTTTTGGTTTATGCAATGCATTAGCGTCTACACCACCTGATAATACTTTACCCGATGCAGGAGAAACAGTATTATAGGCACGAGCTAAACGAGTAATAGAATCTAACAATACTACAACATCGTGTCCACATTCAACCATTCTTTTTGCTTTCTCCAAAACAATATTAGCCACTTTCACATGACGTTCTGCTGGTTCATCAAAAGTAGAAGATATAACTTCAGCATTCACACTACGTGCCATATCTGTTACCTCTTCCGGACGCTCATCAACCAATAAAATAATCATGTAAACTTCAGGGTGGTTTGCAGCAATCGCATTTGCAACTTCTTTAAGCAATACAGTTTTACCTGTTTTGGGTTGTGCTACAATTAATCCACGTTGACCTTTACCAATAGGGGCAAACATGTCAACGATTCTGGTTGACAAACTATCATGTCCACTTCCAGTAATTTTGAATTTTTCATTAGGGAAGATTGGAGTTAAGTGATCAAATGGAACACGGTCACGAACAATCTGTGGACTACGACCATTAATTTCTTCAACCTTGATTAATGGAAAATATTTCTCTCCTTCTTTAGGCGGACGAATACTTCCTAAAACTGTATCTCCTGTTTTAAGTCCAAATAATTTAATTTGAGATTGAGATACATAAATATCATCAGGTGAATTTAAATAGTTATAATCAGAAGATCTTAAAAAACCATATCCATCCTGCATTATTTCTAAAACCCCGGATGCAGATATTATTCCATCAAAATCAAAGGATTTATCATATTGCTTGTCCTGACGTCTTTGTTGTTGATTATTATCCTTACCTCTATTATCGAATTGGCGTCTTTTCCCTGTATTATCCTCTCCCTGACGCTGACGCTTATTATCATGTCCTTCTTTTGATCTTTCACGATCATCAGATTTCTTTTTAGAAGGCTCTTTTACTTCTTTTACTTCGGCTTCTTTAGCTTCTGCCGCTTGTTGCTCTTCTTTCTTAGCAGCTTCTTCTGCTTTAATTCTTTGAGCTTCTAATTTTTCAGCAATAGTTTCTGTCTTTTCCTGTACATCAACAACTGCTTCTGTTTTATTTTCAACATTTTCCTCCCTGTTTACAGGAGTCACTTTTTGAACCTTAGTAGTCGTTCTTACACGTTTTGCAGGCTTTTTCTCTGAAGGTTTATCTGTTTTCTTTTTTTCTGAAGCGGCAATAGCTTGTTCATCCAGAATTTTATAAATCAAATCCTGTTTTTTAAACGAATCTATTCGCTTAATCCTCAACTCCTTCGCAATATCTTTTAGTTCAGCTAAGAGTTTTTTATTCAATTCAAGAATATCGTACATATTTTTTACCAATAAATTCTCTCGGGGAATTAATTATTTGAAGATTGTTAAAATCTTCATGATAATATTATAATTTGTTATAAATTGATTTTTAGTCCTGATACGGCTGTTGATCCAACATTAAAAATGAAAGATGTCCAGAAGATTTGATGCAAACTTAAGAATATTTGATTTAATCCACAAAATAATTTTTAAATTATTAACCAATTGCGGAAATAATTTAGCAATTAAGATTTAATTCATTGCCAGTTATTTCTTTATATTATTATATTGAAATACATTTAACCATATAGAAACATACATATATCTAATAAAACAAGTATTTCATGTAAATGGAATTCATATTTTCCAGATATTAAAACAATAAGAGATGATTTTTTGTTATATTTAAAATTACTTAAAAACTAACCAACTATTTCAAGATGAGACAACTCAAAATTACAAAACAAGTAACAAACCGGGAAACTCCGTCTTTGGATAAATATTTACATGAAATAGGAAAGGTAAAATTATTATCTGCAGAGGAAGAAGTTAAACTTGCAAAAAAGATAAAAGACGGAGATCAGGAAGCTCTGGAATTATTAATAAATGCCAACTTAAGATTTGTTGTATCTGTTAGTAAACAATATCAAAACCAGGGTTTAAGTCTCCCGGACTTAATTAACGAAGGTAACCTTGGTTTAATAAAAGCAGCACAACGATTTGATGAAACCCGTGGTTTTAAATTTATTTCTTATGCTGTATGGTGGATTAGACAGTCCATTTTACAAGCCTTAGCTGAACAAGCACGCATTGTGCGTCTCCCATTAAACAAAATCGGTTCTATGAACAAAGTAAATAACACCTTTGCTATATTAGAACAAGAATTTCAAAGAGAACCAACATCTGAAGAAATTGCAGCTACATTAGATCTTGCTCCTAGTGAAGTAAAAGAGTCTTTGCGAGCCATGAATAAGCATATTTCAATGGATGCCCCACTAAGAAAAGATGAAGATAATAACTTATACGACACCATATTAAGCACTGATTCTATCAGTCCTGATAATGAATTACTAAACGACTCATTAAAAAGAGAAATTGAAAGATCATTATCCACCTTATCAATAAGAGAAGCAGACATCATCAGGTTATATTATGGATTAAAAGGAGAACCTCCTTATTCCCTTGAGGAAATTGGAAATCTTTTCAACTTAACAAGAGAAAGAGTAAGACAAATTAAAGAAAAAGCTATTAAACGATTAAAACATACGTATAGGAGTAAAATTCTTAGATCATATTTAGGGTAAACACAAAAACTATTTGTATTTAAATAGGGAAATAGAGCTTTCAATCTGTTTCCCTATTTTTTTATTAATCTTTCTTAGTATTTTTGCTCACTATAACATAAAAAGAAAATATAACCTAAAGAATGAAACATTTAATAGCACCTTCTCTATTGGCAGCTGATTTTGCCAAAATGGAATCTCAAATTGAAATAATAAATAAAAGTGAGGCCGATTGGTTGCATCTTGACATTATGGATGGTGTATTTGTACCTAATATCTCTTTTGGTTTACCTGTATTAAAATCATTACGCCCTCATATAGAAAAACCTTTTGACGTTCATTTAATGATTGTTGAGCCTGATAAGTTCATTTCTGATTTTAAAGCAGCAGGAGCTGATTTATTAAATGTACATTATGAAGCCTGTACTCATTTACACAGAACAATTGATGCAATAAAAAAGGAGGGTATGCAGGCTGGTGTTACTTTAAACCCACATACTCCGGTATTTCTATTGGAAGAGATCATTAATGAAGTAGATTTAGTATTACTGATGTCGGTAAATCCAGGATTTGGAGGACAAAAATTCATTGAAAATACCTATAAAAAGATTACAGACCTTAAAAATTTAATAGAAAGAAAAGCAAGCAGGGCATTAATTCAGGTTGATGGTGGTGTCACTATTGCCAATGCACAACAACTGATTAATGCAGGAGCAGATGTTTTAGTTGCAGGTAGTGCTGTATTTAACGCACCAAATCCGATTGAGGCTGTTTATGAATTAAAACACTTTTTACCAGAACCTCCTTCAATGAATATTGTTTAAACAATATAAAAAGCTGTTGTGTTAAATAATTGAAACATAACAGCTTTATTTTTTTTGCAAGTGAAAAACTTTATTTTTCAAAAGGTTTACCGTTTACTTTAACATTATTCAATTTCACCTCCTTATAATCTGTATCCAATTTACTTTCTTTAGCCTGAATTATCAGATTATCAAGAATAATATTACGAATAGTATCATTAGCATTACCTCTGATAATACCTAAACTTGCACATTCAAGTTGAGAATTCTTTATAGTAACATTTTTTACTACAGCATAGGGTAGCTCTTCAGTTCCTTCCATATTAAAGAATTGTTTCCATGGGCGTAAAGTAACCAGATATCTACATTTTCCGGTTATATTCTCAATTGTAATATCTTCATAAGTTTGGTAGGTATCGGGCCTCATTTTTAAATTAAGCAAAGTTCTGTCATGATCTATCTTACAATTACGTAAAACTATATTTTTAGCATGTATACACTCACTTCCCATCGTTAATGTTGCGTGGACAAAACCAAACGTACAATCCTCGATTAGTACATTTTCAACAATTCCATTTTCATACAATTTATGAGCAGTAGGTCCTTTTCCTCCTTTTATTGCAATACCATCATCATTAACAGAAATATAACAACCTCTTACTATTACATCCCTGCACATATCAATATCAACACCATCTGTACTTGGAGCTGGAACTGGTTCGTATGGTGTACGAATGTCACAGTCTTCTATTAATACATTATTACATTGATATAAATGAGTAGTCCAGAATCCTGCATTATGTAGCTTAACACCTTTAATCGTTACATTATCACATCCCCAAATAAAAACTAATCTTGGACGGTGTACATCAAGGTTTGTGGCGGTTTGTTTTAAGACTTTCATTGAATCTCTATAGGCCCAAAACTGTTTCCAATATTTTAAACCATTACCATCAATTTTGCCTTTTCCGGTAATACTAAAGCCATCTACATTATAGGCATTTACTAAGGCTGCATAATAATACAGACTTTTGCCTTCCATACGTGAAGGAATTAAAGGATAGTTTTCAATATTATCAGAGCCTTTTAATACTCCACCTTCTTCAATTCTCAAACTTGTATTTTGTCTAAAAAATAAAGCTCCGGAGTAAAAAACACCTTTTGGAATAATAATAGTTCCGCCGCCCTCTTCTGCAGCTTTATCAATAACGCTTTGGATAATTTTGGTATTTAATATTGTACTATCTGCTTTTACTCCATATTCCGTTATTACATATTCCTTAGAGTAAATAGAAACACAAAATAAAAATCCCACTACAATTAACAGTAATCTCATACAATCAAATTTTACACATAATTACTAAAGTTCGAATCGTATACAAAAAATATTCGTCTCCCTCTAATGTGTAAAATTAACCATGATATGACAGTGAAGCCTGTAAATTTTGTTCAATACCTGTCAATTTATACTATACTCTTGTTTTTTACTAATGATCAATGTAATTATTATAAATATCTCGAATATTAACATCCTTCACACCACCATTATGAATTATCATCCGATATTTTAACTGAACAGGTTTGGTGTTTGATATAAGAACTGCATTTGCTCCAGGAAAGGGATAAACAGCATTCTGCATACTTCTGCTTTTTCTAAGTATCCATCGATTTACAGGTTTAGGGTTACTTGGGTGACACATTATGGTAAATCCTATCAGCTTATTATCTTTTCCAATAGCTCCTGAAATATCCATCCAATCACCTGCTAGTACGGGCAAATTGTTAGGTTCTACTATTCCTGTTGAACTAGTAAATTGCATATTCGGAGCCAGCTTAATTCTATAAGAAAAGCCTCCATATCCTTTATTGTCTTCTGATCCTCCAATTTTTACGTCCTTCTCTAATGCCATAAGATTAATAGATACGTCAATAATCCTATAATTCGTTGTCTTTTTATAAACAGAAATTTCAGTATATTCTCTTATTATTGGTATCTCATTGTTATTATTATCCAACCACAACGGGGACTTCCAAAATACTTTTGATGCTATTGTTGTATTTGAATCTTGAATATTTGTAACCCATACAGAATCAACTTCATATCTTATATCATTCATATCCCAACCATCACCAATTCTTTTATCTCCAATATATAACTGATGCCATGCCCAAAATATACCACGATGGTGCAGATGATCTTCTGGATAATTCTCAGTTAAAACTTCGCCATTTAAACCATAAAGAGGATGAATAAAGTTACTTCTTGAATCTAATCCATTTAAGGATTTATTTATAGTATTATAAAATAAGATAGAATTATTTCCTTCTTTAAACAACACTCCTGAATCATCAAAATAAACATTAATATTCTGGGCATCTGAATAATATAAAAAAGAAAACAATAATGTAATTAGTAATATTATACGCATAATAAAAAGCTATTTACTCTTTAAGATAAAGAGTTAACATTGAATCAATCCAATTTTCAGTTTCTTCATCTACAATCATCCGTTCATTTTTTTCTTGAAACCACCTGATAGTATTTGCTATCCCATCAGCAAATCGAGTAGTTGTTATAAAATCAGGCACAAATGATTTGATCTTACTATTATCAAAAATTACTCCGGCAGCTTTATCACCGAGCAACGTACCTTCCATATCCTTGCCTCCTAATTTTAATGATAACTCACATATTTTTTCTGAAGCAATATGAATCAAATTTGGCTGAACATTAACGGCATTACCTACATAATTATATATTTGATCCCAAGTAAGAATTTCGTCGGATGTAATATGAAAAGGATGACCTATAGCTTGTTGATTTCCCATTAATCCAACCAATCCTTTTGCAAAGTCACTTGCATGAGTAATTGTCCAGGGTGAACAACCATCTCCATGAACAATAATTGGCTTTCCTTTTATCATTCTATCAACTACGTTATAGAGTTTCCAAGCACCTATAGGAACAGGTATTACTGTATGATAAGTTAATGATGGACGTACAATAGTCATCGGAAAATCATTCTCCCGATATAGTTTGACTAATAAATCTTCACCAGCAATTTTATCTCTAGAATACTGCCAATGAGGATTTTTTAAGGGTGATGATTCTGTGATAATTGGATTTCCTACTGGTTTTTGATAGCATGATGCAGAACTAATATAAATGTATTGTCTGGTAATTCTGTTAAACAATTTATAATCCCGCTCAACATCTTCCGAAGTAAAAGCAATAAAATCTACAACAACATCAAAAGTTAAGTTTTTAAGAACATTTTTTACTTGCTCTGAATTATTAATATCGGCAATTAAAGAGTTTGCTTCCTTTAATAAACCCTCTGTCTTTATTCCATTCCGATTAAGCAGATAAAGCTCCCATCCCCTTTGGATTGCTAAAGCAGAGCATAGATAGGATATATTACCTGTACCTCCAATAAAAAGTGCTTTCATAGACAATAAGAATTTTAATCTTATAAATCTACAAATAAATAACAACGAATAATATTAAGAGTATTTCAATAAGAGCTATTTAGATAAAGTCTCTATTGAATTATAAATAAATTAATCCTCTTGAATATTTCTATAATATTCATCAACAACTTCTTTTCCCTTTTTATAGTCATCACTAGATATGAATATTTTAACGGCTCCAACCCCACCTGCTGCTGCTTGAAAAGGGAATATATTACCTATATTCTCATCTTTTAAATAAGCATGAATACCTTCATCCTCTAATATTGACTTAACAATTTCTGCATCAATGGATTTACCTGCAAATATTTCGACCAGGGTAGCTTCATGTTCTTTTTTCATAAGTGCGAATTGTTAAACGTAATATAAACTCCTATAAATTTAACAATTCAAACCATCATATAAAACTAATAATTCACCTTTAACATGATAGGCTATTATCCTGATATTAATTAACTGGTATTAACTCCAGAGCACCAGGAATTTGCTCATGACCTCCTTCAAAAATAACAAGTTTTATATTTTTATACGTCCTTTGTAGATGAATCTGACGGTTCAATATCTCTTCTTTTTTATTACAAGCTGGATTACAACGCTTTGTTAATAAATCAATTATTTCTTTATTTGAAACCAGATCCGGATCTTGTTTATACATAGTCATTATCGAGTCTAAATCAGAAATGTTAGACTTTAAATCTCCCACCAATCGGTTATACATATTAATAGAATGCGTAATAGGAACAGATCCTGTATAACCATCATGAACACCTTCGTAAATATACAATCGTGATTTTTTTCTTAATTGTTTGGGATAATTTTGAAAAATCGGAGAACGTTTTTTTGCTTCATATGCATTAAAAGTGTTATCTGATGATAAAGACATTAATATATCATTGGCATATTTTTGCTTTCGTCCGACAGATTCCCAATACCAGGATTCTATATCGGAAATAGGGGCCCATGCTGAAAATGACTTAACAGGATACTGTATGTTCATATACGAAGCAAGTGTGGCATATCCACCACCAGAAACGCCAACTATATGCACTTCATTAGGATCAGCATTTGTATATTTCAAGGCATAGTCAATAGCATCTGCTATATCTGAAAGAACAAATTCACTACCCATTGCTTCCGGATTCCTGTTAGGCCCCCGGAAATTAGAGTGTATATAATTCCAATCTTTTGCAAGCACTTCATTAGCCAAAGGATCTTTTTGTGTATAATCACCACTCCATGTATGAAGGCTAACAATTAAAGGTTGCTTAGTGTCTTTCTTACTTTTATAAACTATTGCCTTTTGAATTTTATCATCTTTTGTAGATTTAATATCCACAACCTGAAAATCCTTACTCCATTTTGAAATTCGTGTATCATCAAACTTAATAACCTTTACAGAATCTGATGTTTGCTGCTGACTATTACCATTTAAAGCAATCATTATTAAAGCAAACAATACTATAATTTTAACACAGGTTTTTGATGTCATATTCATATAGGTAATACTTTTAATTAGAAGATTTAATCCTCAAAATTAAAATTTTTAACGTTCTCGTGAATATAAGGCTGCTGGTTTATTGTATCCGACTTGGCGTTTATTAATGTAATATTTTCAATAGGCAATTCCTTTTGACCTAATATTCTAGATATAAATTCTACTTTATTAGTCTTTACATTAGTTAAAACAATATCTGATATTGGAGTTAATTTCTTTTCAATAGTTGGAACTAGATTTCTCCACTGATAAAGAACATCAGTTTCTATACCTAAGATTCCTAATTTCATTTTATCAGCCTTAATGTTGCTAACATGAATATTCTTTACAAAACCACCTCTACGCTCATTGGTCTAAATAAATACCAAATTAAACATTTTTGCTCCGTCAGCTACCGAACAGTTATCCATATAAATATTTTCAATACCTCCTGACAACTCACTTCCTATAGCTAATAACTGATGGCCATTTTTAACGGTACAATTACGTATAACAAGGTTTTTAGTAGGTGTATCTAAACGCCATGCATCCTGATTTCTTCCTGATTTAACAGCAACAGCATCATCTCCCTGATCAAATTCACAATCTTCAATAAGCATGTTCTGAGTCATTTCTGGATCTACACCATCATTATTATGACCTTGAGCCCACACTTTTAATTTCTGAAGAACCACATTTTTACACATGTAAGGATGAATAGTCCAAAATGGGCTGTTTACAACAGATACTCCATTCATTAAAACATTCTCACATCTGTTAAACTGTACAAACTGAGGACGAAAGTTTGCTGTATCATTAACCATCTGTCTTTCTTTGAAAGGTTTATTATATGAAGCCAGATTATACAAATGCTTCAAGCTATTCATATGTGCTTGAGATCTTTTATACCAATATTTCCACACATCAAGTTTAGCCTTTAATTTTCCTTCCCCTGTAATTGCAACATTCTTACAATTATATGCATATACTAATGGAGAATAGTTGTAACATTCCATTCCCTCCCATGTAGTAAAAACAGCAGGTAAGTAATCTTTCGGATCTTCAGAAAATAAAAGCGTAGCATCTTTCTCCAAATGCAGGTTAACATTACTTTTCAGATGCAGAGTTTTAGTTAACCACTCCCCTGCAGGTACAATAACATTACCTCCAGCTACACTAGCCTTTTCGATGGCTTGTTGAAGTGCATGTGTTGTTTTTTCTTTATCACCTATTACAGCACCAAAATCGGTTATCGGTAAGTTTTCACAATCTGAAAAATCCGGTATTTCAATAATGGGCATTTCAAAAGGTGCATCTACTTTTATCTGACTTTACTACAAGTTACTATTTGTATTTCCTCATGAACAAAATATCAATACTCCTATTATGATTAATGATAATCTAAAAAATCTCATATTTCTCTTTTTTTTAGTAATTCGTAAGCCCTACAAAAATTATTAAACCACAGAAAAATCACTTATCACAAATAAGCAAATGCTTATCATTTTATACAAAAATAAACTTAACTAACTTTTTTAAATGGCTTTTCTATGTATGTATGAAATTTATTATTAGTAGTTTACTACAAAGTTTTCTTGCATACTATTTTCTATTCTGACTAACGTAAAAATAAATCCCTATATATCAACTAGATGTAAAATTGAGATCATTAGGGTTAATTCCGTATTTGTCAATCTGTTTTTGTATTCTTTTAGCGATGCCAAGTTTTCTTTTCTGATCTAAATATAAGTATCCTTCCGGATTAATGTATGGTTTATTATGAATAACCATATTCCAAATAATGACTGCTAGTTTACGAGCTGTAGCACTGATAGCTGATGCACGACCTTTTCTAAAATTAATTCGATGAAAGAAATCTCTCAATGGAGTGGAATCTTTAAGGTTCCCAATAGCATTGGCTGCACGCCTTAAAGCAATTTTCACACGATTACTTCCTTTTGGAACCTTACTAGATAATACCTTACCGCCACTCACTTTATTATTGGGAGCTAATCGCAACCAACTGGTAAAGTGTTTTGCAGTAGGAAACTTTCTTATTCCTTCAATTCCAATTTCGCTAATGATTGCCAATACCGTTAAATGACTCATACCTTCTATTGCTAAAAGGTCGGTTCCTTCAAGCATTTGATATCCTTTAAGATTGATGTCAATATTTTTGGGTGTATTCTTATTTAACCGTTTATATGGTTTAGCTTCTATTGTATGTTCTTTTTTTTTATGTCATTATCGATAATCATATTAAGCATTTGCTCTATTTCTAAGTCACATTGTTGGATTTTATTTTGTAAGTGGTCATAAGTCTCCAGTTCTTGACTTAATGCAAATAAATAATCTTTCCTACCATTTGAATGTAGTGCTTTAGCAATTTCCTCTTCACTTTTTCTGCAATTATAATGACGATGTGATGCTAATTTCTGCGGATCATTTTCACCGCTACTAATAGCACGCATGATCTTTAGTCCTGTCAATCCGCAAACATCTTTAACAACAACATCTAATCTTAAATTGAGTAAACGCAAGTATTTCTGCATTTTCTTAGACGTAGCAGCTGCCATATTGATAAGATTAGAGCGATGTCGACAATAAGTGCGTAATTGTTCTGTTTCATTGTCAGGTAAAAAGCTACTACTTAACAATCCTAATGAATGTAACTTTTGAATCCATTGGCAATCTTTAATATCCGTTTTTTTGCCTTTGATATTCTTGGTAAACTTACCATTACACAATATTACCTTAAAGCCTTTGCTAATAAGTACAGCATATAAATTTTGCCAATAGGTACCTGTACTTTCCATGGCAATAGAGGTTACTTTCTTTTCCATAAACCATTCTGCCATTTCAAAGAGATCTTCATTATAAACCCCAAATTCACGAATATCCTCTTCTTTTTGTCCTACAGCCACCCAATGCGAGCGACTTCCTACATCAACCCCTGCTGCATGAGAGTTGACGACTTCCATTGAAATTGATCTTTCTTCCATAACCCATCTTTTAAAACTCTATGGAGATGTGCTTTAGGCAAAATAAACATTCTGAACGGGGTCATAGATACATGAGCATCAATGCCACCACTGAAATCATCGCAAACATCTCAACCAGAATGGCGCTCGTGCTTATGAGCAACACTTTAAAAATCGGCCTTGCATAGAGCAAAAAGTAAAGGTACTCCCGTTAGCTTCAGAAATCAATATCTTTGGTATAGGGGGAATTGCCCTTAACGTTCTTGCTTGTCTAACAATTTTTATTGCTTCATTAGAATTATAACCACAATGTTTTAAATAACACGCAGCAACTAATCCTGAGCGCCCTAGACCTCCAATACAATGTATTAAAACCTTTTTTCCGGAAATTCTTTTTTCATCAATAAACTGATTAATAGTATTAATATCTTTAGCATTAGGCACTTTTTGATCGACGATTGGTTGATGTAAAAATTCTAAACCAACATCTTTATACCCACTTAATAATTCCGGAACGCCATAAGAATCCATCTCATCTTTAGTAATCAAAACAACTACACCTCCTATCCCATTCTTTTTAATCTCTTTCAGATCTTCTTTCAATTCACGACTGTGATCTTTTCTTCCCGGTAAAATTGTGAGGGCCACAGATTGATTGCCAATAATATCTGATGATATAAAATCAATCCTAAGCTTTTCACTACCCTGAAATCTTTTTCGGATTAATTCACAGAAATATCCGGAATTATACAATGCCCATTGCTTTTGATAGTCATTACTCTCATCAAAAATTAAAGTATGCATGGAGTAACGAAGTTGAGCTATTAACAACTGTAAGGGATTTCTATCCCATTCAACCAATGATTTATAGTAAGATCTTAAATGTCGCAAAGCATTATAAACCTTGATTAAATTATCATTGGTAAGTCCTACTGTTTCAACAGGAGGTAAGAGTTTTTTTAGATCTGTCACATCAAATAACACCCTACTAATCTTTAATGCCTCATTAAAGTCTTCTTCAGAATTTAATTCCGAAAAAATGTACAAAATATCATTTTCCAGTTTAATCAAATCCTTTAAAATGTGACCTCTATGTGTATGAAAGAAATCAATGATCCATACATTATCCTGTTCATCAATAATAATATTTGCACCATTTAAATCACCATGTACATAGGATTGAAAAGCATACATATTGGTTTTTACGATGTACTTTTCTACATCATTTTGATAGAATAATAACGGATTCGGAATTTGGTGATTATTTACACTAAGATAGTCAGATGCTAAATTTCCACCATATACTCCTGATATTGTATGCCTTACATTTTCAATTTTAACTTTATCATATTCATAATATGATAATAGATTCATTTTTTCGTGAGTCTTGGCAATATATAATTTACCCAGCTGTTCTTTAAATATTACATCTAAATATAATTTGATTTTATCAATGGATTCGGTTTTACTACAAAACTTTTTCTGGAATGAAGATGACTCTCCTTTGCCCATAGATGCATAACGGTATTTAATAATTCCTCTTCCATTACTGTCTGCAAAGTCGACAATTCTGGGAGCATTATTTCCAAGTACATTCTCAATTATTTCAAAAGCTCTTCTTTCTTTACCAATTTCCTCTTGCTCTCCTATTTTTACAACATGCTTGGATTCTATATGTCCGTTTAAATCAACACCCTGTGCACCAACTACAATATTTCCGGAAAAACCACCATCCAATACTTTAATATCTACTTCACGTGAAGTTCGAAAAACATATTTAATTAATTTCAGGTCAGTTTGACTAATTTCGGATATTTCATGACTTTTAATCCTTGGAATTTCGTTATCCTCTACTTTTATAGATATAGTACTATTTCCCCAAGTTAAAAAGTTGGTAAACTGCCCAACTGAATTAAATGTCCTTACATCTAATATTCTATTTAATTGATCTAAAGCTGCATGATGATTATGAATTGAGGAACTAGCCGTAAGTGCAGAACATATTGCCACGTCAAACTTAGAATATCGGCTAACAATATCATAGGCAGTAAAATAAACTTTTGCTTCAGTCCAAACTCCAATTAGTCCAATTCTTACTTCTTCATTCTTATATTTATCCAGTACTTCACTTAGATTTGTTTCAACAAAATCATTTAAGCATGTTGAATTAATAATGATTGAATCTTCAGAAATATCAAAAACAAATTCTGCCCCTTCTGAATTTTTAATACAATGAGATCCAAACTTTTTTAAATGAGATCTTTGCAATTCTTCAGTACTATCATGCCAATCACGAACATGTACTTTTAAAATATTATTATTATGAGATGAATTTAACCATTTGATAAATTGATGTAACGGACTATTTGAAATATCATTACCCACCAATCTTGAAGACTCATCATAGCCTATATGTAATAAATTTGGAAGATTATCATACTTACCAATTGGCTTAATAAAATCATATTGCAAGCATTGCGTAATTAATATTGTTTTCATGAGTCTAAATTTGCTTTTTGTTGCCATATCGAACTTACCAGACTTAATAATGCTAGTGTGAGTTAAACACTTCACATAGTTCGTTTCATGGATTTTTGTTTAATTTTTTGCACTATCATTTAGATTACATATAAATGAAATCTAAACTATACTAATAATTTTAACCTATATTGATATTGGGGGGGGCAAGTATATCTTGATGTAGGTTTAGTTGTAAGTATTGGTTATTTTATTCTTACATTAATTCCCTCAAAGAAAAACAAAAAAATTGTATAGATCTATCCTAAACAACAATTAAATACAATAGATTATTTGATTTATTATCGAAATTTCAAATCAAAACATTTGTTATCATAAAATAAAAAAGGTTTGATTACATTCGTTAATGCGATCAAACCTTGTTTGGAAAAATTGAATACAAGTCTAAAACTTCACAAAACTTATGAAGAGTTTTATTTTAAATTTCTAATAATATCTTAAATACTTTACCCGGATTATCAGCCCAAGTTTGAACAGCCTCGGCTGCTTCATCAGCCTTTATTATTCGGGTAACCATCTTATCTACCGGGAAAGTTTTACGCTGTAAATATGAGATTACAGCTCTAAAATCTGAACCTGTTGCATTTCTGGATCCCATAATATCCATCTCTTTTTGCACAAAAAGTTTTGTAGCAAACGAAACATTATCTTTTGCATATCCAATACAAACCACTCTTCCTGTAAAAGCTACCTCTTCCACTGCTGCAAGATAAGTTACCGGATTACCGGCTGCTTCGATCACCACATCCGGTGTTAATTTCTTGAGTTGGTCTTTCCAATCGGGATCCAAAGAATTAATGGTGTATTGAGCACCTAATTCTTTAGCAACAGCCAGCTTTTCATTATCAATATCAACCGCAATTACTTTAGCTCCTCTCAAAATAGATCGCACAATAGCTCCAACACCAATCATTCCACATCCAAAGACCATTACAGTATCGCTATCTGTGACACGTCCTCGGTCAACAGCATGGAAACCAACAGTTAATGGTTCAACTAATGCTAACTCCACATCTGTTAAATTTTCTGCAACAAGTAACTTTTGCCATGGCATACTAATGTACTCACACATAGCACCATCCCGTTGAACACCTAACGTTTGGTTATATTGACAAGCATATTCACGTCCTCTTTTGCATGAGGGACATTGACCGCAATTGCTGTAAGGAACAACAGTAACCAACATTCCCTTTTTAAATGATTCAGGTACCTGATCACCACACTCTTCTATAACAGCAGAAATTTCATGTCCTGGAATACGTGGATACTGAACCATAGGATTTTTACCCAGGTAAGTAGTTAAATCAGATCCACAAAAACCTACATATTTAAGTTTTAATAATACTTCTCCTGTTTTTACTTCAGGATTTGGAGCCTCTATAAGCTGAACCTTTCCAGGTTCTTGAATAACTACAGCTTTCATTATAATAAATATTAATTTTTTAAACTTTTAAATTGTATGCTTTAATTGCATTTCCTCCTAATATTGCTTGCTGTTCATCTGAAGAAAGCCTCAGTATTTGTTTTTTAACCAACTCAAACCATTTCTTATACTCTACGCCAACCAAACAAACAGGCCAATCCGATCCAAACATTAATTTTGTTGATCCAAAGGCTTCAATAACAGCTTCGAAGTATGGTTTTAACTGTTCTTCTGTCCAATTTGTAAAATCGGCCTCAGTAACCATACCCGACATTTTGCAATAAACATTATCGAGCTTGGCTAATTCTTTTATATTTTCTCTCCATGGCGTAAGTTCATTTTTAGCGATTAAAGGTTTCGCTATATGATCAAGCACAAACATTTGATTTGGATGTTGTTTCACAAATTCTATTGTTTGAGGAAGGTGTCTTTCAAATATTAAAATATCGTACACTAGATCGTAATCCTTAATTATGGATATACCTTTATTAAATTGTTCTCCTAAAATAAAGTTATCATCAGATTCTCCCTGAATTACATGCCTAAGAGCAACAAGCTTTTCATTTGAGGCATATTTTTCCAAATGATTCTGAAAACTATTGTCCGCAATAGGCAGCCAACCAACAACACCTTTAATAAAATCATTCTCCGATGCCATTTTCAGAATCCATTCTGTCTCTTCTATGCTCTGTCGGGCTTGCACCGTAACAACACCATCAACACAAGCATTTGTTATTTCTTTTTCCAGATTTTCCGGAAAGAAATCTTTTCTGATTATCTTCATTTGATCGTCAATCCAATCATATTCAATAGGATTATACTTCCAAAAATGATGATGAGAATCTATAACCATTTTGATTTTATATAAATTGATATGAAGAACTAATTAATCCCTGTTTTTTCATTTCATCCCAGAATTCCTTTTTAATAAAAGATGAAATAATAGCAACATTCTTCTGCATTGTAGATACCTTGCTTGTATTGAGAGCTAAAGCTGCAACAGCCGGATGAGAAAGGGCAAATTGAATACATGCATCAGAAGGCGCTACCTCATATTTATTGCATATTTCATTAAACTTATTACGCCAGTAATAAATAGTTAAACCTTCTTGAGATTTTGGATCAACCTTTCTGTAATCGTAGAACTCTCCTCCAGTTAAGAATCCTGCATGAAATACTGCAGAATTTATCACCCCAACTTTATCCTCATGTAACTGATTAATAAACTCTAGGAAGTCAGGAGTATGTTTCATGATGGTAAATGAATTGGCCAGCATTACCCAGTCAAATTTTACATCTTTATATAATTCACTAATTACTTTCCAATCCTTAGAACCAATACCAACGCCTTTAACCTCTCCCTGTTTTTTCAACTCGAATAAGGCTTTATAAGCATCCTTAATATCATTTAAGCGTTTTGTTCTATCTTCTGTATCCACAGCTGCCTGTAGATATTCATCTGGATCATGTACAGATACAACATTGGCCTTATATTTACCACCTAGTAATTCATTACCCTGTTTCCAACATTCAAGAATACCTTCATAACTTATCTTTTGAACAGCATCATTTTTTATATTTGACCATACTCCTGGCTCAAATGTAGGTTCTTCTGTTTCCAGAGGAACTCTATACCATCCTAATTTATTACTTATAATAATCTCTTCTGGTTTTACGTTGAGATCTTCTAAAATTTGTCCTATCATTTCTAATGCTAAGCCAGCACCATACTTTCCAGCACTATCAATAACCACTGGTTTTTCAGTATTATCGAACCACCCCTGAACAAGTTGTTTCTTATATTCATAAGATAAATCCTGATACAAATTACCGAGGTAACTGGTACCATATACAATAGGTGGAATCTCTAAACCTGTATTTCCGAGTTTATTTTTTATATTAAGTTTCATTCTATTACTTCAACTAATGTTCCTAATAATTTCTATATCTCAACTTAAAGTGATCCCTATAAAGAAGGTTTAAGTTTTGATCTATAGTAGGCATATGCACCTATGATCACAAAACACACTAACGGTAAAAAGTAAGAAATATCAACACCTGCAAAATCAATAATTGCACCTTGTAAAGGAGTAATTAAAGCACCTCCTAAAATGGCCATTATTAATCCTGATGATCCTACTTTTGTTTCTTCATCGTTTAATCCATCACTACCCATACCAAATATTGTTGGGAACATTAATGACATAAAAACTGAAATTCCAATTAATGAGTAAACACCTATAATTCCACCAACAAAAATGACACTAAGAGACATTATAACGGCAGCCACAGATGCTATTAATAATAAAGTGTGGTCTTTTACCTTTTTCATCAAAGCAGTAAATATCCAACGAGAAATACCAAATAAAATTAATGCTACAGTATGGTATTGAAGAGCTACATCAGGAGTTACATGTAGTTGTTCTGGAATATAAAAGTTGGTATAAGTCCAAACTGCTATTTGAGCACCTACATAAAAGAATTGAGCCACAACTGCAAACACATAATTCTTCTTCTTTAAAAGATTTCTAAAAGTGTGAAATATATGCACACTTTGATTATCGTCAGCCATATGAGGCATTTTAGTAACTGCAATCAAAATCCACACGATGGCCAAAATTCCAGCTACTGATAAATACGGAAAAATGACAATATTTAAAGTTTCATTTATTTGATCTGATGCTATTACAATATGACCTTCAGCATCTAAAGGCATTTTTGCCATAATCAAAATCTGACATAAGAATATTCCGATCACGGATCCAATAGGATTAAAAGACTGTGCAAAATTTAAACGTCGGGTAGCTGTTTCCGGTGAACCTAAAACTAAAATATAAGGATTGGCATTTGTTTCTAAAATACCTAAACCACAAGCTAATACGTAATATGAAATACAAAAGAATAAAAACTCTTGTATTAACATTGAAGGGTATAATAAAAAACACCCTAAAGCATAAATCCCTAACCCAACCAAAACACCTGTCTTATAGGAATATTTACGAGATATTGCTGCTCCAGGTATAGCCATACTAAAATAACCGAAGTAAAAAGCAAACTGAATTAAGGAAGCCTGAAAGGTAGTAAGCTTACCAAACACAGCCTTAAAAACTCTAACAAGAGGATCTGTAAGGTTATTGGCTATGCCCCACCACATAAAACAACTTGATAATAATATAAAAGCCAGGATATATTTTTTATCCAATAATTTAGCACTCTGATTTTCCATAATATTTTTTTCAACGACTGATTTTGATTTTATTAGACTGATTTTCTCTCTATTAATTCTGTATTAATACATTTAGTAACATTTTCCATATTTCCTTTAGTAGTTTCAACCAAAAGGTCAAAAGCAGCTTGAGCCATCTTATCAATAGGTTGACTCATGATTGTTTGAGGAGGATCAAGCAATGCACTAAAAGGGTCGTTAGCGATTGCAATTATTCCTATATCTTCCGGTACTATGATTTCATTATCACGACAAAACAAGTTTACACCAGCAGATAGTGTAAACGAGTCACATAATACTGCATCAGGCTTACTTTCTCCATTCCATAGTTTTTTAATAGTTTCGTAACCATCTGAAATTTCAAACTCTTTATTAATTACAACATTATTTAAGTAATCGATCTTGTTATCATTTAAAGCCTTTTGATAGCCTGTATTTCTATCATTAAAAACACTAATATGCAGTGGACCGGTTAAATGAGCTATCTTTTTGTATCCTTTATTCAACAAAAGGTTTACACAATTGTATGCTGCTTTATAGTTGTCGGCAGTTACTTTAGGTGCATCAAGATCTTCTGGTACACGATCAAAAAACACTACTGGGATTCCAAATGCAATTAAATCTTTAAAATGCGTTGTGTCATTTGTTGTTAATGACAATGATGCGATAACTCCTGCAACCCGGTTTTGCATTATTGTTTTTACCGCATCTTTTTCATGTTCGTAGTTTTCACGAGTTTGAAACATAGACACGATAAAATTATTCTTTGCAGCAAGATCCGTAATAACACTCACGAAATTTGCAAACGTATAATGACTGATATTGGGTACTATAACAGCTATTTCATTAGACTGTGTATTACGTAAGTTTACAGCACTTTGATTTAATTTATAACCATTACTTTTTGCATAAGCCACTATTTTATCCTTAGTAGTTTGACTAATTCTGGAATCATCACGCAAGGCTCTTGAAACCGTGGCATGGTGAATACCTAAATCATTTGCAATATCTTTTATGGTTATTTTCTTCTTCACTTGATTCGATAGATTGCCTTAGAATTCCAATTAAGATTGTGTATACTATTATTAAAAACATTTTATGCACACGTGTGCAAATATAAATGTATTTTGTCTAAATGAAAATTAAAAATTAAAATTTGTTAAAATTAAGGTTGAGCTAATAGGAAAATATAACTACATGTACACCTACAAAACTGGAGTTACACCTTTTTTAAGTATAATATTTCCATATTTAGAAGTTTCTCCGGTCATAACAACAGCAAATGCACTTTTTGTTCTTTCATAAAATGCAAAACGTTCTATTCGCAATATAGGCGCAACATCCGGATTTGTAATATAAATGCTTTTTAAGTAAGACTGCTCTACATTAGGATCCAACGTATCTCCTTCAACTGCTGCCATCATCATTAAAGGTTGATCAACATACTGATCAAGTTCAAACAATGGCAAAATTGCTTTTAATAAATCAGGAATATTAATACCATCAGCTCTTAAAACCCTATTATTGAAACTTTCGGCAGGAAAATGAGCATCAGCAAGTACAATCTCGTCTCCATGCCCCATTCTATATATAACAGCTAATAGTTCAGGACTTAATAAAGGGGATATTCCTTTCAACATGATTTTATAGATTTAATTTTTAAAATTTCGTTTAAAATTAATATATCTCTGATAATATTCATCATAATACATACTGTTTGAAGATGGTTCCACCAATTTTGGATTGTATTTTATCTGCGATCGCGCATCCATTGGTGAATCATAAAGACCAGCACCAGAAAACACAAACAAAGAAGCCCCTAATACAGTTGTTTCTTTTTGATCAATTAACTGAATTGGAATTTTACATACATCTGCTCTTATTTGGTTCCATAAATTATTCTTAGATCCCCCTCCTACACAGATTATCTTTTCTGCCTTAAAGTTCCCTGCGGCTTCCAAAGCTTCTAAACTTTCCCTTAATCGATATGCAAGGCTTTCAAGAAAAGCTCTGTAGATTTCACAGCGTTTTGTTTGGATTGTAAGTCCTGTTATTGTCCCACTGTTCTCACTTGATCCATCATCATAAAAAGCTGGATCAATCATTAATCCATTTGAACCTAAATCGACATCTTCAGCTTCTTTAATCATTGTTTCATATAATTCATCACCTTTTAATTCCGGATAAAAATTATTAGAAAACCATTCAAGGATTCCAGAACCTAGCCAATTTTGACCAATAGTATAAATACCTTTTATTGAATCGGCTTCTGTTGTTAAATTATTTTCCAATTCTTTATCTGAAGCTGTAAAATTAGCACTTCTCCCCATTAAAATTTCCCATGTACCAGAACTTAATACCGGCTGATTTAATTGGGCACCAGAACCAAAAATTGCAAACTGCGTATCATGTCCTGCAAGGAAAACAGGAAGATTACTTGGTATAGAGGTTTCTTTTGAACCATTAGTATTGACATATCCTGTACAATCACCAGGCTCACCTACTTCTCCAAATAAACTTTTATCAAGACCTATTGCATTCAATATGTCATCAGAAAATATCCTGTTTCTAAGATCTGTCATCATTGATGTCCCCATCATGGTAGCATCATTAACAAATTCTCCTGTCAACTTATGAATTAACAACGACGGAATAAAAAGAAATCGATATGCTTTATCTATAACATCTGCCCTATTTTCTTTAAACCAAATCATTTTATTGATGGTATTAAAAGCATAGGGAAAAACTCCACTTATACGATATACTTCTTGTAAAGGAATATATTTTTCAATATTTTCCATTATAGGAGTAGTGCGCTGACATTGCCATGATATAACAGGATATAATAACGCACCTTTTTCATCAACAAAAGCACCATCAACTCCAAAGGTGGTGAAGGTAACACCTGCAATTCTTTTTACATCCACTGAGGAAACCACTTTTTTAGAAGCAACACATAGCTTACTCCATAACTTATCCAGATCCCAGATTCTACCACCTTTATAATATGGATCCTCATCAGTTTCATTATTTAATGAATGAGATGCAATAATTTTTCCTGTAACATCAATTGCTACTACCCTGACATTGGTTGCTCCACAATCAAAAACTATAGCTATATCTTTTGTATCCATTTGTTTTAAATAACAAAAGTACTCTCTTATTATATATGATTAAATCATTATTTAAGAAAGTACTTTTATTTAAACCTCAATTCTTATTTGATACCATATAATGGTCCGTAGTTTTCACAAGCTCTATAATCTGCCCCTTCTTTATCTTCTCCAAATGAAGCCCACGCACTAGGACGGAAAATTTTATCATCCTCAACATTATGCATATTTACAGGAATTCGAAGCATAGAAGCTAAAGTAATTAAGTCTGCACCAATGTGTCCATAGCTAATGGCACCATGATTTGCACCCCAATTCGCCATCACGCTATATACATCCTTAAAAGCCCCTTCTCCGTTTGTTCTTGGCACAAACCATGTTGTTGGCCAAGTTGGATCAGTACGTTTATCTAAAATATCATGTATTTCTTCAGGAAGTTCAACAGTCCACCCTTCAGCAATTTGGAGAACTGGCCCTAATCCTTTCACAATATTTAAACGACACATAGTAACCGGCATTTCACCTTGCGTTTTAAATAATGATGAAAATCCTCCTCCTCTAAAATAACCTTTATTGGCAGGAGGCCAAACTGTATTATCTAAACATTTTTGAGCTTCATCTGTAGAAATTTCCCAATAAGGTTTCATTGCTGGATTACCATTCTCATCCCTTTGCTGAGCAGTAGCATCCAACGTTGTTGAACCAGAATTTATTAAGTGAATTATTCCGCCTTTTGCAGTACCAGACAAGTCCTTGCCTGTAACTCTTTTAACTGCATCCGGACTCCAATATGTTCTAACATCAGAGAATATTTGAGCTGTATTTGTTAATAGATGACCAAATAACATAGAAACACCATTCAAACTATCGTTCTCCGTTGCAAAAACAAATGCCTGACGGATTCCATTCCAATCAAAAGATGAATTTAATATTGCCTCAGTAAAATCAGCATTTGGCTGATAATCTGTCCACTGTCTTTGTCCTTGAAAACCACCTAAAATAGCATTTCTACCTAAACCCTCTTCTCTAAATCCTTTATCAATAATTTTCGGGTTACCAATCATCATATCACGACATATCAATGTCATCTTAACAACTGTCTCCCATTCTAATTCTTTACGTGCAGCATCAGCCTGTTTATCCGGATCATTTAAATCCTTACCTTCTTTACAATTTTCTTTAGTCCATGCAAGAGCTTTCTGAAATTCTTCTTCATCATAAATACCTTCTTCTATACGACGAAGTATTTCAACTGATTCTACAAATTCAGTTCTTATCCCTAAATAATCCTGAAAAAAGTTGCTATCCACCATAGATCCAGCAATACCCATCGAGCTGTAACCTATAGACAAGTAAGACTTTCCATTCATTTGAGCAACTGCCAATGCTGACTTTACAAAACGAAGAATCTTTTCCTGAACATCTTCAGGAATATTAGTATCTCCTGCATCCTGAACATCTCTACCATAAATTCCAAATGTAGGTAAGCCCTTTTGTGTATAACCAGCTAAAGCTGCAGCAAGGTAAACTGCTCCTGGACGTTCAGTTCCGTTAAAGCCCCAAACAGCTTTAGGCATCAAAGGATCTGTATCCATAACTTCTGTACCGTAACACCAACAAGGAGTAACAGTTAAGGAAACACCAACACCTTCTTTTTTAAATTTATTAGCGCACATTGCAGCCTCTGCCACACCTCCAATACAAGTATCAGCAATAACACATTCTACTTTTTCTCCACCTGGAAATCTTAAATTTGATTCTATAAATTGAGCAGCTGCTTTTGCTAAGTCCATAACCTGAACTTCCAATGACTCTCTAACACCTCTTTCTCTACCGTCTATTACAGGGCGTATACCAACTTTAGGCAAATCACCTATTAATCTGTTAGCCATAATCTAATGTATTATTCTTTTAAGTTTATTAATGAGTTAAAAAATTAATTATGTGTAGATTAAAGCAAGTTGATTTTTTTTACATGATTAAAATGGTTTACTAAACTTTAATCGACGTACAAATTTGAGATAGAATAAATTTTAAATAAATGTCTATTTAATTTATTTTTGTATCTATTTTAAACATCAACTTTTATGATTCCCTTAAAAAAAATCCCCGACAAAGGTGATCCTTCGGATATTATTCAGTTTTTCCCTAATATAAACATCGAACTTCTTTGCTGCAGATATTGGTGGCTAAATCATTGGGAGTTCAATGAACTATCATATCCCTATTGGAGAATTTATTACAACAAGTACAAAGGAGCTACTATTAATCACGAAAACAAGACCTATGAATTAGATGAAAATACCGTAATATTAATTCCTCCAAACACGAGCTTCTCAACTTATCTTTTTGATCATGACATACCAACTACTGGTTATTGGTTTAATGGAGAAAGATTAACTTATGATTCTCTGAATAGCTTGAAAGGGAAATATGTATTTCATTTATTTATCCATTTCAAACTAGGAGCATTTTACGACAATATAAAACCCTGCATATTCGTTTTCAAAATAACTGAACATCTCCAGAAAAAATTAGAGACCATTAAGGATCATCTAATGAAGGAAAATCATCATTTCGATTTTCATGTAATGCTCAATATTCATTCACTAATAACAGATTTACTTTCAGAAATTGAACAGGAGAAAAGGTATGGACTTACAACTGATTACAGAATTCTTGAAACAATTAATTACATTGAAAACAATATTAAGCATGACTTATGCAATATCAATTTGGCACAAAGGGTTTCGTTAGCAACAAATGCTTTTACACGATTATTCAAAAAAGAAATTGGTACAGCACCCCAGAATTATATCAGAAAAAAAAGAATTGATGAATCTTGCATTCTCCTTCATCACACTATTTTATCAATAGACGAAATTGCTAACACTTGCGGTTTCGCAGACAGATATCACTTTTCAAGAATATTTAAGCAAATTACAAATGTATCTCCTGCCATATATAGAAAGAATTTTAAGTTTGTATAAATAAAAAATCCCAGAAATCATTTAGATTACTGGGATTTATAAGTTTAGAAATATCTGTTTAAACCGTTTCTGGAATAAAGATAGATTCCAATTCTGATTTATATTTAGCTAAATCTGTTAATACACTATTTTTCATATTTGAAAATAGTTCATCTCCTCTAGAAAATAGTTCTTTATAATAAACTATCCCATCCTGAAGATTCTTTCTGAATGTATTAAAATACTTAATATCAGGAGTACTAAATTCATCTTTACATTCGTCAATTTTCTCCTTAAGATAATCAATGTAAATATTTAATTCCTTAATAAATACATTTGGTCTTTTAGAATTAAAAAGAGTTGTTGTCTTTCCATAGATAAAATCAACCATCTCACGAAGAGACGTAATCTTATTAAAATAAGCTAAGTTAGGACCTGGACATACTACAACACCATGGTTTCCCTTAGCTATTTCAAGGTTATAATGTTCTAATATTGTATTTCCTAATCCCATACATAAACAAGCCTTTTCTACAACTTTTTCAATTTTAGCTTTTAATTCTGAAGGATTAACAATTGACGCTTTTAATTCCTCAATTTTTTTCTTTTGGTAAGTTACTGATGCAGTACAAATTGGCTTTTTACTAAATTCAGTATTAAATTGAAGAAACTTCTTTAAACAAGGAACACCTGGCTTACCTTCTTCAAATCGTTTCATCTTTTCAATATCTGCAGAATTACCTTTTATCGAATTAAAACGTACACCCAAAGGAGATATATTACTCAAATAGAAATCTTCTTCAGTTCCATTTTTTAATAGGTTCAAAGTATAATCATCAACAGTTGTTGCTTCCGGAACCAACATAAATGGCGATCCCCACCCAACTGATTTCATATTGTAATGTTCCAAAAACATTTTGTGCTCGTCTGCATCACCAACACCACCTTGAACAGTAAAATATAATGGGTATTCTTTTTCTAAAATAATTCCTTTCTCTTTTTCTAATACATCGGTATAAGCTGAGAATAACATCTCTGATAACTTATCTCTGTTATCATTAAACTCCTTTAAAATAGGTCCTAATAAGTAACCATCGGTAGCAAATGCATGTCCTCCGCAGTTTAATCCAGATTCAATTCTAAATTCAGAAACCCATAATCCTTTTTTTGCCAAGAAACGACCTTGAACCATAGCTGAACGGTAGTCGCTAACTTTAAGAATAATACGTTTTTTTAACTCTCCTTTTTCATTTGGGAAAAAGTCATCAAATTGAGATATAAAACCGTACAATCTTGGATTCAGTCCTGCAGATAAAACAACTGAACCATTTACTTTACTTTCTGCAAATCCTTTTAAGGCAGCATGCGCATCATTATATTCAATTGGTAATTGTTCATTATTTGAATCATAATTCACACCATCCAATTTAGTCATAATGTTAACATCAATACTACCAGCCTTCATTAATTTACGTAATGATTCCTGCAGATGTAATTGCTCATCACCATTAGTAACAAGCATTTCATTATATAATTGTTTTAATTTATTGTTATCAGGTAATAACTCAAAATATTTCGTAATCTCACTACCTTCTGTAAATTCAGAATTTCTCAGGAGTTCAAACTTTTCTGTTACTATATCATGCATTAAATCTAAATACTTCCTAATAACATTAGATCGTGCATCTGAATTAGATAAATCTTCCGCCTCGTACTCAAGACCACTTTCTTTACAGTACATCTCACGGACTTGTTCCATCATATAATGATCTGTGATGGGCACAACTGAATCAATACCATATTGAGCCACTTTTATTGGTGATTCAACTGTATAACCAGTCCCCATAACTGGTATATGAAAAGTATGCAAAGAATTTATTACTTCTCCCATAATTATTATAAACTTTATTAGCGCGCAAAGGTAGGCATACAAACTTAGTTGTACAGTATATTACTAAATATAAATTTGATATTCCTTTATTCGACGTTTTTATTAAATTATTCTAACTCTATTAATATCTTCTCTATTTATTATTTACGAAATTAATACTTTCTGATAGAACATTATAATATTTTTGGGTTGATTGGTATTAAAAATTTAAAGTATAATTATGCGATAATTGAATAAAACACTCAACAATCAATAATAAAATCAATGAATCAGTTTTTTGGAATAGAATAATGATTGAGTGCTTGGAATATAACCCAGAACTAAAATAGTTCTGTAAGAAGAAAAAACAAATCAGTTTTTTCTTTCAAGGTAAGATATCAATTTCTAAATACTGGATATTTAAAAATTATTTTAGAGGACAAATCTTCTTATTAAAATTAACAGGGGTTAAAACCCCTGTTTCTACTATTTAAAATGTATATGAAAGCCCTGCTCCAAACAGTTGTTTCATTTGCATTCTTGGTCCTTCCTCAACTCCATCTGTATTTACATATTTAATATCATCATCGTAAATAATATTTGTAGTAAATACAGCACTAAGAAATTCATTAATTTTCATATTCAAACCAAATTCCCAATCTACATCAATATTTTGAGGATTTTCTGAGTAATTTGTAAACAAATCTAACCTGGTGTAACCATTAACATTTTTAACTATATCTTTCTTTTTAGCTGTTAACTTTAATGAAGCACCATATTCACCTCTCATATTTTCACCTGTATCAACCCCAAAGGCACCTACGCTAGCTAACGAATCATTAGTAACAAAGGTCATTTTAGAGGTTAAAGGAGATATAAATAAAGAAAAATTATCAGAAGGTTTATAATCCATACCCAGTGAAAACTGCAAATATCCGGGAGCCATAAATTCAGAAACCTGTACTTCCTGTACTAAAGGATCTTTATATCCAACTGAGAATTGAGTTTTAAAATCAGCCATAGCCGTATAAAACCAGTGACCTCCATTTTCATATCCCAACTTTGTGGTAAGGTGTATTCTATCTTCAGACTTGGCTACTTTATAATCACCTTGTTTTGTTAATCCATAACCAACATCTAAAGTATTATCCCAGGCAATTTTCCCATTTTTATGATTTAAAAATCCCTTAAATAAAAAGGTACCTGCAAGAGAATTATTTCCACCTCCCGACCAATTAGATAAAGATACTTGTGAAAAATTCAAAGATGTATTTCCTCCGGCCTTCCAGTGTTTAACAGAATCATTTTTTTGCTCTTGTGCAAACATATTAATAGTAAAAACTAAGCAAAATACTGCTATAAGTACATTCTTGATCATTGTGTGAAGTTTATATATTTAGGTTATTTATTATAGATGTGAACATCTCTTTGAGGGAATGGTATAGAAACACCCTGCTTGTCAAATTCTTTTTTAATCATTTCATTCATATAAAAGAATACCTCCCAATAATCGGCTCCTTTTGTCCAGACTCTCGTTGTAATATTTACTGAACTATCAGCTAATTCACCAACAGCAATAAATGGAGCTGGTTCTGGTAATATTTTATCCTGACTATCGATAACTTGCTTAATTACAGATTTAGCTTTATCAATATCATCTCCATAACCAATTCCAAAAGAAAAATCAACTCTGCGATCTTCTTCTCTTGAATAATTAATTAAACTAGAAGTTGATAATCCTCCATTAGGAATAAAAATGATCTTATTATCTGGAGTTTTTAAAACAGTACTAAAAATCTGAATTTCAGAAACAGTACCTTTATACCCTTGAGCTTCAATAAAATCACCTTTTTTAAAAGGTTTAAGAATTAAAAGCATTACACCTCCTGCAAAGTTTTGCAAAGTTCCTGAAAGGGCCATACCTACAGCTAAACCTGCAGCACCCAGAATTGCAATAAACGATGTCATTTGGATTCCCACCATTGTCATTACACTTATAACCAATAAAGTTTTAAGGGTATAATTCAGCATTCCGATCAGGAACGGCTGCAATGTTTCATCAATATGCTTTAATTGAAATGCTTTTTTTAGCGCTTTAGTAAATTTACCAATTACCCAAAAACCAATAATTAGGGTTAGAATAGCTAAAACAAGTTGACCTCCATAAGTAACAATATACTCTTTTGAAGATTCAAATAAGTCAGTAATTTGCTTCATAATTTAAGATATTAAAGTTTAACTTAACACTACAAACATTATTGATAGATATTAAGTTCATAAGAAGAATACATTTTATTAAATATCTACAATAACACACCTGCAAATTACTCTGTTTTATTAATAAATGTCAAGTATTTATAACAATTAATTTTAAAATAAACACTAAAACATCTAATTAACATAAACATTTATAAAGAATGTCTTTCTATTATATTCGTAGGAACAAATTCGCTGATTTTTTCATCTTTTTCCACAAAATTTGCCATTTTTTTCCCCATCAATGCAAAATCTGTTGATATTACAGTAATACCTTCTTTAATATATTTCTTAGTTGGAGTCTCGTTATAAGAGATTAATCCAATCTCTTTACCTATTTCTAAATTTAGTTCTGATGTTATATCTAATATTTTACCTAACGCCCTATCACTTACAGTAAAATACATTTGACCATTTTGGGGACAAATATCCTCCAGTTTATATATAATTTCATAATCTAATTCCTTATCTATGCAAAATTGCTCAAATATATCAACTGTTATTTTCGGGTGATTAGTATATTCTGGATAAACAAAGAACATTTTTGAATACTTTCTTAACTTCACCTCCACTTTACATAAGTTTTCATAAACAGAATCCCCAAAATCCTGTCCAAGAAATGAACTTTTTTTTGGAACATGTATGTTCCAGTCAATACATAATAGTTTTGAAGGATCAATTGCTGAAAGAGCTGATTTTACCTTTTCATGATCAAAATTCATTATTATATAATGACTGTATTTACCTGCAGCATACCTTACAATATCTTCAAAAACTCTTGGATTGTAATGATGAAAATGAACATCAACATTAATTCTTCCTGGAAGAGCAGAGCGAAATGCTCCATAAAGCACTTCTTTATATGCTTTTAGCGTATCTAAGAACAAAAATACACTAGATGAATTGCTAGATACATAATACCCCTTATTGGGCACGGATTCAATAAGTTTTCTGGTTTTAAGTTCTGTATATGCTTTAAATACAGTATCTCGACTTAAGCCACACTTTGAACACAATTCATTAACTGACGGAAGGTTATCTCCCACTTTCAGCTTATCACTTTTAACTGCTTCCTCAAAAGCATTTACAACTTGTAAAAACTTAGGAACAGCAGAACCTTCATCTATAATTGGAATAAATTCATTCATGGTAACTAATATAATATTACAGATTGCTCTGAATTAAATTATTACTTAGGTGCCCCCACCTAATAAAAAAGTTGCTTTTTACCTCTGAAGTTTATTCTAATTATTCATTTGTTAATTTCCTCGCTTCTTGCAAAGAAATTCTCTTTCCATCTTTAAATGCAATTACAAAGCAGTCTTTAACAATTTCCTGTACTTTACTTACTTGCAAACTAATATCGTTAAAACTATTGGATTCACCAACGGCATACTTATAATATTTGCCATCCTGATACTCAAATAATTTTTCAAATTTTTTATATATCGAAGTACCTTCTTTGATTTGTTTCTTACTACTGGCCACCTGAATTCTATACAAAATATCACTTGTTTTCTTTGCTATCGGCACCTCTTTGATATCAAGATTATTTTTAGCTTCAAAATTTTCCTTATAATCTCTAAAAGCTCTAAATATACCAGATGCTAACAAAGCCTGCCCTTCATTGGAAGTCAGATATTTTTCTTCGTTTGCATTACTTAAAAAGCCTAATTCAACAAGTACTCCAGGCATTGCGGTTTCTCTTAACACCAAAAAACCAGCTTGCTTTACCCCCCTGTTTCTTCTACCAACTCTTTCTGTAAATTGATGTTGCACTAAATCTGCCATTTCAAGACTTTGATTCAAATAAATATTTTGATACAACTCAAATATTATATATGATTCAGATGAATTCGGATCAAAATCTTCATATGTAGTAGAATAGTCTTCCTCTAAAACAATTACAGAGTTTTCTTTTTTAGCAACCTCAAGATTGTCCTGAGTTCTGTGTAATCCCAAAGCAAATGTTTCGGTTCCTGTAATTTTAGGATTTGCAATATAATTAGCATGAATAGAAATAAATAAATTTGCGTCTGACTTATTTGCTATTTCTGCTCTCTCTGACAAAGGAACAAATACATCTTTCTTTCTTGTATAAACCACTTCAACTTCTGGCATATATTTTTCAATATAATTACCTAGTTTCAATGCTACAGCTAATACAATATCCTTTTCTTTTGCATAATCACCATGAGCACCTGGATCCTTTCCTCCATGTCCGGCATCTATAACTACTTTTTTAAATTTACCTGTAGTTTGTGCCAACACAAAATTACTTATGACACTTATAAACAGAATACAAACTATAAGGGTAATATATCTTAAGGATTTTTTCATCTATAACTCAACAACTATATAATATTATTAATAATTCTCAAAAATAACTCTTGCTATTGAAAATCTACCCTTCATGTACATAAAATATTTCAAAAAACATGTAAAAATTACTTTTATAAAAATAGTGGCAAATTATTTGATATGCATCCGAACAAAATATATTAAGTCAATTAAATATTAACATCATACCAATGTATCAAACACTTATATCATCACACAATCTTATAGCTAATCATCAATTATTACCAAACAGTTTTAATTATTGAATAAAAAAGTACAACTGATAGGTAATTTTGAAAATAAAAAGTTTCTATCATCAATTTTTATTTATTTTTGTCGAATCTTGGAAATTAAAGCACAAACGCATTGAATCATAATACAAATAATACAAAACAAGGATATTACATTAAAGCGACAGTTACATTTATCGTTCTGATATTCAGTTTTTTTTATAATTTTTGTTTTGCACAGAATAATTCTTTAGATACAATTCCACCCTTACCTAAAGACTCTATGTCTCTTGTTCCGGATTCAGCAATGATTAATCCACCTAAGAAATCGGAAGGATTAGGTATAGATGCTGATGTTGAATATACCGCAAAAGATTCCATTATAATGACAATGGATGGATCACGAAAGGTATTTTTATATGGCGATGCAGAAGTAAAATATATGGATATAACGCTTACTGCAGCATGCATAGAATTAGATTTAGATAGCAGTTTAACTTACGCTTATGGTATTGAGGATTCCTTAGGAGTAGCTTCTGGTCTTCCAGTATTTACTGACAAAAGTGGATCTTATGAGATGAAAACTATCAAATATAATTTTGAGAGTGAAAAAGCCATAATTGAACATGTTGTTACAGAACAAGGTGAAGGTTATGTAGTAAGTGAATTTGCTAAAAAAGCTCCGGATGATTCTTTTTCAATAAAAGACGGACATTATAGTACTTGTGACAATCACGAGCATCCTCACTTTTATTTAAATCTAACAAAAGCGAAGGTTATACCTGGTAAAAAAACCATTACTGGTCCAGCCTATCTGGTAGTAGAAGACATTCCTTTACCCTTAGGTATTCCATTTGCTGTTATTCCCAATACAAGCAGTTATAGTTCTGGTATCATCATGCCATCATATGGAGAAGAAAGTAGCAGAGGTTTGTTTTTGCGTGATGGCGGTTACTATTGGGCTGCAAGTGATTATTTTGATTTAGCCGTAACTGGTGATCTTTATGCAAATGAATCATGGGGAGCAAGAGCAAATTCAAAGTATAAGTTAAACTATAAGTTCTCAGGTAATTTAAACTTTCAATATATTGTTAATGTAACTAGCGATAAAGATTTGCCTGACTACAGCAAATCTAAAGACTTTTCTTTGACTTGGTCACATCGTCAGGACTCAAAAGCAAATCCATATCAAACATTTTCTGCAAGCGTAAATTACTCCAGTAGTTCATACGACCGAAATAATGTTTCCAGTATTATCAATGTAAACACACTTGCTCAAAGTACAAAAAGATCAAGTATTTCATACAGCAGAAAGTTTCCTAAAGCACCATTTAACTTTTCTGCCAACATACTGGCATCTCAAAACACCAGTGATTCTACAGTAAGTTTTACAGCACCAGATCTTACTTTAACGATGAATCGTATATTCCCTTTTAAAAGTAAAAACAAGGTAGGATCCAAAGAAGCCTGGTATGAAAAAATCAGTTTATCTTATACTGGTAATGTAAAAAACTATATTAGTACAGAAGAAAGTGAATTAGGTAAAAAGAAATTTCCACAGGAATGGGAAAATGGAGCAAAACACTCTATCCCATTATCTATGAACCTAAAGTTATTAAAGTATTTTACCTTAACGCCATCTGTTAATTACACGGAACGATGGTATACAAAATCAATATCAAAAGAATGGGACGAAGAGAATGAGGAAATTGTAGTAAAAGATACAACTAGTGGTTTTAATAGAGTTTATGATTATAGCTATTCTGTTAGTACATCAACTAAATTTTATACATTCTTTACCCCTTGGAGATCAATTTTTGGAGATAAAGTAGATAAAATACGCCATGTAATGACACCTTCAGTCAGCTTATCTGCTCGTCCTGATTTTGGCAAAGCTAAATATGGTTACTACGACTGGTTTGAATACTATGATCCAAACCTTGATTCTATCATTAATTATGAATACTCCCGATATGAAGGTGCTCTCTATGGAACTCCGGGAAAAGGTAAATCCGGTTCTTTAGGTTTATCTCTTGGTAATACTCTTGAGATGAAAGTAAAAAGTGACAAAGACTCTACTGGTTATAAAAAAATAAAGATTTTGGAAAGCTTAAACTTTTCTACATCTCATAACTTCCTGGCAGATTCACTAAAATGGTCAAAAATCAGCATGAGTGGTAGAACCAAAATTTTTGGTACAAACATTAACTTTGGAGGAACTTTTGATCCTTATGCATTAGATACATCAGCTACTGGTAACGTAATAAGGATTAATGAATCATTGTGGAAAAACAAACAAAAACTAGCTCGATTAGAGTCTGCTAATTTAAGCTTTGGTCTTTCTTTTGGATCTGAGAAACTAAAGAAATGGAGAGATGCCAGGAATGGAGTAACAGACGGAGACAACACAAATCCAGACGAAAACACTCCTCCAGTAAATGATATGAATAATCCATTAGACAGAGCCGATCAATTACCTGATGCTTTTGCTAACACAAGAGGAGCTCAAGAATCACAGATAGGTGATGATGGCTATACAAAGTTTGAATTTCCATGGAACTTATCTCTTAACTATAGTTTAAGGCTAACAAATGGTGATTTTGACAAAAGTAAAATGGCTTACAAAAAGGAGATAAGCTCAAGTGTAAACTTTAGTGGTGATTTCTCTTTAACACCTAAATGGAAATTTTCATTTTCGTCTGGTTATAATTTCGACACACAAGAAATTTCTCATACCAACTTTAGAGTTTCCAGAGATCTTCATTGTTGGGGAATGAGTTTCAACCTCGTTCCGGTTGGTAAATACAAGTCTTATTTCTTCTCCATTAGTGTAAATTCTTCTTTACTTCAGGATTTAAAGTACGATAAGAGAAGTAGCGCAAGAGACAATCCAAATTTTTAAAGAAGTATTGCATTATATAGAAGTATAGATCCTAAAGCAAAAACATAAATATTACAAAATGAAAAAGGTTATAAGTACATCAAATGCCCCTGCAGCTATTGGACCATACAGTCAAGCCATTGAAGCCAATGGAATGTTATTTATTTCAGGTCAAATTCCAATTAATCCTGAAACAGGAAAAGCTGTAGAAGGTGGTATAAAAGAACAATCTGAACAGGTTATGAAAAACATTGAAGCAATATTAACTGAAGCTGGATATAGCTTTAGTGATGTTGTAAAATCAACTTGTTTATTGTCTGACATGGCAAACTTCAAGGATATGAATGAGATTTATGGTAAATATTATTCAGAAAACCCTCCAGCAAGAGCTGCATTTGCAGTAAAAGAACTTCCGTTAGGAGTTTTAGTAGAAATTGAAACTATTGCATGTAAATAGTATTCTCAAATATATATTTATTCATAAAAGGCTTTAGGAATCCTAAAGCCTTTTGTATTTTTAAGCCTTCCTAATTTACGAAATGAAAAATCTATGCGTAACTTATTACTTGCATTTGCTATAATAATATTAAATTCATGTTCTTCATCAACTAATAACTCAAAAGAACAACTACCTATTTCATTAGATAAATTTAGCGATGGAATACATCACTGGAATTTATTTTCGCAAAATTTTAATTACAAACGTTTTTCCACTGACAGTATAGAAGCTATTGGAAGAAACTTCGTAAAATATCAGAATCCCGATGGTGGTTGGCCCAAGAATATGGATTGGTTAGCCAACATCAATGTTGATTCGTTAAAACATACTTTAACAGAACATGCATTAACGAGTACATTTGATAATGACAATACTCACCCTCAAATAGAATTTTTATCGAAACTTTATTATAATACAGGCAATGATATATTTAAAGAAAGTGCTAAAAAAGGATTAGAATACATTATAAATACTCAACGTCCTTCTGGCGGATGGAGAGGTTGGGATGTGGATGCCATTACATTTAATGACAATGTTATGACTGGAATTATGCATTTATTATTAGATATAAAAGAAAATAAGTCCCAATATCAATGGATATCCAAGTCTTTAAAAGAAAAGCTTATTGAAGCTGAAGAAAAGGCTTTAAGCACCATATTAAAATGTCAGATTGTAGTCAATAACAAAAAGAAAGGGTGGTGTCAACAACACAGCCACGAAACATTTAAACCAGTTAAAGCCAGAACCTACGAATTACCATCCATTGCATCAAAAGAAACAACAGCCATCATTCAACTTTTAATGAGAGTTGCCAAGCCTAACGACTCTATTTATACATCAATTAAGGATGCTATTCAGTGGCTTGAAGAGTCAAAATTGCACAATATCAGAATAAAAGATATACAGGTACCCAAAGGAACATACAAAGGAGTTAATCTTGATATAGATCGAGTTGTCATTAATGATTCAACCGCTCCGCCAATATGGGCTCGTTTCTATGAAATTGAGACTAACAAACCTTTTATGTGTACAAGAGCTGGAAAAAAAGTCTACTCTTTAGCTGAAGTAAATCCAGAAAGAAGAGCAGGTTACGGATGGTATGGATATTGGCCGGAAGAATTACTAAGTAATGAATATCCCAAATGGTTAGCTGAATTTAATAAGCAATAAACATTAAAATTTAATTAACCCAATTCACAAAGCAGAGAATAATCAAGTCTATTACAGATACATATAATTAAGTATTGCTACCGTGACAACCATATAAATTAAAGTTAAAGGCCAACCAATTCTAAAAAAATCTTTAAACGTATATCCTCCAGGTCCGTAAACCATTAGATTTGTTTGATAGCCAATAGGGGTTAAGAAGTTTGCTGCTGCAGCAAAGGATACAACCAGAGCAAATGGAAGAGGATTAAGTTGCAAGGTATGTGCTGCTGTTAAGGATATTGGGAATATAATTGCTACAGCTGCTTTATTCGTAATATAAGCAGCTAAAATTGAAGTAATGAGGTATATCCCCAACAATACTGCAACTTTGCCAAATGGAAACAAAATTGATATCATAAAATTAGCAATCATATCAGCTACACCCGTCTTAATCATAGCTGTTCCTAAAGCTAAGGATAAAGCAATAATCACTGCTAGATTATAATCAATACTTTTAGGGAGATCCTTTGCATTTACAACTCCCAATATATTTATAACCACAAGCACAACAAGCAATCCCATAAATAAAGGAATTAAGTTTAATGCTGATAGAAAAATGGCGAGTAAAGTACCACCAAACAAGGTCCATATTTTATACCTCTCCGGCTTTCTTACTTCCTTTACTTTTGAAATAAGGTAAAAATCCATATCATCAGAAGACCTTGAGTTAAAATCGGCACCTGCAAGTAATAAAATTACATCACCTGCTTTCAGTTTAATTTCCTCTAATTTTCCAATAATTCTTTCCCCATTTCTATGAATTGCTAAAAGTACAGAATCATATTTACTCCTAAAATTAATATCCTTGACCATTTTAGAAATCAAAGTACTATTATGAGAAATTACTATTTCAACAACATCGGCTCTTTTTAATTTACTCATCATCCCAACAGATGGTAAACTTAGGTTCCGGCTATCTGATAATAAATTAGCTATATCCTCACTTTCTCCGGCAAATCTTAACAAATCTCCTGACTCCAACACAAAGTTTTTATCAAAAACCTGAAATGTATAATTTCGCCTAACCACCTCTGCAAGAAAAAGTCCTTTTGAATTACCTAATCCTGAATCTTCAATAGTTCTTCCTGCCAACTTTGAATCTTTTTTAACCTTGGCCTCAACAAGATATTTACGCTCAGATCCTGATATACTTTTAGTTAATGGACTACGCTTTGGCAAAAGTTTATCTCCGAAGAAAAATAAATATAAGAATCCTATTACCAACATTGGAAATCCTACCCAAAAGAAATCAAACATATGAAGAGGTTCCATATCAGGAAATATGGTCTGATCTATAACCATACCATTAACTATGAGGTTTGTTGATGTTCCAATTAATGTAACACATCCACCTAAAATTGCTGCATACGAGAGAGGTAATAATAATTTTGAGGGTGATATATCATTTCTTTTCGACCAATTATGCACATAAGGCATCATAACTGCCACCAAAGGGGTATTATTTAAAAATGCTGAAAATCCTCCAATCCATAACATTATACGAGATAAAAATCCCCGATATCCACTTTGTCGCGGAAATATTTTACTAAAAAAAATCTCTATAACTGAAATCTGACGGATAGCATCACCTAATAACAATAGCATTATTATTACAGCAATTTGCTCATTAGCAAAACCTGCCAACAATTCTTTTGGAGTTAAAACACCAAAGAATCCTAATATCATAACTGCAACAAAAAAAGTAAATGCTGCTCCTAAAAGTTCTTTATATAAAGAGATTAGTATAAAGGCAAGTACAACAAATACTAAGATTACATCAAAATGCTCCATGCAAAGTTTAATCGATTTCTATTTCACTCAACAAAACAAAAATAGAAAAATCCTACATACTATAAGAGATAAATATGAAATTTGATGATTTAAGACTAAATCTATCAAAATAGAAGTGAAGAATAATAATGAAAAAAGGCTATCTCAATAAGAGATAGCCTTCATATAATAAAAATAAGATATATTATTCAATAGCCGTAGGACCGCTTACATATTCAAACTCTCCTACTCCCGATACTTTATAAACTAAGCTATGAGTTACATCTGTAATTGAAGAACCAGTATAAATACCAACATTCACAGTATAAGTATAATCTACACCTGAAATAGGTTCTACATCTGGATATTGAACCGCAAGCACTTCGCCCATAACAACTTTAAGTCTTTCAGTCATTAAAGCTACTATTTCGTCATCAGTCATACCTTCATATCCAGCAGAATATTGTGCAATTGCTTGTGCTGGACGCATGTCAATATTATTATAGTATGCAGAACATCCAGTATAGTATTCATTATTACCGTAGGAAGTTACATAACCATCACCTTTATTTGAAGCACCTAACTCTGCCTGATCTACATTCTCCCAAACCCAATCAGTTGCTGCTTGATAGAAAGTGGTAGCTGGTTCTGAATTTTTAACTGGCAATAAATTAATAACCACACTTGGATCCCAAACAAAACCAGTTGATGATTTAACAAACTGTTCTGTTACTTCTACAGGATCAACACTACTCATCCATTCTCCTGAAGTATAGATAAATTCTTTAGCACCCAGACCTGTTACACTTCCATATAAATAACCCACTGCAACAATATCTTCTTCTTGTGCATATGGATAATTTTGTTCTAAGAAAGTTTCTAAATAGTCATCAATTGAAACTGAAGATGAGAAATAGCCTATACCCATAGACTCATAATCAGCAGAGTTCGGCATAACAACGCCTTCATATTGCTCCCATTTTGATCCGTTATATTCATATGGAATATAATATGTAGTATAGAAAGTACTTGATTTTGTACTTAATGATTTTAATGAAGCACTAGCTGTTTTAGTATATGAAACAACATTAACATCAGCTACTTCGTATGTTGTTGTTCTGCTATCACTTCCATTTCCTACATATTTAAATGCTACAGTAACATTTTGACCTAAATAATCATTTAAAGAATATGCTCCAGCTACAGCAAAAGTACTGTACCCACTTGTTGGTCCCTCTGGAATATCAAAACTTTCTGTAATATCAGTCCATGTTGCAGTTGTTACATCATCTACATAATCAGAAGAAATAAGCACTGATAAACCTGAAGCATTATAATAACCAACTGATACCTGGAACTTAAATTGAGGCGCATTACCTGATGGTACGCTAATAGTAGGAGAAACTAACCAAGCCTCTTGCTCTTCAGTAGTTCCATAAGCACTAATTTTAGCATAACTAGTACCACTATATGAACCTGCAGACCATGTTTTTGTTCCTTGAACAGCAACATTTGTCCAACTATCTATACCTGCAGTAAAGTCTTCAGTATACGCTGCATCTTCAGATACAGTGATATCTGAATTCACTTGAACATTATCTATTTGAACGGTTGTTGTTGCTGTAGATGAATTACCTACATACTTAAATGCAATATAAATTGGACTTTCAGTATAACTACTTAAATCGTAAACACCTGGACAATACATACTTGTATAACCACTTGATGCGTGATAAAATGCAAATGCAGATGTAACATCAGTCCATGTAGCTGTAGTAGGATCTACTCCGTTATAATCATCTGATATCATAACGTGTAAACAGTCTGCATTGTAATAACCTAAAGTAACATCAAACGTTAATTTAGGGTTTTCAATACCTGACAAAGTAACTGAAGGTGATATCAACCACGAAACAACATCACCACTTGCACCATAAGCAGTACATTGTGGATATAAATTACTGCTATAAGAACGACCTTGCCATAAAACATCACCTGTTTCTGCAAAATTAGTCCATCCAGAAACTGCTACATCTTCATATGTAGTTATAGACTCAAAATCTTCATTTAAAGATGTTCTGATTTCAATATTACCACCTTCATAATAGTTATATGCTAATACTTTAACATCCCCTTCTTCAGCAGACTCATATGCTTGTGACAATATAGTGTTAGCATAATTCTCTATTGGATAAGAAGGTGTTAAATAAGTATTACCTGATGCACCCCAAGCTATAGCATAATCATCATTTGTTGCTGTATAAAGCTCAGCTCCTGCAATATCATTTAAATAATCAGGTGCATCTTCAATATAATTGTAAGTTACTTTTATAGCATAACCTTCATCAGCAGTGTAATACTCATCGTTTAAAAACGCCGGAATATATTCTGCACCAGTCAGTGTTGATGTAAAAGCTTGTGTTGTTTTTAATGCAGATAACTCCGATGAAATTCCTGCAGTTTCAGCCAATGTTTTATTTTCAGAATTACTTGAGATAGAAGAATAATTATCTTCTGATAAGGTTAATTCTATAGATTGTACATTTGTTGGCTCCGTCATGTCATCCAATCCTTCAAAATTTTCATCATTGTAATCACAACTAGAAAATACTAAAAGGAATACAGCCAGTATATAAAATAAATTCTTCATTTTCTTTTGTGTATTATTCATTGATTAAAATTTGATTTTTAAGCGAACATTATAAGTACGTCCAAAACCATAGAATATTCTATATGCACTTTGCCAATTATGATCTCCACCATCATAAGCATCTGCTATATATTCCTGATCTAAAATATTATTTACGTTACCTGATATAGTTGCTCTTGTTTTTCCAAATGGAAATGAATAACTAGCAAAGAAGTCTCCTACCCAAGCTGATGGAATTTCCCATGATTTCTCATAAGTCTTTTCACTATTCATAGCTAAATCACTACTACTAAATGACCAGTCAGCATAGTTTCTGGCTATATAGTTATAATCTATACCACATCTAAAATCTTTAGTAATTTTAAATTTAGCACCAATAGCAGCAGTTGTTTGTGCAGATCCACCAACTGGTACATCTTTTAAATTTAACTTCATAGAAGAGTGATCATCTGCCCCAATTGCCGAAGCTAATGTTCCATTACTGTCAGCTAAAGGCTGTCCTGCTTCATTATAAAAATAACCAACAGAATTACTATTCCAGTTCCAATCACCAATTGAAAGCATTCCTGTAATATCTAACCAGTCAGTCAAATGAGATGCTAATTCTATTTCCACTCCATTATGTAATGCGTCTACACCTTGCATATTCAAGTTTGCTCTATCAATAACATCTCTGGTTGTCGCATCTAAAATATCCATTGAACGAGTCATTGTTTTATCCATCCACGAAGTGCTATAAGCATTAATTTTAGCATCTAAATATCTTGAACGGAAACCATATCCTAACTCTACAGAGAAAATCTTTTCATTAACAGCATCTGGATTTACCGCATTACTTACAGTTGATGATAAAAATGCACCCCCTGAGAAAAATGGAGCTCTGCTGATATATCCCACATTAGCAAATACATTATGATGCTCATCCAGGTTATAGTTTGCACCACCTTTTACTGTGAAACCAACAAAGTTTACAGTTTCTGACTTAGCATGTTCTTTATCATAATAGAAACGATCATATCTCCAATAAGAAGTATTAGATACAGATGCAGCAGCAAAAGCACTTAACTTTCCTTCATTGTATTCTGCTTGTCCGAAAGCACCCTCTTGTAAAACGTAACCATCATAGTCACGATAAACAATATCTCCAACTTGAAGTTTCTTATATAAAAACTCATCAGTTTCTGCATTAGCCTTATTTACAGCTGAAACATTTTGACGGTAACGGTCAATGAAGTATTCTCCTCCATATAAATCGTTAATTTCTTTAGTATGAATACCTTTATAATAACGCATATCAACACCACCATATACATCAAGATGACTACCTACTTTAGTTGTTAATGTTGATACAAGACCAATCCAGTTATGTGAGTTTACAGATTTTGACATAGCCATTTGTGATCCTGTTTCACTTTCTTGGTTCAAAGCATAAACCTGATCATAAGCATAGGTTCCATCTGAATTTCTAAATGTTGTATTTAAAACACCATTATTAGCTCCATACCAATAACCTGCATAAGTACTGGTAGATCCTAAACCACTATATCCGTATCCTCTACCAATAGAAACATAAGCTACTGTAGAAAGACTTGATTTATCATTAATTTGCCATAAGTGATTTAAAGAAATTTGTGGTTTATGATAATGGTTAAAACTTGATGATTTACGCTCTCCGTTTAAACCAAAACCATAAGTAGGATTATATTTATATGGGCTATCTCCATCCATATAATTTTTTACTTGTTGCCATCCTTCAATTGTTAAACCATCATAATTACTACGTTGATAGTGTTCCTGAGGTGCACCAAACGCTGTAAAAGAAAGCTGATGTCTATCATTTATTCTTTTTGAGATGTTAACAAAATAATTGTAACCTATAAAATCAGTTCCCTGAATATAACCATCTCCCCAGGTTTTTGCTCCTAAGAAAGTAAATGCCCAACCTTTTTCATTAATTCCTGATGAAACAGAAAATAACACTTTATTATATCCATCGTTTCCTAAAGCATAGGATACTGCACCACCTTTTTTTGCATCGGTAGAATTTGTTACAATATTAATTGAACCACCTACAGAAGGAGCTGAAACTTTAGATGCTCCTAACCCCCTTTGAGTTTGTAATGAACGAGTAACATCAGATAAACCAGCCCAATTCGACCAGTAAAGTCCACCCCATTCCATATCATTCATAGGAACTCCATTAACCATTACAGCCACGTTAGCAGACTGAAAACCTCTCATGTTAATTTTAGAGTCACCGAAACCACCACCTGCTTTAGTAGCATAAACACCTGGTGTTGATTTTAACACTTCAGGAAATTCCAGAGTTCCGAGTTTTTCTTCAATTAATCTAGGCGAAAGTGTTGACATTGCCACTGGAGTTTTTCTGGCAACACCAATTGGTGCTGAAACAGACACCTCAACTATTCCGATAGTTTCAGGCTCCATTTGAATAACTCCAAAAGATTTCATACCGCTTTTAATATCAAGGGTATAATCTTCATAACCAATAAACACTACTTGAACTGTACTCTCTCCTTCTTCTAGCGACAAAGAGAAATTACCGTCATAATCTGTTACAGTACCTTTTGTTGTACCTTTAATTACAACAGATGCTCCAACTAACGGTTCTTTTGTTTTGGAATCAATTACTTGCCCTCCCAAAGTTTTTTGAGCAAAGGTAAAGCCCAAAGGAAGCACAAGAAATAAGCCCAATAAATAGAGCTTAGTCATTAAATGTTTCATTTTTAATTTGATTTAGGTGTTTCTATTTTCATATAGTTGTTTACAAAAGTATAAAATTATCGTTGCAAATATCACTAAAACCGACCGACAAGTCGGTATATTTTATTTTAAATATCTGTTAAAATAACATTACCAATTACATTAGGTTAACTAAATTTAAATTAACAACATCACTAAAAACCATACAGAAAGTATAAAAGACAAATCTAACACTATATATCCTACTTAACATAGTACAGAATTATCTTTTTTATAAGAAAAATTATTTTTTAGGGTATTATTTGACATTTAACACTTTTTACAGCATAAACATCTTCAATAAATGGGGTAAGTAATTAAAAATACATCAAAATACAGAAAGAAAACAATCAAAACACTACCTGGAAGCTCCCTTCCAATACAAATCAAAAGCCTCATTGAACTCAGATTTGAACTTTGCTAATGGATTAACCTGACTTAAGAAATAATTTGCAGTTGAACGAGTGAATGCAAAATCAAAAAAAGTAATTAAATCTGTGTTATAGTTTTTCATTACGCCCATATTCACTTTTTGCATGATATTCTTTTGAGGACCACTTAATGTTTCTCTTACAGACAAAGCATGAATTTTAATATATGGGCTTGCTTCAAAGCTATTGATATAATGAAATTTATTAGGGTTTTTAATAAACCATTTAACAATTTTACCAAAAACATCCTTTGTATATGCATGAGGATCTTCTTCCTCTGACATTTCCGACACACATTCACTTTCAATTTCAAACATTAAAGCTTTATAGATCTCTACAATTAATTGATCTTTACTTTTAAAGTAATGATAAAGTGTACCTTTTGCTATTCCTATTTTATTTATCAATTCATTTGTTGATGCTGAGAAGCCTTTGTTTACAAACAAATCAATTGCTCCATTAATAATTACGTCTTTCTTCTTCATTTTAAACGGGGGAATATAAATACACTTAAAAACTACTTTTCTTTTAAAAAAGTCAACAAAAATAATAATGTATTTATAAATATTAGCAAACAAACGTCAAAACAAGATAATTTAACAAAATAGTAAAACAAAAAAGGCTAAATCCTTTCCGGATTTAGCCTTAGTATTTTATAATTAATATTCCTAATTATTCAACAGGGATATCTGTATTTACATTTTTACTACCAATTAATGAATAGTATAATAAATATGCCAACCCTAAGAAAGGAACCCAGTATGATACCATAAAGCCCATATTATCAGCTACCCAATTTTGGATTAGAGGTAAAATTCCACCACCTACTACCATAGTCATAAAAATACCTGAAGCTGAAGCAGTAAAACGACCTAAGCCTTCAACTGCCAAGTTAAATATACCACCCCACATAACTGAAGTACATAATCCAATCAGCACTAAATACATTGCACTAATAGGTACTTTCGCCAATAAAAATGACACTCCACTTGTTGAGCTTTGGAAAACAGGAATAGAAACAGTTGACGTAATTGGTGATATGATTGCCATAAGAGCTAGTACCATCCCAATTGCAGAAGCAACGATCAACATTGTTTTACTTGAAACTTTACCTCCAATCGAAGCACCAACAAAACGACCTACAAGCATCAATAACCAATAAGTAGCAACAACTGTTCCTGCAGTACCTCCATCAAGCGCACCAGCATTAGAATCTGTTAAAAAGAAGAACATTGTTCCTGGAACACCAACTTCTACTCCAACATAAACACCAATACCAATAGCACCCATAATAAAGTGACGGAAAGACCATGCACTATATTTTGATTTTTCTATAACTTTTTCACCAGTATTTAAGTGAGGTTCAGGAATATTTACAAAATAAAGTACAATACCAACTAATGCAAAAATTCCCATTGCAATAAACATTACTGGATTCACATCTTTAATAGACGTATTCTTAGTTACTTCCCCTACTAACATACCTACAAGCAAAGGTACTGAAGTACCCATAAAAGAATTAAAAGTTGCACCAACCTGAATCAATTGATTACCTTTTTTACCACCTCCGCCAAGAGTATTTAGCATTGGATTAACAACAACATTTAATATACACATTGAAAAACCTGCAACAAAAGCTCCCAATAAGTACACTAAAAAACTTGCTGCAATACCTGACATGTATTGAATGCCTACTCCTACAAATCCAACAACGATACCAATAAGAGCAGTTTTCTTATATCCTATTTTTTCTAAAAGTTTTCCTGCTGGAATTCCCATAAATAGATAGGCCAGGAAATTTGCAAAGTTTCCTAATATTCCTTCTAAATTACTTGCCCCAAACTGAGACTTTAATACAACACCCATAGGTGCAGCCAAATTTGTAACAAAAGAGATCATACCAAATAGCAGGATCATCATTACAATCGGCAAAGCAAAATTTTCTTTCTTTGTCGTTTCCATTTTGAAGTTTTAATTAGTTTTATTTTAGTCGCGCCAAAAGAAAATAAAATATTTAAAAAATCAAAAAAAATGTATATGTTAAAAAATAGCAAAATGAATATTATTTCATTAATACTTTCATTTTCAATTCATCAACATTATTTTAAATGATACATTTCTAATTGTATTTTATAAAAAACAAAAAAGCCACCCAAAAACAGTATGGCTTCACTATAAATTTCATCAATAATTCTTAGATAAACTTATACACACAAGTATGTTTATAAACTTCACCTGGTTTTAAAACGGCGTTTGGGAAATTATCTTTATTAGGTGAATCCGGGAAAATTTGTGTTTCTAAAGCTACACCTGCCCATTTTTCAATAGGATTTCCTAACTTACCTTTCTCTGAACTATCAAAATGACTACCTGTATACACCTGAATACCTGGCTGATCTGTATACACCTCCATTTCTCTACCACTTTCAGGATCCATCAATCTTGCAGCTAATTTTAAAGATCCATCAAATCCATCAATAACAAAGTTATGATCTATTCCATCAACCAGCTTAACTTGTTCATCTGATGAGTGACAAGCTTCCCCAATTTTTTTACCATCAATAAAATCCATTGCAGTATCTTTAACTTCATCAATAGTACCTGTAACAGTCCCAATTTCTCCATCAATCGGAGTATACTTAGAAGCATTTAACTGTAGTTCGTGATTTTCAACAGATCCAGTACCTGCTCCTTTTAAATTAAAATATGCATGACTGGTAAGATTTATTATTGTGGTTTTAGAAGTTTCTGCTGTATAATCAATAACAAATTCATTATCATTTGTTAATCCATAGATCACATTAACCTTAAGTTCTCCAGGATATTTTTGATCTCCATCAGGACTTGTTAAAGACAATTTATACGACTGAGCAAATTTAGGATCTTCATTAGCTTCTACGTCCCAAACTCTAAGATTAAAACCATCAACACCTCCATGTAAATGGTTTGGACCATTATTCGTATCCAATTGATAAGCAACTCCATCTAATTCAAACTTACCATCAACAATACGGTTAGCATAACGTCCACACAATGCACCTAAATATGCATCACCGGCTAACGCTTCCTCAACAGTTTCATAACCAATAACAACATCGGCTACTTCACCTTTAGAATCCGGCACCTTAATACCAACAATCTGACCACCTCTACCAATAAACGATACTTCAATATTATTGGCATTTTTTAATGTAAATATATCTGAAGCTTTTGTCATAATACTTTATGTTAAAAAGCACCTATTAAAATATTAATAGATGCTTTATCTAATTAATACTAACTTTTAATTTATCTAATTTTTGATCCCTTTTGTGCAAAGAAAACCAAATACAAATAATAAACAAATAAACAACTAACAGCAGCAATAACACCAGCCATAGTTTGAATTCCACCCATAATAGGCATTAAGATAGCAGCTCCAATAACCGAAGTTGCAATAATACCAGAAGCAACATCAGCATGTGGACCTAGATCTTCTAAAGCTAAACTATAAATAACCGGCCACATAATTGAGTGGAATAAACCTGTTCCTAAGAACATCCACATTGCAATATTTCCAGAAAGAGCCATACTTCCGCCTAACATAGCTGCACCACCTAAAGCACATACTGTAAGTATTAAACCTGGCTTGAACTTTTGAAGTACAAAAATACCTAACAAACGTCCTACCATTAAACCTCCCCAGTAATACTTTAACATATCTGTAGTTGATGTTTCAATTACAGCACCGGCATTATTAGAAAAATCAGCAAAGAAACTTGGAATACCAATCTCAATACCCATGTAAACAAATATAGCTAACGAACCTAACCAAACATGAGTATATTTAAATGCACTTGATTTATGCTTAACAGCACCTTCTGCTTCTGCTTTTTCTTGTTCTTCTTTAATATTTGGTAATTTTAAGAAAAACATAATTACAAGAATAACAGCTGTTGCTACACCAATACCAATAAAAGGATATTTTACAATACCTTGAATTACTGAATTCTCTAAAACTTCACCTTCCCCCAATTTTGGAGTCACTAATAAAATAGATACGAAAATAGGAGCAATTACAGTTGCTACAGAATTCAATGCATTTGTAAGAGTTAAACGACTAGCTGAACTTTCTTTAGGTCCTAAAGCTACAACATAAGGTGCTGCAGCAACCTGAAGAATAACAACTCCAATCGCAAAAATAGATACTGCACTTAGGAAACCATAATAACCAAATCCAACACCTGGTATACTAGCAAAAAATCCTATCGCAATTAATCCTAGACCTGTAAAAATTGAAAAACGATATCCGATTTTATTAATTAAAAATCCAACTGGCACAGAAAGAATATACGCACCATAAAAGAAAGTATTTGGCAACTGTTTCTGAACATCGTTTAATCCAAAAGCATCCTTTAAAAATTCGATCGTTGAATTATTCATCGTTGTAATAAATCCAAAAAGGAAAAACAACGATGCCATAACAACAAGCGGAAATAAATATTTATTCTTACTCATTTTATAATGTATTAAATAAAAGTTTTATATGATCTTAATTATTATAATTCAACCTGAACAGCACCTTTAGATCTAATAAATAGTTTGTGACAATTACCTTCACCAAAAACAGATTCTAATGTAGAAATATATGTGTCTAAAAGATCATTTGGAACAAACGCCTGAATTGTACCTGCAAATCCACCACCATGTACACGCCATGCTCCTTTTCCTTTTAATACCAAATCACTTAAGGCTAAGCCCAGAGAAACACTTTGATTTTTCACATCATGTGCAACAAAAATATTTTGATTGTACATATATGAACTAAAACCTGATTCAATTACCAATTCTAGAAATTTATCAAAATTACCTGCCTCTAATGCCTCTACTTCATCTACAACTCTTGCATTATCAGCTTGAAAGTGAATAGCACGTAATAACGCTCTATCTCCAACTTTCTCTCTGATAGTTGGAATACCTTTCACTACATCTTCCATTGATAATGGTCTTAAGACTTCTTGTCCTAATTCTTTTGCTACATCTTTCATTTCTGATGGCAAAGCATTATACTCTTCATCTAATCCACCATGACTTCCTCCTGTATTTGTAATTACTAGAGAATAACCTGTTTTAGCGAAATCGAAATCTAAAGCTTTAACAATTGGATTAGCTGGATTCTCAAAATCAATTGTAATAAATCCCCCAACTGCACATGCTGTTTGATCCATTAATCCACAAAACTTCTTACAAGCATGTTCAGCTTTTTGTCCAATTTTAGCATTATCTACAGGATCTAATTTTCCACCGTTAAATAGATTACTAAAAATTGCACCTATTAAAACCTCAAAAGAAGCCGATGAACTTAATCCTGATCCTTCAGGCACACATCCGTGAATCACAGCATCAAAACCTCCAATCTCCAAACCTAAATCTTTAACACCTTTAGCAATTGCTTTAACAAGGTTTCCTGGAGTAATCTTAAACTCTGTAATTTCAAGATTACTAAGATCTACTTCGAATGGATCAAAACCAATAGAAGTAATACGAACTGTATCTGTTCCATTAGCAGAAGCAATAGCTATATTATCTAAGTTTACAGCACCAGCCAAAACTCGTCCTAATTGATGATCTGTATGGTTTCCACCAACTTCAGTTCTTCCTGGTGAACTTAATAAAGTAATATCATCGCTTCCGTATATACTTTTAAATTCATTAATATACTTTACGTATCGATCAGCTTGTTCTTTTAATAATACTTGATCAGAGCCATATAACTCTTTAAAAACAGGATTATCTCCACCATTAATTTTTTCAACAATTGAACTTATAGTTGCCATAACTTTATGTTTTTTTTTATAATTAAACTCTAATAAATTTTATAACGAATTAACTGTTAAAGAATTCTTTTAATAGTTAATTTTTATTTACACAATGCAATTATAAGAAAAAAAAATCAAATATTACCTACCAGTCCCTACTAGTTTATTTTTTAACAAACACAAATATCTTATCTCCCTGATTATTATTAACATTAACTCATTATTTATATATGAAAATTCAGGTGTATTTATTTTAAAATTTTGTACAAGTAAAAGGCATAACTACAATTTGCTTCATTTGGATTATAGCCCTATTTTTGAAAGACGCTTATATATCATATGGAATAATAGGCTTGCTTATGCGTAAAAACTAAATGTGAATTAAACATCATTATTTCATAATTCGTCTACAAAATACATCTACAAATCAACTATTATGATACTTTAATTTGTTTGTATCGTAAATTCACATAGGAAGACAATTAATTCATTGACGTATGAAAAAAGTATTAATAGTAGACGACGCTCTTGAATCAAGAGTAACAATTAAGAAATTCTTATCAACATATAACTTTGAAATAATCGAAGCCAATGATGGTTTGGAAGGGTGGAAATTAATCATAAAAGAAAAACCAGACCTTGTATTATTGGATTTATACATGCCCAATAAAGATGGTTTTGAAATATTAAAAGAAATACAGGAAGAATGGCTTAATATTCCGGTAGTAATTTTATCTGGAGACAATTCTATTAACACAATAGATTCATGCTTATCAAGTGGAGCCACTGCATTTATAGCCAAACCTCTAATTAAAGAAGATTTTAACAATGCAATCAAAACAATATGTGCTTAATTTACAATGCACTAAATTGTAATTTTTAAATAACCTCATATAAATGTTAAAATAACTAAACTAAATTTAGGATTTCAACATCAAAAACGCTAACACACAAGACGTATATAGTTGATTTTCTTTATTTTAAACACACATACAGCAATCAACAAACACAAACCTGATAATTATCAGTGTGTTAAAATATTTAAACTTGAGTAACCAATATTTTTCAATTCCGTTAAGTGGCTTAAAATTAAACATTAAACTAAGTTATTGAATGATGATTAAAAGATTTATGGGAGTGGCATTATTATGCATGTTATTTTTCAGTGCAAATGCCCAGACTGCAGTTGAAAAGGTTGAAGCCTCTTTTATAGCAAGTTTTATGAGATATGTAAGATGGCCTCAACAAGAATCTATGGAAACATTTACTGTTGGTGTTTATGGTAAAAGTCATAGTATTCTCAATGAACTAAACCAAAGCATTAATGGGAAAAGCCTTGGTTATGCCAAAATCAACGTAATTGAAGTTTCTGAATTAGAAGACATAAAAAAATGTCAGGTCCTATTTATTCCAAGCGGAAAATCTACAAGATTAAAGAAAGATCTTGACCTTATTGGAAACAATAACATTATGACTGTTACAGAAGAACAACATTTTACACCAGATTATTCCATTATTAATTTTAGAATTGTTGATAATAAACTTACATTTCAATTAAATAATGAAATTGCTCAACAAAAGAAAATTGTTGTTAGTAACAAATTAGCTCAAATGGCTAAAAACTAAACTGCATAATACATAACAATTATAATTAAAGCGATACATATGTATCGCTTTCTTTATTTATAGCAATGAACCTATTAAAGAATCGAATTCTAAATCCCCAACAATAGTATTTTTTGTATTTTCAAAATCCACTTCAACCCTGAGAGCTTTAAGACCCGAAGCGCCTTTTAAATCTTCAAGTTCCAAATCCTCTATTGTCTTTTTAAGATAATTCTGTGAAATCAAAAAATCTATATATCTTTTATACTCCTCAATCTCTTCTGCATAAGAGTAAATTATGGCTATTTTACCAACTTGAGTAATCCTTTGCTTAGAGTTTTTAATTAAAGCTTTATCTATTCTTTTCTTTGTGATTTCATAGCGAATATTATAAGCACCATCTACATCAAATTTCTTTTCATCTTGTCTAAATGCAATACTTAACGGTGATGTATGAACTAAAATCAATTGCGATATATCTAATTTAGTTTTTAAATCAGATTGAACCGCTCTAATTCGTCGAGCTATTTTAACCATAACTAGCAATTGCCATAATCTAATATTCCTTAAATAGATATCATTATAAGTAATATCCTTAACTAAGGATTGACCTATATATGCATTATATTCAATCCCATCAGTTTTATATTTCTCAAAATAATGAGGAAATACAGCCTGAATTATAATTTGTTCTTCTTCAAGAATATTACTTATCTGTTCATTTATAGTTGTTAAGCTGGCTTCAAAATCTCTACGCTTATTATAATAAATTCCTATATTCTGATCTAATGCATTAAAATACTTATCAATATTTGGCTGCAGATCTACAAAACGTTCTTTTAAAATTTTAAAAATGGGTTCAATTTCATTTTTACAAAAATCTATTATTGTAATTTCATCGCCAGCCCTTAGACCTTTATTGACGGTTACCAGATATTGATCTATTTTATAACACAAATTCGTTACTAAAGGAATAACCTTTAATCTATCATCAACACATAAAATATTTTTAACCATAATTAATTGATCTTTGAGATCTGCTTGTATGGCCTTATTTCTCTCTATAGAAGAGCCTCTAATATCCGATGCTCCATAAATGGGTATCACATCATTAAAAACAATTGGTTCAACAACCTTTATATTTTCCTCGCAATTATCGCCACTGAGAGTTTCCTCAACAACTTCTCTAAACTTCCACTCCACTGATGGATGAATTGCTGTAAACTCTTTCTGTATAATCGAATTTACCTTATCATTCCATTCTGTTAACGATCGTTTGATAGCAAGGGCGAAAATTGGATAAACTTCTATCAAACGCTTTACCTGAATCATTGAAAGATTTCCAGGTTTAGAACATGCAAATTCTAACCCTCCAACAACTTCACCATCCAAAACCAATGGAACTATAACATGACTTCTAATGCCTTTATTCAAAAAAGCATTAATTACAATATTTGGTTTCTCCTCATTAAAATCGTTTGTTATTACAATTTTCTTGGTTTTAAAAGCATTTTCATATACACTATTAATATAATCTGAACATGATAATTCAGAATACGGTATAATACTTTTCCAAATAGATTTCTTAGTATTTGTTGTTTTAAAATCATTAACAGCTATCAATCCTACTTCTAAATCAGGGTTTTCAATTAAAGATCTAATCCATTTTCTAATATTATCAAAACCTTTTTCTGTGATGATACTCGATCTATTCAATAATTCAGATTTCAATTGCGAAATAACATAATCATAGGTTACATCGAAATAATCTATTTTCATAAAACCAGAAAATTCATAGTTTTCTAATGGAATCATCTTATTCCAATAGTCAAGATCATTTTCTCTGTTGATTAGACTTTTAATTTCATCTGGATCAAGTTTCTTATGTGGCTTTACATCTTGAATTTGTATATATTTTCCGTTAACAACCGAAGAAAAGAATTTTACCAATTTACTTTTTCGATCAATTAATTTAAATGTAAAGGGCTTATCCTTAAATAAATCTAAATGATAAATTTTATCCAATATCAAAAGATAGGCATGAAAAAGTACTGTGATAAACTTTTTATCTTCATCCTTTACTATAGTATTTTCAATTTCCAGCGATTTATTTGCATCTCCAAAAAGTTCATAATAATATTGAGAAGCAAAGAATGGCATCATTGCAAAGGGCTGATGTACCGCAGTCAATTGACAATCTTGATACATTGGATTAACTACAAAAGACATCAATCGTTCAACAATTTCAGGATTCTTTTCAACTACCTGAATATCCATATTTGATGACTTAAATTCATTATGATTATTTATCAATTCACAAGTTTGTTGAGCCATTAAATTCATAGGATGCTTTTCATTCAAAGCTATTTTTTCAATATCCTGAATTAAATACTCAAAACACAATGATATCTTAAATGGAATTTTACTTAAGGTACATTTAATATTTTCTTCAGTCTCCTTATTGTTCATAGCACATTTAATTTAAACCTAAATTATTAAATATTAAACTGTTTTTATTAAGCAAGTACTCCAAACTAAATTTTTTGCACTTAAAATATCATTTTTTCAAGATAAAGTAAAATACAAAAACATTTAGACAGCTTATATTGTTGCATATTCAAATAGATATCACAAGATATTTATATAAAATGGTAATAAAAGTCATATCGACTTGGAAGCATCAATATTTCCGTTTTTTATAAATTGCAAAAAAATTAAAGAATGAAACCAGAAAACACACTTGCAGAAGAATTAATAAACTTCATACATAAGAGTCCTTCAACTTACCATGTTGTCTCAAATATTGCAAAAGTATTATCGCAACATGACTTTACTGAAGTAAAATTAACTGACACATGGAAACTGGAGAAAGGTAAAAAATACTATACTACTAAAAACGGCTCTGCTATTTTTGCTTTTTGCATCGGTAACACTGAATTACCTTCTTCTGGTATAAAAATGATCAGTGCACATAGTGATTCTCCTGGATTTAAAATTAAGCCTAACCCTGAAATTCTTGTAGAAAATAAATTTCTAAAATTAAATACGGAAGTTTATGGTGGGCCAATTTTAATGACATGGCTGGATAGACCTTTATCATTAGCCGGTAGAGTAAGTACTAAATCAAATAACCCATTATTTCCTGATCATAAGTACATAAATATCAACAAACCAATTCTTATTATACCAAACATAGCTATCCATCTTAACAGGTCTGTTAATGACGGTGTAGCTTTGAATAAGCAAAAAGATATGCTTCCATTAATGGGAATTATTAATGATACTTTTGAAAAAGACAACTACTTGCTTAATTTAATAGCAAAGGAATTAAATGTAGACCCTTCTGATATCATAGACTTTGATCTTAATTTATACGAATATGAGAAAGGTTGTATAATGGGCATAAACGAAGAGTTTATAAGTTCTCCTAAGTTAGATGATTTAGCGATGGTGCATGCAGGACTTGAAGCTTTAATTAAATCAAACGACATTGAAAATACTAAAATGCTATGTATTTTTGATAATGAAGAAGTAGGCAGTCAAACAAAACAAGGTGCAGGATCTCCGGTACTATCAAATATTCTTAAACGAATTAATTATTCTCTAGGTCATAACGAGGATGATTTTTTCAAAATGATATATAACTCATTTATGATATCGGCAGATATGGCTCACTCGATTCATCCGAATCAAGTTGAAAAGCACGATCCTGTTTTGCATCCTGTTATTAATGGTGGTCCTGTTATAAAGATTCACGCAAATCAGAAATACACTACAGATGGTGATTCAGGAGCTGTTTTCGAAACCATTTGCAAAACAGCTAATGTACCTTATCAAAAGTTTGTTAACCGATCTGATATGGAAGGAGGATCAACTTTAGGAAATGTTTCTTTAAGTCAAATTGATTTAAGATCGGTAGATATGGGAAACCCAATGCTTGCCATGCACAGTGCAAGAGAACTATCAGGAGTTAACGACCACACATATGCTATTAAGGCATTTAAAACTTTTTACGACATATAGAAGTTAGAAACACCAATAAAATTATCTATAAGAAATAGTTTTATTGGTGTTTATTCTATTAATCCTTATCAGACTTCAACTCTTTCTTTTCCCAATATTCGGGTAATGATCTGTATATAGCAGATTGAATATTTGTACGCACATCTGTTGTAATAAGACGTTTATTATATTGATGTGGGTGGATTCGATTGGATAGAAAAATATATACCAAATTATATTCCGGATCGACCCAAACTAATGTTCCTGTAAATCCAGAGTGACCATAAGAAGAAGGTGAAGCTTCTTTACTTGACGGTCCTGACAATGTTTTATCTAAAACAGGTTTGTCAAAACCAATACCTCTTCTATTACCCTCTTTTACAACGGAAGTAAACAAATCTATTGTTTCGGGCTTTACAAACTGTTTTCCACCATATGAGCCTCTGTTTAAATACATCTGCATTATCTTGGCTAAATCTTCAGCAGTTGAAAAAACACCAGCATGACCTCCTACTCCACCTAACATTGCAGCTCCAGGATCATGAACATATCCATGAATGACTTCATTCCTCCACGCCTTATCTTCCTCAGTAGGAATAATTTTATCTATATCATATTTCCTTAGAGGTTTGTATAAAGTACGTGAAGCTCCAAGTGGATTATAAAAATTATTTTCGACATAATCATCAAGTGATAGATTATTTATTTTTTCTACAATTTCTTTTATATAATAATATCCCAAATCACTATATCGGTACTCAGGGTTTTCATCAACCTTTGAAGTATCAATAGCCATTTTTATAGAATCAATGTATTCATTATTCATAAACCATTTATCTGATACCTGAATGTTATATTTTCCGGAATTTGTATGTTTGAATATATCGCTTCGATACCTAACAGATTTATTCATATATACTCTAGAATCGAGTTTTATATTATACTGACTGGAATACTTTTTACTATAAATATCACCTTTCAATTTCTCTGTATCAATTGTCCTCATATAAAAAGGAATCCATGATTGTAATCCTGCCTGATGAATCAATACATCCTTTAATTGTAAACCTTGTTTATTTGTTCCTATTAATCTTGGAATAAAATGAGATAAAGAATCTTCTATATTAAGTTTACCTTCATCATACATCTTCATTACAGAAGGAACGGAAGAAACAATTTTTGTAATGGAAGCAATATCATATAAATCAGTAACCTTAACATGTTCCTTTTTACTATAAGTATGATAACCAAATGCTTTGTCGTAAATAACATCGCCATCTTTTGCTACTAAAACCTCACAACCAGGAGTCGCTCTTTCCCTGATTGCTTTATATACAATTTGATCAATCTCTCTTAATGTATCAACATAAGCCTTTTCATAAGAAGATACATACCCAAGTCGTGTTTTTTCAGTATACAAACCACTACCAAATTCGTAATGACTATTAATATTTTTAGCTAGAACACCTTTAGCAGCACGTCCTCCAAATATAATTTGAGCAGCAATTTCCTGAGCTTCTTTACCACCTTCAAAAGACAATAAAACAGCTTTAAATGGATTACCATCAGGTAAGTCAGCTAATTTATTTCCCGATCCAAAATGCACTAAAATTAAATTTGCATCTTCAGAAATCTGATGCAAGAAAGTGTATAAGGTATTGGTTTTATCCTTATCAAACCAATCGCCATTAACACCAACTATAATTGTATTAAATGCCTCAGTTTCCTTTTTTAACTTTAACAGGCCTTCTTCATCTGGTAAGGTTTCTGAATATAAATTTTGACAATCTATATATTTCGAAATCATTTTTTGGAAATATGAAACCTGATTAGATCCTATATGAATAGACGCAACCTTACTATCAGTAGCATAGTTAAAAGGGATAACACCTTTATTTTCTAGTAAAACACACCCACTTCTTCGAATATTCTCTACAAATAAATTCAAATCATCTTTTACACTTCTAAAATCATCTTTTATAATGTTGTTTAATGATAACTGATCATACAACAATACTTTTTTACAACTCTTTTCAAGAATGCTTTCCGGAAGCATCTTTTTATCAAAAATCCTTTTTAATTTTTTAAAATCTCTTTCATAATCATTGGAATATATAAGTCCCCCCAGACTTAGAATAAACTCTAATGGAGGTGACTCATACTCATCTAAAATTCGTTGTAAATCATGCCAGTGTAATGTTGAGAAATACTCGTATTCTGACAAATTAGAATAATTTGATAATACATTAAACTTTACCTCATGAGAAACTAACACCTGTTTAGGCATTTTATAGGTATTAGCTACATAATAATCTAATTTCTTCTGACTCAAAAAGGGTATAATTATTCTAGCATATGGTTCAAGAAAAAAATCATTACTTTTTTTATCGTCTAATTGGTACAATAAAGAATAAGGAGATTTCATAGGAAAGAAACAACCATCTAGTTTTAATTTATTTAAAATACAAGAAAGCAAGTCAAGTTCCTCATCATTTTGACCACCTAAGAATGCAGATCTTATCATGATATCTGACAACATGGGATTCCCTATACCCGCATAGTCAAATATATTATCCAGATTTACAAGTTTAGTATTATCACCTTTAGATTTTAATACTGTTTTATCTTTATTATTTAAAATTGATCCTTCAGAAATTAGAATTGTTTTCAACTTTGCTTCCAGATTCATTTCTTTATACAAAGAATCAATCAACTCATAATCAACCGGATATTTATTTATTGCATTTACGTTACTTACGAATATAATTACCGTTATAAACCCTAAAAATATTTTTGTCACAATTATTTCTTACTTTAAATTTTCTCTATAAATTAGATAATCTCAAAATTAACGTTATTGTTTGATTTTATCCCCATTTATAGGGGATACATTTAGTAATTTTTTTAAATTATTTTATTTGGTAAATAGTAATACAAACACTAAATTAGCACCAAATACATATATTATTGGCATACTGACTTACACATTATGAGTGAAAATATAAGTAGTTCTCTTAATCAAGATTGGGGAGACAAAGTAATTCTTGTTGTTGAAGATGTAGATACAAACAAGATATTTTTCGATGCTGCGCTTCGTAAAACCAGTGCAAAAATTTTATGGGCAAAAGACGGTCAAGAAGCCATTGACATGTTTAAAGAAAACGACATAGATCTGGTATTAATGGATTTGCAGCTTCCTATACTTGATGGGTACACGGCAACAAAAGAAATTAAAAAAATCAATCAAGAGATTCCAGTAATAGCTCAAACAGCTCACGTTATGTCGGGCGAAAGAGAAAAATGTCTTGAGGCTGGATGTGACGATTATTTAGCTAAACCTATTAGATTACAGATTCTGATGGAAACTTTATCTAAATACTTAAACGCATAAAATATTATCATACCATATAAATGAAAGTCTTAGTAGAAATACTAGGACTTTTTTTTTGTTTCATAATATAAAGATCATTAAAAGTCATACCAAAATTTCATAAAAAGCAAAAGCCCATCTGCAAAACAGATGGGCTTTATATTGTTTGTTTGAAAATGTATCTCGTATAAGTTTATACTAAATTACTCAGCAACTACTTCAAAGTTAACTTCTACTTTAACTTCTCTATGTAGTTTAACTGTAGCTACGTATTTACCAATTTCTTTAACTTGGTCTTCTTTAATAGAAATATTTTTACGCTCTACTGCAAAACCAGCTTTTTCTAAAGCCTCTGCAATCTGCACTGTATTTACAGATCCAAATATTTTTCCAGTAGTACTAGTCTTAGCACCAATAGTTAATGAAAGACCTTCCATTTTTTGTGCTGTTTCTAGAGCGTCATTTTTAATTTTCTCTTCTTTATGAGCTCTCTGACGCATATTCTCCTCATGTACTTTAATAGCAGAAGGAGTAGCTAAAACTGCAAGCCCTTGTGGAATTAGGTAGTTTCTACCATATCCAGCCTTAACCTTTACAATATCATTTGTACTACCAAGGTTGGCTACATCATCTTTTAATATTACTTCCATTTTTTATCCTCCTGTTTTTATTTCATCAAATCAGTAACATAAGGCAACAACGCAAGGTGACGTGCTCTTTTAACAGCTGTTGCAACTTTTCTTTGATACTTTAAAGACGTACCAGTTAAACGACGAGGAAGAATCTTACCTTGCTCGTTTAAGAATTTTTTAAGAAACTCAGGATCCTTGTAATCAACATACTTGATCTTGTTTTTCTTAAAACGACAGTACTTTTTCTTTTTGATCTCAACCGATGGAGGAGTTAAATATCTGATTTCACTTTGATTTTGTGCCATGGCCTATTTCTCCTTTTTTTCTTTGATGGTTTTTCTTCTTTTCTCACTATAAGCTTCAGCGTATTTATCCATTTTAAATGTTAAAAAGCGGATAACGCGCTCATCACGACGAAAAGCAAGCTCAAGCTTGGCAATCACATCAGGTTCAACTTTAAAATCAAACAAGGTATAGAAACCTGTTGATTTCTTTTGGATTGGATACGCTAACTTACGTAAACCCCAATTTTCTTCGTTTACAATTTCGCCTCCGTTCTCTGTAATAACAGTGCGGAATTTTTCAACCGCTTCCTTCATCTGAACATCAGATAAAACGGGAGTCAAAATGAAAACGGTTTCATAATGATTCAACATAATTAATATAATTAAATTATTTAATGCGGGCGCAAAAGTAGTTATTTTATTACACTTAACAAATAGTTACAATAAAATATTTAATATCAGCCCACTCTTTTAAATTCATTTATACAAAAAGAAAAATAGAAACCCGTAAAAGATTTCTATTCCATTATTATTAATATTATACTATTATCTTAATATAACTGATTCGGATTATGTCCTGAAAAATATTTCATAAACTGAACACGTTCAAACTTTTCAGAATTTTCTTTTGGTTCGTGATGAACACTACCTCTAAATTCATCAATACTTAAATAACCACGCTTATCCATCCACAACTCTATATTTTTCAGTATCCCTGCTATAGATCCTAAACCGTCTTTATATAATTTCGATACCAATTGTACTGTTGTGGCTCCAGCCATAATCATTTTTATTGCGGTCTCAGCACTATGAATACCTGTACTTGCTGACAAATCACAATTTACTTTACCTGACATTATAGAAATCCATCGCAAAGTATTGAAGTAATCCATGTTTGAAGAATAAGGATCTCCAGCTTTTACTTCATCGGTCATAATATCGAAATCGACATTATAAAACCTGTTAAACATTGTAATTGCATTAACTCCGGCATCATCAATCTTTTTAACCATTGCGGCCAAATTTGATGAATATGGTGCAATTTTAACGCAAACAGGAATGGAAACATTTTCTTTTATCTTTTCTACAATAGATAAATATAATTTCTCCTGATCTTCAGCTTTTTGCTCTATATCAAAAGGAAGTTTAAACACATTTAGTTCTAATGCGTCAACTCCTGCTTTTTCTAAATGCTTTGCATATGAAATCCACTCTCCTGATGAAGCACAGTTTAAACTACCAATTATAGGAATATCAATTTCCTTTTTTGCTTCTTCAATAAGAGTTGCTGTTTTTTTAAGAACATCATCTTTCAATTGATAATCGAAATAATCTAAAAATTCAAGATTATTATCCTGGAAACCTAAACTCTTTTTTAAAGTTTCCTCATGTTCCTTAATGATTTCTTCTTCGAAGATAGATTTTAGGACTACAGCTGCCGCACCACTTTCTGCAATACGTTTTAACCCTTCTACAGAAGCTGTCAATCCACAACTTCCAACAATTATAGGGTTTTTCAACCTTAATCCCATATATTTTGTTTCCAATAGCTTCATTTGTTTATTTCTTAATGATTAGACAATTGGTATTATTTATTCTTTAAATATTCGTCCATTTTTTGCGCTGCTTTTCTTCCATCTCCCATTGCAAGAATTACAGTTGCTCCTCCTCTTACAATATCACCTCCGGCAAACATCTCTGGTAACGAAGATTGTAATGTGTCATTATTAACCTGAATTGTTCCCCATGAAGTAGTTTTTAGTTCAGGTAATGAATCAGGCACAATCGGATTTGGAGAAACACCTACGCTTACAACAACTGTATCCACTTCGATCATCTCTTCTGATCCTTCAATAGGTACAGGTCGTCTTCGTCCACTTGCATCAGGCTCACCAAGTTGCATTTTCTGTATTTTCACTTTATTTACCTGACCTTTTTCATTGGCATAATATTCAAGAGGATTTGATAAGGTCATAAATTCAACACCCTCTTCTTTTGCATGCTCAATCTCTTCAAGACGAGCAGGCATTTCCTCCATGCTTCTACGATATACAATCATAGCTCTTTCTGCACCTAATCTTTTAGCTGTTCGAACCGAATCCATAGCTGTATTTCCACCTCCTACAACCATTACTTTATTCCCACTAATAACAGGAGTATCCGTAGATTGATCTGCAGCATGCATTAAATTAATACGAGTAAGATACTCATTAGAGCTTAATATACCTATATAGTTTTCTCCTGGGATATTCATGAATCGAGGTAATCCGGCTCCACTTCCAGTGAAAAAAGCTTCATAGCCCTCTTCTTTAAGATCCTCGATAGTTGCTGTTTTACCTACTATAAAATTCGTTTCAAACTGAACACCCATTTTCTTTAAGCTCTCAATTTCTACGTCTACAATTTTATTTGGTAAACGAAATTCTGGAATTCCGTATTTTAATACTCCACCTATTTCATGCAATGCTTCAAAAACAGTTACATCATAACCTTTTTTTGCCATCTCTCCGGCAAAAGTTAGTCCAGCTGGTCCAGAACCAATACATGCTACTTTTCTTCCGTTTTTTTCTTTGATTTCAGGAATTGAAATTTGTCCAGATTCTCTTTCATAATCGGCAGCAAATCTCTCAAGGTAACCAATTGCAACAGGTTCTTTTTTAAGTTTTTGAGTATAAAAGCAATTAGCTTCACACTGTTTTTCCTGAGGACATACTCTACCGCAAACAGCAGGTAACGTACTAGTTTCTTTCAAAACTTTAGCAGCTTCCAAAAATTCCCCTTGTTCGATTCTTTTAATAAACTTTGGGATATTAATCTCAACAGGACATCCGTAATACATGTAGGGTTTGCACAATCCACACAACGAGTTGCTTCTTTTTGAGCCTGTTCTTGAGTTAATCCACTATTTACTTCTATATATGACTGAATTCGTACTTGGGCATTAACTTCATTCATCTTAACCCTGGGAACATCAGTTCTATCTTTTGCTTTTATTTTTTTCCTTAATTCTTCACGCCACTCTTGTGCACGTTCAGCTTTTAAGTATATATCTCTATCTTCCATTTTAGGAAACAAATTACTTTAATTTAAGATTAATGTTTATTCGATATGGTCTTTAAGATAACTTTCATCGGCTTTTTTCTCCATATCTTTATAGCCATTTAAACGGAGTAACATTTCATCAAAATCGACCTGATGTGCATCAAACTCTGGTCCATCAACACATACAAATTTAGTTTTTCCTCCCACTGTAATTCGGCATGCACCGCACATACCAGTGCCGTCAACCATAATTGTATTTAAGCTTGCAAGTGTTGGAATGTTATGCTTTTTCGTAGTAAGCGCAGCAAATTTCATCATTATTGCAGGTCCAATAATCATGGCTTCATCTATATTTTCTTTACTAATAGCTTGCTCCATCCCTTCTGTAACCAGACCTTTCTGACCGTATGATCCATCATCAGTCATAATAATTAGTTCATCAGAGTATTCTTTGATTTGATCCTCTAAAATAATAAGGTCTTTGGTTCGTGCTGCGATAACAGTTATAACTCTATTACCAGCTTCTTTATATGCTTGAACAATTGGTAGCAAAGGTGCTACACCAACTCCTCCTCCACAGGCCAGAATAGTTCCTTTTTTCTCTATATGAGTTGCCTGACCTAAAGGACCAACAAGGTCTGTAACATAATCACCAACTTCTAAAGCCGCTAATTTACGGGAAGAAACACCAACCTTTTGTACAACTAAAGTAATTGTACCTTTGTTTCTATCTGCACCAGCAATTGTTAAAGGGAATCTTTCTCCCTTTTCTCCGATTTTTACTATAACAAAATGGCCTGCTCTTCTTGCTTTTGCAATACGAGGAGCTTCAATGTCAATCTTTACAACATTCTCCGAAAAGAATTCTTTATTAATAATCTTAAACATTCCTACAAAAGGTATTCAAACTTTTTCCAAAAAATATAATGCTAAACCCTAAATGAAGAATTTTATCTGATAAAATTCTTCATTTTGTTAGGATTCAAATAAACTGTACAAAAGTATGATAAAAATCAAAAAATCAATAATCGAACGCCTTCTGATTACAACAAATATTTACTCTACACTAATTACCAACAATTTATCTAAAAAAAATAGACTATATATTACTCAAATTCAATTACATTTCAACCCTATTCTCTAAAATGATTTTTAAGAAATCTGATAAAATTCTAATTTTGTTGCCAAATAATAAATGATGAGTAAGAAAAACAGAAAATTACGCGATGGTATAGTATTCTCTACTAATAATGATTTTGAATACCAATACGACGATGATATCCAGGAAGAAACACTTCCTCCCCAGCAACAGAATTTGCGAGTGATGTTGGATAAAAAACAAAGAAAAGGCAAAGCTGTTACTTTAGTCACAGGTTTTATCGGAGAAGAAAGTGATCTTAAAGATCTAGGAAAAGATCTAAAATCTAAATGTGGCGTTGGTGGTACTGTTAAAGATGGAGAAATAATAATTCAGGGAGATTTCAGAGATAAGGTTTTAGACCTGCTTATAAAGGCTGGTTATAAGGCAAAAAAATCAGGGGGATAAAATAAAACCCCCATTTTTAGGGATAGGATATAAATTAATAATACCTCATTTTTGTATCGTAGATATTTTATGAGGAAAATTAAAAACATATTAGCAATTGGATTTGCATCATTAATGCTATTCATTAATGTAGGATTAACTCTTACATTAAATCTAGGATTGCATGTGCATTTTCTTGGTGATAACCAAATCCTTGTTCATTATCACACTACTGCGGGAGCAGACAAACCACATCATAGTCAAGACGCAGGTACTTGTTCTCATTATGCGTTTTCAACGACAATAACATATTTAAACAATGCTCAAGGAATTCATTTAAGTTCCTTTTACTCAATTTTACACAACAAATTAGTATTACCACAATACAATTTTCATAGTAAAAAATATTATCATTGTTCGCCTCTTCGCGCACCGCCAATTGTATAGCCTCATTTTTCATACAGATTGCTATAAAAAATTATGCATAATTTCTCATTAAAGGAATAACCTAAAATCCTTTTAGTGATGCAATCTTCATTTCTTTTTTTATACGATAAAACAAACTAAGCAAATCATTTTTAAATGATTATGGAATTGGTATATCATATTTATAAATATACCGATAACAGGATTATTATATACAAGCATAAGACGATATGAACAAGATAATATTAAACATTCTAACATTTTTAGCAGTTTCGATAAATATACTAGCAAATCCCGGAGTTCCTCCTATTCAAGGAGAAATTACTAATGGTGGCGACCCAATCCCTTTTGCTACAGTGCAACTGAAGTCTACAACTATTGGTACAGCTTCTGATTTAGATGGAAAGTTTTTCATGACTGATATTCCCGAAGGTGAACATATCCTAGTGATTCAAGCATTGGGTCATGTTCCAAAGGAAATTAAAATTAACCTTACATATGGTAATCCATTAAACCTTGAAATAAATTTAGATGAAGATGTTTTAGGATTAGAACAGGTTGTTGTTACTGCTGACAAGACACAAAAAAGAAGAATTGACGCATCAAACATTGTGAATACAATGACCCCAAAACAACTTACACAAGTACAGGCAGTAACCTTAAGTGAGGGATTAAACTTTACTACAGGATTACGAATGGAAAACAACTGTCAGAATTGTGGAGCGAATCAATTAAGAATGAATGGAATGGAAGGCTCCTACTCACAAATACTTGTTAATGGGAGATCTATTTTTAGTGGATTAGCCAGCGTTTACGGTTTAGAAATGATTCCTGCAAATATGATTCAACAAATTGAAGTTGTAAAAGGAGGAGGATCTGCTCTTTACGGAAGTAATGCCATTGCCGGTACTGTAAATCTAATCACAAAAGAACCAATAAATAATATTTTTGAAGCTAATATCCAGAACGGACTTATTGGTGTAAATAATAATCCAAAAAACGATTTAAACATTAACATAAATACTGCAATTGTCTCTGAAGACAAAAATTCAGGGCTGGCTCTGTACGCAACACATAGAAAAAGAGAAGGCTATGATGCTAACGGGGATTCATTTACCGAGCTGTCAAAATTAAACAACAATACCTTTGGTGCCAATCTATACCACCGCATGGGCTATAGAAATAAATTAACTATAGATTATTTCCACATTGAAGAAGAACGACGTGGCGGTGATATGTTGGATGCTTTGGAGCATGAATCTAACATTACAGAATCTGCAAACCATAAAATAAATACAGGATCTGCTACTTTTACCAGATTTATAGGACAAAATAATGGGCAATTATCAGTTTATGCCTCTGCTCAAAACGTGGATAGATCCACATATTATGGAGCTCGTTCTTATGCTGATGATTATGTATTTGACTTAGCAATGGATGATCCGGAACAATTATCAGACGGAACTCCTGATTTAAGTGCATATGGGATTACAAAAGACTTATCTTATTCATATGGTGTGCAGTTTAAAGGAGGTGTTGGTCGTCATTCATACATTACAGGCATTGAGAATGTAGGAAGTAATCTAAAAGATAAAAAGTTAGGTTACACTGATGACGAAGGTTACCATGAAGAAGTTATTATTTCTGACCAAATCATGAATACAATTGGACTTTTTGGTCAATATGATTACGAGTTTAACAAGATGACAGTTTCCGCTGGAGTTAGAATTGACAACTATAACATTACCAATAAGGAGGATGATAGTGACGATTTATCTAATACTGTTGTAAGTCCAAGATTAAACCTGTTATATAAACCTTTAAAACAATTACAATTAAGAGGAAGTTTTTCAACAGGTTATAGAGCTCCGCAAATCTTTGATGAAGATTTACATATTGAAATAGCTGGAAACAGAAAGGTTATTCATGCAAACGGAACAAACTTGAAACAAGAAAGCAGCATTTCTTTTGTTGGATCAGCAGACTATCAAGGAAAAATAGGGACTTCAAATTTTGAGTTATTAGGTGAATACTTTTACACCAACCTGACAGATGCTTTTGCTAACATGCAGAGTGATCCTGATGAAAGCGGAACTGTAACTTACACAAGAATCAACGGTGGTAAAGCATTTGTAAGCGGAATTAATTTTGAAGCCAGATATTTCCCTTCAGCCAACTGGGACTTTGAAATTGGTTTCACTTCTCAAATCAGCCAATATGGTGAAGCTCAAGAATACGGTAATGGAAATTACACAAAAGACTATTTAAGGACTCCAAACAATTATGGTTATTTCACCTTTAATTCAGATCCATTTAAAAACTTTTCTTTATCACTCAATGGCACCTATACAGGAAGCATGAAAATAGAATATTATGGAAATGATTCTAATGGCCAGATATTAAACACAAAGGACTTCTACGATGTAGGAATTAAAGGAGAATATTTCTTCAGAACAAACAAAGGATTTGACATATCCCTATCATGCGGTATTAAAAATATATTCAATTCTTATCAAGACGATTTTGACTCAGGAATTAATAGAGATCCTGCATATATTTACGGACCATCATTACCTCAAAGCATATATTTTGGCATAAGAGTAGGTAACTTATTATAACAAATTAATGATTTAATTAAACAAAATCAGACACTATCCCATTAAGTGTGTAAGTTAAAATATCAGGGTTCAGCTAATTTAGAGTTGAACCCTTTCTTCAAATATAGTAATAAATTGATTAAGAATGAGTCCCCAGTTACTCACTGGTTGAGTCCACTTTTTCGTCACTTCCCTAATGGCTAAAAACACGGATTTTAACACTGCTTGATCAGTAGGATAAGATAGCTTGTTTTTAGTAAATTTTCTGATTTTACCATTAAGGTTTTCGACAAGATTCGTTGTGTAAATAATATTACGAATTTCTATGGGGAAGTCATAAAATACGGTGAGTTCATCCCAGTTTGTCTTCCAACTTTTTACTGCATAAGAATACTTTCCGTTCCATTTGTCAGCAAAGTCATTTAAAGCAGCTTCTGCAGCCTGTTTTGTTGGTGCTGTATATATTTGTTTCATGTCCTTAGCAAAGGCTTTTTTGTCCTTCCAAACAACATATTTAGCTGCATTACGAATTTGATGTACTACACAAATCTGAGTACTTGAACAAGGAAATACATTCTTTATGGTGTCTGTAAATCCATTCAGATTATCAGTGACAGTAATTAGGATATCTTCAACACCTCGAGCTCTAATGTCAGTCAATACACCCAACCAAAAAGAAGCAGCTTCATTCTTACCCAGCCATAATCCGAGTATCTCTTTCTTTCCGTTCTTGCGAAGCCCAACAGCAATGTATATAGTTTTATTGATAACCTTTGAGTTATCTCGGACTTTAAAAACAATTCCATCCATCCATACAATCAGATACAACGAATCTAAGGGGCGGTTCTGCCAAGCAATTATATCATCTGTTATCTTATCTGTTATCCTGGATATCGTTGAAGTAGAAACTCGGATATCGTATAATTCTTTGATTTGTTCCTCAATATCAGAGTTACTCATACCTTTGGCATAAAGGGATATAATAATGTTCTCAATCCCATCGACCATGTTCTTTCTCTTTGGAAGCAAAATGGGGTTGAAGCTAGCTTCCCTGTCTCTGGGAACCTTTATTTCACTTTCTCCAAAAATAGTTTTAATACTTTTGGTAGTATGACCGTTCCGGTAATTCGGATTACTAGACTTTTGATGCTTTTCATAATCAAGATGAGCATCAAGTTCTCCTTCAAGTATTTGTTCTATACCTCGCTTTTGAAGTTCACTCAAAAAGTTGTTTAAGTCTTCTCCTGTTTTAAATTGTTTCAGGAAATCATCTGTTAATAGGTCTTCTTTTTTCATAACTGTGTGTTAGTCTATTAAATAAACAAAAAAATATCGAAGCTTTCTACCCCGATATTTTTATACTTACACAGTTTTTAGGATGGTACCCAAAATCAGTTTAGCTCAATTTACAAAATTGGGTTAAACTGATTTTTATTTATGCGATATTGGAAGTTTTATTAAAAATTCTGATCCAATACCCACTTTTGATGTCACCTTTATTTCTCCTTTCAATAGTTCTGATATTTTTTTACAAATATGCAAGCCCAACCCAGCTCCGTTCATAGGAGTCATAACTCCTACGTTTTGAGTTTGAACATATTTATCAAATAAATCTATCTGATCATTATCTGCAATTCCACAACCGGTATCCTTAATTGAAAAGATAATACTATCAACATCTTTAACCCATCCCAACGAAACACATCCTGATTTAGTGAACTTTAATGCATTATAACCAATATTAATCAAAATCTGAAACAATAAATTATCATCAGTTTCAAATATAGGATCCACTACTGTCGATTTCTCAAATTTTACTAATACATCTGTATTTGCATTTAAAGCGTTTAGGTTTTCAGTTACATATTCTATAATTGTATTTGCATTATTTTTTGATAAAAAAACCTGTGTTTGTCCTGCATTAATCTTATTTATATTAATCGCATTATTTAAAAGATTTAGTAAAATTCTGGAATTTTGACTTATTATTTTTAAATAAGAAGAATGTTCCTCTTTTTCTATGTTGGGATCTTCCAATAGTTCTACAAAACCAAGTATTGCATTCATTGGTGTTCTTATCTCGTGACTCATCTGAGCAAGAAAACAAGATTTTGCCTCGGCATTTGATAAGGCCTCTTCTCTTTCTTTAAAGAGAATATTTCTGGCATAAATAAGAACAGGTATTTGAAAAGCAAATATCAATAGAACCATTGATAAATTATCCAGAATCTTCTGTCCTCTGGATTCGTATTTAACAATCACTTCAGCATTATAGAATTCTATAAGATATAAAGTTATTGTTATTGCAATCAAAGAGAGAAAATAAACAAGAAATTCCTTTCCTGTAGAGGTAAATATAAGTACAACTGCTAATGATTCCAGCAATAGAATTCCAGGACCGGAACTCCCCTGACTATTTATCCATAAAAAAGATATACTGAGATAGGTAAAAGATATAAATATTCCTCTTATTAATTTATATCTTGAAGATACATTTGTAGAAATATATAAAATAATAAATCCTAAAATTACTACAAAATCAAAGAATATTACTTTAGTAGAAATTCCTATCAAAATATTAATTATCGCAGAAATACTTACCAAAATCACCATTGAAAAGAACACGTAAACAAGCAAAATATCTTGTAACGAACGATTTTGATCTCCAAAAATAATCAATCTCTTAAGAACCTTTTTTAAGTCCCTTTCCCCACTAATATCCATCCCCAACTTAATTTTCCTTTAAACAGACACTTTTTTTGTCTAATACGTTACATTTCAAATTAAGTTCCTAAAGATCTACTGTTTATTATATAAATATTTAAATATCTACTTTAGTGAATTAAAATAATTTAAAGAAGAATATATGCGATTTGACTATAAATAAAAAAACCTGGAGAATTCCAGGTTTTTTTATTATAATTTAAGACCTATATTTAATTTGACTTTTTTACATATTGAGTAAGAAGTACTATTTGCTGTCCATTTACACGTCCCTCAATTTGTTCTGGATTATCATGAACTAAACCTATGTTTCTAACAGCAGTTCCTCTTTTTGCTGTAAATCCACCGCCTTTAACATTTAAGTCTTTAATTAAAACTACAGTGTCTCCAACATTTAATACAGCTCCATTACTATCCTTATGAACAATTGCATCTTCCGAATCGCTACCCTCACCTGAAGCCTTTGCCCATTCTAATACATCTTCTTCCAGGTACAACATATCCAATAAATCCTGAGGCCAACCTTCTGCTTTAATTCTATTAAGCATTCTCCAGGCTGTAACCTGAACTGCCGAAACAGTACTCCACATGCTATCATTTAAACAACGCCAATGATTAATATCTATTTCATTAGTACCTTCCAGCTGACTTTTACATGTATCACAAACAAATATATTAGCATCAGTACCTGACACAGGTGATGAAGGAACTTCATAAGCACTTAAATCATTTGTTGAACCACATAATTCACATACTGAACCACTCCTATTTTCTAATTCTTTTTCTAAGCTCATTCTTTCTTTTAATAAGGTATAATTTCCGCAAAGATATCGTTATCCTTATAAAACAACAATTTATTACATAAAAATAGAATTTTCAGTCTATTTCTTCTTTCCTCTGACAGCTCTTTTCTTCTTTGTAGATTTCTTTTCAACTGCATAACCAAACTTCCCAATTCTCTTTCCTACTTCATAGTAATTTCCGTGTGAATAACATATAGGTCTTGCCTTATGCAAAGAAAAGGCTCCTGTTTTTTCATCAATATATTCACTATCTGCTTTAACGTTTACAACTTCAGCCATGAACATATCATGTGTACCTAAAGGAACAACTTCTGTAATTTTACATTCAATATTAACTGGAGCTTCTTCTATTATCGGAGCTTTAACAACCGAGGCCTGACCAGCTGTTAAATTCATTTCTTTAAACTTATTAAATTGTCTACCTGACCGAACTCCACACCAGTCTGTAGCATATGCCAAATCTTTTGTCGTCAGATTAATTACAAACTCTCCAGTTTCTTTTAAAACAGAGTAAGAATGTCTACCCTTTCGGACAGATATATATAACATTGGTGGATCAGAGCATATTGTTCCTGTCCAGGCAATTGTTATAATATTATAATTCTCAGGTTTGTCGCCTACAGACACCATTACTGCAGGCAAAGGGTATAGCATATTTCCAGGTTTCCAGTCTACTTTGGCCATATTAATATGTTTTTGAGTATGCTAAAAAACTACAAAATAACTAAATGTTCCTTGGTTGTAATTTTTTCACAATAATGACATTTTAAAGCTACATCTTTTGAAACAACTAAAGAAAACCTAGTTGACATTGGTTCTTTATTGGTTATACATTTAGGATTAAAACATTTTGCAATTCCTACAATTTCATCAGGAATTACCACCTCCCTCTTTTCAACCACATCATAATCCTTAATAATATTGAATCTGGCATCAGGTGCAACCAAAGCTATTTTATTCCAGTCTTTTTCTTCAAAAAATTTATCTGCAACTTTAATAATAGCCTTCTTTCCAAAACGATTACTCCCCAGGTTTGTACCAAAAGTTATTAAGTTTTTACATTTATCTAACTTAAGTATGCTTATTACCTTAAATAGCTTATCTGCTGGAATATGATCGATTACTGTACCGTTTTGTATGGCACTAACTCTTAATTCTTTTTTTGGAGTCATTTCAATAAATTTAAACTAAACCTAAAATTGATGCTATAATAGCCATACGAGCATACACTCCATTTTCAGCTTGTTGAAAATAATATGCTTTTGGATTATCATCTACATCTGTATTTATTTCATTTACCCTTGGAAGTGGATGCAGAATTCTTAAATTATCTTTTGTATTATCTAACATTGAATTCCTAAGAATATATGTATTCTTAACCTTTTCATATTCCATATGATCTGCAAAACGCTCTTGTTGAACTCGTGTCATATAAAGAATATCAGCTTTTGATACAATATCAGTAAACTCCTTATGTTCATAAAAAGGAATTCCTTTGGAATCAAGCCATAGCTTATATTCATCAGGCATTCTAAGCTCGTCCGGAGCTATAAAGTTAAATACAGGATTAAAGTGACTCATAGCTTGCAATAAGGAATGCACAGTTCTTCCATATTTTAAATCTCCAACCATGAATATATTTAAATCTTCAAGCGTTCCCTGAGTCTTCTTAATTGAATATAAATCTAAAAGAGTTTGTGTTGGATGTTGATTAGCACCATCACCAGCATTAATAATAGGTACACTTGACTCTTCCGAAGCATAACGTGCACTACCTTCCAATGGATGTCTCATTACTATAAGATCGGCATAGTTACTAACCATTTTTATAGTATCCTTTAAAGTTTCACCCTTTGTTGTTGAAGAAGAAGAGGCATCAGAAAAACCAATAATCTTACCCCCTAACCTGTTAATTGCTGTTTCAAAACTTAATCTCGTTCGGGTTGAGGGTTCAAAGAACAAGGTCGCCACTACCTTATTTTTTAATAGGTCCTGATTAGGGTTCTCTTCAAACGTTGCCGCTAAATCTACAATCTGAAGAATTTCTTCTTTTGAGAAATCATTAATAGAGACTAAACTTCTGTCTTTCATTTAACTTGATTTAATTCCTAACTGACACCATAACATTTGGCATTAATTGGAAATTTATTTTATAAAAGTGATGATTTAATTCGTTAATAAAATTCGGACAAAGATTTCTATTAAACCTTAGAGAAATAAAATTTAATTCTTTAAAATTTGGGCAAAAAAAAGACCTATATAAATAGGCCGACCATAAATTAAAATAATATTTAAACATGAAAGAATAACTAAGTAGATCATTATTATTTAATAATGAATGCAAGCGTTGTCTTTCCTTTGTTATCCAAAAAACTTTGTCCATCTCAAAATGTAAAAGTAATACAAAAATCATAAACAGTTAAAATTTTAAAACAATATCTTTGAACAAATTTTATTACTTGATCATATATGGGAAGATCTTATTCCAAGAGCTTAGTTCTAATGCATTTTATTGTAGTGATTTATGGATTCACAGCCATTATAGGAAAGCTAATTGACATGAATGCACTTCAAATGGTATGGTATAGAATGCTTTTTGGTGCCATCAGTTTACTTGTATATATCAAATGGAAGAAGATCAATTTATCAATTAACCCAAAAGACATTGCAAAACTTATAGGAATAGGTCTTGTTGTAGCTATACATTGGATTACATTTTTTGGAGCAATAAAGATTTCAAATATTTCTGTCACTCTAGGAATAATGGCTTCAGGAACTTTATTTGCAAGTATATTAGAGCCTCTGTTCTTTAGATTAAAATTTAATTGGCTAGAAACATTAATCGGTGTATTTATCGTAATCGGACTTTATTTAATTTTCAGTTATGAAATCCACTTTATCAAAGGAATTATCGTTGCGATTATTTCAAGCATTTTAGCGACTCTATTTACGATCCTAAACAAATCATACACACACAAATTTTCACCTACAGTAATCAGCTTTTATGAAATGACTGGTGGTTTTTTAGGAATCACAATATATCTATTAGCAAGTCAACAATTCAATAGCGAGCTATTGACACCTGGCTTATATGATATAATATATGTAATTATTTTAGGAGTAATTTGTACAGCCTTTGCTTTTGCTATAAGTGTTGATGTAATGAAGGAACTATCAGCTTATAATGTAATTTTAGCAGTAAATATGGAACCTATTTACGGAATTATCTTAGCCTATTTCATTTTTGGTGAGTCTGAATATATGAGTGGAGGATTCTATTTAGGAACAATAGTTATTCTGCTTTCTGTATTTTTATATCCAACAATTAAGGCTAAAGCGAAAAATAGAAAACTAAAATCCGCTTAGCCTTAAAGCAATATCTATTTCATAAAATGATTTCGAACTTTAAGTATACGCTCCATCCCTTCCTTTATTACAGCATAAGGTGAACCTATATTTAATCTTTGAAAGCCTTCACCTTCTGAACCAAAAGACAATCCGTCATTTAGCCCTACCTTTCCTATCTCTATCATTGTTTTTTTCAATTCACTATGCTTCACATTCCATTTCCTGAAGTCTAACCATAACAAATAAGTAGCTTCAGGTAGAACAAAACCAACTTCCGGCATATTGGTTTGAATAAAATCTCTTACAAAAAGGGCATTTTTCTCTAAATACTTTTTTAACTCCTCTAACCAATCTGCTCCTTCATTGTATGCTGCAGTTAATGCAACTCCTCCAAATAAGTTACCCATGTACATTTGATAGGCACTTAATCTTTTATCAAATCTAGATCTCAACTCATCATCTTCAATAACCGCATATGCTGTAGATAGCCCAGCAATATTAAATGTCTTACTAGGAGCCATTCCGGTAATAATTCTATTCTTTAGCTCCGGAAAAAGATTTGCTAAAACTAAATGCTTATTATCAAACAAACACAAATCACTATGAATCTCATCTGATACAATTAATAAATCATGTTTAATACATATTTCAGCGATTCTTTGTAGTTCTTCTCTCTTCCATGCCCTACCTACGGGATTATGCGGATTAGAAAAAACAAATATCTTGGCTTTAGGATTACTGGCTTGTTTTTCAAACAAATCAAAATCGATAGTATAATACCCATCTTTCTCAATCAGTGTATTCTTTATAAGTTCTCTATTATTTTCCTTTACAATCGAATGGAATGGAGGATATACCGGAGTTTGAATAATAACCTGATCACCAACTTCCGAGAATTCATTTATAGTAATTACCAGAGATGCTAAAACACCAGGTATGAACTTAATCCATTTATCATCAATTGTCCACTGATGCTGGCTATCCAGCCAATATTTAATTGCTCCTGTAAATTTACTATCTCTTATAGTATAACCATAAATTTCATGCTGTGCACGTTCCTGAATTGCTTTTATAACAGATGGTGGAGCTTTAAAATCCATATCAGCAACCCAAAGAGGAAGTACATCATTACTCCCAAAGAAAAACTGACGTAACTCTAATTTAAATGCATCAGTATTTTCTCTTTCTAATATCTCATCAAAATTATATTGAGGCATAATATTCTAATTGGTAAATAAACAAGCTGTAAAGATCAACAAAAAAAGATAATTGAGACTATATATCCATTATGATTTGCATCATATATCCTAGTCAATTTATAGGTATAAAAAAAGCCCGTTATATTAACGAGCTTCTTAATAAACATCTTAATTCTTTCTATTCTAAATTAATTGATATCATTTCGGATACAGAATTTCCTGATTCATCTTCAACAACAACTGTTAATATATAACTTCCTGTCCAATAAGCATTTGAATCAAAAGGATTTTCAAATACATTTCCAATATAATTATAAGATTTTCCATCTAAATCTACAGAAAAAGCATTTGGAGTCCATGGATCATTTTCAACACCTTTAATTTGAATATTCTGAGCAACAACTTCTCCTTTACTATTTGTTAATGTAAACACAACTTTTGCTAATTCTATATCATCAGTAAAAGTCCCTTCGTAACGAATGTACTGATCGTCACCAAATGTATTCTCAGAGAAATTCGGAATACTGGTTGATATTGTTGGTGGCGTAGTATCTTCAGGCGTTTCATCCTTTTTATCACTTCCCCCACATGAGGAAAACAATAACGCACCAACAAACAAAAAAGAAATCATCTTTGGGAAATAGATTTTCATTTTAATATTGTTTTAGTTATTAAAAATTTACAACACAAATATATTAATTTTAATAATTATTCCCCGTTAGCTAATTATCCTAATTAATTAAACTAGTTTTATTAAAGATTCTTCCAATACCAATCTATAGCTTTTCTTAATCCTTCTTTAACACTAAACTCCGGATTATAACCCAATAAGTTCTTAGCTTTATCAATTGAAGCTAGTGAATGTGGCACATCTCCTACCCTTTCAGGACCATAATTAACAACTACATCATTAATTGTTTTATCATAGTCTGAAAGAAACTCTTTTAAGTATTCAATTAATTCATTCAAAGATGTTCTTTCTCCATAAGCAATATTATAAACAGTATTTACAGCCTCTGGATTGTCAACAATAGCAGCCAATTGATTAGCCTGAATTACATTTTCAATAAAAGTAAAATCTCTTGAAAATGAACCATCTCCATTAATTGTAGGAGATTCTTTCTTAACCAATGCTTTAACAAACTTTGGTATCACTGCAGCATAAGCCCCATCTGGATCCTGACGCATTCCAAAAACATTAAAATAACGTAATCCAATAATCTCTAAATTATAAAGCCTTGAAAAAACATCTGCATAAAGTTCATTTACATATTTTGTTACAGCATAAGGTGAAAGTGGTTTCCCTATAACATCCTCAATTTTTGGCATAGATTCACTATCCCCATAGGTTGAAGAACTAGCTGCATAAACAATTCTTTTCACATCAGCATCTCTGGCAGCTAATATCACATTAACAAACCCACTAATATTTACATCATTTGAGGTTTTTGGATCCTGAATAGAGCGAGGAACTGATCCTAAAGCAGCCTGATGTAATATTACGTCACATCCGGAAACAGCCTTATCACAATCTTCTCTGTTTCTAATATCACCTTCAACTAAAATAAAGTGGGGATTATCAATAAAGGTTTCGATATTTTGTCTTTTACCTGTAGAAAAATTATCAAGACAAATTACTGTATTGTTCTGAGTTAACAATCTCTGGATTAGATTAGAGCCAATAAATCCGGCTCCTCCTGTTACTAAAACCCTTTTATTTTGAAGTACATTTTGCATTATAAACAATTTAGGCCAATAAGTTTATTAAATTAAATAAACTTTTGGCCTAAATCTTTAAACTTTATGACGAAACTATTAAATTATTTTGCGTAATTAATAGCTCTGGTTTCTCTAATAACTGTAATCTTAACCTGACCAGGATATGTCATTTCTGTCTGAATCTTTTTAGCAATTTCATATGACAATGTTTCTGCATCCTTATCAGTAACTTTTTCACTACCTACAATCACACGTAATTCACGTCCAGCTTGAATAGCATAAGTTTTTAATACTCCAGGATAAGATAATGCAAGATTCTCAAGATCTTTTAAACGTTTGATATAAGAATCAACAACCTCTCTACGAGCTCCCGGACGTGCACCTGAAATAGCATCACATACTTGTACAATAGGAGCCATCATAGTTGTCATCTCAATTTCGTCATGGTGAGCACCAATTGCATTGCAAATATCAGGCTTTTCTTTATACTTTTCAGCAAGCTTCATACCCAGGATTGCGTGCGGTAATTCTGGCTCTTCGTCTGAAACTTTACCTATATCATGCAATAATCCAGCTCTTTTGGCTTTTTTAGGATTTAATCCTAATTCACTCGCCATAACAGCACATAAGTTGGCTGTTTCACGAGAGTGTTGTAATAAGTTCTGTCCATATGAAGAACGATACTTCATTTTACCAACTAACTTAATCAATTCTGGATGTAAACCATGAATACCCAAATCAATCGCTGTTCTTTTTCCAGTTTCAATGATTTCTTCTTCAACTTGCTTACGAACTTTATTAACTACCTCTTCAATACGTGCCGGGTGAATTCTTCCGTCAGTTACTAACTGGTGTAAAGCCAAACGAGCTACCTCTCTGCGCATAGGATCAAAAGCACTTAATACGATAGCTTCAGGAGTATCATCCACAATAATTTCTACACCTGTAGCTGCTTCTAAAGCTCTGATATTTCTACCTTCACGACCAATGATTCTTCCTTTAATTTCATCAGAATCAATATGAAAAATTGTAACAGAGTTTTCAATTGCATTTTCAGTTGCAACTCTTTGAATTGTTTGTAAAACAATTCTCTTTGACTCTTTATTCGCATTAATTTTCGCTTCATCCATAATGTCATTAACATATGACATTGCTTCTGTTTTTGCTTCTGCTTTTAAAGACTCAATTAACTGACTTTTTGCTTCATCTGCAGTTAAGCCAGAAATAGCTTCTAATTGCTCTACTTGTTGCTTGTGAAGTTTATCCAGATCTGCAGATTTTTTATCTACAATTTCTAATTGCGTATCTAAATTCTCACGAATTGCGTCAGTCTCTTTTCTTTTTCTTGTTAACTCTTCTTGCTTTTGGTTAAATACAACCTCTCTTTGCTTTAATTTATTCTCTGCACTTAATAATTTATTATTTCTTGAATTAATTTCTTTTTCATGATCTGATTTTAATTGCAAGAATTTTTCTTTTGCCTGTAAGATTTTATCTTTTTTAATTACTTCAGCCTCATTTTCAGCTTCCCTTATAATTTTATGGCTATGAGACTTTAAAATCTTACCGTATACTATCCATGTGCCCAAAATTCCTATAAGCAGGGCAACAATTCCGATTGTTATCTCCATTTCACACTTTATTAAATAAAACAAAACCGCTATCGTTCCATACAGAATCAAACATATAAATGCCTGATTGTACAAACAATGCGGATATTATTGACATATATTGATTAAATTATTCTTTCTCAAGAATTTCCGATAGTTTATGATCCAATTCTCTGGCCATTTCAACTATAGGAGAATCATCTTGCTTCTCTTCTAACTCAAGAAGTTTAATTACAAACTGCAAAGCAGCCATTCCTAAAAAATCCTGATGATCTTTATCAGAATAGTGTTGTTTATATTGTAATACTTTATCATTGATCATTTTAGCTGCCTTTCTGATACGCTCCTCATCTTCACGCTTTATCCTTAAAGGATAATACCTGTCTGCCACATTTACTCGTATTGAAAGCTTATCGTCCATTAACAACTAAATATTATCTGTTTAAAAGAGCAATGCATTTATCAATTTCCCGCACAATTTGATTAATTCTAATTTTTGCAAAGTGAACGTCTCCACTACTAGTTTCAATCGCTTTAGAAAATTTTAATGTATTGAATTTTTCTTTTAAATCTGCAATTTCTCTTGCAGACCCCTCTAATTGAGTGGATAGTTGATCGTTCTGAGCTTTTAACAATTCATTGTCCGACTTTACTCTTTCGTAACGTTCAACCAACCGCATTATTTTATGTTGTAAATTATTTACTATTTCTATATTTTCGTTCGTCATATTTACAAAAATGCCATACAAAGTTAATATTGCAATTAAGAAATAAAAATAAACATAAACTTTCTTTTTACAATCTATTTAAATAAACAAAGATACATTCTTAATATTAAGTAATTACAATGTAAAAAAAAGTGTAATTCTTACATGAGGCATAGTAAACATTTGGTTTTAATTAGGCAAAACACATTCAATATATATTATTATGAAAAGTACATTTCTTATCTCTATCATATTTTTAACAACAACATTAGTCTGTTTCTCACAATCTTTTGATAATAAAGATTTCATTTTCCCCCTAAACACAGAAACCAGTATAAGTGGTTCATTTGCAGAACTTAGATCTAATCATTTTCATTCCGGAATAGATTTGAGCACTAACGGTAAAATTGGCGTTCCTGTACACTGCATGGCAGATGGTGTTGTTTCCAGAATAAAAGTTTCACCAGTTGGATATGGTAATGCTCTATACATAAAACATAACAATGGATACACTACAGTTTATGGTCATTTAAATTCTTACGCAGATAAAATTGATTCTATAATAACAAGAGAACAATACAATATTGAAAGCTTTTCCATTGACTTTTTCCTTACCGAACCTATTTATGTTAAGCAAGGTGAAGTAATTGGTTACTCAGGAAATTCAGGAAGTAGCGGTGGTCCTCATTTACATTATGAAATAAGAGATACAAAAACAGAAGAGCCGTTAAATCCAATATTTTTTCAATCTAAAATTAAGGATGATGTTCGTCCGAAATTATTAACAATTAGAATATACCCACTAGATTCAAACAGTACAATAAATGGTAATAATTCAGCAAAAAACTATCCTATTGTTTTCTATGATGGAAAATATCATTTAAAAGGTAATCCTAATATTACAGCATTTGGAAAAATTGGAATAGGTATAGAAATGCTTGATTATTTTTCAGGATCATGGAAGAAGTGCGGAGTTTACAGTTTAACTATGAGAGTAAATGACACTCCAACTTACTCATGGAGCTTAGACCGTTTTTCATTTTATGAATCAAGATACATAAATAGTCATATAGATTATGCTTATAAAACATTATATGGAAAAAGATTCCAAAGGTGTTTTAGATTACCCAATAATCAACTAAGCATTTATAAAAATGTGATTAACGAAGGGGTTATCATGATGGATAGCAACAAAAATGTGCAGATTTTAGCCTATGATGCGGCAAACAATTTATCTGAACTAAATTTTAATTTGCACAAAGGTTTAGCTCCAAATATTACTCTTGCCCCTGAAGAAAAGAATATGAATCTTTTAAAATATGATATCGATAATAATATCAATGAAAAGTCTATTAACTGCTATATTCCCAAAGGCACATTCTATGAAAATACTGATTTCAGAATAAATGAAGAAATTAATAATGACAAGCAAATTTTTCACGTTGGCAATAAAACAATACCACTACAAAAAAATATCACACTTAATATTCAGGTACCTGACTCGCTGATAAAATACAGCAAAAACCTTTGTCTAGCAGAAATTCGAGACAACAATAAGTATAGCTATGCAGGAGGAACGACCGAAGGTTCTACTCTAACAATGAATACACGAAGTACTGGAAAGTACACTTTTTATGTAGATAGTATTAAACCGTCTATAAAATCTGTCAACTACTTTAATAACAGAACTCACTCCAGGTCTTCTAAACTAATTTTTAAAATTTCAGACGATTTCTCAGGTATTAAAACATTTAATGGATATTTTAACGACCAATGGACTTTATTCGAATATGATGCAAAAACAAACACATTAAGTTGCCCTCTGAATAAAACCCCTAAAGAATCTACTGGAAAAATAAATATAAAAATAACTATTGAAGATTATTGTAATAATATAACAACTTACAATGGTAATTTCATTATTAACTAGCAATAAAGCTTAAATAAAAAGAATATATTGGGAACCTTGACATATTGTTTACAAATAATTTCATTTTTTTATATGCTTTAATTATATTATTCAATAAAATATATTTCTTTTGCAGGGCTATACAAATACATAGTATTCGAGCAAAAACATTGGGTTAAGCAAATTTTACCCTACAATTAATTAACTGATTTTTAATAACCTATCTGGTTTCTTTTTTTTATGTAAATGAAAAACACCTATTTCGATCTAATTGAACAGAGTTATTATTTTCCTCAAGAAGGATTTGACCTTAGAGATGGATTTTTAACATTCCATGGAGTTTCATTAAAGTATTTAATAGAAAAGCATGGAACACCCTTTAGATTTATTTACCTGCCGAAAATTGGTGATCAAATAAAGAAGACTAGAAACTTATTTAATCGTGCAATAAACAATAATGCTTACACAGGAAAGTATCATTTTTGCTATTGTACAAAGTGTAATCACTTCTATCATGTAATTCAGGAAGCACTTAAACATAACGTAAACCTTGAAACATCATCGTCTTTTGATATTGATTTAATTCTTAATCTTTATAAAAAAAAGCTTATTGATAAATCAAGAATCATTATCCACAATGGATATAAAACAGATGGATATCTTGAAAAAATTGTGCGCTTACAAGAAATGGGTTTTGAAAATTCTATTGTTGTTTTAGATAGTGTTAATGAACTTAGAAGATTGCAAAAAATTAATACGAAGGAAAAAATTAAAGTTGGTATTAGAATGGCTATTTATGAGGAGCCTCAATCTGCCTACCATACATCAAGATTAGGTATACCACCGGCTGAAGTCATTCCTTTCTTTAGAGAATCAATAAAAGACAATGATAGAGTTGAACTAAAAATGCTTCACTTCTTTGTTGACTCAGGCATTAAAGACACATTATATTACTGGACTGAATTTCAGAAAGCAGTTAAGTTATATACAGAATTAAAAACTGAAAGTGAAGATTTAAATTCTCTTAATCTCGGTGGAGGTTTTCCTATTAGAAACCATCTTGGATTTGAATACAATTACGAGTACATGATTAATGAAATTATTACAAATATTAAAGATGCATGTACTAAAGAAAACATTCCGGATCCGGATATTTATACTGAGTTTGGGAAATATACTGTTGGTGAAGCTGGTGCTATAATTTTTGAAGTTCTGGAACAAAAACAACAGAATGACACAGAAACCTGGTATTTAATCAACAACAGTTTGATGAATACCATACCTGATGCATGGTCAATACACGAAAAATTCATTCTACTACCAGTTAATAAGTGGAATAATGAATATGGACGTGTCAATATTGGAGGCATTAGTTGTGACCACTCTGATTATTATAACTCAGAGGATTTAAACCAGGAAATATTATTACCAAAATACGATGCTGAGGAAGAAAGAAGAGAACCATTATACCTTGGATTCTTCCACACCGGTGCATATCAGGATTCAATTAGTGGTTATGGCGGTATCAAACACTGTTTAATTCCTGCTCCTAAACACGTAATTATCGACCGTGATGATAAAGGTAATATCGTAGACTATGTATATAGAGAGGAGCAATCTGTAGATGAAATGTTCCATATTTTAGGATATAATAAATAGTCATATCTTATATAAAATTTACAAAGGCTCAGTAAAACTGGGCCTTTCTTTTTTTGTCAAAATTTTAACCCTAAAAAGATTAAAGCCTTCGTATGTAAAAACAATTCTTTTTACTAATTCAAATATTTTTTTGGATTATTTAATACAACACCCCCTCAAAAACTCTTATTATTGCTGTTAAAAAATTATTTTTGTCATTTACTTCAAATAGTAACAATCAACAAAATATTAAATGAATATGAGTAAATTAAAACTTTCACTTATTTTATTAATTGCTATAAGCATTTTCTCCCCCAATAAGATTAATGCATGTACTAATTTTCTAATAACCAAAAATGCCTCTGCAGATGGATCTACAATGATATCCTACGCAGCAGACTCTCACGACTTATTTGGAGAGTTATATTATTGGAAAGGACAAGATTGGCCTGAAGGAGCTATGTTAGATGTTCACGAATGGGATACTGGTAAATATTTGGGACAAATAAAGCAGGTTGCTAAAACATACACTGTAATTGGCAATATGAATGAAAACCAGGTTGCAATTGGTGAAACTACATTTGGAGGCAGACATGAATTGGTAGACACAACAGGTATCATTGATTATGGTAGTCTTATTTACATAGCTCTACAACGATCTAGATCAGCTCGAGAAGCTATTAAAATAATGACTGATCTTGTTGATGAATATGGATACTATAGCTCTGGAGAATCATTTTCGATAGCAGATCCTAACGAAGTTTGGATAATGGAGATGATTGGTAAAGGTGTTGGAAATAAAGGCACTGTTTGGGTAGCAAGAAAAATTCCTGATGGAATGGTTTCCGGCCATGCTAATCAAGCAAGAATAACAACATTCCCCCTTAAAGATGAAGAAAACTGTCTGTTTTCAAAAGATGTAATTTCATTTGCAAGAGAAAAAGGTTATTTCGATGGCAAAAATAAAGACTTTAGTTTTGCGGATGCATATGCTCCACTTGATTATGGTGCACTTCGCTTTTGTGAAGCAAGAGTATGGTCAGGATTTAGAATTATGAATCCTGAAATGGAAAAATACGAAGGCTATGTAAAAGGTGAATCTTCGGAGAGACTGCCTTTATGGATTAAACCTGCAAATAAGGTATCATACAGAGATCTTCAAAATATTATGAGAGACCATTTTGAAGGAACCTCAATGGATATGACTCAAGATGTTGGAGCAGGTCCATTCAAATTACCTTATAGATTCCGTCCTTTGACATGGGAAGTTGAAGGTGAAGAGTATTTTAACGAAAGAGCTATCGCAACTCAACAAACAGGATTTTCATTTATCGCACAAATGCGCAACTGGTTACCAAATGCTATTGGAGGTGTTTTATGGTTTGGGGTAGATGATGCAGCCTCAACAGTTTATGTTCCAATGTACTGTGGTATCAACAACGTACCTCATGAATACGAAGTAGGTAATGGTAACTTATTGGAATTCTCATGGACTTCGGCATTCTGGATTTTTAATTGGGTATCGAATCAGGCATACGCTAGATATGACTTCATGATTGAAGATATCAAAAAACTTCAAAAAGAACTTGAAGATAAATTTGAAAACAATCAACAAGCTGTTGAATTAGCTGCACGTAATTTGTATGATCTGGATCCTCAGTTAGCAAAAAATTATTTAACTGATTACAGCTTAAATCAAAGTTCTATAACTGTAGGTAAATGGAAAAAACTTGGAGAATTTTTAATGGTGAAATACCTAGATGGGAACCTACACAGGGAAAAAGATGGTAAATTCCTTCATAATGAACATGGAAATCCAGCACATGCAGAATTCCCAGGTTATGATAAAGATTATTACAAGAAGGTTGTAAATGAAACCGGTGATAAATTAAAAATGAAAAAACTATCTGGAGAAGAAGCTACTCATTAAGAGTTAATCTAACGTATATATACAAAAATGGTCGTCAATAATTGACGACCATTTTTATTTAATAATATTTTAAAATTAACTCTAATAACTCTTTTACACTATTAAATTACTTTGTTTTAAAAAACGCAACTAATTCATTTAGTTTCTTCGACTGATTTAATAGCATATCTGCACTCGCAGTCATTTCTTCACTATTAGCACTTGTTTCCTGAGTAACATGATTTAACTCTTGTAACGAAACAGAAATCTGATTCATAGCCTGTTTCTGCTCCATTGCTCCAGAATTAATTTCTTCAACAAGAGAAGCTGTATTTAGTACTTCCGGAGCCATTTTTTCTAATGAATCAGAAGCTTCAGAAGCAAGTGCCAATGCTGCAGCAGATAGTTCCTGAATAATTGATGAAAAATGCTTACTATTTTGCGCTAAGGATTGAACTTCATTTGCAACTACAGCAAATCCCTTTCCATGCTCTCCGGCTCTTGCAGCTTCAACTGAGGCATTTAACGACAAAATATTTGTCTGCTCACTAATATCATTAATCTTACCAATATTTTCATAAATATTATTGATTGAAACTCTTGTTTCTGCAGACTTCTTTATATTGTTATGTATGCCATCTGCAGCATTTGTTGAAATATGTCGAGCATTAATAGCATTTACACTACTTGAATCAATAAATGATAGAACCTCTTCAATCGAACTACTTATTTCCTCTGTAGCAGCAGCTTGCGTATTTGTACCGTTAGCTAACATTTGTGAGGCAGACATCAACTGAGTACTATGTGAAACCACCTCATCTGATACAGTTTTAATATCTCTAATTATTTGAGCTAACGAAACAGACATGGTTTCAATGCTATTAGCAATTTTACCTAACTCTGTATTCTCTTTAAGAATTTTATCTTCAATTTTAATATCCAAATTCCCTTTTGAGAAATCATTAATAACACCTTCTAATTGACCAAAAGGCTTCTTAATTTGTCTGGATAAAATGATAAACGTTGAAAACAAAGCTCCTAACGCAGGAATAAACAATACATAATTCCATGTTAATGCAAACGAAAAGGATGTAAATGCAAGAATTAAAATAGGCAACATAAAGTTCATTGCAATTTTCCACACAATAGATCCTTTGCCTATGTAATACGCTACAGGCACATAAGTAACAGCTGATAAAGCAAGCAATATCAGATATTGTTCATACTTATTCATAAATTGAATTATTTATTAAATGTAACAAGTTAACCTTGCAGAATAGTCAGAGTCGTTATTGCTATAGGCAAAAGTATCAATAACACACTCTTCTGACATTTTGGGTTGTGGTTCGTAAATACTTTTAACACTCATTTCTTCTCCTGCAAACAAAAATGATTTTGCATACAGTACTACGTGCTTAATTCGTAAAGGTTCTATTTTTTTTTCAACTTCATTATTTTGAATAGATGCAATTGAAGTTAAAACTTGTGCAATTCTGGCGACAGGTAAAGCTGGATAATCCTCAAAATGGCCTACACAGATGTCCTTATTAATCGTTCCTAAAGTAGCTGAACAACTTTCATTTGTTTTAACAAGATCAAATAACGGAATACTATCTCTGTAAGGATTATATCCTTCCAAATAAGGCGTTTCCTGTTTATGTTGTTTAAACATCCTTTCAAATAAGCTGTTTGACAACACCTGATATTCTACAGTAATTGTATATATCAGTTTTCCGTTAGCTGTCTTTAAATGACCATTTGCCACGCCCTTTTTTCTGTTAAAAAGAACTGTCTTCATAAAAGCCACATGATCAATATCCTCATACGAATCTTGATACACTCTTTTTACATAAGCTTTTGTAGCAAGATAATAATGCTTTTCTTTAACAGGATTAGAATTTGCTAAGGCCAATGAACCAAGAATGGCAAGATGACGACCAGCTTCAGAATATGACATTCCTTTTAATTCATGATCACAATCTAATTCTTTTTTAACATTAGCTTTTAAAACAGACTCGTCATCAATTGTTAAATTCGTTAAAGCATAATAGGGTTCGGTAACTTCGATTAGACTTTTTAAATAATTTTCAAGGCTAATTTCGTTTTTTGTAACTTGGCCTTCTACGGTTTGATTTAATGTTTGAAGCATTTTTAGGTTGTTTTGTTTGTTTGTAATCGTTAAAAATGGGGGGTATACAACAAAATTCGAATAGTTATAAACTATCTGAACCTTATTTTAATTAAGTAATACTATAAACGTTTATTGTATCCCTTAAATATGCTTGTAAATATGGCTAAAAAAAATTAAAATAATAAGTTCAAATATTTTAATTAAATCACAACGCTCATAACAAACAAACTACACACCTAAATTACAAACACTTACAATTCTAATGTTTTATAACATGTTAAATAAAATAATGCAACATTAGATTCACAAAAAAATCCGAAAAAGTTAATAAATTCAACCTCTTCGGATTTCTTAATGCCTAAAGATAAAAAGTTTATCTCATATATCGTTACTATAATTTGATATCACAATCAGGTAAAAGTTTTTGTATTTTCTCAACCTCTCCTGAATTCAAAGGATTTCCTTTTAGTAATAAAGTTTTAAGTTCTTTCAGTTCTCCAAGTTCTGCAGGTAATTGTGTTAATTCATTTTTACTTAAATCTAATCTTTTCAAATTAACTAACTTCTTTATATCAGCCGGAACCACTTTAATTCTGTTATTTTTTAAAATCAACTGATTTAGTTGAACCAGATCACATGCTTCAATTGGAAATTCATCTAGCTTTTTCATTGCTTCCTGAATCTCAGCTAAACTGGTTGCACCCATTGAACTTGGTAAAGCCAACATATAGCCTTGTGTTGCAGAATGAAGTACTTTATCCTGATATTTATTAACCTGCCCTGAAGCTACAGCCTCTTCCTGAATTTTTTTTGCTTCTGCAATCTTATCTGACATTTCATTTCTATTAAACGCAGAGTAATCGTTTTTAAAGTCATCAAAAGCATTATTCCCAAGATTTACTACTTGAATAGATTCAGATCCGTTAGAGATTTTTACTTCAGCATCTTTATTCATATCAAAATACTTTTTTTGATCATAAAGTCTGCTTCTTAATGACTCGCACAAAACTGTAAAGTTATTTGAAGTACCAGGATACATAGCCAAACCAGCATTTATACTAACAAGAGCTTTTTCAAAATCCTGACAATATGCATAAGCTATAGCGATATTGTGATACAATCGTCCAGCTATACGTCTGTTAATTCTGGCTTTTTTATCATTTAAGTCTTTTTCTTCAACAGTTTTTTCCCAAACCTGAACTGCGCTTAACAACTTATCTTTACCTTCCTGAGCTGAGTAGTTATTTTTGAGTGAAGTATATCCTTCTACTGCAGTATTTGCAGCTTTTTCTAATTCCGGATACTGATATTCCTTACTATCCTTAATATAGTATACTTCAATATTTTCATCCTGATAATAAAAAGACAAAGATTCTTTCACAAAATCTTGTGCTTTTTTGTACATCGCACTTTCTTCATTTGCTACAATCATTGAATCATTACTATCCTTCATCTTTTTATAGGCACTTTCTAATATAGCCTCTAAAAAGTAACATTCGTTCTTACCAAAATAGTCATAATCAGAAACCTTATTGCTGGTTTTTTCCATATAAACTACCTCATCAGCTTCGTTTTTAATTCTAACAAATGCATCAGGAGATGTATATTCAATTTTATAATAATAATTATCAATTGCTTGTGCATCTTTCAATTTAGCGCCTTTAGCTTTACAAAGGTTTGTTTCTTTATGCACTGATTTATTATCTGAAACAACAACCGGTCCGTGAGCAAATTCAATTTTAGCTTTTTCAATATCAATTTTCTCAATTGGAATTTTTGGGTAAACAAGATAAGACGACTCGGTTTTTAATTCTTTAATTCCTTGTCCAAAGGCAAATAGTGTAAGACCAAAGAATGAAATGGTTAGTATTGTTTTTTTCATTTTAATTAAGTTAAGTGTTTTACACACTTTATTACAGAATACATGAAAAAAGGTTACTAATACTATTATATTTAACTATTTGATAAAATACGACTATTAATAAAATATCAATAAGCCACTTCTAGAACTTCCTCTTCTTTTTCTTTTAAGGTTATTTTTTCATTCGTCTTTTCATTCTTTATTTTCACTTTTTTCTTTGGTGATGATTCAACATTAAAGAAATTTAAAGAAGCCATTAAATCATTGGAAAGTCCCAAGAGATTTGATGCTATTCCTGACATCCCTTCCGACTTGGATGCATTATCCTGAGTTATACTATTTAAATCATGAATAGAATTATTTATTTGCTCTATCCCAACTTTTTGTTCGATACTGGCAGCTGATATTTCACTAACCATATTAGCAGATACTTGAATATTTGGAAGCATATTATCAAATAATTTTGATGATTGCTTTACTAAATTCATACTATTCTCGGAGAAACCATTTATCATATCTGCAGCATTCCTGCATCTCTCAGCCAGATTTCTGATTTCTTTGGCAACTACAGAAAAACCTTTCCCTACATCTCCTGCTCTTGCAGCCTCAACAGCAGCATTCAATGCTAATATATTGGTCTGAACAACAATTTCATTAATTACTTTTGCTCTTTCTGAAATACCTTTAACACTAACGGTAATTTGTTCTGAAAGAGAGAAAAGAGCATTGATATTATCCAGATTCTGATCCGTTAGTACTTTTGTTTTTTCAGCATTAAAGGCATTTTCACCAACCATAGAAGCAATCTGTTCAATGGATGCAGATAGTTCTTCACAAGAAGCAGCCTGAATATAACTACCATTAGTTAACTCACTGGTCTTTTCGTTTAAATAGTTACTTGATGTAGTTAATTGTTTTGAACTTCTCTTTACTTCCTTAATCAACTGTTTTTGAATAAAGGTAAGTTTTTGCACACTTTGAATCAGCATTCCAATTTCTCCATGTCCTAATTCCAAATCTCTAACGTTTTTTATATTAAGCTTTCCTTCTGAAATTTCATTTAGTAAACCAAGTGCAGTTATAAGTGGCTTATGAATTTTGCGATTAATAAATACATATATAAATAATGCTAACCCAATAATCAAAGGTAAGGTCCAAGCCATTACTTTAAATCCATAGACTCCTAATAAATAACAAGAAATGGAACCAAAATAGACTAAAATAAGATTATACAATGAAATAGTTAAGATTGTAGACTTATTAAATATCTTTCGTAAAACAAAATAGGCTGCGGGTAACATTAAAGTAGCAACAGATAAAAACACTATTAGCTCATTCATAACTATTTGTAGTTCTATTATTTCATTAACACAAATTTAATTTTAATAAACTACCTGCTATTAATCTATAGATTCGAACAATTAATCAAATTATTCAATCATCTCTTAACAAATAAAGTATTATAAGAATATACAATGAATCGTTAGATTTTAGACGAAAGACGAAGGACTTATTTACAAGACATTTATTATCCTTTTTTTTAACTAAATATAAAACACTCATATATTTAAAATATCGATACATTACAAAAGAATGTATACTTTTAAACATATAAGTGATAAAAAAAACGAATCTGTGCTGGAACAAATATTTATTCCTCATCTTCAAAGCCCAGGTTACCCGATATATTACGATACATCTCAGCTTCATCCTTTTCACCTAATCGTTCACAGACCTGAGATAAATAGTAATAAGAATCAGCATGATCATCTTTCAAATGAATCGCTTTCTTTAAATCGTTATAAGCACCATTATAATTTTTAAGTAGAATCCTTGTTCTTCCTCGGTTGTAAAATATTTTGAAAGTTCGTGGCTTCAATTTACTAGCTAAAGTATAATCTTTATCAGCCTCTTCGAGTTCATTTATTTCCACATTAATTGAAGCTCGTTTATATATAGCATCAAAATAATTCGGATTTAATAAAATAGCCTTATTTAAATTTGCAATAGCTGCCTTCTTATCTCGGGCTTTTACAATACATTCATTTGCCATAAGATAATACTCATGGGCAAAATCTTCCAGTTGCTTATTTCTCTTGCGTTCTCGTCGTTCTAATTCAGAAACCTTTTTCTTAAGCTTATTAATAACCAAAAGCTGCTTTGCAATAAATCTAAGCACTACAGGTTTTGTCAGATCATTACGTTTTATTATTGCTTTGCCCAATTCTTCCAAAGCCAATCTGAATTCGTTCTTTTTAAAAAGCTTTAATGCGTTCTTATATAAATCATCAGCCTGAGCAGAATCTAAACTTTCCTTTATTAATAACTTATTATTTGACTTTCTGGAGAAATCAACACATTCGCGTTTTACAATTACATCGCGGGAACTAATGTTTGATTTCATTACAATACCTTCCATACTTCGGCAACGACTTAAGGCAACATATAGCTGGCCACCAGCAAAAGCTCCTCCAGAAAAATCAATCATTACCTTATCAAAGGTTAGCCCCTGACTTTTATGTACGGTAATAGCCCATGCTAATTTTAAAGGATATTGTTTAAAAGAACCCAGTTCTTCCTCTATAACTCTATTATTTTTTTCGTCGTATTTATATCTAACGTTTCTCCAGATTTCTTTTTCAATTAAATGAATTTCTTCATTTTCCATTCGAACATAAATACCATTATCGTTGATCTCATCAATACGGCCAAGACTGCCATTAAACCACCTGCGCTCCTGATCATTTTTAATAAACATGACCTGAGCATTCTCCTTTAGAACAAGATTTCGTAGCGTGGGCAATGAAGACTCAGGAAATTCTCCACTAATGGTTCCTTCAAAAGTTATCTCCTCCCCTTCTAATTCCTCAAGTTTATGATCATTTATAAAATCGACGGTATCTCTTCTTGTTGCTAAAGTGATAAACAGCTCATCAATTGGAGCATTAAAGGAAGGATTGTATCTCTGATTTACTTTCTTAATATCTTCTTGTTTAACAGCATTAATCCGAACCCGATCTAACAAATTAACGAATTCAGGGTTATTCTGACGATATACTTTTTTAAGCTCAATCTGCACCATGGGCAAATTTCGGAATACTCTTGCTGAGAAAAAGAATGGTGTTTGATAAAAGCGACTAAGTATTCCCCACTCTTCTCTTCTAACTACAGGTTCAAGCTGAAATACATCACCCACCATTAACAACTGCTTTCCTCCAAAAGGAATTTGCATATTACCGGAATAAACCCTTAATACCCTATCAATAAAATCAAGAATATCCACACGAAGCATTGAAACCTCATCTATAATCAGAAGATCAAGCTCTTTAATTAACTTTTGATGATTTTTACGGTATTTTAAAAAATCATAGATACGACCATCCTTTGTACTTAAATCAGGATCATCGGGCAAAATTGGGCGAAAAGGTATTTTAAAAAAAGAATGTATCGTTTGTCCGCCTGCATTTATTGCGGCAATACCAGTAGGTGCAACAACAACATATTTTTTATGTGTTTGGGCGCAAATATATTTAAGAAAAGTACTCTTTCCCGTACCAGCTTTACCCGTTAAAAATACAGATCTGTTTGTGTATTGTACTAACTTTAATGCGTCCTGAAATTCAGCATTATCAGTATCAATATATTGAAGCATCTCATCCATCTATTCCTCACTTTCCTCTTCCTCTCCATTTACTTTCTTTTCACCGTAACGCTTAATTATGTTGTAAGCTTTATACAAACCTAACTCTCCAGCTTTACTTAAATCAAGTGTTCCCTGAGATTCGTCTTTTAAAAAGATTTTGGTAAGACCTCTGTTAAAATAGGCTTCTGCAAATTGAGAGTTAAGCATAATTGCATTACTAAACTGTCTCACTGCACCTTCATAATCCTTTTTAACGCAGTATAAAATTCCCAGGTTATAATAAGCAAATTCATATGCAGGATTAATATCTATTACCTTTTTCAGATCTCTTTCTATAAGGTCATAATCCAACATCTTTTTAATGACCTTGTCTTCATCCTTATCTTTAGATGTCTTGCTCTTAATCAAATCTTCCGGAAGTTTATCTTCTTCAAAAGACTGCATCACTTCTACCATTTTATATCGAATGGCAGCTCTATTTAAGTAATAAAAAATAAGATCCGGATTATTCTTCGGAGAATTCTCAATTAAATAATTATAATCATTTAAGGCTCCACTATAGTTCATTACTACTCCATATAAAATAGCTCTGATAAATCTTAAATCAATATTACCCGGATTATTATTTAATTTTAATGTAGCATCCTCTATTGTCCTGTAATATTGGAATGTTTCATTGGCCTCATCTTCTAATTCTTTATTAGAGAAAACCAAAGTTTTTTCAATAACATTACGAGAGTTAAATCGGGTAACTTCAGGTTTAAAGTATTTGGTATTATCAACTGTATTATTCTCTGAGAAGAAGGTTAAACTATATACCTTTTCCAGATCAATATTTATGTTTTTAAACTGAATTTGACCTTTTAAATCTGTAAGCTCATCCCTATCGTTTTCTTCAACTGAGAAATCATCTAATACAACAATCTTATCATGATTACTGATATTTTCATCAGATTCACTTCTTGTTTCTTTTGGTTTATTTTTAGCTGTTGTTCCTGATTGTGCTAATTGATTATTCTTTTCAGCTCGTTTGCGTTCTTCCTGTTGAAGTTTCATCGCCATATTCAGGTCTTTAACTTGTTCATCCTGTTTATGCAAACCGCCATAAGCCTGACTTCTTGCCAAATAAGCATCTGAATAATTAGGATAACGTTTAATGATAATATTTAAATCAGAAATTGCATCATTAAACTGTCCTACCCTGTTATATAACAAAGCCCTGTTAAATAAAGTAAGTAAATCACCAGGATTTAAAGCTAACACTCTTGAAAAGTCATCTATGGCGTTATTAACATCTCCTACCTCTGCTCTAAGAAGTCCTCGGTTGGCATATGCCATTATATTTTTAGGTTGCAATTGAATAACCTTATTAAAATCATCCATTGTTCCCTGCAAATCATCCATCTGATATCTAATAGCCCCGCGAAGCATATAATAAACAGGTTCTCTTGCATCAATATTAATACCTGCATCAATTCGTTCAAGAGCTTTGTCGAAATTATTAATATCATAATAAATTGCCGCACTAAATCGATATGCTTCTGCCACCAATGGATTAACAGCAATGGCTTCATCCATATCAGTAACCGCACCAAGAGTATCTTTTGAATTTAGCTTTGCTATTGCACGATTTATATAAGCACCATACTGGGCTGGCTCAATTTTTAAAACAGATGTAAAATCCTCAATACTTTTCTGCCAATCCTTCATATCCATATGAACCAAACCTCGGCTAAAGTATATTCCCATATCATTGGGCTCAATTTCCAGGCCTTTAGAATAATCTTCCAGAGCTTCTTTGTGCTTACCCAGGCGTCCTCTGATATCTCCTCTAAAACGATAAAACTCATAATAAAAAGGAATAATATTTATGGCCTTAACCATATCAATTTCAGCACCGGTTAAGTCATCCAGATTATATTTTGCTCTTGCTCTGAAATAATATGGAAGACCCAAATAAGGTTTACTTTCAATAGCTTTATTGAAGAAAGAGATCGCAAGAACATATTCTTGTTGATATAAAGCATATCTACCTGCTTCAAGTACTCTATCTGTATTTATTTGGGAAGTACCACTTACAGAAAAAAAGAATAAAAGTGATACCAGAAATATTTTAAACAACTTTATCATAAATTATCATTGGTAGATATACCCTGTTTTATTAAGCAAACAAATATAATAAGATTACGCAATTGATATAAATACCATGCCAAAAGTTGTACTAAAAAATAAGATTTATTATTAATCTGACAGTTGTATAATTAAAAAAAGCTAATTGTTTGTTGTACAAATACAAAATTATCGGGATTAATTGTTGATTCACCATTATAACGATATGCAGCCAGTGATCCTTTATTTGCAACACAAGCATCAATACAACAGATATTCTTTTTCGGAACCATTTGTCCATTACCCATACAATAATGGCCAAAAAACACAGGAGGTTCGTGATCGTTATAGATATCAAATGGAAATAAAATCTGATGTGGCACTGTATAATCCGGTAATTTGAATTTATTACCAAAGCTCAGTTCATGAAATGTTTTTCCAACAGGAGATTCCCACCAACGAATACGAAAATTATTTCTTCTGATATTATTTGAATCTTTAATAATCAAATCTTCAGGCAATCTAAACTCTATTCCTTTGGTAATACGATTTATTGCATTGCATAACGGATGATTTGGATCAGCCATTAACTTAAGATCCTTCTTTTTAAACCTACCTTCGGTTCTATGCTGATCTATTAAATCAATATACTCATCATTCCAATAGGCATGCACAACTCTGAACTTTTCAAAGTTTAAGTATACAGGCAAGGTACGTAACCATTTTACATACTTCTTTAGTAAATCAGGATCATCTTTAAATTCATCCTTAACTTTATCTATTAACTTTCGACTGGATTCTGATGGTTTACGTATTGGCCTGCCATTACTATCTTTTGTAATGTACATGATTAAGTTAAATTCATGATTCCCCAAAATTGCATGGGCAGAACCAAACTCAACCATTGCATTTATGATTTTCAGAACTCTTCTTGAATCAGGACCTCTGTCAATAAAATCACCAACATAAATGGCTTTCCTTGTCTCGTGTCTCCAAATTCCTTGTTTACGGGTATAGCCTAATTTTTCAAGCAGCTCTTCCAATTCATTGGCAAACCCATGAACATCTCCTATAATATCATAATAACAATCTTCTTGAATTGTTTTATGTCTATTTTCATTACCAAGTAACAAAATTCAATATATTTGATTTACGCTAAGGCCAAAAATAGAAATTTTTGGTTTATTTTTTAATCCGAAATCAATAATACTGCATAAAAAATGAATAATAAGCTAAAATGGGGAATAATTGGATGTGGTGACGTAACTGAAGTAAAAAGCGGACCGGCATTTAATAAAGTAGAAAATGTAGAACTAACTGCAGTAATGCGACGAGACTTTGAAAAGGCTAAAGATTATGCAAAACGCCATAAAGTTGAACACGTATATCAAACTGCAGAAGAATTAATTAACTCACCTCTCGTTGATGCAGTTTATATTGCAACACCACCTTCATCGCATGCTGAATATGCAATAATGGCAATGAAAGCCGGTAAGCCTGTGTATGTAGAAAAACCAATGGCAACAACCTATGAAGAGTGCGTAAAGATGAATGAGGCATCACAAAAATATAATGTTCCTTTATTTGTGGCCTATTACCGAAGAACCTTACCGGGCTTTTTAAAAGTAAAAGAGTTATTGGAAGAAGGCGTAATTGGCACACCTCTTTCTGTTCAGATACGATTAACACGTCCTGCTTTAGAATCTGAGAAAGAAGCTTCATGGAGAGTTGATAAAAAAATTGCAGGTGGAGGTATTTTTTATGATCTGGCATCACATCAATTTGATTATCTCGATTTTATTTTTGGACCTATAGCGAAAGTATCAGGCTTTTCTACAAATAACAACTCATGGTATAGTGTTGAAGATACTGTAACTGCAACTTTTCAGTTTGAAAACGGACTTATTGGAAGTGGCTTCTGGTGTTTCAACACTCATGCGAATGAGGAACAGGATATAATGGAAATAGTTGGGACAAAAGGATCTATTATATTTAGTGGTTTTAATCACAATCCAGTTAAACTTATTACAGAAAAAGGAACTGTTGAATTTCCTTATTTAAATCCTGAAAACATACAGTACAACTTAATTAAACAAGTTAATGATGATTTGATTAAAAAAGACAGTTGTGTTAGTACAGGAACTACTGCTGCCAGAACCAATTGGGTACTGGAACAGATTATACCAATTCCGTAAAACTATAAATAACATATTAATCCTTCTTTATATTGATATAACTTACAATCAATATAAAGAAGGATTATTTTTTTAAGTAACTTTCTTAAAAAATTAAATATGACAATTGAACTAATTAAAGGTGACATTACAAAACTAGAGGTTGATGCCATTGTAAATGCAGCCAACTCTAGTCTGCTTGTAGGCGGTGGTGTTGATGGTGCTATACATAGAGCCGGAGGTAAAACTATTTTAGATGAATGTATTCTCATTAGAAACAGACAGGGAGGTTGTGCAACCGGAGAAGCTGTAATTACTTCGGCAGGAAATATGCCTGCCAAATTTGTTATTCATACTGTTGGACCAGTATACAAAGATGGAACTCATAATGAAGCTTTGTTATTAAGAAACTGCTATGAAAATTCGTTACAAATAGCAGCCAACAACAATTGTAAAACGATTGCTTTTCCTAATATATCAACAGGGGTGTATGGCTATCCAAAACCAGAAGCTGCTGAAATTGCCATTAAAACGGTTCGTGAAAATAAATTAGCCAGTATTGAGAAGGTTATTTTTGTTTGTTTTGACGAGGAGAATTATTCATTATATCGTAATCTTATATAAAAACATAATACAGAAACACAGACTGAACCTCATCTTTAAATTTCATTCAATATTATCCAGTCTGATTATATCCCATTTTCATCTTGATTTACCAGTTTTGGCAATGTAAATATAAACTCAGAACCTTTGCCTATTTCAGATTCTACCCATATTTCTCCATCCAGCAATTCAGTTAAATACTTTGTAATTGATAATCCAAGGCCCGTACCTCTGTATAAGGTAGATGGATTATCTTCTATTTTCCTGAAACGATCAAAAATCACTTTTATATTTTCACTGGCAATGCCAATACCTGTATCTTTCACATAAAACACCAGGCTTTTATCCTTTACCTCTTTATATCCATATTCTATTGTACCTTCATCAGTAAACTTTAATGCATTATCTATGAGGTTTCTGAAAATTTGTTTTAACCTAAAAGGATCTGTATGTAAAACAGGGTTTGCAATAAGAATCCCTTCAGCATTATGCATTTGTAACTTAATACTCTTTCCGTTTGTGTTTAATTGAAATGTGTAAGTATGATTTATTTCGCGAAGCAGATTATCTATATCAACATCAGACTTTACAATAGACATTTGTCCTGCTTCAATTTTGGCAAAATCAATAATATCACTAATAATCTGCAATAATGAATCAGAATTAACCCTGATTACATTTGTCATATGTTCCTTTTCTTCATGGTCTAATTCCTGATAGGCAAGACATTCAGAAAATCCAACTATAGCATTCAGCGGAGTTCGTATTTCATGACTCATATTTGCAAGAAAAGAAGTCTTTAACCGATCACTTTCTTCTGCTTTTAACTTAGCAGCCTCCAATTCTCTTGTTCGCATCTTTACCTGCTTTTCAAGCAATAAATGCTGCTGTTCTAATTCTTCATTTTGACTTCGAACAATACTGTAAGCATTGGCATTATCAAGAGCAATAGCAATATATGATGCCAGTGTTTGCAAGGTTACCAAATCATTTAGAGTATATGCATTTAATTTGTAGCTCTGCACAAACATTACTCCTATCTTTTTCCCTTTTACTGTCAACGTCAAATACATTACCGACTCAGGCATTGTTGTATCGGGAAAATAATAGCCATCAACATATTTAAGGTAATCACTCTTAAAATCGTTACTAAAAATTACCTGTTGATGCTTATAGCACCACACAGCTAAACTATTTTTACTATCTAAGGAAATATTAAAACTTTTTACACTATGCCCCTCTTCAAAATAGCAAGGAAATTCTAATTGTTCTTGCTCCTGATTATATATTGCAATTCCAAAGACAGGTACATCCAAAAGAGTTTGAACATAATCAAAAATCACCCGATTAATTTCATCAAGGCTCAAAATATTGATGAGTTCCTGTCCAAATTTATTAAGCACAGCCAACTTTTGCTTTTCTTTCTCCAGTTGTTCTTTTTTATCTTGAATTTCATTTCTTTGGATTAATATTTCTTCTTTCTGAGCATTTAACTCCAAATTTGCCTGATTTAAGTTTTCGGTCCTTTCTTTTACTTTATCTTCAAGAATACTTGTTTTAACACGATAAACATTTTGTCTTAATCTAAACAGATATGAAACCACAAATATTAAAAACAAAATGACTATCACTTTAAATAATACTGAATTCCACCAAGGCGGGATAATATTAATTTTAATAGTTCTTCCTGTTTCATTCCAGACACCATCATTATTTGATGCTTTCACTCTAAATATATATTTTCCCGGATTAAGATTAGTATAAGTTGCAGTATAAGAAGTACCAACGTAGTGCCATTTTTTATCAAAGCCCTCAAGAGTATAAGAAAACTCATTTTTATCAGGTGACACATAATTTAATGCGCAAAACTCTATCGAAAACACATAATCATTATAATACAAATTTACCTCTTCAGCTGTATTAATATTTCTATTCAGGTTAGGATTATCTTTAGATGGCTTAACAGATTTATTCAATATTTTAAAATCCGTAAAAATTACATCTGGTATATAAGGGTTGGAAATAATTTCATTAGGTTTAAAGTATGTAAAGCCCTTGTTTCCTCCAAAGAAAATATCTCCACTTCCGGATGTTGCAAAAACAGAAGGCGCAAATTCATTATTACTTAACCCATCCTCAACTGTATATAATTCCGATTCATTAATTCGGTGAGCAAATTTTACTATTCCAATATTGGTACTCATCCAGACAACACCTCTATCATCAATGGATATTCCGTAAATTGAATTTGTAGGTAAACCAGTATTTGTATTATACACCTGAAAAGAATCGGTATCGGGGTTATACCTGTTAAGTCCATTTTTTGTACCAATCCACAAATAATGATCAGCATCTTCAACAATGCAGTGTACTATATTATCAGAAAGACTTGTTGAATCATTATCTAAATGATAATACCTAACAAAGGTATCTGTTTCTCTATCATAACGATTTAATCCAAAAGCACTACCAAACCACAGTTGGTTCTTGTAATCTTTAATAATACAGATTACTCCATTGCTGCTAATTGTACCCTCCTCTTGTGAGAAACTATAGGTTTTTATTCTTTTCCGGGATTTTAAATCAAATACATCTACTCCTTTTTGGTGACCGGCAATCCATAGTTTATCTTCATCTACAATTAAAGACCGTAAATTATTGGTTGAAATTGAAGTACTATCACTTGAATCATATTTATAGCGAATACATTTCCCATTACTTTTATTAAATAAATTTAAACCGCCTTTCATGGTTCCAACCCATAAATAACCAGGCTGAGCATCTGTAATACAAAATATATAATCATCGCTGATACTGGTGGGATCTGCAGGATTATGCTTAAAATGAGTAAACGTTTGTGTATTCTTATCAAACTTACTCAACATACCTCCAACCTTTGTTCCTATCCATATATCACCATCGCGATCTTCATAAATCGTTTTGATATTATTATTTTGTAACCCTTCTTCTTTAAAGTTATCCTGAATATTATTGAACCTTTTTTTATGAGGTGAATAAAAATTAATTCCTCCATCAAATGTACCTATCCAAAGGTTATCGTTATTGTCTCTATAAATACATTGTGGCACATTGGAATTAATGCTGTTTTTATCATATTTATCATATCTGTATACCGTATATGAATTACTGTTTTTATCAAAACGAAAAGTTCCATTATCCCTTACCGTATACCAGTCTGATCCTTGAAAATTGATAAGTACATCAGTAACTACATAGTTTTCATTTACACCATCTAATACAGTTTCTGAGAAATTAACCTTATCTACAGAGGGATTTATATATCTAATAAAATCTTTTGTTATGGCCATTATACCCTCTTTGTAATGTGTCAACTTTACAAAAGAGCCTTTTTTTAGATGAGTAAATGTCTTTGATACCGGATCAAATAAATCTAAACCCTGATCCGTTGCCACCCATACTTTATTATTCTTATCAACCAAAATATCAGATATATTTCCTGAGCTGATAGAATTACTATTATTTTCATCAGGCACATAACCTATAAATGTTTCCTTTTGAATATCGAAAATTACCAATCCGGCATTGGATGCAATCCATAGATTTCCTAAAGAGTCAAAGGCAAGTTTTCGTATACTGGATCTTGATAGCAATCCTACTTTAGAACTATTATATCTTTTAAAATTTTCTTGTTCTTTATCAAACCTGCAAAATCCATTGGTTGTTCCAACCCATATATATCTTGAGGATTGTTCACATATTGATATGACATAATCATGAGATATAGTAGTAGTATCATTGGGACTATAATTATATGTGTTAAACTTATACCCATCATAACTAGCCAAGCCATTATAAGTTGCAAACCACATTAAGCCATCTGAGTCCTGAAGTATTTGATTGACATGATCCGAAGGCAGCCCTTCACTTTGAGTAATATGGTCAAACATCATTTTATTATCTCCAAACACATGTATTGTCGAAAATAAAAAAAAGAATAATAAAAATAATTTTACTAGTTTCATAGTTAGATATAGTATTGAAATATAGCGTAATAATATTTACACTATAACAAATTACAACTATATAAATTACTTTAAACAATTAATATTTTATGCTTTTTTATAAGGGTACTTCAAGATACTCTAAAAAAAATAAATTCAGTTATTCTTTTTGATATATAACAACACTTATTAGAGTAAAGAATACAAGTTATTTGTATTTGCAAACTCCTTTATAAAATTTTCCAAACAAGATATTGCACCTGCATTTTTGTTCCTAAGTTTTCTCAGATACAAAATTGCACCTGCATTTTCCTTCCTAAGTTTTCTCAGATACAAAATTGCACCTGCATTTTCCTTCCTGTTTTTTTTAGACACATAGTTGCACATGCATTTTCCTTCCTAAGTTTTCTCAGATACAAAGTTGCATCTGCATTTTCCTTCCTAAGTTTTCTCAGATACAAAATTGCACCTGCATTTTCCTTCCTGTTTTTTTTAGACACATAGTTGCACATGCAATTTCCTTCCTGTTTTTTTCAGACACATAATTGCACATGCATTTTCCTTCCTAAGTTTTTTCAGATACAAAGTTGCACCTGCATTTTTATTCATAATATTTTTTAAATAGAATAATGCTCTTGGAATAAATTCTTCATAGATCACAATACATATATTTACATAATACACAAAGACAAACAAAAAAATACCACACTATTATGTTTATCAAAAACACTCAACAACTATCACCAAATACATTTAACACTATCCTACTGACATTTAACCAATATTTATTAAACTTAACTTCAATAACAAAATAACATATTCAGTGATAACCCAAAAGAATAATCTATATAAATTAACTACATATTGTTAATCTATATTATATTTTTATTTATATTTGATGCAATCTAATTTTTAAATAACTTAAAATGATCAAACCTATTAAAAGTCGTTATCTATCGACTGAAGAAGTATACGTATTGGCATTAAACATTCAGGCTTTAATAAAATCTTCAGATATAGAAGAGAAATTAAAAACCAAACTTCTAACCTGTATTAATAAAAACATTCTTTCATTTGAAGAGGCTCTAAACCGTAACAAAAAAAATCCATTAACAATATCTAAAAAAGAAAAGGATATTATAAGAGATCACTATTTCTTAGGTTTAAGAAGTTATATTGAATCAATGACATACCATTGGGAAGAGAGCATAAATACCTCAGCTCATTCAATAAGCGAAGTTATAGAAAGACATGGCCATTCGCTACATAACCTTGGATATAATGAAGAAACAGCTTTATTAAATTCATTGATAGCAGAATTACAACAAGAACCAGGATCTACACATATAGCTGTAACAGGGGCACAGTCATGGTTAGCAAAACTAGCAGAAGCTCAAATTGATTTTGAAAAAACAAAATCTGATGCAATAGATCATGATTCCATCGAAAAACCCAGCATTAACAAAACCAAAACGCTTGTAATAAAAGATTTAAATGATGTATTAAACTACATTGGCATAGAAGAAAAGTTCAATGAAACTCCAGCTATCATAGACTTGATTTCAAAAATAAATCAAAATATTCTATCGGTTGTTTCAATTGCTAAAGCTCGTAACACCCGTCAACATAAAGGTGAATTAGTAGAAGAAAATACTGAAGAGTAAATTAATAAAGCCGGTTAACTATGTCACTTCAAAAGTAGCATAGCAACCGGCTTCTTAATTAAAACACAATATCAATTTAAACCTGTTTTCTTCCTTAAAATATTACTTTCTCAATATGATTTACACCAAAAGAATAAGCTATGGTCGCATAAGAGTTTATAGGTTTCGTTAGTATTAAATGCGCTTTCTTTCCTTTGGTGATACTACCCAACAATTTTTCCACTCCCATTGCATATGCTCCATTTAAGGTGCCAGCATTTATTGCTTCCTCAGGAGTCATTTTCATCTTAATACAAGCCGTTGCAACTACTAAATTCATATTACCTGAAGGGGTTGTTCCCGGATTATAATCAGTAGCCAAAGCCAAAGGCAAGCCGGCATCAATTAATTTGCGGGCTGGAGTATACGGAATACTCAAAAAGAATGAACATGTTGGCAAAGCTACCGGCATAGTTCCTGATTCTTTTAAAACCTCAACATCCTCATCATTTATAACCTCTAAATGATCAACAGATAAAGCTTTATACTTTACACCTAAAGCTACTCCACCTATCGCATTAAACTGATTAACGTGTATTTTAGGTGTTAAATTAAAATGCTGTGCCGCAATCAAAAGCTTTTCTGTATCCTCTACACTGAAGTATCCTTTCTCACAAAATATATCCACATAGTCTGCAAGTTTTTCAGATGCTATTACAGGCAACACACTACCAATTAGCATATCTAAATACAAATTAGCATCTCCATTATATGCTTTAGGAATTGCATGAGCCCCCAGGAAAGTGGATTTTATAACTACAGGGTAATCCTTTTGTAAGCGCTTAATAACACGAAGCATTTTAATTTCAGATTCAGCAGTAAGACCATAACCCGATTTAATTTCAATGGCTCCAGTTCCCATTTGCATAACCTCTTCTAACCGCACCTTGCTTTGCTCATACAACTCCTCTTCAGAAGTATTTTGCAATAAAGTAGCTGAATTTAAAATTCCTCCACCTCTTTCTGCAATCTGTTCGTAACTTAAACCATTAATACGATCAACAAATTCACCTTCCCTGTTACCAGCATAAACTATATGCGTGTGCGAATCGCACCATGCTGGCAAAATAATACGACCGGTACAATCTATTGTTTCATCAGCAATTATATCAGGATATGTATCCATTGCACCAAAATCAGCAATAATCCCGTCTTCAACCAACAGCCAGGCATTATCTAGTACAGGAAGTTCGTTCATCTGCCCTCCCTGAACAAACGAAATGCCTTCATCCCGTACCTGAACCAGTTGCTTTATGTTTTTATATAGAGATTTCATATCTTTCACAATATAGATTATAGATTATAGATTATAGATTAAAACCACCCCGTCAGCTACTCGTGCCTCGTATCTGCCACCCCTCCTTGAAAAGGTGGGAAATATTGTCGAAAGAAACCATTACTCTTTCGATGGCAACACTTAAGCCTGCTGTAAATCAATTCTCCTCCTTTTGAAGGAGGAGTACCCGAGGCACGAGGGGGAGGTGGTTATATTTATTAAACCCACTTCTTTTTTATATTAATCAAATTAACCTGCAAATTGTTGAAACAAACTTTTTTTATCCAAATGGTATCACCAAGATGTGCTTTAAATCAACACTCCCTCTTTTGGGTAGACTAAGAGGGATTAATCCATCACCCCATCAATCACTTCATCATCAACCAAATTAGGCAAAGTCACTTTAAGATTGGGTGTTCGATTCATTTCACGCTCAATAGCAAAACGAGCCTCTTTATTACGAGCCCAGCTTCTGCGGGCAATACCATTGTTTACATCATAAAACAACATATTTTTAATACGCTCCTCAGTATCCAAAGTTCCGTCCAGAACCATTCCAAATCCACCGTTGATTACTTCGCCCCAGCCTACTCCTCCTCCATTATGAATAGATACCCATGTAGCACCACGAAAGCTATCACCAATTACATTTTGAATGGCCATATCTGCCGTATATTTACTACCGTCATAAATATTTGATGTTTCGCGATAAGGCGAATCCGTTCCACTAACATCATGATGATCCCTACCTATAACTACCGGACCAATCAAACCTTTCGCCACAGCCTCGTTAAACGCCAGTGCAATTTTAGCTCTTCCTTCAGCATCAGCATATAAAATACGAGCCTGTGATCCTACAACCATTTTATTCTTTTTGGCATCACGAATCCATTTAATATTATCATGCATCTGTAGCTGAATCTCTTCAGGTGAATTTTCCATTATTTCCTGAAGAACATTAGCTGCAATCTCATCTGTTTTATCTAAATCCTCAGCTTTACCTGAAGTACAAACCCATCTGAAAGGACCAAAACCATAATCGAAACACATAGGACCTAAAATATCCTGAACATAGGATGGGTATTTAAAATCTTTGCCATTCTCAGCCATCACATCAGCACCGGCTCTGGATGATTCCAACAAAAAAGCATTTCCGTAATCAAAGAAATAAGTTCCTTTTGCTGTATGCTTATTAATTGCCGCTGCATGTCTTCGAAGCGAGATCTGAACCTTTTCTTTAAATACCTCAGGTTCTTCACGAATTAATCGGTTCGATTCCTCATAACTCACATCGACAGGATAATACCCTCCTGTCCATGGAATATGTAACGAAGTTTGATCAGAACCTACATGAATAAAAATATCCTCCTGATCAAATCGTTCCCATACATCAACCACATTTCCAATAAAAGCAATAGAAACCGTTTCTTTATTTTGTTGAGCTGTTCTCACTCTGGTAACCAAATCTTCCATCGATTCAACCAACTCATCCACCCAACCTTGTGAATGACGTTTTCTGGCTGCAGCCGGATTCACTTCAGCACATACAGATATACAACCAACTATATTGCCAGCCTTAGGTTGAGCTCCACTCATACCCCCTAAACCGGCAGTAAGAAACACTTTACCGGCAGTTGATTCTTCTTTCTTCAATATCTTCCGGAATGCATTCATCACTGTTATCGTAGTTCCATGTACAATACCTTGTGGACCGATATACATATATGAACCAGCTGTCATTTGACCATATTGCGAAACCCCCAAAGCATTAAAACGTTCCCAGTCATCAGGTTTTGAATAATTGGAGATGACCATTCCATTAGTTACAACAACACGAGGAGCCTCTTTCGATGAAGGAAACAATCCCATCGGGTGTCCAGAATACATATGTAACGTTTGTTCCTCAGTCATTGTGGCCAGATATTTCATCGTCAACAGGTATTGAGCCCAATTTTGAAACACAGCACCATTACCTCCGTAAGTAATTAACTCCTCCGGATGTTGAGCAACTGCAGGATCCAGATTATTTTGAATCATCAACATAATGGCGGCGGCATGTTTACATTTTGCTGGATATTCCTCGATTGGCCGTGCATGCATAGAATAATCCGGCATAAACCGATACATATAAATACGGCCATATTCTTTTAACTCTAAAGCAAATTCAAGCGCCAACTCCTGATGCCATTCTTTAGGAAAATACCTTAAAGCATTTCGAATGGCCAACTTTTTTTCATCAGCACTCAATATATCCTTACGTCTTGGAGCATGATTTACACTTGCACTATATTGTCTTTTAGCCGGTAATTGCTCCGGAATTCCCTGTAATATCTGTTCCTGAAAAGTCATTTTTAATATTTTTTAGGTTAAGGATTATGTTGTTGGTAAGATTAAATTATTTGTTATTTAAACCTCCCCGTCAGCTACTCGTACCTCGTATCTGCTACTCCTCCTTGATAGGCGGGGATTATTGCCGAGCGAAACCATTTCTTTTTCATTGACACCTCCTAAGCGTGCTGTAAAACTCCTTTCTCCATTCTCCCTGCTGCCTGAGTCCTAAACTATCTTACCACAAAAGCCCTGTCCTTAACTAATTTTACCATAGCTTGTATATCATCTTTAATCAACCTGTCATCTTCTAACTTATCCACCTTATTGCGAATGATTGCAAAGTTTTGCTCAATGACAGGCGAGAATTTATTAGGTCTACGAAACTCCATAGCCTGAGCTGCATACATCAACTCAATGGCAAATATCTTTTCCAGATTACCCAATATCTGATTGAACTTACGCCCGGAAATACTACCCATCGAAACGTGATCTTCCTGACCTAAAGAAGTAGGAATGCTATCAGCTGAAGGCGGAAAACATAGTGACTTGTTTTCTGTGACCAATGCTGCAGTAGTATACTGAGGTATCATATATCCGGAATTCAATCCCCCATGAGCGGTTAACAATCTGGGTAAACCATATTTACCTTCTAACATTAAATAACACCTTCTATCCGAAATATTACCTAACTCAGCAGCAGCTAATGAACCATAATCCAATGCCATTGCTAAAGGTTGTCCATGAAAATTACCTCCTGAAATAGCCAACTCTTCTGTTAACACAATCGGATTATCCGTTACCGAGTTCATTTCTATTTCAGCTAGCTCAGTCAGGTGATCAAAGGCATTTCTACTGGCACCATGAACCTGTGGCATGCAACGTATAGAGTATGGGTCCTGTATTCGTTGACAATGTTCATGAACCTTCACATTCTCTGAATCAGTAAGTAAAAAACGAATACGTTCAGCTACTCTTAAGTTTCCTTTAAATGGACGAATTGTATGTATCTCCTCTCTGAACGGAGAGGCGCTTCCCATCAGCCCTTCTAAACTCATTGCACCGGCAACATCAGCCAAATCTAACAAATACTCCATTCTGTATAAGCCCATTATTGTATGGGCCAGAATAAACTGAGTACCATTGATTAATCCTAAACCTTCTTTGGCAGCTAACTTTAAAGGCTCAATATTTCTTTCTATATAGAATTCCTTAGTATCAACAATTTCATCTCCAACCCATAATTCACCTTCACCCAGCAATGGCAAAAATAAATGTGACAAAGGAGCTAAATCACCAGATGCACCAACAGATCCTTGCTCTGGAACAACCGGAAGAATATCGTTATTGATAAAAAATAATATCCGCTCTATAACTTCCATTCTCACACCAGAAAACCCCTGACATAAAGCATGTACCTTACATATCATCATTATTTTAGACAGTTCTTTATCTATTGGATTTCCAACACCTACAGCATGAGTCAATAATAAATTCTCCTGAAGTTTACTGGTTTCTTCCGGTGTAATTTGAGTATCACACAAAGGACCAAACCCTGTATTGATACCGTACACTGGCACATTGGATTGCGCCATAACCTCCACCTTCCGTCTACAGTCCTGCACCTTATCAATAGCCTCCTGCACTAGCTCTGCCGGCAGTTCTCCGCTTACAATAGCTATTACTTTTTGAACTGTTAAATGATCTATACCGTATCTGAACATATAATTAAGTTTAATTTTAAGAATATACGCTTTGCGCTTAGCACAAAGCACTCCGCTCTAATCCCTAATTACAAATTTACGAGTAGTTTTGATACGAATTAAGACTATTTTATTCTATATTTGATAACCATGAGTAATCAATTAGAATTTAGACATTACAAATACTTCTTGGCTGTAGCCGAGGATTTACATTTTCGCAAAGCTGCTGAACGGCTATTCATCTCCCAACCAGGTTTGAGCAGACAAATTAAACAGATGGAAGATGACCTTGGCCTTAAGCTTTTTAAAAGACATAACAGAAAAGTAGAACTTACAGAGGCCGGATTATACTTACAGCAAGAACTAAAAAATAACTTTAAACGGCTGGATGATCTGTTACATCATGCAAAACTATTAAACAGTGGAATCAACGGTAACCTGAACCTTGGATTTGTAGGTTCTGCAATGCAAAAAGCCATTCCTGAATTATTATTAAAGTTTCGGAATTCAAATCCAAAGGTAACATTTAGCTTAAATGAAATGGATAATAACAAGCAGGTAAAAGCTTTGTTAGATCAGGAAATTGACTTAGGCTTTGTACGAATAGAGCGAGTACCAAAGGGACTCGAAATGAAGCCTTTGTTTGAAGATACTTTTTCATTGGTTTTACCAAAAGATCATCCTATCGACGAATCAAATTTTAAATCTATATTACAGTTAAAGGATGAGCCATTTATACTTTTTGATCCAACATATAGTGAATCATACTATGAAAAAGTAATGCAGATATTTGATGATGCTGGGTTCTCTCCTCAGGTTTCTCATTCCACTGTAAATGCAATTTCTATTTACAGACTGGTTGAAAATAATTTTGGAATATCTATTGTTCCAACAATCTTAAAAGAAGGATTTAATCTGGATGTTAAGTTTATTGAATTAAAGAAAATCAAACAACGAACTACCTTAAAAGTCATATGGAACAATGAAAATACAAATCCGATATTAAAAAACTTTTTAGATATCACTTAAACTTAAATCTATACTATTTTTGTACCGACACAGTAACGTCAGTAATATTAAAATTTAAAAACATGAATAATACTTTAATACAAATCAATCAAAACGGAATGGGTAATGGAGATGAAACTCTAGGACTTCAATTAATAACTAATTATTTAGGCCTTATTAACGAAGAAAATAAGCTTCCTAAGTTCATTACTTTTTACAACAGTGGAGTTAAGATTATTTGTGACGGTTCACCTGCAATTGATAACTTAAAAAAATTAGAAACCGCAGGAGTTAAATTAATTGCATGCAAAACTTGTTTGAATCATTTTAATTTATTGGACAAAATAGAAGTTGGAATTGCCGGAACAATGGTTGATATTATTGAACTACAGAAAATGGCAGATAAAGTAATCAATCTTTAATCAAACAAATCTCACCCATTTATGGATTTCCTTAAAATCAATCAGAATCTTTGGAATAAAAAAACTGACATACATTATACATCTGAGTTTTATGATGTACAATCTTTTATACAAGGAAAAAGTACTTTAAAGCCAATAGAACTAGATTTATTAGGAGATATTAAGGGAAAATCAGTTCTTCATTTGCAATGTCATTTTGGTATGGATACAATTTCCTTATCTCGACTTGGAGCAAAAGTTACCGGGATTGATTTATCTGATAAAGCTATAGAAAAAGCCAAATCCTTAGCAAAGGAATTAAATAGTGATACCGAATTTATTCATTGCGATGTATATTCTTTAAAAGAAAAACTGGAACAACAATTTGACATTGTCTTTACCTCTTATGGTGTAATTGGTTGGTTACCCGATATGGTGAAATGGGCTGAAGTAATTTCTTATTTTCTAAAACCAGGAGGAAAATTTGTCATGGCAGAATTTCACCCTGTTGTTTGGATGTTTAGTTACGATTTTAAATCTATTGAATTCAATTATTTCGGAGGAGAACCTATTATTGAAGAACTGGAAGGTACATATACTGACTCAAATGAAAAGTCAAGTATTAAAGAAAAATCGGTTTCCTGGAATCATAGTTTAAGCGAAGTTTTTAATGCCTTACTATCACAAAAACTTATTTTAAAAAGTTTTAATGAATATGATTATTCAGCTTATAACTGTTTTGAAAATATGATCCAAGATGGTGAAGATAAATTCAATTTAAAGGATATAAATAATAAAATTCCAATGATGTATTCAGTCGTATATGAAAAGCAAGAGAAATGAAACAAGACCTAATTTTATTTACCTATAACAAACAAAAAAGAGCTTTCTGTACAGAAAGCTCTTTTTTTATTAACCCTAAACTCTAATCTATGAAAAAAAATCTAATCAAATCTATTTTAATACTATAACGTTTTAGTTAAGAAAAGGTTCTAAATAAAAACTTAAAAAATGTTATTAAAATGGAGCGCTATAAAACGCTCCATAAAAACTTAAACCCTAACCTAATTTATGAAAAAACACTTTTGCTCTTCAGAAATTAAAATATCAAAACCTGTGCCAATAATCAAGTATATAGATACAGTAACGCCCTTTTAACACGACTTAACAAATCAACAAGAATGCCATATTTACAAATACATTTTTTAACTTTGCAAACAACTAATCCAAACTTATAATAATGAACACAACACACATACTAACACACCAAACATTCATCCAACCTTACCATGCAACACTTTAGATCCTTATTTATATTCATTTCTTTTTTGTTATTTACAAATTCATCTGTAAATGGACAAAAGAACACAGCAATGTTTGACCATATAACAACAAAACATGGTCTAACACATAACAGAGTATTTGATATTGAAAAAGATTCAACTGGCTACATATGGGTTGCCACATTAAATGGTTTAAACAGATACGATGGTATTAACATCAAAAAATTTAAACATCATACCCTGGACTCTACTAGCATATCAGAGAACTTTATTGAATGCATTTTCATCGACAGCAGAAACAATTTATGGATAGGTACAAACAACAACGGTTTAAACAAATTTAATCCCGAACAAGAAAATTTCATCAGGTTTAATTATAATCCGAATATTTCCAACTCATTGTGCGACCAATCCATTCATACAATAAAAGAAATCAAGAATGGCAATCTAATTATCGGAACCAATAATGGAATTTCAATATTTAACTATACTAAAAACCAGTTTTTAAACTTTAAACATAATCCATCAGACAAAAATTCTTTAACAAACAATGAAGTAAGAGCCATTCTAATTGATAACAATAAAGCGTGGATAGGAACTGCTGGTGGGATTTGTGAAATGAATACTGATACTTATGAATTTAAAAGCTATCACTCAAATACTAATAATGATAATGGCTTAAGTAGTAATTATATTTTATCGATAACTAAAACAAGCGATAGTTTAATATGGATTGGAACTGCTTATGGCTTAAATTCCCTTAATCCTTATACCAATAAAATAACCAGATATCTACACGAACCGAAAAATACAAATTCGATTAACAACAATTATATTCACTCTTTAACTGTAGATAATTCAGGAGATCTGTGGGTAGGAACAACTAAAGGGATTACTTTAATACAAAATCCTAATTCAAATCATAAAGAGTTTATTCACTATGAATATGAACCTTCAAATCCAAATTCATTAAGTGGCAATAAGGTTTGGACTTTCTATCTGGATAATAACAATATGATGTGGATTGGAACAGTAAACCATGGAATTAACAAATGTTTCTTAGGTCAATATGCATTTAACAACGAAAGACACTATCCTCATGACAAGAATAGCTTATCTCAGAACATCATAAGAAGTATTTATGAAGATAAAAGCGGAAACCTTTGGGTTGGAACAGATGGAGGTGGATTAAATGTAAAATTGGCCGGTCAGGAAAATTACATAAGAACAATTGATTTAAATTCAGATCGTCCCCTTTTTGGAGACGAAAGAATCTTAGATATTTTTGAGTCCGGTGAAGGAGATATTTGGATAGGCACTTGGGGTGGCGGGGCATCAAGATTCAAAGCAAATGATGTTAATCTTTTAAGGAATGGAATTATTCCCAAAATTCAGAACTTTAAAATTATTCCTCAGGATTCACTTAGCATTAGCGGTAATATAGTACAAGAAATAACAGAAGATAGTTTTGGTAATTTATGGTTAGGTACAGAAAATGGACTAAATATATTTAACCCAATAAACCAATCTTTCACCAGATTTAAACACTCGGAAGATAATCCACACAGTCTGTGCGATAACAGAATTCAGTCAGGTTGTATTATTGAGGATAAAAATTTAAACCTATGGATTGGTACATGGAATGGGCTGGCTAAAACCAGTTTAAAGAATTTCCCTTATAAAAAAGGAGTTTTAATTGGCAACAACAATGGCTCAATAAAATTCGATAATTATTTAAACACCAGTACTGAGATTAATAGTTTAGGCGACAATAGAATCACTTCGTTGCAAAATGATGCAAACGGTAATATTTGGATTGGAACTTTTGGAGGAGGATTAAACTTACTCGATCTTTCAAACACAAATCCCTTTATAACAAAATACACACTGATTGATGGATTGCCTGATGAAGTGATTTATGGAATAGAAAAGGGAAACAATAGAAACTTGTGGTTAAGTACAAACAATGGCCTTTCTCATTTTAATCCTACGACTGAGCAATTCACTAACTTTAGTGAAAATGACGACATTCAAGGAACTGTATTTTACTGGGGAGCACATACTAAAACATCTAAAGGAGAAATCATTTTTGGAGGAACGAACGGATTTACTTCATTTTATCCGGATAGTATAACTCATCATAAAAATCATACCCCTACAATTATTACCGATATGAGTATTTTTAATATTCCTATCGATTTCAAAATACCAAACTCTCCTACAAAAAAACCTATTGAATACACTAATGAGGTAAAATTAAACTATAAGCAGAATGTAATCTCTTTTAATTATACCACAATAAACTTTCATTATCCTGAACAAGTAAACTTTGCTTATATATTGGAAGGGTTCGAGAAAAACTGGAATTTTGTTGAATCCAGAAGAACTGCTATTTATACCAATCTTGAACCTGGTAAATATGTTTTTAAAGTTGCACAGGTGTCTGATGAAAATCAGATTGAAATGGATAGCATTGATTCTATTTCTGTAATTATAAAATCTCCATTTTATAAAACACAAGTTTTTCAAATAGGGCTGTTTATTGTTGTCTTTTTATTGATATTTATCTTGTATCAACTAAAAGTGAAAAGCATTGAAAAACATAAGAAGATATTACAGCAAAAAGTTGAAGAAAGAACTTCTGAACTATCTTTTGCTAACAAATTATTAATTGAGAGAAATGAAGAAATTCATACTCAAAAGGAAAATTTACTAAAGCAAAGAGATAAAATCAGAGCTCAAAACAAAGAATTAAAAGGACATCGTTTAGGTTTAGAAAAGCAAGTTGAGGCAAGAACAACTGAATTATTAATTGCTAAAGAAAAAGCAGAAGAATCAGACCGTTTAAAATCAGCATTTTTGGCAAACATGTCTCATGAAATCAGAACTCCGTTAAATGCTGTCATTGGATTTTCTAATTTATTAAACGACAATTCTATTGAAAACAACGACAGAAAAAGATTCATTAAACAGATCAATAAAAATTCAGATGATTTATTAATGCTAATTGATGACATTATAGATCTTTCATTTATTGAATCAGCTCAACTCAAAATTAACATTGAACAATTCGAACTGCAATCTTTTATAAAAGCCATTGTTGAAAATTATAAGACTTTATCCATAAATCCTCAAGTCAAATTTATAATTAACAACCATATATCAACTGAACCCATTTTTATACAATCAGATCCATATCGTTTAAGACAAATCATTACAAACCTAATAAATAACGCACTAAAATTCACTGAAAAGGGATCGGTTGAATTTGGATATAAACATGAGTCTGACAAAGGTGTTTTTTATGTAAAAGACACCGGTATAGGAATTTCCGAAGAGAATCAAAAATTAATATTTGATCGATTCAGGAAAATTGAAAATAATGTATCTAAATTATATAGAGGAAATGGCCTTGGCTTAACCATTTCAAAAAGGTTAGCTGAATTATTAAATATGAACCTTTATGTTGAGTCTGAATTGCGAAAAGGATCAACTTTTTATCTCAAAATCCCTGCAGAGCTTTTTATAAATCATAATAATTAGAAAACAGAATCATCTTAAACACTTTTTCTATTCTGTTAAAATAAAAAAGCCGGTTGAACCGGCTTTCATAACATATGTAATATTTATCTTAAAACATCTTTTTATAGCAACGTTTTCTCTTATGCTGAATATGCTCAAAAGATTTCCACATTTGAATAGCTACATGATTGTTTTCTAACATACCTGTTGTTTCAACATATTTAACACCATCACTATTAGCTGTATTCCATAATTCATTCATTAAAAGCGAAGTTACACCAAGCTTTTGTAATTCAGGACGCACGCCTGTAAGCATTAAATCCATCTCAGTAGGCTTATCTAATGCTTTTTTCAAATGCCACCAGCCAAAAGGCAATAATTTTCCTTTGGCTTTCTGAAGCGCTTTGGATAACGATGGTAATGCAACAATAAATCCAGCTAGCTCTTTATCCTTATCTAAAACTATTTTTACATATCTTGGATTTATTGATGGGAAGAATTTGTCAATGTAATAGTTAATTAATTTTCCTGGTAATTTAAACGTCCCGAACAAGCCTGCAAACGCATCATTAAACACATTAAAAATCATTGCCCGATAAGGTTCCAGTTCACTTCTATTACTAAAATTCATTACCGTTAAACCATATCGTTTTTTTATCATATCAGCTACCTTAAAGGCTTTTTCAGGCAATGCGTCAGGAAACGTAATTCTAAATTCCAACCAATCTATCTCCTTTTCGTAACCTAAACTTTCAAAATGCCCTTTATAATAGTCAAAATGATAATCACTGGCCATACAAGGTAAGTAATCCTGACCTTCAATTAATACTCCTGAATGATCTAAATTTGAGAAACCTAATGGTCCCATAACCCCAACCATTCCTTTTGATTTCAAGTAGTCTTCTGCAGTATTAAAAAGAGCTTTAACAACTTCAGCATCATTTATAAATTCAATTCTGGTAATTCGGCCTAACTTTTCACCGATTTTATCAATCCATAAATCATTAACCAAAGCTCCAATTCTCCCAACAACTTTACCATCTTTGTATGCCAGCCAAAATTTTGCTTCACAAAAATCAAATGCAGGATTCTTTTCAGGAGTTATTGAATTCAATTCATCTCCTTTAAGTGGCGGAACCCAGAATTTATTGTCTTTATATAATTTATATGGAAATTCAACAAATTGTTTTCGCTGTGCTTGACTTACTACCTCTTCGACTTGAATACTCATTTTTATCTAATTGAAATATTTGACGAAAATAAAGAAAAAAAATAAACTAGTAGATACTTTTTTAATTCCTCATTTTCCTTTTCACTAAAATCTGCGTAAATTAATATAGCATGAGAAATGTTATTGTTTTAGTAATTTATAAGAAAGAAATTTGATAGAACAGATTAATCAAAATAAACATATTATAATATGAGTAAAATAGGAATATTTTATGGCCCTGAAAAAGGAAGTGTTGGTAAAGTTGCCAATCAAATTGTTGATATTTTAGGTAATGACAATACAGATCTAGTACTTGTAAAGGACTGTAATCCTCAAATTTTAAATCAATATGATAAAATTATATTAGGTATCTCTACTATTGGAACCTCCAATTGGGATTCAGAGCATACAGATACTGATTGGGACGTATTTTTCACTCATTTACCTGAAATTAAATGGGACAATAAATACGTAGCTATATATGGATTAGGCGATCATATTAATTATCCTGAACATTTTGTTGATGCCATTGGATGGCTATATGAAAAGCTTAAACCTTTAAATGCAAATATAGTTGGATTTTGCAGCAGTGAAGATTACACATTTAACGAATCCGAAGCCTTAATTGATGGAAAATTTGCAGGACTACCTCTTGATGAAGACAACGAAAGCGAAAAAACAGAAGACAGACTAAAACATTGGATATATACATTGAAAAATGAATATGGTTTTTAAATAATAAAAAGGTTCTATTTTTTTATAAGGTAGAACCTTTTTATTTATTGAAGTTTCTTAATATCCTATTAACGAGTAGGATTCTTTTCTATACATATTATGATAGATCCCATATCATAAAGTTCATCTGCCTTGTATAAAGATAACACCTTAAAATATTAATATCATGATGGACACAGAACATAAAACCGTAATAGATAGTGAAATTGTAAGATCTACACTTCAGCATAAAAACATTACGGATTTAGGTCATGCAACAATAAGAGAGGTCGTTACTATCGTTAATGAAATCGAAGAACGATCCGGTATTAAATTTATTCGCATGGAAATGGGTGTTCCTAGCTTACCTCCATCCAGGATTGGAGTTCAAGGCGAAATTGAAGCTCTTAAAAATGGAGTTGCTTCAAAATACCCAATGCTTGAAGGCGTTCAGGTATTTAAAGAAGAAGCCAGCCGTTTTGTAAAAGCATTTATGGATATTGATATCAATGCTGAGGCCTGTATCCCAACAACAGGATCAATGCAAGGAAGCTATGCCTTATTTATGGCAATATCTAAACTCTATCCCCAAAAAGACACCATTCTTTTCATCGATCCGGGCTTTCCTGTTCAGAAAGTTCAGCTAGATGTATTAGGTATTAAATATGAAACTTTTGATGTTTTCAATTACAGAGGACCTAAGTTAAAAAGCAAATTGGAAAGCTTCCTTGAAAAGGGAAATATCTGTGGAATTGTCTATTCAAATCCAAACAATCCAACATGGATATGTTTGCACGAGGATGAACTGGAAATTATAGGCAAACTTGCAACACAGTACGAAGCTATTATTATAGAAGACCTTGCATACTTTGGGATGGATTTTAGAACGGACATATCCACTCCATTTAAACCACCTTATCAACCTACTGTTGCTAAATACACCGATAACTATGCCCAATTAATCTCTAGTTCAAAGGTGTTTTCATATGCAGGTCAACGACTTGGAACCATGTGTATATCTAACAAATTATTCCACTCTTATTTTGAATCATTAAAAATTAGGTTCGGAAAAGGAGATTTTGGGCGTGTAATTGTAGGAAGATTATTATATTCGCTCTCCGCAGGAGCGAGTCACTCAGCACAATATGCAATTGCTGCCATGTACAAAGCAGCCTGCGACGGCAAATATAATTTCGTAAAAGAGGTAAAAGAGTATGGCATTAGGGCCAAATTGATGAAAGAATTATTCATAAAATATGGTTTTACCATTATTTATGATAATGATATTGATACCCCTATTGCCGATGGATTTTATTTTACAATAGGCTATCAGGGTTTAACTGGAGGAGAGTTATTGGAGAGTTTATTGTATTATGGAATCAGTGCCATTGCACTAAAAAATACTGGCAGTGAAAAAGAAGGGTTAAGAGCTTGTGTTTCTCACACTGTTCAAAGCAGATTCCCTATACTTGAGGAACGATTAAAATTGTTTACTCAAAGTCTTCATTAACTACCGCAGAAAAGGTAAATAGTAGTTTTTATTTTATTAGTTTAAGTTTTATGAACATTAAATATTGTTGTTTTTTGTTCTGATGAGTTGTGACATTTAACATATTTTAAGTATGATCCTCATCATGAGTAAAAACAGCATATTTATATAAATTGCGATTAAATTTAAAAAATCAAATTATGGCAAAAGCTAGAGGAGCAATAGTTGTTGATATTGACAAATGCAAAGGTTGCGGTGTATGTATTACAGCTTGCCCGGCACAGGTAATTAAATTGGCATCTAAAGTTAATGATAAAGGTTATCATTATTCTTATATGGAAAATCCTGATAATTGTATCGGCTGTGCTAATTGTGGTGTTGTATGTCCTGATACATGCATAACTGTTTATCGTGCTAAACAGGCTACGGCCTAACAAAAACTAAAAACGTATTTCTACATATTATAATTGGATAAGTAGAAAATGAGAAAATAAATTTTAGACAAATGGGAGAACTAAAATTAATGAAAGGAAATGAGGCCATTGCCGAAGCTGCTATCCGTTGCGGAACTGACGGGTATTTTGGCTATCCAATTACTCCGCAAAGTGAAGTAATGGAAACTTTAATGGCCGAACAACCATGGAAAACTACAGGAATGGTTGTACTTCAAGCAGAGAGTGAAATTGCATCAATAAATATGGTATATGGAGGAGCCGGTTGTGGTAAAAAAGTAATGACCAGTTCTTCAAGTCCGGGAATAAGTTTAATGCAAGAAGGATTAACCTACCTTGCAGGAGCAGAACTCCCATGTGTGGTTGTAAATGTGGTTAGAGGAGGCCCGGGATTAGGAACAATTCAACCTGCTCAATCGGATTACTTTCAGGCTGTAAAAGGTGGAGGGCATGGTGATTATAAATTAATTACTTTAGCTCCGGCATCTGTACAGGAAATGGCTGACTTTGTTGAATTGGCATTTGACCTGGCTTTTAAATACAGAAATCCGGCTATGATTTTATCTGATGGTGTTATTGGCCAGATGATGGAAAAAGTTGAATTAAAACCATATAAAGCAAGATTAACAGAAGAGGAAATCATTGAAAAATATGGTGACTGGGCTACTACAGGTAAAACCAGAAACAGAGAAAGAAATATCATCACTTCTGTAGAACTTTCTTCTGAAAATATGGAAAACTTTAACCATAAGCTTCAGGCGAAATACAAGAAGATGCAAGAAGAGGAAGTTCTTTTTGAAAAAATTATGTGTGATGATGCAGAATATCTTTTAGTTGCTTACGGCTCAAGTGCTCGTATCTGTCAAAAAACAGTAGAAATTGCCAGAGCTCAAGGAATAAAATTAGGATTATTAAGACCTATTACATTATTTCCTTTTCCGGATAAAGCTATTCATGAATTAGCTAAACAAACAAAAGGTATTTTAAGTGTTGAAATGAGTGCAGGACAAATGGTTGAAGATGTAAAACTTGCTGTAAACGGAATTACGCCAGTTGAACATTACGGACGTTTTGGAGGAATCATTCCTTCTCCTGCAGAGGTGTTTAATGCACTTAAAAGTAATTTTTTAGAAGGATAAGCCATGGATATTAAAGAAATTATAAAAGAAGAAAATATAGTATACAAGAAAACTTCTGTACTTACTGAAAAAGTAATGCACTATTGTCCTGGATGTACTCATGGCGTAGTTCATAAATTAGTTGCTGAAGTAATTGATGAAATGGGAATTCAGGAAAAAACTATCGGAGTTTCACCTGTTGGTTGTTCTGTTTTCTTATATGACTATATTGACATTGACTGGCAAGAAGCTGCTCATGGTAGAGCTCCTGCCCTAGCTACTGGCATTAAAAGATTAATGCCTGAAAAAGTGGTATTTACTTACCAGGGTGATGGTGATTTAGCTGCAATTGGTACTGCAGAAACCATTCATGCATGTAACAGAGATGAAAACATTGTTGTTATTTTTATAAACAATGGTATTTATGGTATGACAGGAGGTCAGATGGCTCCAACAACATTACCAGGAATGAAAGCCTCTACGTGTCCTTTTGGTAGAGAAGCAGGACAAGATGGATATCCTTTAAAAATTACAGAGATAGTAGCTCAGTTACCAGGTACAACTTATGTAACCCGTCAGGCTTGTCATACACCAGCTGCAGTTCGTAAAACAAAGAAAGTACTTAAGAAAGCATTTGAAAATCAAATCAATAAAAAAGGTACTTCATTCGTTGAAGTAGTAGCTACTTGTAACTCTGGATGGAAGATGTCACCAGTAAAAGCTAACGAGTGGATGGAAGAAAATATGTTTTCGTTTTATCCATTGGGTGATCTAAAAGATATTTAATATTAAATTACCTATTGGGTATAATATTTACTCAATGTTAAAATATAAAAGATGACAGAAGAAATTATTATAGCCGGATTCGGAGGCCAGGGTGTACTTTCAATGGGTAAAATTCTTGCATATTCAGGTGTTATGCAAGACCTTGAAGTTTCATGGATGCCTTCTTACGGACCAGAAATGAGAGGTGGAACAGCCAATGTTACTGTTATTTTGAGTGATAATAAAATTAGCTCTCCTATCCTACACGAATATGATACAGCTATCATTCTTAACCAGCAATCAATGGATAAGTTTGAATCGCATGTAAAACCTGGTGGTATATTAATTTATGATGGTAATGGTATTACACACCATCCCCAAAGAACAGACATTAATATTTACAGAATTGATGCTACTGAGGAAGCAGCTAGAATGCGTTCAATTAAAACTTTTAATATGATTGTTTTAGGCGGTTATTTAAAAGTGAATCCTGTAGTTAAAATGGAAAATGTAATTAAGGGTCTTAAAAATTCTCTTCCTGAAAGACATCATCATTTAATTCCAATGAATGAAAAGGCAATTAACAGAGGAATGGAGATTATTAATAAGGTAGAAGTTGAAGCTTAATAAATATTTATAGAAATATATTTAAAGAGGGTAATTGCAAAATTACCCTCTTTTTTTGGGTGAAAATGGAAGTTTTTCTTTATTATTTTACTTTATTCAAATACAATAATGTAATTAAAATCTCTTTAAGTAAATAGCACATATTTAATAACTTACTAAAAGTTGTCAAAAGAATGTTTAGTTCAACAAATCCTCCAATGTGTAGGGTGTGCAAGCAACCCTACATTAGAGGCTAAGTGTTAGGCATTGTTATTCATCAATATTTTCAAACGTTTTTATTATTTCTAGTACAATCTCAAAATTAGTTTTTACAAGTATTCCAGCTACTACAAATCCAATACCAACTATAATTCTAAAAACTCGATTACTTCCAGAGCCTTGTATTAATACACTTTCTGCATGGTTATTAGGATTAACATAAACTTCAATTAATTTTCCAATCGGAAACATATCTAAGGTTTTCTTTGCCTTTCGCTTATGGGGTAAATAAGTTTTGTCTCCAAGGAAAACATTATTCGAGTTGTATTTATTTCCATTAATTTCATATATACAATTTATATCTGCTCAATAATGATTTTCATAAGATTGTTTAAATAAGTTTTGGGAAATACCCATTTCAGAATTTGTTATTATTCCGTTTACATTCGTCCAAGTTATAGTCTTTTTCCCTTTTAATAATATAGTTGTATTATAAATCCTATTCCATTTAATAAAAAGACTAAGAGAACCATTATATCAACGTTGTTTTTAATTATTTCCATTGTGATTTTTACGTTTTAATAATGCATAACTAGTAGAAAAATAAAATAAGTGTTTTTTTCATTATAGTTAGTCATTTCTGTTTTTTGAATTCTTAGATTTTCACAATATATACCACACAAAATACTGGCTATCAATAACTATCTTGTTTTAAAACTACAGCAACCTATGATTTATGAGCCATAATTTGTAGCTATTATTTTATTCTATTTCTTAATGAATTTATTGATATAAACTTTATTTCTAGATTCAACACGCAATATATAATTACCAGTTTTTAAACTACTAACGTCTAATATATTGTTATTAATTGATTGATTGATTAAGATTTTACCATTTACACTTATTATAAATGCTCTTTCAATAATGGTATCTTCGTTAAAGTGGATGGTACTCAAAACAGGATTTGGATAAATAGTAATCAATTCATAATGGGATAACGAATTAATTCCTATCCAATTATCACTGCCTTTTTGATAAATGTTTATAGGTATTTCATTACCATATTTTGAGATAAGTTTAACTGTAGCCTGACGTGATTCCATTATATAATTAGTGTCTGCCTTAAATTCCAAAATGCAACTGCCTTTACCTGAATGTTCATTTACTCCAATCCATTCAGCTGAGTTTTCCAAATCCCATTCTAAGTTGCTTTCGATCGAAATATATTGGTTAAGGGCTGAATCAGCTTCAAAGGATATATTGTTCATGGATGTATTAAATACTGGATTATTTGCATCTGTTATTTTACAAACAAATCCAGAAGAATATTTATCTTCTTCAACAACAAAAGTGTGAGTACCAAATAAACTACCATTTTTTGTTCCACCAACAATAGTTAGAATATGATCACTCGAAATGGTCATATCCTTTAATCCACAGTAGATGGGATGATTAGATCCTTGTGAATACCCACCAGCAGTAGCACCTAAAAAACTTCCAAATGGAGAGTATTTTGCTATAAAAAAATCATTGTTGGTATTAATGCTATATTCATCAAAATATGCCTCATTACTAGTTGTGCCTCCAATATATAACATTCCATTATTATCTACTACAAGTTCAGTTCCTGCTTCTACACTACTTGACATACCACTCCAACACCCCATTTTTTTGACCCAGTTAATATCACCTGACAAATCATAACTAGCTAAAAATATATTTCTATCTTCGGAAGATAATGTTATTCCACCAAAATCAGTACTTCCTGAAAAGCTGCCTGTTACATAGAGACTATTTAGGCATTCATCAATCGCAAGTGCATAACCAGTTTCGAGAAAACTATTAATTTTTCTTCCTATTTGGTGCAGCCATTCAATTTTCCTGTTTTGATTGATTTTTACAATAAATATATCAGCTCCTGGTTGTTTTTTGGGAATTGAATCAAAGGTACCTGTTTCTGCTGACCAATAACCAGTCATATATATATTCAAATTGCTATCTATTTCAATATCGTATATTTCAACTTGTTGATACATATCTTGTGGCAATGTTTTGCACCACATTAGCTCGCCATGTTTATCATATTTTGCTAAAAATATGAAAGTGCCAGTAGGTAATTCAATATAAACAGAATCTAAAGCTAAACTATTACGATAAAAAATTAAATCTCCATCACTACGACCCCCTATGTAAACATTATTATCATTATCCGTTTTAATTGCATTGGCATCAAACATATAATCATCAGGCATCGTACTTTTAACAATATTGCACCATTGTAATTCACCATCAGGATCAAACTTTGTAACGCATAAGCTACTGGTTTTATCATTTGGTCTATTATACACAAGAGTATCAATCTTGAGAAATTCCTGTAGTCGACTACTCCATAAAATATTATTTTCATTGTCAGTACAAATAACTGGCTGCCCAATTTGATTACTATGAACTTGTTTGTGCCATTGTACGTTATAATCAGAATCAGTCTTTACAATATACCCCACAACATCAGAAGATAATTTTCCTGTTAAAAGCGTATCTGTGTTAAAAACTACATTGGTCTTGAAGTTGGGATATGCTAAAAGTCCTGTAAAACAGAAATTACCATCTCCATCTTGTGAAACTGCATCGCATACATCACCTGCCTTAATTGGTTCACTGTAACTAAAATTCTGTCCACTGACTGAAGATATCAGAAGATTAATAATAAAAAGAAAGCAAATTCTCAGCGTCATTGTATTAAGTTTAATAAAGAGTTAATCGAAGCTTAATTAATATGTTTTGATATGATAAATGCTACTAACTTTTAAATAAGGGGTTATAAGCTGATTTGAAAAATTGAATCTCCAAAATCCAACTTAGCCGAAGCTTTTGTTTTGATTACAAATTTATCCTTTTCAATGGAATATCCTTTTTTAGGATAGATTGAATGGTCTTTTTATTTGCAAAATTTCAGTATATTGAATCCCCATCAGATTTAAAAGACAATGGAACTTCCTCAGCAGCTCAAATTTTCTTTAATTCTACAATTTCATGTTGGGTAAATTTTATGCATTAATTTTTTTTATATTCTGACTAACGTAAAAATAAATCCCTATATATCAACTAGATGTAAAATTGAGATCATTAGGGTTAATTCCGTATTTGTCAATCTGTTTTTGTATTCTTTTAGCGATGCCAAGTTTTCTTTTCTGATCTAAATATAAGTATCCTTCCGGATTAATGTATGGTTTATTATGAATAACCATATTCCAAATAATGACTGCTAGTTTACGAGCTGTAGCACTGATAGCTGATGCACGACCTTTTCTAAAATTAATTCGATGAAAGAAATCTCTCAATGGAGTGGAATCTTTAAGGTTCCCAATAGCATTGGCTGCACGCCTTAAAGCAATTTTCACACGATTACTTCCTTTTGGAACCTTACTAGATAATACCTTACCGCCACTCACTTTATTATTGGGAGCTAATCGCAACCAACTGGTAAAGTGTTTTGCAGTAGGAAACTTTCTTATTCCTTCAATTCCAATTTCGCTAATGATTGCCAATACCGTTAAATGACTCATACCTTCTATTGCTAAAAGGTCGGTTCCTTCAAGCATTTGATATCCTTTAAGATTGATGTCAATATTTTTGGGTGTATTCTTATTTAACCGTTTATATGGTTTAGCTTCTATTGTATGTTCTTTTTTTTTATGTCATTATCGATAATCATATTAAGCATTTGCTCTATTTCTAAGTCACATTGTTGGATTTTATTTTGTAAGTGGTCATAAGTCTCCAGTTCTTGACTTAATGCAAATAAATAATCTTTCCTACCATTTGAATGTAGTGCTTTAGCAATTTCCTCTTCACTTTTTCTGCAATTATAATGACGATGTGATGCTAATTTCTGCGGATCATTTTCACCGCTACTAATAGCACGCATGATCTTTAGTCCTGTCAATCCGCAAACATCTTTAACAACAACATCTAATCTTAAATTGAGTAAACGCAAGTATTTCTGCATTTTCTTAGACGTAGCAGCTGCCATATTGATAAGATTAGAGCGATGTCGACAATAAGTGCGTAATTGTTCTGTTTCATTGTCAGGTAAAAAGCTACTACTTAACAATCCTAATGAATGTAACTTTTGAATCCATTGGCAATCTTTAATATCCGTTTTTTTGCCTTTGATATTCTTGGTAAACTTACCATTACACAATATTACCTTAAAGCCTTTGCTAATAAGTACAGCATATAAATTTTGCCAATAGGTACCTGTACTTTCCATGGCAATAGAGGTTACTTTCTTTTCCATAAACCATTCTGCCATTTCAAAGAGATCTTCATTATAAACCCCAAATTCACGAATATCCTCTTCTTTTTGTCCTACAGCCACCCAATGCGAGCGACTTCCTACATCAACCCCTGCTGCATGAGAGTTGACGACTTCCATTGAAATTGATCTTTCTTCCATAACCCATCTTTTAAAACTCTATGGAGATGTGCTTTAGGCAAAATAAACATTCTGAACGGGGTCATAGATACATGAGCATCAATGCCACCACTGAAATCATCGCAAACATCTCAACCAGAATGGCGCTCGTGCTTATGAGCAACACTTTAAAAATCGGCCTTGCATAGAGCAAAAAGTAAAGGTACTCCCGTTAGCTTCAGAAATCAATATCTTTGGTATAGGGGGAATGGTGCCCAACGTTAAGCATATAAATTGTTGCCAACTTAAGCACTTCACCCTTCCAAGTTATACAAACGCAAATACGAGAGGCAAAGCTCTCGCAAATCACTAATCGGCAATTATTTATTATGCAGTGTTACAAAACGTTATTTTTCAAGGCTTTATTTTACACATTATTTTTTCAGTTTATCTAATGTTTTCACTTCTATTGTATCTTTAATTCCAGCATGCTCTGAATAATAAATCCATTTATTAGATCTTTCAATCCGTTTATAGTATATACATTCAATAAAATATTTCCAATACTTGCAGTTATTTTCTGGATTCACAGGACTAATCTTGGAATCATAAGGGTCGTCACTTAAAAACCTTGATGTGTTCCAATTTTTTTTGTAAAAATCAAATTGAAGATACTCTAGTGAGTCACTTTCTATAATCATCCTATTAAATTCATCTGCTACATATACTTGTATACTATCATATTTACTTTCTTCATAATTACTTACTAAGTGAAAGAAACTATAACGATTGTATACCCACCCCCAACGTTTAATTTGTTCATCATGCAATATTGAACGTTCAATCTTAAATTCATTGGAACATGCCAATAAGAAAAGAATAGTCAACAACAATAAATTCTTTCTCATATTAGATAAATTCTTTAGTTTAAACTATTTCTTTCAGCAACTCTATCTTTCATTCCTTTTGATAAGCTACCTGTAAATGATTTGTCAAATTGAACCTTAGTCACAAAGGGCTTATAACCTCGTAAATGCTGCAAAACAAACCAAACTGCAAATGTATCCTTAGCGAAAGGAACAATATTAGGCATAGCTTCCATATCTCCGATATCCAATCCAAAATGATCCCATAAATTCACATGATAATCTATTGCATAATCATCTCCTTTAATTGTTATACTGGTTATTTTTACTTCTGTTGACCAAATATCATTAGTTGCAATTTGAGTTCCTTTTGTTCTATCTTCCTTTGAACCAAATATGGGTCGAAAAAAGAAACAATTACCTTTACCATCCTCTCTTGGAACAGATGTTGTTTTACCAATTTTCAAACGAGCCTCTTGAGAATCCTTATCTAAAACCATATAAACTGTTTCATCCAACAATGGATTAATTCCATTAACCTCATTAATAACCAGACCCTTTCTTTCTTTTAATCGTTGAGCAATATAATCTTGTACATTATTACAATAAAGCTCCATATTGGGACTATTTATTAATGCCTCTGATAAGATTATATCTTCATAAACGCCTCCTTTATTAGCTTGAAATTTATCAATCATTCTATCAATATTCCCAATAAGCTTACCTTCTGCGAACCAATATTTGGCTTTGTCTCTGAATATGTCAAAGAGTTTTTCATCAGGATATTCTTCTTTATCCTTATACTTCATTATATCATCTCCTGAGTCGTACCACTCCATCCATTCTTTCCCAAATAGTTTAACTTCAGTATCAGCCATTTGTTTTTCTGAGTATATTGCTTTTATTGGATAATTCTCATTTTCTACGTTTGTAAAAAGGCTATGTTTTCCCAAATAATCAAAACCGTTTTCAATATACTCCGATTTATACTTGTCTATTAATGCTTTACTATAAATTGGCCGAGTCGATACTTTTCCGTATCCATAAGTCAAATCATCTGCTATATCACTCAAATCTCTATTTAAACCAGGTAAATTAACCCTATCTACACAAATAGGAAATGAAACAACAGGAACATCAACACTAACATTCTTACTAGCACCTTGACACCATGCATATATTCTTATATTTTCTGCTTTCTCTGGTGTGTATTTAAAACATATTACTCCGTCCTTTTCAAAAGCGTCTGATTGTTTGAGTTGTTTTAATTTCCCATAGTCATTAAATTCAACACTCCATTGTGTATTAGTTAATTTATCAGCATCACCATCGTTATATTCTGTTACTTTAAAAAGATAAGAGTTACCCATTATTAGCTCTTCAACTTTTTTACTTCCATCCTCAGTAAAGGGACCTTCTAGTTTTTTTACTAGTAATTCTATTGCATCTTCATTATTCTCAACATTGTTTCGTTGTTGTACCTGTCCATTATTATTTTGTTGACTTAAATCTGTAACCTTCCAAGGTTGTTCCATTATGGTTTCTCCATTTTCAACAACAATGGCAGGTGAAAGGACTAATCGTGTAATCATTGGATTGGTATCTATTGCATTAAAATAACAATCGTAACCCACACACAAAGTATCATATAGCTGAATTGTGCGAGGACGTTCCATTTCTGAAGGATGGGATAAAACAATTTTTACAGGTTTCATTAACGCTTTACTTGCAGCCCATGCAAAAAGATTTATTTCTGAAGTTGTTTCAATTTCAATAATATAAGGATTGGTTATTACATTGGTATATGCCATACCATTTTTGGCAACTTTCTGGTATCTGCCATTTTCATAACGTAGAATATTGTAGGACTCATCGTCTACGATTAGTTTACCTTTTATAAACATTGTAAATTGGTTTTGTTTGGTTAATAATTAGTTTTTTGTTTGTAATCTTTTGTAAAGATGATTAAATTTTCTTTCTCATTCAGTTGAATTATTTGGTTTTTATGAATTATTTTCTTTGCGTCTTGTTTATTTTTAATGTTTTGTAACGTTTGCTGTTAATTTTGTGGCAGTCCTACGGACTGCTACTTTGTCCGCCAGGACAAAGCCTACTTGCGGGAACTTAACTACCAAAACACAGCTAATCTGCCATTAAATTACACAGCGTGTTAGGTGCTTGGCTTAGTTTTATCAGACAACTTTGCTTTCTCTATATATTCACTCAATAATAGAAAATTCTTATTTCTATGTTTTTCTCCATAATTTAAACTGTCGTTTGGCATTATATAAATTCTATCGAAGAATCCTGTTTTCTTTCTCTGTTTAACTTGAATTAATTTTTCGTAATTCCTTTTCAGTCCGTTTTTTTGTTTAATATTTTTAATTTTACAAAGTTCAATAGTTTTTGAGCAAAAGATTCCTTTCAGATATAGATGATTTTCATCAAGTTCAGCATTATAAATATGTAGTAGTAAGTCTATAAAGTATATGAAAACTATAATAAAAATAATTCCGATAAAACTAAAGAAGTTAAGCTTTGATATAATTAAATTATATGTCAAAAATAAAGTTCCAAACATATAAAATATCAAAGCTGCATAATTAAAAAAATTGTTTTTTTTGTCAGAAAGGTTTATCATGTTCTGTCTTATGGTTTGTTTTTGTAGTACGTTCTTTCATTTTTTGTAGCCTTGCACCTAACGTTGGCGGTATGGCCAGTAAGGGACTTCGGAGCGACGTTCCTATCAACCGAGACGAAAGATTGATGCGGGTGATGAATTTCGCATACCACTGAAACCCTTATTGGCTATACCGCGTGTGTGTGCCCTGCATGAGCAGCAGTGCACCCACACCCGAAGTTCTTGAAAAAGTTTAAAAATACAAATCTTTTGCAATAAACATCGGGTGTGGGTATAATTTTTATCCATAGGGTGGAAGTCCCGAATGGACGGAGGTAATCCCGATAGCTATCGGGAAACCATTAGCAAGTGACAAGCTGGTTGCTGGTGACAGCAGCAGTGAAGGAAGTCAAACGGCAAACTCCGGTACTGACGAACAGGAACCTGATATGAGGCTATGAGGTTGGATAAGGTAGCACATCATGCCAACGTCCAAAACACTCAACGGAGTGCATAACCAAAATAGTAGATCAGGCAGGCATTGGAGGAAGGATAAAGCTCTTACCAGGGGAGAGCTCTGTAATCACGAGTTGATAGAGCAGAGCAGTCAGGCGCCTACGCTAAAGCTTCAGCGACAGCGAGCCGACGCCATAGTAGCTTTGGAATATGAGCCCGTTTTACGAACACCACGCTAAAGCAGGAGGACTCACAGATAAGTGAAGGGCTGAACTTTACATCGCTACTCATCTTTGACGGAGGTATAAGGATTTTGAGCCTTACCAGCCTCAGAGAGTCGTAGCAGGGAATGGAAATTAGTATTATGAAGAAAAGAAAAAGAGACACATCGAATTTAATTGAACGGGTACTACATCCTGCAAACCTAACAGAGGCTTGCAAAGAAGTAGTGCGCAATAAAGGTGCAGGAGGTGTAGATGGAATGAAAGTTTCTGAACTAAAAGTCCATTTGGATAAACACCGAAACGAATTGGAAGAGCTAATTCGTAGTAAAAATTATTTACCGCAGCCTATACGTGGTAAGGAAATACCCAAAGGAGGAGGTAAAACCAGACTATTAGGTATTCCTACCGCCATTGATCGTATGCTGCAACAGGCAGTATCCAGAGTGGTAATGATGCATTATGAAACAGATTTTTCAACTTATAGCTACGGTTTTCGTCCTGTACGTAATACGCAACAAGCAGTAGGTAAAGCCCTTTCTTACATTAATTCAGACTATCAGCATATTGTTGAAATTGATCTGAAGGAATTCTTTGACAGGGTTGACCATACCTTGCTGTTGCAATTGCTGTATCGTAAAATTAAATGTAAACACACCATGTGTTTGATACGTCGATGGCTTAGAGCGCCACTTTTAAAGGATGGTAAATTACATAAGCGACGTAAAGGAGTACCACAAGGAAGCCCCATTAGTCCGTTGCTATCAAATATTGTTCTTCATGAACTTGATTTTAAAATGGAACAATTAGGCTTACGCTTTGTACGCTATGCTGATGATTTCAGTATTTACTGTAAAACAAAAGCAGAAGCAAGAAAAGCAGGTAACACCATTTACTTATTTCTTAGGGATAAACTTAAACTCCCTATCAACAGGGATAAAAGTGGTATCCGCCGTCCGGTTAACTTTCAAATACTTGGATTTGCCTTTGTTCCTATTTACAAAAAGGGTATTAAAGGCAAATATCAATTGATTGTAGCTGAAAAGAGATGGAAAAGCTTCAAAGCGAAACTTAAGGAAATCACCAGAAAAACCACTCCCATGAGTTTTGATGAACGCATTCAAAAGTTAGTAGAAATTCAACGAGGTTGGATCAACTACTTTAAACATGCAAATATCATTACGAAACTGGAGATGCTTGATGGTTGGCTTCGAAATCGACTCAGATATTGTATCTGGCATCATTGGAAAAAACCTGAACGTAAACGAAAAAAACCTGATTCGTTTGGGTGTTGATCCTGATCATGCTTATGCTTGGAGCCGCAGTCGTATGGGAGGCTGGGCCATTGCTCAAAGTCCTATTTTAGGAACCACTATCACGGTTGATCGACTTCAAAAACGAGGTTGTATCTCGTTGGCTGATATGTATAATCACCAGCACTCTTTGTTAGCTTCAAATTCTAATTCGTTGTTCCCCTTGATGTAAGGAACCGCCGTATACGAGAACCGTACGTACGGTGGTGTGAAAGGTGCACTGGCAGGGTTAAAACCTTGTCAGCCACCTATTCGATTGGGCACTGGCATTTCTGTTTAATTCGTTATATAATTTCATTTAAACACCTCATATCCGACTTTTACATATTGTTAAAAATAAGTTTACTCCTTCGTTTTTACGACTTCTGCCTTTCTCAAAACAGTGAACTTTTCTTTAACTCTGTTGATAGGAATATTCACCTCTTCTATATCCTTTTTGCTATTTATTGAAATTGGAAATACAACATGATATGAAGGTTCAATTTTGCTATACACAATCATATATTTCTTTTTTGGAAAATCTAATTTCTTTTCTTCACCTACATTGGTTATATACACTCCTTTATAAACAACTCCTTTTACATTATATAAATATGAGACTGAAGATGACATAGCTTTATTACCCATTACTTCATCTATTGTCACACAGTATGTTTTCCCATAATCTGAAAAGTACTTCTCGAATACAAATTTATCTGACGTTTTTACATATAAAATATAACTTAACGCAATAATTATTGATGCAACAATTACCAAATTCCTTTTCTTTCTTTGTTCCATAATTTGTTGATAATAATATCCAAGAATTATAATCTAACCACTTTAATTTTACAACCAATGATAAATAGGGTATTGCGTTTTGCTTGCCCCCAACGTTTAGTAAAAGAGACGTGTGTACCCAAAGTACAACTTCATTTATTTAGCCTCACCAAACTTATATATTAAACATTAAATTTCAAATAACGTAATTTACACATGGCTTTTTTACTTTGTTACACCCTGCCTTTTTGTTGTCCCAGTGAACCAATTATACTTCTAAACTTTTGCAAAGCAACAACTACAAACATCTCAAACACCCAAAGTACAGCCAGACAAAAAATATCTCAAAATACAGCAACAAATCCAACACGTACTATTTTTGAGTGCACCTTTACTATATTTCATGAATGAGTTTAAACTTCCAAACCTTTACCAATATTTGCGTTCGAGAGACAGGAAGATGGCTGCTAAATAGAACGTAAACCTCCAAACTTTTACAAAGCCTAAAAACCAATCATACCGAACGACCCAACTAACATAGCTAATCTTAAATCCTAAAAAACTCCATAGCATTTAAAACCAGATATCCCTGAGAAAATTCAAAAACCCCAAAACCAAGAACTAAACCTAAAATTTATGAAAACCAACTTAACTCATTGATTTTTACCGTGCGTTGGCATGCGTGGCGCAAATGGATTCAACAACCTACTAACTCAAAAATTCTCCCAAATAAAGTTCTAAGTAATTTAAGGTTGGGTGATAACGTTTGGTAAAAGAGACGTGTGTACCTAAAGTACAACTACACCACTTTAGCCTTACCAAACTTATATATTAAATACTAAATTTCAAATAACGGAATTTACACATGGGATTTTTAGCTTGTTACACCCTGCCTTTTTGTTGTACAAAAGAACCAACCAAATCCCTAAACTTTTACAAAGCAACAACTTTAAGCATCACAAACGCTCCAAAATACAGCTACAAAACCAACACGTACTATTTTTGAGCGCACCTTTACTATATTTCATGAATTAGTTTAAACTTCCAAACCTTTACCAATATTTGCGTTCGAGAGACAGAATGTTGGCTGCTAAATAGAACGTAAACCTCCAATCCTTTTTCTACATGCAAAAAACCAACTGACCAGAATAACAATCCAACTTAGCAAATCCTAACCACTAAAAAACGCTTAACATTTAAAACCTGACATCTCTGAGAATATTCAAAAACCCCAAAACCAATAACTAAACCTAAAATCCCTGAGAACCAACTCAACTCATTGATATTTAACGTGTTTTAGCCGTGCATGGCGCAAATTGATTCAACAACCTACTAACTCAAAAATACTCCCAAATAAAGTTCTAAGTAATTTAAGGTTGGGTGATAACGTTTGTTATTAATTTTGTGGCAGTCCGCGGACTGCGTAATTGTCCGCCAGAACAATAATAACCTGCGGGAGCCTGCCCCAAAAATTACAGCTAATCTGCCATTAAATTACATAACGTGTTGGCAACTGGCACTTTATTTTTTAGCAATTTTATCAAGAAAACCTTCAAGAAAATCATCACTATTTCCTTTCGTTGCTAGCAAATAATAAAGCATTTGAAAAAAAAGTATTCCTACTCCAAAAAGAAGAAATTTATTAAAAAATATTCCAATTAATAAAAATATACTAATTAATACTAAATCCATTACAATCGAGATATAGGAATTGTATTTTAATTCTATAATATTGTTATGTATTTCTATTTCGATATCGCCTTTTACAATGCGTGTCATATAAGCATAATTTACTCCCCCTTTTAAACCACCACGATTGTCAAAGTATATTTTATTATTTTTAGCAACTATGTTACTAGCCCTGTGTTCTCTTAAATAATTTTGTAATTCTTCTTTAATCTTGTCTTCCGAAATATTGCTTTTTTCAATTGATTGTAGTGAATTATACTTTATCATTTTTTTAAATTTCTTTTTTGCGCTTATTGATAGCTACCTTTTACTCCATTTTATCAAACTTTTCTTTTTCTTTTTTATAATTTCTATAAGTCCATATTGATAATAGCAAAATTAAAATTCCAAGGAATATACCACTAAATCCTGTAACCATTCCTTGGTGAATATCTCCATATCTACCAGCTGTAAATCCATTCGAAGTTAGATTATATAATTTCAAAAACACACCGATTAAAAATATAGTCAAACCAGAAATTAATGTAATCCAAAATAACGTCTTGTTAATATTCATTTTTTATTATTCTTAAGGAGTGAAAATATTTTTCAAGTTTTCCAATTATTAAGCGGTCAGTACTCTTATGCTTGTTGCCAACGTTTAGAATATGGCGCGTAGGCTGATTTGAAAAACCAAACCTCCAAAATTTCACTTAGCCGAAGCTTTTGATTTGGTTATAAACTTATTCTTTTCACTAGCCGAAACAAAAGTTTCGGCGAACTTATTAAATGAGCAAAACTCCCAAAATTATGCTGACAGCCTATGCCCTTTATTTTTTGTTGTACACTGGCATTTTTTAATAAATTTCTTTCAAATCATCCAACTTCTTGAGTTCCTCACTTAATAGTTTTCCTTCTTTCGAAAACTTGCGGACCTGCCATAAGTTATCTTCAACTTTCTCACAAGTCATCATTAAGGTTTTGTCATTGCGATACATTGTAAAATCTTGGTCTGGATAACCATTTTTATAATTTATAGTCTTGCTAATCACACCATTTTCATGGTAGTAAGTCCAAATTCCGTTTTTATTGTCCGACAAATATTGGCCTTCTGATTTTATGAAATATTTAGTCTCTGGAATTTTGTTATAAACAATTTGATACGTTGCTTCAATTTTCTTAATGACAGAATCTACTTTTTCTGTTATCAATACTTGTTTTCCATTATGTTCATTATTTTGTAAAGGTCTATACTCATAATAAATCGTTTCATTGCTTGACCATAAATCCCCATCCGAGTGCACAATGTCCATTGAGCTACCTTCAGTTAATTTATAATGAATCCATTTCCCATTTTTCTGTCCGTACTGGTCTATCTGGTTAAATTTTATATTTCCTAACATTACGTAGTCTTTTTCAATATAAATTGTGTCATTTTGAGAATAACAAAACCAGATATTAAGAAATGTGAATATTAAATAAAATGTTCTTCTCATAGGATGGTTTTTATGCTTGTGTACAACGGTGGCGATATAAATATGTTGCCGACTTACGGAATGCAAAACATTCAAGCTATACTATACTTGATGCGGGTTACAAACCTCAAAACTACAACTAATCGGCAATTATTTATTAGCGCGTGTTCTCGGCTGTTTCTCTTTCCGTCTTTGCTATTTTCTTCCATTTCTTTTCATCAATAGAAGTTGATTTAAAATCTATATAGTTAATTATCTCTTTTTCTAAATCACTATATTTTGGGTTTAGCCTTTTCTCACTGGAAAAATAGTCTTTATTAGGTAATAACTTCCCTAATGCAATTGCTAAGTTAGGATTATATGATTTATATTGTTCATTCATGTTCCAAGGTATTTGAAAAAATTCCTGACCTTGTGATTTTAAGAATGTTGTATCATTATTATTTGAAATTATTTGAACTTCAAAATATGGGTAGTTATTCATATTTCTTTGCAACAGACATAACATATAGCATTCTTTAAATTGTTTGAAATTTTCAAGATTATATTTTACATATGTCTGTCTGAATGCTTTTGATTTTTTATTTTCCTGAAACCATAAATTATATAATCTATCCGAATTTTCGCTTAACCACAGACTATCAACTCCCTCGTTTTGAAGATATCGAAAAGGTCCGATGTTCTTTATATTAATTTCAGAAAATAAATAATCAATTTCTGGTTTTGTTATTACTTTTCTATAATTCTTTCCTTTCCAATTCTTTAACATTGTCGAGGTTCCCCAATACATTGAGTCTATTCTTCGTCGGTATTTTATTCTATTTTCATTTTCTCTATTTATTTCAGCAAGCATTCCAACCATTTTTATAGAGTCTATACCTTTCTCTTGTAAAATATGCATTTTATTGAAATTCAATGAGTCAGGAATAAATTGATAAGATTTGTAGTATTCCTCGGTTTGGTATAATTTAATAGTATCACTATTTAAAATAATCTCATATTTGCGTCCCCATATTCTTTCGTAATTATCATTATAATGGTCAATTAATATGATTTTATCAATAGAACTAGCTTCCACATCCAGAAACTTAATTCCTTTTTTTTCCTGTGCAGATAATAAACAGGGTAAAAAAATCAAAAACCATATGTATATCATTTTCTTCATAAAATAGCCGAGAACGATACAAATATAATTACGGGGCTGGATTGCGGGCTACATTCCTTTCTGACTATAAAAAAGCTTATGCGGGATTTAAAACTCCCTAATAATTTCTGACCAGCCCTTAATTATCATTTGCTGTTGGGTGTAGTTTCTTCTTATTCTAAAAGTCTTTTTTTCAAGTCCATCATTTCATGCAGTATTCTTGTTATTTCAATTAAGTCTTCTGATACTTGTCTATAAAAAATGATATGCTTGTTCACATGAAGTCCTAATAATGATTTTTCCACAGGGTAATAAGTTTTCCCATTTTTGGGATTTTCCGCAATTTCCTGACAGTTTTCGAGTAAGATTTGATAATATTTATCCGCTTGTTTTTCAGACCAAGTATCAAAGGTGTAATTCCAAATATTAGCTAAATCTTCAACCGCTTTATTAGTTAAATAAAATTTAGCCATTATTCTTTCTTTTTGCTTTTAAAGATTCTAAATGAGCTTTAGGGTCAAAATCATAAGCTATTCCACTTTCCATTCCTTCCTGAATAGCATGTCTCAACGCAATTAACTTATTCTCTTCTTCTTCAAGCAATCGTAATCCAGCACGTACTACTTCGCTAACATTTTTATATCTACCTTTTGATATACTACTTTGGACAAAAGAGTCAAAATGATTACCTAATGTTATTGATGTATTTTTATTCATAATTCTCTTTTTTGTCAAAGATACCAATTATTGGTATTTAATGCAATCTTTTAATAATTTCAATCTATGCGTTTTTCTTAAATTACACCCAACGAATGGGTATATGAAATGTAAGGAACTTTGAAACAATATCGTGTCAATTTGCTAATTAGCCAAATCTGCGATTTGGCAACTGAAAAATCAACTCGTCAAATCGCAGATTTGGCGGTGTTGAATAATTGAGCCAAAGCGTCGTAACTCACTGTCCTCCTTATATTTTATATACCGTGTTGTGCGGTCGTACTTTTTTTATCCAGTAATATTTTGTCTATTTCTTTATCCTTATGTGAATAATGTCGTTTGTTTAAAAATCCTGCATTAATCAATTTTGGATGTTTTATCAAAGGGTCAAGTTGACCATCTATTATTTTTGTGTTTACAAATCGAAAATCAACAAGGTTTCCAAGTTGCAAAATAAAATCAATACTATCGATTTCCCCACAATCGTTAAAACATAAAGTACTCAGTTTTTTTGCAATTTCAAAATATCCGTATGTCCTTTGAGTTTCTTTGATTGGTCAATGTGCACATATTCAAGTCCGGGATTTATTTTATCAATTCCTTTAAGAGATTCTATTTTTGTGCAATAGTGTAATTCTAATCGTTTTAGTTTTTTATACTTTTCCAATCCAATTAGAGATTTGGAACTTGACCAATTTATTTCGAGATATTCAAGGTCTTCAATGTCAGGGAGATTATTGAAATCATTGTCTTTGTTCTTGTGATGCCAAATAATCAAATATTTACAATTTGAAAAATCAAGACTATTACAATCGGTCTCTTTCCAATCGAAGTTTATATAAATCTCTTTGGGTAATTCATTGAATTTTATATGCTTGTTTTTCCAATACATTTTTTATGTTCTGTAGTCTGTTTTGTATGCCGCACAACGGATAGTATAAGAATAGTAGCCGATTGCGTTGCACTTACCTGTCAAGCTACACGAAAGTTGATGCGGGCTGCAACCCTTGAATTTACTACGATCTCGGCTATTATTTTTATACATTGTACACTACTTACTTTTTATTTCTTAATATTGCTTAATGGTTCATATACTGCTTATTAGCATGTTTTCAATTTCGTTATATTACCCAAAATTCATATATTTGACATGTATTTGTATGTTAGAAAGTATATGAAGCGAAACATACAAAACACCCAGTAAATAAAGGGTTGTACAATATAGTAAAAAAACGAAAAACAGTTTGTATGGGAGCAAAAGTTAGTACGTCGATAGTTTTATATAAAAGCCAAACCAAAAAGAATGGTAAGCATCCTGCTAAACTCAGGGTTACATACAACCGTAAACAAATGTATTACAGCATTGATAATATGGAGCGTGTTTATGAATTTACGCCAGAGGAATTCAATAAAGTTCTCGCTCCAAAACCAAGAGGTGTATTTAAGGACATCAAGCTAGAGTTTTCATTAATTGAAGATAAAGCCAATAAGATTATTGCCTCAATGGAAACCTTTTCTTTCAGGCAGTTTAAAACAAAATTTGGTATTGCTGGAGGTGACCTTACAAATATTCTATTCTATTTTGAAAGACGTATTAAAGAATTTGGAGATAATGACCAGTGGTGTAGTTGGGCGCAATTCACTACCGCAATGAGAACCCTAAAAAAGTATTTTGGCAGTAATCAAATCGACTTTAGAGAACTAACTGTAAATGAACTAGAGAAATATGAGCAATGGATGGTGACACAAAATCTTTCAATGTCATCAATCAATACTTATATGGCTTCAACAAGGACAATATTCAAGATTGCTCAACGTGAGGGTGCAATATCAAAAGATTACTACCCTTTTGGTGAAGGTGGCTACAAACTTCCATCAAGTCAAAACGTGAAAAGAGCTTTGAAAATGAATGAAATTGAAAAAATATATAACTACGAATGTAAGGAGTTTTCTTATCGTGACGAAGCAAAGGATTTATGGCTGTTTAGTTACCTTTTAAATGGGGCTAATATGAATGATATTATCAGATTAAAGTATAAGAATGTTGATGATGAATTCATAACATTTGTTCGTAGAAAAACCAGAAAAACTAGCAAATCATCTAAGCCAATAAGCGTTGCTCTTACTGAAGATTTAAAAAGATTAATAGACAAATGGGGAAATAAAGACCGCTCTCCGGAAAACTATATATTTCGTTTCATAAATGAAGATATGACCGAAAAGCAGATTAGGCGATGCTTGGATAGACTAATCAAAAGAACTAACGACCACATGAAAAAAATCGCAACTGAGGTCGGAATTGAGAAAACGGTAACTACATATACGGCAAGGCACAGCTTTTCAACGGTACTAAAACGTTCAGGAGTTTCAACTGAATACATCGGGGAAAGTTTAGGTCATAACAATCTAAGGACTACTGAACTTTACCTTGATAGTTTTGAAGATGAAACAAAAAAAGAAGTGGCTAAATACTTAACAGCATTTTCAAAGGGGTGAGAAACTTTCGGGAGGTTTGTAAAATCTAATCCTCAAATGTTATTTTCCCAATCCGCTTCAACCAACCTTCAAGGAATAAATGATTTTTGCCTTTCTTGGCAATCTTGTGGTAATAGCGGATTCGAGCTTTTTTGATTTCCCAAAATAGTTCCTTTGGTTGGCAATTTGCAATCGCTGCAAGTGTCATTTTACCAATAATTCCATCCATTTTCAAGTCGGCATCAAAGAATTGGTTTAATACACGTTGAACACCTCTGGCTCCCCATACTCCACTATTAACGCACCAATCAAAAATGATTTCTTGTAGTGAGCCATTGGTGATTTCATCAATTTTAAACCTTTTGTAAAAAGTCTGCTGATAAAAATCCTTTACAAGCTGTGTCAATTGAGGAACATCAATCTTAAAGTTCCAAGGTATTTCACCGTAGGTTTCTTTGTAGGCATCAATATATTGCCAGCCTTCCCAATCGGGATGCAAATTCCGGGCAACACCCATGTAGGTTTCACCACCTCGGTCGCCTTCTACATTGGCATAATAGCCTTCGTGTTTGATTACACCATCAAACAACTCATCGAATGTTTTCATTGTTTACGTCTGTTTTTAAGTTTGACATCGTTAACTCCTGATATTGCACCACCAAAAAGAAAGTCAATAATGGTGCTTAGTTTGGTGGATATTCCACCGTTGATACTGCTTACAAATGCTATTTGCCAATCATCAAGCTGAATGGTGTCAAAAATGAAGTAGTTCAGCATTACGAAAGTCAATGCACACCAAGCAAACAGAAAGAAAATTGCAAAGGCATTTTGAAGCCAACTGTCTTTTTGATACATCTCCCTGGCCGAACTCCTGTCTGCTACCGCCATCTTAAAAAGTTCCATTTTTCCCTGGAGCTTTTCTTCCTGTGTTGTGAATATTTCATCAATCAGCTTTGTACCCTCTTTTAAGGTTTCCGCCGTTGCATTTCCTGCTAATTTTTTAAATAGCTTCATCGTTTTATAATTATCTCAGGCATTGCCTGTCATCGTTCTACAAATTTTAATATGGTATCGAGCTTCTCGTTAAGCTGCTTAATGGTTTGGTGGAATAGTTCTTTACTCACATATATTTCCTTGGAGCTGTCCCTTAAATCTGATATTCTTTTATGCAGTACCGTAAACTTGTTTTCGCACGAAGCAAGCTCCTTTGTCAAGTGCTGAATATCCTTTTCCAATAAATCGGTTTTGGCATCCACCGTTTCTTTTGTGGCATTCTTTGAAATGGCATTGCGGATGATAAAGGAAACCACACCAACGATAAGCGAGCTGAAAGCACCAATAACAAGCCAATAGAATTTAATTGTCATTTCTTCCATGCTAAAAGATTTTAATGGTTTCTGTGCTACCCTCCGGAAAACGGTTTTTCTCCATTGTGGCACTTTGGTTTTCTATGTGCATAATGGCATCCACTATATGCTCCCACTTCGTTCCGCCTTTGGAGCTTCCATCTCGGTTTGCTTGATTGATAATTACAAATGAGGTATTCGGAAACTGTTTCTTCAGCTCTTTAAATTCCTCGTGAGAAATATCAGTAGTTTGAGTACTGTCGATAAAAACCACATCGTAATCCCTGAATAGCTTCGGATTGTAATCCTCTATAATTCCAATCGGACTGTTAATTCCAAGCCTTACCACTTTCTCCTGCATTGTTCCTTTAGCACCTTCTTCATTGGCTACATACAGGACTTTATAACCATGCTGTTTTACCAATTCATCGGCAAACATCAAGGCTACGGTGCTTTTGCCATGAAAGCGTGAGCCGTAAATCATTATATAGAATGGGATATACAGCTTGCCTAATAGCTTGCCAAACTTTCCCCGGATTGAGATGGTCTTAAAATTCATCTTGGCAAGGTCGTTTGCCAAAACAACCTGGTCGGATGCAATGACAGCGGTTCTTGTGATGCCGGGATTGAATGCCCTGTTTTGAGAGCCACTACTTTTGGGCATGGAAGTAGTGGCATTTACTTTCCCAATCCGGCAATGCCTTGAAGCCCCTTTAACTGAACATTGGTAACAAGCAGTTTGTCACTCTCCAGATAATCATGCAAATGCTTTTGAACGTTTTTTACCTGTTCAAATTCCTTGTCGGATTTGTCAACCTTACCATTTTTCAATGAGTTGGTAACTGTGGTAAGTAAGCGTTGGGCTTTTGCCTTTGTGATATTGCCATACAGGTTGATAAACCTTTTAATCAGGGCTACTGCCGGAGTAACACCGTAGTCATCCACTATCTTTTTCAGCTTCGTGTACAATGAATCCGGAACTTCAAATTTGCATGTACCATTCATATCCTTGTAAGTCTTGATAAGGTCATTGCTAATACTTTTAATTTCAGAGGCGTACTTGCTTGATTTGCGGATAGTCTTTTCGGTAGCTGCCTTTTGAATCACCTTGTACAATAGCGATACCTGACGTTCTGTAACTTTCTTATTGTGAAAGTTCAGATAACGTCTGATTACCTTAATCTCCAACGGCATTAAATCAACCTCGATGGGTTTCCGTTGTGCTTTTTTGGGTGCTGCCGTTTTCTTTGTGGCAGTTCTTTTGGGTGCAGCTTTCTTCGTCACATTTTTTGTCGATTTTTGTGACGAGGTAGTCTTCTTCTTCGCTGGTGCTTTCTTAGGTGCAGGACTTTTCTTTTCTGAATCCTTTAGATAGGGTTCAACGATTTTGAAATGATTATCAAGCATCTCTTTTATGTCCTTATCCTCATTGTAGAAATCGGCAAATGAATCGAACTCTTTATGTGCTTCCTGTGCTGCTTCCGGCAACTTTTTGAAGTCAATATTTTTGGTGGCTTCCTTGTAGTTTTTTACTGTAAGTTTCATATCACGATATTTTTAATTGTTTCTGTTTAATGCGAATTGCTTTAGCCCTTATTTTGGCAAGTTTCAGTTTGCGCTCTTTGCCTACAATCACACCTTTGTTCACGCTGCCTTTTTCGGTCAGGTCGATGTATTCATCGGCTCGTTTATCGGTAAATGGCTCAAATGATTTAATGGATAAATGCTCTTTGATGGCATAAATCAGGTTATCAAAGCACTTGTTGATGTATATGCGTTCCTGACCTTGCGGATATACAGGATGAGAGAACATTCCACCTGATACCAGGTAGTTATTAACCCGGTCCTTTTCCTTTAGCTTGTCGTACACATAGCATTCAAAGCTTCGGGCAAACATCTCTGCAATATCTTTCCAATAAGCACCTTGAAGTTTTGAGTAGTGATACAGGTAGCTGTCAGTTCGGCGCTTCTTAGTTTCGTCAAAATCATTGTAGCTAACTGCTTTATCATCTAAAGCATAATACCCAAAGCGAAGCATTAGGATAAGCGAAACGATACTTGTATGCACCACCGATTGCCTCTCCTGAAATGTCGGTACAACCTTGTTTATAGAAGTTTTTAAAATATCCTTGAACCAATCTTTTGTTGGCGAAGAATTACCACCGATGAAATACTTCTTTTTGTACCCTAAACTTTCAATGATGGTGTTCAGGTAGCTTTCTGAACGAAGCGGTTTGGTGGATAATTCCAAGCCATTCAAGTAATGGTCAAAGAAATGTCCCCACTCATGGGCTACTGAGCCGTCACCGTTTCGTTTGGTCAGATTGATGAGCTGGCGTGTTGGGTAATAGGTAGCCATTGCCTTACCACCACGACCAAACGCCCCAAAAGCAATAGCCAGGGCTTCGTTTATGGATAAGTTGATGTCAAGCACCTCGCATAAATCAACGATAGCTGCAACAAAGTGGCGAATGTGTTCCCTGGCTTCATCATCCTTCACGTAGTTTCCTAAAGTGAGCGATTTAAAATGAAGCTTCTTGATAACCGTATTTTCATCCGCTTCTTCAATCAATAAACCGCCTGTGCGTTTGATGTATGATAGCGGGACGGCTTCTATCTTGGGCTTGCTACTACTTTGAGATTTGCTTGTTTTCTTTGTTTCTGCCCAACTCCAATCCGGTTTAAATTCCTTGTACGGGAATCGTTCTTTTTGCTCATTGTATTCTCTTTTTGCATCATTAATAAACCGTGTGCAAACCTGAGTAACATACCTTACATAGTCCTCCACAGTCCGAACGCTGCTCAACATACCTCCCTGAAAAGTCAGGTCGTTTTGCTTGTGGCGTTTCATATCGGCAGGAGAAAGAATTTGCTTTGCGGAATCAATACAATCCTGTTGACGTTTTATCCGCTTGTCGGTGTACTCTTTCAACCTCTTAGCATGGGGAGCTGCCTGTTCTTTGGTGATACCTGAATATTGATGGGCTTTCATGTAAGTTTCCTTAACCGCATTGGTAGTTCGGTAGCCCTTAATGGTAAATACAATATTGCGAAGTGCCTTGCCGAATATCAAACCAAAATCATGCTTACCCACAATCTCTCCATTATTGGCAATGGTATCGAGCTGTTGCAAGTCTGTAATTGAAATGGCATCATTTAGAACATTTACAAAAGCCTCTGCCATTTTCACATATTGCTCCCTGGCTTCTTTGGTGTTGGCATGTGGTTTTGCTGGGAAAGCCTGACGAATCTTTACTTTCAAAAAGGCACAACCTGAATCTGTTCCATTTTCTTTTTCTGCCTGTGGGTCAACCTTAGGAAATACCTTATCCTTTTTAATCAGCTCGATTGCGGTAGCTTCGTCTTGTTCGATGCTGTTTAAATCGCTACTACTGATAAGCTTGTTGTACATGGCTTGTTCCTTCCTGGAACCATGAACACGCTTCCCGGCATCTTTAAATTCCCGGTTCTTTTGCTTTTCCTGTAAAGCTTTTTCAACTTCAATATCAATATCCCCAAGGTCATCGTTCGGTTTTGCTAAGTTGGCGCAGTAGTTTTCGTATAAAGACCAATCATCGCTGATTATAAAGAAACCATCATTGGGATTTGGCTTGTAACCTTGCTTTGTTTTGTAGCCATTCCGTCCTTCGATGAAGCCTTGTTCTGGTAGAATCCAAACGAAGTCACCCTTTCTAGGTTTGTAGCGAGTGGCAATAATATCGGTTGCTTTTTCAAAACCTTTATAGATGGGCAAAGCATTGACATTAACGCCCTCTTTAAAACCATTGACTAATATGGAAGCCTTTGTTTTTCCTTTGGTGCGAATATCCTTGTGGATGGCTTTGTACTTCTTATAAAACTCCTTTTCCGTCATAGTATGGTCTTGATTTTAGGGTGAGTACCAAGCCCGGCAACTGCCCGAAGCTGTTTCTGCTTAATCAGGATTGCCTTTGCACGGAGCTTCACAAGCTTTAATTGCTTACCTGTGTCAATGCTTACCTTTTTACCTTTAGGTGCGGATTGCTTTTGTTTGGCCAGTCGTTTGGGAAATTCCTTTTTGTCTTGCTCAAACATCTTCATTGCCTCATTGGTAAGGCTATCGGTGGAGTTACTTCGCTTTGTTCCTTTATCCAAAAACTCATCGTAATAATGGCGTGGGATTTTAACCGAAAGGCTAAACCGCTCACCAAGCAGATTAAGAAGTTTAGGCATCTTGTTTTCTTCTACCGAAGCCCTCATATTGCCCGATACCATTTCAAAACCATCCCGATTATTAACCAGGAGCTTTACCACTTCTTTATCGGTGTAAATGGGGATATGTGTTTTGGTTTTTGGCATGATGACTTTGAAAGTGCCATCATAATGCCTGGCTATTGTAATCCTGTTTTCGGTGGCGATGGTAGCCCCATTGCGAAGGCTCATAATGTGCTTTTGTAGTTTGGCTATTGGAGCTACAACATAATTGTCCGCTTTATTATCGTTGTTGTCAGGCGACCATGCCTCACTCATTAAAATACCTTTTTGAACTCCTCTGCCTTGGGTGGTGAAGCATACCAACTTGCCTGAAAAGTCCGCAGAGCCTTGTAATATGTTTCCTGTAACGATGTATCGGATTTGTCGGTCTGCCGTGAAGTCTTTAATGGCTTCATCCCAACGCTCAATCAAACTTTCTTTTTGCCCTGTTGTAAGCTGCATACTACGGCTCATTACACGCTCAATTTCTTTGGCAGTATCACCAGAAGCCGGGAGAACAATGTATTTACGACTGTCCGATATGGCAAAGCGAAGTTTTACCGATGACGGAGCATAAGGATTCTTGCGCTTGGGATTTATATCAAAACCAAGAAACACGCAATAGGAGTTGGAACTGCTATCGGTTTCAAAACTGACTGCCGGATAGAAATAGCCATGACCGACTTTGAAGAACTTGAAAAAATTATTCAGGTAGCGTTTGCGGTTCTCGCTTTGTGTTTTGGTCTTGGTAATCTCGGCTTGTTTTCCTTCTTCAATTTCTTCGGTTCGTTCAGCGATGTAATCTCTTTGGGCTGCTTTGTCATATACAGGAATTTTCTGATAGCCTTTCTCATCGGTGATACCATTAAAAAGCTCTTTGTATTTTTCTTCCAACGCCTTCAAATCGTCCGTTAGCTTGTTTTGAACGAATTTTTCGTGAGCTGAAACTATTTCTTCAGAAATACTATCAGGGTGTTTACTGCTTAGTTGTTTTTGAATCAGCTTTTCAAGTTCAGCTTTGCCGTAAGGTTTTTTAAGTACGTTGCATTCGCACTTTTCCAAATAGGTATCGTTACCAAATACAGAACGTCCTCCTTTTCCGGCAATCACAACACGCTTTTCAAGTGATTCTGCTTTCAGGTTCAATACTTCTACTTCAAGGTCGTACTCATCGGCTTGCTTGAGGTATTCAATGTAATCGTTATATCGCTCAATGACTTCCTGATAGAATTTCTCTTGTTCCTTAACCGATAAAACAGCCACACGCCCTGTTACTTTTGAAGCATCACCTTCGGATGGTGTCTCATCACTCTCTTTGCCTTCAAATTTGAGTGGATTATCCAGGGCTTTGTTTAGTTCCTCATTTTCCAACATATATTGGCGAACCACTTTGTCACCGTACTTATTCAAAAAGTCATCGGATTCCAATTGTGACTTGCTGCTTTTTTGGTTGGAGGTGGTATTGGCATCCAATGATTTCAGCTTTTTTTTAAGCATCATCATAAATCGCTTTTGTGCAGGGATGGATGAGATAATATAATCGTAAATCGGTTTCATTATCTGCCCTGTGCGATTGATACGCCCACGCTTTTGAATCTCTGTGTTGATATTCAGTTCAGGTTGGAGTATCACCATCACACGCTGCTTTACCTTTTCTGCTGGCACTTTATCGGTGACAATGGCATGAGCCGAAGCTCCTGTTGAACCACTTTGATTGATAAGCAAACAGTCTATTTCATTGTCATTGAACTGACGAAACAAATCGGCTGTGTTTTCCTTTTTTCGGCTCATCACCAAAGCGGTGGTGTTTTTCTTGTTCAGGTTCTTGTACTGAACACAAAGCTTTCGACCTGTAACTTCGCCAACTGAATAGCCGGCTTCTTTAATTTTTTGGATTATCAAATCAAGTGGACTGATAGTAATGCCTGTTGAAGCCTGTTCGATTCGTCTGATAATATCGTAGTAAGCCAATTGAGCATCTTCCGATAAATCGGCAATATTAAATTGCTTACCTTGTGATTCTCCGTCAATATCCTTTTCTGTGTAGCGAAGAACAGAATCCAATCCCTTTTCCAACACGGTAGAAAAATCACCATTAATAACATCATCGGGTTTTGCCATACCCTCTAAAAAGCTTCCCATCGTTGAAGCAAAAGCAATGATAGGTTTCTTACCTTCTTTCAACCTGTTAATGGCATGGTCGGCAACATCAGAGGCATTCAGACTAAAGAGTAATTGATTGATTACATTAAAGACCTTTGAGAAATACGGAATATTATCAACCCCGGCTTTCTCTGTCCCTTTGCGTGTTTCAACTTCTTTACTTTCGGCTGCTGCAATCTTATCAAGCTCATCTACTTGTTTGTTGATGTACTTTTCCTGGAAACCGATTATATCCCTTATTATGGAGGTTATTTTATCGGCAGTTTCAGCTTGCTCTTTGGCTTTTTCTTTAAGCTCGATGTAGTTCACTTCCACACCTTCAAAAGAGCGTTCACGCCTAATCATTTGACCCTCTGAAACCAATTGGGCTGCTAAAACTTCCTGCAATGCAACACCGCCTTTGGTAATAGCTTCCACCAAATCCTCTTTGCTCATATTGGCATCGCTCATAGAAGTCTTTTGAGCGTAAATTGGCATGTTATCAGGTCGTTTTGCAAAGGTGGCTGAAAGAAAACAAACACCTTTGGTCTGCCTTAATACATCTTGCATGAACTCACCTGTATTGGAGCTACCCGAAGCGTTATGAGCTTCGTCCATGATGATGATATTACCGCTACTTGCAGCATTTAAAAACTCTTGTTTGGCTGGCTTTTTCGGCTGATTGAACTGCGAATAAGTCGCACAAACAAAGTTGTAGTTATTGGGTACTTGCTTGCTCTTAATTATCCTTTCCTGTGTTGGTTTTTCCGGAGCTGTATAAATAACTTCACCGCTTTTGTCTTTTACATTGGTTTTACTCTCCTTGGTGTTCACGATAAACGGTACCAGAGCGGAACTGCCAATGTCCGATAAATCCCGATACAGGTCAGTAAACAAGTTGGGTTTTTCAGATAAAAACACAGGTTGCAAACCACTTTTAACACCGTATCGGATTAGAGCTGCTGCGGTTCTTCCTTTGCCAATTCCTGTTTGGTCGCCCACAATAATTCCCTGGCCACGTTTCTCGATATTGTAAATTGCCAATGATACCGCATCAATCTGTTCGCATGAAAGCGACTTTACAAGCTCGTCATTGTTGTAATCAAGTTTCTCGGCAACGTAGTCAAACAACGGCATCCCGATACTTTTCTTTACTTTCCGTATAGCGATGTGCATTTCATGTCCCATTGAATCGGGTACGGTTGTATCCAGGATAAAACCTTTCTCGGCTGTGGGGATATATGCCATGCCCAGCCCTTTATGACCGAACATTCCCTGTAAATACTCATGTTCGTTTTGAGCCAGCTTTTTGGTGCGGACAAAGCTAAGGTTGTTAGAGGTTTTAAAACCCAATTCAATAAGCCTTGCTGATATATGTTTTGGAGGAACACTACCAAACTTTATGGTAATGCTGTTCTTACTAAATGATATTGCCTGTTTCATACTGCTTCTGTTTTAATTCGATTGCCCTTGCCTTTATTTGATTCTGCTGAATGAAAGCCTTCCTTTTTGCTTTGCCCTGATTAACCTGATTGAGTACATGAAGTCCAAGCTTCGGGTGTACACAGTTGCGTAAAACTTGCCCTCCATCATGGTTTCCTTTGTAGTAGATGTTTCCCTTGTAGTTGAATCCTAACTGCTTTTTGAGTTCCTCCGGAGTAGCAGAAAAAATGCCTTTGATTCCGGGAATGTCAATCGTCTCGATATGGTAACTGCTCCAAAACAAATGCCTCCCGATTTTGGCAGTAGGTTCTATGAGTGGCTCGTAATAGGGAGCTACATTTTCAACTACCCAATTGCCCTTAAAGAAGTATTTGAGTAAAAGGATTTCTTCATAGAGTTTTAAGTCAGGGTATTTGTTGATGGTGTGCCGTGTGGCTCTCATCATTTTACTGTGGCTCTGACACGGCGGACTGCTCCAAATAAAATCGTAGTCACGAAAGTTGCGGACCAGGTAATCATGTGCATCACCTATCACAATCTTATCGTTGGGAAAATGCTTTTTGTAAACGGCTGCAATCTGCTCGTTATTCTCAACGGCAGTCACGCTAACGCCTTTCCACAGTTTGCGGTTTCCACCCAAGCCACTATATAAGTTCAGTATCTTCATGGCTAGGCAGTTTTTCTATTATTTGCTTGCGGTGCTACCGTCCATTGGTCTGCCATTGCATCGGCAATCCCCTGGAAGGTTTTACTGCGAACTCTACGTCTTTCTTCATCGCTTAAATCTCTTGCTTTGTAGTACCAAAGTGGTTGCCTTCTCCAACGCTTTTTCTTTTTGTCGTACCAATGCTTGTATTCCAATTGGTCTTCATTAAGCATATCGGTTGGTTCTAAAAGCGGTAAGTTCTTTAACCACAAGCAAGTTGATTTCTTTGCATTATCACCAAAGTAGTATGGCTGAATGATTTGGTCAGGCTTGCGGATGGCGGTACTGATAACACCAATAGGGTTTTCAATGGCAATTTTATCAATGGGAGCTTTCATCAATTTGCGGATAAAAGCCAGTGCTTTCTTACGTTCTTTTTGACGTTCTGGGTCGTGCATCCACGCATTGCCCGATACTGTCAGATAGGTGCATGGAGGAAATGCAATCATCATATCCCAACCTTCATCCAATTGGTTCAATACATTATCTTTTATGTGCCATTCGGGGTGTTTGCCTGTGGTTGAAAGTATATCACAGCTATAAGCTTCATGCCCCCGACTGCGAAGTGCCTTAGTTACAGTTTGGCTTTCTTCACAAGCTACCAAAATGCGCAGCGGTCGGTTTGCCGTTGGGAGTTTACCAAGTGATAATTGTTTTTGCTTTATCAGGATGGCTTTAGCACGAAGTTTAATGACCTTCACATCTTTGGTTTGTGGCTTTGGGCTTGTGCTGTTGCCTAAACCAACCCTGTCCCAAAGTTCTTCATGGGTATTGACAACGGTGCTGTGCAATTTATTTTTAAGGGGAGCTGCTCCATCGGGAACTGCTTTTGCTCCATCAATTAAAATCAACCTTGTATTGATTGATGTTCCTTGTCTGGAGTAAAGTTTTTTGCCGTTAATTGGAATAATATCTTCAACGTTGTAAAAGTGGTAGAGATAATTCAGGAAAATGCGGTTAGTTCCTGCCGTAACCCGACCGTGTTCGTCCCAAGTGGTATGACCGCCAATTATAATGGCTGCCTTGCCTTCATCCTTCATGCAACGCAAAGCGTTCAAAGCCATTGCATGTTCCAATCGCTTGATTTTAAACTTCCCGAAAAGTTCAGGTTGAGAAAGTGAACCGAAAGGTGGATTCGTAACTATACCATCAAAAGTTCTGTCATAAGCTGCCGGAGGTTTTAACGCATCCCAAGAGCTTACCTTTGCAAAAGGTTGTTCTTTCAGGTTGGCAATCCTTACATCATCCAACTCGTTAACATGGGTATAGTGATAAGGCAACGCAATAGTTAAAAGTCCGTTCCCTGCCGATGGCTCTAAATACCTTGGAAAGTCGTTTTTATCATTGGTAAGATGAGCATTGCCGACAATTTTGCCTTTAGTGCTTCCCTTTACGATATTCTTAAAAGCCTTGTAGCCTGATAAGCTACCTGATTTTAAGATATAACTCGATGCCAGGAATGAAATAGGTGCCGGAGTGGAATATTGCTGCATCAACACACTCATGCTTGTACGCATGGAGAGGTTAACCTGTGAATGGTACAGGGCTACAATATCAAGGTATTTCTCGTAAGTGGTTAGCGAACTGTTGTGTGCTATCTCTCTTGCGTTAAGGATTATTGCCAGTTCGGTAAATTCTTTCACCAAGTTTTTATTGGCAATACCGAAGCTTTTGGCAATGCTTTCAATAGTGGTTTTAGAGTGCTTACGTCCACCTTTTAAATCCTCACGAATCCTTGATATGTAGCCCTTTTTATCCATGAACAAACAAGAACTACATGATTGTGTGAGCCAAATAGAAAAGACCAATGAATATCTCTGCTGCCATTGTCAGCTCCAAACACCAGATTCGTTTATCGGTAAAGCCTGTTGCAATCAAAGCCGAAATAGCTATGATGATGGTGTATTCGATATTGCCGAAGCTGAAATAATAGCTTAATCCAAGGAGTGTAAATCCACCAATTGCCGATATATAATGGGCAATGCGGATAAACAGGTTTCGTTTAAAGTCGGAGAATACACCGACTAAAAAGATTCCGATACCACCTCCAATAACCCACCAATCGGCAGATTCTTTAATGAAAATACCTGTAATGATGATGGCCAGTCCACATACCCACATCACTATCTCAAATACAAGCTTGTAGGGTTTGCGTAAAAAGTAATTGCTATCGGAAATTGATTTGCGGATGCCATGAACCGCTATGATTGAGGTAAGATAAACTACCAACGCTATAAATGCCGTGAAAAGGCTTGCTATTACTAATACTTTCATAATTATTGGAGTGTAATGGTTTTGTCTGTTTCGTCTTTGAAAGTGAGCTTCAGATTGTTTCCTGCAACATCTACCGAAAGGCTATCCACATCGGCATCCACGAAGTTTTTCATGAAGTTGATTTGGAAGTTCAGTATCTCAGTCAGCTTTGCTTCCCAATCTTCACCTGAGAACATGCCGGAATCAGCATACACCTGTAAGAACTTTTTCAGGAAGTCAGGAATATTCTGCAAATTGACATCCCAGTCTGCCCCAACGGTGGCATTTTCTTCAATACCACCAAGCTTGGTTTCATCCGCTTCGGGATAAGAGCGTTTTGCTGTATTCGCTTCGACAGCGGTAGCCTGTTCCTCTGTTATGGTAGTAGGTTTATTGGCGATATTCGTCTCCCAGTCTGCCCCGGCTGTGGCGTTTTCTTCAACACCCGAAAGTTTGTCCTGGTCAGCTTGTGGGTAGCTTCGTTTTTGGGCATTGGTTTCAATGGCTGCTGCCTGTTCTGCCGAAATAGTTACAGGTTTATTTTGAATATTGGTTTCCCAATCAGCTCCAACAGTAGCACCTTCTTCGATTCCTCCAAGTTTGGTTTCATCCGCTTCGGGATAAGAACGTTTGGCTGTGTTCGTTTCGATAGCGGTAGCTTGTTCCTCTGAAATTGTAGTTGGTTTATTGGCAATATTCGTTTCCCAATCAGCTCCGGCAGTTGCATTTTCTTCAATGCCTGAAAGCTTATCTTCATCGGCTTGTGGATAGCTTCTTTTTTCGGTATTTGCCTCAATAGCTGCTGCCTGTTCTGCCGATATGGTAACAGGTTTATTCTGAATGTTAGTTTCCCAATCACCTCCAACAGTTGCACCTTCTTCTATTCCTCCAAGCTTGGTTTCGTCCGCTTCGGGATAAGAACGTTTTGCTGTGTTTGCTTCAATAGCGGTCGCTTGTTCATCGGAAATTGTAGTTGGCTTATTGGCAATATTTATCTCCCAATCTGCCCCGGCAGTTGCATTTTCCTCTATGCCTGAAAGTTTATCTTCATCAGCTTGCGGATAACTGCGTTTAGCATTATTGGCTTCAATATCGGCTGCTTGTTGCGGAGAGATGGTTACAGGTTTATTCTGCACATTCGTGTCCCAGTCTGCTCCAACGGTGGCATTTTCTTCAATCCCTGCCAACTTATTTTCATCGGCTTCGGGATAAGAACGCTTTTGCGCATTTGCCTCGATAGCTGCCGATTGTTCTGCTGATATGGTAGTCGGCTTATTTTGAACATTAGCATTCCAATCAGCCCCGGCAGTTGCACCTTCCTCAATACCTGCGAGCTTCTCCGCATCTTCCTGTGGATAGCTGCTCTTTTTATTGTTGTTCTCGATTGCCGTTACCTGTTCCGCACTAATGGTCGTTGGTTTATTTTGCAGTTCCTCAAAATTGGAAGTCAGATTCATGTCGTTTTCCAACTGCGAAAGCTTTGTTGGAATGGCAATGTTGATATTACCGTCAGGGTCGGTTACAAAACCGCCATGTACCTCGATACCACCATTGGGCATGTACACAGGACTTTTCTCTGAAATGAGCAAGTCTTCTACATTCCCGGCGATAATCAAACCGCCACTAATTTGCTGAACAATGGTTTTTGGTCTGTATTCCGGAGCGGATTTTGAACGTGCTATGTTGATGAATGAACCAACCGAAGCCCTGTCAAGTATCGTGTCCTGAATATCCCTGTTCATCTTGAAGTAGGTATCAGAAAATACAATCTTGTTGTAGCCTCTATCAAATACACACGATTGATTGACCTTTGCTTCAAAACAGCAATCGTCAATGTTTGTGGTACTGTTCAGGAAGGCTATTGCACCGCTTCCGGCATCGGTATATTCAAAACGTATGTCTGCAAAATTGATTGCACTATTGTAAATTTCAATAGCCTTATCACTTTGGAAAATCACAGGCTTAACGTATGTTCCAACCACACCATCCACCTTATTGCTCAATGAGCAGATGTTGATTTGGTAGGAGAAATCACGAAGGACCAGGAACGTTCCCAAATCGTTGATGTAAGTACCATCCTCGAACATGATGCTAATACTCGCACTTTTGTTGGTGTGATACTTCAATGCTTTGGGCAGGGAATCAAACAGCCTTTGCAGCTTTGAAAACGGAGTTCCCGAAGGAATAATAATCGCTTTGCGTTCAACATCGTATTCAAAACCTGTTATTTGTTGGTCTTTACTCATGTCAAACACGCCCTGAAACACCTTGTATTGTTCGTGTTCCATACCCAAATAAGCATACTGGCCATCCGAAGCCCATTCGCCTTTTTTCAATAACGGTGGGGTTGTTCCCCTAAACATTTTTATCGTTCCCATATCTAAAGTCTTTTAATTGCTAAATCATTGCGTAGGCTTGCTCAAACAATTGGTTGGAGACGTAATTACCACCTGTCTCAACCTTTGTCATTGAAAGCACCAATAAACGGAGTGTGTTTTTTGTAGGCAGGAGCTTTGCACTTTTACTGACCTTTAAATCCTTGCAAACCGTTTGGATATAATGGTCTGTATTGTTTTCAAATCGGGGAGCATATTCTTCCACCAATAACGGCACAGTATTCTTTCCTTTTTCAATGTCATGCTTGAGGTCTTTTATCATGGCACGAACACCATAAACCGGAGCTATGAACATTTCAAAACGCCTGTCTTTGTTTTGCTCTTTGGGCAGTTTACCGTCCCACTTGATATTGGTAAAAATCAGGTTTCCCGGATTGTTGTTTCGGATGCCCCTGGGTGCATTGGATAGATAGGTATTTCCACCGTTCCAATTCTGAAAGTTTGAGGGTAGTTCGTTATTATTGGTAGTCAAAACGTTTGAACCACGAGGAGGCAATAGCCCACGCTTGCGTTTGTTTCGTCTGCGAATCATTACAATTGTGGAAACTATTGCCCCTGTGGTTAACACCCCTCCCGAAATAAATAATATCTTTTTCTTCTTGTCCATAGCTTTATTGTTAGAGTTTAGAGAGGGATTCCCCAACTGTCGAACTTGGGTTTGATTTTGGAAATTTCACTTTCGCTTAGTTCCTGTCTGAACCAGCCAATCAGGTTGAAGTCCTGACCTAAAAACGCTGCCCTGGTTCCCCATAAATACTGTTTCATGCCAAAGGCTTTAATCACCAATAGCATATCATCCTTGCTTTGTATCTTATCAATGGTGGAGTAAATGACCTTTTCATCTGTGCCAAAATCGAGCATTGCACCGTACAGCGTATTGGCATATAAAGCAGCATCAGAAGCAGAAATAGTCAGGTTTTGCCTGTCGATAACCGTATCTTTTATGGATGGAGCAACCCTTGATGAAGTGCCATCAGGGTTCTTCTTAAAAAATAGCTTTTTAACAGCGTAAATACCGATACCAACGCCCAAAATGGGCAATCCGTATTTAATGCCATTGGCTATTAATGTTGCTTTATTTACTGGTGGTAACTGTTGCACGGTGCTGAATTTTTTAGATGTATCGTAATGCGGTCTTTACAATCTTCGGGTTCTTGGCAACCTTGGTCAGAAGTTTAATCATGTCCTGTTGCTCAACCTTGTTGACTGCATTTTGCAAAAGGTTTCCTACTTGCTGAACTACCTCGGTACTGTCAGCTTCAATGGTGATTCCTACTTTAAACTTTCTCATAATCGTATGTTTTATTCGTTATCTAAATCCTCGTTGTCAAACTTTGCATTTCCCGGTTCCTGTTCTGATATGCCATTCACGGCTTGATTCAGGAACAGGAGGGTTTTGTTAATCAGCTCCGCTTTGTCAAGGCATAAGCCAACAATGTTTGCAATCTTGGCTACATCTTGTAGTTCCCATGTCATTAGGGCATCGGATAGCTTTTTGATAATCTCAGCTTTCTTGCGGTCTTCGGGTGTATTGGCTGTGCCTATATCAGTAATCTCAACATTGGTTTCAGGGAGCTGCGTTGATTCTTCCTCGGTATCATCAAGCATTCCCAAAGCTCCTTTGAGTTCCTCTGCTGATAGCCCTAATAACTCGGCTGTTTTGGGACTGTTGGTAAGCAAGCGTGAACCGATACCCACCAATGCACCTGTGGCAACTCGCTTCATTACTTCATTGGGAGCATACCCGGCAAGACGGCTTTCAAGGTCTGTCTTATCGGTTTTCAGTTCCCTGTTTTCACTTTGGTAGCGGTCTTTTTCAGCTCGTAGTTCTGCATTTTCGTTTCGTAAACGCTCGTACTTTTCTTCCAAAGTATTGTAGCGTGTCTCGAACTTAAAATCATCCAACTGCTTTTGGTAGCTGATTCGCTCAACCTCTTTGTTATTACCCGATAAGGCATTGAAAACCCCGAACAAACCATCAAGCTTAGATTTTACAGCAGGATTATCTCCTGAAAATAATCCTAACAAGGAATCCAGTTCACCCAATCCATTTGTGTTGTTTTGGAATTGGCTCTGTTTCATTTCCTCCTGGATAATGGTTTGTATTTCCGCTCTTTCAATGGGTTCTTTGGGTGGGTTCAAAAGCTTGCTGATATTCACTGTATAGCTGTTCAGACTACGTGCATTTGGGCTTTTTCCTCCAAACACATCAACCCTGAGTGAACCATGAGACTGTTTTGCTTTTTCAATGGCACTTTCAATGTCACGGTTAAACTTATCCGTTCCGGAGGTTCTTGAAGTGAGTGCCGTTTCCTGTGCTGCGGTAACCAGGTATATTTCGTAAGCGTAAGGGTACTTTTGCTCGTCCTCCGAACGCTTTATAAACTCGTATATGCTTTGTATTTGCTCTCTGTAATCCAACATAGTCGTATTAATTTCGGTGGGGAATAATCTTTACAAACTCCAATCGGTAAGGCTTAAAGTTTTCCGCTTGGGTTTTGATGTCTATGTAATCGGTGAATACCTGGTAGCGGTACTCATCCATAAAGTCGTATTCTTCGGGTGTAGCGGTAAACACGTTATCGCTGCTTATGAGTTCCATTTCATCAATGGAGCTTGGCAGACCTTTGGTGTTCAGAATCCACATGTCGTTTTTCAGGTCCAGCGAAATATCCGACCCTGTTACCATTATCACCGTTGGTTTTAATTGATAACTGTCGATGGTTCGCATCCCTGAAACACGGTCTTTTGCGATGGTATGTAATAACTCACTCGTGTTCATATTCTATGTAGATTCTAATGGTTAGCGTATTGTCTCCGCTGTTTTTATTGCTCTTAAAAACCGTATGGATATTGCTGTTCACTTCCAAAGGCTCATGGAATGGGATAACCTCTTTGCTTAAATGCTTGACCTTTCTGTTGGCAGTAAGCATGTAATCACGCAATAGAAAACTATTGCCGTTTACCAATAGGCTGATGTTGCCACATTCGTAAGGTTCAGGCTGTTTGTAAGCCTTAACAGGACGAAGAAAAACATCGGATTTATGCAGATAGGCAAAGGTTAATGTTTCCTGTGCTATCAAGTCGGCAAATTCAAGGCTTGTAATGGTTTGACCTTTTCCAAACAAACCCACTTCGTTGTAGAGATAATCGGCAAACTGCGTATTGAAAAGCTCTGCAATGCTGTTGTTCAGATTGTTTTGCTGGTCTGCATCAAGACAAGTAAATTTGATGTTATTGCTCAAAATATCAACGATTGCCGGAAGAATTTCACTCTCAAAAAAGTCTTTGCTTTCCGCTTCACTTGACCTTGTGCGTAGGTAAGAATAGAACAGGTTAGTAATGCCATCGGTCAGTAACAAATCGGATATTAAAGCTTGGGGGAAAGCTAAATCCTGAGTTACATCTTCCAATTCCGATTCCTTTTTAACCAGGGCGTTTATTGCAATGCCTGTAATCAGTTTACAGGAAGCAGGGAGTAAGTCCTGTTCGTTGATGTGTTTGTTGCCAACTGAGGTTTTTGTAATTACAAAATATCGTTTCATTGTCGGGAGATTTTTTGGGTTATTTCTTTTTCTCTACCTCGGCAAGCAGATACACACGAACATTATAGCTCTCATTAACAGCCAGGTTCTCGCTGTCATCTTTGTAAATGACACGCACAGGGCTGTTCTTGGCTTTCTCATCCACAGGAAAAGCTACGTCCTTAATACTCATATCATCGTTGTGGTGAAGCAATGCCACCTCGGTATCATCGGGGATTATCTCTGTATCATCAATCCAAACCCTAAGTGTGGCACCTGGTAATGCCTGTTGGTTGGATAGGCGCAAGAAAATGCCTTTAATACGGTCGTGTTCCGTTTTGGTATTGCCGTTAAACTCGTAGGTCTGACCTTTTTTGACCTCGAATTTTACGACCTGTAATTTGCGTATGTTATTGTCTTGTACTTCCATTTTTCAATTGATTAAGAAGAAAAAAGGGGCGGTTAACAACCGCTGACCGCCCCCGAACGATTATGACATATCAAGCTCTTATGCTTTCTCTGTGATAGTTCCCAATAGCGTTACCTTAACGGCAGGGTGGTAAATCTTATCACCTGATACCGATTTCGGCATGTTCAGCTTTGGTGTAATATCCATTGATGGCTTTAACCATTTTGGATTGGCAAGCTTGTATTGGAATTTGCGTTTTGTGGTATCGGTATCGTCAAACACCGCACATGAGATTTCAGGTACAATTACCTTCGTGCCTAACGTCATCTCGAAAGTACCGTTCAGGATTGCCGGAGGTAAAGCAAACTGACCAAATGCAAAATCTGCCGGGTCGTTATCTTCTTCCGATGCTCCGTGAGCGTACTCAAGAACAATATCAGTTAACAGGAAATACTTTCCTGAATCCAACTGCGCACGGTTCAGGTTGGTACGTCCAGCCTTTTTATCGTCCGATGCCTCCATCAAATCAATGTCGGACTTATCCTTAATCGACTTAACGGTGTAGATTGCCGTGTCAACGGTTTGCATACGTGCATCTTTCAATGCTTTCTGCACTTCCGGTGGCAACTGCTGTCTGCGAAGCTCAAACTGACCTTTTGAAGTCAGGTCTTTGGTAAGTCCAGTTTTTACAGCCGTACTTCTTGCTCCGGCATTGTATGACCTACGTACAGCACGTTTACGGCTGGTTCTTCTGCGACTTCTTCGCCCTCTGCGTCTGGTTCTACGGCGTGAACGACCTAAATCGCCAATGCCTTCGACCGCATCGTCCTGGTCTTCTTCTTTCTCTAAAGCATCTTCCTCTTTTTCAAGAATCGCTTCTTCTAAACCCTCTATTTCTTCCATCGAAGGGTACAAATCATTTTGCTCATTAATTTCTGCCATGATAATTTGTTTTGCGGCTTATTAGCCTTTGTTATTAAATTGATTAAATGTTATTTAGTGAGAATCAGGATGCCATCATATCGCCCGAAAAGATGTCATAGTCCATGCTGTCGGGGTCTAGGTTTTGAATTTTGCCAACTGGCTCATCGTCATCATCCGAACTGCCAATAGGCTCATCGCTCATTGCGTAATCATTGGCTGCATTACCAATTGGGTCATCACTCATTGAATAGTCCGATGCTGCGCCTGATACCGAAGCCTGAATTTCACGCTCGATGTCAATGTCGGCTGCCGGGAGAGCTTGCGTAATTGGGTTTAAGGCACGTAGTCCGTCCATTTCATCCATGTCGCTGTAATCTTCATCACCGATAATGCCCTCTAATCCTTGCAGGATGGTTTTACCTGTGGCTTTCTTGATGATGGATTCAACACCTGCACCTGCTGCACCTACCAAACCCAGCTTTACATACTCGTTTTTGGTAAACTGCGTACCAACCAAACCGCCCATAGTAACGGCTGCCGGAACGATGTAGGTTTTCATTTCGTTGCCCAACAAACCGCTAACGGTTTGGCTCTTTTCCAACTTCTTTAAAGCGTACTTGCCAACTGCAAACCCTGCTACGGCAGCAATGGGCTTGCCTATGTTGTTGGTAGCTTTCATAAAGTCAATCTTTGTACCTCTTGAAGTTCTCCTTGGGGTACTTGACGTTGATTTTTTAACTGCCATGTTTTCTAAATTTTAATTATTGATTCACAATTATTTATTGAAGCTTGATGCTTCCTAAATCTTCTTTATTGGAGGTTTTCCTGGGGGATGATTTCCGTTTTGCCGGAGTGCTGTCTTTTTTGCGGAACATGAGATAAGCTCCTGTACCAACAAGTGCTGCAACACCTAAACCAATACCGACTTTTGCTCCCTTGCTTAGTTTCTTTTTGCCTGTTGCAGCAGGATTCGTTGTAGTCGATTGTGGGGTGTAGTTCCCGGATTTCATTATGGGTTGGGGAGTATAACTGCCTGATTGTTGCATGATACTATTGGATGGAGGCATCACGCTGTTTGTTGGTGGAGCATAAGCTTCGGTTGTTGGAGCTGCCTGATTGGTAAATTGCGATACTGCTTCGGTTGCTGGAGCAGCTTTTTTGAATTTACTCTTAACCTTGGTAAAGATGTTTTTGATGGGCTTTAACCAGCTTCCGATTTTTGCCAATACACCACTTGCTGCGGTTACTGAGGCTGCTGTGGCAACTGCACCCATATTTCCCAATTCTGCCAATTCACCAATGGCTTCCAAACCTTTCAAATCGGCAAGTAAACCATCAATGCCCTTTAGGGAGAAGTCAGAACTCTTTTGTTTTGCACCTTTCAGGATTGCTTTTCTAAGGTTGGATTCTTTACCCTGTAAGCCTTTGAATAGCTTACGAACCTTGCCGTGTGTCTTTTTCAGTTTGGCATGTTTTGCTGGGTCGATGTTGTATTTGCTTGCAAGGGCATCGGGTAAATAGGCGTATTGCAATTTCTTGGCAATACCAAACATATTTAAACGTAAGGCTGCCAATAATCCGCCTCTAATTGCGATGGATAGAGGATTAAATCTTACAATTGCCTTAACTACTTTCTTTGCTACTTTGCCAATCTTTTTGCCAACACGTTTTATTGCTTTGAAGAATCGACCTCTACGTCTTTTCCTTCTTCCCAAGCCGTCCATTTCATCGTCCAACTCATCTAATTCTGCCAATCCCTGGATGGCTTCTGAATCGTACTTAATCAGACCATTTTCGGCAAGCTTTTCTTCAATGTCAGATAGCTTATCCAATACGGCATCACGTTGTGGAGTATTCCAAAACTTGATAGCCTGGTCCAACATGGAAATAAATTGGTCAGGGTTTTGGACATGAGCCATTTTGTCCTTATTGTCACGATTTTTTAAAAGATAATTCCGGGTTCGGACTAAGTAATTATAGGTGGCATCTTCTGCATCACCTAAACCATTTATGGCATCGTCAAAGTCAACACCTGAAACTATGGCAATAAGGTCTTCATGGTTAGCTTGAGCCTGAACACCGCCAGCTAAATCAATACCTGATAAAACCGATATGGGTAATCCTAATGCACTTGTGCCTGTTATGCCGTCAATACCTCGAAGCCCTGCTAATTGCAATGGAGACATATCAAAATCAGACCGTTCAAAACTGTATGGCTTTTGGTAATCAAACTTTGAAAGAACAGGGTCAATAACGATTTCATCTTCGGAATCACCAACGGCAGGAACAATCACATAGATATGCTGAAAGTTCTTCTTACCGTCATATTTGGTAATGCGGAGCTTGAACGGAATACCCAAACACTTTAAAAGCGAACCCACAAAAATGCTGTAATCATCACAGTCAATCCCTGCATCTGATTTGCCTCTTTGTTTGAACTTGATTTGTCCGTCTAACCAGGAACGTGAAGGAGTACGGAGCTGTTCCGTTCCGTCATCATCTTTATGATACTGCAAATAGTTGTACGAAAAGTTGAAGATGTTTCTGCAAGATTCTTTGAGTGAATTACCTTGTAGCATACTTGCCAGTTCCTCGACTTCCCGAAAATGTGTGCCAATAATATCAATACAACTTTCAACGGTTTCAATTACGTTGCCGTTTTTTATAAATGTGTCCTGTCCGTTTGCCTTTTTTATAAGGTGGTTGAAACGTTTACCGTTTTGGGTGTTTCGTGGGCCGGATACAATGCCCAATTCGCCCAATGCTAATCCGTTCATATTTTCGTCCTCTGATAATGATTGCGTGGTAGTAAGAGTTTCGCCATTAACGCTGATGGTCATGGTGAAAGTCATATCAGCTTTAAGTTGCTGAGTATTGGAAAGCACGGAAAGAGTAAGACCTTTACCCATAAGGTTCAGGTATGGCACTTGAAAAACGATTTCAGGCTCTTGTGTTTTGCCTGCACCAATGGTAAGTCCTTTAATATCGGGGGTAGAATAAGCGACTGCCGAACCTTTATAATTTGCAACTACCTGGTTAACGGCTAATGTGATGGGGGCTTTAGTGGGATTGTAACAGCGAAGCTTTACGGCAAACTGAACTTCCTGTAAGTTCATCTTGTGGATGCGGAATCCTAAAAGAGCAAAATTCATTTTTGCCCCGGCAAGAAGCTTTTTGCCTTTCTTAATGAGATAGAAACCACCGCCAACGGCTGCAACTGCTGCTAATGTGCCTATTATTTTCTTTGTGCTTGCTTCCATAATGGAAACAAACATATAGTAGGCTTATGGTGGGGATGTTAGGGTTTAACCTTACTTGAAGGAGCTTGTAAGTTTTTGATGGAACTTGTTTGGAATTGAGCATAAAAAAACTCCCGGCTCGTTAAAGTCGGGAGTTTTTTATTTTAGGTTTTCTTTTAATGCTTATGCCCACTATGGTCTTCCTTTTTTGTTTCTGCTCTTTCATATTTGCAGCAACCTGGAAGTGAATTATAAGTTTCATCTTTTGCTTTGTGCATATCGGTATCATGTCCGGCTTTAGCAATTGCCATGTGAACTTTATGAACATCAGTTTTTGAAGCGTCAAATGAAACTTCAATCATTTTAGTTTTCTTATCCCAATCGGCAGCGGTTACACCATCAACCGATTTTGCAGCTTTTTCAATACGGCTTTCGCACATTCCACAGTTTCCATACACTTTGAACTTTTCCGTTTTAACTTGTCCAAATACTGTTGTTAAGCTCATTAGAGCTACTACCATTGTTAAATAAATCGCTTTCATTCTTTCTTGTTTTAGTTTTTTACTCCTTTAAACATTATACTATAAGATGAATCTCCCTCCATCATTCTAAATCTATACTCAAAAGTATGATTAGACATATTAAATCCACCATAATGCATGTCTCCATCTGCATGGTCATCCGACATATGATGTTGCCACTCAGATTGGTTATTATGCATATCCATCATGTGATTGCCTCCGTTACCCATGTGACCATATTCATGTTCAAACGCTTCACCAGTATCACAAATCATAATTGAATCACCATTTTCAAAAGCATCCATTATAAACGTTGTGTCCATTACTTCTCCATAACAATGTATTTGCAATTGGTCGGTAACAATTGTTACATCGGCAGTACCAAGATTGCCAGACTTCAAATCTGATTGATTTGAAAATTCACCACTATAAGTACCTTCAATCTTTGAAAGATAATCGTTGTCAGGATTTGAAGTTTCCTTTTCACAAGCACTAAATGCAAGGGCAATCAGTGCTAAACCCATAATTACCTTTTTTTTGTTCATACTATTATTTTTTAAATTACATTTCATTATTACTCTCTTGTATATTGGCAGCAACCGGGTAAGCTGTTATAAACTTCATCGTCTGCCTTTTCAAGTTCTGTATCATAGCCGGCTTTGGCTATTGCTTTATGTATTTCAGACAGTTTTACCTTATCTGAATTAAAGGAAACATGAATCATTTTAGTTTCCTGGCTCCAATCAGCTTCATTAACACCGGCAAGGGCTTTAACGGCTGTTTCAATAGTTTCTTCACACATGCCACAGTTGCCTGAAACCTTAAAAGTCTCATGCTTCAGATTTGCATCTGACATATCATGCCCTTCGTGCTTGTCCGCCGAAGATTTATCGAAGGCTGATTCGTTTCCTCCTTTTATTGTCATTTCACCATGATTATGCCCTGTTGATACTTGCCCACCATCAGGGTTCATCATACTTGATTTTCCTGCCAATTGAGCTGCTGCATCAATTTTAAATACACCATTGGTTGCTATTTCTTCACCTTCCGATAAGCCATTGGCAACTACATAGAAATTCCCTGCTTCTGCGCCAAGAGTTATCTCACGGTAAATGAAAGAAGCTGTTTCTCGTCCCGGTACTTTTACATAAACTACAGCTCGTTTACCTGTCCAAAGGATTGATGATTTTGGAATAAGCAACTCGTTTGTATTTTCAGCAATGTTCGATTTAAGAATTCCGCTTGCGAACATTTCAGGTTTCAATTGTTGCTTTGGATTATTTAATTCTACACGAACCTGTGCTACTCTCGTTTGCGCATCAATAAATGGGTCGATGTAGGTAACTTTACCTTTAAATGTTTCACCCGGAACTGAATGAATAGTGAAGTCGATATTATCTCCCTTCTTAACCCAGGGCAAATCACTCTCATAAGCATCAAACATTACCCAAACCTTAGATAAATCAATTACCTCGAACAACGCTGAACCTTCTTTTACATAGTCTCCAATGGCAACATGTCTTTTGGTTACTGTACCTGTAATAGGAGAAAGTATTTCAAAGTATGTTTTGGGTTCGCCATTGTTCTCGATAGCATCAATTTGTTCCTCAGTTAAATCCCAAAGCTTTAGTTTTGTGCGAGCTGCTTTATAGAATGATGGGTTTGAACTTTTGTATTTTACAGCTTCCAATAATTCTTTTTGAGCAGTAATCAATTCAGGGGAATAAATAGTACCCAACTTTTGCCCTTTACTAACCTGTTGACCTGTATAATTGATTAACAGTTTCTCGATGCGACCACCAAATCGGGCTGTTAATTCTGAAATTTTACGTTCATCGGCTTTTACTTTACCTAATAGTTGAACGTCTTTTTCAGGTACACCACGCATTACAACTGTTGTTTGAACCGAAGCCAATGCTAATGCCGATTCTGTCATTTGTATTTCATTCGGGTCAACATGCTCACCTTCTACAGAACCTGTTTCCATAGGCACTAAGTCCATAGCACAGATAGGGCATAATCCCGGTTTATTTTGCTTGATTTGTGGGTGCATAGAGCAAGTCCAAATTGTTTCTTCAGCTTCGGTATGTTCCTCATGGTTATGTACTGCTTCATTTCCCGAAGAATGAAAGAACAGCCAACCAAAAAATAAGCCTGCAACCAATGTGATTCCAATCAGCTTAATATCTCGTTTATTAATATATTGTTTCATCGTTTTGTAATTTTTAGTTTTTGCCTTGTAAATATTGAATAAATGCAATGGCAGCCTCTTTATCGGCTGTTGCTTTTTCAAGCTCTAAGGAATATTTTAAAAGCTTTCGTTCCATTCTTAAAATCTCCACAAAATCAATATTGTTTGTGGCGTAGTTCGATTCAAGGATAGAAAGAGACTTTTGAGCCAAATCAGTTTGTTCCTGATAAAGTGAAAATCTGCGATTAGCATCTTGATAATCTTTCCAAATACTCTCAAATAAAACGGTAAGCGTGTTTTGTTTATCCGATTTTTCAAAGCTTTTTGCTTCTTGCAGATAAATAACTTCCTGAACTTTGGCTTTATATTTTGAGCGATATAATGGAATGCTGATTCCTACTGTTGGAAAAACAAAAGCATCCTGCCCGGCATTGCTTGCAGTTGAATTACCTTCACCGATAAAAGCATATTCTAAACCAACAGAAAATTGTGGTAAACCTTCTTTTGTAGCAGACTTTTTACGGTATTCCAATCCCTCTAACTGATAGTCAAAAGAACTTAAAGCATTGTTGTTAGCCATAATGCTATCCAATTCCGTTTGTTTGGAGAGAAGAATGCTTTCTGAAAGTTCTGTTGTAATTTGAATATCTGTTGCATCATCTACATTCAATAAGTTATTGAACTTCACCCTAAAAACAGTTGAATTGTCTCTTAATAAAGCCAACTGGTTTTCAAGGTCGTTGATTTCCATTTCAACCCTGTAAGCATCAACAGCCGAAGCTAAACCGGATTCTACTTTAATATTTGCCAAATTTTTGAAAGATGACAAAATCTCGATATTCTCTAATGTAATTCCTATCGCTTTTTCTGTAAAGAACAGGTTGTAATAAGTTGCTTTTACATCGTAGAATAATTTCGATTTAGACTCTTCAAACAGTTCGTATTTTGCTTTTGCCAAAGCTTCTACTGAATTTTCACGAGCAGATAAAGTACCAAACCAGGGAAACATTTGCGAAGCAGATATTTTAGCTTGCTGTGGCCCCTGTCGCGTCTCAATTGGCTGAACAAAATAGCCAAAAGCAACTGTTGGGTCGGGTAAAGCTCCAACTTGAGGAACTCTTTCCAATGCTGCCATGTACTCATTAAACTTAACCTTTAAACCCGGATTATTTTCTGCTGCGGTTTGAAGATATTGGTTTAATACCTCCTGAGCAGAAAGTGTTCCTGATAAGGCAATGAGTGCGATGGTCATTATTATCACTATTTTTTTCATAACCTTATTGATTTAATGAATTAGACATCTTTTTAACCTTTCTCTCTTGCCACATGCTGTATAAAACAGGCACAACAAATATGGTAAGTGTGGCAATGAGCATTCCCCCAAAAGACGGAATTGCCATCGGAACCATTATATCTGAACCTTTACCTGTTGAAGTCAATACAGGCAATAGGGCAATAATAGTTGTTGCCGTTGTCATCATTGCCGGGCGAACCCTTTTTAATCCGGCTTCCAAAACGGTAGCTCTTACTTCCTGAATAGATTCAGGTTCTTTTTTATCGAATAGCTGTTTAAGGTAGGTACTGATTAACACCCCGTCATCGGTAGCAATACCGAACAAAGCGATGAAGCCAACCCAGACCGCTACACTCAGATTAATGGTGTGTATCTGAAACATATCTTGAACATGAATACCGCCTATTGAGAAGTTCATAAACCAGGACTGGCCATACAACCAAAGCATGATGAACCCACCGGAAAAAGCAACAAAGATTCCTGTAAAGATTAAGCTTGCTGCTGTTACCGAACGGAATTGGAAGTACAGAATAAGGAAGATTACTATTAGCGAAATTGGGATTACTATCATAAGCCTTTTAGTAGCCCTGATTTGATTTTCGTAATTCCCTGTGAACTTATAGTTTACACCCGAAGGAACATTAAAAACACCTTGTTTTGTTTTTTCATTCAAGTAATCCTGTGCGTTTTCAACCACGTCAACCTCTGCATATCCCTCTTTTTTATCGAAAATTACATAGCCAACTAAAAAGGTATTTTCGCTCTTAATCAGTTGCGCACCACGAGTGTAAGTAATAGTAGCAAGCTCGCCCAATGGAACTTGAACGCCGGAAGGTGTTGCCACCAATATCTTTTTCAAATCTTCGGGGTTATCCCTGTATTCTCGTGCATAACGAACACGAACAGGGAATCGCTCACGACCTTCAACCGTTGATGTTAGTTTCATGCCTCCAATAGCACTACTCAAAGTCATCTGTAAATCGGCAATTGTTAAACCGTAGCGAGAAATGGCTGTTCTGTCAATATCAAGCTCTAAATACGGTTTACCCACTACACGGTCAGCAAAGACTGACATTGGTTCAACTCCCTCTACATGTTTCAGGTGGTTCTCCAATTCATAACCAACCTTCTCAATCGTTTCGAGGTCTGATCCAAAAACTTTTATTCCCATTGGCGCACGCATACCAGTTTGCAGCATGACCAATCGTGTTTGTATAGGTTGAAGCTTCGGAGCAGAAGTTAATCCCGGAATACTTGACTGCTTTACTATTTCATCCCAAATGTCGCTTGGTGATGAAATGTGTTCCCGCCATTGCCTAAAGTATTCACCCGATTTATCTTCAATCAACTGCTTTCGCTCAATTACTCTGAAATCATCGGTTTCAGGATTGTAAGTTGAACCATCAGCCAAGAGAAAAGCTCCATCTTTATCGGTTTTAAATCGAATACGATGTCCATTTTCATCCAACATGTATTCCGATTTGTAATTGATAACATTCTCGTACATTGAAGTTGGAGCAGGGTCAAGAGCCGAATTTACACGTCCCCATTTACCGATTACATTTTCAACTTCGGGAATAGCGTTCACCTTCTTATCCAACATGCGGATAACCTCCAAGTTTTCTTCGATACCCGAATGAGGCATAGTTGTTGGCATTAACAGGTATGAACCTTCATCGAGGGCAGGCATAAACTCCTTACCAATGCCTGGAAAAGTTTCACTAAATGATTGCCAAGAATCACTTTCTTTAATACTGTCAGGCATAAATGAAAAAACCTTATTAGCACCTTGCCAACTTAGTAATCCAAATAGTATTACAATAATTGGAATGCTTAAAAATTGCCATTTATTAGCCAAAGCCCAGGTTAATATTCTTGGATAAACTCGAACAACCAATAGCATTGCTGCTAAAATCACTCCAATTAATATTCCTGAAAAAATTAAGTTTGAGGCATCGCTGTTTTGTGCGCCTAATGGCATCCATTCTTTGGTAAGTAGCCAAACAACAATTAAGGCAACAATTCCTATGTTAATATAATTTGGAAATTCCTTTCGTGCATCACTCCATTTAAAATCTAAAAGGTTATTTACTCCGATTCCAACAATTGCAATTGCAATAAATACTTTTCCAAATAATAGAAAGCTGATACCAAGTAATACTAAAATTCCATTTAGTATCTGTTTGGTTTTTTTCTTATCAATCTTAATTGAAAAAATGATATGCGCCAATGCCGGAATGATTACCAACCCAATAACCAATGCTGAAAGCATGGCAAAGGTTTTTGTAAACGCCAATGGTCTAAACAGCTTTCCTTCCGCTGCTTGCATGGCAAATACAGGCAAGAAACTAACAATAGTTGTTGTTAAAGCTGTAATTACCGCAGGAGCAACTTCAACTGTTGCATCGTAAATTACTGTAATTAACTTCTTGCTTTTATCCTTTAGCTCATCAATGTGCCGTATGATGTTTTCCGTGAAGACGACACCCACATCAACCATTACACCAATGGCAATTGCAATACCCGAAAGAGCCACAATGTTGGCATCTACACCAAATCTGCGCATGGCGATAAAAGTCATTAGAACTCCAATTGGCAATAAGCTTGATATTAGAAATGATGCACGAAGATTAAGTACCAGGATAATGATTACAATGATACTGATTAGCACTTCTAAAGAAAGGGCTTCTTCCAATGTGCCAAGGGTTTCTTTAATTAAACCTGTACGGTCGTAAAACGGAACAATGGTAACTTTAGAAACTGTACCATCATCCAAAATTTTAGAAGGTAATCCCGATGATATTTCTTCGATTTTATCCTTTACGTTATTAATTACCTCCAAGGGGTTTGCGCCATATCTGGCAACAACCACACCACCAACAGCTTCTGCACCGCCTTTGTCTAAACCGCCTCTACGGGTAGCTGGCCCAAAGCTTACATTAGCCACATCTTTTATACGAATTGGAATGTTGTTTTTAACGCTCACAACACTCATCTCAATATCTTCAAGACTTTTGATGTAACCCAATGCCCGAATTAAATACTCGGCACGGTTAAATTCAATGGTTCTTGCGCCAATATCGAGGTTACTCTTTTTAACGGCATTCATAATTTGAGTAACCGTAACTCCGTGGGCTTTCATGGCATTGGGGTCAATGTCAACCTGATATTCTTTAACAAATCCTCCAATGGAAGCAACCTCAGAAACACCTTTGGCAGAGGTTAATCCATACTTTACATAGAAGTCTTGAATAGTTCTTAGTTCGTGGGGATCCCATCCGCCATTTGGATTGCCTTTTTTGTCCCGACCTTCGAGTGTGTACCAATAAATCTGACCAAGAGCAGTTGCATCTGGTCCTAATGATGGTGTTACACCTTCGGGCAATGTTCCACTTGGAAGGGAATTGAGCTTTTCTAAAATCCGTGTCCTACTCCAATAAAACTCAACATCTTCATCAAAAATGATGTAGATGCTTGATAATCCAAAAATGGAGTTACTACGAATGGTTTGAACACCGGGAATCCCTAACAAAGCCGTTGTTAAAGGATAAGAAATCTGGTCTTCAATATCTTGCGGTGACTGTCCTGCCCATTCTGTGTAAACGATTTGTTGGTTTTCACCAATATCAGGAATGGCATCGACAGGAACCGGGTCGGTTGGAAGAAACCCTGTCTCCCAATTAAATGGTGACGAAACAACACCCCATGCAACAAATATGACAAGGAGCAGGAAGGTCACCAACTTGTTCTCTAAAAAGAACTTTATGATTTTATTCAACATACCTATTTGAATTTGATAAACAAACTATTTATTAAAAGTTACGGCAAATCATTTGCATGACAATTCAATTCATCAGCATATTTTTATTTTTAGCTGCCTGATGTTCCTTACCATGAATTTATTTTTATAATAGAAATGTGATAAAAATTAATTCATGGACGGTTCATCTAAAAACTGAATCCGTAATTCACTAATAAACAGAAAGTCTAACAGAGATATGTCTGCAATAAAGCAAGGCGGGTCTGAATTGTCGGGGGTGGCGATGAATCATAAAAAGCAACTTGCTCAATTTCTTCATCAATTGACAAATCAAAATTTAAAACGAAAAGAATTGGGAATAGAATGTCAAGTTCTACGGTTTGAATATTAATCACCTGTACCGGACTCACATAATCGTCTTCCACTTCAAAATGAACTGTTTTGTTCTCACAGCATCCGCCTGTTCCATCGCAACAAGTTTTAGCTTCTTTGTTAATTGAAGTAGAGACTAATTCCCCTCCGCAATAATGCATAGAAAGCGTTACTCCTGTGGCAGAAACCAACAAGTAAAAAACTAATATGATATGTGATATTTTTCTAAGCATTATCGTAATGTTCTATACAAAGAAACGAAATTTTATATGAAATGTTTTATAAAATCATGGATTAGATTTATATCATTTTTGGATTATACTTCATCCAATGGTTTACGCTTGTTTTCTTTAAGCTTTTTGAAGTGTGAAGGTGTTAATCCGGTTATCTTTTTAAACTGATTGGATAAGTGTTGGACGCTACTGTAACCAAGTTGATATGATATTTCATTTAAGGATAGTTCATCGTAAACCAGAAGCTCTTTTACTTTTTCTATTTTCTGATTGATAATATATTTTTCAATGGTAATTCCTTCTACTGACGAAAATAAATTGCTTAAATAGGAATAATCATGCCCTAATTCTTTAGAAATGTATTCGGAAGTATTTAAGGATTCAAAACCGGATTCGGAATAATGAATTCTTTCAATGATAATTGTCTTAATACTGTCAATTAACTTACTTTTCTTATCATCTATTAACTCAAATCCGTTTTCATCAAGGACTTTCCTTACTTCTTCAATTTTGTCATTTGAAAGTTGAGTTGATACATTGACTTTACCAAGTTCAATTTCTTCAATATCCAAATCCAACTTTGCAAACTCATCTCTAACCACCTTAATACAGCGGTTGCAGACCATGTTTTTGATATGTAGCGTAGTTGAATTCATTTTATAGAGGTACAATTAACAACAATTATGGTTTTATTTTCAATTATTTCCCAAGTTTCAATATTCTAATTGCTCCTCTCACTACAATTAGAAAAACAATTGCTCCTATAATCAAATCAGGGTATTTAGATTGGGTAAGTAATACTAAAATACCTGCTAGAATAACTCCTACATTTATAATCACATCATTGGAAGTAAATATCATACTGGCTTTCATGTGGGCTTCGTTGCTTTTAGATTTTTGAAGCAGGTAAAGACAAACTGCATTTGCTACTAATGCCAGAATAGAAACAATTATCATTAGTCTGTAATCAGGTGTGTCTTCAAAACTTACAAAACGCCTTATGACTTCAATAATACCTAATAAGGCTAAAGTAAGTTGAAAGTAACCACTTAAACGGGCTACCTTCTTTTTTCTTATTACAGTTGAACCCACTGCCCAAAGACTTAATCCATATACAAATGAATCGGCTAACATATCCAAAGAATCGGCAACCAAACCCATTGATTTTGAGATTAACCCTGTAGTCATTTCAATTATGAAAAATCCAAAGTTTATGATGAGTACAGACCAAAGGAGTTTTGATTGAACATCTGAACTTTCGGGACTTACCTCACTTTCATCAATATTCTCTGATTTGGATAGTTTCGCTCCAAAATTCAGAGATTCCAACCTTTTAAGAATTTCTTCATCTTTATCGGAATGAAAAACAATAAGGTTACGGTTTTCAATATCAAATTCGAGCTTTTTGATAACTTCCAAACCTTCCAGTTTCATGCGAATCATATTTTCTTCGGAAGGGCAATCCATTTTTGCTATATGGTATTCTGACTTTAACATTCTTTACAATTTAAGTTTTCTTTTTCGAGCTGAACCGTTATATGTTTTATATTGAACTGCTTTGTCAATTTTTCTTTTAGTTCGTTTAACAGGCTATCTGTATATTGGGTAGAGGTAATTACATGAGCAGACAGGGCATTCTCATTTGTACTCATTGCCCAAATATGCAAATCATGTAAGGCTTTGACTTCATTTGTTTCAAGAATTGCGGTTTTCACACTCTCAAATTTGATATTGTTTGGTACAGCATCTAAAGCCAACCTGATTGATTCTGCAAATAGTTTCCATGTGCCCCATAATATTACAACGATGATTATAATGCTCATTACCGGGTCAATCCATTGCAAACCTGTTTTTACAATTAATAAACCCGAAACAACCACACCTAACGACACACCTGCATCGGCTGCCATGTGCAGAAATGCACCTTTGATGTTCAAATCGTCTTTTTGCCCTTTTAAAAACATTAGGGCGGTGATGGTATTAATAAAAACACCTATTCCGGCAACTATCATTACCTGTGTACCTGCTACAGGTTCAGGGTTTTTAAACTTTCCAATGGCATCCCATCCAATTGCAAATACAGCACCAAACAAAAGGAATGCATTTAACACTGAAATTAAAATGGTTGTTTTTTTATAACCATAGGTAAACCGCCTGGTTGGTTTCTTTGATGACATCCAAATAGCAAACCATGCAAAAACCAAACTGAGTACATCGCTTGCGTTGTGACCTGCATCTGCAAGTAATGCAGAAGAGTTCGCTATTAAGCCATAAAAAACTTCAACTGCAACAAAAACAATATTTAAACCTATACCTACTGCAAAAGCTTTACTGTGATTGTTTTCGTGTGAATGATTATGTCCGTGAGAATGTCCCATAGTTAAAATCTAAAATAACCAACGTTTAACCTTTTTCATGTATGTTCTGTATTCATCGCCTAATGTCTTCAATAAGAATTCTTCTTCGAGGCGTACCTGAACCTGTATGACCAATACACCTGAAACCAATATTATTGCGGTTACTGCATTGGGAATTATCAGGAACAAACCTATAAAAACTAAGATTACACCAAGAAAAATGGGATTTCTGGATATGCCGAAAAGACCTTTGGTTATTAGATTTACCTTATTTTCGCTGTCAATACCAATACGCCATTCGTTTGCCATATTTCGCTGTGCAATAAATATTAAAATGAAGGCAAGATGAATTAAACTAAAACCTACCCATACCAAGGCTTCATGTTTTAAATTATCAATCGGCTCAAAGTAAATTAACACTTCCGGCAAAAAGGCATTAATTGAGATGGTAATAAAAGCCAATGCTGAAATTGTTTTATAGGCTTTACCAACGTAGTTTATGGCTGTTTCTTCATTGCTAAACCGGAAAGGTTTAATACCTGTTCGTTTGAATGTAAGATAACTTGGTATTACAAATAAAGCTACCAGAAACACACAATAAAAAAGAAATATATATTTATCCATAACTTTGGTGTGTATTTTTATTTAGCAAAAATACAAAATGCAAAGCGCAACCTGGTTGCAAACATAGCAAGCTCAGTGCTGCACTTTGCGTATTCGTTATTAACTGACAGTTTATTTATTTCCGTTAGCCAAGCCGTCTTTAACCCTGTATATCTGGTTTACATCGGAAACGTAAATAATACCATCGCCCGGATTCAGGGTTTTCCCGTTTTGGGAAATGATTTGAACGACCGTCTCTATATCTTTTTTATCAACTACAAGTTCCAGTTTTGCGACCTGACTATCGGTAATAGAAAATTTCTGGGAAACAAAGGCGTCTTCATCCTGTAGTTTTCCTGTTCCCTCAGCCAGTGAAAGTGTTATGTTCTCAAATCCGGCATCTTTTAAATGGTTAACTATTTCGGATACCTTATTAGGTCTTATGAATGCTTTTATCTCTTTCATGATTGCCAGTTTTAATGTTCATGTTCGGTTTCTTCTTTTTTTAAGTCAGATAACAGGTAGTAAGCAACATTTGTTACAACCTGTGTATCATCAGGCAAAGAATCCATAAGACGAACTTCGGTAAAGCCATCATCCTTTTGACCTGTAATGACTTCAACCATTTTAAAGGCTTGTTTGTCATTGTCGTGGTCATCGTGGTCATCATCACCATGTTCGGCATGGTCATTCCCTTCGTGGCTTTCTTCCATTTCATTATGACTATCATGGTCATGTCCCTCGTGTTCTTCCGGAACTTCGTTTGTTAAGATAAAAATATACGATTTTGTTCCTTCTGTTACAATGGCATCGTTCGGCAAGGTTCGGGTATAATTATTATCGGTATGGAGATGCCCGGATATATACATTCCAGGAATTAAGTTCTCATTTTTTTCATCGAGTTTTGCATGAATGTGAACAGCCCTCGTGTTTTTTTCAAATTCTTTACCAATAGCAAATACTTTTGCTGTAAGTTCCTTATTGGGGACAGATGAAGCGGTAAAATGCACTTTTTGTCCTAAACGAACCAAATGAACATCTTTCTCATACACCTGAAAATCGGCATGTATGTCATTATTGTCGGTTATAGAAAACAGAACATCTGATGCATCGACATATTTCCCGACTTTAATATCAACGTCATTTACAAAGCCCTGAATTGGCGATACCACACTGATAGTATTTGAAACAATGCCGTCTTTTACTTTTTGGGGCGAAAGGTTTAACAACAAAAGTCTTGATTTAAGCCCTTCGTATCGGGCTTTAGTGGTATTGTATTCCGATTTCACTTTTTGAAAATCCCTGCCAGCTCCAACATTGTTCTCAAATAGTTCTTTTTGCCTGTTATATTCTTCCTGCAAAAAATCGAGATTATTGGCAACTTCCGCAAAGTTCTCCTGTATGGTTATGTAATCAGGATGTTCTAAAACTGCCAAAATCTGTCCTTTTTGTACTTTATCGCCATGAAACACTTTAATTTCTTTTACATTGCCCCCAATCACAGCGGCTACTTCTGCACTACTGGCAGGAGGCACTTCTAATTGACCGTTAACCTTAACAACCGTTGTCAGATTTCTCATTTGAAAAGTCCCTAATTGTAATTTAAGGGCTTCACGTTGCTGTTTGTTCAGAACAACCACACCCTCTGTTCCGTGTTCTTCATGTTCTTCGCCATGTTCCGATTTTTTTTCTGAATTACAGGAGAATAATGTCGCTAAAACAATTACTGCGAGATATATATATGACTTCATAATTTTATTATTTATTGTTATTTACCACTGATGTATTTTAATTCTGTTTCTATTTCCGAAAATTCAGCTTGCTGAACAAGGTATTTGCTCTTTGTATTTAGAGCAGCCTCAATATTTTGAATAAATTGAATGTAATCTATATTCCCAAGGCGATATGCTAAATTAGATGCTGCAATTTGTTCATCAGCCAAAGGAATTGCTTCATCACGATAGTATGACAAAACATCCGTCAAAGATTTATACCTACTGTACAATTGATTGTACCTTGCATTTACTTCCAATTGTTTTTGTTCATATTGCTGTTCAGCAATGTTATAATCAATTTTTGAAGCTTTGGTTTTTCCCGCCTGAGAGAAAAACAACAAAGGAACTGAGATTCCAGCCTGCCAGCCATAAAATCCACTTTGACCGTCTACAGATTGAGTTGCATAACTAACCCCAATTTTAGGTAGATAAGAAGACCGTTCGGCTTTCCAGCCTGCTTTGGCAACATCCATATTTGTTTGATAATAATCCAAAACAGGATTGGTTGCAATCGAATCTAACGATTGTAATATAGTTGCACCCTGCTGATTAACATCAACATCAAAGGCAGAAGGATACATTAAATATTGATTTAATTTCTGCAATGAAGCCTTGTACATGCTTTCTGCCTGTTTAATGTCCAGTTGCAATTCTTTATACTTTGCCGATGCCGAAAGAAATTCGATTTTGGAAGTTTGTTGTGTTTTATACCTCAGTTCTGCTGCTTTTTCAAAGTTGCTGTAAATAGTGTCAAGTTGCCTGTACAATGTCAACTGCTTTTTGGCATAAACTGCTTTGTACCATGACAGGCTAACATCCCTGATAATTTCAGATTTAGTAAGGCTTAATCCTGAAACTGCCCTGCTTTGCTGCGCCTCAATTAAATTGCTTTTGGCAGGAATAGAAAATAAATCTATATCGGTTTGTTCTATTCCTATTTGGTTATGAATACCAGCCGAGCCGTTTCCAACTTCTTCTTTTCCTGTATAAACAGATGTAGTTCCTAAATCAAAAGCCGTAGCTTTTAAGGCTTTTTGCTTTTCAACTTCCAATTGAGCTGCTTTAATTGCCGGATAGTTTTCCAAGGTAACTTCAATTGCTTTTTGTAACGAAATTGGATTTTCCTGTGCGCTTACTTTTGGGGTATTAACTATGCCTAATCCTACAACAAGTGCAATCGTAAGTGCAACTCCGGGTTTAGGCATTATTAAGCCTTTTTTACCTGATTCAACATATTTATAAAGAACAGGAAGTACCAGCAATGTAAGTAAAGTGGATGTCAGCATCCCTCCAATAACTACTGTTGCCAGCGGTCGTTGAACTTCAGCACCTGCTGAAGCTGAAACAGCCATTGGCAGGAAGCCTAAAATATCGGTTGAAGCGGTAAGCAAGATAGGACGGATTCGCCTTATTGAACCCTGAACAATCATATCTTTTAATGAGAGGTTTCCTTCTTCTTTTAATTCGTTAAAGCCATTTATAAGCACCAAACCATTAAGCACGGCAACCCCGAACAATACTATAAACCCAACACCAGCCGAAATACTAAAAGGCATGTCCCTTAGATATAAAGAGAATATTCCTCCCACGGCAGCAAAAGGAATTGCCACATAAATCATTAGTGTTTGTTTAAATGATTTTACTGCAAAGAACACAAGCATAAAAATTAAAGCCAAAGCCAATGGTACTACCAGGGATAATCTTTTAGTAGCCCTTTCAAGGTTTTCGAAAGCACCTCCATAGCGGATATAATAACCTGATGGCAATACCAATTTTGCATCTAAGGTTTGCTGAATTTCGTTAACAAGCGATTTTACGTCCCTGCCTTCTACATTAATTCCAACATACGTTCTGCGATTTGTATTATCACGGCTAATTTGCATCGGGCCGGGCTGATAACTTATGTTGGCAACTTCTTTAAGAGGTATCTGTTCACCATCGGGCAGGTTTATATATAAATTGCGTATGTCGTCGATGCTCTGCCTGTGTTGTTCATCAAGTCTTACCACAAGGTCAAACATGCGTTCACCTTCGTAAATTACCCCTGCAATACCTCCGCTAAATGCCGATTCTACAACTGTGTTTAATTCATCAATATTTAAACCATAAACACCTAATTTATTACGGTCGTAAATTACCGTTATCTGAGGCAAACCTTTGGTTGCTTCGGCTTTAACACCTGCAATTCCGTCAATACCTGCAATTAAGCCGGAAATTTCTTCGGCTTTGTCAGCCAGAATATCCAAATCATCTCCGTAAAGCTTCACTGCAACATCTTCCCGGATTCCTGTCAACAGCTCATTGAAACGCATTTCAATGGGCTGGGTAAATTCAAAATTAATTCCTGGTAATACGCTAACTTTTTCCTTAACCTGGTTTATCAAATCTTGTTTCGATTCGGCTTTCGTCCACTCATCCTGTGGTTTTAGTATCACAAAAATATCTGCAATATCAATTGGCATCGGGTCCATTGGCAAATCAGCCACTCCAATACGACTTTGAATGGATTCCACTTCATCGGGAAAATTTTCCAATACAATTTGTTCCAAGCGTGTAGAGGCTTTTCTTACTTCTGTTAATGACGTTCCCGGTTTCAGGAAAGCCTGAAAAGCAAAATCGCCTTCATCTAACTGAGGCATAAATTCAGAACCCATGCGAGAGAACAAAAAGCCTCCACTTATTATTAATGCAAGTGCTGCTATGATTACCCATTTGCTTTTATTTAAAGCCCAGTTTATAGTTGGTGTGTATATGTTTTCCAATTTTCTTACCACTTTGTCGCCGAAGGTCATTTTATCCGTTTTTGGTGGTTGAAGGAATAAGGATGCCATCATTGGAATATACGTTAAGCAAAGAACTACAACGCCTAAAACGGCAAATGCGAAGGTCATTGCCATTGGTTTAAACATTTTGCCTTCAACGCCCTGCAACACCATCACCGGAATAAATACGATAAGAATGATAAGCTGACCAAAAAATGCAGAATTCATCATTTTACTTGAAGCGTTAAAAGCAAATTCGTTACGTTTTGACACATCAAGCCTTGTACCAATCAATTCCTTCCGATGCAAATAGAATATCATGCTTTCAACAATAATAACTGCCCCATCGACCAGAATTCCAAAGTCGATTGCACCAAGGCTCATGAGGTTTGCCCATACACCAAACCAGTGCATCATGATAAAAGCAAACAGAAGAGCTAAAGGAATGGTAGTTGCAACTATTAATCCACCCCGAATATTGCCAAGGAAAAGAACCAACACAAAAATTACAATTAAAGCCCCGATGGAAAGGTTTTCTGCAACGGTTGATGTTGTGCTTTTAATCAGCTTGCTACGGTCGAGAAAGGATTTAATTTGAACACCTTCGGGCAATGATTTCTTTATTAGCTCCATGCGTTCTTTCACACGGTTAATTACATCATTTGAATTTTCACCTTTCAACATCATTACAATGCCACCAACAGCTTCTCCTTTTCCGTCTTTCGTAAAAGCTCCATAACGCAAAAAGCTTCCGTATTTCACTTCTGCCACATCCCTTATAAATACAGGCTGTCCGGCTTTGTTTGTAACAACGGTGTTTTTAATATCATCGAGGGAGCGCATTAAGCCTTCGCCACGAATGAAATTAGCCTGAAAGTTTTTCTCAATATATGCCCCGCCTGTATTCTGGTTGTTTGATTCCAGTGCATCAAATACATCTGAAATGGTCAACCCCATGCTGCGAAGCTTTTCGGGGTCGATGGAAACTTCATATTGTTTTCCCCTGCCACCAAATGAGTTTACTTCAACAACACCGGGAAGCATAGCCATTTGGCGTTTAACAATCCATTCCTGCATAGTACGCAGTTCCATATCGTCATAAACGGTATCGTAACCGGGCTGCACCTCAAGGGTGTATTGGTAAATTTCACCCAAACCCGTGCTGATTGGAGCCATAAACGGCTCGGCAAAACCTTCGGGGATTTTCTCTTTGATTTCAGCCAAAGCTTCACTAACCAACTGCCGTGGCAGGTATGTTCCCATATCGTCCTTAAATACGATGGTAACAACCGATAATCCAAAACGTGAAACTGAGCGAATTTCTTCAACACCGGGCAGGTTAGCTACTCCAAGCTCCACCTGGTAGGTTACAAATTGTTCAATATCCTCAGTTCCCAAATTGGGTGCGGTTGTAATAACCAGTACCTGATTGTTGGTAATATCGGGTACGGCATCAAGTGGCACTCTGGTCATGGAATATAATCCACCGATTATTAAGGCAATTGTCATAAGCCCTATGAGTACCTTGTTCTTTATTGAAAATGATATTATACTGTTTATCATGATATTATCAGATTGACTTTTTGATTATTTTTTTAAATTGTTTGAAATGAACGGCTAACAGGTAATCAAGCTTCTTATTTTCATCATGAACAAGACAGGTATGATTGCATGGTTTTACAAATGCAGATGAATTCCTGTAAAGTAAAACGGGTGTATCGTCATCCGTTCTGATTAAAAAATGATTGAACCTTGGGTTATCCATTGTATGCGTGAGGCTTTCGTTTAAATAAACGTAACCTTCGCTATTGGTATGGAGTTTTTCGAGAATTGTATTTTCGTCCAAAATTTGAAGCTTAAATCCGTAAACGGTTTCAAGGTACTTTTGTGAATATTCAGTATTGTTTTCAGGAACAAGCAAAACATCATCACTTATTTCGCCTGATTTAATGTTCACCTGCTTTGTGTATTTGTATAAATTTTGAAACTCGTCTTTTTGAGTTATGCAATAATTTATCAGGGATAAGGCAAAATGAAGGTCTAGCCTATTGAGTTCTTCATTTACAAGAGGCACTGAAACAATGGTCTTTTTGCCTAAATTCAGGTTTATATCGTAATGCTGAAAATTATAATAACGTCTTTGTCTGCCTACTCTCTTGTCGAAATACTTGTCGTTATGAATCTGTGCAGAAATGTATAAAGTCGGTATTTTGTTTTTTATTCTGTTTTCAATTTCAGATTCATCAATAAATTTAATCTTCTTATCTGCCCAGTCGTTAGTAATTTCCTGACGAAGAACTGTATTTTCATTTTCAATTCTTTGTTTAATAATCTCCAGAATATCTTGTTTTTGATACCGTTGAATTTCCTTTTCACTAAAGGAATTCTGGCTAATAAATATTGTGTCTGAGCTTAAATCAATTTCTTTCAGGTGCTTTTTATTTATTGCAAATTGTGCATTTAAAGTACCTGAAAAAACGGTCAAGCACAGAAAAATAATCGGAATATATTTTTTTGCTTTCATATAATTCAGTATTAAAAATTAATGTATAGGCTTAGAGGTATTCATTTTAAATACCAAGCCGATAACTAACTAAAAATTATCTGAATTATATTTTAGGGGGTCGCCACAGCGTTATAGGTACTGAGAACTCGGAAGCCTGATAAAAAGCCTCCAATTTGTCAATAAATATTATTGAAGGAGTAATAAAAGAATGATATTCGGGTTGACTTACTATTTGACAACAATCACAAAAACAAAACGGGGAGCATGTGTCAACGTGGTTTTCGTGAGTGTTACTTATATGAATGTGAGTATCAGTAGAGTTATTTTCAGCGTGTACATCGGCACATGGGACAAAGAGAAGCCCCATTATATAAATTGCCATTATTGCTGAAAATAATTTCATTATTAAAATATTATAATTCTTAAACGCCAAAAATACTAATAAGTTTATGCAACCGGGTTGCAAAGTTACTTTTTACAATTTGAGCAAATCCCCTTCACAACCATATTCACACTTTCCAGCATAAAATCAACGGGTAAATTTATTTTTGGAATGGAAATTTCATTGAGACAGTATGTTTTTTCACATTTGGTGCATAAAAAGTGTACGTGAAGGTCTTCCGGGTGGCATTCACAGGTTTCGTGGCACAAGGCATATTTTACTGAACCAGTACCATCATCAATACTATGGATTAGCTTGTTTTCTTCAAAGGTTTTTAGGGTACGGTACAATGTTGCTTTATCGGCTTTGTCAAATTTATTTTCAAGCTGCGGTAAGCTAATCGCTGTTTTTTGGTCAGTCAACACCTGTAAAACCAATTCACGCATAGCGGTTGGTTTTATATTTTTTTGTTTTAGTTTTTTATCTATATCATTTTTCATGTTAACAAATATACTCAAAACATAGGCTTTAAATTTTTATAATATAATCAAATTCATGATTTGCATAGTTATAATCGTTCCAAAAGGTCAAAAATATTATTCAATAAACCCTTTTTTAAGGCTGATTCCGTTTTTAGCATTTTCTGACGCAAGTAATTCTGTGGCACTTGCTTTTTAATAAGAACCTTGGCAAGCTTACCTAATTCATATATCAATTCCTTTTCCTCTGATGTATCTTTGCGTGAGGGAGTAACGACTTTTTGTTTTTTCTGCAAACGCAACAACAATTCTTTGTATTCAGCTTGCATTTTCTGAAAGTCAACAGCAGTTCCGCCCTTATCAGGGTGAAGTTGCTTTGCTAATTTTCTGTAACGTAGTTTGGCTTGGTCAATATCGGTTATGCCTAAGAAATACTTCATAGCTGTTCAAATTCTTCAAGTGTTATACAAAAATGTTCCAGTATTAAGAGGAGCTGTTGTTTGTTGTAGTAATGGCGTTTGGTGTGACCTGTATTTGCAATCTGCTCTTTTAATTGAGGACACAATTCAATATCTCTTCGCAATTGTTGCATAGCTGCGTCAACTGATGCGCTATCAGGGTAAAGTTTTTTTACCAAATCCTGTTTTAATATGGTTCTGCGTTTTATCATAGCGTTGGATTTGGGTTAAAAAATGAGCCATAACGCACCTGAAATATTGAGAGAGGCAGCCTTGTAGAGTATATCTCAACTGCTTTTGAATACTTTTGAATACTTTTTAGCTTATTCAAAGTGCTATTGAGGACTTTAAGACAATATTTTAAAGGCTTTTTTGAATATTGGGAAAAATATATAGCGCTTTTTATGTGGTTTGTCAAGCTTCCAAAAAAATGTTGCCAACTTCGCGTAATGTTAGGGATTTCGGAGGTTGATTTGAGATAATTTGTAGAAAAAAGAGACTGCTTTTGAAAAAAGTAGGTAATACTATGAGAATACCACCATATTACCAGCGTATTGCAGAGAATAAAACAAAGAATAACGCAATAAATAGTAAAACCACAAAAGGCTATAAACACGAAAAGCCCCGATAGGAGGCTCATTTTTAATGAATTGGAATATATATTGGGCATAATTAAAAACATTATACCCTTGACAATTAGCTATATAAAGATAGAAAAATTTAGCGAGATTTGGTTTCCAGGGAGCTTGTTTCCAATATTTTCAGAATCATAGATTGAATGATGGCATCTTCATCAGCATCATTACCCTCTGTCTTTAGTTTGGCAATCAAATTTATCAGCTTCATTATATCCAAGTCGTATTCGGATAACAATTCAACCATTCTATTCAATACATCTTTGCTTTTTTTCAGGAACTCCTTACTTGACGAAAAAACAATTTCATCAGCTCCATCTTTTATGATTTCGTTATCCAATAATTCAAGCGATTCATTTACCTCACTTTGTAACCAAACATATAAATCTTTCATTCTGAATTGTGTTAAAAAGAAGCGTGGCACTGAAACCACTCGTAACTAAGGTATCGCCAAACACCCAATCGCAAAGCAGCACAGGCCACGCCCGTACCTACTCTCATTGCGATTTTAAAATTTGGCGATTTTTAGTTACAAGAGATTAAGTCTTAATATTTTAAGATTATATGTTCGCTTTCTTTTTTGTTTATATCAAATATTCAGTTTTACTGTTAAAATTTATACAAAAGTAATATTCAAAAGGCAATAAATGGAAAAATAAGGCAATAAAAAACCCGATACCAAAACTGATACCGGGCTATATCTTAGATTAACTACTCTTAATGTGAGTTGTTTGTCCGAATCTTTTGAATATCCTCAATGGCAATATCTGTTATTTCAGATATTTCATTATCCGAATAACCTTTTGCAATCATTTTTACTACAACTTCTTTCTTACCTAAGTATTTAAGTTCGTTGGCAGCTTCTGCAAAAGCATCTTTAACTTGTGGTGAAATTGTTTCCATAATCTCATCTATTTTATCAGGTTCTAAACCAGAAACTTTATACAAATATAACGCTATTTTTTGGAAAATAGTTTCGTCAATTTCCTTTAGCTGACTGAACATTTCTCGTGCCAAATCAGGGTTATTCTTGATAAAGCCAATAAGATTATCACTTCGCTTCATAAACCATACTGCTACTTTTACACTTGGTCGCTTAAAGTGACGGATGATAGCATGGTCTTCAATATCTTTTGTATCGAAGAGGGCATAATCGAACAAAGGTACAAAGCGTTTAAGCACCTCCGGAACCTGAACAAACCCCGAATCATTCCATTTACGTTTGCCGTGATAGAATACCATTGTAATAACAGGCGTGAGCTTTTGTTTATTGGCTACCTGGTTCTCCCATACATTCAAAATATACCGTAACAATTGTAGGTGTATGTTTTTATCGGGATAACTTTTGTGTTCGTACAGTAAGGATACTTTAATATCCGTATGACCAAACAGCATATTGCATGATATATCTTTAAAATACGGTGCAAGCTCCTGGTCCACATATTCGGTTGGGTCGTACTCCAGACTTTCAATTTTAAGTCCTTGTAAAACATCTTTAGGTAAAGAGCCGTGAAGCAAATCGGCAAGATTCTCTTTTACTGAGAAAAGACTTTTAAAGAAATTATCGTGAATGTTATTGTTTTTCTGTACGTTATCGTTCTTTTTCATTCGATTCAAATATTTTTAATTAATGCTATTTTGATTTTTTTTTAAATGCATTTCTGTGGGCTATGGTAATTTTATAAAACCGTCCTCATCCCTCACTTTTTAGTTATATGTCTTATTATCAATAGAATAAAATGAGGACAATGAGGACAGGTGAGGGACGAGAGCCGTTTTTCCCTCACTCGTCCCTCATTTATCCCTCGTTCATCCCTCACCCGTCCTCACTTATTTTTAGAGTAAAAAAATATATGGTATTAAATATCAATCTATTAATATCTATCCTCATAGAGATTGAGGAAATGAGGACGGTTTTTGCTTTAATACCATAGCTAAAGTAAAACTGCATAGTTTTGTGTTTTATAAGGTTATCCTTTCCAATTCAATGCCCTGGTCTTTGAGCATGTCATAATTCAGTATGTAAGCACTTGTCCGGCTTTTGCCAAACAATACATTTTTTCTGCGGTGTTCGATAAATGAGCGGTGTTTCTTCAGGTACTCACCAACAACCGCCTGGTCAAGCGTAGTCAATCCTTCTTTCCGTGCTTGTTCCCTGTATAGTCCGTGTATCGAGCCAACTCTCAGGTAAAGCTGTTTGCTATTGTTTTCACCAACCACAATCTTGTAATGTACATCCTCGGTAAGTTTGTACAGGTTAACCAAAGATTGCAGCACATGAAAGTATTGCTCCACTTCATCACTCTGATACTGTACCGATATGGTAAGTTTAGCAGAGCGGATTAAAGCCTGTTTTGCTGTTTGATAATCAAATGGAAACTCCAAATCGGAATGCTCCATAAGAATTTTCATAGGTGTAAGTACCGATGAGATATTGAGTACCGTCCTTCGGTCAACATTACCATACTCTTGGGTCAGCTCATCCATAACCTCTGAACTTACACCCGGTTCCTCTTTTGAGTAATGTTCTTCAACCAAATACCGAAAATCAAATACGGAACATGTAATATTGGTAAACTGTAAACTTTCTTCGGCTGCTTTAAATGATTTTAAATCGTAATAGTTCCCCCGGTTGGTATCATCAAATTCGCCCAATAAACTACGGCTACATAAAGCAGGGTCTTGTGTAGGTAAATCCTGACCGCTAATTATACCCGAACCCCTGGGCTTGGCAATACGTGTTTCATTACCACCCGATTTTACACCTGTCAATTTTCCGTTACGGTCAGCAATACCTTTTAACGCTTCAATGGTATTCTTGTGAATGCTATTCTTATACTCGTTACCCCAAAACGGATGGTTAGTCGTAGAATCCATACTACGCTGCATACCTGTACTTGTACTCCCTGATGCAAGGTTAATACCGTCCTCCATCGGTGGTTTGCCAAACATATACATGATGCTTCGGGCTGCGGTACTCTTACCTGATTGACGTTTCCCGAAAAGGAACAATAAAGGGAAGTACCCGAAATTGGCTTTATAGATAAGGTCACTGAAAACGGTTGAGATGTAATAGGCAATCAATAATTCGGCATTACCGGGATAAACACAACTCATTGATGTTGCCCATTTACCGAAGTTCCAATCGCTGCCTTTTATCGGTTTCACATACTTTGAGTTTTCTTTGAATGGATTACCACCATCAGAACTACCAATTTTAAGAGCTTTACCATAGGGCAGATAGAAGAAATGCAACAAATGAACCTGGCTCTGTTTAATATTCTCCTTTAACTTATCTTTTCCATACTTACCGATAAATTCTGCTGTGGTATTGAGTACATGAAAGGTATCGTTAATTCGTATCTGGCTTTCCGGAGGAATGTTTTCAAATTCATCCATGTTGTTGATTTGTGTGGCATGGGTAGTGATACCGTATTCATCAATTGGATGAAAGTTTTTAGTGTAGTACAAGCCGTTTGCAAATACCCAAAAACGGTTTTCCTCATTGTAACCTACACGCTCCAACTCTTTGGCTTCGGGTATTCCAAGCAGTTTCACATTTTTGATATTGTCGAGCTGGCTATCGTTACCGTACCAAAAGAATCCATGTCGCCTGTGTACCTGTTTCTTGAATGATGCAGGGGTACAAAAATCATCGGATGAAATAATAGCCAGGCGTTTTCTTCCGTATTGGCTCATCAGGCGCAAAACATATTTCAGGTCGGTTCTGCCTTGTGGGTCTTTATGGAACACACAAAATAAGGCTTCAAAAGTAAAGTTGGATATTTGCTTCGGGTTCTTTCCTTCAACCGTCCAATAAGCTCCATCTTCTTCATAAAACTGATTGGTAAGTAGGTTCTCCTGTTGTTCTTTTTTCAGCTTGATTATATCGCTGATATTTTCCTTTTTCTTAACCTTCTTCTCGGTAGGCTGACTATAATCCTTTAAAGCATCCTGCCATGCTTTTTTCGGTTTAATCTGTTCAGAAACAAAGTCGAGATAAACCTCCTGATTTGTTTTATCATAGCAGCATATCAAGGAAGCCATACGTTTTATTACTTCCGATTTCTTTACAGGGTCATTTGCAAAGCGGTCTGCGTATTCAGCCGTTTTGTAGATGATATAATCCTCCTGTTGTTCATCGTACTGAAGAAACGTTTTGTTGTCGATGAAAAGAGAATCAGGGTCTTGTTTTTCCGGGAGTACCAATACCGAAATGTGAAATTGGTTCTTAATCAGGATTTCAGCATTTCGGCACATGGCATTTCGCCCGGCACTATCGCCATCGTAAATAAGTGTAGCCTTATTGGTATATTTTTTCAGGAGCTTTGCCTGTGCATTGGTAAGTGCAGTTCCGCAAGTCGCAACTGTATTTATCACATCTATATCGTGCATCCGAAGCACATCGGAATAACCTTCAACTATATATGCTCTGTCATTGTTTTTAATAGCAAAGCGAGCCACATTTAAAGCATACAGCTCATTACCTTTAGTATAAATGCAACTTTCAGGTGTATTCAAATACTTGACCTTCGGATTTTCATTCAGGTCACGCCCGGCAAATGCAATAGTCTGACCTCGTGAGTTGGAAACAGGGAATATCAATCGGTTTCTAAAAAAGTCATAAACGCCTTTGTCATTGCTTTTAAGTACACCAATTTCTTCAAGTATCTCTGTTTTTAATCCTTTTTCTCGTGCATGGGCCAGTAGAGCATTATCAGCTGGAGCATAACCAATATTGAAACTGCCGTTTTCAGGAATAGCCATATTACGCTCCTTGATGTACTGCTGGGCATCTTTGTGATTAACCTGTTCCAAAAAGAACTTCTCAATAATACTACAAGCAATTTTCAGGCTTTCTTCATGTTTGAATTTGGCTTCATCCCAATTAGAGCTAAGCTTCCATTCAAAATTGAGATTCAAAAGCTTTGCCCCAATTTCAACGGCTTCTTTAAACTCAACACTTTCATGCTCCTTTATAAACTCAATGGCATTACCGCCTTTATCACAACCAAAGCATTTGAAAATTCCTTTTGCCGGATTAACACTGAACGAAGCCGTTTTCTCATTATGAAACGGACAACAAGCTTTGTAATTAATCCCTGCTTTTTTTAGTGTGACAAAATTGGAGACAACCTCGTAAACTTCATCATTGATTTGCTCTATGACCCTTTTTGCATCCATCGGCTACCAATCTTTTCCTGTCAATAACTCACGGTTGTTGCTGTCAAGGCTCATAAAGAATTCATAAACATTACCCCTGAAATCGTAAAACTTATCTAACAGGTGGTAGCCCATGTCTGAACCCCAAATTTTGTAAAAGAGAGCGTTCAGCTCCAACTGTGAATCTTCAATCATTTTTTGAATTTTATTGCCATCAAACGGGATGTTGGTGTAGCCGTTTTTTTCATAGAAACTCTTTATGCGGTTATCGAAATAATATAACTTCGATACCGTATTAGTTGCTAATGCTGTCATGTGTTTTAGTTTGGAAAGTCCAGTGATAATTGTCGCTTATTCATTTGCCATTCTTCAAAAGTCAACTCCTTTATATTGTTAAGTGCTTTTCTTGCGTCATTGAGCAGCTTCTTTTGGTCGCTATAATCATTTCGTATTCGTTCCACTTCTTCTAATTGCTTTTCCAAAGCCTTTTGCTTTTGCTCTAAAAACTCTCCCTGGTCAGTGAAATAATTGAAAAGTGCATTGTAGCATTCCAGCCTGTACTTAATGATTTGTTCTTTAGCCTCAGCCTTGACGTTCTTGGGGTTAATTGTAAATAGCCAACCGAATACAAGCTTAAAAGGAATGCAAGCCATTTCTCGTTCCTTACCATCGGCAGCAACTATACCCCTGAGCGGTACAGTTGAACCCAATATTTCATCGCTCTTAATCTTTTCTAGCTGGCTTGAGTAATTAACTTCTAAAGCTTGACATATAGGTTTTATGGGTACTAACTTTTCTACATCATCAATAAGCATGATGCTAACATCTTTGATTCTTGCTACTGTCTTTGTCTTCATAATCGTTCTGAATTTGATACTTAAATAATGGCAGGGCTACCCTTGAACAACCCTGCCGGAACCGAGCTAATTGCCAAGGGCGGTTATTATTTGCTTTATCTCTTTGTGGCTCATCGGATGAAAAATGGTTTCCAACTTTAAGTCCATCGCAACGGTCAGCTCTATGCGTGACATTATGCTCTCTTTCCAATTGGGCAGAACATAAACCGCCTGGCTTTTCTTTAAAAGCTGAACACGGTTATCCAGTTTGTCAGTCCAACTCATTTTTGCAAAGGGCATTTCAGTTGGATTTACAACGGCACATTTCAATGACTTTAGTTTGGCTTTTATTTTATCGGTATCAACCAAGCCTTTGGAACTGTTTTCGGGTATATCACTACCGCATATATAAATAGTTGGCATTCTCTATTTCTTTACTATGTTCAAATGATTACATAATTGGCTCTCCGGCAGAACTTGAGTATGTGATTTTTTCTTCAACAAAAGTTTAAAGAACGAGAACCTGATTTCCTGTTTTTTACCTTGAGACTTTCTTTCCTTCCTTTCCTTCATTGGAGTTTTAGATTATAAGAACTGCATATAACCAATTACACATTGCTCTTTATTTCCTCCAAGGAAGAATGACGGCCAGCTTTAATCCAATCCATTACTTCATCCAGTTTGAACAGTAATATCTTACCACCCGGTTTATAGAAGGGAATCTGTTTATTATACACCCTGCCATAAATGGTTTTAACACTTTCGCCCAATAGCAGGGCCAGTTCCGCAGCATTAACATAGTCAAAGCCTGTTCCGGCTTTATGTTGTACTTTTATTAGTTCTGAAACCTTTTTGTTTAGCTGTTCAAGATTCTTTAAAGTTTCAGCTTTGAAGTCGATTTTCTCTTCTATCTGTTCTTCTATTTGCTCATCCATTTTCTTGCTGTTTTTTTATTCAAATTTTCGATAGCAAGTATAGGAAAGGCGCATAGCAATTTCCAACGTCGGACTATCCGACATTTTTCAATTATTTTTTATATCTCATGTTTTCAGTATCATACAAAGGCATTATTTAGCCTTGTCGGACACTTTTTGCTGTTTTTGTCGGATACTTTTTTAATTCAAATGGCAATAAAAAGCAATAAATGGTAATCGGTATTTTTGCAAATTATCGGGTTACAATTTCAATGATTACTTTTTCGATGTCTCCTGTTGGTAAATTACGTTCCTGAAAATGCAACTTGATAACTTCAAGGTCAACCAAAAGATTCTTATCATTTTTAATGTATGGAGCTTTATCAATGAGCCGATAGAAGTATGAATTTTTGTAATTATCCATATCAATACCATTTACCACACATAAAAATCGGGCAAGTGTTGAGTTACCAACATCTACCCGATGTTTTAAACCCAAAAGCCGAAATAGAAAGTAAGCCCAAAGCACCTGTTGGGCACTAGAGAGCTTTAAGATTGCATCATGGGTTCTTGGCTTGATTTGTTGGAGGTTTGGAAACGCTTCAATATTTCCGTTTGATTTGAAATACTTGAGAAATTGAAGTTTCCCAAAATAGTCGCAGAAAAAATTATAATAGTCCTGGGGATTTGTTGACGAAAGGTCAACGAGAGGTGAGTAGTAATAAATCTCTAACGCCTTATAGTTAAATGTCTTTTGCCTGAAATTTATTACGTCTTGAAATTTAACTTGTTTTTTGCCGGGTATTAGCCATTGGAGTATTGCTTTTGGCTTTATTCGGATTTTACCGACCTGTAAATAACAAAGTTCTCCTTCGTTATTATACACTTCAAGTCTTTTAAGGTGAGTATTTGGAGGTAGAAATAAAAATGAGAAGTACCGTTCATTGATGGTAACATACCTCTTGGTATGCTTCATTCGCTCCCTTATAATAAGGGCTTTTTCAATTATACTATTTATATCTTCCGATTGTACGAGAAAATCATAATCAAAGAGTTTCATTAACTCAGTAGGGAATGGAGCTGTAGGTAAATGTGTTAATTTCTCTACAAGGTTATCCATTTTTGATTCCCATACTGTTGATTCTTTCGCCTTCCTGTAGCCTTGCAGTAAATTCTCAAATACAGCAAGGCAATCCTTTTCAAAGTTCTCCGCAACAATTTTCTGATTTATCATCATAAGCTTCTTTTAAAATGTTATAAAATAATGGCTTATGATTATCCTCTAGCTCAACCGAAAGTTGTGTTATTTCATCATATTATAAGTCTTATTTTTTGAATAAGTTTATTTCTGCCGTTCTTCGTTGTACCAATGAGTTTAACCATAAGCAAAAATTTTGTGGTAAATAATTTTCATTGGCTGCAAAACTAATTTATTAGCAGAAAAAACCGGATTGAATGCAATTGAAATAAAAATGGAATGCAAAAACGGCTTGATTGAAAAAAAAATCAAAAAAAATTAATTTCTTTTTACTCCGTTATTTTGCGTCAAAAAGTATAGTAAAATGTATGATAGGCAATTTTTAAACCTCACCTAAAAACCTCTGTATATTACTGTATTTAAGCCTGATATAAATTATTTATTTTTCGTTCGGATATACTTTTTATACATTGTTGTGTGTTCGTGCTTTATATTACTTAATCATTTTTTTATAATGCTCACTATATCCAGCTATCTTAAATAATTCAGCAAAACCATCTTTAAAATCTGTATAATTAAATTCTTTATAGTCAAATATGTTTTGCCCAAGAGAATGTGATTCTCTGTTTATATATCGATAAAATGCTTGAAATCTATTTGTATTTAATGGCTCTTGCAAAAAGAAATTATTTAAATCTTTCCTTTCAACAAAATTGAAGAAATATTCGATAATATTCCTCATGCAATTTGCAATCAACGCAGGTGGTTGGCTTTCATCCTTTATTATATGCCAATATGCTTGATAGTCATTTTGAATTTCTTCATATTTCATTTTCTTAAAAGAACTACCTTCGCCATTTTTTACAAGACGTAATAAGTTTTGCGTTTCTTTCCTTACATCATGTTTGGTTTCTGTAATTTCATAAAAGAAATATAAGCTATGAGTCAATATGAAAACTTGTTCATATTTGTATTTCCAACTAACAATCTTATCTCCCGTTTCTGGGTTTTTCGTAGTTTCTTTTGTGCCAAAAAATTCATTTTTTATTAATCTACCAATGTTAAAAACATAAATATGAGATAAGCTTGAAATAGGGTCATCAATTACAACTATCTTTTTTCTTCCTGTTTCTGTAGCGTCTTTTTTACCCCGACACAATTCTAAAAAATATAGAAAACTAATAATCATCTTTTCTCCTTCACTTAAGGATTTAAAAACTCTATTATCGTTTTCGCCTCTTGCTATTTTATATAGGTTATCAGAGTGATTCTTTATTCTAAATTCTGTTATACCTAAATCAACTAACCCATTATTAATATTGGCTACTGCTTCATCAATATTTACGGTTAATTTTTGTTGTTCAGAAATGATTTCCTTTTGCTCAGAAACTTTTGAATTGTACTCCTTAATGGAGGTTTTTAAATTTTCAGCTTTACTAATCGCCGTTTTCTCATCATTGCTATAAGAACTAATTGTTTGGTCATAGTCCCAACGCATGATTTGCCAAAACGTATTTTTAATATTGGACTTAACCTTTGTTCTTTGGTCTATATTGGTGTTATGCTCCTTAATAAGCACATTTATCTTTTGGATAACTTCGTTCAATTCATGTAGTGCATTTATTGAACTATTAAGTGTTACTGATACACTGGGGGTTTTTAATTTATCTTCAATTAGTTTTTTATTATCCTCAATCAATTTCGAAAAAACACGGTATTTAATTTCGAAATCTTTTTTATGTACTTCAAATTTTGGATTTGATTCAAAAAAAGCTGCATTTGGAACAGATTGTATCGCCTCCGAATAATCTCGCAAGAAATTTTTTATGAGGTTAATATCTGACTCATAAGATGCATCAAAGTAATTTTCTATACTTCTTATTAATTCCTTTGAAATCGTTTTTTCTTGGCAGAATGGACAAGTTATGCTTTCTTCATTTTTCTCTTTAGAAATGTATTGCAAACCAAGTTTAACCCAATCCGAATTACCCAGTTCTTTAATTAAATGAGAAACTGAACTATTTTCATTACCAACAATCTGTTTGTTGAATATCGCTTCGGTTTCTATTTTTGAAGAGGTAAATGATATTTGTGTTAATTCTGAGTATTTTTGAGCATTACTACCTGATATAGAATGCAGTTCAACTTTTAGGTCGTCAATACTCTTAGTAGGTTTATCGGTTTGTTTAGTAATGCTAAAAATGTGTTTGAATAAATTATCTTTTGACCCTTTATATCCTTCTAAACAAAATTCTAAAACTCTGTCCCCGCCACTATAATCTGTTTTAATTTTCCAGATGATATTTTTAGCACTTTCAAGCTTAGTTTTTAAAGATGTTCGTTCAGTATCTAGGGATTTATTCTTTAACTCTAATTCCTTTTCAAACTTTTCAATTTCTTTAAGGGCATTAGCAATTTTCAGCTCTGCATCCTTATTCTCTTTCGAAAGTGTAAAAATCCCTTTTAAATTCTCTGATTCAAAAAAGTTTTCATGAATAAAAGTCTGATTATAGACAAGTATGTCATGATTATCACTTAATCCTTCAATGTTGCAGTTCTTATATTTATCAACTGCTCTATTGTGAAGGTAGTTTGATAAAGTACTTTTTCCAGTACCATTTAAACCATAAATTAGGTTAACCTTTTTATCAGTTTCAAGAGATGTTTGGCTTTTATAACTTGCTACGTTATTAAGGGATATTTTGGTTATCATCGTCTTTTATTAAAGGTTCATAATTGGTTCGAGGTCTCCCTGCATGACACACAACGTTGAGTATAAGAAACGTAAGTGATTTCGAAGCTCTTACCTATCAAGTTACAATGAGCCAAATTTGCGTTTTGACACAAATTTAAAATTTTATATAAACCCGTCAAATCGCAGATTTGGCGGAGTTGATTAAATGCTCCAAAGTTCCGTAAACCACTGAGCCACTTATGTTTTTTATACATTGTTGGGCGGTCGTTATTTTTCATTATCAGAACTGAATGTTTAAATACAATATCTTTGAATCAGGATGATAAAACACATATAAATTCCCATGGTCTCCAAAAATCAAATAGTCTCCAAATGGTAAATTTTCAATCCCGTTACTGTCTTTTAAATCAAGCGAGCTATCAGAATTAACAGTGCATACAAATCGCATTACTTCTCCTGTTTTCGGGCAGGTTGGAATCTCTGGGGCTTGATACCATAAAGGCACTCCACAAATCAGATTACTATCTTGATTGTCCTCGTAATTCTGACTGTCAAGCTCGTCATTTACTGAAAACATTTGCTCTTTAAATACAACTTTATCAACTCCTTTTATCGAATCGTCAAACCACGAATCTTCGAATGTGTCAGGATTAATTATCTTAGGATTTAAAGAATCAGAATAATCTAAAAACACTCCAAAATTACACTCGTATATCGGATAGATAATATCCAATCTAGGTAAATTTATCCATTCGAATTTTTTATCTGAGGTATCAATTGTCCCAATAAAAACAAAAGGAGTTTTTAAATTATCATAATGCGGAATTTTAAAATCAGCTGGACAATCACCGCCGATTTTATGATTTCCACTCGAATCTTTACTTAATAAAAACACCTCTCTATCCACCCAATCAGTAATCGGTAATCGAGCTTTTATTTTTTCGGATTCAGAATCCGTGCCTGAATGATTAATCGTTTTAACAACCGTATCATTTTTTATTAAAATCTCGGTCGCAGATTGTACTGATTTAAAAAATTCAAATCCACTTTCATTAATCCCTTGTGTCAATAGAATCTTTTTGAACTCGTCGGAATCATCGTAATCAATCTCCCAACCAGCAATATATCGTGAATTAGTCTTTTTAAAAATCATATTATTTCATTATTTGCACTGTCGTTTTTAATGCCGCCCAACGGATTGGCCATATGATACGTTGCGCTTTTCCGTTCTTTCACAAAGTTAATTATCTTTGCCTAACCTCCTAATTACACCAACCTCAATAACCTCACGCGCAATGTATTATAATGACTTGTTGGGCGTAGTTTTTAATTATATTCAATGAATAAATCTAATTTATCTAATTCTTGATATACTGGCTTGGCAAAATCTGATATTAGAATTAAAAAGTCAGAATAATGAACTTCATCAAGTATCTCATCTGTCAGTCCAAGTGATTCGATATCTTCCCATTCTTCCAATTTAATTTTATTTCTTAAAGGAAGTTTCTCCTCAATATCTTTAAATTCCTCTGTAATAATATTAGAATAAAAGAATGGAAAATGCTCTTTCACCTCTTTCAAACCATTATACTTCTTTATTAACTGACTAAACTTACATTTATCAATTTTAGTATAGTCATCAAAAAGCTGAATAGCTAAAGAGTCATAGTCAGATTTAATAATTGAATTTAATCTTTTCGAAAAAAAGTTGATATACCAGCTTTTAAAAAACTTTTTCTGGAATTCGTTCCAAGTTAATAATTCAATATTTGTATAACCAGTTGAATCAACTGAACCTTTTTGAAATTTACTTGAAGAAATAATGTATCCCTTATTGGCACCAATGTCATGAACAACAGTTCGCAATCCATGAACATAAAGTTGAGGAATATTTGATTTCCACATTTTACATTCACACAATATTGTGTATGTTCTATCATCTATAATTTCTTCAGCAAAAACATCAATTTCGATTTCACTTCTTACTGATTTAATCTTTTTTTCAATTTCAACTTTGAAGTTACTCTCACTTAAAATTTCCCCAACCTTAACTTGAAGTTCTCTCCAATCTTTAGGTTTAACTTTTATAATCATCAAGAAATAATTTAATTATACCTTTTCTACATAAAACTGAATTTTTAATCTATACAATTACGTACTTGTATATCTCTTTTAAGAATAAATTTCTGATAGATAAATCTTCTCTTTATTATTAAATACTTTTAAAATTTAATGCAGAGGTCCAACTTTCTACAAGTAAATTACGCCCAACGGTACAAATATAATTACGGGGCTGGAATGCGGACTACATTCCTTTCTACTTATACAAAATTTGTACGGGATATAAAACTCCAAAATACCTTCTGACCAGCCCTTAATTATAATTTGCTGTTGGTGGTTGTTTTTCTTCTAATTCAAATAACTATCTATTGCTAGTTATTACAAAAAACAATCATTCCATTTGTATAGCAGTCATATGGTATAGTTGGGACAAATTTCCCCCAAATTTTATCAGCATTTGTTAATATCAATACTTTGTCTACAAAATTCTGTACAATAACAGCTTCTCTCAATGAATCTTGTGCTATTGGAGTCCAATATGCTTTAAAGTAATAATCATTTTTATTGGCCATCTCTATAAGGTACGTTATTCCATCACAACCTAATTCCCAACCTTTTATAAATTCCTGATCAGGTATATAATTAATTCTTGATGAATCTATTATTTCTAAAATAGATACTAATTTACTCTTTCCTAATTTTCTGGATTTAAACCAAATATTCTTTGATGTATCTCCTGCTGGAGATATTACTTCCTGTGTCCAACAAGTAATTTTTCCAAACATTTGATTATTCTCGTTTTCCCATAAGTCTATAACTTGATGATCTGTCCATAAACGGAAATACTTATTATTCTGAGTTTCTGAAATATTAACTAAATCAAGTTGACTTCTTAGAATCATTTGGCTTTCATACCAAACAGATGAATAACCTTCTATATGTTTTTGTCTATTTTGTCCTATTACTATCACATTCCAACAAAACGTTGTCAATATACAAATAAGTGTTTTTTTTAATCCCATCACTATTTTTTCAACTTAAAATTATTCTTTCAGCTTTGCCATAATAACCACCAACGTTGATAATATGGGGCGTTTGGCATTTAAAAGCTCCAAAGTATCAAACCGCTTTATGTTTTATTAAGTGTTAACGTGCTCAATTTTAGCACTATACGCCAAATGCCCTATATTTATTGTTGTGGCGTCGTTATTTATTAATCAATCTTTCACTCTTGTCAGCTGCGCCAAACAAAGTCGCAGAAATATGTTTTGAAAATTCATTAGATTGTTTCTTGCAAAAATCAATATGTCCTTTAAATTTTACTACAAAATCATTTGTTTCATTTCTTTTCAAGTCAAAGGATAGGTTCCACAATCTATGAGTAAGTTCGTTTGACCATTTTAATAAATCAACTTTATCTGTATCGGTATATTCATTATCAGACCAAATCGCTCTGTTCATTATCGTAATCTCAAAAAACAGGTAATCTAAAAATCTGATTTTATAATCAGTTCCTTTATCTGATAACAAATGCATCAAATCACTAAAAGTCCCTTTATTGTTTTCCTTAAAATCCACTTATTATTCCTTAATCAATTTTTTGCGATTATTATCCCAATACAACTGATAATAGGATAAGTTTGCGTAACTAGGAACTCCACTCTTCCGGTTCTCAATTTTGTCAAATCTACTTTTATCAAAGCTTTTTTTAATTGAAATAATATCATACTTTGTTTTGTCAAGTATAGAGCAGCCTATCAAGGCTAGGTATATTTCTACAATATCTTCGTCAATCATGACTTTTCCTGAGCCTGCCCAATGCCTATCTAATCCATTCTTTTTTATTCCAGAAATCCAATATTCGTCACCTGTTTCAATGTCAAAATGATTCGCTCCAATTCCAGGAGTCTTCAATTTCTTTAAGGCAGAGTCATTAAAATAAACAGTTTGACCAGATTTTGACAATTCTACCTCTGCAATCCATGCGGGTCCATTGTCTAAAAATCCAGTTTTTAATTCTATATATTTAATTTCAGTTTCCATTTTGCAGGATGTTTTTCATAATGCGCCACAACGGTGGCGATAAATTTTCGTGTGGCTATAGAAACTGCATTCCTTTCAGCCAATACCAACAGGCTAGAAATAGCCCAAAATTTCAAATTATGGTTTACTGCCACATAAAATTTATTGCGTGTTGTAGCCTGTGCTTTTCTATTTCTAAATATAAATCACTATTGACATTTACAATTAATTGTATCTAAACCTAAATCCCCGTCAACTTCAAGGCTGTAACCAACAATTCCTCTTTTCTTTGAAACTTTGAAATCATTAAAACTATATCCATGAGGAAGCATTCTCTTAGATTCACACTTAAAAGTATAAATACTATCATTCAGATTTTTGTCATATGTAATATTTGATAGTATTATTCTATAATTTTTAAAATATCCATCCTCGGAAATTTTCCAACTATCATTTATCTGTTTTTTTAAATTAAAAAGTATTTCATCCTTTCCTGTCAAATTTCCTCGATACTTATAATATTCTCTTTTAACTTGAACAAAACCAATAGTATCTTTTTGAATTCCAACTATTAATGAATGATATTTTTTATTATCAATCAATACAGCTGTACTGTCCACTATAAATTTAAAATTGAATGACTCTTTATTAGGAATACTATAAATATTACCGTCCTCTTCTTCTATAAAATCATAATTCATTACAGTTACTGAATCACATTGACAGCTTTTGTTAAAAAACAAACTATCTGATTCCTGACTATAACATGTCAAATTCAAGAATAGTAAAATTATCGTATAAAATAGTTTTGTCATAAATAATATTTGTATTCACGTCGTTTTTTTGCATAGGCTACAACGTTTGGTAAAAGAGCTTTGTGTATTCAAATTACAACTACACCACTTTAGCATCACCAAACTTATATTTTAAATTCTAAATTTCAAATAACGGAATTTACACATGGCTTTTTTGCCTTGTTACACCCTGCCTTTTTGTTATACAAAAGAATCAACCAACTCCCTAAACTTTTATAAAAAAGTTACAAACAACTACATCTCCAAATTACAACAAACAAAAAAATGTGACAAAATACAGCTACAAAACCAACACGTACTATTTTTGAGTGCACCTTTACTAAATTTCATGAATGAGTTTAAACTTCCAAACCTTTGCCCAAATTTGCGTTTGAGAGACAGGAAGATGGCTGCTAAATAGAACGTAAACCTCCAAACCTTTTGCTACATACAAAAAACCAACTGACCAGAATAACAAAACAACTCAGCTAATTCTAACCACAAAAAAACTCCATAGCATTTAAAACCATATATCCCTGAGAATCTTCCCAAACCCCAAAACCAATAACTAAACCTAAAATTTATGAAAACCAACTAACTCATTGATTTTTACCGTGCGTTGGCGTGCGTGGCGCAAATTGATTCAACAACCAACTAACTCAAAAATTCTCCCAAATAAAGTTCTAAGTATTTAAGGTTGGGTGATAACGTTCCCGCAATATGGCAAGTTGGCGTTGCATCGCTTTAAAGTTTGATTGGAAAGATACAAAAAAGCGGACTACGTTCGTATCTCCCGTGGCACCTACCAGCCAATTTGCTATATTGTGTGTTGGTTGTAGTTTTATTTACAATACTTAATTAATGGTTTCCTTAAATCTTTATATGCTTTTTTCAAATCTTTTGCCGGAGCTACTTTAACAGCCCTGTTCATATAAAAGATCGTCGAATCACAATTTTTCAGATTATAATGAAAGACTGCGAAATCATAGTAAAAATCAGCCTTTTCAATATCATTTGATACATACTGAAATCCTTGACTTAATATATTAATTGCCTCCTCAGTATTTCTCTCATGATTCAAACAATATGCATAATTTGTGTATGTATTATCAAAAGTTTTATCTACAGAAATTGCTTTTTCAAATTGATTATAAGCTTTCTCCTTCTGATCAAGATTATATAATACCTGAGCATATGAATTTATTAACATAACATTTTCAGGTTCAATGCTATCTGATTTGAATAAAGCTTTCACTGCTAGTTTATATTCTCCTTTCTGAGCATATTCCATTCCTTCCATCGCTAAATTTCTTGCCTCTTCGTTTTTAATACCGGGAAAATAGATAAAGAGGTAAAGGTCTGTGTCATAAAAATCTCTTACAGTGACATCATTTGTTGACATACAAGATGTCAAAATAATTACTATTATCAATGTCGTTGAATATCTCATATTATCTTTATTGTTGCATTAGGTTATTGAATTTGCAAGGTTGCTTTAAATTACAACCAACGTTTGGTAAAAGAGACGTGTGTACCCAAAGTACAACTTCATTTATTTAGCCTCACCAAACTTATATATTAAACATTAAATTTCAAATAACGTAATTTACACATGGCTTTTTTACTTTGTTACACCCTGCCTTTTTGTTGTCCCAGTGAACCAATTATACTTCTAAACTTTTGCAAAGCAACAACTACAAACATCTCAAACACCCAAAGTACAGCCAGACAAAAAATATCTCAAAATACAGCAACAAATCCAACACGTACTATTTTTGAGTGCACCTTTACTATATTTCATGAATGAGTTTAAACTTCCAAACCTTTACCAATATTTGCGTTCGAGAGACAGGAAGATGGCTGCTAAATAGAACGTAAACCTCCAAACCTTTTGCTACATGCAAAAAAACCAACTGACCAGAATAACAAAACAACTTAGCCAACCTTGACCACTATATAACACCCAAAGGTTCAAAACCAAAAATACCCGAAAAAACTAATTAAACCCCAAAACCAAGAACTAAACCTAAAATTCCAGAGAACCAACTTAACTCGTTGATTTTTACCGTGCGTTGGCGTGCGTGGCGCAAATTGATTCAACAACCTACTAACTCAAAAATTCTCCCAAAAAACATCCATGAATTATTTAAGGTTGGGTGATAACGGTGATAATAAGTGGTCGTGGGCGTATTTGAAAAACTACACTTTCCAACTACCACTTAGCCGTAACTTTTGTTTGGTTGTAAATTTATTCTTTTCACGAGACGAAACAAAAGTTTCGGCGGACTTATTAGACGAACTGAAGCTCCAAAACATTGCAAACCAGCCCATGCCATTTATTTATTGTTGGCGGTAGTTTTTCCTAATTCCTTATTATATTTATTTTCAACTTCCTTAGGAAATAGAAATATTTTATCATATTTCTATTTGTAAATATCAACCCAAAATAAGTCTCTATTTAAAAGATTAATTGTCATGCCAACACCACCATATTTGAAGTGAAATAGAAGTTCATCTTCATATTCGTCATTAAATTTCAATTCACACTGTATGTTTTTTAGATATTTAATCATTTTACCATTCGGAATAGTATGAAACAAGTATGGATTCTTTTCATTGGTAATAAATCCCCAAACTTTATTGTTCTTGTTTGTTAAGTATGCTTTAAGTTCGGAAAAATCATATTGTTTATAAATATCATTCTTCGACGTATAGACTGATTCAATACCTAGCATCAATAGAAATCTTGATGTTGCAACTTCACTCTTATCAAAACTTTTAACACTAAATTGATGAGTTCCATTTTTAGGGTCATAATTCGTTAAGTCCTCCTTTTTGAACCCTTTTAGTGTTAGGTAATCTTTGCGAAATTCTTTATCTCCTTCTATATTAAGATTACCTATTTTTCCTTTCACATTCTTCCCTTTTTTTGTAGGAACAGCAAAGCGCGCTCTTTCAAGAACAAATACTGAATTTGATAAAGCTTTACCTTCAAATTTTGAGAATCTTGAATTACACGCATCACAAATTGCACCTCGCTGCATTAAGTATTTCTTATTCCCAAAGCTTTCTGGGACAATATGCTCTATTGATCTTGCAGTATTCTCAGAATCGCAAATTATACATTTCATAAAGTATCAATTTTCAGACTTATTTGTAGTTTCTATCAAGTAGGAGCCAAACTTAAATTACCGCCAACGGTGGCGGTATGAAACGTTGCGCATTTCGAAGCACAAACTTATCAGCACGCTAAGCCGTTGATTAAATGTTATTTCGTTTAAATATAGCACTATCCGCGCAATGTTTTATGACCGCGTGTTGAACTAAACCCGCAGAGCGGGAGCTTAGGCTAAAACTAACAAAAATCGTAAGATAATTACATCTTCTACCATTATTAATTTTAAACATAAATATAATGAGTAGAGAATCTTACCTACAGCAAGCTGTTAAAGCTGTGCCTGAGTTTAAATTAATCAGCGAACAATTTTTGCGTAAATACACCATTGCAGGAAAGTCTGAATCCTGCACCCGTAATTATCTGATGCAGATTTCTAAAATGGTACTGCATTTTAACAGTTCTCCTCTGGAGCTATCCATTGACCAAATGGAAGAGTATTTATTCGAACTTCAACTCAATGAAAAGCCAAGCAAAAGCTCTTTTAAACATCTGGTTTATGGTTTAAGAACCATGTTTACCATGTTCAAAAACAAAGAACTTTATCTGGCTCTTCCTTCTATTAAAAGCAGTAAGGCATTACCTGTTGTTTTATCACAAAAGGAAATTAAAACTTTATTAAATACACCTAAACTTTTAAAACACAAAGTCTTATTTGCAGTCATATATGACTGTGGACTTCGTATTTCTGAAGTTATCAATCTTAAGATTGTTGATCTGGATTTTGACCGTAAACAAATACACATTCGACAATCAAAACACAAAAAAGATCGCTATGTTCCAATGTCTTCTCTTACCATTCGGGGCTTTCACAAATATTTTCAAACCGTCTGTCCTCAAACATGGGTGTTTAATGGTAAAATCAGGGGGCAGCAACTAAGCCAAACAGGCGTAAGACATGCTTTTAGAGCTGCTGTTAAAAAAGCAGGTATCAATAAACCCGTTTGTATACATACACTCCGACATAGTTATGCCACCCATCTGTTAGAAATGGGACTGGATATTGTCAGTGTTAAAAATCAGATGGGCCATGCTGAAATTCGAACTACGATGATGTATCTGCATATTGCTCAATCTGCGCCTAATGCTGGTTTTAGTCCCTTATCAAAAATGTATCCCAATGTATGATCAAAACTCCATTGGAGATATCATTCGTAGGTTTCTACCGCAATTATTAAAAACAAGAGGACTTACCAAAAACCAACTTAAAGTGCTTAAGGCTTTAGCTTCTTGCAGAACTCCTGAACTAGGAGGTTCGGTTTTGGCATGCTCTTCTTGTGGTTCGGTGCATTATGTGATGCACAGTTGCAGAAACAGACATTGTCCAAGGTGTCAGGGGATCGATAAAGAACTTTGGATTGATGATCGTAAACAAGATCTGCTCCCGGTTAAGTATTATCATGTGGTGTTTACGGTTCCGCATTTACTATTGGAACTCTTCCGGTTTAACAGAGAAACCATGTACAACCTTTTGTTTGAAAAATCATGGGAAACTATTTGTCATTTTGCCAAAGACACTAAGCTTCTTGGGGCACAGCCTGGGGCCATTGCCATTCTGCACACCTGGGATCAGCAACTTAAATATCATCCCCATGTGCATTATATTATTCCTGCTGGGGGTATTGATAAAAATGGTAAATGGAAAACAACCAAAAGCAATGGTGACTTTCTATTCGATGTGAAACAAATGTCAGATAAGTTTAGTGCCATTTTTGCCAAAAAGCTGCGTAAACTTAAACAACAGGGTAAAATCAATAAGTTTGTACCTCAAGATTTGATCCCGGAACCTTGGGTAGTATATGCTAAACAAGCCTTTGGATCGCCTCTTTCTATTGTCGAATATTTGGGTAGATACTCACACCGGGTAGCTATCTCCAATGCGCGTATTTTAAAAGTTACTGATACTCATGTTACTTTTAAATGGTGCAACAGAAAAGATAACTACAAAACAGTAACGCAGACTATTACCGGTGTTGAATTCTTAAAAAGATTTATTGAACATATCGTTCCTCCTTATTTTAGACGTATCAGACACCTGGGATTTTTAGGCTCCAGAAACAAAACAAAATGCCTGGCCTTGTTACGTAATGACTTAATGGTAAAAATCAATACCATTAAGCTTTCAAGAGCGCAGGTAGTAGAACTTAAATTTGGAAAACGCTCTTTAATACATTGTAAAGATTGTGGTGGTGAACTGGAATTGATAAAATCTTATTCCAGAAAAAGAGCTCCTCCTGTTTGCTGATTTTATTCGGCAACAACCATATATCAATATTAAATAATACACCTCTATCGTGTAAATGGGAAAAGTATGTTTGGTTGGTAAAAAACATTGTGCATAAACCAGTAAAAGCCTAATTAAATTCGTAAAAAAACAATAATGTATTCAATAAGTTATTTTAATGCAATAATTACTCAGGAAAATGGCTATAATATCACTGCTAAAATCCAATACCAAAGCTTAAAAATACGATTAAAACCACTACGTATAAATAACACATATACAACATTTTACCAAATTGTTGCTGGAATATTGTTTAGTTCAACAAATCCTCCAATGTGTAGGGTGTGCAAGCAACCCTACATTAGAGGCTAAGTGTTAGCGGGTCGTTATTATCTTTTTCTATCAGTCAGGATAAACCAAGGAATCTCAAGTTTACCGTTTCTGAAGTAAATATTTATCTCGTTATCAATTTCAACTCGTTTATACAAACCTTTACTTACACTTACTTCATCAATCTCGTCTTGCTGTCCCCAAGCAGTGAGTTTCAAGTAATATGACGTATGCTTTCCAGTACTTATTCGTTTATCAAGAATCGTTGCAGTATAATGTTCTGGCTCTGATTTATCAAGATTGCAGTTAAGGTAAATTACTGCACCAAATCCATATGCAAATAGAAACATTAACAGGCTTGAAATAGTCAAGAAATCTTGTTTTTTTCTAAATGTAATCTCTTTCTGATTTATAAGTAGAATGAATATAAATGTTATTGTAACCAAAGCTGCTTTTAACCAAACATTTGAATAATCAAAAATATCATAGTCAAAGAACGCTCTTACCATTAATCCCATTGAAGGAAAAATCAATGCATAAATAGTAGATGGGTATGCACTTCCATTTTTCTGGTCTATTCGTATCAGTCCTCCTGATAATTTCACAGCAATCAAAGCGATTATAGGAATAATTAAAGCTGATAGTACTGCATAATCATATGGTTTTGGATAAAATAAAGTCCATGCGAAAGAAATTATACCGAGCCAATTAATAAGCTTCGATATTTTCTTTGCATTTGAAAGTTTTTCTTCCCGTATCTCTCTCGACCAACCAACGTTCTCATCATTTAATATTTCCTGTTCCTCTGCTTGGGCATTTTTTATATCAAGATTCTCGTATTTCGTTGTCAACCAACTTAGAATTTCATGATAACCACCAATATATTGACTTATTTTAATTCTTTTCTTGTCTTTGGTATTTGGCTCAACGAAGATATATTGCTCATTTACAGTAAAGCCTTTAATCTCTTCAAATCTAAGTTCTTTTGTCTTAAAGACTCCTATAGAAACTAATCCATCCTTTGTAATAATAAATCGCCCTTTGTAAACATCAATCAGTCCAAATGCCATTAAAACTACCATTCCAATCGAAATTGGTGTCAAGATTAAAACAAGCGTTAAATTAATTTCATCTGCTATGAATGGCATAATCGCTAAAAATCCAAATAACGCAATCAATGCTGGTCCCATAATCCAGATAAAAATTGCCCATCCTTTTGCTATTCTGTATTCTTTCATTATTCTGTGTCTGTGTCGTTTGCTTTAATGCCCGCTAACGTAACGGCTATGAAGCGTTGGCTTGTGTTGCGCCTGCGGCAAGCCTATGCTTTATGAGCCATTGTTGTGTGCTGGCATTTTAACTCTCTTTTATGGTAACCTATATTCTTTTAATTTACAATAATCATCTATTTGTGATTTATGATATTTTCCTTCATATCCAATTAAATAAAATATCATTGTATAATACATTTCTTCACAATCATAAATCAACTCAATAAGTTCTTTATGTGTGGTATCTTCAACTTTACCATGAGCAAAACCATTTCTAAGTTTTTTCCATGAATTAAATTCTCCGTTAATCATTTTTTCACTAATGACCCATTTTATCGTTTTTGAAATAGTTGCCTGCTCTGGCTTAATTAATTTTTTCAGCCTTTCACTTATAATATTCTTTAAATTCTTGTTTGTTATATTCTCTTCTAAGTATTTCAATAGCTTTTCAGCCTCCTTTTTAAATTCGACAGCTTCATTTATCGATTTTTCATCTTTATTAGGTTTCCATAGTTTATTAAAAAATGTTTTTACTAACTCCTCAATTTGAATTGCTAATGTAGCTCCGAAATTCTCTGAGAATATTCTAGAATCCGCAACAATTTTTCTATGGATTTCAATTAATGAATTAAAATCTTTAATATCTATCCTATTTATATATTCATAATACTTAATAAATAGGTTAGTTTGATACATTCCATCAAGGGTTTCACCGCCTAAACGCAAAGCAGGTGATAGGCGTGGTTTTGATGAAAACATTTTATCCTTAGAATTTATTTGAGAACCTAAACCTTTGATTGATTGATATACTACTTCCAATTGCTCTCCTAAAACAAAATCCAGAGTCTGTATTATTTTCTTTAAATCAAGGTCACTGATTATTTCCTCAGTTGTATAAATTACAATGTCCAAATAACCATCAAATATTCCTATATGAATTTCTTTATTTTGAAGTTCTATTTTCCATTTTTTCTTTGATATTATAGAATGTTTTCCTGATAATGATAAATTAACTTTACTGTTTTTCGGAACTGCTTCATCTGCTACTTCGTTATAATCATAGCAATCCATCGTTGAAATATTAGTAAATCTGCTATTTGTTGGTATTTTATAATCACCACATACAATTAAACGATTGCTGGCTCCATCAATTGTCGAATTTAAATTATAAATTTTAAATTCTTTAATATTTAAAATTTCATCCAGCACTAAAAAAACTGTAGAAGTATAAACTTTCCCTTCAGCATCAGTAGCATTAAGTTTACAAATAGAACCTTTATCACCTCCTTTTCTTTCACTAAATATGCTTTGTACTATCTTTTCTTGGGATAATTGTTCTTTTCTAAAAAAAACCACAATAAGTTCTTTTGCTCTATTTTGATATACATAACCATTCCCGTGAATATTAAATTGCTTACATGAAAGTATAATCGATATAAAATTCACCTTGAAGGAACCATTTATAAGACCTTTTATTTTATCTATTTTCGATTGCTCGATATTTGAAAACATAAATTATTCTATCACTAGATTATTGAACTCCCAACACTCTATTTTGCTTGCACACAACGGTTTGAATAAGGGGCCGTGGGCTAATTTTAAAAACGAACTTCCGAAGCCCCACCTAGCCGAAGCTTTTGTTTTGGTTATAAATTTATTCTTTTCACTAGCCGAAGCAAAAGCTTCGGCGAACTTATTAAAAGAGCAGAATTTACAAATTTATACTACCAGCCCATGCCCTTTATTTATTGTTGTGCCGTCGTACTTTATTATTTCTAAACTGCTTGATTCAATTAAAAACCTCTTATCTCAATCATAACTAATTCAATACACCAATCCTTTCTGATTATATAATTGCTTTGAATCTTCCGCAAAATATTTCTATTTATGTTTTCATTGCCCCAGAGTTTATTCTGAATTATCATGTATTCCTATAATCTTTTTAAGTTGTCATATATTACTAACACTATCACAAAAATCGTCTGAGTCCATAATAATAAGATGATTAAATTATATTTGTTAATCAATTTGGTCTCGCTGTCATTGTGCTTATCTTTTTCTTTTTTTATCAAAATTATTGGATTGTCAATATTACTTTTCGATATCAACTTTGACTTTTTTAAGGTCCTAATAATTGAGCTCCTCAAAATGAACAACACAAAATAGGAGAATAGTAAGATTGGAAGAATTGTATTCATATTTATTATGTCAATTTAGTATTGGTTTAGTTGGTATGCGGCACAACGTTTGGTAAAAAAGACGTGTGTACCTATAGTACTGCTTAGTCTATTTAGCCTCACCAAACTTATATATTAAATATTAAATTTCAAATAACGGAATTCACACATGGCTTTTTTACTTTGTTACACCCTGCCTTTTTGTTATACAAAAGAACCAACCAACTCCCTAAACTTTTATAAAACAAGTACAAACAACTACATCTCCAAATTACAACAAACAAAAAAATGTGACAAAATACAGCTACAAAACCAACACGAACAATTTTTGAGCGAACTTCACCTTAACCTCATACAAGAGATTAAACTTCCAAACCTTTGCCCAAATTTGCGTTCGAGAGACAGGAAGATGGCTGCTAAATAGAACGTAACCCTCCAAACTTTTTGCTACATGCAAAAAAGCAACTGACCAGAATAACAAAACAACTTAGCTAATCCTAACCACTTAAAAACGCTTAAGATTTAAAACCTGACATCCCTGAAAATATTCAAAAAACCCAAAACCATGAACTCAACCTAAAGTTCCTGAGAACCAACTCAACTTATTTATTTCTGCCGTGAGTTGGCGTGCGTGGCGCAAATTGATTCAACAACTTACAATCTCAAAAATTCTCCCAAATAAAGTTTTAAGTATTTAAGGTTGGGTGATAACGTTCGGTAAAAGAGACGTGTGTACTCAAATTGCAACTACACCAATTTAGCCTCACCAAACTTATATATTAAATTCTAAATTTCAAATAACGGAATTTACACATGGCTTTTTTACTTTGTTACACCCTGCCTTTTTGTTGTCCCAGTGAACCAACTAAACCTATAAACTTTAGTAAAGCAACAACTTTAAGCATCACAAACGCTCCTAAATACAGCTACAAAACCAACACGACCAATTTTTGAGCGAACTCCACCTTACCCTCCTACAAGAGTTTAAAATTCCAAACCTTTACCGAGATTTGCGTTCGAGAGACAGGAAGATGGCGGCTAAATAGAACGTAAACCTCCAAACCTTTTGCTACATGCAAAAAAAACAACTGACCAGAATAACAAAACAACTTAGCTAATCCTAACCACTATAAAACGCTTAAGATTTAAAACCTGACATCTCTGAGAATATTCAAAAACCCCAAAACCAATAACTAAACCTAAAATCCCTGAGAACCAACTCAACTTATTATTTTTTGCCGTGCGTTGGCGTGCGTGGCGCAAATTGATTCAACAATTTACAATCTCAAAAATTCTCCCAAATAAAGTTCTAAGTATTTAAGGTTGGGTGATAACGAATGGGTATATGAAATGTAAGGAACTTTGAAACAATATCGTGTCAATTTGTTAATTAGCCAAATCTGCGATTTGGCAACTGAAAAATCAACTCGTCAAATCGCAGATTTGGCGGGCTTGATTAAATGAACTAAAGTTCCGTAACTCACTGTATTCCTTATATTTTATATACCGTGTTGGCGGTATGTTCATTTTTTCAATCCTTTATCAATCCAGTCATAATCAGAATCAAACAATACTCCAACCAATTTATTGTCCTTAAAATCCAATGTAACCCAGGATTCCCCTCTTTCATCCTCGTATATAGTCAATCGAGATACCGTATCAAATTTGTCAGATGGTTTGAATATTTTCTCAAGAATCTTTGACTTATCCATACCTATCTGAATACCTTGAGTAAGTTTTATCTCATTTGTCAAGATTTTACCGCATACCAAATCAAGACGATTGACCTCTGGATGGTTGTTAAAATATTCTTTTAAAAACGAATCGTGATATACATAAACATCTACTTTATGATTTCCATATTCGTCGTTGTATTCTTCAATCCGTTTTGTAAACAGCTTATAATCTTGCACATGAACATCAAATTGCCACCCATAACAGATTTGAATCTCATTATCCTTTAGTGTCAGTAAATATTGGTTTTGAGAATCATTTTGTAATAAATCTAAATCAAGCCGTTTATCACTATTGTCACCTGATAATTCTTGATGTTTGGAATTCGTTTTTTCATTTAATGAATCTAAAATAACTAATTTCTCTTTTTGCTTAATTGAATCAATATTAACTACTAATGTGTCAGGATTAAATGGTCTAACAATGTCATTTCTCATTGCATCTGCAAATCGGTATAACTCATTTAACCACCAACCAATCAAGATACCAAATCCAAGTATCAAAATGTAGATTATAATATGTTTAATTTTTGCACTCATGCTCTTTTTGAATTACCGCCAACGGCGGCAATATGCAATGTTGGGGATTACGGAGCGATTTCCTATCAAGATACACGGCACTTGATGCGGGCCACAACCTTTGATTAACCCATGAAACCCCAATTTTGTATATTGCATGTTGAACTAAACCCGCAGAGCGGGAGCTTAGGCTAAAACTAACAAAAATCGTAAGATAATTACATCTTCTACCATTATTAATTTTAAACATAAATATAATGAGTAGAGAATCTTACCTACAGCAAGCTGTTAAAGCTGTGCCTGAGTTTAAATTAATCAGCGAACAATTTTTGCGTAAATACACCATTGCAGGAAAGTCTGAATCCTGCACCCGTAATTATCTGATGCAGATTTCTAAAATGGTACTGCATTTTAACAGTTCTCCTCTGGAGCTATCCATTGACCAAATGGAAGAGTATTTATTCGAACTTCAACTCAATGAAAAGCCAAGCAAAAGCTCTTTTAAACATCTGGTTTATGGTTTAAGAACCATGTTTACCATGTTCAAAAACAAAGAACTTTATCTGGCTCTTCCTTCTATTAAAAGCAGTAAGGCATTACCTGTTGTTTTATCACAAAAGGAAATTAAAACTTTATTAAATACACCTAAACTTTTAAAACACAAAGTCTTATTTGCAGTCATATATGACTGTGGACTTCGTATTTCTGAAGTTATCAATCTTAAGATTGTTGATCTGGATTTTGACCGTAAACAAATACACATTCGACAATCAAAACACAAAAAAGATCGCTATGTTCCAATGTCTTCTCTTACCATTCGGGGCTTTCACAAATATTTTCAAACCGTCTGTCCTCAAACATGGGTGTTTAATGGTAAAATCAGGGGGCAGCAACTAAGCCAAACAGGCGTAAGACATGCTTTTAGAGCTGCTGTTAAAAAAGCAGGTATCAATAAACCCGTTTGTATACATACACTCCGACATAGTTATGCCACCCATCTGTTAGAAATGGGACTGGATATTGTCAGTGTTAAAAATCAGATGGGCCATGCTGAAATTCGAACTACGATGATGTATCTGCATATTGCTCAATCTGCGCCTAATGCTGGTTTTAGTCCCTTATCAAAAATGTATCCCAATGTATGATCAAAACTCCATTGGAGATATCATTCGTAGGTTTCTACCGCAATTATTAAAAACAAGAGGACTTACCAAAAACCAACTTAAAGTGCTTAAGGCTTTAGCTTCTTGCAGAACTCCTGAACTAGGAGGTTCGGTTTTGGCATGCTCTTCTTGTGGTTCGGTGCATTATGTGATGCACAGTTGCAGAAACAGACATTGTCCAAGGTGTCAGGGGATCGATAAAGAACTTTGGATTGATGATCGTAAACAAGATCTGCTCCCGGTTAAGTATTATCATGTGGTGTTTACGGTTCCGCATTTACTATTGGAACTCTTCCGGTTTAACAGAGAAACCATGTACAACCTTTTGTTTGAAAAATCATGGGAAACTATTTGTCATTTTGCCAAAGACACTAAGCTTCTTGGGGCACAGCCTGGGGCCATTGCCATTCTGCACACCTGGGATCAGCAACTTAAATATCATCCCCATGTGCATTATATTATTCCTGCTGGGGGTATTGATAAAAATGGTAAATGGAAAACAACCAAAAGCAATGGTGACTTTCTATTCGATGTGAAACAAATGTCAGATAAGTTTAGTGCCATTTTTGCCAAAAAGCTGCGTAAACTTAAACAACAGGGTAAAATCAATAAGTTTGTACCTCAAGATTTGATCCCGGAACCTTGGGTAGTATATGCTAAACAAGCCTTTGGATCGCCTCTTTCTATTGTCGAATATTTGGGTAGATACTCACACCGGGTAGCTATCTCCAATGCGCGTATTTTAAAAGTTACTGATACTCATGTTACTTTTAAATGGTGCAACAGAAAAGATAACTACAAAACAGTAACGCAGACTATTACCGGTGTTGAATTCTTAAAAAGATTTATTGAACATATCGTTCCTCCTTATTTTAGACGTATCAGACACCTGGGATTTTTAGGCTCCAGAAACAAAACAAAATGCCTGGCCTTGTTACGTAATGACTTAATGGTAAAAATCAATACCATTAAGCTTTCAAGAGCGCAGGTAGTAGAACTTAAATTTGGAAAACGCTCTTTAATACATTGTAAAGATTGTGGTGGTGAACTGGAATTGATAAAATCTTATTCCAGAAAAAGAGCTCCTCCTGTTTGCTGATTTTATTCGGCAACAACCATATATCAATATTAAATAATACACCTCTATCGTGTAAATGGGAAAAGTATGTTTGGTTGGTAAAAAACATTGTGCATAAACCAGTAAAAGCCTAATTAAATTCGTAAAAAAACAATAATGTATTCAATAAGTTATTTTAATGCAATAATTACTCAGGAAAATGGCTATAATATCACTGCTAAAATCCAATACCAAAGCTTAAAAAATACGATTAAAACCACTACGTATAAATAACACATATACAACATTTTACCAAATTGTTGCTGGAATATTGTTTAGTTCAACAAATCCTCCAATGTGTAGGGTGTGCAAGCAACCCTACATTAGAGGCTAAGTGTTGGCAGTAGTTTGTTTTTTAATAAAACCTCCATATATATCTAATCTCATAATTCATTTCAGTTAAATTATAGAATTTCTGGTGACCAATCCCAATAAAGAATCCGCTATTTAATAATTCAAACCAAACATGTCCATTATAATCAGTAGACTCTTTTGTTAAATACGAATTAATTGATAGTTCTACATGGTCAAAAATATTAAATCTATTTGGCATAAATCCGTGAAAATTTTTCCGTAATCCAAATTGAAAAATACTAAGTTCATTTTGACTTTTGTATCTTAAACCATATCCAACTTTGACATTTATATATTGATTCAAAATATCAGTATTTAAAATGTAGTCAGAGAAATAATTATCCCTTTTATTTTGGGTAAAGTAGTTAAACATAAAATCAAATCTGATTTCTTTATTACCTGTATAAATTTGATATGGACAAAATTCAATAAAACCTTCGTACTGGTCAATTAAATCAGATACAAAATATAATCTGGAATATATGGATTTTGGATAATTCTTCATTATGTAATGTTGATGTCCAATAATTAATCCCCAAGGCGTAAGTGCTGTTCCCAAAAGTCCTAATCCAAATGTATTTGGACTCCTCTCAAGATAAAATATTTCTTTGTACGAAGTAATATCAGGTCTCAATTTAATGTCAATCGAATAATCAGTTATTGTGTCTATGCGTAACTCTTTATCATAGTATCCAAGAAATCTAAATGTTATAGTTGCTGTATCAGAATGAGGCAGTATTTGATATTTACCATTTATATCGGAGTATACTATGTTAGTATCAAATCCATTTTCAAAAACTGTTACGCCAGGAAAAATAGAATCATTCTCATCAAAAATAAGTCCTTGGATAGTCTGAGCGTTCAGATTTGAAAAAAGGAACAACGATATAAAAAAAATAAATATTTTTATCATCTATCTATGATTACTGATGCTCATTCAAAATTACTGCCAACGTTAATAATATGAGCAGTAGCGGACTTCAAAGCGGTTTCGTATCAAGTTACAAAGTAGCCAAAGCTGAACCTTAATTAAATAGTCAAATCGGCAGATTTGGCGGGGCTGATTAGAACTACTACCGTTCAAACACCCACAGAAACCGCTATTGCTTATATTTAGTGTTGAACTAAACCTCCTTCGTCGGTAGATGAAGGAAGCTTAGTTCATTAAAAACCGTACTTTTGGTTTACAATTCTCATTTTAAATAAATATTAAATATGAAAAAAAAATTCAGTAACACCAACGAGTGTTAAAGAGTTATTACACACGCTGCATGTAAGAATGGAAGTTGAACACTTCTCTAATAGTTCCATAGCCAACTACATGCGTTCTACTTCATTACTTTGTTCCTTTTTTCCTGGTAAGCTACCGAACGATCTTGATGAACAGGATATTTATGATTTTCTATTATTCCTCAAGGAAAAACAAAAATTAAGTCGTGCCACCATCCGAAACTATCTTCAAGGTTTGCGTTATATGTACAAAAGCATTTACAAGCGCACTGACATTATTGGAGACATTCCTTACCCTAAAGCCACTAAATATTTACCTGTGATACCTTCTGGAAGAGAAGTACTACGACTTTTTAATGCAGCAAAAAGCGAAAAACACAAGCTTCTGCTTAAAGTCATTTACTCTGCAGGATTAAGGCGTAGCGAGGTAATCAATCTCAAAATTGAACACCTCGATTTTAAAAACCATCGCATCTTCATAAAAGACAGCAAAGGTAATAAGGATCGATACACCATCCTTGCCAAAACTTTGGTTCCGGAATTAAAACAATATCTTATAAAGTACAAACCCATTGAATACCTATTTAACGGAAAATATAAAGGCAAGCCTTATAGTGAAGAAGCTATTAAATGGGGGTTTCAATATACTTTGGAGCGTTCCGGGATTACCAAACATCTTACACCACATTCTCTTAGACATGCTTTCGCTTCTCACCTTTTAGCCATGAAAGTAAACATTGTTACCATTCAAAAACTAATGGGGCATGATGACATCAGAACAACAATGATGTACTTGCAACTAGATGATTTACAAAATCCTGAAAACCTGGAATCTCCTTTAGATAAAATACAGTAGTGTTTCGCCAGAATATCAGATTTGAACTTGGAGATATCATTCGTGAACACAAACAGCCTCTTATTGAAGCTGGTCATTTAAATGCTCACAAAAAAAAGGTATTCACCAACTTGTCACAATGCAGAACTGTGGCTTTGGGATACCATCAGGATAAATGTGATAATCCGGATTGTGCTCACGAGCATTATTCTTACAATAGCTGTCGAGACAGACATTGTCCTAAATGCAACGGTCTAAAAAAAGAACGCTGGATTATTGACCGGGAAGCTGATCTTTTACCTGTAATGTACTTCCATGTAGTATTTACTATTCCCGAACAACTTAACACATTGTTTATAGATCATCCTAAAACAATATATAACCTCTTGTTTAGAGCGGCATGGGATACTATCCAACAATTTGCCAATGACCACAAACACTTAGGTGCTCAAACCGGAATGATTGCAATCCTGCATACATGGGGACAGAATCTGGCTTTACATCCTCATGTCCACTGCATTGTTCCTGGTGGTGGTTTAACACAGGCTAATAAATGGAAAAACACCAAAAGCAATGGTAAATTTCTTTATCCTGTTAAAGCATTAAGTGCTGTTTTTAGAGGTAAATTCTGTGATGCTTTGATTAACCTGCACAACAAAGGGGAGCTTGTTTTAGAAACACCTTTTGATCCTAAGCGCAAATACTTGCACCCTTTTTATAAAAACAAATGGGTGGTATATGCAAAGCTTCCCATGTATAATGTCAAACAAGTTATTGAATATCTAGGACGTTACACGCACCGCGTGGCCATTAGTAACCAGCGCATTAAAACGGTGGATGACAAAGGGGTTGCTTTCTCTTGGCTTAACTATAAAAATTCAAAGATAGATGTAATGTCACTTTCTTTATTTGAATTTTTAAGAAGATTTGCTATGCACATCTTACCTCCTGGCTTTATGAAAATAAGGCATTATGGTATTTTGGGTGCTTCTAAGAAAAAATTATGTCTGCAAATCATCAGGGAGGTTCTTGATGTAAATGTACCTGTGTCTCGTAAAGGGATACCATGGCAGGACTTATTTATTCTACTCTTTGGTCATCCTCATGATCAATGTCCTAAATGCAAAAAAGGAACCATGCGCAGAATGGCTTCTTTTAAGCCCGATGTCAGGGGAAGTCCTTACGCCAGATTTGACCATAAAATAATCCAATGTAATCCTATTTAGTAAACACTATTTTTGGTGTAATGGGATTGCTACACCCTTACGTCAACAAAAAAATACTCTAAACAATGTTTTTTTATGGAATATTGTTTAGACTTAAATTCCAAACTAATTTGACCCCACAAACTGATGTAATTTTTTGAAATTTCATAAGGTCACTTCATCCATTAAAGCGACCTTATCCATATCAATCCCCATAGATACGGCTCGCTTATCCCGGTTCTGTTCAACAACGAATATAATTAATCACTCTATACTCTGCAGGGACTTTGTTCGGCTCATCGTGATTTATTATATTCTAAATGTTGTGGCAAGTACAGTTATAAATCTATCGAAATCCTTACTTTTCCACCAAGTCCTTTTTCTACGATATCAAATAATGTTCTTAATGTCAAATTGCTTCCATCATTCTCAACACGAGATATGTAAGTTCTCTTTTTATTTACAATCTCACCTAGTTGCTCTTGGGTAAGTTTTTTTTCTTCTCTAGCCTTACGTAATAACAGACCGATCTTAATTGATTCAACATCTCTTTCTAGCTGATCTCTTCGATCTGTGCCAACTTTTCCGTAAACATTATCTTTGATTTCTTTCCAACTTTTAGTTTCCATTTTCTTGTCGCTTTTCTTCATGATACATTTCCATAAGCTTAACAGCTTTCGCAATCTCCTTTGATGGTGTTTTCTGAGTCTTTTTAGCAAATCCATTCAGCAGAATCACTAATTTCCCATTATCAAAGAAGCAAAACACTCTCCAGATATTAGAAGCCAGTTTTATTCTAGCTTCATACAATCCAGATGTTCCAGTAATTGCTTTCAAATAAGTTGTTGGGACTCTTTCATAGGTCTCAATAATTTCAATGACCTTAAAAATCTTGTCTTGAACTTTCCTTTCCTGTTCAAGCAAAAACTTTTCAAAATAGTCCTTATATGCAATTACTTCTCTAATCTTATCCATGGAACAAAGGTAACTTTAAAGTTACATATTGCAAAATATTTTTGATGATTGGTTGCCCGTCCGCGTATTTGCCACAACGGTGAGCATATTTAAAGTTGCGCTTTTAACAACTGTTTATTAGTCTAACCGTTGAGAAGTAAAAATATAACTTTTGGGCTAAAGTTTACACGTCGCCGCGCAATTTTTTATATGCATTGTTGGGCATAGTAATTATTTCATCATTTGGATATATAAATCAATAACTTTTGAGTAAAACTCTAGTTCAATTTTACCATACAAAGTATCAAAGTAGTTTAATCCTTTTAATGTTGATTTCTCTAAGTATTCAATATGAAGCTTTAGGCTGACCAATGGAAACACAAAATAATCTTTTTTAGATTCTCTATTTGTCTTAAAAACCAATTCAATCCTATCTAAAATTTCACTTACAGTAAAAGTAAACTTTTCAGTGCCATTAAATGTAAAGTGCATAAAGTCCTTCAACAAATTAATATCATATGGTATATCAGGCGAATAATCAATAAAGATAGCAAAGTTAGACTCATGGTCTGAAAAGGTATGACATGACCTTAATTCCGAAAAATCTTTTGTCGATGGAAAGGCAATACCTTTGTATTTATGCTCAAGAAGTGCTGTTGTTAACATTTGTGGCATAACATATTCCGACATGAAGCTTTTTTTATGTTCCACTGGAAATGTTAGTATCTGGGATAGAATCGATTTACGCAAATCCTTTTCTATGGAATTTTTATTAGGAGTTAAATCACAGTTATAATAATCTAGCTGACTACCAGACTTTATTATTCCAGGAAGACTTTTTACGATTGTATTAAACAAGGTATTTTTAATCGTGAAATATTTCTTAGAATAAAAATCTTTATAAAAAGGAATGAAGGCAGAAAATGCAAGTTTGTTAATTGAAGTGGATAATTCCTTTTCTACTACAAGGACAGATTTTGCCAAATACAGCATTGGTTGACCAGAAATACTGAATCTTTGATTTCCTATTAGTTCTCGTTTGGTAAACGGAACATGAAAAAAGTTGTTAATGTCATTTTTGTTGAAAGACCCATCATCTAGTCTTGCTCTGTAATAAATTGTAGAGTATGAAAAACCACCTTCTGTTTCATCTAACAAATCATATTCATTCAGAAAATCCCATAATTTATCTGTTGCGATTTTAATGCTCTCTGATATATAACTTATATAAATGCTAATCAATTTGTCGAATGTACTTTCGATTATAATGCTATTTTTTCGCATTTCATTTAAAAAGCAATCAGTCCATTCAACATATCCTGTATCTGTATTCTTGAAATTACAGTCACAATCTGCGACGCTTTTTAAATCATTGACTTCATTTATAAACAATTCCTTATACTTTGAAAGTTTAAGTTCAAATCTGTCAAGTCCAAAACATTTTTGTTTTAAAGCTTTTTGATTTTCATTGTCTATAAAACAAGCAATACAAGTCATTTTCTACGGATTTGTTTTTATTATGCCCAACGTTCGGTAAAAGAGACGTGTGTACTCAAATTACAACTACACCAATTTAGCCTCACCAAACTTATATATTAAATATTAAATTTCAAATAACGGAATTCACACATGGCTTTTTTACTTTGTTACACCCTGCCTTTTTGTTATACAAAAGAACCAACCAACTCCCTAAACTTTTATAAAACAAGTACAAACAACTACATCTCCAAATTACAACAAACAAAAAAATGTGACAAAATACAGCTACAAAACCAACACGAACAATTTTTGAGCGAACTTCACCTTAACCTCATACAAGAGATTAAACTTCCAAACCTTTGCCCAAATTTGCGTTCGATAGACAGGAAGATGGCTGCTAAATAGAACGTAAACCTCCAAACCTTTTGCTACATGCAAAAAAACCAACTGACCAGAATAACAATCCAACTTAGCTAATCCTAAACCCTAAAAAACTCCATAGCATTTAAAACCAGATATCCCTGAGAAATTCCTAAACCCCAAAACCAAGAACTCAACCTAAAATCCCTGAGAACCAACTCAACTCATTGATTTTTACCGTACGTTGGCGTGCGTGGCGCAAATGGATTCAGCAACCTACTAACTCAAAAATTCTCCAAAATAAAGTTCTAAGTAATTTAAGGTTGGGTGATAACGGCTCGAATATGCGTAGTGCGGGATTTCAAAGCTCCAACTCATCAAATTCCTCTTCAGTTCATCAATTGCTATACTGCTCATATTTAACACTTTACCCGCATTACGTATATTTATTGTTGTGTGGCGTAATTTCTATTTTCCAATCTTCAAGTAAATATCAATAGATTCATTAAATGTCAAATTATCACTTGTCTTGCAAGTTAATTCAATCCTGTATTTCTTTTGTGGAATCACAATTTCGTCATAGAAACTTTCTGTAAAACCAAAATTAAATACATAAACACTACTATTGTACTTATCCTCATGATAGTACCATTTATAATCTTTTATCAGAGGATGATTCCATAAATCAGTACCCTCTACGATAGTATCCAAACCAAAATAAATGTCAGAGTCAAATCTTAACTCTAATGAATCAATTAGTATATAATTATCTAATTCCTCAGGAACCGTTGTTGCGTAACATTCATTAATCAAAGAAACATTGTTAAGATACCCATATTGATATTCAGATTCTCCAAATACTTCAAAGTATAGTTTATCTTTAAGAATATCTGATACTTCAATGAAATACTTATCCTTATCATCTGAAGCTTCAGGATTTGTTAGTTCTACTCCATAAAATTTAATTCCCTTTATTAGGTAATGTTCTGTAGAAAAACAACTAACTAAAATGGAAATGGATATCCCAATTGCTATAATTATTAATATCTTTTTCATTGTTTTTTTTATCAGATTAATATACTAACTCTTTTCATTAATCAATATTTTAAGCTCAAGTATAACAAGACTCCGCCTACTCGTCTTATGCCACACAACGTTCGGTAAAAGAGACGTGTGTACTCAAATTACAACTACACCAATTTAGCCTCACCAAACTTATATATTAAATTCTAAATTTCAAATAACGGAATTTACACATGGCTTTTTTAGCTTGTTACACCCTGCCTTTTTGTTGTCCCAGTGAACCAACTAAACCTCTAAACTTTTGCAAAGCAACAACTACAAACATCTCAAACACCCAAAGTACAGCCAGACAAAAAATATCTCAAAATACAGCTACAAAACCAACACGTACTATTTTTGAGTGCACCTTTACTAAATTTCATGAATGAGTTTAAACTTCCAAACCTTTACCAAAATTTGCGTTCGAGAGACAGGAAGATGGCTGCTAAATACAGCGTAAACCTCCAAACCTTTTGCTACATGCAAAAAAACAACTGACCAGAATAACAAAACAACTTAGCTAATCTTAAATCCTAAAAAACTCCATAGCATTTAAAACCAGATATCCCTGAGAATATTCAAAAACCCCAAACCCAAGAACTAAACCTAAAATTCCAGAGAACCAACTTAACTCATTGATTTTTAACGTGCGTTGGCGTGCGTGGCGCAAATTGATTCAACAACCTACCTACTCAAAAATTATCCAAAATAAAGTTCTAAGTATTTAAGGTTGGGTGATAACGTGTAAGCTATGCGTAGTGCGGAACTCCGAAGAGATATCCTTTCAAACCAATGCATAGCAAAATTTACGTTTTGAAATTTCACCTTAAACTTAATAAATTTTCGAGACGAAAATTTGGCGCCCCAATACAACCTACAAACTGCCAAAATACAACTACCTCCGCATTACGTATTAGCTTGTGTTGTGCTTTCGTATTTTCTTCTCTTTATAATATTCTTAATATCAAACACAAAATATCCAATTCCGAAAACTAATCCTCCAATTCCGGCCCATAAGCTTTTAAACCAAATAGGAGTAAATATCATATAGATACTCATTACAATTATAAATAGCCAAAAAGGATATAATATTACTCTTACTAATATTTTTCCTAATGTCCATTGCTTTTCTGGTTCCAAATAGTCTTTATTCTCAGGTTGTTTATTTATTGTGTCTTTTATATGTTTTAAAAATGTCTTTATATTTTCCTTGTCCCAAGTTCTTATTAATGGTACTGGTGATTCTCTTAAGTCTGAAATACTATTTATTAAAAATCCGTTTTCTGTAGGTATTATTATTATTACATTTTTACTGAAAGAACTCATTGGATCTTTAAATGTTGCTTGAATATAATTATCTTCCAAGACTTCTGTATCCCATTCTAATTCTGCTGCAGCACGTCTATAAGCTTCTTCTATATCTTCTTTCGTTATATGTGCTTTGAATTCCTCAAACTTTAATTTACGTCTTTGAATAAAAAATAAAATTATTGAAAGAAGAACTAAAAACCATACTCCAAAACTTTTTAATAGCTCGCCATTTTCAATTATTAAAAACAGATACAAAGCCAATGGAAAAATAGCAATATAATAATGTTTCAAAATATGCCATCCTTTCAATTCTAGTCGCTTTGTCTCTTTTATTCTTTCAATTTGATTTTTATCAAGCATTTAATTTTCTCCTGCTTTAGAATTATTTTATGAAGCACAACGTTTGGTAAAAAAGACGTGTGTACCTATAGTACTGCTTAGTCTATTTAGCCTCACCAAACTTATATATTAAATATTAAATTTCAAATAACGGAATTCACACATGGCTTTTTTACTTTGTTACACCCTGCCTTTTTGTTATACAAAAGAACCAACCAACTCCCTAAACTTTTATAAAACAAGTACAAACAACTACATCTCCAAATTACAACAAACAAAAAAATGTGACAAAATACAGCTACAAAACCAACACGAACAATTTTTGAGCGAACTTCACCTTAACCTCATACAAGAGATTAAACTTCCAAACCTTTGCCCAAATTTGCGTTCGAGAGACAGGAAGATGGCTGCTAAATAGAACGTAACCCTCCAAACTTTTTGCTACATGCAAAAAAGCAACTGACCAGAATAACAAAACAACTTAGCTAATCCTAACCACTTAAAAACGCTTAAGATTTAAAACCTGACATCCCTGAAAATATTCAAAAAACCCAAAACCATGAACTCAACCTAAAGTTCCTGAGAACCAACTCAACTTATTTATTTCTGCCGTGAGTTGGCGTGCGTGGCGCAAATTGATTCAACAACTTACAATCTCAAAAATTCTCCCAAATAAAGTTTTAAGTATTTAAGGTTGGGTGATAACTTGTCAATAACCGTCATAGGGTTACGTTTATATCGCCTTTGTAATTTGTTTATTGATTCTTGATTCAACCAATAAACAACCACATATTACACTCATAATCACCATATTAAACACATTTATATTGTGGCACATATTTCTAAAATACAAAGGCTTTATTTTTTTACTTAATATTATATTTATCAATGTATACTTATAAATACACTTCGTTTGCTCAGTTACAATTCAGCCGAAAATTGTCTAAGTTTGGTCTTTTAATACAATATTTTCAACTCCGCTTTCATCCAGTTTATCCGTTAAAGATAATTCTCCTTTTCTATTAAACAAAACTTATTGTTCAAATAGTTAATTACACAATCACTCTTTCTTTTTCAACACCTTAATTATCTATAATTTACAAAACATTTAATTTAAATATTTAAATCATCCAGCGGACTTTTAATTTGCTGTAAGTACTTATTGCTTACATGTGTATATATTTCGGAAGTTTTTGACGAACTATGTACTAAAAGCTCTTGTATAAATCTTAAATCGGTACCCGACTCTAATAAATGCGTTGCAAAACTATTACTTTGTAACCTGATTTTGATTTATGAGAGTGTCCCCTCTACTAAGCCTTTCTTCCTACAAATTTTATGATGTATCATAAATTCTTTTAACTCGTAATTCCTCTGTAAATAAGCTCTATTAACTAATAGTTGATTGAGTTGCTGTCAGTTCAATTATTCATTATAAATTAAACTTTTATGACTATATTAACCACTTATTAAACGTTTATATACGTCTATAAACGTCTATTAATTACATAATATGAATTCTAAGAAACTGTGTTTATTTTGTAATGAAACTATTCAAGGTCGAAATGACAAGAAATTCTGTAATGCTCAATGTCGAAGTGCCTTTCATAACCAGAAACAATACTCTGCCGAAGCTATTATTAAAAACATCAATAAACAATTACGGGCAAATCGCACTGCTTTGAAAAATGCTTGTCCTGAAGGGAAAGCCACTGTAAGAAAGACTTTTTTAAAAACGCTGGGTATGGATTTTAAACACTTAACCCACACCTGGAAAAGTAATGGTGGTAACCTATACTATTTTTGTTACGACTATGGATATACTCCATCTATTGATCCTGAAAAAGTAGTCATTATTCAACATCAAAATTATATGTAATCTTTTAACGAATAACATCTTAAATTTTTGCCCTTTTGACATTTCGAATCATCAAACAACCTAATTACCAAATATCTATTGACCTACTGGCCTAACAATCTAATGATCTAAAAATCCCCTTAACTCCTTTTACTCTCCTATGGTATTGTCAGGATATGACGTTGTATTGACTATGGTTTTATCATGCATATTTTATGGTCTTTCTTCGGTTCTTTAGAAGCAATGCCCTACCAAAGAAAACCCATAGTCAACCCATAGACATACCAACCACAACCCAAAGAACAACCAATGAATACCCAATGAACACCCAATGAAATACCATAGATAACCGAAGACCTAGCAAAGAAAAGTCATAAAAACACCGAAAATCACCAAAACCTGGAATATTTTTGGCCAAAAACCTGATTTTGCGGAATATTTTTGTCGTTTTTTGCGATTTTCCGGAATATTGACCCTTTTTTAGCTCTCTTCGACTCAAAACTGATTTTACCCAAAATTCTTTATCGCTATTAATCAATAGGTTACAAGCTAAAAAAGTTACAGTAAAATTACAGTAATTTTTTTGTATTTCTCTGCTCACTACTTTAGCATTAAACAATTACTAATTACTCATTACTAATTGTTAATTACTTAAAAACATCGGCCGATACTTGTTTAACCCGGGCTCTGCTACAACCTGATCAGTTATAGCTGAGCTTACTAAAACAAAAAGTCATGGGAACATATAACAAAGGAATCAACGGAAGATTCACAGGAAAAGTAGGAAGTACAGTAGGTAGTCAATGGAAAGGTATTTCTGTTATGAAATCGCTACCAGATTTTAGTAATCGCAAAGCCAGCACAAAACAATTGGCACACAGAGCAAAATTCAGACTTGCCACCCGATTTTTACAGCCATTGTATCCGGTGATACAAATGGGATATAAAAACCAGGACAGTTTAATGTCGCCTCAAAATGCAGCCATGTCAGAGTTAATGAAATATACTATTGAAGGAGAATATCCTGATTATAAAGTTAATCTTGAAAATTTGGTATTAGCCGTAGGTCCGTTAAAAGTAGCAAACAGGCCAAGTGTTGAAGTGAATGGTGAGGAAGTTGTTTTTACATGGAGGTACAGAGCAGCAAGCAACGATAAGTTTGCCAACAATGGGGTAATTCTTGTAGCTATTGCAGAAGGCTACTATCCGGAATATTCCATTTGCGAGAGTATACGTTCTGAAGGTACAGCCAGTTTGTATCTGCCAGATGCCCCTCCCGGAACTGAAGTACACTGCTATATAGCCTTTGCCGCTATGGATGATACAAACCGCGTTAGCAATAGCGTACATGCAGGAACAGTTATTATTACAGAGTAATGGAATAATTTGATTTTTTAAGTACAATATGAATAAAGGTCGTTTCTTTAACAGCAACGACCTTTTTTATCATGGTATAATACCCCATAAGTTTTGTATAGCGTCTCGCTATCTCGTATAAGAAAAGGCCTTTGGCCTTAGCGAAAAACATGCAGATATTTCTCATAGGTCAAATAGCAACCTTATTTTTTTATTATGAAAGTAGAATTTACTTTAACCCACAATATGCATTTAACCAACTATTACATATTAAAACTACTTCAAAACAAGTCGTTTCACTCACTCACTACAATTCTCAATAGCGGTGCTATGTATTATTTCAGTAAGTATTTGTTTTATTGTATTTTCAATGCTCATTACGATGTTTAAATACGTAATCAGGGTTTAAAGATTACGCCGTGGATTAGAGCATAATCATAGGTTACAATAGAAATTGAAAAAGGCCTGAGGCCTGAACAAAACAACGAAGCAAGACGCTTCGATGAATGTAAGGTCACAAAATAAAATCTTGCGAAAGAAACAGAATTCCATAACAAAAAGTAAAAAAGCACAGTGTATCAGTGCCTTTGTGTTCATTAAAACTCTTTATTAACATTACTATTTTATTTTATTCAAATACATTATTTGCAGGGAGTCAATATTAAATTTTCCTTCTCCTGAAATAGTAATTTGCTTTTCTTCTGCTGGTAATATATCAAAATAATTATCAGAAAATATGACCTCCTGATCGGGAATATTTAAATAAACACCTTTTGCTAAATTATCTGAATATATTTTTATAAGCTTCTCATTAGTTTCTGATACTTCGACATTAAGTTTCACTTCAGGCAATTTCAGATCCTTTGGATATAAAAAGTAAAAAATGTTAGATGATAAAATATTATCATTTTCTACCAATTTAATATCCATCACCAATTCTGATTGACTTCTTCCTTTAGTTAATTGACTAATTTCTATTTTATCTATCTGAGTACTTGTATTTGATTTTACTGTAACCGGAATATTCAATTCTGAAATTTTATCGCCTTTAAAGTCAAGTACTGAAACATTTAAGTATCCCTCAATATCTTTTAATAAATCAGAAACTACATATAAGTCAACTTTTTCATCTTTTATCGGAGCACTAATCAAAATGGGTTCGTACGCTTTTTTTACAGCATAATGTAAAGCTTTCCATTTATGATAATAATCTGTACTACTCCAACTTGCCACGGGCCAACAATCGTTAATTTGCCAATATAATGATCCCATACAATATGGCATTGCCCTACGATGTGCTTCAATGGCCATTTTAATACCTTGAGCCTGCAACATCTGACTCATATATAAAAATTGTTCAAAATCATTTGGCACCGGATAGTACCAACTCATGTATTCTTTAATTCTTAAATTACCGATTCCACTTCGTTGATGAGCAGCCATCACATCTGATTCTATATCATAATCTTCTGGAAGAGTATATTTTTTTACAGTTTCAAAGTCAGGAAAAGATTGAAATCCATATTCACTCATAAAACGAGCTCTATATTTATCAAAATCCTCAAAATGGTGCAATCCATGCCATACACCCCAATAATGCATATCTCCACTTGTGCTTTCATAACTTGAATGTTGGTTAGCTGCGTAACCAGCCTGAGGAGATGATGGCCAATAGTCATCACCATCTGTATATCCATCAATCACTTCAGGAAGAATCTGATGAAAAATATTCATGTATGCCTCCTGAATTTCTTCTCTTTGTTCTTGAGTATATTCTTTTTTCCAACCCCATCCTTTTTCATCATCAAAATAACTCCAGGCAGTATTCATCTCATTATTTCCACACCACAAAGCAATACTAGGATGATTTCGTAACCTAACAACATTATCAATAGCTTCATGTTTGATAGAATTTAACATCAATGAATCTCCCGGATACATACTACAGGCAAACATAAAATCCTGCCAAATCATGATCCCTTTTTCATCGCATAATTTATAGAAATAATCATCCTCATAAACACCTCCACCCCATACTCGCAGCATGTTCATGTTTGCATCTACTGCATCAGCAATGACTTTATCATAATCTTGCTTTGTAACACGAGGTAAGAAATTATCATTAGGTATATAATTAGCTCCTTTTGCAAAAACTTTTACTCCGTTTAACTCAAAAAGAAAAGATTCTCCATCTTTATCTTTCTCCCGAATTAATTTAAGACTTCTTAATCCGGTAGAAATATCCTTTTTCGCCAGGGTTTGATTATGCTTTGACACAATAATCTTAAAATCATACAAATTTGCATTACCTAATCCATTACACCACCATAATTTTGGATTTTCAACAGTAAAGGGAATAGTAAACTTATTATTGTGAACAGAAGTATTAACTTCTTTCTCAGCTAATATTTTATTATTTGCAACATTGATTACTTGTAATAAATAAGAATCATCATGATCAACATTAAGTTCAATTTCAGCTTCCAGTTTTGCTAATTCTTTGGTGACTGATGGTTGTTTAATAAAAAAATCTTTAATCCTTACCTTATCCCACATTTTCAGTTTCACAGGTCGCCATATGCCAGATGTTACAAAACGTGGCCCCCAATCCCATCCATAATGATACCCTGCTTTTCTTGTAAATACTGATACTTTTTTATCATCAAGTCCTCCATTTTCTGATTGATCATTTGATGCAGGATAAGCATACTCTGACGCTTCATACAACTCTAATCCCCTTTTTATTGGAGAATAAAAGTGTATTTGTAATTTGTTAGCCCCTTCTTTAATAAATGGTTTAACATCAACATTCCATGTTCTAAACATATTATCTGATGACAAAATTTTCTTGTCATTTAAATAAACATCTGCATAGGTATCTAAACCTTCAAAACTGAGTTCAGTATTTACATAGGCTAGTTCTTCACTTGATATATTGAACTCTGTTTTATAAATCCAATCTTCTTTATCAATCCATTGCAAATCTTTTTCATTAGTCCTGTAAAATGGATCTTCTATTTGTTTATTTGCGAAAAGGTCGGTATGAATAACACCAGGAACAGTTGCCTTTCCTTTTAAATCTCCGATTACCTGATGATATTCCCAATGCGCATTAATAAGGCGCTCTCTTTCTCTAATTTGTTCTTCTGAACTACACGACATCATACTAACTATTATTAAGATCGTTGCTATTAATATAGGGGGCTGATATTTTTTCATCTAATCACTGTACTTTTATTCAATATTATTAGTTTAAAAGTACAATTCTTATAAAGAGCTTCACCTATACTATTACATCAAATAACAATATTATTATAACAGAATAACATACTTTACGGTGTAAATAGAATTATAAGTTATCTTAGAATTAAGACAAGAGATAAGAGGCAAAAGACCACTTACAAGGTGCTTATTATATATAATGTGAATCAAGTGTTGGATTTATCCTCCTTAAAAGCTGAATTGAAAATCTCCGAAGCCAAAGCCTTATACATCATTACATGGAGTAGGTTCCTCAATAGATTCGCTTTGGCCCTTGCAGATCACCATAAGGTCTTGATCAAAATGCTCATTCAGGCTATATGTATGAAACATCTTCAACCATAAGTTTCAGGCTTACAGCCTGATATTTACATGTCGACTAATACAAGGGGCGATGCCCCTTGCTGTGATATTTCAGGCTTTCAGCCTTTTAAACCATTACGTTAAAACTTTGATTGACTTATATAATTTACAGATACAACAACAAATAATTTACGCTGATACAAAAATCAATGAAATATTGATAATAACAAAATGAGAGTAAAGAATTACTATTGTACAGAAGTTTAGTGCAGATGTTTAGTGTAGATGTGCAGTTCTGTGACTACAATTTTTTAAGGTACACAGGTTACATTGATAATCGCGATGTTCAACACTTTTACCGACGCCAATAACGCCTGAGATAGATTTTGTAGGAAACATTAATGATGATTCTGACAGACTCACCCCAGCAGTATCTCCATTAAATAATTTGAATAAATTTTGTTGTTCGTTTACATTCCAGTGACAGTAACCAGGACTAAATCTATTGGTAGTATTAAAACCTTTATTTTGAGCATCTGTTCGAATAAAACCAGCAATTTTATCCCCAATTGCCTCCACTATACTACTTCCTAAAACATCATAAACGTACCCAACTACCGGATCATTATTCATTGCAGCATTAATAAGTTCATTATATGTTTTTCCGGCAGTACATATAAACAATGCCAGCATTTCTGAACCATTCAACTCTCCGGCAATTGTTTTTCCTGTTTGAAAAACCTCACCATTAATTCTAAATCGACTATCAGAAACCAATCCATCTTTAAATAGATAAACTCCTTGAAAATCTTCAATTTCATTACAACAAATGATTGCTTCAGTTAAATAGCTTGCAAACGGTTCTGGAAGTTCTTGATTTGCATACCCTAGCAACCTGTTAATTTCTGCATAATCTATTTTCAAATCACTAAATGAAAATGTATATTTTTGAATCATTTGCAATAATATTGAAAAGCTATTTGTAAATTTTCCTTTGTTGATATTTCCCCTATCAATACTAATTCGCTTGGTCCATTATAGTTAGATACTTCCTCAACCTTAAAGCTTTCAAAGACACCTTGAACCATTAGTGTTTTATTATCTGTAGTATGTATAAATCCTTTATATCTATAACATCCCATAGCATATTTATTAAGAAACTCATCCAGCTTATTAGCATTAATTTTTTGTGATGATTTTACTATATAAGAAGCTATATCCGGACGACCCAATGATTCATTTCCTTTTTTTTGAAAGAATTTAGGCTTTTTAATAATATTCTTCAAATCAACTTGTGCATAAGAAGTCTCCACTATAGTTGCATATGGATTTAAAGTCTTTAATTCTTTAGTTAATTCACTTAGAGTCCCTTTAACTAAGTCAGTTTTATTTAGAACAATAGTATCAGCACTTCTTACCTGATGTTCAAAACGTTGCTTAATTGACCTTTGGTAATTCACCACATCCACCAGGCACCAGATATGCTCCAAGTGAACTTTACCTCTAAGTTTTGGAGATTGAAAGACCTGTCCTACCCCTAAGGTATCAGATAATCCTGAAGCTTCCATTATAATTACTTCAGGTTGATGTTGCAGAATAAAAGCTTCCAGTGATTCGATAAAAGAGCCTAATAAGCATACACAAAACACAGATCCATTATTGATTTCAAGAATTTGATAATCTTTAAAATCCTTTAAAATAGCACCATCAACATTTACAGGTGCAAACTCATTCTGAACCACTGCAATGCGTTGAGTTGAACTAAAGTTTTTTAGGAAGTGTTGCAAAAAAGTTGTTTTGCCACTTCCTAAAAAACCTGTAACCAAATGTAAGGGAATGTTCATTATCTTCTAACTTGAATTCGACATAAATTTTGGATTCAGACCGCCTATAAATGTATGATTCAATTATAAATCATGAAAGATTAGTAGGTCTATTTTTAATATTTTCTAGTCCGAATATTTCTGCTTATAAGTGGAATTATCATAGCTTTGCATAAAAAACTGATCTACTTCGTTAAATTTTTCGAGCTAGCCTGCTAGCCCTGCAAAATTTGCCTTGTATATCAGCTTTTTATTTTAATCTGAATATAAAATTTTTAATCGAAATCAAGTTATAGCACTTTCCAATTCTTTTACAATCTCATCCTTTGGCGGGATTTGACTTATAAATTTAACTTTACCATTAATACAAGTTGTTGGTACATTTTTAACTCCAAGAGCCATCATCATTCTAATACCATCAGCATCTTTAATTTTATGCTCAATAACCTGAACCTTATCACCAAAATCCAGCGATGCTTGTTTTACAGCTTCTACCATATATTGGCAAGGAGCACATGATGAAGAATCCAACGTAATGATATCTACCACAACCTTATCATCTGAAAAATGCCCATCTAAATTTAATGGTTCTAAAGATGAAGTATGTTCCATTTCACGAGTTGCTTGTTGAATATACTCATCATGAACCAATTCTGAGACTGCTATCAAGTTCTTTTCCGGCGTATCCATTGGTAAATCACAACCAGGAGCTAAAACAAATCCTTTTTTGCCTGCTAAATCCAGACAATCAAGTGCATCTTTCTTAGAATCTAACTCATCACCTAACAACAACACACCTGTTAATTTCATATTTCCTCCGAAACTAATTCCTTTAGCTAAGGCTGCTTCTTTTACAAAATCAAGCGGAATATTTTCATCAATAGAAATGTTATCCGGTTTGCAATCGCACATCACATCAATATTTTGTTGTGCATAACCACAAACAAAGAAGGAACTATACTTTTTCTTTGATCTTACAAAATCAAATATCCTTGTTACATAGGGACTAACAAACATCTCAAACGAACCCGGATCTATCTGGCTTGTCATTGGATCAACAACTCCAACAACATCACAACCTGCTTCAATAAGCATTTCAGCATGCTTAATACCTACCTCAGTACAAAAATTCATTAATTCACCTACGTATTCAGGATCTTCAAACAGTTTCATAAAGATATCTGTCCCTAATAGATGAAGTGCCAGGGTAAATGGCCCTGTAATTAATCCATATAGAGCAATATCAGGATATTTACTCCTAAGTTGCTTTGTTGCATCCAGAATAACAGGCATCCTACCAGAATTTTCATCAGGTATTTTTAAATCACTAATTGCAATACCTTCGGCCAATGGGTGTGAAGTAACTGCAGGAGGATTATCCTTACTCCAATTTAAATTGCAGCCAAAAGTTTCAGCTTCAACCTGAAGATCAAATGCAACCGGTATACCATCCGGATTATATAACTCTACCGCTTTACTAACTCCATTAACAATGTGCTCTGAACTTTTTAAATATTCCTCAGCATCAACTCCTATTAATTTGGCTCCATGAACCCCCACAAAAGGAACCCAAGGAACTCTTTCTACTTCTTCTAAACGAAAGGCTTTCTCTAATAATTTTAATCCTTGCATAAGATAATTGGTTTTTAAGCACATTTAGTATTTAAGAATTCAACAACTCCTTGTGGATCCGGAGAATAATTATCAGCTCCAATTTTTTTACAAAAATCATCATTTACAGGAGCTCCTCCAATTGTAACTAAAGTTTCAGGTGCTGTTTCTTTAATGGCTTTTGTAATGGCCTCCATATTTGCCATTGTTGTAGTCAGTAATGCCGACAGACCAACTATAGCACCGGGATTCTCTTTAACTGCTTCAATATATTTTTCTGGTTTTACATCAATTCCTAAATCTACTACCCTATAGCCATTGCCTTCAACCATCATAGCTACCAGATTTTTACCTATATCATGTAAATCTCCCTGAACGGTTCCTATAATAAAAGTTCCTTTTTGCTTAGCTTCACCAGATGCAAAAAAAGGTTTTAAGTGTTCCATTGCTGTACTCATCGCCTTTGCCGACATTAAAACCTGTGGAACGAATACTTTATTTTCTCTGAATTTAACTCCCACTTTTTCCATCCCCACCATTAATCCGGATGATAATATATCCTGAGCTGAAATACCATTTTCCAATGCCTGAGCAGCCAACTCATCAGCACCATCCATATCTTTCATTTGCGGTGGATAAGGAGCAGCTTTATTTACTTTACCAAACTCTATGCATTCAGCTAATTTATTAAGAATTTCTTCCATAGTTATATTTTTTACAAAACCTGATTATCTATACTTTTCAACAATTTTCAACGCTTCATCTATATCTTTTTCACTTTTCCAGTCCATTAAAATATTCAGACCATCAGCACCTACATTATCAAGCAAAGGTTGTAACTCCGCTAATGTAACCCAACAAGGCATGATTGATTTACCCGCTGACAAAATTCGCTTATATAAATCATACCAGCAGGGATCACCTCCCTGAGGTTCGCCAACACCAGGAGTCCACTGAATTGCATTTAATTCATCAATTTCCAATATGGCATCTAAATGACGTTGAGCCCCAACTCCATCTAAATGATAAAGTGTATAATCAATTTTTTGACACTGCTGACGTATATATGGTTGAACAAATCGACGATAGTCTTCTTCCGAGATCATAATAGAAATATCAGACTGCAGTTTAGAAACCTTTCCCGGTCCCCAGATTGAGAAATAACAAAAAGCCATTTCATCGCCTTCACGAATAATATCATAGATTTTATCGAACACTTCAAAATAGATATCATTCACTTTTTGAAGTTGCTCCTCCAATGCTTCAGGAGCCATAATCATATCCATTAATATTTCCTGAGTTCCTTTAACGCTGGCTAATATATCAAGTCCTTCAATTAAATCCGGACAACCAACATAATAGTTGCCATTTGCTCTTTTTTTACACTCTTGTAATAAATTCTTATGTAACTGCCAGCCAGGATTATTCTCATCGAATGTAATGATTGGGTCAACACCCGGTTTGTGTCTGATCCATATTGTATCTTCCCCCCCTTCTAATTCAGCTCCAAATAAGGCTGCTAAAGAACCTGGACCTAACTGAGTATTTGCAACAGGTAAAACATCTGCTTTTAGTGAACTATAAGCTAACTGATAGTGAATATCATCTGCTCTCCAAACAGGATCAAACCATTTTTGATTTAAATCCTTAGGCTCTGAAGGTTTTGTTACTATTGCATGAGGATTACCATCTTTTTTAAGATGTTCCCACATACTAAGAACAATTCCTTTTTGATTCCACCAATTAATGTAGTGTTGTTTTGATTCTGACCAGTTTGTTTTCCAGGTATTCATGGTGCAGTATATTTTATAATTTCAATAAGTTATTTAAAACACTATTTGACAATCCTTTGTAAGACTCATCAAATTTTATTACTTCAGATTTATCTATTTCTATTTCATCTGTATTTAAAACGGGATATGGATAAACAGAAATTTCAGCATTCCATTTTACCCAGACAGGCATTTGATCCAAAGGAACTTCAATATTATTCAACCATTTGTTCCCTTCTTGTATTTCTCCCGTAAAGAAGTTGATCCATTTACCCTCCGGTAAATAGACATCTCTTATATTTTCGCTATTCATAACCGGTGCAATAAGAAAATCATCACCGAAATAATACTGATCATCAATATGCCAGCACATCTTATCATCTTTATGATGGAATATCATAGCTCTTAAAACAGGATAACCAGTCTTTACTGTCTTTTCACTTTGTTCTAAAATATATGGTATTAAGGCATATCTTAATTTTAACCACTTACGAACTATTGGAGCAATATTAGGATATTCGTAGGGCTCTCGTTTTGATGTTCCATGATATCTTAAATGCGATGAAAACACACCAAACTGAGTCCAGCGCACATATAAATCATCTGGTATCACAGAATTCATAAAATCAGGTACTCCGTGAAATCCGGGAACATCATGACTCCAAAAGCCAAAACCTGATAAACCAATATGAAGTCCTCCTTTTAATGAACCTGCTAAACCATCCCAGCTACAAGCCGAGTCTCCTCCCCAATGCAAAGGATATCTCTGACAACCAGCCCATCCGGCACGTGCCCATACAATACCATCACCAGTAACCTCTTTTGTTATTTCATAAGCAGCTTTTTGATACAGTAAAGCATAAAGATTATTTAGCTTTTCAGGAGACATAGAATGATAATCAGCTTCCATATGTATATCTTCACCAAAATCGGTTTTGATACAAACAACTCCCATATCCAATAATTCTTTTAACAATCCCTTATACCATTCAACTGCTTTATCATAAGTAAAATCAATTGTTCCGGCATAATCCAAAGCACTAAAATTTGAACCGCCCTGTTTTTTACTTTCTTTAAGGGAACACATGTACGAGTTTTCTTTAGCCTCATCATGTTGTTCTGCATCAGTAGCTATATAAGGCATTTGCCATAAACTTACCTTGTAGCCATTCTTGCGTAAATCTTGAATAAAACGTTTAGGATCGGGAAAACGTTCCGGATTAAATTTCCATTCACATAACCAATCTGTTTTAAACCAACCTGTATCTAAATGAATAACATCACAAGGAAAGTCTTCTTTTTGTAAACGTTTACATATTTGATCAACTTCTTTTTCTGAAAAGTAGGTCATACGACTCATCCAGGTTCCAAAACTCCATTTAGGCAACATAGTAGGGAAACCGGTAATCATTCTATATTGATATAAGATCTTTTCAGGATCTTCCTCACCTATCAAAAAGCAGTCAAGCAATTCATCTTCAACCAATAATTGAACTGATCTAGTAGAATGATCTGCCATCGACATTTTAGAAAACGCAGATGTATGCATAAATACACCATACATTTTACTGGACATATAGAAAGGAACATTTTTATAGGTTCTTCTGTTATTAACTCCCTGACCATCTTGATTTTTCAATTGAAAAGTATGTCCTGAAAGATCCATTTTGGTAAACCTCTCTCCTGTTCCTACGAACTTTTCATCAGGATCACAATGAAAAGAAATTGTTGACCTGTTCCACTGCTTGTCTTTTTCTACAAATGCTACTGCGAAGGCATCATGTCTTCTGGGAAAGAATTGATCATAGGCACTGATTTTCATTTCTTTTTGCCCATCTGGATAAAAAGTCATATCTAAAGTTGGTCGCGGTGCATCCAGTAAATCACTCCAATAATCAATTTCAATTTCTTTCAAATTGATTTCTGCGCGTTTTACTCCTTCTATATCTCTTATAATCCATTCAGTACTGGATGTTGATATTTGCAAAGGAATCCTATTAAGTTCCTCTGAAAACTGAAGCATTTCTGAATCTAAAAATAAGTGATCTTTTTCGCCAATGGCAACACGAAGAACCTTTTGACCATAGGCCCTGAGGTGCATATATAACAATTTAGCTTCAGCGTTGGCATCTGGTGTGATATCATTATCCGGTAACTGTTTATAAAAAGGTAATTCCAGAATTATATCTCCATCATTTTCGTAATACTTTTCCGGAGAACCTACTTTCCACAATGTTTCGAATCCTATATTCTCAGGATCAAAATCAAGGAAATCAAATAATTGATAGTTTGTTTGTTTCATAGATATACATTCATCATAGATCGAGAACGGTAAAATAAGTATGGAATAGAAATAATGTTATCGTTATTACTATTAATCATTTAATGACCATTCATATTACTTTATCTCAATGCGATAACAAATGTAATCGTTTTCATTTATAATTTTAAGTTTTTATGATAAAATATTTACATCTATTAACAACTGGATTTTAATGGGAAAAATCTTATACAAAGCAAAAAAAGAAAATAGTTTACAGAAAAGGGAAATAAGAAAAGTAGAAGCGAAAATAAAAGACAAAAAAAAATCTAAAAGTGAACAATTCCACTTTTAGATTTTTAAATTCATAAACCAAAAGATAAATATCTAATGATTGTTTTGTTATTACTTATGATAAGAATTTCTTTCTTAAGTCTTCTACTTGCTCATCATTAATTGGGAATAATTTTCCAAGAGGAGCACCCATTACCAATGACTTAGCACTAAACTCAGCAACTTCAAGTCTATCAAATGTTTGAAGTAACTTATCTCCTGTTACAATAAATGAATCATTAGCAACAAGAACAGAAGGAACAGACTCACTTAATAATTTAGGAATTGTATCATTTCCTGTAAAATGAGTTCCGAATTCTAAGCAAGGAACATCTTGTAAGAAAATCCAGCTTTCAGGGATTGTTCTTACATCAAATTTAACTCCTGTTGTTCCGTAAGCCATTAAGTAAGGAGGCTGCGTAAGAATAATTGAGTTAATATGAGGATTCATCTCATAAATTTTCTGATGTAAAGAAACTGAACGACTAGGAGTTTTTCCTGGCTCAGCCTTACCTCCTTTAATCTGTACAATATCTTCAGGAGTAATATCCCAACGAGCTACATCGGGAGGTGTAATCAAGAAATCATTATCTTTCCATCTTACAGAAACAGTACCATAAGAACTAATCATTAATCCCTGATCACAAGCACGTCTTACGATATCACAAATATTTTGACGAATTTCTCTTTCTTCCGGAGGATATGAACCTGTATCATTACGTTCAATATCATAAGGAATCTGATCCTGAAATTCTTTAATTTGCTCATCAGTAAGCATTACTGGCTCACCTATAGTTTTTGCATTGATGATTGTTCTTGCACAAAACTCTAAAGTTTCAAAACGAGTATAAGCATCCATCATATCAGAACCACCTAATACAGTACCGTGGTTTTCCATGATGATAGCCATTGTTTTAGTACCTTCAAATTGAGCTGCAATTTTAACACCTAGCTCTTCACTACCTGGCATTCCATAAGGAGCATAACCAATTTCACCACAAATATCTTTCGCCTGAGGAATAATATTTGTGTTTGGAATATCTCTTACTATACTAAAAGATACTAATGCTGGTGGATGCGCGTGAATAACTGCAGTTATATCTGGACGAACATCATAAATAGCTTTGTGAAATGGAAACTCTGAAGAAGGCTTGTGACCTCCAATGATAGTTCCATCCTTTTTAACACAAATAATGTCCTTTTCAGTTAAAGTTCCCTTATCAATAGCTGATGGAGTAACCCAAATGTCGCCGTTTTCATCTTTAATAGAAATATTACCACCAGAAGTAGTTGTCATTCCATTTTTATAAATACGACTGATAACCTTTGTAATCTGCACTCTAGGGTGCATTAATTTTACATCAAGTTGTTTCATAAAATATTTATTTCAAAAATCCAAAAGTACAAAATTATAACGCAGCTTTGTAAATATTAATGGTATCTTCTAAGTTAACTTCCTTAGGATTACCACCTGTACAAACATCTGCTAAAGCATTTTTAGCCATCAACTCAAAATCATCTTCTTTAACTCCTAACTCTGCTAATCCTGAAGGAATACCAACATCAGATGAAAGTTTTTTGATGGCATCAATAGCTGCTATGTTTGCTTCTTCTGTTGACATACCTGTTGTATCAACACCTAAAGCTTCTGCTATATCTCTAAATTTATCACCACAAACCGAAGCATTAAATTCCTCTACATGAGGTAATAAAATTGCATTACATACACCGTGAGGAAGATCATAGATACCACCTAATTGGTGAGCCATTGAGTGAACATATCCTAAACCACAGTTTGAAAAAGCCTGCCCTGCAATAAATTGTCCCCAAGCCATTTTAGTTCGAGCCTCAACATTCTGACCATCTTTTACAGCATCTCTTAAGCTACTACCAATTAATTCAATAGCTTTTAATGCTAATGTATCCGACCATTCAAAAGCACCAACGGTAACATAAGCTTCAACAGCATGTGTTAATGCATCCATACCTGTAGCAGCAGTTAAAGCTGCAGGTTTATTAAGCATTAACATACTATCATTTACTGCGATATCTACCAAACAGTTTTTATCAACCATCACCATTTTAACTTTACGTTTTGTATCAGTAATAACGTAGTTAATGGTAATTTCACTAGCTGTACCTGCAGTAGTATTAATAGCTATAATTGGCAATGATTTCTTTTTAGAAACATGAATTCCTTCATACTCTTCGATAGAACCACCATTTGTTGCTAAAATACCAATTGCTTTACCACAATCCTGAGGAGAACCTCCTCCTAAAGTAATAATACAATCACAGTCATTTTCTTTTAATAAAGCAAGACCTTCATTTACGTTCTCAACATTAGGGTTTTGCTTTACTCCACTATAAGTGACATAATCTAAACCTGCCCCTTTTAATACATCTTCAACTTTTTCTGCTACACCGATTTTAACTAACATACCATCGGTAACAAATAAAGCTTTTTTAAAGCCGCGTGAAGCTAACTCATCTTTTAACTCTGCTAAAGCATTAGGCCCTACAAGGCTAAGAGGTGGTAAATAAATTCGTCTACAAGTATCCATTTTAATAAAGTTTGTTATTATGTTTATTTTGATTGTAATTCTATTTTATCAATATCAAAACCATCCAAATTTTCTGAGATAACTAATGCTGCACCTAATGCACTAGCATTATCGATTTCGGAGGTTACCACATTTTTATCACTAAAATACTCCTGTAAAAGCGTTACAAATATTTGATTGCGAGCAAAACCTCCTGTAACATAGAAGATCTTAGTATTATCATTTTGAGGTATAATTAGTTGAAGAGATTTAATACACAATTCAGTTAATTCAATAACCATACGAGAGTATGCTTCATCAAAAGAACTAAAGATTGATAAATCAACCTGAGCAGTACCTTCTTCAAATTTTTCGATTCCTAATGGGAAAAACTTCAATTCTTGTCCATGTTTTTCCTTTGCACCTTTAACCAATTCCGCTTTATAAGGAATCGTTCTGAAATATTTTGGATCAACTTTAAAGAAATCATTTAATTTATCTTTCCATACCTCATGAAAATGTCCCATAAAAAGTCTGGATGATTTTACCTGACGTTTTTGAGGTGTTAAGAAACACAAACAATCATTCTTCAACTGATCGCTTGTTAATGGTTCATTATTAAAAGGATTCATACTAATACACCATGTACCAGTTGAAATAAGAATAAATTCTTCTTTTGATTTTTGTAAGTATGGTACTAATGAAGCTGAACTATCATGAATACCAACTCCTGTTTTAATGGTTGTACCAGCAATATCTGCATCAAATACAGTGTCATTAGTTACAGGTTCTGGTAGATTGATACCATTGTCTTTTAACCATGAGTGATAACCCATCTGATCAAAATCCCACATAAAAGTGTGACATCCAATTGAGGTTGGTTCAGAGGTTACTTTACCTGTTAATACATATGACAGATACTGAGGAAAATGGATAATATCTTTCGTTTTATTAAAGATATCTTGTTTCTCCTTCTTCAACCAAAGAATCTGAATACCAGAATTTAATAACAATCCTAAAGCAGGACTAGCTGTTTTACGACAAAACTCTTCTATTCCACCATTACTATTAAATAATCCTTCCTGAATATCAGGATCTACTTCTTTTAAGTAATTATAAATTGGTGTTAAAATTTCACCTTTGTCATCTAAAAAGGCCAGAGATGCTCCATAAGTTGAAAAGTTAATGCCTTGAATATCATATTTACCTTCTTCAACTATAGTTTTTAATGTATCAACCATCCATTTCTGAATTAAACTGATATCGTCACATTCAAAACCATCTTCATCTGTTGATGTTGGAAATTTCTCTTCAAACTGATAAACAACACTAAATTGCTGATCAAAAAGCAATATTTTTTTATTTGTTTTTCCTATATCAAATACTGCTATAACTTTAACTTTTTCCATCTTTTTATTTATTATGTCTGGTATAATAACTTTAATATATTAAGTCAACAAGCTAGTTAGCTTTTGACATTTGTCTTCTATAATTTTCTACTTCCCAATTATCTATAAAATCAATTTGCTTAGCAGTCATAGGTCTTGGACCACCAAACGAATCACTCAAGTAACTTACTTTCATCATGTCTTTAAACACATCCATTACTATTGTAGCTGATTTTTCACTCTCTTCAATTGCAACAATTCCTTTACCTTTAATCGCAATAACTTTAGGGTTATACCCATTGCTATTTTTAAACAAAGAAACTTGATTTGCAATAGTTTCTATTTCTGATACAAAAAGGTATTTTGATTTACAATACACTATGTTATCAGGGGTAAATGGAATACTTACTTTACTAAAACTTTCTTCATCAGATATAAATTCTCTTGTTAAAGCACTTGAATCATATACTGAATACATATTTTTAAACTCCTCACATGATTCAATGCTTTTCATAATATCTTCAGGAATAATGTCTTTTTGTTCTTGAGTTGATTTAGGGTATGTTTTAGCTTTTTGTATTAATCTGTTTTCAATTTCAGAATAGATTTCATTTATTTCATCAGCTGTTTCTGCTCCAACAAAAACACCATGATTTTCTAAAAAAATAATCTGAGGTTCTTTGCCCCTTTGTGAACGATAATTTTGCAGAGCTAAATCAACTTCTTTAAATAAAATATATCCAGGATCAGTATAGGGGACATAAACAACAGTATCACCATACATTTCTGCAATAATCTCTTTTGAATTATTTGCACATAAAACACCATTAACCAAAGTAGGATGCGTATGCATAATAAAAGGATAATTTATTATCTCATGCATACTGGCTTCTACAGAAGGTCTTTTTCCTTCAGGAAATAATATGGCATTATGAAGATCTTCTTTCACTTCTTGTTCACGTGCAGTAACATCATCGCTATACTTTTTGCTGGATATCACTTGCATTTTATCACGATCAAGACATACAAATCCATCTTCTTCAATTGTAGCCATTGAAGTTCCACTTGCTTTCACCCACATTTTTTCATCATTCTTATATGAGCTATTACCTCCTCCTGCAATTATATAATCTGGATTTTGTCCATACTTTTGTGATAATTTAACGAGTTGATTTAGATTATTTTCCATTGACTTGACTTTTTAATTATACTGTAGATTTTAAGGGAATTTTATAATAAAAAGTAATCGTTTTAAAAAAAAGATGATCAGCTAATAACTACTGATCATCTTTAATAAAACTATATTAACGCTTTGTTTAATCCTGATTAATGAGCTTCAGCAACTTCTGCTACTGTAGCACCATCTCTTTTGGATAGAACATCTTTTTCGTAAGCTTGAACCTCTGCGATATATTCTTCACCAACCGGAACACCTTCTTGTAAACAATAGTAATCCCAAATTGCAGAGAAAGGTTTTGTTTTCAACTCTTCAAGAAGAGCCAGACGCTCAAAGTTCTGACCTTTTTCTTCGTAACCTATTAATGTAGAAGTTGGCTCTAACATTGCAATCATAAATGCTTTTTGAGCAGCACGTGTACCAACTACATACGCTCCAATACGGTTGATAGAAGCATCAAAGAAGTCCAATCCGATATTAACTCTACTTAGAAAATCATTTCTAATAATTTCTGAGGCGATTAATTGAATTTCATCATTTAAGGTTACAACGTGATCTGAATCCCAACGTACAGGACGTGTAACGTGTAATAATACTTCATCAACAAATTGTAAACATGCAGAAATTTTATCTCCTACTTGCTCTGTTGGGTGGAAGTGACCATTATCTAAACAAATTAATTTATTGTTTTTAACTGCATAACCTAAGTAAAAATCATGAGATCCTACGGTCATTGATTCTGCACCGATTCCAAATAATTTAGACTCTACTGCATCTTTCAAGTGTTCCTTTGGATATTCTACAGCAAAAGCTTCGTCAAGTGACTTTTTAAGAATGGCTCTATAACCATTACGATCAATTGGAGTATCCTTTGTTCCATCATGAACCCATGTATTGTGTACACAAGGTGTTCCTAATTGTTTTCCCATTTCTGCACCAATAGCACGACATCTTTTTAAGTGCTCAACCCAGAATTTACGATGATCTTCGTTTTTACTTGCTAAACTAAATCCATCATCTGATTTTGGATGAGAAAAAAATGTAGCATTAAAATCTAATCCCATTCCTCTTTCTTTAGCCCAATCAATCCAACCTTGAAAATGCTTTACTTCAATTTGATCACGATCCACTAATTCACCACCAAAGTCACCATAAATAGCATGTAAATTTAATCTTTGCTTTCCAGGTAGTAAAGACATTGCTTTATCAAGATCTTGCTTCATATCTGCAACTGATTTAGCTTTTCCGGGATAGTTACCTGTAGTTTGAATACCACCTCCACCTAACTCAGCATCAGGAGTTTCAAAACCACCTACATCATCAGTTTGCCAACAATGTAAACTGATAGCAACTTGTTCCATTTTCTTTAAAACAGCATCTGTATCTACACCTAATGCAGCGTATTGTTCTTTGGCTATTTCATAAGCCTTTGTAATTAAATCTTTATTGGCCATAATTTATTTATTAAACGGATTTTAAGCAGAGATTTCACCATAATCTTGGCAGTTAATTACATGGTAAAATCTCAATTCTTTATGTTAATTATTATAAGACTCTAATTAAAAGTTAATAACGAAAGTAGAGAAGATTAATACTACTAGTCCAATGATTAATACAGACCAGGTTTTAGTTCCAACACCTTTCCATTCTCTAAGGATAATACCCCATACATTACTAAACGTAACATTTAAAGACATTAGGATACTCCATGAAAATACCATAATAACACTACCCTCTTCGAAGAAACTTTTTCCAACACCTAATCCAAAAAACTGAGAGTACCATAAACCTCCAGCTAAAGCACAAAACAAAATATTATTTATAAACACCTTAGATGGAACTGAAGTATAATCACTTAGTGTTTTATTTTTTACATTTTGGAACAGACAATAGATAGCATTTGTTAAAAATCCACCAGCAGTAACAATAAATGTTGCTGGTAATGTAACATATAAACTTTTGGCTCCCATTGCTGTTGCTGCATCAGCAATTGGTTTACCTGCTGCTAATCCTAAGCTAAAACAAGCACTCATCAATCCGGCAAGCAAGGCTACTAATAATCCTTTACCTAGAGCAAAATCTTTTACTGCAGCTTTTCTTTCTTCTTCAGACATATTTTTAGCGCGTAAGCTACCAGCATAACCAATAATGGCAATACCAGCAAGGGCAATACTTACAGCTATCAACAACATTAATCCTTTACCCGAAAATAAATCCTGACCTTCCATTAAAGCCGGTATAATTGTTCCGAAAGCAGAACAGGTACCTAATGAAATAGACTGACCAAGAGCAACGCCTAAATAACGCATACTTAATCCAAAAGTTAAACCTCCAACTCCCCAAAGAACTCCATAACCCAAGGTTTTCCAAATTGCACCTCCACCACTCATTAAAATTTCACCTAACGAGTGCCCTTCCGGGACTGCTAAAAAGGCACCAAGCAAAGGAAATACCAACCAGGCAAACACACCTTGTGATAGCCAAAAACTTTCCCAAGCCCAATTTTTAATTTTATTAATAGGAACATATGAGCTCGATTGCCCAAAGCTTCCTAATGCAATTATTACTAATCCGATTATAAAATTCATACTAAGTAAATTGAAAGATTTTTTTTGTTTATTTAACTTCTGATTATATTTTTAGACAAAAATAGACGGAAGAAAACATGCCATCAATACACAAATTGGCGTTTTATTTGCACTTTTTGGACCAACAATGAAGGACTTTTTTAAATACACTACTGTAAGTGACGAAGATAAAGATTGGGGCTTATATTTAAATGTAGCTGGTAAAGCAACCATCCCTGCCAATATTCAATATCCGTTAAAAAATCATCCGAGTGGTTACTTCTTTACATGGAAGAATGGCAGAACGCTAAACGAATATCAGATTAACTATATAACTGATGGTTCGGGTATTTTAGAAAATTCAAGAGGTAAATTTCAGGTCAAAGCAGGGACGTTAATGATTATCAGAAAAGATGAGTGGCATAGATACAAACCTACAAAAAGTGATGGTTGGATAGAAAACTACATTGGATTCGATGGTCTTTTTGCAAATCACTATTTACAGCAAAATCAAGTATTGCTTGGTCAATCAGTTATACATTGTGGAGTAAGAGAAGATATTATTGACACCTACTATAAAATCTTTGAACTGATTCAAAAAGAAGATCCGGGGAATCAACATATTGCATCGGGCTTAATTATAAAATTACTAGGATATATTGTTGCCTGGCAAAAACAAAAAGACTTTTCAGGAAAGCCAATTGAAAAGTTGATTCAGCATGCACGATTTTATATGCGAGAACATGTTGAAGATGAAATTGACTTAAAAAAACTAGCCGAACAAAATTGTGTTGGTTATTCCTATTTCAGGAAGATGTTTAAGAAATATACAGGTATTGCTCCCCACCAATATCACATTGATTTAAAGTTAATGAGGGCAAAAGAACTCATTCTTACAACTGATAAAAGCTTAAAAGAGATAAGCTATGAACTTAAATTTCAATCCATTCACTACTTTAGCAGATTATTTAAAAAGAAATTAGGCATCCCTCCTTCCGAATTACGATCCAGTATTAAATAATAACAGTTATAAACAAAATTTAAGTTTTTTACATTTTTTAACATTAATGTGTGTGCGCACACACATTAATATCTTAACTTTGGTCACATAAAAAAAATAAAATCTTTTATTTCGAAAATTTATAAATGTATTATGGAAGCATTAAATAATGAAACTGTTCAAGGTCGTAAGACCTATCCTGTAAAAATTCTTCAATTTGGTGAAGGAAACTTTTTACGTGCATTTGTTGACTGGATGATTCAACAAGCAAACAACAAAATCGATTATAACGCAGGTGTTGTTGTTGTTCAGCCTTTAGCTAACGGTTTAGTTGATATGTTAAAGAAGCAAGATTGCATGTATCATGTAAGATTGCAAGGTATCAAAGATGGAAAACCTGTAGAATCAACTGAGTTGATCGAATGTGTAATGGATGCAGTTAATCCTTATGCTGAATATGCAAAATACGAAGAGTATTTCTTATCTAAAGATTTAGAGATAGTTATTTCTAACACTACTGAAGCTGGTATTAGCCGTATTGACGATGAAGATATCAACGCTTTACCTCCAAAATCTTACCCAGGTAAAATGACTGCTCTTTTATATAAGAGATATAAAAAATATAATGGTGCTGCAGATAAAGGTTTAAACGTTATTTGTTGTGAATTAATTGAAAAAAATGCTGATATCTTAAAAGAAATTGTTTTAGAATTAGCAGAACAAAATAATCTTGAAACTGAATTTGTTAACTGGTTAAATAGTGCTTGTACTTTCAGCAGTACTTTAGTTGACCGTATCGTTCCTGGTTTCCCTAAAGACAACATTAAAGAAATTCAAGCTGAAATAGGTTATGAAGATAACTTGGTTGTAATGGGTGAATATTTTCACTTATGGGCTATTGAAGGCGGTGAAGATGTTCGTAAAAGTTTCCCAATGGACGAAGCAGGCTTAAATGTGGTTTGGTTAGATGATATGACAGCTTTCCGTGACAAGAAAGTAAGAGTATTAAACGGTTCTCACACTGCATTAGTTCCTGTAGGTTTATTATGTGGACATGAAACAGTAAAAGAAGCTTTTGATGATGAAGCTGTTTCAACATACATTAAGAGCATGGTTGCTGAGGAAGTATTACCAAATATTGATGGAGATAAAGAAAAATTAGAAGCTTTTGCTGACGAAATTTTAGAGCGTTTCTTTAATCCTTACATTCGTCACTTCTTAAAAGATATTTCTTTAAATTCTTTATCTAAATGGGTAACAAGAGATTTTCCAACAGTTAAAGATACTGTTGCAAGTACAGGAAAATTACCTAAAAAAGTTACTTTCTCTTTAGCTGCATTACTTGTTCTTTATAAGCCTGGTAATCCAATTGGATTTGAAGCAAAAGATACTCCTGAATTATTAGAAATTATTAACTCAGTTTGGGCTTCAGAAACTTCTGTTGAAGAAAAAGTGAAGTCTATTTTAAGTAACGAGAAAATCTGGGGAATTAACCTGGATGAAGTTTCAGGTTTATCTGCTGCTGTAGCAGGATATGTTAACGAAATACTTGACAACTCTATTCAATCAGCATTAGCTGATATTATTAAATAACATTTTATAGGTTTGGAGGGCTTTATCTAAATATTTAGTAATAGCCCTCCAGATTATTTTTAGAGTATTCTATACTATCATCAACATTTCAAGTTTTTATTGAATTTTTAGCAATAAAAAAACAACTATTATGAAGCATTTACATATTCAACCAGGCGATAATGTTATTGTTGCACTAGAGCCCGTGAGTGCCGGTACAAGCTTTGAGTTTGAAGGCAACTCTATTAAAGTTGCAACAGACATACCTCAGGCACATAAAATTGCCATTGCCCCTATAAAAAAAGGCGAGCAAATCATAAAATATGGTAGTTCAATTGGTGTAGCCCAAGAGGACATCGAAGTGGGTATGCATGTTCATGTTCACAATATCAAAACAGGTTTAGGAGACATCCTTGAATACTGTTATGAACCGGTAGAAACTGACGTAAAAGTTACTTTGGAAGAAAAATCTTTCGAGGGTTACGAACGTACTAACGGAGAAGTTGGAATCAGAAACGAACTTTGGATTATTCCAACAGTAGGCTGTGTTAATGGTGTTTCTGAATCTATAGCAAAAAAATTTACAGAAAAGTGTATGAAATCAGGTTTATTCTTTGATGAATTAAATTATTTCGATGGAATATACACTTTCCCTCATAACTATGGTTGTTCTCAAATGGGCGATGACCATGTTAATACTCGTGAAACACTTCAAAATATCGTAAGACATCCAAATGCAGGTGCAGTGCTTGTTGTTGGCTTGGGTTGCGAAAACAACCAGATCAGTACATTTAAAGAAACTCTTGGAGAATATGATGAGTCCAGAGTTAAGTTTATTACAACTCAACAGCTTAAAGATGAGATTGTATCAGGAGTAGAAGTTGTTTCTGAATTATTTGAGGTACTAAAACAAGATAAGAGAACTACTCAACCTTTATCGAAATTAAGATTAGGTCTTGAATGTGGTGGTTCTGACGGATTTAGTGGTATTACTGCTAATCCAATGTTAGGTAGAGTATCTGATTATGTTATCCACTACGGAGGTACAAGTGTCTTAACCGAAGTACCTGAAATGTTTGGTGCAGAAACCATTCTTATGAATCGTTGCGAAAGCAAGGATATATTCCAGAAAACAGTTGACATGGTTAATGACTTTAAAAACTACTATAAACGTCATAATCAAGTTATATACGAAAATCCTTCTCCAGGTAATAAAAATGGAGGTATTACAACTCTTGAAGATAAGTCTCTAGGTTGTACGATGAAGGCTGGAAACAGCAAGGTTAAAGACGTTCTTAAACATACAGAGCGTATAAAAAATTCTGGATTAAATCTAATCAGTGCTCCAGGAAATGACCTAGTTGCTACTACAACTTTAGGTATGTGCGGTTGTCAAATGGTATTATTTACAACAGGTAGAGGAACTCCATTTGGTGGATTTATCCCAACTGTAAAAATAGCTACTAACTCACAACTTGCAGAACAAAAACAAAACTGGATTGATTTTAATGCAGGTAGACTTGTTGATGGAATGAGCATGGATGATTTAAGCAGCGAATTTATTGATTATATTTTAGAGGTTGCCAGCGGTAAAAAAACTAAAAATGAAATCAATGGTTATCGCGAAATTGCCATCTTTAAAAGTGGTGTTACATTATAAAATAAAAATTTAAACCAGTTATATTGAATATAATTGGTTTTATTTGTCATTCTTATAACCGAAAAAACAAATAACATGAAAACATTTATTGATAAAGACTTTATCTTATCAAACGAAACTGCAAAAAAATTATATCACGATTACGCAGAAAACCTTCCTATTATTGACTATCACTGTCATATTCCTCCTCAGCAAATTGCTGACGATGTACAATTTGAAAACATTACCCAAATTTGGTTATATGGAGACCACTATAAATGGAGAGCAATGCGTACCAATGGTATTCCAGAAAACGAAATTACAGGAGATGTAAGTGATTGGGATAAATTCTACAATTGGGCTAAAACAGTTCCTTATACTCTTCGTAATCCACTTTATCACTGGACACACTTAGAATTAAAAAAACCATTTGGTGTTGAAGAAATTTTAGATGAAAAATCAGCTAAATCAATTTGGGAAGCATGTAATGCTAAACTTCAAACACCTGAGTTTTCATGTAAAGGATTAATCAAACAAGCAAATGTTGAAATCATTTGTACAACTGATGATCCTGTTGATTCATTAGAATATCATAAAAAAATTAAAGATTCAGGCTTTACAACAAAAGTTCTTCCAACATGGAGAGCTGATAAAGCAATGGCTATCGATAACTTAGATGACTTTAATGCTTATGTAAACACTTTAGCTGAAGTTGCTGGTGTAGCTATTGAATCTTATGATGACTTATGTAAAGCACTACAAATTCGTCAGGATTTCTTCGCAGAAATGGGTTGTAAATTATCAGACCACGGTTTAGATCGTTTCTTCTGTGATGAATATACTATCGATGAGATTAAAGCCATCTTTGCTAAAGCAAGAAAAGGAGAAGCTTTAACTTGCGAAGAAATTAACAAATATAAGTCAGCTGTTTTATATCAATTGGCAGTTATGGATCATGCCAAAGGATGGACTCAGCAATTCCACATTGGAGCAATCCGTAACAACAACACCTTTATGTATAACAAATTAGGTGCTGATACTGGTTTTGATTCAATTGGTGATGATTTAGTTGCTAAGGATATGTCTAAATTTTTAAACAGCCTTGCTACTGAAGAAAAACTAACAAAAACTATTCTTTACAACTTAAATCCTGCTCACAACGAAGTTTACGCTACAATGTTAGGAAACTTCCAGGATGGAACTGTTGCTGGTAAAATCCAATGGGGTTCAGGATGGTGGTTCTTAGACCAAAAAGATGGTATGGAAAAGCAAATGAACGCACTTTCTAACCTAGGTTTATTAAGTCGCTTTGTAGGTATGCTTACTGACTCTAGAAGCTTCTTAAGCTATAGCCGTCATGAGTATTTCCGTCGTATTCTATGTAACTTAATTGGTACTGATGTAGAAAAAGGTTTAATTCCAAACGATATGGAATTATTAAAAACATATGTTGAAAATATTTGCTATTACAACGCGAAAAACTATTTCAACTTTTAATTTCCTGAATAAAACATAAGTTGATTTTGTATTAAAACAGGATTAAATAACGCACTAGCAGATAATTGTAGCGTCAGTAGCATAAAATAGTTACTGGCGCTAATTTTAATTACCAAAATGAAGATAAGAATAGTTGATATTGCCCAAAAAGCAGGTGTTTCAGCCGGTACTGTTGACAGAATCATTCATCAAAGAGGTAAATTCTCAGAAACCGCTTACGAAAAAGTTCAAAAAGCAATAAAGGAATTAGGGTACGAACCCGATATCTTAGCAAGAAACCTTGCTCTTAAAAAAGAATTACAGATTGCATGTCTTCTTCCTGATCCGGAAGATGTAAAATATTGGACTCGTCCTTTAGCTGGAATTGATAAGGCAATTGCAGAACTATCTTCTTTTAAAGTAAACATTCATAAAATTACATTTTCATTACGAGCTCAGGATTTTCATGATTCATTTGATAAAGTACTAGAGCTAAATCCAGATGGTGTAGTTTATGTTCCAATGTTTTTAAGTGAATCTAAAGTTTTTGCAGAACTTCTTAACGATAGAAATATTCCATTTGTACAAATGAATATTCATCACGCAGAAGTTAATCCGCTATCTTTTATTGGTCAGGATCCGATAGCTGCCGGAAAAGTTGCAGCATCTCTTTGTAATCTTGCCTATAATACTGATGATGAAATATTAGTTGTATATGTTACAAAAGAAAAACAAGAGTATTCGCATATCAACGACAGAATTGAAGGGTTTATTAATTTCTTTAAGGAAAAAAACATCTCAACAGATAAAATTAAACATCTACAACTTAAAATCGATAAAGACAATCTGGATTATAAAAAATCTTTATTAAATTATATAAACGAATCTCCAAATACTAAAATCATATATGTTCCTAATTCTCGCATTCACTTAATTGCTGAGATACTGGAAGAAAATAATATCAAAAATATAATGTTGATAGGTTTTGATACACTGGATCAAAATATTAAATACTTAAAAAAAGGAGTCATAGACTTTCTAATTGCCCAACAATCAAAAAGTCAGGGCTATAATGCTACTATAATACTTTTTAATTATTTATTTAGGAAAGAAAACATTAAAGCTATGAATTTTCTGCCAGTAGACATTTTAAACAAAGAAAATATCAATTTTTACGAAGGTCTTCTGGACTAAAATATGTTAATTATTAATTTCAACAATATTACTATGAAATCTATATTTCTAATTTTAACAGTCTTCTCTGTTTCAATTCTAACATCATTTTCACAAAACAAAACTGATGCAAGTTTATTTATGAGAAGTGATTCTGTTTATACTTGTGAAATACAAGAAGCATCAGGCGATTTATATCGTACAATTGGACATCATGGACCAGCCATTGAAAATGAATGGATGGCATTAAGACTTTACTTTAATAATAAAGCTGCAGCCATTGATGTTTATAATAAACAAAAACCTGGTCTTGAACTTAAATCTGCAAAATGGTATCCAAGTCCGGAGGAACAAAAAAACGGATTAGGTGCAGATTATTATAAGGCAGGATCTACAGTAGGTCTTGGTGGAGTAAGATTATGGGATGGTGAAAAAGTTGTAATGCTTGCTCCTGTTTCAAATCGAACTGTAAGAGTAAGAAAAGAAGGTAGCATATCTCAAATGGAAATGTTATCTGAAGATGTTCCTTACAAAGGCAAAAAAGTTGACATTTTAGTTAGAGTAACTGCATACTCAGGAATTAGAGAAATGCGCGTTGAAGCATTTGCATTAACAGATGATGATGTTCAATTTGTTACTGGAGTAAACTATCACAAAGGTCAGAAAGTTGACAAAGGAAACAATTATGTGATTTCCTGGGGATATCATCCTGAAGATGTTGCTGCGGAAAAAATTAAAGTTGGAGCAGCAATCATAGTTAATCCTGATAATTATGTAGACAAGCTAGATGATGGAACGCAACAATTATTTATCAGTAAACCGGGTAAATATACAAGTCACTGGGTAACGTCAACAATTGAAAAAGACAAGGAAATTGGAACATTTAAAGCTTTCAAAAACTACGTAACTTCAATAAAATAAATACATTATACATTTTCATTCAAGGGCCTAAAGGCCCTTTTTTATTGTATAATTCCAATATGACTTTTAATACAATATATTCCTTTATTCATTTCATAATCGTTTATCAATTCAATAAGACTTTTCATCATATATTTATCAACAAGGTGTTAATAACAATTTTACATATATAGAAACAATAATATTAAAGTAATCGTAAGCATAAATAATAGAACAAAAACAGACACACAAAACATTTAACTTATTGCTTATGAAACGCTTTCATGATGTAAAAATTGGACTTCGTCTAGGTTTGATGATAACGACATTAGTTGTTGTGATATTAGGAATTCTTGGGCTCTACATAATTAATGTAGAAATGAATACCAGCGAAGTAACTACCAATGAACGAATGCAGGAACATGTTAAAGATTTAAATCTATTAATTTCTCAAAATGTAACCTCAAATCAACAAAATGTAAAGATTGGTATTAATACAGCCGATCAATTCATTAAAAACCTAGGTGATATTAAAATTAGCTCCAGCTTAATAAACCTTGATGCTACTAATCAAGAAACACATGAAACTAAACAAATTAACGTATCGGAGTGGATTGTAAAAGGTGAAACAGTTCAGAACAGCACTAAATTTGTTGATGAAATTAAGGAGTTAGTTGGAGGAACAGCAACTATTTTTCAAAGAATTGATGATGGTTTTCTTAGAGTTTCAACAAATGTTATAGCTAAAAATGGTGAACGTGCGGTAGGAACATATATCCCCAACTCCTCTCCTGTAATCAAAACAATATTAGAAGGAAATACATACATCGGAAGAGCTTTTGTTGTGGATGATTGGTACCTTACAGCATACAGACCATTAATTATAAAAGGAAACATTGAAGGTATTGTTTATGTTGGTGTAAAGGAAAAAAACATGAATAAGCTAAAAGCTATTTTTAGCGACAAAACTTTCTTTGATTCCGGTTATCCTTACATTGTTGACAACGATGGAAACCTAATTATTCACCCTAAAGATGAAGGTAAAAGTATCGCAGATGAAGACTTCTTTTTAAAAATGAAGAATTCAAACGCTGAAAAAGGATATATAACCTACGAATGGGATGGCAGAAAGAAATATCAATATTTCAGATATTTAGACGAAATTCAATCTTACGTTGCGGTTACTGTTTATGAAGATGAACTATTTGCAAGCACCTATCATATTAGAAACATTATAATTATTGGTCTAATCCTTAGCATCTTAGTATTAGGTACACTTATTTATTTTATTTCAAAAGATATTTCTGATAGTTTAAAAAAGGCCGTTAAGATATCTGAGTCTATAGCTGAAGGAAATTTAAATGCAAAACTCAACATTGACCAAAAAGATGAAATAGGTCAATTGGCAGCAGCCTTAAACAAGATGGTAGATAGTTTAAGAGACATTGTTACTAATATAAAAAACGGAGCAGACAGAATTGGTGTTGCAAGTCAACAATTAAGTGGGTCATCTCAACAATTATCTCAAGGTGCAAATGAGCAAGCCAGCTCTATAGAAGAAGTAAGCTCAACCATGGAAGAGATATCTGCGAGTATTCAGCAGAATTCAGACAACGCAAAGGAGACATCGAAAGTATCTGATGAGGCAAATAATGATTCGGTTAAAGTTAATGATCATGCACAGGAAGCATATAAAGCAATGCAAATTATATCTCAAAAAATATCTATCATTAACGACATTGCCATGAAAACTAATATACTTGCTTTAAATGCTAGTGTAGAAGCAGCTAGAGCTGGGGAGCATGGTAGAGGTTTTGCCGTTGTTGCCGGTGAAGTAAGAAAACTTGCCGAACAAAGCAAAACTGCTGCTGATGAAATAAATTCACTTACAACAAAAGGATTAGACCTTTCTACAATTACAGGACAGTTAATGAATGAAATTATTCCTAAAATAAACTCTACTTCAATGCTGGTTCAGGAAATTTCAGCTGCAAGTCAGGAACAGAACAATGGAGCGGTTCAAGTAAACAGTGCCATACAACAGTTAAATGACATCACACAAGAAAACGCTGCCTCAAGTGAAGAATTAGCTTCCAGTGCAGAAATGCTTGCTCAACAAGCTGATCATTTAAAAGACACTATATCTTTCTTTAGATTAAACTAAGTAAACTCAGCTTTAAATAAAGTATTATAATGGTTACTTCTGTTTTTGGAGTAACCATTTTTTATGTATTCAGATATAAATAACAAATTATAAATATTTGGCCTATCAATCTAAAACTAATCTCCTACATCTTTCAACAAAATATATTTTCAACCTCATTCACAACACCTTAACCTACATCAATTTAAAATCAACAAGATTTATTTGCATTTATTTATTCTTTTTAACTATTTTTAATAAGAAACACTTACTTACAATACCACCTATTATTCTTACTAACAACCAAGGCGTAAGTAAATTTCTACGAATTCCGGATATTAATATTATTGTTTCTACTATAGTTAATCCTGTTAATATTAATATTCACAAATTTTTAACAGTATTAAATTGAAAGCGTATGGAAGCAATCAAATCTACGGTAGACCTAACCCAATATGGGATCAAAAACAAAAAAGACATTATCTACAATCCATCTTACGAATTCCTGTTTTCTGAAGAAATAAACCAAAGTTTAACCGGGTACGAAAAAGGAGTTTTAACCAACTTTGGAGCCGTAAATGTCATGACTGGAAGATTTACAGGAAGATCGCCTAAGGATAAATATATTGTATATGATGATATCACTAAAGATAGTATCTGGTGGACATCTGAAAACGCTCCAAATGATAACAGACCTCTTTCTCCTGAAATTTGGAAAAAGCTTAAAGACCAGGTTATAGATGATTTAAAACATAATCATTTGTATGTTGTAGATACATTTTGCGGAGCTAATAAAGACACACAACTAAAGGTAAGATTTGTTACTGAAGTTGCCTGGCAAGCACATTTTGTGAAAAATATGTTTATCAGACCAACTGAAGAACAATTAGAGTCATATGGCGAACCTGATTTTGTTGTTTTAAATGCGTCAAAATTCACAAACCCAAATTGGGAAGAACAAGGAATGCATTCTGAAGTATTTACTATATTCAACCTTACTGAAAAAATGCAAATTATTGGAGGAACATGGTACGGTGGAGAAATGAAAAAAGGAATTTTTGCCATGATGAACTACTATTTACCCCGAAAAGGTATTGCAGCTATGCATTGCTCTGCAAACAAAGGAGAAAATGATGATGTTGCCATCTTTTTTGGTTTATCAGGAACCGGAAAAACTACATTATCAACAGATCCCAAAAGAGCTCTAATTGGAGATGATGAGCATGGATGGGATAATGATGGTGTTTTTAATTTTGAAGGTGGATGCTATGCCAAAACAATTAATCTTGACAAAGAAAGTGAACCAGACATTTACCACGCTATAAAGAGAAATGCTTTATTAGAAAATGTAACAGTATTAAGTGATGGTTCTGTTGATTTTAATGATAAATCTGTAACAGAAAACACAAGAGTTTCTTATCCTATTTATCACATCAATAATATTGTAAAACCTGTTTCAAAAGCAGGACACGCAAATAAGGTAATATTTTTAACCGCTGATGCTTTTGGAGTAATGCCTCCTGTATCTATTCTAACTCCAGAACAAACACAATATCATTTTTTATCAGGTTTTACTGCCAAACTAGCAGGAACTGAACTTGGTGTTACAGAACCTGTTCCAACATTTTCAGCATGTTTTGGAGAAGCTTTCTTATCTCTACACCCAACTAAATATGGAGAAGAACTTGTAAAGAAAATGAAAGAACATAATGCTCAGGCTTACCTTGTTAATACAGGTTGGAATGGCACAGGTAAAAGGATTTCCATTAAAGATACAAGAGCGATTATCGATGCTATTTTAGATGGATCAATTGAAAAAGCAGAAACTAAAACAATTCCAATCTTTAATTTATCTGTTCCTATAATGTTACATGACGTAGATCCTCAAATTATGGATCCAAGAGAAACATATTCTAATCCAGATAAATGGAATAAAAAAGCAAAACACTTAGCAGAATTATTTATTGAGAATTTCAATAAATACACAGACACTGAGTTAGGTAAACAATTAATTAAAGCTGGCCCAATCATCTAATTAATAAATAAAGAGGAGGTTTAAATAACAATAAACCTCCTCTAATCTTTATTTAAATAGAAACATCATCCTTCTTTGAGTATCTGGTATTCCAATCAGATTATTTATATAATCTTCTTTATAGTTCAATGATCCTTTTTGAATATAACCCTTTCCCCAAGGCATTTTTGTACCCCAAGATCCTGACATTCTACTCTTTGAATAATCCTTCACTATTACAATAGTGTGAACACCAACAGTAATTATAAATGCACTATATGAATTGGCTTCTTTAAGTGATTCGGCAATATTATCTTTTGTAAGAACAACAGACTTTGAAGCTTGCTCATAGGCTAATTTATTAATACTTGAAATTGGAGAACTTTCATTTAAATCTGATAATTCAACCTGAATCAATCCTTCTGTCAAACTTTTAATTAAATCTGCCTTGTTTTCCTGAGACTTTATGTTACCCAAAAACATAACAAATAATAAACTGGTAAAAACTAACTTCATATATATAATTTTTATTATTAATTCATTTATCAACAAACAACTGCAATATCAAAAATATTAATCCTCTATTTCAAAATATTCATCAACATTTTTACGACGTTTATCCAAGTATGTTTCAATATTTACTTTTTAATAACGAAATAGTTAATTGATATAAACTAATGCAGTAATAAGTTCAAATCCACTACTAAATTTATAACATAATACTAAAGTATATCCATCATTCTATTTAGTAAAGTACCTGACGTTATCTTTCATTAATAGTAATAACTAGAATAGATTAATTAAACTAAAAAATATGGTAATTCATCAAAATAAAGGAACCTAATATAATAGCATGCTGTAATAAGTGAAAAATAACTATTTAATTTGTCAATAGAATAAATTTAACTAAAATTCAAATTAGTAAACTATGAAAAACATTAGTCTTTCAATTCTAATACTTTTATGCACACTAACACTATTTAGTTGCCAACAAGACTCCTTAATAGACAGCAATTCAGAAGATGAATTTGCAGAAGTTGGTAATTTGCTTATCTATACCAGTAATAATAATCTGTCATCCAGAATTAATTATAAAAATGAGATTGTACCCATTGTGGAAACTAATACATCCTCGACTCTAAAAAGCACAGATGATTATAACGAGATAGATCTAACTAAAAATTACGTTTTTAAATTAAAAGCAGAAGTAGCTTCACCCGTTTTTAATGATAATACAATACAAGCTTCACATGTTACAATCAGTGATAATTATGCATTTGTGACATACAATACAAAAGGTGAAAAATATCTTGGAGGAGTTGAAATATTTGATGTTTCAGATGTAAAAAATCCTACAATTGTTTCAAGTGCTATCCTGGATAATACAGATGTTAGTGCCATTGATTATTCAAATGGAAAAATCTATATCGTTGGGGCTCGAGGTGATTACGCTGATGTAGGATATAACTCTCCTGCATTTATGGAAGTTATTTCATTGACTGAAAATATGTCATTCGAAAAAGTAGACACTATTATTGATATTCCCTCATATGTAGGAACTGATATTAAAGTTGTGGAAGGACGAATTTATGCAACTTATGGATCAGATGGCGGTATTATTGTTTTTGATTCAGAGTATAACCAAATAAATACTCATGAGATTGATGATGTACGTTCTGTTGATTCCAATTCTAATAATCTTTATGTATTGCAAGGTCAGGAAGGAAGGGTAAATGTTTTCGATTTACCTGATGCAGCATATAAAGAGACATATTACGTTGGTGGTGCAAATACTCCTGAATCAAAATCAGAGATTGCAGTTTCTGATGATTATATCTTTACTGCATTAAACGAAGGAGGTCTTTCAATACTTAATTTAGATGGAAGTGTAAAACAAACTATAGCTAAACCAGAAACACCAGAAGGTGAGCTAGATGAGAATCATGTAACAAACAGCGTTTCATTGAATGGAGATCTTGTATTAATTGGAAATGGTGAATCAGGAGTTTACATTGGAGGACTTATTGAAGAAAAAAATGATAGCCTATGGATGTTAGGTGCAATGGAATTCAGCGATTATCAGTCTACTAATTTTGTAGAATCAAAAGACAGTCTGATTTTTGTAGCTTCCGGACTGGGAGGATTAAAAATACTTGCCATCAGTATTGATGAAGGAGTACCTGATGATATTGAGCCAACCAAACCATGTGAAACCCTTATGGATAACATTTCAGAACTTTTTCCTGAAAGCAAAGATGCCAGAAATAATCACGCAGACCTTTTTAGTGAAACTGCTGTGTTAAACATTCATGTAAGTGAAGAAACTCCAGTGTACGTTACATTTATTGACGAAGGAGCTAGTTGGAAGAATACTTTTGGTTATTATACCTACCAAGAAAATAACCCTCCTCAATGCATTGATGAGGTAGAAAAACATATTATTTTTCCGAATGTATCAAAAGTTGGAGAAGGTGGAGGTCTTGATTATGGAGATCGTGTACAATTAGGAGAAGATAGTTTTCCAGCTGGTACTGTAATTGGTTTTTATATTGTTGCTCAGGGTTGGAAAAACGGACTTACTGTAGATGGTAGTTACACACATTATACAGACAAAATATTTAATATTAACAAAAGACAACAATCAACCCTATTTTTAAGTAGTGATTGTGATGATATTGTATTAACCTTTGAAGATATAAAGGTGGATAGTAATTCATGTGATCATGATTTTAATGATATTATATTAACTATAAAAGACACAAAAGATTTGAGCATCCCTAACACAAAGTTAGACATCTCCGGTCTGCCTAGAAAATAGACTTATACCTGATAGAATATACATCGTATAAAACCAACAGTATTTAACAATACTATTTAATATGGCTGGACGCATACGTCCGGCCATTGTTATCTTATGCCTCCGGATTAAAACACCTTATGCATCCAAGGTTCATTAACAAGTATGTCCGGAACCACCATACTTTAAATACCTAATAATACACAGGGTATAATTATTAAAACAAAAAGAGGTAAGATTTAATTAAAGTAATTAAGTGGATAGTGCACTCACATAATCAACCAATATCAAAAAAACATATGATAAATTGATTCATGCATCAGCCTAATAGAAATAAAAAAGTCAGATAGCACAACTACCTGACTTTTTTTTTGAAGAGAATGAATCTCTAAACTATAATATGTAAAATTATTTTACTGTTACATGCAAAGGATTTTGAATTTTCTTAGCAAAATTTGCTAAATAAGATTCCCATTCCTCTTTACCTGAAAATTGTTTACTTTCACTCCATGCAAATCCAGCATAATACTCAACCTTACCATCAATAACATTCAAATGTAATAATATGATGCTATGATCTTTTTCTTCTGAATTAATACAAGTATAACCTGCATAATACTTAGGATCAACAACAATGGCATTGCCAAGTTCATTTCCAAAATAAGGAGCGTAATAATCAACAAAAACAGCTGTAGAATCAACAGTTAATTCACCATCGTTTTCATGCAAGGTAATACCTGAAGTTAAGACATCTGTACCTTCAACTGAAATAGAAAACTTAGTTAAGTTAGATCCTAAATCAATAGATACTGTTTTTTGCTCCTGCACTTTAACATCTCCAGCACCATAAGGATCATAATCTAAAACAAATTTTGTTTTGATCGGACCATTTAACAACACATGTGAGTTAGTAAAGTTAATAGATTGAACAAGTGAATCATTTACCATAACACCAGTTCCTCCAGCACCTAAACCTGGACCTACATGATAATTATCCAAACCTTCACCTCTATCACTATGATAGAACATATGATCACTCTCGTAACCTTTAATCCATTTATTAATAACAGAGTAGTTTACCTTTTTAAGCCAACAATCTAATCCTCCGGAGATTCCTCCTTCTGGGTTTCCTTCTTCTTTTAATTTTTTTAATGTTGGCCCATACATTCTGAATGCCACTTTATCATTCTCCCAAATGAAATCATCATAACGTTCAGGAACAAAACGTCCAAAGGTTTTCACTTCAGTTGGTTCTATTGTAGTAGCACCTTCTTTTATAACAAATTCTTTAGTTTCTGAAGCTTTTAAATCAACTTGAAACAAAATAGCCTCATAAGTACTATCTGCATCCTCATCAACTAATTGAGCAAGAATTTCGTTTCCAGATGCTTTTTCTACAACGATAAATTGACCAGATGTAGAAGATAAGGCTCCAAGATCCACTCTAACAGTCTCTCCACCTCTATCAATATCCAACGAATTACTAACCGAAACTGTTAAGGATTTCTGGTTGCATGTACATGCAGTAAATGCAGCCAGAAATAAAGTTATATATGAAAATTTTAAAATCTTGTTCATAAAGAATTAGATTTCATTTTCACCTTTTACATATCCAAAGTTCGCTAAAATACCTCCATCAACGTATAAAATATGACCGTTAACAAAGTCTGCAGCTTTAGAAGATAAGAATAAACAAGCATTACCTACATCTTCTGGCTCACCCCAACGTCCAGCAGGAGTACGAGTCATAACTAGATCATTAAATGGGTGTCCGTTAACACGGATAGGAGCTGTTTGTGAAGTAGCAATATAACCAGGACCGATACCGTTGATCTGTACATTATATTTAGCCCACTCACAAGTCATGTTTTCTGTTAATAATTTTAAACCACCTTTTGCAGCAGCATAAGCAGAAACATTTTGACGACCGTAAACACTCATCATAGAACACATGTTAATGATTTTTCCCTGACGACGCTCAATCATACCAGGAGCAATACGTTTTGCAACAATAAGAGGAGCTACTAAGTCAACATCAATAACTTGTTCAAAATCTTTAATTGGCATTTCTAAAATTGGTACACGCTTAATAATACCAGCATTATTTACTAATATATCAACAGGACCAACTTCTTTTTCAATGATGCTAATACCTTTATCAACTTCTTCTTCGCTACAAACATTAAAATTTACTGTAAAAACGTCAATACCGTCTTTAGCATATTCTTCTTTAGCCTCAGCTAATTTCTCGTCATTTAAATCATTAACACAAAGTTTAGCACCTGCTTTAGCTAACATTTTACCACAAGCCATACCAATACCATGAGTTCCTCCTGTTACAAGAGCTACTTTACCTGAAAGGTCGAATAATTCGTTTATCATTTTTGAATATTTATTGTTGTTATTATTCATAGGTTCACCTCATCATTAAAATAATAAGGTGAGAAACAAATGAGTTTTATTTTAATTCGTTTGGTTGACGAACATCCATATCACCATAATCTAGGTTTTCACCTGCCATACCCCAAATAAAGATATAGTTTGAAGTACCTGCTGCACTGTGAATACTCCATGCTGGAGACAATACAGCTTGCTCATTTTGCATCCAAATGTGACGTGTTTCATCTGGCTGTCCCATAAAGTGACAAATAGCCTGTTTTTCAGGAACTTCAAAATAAAAGTAAGCTTCCATTCTACGATTATGAGTATGTGCAGGCATTGTATTCCAAACACTACCAGGTTTTAACTCTGTCATACCCATTTGAAGTTGACAAGTAGTCACAACCTCTTTTACAATCATTTGATTTACCTGACGCTCATTTGAAGTTTCTAACGCTCCTAATTTTAATACATTAGCATCATCTAAAGTAATATGCTTAGAAGGGTAAGCAGCATGCGCAGGAGCAGAGTTAATATATAAATGAGCTGGTTTAGCTGCATCTAATGATTCAAATACAACATTTTTTTCACCTTGACCAAGATAAAGAGCTTCTTTATATTTCAATGTGTATTCACCCGCATCTGTAGTAATTTTAGCATCACCACCAACATTAATAATACCCATTTCACGACGAGCTAAGAAATCTTCAGATTTCAATTCATCGTATGTATTTAATTTTATTGGCTTATCAGTTGGAACCGCACCACCTACGATATATCTGTCATAGAAAGAATATACTAGGTTAATTTCTCCAGGAACCATTACTTTCTCAATTAAAAATTCTTCACGTAATTTATCAGTTCCATAGCTTTTTGCATCTTCAGGATGCGCTGCATAACGTACTTCCATGCTCATAATTATTCTGTTTTAAATTAAACTTTATGTTGTGTCGATTCCCGTTGAATAAATCGAACAGGAACCACTCTTTCTATATCATGTAGATCACCATGAATTGCATCTATCATTTCCTGAGCTGCAATTCTACCAATTTCACTACCATCTTGCTCTATTGATGATAATGAAGGATGAAGCATTTCTGCAAAAGGTTCATTACCAAACCCCACTAAACCAAATTCACCAGGAAAACAAACATCCTTGTCTTTTAGTCCTTCAAAAACTCCAAATGCAGCATAATCACCGGCACAAAAAACTGCATCAATATTTTTCTCGTCAATTACTCTCTGAATTGTTTCAAACCCGGAATCCCGTGTTATTATATCCTCTAATATCAGATTTTCATCAACATCACCAAGTTCTTCTGCAATTGCTTTTTTATAGCCTGTAATACGTTCATCATAAACATTTATCATTTTATTTCCGGAGAAATGAGCAATTCGTTTATATCCTGATTGTAATAAATGTTTAGTTGCCAAATAAGCACCAGTAATATTGTCATTTACAACCTTAGGTCCTTTCAGGCTTTTTGAAACTCTATCGACCTGAACTAAAGGAACATTTGCATCAACTACACTCTGAAGATGTTCAAAACGATTGGTTTCGATAGATAAAGAAAGTATTATACCTGCTACTCTGTTTCTCATAAGAGAATGGACAGCCTTAATTTCAGACTCTAATTCTTCATGACTTTGCATGATCAGTAAACTATAACCTGCAGGATTTAGAATTTCTTCAACACCACTAATGATATTACTAAAGAAATGACGATTTATTCTTGGTACAATCATTCCTATTAAATCGGATTTACCTCTTCTTAGTGAAGAAGCCATCAAATTAGGTTGATACCCCATTTCCTTAGCGAGTTTTTTTACTTTATCTCTGGTTGCTTCGCTAACTCTTTTATTATCAGCTAAAGCTCTGGAAATAGTGGATGGAGTAACTCCTAATTTTTTAGCAATATCATTAATAGTAACCTTCTTCATCCAATTTATTTTTCACAAAAATACAAACGATTGCGCAAAAATACAAACGATTGCGCATATTTGGTAATAAATTTATTTAAAAACTATCATTCCAATCGCCATCCTTTAACAGACACATTTATATTCCAATCAATTACAACACATCTAGATACAATAAAGCGTAACCCTAAATAACGATTAAGGTTACGCTTTATCTATTTTAATAATTTCTTATTCTATTCTGTTTTTAGTCTAATAAAACCAGACTTTAGACCTTTACCTAAAACTTTAAGTTCAATATCACCAGCTTCTTTGGTTGATTGAACAAGAACTACTAATTTACCACTAAACGCTTTCATTGTTGGTAAATGAAACTGCTCCAACGAGGTAGCATCACCATTACAAGCAGCTCTATATTGTCCTTTTCCACTTACTTTAAAGTTAAGTTGATTTGTTGCTTTTGGACATAAATTACCATCTTTATCAACTACTGATACAGTCACATAACTTAAATCTTGTCCATCTGCTTTTATAACAGTTCTATCCGCTGACAACTCAATATGATCAGGTGCTCCAGCTGTATGAATTTCTTTTTCTGATACAGGTTTATCATTATCATCATAAGCTACAACCTTTAATGTACCAGGTTCATACTTTACGTTCATCCACATTAAACGATACCTATTTTGCTTTGTATCATTATTTTTTTCTTGAATTCCCTGACTTTTTCCATTTACAAAAAGTTCTGCCTTCTTATAATTGGTATACACAAAAACCGGGGTTACCTCTCCTTCTCTACCTTCCCAATTCCAATGAGGTAATATATGTAAGGTTTCTTCATCTTTATTCCATCTGCTACGATACCAGTAAAATCGATCTTTTGGCAAGCCTCCTAAATCACAAATTCCAAAATACGAACTTCTTGATGGCCATTGTGTATCATATGGAGTAGGTTCTCCTAAATAATCAAATCCTGTCCACACAAATTCTCCAATCACCCAATCCTTATCATCTTGTAACGCAGCATCATCATCAGGTAAATTACTCCAGCTACAATACTCAAAATCGTAAGAAGAACATTGTCCGTCGTCATACATTTTGTTCTTGACCATCTCAACCGGAAATTTATAAATTCCCCGAGAACTAACTGTTGAAGTAGTTTCTGAGCCAAGTAAAAAACCTTGTGGAAAACGATCATAAGCCTCTTCATATAAATGAACTCTGTAATTCAATCCTGGAATATCCATAATCGCTCCAAAACCATTAGCCATTACAGCTTTTACCTGATCCATTCCTACTGTAACAGGTCTGGTTGGATCTTCTCTATGAAAAATTTCCTGTAGCATTTTAGCTCTCTTTACTCCTATACTACCATGTTGATCAGGCACTTCATTTCCAGAACTCCACATAACAATACATGGATGATTACGAGTAGCCCTTACCAGATTAACAACATCTTTTTCGGCCCATTCATTAAAATAAAGATTATATCCATTTTTAACTTTAGGTTTAGCCCACTCATCAAAACTTTCTGCAAGGAATAGGAAACCCATTTCATCACACAATTCCAATTGCTCAAATGACGGCATATTATGAGATGAACGAATTGCATTACAACCCATATCTTTTAAAATGGTCAATTGTCGTTTTAATGCAGCTTTATTAAGAGCCGCCCCAAGTGGACCCAAGTCATGATGTAAACATACTCCTTTAAACTTGGTTACTTTACCATTTAACTCAAAGCCTTTTTCGGCACTATACTTAATACTTCGAATTCCAAACCGAATGGTTTGCTCATCCTTTAACTCACTATCTTTAAACAACTTTAATGTTGCAGTATAAAGAACAGGAAATTCCGGACTCCATAATTTAGGATTATTGACAGCTATATTTTGGTCTATAGTATTACCAAATAATTGATCATTCTTATTTTGAGCAACAATATTTCCTTCACAATCTTTTATGATTGTTTCTACATAAACATTATCACCATTAACTTCTGACTTAATATTTACTTTGGCTACATCTGAATCGATATATGGTGTTGTAATAAATGTTCCCCAATTGGCAAAAGACGTTTCATCTTTAACAATCACCTGAACTTTTCTGTAAAGTCCGGCACCAGGATACCAACGCGAAGCTTTTTCCTTATTTTCTAATCTTACTGCTAACTGATTATCTGATTGTGGATTAATATAATCTGTTATATCAAAATAGAAATAACTATAACCATATGGTCTGTTGCCAACTTTTTTGCCATTGACAAATACTTGTGCATTACTCATTGCTCCATCGAAAGAAAGCAACACCTTTTTACCTTTTTTATATTCAGGAACAGTAAATGTTGTACGATACCATCCTACTCCAATATGTGGCAATGCCCCTGTTCTGCCATATTTTTCAGTAGCTTTTTTTTCTTGATTTTGGACAATTCGGACAGACTGCTTATCGACCTCTTTATCAAACGGACCATAAATAGCCCAATCATGAGGAACAGAAACCGTTTCCCATTTTTTATCATTAAAATCTGTTTTTTCAGCTCCCGTAACATCTCCCTTATTAAATTTCCAATTTTCAGAAAGCTTAATAATTGTACGAGAATCATTTTGTGCAAAAATTCCGGTGCTTAAACAAAAGCAAACAATTACAAATAGTAACTTTTTCATGTACCTTAAAATATTTTTTACCTCAACCTAACATACCAAAATATAAAAACACGACACAATGGGCTTTTAAAAGTATGTTCTATTTATGATTTTTAATAGTTGCAAACAAATATCTAAATATTCTATTTAAAAATCATGTTCATGAGTCTCAAAAACCTATTAATAGGTACATTTACAAAAAGGAATTCTCACACTAAGATAGAATGTATCAACAAACGATCTATCAATGACAATTGAATTACAAACTCATTATCAATCAGTAAGACTTTTTTACCGGTAGGACAGCAAATATTTTGCTTGCTTATATGGTTTACTTTAAAAGAAAAGAACTCAAACATTATTCTTGTGACATCCTATTTTGCATTAATGAATATAGAAAATTCAATAATGGAGATGATATCAGTATGTTCAGGCAATTATAAGGGAAGTACAAAATCTTGTTTTTATTCGAGAATCTTACACTGTAATAATTAAAAGGAATAAAGTAGAAATTTTCAATTTTTAAACTTTATCCCTTTTAACTATATATATTATTTTGGTTCCCAATAACATCGTTTAGGAGAAACTATCTCTCCCTCTTTTTTTAGCTTAGCCATTGCCTTGTCCACTTCTTTTCTTTCCAGACCAGTTAATTCAACAACTTTGCCTGCATTTAATGGTTCTCCAGCTTTCTTCATTGCTTCAAGTACTTGTTCTGTTGTTTCCATTCTCAATTAATTTATGTTTATTATATTTTAGGTAATCAAAAGCCTAAATATACTATTATAAATTATTATTGTTTATTCAATTACTTATAAATTAGAGTAAACAAATAAGTATATACGAAAAAAACACACTACTCAAAGTAAGAGTAGTGTGTTTTCATGTGTAAAAATCAAACATTAACTAATTATATGATACTAACCATAAATTATGTTCTTAACTAGTGAATCTCGAACGGTACCCTAACCCCCCGTAATTGTAGAGCACCGTTGAGATTCTCACATAGAATAAGTTTGAGGCTTGTTCCTTTATATAATTGCTTAATATAATTTTATTAAAACTATAAGCACATTCAATTATCAAGTCTGCATTAACATTATCCATTATGCCCAAAAAGCAAATGAATATCTATAATATGAATCATATCTAGAAATGCAATCATAAATAATATTGCCCCTATTAGTATATAAAATATCTTTGCTCCACTTCTTCCTATTAGCCTAATTATCCTCCAAACTTTATTATTATAAAAAAAGTTCCACTCAAAATAAGCTCCGAGAATACTAAATAACCCAAAGGCAACTAAAAGAATCTGGATAGCTAATTCTTTATTCATGTTAGGTTTTTTATTCTCTTTGTTTTTGTTGACACTGCAAAGATTACACGATCTGGAATCAAAACAAAAAACATTTTATAAATGCATTATTTGGTTTTATAACTGCAGAAGTCACGGTTTTATTAACGTATACATAGTAAGGTAAAGCCGATTATAAATTAAACACAAACAGTTATAAAAGGGAATAGTACAATTACAGAAACTTATACTATTATTGAACTCTCAATTGAACACGATTGCATTAATATTTTATAATAGAATTTATCAATAGCAACATAAACACAAACAAATTAAATTCTCAATCAATAATGAAAACTCGAATTACTTTAATTGCACTTACACTACTTTTTATTAACACTACTAGCATTTTTGCTATTGAACGAGAGAAAACAGGAAAGCAATTGACAAAACTTTTAAAATCCATCAACACATGGGATATAACTACCTTTGAAAAATACATGGCTACTCCAGATGATATTTTAGAAATCATATTAAAATCCGATAATGAAGAACTCAAAAAGATGGCAACAAAAAAACCAGAAGAGTCTCGCAAATCATGGAGTACAAAACTCGATAAAGAATTTAAACGTGTATGTATAAAAGGTGAAGAGCTTGAAATAAATTGGAAGAAAATAAAATACCAAAACTTTACTTATGAAATAGATAATGTAGGTCTTGATAATGTTTACAAGGGTAAATTATTCTTCTCATATAAAAACAATATATATAAATTAAGTGTAGGTTTTTTAACGAATAAAAAAGGTGTTCGCATCGGAGAATTAGAAAACCTAAGAGAATACAAAAAATAACTTTTAGTTCAACATTTTCCCAGATAATATTAAATTAGCTTCCAATAACAAATCATACAATTAGTAAATGATTCATACAATAGAAAACAATTTCCTGACAGTACAAATACAACATAAAGGAGCAGAAATTTGTAGTTTAAAATCTAAGAAAAGCAATCAGGAATTTATGTGGAATGCAGATCCTGACATTTGGGGAAGCTATGCACCTGTATTATTTCCAATAATAGGCATGTTAAAAAACGGAACCTACAGCTATAACAACAAAATATACAGCATCCCTAAACATGGTTTCATTAGAAATAATGATAATCTGGAAGTTGCAGAAAAGTCTGATGATTCTATTACTTTATCTTATAAGTATAACGAAGATTCGTTGGCAATGTATCCGTTTAAATTTGTATTCTTAATTACATTTAAACTAGTAGAAAATTCCCTACAGGTAATTCATACTGTTGATAATGTTGATGAAAAGGAAATATTGTTTTCTATAGGCGGTCATCCGGGATTTAAATGTCCGTTAAAAGACAATGAATCATATACCGATTATTATATAGAGTTTGAAGAAGTTGAAAATGAAAACACATGGACTTTAGCTCCAAGTGGTTTATTAAGCGGAGATTCAATTCCTTCACTAAACAATACTAAAATGCTTCCTCTGCATGAAACATTGTTTATAAATGATGCCCTAATTTATAAAACTCTAAAATCTTCAAGAGCCAGTTTAAAAAACAAAAATAGCAACACAACTCTTACTGTATCTTTTGATGATTTTGATTATTTGGGTATTTGGGCCAAACCTGGTGCTCCATTTGTATGTATTGAACCTTGGTTAGGTATAACTGATGCTGATAATACTAATGGTGAACTAAGCACTAAGGAAGGTATTATAAAACTGGATGCAAATAACTCATATCAAGCGTCTTTTAGCATTTCAATAAATGAGTAGATAAATAACTTAGATTATAACAAAATATTAAAGTAGTTACGTTTGAAAATAAATGAATGTCACTACTTTTTTTTGTATTCTGCATTTACAAATTAACAATCTGCACTTATTAATTTAATTCTTTAATCAAACAATTATGACCTAAACTTGATGTCATAAATTTTAATAACATAATATAACTATGAGTTTTAAAATACACTGCACTAAAGTAATTATACTAGGAGTTCTGTTTTTTACCGCAGCAAAATCAATTATTGCGCAAACAAGTTGCGATCCTCTTTTAAGTAACATACCTAAAGATAGTCTTACTTTTATGGTATATGGCAATACCAATAACATGGCAAATGAAGTTAAAGAGAAAATTGAGAAATCATTGCCGTCTGTTTTAAGAGATATTATAAACGAAACAGAAAAATTTTGTTTGTATTCTACAAAAAGTGAGCTATACGATTCCTATACCTTAAAATTTAATCTTGCCCAAAATAGCACAAACCTAAATCCGGATAGTTTATTAAAACAATTTGGCTTTTCAATTAAAGATTTACAATTACCATACATAAAATTGGATGGAGGAAATTTTAAAAAAGGACTTTTTTATATAAATAATTCAGAATTTACATTAAGAATTTACACGCAAATTCAGCCCATTGATAAGGATGTAAGAAAAGAATATAATGAGATTTCAAATAAACTAAAATATGCTAATTATGATGAAAAAACAGCATTATGGGAACGCATAGATACACTAATGAAAAAGGATTCTGCCTTATCAGTCCGTTTCTTTAATGATTTATTAGAAAGTGAAAAATTAAATATATCAGGTAGTTCTAAAGGCAATGTTTATGATATTAAATCCGTTTTTAGTGAAGATTTAAATCAAAGCGCAGTAATAATATATTTAAATGCAAAAAAAATACGCGAAATTCCTTATCACTTTTATAATATATTTAAAACTGACATCTATAACATAAACGAATTAGTTACCAAAATTGCCGGATTAACAGGGTATTATGAGGATTTATGGCTTAACATTAAAAATACAGAGGATAAATTTGATATAACTACAATTTCTTCTTTACCTAAAAAACAGAAACTACATCAAAATTTGGATAAGGAATTATGCTCATATTTGCCTTCTCAAAAAACATGTGGCTTATGCATATTTAACATGCAACCTGCAGAACTTAAAAGCTCATTAATTAAATATTTTAACAATCCTGATTACAATGACAAAAAACAAATCTCAAGCAAATTTGCAATCTGGGCTATAGATGAAAAAGTTTTAAATAGTCTCGGTAATGGTTTTATTACAATTATGGATGGAGAAATTGACAGACGGAATATTCCTGATTTCAAAGTAGCCTTAAAAATGAATAACAAGGAAACAGCTCGTCAATTATTAGATATTTTGATAAATGATGCTAATGCGATTACAAAAATAAAAGATAATTGCTATATGGTTGTATATGATAACCTTTATGAGAAAAAGAAAATCAATTTAGTAATTGAAGATGATATATGGATTTTAGGCACACAATCATTTGATGAATTGAGAACTAAAATTAATCAGGACCAGTTTGCTAATTTATATCCAATGCTTAATAATAAATCAATCTCTCAATATTTACACATTGATCCAAAGGTATTTTCTTTAAAAAGGATTGATTTTAAGTATATAGAAAGCAAATCGAGTCTTTTTGGAAAGAACAAGATTAAAACAGAAACAAGTATGATACTTAAATAACTATTATCTCTTGTCATAAATAAGGAATAAGAGCAAAAATGTAGAATGAATTACATACATTTTTGTTCTTATTTATTTTGTTTATTGAAGGTTTAGTTTCTTCACAATTTCACTTCGCTTACGAGTTGATATAACGGCTTTAAGATCATTAGTTAAGACAATATCTGAATTAGCATCTAATTTCTTTACATGATTAATGTTAATCATATATTTTTGATGGGTTCGGGCAAAATTAAAACCTTGTAATACATTTTCGTAATGCCTTAGATTTCTGCTTGTGAAAATTTTTCGATCAGTGGTAAAAATTGTGGTATATGCACCTTCAGCTTCAAGCATAATAATATCATCAGCATTTAAATAATAGGTATTATCGCTGGTTTTTATTACTATTTTTCTTTGTAGTTCTTCTTGCTGCTTTTCTATTTCTTTTAAAGCTGCTAGCTCTTTTGCCTTCGATAATTTCAGTAATGCTTTTTCAACTGCAACGCTTAATTCTCCAGGATCCAAAGGTTTAAGTAAGTAATCTACAGGACTCACTTTTATGGCATCAATAGCGTATTTTGAGTAACTGGTAATAAAAATTACCTGAAAATTAAGTTCTGATAGTTCCTTTAAATAATCTACACTTGCTCCATCTTCCAATTCTATATCAAAAAAGGCGAGATCAACTTTATTTGATTTAAAGAATGTTTCTGCTTCTTTGTAGCTGGCAAATTCACCAACAACTTCCATATCCGAATACATTAAACCAAGCATCTTTCGAAGCACCTCTCTGGCGTTAAATTCATCCTCAACAATTAGTACTCTATACATGATCAAACAATGTTAAAACATAACTTACCTTAGTTCCTCCATCGGGGTTATTTTCAATTACGAAAGATTCTTCATCTCCGGGCTGAAATAAAGCCAAACGATTCTTTAAGATACTTAATGCATGTTCTTTATTATCTTTTTTTAGAGGATGATATCCCACCCCATTATCTATAACCTCAAACCTCACCTGGCAGCAATCCTGTCTTGATATTTTAATGGTAATTAAACCATCTTTTTTAATACCCTTAAAGCCATGATGTATTGAATTTTCAACTAAAGGCTGTAATATTAACGGAGGTATAAATGTTTCTTCAAGCTTAAGTTTTTCATCTGTAATAATCTCATATCCAAACTTATCACCAAACCTTATTTTTTGAGTTTCTATGTAATCTCTCAATGCATTTACATCTTCTTCAATCGATATCCTGTCTACAGATGCAAAATCAAAAGTCTGCCGAATTAACCTGGCAAACCTAGCTACATATGAAGCAGTTACAAGCTGATCCTCTTTTAAAACAGAATTTTGAATTGCAGTTAAAGCATTGTAAACAAAATGAGGATTCATTTGAGTACGAAGAACAGCATCTTTTAACTTCTTATTATCTTGTTCCGCTTTTAAATTCAGATACTTATTTCGTTGACGCAAATAATAAAAAAATCCAACCACTATAAAAGCAAAGATGATAAAGACGGTTTGAGTAACAAATTGTTTCTTTTCTATGATTAAACGCTTTTGTTTTTCTTCTTGTAGTTTTAATTTTTGTTCCTGTTCACTTTTACGAGATTGATAAAGTTTACGCTGATTTAATAACATTTGCTGAAAATCTTTTTCTTGCATCTGTTGTAAGTCACTGATAACTGAGTCATACATAGCAAAATAAAACGCAGCATCTGCAACCTTGCCTTTATTTAATAGATATAGCATTTGGTCACGATAAACATCCAACATCTCAGCTGACTTATCTTTCCTTCCTGATAATTCAAGCTGATTGTAGTATTCATTGGCTTCTTTATCATTTCCAAGTTCCCTGTTTAATCGGGCTAAATTTGCAATAGCAGAATTCCATTTATGAGTAAACTTCATTTTCAGCAAAGCTGATTCTTCATAATAATGCAGCGCTTTCTTTAAGTGATCTTTACTACCATTTTGATGATACAAGGCTTCATAACATATTCCCATATTATTGTAGGACTCTCCTATTGCATATTCATCATTTTTAGCTTCGCTTAAGTTTAAAGATCTTTTATTATAAAATAAAGCTTTTTGATATTGCTCATGCTCCTTGTATAATACTGCCAGATTATTATAAACGCGAGACATTGATATCGTGTCTTTCCAACCTTCATAAATGCCGGTTAGTTCTTCTAAATAGTAAAAAGCACTGTCACTATTCCCCTGAGAATAAAATAAGTGAGCAAAATATTCAGAAACTTTATGTTCATATACTGTATCTGCATTATTTCTAACTATTTCTTTTACCTTGAATAACTGATTACCTGCATTAGTAAATTCTTGTATGTCAGAATAAATACTTGATATATTTAGACGAGTTTTTACTTCCCACAAATACCCATCTTGTTTATTAAACAAACTAATAGCTCGATTATAAAAAGACAACGCATCCTCAAGTTCTCCCTGAATTGATTTGGTATTTCCTTTTAGATTATACAATCTGGCACTATCAAAACGAGTACATTTATTCGAAACTAAAAATTTATTTAAATAATTATCTACAGAATCAATAGGTAAATGGTTTATTGAATCAACCATTATTTTATATTGACTATTACTGATTAATTGTGCTAAACCAATGTTATTGAAACACCATAGTGCCAGGAATACATATATTATACGTATCATAAACTATTACTAAAACTCCTTAAAAAGGATATTACCAGAAAATATTTTTTTGCAATATAAAATTTTAAAGTTGCATTATTATTAATATTAAGCATATATCAATACTAAATAAACAATTAAAACAACTAATTCCTTAAACTCAGAGTAAGTTTAATTATTATTGTTTCCTGTTGTTTTATAGTTAAAAACGTATTATTATGTCATATTGTAAACATATTGAGACTATTATTTCTGAAGAAAAGAAAGCCTTACATAAAAATTACCACGATAATCATTATGGTTTCCCTATGCATAATGACAATGAGTTATTTGGAAGATTAATTTTAGAAATTAATCAGGCCGGTTTAAGTTGGGAAACCATTTTAAAGAAAGAAGAAAACTTCAGAAAAGCCTACAATAATTATGAAATAGAAAAGATTGCTACATATTCAGAAGAAGATCGCCAAAGACTTTTAAATGATGCCGGAATAATAAGAAATAAATTAAAAATTAATGCTGCCATTGAAAATGCAAAAAGCATCTTGGTGATACAAAAAGAATATGGATCTTTTGAAAAATGGCTGGACCATCATCATCCTAAAACAAAAGAGGAATGGGTGAAGCTATTCAAAAAGCATTTTAAATTTACTGGTGGCGAAATAGTAAACGAGTTTTTAATGAGTACAGGATATTTGCCAGGATGCCATGACGAAGACTGTCCCGTATATGAAAAAATCAATAAGCTAAATCCCAAATGGAATATTAAATCTTAAGTATTCACCTATAATTTGTAATAGGAAGTAAGATACAATTTGAAGTTTTCATTCTCCATTGTATAGTATAATTCATAGTAAATTATAAATTTTACTTGTTTTACCATTCACTATTTATGGCTACTAAATGGCACGTATTTTACAATTATCAACTATAAACATTTAGACTCATTGAATAAATCAGTATAAAAATACCTATTAGTTGGTATTTAAGACAAAGATATCTGAATATATATTAGCTGATTTTAAGTAAATCATATAAAATGAATCATAAAATAGCTATTAAAGGGTGTATGTTGGGTATACTTGCTTATTCATTCTTCTCATGTTCAAATAACAACAAAGACGAAACAACTTACAAGTTAGAAGGAGAATTAGCCGGAGGAGAAACTACTGTATATATTAGTAACAGTCAAGCTTTTGGAACTCCTGCACCAAACTTATCTGAAGAAAATCTTGAAAAGCACTTAGATGGAGATAAAGCCTTTGAAGCTATTTTTGTTTCCAGTCCTGCACAAACACATGGAGGTCTTGGTCCAGTTTTTAACAATACTTCATGTAATGCTTGTCATCCATCAGACGCAAGAGCCTCTGTTCCAACAAATATTAATGCACTCAGTGGTTTCTTCTTTAGAATAAGTATTGCCGGTGAAGATGAAAACGGAGGACCAAATCCTGTACCCGGATTTGGAACACAACTTCAACATCAGTCTCTATTTGGTTATGAACCGGAAGGACTTATGGCCAGAGTTTATGAAACCATTGAAGTCACTTTAAGCGATGGTGTAATTGAGGAATTACAACATCCAACATACTCAATTACTGATCCATACACATCCATTCCGGAAGACATTATGATTTCACCAAGAATTGGGATGCCTGTATTTGGATTAGGATTGTTAGAAACTATTACAGACGAAGATATATTAGCTAATGCTGATGAATTTGATAGTGATAAGGATGGAATTTCCGGTAAGCCAAATTATGTATGGGATGCTGTTACAGAGAGCGTTAAACTAGGTCGTTTTGGATGGAAGGCTGGAGCTGCCAGTATCCTTGCACAATCTGCGGGTGCATATAGTGGCGATATGGGATTAACCACCAGTATTCATCCGGTAGAATCTTCTTATGGTCAAAGTAACGGTTCTACAGAAACCGGAGTTATTGAAGTATCTGATGAAGAGTTAAATGCAGTAGCTTTTTATTGCCAAACATTAGCTGTTCCTGCAGCCAGAAACTTAGATGATGATCAGGTTATCCAGGGAAGTAAGATATTTGAAAAGATAGGATGTGCTAAATGCCATATCCCCTCATTTACAACAGGGGTTAACGAGGATATAGCAGAGATCTCAAATCAGACGATTTATCCATATACTGATATGCTATTACACGATATGGGTGAAGCTTTAGCCGATAATAGACCTGAATACCAGGCCTCCGGTACTGAATGGAAAACACGCCCATTATGGGGAATCGGATTAACCAGTGTAACCAGTGGACACACAAGCTTTTTGCATGATGGAAGAGCCAGAAATTTAACCGAAGCTATCTTGTGGCATGGCGGTGAGGCTGAGTCAGTTAAAAATGATTTCATTGATCTATCAACTGATGATAGAGAAGCATTATTAGCTTTTGTAAATGCGTTATAACATTCAACATATTGATAGGAAATAAATATAGATATAGGACAAAATACAAACTTGCTTCAGATTTTATGCTGGTTCAAGTTTGTAACCTGGATCTTACAGCTTTACTAAAAACAACTTTCATAAACTTGCGCCCGTTTTAAAATACTACCTTTTTTTGGTTCAAGTTTGCAACTTGGACCACTATTTACCCCTATTTTTTTATACTAAAAAGCTATTTTCATCCATTTCACCCTTCTCCTATCCCTAATATTAGGGATGCGTTTAGTTTAACCATCTTTTGGGATTGATGCTCGTTTTAAATATCGATTGCTTTGTAATGTGATTTTATTCTAATCACAAGCTAATAGCACACAAAATCAAAATTAAACATTATAAGCAATTAATATGAGAACTTGTCTTAAACTTTTAACCTCTTTGTCATTTGTCTTTATTCTCTCAGTGAGCATGTATGCGCAAGATGACTTTACCAAATACAGATTTGGAGGATATGGCGAAATTTTGTTCCAAAGAATGGATTATAGTGCCGACCGTTATAGTGATCCAACAGGAGCTTTACCTGAAACAAGAGCCTCTATAACGTTACCTCGTGTGGTATTCTCTTTTGACTATAAATTTTCAGATGATTTGATTTTGGGTTCTGAAATTGAATTTGAATATGGAGGAACAGGTTCTGCTCTTGAATTAGAATATGAAGAAGCAGGTGAATATGAAATGGAAGTTGAAAAAGCCGGTGAGGTTGTGCTTGAGCAGTTACATCTTACTAAAATATTCAATCCTTACTTAAGAGCTACTGTTGGACATATGATTATTCCCGTTGGAATTACAAACCGTCAACATGAATCCATTATGTATTTTGGAACAGTTCGTCCTGAAAGTGAAACTTCAATCATTCCATTAACATGGCACGAAACAGGTATCGCTATTCATGCAAACTATAAAAGATGGAACGCTTCTTTATACCTTGTAAATGGATTAGATGCAAATGGTTTCTCTTCTTCATACTGGATACGCGATGCTAAACAGGGAATATTTGAAAATGTAAAAATGACAGATCCTGCATTTGTTTATCGAATTGAAAATAAATCCATCCGTAATCTTCGTTTAAGTGCTTCCGGATATATTGGCAACAGTACCGGAAACACTCAGAAACCAGAGAAAATGAAAGATCTTAAAGGACGAGTTACCATATTCTCTGGAGATATAGATTACAATAACTCTAAACTGATAGTTCGTGCTAATGCTATTTATGGTGATTTAAGTGATTCATACGAAATCTCATTAATCAACAAAAATATCTCTCAGGATATTCAATATCTAAGAACTAATGTAGCTAAGAACGCTTTGGCCTATGGGGCTGAATGTGGTTATGTTTTCAGAGTAAACAAAGAAGGTTCTAAAATTATTCCTTTTGTACGTTACGAGTATTACAACTCTATGGAAAATACAGCATATGACATGTTTGCTGATGCCAGATATAAAAGAGATATCGTAACTGCAGGTTTTAATTATTTCTTAAATCCTAAAGTAGCTTTCAAAGCTGATTATAGCCATCGCCGTATTGCGATGGGCGACTACAATTCTGAAAATACCCTTGGTCTTGCATTGGTATATACAGGATGGTTCCTTCAAAAATAAAACTTACAACCATAATATTTTAAACTGATTGTGTAATATAAACCTATAAATATGAAACGAGCCTTAATAAAAGCTTTCAAACAAGGAGATAACTATTCTGGCGAGTTCCATATGACCATTTAAAAACAAATTTTAGACATATGAAAAAGTTATATTGGATTTTTGCTTCATGCTTGATACTATTCAATGCATGTTCTGATGATAGTGGAAGTATTTCTGAAGAAGATTTGGAAACTGTTGATTATTCAACATTATTGTCTGACTATGTTGATTATACAGTGGTGACAACATATGCTGATATGAAAAACAAATCGATGTTACTTTTGGAAGCTGTGGAAGCATTCAACGAAAGCGGTGCTCAGTCTGATATCAATTTAGCTTGTGAATACTGGAAGCAAACTCGTAAACCTTGGGAATGTAGTGAATCATTTTTATTCGGACCTGCAGCAAGTAAGAGTTTAGATCCATTATTGGATTCATGGCCTTTGGATCAGGCTCAATTGGATCAGGTATTAAGCAGTAATCAAACATTAACTGCAGACTATGTGCGAGATGCGTTAGGTGCTGTATTAAGAGGTTTTCATACTATCGAGTATCTATTATTCAGAGATGGCGAAGCTCGTAATGCCGGAGATGTAACAGATCGCGAAAAAGAATACCTGGTTGCTGTTTCTGAAGTTTTACGTGATGACTGTATTACTTTATGGGCTTCTTGGGCAGGTGTTGAAGATGGCTCTACTGAGGCAACTATTCTTGAAGAAATAGAAGTTGAATTAGACTCTCCTTATGCAGATGTTATTAAAAATGCAGGAAATGCAGGTAGTGTTTATTTATCTCAAACCGATGCTGTTGACGAAATTTTATTAGGAATTATAGGTATTGCAGATGAAGTTGCCAATGCTAAAATTGCAGATCCATATACAAGTAAAGATGTTCTTGAAGTGGAATCATGGTTTAGCTGGAACTCGTTAACTGACTTCCAAAATAATGTTCGAAGTATTCAAAACTCTTATATAGGAGGATATGATGGTGGTACTTCAGGTACTTCTGTGTCAGATTTTGTTAAAGAACAAGATGCAGATTTAGATACTCAGGTAAAAACCCTAATTAGCGCAGCGATTACTGCAATTGCTGATATACCAGAACCTTTCCGTAACAACTTAGATAACGAAGAAAAAATAACTGCAGCTATGGATGCAGTAAACGCAATAGTTGACATTATGGAAGACGAAGTTCGTCCTTTATTTGTTGACTAAGACATTGTTTTCCTTGTAAAGTCTGGGGTAATTTATCTGACATGTAATTACCTCAGACTACTTACTTAATACTATCACTATTTGGTTATTACCTAGACGATAGATTTGATTTTGTATTAAAACCCTGCAAAAACTTTACAAAGTGAACAAACTACTAACTTATATAACATTAATCTGTTGTTTATCCATTGTTTCTTGCGAGCAATCAGAAACAGATGTAATTTACACACCCGGAGGAAGAGTCGCCTATCCGGAAGAATTATCTGCAGGAAATTCAACTGTCTTCGTTTCATCAAGTACTGCATTTGATACACCATCAAGCTGGGTTACTGGAGAACTCGCCGATTGGTTTTTAGAAGGAGATGCATTATACGATAATCCAAGAGTATCTGATGGTAACGTGGTAAATGGAGGACTAGGCCCGGTATATTGCGGATACTCATGCGCAAGTTGTCATAATGATGCGGGTAGAACGCAATCTACTTTATTTACAGATGGAGGAAGTGGTAAATATGGTTTTTCATCATTTCTTACTTTCATCCGCACTCCCAATGATCAATACTTTAAAGAATATGGTCGTGTATTACATGATCAGGCTATTTATGGATATGAACCTGAAGGAAAGCTACGTGTAACTTATACAGAGGAAGAATACTCTTTTGCTGATGGTGAAACTTATAGTTTAATAACTCCTCATTATGAAATATACGACTGGTATGCTGATAGTATTGCAGTTGAAGATATTGAAATGACCGTTAGAACACCGCTTCGACATGTGGGATTAGGTTTGATGATGGCTGTTAATCAGGATGAAATTAAAGCTTTGGCTAGTATTCAATATCCTGAATATGGTATTTCAGGGGAAATTAACTGGGTAAAAGAAAGAAACCAGACGCTAATGGGACTTTCCGGTCATAAAGCACAACATGCAGACTTAACTGTTGAACTTGGTTTTTATTCTGATATGGGAGTTACTAATTCACGATACCCGTTAGAAGTATCCGAGGGACAATCGCAAGCCAACGATGATGATTACGAAATTGAGATCTCCACAGAGGACATGGAAGCCGTAGATTTCTACATGCACTCCTTAGGGGTTCCTGCACGCCGATCTGTAAAGAGTGAAACAGTTCAGGCAGGAGAGGAATTATTTTACAAGGCCAAATGCCACTTATGCCATACTCCTACCCTGCACACAAGGGATGAAGGTATCTATCTTTTAAATGGAACCTATCTTCCATACATGGCAGGACAAACAATTCACCCTTATTCTGATTACCTGTTACATGATATGGGACCTGAATTAGGAGACGATTACTCACAATACAATGCATCCGGAGATGAATGGAGAACAACACCATTATGGGGTGCTGGTTTGCAAGAAATTGTAAACGGACATAGTCATTATTTGCACGATGGAAGAGCCAGAAACTTTACTGAAGCCATTATGTGGCATGGTGGTGAAGGAGATGTATCCAGACAAATATTTGCAAATATGACATCTGAAGAGAGAGAAACTTTAATCATGTTTCTTCGATCGCTATAAAACCTTAAAACCTGAGTTCGATTAAAATTTACGAATTCAGGTTTACAAATAAAACATAAAGAATATAAAACAAACTAATACGATAGAATATGAATTTTGAGAGATTTAAAACAGAGAAAGCAGAGATAAGTGTTTCAAAATTTGAAGGAAAACTATCCGAAGAATATAATTTAATGATTACTCCATGTATATCAGGCACCATTGATGCTCAATTGATTGCAATAAGAAGTACATTAAATGAATATTTAAAGAAAGAAAACTGTTCTTCAGATAATATTATGTTTCAAAGACTGTTTGTTAGTGATTTCACTAACCAATCTGAAGAACTTAAGAAAGTGGACCTTTTTGATTGTGATTGTGCTGTATCCATCGTACAACAAAGTCCTTTAAACGGCAATAAGGTTGGATTATGGACCTGCATTTATAAAGAAAAAGACAAAAACTACTTCATTAAAAAGAAGATCGACAACAAGCTTGTCATTGAACACAACGGGTATTCTCACATCTATACTACGCAAATGCATGGTAACGATGCTGAAGCTTGTTCTTATACTCAAACCACATCTATTTTCGATGACTATCTAAGAATGCTTGATGGTCATGAATTAACCTTAGAGGAACATTGTATCAGAACATGGTTTTATGTTCGTGATATTGATAATAATTATGCAGGTATGGTAAAAGCACGTAATGAGGTTTTTGACCAATACCAAATGACAAAAGACACGCACTTTATTACAAGTACAGGTATAGAAGGTCGCTATGCTAATCCTTCTATTTCAGTTCTTTTAGATGCTTATGCTATTGGAGGAATTAAACCTGAACAGATTCGTTTTCTGGAAGCTCGTGAATATTTAAATCCAACACATGAGTACGGTGTAGCCTTTGAAAGAGGAACTTCTGTTGATTACGGAGACAGAAGACAAATATTTATTTCAGGAACAGCAAGTATTGATAATAAAGGAGATATAGTTCATGTTGGTGACATCAATGGTCAAATCAACAGAACATTTGAAAATATAACAGCTTTATTGGGCGAAGCTGATGCTGAACTGAATGATATTAACAGTATGATTGTTTACCTAAGAGATGTGGCCGATTACAATACTGTAGAATCATATATACAAAAGAAATATCCTCATCTGCCATACATTATTGTTCTGGCTCCTGTATGTCGTCCGGGATGGTTGATTGAAATTGAATGTATTGCAGTAAAAGAAATTACAAACCCGGAATTTAATTGTTTCTAAGGAGGATAATACAATGAGAAATTTTATAACAATTATATTACTATCTGTTTTTGTGGCTATTCAGGCGCAAACAGATAGTACTTTAAACAAGTATATTGATAATGGTTTAATTTCAATTGCTGATAAAAACGGATTAACCTGGAAAACAGCAAAGGGAGACTTTCTATTTAAACCATATACATTAATTCAGACAAGGGCATTATACAATTATTACGATGATGAAGGTCTTAGTTTAGCAGAGGAAGACAATGTTTTAAACTCAGGATTCGCCATTCCTTATGCTTTAATAGGTTTTGCAGGAAAAGCTTTTAATAAAATTACATTTAATGTTACTTTAAATGCTGCAGGTTCCGGAGCTACCATCTTAAATCAGGCATGGTTTGATATCAACACCAGTGATGAGCTTCGTTTTAGAATTGGTAAGTTTAAAACACCTTTTAACCAGGCATATCTGTTAAAAAATGGACAAACATTATTTCCCTTACTACCTTCATCTTTAAATACACGGGTTAATGTTCCTTTTGACCTGAATTCTGTTAATCCGGTTATTGCTTCTGGTTTTGATATAGGAGTTCAAATGCATGGTATTTTAGATAATAAGTTTGGATATCAGCTAGGTGTTTTTAATGGAACAGGTATTTCTGTGAATACTGCTACTAATTCTTTAAGTGACGAAACGGGAATTCCATCTCTGCTCTATGCTGGTCGATTATTGTATATGCCATTTGGAGAAATGCCATCTTACCAGGGCAAGCCAGGAAGTTATAACGAAACTTATATGCTTATTGGAGCTTCAGGATCATATAATGTTGAAGCTAATTACGAAAGCAGTAATGATATGAGAGCTGGTTTAGAGTTGGCTCTATTGACAGGTAAATGGTATATCTCGGGTGAAGCTTACATGTTAAGTATGGATTTCGTTGAACGTCAGCAAACATCACCGGTTTATACCTTCTGGGGTGCTTATGCTCAGGCTGGATATTTTCTTACTTCAAAACTTCAGGCTGCTGCTCGTTTTGATGTTTTAGATCGTAACTCTATTGACGATCCGGGATTGTTATACATGCCAGCAGTTGGCTTTAACTACTTTTTAGCTGGTCATAATTTAAAACTACAGGCTATGTATCAACATTTGGGTAAAGCGGGACACGAATCAGTATCTGACGCTAATGATGATGATAATAGCATGACAGAGCATCAGGTTTGTTTACAACTACAGTTCGCCTTTTAAATAATGAATTATGCAAATAAAATGGTTTTTAATAATAATAGCATTCATTTATTTGACAGGATGTACTCATGTTTATGAACCTGAAGTTGCGAATATCTGGGATGTTAAAGTTGAAGTATCATTTATTGATCCTGAATTTTGGCCGGAAGATCAACAAATTAGAGTTGGATTATTCTCCGAAGAAAGCAGTCGAACTCCGATAGCCAGTGTTGCCATCAATCAACCAGATAACAGTGATTTATTCACTGTTTCAATAGCAGATGTTGAAGAAGGTGACTATACAGCTCAGGTATATTTAACCGAAAACAGTATTTACAAAGTAAGTATTGCTGATTTAGGTTCATATAGTGTTTATGAGGATATATCAGAACAAATTGATGCCATACAGTTGGTAACGTTTAGCAGAGTACAAAATCAGGTATTCAATAACTGTATCGTTTGCCATGGTAGTTCTGCCGGAGATATTGCCGCTGATTTAAATCTTACATCAGGAAATAGTTATGAGAATCTGGTTGGTATTACTGCTGAGATGCGTCCTGAGATGGTAAGAGTATATGCAGGCTCTTCTACATACAGTTACTTGATTAATGTGCTAAACAAGGATATCGATTTTAATCATGCAGCAAGTAGTTCTGCTACTGATGCTGATATCCAGTTGGTAAAGGACTGGATTGATGAAGGAGCACTCAACAACTGAGATAATTAAACTTAGACTAAAATGAAATGAGCCATGATAAGGTTATCTCACTCACGAGGATGACTAAACTGGCGAGTTTCATAAGGCAATTAAAAGCAAAATTAGACAAATGAATCAACCTAATAATTTTAAAATATTTCAGTGCTTTGCAATTGTAATAACAGCGTTAATTACGTGCAGCTGTTATTACGATGTAATTATTGAGGAAGAAGTTACTGCAACTACACAAATATCTTTTTCAGAGGACGTGATTCCTGTATTTAAAAGTTCATGTGTTTCTTGTCATGATGGAATAATTTCATATCCCAACTTAACTTCCGCAAATGCATATCAATCATTAATATCTGGTAACTATATCAATACCGATGATGCCAGTTCGAGTACGTTAATTCAAAAATTAAACGAAGATCATCCTTTTGAAGGAGCTATCACATCTACTGAATTACAGAAGATAATTTTATGGATTAACCAGGGAGCATTGGATAATTAATAATGTATGATATGAGAGATAATATAAAGATAAAAACAAGAATAGCGCCACTAAAGACTCTTACTATATATTGTCTTTTAAGTTTATTCTGCAAGATCAACGGACAACAAAATAGTGTATCTCATATTTGGGATGGAAGATTATTAAACCACCCTACTACAACAATGCCATATAAAGGTCAAAACCAAATATATGTAATACATTATTTTTCATCATTATCTGATAAAGGATTTGAGGATATGTTTGGAATCTATGGAACAGCCAACATTCAAATGGGTATTGAACATGGATTCAGCGATAAGTTCTCCGCTTCCTTTTTAACCGAGAAACAAAATAAAACGCAGGAACTAGGAATTCGATACAACCTGGTTGAACAGGATATCGAAGGCGAAAATCCGGTTGGAATGGCGCTTGCTTTTAGCGTAGCTATTGATGGAAGAAACGAGAAATACTTTGGTGAGAATTACTATTTTATCGATCGCTTTTTTTATACTACTCAGTTCAGTTTAACAAGGCAGATAAATCACTTATTCGAGTTTATGGTTAATAATACAATTACTCATTTTAATATTGTTCCTGAGAACTATTTCTCAACCTACTTTGCCTTTAATCCATCTTTTGCTGTAAAACTAAGCAGAAAAAAAGCTGTATTTGCCTCAGTTGATCTTCCTTTAGGAATAGCTTCAGCGTCGGAGGAAGATCCTGTTCAACCTAGTCCCATTATTTCTGTTGGTGCTATTTTTAAGAGTAAAACTCACAATTTTCAATTGTTTGTTTCCAATGGAAATCAGATCGTTCCCGGAAAAGAATATCTGAATAATCAGAAATTTGACTGGAACAACTTCTGTTTCGGGTTTAATATCAATGTAAAAATGGGGAAGCACTAGATAAAAGAGAAAGTAACAGGGAAAAAGGAGAAAGGAAGCAAAGTGCTTATTGCCAATAGCATAGTGTAAACGTTCCTTTTACTGGTTCAGGTTTGTAACTTGGACCTAAATTAAAACCTTTTTGATAGTACAAGAGCTAGTGCGCGATTTCATCGCGTTCTAAAAATAAAACTCAAGAGATGAAGTCGAATCTAAAGCCATTGTCTTGCGATAGCAATATGAAAGCGAATTAGTGATTAAGAATTAAAATCAATCAGAATTATGAAGACAAAATACTTATATACCATCATTGTATTACTGATATCGATAAATGCCATTTCAGAAACAATAGTTAAAGAAGTTTCTGTTAATAATATTTCTATTGATGGGAAGTTATTTGCAGCCTACAATAAAAGCGGAATACCGGAATACTATTATTCAGATATTGAACAAAATACAGGAAGTTCTAAGTTAGCTAAAAATGTGCCCCTAAGAATTTATTGGGATATATGGGGTAATTATTTAAAGATTGCTTTAAAACCAAACGAAAACCTGGTTAAAATTAATAATGAAGCCTTTAATGAAAAAGATTATGAGAAGCTTCATATTCTATTGAATGATCCTAAATCAGGAATTAAATATTATAAATTTGATCAATACTCAGCAGAAAAATCAGAACAGCAATATTATAATGTAGATGCTATGTCCGGTGCAACAGTTGTGGATGCATCTTACGATTGTGTAAAAGGAGCGGTAAAAAGTTGCTATACTTTATATAAATTGGTTCATGGAGAGGTTGTATCTGCAATTATAAAAAATACAAAATCATCTTTAGAGAAGAATCAGGCCCCTGCAACTTTAAACAATATAACATCAAAAGTTGCAAATAATCAGAAAGTAAGCTCTTCATTTTTTAATACAATAAAAGATTCTGAAAACAATAATAGTATTACTTATGTTAGTTCTGTAATTGAATTGGCGCGTAAATCACATTTCTCAAACAAAGATTTTTACACTTGGTTAGAAACATGCTTTAACGATACAAATAATAATGAACAGAAAACAATAATTTATAATTATCTGATTCAAAATAATTATAAAACTAAGCTAATAAGAAGTTTTCAGCCAGATAAAGCTCTGGTACAATAAAATATCTCTGTTTTATATCTCACATATATTGATAAAGGGCTATTCTTTTGTAAGAATAGCTCTTTTTATTTTGGCTCTGATTCATTAAAAACTTGCTCATTATCCATTTTAGCATTCTCCCAAACGGTTTCAAAAATAAGTCTGGTGATTCTCTCCATTCTTTTGTAATTAAGCTTATCCGGGGTATCTGTCGTTTTATGCAAATCTGTATTAATACCATCAAAAAAGAAAATTGTTGGGATACCAACATTTTTAAATGATTTATGATCTGAGGCATCAATATGAGAACTATAATCTGGTGTTAATAAATATTTTCCACATAAATCATTATTCCTGCTAATTAATGAGTCAGACAATCCATTATTAATAAAGTAAAAGTAGTCTGACTCCTCAATATGTTTTGTATCCGGTCTTCCTATCATATCAATGTTTACCATCAATTTGATTTGCTCAGGAGATGTAAACTTATCCACAAAATACTCAGATCCGCATAGTCCTCCCTCCTCCCCAGCAAAGGCAATAAATACAATACTTTTTTGTGGTCTATTACCGTTTTTATAAGCCTCTGCAAATGCATTTGTCAATTCAATTAAAGCAGAAGTACCGGAAGCATTATCATCGGCACCAAAGTATATTTTATCATAAATTACACCCAAATGATCATAATGAGCACCAACAACTATCATTTCATCTGAATTTTTACCTGGAATATAGGATATTATATTGTTAGCTATTACTGTATCTGGGCTTTGTTTTTCAATATTTAACGAAACCTTTCCTATTGATTTTCTATCATTTGCCTTGCTTCTATTCCAATATTGGATATTATGGGAGGTAAGCTTTTTTACCAATTGATTATTAATGGTTATAAACCTATGATTTGAAGTTTCTTTAAAAAAACTGTTGTTTAATGTATCGCTTAATAAGCAATAACCACTAAAGCTTACAAATTCTTTCATTTGGCTGCTTAGTGACTCAAATTGATTTAAATTCTTAGGATTTGCTATTATACTTATTTCTGCACCATTTTTTTTAGCAACTCCACTACTCTTAAAGGCTGCACGCAAATTATCATTTAAAAGAAAAACTGCTTTACCTTTTATATCCAGGTCTTTTAGTTCTTCCTCTGTTCCTTTTCCACCAAAAACAATATTCAATTCTTTTGTATAACCGTCATATAAACCGCTATACATATAATCTTTAAATACTTTAAAAGACTGTCCTTTTGCTTCTAAGTGAGCTATTTTCGGACTACTTTTTATCAATTGAAAAGGTTGTAAATAACTATGGTTTAAAAACGGTTTTACTAACGAATCCATTTTCAACTGATTCACAATATAATCTTGTGCTATCCTAATTCCTTTTGTCCCAACATTTCTGCCATTACATGAATCTGATGCTAAAACATAAACATGTTTTTTTAAAGATGAAGCTTTTATACTTTTTGCAAATTCATCAACTTGTGATTGTGCATGAACTGAATGAAGAGTAAATAAAATAGCAAGATTGGTAATCAATAATCTGATTTTCATTTTATTAGATTAAGTTTCTTGGGATGATATATAAAGCAATTGCTTCAAAAATTAATTAAAAATCTTAATTCATATGATATAGTTTGTTTTTAAATGCCAAATGGAACTAGCTGTAAAAAATCATGCTCATGTAATTGAAACACTTCAAATGGCTCATTGTATAATACCAAAAACTACTTTTGTTTCTGGATATTAATTTGAAACAACCTCCCCGCAAAACCAGGCCCAATAATAAATACACATTCTTTACTATCAACACATTAAATAAAATACAAACATCCAACAATAGTATTTATTTCTATCAATCCAGATACTTATTACGACGCTAATAGTACAAAAGTATTAGTACAAAATATAAAAGTAGTATTATCAATTTGGTACAATATACCCTTTGAGCTAAAATGCTACAACATTAATTTTACTATCAAATATATTAGTTTAAAAATTTGAAAGCATTACAATATTACCTAACCCTATTTACTATGAGTATTCTTTTATCAGCCTCAATTAAAAGTTTTAATATCATAAGCATTGTAAACTTCTATTCATTATCAAAAGAGAAACTTCACATCACGCAACACTCTTATTAATAAAATTTCAAAAGGGAATAATAACACATAACTACCACTATAATTTGGTTAACAAAATACAACGACATGAAAAGTATGAAATTCACTTCTAAACTAACAACATACTTCCTTTTTATAGGAATAGTATCAGTTACAGTATTGGGAATTATCTCTTACACCTCCTCTCGTAAGGCTTTAGTGAACAGAACCTACGATCAACTTTCTTCATTAAGACAAATAAAGAAAGTACAGGTAGAAAAATTCTTTGATGAAACATTAAGCGACATCAATGTTTATGCAAACAACAGTGCAGTACAAATGGCTGTACAACGTTTTGTAAGTGCATTTAAAGAAGGAGGCTTAAATAGTGAACAATATTTAGAATGGATACGCTTACATGACGCAAAATTAAAATTGTACGCAAAAGAATACGGATATTATGATATTTTCTTTATTTCACCTGATGGTGATATTGCCTATAGTTCGGCTAAAGAAAAGGATCTTGGACAAAATCTTAACTCCGGATCACTTGCAAGTTCTGGTTTAGCAAAAGCCTTTAAACAAGGAAAAACTGAATATGGTCTTGTTGATTTCACATTCTATGAAATATCTGATGCACCAGCTGCATTTGTATCGGGACCAGTAAGAAATCCTGATGGTTCACTTCTTGGTGTTATGGTTTACCAACTATCTATGGAATCTATAGATAATATTATGCACGAAAGAACCGGTCTAGGTGAAACCGGAGAAACATATATAGTTGGTGACGATTATCTTCTAAGAAATGACAGCCGCTTTTTTAGTGAATCGACTGTACTTAAACAAAGAGTAGATACAAAAAGTGCTCAGGAAGCATTATCAGGCCATTCTGGAATTCAAATTATTAATAACTACAGAGATAAATCAGTACTAAGTTCATATGATAAACTAAACATTGAAGGTTTAGATTGGGCTATTATTGCAGAAATGAATGAAGCTGAAATTATGCAACCTGTATATAATATGCGTAACATTATAATTTCAGTTGCATTGGGATTATTAGTATTGATACTGTTTGTAACTTATTTAATCAGAAAAGAGATACGTACTACTTTAGGAGAAGAACCTGAAGAAATTGCAATGGTAGCAGATAACATAGCTAAAGGAAACTTAAACATCAAGTTTAAAACAGATGCTGCATTAAAAGGTGTATACCATTCAATGTATACCATGTCTGAAAAATTGAAAGAAATTATTTCAAATGTAATGGCAGGTTCCGAAAACATTGCTGGTGCCAGTCAGCAGTTAAGTTCAGGTGCTCAATCTATATCTTCTGGAGTTAGTGAACAAGCTGCATCCGCAGAGGAAGTATCCTCATCAATGGAAGAAATGGCAGCTAATATTCTTCAAAACTCAGAAAATGCTCTTAAAACCATGGATATTTCGGGTAAAGCATCAAATTCTGCAGAACAGGTTTCTGTTGCTTCGGAAGATAGTATGAATGCCGTAAAAGAAATTTACGCTAAAATTAATGTAGTTGTTGAAATTGCAGAGAAAACTGACCTATTAGCAATTAATGCAGCTGTTGAAGCAGCCCGTGCGGGTGATCAGGGAAGAGGATTTGCTGTAGTTGCAGCCGAAGTAAGAAAATTAGCAGAACGTAGTCAGATTGCAGCTAGTGAAATTGTTGCATTGGCAGCAAATGGATTACGATTAACAGAAGAATCGAATACAAAACTAAAATCAATTGTACCTGATATACAAGAAACATCAAGATTAGTTGAAGAGATAGTATCAGCCAGTAGAGAACAAGAAGTCGGTGTCAATCAAGTAAACACAGCCATACAACAATTAAGTATGGTAACACAACAAAATGCATCATCCTCAGAAGAGATGGCAAGTAGTTCAGAAGAAATGGCTGCTCAGGCTGAAGATTTAATGCAAATAACACAATTCTTTACTCTTGAAGAAAAGAGAAAATCGTACAAAAAACCATCATCTACTGAAGATTGGAAACACAGATCAACCAACTCATTCCAAATGCATCAACATGCAAGAAACAATGGATTTAATAAATCATTTATGAACGAATTCCAAAATGAGACTGTAGAAGAAGAGTATCAAGAAATGTAAGGTTCATTTCATATTTTATATTCAGTTGTAAACGGGCTATAATACATTAGTATTTAGCCCGTTTTTGTATTTATCAGAATAGATATTTTACAAGCATTTCCCTGTTACTAAGTGAGCATTTTAGTTTATACTTTTCATTTTTACTATATTTTTGTATTTCTCTTTATAAATGATTGTTCTTTTAAAGAGAATTACAAGCTACTAAAAGCAAAAAGCTAATTAAAAATGAAGAAAACAAATGCCATGCGAATCCTGGATCGCAATAAGGTTAAATATAATGCCATTACATACGAAGTAGATGAATCTGATTTAACAGCTATTCACGTGGCGGATAGTTTAGGTCAGGAAATTGCCAAGGTTTTTAAAACGCTGGTTCTTGAAGGAGATAAAACAGGTTTTATTGTTGCATGTATTCCGGGTGCGGATGAAGTTAATCTGAAAAAACTGGCGTCTATTAGTGGTAATAAAAAGTGTGCTATGATTCCTATGAAAAACATACTTAATATTACCGGATATATCAGGGGCGGATGTTCGCCTGTTGGCATGAAAAAACCTTTTCCTACGTTTATGCATGAAAGTATAACTGATTTTGAATCCGTTTATGTTAGTGCCGGGGTAAGAGGAATGCAGGTGGAAGTAGCTCCTAAAGATTTAATTAAAATTACTGATGCTACAATAGGTGATCTGGTTTAGAACTTTTATAAAATTAGATTATAAAGCCCCTATTGGTCTATGACTAATTTAATGATACATAAATACCAGAGGTCTTACCCCTGGTTATTAAATATCATTCTTTCAGAGCCTTTATGCTAATGTTTTACAGAGTTGAAGCGCTTAACTAATTATTAAATCTTATACCGATAGAAAGATCTACACGGTTTAAATCTTCATATAAATCTTCATCTAATTCAACAGTTTCGTAGTTTCCGTATTCGTTAGTTTTGTATTGTGTTAAGGTACCAAGCATAAAAGATAACTGCAGGCCTATTGCAACATTTTTCGACAGGGTTATATCATAACCAAAGTCCCAGCAAAGTCCAACGGTTGCTCCTTTGATATTAAAATCAGAACTTAAATGTGCATCATCATTGTAACCCAGATATCCCATACCTAAATCCATAACAAAACAATTTTGTTTATCCGAATCATAAAAACGTCCTACGAATAATGGCCCTATAAAATTAATTGTCATATCATCAGAAAGATCTTCATTACTGCGAACAGCTGAAAATGAATACTTGCTGTATTCACTTTTTGATCTAAATACATCATACTTCATTCCAACACCCATAAACTCAGAGAAAAAATAAGTTGCATCAGCACCAATATGAAAGCCTGACTTTAAATCCTTAAGATATTCCTCGGTTGTAGTACCAACTCCATCAGGTAATTTTCCCGTCCTGTAGGCATAACCTCCTGTTATTGCCAGTCGGAATTGAGGGTAGTCAATATATTTTACAATTATACTTTCAGGAACTTCAGAGGTTTGATAAAAATTAAACTGATGATATTTTACATCTTCTAAGGCCATTAAGGTGTTTCTATATTCATCATTATGCTTAAATGTAAAATAGATAAATTCGGATTTTACTTTGGTTATTTTACAGTTCAGTGAATCACCTTCGTTAGTTACTATTAAGTCCTGAGCATTTATTTTTGAAGCCATAAATAATATAGCCACTACAAACAGTAAAGGTTTAATATTTAGTTTATTCATTTTAAGTTTTATTGGATTAGTTGGCACGTTGAATACTTTCTATATCTTTTTTATTGACCTGAGTTTTAATCTCTCTCCCATTTCTATTTATGGTAAAATATACATTTGCATCATCTTCGCTATTAATGACACATACGAACTCTCTCCCATCGTATAATACAATGACATCTTTATCGTAGATATCCGGATAATCTATGGATTGATACTCAGTATGGCCGGTTTGTTTATCAACCAACTCCAAACTTGGATGACCAACGAACATACCCATAGTTACACTACATCTCAGATAATATTCGGTTCCCAATTTAATATTAACAGGTACTTCTGCTTTAGATTCGGTTTTAGCCCAAAGTGAATTTAGTCCGTCTTTTCGGATTTTTATGGTTTGTCTCCAATTGTTTTTAACCCGGCAAATAGTGGAATCTCCTAAATGTAAATCATAACCAATCATAGCTCCCAATCCCCTATATCTGTATACATGCAACAGGGCATAATCAGCATTAATAAGGGTACTATCCACTGTGTCTTTACAAACTAAAGCATCAAAGTCATCTACCTTAAGTATAGTAGCTGTTATCTGATGACATGAACTTCCCCATATATTTGGAGGCGTATGTTTTGTGATTTTAAGAGCATTACCTCCTACTTTACGGGCCTCCATCTTGGCTTTTTCAATAACTACATCCCATCCGCAATTAGTTGTAAAACCGGTATCGCCAATTTTTATAGTCCCTAATATTTCTGAATTAACAGGTTCTCCCTCTTCTAATCCAAATACTCTGATTTCTTCGCGATAATCGAGCGGTTTATAATTAGATGTTATAGAAGTGGTAATTTTGGGTGCACATGAAGTTAACAATAGTGCACACGTAACAATTAAAATTGAAAGCTTTCTCATTTAAGATTTTTGAATAGTTGTTTTAGTAAGTTCCGGGTATTGAATTATTGAATTATTGTATTATTGTGATTACAATTTTGATTTTCGTTTATAATTTATTTGAAAAATGATTCCTGAGATTAGACCGATTAAACCTCCTATGTAACTGAAGTTATGCATGGAACCAACCATAATAAAATGATCTCTGTCAATTAAATCACTTGGTAAATACCAGTTTAAATCGGCATTAATTAAAAACATATATCCATACACTAAGCCAACAATACCGGTTAACAAGGCCACCCCTGTAACTATAGGCAATGATTTTAAATAAGCAACTGACATTAACTTCCAGTTTTTATGCATTAAACCAACCAAACCTAAAATGATTCCGAGAGGAATTCCCATCCACCAGGTTGCCATCCATCCTACGTATGAGGCTCCTAAGCGATATGGAACTGCCGGGCCAATTCGGAATTGATTGAACTTGAACTTAGTGAAATATTCTGTTGATATTGTAAAAGATATTTGATCGTGCAACATGCCATATACTCCGGCAATAATTGGAGTTACGATGATTATTAATATCAAGATTCCAAATTTCTTCATGATTTGATTTAAATATAAGAAGGCTCTGTAACTTTAATTTCTTTTGGCCATAAAACACCCATTGCAACACTATAAAACATCATCCAATGTCCTGAAAAACCTCTGATTTCGTTTGCCTTTAACTTAAAGTATTCTGATTCTGTTAATTCTTTGATGAGTAATCCATGATTTTGTAATAAATATTTACCATCAACAATTGAAGGTGTTCCACCTTGTCCTGCGTCCATAAAAAGCCAGAAGTTTAATGTTGCATATACAAAACAGAACAAAGAAATAATCATTACAGGCTTTGGCATATCGAAAAAAATTGCCTTGAAAAACATTTTAAGACTGTCGCCATATTTGCGGTCTCGCTTACTAAATCCAGTTTTATTTTTAAGTTTTAGGATTGTTGGTAACCAAACAACAAAAATCCCAAGATGTAAAGCCCAAACAAATGGGAATTGTTCTCCTATATATATACCGGATACAGAAACAATATGGGCTATTAATGATAATGTAAATCCTATTACTGCAATAATGCAAAGAGCTTTATTCATTTGTTTATTTTTTCATTGTATTATTATTCTTACACACTTTTAAGTTAGATAAGCTAGCACATTTGTAATCCGTGCTATTCCAATCATCTATTCTACATTATCGATCTTACTAAACAGTTTTCTTGTTATAGAATGATTATTGGAATTGTAATCCGGTAATTAGGACCAATACGTATTATCTAAATAATAAATTCTTTAAGAACAATGAGCTCTTTGAATTATTAAACGTTCTTGGGTCGATTAAAAATGGCCAAAGAAATTAAACCAGTACCAAATAATATGGCACCAGCTACAAAAGGGAAACCAGCTCCGACCAGATCCTCCATTCGAGCCGACCATAGAAAAGGAAAACAAAACAGCATTCCGAATATGCCTGCCAGCATCGTTATAACACATATTCCGTTTATCATTATTTTTATTGTTTGATCTTGCATAGTTAAGTGTTTAGTTCTATCTAAGTACAATCTTGCTTTTAAGTTGAAAATATATAAGGGGACCTATAACCGAGAATATTATCAAGAGTATTCACCAAAGGTGATGATTGTGTTTTTTGAGTCTTGAGGTATTGATATCGTATACTGCCCATACCCAAAGTATAATTGACAGTACAATTAAAACAATAATGAGATTATTTATCATGATTACAGTTAGCTTTTAGTTCTGGTTTTTATCATATAAGGTATTTTATCTGAAAACAAGAGTCTTCATTGTTACAATACCACTATGAATGCTGTTTTTTTTAGTTGGGCTAAAATAATCAAATATATTTGACTTATGTTCAATTATGGTTATAAATTTAAATGCAGAATAGTCACCATGATATTAATCTTTACCTCCTTTAACTAGAAGCCATATAGATAAGGCCATTTCGCCAAATATACTTGGTATTGCAACCAGAGCTAAAAAGATTGAACTATAATCGTCGTAATTATCAAGTATGAAGTGTGCACCCGTGTCGGTCATATACATAACGCCAGCAGCAATAAGTGATATTGTAATAATTTTTGGTTTATTAAGTATACGCCCCAGAAGAATAAGATGAATTCCAAAGAAGAATAAGCCAATCAGCCATATTATACTGAAATGATTTACTTGGTTCAATATTTCTTGTTCATGGGTTAATGTTAAAGCAACCGGTAATGTAAATATTGCTACACCCATTATTGCAGCATGCATCATTCTGAATAAAGTACTGAGCCCTGATAAAATATTTTCTTTATATAATTCGTATAAAGCCCATGCTACAACTACATCAAAAACAACTGTAATTATAAAAGCCAAGATTCCCATTCGTACCATCATGTTATTCTGCTGAATAGTTTCCAAAGGACTTTTTAAAATAGATTCCAGCACAAAGAAATTAGCAAATATTGCAGCAAAGAAAATGATCAGATAACTGATTCCTGCAATTATGGACAAGGTTCTTGGTTTCATGGTTTAAGCTTTAAAATTATAACTAAAAACCCAACAGTTTAAATGATGTAATTGTTTATTATGTTTCTATAACTAAAACTCTTGTTGTTTAATTAATTTTTAATGCAAGTCTGAAATTATTTTACTTGCTCTTTTTATCTCTGAGTAAATATAATCCTTTAGTTTATTGGGTAACCGGTCTACAAAATAATTCTTTGAAGGATCATTTTCATCATATAATATAAATTCTTCCTCATCATCCAGAAGATTTGTTGCATTTGACAACTCTTTCTTAGTTTTTATTGTGTCTCCTCTTTTGGTCGTAAATAAAAACTTCATTACAATATATGTCGTTTCATCAATGGTCCTTGTAGTAGGCTTCTCATACAATTTAGCCTTTGTTATATATCCATTCTTTACATCTTTTAAAAAAGCTCTTGTTCTTTTTGCTCCCACAAAGAGAAAGTAAAATCCAACTAACAATATTACCAGATACATGTATGTGGTATCATTTATAAATGAATTGCTCATTCCTTGTATGCGATGTATTGTGGGACTATTTTTTACATAATCAACAACAACACTATCACCCTTTTTTAATTCACTCATACCAAAAGAGGTTCCGTAAGATATCCCAAAATCAGGATGATACATTTGGTAATCATAAGCATTAATATATTTGTCGAAAAAAGCATAGTATATTGGATAAACATCAATAATCTTCCCATCTGATTTTTCAGTTGTAGAAAAGGACATACTTATTGAAGGTATATCAATATGAGAATTTTCATTTAAAGAGAATATTTGTCCGAATAACAATATTACCAGACCAAAGACGGTCATATAGTCTTTTAAGAAAATATATGTTTTTAATTTATACGGAGGTTTAATTTTTATTTGAATACTCATATTTTACCTTATCGTAAGTTACTTGATTTATAAAAAAACACTACTATTATCCTAAATAACCTGAGAATAAATAAAAGTAAGAAAAGCAATCCTTAATTATTCTTTAATATTTTAAGTGCCTGCTTTGCTTGTTCTTTGAGTTGTTCATCACCTAATTGTAAAACCATTGAATAATATTTAATGGCCTTTTCTGTTTCTCCCTTTTCTTTATAGGCATAAGCTATATTGCTTAATACGATATAATCATTGGGATTAATTTTTTCGGCTTTTAATAATGGAACCGATGCCTTATCGTACTGTTTGGACACTAAATAGCCAATTGATATATTTGATAAACTTTCAACATGTGCAGGATAATGCTTTAATACTGCCTGAGCGATTTCTTGCATATTAGATAAAAGGTTATCATCCATTGTATTGTATAGTTGATTCTGATAATCTTGTAAACAGGTTAAAAAGAAATCTTCTCCGTTATCCCTTTCCTGATTAAATGTCCAGGTCCATTTGTTTTTGTTTTGGGCAGAATAATGAATTGTTTTAATGATTTCTTTAGTAAAATTATTCCAGTCTTTGATTTGGCCAAGTGCATATATTTTTCCAAATCTCATATCAAGTCGGTTGGGAAATAATTTAATCCCTTTATCGATACTTTCAAATGCTTGCTTTAGTGTGGACTGGTCATAATTGATTTTTGAGCCAATAAATCCGGCAACATTGTCGGTACTATCCTTTAATATTAAAACTTCTTCATTTTTTGGAGGTTGGCCACTATTCAAAACAACAATTTCATCTTTGCTTTTCTGAAAATAGAAATTAAATAAGCATGTATATAATTCGGCATCATTTGGAGCCTTACTTTCCCATTGAGTCAATACATCTAGCTGTTCCTTTTCGGTACCGTTTTGAAAATAATTATGGAATTGTTCGTAATAATTTTGTGCATGAACAGAGAATGACAACAGTGTTGTTAATAAGATAAGAATGTTTGTTTTCATAGATAGTTTTTTACGAGAGTTAGATGGGAACGAATGGGTATATGAAATGTAAGGAACTTTGAAACAATATCGTGTCAATTTGCCAATTAGCCAAATCTGCAATTTGGCAACTGAAAAATCAACTCTTCAAATCGCAGATTTGAAGAGTTGATTAAATGAACTAAAGTTCCGTAACTCTCTGTCCTCATTATATTTTACATACCATACTACCGCAAATTATTCCTACTTTTTCCAAATATTCTTCTCCAACAAATTGAGTTTTTCAACAGCTGCATCCATGAATACTTTGTCATCCGCTACTTTAAAGAATGGAGACCTTTTAACTCTAAAAAAGTAAATGCTACTTAAAATATTATAAAAAATCTTGATTCTTGACGATACAATAAATTTTATTACTTCAATGCCAATAATGGCAAAAGCTAGTATATAGAATTCTTGGGTTGCTTTTTTAACAATCAATACCGTTAAAGGAATTAGTAAGATTGTCAGTAAAACATCAATTGTCCGTGTAACATTCTTAGCAAATTTTAAAAATTTTGGAAGTTCAGCTAATGCTTTTAAATACATCTCCTTATATTTTTGGTCTCCAAATTCCGCTTTTTGCAATCTTAAGTCTAAATAAGTCTTAGTAAATTCCTTTATCGTAGGTATTTTTTTAACTTGTTTTGTCTGAATGTCTTTTGAATTTCTAGTATACTTGATATCTGAATACGCTTTAATAACTTCTTCAATCGTTTCTGATTCTGTAGTATATTGCCTTATCTCATCAACATAGGTTAATATTTCTCTACCCGTTATCTTATACTCAGTTGTTCTTCGCTTGAGAAATAGGGAAAACGTTTCATAGTCAATGTCTTTTTCGTTATCAGATAACGAATTGTGTAAAATAAAAAGCTGAGATGGTAAAATTGTTTCAGGGATAAGTTTCTCATTAAACTCAGCCATTATTGTATTTAATGTCCTATCTGTAGTTAAATAAAAGGATTTTACATCTGAATAATTGTAGTTATTATTACCTCTAATCTGGCGGACGTAAAGAATATTTGTAGCATCAACTTTAGCCGCTGATTTTGTATATAACGTGTAATCATTCTTTTCTTTTTTCTTGTCGTATAATTTCGACTGCCAATGATTCAATGTAGCTTTTTTCAGACCTGTTTCGCAACTCTTACTAACTAAATTAAATTCTTTCTCAATTTTCTTAAATTCAGTAATGAGGTATTGCTCTAGCTGTTCAGGAGATTTTACTTTCCCTGCTTTTTTTAGGCGAGCATAATAAATTAAGAAATCATCATTTAAATGAGAATCAATATCTTGTTCGATAAGGTCTTCAATAAGTTCTAATGAACCTTTTTTTATTGCATGATTTATTTCATTCTTTGAGCTATCCACTTTGCGCTTAAACTCTTTGTATGTAGCAACTGAATAAAAGAAACTAACACCTTGATGAATGCAAGAGTGCATTAATGTTTTTGTGCTCTTTTGACGTTCTAAACCTCCAATACCAATTAATCTAAAAATGATATTAGTATCTAACGCATAGTCTTTATTTTTAAATATTTCTTTAGAAAATTCAGTAATCCCTTTTCCTGATGTTAAAACTGCAAATTCAATTGCCTTTAAAAATGTATTATATAAAGTGTTTTGCTTATCATGGTCTGCAAAATCAATAAACTCATTAAATATATCAATCTGCTCCTGAGAAAAACCATTTGAACAATCATCAGTAATTATTGATTTTATGTTCGATATAGTAAATGAGTTTATATTTTCATAAATAGATTTTGTTAATAGTTTAAATATCAAATCAACATATTCCTCTCCATACCCTCTATCTTTAACAAAATCACGAATATACCTTTCTACAGAATGTTGTTCAATATTATCACTTATTTCCTTGTACTTCTCTGGCTTAAGCTTTATTAGTAAATCATCTTCAATCGGTGCTACTATTAAGGTTTTTGCTTTATCAATAATTTCATAGAACAAATCAAGCTCTAACTTAATCTTCAAATCGGTTGAAATATATTTATAGCATTCTGTTCGTGATAATTCCGAATTGTCATTTACAAATATGACCTCATGTATCAATGATAAGATTATACCATTAAAATTAGTTGAATCGGTATCATCTAGTAAACAGTTTAATCTAAATATGTTAAAGTTTTTATTCATATGATGTAGTATGTTTCTTTAATTTGCGGTAACGTCTCGAATATGGGGCGTTTGGCATTTCAACGCTCCAACCTTTCAGTCCGCTAAATATTTCATAAATGTACTAATTTTCATATTTTCGTTGTCCGCCAAATGACCTATATTTATTGTTGGGCAAAGTTTTTTTTACCTATTATAAATTTCAATTAGCAATTTCACTTCTTCATTTTCTGGATATTTATATTCTAAATATTTTAAGCTTTTTTTCGCTGTTTCACAATTCCTCTTTTTACTCTTACATTCTAAAACTATGGCTTTTGTGTACAAATAAATTCCTTCAAATTCAGTTGGCTTTATCTGATAGGCTTCATACAGTTTTTCCTTTGCATCTGTATATTTTTCTTGATTCATATAGTTAAAACCTTCATTGAGGTATCCGTAATAAAGCGAATCCGTCCTATTTTTTATAGAATCTCTAATGGCATTATAATTCCTACTTCTCTCATAAAATCCTTGTCTTAAGGGTTCGGCAAGCCAAAATTTAAAAGCCAAGATTAGCGCAAGAATTGTAAATGAAATTAGAGATGATTGTCTAATTATTCTTTTTTTTAGAACATTTTGAGATTGCTTTCTAATTCTTTCCTTAATATTAATCAGGTCTTTCGCTTCTAATTCTTTGTACTTTAATTTCTTTGGATCATTGGGGATTCGCTTCCCTTTATTCCAAGAACTAAGCGGTTTTCTTTTCGGCCTTTCATTATTCCTTAATGAAGCAATCATTGATAAAATAAACCCTCCAGATCCCATAAATCAATAGTTTTAATTTGCTGTTTTATTAAGTCGTGGTTGTTAATTTTGCCCAACTCAAAAATATGTCCACCTAACAAATATATCCGTCATTAAACTACGTTTATAATACCATATTGGTGTGATAAGCGTCATAAACTTACGTTTATATCTGCTATGTGTTTTGTTATTCCGTTAGTTATAATTTACAATTCGAATATACTGCTTTAACAGTCAAAGGTTTCATATTTAGGGTAAAAAGTTATTGACAATTGATTAATGTTTATGGTTGAATGGTAAAAGGTAGAAAGGTAAAGGGAAAAGATCATGGAGTGGAGGGTTAGGTTCGAACTCTAATGGTTGACTAGTATCATTTTTTAGTGGTAAATTGTTATATTTAATTAAATAAGTGAGTTCAGAGCTGTCTAAAATATTTTAATAGATAGTTTTTCGAAAGTTTGAGTGGATTTAATAAGCTTGAAGGTGAGGTTTGCTGGGCAAGGGTTCTCATCTATTATAAATTTCCATTAGTAATTTTACTTCTTCCCGTTCTGGATATTTATATACTAAATACTCTAAACTCTTTTTTGCTACGTTACAATGTTTATTTTCATTCTTACATTCTAAAACAATAAATTTAGTATACATATAAATCCCTTCAAATTCTGTTGGCTTTAACTGATATTCCTCATACAATTTTTCCTGTGCCTGTGCATAATTTTCTTGATTCAAATAAGAAAACCTTCGCTAGTTTATTCTAATCATAAAAAGTGCGTCACCATTAGAGTCGGTAATTGCAAATCTTTACTTCTATACTTAATTGATGAATTGTATTTGGTTTAAATGATCTTGTTTTCTTTTTGAACTAAGCACCGAAAGCATATCGGTATTGGCTTTGGTTAATAACATTTCTATATTACTGACGTTCCTGTAATTTTTTCCATGCATATGTAGTTAAAAAGCTACTTTCTACATTACTCTCCATTTCCACAAACAATTTGTAAGGAACTGTAAAGGTTAATGTTTCCCTGTCAACAATTGAACGCTGTGAAATATCGAAAAAACCAATAATAGCCCGGGGATTTTCCTTTTTCACTTCTTCATATCCAAAAAGAATAGATTGACATGCTGCACCAAATGGTGCTGTAACACTCTGATTGGTCCCTTTATTATAATCAGCCATAACAACCAGTGCAGATAACTGATCTGCATTTGCAAAAAATATAAGCAGTTCGGGTTTATCCTCTTCAGAAACCATATCCCAAGGTTTAAAAACAACATACTCGGTAGACACTTCAGTAAATGGTAATGATTCAACCCATTTTTTTGCTTGCTCTGGTGCTTCATAAAATCGTTCACCTTCTTCCATAATAGCTCCTGCTGATCCCATCTGTGCTGCTATCGCCTTATCCCCTGTAGATAAAAGCTTATCAATAGGAAATCTTCCGTAACAGTCTCCAAATCCAAGACCTGTACCTCCACCAGGGCATCCATATGTATTACGAGTGAAATATGCCAAACTATTTTTTTTACTTGCTGCCACCAACATCGAAGCCACACATCCAAACATATTACCTTCTTTAAAGTGTAGTCCTTTATCTGGTTTCTCATCAGTGTGAATAATAGCTATCGGTTGCATTTTTAATTTCAAAGCGCTAATTAGTTTACTATTCATATAATAAGTCCTCCATTTTAATTAAATAAAACAATCTATTAAAGTTACGATTTTAAAATTATGATTAGTTATATTCATTAGTTGAATTGGGAGCATCCAGATTTTCTTCAAATGTTTAATGATGCCGGCATCAGATAATAAACTTTGGTACATCAAGACTTCTATATAATACATATTAGATTATAGTACTAAACCAGATTACAAGTACCCGCTATTGGTCTGAAAGTTATTAATCCTATTATTATTGAGAATACAATATTCTATCTATTAATATCAAAATAATACTTAGCAATGGCTTGTCACATATTATCCTTTTGATTAAATATTTATTGGTCAGAAGACTTTATCTAGTCAATAATTGCGACTTAATTTTACATATTTAGCAAATTCGTTGTAGCCATAAAAGACAAACTCTGCTTCTGAACAGAATGTATAGGTGTATTTAGAAATAGAATTGGTGGACAAATAAGTATTTCCAAAAACGAACTTAATTATGTATTGAATATATTGATACTTTCAAACTCCCTTTAATACATTATTAATCTACTTGAATCAAGTATTTATGAGCGTAAAAAAATCTACAACTTCTGCATTAATTACCATATTAATGTTCTTATGTGTAATCCCTGCTTCTGCAATTGAGCTAACAAAAAGTGAAATAGAAACATTATACAATAACTACTTTAACGCAACAGCATACAATTACGTATCCGTACACGATCCTTCAGTGGTTATTGGCTACCAAACCGGAAGTTCCATTACAGGTGAATATTCTGAGAGTGCTACCAAAGTGTATTATATTTTTGGTTCGCATATGGCATGGGCATATTCAAACGATCTGGAAAATTGGACTTCTTTTACAAATAACATAAACAGTTCATATGCCACCTTATTTGCCAATCCTGCAACCTGGTCGGCAAAAGGGAGCACTAGCTACGATGTAAGCGGAAATATGTGGGCACCCGATGTGGTTTGGAACAAAGACATGCAAAAGTGGTGTATGTATATGAGCATCAATGGAGACTACTGGTACAGTTCTATTGTTATGCTTACAGCTACATCACTTGATGGCGATTGGACTTACGTTGGTCCTGTGGTGTATTCAGGCTTTACAAGTCAAAGTGAGGCTGAAGAAACTGATTTTTACGATGTGATCGATACTTCGGAGGGATTTCCTTCGCGCTATAATTTAAACCGAAATGGTAACCATACTTACGGACTAAATGCCATTGACCCTTGTACATTTTATGATGCCGATGGAAATCTATGGATGACTTACGGTTCCTGGTTTGGCGGAGTTTATATGCTGCGTTTGGATGCCGCTACCGGTTTGCGTGATTATACTTACACCTATACCACCACGGATGGTACTGCCGTTGGCGCGACATCAGATGCTTACCAGGGAATTAAAATTGCCGGAGGTAATCATGTATCCGGAGAAGCTTCATACATAGAGTATATTAATAATAAATACTACCTGTTTATGACCAACGGTGGGTTGATCGCTTCTGGCGGTTATAATATGCGTGTATTTTCCTCGGACGTTGTAACGGGACCTTATGTTGATATGACAGAACAAGATGCAAGATACTCTTCATCAAATACAGGTGTTGGAGCAATAAATGGAGATGTAGGGCTTCGTCTGATGTCTTATTACAAGTGGGGATGGATGGATGATGGCTTCACTGCACAGGGACATAATTCGGCCGTTGTTGATGATGATGGAAAAAGTTTCCTTGTATATCATACCCGTTTCGACAATGGTACCGAAGGTCACCAGGTACGTGTACACCAACTATTACAAACCAAGAACGGATATTTAACTGCTGCACCATTCCAATATGCTGGTGAAACATTGGCAACTGAACCCTATGCCTCAAGTGATGTTACAGGATACTACAACATAATATATCACAGTACAGGTACTGACTATGCCAATCTCGAATGTGTAGAAGAACAAGAGATACTACTAAATTCTGATGGTACGGTAACAGGTGCCTATACCGGCACATGGTCGCAGGCTTCTGATGGTCCGTTTATTACCATAACCATTAATAATATCACCTTTCAAGGAGTTTTTCTTACTCAAAAGATGGAAGGATTGGATTATACGACACTCTGTTTTAGTGCTGTAGGTAATGATATATCTGTATGGGGTTATAAAATGGCAGGTACTGGTATGCCATTTCCCGAAAATGCAACAGTAGCATTCAATGCATATAATTTAAACGGAACTGTTCCTTCAAATGCATACAGTGGTTCTGAACTATCGTTACCAGTAGAAGGCTATTATGGCGCTACATATACATGGAGCTGGGATGAGTCTCTGATAAGTACCGAAGGCATAGTGAATGAATTGACTTCTGATACATCAACAGAACTTACGCTAACCATAACATGCGGCGATTACAGCTATATAAGTACTTACACTATTCTATTGATTGCGTTAAATATCACAGATATGCTTCCGATAGAACAGGATGCAATTATGGAAACGTATGCTGATATAACTGCATTTAATGGAGCAACACCAAACACCAATATCAACAACAAAACAGGTCTTTCTTTAAGTTTCTATCTTGAGAATATTACAAGCGACTGGGATCTGATAGCACACTCTTCTGACAACTTATACAGTTTGTTTCTGTCGGTATTGCACTACAACAGTACTGACTTTTATGAGAGTAAAGCTACTTTATCCACAGATGCAGTCGATGCCGGATATACATCATCCAATGCATGGCAAATATTCCTGAACACCAGCTGCTATGTAACCATATCTTATAATACAAATGGTTCCATTTCATATTATAAAGACGGAGTATTAATGCTCACTTTTGAAGCCTCTACGACACCAAGCTATGGAACAGGGGTAACACCTGCTGATATTGTACCTGCTGTTATAAGTTATTATCGTAATGGGCAACTGATATTTGATAACGATATGAATAATATTATTGTTGGTTATGCAGCTGACCTTGATGTTTCAACTTATGTGCCGCTCGATATTTCAGACTATGTTTTCTATGAAGATTATGACTATTACGGTTTAGTATCGTCATGGATCAGCCCATACGGTTCTGTATCCAGCTTATACGATTCTTCGCTTGAAAGTAATTATGCACAGGTAAGTACCAATGGTGGTTCGGGTAATCGCAGTGCATCAAACACATTTAGTAATGTGAGCGAACTTACGAGCTACCATTTTTCATTCGACGTTTGCCTGACTCCCGGTAATGTTGTGGATCGTTCTGTAAGCGAAGTAGCATTGATAAGCACAGATAACACCAACTCAAATAATGGTACCACAAGTTCAGGCTATATATTCCGACTGGTTACCCCTACATACAATGGAAGTAATAGTAGCACATGGTATGTTAACGGCTCCACAACATCAACACTTTCCATTGCATCCGGCACATGGGTAACCATTAGTGGAGATGTGGATGTTACCAACAAAACAGCCGATGTTGCCATTATTAACCGTACTACCGAAAGCTTGATATACAGTGGAACCACAGCTGTAAACGGGAATGGTTTACTTAAGGGGCTTTGGGTTCTTGCCGGTCGCGGAACCGGAACCATGGCTATGGACAACATCAAGGTAAAGAATAACTCCAATGGAAACAGCACCGAAATAATTGAAAGTAGTTACGTTGAGAAATCTAAAATTGATTATAATACTGATATAGAAGTGTATAATTTAAATGGAGTTCGTGTTGCAAACGGAAAGTTATCTACAATCAATCTTCCAACCGGATTTTATATTATTCGTCAAGGCAATCAAGTTCAGAAGATATTAATTACTTCACATTAATAACGCATATCAAGAATGGGAATTAAAGAAGCTGTCTGTCCCTCATGTTTAATGATTGGGGGACAGATAGAGTCTTCAAGATGATTTATAATCACAACATAAAAGCAGTAATCTCCTCTTATAGTCCTTTTTCGTATTGTTCTTTTGTTGTTGGAAAAACGCCTGCCTGAATTTCGGAGATAGCATTTTCGTTTCCTTGTACTGCCTCATTAAACAGATGAACCATCTGAACATGACCCATTCTTTCCTGAGTATTTGTTTTAACTCTGCTTAAATCGATAAAAAACTCATCAAATTGAGTTGAACATCTCTTTATAATATCCAGGTTCAGGAAATTATATTCATTGTACATTCGATGATAGTTTCCTTTTGATTTTTCTATAATAAAAGATGTGTTATTCAAGTTGGTAATACTCGCTGTTTTATTACAAGAGATAAGACATGTACTGTCCATCTTTTGTTTATTACATCCTTTAGTTTGTTGAAACAAACACTGGCGGGTAGTCATTAATGTAATAGGATGGTAAATACTATAAAATAATTTAAAGTTATCAGGCTTTACAATTCGTTTAATCTGCAAACGGCTAATTTCATTGGAAATAAAAGCGCCAATACAATTAAACTGCTCTTTTAGTATTTTTAAACTGTATGAATTGGTTGTGTTTAAACCCGGTCCGGCAATCCACTTAATCCCTTTTTCATATGCTTCAAATCCAATTCCGGTATTCTCGGTTACCAGTAAAACAGGTTCAATACGATCTATAAACTCTAATACCTGGGTATAATCATCTCCTAAAATCACAGCCGGAAACCAAGGTATCAATTGCTCGTGTTTTTGAAAGATATGAATCAGTTCTTCCCAATGAGAGCCAATACCTGAAGGTATTTTGAAATAAATATTTACATCAGTATGTTGGCAAAGATCAATATCATCCACTGAGGATATAACAATAGAAAGTGAAGGTTTGGCAATATTTTGATTTGAGACGGTTAACTTAGGTATTGAAACAGGTTCTATAAATTCCTTCGAATCATTAAGTATTAAAAGCAGTTTCTTTTTTATAGTTGTCAATTCTTTAAAAGGTATGTACAACTCTTTTAAATGTGGATCAATGACCAGCTTTTCAATAACAAAACAAGTATCATTAATGGCATTAAATCTGTTTAGTACAATATTGTGAGCTAATGCCTCTTTCCCTTTATCTGCAAGACAGTCATCTGACAAGACGGTAAATGATCGTTCTGATGAACTTACAGAAACCTTTAACGGGTTACCGAGATCACCAGTCAGATGTATAGTTAATGGTATTTTATCAATACTAAGCTGATCAATTTTATTCTTAACTTCTTGCTTTAACTTGCCCTTTTCACCATAAAGTTGAAGAGCTGCCTTTTCTTTTTCCTGCTCATCCGTCAACTGTTGTTCGTTGAATAAATGCTGCAGGGTTTGATCACGCGGATTATCAATGAACATATTATTGATATCACCTTGTAAATATCCGTTTGAAAAATCGCGATTAAATACTTTATACAACGCCTGATTATTATCTTTGAAATCACAATTATTATCTAAACTTTTTATCTTTTGCTTATAGGTATTGACAACTGTGTAGATGTAATCATATTTTTTAATTCGTCCTTCAATTTTTAACGAGTACACACCTGCTTTGTATAATTCTTCAATATCAGAATACGCACAATTGTCTTTTAAATTTAAGGGATAATTATTCCCTGTCGTAGTAGTATGATACTGATCTCTGCAAGGTTGACTACATCTGCCCCTATTTCCTGAATTACCACTCAGAACAGAACTCATATAACAAATTCCTGAAAATGAAATACACTGAGATCCATGTACAAAAACCTCTGTTTGTATATTTAATAAATTACACGTTGTGTTTAAGTCACCTATTTCTTTTAAGCTTAATTCTCTGCATAAATTAACTCGCATTGCTCCTAACTTATGTAAGAATTTTACTTGTCCGGTATTATGTGTTGTTAGCTGAGTTGATGCATGAATTGGCAGCGATTTAAAATAAGACTGTAAAAGAAAAAACAATCCTAAATCCTGAATAATAACTCCGTCAATATCTGTATTAACCAATCTGTTTAACAATTGAATTAAAGCAGATATTTCATTTTCAAGGATCAAAATATTCAGGGTAAGAAAAACCTCGCAGTCATGATTATGTGCCAGTTTAATAATTCCCACTAAATCATCAAAACTAATATTGGCGGCTCTGTTGCGGGCATTAAACTTATCCAAACCACAATAAACTGCGTCTGCCCCTCCGATGATAGCAGCTTTAATACTGTCTACATCTCCTCCAGGGGCTAATAATTCCATCTTTCTCATCTCAGATGCAAAGATAGAAGAATTTGGATTTTAGACAGGTGATTTTAGGTGTTCGGCTTAGGCATTAATTACATGATTATTAAAAGCAATAACCTTTTGGTTTACGTGACAAAATATTAACCTAAAAATCAAAAGGTTATTTTTAGTATTGATGGATTTATTCTATTTAAAAGAATAAAAATTCTTACTTCTTTGCATAAGAGATGAATGGTTATGTTTAAATGATCAGCCTTCTAATTCAATGGAGCACCGAAAACATCTAGGTGCTAGCATGTGAGATCAATTATTCTAATTCAATTAAAATATTACCATCTTCTATTTTTAATGGATATGTTTTAAGCGGTCCGAAAGGTAAATCATCAACATCAAGCTGATCTAATAAATCCTCATCGATTTTATCAATACGAATTGCACCTGTTTTCAAATCAAAACAAGTTCCATGATTAGAACAGGTTAAAGTATCTTCCTCTACCCTTCCACTAACCAGTTTTGTTTTGGCATGAGGACAAATATTGCTTACTGCAAAATATTTACCATCGGTATGTATAATTAATATTTCCTGCCCTTCTGCTTCAATCACCATTTTTCCTAAAGAAGTACATTCTTCAACGCTACATGCTATTATAATTTGCATTTGATTATTTTTTAAACGATTTAAATACTTTGTGCTTTTAGATTTAATAGTGTTTGCCTTTACTATAAAACTAATTCTTCAATGTTTTAGTAAAATCAGGAGACAGAACTTCTTTTGCCTTGTCAACATCAATATATTTAGTCAGATCTTTTAATGATAAAACCTTGAATTTATGATCAGCTAAATATTTTATATACTCTTTAAATAATTCAGGTGGAGTGGTTACCCATGGATGATCATAATCAGGAACTCCATGTAACGTCAAAACAATAATTTTTCCTCTCTCAGCCTGATTAAAGGCCTCTATAATCTGATCTTTATTATCTGCATTAGTAGCCCAGCTTGGAATTAACAAAGGATGATCTAATGTAGGATCATAAGGACGGCTACCTCCTGCTCTAGCAAACTGGAATCCATATTGATTTAATGCATTCAAAGCCTTTTCATTTAATCCATAACCCGGATAGGCAAATGATATGGTTTTGTCTATTCCTTGTTCAGAACATTTCCCTTCAATATAATCTAACTCCTCTTTAATCTTTTCCTCACTAATACCGTTTACATGTGCATGATTTTTGGTGTGGTTAGCAATCTCAAAACCCATTTTATTCAAGGCTCCCACCTTATCCCAGGTCATATATTTGGTTGTATCGCTAAATACTTTAGGAAACTCACAGATAAAGAATGTAGCGTTAAATCCGTATTCCTTTAGTAATGGAGCTGCATAGTTATACTGACTAAGAACCGCATCATCAAAGGTTAACACAACTACTTTTTTAGGTAGTTTCTTTTTTATGATTTGAGAATTTCCCATGGTGGATAATAAAATACTAATGGTTAAGAGAAGTATGTTTTTCATGCATAAGTTTTAAAAACGGAACAAGGAACAGGTAGAAGGGAAAAGGTAGATTTACTTTATTTCTTTTTAAGTTTCGATACTTTAATATCTTTAAACTCAATTGGTGAGCCTTCGTATTGAAATAAAATTCTTCCCTCGGTTACAGAAGCTTTTGTTGCTTCGTTAACCAATACTCCGTTTAAATATTGTTTTACATGATCACCTTTGGCTTCTATTTCAATCAGGTTCCATTCGCCATGTTCTTTTTCTGCATCTGAAAAATGATCTACATTGATGCTTGCTCCAGGCCCTATAACAGAATCGTTAACAGCAAGACTTACATTTTTTAATAAAATAAAATTACCAGTAGAACTAGTTTTTATTTGATATTGAATTCCAGATGGCCATAAAGCATCTTCCTGATCTTTTGCAACATAATACATTAAACCACTATTGCGTTTTTTATTCTGATCAGTTTTTACAATCCATCTAAACTGAGCAGTTAGTTTAAAGTTTTTATAAACCTCATCACTCATTAAATATCCTTTAGTTTTGCCGTCAAGAACAATAGTACCCTTTCCTGTTTCAAATATAGAATCTGGTGCTACTACTCCTGTTTCCGGAGAAAAGGCATAACCGTTAAACTTTGATTTTTTAAATAGTTTTCCGTTTTGAGCTTCCACATTACTTACGAGTACTAAAAGAGTACCTGCTAAAAATGCAGACTTAATAATATTTTTAATCATTATACTGGTTGTTTGTTTATTTTTCTTTTTTACCACAGAGGTAACAGAGGCATTTCACAGAGCTACACAGAGTTTTCTTTTATACTTAATTCTGTATGACGTTCTATTTATTCATCATTGCTTTAATGTCTCTTAAAAGATCCACTGAAGCTTCGATTTCTTCTTTTCTGATGGCTACACTTTCAATATTAAATCCAATAGGCATATTCTTTTCTTTAGCAAAATGAATAATTTCAGAAGCAATCATCTTACATATTTCAATAGATTTTGAAAGAATATCTTTTGAATGCTTTAAATCATTAACCAACCATTTAGGAATATCAATTCCAAGCCACTCCATAAAGTGCATTGTTTTTATAGATCCGCAAGGTGTTAGTGTAAAAATAATAGGTTGTAATTCCCTTTTATTTTCAACTGAGGTATAATAATAATCCGACATGAAATTCTTCGTATTATTGATATTATAAACACACTGCGAAATAAAGAAACGACATCCTTTATCTATTTTATTAAACAAACGAAGATGCTCATCTCCTTTAACTGCATGACGCTCTGGAATGGTTACTCCGCCTAAAATAATATCTGAATTCAGATCCTGTTTAATTTTATAGGCATTACTTAAAGACATCTTCGTAACCTGATCTTTTGATGGTGACCCAACAAATACAGAACAATCGATATTTGCTGTTTCAGTATTAATCCAATTATTAAATTCTTCCTCACTATATTTTCCTACACTTTTATAAATGATCTTCGGAACATTCAACTCACTTAAGTATGTGTTACTATAATAATCGGGACTTAAGGTTGGCATAAAAGGGAAAGGACGTGGTGAATCATTTCTTGAGGTTTCATCCTGAATATCGTATAAAACCAAACCATCAATATCCATATTTTTTATACGCTCAATTTGCTTTTGTGCAATAACAGCAATCTTTTCTTCTTCTGTTTTTATTTTTGGAGGTGTTAATCCGTATAATAAAATCCCTGATTCTTTTGATATAATTTTATCCTTTAGCATCCTTCTTTTTTAATTAATAATAACAATAGCGCTTCGCTATCAACTCATAGCTGTAGGCTATTAATTGTTATTTACAAATTGATCCAGTATAGCTTCAAGCAACGCATTTGTATCATGAAAAAACACTTCTCTTTTAAGAATTTCTTTTCCCGGCATAACATATTCTTGCCCTTGTAGCTCTTCTAATTCGTCTTTTAAAACATTATACATTCCCCTTGCGGTAGCAGGAGTTGCTTCTAAATGAAATTGTAAGGCCAAAACCTTATCTCCAATTGAGTATGCCTGATGTTTTGTAGCTTCTGAAGAAGCCAACAACTTAGCACCTTCGGGTAAATCAAATGTATCGCCATGCCAATGAAGAACCACCCAACGGTTTTCAGGATCAAAACTCCCCCACTTATTTTTTCCTTCTTCAGTTAATTCTAATTTAAACCAACCTATCTCCTGTCTTCCTGAAGGAAATACTTTAGCCCCTAAAGCTTCTGCAATCAACTGCGATCCCAAACAAATTCCTAAAACATATTTGTCAGCACCAATAGCTTTTTTAATAAAATCCTGTTCGTCTTTTAACCATGAAAATTTATCATATTCATAAACACCCATTGGTCCACCCATAACCACCAACATATCAAAATCGTCTAACTCAGGAAAGCGATCATTATCGTAAACACGAGTATAGGAAACTTCAAAATCATTCCATTCGGCCCAATCAACAATATATCCGGGAGTTTCAAAATCTACATGTAATAAACAATTAATTTTCATTTATAATCAGTTTATATGGTTAATAGTAATGAAAAATAAGGAACACAAAAATAAGTAAAGTTTATAAAGTTCGTAGTTCAAAAGACTGAAAGATGAAAGGAACTGGTAGAACGGAAAACTGGATATATCCTAATCAACCTGTAGGCCTTAGTTTACCTTTCTAATGTGAAGAATTTAGTATTGAGAGCATTATACATATTATTTCAATTCATAAACTCTATTCTTATAAATGCTTTTCCAAATATCAATAGGTAAGATAAAAAGTATACAATAACAGTATTACATATTGTCTTGAGGTACCAAAACAAAACAATTACATTCCTATACAAATTAATTCTATCCAAAACTAAAATAATAAGCTCCAAGCTCTGTACTCAGAACTAAAGACTCTACTTCAACAAATCAGGTCTTCTTTCTTTGGTTCTTTTATAAGCTTGCTCCTCTTTCCATGCATCAATTTTTTTGGAATCACCACAAAGCAATACATCAGGAACCTTCCATCCATTATAATCTGCCGGACGAGTATAAACCGGTGGAGCCAGTAAATTATCTTGAAAAGAATCTGTTAAAGCAGAAGTTTCATCAGAAATAACACCTGGAATTAATCGTATTACTGAATCTGCTATAACTGCAGCTGCTAATTCACCTCCTGTTAAAACATAATCTCCAATCGAAATTTCCATTGTAATAAAATGATCCCTTACACGCTGATCTACTCCTTTATAGTGCCCACATAAAATCATTATATTCCCTTTAAGCGAAAGAGTATTAGCAATACCTTGATTTAGTGTTTGACCATCAGGAGTTACATAAATAATTTCATCATACGTTCTCTCTGACTGAAGTTTTTCTATTAAACGAGCTATAGGTTCAATCTGCATAACCATTCCTGCACCTCCACTAAACGCATAATCATCTACTTTTTTGTGTTTATTGGTAGAATAATCACGAATATTATGGCACACTAACTCCACCAATCCCTTTTCCTGAGCTCTTTTAATAATCGATTCGCTAAATGGTCCCTGAAACATTTCAGGGAATAAGGTTAAAATATCAATTCGCATTACAATAAAATTTGTTGCAAATATAATATTTTAGAAATGTTATGATAAGCGCTCGTATTTTAAAATAGTTGCTGCTTTTTTGTAATCTTTTAAATTTATATACGATGTTAAGGGCAAAAAAATTTGAGGTTTTAACTATATATAATATATTCGTAGTATGGAAAGACAAGGATATCAGTATCTGAATCTTTCATTATGAAGTTTATTGTAACACGAACTTTTATGCTGATGGAAGCAAATGATCTAAACAAGTCTGGAGAAGAAAAAGAATTAAATTCTGCAAACACTCCTGAAAATACGCAAGACAACAACAACGAAACCGTTGATAAACAAGAAGAATCAATAAACACCCCAACACAGGATGATGATAATACTATTGTATCTGACTCTGAAGTGAAAGCTAGTGAGGTGGTTTCTGAAAATTCAGAAAATCAGGAAACGGAAGAGGAAAAACCTGTTTTAGATAAAGTTGATTTAACGGTATTATCAAGAGAAGATTTAGTAAAACGTTTAAAACATATTACTAAACACTTTGATTTAATTGACATTAAAGATGAAGTAGAAGAAATCAAATCTTTATTCTACAAAATTTATAATGAAGAAGTCGAAGAATTAAAGAAGCGTTTTGTTGAATCTGGAGAATTGGAAGAGAATTTTGCAGCTCCAATAGATGCTCTTGAGGTTGAGATTAAAGATATATTGCATGAGTTTAAGCAACGTAAGGCTGAACTAGCAAGAAAAATAGAAGAAGAAAAAGAAAATAACTTAATTGCTAAAAATGAAGTTATTGAAGCTATAAAAAATCTGGTAAACCGCCAGGAATCGTTAAATGAAACCTTTAACGAATTCAGAACTCTACAACAACGTTTTCACGAAATAGGCCCTATCCCTCAGGATAAGGTTAGAGATACCTGGGATACTTATAATCTTCATATTGAGAATTTTTATAACTATGTAAAAATCAATAAGGAGCTAAGAGATCTTGATTTAAAGAAAAATCTTGAATTAAAGACGGATCTTTGTGAAAAAGCTGAAAAGCTTATTGATGATCCATTTGTTGTAAACAGTTTTAAAACATTGCAAAAATTTCACGACCGCTGGCGTGAAATAGGTCCTGTTCCAAAAGAGAAAAAAGATGAACTTTGGGAAAGATTTAAAGCTGCAACAACAGTTATAAACCAAAAGCATCAGGCTTATTTTGAAGGTTTAAAAGAACAACTTAAAGATAACCTGAAACATAAAACCGAGCTTTGTGAAAAAGCGGAAGCTATTTTAAAAGAAGAAGCTCATTCTCCTAAAGAGTGGGAAGACAAGAGCAAAAAGCTTATTGAATTGCAGCAAACCTGGAAAACAATTGGCTTTGCTCCTAAAAAAGATAATAACGCAATTTACGAACGTTTCAGATCTTCTTGTGATCAATTCTTTGAAGAAAAAAGAAAATTCTTTAAAGATTACAAGGGTGAGCAACAGGATAATTTAGTTGAAAAAACTAAACTATGCGAGAAAGCTGAAGCAATGAAAGATAGTACAGACTGGAAACACACTACCGATGAATTTATTAAAATTCAGAAACAGTGGAAACAAATCGGTCCTGTACCTCGTCGTCAATCAGATGCTATCTGGCACAGATTCAGAAAGGCATGTGATGCATTTTTTGACAACAAGTCTAAATTCTTCAGTCATGTAGATGAATCACAAGATGAGAATTTAAAACTAAAAGAAGCCTTAATTGAGGAATTAAAAAACTTCAAAAACAGTAGTGATAACGAAGAAACGTTTAAACGACTACAAGGTTTCCAACAAAAATTCTCTGAGATTGGTCACGTTCCTTTTAAAGATAAAGACAGAATTAATCAGGAATTCAGAAATGAAATCAATAAGCATTTCGATAATTTAAACATGGATGAGTACCATAAAAACGTACAAAAATTCAGAAATAAATTAGAGAACTTAAAACATTCTGATCATCAGGATGATAAAATTAACTCTGAACGCCACAAGCTACTAACAAAACTTAAGCAGTTAGAAACTGACATTACTGTTTGGGAAAACAACATAGGTTTCTTTGCAAAAAGCAAAAGCTCAGCTTCTTTAATCAAAGATTTTCAACATAAGATTGAAAATGGAAAAAGAAACATTAAGCTGCTTCAGGAAAAAATTGATATGCTCGACAATATGGATGAATAATACTTATTGTATTTTATAATATCAGAAAAGATGATTTGTTTTGTTACAAATCATCTTTTTTTGTTAAAGTTGACAAATATCGTAGTAATATTTATTTATTATTAATTAATTTTGGCAACACAATAAAATTAGAAAACGGTGTTTTTTATAGGGGTATTTTCTACACATATTACATATATCATTTTAGCCTTAATATATATTTTTGGCTATGGTACTTATGCCCTTAAATCAAAAAAACATTCTAATGAAGAAAATCTTGATATAAAAATCATTGCATATCAAGAGCCTGCTAAAATTGACAACAGCAATACTTACTTCTTTTATAAATACACTTCTGATTGTTGCGAAGAAACACAAAGCAATAAGATTAAGCTAAAGATTTACTATACAAACTTCTTACATAAAAAACTAAAAGTCTTTGATTGTAAAACATGGACTAGTTTTAACTTTCAAATCCCAAATACTACACGACCTTCACCTTTATATATGTAGATTTCTCAATTTATGTAACATTTGATACATAATTCGTAAAATGTAATTACTATTTTTATTGGTCAAAAGGAAATTTTATGTTGGGCGTATTGGGATTAAACCATAGAACAGCTTCTTTAAATATCAGAGATAAATTTGCAATTCCCTGTGATGATATCATTCCATTATCAGAACGTTTATTGCAAATAAAAGAAATTGCAGGTGTAGTTGTTTTGGCTACATGTAACAGAACTGAAGTATATTATTCTAAAGAAAAATGCTTAGATAATAAGTGTAAGGATAATATCTTAAAAGAGTTACATTCTTTCATGAAAGTTGAGGAAGACTATAGCTCCAGTTTTTATCATTATATGAATGAAGATGCCATTAAGCACTTATTCAGAGTTACCTCTGGGATAGACTCTATGGTTATTGGTGAAAATCAGATTGTAAACCAAATGAAAAAGGCGTATGTATATTGCACTGAAGCAAACTTAACAGATGCAATTTTGATGCGCTTATTTCAAAAGTCTTTTGAATGTAGTAAAAGGGTAAGGACTGAAACTTCCATTCAACAAGGTGCAACTTCAGTTGGCTATGTAGCTATTGATATGTGCGAAAAAATTTTTAAAGATCTTGTTCCTCAGCACATTTTAATTATTGGAACTGGGGAAACCGGTCAGCTGGCTTTACGTGATTTCAAAAAAAGAGGTGTTACAAATATTTCCGTCACTAACCGTACTGACGAAAAAACACTTGAAATAGGTAAGAAATGGAAAGTTAATCCTATACTTTTCAACAACTATAAAGATCACTTAGCTCAATTTGATATTATTTTAACAGCTACCAGTGCTGGTGAATACCTTGTAACGAAAGAAGATATTGAACAAGCACAAAAAATAAGAAAAAACAAAAAACAGCTGTTTATTGATTTATCCGTACCAAGAAATATTGACATTGAAATTGGAGAACTAAAAAACTCTCAGCTAATTTGTGTTGATGATTTACAAAAAATCCTTGACGACCATAAAGAAATGAGAGAAAACAGTGTGGATAATGCCAACATCATTATTGATGAATTAGTTGACGAATCCCTGAACTGGTTAAATAGTCGCTCCCTTCGTCCTGTTATAAAATCTATTACATCAAACATGCAGCAATTGAGTGAAAATGAATTAGGTGAATATAGAAAAAACATGGATGAAGCAACTATTGAACAAATAGAAAAATACACTGGTTTGCTTACTCAGAAATACATCCGAATGCTTATCAAAAATTTGAAAGACGTTACAAACAATGGAAACTCGACAGATTCATTAGATGTGATAAACCAACTTTTTAATTTTAACGATAACATCAACGAATAATACATTTACAATATATGTATCCCAATAAAATCACCATAGGAACGCGGGGGAGTAAACTTGCGTTATACCAGGCTTATAAAGTAAAATCTGAAATTGAAAAATTAGATGCTTCTATAAATATTGAGGTAAAAATTATAAAAACAAAAGGAGATAAAATTCTGGATGTTGCCTTATCTAAAATTGGAGATAAAGGTTTATTCACCAAAGAACTTGAAGTAGCCTTATTAAATAAAGAAATTGATTTTGCAGTTCACAGCTTAAAAGACCTTCCTACTGAATTACCTCAGGAGTTTTGTCTTGGTGCGGTTTTAGAAAGAGCTGATTTCAGGGATGCCTTAGTAAGTAAAAACAATATTAAACTTAAAGATCTTACCCCGGAACATACCATTGCCACTTCAAGCTTAAGAAGAGTTGCCGGATTAAAAAAAATCAATCCTGATTTTAAAATTGTAGACATCCGCGGTAATGTAAATACCCGCCTGCAAAAAATGGAAGATGGTTATTGTGATGCAATGATTATGGCAGCTGCTGGATTAAAAAGATTAGAACTAGACCATTATATTACTGAGATTTTAGAACCTTCCGAATTCATTCCTGCTGTAGCTCAGGGTGCAATTGCCATTGAATCTCGTTCTAATGATGAAATCATCAATAATTTTTTAACACTGATCAATCATCAGGATACCTTAAACCAGGTTACAGCTGAAAGATCTTTTATGAAAACCTTGATGGGAGGATGTCAGGTTCCGGTTGGAAGTTATAGTAAACTAAAAAACAACACATTAACAATTACAGGTTTTGTTTCGTCACTGGATGGTAAACAATATTTAAAAGAAACCATTACTGATGATGTAGAAAAAGCAGATCAAATTGGTAAAGATTTGGCTCAGCAATTAATCAATTTAGGAGCTAACGACATTTTAAATAGCATAAGAAACGCTCAGTAATTTAATATGGATAGTATACTTTCCGGTAAAGTTTTTATTTCGACACGACCATCTGGTAAATCAAAAGAATTACAACTCCTCTTTGAAAAAGAAGGTGCTTCTGTAATTGAATTACCCATGATTGACCTGTCTGTGATTAAAAACAATCCTGATGTAGAAAAAACAATAAGTCGGATAGACAACTATAATTATATAGCATTTACCAGCGCTAATGCATTCCATTTTTTTATTGAGAGCATAAGTCATTTTGAGAACCCAACAAACCTATTAAACAAACTAAGAATTGTTAGTATAGGATATAATACATCTGAGGAAATAAAAGCGAAAGGATTTAATATTGAATATGATGCTAATGCAAAAACGGGAAAAGAATTTGCTGAGAAATTATGCATCTATTTTAATGATAAAAAAGCTACTATTTTATGGCCTACCGGTGATTTATCTCCAAATCATCTTGTACGAAAGCTAAAGCCTATTGCTGAAGTTTCAAGACTAAATGTTTATACCAATTCAATACCAGAAAACATTAACGAATCTGTAATTGATAAGATAAAAAACAACAAATACGATATGATTATTTTGGCCAGTCCTTCAGCTTTTAATAATCTGGTTACACTGGTTTCAAATCAGAATTTTAAATCTGTTTGCATTGGAGAAACTACTGCTGAAGCAACAATGAAGCAAGGAATTACACCATTAACTATCGCTAAAGAACCAAATGCAATAGGTATATTTAATGCAGTGTATAACTATTATAAAAACTTATAATTCAATTAAAAATTAAAGATATGGCATTTCCAATTACACGATTAAGAAGAATGAGACAATCTGAAGTCACCCGAAATATGATCAGGGAAACCCGTCTTACGCGTGATGACTTAATTATGCCTTTATTCGTTCGCCCGGGAAAAGGGATACAAAACCCCATAAATTCTATGCCCGGCAACTATCAATTATCTGTTGATTTATTAGTTGAAAAATGTAAAGAATTATACAACAAAGGTGTTCAATCAATTTTACTTTTTGGTATTCCGGAACATAAAGATGAGCACGGATTGGTTGCTTGTGAACACAATGGAATCGTACAACAAGCAACAAGAGCAATAAAAAATGAACTTCCAGATTTATTTATTATTGCTGATGTATGTAATTGCGAATATACAACACACGGACATTGTGGTACTATCATCAATGGCGACGTGGATAATGATTCAACCTTACTTACTTTAGGTAAACAATCATTATCGTTGGCTGAAGCCGGAGTTGATATGATTGCACCAAGCGATATGATGGACGGACGTGTTGGGCATATCAGAAAAGTGTTAGATGATAACGATTTTACAAATATGCCAATCATGGCCTATTCTGCTAAATATGCTTCTGCCTTTTACGGCCCATTCAGAGACGCTGCCGAAAGTGCACCTCAATTTGGAAACAGAGCTACATACCAAATGGATCCGGCAAACAGTAACGAAGCCCTTAGAGAAGTTGAACAAGATATTATAGAAGGTGCTGATATTGTAATGGTAAAACCTGCATTAAGCTATCTGGATGTAATCAGAAGAGTTAAAGATACTTTTAACATGCCTATTGCAGCCTACAATGTAAGTGGTGAGTTTTCAATGGTTAAAGCTGCTGCAGAAAAAGGATGGATTGACGAAAACAGAATTACACTTGAAATATTAACCTCAATTAAAAGAGCTGGTTCGGATATCATTATCTCATACCATACTCAGGATATAATTGATCAGTTGTAAAAATTCAAATAAAGGTAAATAGGTTAAAGGTTAAAGGGTGATTTCATCAAGACTAAAATACTTTTAACTTTCAACTTTCGACTTTTAACTAAATAGAAATGAATACAGAAAATAGTATAAAAGCTTTTCAGGAAGCAGTAAAACATATACCCGGAGGAGTAAACTCTCCGGTAAGAGCATTTAAATCAGTAGGCGGAAATCCTTTATTTATCCAAAGTGCTAAAGGATCAAAAGTAACAGATATTGATAACAACGAATATATCGACTACGTTGCATCATGGGGTCCAATGATTTTAGGTCACTCCCACCCTGATGTTGTTGAAGCATTACATAAAACTGCCATTACAGGAACAAGCTTTGGTGCTCCTACCTTAATGGAAACAGAGATGGCAAATCTTATTTGTGAGATGATTCCTTCGATAGAAAGCGTAAGGATGGTTAATTCCGGTACTGAAGCAACAATGAGTGCGCTGCGTTTAGCTCGCGGATATACAAAAAGAGATTTGGTCATCAAGTTTGAAGGTTGCTATCACGGACATGGTGATTCTTTTTTAATTAAAGCCGGATCCGGAGCACTAACTTTTGGTACACCTAACTCACCTGGAGTTACCAAAGGAACTGCAAGCGATACATTAACAGCTCAATACAATGATCTGGATTCTGTTTTAAGTTTATTCAATGAATACAAAGACCAAATTGCAGCTGTTATTTTAGAGCCTGTAACTGGTAATATGGGTGTTGTTCGCCCAACAGATGAGTTTATTCAGGGCATAAGAAATGCCTGTACCGAAAATGGTACATTGCTGATTTTTGATGAAGTAATGACTGGATTCAGAGTAGCAAAGGGTGGTGCTCAGGAAATATTAGGTATTACTCCTGACTTAACAACACTGGGAAAAATCATTGGAGGTGGTTTACCCGTAGGTGCCTACGGCGGTAAGAAAGAAATCATGGATCATCTGGCTCCAAATGGTCCGGTTTATCAGGCAGGAACATTATCTGGTAATCCAATGGCTATGGCAGCAGGTCTTACCACATTAAAATTATTAAACAGCACACCTGATTTTTATACTCAGCTTGAAGAAAAATCAAAGTTCTTAGTGGATGGATTACAAAACAATCTTGAACAACTAAACTTTCCTGGTGTTATCAATCGTGTAGGTTCTATGTTCACCTTATTCTTTACAAAAGAAAAAGAAGTCAACAATTTTAACGATGTGATGACGTGTGACACAGACCTATTTGCAAAATATTTTTTAATGTCGCTTGAAAGTGGAATATACACAGCTCCATCTCAATTTGAGGCAGGATTTGTTTCTATTACTCATAGTCAGGAAGATTTGCAAAAAACCATTGATTCAAGTTTTAATGCACTAAAGCAGCTTAAGAATTAAACTTTTATGAACGATTCTATATTATTAAAAACCCTGGCTGGAGAAAAAACTGAACGACCGCCATTCTGGTTTATGCGACAGGCAGGTAGAGTACTTCCTTCTTATATGAAATTAAAAGAGAAGTATTCTTTTTGGGAGATGATGCAAGATCCAAAACTGGGAGCACAAGTAACATTGCTACCTATTGATGATCTTGGTGTGGATGCAGCAATTTTATTTTCAGATATTTTAGTTATCCCTTACGCTATGGGCATGGGATTGGATTTTACGGATAAAGGCCCGGAGTTTGATATTCCACTTTCTGAAAGAAAAGATCCATTATCAGAATTACATCCTGATCCTGAGAAATTAATTTACATATATGAGGTTATTAAGCAAATTATAGCCACAAAACCAGATAACATTCCATTAATTGGTTTTTGCGGAGCGCCTTTAACTGTTTTATGCTATATGCTTGAAGGTATTGGAAGAAGTAAAGATTTTCCAATTACATTAAAGTATTTATATCAGAATAAAGAAACAGTAAAAAAGCTTATCGAGATCATTACTGATTTATCAATAATATACGCAAAAGGACAAATCCAACATGGAGTTAAAGTCTTCCAGCTATTTGAGACTCACGGAGGATTAATTCCATTTGATTTATATAAAGAGTTGTTTTTCCCTGCTGTTAAGAAGATTGCACAAGCTGTTCGTGAAGAAGGGATTCCTTTTATTTACTTCCCTAAAGATTTGGGATGTGGAATAAAAGAAGTAACACCTGACATGTGTGACTATTTAAGTATTGATTGGCAAACACCAATTGAAACTGCAAGAAAAATGGTGGATAGTAATATTGGATTACAAGGAAACATAGATCCAAGGTTATTGTATGCAGACCAGAAAACCATTGAAGCGTCATTAAATAAGTACATTGATTTTGGTAGTAAGAATCACAACTGGATTATAAATCTGGGACACGGATTTTTACCAGACATACCTTATGATAATGCAAAATTTGTGGCTGACTGGATTAAAAGAACAAACTGGCAACGATAGAAAAAATCAATTACTAACAGTTGGAAATTACAATTCTTCCAACTGTTAGCAATATTACATGGATTCAACAAACTACTGATTAAAAAAATTGTATTTATGTTAGAGAAATTAAAAGACAGGTGGGGTATTGATTCTAACTTTCAGATACTTATTATACTGGTTGTATTTTCAGTAACAGGAAGTGCAGCTGTTTATGTAAAGAAAATTGTTTTTGATATTCTGGGTATAGATTCTGACACTTCACTTTGGATTAAAATACCAATGTACGTTTTAACAATACTCCCATCCTATCAGATTCTATTATTAGTTATCGGAACCTTGTTTGGTCAGTTTCGTTTCTTTTATAATTTTCAAAAAAAGAGCATTGGTCGTTTTTTCAGAAAGTCTAAAGATCAACAACCTTAAAATACAGGACTTTAGAAAGTGTAACCTAAAGATATCCATGGTAAGATAAAGTTATCTGGAGAATGAAAAACCGATGTCTTTAATAAAAAACCTTTAGGAGCCTGATATCTGTATCCGATCCTAAACGTAACAAAGTCAAATCCCTGCTCTTCATCATCATTGGTATCAGCAATTAAAGCTCCTACTCCCATTTCAAAGAAATTCTTGTTACCTCCAGTTACAAAAGCGCCTTCAACCATAGGAATAAAAGGATCCCAAATTAAAAATCCACCTTTTAGTGCAAAAGAACTCTTTTCCGTAACAGGAAGTAACCTCTCGTACGCAAAAGCAAGAATATTTTCATTATAAACAGCATTACGCTGAAGATTAAACATTGAATTTTCAGAAACAGCAGTATTTATTCTATTGTTCTTTTCATCTTTAGTCTGTCCTGTTAAATTCAGTGTTACCAAGATAAACAAGCCAATATAGATAATTGCAATTTTCATGTATCTCTTAATTTTAAAATCAACACATCAATATTATTTTTTTAGCTTCAGTCTTTCTTGACTTATTTCAACGAATTTCTATTTGTTAGCGATATACAAGTTACGAACATTAAACCTTGGTTTACAAATAATAACCATAGTTAATTATATATGATCTATTGTCCGGAATAAAATATACATCTCATTTTATATTCAATTACTAAAAACCACTATAAACAAATAAATAAATCTGATGTTAAATAAGCTATAAGAGTTACTAAATGCTTACACTCATACATAAATGAATGAAACGATCCTTTATATATATTTTTGGGGAGAGTTCCATTTAGTAATGAAAAGAAAACATAATGAACAAGACCGAAGAAATAGCAAATATATATTTAGAACTTCAACAGGAAATGTGCCATCAATTGGAAACAGGAGATGGAAACGGAAGATTTACCAAAGTACCATGGTCAAAAGAAATTGGTTATGGTGTTACAGGAGTTTTAAAAGATGGAGATATCATTGAAAAAGCAGGCCTTAACTTTTCTCATGTAAAAGGAAAGTTTTCTGACCGAATGGAGTCTATATTAGAAACCCAGGCTGAAAGATATGAAGCTACAGGTATTTCATCCATTATACATCCCAACAATCCACATATACCAATAATCCATATGAATGTTAGATTTTTTGAGTTGGATAATGGTACATGCTGGTTTGGAGGAGGAATAGATTTAACTCCTCATTATATTGATGTTGATGAAGCAAAATGGTTTCATAAACAATTAGCTGAAGTATGTAATAAATACGATTTAAAATTCTATCCTAAATTCAAAGATTGGGCAGATGATTATTTCTTTATAGAGCACAGAAATGAAACCAGAGGAATTGGAGGTATTTTTTTTGACATGATTCAACCGCAATCTGAAACAGAACTAAACAATCTTAAAAATTTCACCATTGAACTGGCTAAGCTTTATCCTCATATTTATTGTAAGATCATGGATAACAAAAGAGATAAAAAATATACTGCTGAAGAAAAAAAATGGCAACATATCAGAAGAGGAAGATATGCAGAATTTAATCTCGTGTATGACAGAGGCACCAAATTTGGTTTAGAATCAGGTGGAAACACAGAATCAATATTAATTAGTCTGCCACCAATGGTGGAATGGGAACATAACTTTACAATAAGTCCTTATACAAATGAAGACAAAACAATGAATTTACTTAAAAAGGGAATCGATTGGATAAACATGTAGAAAAGCATTATCCAACATTAAGCTTAAGTAAAAATAAATCAAAACAATACTTAAATCATTAATCCGAAGCACTTATCTTCTTTTTATTTATCTTTTAATTTTTACCTTTGTACCTTTAAAATTGAAGAGTTTTTTAGGTTTAATTTAAATTGTTGATACAGTGCCGGATACAAGATATATCTTTGTGACAGGAGGGGTTGCCTCATCATTAGGCAAGGGAATTATTTCAGCTTCTTTAGCAAAATTATTACAATCGAGAGGTTATAAAGTTACAATTCAAAAACTAGATCCATATTTAAACGTGGATCCGGGAACATTGAATCCATATGAGCATGGAGAATGTTATGTTACTGAAGATGGAGCAGAAACAGATTTGGATTTAGGACATTATGAACGTTTTTTAAATGTTCCAACTTCTCAGGCTAACAATGTAACTACAGGAAGAATCTACCAAAATGTGATTAACAAAGAGCGTAAAGGTGATTTTCTTGGAAAAACAGTTCAAATTATCCCTCACATTACTGATGAGATTAAAAGAAACATTAAGCTTTTAGGTACAAAACATAAGTTTGATGTGGTTATTACTGAAATTGGTGGAACAGTTGGTGATATTGAATCATTACCATATATTGAGTCTGTTCGTCAGTTAAAATGGGAACTAGGAAACAGAGCAATGGTAATCCATTTAACATTGGTTCCTTACCTGAACGCATCTGGAGAATTAAAAACAAAACCAACTCAACACTCTGTAAAAACACTACTTGAGGCTGGAGTTCAGCCTGACGTATTGGTGCTTCGTACAGAGCAAGATCTTGGACCGGAAATCAGAAAGAAAGTTGCATTATTCTGTAACGTAAATCCACGTGCAGTAATTCAATCTATTGATGTTTCTACAATCTATGAAGTTCCTGTAAAAATGCAGGAAGAAGGATTGGATGAAATCTGTTTAGAAAAATTAGAATTACCAGTTAGCAAAACTCCGGATCTAAAAAAATGGAAAAGTTTCCTTTCTAAATTAAAAAATGCGGAACAAGAAGTTACCATCGGTTTAGTTGGTAAATATGTTGAGCTTGCTGATGCCTACAAATCTATTATTGAAGCATTAATTCATGCAGCTACTTACCACGATAGAAAAGCAAAAATTAAATTAATACACTCAGAGGAATTAACATCTGAAAATGTTGCTGAGAAACTTGGAGATCTTGATGCAGTTTTAGTTGCTCCTGGTTTTGGAAACAGAGGTATTGACGGAAAATTAATAGCAGTACAATACGCAAGAGAAAACAACAAGGTATTCTTAGGTATCTGTTTAGGAATGCAGTGTGCTGTAATTGAATTTGCCCGAAACGTTGTAGAGCTTGAAAAAGCAAACTCTGCAGAAATGGATCACTCTTCTCCTTTTAAAGTAATTGACTTAATGGAGGATCAGAAAAATGTTTCTGACATGGGAGGTACAATGCGTTTAGGTGCTTATGACTGTTCTTTAAAAGAAGGTACAAAAGCATACCAGGCCTACGATAAAAAGTCAACTCATGAGAGACACCGTCATAGATATGAGTTTAACAATGACTTTTTAACTCAATTTGAAGAGAAAGGGATGATTGCTTCCGGATGTAATCCTGATACAGGATTAGTGGAAATAGTGGAAATTCCGGAACTTAAATGGTTTATGGGCGTACAGTTTCACCCTGAATACAGTAGCACTGTACTTAAACCTCATCCTATTTTTATGGCATTTATAAATGCTGCTATCCAAAAATAAATAATATATAAACTGAAAATTTAAATCGAAAATGGATAAAAATTCCGTTACCGGATTGGTTCTCATTAGCGTCATTATCGGCGTTTTTATGTGGTGGACCAAACCAACCAAAGAGCAACAAGAGGCTCAGGAAAGATATCAGGATTCTTTACGTCAAGTTGAAATAGTTAACCAACAAGCTGCCTTAGAATTAGAAAAAAAGAAAGAAGCTGAAAACACTATTGCCTTTGATGAAAACACTGCAGACAGCACCATTCAAAAGGAATTAAGCAATAAATATGGTCTATTTGCTGATGTTGTTATTGGAGATAATCAGTTCTACACTCTGGAAAACAACAAAATCAAAGTTAAATTTGCCAGCAAAGGGGCTAAAGTTTATTCTGTTGAATTAAAAGATTTTAAAACTCACGAGGGTAAACCATTAATCTTATTTGATGGTGATAAGAATAAATTTGGGTTCAACTTTTTCCATAATAACAGAATTCTAAATACTAACGATCTATATTATAGTTTAGAAAATACAGCTACAACTGATTCGACTATCTCATTTAAATTAAATCTGGGAGATAATCAGTTTATGGCTTTCAACTATACTCTTTCTCCGGATTCATATATGCTCGATTTTGATATTGAGCAAAATGGAATGGATGATATTATCCAATCAAATCGTGGAGGTTTTGATTTAAATTGGAACTTAGATCTGTTAGCTCAGGAAAAAGGAAGAAAGAATGAGATCCAATATTCAGGTACATATTTTAAATACGATCAGGATGAAACTGATGATATAGCAGGAAAATCAGGCGAAGAAACTTTTAGAACTCCAGTTAAGTGGGTTGCTTATAAAGATCAGTTCTTCTCTTCTGTATTAATTGCTAAAGATGTATTTGCTTCTGGTTCCACTTCAATACAAGTACATCCGGAAGAAGAAAACTTACCTTATGTAAGTACTAACAAAACTGAATTGGTAATTCCTTACGAAGGAGGAGCTCACAATGTAAAATCTTTCCAGTTTTTCTTTGGTCCAAACAAATTCAAAATCCTTAATAAATATAAAGATTTAGGTCTTAAGGATATGATCCCATTAGGATGGGGAATTTTTGGATGGGTTAACAGATACATTGTTATTCCTATTTTCAACTGGCTGGAAGGATCAATCGCAAGTTACGGTTTAATCATCTTCATCCTTACTTTAATTATTAAGTTAGGATTATTCCCATTGACATATAAATCATATATGTCAACAGCAAAAATGAAGGTATTAAAACCTCAAATTGATGAGATAAACGAAAAGATACCTGCTGAAAAATCAATGGAACGCCAGAAAGCTACTATGGCTTTATATCAAAAAGCTGGTGTTAGTCCATTAGGTGGTTGTTTACCTATGGTATTGCAAATGCCTATTTTGTTTGCTATGTTCCGCTTCTTCCCTAACTCTATTGAGTTAAGACAGCAAAGCTTTTTATGGGCAACAGACCTTTCTAGTTACGACTCAATCTTACAATTGCCTTGGAATATTCCATTTTATGGTGATCATGTAAGTTTATTCTGTTTATTGATGTCTATTACCAACATCGTTTATACAAAGATGAATCAGGAAATGACTCAATCAACAAGTCAGATGCCTGGTATGAAAGGTATGATGTATATGATGCCTGTAATGTTCTTGGTATTCTTTAATAACTATGCTGCAGGTTTAAGTTATTACTATTTCATCTCTACTTTAATCACAATTTTACAAACTGTATTAATCAGAAGATTTGTTGACGAAGAAGCTATTTTAGCAAAACTAAAAGCCAACCAAAAGAAACCAAAGAAAAAATCAGGTTTTCAGGCTAGATTAGAAGAAATGGCAAAACAACAACAAAAAGCTCAGATCCAAAAGAATAAGAAAAAATAGTCTTATTATATAACACAAAAAAAAGGAGAACTAAATTAGTTCTCCTTTTTTGTATTCCATATTTGTTCTAATGACATTCCTTCTTTTAATTTTGGAATCAATTCTTTAATAGGTTCCCAAATAGAATTATCCACTAAAAAATCATCAGGTGGAACCACAACATTTAATGACAAAGGCTTAATTTCAATTTCGGCCTTTTTACCCAGTTCTACAGGTTCACCATCAATATGAGCAAGAATATTTGATCTGTGCTCTATCTCTATCTTTTTAGCACGTATTACTTCATTATTATTATTCCTGTCCAAAGACTTATCTAACAAGCTTAAAAGCATTGCAGGAGCAATAATTTTCGGAAAATCATGAATTATACTTACATCAATATATCCATCATCAATCTTAGCATTTGGCGCAATATGTATATTATTTCCATATTGTGATGAGTTTGCAAGACTAATTAAAAACGCATTTCTAAGAAACTCCTTCCCATCAATCTTTATAATATACTTATCAGATCTATAAGTGGCGTATTCGGTTGTTATCAATTGAAGATATCCGATAGGCCCTCTCATTTTCTTTCCTTCAAACTGATGACTTATATGAGCATCAAACCCAATTCCCGCCACGTTTACACAGCAATACTGATTTACCTTAAGAGAATCAATTTTGCGAATATTCAAGTCATTTATAGCCCGTACTGCTTTTTTTACATTAAGAGGAATATTTAAATACCGGGCCAAACCATTACCTGATCCTGTTGGTATTATAGCTAAAGCCGTAGGAGTATCTATCAATTTAGAAGAAACTTCATTTACAGTTCCATCTCCACCAACTGCAACAACAACATCATAGATTCCAGCAGCCTCTCCCGCTAACACTCTGGCATGCGCTTTATATTGAGTATAACTTATATCAACATCTAATCTGCTCTTTTCAATCTCTGATTCAATATATTTTTCTACAGTTCTTTGTTTACCTATTCCGGAAACAGGATTAATAAGAAACAGTATTTTCTTCTTCATAAAATGAATAAATTAATGTTTAGGGACTTTTTCATTTTTGTATTAAACGTATAATACTTTACAAAAGTAAATAGAATTAATTTCCTGTTTAAAAAAAGTTTAAAAAAAAGATCTACTTTTATGGCAGATAACTATAACATATTTGTTTTTTTATCGTATCTCGACGATAATGAATCATCCGAAAATAATGAACTCTTGATAATTAATACAATTGAAACGTTCATATCCATTAATTATTCATATTTTCATGCGTTCAATATCCTTAAAATTTAGAATATAAGAAACCATAGGTAACAAACACGATATAAGTTTTCATATTTGGATAACTAGAAATTGAAAACATATATTTTGCAAGTTCTTTTTGGCAAATGAAACACAAATTATAAACTCATGAATAAACTAATTGAATTTGATAGCCAACTTCTACAACTGATAAACTACTTTCATACTGATTTTTGGGACAATTCTTTTTGGATTATTTCCAGTACGCTAATCTGGATTCCACTTTATGCTATACTTCTATACGCCATAATCAAAAGTCAAAAGAGTCAGAGTTGGATCACTGTTTTATCATTAATTGTATTAGTAGTTTTATGTGATCAAATTTCAACAGAAGTATTTAAACATGGTTTTGAACGTTTTCGTCCTACTCACGATCCATTATTAAAAGATTTTATAAAAACAGTACATGGTTACAGAGGTGGTAAATATGGTTTTGTTTCATCACACGCAACCAATACGATGGGGCTTGCAGTATTTACTTCATTATTATTCCGAAATAAAGGCTATTCAATCTTCATTTATATTTGGGCCATAATCATAGCATACTCCAGAGTATATCTTGGTGTACACTATCCTGGTGATGTTATTGGAGGAATGATCTTAGGTGCTCTATTGGGATTTGGAATTTATAAGTTATACTCTGTTTTAATACCTCGCTTTGTCAGATTAACTTATTTCAATAAAAAAGGTCTTAGCCGAGGAATTGCTGAGCAATTTGGTTTTAATTCAGTAATAACAATTGTTTTTACAGGAATATTAAGTTTTACTCTTATTTTTCTGGCTGCAAAAGTTATGCTACCCTAATAAAACTAGTGCTTTCAAATCATTTCAATGGTATTTTTTCTGAATTTACGTGTTTTATAATTGTTAAATATTTTTAAAATATGATTTTATTTTTTAACTTTAAAACACTTCAAATTTTTAATACTAAAGGCTTATGAGCACTACAACGATCACATTCAACCAGCTAAGAAAACTAAAGGACAGTCTTCCTGATGGTAGTATTAGAACCATTGCTGAAGATTTAAATTTAACAGTTGAAACTGTTCGAAATTATTTTGGTGGTAAAAACTACGAAAGAGGTAAAAGCGTTGGTATACACACAGAACCAGGTCCTGACGGTGGAATAGTTGAATTGGATGATACAACAATACTAGAGTACGCAAAAGACCTTTTAGAAGGCAAAAAAGAAGTTCATGAATATATGTAAACAAAAAAAAGGAGCCAAACGGCTCCTTTCTTATTTATATTTAGATATTATTACTAATCATTACTTTATCTTCTCTCCTTTATTTACCATTTCTTCATCCCTTTTAAGAGAATATTTCAAAGTAAAATACCCCATAACACCAGCCACTATTGAACCTAATAAAATACCAATTTTAGCTTGATTTAAAATATCCGGTGAATTTGGATAAGCTAAACTTGCAATAAAGATTGACATTGTAAAACCAATTCCACCTAACATACCAAGTCCTATAAATGACAACCATGATGTTCCATGAGGCTTAATTGAGATTCTTAATTTAACAGCTAACCAGGAAAACAATGTAATACCTATAACCTTTCCAAAAACAAGACTTAAAGCAATAGCAAGAGATACCATACCAATGGTCCCGTCTCCATGTCCACCGCCCAAAACAACTCCGGCATTCGCCAGAGCAAACAAAGGAAGAACAAAAAGACTTATGAAACCATGAAACTGATGTTCCATAAACTGCAAAGGACTACGAACTTTAGAAACGGCATTTTCTATCTCATCAGCCGCATGCATCTGTTCTGAAGTTAAAACTATTGCATTATCATGACTACTTCCTCCCTGAAAGTGCTTTGTTTCTTTACTTATCCTTGACAGAAACTGATCAACTTTAACTTTTGGACGAGCAGGGATTGTAAATGCAATTAGTACACCTGCAATGGTAGCATGCAAACCTGATCCCGGTCCGTCAACACCAGACTCAATAAACAAAAACCAGATTACAAATCCAACAAAAGTATACAACTTCAAATCCTGAATATTTAAAAAGTTAGCTATAGCCAAAATTGCTAACAATCCAAATGCAATAGCCAAATAAGTCCACTGAAGCTCCCCTCCGTAAAACAATGCAATTACCATCACAGCTCCAAGGTCATCTACAATAGCCAGTGCTGTAAGAAAAACCTTAAGACTTAAAGGAACTCTTTTACCTAACATAGCTAAGATACCCAAAGAAAAGGCAATATCTGTAGCCATAGGAATTCCCCAACCATTACCTGCTTCACCTTCTAAACCAAATAAGAAAAATAAAATAATCGGAATAACCATTCCGCCAACTGCAGCAAAAATAGGAAGCGATGCCTGCTTAACAGAACTTAACTCCCCCGCCAAAAACTCCCTTTTAATTTCCAATCCAACCACAAAAAAGAAAATGGCCATCAAACCATCATTAATCCAATGATGCCAACTCATTTTCAAACTTAAAGCATGTACCTCTAATGAAAATAAATCATGCCATACTCCTTCATAAGAATGATGATGTACATTAGCCCAAATTACGGCAACTAAAGTCGCAAACATCAACAAGGAACTTCCACTCGTTATTCCTTTAAAAAACCGTTGATAAAAGCTTTGTTGACTTAAACTCTCATTACTTGTCATAATCCCTTTTTCCCTTAAAAATTTTAAATTATATAATTAACTACTCTCGTTAAAAAATTGATTTACAGCTGCTAATTTTTCAGGAGTACCAATATCAAACCAATACTCACTCCAATCTTTCCATCCATATATTGGATACTGCTCAGAAAGATCTAAATAACCTTGTGTAATAGAAAATTTACGTTCCTTGCCCAATAATTCTATAATTTCAGGATTAACAATATGTATACCTGAAAAAGCATAAGAATCTAAAAACGTATCTCCTCTTGTTATAATCTTATCTCCGGTTGAAATATTCTCCCAACCAGATAACCTGAATTGACTATCAAATAAAAAATAACGCGAAGTATCACGCTTTTTAATCATTAAGGTAGCCAAGCCTTTATTTTTTTCATGAAACGAAACCATATTATTTAAATCAGCACCTGTAATTACATCCGAATTATATAATATGATTGGTTTTGACATATCAAAAAGAGGTGCAGCCTTTATTAGCCCACCTCCGGTTTCTAATAATTCACTACTCTCATCCGACAAAAAGATTTCAACACCTTCAAAATTCAATCCCTCCACAAAAGCAGCTACTTTCTCTGCATGATGATGCATATTAATTACAATACGGTTAACACCAACAGAAATCATCTTTTCAATGGCATGCAACAACATTGGTTTACCATCAACTTCTACCAAGGCTTTTGGTATTTCTTTTGTCAATTGAGCTAATCTTGTACCTAAACCAGCTGCAAATATCAATGCATTCATTAATTAACTATTGATTTTTAGTTGGTTTACACAATTTCTTTTCCTTATTAGACGTAGCATTACATTTTTTACATCTAAACTTCTTCTCTTCTTGCTGCTGAGGATCAAGATCTTTTTTCTTGTCTTTCTTGTCCTTCTTGCACATAGTCTTTCCCATAACTTTAACCTTTCTTTATCTCCTGCTCTATATGACGGATTTTAATAGATACAGGATATTTTGAACTAAGATAATCAGCTAATCTTTCAGCACTATATACAGAACGATGCTGACCACCAGTACAACCAAAATTCACCATCAAATGTTTAAAATTTCGCTCTATATATTTCTCTACAGATTGAGAAACTAAAGCAAAAACAGAATCTAAAAACTGTTTCATTTCAGGTTCTTTTGAAAGAAATTCAATAACAGGCTCATCCCTACCTGTTATATGCTTATATTCAGCATATCTTCCCGGATTATGAATGGCTCTGCAATCAAACACAAATCCACCTCCATTTCCACTCATATCAAAAGGAATTCCTCTTTTATAAGAGAAACTATTTATGGTAACTGTTAAAGCATTGATCTTTTTTAATTTCTCATTTTCAATTAATGAACTTAATACCTTTTTTAATTCAGGCGTATCAATAGGTAACGGACTATTTTCTAACAAATATGAAATGTTCTGTAAGGCATATGGAATGCTTTTTAAGAAATGCTCTTTCTTCTCATAAAAGCCCCTGAAACCATAAGCTCCCATAGCCTGCATGATACGAATGTATACATAGCCTGTAAATTGATTTTTAAAGGCTGTTTCGTCAATATCTTTAACCTTTTTAAGCTCATCTACATAATAAGAATACAAATCTTCCCTTACTTTAGGAGGAATATCTGCTTTACCATCATAAAGTAATGATGCCAGATCATATTGCAAAGCTCCTTTTCTGCCACCCTGATAATCAATAAACCAAGGCTCACCTTGCTTTACCATGATATTTCGGGATTGAAAATCACGATATAAAAAATAATGATGCTCAGCTTCAAGTAAAAAATCTATTAATTTATCAAAGTCATCCTCCAACACCTGCTCATCAAACGGAACCTGTGCCAACTTTAAGAAATAATATTTGAAGTAATGAAGATCCCACAACATCGATTGGCGATCAAAAGCCTTTCGAGGATAACATAGATCAAAATCAAGGCCTTCTGTTCCTTTGAGTTGAAATTGAATCAACTCTTTTATTGTTTTTTTATATAAATCGATTAAAGATGGTGACATATCATCCCCCACCCTGTTTTCTTGCAAAAAATCAAATAGTGTTACACTACCCAGATCTTCAACCAGATAAATTCCCTCATCCAGATTTTGAACGTAAACCTGAGGTACTTTTAAACCCTGAGCATGAAAATGCTCAGAAAAACCAAGAAAAGCTTTATTCTCTTTAACATCTGCATTGGAAACACCCAACGCACATTTACCACCACCACAAATACGTATGTATTCTCTATAAGATCCCGATGGAGGAAGTAAGGATAAAGATTCCACTTTTTCTCCCGCCCATTGGGTAAACATTTCCATTAACAATTGCTGTTTCTCTAACTTCATATATCTATTGTTAAAACTGCATATATAACCACGATAAAACTATAGCGGCTAATATTGCAGGTAGCAAATTCAATACTTTAATTTTCTTTATTTCTAATATATTAATTCCTAATCCCACCAATAAAACGCCTCCCACAGCTGTCATATCATTAGTTATTATATCAGAAAAATAATCACCTAAAAAGGCACTTAAAATGGTTAATCCACCTTGATAAATAAGCAGTGGCACTACAGAAAAAGCTACGCCCACGCCAAATGCAGAAGCCAATGCGATACTGGCAAATCCATCCATAATTGATTTGGTAAGTAATAAATCATAACCATTACCTATCCCCTCTTCAATCGCTCCCAGAATAGTCATTGATCCCATGCAGTACAATAAAAATGCAGTAACCATTCCTTCTGAAAAACGCTCATTTCCTAGCTTAAATTTATCTTTCAGATAATTGGCCACACCCTCCACTTTTGTTTCCAGACGAAGTAACTCTCCCACAATTCCACCTACAATAAGGCTAAAAACCATAACCAACAAATGATTACTTTTTAGCGACATAGACACTCCAAGTACAATAGTGAAAAGACCTATTCCCTGAAAAACAATCTTAATAAAACATTCAGGTAATTTTGATCGAAAAAGAATACCTATTAAACTTCCCAGAAGTACAGTTGATATATTTATTATTGTGCCGGTAATCAATGCTGTTTCAGATTAAAATCAAAGCTTCGTAAAACTATTTTTTACATTTTTGCCAAATATAGTAAATCATAAGCACTTAAACCCCCAATACTGCCCTATAACAGAAGAAAAATAGCTCTTTTATACTCATCTTATAAAACAAACAATACAGTGCTAATTATTCTTTCCAACCCATACGTTCCTTAATACGAATAATTTCCTGCTGCAAACCAACCACAGTTTGCTCCAAATCAATAGATTCCTCTTGATTTTCAGGCATAACATTACTGATATAGTGCACAAACTGCCAAACCTCACAAACACCTTCTGCAGCTATAGCATAGGGCTTATAAAGCGGGTTCAATGAATGCAGCCTCAACACCTTTTCGTCATCCAATTTATTTTCAACAATTTTAAATACAACACCATCATCCTGCGTAACAATAATACATGGGGTTCCACTTTTGATATTCCGCCAGTCAAGTAAAAATTCTCCTGTAACCCAAGATGAGCTAGGAATAGGAAGCATGGAATCTCCGGATATCTGAAAGGTCCTATATTTCTTTTCACTGGATAAAAAAGGCAATTGAAACACTGGTAAATCCTTAACATATTCAGGATCAGAAAAGCCTGTTGTATATCCTGCTTTTGCTTTTTCCGGCACCAATTCAATATTTTCTCTATTATCCGAATCAACTGTTGAAACCAAAACCCTCAATCCACTTCCCTTTAGAAATACATCAAATCCATTTTCCAACTGAGTCAACTGACTCTCTCTTAATGAGGTTAAGTCAATTTTTATTAATGTATCAATTGCCACATTGAAATAGCCTGAAAAAGCAACCAACACAGAAACACCGGGCTGCGCAACACCATTTTCGTACCCACTCAGAGTCGATCGTTTCATATTTAAAGCCACAGCAACATCATCCTGCGTACGCTTACGGCGCTTTCTCAAAAATTTAATGTTTGAACTAAAAAACATAGCTATTCAATAAAAAAGATATTAACAACTCAAATAACTGAAGATGTTTTACTTTATTCAGATTATATACTAATCAAAAAGCAAAATTACCCAGACTAATATTTTCAAATATAATCATTTTTGATTATATTATAAACACAACTTTGATTATTTTCTAATCATTTTATAAGAAAGATGTCTGGTAGTCAACGACAAATAGTACATATGGATTTGGACACATTTTTTGTGTCGGTAGAGAGATTACATAACAGCGTTTTAAATGGGAAACCTGTTATTATTGGGGGCATGTCTGATCGTGGTGTTGTTGCCGGATGCAGCTACGAAGCCCGTAAATTTGGCGTGCACTCTGCGATGCCTATGAAAATGGCCCGTCAACTTTGCAGCGATGCCTATTTCATCAGGGGCGATATGGATGAATATTCTAAGCAATCACGTATTGTAACTGAAATTATCGCCGAAAAAGCTCCCATTTACGAAAAAGCATCTATTGATGAGCATTATCTGGATTTAACAGGAATGGATCGGTTTTTTGGCTGTTTAAAATGGAGTAAAGAACTACGTCAAACTATTATTAAAGAAACCGGATTGCCTATTTCATTTGGCTTATCGGTGAACAAAACCGTATCTAAAATTGCAACCGGCGAAGCTAAACCCAATGGAGAATTGGAAATAATACCAACATCTGTACAACCCTTTTTAAACCCTCTTTCAATAAAGAAGATTCCTATGTTGGGTCCTAAAACCTATCAATTACTACGTTCTATGGGTGTTGTAAACATCGAAACATTAAGTCAAATTCCTATTGACATGATGCAACGTGTACTAGGACAAAACGGAATCATGATCTGGAAAAAAGCCAATGGTATAGATCCCACTCCTGTCATCAGATATACAGAGCAAAAATCAATTAGTACAGAACGTACTTTTGAACAGGATACTACCGACATCAGGTATTTAAATGAACTTATTATTCGCATGTCGGAGAAACTGGCCTTTGAACTTCGCAGCAAGCAAAAATTAACAGGCTGTATTTCTGTAAAAATAAAATACTCAAACTTTGACACACATTCTCTTCAAAAAAAAGTGGCCTACACCTCCTTTGATCATGATATTATTTCAATTGCTCAGGATCTTTTTAAACGGGTTTACACCCGACGAATGCTCATCCGCTTACTGGGGGTTAGACTCAGCAATTTAATTAGCGGTACACAACAACTTAATTTATTTGAAGACACCCCTGAAACAGTTAACCTGTACCAAACTATGGATAGAATAAGAAAACGCTATGGTAAAGATGCCATTGGAAGAGCTGCTGCCATGCATTAGAAGTTGAAAGCCTAATGTCAAAAGTAGAAAGTAAACTGCACTCAGCCTTCTGTACACAGTCTACACACTCTGCTTACTGATGACTGGAAACTGATGACTGAAAACTAAAAAAAATGCACCTAAATACACATACATATTACAGTTTACGATACGGTGTTATGTCTCCGGAAGAATTGGCTAAAAAAGCATCTTCTTTAGGCATAAAAACATTGGTTCTTACCGATATTAACAACAGTACCGGATTGTTTGATTTTATAAAAGCTTGTCGCGAAGTTGGGATTACAGCTTTAGCTGGTATTGAATTCAGAAGAGACCTTAAACTACTATACATTGGCATTGCTAAAAACAACCAGGGATACCTTGAGCTTAATAATTTTTTAACCCGCCATAATCTTACAAACTCAGCACTACCTAACAAACCCAAAGTATTTGACCATACCTATGTCATTTATCCTTATGGCAGCATACAACCTAAAGATTTAAAGGAAAATGAATTTGTAGGCATTCAACCGCTACAACTTCGTAAATTGATTTCGTCATCGTTTCGCTATCATCAACACAAACTGGTGATATGGCAACCAGCTACGTTCTGTAATGAGGAAGGTTACTCTTTACATCGTCACCTTAGGGCCATAGATAAAAACATATTATTAAGCCAGCTTACTCATGAAGATGCCGGACATATCAATGACACACTATGCTCTCCTGATAAAATAAAACAAAACTACAGTCAGTTTCCTGAGATTATAAAAACCACTGAAGAACTGTTAAAAGAATGTAGTTTTGACTTTGATTTCACTGCAATTCGTAACAAAAAAACATTTACCGGGAGCTTTTACGACGATAAGAAGCTTCTTGAAAAACTAACTTTAGATGGCATGCTTTATCGCTATGGTGCCAAAAATATTTTTGCTCGTGAAAGAATTGATAAAGAGCTACACATTATTAACAAACTAGGATTTGCTGCTTATTTTTTAATTACCTGGGACATTATCCGTTATTCCATGTCGAGAGGTTTTTATCACGTAGGACGAGGCAGTGGTGCCAACAGCATTGTAGCCTTCTGTTTAAAAATAACCGATGTTGATCCCATCAAGCTAAACCTGTATTTTGAGCGTTTTTTAAACCCCAAACGTTCCTCTCCTCCGGATTTTGACATAGATTATTCGTGGAAAGAGCGAGAGGATGTTCAGGACTATATTTTTAAAAGATATGGAACACAACACACCGCACTTCTGGGAGCTATGAGTACATTCAAGGGAAAATCTATCATCCGTGAATTAGGAAAAGTATATGGTTTACCCAAAGAAGAAATTGATCAGATGATTGACTATCCTGAAATGGCTAAAGATGATCAGATCAAGCAAAAAATCAATACAATAGGCTCATTAATGACAGACTTCCCAAACCTGAGAACTATCCATGCCGGAGGAGTATTGATATCTGAAAATCCCATTACCTGCTATACCGCATTAGATTTGCCTCCCAAAGGCTTTCCTACCACGCAGTGGGACATGTATATTGCTGAGGATATTGGTTTTGAAAAGCTGGACATTCTATCTCAACGAGGAATTGGACATATTAAAGATTGCACTCAGATTGTTTTACAAAACAAAGGTATAGATATAGATATCCATCAGGTTGAAAAGTTTATGGCTGACAAACAAGTCAAAGATCAGCTTCAGGATGCAGAAACCAACGGCTGCTTTTATATCGAAAGTCCGGCCATGCGTGGGTTATTAAAAAAACTACAGTGTAACAATTATCTAACCCTGGTTGCAGCCAGTTCTATTATCCGTCCGGGAGTCGCTCGTTCGGGTATGATGCGCGAATACATACAGCGCTTTCACAATCCGAACAACATCGCTTATCTGCATCCGGTAATGAAAGATCAGCTTGAAGAAACCTACGGCGTTATGGTTTACCAGGAAGATGTACTAAAAGTTTGTCACCATTTTGCCGGGCTCGATTTAGCTGATGCTGATGTGCTTCGTCGTGCCATGAGTGGAAAATACCGCTCAAAAAAAGAATTCCAACGTATTGTAGATAAGTTCTTCAGTAATTGCAGACAAAAGGGTTATCCTGATAAAATCACTCACGAAGTATGGCGACAAATTGAATCATTTGCCGGATATTCATTTTCAAAAGCACACTCTGCTTCATACGCAGTAGAAAGCTTCCAGAGCTTATATTTAAAAGCCCATTACCCTTTAGAATTCATGGTTGCAGTTATTAATAACTTCGGAGGCTTTTATCAAACCTGGGTTTATGTAAATGAGGCTCGACGACAAGGTGCCATTATCCATCAACCATGTGTAAACAACAGCTTTTATACCACATCAATTAAAGGAAGTGATATTTACTTGGGTTTTATACATGTTCAAAATCTGGAGTCAAAAATAGCTAAGTTGATTGATCACGAAAGAGAATTAAACGGACTCTATAAGAATTTGGAAGACTTCATAAAACGAACCGGAGCAGGAAGAGAAAGCATGGTGATATTAATCAGAACCGGAGCACTACGATTTGCCAACAAAAGCAAAAGCAAACTTCTTTGGGAAATGCACCTGCTACTCACTCCTGGCAAGAAGAAACCAAGCTCACAACCTCTTTTTTCTTTACCTCAAAAAAAATATCAACTACCTCAACTTGCACGTAATAAGGTTGAAGATGCCTATGACGAGATAGAGCTAATTGGCTTTCCTGTGACTTTATCTTACTTTGACCTGTTACAAACAACTTTCAGAGGAGGATTAAAAGCAAAGGATCTTATACATCACATTGGAAAAAGAGTACGTATGATTGGACAACTAGTTTGCATCAAGTATGTAAGAACCGTTAGAAAGCAACTGATGCACTTTGCCACATTTATTGATGTTGATGGTAATTTTTATGACACAACCCACTTCCCTCCTTCTTTGCAAGCTTACCCATTTAAAGGCTACGGTATGTATCTTATACTGGGACGTATTACTGAAGAATTTGGTTTTGCCAGCATTGAAGTTGAAAAAATGGCCAAAATGCCCATTATTCCTGATCCCAGAAGTAATTAAATCACAATTAAAGAGCTTTTTCCATTAGATTCATCCTCTCAAATAAAACCCAGGTTGCATCAAGCAATAGCGTAATTTGCTGTGCATCAAAATCAGAATAACTCTTTGTTTTGCTGGCCACCCAAACTACTGCCAATATTTTTCCATCCCGAATAATAGGAATTGTAAGGGACTTTAAGTCTTTATTAGCTCCTTTTTTGTAAAAAGAATAACCTTTATTTAGCTTATTACGAATGATTGGCTGGCGTAATTTTACCGCACTTGACAAACACTCCAGATCTGAAGACAAATTAGAATGATTATCTAACGTAAGACTATAAGAATCTGACCAGTTATTCAATATAAACAAGTCTTTAATACTATCATAATGGTAAACAGCTCCGGTATCGCTACTGGTATAATTAATAATTTCCTTTAAGGCACCATCAAGTAAATCATTTGTTGATTTGGCTTTATAATAAATAATACTCTCAACACTCTTTAAACGAGCATTTATCCTTTTGAGTTCTTTTGCATTCTTAGCCGTTTCAGTAACATCATCCATCATAAGAAGCACATTCTTATGATTATCCTGATTAAGAAGAACTATTGAAACAACGTAGCTTCTCTTCTCTATTTCTGTTCCGGAATTAATATCTATAAACAACTCTTTTTTAAATTGATTGCGACCGGAAGCCAAAGCATACTTAATCATCTCAGCTAAAGAACATTTTTTCCCTTTTTGATATTTTGTACAACATTTCAAATAATTGGTACATGCACCTACCTGCTCAAAGTATCCACATCCAATAGCCTGCCCTATTGTAATTTTATTACGCGGTAACCTATTTACTCCAATAATCTCTTTTCCCAATGTATTTGCATTTATTAAATGCATATTATCATTTACAACAAATATACTTATCGGCGTATGTTCAAAAAATTGCTCTATCTCTATATTCTTAAGATCTTTTTCCCGCTTTAAACTTAATTCCTTATTAAGCATTCGTTTAACATACCAATAAAATGCAGATACAACTCCTATAAGCAAGATAAATATAAACAGATTTGAGCGTGCCTCTGACCATATGAAACGCTCACCTCTTTCTCTATAAATCTCAGTAGATATTGCAACAGATATACCACCTCTTAGATCACCTAATTTATACCCCTGATATTGATGACATTGCAAACAAGACTCTTCTACTACCAACGAGTGCATATAACGATAAAATTCCCGTCCATTTATGGTATCAAACTCCGAATATGATTCAGTTCCATTTTCAAACATTCTCAGGACCTTTGCTTCCCAAGGATCAGGAGCGTTCACCGGATTAATTGGATTCAGACTGGTAATCTTTTCTACCTCTTCAGTGCCTAATTTATTACTTAAGTCAAAAGCCTGACGAGTCATATAAGCGGGATTAACTAAAGTAAGCCTCAAACTATCTGTCGTAATTACATCTTTATTTTCAACATCCAAATATGGATTAGATGGTGTATCTGAAGTTACAGGAACATAAACTCCACCATGCATAGCTACCCAACGCCTATACAACAGGTTCTTAAAGAATGTTTGATAGGCAGCATTACCTAATATTTCTTGCTTATTCTTTTTTATCGTTTGAACCTCCTGATAAAAATCAAATAACAAAAAGATAAAAACACCTGTTAAAATATATACAACAAGTCTCTTAAGATGTTTTTCTTTAAACTCTACCATCTCATTCAATAATACATCTTTAAAATTTGGTCATTCTTTTATAGCTAAGAATTTACTTAAAAGTTACAAAAAAGTCATTTCCTAAACACCTATTTTTTATTATTAAATGATTATAAATAAAAAAAGAGAAGCAAAGATAGCTTCTCTTCTTAATCTCATTATGAATAATCTGTTATTATTCTATTATCTCTGCTTCTATTTCAACATCTCCCACATCTGTTACATTTCCAATTGTAACAGGTACATCTTCTATTTCCTTTTCCTGAAAACCATCAACAGGTAAAAACTTTAACTTATACTCACCCTCATCTAAAGCTCTTATTAAAAAGTAACCTGTTTCAGAATCAGCGTAAGTAGAAATTGTATCCAAATCTTCAGATATAGCATGTATGTATACATTTGACTCAACTGGAGAAACTATTCCTTTTATCGCACCGCTTGTTGCCTCGGTAAATGTTCTAATCACAGGTTTTAAAGAATAACTTCCATTTCCTTTTTCAACGATTGATCTGCCAGCATCAAAATCAAGCCACATTTTATATGTCAAACCAGCTTGCAATTCTGCATGTACATTCAATTTTAAACCTGATTGTTGTGCCGATGGCGTTTTAATATCATAATACTCTCCATCAACTTTAACTTGATTATTATCCCCTAACACTAACCTGATTTGAGATATTGTTCCTACAGGCAATTCCTCTTCTGCTAATAAAATATCAGTTCCATTGGTAAGCGTAAGTAAATCTATGACTGCCGGTTTCAATCCGTCTAAGGTAATCCAGCTAACATTTTCATCATCTTCTGACTGAAAACTCACTCTAACTTCCTGAACATCGATCAATACTTCTTCAAACTCAGCAGGTGAATCAGTCAATCTTAAACTCAACTTTGCAGTACCGTTATCATCATCTGAACAAGAGTACATAAAACCTCCTATTACAATAACAAATAATGCTAAAAACACTTTTTTCATCTTTAGAAAGTTACCCTCACTTTTTCGCACGGAAATTCCTGTAAACAATTTTAATGGTTGTTTCATAATATTATTTTTTGTGTTGTGTATATGTATGACACAAAATTAACAGCTTTGTTCTTCAAAATCCAATCTTTTAGAATAAAATCTAATAAGATCCCTAACTAAGAACACTAAATTTTGCATAAAAAAAGAGACATGTAAAACACGCCTCTCCCTTACTCAAACTAATACAAAGTATTTACACAAAACTTTTTATTAATAACTCAGCTCTTTTTGAAATGGAGCCAACTCTACGGTAAAATGACGCAAAATTGGTGCCTCATTCACAATCATATAGCCCGTTTTTATTTCATTTCTTCTATCATAAACATTCTTTAATGCTACCGCAATCACATCCATATGATTGTTTGTATAAACTCTTCTAGGAATAGCCAATCGCAATAGTTCCAATTTTGGATATCTATTTTCTCTTGTTTTGGGATCTCTATCAGCCAATAAGGTTCCTATTTCCACGCCTCTCACTCCTGCCTCTTTATATAACTCAATAGCCAATGTTTGTGCTACGAACTGTTCTACTGGTAAATGTGGTAAAAAACGTTTGGCATCCACAAAAATAGCATGCCCTCCAAATGGTTCCTGAACCGGAACACCAAATTCTTTCAATCTGTTACCTAAATATTCAACTTGCTTGATTCTTGTTTCCAAATAATCAAACTCCGTTCCCTCATCCAAACCCTGTGCCAAAGCATTCATATCACGACCTGACATTCCTCCATAAGTGATGTATCCCTCGTAAATAATATTAAACTGAGCTGCTTTTTTAAACAAATCTTCTTCTCGTAAAGCAATAAAACCACCCATATTTACGATTGCATCTTTTTTACTACTCATGGTCATTCCATCAGCATAGGTATACATTTCTGCAACAATCTCTTTAATTGTTTTATGGGCATACCCTTCTTCTCTTGTTTTAATAAAATATGCATTCTCTGCAAAACGAGCTGAATCAAAAATAACTCTTATTCCATATTGCTTAGACAACTCATAAACCTCTTTTAAATTTTGCATTGATACAGGTTGTCCGCCAGAAGAATTACAGGTAACTGTTACAATTATACAAGGAATTTTTTTATTAGTATACTGAATAAAGACATTTTCTAATTTATTTAAATCAATATTACCCTTAAACGGATGATATACAGTTGTATCAAAAGCCTCATCTATTGTACAATCTATCGCAGATGCTTTTCTAAATTCAATATGTCCCTTTGTTGTATCAAAATGCGTATTTCCGGGTACAACATCACCTTCTGAAATCAAAGCTGAAAACAAAACATTTTCAGCAGCTCGTCCTTGATGTGTTGGTAAAAAGTAATCAAAGCCTAATATGTTTTTAATTGACTGTTTTAAATTGTAATACGACGAAGCGCCTGCATAACTTTCATCCCCAAGCATCATGCTTGCCCACTGACGGTCGCTCATAGCACCGGTTCCACTATCTGTCAGCAAGTCAATAAACACCTGATTACTTTTCAAATTAAATAAATTGTAATTTGCTTTTTTAATCCACCTCTCTCGTTCTTCTCGAGTACTCTTTCTGATGGGTTCAACCATCTTTATTTTATATGATTCTGCAAATGGTAATTCCATGACAATAAATTTTGTTGACATTTATAAATTATAATGTCACAATTAAACACATCATCAGAATACAGATAACAATTCAATCGATGATACTAAATCAACCGATTTAATAACCTGTAAAACTGACAACGATAAAAAATTAATAGAAACTATGTATTGTAAGACTTATTCTGAGTAGTCTTACAATGGAATTTATTTGCTAAAAGAATCTCTGTTTTTAATATTCTGGAACCGATGAAGTGGCAAAAATGATAATATTTTCATAAGTGTTTCCAAAATTTCTTTTTAAAATGATTTCCCTGCAAAGGTAAATAATTGTTGAGAAATGATATATTTAAAATCCAATATTTTTTCTTTACAAAAGGGAATTTAAACATATGAAAGCACTTAATGTTTTGATTTTAATGTAAAAAAACAGAGTGTTTATCAAAACTTACTGCAAATTCAACTAAATAACACTCATATAATAACTCAAACTATTTTTCTAAACACAATGCAACAAATCGAATCAAGGAAACATACATCATTCTTATTTTCAATATATTATTAAACAACAAAACCTCAACTACTATTATCCTATACTGGATAGCTTTAGTTTAAACCACTTTTTACGTTGATTATACCTTATTATTTTAATATTAATTTCATCTAAATAAGGTAACCTTTTACTTTATAGTATCGAATACGCATGCATCACATAAAACAATAAAAACCTCAAATTATTAAAATGAAGAAAAAGTTGACTGTACTGGTAATGTTAGTTCTGACATTATCCCTAACCGGCCAACAATCAATGTTTAAAGCACTATTTATGTTTAATTTTGCAAAATACATTGAATGGCCCAACCTATCAAATCAAAATGAGTTCGTCATTGGTGTTTATGGTAATGATGATATTGTTACTGAACTTAAAAAGTTAGCCAGTTCAAAAAAAATTAACAACAAAAGCATTGTTGTAAAGAGTGTTAAATCTCCCTCCGAAGTATCAAATGCCCAATTATTCTTTATTCCTGAATCCAAATCAGGTAACATAAGTGAAGTAGTATCTTTTTTTAACAACAAACCAACATTAATTGTTAGTGAAAAAAAGGGTGCATGTGCAGATGGTACTGCAATTAACTACACTTTACTAGAAGGGAAACTAAAGTATGAGATTTGTAGAAAAAACATTGAATCTCACCAATTAAAAGTTGACCAAAAATTAATCTCTTTAGGAATTGAAGTAAAATAATTGAAGACAAATCCATGTTAAAAAAATATATATCACTAGTGCTAATACTGATATTTTCATTGTCGGTATATGCTCAGGAAACAAAAAAAGATGTAAATACACTTACCAGGGAGGAAGTGTTACAAATGGACATAGAAGAATTATCTGCCTACGATTTAGAAGAAATCATGAAATTGATGGACATTGTTGGCGCTTCTACCATTGAAGAATTATATGAATTACTTTTAAATAAAGATGTTACTTCTGCCTCAAAATCAGAGGAGAGTTTATTTGATTCACCACTATCGACAACTGTATTGAGTCATGATGAAATTTTGGCATCAGGTGCTACTTGTTTTGAAGAAGCTTTAAGATTAGTTCCTGGAATCATTGTTCGAGAAAAGACTAATGGAAATTTTGATGTTCATATAAGAGGAAATGACAACATTCCTGGTAAAAACATGATGCTTTACTCCGAGAACTCTCAAACTCTTGTTATGATTAATGGCAGACCTGTTTTCAACTACTCGCATGGTGGTACATTATGGGAATCATTACCTGTTAGTTTTGAAGATGTAGATCGCATTGAAGTTGTTCGTGGTCCGTCAAGTGCTTTATATGGCCCTAATGCAGTGTCTGGTGTAATTAACATTATTACAGTTGATATTAATAGTGAAACTCCACTTGTTTCAGGAAATGAACAGGTGGGCAATATGAATTCATATATTAGAGATATTGCATTTCGCAAACAAATAAACGATATGCTAGCTTTTGGTGTAACAGCTAATTACGAAACCAGAGATAGAGAAACTGATAAAATTTATGTTTATAACGGATTGAACAGTGATGGAACTGAAAAGTATCTTCTTAATGGAGAGTCGGTTGGTAATGGATACTATTCAATGGAACAACTTAGGAATTTATATGCTGTTGACAACGGAAATTCGTACAAAGTATTTCCGGAAGTAGGAGAAACTGGAGTAAATGATGAAGGAGAGATCATTACTATCTATGGTCCTGATGATATTTTTCTTCACCCTGAAAATTCCAAAGAAAGGTATGCTGCAAATGGATATATTGAATTAACACCCAATTCTTCAACCAGTATCAACATTAATGGAGGTTATCAACATTCAGATGTAATGACTTCTACAATGGGTGATATGCCTACTCCATATTCGGGTAAAATTTCAAAAACAGGCTATATTGATTTAAGAGCTCAGATAAAAGATTTTACATTACAAGCAAATTATAATGGTGGAGACATTGATTATATGACAGGTAATGAAGGATTTGAATTAGATCTTCGTCAGTATAATGCACTAGCTGAATACAACTTAAAGCTTGATAAACTTGACATTCGTCCCGGAGTTAATTACCAACATATCTCATACGATGATTCTCCATATATATTATCAAAAGGGAGAGGATATCTAAATGGCGAAAAAGAAATTGAAATTATGGCTGGAAGTTTACGTTTTGATTACAAACCTACAGACAAACTTCGATTAATTGCAGCACTGAGAACAGAAAAGTATAATCACCCTGATGATTTATATACATCTTGGCAATTTATTGGTTCATATAAAATTAACGACAATCATTTATTTCGTCTAGTGTATTCAAGAGCCAATCAATCACCATTCCTTGTAAATGCGCACTCTAATTATACATGGAATATTGTTAACCGATCATTTCCTAAAGTAATGCAGTTTGATGGTGATAAAAATTATGATTTAATGACCACTGATATGTTTGAGTTTGGATACAGAGTTCGTCCTGCAAAAAACATATTAATAGATTTTGAAGCTTACTATAATAAATCAGAGAATTTTGGAGCACTAATGCCTGCACAAACATCCTTAGCTGTTTTTAATCCTTTAGCCGTAGTTAGCGGAATAGCCACTCCTGATGTTAATGGTATTGTAAATATGCGATATATGAACATGGATTTAATTAGTAAACAAAAAGGAATTTCAATATCCGCTGATTGGATTCTATCCGAAAAGTTAATTTTAAATGCCCATATTTCATTGCAACAAACCAAACTAGATAATTACAATCAGGTTAGCCGTGATGATGTTGTTGCATATCAGGCAGGTTCAATGATGTATGATCCTGATCTGGAAACTAAAATTGGAAGTGCATTAACAGAATTTGGAGCTGGTGTATTAGGTGGAACCATTGATCCTACTCAAGTTGACTATGTAATTGCAAGTACAACTGATGCTGTTCCTGATAATTACAAAAATGATTATGAACACAAATCCACACCTTCGTATTATGGAGGACTATCATTGACCTATCGCCCAATTAAAAAACTTGAGATTCTTCCGAATGCTTATTTCTATGGAGATCAAACTTTTGAGAACCAATATGGAAATATTGATATTGATAGTAAAATAATATTTAATACAAAAGTATCATTTAAACCAACTGATAATTTGACTTTCCATGTTACAGGCAAAAATTTATTTAATCAGGATTCAAATGAATTTGCTTACATGGATAAAATACCAACAATGGTTTTTACTGGTGTAAACTTAAAATTTTAATAATATTCTTTAGGCAGGGACTAATTCACTAGGTTCCTGCCTGATATAAATATTTCATTTACCTGAAACCTTTTCCCAAATGTTTCGAATACACAATTGATAATTAATCCAGAACAAAACTCTCAACCATGAAGAAAAGATTAATAGTTGTGGCAATGATTTTTATATCATTATCCATATCTGGGCAACAATCAATGTTTAAAGCATTGTTTATGTTTAACTTTGCTAAATATATTGAATGGCCTAATCAATCAAATCAAGAAGAATTCATCATTGGAATTCTTGGGAATGATGAAATAATTCCAGAACTAAATAAACTAGCCGGAGCGCGAAAAATAAACAACCGAACCATTGTTGTTAAAAGCGTAAAAGATATAAAAGATGCCTCTGATGCAAATATTTTTTACATCCCGCCGTCAAAGTCTTCAACTATAGATGAAGCTAAAAACTATTTCTCCAACAAACCCACACTTATTATTTGCGAAAACTCTAATGCTTGTAATAAAGGTGCTGGTATAAACTACACATTACAAGGAGGTAAAATGCAATATGAAATTTCACGACATAACATCATATCGCACAAATTAAATGTAGATCAGAAACTTATAGCCCTAGGAATCGAAATAAAATAATCAACACAAATGATAAATAAATATTTATATGCCCTATTCATATTGATGTTTTCAATATCAATATTTGCTCAGGAAACTAAAAAAGATGTAAGAACACTCTCTCGAGAAGAAGTATTACAAATGAATATAGAGGAACTATCAGCTTATGATTTAGAAGAAATCATGAAACTTATGGATATTGTAGGTGCCTCTACTATGGAAGAGTTATATGAAATGTTACTAAATAAAGATGTAACATCTGCATCTAAATCTGAAGAAAGTTTATTTGACTCTTCTTTGTCAACAACTGTTTTAAGTTATGACGAAATAATAACCAATGGTGCAACCTCGATAGAAGAGGCTTTAAAATTAGTACCAGGTGTAATTGTTCGTGAAAAAACTAATGGTAATTACGATGTTCAGATAAGAGGCGGACAAAATATGCCAATGAATAACATGCTCATTTATGCTGAAAACACCACAACGTTAGTAATGATTGACGGTAGACCTGTTTTTAATTACGGAATGGGTGGTATACTTTGGGAAACGCTTCCTGTAAGCCTTGGTGAATTAGATCGCATTGAAGTAGTAAGAGGGCCTTCAAGTGCTTTGTATGGACCCAATGCTGTAAATGGTGTAATTAACCTGATCACTAAAAATACAAACTCTGAAACCCCTCTTGTAAGTGCAAATTTCCAAGGCGGCACACTAAATACAATAATTGGAGATGTTTCAATAAAAAAACAATTCAGCAATAAATTTAGTGCAGGAGTTTCGTACTATCTTGAATCCAGAGATAGAAGTTCCGAAAAAATATATGCTATTTATGATGATAAGTATTACACTTTAGATGAGTATAATGCAAGGAATGCTGTTGCATTATGGGATTTACATATAGAAAATAATGTTTATAACAATCCCCAAAGAGGTAAGGAAAAGCAAGGAATAAACGCTTATGCTACTTTTAGTGCTAACGACAATTTATCGCTACAACTTACAACTGGTTATCTTGATGCAAACGCCATAACCAGTACCATTGGAGATACACCTTCACCGTACAATCAAAGAATTTCATACGGCTATTACACCAACCTAACTGGTAATATTTATGGTTTTAATTTACAGGCCTGTTTAAATAATACACTACAGGTTTTTAATAAAAAACATACCGGATGGACTCAGGAAACAGAACAATACAATATATCACTTGACTATTTATTAAAATTCAACAAGCTAAGTATTCGTCCGGGATTAAGCTACCAATCTATTTATTATGACGATAGAGATCATATTGAAAATATTGGAGATGGATATTTTAACGGTCGAGTTTCATTAAAAAACTATGCTGTTAGCGCCAGATTTGATTATCACCCAACAGAAAAATTGAGATTTGTTGCTGCTTTAAGAGACGAGAAATACAATAAACCAGACAAATGGCAACCATCATTTCAATTTACTGGGTCATACAAAATCAATGATAACAACCTTTTTAGAGCTGTATATTCAAGAGCAAACCAAAGTACATTTATGATTAATGCTTTTAGTAATTACACCTGGAACTTAGAAGGAACAAGTAACAGTGTAGATGCGGTACATTTTGGTGGAAGTTCAAAACCTAGTATGATGATTCAGGATATGTTTGAAATTGGATATCGTACAAGACCAGCTAAAAACCTTCTGATAGATATTGAAGCTTTCTACAACATATCAAAAGACTATAGTGCTTTAATGCCTGATAGTATGGTTACAAATGTTGATAGAAATAATCCTATTGGAAAGCTGATATATACTGATGAAGTTGCAGGTTTATTGAGTTATTACTCTTCTACTACATTATACACATCATATAGAGATTTAGATCTTGAAAGTAAACAATATGGCATTAGTATTAGTGCTGATATGGTCCTTTCTGAAAAACTTTTAATGAAAGCACATTTTACATATCAACAAAGCAAGGTAGCCAACTTTATGGATCTTAGCAGAAATCAGATTGCTGGATTACAAGGAGCACAATATTCTAGTAATATAACAAGTAACATTACCGACGATGTAACAAATTATTATACATTTATAGCAACAAATGGAGCAGCAGGTTCACTGACTTCTAGTTTTCCAACTACATTTAGCTCAGATGCACAACCTGATAAAAGTACATATAAAGATATGGATAACAAGGCTGTACCTTCATTTTGGGGAAGTTTATCAATTACTTATAAACCAATTAATAAATTAGATATTACTGCCCAGGGATATTATTACGACAAATACTATTTATATTCTCAATATGAAACGTCAGCTAATCGCCCTGCTGATCCTGAATATACCGGACATATTAATGGTAAATTTTCACTTAACGCAAAGGTTAATTACAAAATCAACAACAATATTAACGTTTTTATAAATGCAAGAAATGTCCTTAATAACGATACACAAGAATATGTATTCATGGATAAAATAGGAGCTCTATACTTAGCTGGTTTTAACATCAACTTATAAATAGAACAATATCATAAAATAGAAACGCTGCCAATACAATAGTTGGCAGCGTTTTTTTTATATTATAACAGATTTATTTCTGCAGGCATTTTACCTTTAAGAACATCTTGCAAGGTAACTGTTGCAAAATAATTATGAATTAATTTATTCAAGTTTTCCCAAAACAATAATGATTTGCATTTATCTTGAAAATCACATTGCACAGCCTCATTTAAACAATCTATTACATAAATCCCTCCTTCAAAAGCACTGTAAATATCAAGCATTTTAATATCTGATGGATCCTTTGTCAAGATATATCCACTCTTTTTACCTCTAACATTTACAATCAATTCAGCTGCCTTTAAAGCACTTATAATCTGGTCCAGATACTTGATGGAAATCATCTGATTTTCGGCTATTTCCTTTTGAAAAACACCGTTGCCAGAATGCTCACTGGCAATAGATACCATAGCTCTAATTCCATATCTTATTTTAGTACTAAATTTCATTTTCCCATCCTTAGTTTTCTATAACAAACAGAATTTTAAAAGAAATACTTACCGTATCCTTTACTTTAACCAATCCAAAGAATTTTTCTGGTGGCTCTATATTAAAATCTGAAAGTTTAATATTTAATTCTCCAGAAAAGTACCACTTATTTTGAAATGTTTCTTGTAAATCTGTATTACAAAAATAAGAATTAGTTACACCATTGACTCCAACATGGATTTCCTTTTTGGTTCCTTTTGAAATATTAAAGAAATCACTATTCAATTTATCCTTGATAATAATATTAATATAAGGATACTCTGAAGCATTGATTAATGCTAAAAAATCTGAAAGCATCAACTTAGAATCAGCCGTAAATTTCTCAGCAGGTATTGATAATATTAAAGAATCTTCTTTTGTGTTATTTACAGAAAAAGGTGTAAATGTATCATTATGATATTCAATTAAAAATTTATTTACATTGGTTGTTCCTTTGATAATGATTGAACTAAATAAATATTCGCCTTCTCCAATACTTGCTTTAGTAAATTGAAAAGGAAAACACATTATCAAAATTAGCCATATATATCTTATAAATATTTTTAGCCTGTCCATTACATTTCTCCTTATTCTTCACTATCCTAATTCTTATACTTATTAATGAAGTAAACCTGATGGCAAAATCCCTACCATCAGGTTTACTTCATTAATTCTTAGAATGCAATTGCTGCTTCTATAACAAAACCGTCAAAACCACCACCATCAGCATATCCATGAGCCGGACCATCATAATTTTGAATTACATAATCCAATTTAAAAACAATATTAGAAGTCATGAACCATCCTCCACCGAGGTTTAGACGATCTACAGTTGACTCATCATCTTCGTTGTTAGATACTTTATTATATCTACCTCCTAAATAAACACTTCCGGTTCTGTATAACAATTGAATAGCTGTTTGTGTAAAATGTTGATCTGCTCCACCTTTAACACCTTTCATATTTTCAAGAATAGTAAATAATTCAAGGCCTTTATATTTGGCAAATAGGTTAAACATATATGTATTCATTTCAGTTTGCCCACTACCCGGACTCCATCTTCCTGATCTGAAATTATCATCTGCTCCATCTAATTGCATCACATTATAATATCTGGCTCCTGCTCTATCTCCATCCCACAAATAAACACCACTATGTCCTTCGCCAACATGAAAACCAGAAATTGTTGCTCTTAATCTTAAATCATCATTTAATTGTTTATCAATACCTGCTTTCCAATTAAATACAAGATCCTGATCAATATTATTACCTCTACCATAGTTCATACGGCCGTTATTAACTGCAACCAGACCAATGATACCATCTTTACGAAATAGAAATTCCATACCAGGATTAGTAGTATAATTATCCATAATAAAGTTTCCCACAAAAGGATTATTTACTACATAACCATTAGTACTTCTGTAGAAATGAGCATCCCCATAGTTAGGATTCATTACCCCTACTCTAACCGTTAAATACTTCATTATATTTTCTGCTGATGGCAGGAATGGAAGGTAATCAAAGGTAATATAACCTCCCTCAACCCAAGCTTCTTCATGATGTCTTGATGACATATAATTGTTAACATATAAGTGAACTCCCGGAGCTAAATCCACATTTAATGATAAATTGGCGGTAGGAAGATTAAAGTTATTTTTAATATCTTTTAAAGTTTCAGTTGAAGAACTTGCCAACTCGTGTTCGATAGCCTGTAGCTGAATAGCATAGGCACCACCTACTCGCACTTTAACATCTTTAAAGTCTTCATGATTAAATTTTTCAGACTCAAATTTTTGAGCATGCAATGTAAATACACTTACAAATAACGCTAATAAAAATACGATTTTTTTCATAATTCAAATTTTAGTTTATTAACAAGCTGACTCTATTGATTATTCTACTTTAAACACAAGAGAATATTTTACTTTAACAGCATCTCCTGTTTTTATGGTTCCCATTAATGCTACAGGTGGATCAATATCAAAATCGGTAAGTTTAAAATCGAAATATCCATTTACTTTAATTTGATTATTATTTAATCTTGAGCTTTTAAAGTTTGATGTGATAACTTTAGTCACTCCGGCAGTGCTTAATTCCAATTCAACCTTTTGTACACCAGCTAAAGAAAACACTCTTATAATTCTACCCTTAATAATTGGATACTTATCTTCTTTTAAAGCACTGTATGCTTTTTTATTCATAAGACTATGTTCACTTACTAAAGATTTTACATTAAAAGAGATCTCTCCCTGCTGAATAGATTCTATTTTATCAATGCTGGAAATAAGTATGTTTCCTTCCATCTGTTCAACATTCATTTCCCAGTCATGTAGAGTAGAGGTTCCTTCGACATTCAATACACTTTCATTACTTTTTAATGTCAAAGCAACCTGTGCACTTAAAGAAATGCTTATAACACTGATAAACAATCCAATAAAAAAATACAATTTCATTTTACTCTTCATAATTTCTTATTTTAAACTACTTATCCTACTGTTTTACTAGTGTAAGTTATAATTAATTTTATACATTTGTATACTTTTATTAATGTTTTTTAACATGTTTTTATACATAAAAAAACGCTGCTCATTAAAATAATGGCAGCGTTTATATCTTATTTTAAAAATCTATATACGTATCAATCTACTTTCATCCATTTTTTTAACAGACTCCAAACTTCTTCTTTTGTTTCTATAGGTAAATTATTAATTCTTGCTTTATGTGATCCTTTTGGCTTTATAATCTTAAGAGAATGACTCATTCCTGCAACATCTAAAGACGTTGCCCCCCAGGGGTCATATTCTCCACAAATTAAAACCATTCGAGGATTTTTCTTATGGAGCTGATTATTGACCTCAGCCATTGTATTTCTATTAAAAGACAATGTATCACCACCGGGTGCAAAAACACAATTTGAAATAGTATCTTGTTTTACACAATTCATTAATGGCTTTAAATCTCCGGGCACATAATTATAATAGCCTAATTCTTTATATGCCTGATAAAAGAATGACTCATATTGTTTCATTACCTGATCAGCAAAATAATCCGGACTTGCTCCTTTTATAAAATGTGACATTATTAATTCATCAGAGTCTCCTTCTGTTGGGATCTCACTTACAGGATTTCCCCATTGCCAAAAAGCAAATGGATATTCCAGCACGGCTAATTCGTAGGCTTTTTCATATCCCATTGAAAATGATAAACCATTCTTATCACAATAACCTATAAACAAAGGCAACAATTCCTTCTTACGTTTTAAAACCAATTGCTGAAACTGATGTATTTTGTCTCTATCTTCTTTTGTGCCTACTTGCTTAAAAAAGTCAAGAAGCCTAGGATCTTCTTTGTAAAAATTAATAGGTGCAACATATGGAACAGAAACATCCACATCTTTTGGATAAAAAGCTCTATGAAAAAGAGTAGTTTGACCTCCTTTACTTATACCTGTTGTAAGCCACGTTCCTTTATAAATATTTTTAAATAATTTAATAATATCATGATGATCTGCAGCAGCATTTTTTACAGTAAGATACTTCCAGTCTTTAGGATTAGGAGTTGATTCCAAAAAATATCTATGCTCTACAATAATTTGATTTGCATTTAACTCCTTTGCTATCTCTGTTTGATAATTCTTAGGTGCAGAATAACCTTCTGTTACCATTACCATCGGAGCTTTCTCGTCCAAATGATTCAACCAAATTCGTTGAGTAAAGGTGCCCAATTCTGGTTTTTCATGATCCAATGGTTGAGTCATCATAATTAAAAAAGACTCCTTATAACCGGGGAGTGTTTTAATCTTTTCAATTTGTAACCGATTATAACCTTGGAACTCTTTTAGTATTTCATCCTGAGCGGCAACAATGCTTGAAAAGCAAATTAAGAATATAATAACTACACTACTAATCTTCATTTTATCTAATCTTAAAATTATAAATTACACTGAGCAGTTCGTTTAATGATCTCCTCTTGTAACTCTATTGTCAAGTCATTAAAATAATCACTATAACCAGCAACCCTTACAATTAAATCCTGGTATTTTTCAGGATGTTGTTGAGCATCCCTTAATGTATCTGCATCTACGACATTAAACTGAATATGATGACCTAATTGATTAAAGTAAGTTCTTATTAAATGAGTAAGTTTAATAATCCCACCTTCTGTTTCAAAAAACTGAGGTAAAAACTTCTGGTTTAAAAGAGTACCTCCAGTCCTTGTATGATCAATCTTTAGCATTGAATTTATGACAGCTGTCGGCCCATTTTTATCAGCTCCCTGAACAGGAGAAATACCTTCAGATAGAGGTTCACCATCTTTACGACCATCAACAGAAGCCTGCATTACCTGACCAAAATATACATGACATGTGGTAGGTAAGAGATTCACTCTAAATGTACCTCCTCTTGAATTTTCCTTACCATCTACAGCATAATAGTACATTTCAAATACTTTTTGAGCATTAGAATCTGCATAGGCGTCATCATTTCCAAACTTTGGTGTTTCAAAAATCAGGTTATATCGCAACTCTTCATACCCATTAAAATTACAATCTGTTGCTTTTACCAACTCATCCAATGTAATGTTTTTTTTATCATAAACATGGTATTGTATTGAAGTTAATGCATCTGTGATACTACCTAAACCAACACCCTGAATATAACTTGTATTATACCTTGCTCCTCCTGCGTTATAATCTTGAGCATTACCAATACAGTCTTCTATAAATAAACTTAAAAAAGGTACTGGTAGTTCATTCATTATTAAATTTTCGATTCTTCTATTTCCCTCGATCTTGATATCTAAGAAATAATTTAATTGTTTTTCAAAAGCATTCAATAATTTTTCATATGTATACAAAGAATCTAATGCACCTGTTTCCAGTCCTAATTTTTTACCAGATTTAGGATCAATTCCATTATGCAAAGTAATTTCTAAAACCTTTGGAATATTAAAATAACCAGTCAGCCAATAAGCCTCTGTTCCAAATGCACCAGACTCAACACATCCACTGGCACCACCATTACGTGCATCAACAATATCCTTACCTTGATTAACCAACTCTTGTACTATAGCATCTGTATTAAAATAAGAAGGCTGTCCAAATCCAGTCTTAGTAATATGCAATGTCCTGTGAATAAATTCATCAGGATTTACCTTACTAATCTGAACCATTGAACTAGGCTGAAGCAGTCTCATCTCCTCAATTACATCCAGAATCAAAAAGGATAGTTCATTAACAGCATCAGAACCATCTGCTTTTACACCACCTAAATTTATTAATGCAAAATCGGTATAAGTATTACTTTCTTTAGCTGTAACACCATTTTTAGGAGGTGCTGGCTGATTATTAAATTTAACCCAGAAAGACATTAATAGTTCCTTTGCCCGCTCTTTTGTTAATATCCCATTTTTTAAATCATTAATATAAAATGGATACAGATGTTGGTCTAACCTTCCTGGATTAAACGAATCCCATGGATTTACTTCCGTTATAACACCAATATGAACAAACCAGTAATATTGAAGAGCCTCATGAAATGTTTGTGGAGCATTTGCAGGAACATTCATACAAACCTGAGACAATTCCATTAATTCTGCCTTTCTTATTTCATCTATCTCTAAACTTGCCAACTCCTTCAAGTATTCAGCATTTCGATAAGCATACATTACAATTGCTTTTGCTGCAATTTCCATTGCATTGAGCTCATCTAACTTTGATTTATTTAAAGAATCAGAATCTTGATCCAATTTTTCTTTTACTAGTTGAATGTCATTAATAATATCATTTATGCCTTTATGATATATCTTATCACCCAAAACAGTATGACCCGGAGCTCTTTGCTCCTGAAATTCAGTGAAAATACCAGCCTTATATGACTCATGCCATTCAGGAGTCATTCTGGCCATAATCTTATCTCTGTTACTTTTTCCTTCCCAGAAAGGAATTATTAAAGAATCATATAGCTGTCGGGTTTCTTCATCAACTTTAAAGCTTACTTTTTCTCTCTGATCCAGAATTTGTAAGTCATCTAAAGAATGTAATGAAACCTCAGGATATGTTGGAGTTGCTTTTGGCTCAGGACCTCTTTCACCAACAATTAATTCTCCTTCATTTACACATAATTTTTTATGCTCTAATATATATTTAAATGAAAGTGCTCTTGTTTCAGGCACTGAATAATTTAATCCCTCAATACTTTTATAGAAGTCTGTAACCAAATGAGCTCTTTCTACAGACATTGTATTTATTGCTTGTAAACTTTGCTGACGAAGTTTTTGTATTCTTTGATTCATACGTACAATATTTAAGGCAGTATATTAAATACCACCAATTTGTGTTTTAATGCCTAATAATTTAAAATCTTCTTTTAGATAAATTAAATCATTTGCACTTTGACTTTTTAATCCTCTCAATCTATAGTCTTTTTTAAATCTGTCATACTTAGATGATCCGATATTATGAAATGGCAGAAAATGCAATTCTTTAATCTGATGTGATCTGGCCTTTATAAACTGTTTTAAATCCGATATGCATTGTGGAGTATCATTAACACCTGGAATTACAGGAACTCGAATTATTATATTAGCATTTTTACTTAATAAATAATCAAGATTCTCAATAATAAGATGGTTGTTAACTCCTGTATATTCTAAATGTAACTCAGAACTGACAAACTTTATATCATATAAAAACAAATCAGTATATCTATTGATTTCATCTAACTTTTCTGTTTTACACAATCCGGTAGTATCTATTGTTACATGTAACCCGTTTTTCTTACAAGCTTTTATTTCTTGAATTAAAAAATCACCTTGAAATAAAGGCTCTCCTCCAGAGAATGTAACACCACCACCACTTTGATTATAGAACTGCACATCTTTTAATATTTCAGATTCTAATTCAGATACGGTAAGAAGTCTTCCTATTTTTTGTTTGTAAGTATATCTTTTACCATCCAGTATACGCTCCTGATCATATTCTTCAACTACAGGAGAAATACTTTCCGGATTATGGCACCATATACAATTAAGAGGACATCCTTTAAAAAAGACAGTAGTTCTTATGCCAGGTCCATCATTTAAAGCAAAACGCTTTATATCAAACACTTTTCCAACCATATGAAATATTATTCATATATACTATTATAACAATCATTACAAAGTCACATTAATAGTATTATTATTACTTAGAAAAAAACAATTGCATTTATTGAAGAAGATAATGCAATGTGTATTACGGGAAAGATTTTACATCAACAAATCCAGCACTCAAAGAGTCCTTTACCTGACTTATTAAGATTTGAAGAAATAAAATAACGCATCATTACGAATTCTAATATTAACAGCTTAAAATTAATCAATTCATTAATACAATTCGCATATGAATGCTAATTTGAAATAAATCTATAGAAGCATAATACAAGAAAGGGGCTATCGTTTATGATAGCCCCTTTAATCAAATATCTTAAAACAATTATCCTAAATAAGATTTCAATAACTTACTTCTTGAAGTATGTCTTAATCTTCTAATTGCTTTTTCTTTAATTTGTCTTACCCTTTCTCTGGTTAATCCAAATCTTTCTCCAATCTCTTCAAGTGTCATTTCCTGAGTTTGAATACCAAAGAATAGCTTAATAATATCTGATTCTCTTTCAGTTAATGTAGCCAATGCTCTTTCAATTTCACGAGCTAAAGACTCATTAATTAAAGTTTTATCAGCATTTGGAGAATCTCCATTAACAAGAACATCTAATAAACTATTGTCTTCACCTTCAACAAAAGGAGCATCAACAGAAATGTGACGTCCAGAAACTCTTAAAGTATCAGCAACCTTATCTACAGGTAATTCTAATTGATCAGCTAATTCTTCAGGAGATGGCTTTCGTTCATTTTCCTGCTCAAACTTAGAATAAGCTTTGTTAATTTTATTTAACGATCCAACCTGATTTAAAGGTAATCTAACAATTCTTGATTGCTCTGCTAATGCCTGTAAAATAGACTGACGAATCCACCATACTGCATAAGAGATAAACTTAAACCCCCTCGTCTCATCAAACTTCTCAGCAGCTTTAATCAACCCTAGGTTTCCTTCGTTAATTAAGTCAGGAAGACTAAGTCCTTGATTTTGATATTGCTTTGCTACAGAAACTACGAATCTTAAGTTTGCTCTTGTTAGCTTTTCCAAAGCAACTTGATCACCTTTTTTGATCCTTTGAGCTAATTCTACTTCTTCTTCTACAGATATCAATTCTTCACGACCTATTTCCTGTAAATACTTATCTAAGGAAGCACTCTCGCGATTTGTAATTGATTTTGTTATTTTAAGTTGTCTCATATTCCAATATGCAAAATGTGGCGCAAAATTATACTTTTAAAACAAAATATCCAACAATTTATTATACATTGAGACAAATTAATTTTATTTATTAATCTTCAAGATTAATAGCATAATAAGCAACTTGTCCATTTGGATATACTCCGGTGATAAACAATCCTCCATCAGTGGTAGCGATTACATTTTTTAAGTCTGATATAGTTTTAATAGGAATCCTGTTTGCCTTTAAAATTATAAACCCTTCATTTATACCACTTTGCTTTAGTTTACCTCCGTTTAGTTCAACAATTTTCATACCATAACCAACACCTAATTTCTCTTTCTCACTATCTGTTAGTTCTCTAAGTTCAGCTCCTAACAAATCTGATATTCCCTTTTTATCTTTAACTAATTCAGTTGAACCGTAACTATTACGTAAAATTACGGTAAATTGTTTACTTTTTCCATCTCTTTTTACAAATAAATTCACTTTATCTCCAGGACGATGTTTACTAACCTGCTCTATCAACTCAGAATTAGTATTAACTTTTATACCATCAATACTTAAAATAATATCACCTTTCTCAATTCCAGCCTTATCGGCTCCTCCGTTAACAGTTACAGCGTCAACATAAACACCTTCTACTTTATCTATGTCAAGCTCTTTAGCAAGTTCAGAATCTACCCCCCTGATTTGCACTCCAATAAATGCTCGTTGTACTTCACCAAATTCTTTTAAATCACTTACTACTTTTTGAACGATACTCACAGGAACTGCAAACGAATATCCAGCATACGAACCTGTTTTAGACGCTATAGCTGTATTAATACCTACCAAATCTCCATATGTATTAACCAATGCACCTCCGCTATTACCTGGATTTACAGCAGCATCTGTTTGAATAAATGATTCAATACCCATTGGTTGATTATTATTTCTAATAATATTTATACTTCTGGATTTTGCACTTACAATACCGGCAGTTACTGTTGAAGTTAGATTAAAAGGATTACCTACTGCCAATACCCATTCTCCAATTTTTAAATTATCTGAATTACCATAATTTAGGTAGCTTAAACCATCTTCTTCTATTTTTAATAAGGCAATATCTGTTGTTGGATCTGTACCTATTAACTTTGCTGAATATGATCGTCTGTCATTTAATATTACCTCAATATCATCAGCACCATCGATTACATGATTATTAGTTACAATATAACCATCCTGAGATATAATAACACCAGAACCTGATCCCATTACGATACCTTGCCCCTGGCCTTGACCTTGATCAGGCATTCCTCCTCTTGGTCCAAAAAAGAAATCGTAAAGGGGATTTCCATAAGAATATCCATTTGATTGAGATTGAGCCTTCGTCATAACATGAACAACAGCTTCTACCGATTTTTCTGCAGCAGATGTAAAATCAGGAAAACCATCAGGGGCACTACTACCTGGTAATGAAGCATACTGTGCAGCCGGAACTACCGACTTATCCACTGTAACAATCTTCGACTGAGGATTTACAACTAATACAAATGCATAAACACCAACAATAGCCCCTAAAACGGCAGCTAAAAACACGTAAAATATTTTCTTTACATTCATAACTGTATATTTTTTTAGTTATTGATAAATCATTTATAAATTCATTTTCAAAATTCGCAAATAATATACCTTTTAAAGACTGTTAGTGAAGCATTAACCTAATTTTAACTCAAATTTCTTTAACTTTGTAACTGAAATAAAACTTTTCATATAACATAAACAATCTAAATATCAATAAGTTCTATATAATATAATGCAGATAGATTTTTATAAATATCAAGGTACCGGGAACGATTTTGTAATCATTGATAACCGAAATGGCAATTTTGACAGCCAAAACATACAACTTGTCAGTTTTTTATGTGATAGAAGAATGGGAATTGGAGCAGATGGACTTATGTTACTGGAAAACAACGATAAGCCGGGTATTGATTTTACCATGAGATATTTTAATAGTGATGGTAGAGAGGCATCAATGTGTGGTAATGGAGGAAGGTGTATTGCGGCATTTGCAGTACACCAAAAGGCAGTAAGCAATAATGATACATTTCTATTTGATGCTGTTGATGGTTTACATGAAGCAAGCTATAATAATGGAATTGTAAGTCTAAAAATGACCAATGTAGATTCAATTACAAATGGAAATGGATATTACTTCTTAGATACTGGATCTCCTCACTATGTTGCACATATGAATGATATTGATAGTGTTAACATCGTTAACTACGGATCAGAAATAAGATATTCTGACCAATTTAAGCCTGGTGGAACCAATGTTAATATTGTAGAAGTACTATCAGACAGTCACATTAAAGTCAGAACATACGAAAGAGGCGTTGAAGATGAAACCTATTCATGCGGAACTGGTGTTGTTGCTTCAGCCATTAGTACTTTTGCAAAAAACAATAAATCTAAAGCTTTTGATATTGACGTTAAAGGAGGAAAACTTAAAGTTAACTTTGACGGAGATGCTTCAAATGGTTTTACTGATATTTGGCTTACAGGTCCTGCTACGTTTGTATTTAAAGGTAGTATTGAAATTAATTAAGCAGATAGTTCTCTGTCCTCAGTCAGCAGCCTAGTCCCAATAGTTTCTGCTTGCGGTGGACTGAGAACTAAAAATTGCACATTATCTTCTAATGCCTCTCTTTCTTAATTCATTTCGGTATTTTGCCGCGTTAACATTGTGCTGAGCCAATGTTTTAGCAAAATTATGATATCCTGAAAAGTCCTCTTTAGCACACATATAATAATAACTGTGTTCTTTTCTGTTTAATACTGCATTAATACCAACTATCGAAGGAATCCTAATCGGTCCTGGAGGCAAACCTGCATATTTATATGTATTATATGGGGAATCGATCTCTAGATCTTTACTAAGTATTCTTTGTATGGTAAAGTCACCAATTGCATATTTAACTGTTGGATCTGCCTGAAGTCGGATGTTTTTGTTTAATCTGTTAAGGTATAAACCTGCAACAATTGGCTTTTCATCTGACATAATCGTTTCTTCATCAACAATAGACGCAAGAATACTTACTTCAATCGGATTCAAGCCTAAGGTCTTTGCTTTATTTTTTCTATCTGCAGTCCAAAATCTGTCATACTCCTTTTTCATTCTTAGCACGAAACCATTAGCATCAGTATTCCAGTACATCTGATATGTATTAGGGATAAACATAGCCATAAAGGTCTCTCGTTTAAAACCTAATGCATTAATAATACTATCATTAGTGAAAATTGACATTAACTCTGCAGAGTCAACCATTAATTTTGAAGAAACTACAGAAGCTAACTGCCCTGGTTTTCTAATATTGTTAAATGTAATATTTAACGCTTCTTGTCGGCCTGAACGTAATAAATTAATCAACTGATTATTATTCATCCCCTGCTTTAAACGATACCTCCCTCCTTTTATATTATCTCCAAAACCTTTTTTTTGAGCGACCCACACAAAACTTTCAATATCTTTTACCACACCACTTTCTTCAATGATCTTTTTTAATTCGGAAAACGAAGTTTCATCAGGAATAAACAAATAAGGTGATTCTAACTTTATAAGATCAACATTACTACCGTAGATATAGCGATAAAATCTACCACCAAGCAAAACTGCTGATAAGATTATAATAACTATAAATAGCCACATTCTCTTAAAAGCCTTGGTCATTTTTTTTTTCGTTTTTCGCACGTTAATTTTAGTTAAATTAATTTTAATAGAACACCAAATATATCTAATTCAGTCAAATTATCTTACACAAGATTACATTTTCAAACAAGAAATAAAATATTTTTAATCAGAATATTTTATTTTTGAGGTTTATTTGATTTAAGAAACTCTCTAAACATAAAGATAATGCGAAAAGTATTTTTATCTACAGCTATATTTATTGCCTTAATTGGTTGCAAATCCTTAAGAGATTCAGGAAGCTCGAGCTTTAGTGATAGCAACTCACCATACGTAAAAGAGGAACCCAAAGTAAAACCTGTAGTTAAGGAAGAAAAAGAAATAGTAGTTAAAGAGGAAAAAGTAAAAGTAATTGAAGAAGAAGATAAATCTTTTAAATATTATGTAATTATTGGTTCTTTCAAAGTATTAACTAATGCAAAAAACTACAAGATTTCACTTATTGATGAAGGCTTTACTCCTGTAATTCTTGAAAACGAAAATGGTTTGTATAGAATTTCTGTAGCTGCATACAATGATGAAATGGATGCCAGACAGAAAGTTGGAACAATTAGAAACCAATACGAAAAATACGATGATACCTGGTTGCTAATTAGAAAAATGTAAAAACTCAGCTTATAAATTATTGACTTTAAATTTATAATTGTTTTTATATTTGCAGCACTCGGATACCGAAATAATAAAATACAATATAATATGTACAAACCAGTAAAGCTAACAGAAGACGTTTACTACGTTGGTGTAAACGATCGTAGAACACACTTGTTTGAAAATATGTGGCCAATTGACAGAGGAGTTGCATATAATTCTTATGTAATTGACGATGAAAAGATCGCATTAATTGATTCTGTTGAAATTGGACAGGTTGAAAAATACCTTAAAAAAATCAAAGCAATCATTGGTGATAAACCAATTGATTATTTAGTTGTAAATCACATGGAACCTGATCACGGAGGTTCTATTGACATCATTAAAAAGATGTATCCAAATATCCAGATTGTAGGTAACAAAAAAACTTTACCAATGTTAGAAGGTTATTTTGGAATTACCGAGAATACAATTGAAGTTAAAGAAGGTGATACTTTAAGTCTGGGAAAACACACTCTTAATTTCTACTTAGTACCTATGGTGCACTGGCCAGAAACTATGGTAACATTTGAATCTACGGAAAAAATCCTTTTCTCAGCAGATGCATTCGGTACTTTTGGAACTTTAGATGGGGGTATATTTGACGATGAATTTGAGTTTGAATATTACCGTGACGAAATGAGAAGATATTACTCAAACATCGTAGGTAAATACGGATCTCCTGTACAAAAAGCATTGTCTAAACTAGGTGGACTTGATATCAAAATGATCGCTTCTACTCATGGCCCTATCTGGAAAAATTACATTAGCGAAGTAATTGGTATGTATGACAGATGGAGTAAATATGAAACTGAAGAGGGTGTTGTTGTAGCTTACGCTTCTATGTATGGAAATACAGAAGAAATGGCTGAAGCTGTTGCAAGAGAGTTAGCTGAAAATGGAATTAAGCACATTCGTGTTCATGATGTATCAAAAACTCATGCTTCTTTTATTATTTCGGATATTTTTAAATATAAAGGATTAATTCTTGCAAGTCCAACATACTGTAATGAACTTCACCCAAATATGGAATCCCTTACTACTAAATTAGTACACATGGGAGTTCAAAATCACTATTTAGGAGTTCTTGGGTCTTTCTCATGGGCTGGGGCTGCTGTTAAAAAACTTACAGCTATAGGTGAAGAATTAAAATGGGAAATTATCGGAGACAGTGTTGAAGAAAAACACGCATTAAAATCTGATAAATACGAGGCCTGTCTTGCCCTTGGAAAAGCAATGGCAGAGAAACTTAAAGCAGACAGATAAAAATTATTTTAGAATCTTATATAATCCACTTCATTTATTTGGAGTGGATTTTTTTATATAAAAAAAGGTCGTCTCAAATATCAAGACGACCTAAATTCTTATATCATAAATACCTATGACTAGGCATCAATATTAGCATAAGTTGCATTCTCTTCGATAAATTCTCTACGAGGAGGTACATCATCACCCATTAACATTGAAAATACTCTATCAGCTTCTGCAGCACTTTCAATGGATACCTGACGTAATGTTCTTTGCTCTGGATTCATTGTAGTTTCCCAAAGCTGCTCAGCATTCATCTCACCTAAACCTTTGTATCGTTGAATATGAACAGAATCTTCTTTACCACCGCTAAATTTCTCAATAAACTCACGACGCTGTTGTTCATTCCAGCAATATTCCTCAGTTTTACCTTTTTTACACAAATACAATGGAGGCGTTGCAATGTATAAATAACCATTTTCAATCAAGCCTCTCATATATCTAAAGAAGAAAGTCATAATCAAAGTTGTAATGTGACTACCATCCACATCGGCATCGGTCATAATCACAACCTTATGATATCTTAACTTAGCAAGGTTTAATTCTTTACTGTCATCTTCAGTACCTATTGTAACACCAAGAGCTGTAAAAATATTCTTAATTTCATCACTATCAAACACTTTGTGCTGAAGTGCTTTCTCCACGTTTAAGATCTTACCTCTTAATGGAAGAATAGCCTGAAACTTACGATCTCTTCCTTGTTTTGCAGTTCCACCTGCAGAATCACCCTCCACAAGAAATACCTCACATAATGCAGGATCTTTTTCCGAACAGTCAGCCAATTTACCAGGTAATCCACCACCAGACATCACAGTCTTACGCTGAACCATTTCGCGGGCTTTACGAGCTGCATGACGAGCGGTTGCTGCAAGAATCACTTTGTTTACAATTACTTTTGCATCCTTTGGATTCTCTTCTAAGTAATGACCTAACGCTGCACTAACAGCCTGATCAACAGCTAAACTAACCTCAGAGTTACCTAACTTTGTTTTAGTCTGACCTTCAAACTGAGGCTCTGCTACTTTAACTGAAATAACAGCAGTCAATCCTTCTCTAAAGTCATCTCCGTTAATATCAAACTTTAGCTTTGATAACATTCCTGACTTTTCTGCCCAGGTTTTTAACGTACGTGTTAAACCTCTTCTAAAACCAGTTAGGTGAGTTCCTCCTTCAATAGTGTTAATATTATTCACATACGAATATACATTTTCACCAAATGAAGTATTATACTGAATTGCTAATTCAACAGGCACATCATTTTTTTCTGTTGTTATATGAATGATATTCTCTGTTAGCTTTTCTCTTGTTTCGTCAATAAATCTAACAAACTCTTCTAATCCATTTTCTGAATAAAATACTTCAGTTTTATAATTACCTTCTTCGTCCAATTCTCGTTGGTCTGTTAAAGTAATTTTAATACCCTTATTTAAGAATGAAAGCTCTCTTAAACGATTAGAAAGAATAGAATATTTATATTCTGTTGTTGTAAATATTGAACCATCCGGAGTAAATGTTACAATAGTACCAGTTACATCTGTAGTTCCTAACTCCTGAAGTTCGCCTTGAGGAACACCTATAGAATACTCCTGTTGATAAATCTTACCATCTCTATGAACTTCTGCCTTTAAATAAGTTGAAAGCGCATTCACACAAGAAACACCTACACCATGCAAACCTCCGGAAACTTTATAAGAATCCTTATCAAATTTACCTCCGGCATGCAATACTGTCATCACAACCTCCAGTGCTGATTTACCTTCTTTTTCGTGATGATCAACCGGAATACCACGACCATTATCCTTAACTCTTATCGAATTATCTTCAAGAATAGTTACATCAATAGTATCACAATGACCAGCTAAAGCTTCATCAATAGAGTTATCAACAACCTCATATACAAGGTGATGTAATCCTTTTACACCTACATCTCCAATATACATCGCCGGACGCTTACGTACAGCTTCTAATCCTTCTAATACAGTAATACTATTAGCCGAATAACCTTTACCTTGATTTGGGTCGTTTTCTTTAATATTTTCTTCGCTCATCAATTATAGATTTCGTTGAAATTTTTCTTCTAAATTACACTTTCACAAAGGCTTCCACCGTTTGAAAAAGACTTACAAATATAACAAAATTAGTGTCTTTTAGAAGCACATTTGCAATGTTTTTATCAACACTATAAACATCAATACCACTGACACTTACACCAATTTAAACAATTAAAAAAATCAAATTTTAATTTTACCCTTGTGAAATAAGATTTCCCTCTTTAAAATCATTATAAATCCTCATGTATTTGATTTTTCAGAAAACCTCAACTAACGATTCATGAAAAAATTCAATATCTTCGACTTTTTTTATAAAAATTGGGTACTCACCCCATCAAATTCACCCTTTTGCTAAGAAAAAAATGTTAATTAGGCAGATAAATTAATGTACACATATGAAGAAACTATACTATTTACTAATCTTACTTGTTTTCGTAAGTTGCAAAACAGAAATATCAATTGAATACGATGACGAGGTTACTGTTGATACTATTCTAAAACAAATTCACGAACCTTCAATTCCTGAATATGAAGTAAATGTTTTAAATTTTGGGGCTATTGGTGACTCTATCACAAAAAACAAGACTTCTTTTCAAAAGGCTATTGAGGATATCAAAAGTCACAATGGGGGAAAATTAACTATTCCTGAAGGTCAATATTTTATGGATGGCCCAATCCATTTTACCAACAATATGGAATTACATTTAGAAAAAGGAGCCAGATTATTTTTTAGTTCTGACCCAAAAGATTTTTTGCCTGTTGTAAAAACCAGTTGGGAAGGTACTTTCGTATATAACTACAGCCCTTTTATTTACGCATACAACTGCCAAAACATAAAAATCACTGGAGAAGGAACTATCGACGGAGAAGCTTCTGAAACCTGGGCCAAATGGAAAGAAAAACAAAAAGAAGATCAAGAACTTAGTCGTGAAATGAATCATAACCATACTCCGGTTGACGAAAGAGTTTTTGGAGAAGGCCATTTCTTAAGACCTCAATTAATCCAGTTATATGAGTGTAAAAATATTTTGGTTGAAGGAGTTAAAATCGAGGATTCTCCATTTTGGTGTCTTCATTTACTAAAATGCGAAAACATTACTGTTAGAAATATTAAATACGAGGCATACAATAAAAACAACGATGGTATTGACCCTGAATATTCTAAAAATCTATTAATCGAGAATATTACTTTTAATAATTCTGATGATAACGTAGCAATTAAGGCAGGAAGAGATGATGAGGGGAGAACTTCAAATCAGGCATCAGAAAATATTATAATCCGTAACTGTCACTTTAAAGGACTTCATGCAATTGTGATTGGAAGTGAAATGTCTGCAGGTGTAAAAAATGTTTTTGTTGAAAACTGTGATTATGCTGGCTATTTAAAAAGAGGTATCTATTTAAAATCCAATCCTGACAGAGGTGGGTATATCAAAAACATTTTTATTAAGGATGTTAAATTTGGAGAAGTTGAGGATTGTATTTACATCACATCTTTTTATCACAACGAAGGTGAGGGGCATATTACAGACATTAAGGATATTTACTTCGAGAATATTTCATGTAATAAAGCAAATGGATCAGGTATTGTATTACAAGGATTTCCTGAAAAAAAATTAACTGATATTTATTTTAAAAACATTAAAATTGACAGTGTAAGAAATCCTTTAAGCATGGAAAGTACTGAAAACATTATTTTCAGTGACGTCATCATCGGACAGCCTGCAACAGCACCTTCGTTTGTAAAATAAAAATACGAACCCGATAAAACACAAAAGCATGGTAGTGCCGACTACCATGCTTTTTTTTATTAACCTAAACCTTTGTATGAAAAAACTTAATGAATTACTCTACTTATATTATCATATATTTAATTATTAAATAAATATTAAGATGACAAATCTTTATTCACATATATAATATTCAATTTATCACTGAAGTACTTTTTCTTTTTCAGTTAAAAATTTACTTATGTCTTTATCTATATAAAACAACTTCTTTTCCACTTTATAACGTTTTATTTTTCGTTTGTTATACTATACTCACCAATCTAAAAAGTACCACTTAAAAAAACTTTATTGTGGTTTGTTTCATGAGTTATTTGTTTAACTAATAACATTAGCAAAAGTACGTAAGTATTTATTATGCTGCGGTTAATATAGGGTTAAAGTCAGTTAAGGAAAAGTTAAAGTAAAATCAGAAAGTTGAAAATACTCTATATTTACGATGTGAATTATTATAAATAAAGAATGAAAAAGAAATCGATAATAGGACTGGTGGTATTAATGGGATTTTCATTATTAGGAATAATTCTGGTTCAATTTTTATGGATGAACAATGCCATACAGGTTCAAAATGAAAAATTTACAGCTACTATTTACGATGCTTTAAATGCCTCTATTCAACGAATTGAAAAGGAACAGGCCGCAAACTATTTTATTCAGCAATTTTTACCTGGCCAATTTAGACCAAATACACCTATAAATAATAACAACGTAAATTCATTACCCTATTTCCCTCAACCCAAAAATCAGAACACCGAAAATTTAGATCATATTACCGATGATGAAAAATATGTAAATACCCCTTTAGGAAATGGAACATTTGAGGCTCATTTGGAATTTCAAAGCAATGGAGAACCCAAACAGGTTATCATAAAGAAAGAGAACATAGACTTTAACGATAAGAACGATGTTAAAGTTATGGAAGAAGTAATATCTAATATGGAAGACTCCATTCGCAGAGCTTTAAATAAAAGCGTAAATATGGATGCTTTAAACATGTTTAACCAGTTTAGTTATGAGTTACAAATGCGTTCGGTTAATCCTCTTCAGAGAATTAATACTGAAAACCTTAAAAAAGTATTAGATTATGAATTAAATGCAAGAGGACTTGATTTGGATTATGAATATGCTATAATAGATAAGAACACAGGAAAACTGACTAACATTTACACAAGTAATTACTATAAAGACGATAGTGATTTTAAGTTTGTTGCTAATTTATTTCCAAATGATATTTTCAGAAGTTGGTCCCCTTTAGCATTAGATATTTACTTTCCTCATCAAGGACAGTTTATTATTAAATCATTAGGTATTTTATTTGGTTCTTCACTGATTTTTACGCTATTTATTTTACTTACATTCTTATATACACTAAGAACCATCTTAAATCAGAAGAAGCTTTCAGAAATAAAGTCTGACTTTATTAACAACATGACGCATGAGTTTAAAACACCTATTGCAACAATAAGTCTGGCTACCGACAATATTGCCAATCCTATGATAATTAAAAACCCTGAACATATTTCTTCGTTTTTAAAGATTATAAAAGAAGAAAACAAAAGGATGAATAATCAGGTTGAAAGAGTTTTACAGATGTCTCTAATTGAAAAAAGGGACTTTCAATTAATGCCAATTGAAAAGGACCTACATCAAATCGTAAATGATGCAGTTCAAAAAATGCAATTATTGGCAGAACAAAAATCAGCAGTTATATCCAGTCACTTAAATGCTGTAAAAACAGTTTTCAATGTGGATGAAGTTCACTTTACAAATGTGATTGTGAACTTACTTGAAAACGCCTTAAAATATTCAAGAGAAAACCCGGTTATTGATATTCTAACCTCAAACAATAAAAACGGAATTGAGATTACCATCAGAGACAATGGTATTGGAATGTCGAAAGAACAACAAGCCAAAGTCTTTGAAAAGTTTTTCAGGGCTACAAAAGGAAATATACACAATGTAAAAGGCTTTGGATTAGGTTTAAGCTATGTTAAAGCCATAATGCTCCAACACGGAGGAAATATATTTGTAAAAAGTAAATTAGGCGAAGGTTCAGAATTTACATTATTTTTACCGTTTAAATCATAAAAGAATTTCAGAAAATCAAATAAGATGAGCGACAAGAAAAAAGTTTTCATGGTAGAAGACGACCAGAATTTTGGTACAGTTATGAAATCCTATCTTGAAATTAATGGTTTTGAAGTAACCTGGATTAAAGATGGAATTAATGCACTAAAAACATTTGTTGTTGGCCATTTTGATATTTGCATTTTAGATGTCATGCTTCCTAATGTTGATGGTTTCACAATTGGTAAGGAAATAAAAGCTAAAGAAGAAACTATTCCATTGATATTTTTAACCGCTAAAACACTTAAAGAAGATGTATTACAAGGTTTTGGTATTGGAGCTGACGACTATGTGACAAAACCTTTCGATTCTGAAATTCTTATTGCTAAGATTCATGCCATACTAAACAGAAGTACACAAAAAGAAGAGCAAGATACCTTTAGTATGTTTCAACTGGGAAATATTGAGTTTAACTTTGATTTGAGAACTCTTACTTCCCCTAAAGGCGTTCACCAACTGTCACCTAAAGAAGCAGAATTATTAAAACTTTTATGCGTGGATATAAATAAGGTTATGTTGAGAGAAAAAGCACTAAACTCTATTTGGGGAGAAAACAGCTATTTTACGACAAGAAGTATGGATGTTTATATTACCAAACTTAGAAAATACTTAAAAGACGAACCTCGAATTGAGATTATCAATATTCATGGAAGTGGTTATCTATTAAAACTTCAGGAAGAGAAATAAATCTTTTTATAATCGAAAACTTTAGTCCTTTAATTCTGAGACTTCATAAAAGGCATCCTTTATCTCAGATGAAAAGGACATTATTTTTAATAACTTAAAAGAACTAATATCCGGACTATACAATGGGATTCGGTATTTTGGACTAAGCATATAAGCCATATTATCCTGAACCAGTATTTCAAAAGGCAATGAACTTAAGCTGTTCATACCTATAAAGTTTAGCAGTTCAGATTCCAGATTATTTTTAAATGTAACTCCAAAAACAGCTATCTCTTTATCCTCAAAACTCATCTCGTAGGCTAATTCAACCCCACTACTATTAGCCATGATGTTTTGGCGAATTACAGTTGCTGCCTCTAGATATTCATCATAAACACCCAACTCTACTACATCTTCAAATCTGGCCATTGTCGGTAAAAACCGATAATGGTGTAACTCGCTAACAGATAAATCATATCCATACCTTGTAGGATCTTCAGAAAACCCCGACATTGCATTTAATGCTAAAGAATCTATTCGGGAAGTCATATAATCCACATCCTCGCTATTGGCACTACTGTTATAATAAGCATTAACAAAATAATAAGGATTCAACATACTTAATGAACTAAACTGTTCATTTCCTATTATTCCAATACGCAAAGTAGATCCAAACGCAGCCTTATTACCTACTCCGGTAGCCATACTGGTCAACTCATCACAAGTAAATACAATTACGGAAAGAGAATCATTGTGCGAAGGATTATACATCCCAATAACTTGGAATCCATGATCAACTAAAGTCTTGGTTACCTCTGTTGTCATATTACTCACTGACATATTGAAAGTACCAAAACCATAGAAGGGCTTAATAGCTGAGGTATTATTACTTACAAGAAATACCAGTAAAAAGACAATCCACGAAACAATATTTTTTTTACCCAATAACATATAATAGTTGAACAAGTGCAATATAGAAAGATTTTACAAATTAACACTCGTTAACATTATAAAAGTTTCAAGAATATGCAATATCAATAAATCTTTAGAATTAAGACAAAAGACTGTTTTGCAGGGCGCTTATTGTCACTATTTTATATTTTTAACAATGACACACACATACATTTAACAATCAAAACATTACAAAGACTTAATAATCTATAGAAATATGAACTATCTCTTTTTTTGTCGTATTTTTTGTTTCACCTGATAAATCAACACACCTTGTTTTTTACCTTTTAATTTTATGGTACCAACATCCTTAAAAGCATACTCTTCTTTATTTTCAAAATACTCATATAGTACACCTGAAATCAGTAAGTTTTGTTTGTACTCATTACACATTGATTCTATACGAGCTGCAGTATTAATTGTATCCCCATTATATGAAATATCTCTCCTAATACTACCTACCTGAAGCACCATAACCTTACCCACGTGTATACCTGCTTTAAACTTAGGTTCTTCACCGTACATTCTTCTATAATACCAGTATCTTCTCTCTACTGTTCGTTGAAATGAGTAAAATGCTTTTATACAATTATTATTTCGTACACCATCCTTAACATTCCATGAAATAATAGCCCCATCACCCAAGTACTGATAAACTTCACCATGGTAATTGTATACAATTGACATATCATTGAAAACATCCTGAACCAATCGACTAAATTTTTCATGCCCTAAACGTTCTGCAATAGTCGTGGATGATTTCATATCAACAAACATGAAAATCTTTTTTTCCTCATAAGGTTTATTTAACCGCCCAAAAAACCAGTTAAAAAAGTTAGTAAGTCCAATTTTCTTATACATTTCTCTAAATGTATTACTGGCAATACAAGCCAGATAAAAATAAACAAGAAAGCGTATATGATCTAACTCTAATTTGGGCATTTTTGACCATAAAGTTTTATAGTCTTTTATATTTTCGAGTGTTACTGATTTATTAGCTGCTAAATAAAGAATGGCAAAAGCCAATACAAAATACAATAAAGAACGCAAGAAAATCATTGACCTGATAGGTGAAAAACGCATGATTCTATCAGAAAACAACATATCCAGAAAGGTAAATAACAAGGTTACCGATACTGCAAGAAATACAGTATTTGAATAAATAGAATCAACAGAAAGTAGGTTGAAATAGTTAACAAAAAGAGATTTGTTGCCAGTTATAAATACATAAAAGAACAGAGCAAAATTCCAAAATACTAAATGAAATCTAAAGGATCTGAATAAGTTACTAAACCAAATTTTGATTTTTTCTCTATAAAACATAACGGGTAATTATACGCACAACGTCAGGTTATAATTACTTTTCTACCTCATTTTTGTTTCATTTACATCACGAAATTTATCAACAGAACATAAAAAAAGCCGCTTGAATAAATTCAAACGGCCTTAAGAAATATAATATTTAACTTTAAATCAATTCAATACTTCTCTTCACAAACTTAGTTAAAGCTTCTCCCTTAAGCATGTTATTTGAAAGTAATGCTAAATCAATTAATTGAGATACTAATTTATTATCAGTGCTAAATCCTTTTAAGATATCAGTTTTCTTATCATTCAACTCGCTAATCTTCTTATCAACATCAGCTAACTCATCTTTTTGAGCCTGAGGAATCTCCTCATCTTTCTTACCTTCTTTAGCTTTCTCTAATTCCTGACGTTTTTTATTTAAGCTCTCAATCTTACTACGTACAGAATCAACCTGCTCTCCTACCGAAGTATTTTTATCCTCAATAATACGCTCTACTATTGGGTGATTTTCATTTAATACCAATTGGTAACTATCCGGCATTTCACCATAGAAATTCATACCACCACCTTGCATTGCACTCATTTCTTTCATACGACGCATGAACTCTTGTTGCGTGATAATTGCAGGATTTGCATCTGGTCCCATTGCTTCAAATGCCACAATAAAGTTCATTTTTTGACTATTTGGCACCTGAGCAGTAAATACTGCTGTAAGATCATCTTTATCTGCAGCTGAAAGTTGAGATTCTAATGTGTGTTCTTTGGGTATTAATTTTTCAACAACATCCCCATCAACACGAACAAAACGGCTCTTTTCAAACTTTTGTTCTAATTGATTGATGTAGTGAGTATCTAACTGACCATCCATTAACAATACATCATAACCTTTTGCTGTTGCAGCTTCAATAAAACTATGTTGCTCTTCAGCATTTGTTGTATATAAATAAACAAGCTGCTTATCCTTATCTGTTTGATTTTCTTTGATAATATCTTTATACTCATCAAAAGTAAAGTACTTACCATCAGTATTTTTGAATAAAGAGAATTTTTGAGCTTTGTCGTAAAATTTCTCTTCAGTAAGCATTCCGTATTCAATGAATAACTTCAATGAATCCCATTTCTCTTCAAAACCTTTTCTGTCAGCCTTAAAGATTTCAGCCAAACGATCTGCAACTTTTTTAGTGATATGGTTAGAGATCTTTTTAACATTACCATCTGCCTGTAAATAAGAACGGGAAACATTCAAAGGAATATCCGGTGAATCAATTACACCATGTAATAATGTTAAAAATTCAGGAACAATATTCTCTACAGAATCAGTAATAAACACCTGATTGCTATACAATTGAATCTTATTCTTTTGAACCTCAACATTATTTTTAATCTTAGGAAAATATAATATACCTGTTAAATTAAAAGGATAATCTACATTTAAGTGAATGTTAAAAATCGGATCTTCACTCATTGGATATAAATCCCTGTAGAATTTATTATAATCCTCATCCTTTAAATCAGCTGGTTTTTTTGTCCAAAGTGGATTAGTGTCATTAACAACATTATCCTCATCCAACTCAACTTCTTTACCATCTTTCCATTCTGTTTTCTTTCCAAATGCAACCTCAACAGGTAAGAATCTACAATATTTGTTTAAAAGTTTTGTAATCTCTGATTTTTCAAGGAATTGCTTATTCTCATCATCGATGTAAAGAACAATATCAGTACCTCTATCCTCTTTTTTAATTTCTTCAAGAGTATATTCAGGACTACCATCACAACTCCATTTTACTGCCTGAGCACCTTCTTTATGTGATAAAGTAATGATTTCAACTTTTTTAGCCACCATAAATGAAGAGTAGAAACCTAATCCAAAGTGACCAATAATAGCATTAGCATCATTTTTATATTTATCAAGGAACTCTTCGGCACCTGAAAAAGCAATTTGGTTGATATACTTATCAATTTCTTCGGCAGTCATACCAACCCCTCTATCCGAGATTGTTAAAGTTTTCTTTTTTTCATCAACAGTAACTTTAACTTTTAGCTCACCCATTTCACCTTTAAACTCACCTACACTAGATAAAGTCTTTAATTTTTGGGAAGCATCAACTGCATTTGATACCAACTCTCTTAAAAAAATCTCATGATCAGAATAAAGGAACTTTTTAATGATGGGGAAAATATTTTCAGACGTTACCCCAATATGACCTTTTGACATAGTATTATTTGTTTTTATATTGATTAAACATTTTTATCGCTGGCTTTATTTCAAATGATATGCCAAGCATTTTTAAATGTCATATAGACAGAGTTCATGTCATACAATCTGACAATAATACAGAAAACATGACGTACTGTGTCTTCTATCACCAGTATTAAAACAAAAAACCCCACTGAAATTAAATATCTCAGTGAGGTTCTGGTTTAGATTAGAGTATAATCTCTACTTATTATATAGCACTACTGCCTCGCTCTTCAGTTCGGATACGGATACATTGTTCAAGGGGTGTTACAAATATCTTTCCGTCCCCAACTTCTCCTTGGTTACCATTATGCGATTTAGCGGCTCTTATAATTGCTTCAATAGTTGTTTCTACAAACTCATCATTTACCGCAATTTCCACTCTCATTTTAGGAGTAAGATTAGGAATAACTTCCTTTCCACGATAAACTTCTTTACTTACTTGATTACCATGACCAGAAACTCTGGATACAGTAATACGGGTGATACCTGCCTGAATCAAACCTTCACGAACCTGATCCAATTGGTATGCTCTTATAATTGCTGTTACTAACTTCATTGTTCTCTAGTTTGCTTTAGGTATATAAATATCATTAAAACACTTAACTTAACAAAATATTTTATAACCTAAATAATTAATTAAATAAATATCAATTAAAAAACCATTATCAAATGTCTGGTTATTAAAAACTAGTTAGGATTTAACATACCATAACCTCTTTCTCCGTGGAATGAGTGATCCAAACCTGTCATCTCTTCCTCGTCGGTAGCTTTTAATCCAAATACTTTTTCAACAAACCAAATTATAGCAATAGTTGTAACAACTGAATAACCTATAGCAATAACAACTGTTATTCCCTGAACCCAGAACTGGTCCCAAGAAGTCCAGATTCCATCAGCAGTATTTGCTGCTGCATCTGCCATCCAGCTATCTCTGATAAAGAATGACAACATGATAGCTCCAACAATTCCTCCTACTCCATGTACTCCAAATGCATCTAACGAGTCATCATATCCTAATTTATCCTTAAGCATTAAAGCTCCATAGCAAATGACAGAAGAAAGTGCTCCTAGTAGTAATGCACCTGAAGGCTGAACAACTCCCGCTGCTGGTGTAACAGCAACTAATCCGGCTAAAATACCTGATGCAAAACCAAGAGCAGTACCTTTTCCATGAACCACTAATTCAATAATAACCCACATTAATGCGCCTGCTGCGCCTGCAACCTGAGTAGCTGTTAAAGCCTGAGCTGTATCTAATCCACTATTAATGCTACTTCCGGCATTAAAACCGAACCAGCCTACCCATAGTAAACCGACACCCATCATAGTCATAACCAGGTTATTTGGACGTTGCTGATGATGTGGATAACCTCTTCTTGCGCCTAAATACAAAGCAGCAACCAAACCACTAATACCAGCTGAAATATGAACAACAGTACCTCCGGCAAAATCAATAGCTCCTGCAGCACCCCAGTGATGTAAAAAACCATCAGCTGACCATACCCAGTGACATAGAGGATTATATACTATAATACCCCAAATTGCAATAAAAACAAGATAACCTTTAAACTTAACTCTTTCAGCAAAGGCTCCGGCAATAAGTGCTGGAGTAATAATTGCAAACTTACCCTGGAACATTGAAAAAACTAACTCAGGAACTCCACCTTCCATAATAGTAGTATCAATACCCTGAAGTAAAAAGTAATCGTTATTCCAACCAAACCATCCTCCAAGAACACTATCTCCAAAACACATTGAATATCCTACTAATACCCATAGAACACTCATTACACCCATAGCTGCAAAGCTATGCATCATTGTTCCTAAAACATTTTTTGATCGAACTAATCCGCCATAGAACATGGCTAATCCTGGTATCATCAATAATACCAATGCAGTTGATGTTAACATCCATGCCGTGGATCCGGCATTTACTTCAGGACCAGTGTTGGCCCATCCATTCACAAAAAACCCTAGCAACAGAGTTGCTAAAATAATTGCTCTCTTCATAAAAAATTTCTTAATAGGTGGTAATAATCATTTCTCTGGCTGCAAACTTATAAATTTTAACCATTGCCTCCAAATTTTTACATTTTTTGTAAGTAAACACCTACATTAAAATACCCTATTGTAAATTTAATATGAGTTTTATTTACACCCTACCCCTCCTGTAAAAACAAAAAAGCTGAAATACATTAAAAATGAATTTCAGCTTTTTTAATAATATTTTTTTCACCTTATATATATCTAATCTAAATATTGATTAATGATATTTTCTATTGCATCTCGCTTTAAAGGCTTTTGAAAATAACCATTGATGAGTTTACTTTCTAAAGCTTCAGATATCACTTCATTCATTCCATAACCAGACAGTAAATAATAAGGAAGTTCAGATTTAAATTCTTTAGCCTTTTTAACAAATTCAACACCACTCATTGCAGGCATCTTCATATCTGTTATTACCAATTTCAATTCATCTGTATCTTTCAATAGATCTAAAGCTTCTTCAGGCGATTCTGACAAAATAACCCGATACTTTCCCTTAAACATCAATTCAAACAGCTTTAGATTTATATGTTCATCATCTAAATATAAGATCATAACTAACTTTCCCTTTTTTCCGCTAAAATAGGTAATATAATTTTTATTTGTGTTCCTTCTCCCAATTTAGAATTAACAAGGATTTTTCCTTTATGCTCTTTTACTATACCATAAACAATGGCCATTCCAAGTCCTGAACCTTCTCCGGGCTTTTTCCTGGTAAAGAAAGGAACAAATATTTTACTTTGTGTTTCTTTTGACATGCCAATTCCATTGTCCTTTATTGTAACAACGATTTCTTTATTTTGATCATTTTCTGCTATTATTTTAATCTCCCCTTCATTTTTTATGGCCTGCACTGAATTAAATATGATATTAAAAAATACCTGATGCAAACCTTCTTCTGAACCAACTACAAGTAATTCTTTAGACGAAAATGTTTTAATTACATTTATCTTATTTTTAATTTCATGGCTTAACACAATCAAACAATTGTTTAAGATTTCAACAATATTGCATTGTGCTATACCGGAGTGTTCTTTTAAACTAAAACTACCAACACCTTTTACTATATTAGATATTCTGTCAACACCCTCCTCCATATAACGAATCACTTCTTTACTAATCATCATTTCTTCATCACTTAAACAACTGTGCTGAATAGTATTTTGCAAAGTATAAAGACCTGTTTGAATGAAATTAAGAGGATTATTTATTTCATGTGCAACTCCTGATGTCATAACACCTATTGTTGCCATCTTTTCCTTTTCAATCAACTGCTCTTGCATGGATTGAATTTCGGCAATGGATTTTTCGAGCTTGCTATGTTGCTTCTTCAATTTAATGTTTGACTCAACCAGATTTATGTTAGCCTGATGAAGTTCACCTGTTCTCTGCTCGACTAAATTTTCAAGATGTTGCTTATAATTATTTATTTGTAACTGGTGTAACTTTTTTTCTGTTATATCTTTAATTAATATTTGATACAATTCCTGGTTATTAAATTTAATTGATGAAATATGCACCTCCGAATCAAATAATTCTCCATCAGCACGTTTATGGCGGAATTCAAAAGATTTTATAGCTCCTTCACTTACTTCCTGAGCAATCTGATTCATAAAGTCTATTGACAATGTACCATTAGGCTGTTTTTCCGGAGCAAATTCTATAATATGCTTACCTATTACTTCCTCCTTACTAATTCGTAACACCTGTGTTGCACTATTATTTGCATCTATAATGATACCTTTGTCTGCAATTAGAATAGCATCAAATGAATTATCGAAGAGTAAAAAGAATTTCTGTTCCCTAATATTTAAATCTTTATTTTGCTGCCTAATTAATGCCAGATTTTGCAATATTGAATCTGAATATTTTTTACCAACAACTAAAAGTGCTGCAGCGGTTAAAATAATAATTGAAATGTCCATAGCCCATGATATAGGCGAAAGAACATAAGAAAGAACATCGACTTTAAATGGTATAACTTCATATATATATAAAACACCAAACATCACATATACTGTACTAAAAAAGATCAATAGCAGTAATGCTTTTCGATATCCAAGAACAAACGAAACAAAAATGGGTATTAATATTATATATGCTTTAGACGAAACCAGGAAGCCAAATTTGGATAAACCGGTAATAAGTGCCATTAATACAACAATAACTACAGAGCCAACTTTATAATTAATATTAATCTTTGACCTGTAATAAACTAACACCCCTAAATAGATAACAACAAGTGTTATTGCCACAAATGTCCAGTTAAATCCATATTTAAAGGCACGAATTAACGTAACCAGATATGAAATAACCCCAAATATAAAACCTATTTCTAACGCTTTGTTAACAATATCATCTCTAAGATATTTTAACTCTCTGAATTCATTCATGAAGTAATGATTTCAAGTTTTTTTTAATTGATTAATTAAAATAATATGTTGCTGTGATTTATATTTCTTCACAAAATTATTTTATAAACAGACATTTACAATTATATTTTGATAAAAATATAATTGTAATTTTTTTTTAATCTTGATGCAACTATTAAAATTACCTTTTGTCATTAGATAAAATTTATAACTCTTGGAGCCAATAAACATTGACATACATAAATCAATAATTGATAAAGCAAGAAAAGGAAACAGTAAGTACCAAAAAAAGCTTTATGAATTATACTGCAAGGCAATGTTTAATATATGCTGCAGAATGATGAATAGTATCCCTGAAGCTGAAGATGTACTTCAAGAAGCCTTTTGCGAAGCTTTCAGAAGGCTGGATACTTTCAGATTTGAATCAACATTTGGTGCATGGTTAAAAAGAATTGTTGTTAACAGGTGTATCAACGAATTAAAAAAGAAAAGAATTGAACTGGAATATACTGAAAATGTATTCAACGTTGAACTTGAAGACGAACAATACACGGAAAACCCGGATATTAAAATTGAAAAGATAAAAAAAGCAATGGGCCTCCTTCCAGATGGATACAGAATTGTTTTTTCACTGTACCTGATTGAAGGATATGATCATCAGGAAATATCAGAAATACTAGACATCAGTGAATCCACTTCAAAATCACAACTGGCACGTGCAAAGAAAAAGATCATTGAGATTATTAATGCCGGGAAATTTGAATTTAGCACAAATTAAAACACAGGGAGATGCAAGATAATTTTGAAAAGTACATAGGAAATAACAAAGATCTCTTTGATGATTTAACTCCTTCAATAGATATGTGGGATCGTATTGAAAGGAATTTACCTAAAAAGAAAAACTCAATTGTTAAAAGAATCATTATTGGTACTACCAGTGCTGCTGCAATTTTATTGATAGCATTGCTTGCGATTAAGTTTTACACGGTACAACCTTCTCCTCAAAATGAACTATTAAGTGAAATTAAAGAAACGGAACAGTATTACGATAATATCCTATATCAAAAAAAAGAATTGGTATACAAACTAACATCTCACAATCCGGAAATTCAAAATGATGTTAATGAAGAATTTGCCATTCTGGATGCTGCAATGATTGAGCTAAAGGAAGATCTAAATGATAACATTTCTAATCGCGAGGTTGTTGAAGCTATGATTTTAAACTACAGAATGAAACTAAAAATTTTAGAAGACATTTTGAAGTATTTACCGGTGGAAGATAAAAAAGAAAAAATACAAACTGATAATATCTAAAATAATACATTTAAATATCATATATCATGCGATATATTACACTTATAATATTAATAGGATGTTGTTTAATCTCTCAATACTCCTTTTCTCAGGATTATCATGAGGAATTAAAACAATCGCATACCTTTAAAATAAATGCATCAGGTACACTTGAGGTTATAAATAAATATGGAACCATCTATGTTGAGGTATGGGATAAAGACTCTGTAAAAGTAGATATTGATTTTATTGTATCTGAAAAAAGCGAAAGTCGTTTTAACAAAACCAAAAGCAACGTCTCTTTCGACATATCAGGTAATTCATTATACCGGTCTGTAAAAACACTGTACGGAAGTAATTATTCTTCATTTTTCAAAGATCTGAAAGAAGCAACCAATATGTTATCCTCAAACGAGGAACAGACTCATGTAGATTATTATATTACTATACCAAACTATATAAATCTAAAGATTGATAATAAATACGGGAATATTATACTTCCTTCTTTAAAAGGAGATATTAATATCAGTTTATCAAACGGAGATTTACAGGCAAAAAACCTTAGCGGTAATACCCAATTAAACTTATCATTTGGCAACTTAATTATTTCAAATATAGAGCAGGGAAATCTTCTTTTAAACTTTATGGAGACATCCATTGAAAAAGGAAATAACTTAACCCTCGACTCCAAATCATCTAATGTAAACATCAATAAAATAAATTTACTAAAATTAGATGCTCGTAGAGGCAAAGTTGATATTAACAATGCCAATTACATCTTTGGCGATTCTGAATTCTGTGAGCTGTACTTTAATAATTTAAATAAAGAAATCAGCCTAAATATTAAATACGGAATACTTAAAAAGCTTGCATGCTCCACCGATTTTGAAAAAGTAAACGTAAAAAGCTTATATGCTAATTTAAATATATATCTACCCAATGAGGCTTTTTATATTACTACCTACAATGATAAAACAACAACCCGATTTAATAAAAAGATAAACTGGAGTAATAAAACTAACACTAATGACAGTAATCCTTTAAAAAAGACAGGCTATTATTTAAAAGAAAACAGTTCAAAAGAAATCATTATTGATGCTTCAAATGCAGAAATAGAAATAAACTAACTTACTAGCAATCAATAAAGATCCAGAAATTATGAATCGTCAATATATAAAAAATATCATTTTACTACTTGTACTAACAATTACCTATTATAATAATTCATCTGCCCAGGATTATAAAACATTGATCGGATATAAAGATGGTATTGGCCCGGGTGTTATGATTAAACGACTTTTACCTAATGAATCAGCATTCAGCGCTCAGGCCATAATTAAGGATGGAGGTTTTAGTATAGGTGGTTTCAGAACTTTTCATGAAGTAGCATTTCCTAAAAAGAGTTCTAAATTCTTTTTCTACTATGGCTATGGTACTCATTTTAGATATTACAGATATTACAAAAGCAGAAACTTATTTACGCCCTTTAGTCCTGCCATAAAACACAAAGGCAATTATTTTGCATTTGGTTTAGACGGAGTAGTTGGTTTAGAATATCGTTTTTTGAAATACCCTTTTGTACTGGCAAGTGATTTTAATCCAAACTTTGAATTCGGAGGCGCCACCTACTTCAGAGTTAATATGGATATGTACACTGTTAGTATTGCCTACACATTTTAAGAATTTTAAGAATTTTAAAAAGTTGAACAACTAAAGTTTAATAATATGAAACGTATTGTATTTTACTTTGCATTAATATTGATGTCATCAACATTATGGTCGCAAAACAGCGAAAATAAGGATGAAATTAAAACCATCTTTAGCAACAATGGAAATAACACCAATGGAGGATATGGTGGTATTATGCTTAATTACACCCAAATTGCAGACAGAGACGCTATTGTAATAGGAGCCAAAGGCGGATGGCTCATTAATCATTCATTTACTATTGGATTAGGTGGTAATGCATTTATTACTGAACCAATTTACGACATGAACCTTTTGGAAAAATATGAATATGCCGGAGGTTATGGTGGTTTATTACTTGAACCAGTTATTGGAGCTAAAAACCCGGTTCACATTGCATTTCCAATACTTATTGGAGCCGGAGGTATATCTTATAATAACCATTATGGCAACGAAGACGATAATTGGTACGACGAAGATAACGGCTACGAAGACAGCGATGCTTTCTTTGTTTTAGAACCTGGTGTTGAAATTGAATTTAACCTAGTTAAATTTATGCGTTTTGCAATTGCTGGTAGCTATAGATATACAAGTAATATTGGGTTAGAATACAGAACAGAATCAGTAAAAGGACAACCAATTGGTGGTAATGATATATTAAGAGGTTGGAATATTGGTTTGAGCCTAAAATTTGGTAAGTTTTAAAAATACACACTTGTTATTTTAGTCATTGATCTTGTTTTTTTTCCTTTTGAGGATTATAAACAGATTAATGACTATTTTTTTTAAAAAAAATTCACCTCTTACATCACTGAAGAAAAAGCACTTAGAATTAACACTAAAATAATCTTAGTATTTTTTTTATTTTTTATTTTTGCAGTTTAAAAAAATGCTCTATTTTTGCAGCCGTTATCAAAAGAGATACACGACGAAACAGTCTTTAAACGGATGATTTCGGATAAAATATAAAAGTATTGGAGAGATGGCAGAGTGGTCGAATGCGGCGGTCTTGAAAACCGTTGTACCGCGAGGTACCGGGGGTTCGAATCCCTCTCTCTCCGCAAAACTCGTCGAAGCATATGTTTAGACGAGTTTTTTTTTCGAAATTCAGAAAAATATTTTTTTATTTTATTTCGTTACTTTTTTTAAGATAATTGAGAAAAAAGTATATATTTGCATCCGCTTAGAAAAAAGCAAATACAACCAAACAAGCGAGTTTGGAATATTATAAGATTTTGGAGAGATGGCAGAGTGGTCGAATGCGGCGGTCTTGAAAACCGTTGTACCGCGAGGTACCGGGGGTTCGAATCCCTCTCTCTCCGCTTACGCCCGTCGAAGCAGTTCATTGCGAAGGCGGGCTTTTTTATTTTATCTAGTTCTTTTTTTCACAAGATACAACTTGTTGCGGGCTACAGCGGAGAAACTCCGATTACTACCTCATTGATGCAGTTCATTGCGAAGGCGGGCTTTTTTATTTTATCTAGTTCTTTTTTTCACAAGATACAACTTGTTGCGGGCTACAGCGGAGAAACTCCGATTACTACCTCATTGATGCAGTTCACTGCGAAGGCGGGCTTTTTTATTTTATTTAGTTCTTTTTTTCACAAAATACAACTTGTTGCGAGCTACAGCGGAGAAACTCCGATTACTACCTCATTGATGCAGTTCAAAGGCGGGCTTTTTTATTTTATTTAGTTCTTTTTTTCACAAGATACAACTTGTTGCGAGCTACAGCGGAGAAACTCCGATTACTACCTCATTGATGCAGTTCACTGCGAAGGCGGGCTTTTTTATTTTATCTAGTTCTTTTTTCCACAAAATACAACTTGTTGCGGGCTACAGCGGAGAAACTCCGATTACTACCTCATTGATGCAGTTCACTGCGAAGGCGGGCTTTTTTATTTTATCTAGTTCTTTTTTTCACAAGATACAACTTGTTGCGGGCTACAGCGGAGAAACTCCGATTACTACCTCATTGATGCAGTTCACTGCGAAGGCGGGCTTTTTTATTTTATCTAGTTCTCTTTTTCACAAAATACAACTTGTTGCGAGCTACTGCGGAGAAACTCCAATTACTACCTCATTGATGCAGTTCACTGCAAAGGCTGGCTTTTTATTTTATCGATTTCATTTTTTTACAAAACATAACTTACAGTAGGCAACTGGGGAGAAACTCCGCACTTCTTCTCTCTAATGCATTTAAATGTGAAGGCGAGTTTTATATTTATCTAAGTTGGCTGAATAGCTCAAAAACTTATGCTTGTTAATCCTTAGAAAATCAACTTTAAAATTTCTCGTAACAAAATACTTTGCTTACATTTATATTGTTATAAACCAACTTAACCTTTAACTAAATAAGCAAATGTATTTTTACGTATATATACTTATCTGTAAAAACGGTAAACATTACACAGGATGCACAAGCAATTTAAAAGAACGATTGAATAGACATTTTAATGGATATGTTGAATCTACAAAGAATTTAAGACCTTTAAAGCTCCATTGCTATTTTACATTTACTGACAAACTAACTGCATTTCAATTTGAAAAATACCTCAAATCTGGATCAGGAAGAGCTTTTGCAAACAAACATTTTGGTTTTAACAAATCGTCTTAATACATCGCCCGTCAAAGCAGTTCACTGCGAAGGCGGGCTTTTTTATTTTATCTAATTCTTATTTTCTCAAAATAGAACTTATTGCAGGCTGCAGCAGAGAAAATTTATTCATTTTTATTCACCGTCCATATTGATCCGTTTTTATTGCTTAGCTTCTCTAAATAACCTTGTGCAGCAATGTCATTTAAAAGCTTTTCACTTTCTATTCGCGGTGTACCTGACAATTCGGTATATTCTTTAGCTGTAAGGCTATTGTATTTTGCAAATAGTGATTCCCAGGTTTTACTATATTCATTTTTGTTTAAGCCGGAATCTAATTTAAGTATCGCCTTTTCATAATTGTTATAAGGTTTCGAACCATAAACAACTTCAGTATTGCCTTTATGATCTTTAAAAAACATGGTAGGAAAACCCCTAACCCTCATTTCTTGTGCAAGTATCAAATCTTCCTGAAACAGATTCACAGCCTTTCCTTCATAGTCTGATTTCAGTTGTTCCGTATCCAATCCTACATTTTTTGCAGCCTGCTCTATATTTTCCCATTTAGCAATATTCTTTTTACGCAGAAAAACCATTTCACGCACTTCGCGCATAAACAACAATGCCTTTTCATTATCCTGCAACTGTGCAGCTTTAAAAGCAATAGATGGAGGGTAAGATGAATTTAGAGGATCTTCGAACCATACATCACCATCAATGGGCATATCGTAATAAATACTCACTTCATCCCAATGATGTGCAACATCAGAAGGTTGGCTAATTCCACCACTGTTGTAACTCCAATCAGGAAGCAACCCTCCCATTCTGTATTCAATCTCTATCGTGTTTCCATATTCCAACTTTAGTTTTCTCAACTGCGGTTCTATACCCCAACAGGAGGAACAAATTGGGTCGGTAAAATAAATTACTTTAACAGGTTTGCTTTGTGAAACTGTTCTTAATTCATTTTTAGTAGCATCATTATGCTCAGGAATTTCGCACATTCCTGTTTCCGGATCACACAATAGCGGATTGTTTTTTTCTTTCATTTTATTTGTTATTTGTGCTTGACAAGCTAAATTTCCAAGCATTATTATTACTGCTGCAAATCTGATCAGCTTCATTTCATAAACAGTTTTTTAATTATATAATTCATTAATATATACCAGTTAAAAAACATAGTAACATCACAGATAAACCTACTGTTAGCTAATTACATTATTCATCCTATAATTTTATTAATAATGACAATCAAGAGTTGAAAGTAATGGCACAAAAGGCTGAAGGCCTATAATATCACAACCAGAGGGTATTACCCCAAGACTTTGAGCACCATACCCATTCAGGCTGTATGTCTGAAACTTAAGGTTGAAATTACAGCCTTATAGCCTTTTGAATACGATAAATCCAACAGTTGATTCACACTAATGATGAACAACACAAAACTATAACACTTGAACGGCATATTTGATATGAATTTCCTTCTGGAAAGTAGTTTCCTTTTGGATACTACCCTATGTTATTATAATTTTACAATCCATCTAATCCATTGGTTCAATGAAGAAAAAAGCCGAAATAAACACATCCCCAGTCTGTCAGGTAAGAATGCAAGCTATTAGCGATACCATGAGTATACTATCCGGAAAATGAAAGTTCCATATCATAGGCACACTGATTGAGGGTAATACCTTAGGCTTTATGGACTTGCTTAGAGAGGTAAAGGGTATTGGAACTAAAATGCTATCAAAAGAGCTTCAGGATTTAGAAATGAATAATTTAATAAACCGTACGGTAATGAATACTAAACCAATAACGGTGGCCTATTCTATAACTGAATACGGCAAAACCCTATCTCCATTAATTGATGAAATGGCAAAGTGGGGCATCAATTACAGAAAGTCCATCTTTAAAAATAAAGAATCTGATCTTTAATGGGGCGGAATAAGTGATTATGAATAAACTGATAAATAAGTAAAACAAAATCACGTTAACCTCAGTACTAACAAACAATAAAATTAAAGCACTAACAGTAAATATGAAATCAACTGATATTTCTACAATAGCATTATTCTTAAAAGTAATATAATCTGTAACTATTATTGATTCCTGTAAGAAATCAATAGTGTAAAATTGAATTCCTATAAAAGCCATTAAATATAAAATTCCAGTTTTAACCCTATGTTAAATACCTTCATAAAAATATAACTATTGTATTTACAACTAATAATCTCAAGACGATTTGTGAATTTCTTTATCTAAAATAAAAGCTTAAATCACGCATTCTTATTCATAAAAACAAATATCCTTTATAGGAAACTTATATATACGACTTAAAACAATTGATATTCAAACGAAATAAATCTTCTTCTTCAGAAATCATCAATTACAAAAATATCTCCCAACAAACTTCATTATCAAAAATTGTTGTTTCATGAATAATTCTTCTAAATCATATTAGGAAAAGGGTATATACAGACTACAAATTAAAATATCCTAATTCAGTATTTTCATATGTTCCAACTAGAGCAGACCTATCTAACAATCTATTAAATTCTTCACAGCTTGTTTCCGGTACAATAGCACAATTATGACACGCTGCACCATTCATAGAATCTGGACCTTGACCAGAAGATGTCCCTACATCCATACATACAGGATCAGCAGAGCACCACCTTGCATCTTCAATAACTTCTTTTACAAGATTATAAAAATTCACCTCTCGACCTTGTCTGACTAACCCACCCATAGAACCTTCTGAATCACCTGACGAAGTATAAATTAAAATCCCATTCATTCTACTTTCTTCATTGCTAGAGAAATATATCCTTTCTCTAAGAGAAGAAGAACCATAACCGCAATTATAGCATAATCTATTAATTAATAAATGAGCAAATGTATGCATCAAGATAAAGGCTGGGGTAATATCTCTTTCTTCATACTCGTCCCACCTATTTGCTTGAACATTATGATATCTCTGAACTAGTTCATTCAAATTTGCTGGGGCTGAATTTTCCCATTCGTGAATTTTATCATCATTAAATTTTATAAAAATTCCCTCACCATAAACTAAATGAGCAGGTAACCAATTTACAGTCTTTAAACTAAGATCATCTATCTTTTGCTGTGTATTTCTTCCATCCTCAGAATTTAACCGTGAAAAACCCGCAAAAACTCTGGTTTCCCTTAATTTTTCTATTAAAACAACATGCTCAAAAAAGTTGGACAAATATCCCCCCTGTTCGGATCCAGAAAATGGTTGAACTATAGCTTTAAAGTCTGAATTTTCGGAATCTCTACCTAAATTAATATATTGGTATTCCTGTGTGCGAATATCCAGATCAGAAGTTATTTGAAATTCATTTTCGTGATTTTGATTATCAATCAAATCATTAACATAAAGCAATAAATCATCTATCGATACATGACCTGCTTTTACTTCTGATTGATTTTCTAAAAATATTTTAAGAGCTCTTCTATCATTGTCTAATCCAAACAATTGCTTGATAATAGTCTCATTTTTTTCGATTATTGTTTGTATAATCTCAGGTGTAGACTCGCTTGAATTAGGCAAAAAAAGTGCTGAACGAATTTTAGAATAATGAACGTTTGAACCACCTCTAATTAAAACGCTTAATGAGTTTTGACAAGCTTGCGGTTGCGAAATACCTTGAGGACCAAGCCAGGGTCTATGACCTTGACATGTCATTATAGAATCAAGTGCTCCTGCATTCATAATGCCACCAAGGGTTCTTCTTTCACCACAAGAACATTCAATTACAATACTGGATAAATCACCTGAACCTTTACTTGCTTTGTATGACAACGTATGTTTTCCCTGTCCTTTTCCATTTGGATGAACCCACTCCATAAATGGTACATCCTGGATATGTCCTTGAGGACAAACAGCAACAAACCTAACCGGAATTAATCTACCATTACAAATCTTTTCAGAATCTTCTCCATTCTTATCTTTAATCTTTGCCGAACACTTTGGATCTTCATTTCTTGTCAATTCAATTTGCCTCATTATACCACAATTTATACAGTAATGCCACTGCGGAAATCTTACACCTGGAATTTTTAGCCTTGAATTCAACCTGCTACTTTCTTTGTATGGAAATGGTTTTCTGAAACCGTTTACTCCCAAAAGTTGCTCTAATCTTGGTTCGTGGATTTCAAATTCAGATAAGTCAATATGTTCATCTCCAGCATTTTGGGCTCTTTGAGCAAGTATATTGTCCCATGCATCAAGACCACAAACCATAAGTGTCTCATCATCTGGAAAGTTAACCAATTGACCTATACCAAAGGGTGATAATAATTGACCTAAACGAATATTTCTATTTTTCTCTTTTTTGCCCATTATAAATTCATATTTAAAATATCCATTTTTCCTTCTTCATCTACTCCTCTCATGGAAGTTAATGAAGGTAAAGACAAGGTTCCTTCTCTTATTTCTTCAGTGACTTCAACATTTCTAGAATACATTAAAGGTTTCCACCCTTGACTAAGGATGCCTTTATTCATTGCATCTCCATAATTTTGAAATCCACCATTTTTCCAAAAACCTATTCTGCGATCAAAAAGGTCCATTGTATTCTCATACTCTGACTGATCAATTAACATACAGCGCTCTCCCACCAGTTTTTTTATCCATGTTATCAAACTCTCAAATTCCTCTTCATTATTGCTAATATCCGGACTGTTTATAAAATGATCGTCACTAAAATGCCGGACTAATCCTATAATCACAGAATGAAGAGCTCTCTCTCTTGAATTAATCGAAAATGGTGTAACAGATGTAGGTTCAACATACGAATAAATCTTATTGTGAAATGACTGAAAATGCTCATATTGAGATTTATCTCTTGGCTTTGATGGACTATAAAGCATAACAACAAGTCCTGGCCCTTTTGAATCTCTTCCTACTCTTGAACTTGCCTGGATATATTCTGCAGTTGTTTTAGGCTGACCATGTATAATCATCAAACCTAATCTGGATACATCAACACCAGTTGCAATCATATTTGTTGCGATACAAATGTCAAGAGCAGAAAATGGTTTACCATCAAAGTTTTTCTCCAATTCTTTTAAAGAATCAGGAATTTCCGAGCTCGAAATTCTACTCGTTAATTCTTTCAATAGATTTATTTTCCTCCTTTCAGAATATGGAATCAGCTTTCTATTCTGCAAGGTTGATAAATATTCTTTAATATCTGCATAAACTAAGGATGCAGCCATTCCTAATTCTCGAATTGAATTAAAAAAACCAAGTAATGTCCAATAATAATTTTTCACTTCAGGAGAAAAATCAGAACTTAATACAGATTGTAATATTGATGAATACAGCCTTACTACAGAAGTTTGACCAGATCTATATCCAGGTGCTAAAATCCCAATATATTTTCTACCGGGTTTCACCTCCGGTGGTTCTTCTTTTGAAAACCAGGTATCTCCAAAATTTACTCCTTGAGGGGGAAAGATATTTAATTTTTCACTGGCGTATAATGCTTTCACCTGTTCGCCAGCACGACTAATTGTTGCTGATGATGCTATGATCTTCGGTTTAATAAATTTGTCTGAAAAGAATGGAGGTGAAGTACATCCATAGTTATTACAAAGAGTAAGAACCAAGCTTTCATATAGTCCAACAATAGTTCCTAAAGGACCCGATATCAGATGTAATTCATCTTGTATTACTAACTCCGGTGGGGTAATTCTCTCTTGAATACCATTGCGTCTAAATCCGAATAAATTGCCAGATTCGGATTTCCATGGTATCATAGCAAATTTATCCACTGTACCTAAAACCAACGTTGGACAAAATTCAAAAATATCATCATCAACAACATATAAAGGCAGTTCCTTTTCGTAAAATTCACAATTGGGATTTTCACAGGAGAAATAAACTCTTGCTGTATTTTCATTACCTTCAGTCTGGTGAACTCCTGTGATTTTTTTATTCTGAGATGGTTCTTTTAATTTTCCGATTGCCGCTCCGCAACAAGGGCATTTCATTACTATCAAATTATATTCAGCGAATTTGGAGTTCTCACCATTTAATTGTTTAAATAACTTGTTTGCATCACTTCTTTTATTGGGAGTAGAAGCGCCTCCAACCCAAAGTCCAATTGATATTGGAACCGGACCAAGTTCCAATTCATTTTGGCTCTCTTTTCTAATTAATTCACAGGCACAAATTAAAGATGATGCTCTTTCATATTGTTGAGTGGTAAGGAGACGTAGCGTATACCTCATTAATATTGAAGTACCTCCATATAAATCAAAATCCATCAACTCTTTCCCTTTAATCCTTCTGGTAAAAATTGAAAACCCAGCTAACCCAAGATAAGCCTCAGTTTTACCTCCCCCTGTTGGAAACCAAATAAGATCAACAATATCACGTTCTTCTGATACTTGATTCCAAATTGATTTTATATTCATAAGAACAAATGCAATCTGGAAAGGTCTCCACTTACCACTATATTTATCTTCGTGAAACTCTTCTAAGGAATAATGTCTCTGACTTCCTGGAGCTAAGGGTTCTAAATTATATGATGAATTGTTTTTATTTCCTTTTTTAATCCATTCTCTTCTTGGTGTTTTTGCTCTTTGTTGTTGCCAAAGCATAGCCCTATTCATCCATCGGAAACACTTAACTACATCAGAATCTATATCGTTTTCAAGTAGAATATTAACGCCTTCTTCAATTCTTGCCAGATTAGTTTTACACTTATGTATATTCCTGTGTGCTGCAGATAAAAATACAGCATCCAGAGTTTTAATTGATTCATTTAAATCATCAATCCAATTTCTATAATTATCAATTAATTGTTTTAAGCTTTCTTTTCCTAATTTCCAGTCTCCAAGATCAGACAGCTGAAACATGCTCAAGTTTACATGTTGAGTTGGAGACACTTGAGGTAATTCGTATACGGGGATTACTGTAGTTGACAATGTTTGTACAAAATTATCAGTTTCATCCCATTGAATTGAACAACCATGCCCAATGCCATAAGTCTTCATATTACGATATAGAAGATGCAATTCCTTTTCTTCATCAGTATCATTTGCTGAATTCCGTTCATCATATGAAAGTATAGCACCACCCTCATTATCTGTTAATGAGATTTGATTCTGAAAAAGAATCGATCTATCGTCTTCTGCTTGATTACCAGTTGCGCTTACATTATTAATAATCGTAACTGTTATAATACATTCTCCTTTATCAAGATTCTCTTTTCTGGAACGATTATAAATTTGTAATGTAAGCCATTTTTGTTCTTGATTCCATGGAGTATGAATTAAGATTTTTTCAAATACTTTTCCTTTGCCAGAGGCAATGTTTTCTATATTCAATTCAATGGGATCTACAGAAATAGGTCGTCTTACCCAATTATTACGTAATACGACTTCATCTGTAATGATTTTATTACCTTCATTATCTATATTTATTCTATGATTATCCTCATATCCAGAACCATCATTAGTAAGCCTTTTTTCTGCAACTCCTTCTTCGGATCTTTGATACCAGGCAGAATTTACATTAAGTGTTATTTTATTTTTGCATATTTTAAGTTTACAAGTGAAGCCCATAGCAGAAGGAAGAAATTCGTTTGCCAGACCAATTGATTCATCTGAATCACTATGTTCACTTAAGCTCCCCATTGATTGAAAATCTTTGCCACTTTCTGATACATCATCTTTAGGTTCTTCATTTTCTTCATCAGAGGTATTCCCTTCATCATTCTCTGCAATATTAGTTGCTTGAGGATATAACATCCCCGCACCATATCTAAGCTTAGGGGAACCATGAACTCGCTCAAGTAATATTTCTTCTCCTGTTACTGCATCTTTATATGCAGGATGAAGATCTGGGCCACATACCTCTTTTATTATGTCCTCTATAATTTGATCTCTCATACCTGAAAGTTTTTTATTCTAGTAGCTAATAATTGATTATAAGACTTTTCCAATTCACTATCTAAAACAAGAAATAGTTTTAATTTTGCTCTGCTTATTCCAATATACAACAGACTAGTTGCATAGTCTGATTCTAGTTCATCGAATTCTGAAACAATTACAAATGAGTTTTCAAGTCCTTTGTAAGAATGAATAGTAGAAAATTCAAGACCTTCCTTTTTCCAACTCTGAGCTTCTTTAGATGTAAGTAGTTCACTCTTTTCAATACTTTTTTTTGTCAAAACAGTGATTTTACTAAGTGGCACCTTCTTGTTCAGTAATTGCTTTATTATTTCATCAACTTTAAATGCAACTTTTGACTTAGCTGGAAAAAAATGTTCTACATGTTCTCCTTGAATCATGCCTTCTGGACTTAATTGCTTTTCACAACCTGTAGTTGTATGGTTATAAAGAACAATGTTCTTGCTATTTCTACAGTTGATTTTTAATGGCGGTATTCGTGTAAATGCAGATACACTTGATACCTGATTTATAATAGCATCAGGATTTCTTTGGTATATTAGTTGATTGCAAAAATCACCGAACATTACCCACTTACCTTTTGCAATACCACCTTTTAACATACTATCAAAAACATCAATATATGATTCAGACATAAGATCCTGAGCTTCATCAATTATTAACATATCAAACTTATCCTGTTCTGAAAGGACTTCATTTTCAATCAGACATTGAAGAGGTAAATCCGTATTATAGAATTGACTTTGGTCAATGCCAGGTGGAGTTAATTTGGTTTGAGATATCATATAGCTATGCATATTTCCAATAAAAGAACCTACATTTTCAACATTTATGCATTGAGTAATTTCTGCATTTAGTCTATGACCAAGTTTTTTGTTAAAACAGAAAAAACCTATTTTAAAATTATCAGAACTGTTTCTTTGAAACCATTCTGTAGCCATTAGGGTTTTTCCAGTCCCTGCACCTCCCTGGATTAAACCTCTATCATTGTATCCAAGAAAGGATAATAACTCAAATTGTTCTTCTGTGAAATGAGCAATAACATTCTCTTCGTCTAGGATTTGATTAAGATTTGAGTAATTATAGTGAAAGTCACCTCGTAGCAATTTATATAATGTATCACAATCTTCCTTAGTCGGTCTTGAAGAATTCACATCGTACCAATGTTTATTTTTATACTTTTCATGAAAACCTTTTGAAAGAGCACTAATATAATGACTAGCTGGTGCTCTGAAACCACTTCTTGTAAATATTTGCCATGGCTCAGCTTCTGTACCATAATCATAAAATTCATCTAACCCGGTAAACATAACACCACACCCAAACATATACTTGTTAATTTTCGTCTGTAGTTTTTGACGACCTTTTGTTAAATCAAGCAAATAATTCCTTAGTGAATGCATGGTATCGTTGACCTGTCTAAATGGGCCAATAGTAGAAGTAGTTACTTTATTATGTCTGTTCGTAAATTTCCAAATTCCAGATTCTCTTTCAACCCTACCATGTTTTACTTCCAAAGCAAATATGCCTAACCCGGGTGCTAATACTAAGAAATCAAGTTCCCCTGATATACGGGTTAAATGTTTTGCTACAAATAAAGAATGAAGAATGATAAAATTATTTGAATTTACATCATTACTAAAATGTCTGAAAACAGCTTTTTCGCCGCCAGAGCTATTACTATCTATACTATTAGGTACAATCATATCATTTATAAAATTTCATAGTTGAATGATATTCTATTAATAAATCTTTTCTTTTTTCAACACCAATAATTTCGGCTTTTTGCCCTTTTACTTGAATCCCTTCGACTTCAATTTGAAAATTATCTTCCAAGTCTTTATTTGAAACAGTGATAGTTCTTGATAATTTATCTTTAACGGCTCTGTCCAATCGATTTTTTGCTTTAAGAATTATCTTTTTTGCACCTAGTATTTCTTTTGCTTTTAACCCTATGTCTTCTTTTGGGTATTTTAGTGCTAAAATCATTTCAAGGTTTTCAAATGCTGGTGCTAAAATCATTTCATCATGTAGCCACCTAATTATATTATATATTTCCGGACTGCCAGATAAATTATTTTCATCATTTGCGTGTTGCAGGTTTTTAACTAATTTATTGATATCGTTATTTTTTACATATTCTTCATGTAGGATGTTTTTCCAGATATCCAAAGTTTGATTATAAATTGACATCGATCCCGACTTTTCCAGGTATTTACTAATCGATTTTCTTGACACATTAACCACAACAGCAATATCACCTACTGAAATATCATTAATCCTACAATCTAATGAGTTAAATACTCCAGTATGAGATTCTTTTAACAGCAGTATCTTCCATTTATGAGGTAGGAACAAATAATTTGCATTTTCAAAATGTAATACATTACAATTCAATAGATATCTGCCATTTTCTTCAGAAGATTTTGAAGAACTGTTATATTCTGAATACCTAATATCATTTAACATCCTTTCAAATCCATCAAACTCATCGACAATGTTTTCTATTTCTTCATTATTATTGCTTTTTTCTTCAATAAACAGTTTTTTTAGTTTTGAATGTATTTGCTCGATTGTTTTTATTCTTTGATTATCAAGATGACTAATACTATCAGGGTATTTTTCAATGAAAAATCCAAGTTTGAATTTTCTAAATAAAAACCCTTTTGTGATAGCTGATTCGCATTCGTTTAATAAAATTTTTATAGAAGGAAGTATATTTGTAAAAACACTTCCTTCTATATGTTTAAAATAATATTCTCTATACGGGTACCCGATAAACGTTATCGATTTAAAATCATCATTAATACAATTATAATGTGATACTTTGTCAGAATTTAAGGCATAAGGAATTGTATAACCATCTTCTTCAATACAAATATCCTGGAAAAATAAATCACTAATTGACGCTTGGAATTCTTTAGGCTGATTGCCTGAAAGGCAATAACTCTTTAATTCACATATTTCTTTTTGAACTCTGTGTATTATACCATCAGTTAATCCACTGCTTGAATCATTAAAGATATTCTCAAAACTTTCTATATGTTTTATGCAATTACAATAATTACTTCCTTCTAATGAGTTTTTTATCATATAAAGAGTTGGCCTTAACAATTGATAAAATCCTTTTTGAAGCAATTCATATTCAGTAAGTTCATCAAGAAAAGTTCTGGATTCAAAAAAACTAAAAATATTATCAAAACTATTTGCACCAAACTCAATAATCTCAACTTTTTGAACTGACGATTGTAATGCTAAATTGTTAATATTATGATCTATGTATTTTGAACCATCATCATATTCAAGACATAAGTGTTTTATCTTATCTTGTTCCCATATAAATCGAAAAGAGTTTTTATACTCCTCAGAGTTGAAGACTGTTTTGTAAATATCTAACTCTTTAAAATCACTTATAACTCTATCTCCTATTACAATTACGGGTATTTTAAGATTTAGCAGATACTGTATTGTTTTTGGATATTCATTTATAAGCTGTACTTCATTAATAACTACGGCAGATAAACCTTTTAATAAACTTTGTTCGATACCAGGATGATATTTAAATAGATTTTGAAGTTTTATGCCAAGAGACTCTAAAGGATCAATATCAAGTAATAAATTAACAAGCTTTTGATAAGTATCAACAAATGTTTCGGTTTTTAGTGAGTGATCTATGCTTTGGAGAATATCCTCCTTTAAATATATTACTTCATCATTATCAATTTGAATCAAAGTCATGATTTGTCTAACTGCTTTTATGAAAAAATCAGAATTCTTATCTAAATCAGGACTAACTAATCCTTCAAAACAATTGAAATCAGGGAAAATCAATAAATTCTTATCCAGTAAGATTGTATTAGCTAAACTCTCATCGTAAACAATTGATTCTTTCAATATATTTTTGAACAATCCGGCTTTCCCTCTTCCTGATATTAATATTACTTTTGAGTGTAAAGCTTCAAAATTTGGATTAAGATCTAAGCCAAGAATTTGAGTTAGTGCATTTCTTTTGTTTATGAAGTTTTCTTTCTTTTTACAATAATGTTTATAATTATTGACCATATTCTTTCTTGCCAGATTAATGAACTGACTATTTCGAAATGCACTAAAAGCTTGGACTCCATCAGCAAACGATATGATAAGTTTACCTGTTTCACTTTCTATTCCTTGAAAAATTGCAGTAGTTGAAAAAATATCAATTTTATCACCACGCTTTAAACCTAATTCCTTTATTCTATTTTCACTTTGATAAAAATAATTTTCAAAAAACAAATTGATAAGGTATTGAACAGATATCCATAATGCAACACTTCCTTTTGAGGGAAAAGATATAGTCAAAGGTTCTTTTTTACCCCCATTTTTCAAATCTTCAGAATAATCTAACGTAAGCGCAACTGAAGATTGAAGTATTGGGCTAAAAGTATATTTACCCAAAGTGAGGAAGAATCGCTTTTTAGCACTATTTAAATATTCCTTCATAAAAAGATCTTTTTTACAATTTCAGCTAACTGATATGCCAAATAAGGAGGTACAGCATTACCTACTTGATGGTATTGCTGAGTACGAGTGCCACAGAAATAATAATTGTCAGGAAATGTTTGAATACGAGCTGCCTCCCGCACTGTCAAACTTCTACACTGTTTGGGATCATAATGAATAAAATAATGACCATCTTTGGAGATATGACTGGTTACAGTCGTTGCCGGAATATCAGATCGCTGAGTCCTGAAACGATCAGCAAACTTTCCTCCTTTTGCATTTTTATGTTCAGGTAGTAACCAATCCGGATAATCTCTCAATTTTGGAAAATCACCCTTTTCTTTTAAGTATAATGCAGAAAATAAATATCTACATAAATCTTCTTTTAAATGCGTTCTTGTTTCATGATTCAAAACTCCATTTAGTTTAGAATCCATATACCATGAATTATAAATAGGATTGTTTTTCTCAATCAATTTTACCGGAATAAAGTTATCTCCCTGACTAATTGGCAAATCATTAAAATCCTTTATTGTTAAACCTGGAAATTCGTGTGTTAATTTTTTAACTGATTCAAGAACAGCATTTGACCAATTTTTCTCAGTATTCGCTATTTTTACATAAACATGATTATCCTTCTCATTCTTGCCAACTATTTGGCGACTAATACCACTTCTAATAGCAGGTAAATTTCCAATAATATTTTCCAGTTTAACCTCTTTTGCTTTTATAAGGATTTTTTTTCCACTATAATTAAAATCATCCCTGATTCCTAACAATATTACTCTATGTCGCCTTTGTGGAACACCATATTTTTCAGCCTCGATCAGAAACTTTCTATTTTCTGAATAAACAGGATTTCCATCCTTGTCGTATTCGTCTGGCTCATTAACAAATGAGTATATCTTATATCGAGGAGAATTCAACTCTGGGAAAACAGAATTTGGATTCTGTAAATCATTTTTAATAAGATCGAATACTTTATTACCATTGACTTCTGCAGAAAGTAATCCTTTTACATTTTCCATTACAAATATTGCAGGGTGGTGTTTAGCAATGATTCTTAAATACTCCTTATAAAGATGAACACGATGATCTTTTTCGGATATACCTTGATTTCTTGCTCTCCCCACCAATGAATAAGCCTGACATGGCGGACCTCCTATCAGTAAAAATTCTTCTCCTAATGGTAGATTGTTGATAATTCTCGTATCTATTTCCTGATGTCTTTCCTCTATTTGCTTTTGCGTATATCCGATGTAATATTCCTTTTCACCCTTTTTCTTTTTTTCAAGTGGATACGGAAGCTCGAAATGCCAAGCTTCATTTTCTGCAATTTCCCATTGTTGATAATATTTTTCCTTAAGGTCTTTGAATAATCTCTCCTTTTTTTTACTATCATTTTCTTTTATGTACATATAGTATAAATCAGGAACTTCCTCTTTCTTAAATTGTCGATAAAAACTTCTTAATCTTAATGTTTTATGTGCATTTTCATCCTTTTCAATTGATAATTTAATATCAAATATTCGCTCTCCATTTTCATCTTGTAATGATGAAAAACCCTCACCTAAACCACCTGGTCCTGCAAATAGATCTATAATTGGAATTTTACTCATTTATATACTTTATTTCATTTAATAATTTATTTAACCTTTCTACTGGATTTGTTTTTAATTCACACTCCCAAACTGTTATTACTTTCCAGCCAAGATTTAATAAACTATCTAAATTCAACTGATCTCGTTCTTTTGTACCATTAATTTTATTAAGCCACCATTCTGTTCTAGTCTTTGGTAGCTTAAAATACTTACATCCTTCATGACCGTGCCAAAAACAACCGTTTACAAAAACTACAGTTCTGTATTTTTTTAAACATAAATCAGGCTTACCTGGGAGATTCTTATTATATAAGGAATATCGTAAGCCATTACCGTGAAGAAATTTTCTAACAAGTATCTCAGGCTTTGTATCTCTGCCTTTAATCATACTCATATTATAACTTCTGGTATTTTTGTCGTGGACATCTGTCATTGTTCTTGAATGCTATAAATAAACTCCCATTTCTTGTATTAATATTGCTAGTAACTCAATGAGGAAAAACTGACTACTATATATAGTATTAATTTTTCAACGATTTATTTTACATGTAAATACTTAAAATCAGCACCCTATGAATCAAATCATGGTTTTTAGCATTCCCCCATAGTAATTCTTCACTAAATAAAACCACTTTCTGTCCTTTTTTCCTGAGCATGAATAATAGTAAGCTTGAGATAATAATAGAGCTATTAATCCTATTTTTTTTTACGCTTACAATTTTTGGAGTGATATTTAAATCACTTATTTTTAATATTTGGTTATCTGGCATTGGTAAATATGTAGTTAGTTTAAGAAGTCATAAAGATAGCAATTATGTCAAATAAATATTCAACTGAGCGCATTAAAAAGTAAAATACCTCTCACACTCCTTTTATTAAATTGGCAGCTAACAAAAAAGCCCTTTTTACCATCCCTTTGCCCCTCCTATGATATGACTAGGATATGACGTCGTACTGACTATGTTTTTTTCATGCATATTTTATGGTCTTTCTTTGCTTCCTTAGAAGCAATGCCTATACATAGAAAAATCAAAGAATAGGCATAGACAATACAACTACAATACAAGCACAATACAACGAAATAGCATTGACTATGCATACAACTAGCAATGGTTATGCATAGGATTAGCATAGAAATGCAAAGACCTAGCAAAGAAAAGTCATAAAAACACCGAAAAACACCAAAACCTGGAATATTTTTGGCCAGAAACGTGATTTTGCGGAATATTTTTCTTGTTTTTTGCCATTTTCCGGAATATTGGCCCTTTTTTTAACATTTGGGGTACAAAACAGATTTCACCTAAAATTCTTCACACCTCATTTACTGATAGTTACAAGCAAAAAAAGTTACAGTAAAATTACAGTAATTTTTTTGTATTTCTCTGCTCACTACTTTAGCATAAAACAATTACTAATTACTCATTACTAATTGCTAATTAATTAAAAACATCGGCCGATACTTGTTTAACCCGGGCTCTGTTACAACCTGATCAGTTATACCAGAGCTTACTAAAACAAAAAGTCATGGGAACATATAACAAAGGAATCAACGGAAGATTCACAGGAAAAGTAGGAAGCACAGTAGGTAGTCAATGGAAAGGTATTTCTGTTATGAAATCACTACCCGATTTTAGTAATCACAAAGCCAGCGAAAAACAATTGGCACACAGAGCAAAATTCAGACTTGCTACAAAGTTTTTGCAGCCATTGTATCCGGTGATACAATTAGGATTCAAAAACCAGGATAACTTAAAGTCACCGTATAATGCAGCCATGTCTGAATTAATGAAATATACCATTGAAGGCGAATATCCGGATTATAAGGTTAACCTTGAAAATTTAGTGCTAGCCGTAGGATCATTAAAAGCTGCTACCAGACCAAGTGTTGAAGTTAATGGTGAAGAAGTTGTTTTTACCTGGAGGTACAGAGCAGCAAATGACGATAAGTTTGCCAACAATGGGGTAATTCTTGTTGCTATTGCTGAAGGCTATTACCCTGAATATGCCATTTGCGAAAATATACGTTCAGAAGGTACAGCCAGCATGTATCTGCCAGATGCTCCTCCGGGAACAGTAGTACATTGTTACATAGCCTTTGCCGCTATGGATGATACAAACCGTGTTAGCAACAGCGTTCACGCAGGAACAGTTATTATAACGGAATAGAATAAAAATCAGAGGGTGTGGTTATATATCACACCCTCAAATATCAACTAGCGTGGATTCGCAATCCATGAGAGTTCTATTTGACCAATGAAAATAAATTATAATCATATGAAACGAGCCATGAGAAAAAGTTCTCACACACGAGAATAACTAAATTGGCGAGTTCCATATGGCAATTTAAAAACAACTATAGACATATGAAAATAATATATATAACACCGAAAATTGAACCTGAAATTATTCAATGTTTCAAACAGTTACAATTAAATAGTCATGAAATTCATGTTATTTACGAGAAAAATAATTCCGAATTTTACGGCAATGAATCCATCTTTTTATACAACAGAAAGAACTATAATAATTCTGCTACACTAATACAATTGGTTCGTCCCTTAAAACCTGATAAAATTATAATGCATAACCTATACCCTATTGGAAATATTCATCTTGCCCAATACTATTCAAAACTTAAAAGAAGAACTTCTATTATTCTGGCCATTGATAAAAATTGGGAAAACAAACAAAATATGATTGTCTGGCAAAACTACGGCATCAATGTAAAATTTGCCATTGATTATGTATGGACAGATGAATATCAATGTTTAGCTCGTAATATAATAAGGAAACAATACATTCATCATAACCTGATAAATTTTCATGAACCAACCTCATGGGTGCAAACCTTATTAGGGATGGGATGACCAATCTAACTGCAATAAACTCCTAATACTTTATTATTTTACTTTCAATAGGTCTAGAATCTCCTCCCGGTTCTTACCTCACCGTACTCCTCCAGATTGATGAAGAAGAGCTGTTTCCGTTGATATAGAAATAGTTTTAATTGAAAGTTACTGATTCTTACCTACATTAAATAAACAGACAGGATAAACAGGATTGACAGGATTTTTTGTTTCATTCTGAAACATCTTATTCCTGTAAATAAATTTACAGGCTCAACTCAGTTAATTTCTTTGATCTGACGATTCAGACCCAGGCAACGCCTGGGGTTTTAACCAGCATGTTAATCAGCGTCCTGTAAAGACAGTTCAGTTTTTAGTTGCCCATTCAGGGCGCTATAATTTTATGGTATACTACCCAATGCGTCACTTCGTTTGTATTGGGCTAAAATGATTTGACCTTTCAGGCCGTCAATCATATTTCAGGAGAAACTCCATTGTAATAAAATTATCATCTCTTGAGATTGGTTATAAACGGCATCAGCTGGTGATCCATAAAACAAGGGGGCCTATACTACTCGTAACTTTTGTGAATAAAATTTCGGGCTGAAGGCCAAACTCAATTCAGACCCAGGCAACGCCTGGGGTTTTAACCTGCATGTTAATCAGCGTCCTGTAAAGATAGTTCAGTTTTTAGTTGCCCATTCAGGGCGCTATAATTTTATGGTATACTACCCAATGCGTCACTTCGTTTGCATTGGGCTAAAATGATTTGACCTTTCAGGCCGTTAATCATATTTCAGGAGAAACTCCATTGTAATAAAATTATCGTCTCTTGAGAGTGGTTCTAAACAGCATCAGCTGGTGAAACCATAAAACAAGGGTAGCTTTATCATACTTGTAGTATAACCCTTACAGACTATGCTAATTGATACCGGACTTTCAGGTTGGTTATTTATACAAAGAGTCCAATGGCTTGAATAAAAAGATAATGAAATATAGCAACGTGTGAGGACTCTCATTACTACTGAGTAAAAAGGTTTATTTTAAATTACTCGTTTTATTCTTTTTGCATCGCCCAAAAAGAACCAAAAACGCTAGTTCAATTTATCCTTCTACCCACATCCTTGACGAATCTTTCCTTTCACACATCCCAAGATCACCCGCATTCGTCTACGTCTCTCCATCACCGGCCCGGGCCAATTGAACAGGCCTTCGCTCTTTATCCATATTTCAGGAGAAATACATTTTTAATAAAAATAGTCATCGGTTACAACAGATCTTACTTCTGTAAATGAATTTACAGGCTCAACTCAGTTAATTTCTTTGATCTGACGATTCAGACCCAGGCAACGCCTGGGGTTATAACCAGCATGTTAATCAGACAGTTCAGTTTTTAGTTGCCCATTCAGGGCGCTATAATTTTATGGTATAATACCCAATGCGTCACTTCGTTTGCATTGAGCTTAAATGGTTTGACCTTTCAGGCAGTTATTCATATTTCAGTAACAAACTCTTAAGTAATATAAAATTTCTCCTGAGAGGAGTGATAAACTGCATCAGATGGTGAGCCAAACAAAACAAGATTGGTTATACTATTTGTAGCTTTTGTAAATAATATTTCGTGTCAGTAATAGATTTACCCTTATCACTCTTCCCTCTGCACTACGCACTACGCACTCATCCATCACTCAACTTCTCAAATGTTATAGAGTGTTAAAGTATTTTGAATATTCGAATCAATTAGTTAAATTAATTATAAGAATTAACCAACTAAAATTTACCGCTATGCTTACCACTATTCATACAATAACCGACAATATAATTATTAGAAAATCCTTTAAATGGAAAAACAACCTGTTTAATAACAAGGACTCACTGAACATTAACGATCTTTATACCCGAATAGAGCGTATACTTGAAAAATATTTAAACAAAGTGGCTCTTTCAGAAAAAAAATGCACCAATATTTGCAAGTACATCACTAATATACACTCTATAAAAAGCCGTTTAGATCAAACACCCTGGAATATTCCGGGCAACCTTAACGCTACAGAAAATAAAATATTTCTTCAGGATCTGGATTTTTATTTGATGATTTCCGGAGTACTCTTAAAGGCCAATCATCTTTTTAAAGGCTTTATTGATAAATGCAAAAACTTATCGATATCACAAATGCTGCCTGCATTTAATAGTCACCCCAAAAGGATTAGAGAAACCTTTAATCAATTACATGAAAGCAAATGGTTGTACCTGATAATACATCAACGCGAAAAAAGCCCGTATATTAATGAAATTAATAAGCTTGAGAACAACACCTCCTGTTCAAAAATAACTCAGGAAATTGTTGCTCCTGTTCAAAATATACTGAACTCCTTTAATGCACCATTAGCCAATCTGGAGGAAGAAGAATATAAAACTGTTATATTAAGATCCATTAATCAACAATATAAACAACTATCGAAGTTAGATGGTAAACTTTCCCCGGAAACCTGGCCAGTATTAAAACAGATGCTTATTGACTCTTTAATAGTAAATCCCAGGCCATCTTTGACTCAAAATTATATCCATTGTATTGATTCATTAAAAAGTAAATATGATTTTAATATTAACCATGAGTTGAAGGATATCAAATTCCAAATCAAATCATTAAGCAAGATTGCTAAGAAAAATAAATATTACAACCCGGATACGCATAAACAATTTCATTTTATCCGCAACATACTGACTAATTATCAAAAGGAGACAAAGAAAACCAACCGATGCGATAAGTTTATTGAATGGACACAAAATCCTAAAGAGTTTGTAAAAAAAATACAAGCACTGATATCAAATGGCTGTATTAGTATTAAAGGAAACTCAGATACTGTACCTATTGTTGAAATTATTACAAAATTTGTAAAAGTACGCAAGCTGAATAATTCAGGTATGCTGTCTCCCAACAGTCTGTTAACCTACTTTAAAAAAGCCAATACCGGGGAGTTGTAATACCAACTCTTTTTATAAAACATAAAACAGGCATTTTTATACATTTCGGGGCACTTACAGATCCAACAATTTCAGGACTTTAAGTCCCCCTTTTATTATGAACGATGATTATATCAGTTTTGCTTAACAAAAGCTAAAATTATCTTCCTTAAGAGCCTCAATTATAACATTATGATCGTCTTCATCATGAAGTCCGGAGACGGTTACCACCGCAATCATACCGGCATCTTTAACAAAAAGTGGAATTGAACCTCCTTTTGCAAGATAATCGTCTGAATTCAATCCAAAAGTCTTCTCCAAAGACATATTACCATTTATAAGATCGTTCTTTACACTTAATGAACTTTCTTCAAAGTGTTTGGCTACATTTGCTTTTCGTCTTAACCAATTATGTTTATCTGCAGGCAGGTTATCATCAATGTATAAGAAAATAGTATGGTTTAACCTCTCTATCTGAACTGCGACATTTTGATTTCGCTCTTTAGCTATATTCACAATTGCCAGTCCTATTTCCAGTCCTGTTCTGTTATCAAACTTATCTAACTCTATTTTTTTTATAGTTTTATTATTCATAATTACTGATTAAGCTGATTTAAAAAGAGACAATATTTGCCTAATTGTGTTTTTGTGATTTGGTAAAATTAATAAGCTTAATTTAAAACTGTGCGAAACTTGTTACTTTACTGGCTGATGCCAAACTATACCCTGTTAATGAATAGGAATTTTTTATTTATTTAAGACAGACAGACATTAAATATACTATCTTAACTTTTTTAATAATAGCTTTACCCATATAACTTCACTTATAACAGCAAGAACAATACTTGTAACAAGAAAGTAACTCAAAAGGATAAAATTCATATTTACAGTAACTGGATAATCCATTAATCCTTGTTCTTTAGATATTCCCATTACACTTAGTTGATATACTACTCCCAGGTATAAACTCAATAGATAAAAACATACATATAACAAAGGAAAAACAAACCATATTAAATATACTGGCAGCTTTTTAATTTGTTTTAGGTATTTCTGAAGAATAAAAGATAAGGGGAAGAAAATTAATGTAGCATAAAACATTAAACTAAAATCCCAAAGATTGACCTGAACAAAACCAAGTCCATTAGATTTTAAAGTTTTATCTATTACAAATATCAATAAACCAGAACAAGCAATGCTAATAAAAACAGTATTTAAAATAAATACTATTACTCGAAACATCAATTTCATTTTCCTCATTTGTAAGAATCTTTAACAATAAAGGTGTAAAATTTAATTTATTTCTGACACCAAAGTTTCATATTGATAGCACTTGTAGCCTCATCTATATTGCAATTAACAATAGTATTATTAAGGTGTTTTATTTATTATTCATGTCAACCAAGAGTTAAAAATGAACACTAAGAAACTGAGACACTGAGTTTTTTTGTTACAAAATTCATTTAATCTGCAAGGATTTACCTCTGTGAACTCTTTGTAACCAGATAATAATGGGTTTGATCATTTCTCTTATTCAAATTTGAGCAATTTATATAAGTAAATTATATAAGATATACTAAGTGTTTCTGCGCCTCTGTTTTATTCTTTTTTCAACTCTTGATTCGCACTATTCATTAAATTCTTTTGGGTATTCAACTTTGCCCTTTACTTCTTTTAACCTACCTTCAACCAATTCTATAACCATACAGTTTTCTTTAGGAACATCAAATGGCAATTATATTCCATAGTTATCGGCTCGTTTATATCCAAACCTGGGATAATAATTTTCATGTCCGAGCAAAACAATTGATTTATATCCTAATGCTTTTGCTTTGTTATGCGCTTTGGTTATCAGCCTACCTCCAATTCCTTTATTTTGATATTCGGGCAGTACTGAAACTGGTGCAAGTGCTAATGAGTCAAATTCACTTTGATCATTTTTAATTTTTAGTTTAGTTAGCAAAATGTGCCCAACTATTTTGCCTTTTGTTTCAGCTACGATTGAAAGTTCAGGAATAAAGGCTTTTGAGTTTCGTAATCGTTCCACTAAAAGGTGCTCCTTATGATCAGAGATTCTCTCTAATTCAAAAGCCTTTTTAATTAAGTCAAAGACAGCTATATAGTCCTCTGGATTTTCTTTTCTTATTGTTATATCCATTTATATATCTGTTACTTAAATATTGCAGATGTTTATACAGTTGATTATTCAATATGGAATATTATATAATGGACGATTGTATTTCTATAGTCGTTTTTTTAGGGGTAGTTGAAACGCAAATCTCAAACAAAAGACTAATAAATGATATTATCCTGTTTTATATTTTGTTTTTCAAATTTATCAGATCATCAATCTCCACATTAGCTAGATTGAATATTTTTAGTACTTCATTTTCTTTTTGTTTTTCTTCAATTAAGTCTAAACAATCATAAAAGTTTGAATTGGAAGTAAAAACATAATTTAGCTTTAAAGAGTAATCTCTTGTTTTAATATAAATCCAATTAAAATCTGTTTGCTTATTTTTATTGATCATTCTTTTTGTCCATGTTTTATATGTCATTATAAAACCTTCCAGTGAATCAAAGTAAATCTCTTTATCTTCTATATTTGTATTAACAATGATCTTTTTATCTTCAATTCTAATTGTTCCTATTATCTTATAGTTATGGAAGAAATAATAGGATATATAATAAACTACAATACAAACAATAACAGAAACATAAATAAACATAGGTAATGGTATAAACACTGATATAAACATTGCTAGAAATAGTTTATTAGTATCATAAACAGTTATTTTATTCCAATCATTTAAAAAATGCTTCTTCTTCTTTTCAATAATATTTAGTTCCATTTAAACTATTATTTATCTTTTACTTTAGTCATTTAACTATTCAAGCTCGTTTTAACAAAAAAAAATCTAAACGGGCAAGTTAAAACTGATTACCAAAGAACATTCAAGCATAATAAGGGAAATAAGAATTACATGATTATTTTATATCATTGTAATTATGGCATAAACTTCAAATCCGGCAGCCCCCCATAGCACTGATCACTATGGATTCCCTCAATTTGTTAAGCTTTATTATTTTGGATTATTAATGTTCTGGATAAACTATCATGCGCACCTATTTCTGTACCAAAAAGGTAAGAATGAACATCAAAGGGATTAAACCTTAAAATAGTTCTTAAAATAATCCTTTTTAAACCTGGCTTTAAATTTCTATTATTTACAACTCTGGTTCTCGTTATTATTTTGCCAATAGTTTGCCCTGTTAAATACTCAAGAATAATATAGTAACACAAATAAATTACAAAGAATATTATACCTGAATCCAGGTTTAGATCTAGTATAAATATTAACATGAATGACAATACTTTTATTATAGCCATGTCTATTCCGAAGTTTACTAATCTTACTTCTTTATTAACAGGTATCATAATTGTTCTTTGTTAGTTAGTTATGCCTTTCTTAATTTATTACATCGTATAACATAAGAATTCACCCTCAATTTTAAGCTGTATATTCATTATCGTGAGGCATTTTTATTTCAAGAATCGCTCTTTCAAGGATTACACCCTTATTTTTTTAACGTCTTCAATGGTTTGCTGTAGCCATTGTTTATTGACTTTTACATTTTTTCAACAAGGTCGTTAATGATTGGTGTTGCTTTTTCTACATTATCACTTTCAATATATAAGTCAATTGCAGATGGTACTCCTCCAGAAAATCCAGCTATAACACCAGAATTGAAATCACTTTTAATTAATGAAGGTATTCCATGATTTTCTAATTCACCTTTTATCATGGTTACTATTACTTCACTACCGGTAAATACTTTAATTGTTTTATTCATTTTAGTTATGCTTTAAAATTATGATTAAGTTACAAATTAAGTCTTTATATACTTTTTTATTATTGATGGAGATGCTTATTTTCAACACTACGAATTGTCGCTGGATGAAGCAAAGCATAATTTCGGGCTGTCCAAAACACCGCTGACCTGATTTACTTTATTCCAGTTTGTTGTAGCTAACAACTTTTTTATTTTCTTATAAATATCTTATATACCTTTAAGGTTTCAGCTTTTCCAGTCAAAGCACTTCTTTCTGTAAAATGTGTTCCAACGGGTGTTTCTGCTTTTAAATTGTCTAAACAGGACAAATAAAAGTCAGCTTCTTTTTCTTTAAAATTAACAAGGTCTTGATGTTTAGAATTACGAACTTGTTTGGCAAATTCTTTCGCTGTAATGTGTTTAATCTCTTTTACAACCCCATATTCATTAGGCATTCCAGATTTTAGTCCTATGAAAAAATGCACCAATTTTCATATCCTTTTTTTCGATGTTGCACCAAAGGGGGCTGGTATCAAGATTTCTCCATTCTCTGCATAACAGTTTCCTTTACATTTTTCATTAGAGATTAAAACTTTTGAGAATAGTTTATTTTTAAGAATATAGTCATTGGGTATTTTCCATGGGTTTTCAACATCAATATTTCCTTTACTATCCGGTATAATTAAGTCTTCTTTCTCAGGTAAATTCCATATAATCTCACAATCACAAAAACCGCCATTTGCTTCAAGTATATCAATCAAATCATTAAAATTAAAACTATTCAATTCTGCCCATTCTTGCGCAAACCCTAATGAGTGGTCACATGAACTCGATTCTACTTTCTTTTCTATATAACGTTTTAAACAATCAATCTCAATTCCTGATATTTTTATCATGCTAGGTTGCTCTCGTTAATAGCCACAAATTTTCAACAACAGTCATACATCTACGTTCATCACGCCTATGCATTTAAGTTAGTTATCTGCTAAAATAATTATTATTTCAAAATAATAGCATATAACGGATATTTTACTTATTTGTAGTATTTGTGATTAAAAAGATAGTCTTGCTGCTATTATCAATGTATTAAGTATGTACATATTTGCAATTCTATCCCATTGCATACCAGTTTCATCGAAGCCATATCCCAATAAAATAGTATAGTGGCAGGAGTGTTATGGATATGATCTTTTTACAACGACCCCTTCAGGTATTAATGCCTTATATCTGACACCTTCTATTAAGCCGGAAATATTGTATAAGAAGAGGTGTTAATTGTTAGAATATACAATACCTTGTAATATAATTAGTCGTTTCAGGCTTACAGCCAAAAGATTTACTCTATGAATAGTTCCAAGTGATTTTATTCTCTTGTTGAACACAATTGCTGAAACTGTTACTATTTCTTTGTTGTACAGATTATAATAAACAAAAAAGAGATTGTCTTAATATAGACAACCTCTTTCTATTTTTGTGTGTATCTAGTTTTAGAATAAGACTTCAAATATCTACAAAGCCTATATTTTATACCAGAGCTGTCAGGAATATTTTAGTTTACTGGCACTTCGTCCAGACCCGACATCCTATTTTTTATTTAGGACAGATGTGATTTTATATAGCCTCACCTAATTCTTCGTTTCTATTCAAATTATAATCTTCTTCAAATATATCAAGATAGTGTCTTAAATCTGAATAATGCGATTTTAACTCCTCAAGATGTTTAGCTTCATCTTCTGATAATGACTGAACCAATTGTTCTTCTTCAATAGCTTTATATTTTAGATCGTCCAAATCTTTTAAACGAACCAATAAGTCATCCAGAATTTCTTCAGTCACTCCGATTGAATCCATATTTTGATAGATTTCTTCGTGTAACAATAATGCCATTATTGTTTCTTTAATATGCACCGACCAACGAAAATAGTTTTCAGGTATCGGTTGATCCATAAGGAATTTTGATGTAAGTGAAATATTATCCTTACATAGCACTTTTAATTCTTTTTGAATCTTAATATATAATTCCTGAACCAACTGCCTTTCATGAATATATATTTTAAAGGCTGGTCTGTCTTTAGCTATTACATTACTAAAATTTTGTGAAGCAGAATAAACCTTTTTCAATAATTGTAATCCTGCATCAATACCTTCGTGCGAGTATGTATTTCTGTTTTTATTTCTTTTAAGTTTTGAACCTGATACACTATATACCAGATCATTATTATTTTCTGTTTGGGGAGTTAAAAATAATGACATAGGTTGTTTGTTTAATTTATGGTTTTATGATTGATTATTTAGGTTTGATTATTAATAGTCAAGGTATTGACTTAATCTAATGGAATATTGCTTTAACTTTACTACGTAAAACAACTTTGTAAAAGAAGAAAATGTTTCATACGGGGATTTTTTTAAGTTTTATTTATGTTTATTTATTCTGATTATACTCGCAGTATTAGCCTAAACTCATAGGTTTTTACGATTTTATCTTGAATTTATACATTTATTAACAATTTTCAAAGACCTAAAATATTTTTCTACCAATCGAAAAAACAATTCCATTTGCAGTAGTTTTATACTTAAATACAGTACATTAAAATAAATCTCAGTGAGTTATATTCTATTAAAAGACAAAAAACATGGTCAAAAACATCATTTATATGTCCATATGGCCAGGTATAGCATGTAGTAAAAAGGGGAATGTGACTTTTTTGGTAAAACGGTTCAGAGCTTATAAATACTAGCCTTCACAAAAAAAAGCAACAGTCGGTAAGACCATTGCTTTTACATTATTTTCAGTAAAAATTACGATGAAATTATAATCTTCTGTGAGATTATAATTTGAATTTTCACTAGTTATATCTTTATTGATCTATTCAATAAATTTCTTTCCAACAGGAATAACAGTTTTGCCTGCTAAATCGTTAATAATAATTGCAGCCATCATATACCATGCAGCTCCTGCACAAATAATTAAGTCTACTGCAGCCACTACTGTTAATTGAGGCATTCCAAAATGCGCTAAATCAAGAAGAATAAATCCCAATAACAAAGTACCGAAAGTAACTGTCATAGCCTTATGTACTCTCAGCGAAGCCACAAACATAATAGCTGTGTAAAGAGTCCAGCCAACAAGATAGAATCCTACATCAGTATGAGATGATTTATAAATATTGAAATGATTTAAGATCCAGATGATTCCTAAACCAATCCAGAATGAGCCATAGGCAACAAATGCACTGTAGCCAAAGTTATTACCCATTTTTTGTTCCTGAAAACCTGCTATCATCTGAGCAAGACCACCAAAAATAATTCCCATTGCTAAAACAGGACCAATTTCAATCCATCCCAAATTATGGAATTGTAATAGTAAAGTAGTTAAGCCAAAACCTGCTAAACCTACTACTGCCGGATTTCCGTTTTTCATAAGTGTTTAAGTATTTAAATTTCAGCCGGCAAAAGTAATTTCCAAAACATTAGCAAACAATGGATAATTAGTTAAATAGTGTATATTTTGTTTCAATTTATAGACCTAAACCCCAACAAAATATCAAACTCTAATCAATATGGGTATAATCATTAGAAATTAATATATAACACATAAAAAAAGCCGGTTATAAAAACCGGCTTAGCAATATGATAGAATATAAACTATTCTTATTCGTAACGACAAACGTAACTAACAGGTTCTGCAACTTTTACCTTAAAAGAAACTCCTTTTTCAACAATAAATGTTTCTCCCTGTGTGTATAATTTCCACTCAGTGGCATTTGGTAATAATACTTCCATTTCGCCATAAGTAACTGTCATATATTCAACAGTTGAAGTACCAAATTCAAATTCACCCGGAGCAATAACTCCTGCTGTTGCTTTACCTTTGCTATTATCAACAGCAATAGACTTTACCTGTCCATCAAAGTATTCGTTAACCTGTAACATTTTAATCGTTTTTAATATTATTATTTGATGCAAATATAATGCATAATATAGCTATATCTCTATTTAGTATCTTATTTAATATGCAACATATAAGAACATACAAACTTATATATATATCAAAACTCATGTTTTTACCAGAAATTTATATTATTTTTGCAGTCCCCGTTATTTAATTACTAGAATTACTAAGTACTGATTGTTAGAATCATATGAGTACAGAAGTGCGATATATTAATGATAATAAGATAATTATTCATAATGAACAATATCTGGTTTATCATGTTATCACAGTTGGTGAACAAACTGATGAAATGGCCTCTGCTCATTACGAAATGGTATCTGAACTATTACAAACAACAGGCAAAAAGATTCAATTTCTTATAGATCTAAATCAGTGTGGTAAAAACTCTCCCAAAGCAAGAGATATGTGGAGAACCTTATCCAATTTAGATCGAACAGATAAAGTTGCGATTTTTGGTCTTCACCCTGTAGCTAAAGTATTAGCTTCGTTTGCGATGGGAAAATTGAAAAAAATGAGTAAATACCGTTTCTTTTCTACAGAAGAAGAGGCTTGGGAATGGCTTAAAAATGATTAATAGGGGGAGATAGAATGTCAGACAGTGATCAGAATCGCAATCAAAGGATTGATGAAATTATTGAGGGAGTAATGCAAATTGCTCACGGGGATTTAAACTTTCAGTTTAACATTTCGGAAGAAAATGATAATATTGATGCCCTTGCCATGGGAATCAATATGCTTGTTGACGACCTGAAGCAAGGCTATATACGTAAGCTTGAAAATGAGCGTATTAAAAGGCTAAACAAAGAACTTCGGGAAGCTAAAGAAAAAGCACTTGAAAGTGAACGGTTAAAGAACCAATTTCTACAAAACATCAGCCATGAAATCCGAACACCTTTAAATGCAATAATAGGTTTCTCAGAGTTACTACCCACTTTTTATGATGACAAGAATAAATTAATTGAGTTTACAGAAATTATAAACAACAGCAGTAATGATTTACTTCAAATCATTAATGATATTCTTGACATTGCTAAAATTGAATCAGGACAAGTCTCGATCAATTGGGAAGTTGTAGATATGAAAACAATGCTTCAGAACCTTAAATTATTCTTTAACCAATATCAAAAACAACTGGGTAAGCATCATATCAATTTTAAAATAGATTTCCCTTGCCATAAAATAACAAAACCCATCTTATTTGATGGAGCAAAACTAAAACAGATATTAATCAACCTTATCAGTAATGCCTTTAAATTTACCAACAAAGGTGAAATTGAAGTTGGCTGTTTTAATTGCGATGCAAATTATATTACATTATTTGTAAGAGATACAGGTATAGGAATTTCAGAAGAACTTCAAAGCTAGATTTTTGATCGCTTTATACAAGCTGAGAACTCCTATACACAAAAGCAAAAAGGTACAGGCTTAGGCCTCTCTATTGTAAAAGGATTAATTGATCTTTTAGATGGAAAATTATGGCTGGAGTCAGAAATAAACAAAGGAAGTACATTTTATTTTTCAATACCTTATAAAGTATATGAACCTGTTTTAGCCTTATAAAAAAATCGCGCAGTTATAAAAAACAACTGCGCGAATAACACATAATAAACTATATCAAACCTTACTTAACAAACTTAGTTTTTCATTTTCTCTAAACGAGACATCATAGCAGCAATACCACCACCGTTCATAACATTAGTATAACCTCTTTGCATCAACACCTGTTTTGCATAAGCAGAGCGAGCACCAGATGCGCAATAAACAATAATCTCACGGTTTGTATTTGTTCCTAAATCCACATTGTTTTGCATAATCTCATCCAAAGGAATATTAACTGCATTTGGAAAAGCACCACTTCTATATTCTCCTTCTGTTCTAACGTCTACAATCAGCAAACCGCTCTCATTTTTCTTCTCTTCTTTCTTTGGAGCCTGCTCCTTAGTTTCTTGCTCTTCCTCTCCTATTGATTTTGCTTCAATCTCTAAAAGATCAATCTCAATTTCATTAAAACCTATTGCTAATTCATATCTCTGTATTGAGCTATGACCTCCACTTATATTTACAACATTATCAAAACCAGCACCAACCAGTGTTCTTAATGCCTGATGACTTTTTTTACCAAATTCATCATAAACAACAATTAATCGATCCTTTGGAATTTCATTCAGGTACTGAGGTAAAACTTCTAAAGGAATATGTACAGCACCGTAAATATGGCTCTTTTCAAATGCGAACACGTCTCTCACATCAATATATACAGGATCTTTACCTTTAACAAAATCATCCAATTCAGAAACTGTTATCGAAGGACTATATCCTGACATTCTGTTTTCGGCAACATAAGCAGCCATATTCATAGCATCATTTGCGGTTCCGATTGGAGGAGAATAAGCAAAGTCAACATCTGCTATATCACTCACCTTTAATTTAGATGCAGTTGCTGTAGCTATTACATCCAAACGTTTATCAGCACCCTTATAGCCAGCTGTTTGTCCACCTAAAATAACACCTGTATTTTTATCATAAACCAACTGAACAGTTACTGTTTCAGCACCAGGATAATATGAAGTATGGTGCTCTTTATGAACTACAACTGCATCAGCATCAATCCCCATATTTCGAGCCTGTTTCAATGATAATCCTGTAATTCCGGCAACTGCCTCAAATACACGAACCACTGAAGTACCAATAGCGCCCATATAACTATGATTACCACCTAAAGCATTTTCGGCAGCAATACGTCCCTGACGGTTTGCTGGTCCTGCCAAAGGAATACGAACTTTTTTACCATTTACACGGTGCTCAATCTCTACCATATCACCAGCTGCATAAATATTGCCATCGGATGTTTGTAACAGATCATTTACCAATAATCCACCTGCTTCACCAATTGCTAAACCTGCATCAATTGCCAACTGTAATGTAGGACGAACACCAATTGACATCAATACCATATCAGCATCCAATTCATCACCATTATCTAAAATAACCGAATGCGCATTAATTTGAGTAACCGCAGTATTAGTATGAACTCCAACACCATAAGCATAAAGTTCCTGTTCAACAAAACCTGCAATTTCACCATCCATAATAGACATTACATGATCCATTTTTTCAACCACATGAACATCTAAACCTCTTTTTACAAGAGCTTCAACCATTTCTAAACCAATGAAACCACCACCTACTACTACTGCAGTTTTAGGTTTTTTATCGTCTAAATGAGCCGAAATCTTATCCATATCTTCCAGAGTCCATAATGTAAATACATGATCTCTGTCTGATCCAGGGAACTCTGGTTTTAAAGGTCTTCCTCCCTGAGCTAAGATTAACTTTGTATATTCAAATTTTCTGGTTTCACCAGATCTGCTGTCAATTGCTTTTAATACTTGATTGTCTTTATCGATTGAAGATACAATTGTATGAGTATATACATCTACATCATATTGCTCTTTAAAACTCTCAGGACTTTGAAGTATTAATTTTGAACGACTTTTAATATCTCCGGCTATATAATAAGGTAACCCACAATTGGCAAATGAAATATCCGGACCGGCCTCCAACATAATAATTTTAGCTTCCGGTGATAATCTTCTTGCTTTTGCAGCTGCAGTTGCTCCTGCTGCCACCCCTCCAATAATTACAATCTTTTCCATATCTATATATCTTTTTATTTTTTTCTATTTTAATTATCCTGTAACAGGATTTCTTTTTGTCTTGACAAAACTATCTTATCCAAGCAAATAATCTGCAATAATTGTTCATGAACCTGAACGGTATTTCAATTGATTTAGATCAACTTTTTTATTGAGCGATGATTATAATTAATCTAGAAACTAAGGTTATTATTAAATTGATTATATTTTTGTGTACTAATTAAAGCCTGAATTACAATAAGATTCAGATTTTTAAATATCGACCAATTAAATAATGAAAACGATTAAAGAAAACGATATAGACTTTATCTGTGAATTAAATGCGCCTTGTTTTCAGGCATTAAATCCGGAAGAAGTTGAATTAGTAAGATCAAGCAGAACTCAGGTACAGTTTCGTAAGGGTGATAATTTAGCAAAGCAAGGTACCTTTGCTTCATACGTTATGTTTATGGTAAAAGGACTCGCCATACAATATGTAGAAAGCGATTTAACCAAAAATTACAATCTAAGAATTATTCAACCTGGCGAGTTTATTGGATTATCATCTGTGTTTTCGGTAAATACATTTAGCTACTCATCAATAGCCATTACCGATTGCCATGTTTTTTTAGTTGAAAAAACAGCTATCGCTCAAATTATAAGTACAAATGGAACATTTGGATTAAGTTTAATAAAAAGGTATTCAGAGCAAAACATGAATTTATATGATATCATCAGAAAAGTATTGTATAAACAAATGAATGGTCGAATGGCAGAAGCTTTACTATACCTAAACAACATAAAGCCGCAGTATCCTGATATTTTTCAGAATTTAACCCGTAAAGATTTAGCTGATTTTGCAGGTATATCAACAGAAAGTGCAGTTAAACTATTAAAATCCCTTGAAAAGGACCAGATTCTGCAATTAGATGGTAAAGATATTAATATACTGGATGAACTAAAACTACAGGAAATTTCTAAAAGAGGTTAAAAGAATTTTTATTCGTCATTTAATATTGATTACAAATAATAGATTTTATACATTAGTCGATGAAACAAGGTATATTAAACTCACACTAAATATGTTAAAGAAGATAAAATTTGAATACATACTCTCCATTATATACCTTTTGTTGGGAGGCTTATGGATTTTATACTCTGATTTATTTGTTTCAAATATCACTAATGATCCTGACGTAATTACAAAAATTCAACACTACAAAGGCTGGTTTTATGTTTTTACTACAGGTATTCTTCTATTCTTTTTTGTGAAGCGCTATGTTGAAAAGGTAAGAAAGGCGGAAGCAAAAGCAAAAGAAAATGATCACCTGAAAACAGTTTTTATACAAAACATTTCTCATGAACTAAGAACTCCGATGAATGCGATTATTGGTTTTTCAGAATTGGCACAAGTAGAACAAACAGATAACGAGATATTGGATTTATATCTTAAAACCATATTAAATAGCTCTAAACAGCTTCTGCTCACAGTAAACGATGTTATGGACTCTTCATTGCTTGAGACAGGCAATATGTATTTAAATTTTACGGAGATTAAACTTAACGATTTTCTGGATAGCTTTAAAGTACATTATTCATCTTTAATGGATAACAATGTTAAACTGTGTCAATCACAAACTAATGTTTCTGATGAGTTTATCTTTACTTCTGATCAGGAGAAACTTCGCAGGGTAATGAATAACTTACTTAACAACGCTATCAAGTTTACAGAAGAGGGATATATTGAATATGGATGCTTTGCACGAAATAATACACTGGACTTTTATGTTAAGGATACAGGTAGTGGTATAGAAAGCTCAATGATTGAAAATATTTTTAATCGTTTTGTACAAACTGAGAATACAGTTAAGATGTGCAAAGGAGGAACTGGTTTAGGTTTATCGATTTGTAAAGATATTGTTGAACTGCATCAGGGTAAAATATGGGTTAAATCGGAAGTGAATAAAGGTTCTACGTTTTGGTTTTCCATTCCTCTTAAATTTGCTCATGTCCATTACAACAGGTATGCCTATAATTAAATAAGTATTGGTTTGTTGATTAATACCAAGCTATTGTACTGAGCTATATATACCTCTTTCTAATGTTATTCCATTTTTTTTCAGGCATACAGCATGAAATGTAAATATTAAATTATTGAAAGTTGATGACTTAAAAAACAATAACCTTCTTTAGAACAATATATCATATATTTTAGCTCTCACCCTAACCTAAAATAATTTTCGTTTTACTTGCTTATTGCTATTGACTCTTACCTATTGAAAAGTTCTTACTCATTTCAATTTATTACAAAAAAACACATCATTTGTGCAATTTATTACCAAATACCACAATAAATAATAGTAATTCGTATTATTTAACTTTTTGTATTGGTTTAATAAACTATCTTTGTTATCATTATTACAGGCTAAATACTGGAAAAATCCACCTAAAATCATTTTTCAATATAAAATTAGCCTCTTTATTATTATTCTCTGGTATCACATCTTAAAACCCATTACGTTTAACCGGTATCTTTGTGGTACAATAAAACTATTTTAAGATGAAACAAAACCACGCTTTTTTTGATGTAGACTGTTTAGAAATCACTCCTAATAAAGTTAAGTTTAACTGTCCTGAAAGAAGTCAACCTTTAAGTGAAGAACTCTATGAGGTATATAGTTTGATCTCTGCTATTGTTGCTCCATATGTATTTACAATACATGAAGATGGATGTCAACCTATGGAAGAAGATAAACGTGATCTTGTTTTTGTTCCTAACAGCAAAGAAAAAACTGAATGGACAAAATCTATTGGCTTAAGATACAGATATTACCTGGAAAGAGGTACTAGTGAAGGAAAACAAGACCCCTTGATTTTTAATGGTAATGAAAATGCGGCCAGCTTAGTTAAAAAGCTTGATGCTCGTGAATGGGTTGTTTTTGGTGTTGGCTTAGAAAATAAAGTTGATCATGTTATTACTGAACTTATAAAACAAGGTGTTAGAGTTCGTTATATTCCTGAACTTATCATAAATGAATCAGCTGCCAAAGATGGTGAAGTGGATCTTAAACTGGTATATGAGTACTTTGCTAAATGGGAAGCTCTTGGAGCTTATCCAATGACATACAACGAAGTATTAATGCTGATTAAGAAAAATAAGATGCACAAATAAAACCTTAGGGTTTTAAGGAGAAAGGAACAAGGAAAAGGGAAAAGGGAGAAAGGAACAAGGAGAACGGGACAAGGAAGATAGAACCAATAATTAAGAAACAAAAAAGTAGGTTAACCATCAATACAACACAATAAAACTAGCATCAAAATAGAAAAAGATAGAAGCTGTATATGAGTGATTAATCCTACTTTAAAACTAATAACCTGAATTCGACATAAAATTTTGGATTCAGAGCGCTTATAAATAGTGAGGTTCAACTGAAAATTATGAAAGAATAGCGGGCTATTTTGAATAATTTCCAGGAAGAAGATTAATGTTTATAAGGGAAATCATTATGCTTTATCATAAAAAACTAATCTACTACGTTAAATTTTTCGAGCTAGCTCGCTAGCCCTGCAAAATTTGCCTTGTATATCAGCTTTTTATGACAATCTGAATTCTAAAATTTTAATCGATCTCAGGTTAATAACACGATAAGAAAACTCTTAAAAAGAGTGCTGATTTATAATTTAACGAATCAGCCCTCTTTTTTATATTTAATTTGATTTTAGAGTCATTTCTCCATTTTTCAAACCATCAGCAGTTGCTGTAATTTTAATTTCTCCAGCTTTTTCTGTTGCCTGAACAATCAATAAGCACATTCCATTAAATGCTTTTCGATAATTTGCTTTAAAAGGCTCCAAACTGGCTTGATATCCATTGTCAACTCCGGCAATAAACCCATTACCTTCAACATCAAAATGAACCAGATTATCTGCATCAGGAATCATATTACCATCCTTGTCCACAATTTTAACTGTGATAAAAGAAAGATCTGTTCCATTAGCATTAATAACATTACGATCTGCAATTAATTCAAATTTATATGGTTCGCCTGCTGTATGAATTTCTTTTTCTAAAACAACCTGTCCCTCTTTTCGAGAAACCGCTTTTATAGTACCTGGTTCAAACTTAACCCGCCACATTACATGAAACTTTCCTTCCTCCTTTTTGCCTGTTCCTAATGATTTTCCATTTAAGAACAATTCAACCTCATCAGCATTATTATAATAGGCCCAAACATCAATATCCTGTCCTTTTTCCCAATTCCAATGAGGGAAAATATGCAGCATGGTTTTATCTGTCCATTCACTTTGATACAGGTAATACACATCTTTAGGGAATCCAGCCAAATCAATAATTCCTAAATAAGAACTACGAGCAGGCCATGGATAAGGAATGGGTTCACCTAAATAATCAAATCCAGACCAGATAAACATTCCTGAAATAAAATCATTGTTTTTGACCACATTCCAGGTATCCTCATGCGTTGCGCCCCAATATGCATACACATGATCATAAGCAGAAACTGTATAATCATCATTTGCACCCACCAATGGAACATTGTAAGCTGATGGCCAGATACGCATACTATCAGAAGGCATATCGTAATGACCTCGAGTAGATAATGCCGACATGTTTTCAGAAGCAATCATTTTTTGACCAGGGTAATTCTTTGGAAAATCAAGATACTCTTTATGCTTGTAGTTAAAGCTGATTAAATCCAAAGCACCAGATTTGTAAATATTATTTTTTTCTGGATCCTGCTCTGTTAAAGCACTAGTTACAGGACGGGTTTTATCCAACTCTTTTACAATACCTGCCAACTCTTTTGTAATGGAAATACCAGTAGTATCAAACTGCTCTCTGATCTCATTCCCAATACTCCATGCAATAATACTTGGGTGGTTACGATCGCGTAAAACCATATCTTGTAAATCGCGAACATGCCATTCATCCCAATATAAATGGTATCCTTTTTTGGCTTTTGTCTTAGCCCATTCATCAAAGGATTCATCAATAACTAAAAATCCCATCTGATCACACAGATCAAGTAATTCTGCAGCAGGAGGATTGTGAGCCATTCGGATGGCATTACAACCCATTCCTTTTAAAATTTCGAGCTGACGCTCCATTGCTCTGGTATTTACAGCAGCACCTAAAGCTCCCAAGTCGTGATGTTGATTAACCCCGTGTATTTTTAGAGCTTGTCCATTTAAAAAGAAACCTTTTGCAGAATCAAACTCAAAATATCTTATTCCAAAAGGAGTTTCATATTGATCAAGAAGTTCTTTATCGTTATATACACTTGTTACTGCAGTATACATATAAGGATTTTCAATTGACCATAACATAGGTTGATTTACTGAAAAATCATATACAAGAGTGCACAAAGAATCTTTACAAGAAACAACTTTTTCATCCTGAGCCACAACCTGGTTATTCTGATCATATAATTCAGTTTTAACCTTTAATTGTTGTGCTGTATTTTGATTATTTTTGATTTTAACCTCAAGATTTACAGTTGCTGATTCTTCACTTACATTGGGTGTTGTAATATATGTACCCCAATGATCAACATGTATCTGATTTGTTGTTACCAACCATACATTACGATAGATTCCGGAACCGGTATACCAACGAGAAGCTGGTTGAGCATCATTATCAACTCTAACCGCCATCACATTTTCCTTATCTCCAAAATTCAAATATGGCGTCATATCGTAACGAAAAGTAATATATCCGAATGGACGCTTACCTAAATAATGTCCGTTTAACCAAACTTCACTATTACAAAACACACCATCAAAGTCAATATAATATTTTTGGTTTTGAGGAATAGAATCAACCTTAAAAGTTTTTCTATACCATCCAATTCCTGTTGGTAAAGCTCCACCTTCTGTTGTAGATGGATTATCTTTACTAAACGATCCTTCAATACTCCAGTCGTGAGGTAAATTTAAAGCACGCCACTCCGTATCATTAAACGCTACTTTAGAAGCATCTGCTGTATCTCCTAAAAAGAACTTCCACCCTTTATTAAAAGATTCGACCTGTCGCGGATTATCAACCTTATGATTACAGGCTGCTAAAAGTGCAACTGCTGCAATTATTAATATTTTATTTATGTGATGCATAATTTTTATTTTAAGCTACTGAATGTTGGTTTAAACACCTCCCCACTCATTATTCGCGGTACTCCTCCTTTGAAAGGAGGAGAGTTGATTTACATTACCAAAAATGATCTCTTAAAAGAAAAGAAGTTTCTCCCTGCAACACTCCCCTACTTTTTAAAGGAGGGGTGGCAGATGCGAGGTACAAGAATCTGACGGGGTGGTTTAAACTAACAACTAGTAAGTTAACTCACTCTTTCCTAAATCTTTTGAAGTTGCCACAGCAATACCTCTTTGTTGATCGCGATTGGTTGCACAATAAAAATGGTACACCACCCCATCATGCTTAACCACATACGATTTGTGAGCAAACCAATTATCATAAGGCTCAGATGGGAATACTAAATCTTTACCGTCCCACTCGGTCCAGTTTACAAGATCGTATGAACAAGCAAAACGGTTAAAAGCATCGTAATCTTTACGTGTAGGCCAAAAAGCTCCGAAATAAAACATTACCCAAACATCATCAATCTTTTGGATTACAGCATCACCTGAGATTCCTTTATGGTGATTGATCACAGGATCTTTGCCAAAACGTTCCCAGTTAATCATATCTTTTGATACGGCCATACCAATACGCTCTGCACCTCTGCTTGGATTGATACTATCTCCTCTGGCATTGTAATACATTACAAATGGATAACCAGTAGTTCTGCTACGGTCAAATAACACCCATGTTTTATAGATAGTACTATTTTCCCACCAACGAGCATCTTTATCTGTTGCCATAAAGATGGGTTCTTTTTCTCTATCCCATAAGTGTACCGTAGTTGGATCTTTTTCTGTATGAGCCATACCTATCGACAACAATCCTTTTTCGTATCCTCTTGAATTACCACCAAAATATGGCATCCAATATTTACCATCAAATTGTTCCAGTTCGTAGCTTCCACCCCATTCAGGATCTTGTAAACTTGGGTAACCTGCTTTTTGATTGCTATCCCAATCTGTTGTATCTGAAAAAGACATTACCTTACCCATATTATCCCAATGTAATAAATCATCACTTTTGGCTAACCAGGTTTCATATCCGCGACCATCAAAAACAAAATAGGTCATAAACCACTTATCTCCTTTTCGATAAACTGTAGGACAATCCATTTTCTTTGAATCATCTTCCGGAACCATCACCAATCCATATTTATATGGAGTTTTAACTTCCTCATAAATCTGCTGCATCTTTTCCTTTGACACAGTTTTTGGCAATTCCTTTTTACAACTTGTAAAGGCTGCAAACACTACAGCAATCATCACCAATACATTTAATGTCTTCATCACGGTATAGTTTTTATTATTTTTGTCAAATTGTTGATTTGTTAATTTGTATAATTGTTATTTTTTTCAAAATCCTCATGGCTTATAACAATACTGTTGTCGAACGATTGCATCGTGTGACTTTAACTCTTATTATTTTTATTTACAGAACGAGATGAAATCGCGCACTAGCATATGGGCCTCAAAGCTCTTTGCACTATACTCTATGCCATTCCTTGTTCCTTTCCCCCTGTTACCCTAAACCATGCTACCTCATTACCTTTTATTACTGTACTTTCACCCAATTAAAATATAAAGGCCCTTTTTCTTTAGGTTTAATTTTGATGGTATAGGTTCCGGCATTAATGGTGGTTTGAGTATCCGTTCTAAAGCTTTTCCATTTGATGTTTGCTGAAGGAAATGTCCATGTTCCATCCCACATTAAACGTCCATCTGCAGCTAAAATCTCCACATCGGCCTCAACCTCATGATTTGCCATATTCATAAATCGGAATTGTAATCCGTATTTCGATGCCAAACCAACTTTAAATACAAATCCAATACTTCCATTTTTATCAGGAACGATGATACAATCCTTTTTCATGAATTTTACCTGACGAGCATTCCCCCATCGCTTTCCTTCTTCAGCCTGGTAAGAAACCGATTTTCTTAAGTCGATGGCTTTATCCAATGTTGAAACAGGAACTGCAGCTACAACATACATCTTTTGTTCTTTGTCATCAGAAACAGAGAACAATTCAACAGTTTCCCCTTTTAAGAATTTCCTCTGGTAAAGAATATATTTAGCTTTTACCTTGGATACAGATTCTATTGTCTTATCAGAAGGCAAAAAGTCCTTCATCCACGATGGCAATGTTGTTATCGTTGAATCCAGTCCAATATAAACATCCGCATCTGCTGTCAGCATATAAGATGCAATGGCTTTATCCTTCACAGTTTGAATTACTGAAGATCCTTTAATCCATTCAGCACCATATAAAACAGGAGGGATATATGAAAAAGCCTGCTCACTATCGGAAAATTGTTTAATCCCTGTATCCATCCATGTTTCAGCTTTCCATTTATTTGCATCTGCTCCTTCAACCTTAAGATTTGTTATTAAGCTCTCTGATGCTGAAGCAGACTTTGCATTTGAATCAAAAGCTGAGATAGCAATTGCAGAAACTACAGCCTGACCTGATTTTATCTTAGGAAAAGAAATGTCAAGACTACCACCTGTCACATCCACTTCAAAAGTCTTTTTCAATAATTTATCATGACCTACTTCCTGCCAGATATCTAAATCGTCAATTACTGTATTATTATTAGCATCCACATCAAAAATGCGCCAGCCTTTGCAATCTAAACCACCTCCGGTTCCATACCATGGTTCAATAAAATACATATCCACTTTATATTTACCATCCTGTACAGGGAAGTGATATTTTAATTTATGACGACCATATCTGAAAGTCTGAATTAATGGCCATTCTTCGGTTCCTTCAATTGGATCATGAGTTTGACGCTGACTACCATAAAATGCAGGTAAGCCAGGATAATCATCAGTCCAGGATAAAGAACCCCAGGTATCATTACTTGTATTATGAACATCAGCCATCCATAGGTTTCCATCCTGATCTGTATAATCACTTCCTCCACAATTCACTCTGTAAATCGTATTCCAATCTGTATCATCATCCATCAATGGAGTAACCTCTCCTTGTAATTGTTTGATATCAGCATCCTGAGGTAAATGATGCAACACGATATAATCTTCGGCAACTATTTCACCATTTACATAACCCACTGCACATAATACACTGCTTTGTATATCGACCTGATTAAAAACAAAGTGAGTTCCGATACCACCTCTTTTCTGACGCCCCAATGAGTTTTTATTTACTCCATTGAATAGTTCTACCTCATCGCAATTAGAGTAAACTCTGATACCATCTTTGATGCCAGGTTCTGTCCAACGATCAGGCCAGGTATGAGATGCTATATAAACCATTGGTTCTTTTTTGTTGTCCACATAATTAGAACGAAACATATAGAATACATCCAATGGCTCTCCCCAAATGGACACTGCTCCTTTATAATTAATAGGTCCTAAACGATCAATATCTCTAAAACCTTCACCACCTTGTGTTCTTCCCGGGTTATCATGGGAATTGAATAACCAATGATATTGACCGCAACACTTATCAGAAGCCTTTTCTGCCAATCTGATTTTAGATTCCATCAATAAGGTCATTCTATCTTCACTTAACACACCATTAGCATCAAACTCACCTTCAGAATGAAGATCAATACTTCTCCATGCACCGTATTCTCCGTTAAGCAATTGCTTTGAAATCTCTTCATCATAGATTTCCGGTTTACCACCATAAGTCCCGGACCAGTTTTGAATTACATTCCAATCGGTACCAGAACCACCATTACATGTAGTTACCAAACGTTGCGATGAAGTTGTAGGATCTAATTCTCTGATGATATCAGAACACTCCTTTGCAAAATCTTCAGGAAGCGTACTTTCATTTTCTAATCCCCAAAGAATAATTGAAGGACTGTTTCTTCTTTCTTTTACCCAATCACGAAGAAGCGTTTTAAAGTTTTCCCTAAACTCAGGAGTATCAAACCAAATATGAGCTGCCATTTGTGTCCACCATAGAATTCCATTTTTATCCCATGCATCATGATAACGAAAGTTATGTGGCTGATGAGCATCTCTGAAAGAGTTATAACCCATGGAAAGAATCTGATCTACTCGAGCCTGAACCTGCTCATCAGAGAAAGCATGACTCTGACCTAAAATATGTTCATATTCTGCTGTCCCATTAATAAAAACAGGTTCGTCATTTAAATAAAATCTGTTGGTTGCATTATCTCCATTAATATCCCATTTAATCCAACGGATTCCATAAGGAGTAGTTATTTCATCAACCAACTTATTATCCTCATAAACTTTAGTCTCCATATGATACAAATACGGATTCTCAACTGACCATAAATGTGGATCGTGAATATCTTTCAATTCCTGAGCTATTGTGTCAATTACACCAGGGGCAATCTCAAACTCATTAATGGCTACAGCAACTTCATTACCTAATTCATCCTTTAAACTATTAACCAGTTCAATATTTCTTTTTTGTGAACCATAATTTTTCAGTTCAACTTCAATATTTAAATGAGCTTTTTCTTTAGTGATTTGATTATCATTCCAAATATGGACGCCGAAAGGTTCTACCCTAACAGGATTGGTAACTATTAAATGCACAGGTCGAAAAATACCCATTGGCTGACTTCCTTCAGAGAATCCCCATTCAGGACTACAACCTCCACAAACCCATGGTAAATCTCTGATATCTGCAGGATGATCTGCACGCACTGCCAAAATATTCTTTTGACCGAATTTTACAGCTTCTGTAATATCCAGGGTAAATGTTGTTCTACCTCCTGCATGATAACCTACTTTTTGTCCGTTTACCCATACTGTTGCATAAGAACCAACACCTTCAAAAAACAGAAAATATCTTTTATCGTCAGATTTCTTTTCAACAGAAAACTCTTTGCGATACCATGCATATCCATGACGATTACCATGCATCATTCGACGATAACCACCATAATCATCCCAATTATGAGGAACATCCACACTTAACCAATCTTTGGTACTAAACTCAGCATCTTCAAATCCATTGAAGGCTGTTTTATCAGTATCATTTGCAATGGTTAGCCAATCTTCATTCAACAAAATATCTTGTCTTATTGATTTTTTCTTAGAACATCCCGTGAATAAGATTAAACCAATAATCAATAAATATCCTATTCCTCTAAATCTTAATAAACTCATTTTTATATGGTTTTCTTTTTGCTTTTATTTAGTAAAACAACCAATCTACTGCTGCACCATCCTCAGTACCGCCAACACCTGCATCATGAATCTTTATTTCCTCGGATCCATCAATAAATCCAAGAATCAAAACACGACCTTTTCCAAGTTTTAATTCATTAACACCAGGTTCATACTTATAACTATACACATTTACCGGGTATAACCCTGGAACATCTATCGCATTTGCTATTTTTATATCTGCCTGACCACGATCATTTGCCAGAGCATTTGTCTCAAGAGTTGGTGGCTCCAAAATGGTATAACTATTTGTATTAAAATATCCTACCAGAACTTTAACAGGCTTTTTGTTTTCAAATTTCAGAACAGAGCCTTCTTCTTGCTGTTGCTTGTCAGAAAACTGAACTCCTGAAAGTTTTTGCAATTCATCACAAACTCCGTTTATTACAGTTTTATTATCGCTATAAACCTGTTGTCCTTTAGCTAAAGGATATCTTTTAACTCCTTTATTTAGAATTTTTACTTTTACTGGATCATATACTTTAAGTTGCTCAGAAATTTTTGCACCTCCATTTGCCTTAAGCGTTTCGATATTACGGTTAAACACTTCCAGTTCATTTTGGTAATGAGGTAAAAGTTCATCCCAATGTTTATTAATTCCTCCTTTTCCAGCAATAGGAATCCTACGCATAGAAGTTTGCATACTGTTCGCGTAAAGGTAAGTATCTTTAGTTCGATTAACCAGACTCGTATAGTATTTAACACTGTTTTCAAGATAAGCCTGAGCCTTTTCCAAATCATTGATATCATTTGAATATTTATAACGCAATACCAATAATGCAGCATTTACCTTTTCAGCAAAATAATTGGCAAAATCATTATAGCAATAGATATCGTTTTTAAGTCTCTTAAATTCATCTTGATTTGCATCTACACCTGCAGATGCTTTTTCAATTGCCTCAACTGCTAATTTGCCATGTTCTACAACTTCCTTTATGATTTGAGGAGGTGTTTCTCCAATGTGCTTCTCTCCTTTCCATTCCTTTTCTGCATAGTCAATGAGAATTTCACCTACAGGACCATTTGATGACAAGAAGTTTTTATATACATGATATTTAAATGGATTCACCAATTGCCCCATGAACATACCTAACAATAAGGTTTGTCTGTTTCCATCAGAAATACCAAAGGTGCGTAATAACTTTGGAGAAATTTCGCCTGTTTGTTCATATGCTGCTAAAATGTTTTTACCCTGATCTCCACATTGATAGTAATCATCTAAAATTTGAGACCAATAAGCTACCTCCTCTTTTCTATCCCTATGGCAATTCCATGCATAACGTGCCCAGGTTTCATACCACATCCAATCCCTGTCAATTTGTTTTAATCTTGGATTAGTATTATCGGCAGTAAAGGGCCAATCCCAATACGAAGCCTGAGGATAAAGATGTAATCCGTTTGCTCCTTGTATATTGTGCATGGCTTTTACACTCTTTTGGATGAAATCTGGTGAACTATATCGAAATGGCTCCAGATTAGCCATAATATGAACATTGGAAATATGTACAGAACCCAATTCACTCAATCCTTTTGGAATAGACTCCCAATCATCGCGAGGTTCATAAGTTGTTAGTGATTCTCCATTATATTTAAACATGGTATACAAGTTCTTGTATATTGGAAGTGCAGCTTCCATAACTCTTGCCGCATCTGTATCATGACCTCTCAATACAATTGGTGGTTCATCGGTTCTGCCAATAGCTTTTAAACCATTTTTTACTCCAGGGATGATGGTTTCTGTAAACCATTTTACATCATCATCGATAGTATGCATGGCTTCTCCCAGCGTAACCAATAATCCAACATTAGGATATTTTTCAATAAATGCTGTGATTGACTTTTGAGTATAATCAGCAATTAAAGGCGTAATCGGACGGCTACGCTCTTGCGTTTTTAAACCATGATGTTCGGCAAATGGCTTCGAAAGAATGATATTGTAGAACATCTGAATTACAAAAATTCCTCTTTTGTTAGCTTCTTCAGTTAAGAACTCAAATATCTCTTCATTCTTTTTGAATGTCTCATCGTCCACCTCAACGGCATAAGGATAGTCTTTTAATTTAACTAATGATGCAAATGGATGACCATTCCACAAATACAATGAATTATATCGGTTTTCAACCAACATATCCAGATACTCAATCCATAATTCTTTATCATAAAACCAAGGAAAATTCTCTGGCGTATAAGGATATTCATAAACCATTCTTCCCGGAAGGAAATCAGTTTTTTGCATTCCGATACAAGTACCTCTCAAAACCATTTCCGGTTGATCAAAGAAGTTAAGCTTTTCAGGCAAACAACCATTCTCTTTTACCCTCTTTGCTAATTCTAAACAACCATATAAGGAACCTGAAGCATCTCCTCCACAAACTAAAATTTCATTGCCAACGGTCTTAATCAGGAAACTTTCTTTTGCTTGCAGTTTTGCTTTTTCTTCATTGGTAATATTAGGATTATTAACTACTAAAGAATCGTTTGCAGACAGCAATTTAATAGTAACATCACCTTGTTGGTCACTTGATGTCTCAACAAGATTATAATTGGCTGATTTTAATTCATCAGCTAATCTTTCCATACCGAATTGTACTCTTTCATTAGACTGATCATCCACAACTATTTTAATTGATTCAGTTCTACATGAAAGATTAAACACCAATAATAGTAACCAAATATTTTTGCAGATATATTTTTTCATAAACCATTCTTTTTCAACAGGCAGTAGATATTTAAAATTATCCATGTCTGTATTATATATTTATTTTCAACACAAATTCACTTAACAACCTGATTAATTTACAAATGCAAAGCTCTAATCATTTCATAAGAGTATAACTTTATAACAAAATCCATATACGTTAAAACATTATCTATTAATTAATGTAAACGTTTTCACAAATATATATCATTATAAGAATACTTACAAATATTAACAACTCAAATGAATTATTTAACAACCTTTAAAGGCTTCACAACGCCATTATAAAACCAATTATTTCATAATATTAAATCTATTGGTATCTTTAAATAGTCAATATTAAATCAACAACCATCTCAATTATATGTAATCGTTTACAATCTCAGTTGTCGTTATATAAATACCATATTATAAGTATAATAAATAAAAAAAAGGGGCTATTCTTATTCAAACAGCCCCTCTTCATGAATATCTAAAAATCTCTATTTCGATACATTATCTGGATTTTGAACCAACGCAGGATTTGAATCTAAATCATAAGTTGGAATCTTAAACAGAAAATCTCTTGAAGGAACAAACTCCAAAGGCGCATCTACATACATATATATGCCTTCATCATTACCCCATTGAATATGTTTCTTCACATTCTCTCCAATACGATCTGTTCTGATCTCATCATAATACAACAGGCCTTCCCCAACAAATTCCCATCCTCGTTCTCTGTATAAAGAATCTGCGAATTGATCTCCTGTTAACCCTTCTGGCAAAGAACCTAAATCAGAACGATTACGAACCTGATTAATAGCGTCATAAGCGGCATCGGTTGGTCCGTTATTTAAATTATTCTCAACTTCGGCATAATTTAAAAGAACATCTGCATATCTAATAACATATGAATTTGCCTGTGGTTTCTTTAATGTTGCTGATTCTGGTGTACGATCATAAAACTTCAGGTTACCCGGACTTGCGGTTTTCCACCCCTGCGAACCAGGATAGAATCCTTTATCCTCAGGAACAAAGGTTAATGTTCCGGTAATATTACTTGGATTCCCCTTTTCTGTTGTATTAAAAGTTGTAAGAAAAGAGCCCTCTTTACGTGCATCATCATCGCTATACGACAAGAAATGAGAAATTGATGGTCCAAAACGACGATACATATAACAACCTAAAGTATATTCAGTAATATTAACTCCAAACATAGTATGCGTATTATTATATTCACTATCTACTCCTCCATACTGAATTTCAAACACGGATTCCATGCCATTTTTATTACCTGTATTCCACCAAAACCATAAGTCTTTAAAATCAGGTTCTAAATCATATTCTTTAGATGCAATCACTGCCTCTAAATACTCTTTGGATTTTTGGTAATAACTATTGTCATTTTTCATATCGCCAAGAGTTAAATATACATCACCCAGTAAGGATTGAGCAGCTCCTTTCGAAGCTCGCCAACTATCATTCGCATCATATTCTGATTTCTTCGGCAATCCCTCAATAGCATCTTCTAAGTCAGAAATGATATAAGCATAGGTTTCATCAAATGTTTTTCGGGGAATTTCCAAACCACTCAGACCTTCAGTAAATGATTCAGGAATAGGCACTCCTCCATACAATCTTACCAAATTAAAATAAGTAGCAGCCCTTATAAATTTAGCTTCTGCAAAAAAACGAAGTTTTAAATCTTCATCCATTTCAACACTCTCACCACGACCAATCACCAAATTACAACGATTAATAATATCATAAGCATCATCCCAATTGGTAATTACCATTTTGTCGGCATTATTTACATCGTTCCAAACATTCCAAAGGTGAACATTATCTTTAGCATAAGCCGGAGAACCAAATTCAGTTCTTACTTCAAGATACATGATGTATTTATAATAACCATTAAACTCTCTTTGATAGCCATCATATACTCCAATTAAAGCCCGACCTAATTCATCACTATTGTTATAATAATTACTAGGAGATAAAAAGGTATATGGAGTTTCATCAAGATCTGTACACTGAGAAAATAAAAGTATAGTGCAACTTAAAATTATATATCTAATTAATTTCATTTTTCTATAGTTTTAAAGATTAAAATTTAGCACGAAATCCGAACAACATAGTCTTTGCATAAGGAAAGTCAACCCTGCCATTTTCAGGATTATAACCACGATGATTTGCAGTACTAAAGTAGTTTTGTGCGTTGATATAGAAATTTAATTCACTAATCCAATCTATATTATTAATCATAGACGAGAAGTCGTACCCTATTTTAATATTCTTAAGAATGAAGTAATGCCAATCACCATTGGTTCTGTCTGACAAGTAAATTTCCTGAGCACCGGCACGAGGAAATGTTCCATTAGGATTATTCTCACTCCACATTCTGTCATAAGCAAATTTTGTTGGCAAATAATTTCTGTTCTGAATTTGATTTTCACCAAAAGTCAAATATCCATCATTATCATCCTGAGCTGCAATTCCAGTTGCTCCTTGTCCATAAATATCCATTGAGATATTTTTGTATGAGAAACTGGTAGATATACCATAGAAGAAATCAGGTTCTGTTGAACCAATATTAATATAGTCGTCGCTATTTATAGTTTTATCATCATTTTTGTCAACATACATTTCTTCTCCCATTTGAGCAGAAGTCCTTATTTCACGGTAGGAATCCAATTCTTCCTGAGTATTGATAATACCGGCTGACTCTCTGGCCCACAAACTATTTACAGCTTCACCAACAATTAGGTAACTTGCAATGCCTCCTGTTGAAGAACTTACATTTATCTTATCCACATCACCATATAATTCAACTATCTCGTTGGTATTTCTTGAAACATTAGCTGTTACATCCCATTTAAATGCAGTGTCAATAATTCTGGCATGAAGAGATAATTCAAGTCCAACATTTTTAACCTCACCAATATTTTTAAGCATACTTGAATAACCAGAGGTTGTAGGAATTGGAACATTATATAATAGGTCAGTAGTTTTACGATTGTAGTAGTCAAAACTTAAATCGAATCTATTTAAGAAACTTACATCAACACCCACATTATACTGAATATTTTTTTCCCATTTTAAATCAGGATTACCAATACTCTCTGCAAAACCTAAAATAGGAACTCCATCAAATACATAATATGCAGTATTTAATGCTGGAAGAGAATTATAGTTTCCTATTTCCTGGTTACCTGTTACACCATAACTGGTTCTGACTTTTAAGTTTGAAATCGCATCTACATTCTCTAAAAATGATTCCTGATCAACTCTCCATCCAAAACCTACTGAAGGGAAGAATGCCCATTTATTATTCTCTCCAAAACGTGAAGAACCATCATATCTTCCAGTAACAGTCAGTAAATATTTATCTGCATAAGAATAAGCGGCTCTTGCTGTTCCTGAAATTAATCTATTAGAATATTTATCAGAACCAATAGATAAACTTTCAATACTTGCATAAGACATATCATTGGCGCCGGTAGCATCATTTAAAAATCCGGATCCGCTAGTTTCCAAATCTTCATAAACATATTCCTGCCACGAGTATACAGCAGTTGCTGTTAACCTATGCTTTTCCTTCCAAACATTTGAATATGTTAAAATATTATCAGTTAATCTACTTGTTTTTCTCCTGTAAGTTTGTCCCCCAGTTCCAGTGCTTCCCGAACCAATACCTCTTGTTGAAACAGAAGTATAATATTCATATTGCTTTTCATTGGCTATATCAACTCCAAAATTGGTTTTAAACGTAACATTTTTAAAAGGTTTAATCACTGCATAAACATCACCTAAAATACGATCAGACGATAACTCATTTGTAACTTCATTCGCTTCAGAGACAGGATTCCAGGTTCCTTCGAAATATGAACTTATGGTAGGATCTTCAGTAGCATAATACCAGCTTCCATCAGGATTTTTCACAGGTACAGTTGGCCAACCGTAGCGAAAAATATTACCAGTTGGATTTTCTCTTACGTCTCTTTGAGATCTACCTACCTGCATGTGTGTTCCTACAGATAACCATGATTTGAATTCATGATCCAGATTTACACGGACAGTCAGTTTATCAAAGCCTGATGCTTCAACCATTCCTTCCTGAGAATAAAGATTACCTGACAACATATAAGTTGTTTTATCCTTACCTCCCATAAAGGATAAAGAATAATTCTGTACCGTTGATGAATTTTTAATTATTTCATCCTGCCAATCCACATCGTACGAAGGAGCCGGATTAGATGCTGAATAAATCGGTGCACCATTAGAATATGTGTAGGCTTCATTAATAAATTCAATAAAATCAGTGCGTCCTAACATTTCAGGTACACGAGCTGGCGTTGCTATACCTAAGGATCCTGAAACCTCAAGATTATTTTGACCTTTAGCACCTTTTTTTGTGGTAATTAAGATAACACCATTGGCACCTCTTGAACCATAAATTGCAGAAGATGAAGCATCCTTCAATATTTCCATTGATTCAATGTCGCTAGAGCTTATATCGTTCAAATTACTATTAACTAAAGGAAAACCGTCTACTACAACAAGAGGCTGATTGCCTGCACTTATAGATCCAATACCACGAATTCGAATTTTAGGAGAAGCACCTGGAGATGCATCTTCATTTACAACTGAAACACCAGAAGCTCGGCCTTGTAATGCTTCTATTGGGTTAGAAGTAGAAACCGCAGCTAAATCTTCTGATTTAACCTGAGTAATAGATCCTGTTAAATCACTTTTACGCATCGTACCATATCCTACAGCAACAACTTCATCCAGACTGATGGCATCTGCTTTTAAACTCACATTAATTACTGTTTGATTTTCAACAAGGATCTCCTGAGTTTCCATTCCAACAAATGAAAAAACCAAGACGGAACCCTTTTGCACATTATCTATTTGATATTTACCATTAATATCAGTAATAACACCGGTTGTAGATCCCTTAATAACAATCGTTACCCCAGGCAATAAATTTCCATCTTTATCTTTTACAACACCTGAAATAGACAATGATTCCTGAACATCTCCAATATTATCAGGGAATAGTATAATTTTTCTATCAACTACTTGAAATTCAACATTAGTTCCTTCAAAAATATTTTCAAGGATATTCCCTATCTCTTCATCTTTAACATTAACATTTACTTTACGGGTTACATCAACGAATTTTTCATTATATACAAAATAGAACTCGCTTAATTTTTCGATTTCATTAAGTACATTATCAACAGTTTTATTTGAAACCTCCAATGACAATTTTGTATTTTGAGAATAGGATGTTGATGCAGAAACCTGTAGAACTCCAACAACTAGAAACAACAAGGATAATTTCATGATTTTGAGAGTTTTCATATGGGCATAAGAATCCCATACTGACAAATAATAGATTTTTTTCATAAATTTGTAGTGTAAAACGATTAATAAAAATGATTTCATTTTATCAGGGAGTCGCGCCAACGATTCCCTGTTTTTTTTACTCTAAGGCGGATTTATTATTTTTTTCATTTTGTAGATTTAATTTTTCAAGCTTAATTTTAATTCTTAGATTTTTCTTTTATCGCCATAAATGAGTTCACATAAGTTATCCTACTTGTTAATGTGGACCACGCCTTATGGACTTTATTTGTAGATTTTATATCATTCTTCATTTCTGAAGATATTTTTATTGCAATTCTTTTTTATACAGTATCACCTGTTTTTTAGAGAAACTACCATCTGATAATTTTTGGCGTTCAATAATTTTATAATCAATTGGAGATGTCATTTTCAACAACCTCAAAACCTCCTCCAACGAATCATTCACAAAGGTTGCTCTAAATGAATAGGCACTTAATTCAGCATCCTTAATATCAACATCAACTCCATACCAGCGAGATATTCTATGTGCAACATCTTCCATTGAATCACCATGAAAAATCATTTTTCCATTTCTCCATGCTGTATATTCTTGCGCATTAACATCTCGTTTATCATAAGTTTCACCTACAACTCTGATTCGTTGATTTGGATTGAGGATTATCTTTTTCTTCACAGAAGGTAATTCACATGACACACACCCTTCCTCTAATATCACTGTAGCATAATTAACGTCAGGGTAGGCATCCACATTAAACTTTGTCCCTAAAACCTGAATATCTACCAGATTTGCATTTACAACAAATGGATGTTTTTTATCATGATAAACTTCAAAATAAGCTTCGCCTGATAGCTTTACATTTCGGTTATTTGTAAATGGAACGGGATACTCTATTGTTGAATTACCATTTAAAGTACCAATAGTTCCATCAGGCAGGTTAAATGACATTCTCATTCCTGAAGGAGAAGAAATACTAACCACCGAATTTTTTTCTGCAAGTAAGCTTTTAACATCCTTATATTTAATAATTGTAAATATTCCTGCTAACATTAATGGAATAATGATAATAGCTGCAGCTTTAGAATACAACTGGTAAAACCTACTTGTAAAAGATTTTCTTAATTTACTCTCTTGCAGATTAATTTTATGATGTAAATGATCTAAAACATTTGATAAATCAGTATTATCATCTGAGTATTCTTTCTTTTTGAAATAGTCTTCCCAATCCTTCTTAATATATTCCTTCAAACCAAAAACATGGCTATTAGAGAACAACTCTTTAAACTTTGATTGTTCTTCAATACTTGCATTATTATTCAGGTATTTATTTATGATATTTTTATCTTCCGGATTCATCTATTCATTATTTAAATCAAACCAACTAAGGAATCCTAATAAATCCTATTTGAATGATTTCTCAATTATTAATGACCTTTAATAGTTATATCCATAACATCATAAAATCTCACCCTATTTATTGACATTTTTTAATATTTTATCACCCAACAATACATTAAACCCTGAATTACAACACTTTGATATTATATATTTTTTAACATTTAAAAAATTAAGTATACAATTATTGTATTCAATTATTGAAAATATGGTCAAATAGCTTTTCCTGGATTACGAAAATATCGATACAATAATGTGTAAACAATAAGGTACTTATTGAATAAAAAGAGTAAAAAACAATAATCCGCTTAAGGATTCATATTTAAGATTATCGCGAAGAAACTTTAATGCTTCTGAAATATTATTATCGACAGATCCTGCTGACATATTTAATTCCTCAGCAATTTCTTTAGAACTTTTACCTTCCTTCCTGCTTTTTATAAAGATAGATTTTCGTTTATCCGGCAACTGTTCAATTAATTTGTCAACCTCTTCTAGTACTGAAGCGTATTCAACACTTTCTACAGTATTATTTGACAACTCAGACAAACCAACAACCTCGTTTAAATATGCTTGATGATAAGAAGTACTACGAAAGAATTTTAAGATATCATTATATGCAATTGTAAAAAGGTAAGATTTGAAGGATAACTCCTTCTTTAGCATATTTCTATTTTCCCATACCTTAAAAAAAACGTTCTGAACAAGTTCTTCAGCCTCTGAAGCCGATTTTAAATATCTAATAGAAAATCCATAAAGTCTTTTGGCATATTTATTAAAAAGCAGATCAAAAGCCTTTAAATTTCCATTTAGCAGTTCTTCTATTAATATACGATCCTCAATATTATATGCCAAAACTAATACATATTTAAGTTAGTATTCAATCGCTTCTTAAATGAACTAAGATCAGAGATTCTCAAACAGGTCTAAACCTTATTTTTTTAGTTACTAAATACCTGGTAACTAAAAATAAACAAAACATTTGGAATTTAACACAACGCTTAAATCAAATTATTAACAAAACCGAACTTAATTACCTTCATAGGCGAAGCTGTAATTTAGTTCGGTTTATAATTTCATCACAATATGACGCTTTATCATATTCCTTAATATGATGTTATCTTGCTAAAGGAATCCAAACTGTCATCTCTGATTCCCCTCTGTTATCCCATGCATAATAAGGGATTAATCGTACTTTAACTTTTGTTGCATCTCCTGTTGAGATTTCACGATACAACTGATTACTCCAGTCTTTTTCTTTTGTAAGATTTGCTTCACCGACAAGAGTTGTAATCTTACTATCTGAAATTACTGTTTCTTCAGGAGTCAATTTTATATCTGAAGGTAATGCAATGTCAAAAATTCGGGCTCCATCAACATCCGGAGATTCCAAACAATATACAATTGGTCCTCTTTTAACTGCTACCTGATTACGGGTTTCTTCAACCAAAGGATTTGCTTCAATTAACTTAGCTTCCATTGGTAAAATCAACTCTACAACATCACCCTTTTTCCAGCTTCTGTTGACTTCTGTATATTTTCCAGCCTCAATATCTGCATCAACAGTTTTACCATTCACCATTAATTTTGCAGAACCACACCATGAAGGAATACGCATGTACATTGAAAATGCATTTTTTGGAACCTTATTCATAGTTATTTTAATATCGCCTTCCCATGGATAATTGGTTACCTGCTCTAATTCTACTCGTGAACCATCTTTCAATTTTGTATCCAGTTTATTACCGCTATACATGTGACACCAAAGTCCTTTATCACTTACACTGTAAGCATAATTACTAACCTCAGCAACTGTTCTGGCCACATTAGGAGGACAACAATTACATAATGTGATATATTCCTCACGATCCTTAGACCAACGTAATGTATAAGGAAGATCATTATTCACACAAAGTGGGTTTGTATAGAAGAATCTCTTTCCATCCAAACTAACTGCAGATAGTACGCTGTTATATAAAGTTTGCTCCATTACATCAGCATAGCGCTCTTCACCTGTAATTTGCAACATTCTCCAGTTCCAGATCATATTACCAATATTAGCACATGATTCATTATGAGCAGTAATATTTGGCAACTGATAATCTCTTCCATAAGCCTGATGAACCTGTTGAATAGTTGGTTGATCGTAAGTAGTTCCATCAGGTGAAACGCCATCATATAAAGCACCGCAAGCACCTGTAATATACATTTTACGATTTACCAGGTCTTCCCAAATTAATTCCAAAGGTTTTAATAATGTAGTATCACCAGTTTCTGCAACAACATCAGCAACACCAGCATACATATAGTTTGCACGAACTGCATGACCAATAGCTTCGTGTTGTTCTCTAAAAGGAATGCGATCCTGATTGTGATCACTACCGTTTTCAACCAAATCACGAATTTCAATTAACTTTTCTGCTAGCTCTAAATAACGAGGTTCTCTGGTAGTACGATACATTTCAACAACTCCCATATAATGAGAAGGGCAAATGGCATTACGCGCTAACTCAGCAGAAGATCTTTTATAAAAACCATATAAATAATCAGTTGCCTTTTTTGCCAGATCAAGCATGGTTGTTTTACCTGTCACACGATAATGTACACAGGCTGCAGTCATTAAGTGCCCTAAATTATACGTTTCAAAATCCAGACGCTCAGCAAATTCTTTCTTTTGCTCAGGATGCTGACGTTGTTCAATATTTACAGGTGTATGAATATATCCATCTTCACGTTGAGCTTCACCAATGATGGTAATGATTTTATCCATTAATTGATCCAGTTCCTTATCCTTAGTTACAGCATAAACCATTGCTGCAGACTCGAACCACTTATAAAAATCACCATCATGAAATGGAGGTCCTGAATGAACACCATCTTCATGTCCTGCGGCTATTTCAAAATTTCGAAAAGAATGACTTATTTCCGGATCATTTAATATGCTCCACATAAACGGAACCATAGTCTTTTTGCAAACATCAAAACGTTCAGCCCAAAAACCATCAGTCCATTGCACATCATCCATATCAATGTTATTCATTTTAACATAAGGACTTTGTGATGTATTTATCAAACTCTTTTCCTGCGCTTTCAGTTGAAATCCACTAAAAACACTTGCTACCACAATTAAAAAACTAGGAAGTACCCTTTTCATTATTATAATTTTTGCGTTGTCTTAAATTGATATTTACCTGATCCTAATTCAACTTTCACATATCCATTTGAAGGTTCAGAATATTTGATTTTTAATTTTGAAATTTCTTTGCCGTTAATATATAATCCAGAAACATCAGATGTCGGTACATATACCGAAGCTGTAGTATTAGATGGTATTGTTACATTCATCATTAAAGCTCCATCTTCTTGTGTTTGCCAATGGGAACTTATCTCACCATACAATGACTCAACTTGAGCCTTAGCGTAAGTAAGCTCCTCCGATAACTGAGGTTTAATCACTACATGTTTATAACCCGGATTTTCAGGATCAATTTGAATTCCTGCTACCTGAGTATATAACCAGTTACCAACTGCTCCATAAGCATAATGGTTGAATGAGTTCATACCCACATCCTGAAATGATCCGTCAGGCTTAATTCCATCCCAACGTTCCCAAATTGTAGTAGCTCCCATAGTTACAGGATATAACCATGAAGGATATCTTTTATTGAAAAGAAGCATATAAGCTATATCCGGATAACCATTGTCAGATAATGCCTGACAAATTAAAGGCGTTCCTAAAAAACCTGTGGTTAAATGACCTAATTCATTGATATTATCTGCTAATCTTTGTGCTGCAGTTTCTTTGAATTCGTCAGGCATAATACCGAATGATAAAGCCAAAATGTATGCGGTTTGCGTATTGGAACTTAAACGTCCTGTTGCTGTGACATATTCCTTTTTAAATGCGCCCTTAATTTTAGGACGGATTGATTCATATCTTTTGGCATCCTCATCTTTACCTAAAATGGTAGCAATTTTTTGCATTAAACCTGTTGTGTAATAATAATATGCTGTAGCAATTAAATCCTTATCTGTATGAGCTCCTGCAAAACCATAATCCGGGGCATTGTATTTATAGCTCATGTATTCAGCAAATGCCAACCAATCGCCAAAATGGAATCCATAATCAAATATGTATCTGTCACCGGAATGCTTAATCATATACTCTTCCCATGCCTTCATTGATTCATATTGATTTTCCAGAATTCGAGTATCCCCATATGATTGATAAACAGTCCATGGAATGATTACTGCAGCATCAGCCCAACCTGTTGCACCAAAACCATCTGACCATCCTGTTCCTCCTCCATTTTCAACTACATTAGGAACTACCCATGGCACACTACCATCTGCTTTCTGATCAACAATAAAATCCTTCATCCATTTGGTATAAAATGGAGCGGCATTCATATTAAAACAGGCCGTAGAAGCAAAAACCTGTGCATCCCCGGTCCAACCTAAACGCTCATCACGCTGAGGACAATCAGTAGGAACATCTAAGAAGTTTCCTCTTAATCCCCATTGTATATTTTTTTGCAGTCTGTTTACCAATGTATCTGAACATTCGAAATCACCAATTGGATCCATATCAGAATGGATTACTTTTCCTGTAATATCATTTAAAGTTACTTCTCCTTTATAGTCTGAAATTTTAATATATCTAAAGCCATGAAAAGTAAAATGAGGTTGAAATTCTTCAACACCTTTTCCTTTAAAAATATATTGATCTTTTTGTTGAGCAACTCTTAAATTGTCGATATAAAAATTTCCTTCCTGATCTAAAACTTCTGCGTGTTGAATAGTAATTTTACTTCCTTTTTCTCCTTGTAGTTTAAAGTTTACCCATCCCACCATATTTTGTCCGAAATCAAATACCAATTCACCTTTAGGCGTAATGATTTTTTGAATTGGTTTTAATTCCTGAGTGATTCTAACTGGAACACCAACAGAAGCCGTAAGTATTGAATTATCGTATTCTTTTTCAATACAGTTATTCCATTTACTATCATCAAAACTTGGCTTATCCCAACCTTCTTCTTCTAATCTGGCCTCATAAAGCTCTCCATCATAAATCTCAGATTTTAAGATAGCTCCAGTAGAAGCTTTCCAACTATTATCTGACACTATTGTTTCCTTTGAACCATCTGTGAAAGTCACTTCCATTTGAAATAAAAGTCCTGATTTTTTACCGTACAAATTCTTGTTTCCTTGCCACACCAATGGACCACGATACCAACCATCACCAAGAATAACACCAATAGCATTTTCTCCCTTCTGCAATTGACTAGTTACATCATATACCTGGTACTGAAGATTGCTATGGTAACTTGTCCAACCGGGCGTAAAGAATTCATCTCCTACTTTTTTTCCATTCAAATTTATTTGGTACAATCCATGACAAGTAGCATAAATACGAGCCAATTTGACTTCTTTATTTAAAGCAATCTCCTTTCTTAGTAATGGTGAAGGATAAGGCTTGGTCTCATCCTCATTTATATCCGGTTCAATCCAGGATGCTTTCCAATCCGAAATATTTAATAATCCCATTTCAAATGAAGCCACTTCACTCCAACCAGAAACATTCCCCTTATTATCCCAGATACGAACCTGCCAATATACTTTTTGACCAGAAGATAATGCCTTTCCTTTATAAGCAACCTGAATAGATTTATCTGAATTTACTTTATCTGAATTCCATAACAAATCCTTTTCGCTTTTTAATTCCGAGATTGTTGAAGCTGCTTTAATCTGATATGCACTTTGTAATACATTAGTATTTTGTGAAGCTAATTTCCAAAATAATCTTGGCCTTAGGGTTTCAAGCCCTATTGGATTTACTTTATACTCTGTACGAAGTTCATTTACATTCACTTTTGATTTTGCCGATAGAACATTTACAGAACCAAACATCAATAAAACTAAAAATGTAAAGAGTGCTTTTTGAATGTATTTCAAACGCAATGGATTTGATTTCATTAGATTTCTTTTACAAGATTAAAAAACATTATAGTATTCAAACATTGGAGCAACAGCATAAAACCTTAGTTTATTAACACTTATCACTATTGAATACATAGCTTACAAAAATAGTTTATAAAAGTTAAAATTCCAATATATCGTTTACATTTAATTTATATTTATACTTTATACAATACTGTCTTTCTGTATTTTATAAAATGTAATCGTTTTCACTTTTTAATCAATTCATCAACGTTTAACATGATCAAAAACAAAAAAAATCCTCAACAATTCATTTCTGAACTATTGAGGATTCCTTTATTATATTTTTTTAATACAACTCTATATTAACTGTATTAGTTTATAATACAGACTACTATAAATATTTAAAATAAATCTTCATCTACCATACTAGGATTATAATAATTAAGAAGGATGGATTCTAATTTTTTTTCACCCTTTGTAATTAAAAGAATATCATTCCATAATTTATCTGACAAATAAGGGCGAAGAGCTTGCTCTACTATAGGAATTTTACTGAAATTGTCAGCTATTACTTCATCCCATTCCTTATGGTAAGTGATTAAATCATCAGGATACACATATTTTCTATGGGTTCCCTCATCTTCTGCTTTAAATGGTGCTATAATATTTAAATATCCATAATCATCAGTTAGTTGCTCACCTGGTTGAATATCTCGAATGGCAATTTCAAAATTGTAAGGTGTAGCCATACAATTTGAATTAAAGCTATGATTCATAAACCTACCATGATCCCAGCATAACACGTAGTTTCCTTTATTATTACGAAATGTATAATTTTCAAATACGGAGCGTAAATCCGGAGACAACCGGTCTAAATGATCCGGAGTAAATTCTCTATCCAGTTCATCTAATACCCAGATTATAGAACCTTGAGGAATTAATTGCTTGGCCACTAATCCATAGCCAACTTCATCACTAATATATTTTAATTCGGTATGTGGATGAATCATAAAATACAGTTTAATTAGCGACTAATAATTATAAAAAATATGGATGCAAATTTAGATATTAACTCAATAGGATATTTTCATTTTGGCAAATATTTTTTGCTAATACATAAAGTATTTTGAGTTGGTATTTTCACATAAATAACCAATAAAAAAAGGCTAACCATAACAGATTAGCCTTGAAACATTTAATATTTATTGTTACTATTTCACCAAAGGAATCCAATCCCCGAAGATATTTTCTTTAGTATACTTACTTGCTTGTTTTTTTGTTAATCGTTTAGACCATTCAGTTCTTTGAGATGGTTTATATCCCGGGCCTGTGCAATTATACTCTGCATAAAGTGTATTTATTTCAGCTTCCGGTTTTTTCCAGTTATTCCACCCTTCAGGTAAAATATGATCTCCTAATTCACATGAAATATATACTGTTTTAGCATATATGCGCCAAGGTCTGCCCAAGTACACCTTATCAACCCCCTCATCTGCAGTCAACTTACATTTTTTGAATACATAACCAAATTCAGTTCCTTTAAAGGTGCTTGCTGCTGTAACATATGAATTTGTTTTACTATTTATCGTACAATCTTCAAATAAAGCAGTCGCTGCACCAAAAATAAAATCTACAGATCCTTCAATAAAACATCTTAAGAAATACTGACGACTTCCTTCACCTGCAGCATAGACTGTATCCTGATAACCTAAAATTTTACAATCTACAAATTGACAACGATCTTTTTCAACATGTAAGGCTACTGCTTGTCCAACAGGGCCTGAGCTATTGATAATGGTTAAATTCTGAACAATGCAATCATCAGCATCAACCATTAATGTATAGGTATAGAATGTACTATTTCTACCTAAATCAAGCTTACTGAAATAATCATCGTAAGTAATAATAGTTTTATCGGTACTTTCTCCTTTTAATGTTAGTAGGTTATTCCAGGCATGCACTTTAACTTTTTCATGATATACTCCATTTTTAATATTAATGGTAATTCTTTTATCAGGAAAAGCTTTAGTCGCATTAATAGCATCCTGTATGGTAGTAAAATCACCAGAGCCATCCTGAGCTACAGTCATTTCATATTTAATTTCGGCAAAAGAAGATGTTACTACTAAAATAAGTGTAAGTAACAGACTAAGTTTTTTTGTAATGCTTATCATTTCTGGTTGTTATTGTTTGAGAGTATTAAAAACGCTAGTGTAGTTTATTTAAGGAAAACTTCCAAATAAATCTTAATTCTTTATTCTATAGATTTAAAATCATATTAACTATATTTTAATCTTTTTCCTATTCAATAGAACTCCTTGTTCCTATATAGCTTTCTACTTTCAACTATTCATCAGTGTCCATTGAAATAAATATATAGTCCAATCATTACAATAAATAAAGCTGCCCATCGGATTAATTGCATTTTCGATCTAAATACTTTAGCTGGGGTATTAAAGACATACTCTTTTTGCTCAGATTTATCAGTAACAGAGATCACATATATTAAAGCACAAAGAACCAGGAATATATAAAATGACAATAATAAAAAGTGTGGCCAGAATTCATAATCTTCGTTAGGGAATATCCATAAATAAAATACTCCGGTACCTAAACTTAAAACGGTTCCCCAAAACAAAGTTATATTGGCAGCTTTTGTAGTCGTTTTTTTCCATAATACTCCAAATAAAAACACTACGGACATTGGAGGAGCAATAAATCCTAAAATAGCCTGAAAGACATCGAATAAGTTTAATCCTTTTATGCTATCAATTGCCAATGTTAAAACAATTGACAGTAATGCACCTAGTACAGTTACAATTCTACCAATTTTTATAATTTCTTTATTGGTCGCATTAGGACGATGCTTTTTTACAAAAATATCCATGGTAAATACCGTACTTAATGAGTTCAATGCAGAATCGATTGTACTAACAAGGGCAGCAATCAGAACAGCCATTACTAATCCGGTCATTCCATGAGGGAATAATTGAGTTACCATTGTCATATAAGCTTCATCCGGATTTTTTAAATCTGGAAACAAAATAAAACAGGCCATCCCTGGAATGATAAACAAAGCAACATCCAGGATCTTAAGCCATCCGGTAAAATTAGCTCCCATTTGCCCTTGCTTTAAACTCTTTGCTCCTAATACAGACTGAACCATAGATTGATCTGTACACCAAAACCATACACCCATTACCGGATATCCTAAAACAATCGCAATCCATGGATAAGTAGGATCACTTGAAGGACGCAATAAGTTCCAGTAATCTGCAGGTGTATTAGCCATTAATTCACCAAAACCACCTACTTTATTAATACCAACTAAAGTTAAAATCAAAGACACGATTATCAACAACAGCATCTGGAAAACATTGGTATAAGCAATCGCTTTTAAACCTCCTGCAATAGTAAAGAAACCAGAAATTAACAGCAATATAATTACAGATAACCACAGTGGCAGATTAAGGATTTGCCCAACTAATATTCCACCTGCAAACAAAGTTAATGACAACCACGAAATAAGAACTGTAACAATAGTATACCAAGCCAAAATATTACGTGTAGAATCGCCAAATCTTTTACCCATAAATTCAGGTAAGGTACTCACATTAGCGCCTAAATATTTTGGAGCAAAAACAAAAGCCAATAGGAAAATGAATACAAAAGCATACCAACCAAAATTACCGGCAACAATTCCTGTTGTATAGCCAATCGACGCTGAAGCAATTAACATTGAAGGACCAACATTGGTTCCCCACATGGTAAAACCGATACTACTCCATTTTAATGATCGTCCTGCAAGAAATAACGAATCATCTTTTTCTTTTTTCTTTATGAAGCTTACGTAATAACCTATAGCGGTCAATACTACCAGATAGGCTATTACTACAATAAAATCTAAGGGTACTAATAGTTCGTGAATATTTTTCATTTGTGTAGATTTTTAAGTTCTGATAGAACTTTTAATAGATTTAATTTTAGAAAGGTTAAGATTCAGAAAATAAAAACAACCACCTCCAGATTATATGTTGTTCTAAATTAAGGGAATTATGATTTCAAAGAGGTGGTTGAATAATAATTTAACAATGACTTACAATTCTATATCTAAGTCATTTTCCTCAATAATAGAGCTTATCTTTACAGGTAATCCTGTTTGTAAAGATCGATCCATTGCCATTAAAACAGCAATGGTCCCTACACCTTCTTTTAAGTCAGGATAAGCAATTGTGTTGTTTTCTATACTGTCAGCAAAATACTCCAGATAATTCTGATATTCGCCGGCATGGTGACTTTTACCTTCAAATCTGAAATAGTGCTTTAACTTATGCTCCCAGGTTATGATTTGCTCTTCGCCATCATTTTTGGTTATGGCATATCTTAAATCCATGTAATCTCCCTGACTGCAACCTTCTGTTCCACGAAGAATACATGTCATTTCGCTATCTCGGGTAACAGGCTGAACAGGACCGGAATAAACTCCACTTACACGTGCTACTCTTCCGTCTTTTGCCTTAAATATAAAATGCATGGTATCCTCATTCTTCAAACCACCATTTTTACCATTAGGGCTTAGCATTCCATATCCCATCACTTCTTCAATATTTGGCATATACCATCGAATAAAATCCACTGGATGACTTAAACCTCCAAACAACCATTTAAACGATTGTTCTAAAGACCATCCTTTACCTAAAAACCAGCGATGATCAGCATGATAATGAGATTCTATACTTACCAGATCTCCTATTAAGCCTGCTTCAAAATCTTTTCTTTGACGTTTCATTGGTTCAAAGAACCGGGAACTTTGTCCTACAAAAATTCTTTTATCAAGCTTGTCTGCAACTTCTATTAATTCTTTAGCCTCAGATAGATTATCCATCAGCGGTTTAGTGCACACTACATGTTTACCAGCATTTAAAGCCATCTTAATATGAGTAGCATGCAAATGATCCGGAGTATAAATAGCAATGGCATCAATTTCAGGATTATTCAGCATCTCCTGATAATCAGTTGTGATATTATGAAAGTCAAATTCTTTCTCTCTTTGCTTACACATATCAATATTCAGATCACAAATCATTTTGAGGTCAATCTTTTCGCTTTGCAAAGCAGCTGAAATAGTACTTCTTCCCTCTCCGATTCCTAATATTCCTAAACGTAGCATATTTATTAGATTATTAGATTAAAGACGCTAGACATAAAACTTATTTACAAAACTCATTAAAAGCCTCAATATCAAAACACCTAGTAATCACAATATTACAAAACTTCCACTAACTATGATGACTTAAAATTCACTTAATCTCTTCTATTTTTTCAAGAAAAACCCACGTCTCATCAGGTTCTGTTCCTTCTATTCCTTCCTGATATTTACTCATGATGCTGTTCCATTCATCCACCCTTGGATTATTTTCTACTGTTTTTGGGTTAAGCTCATCCAATGTTTTATCAGCGGGTATTGAAATTACCAACATTAATTGTCTTCCGGTTTTATAAACCAATAATTGCTGAAAATCTGCATTACAAAATCCTTGAGCAACCTCTGGCCATACTTCAAATTGAGTATCGTGATATGTTAAATACTCTTGCTGCAGAGTTGTATCACTGACTAGATTAGCAGTTAATAAGTAATTCTTCCATGGTTTTGGTGCACTTGAGTAACCACAATTTCGTGTCTTATCAAACACATAAAAAGGATTGTTATATTTCTTAATCTTAACTTTAATTCCTGTTCTATTAACCAGATCATTAATACCTGATGTATCTCTATCTGAACCAAACAAAACCAGATGATTTTTCCATTCAAAAAGTTCCATTGATATACTGTTGAACTCTTCAGCTAATGAATCTGTAAGACTTTCATTATCCAGTATAAACTCAACTGCTACTTGATTATTTTTATTATTTTCTGACGAATCCTTTTTTGGTGCACAAGACAAAATAAAGAATAGTAGAACAAATAATTGTAGCAGTTTTCGAGTACTCACATTATTCTGATGCATATTTTATAGTTTAATGAAACACATCCCTTTCCTTAAATCCCTTTGGATGAATACTCATCTTTTCTGGCTCAGTATGAGGTATAATATCTTTAAATCTCTCTTCAATTCCTGCATTATCAATGATCTTTTGTGCAGCTTCTGAAAATTCATCCTCCCTAAATGAAATCGTATTTTCAATAACATTATCAGTTCCGTTATTCATCAAAAGATTATTCTTCACATAGTTTCTGTAGGCAACTATATCATGACATCTTTTAGTCCATAGATGCAACCACATCCATTTGTAACTTTCATTTCCAACTACATTATCTCTAATAGTTAAATATGCAGAACCATCATCCGGATAAATACACCTTGGTCCATTAAAAATATAGTTACCTTCAATTACAGAACCAGGTTGCTCACCTAAAGAATATATTATTCCTCCATCATCTAAAACCTGATGCGTATTGCCAGCTTTATTAAATCGTATCTTATTATTTTTAACTAAAGTGGAGGCAGGAATACCTGAATTTCCCCACCACCAGCCACAGGTAATTGCTCCATATGGCATCCATTCTATATCATTATGTTCTATACTTACATTGGCTACGAAAAATGCTGTAATACCTTCTATTTGCCTAAAATCAAGACATACATTACGCAGGTAATTATTAGAGACTTTTACATTCTCACATAAACCTTCAACTCCTTCAGGATAAATATCACCATCTCCGATTTTATAATGCTGTGAATGACCTATATTAACAGCATTACCAAGCATATCATAAAAGAAGTTGCCTTCTACTTTACTATTTTTAACGTCGTTCACCATATTAATGGCAACTGCAGAACTAATACCTTCAAAACGGTTTCGTATAAACTCAATCCCTTCTGCATTTTCCACATGAATAGCACCTCTTGGTACATCTGTACTATTATACTCTGTTTTATGCCAATTACCACCAGGAATATATTTAACCGCTAAACCTAAACTTTGTATACCTGCAAAACCATGAGAACCTGCAACTTCCATTAATTCCCAATGATCATATGAAAAAGTAATTCCCTGAAATTGAATATTTTTAACTCTGGATTCAGTAGAAGTCCCTTTAATATGAACTAAGCCATCACTAACTGGTGCAATTACTTCTGCATTCGCCATATCTTCACCATCGCTATAATAATAGATTGTTTTTGTTTTTCTATTGAAATAAAACTCTCCAGGAGAATCTAATAATTCATAGGCATTCCTGATTACAAAAGTTTTTTTATAGTTGATTTTTCCTGCCCAGGCCATTGTTGTAGCAATAGCACCATATGGTTGCTGCAATTTCACAACAGTGGTATCACCCATCTTTTTAATATCTCTTACACAGAGAATTTTCTCTGTCCAGATATTAAATTGTACAAGCTCAATATCTTCAGGATTAGAATACTCTTTTACATCCTCAGAGCTGAATTTAATTCCATCAATAGCAGTTCCTTCTCCATATGCCCATGGTTCTTTACCTTTAATCTTAAAAGTCCCCCAATCACCTAACCCAGGTACAGGAATATCAGTTCCTGCCATGTGCATTCTTTTGCCATTGACAAATAAGGTACGAAGCTTAGTTTCTCTATCAAGATTGGCTTTATAAATATTACCTTCAACTTTTTGCCATCCTGTAACTTTTACACCTCCACTAATTATCGCCTTCTCACCTTTTGCGGCTAAAACAATTGTTGGTGAAGATTCAGAACCAGAATCTTCAGGTCCGAAAACAATTGGATTGCTAACCTGATATGTTCCGCCCTTTAGAATGATATGAATACCACCAGAAATAGAAGGATCATTTTGTTTTCTTAAATCCCGTGCTTTTTGAACAGCCATTTGAACTGTTTTTACCGGAGCTTTCTCTTTTCCGGAATTAGCATCATTTCCCTTTGGAGATACATAAATATTTTGTGCAGTAATTAGATTACACAAACCTAAAAGAAAAATAAATCCAAGCGTTTTTATCTGGTTCATAATTGTTGATTTAGTTTGTTTTCATTAATTATTCTGCTTGAAAAACCTTTTTTAAATAAGCAGCATTGGCTCCATAGTTTGCCACCACATTTTTAATCTGGGTAATATCTCTTGATCGCTCAATTACAAGCCATCCACACCATCCCATCTCATCAAGTGTTTTCTTAATCTTGGGAGCATCAATCATCGGATCATTTTGCAACCAAACACTATCTGTATTTGAGGCATGAATCATAGCTATTTTGTCCTTCCCCAAAATTTTTAACTCTTCGCTGATATCTTTTTTATGCTTAATCGCATTATCTAAATTAAAATAGCTTTTAACTGCAGAAGATCCTATTTCGTTTAAGAATTTAACTTCTGCATTTGCATCAAAGTTGGTTTCGATACCAACAACCAAACCTGCAGCTTCAGCCTTAGCTCCAATTTTTTTTAGGTTATTTATTAAGGAATCCTTACGCTCCGGATGTTGTATTAAATCACCTTGAACACCCAAGGGTAAAAAAATCGTTTTTACACCCATTAATTCAGCAGTATTAACAGCATCATCCATAATTCTATCAATACCCTCTCTTTCTGCAAAATTCTGTGCATAAAAACCAGACATCGCAATAGAACTGATTTCAATTCCTGTTGAAGCAGATTTCTCTTTAAACTCTTTTCTCCATGTTGCATTAATCAATTTATTTTTGAAAGTAGGTCGTTTGCCTAATCCTCCTAAATCAACTTCCAGTCCATCACAGCCAATCTCAAATGCACGATCAAAAGCACTGGTCTTTTGACGCTTTAATATCATCCAATCGCAAACCGCTACTTTGTATCTTGGTTCTTTAAGAATTTCTTTTGTTTGATTTTCATTATTGCAACATGAAACAATCAAAGCAATAAGTAAACTAATTGCTATAAATATTTTATAGGATTTTTTTATAGACTTCATAGATTTATATTTTACTCTAAATAAGGTTCTAATTATTGGGCAATTGCACTCTTAAATTCTTTTTCTAAGACTTCAAAACTTCTGATTGCAGATTCCGGTAATTTTTCGCCATTATCTCCGAAAACTTTCATAGCATTTTCACCTTCAACCGTAATTGCAGATTCTTCTAACTCTCCATTCTTATTAAAAACTTTAGATTCATCTAACTTTAAATATTTAGCCATAAAATGATACATTGCTGAACGTTTTGACGGACCATAATCATGATGTTCTTTAGGTAGATGAACATTTTCTACAATAGCATTATCATAGAAATTATATATGCGTTTTAAATAAGGGAATTCTAGTTCTGGTACATTGGCAGTCCAATCACCTCCATCAGAAATAATAAGCTGAGGTTTAGGAGCAAATACGCCGGCTAATTCAACATTATTTGTTCCTCCGCAACATAAGTGAATTGGATTTCCGCTTTCGCAAGGACACCCTCCATAATGAATCGATGACATCATAACAGTAGGAACACTTACATCAATTCTATCATCTAGAACAGACATTAAAATAGAATGGCTGCCGCCTCCTGAACCTCCGGTAATACCGATTCTCGTTGTATCAGCATATTTAAACGAGGTCAAATAATCTAATAAACGAATACTATTAAGAGCCTGGATAGTATTGGCTAAACTTTTACGGTGAGTTTTAGGATCTACTTGCAATACAGATTCTCCCCAGGCAAATAAATCATAATTTATAGCCATTGCTCCCATACGTGCTAAACCTGCACATCTGGTTTGAATATCTTTATTATAACGGCCATTTCCAAAGTGTCCGTTGGGACAAAGAACCACTGGGATTTTTCCTTTAATTTTTGAAGGACGATAAATGGAACCACAAACATAAAATCCTGGCAATACTTCAAGGGCAATATTTTGCACAGTATAACCATTCATTTTTCTTGTTTTGGTTAAGATGGGTTTGCTATTAGGTGAAGCAGGTAAATGATTTAAACGAACAGCCTCTTTAACGCATTGCTTTAGTTTTGCCTGACGTTGCTGCCATTCTTCTTTAGTTGAATATTTAGAAGCTAAATAATCTAATGTTTCTTTACCTTCTTCAATTGTTCTTCTATGATAACGAAACTCTTCAATTTTATATTTATTTGGTCCATTATCAGGAAGAGCCATTAAATCAAAAGGAGCTAAAACATTTTTTAATGTTTCTTCAACATCTGCTCTAAAACGCCAGTTGGCATAATTCAATATCTTGCCTTCTACATCCTTATCTGAAATACGCAATTTAACATTATACTCCTGCTCAACATCTTTCAATACATCCTTTAAAGGACGGGCAAATTTGTTATCTGAATTTTGACCGATAGCGCATGTAAACGTTATCATGATCAGACAAAAAAATATTGTTATTTTTTTCATTTCAATATATCTAGATAAAAGATTAGAAATAAGGGACATGATACTAAAAATTAAGAATTCACGCCTTAATAGTTATACCTTTAACCTTTTTATTACGTCACCCTTTTAGGGATTGATTTACATGACTTTAAATTCCCGGGGCTTCACCCCGGACTGTTATATTGCAGCCCTTCAGGCTTTGAACTATATATCCTGGTCCCTATTTTTTAATCCTATCTGGTTATTACGATTAGGGTATCACCTTCATACCATACAACCATGATACCCTTTTACCTTAATTACCTTATTCAGGCCATTTTTCATCTTTAATCAGCTTCATACGTAACTTAGAAGGATCTACTTTTACATATTTCATACGCTCACGTCTCCAAGTGTAAATAAAGTGAACCATTCCATCAGCTGATTGAATTACTGCTGGATATGAATACTGACTAATTTCTGAATCTTCCAAAACTAATGAAGCATACCATTTAACTCCATCTTTACTTACTGCAACATTTAAAGGAGTTCGATGACCTTTTGAAGCATTCATTGGCGTTTTAGCATGATTGTAAATAATTAAATGACGACCATCAGCTAATGTTACTGCATCTGTACCTGAGTTGTTATTTGGTAATTCTGTATCCTGTGTTAATCCCCAGGTTTTACCATTATCGTGAGAGTACGCTGTTACTACAACTCCATTCTTACTTCGACAAAGGATTTGTAAAGTACCATCCTTATGCTTTAAAATACTTGGCTGAATAATGTTATGAACCTTATATTTATTAATCGCATTTGTTGTCTCCCAAGTTTTCCCCCAATCTTTTGTTGTTTCAAAATGTACTTCCCAACCTTTAATTTCTTTTGAAGAAGGACAGATTAATGTTCCATCATCCAATAGAATAGGCTTGTTTTTAACCGGTCCTATGTAACCTTCAGGCATTTTTTCTGCTTCGCTCCAGGTATGACCATTATCTGATGAACGTTTAATCATTCCCCACCAATCCTGAGGCTTTGGACCCTCTTTATAAAACAATAATAAATCACCTCCTGGTATTTGATATAAAACAGGATTCCATGTTGGATAACGCAATGTGTCATTTTGAATTCCGTTGGCCACGTTCATTGGTTTAGACCATTTACCATCTTTAAGATGACTTACGTAGATACAAACTTCCGGATGACGTTCATACTCACCTCCAAAAAAAGCAGCTACCAAACCTTCTGGTGTTTCGGCTAATGTTCCGGCATGACAAGATGGAAAATCAGCTTTTTCATAAATGAATTGCTCTGTAATAATTCCTTTCTTCCACTTGTTTTTCTTGGCTTGTGCATTAAACACTACTAATCCAAGAACTAAACTCAACGATAAAATTCTCTTTAACGACATCATATTATTTTTTATTTTTCTTTTCCTTAAGAGCTTTCACGTAATCCTTATACATCTGGTGCCAACTGCGACCATTACTGTTAAGATATTGCTCATTTTTTGTTTTATAAATCTCGAAAATTGCAGATATCTCCTTCATGCTTTTGTAATCAACTGCCATTTCACGAGCCTTCTTCAAGTTCCCCAAAATCATTTCTTCTTCTTTGGGAGTCATATCAGTAACTATTTCTTTATAAGCTTTCATTGTAAAGGCAACCTTTCCTACGGTATAACAATCTAATACCTTTTCAACCTGCTCTTTTGTTAAGTCACCTCTTAAACCATCCATTAAATTTTCATGAACAGTTGATGGCATTGATGAATCAACGATAATCTGACGATCTAACTCGGTTAGCTTATCACCTGTTCTTGGATTAATTCCTTCAGGTACCATTGAAGCTGGATGTGAATCATGCCAATCCTTAACCGCTGTAAGATGCTTTGTTACAACTTTGATCAAACGTTTTTCTTTCGCTTTATCGTTTAATTCTAAAGTTTTTATCCATTCAGTTGCTTTCTTCTCCTGATCAGACAATTCTTTTGCTTGAATTGAACCAACAAGACTCAATAAAACAAATAATACTGCAAATCCTTTAAGTACTTTCATAACTATTGATTTAATCAGTTACTAACTTTATTAATTGATCTGAATGAGCAACAGACTTACCATCAACTAAAATCTGTAAACCTGCACCTTTGTTATATTTTGATCCATCTTTATCCCAAATTATAGTCAGAATTTTTCCTTGATATTGCACATTATCCAAACAAAACCAGTCCCACTTATCCTGAGGAACTAATGGATTTACTTCTATCTTTTCATCAACTCGTGGTCTTAATCCGATCAATCCAGTAATCATTAAATCATTAAATGTTGAATGATTGTAATAACGACTACGCTCCTGATCTCCCTTTAACCAATACCCGGTCACTTCATCCTGATACTCACCTATGTATGGACGACCACGATGATATTGAGATTCAACATATAACTCCATATGCCTGAAGTAATCCTCGTTAGTAATCTCATTCTGATCATAATTATTAAGTACGTTTGCTAGTCCAACCATTGTTTGCGATGTTGCAAATGGCCATATAGCACCATCCCATTCACATTTACAACAACCTTTTTTTCTGAATTCATCATGACGACGTTCAGCTGTTGTTTGACCATAAGGAGCTAAAAAACCCTGATCATCCATTAACTGTTTCCAGGCTACAGACTGAGCATCGGTTGGAATGTTAAAATACCATGGAATAAAACCTATTGCTTCACGAACATTTGCAAAATCACCATCTTCTTTTACTGTTTCATAAAACTGACTATCCTCACTCCAAAGTTTTGTTGTAATTAAACCTAATAATGTATCTGCTTTTGCTTTATATTTCTTTTCAATGTCAGCTTCACCTTTCATAGATGCCATTTTACTTATGGCAACTGCATTGGCATACATATAACTATTAATTGTTGGACGAGCATTTTTTACGTGACGTCCACCACTAATTTGCTCTTCCATACCATCCTGAACATCCTTTTGCCAAAACAATCCGTTTTCTAAACGACGTTCCTTTTCCCAACGCTCATAATCTGAAACCATATCCGGTAGCATGTCCAACATATATTCTTTATCTCCATCAACCAAATATTTTTGATATAATGCATCTGCAGTCCAGTTGCTAAATTTATGAAGTTTATTCATTGGCTTGCCTTCATTTCCTCTAAACCAAACATGAACATAATCATCAAGGTACTTTGAATCATGTAGCCATCTTGATTCCATAATATGATGCCCCATGGCACAAGCAATCAAGTTATATTTATCAGAATAAGAACGCTGTACTAAAAACTCTGTCATTGCATAGCCAACCGGAGTTTCTTTAATATGCTTTCTCAAAGTCCACCAACGATAAATAAACATCTCTTCAAAATTATCCTGAGGACAATCGAAGAATGGAACATTATCTTTCATCCATTGCCATGATTCAGCATTAGGTATAGCCTGAGCTATATTTTCATCCTCCATGCGATTAAAATAATCAACATAGTGCTTAAAATCATCTACATTTAAAACCGACCCCTGGTAACTACTATCTTTTTTATTAGAACTACATGAAGCTAATGCGAAAACAATTGCAATAAATATGATATACTTAAACTTGTTCATTATCTGATTTTTATCGATGTAAATGATTTGATGTTAAACTGAGCTTCCTTTACAGGGATTCCGGCATCCTTAAGATCATAATCCTGATCTGTAGGAGTATCTGCATCAGGAAAACGACGAATATCTCCTGTTCTGAATGCTACACTTGAAATTTCATGAACCGGACGATACATTAAGCGATAATTTCCTTTTTGCTTTCCATTAACAGTAACCCAGTAAAATCTTTTACTAACATCAAATTTAACCTGAATTTTATATTCTTCTCCAGGTTCATAGCGTGTAACTCCAGAATAACGATAACCGTTTCGAACTTTCAATACACTATCATTGTCAAATACCAAACGAATGGCTCCAAGACCTTCGGCGTTTTGAAATTCAATATGTAACTGACCATTATCATTTTGCTGCGGAACAACAGTAAATTCAACCACTGAACTTTCTGATGATGGAATAACTCTTTCTGCTAAAGCGAAATCATAGCGATCCTTATCTTTTATCGTTAATACTTTCTCTCCTTTAACTTTTTCAATCTTTACAGGTGCCCACTGAAGACTATAAATATTCCACCAATTTAACTCTTTATTATCAGGTAATTCGTTAAATACCTCAGTAACATCCTCAGTAACTTTATCTGTAATTGGTACAGGAACTTTTGATACCCAAATGTCTTCTTTATTCATACTATAAGTCAACCACATATTTTTATCTTTTGGCTGACCATTACCTTCAATGATACCTCTCACATATTGAGGTCCGTATGATTTAAAATTACCACCATAACGCATTGGTGAAATTTCACCATGTACTAAAAGAAGGTTATTGTAATTTAATCCATCATCACTAACTGAAACACCTAATGGCCATCTGTATTCAGAAGGATTGTATACAGTAGCATATTTACCATCAGTTGTTTTTTGGCCCCATATTTTAGCATTTTTATTTACAAAACCTGGAGCTCTTTCAGGGCGAGGCCATGTTTTCCCACCATCCTCACTAATGGCTGTTAAAGCATGTTTCCACCAACCTACAACTCGATTATCTTGTAAATGATAGAAATTAAAAGCCTTAAATTGGTTTGTCATAGGAATAATAGGATCATCACGATCTGCCTCTTCATTCCACTGTTGCATCATTAAAGGATTTGCCATCAGCTCTTCACAAGCCTTTTTAAATCCTTTATCTCTACTTGAAGTATAAAATTTAAATTCAGTATTTTTCTTATCCCAATTATGATTGTATCGCACAAAATAGATTGGACCCCATGTGCCATCTTTATATATTTCACGTACTACACGACCAATACCATTACCATCATTAGGGCTATCGTGCTGATCAATACTAATTCCATAAAATCCGGAAACCAATAGACGATCATTTGACGAAACATAAAAACCCATACGCTGGTGCATAATGGCGATTAGGTCTTTTGCCACTCCATCAACACCTTCTTTTGTTGTTCCATCCGGCACTTTGTATTGAGGGAAAATAACTTTGGGTTTGCCCCAATTGTAACCATCTTTTGAAACACACAAAAAAGATTGACTAGGAGGAATATGCTCACCTACAGAATCACTTAAATACTCTAAATAAAAAGTATCATTCCAATAAGCCAGCATTGGTTGATGATTGTAAGTCCAGCCACAATCATCAGCAGCATCAGGCATTTCACGATTAGCACGCAATACCTGAATATTATGTGTTCCTACAGCAGGACTTAACATTCCATGATGATAATCGATATTAGATAATGTATTTCCAATATATCGCGCAGTATCCTGAGCGTTTACACTCAGGACTCCTAACGCCAAAAATAATAATGTATATAGTGTTGTTCGTATCATTTTTTCCTTTTCTAAAATTTGTTACCAATAACAAAGTTCAAAAGTTGAAAGTCAAAAGTTAAAAGTATGATTACTTAAGTATTCTATTCACTTTTAACTTTAAACTTTTAACTATGAACTATCTAGTCATCTTTAGTTTTAGGTTATTCAAAACCTCTTCTGGAGCTGTAAATATTGTTCCATGTTTATGACCTTTAGGAATACTAAATTCAGATGAAACATCTTCAAAGTTTATGAAGTCTGTTGTTTTGTAAACCCCATACCTGTATTCTTTATAAACATCACAGAAGATATACCAGGCATCACCAAGCTTTAATACAGTTGGACCCTCTACAAAATTTCCAGAAAAAGCTTCTGAAGCTTCACTCCATGGACCAACAGGCGTTTTACCAAAGGCAATTTTCAGATTTCGGTTAGGACGCGTATTATCTTTTAATACTAAAACATAATCATCTTTAGCTCTTTTTACAGTAACAGCATCTATCACACTAAATCCTGGTTCACAAAATAATTCAGGGTCAGAATATGTTTTAAAATCTTTTGTTTTAGTATAATACATACGATGATTATTTTTTTCTTCCTCAATCCCTTTAGGAAATTTAAATGGAATAGTAGAAGACCATGCAATGATGTATTCCTGATTTTCATCATCGTAAAACAACTCAGGAGCCCAAACATTCACGGTTGTAGTATCATATTCCATAACAGGAATAAATTGCTGTTCTGACCAATTCATTAGATCTTTAGAACTTGCATAACCAAATCCTAAATCACCTCTCCAACCTGTAGTCCAAACTAAATGAAAAGTACCATCCGGTCCTTTAACCATTGATGGATCTCTCATCAGATGACTAGGTCCTGCTTCAGGTTTTAAAAATGTAGTATCTAAATCAGTCCACTGGAAACCATCATAACTATATAAAAGTCTCAATCCATCTGTTGCTGGCTCATGAAAAGAAGTAAACATAAATACTTCTTTTGACTCTTTGGGCTGATTACAGCCAATAAGTGCAATTATCAATAATAATATACAATAAGTAATATGTTTCATAATTAAAATTCAGTTGTGTAATTAATAACCAATAGCTTTTAAACAAAGAGAGATAATGACACTGAGTTATTTTTTACAAGCTGTAAATAAGCCTTTCCCCACTTGGGGAGATTGAGAGGGGCTTTTACTTCTCATCTAAAATTAATACCCAATCGTTTCCATCTTCTGTCTCTCCCGGAGCATCAAATCTTGCTACACCACTATTTGAAACTTCTTTTATCTCCTTAATCTCACCATTACGAGGATTAAACCAAGAGGCTTTAACTTTTGAAGATGAAAAATGGTCCATATTAACAGCGATCTCATCTCCAATAAAAGTATATATCAAAGCATAACCATTGCCTTTAGTTGCAACTTTATAGGCATACTTTTCACCATTTTCAGCTAATAAAGATTGATCAGGAACTCTGCTAAAGAAATCTCTTGAAAGCATCAATTGCTTTACATATTTCATTTGTTTTGCTCCAGGCTCGTTAATCGCTTGTTGCCAATATAATTTAGCACCATAAGCCGGTTCTTTATCTTTTTCGTTATAAAACTGCATTACTGCACTATGTCCATAAGTATATCCAAAGGCACCCGAAAAAACTGACCAATATGCATATCTGCGAACATCATCATCATTCCAGAACGGTTGATTTACATCGTGTAATCCATGAGGTATTCCTTCATAAGATGGCTCTCCATCAATTGTTGGTTTTGCCGGAGTCATTTTGTAATCATCCTCCATATAACGCCAGTTATCCTGACCATAGCCCCTCTCAGTATCATCCTGATCATATCTACGGTGACCAGACTGAACCATATTAAAATCCATCCATTTTTCGTTATGGAACCAATCAGTTGAAGAACATCTGCCACGAGGATGGAAAGTGATCAGGTGATTAGGATCATTATCGTTTAATCCATTACCAATGATGTTCCATGTTGCAGTAGAATCACTACCATAAGTATCACCACCATTTAACCAGATGATATTCTTTCTGTCCTTATAACGATTTGCTAACCATTTAGAATAAGTAGCCGCATCATCTCTTGAAACATAACCTTCCTTAACATTATTACCCCAAACAGGAACCATGGCCATGTATAAACCTTTTTTTGCAGCAAGATCAACTACATAATCCACATTATCCCAAAAATCATATTGTACAGAATCTTTAAAATCATTTCCCTCTGTAATTAAAGGAAACGCAACATTATTTTTGATTAATGCAGAATCTCCATATACATTTTTTGCTCCAATGGTATGTAAAACCATTACCTGAATTACATTAAAACCTAATTGAGCTCTATTTGTAAGATATTGATCAGCTTCTTCTCTTGTTAATTTAGAAAAAAGCAGCCATCCGGTATCCCCTAACCAAAAGAATGGATCTCCACTCTCATCTTCCATAAACCTTCCGTTTTCGGAAATCTTTAATAAAGATAGCCCTTCTTTCTTTGCAGCCTTTTTTGAAACACAAGCCACCATCATTGATAATGCAATAACTCCTAATGCTAATTTTTTAAACATGCCTAAACGGTTTTATTTTTTAGTTATCCATAAAATACTATTACTATCATAAGGATTAGTTAAACTAACCTTTGAACCTGCTTTTATTACCTTTTTATCACCGGTAGTTTTTCCGGTATTTAAATCAACATATCTTATAACATAGGTACCTCTATATGATGACAGATCCAGATCCACTTTATTTTTGGCTGCTAAATGAATGATATACTCACCATTTTTATTTGAAAGCATAGATAATTCTTCAGCATTCTCTGCATTTTCAACAGGTCGCATTGAAGATGCAGCATTCAATAGTTCTTTAGAAGTTTCCTGAGGTAATACAGGCAAAGATCCGCCTGCCATAAAAACAGCCCATCCATAAGCATCAAATCTTCCTTCACTGTAAATCACTGCTTTTTTCGGGAATCTCATTTTATATTCAATTACACTTCGATAAACAGAATTAAAAGATCGGCTACCTGTCTTCTCCAAACGTGCATGTTGACGAGGAGCTAAATTTATACCTCCCTTTGGTGCATAAGCAGAACTATCCGGACGATAACTCCAATAACGAACATCAATAACATCAATTACCTGAGCTCGTTCGGGTTGATTTAAAATCACATCCTGAACATCTTTTGTTGTACTTAAGCAAATCATTTCATGTTTACCGGTTTCTTTTTCCCATTCTTTGATTACATCAATCCAGAATTCAACAAACTCAACAGGACCGGTATATTCCGCACTAATCAACTGAAGTACATTATTGTTATCAGCAAAATTATCCAAACACTGACGAATAAATTTCTTATGTAATTCTCTTCGTACAGGATGATTGATATCGTAAAACTGTTCTGCAACAAAAATCCTTTTATCTCCGGCATAAGGTGCTGGTTCTGGAAATCCTGTGTTATTGATATTATTAACAGGACGCCATGGACTATCAGACCAGTGTGCTCCCGCTTCTAAAATATTATGCTGAAAATAGTTGTGATGAACCAAAACCTGGCCTTCTTTGGCTGCAATATCAGCAAACTGCTTTAACCTCGACCAATAGAAATAATCAAATTTTGTAAGATCATATTTACTTAATCCATCCCAAGCAATTCCTTGTCCACTACGTGCCCAAGGCTGAACAAAGAAAGGAGCCCAAACATTACCATTCATACGACGTACACGCTCATGGTCCATTCTACGGCGATCATACCATAAGCCATAATTGTGTTCTAAACCAACCATATTATTCTTCTTCATCCATTCTGATGCATATGTAAGGTCATCAGTATAACCATTTCCATATCTACCAGGAACATATCTTGTAACACAAGGATTCTCTTTAATAGCCTGATAAGGACGAGCAACACCTCTCCACCAAGGTACCGTAAAGCGCATTCCTGCCATCACTTTTGAACCATATACCATCCATCCATTTTGAATAGAAATTTCAGGTATATCATCCTCTTTTACATGTTTAGCGTCTTTTATTTTGGTTGCTAATAAAGCATCTTTTGAATCTGTATTGATATAATTTCTTTCCGAAGCTCTCATTACCCATTGCTTCATTGTTTCCAATGGTTTGTATGATTCTTTAGTCAATTGCTCAGCAACTTCTGCAGTAGGACTACTTGAAGCTTCCTCCGGTTTGATTCTGTATTGATTTTCATACGCTTTTTCATCTTTTCCCAAACGATCTGCCAATTGCTTATAATATAAACTCCTTGGTGACAGATGGCTATTTTGTTCATGCCAGTATCCATCGCCAATAAACTGAGCCCATGATGCAATACACCAGTTCGTAGCTGTAGGCGGAGCAAAACTTTCTATTCTGTCAGCCGAACATTGATAAAACATAGAATTGGCAGCACACCAACCCGAACCCTGATTATCCAGATAATGATTATTAAAAGATAAACGTTGACCATCAACATTTACAATATCAAACAATAATCCTGAAGCCCAACTGTCTATTGCTCCACTGTAATTATGAGGCAAACTTGAATAACACTCAACAAAAGCATTAGGACCTGTTGTACAAAATCCGGTTGCAAAATCATGATAGCCATCTTCAGCATATAACCTTTGAAATAGAGTTTGCTGCCCCATTGTAAAGAAGGTATTTCTTCTCCATCCTCCAATTTCAGAAACCGGTGCCAATGAAACACAGTCTTCAACAGTTACTTTACGAGCTGTTTCATAGGCAGCTACTGCTGATCCGGCAAAATGATTAAAAACAATTTGACGCACCCAAACATTCTCAGCATTTTCAATAGAAATAGCGGAATGACAATGATCTTCATCTTTAGGATTTGTTGCATCATACTCAGAGGTTAAACTTAAATTTTCTATGCCAATATTATTGATTCTTCCTTTCCATTGGTAAGGAACAACCTGACTAATTCCGTAAGTTGTATCTAAAGCTGTTGTAATTGGAGCATCAAAAAACAGCGTATCTCGTTTAATTTCTTTGATGGCTCTATCCCACCATATATCTCTCTGACCAGGTTTCCATCCTACATAACCTGATGATTCACCACCAACTTCTCTCATTTTTAATTCATCAATCCACTTTTGAGTAGATGGACGATGAATCATTATTTTTTGTCCTACTGTAAAATCCTTAACACTGTTTACAGTAACATATTTTGCATTAATTGGAACATAAGCATCTTTTACGTCCGATGCTTTTTCTAATATTTTATTATCCTCTCCTTTAACTCTGATAAAAGTAAGTCTGTCTTTTCCTCCTACAATAATCTGGGTTCCATTATCTCCCATTCCTTTACCTCTAAGAACAATTCCGGATTTTTCAATTTTTAATCGTCCTTTTACCAAATATTTTCCACCTTCAAACTGTATAGCACCTCTAAAACCATTGTTATCTAAAGGTAAATTACCAACATAATCGATGGCTTTTTGTATTAATTCTGTAGCATCTCCTTCAACCTCAGCAATAATGACTTTGGCTTCAATAAATGGAATTTCTTTTTCTGAGGCTTCGTATCCGCAATATGAAAAATCTATAATACGATTACCTTTTTCATCTGAGATGTATTCTAATTTTCCATTGCTACCAATATATACCAGTGGTTTTGGACGAGGCTTCGCCAAAATAGAAGTAGCTACCACTAATAAAGAAATAAGTACTGTGTATTTAATAGCAAATATTTTGTGTGCAGAAATAATATTTTTCACTGAACGAGTCATTAGAAAAGTAATTTATAATTTTAAATAGAGTTTGATATAACTAAAAATCAAACTCTAAGTTTCACAGCTCAATTGTAATATATAGTTACAATATTTTAAGTCAAAATAAGCTTTCTAAAGTTGTATACCTTTAGCTCTCATTCTTTCATGCCATTCTTCACTTATCTTATTCAAATCATAACCTTGTTTTGAAAGATAATTATTGATACGTCCTTTATATTTTCCGAACCAACCATGCTTCTCTTTTGATGAACCTCCGTCAATCGCATGTTCTCTGGCTTCCAACAACCAAATATGAATTTGTTCTTTTTCCTCTGGTTTTAAATCAAGAATCATATCCTGAAATGCGGCATAAGTATTTGGACAAACATTATAAGTTAAACCATCTTTAACCTGATCAATCTGCTCTTCAGTAATAACTAATTTTAATTCTGAATTAAATGCAAAATGGTGATCACGAATTTTCAATTCTTGCTCAGCTTTTCGTAAATCTATTTTAGCATCTCTTAATTCCTTATTTTCAGCATAGGTTTCTCTGATTTTTGCAACATCAGCATTACGAGAATCCTCTGCTTCACTTAAGAACCTATAATGATCCATTATTAAGTCACGGACTCTAATTTTCAAATCACTACAACTAAAGGTCATTTCATCTACAATTTTATCAGCTCTTCCCCTGATAACCTTGGTATATTCATCTTCCTCATTCCCATCATTTTGAGCATTCCCAAAAACAAATGAAGCTATAAATAGTACTGTTAATATCATTCTCATCTTCATAATTAAAATCTTATCATTAAAAACAAAAAATCTCCAGAAACAATAATTCCTGGAGATGAAACACCATATTAAAATTCAATTAATGAAACTCGATCGTTTAATGTATCATAATTATTTTTAAGATCTTGCCAGTTTACAGAGTAATTAGGATTAATACCATTGATATACATTTCAATATTAGTATAACCATCATGGTTAATATCCCCATTAGCATCAGAAGCATCATTAGGATTTAATCCAACTTTTTTCTCATAATCATCAGGCATACCATCTTTATCGGTATCAACATAAGGAGTACCATTATACTCAGGATACCCACCTACCTGACTAATGTCTGTAATAATTCCAATTTTATAAGAATCTTCAGGTAAACGACGGTATTTAAATTGAGGAACATCTTTTAAGCTTACCTTTTTTGCATATTCTATCTTACCTGTGCGAACAACTCTTGCAATACGTTCATCTACAGCATCACGAGTTGGCCATGTTGCACCAGCATGATCTAATACGTACTCATGTGCATCTTTAGCTGGCATAATGGTTAAATATGGCATAGCAAAAGGACGAGTCCAATAAATCTGATCTTTATACTGCTTCAAATCTTCTGATAACAATACTTCTTTATAAGGATCATTTTTGTCAGGCATATCTTCTACCTGAACACCACCAGCCCAGTTATCTTTAGTAACTTTATCGTTACCTTCCATGATATTTCCATAAACATAAGCCTTACCATAAACATGGTGATCCAATTTACTTCTTCCTGATTCTGGTTTTATGATACGATGACCTACTGCTTCATCCAATTTTGATGCAGGACCTGGTTTAAAGTAATTATTTATGATATTATATTTTGCGGTATAATCACCACCATCAAGAGAACGGTGTACCCAGTTAAATACTGTATTATTCACAAAATTAAATACTCCGTTCCAACCAATAGAAGGATTTCTTCCTGAGTTATTAGCCCAAAGGTTACGCATAAAAGAACAATTTTCACCTCCTAGTGTACTACCAAAAGCGTGGTTCCATGTATCTAAAGCTTCACCAAAAATGGAGTTTTGGATCGTAATATTAACTGTCGGAAGCTTAACATCCTTTTTTCCTGTTCCATCATTCCACATATGACGGTAGATAGACATATTTTCATCTAATCCCCATGTTGCAGAAATATGATCTAGCATAATGTTTCCTACAGGATTACCGCCAATAGCATCGTCACGACGACCTACCCACGTTTCTCCTCTTCGGAAACGCATATGACGGATAACTACATCATGAGTATCAATCCAAAAACTTTCACCAGCTAAACAAACCCCATCACCAGGCGCTGTTTGTCCTGCAATTGTAACATAAGGAGCGCGAACTATAATAGGACGTTCTAATTTTATAATTCCGGCTACATTGAATACAATAATACGAGCACCACCTGTTTCGCAAGCTTCACGTAAAGTTCCAGGACCATGATCAGCCAAACTAGTAACAGTAATTACTTTTCCACCGCGACCACCAAAGCTGTACATACCGCCACCTTCAGCGCCAGGAAAAGATGGTATATCAGCCTGAGGTAAATCATTTGGACGACCAGCCCAAGGAATATATGGTCTACCTTCAGCTGCTTCTTTTTCAACAATAGGAAGAGCTTTTTCCCATGCTTCATCAGATAATTTATAAGTATCTTCAATTAATTTCACAGATGCTTTGTGTACATCCTCCGGAATATCCGGATATTGAGCAAATAGCCCATTAAAATACACAAAACCAAATAATGCAATTAATGTGCATAAAACACGATTTGCTTTTTTCATTTCTAATTGTTTTTTTAATTCCAATATTCTTTTAATTCTATACACCAAAACAAGATATTACCCTATTGCTTTGGTTAATATTTTATTATAAATCTCAAACAGATTAAGTATCGTTTGATTTTCAAATTCTATTTAAAATATACCACAACTTCGCGCTCCTTACTATCGCCTTCTGCATCAACTACTTTTATAGTGAATGATGCAAAACCTTTAGTTGAAGCGCTAATTTTTGCCTGATCTTTTTTAATGTTGATTTTTCCGTTATCCGCATTTACAACAGAATAGTGCGGTGTTTTTTCATATCCCTTAAATAAAGCTTTAAGATGAATAACAAGCTTATCTTTTACAGAACTAAAATAATGTAGCTTATTCATCCAATTTAAATACTCTTCCATTTGAGTATATCCATCTCCGTCTTCATCATTATTAGTATCTGAAAAATCGTTTTTTGCAGAATTAATATTTAAATGGAAAGCTTCCTCCCACCAATTAGGAAGTCCGTCACCATCAGAATCCCAATCGCTACTTCTGATTTCTACAGGATAATTTTCATATCCCCCAACATCAGACTGATCATCAGGCAAACCTGGTTTTCCTGATTTACTCCCTTTAATTGAATAAGAGCCTTTAAGTGTTTCTTCTATAATGCGCAGATCATGATCATCTGAAACAGGATTAATACAACCAACATCTGAAATAACATCTTTATAAGCTGCTATTGCAGATTGTGTATTTACGTATGATGCAAAAAATGGCTCTTTCACAAAAGTTTCCCAATCTACATTTGCATTATTACTTATTGTGAACTTTCGACCTTTCTCCTGATCGTCTTCATCAAAATAACCCGGCATCACGTTACCTTTAAAAAATGCTCTTTGCATCCCCAACCCAGTGCCTTCATGTTGCATGTTTAAAGCATAGAAAAAATTGGTTGCTGCTCCTGGTTTGTAATAGTTGCCAACAAAATTCACTTCTTTTGCTCCTCCGTCAGTAGCTCGGTGACCCCAGTTATATACCACATTATTTCTGATATCCAAACGACCAGCATAATAAGCATTACCGTCAAGTCCACCTGCCAGACTCCAATTACGACCTTCACAGTGAGCTAATAAATTATGATGAAAGCTTCCAATATCACCTCCAATGCTACCTGCATAGCCATGTTTAGTTCCTTCCGGATAATTAGGATGACCAGCAACATTTAAGGCTTCACTTATTAATGTTCTTTGCAAACTTATATTCTGACCAGAACGCGAACTAAAAGCTTCGTCAATAGTCCAGCTTATTGAACAATGATCTATAATACAGTTGTTACTACCTTGCATTCCCATTCCGTCAAGGCCCCAATTGTAATCTCCTTCAGATCCTCTTCTAACACGGATATTCTGAATAATAACATCCTCAGCACCACTTAAACCCAATGGTGCGTTTTTAATACATATTCCTTTACCTGGTGCTGTTTGCCCTGCAATAGTTACTTTACTATCTGATAATGTCAAACGCGATTGTAATTGAATAATTCCTGAAACATCAAATACAATGGTTCTTGGTCCTTTTTCAATTTCTATAGCATAGCGTAAACTTCCTTCACCACTGTCATTCAGATTTGTTACGTGAACCACTTTTCCATCACGACCGCCTCTGGCAAACCTTCCATAGCCTTCTGCACCTAAAAAAGCCAATTGAGCAATTCGGAAAGACCAAATTTCTCCTTTGGTTACAGATCCGTCTTCTTTTACTTCATCAATTCTCCAATAATAAGTTAAATGAGAATCCAAACCTGATACATCGAAAGAAGTTTCCTTCATATTTCCCTTATATGCTTCATCAGATTTTTGTGCAGAAATAACTGACTCAATATTATTTGAAAAATACACATCATGTGAACATGCCTTTGGATTTGCAATCCACTTTAAAGTCACTGAATTATCCTCTTTTGCAATTACATGTTCATCATGGTCCTGAGGGAAAGGTTCTTTTGCCTGTTCTAGCAAGTTTGGGGTATTAAGCTCGATGGCATTTATAATAACATTCTTATTATTAGCAATAGCTCCTTTTAACACATCTGCTTTAAATAGAATATTAACATCAGTATATTTTACAGCATTAAATTTTAGATATACAATCTTTGCTTCATAATTGGATACCGCCCTGGTTGTAGGCTGAATGTCATCTTCAACTAATTCATTATTAATAAGAATATCTAATGGACAAAAGGTCTGTGTTTTAGGATTATCAATGTTGTTTAAATAAACCAACAAACTATTCTCTCCCTCAGGCAGATTTCTAAGTGTTAATAATATAGCAGCACCATCATTGCCATCAATAACAGTTAGTCCATCGCTCACTAATTTAGCAGTATTAATACCTCCTTTATACCATGTGCTTTTTAATCCAGAACCAATATCTCCAAATTTAGATATAGAAAAGGTAACTCCCTGATAAGTTTTTGTTGCTGGATTTTCGTATAGATCCCATGCCTCATAACCCAGTTGAGAAACCTGATTTACATCTCTTCCTGATTGATTAAAATCAATCTTTATAACAGGCGCTTGAGCAATTATTCCAGGAACGGATAAGCTTAATTGCAAGAATACAAGCAAATACTTGAATGAAAACCGATATGATAATACTTTTACTAACATTTTAAACACAAAACAAAACCTAATCCATATTTAATTCACTATAATGCACTTTAAACTTCAGAATACATTATATTTTCTCTTCTCTAATATTTTATAAGTGTTAGAACCTTATTAATTTCTATTTCTTATCTGTTTACAAAAACTTGCAGCAAACTATTTTAAAAATTTAAAAGTTCCTTTAGTTCCTGTTTCACCTTCATATTTTACTATATAAATGCCTTTATTTAATTCTTCTAATGAAACATTATATACCAACTGCTTTTTTATTACAAGCTTTCCGTACATATTATAAACTTCAACATTTGAAATCTGATCAAATGCAATAGCATCCTTTGTTAAAGTATAATTTAATTCACTATCTATCTCATTTATAGCTGTAGGTTCGCCAGTTACTGTTCCATCACTTAAAGCACCAATACTACTAACAGAAACTACATGATAAGTATCTATGGAAGAAGGAGTACTATCCGTATAAGTATTGCTTTGAGAAAATCCTAATACAACACCGTCCTTATAAATTACATAACCTAATGATCCATCAATAGCATCCCATGTCAACTCTGTACCATTAATTTGAGCATTAGCAGGGTCTGAAAGAGGGGTAACTAAGGCAACAGGATCATAACTTGTAGAAATGTGCGAGTATATCACATCATTTGTATAATATGTATTTACATCTGATTCTGTCAATTGTCTACTCCATGAAACTCTGTTGGATACATCAAGTAAATTGCCAGACATGTCCATGCTGTTATATTCAGCAAAGAAAGAAGTTGCATAATTACTACCATCCCATTCTGACCATCCTTCAGGTTTGATATTTTCCATATTACAGCTAATAAAAACCGAAGAAGCAAGCATTTGCCATGGTCGTCCTAAATAAACAATAATATTATCATCAGAAGTTAGTGTACAGTTTCTAAAAACAAAGCCATGAAAATAACCGGATGTAATGGCTAATATATCTTCAGGAGCAGTTACATATGATCCATTTTTTAAACTATGCAAGGTACAATCTTCAAAAATAGCTGTACCACCAGCACATATGTAATCTGTACCTCCTTCAATAAAACAATCTTTATAAAAAGATCTACGTGCCTTTTTTAAGTAATGCGTATCCTGAAAACCAATAATCTTACAATTCTTAAATGTTTGTCTATCAGCTACTGTATATAAAGCAACAGCCTGAGCTGAAGTATATTCATTTTTAATAGTAAGATTCTCTGCGTAAAAGTCTTCTGAATTAACAGTAAAAGTAGCAGATTGAGGTGTTCCTGATGTTACTGTTTTTCCATCATATGTAATCGTTTTTCCATTATAATCATCCCATGAGATAATTACGTTATCAACATCCTCACCAATTAAGGATATTATTTTGCTTGAAGTTGTTGAATGAGAACCGATCATTACCTTTTCCTGATATGTGCCGTTTTTTACGAAAATAAATGTTCGCACATTATCAGGACAAGCATCAATGGCAGATTGAATGGTAGTATGTGTTCCAGATCCACTAGCATCAACTACATAATCGAATACCTGAGCTGAAACATTAAAAACACCTGCCAATAATATAAGTAATACTACAATATTTTTCATATGATTATAATTTGTTTTCATAAGCCATATGGAACTCGCCAATGATCATCTTTCTGAGTGAGTAAGTTTTACTCATGGCTCGTTTCATATGATTATAATTTCTATCATTTGTCAGATGGAACTCTCATGAAATTTTAACCTTTACAAGCAGAATAGCTTTTAATATTAAAATTTATATGTTCGTTTCATCATATAATTTCATGTAAGTAAGTCTGAAATATACCAGTTAATAATTAAGCTCATAGCCTTATTTTAACCTGCACTTATGTTCTTAAAAAAGTAATTTACCAGATTAACGATACATTAATTATCTTTTAAAAATTTATGAGTTATTATCTCTCCGTTTATATTAGCTTTTGCAACATAAATACCTTTAGTGAGAAAAGAGATGTTTACAGATTGACCGTTTAAATTAGATTTTGACATTACAACCTTACCATTCATATCAATAATGTCAATTTCTTTAATTACCAAATCAGTATTAACATACAAATTGTTGTTATCTGTAAATATTACAATTTTATCTTCTGTATTTGTAGAAATGGCAGTTGGGAAAGACAATTCTATGGTTTCCCCGGCAAGATCATTCAAATAAACTTCCAATGCAGAAAAGCCGCTATTGGTAATCGTTTTTGCATCTGCAGGATCACTGCTATTTAATCCATTTGCATTTTCCCAGTCATCAGGTATACCATCCAAATCTGTATCAACAGGTGCATTATCTGAACTAACTGTTGTATAATAAGAATACCAAGGATCCCAACTTTCATCAGCATCCAGAGGTTTTGTATTCCATTGACTATCTATAATTCCATTGGTTTCTCCAAGAATTGGAGTAGTAACATCATTAGCAACATATTCTGAACGATAAATAGAAATCTCGCCTTTTACTTCCTGAATGATTCTTTCGTCAATACCATTACGAGAAGGAACAGTAACACCAGCTCCAGCTATAATTGATAAATAAGCATCATCTGCTGACTCTGTATAATTATCATAATCTTCAACTGTTCCATCTGTTTTTACAAACATTGTTGTTGACTTAACATTTTCAACTCCTCCTACCTGCGAACCATCAACGGCACTCCAGTTATCTGCAGTTTTGCTGTCATCACCTTCCATTACATTACCATCGAAATACCATTGTCCATAACCAACCGCTAGTCCTGTTGATCTTTCGTATGAAGGCTGAGCAAAATATAAAGTTGATGAAGTAGCATTTCCAGGTTTATAATAATTATTTACAAAATTAGTATGTGCAAAACCTATAAGGTAACTTTCCCACTCTCCACCGTAACAAGCATTTGATTTACCCCAATTAAAATTTAAGTTATTTCTGTAATCAACAAGAGCTTCAATATCAACATCGTTAGCTCCATTAATACGAGGAGAACGATTGTAGTTATGAGCCAATAAATTGTGGTGGTATGTAGAATACGAACCTCCCCATTGAGCAGCGTATCCTCTTGCTCCTTTTTTATGTATAGAGTTATACAATCCTTCACTAACGATACACCATTGAACAGTATAATCATTGGCACTAGAAAAGTGAGTTGTTTCTTCGATGCCCCAGCTCATTGAACAGTGATCAAATATAAAAGTACCACCATTTTCAAATCTGGCAGCTGATACTTCTTCTCCGGTTTCATCTCCTGGTCTAAAACTTAAAAATCGCACAATAACATTTTCGTTTCCGCCAAATTTTACTGTGTAATCTTTAAAACAGATACCTTGTCCTAAGGCTGTTTGACCGGCAATTGTCACATTATCTCTGTTTAAAGAAAAATCTGCTTTTAATTCTATTACTCCACCTACTTTAAACACAACAGTAAGTGGTAATGGCTCATAATATGTTACGCCCCATTTATTTACAAGTGCTTCCATTGCCTGAGTAAAAGCCCATCTGAAGCTACCTTCAATAGGATCTTCTGTTGCAGGATCATAATCTAAAAGGTTTGTAACTTCAACAACTTCACCTCCACGACCACCGGAAGCATACTTACCATATCCCTCCGCTGAAGGAAAAGCTAATGTTTGAGAATATGCATGATTAACCATGCATAACTCGATTAAAAGAATACAAAAAAATAGTAGATTTCTCTTCATATCTTTAGCGATTTAAATATTATATAAAGAAGAATCTAACCCAGAGGTGTTAGATTCTTCTTGTTTGTTTATTTTACTATTCGTATGGATCAAATTCATCAACACCATCACCCCATCCCTGGGTTTGTTTTAGTGCTGTAGAACGATCTAAAATATTTTGAGGTATTGCAAAAAACTTATAGGTTTCCGGAATTGCAATAGGGTAATTAACATCTCCTGTATATGACTTAGATGTACCTGTAAAATAATCTGCATATTCAGAGTTAACATCAATATCATTTCTTGTTGCAACCAGATTAGCTAAGAACTTTTCTCGTAAGGTTGGAACAGGAGGAACACCAACAGGAACAATTTCTAATATCTTTCTAATTGAACCATTAAATTTAGGTGTATTTCCTAGATCTTCATAAAACATATTTCGGCGACGCATATCCCAAAAACGCTTGTTTTCAAAAGCAAATTCTATGAAACGTTCATTCATGATAAGCTCTGTTAAATCTTCGCTATTTGCATAAGATGAAGCTAATCCGTATAAATTATCATCTCCTGCTTCAATACCAGCTCGGTCTCTTATTTTACCAATCAAAGCAATAGCTTCAGACTGACGATCTGTTTCATTAGCACACTCTGCAAGGTTTAATAAAATTTCAGCAAATCTTATCTCAATCCAATCTGTTCCACATTCATCTGTTTCATCAGAGTTAATAGAAGCATTGGTCATTTTGCGACAATAGAAACCAGTTTTGGTAGGATTAATTACTTCAGTATCACTACCTGAATATGTCCAAACTCTTGTTCCATCCATTCCTGATAAGGGCCAGGTGCAACCATTGTATCCGATTGTTGCATAAAAACGAGGATCTCTGTTTAAAAAGAAACTACTTTCATCATAACCAGATCCTTCTTCAGTAATGGCCATACCATTAACCATTGGAAAAGCTTTTACAAGATTCCATGTTGGGTTATTACTTTGACCACCACCTTCGGCACCGCCTACACCAGCAACATATGGTCGAACTGAGTTATCCCAACTATGAGTTTTACCAACACTAAGATCATATGCTTTAACAAATAAAGCTTCCGGATTGCTTAATCCTTCATCCAAATAAATACTTGCAAAATTTCCATCCAAAGGATCAGATCCAAGACCTGTAATCAGACCATAACCATCAGCAGATGCTATTTCCTGTGCATTATAGTTGGCCTGATAGGCTGTTTCCCATCTGGTAACATCATTATTAGGATTAAATAGAGGACTGGCATATGTTAAAAGAACTCTACCTTTTAAAGCTGCAGCTGCTGCTCTTGTAATACGAGCATAACTTGAACTTCCATCAGGATATTCAGTTACTGCAGCAGGTAAATTTGCAATTGCATTATCTAAATCTTCTACGATATATTGAATACATTCTGATGTTTTATTTCTCTCAACATTAATTTTTTCAATATTTTCAGAAAATGGATTATAAGTATCAGTAACATAAGGCACTCCACCATATATGGCCACTAAATTCCAATATGACCAACCACGCATAAAATATAACTGTCCTACAATTCTATTATGGGCTTCTTCATCCATGCTACTACTTTCCATTTTCTCAAGAGCCATATTAATATATCTGATATTCTGATAATATGTAGCACTAAAGGTTCCTACACTAGAAGCAGTAAATTCACCATTAACAAAGGTATTTACACCAATTGTCTCATCACAATAGCTACTATGATCACCAAAAGCTCCAGTAGAAATTGTTATTGAAGTTGTAATTGGCAAAGCGCTATATAAATCATTAATATATAATGTCGTATTTGTTTCATCATCCCAAATATCAGGATTAATTACAGATGCATCCCTGACTTCTAAAACATCACTACAAGATGAAAACATTCCTGCAATCAATAAAAAAGCAAACAGGGATATCGCTAAACTTATTTTCTTAAACATAACTATTATAAATTCAAGTTAACTCCAAAATTAAACGATCTCATGATAGGATAATCCATCCAACTCGACAAACTTGGGTGACGATATTTATATGGATTAATGATAGTTAGCAAGTTATTTCCAGAACAGAAAATTCTTAAACTTGGAATTCCAATTCTACTAGATATACTCTTAGGCATGTTATATGATAATGTAACAGATCTCCAGTTTAAAACGTGTCCATCCCTTTTCCAAAAAGTTGAACGATAACTTGCTTTACCATTATCCAAACGAGGTAATTTAGCATCTGTATTATCAGGAGTCCAGTGATCTTTCCACATGGTAAGGTTATTTGAACGATAACTTAGCCAGTCAAATACACTACGATTTCCTTGCCCTTTATTATAAACCGCCTTATCTAAAATAATATCGTTTCCAAAGCTTCCGTTAAATACAGCATCAAACTTGAAACTTTTAAATTCAAAACCTAAACTAAATCCATAAGTATAAGGTGCTGAATCATATTTTGAGATAATTCTTTCGTCATTTTCATCAACTTTACCATCAGGCTCATTTGAGTAGTTTGAACCACCAACATCTTTAAAGTTTAACATCCCGGCTTCAGGAACATCTCCAAAAATTGTATAATCAGGATTCTCTGTTAGTATTTGATCTACATCACTCTGAGACATTATACCTAATGAAACATATCCTGTTTCACCTCCTCTGATACGTCCTTCTTCATCCTTCCAGGTTCCAATTGTTGCCAGAGCCTGATATTTACGAACAACTCTTGAAGTTGCATATCCTAGATTACCCTTAACATAATACTTCCAGTTTGTACCAATGTTATTATCGTATTTGATACTGATTTCATCTCCCCATGATTTTTGAATACCATAATTTGATTTAGGAAGCTGAGTTGAAATACCTGATTGATATGGTAAGGCACTGGTTACTTGTTGTAAGATATCATAAGTATATCTATAAAACATATCATAACTAAATGACAAGTGCTCAAATAATCTTAATTCAATACCTCCGTTATATGAATCTGTTTTTTCCCAGCTTACACCCTGTAATGTTGCACCGTCGTTAAGAGGACTGATTCCACCTAATAAAGTAGATCCCCCTAAGTAAACAACATCTCCAGAATACTCATAATTTTCTTCCCATGCTAGCGCATTACCTTTATCATTTCCTAACAATCCATATGATAATCTGATTTTCATATTATCAATAAAGCCTGAGGATATGTTGTTTTTAAAGAAAGGTTCTTCAGATACACGCCATCCTAACGATACTGAAGGGAAAAATCCCCAACGATCTTCAGGGGCAAATTTCGTAGACCCTTCGTATCTGAACGAACTCTCTACCAAATATTTATCATTAAAATCATAATTTAAACGACCTACTAAAGATTGTCTACCACCAGTATCAAAAGAAGGGCTACCTGAAAACTCATCTGCCACACCATCACCAAATGCTTCTGATGTTTCTACACTTGAATATATCATTTTAGTCGCTGTTCCTGAAAGAGAAGATCCTTCTCCTGCACTTTGCTCACCAACTAATAATGCTTTAACACTATGTTTTCCTAAAGTTTTGCTATAATTAATTGCAAAATTCAATTGATAGCTAGAGGAGAAGCTAGCACTTTGTGAATATTTATCACCATTTTCAATAGTAGTAATTTCAGACACTTCACTACCTTCTGCAAGAGCAAGGTAGGGACTTGATACTGCTTCATTTGTAAAAGAATAAAGATCATAAGGTTTAGCATATAAAACACCTGTTGAGTTACTCTTGCTATAATCGAATGAAACTTTTGCAGTTAATCCTTTAATAAAAGGCGCTTCCCATTCAAGAGCCATATTGGCGTGTACATTATTGCTTTCGCTTTTTCTGTAGGTATTTACATCATTAATGTATAAAGGATGCGAAAACGCAATTCCCTGTCCTACAGGTAATCCGTTGATATATGGAGGCAACCATTTAGGCATTCTTAACAAGGTACTATATGTAATATACATTTTCTCAGGCTCCTTATCGTATGCATTATAAGGCATAGAAGTCTTTTTGCTATTTCCGTCAAGTCCTAACTTTAAGCTCCAGCTATCGGCAAACTTTATATCAACACCTGTTCTCATTGTATATTTATTCATATCCAGGTTGTCGAAGTTTCCGTTTTGATACATATAAGATCCACCAAAGAAATATTGTGCTTTTTTTGTACCTCCACTTACAGTAACATTATGTCTGGTTTGAGCAGCTGGTTTCCAACCTTTATCTAACCAACTATAATTTAAGTCTTTAATTAATTCTAAATCGCTATCATTAAAAATAACCTTCTCATCAGAATTTTCAGTGTATTGATCTCTATCCCAATTATATTGTCCCCAGGCTAGATCATTAACTGCTTGTGCATGATCATAGGCACTCATTAACTTTGGAAAAGAAGTAGCATTTGAAATACCGTAAGTTCCTGAATAGTTAATTTTAGGTTTACCTTCTTTACCTCTTTTTGTGGTAACCACAATTACACCACCGGCTGCACGTGCACCATAAACAGATGCTGCACCATCTTTTAACACTGAAATACTTTCTACTTCTGATGGATCTAAAATATCAAACGCCTCCTGATCTTCGTAAACAAAACCATCAATTACGAAAATAGGGCTCTCATTGTTCCATGATCCGGAAGTACGAATGGTAATAGAAGTAGATGCTCCGGGAGCACCTGAAGTTTCACCAATAGTAATACCAGGCATGGTTCCTATCAATGCAGATGATAAATTTCCGGTTACAACATCTTCAACTTCTTTAGTTGAGATATCGGCGACAGCTCCTAACAAGTTAGCTCTTTTTACACTACCATAACCTACCTGCACTACAACCTCATCGATCAAAAGTACATCAGGCTCAAGAGTTACATTAATTATAGTCCTGCCCTGAATTTGAATTTCCTGTTGTTTGTATCCAATAAAAGAAATCATCAAGACAGCATCAGAAGATACATCTTTTAGAAAATAATTTCCATCCATGTCTGTAATTCCACCTTTGGGCAAACCTTTAATAGAAACATTCACTCCAGGTGCGGGGTTGCCAGTTTCATCTAAAACTTTACCACGGATATCAATCAGTTTTTCTTGCTGAGCAGATACTTTCATATTATCTACTTTTTCATCTGCAAGCAAATACGTACATTGTATCAATCCTAAAAAAACAATAGATAAGACTCTGGAAATCAAGCCAAATTTACCGCATTTCATAGAAAACAACCATTTTGCATTTAGTTTCATTATTTTACATTTTTTAATCTTTACGGGGAAAAGTTCAAAAAGAAAGGAGATCTCTTAAAGGAAATCTCCTTCGCAACTATTTTTCCGTACTTATTTTACAATATTTAAATATAAAGCTGGCTACTACCCAAAGAAAGATTACAGATTTAATTACAACACAACTTTACGAACAACCATTTTACCGCTGGTTGTTACTGCTCGAATGATATAAATTCCGGATGTTAAATCTGTGATATTATATGTAGTAGTATTAGTAAACTGTTTAACTATAGATCCTGACAAATTATATACCGATACATCAACAGGTTCGGTACTTTGATAGTAACCGTTTGTTCCCATGATCAAATTGTAGTTATCTTCAACTTTAGCTACAGGAGTAGCATCATCCTGTGACATTTCTCCATAGATTTTTAAATCATGAATTCTAACAATCTGTCTGTTCTCAAGAGGAGCAGTAGGTCTGAATCTTAAGTAAACATTTGTAGTAAATGCAGGATTAAATTTTTCTTCGAAAACCCATCCTCTGTTACTTTCATCAAATGTATATCCCTCTAATTCTGTTTCAACGGCATCAGGACGAGATGTACTAATACTTCCTGTCATATAACGTACAGTATCCCAATAGATAGTACCATCATATTCGTAACCAATTTCTAAATTAAATCCTCTTTTTTTACCGTAGCTTGAAGTTGTATACTGTACTCTTTCCAAGGTAGTGATTTTAGAAGTTGTAATACTACCTGATCCATCACCACCTACACCCATAGTAATAGGTCTTACTGTATTATAATTATCATAAATGGCGATCGATCCCGCCGAAACATTTGCCCATGTAGCTCCCTGATTATCACCACTTAAAGCATCACCAAATATAGAATAATATTCTCCACTTTGTGTATCACAGGCTGTTTGTATCAAACAAAAATCGAGATGAAAAGTAAAATTACCAGTTACTCCCTGACGAGAATCAATAGGACGTTGAACATCAAATGTAGCATACATATCTACATCATCACGTGCACTTGTAGCACACCCACCAAAGTCTTTTTCAGTTTTCAATCCATAACCGTCTGCATCAGTATAGTCCCAATCCTGAAAGTTTTCTTCTACAATTGGAAAATATTCACTTTTATCTGACCAATCAGAATTCCCATGATACATTTCCTGAGCTTTCAAGTTTAGTTGACTCAAACCAATGGCCAACAGGGTAAATAAAAAAGTAGAAGTTTTTGTTTTCATAGCTATAAATTTTTTGTTAAACATTAATTATATGAATTCATTTTGTAAATTAATTTTAAACTGATTTTCGGTTGTATTTTAACCAACCTTTATATGTTAATCTTTCATCGATTACTTTACCGGTATAAAAAATACTTGCGATATAGCCCACCACAAATAAAATTACATGGCTATAAACTCCAATCATGTATTTATGATGAGTAAAGTTACAACTACCAAGATCTAATAATAAACGTTCTTTTCCTTCCATACCAATAGGTGTTGAAGTTAAAAGTGCATATGCTGTAAATAAAATACTGGCTCCAATTCCATAATATAATCCTTGTTTATTTGATTTTGGAGCAAAAATTCCTAATAAAAACATACCTGCAATACCTCCAGAGAAAATTGCATATAGTGTAAATACAATTCCTAAAACTCCTTTTCCTCCGGCATTCACATAAAATAAAGCTACTCCAATAGCTCCTAATCCTGCAAGAACAATAAATAGTTTACTCAAACGTACTTTTGTCCTTTCTGAACTATTAGGTTTAAATCTGTTATAGTAATCTTCTAAACAAATAGCAGACAAACAATTAAGGTCAGAATCTAAACTTGAAACTGCTGCTGCAATTAATGCTGAAATAATTAATCCAACTACTCCAACAGGTAATTTTGTCATAATAAAATAAGGGAAAACAGCATCTGTCTTTATTCCCTCAGGTAACACATCTCCATTAATTTGATAATATGAAAATAATGCTGTACCAATAAACATAAACAATGCCCATACTGGAACACTTAATATCACTCCCATAAGCGATGCTTTAACAGCTCCTTTATCTGATTTAGCAGTTAAATATCTTTGTACAATAGTTTGATCTGTTCCGTACTTTTGTATGGCATAAAAAACACCATTTAAAGCCATTACTACAAAAGTTAAATTTACGAAATCCATATCAAAAGGTCCAAAACCAATTCTGCCATTTTCCATAGCCACATTCCAAATCTCAGCTGGTCCGCCTTCTGTTGAAAATAAAAGAATTGCCAATGTCACCAAACCACCAACAATAAGCATGAAGCCTTGAATAACATCTAACCAAATTACTGCTTCAATACCACCTAATACTGTTAGTATAATAACAGCAACTCCTATTACCCATATTACTGTAACAGTATCTATTCCTATCATTTTACCTAAAGCCAATGAAATTAAATAGAACACAGTTCCCATTTTTGAAAAGTGGGTTAAAACAAAGCTTACTGAACTATATAAACGTGCAAAAAATCCAAAACGCTGTTCAAAATATTCATATGCACTTAATTTAATTACATGACGGAATAATGGTACAATAAAACTTACGATAAAGACCAAAACTATAGGAACCATTAAACCTTGAACCAAACGAATCCAATTACTTGAATACCCTTCTCCTGGATATGCTAAAAATGTAATACTGCTGATTAAAGTAGCTAATATGGACATCCCAATGGCCCATGAAGGAATACTGCCCGCTGCTTTAAAATAGTTATCTGTATCTTTCTGTTTTTTAGAAAAGCCTACACCTACACCAATTGACAGCACTAACGTTACTACAATAATTATGTAATCAACAATATGTAATGAATTTGTAGTTTGCATGTTTAAATTAAATAATTCTATTTTCCTACTAAAATTTCTTTCGGCCAAATATAACTTCCGGGTTTAGTTGTTATTGAAAGTCTTGGATATCCGGCAACATTCATTTGAATTACTCCTGGTTCTATTTCATTAAAGGGATACAATCTTGTTATATTTAAGCTTTTAAATATAACAGCAGCAGTTGCTCCCCCTTCTATCAACATATCATCAAATTCAACCAGGTCAACAATTATTTTCACCAATTGTCCAACCGTTTCTCTAATCCTTATTGCAATGTCCGCTTCCTTACTTCCAGAATGATTAATAGTAATAATAACTCTTTTATTCTCTTCTATTTTACGAACTATTTCATTGGCCCATTCGAGTATCAAGGATTTTTTGTACTTTTTATCCCAGTAAATACCTTCCGGCATATTTGAAATAAAAACATTAGAATCTTTAATACTTTGAATTAGTTCATTACTCTTAGGAAAAGCACTACCAAAAACATATAGTGTCTTGGCTCCTAATATACATTCATTATCGCTATTTCTATTTTGTTTCGAAAACTCTTTATTTAATATAATATCAAAAAAACCTGCACCTCCAGCAGCAATCGTCTCATTATCTACCACTTCGCTCCATCTTTCCATATCTTCACTATTTGTTACATCACCAATAACCAATCCCAGATCAGGTATAGGCTGATCAACATTTATTGAAGCCAGGTTTTGTCTTGCAGCACCCACTAATTCAATTACAGAAGATGAATGAATTGAATATTCAGTATCTTTTACAAATGATGTTTCAGCTAAAGGTTTCCCATCTACATAATAAATTCCTCCTTTAATAAGTCTGTTAAAAGTGGGATTACCAGCAATTATAATTGCCTTCTTTTTACCAGAAATTTCTAATTGAGCATTCAATTCATCTGCTATATTTCCTCTTAATACTGAATCTAATTTTTTATAAATATATTTTGGATTTAATTCCAATAATTGTTTTGTTAGTCTTTTGATTTCCTTAGCCGCACACTCAGGCGAAAGGGTTCTTGTATCAGCTGCAATAATTAACAGATCAGCATCTTCATCCTGTTCTACTTTGGTTTCAATAACCACATTCAAGCCATGTCGTAACCCCACTCCTCCAATTTCTGCGGCTCCTGTAAAATCATCTGCTATAACAGCTATCATATCGTTCTCTAACATTTAAGTATTATCTATGAAGCTTAACAGCGTACTCTATAGCGTAGAGTAGTGCATCGCAACTTGCTATTCCTTTACCTGCAATTTCAAAGGCAGTACCGTGATCCACTGATGTTCTTATAATAGGCAGGCCAAGTGTAATATTTACACCCTTAACACTCTTCATGGCCTTTGTTTTATCATCCCAGATAAATCCTACCACTTTAAATGGTATATGCCCCTGATCATGGTACATTGCCACGCACCCATCATATTTACCCCCATTAGCTAATGCATATAAAGCATCCGGTGGAACAGGCCCTTCTACATTTAAGCCTAAATTTTTGGCTTCTATAATTGCTGGAATAATTTCTTTTTCTTCTTCGTATCCAAACAAACCACCATCGCTGGAATGGGGATTTAAACCGGCAACTCCAATTTTAGGATTCTGTATTCCGATCCTTTGTAAACCCTCATTTAAAAGCTGAATTACTTCTACAACCCTGTCTTTCTTCACTCTATCACAAGCTTCGCGAAGAGAAACATGCGTACTAACATGAATCACTTTTAATTTTTCATCAGCCAGTAACATGGCATATTTAGGAGTATTGGTAAAATGAGCATAAATTTCTGTATGTCCTGAAAAATGATGGCCAGCAGCATTAATAGCTCCCTTATGAATAGGTCCGGTTACTGTCCCATCAACTTTACCTTCTAAAGCTAAATCAATGGCCTTCTTTACAGATCTAAAAGCAATATCTCCTGCTTCAGCAGAAACTTCACCAAAATTAATAGAATCAGGATTTTCAATTGCTAAATCGTAAACATCTATAATTCCTTGCTCAAATTTAGCTTCCGATACATCCGAAACAGCTCTTACATTAAGATTAACCTTAGCAACATCTACTGCCTTTTTTATAACTTCTGCATTACCAATAAGCAAAGGAAAACATTGCTGATAAATAGATGCATTCGAAAAGGCTTTTACCGCAATTTCAGGTCCAATACCTGCAGGGTCACCCATTGTAATGGCTAAAACTGGTTTTATTTGATCTTGATTTTTAAGCATTTTATTTAAGAATTTTCAAATCTCCTAATTCTTTTTTCATTGCATCAACATATTCTTCCTCTTCTACCTTATCCATCTTATACATAGGAGGCATTACATTACTTTTACATAAGCCCTGAATGCACATAAGAACTTTTAAAGCAGGTATCGATTCACTTAAAATCCTATCTTTTTGATATAATGAAGACAAGTAATTAGTTTTTTCTTGTAGCTCATTTGCAAGTACTTCATTTCCATCAAGAGCAGCATCTAAAAGTTCTTTATATATTTCCGGAGTATAATTTCCTGTACTTGGAACAATACCATCAGCACCATTTAACATGGCATAACTTGACTGAGCAGCCCAACCTAATAAATAAACAAAGTCCTCTCTGTCTTTCCAATATTCTAAGGCTTTGGTTAAACGTTCTTCGTCTCTTTCTGAATCTTTAAGTCCTACAATATTTTCGTGCTCACTTAAGTTGTCTATAACCTCCAATGGTATTGAATATTTTACAGTTGCAGGCATATTGTAAATAATCAAAGGTCGATTAATTTCATCAGCTACTTGAGTAAAATACTTAAACATCTGTTCTTCATTCATTGGATAATATGCAGGAAGAGTAGCAACCATAACATCAGCACCTAATTCTGCATATTTTTTGGCATCCTCAATTGAATCATTAATACAGTTAGAAGAAATACCTACATAAACAAGATCCTTGCCGTCTACTCTCTTCACAACAGCCTTTACAAGATCTTCTTTTTGTTTTGATGACAATGAAGGAGCTTCACCTGTTGTACCTAAAATAAAAGGGCTTACTCCTGATGAAATAAATAAATCAATGATATTATTAACACCATCAACATCTATAGTAAGATCATCATTTAATGGTGTAATCATTGGCACAACAACGCCATTATATTTCTTTGTCAATTTCATTTTAGTAAGCTTTTTTATAAATATCAACGATATCTTCTAATTTCAATTCTTTGATATTATTATTCAATAAACGTTTTACTTCAAAGGCACCCTTTGCCATATTTTCAATAGCCTCCTCGGGGATATTTATATCAGATAACTTTTCAGGAATATTACATTCCTTCATTATCTCTTTAATTTTTACAATTCCATTTTCAGCAGTCTCCTTTAGAGTAGAGCCTTCTTTTGAACCTAGTACTCGTGCGATTTGAGCAAATTTATCTACAGAAGCTTCAAGGTTATACTCCATAACATAAGGCAATAACAATGCATTTGATAAACCATGAGGAACTTTAAATTCGCTTCCCAACGGATAGGCTAAAGCATGCACTGCTGCTGTATTTACAGGCCCCAAACACATCCCTCCGTAAACACTACCTAAAGCAAGCATTGTTCTAGCTTCCAAATCATTACCATTATCACAAGCTCGTTTGATATAATTTCCTATCAATCTGATTCCTTCAAGAGCAAACAGATCAACCATCGGATGTGAAAATCTATTAGTAAAGGCCTCCAAACAGTGCGTTAAAGCATCAATTCCTGTAGCTGCAGTTACTGAAGATGGTACACCAACAGATAAAACCGGATCAATGTATGCACCATCAGGAACTAAGAAAGGGCTAATAACACCTTTTTTACCTCCATCTACTTCATCTAAAAAGATAGCGTTGGGTGAAACCTCACTTCCTGTTCCGGAAGTAGTAGGCAAACATGCCAAATATGTAGAGCGTTCTTTTAAAAGACCGTTTCCAATAATTTCTCTGGTAGATTGTTCATTGCTAATTTGCGCAGCTAATAATTTAGCTACATCCATCACACTTCCTCCACCAATTCCTACAACACTATCAGCTTTAAACTCCCTGGCCTCTTTTAGAATTTTTTCAAATTCACCAAATGATGGCTCATTTAACACTTCTGTATTAACCTCAACCTGAACTCCCGACTCTGTTAACGTTTTCAAAGTATCTGACAATAAGGACTCAACAGGACCAATTGTTAAAAGATACATTCTTTTTAGTCCCAGGGATAAATAGTCCTCTACGAATTGAGCTAAAGTCCCTTCTCCGAAAACTAACTTTCCAGGTTGATATATTACTATTTTATTCATTATTATATTTAAAATTTCACATAGGATATAATATTCATTCTACTTTAAATAAGTATCCTACAATAATCCCACAACAAATGTAAACGTTTTCATAGTTTTCACCAAATAATTTTTAACGTTTTTTTCACTTTAACATATTTCTAATGAAACAATAGAATGTTTATAAATAAAATTTAAATGATTATGCAGTAACAAAACAAAATTAGAACATCATTAACGACTGATAATATGTATATTACTAACTATATTTTCTGTTTTACCATCCTTCAGAAATTACATTAACATATATTTTAAAAAAAATGTAAAATTCATATTACTAATAATGCTAATGTATTCTTTTTACATTTTCTTTACATACAAAAAAGTCCAATATGAATAATATTCATATTGGACTTTTTTGTATGTAAAGAAAACAGTTCTTTTATTTAACAGGACTTTCTCAAAATTAATTTAGTATTTAAGGTCATTTGAATTGGAGATCTTTTAGGATCACTAATTCTTTGAATCAACAACTCACATCCTCTTCTTCCAATCTCATAGGCCGGTTGCCTTACAGCAGACAAAGGAGGATTTAATGAAATAGACCACATCATATCATCAAAACCAATTATCGCAACCTCTTCCGGAATTTTCAATTCCCTTTTATGAATGGTCTCCAGAGCACCTAAAGTTATCAAGTTATTACCCGTAAATATAGCATCTGGCGGATTTGGTGAAGACAACAATTCTTCGCATAACTCCACCCCACTATGATGCTTAGAGTCACCATATTTAATCAAATCCAAATCCACAGACAGTCCATTATCTACCAATGCATCACGATAACCCATTTCACGATATTTAGATGAAGGGATCTGCTTTTGCCCTGATATATATGCAATTCTCTTATATCCTGATTTAATTAAATGATCGACAGCAGCATACGCACCATCTCTATTGTTAACTACAACTACATCTACATCTTTCCCGATAAGTCCCCTATCCACACATACTATTGGTAATCCATCATTTAAGAGCTTTATTACATTAGCATCCTTTTCATGGGCCGGAGCAGCAATTAAGCCATCAATAGACTCTTGCTGCAGAATGTCTAAATACATTTTTTCCTTTTTCTCATCCTGAGCAAAATTGCACATTATAATAGCATAGTTATTTTCATAGGCAACATCCTCTACACCTCTTAAAACATCTACATAAAATGGATTTTGTATATCTGGAATTAACAAACCAATAAGATTACTAGACGCAGACTTTGAGCGCAAACGTTTGGCAACCCTACTTGGTTGGTATTTTAAATCCTTAATTGCTTTTAAGACTTTAGCCCGGGTTTCTTCATTTACACTAGAGCTTTTATTTATAACCCTAGAAACCGTAGCTATAGAAACACCTGCTCTCTTAGCTACTTCTGTAAGACTTGACATAGTTGAGTCATCTTTAAATTAATGATTTTCAAAATTTAGGAAGGATTTAGTTCTTTTGGATTTTTACACAAACATACTTTTTTTGATCAAAACCTCAAAAGTATTATAAACTAAAAAAGAGGGAGTACAACTCCCTCCTTATATTAACATGTTATTTCCAAATTAATAGAAATGCAATTTTCATATAATTTATTCAAAACTGAAACAATTGCAAATCAATTATAACTTATTTTACATACACCTTAACCGAAGTTGTAGAACTTGTAACAATGTATAATCCTGAAGAAACAGCAATTCCACTTTGTGCTTCATCTGCTGAAGCCACAGCAACAACTTTACCTAATAAATTTCTAACTACTACATCTTCTGAAGCATTTTTAACAAACACTAATCCATTAGCAGAATACACTTTAAGCGCATCTCCTGAAACTTCTTTAACAGCCGTAGCTTCTGTTCCATTTACAGTAATATCATACCAGATACGAGTACCATTATTTAACTCTAATCTGAAAGTATTATAATCACCTGTACCAGTCACTAATGGCATAATTTGTAAAGTGATCATTAAATCATCTTCTGCAATACCTGATGTTGGAGCAGCAACAACCATACTACCTTTTACATCTGCTGTAGTAGCTGTATATGTATACTCAACAGGTACATTATAGTTATCAGCACCATCATTAGCCATTATAGCACCAGTTTCAGCAAAAGAAACTTGTAAACGCTTTGGTGAATCATTATCATTTACAATTGATAATGTTGAAACCCTGCTTGCATCTTTTATATTAATTGTAACATCAGTTTGTTGTCCAGTTACTAAATCTATTGTTTCTGATGCGATAATTGCATTAGCTGTAGCACCACCAGCAGGACTCATCCACATTGCAGCATCAACCTTTGCGATCATATTATCAATACCGATAACTGGATCAAATGTATCAGTTGCAACATCAGTTGCGGTTCCTTCTGTATAAATTGAAAAATAAACTTTTTGATTAGTAAAAACAGCTGGATCTAATCCGAATGTTGTTGCAATTTCTATTGTTTTACCAGCATCACCTGAAGTATAAATCTGTACTGGATCATAAGTTGTAGAACCTACTTTAAGGTTGATATAATATGTAGCTGTAGCACCAGCCAAATTATCAGAACCTGCATATATAGTAGAAAGATCTAGAGTAATATCCTCAGAAACTGCATATCCACTAAAACTATAATAGAAATCATATGATACACTTTTCCATTGTCCTGGCCAAGCTCCAAAAACACCATCTCCATTAGTTCCACCTTCTCCTACTTTAAAGATACAGTGCGCTGGAATTGTATCCGAAGTAACGTTTCCAGTTGTATAACCAACAGCCTCGTTATTTTCATACATATTTAAAATATCAACTAAAGAAGCTACACTTTCCACATAAACAGGATTTTCATAGCTACCATAATTTCTACACCTAAAGTCACTATTATAAACAGCATTACTAGCTGTATCCCTAACAGTAATTTGTAAACCTTTATTTGTATTACATTTTGCAATCGAAATCATAGCTGTATCTACATCCATAGTATATGAGCTAGGATCCTTATCTGGGTTAAATGATGTTGTTAAAACACACGCTCCAGTTTCATTATCTACTACCCAAGTCTGACCAACAGTAGATTTATCACCAAATTTAAATTGTGCGTTAGCATACACACCAGACATTAAGATGACACATAATGCCAAAATTGATTTAAAAGTAGTTTTCATGTTCATAAAATTAAATTAAAATTAAACTTAAATGATTTATGTATTTTCAATTAATATCATTTTAAGGGTTCAACGTCATAAATAATTCCATCTTCATATATATTTAAAAATTCACCTCAATAAAAACAGGCAACAAAGATGTAAACGTTTACATTGCAAGTAAGAATATTTTCATTAGATTTGCAAATATTTTTTTTATTTTTTTAACATTAAATTATAACAACACTATATACAAGGCTTTTATAAAGCCTAAAAAACACTGATACAGCAAAATATTTTAAAACAATAAACTGAATACGTTTTCAGTTTCACTGAAAATAAAAGAAAATTCCACACAATGAAAAAGAATACCTTTATCTACACAACTATAGCATTTGTTTTATGCATCCTATTAATAAATGCTTGCACTAAAAAAGAAACACTTTTTAAAATACCATCCAGCAATGAAGTTGGTGTAAATGCCTTTACCAAAGAAATACTGCCTTTGAAAGCACCTTTTCATATTAATAATATAGAAAAGCCAGATTTTAATAACAATACAATTACCATCACAGAAAAAGGAGCCAGTCAATCAATTCTTGCAACACAAATAATTCAGCAGTGCATCGACAGTATAAGTAACTGTGGTGGTGGCAAGGTAATCATTCCTCAAGGTAAATGGAGTACAGGAAGAATTATTTTAAAAGACAATGTAAATCTACACTTCCAAGACAACAGTGAATTACATTTTAGCGGGCAACTAGAAGATTATCAGCCTGCTGTTTTTACGAGAATAGAAGGCATTGAAGTAATGTCCTTAGGAGCATGTATATATGCCAATAACGCTACTAACATTGCCATTACGGGAAAAGGAAAACTTATCGGTCCGGCCGATGGCCCGGTAAGAGAGTATATCTACTCAAAAGACGTAATTGAGAATGTAGTTCCATTAGATAGTCCTGTTAGTCAACGTAAGTACTCAGGAACTAATGGTGAGGGTTATTTTTTACCGATGTTCATCTCTCCTATTAATTGCACTAATGTATATATAGAAGGTATTACCCTAAGAAATACCGCATTTTGGAATATAGTTCCAATATACTGTGATAATGTTATCATAAGAGGTGTAGACGTAAACTCTGTTGGAATACCAAGAGGCGATGGAATCGATATCGAATCTTCGAAAAACGTTCTGATTGAATACTGTGACCTTAGTTCGGGGGACGATTGTTTTACAATGAAAGCAGGAAGAGGTCTTGATGGTATTAGAGTTAATAAACCTACAGAAAACGTAGTTGTAAGATATTGTTTGGCTAAAGAAGGACACGGAGGCATCACTTGCGGAAGTGAAACAGCAGGAATGATACGTAATTTATACGTCCATGATTGCGTTTTTGATAATACAGGTGTTGGAATCAGATTTAAAACAAGAAGACCAAGAGGTGGCGGTGGCGAAAACTTATTTTATGAAAGAATAAGAATGAACCTAAGGTACACTGCAATTAAATGGGACATGCTTGGTGGAACTGGATCCGTTGGAGAATTAGCCAATAGGTTGCCAGCACGAGAAATAAATGAATTAACGCCTAAGTATAGCAACATTAGCATTAAAGATATTATTATTGAAAACAGCACCCATTTGCTAAAAGTTATTGGAATACCTGAATCCCCATTAAAAAACCTAACATTGGATAACATAGTTGCAAACTCCTCTAACCTAATAAACACATGCGATCTTGAAGGTTTTAAGCTAAAAAACTCTATTATTAATACTCAGGATAGTATTATTAACTTAATCAATAGCACCTCTGTATCAATAAACAATACAATCATAAAAAATCCATCCTCGAATGTAATTATTAAAGCAGACTCTATTTCAAATAAATATCTTACATTTAAAGACTGCAATAAAAACAAAATTGTAACACTTATTCAATAAGTATTGATTCTCATATTTTTGCACATTAATTAGTTTCGTTTACATTCCTATTTAATTAATTTACTGCAATGTATAAAAAGTTAAATTTACTTTTTATGTAATCGTTTTCATTGAATTTACATTTTTATACATTATATTTGCAATGTAACTTTATTTTACATTTAAAAATAAGACTTAACAATCAAGTAACGAATAGAATTAATACAATGAAGTTTTTTAACATACATTTAAAATTCAATAAGAAATCCTTAATAAAAAACATATTACTAATCGTAATATTCACCATACCTACAATTACTTCATCACAAATCAACTATAACATAGTTGAATATGGAGCAAGCAACAAAGGAGACAAACAAGTAACCAAGATTATTAACAACACCATTGAGAAAGCTTACAAATCAGGTGGAGGTACTATTTATTTTCCTGCAGGTACATACCTAACCGGTCCAATAACATTAAAAAGCAACATCACAATCTACCTGGAAGCAGGTGCAACACTTAAATTCTCAGATGATTTTGATGATTATCTCCCAATGGTTGAATCGAGATGGGAAGGAATTGATGTAATAAATTTCCATCCTTTGATTTATGCTTATGAAGCAGAGAATATAGCAATAAAAGGAAGAGGAACTCTTGATGGTCAAGGCAGAAAATGGTGGGATTTTCACCATACACTCTATTCAAAACCTAAAAATTTCAAATCAAAATGGCAGGAGGAATTTGCAAAGCAGAATACCAATGTAATCATGCCGAATGAAACATATATGATTGAACGAGGTTTTTGTCGTCCCCCATTTATACAACCAATGTACTGTAAGAATATTCTTATTGAAGGAATTACAGTCACAAACTCGCCATTTTGGACTATAAATCCAGAGTTTTGTGAAAACATTAATATTGATAATGTTACTGTATATAACCCTGACTCGCCAAATACAGACGGTATAAATCCAGAATCTTGTCGCAATGTTCATATTTCAAACTGCAAAATTTCGGTAGGAGATGACTGTGTAACTATTAAATCAGGAAAAGATGCTGCAGGAAGAAAAATGAATGTGCCTTGTGAAAACATTACAATTACAAACTGTACAATGCTAGATGGTCATGGTGCTGTAGTTATAGGTAGTGAAATGTCAGGTGGTATTAAGAAAATAACTATTTCCAATTGTGTTTTTGAAGGGACAGACAGAGGAATCCGCATCAAATCAACCAGAGGACGTGGTGGCGTTGTTGAGGATATCAGCGTGAATAATATCATCATGAAGGACATAAAAAAAGAAGCTATTAAATTAAATATGTTCTATGCAAAATCTGATGAAGAACCGGTATCTGAGAGGACTCCTGCTTTCAGAAATATACATTTTAGTAATATTTCAGGTAATGCCTATCAAGCAGGATTTTTACTTGGCCTGGAAGAATTAAAAATAAAAGATATTTCATTTAATAACATTCGATTAGATGCAACAAAAGGATTTACTGTAGAAGATGCAGAGGATATTGATTTTTCAAATATGGTGATTGACACAAAGGAAGGTTCTGTAATTTCAGTACTGGATTCAAAGCATATTGAAATTAATGCATTAAAAACAAAAACTCCAGTTGCCAAAACAGCAATTATTGAGTTAACTGATGTTGACAATGCATTTATCCAAAATTGTAACCAATCACGTAGAGCTGATGTTTTTTTAAGACTTGATGGTTCAAAAACTAAAGATATTTATTTAGGAAATAACAATCTTATTCAGGTAAACACAGAAGTTCAAAAAACAAACAAAGTGATATCTGATGTAATAAACATTAGTCACTAAAATTTTAAAAAGGGGAAAATGAAAAGAGTACAATTAAATTACTTATCTGTTGTTAATAAAACCTATTCAATTTTTTTAAGTAAGCATTATCATTTATTATTAGCTCTTGCCTCATTGTTTACAATACTGATTCTTGCTTCTTGTTCTAATCAGCAAAATAAGAGCTCTTTCAATTTAAAAGGCGATTACGAAACTGAATTTAATTATCAGGAATTTGTAGATCCTTCAGTAAAATATCGATCATTCCCTTTTTACTCAATAAACGACAAACTTGAACCTGAAGAAATAAAAAAACAGGTGCATGACTTTAAAAATGCAGGATTTGGAGGCTTCTATCTTCATAGTAGAGTTGGTTTATTAACAGAATTTCTAAGTGATGAATGGTGGGAGAATATGGAAGCTGCCATTGATGCTGCCAACGAAGTGGGTATAGAGGCTTGCTTTTATGATGAAGATAAATGGCCCAGCGGTTATGCCGGAGGTATTATTCCAAGAATGGGAGAAGAATACAGAGCTAAAGGTTTAGTGCGTTTAGCTTTAGAAACTAAAATTCCGGATGGTTGTGTTACTTTAAAAGAGGATAATCAGTACAGGTACATCATGTACACTGCTCAGATGGGTAATCCGAAATTCAATGGAACCAGCTGGGTTGATTTGATGAATCCTGAAACAGTAAAAAATTTCATTGAGGTTTCATATAAACCATATATTAAGAAATACACTGAAAAAACATCAAGCTATACTGTAAACTTTTTTGCAGATGAACCTCATATTTGTGCACGATATTTTGATACAAATACACCCAATTTAGGTATCCTGACTTACTCACCTTTTGTTCGTGAAAAATTTAAGGATTTGTACGGTTATGATATCATAGATAAAGTAAATCTGTTGTTTGAAGAAAAAGACAATTGGAGAGAAGTTCGTTTACAATATTGGAGAGCGGTTGCTCAACAATTTGAAGAAAGCTTTACCAAACAAATCGCATCATATTGTGCTGAGAACGGAATTAAATTTACCGGGCACTTTTTAGGTGAAGAAAGCTTAAAGAAAATCAGAGATAGAATTGGTAATGCCATGTTGCATTACAGAGACATGCAACAACCCGGAATGGATCATTTGGGATTATCTATTTCTAAAAGTATTATAACTGCTAAGAGTGTTAGTAGTGTAGCAAATCAATATGGTACTCCACGTCGTTTGACCGAAGTATTTGGAATCAGTGGACAGAATATGAATTTTGAAGACAGGAAATGGTTAACTGGCTGGCAAACTATTTTAGGCATTAATCACATCTGTCCTCACCTTACTTTATACAGTTTAAAAGGTGCACGTAAAAGAGACTACCCTCCTACTTTTTCATATCATCAACCATATTGGCAAAACAATAAACAAATTGAAGATTACATTGCAAGAGTTTCTTATGCCACAACGGTTGGTGAATATAATCCACAAATACTATTGATTCACCCTTTAGAAACAGCTTATGTAAAGGGTGATCATGATAAGGATTATACATCCCAATTAAATACCATATTTGAGAATTTACAATCAGCCCATTTTGATTACGATTTAGGTGATGAACAAATCATGGCTGATACTGCCACTATAAAGGACTCTGAGATTAATATCGGATCTATGAATTATGCTCATGTAATTCTACCTGACATGATTACAATAAGAAAATCTACTCTTGATTTATTACTTGCGCTAGCTAAAAAAGGTGGAAAAATTGTAAACATTGGTAGATTTCCTGATTATGTAGATGGTAATTCTGAGAATAAAGACCTACAAAAATTAAGAGATCTTGCTGTTGATATTCAACCTGAAGAAATTACAACTAAGCTGGCAACTGTAATTAAACCTAATGTTACTATTACAGGAGAACAATCTGGTAAAATTTGGGAACAGCTTAGAAACACAGAAAAAGGTTATGTATTACAACTTGCTAATATGTCACACACCGATGCCATTCAGTTTAATTTAAGATCTGAATTTCTCAAAAACAATCCAGTTTTATGGAACCCAAGTACTGTAAAATGTTATAGTTTAAATCCTAATAATGACGGATCTTTCACAATAGAATTAGCTGCATCATCAAACGTTTGGATTACAACTAATATACTAAGTAATGATGCTCAAGTAGAGGGTATTTATAAGCTTCCATCGCAAAACACTACTATTCTTGAACTAAATAAAAAATGGAAAGGTAAGCGACTTAACCCTAATGCCATAACATTAGATTTTGCTCGTTATTCAACTGATAACGGAAAAACATTTAGTGATTCAGAACCGGTAATAGGTATTTACAAAAGACTATCTGATCAAAATTATAATGGTCACTTGATTTTGGATTATCCAGTTCAAATAAAACAAATACCAGAAAACTGCAAGTTGGTTGTTGAAGATCCTTCGATATTCAAATCAATTCAATTCAATAAAAAGCAAATATCTTTTAATCCTGATGGAGAATTTTATTTAGATCATTTGTTCTCGACTTGTTCTGCTAATGAATATTTAAAAGCAGGTAAAAACAGCATTCAATTTGAATTAGATTTTCAACCAGAAAATCCAGAGAGCCAATCTCAAACAGACAGATATGGTACTGAAATAGAAAGTATATATCTCATTGGCGATTTTGCTGTACAAGGAAATCAATCATCTATTTCAATGGATACACAACGTAATAAGACTGGAGATTTCCAACTTCGTCCTGTTAATGGCTATGAGTCATTTACAATCTCGAAAGAAAAAACACATTTTACAGGAAATCTGTCTCTTGAAGGTTATCCTTTTTATGCGGGAAGTTTTGAATTAACTCAGGATTTTAATTTAGAAACCTTTGAGTCTGACAAAGAATACTATATCAACTTCCCTAATTGTGAGTCTATTGTTACTAAAATAGAAATCAACGGACAAGAAGTTGGTACTCTAACGTGGTCTCCATTTAAAGCTGACATCACAAGCTTATTGAAACAAGGCACTAATACAGTCAAAATTACATTGACAAACTCATTACGTAATTTATTAGGTCCTCACCATCAACAAAGAGGAGAATTAACCAGAGTTGGACCTTTTAGTTTTACAGGTTCCGGAGGTTTCCCTGATCCACGAGGAGAAAGTAATTGGTATGATTTAAGAAAAACAAATGAACCTATGAAACTTTGGACGGATACCTATTACTTCATTCCATATGGATTTTTAGAACCTGTTACAGTTTCAATCAGCAAGTAAACCAAAGTATTAATTATTAAAAATCAGAAAAAAAATAAATATATGAGACTTACAGTTTGCCTGTTTGCAATTGCATTGCTTTTAAGTTGTAATACACCAACAAAAAAGGTTGAAAAAAAAGAAGATAAATGGAGTGTTAAAATGGCTAACTCTGTTATTGAAAGATATGATACACTAGGCTACTATAATGGTCGTACCAGAATTGGTTGGTCTTATGATATAGCAATGTTGGGAATGGCTATTGATAAATTAGGTGATGTTGATAAAAAATATTCTGATTATTTATCAACCTATATGGATGGAATGGTACTTGAAGACGGCACTGTACCTCGCTATCGACTTGATAAATTCAATATCGATTTAATTAATCCTGCTAAAGCACTTTTTACAGAATATAAAGAAACCAGGAACGAAAAATATAAAAAAGCTATTCCTCAGTTTGTTGAGCAGATGGAACAACATCCTAAAACTCAAACAGGTGGTTTTTGGCATAAAAAAGTATATCCAAATCAAATGTGGTTGGATGGACTTTATATGGGTTCTCCATTCCTAGCTCAATATGCAAAAGAGTTTAATGCTCCGGAATGGTTTGATGTTGTAGCAAAACAAATCACTCTTGTTTATGAAAAAACCCTCGATCCTAAAACAGGTTTATTATACCATGCCTGGGATGAAAGCAAACAACAAAAGTGGAGCAATCCTGAAACCGGACAATCACCACATTTCTGGAGCAGATCTATGGGATGGTATGTAATGGCTATTGTTGATGTTTTGGATTTTATGCCTGAAGATCATCCTCAAAGAGCAGAAATCATTTCAATCTTACAAAAAACATGTGATGCATTGATGAAAGTTCAGGATCCAAAATCAGGTGTATGGTTCCAGGTATTAGATCAGGGAAATCGTGAAGGTAATTACCTTGAAGGCTCTGGAACCGCTATGTACATTTACGCGTTTGCAAAAGGTGCTAAAAATGGATATCTGGATCAATCCTATTTAGATAAGGCCAACCTCGCTTTTGATAATATGATTAAAACATTTATTAAGGAGGATGAAAATGGATTAATCAGTATGGTTAACATTTGTGGAGCATGTGGTTTAGGTGGAAATCCCTACAGAGATGGGACCTACGAATATTACATCAGTGAAAAGATCGTAACCAATGATTGTAAAGGTGTGGCTCCTTTTATTTTTGCAGCCATTGAACTTGATAGGTAGTCTTACAAGAAAACGCTAAATACTGCGTTACTCAAATTTTTTGAAGCAGTCATTTACAACTTATTGATATATAATTAATATCAAAAAACTAGGTACTAGGTACTAAAAACTAAGAACACATGAACTCATTTAAAAATATATTTACCATAGCATTGTTTTTACTTATGGTATCGTTTACATTAAAAGCTAGTGATTATAGAGATATTACAGTAGCTCAAGATGGAAGTGGTGATGTGAAAACAATTACAGAGGCCATTAATAAAATTCCTTCTGATAATTTTCAGCGTTATGTAATCTATGTTAAAAACGGAGTTTACAATGAGAAAATAAGAATTGAAAAAGATTATCTAACCATAAAAGGTGAAAGTCGTGATAAAACAGTTATTCAGTTTAATCAATTGAAAAACGACTGGGTAGCTAATAAAGATTTTGAAGGCCCTGCTGTTGTGAATATTCATGCTGACGATGTAATTATAGAAAACCTGACTCTTAAAAACACAATGCCTAAAGTTGGCCCCACTGCATATGTAATTTATGGAACAGGTACTAGAACCATTATTCAAAACTGCGACATCCTTAATAATGGTGCAAATACTGTTACACTATTAGACGATAATACAGGTATGTACTATTTAAACAATTGTTTTATTGAAGGAACTGTTGACTTCATGAAAGCAATGGGATGGTGTTATATCAATAACTGTCAGTTCTTCCAGAAAGAAGCTATTGCCTCGTTGTGGCATGCAGGTATTAATAATCCCAATCAGAAGATGGTTATCAGCAATAGTACTTTCGATGGTGTTGAACACTTCTTTATTGGCCGTCATCATTATGATGCACAAATGTTTGTACTAAATTGCCACTTCACAGAAAAATTAGCTGATTTAGCTTTATACAGAAAAACATACGATAAAAAACCGGAAAAGAATAAGCCTTATATTTTCGGTGACCGACATTATTACTACAACTGCAAAAGAGACGGTGGTAATTATGTATGGTTAAATGATAATTTATCGGAGTTTTCATCTAAGATAAAAGTAGCGGATATGACTTCTTCGTGGACCTTTGATAACCAATGGAAACCCGAAAATCAATCTACTCCAGAAATCACAGATTATAAGATTACAGATGAAAATATAATGATCAGTTTTGATCAACCTATTACAGTGAGAGGTAATGTAATTTTAGAAACATCAACAGGGAAAAAGCTTATTTTTAATAAAGGTAAAGGAAGACAAATTCTATGTTTTATTCCAGACCAAACTTGTACAAAATCTGATTTAAAAGGTGGATTAAAAATAACATCAGGAGAACTGACATCAACTTCAGCAAGTTGCAAAGAACAATTATTTAAATCATCAATAAAATAATAAATCCATACTGAGTATTAGTAGTGTTAAAGAAAAAACCGATAGTATGAAGACTAATTTTATCAGACTAAATATATTATTTGCAGCTTTCGTTATTTTATTATTTTCTTCCTGTAATAATAAAACAGAAGAAAACATTGAACTTTGGTATAATAAACCAGCCAAGACATGGGAAGAAGCACTGCCAATCGGTAATGGTCGTTTAGGAGCAATGATTTATGGAGATCCTCAGGTTGAACAAATACAGTTTAATGAGGAAACACTTTGGAATGGATCTCCAAGAAAATATCAAAGAGACAATGCTTATAAAAGTCTTGATAAAATTCGTCAATTACTATTTGAAGGCAAACAAGATGAAGCTGAAAAACTAGCTGCAAAAACCTTTATGGGCAGACTTGCTTACGAAGACGAATTTCCTGTTTTAAAGGCTCAATGGGTTGATAGTATCAATCACCTTGATATTGTAAAAAAAGGAGTACTATTTTCTTATGATGATACTACCTGGCCAGAAATGTTTATCGACTATAAAAGTGTTTGGGAACGCAAAGGTCTTCCTGACATGAATGGATCCGTTCTGTTTCGTAAAACAATTGAGATTCCTGCTCAATGGAAAGGTAAATCTTTAAAGATTAACTTGGGTAAAATTAAAGATCATGATTTTACGTATATCAATGGTCATTTAATTGGTACAAAAGACGAAAGTAATACAAATCGAATTTATACCATCCCTGCTAAATTCATTAAAACCGGTAAGAATGTAATTGCTGTTTTAATTAACAATTATGTATCAACGGGAGGTTTTAATGCAGTGAGAACAGGTCCTAAAAAGATGAATCTAACTCCACTTAATCTTAAAGCTGATCCTCTTTTTATTGAAGGAAACTGGAAATATAAAGTTATCGATACAAAACCACCGTACTACCCGGAATACCAGGCCAAATACCAACCTTTTGGTGTTATTAAAATTGAATTTGACGCACATGATTCAATAACAAATTTCAGACGAAGTCTTGAGTTAAACAACGCATTGGCCAGAACGAGCTATACATGTAATGGAGTTCAATATCAAAGGGAATATTTAGCAAGTCATCCGGATAATCTTATTGCTGTAAAGTTAAGTTCAAACAAAAAGAAGCAGCTTAATTTCAAGGCCGGTTTAGAGACTTTACATGCAATCTATAATATTGAAAAAGTAGATGATCAAACGCTGGCGCTTTCAATAAAAGTTGAGGACGGCGAGATGAAAGGAACTGCCTATTTGAATGTTTCAAGCAATGACGGAATTGTAAATATTAAAGACAATCAAATTGTAGTTTCAAATGCAAGCGAAGCGGTAATTAAATTAATTGCAGCTACCAATTATAAAGCGTACAATGATATTAGCGGAAATGCAAAAGAGATTTGTGATGCTCAATTACCTCAAATTGAATCATTACAGTATGATGATATCAGAAACTCTCATTTAAATGATTACAAACCGATATTTAACCGTTTTTCAATTGATCTTGGAGATCATGAAAAAAGACATACTCCAACCGACGAAAGAATTTTCAATGTTAAAAATCAGGAAGATAAAGATTTAGCAGCCTTGTATGTACAATATGCAAGATATTTAATGCTTTCTTCAGGTAGAGAAGGAACTAACCCGCCTAACTTACAAGGCATCTGGAATGAAGAAATTTATCCGGCCTGGGGAAGTAAGTATACCACAAACATCAATTGCGAAATGAATTTCTGGCCTGTAGAGCCATTGAATATAAGTGAATGTCATAACACACTTTTTAAATTAATTGATGAAGTTGCCATTGAAGGCGCAAAAACTGCTAAAGCGTATTATAACGCTAAAGGTTGGGTTCACCATCACAATACAGATCAATGGAGAGGAACTGCTCCTATCAATAACTCAAATCATGGTATTTGGGTAACTGGTGGTGCATGGTTATGTCATCATTTATGGGAGCATTATTTATATACTCAGGACAAAGATTTTTTAAAGAATGAAGCATATCCACTGTTAAAAGGTTCTGCTGAATTCTTTGTAGACTTTTTGGTAAAAGATCCAAAAACAGGATACCTGATCAGCACACCGTCAAACTCTCCGGAACATGGTGGATTGGTTGCAGGACCAACTATGGATCATCAGATTATCCGATCTTTATTTAAGATTGTAATTGATTGTTCTGATATTTTAGATACAGATCACGAATTTGCTGTTGTATTAAAAGACAAGCTGGCACAAATAGCTCCCGATCAAATAGGAAAGCATGGTCAATTGCAGGAATGGATGGAAGATAAAGATGATACTACAGATACTCACCGTCATATTTCGCACTTATGGGGCGTTCACCCGGGAAATGAGATTACCTGGAATAATAATCCTGAGTTAATGAAAGCTGCAAAACAATCTTTAATTTACAGAGGCGACGATGGTACAGGTTGGAGTTTAGCATGGAAAATTAACTTTTGGGCTCGCTTTTTAGATGGTAATCATGCCAATACCATGATTAAAATGCTATTAGGTTCAGCACTTGATCCGGAAAGAAACGGAGGAGGAGGTTCCTACCCTAACCTGTTTGATGCTCACCCTCCTTTCCAGATTGATGGGAATTTTGGAGGTGCAGCAGGGATTATTGAAATGATCATGCAAAGTCACCAGGGATACATTCAATTATTACCTGCCTTACCTGATTCATGGCAAACTGGTAGTATTAAAGGATTAAAAGCCCGGGGTGGTTTTGAAATTGATATGTCATGGAATGAAGGTAAGTTAACCTCTTTATCTGTTTTATCTACTGCTGGAAATAAGCTAAAAATAAAGTATCAGGATATGATGATAGATCAGGAAACGCAAGCCGGAAAAACTTATCAAATCAATAATCTATTTGAATAAAAATACAACACAACTATACAAAATGAAACAGTTAGTCAACTTTATAATAGTTACTCTTATAATTCCTGCATTTTTCATTAAATGTGCGAATAGTAAAACAACCAATGATCCATGGAAAAAGGCAGATGAAATTGTTAAAAACATCGGATCTGTTTCTTTCAAAGACACTACATATAATATCATTAATTATGGTGCTATAGCAGATGGTGAAACATTAAATACTTCAGTCATCAATAATACGATTGAAATGTGCAGCGTTAATGGTGGAGGAACAGTCTTAGTTCCTGAAGGAACCTATTTAACAGGAGCTATTCATTTTGAAGATAATGTAAACCTTAAAATTGATAAAGGCGCTACATTATTGTTTTCTGTTAATCCTAATGACTATCTGCCTGTAGTAAAGACAAGCTGGGAAGGTATATTTTGTTACAACTATTCTCCCTTGATTTATGCTTACGGCAAAAATAACATTGCATTAACCGGAGAAGGAACAGTAAACGGAATGGCTAAACCTGAAAACTGGTGGCGATTAAAAGGTAAATCAAAATATGGTTGGAAAGAAGGTATGGCCAGTCAGTTAGATTCAGTTGGACAACCACTGCTTAACCGATACAATAAAAACCAAACTCCTGTTGAACATAGACAAATGGGAGAAGGTCATTATTTACGTCCTCATTTCATTCAATTTTTTGAATGTACTAATGCTCTAATTGAAGGAATTACTGTGGAAGATTCTCCTTTTTGGGTGATACATCCTGTTCTTTGCGAGAATTTGATCATCAGAGGAGTAACTGTTAATAGCAATGGTCCTAACAACGATGGTTGTGATCCGGAATCTTGTAAAAATGTATTGATTGAAAATTGCATTTTTAACACTGGTGATGATTGTATTGCATTAAAATCAGGAAGGGATGAAGATGGAAGAGCGATGAATCGTCCAATTGAAAACGTGGTGATTAGAAATTGTATGATGAAAAATGGCCACGGAGGTGTTGTTCTTGGTAGTGAAATTTCTAGTGGTTGTAAAAATATTTTTGTTGAAAACTGCGAAATGAATAGTCCGGAGTTGGATAGAGCTATCCGTATTAAAACCAATAATAACAGAGGTGGCGTAATGGAGAATATTTATATCCGAAACTTAAATGTGGGTCAGGTTAAGGAAGCCATTGTAAGAATCAATTGCAGTTATGATTCAAGAGAAGGCCAAGGTAAGTTTATTCCTACGGTACAAAATATTTATATCTCTAATGTTCAATCACAAAAAGCACAAATGGCACTTAAACTGGAAGGCTTAGAAGGTGAGAATTGTGTAAAGAACATTCATATAGAAAACTGTTCTTTTAACGGTGTAAAAGAGGATAACGTCATTAAATACGTGAATAATTTAAATATGAATTCAGTTCATATTAATGAAGAGTTGATTAATAGTTCATTATAGTTCAATGGATAGATGTTAAGTTCTCAGTAAACAGTAGGCAATCACTGAAGACTGAATACTGGGAACTGAAGAATAGCTTCTTTAATAAAATCAATCATGAATTTATCATTAAAAAAATCGATACAAATAATTAAATCTCAAGTAGGTCTTCAAAGCGTAGGTATGCTTGCTTTACTACTTTCAGGAAACATTAACCTAAAAGCTCAAACAGTAACTGGTGAACCAGCTGGAATTCCTATTGCACCTCAAATCTACTCGACTGAACCTTGGGAAGATCCTCAGATATGCGGTTTAAACAGAGATCGTTCACGCGTTACAGCTTATTCATATTCAAACATTGAAGATGCCATTATTGATGATAGAGATCAATCATCTCGTTATATAAATTTAAATGGTGAATGGGATTTTAAATTTGCTATTAAACCTGCTGATGCTCCAAAGAACTTTTATGAAAATAAAGTCTCTGGATGGGAAAAAATTAAAGTTCCTTCAAACTGGGAAATGGAAGGTTATGATATTCCTATCTATAAAAGTGCAGTTTATCCATTTCGTCCGGTAAATCCACCATACGTTCCAAGAGATTACAATGCAGTTGGTTCTTATCAACGCACTTTTTCGGTTCCTGAAAACTGGAATGGTATGAATGTAACGCTTCATTTTGGAGGTGTTAGCTCTGCTTTTAAAGTTTGGGTGAACGGAAAATTCTTAGGATATGGAGAAGACAGTTGTTTACCTTCCGAATTTAATGTAACTCCATATTTAGTTAAAGGAGAAAATATAGTTTCTGCTCAGGTAATCAGATGGAGTGATGGAGCTTATTTAGAAGATCAGGATCATTGGAGAATGAGTGGTATTCAGCGAGAAGTTTACTTAATGGCTGAACCCAAGCTTCGTATTGCAGATTTCTATTACAGAACGAAACTGGATAAAGAATATAAAGATGTTGTTTTCAGCCTTCGCCCACGAATTGAAAACCTAACCGGAGACATAGTTAAAGGCTATGTTTTTAAAGCTCAATTATACGATGCGGAAAAACAAACTGTATTTGAAAAGCCTCTTGAAAAATCAGTTATTTCCATTTTAAATGAAAGTTATCCTCGTTTGGATAATGTGATTTTCGGAATGCTGGAAACCTCTGTTAAAAATCCATTAAAATGGAGCGATGAAACACCCAATCTTTATACACTTGTGGTTTCTTTAGAAGACAGTGTTGGAAAGCTTTTGGAAGCAAAAAGCTGCAAAGTTGGATTCAGAAGCATTGAATTCAGAGAATCTGACAGCAAGCTATTGATTAATGGTAAGGTTACTTATCTATACGGTATTAACCGTCACGACCATCATCCTGAAAAAGGGAAAGCTTTATCCAGAGAAGATATTGAAAGAGATGTAAAACAGATCAAGCAATTCAATTTTAATTGTATTCGTACAAGCCACTACCCTAACGATCCGTATTTCTACGATTTATGTGATGAGTACGGTATTTTGGTAATGGACGAAGCCAACCTTGAAACGCATGGATTGGGTGGTAAATTAAGCAATGATCCTTTCTGGACTAATGCTCATATGCAAAGAATGACCAGAATGGTGGAAAGAGATAAAAACCACCCTAGCGTGATCATCTGGAGTTTAGGTAACGAAGCTGGTAGTGGACCAAACCATGATGCTATGGCCGGTTGGGTTCATAACTTTGACATTACGCGTCCTGTTCATTATGAACCTGCACAAGGTAGTCCTGGTATTGAAGGATATAAAGATTTAAGCAAGCGCCCGAATACAGGCAGATTACCTAATCCTATCGATCAAGCATACGTGGATATGGTAAGTCGCTTCTACCCTTCAATCCCATTTATTTATGATTTATTGAAATTTCCGGGTGATTCAAGACCAATCCTTTTTGTTGAATATGCTCATTCAATGGGTAATTCAACTGGCAACATGAAAGAGCTTTGGGACATATTCCGATCCAATCCTCGTTTTATTGGAGGTTGTATCTGGGATTTTAAAGATCAAGGCTTAACTAAGTTAGATTCGTTAGGAAATCCATTTTATGCATATGGAGGTGATTTTGGAGAAAAGCTTCATGACAATAACTTCTGTATTAATGGAATTGTGGCTGCTGATGGTAGAGCTAAAGCTGCCATGTATGAGTGTAAGCATGTTTATCAACCTATAGAATGCGAATTATTTAATGCAGACAAAGGTTTAATCAAAATTTCAAATCGTCATGCTGCTTTATCTACAGATCATTACAACTGTACTTTAAAAACATTGCAAGACGGGAAATTAATTAAAACGGTTTCCATTCCTTCTTTTCATTTGGAAGCTGGAAAAGATACTATTATTAATATTTCATCTTACCTACCTAAATTAAAATCGGGCTTTGAGTATCTGGCTAATATTGAGTTTTCTTTACCTGAGGATCAACAATGGGCCAATAAAGGATATGTAATAGCTTCCAACCAGTTTGTATTATCAGGATTACCATTTTTTAAAGCTGAATCAAAATCTTACCCTACAATAACAGTAATCGAAAAGGATAATAAATACAGCATCAGTGGTAAATCATTCAGAATTGAGGTTGATAAAATTAATGGAGCCTTATCTTCATATAAATGGAATGGTGAAGAGCAAATTTTCTCTCCTCTCCTTCCTAATTTCACTCGTCCGTTAACGGATAACGACAGAAAAGGCTGGAAACCTCAGAAAAAATTGAAAGAGTGGTACGAGGCTAATCCTGATCTTACGGATATAAAAATTGATAATAAAAAAGATATCGTCAACATTACAAGTCAGTATTCTATTATTGACAGTAAAGCTGATGTAACTGTATATTACTCCATTAATGGTGATGGAGTTATCAAAGTAGCTTATCAGCTTGATGTAAAAGACAGTCTTCCTAATATTCCAAAGGTTGGAATGCAGTGTGGTATAAAAAGAGACTATGATCAAATAAGCTGGTATGGACGTGGTTTATACGAAAACTATATTGACAGAAGATCTGGATTTGAGGCAGGTATTTACAGTCAGCCTATAAAAGAATTTATGGAACCATACATCATGCCTCAGGAAAATGGAAACAGAACTGATGTAAGATGGATGTACTTAAAAGATAATCAAAACAAAGGTTTAATGATTGTTGCCGATAGTTTATTGAGCATGAGTGCATGGCCTTATACCGAAGAAAACATTAATGATGCTCAGCATACTTATGATTTAAAAGATGCCGGACACATCACATTAAATATTGATTTAATACAGATGGGTGTGGGAGGTAACGACAGTTGGTCGGATGTGGCACAACCAATACCTCAATATCAAATACCGGCAAAAGATTATCAATACAAGTTTTACATTTTACCAATCAAAAGTAAAACAGAGCAGATTATTTCTGAGTACAGAAAAATTAGATTTTAAAGAAAGATGATAACATTAAGTATTATGAAAATAAGCATCATGAATGGATTTATAACGGCATTAAGTTCTGGATTTGGAAATATTCTGGAGCTGTAAATAAAAGCAGGGTTGGCCAGAGCAATAGACCGGGCCGGGGTTCGCGAGAAGTCTTCAAGGGGGCACTTGAGGAGGTTGTGGGTCGGATGGAATTGAAGGCTGGTGCGGGTAGAAGGATTCTATTGGTCTAGACTTTTTTGCTTACTTTTTTTGGCAATGAAAAAAAGTAAGTAGGGCTTGGGATAACATCCCAATATTATGAAAGTAATAATTATGATTCTTACGCTATGATATTATAGCAACAGAAAGGCATTAAAATAACAAAATAGATAATATAGGTTTTAAATCAATAAAACTATTGGGAAAGAAAATTTATAGATATGAAAACAATTATAAAGAATAGATTTTTACTGCTTTCGATGATCATTTCATTTTCATCAGTAAATATTTTTTCGCAATCATCAAAAAGCAACACAAACACAGAAATCAAATATCTTTCAGGTAAAGGATATGATGATGCTGTAGATTGGGAGTTTTTCTGTACTGAAGGCAGAAATAGCGGAGAATGGACCAAGATTAAAGTTCCTTCATGTTGGGAACAGCAAGGTTTTGGTGAATACAATTACGGTATTTATTTCTATGCGATGAAGTCTCATCCTGCCATTCCAACAGAACAAGGTAAGTACAAACATACTTTTATGGTACCTAAGGAATGGGAAGATAAAAACGTACAAATTGTTTTTGAAGCTTCTATGACTGATACTGAAGTGAGAATTAATGGCAAAAAAGCCGGTGAAACACATCAGGGTGCTTTCTATCGTTTTAAATATGATATTACTCCATGGTTAAAATTCGGAAAAGAAAATCTTTTGGAAGTAACCGTAAGTGAAGAATCAAAAGATATCAGTGTAAATCTGGCTGAACGTCGTGCTGACTACTGGAATTTTGGAGGAATCTTCCGTCCGGTATTTTTAGAAGTGAGACCAGCACATAACATTGATCGTACAGCAGTAGCTGCCGAAGCTAATGGCGACTTTTTAGCTGAAGTTTATCTGGGTCATCCTCTATCTGGCGAATACTCTGTTAAAGCTGAAGTTTTGGATTTAAATGGTAAATCCATTGGAAAACCTGTTTTTGAAAAACCTCAACCCGGATCTGAAAAGGTAGTTTTAAAATCTCACTTTGATAACGTGAAACTTTGGACTGCTGAAAATCCTAATCTTTACAATGTTCGTTTTACTTTAATGAAAGATGGTAAAGATGTTCACACTGTAAATGATCGTATTGGTTTCCGCACATTTGAAATCCGTAAAAAAGATGGACTATATCTTAACGGTCAAAGAATTATGATGCGTGGTGTAAACCGCCATAGTTTTTGGCCGGAAACAGGTCGTACTTTGAATAAAGAGTTAAACTATAACGATGTTCGTTTAATTAAAGAAATGAACATGAATACAGTTCGTATGTCGCACTATCCTCCTGATCCTGAATTTTTGGATGCTTGTGACGAATTAGGACTTTATGTTCTCAATGAGCTTGGCGGATGGCATGGACATTATGATACCGGTGTTGGAAGAAAACTGGTAAAAGAGATGGTTACACGCGATGTAAACCACCCAAGTATTCTATTCTGGGATAATGGAAATGAAAAGGGCTGGAATACTGAGCTTGATGCTGAATTTGCTCCTTACGATCCTCAAAAGCGTCCTGTAATTCACCCTCAGCAAGATTTAAACGGAATGGAAACCATGCATTACCGTTCCTATGGTGAAACTCAAAACTACTTAAGAGGCAAGGATTTATTTATGCCTACTGAATTTCTTCATGGTTTGTATGATGGTGGACATGGAGCTGGCTTATACGATTACTGGAAGATGATGTATAACCATCCTAATTGTACTGGTGGCTTACTTTGGGTATATGCTGATGAAGGTGTTGTTAGAACTGATCAGGATGGAAAAATAGATAATGATGGAAACCATGGTGCTGATGGTATTGTTGGACCTCATCACGAAAAAGAAGGTAGTTTCTTTACTATTAAAGAAGTATGGTCTCCTGTTTATATTGATTTTGATGAATTACCAGCAGATTTTTCTGGTGCGATTCCTGTTCAAAACAGATATGATTTTATCAACCTGAATCAATGTAAGTTTACCTGGAAACTTAGCCAGTTTTCTGATGCTTTTGAAAAGAATGCAACGGAAAAAACAATTACTGAAGGTAAATTCAATGGTCCTGATTTAAAAGCTCATGCTAAAGGTGAAATAAATATTCCTCTTCCTAAAGACTGGAAAAATGCAGATGCTTTATTTGTTACAGCATACGGACCTGAAGGAGAAGAAATATATACGTGGTCGTGGGATTTAGCAAAAGAAGCAAATTCAATAACTCCAACACAAGTAAATAATGAATTTAAAACTCAGGAAACTGATGAGCAAGTAACTATTTCTGTTGGAGAGAATGCATTTACTTTTGGCAAAGAAAAAGGTGAATTGTTAAACGTAAAACAGAATGGAAAGACCATTTCATTTGGTAATGGTCCAAAATTTACTGCTGCTCGTCGTGGCGACAGAAGTTTGGATGGCTGGGTAGCCGAAAACTTACCAAATCCATTAAATGGCATCGACCGAGTTTACAATGAATTTTCAACGGATTCAACTCTAACTCACTTTGATTTTCATCAAGAGGATGGTTACTATGCTGTAAATGCAAAATATGCCGGAGCATTGAAGAATGTATTATGGAAGATTTATCCTGATGGTTTATTGGAGTTAGACTACACCTATTTATATGATGGAGTGGTTGAATTAATGGGAATCAAATTTGATTATCCTGAAGACAATATGAAATCCATTAAATGGTTAGGTATGGGTCCTTACCGTTCATGGCAAAACCGTACTCATGGTACTGAATTGGGCATCTGGGGAAATGATTACAACGACCCTATCCCGGGAGAAAGCTTTGTTTACCCTGAGTTTAAAGGATATTTCCGCGATTGGCAGTGGGCTAATTTCTCAACTACAGAAGGAACCATTTCTATTGCAAATAAAAGCTTTGATAACTATTTAGGTGTTTATACTCCTCGTGACGGAAGAGATGCATTATTATACACTTTACCACAGACAGGAATTTCATTTTTGGATGTTATCCCGGCTGTTCGTAATAAAGTAAATGCAACCGATTTATGTGGTCCTTCATCGCAAGCTCAACATGTAAGTGGTGAAAAATCAGGAACTGTATATTTCCGTTTTCAAGCGAAGTAACTTATAGATTATAAGACATTAGATAAGAGATCATAGACACTTAAAAACAATGTAAAAATTCTATTATCTCTTATCTATCATCTCTTATCTAAGCAATCATATGAAAAAAATATTCTGCATACTATTAATTGGAGCATTCTTTCTAGGATGTAATTCCGAATCTTCAAAGGAAGAAAAGAGTTATCCTACTTCAGAATCTGTTAAACCATGGACTCTATGGTACTGGATGCATGGTGAAGTATCCAAAGAAGGTATAACTGCCGATTTGGAGGCCATGAAAGAAGTTGGTTTAGGTGGTGCATATCTTTCTTTTATAAAAGACCTGAGAGATTCTTCACTAATTGAAAATCCAGTTAAGACCTTAACTCCGGAATGGTGGGAAATGATTAAGCATGTAATGAAAGAATGCGATCGATTGGATTTAAAACTGGGAATGCACTCTTGCGACGGCTTTTCGTGTGCTGGTGGTCCTTGGATTACTCCGGAAAAATCCATGCAGAAAGTAGTTTGGTCTGATACTATAGTTAATGGTGGTACGCATTTTCAATCGTTTTTATCCATTCCTGAGCATAAGGAAAACTACTATGAAGACATTGCCATTTATGCTTATCCTGTTAAGGAAAATGCAGGTGTATCTTCATTTCAAAAACAAGTGAAGGTAACTTCTGATGCTACAAATAATGACATCAATTATCTGGCAAAAAAAGTAAATACCAAACAGTTTAAAAGCAAAGAATCCTGTTACATTCAATACGAATTTAAAGAACCTTTTACTTGTCGTTCTTTAACTATTCATTCAGGATGGTACAACTACCAATCTAACCGTTTTTTGATTCAGGTTAGTGATGACGGTGTTCATTTTAAAGATCACTACCAAATGATAGCACCTCGCCAGGGATGGCAGGATGTATACGCTAATGCCACCAGTCTTATTCCTGAAGTTACAGCCAAATATTTTCGTTTTGTTTATGATCCTTCAGGGATGGATGCTGGTGCTGAGGATTTGGATGCCGCTAAATGGAATCCTTCTTTACGAGTTCAAGGAATAGAGCTTTCTTCTGATGCTAAAATTCATCAGTATGAGGGAAAATCCGGAGTGATATGGCGAATTGCACAAAGAACAAAAAATGAAGAGCTAAAGACTGATGAATGTATTTCATTGGATCAGTTAGTTGATATAACCAGTTTATTGAAGGAGGATGGAACGCTAACCTGGGATATTCCTGAGGGTAACTGGCGTATTCTTCGTATGGGACATACAACTACTGGTACTACAAATTACATTGGAGGAGGCGGTAAAGGCCTTGAGTGTGATAAACTGGATTCTGAAACAGTAGCTTTTCAGTTTGATCAGTGGTTTGGAGAAGTATTTCGTCAGGTTGGACCAGAATTGGCCAATAAAGTTTTAAATCACTTTTTTATTGATAGCTGGGAATGTGGAAGTCAAAACTGGTCACCGGTAATACGTGATGAGTTTATAAAAAGACGTGGTTACGATTATTATAAGTACCTGCCTGTTTTAGCAGGTATTCCTTTAGAGAATGCAGAGACTTCGGAAAAAGTTTTAACCGATTTACGTGAAACAATTGCAGAATTGGTTGCAGATAATTTATTTGGAACCATGCAGAAATTAGCTCACGAGAAGGATTGTCATTTCGCTGCTGAGAGCGTCTCCCCTATTATGGTTTCGGATGGAATGATGCATTTTAAAAATGTAGATGTAACCATGGGTGAATTCTGGTTCAGAAGTCCTTCTCACGATAAACCCAATGATATGCTGGATGCCATTTCCGGTGCACATATCTATGGAAAAAAAATTGTACAGGCCGAAAGCTTAACCGAGATTCGTTTGGATTGGGATGAACATCCGGGAATTCTTAAGCCTGTTATTGATCGTAATTTTGCTTTGGGCGTGAATAAAATCGTTTTCCATGTGTTCACTCAAAATCCATGGATCGATCGCAGACCGGGTATGACTTTAGATGTGATTGGCACCTTTTTTCAACGTGATCAAACCTGGTGGAAACAATCCAGTGCTTTTATTAAATATCTTACAAATTGTCAAAATCTACTGCAAACAGGTAAGCCTGTAGCTGATATTGCTGTATTTACAGGCGAAGAGATTCCTCGTCGTGCAATTTTACCGGATCGTTTGGTTCCTGTTTTACCAGGTATTATGGGTAACGAAAGGGTGCAAAGTGAAAAGAAACGATTGTCTGGAAATAATTTTGAAGTGCGTCATATTCCTCAAGGCGTAACTACTCTTGAAAACATGGCTGATCCTGAAGAATGGATCAATCCTTTGATGGGTTATGCATATGATTCATTTAATAAGGATGCTTTAATTAATCTTGCTTCTGTAAAGGATGGAAAGATTGTTTTACCCGGAGGTTCTGAATATAAACTACTGGTTGTTCCAGGCCAGAGAAAAATGGCTCCGGATGGAGGTGAAAGAATGAGTGTTGAAGTTGCAGCAAAACTTCTGTCGTTAACAAAACAAGGGGCTACCATTTTAATGATGGAAAAACCATCTTTGACTTACAGTGCCAATTCTGAAGAGGATAATGAGTTAAAATCAATAACAGACGAGTTATTTGCTGGTGCTCCTATACAAATGAAGGATGAAAAGGGTAATAACTACAACATAACTAAAGTTGGTAACGGTCGTGTCATTGTTGGACCATTTGTTGCCGAATCATTTGATCAAATTGATTTACAGAAAGATTTTAAGGCTTTAAATACTGAAGGCAAAGAATTAACTACTATTGCATGGAATCACCGCAGTTCTGATCATGAGGAGATTTATTTCGTGGCTAACCAATTAAACGAAGCTCAGGAAGTAACGCTGTCATTTAGAGAAAACGATAAAACTCCGGTTATTTATGATCCGGTAAACAATTCTAAAATCTTACCTAAAGATTATTCAGTGGTTAATGGTCGCTCAGAAATCAAATATACATTGGAATCTAATCAATCTGTTTTTGTGCTATTTGAAAAGGAAAATACTCAGGCTAAACCTCAGACTGAGTACTCAAAAGTAAAAGAGATTGAAGGATCATGGACTGTTTTATTTGATAAGGATTTAGGTGGTCCTGATAAAGAAGTTGTTTTCGAAGAACTGACTTCATGGAGTGAAAACAATAACGATTCTATTCGATATTATTCCGGAACTGCTACATACAAGAACAGCTTTAATTGGGATGAAAGCTATAAGGAAAAGCAAGTGTGGATTAATCTTACAGACTTTGATAATATTGCCGAAGTAAAAGTAAATGGTAAATCATGCAGTATTTGCTGGACAAAACCTTACCGTATTGATATTAGCAATGCTGTTGAACCAGGCATAAATAATTTGGAGATTGAAATTACCAATACCTGGGCAAACCGATTAATGGGAGATCATCAATTACCCGAAGATCAGAGAGTAACTTATACCACTGCTCCTTATCGTTTGAAAGGCCGGGAATTGTTGCCTGCTGGATTGTATGGTCCGGTAATGATTGAAGTAAGTGAATAGCGGTAAAGGGTAAAAAGGTAAAGGGTAAAAAGGATCAAGGATACAAAAATAGATCTTACGTTATTATACGGGCTATAATTCTATTATCAAATGTCTATTATCTAATGTCTATTATCTAATGTCTATTATCTAATGTCTATTATCTAATGTCTATTATCTATAATCTGAATACTAAAAGAAAATATAAAAAGTTAAACAAATGAAGTATTTAAGTTTAATTCTATTATTAGTAATCGTAAACTTCGGAGCAAAGGCCGAAATAAAATTATCGTCTTTGTTCACCGACAATATGGTATTACAGCAACAATCTGAGGTTGCAATCTGGGGATGGTCGGATGCAAAGGCTTCCATTACTGTTCAAACATCATGGAATAACCAAAGTTATACTGCCAAATCTGATAAATCAGGTAAGTGGAAAATCATGGTTAAAACTCCAGTAGCGGGTGGTCCTTTTGAAGTAACTATTAGCGATGGTAAACCTGTTACTCTTAAAAACGTGATGATTGGTGAAGTTTGGCTTTGTACAGGACAATCGAACATGGAAATGCCAATGAAAGGTTTTATGGGGCAACCTGTTGAAGGATCAAACATGGATATATTAAAATCCAGAAATAAAAACATCAGAATGATCTCTATTCCTCGTTGTTCAAAAACAGAGCCTCAGGATAACTTCGAAGGACAATGGAAAGAAGCATCACCTGAATCAGTATGTAACTTTAGTGCTACAGGATACTATTTTGGACGTTTATTACAGGAGATGATTGATGTGCCGGTTGGTTTAATTGATGTAAGTTTTGGTGGTTCATGTATTCAGGCATGGATGAGCAAAGAAACATCGGTTCCTTTTGAAGATAAAAAGGTTCCTGAAAAAGGTGATTCAATTCCGGAAGTTAACCGCACTCCTACAGTTCTTTTCAATGGAATGCTTCATCCTGTTATAGGATATGGAATAAAAGGCTGCATCTGGTATCAGGGAGAAACAAACTATATTGAGCCTGACAAATATGAGGAGTTATTACCTACCATGGTAAATGAATGGCGTACCTTGTGGAAACAGGGAGATTTTCCTTTTTATTATGCTCAGATTGCGCCATTTGATTACTCTGTTTTTAAACCACTTGAAGAACAAAAAGAGAAACATAATTCTGCTTATTTAAGAGATGCTCAAAGAAAAGCCGAAGCTAAAATTCCAAACAGCGGAATGGTTGTTTTATTAGACATCGGCGAAGAAACAAGCATCCATCCAATGAAAAAGAAAGTTGGTGGTGAAAGATTGGCCATGTATGTTCTTGGTGATACTTATAAAATGGAAGGTTTTGGATACAAAAGTCCTTCGTTTAAAGCTATGTCTGTTGATGGAAGTAATCTGGTAGTTTCATTTAACCACACCAATGGATTAACTTCTTATGGTAAAGAAATTAAAGGATTTGAAATAGCAGGTGAAGACAAACGCTTTTATCCTGCCACTGCATTTTTAAGAAGTAAATCTGTGGTTTTATCATCACCAAGAGTCAAAAAACCAGTAGCTGTTCGCTACGCTTTTAAAGACTATGTTGTAGCTGAATTATTTGGAACCGATGGTTTACCTGTATCGTCATTTAGAACAGATGAATGGTAACATATTTATTTTATAATAAGATATTGTATTAGTTGTTTTATGTAAAAATCCCTTAGTAATAAGGTGTTTTAAGTTTGAGAAGAGAACATTCATAACTTGCTATATTAGTTTGTTATGGTGTTTTCTTTGAAAAACTTAAAGGTCATTAGTTGAAAGCCAAAAGTTAAAAGTAAATGATCTTCTTAAGGACGCGATATAATTAGGCCTGAAAGGCTGATATCTTTGTAGCTATAGATCTAAATTAACCACCATGTAAATCAAGCCCTGAAGGGGTGACATGAATTAAAATTATACCAAAGACAAAGACATTGTTTATAAAAATCAAATGAAACGAGCCATGAGAAAAAGTTCTCACTCATTGCCTGTCCCGATTCCTCGGGAAGGATGACTAAATTGGCGAGTTCCATATGACAATTTAAAACAAACTTAGACATATGAAAAAAACATTATTTCTTTTATGCGTATCCTTATTTTGTTGTTACAACCTTATCAACAGTGCAAATCATGTTGATTTGGATCAATACAACGTAATATGGACTACCCAAAGTAAAAATTCATCGGAATCAATGCCTTGTGGTGGTGGAGATATCGGAACCAATGTTTGGGTAGAAAACGGAGAAATAATGTTCTACTTGTCAAAGAGTGGAACTTTTGATGAGAACAACACTTTTCTTAAACTCGGAAGAGTCAGAATTCACCTCTCTCCTAACCCATTCGAAGGAAAGACTTTTAAACAAGAATTAATTCTTAAAGATGGTTATGTTCTGATATCCGGATCTAACTCCAATTTATCTGCTGATGTAAAATTATGGGTTGATGTTTTTAGTCCTGTTATATCAGTTGAAATCAACGCTAACCAAAAAATTAATGTAGAGGCTACTTACGAAAACTGGCGCTATCAGGACAGGGAACTTCGCAAAGGCGAGAGTTTTCAAAATACCTACAAATGGGCTCCTCCGGCAAGACTAAAAACACTGGCTGATCATATCTCTTTTAAAGATAATGGGGTTTTATTCTATCATAGAAACCAAACTGAAACCGTTTTTGATGCTACTGTTGAACAGCAAGGTTTAAGCAATATAAAAGATCAGCTTTATAATCCTCTTCACAATCTGATTTTTGGAGGTTATATGACGGGTAAAAACTTTAAGTCTGTTACTACTTCTAAAGGAAGCTATTTAGATACTGATTTTGAAGGATGGAAACTAGAAAGTAAAGCACCAAATAAAACACACCAACTAAAAATTAGTTTGCATTCAAACCAGACAGAAACCATTGAAACCTGGCAAAGCGAACTTTGGAAGACTGTAAAGGCAGCAACGCTTTATACCTCATCAACACACAAAAAAACTATTGAATGGTGGAACCAATATTGGAACAGAAGCTTTATTGAAATTCAACCCGATAAAAATCAAAATAGCGAAGAATGGCAGGTTGGTAAAAACTACCAGTTATTCAGATATATGTTGGGCTGCAATGCCTACGGAAATTACCCAACCAAATTTAACGGGGGATTATTTACCGTTGACCCTGTTTTTGTTGATGCAAAAAAGAATTACACTCCTGATTTCAGAAACTGGGGAGGCGGTACATTTACTGCCCAAAACCAACGATTGGTTTATTTCCCAATGTTAAAAAGCGGTGACTTTGATATGATGAAACCGCAATTTGATTTCTACTTACGCATATTAAACAACGCTATATTACGAAGCAAAACCTATTGGGGACATGATGGTGCATGCTTTACCGAGCAAATTGAAAATTTCGGTTTACCTAATCCAAGTGAATATGGCTGGAAACGACCTGAATGGTATGATAAAGGTATGCAGTATAATGCATGGCTCGAATATCAATGGGATACTGTATTGGAGATATGTTATATGATTCTTCAAACGGAGAAATACAACAACAATGATATTTCTGAATACATTCCTTTAATTGAAAGCTGCTTGACCTTTTTCGATGAACATTACCAATACCTGGCAAAGCAAAGAGGCAGCAAAGTATATGATGGTAATAATCATTTGGTTTTATATCCGGGTTCGGCTTGCGAAACCTATAAAATGACTTACAACTCAACCTCAACCATTGCCGCTTTACAAACAGTACTCAAAGAAATTATAGCGCTTCCTGAAAAATACTTAACTCAGGAACAAAAAGATAAATGGAGTAAGTTCTTAGCAAGCATCCCTCCTATTAGCTTTACTGAGTATGAAGATCATAAAACCATTGCTCCGGCTAAACTATGGGAACGCGTGAATAATGTAGAGGTTCCTCAGCTTTACCCTGTTTATCCCTGGGGAATTTATGGTGTTGGAAAACCTGATTTAGAAGTGGCTGTAAACACATGGAAGTATGATCCTGATGCCAATAAATTCCGCAGTCATATAGGTTGGAAACAGGATAATATTTTTGCTGCCCGATTAGGTTTAACCGATGAAGCAGCAGAGCTATCCAAATTGAAGCTAAAAGATTCTGAAAGAAGATTCACTGCTTTCTGGGGGCCGGGTTACGACTGGGTTCCTGATCATAACTGGGGAGGTTCTGGTATGATTGGGTTGCAGGAAATGTTATTACAAACCAATGGTAACGAAATTATTCTTTTCCCATCATGGCCCAAAGAATGGGATGTTCATTTTAAACTTCATGCACCGGATAACACAACCGTTGAAGCAAAAGTAAGAGATGGAAAAATAGAGTACCTGAACGTTGAACCAAAGGAAAGAGAAAAAGATATAGTGAATTATTTAAAGTAACATAACCACCTCCCCCTCGTTTCTCGGGTACTCCTCCTTGAAAAGGAGGAGAATGTCGTAGCTAGTTCCCATCCTGATTTAAAGGAGAGGTTGCCAAGGACAGGGTAGTAAAATTATTAATTAAAAGTAAATACAATAGTTAGTTAAGTTTTTGTAATATTCTGATTGTTATATAAAGCGTATTTTATTGCCAGATATATAAAAAAGGACTATAAGCATCTTGTAAATCAGTCTTTGGTCTTTTGTCTAAAATCTAACAATCTATTGAAATAAAAGTCATTCGTAAATATTTAAAAGATATAATCTGATGTCAACAAAAAAAGCAATAGGCATTTTAATAGTAGTCCTTAACCTGATTAGTTTTTCATCCTGTACTAAGGAGAAAATAGCGGTTAAAGAGATTCTTTGCGAAAATAAAGTCAACCCTCAGGGAGTAGATGTTCAAAATATACACTTCAGCTGGAAAATGACCTCCGATGAAAGAAGTAAAACTCAATCTGCCTATCAGATTATAGTGGCTTCTGATTTAAATAAACTGGATGCTGACAATGGTGATATCTGGGGTTCGGGCAAAGTACAAAGTGACCAAAGTATCCTGGTAAAGTATGATGCAACAAAACTTACTCCGGCTACTAAATACTTTTGGAAAGTAAAAGTTTGGGATGAAGCAGGTAATGAATCAAAATGGAGTGAAACCGGAAATTTTGTAACAGGTTTGATGACTGAATCAGACTGGAGTGGTGCCCAGTGGATTGCTTACGATGAGCTGGATTCTGCCAACAGAATTGTTCCTGGAATTCATGCTCCCAACTACAGTAAAGAATGGAAGCACAAACCACTTGGTCAACATGTTCTTCCTGTTATCAGAACGGAGTTTAGCGTTGACAAACAGATCAAATCGGCTTATGCCTTTATATCTGGTTTAGGTCATTATGAGATGGACTTAAACGGCAAAAAAGTTGGTAATCGTTTCTTAGCTCCGGGATGGACAAACTACGATGATTACTGCTTTTATAATACTTATGATATCACTAAAAACTTAAATACCGGAGCCAATGCTATTGGTGTTTGGTTAGGAAATGGGTTTTACAACATTCCAAATACAAGATACCGTAAACTGCTTACTGCTTTTGGTAATCCTAAAATGATTTGTAAGATACTTGTTAACTATACTGATGGCACTTCAGAGACTATTGTAAGTGATGAAAACTGGAAAACAGACGGCAGTCCTATTACTTTTTCAAGTATTTATGCGGGAGAAGATTACAATGCAAATTTAGAACAAGAAGGATGGAACCAACCCGACTTTGATGATTCTTCATGGAAAAACGTAGTTGTAACTCAGGCTCCTAATCATAAGCTAATCGCCGAAATGGATTATCCTGTTGCCATTGAAGAAACTATATCAGTAGATACTATATTTGAAGTTAAAATTGAACAAGGTGGATACTTATACGACTTTGGACAAAATGCTTCAGGAATTGTAGAGCTTACGGTAAAAGGAAACAAGGGCGATACCATTAAACTTTACCCTTCAGAATTAATTAACGACGAGAATAAAGCCGTTCAGGGAGCAACAGGTAAACCTTACTATTTCACTTACATAATAAAAGGTAATGAGGAGGAAACATGGAAACCTCGTTTTACTTTTTATGGTTTCAGATATGTTCAGGTTGAAGGAGCAAAACCACAAGGTATTGCAAAAGAAAACTTGCCTGAAATCATCAACTTAAAGCTTTTACATAATCGTAACTCTGCTCCTGAAACAGGAACTTTTCATACTTCATTTGAATTATTCAATAAAGTAAATTCATTGATCAAGTGGGCCATTAAAAGTAATCTTCAGAGCGTGGCTACTGATTGTCCTCATCGCGAAAAGTTAGGTTGGTTAGAGCAAAGCTTTTTAATGGGTGGTGGTATTCATTACAACTTTGATGTGTATCATTTGTATTGCAAAATCATTGATGATATGATTAGCGCTCAAACTACAGATGGATTGGTTCCTACCATTGCACCTGAATATACCGTATTTGATTTTGCCAATGGCGATTTCAGAGACTCACCTGAATGGGGAAGTGCATCTGTTATCTTACCCTGGTTAATGTACAAATGGTATGGCGACAAAACACAAATGGACAAGGCATGGCCAATGATGATTAAATATGTGGATTACCTTAAAAGTAAATCTACAAACCATATTTTAGATTTTGGCTTAGGCGACTGGTACGATTTAGGTCCTAACTCACCGGGATATGCACAATTAACACCTCGTTCATTAACTGCTACTGCCATTTATTATTACGATGTTAAGTTACTTGCTGATATGGCTGAGTTAACCAACAAAAGAGATGAAGCTCAATATTACAGTGATTGGGCTAATGAAATTAAACAGGTATTTAATTCAACCTTCTTTGATTCTGAAACCAACATTTATAGTACCGGAAGTCAAACTGCCATTGCCATGCCTTTGGTAATTGGTTTGGTTGATGATGCTAAAAAGGATGCCGTATTCAAAACCTTAATTGAGTCTATTAATAATGGCAACAAAGATTTAACAGCCGGAGATATTGGCTTCCATTACCTGGTTAAAGCATTGCAAAACGGTGATGCCGGTGACTTATTATATGAAATGAATGCACGAGATGATGTTCCGGGATATGGCTTTCAATTGAAGAAAGGAGCAACTGCTTTAACTGAATCATGGCAAGCATTAGAGCGTGTTTCAAACAATCACCTGATGTTAGGTCATATTATGGAATGGTTTTATGGTGGACTAGGTGGTATAGAGCAAACTGAAAGCTCTATAGCTTATAAAGAAGTAAAAATTGCACCTCAGTTTGCAGGCGATATTACCTCAACTGAAACAAGTTATGAATCGCCATACGGAACCATAAAATCAGCTTGGAATATCACAGATAATCAAACAACATTAAATGTATATGTGCCTGTAAATTCTACTGCTGTGGTATACTTCCCTGCAGATGAAAAAGATACCATTTTAGAGAATGGCAATCCTATTGCAACTATAAAGGATATTGAAGTTTTAGGTTATGAAAAAGGTAAAATCAAAATCAGGATCGGATCAGGTGAATACCAATTCACAATACAATAAATAAAAAAGGAAAACTAGTAGCTATAAATTCAAGGGGTTATCTATTCGTAGGTAGCCTCTTTTTTATTTAAAAACATTCTCTGTCATAACCCGGGCTGTAAGCCCAACTTAATTCAGCCCATGGCATCGCCTTGGGGTAAAAAAATGAATGAATATCAACGCCCTGTAAGGGCAACTTACAACCAGATATTTGAGTTGCCCTTACAGGGCGTAGTCAAAATGGATCATATGAGTATTCCCATGGTGTTACCATGGGCTGAATTGATTTGCCCTTTCAGGGCGATTTTGTTACAAAAAATATATCAATCTGCTACATGATTATAATAGAAAGCCATATACTGCCGCAAGATCGCATCTTGTGACTTAAATCTTATCTTCCAAATTATTATTTTATTGCGTAACGCTATATCTGTACAAGATAATACCAACAAAAAAAGCACTGTATCAACAAATACAATGCTTTTTTTATTTAGTGTATTGATTAATCCTTTTACAGGCTATTATTTTTCAGCTTGTACAAACTCTCCACTTGCACTAATTCTTACTTCATCACTAACAATTGCTTCAGGAAACTTTCCGCCTACTTCAAAATCTGAACGTTTAATAGTTCCTTCGATTTGAAAAGCCGTAGTTAGTTTTGATGACATTGGGTTTGTAGTTTGTCCTTTATATAATAAATCTACAGTAACTTGTTTTGTAACGCCATGGATGGTTAAATTACCTGTTAGTTTATATTTATTTTCACCTGCTGGTTTTATTGCAGTACTTGTAAAAGTTAGCTCAGGATATTTTTCAACATCAAAAAAGTCTGCACTTTTTAAGTGATTATTTCTGGCTTCAACACGTGTGTTAATCGAATTTGCTTTAGCATTTAAATGAAATACAGCATCGCTAAAATCAGCTTTTGAGCTTTCTACATTTACTGTAAAATCATCAAATGTTCCGCTTACATCATTAAATCCTAAATGCGTTACTGTAAAAAGCAGTTGAGAGTGTGGTGCATCATTTGTCCATACTGAAGATTTACTTGCTGTAAATGCTGAAAATGTAATTACAGCCACTATAGATAATAATAAACTTAATCTTTTCATGATAATAATTATTAATTGTTTTTACTTATTTAATTTTGTTTTAATTGTTTGATACAAATATAGATCAGTAACCTACCTCACTCACTTGACCTATGTTAAGAAATGAGATAACTGAATAAAATGTGTTTTATTTTATTTTCAGTTACCAATGGTAGTCACAGATAAATAAGTGATTGATTTTTACATATTATACAGGTATAACAAACCCATCTGTTCAAAGTTGAATAGCCAAATTAGAGGCAAGTATATCTGACAGGATAGTTCTAAGGATATCTATTTTTTATTCTGGCCTTAAACCAGCTATGTAATACCTTAATTAAAATTGACTCTATTGCGGAAGAACAACGCTTATTTTTGTCCCTTTATCAATTTCACTTTCAATTGAAATATGGCCATGATGTCTATCTACAAATTCTTTGCAGATTATTAATCCCAATCCTGTACCCTTTTCATTTTGAGTTCCCGGGGTTGAGATATTTTCTCCAATATTAAACATTCTTGATATTTCGTCTTCTGAGATTCCAACACCTTCATCCTTTACATAGATGAGTACATTATGCTCACCATTAAGATTTAAACTTTCAAATCCTATTTCAATATGTCCATTCTTATTCGAAAATTTAATAGCATTTGATAATAAATTTCGAATTATTGTCGAAATCATATGCGGATCAGCATATATTTCAAAACCATTGGAGTAATTCTTTGTAAGTTTTATCTCCTTGTTTATTATATTCTGATTAAAAACGTCAATAATATTATTAGAGATTATAGACAAATTAACTTTAGAAGGTTTTAATACAATTGAATTAGTTTGAGTTCTTGACCACAATAAGAGATTATCTAAGAGATTATAGGTTAAATCCAATCCTTTACTAATTACATTTAGCGAAGATTTAATTTCCTTTGTTGCAAAATTATCAAAATCATCATATAATATCTTTGCTAAAGATGTTATTGAAGATACAGGTGATCTTAGATCATGTGATATAATTGAAAAGAACTTATCCTTAGTAATATTAGCTAATTTTAAAGCCTCTTCTTGTTTTATTCGTTTAGTTATATTTCTGGCCAAGGCTGTAGCACCAATTATTTCATCATTATCATCTTTAATAGGATTGAAAAAACTTTCGTAATATTCTTTATTCACATCTCCAAAAATTCTAATATTCGAATGCGATTCACCATTCAATGCTCGTGTATAATTATCTAATGCAGCCTCTCTATCTTCTGTATTTGTTATACAGTCCAGAATATTCATACCTATTTCTATTTCCTTATTATAGGCATATTTCATGACTTCAAAATGAGCAGAATTAAAATACATATATTTTAAATCCCTATCTATAGAAAGTAATATTGTATCCTTCTGACTCTCTAAACTTGATTTTAACAGGATGCTATATTTCTTTAATTCTAATTCATTTAACCTTTCTTTAGTCATATCCCGACCAAAGCAAGTTACTCCGGTAATACTTCCGCAGGACTTAATTGGAGAAAACGAAACATGTATGTATAAACTTTGGTTATTGTTATCTATAATGTATTCTTCGAAATTATAACTATTTCCGTCTAAAGCAGCTTGATATCTATTTTGCCAAAGTGAAGAAATTTCTGATGGAAGCTTATCAATTATTGTATCTCCTTCCTTTAAATCAAAGCCATATGCATTTTTAAAGGAGATTTTAAAGGCATCATTTAAATAGAGAATTCTATAGTTAGTATCAACTGCCCAGATACTATCTGTTGTGTTTTTTAGTATATTCTCCATTTATATGATTGATATAATGAATTAGAAAGTAACAATCTACAATATTTATAAATCATACAATTATTGTAGATTGTATCTATATCAAAACAGATCTGTCACATAAAAGTTTAATCGCTATATCATATTTTTAAACAATGCTCTTTATTTAAAAGAAATATAAAGTAGTATCACTAAATAACAGAACCTGTACAATGGATTCATCAACGAATAAGTTTAAATTTTCAGGATCTAATTAAATTTTATATACTTTTGCCCATTATCACCTATAAATTATATTTATTATCAAAGTAAATAATAATCCTTTTATAGAAAATAAAAGTTTAAAAGTAGCTTATACACTAAGCAATTACAGATATTATTTGCATCATTTCTAATAATTTTCCGGAAAATACAAATTGATTAACATGTAGTATTACAATACTTAATCATCTAATATTTAAACAACTATATCAGACAATATAATTTTACTTAACACTTTTAAATTCATTTATGAAAAAACAATTACTCCTAATTACATTAGTATTACTAAGCGCGATAAATATCTATTCGCAAGGCTCACAATGTTCAGATCCTCTTGATGCCACAGCAGATGCTAATAACGAGCATACATTAGGTCAAGCTACATCTGAATGGTATAGCTTTACTGCCACACAGGATGGAAAAATAGTTTTGCAAAATCTGGCTGAAGATGCAAACTCTTATGTAGAAGTATATACTGACTGCATTACATATTATAATGGAGGTAGTGAATCTTTATCTTTTGAATCATACGCAGGACAAACATATTTAATCAAATGGTATAATTATAATTCTACTAATTTTTACTGGAGTTTATCTGAAGAAAGTTATACACCTGGTGAAATATGTACCGTACCAATAGAAACTTCATTAGGCGAAAATTCTGCAGATAACAGTAATGGTGCCCAATGGTTTAGTTATACAACTACACAAGACTGTATCTTAACTATTTCAACTGTAGGCTTAACTTCTGAAGATACATATCTTTATGTATATTCTGATTGTGTATCTGATTATTTATATAAATCAGATGACGAGGTCAACGAACAATCTGAAATAGAATTTTATGCTGAAGCAAATACTACTTTTCTTATTAAATGGGATGACGAATACACTTCTTCTTCTTATACCTGGAATATTAGTGAAGAAACTGTAACTCCAGGTAAACTATGTTCCGTAGCAATAGAAGCAAACATTGGTGAAAACAATACAGATAATAGTAATGGTGCCCAATGGTTTAGTTACACAACTACACAGGAATGTGTTTTAAGAGTTTCGTCAATCGGTTTAACTACTGAGGATACATATCTTTATATATATTCTGATTGTAGTTCGAATTATGAATATAAATCAGATGACGAGTTCAGCTATCAATCAGAAGTGTTGTTTTATGCTTCAGCTAATACTACATACTATATAAAGTGGGATGATGAATATACATCTTCATCATTTAACTGGACCATTAGTGAAGAAAGTGGGACCAATGGTCAATTCTGCAGTTCTCCAATAACAGCTACAGCAGATAGCAATAATGAGCACTCTTTTGGTCAATATCGCATGCAGTGGTATAGTTATACTGCTACAATGAATGGGAAAATTGTATTGGAAAATTTGGCTGAAGATGCAGACTCTTACGTAATGATTTACACTGATTGTGAAACTTCTTACGCATCGGGTGCAGAATCATCAGTTTTTCAATGTACTGAAGGACAAACTTATTATATACAATGGTATAATAAAAATTCTACCAACTTTAACTGGAGTTTAAGCGAAGAAGACTTAGTTGAAGGAGATGCATGCAGTTTACCATTACTGGCAACAGCAGATAGTAATAATGAACATACATTAGGTCAGTATAGTAATCAATGGTTTTATTATACAGCAACCCAAGATGGAAAGATTGTATTACAAAATTTAGCTACAGATGCAGACTCTTATGTAGTAATATATACAGATTGTAATACCTATTATGAAGAAGGAGATGAATCTTTATCTTTTGCATGCCAAGAAGGTCAAACCTATTATATTAGATGGTATAATTACAATTCCACTAATTTTAACTGGAGCTTAAGTGAAGAGGATTATTTACCTGGTGAATTTTGTAGCAATCCAATTTTAGCAACAGCTGATAGTAATAATGAACATACTTTTGGTCAATATGAAGAACATTGGTATTATTATACTGCAACCAAAAGTGGAAGAATAGAACTACAAAATTTAGCTACAGATGCAGACTCTTATGTATTAGTATATACAGATTGCAATACCTATTATGCTGAAGGTAATGAGTCTTTATCCTTTATATGCGAAGAGGGACAGATATACTATATTATTTGGTTTAATTATACTTCAAACAACTTTTATTGGAGTTTAAATGAAACTGATTATTTAGCTGGTGAAGACTGTAGTGCAGCCATTACTGCAAGTTTGGGAGAAAACACCGCTGACAACAGCTCTGGTAGTCAATGGTTTGAATACACTCCTACTGTTGATGCTACTGTAACAATTTCATCTTGCGATTTAACAAGTGCTGACACCTATGTTTATCTATATACAGATTGTGGAGCGTCAGAAGTTTATAAATCAGATGACAACTGTAGTTATCAATCTGAATTATCTTTTGAAGCACAAGCTAATACTACTTACTATATTAAATGGAGTAATACTTTTACTTCATCATCATATACATGGACCATAACTACTGACGTAACAACTGATATAGATTCTAGAGAGTCAATTATTTCTGATGTCAAACTATATCCAAATCCAGCTACTGATAATATTTCAATAGAGAGTGATAAAATCATTGACTATATACAGATATTTAATTCTCAAGGTAATATGGTAAAAGAAGTTGAATGTCCGGAAACAAAAATCAATCTTGATCTAACTCAAGGTTTATATTTAGTAAATATATATTTCAAGGATGGATCTTCTGCCATTAAAAAATTAACAGTAAAGTAAATTATTTGATTTAGTTATACTAAAATTAAATTCTACATAATAAAAAACCTGTGAAGCAAACTTCACAGGTTTTTTATTATAACATATTATCGTTAATAACTTTTCGTATCTGCAGTTTCTTTCCTTAATTTTTTCAGATACAAAGTTGCATCTGCATTTATGTTCCTGAAATTTCTCAGAGACAAAGTTGCACCTGCAATTTCCTTCCTAAAATTTCTCAGATACAAAGTTGCATCTGCATTTTCCTTCCTAATTTTTTCAGATACAAAGTTGCACCTGCATTTTCCTTCCTAAAATTTCTCAGATACAAAGTTGCATCTGCATTTTCCTTCCTGAAATTTTTCAGATATAATGTTGCACCTGCAATTTCCTTTCTAAATTTTCTCAGATACAAAGTTGCACCTGCATTTTCCTTCTTAATTTTTTTTAGAAACAATTTTGCACCTTGCACTTATTACAATATTCTAAATTATAACTATGCTGTAAATCAGCTTCTCCTCTTTGGGAAGATTGAGAAGGTCTATGTGAGGAGATTAAAAGGGGCTTTAACCAAATATCTTCAGAACCGCTTCTTTATAGTTTTTACCAACAGGTAGTTTAGTATTATTAACTTCAAGAATATTTCCTTCCAACGAAAGAATCTCCCTAACTGAAACAATATAAGATTTATGAATTCGAATAAAGTCTTCTTTTGGTAAGGCATCTTCTAATTCCTTTAAAGAAGCCAACGCCGTTATTTTTTTATTTTCGGTATGGAAAGTTACGTAAGCTCTTTGTCCTTCAATATAAATAATATGATCAAAATTGATTTTATATAATTTACGATCAGCTCTAACAGTTAAATAACCATCTGCAATTTTAGTTTCATTTTGGGTATAATCTGCTATCTGATTCCTATTATCCGACTTTAATTCAAACTTATCAATAACCTTATTTACAGCTTGAAAAAATCGCTCAAAGGAAAAAGGTTTTAGAAGATAATCCATGGCATTAATATTAAAGCCTTCAATAGCATATTCCTGATAAGCCGTGGTAAATATTACATCTGGTTTCTGATCCAGACTTTTCATAAAGTTAATTCCTGTAATATCCGGCATCTGAATATCCAGAAATATCAGATCCACCTTTTTTTCTTTAATCAGATCCATAGCTTTCAAGGGAGAATTAAAATCTCCTACTAATTCCAATTGTGGAATTTTAGCAATGTAATTTATGATATACTCGCGAGCCAGGCGTTCATCATCTATTACTATACATCTGATTTTCATATATTCTAAAATTTAATATAATTGCTTGTAATGTTGAGTTGTTAATTTGTTGAGTTGTTAATTCGTCAGGATTTCCAAAAATAATATTAAATGTTTATTCAATTCAACAGCGCTACAACTAAACAACTCAACAACATAACCTATAAAACCTTGAAATCTCTATTTCACGGTTTCTGGTATATACTTCCTTCTTATCAATTTATACTTCTATTGATAATTCAACGCGATAAGATTGATCTGCATCCTTTATTTTAAGTTGATATTTATCCTGATAAATAATTTCTAACCTGTGTTTTACATTTTTGATACCTAAACCACTTCCCGGAATACTTTTCCCATTTTGAGGAACACTATTTTCAATAGTAAAAAACAATTCATTTTCATTGTACTTTATATCTATATCAACGTAAGCATCTTCTATCTCTTCTATTTTACTATATTTAAAAGCATTTTCAATAAACGGAATAAATAGCATTGGGGCAACTTCTATCATATCAAGATTAGAACCTATTTCAAATTTAATATTTTGTATATGTTCTGATTTCATTTGCTGAAATGCCATAAAATTCTCTATATACTTTATTTCCTGAACCAATTGTACTTTGTCTTTATTACAGTCGTAAAATACATACCTAAGCATTTCGGATAGTTTCAATACACTTTCCGGTGCATTTTGCTTTTGCATATACGTTAAAGAGTAAATGTTATTAAGTGCATTAAAAATAAAATGAGGATTAATCTGAGCTTTTAATAGTTTTAATTCGGTTTTTAACTTTTCCTCATTTAACAACTTCTCGTTTTCCTTTAATTGAGTTGTTTGTTCCATCAAACTAACTGATGTTGCGGCAAAAAAAGCTACACTAAACTGCATCAGCAATCTCATAAAAAGAAAAGCTATAGGAGGATGTTGCTTTCCTTCACGATGGAATAATTCAAATGATAAAACTTCTCCTGTTACAACAATTGAAGTTATTATAATTATAAAAGCAAAGGATAATAAAAAATATTTTGTCTTTTTATGGTAATACTTAGGAAAGAAATAATAGACTACAGTATTAAATATTAAAACCAGAAAAACAATATTATAACTTGATATCACTAAAGCATCAAAAGCATTAGAAAAATAATATATCATGTTAAAGTATATTGCAAATAATGCAGACCATACAACTATTTGCATCCAGTATTTTTTCCAAATATTAAATTTCACAGCTTAGTATTTTTACTAATGATTTTAAACAAATATGTAGAGAACTTTTAAACTCTTGTAAACAAAACTATTCAATACAACTTTATTCCTTAAATATATTATACAAAAGTAGCCTGTTTTATTTCAAACATATTATTTTTATGAACAACACGACTTCAAATATTATAATTCATAAATAATGATTTTGGTATATAAAAATCATACGTTTGTTCATTAATTTTCTAATTTTCAGAATTGCCTACTATTTTTACCTTCACTATAAATAGTTTTTAATAATATTTACAACAATAGGCATGAAACAAGCCATAACAATCCATTATATCTTATTTGTATTAATATGGTTGTTTAAAATTGATGTTGCCTGAAACCACACAAAACAAAATATAAACGGATGAAAAAGAAAGTTTTTAGCATTGTAATAGGACTTGCTATTATTGTTGGCGCAGTTGCTCTTTCAAGCTACTTGATTAATTCTAAAGCTAATCCAAGGAAAGATGAGCAGAAGCGTAACACTATGAATGTAAAAGCACGTCAGATTAGATATTCTGATATTGAAACAAACATGAAATACAGAGGACGGGTTTCTGCATTTAACACAGTAGATCTAACTGCTGAAGTTTCTGGCCGTATTTTACAGGGTGATATCTTGTTTAAAGAAGGTGAATCGTTTAAAAAGAACGATGTGATTGTAAAGATTTACAAACAGGATGTTCTCGCCACTCACAAAGCCAGCATTAGTAGTTTTCTTCAAACACTGGCTCAAATTCTTCCTGACATTAGAGTTGATTTTCCTAATGAATACGAAAAATGGAATAACTTTTTTGTGGCTATTGATCCGGAACAATCATTACCAGAATTACCTAAAATAAATTCAAATCAGGAAAAAGTATTCTTATCTGCGAATAATGTTTTAACCAATTATTACAACTTACAAAATCAAGAAATTGATCTTAGTAAATATACCATTATAGCTCCTTTTAATGGATCTCTTAAATCAGTAAATAAAGAAATTGGCTCTGCAGCAACTACAGGTTCTAATTTAGCTACTCTGATTCGTTCAGATAAATTAGAAGTTACAGTTCCTGTATTTACTGATGATTTAAAATGGATTAAAACAGGAGACATTGCAACATTAACTAACAAATACGATGAAAAAACAGAGATTAAAGTTTCAAGAATCTCAGGTTACGTTGATGAAGAAACTCAATCGGTAAACGTTTATTTAACTTTTTATCCTTCTAGCACAATGAGCCTGTTGGAAGGAGAATACGTAGACGTTTCATTTCAAGGGAATAATATTTCTGGTTTTGAAATTCCCAGAGAGGCAATCGTAAATAGCTCATATGTTTATGAACTGGCTGATGGTAAACTGAATAAGATTCCTGTAAATATTATTCGTTCATTAAATGACTCATATATTATTACCGGAGTTGAAGAAAACACCACTGTAGTGATTGAGTCTTTGGCTTCAATTAGTTCAAACGTTGAATACGTTGCAAGAGACTAAACATCAATAGTATTTCTAAATAAATTCAGATGCCATTTTATATCTAATGAAGGATAAACAAAACAGCATCATAAACTATCTATTGAGTAAAAATGAAACGAGCATGATGAAAGGATTCTCTCTCATGAGAATAATTGAATTCTGTAAGTTCCATGCGACTAAAAAACAAAGAATAAACGCATGAAAAAAATATTATCACAATTTGTAAAATATCCTTTTTACGGGAAAATGGTGATTGTCATTCTGGGTTTGATTGGCTACATCTCCATGACTCAAATGAAAAAGGCAACATTCCCATTAGTGGAATCAAAAACAATTTCTGTTTCTGTTTCATATCCAGGTGCAACACCAAAAGAAATGGATGAAGGGATTACCTCTTTGGTAGAAAACAGTTTACGAGGAATTTCTGGTATTAAGGAATTCTCTTCTACATCTAGTGAAGGTTCAGCTACAATCACAGTTACCGCTCTTAATGGTTATGATATGGATGAGCTGCTTTCGGATGTAAAAAATGCAGTTGACGGAATTTCTAACTTCCCATCCAATGCAGAACGACCAATCGTAGCAAAAGGCCGGGCGCGTGACATGGCTATGTTTATGTCGCTATCGGCTGAGTCTGATAATGTATTGGACTTAAACAAAATGGCAAATAAGGTTGAGGATGATCTTTTAGCAACGGGTAAAATTTCGCAAATCAACATATTTGGTGTTCCAAGTAATCTTGAACTTGCAGTTGAGTTAAACGAAACTCAATTGCGCAGATATAACTTGACCATTAGTGATGTTCAAACTGCTATTGCTCAAAATAACCTCGATGCCTCAGGTGGTACAATCAGAAATCCACGTGAACAAATAAAAATCATTAGCCGTCAAAAGTCTATTAAACCAAAGGATATTGAAAAGATTGTTATTAAATCTAACGAAAATGGACAACCGATTACAATTGGAGATGTAGCATCAGTAAAACTTCAGGTTCCTGAAGATCCAAGCAATGGTTATGTAAATAAAAAACCGAGTGTTACATTACTTGTTCAAAAATTAAATACAGAAGACTTAGAAGATATATCAACCATTGTTAAGGAATATATTGATGAATTCAATAAATCTCATGATGATTTCCATATTACAGTCCGTATGGACTTTTTGGATATTATTGATGGACAATTAGGTATCTTAATTGAAAATGGTATCCAAGGGGTATTTCTGGTTGTTCTTTTATTATCCTTACTATTGAATATCCGTTTAAGTTTATGGGTTGCATGGGGAATTCCAGCTTCATTCCTAGGAATGTTTATTATTGGTAACATGTTTGGTTTAACAATGAACCTGATCAGCCTTTTTGGTATGATCCTGATTGTAGGGATCTTAGTTGATGATGGTGTTGTGATTGGAGAAAACATATTTACTCACTTTGAAATGGGTAAATCTCCTCGCCGTGCTGCAATTGAAGGAACGATGGAGGTACTTCCTGCAGTATTTACTTCAGTAGCTACTACCATGGTTGCATTCAGTCCTTTGTTTGTTATTGAGGGTCAAATGGAGGTTATGTACGAGATGGCTTTTGTGGTGGTGGTATGTCTTGCAATATCTCTATTAGAAGGTATGTTTGTATTACCCGGTCACCTTGCAAATCCTAAAGTGCTAAAACCAAACAGGAAAACATCTCTTTATGGAAAACTTCGTATTTACATTGATAATAAGCTAGATGCTTTTAAAAATAAATTGTATTCTCCTTTCTTAGATTGGATTTTAACACACCGTGGAATAGCCATGGCTTCCATTACGGCTTTGTTTATTATTACCATTGGATTAGTTGGCGGTGGAATCATAGGTTTTACATTCTTCCCGGGATCTCCATCAGATATGTTCTCTATTGACTTGGCTTTAAAACCGGGTGTAAACGAACAAATCACAAAACAAATTTTATTTGATATTGAAGAAAAAGCATGGGAGGCTAATAATGAGTTAATGAAAGAACAGGGAGATACCCTGTCATATATTTCGGCCATGAGTATTTCAATGGGTAGTTCTTTTTCTGGTACCGAAAGAGGAACTAATGCAGGTATGATCCGTGTGTTCCTTAACTCACTTGAAAAAACCATGGTTTCTGATGAAACTATTAAAAAAGCTATTGCTGAGAAAGTTGGAAAAATTCCTGAAGCCTACAAATTTGCAGTTGGTGCATCAAACAGATTTGGAGCTCCTGTTTCTATCAGCTTATTAGGTTATAATGCAGAAGAACTGGAAAAGGCAAAAGAAGAACTGGAAATTCAATTGGCTCAAATGCCTGCGTTATATAATATTACTGATAATAGCCAGTTAGGAAGTCAGGAATTAAGGTTAACACTAAAACCGGAAGCCTATGCTCTTGGATTAACATTACAAAGCTTGATGACGGAAGTTCGCCAGGCATTTTATGGTGCTTTAGCGCAACGAATTCAGGAAGGTAAAGATGAAATATGGGTATATGTGAGATACTCCAAAGATAATCGTCAAACAGTTGGCCAGTTGGAAAACATGTTGATTCATACTTCTAAAGGTGATTTCCCACTTGGAACCATTGCTGAAATTAGTACTGCACGTAGTTTGAGTTCAATCAACCACTTTAACGGACGTCGTGAAGTTAGGGTTGATGCCTATCAAAAGGATCAAACCCAGTCGGTACCTGATCTTTTAGAATTTATCAAAACAAACATTTTAAGTGAGATTACTAAGAAATATCCAGATATTACCGTAATGCAACAAGGCCAGCAGAAAGATAGTGATGAACAGGCTGGAAGTATGGGAATGTACTTTGGACTGGCTTTCTTAATCATCGTTCTTATCATTATGATTTATTTCAAATCATTCCGTCAGGGATTGTTGATTATCATGATGATACCTCTGGGTATAATTGGTGCTATTTGGGGACACGGAATTCATGGTCAACCAATATCTATGATGAGTTTATGGGGTATGGTTGCATTATCCGGAGTTGTGATAAACGATGCCATTGTATTTGTATCCAAATTTAATATGAACCTGGAAAATGGCATGAAATTAATATCAGCAGTAAAAGATGCCGGTCTATCACGCTTTAGGGCAATATTCCTAACTACAGTAACCACAACAGGAGGATTGATGCCTTTGATTTTAGAAAACAGTCCGGATGCAAGAATGCTTATTCCAATGGCTATTGCATTAGCATATGGAATCATGTTTGGAACCATATTTATTCTAATTATTTTACCTGTATTAATTGTACTAAACAATAAAAACATGGTATTAATTAAAAAGCTGACTTCAAAAGAAGAATTTACTCCTGAATCTCTTGAAACTGCAGTGATAAATGCAAACATCGAGAAAACACTGGAAATGAATATGGCAAAGAAAATTGATAATTCATCGTTTATTGATTAAAGAAATGATCGATTAAAAAACAATGGTAATGAAGAAAATTAAATTTCAAATATTAACCGTTTTGTTCTGCATACTCTCAATGAGTATGCAGTCTCAAAATACCCTGTCACTTTCGCAGGCTATTGAACTTGGTCTGCAAAATAATTATGATTTAAAAGTCGTACGTAATGATGAAAAGATTGCTTCTATAAATAACAATTGGGGTAATACAGGAGCTTTGCCAACAGTAAGCTTTAGCGCTTCATTATCTGAAGATCTTAATTACAATGATAATGAAGATTACAGAAGTGAAATTATTTCACCTGACTTGGGTTTAAACTGGGTTCTGTTTGATGGCTTTAGTGCCAGAATCACCAAAAGAAGATATGAAGAACTTGAAAGTCTTTCAAAAGGAAATACGGCTATTCTTGTTGAAAACACGATACAGGATATTATTTCAGCCTATAACAACTGCATAGTTCAACAAGAGCTTGTAAAGGTTTATGAAAAACTTATGAAATTGTCTGAGGACAGATATAACAGAGAATTAAGCGGGAAAGAAATAGGTGTTACAACTACTTATGAAAGTTTGTTAGCCAAAACATCATGGTTACAAGATAAATCCACTTACCTGGAACAGCAAGTAGCATTTGAAAACAGCATCAGAACGCTAAATTATGTACTTGGTATAAAAGACAATACCATGTGGGAACTAACATCTGAAATTAAAAGCGACCTGCCTGATTATACTTTGGCTGATTTAAGTGGTAAACTTATCTCAAACAATACAACTCTTAAAAATCAGTATATCAACCAAAGCTTATTAGCAAAAGAAACATCTCTTGCTAAAAGCAATTATTTTCCAACATTAAGTATGAATGGTGGAGTTTCTCAAACCAACAGAAATCTATATTATACTGAAAATACTCCGGATACTAAAAGCACCTACTCTGATGTAACAGTTGGTTTAAATTTATCATATACCATTTTTAATGGTGGACAAAGAAAAAGAAGCGTTCAAATTGCTAAAATTGAAGAAGAATCGGGAATGGTTGAAATAGAGCAAATGGAACATAGTCTACAAAACCAACTAATGCAAATATTTAGTACTTACGAAGTACAAAAAGAGCTGGTTGTTTTAGCAAACGAGCAGGAGGAAGCTGCAAAGTTAAATATGGATATGGCTGAAGAGAAGTTAAAAACTGGAGTAATAGACTCTTTTGACTTTAGAGATATTCAGATTAATTACTTAAACGCTGCAATACAAAAATTAAATGCCATGTATAATGTAGTTGAGTCTCAAACAGATTTGACTCGCATTACAGGCGGAATCATTGATGAATACTAAGATTCTATAGATCATTAGATTTTAGATCATAGACATAAGACAATATTTATTTAATGTCGCTGAATTAAGATCTTGAATTTGAGCTTGAACACATATGTTTGAATTTATAAAGACTACAAAAAAAGAAAGGTTGACAAGTATTTGTCAACCTTTCTTTTTAATATCGTTCCACTCTCCTACATCACTATAATATTAGTAATATAAAATCGGGCTTAATGGTCTTGAATTTGATGCAATTTATTCACCAGTTTGATTCTTTCTTTTCTAACAATGAAAATTCCAATTAGCAATGCAGCAATACCAATTATTCCCATATTAAAACAATTTAGATTTATTGAGACTTACGTTACAAATATATTTATTTTTTTATAAAAATGTAATCAAATGTGAAAAAATGTAAACATTTTTAAGAAACAAACAGATAAATCAACTTAAACAACTGACTTTATTGAATTTAATCTCATAAAAAACTCTTCCGTACTCAACTCTGATTTATTCTTTGCCTTTGTTTTATATGTATAAATGGTGTTAATAGATACATCCAATACCTTAGCTATAGTCTCATTATCCTGAATTCCTAACCTTATAAGTGCTAATATTCTGAGTTCCGTATTTAGTAATTGCCCTGTTTTTAGCACGTACTTATTCTCTGGCAATATAAAACTCTCAACTTCTGATATAAAGTCCGGAAATAATGATAAAAAGACTTCATCGAAATTATGAAATAACTTATCCCGCTCTTTTTTAGGGTTGATATCTTTTAAAACAGTCTTTAATTTGTGAGGGTTATTAGCCACTAATAATTTATTCAGCGACTTAGATATACTTTCCAGCTTATTTATATAACCAGAACTTGTATTAAAGAAATGTCCAATATATTTTTCTTTAATACGATTAGCCTCCTTTAATTCTCCGTTCAAAACCTTTAATTCTTTATTACTCTTAGTAATCGAGATCCATATTTTTCTCAAGTTAAATAACTGACGATAAACAATAATCAAAAATACAATTACAACAAGGATTATTAGCGAAACCACCCAAACAAAATGAACTGCAGTCTCCTTTTTCTTCTCCTCCATTATTAATTTAGCACCCTCTATAGCCGGAAAAATCTCGGAAACCTCTAATATCCTTTGTTTTGAACCAAAGATATTAGCATCATGCTTTGCTAATAATATGTATTTATAGGCACGTTGAATATCTCCATATTCATATAGATATTTTGATAAAGTTCGTAATGAAGTAGCTTCTTTGGTAACCGTTTTAATATCTGCAATGGCTGAATGTATCAAGTGCTTCATCCCCTCTTCTTTTCTACCTTGTTCAATATCAATAAATCCAAGACAAGAATGAATGATGGCTTGTTGATGCAGATCAGGTGACAAATGATCATATGCATATTGATAGTAATAGGCTGAAGAATCAGGTTTCCAATCAACCAAATACCTTATGGCTTTTGTTAAAACCGGGCGAATAGTTCCCTCAACTCTATATTTATATACGGAATCCACATAACTATCCGCAATTCTCCGATATTTTATTGAATAATAATCGTCCCGAATATAGTCAGCTATATCATAATATGCTCTTACCACATAGCTGTAATAATCCTGAAGTTTATTTGGAGACAAATCAGAAATCACCACCTTATTTAAAGTATCTATCGCCTCTTTATAATAGCCAACAGAAACCAATAGATGGCCATAGTCTGATAATGTACCAGCAAGAGATTCTTTATGATTAATTCTATAAGCAATATCAATAGCTTTTCGATAATAATACATAGCGGAATCAAAAACATATACGGTATATTTCTCTGCAATTTCATTACAAAGTTTGTAGCGTTCCCATTCTTTACCTTGAGTATTATTTAAAGCTAGTTGTTTTTTTAAGGAATCTAATTGTTGCTCTTTAATCTGAACATAATACCACTCTTTCTGAATCGTATTATCTAACTCATTATATAAATCATCTAATTGAGCAAAAGAATTATGGAAATTTAAAAATATGAATACCGTAAGTAGAAATCTTAACATAGATTTTATAGATTTTGTGTAAAAATAAATAAAATGACTTCTAAAATAAACTTCCTAATCTCATTATTTTCAAAACTAAAACTATTAGTTTTGAAGCTCATTTATTAAAAAAGACAAATAATTACTATGGATGTAAAGATTGAAGATGGCTGGAGAAACCTACTTAATGACGAATTTGAGAAAGAGTATTTTAAAAACCTTGTTCAATTTGTAAAAGAGGAATACAAGACACATACAGTTTTTCCTCCTGCATCAAAAATATTTAATGCCTTTGATTTATGTCCATTAGATAAAACCAGAGTTGTCATTCTCGGACAAGATCCTTACCACGATATTAATCAAGCTCATGGACTATGCTTTTCTGTTAATGATGGCATTAAAATCCCTCCATCATTAGTCAATATATATAAAGAAATTCAAAATGACTGTGGAGTTACCCCTCCTTCAAGTGGTAATCTGGAACATTGGGCTAAACAGGGTGTTTTGTTATTAAATGCAACGTTAACAGTAAGGGCTCATCAGGCTGGATCTCATCAAAAAAAGGGATGGGAAGAATTTACTGATAGTGTTATCAAACTCCTGGCAAAAGAAAAAGAGAACATTGTATTTCTATTATGGGGAGCATACGCAGGTAAAAAGTCTTTATTTATAGATGAATCAAAACATTATATTTTAAAATCACCACATCCATCGCCACTTTCTGCCCACAGAGGTTTTTTAGGAAATAAGCACTTTAGCAAAACCAATGAATATTTGATAGGTAAAGGATTGGAACCAATACAATGGTAAACAGCAAAGCCCTTGAAAGCTTTTTCAAGGGTTATACTATCTGTTTATCTATAGAAATATCAAACTTTTTAATCTTTCTTTTTATAGCATCCCTAGAAATACATAAGAGTTCTGCTGCATGAGTTTGATTATAGTCGCATCTTTTTAAAGCTTCAATAATCAAAGCCTTTTCATGAGCATCCAGACAAAGAGTTCCAAGATTGATTTCATTGTTCTTTGTCTCTCCCTTCAATGGAAAATCCTCAGGTAATAGTTCTTCCCCTTCAAACAAAATCAAGGCACGTTCAACCATGTTTCTTAATTCACGAACATTTCCTGGGAAATGATACGACTGTAGCTTTTTAATTAACTCCTTGGATATAGAAGGAACATCAATATTCTTTTTCTTTGAAATGGACTCTACAAAATGATTTAACAATGGCTTTATATCCTCTGGACGTTCACGCAATGGAGGAATATGAATTTCAATAGTATTAATCCGGTGATATAAATCTATTCTAAATTTCTCTTGTTCTATTAATTCTTCAATATTTTTATTGGTAGCAGAAATAATCCTTACATCGACAGCGATTTCTTTATTACTACCAACTCTTTTGATTTTATTTTCTTCAATAGCTCTTAACAGTTTTGCTTGCAAAGAGAATGGCATATCGGCTATTTCATCTAAAAACAAAGTTCCATTATTTGCCATTTGAAAATATCCTTTTTTATCTTCCCTGGCATCTGTAAATGCACCTTTAACATGACCAAAAAACTCACTTTCCAATAATGTTGATGGGATTGCAGAACTATTTACAGGTGCAAAAACTTGCTCCTTTCGAGGACTCCCATAATGAATTATTCTGGAGATAATTTCTTTACCGGTTCCATTTTCTCCCGTAACCAGAACGTTCACATCTTTATCCTGAGCTGCTTTTAATGCAATCTTTAAAACTCGTTTTATAGCTTCACTTTCACCAATAAAATCCTTTTCAATCATTCCCTCAAGCTCCTTTGAAACCAGAGATCCTATATTCTCAGCATTTTCAAGTTTTGCCTGCAGTTCTACAAACTTTCCGGTTCTTTCAACAGCCACCTGAATATCCATAACCTGAAAAGGTTTACGAATAAAATCGGAAGCTCCTTTTCGCATAGCTTCAATCACCATATCCATATCACCATAACCACTAATCATGATGACCTCAGTATTAGGAAAGTCTTCCTTTACTTTTTTTAGTACATCCAAACCATTCATACCTGGTAACATAATATCCAATATTAATATACCTGGCTGCTCCTTTTCTAAAACCTCAAACCCTTGATTTGGAGTATTAGCAGTATATACATTAAAATTTCTTTTTTCAAGATGATATTTAAGTTTCTCGGTGATTCTTACTTCATCGTCAAGAATTAATATTTTTAAGTGATCCATATGGATATGATTATTTTATTTAATAATATTTGAGCTTCCTGGTATAGTAACTGGTATTATAACTTTCATACTAGTTCCATCCATCACCCTACTCTTAACTTCAATACGCCCCTTCATCTCATTAATTAAACTGTATGAAATTGATAATCCAAGTCCAGTTCCCTTACCCAATTGTTTACTGGTTACAAATGGTAAAAATATATCAGTCTTTTTGTTTTGTGGGATTCCTATCCCATTATCCCTTACCTCAATAAACACTTCATTTTCCTCAACACCTGTACTTATGGTTATCTTTTTTCTAAACGTTTGATCTTTCTCAAACCGTTCTTCTACAGCATCTCTGGCATTAGAAAGAAGATTATGAATTACTTGTTCTACCTTATGTGGATTACCTAAGACCTCAGGAACTCCATAATTTAATTTTAACTGCAGTTCTATATTATGATTTTGATATTGACGTTGAATCATAGAAATAGCAGACTCTACACAATCTGATACAGAAAAACTTTCAAATACAGTTTCTTTTTGCCCACTTGAAAAAACTCTGATATGATCTACAATTTCTCTAACGCGGACTATATCCTCAAATATTTCACTTACTGATTGTTTAATGAATGTTTGATCAGGATTTTCTTCCAACAATTCAAATTGAATACCTTCTGCCGACAATGAAATATTTTGAATAGGTTGATTAATTTCATGCGCAATACCAGCAGCTAATTCACCTAATGAAGATAAGCTGGATTGATGGACAATAATTTGTTGCTGTTCTTCCTGTTTATTAAGAGCTTCTTTGATTCTAAGTTCCAGATTTTTATTTTCTACTCTTTTTAGATAGTATCTGTAGTATATAATAAAAACCAATATTAAAATTACCAGAATAGTAAATCCGAAAGAAAGTCTCCACTTCGAAAGATTTTCCTTTTCTAATCGCAGTCTGTAGTTTTCATTTTTTGCCTGCAGAATATCATTCTCCTGAGTTTTCTTTTCCAGATCATGAACAACCAAGGTATTTGTAAACTCTTCAGCTTTTTGTTCCTGAGACAGGAAATCTGAAATATCTGAATATAAAACCTGGTATTCGTAGGCTTTTTTATAATTCTGTTGCTCTTTATAAATTAAAGATAACTCGCAATAGATAGTACGTAATACACTCTTATTATTTATAACTTCAGCTAATTTCAAACTTTTATTAAAGTTTTTAATCGCTTCTTTATAATTTTTATGGTCCTTTGCAATTTTTGCCAGATTCAATAATGATAATGAAGATCCAAGATGATCATTTAGATCTATTTGCAGATTCAAGGCTTCTTCAAATAATTTCTTTGCCTTAACCAGATCCTTTTTAAGATACAGCGTACCTGCCATACGATTCAGAACTTCACTAATCCCTATATTATCTTTTCGAATTACAAGTTCATCATATAAATAAATAAAATACTCCAAAGCAGAATCATAATCTTCCAGATATAAATAAATCTCACCAATGTTTCTCCATAAGGTAGATTTATCATCTGTCTCATCAAGTATGTCTAAAGCTTTTCTATAATTGTCTAAGGCAAGATGGTAATCGCCTAAATTTTTATAGACATTACCAATGTTTTCGTAAGTTTCAACAATTGATGATACGTGAGCATTTGTATCACTTAATAAAATTAAAAGAGATCTTTTATAGCTATCTAAGGATTTATGAAACTTATTTAGTCGATAAAAGGTTGTGGCTAAAACATTTACACCTTCCTGATCTCCAATTGATTTATAGGCACTTAAAGATTTTTTATAATATTCCAGTAATTCATCATAATCACTCAGAAAGTAATAACCCATACCTAGGTTTCCATAGGCTTTTGCTTCTCCCTTTTTATCATTTAAATCCTTTGCAAGATTAAGAGCTTTATCAGCATACATTACTGCTTTTTCTGCATCGGATGTTAAATAGTATCTCGAAAGTTGATTGTAGACTTCAACCTTTTCAGATATAGAAGCATTTTTTAGTTTACGATGTAAATTATCAAGAACAGACTCCTCAGACCATACATTTAGAGTAACACTAAAGTATAGTAAAAAAAGGAGTAAATATTTATAATTATTCATTGATGGGATTTTGGATTCTTAAATTGAAGAATTCTCCCACTCTGCCTCATTTTATATCTAATTCTTCAAAATGAAGACAAAATACTATTTATAAATTAACTCAACAATTTTTTCTAATCCCTCTTTATCTTCCTGATCAAAATTTGAATAATCTCTACTATCCACATCTAAAACACCAATTACCTGATTATTCTTATTAAAAACAGGAACAACAATTTCAGACTTAGATAAAGAACTACATGCAATATGTCCGGGAAATTTCTCCACATCTTCAACAACAACAGTTTCTTTTGCATTAACTCCTGCCCAACATACTCCCGTATCTTTTTTTAGCCTTAAACAAGCCAATGGTCCTTGATATGGTCCAACTAATAACTCACCTTCTGATAACAAATAAAATCCAGTCCAGAAATACCCTTTCATTTTGTGATGTAAAATAGCTGAAATAGTTGCCATTCTTGAGATTGGATTATTAACAGGAGTTGTTAACTCTTCTATTTGATTATATAATCTTTGGTATTTTGATAATTTTGCAGACATATTCTTATACTAAAAATGCAAGATAAGTAATAATAACTTATCCTGCATATATCATATATTACGATTAAAAAAGTTCGCTACGAAACTATGTAAAGTTCTAAAATGTATAAATGATTTTACTCATCTAACATATTTTGAAGTTTTTTACGTGTAAAAAATATTCTACTTTTTACAGTTCCAATCGGCAAATCAAGTTCTTCAGCTATTTCTTTATATTTATATCCTGAAGTATGCATTGTAAAGGGTATTCTAAACTCATCATCAAGCTTTTCAATACTTTGATTCATTTCATTTACAGCTTGAACCATTTCTGGTGTTTCAGATGAATAATTTCCTTTAAACGCTACTCTGTAAGCATCTTCTACTGATTCAAATGTATTTCTTGTTTTCTGAGTTCTTCTATAATTATTTATGAAAGTATTTTTCATAATAGTAAACACCCATGCCTTGAAATTTGTATTCGATACAAATTGCTTACGATACGTTAAAGCTTTCAATGTTGTTTCCTGCAACAAATCATTAGCGTCTTCTTCATTGGCCGTTAAACTAAGCGCAAAATACTTAAGTTTATCTTGTAGGCTCAATAACTTTTCATTGAATTGCATTGTTGTCATGGTGTAATGTTTTGTTTGTTATTAACAGTAACCTCTTAAATGTTTAACAAATATAATTAGTTCATAAACATCAACAAAAGATATTCGCATCTTTTTTTATTTTATTTAAATCCATTCTAAACAATAAATTTAATAAAAATCTCATTCACTTGCACTTACATAACTAAAATACTTCTATTCTAAATTACTCTATTTTAATCACAGTAAATAAAAATGTTTAATAAAATTAAAAAAGGATGTCATAAAACAACATCCTTTCTCTGTTAAATATTCTTTAAAATTACTTAACTACCAATAGTTGAGAGCTTTTCTTTTTTCCTAAACCAAGTAAAACAACATAATTTCCTTTTGATAATGACTCAATATTTATTCTTTGACTTAGAAATTGAGAATCTTTAAATACTTCCTTTTTAATTAAAACTTCGCCATTCATTGAAATTATTGATATAACAATATCGCCGATATAAGAATCGTCAAGTTCTATTTCAAATTTATCTTTTACCGGATTAGGATAAATATTAAACATAAAATCGTTAACAGATTCATCAAATATCCCATTAAACTCTTCTTGAATCTGTAGATTATCTATTGCCCATCCCCAGCCTGCCTCTAATTGATCGGAGTGTAATTTAAATCTTATTATAATGGTGTCTTCAGCATTAAATGTATTCCACAAATCAATATTATGATTTACATACTGAGATAAATTTGGTATATCTGAATAGCTGCTACTTGAACCTGTCCAAACTGTTGAATAATTATAATCGTATCCTTTAGCCAAATCTGACCAATTTATACCATCTTTACTTGCCTGAACAACTACATAATCGTAAAAATCGGAATCTGGATAAGCAGAACCGTCCTCTCCTGTTTCTATATACGCAATATCTTTATATTTTAAATACGCCAAGGATGGATCTGTTGATACAATTATCGGATATTTTAAGGTGTAATATATATCTAAATTTTCTTCGTAAGGATGAGATGTGGTTAATGCATTATCACCCAAATCAACATTATTTATAGAAAATCCATTTCCATAAAAAGCATTTTCTGATTCATCAGAAAATCTGGTAGCATAACTTGGCAATATTGTAGAAATATTATTAATTGGAATATCTACCCCATTCGAAGAATACGAAGTGTTTCCAATGTATGCAATAACCCTAACCCTTTCATTATTCTGCACATCAGAAGCATTAAGCTCATATTGTTTCGTGCCTTCCACAACATTATTATAGGTTGTTAATAAAATATCATCCACATAAACTTCCAATTTGTCATAGGTAGATGAATTAATTACCTCCAAAGAAAAATTCCCTTTTGGATTAACACCCAAACCATTTATATAAGGATAATAATTAGTATTTGTTAAGCCCGAACGTTTAACTGTCCAAACTCCTAAACCATGTGTACCCACAACTATTTCATCCCCAACAATTTTCATATCCCAAATTGAAACAGCTGGTATTCCATTATCAGCTATAGACCATGACGCTCCATTGTCATATGAAATAAATAATCCTATTTCTGTTCCAACCCAAATCTCATTTTCATCAAATGGCATTACTAATAAAGAATTAACAGCAACATTTGGAAAGCCATTAGAACTATAATCAGCACCATAGCTTACATTTCCTTGACCATCCACCTGGTTAAAACCAGTAATATCTTCCCAGGTTTGACCTAAATCTTTTGTTCTGAATACCTTTGGATAATATGCATAAGAAAAAAGCAAATATGCAGTATTAGGATCTGAAGGATGTGTTGCAATATTGGAGACAGCTCCCAGGTCCATGGCATTTACAGCATCAGTAAAAGTCAATCCTCCATCTGTTGAAACATGCATTGTTCCCTTCGTATATCCCTCAGTACTATTCATCAGGATACCAGCCCAAACAACATCAGGATTTGCTTCACTAATAGACATTTTAGGATAACCTCCATCACCCCAGCCCCAGTTGGTTCCCATTGATATTTTATCCCAGTTAGTTCCAAAGTTATCTGATCTCCACAATCCGGATTGTCCTCCAACAAAAAGAAGATCAGGATTGATTTTAGAACTTGCAATTTTTGTTAGAAATGGAGCATTTTCACTCGTATTATCTCCTATACCGCTCGATAAATCCACCCAAGAATTGCCACCATCTTCAGATCTTGCAAGATCGTTATAATATACAGAACCAATTATTTTGTCAGGATTTTTTGCGTGCCATACAACATCAAAACCATCACCAGACAAAGCCGCATTCCAATCATCATTTTTTGCCGGATCAGAACCTGAAATATAAGAACCATTATCCTGCATCCCTCCAAAATAAACATAATCATTAGGATGCCTGCTTATTCCATAAAACTGAGTTGTTATATAACCTTTAGATTTAGACACCCAAGTATCTCCTCCATCTTCTGAATAAAACACTCCTCCATCATTTCCTACAATTATAGCAAATGGAGAACCTGATCCCGATAATATATTTATGCTATGATGATCTGCATGCGAATAATTTGTTGCTGTAGGTGAATGCCAAACAGTTAAATGATCGGAATTTAAATTTAGATTTCTAATTACAGATGGTGTAATTATTATTTCATTATTTGGCAAGCTTTCTTCACTCCAGGTTACTCCTTCAACTAATGATGGATAAATACTAAATAGTAAATCAGCATTACCATTATTTGTTAAAACAGTGGCATTTGCCTGAGTTTCATCATAAGACAGATCATGAACAATAATCACCTCATAACCACCTGATGTTAAATCGAAAACTCCATTATTATTTGAATCAATAAAAGATGCATACAATTGTTCTGTTGTTGTTCCATTAGATCTTACGACTTCAAAAGGGACATCTACATAATTGGAATAACTTAAAGATGAAACATCCTCGCTAATATCACCAGTAAATGAGGATGTTGTTAAGCGATGAGCTTTCTGTGATATTCCTGAACCAAACTGTATACTTACACTTTCCTGAGAAGAGTCAAAAGGACTATAAACTTTTAAACCACCATTTGCATGTGTACCATAAAAGTTATCTAATTCAATAACAGATGACATTCCATTAGTAACTGAATATGCATTCTTATCAGTTCCGGTAATTTCGGTTCCGAGTGAAAACCCATAAAAATCAACCCCTCCAATAAAACCACTACTCGCATTATCAGGATTTATTGCAATTACATTATTATACCATCCTTGTCCACCTAAAAAATTTGTAGATGTACCATCAACACATTCTACCCAATCTTCTCCTCCATTGTTGGAATAATACATTTTAGAATCCTGATTTAAGGCATAAACAATATCTGGATTAGAAGGTGCTACGGCTAATTCAATTCTTAATTCATCAGCCAAATCAAGAACTTTATACCAACTTTCTCCTCCATTAGTAGTTTTAAATACTCCAACATTGTTTAATGTAACCCACAATACTTTTTCATCGGAAGGACTCATAATCATTCTTTGATACCTGCCTTCATTGCCTTGTTTTGGAGTTATATTTGTCCAATTATCCCCGCCATCAACAGATTTAGCAACTATACGATTGGTTGAAACATATAAGATATTCTCATCTGTAGGAGATACAATGACACTATTAACATAATAGAAATAGGAAGTGTTTGTTGTTTTAGATATCTGACTCCAGGTTATACCATGATCAATTGATTTATAAATTCCATCCCCCTGAACTGCATCCAGATTATAGTAACCTTCTCCCGTTCCTGCATAAATAACATCAGGGTTGGATTTTGACATGGCTAAAGAACTAATTGATAAATTAGGTAAATCTGGAGAAACTAATTCCCAGGAAATACCAGCGTCTGTTGTTTTCCAAATTCCTCCGGATACAGCACCAGCATACCATGTTTGTTGAGTTACATCAGTTGGATCGACAATTATAGAGCGGGTTCTTCCTCCAATATTTCCGGGTCCCCTTTGTACCCAGTCTAAATCAACCTGAGTACTTTTTAAACTGGCTTTATGAACAAAAGCTGACTTCAATTCATTGAGTCTATAATTTTGAGGGTACTTTTTCTTTCCAAAACCAGATATCATAGCATTCTTGTACTCAATGTACTTATCTGGCTTATCTGCAGGTTTAGCATATCCATTTCGTCTACGCTCTATTTTCTTATTTAATTGTTTTTGAATAATTTCTTTAGATGAAATGGCTACAATTTTCTTTCTTTCATTTTTGTTAATTGGTATATGATAAAAATAAACAAAAAGAATAGCAATCATCAATATTGCAGCAAAGTACAAATACAGTTTTTTCATAAAAAATAGATGCTTCAATTTAATTGTTCTCTAAATATTAGAGCCTAGTAAGATAGCAATAACACTTCAATTGTATATCCATTATCTACAGATTCAGCAATTTTTCTAATACTGGATCTAAATGTTTTAAAAAACCGTTTTTTTACTTCAATGATATAATCATCCTTATTTTCTTCTTTATTTATATTTTCTAAATAAATAGAAAATTCACCCTTTTTATTTGAAGTAGTTGTATATAGTAAATCTGTTCCTCTATAAAAATTTACAGTAGCTCCTTCTACATTTTCCCATTCAGCATCCGTTAACACTCTACCTTTATAGTTAGAGAAGTTACGACTCTTATTTTGTTCAAATGCATATATATCATCCTGTCCTACACCTCCTTCTCTATTGGATACAAAATAACCTAACTTTTGATTCTCTAAATATATTAAACCAAAATCATCCTGAGATGTATTTATCGGATATCCCATATTAAAAGAATTTGAAAACTCTTCACCTATTGGCAATGCAAAAAATACATCCATACCACCTAAACCATCTTCTTTGTCTGAACTATAATATAGAATTCCATCCTCACCAATAAATGGAAACATTTCATTTGCTGATGAATTTACATTAGGACCTAAATTAACAGGAGAACTTAAAAATCCATCTTTAATATATGAATAGTAAATATCAAAACCACCATAGCCCCCAAACATATCTGAAACAAAGAAGAATCTCTTTTCATCTTTTGTTAAAAAGCCATGCATTAACGAAAAATTAAATTGATGCAACGGAATAGGCAAAACTTTCTTTTGCCATTGGCCTTTAACTTTATTTGTTACAAAAATATTTAAATACGATTTTTTGTTGTCTTCGCTTTCAACATTTCTGGTAATAAATGCAATAGTATTATCCTGATTAAAAGATATTGGACCATCATTATATTTTGTTGATAATTTTCGAGAAAAGAACTTAGGTTCAGATAAATTTGAAAATGAATTTATTTTTGAATAATACAATTTATAAAATTGATCACCATCTCTAATATCGGTTCTGTTAAATGCCTGGACTTCACCTTTATTTGAACAAAATACCAACTTATCTTTATATAGAGTTGGACCTATTTCGGAATAAGGAGTATTAATAGGCAGATTATAGATTTCAAAATTACTTGAATCTTTTTTCAATAACTCAATTTTACTTTTAGTAAGCACATTTAGTTCTTCAACACCTGCTAGTTCATTATATTTCTTGAGGTATTGATTCGATTCATCATACCTATCAAGCTGTTTTAATTGCTGTGCTAATATTAAATATGTTGACATATCAACATCAGGATATTCTATAGCCTTTAAATACCAATTAACACTTTCTTCAACGTTTCCTAAATGTCTATAGCAATCACCAATTCTATGAGTAGTATAATATACTGCATCTCCTCTATCTTTTATTTCCATATAGAGCTTAATGGCTTTTCGATAATTAAACTCAAAAAAATAATCATCTGCTTTTTTTATATCCTTCATTTGAGCACTCAATGAATGCTGAATTAGAAAAACAAACAAAATACTTATATAGAAAATATATTTTCGAATCATCTATTCAATTTTTTTCAATTAGAAATATCTAGGATTAATAACTTTTTCTTTATTAAAATTAAATTCGTAATTAATCATTATTTCATGAGTACCGCTATGGTATGAGCTTAGTTGGTTAGTATTTAAATCAAACGCATATCCAAATTTAACCTGAGGATTTATCTGAAATTGAATAATTCCTCCAAATGATTCATTTAAGCGATACATAGCTCCTAACCAAAACTTATCATAAAGAACTGTATTTATATTAATATCTACACTATAAGGAGCACCTTGAGATACTCTGGTCATTACAGAAGGTCTAAGCACTAAATTTTCATTCATATTAAAAACTACTCCCATCATACCATAATAATGACGTACTTCATTTCCATTGCCGTAACTTTCACTGCCTTCTACAAATGAATTCTCTGTTATTCTGGGAACTGATAATCCTAAATAAAACCTTTGTGAGTATAAAAATAAACCAAAACCAAAATTAGATAACATTAATTGCTCATTGGCATTATAGTATGCTTCATCATTATTAAATGTTTTATCCAGGCTTGTATAATCAATGGCATAATTGTTAAACCCACCATTTAAACCTAATGATAGTTTTAATTTATCATTCATTTTTAAGTGATACGCATAATCAATAAAAAAACTAGTTTGATTTACCGGACCATATGAATCATAAACTAAAGAAGCACCTACGGCCATATTATTATATACAGGTAAATGTCCTGTAAAAGTTGCAGTTGTAGGTGCACCTTCGAAACCTACCCATTGTTGACGTCCCAATATCATTAAACTCATAACCTCTCTTGATCCGGCATATGCGGGATTAATAGCTAATGTATTAAACATGTACTGAGTAAACATTGGGTCCTGTTGGGCATAAATACCGGATATATTCGTGCCAAGAATAATATATAGTATTAATAAAGAATACTTAAATCTCATATATTTTAATAACTTACACATAATTTAATTATCTTTTGATGTAAACGGAACCTTTTAATACTCCTTTTCCACTTCCTAACTTAACAACATAGAAATATAAACCTTGAGGTAATTCTGCTGATCCGATTGCTGAATTACTTGATTTACCATCCCATAAATTATCATAATTCTTCATATGGAAAACTTCTCCACCCCATCTGTTGTAGATGTATATTTCATTTCCTTCAAAATCTGAAATTCCAGGAATTATAAAATAATCGTTAACACCATCACCATTTGGAGAGAATGTATCAGGAGCATCAATTCTATCTGCACAATCATCAAAGTCATCTTGAAAATTAGGTATTCCATCATTGTCGCAATCATCAGATCCCTCTTCTAAGTCGGTAATTCCGTCATCATCACTATCATCATCACGATAATCATATATTCCATCATTATCAGAATCCACAAGATTTTGGGCACAAATATCAGTAACACCACCTTCAATAATATCTAAAATTCCATCATTATCGGAATCTTCATCTTTATAGTCAGGGTATTCATCACCATCAGTATTGAAATGTTGCTCTTCGATATAATCTGCAATATTATCTCCATCAGTATCAGCAACGCTTATAATAAACTTTACTGTTGCTTCATCGCAATTACCGGAATCATCACAACCTTGATATGTAAAAGATTCTTCAATACAATAGTTACCATAAACAGAAGTATAGGTAAACAAACCATTACTTGTTTCTTTTAGAAATCCTCCTAACTCACTTGTATTGCTTAACACAACAGTAATATTATCTCCATTTTCATCGGTATCATTATCTAAAACATTAAATGATACAGTAGCTCCATCTGTCATTAAAATAATGTCATCTGTACAAACAGGAGCAACATTTTGTAAGTTTACTGATATATTTACGGTTGCCGTTGAGCACAATCCTTCTGTATCACAGATTTGGTAGATAAAGAAATCTGTTCCTGAAAAACCAATATTAGGTGTATATGTAACCTCTCCTGTTAATGACTCTACTGAACAAACTCCATTTTGAGGATCTGTTATAATTTCAATTGAAGTAACATCTAAATTATCATCTATATCACTATCATTAGCAATAACATCAATAGTAGAAGCTACCCCTTGAGCGACAGTAACATCATCATCAATTGCAATTGGAGCATCATTTTGAGGAGCAATTACAATATTTACTTGCGCAGTTGAGCATCCTCCCTCCAGATCACATAGCTGATATATGAAACTATCTTCTCCATTATAATTTTCATTTGGAGTATATACTATGTTATTTTCTGAATCGACACTTACACTTCCATTTTGTGGATCTTCAGAAATAGAAACTGTAAATCCCACTACATCAGAATCAATATCATAATCATTTGCAAGGACATCAATAACAACACTGTGATCTTCATCTGTTTCAGTATCATCACTTACTGCAACCGGGAAATCATTAACTGCTATAATTGTAAGAGAAACTGTTGCATCATCAGAATAACCAGTATCATCAAATATTCTATATCTGAAATTATCAACTCCTGAGAAATTAACGATTGGAGTATAAGTAATTTCACCTGTAGTTGAGTTTATTGATAATTCACCATTTACCGGATTACTTACAATTACCAATGAGTTTATATTTATATTATTTTGAGGATCTGTATCGTTACTCAAAACATCTATTACAACACTCTCATCTTCATTTAATTCTACAATATCATTGACGGCATTTGGTGCTTCATTACTCACACTAATATAAACATAGGATATATTACTAATCAATCCCTCACTATCATAAAACCTAAAACTAAACTCATCATCACCTGAATAACCTTCATTTGGCATATAAGTAATAATTTGATTATCAATATCAACATTAATTGAACCATTTACAGGATCAGTTGTATTTTCAAATGTTGAATAATCAATATTACCATCAACGTCTGTCACTAAATCAGCCATATCTATTTCTAACGACACATTTTCGGAAGTAGAATAGTTTACATTTTGAGTTATTGGGGCATCATTTTGAGATATTACCTGTACTACTAAATTAAAGATTCTGCTCCTATCATCTTCATCAGATTGATCGCTAACATAAACTGGAACATTTAAATATCCATAAAAATTAGAGGCCGGATTAATAACATTATTATTAACTGTGTAATTAAGTCCTGCTAAGACAACCAAAACGAAATCATTCGGATAATTATTATCTGGATCTTCAACCGTTAAGTCATTTAATGAAATAGTAAGTTGTTCATCTTCATATGTAATTAAAGTAGACTGGTCTAAAATTTCAGGTTTATCATTTACCGGAGTTACTGTAATTATAAACTGATAAGACTCACTTACATTATTCTCAGATTCCTGATCATCAACTATAACATTGACAGCCAATTCTCCATTAAAATTTAATGTAGGAGTAATTGTGTTACCTACAACACTATAGTTGTCTCCTGATAATACATCTAAAGCAAAATCTGACGGATAATTATTATCAACATCAGTTGCTGTTATATTATTCAGTGTTACTGTATAAGAAGTATCCTCTGATATTTCAATTGAATTTTGAGATATAATTACAGGTTGATCATTAACTGAATTTACAGTAATTGCCACATTAGCAGATGTACAATATCCATCTTCATCACATACTTGATATTCAAACGCATCTTCTCCATAAAAATCCTGATTTGGAGTATAAATAATAATTCCTTCAGATTGAATTGTTAAAGTTCCATTCTGAGATTGAGATATTATTGTTAATGAAGTTGGGTCAATATTATTCTGCGGATCTGTATCATTACTTAAAACATTAATTGAGATACTATTATCTTCATTTACTTCAACAACATCATTTACTCCTGTAGGTGCTTCATTGGAGACAGTTATTGTTATAGTACCTGTAGCACAAGCACCATCAACATCGCAAATTTCATAAGTGAAAAAATCTGAGCCTGAGTAGCCCTCGTTTGGATTATATGTTATATACGCATTATCTATATCAACTGAAGTAGTACCATTTGATACATCAGATATAATTTTTAAAGATGATAAATCAAGACCATCTTCAACATCAGAAATCAGATTATTGATATTTATTGATATTTCTTGATTTTCAGGAGTTGTAACTGATTGATTATTGGCTTCTGGTGTATCATTCTGAGCTAATACCAAAATCTCAACAGAAAATACACTACTTTCTGAATTTTCAGGTTCTCCATCGTTCACAGTTACGTCAACAGATAATGTTCCATAATAATTTAAGGCTGGGGTAACAGTAGTTCCATTAAAAGTATAATTATCACCAGAATGGATACTCAATGAAAAATCGCCAGAGCTATTATCCGGATCTATGATATTTAAGTCTTCCAATGAAATTAAAATCGGAGTATCTTCATTTGTCGATAAAGCATTTAATTGAGACTCGATTTGAGGAGCATCATTAACAGCAATTATAGTCACTCTTAAATTAAACGTATTGCTGGTTTCATTTTCAGAACCAATATCTGTAATGTATACTGGTATGGTTAAAATTCCATTGAAGTCTTTTTCCGGAGTCACCTGACGACCTGTGAATGTATAATTACTCCCACTTAACAAAGTCATTTCATGTTGACTTGGATATGTATTATCTACATCCGTAACATTTAATGCAGTAAAAGGAATTGTAAATACTACATCTTCATTATAAGATAAGGTCTGTTGACTATTAATAACAGGAGCATCATTTACAGCAGCAACAGTTAAAACAACATTATTACTTGCTGATAACAATCCATCACTTGCCGTAAAAACAACTGTCTCCTGCCCAAACCAATCTTCATCCGGTATTTCAATAGTTGCAATATGAGTTGTTTCATCAATAGTTATTAATAAATCAGTATTTCCGGAATAAGTCCATGAAATTTGATCAATGGTATTATCCGGATCGGATACATAATTATTTAAATTAATACTATTAAATAAGGAACCTTCCGAAATTGTTTGATTTGGAATATCTATAAGCACAGGAGGATCATTATCATTAACCACATTCACCTGTAAATTATATGTATTACTTTGAGCTGAGCCATCATCAGTAACATATACCTGTACAGTAATTATACCTGTCACATTTTCATTTGGAGTAATAGCAGTACCTGTTACTTCATAATTTGTACCTGACAAGACTGTTAATGTAAATCCTGTAGGATAATTATCATCAGGATCATAAACGATAAGGTCACTTAAACTTAATTCCGTTAAAGTTTCTTCTGCTATAGATATTGAGTTTTGACCGGTAATTTCAGGTGCATCATTTATTGCTGTAACTTCTAACCTTACATTGTCATAAACAGATGCACCGTCTTCATCTGTAGCAACAAATGTTACCACTTCAACACCATTCCACTCTTCATCTACAGGAGTTATTGTTGCGGTTCCATTAATAATTTCAATATCAATATTTGTTGGAGTTGGATCTAATGTCCATAAGATGTCCTCATCTAATGTTTCTGCATCTGATATATAATTATTTAAATTAATAGTACTAAAGTTACCACCTTCTGCAATTGTTTGATTTGGAATATCACCAATAACTGGTAAATCATTAATACTTGCAATAGTAATATAAACAGTAACTGTATTACTGTTATTTGTACCATCATTAGCAACATATGTAAAACTATCACTGGTTATTTCTGAACCATCATTAGTATATGAAAAAGTACCATTACTATTTAAAGTTAAACTACCATTACTCACATTACTTATTAATGTTGCAATCAGGCTATTTCCATCAGCATCACTATCATTAGCCAGAACTGATGTTAAACCTCCATTTAAACTTGAAACGGTACCACCTTCACTAACTGTGATATAATCATTAACACCAATTGGATTGTTATCATTTATATTAGCCACTGTTATAGTAATTGATTGAGAATCATCATTACCAGCATCATCAGTTACAGTAATGGTTATGTTATAAACATTATTACCTCCATTATCGGCTGGATCCTCATAATCCGGAGAACTTTGGAATGTTAATACTCCCGTTGAATTATCAATATTAAATAATTCCGAATCTGTTCCTGATATTGAATAGGTTTCTGAATCACTGTCATCAGCATCTGTAGAAGTAGCAATAATTACTGTTCCTGTATGGTTTTCATTAACAGTAGTACTATTTGCACTTAAAACTGGTGCATATTCATTAACAGCTGTTACAGTAACGCTCCACGAAGTTGTTGCATTATTATCATCCTGATCTGTAGCTGTTATACTAACTTCGTATACATTATTTGCATCTGCATCTTCCGGATTCTCATAATCACGAGCAATCATACTAACGACTCCCGTAGAACTATTGATATTAAAATCAGATGCATCATTACCTCCAAGAGTATAAGTTACACTTCCCACAGGAGAACCTGTAATACCTGGAGTTATTGAAGTATATTCTGCATTTTCTTCAATATTTGCATTTGAAATAGCATTAATTGTAAAATTTGAGGTTTCTGTCACATTCAATACGGTAATCGTTACATTTTCAGAGTCTGTGTGACCAGCATCGTCAGTAACCGTGATTGTTATATTATATATATTATCACCTCCGTTATCTAATGGATTTTCATAATCAGGAGATGTATTAAAGGTTAATACACCGGTTGTCTCATTTATTGAAAACAATGAAGCATCGGATCCTGATATTGAATATGCTTCCGAATCACTTGCATCAGCATCTGTCGAAGATGCATCAATGACAGTTCCTGTATGATTTTCATTTACTGTTGTACTACCTACACTAATGACTGGATCAAATTCATTTACTGGTAAAACAGTTACCGACCATGATGTAGTAGCAATATTACCATCGCTATCTGTTGCTGATATACTTAATTCATATACATTATTTGTATTTGCATCAACAGGATTCTCATAATCGCGAGCAACCATAGTAACTACGCCTGTAGTACTATTAATACTAAAGTCTGATGCATCATTTCCACCAATAGTATAAACAACACTTCCTACTGGAGAACCTGTTATATGAGGCGTCACTGAAGTATATGCTGTATTTTCATTAACACTAACATTTGAAATAGCATCAATGGTATAGCTTGATGTTTCCGTAACATCTATTACTGTAATTGTAATAGCCTGAGAGTCGGTATGACCAACTCCATCAGTTACAACAACTGTAAGGTTATATACGTTATTTGCTCCATTATCTAATGGATTCTCGTAATCAGGAGATGTGTTAAAGGTTAAAACTCCTGTTGAACTATCAATAGTGAATAATCCAGAATCTGTTCCTGAAATAGAATAAGATTGTGTATCACCTGTATCAGCATCTGTAGCTGAAGCTGTAAGTATATTACCTGTTTGATTTTCGTTTACGCTTTCGTTACTCACACTTATTACAGGGGAATTATCATTAACCGGAGTTATTGTTATAGTAACAGTTACTGTATTTCCATCTATAGTTCCATCATTTACCTTGTATGTGAAATTATCAGTAAAAGTCTCAGAATCATTATGAGTATAGTTAAAAGTACCATCATCATTTAATGTTAATGTACCCACACTAACATTATTAACTAATATTGCATTAAGGTTATCATTATCTAAATCGCTATCATTTGTTAACACAGAAGATTCTCCACTAGACAAACTAGTTGTGCTACCTCCTTCATTTACTGTAATAGCATCAGAAACAGCAAAAGGTGTATTATCGTTAATATTTATTACTGTAATAGTAATAGCCTCAGAATCTGTATGACCTGCTCCATCTGTTACTATGATTGTTAAATTATATACATTATCACCACCATTATCCAATGGATTTTCATAATCAGGAGATGTATTAAAGGTTAACACACCTGTTGAACTATTAATAGCAAATTGCCCTGAATCTGTTCCTGATATTGAATAAGTTTCGGAATCACTATCATCAGCATCTGTAGACGATGCAACAACAACAGTTCCTGTATGATTTTCATTAACAGTAGTGCTACTTACACTAATAATAGGATCAAATTCATTTACAGCTAAAACGGTTACAGTCCAGTATATAGTTCTAATATTATTATCACTATCTGTAGCAATTATACTTACTTCATAATTATTATTAGCATCTGCATCATCAGGATTTTCATAATCACGAGCAACCATACTAACTACACCAGTTGAACTATCGATGCTAAAGTCTGATGCATCATCTCCACCTAATGTATAAACCAGAGAACCAATTGGACTACCACTAATTGTAGGAGTTACTGAAGTATATGCACTATTTTCGTTAACACTAGCATTAGCTATTGTATTAATGGAATAGGTTGAAGTTTCTTGAACATCCAAAATAGTTACTGTTATATTTTCAGAATCTGTGTTACCTGCTCCATCTGTCACTGTTATGGTTAATTCATAAACATTATCTGTATTTGCATCGGTTGGATTTTCATAATCAGGAGATGTTTTAAATGTTAGTACACCAGTAGAACTATAAATATCGAATGCATCTGAATCTGTTCCTGATATTGAATATGTTTCAGTATCGTTGGTATCAACATCAGTAGATGAAGCATCAATAACTATTCCTGCAAAGTTTTCATCTACAGTTGCATTGTTTGCTGTTAATACAGGTGGATTATCATTAACATCTGTTACTGTTACTATCACTAATTGAGAATCCGTTTGATCTGCACCATCTGTTACTGTTATTGTTAGCTCATAAATATTATCTGTATTTATATCAGTAGGATTTTCATAATCAGGAGAAGTATTAAAGGTTAATTCTCCTGAAGATGGATTTATAGTAAATTTAGAAGCATCCGTTCCTGAAATAGAAAATGATTTTGTATCTCCTACATCTCCATCTGTTGATGTTGCTGTAAGTACTATTCCCGTACTATTCTCAGCAAAACTTGCACTTTCAACATTGATAACTGGAATATTATCATTTACTGGTAAAACAGATACGCTCCAACCCTCTTCGGCATAGTTGCCATCTGAATCTGTGGCTCTGATGATTATCTCATAAATATTATCTGCATTTGAATCTGCTGGAGTCTCATAATCTCGTACAACCATACTTACTACACCGGTTGAACTATTGATTGTAAACGAGGAGGCATCTAATCCGCCGGAAATGGTATAGCTCAAAGTTCCTATTGGACTTCCAGCTATGACTGGTGTTGGCCCTGTGTAAACTGCATTTTCTGATACGGTTTCATCTGAAATAGCATTGATGGTGAAACTAACTGTTTCTGTTACATCTGTTACTTCTACACTCCACCCTTCTTCGGCATAGTTGCCATCTGAATCTGTGGCTCTGATGATTAACTCATAAATATTATCTGTATTTGAATCTGCTGGAGTCTCATAATCTCGTACAACCATACTTACTACACCGGTTGAACTATTGAGTGTAAACGAGGAGGCATCTAATCCGCCGGAAATAGTATAACTCAACGTTCCTATTGGACTTCCAGCTATGACTGGTGTCGGTCCAGTGTAAACTGCATTTTCTGATACGGTTTCATCTGAAATAGCATTGATTGTGAAACTAACTGTTTCTGTTACATCTGTTACTTCTACACTCCACCCTTCTTCGGCATAGTTGCCATCTGAATCTGTCGCTCTGATGATTAACTCATAAATATTATCGCTATTTGAATCTACAGGATTTTCATAATCGCGTACGACCATACTTACTACACCGGTTGAACTATTGATCGTAAACGAGGAGGCATCTAATCCGCCGGAAATGGTATAACTCAACGTTCCTATTGGACTTCCAGCTATGACTGGTGTCGGTCCCGTGTAAACTGCATTTTCTGATACGGTTTCATCTGAAATAGCATTGATTGTGAAACTAACTGTTTCTGTTACATCTGTTACTTCTACGCTCCAACCCTCTTCGGCATAGTTGCCATCTGAATCTGTGGCTCTGATGATTAACTCATAAATATTATCTGTATTTGAATCTACAGGATTTTCATAATCGCGTACGACCATACTTACTACACCGGTTGAACTATTGATCGTAAACGAGGAGGCATCTAATCCGCCGGAAATGGTATAACTCAACGTTCCTATTGGACTTCCAGCTATGACTGGTGTCGGTCCCGTGTAAACTGCATTTTCTGATACGGTTTCATCTGAAATAGCATTGATTGTGAAACTAACTGTTTCTGTTACATCTGTTACTTCTACGCTCCAACCCTCTTCGGCATAGTTGCCATCTGAATCTGTGGCTCTGATGATTATCTCATAAATATTATCTGCATTTGAATCTGCTGGAGTCTCATAATCTCGTACAACCATACTTACTACACCGGTTGAACTATTGATTGTAAACGAGGAGGCATCTAATCCGCCGGAAAGGGTATAGCTCAAAGTTCCTATTGGACTTCCTGTTATGCCTGGTGTTGGCCCTGTGTAAACTGCATTTTCTGATACGGTTTCATCTGAAATAGCATTGATGGTGAAACTAACTGTTTCTGTTACATCTGTTACTTCTACACTCCACCCTTCTTCGGCATAGTTGCCATCTGAATCTGTGGCTCTGATGATTATCTCATAAATATTATCTGTATTTGAATCTACAGGATTTTCATAATCGCGTACGACCATACTTACTACACCGGTTGAACTATTGATCGTAAACGAGGAGGCATCTAATCCGCCGGAAAGGGTATAGCTCAATGTTCCTATTGGACTTCCTGTTATGCCTGGTGTTGGCCCTGTGTAAACTGCATTTTCTGATACGGTTTCATCTGAAATAGCATTGATGGTGAAACTAACTGTTTCTGTTACATCTGTTACTTCTACACTCCACCCTTCTTCGGCATAGTTGCCATCTGAATCTGTGGCTCTGATGATTATCTCATAAATATTATCTGTATTTGAATCTACAGGATTTTCATAATCTCGTACAACCATACTTACTACACCGGTTGAACTATTGATTGTAAACAAAGAAGCATCTAATCCTCCGGAAAGGGTATAGCTCAATGTTCCTATTGGACTTCCTGTTATGCCTGGTGTTGGCCCTGTGTAAACTGCATTTTCTGATACGGTTTCATCCGAAATAGCATTGATTGTGAAACTAACTGTTTCTGTTACATCTGTTACTTCTACACTCCACCCTTCTTCGGCATAGTTGCCATCTGAATCTGTCGCTCTGATGATTAACTCATAAATATTATCGCTATTTGAATCTACAGGATTTTCATAATCTCGTACAACCATACTTACTACACCGGTTGAACTATTGATTGTAAACGAGGAGGCATCTAATCCGCCGGAAATAGTATAACTCAACGTTCCTATTGGACTTCCAGCTATGACTGGTGTTGGCCCTGTGTAAACTGCATTTTCTGATACGGTTTCATCCGAAATAGCATTGATTGTGAAACTAACTGTTTCTGTTACATCTGTTACTTCTACACTCCACCCTTCTTCGGCATAGTTGCCATCTGAATCTGTCGCTCTGATGATTAACTCATAAATATTATCGCTATTTGAATCTACAGGATTTTCATAATCTCGTACAACCATACTTACTACACCGGTTGAACTATTGATTGTAAACGAGGAGGCATCTAATCCGCCGGAAATAGTATAACTCAACGTTCCTATTGGACTTCCAGCTATGACTGGTGTCGGTCCCGTGTAAACTGCATTTTCTGATACGGTTTCATCTGAAATAGCATTGATTGTGAAACTAACTGTTTCTGTTACATCTGTTACTTCTACACTCCACCCTTCTTCGGCATAGTTGCCATCTGAATCTGTGGCTCTGATGATTATCTCATAAACATTATCTGTATTTGAATCTGCTGGAGTCTCATAATCTCGTACAACCATACTTACTACACCGGTTGAACTATTGATTGTAAACAAGGAGGCATCTAATCCGCCGGAAATAGTATAACTCAACGTTCCTATTGGACTTCCTGTTATGCCTGGTGTTGGTCCCGTGTAAACTGCATTTTCTGATACGGTTTCATCTGAAATAGCATTGATGGTGAAACTAACTGTTTCTGTTACATCTGTTACTTCTACACTCCACCCTTCTTCGGCATAGTTGCCATCTGAATCTGTGGCTCTGATGATTAACTCATAAATATTATCTGTATTTGTATCTGCTGGAGTCTCATAATCTCGTACAACCATACTTACTACACCGGTTGAACTATTGATCGTAAACAAAGAAGCATCTAATCCGCCGGAAATGGTATAACTCAACGTTCCTATTGGACTTCCAGCTATGACTGGTGTCGGTCCCGTGTAAACTGCATTTTCTGATACGGTTTCATCTGAAATAGCATTGATTGTGAAACTAACTGTTTCTGTTACATCTGTTACTTCTACGCTCCAACCCTCTTCGGCATAGTTGCCATCTGAATCTGTGGCTCTGATGATTATCTCATAAATATTATCTGCATTTGAATCTGCTGGAGTCTCATAATCTCGTACAACCATACTTACTACACCGGTTGAACTATTGATTGTAAACGAGGAGGCATCTAATCCGCCGGAAAGGGTATAGCTCAAAGTTCCTATTGGACTTCCTGTTATGCCTGGTGTTGGCCCTGTGTAAACTGCATTTTCTGATACGGTTTCATCTGAAATAGCATTGATGGTGAAACTAACTGTTTCTGTTACATCTGTTACTTCTACACTCCACCCTTCTTCGGCATAGTTGCCATCTGAATCTGTGGCTCTGATGATTATCTCATAAATATTATCTGTATTTGAATCTACAGGATTTTCATAATCGCGTACGACCATACTTACTACACCGGTTGAACTATTGATCGTAAACGAGGAGGCATCTAATCCGCCGGAAAGGGTATAACTCAACGTTCCTATTGGACTTCCAGCTATGACTGGTGTCGGTCCCGTGTAAACTGCATTTTCTGATACGGTTTCATCTGAAATAGCATTGATTGTGAAACTAACTGTTTCTGTTACATCTGTTACTTCTACACTCCACCCTTCTTCGGCATAGTTGCCATCTGAATCTGTGGCTCTGATGATTATCTCATAAATATTATCTGTATTTGAATCTACAGGATTTTCATAATCGCGTACGACCATACTTACTACACCGGTTGAACTATTGATTGTAAACAAAGAAGCATCTAATCCTCCGGAAAGGGTATAGCTCAATGTTCCTATTGGACTTCCTGTTATGCCTGGTGTTGGCCCTGTGTAAACTGCATTTTCTGATACGGTTTCATCCGAAATAGCATTGATTGTGAAACTAACTGTTTCTGTTACATCTGTTACTTCTACACTCCACCCTTCTTCGGCATAGTTGCCATCTGAATCTGTGGCTCTGATGATTATCTCATAAATATTATCTGTATTTGAATCTACAGGATTTTCATAATCTCGTACAACCATACTTACTACACCGGTTGAACTATTGATCGTAAACAAAGAAGCATCTAATCCTCCGGAAATAGTATAACTCAACGTTCCTATTGGACTTCCAGCTATGACTGGTGTTGGCCCTGTGTAAACTGCATTTTCTGATACGGTTTCATCTGAAATAGCATTGATGGTGAAACTAACTGTTTCTGTTACATCTGTTACTTCTACACTCCACCCTTCTTCGGCATAGTTGCCATCTGAATCTGTGGCTCTGATGATTATCTCATAATTATTATCTGCATTTGAATCTGCTGGAGTCTCATAATCTCGTACAACCATACTTACTACACCGGTTGAACTATTGATCGTAAACAAAGAAGCATCTAATCCTCCGGAAAGGGTATAGCTCAATGTTCCTATTGGACTTCCTGTTATGCCTGGTGTTGGCCCTGTGTAAACTGCATTTTCTGATACGGTTTCATCCGAAATAGCATTGATTGTGAAATTTTGAGCAAATGCACTATTAACAAACAAAGTAAGTAAAAATTGAATTGTAAATATTCCTAAGAAAATGCTTTTAAATGACATAGTATAACATTTTAATTTACAACAACATTGACTAATAAATTTAAACTATTGTTGACGACTTACATACTACTTTTTGACCAACTAACATTTATTGTATATTAAAGAAATAAATGAAGTAATTATGCTGGTTTTACAAAAACATTATAAGTTTGTATCTCTAAGGAAATACTAAGTTTTATAAATATATAAATGGATCAAAAAGTACAAATAGTAACATCTAAAGATGGGTCACACACCCTTTTTGTACCTGAATTAAACGAACACTACCATTCCGTTAATGGTGCTATACAAGAATCTGTACATGTTTTTATTGAAGCAGGATTAAATCAAATTAAAAAAGGGAATATTAATATTCTTGAATTTGGCTTTGGGACAGGATTAAACGCATTCTTAACAGCTATAAAAAGTCAAAATAAAAACATATTTTTCCATTCCCTTGAAAAATATCCTATTGACATAAACACTATCAATACTTTAAATTACAAAGAAGCCTTCGAAGGCAAGTATAATCAAGTTTTTTGTAAACTTCATGAATGCAATTGGGAGAACATTAGTCGAATATCAGACTCTTTTTGTCTTTTAAAAACTGAATGTGATTTTAAAACAATTGAATTAGAACCTCAATATGACCTAATTTATTTTGATGCATTTGCTCCAGATGTTCAACCAGATTTATGGTCAAAAGAAATTTTTAAAAAAGCATACAATGCGTTACTTCCCCATGGAATATTAACTACATATTGTGCAAAAGGTGTCGTTCGTAGAACCATGCAAGAAGTTGGTTTTAAAGTTGAGAGATTACCAGGTCCTCCAGGGAAAAGAGAAATGTTAAGAGCTACTAAATAGCAATTATCTTCTTTTGCTAGATTATTTAGTTAATACAGAGTTAAAGAACCTGAGCTTTTTTGCTTTCCTAACCGTAAAAAACTATCTTCGCTGTCTCTTATAAAAAAAGAAAAATAAACACAATGGAAAAATTAAGTTATGCTTTAGGAATGAGCATTGCCGCAAATCTAGAGAAATCAGGTGTAGCGGAGATTAATATCGACGAATTTGCTAAAGGTTTAAAAAACCATATTGAAGGCAATACTGAAATAACTCAAGAAGAAGCAGGTCAAATTATCAATACTTTTTTTGCTGATATACAAAACAAACAATTTGAAGCAAACATTAAGGCTGGAAGTGAATTTCTAGCTGAAAATGCCAAAAAAGAAGGTGTTGTAACATTAGAAAGCGGTCTTCAATACGAAGTTATTAAAGAAGGAAATGGTGATAAACCAAAAGCTACAGATAAAGTAAAGTGTCATTACCATGGAACTTTAATCAACGGATCTGTATTTGATAGCTCTGTTGAAAGAGGTGAGCCAGCTACATTCCCTGTAAATGGAGTGATTCCAGGCTGGGTTATAGCTTTACAATTAATGAATGTAGGTTCAAAATGGAGGTTATTTATACCTTCTGATCTTGCTTATGCTGAACATGGAGCAGGCCAACAAATCCCTCCACATACAACTCTTATTTTTGAAGTTGAATTATTGGATATCGTATAATTAATTAAATAATTATTGAAAAATGAAGCTTAAAAATCTAATTTTAGCCTTTATTGTAATTGCAATAGCTGCGGTTTCATGTACAACAGTTCCTGGAACAGGAAACATTGAAATGAAAAACGAAACTGATAGTATTAGTTGTGCATTAGGGTTTGTAATAGCTTCTCAAATGAAGCAACAACTTTCTTCACAATTTGATACATTGTATGGAAAGGACTTAGCAATAGCTCTTGCTAAATCACAATTTTCAGAAACATCTAAACAAAATTTTGAGCGTAGTTTTGATTCTATCAACTATGATATTATGAAATCTTCATTTTTGAATGAAATTTCATCTGGCAAATCATATTTTGATCAACAAACAGGTAATGCTTATTTACAATCTGCTTATCAGAGAGCTCAAAATCAAAAAGCGATGAAACCAGGAAAACCTGCTTTCGAAAACAAGAAAAAAGGAGAAGAATTTCTTGCTGAAAACGGTAAAAAAGATGGCGTAATCACTACTGAAAGTGGTTTACAATATGAAGTAATTAAAGAAGGTAAAGGAGACAAGCCTGTTCCTGGAGATAAAGTTAAAGTTCATTACCATGGTACTTTACTTGATGGAACTGTATTTGACAGCTCTGTGGATAGAGGACAGCCTGCAACTTTTGGTGTTACTCAAGTTATTAAAGGTTGGGTTGAAGGTCTTCAGTTAATGACTGTTGGATCTAAATATAAATTCTATATTCCTGCAGATCTTGCATATGGAATGAGAGGTTCTGGTCCAAAAATTGGTCCGATGGAAACTCTTGTTTTTGAAGTTGAGTTACTTGGAATTGAAAAAAAGTAAAACATAAAGTAAATGATTGATTGCTCTTTATTTTAATATATAGTAGATTAATCAAATACATACAGCATTTTTATAAAAGAAGGTCAATGACCTTCTTTTTTTATGCTTATATTTTTATGAAAAAGTTATACCTTTGTTCCTCTTAAAATAAAGACACTTGAATTATGATTAAAGCAGAAATACATACCGTAAAAGGTGTAATGAAGGTGGAACTATACGAAAAAGAAACACCAAAAACAGTTGAGAACTTTGTTAAGTTAGCAAAAGAAGGATTTTATGATGGATTGGCATTTCACCGTGTGATTCCTGACTTTGTAATTCAGGGAGGATGTCCTTTCTCTAAAGACATGAGTAACCCTAGAGTAGGTACTGGTGGCCCTGGCTATAGCATTGATTGCGAAACTAAGGCTGAAAGACAATATCACAACAGAGGTGTATTATCGATGGCGCATGCAGGTAAAAACACTGGTGGTTCACAATTTTTCATCTGCCATAGCCGTAATAACACATCTCATCTTGATGGAGCGCATACTTGCTTCGGAATAGTTTATGAAGGACTTGATGTTATTGATGACATTAGAGCAGGAGATGGCATTGAGACCATTAAAATAATTGAAGAATAACCATTTACAAGAATATAGATACATGAATTTTGAATTAACAGGAAATTTAATTGTAAAAGAAGATGAACAATCAATAAGTGCATCTTTTAAAAAGAGAGAATTTGTTATTGAAGTAATCAATGAAAGAAACTCAGATTGGAATGATTATATCAAGTTTCAATTAACTCAGGATAGATGCGCACAACTTGATCCATTTAGTCTTGGTGAACCTGTAAAAGTATCTTTTAATATTAGAGGTCGTAAATGGGAAAAAGGTGGAACAGTAAGTTACTTTTCTAACCTTGAAGCATGGAGACTTGAAAAAGTATCTGCATCAGCTGACGCAGGAACTCCTCCTCCTTTTAATGAGGCTGAAGTACCACCAGCAGGAGCAAATGAAGATTTACCATTTTAATTATATAACATAGGCTACCATTGGTAGCCTTTGCTTTTGTATGTTTATCGTATTTTTATTTCAATTGAATCAGCATTACAGATTTTGAAGGCATTGCCAGTTCTAACTTTCCATTCTTTGGCTTCTTCACTTCATAATCTTTTAAAACAACTTTAGCTGCTTTACCAAAATCATTATAGTCACCCATTTTATCACTTGTAATGATTTTACCAGAAACATTTGAATATTTACCATCTCCTAAATTAATCGACAAATTCTCTGCTTTGTTTGGATTCAGGTTACACAAGGTAATAGATACTACTCCATCCTTCACTGACGCAGAAGCACTGATGGCAGGTATAGCCTCATCACCAAATTTATATTCATCACAAACCAGATCAACAGGTATCATCATTGCATCCTGATGTACTTTAAACATATTAAATACATGATATGTTGGTGTTAACACCATCTCTTTACCTTCTGTTAAAATAATAGCTTGCAATACATTAACCACCTGAGCAATATTAGCCATCTTAACAGTTTCAGCACTATTATTAAAAATATTCAGGTTAATTCCGGCAACTAGAGCATCACGCAGGGTATTTTGCTGATATAAAAAGCCGGGATTAGTACCTTCTTCAACATCATACCAGGTTCCCCACTCGTCTACAATTAAACCTACTTTGTTATTCGGATCGTACTTACGCATGATTGCTGTATGATTATCAATCAACTCCTGCATGCGTAATGTCTTTTTTAATGTCACAAACCATTCTTTTTCATCAAAATTTGTAGCCGAACCTTTCTTTTGCCAGTTATAAGGTAAGGTGTAATAGTGTAATGATAACCCTTGCATTAAGTGTTGTTTATTGCTGGTTTTCTTCATCACCTGCTCAGTCCAGTTGTAATCGCCTTCGCTTGCACCACAGGCTATTTTATACTCTGCTCCTCTGGCATAGGAAGCATAACGACGGAAAACATCACCATAATATTCTGGTGAAAAATCGCCACCACAGCCCCAGCTTTCGTTACCTATTCCCCAAAACTTAACATTCCATGGATCTTCTCTTCCATTTTTCTTTCTTAAATCAGTCATAGGACTAATATTCTCGGAAGTAATATATTCAACCCATTCTGCAGCTTCCTGAACGGTTCCTGAACCCACATTTAAACTAATGTAGGCCTCGGTACCAATTAGTTCACAAAGATCCAGAAACTCGTGAGTACCAAAACTATTATCCTCTGTTACTCCACCCCAGAATACGTTAACAATAGAAGGACGATTTTCGCGTGGACCAATACCATCTTTCCAGTGATAGGTATCTGCAAAACAACCTCCAGGCCAACGTAAAACAGGTATTTGAATTTCTTTCAGCGCTTCAACAACATCTTTTCTATATCCGTTGATATTAGGAATACTTGATGTATCGCCAACGAATATTCCACCGTAGATGCAATGCCCAAGATGCTCGGCAAAGTGCCCGTATAGTTCTTTATTAATCTTTGTTTTACTTTTATCTATATGAAGAAAAAGCGAGTTGTCAACTTGCGCTTGCAGGTTCATAAAACCTATAAGCATAAGTATTAATGTAAATTTTTTCATTATAATATGATTTAGATAATTGTAATTCTATTTAGTTTGTCCTTTAATTCTGATTAATGTAAATGAATAAGCAGGCATCGTGTATTTAGTATTTGACATTAAGGTTATTTCAGACATTTCAGGTTTCGCATCTTTTGAAGCTGGATCTCCGGTTAATACATGAAGTTCTCCTTGAACATTATCAGTGATATAAGCAGTAAGATCCATTTTAGAATCCACTTCAACAGGTAGCATATTTACCAGTTTAATGATCACATCATTGCTCTGAGTATCCTTTACAACCGATACAGATACCCTTTTGGTAACATCTTCTCTGTTATTCGAAAGCTTAATTAAACTTGGTATATATTCATTTCCTGAGTTTTGACCGTAGAGTTTTTGAATGTAATAATCAACAGTAGGTTTAACTTCGGTATTATTAAAATAAATCAAATCAGGATTCCATTGCGTATGACCTTCTTTTGCTAATAAAGGAGCAAATGATGTCATTTCAACCACATCAGCATTTCTTTCAACAGCATTCAGATAAAGGGCTTCAGATAATGCAGTTTCAATATTCATTGGGCGACCGGGAAGATGAGAGGCATACTCACCTAAATACACCTTAGGTTTGCTGCGATCATATCTATCGTAGTAATCCTGATTATTGATAAACCAACCCGGCGGTTGATAATAATGCTCATCAACAATAGGAACGCTTAATTCTGTAGCAAAATCCCAACCTACTTTATAATCTGTTCCCATGTAAAAAGGTCCCACGGTTCCAATCACGGTTATCTCAGGATACTTTTCTTTTACTGCATTAAAGATCATTGTAAAACGCTCTTTAAAAATGTCAGTGATCAAATCCTCATTACCAATTCCAATATATTTTAAATTAAATGGTTTTGGATGACCAGCTTCTGCTCTAAGCTTTCCCCACTTTGTACTTTTATCACCGTTTGCCCATTCTATCAAGTCTAAAACCTCCTGAACATAATCGTCCATATCGCACATCGGGATTCCACCTTGCTGACCATGGCCACCGGTTGATGAATTTTGACAAGGAACACCAGCAGCCACAACAGGAAGAGGCTCTGCTCCTAAATCTTCGCAAAACTGAAAAAACTCAAAGTAACCTAATCCAACACTTTGGTGATAATTCCAAATATTGCGATTGGGTTTACGAGCTTCTAATGGTCCGATGGTTGTTTTCCAGTGGTAAATATTATCGATTCCATCACCATGCGAAACACAACCGCCAGGGAAGCGAACAAACTTTGGATGAAGATCAGCAATGGTTTGAGCAAGATCAGCCCTTAAACCATTTTTACGCCCTTTAAAAGTATTTTGAGGAAATAAAGAGACTATATCCAAAGCAACTTTGCCTACAGCTAAAGGTTGAATGGATAGTTTTGCATTTTCAGCTGTACTGTTTACGGTTATTATAGCTGAATACTTTTTCCATTGGTTACCTACATTTTTGATTATACAGTTTCCTATTTCTTTGCCTGCATCATCAATTACAGATACACTTAAATTTTCTTTTGTTGCTCCCAATGTTTTAACAAAAACTGAGAAATCATATTTCTCACCTTCTTTTACGTAAATTCCATCGAATCCTTCGTTAACAAGCTTTGCCCCTACTTTATTTACATCCAGTAAAGCATAATTTTTGGTATTAATATGAACCGGGTTTAAAGTATCAATGGTAAAGGAAAGACCTTCGCCCAAAACGGACCAGGCTTTATCATGCGTCCATGATTTATCACGTCCTTTTGTATCGCTGATATTATATTCAAAGCCTCTGTTTTGAATCAACTCGGCATACAAACCACCATCAGCAGCATAGTTAATATCTTCAAAGAAAATACCGATCAATTTATCGCTTATGGCTTTAGATTGATCAGGATGGAGAGTAATCTCAGCCTCAACTGGTTTTAAATCCTTAAAGCGAACAGGATCTTGCGAAGTTGTTTCGGCTCTTTGCTGGTTATGATATTCCATCCATTGCTCGTACTTAATCAGCTTGTCAATTTTTTCCCAGGAAAGCTGATGAATCATTCCTTCTTGTTTTTCTCCATCTATGATAACTTCCTTTCGTAAGTCTTTTCTATCACTTTCTGTAGCTTCCTCTGTAGCGGTATAATTTTTAAAATCAACAGTTGTAGTCTTATATAACTTTTCATTGGTATACCATGTAATTACATATACTTTTTGGCCAGCATCGTAATGTGCTTCAATTGCATTTATCGTATTAGCATCATCTGAAACCTGAGGATAGATTTGACTGGTCCAGTTAATCATATCCTTTGTATCTGCATATGCAAACTGACCAACTTTATTGTTTAAAGCCCATAAGCAATGCCACGTATTATTTTCATCCATAAACATATATGGATCAAACATTTTTTTCTGTGAACCCCAGGCTCCAAAATCAGAAAATAAGAATTGAAATTCAGGTCCTATGGAATGCCAATCTTTTTGGTTCAGACTCCAGGCATAATGTAATCCGTTGCCGTGATTATTTTTTGATGTTGCATATATAAATACATAGGCTGAATCTGGTTCGTTGGCATATATATTACAACTAAATGCAAGGGAAAATAGACTAATAATAAGAAATAATAATTTTTGCATGTGAGGATTATTTAGTATTTACTTTCAAAAGTACAAATTTCAACACTTTTTAACATGTAAAATAGTACGTTTCACTATCATTATTTACAAAAGCCTCATATATTTTAAAATTCATCTATATTCACCGATGTTAATGAAAGAATTTTGATAAGAAACTTATGCATGAGGACATTTTATTAATAAAAAAGAAGGCTGGTATATAAATACTAACCAGCCTTCTTCTTTTGTGTTAATAATGCAAATCAATAGTTAAAAAAAAAGAATAACATTTGATTGACATTAATAATCTTTTTAAAATATTATAGTTCTTTCTGCTCCGTTTTTAAAATGTATTTCAACTTTTGATACATCATCCGTGATTTTAACCGACTCCAAAGGATTTAATTCCTCATCAGTCCAAGAATCTCCCGACTTTTTGCAGAGCATCAGCATGATATATACCTTTGATCTTAAATCTTTACTATATGTATCCTGAACTTCAATTACACTGCTTTTTTTACTTTCAGGATGAAGGCCTTCTGCGCTTATAACCTCAGTATTACTCCAACCTTTAATTGGAACCAAAGCCAATTGATATTTACCATTATCAATGATGGTTGCTTCATAATCGCCAGCTTTTTGAGTAGTGGTTATAATCGGCTGTTCAAATTCAGGTAACGCATAATGACCCAACCGCATTTCAACATCTTCAGAACTAATATTTTTATCTACTCTTAATATTCCATTAGCCAAAGGAATATCAACCAAATTCATTTTAATGTTTTCATTGGTCTCTAAAACTGCATCGCGATAATACGCTCCATCTTCAAACTTTTTAAAATCATATAAACGGAATACCTCCCATTTATTTTCTTTGTTTTTAAACGCGTAGTTCATGGACACTTCGCCATTTGCTCCATCAGCCTGCCATGGGAAAATGCTACTGTATGATAGTTTATTGTAGTTTTCGGTAGAGCGAAACAACTGCCAGTCGTCTTTTACCTTTTCATGACACCATGCTCTAATTTCAGAAGCTCCTATTGATGGATAATTTGTGATTAAAACATTTGAACCTTCGGCAAATTTATTATAAACCTGACCGTCTTTATAATCAGCCCATGGACCATCGTTTTCAACGGCTGTCCAAAAAGGATCATCTTTTGGAAGCAACAAACCTAAGAAAGCTTTTCCCATCCAATACACACTTCCGCGGCAGCTATAAATTTGTACTGCAGGTTCAAAAGCACCATAAAATCCTAAAGTAGGAACACTGTCTTTTAAAAACCCGGGATGTTGTAAAAACTGTAAAATAGTGCTCGAAGAAATCTTACGTAACCATCCTAAGTTTACATCATCACCCCCGTATTTACCCATAAATGGGAATGGCGATACAGATCCAAAACGATAGGAAATACTGCGGCCGTACATTAACATTTTACCATCCTTTGAAAACATGTTTGGATAGTTATAATTCAGATCCTGGAAATTGTGAATCAGCTTTTCGGCTATTTCCGGATAGTTTTTTAAACCAAATACATCCGACCATAATACACTGTACAATTGAAATGCCCACATACTGTAATAATCATATGCAGGGCTGTCGTTATACCATCCATAACCACGGTATTGATCCACACTTTTATTAAGATATTCCACTAACAAATCTTCGTTAACATCATATCCCTGATCTTTAAAAAAGCTTAGTACAAAAATATTGAAGAAACGCCAGTTTGAAGGCACTGTTGGGCCATCGCCATAACTTAACATGGTATGCGCCAATGCATCTTTCTGATCCTGGGTTAATGGTTCCCATATTACTTCGGGAGCAACAAACAATGAGATGGCCAAAGCTCCAAACTCAACCAAATTTTGACTAGGCCCACCATTTTCAGGGCGTGGCACAATAAACGAAGGACTATCCGGATTAACGAGATTTAGAATTTGATGACGGTAATACTCTGCCACTGCAATTCCATTCATTTTTAAATCGGGATTTTCCTTTAATAAAGGAGCTGCCACAAATAATGTACGACACAAGCCTTCCAGTTTTTCAGTAGGAACTTGTTTTTCTTCGCGCGGATAAGTTTTTCCGGGTTGCTTTGGAAATTTCATCGGGTCGTCCAGGGTATGGATATACGAAAACGCTCCCTGTAATAAATATTCGGCTGCATTAATCCAATGTTCACGAGTCATTCCTGTTGCCGGACTCAATTGGTAATCCGGGTTCTTAACTTCAAAAACATTAGCTGGTTTTTCTTCGGTTACAGCATTCTTAGGTTTTTGTGTATTACAGGATGATAATCCTAAAGTCAATAACACGAATACTGCAACAATAATATTTGAGATCTTCATAGCGATAGATATTTAAGTCTAGTTACTAAAAACGTTTAACGAATTAATATTTTGAACCAATTTCTCAACTCTCAGATCATACAACTCCAAATTATTTATTGTAATTACCTGATCAATGGCTCCATTGATATAAGTGATGAGTTCATTATTGGAATAACTTATCGTTAAGCTTAAATTTTTGTACGGAGTTACATCCCACCAAATACCTCCGGTTGATCTAGGCTTTATTTTCCAGATATCTGAGTTTCCTAGAATATTAGTACTGGAATAGATGCTTTGATCATTTAATTTCACATATGGTTTCATCGAAGTATTATCAATACCATAAGCGAAAACCTGATTACTAAGTATATCTCCAAAAAAATTGGCGGTATCCAAAGTAGCCTCAAACTGAATGGTAAAATCCTTTAACGTATCAAATGAAAAATTTCTTTTTACTTCATCTTTTTGCACATCATCGTAATGCAAAACTGTAGCACCACCCCTCTTTATTTCACTTTTTACATTATAATCAGCGCGAATACTGGTACAAAAACCTAACGGACGCTCAACACTTACAATCCAATCGTAATAATTGCCATACATCCAGGTAAGTTTCAAAGGCGATTCGGCTCTATGTGGAATAATGTAAGGACGAATATTATTCAACTCAGAATCTTTCGTAATCGTATCGGTTAAACTTACCAACCCCTTATCATCAATAAGGTATTTTACTATTTCGTATACTTTACCATGTTTACCGTTTACAGGAACCGAGCAATACACTTCGTTGGTATTTTGATCATCGATTGCCATTCCTCCGCTGTAACATTTTTCAATATCGGGCGATTGATGAAAATGGCCACCTGCATTTGATAAAAAGGTCTTTTGCCAGCTTTCTCCATTCCATTTAGCATAGTAATAATCATGAGATGATTTATCTTCATTAATGGTTACCATTGCAATAACCGGATTTTCATTGGTATCAAGTGTTACCTGCCACAACCAATCGCGTAACTCACTGGCATCGACTACTGCATTGGGATAAGATTGCTGATACTCAGAAGTAGCAGCCACAGGGTATATTTCTTCTCCAATTTTTGATAAAACAGTGCCTTTAATATCCTTTAATTCCAAGGTATTTATATCGATATAATTATAGTATAAATAATTTGGCATTGTTGGATCGGGATGACCCGTTGTATAAGCCATTACAATTTTATCTTTTCCGTTTGATGCGTATTTGGCATAAGGACGAGAAGCTGTTGACTGAACCATTTGATATGGTCCCCAGACACATTCTGTTTTATCATCCATATTAGGAATGGTAAACTTTGCTATGGTTGGATGCCAGCTGATGCCTCGCCAACAAATATAAAAATGGGTTGGATCATCGGATAATATAAATGGCGATGGATAGGTAGTATTGTACTTTGTAGTTATTGTAAACTCCTCTCCTAAACTTGTAATATCACCGGGTTGCGTTGAAATACGATAGTAAAAACATGGTTCATCGGTATGACGGGAGTAAAATATCATCACCCTGTTATCCGGTAATATTAAAAAGGTAGGATTATCATGATCATCAGGTTGAAAATACGATCTGATTAAAACTTCCTTTGATTCTCCGGTAATAAAATCATGTTGTGTTGCTTTTATATTACCATGAATATCAATATATCCTATATATGATTTATTGATTGTTCCATCTTCGTTTTGATGATGAATAGCCCTTGGATCTGCAAACCAACACCACGCTCCCTGACTGGTAACTTCGTAAGGTGTTACAACTGTTTTTTGAGATTGTTGTTGATGTGTACAATTCATTAAAGTTACGGATATGAACAGAATGCAACTTATAAATTGTATGTGACGAATACTTTTGGATAGACTCTTCACTTTTATTTAGATTTAGTTTTATGATAAAATTGGAACATAGAAAAGGGAACATGGAGAAGGGAGAAGGGAAAAGGGAATTCTCAACTTCCTTGTTCCATACTCCTTGTTCCTTTCTCCTTTCTCCTTACTTTGATAATGGTTCTATTCCTTTTAAAGTTGGAGTTACCTGGATAATGCTTCCATCTTCGTTAAATTCCATTTTATCAATACAAACTTCTCTGTGGAAGCCTGCAGGACGACCCATTCCAATTCCTTTAGGAAGAGTAAATCTGTGATATACTAAATACCATTCGTCTTTGCCGGGTACTTGAATTGTTGAGTTGTGACCAGTAGCATAAATGCCGTCTTCAGGTTTCTTTTCAATAACAATATTGTTTTCAGGAATAGTAAACTTACCCAATGGAGAATTTGAAGTAGCATAACGTAATCGGTAATTCGGGCTACGGGTATCATCCTCACTCCACATAAAATAATAAATACCATTGCGATAAAGAGCATGACTTCCTTCGCGGAAAGTATGATCAGGATTTAAAACAGTTAATGTTTTTTCGTTAATCGAAACCATATCATCGTTTAATTCAGCTCCTACCATAAAACCATTTCCCCAATACAAATAGAATTTGCCGGTTTTTGGATCCTGGAAAACATCCGGATCAATAATCTGACCACGTGTTATACCCTTAGGTTTTTTATCAATTAAAGCTTTTCCACTATCCACAAACGGACCAGCAGGATCATCGGCAACAGCAACACCTATGGTTTGAGCAGCTGTAAAATAATAGTAGTACTTGTAAGCTCCATTCACTTCCTTTTCAATAATACATGGCGCCCATGCATTACGATCGGCCCAGCTAACATCTTTTAGTAAATCAAGAATAATACCTTCGTCAGTCCAGTTTACTAAATCTTCTGACGAGAATGCTTTAAAATAAGTACCCGACCAGTTATGAAAACCATCGCTAGTTGGATAGATATAATACTTGTTGGTTTTGTTAGAGTAGATAATATCCGGATCGGCATAAAAACCTTCCAGTACAGGGTTATGATCCTCAGAAACTTCAACAGTATATTTAACTGGGGCCTGACCTTCGATAGTAAATGTATATTCAACTGATCCATTAGAAAAATCCTGCGCTCCCTTTGGTTGAAAATCAATACCGGTAAAAGCACTAAACTGAGGATCGAACTGTGTTAAATCGGCAACGCCAACCTTTAATGGAATATGAACAGTTTTGGTTTCGCCATTAAAGCTTACATTTTGTGTTTTTACCATTGGTGAAGTTACTTTTACAAAATCTCCTTCAACGGTAGCCCACTTGGTCATTAAACGGTTCAATTCCTTTTGAGTAATAGGAATAACACATCCATGACGAGGGTGAAAGTTCATGCTGATTTCATGATCAACCACTTCGAAATGTTGTAAATCTTTACTTTTTGTAAACTGATACTGTCCACTGGTATAAACATCGTACATTAAAATATACTCATCGCTGTTGTTTAGTTTAAACGTACCAGAACCTTCCACAGGATTTTTTGAGCAATCAACCCTGTCGGTATTTGGATATACATAACCTTCTGTCAGTTTATCAGAGATAGCCAATTTAATGCCCGGCTCACCGGATTCTGATTTCATAAAGAAATAAAACTTACCATCCTTTTTAATGATATCACCATCGATACAAGCATTGTTTGTTGGATTAAAAAACAATTGTTTTGGTTCCGATTCAAGAGCTGTAAAATCTTTATTAGCATATGCATAATAGATGATATCAGGATTATTACCCTGCTTCATGGAAAAATAAATCATATATTTTTTAGCCACATCATCGTAAATGGTTTGTGGAGCCCAAACCCTGTCAACATCACCAAATGTATCAGCATAAGTTTCAGGAATATTAATAATACTATGTTCCCAAATGATTAAATCGGTTGATTTCATTAAAATCATCGCGTAATTATTCCAACCCTGATCGGTAACATATAAATCGGTAATCACCATATAAAAAGTTTTACCATCTTCGGCACGCAAAACATGAGGATCACGAACACCCCCCGATGAACTGATATCCTTGGAATCGATAACAGCCTCATTATTATTTAAGGCTACATAATTATAACCATCGGTACTTACAGCGTAATGTATGGATTCTTCGCCAGGACCATTACCTACAAAATATGTAAACAGGTAAGCTGAGTAATTATCCTGATCTGATGAACAACCTGGTAACAAGATTGCTAAAAAGGCAAATACCATTGCCGCCATTGATAGTAAATAAGTTTTCTTCATATTTTTAGTTTCTATGTTTCAGAATATCGTTCTAATATCTTTTGTTTTGATGCTGCCGCACCGCTTCAGCACGTGTCCTCACGTGTGGTTCAGAGTATCCACGCGTGAGGAAACGCGCGGTAGCATTTTGGTCAAATGACCATTCATCATCTTTTCAAGTTTTGAAGCTTTGGTCAAATGACCATTCATCAACTTTTCAATATTTTGAGCTTTGGTCAAATGACCATTAGCCATCTTTTCATTTTTTTGGCTTTGGTCAAATGACCATAGCATTCTTTTGGATTTTTCTTCATATGCAGATACCTGCAAAATCAACTTTTTGTTTTCTTGCCGTTTGCAGATACATGCAAAGCCGAACTTTTTGCTTTTTCGGGTTTTGCAGGTACCAACTCGCTTAAGAATATCTATTTCACCTCAAGTACATAAACCATCTGAGGTTCAAAATTGGCCGTTCCTTCGGCATCTACTTGCTCCACTCTTTGAACGAATATTTGCAGACTTCCTTTATCTTTCCATAATTCGGTATCAAAGGATGGTTCCCATGATCCTACAGTAAAATCGGTTAAATCGGTGATTTTGCATTTACCGGAATCCTTCAACTCTGCCATAGATACTTTTGCTCCGCGCTCTTCATCACGGAATATTAAATAATATTCATTTCCTTTTTTAGTTGATTTAGCTACTATTTGAGGACGCGAAATTGGAATTCGTTTTGTTCCTCCACCCGAAAGTGAAAATGCCTGTGTTCTGAAACCTAAATCCTTCACCATCCATTTTCCATGAACCAAACTGATGATATGATATTGTGGAATATCGGAGTTTTGCTCTCTCCAGTAACTTGCAATTACAGGTTCACCAGCATCATTTGTTGTCATTGAGGTTTGATTAATCAACTCACTCTTTTGAGGAATTTTAGCAGCATACTCAGCACTTGCAGCATTGATTGGTAACTCGTATTGCTCACCATTTGAATTTTCCCAGGTGATACCTCCGTCTTTAGAGCGTGCATAACACATATCATGATTGGTTGACACATCCCAGGTTTCGCGCCATACCCACGAAACATGAATTACGCCTTTATGATCTAAACAAGCCTGCCAATAAGCATTACGCTGACCTTCGCCATCAATAAGGTTGCTTTGTATCTGACTCCATTTTTGAGTTTTAGTATCGTAACTGTTCACTACCAAATTACCTTTACCCGATTGCCCGTCGCGAAACATAAAAACCAGGTTTCCATTTGGCATTTTAAAAAATTGCGGGTAAGTAACATTACCTTCATTTTGGCCTGTCATTTCTGTTTTTGGACCCAGTTCCAAAGAATATGGAGCCACACTCTTTGCATAACGAAGCGGGTGTCCGTGATGATCCCATGATACATGAATATAACCATCACCATCAACCATAATGCTGATGCAGTTATGAGCATCTTTTACATTTCCATCATATTGCGATTCTTTAATAATAAATGCATCATCATTAATGTGTCGTTTTCCTAAAGCCAGCTTACCTTCGGTAGTATAAAAGGCAATAAACTGAGTATCGGCCTGAGTAACCAATGAGTTTTGACGAAACACCACTGCATTAACCGAATTATTTGACCAAGCTTTTTCAACAGGAACTAATTTTTGACCGCAGGCAGTAGTAATAAAGATTATTAATAAGGATATCGATAATAAAAACCTATTGTTCATTTTTTACTTTTTAAGGTTTGCTATTTTAAACAAAAAAAATTTAATGAGCCTGTAATAATTGTTCTGGATCATTAAATTTTTATGCTTTTTAATATAAAATTGTCGTAATTAAAGCCATTGTCTACATTATATATCGAAAAGTATTCTAAAAGTAATGTTTTTAATAGATTACATTTTGTCTTCAAGCCAGACAGGCTTTTACTTTTTTGCTACAGCTCAAAAAAGTAAACAAAAAAAGCCGCCGCTGCCATGAAAAAGCTAAAAATAAGTTCTCTTCGCTAAAAGAAAAGAACTCGCTGCGCTCAAACAGCTTTTCTTTCTTAACGCTCCGTTTACTTATTTTTTTAACGCTTTTACATGAAGGCGGTTTAGTTACCCCTTCATTACGCTTAATTACAAAACCAGAATATATACATACATCTTATAGTCCTTGCTAATCTTTACAAACAACTACAAATAAAAAATATGCATTACTCCCTAAAAAATATGCTTTAGAGAATAATGCATTACACAATTATTTTTCAAGAAATTTATACATCTCTGAACCCGCTAATAAAAATGCACCTACACCAAAGTTAGCTGTGGAGTTTTCATCAACAGTTTGTCCGGGAATAGCTCTTTCTCCAATAGGTTGAACGTAACCTAATTTTCCATCCTCTTGTAATGCTACAGTGGTTAAATATTTCCAGGATTTATCTACTACCGAAGTATAATCTGCTTTGCTAAGTAATCCATTATTCATCCCCCAAAGATATCCGTAGGTAAAAAATGCAGTACCACTTGTTTCAGGACCCGGTGCATGTTCCGGATCTAAAATACTGCGTGTCCAGTAACCTTCAGCTTGTTGAACACCCTTTAATGTTACCGCCATCTTTTTATATATTTCAATAAACTCAGCTTTATGAGTATAATCATCAGGCATATCCTGAATAATTTTAGCCAATCCGGCAAACACCCATCCATCGCCTCTGGCCCAAAAATCTTTTAAACCATTTGCTGATTTATGTTTTGGATAAATATATTTAGCATCCCTGAAAAACAAACCTGTTTCCTCATCATACATGATACTTTGTGCATATTTAAAATACTCATATAATTTAGTAAGGTACAATTCATTTCCTGTAACCTTATAAAGTTTGGTCATTACAGGCATAACCATATATAATCCATCAGCCCACCACCAGTAATCATTGGCTTCTGTGCTCATTTCATATTCCATTACTTCAATGGCACGGGCAATTTTTGATGAATCTTTTACTTCATCCAGATTAAACAAATCAACATAGGTTTGAAAGCAAATTTGCCAGTCGCCAAATAAAACATGCTCATCATTCTCACCATAATTGTACTTCCATACCGCTTTATCATCTGATTTTGCACCTTTCCATTCGTTATGCACCGCCCATGCCTCTGAATAAGCTTTATACTTTTCATCTTTAGTAATAGCATAAGCTGCCATATTACCGGTATGATAAGCTGCGTTATCCCAAAATGCACGACCATGTTCAGGATTTGTATTTTGCCAATAATCATTTACTTTAATGACTGTTGATAAAACATCCTGCTTACTTAATGTCGATAAGTACGAGGAATCTCCCTCTTCTTTTTTATTCGTTGGAGCACATGCTACAAATAATAGCGTGAGCCAAACGATCGCCAAGTTCTTAATATTGCCCATTATTTCTTGTTCTAATATTATATACTCTCCAGTTTTCACTGAGATTTGTATTACACTTTTATTTTACAGGACTAATTATAAATCCATAGCTATAAGTCTTTTCTAACAACAAGTATTGTTGATGAGGATAACGTCCCCAGCTATCATCACCTCCTAAACCACGTTGTTTTAAATCAACATTTAAATACACCTGATGACGAGGAGTTACATCACTTGGATGCATTTGTTTTTTAGTTAAACCGGCATCAATATCCTCCGAAGGATTATGAGCAACTTTAACACTTAATGGTTGCATACCTTCAATTTTAATTCCCACACCATTTTTATTGGTTAATGTAAGCCATCTTACATCTGTTTTATTTCCATTTTCCTGTGGTCGGATATAATCAACCTGTTGATCAGCAACCGGGCTTGAATAAATTCCTAAAAAGCTTGCAGTATTTCTATCCGAGTAGTTTTCCCATGGTCCACGACCGTAATAGTTAAACTGATCAAAATCATTACCCAAACGCATTTGCATTCCAAAACGAGGAATCTCAGGTAAACCATCTCTACCAGCCACCCATTTAGCTTCAACTTTTGTTTTACCATCAGCATAAATGGTGTAAACAATAGTATAATCACTTGTAACATCATTTAACCAAAGGTTGCTTGTTACAATTACTTTTCCTTCTTCTTTAGTAACATCAACCGATTTTACACTTCTGTTATTTCCTGCAGCACGCCATATATTTAATCTCGATGGCATTCCGTTACCATAATCATTATCAGTAGGAGCTCTCCAAAAATCAGGCTCCGGACCTCCATTCAATAAGTTTTGTCCATCAACTTTATATGATGATAATAATCCGCTCCACTTATCAATTCTAACCTCTACCTTACCCGCTGTAACATAAATACGATTGTCTTTATCTTCTACATTTACAGTTCCATTACCTGAAGTTTCATTCGCAAAGTAGTTATTTGCATCCAACATAAACTGTTCACGTGCAATTTCGAATCCGGCAGGTAAAAACTCAGTTTTATTAATGATATATGCATATACATCAACTGTATATTCTTCGCCTTTTTGAACAGATATTTTAGGTAATGGCAGTTTGATAGTTTTTGTTAAACCTCCTGCTAAAGAAACTTTAAAAGGTTTCTCAGTAACAACAACTCCATTCTTTTTTAATACCCATTTAAAAGAGTAGTTTTTAAGATCGTTATATAAAAAGATGTTTTTAATAGTCAATGAACCAGTACTGATATCATCAGATGAAAATAAAATATCCTGATATACTTTCTTTACTTCATTTAAGCCCGGATGAGGAATACGATCAGCCGAAACCACTCCATTGGCACAGAAGTTTTCATCGTGAGTGTACTTGTATCCACCTATATCGCCACCATAAGCAAAGTAATCTCTTCCTGAATCATCAGTAGCCTTAATACCCTGATCAACCCAGTCCCAGATAAATCCGCCCTGCATTTGTTTGCTTGAGTTGATAATATCAAAATACTCCTGAAAGTTTCCGTTACTGTTACCCATAGCGTGAGAATATTCGCACATGATAAAAGGACGCTCAACATCAGTTCTTTGTGCATATTTTTTCATGGATTCAATACCCGGATACATCGGACAAACGATATCTGTGTTTCTGTTTTCGCCAGCCTGTTCAAACTGAACCATACGAGTAGGATCTGTCTTTTTCAACCAATCGTAAATATCATAAAATACAGGTCCGTTACCGCACTCATTACCCATACTCCAGATAATAACCGAAGGGTGGTTTTTATCGCGTTCAAACAAACGCTCCACTCTGTCTTTATGAGCATCAGCCCAATCGGGACTATATGCAGTATGAACATTTTTATCGAACCAAGCCTGCCATTCAGCTCCCATTGCATGTGCTTCAATATTGGCTTCATCCACAAGAAACAATCCATATTGGTCGCATAACTCATACCATAATGGATTTTGAGGATAGTGACTCATACGAACAGCATTGATATTATGCTGTTTCATCAATTCAATATCTTTGAGCATGGTTTCTTTATCAATTACATGGCCTGTTAATGCATTATGCTCATGTAAATTTACTCCACGTACTAAAACAGGTTTTCCATTAACCATTAACTGAGCATCTTTGATTTCAACTGTTCTGAAACCAACTTTACACGATGTTGCCTCAATCAACTTACCCTGATTATCTTTTAATGTTAGTAACAGCGTATATAATTCAGGCGTTTCGTTACTCCATTTTAAAGCATTTTTAACCTCTGCTTTAATGTTTACTTTTTCGTTACTATTTCCATTAAGATCAACACTGGATCCGGATTCAAGAATTGTTTTGCCATTCTTATCCTGTAATGTGATGCTGATTTCAGCTGCTTTACTTTCAGCTACCTTATTGGCAACTTCAATATCCACATCTAAAATTCCGTTTTGATATTTGCTGTCTAATCCAGCTTTTGCAAAAAAGTCAGCTATTCTGATTTGATCAGTACTATATAAATATATTCCTCGGTCGAAACCTGACAATCTCCAAAAATCCTGATCTTCTAAATACGAACCATCACTCCAACGATAAGCCTCAATAGAAACTTTATTTTCGCCTGGCTTAACATATGCTGTAATATCAAACTCAGTTGGACTTTTAGTATTTTGGCTATAACCAACTTTTTCTCCATTCACCCAAACATACATTGCCGCTGCACCACTTTCGAAATGAATATAAACTCTGCGGTTTTTCCAATTTTCAGGTAAAGTAAAACTACGTTTATAGCTACCTACAGGATTATGGCTATGATCAATAAACGGAGGATTTTTAGGGAAGGGATAATTAATGTTAGTATATATCGGTGTTCCATAGCCATTCAGCTCCCAATTACCCGGAACCGGCATTTCACCCCATCCTGAAACATCATAGTTATCAGCAAAAAAATCTTTTGGTCTGTCTTCGGGCTTATAAACCCAGTTAAACTTCCAGATTCCATTTAACGACAAATACCAATCTGATTCTTTATAATTGTTTTTTATTGCTGCCTCTTTACTTTGATAAGGCATAAAAGTAGCCCTGGTTTTTTCCTTATTGATCCCAAACACATGAGGATTCTCCCACTCAGGAGCTTTATCCTGACCAAAAACGGTTCCGCAAACTAATAAAACCAGTAATAACAATGACTTCTGCATGATAATGATGCTTTTAATTTTATATTATTTGTTTTCTATTATTTCTCTAATACTTTAAACCTTGATCGTATTATAATCAAACTCAGAAATCTACTTCACATGTTATCATATATCACAAGATTATGAATATTGTATTATCCAAAATCTTCTGCCATATAGCACTTCATAATTTCATTTTTTACTGAGATCGTAAAGATTTAAGTTTTTAAAAGTTATTAGTGGTAATAATCAATCAAACAATAGTATTTTTTCAAAAAAGGGTTTAAATATTAATCAAAAAGGCTATCCATATTAATAAGAGCTTTACTTTTCTTTAATTTGAAAATTAAGGGAGATTGAAGATTTCAATCTCCCTTGCCAATATAACAGGCTATAATTCGTTACGCTGCATGAATTCATATAGCCTGATCTTTTTTATTTATTCCCAACCATCATTTTGTTCAAGAACAGCCTCTAAGTTTGCATCAATAACCGTTTGTGGAATAGGAAACAAATTCCATCCTGAAGGTTGCGCACTTGAACCTTGATAGAAAGAACTTTCAGATCCAGAGAAATATCCGTATTTAGAAATTCGGTCTACAGCAACAGTACCACCCATTCTTAATAATGTACACCATCTGCGTTCTTCACCATAAAGCTCACGAGCTCTTTCATCTAAAATTAGGTCAATAGATACATCTCCACTTGAAACTAAATAGGAACATTGTGCTCTATTGCGTAATTCATTAATATCAGCAGCAGCTAAACCAGATTGTCCTGATCTAAAATATGCCTCAGCTCTTAAAAGATAAGTTTCAGCTAATCTGGTTGCATACTCGTCACGATACATATTTGATCTATTACCTCCATCTTCTAAATCTTCATAACCCCAGTCATCAATTGGAGCTAATTTTGAACTGATTGGATAAAGGTTTTCAAGAGTGTTTTGATCTAACATATCTTCAGTTACAAGTACTCCGTAATATGAAGAAGATTCATCTTTACAAACAAATTCTCTTCGCATATTCACCGCACTGTTTCTGATATCATCCCAATATACTCCTTCCCAAACTGTATTTTGAGCCATTTCTGTTGGAGCAATACTTGACACACCTCTACCTCCTACATAAGCATCAATCATTGAAGGCCATGGAGATGAATTACTTTCTTTATATGTAGAATTCCAGTTTGCATTTCTTAAAACAGGAGAGAATTCGCGAGGATATGAAAGATAATTATTACCTCCATATTGCTTATAAATTTCATAATCGTTTTGTAGTACCCATAACGATTCTGTATTACCTTCTGAGTAATCTAAGTTTCCTCTTTGAAATAAATCAAAGAAGACATCTCCATCTTCGTAATAAGCTTCAACTCCATTCATTGCTTTTGCACCTGTACCTTCGGCTCTTGAACCAAAACGACTTGTCATTAATGAATGAAGAGCTATTGCTTTTGATGCATAATCAGTTGATTTAGTTAAATATTGAGAATTATTATCCTGATCTATAGCTAAAGCCAAATATGCCTCTGCTAAAAAATGATAAGTTACACCCTTTGCGATACGCCCTGCCTCTGCAGGATAATCAGGCATACCTTCCAATGCATCCTCTAAATCAGTAATGGCTTGTTGATAAGTTTCCATTCTTGATGATCTCACAAAATCATATTTTGGAGTAGTATAAAACTGAGTTACAATAGGTACACCTCCCCATAATTCACCTAATGTTAAATATGCTAAACCTCTGAAAAATTTCGATTGAGCAATAACATAATTATAATCATCTTCATTTTCCCAAGTTACGTTATCAGATTCAGCACCTTCTAAAGTCTGATTTGCATAACTCACCAATTGATAAAATGCATCCCAAAGACTTTTTACCTTTCCATATTCCGAAGACCATGACGAATAGTTTGAATAACCATTACCACTACATCTCCAGTAAGGAGTATCAAACATATCAGCTCCCTGACCTTTCATAAAAAAGTCATTCTGATACCAATACCTAATATGTACATACATATTAGTAACACTTGCATTAACCTGAGAAACTGTATTAAAGGAGTTCTCTGTTGTATAGAAAGTTGTTGGAGTTTCTTCGATAAATTCTTCATCGTTACACGATGTATGAATTATGCTTAAAAACAACAGACTTAGAATTATATAATATGATAATCTTTTCATTTTTCAACAAATTAAAATTTTAAATCAACACCAATTGAGTAAGTAGAACTTAAAGGATAACCATAAGAGTATCCACTTCCAAGAGTTTGTCCTGTTTCAGGATCACCACCCTCCCAATTTGTAATCGTAAATAGGTTAGTAGCAGCAAAGAATACTTTTAAGTTGTCGATTTTTAAATCTTTAACCCAGTCTTGCTTAAATCTATACGATAAGTTTAAGTTTTGTAACCTCACAAAACCTCTGCTTTGAACAGGAGTAAATCTTCCATCTGTGTAATTTACTCTAGGATACTTATTACTTTGATTTTCTGCAGTCCACCATCCGTGGTTTAAGTTATTATCGTAAGGCACATCACTTGCTGTTCTGTATGCATAGATATTAGCTTGTTTGTAATAATCTCCACCACCAAACACACCATTAAATAGAGCATACAATTGGAAGTCTTTATATGATACTGTATTTGCAAATGACATTCTAAAGTTCTCTTTTGAGAAACCTAAAATAGTTCTGTCATCAGAAGTAATAGTTCCTTCACCTGTTTTATCCCAGAACTTAACATCTCCGGCCTGTGCACCATTAGCTGCAATATATTCTGTATCATCAGCCTGAACAATACCAACTGGTTTATATCCGTAAATAGCACCTAAAGATTGATTTAAGAATAAACTATTTGAAATATCGTCCTGACCATCACCATATAACTCTTTCAACTTGTTTCTGTTGATGTAATAAGTTAAAGTTGAATTCCATTCCCAATCACCTCTCTTAAAGTTGGTAGTATTTAAGGTTACTTCCAATCCCCAGTTGTTAATCTGACCCATGGTTTCATCCATTGTAGTAATACCATTTGCCATAACAGGAATATTTCTGCTAAAAATCTGATTATTAGTTTTTGATACATATCCGTCAACATCTAAATTAACTTTGCTATCAAACATTGTTAACTCAAATCCGGCATTGAACGAAGTTGTTTCTTCCCAACCTAAAGTTGTGTTACCTAAAACATTTACGCGTTGTCCCCACTCTACTTCCGAATCATTACCATAAGAATAGCTATATCCTCCATTTTGACCTAAAGCAATTGTTGATAAAGTCTGGTATGGATCTAAAGACTGGTTACCATTAATACCCCATGAAACTTTAAGTTTTAAGTAATCAATAGCAGTCATGTTGCTCATGAAATCTTCTGAAGAGATTGTCCATCCTGCACCTACAGCTGGAAACACACCCCATTTTTCATCTTTACCAAATACTGATGCTCCATCACGACGAACAGATGCTGTTAAATGGTACTTATGATTATAGTTATAGCTTAACCTACCTAAATAACCAATATTAGTTCTTTCTGTATTATTTATAGAGGTAATCTTTTGTGTTGCAGCATACGACAATCCATTATAACCTAAAGTAGTATTACCTAATGCAGAAAAGTCTGTACCTGTAATTTTTTTATACTTATAGTCATATGAGTCACGAGTATAAACAGCTGTTAAATCAAGATGATGTTGTCCAAAATCAGTTGTATATGTCAAGATATTGTCCCAAACATATGCAAGATCATTTGTTCTGGCTGAATAACCATTCGCTTTAGCTAAATAATCACTTACAACAGAAGCACTATATCTATCATCAGAAGTACCTTCTGCTACATAATTACCTTCATGAGTAAAGTAATCTCTTTCAATATTTTTAATTGTATAAGAATAGTTTGTTCTATATTTTAATCCTTTAATCCAAGGCACTTTAACAACTGCATGACCGCTAAGAACTGTAGTATAATATACGTCATGATCATCAATAGTACCACTCTTCATATTCCAAAGTGGATTAGTTCTGTAAATACCTTCTGTAGCAGGATATTTTTCTAATAACTTATTCTCTTCATCTCTATAAGCACGTCCATATGGAGTCAGGCGTATAGCTTGATAAATATCATAAACAGATGGTCCAGAATAGTCATTAAAAGAAAAGTTTACATTTGTTCCTACTTCTAACCAATCAGTAATATCTCCTTTTAGTCTTGTTGAGAAAGCTGTTCTTTGATAATCATCTCCAATTACAACACCTTCAGTTTTTGTATGCGATCCTGAAAAATAATAGTTGAATTTTTCATTAGCTCCTGAAACTGCAATGTTATAATTTTGATTAGTACCAGTTCTCTCTACATAGTCCTGCCAATCAATTGTTTTTCCATTTGCATAGTTTTCATCTTCAAAGTCAGACATCCAGCTTGTTGGATCTGCATTTGCATCCAATCCCTGTAGTAAGTTTACTTTTTCAACCCATTTATCAGGACTAAGTACATCTGCTTTATTAATTACAGAAGAAACACCTACTGATGTATTAAAAGTGATAACAGGCTTTCCTTTCTGACCTTTTTTAGATGTAATCATTACTACACCATTAGCAGCTCTTGATCCATATGCAGCAACAGAAGTTGCATCCTTTAAAACTGAGATACTCTCAATAGAAGAAGGATCTATATCTCGCATATTTCCCATAAAAATAACACCATCCAATACAATTAAAGGACTAATCGCGGATGTATTGATCGATTTTTGGCCACGAACTAATAAACTTGAAGTTTGACCAGCTCCTTGTTCCTGAGAAACTGTCATACCTGGTACTGTACCCTTTAAAACACTCATTGCATCTGTTGCAGGAATTTCTGCTAAAGGAGAATCAGCTGTTTTAATTTGAGTTGTTGATCCGGTAAAGTTTTTACTTGTTGTTGTACCATAAGCAATAACAACAACTTCACCAAGTTCAGCCAAATCACTTACCATTTGTACATTAATTTGAGCATTTTCTCCTACCGTTATTGTTTGAGAAACATAACCTATATAAGAAAACAATAATGATGCACCTTCGGATACCTGTATATTATATGCACCATTAACATCTGTTATTGTTCCATTAGTTGTACCTGAAACAACAATGGTAGCACCAATAATTGCTTCTCCTGTTTCAGAATCTGTAATTTTACCTGAAACATTTTTTAATCCCTGTGCAAATGAAGTTAAGGGGATTAATCCAAAAAGCAGTAAAAAAGATACCATTATTATAGTTCTACAGAACCATAATTGAGATAGCTTTTCTCGAAAATTTAATTTAGATAACTTTTCCATAGTGATTTTTAAAAAATTAATCAATCAGTTTTAATACTATAAGATTCACAATTATGTATTCAAAATCATTTTTGTACATTAATTAATATCTATTAACATCACAAATATCTAAATCTTAAAATAATTTAAAGTTGAATGATCATTCCTAAAGGGCGAATAATTCTCCTACATCAATAAATAAAGGCATTGCACGTTATCCATGAATGATTTTTCTCCAATATTGAATGAATATTCTTCTTAAGCTAAAGCTTGTTTTTTCACATTTATTAAAATATAAAACTTTAGTTAATGAGAAATATGAGAAATGGAATTGGGAAGTAGTTATCTTAACTATAGTTAATTTTTTTTTAGCCTACTCATTACTATTTTTACTTATTTTATCAACGATTCCGTTTTGATAATTTCAAACTCAGGAAAGACTAAAGTGTATTTTTTATCACTAAAAAAAGAATAGCAAAATAAATATGAAGATAAATTTTATACATATAATTACGTTCATCCTATCCTTGCAGTCCATAATAAATGCACAAAATATAAGGGTTTATCAATTACCAATTATGGACAAATTACCATCTAATTCTGTATTTCGTGTATTCCAGGATAAAGAAGGATATATGTGGTTTGGAACTCAGGATGGCTTATGCAGATACGATGGGTATAAAATGAAAATCTTCAGATCTGATTTTAATAATCCTGATTTAATTTACAGCAATGAAATTTCATCTTTTGCAGAGGATTATAAAGGAAATATCTGGATTGGAACAAATGAAGGGTTAAACATATTAAATAAGTACAGCTATACCATAAAACCACATCCTGACTCATCACTAAAAAACAAAAACATTTTTAGTATAGTAAACTCTAGTGATAGTACAATATGGGTTGGTTTAAATAATGGACTTAAAAGATATAATCCGGATTTTAGCTTAAATTATAATTATTCACATTCATCTGATTTACCAAACGCATTACCAAATTCAAGCATAAGCCAGGTTTATGAGGATACTTATCAAAATATTTGGATATGCATGTGGGATAATGGATTATATAAGTTTAATAAGGAAACTAATCAATTTATTAAATATCCTAAAATTGACGAACATGATAATCCATTCAGAGTTTTTCAGGATTCAAATAATAATTATTGGATAGGAACCTGGGATGAAGGTATGTATCTGTTTAATCCTAACTCATTTTCAAAGGAAACATATAAAAAAGTATCTAAACCTGATTGGGAAAATAATCATAACAATTCAAGATATTTTAGTTTTATTCAGGATAATTACAATGAATACATATGGGCTATGTCTTTATCCGGATTAAGTACCTATAAATACAATAATTCAGGTATTGTTGAACCTGTAAATACTCGTAGTCTTTTTCAGAAAACAAACAATATCTTTAGTGAAATTATTAAAGATAAAAAGGGCAATTTATGGATAGGTGCTTTTAGCGAAGGCATTTATAAAGTTGACTTTAACAAACCAATTATTGAGAACTTTCCCATTCCTCTTTTACAGAAAAAAAGTGATATAGCCCCATCATTTACGACTCTTTGCGAAGATAAAGACGGAGACATATGGATAAATCAAAATAGAATCGGATTATTTATTTATTGTCCACAAAAAAATAACATTACATATTATAATGAAATCAGTGAATTAAAAAATATTGAAGAATTAAAGGCTATTTCATATATAAACTACATTTCAGGACTTGAAGAACTATGGATTACCAATACGAATAATTCAAAAATAATTAAAGTAAAAAAAGATGGAAACAACATTAAATATGTTAAAGCTATACATCTGAGTAGTATTACAGAAGACTCAGGAATAGCTTCATTAATTTTTGAAGACAATCAATCAAATGTTTGGTTAGCAAGCGAAAGAGCTTTATTTATTCAACCGTATAGTAGCAAAAAAATCTCTCTTGTTGCTAAAGGCTTAGGTGCTATTAATTCAATCAGTCAGGATAATAACAATACATTATGGTTGAGTACTGAAAATAATGGCATTTATAAAATTCATATCCCTCAGGAATTAGAAGAAAACCAGGTAAGCAAGCTAAAAGTTGAAAATATAACGAATGATATTTTAAAAGATCATATTCAATCTTTAACCGCTGATCTTAGCGGTACAGTTTGGATAGGTAAAAAAGACGGAAGCTTAATTGCTTATAATACAAGCGCAAAAACATTTACAAATAAAACGTACGACTGTGGTTTAAAAGGAGAAGCTATCCTTGATATTATTGCAGATAAATACAATAATATATGGATTACAACCTATAAAAAAGTAATTGAGTATAATCCTAAAAACAATGCATCTATCTCTTATTCTGCGTTAGATGGAAAACAAATTAATTCCCACTTAAAAAACTCTTTGTTTAAAACCAAAGACTCTAAGTACATATACATTGGAGGAAACAGAGGCTATTCACGTTTTACTCCTTCCGAACATTTACTAACTAAACCACAACAAACCAATGTTAAAATAACAGATATTAAAATCCAGAATGAATCTATCCTGACTCCCGATAAAATTGAAAAGTTCAATAAAAAAGAAAATACTCTCACTCTATCTCCAACTGATAAAAACATAGAACTTTACTTTTCAGCTTTAGATTATAGTAATCCGGATAAAATAAGATATGCTTATAAACTTGAAGGTATTGATGATGACTGGGTACATGTAAAGGAAGGCCGTCAATTTGCGGTATATAGTCAACTCAAAAAGGGTAAATACAAATTTAAAGTTAAGGCCTCGGATGCACATAACCTATGGAGCAATGAGGTTACCACATTAAATATCATAAGAGAACCTGCAATCTACGAAACTACAGCTGCCTTTGTATTTTACATTGTGATCATTGCACTTGCAATTTCTGTTCTGATATATATTATGATGAACAGAGTTAAGCTGAAGAATAAAATTAACATGGCTCAGTTTGAGAAAAATAAAACAGAAGAGTTAACTCAAACAAAGTTGAAATATTTCACAAATATATCTCATGATTTATTAACTCCACTAACAATTATATCATGCCTTATTGATGATATTGAAACAACTTTGCCACAAAAGTTATCTCAATTTACTTTAATGAGATCCAATGTAGGCAGGTTAAAAAGATTGCTTCAACAAATTTTGGATTTTAGAAGAGTGGAAAATGGAAAAATGCAATTGAAAATTACAAATTCAGATATTGCCTCTTTTATTAATGATATCTGCTACAATCATTTTCTTCCTATTTTTAATAAGAAGAATATCAATTTTACATTTCATTCGACAAATAAGGAAATTAAAGCATATTTTGATGCTGATAAAATTGATAAAGTGCTGTTTAATCTGCTTTCTAATGCCTTTAAGTATACCCCTGAAAATGGTGAAATATCTATTTCATTAGAAACTTACACAGAAAATGAACATGAATATTTAACGATTAATGTAAGTGACAATGGTGTTGGAATCCTACCGGAAGACCTTGATAACATATTTACTCGTTTTTACACAAACAAAACACTAAAAGCAAGTGATACGCATGGCATTGGACTATCTCTGAGCAAAGATTTAATTGAGCTTCATCATGGTTGGATTTCGGTTGACAGCAAATTAGATGAAGGCACAACCTTCACAATACATATTCCAATTGATAAGGAAAGTTATTCAGCTAACGAAATTTCAACATACAATACCTTAGGCATCAGTGAGGAAAGTGACACTAATTACGAGATTATTGATTTCGAGAATAGTGGTTTACAAACAAAACACGATGGAAATAAATTATCAAATGTAAACATTCTGTTAGTTGATGATAATTTAGATTTATTAGAGTTGATGAAACAAATCTTGTCCAGAACCTATCATATATTAACAGCGACTAATGGAATTGAAGCTTTAGAAAAAGTTAAATCAGCAGATATTGATGTAATTGTAAGTGACGTAATGATGCCTGAGATGGATGGTATTGAATTGTGCAAAACATTAAAAGGAGATTTGGAAACCAGTCACATAGCAGTAATATTATTAACTGCTAAAAATAGCATTAACGACAGAATTGAATGTTATAATGCAGGTGCTGATGCCTACATCTCAAAACCATTTGAGATGGGTGTTTTAAATGCAAGGATTAATAATTTCATATCTCATAAAAAGAGCAAGCAAGAAGAGTTTAAAACTAATGTTGAACTGAATATTTCTTCTTTAGAAAATCATTCAATGGATGAACAGTTTTTAAAACGAGCTATAGAAATTATTGAAAAATATTTATCCGAAGTAGATTTTGACATTAACACCTTTGCCGAAGAGTTGAACTTATCAAAATCCTCGTTATACAGAAAGATTAAAACAATCACAGGATTATCGCCTATAGAATTTATCAGAAATATTAAATTGAAACATGCCTCTGTAATGTTAAAAAACAATACCACGTCAATAGCAGAAGTTGCTTATGCAGTAGGTTTTTCTGATCCTAAATATTTCTCATCTTGCTTTAAAACAGAATTTAATATTACTCCTAGTGAATTTCAGAAAAGTAATCATAAAAATTAAAAATACCTTAATAATAACTTGTCAGGTTTAATAATAATAATGTAAATAAACCTGACAGGTTTAAAAAGGTATTTTTAATTTTTTCATTCTGTCGATAAAATCATATCGTTTGTCGAATAATTAGATAAAACACTGGATATTACACCTATTTTCATTTTATTTGGAACAAATTTTGCCAAAAGTCAACAAAAACAATTATTAAAAACATTTCAATGATCCAAAGAATTGTAACCAGGTTCTCCCTGGTATCTTTATGTATTGTCATGTGTTTTCTATATTCATGTAGCAATGAAGACGAGTTAGTAAGCACTAATGATGAAGAACAAAACACTAGTATTCCTGCAAATTCAGTTGAGGGAATTATTCGAATTAAGTTAAATGAAACTAACGCTCAAAGTTTATCAGTTTCATTAAAATCAAATCAATTATCCACTAACATTAGTAATATTGATAGTGTACTTACTTCAATTGGAGCTACATCATTTAAACGCACCTTTCCTTATTGCGGTAAATTTGAAGCCAGAACTCAGGCTGAGGGATTGCATTTGTGGTATGATATAAAATATGACACTTCATCAGTTTCATTAGCAAAAGTTGTAAGTCAATTTAAAAATTTGAGCGAGGTTAACATTACGGAACCTATCAGAAACATTAAAAATCAAAAATCTGCTTATAAAGAACTTGGCCCTTTACCTATTTCAAGTTCACTAAAAAGTTCTACTGCATCTACTTCTAGTAGTCTACCATTTAACGATACTTATCTAAGCTATCAATGGCATTACTACAATGATGGATCTGTAACTGATGCTATTGAAGGCGCTGATATCAATTTGTTTAATGCATGGTTAAAACAAAGAGGCAGTCAGGATGTAATAGTTGCTGTTGTTGACGGAGGAATTGACGTTGATCATGAGGATTTAGTTGATAACATTTGGCATAATGAGAGTGAAGATAATGGCGCAAGCAGTTCTGATGACGATGATAACGGATACAAAGATGATGTATACGGATACAACTTTGTTGACAACAATGGAACTATAGTAGCACACGATCATGGAACACACGTTGCTGGAACAATTGGAGCCATGAATGACAATGGTATTGGTGTATGTGGAATAGCAGGTGGTGATGCAGATAATCCAGGAGTAAGACTGATGTCATGCCAGGTATTTGAATCAGATAGAAATGGAGATGACATAAGTGCAGAGAATTTTGAAGAAGCCATTAAATATGGTGCAGATAATGGGGCCGTAATTTGTCAGAATAGCTGGGGGTATGATGAAGCTACTTCCTTACCTCAAAGTATGAAAGAAGCCATAGATTACTTTATTAAGTATGCCGGAATTGATGAGAATGGAGATCAGGTTGGACCAATGGCTGGTGGAATTGTAATTTTTGCAGCTGGTAATGAAAGTGTTTCAACAAATGCATATCCGGCAATGTACGAAAACGTAGTTGCTGTTGCTGCAAGTGTTCCTGATTATACTATGGCTTATTATTCAAATTATGGAAGCTGGGTTGATATTACTGCTCCAGGTGGAACGGACACTCATAATAATAAATATGATACAGACTGCTATATAGCAAGTACTGCACCTGATGATAGTTATGTATACATGGCTGGTACATCAATGGCCTGCCCTCATGTTTCTGGGGTTGCCGCATTAATAGTATCTGAATATGGCGGAGATGGATTTACTCCTGATATGTTAAAAGCACGCCTTTACCAAGGCGCTGTTGATTTGGATGGTTATAATACAGAATATGCAGGTATGCTTGGAGTGGGCCAAGTAAACGCAGCTGCAGCTTTAGCAAATTATAACAGTGCACCTCCTGAAGCAGTAACTGATCTTACAGCTACAGCTACTTCAAATAAGGCAACATTAACATGGACAATTACATCTGATGCCGATGATGTGAAACCTACAGGTTATAAAATATTTTACTCAAAGTCACCATTCTCAGAAGATGATGTTACTACAACCAGTGTTTCTGTTTCATCAACAACAGCTCTAGTAGGAATTGCAAGTGTTGGAGAATCAATGTCAGCTACAGTTACTGATTTAGATTTTTCAAGTACATATTATTTCTCAGTAGCCGGTTATGATGTTTTAGGATCATATGGTGATTATTCAGCTAATGCATCTGCTACAACTGATGCAAATCAAGCTCCAGTCATTACTACAGATGATGAAACCACAATTGAACTTAAAGCTCACGAAACTCAATCTTTAGAGTTTACAATTTCAGAACCTGACGATGAATCTTTTACATGGACTTATACTGATGATTCAGGTAATTCTACTGCTACAGCTACCAGTTCTTCTGAGATAGAAATAACCATTAATGGTTTGACTGCAGATCCGGGTACTTATACTGTATCTTTATATGCTGAAGATGCATCAGGATTTGGAACTACTTATCCTTTTACTTATACAGTGCTTGAAAACCATGCTCCAGTTGTTACTGCAATTGCAGATTACTATATTGGAAACCCGGATAAATCATACTATATTAATTTAGATTCTTATTTTACAGATGAGGATGGTGAGAATTTAGATTTTGCGATGTCATATGATTCAGATTATCTTAAGGTCTCAGAAAATTCAAATAAATTGATAATTACTCCAGTTATTAAAGGATTATCTACAATAACAGTTACAGCTTCTGATGCAAGAGGAGAAACTGCAACAACTTCATTCCAGGTAATGGTGAGAGATGATAGTGAAGAGATTGACATCTACCCTAATCCTGTTTCTGACATAGTTTATTTCAGAATGGGTGAAAATATTGATGGTGAATTAAGCGTAGCTATCTACAACAGTAATGGTGTTTTAGTAGATGAAAGAAGTACTGATATTTCTGCATTTTCACCAGGTAGTTTAAATTTATCAGATTTATCCACCGGACAATATGATTTAGAGATTAATTATAATGATTCAAAAATTAAAAGAAATATAGTTAAGTTATGATCATTAAAAGAATACTTACAGCATGCATAGCTCTTTATGTATGTACAAATATATTTTCGCAGGCCGGTTCATTTGTTTCAATTCCATTAGATACACGTTCTGTTGCTATGGGAAGTACTTATTTGGCAACCGATCATAGTAATGCAATTTATACAAATCTTGCTGCAAATAGCATTAACGATAAGACTTTGGATATTAGTATTTCTTATCGTCCATGGGTTAGTGAACTTTCAGATGACTATAATATCTTTTCGGTTTCTGCATTTTACAGTCTAAGTCGCAAACATAAAATTGCAATTGGATATAGAGGATTTAACCTTCCGGAATATACCATATGGGATAATAGTGGAAACAATTCAAGCTCATTTTCACCAATGGAATATACTTTTGATCTAGGATATGCCTATAAACTAAATGAAAACTCTGCTTTATCTGCATCTCTTCATTATCTGAATTCGGAATATGGGCAAGGATATGATGCCAATACTATAATATTTGATCTTGGATTTAAAAGTAGTTTTAAAGATATTGATTATGGTATTATGGTTAGAAACTTAGGTTCAGATCTTAAGTTTGACGATGGATCAGTTGCATTACCCATGACAATAGGTGCAGGTTTAGGTTATAGTAAAGAGCTTAGTACTTCTAATACATTAAACTGCAATTTAGATATATCACATATCTCAGAAGCAAACAATGCATCTGGTATTGGTGGAGGTCTTGGCTTTGAGTACCAATATAATTCTATGCTATCCTTACGTACTGGTTATCAATTTATGGATAAATCCATAGGACTTAATTACTACTCTCTTGGAGGTGGAATTAAATTAGGTGGATTATCATGTGACTTTGCTTATTTAGTATCAAATAATGCATTAAAAAATAATTACAGCATCTCATTAAGCTGGACTTTGTTTAATAAAAGTAATAGTGAAATTATTGAAGAATAAATAGGATGTGAATGGTTCTATACAGCCGGGGTACTTAAATTTAATCTACGTACTCCGGCTTTTTATTTTTGACACTATCCCATTAAGTGTGTAAGTTAAAATATCAGGGTTCAGCTAATTTAGAGTTGAACCCTTTCTTCAAATATAGTAATAAATTGATTAAGAATGAGTCCCCAGTTACTCACTGGTTGAGTCCACTTTTTCGTCACTTCCCTAATGGCTAAAAACACGGATTTTAACACTGCTTGATCAGTAGGATAAGATAGCTTGTTTTTAGTAAATTTTCTGATTTTACCATTAAGGTTTTCGACAAGATTCGTTGTGTAAATAATATTACGAATTTCTATGGGGAAGTCATAAAATACGGTGAGTTCATCCCAGTTTGTCTTCCAACTTTTTACTGCATAAGAATACTTTCCGTTCCATTTGTCAGCAAAGTCATTTAAAGCAGCTTCTGCAGCCTGTTTTGTTGGTGCTGTATATATTTGTTTCATGTCCTTAGCAAAGGCTTTTTTGTCCTTCCAAACAACATATTTAGCTGCATTACGAATTTGATGTACTACACAAATCTGAGTACTTGAACAAGGAAATACATTCTTTATGGTGTCTGTAAATCCATTCAGATTATCAGTGACAGTAATTAGGATATCTTCAACACCTCGAGCTCTAATGTCAGTCAATACACCCAACCAAAAAGAAGCAGCTTCATTCTTACCCAGCCATAATCCGAGTATCTCTTTCTTTCCGTTCTTGCGAAGCCCAACAGCAATGTATATAGTTTTATTGATAACCTTTGAGTTATCTCGGACTTTAAAAACAATTCCATCCATCCATACAATCAGATACAACGAATCTAAGGGGCGGTTCTGCCAAGCAATTATATCATCTGTTATCTTATCTGTTATCCTGGATATCGTTGAAGTAGAAACTCGGATATCGTATAATTCTTTGATTTGTTCCTCAATATCAGAGTTACTCATACCTTTGGCATAAAGGGATATAATAATGTTCTCAATCCCATCGACCATGTTCTTTCTCTTTGGAAGCAAAATGGGGTTGAAGCTAGCTTCCCTGTCTCTGGGAACCTTTATTTCACTTTCTCCAAAAATAGTTTTAATACTTTTGGTAGTATGACCGTTCCGGTAATTCGGATTACTAGACTTTTGATGCTTTTCATAATCAAGATGAGCATCAAGTTCTCCTTCAAGTATTTGTTCTATACCTCGCTTTTGAAGTTCACTCAAAAAGTTGTTTAAGTCTTCTCCTGTTTTAAATTGTTTCAGGAAATCATCTGTTAATAGGTCTTCTTTTTTCATAACTGTGTGTTAGTCTATTAAATAAACAAAAAAATATCGAAGCTTTCTACCCCGATATTTTTATACTTACACAGTTTTTAGGATGGTACCTTATTTTTTTTAAATTGAGAACTTTTTTTATTTATTTCTGCTCATTATTTTTACCTAAACGCTGACAACAATTTTCTTTTTCACAACCAACACCTAGTTTAGATCTATCTATTTCACCATGCTCTTTTAGATAGGCTTTTTCTAGTTGTTTTTTTTCTATCATCATTTTTTCATAATCAACAATGCGTTGAGGATTACATCGCATAGCTTCATCCAGTAATTCTGTTCTGTTGAAATAATCAACACTATCTTTTTTACTTTCAAGTTTAACATTGGCACGTAACTGCTTAAATAAATCCACAACAATAGGATTATTATTGTCCTCATCAATTAAGAATTCATACATACGCCAAGGATGCGCTATATGAAATAAATTAGCAAATCCCCTAGCTTCTACTTTTGTTTGCCAGGTATGGTACCCTAATCGAAGCCAGGTATAACCAATTCGATTAACAGCAATATGTGTTTTATCCCAATCATCAAATTCAATCATACAAACTACGGCCAATGAATCTTTATAATCATTAATTCCTTCAGGAACAAATTTATATTTGGCCACACCTTTCTTAAAGGTTTTATCATCTATTTTTATTTGATAATCTTTTGTTATAAAAAGATAGTTATAGGATAAAAAATCAAATTTTCTCAAACTATCACGCTTTTGCTTAAAAGCCTTAAAATCAAAATCATTAAACTCTTTTATATTTTGAGATAATAGATCTACAGCAAAAGTCAAAAATATAAGTATAATAACTGATAATAATTTCACGATACTATTCTTTATTAATATTAAAAATACTCTTCACAATGCGTCACAATAGTAACATCACTTGTAGGGTATGCAACACATAAAACAACTGCCCCTTCTGATTCAATTTGATAATTACTAAAAAAGGTTTGATCTTCCTGATCTACACTACCAGCAGCTAAAATACCTACACAAGAGCTACAAGCACCTGCTCTACATGAACTTGGTAAATCGATGCCATTTTCTTCGGCCCTATCAAATATGTAAGTATCGTCACTACATCTAAATTCTTCCTCTCCATCGGGCGTTATAAGCTTAACAACATATTTGCCCATTGTTAATGATTTTAGATCTTTTGAATCTAAAATACTCGAGGTCCTATTTTTACTCTTCAAATACTCAATTCTATCAAGCAAAAAATCCCTATACTGTTCAACCGAATTAAACTTTTCCAGAATCAGTTCTTGTCCCTTTTCTGAAATGGGATCATCAAATCCTAATTCAGCAGCCAATTCATCAAATGAAATTGTATCACTTACTGTTTCGTTTTGATCACAAGCTACAACACTAAATCCTATCATTAAAATAAAGAGTGCTTTAAAATTTAAGTTGAAGCATTTTTTTTGTTTTCTTGTTTTCTTGTTTTCATAATAAAAACTTTTATTGAATATTTTTTTATAACGATCACAATATTAATGATCAGTTCAATTATCACCCTTATTTTTAAATACCTTTTAGGTACCAATACCCCAAAGTACTGGTATCATAATTTTTGGTACTTGTAAATATTCCTTACAATTGAGACTTATAACACCATAATAAACTAGTAGTTTAAGACATAAATCAATTAGAAGATCTCAATGAGTGGTGAAAAATCAAGAAAACTAGCATTTACTGAAACAATACACAGAGTCGTTATGGTAAGTTAAAGGGAAGAAATAAAGTGTATTGTTTTAAAGCTACAATAATAATATAAAAGAATAAATGGGATGTGAATGGTTCTATACAGCCGGGGTACTTAAATTTAATCAACGTACTCCGGCTTTTTTGTGCAATAACAACTGGAAATAATTCTTTCATTATTATTTGAAATACTCCAGTTTTGGGTAGAAAAATGACTTGGGAATTCTATTTTCTAAATTGCAGCGTGAAATCCCAAGGTGGGGAATATTTGTCGCAAATTTGCAGTGTATTTTCACGATATTGGGAAACCTTCTTGTAAGTTTGCAACAACAAATCCCATAACAAGGAATGCTTCTTGCGATATTTAAACAGCAAATCCCATACTTGAGAAACCTTGTTGCAAATCTGCAGGGCGTTTTCCCGAACATGGGAATATCTAATACATAATTGCAGGAGCAAATTGTTTTAGAATAATTGTCATTTTAAGTTTGCAACAGCTAATTGTTTTGGATAAATATGCCTTTACATAATTGCTGGAGCTATTTATTTTTAAATAATTGCGATTACAAAACTGCAGGTGTATATTGTTTTGGTAAAATACCTATTTACAAGGTTGCAGGAGTTAATTATTATGAAATAATTGCCATTACAAAACTGCAGTAGTTATTTTTTTAGAAAAAAATGCATTTGTAAAACTGTAGAAACTTAATTCTCGGAAAGATTTTGCCTTCTATATATCACGCTTCTCCATGTATAAAATCGGAGTGTATCAAAAACAGTTACACTCCGATTATTTTTAAAAACATATGTAAATAAAGGTGAGTCTTTAATTTAAAATGAATCGAAGTGATCCCGTTGGACAACACTTCGATTCTCCTATTGTTTTGGAAAAAATAAAGGTCTTTTTTAAAGCATTTCAACCACTACTTTATGCACTGAACCTTGATTCAATACTGGAATTACATTGCCATCAATGGCTTTGCCATCCACAGTAAGTTGTTTAACGCCTTTATTTTTCTCTCCTGTCTTTATTTGTATTTCGTAAGTTGCTCCTCGGAACTTACGGGTAAAGGTATAGTCACTAAAATCATCAGGAATACATGGGTCAACAATGAGTCCATTATAATCTGGTCGAACACCTAAAATAAATTGGGTAATAGCATAAAAGTTCCATGATGCGGTACCTGTTAACCAGGAGTTTTTAGCTTCTCCGGGTTTGTAAGCATCTTTACCTGCCACCATTTGAGCATATACATAAGGTTCTGTTTTATGCAGATCGCTGATATTTTCAAGGTAAGCAGGACAAATCTTTTTATAGTATTCCCAGGCTCTGTTTCCTCTTCCAATTACCGTTTCACCAATCATAATCCATGGATTATTATGACAGAATATACCTGCGTTCTCTTTATAACCTTTGGGATAAGTCGATATTTCACCGTACTCAATATAGTATTTTGTAAATGCCGGATTATTCAGTACAATTCCGTATTCACAATCTAATCGTTCTTTTACAGAGTCTAATGCTTTTTCACATAAGCCTTCTTCTTTACCGATTCCGGCCATGGTACACCATCCTTGCGATTCGATAAAGATCTTGCCTTCTTCGTTTTCATTTGAACCTACTTTTTTGCCATAGAAATCATAAGCACGCAAGAACCATTCACCATCCCATCCAAAGTCTTTTACCGACTTGATCATTTTATCTACCTTAGCCTGTGCTCTGGCTGCTTCTTCGGTTTTACCTAGCTCCTTACATAATTCAACATAATCGGTTCCATAAACGACAAACAGTCCGGCAATCATTACCGATTCTGCTTTGGAGCCTTTGGTATTGTTTTCTGTTGTCTGGAAGGATTCATTAGGATCTTTTGAAAAACAATTAAGGTTCAGACAGTCATTCCAGTCGGCACGACCGATTAATGGCAGGCCATTAGGCCCCAGATTATTCACCACATGATTAAACGAAATCGTTAAGTGCTCAAACATGGTTTTAGCCAGACTCTCATCATTATCAAAAGGAACCATTTCATCCAGAATTGAGAAATCACCTGTTTCCTTGATATAGCTAACTGCTCCTAAAATCAACCACATTGGATCATCATTAAAACCACCACCTAAAGCATGGTTTCCTCTTTTTGTTAAAGGCTGATACTGATGATAACAACCTCCATCCGGAAACTGAGTTGATGCAATATCAATTATACGTTCTCGGGCTCTTTCCGGAATTTGGTGTACAAATCCAATCAAATCCTGGTTTGAATCACGGAAACCCATACCACGACCAATACCTACCTCGAAGAACGATGCTGAACGTGACATATTGAAAGTAACCATACATTGGTATTGATTCCAGATGTTTACCATACGGTTTAACTCAGGTTGATCACTCTTAACATTGATCACACTTAACAGGTTATCCCAATAACTTGCTAATTCATCTAATGCAGCATCCACTTTTTCTACAGTATTGAATTTTTCAATGACTGCTTTTGCTTTTGTTTTATTGATAATTCCTTTACTTTCCCATTTCTCTTCTTCCTGATTTTCAATATATCCTAACGTAAATATCAGATTTTTAGACTCTCCTGGTTTAAGCGTGATTTCGATATAATGAGATGCAATTGGTGACCATCCGTGTGCTTCAGAGTTGGTTGGCTTTCCGTTTAGTACGGCTTGTGGACCTGATAATTCGTTATACAAACCCACAAAGCTTTCTCTGTCGGTATCGTAACCTTGAATTGGCGTATTTACATTAAAGAAAGCGTAATGATTACGGCGTTCTTTATATTCTGTTTTATGATACAATGTGGATCCATCAATCTCTACTTCTCCGGTTGAAAGGTTACGTTGCAGGTTGTTCTGATCATCCTCAGCATTCCATAAACACCATTCCATAAACGAGAATAGCTTGATGCTTTTCTCTTTACCGGATTCGTTTGTCAGCTTTATTTTATGAACCTCAACCCATGTTTTAAGCGGAATAAAAAAAGTACTTTCTGCCTTTAGTCCGTTTTTAACACCGGTTATTTTGGTATAACTCATACCGTGACGGCATTCGTAACTATCCAACGGTGTTTTGGTTGGCTTCCATCCAGGATTCCAAATGGTATCTTCATCTTTTATATAATAATAACGACCTCCATTATCCATTGGTACGTTATTATATCGGTATCTTGTTAGTCTACGGAATTTAGCATCTTTATAAAATGCATATCCCCCGGCAGAGTTCGATACTAATCCAAAGAAATCTTCATTCCCTAAATAGTTAATCCATGGAAATGGTGTTTGTGGATTGGTAATTACATATTCTCTGCTATCATCATCAAAAAAACCGTATTGCATATGTTTGTATTTAGTGGTTTGCTTTTATTGTTGAATCGTTGAATCGTTGAATTGTTAATTTGTCAAGTTGTTGATGTGTTGAATATTTGTATTTATTCTGTTTATAATGTAAATCAGCTCTCCTTCGTAGAAGTACTACTCCTTTGAAAGGAGGAGAATTAGTTAACATGGCATACAAATACATAAACCTTTATCTTTATTTAACATCACCCCTAATGGGGCTACTAGTTTACCTGGGGAATATTCACAATCCCAGGGCTAATACCCAGGGTTATAATATTTCATCCCTCCGGGCCTCAATTTGCAGGTTAATTCATCTTTATTTTACAAGCTGTAAATCAGCTTCTCCTCTTTGGGGAGATTGAGAGGAGCTCCATTAACCTTGTTACCTTTAACCTTTATTCCTTCTCTCCTTCAACTCTGTTGTAATCACATCCATCTTTGATTGGTTTAATGGGTATAACATCATTACAAATGCTGCAACAACTGTGATTATGGAAGGTACCCAACTCATCAGCATGATAATACCGGGAATGGCTCCCTGAATGGCAACAGTATCTTGTCCGTTATAATGATACGCTGATAGTACAAAACCAATGATAGCCCCGGCTATACCTCCACCAAATTTGGTAGCAAATGAACCTGCTGAGTAAATCAAGCCGGTTGCTCTTCTTCCATTGATCCATTCAGAATAATCAGCTGCATCACCCAACATGGCAAAAAACAAGGTTGGGAAAATGGCTGCTCCAAATTCAGAAACAATACCCAAAGCAAATATGGATGCTACATCTTCAGAAACACAGAATGCCAGCATAGCATTCACTGCACCCGAAAACAATAATGCGTAAATAAACAAGTTACGTTTACCGAACATTCGGGCTAACGGGGCTGTTACCATGGCTCCTACAATAGATGCTAAGGTTAAGCCTACCATATATGAACCAGCCAACAATTGGTTATGCATAAAGTGTGAGAAATAAATGACTACAATTCCCTGCTTAATTGAGTTATAGATATTAAAAAGTAATCCGATAATCAATAAAATAATCCATGGTTTGTTGGTGATTAAATCTTTAAAATCCCTCCATAAATTAGTTTCCTGATTAGCTGCTGGTTGAATTCGTTCTTTAGTAGAGAAGAATGTCACCAATAAAAACAAAGCCAGAAATACTGATAGCAGATAAATAGAATAACTATATCCTTGCTTTTGATTGATTAATGAAAAACTTTCGGTATTTAAATTACTTTCTCCCTGTACGAAAAAGATATAACGTTCTTCTCCCTTTAATGAAAAGCTTTTACTATGCGATGGTTTATCTTCAGCATTATTAACCCATACGAAGGTAGCGATGCCATGTTCCGTTGTTAAGTATGCATTTGGAACATCTTTTGGAGCAGTCACTATAACTTTGTATTGATCCTCTTTAACATGATTAACTTCAAACTGAGGATTTACATTTCCAAAATTGGCTACCAAAAACAATAATAATCCCTGCACTAACATCCCTCCTGCAAAAGCTCCTACCATACGATACGATCCTATGGTTGTACGCTCCTTATCATCTCCAGTCATTACTGCCATTAAGGCTCCATAAGGAATATTATTGGCAGTATAAACCAGGGTGAAAATAATATAAGTTGTATATGCATATATGATTTTGCCTGATGGACTTAAATCAGGAGCTGTAAATAATAAAGAAAGTATGGCAGCCAAAGGTATGGCAGTCCACAATATCCATGGACGGAATTTACCGTATTTGGAGTTGGTTCTGTCTCCAACAATACCCATTGCAATATCGCTAATACCGTCACTTGAACGCGCTACCAGCATTAATATTCCAACGGCAGCAGGGTCAATACCAAATACATCGGTGTAAAAAACAAATAAAAAGGTTGCTACTCCCCGCCATGCAATATTTGCTGCTCCATCTCCAAGAGCGTAGCCTATTTTTTCGAAAACGGATATTTTGTTTGAGTGTTTTGTATTCATCTGCTTCGTTTATTTTGAAATCCAAACTGCTACATCAGCCGGTTTTAATATTTTGTCTCCTATTAAATATTCACCATCATAATCCAATGCATAATCCTCTGAAGAATAATTCACTGCCACCATAAATCCATCCCTGTATTCCACAAATACACCTTCCGGATAATCTTTGGTTTTTAGGTCTTTCTCTTGATAAGCCCTTTTCACTATATCCTTTTCAAGACTACCATCAATACTTTGCGCACCGATATAATAAACATTTCCTTTACCGATCTTATTTTTCAAACAACAAGCTGTTCCCTGATAAAACTGGTCTTTATATGAAGCCAATATTTCGGTATTTGCATTAGCATCTATCAAATCGCCCCAGCAACTCCATTTATATTCAGAATTATCCATGGCAATTATTCCGCTTTTACCGGATGGCATCATATCAAAGGCTGTAATTTTTCCACCAATCAACTCATTCATCACTCCCGAGAGATTACTTTCCCATAGATGAGCATTTTTATCCTTAGCTCCTGTTCGGGTTGATATGATCAGATTTCCACCTTCTTCAACATAGTCTTCCCATTTTTGCACCAAGGCTTCATCAACCATCTCGTAGGCAGGTATTACTATGAAGTCATAAGCAGAAAAATCATCTTCTTCAGAAATAAACCCAACCGGAATACCCAGCGAGTGAAGGATACACTCATATTGCTGCATATGTTGCCAGGTATTCCATTGGTTGGTTTGCTTTTGTCGCTCAAGATTCCAAAGATTATCAAACGACCACATAATAGCTGTCCTTTTATGCTGTAGTTCTTTTGGCACTTTGGCTTTTATATCAAACTGTTGCTGTAATATTTTAATTTCTTTTATAAACTGAACATACTCTTTTCCACCCTGTGATAGACTAACACCATCGGTAGTCATAATTCCATGATGATATTGCTCTGCACCATATAAAATCTGACGATAGCGATAGGTACAAGCATAAGAACTTCCACCGGCAAAACAATGCCACAACCACATACGAACAGAACCTGGCTGCAATAAAGAGTTGTGGTTGGCCCAATTCACTTGTCCTGGTTGCAATTCCATAACTCCAGTTATACCATTAACTGTTTTATAATAATCATTGGCATACATCAGTACAGAATAGTCACCCATCCTAAATCCTAATTCTCCTAAGTTGTGACTCCCATAATTCGGATAGGCAGTAAATGATGCGAAATCCATTTTTTGACTTCGACGAGGATCGGTCTGATTTCCTTTAGCTACATAATTAGTCGTAATAAACTGAGAGGGATCAATATATTTTCTTAATTCCTCAGCCTGAAAATCCAAAAACTGAGCCTGAGTATCTGCAGAAAAACGTTTAAAGTCAAGTAAAGCAATTGGATTTGCACCCCACCAACCTACATTTTGAGCATTGTGAATTTTAATCTCATCAAAGGAAACATAAAGCTGACTCCAAAATGCTGTACCCCATGCTTTATTCAGGGCTTCAATAGTTTTATATTTCTTTTCTAACCATTTTCTGAAGGCTTCTTGTGCAGCCGGACTATAATTTTCCTTAGCTTCAGGTTCATTATCTAACTGCCATCCTATTACGGTTTTATTCTTACCGTAATGTTTGGCCATTGCCTCTACAATCTTTTGAGTGTAATCTAACGCAATGGGATTAGACAATGACAAATTAGCCCTTGTTCCATGTTCTTTAGATTGATAAAGACCGTCCTGCAAATAAATTTCAGGATGTTTAATTCCCAGCCATACAGGAGGACAAGGAGTTGGAGCACCTAATATTACCTTTAAATCGTGATTCTCTGCCAAGGCAATAACCTCATCCAACCACTTAAAATCAAAATTCCCTTCTGACGGTTCCATCTGAGCCCAAGCAAATTCGGCCATATGTATAAACTCAAAACCCAGTTCTGAAATATTCTTAATATCCCTCTCCCATTGATCAGGCGACCAATGTTCAGGATAATAATACACACCAACTGTCATCAATTCTTCTTTTGGGAAGAATCGCTGAGCAGTTAAATGTGCAGTCGTTACAAAAATTATGAAAAATACAATCGCTTTTATTCTTAACATCCTACTTCAATTTTACTCTATCGTCACTTTTTTAATTAATCTGATATCCTGTGAGGAAGCTCCAATTAATAATTCTATGTCACCTTTCTCCAACACCATTTCTTTATGATTTACATCCCAGTATCGCAAATCATTCTTATCTATCTGAATACTTACTAATTTTGTTTCTCCCTTTTTGATGTTTGTCCTTAAAAATCCTTTTAATGCTTTAACAGGACGAGCAACAGCAGAATGAGGATATGAAACATACACCTGAACCACCTCATCGCCATCAGCCTCGCCTGTATTTTTAACATCAAGCTTTACATGAATCAAATCATTATCTACCTGAACATTTACATTACTGTAATCAAATTTTGTATAGCTTAAACCATATCCAAAAGGATACAATGGTGGATATTTTGGATAGAGATATGTATGTCCATTACAAATGTTATAATCCAATAATGGGGCAAGATTATCATCGCTCATTGGCCAGTTTTGAACCAATCGGCCGGCTGGGTTATATTCACCTACTAAAACATCAGCCAATGCGTTACCTAATTCCTGACTGTTATGTACAGTGTGGACAATGGCTGGTAAATTATGCTGAGACCAATTAATTGCATAAGCGAAACTGCTTACCAAAACCAAAGCGATATTTTGATTGACTTCATACAATTGCTTTATCCAAGCTGCATCTTCAAGCATAATTGTTTTTCGATCAACAGATTCCTTTCCGTAACTATCCCGGGTCACCTCAGCCCAACCTGCATTTCCTGTTGGATGATTGCCTCCAAATGCCAGAATCAAATCAGCATCTTTTGCTTCATCTTTAGCTTTCTCAATTAAAGAATCAGGTACATAAACAATTTCTGTTTTTTTACCAAAATTATCTTTTAACCCCTGTAATGGCGTAATAAAGTATGGAGGTGTTCCCGAATACCAATCCAATAAAACCTGATCTGCCAATTGTCCAACTACTAATATCTTGTGAACCTTTTTTGTATTGATAGGCAGAGTTTGATTTTCATTCTTTAAAAGAACAATAGACTTGCAAGTAACCTCTTTTACTATGGCTTTATTCTTTTCATTCAACCATGGTTCCTTTTCATTATTCAAACCAATTTTTGAATACGGATTATTATCACTTTGATCCAACAATCCTAATTTAATCATCACTCTAAAAGAACCACGAAGGACAGCATCTATATCAGCTTCATTGATTATTCCTTTCATCAATGCTGTATCAATTGGACCTTTATATCTATCCAAAAACTGATTGATTCCCATCTTTACAGCCATTCCTGCACCCATTTCAATGGATTCATAATATTTATGATCTGATATTAATAGTCCTAAGGCTCCACCATCGGTACAAATAATTCCATTCTGTCCCCAATTGTCAACAGTTAGATCCTTTAATAATGGACTCACCATCATCGGAACCTGGTTTACTTTATTATAAGAAGCCATATAAGCTCGCGAACCACCTTTTTCAACACCCATTTGGAACGGATAAGCATAATATTCATGCAATAAACGCTCATCAAAATCAGATGAAGATGATGTGCGGGTGTTTTCATTACTATTAGCCAGAAAATGCTTCATTAATGAAGCTGCCTGCCAGTAATCTGGATTATTTCCTTGCAGGCCTTTGATAAATGCCACAACCAATTGACCATTTAGATAAGGATCCTCACCATAGCATTCCTCAGTCCTTCCCCATCTTGGGTCATGGCTTAAATCGGCATTGGGAGCTCTCACAACCAAAGCTCCACGATTATATTTTGGCGACTGAACCATATAACGAACCTCGTATCCTTCAATCTCTCCCAATATCCTCATGCAGGTTGTATCCCAGGTTTGTCCCATTCCATACGACTGAGGAAAGGTTGTTGTTGCTACAGGATTTTTACCTCCCCAGTTACCAGGTTCACCCATGGCCAATCCATGTAAACCTTCTACATGACCAGTTGCCTTTATTCCCAATCGTGGTACAGAAGGATTCGTACCTAAGCAATTCACCTTCTCATCTAAAGTCATTAACGACAAGAGGTTATCTATACGCTTTTCTGTATCCAGTTTTGTATTCTGAAAAGGATAATTCTGAGAATTAGAAACGTGAATACTAAACATGAATGCTACAATTAAAATCCAATGCTTCATTATTCAATGATTTCTTTAATTACCAATTTCGTATTGATGCCTTCGTTATTTACCTGCCATTGATCGCCTTGCTTTTTTGCTGTGATTTCATGCAGTTTGATTTCTTCTGGTAAACAAATCAACCCTTTAGCTTCTGAAATATTTTTACCATATACTTTCAAATCCAGTTTACTCCAATCCATATCTTTTGTAGATTGAGCCAATTTGATATGAGGAATAACAGAGCCCTCCTTAACCAACATTACAATTGGAATTTCTCCAGCTTCTATCTGATGCCAGCCTTCTTCATATGATTTACCTGTTTGATAGTCAACCCAGTTACCTTTAGGCAAATAAACACTGCGTTCTGTAACTTCCTCAAATAAAGGAGCCACTAAAATATCTTCACCAAACAAATATTCATCATCCACTAACCACGATCCAGGATCATCAGGAAACTCAACAAATAAAGCACGCATCATAGGTAACCCTGTTTCTGTACATTTTTTAGCCTGAGCGTAGATATATGGCATTAACTGATAGCGCATATCATCAGCTTTTCTGAAATCATTTAAAAAGCTCTTGCTATACTCCCATGGCTCTGTTGGAGGCGCACCATGACTACGAGTATGCGAAGTCAACATTCCGAAAGGAGTCCATCTTCTGTATAAATCCTCCGGAGCTTGCAATACAAATCCACCAATATCATGACTCCAGAATGAGAAACCACTTAAACCGATAGATAATCCACCACGTAAAGCAGCAGCCATAGCTGTATTGGTATTGGCCGGATCACCGCCCCAATGTACAGGATAACGCTGACTTCCAGCCCATGTACTACGAGCCCACATAATTTGTTCACCTTTTACTTTTTGAGTGATTTCTGCAACTGCTTTGTTGTACCTTAAAGGATAAAGGTTATGCTCATAAAAGCCAGTTTTACCAGAAGCATAAATTCCATTATACGGAGCTGCTTCACCAAAATCAACCTTGATTGCCCCTACTCCAAGTTCTAATAAACCTGCAATTTTACCTTGATACCATTCTACTGTTTTAGGATTCGAGAAATCAAGGACTGCATCATCATAAGGTAGATTACCTTTTGCATTTTTAACGTACAATCCTTTATCTACTATCTCGCTAAATAATTCATTTTTAGGAACAAAATATGGAAGCTGCCATAAACAAGTTTCAAAGCCCTGCTTTTTCAAATCAGTTATCATCTTACCTGCATCTTCAAATCGTGATTTTGAAAACTGATAATCACAACGCCAGTCTGTTTCAAACCATCCAGTATCAAAATGAATCACATCACAAGGAATTTCATTCTTTCTTAATTCTTTAGCTACTGTCCGTCCATCCTCTTCACTAAAGTAGGTAATACGACTCATCCAAAAACCAAAAGACCAAAGCGGAGGCATTTGTGCTTTTCCTGTCAGGTTGGTATATTCATTTAAAACCTCTTTAGGCTCTCCAAGAAATACGAATAAATCCAAAGATTCATCGCCTACCATAATGGAATTGACTCCACTAAAATATTTACCAAAATCACATGTAATTGGAGTTGATGTATGCATAAACATTCCGTAACCTCTGTTGCTCATAAAAAATGGAATGGGCTTATACATGGTTTCGTTTTGAATACCATTGGCATCATCAGTACATAAAACTACTTTTTGTCCTCGTTTATTCAACTGTGTATTAGATTCTCCACAACCAAATATCATTTCGTTAGGAGATAATGTAAATGCAGCATTAAAACTTTTGGAATAATCAGACGCCCTGCGAACATACGAGAAAGGCATTATCGGAGTATAAGTTGATTCAGCATTATCTATATGATGGTTGGTTGAAGTCAGCAACTTTCCGCTCGCATCATAAAATGCAACATGCCAAGGATATGGAGTAACAACAACTTTACCGTAAGCACTTTGATAAACATGATTGCCATCCTTATAAGAATAGTCCCAGTTTTTTACTTTTGGAGCCTGACCATTCACTAACATTAATGAATGATCGTCAATTGTTTTATCCGGACCACTGGAAAATCTCAAACGAACTGTTCTATCCGAAACAAAATCAATAGAAAAGGATAATTCAGGAGTTGCAGCATATTCACCTGTAGGAAATTCATTTTCGCTTACCGGTTTTAAAACACCAAGCATATTATTAAATGCGTAACGGGTTTTATACTCATAACGCTTATAATTAATTAATCCTTTAGCCGAAGTTGGATCAAAAGAAGCGAGACTATCTGCAAAATAATATGTGTTTTTAAAATTGTAAAAGTCAGGACTAATATCGATGGGTTCATTTACCAACCCAAGGTTTTGTATTTGGGCATCGACATACGTCACACATAAAAATGATAGTACGAATACCCTCAAGGCATTTAACAATAAAACTTTCATAGATGTAGATTTTTTTCAAAAACAAATGTAAAACCAGATCTCTTAGATGGCGTGATAGAATGATAACGATAGATGTTGAAATGTAAACTACTTTTTTCTCCATAAAGAAAAACAACACTTCATACAATCTAAATATCAACTATTTATTGCGATTGTTAACTTTTAAACATTCAAAATAGCATCAAAAAAACAATTGGATATCACTCCTAAATTTTAACATTTCACCATGTAAGTTCGATTGAAAAAAATTTGGAAACATCAAAACTTTACGTACCTTGTACGCATATTAATTTCAATATGAAAATGAGCGAAAAAATTATCAATTTATCTGTCGATTGTGCCATACTTGGATATGTAGATAATCAATTGAAAGTTTTGCTTATTAAACGAGATAAAGAACCTGAAATTAATAAATGGTCACTTCCCGGATCATATATTTATATAAATGAACCTATCGAAACCGCAGCCAAGAGAGTACTATTAGAACTGACCGGAATTCATGATATTTATTTATCACAAATTGGAATCTTTAGTGAAGTTCATCGTTATCCTCCTCACCGTGTAGTTTCTATTTTATTTTGTGCATTGGTAAAACCCGAAATGTTTGAACTTTTAGCAGGTTCGCATGCCAAAGAAGTAAGTTGGCACGATGTTTCAAACATTGAACCATTACCATTTGATCATAATCAAATGCTTGATACTGCATTAAACTGGCTTAAGGAAGAATTATGGCGCAAACCTATATTAATTAATCTATTACCTGAAAGATTTCCATTAAATCAGATGCAAGAATTATATCAGTTGATTCTGCAAAATCCAATTGACAATCGTAACTTTAGAAAGAAAGTTATAAATCAAGGACTTGTAGAAAAACTTAGCGAAAAAAGTATAGGTGGTCAGCAACGACCGGCCTTTCTTTATAAGCTTAAAGTTCCCTTATAAAAATTTTTACCCTTATTAGATAACGTACTATAAACGCAAATTTAAAAGTTATGTTCGAATTGACAGGAAAAGTAGCCGTAGTAACAGGCGGCGGAGGTGTTTTAGGTGGCAGTATAGCAACCAGTTTAATTGAAGCCGGAGTTAAAGTTGCTATTCTGGATATCAGAAAAGAAAACGTAGATGCAAAAGTTGAAGAGCTTAAAGCCTTAGGTGGTGAAGCTATTGGTATTGTATCAAGCGTTTTAGATATGGATGAGCTAAAACAAGCTAAAGAAGAGCTGTTAGCAAAATGGGGAAAGGTAGATATATTAATTAATACAGCAGGAGGTAACCTTCCTGGTGCAACTCTTACTGAAGAACAAACTGTTTTCGATATGAAAATAGATGACTTCCAAAGAGTAACTGACTTAAATTTAAACGGAACTGTTTATCCGAGTTTAGTTTTTGGAGAAGCTATGGCTGAACGTGGAGAAGGAAGTATCATTACTATTTCTTCAATGGCCACATATTCTGCAATTACAAGAGTACTTGGATATTCTGTTGCTAAAACCGGAATTAACATCTTTACTCAGTGGATGGCTATGGAAATGGCAATGAAATTCAATGAGAAAGTAAGAGTTAATGCCATTGCTCCCGGATTCTTCATTGGCGACCAAAACAGAAAGGTATTAATCAATCCTGATGGTTCTTACACTGAAAGAAGTAAAAAAGTATTAGCTCGTACACCAATGAAACGTTTTGGTGATATTAAAGAACTTAATGGTGCTGTTCAATTCCTATGCTCTGATGCAGCTTCATTTATTACAGGAGTTATTCTACCTGTCGATGGTGGTTTCAGTTCATTTAGTGGAGTTTAATAAATGGTAAAAGGTAAGCAAGGTTAAAGGTTAAATGGTGATTTAATCTATCCCTATTTAACCATGAAACCTTAATTCTATATCCAAAATCAAATTTTTAAAATTATAAATCTATGGCTTTAGAGAAAACCTGGCGTTGGTTTGGAGAAAAAGATCCAATTACATTGGATATGCTTGTTCAAATGGGAGTTGAAGGTGTAATCACAGCTCTTCATCATATTCCTAATGGAGAAGTTTGGTCCGTTGAAGAGATTATGAAGGTAAAAAATGCCATTGAATCACGTGGCATGCGATGGAGCGTTGTTGAAAGTTTACCTGTTACCGAAGGTATCAAGATCTGCTCTGATGATCGTCCTCGCCTGATTAAAAATTATCAGGAGTCTGTACGTAACCTGGGAAATTGTGGTATTGATACCATCTGCTATAATTTTATGCCGGTATTAGATTGGGCCAGAACTGATCTTCATTATAAATTAAACAATGGTGGTGAGTCGATGTATTTTGACTTCCCAACATTTGTGGCTTTTGATGCATATATTTTAAAACGTCCTGATGCTGAAAAAGACTATCCTAAAGAGGTAGTAGAAAAAGCTAAAGAGGTTTTTGCAAAAATGAGTGAAGAAGAAGCTGAGACTTTAGCTTACAATATTATTGTTGTAACTCAGGGTTTCATTGATGGAGTAATCGATGGTAGTGTGCCAGATCCTAAAACTCTGTTTTTGGAATTCATCAAACGATACGAAGGTTATGATAAAGCTAAAATGCGTGAAAACCTTAAAGCATTTTTGGATGATGTAATTCCTGTTGCTGAAGAGGTTGGTGTTAACTTCGCTATACACCCGGATGATCCTCCATTCCCGGTTTTAGGTTTACCTAGAATAATCGGACAAAAAGAAGATTATGAATGGTTATATGAAGCTAACAAATCGCCGAACAATGGTATCACTTTTTGCGCAGGTTCACTATCTGCCAGAAAAGAGAATAACTTATTAGATATCATTGAAACTTATGGTGAGAGAATACATTTTGTTCATTTACGAAACACAAAGCTTTTACCTGATGGTAGTTTCTTTGAATCAGGTCATTTATCTGGAAGCCAAAACATGGTGTCACTAATGACCGCTTTATTAAAAGAGCAAAAAAGTCGTATTTCTGCTGGTCGAAAAGATGTAAAAATGCCTGTTCGACCTGATCATGGAATTAAGATTTTGGATGATTATAATAATGATAAATATAATCCTGGATATCCACTGATTGGTCGCTTAAAAGGATTGGCAGAACTTGATGGATTGATGGCAGGAATTGAAAGTTTCATTTAATCGCGCTTATAAATAAATGATTGTTTTTTCAATCAAGAAAATTAAATAGAAAATTGTAGGTGATTCCGACTGCAATTACAGGGAAATTCGGAATAAGTTAACAAGGTGAGTTGCCCATCTCTTTATTTAGGGATGGGCTTTTTTATTGGAATTGTAAGTAAAAATCATACAAAGGTGAGCTATAATATTATCCGTTTCAATAAAATAATATCACCTATTATATATACACAATATCTAATTCACTCATTATAAATTCAAATTATATGTAATGCCCAGCCTAATTCCATTTTCCCAAATTCGCTGATGATATTCAGTATCTGCAAAAGGAATCAGAGAATGTATTTTAGTATAAGGATTTAAAAAAAAGGAAATTCCGCTTTTACAGTCATATTTTAATGCCACGCCCATAAGAGCTCCTATTCCTGTTTGATTGTCAATTGAACTATTACTTGATGCATCAATATCAACGATTAATCCTCCATTAACAAAAAAATATTTTAAGAAGTTTGCCCTTAAAGTTACAGGTATATTAATTAACGAAAGATCTGCCTTTCTTAAAGCGTAATCCATAGTAGGAAGCAAATTTGGTTCGATTATGAAACTATGCTTTGAATATTCTATTCCGGTTTCTGCTTCTAACCATTGATTCAATGAGTGAATATAATTAAATCCAATAGTAAAAAATTGATCACTGTTATAACTTGCAGCTCCATCTAATTCATCAAACCGAAACACATCATTCTCGCCAAACGAAGAATACGTAATTCCAATTTTATTCGTATTTATATTTGTACTGTTTTCCTGTGCAATTGTTAAGCTTTGACTAAAAATCAAAATTAAAAATGCAATAAAAATTATCCTTATCATATTAATTCTATTTTATAAGTTTGGTTACAATGAATAGCACTTTTAATTCTATAATTACACTTCAATATTTTCTCCTTCCTGAATTCGTTTTAAATGACAAAACAATAACTCTCCCGTCTTCTCATTTCTAAGATGCATGCCATTTCCTTCACAGTATTTATAATGTTCACAACTGGAGCAAATCCCTTTTTTGGTCCAGCTTCTGTCTCTATACATATCATATTTATTCTGCCAAACCTCTTTAAAACTATCTTTATAAATATTTCCCTGAATAAAATTATCCCTTAAGTTGGGACAAGCAGAAATGGATCCATCATTCAAAACAGAAGCTACATTGATACCAGCTCGACAAAAGAAAAAGTTATCTCTTACTTTTCCTTCATAGTCACCTAAAAAACCTTCACAACCATAGTTTAATTTAATTTTACCTTCCTGTCTTACCTTTTCAATAAAATCAAATAATCCCTTAAATTCTTTAGACCCCAAATGTAATGATTCATTTACCTTAGCTCTTCCTATGGGAAATACAGTAAAAATGCGCCATTCCTTAACACCAATACTTAAAAGGAATTGATAAAACTCGAGCAGTTCAGAATAGTTTTTCTGATTTACACAGGTAACTACATCATATCTAATAATTGTGGTTTGACTAAGATTTTTTAATGCATTAACAGCATTATCAAAACTCTTTTTATTATTTCGTAACCAATTATGTGATTCTATTAATCCATCCAAACTAATCGTTACAGCTCTAATTCCGGAATTGATTAATCCTGTTAGCATTTTTTTATCCATTCCCATTCCATTGGAAACAACTCCCCAAGGAAATCCTCTCTTATATAACTCCTTACCTATTTCAAAAATGTCTTTTCGTAAAATTGCTTCTCCTCCGGTTAAAACAATCATTGTTTTATTAGGCTCAACAACCGGAGTTATGTCATCCAAAGCTCTTAAGAAATCTTCACGAGGCATATCTTTTTGAGTAGAATCCTTTTGACAATCGCTACCACAATGAAGACAATTTAAATTACAGCGAAGTGTACATTCCCAAAGAATATAATTTAATTGATGAAGTTTAACTTGATTGGCTTTATATCTGCTATAAAGTTTAAGTGCCATCCTTTTTTTTAAGGGGATTTTATCTACACTCATTCTTTAGTTTTAAGTGTTACGTTTAATTCCTGTTCTGTTTCTCCCGAATACCATCCGGATCCTCCAGAATATTCAGAATCTTTAAATTCAACTGTTAAATCCAAGGCCTCATAATCCCCATTATCAGTACCGTCAGTATCTTCAAATTCAATGGTGTAAGATTGATCTTCAGGGAAATCAGAATAAGAAACCTGGTAATTACCTGATTCATCAGTATAAGTTGTATCTGTATTCAACACCACCCGAATGTTTTTTATATTTTCAGAACTGGCTTCATCCTTAACATTTCCATTAACAATAAAGGTAGCATGCGGCACTCCATATTCTACTGGCGATTCTTTATCGTCACATGCTGTGGCAAAGCCCAATAAGGCAAGAATAACACCAATCAGGGCATTCCATTTTTTTAGCAGTAAAGTGTTAAAATTTCTCATAATTATTCTATGGTTAATAAATACTAAACAATCTTTTTTATTCAAGATGGTACAATATTAATTTGGTTGCGTTTAATATTTAATAAAGATAGAATATTATCCATATTTATTCGAACAGACTAGTTCTTACAATCAATAATTTAGAATAACTTAATATAAGAGCACTCAAATATTATAGAAATATTAAATATCGATATAAACAATATCGATTTGATATATAAACAAAATCATATCATATTTGTTATATAACATAACAATAAGAACTTAATGTTTAACCTTAAAAACAAATGATTATGAATAATTGTCCAAATTGCTGGGGGTACCAAGAGTACAATGGAGAAACAAAAGCTGTTACAGTTGAAACCATCTACAATCGTAGAATGCCTAAAGAAATTAGTGCTGAAATTAAAACGATTCAACTACAAATAAATACAGCTAAATAAAAATGATAACAACAAAGGATTATAATCCTGAAAAAAGAAATTTTAAAAATAACTGACAAGAGGATGTAATATTAAAAACATCCTCTTTTTTATGCTATTTCCAACAATTATAAAAATGATGAACAGGGCCATGACCTTGTCCTATTTGGTAATCTACGCCATTTATAATTGCCTCATTAATATAATCTTTAGCATTGATAACAGCCTGATTCAAAGGTAAACCTTTTGCCAATTGCGCAGCTATTGCAGAAGAAAGAGTGCAACCAGTACCATGGGTATTTTTGGTTTCCAGGCGTTTCGATGACAATTTTAAAATTTCATCTGACTCCGCATTATAAAAAACATCTATAAGTTCATCTTCGGTTAAATGACCAGCTTTAAGTAAAACCGATACTTTTCTTCCATTTGATAATGTTTTTGCTAACTCAGGTAATTCCTCTTGTCCGGTAATTTTATATCCCAATAAAATTTCAGCTTCCGGAATATTAGGTGTAATCACACGAACATTATATAACAATTCATGCTTCAATGTTTCTATGGCCTCATCCTGAATTAATTTATGCCCGGAAGTTGAAACCATTACAGGATCCAAAACAACATTACTTGCCTTAAAATCAACTAAACACTTCTTAATAACCTGAATCACTTCTGATGAATGAAGCATACCTATTTTGATAGCATCAGCTCCAATATCGCTCAAAACGGCTCTTATTTGTCCATCTAAAATTGACAATGGAATAGGGTGAACAGCGGTTACGCCAACTGTATTTTGGACAGTAACAGCGGTTATAGCTGAAGCTGCATAACATCCATTTGCTGAAATCGCTTTTATATCGGCCTGAATACCTGCTCCTCCACCTGAGTCACTTCCTGCAATTGTGAGTACTTTGTTATATTGCATATTCAAATTCTTTATTTAAAATGATTAAATCCGCTTGATGATAATTCAACCACTTGTCCATTATTGGTCCAATGTATATTAGGATTCCCTTTTGTTATTGTCCCAATTTGGATCAATGGTTTTTGAAACTCTTTCTCATAATCCTGCTGTATCTGAGCAAAATCTCTAGCAGAAACAGTTAATAATAACTCATAATCCTCACCTCCGGATGTTGCTTTCTCAATAGCATTCCAATTATTTTTTAAGGATTCATTTTTCAACTCTTCCGATATTGGGATATTTTGAATTTCAACTTCTGCGGATACATGTGAAGCCTTTAATATATGCTTAAGGTCTGATGAAATCCCATCTGAAATATCCATCATTGCATTAACACCTTCCTTCTGAGAGAGAAATAAACCTTCAGTTATTCTTGGTTCAGGTTGATGATGTCTATGAATCAGATATTCATTTCTATCTGAAGTAATACCGTCCAAAAGATATTGCAAACCACCTGCTGAATCACCCAAATTTCCTGTAACACAAATAATATCACCTGCTTTTGCATCACTCCTTTTTCGCGCCTTACCTTTGGGACACTTACCAATGACAGCTACATTAATGGCAAGGTGCTTTAATGATTTTGTAGTATCCCCTCCTAATAAGGCTGTATTATATTTTTTCGAAAGCTCATGATAACCTTCCATAAATTGATCTAAATACTCTACATCTAAATCTTTAGGAATTGCAAAAGATAAAAACGACGCAACAGGAGTTCCGCCCATAGCAGCAATATCACTAAGATTTACAGCCAGTGATTTATAACCCAATTGAAAAGGAGTTATCGAATGACGCAAGAAATGAACATCTTCCATTAAAAGATCCGTTGTTATAATATAATCTTCCTTATCATTTGCATGGATAATAGCACAATCATCCCCAATTCCCATTAAACCATCAGTCAATAAATCATTAAACTGAGGTTTAAAACGCTCTATAAATCCAAACTCTCCAATTTCTTTTAATTGCATAATTTTTAATAGATATTAGATAAGAGACTAACATCTGATTTAATTAAAACCTCTTATCACATATAAAATAACTTCTGACGTGGTACTTTTCTCGATATAAACACACTAAAAACAAGTATCGAGATGCAATCGACTATTGTATTATTAAGTTGATAGATATCTGAGTACTGTCGACTGAATACTAAACCGGCCACTCTTCCATTCTGTAAGCACTATCCCAAAACATCCATTCCATCTGGCATGCATATCTGAAAGCCTCTGTCATTTCTTGCTGCAATAAGGTATTCTCAGCTGCTGTATCACAGATCTCTAATGCCTTTTTTACTGCATTACCAAACTCTTCACCTCCATATGTGTCAATCCAGTTCTGATAACGATTTTCCTCTTTAGTTTGATGTTCCAATATATAATCACCAACTTTTTGATATATCCAAAAACAAGGTAATATTGCTGCCAATGCAGTTTCTACGGAATAACACAATAACTGCTTTGACAGAAATCCTGTGTATAACAAACAACTTGGTGAAGGTCCCTTATATTTGGATTTCGGGGAATCTTTTAAATAAAATGCATGTAAAGCAGATTCCACAGCAATAGTATCATTAGAAAATCCAAGAAATGCAGCTCTTTGATCAGCGTCACTTAAGCGAGATGCAATACCTGCAAGTATTTTACCATATTCAGCTAAATAGATTGCATCCTGATTCAAATAAAAAAGAAACTTTTCTTGTGGTAGAGTCCCATTCATCAATTCATGCAAAAATGGTAACTCAAGTATTTTATTATATATATCCTCTGATTCTTTCCAGGCTTTTTCTGTCCAGGTCATTTCATTTAGTATTAAGTATCAAGATTATTTACAAATCAATTTCACTAATTCCTCAGTAGCAGTTTTGGGATTATCTGCTGAACATATAGCAGATACCACAGCAACTCCATTGGCTCCAGCATTAAATATGTCTTTTACATTTGAGTTATTTATTCCTCCAATAGCAACAGCTGGATGCTTGGAGATATCCATTACTTTTGCTACACCATCCAGTCCAAAGGGTTGAAAAGTATCTGTTTTTGTGGGAGTACTAAAAACCGGTGATATTCCAATATAATCCACATCCAGATTATTAGCTTCTAAAACCTGATCCATTGTTTCTACTGATAAACCAATAATCTTGTTTTTTCCAAGTATTTTTCGAGCCATATGATAAGGCATATCCGACTGTCCAATATGAACACCATCAGCATCCGAAGCTAACGCCACATCAATCCTGTCATTAATAATTAATGGAACATTAAAAGGCCTAAGCTTTTCTTTTAATCCTGTGGCTAATTCAATAAAATCGCGAGTACTACAATCTTTCTCGCGTAACTGAACCATTGTTACTCCGCCTTTTACAGCTTCTTCCACAATCCAGGCAATATCCCTTCCTAACGATAAAGCGCGGTCGGTTACTAAATATAATTTTAAATCAAACATAATAATGTTGACTATGAATTTTAATAATATACTTTATTCAACAACTACAAACGCAGCAAATTCTTCTAATGTGTATGCATCTATATTATACAACTCATCAATAAAATGTAATTGCATTGTTCCTGGTCCATTAGATTTTTCGGAAGCTTTCTCACCGCAAATACCCATTGCTGCCATAGCTGATACAGAAGCAGAAAGAAAATTAGAATCCACGGCAGCAAATGCAGCTACAATAGCAGTCGCGGTACATCCCATACCAGTTACCAGGGGCATCATTTTTGATCCATTTTTCACTTTATAAGTAATAACTCCATCTGTGATATAATCTTCTTCACCACTAATAACAACTACAGCACCAGTTTCACCAGCCAACTGTTTTGCAGCGTCAACAGCTATATTTGAAGAGGCAGTGCTATCTACACCTTTTGTTTTAACATTATCATTTGCCAAAGCCATGATTTCTGATGCATTACCTCTGATGATGGAAGGTTTGCATTCTGCAATTATGGAAGATGCCACCTTATTTCGATAGGGAGTAGCGCCCACACCAACCGGATCAAAAACAACAGGAATACCTTTTTTGATAGCAGCTTTACCCGCCTGAATCATAGCCTCTACCCATTCGTGACTCAAGGTTCCCATATTAATAACCAATGAAGAAGCAATGTTAACCATATCTTCAACTTCTTCAATGGCATGGGCCATAACAGGTGAAGCTCCTATAGCCAATAAAGCATTGGCTGTATTATTCATTACAACAAAATTGGTAATATTATGTACTAGAGGTGATTTTTCGCGAATAGCATTCAAATTGTCTTTTAATTGCTCTTTTTCTATCATTGTATTCTTGCTTAAACGATTATAAATACAGTAATGGGAGCTTAAAAAACAATGAAGCTAGAATTAGTTACCTACGACAGCATTATCTGTATCAGGTTCACAGGGTTTAATCTCAGCACTGTAAAATAGGCACCCCCACTATTGATTTAACAAAAATAATCAGTAATTTTTAAAAACACCTGTAATTATAGGATTTAATTATTTTGCAGAAATGCACTCGGTTGATATGAATTGTTTATTTCAATGGTTTGCTTTATTCTTCTTAAACATAAAATTATTGAGATATGGTGAAATGATATTAGTTCCAGCATGACGAGGAGTTCTTCTATCCCATAATGCTAAAATGATTTTACGTAATTCCTTATCATTTATAGCTGCCGTCCATTTAACTTCAAAGTTTTCCACTTCTGCTATTTCTATCAACCACGATACGGCATGAAACTGGAAATTCCATTCATCTACAGAATAAACGATAATAAAAGCACAATAAACAGGATCATTTGGATCTGAAAAGATAATACCCTGCTTATCGCGAACCATCATAACTTTAAATTTATTGTGGCCTTTGATAGGTATAGACATGCATGCTATACCTGACTGCATTATTATTTCCGGAACCTTCTCACTTTTCATTATGAGTTTATACAAACGCTCTTGTTTTAAACCCAATGGTTCATATAACAATTGTGCTACTTTTTCAGCAAGTTCTTCTGCTGTTCTTTCTTTGTCTATATCTAATACGGGACAAGTACAAATTAACCTATAGAACCTTTTATCTGTAACCTCATCACGTTCTATAAGTATTTCACGCAATTCTTCTTCTAAAAGCCTGTCGGTTTGTTTGATCCCGGTAACTCGTTCAATTACATGAAGCAGTGCATATTCCCTTTTGATTCTTCCACGCACATAAAGCAGATACCATAATAATCCCATTACAATAAACAGAGCAACAACCAATAACGAGGAGGCTCCCATATCAAAGAGAAGAAAAGAATAACTAAGAATACCTATAATTTGAATCCATGGATACAGAGGTGATACAAAAGAAGGTTTATAATGTTTTATATTTCCTTCGCGCATAAATATCAGAGCTATATTGGCAATGATAAAAAGTAGTAACACTAACGACGATGCCGTTTTAACAAATGTTTTAAGGTCAAGCAAAAGAATAGATCCTGCCATTAAGAATCCAGTAAATGTAATTGCCATCCACGGAGTGCGAAAACGAGATGATATTCGTCCGAATCCTTTTGGTATCAAATCCTCTTTACTCATGGCTAGAGGATTTCGGGAAGCTGATAGCAATCCTGCGTTTCCGGTAGAAATAAATGCCAATAATCCGGCAACAGTCATTAAGATTAAACCAAATTGCCCCATAATAATTTCACCTCCCAGTGAAATTGGCGTTAAAGACTTTACTAATTGATCTGCAGGAATAACTGTTACTGTAATAAAAACTACAAGTACATAGAGTACAGATACAATGGCCCATGAATAAAACATACCCAGAGGTAAATTTCTTCTTGGGTTCTTTACTTCTCCAGCAATAGAAGCTATTTTAGTTGTTCCTGAAAACGATATAAAAATTAAACCGGCTGTGGTAAATACAGCATTTATTCCATTGGGTGCAAAAGGAATCATAAGATCAAAATCAGCATGAAAAAATCCATCAACGATATATATAATAAGAGATAGGATAAGTACTACTACTATTGCGGTTTGTAACCTTCCGGCAAATTTTACTCCTAACAAATTGATTATAGTAAAGAACATACAAACACCTACTGCAGTCATTTTTATTTGCCACTCAGATACAGCAGGATTCAGTATTATAATAAAAATACCTACTGCTAATAAAGAAAATGCAGATTTAAAAGCCAATGAAAACCATCCGATAATACCGGCAAGCGTTCCCATCATAGGTCCCATACTACGATCTGTAAAAAAGAAAATTCCTCCGGTTTTAGGCATTGCGGTTACCAATTCTGCTTTGGTAAATATTGTAGGAATAATCATTAAACTACCTATAAAATAAGATAGTATCATAGATGCTCCTGTTTGCTCATAGGCAAATGAAGGCAAAACAAAAAGTCCTGAACTAATCATTACACCGGAAGAGATACTGATTACATCAATCAATCCCAGAGCCTTTTTTAACTTTGCACACATAAATCAAGCATCTTTTTATAATATAAAAGATACCTATATATAAGTTGAAAATCAATTCAGAGAATTTGAAAAATCCCGCAATTCAAGTAAAGTCTATCAATAGTCCAACTACCATAAATTAACAATCAGGAATTTAAAAACTCACTAAATCGAGTAAATATGTCATTGTAGGCTGCATCAATCTCTAGTGCTATATTTTTTTTAATTGGAAATGGAGTTTCATGTGAATATTCAAAAGCAAAATCAATAGTATCCACTTTGATTTGAATATTTCTAAAAGCACCATTAAGGGTATTTACAATTTCAAACGGTGGTATAACTGAATCCTTTTTTAAACCAATAGCATAAATATGATTTTCAAACTTTTTTAATAACGATTCTCTGTATTCACGTAAGCGTTTAAATTCCAACATTGAATGAAATACTTTTCCTTCAATATGATCTCCATCCATATAATGATTTAAATAGGCATCTTTTTTTAAAAATGCATCAAAGTGCTCAACCAAATACGAATACAAAGCTACATTAGCCTCACTATCAAGAATAAATTTGGATACCGGAGATAGGCGATTAAAAACAGGACCACTACAAAAAAGACATAATTTACTGTTTATGAAATAGTTTTTATAATTTGACAGCAATAAAATCTCCCCCAAAAAACCACCAATAGAGTATGCTAAAATATCGAATCTGAAATTAGAATCAATCCATTCATTTTCGCCTCCTTTTATACTTTCGATAAGTTGAATGATATCATAATATGTTTGTAAGCCAGACCATATAAATCTTTGAGGTAGTGATTGCATCCGAATACTAATAGCCGCATTTGAAAGTGTAGAATTTATAATATTGGGAAATTGCACTTTACGCTTATTGCTTAATTCAAACATTTTACGCTTATCACTCCAGGTCATTGGAGCCCGTTGCATATGAAAGGCGATTGGAAAAAATACTACCCCACAATTTAATCGCTCTACAAGAGCAGCTCCCCATGGTAAATACTTATCCCAGTTTTTCTCATTAAACCCATGAAACAGAAATACTACTTTTTTTAGCTTATCTGTAGATTTTGGTGCTAATACATTGTAATCAAATGCTATATTCTCTTCTATACTATTATCTTTTACATGAACATCATTATTAGCATTATCTAAGACAATATCACCATTGTAATAACCTTTACTTTTTATTTCATGATCATTACATTCACGAATATCATCACCAGGCAATACGTTTCCTGATTTTGATACAAATGAAGATTGTAATAATTGAAAATTACCAACCTCTACCTTTTTTTTGTTTTGGGATAATGCAGTTTTAAGTTTATTGAATAATTCATTATACAGCATAACAATCAGTTTATCTTATTAAATAATTAGCTGTAACTGACTTTTTTTTTATTCTCGATTATGTAGAAAGTGCTTTGAATAGAATTGAATAACACAAAGGTATTAGATAATTATAAAAAATTACATAATTGGATATTAACTTTTATAAAAACGCTATTAATAAACATTAAATTGACAAGTTTCTATTTTGAATTTGAAATACCCGATTATATCGTATCTTTTTAAATTATCTAAAACTTAAACTATATTTGGCGTAATTTACGTTATGCTGCCATAGTTTGTTAATTAAACAACAATAATAAATTTCTATGTTACGTAAAAACTTATTTTCAAAACAATTGAACTATCAAAAGTTAACCTGGCTTTTTATGGTTGCTATTATTTTTGCCTCGTGCACAAGTAATAAACCCAAAGAGCAATCTACAAATGACCCTTTTTCGGAGAAGGATAAAGCTGCTTACCTATTAGTGTATTTTAAGGATCCTACACATAGTTTGCACTTTGCTTTAAGTACAGATGGATTATCGTTTACCGATATTAACAATGGAAACCCTGTTGTAGCCGGAGATACTATAGCTATACAAAAAGGTATTCGTGATCCGCATATTACCAGAGGAGCTGATGGTGCTTTTTATATAGCTATGACAGATCTTCATTTATTTGGAAAAGAGAAAGGTTACAGAACCACTCAGTGGGAACGAGATGCCGATATGTACGATTGGGGAAACAATCAGGGTTTTGTTTTAATGAAATCTTTTGATCTGATTCACTGGACTCATTCCAATGTAAACATGAATGAATCATTTGATGATTTAAAAGAAGTTGGTTGCGCTTGGGCTCCCCAAACCATTTATGATCCTGTTGCTAATAAAATGATGTTGTATTTTACAATGCGTTTAGGACATGGTTTAACAAAGTTATATTATGCTTATACTGATGATGATTTCACTAAGTTAACAAGCTATCCAAAAGAATTATTTGCTTATCCAAATCCTGACATCCAGATTCTGGATGCTGATATTCTTCCATTACCTGATGGAAGGTTTTGCATGACATATGTAGCACAGGAAAATCCTGGTGGAATTAAAGTAGCTTATTCAGATAGTATTAACAGTGGCTATAAATATGAAAAGGAAATGATTGATACAGAACCGGGAAGTTGTGAAGCTCCAAATATCTGGAAACGTATTGGTAAAGATGAATGGATTTTAATGTATGATGTATTCAGTATTAATCCACATAATTTTGGATTTTGCAAAACAAACGACTTTAAAACCTTTACTGATTTGGGTCACTTTAATGAAGGAGAGATGAAATCGACAAACTTCACATCTCCAAAACATGGTGCTGTTATTCAATTGACAAAAGAAGAAGCTACAAAACTGGCCGAAAATTGGAATTATAAAATCCAGTTCTAAACCAGAAAAATCTAAATACAGAAAAAGCCTTTGAATTTATAAATTCAAAGGTTTTTCTTTTATCTAAAGAGATTTGTATCGTTGCTTTTAAAGTGTAAATCCATTTGAGGGAATGGAATAGTGACATTGTGTTCCATAAACTTTCTGTTTATGATCTTACGTATATCACTTTTCACCTTATTGATTCTAAAAATATTATTACTAAAAAACAGAACCTGAAAGTCTAAAGAAGAATTTCCAAATTCAACTAATCTGGCTTCAATTAAATTCCTGTCTGAAATTTCAGGATGTTCCAATGCACTTTCTTCAAGTAGCTTTATTACCATATCAACATCACTTCCATAAGCCACACCTACGTTTATTTTAAAACGGGTTCTCTTCGACTGATGACTCCAGTTAATTACCTTATTAGTTGTAATTAATGAGTTTGGTATAATAATAGAAATATCATCCGTATTTAATCCTTTCGAGGTCCTTAATCCAATGGTTTGTATTTTAACAATATCTCCATCAATTTCTAGAATATCATCAACTCTGATTGATCTTTCAGATAATAAAATAATACCGGAAATTACATCATTAAAGGTTTGTTGCAAACCTAATCCAACACCGACTAATAATGCTGCAGAACCGGCAATTAAAACAGTGACTTTAATACCAACAGTTTCCAACATTAATCCAATAGCAATAACCCACATCACATACGTAATAATCTGGTAAAGAGCATGCGTATTCCCAGTATCCAGTTTTTTATTTTTATAATTACGAAACAGGGCTTTCTTAATTATAAATAACAATCCTTTTGTAATAAGTATAATTAAAAGTATGGCAACCAAGGTGTAAACACGAATCTTATAATCTGCTATACTTAATAATTCAAATTCTAATATTTTAGTAATAGACCCCATATTTAACAGGTTTTATCTTTTATATCTACAGTATCAATATGGATACACTTATAATTTAATGAGTCTCAAAAATAACTATTGGTATTTCAATATCAAATTTAATAATAATTGAACATTTAATAGCGATAATTGGTTTCATACCATATCCTAATTAATTTCAATTATTAGGTAAAGAATTAAATATAAATTTGAACCGCAATAAAACAGATTATATGAGCGTACTTATCGTGTCTTTTACATCACTAATATTAAATACATTCCTGGGTAAATTAAGAAATAACTACAAGAAAATGACCATTATGTGGTGGATACTTATCCATGCGTCTATTCCGGTAATTATTCCATTACGTATTTGGCTGGATACTCCTAAAATTTGGATTCCTGTTTACATTGCCATTGCTGTAATCGGACAATTAATTGGCTCCAGATTACTGGCAAATAAAAAGTTACCTCAAACAGAAGAATGTATTTAAAGAAAAGTGTTGCATTAAGATTATAAGAAAAGAAGAATATTTTTTATTGGTGAATTTACATTTGTGAAAAACTAAAAACGGCAAATCCAAATATGAAGAATGCAATAAACAAAACTACAATCCATTTTATTAGTTCTTTTTTTCTTTCTTTTCTTGCTGTTTCTATTATCTGATCGATTAGGTGTAAATCAGCTTTTTTGTCGATTTGATATTTTCTTGAAAAGTCACTTTTAGGTCTTGTTCCTTTAAAATGTTTATCTTTTATATCATTTAAACTTCTGCGATTTCTCCTTTGAGAATTAATGCCATCGCTGGTAAAGCCAATTCCTCCAGTCATTGTGTACGGGTTTTATTTTTCAAATATACAAACAATCCGATTACAACCAATAACTGTATTAATAATGAGTATATTGAGCCTTCAAAACCAAAATCACCACCAGTAAAAACATCACTACCTACCTTTTTAAATCTCAGGAAAGATAAAAATTGAAGTCCACTTACGTTAAAACCTAATATCGCCTGAAAAAAATTCCAGGAAAGATGTGTTGCCATAGGAAACCATAAACTTTGATTAAATATATAAGGTATACCTAAAAGTAATCCCGCCAAAAATAAATTAATGAGAGGTATAAGATCAATATTAGGATTAGCTCCGTGCATTAATGCAAATATTAAAGCAGAAATAACTAATGCTACATATTTATTAAATGAAACCATTAAGTTTCTCAAAATATACCCTCGACACAGTACTTCCTCCATGACTGCAACTAATATAAAAATGACAAATACATTTAATATATCAACCATTTTAAAATTGTAGCCAACAAGTGATATTTTTTGTGACAAAACAAGCAGAATAAATCCAATTAATATAGAAACAGCACCAACTGCAAAACCAATTAAAATATTCTTTAATGCCCCTTTTGTTTGAAATCCGATACTTACAAATCTAATTTTATCCACATATCTACTAAATATCCATACAATACTTATTGTTCCAACAAAAGAGAAAGAGGTAACAACAAGTTCTTGTTTCAGGGTTTTTACACTATGAATATCTATCATATCAAGACCCTCGATTAAATATCCTATGAACTGAAAAATTCCAACAAAGAATATATATGGAATGATGAGATAAAGGATTCTTAAATAGCCTATATGATTAACTTTATGCTTTATGGTATGCACTTTAACGATTTTATATATTCAACAAAGCACTATTTTAAATACTTATAAGTAATATTTAGATAAAAGATAATTTCATTTTATTTAGCGCTTAATCGGTTCAGCTTCTGATATTCTTTTGGGTATTTTTTTATCAATTGCAATTTGATGCTGTTTATCGAGAGAACGATATGACTTGCCAAATATTTTATTGGCATACTCTTCCCTAAGCTCATTAAATGCCTTTTCTATTTCATTCTGAACTTTTAAATAAAATTCATATGTGGTATTTCTACTGCATTGAATTGAAACTACTGCCTGTGAGACTAATGTAACTCCAATATATTTTATTTCAACCTCCTTTACTTCAGCAAGCAAGGGATCTCCATCATAATTAGACACAAATTTCTTTACAGAGTCTTTTAAACTTGCAATATTTATCAGATAGCCTTCTACTAATAGCTCATTATTACTACTGATATTTACTTGTAAGATATTTCTATCCGTATGCGCTAATACATTTCCTGAAAGAAAGATAATAAACAGAGATAGAACTAATTTTATCATATATGACTGTGTCTTAAATAGTTTCATTTTTAGGACAATTAGCTATTTTGATCTTGAAGTGCCTTTTTTATTGCTTACTACCCAAAATTGTTCACTTCCCTGTGTGAGAAGTTCTCTCATTGCTCATTTCATCATAAATAAAATCCCTTTACTTTTGAGTCAATTCATCGCTTTCAAAGTTTATCAGCAACCCACACGATGCAATCATACCTCAGAAAAAGGAAATACTATTCAAGCATTTTATTGATCTTTGGTTGTACAATCCAAATACCTATTGGATAAAACCATATCATAAAGAATTCCCCGGCAAAGTCACTAAAACTAACTTCTCGCTGTAATTCAACTGTTTTAAATGTTTTAGCTACAAAATACAGTGAATGAAAAATACAAAACATAGAAAAAAGGTGTAATGGTAGAATCACTGCAAACACTTGGCTAATTTGAATAACACTCTGCTGTGGATTGGGACCAAAAACACTATTTATGGACACACTAAAAAAAGACATAAACAACAACAAATAAACCAGAGGAATAAAAAACAATACCTTAAATCTATTCACCTTCATTTTTACATAAACCGGAACTTTCTTTTGCAATCCAACGGCAACAGACCAAAACCAACCAAAATAAACAGCAACAAACAATATCGTTATCAGTGGAAAAATCTTTACGTAACTAAACATCGTTGTTGGATCTGGCGAATTATGAGATGTAAACTTAAAAATCATCGATCCCATCATTATAAATTGAAAAATCATTGGTAAACCAAAGGTTAAAAGAAAAAGTTGCCAATGTTTGGCTTTTAAAAATTTGTCTGTCATTATATTATTTTAATTAGGTTTTTATTTTTTTCTATGTTCTAAACTCTTTTGCTCTTGGGCTATATTAATGCATTTATAATACTGAATAAACCACTAATGCATTCTTGCGATAGCGAAGTATTAAAAAACATCTTTAATAAAGTATGGCTGTCTCTTTTATATTTTTATGTCTCATGTTGAATAACTTTAATAACTATTCCGTCTTTGAAATAAATATCTAAAACATCGGGGTCTATATTAAAAAGTCCGGGAACAAAACCTAAGTCGTAAGCCATATGATTTTCATTATATGAATAGAAATCTTTTCCTAATAGTTCCATTACCTCTTCTTTAGTTTTCCCTATTAAAAATTCACTCTCAATGATGTCATCAGTCATTTTATATCTTTCTTCTTGATTTACCATCCATTCATGCTGATCAAAATCTGATTTTGGATAATATGCCATAGAAAAAATCCAAATCATTATAATACCCACATATAATATTGGACTAAGGATAGCTGTTGGAATTAAAGCTAAAAACTTTCTGTTCTTTATCGTTCCTATCTTCATCTTCTTTAAAACCCATTTTGATAAAAGATAGATTGGAACCGCTAATATTATTACTATTATATATACTTCCGGGCTCATTTCAATATTATATATAATTTATCGATTAACTTTTCACAAGCTTTTCCAAATGCATTAAGATTATAATTTACGTCAAAGCCTTTGCTTACATATTTCTCTTTAATGACTTCATCAAGATCTAGTACTTCATCTATTGTTTTAAAGGTTAATAAATATTTCTTTTCACTGGTCTTTTCAAGGTTGAAATAATCTGTTGAGAATTCAATGATCTCATTAATAATTGCTAATTCAGATTCTTTAATTAATAAAGTAATATTCTCAGTCAATTCATTCATATATCTGATCTCCAAATCTGACTAATCCCTGTAAAGGATTCTTTTCTGAACAGTTATACTCAAAAGAGTAATAGCAACCTAATTACAGCTGGATTCAAACTAAACCATAACTCTATTAACAATATGCTTTATTATTCTTTTTATACTCTAAAAACTCAGTCACATATCATCCTGTAAAAAATTACACTATGGGTGTAACATTATATGGTATATCCAATATTAATAAATATCCCTCCATTTATAACTGCAGGCGTAATTTCGAGATTTACAAATTTTTCACCTGTCTTTATTTTTATACCTGTACCGATATTTACTCCTGGTAGTAAACCATAATCCTGTTCTCTTTTGGTAGCATCCATACGGATACCTTCCTCGTTAAAATACTTTTCTGTTACGTAATCAGATAAATTAAATAATGTTATTCCAAAACCAAAATATGCATATGGTCTTATTATTCCTTTGGATCTATGTAGGTTGAAACCAATTGGAATAAGTGTTAGAAAATGTATCTCAGAGGTATTATTATCTCCATCTAACCAACTTGTATATCTATATGACAAACCACTCATATAAGATAGTTTCCGAGTTCTCTCAGGATAGCTTTTATTTCTATAAAAGGCAACTCTAAAAGTTGTTTTTAATTCTGTTCCATTGATATTCCTAAGAGTAGGAACTCCTAAATTTACGTTATAACGAATTCTTTTTTCTTCAGAATAATTACTTACATCATATTCATCTGCAAACAATTCATTATAAGCTCTTATTCTTTTTATAATTTGTTTAGGCGAGTAACTGCTGATGTTATTATATTTTAAATAATTTGAACTATCAGGTGCAATATAGTTTAGAAGTCCTAAATACGTTTTGGTTTCATGAGAATATTTAGTTCCATCAGCTCTGGTATTAACCACCTTCTTAGGTTTACTTATACAAACAACTTCATTTTTTTTATTATTCTTTAGAAATAACTTCTGATCATCAATTCTACTTGTTCGATTTACATATAAATTTATTTTTCCCTGTATTTTTCTCTTCGCAAAAATATAAATTGTATCATCCGATCCTTGTATAAATGTTTGTCGCTCAAAACTTCGACCATTATCAAAACTAAAACCGAGTATATCTTTAGGTGTATATAATATTGACTTAATATCACTAAGTTTTTTTTTAAATTCAATTTTAGATTGTATTTCTTGATCTATCTGATCTAAAATATAACCTGATACAGAATCCTCATCTTCAGTTATAACATATGCAGGATTAAAAGTTTGTGATATGGCCTTAATATTTACCATTATCATAAAAATAAATGCTATTCTTTTCATATATATATTACGTAATTACTATTTAACAAGAAAGATAAAATCATAATACCATTTGCTTAACAAAAGCAACTTATTCTGTTCTCTAATATCGATTTTTTAATGGATTATTCTTTTTATACTCTGATGTTTCTATCACTATTGTATTTGCCCAGATGTCACCTAAGCGTTGATTCTTATCTGTGTTTTTAATGGTTACAATAGCTACAAATCCAAACAAGAACATATCAATAGGATCAAGCAAATGCCTTTTTAAAGATTGGCCAAAGCTTATCTTTCCATTTTCTTCAACAATATATTGTATGTCGATAGAATTACTAATAGAAACAGGTTTGAGCCCCACCAACGCATTACCAATTGTAGAGCCTATCCATAGCTCAAAACCTACTGTCATAATACCCCAAAACAAAATTGGTATTAATGCAGGAAATCCACTTATGGTATAGCCACCATTTTCATTTGGTTCTCCAAAAGCAAAGATATAAGCAAAAGTAAATCCATAAATAATAATATAATCAATAAATCCAGCTGTAAAGCGGTTACCTATATTGGGTTCTGTTTTAACTTCTGTTTGGTTCATTTATTTGTGCTTTTAAAAGTGATTGTCAATTCCATTTTGTCTTTGAACTCGTGCCCCTGTGTTAACATACTCACATTTAAATCGATTAGTAAGTTCAGTTTCAAATTGCTTTAAATCAAAAGTAAATTGAACAGGTCGTACATCTGGTAAAATACACCCATTAAATAAAAATGATATAAATAAAAGTATTATTATAGCATATCTTCTAAAGGTGTATTTCATATTAAACTGTGCCTATTTATTTACGTTATTTATAATTCAGAGCCTGAATATACATTATTAAAATTCAAAAGTTTCAATGGCGGGGGATAAAGTTATTAGTAATTTATAAATGAGGGTAAATGTTGTTTAAAGACTCTATTTTATTGTATAAAAGAAGACCGTGGTGTAGTGAATGTTTAGATTAACTCGGGAATAGTATAATACCAAACATTATATAAATTTATATTTATCAATAAAAATAGGGTTCCTGAAATTTTGCGACAGATTTCCCCATGTTCTGGAAAACGCACTGCAGTTTGCAAGAAGCTTTCCCAATATTGAGATTAACAGTAAATATTTATCGAGAAGGTTTTCCAATCTCGGGAAAATACATTGCAGTTTGCAACAAGATTTCCCAACATTGGGATTTACTAAAACAATTTTGCGAGAAGATTTCCCAACGTTGGGATTTGTTACTGCAATTTTACGAGAAGGTTTCCCAACTTAGGGGAAACACCTAGCAGTTTTGCATCAAAAGTTACTCACCTTGGGATGTCTCATTGTAATTTTGCATAGAGGATTCCCATGCTTAAATCCTCAAACAAACATTTTATAAAAGGGTATCCCTCAATATAATTCCATACAATAAAATGAAAATAATTAAATATTTATAGCAAACCGTTATGGTGAAAAAAATTATTATATTTGATACTCTTTAACATGTATCCTAAACTGAACAAAATGATAAAAAGTATTCATTTTAAAAATTTACGCAATAATGAGATTGTACAATTTTTTGAAAACATAAAGGAAATTGTATCTAAAAATAATCCGGAAGATTTACTGGTACAAGAACAGTACAATGCATTTATTAAACCACTCACTACATTACAATTGAATCACAAAAGAATTAGAGGAAGTTCAATAACATATCAACTTGCAAAGATAGATAAACGCAGAAATTTGGCTTTAAAAAGTATCTATAAAATAATTGAAGCTTATACTCATCATTATAATTCTGATGTTTGTACTGTAGCCATAGATTTAAAAAAAGAATTAGATGTTTATGGAAAAAAGATCGTTAGATACAATTATCAATACGAAACAAATGTCATAGACGAAATTCTTCAAAAATGGGCTCCTAAAGCTGAAGGTATCGCTTTATTAAATCTAACAGAATGGGTTGGAGAGCTTAAACAAGCAAATACTTTATTTAATACCCGCTATTTAGACCGGGTTAAAGAATCGGCAGGATATACGAATATTAAAGTAGTAGAATTAAGAAAAATTGTTGCTCTACATTACAATGAGCTTATGGATCTTCTATCTGCTTATGCAACTATTCAAAAAACAGAAATCTATACAAAAGTTATAGATCAGATTAATGCCTTAATTAATCAATACAACAAAATTCTTACATCAAGGCATTCTAAAAAATCAACAACAAATACTGTAGTTAATGGATCTACAGATAATCAAAATATAACGACTGAAGAAAATTAACCTTAACCACATAAGAATTTCTTAATGTATTAGGCAATGCTCACAAGGGATTGCTTTTTTTTGTTTTCATATACCTAAACATTAAATATCTAATCATAAGCCTTTTATAGCTAATGATATTTAATATATTCTATCCGATTATTTACAATGGATTTATATTGTTCGTTATCCGTAGAACTTAATGCCTGTTGATAATCCACAATAATTCTATTATACCTTCTCTTATCTTGTAGTATTTCATACTTACAATCAGCTATTAGCAGTAGTTTTAAGAATCTGTAATCATTATTTTCAAACTTTTCTAAATAAGATATCGATTGAAAGTATTGATTCACCGAAAAATAATACAGGCCTTTTAACAAATTAGTAAAGTTGCAGGTATCATTGCAATTCTTAAGAAACTCGTAAATCCATTCTTCTTTATTTTCTTTAAGCATATACGAGAACTTTGCCAACATTGTAGTCTCATCTTTGGACTGAAGGAGGTCTTTATAATTATGGTCTAAAGCAGGGACTATAATATATCTCCTTGAAGTCAAATCCTCCCCCTCTGAAACCAGGGCACTATATTCATTCTGAGAAATAATTAAGAAATCGTTGTCATCACCTATCCCTGCATACGCCTGAATTGAAACGAAAAGTAAAAGTATAAGCGGTATTTTGCGTATCATAATACTTAATAAATGGTTAGTTGGTTAATACTATTAATAAACCTCATTTAACTCCAATTCACAAAATTAATATACTGGTATTGAGACCTAAAGTTTCAAAATGTGTGTTAAGATTTTAGCTAAACTCTCCAACTATTTAGAACCCAGAAAGAAAATTTTTCAATATGATTTAGATGTTATTTTTTGTATTAATAATCAAAAGTTGAATGTTCTGATTATATTATGATGATTAAAAATATTTAGGTTTAAAACCTCCTCCCCCTCGTTCCTCGAGTACTCCTCCTTTGCCAGGAGGAGAATGATTTACAGAACCGATAGGTGTTACTTTGAATAGAGAGAACTTATAATTTACTGGATTACAATTATTGCGATAAATGAGTGCAGAGTTAAGGTCTCTTGAACTATGCCGAGTGGAGCAATAATCATAAAATCAATCCTACCTTTTATATTTCAGATCATAAAAAAGCACGGATGATTATCCGTGCAAACATCTGTTTCAACATAAAAAACTCAAAAATAGAGTGACTTTAAATCCTGATTTTAAAACCTAATTTCCAATATGAAGGATTAAAACTCACATTCCATTCAGAGCTATTACTATTCCAATCTGTTTCTGCATATTCAACACCACCCAAACCTAGATTTAAACTAAACCGTGATGAAATAAAATAGGTTAATTCGGGAAGAAGTTGAATGCGTAGGTAATCTACATTTGATGCATCCTCAACATATCCATAATAAGAAGTATAATAATCGTAATCGCCATCTCCTAAAACAACAGTGCCTTCAGTTATTAAATCTGTATATCCACTGAAAATTGTTTCATAATCAGATTTTAATTTTCCATAACTCACTTTTAAATTTCCGCTGATATAGAGTTTATTAACTAGTTGATAGTAGTAACCTAGATAAACAGTGGGTAATAGTGCATGTGAGTTAATAATTATTTCATCAGATTGATGAAATACATTGAGAGCTGTACTGTTTACTCTGTCTTCTTTAGTTGACATATAATCAACACCAAAACCAACAACAATTTTTTTGCTTAAAAAGTAACCTAAAGAAGTTCCTACTTCTAAATATTTACCTTCTACAGATAAATTATTTTTGTATGTTCCACTTTCAGATAATGATTCATTATAATTTCCGTAACCAGAAATAAGGATATCACCTTTATTTATTTGAGAAAATACACCTATGCTTAAGAAAAACATTAATAAAACAAGACTACTTCTTTTCATTGTATTATACAGATTAGGTTTAATATAAATATTTATTGTTAATTAATTTTTACGTACCGTTAATTCTAATTAAAGGTTCGAATATACTACATATTATTTAAAATATTAATACGTTACTAACAATAAATTAAATAGACAAAGCAACAACCTCTATATCATCATCATAAATACTTTATAAAAAAAATAATTTACCTCAACATTAGTACTGCCTATGACAAAGAGAAGTATAATTTACAGAAATACAAATCCTATTATCTATTCTACTGATCATAATAGATTAACGGATGACTATCCGTGCAAGCATCAATTAATAGTTTTCATTCAGAAAACGAATTATAGAATATAAATCATTCCTGTTAATCCTGTCTAAAATACTTTTCTAATAAGGACATTGAGCAGAGAACTGCATAATTTACCGGATTACAATTATTGCGATAAATGAGAGCAGAGTTAAGGTCTCTTGAACTATGCCGAGTGGAGCAATAATCATAAAATCAATCCTACCTTTTATACTTCAGATCACAAAAAATGACCGGACTACATTCTTAACATCCGTGCATACTATACTAACAATTTGACAAATTATCAAATCCACAACTCTACAATTAAAAATCAATCATTTAAAGAGGCATAAGGTCCCATAACAGTTCCTACAAAACCACCGGCTCTGCTTGTACTTAAATAATTTGCCAGCTCTTTTATTGGTAATACTTCCCATTTACCATTCGTATTAATTGAAAAAACAAATACATCGTTTCTCATTGAAACTCGGAGTCCAATACCATTTTCTTTTATACTATTTATCTCCACTTTATATATGATGGATTTTTCAATATTACTATCGTATGCATCTGCTGACATATTCCTTATAACATTGCCTTTTTCAATAGCTTTTTGTACCACCAGACATACTCTATCTTCCATTTTTGTCACACCCATTACAATATGAAAAGCTTCATTTTGGAACAAGGCTAATCCTGCAATGTCGCTACTACTCTGAGGATCAAATTTTAGATTTGTTTCCAATGACATGGTATGTTGTTGTTGTCTGCATGCTAAAAATGAAGGTTGTTTGATTTCACGCAAATTAGCATCCCTTAATTGCAATATAACTCCATTGATATTTTCAGGGAAACTATACCATTCTTCTTTGGGAGTTCTTAGGAAGATCCATCTGTAATCCAGTTTCTTCTCAGAAAATGTATCTTCCCAGGTAAAATTACCAGTTGGTAAATACTTCTCTTCAGAAGTTTCGATACCTTGAGTTGGTGCTTTTATTTGCAATGGAATTCTTAGTCCTTCACACAGAATAGTAGGCCATTCACCTTCCCATTTAACAGGAAGCATAAATGTTTCACGGCCTATGTTATAGGTATTTTGATTATCATATGGTCGACAAGCTAAAAATGTAGTATACCAATCGCCCTGTGGTGTTTGAAACAAGTCAGCATGGCCGGCATTAGTTACAGGATAACATCTTTCCGGATCTAAACCTCGCTGTGTTAGTATAGGATTATTTGGGTTTGTTTCATAGGGTCCCCAAATGTTTTTACTTCGAAAGATAACTACAGAATGATCGATGGATGTTCCTCCTTCGGCAGATAACAAATAATAATATCCCTCCTTCTTATAGATATGTGGTCCCTCAAGCCAGACTGGTTTTTCATTTATGTTATGACCTCCACTTCGAATCATTTTTCGTGGTCCAACCATCTTATTTTCATCCAAATCAAACTCCTGTATCCAGATAGCAGTGTGCCCTTCATATAACTTCCCTCCTTCCGGATCCTGAGTATTACATATATATGCTTTACCATCCTCATCAAAAAATAAAGACGGATCAATGCCTTCTATTTCAGGTAAGAAAACTGGATCGGACCATGAACCTTTAGGATCTCTTGCTGATACAATAAAATTACCACCTCCTCCAACAAAGGTGGTGACCATATAAAAGGTTTCATTAAAGGAATTGTAGTCAATGGAAGCTGCATAAATACCGGCAGATACAGGTTGATCAATAATATTTAGCTGCGATGGTCGATCTAATACATGCCCAATTTGCTCCCAATGCACTAAATCTTTACTATGAAATAAAGGCACTCCAGGGAAATAAGAAAAAGTAGAATTCACCAGATAGTAATCATCTTCTTTTTGACAAATAGATGGATCAGGGTAAAATCCGGGCAAAACCGGGTTATATATATGACAGGAATCGGACGAATTTTGAGTATAAAACTCATCACTTCCTTTATATTTTATGTATTCGAAATAGGCTGTTCCCTCATCGGGTATAAATGAGGTAGCCGGCTGACAGCCGGCTATTACAATCACCAATACATAAACTAATAAAACAAACAATTTCTTCATTGTATTTACTTATTGTTTTACCACAAAGACATTGCGCGCACGAGAGCTATTGACTTATCCTAAAAAAAGTTTACATGCTAATAGGTAAGGACACACGCGCCAGAGCTAAGGTCTCTATGGTTAAATCATTACTAATCGCTATGCACTTTGCACTACTCTCTATGCACTAATCCCTCTTCTTGCTTTTAATTCGGATTCTAATTTCAATTCCATTGATTTATTGATCTTATAAAAGAACAATAAACCGACACTTATAAAAAATGGGATGGCAGCATAAACACTTACCAGCATTTTAGCTCCAATAGTAACTGATTCCGGTTGAATAATTTTTGGACCGGCTTCAACTACATCAGCATGTATGTATCCATACAATCCTAAAATCCATACTACCAAAGCTCCACCTATAGCAAGTCCGGCCTTTAACCCAACCATCATAGCTGAAAATATAATAGCAGTGGCCCTTCTGTTGTTTTTCCATTCTGAATAATCAGCTACATCTGCAATCATAGCCCACAACAATGGCGTTGTAATACCATAAAAGAAACCATGTAATATCTGAGAGCAGAACATAAAAACAACACCTTTAGGAGGAAAGAAAAAGAAAGCCAATACAAATAAGGTAGAGATAAACAGAGAGATTCCAAATACATCTCTTTTACCATATTTATCTGCCAACTTTTTAGAAAAACCTATACCAATCAGCATAAATATAATTCCACCGGCATTAAATAGTCCAAAGCCAGCAGATACGGGATCAGAGCCAAAGAATGTGATTCCCATGGCCAACATTCCGTTTAATATTGGACTGATAAAGCTGGTTAGAGAAACTTCATCCACGTAGTAATTGAAATAATACACGTATGATCCCCCTTTTAATGCCAGTGTTACAAATACCAGTATAGTTGCAGCAAGCATAATTAGCCATGGTCTGTTTTTGGATAGATCCTGCAAGTCTTCTTTTAGCGATGACTTTTGTTCAGCTGTTGGCACCACTCTTTCTTTAGTTGTAAAAAAAGTGATGAGCAGCATAATGGTTCCGATTATAGCCATCCAGGTAATAACCTGCTCTATTCCTGCTGCTTTATCTCCACCACCTGCAAATTCAATGATAGGCAGCATAAATACCTGTACAAAGAATTGGGCAAACATAACAGCAACAAAACGGATAGATGAAATACTGTTACGCTCGGCCATATCGCCGGTAATTACACCACTTAAGGCAGAATATGGAAGGTTATTTGCAGCATATAACAACAATAATAATGAATATGTAGCTGCTGCATAAATCAACTTTCCTTTATATGAAAAATCAGGTGTTGAAAATGCCAACAAAGCCATTACACTTAAAGGAACCGAAGTATAAAGTACCCAGGGACGAAATTTTCCCCATCGGGAACTTGTTCTATCGGCCAGTACACCAATAATAGGATTAAAAGCAAATGCTGCGACCAAACCTACTACAAGCATAATCAATGAGGCATCATTATTTTTTAACCCATAAATATCAGTATAAAAAAATGCCAGATAAGTAATTAATGTTTGAAATACAAGATTTGCTGCCAGATCTCCCAAACTATAACCTATTTTCTCAACAATTGAGATCTTTTGTGTTTCTAAACTCATAATAATTTGTTGCTTTAAAAATGGGATAAAGGTTGAAGGGTAACAAGGTGGAGGGTTGAAGGTATTACTGTTAAGTTGTTAATTCGTTGATTTGATTAATTGTTATTTATCAACTCAACAAATCCTCGATTTAACGATTAATCATTTTAACCATATTACCTTTTACCTTGTCACCATGCTACCTTGCCACCTTGTTACCCTTCTACCTACTTAGTATACTAAATCCCCTGAGAAGCCTTCGCTTAGATCTTCGCCTGCTAAACCATCTGCTACACCTTTATAGGCATGTTTGCGTGCGTATTCGGAATCCCATAAGTTTGGAGATTCGTCAGGCAACCAGTATTCGTGTTCATCTTCATTATCAGATATACCCCAAATGGTAATTCCATATTGTTGGTCAGTTGGAATAATAGCTTTGTATTGATCAATTACATATTGATACATTTCTGCCTGAGTTGCCAACTGTTCTTCTGTAGGATCTGTGGTGCCTAAACGAACATCCAATTCCGAAATCTTAATTAACTTACCTGAAGCAGCCAGTTTAGTAAACATCTGAGTAATCATATCCTTATCTGATGTATATGAAATATGCATCTGGGTTCCAATCCCGTCAACTGTAGCTCCATTTGCTTCAATATATTGAACGTAAGTAATCAAACCTTCTAACTTGGTCATATTCGACTCTAAATTGTAATCATTGATAAATAATTTATCAGTAGCATTACCATATTGACGGGCAAGATTAAATGCAGTTACAGCATAATCTTTACCCATATATTTTTGCCAGTAGAAGTTATCATCACTTAAATCAGAAACATTACCATCTCTGACTTCACCGCTTTCAAGCATCGGCTCATTAACCACATCCCATGCAAAAACATTGTCTTTATAATGAGTTACCATCTGAGAAATAAAATCCTCCATGGCGGCAGTAATAATCTCAGTTTTCTCTTCTTCTGTTTTTTCAACTATTGTAGCAGATGTTCCCCCTCCATCAATATAGAATTCGATATCATCAAAATAGAAGGTTGCTGCTGTTTCTCCAAAATCAAAAAGTAACCTGGTACGGGTATCAGTACTAGGAGTAATTGATAGATCCACATAGGTCCAATTGGTTCCTACAGTAATTCCACCATAGTAATCAGCACTATAGTTTGTTGGGTTCTGAACTTCTACCTGCAAAGCTGCTGTTGTATTAGCTTTAACCCAAAATGTACATCTATAATCAGTACCTGATTCTAATGCAGCACTAAAATCATAAGCTTGTTGAGCATTATAGTTATTGGCTGCTGTTGGATTTGTAAGTTTCATCGCATAACCAGTGTCTCCATAACCTTCTCCATCTGCAGATACCTCTCTGCTAGAACCATTACCCCAACCAAACCATGGATCTAAAGTTGCACCTTCAAAATCACCATTTGTAATTAAATTTTCAGGAGCCTCCATAAATACGATATCATCGATATAAAAAGTAGCTGCTGTTTCTCCAAAATCAAATAAAAATCTTGATCGGGTATCAGTAGAGGGTGTGATCGATAGTTCTACCTGAGTCCAGGTAGTTCCTACACTAATACCTCCATAATAATTTGCGCTATACGTGGATGGATCCTGGATTTCTACTTGTAAAACAGCTGAAACATCAGCTTTTGCCCAGAAAGTACAGATATACTCTTTACCTGACTCTAGAGGAGCACTAAAATCATAAGCCTGCTGTGCACTATAATTATTTGCAGCTGAAGGATTCGTTAGTACCATGGCATAACCAGAATCACCTAGTCCTTCTCCTACAGCAGAAACTTCTCTGGAAGAACTGTTTCCCCAACCAAACCAGGGACTCAAAGTTGCATCTTCAAAATCACCATTGGTAATCAAATTTGAACCTGCAGTTCCAGGAATAACAGTTGCAGCAATTAAACCATCTAAATATGCGGCATTTTGATTTGAATGCCACACTAAAGTATGTCCATACACGCTTAAGCCTGCGTTCTGAGTAGCAGTTATAAATTCATCAACAGGATCAAAGTCTATGGATCCATCTGAGTTAACCATTGCAGCATGCTTCATGGCATATCCTACTGTTACCTCATCAAAGTTTTCATTTGTAAGTCCTCTGTACGTTTCGTTATCCATGTACAAATCCATACCTATTCCTGCGCCTAACTTCATATCTGTATAAGTATTTAGCGCCTCATAACGACTGATTTTTTCAGCCAATTCTAAAGGTAACTCATCTCTGGTTACTTCGCCATGTGTAGGGTCATCGTGCCACTCCATAATCTGATCATCACACGATGAAAAAACAAGAGAACACATAGCTAATATTGATAATATTTTATTGTACTTCATTTTCTTAAATTTGAAATAAACAACTATTCTTCATCCTCTGGGAAATCACTATAAGTAGGAGTAACTAGTGAAACTACTCTCCAATTATCAGTATATACACTTACTGAGGTTTCACTGGATGCAAACTCGGTTTCGCTATCACTATCGTTACCTGTTACTTGGTTTAAAGCAAAATCTGAGTTTTCAAAGTAGAATCCAAAGTTCTTATAACTGGATGTTTCTCTGGCTACCAATACCTCTTCAAAAGTATGATCTTCGTCGTCATCAAAAGCATAGAAGCTGCTAAAAGGAACAGTCACTGTGGTCCAACCGGTAGTTTGAAATGCTACTGATTCACCATCAACAATCCATGGCACATAATTATAGCAGTAACCAGCCCATTCGCCACCATTAAAACCATTCACCAAACATATTTTTAAATAACCAGATCCTTCCCATTCTTCAGGAACATAAACATCAAACTGGAATGCAACTTCATCCAAAGATGTTGTAGTAGGAATATAAGATGTTAATTGTCCGCGCCAGTCATCCACTTCATTACCTGCTGTCCAAACCTCAGAACATCTTGTTGATGCAGCAGCAATTGATGTCATGCGAGACGGACGGTGAGGAACATAAATTCCTTGCGAAATATTATCTGTACCAATAGATGTTGATTCAAGGTCAGCAGGCTTAATCATACTTGTTGCACTTCCCCATGAACCTTGAGAACCCAAACCATCAAAATCTAAAATAACACCAGCTTTAAAATTAAAACAAGCAGGAGAATAAGCACCCCCGTTAGCACATTCAATAAATATAGAACCTCCATCTTCAGAAACTCCATCAGGCATATTTACAATAAAATACTCACCATCCTCATCAGATACAATACCATCTGTCACTTCCACATCTCCAGGAAATAAAACACTGGTAACTTCTAATAAACCTGAACCATAAACAATGATTGGCTCACCAACCTTAGGCAAAGAATTTGAAAAACTTGTAATTGAAGGTGCTGCAGAACGAACGTCAAAACTGAATACTGTTTCGTTTCCATCATTAACAAGTCTGATAGTGTTACGAACATCTGCATCTGCCTCAATAATTGGCGTTTCTTTAGATACAGAAACCAACAATGATTGATCAGAAACTAAAGTAGGATTAAAATAAGAATCATATCCATTGATATAAACCTTTTTAAGATCAGTAAAGCCTGTTCCTTCAATACGAATAAGTTGTCCTAAACGTACAAAAGATATTTCTCTGTCTGGGACTGAGGATTCAGCATCCTCTAAATAAACCTTACTTATAGTTATCGGACCGCTATAATCATTATCCTCTTCACAAGAAGTAATAAACAACGTCATCGCTATTATTCCCATTGTAAATAATGATGTCCATTTATTTATATTAAAATATTTAATCTTCATTTTATATGCTTTTTGAATATTATATCAAATCAATTAAATAAGTCTGTAATTCTATCTTCTGTAAACTCATACGCAACAGGAGCATACTTTAATAGCGGATTCTGAACTACTTCCGACTCAGGATATGGTAATAAAAAGACAGATGCATCAATATCGCCAATAGAACGTGTTCCTTCTGATCTGGAATCATCGTAAACAACAGAGTTTGTTTCTACTTCGTAGGTAAAAGGAATAATAGTTCCCCTATCCTGACCAATGATATAATTGATTACTTCTTGTTGCTTATAGTAAGCTCTTCGAACCAAATCATACCAGTACTGACCTTCCATACATAATTCAATTCGGCGCTCATGAATAATATCATCATAGGTTAAAGAAGCTTTTGTTGCTACATTACCTCTGGTTCTTAATTTGTTAAAGTAAAGCAAAGCATTTTCATCGCTGGTGCTTTCGTTATTTCCTAATGTTGCTTCTGCATAGTTTAAATAGACCTCAGCCAAACGCATCATATAGGTATTTAATGATGAGTTCATTCTACTGATATCTGAGTTATCACTTTTAGAACCTACTACACCTTTTTTCACGTTTAATGCCGTATTGGTCATTTCATAGGTATAGCCGCCATTACTTGAATTAATCTCAGCATAATAATCACCATAACCCATCCAGGTTGCTTTACGACGAACATCTGTAGTTTCATACTCTAACAACACATTATAAGCAGCTCTTGTCCAATATCCCCATGCTGCATCATCTCCTGTAATATCCGAACTACAAGCAAAATATGCTTGTTGGGTATTGGTTACACCATAATCTCCATTAGGAACCCATTGTAAAGCAAAAATTGATTCTGAATTATTATTGTTTTCTATCTTGAATAACTCAGCATAATCATCCATTAATGAATATGGCCCCTCATCAATAACTTTAGCTGCAGCTTTCTTGGCCAAATCAAGGTAGGTCTGGTCACGAGTACCACTGTTTACATCATCACTTAAACCAGCATAACTTAAGTAAACACGTGATAGCATTGCAAAAGCACTATATTTAGTCAAACGTCCTTCATCATAAGCAATATCTGATAAATATTTAGCTGCATATTCCAAATCGCGCATTACAAATTCATAAACATCGTCAATTGGATTTGGACTAACGATAGGATTGGCAACCAAATCAGCAGGATCTTCACATAGAATAACATCACCCCATAATGAAGCCAGATACCAATAAGCTGTTCCACGCATAAAACGGGCTTCGGCGATGTATTGCTTTTTAATATCGCTGTCCACACTGCTATTATTAATACCAATGATTACATTGTTGGATTGTTGTATCACATTATAAAAAGATGCCCATGCAGAAACCAAAGGACCAGTCAATCCGGTTTCTGTTAAATCACTAAATGGATATATGTAATCTGAATAAGGCGCATAAAGGTTATATGAACGTCCATCACCTAAAGCATAGTAAAACTTATCGTTAAAATCGAACCAAACATTATTATAAAGTGCAGCAGTAGCTGCCTGAAAATCATTTTCGCTGGTATAGAAATTTTCTTTTGTGATTTTATCATTGGGTAAAACTTCCAGATAATCATCACAACTTGTTCCTAACACGGATAATGTTAAAAACAAGAAATAGTATATAAATTTATTTTTCTTCATTTTTATAAACTTTTATCGGTTAGAATGTTGCATTGACTCCAAAAGTATACACACGAGGAGAAGGATAACGAGCATTATCGATTCCGGATAGCAATGCATCCTGATTTATAGAACCGACTTCAGGATCATAACCTGAGTACTTAGTAAACGTGTAAACATTTTGAACATTAGAATAGATTTTAAGGTTATCCACCCCAATTTTGGCCAACCATTTTTTTGGCAGATTGTATGCTAATGAAATGTTTTGAATACGCAGGTAAGAACCATCTTCAACGAACTTATCACTATATCTGTAGTTGTATGTTGAAGATCCTGTTGATAAACGACACATATCAGCATCGCCTCCTGAAATATATACATTACGATAGTCGTTAGGGCCATCTGCATTGATTAAATCAAGTTGTGCATAACCTAAAGCCTTCTTCAATAAGTTTGTACTTTCGCGAGGATTCTCTAACCAACGACGTTGATAGTTCACCACTTCGTTTCCATAAGATCCGGTTAAATAAATATTTAAATCAAAACCTTTATAGCTAAAGGTATTACCAATACCAAATGTAAAGTCAGGTGAAGGATCACCAATAAAAGTACGGTCTTCTTCATCAATAACACCATCTTTATTGATATCTTCAAAAATATAGTCACCAATCCAGATGCTGTTTTCACCAATTGACATATCACTTGGGATAGCTGTTGGAACCACATTTCCATCCGCATCTTTATAATAGAAATCTGTTGCATCTTCGAAACGACCAATCACCTTATAGCCATAAAACTGACCGATAGGCTCACCCACTGCTGTACGTGTTACAACTGTAGTTTCCGATCCCTGAGAAAGTGTTTTATTCAGGATACTACTTTCAGTATTTAATGAAAGAACTTTATTGCGATTTAAAGAGAAAACAAAGTTCGAACGCCACATAAAGCTTCCTTTATCAACGTTTACAGTATTTAAAGTCAATTCAAGACCTTTGTTTTCAAGAGATCCAATATTTACCCAAGGAGCAGAAGTGGAACCCTGTCCTGATGTTCCCACGTAAGCAGGAAGAGGTAACTCCAATAACAGATTCTTTGTCTTTTTGTAATAAACATCGGCGATAAACTCAATACGATTTTGGAATAAATTCAAATCAAAACCAATGTTGCTTGAATAAGTTGTTTCCCATTCCAAATCAGGGTTAGCAGTGTTATCAGCAATTAATGCAGTTCCCCAACTGGCTGTTGCAACCGATGCATAGGTAGATGTATAGGCATAAGCTGTACTACTTAAGTTTTCGTTACCTACAGCACCCCATCCTAAACGAAGTTTTAGATTGTTAATAACAGCATTATCTTTTAAAAAGCCTTCATTAGAAACTTTCCAGGCTAAAGCTGCCGAAGGGAAAAGTCCCCATCTGTTATCTTCGGAAAATTTTGAAGAACCATCGTAACGCAAGGTCGATGTTAAAAGGTATTTATCGTTAAAAGAATAGAATAAACGACCAAACACTGAGCTGATAGAACTACCACCACTTGAACTTGTGTTTGTTGCTGTAGATGCATCTCCTAAAGCCAGATCAGTAGCCCCATTAGTTAAGAAACCAGAACGGTAAGCATATAAATATTCCCATTTAGATTCCTGCATCTCCTGACCTAACATTACATTCACATCATGATTCCCAAACGAATTAGTATATGTTAATATGTTTCTCCAGCTATAATATTTACTGTATGATTTAGCTTTTGAACTTTCACTTACTGTATTTTCAATAGCTCCGAAAGTATATGTTGGAGTGAACTTATATCCGTTAGTAATACCATAGTTAATAGAAACATCTGTTTTAAAAGTTAAACCTTCTATAATCTCAGCTTCTAAATAAGTATTGGCACGAATACCCATTTTTTCATTTCTGTTTTCTTTTAGCATTGCTAAACCAACTGGGTTTGATTGTACATACATATCGGTATCAGGACCGTCGAAACTACCGTCGGCATTACGAACTGCAACGTTTGGTGTTTGTTTTAAAGCTGTTGCAATCAAATTGTCGTCGGATACCGTTGTATTTTGCTCCGAATTACTGAAGTTGAAGTTAACACCTGCTTTTAGGTAACTTTTTACCTGCGAATCAAAAGTTCCGCGTAAGCTGATTCTGTCGAAGCTTGATCCAACCGCTATACCATCCTGCTCTAAATATCCAGCACCTAAAGCATAAGTACTTTTTTCAGATCCACCTGAAACTGACAGGTTATGGTTCTGCATCATGGCTTTTGAAAAAAGTTCTTCCTGCCAATCAGTACCTTCTCCTAATAAATCTGCTCTTACAAAATTGTCATCGTACTCCAGAATACCCATCTCTGCTTTGGTATTCTTAAGGGTAGCATACTCTCTCAGATTAAGAAGATCTAACTTTTTAGGCATTTCCTGCCATCCCATATAACCATCGTAAGTAATTCGGGCTTCTCCCTTTTTTCCCTTTTTGGTTACAATAATAATAACACCATTAGCTCCTTTAGATCCATAGATCGCTGTTGCAGATGCATCTTTAAGAATGTCCATTGAAACAATGTCAGAAGGGTTTATTGAAGAAAGTGCATTTGATGTTTCTGATTCTGTAGAAGCATCAATAATAACTCCGTCAATAACAATAATTGGTTCGTTTGAACTGTTTAATGAATTAATACCCCTGATACGAATAGAAGTACTGGCTCCCGGTGCACCACTGTTTTGCTGAACCTGAACCCCGGCTGCACGTCCTTGTAAAACCTGGTCGATTGAGGTAGAAACTGTTTTTTCAATAGCATCACTGGACACAGAAACAACAGATCCGGTTAAATCGGTACGTTTCATTTGTCCGTAACCCACAACCACAACTTCATCAAGTTTTGCCATATCCTCTATAAGAGTTACGTTAACAACTGTTTGATCAGAAATGGTTACTGTTTTAGAAGTAAAACCAATAAAATTATAGGTTAACTGACTTCCTTTAGGAACCGTTAAATGGTAATTACCTTCAAAGTCAGTAATTGTACCATTTGTAGTTCCTACAATAATAATATTTACACCAGGTAAAGGACTACCACTTGAATCAATCACCTTACCTGTAACTTCAATATTCTGCGCCATTGACAGCAACGGCACAGAAATCATTAGGAAAAGTAAAAAAATACCTCTCCGATGTAGTTTGTAGATTCTTTTCATGCGATTAAAATTTGTTTTTCTGTTGTCGCATGGAACTCGCCCAAAAATAATCTTTCTCATATGAGAACTTTCTCTCATGGCTCGTTTCATGTGTTAATAAATTTGTTTTAGCTTTTAGAATGGAATCCATCTTTAAGAATTAAACTTATGAGAGATAATAATTCTTAAAGGCTGGTTCCGGGAGTTTATATTTTGATTTAATAGATATATTATAATTTAGATTAGACTAACATCCCTGAATAGTTTTGATAGTACCATCTTCATTATATTCAAGTTCAGTTACCTTCAGGCTTCTTAACCAGGTTTTACCTCCTGAAGGAACACAGTCATGATGAAATAAATACCATTTCCCTTTAAATTCAACAATCGAATGATGAGTTGTCCAACCTACTACCGGAGTAAGAATAACTCCCTGATAAGTAAACGGACCGTAAGGATCATCACCTATTGCATAACACAGCAAATGGGTATCTCCTGTTGAATAAGAAAAATAATATTTACCCTTATACTTATGCATCCATGATGCTTCAAAGAACCTTCGATCATGGTCTCCTGCTTTTAATGGAGTACCGTCTTGATCAACAATTAATAAGTCTCGGGGGTCATGATCAAATTCTAACATATTATCCGAAAGTCTCACTACTTTAGGACATAATGCCGGTTCATGATCTGAAGGTTCTTGTCCGCATTCTATAGCTTTATTATTTCGGTATCGTTGAAGTTGCCCTCCCCATAATCCACCAAAATACATGAAGTACTCTCCGTTTCCATTATCGAATACACATGGATCAATACTATAACTGCCTCTCATAGGATACGCTTCGGGTAAAAATGGACCTTCTGGCATATTACTTACTGCTACCCCAATATGAAATACATCATTCCTATCTTTTGCAGGAAAATACATATAGTACTTTCCATCTTTTTTAGCAACATCAGTATCCCACATCTGTCTGCTTGCCCATGGTACATCCTTAACATCCAACACAACACCATGATCTGTAACTTCACCTTCCATATCTTCCATCGAAAAAACATGATAATCTTTCATATCGAAATGATCACCATTGTCATTCTCAGGTATTCCGGATTCAACATCATGAGATGGATAGATATAAAGCTTACCATTAAATACATGTGCGGCGGGATCAGCTGTGTACAGGTCGTTAACTAAATATCTTTCTTTTTTCATTTTCATTAGATTTTTTTTAGACTGATCGTATTTTATTCAATGGCATTTGCAGCCTTTATAATTTCGTTTACAACTGACTTGGGTTTATTTTGTCGATCAAACAACAATGGATAATCTGTTCTTCCGGGTATAGGCCAATAGTTTCTCCAGGTCTGACCATCGTTAACACCCCAAACTGTTACCCTGGAAATTTTATCTCTATGTTTAAAAAACAGATTGAAGAAATCCATATATCGCTTATTGAAAACAACTTCAATAGAATCCGGCATTCCGTTTTTATATGGATCCATGCTTTCTTTATAATCAAAACGGCTAGCCACATCTGCACCTTCAATTTCAAATGGTGAAGGAATAGCAGAAATATCCAATTCGGTAATCATAACCTTAACACCTAAAGAAGAAAAGGCTTCAATACTCTTCTCAAACTCTGAAATCGGGGGGTAATTAATAGTACAATGCGCCTGCATTCCAATTCCATCAACCTGAACACCTTCTTTTTGAAGTGATTTAACCAACGCAACTACTCCATTGCGCTTAGCTTCATTAGACATGGAGTAGTCATTGTAATATAATTCTGCTTCAGGGTCAGCCTCATGTGCAAACTGAAATGCAAGCTTGATATAGTCTTCTCCTATAATATTATAAAATTTGCTTTTACGTAAAGAACCATCATCCAATACAGCCTCATTAACCACATCCCAACCTTTAACACGTCCTTTATATCGGCCTACAACAGTGCTGATATGATTCTTCATTCTGCTAATCAAAATCTCTCTGGATACATTGTTTCCATTTTCATCTACACAAAACCAGTCTGCTAACTGAGAATGCCAGATTAAGGTATGTCCAATGATAAACATGTTGTTAGCCTTTCCAAAATCAACAAATTGATCAGCTAAACTAAAGTTATATTCATCTTCCTTAGGATGAATTCTCTCACTCTTCATACAATTCTCAGCAACAACAGAACTAAAATGTTTTAAAATTACCTCTACAGCATCAGGATCTTCATCTTGTATTTGTTCCTTATTCATTGCTGTACCAATCAAAAACTTACCTTTTAAGGCACTTTTTAAGGAAAGATTTTCCTGTTGCTTTTTTATCTGACAAGAGAATACAATGATGTTCAGAATTAAGAATACTGTAAATATTACTATTTGTTGTTTTTTGCGCATTTTTATTAGTGTTAACTTCTATTCCTATTTTTAATTTTATCTTACTACGATTTCAATTCAATCATTCAAAACATAAACTTCATTATTTTCAAGTTTGGGGATAATCTGAGTTTTTATGACTTGTTTATTTTTAACTGCCGTTTTATTAGGTTGGCATCCTCCTAATGAAATTTCCACCGGAGATCCTTCAATGATATATTTGTTATCCGGATTTAATATTGCAATATCCTGAGGGCTTAATTCAAATGACACGGTTTGGGATTCTCCAGCTTTTATATGAATGCGCATAAAACCTTTTAAGCTTCTTATGGCTTTTTTATTATTAAAGAATGGATGTGAAATGTATAACTGTACAACTTCATCACCATCAACTTCACTTATATTTTTCACATCCACCTGAACATGAAATATTTCACCTGCAGTAATATGATCAGGAGTAATGATATTTGAGTATTCAAACCTGCTATAACTTAATCCGTAACCGAATTCGAATAATGCTGCATCTTTAAAATACCTGTAAGTACGGCCTTCCATATTGTAATTCTTAAAATCAGGCAATTGATCTACTGATTTATAGAATGTAATCGGTAATCTTCCAGCAGGATTGTAATCTCCAAACAAAACATCAGCAATAGCTTTTCCTCCTGCTTGTCCGGGATACCAGGCTTCAACAATAGCTGGCACATTCTCTTTTTCCCAGTTTATTGCAAGTGCACTACCATTTAGCAAAACAAGAACGCTAGGCTTTCCTAACTTCATTATTTCTCTTATGAGATTCTGCTGAACTTTTGGCAGTTCAATACTAACACGATCTCCACCTCTAAATCCATCAACTTCCACCTCCATTTCCTCACCTTCTAATAGAGGACTCAAACCCATACATAAAATAACTACATCTGCATCTTTTGCTTTTTCAATAGCTTGTTGAATAAGGTTTTCATGAGGAGTTTCCCATAACAAACGAGCCATAGGATATTCTGATTGATTTTGTTTGTATTCTATACAAATGGAATACTTTTCCCCTGCTTTTAAATTTACCTTTTCATACTTTCGTACAGGATGATGAACACTATGGTATTCACACTGAAGTTCATCATTTATCCATAAAGCAATTTTATTTAATCCTTCAATGCCAATGCTGTATTCACCATCAATTTCCGGAACGATGACTCCTTTCCATCTAACTGCGAACTTTTCTTTTTTAATTTCTTTTGACAGAGCATCATTAATCCACTTAAAATCAATATTAGTATCTATTCTTTGTAATAAAGGTTTTCCATTAATCGAATCATTATAATATTCGGCCATCAGGCCATTCTGTTTTATCGTTGTATCTGTATATAAATTTTGGCTTGGAATCGCTGACATGTATGGTAATCCATCTGCATGAGAGCAACCTAATGAGTAAGAAATTTTGGTATTAGGTAATTTATTCTCGAAACCAGATAACGGAGTAATTGGGTTAGAGGGATAACCATTGTAATTACCCAGCAACGATTCTATATGATCTGCATTAGGCCCAATAACAGCAAGCTTTTTTATATTCTTCGTTAAGGGTAATGTTTCGCCATCATTCTTTAATAAAACAATGGATTTATGTGCAGCATCAAGAGCAATTTGCTGATGTTCTTTACTATCAACTATATCAGGAGATATGGAATTGTAAGGAACCTTTTCTTCAGGATCAAACATTCCCAGTTTCATCCTGGCTAACATCAATCTTTTAACAGAAACATCAATATCAGCTTCTGTTAAATATCCTATTTTCAATGCTTCTAATAAATCTTCGTATGAATCACCACAATTCAAGTCTGTTCCGGCCTGTAAAGCAATGGCTGCAGCTTCAGCTTTTGTATTAACAATTTCATGAGCATCCTGAGCATAAAAATCTTTAATCGCTCCACAATCTGAAACAATATACCCATTGAAGTTCCAAACATAGCGTAATAAAGAAGTTAACTCTTTATTACCACAACACGGCATTCCATTTAAGCGATTGTATGCACACATTACTGAATATACATGACCGTTTATTACAGCATCTTTAAATTGAGGAGTATAAGTTTCCTGGTAATCATAAAGAGATGGCACAGCATTAAAGCTATGTCTGCCAAACTCAGGACCACTATGTACAGCAAAATGCTTGGCTGTAGCAACCAGTTTTAAATAAGTAGAATCATTACCTTGTAATCCTTTTATGTAGGCAGTTCCTATTTTTGAAGTCAGGTACGGATCTTCACCAAAAGTTTCCATACCTCTTCCCCATCGGGGATCACGAAAAATATTAATATTAGGAGACCAAAATGTGAGTCCCTGATAAATCCCATGCTTATTTTCTTTAATATATCTATTGTATTTAGCACGAGCTTCATCAGAGACTACATCACCCATCCCGTACATAAGAGGTTCATCCCATGTTGCTGCCATACCAATAGCCTGAGGAAAAACAGTAGCAATACCTGAACGTCCTACTCCATGTAAAGCCTCGTTCCACCAGTTATATTCAGATATGTTTAATCGGGGTATTGCAGGAGCATTATATTTTAGCTGACTGACTTTTTCCTCTAAAGTCATTTCTTTTACCAACGCATCCACTCTTTCTTCAAATGAATATGAAGTGTCTTCAAAAACTCTTGGTTTATTACATCCGCAAACAAGAATTAATAAGAGTAGATTTATAAAAGAAATTTGATTTTTTCGTTGCATCCCTAATGGTTTACAGTTTATAAAAACTTTACATTACAAATGTATCAGAAGCAGGATCTTTGGAGGTGACAATAACGTAACAAGCTGTTACATACATGTTACCTGACTTACACGCAGGTTACAAATACTTAATTACAGGTTACATTAACTAAATATCCTCCATTTAAAATGTAAAAAAAGGTTTAGTAATTTGAATTTTTGTTACTTTAGTTTCGGAATTCAAAATAGAGCTATGCGCCCCCACTTTTTAATACTTATTGCACTATTTTTATTCATCTTCTCAGGCTCTGCATCTGGTCAAAAAAAATTGCTTTTTGATTATAATGAGGGTTTGAGCAATAGTTTAATCAATGAAGTTTATCAGGATCATATTGGATTTATTTGGGTAGCTACGGAAGATGGATTAAATCGTTTTGATGGAATAAAATTCAAAGCATTTGAAGGATCAAAGAACGATAGTACATGTTTAAAAGCCAATTTTGTGACTTCTTTATTTGAAGATAGTAAAGGAAACTTCTGGATTGGACAGATCAATGGACTACAGGTATACCATCATAACACAGAATCATTTAGCGAAATCAAAATCTTTATTAACGATAAGCAAATCCATCCTTATGTTAGTGATATTACCGAAGCACCCAACGGAGATATCTGGATTACGACTTCTGCATTCGGATTAATAAAGATTGATCATACAGTTGGAAGAGCCAGGTACTCTACACGCCTCAATCATAATTTATGTAGTTTTTATCTGGAATGTCTTTTCCTTGATTCAGATGGTGTATTATGGATAGGATCAGATAACAATGGCATTAGTACATACAACTTAAATACAGAAGAAATTCAAACTTTTTCAAAGAGTAAATCCAAACCATTTAACCTACCTAGTAATGACATTACTGATATATGCGAAGACCATAAAGGCAATATATATATAGGAACACTTAAATCAGGCTTGTTGCAATTTAACAAACAAAATCAGATCTTAACCTCAATTAAATCAAATGATCCTGATGATAATGACATTCCTGTAAAATCACTTCTTTTTGATTCTAAAAAACGGTTATGGGTAGGAACTGATGGTAAAGGTTTAAGAAAACTGAATTCAACAACCGGGCTACTTGAAAAGATGCACCCCGGAAGTTCGTCCTTTGACTTTTCGAAATGTAAAATTCATTCTATTACAGAAGATAATGTTGGGAATATATGGTTAGGGATTTTTCAAAAAGGATTATATCTGTTTCCTGAATCAAAAGAATTATTTAACCATTATGGATACAGGGCTTTTGGAGAAAATAGCATTGGATCCAACTGCATTACAGCTCTTAATGGTGACAAAAATAATTTATGGATTGGAACTGATGGCGATGGCATATACCATATGGATTGGAAATCACACAACATTAAACAAATAAACCTTGAGAACAAAAAGAGCAAAAGTGAAGGAAATAATGTTCTAAGTCTGTATGATTCAGATGACAATTACCTTTGGATTGGAACGTTTTTTAATGGCTTATTAAAGTACAATAAGAAAACTGGTAATCTTAAAACCTACAAGAACGATCCAACGAACCCCAACTCCCTGATTAATGATAAAATAACTGCAATAAGACCTTTAAATAATAAAGAACTTTGGCTAACAACTCTGGGTGGTGGTATCTGCAGATTTAACACAGAGAATGATATTTTTCAAGCCGGTTTAAATTGGCCAGATTCTTTAAATCAATTAATACCTAAATGGGTTAACGACATATATGTTGATCAGAAACATAATGTATGGATAGGAACCTATGATGGACTGGTATATGCTCAAACCCATAAAAACGAATTAAAAATCTACTCTACAGAAGACAATTTTTTACCTCATAATGTTGTCTATTGTATTGTACCAGATTCAAATGGTAATTTATGGGTTGGTACATACGGAGGATTAGTTACAGTAAATCTTAATACACTTGAATCGCATATATTTTCAACCAAAGATGGATTAAGCAGCAATGTGATTTGTGGAATACTTGAAGACGATAACCAACAGATATGGATTAGTACTCATAATGGGTTAAACAGGTATAATCCGGATAACAGCACCTTTACGACTTATTTTGCCAGTGATGGTTTACAGGCTAATGAGTTTAGTAGAAATGCTGTATTTAAAACTGATGATAATAAATTATTATTTGGTGGGATAAACGGGATTTCTGAAGTCAAGAAAGATTATCTGAATTTTAAAAGAACAATCAGAGATGTAATGCTGACAGACTTTAAGGTGTTAAACAATCACATTGAAATCGGTCAGAAAACAGGAAGACATACAATACTAAACAAGTCGATAGTTTTAGCAGATACCGTAAATTTAAAAGAAAAAGACAATGTTTTTTCTATTGGATTTTCATCTGTTGAATTAGCTAATCAAAGCAGAATATCCTATGAATATAAAATGGAAGGATTTGATGAAAACTGGAACTTTAGTAATTCATTAAATCGTTCTGCAACCTACACAAACCTTAAGCATGGCACCTATGAATTTCTTGTTCGTGGAGTTGATAAAAAACAATATTCTGAACCTCGTAAGCTAACCATTATTATTTTCCCTCCATGGTATAAAACTAATTGGGCTAAAATTTTATGGATTGCATTAGCTTTCGCCATTCTTTATACTATTACATTATTCTATAAGGAAAAATTATTACGACTGGAAGCTGAGAAAACCAATGAAACCAAGATGCAGTTCTTCATTAACATTTCTCATGAAATTAAAACGCCTCTTACCTTAATAATTGATCCTTTGGAGAAGTTATTACAGAAAAGAAATAGCGAAGAAAATCAACGCCTTTTTAAAACGATGCATCTGAATGCAAACCGAATTTTTAGACTTGTTTGCCAGTTACTAGATGTTAGAAAGATTGACAAAGGCCAATTATTATTTAAGTTTCAGAAAACAAACTTATTGGATTTTATCAAGGAAGTTGCACAATCGTATCAATTAGCAGCAGAAAGCAAATCTATTACTTTTAACATTAGTAGTAAAAATGAGGATATTGAAGTATGGATTGATCCTCTCAATTTTGAAAAGGTAATACTAAATTTATTATCCAATGCCTTTAAATATACGCCCAATGGAGGATGTATTGACATTAACATTAATACTATTAGCGAAGGAAAAAAAACATCAACAACCCCAACACATGCTCAAATTGTAATTACAGACACAGGGAATGGGCTAAAAAAAGGAGATCTTGAAAAGATATTTGATCGGTTTTACCAATCTCAATCCAATGATAACTTAAACATTACAGGTACCGGAATTGGTTTAAATTTATCAAGATCATTGGTTGAATTGCACAAAGGAATATTATATGCGCAAAACAGAAGTGATAAACCAGGTGCTAAATTTATCATTGAAATACCATTAGGCAGTGATCACTTACCACAAGAAGACTTAATACTGGAAAAGAACATTCTTCCTGCACCTAGTCTGAAACTTCCTGTAATTGAACAGGTTTCTATTGAATCAAATTCTGTTTCTAAAAAGCCAAAATCTAATTATAAATTAATGGTCATTGATGATGAAGATGAAATCAGGAACTATTTAATACAAGAGCTAAGTTCTGTGTATAATGTTGTAGCTTGTATTAATGGAAAAGAAGCTTTCGATCAATTGCAAACAATAAAACCTGATTTAATTATCAGTGATATTATGATGCCAGAAATGGATGGTATTACTTTATGTAAAAAGATTAAGGGAAATAATGATACCAGCCACATTCCGGTTATTCTTTTAACGGCTCTTTCTAAGGATGAGGATAAAGCTCAAGGAATAGAAACTGGTGCAGATATGTATCTGGTCAAACCGTTTAATAGTTCATTCCTTAAGAAAACCATTGCCAACTTATTAGAAAACAGAAGAAAGATATATCAGCAACTGGCATTAAAAGGAGATTCTTTTAATATAGAGAATGTTAAATTAAAATCTCACGACGAAATACTCATGCAAAAGATAATGACCATTATAAAAGACAATATCTCTGATAGCAATTTAAATGTGGAAATGCTTGCCGATGGTGTTGGTATTAGTCGTGTTCATATGCACCGTAAGCTAAAAGATCTTACTAATCAATCAGCTCGTGACTTTATAAAGAATATCAGGATGAAACAGGCTGCTTATATTTTAAGTACGAAGAAATTAAATATAAGCGAAGTAGCCTATGCTGTTGGATATACCAGCTTACCTCATTTTTCAAATTCGTTTAAGGCATTTTATGGAATTTCTCCTAAAGAATATGCTCTTAATAATGATAACGTTGAATATACTAACGATGCTGTTTCTATTGATAATATTAATAACTAAACTTAATAATCATTAACATTGAAACTCAGATTATTAATTTTTTAGATATTGATCAATATTTTTCTGATCTACAACATAAGGTTCAAATAATAATCCATCAACATCTTTTTGTCTGTTGTTAACAGTACCATTGATTCCTTTATCTTTATCGCCTTTATATATTTTTTCAACCAAATCAACCAAACCAAAGGCTAAATCTTTTAAAGGTTTATCGACAGTCATATTAACCTCATTATTTTTAATAGATTCTCCTAATACATCTGAATAATCCTGAGCTGTAATAATTGTTTCTTTCGGATTACGACCATTTTCTTTTAAAACATCAGAAACAGCCAGAGCCAGAGGAGTATTACAGGCAAGTACAATATCAATCGGTTCAGTATAATAGTTTACTACTTTTGAAAAATCATATTTGGCCACATCATATGACCAACCTTCTACATAATCTTTAAAAACCAGATTATATTTATTTTGAGAATTAACTTTATTATAAACTTTTTCAATACCATCCTTAACCATTATTGCATTGGCATCATTGCTATCTCCATAAAGAAAAACAACATTTCCACTATTAACTTTTGAAAAAGCATAGTTGGCCATCATCTCTCCTACTTTGTAATAATTAAATGATACAATATAGTCTAAATCACAATTTTGAATTAATCTGTCATAAGCTATTACAGGTGTTTTATTATCATTGGCCAATCTTACAATTTGAGCAGCACTATTCTGGTTTGCAGCAACTATAACCAATACATCTACGTCTTGCTCTAAAAGCTCCCTTGCTTGTTGAACCTGTACATCGGCACTATTACCGGCATCTTTTACAATTACAGTAATACCTTTTTCTTCGCTTCGCTGCTTTATGTATTTGATATCATTATTCCATCTCACCTTTTCAAGTGAATGTATTAAAAAGCCAAACTTAAGTTCAGAAGAATCAGTATTGGATTTACACGAGAACAAACTAACCAATACAGCAAACAATAAAATATAGAATTTGATATTCATAGAGCTTTCGCTTTAAAATAGTTAACAATAGCAATAAAAAGGGATAACAATTTAACTATTATACGTTAAAGATTTCGAATTGTTCGATAATCCCTTATACCAAATTTATAATCGTCTTTTGAAGAATCGGACTAATGTATAAAAAAACATCTTAACCAAAAATTTATTCTATGCTTAATTATTATTCTTAGTTATCGATGCTCTTTGTTTGTAAATAGAAAACCATACTTATATTGCTTTAATTGATTATTTTCAATATGTTACAAAAACTTCAAAATAAAAATGGTTTGTTCTATTTCTGAACAAACCATTTCTTTACTCTATCTATCTTTTTCAATCCACTTTAATTTCTAATTCTTCAGCTTTTAAATTTTCAGAAGTTGCCTTTAAAATTACATTTCCCGGTTGACCTGAAGATTGAATAATAACCTGAGCCTTACCATTAAATAATTTCCGTTTCCAAGGCTCTGTTTTAGTAACAATCTGAATAACACCTGGCTTTTTATTTGGATAATCCCAAGCATTTTTGGCTTTTAAAGGCTCACCAACAATCACAATATTATTTGTCCCTGATTTTAAAATATCAGTACTTAAATCAAAATCTATAGGATCATTATCTTTTAACAGGTCCTGAGTTATTAAATGACCATTAACATATATATTTTGCTTATCTGATACAAATTTATAAAACCACTTAAATTCTTGATTATCCAGAGGCTTTTCGTCCAACTCAAACGATGTATAAAAAGCTTTTCCTATACCGGATAAATGATCAGGTAATTGTTTTTTTACAAAATCATCGTCTAAACTATATTCTTTAATTTCCGATAATGAAATCTGCTTGTAATCATCTATATACTTTTCCTTTTCGAGAGATGTTGGATTTCCATTTCCTACACCAATTATTTTACCAGGACCTTCAACTTCAAATTGAATCAACTGATCTGCTGTAGGAATTACATTTCCCTTTTTGTCTTTTACTTCGACAGTAATTACAGATACATCTCTTCCATCCGATTTTAAAATATCTTTACTTGCTGAAAGTGAAACTGATTTTGCTTCTCCCGTAGTACTTACAGAGGCAATTTGAATCAACTTATTATCCTTATAAGCAAAAGCTTTAATGGTACCTGTACGATAAGGAACTTTCCATTCCAGATGCCCGTTAAGTTCCATAACTTTACGCCCAAGTTTTTTACCGTTTAATTCCAACTCCACTTCCTGCGCATTACTATATACCCAAACATCAATAGTATCACCTTCTTTACCTTGCCAGTTCCAATGGGGTAAAATATGTAATACAGGTTCTTTTTGCCACCACGATCTAAGGTAATACACATTATCTTTTGCAAAACCACATAAGTCCATCATACCAAAATACGAAGTTACCGAAGGCCATGCATAAGGTGTTGGTTCACCACGATAATCAAAACCAGTCCAGATGAACATCCCTGAAAGATAATCACGCTCAGCATAATGTTTCCATCCCTCCTCTATTGAATACCAGTTTGCTCTGGGTTCTCTGTCGTATGCAGCTTTATAATGTTTTTCGTCATCATCAAAATAAATACCTCGTGTTGCATAAGTTGAACCTTCTTCGGTTCCGATAGATGGCTGATTTGGGAATAACTCGTGATGCTGATCGGTATTCCATTGTCCTAAATAGTTATAACCAACAACCTCAACAACACTCGATGTTCCATTATTACATCCCCCACTAATGGCTACATTAATTTGACGGGATGGATCTAAATTCTGAGCAAACTTTTGCATGGTTGGAGTAATCTGTTCACCTATCACATTACACTCAATTCCCCATTCTTCGTTCCCCAGTGACCAGATAATAACTGACGGATGATTGCGATCGCGTTTCATCAGTCGTTCCATTTCATGAAGAGCTTTATCTGTAGTTCCCATTAATCGGTTTTCATCAATAACCAGAATTCCCATTTCATCGCAGTACTTTAAAAGCTCAGGTTTTGGAGGATTATGAGAACATCTGTAGGCATTACAACCAAAATTTTTCAATTGCTGCAAACGCCATTTATTTAATTCATCAGGTATTGCACATCCCACTCCGGCATGATCCTGATGATTATTTGTTCCTTTGAGTTTTATATGTTTACCATTTAAAAAGAATCCTTTTTCGGCATCAAAATAAACTGTACGGATTCCAAATGGTGTTTTATATTCATCAATGATAGTATCACCATCCTTTAATTGAGTAAGTAAAGTGTACATATATGGTTGTTCCAGCGACCATAGTGTAGGGTCTGCAAGAGTAAGACTGTCCTTATACAAATTTTTCGACATGCCTTGTATTCTTTTACCATCCGAATAGATTGTTTTTACAACCTCTCCGCTGCTATTTAAAATTTGCTGTTCAACAGAATATTTAGAATTCTCAAGTCCGCGGTTTTCAATTTCTGTTTCGATCACCAATTTGGCCTCATTATCTTTTACTTCAGAATAAACAAAGGTTCCATCCTTAGGTATATGTAATGCTGGCGTTGTACGCAACCAAACATGACGATAAATACCTGCCCCTTCGTAATACCAGCCTTCTTCCATTGTTACATCTGCACGAACTGAAACTACATTTTCTCCTCCGTAATTCAAAACATCGGTTATGTTATAACTGAAACTCTGGTATCCGCTTGATTCATTACCCATATAATGACCGTTTATCCAAACTTTAGCATCTCTGGAAACGCCATCAAAATCTAGAAAAATCTGTTTTCCATAATCATCTTTACTCACAGTAAATGATTTACGATACCATCCAACAGAAACTTTAGGAAATCCAGGACCAACAGCCTTATAACCATGACTATGACTTCCCCTTCCATCAAAAGGCATTTCAACTGCCCAATCATGAGGTAGATCTACTGGTCGCCAGGCTCTATGGTCAAAATCCTTAGATGCTGCACCGTCACCAAACCCTGCTTTTGCCATATACGAGAAATAACCAGTACCGGTATTAAAGTCCTGTGCTTTATCAAAAGGATGGCCAAAAGCAAAAAACCATCCTTTATCAAAACACACATTATTTCTACATTTTTGAGCAAAACCATGACTACCCAAAAATGCTATAAAAACAACTATTATTAATTTCTTCATGAGTTCTTTATGATTATAGATAAGAGATGAAAGATAAAAGATTATTTACATGATGTATATTCTTTTGTCTAATGTCTATTATCTAATCCTACAACGAATGCATTTTAATATACCACTCTTCAGTTGTAAAGCTTGAGGCTGGTAAATTATCTTTATTAAAAAGATTTAATGTAGCTGTGTTCGTCCAACCTAAACGTACATAAACTGGTTCTTTCACTTCTTTAGAAGATACTGTTACTTTATCGTTTTTAATGACTGCTTTTGCCGGATACCATTTTAAATCCTTTCCGGCAACTTCAAACATTTTAATTTCTTTATCTGAACAATGTAAACCCTCACTATAATTAAATGATATTTCCACCTTATTTCCATCTATAATAAAATCTTTAAATATTGGTCCAGATAAGGGATATTCCTTTAATCCATATGTTTTATTTAATGCGGAATAAGCAAAACGTTTACCTGCATCAACTTTATTTCTTGGATGAATATCTGTAGTATCTCCAATATCACTTAAAATAACCATATTTGAATTAGTAATTTGTTTCAATGCCCTTCGTTGCATATCTCTTAATTCAACACCGCTAGTTTTTTGGTAATCTTTATAAGGAGCTATCTGTGCATAGATAAAGTCAAAATTGGTATTAAACTCTTCTCTCCAGCATTTCACCATTTCTTCCAACATATCTGCATAAGCATATGCATTATCAACATTAGCTTCACCCTGATACCAAATCACACCCTTAATTGCAAATGGAACTAAAGGTGCAATCATAGAATTAAAAGTATATCCAGGTTTATTCGGTGCCCAAGGAAAATATGGCACTTTATTAGCAGCATCACTTAAATCCTGATTGGCAAGAATTTTCTCTGTAGGAATCCATGCTTCAACAGGTGTCCCTCCCCAGTTTGAACTAATTAGGCCAACAGGTACATTAAGTTTCTGATTAAGTTCTCTTCCAAAAAAGTAACCTATTGCACTAAAATCTTTCATGGTTTCAGAAGTACACTTCACCCATTTCCCTTCAACATCAATACATCTGTATGGCGATGTACGCCATTCTACCTGAAATAATCTTATTTCCTCATGAGTTGCATTTTTAACTTCTTCATCGCTATTAATAAAACCATAACTGGCACACCATTCCATATTCGACTGACCAGAACACAACCAGACCTCTCCCATTAGAATATCATCAATGGTAACAGTATTGTATCCCTGAATTGTAATACTATATGGCCCTCCTGCTTTAGGTGTATGAAGCATAAAACTCCAATGTCCGTTTTGATTTACCACAGCTTTTAAAGTATCGTCGGTCCATGAGGTAATTACTTTTACTTCTTCAAAAGGTTTACCCCAACCCCAAAGTTTTTCATCTGAGTTTTGTTGCATCACCATATGATCACCAAAAACAGATGGTAATGCCACTTTTGCATATATACTATTACTTGTGATAAATAATAAAAGTGATATAAAAACAATGTTTATTCCTTTGTAAGAATTTCTTTTCATAAGATTATTTTTTTCACATGAAATAATACCACATGATTTTATCACCTGCTCAATAGCAATTATAAAAACAGTAGATATTTCATTAAGTTATTTTTAAACCGATTTTGCTAACAAAAATACAAATCCTAAAACTCTAAAATATGTATTATTCATTCAGTTTATAATAGGATTATTACTTAACAAAGTTACATGTAGTCCATCTTTGTTGGCATATTAAAATGTTTACATATAGGTGCAAAAATGTTAACAATGAAATAGCATTATATATTTCTATTATATCAACCTCTATCCTATATTGGATATTTATGTTAAAATAGTAAAACCGTACAGTAATGAAACTATATAATTTTAACTTTGACTAATTACATATTGAGATTATTCTCTTTTATCAATGAAAATACTAAACGCTTAATACATGATATTTTTTACTGAAGCAGATGTTGATCGCATTATTGAAGATGACGTACCAATGGGTGATATGACATCTTTAATGATGGATTTCTCCAATCAAAAAGGTCAGATTAAATTAATTGCCAGAAATGCTATGGTAGTTTGCTGTAGTGAAGAGGCTGAAAGAATCTATAAAAAAGCAGGTCTGAATGTTAGTAAATATACTCCCTCAGGAACCTACATAAATGTAGGTGATTCCATTATAGAAGCAGAAGGAAGTGCGGATGCAATACATTTAATATGGCGTACAGGTGGTGCTATGATTGAGTTTGCATCCAGTATTGCAACAAGAACATATAATGTTTTAAATAAGGCAAAACAATACAATCCCAATATTTCATTAGCTGGTACACGAAAGCATCCTCCATTTTTAAAAAAGATAGCCTTAAAAGCTTTACTTGCTGGAGGTGGAGTACCTCACAGAACAGGCTTATCAGATACTATTTTAATTTTTAAAGAACATTTGGAATTTAAAGGTGGATATGAAAACCTACATAACATTATTGAACAGATAAAAACACGACAAAAAGAACGTAAAATAGTTGTTGAAGCACATACTCCTGAACAAGGAATTATTGCTACAAAAGCAGGTGCTGATGCCATCCAGTTTGATAAAATGCCAACAAAACAGTTTATTACCTCAGCACAAAAGTGTAGAGAGATCAATTCTAAGATATGCATAATTGCCGCCGGTGGAGTAAATGGGAATAATGCTGATGAATATGCTAAAGCCGGAGCTGATGTTTTAGTTACTTCATGGATGTACTTTGGCCCTCCTACAGATATTAAAGCTGAGATAAAAAGAATTTAAAAGTGGCTAATTGAGAAAACATTATTAATTACAGGCCGAAACCTATGATTAGTTAACCATAAATAATTGTTCGTAGATAAAAGATGAAAATATACAAGTAGAAAACTTCTCTTTATATAGCGAAAGCGTTTATGAGCAGTTCAATGATCTTTATGAGTAATGTACACCGAATCATGAATAGGCCGATAACATGACGAAAAAGCGGAATTTAATAATTAGCAGACGGAAGAATATCATTAGGAGGTAGATGCCAATATTTAGCTTGCAGTTATACTAAAACAGGTTTTAGTAGTTAATTCGTATATGAAAGTTGGCAATAATTTACAGATCGAGATTTTATTAATGATCATCTAAACTCATTTCAAATAATTACAACATAATTGTAGTACCCGCATCACATCATCCTACAAAAATGTAGGATTTATTTTTCTTTCGAAGTCCTTAAAACTCACATAATCAATAAACATGGTGCTTATGGCACAATATTTCGTTATCTTATTTTATATATCGATATAATCAGTAAGTAAAAAACTAATCTATAAACCATGTAAATAAATTTTTTTTGCATATCGTTATCCATTTTGCGATATCGATAAACGATCAGAAAAACAGATAAAAATAAAACTATTAAAAGGGACTAAAGATGAAAGTAAACTTATTGAATAATTGGAATACTAAGAAAACAGGATAATTAATTAAACATTTTCTAAAACGGATTCTATAAAAACTCACAAATATCAAAACCTCATAAAATGAAACAAATGAAATTTAAAAAATTAGTCATAAGCCTGGGATTAATTCTTCCATTAACAATTGGTAAAAACGTAAATGCTCAGGATAATAAAGAAGCAAGCAGTACATCTCCATTTTTAACCATAAATAAAGAAAAGATGTTTAAACCTATTGTTGGTGTACAAACTTGGGCTACCTATACTATGGGCGAAGAAAAAAACGGAACAGAATATGCCGATAGAGCAGATGTTTCATTCAGAAGACTTCGATTTGGTGCTACTGGAAACCCTTTTTCTTGGTTAAAATATGCTGTAGAACTGAATGCTGACAGATTAGGTGAAGACTCCTATGCTGCAACCAAAGGAAGTTATAGCGGACTTGGAATATGGAAAGCATATATAACTGCTAAACTTTTAAAGGACAGTGAGTTTTTAAACCTTGAAGCCGGGTATTTTTGGGCTGCTATTGGACGAGAATCAAGCACTAGTCCATGGGCTGTGGCTTCATTTGATAAAACCAGATCATCTTGGTTTTTAAGAAGTTTCAACACAGGTGCAGGGAATGGTATTATTTCAGGATTAGCTTTAGCTGGTATTAAAAATTACGACAATTTTGGTATTGGTTACAGAATAGGAACCTATGAACCTAGCACATATGCAAGTTCTAAATATGGTAATAGGTTATATACTGGTAGATTTATGTTATCCTTTGGTGATCCAGAGCAAAAAACTTATAAATATACTCTTTCAGGAAACCAGTGGAGAAAAAGAAATGGAATAACAATTGGTTTTGGTGGTGCAACAATGTCTAATGGATATATTACAACTGACACCTATTTCGACAAATCAAATTCTTATGGCGCTGATATTTTGATCAATCTATCAGGTTTAAGAATAGATGGAGAATATTACAAAATGAACAGAACCATGACAGGAGCTGATGATTTTGATGGAAAAGAGATGCGTGTTTGCCTTGCATATAATTTTGTTGTTGGAAAAAGATACCTTGAACCTACAATTACATATGATAAATATGAAGGTGAAGGAAACAGTACTTTATTTAAACACATTGGAAGAGATGAAACATTTGATATAGGAGTTAACTATTACATATCAAAAGCAAATTTAAAGTTAGCACTGCATTATGTTGCACAGGGAGGAAGTGCATCTTCCAACCAGGGTGACTTTATTGGTTTATCTTGCCAATTTAAACTGTAATTCCCTTTTCTATACATAATACCTGGTTATGAAATAAAATTAAATATTCACAGCATGAATACAATAGTTGGTAAGATCAAAGCAGTTGAAAATAATAATAACATATCACTTGTAAATTGCGCCATTAATAATCAAACAGTTCAAGCTGTAGTTATTGGAAATAAATCAACTATGAATTACTTAATCTGTAATAATGAAATTGAATTATTGATTAATGAATCTGAAATTGCCATTGCTAAAGATGTTAATGGGTTATTTAGTATTTCAAACCAGTTATTATGCAAAATAACTTCAATAAATAAAGGCTATTTTTTTTCTCGTATTGAATTAGATCTGCAAGGACAAAAAGTTTATTCGCTTGTTACAACAGAATCCTGCTTAAGAATGGAATTAAAAAAAGGAGATCCGGTTACTGCATTGATCAAAGCAAATGAAATCTTCCTAAAACAAAAAGATAAAATATATGATACAAATCCATACATATAAAAGTCTTTGGTCCTCGACAGGTGATTACACATTAAATGCTGATATACAAATTCCGGAAGGTGAAATTGTTGCCTTCTATGGTAATTCGGGAACAGGAAAAACCACTTTGCTTAGAAGTATTGCTGGCTTAACAAATCCTGATGGAGGTATTATCCAGATAAAAAACCAAATCTGGTATGATAAGGATAACAAAATAAATATTCCGGCAAATAAAAGAGAGGTGGGCTTTGTTTTTCAGGATTATGGATTATTTCCAAATATGACCGTTAAGGAGAATATTCGATTTGCCCAGACAGAAAGAGATTCAAAACATCTAACGTATTTACTGGATATGTTTGGTTTGGGAGAACTGAAAGACAGAAAACCAGATAAATTATCTGGAGGACAACAACAAAGAGTTGCTTTAGCCAGAGCCATTGCCAAGAAACCTGAAGTTTTATTATTAGACGAACCGTTATCTGCTCTTGATAATAAGACGAGAAATTCACTGCAGAATGAAATTAAACTGATAAACAAGACCTGGGGAACAACAATTATTATTGTAAGTCATGATATCTCTGAAATTTTTAAGTTATGTAACCTAGTATATCAATTTAAAGACGGTAATGTTCAGGATATAGGACATCCGTCTAATATTTTCACCAATAACCAAATCAGTGGGAAAGTACAATTTATTGGAGAAGTACTGGATTATGAAAGTGAAGATATTATAAATATTTTAACTCTTTTGATAGGTAGCACTCCCGTCAAAGTCGTTTTATCAAATCCGGAAGAAAAATATTCTCCCGGAGAGAAAGTTCTAGTTGCCTCTAAAGCTTTTAGCCCAATAGTAGAAAAAATTGTAAAACATTAAATCCCGATAATATGAAAATCTTAAAACCAATTACTCTTCTTACATTTTTAATAACCGTTGCAAGTAATGTAGCTCTCAATGCTCAAGAAATTATGATTGCTTCAGGTGCCGGATATAAAAAGCCTGTCCAAGAGATCGCCAATAATTTTGAAAACACAAAACACATTCATATAACCGGAGTATTTGGTAACATTCAGATGATAACTAATCAAGCAAAACAAACTGAAGAGATTGCGTGTATTATTGGAGATAGGAAACTCCTAAAGAAAATGGAAAATACAGTTTCATATGCAGAATACACAAAACTTGGAAACGGAATATTAGTTTTAGCCTATCGAAAAGGAATTAAGATCAACGATATCAAAGAAATTACATCTTCATCAATTTCATCTGTATTTATGCCCCATGAAAAAAAAGCTATTTATGGAAATGCAGGAAAGGAAGCATTAGTTTCTTTAAACATATTAGAAAAAGTAACTCCTAAACTAACTCAGGTTGCCACAGTACCCCAAGTAGTTTCATATTTACTTACTGAAGAGGCAGATGCAGGCTTTATAAATTTAACAGAAGCATTAGCCAATAGTGGAAAGCTTGGAGGATATATTATAGTAGAACAAGATAATTATAAACCTATAGAAATTGTAGCTGGCGTAGTTAATGGTTTTGAAGAAAAATCTACAACAAAAGATTTTATTGCATACTTAAAATCAGAGGAAGCAAAAAAAATACTTTCTAAATACGGATTATAATGTTTGATACCATTTTTGAACCATCATTTCATCTCACTCTTAAGGTATCTCTGCTAAGCATGCTTTTGCAACTTTTAGTGGGGATACCTTTAGGATTATACATCTCTGGAAAAAGAAATGTATTTAAACATGTTCTGGACATAGCTATCTCCTTACCAATGGTATTTCCTCCTATGGCATTAGGATTCTTTTTACTACTGATTTTCGGAAAACGAGGATTTCTGGGTAAAACCTTATTAACTTTATTTGATACCAAAATTATATTTAGCTTTTGGGGTGTATTTATTGCAGTATTTGTAGTGGGTTTACCTTTTATGGTTAAAAGTGTACAATCGGCGCGCAAGCAATTACCAACCTCAATTGTTGAAGCCGCTTTAACTTTAGGTAAGTCAAAATTTACAATTGTTTATCGTGTTATATTGCCAAATATTAAACAAGGTATTTTAACCGGTCTATTACTTGCATTTGGTCGCTCACTTGGAGAAGTTGGAATAAGTTTGATGCTGGGAGGTAACATTATAGGCAGAACAGAAACACTATCCCTGGCTATTTACAATGCGGTTTTTGATGGGAACTATGAATTAGCAACACGACTGTCAATCTTTTTATCAATAATAGCAACTTTGGTTCTTGTAATCATAAATATTAGTTCATCTCAATTTAAGTGTCCGAAAATTTTAAAAGAAAGAAAGTTATTTAAACGGTCAATGATAAACCGAAAGAAATTATTTGAATTAATGAACTATAGATTAGCTGTTAGATTTAATAAGGAATAATTATAATATCTCATACACTTTCTGCAATAATTAAGATAGGCGTCAAGAATACAATTGATATTTTTGACGCCTTTCATATTTATACAGCTTAATCTATTTCAATTTTACATTTTTATTATTCTCCATTTTCACTTTTGGCTCTTTTGTTCCTATAACAGAAAAGTTATTGAAAATCCAGTCATTGGCAAAAGATATTTTACCAGCCTCTTGGCCTGTAAAACTTACATTTTTAAAACTAAAATTATCGATGGTACTTTCTTCCAGACCTGTCACTTTAATACATGTTTTAGCATTAATAGCTTCAACATTTTCAAAATAAATATTTTTAAATTTTGGGAGTCCATCTTTTGGATCTACTTTTTCCAACAGTTTTTTCCAATGAACTGGTAATTTTTCATAGACATATCCATCTGGTAATAATGAATTACTATAAGAAGGAAGCCAGTTTAAATTCACTACAAAAGGATCTCTGACTCCATCCATCTTAACATTGTAGATATAAATATTTTCAATAGTTCCTCCGCGTTGAGATGTACTTTTGAATCTTAAACCATATTTAGTTCCTAAGCCCTGCATATTGTATATCAAAATATTTTTGATCCCACCTGATGTTTCACTACCGCAAGTAAACAGGCCATCACCATGTCCGGCAATACAATCTCTTATAACAACATACTGACAAGGTTTGTTAACTCTTAAACCATCGGCATCACGTCCAGCTTTTAAACAAAAGTTATCATCATTACAATTGACATAGCAACCTTCAACCAAAATCCTTTCTGATGAATCAATATCAATTCCATCAGTACTAGGACCATGAGCTTCGATGTTGTTATTAATTGTCATTCCCTTAACTGTAATATATTCTGAATATAAAATATGCACAGACCAAAAACCGGGACGATATAATACGAAATCCTTCAAAGTAACATCCTTTGAATTTTCTATGATTATTCCACGAGGACGCTTACAATCATAGTCTACCACCCAACGTAAACCTTTAGGATCATACTCTTTACGCATAGCTCTATATTTATCCCAAAATACTTTACCCTCGCCATCAACAACACCATCTCCTGTAATTGCAACATTCTGCTGATCAATAATATTTATTAAGGCTGCTGGCCATACCATTTCAATCCCCGCAACTCTTCCTGGAATTTCAGGATAATCATTTATATCCTGACTTCCTATAATTCTAACTCCTTTAGGAATATCTAATATTACGTTAGATTTTAAGAAAATGGATCCGGTAAGATATATACCGGTACTAAAACGAACCACTCCTCCTCCATTATTAGCACACTCATCAATAGCATTCTGAATGGCTTCAGTACACATTGTTATACCATCTCCAACAGCACCAAAATCCGCAGGATCGTAATCCACACCCCTGGATGGTGGCATAGTTCGTGCGCCTACATCTTTAATCCATGTACAAGCAGAAAAATCAGGGTCAAAGCTCTGTTTTTGCGCTTTTCCTGTAATAAATATAAAAGACAAAAATCCTGTCAGTAATAATATATTTTTATAACACTTCATATCTTTATTATCTAAATTAGTTATAAGCTAGTTGATTGAAACCTGAAGTAAATATGAATAGTTTGACAAATTTATCTTCATGCTTCAAAAGTCTGACTTAAAGCTTTACTTAATATCTATTTTATTCTCACTAAAACTTGATTTATAATTTTTTATCTCAGATATGTCACTACCTGAAACTTGTAATGCTGTTTGAACATTCTCAGGATAAGAAATATTTGTTAGTTCAACATTTTCTACATTTCTCAATGTTATAATTGGTTCTTGATCAGAAGATAATTTTACATTGTTCAATGTAATGTTTTTTGATTCACAAAACTCAGCTCCTAACCTTGAAGTCATATTAATATTTTCAAGATGAATACCATCAATTTTCATTTCCGGCAATCCATTAAAATACATTGATCTTCGTGAATCACTTGAGATAATATCTTTAAAATAAAGATTTTTAAAACTCGGTGTTTCTTCTGTTACAGGCAATAATTCTCTCTCTTTCTTTTTCTTTTCGCCTAAAAGCAATTCCTCTGAAGCTGAGCGCCCTCCATAATATAAATTAAAAGAAAGAGCATCCGTTGCAATACTTTGCATCGTTACATTAGATACATATATATTTTCGACAACACCACCTCTGCCTCTTTTACTTTTAAAACGAAGACCAACATCTGTTCCTAAAAATCCACAATTGCTAACCTTAATATTTTTAACTCCTCCAGACATTTCACTACCTACGACAAATCCTCCATGCCCCTGGTAAACAATACAATTATCAACAATTACATTTTTTGTTGGTCTGCCTCTTTTTCTGCCATCTTCATCTTTACCTGATTTAATGCAAATACCATCATCACCCACATCAAACTGACTGTTGATAACCAAAGCATTTTCACAAGATTCAAGGTCTAATCCATCACCATTTTGAGCAAAATGAGGATTACGGACCTTAACATTATCTATAATGATATTTTTACACATTAATGGATGAAGATTCCAACTTGGTGAGTTTGAAAAACAAACACCTTGTAACATCACATTTTCACATTCAATTAAGCTTATCATTACAGGACGTAAGAAATCTTTCACAGACTGCCAGTCTTCTTCTGTTTTAAGATTACGTGGCACATTCATATCGCTGATGGTATCACCTTTTAATGCTTTTGGAGAAGGAAACCAATAATCATCCCTTTTAAACACACCTCCTCTGGAAAGAAACTTCTTCCATTGACTTTCTGTAACTTTCTGTCTTTTCACAGGGCGCCAAAAATCTCCTGAACCATCGATATAACCTTGTCCTGTAATAGAGATATTCTTTAAATCACGTCCCGAAATAGGTGATTGACAACGTCGCGTATCCAATCCTTCAAAAATAGTTTCCACCAGAGGATAATCATCATAATCTCTGGTAAACAACAACAATGCACCTTTTTCAAGATGTAAATTGATATTACTCTTTAAAGTAATAGGTCCGGTTAACCAAACACCCTGTGGAACATTTAAGGTTCCTCCACCTTTGCTATCCAATGATTCTATAGCTTTAGCAAAGGCCTCAGTATTTTTAAACTCTCCATCTCCCAGTCCTCCAAATTCAGTAATATCAACGGATAAATCCGGAATAACCGGTTCATAAACTTTGTCCATTTCAAAAGGAAGATTTTTATACAAATAATCATATTTATAATCTTCTGTTTGTGTATTGTTACAACTTAATACCAATCCAAGCAATAAACAGACACAAATATCTCTCAATAAATTCTTCATAATAGTCTATTTCTTTTAAACTGTATAAAACAGCTTCTTATTTTCCTAATTCCAAACATCCCATAATAAAAGGACCAGTTGCTTTTGCATCATTATCTCTGATGCGCTCATTGACGTAATACTCAAAACTACCATCTCTATATGGATCTCCACCTAAACCCGCTACTGCACAACATTTTGTTAAGGTTAAGGTCCCTTCTTCATTTTTTACAATCAGGTTATCCATTAATCCATTGTAGGCTTTTAATGCTATCTTTTTATAATTTTTATCAATATAGCCTTTGTTCACGGCCTTTGCATAACCATACATAAACATAGAAGAAGCAGAAGCTTCCAGGTAATTTCCATCTCTGTCTCCCTGGTCAATTACCTGATACCATAAACCTGTTTTATCCTGGTATTTAACTAATCCTTCTGCAACCTGATTTATTATCTTAATTAATGTAGCTCTTTGTGGATGGTTTTCAGGAACATAATCCATTACATCAACTAAAGCCATGAACCACCATCCAATACTTCGCCCCCAAAAATTTGGCGATTGTCCAGTTTCTTTATTGGCCCACTTTTGATTCTTACTTTCATCCCAGGCATGATAGAATAATCCAGTCTTTTCATCGTAAGTATGACGTGCACATACCAAAAACTGATTTATTGCATCGTCCAACATTTCCGGATGATTAAAAGTAACCGCATATTCAGCATAGAAAGGAGCTCCCATATATAATCCATCTAACCAAACCTGGTGCTGATATCTTAATTTATGCCAAAAAGCACCTTCATGAGTTCTTGGATGATGTTTAAGTTGATCAATGAGGCGATCCATAGCTAGTTTATACTTTTCGTTTCCTGTTTCCTTGTATACATCAAAAAGTACTTTACCCGGATTGATATAATCAATATTATAGGTTTCAACCTTATATTTATGAATCTCTCCTTTATCATTAATAATAGAGTCTGCCCAGTCTACCACATAATCAAGGTATTTTTTATCTTGAGTTTGCTTCCAGACTTTTAACATAGCTAAACAACCTAATCCCTGTGAATAACCGAAGTAAAGTCGTTTACCATGATCCAATTGCCAGGCTTCAGGAAAACGTTTCATCTCTGAATCAGCAAACTGAACAGCGGTTGACTGCGCTTTTAAATAAGGTGTGGCTAATAATACAATAGCAATAAATAATAGTCTCATCTTAAAATATTTCTTTTATTAATGTTTTATATCTGTTCGAAAAGGTGATGCAGGGAAACCCGATCCATTATACAGGTTCATATTACAGTATTTATCCCAACCATATCTGACATATTTAATATGATTGACTTGGTTTGATGTTAAAACAACTTTGTTTCCTTTAATAGATGCCAATGCAGGATAAAATGTCCCATCTTCTGATGCAACAGTAAAACCTCTTAACTTATCATCCGGACAAGATAACCCACCTTGAGTATAAGCAAAAGATAATACAACACTATTTTCTTTAACCTTCATAGATTGATACAAAGGACCTGAATAAGGAACTTTTTTTCCATAATCATTAGCCAATGCCCAGGCTGCTAATCTTTCTCCTGGAACTAATTTATTCCTTGGATGAATATTTGTGGAGTCTCCTGCATCAGTAATGACTACCATACCTGTATGATCGACGGACTTCCATGTATTTAACTGCGCTTCACGAATTTCGGGTGGCTGTTTATAATGAGGCGCAATTTGCACAAAATAAAAAGGTAAATTTGGTTTCTCAAACTCTGTTCTCCAACTATTAATCATTTTAGTAAATACATGCTGATAATCCTGGTAACGGATTGAATTAGATTCACCCTGGTACCAAATAACACCCTTTATTGAATAATTAACTATTGGATTTATCATGGCATTCCATAATGTTGAAAGTGCCTTTTTATGATTAATTCCTTTTGGTTTTGAAGGTTTTTTAATCTTATTTCTTCTTTCTAAAGATATACTTTCTATCTCTTTATCATACTCCTGTTTCAGAACCTTGTACTCTTTTAAGTCCTCCTCATAATTATCACGAGATGAATGAAATTCTGAAAGTAAATCCTTATAAATTGAATCATTAACCATCACACTTCTTTTGGTCCATGATTCTGCATGAGTTCCACCATAGGCAGATTCAATAAGCCCTACTGGAGTGTTTAATTCTTGAAATAATTTTCGTCCAAAGAAATAGCCTACTGCAGAGAAGGTTTCTATAGATTCAGTAGAACATACTTCCCAATGGCCTGTACAATCATCCAATTCTTCTTCAGGCGACATATTTCGCTCAACTTTGAAAAGATGAATATCTGGATAATCTGCATTTTTAATCTCTTCATTATAATTGATCACTCCATTATAATGCTTATTCATATAACCAACTCCAAACTCCATATTTGATTGTCCGGAGCATAACCAGACTTCTCCAATCAAGACATTTTTAACTTCTATTTTATTTTGACCTTCAAAAACAATAGACTGATTTTTTATGGCTTTTGGTGTTTTAATTTTTATAAACCATTTCCCATCCTCACCTGCAACAGTCTGGTATTCTTTATCCCAACTGGTTTTAATTGAAACGGACTCATTTGCATTTGCTTTACCCCACAGTTTTACTTCTGTATTTTGTTGTAAAACCATATTATCTGAAATAATAGTAGGCAAAGAAATCTCAGCACAGATATTTTGTGCTAAAAACAATATAATTGATATATAAAACAGTGAATAATATTTCATTTTACTTCAATAATGTTAAACTCATTAAACCAACAACTACATCATTGGCAGTACTTTCAATACTAATCGACTTAAGTTCTTTAGAAGAATCTAAAGGTAAATCCACCACTATCCCAGCACCTCCTTCAATCTCTCTTCCATATACCTCATCAGAATCTATTCCCAAATCTTCACCCAAATCTCTGCTTACAATTCCTGATTTAAAAGCAACTCTGTAAGGAGCTGGTCGATCAAGCTTAAAAGCATAATGATCTGTATATAAATCCTGCTCAATAGGAACCCAATTTTCCGGATTAACCAAATTTAAAGAGTCAGTTGATCCATCAACATAAGTAACTATCACTTTTCCATTAGGAATATGACACTGCATGTGATTTGTACTCCCAGCCATAAGCATATAGGCATGTTGAGCCTTTCCCATTAAAGGAATTTCAACTTTATCCGGGAAATTATCCCAAAGCGTAGTAAATGCTATATTTGATTTTATAGTATCTCCTGTTGTTCTGAAAGGAACTTTAAATGGTGTATATAAAACATCATTTTTAACGTTTGCTCTTAATCCTGAATCATCAATATTTGCTGTATGAAGAGGATGACACCACTCACCTATCCCTTGAGTTGGAATCTGTAATGTTGTATAAGGAGATCTTGGTGTTAAATACTCTTGCTTAAAAATATCTGAAACAGATGCATTTAAATAGGAATTCAATGAGACCATTTCGTATTCAGCACTTTGGTTTACAATATTCCAATTAGTTATCTTTGATTCATATTCTACAGAATCATTTGTATTTAAGAATTGAATTGTATTTGTCCCGAAAACTGAATTATTTTGAGGAATCTCTATCCATGAACTAGTTTCTCCTTCTGATAATTCAAGTGATTTAGAGAAACCATTGTTAATAACCACTTTTCCTTCATATGGTATATTCTGGTTATTTCTGATCTTCAATTTTAATTGATCATCTTCAGCGGGATAATCTATTTCAAAAGGTTCTTTGATTTCAATATTAACCGGTTCCCACCATGTCATTTCATCTTGTTCTAACTGAACAAATAAGGTATGATTACCTGTTTGACCATGTAATTTACCTGATAATGTACTGGAAGTTAATATTTGATTTAATAGTATATTTTGAGGATCATAAACCTTTGATATGTGACTTTGTGATTTTAATTCCCAATTGTTGCCACACACACCTTCTTCTAAATATTCAGTTTTTTCAAAATCATTTCCTCCCCATACTATTTTAACCTCAGCATTATCCAGATTACTAGAAATAATCTGAATTAGTGGACGTCCTACATTCTCAATTAAATTCCATGCATGAGATTTACCATTAACCAATAATTCCTTAATCTGTGACTTTTCTGCTTTAATTCTTAAGTCAATATCACAATTTTCTTTTAGTTGATTATCGATGACATACAAGGTTGTATTTCCATCTTTATTAAATTGATAAGAAATGTCTGAAGTCTTTAATTTAGCATGATCCCAATCTGATGGAAAACCTGGTTGAATCACAATTTTATTATTCAACAAATCAGGTTTAATACCGTACAATCCCTGAATAATAACACGAGAATACATCCCTACAGGATCACCAAAATCACGATAACACTCACCTCTTGCTTTATCGTAATAACTGATCTGGCCAATATTTCCAGGACTGCTTCCCAAATACATTCCATCTAATACAGAACTCTTAAATAACTTATATGCTTCATCATATCTGCCAGATTGCCAATATGCTAATGCTGCATGAGCAACTTCTGCAAAAGCTACATTATTAATTGACCATGAGTAAGGAAACCAATGAGTAGTTGAAATCGTTTCGTAATCATCATCCTCTAAACCTTTAGCTTTAACCGGAATATGAGGGATTTCTGTATCAACATAATGAGTAGCTTGATAAGACTGGAAAATATCTGCAATATCTGAATCTATAGAATGATAAACAGTCCATATTGCAGCATCAGGATGAACATTACCAGGCCCCATAAAATCAATATATTCAGCCCAATGTCCTTTATCAAATAACCATAAATTATCATTAATTGCTTTTAGTATTTTATCGGCTTGATCTTCATAAGGCTTTGAATCCATACCAATATTTGAAGCAATAAATGCAGCTAATTTGTTAGCTCTGTAATTATATGCCGATGCATGAGTTACTGCTCCACTGTTGTAATATAAAGCATCACTGGCCCATATACTGGCATAAGCATCATATAAACCATCACTATTAGGGTCGTAATTACGCTTTTCCCACTCAATATGTCGCTGAATTACAGGCCATATTTCTTTGGCATACTCCCAATCACCAGTCCAGTTTAAATGCCACAACAATTCATCAATATAACATTGATTCATATCATAATGATGCATTTTAGTATTTTGATTTGGATTACGACATATATATCCATTGCTATACATCTGTGTTCCCCATATTTTTGCTGCTCTTGCAAAATGACGTGAAGTATCCTGAGCCGGATGTGGAATAACAGGCTCCACTTCGGTAACCTGAGATGCGGCATAATTATCAAAATGAGTTCTGGCACGATCGTGCCAACCAACACAATCACCGGTATAAGCCGCTCTCCAACCATTTAAAGGCATACGCCATCCAATAGCACCATGAACCCAACAATTATCCCAGATAGCATCAGCTGCTGTACTTAACACACCACCTAAGGGATTCATATATTCATCGGGAGTTTCAATTTGAACTTTAGCGGCAATTTCAATTCTTTTTTGTTCCGCTTTATCAAAAATCACCGATAAATCTTTTTCCTCCAGTTTTTTTTCACTCTTTAATTGAAAAGCAACATAAGTATCTTTATTATTCTCTAAATTAAATTTAGCGGTTAAAACAGGCTGATTGTTTTGAGCATTAGATTTCCAAACCTCTTTGGGTGAATCTAATTTAAAAGGCGAACCTGTTTTTAACTGTGAATTTTTAGGGAAAACTCCTTCAATGCTTCTTGGTTGTTTTGTATTTTGACCATAGTCTAATACAAAATGGTTTTTATTTATTGTATATATATTTCCTTTACAAGCATCAATATGTAAATCAAAACAATCAGGTTTATCTACACCTAAATCTCCATTGCGTGAAAAACGCTTGTTACTTGCTCCTCCATACATCACAAACAACTCTGTTCCTTTAGGTAATTTAGTTGATGAGAACTGCATTATTGCACCATCTGCATCACCCATTGCAAGTACTTTTATTGTAATTAAACCTTCATTAATTAACGGATCCTTAATCTCATAAATTCTTGTTCCCGGATAGTAAGTTGATTTAATAAAATTTGCGTTATTAAGCCATATACTTTTATTCTTAACAATTAATCCGAACTGAAGATTTCCTCCCATGTTTGGCATAAAAAATCCAAACTCAGGTACATCACTTGTTTCTAAACGAAAAGCAGTATTTGTTCCGTATAAGGCACGAGTAAATCTCGCGTCTCCATTGACAATTACAAATCCACCATTATGTGGCTTATAACGTAACTCTCTTATATTCTCATCATTTGCCGGTGCTCTCAACTGAGTAAAAGCACCGACATAACACATTAATAATAAACCTGATATTAAAAATCTCATTATTTATTCTTATAAATTGCAAGATGAAAATCATCCTTTAACCTTTTTACCCTTAACCTTTGCACCTTTAACTTTTAGTTATGGCATTGTTTTTAAGTCTTCCCACATAACATCCCATGTACCATCCTTTGGAAAACCCGGAGTTTCAACTGTATTTCCATCCCATCCCGCACACATCATAGCCACAGCTGTAAGTAAACCACCGTTTCCAGGCAAGTATACTCTTAAACGACTATCTTGATAATTATGACCATTCACCAAATAAGTGTTAGTTCTTTTATCCATCAACAATGCACCCACTGCTTTATCCGGCTCGCCTAAACGAGCTGCACACATAGCTGTCATAGGGTAATCCCATCCCCATGTTTTACCCCAGTTCCAGTTATCCCAAATCCAGTGTAAAGTATTTTTCATGTAGTCAGGTCGAACCAACTTACATTGAGGAAGAATACCCATAGCTCCTAAAACCGCAGGGTGATCAGAAGTAAAACGTATATCTTTATATGTATCTACTGCATCCTCTGCTGCAAGATATAATCCATCTTTTGAAGCCAAAGGAGAAAGCTTGTCTATCAATTCATCCCATTGCTCATTTCTTGGTTTACCAGCTCTTTCTCTCCATTTTTGCGCAACTTCCATTGCATAATGCCAGTATGATAGTTCAAACGGAGGATTTACAGTTTCTGAAGCTCTTAATGTTTCCTGTGCTGGAATTAATCCTTTCAAAACATATCTGATCTCCATCTCATCGTAAGTTGCGAACGAGGCCATGAATTTAGCTGTCTCTTCAACCAACTTACCATATTTTTTAATTACTTCTTCGGATGGGTGATCACGATAAACTAACTCAGCCATATAAATAAAATGAGGCTGTTGCCAGATTAAAAAGGATCCTGTTGAAGAAGGTGCTTCCATACCGGAAGGATCTGTCATCTTCATCCATCTAACGCCATCGAATCCTTGACGCTCAGCAATTGATTTTGCTATTGGATATGCTTTTGAGTACCAATCCAAACTACGTTCTAATAAATCAATATGATTCCATAATGCAAAATGTACTGCATGCCACCAATGCATCTCAAGGTGAAACTTACCAAACCAACTATTATAGGTTAAACCGGTTTCTTGTGGAGGAATATTTCCTGCACATTGAATCGCCATTAAATATTGAGATAAAATGATACGTCGTTCTAATTCAGATGCTCTGTCATCTGTACATTTAGAAAAATCAATAGCTCCGCCTTCTTTCCAAAATGACTGCCAGTAGTTAGAAGCATTTTGTAATACATTTGCAAATGTAGCGGAATGATCAGATGGCATATCCTTAGAGAATTCACAAGTAAACTCAAATTGATCTGATTCCGGATCTAAAATAAAATAATGAGGAGCTTTTTCTTTTACAGATGCTTTCCCTGTCCATTGAAGTTTTACAAAATAAGTATCATTATCTAATGTTCTTTTTAAAATACAATATCCTTCACCATTGTCAACAATCTCTGTTTTATGTTTTTCAGGTGAATTCCAATCAGTGGCATCATCAGAATGATTTCCTGATGGATAAGGAAACTTTAGATTAACTTTTAACTGATCTTTGGAAATAAGTGAAGACGAAATTTCAGTCTTAATTTCATCAATTTTAGGATCACATGCTGTTTTAACACTAACAGAATCACCTTCAACAGTATACTTACTTTCTATAATTCCATCCCAAAGATCTAATTTTTGTTGAATGTCTTTAATATCTGTTTGCTCAACACCTCTGCCATCTCCTTTAGTTAATTCAAATCCAACATACCCTAAATGCAAACGATGTGGATTACATCTGTACCAATTTGCAGCATCGTGAGGTCTACCTTTTTCTTTAAACTGTGTAGCGTAGACTTCGTCTTTACCCCTAAAATCGTATGTTTTTAATGTCTCTTCAAATTTATAATTGTTTGGATTTGCAAAACTATGCCACCCCCATTGAGACTGCGTACCCAACGGAACTCCTTTTTTATAAGTTTCAGGAAATGTCTGCAAACCAGTTGCATCAACTGTCATTGCGAAATTGCCATTACCAACAGATAAAGAACTCAATGAATCAAATTGTGAAACAATTGGACTGTTTCTTTCAATGACTTCAAACCTGTTAATTTTATCCGGGGCTTTTGTTTTACATGAAAATAATGCAAAACACATTATTCCGATCCAAAATAAATTCTTCTTCATACCATTATAGTTTATCTTCATATACCTCAATTAGTTTCTTCATTAATTTTAAATACAAATCCTGTTGAAGTTTCATACTTGCCCCCTTGCATCGCATTAAATAAATAGGCAGGTTTACCATCCTTTAATAGTACTTGTGGTCGTTCAAATCTTCCATAACGTTTTAAGTGCTTTGGTGCTGGTGGCTCATCAACATATGCTTCCGCTTCAAACCATGCTATTTTTGGTTCTGACCAATTAATTCCATCTTTTGAGGTAAATATCAATCCTACATCATGATTAAAATACCCCATATCTCTCATTAACATTTTAAATTCGCCATTTTCAATAAACACATAAGCATCTTCAACTTGCTTATTATCTCCATGTAATGAAAGATCAATAATTGGATTTCCTTTATATCTTTTAAATTTACTATCAATATTTTTAGCAACGGCTAAACCATACTTTCTATTTCCTCTAATGGAGCCTTTTTCCGCTTTATAATTCTTTATATTCCAGGATTTGTAATACAGATAACATTTACCATTAGATGGAAATACAACCGCTGGATTTGTTGTACAACAATCATCCCATTCACCATCTTTTCCGGCCTCCAGAATAGGCATATCTGAACGAGTCCATGGACCATTTAATGATGTTGCAGTAGCTAATCCTATACGCTTTGTGTAAACTGTTTTATCAGAATTACCCATATAGAATAAATAATATTTTCCGTCTTTATATTTTATATGTGGATTATGACATGTTGTTGCATCAAAATACCCTTCTCTTGGAGCTAATACGGTTTCAACATATTGGTATGGACCTTCTGGTTTATCAGCAACTGCATGGGCTATTTCGCTTTGATGAATCCATCCACCCATTCCATATTTTTTAGGCCAGCGAGAATAAAATACATGTACTTTACCTTCATTATCATATATAGGCGCACATCCCCAAACATAATACCCTGATGTCTCTAATATTCTTCCTTGTGCTTCTAAACGTTTACTGAAATCTGATATCTTTTCCTGCGGGTAATTACTAATAACCACTTTATCTGTTGATGGCTTTAATATTGATTGACCAGGTTCTTTTTCTTTTATAATTGAGTTTAAATAGACTTCTACATTCGTATAATGTTTACTTAAAGAAAACTTACTTCCATCAAGATCTGAATTAACATTTAAGCCATGTTCTAATTCCCATTCATCAGGTATACCATCTTTATCACTATCTACCCTTGGTGTGCCCTTTCTTAATTCTGGCCATCCACCAACTTCTTTCTGAGAATCAATAATACCCTTATTTCCACCAGCAAATGTTTCACCTCCTGAAACTGTCCCTGTTGTTACCTCTTCTATAATACGATTATCATAGCTATCTCTATATAAGCTACAACCAGCCTCCTTTAATATCTTTTCATAAGCTTGTTCTGGCTTATCTTCTTTAATTTTCACGATTTCAAATGGAGATTCCATTTTTACAACCGGATCTTTTGTCCCTACTCCAAACCAATTATTATTAGTAACAGAATCATTTCCTACCATTACATTATTTGAAATAAATAAAGATGTAGTGCCATCTTCTGCCGGTTCATAAAACGTAGAATTTATATTTTTACTAGTTGCAGGTCCTGGTTTATAGTAATTAGATACAAAATTGATTTTACCGCCACGACCTCCTCCATAGGCAGCTTTATACCCCCAATTAAATACTGCATTATTTGTAAAATCGACAGGTCCATATCCATCTGAGGCAAATCGAGGATTACGACTACTGTGATTTGCTAATAAGTTATGATGAAATGAGGCATTCGATCCTCCCCATATACCTCCAAAACCATGTGCTCCTTTAGAATGAGCTGATTGTGAAAGACTATGTGTAACCATGCACCATTGCACTGTTACATTTTTTGAACGATAGACAGATAAACACTCATCTACCGACCATGATGTTGAACAATGATCGATCATTAAATTCTCAACATCCCTTCCCCCCATGGCATCATCTTCTATTTTATTGACATCTCCCATGCGAGTTCGGATATATCGAATTATTACATTATTTGCATTAATATATAAAGGATATCCTTTAATACAAATACCATCGCCAGGAGCAGATTGCCCGGCAATGGTAATACTATCATTATCTATTACTAACTTTGAGTTTAATTCTATTGTTCCGTCAACAGAAAATAATATTATACGTGATCCTTTCTGCGAAATAGCATCCCTTAAACTTCCTGATCCCGAATCATTAAGATTATTCACATAGATAACCTTACCGTTTCTTCCACCTGTAGTATATTTCCCACAGCCTTCAGCTGTGGGAAATGCAAGGGATTGTCCAAATACATGGATATTAATTATAAATAAAAGTATGAATAGACTATAACGCATTATATAATATTTTATTGAAATTTATATGAACAGCATTATCCTTATTATCAAATAAATGTTCATCTATTTTCTAAATTCAAATATAAATTTTACTCTAATCTTATATATGCCTGCGCGTTCACATCCATAAAATATAGTACATTCTACACAATACGTTTATACGTAGAGCATTGATTTAAAGACATTAAACAAAAGCAGACCATTCCTTTGAGAGAAAATTTCCCACAACATTGAGCTATGGGAAATTATAGAGTTTATTCAAGTTATTGCTCATTATATTTATCGCAAAAACGGTCTATACAAAATTCCATTAATAAAGTGGATGTTGTTGACCTTCTAATCCAGGATTCACATCAATCATTTTCTGATTTAATGGTAGCAATTCTACTTTTTCTTTCTCTAAACCACGGAATAAAGATTCAATCCAAACCTGATCTGCTGAGTAAGCTTTAGCATTTGATAGATCATCATCACTAAACATATCAACAACAACATATCCTTGATTTTCTAAATCTGCTATTTCTGTATCTGAGAGATCTATATTGAAACCAATATAATCCACAGCAACAAGAGGATCTTCAAAATCGGTAGCTGCAACAGGTAGATAGGCTCTATATAAATCGATATTTGCATATTCACCACTTCGATTAGCAATATCAATAACCTTTTGTTTAGCTTCGCTTAATGTTTCATAATGAATACCCCAACGAACCAAATCAGTTCTTCGCAATGTTTCAAATCCTAATTCAAGTTTACGTTCTTTAATAACTGCATCTTTAAAATCTGAATAATCAGTAGGAATGCTTCCTATTTTAGATTCATCATTACTGAATGCTCTTATACGCACTTCTTTAAGAGCTTCAATTGCTTCAGTGCTTGGAGATCCATTTATTTCATTCTCAGCTTCAGCATACATTAATAATACATCAGAATAACGTAATACAGGCCAGTTTATATCTCTTTTATTTACGGCTACCCTTAATTCAGAAGTCCAGTCAACACGGAATTTACCAATAGTTAAACCTGCATATGTACTCAACTGACGTACATTATCAGAATTGATATCATAATTGCAAATTGTAACATCCCTACGTGTATCATCATCTTCAAAATCAAAATAATATGACGGAATTGCCTGCATCGCAGGTTTTGCTTTTTGGTACATACAATTTGGGTGAGCATATATCCCATTTGTATAACCTATACTATAACCATTTACGTTAGAGCCATACTGACCTAATTCTAAAATAGATTCATCATTATATCTACCATTCATTAAATCCCGGAAAACATCTTCGTAATTTGTTACCAGATGGTTTTCACCATTTTGAATAATTTTATAGCAGGCATCTGAAGCTATTTGATATAATTCTGTAATTCTACTTTGATCTTTTCTTTGAGCTAATTCAATAGTTGATGCATCATAAGTATCCAAGTCCCATCTTAAAGAATATCCGGCAGCATATAATGCTACACGAGCTAATATTCCATAGGCTGCATTTTTAGTAAAACGTTCAGGTGTAGTATAAACACCTTCACTTAACCAAGGAAGTAACTCTGTTGCTTTTTGTAAATCTTCAATAATTCCATCGTAGATAGTATCTCTTGGTACTCTTGAAGAAGTAAAAGTATCCATATCTTCAACAGGAACTGTTGGATAAGGTACATCTCCATAAAATCTGATGATATTTAGGTAGTTCATTCCTCTCACTGCATACGATTCACCCAATAGGTAATCTATTTGTTGTTGATCAGATTCACTACTTCCTATTTTCATTGCAGTTAACTTCTTAATACAAACATTTGCGTATTCGATACCGGCATATAATGCATTATAGGTGGATGTTGGGATATTTGATGTTGTATATACATAATTCGCCATCTGGTTTTTAGAGTTTGTATCTCCTTCAGTTGACATGCATTCATCAGTTCCCATTCCTAACTGATAATACAATTCTCTGTTAAAGGTATTTGTATAACACGCTAATACTGCCATCTCGGCTCTACCAACCGACTCAAACACAGAACTACTGTCATATTTTGATTCTGATGGCATATCTAACCAGTCTTCACATGAGCTAAATAACAAGCTTAGCATCACAAGACCTAAAATATATCTTATATTATTAATCTTCATTTCTTTACTGTTTTATATGATTAGAATGTAAGGTTAAGACCTGCTACAATACTTTTTGCCCTTGGATATGCAGAGTTATCAATTCCTCTGGTTAAAAGACTTGAAGTTGCTGATACTTCAGGATCATATCCGGAATACTTGGTAAAAGTGTGAATATTGTTTAGTGTACAATAAAATCTTAACTTACTTACATGTAATCTTTTTATAATATGTGATGGCAAAGTATACCCAAGTGTAATTGTACTTAGTCGTAAGAAAGAACCATCTTCTAAATAATAATCTAAAGCATCAGTAATGGCTATTTTATTATCTGAATTTAAACTCCACATTGCATCCTTGTTATACTGTTGTGGGTTTAATGCAGCTAATCTTTGCAGATCTGTTGTTTCCTGTCCAGTATTCGGATCAACCAAAACAAAACGCTCGTTCATTACTGCTAATGAATTTTGGTTTGGAAGGTATGGACCTATGAATCGCTGAGAGTTCATATTAAACACCTCATTACCATATGAGAAACTCATGAAAACACCTAAATCAAATCCTTTATAAGTAAAGGTATTTACCAAACCTCCTGTAAATATAGGTTCTGCACTTCCTATTATTCTTCTGTCATCTGTTGACCAAACTGGATTTCCACTATCATCTGTTTGTCCTTCTTTAGTTACATACTTAACATCTCCGGGTTTAATTGAACTTCTTACTTTACCCTTAAGACTTGCAACACCATCTTTTAATGAATAAGAACCATCTGAGTTTTGATTAAAATCATCAGTTGTATAAACACCATCGTATTCGTATCCATAAAATTGACCTAGTGGTTGACCCTTTTCAATTCTAAAATCTATACGTGAACTATAATTTTGTAAAAAGTAATCATCATCATCCTCTCCATAGATTCTTAACACTTTTGATTTATTGAATGAAATATTAAAGTCTGTAGTCCAAACAAACTTATTATTACGGATATTTGATGTGTTTAAAACAAATTCAAAACCACGGTTTCTGACAGCACCAATATTTTGATACTGATAACTATACCCTGTCGATGTAGGAATTGCATTCTTAATTAATAAGTTATCAGAAACATTATTATAATATTCTGCAGTTAGATTGATTCTACTATCTAAGAATGACACATCTAATCCTACGTTCGTTGATTTTGTTGTTTCCCATTTTAGGTCTGGATTACCAACTGTACTACCAGGCTTTAAAGTTGCAACCTGCTGTTTATCGATCGCATAAAATCCTGATTGATAATCCGTAGCATACATATTATTATCAATATCACAGTTTCCTGTTGTTCCGTAACCTACTCTGAACTTCAGGTTATTAATTGCACTAATTGATTCCATGAAAGGTTCTTCAGAAACTCTCCATGCACCTGATACTGAGGGAAAATATCCCCACTGATTTCCTTTTGCAAATTTAGAAGAACCATCACCCCTGATTGTTCCTGTAACAAGGTATTTCTCATTAAAGTTGTAGTTTAATCTACTAAAAACAGATACAATACCATTTTTACTTTTACCTGAAGTATAAGAGTAAACCTGTCCTGCCATACTTACATCGTTCAAACCAAAATTGTTTTCCGGAAATTCATAGTAAGTATTATTTAAATTCATTGACTCACTATAATAAGTTTCCTGACCAACCAATAAGTTCACTTTATGAGCTCCAAATTGATTATTCCAATTCAATGTATTAGTTACCTGCCAATTGAATTTCTCGCTATTGTTTCTATATCCGTAAGGACCTCCATTATTTTGAGCTGACTTAGTACGACCATCATCCCAATAATCACTGCGAATTTGTTGCCACAAATAACTACCTGCTGTTCTAAAGGCAAGTTTTTCGGTTAAATCAACATCAAATGCAGAGTTTGCTGTAAATAATCTTGTATATTTTTCCTGAGATACCGCATCATTCATAATAAGTGGATTATAGATATCGTACTGAGAATCGATATCCTGCATTTCCTCACTTATGTCCGAATTGATCAATTCATCATTAGTATAACGAATACCACCGGTAACCGGCTGTAAAATAGACATCTTAAGCAATCCACTTAAAGAACCGCCACCATCAAGTTCTGTTCCCATAAAACTTGAACCAAAAGTTAATCTGATTTTATCATTTAGTTCATGATTTAATTTGGCTCTGATTCCATTTCTTGTATAACCAGACTTATCTAATAATCCATCCTGACCAGTATAATTATAACTCAACATATATTGAGTTTTATCACTACTACCTGTAATATTAACGTTATGATTGGTCATTGTTGCTGTTCCGCCAAATACAACATCTTGCCAATCAATAGGAGCAACATCACCATACTGTTGTGCGATTCTTGAATATGCACCTGTATAAAAATCACTGCTATTGATGTCACCACCATAAATATTGGCCCAGCTATTAACCTGACCATTTAAAGTTTGAAATTCATATTGATACTCTACATACTCCTGAGTATTTAATAAATCCAATTTAGATCCAAGTTTTTCAAAACTCACATATGCATTATAATTAACCTCTGTTTTTCCTTTTTTACCAGACTTTGTAGTAATAATGATAACACCATTAGAACCTCTGGCTCCGTATATAGCTGTTGCTGATGCATCTTTCATTACATCAATTGACTCAATATCATTAATATCAATATTTTTAAGACCGTCATCCATTTGAAAACCATCTACTATATATAAAGGTGAAGAACCTTGGGTAATTGATGTTCCTCCCCTAACAACAACATTAATGTCTGCACCTGGAGCACCACTTTGTGTTACTACATTAACACCTGCAATCTTACCTGTAATAGCCTGAGCTGCTGTTGTAACAGGAACATTAGCTAACTCACCTCCTTTAACAGAACTCACAGCCCCAGTTAAATCTCTTTTCTTGGAGGTACCATAACCAATAACAACAACCTCATCTAATTCTGATATCTCTTCTTCAAGGGTAATATTTATTGTCGTATTATTACCTACTACAACAGTTTGAGAATTAAAACCAATCGATGAAAAAACAATTTTTGATTCTTTACCTGCCACTTTAATTGAATAGTTACCATTTATATCAGTTAAGGTACCATTCATAGTACCATCCTCAAGTATAGTGACACCAGGAATAGGATCTGAACCATCAGTCACAGTTCCTGTAACATTAATTTGAGAGCTTGCATATAAGCTAAATCCAAACAGGATAAATAGCATCATAATACAACGCCCCATTGCATGTGTTTTTTTCATAAAATAAAATTTAATTAACTATTATTCTCGAATTAACATTTGATAATAAATTCGAGTACCAAAAGTAAAATCTGACTATTTTTCACATATACACATGCGTTCACTTCCATACATTTTTGTACATACAAAATCATACACCACATCGTATTTATTTGTTATTCAAATAGATTAATCAATACACATATATTCCTGTTCATAAATTATTTTGATCATTCTTAAAATTCAGTCTTTATACATTATTTAACTTTTATATAAATTTTTGTACAAAAACAAAGTATTATTGGATGGATATTATATCTACTAATTAATAGATACACTATTTTTGTATATTGTTTTATATGACAACATTTTGGCATATAGTATAAAAATGAATCTATTTAATAAATCTGTTTTATCTCTCTAAATTCAATTAAGCTTGTGAAAAAAAACGTAATGAGAAATACATCTTTAATCATTACAATATTCTATTTTACTCTAACCGTAAATATGGTGGGTGAGAATACTTTCAGAATTCAAAACCTAACAACAAAGGATGGCTTATCTCAAAATACAATTAGTTCAATAATACAGGATAAGCAAGGTTTTTTATGGTTTGGATCGCTAAACGGATTAAACAGATATGATGGTAATGAGTTTGTTTGCTTACATCCACAATATGGTTTAAAAAACACTCTATCTGACAGCAGAATTAAAAAAATACACGAAGATTCATACGGATATCTCTGGATTAGAACCAACATTGATAATATCAACTGCTACGATCCTGTAAAAGAAAAATTCGTTGAAATTCATCCCTGGAGTACACAACATGAAGATATCTTATTTTCTAACAATGGAGATGTATGGTTATGGGGAGAAAAAACAGGTTGTCTTAGAGTCATGCATACTAGTGATGGAATTACCTCTCACTTTTACGGATACAGGGAACTGGATGATTATACAGTAAATTTCGTTACGGAAGATAAAAATGGAACAGTTTGGATAGGAACTAATTCTGGTCTTTTCATTTTAGATAAACAAAAGCTTACCAGAATCACAACAGGTTTAAATTTTCACTCATTAATTGAAATTGATTCTGCAATATATGTATTCACAAATAATAATATTATATATTCTATTGATAAAGAAACAAAAAGAATTGTATCTGAAATCCCTCACCATTTTAACAAGGATAGTGGTTATATTAACTGTATTACAAAATTATCTAATGAAGATATACTTATCACAACCAATAAAAATACATTCATATTCCATACTAAATCACAATACTTTGTCACTGCAAATAAGCTATTTGAGAATAAAACTTTAAATAATGCATTTGTACAATTTGACAATAAAAATCATATATGGGTTTATAATAAATCTGGTATAATCTGGCAGTATAACTCCTATAGAAATACATTTAAACCATATAAATTAATACCACCTTCAATAGTTTCTAATATTGATATGGAAAGGTATTCTATATACCATGATTCAAGAAATATTATATGGATAACAACCTATGGCAATGGATTATTTGCTATAGACGAGACAAATAGTAACATAAAACACTTTCTGCACAATACAAATCAGTTTGATGGAATAAGTACAAATTATTTATTATCTGTAACCGGAGACAAAAATGGAAATATCTGGGTTGGCTCAGAGTACTCCGGCGTTTCCAAAATAAGTATTTCAGAGAATCAATATAAATCTTTATATCCTGGCGAAGATCAATCTGTCAAGAATGAAAATAAAATCATTCGAGTTATATACGAAGATTCTGAGAAAAACCAGTGGATCGGAACCAAAAACGGAAACTTATTTATATATAATAAGAATCACCAATTAATTGCCAAACATCATTTTAAAGGAGGTTTGCCATATTCCATTACTGAAGATTGTGAGAGTAATAAATGGATAGGGACAAAAGGCAACGGTTTAATTATATTTAAAAATAACGAGTATCATAAATTTAAAACCTATAATAAGGAATTTCTCCAATTAAATCCTCTAGCTAATAATATATATGCAACTTTTAAAGATAATAAAGGAAGAATGTGGTTAGGTACCTATGGCTATGGATTACTTTTAGCAAAGTATAAAGACGACAAATTAACATTACGAGAGTTTCCCTCACTTTTAAAATTTCAGGATAGAATCCGAACTATTGAACAGAATAACGATAGTTTAATTTGGCTGGGAGGAAATAACGGGATTACTGTATTTGAACCTGATCTTCTATTAAATAAGAACCTAAAATATAAGAACTTCTTTTTTGACACTCAAAATGAATCATCGCTGAATAATAATGAAGTAAAAATTATTTTTAAAGATTCATTCGGAAACTTATGGGTTGGAACCTCTGGAGGAGGAATTAATAAAGTAATTCAGGATGGAAAACTAAAAAACATAAGATTTAAACACTTTACCACAACTCAAGGACTAATTAATGATATTGTACAAGGGATCGAAGAAGACGACAATCATAATCTATGGATAACTACTGAATCTGGAATATCATTAATGCACACTCAAACCGGATATTTTGAAAACTATCACCTCTCATCCAGATGGGAAGGTGATTTATTCTGTGAATCTGCAATTTTCAAAAGCAATTCAGGCCAAATGTTATTAGGAAGTTATGATGGGTTGTATGCAATTTCACCAAATGACCTGGATTATCATATAAATAAGGAACCAGTTGCAATTACCGAATTAACCATAAATGGAGTTAAGGTAAAACCCGGGGAGGAAAATTCACCTTTAAAAGAATCTATATCAACAACCTCTGAAATCAGATTGAAATACAATCAGAATTCATTTAACATCAATTTTTCTGTTTTAAACTTTAAAACATCAAACATTTACACTTACATACTTGATGGATATGAAAAAAAATGGAATTCTTCCACTCAACATAACGAAGCTACCTATAGAAATATTCCTCCTGGCGAATATACTTTTAAAGTAAAACTAAGTAACCTAGGAGACAATGAGATGCAAAAAGAAACGGTATTAAATATTTTCATTGAACAACCTGTCTGGAAATCAAATAAGGCAATAATCATTTATTTGTTCCTACTAATTTTAATCACAGTTGTTATAATTAGAACATATAAAAAAATATATCATTTAAATGCTGCTGTTAAATTAGAGCAACAATTAACAGAATACAAACTGCGATTTTTTACGAATATTTCGCATGAATTTCGAACTCCTCTTACTATAATTAAAGGAACAATAGATAACTTAGCTTCAAATCAGGATATTAATGAATCTGTAAAAAAGCAAATCAGTTATCTTGAAAAGAGTTCTAACAGACTGTTGAGACTAATCAATCAATTGTTAGACTATCAAAAGATTCAACATGAAGAAATTGCATTAGATTTAGAGGAAACTGAAATTATATCTTTCATAAAAGATATATATCAAAACTTTGAAGAAATAGCAAAAAGAAAGAATATTACATATCAAATTAATACAAATTTAAAATCATTCCATCTTTTATTAGATAAGAATAAGATTGAAAAAGTAATATATAATTTACTTTCCAATGCATTTAAATTCACTCCTGAAAATGGTTTTGTCACTCTGAATATAAAAATCAACAGGGATACAGATCAATTGACAATTACTATCAGTGATAATGGAGAAGGTATTGCTCAGAAAGATCAGGCACTTTTATTTACTCGTTTCAAACAAATTAAACCATCTGATTCAGGAACAGGTATAGGGCTTAATTTCTCTTACGAACTAATTAAAATTCATAAAGGCAATATTAAATATAAAGATACACCAGAAGGAGGAGCTACATTTATTGTTACAATTCCAATGTTAAAGGAAGGAACCATTAAAAATATTTCTACTTCCAAATCTAAAACACCTATAATAGATAGTAAATATGGCAACTCAATTAATCCTGTAGAATTAAAAAATAAATCCTTATTCATTGATAATATAGCAATAGACTCGAAGTATAAGAATTATAAAGTATTAATTATAGAAGACGATATTGAAGTTTCTGATTATCTGGCTGATTACTTAAGTAATTATTTTGATATTGAAATTGCAGTCGATGGATTGGATGGATTAAAAAAATGCAGCTTAATTAATCCTCAACTTATCATTTGTGATGCCATGATGCCCAAATTAAATGGTTATGAAGTCATTAAACGTATAAAATCTGATTTTCAGACTTGTCATATTCCTATAATTATGCTAACTGCATATGCTGCACCTCAATATCAGTTGCAAGGAATTGAATCAGGTGCAGATTCATATATTACAAAACCTTTTGATTCAAAATATTTACTGACCAGAGTTATTAAGTTAATTGAGCAAAGAGACATATTGCATCAAAAGTTTGCAAAGGAACCCGGGCTTATAGTAGACCCCAATCTACCAGTAGATAAGGACAATGAATTTATTAAGAAGATCAATCTAATTATTGAGAAAAATATTTCTAATGCGGAATTCTCAATTGATAACTTTTACGAAAATATGTCAATGGGAAGAACCTTATTCTATAAAAAAGTAAAATCATTAACCGGTTTTACTCCTAACGAATATCTACGGGTAATTAGAATGAAAAAAGCTGCTGAATTACTATCTACAACCGATCTTAATGTTTCAGAGGTAGCATTTAAAGTTGGAAACAACAATCCATTTTATTTTAGTAAATGTTTTAAAAGCCAGTTTGGTGTAGCACCTTCAGAGTACGCAAAATCAAAAACAAACAAATAAATAATAACTCCAAATTTAATCTGACTTAACCATTGGAAAAACAATAGCAAAAGTGGTCCCTTTACCTACTATACTATCAACAAACAACTTACAATCATTTAGTTTTAAAAATTCATAACATATTATTAATCCTAATCCTGAACCTTTTTCGTTATTGGTTCCATACGTTGATTTAGTATTATGAACCTTAAATAAATTATCTTTGATTTTTGCATTCATTCCAACACCATAATCTCTGATACTTACAACTACTTCTCTGTTAACTACTTCAGAATACACAACGATATTTCCACCTGAATGAGAAAATTTTATTGCATTATTTAGAAGATTTCGAAAAACTGTTTCTATCATATCCTTATCCGCAAACACTTCAATATCTTTTAATACATTGCAATTAATCTTTATTCTCTTGGCATCTATGGTCTGCTGAAATAAACGAATATTAGTATCAATAACATTGAATATTGGAAATTTAACTTTGCTAGTTTGTATCGTATTTATTTGTGTTCTGGACCAATTTAACAAGTTCTGAGTAAGCTGATTTAAGTTTGATATTGAATCAGATATACCATGAACCAGTTTTTTATGCTGATCTGAATCTTCCTCGATAATTTGTTCATTTAACAAATCTGAAAAAGAACTTAATGTTGATAATGGATTTATTAAGTCATGAGATATTATGGAGAACAACTTATTCTTTGTTGAATTTGCAACCTCAAGTTCTTTATTTTGCATCTCAATGTAATCAAGATTTTTTTTAAGTATATTATTAAGATCCCTTAGTTTTTGAGATTGAACATGTATCTCCTTTTGTTTTTTCTCCAATTGTATTTCTTTTCGGATTCTGGTCTTTTTAAAATAAACTGACAGATAATAAATTAGCATTAATGTAATTAATATACAGCTTGCCTTAATATAAGGCAATAATGAATCAGGAAAAGTAACCATATTATGATCAGGAATAAACTTTAATTCTCCACCCAAAAACAAAATAATATTCACAATAAAGAGCATATGTGAAAATTTAATTTTCTTTTCATTATTAATGGAAAATGAAAGCATTGAAAATATCAACAACAAATAGTGAACTCCGGTAATTGTTCCTAAAACATAAAATGCCAAAAATACCAATAGGAGTTCGGTTGCAGATATAAAAATATATGTCACTAAAGCATACTTCCTCTTTTTAATCCAATAGAAATAGAAACTATGAAATAGCAAACTACTTCCTAAAGTTAAAACAACCGGATTGTATTCCTGATCAAAAAGGATGAGGTAAAAAAGCAAGTAAATACAATGAACAAATATTGATGCCCATAAAGAGATTCGTAAAACACTCTCTTTAAATTCTTTCTCTATTTTACTATAAACGTCGCTCAATTTTTGCAGCAGAAATATAAAATGACAATAAATTTCTTAAGTCATCTTAAGTTAAAAAAAATTGAGCTCTGCTGCTTAACCTTTTTTCTACTTTTTACTATTTTTTACATAGGCAGTAGGTAACATTCCATATTCTTCTTTAAAATACTTACTAAAATATCGTGGACTATTAAACCCTACTTCATAAGCAATCTCAGCTACATTCATTTGACTTTTTTCTAAAAGTTGAGCACCACGTTTTAAACGGATAATTCTAATAAATTCAACAGGAGATTTACCTGTAATAGAAAGCAGCTTTTTATATAGATAAACCCTACTCATTCCTAATTCCCTACTTAAATCTTCCACGGAAAATTTTGATTCTGAAATATTCTTTTCAACCAGAGAAACGGCTTTTTTAATTAATTTTTCATCCATTGAAGTGATTTGAATCTCACTTGGATTGATCTCTACTGTTTTTTGAAATTGCTTTTGAAAGTTACTACGTTTTTCTATTAATTTATCGATACGTAAAAGTAATAAGTCCATGTTAAAAGGCTTTGTGATATAATCATCAGCACCAATCTCCAAGCCTTTAATTTTATCTTCATCGGCTGTTCTGGCTGTTAATAGTATAATTGGTATATGCGAAGTTCTAATATCTGCCCTCAATGTCTTGCAAAGTTCAAGGCCATCGACATTAGGCATCATAACATCACTTATTATTAAATCAGGATTCACCTCAAAGGCTGTATCCATTCCAATCTTGCCATCCTGAGCCTCTTGAATAATAAATCGATCCTGCAGGGCTTCTCGCATAAAAGTTCTAAAATCAACATTATCCTCCACAAGCAGAATCGTTGATTTTTCTTTATCCTGTTTAGTATTCCCGTCTTTAGTCTCTTCTATCCCGTCTTCAGGTTCATTGCTGAACACTTCAACTTCCTCATCTAGTGTTTGATCTAAAGGAAGACTAACAATAAAAGTTGATCCTTTGCCTTTAACGCTCTCGACTCTGATGGTTCCATTATGCAATTGAACCATTTCTTTAGCCAGATTCAATCCTATTCCACTTCCTGACAGGCCTAATTTTTTATTATTCTTTGATTGATAAAATCTTACAAATATATTCTCCAACTCATTTTCTTCAATTCCAACACCATTATCTTTAACTGACAATTCAACTAAACCTTCTTCCTCCTTAATATCTAGTGTTAATATAACAGTACCGCCTTCCTGAGTAAATTTTGAAGCATTTGATAAAAGATTCATCATAACCTTTTGAAGTTTTTCTCTATCAAAATTAAACATCAAATGATCTGAATTTTTCTCAAATAAATAGGTTATTCCTTTCTTTTTAAACTCATCCTTAAAGTGATTATTTAGGTCATTTAAAAAATGAACTATATCTCCATAAGACGGATTATATCTTAAACCATGCAATTCAAGCTTTCTGAAATCCAATAACTGGTTTACAAGGCCTAATAAATGCTTGGCATTACGATCTATTGTTTCTAAAAGTTTTTTATCTGATTCTGAACTAACCTTCTTAAGTAATCGATCCAAAGGAGTAAGAATAAGTGTTAAAGGCGTTCTGAATTCATGACTAACATTAGTCAGAAAACGTAACTTCATTTCATCCATTTCATGATTACGTTTAGCCTGTAACCTTTCTTGTTCAATGGTAAATTTCAGTCTCTCCTTGCGCAGCATCGAATATCTGAGGTATACTAATATTAATAGTATTATAAACACATAAAGAGCATAAGCCCATGGGGTGGCATAAAAAGGCGGCAGAACAGTTATATGCAGGGATGCGTAATTTTCATTCCAAAGTCCATCATTATTAGCTGCTTTTACTTTAAAGATATAATCACCTGCATTTAAATTTGTATAAGTAACACTATTGATATTATCCTGCAGAGGCAGCCAGGTATCATTAAAGCCCTCTAATTGATATTTAAATTTTATTTTTTGCGGAATTATAAAATCCAATGCTGAAAAACGTATGGAAAACACATTCATTGAATGCTTAAGTACAATTCTATCTGTATGTGTAATTGATTTTTGCAGAATCGCATTATTTACTCCGGGGTTAGGTTTAACACTTTTGTTATATATCTGAAAATCGGTAAATACAACTTTAGGTAACTCCCTATTGTATTTAATATTTCGAGCTTGAAATATATTAAAACCGTTGGGTCCACCAAAAATCAGCTCTTTTTTTGTTGTTTTAAATGCAGCCTGAGTATTAAACTCTTTTGATTGCAAACCATCCTCTTTAGAATAGTCATAAATATCATAACTAAATTCACTTCCCGGACTGTTTTGTTTAACTACTACCTGACTTAATCCACTCGATTTACTAACCCAAATGGCTTGAAATTCATCTTCTAAAATACAATTGCAAAAATCTTCAGGGAAACCATCTTTAGCACTAAAGTTTTTTATATAATCAGAATTAGGATTGTAAACAACGAGTCCTTCATGTGTGGCAAACCACAATAAACCTCTTGAATCTTCAAAAACAGCATTTACAGATTTATTAATAAACGGTACTGTTGAATCTATATTTTTTACCAAGTGATTTTTATAACGTTTTTCTCTAATATCATAAAAAGAAACACCTGCATCCGTAGCAATCACCAAGTTTCCATTCTTCAATTTATAAATCTGATTTACCATTTTGGAAACTAAAGAAATAGAGCCTCTGTTTTCCAACTGTGTAAATCTCAAATCTTTTGTGTTAAATCTGGCAACACCTCCTCCAATCATCCCTAAAAGAATATCGTCTCCATCCTCAATAATGGTCCATACATTGTTATTGGGAATACTAAATTCATCAGAGTTATCATGGATATACCTTTTGAAACGTATACCATCAAAATAAGTAATTCCTCCGGTATAAGTACCAATCCATAAGTGATTACTTTTATCAATCAGCAAACTTACGATTACATTACTGCTTAAAGAATTTTCATTTTTCGGATCCCTCGTATAAACTTTATATGTATTGTTTTTTCTATCGAAGTAAATCAAGCCCCCACCATTTGTTCCTATCCACAAATTACCTTTATAGTCTTCAGCAAAGCAATTTACATCATTATATGGCAAACTATTAGGATCCGATATAACGTGTTTAAAATGAAGAAACTTATGTACATTTTCATGATAAAAAAACACACCCTTCTTATAGGTTCCTCCCCAAACAATTCCTTTGTCATCAACATATAATGCAGTTATGGAATTCTGAGCTATACTTTTCTCATTATCAGCCTGATTGTATAAAGCCTCCACTTCACCAGAATACTTATTTACTATATTTAATCCACCATGATCAGTTCCGATCCAAATTTTCCCATAATTATCCTGAATAAGCTGAGTGACTATATTATTTGATAATTTAATAGTATTAGAATTTACATTATAATGATTCCAACGAGCCTCTTTAGAATTATAATGATAAACACCATCATAGTTGCCATAAAACCAAATATCATTTTCGTTATCAATATATAACTCTGTTGTCAGGCTGTCTGGTCCCATTTTGTTTTGAAGAAAATGATCCCTGTACTTTAAAAGATAATTATTTGAAGAATATACATTTATTGATCCATCATCAAATAAATAATAAAACTCTGCTCCTTTGTGAATGAATGTTATAATATTCTTATTATAATCCTCATTAACCTTAATTGGAGCTTTTAAGGTGTAATCTTCTTTGCTATACAATTCATAAAATCCAATGTTGCTTCTTTTTATCCAAAGATTCTTTTCCTCATCAATATAAATACGATCCAATTGATCTTTGAGTCCTTGTATTTTAAAAATATTATTTATGTCTTTTGAAAAACTTTCGTTTTGCACATCAAAATATACATACCCAAGACGAGTTTGAATCCATAAATTAGCATTCTCATCTTCCTGAATATTCTCTATATAATTATCTATAATAGAAGTTGTATCAATGATTGAATGCTTATAGTTTACAAACTCAGAACCATCGTAACGACTCAAGCCTGCTGAAGTTCCTATCCATATAAATCCCCTAGAATCTTTTAAAAAGCATGTAACATGATTATTTACTAAGCCATCCATATTATCAATTCGTAAAAACGAATATTGGATATTTGCTTTTAATTGAATACTAATAAATAAAAGGATAATTATAGATAAATACTTTAGCATCGCAGAGAATTATATTTCCGTTATAATATGAAAAAAGGATAGTAAATTTACTATCCTTTTATGTTATTTATTGAACTTTAAATTTAGCCTTTTCAATGATATTATCCGAAGCATTGCCGAGATAAATCAAATAATTTCCCTTTTCCAGATTCCAACCAGAAGTGGATTCATCATAGTATTTGAGTTTATCAATTGGTATTTCAATGGATACTTTTTTACTTTCTCCTGACTTTAAATAGATTTTATCGAAACCTTTTAATTCTTTTAATACCCTTTCGACCTTAGATTTTGGTTTTCCAATATACACCTGAACTACTTCTGATCCATCTACTATTCCTGAGTTTTTCACTTCACAACTTACTTTAATAACATCTGATTCTAAATATTCTGTTTGATCCAATGCTAAATCTGAAATTTCAAAATTTGTATAAGATAATCCATAGCCAAAAGCAAACTGAGGTATAATCTTTTTGGAATCAAACCAACGATAACCAACATAAATATCTTCTTTATAATATTGATCTATACTATCACCAGGATAAGAAAGCTCGCCAAAATGATGGGCTGCATTATCTTCTAATTTTACCGGGTAAGAAAATGGTAATTTACCTGAAGGATTAACTTTTCCGGATAACACATCAGCTAAAGCATTTCCAGCTTCACTACCATTGTACCACGATTGTATTAAACCATTTACTTTATTTAACCAAGGCATTTCAACAGCATTACCACTTATTAAAACCACACCAACTTTTGAATTTACATTTATAATCTTATTTAATAACTCATCTTGTTTAAAAGGCAGTTTATAATGTTTGCGATCTCCACCTTCACAATCCTGATAATGGTTCTTATTTAAACCTCCGATAAATAAAACAATATCAGCTTTTGAGGCAGTCTTAATTGCTGCATTGACTAATGAATCAGCATCTAAACCAGAAGGAATTTCACGTCCATAAGCAGAAGGACCTGAAGCATATCCTATTGAATGAATAATAGTTGCATTCTTAAATTGCTTTTGAATTCCTTCTAAAGGTGATATTTCATATTTAGCTTTTAGCTCAGAAGAACCTCCTCCAATAGTCATTGAACGGGTTGCATTTTCACCAATAACTGCAATGGTCATTTTTGTATTTGCATCAATTGGAAAAAAATTGTTTTGATTTTTTAATAAAACGATACCCTCGCTAGCAACTTTATACGCCACTTCAGAATGTGCCTCATTGTTCATTTTACCAAACGAACGACTTGTATTCATATTGGTGCGCATCATTAATCGTAAAATACGGCGAACTTTATCATCCAAGACAGATTCTTCTATTTCACCATTCTGAATCATCTTTTTAAAAGGTTTTGCCAAAAAATACTCATCATAAGCAAATTTAGCAGAAGCCGTTAAACCATTAGTCCAGGTTCCCATCTCAATATCCAATCCATTTAATGCAGCTTCTTTGGTATCATGAGTCCCTCCCCAATCTGTAATCACCGCACCATCAAATGCCCAATCTTCTTTAAGGATTTTATTTAAAAGTATCTCATTATGACAGCAATGCTGACCACGGAACTGATTGTAAGCTCCCATGATTGACCAAACACCACCTTCTACAACTGCAGCTTTAAATGCAGGCAAATAGATTTCATGCAAAGCTCTGTCGCTCACATTTACATTGATATGTCCTCTCCATTCTTCCTGATTATTTAAGGCATAATGCTTTACGCATGCAGCCACTCCATTTTCCTGTACTCCTTTAATATACGGAACCACCATTATAGATGCCAAATGAGGATCTTCACCCATGTACTCAAAGTTTCTACCATTTAATGGAGTACGATAAATGTTAACTCCTGGTCCTAAAAGCACATCTTTTTTTCGGTATCTAGCTTCTTCTCCAATAGCAACGCCGTATTCATATGATAATTCAGGATTAAATGTGGCAGCCAAACACGTTAGTGCAGGGAATGCTGTAATTGAATCATTTGTCCAGTTTGCATACCCCCAATCATCCCAATTGATTTCGCCTCGCACACCATGGGGTCCGTCAGACATCCATAATTCAGGAATACCCAAACGTGGCACTCCGGGAGAACTAAATTTAGATTGTGCATGACACATGGCAATTTTTTCATCTAATGACAATTGCTTTATGATTTCTTCTATGCGTTGTTCCATTTTTGTATCCTCTGTAACCTGGGCATTAACCATAATTACTCCAAATAAAAATATGCAAATCAATAATCTTCTCATTCTATACATTTTATTTCAATTTAGATCTAACAAGTTCAATACTAACATTTTTATTTTGCTTTAAAAACAGAATTAACTGGTTATTCGTAATTTTATATTTAGCTCCTTCAATTTTAATATTCTGCGCAGTAAAATTTGATACCATATCAACAGTAATTGTTTGATTCTCTTGTGACACCAGTTGAACTATAGCTTTTTCATCATTCCATTTTACATGATCTATATGAATATTGCCTCTTGCCAGAACGCCACTCAATTCACCAGTATTCCAATCATCAGGCAATGCCGGAAACAAAGAAATATATCCAGGGCGACTGTTTACAATCATTCGAGTCATTAAAGAAGGTATTCCTCCACTTATATCCATATTAAACAGGTTTCCGGGATTATGAGTGGTAGCCATACTGTTGGTCCAATAAAAGCGTGATAAATACTCAAGTATTTCAGATGCAGTTTCTTTATCGTGAATATTAACAGCAGCAAAACCAAGGTGACACATACCAAAGGCCATTTCACCTCCCTGTGTTTGCTTTCGAACTTTCATTCGCTCGTTAATAGTTTTTTGAACAGCATTTTGTAATGAATCAGAATTCAATATTTCCGGATCCGGAATCTCATATAATCCATAGAGATGAGATGCGTGTCGATGAGCCTGATTATCTGTTAAACCATCCCAAAGCCATTCTCTTAATACACCGTCTTCACTGATTTGATAATCCGGAAGATGAGTTAAGAATTCTTCCTTTTTCTTTATCTCTTTAGAACTTACACCCAATAACTTTGCAGCGCTAATCCAGTTTCGGGTTAATTCTTTAATAATCATTATATCCATAGTGGCATTAATGCAATTTTGCCAACGATGTTCCAATGGATTATTTTCAGGAGAATATGATGGAACGACAATATATTTACCATCATCTCCCATGGTTAAAAAATCTTCCCAAAATATTAAAGCTTCATTCATAAATGGGAATGCTCTCTCTTTAAGAAACTGAAGATCCTTTGTAAACAAATAGTAGTCATAAAAATATGCAGCAGTCCATCCGGCGCCTCCATTCCAGTATTGCAAACACCAGGTTTCATCGTAATGATTATTATATCCATGAGTACTGGTATGAGCTGCCACATGAATTCCCTTTGCACCGTAAAGTTGCTTTGCATTGGTTTTGTAATCTTCAAGCATCCGCTCGTGATAATCAAAATAAGCCATCATTAATTCAGGCATATTTCCATTCAATAAATTAGAAATAGCCACTTCTACATTTCCATCATGAGTAAAATCTGATGACCAGGCAGGAGTCCATGTTCCACTCCAGATTCCTTGCAAATTAGGAGGATTAGTTCCTGTTGAACACAGTATATTATAGCGAGCTGCTTCAAATTGTCGTTGCATAATGCCGGGACTGGTTTCTTTTCGGACTTTAGCAACCAAAGTCTCGGACATCATTTCTTTTTCTTCTGATGTTTGTGGTAACTTTAAATCAACTCTGTTGTACAATTCACCATGAGTACTTATCTGATTATCTAACAACTCATTATAATCCAAACTAGCATCATTTAATCTAGATTTCAATTTATTTACAGATTCTGAATTACTTGATTTATAAGGCTCAATGCTTGTTAAGATAATTACCTCATCGGCATCCTTAACCTGAATTCTATTTCCAGATATTTCAACTTCACCTCCTGTATTGATTACTTTTAAAAGACCGTCATAACCATCTGGTGAATGCGAATGAGGTTTTCCATATTCAACATGATAATGCATTAATCCTTCTTCAATAGATGTAGTTGAGGTTTTAATAAGTTCATTAATCATTTGAGATTGCTCCCACGAATGAGGGAATTGATGTAAGAAAATATCTGAATTAATTTTTGCTGATCCTTTAATTTGAGTAACAATAACACCATCAGCTCTGGATGCAAATGTTTTTCTTGAATAATACCCTGTTTCATCAGTCCATTCTACAATAACTTCAGCGGTTTCAAAGTTAACCATTCGTCGGTAATCTCTAACGTTAGATACAGGCATATCAATTGTAAGTTCTGCTGCAGGAACATATGGATCTGTCCATTTTTTATCACCATATCCTGCTTCCTTCCATATTTGAACCCCTAATTCTGCTACCTCTTTATATTTACCTTCAAATGAAAGCTTTTTTATTTCATCAAGATAAGCTGCCTGATTTGGAGGGACTACAGGTCCTTGATTTGGTAAAAACAAAAGCGCATGGTTCAGGATAATTTTTTCCTCAAAAGGATTACCCATAACCATTGCTCCCATAGTACCATTTCCAGTCAATAAAGCATCTTCCCATTTTGGAGCTGGTAACCAACTAACAAAACCTTTCTCAGGTTTATCCAAAAATTGACTGAATGATGTTAACTGAATTACCGCAGTTAAACAAATTATTAATATTAACCTTCTCTTTCTCATAACCATTTATCTTGTATAAAAGTAATCCCGACAAACAATTGCCTGTCGGGATCAATCTATTTTCCCATAAATATAATGGTAGGTATTAATATTCTAATGTAATCTCATCCCCTATATATTTTACTTCTTGTCCTTTATATTGATCAAAATCAAGATCAACTTTATTATCTTTTGAAGCAAATACAACATTGAATATTCTTTCCTGAAGCATTCCTTTAAATGCACCTTCTCGTTTTCCTATAGTCAGTTTCCCTTCTTTCTCAGACCAAGATACAGGAATTAAACTATACTGCTCATTTTCATAATTGTAATTTAAACCTTCATCCTCATAAATTTCAAAATGAGCATCATCCCCTGTATAAACAATTAATTGAATAGGAGAATTCAATTTTTCATCAGTATATTCAATTTCTGGCCCTACCGGTAAAATAGATCCTGCTTTTACAAACAATGGCATTCTTTCGTATGGTGCATCAGCCGTGATAGTCTGACCTCCTTCTAAATATGTTCCATCAAAAGCATTATACCAGGCAGTTTCTTTTGGTAAATACACTTCTCTTTCTCTGGCTTTATATTCATACACCGGACATACCATAATGGCTGGACCAAACATATATTGGTCATCAATATTTTCAACCATTACATCAGAAGCAAAATCCATTACCAATGCCCTCATGATTGTATAATCATCAAAATAAACATGACCTGCCAATGAATAAATGTAAGGCATTAAACGGTAACGTAATTTATTGTAATAAACTATACTTTTGTATGTTGGAGCATTTTCTTTATCTAAATTATAAACCTCGCGGTAAGGATATTGACCATGAGCACGATATAAAGGAACAAATGTTCCAAACTGATACCAACGTGTATTTAACTCTTTCCACTCTTTTAAATCTTCACTTCCCTCTTTAGCAATCTCATATCTTTTCTCAACACAAAATCCACCAATATCCATGGTCCAATAAGGGATTCCAGACATTGCAAAGTTCATACCTGCGGTAATCTGAGCTTTCATATCTTCCCATCTGGTACCAATATCACCACTCCATGTTGCTGTACTATAACGTTGCAATCCGGCAAAACCAGAACGAGTTAAAAGGAACACGCGTTTATTTGGATCAACACTTCGTTGACCATTATAAATAGCATCAGCATTCATTAAGGCGTAAGTATTGAAATACTCGGTTGATGGCCCCATTGCTGTTGGAGTAGAAAGCTTTTTACGATACTCCATACTTGCATTCGATAAAATATCAGGTTCTGAAGCATCCATCCACCAGGCATCCATACCATATTTATAAATATTATCTCTCATTTGCTCCCAGAATAACTGACGGGCACCCAGACTATAAGGATCATAAAATGAACCAATATATCCTTTACCAATCCAGTCTCTGATACTATCTTTTATGGCTTGTTGATAGATATATCCTTTAGCATCCAGTTCTTTATAGTTATCTGTATTTTGATAAAACTTAGGCCATACAGAAATCATACAACGAGCATTCATAGCATGAATATCATCCATCATTTTTTGCGGATCAGGGAAACGTGCAGAATCAAATTTATGACTGCCCCATTGATCTTCTTCCCAATAAGACCAGTCTTGTACAATATTATCGATAGGAATATGACGTTTTCTAAACTCAGCTAAAGTTCCAACAATCTCATCTTGCGTTTTATATCGTTCTCTACTTTGCCAAAATCCATAAGCCCAACGAGGTAATATTGATGCTTTTCCTGTTAGTGTTCTGTATCCACTTATAATTTCATCCATATTAGCTCCATGGATAAAATAGTAATCCATTTCTTTACCCATTTCAGACCAAAGAGTTAGCTTTTCTTGTTCTGCTTCTGGTCTTGGACTTAAAGCTTTTAAACTAATATAAGAAACACCACCATCCGGTTTCCAATCTAATTTTACAGGAACTTTTTGACCTGCTTCCAGATGTACTTTAAATTTATAGGTATTAGGATTCCAGGCTGTTCTCCATCGTTCTTTTACAACTTCTTTTCCATCCACTTCAACTCGTGTATATCCTGCATAATAAAGCTTAAAGAAATAGTCTCCTGTTTCTTTTACTTCTATTTGACCTTCCCAAACAATTTCAGAACTATTAAAAGGAAAATCCTTAGGGAATTTATTTACTGTCTCTAAGTTTTCATAATCGATTTCTGATTCTTCTCTTTGAGTAAATACCTTACCTTCGGAAGTAATATATTTAGCAGTTAAACCGCCCTCTTTACCTTCATTGTTATACAATTTAAATTGAGATAACTCACTGTATTCATTAGGATTACCAAAACGAGTTAATGAATAATTATCCCAAAGCAATCCGTAATGCTTATTTGAAACAACAAATGGAATAGACACCTTGGTATTGTATTGGTATAGAATTTCATTTTTACCCTTGTAGTTCCACTCATCACTTTGATGCTGGCCTAATCCATAAAAAGCCTCATCTTCAGGAGATTCAAAAACCTGCTCAAAGGTATAACCAGAAGTTCCTTCCACTGATATTGGAGTAAACTTCTTACTTTCTTCCTTATCTTCTTGTAAAAGAGCATTTCCTTCTACATCAAAGAATTTCACTTTTCCAGTGATCAGAGAGACAGTAGCTTTAACTTTTGAAGTAGTTATAACCACTTCATTGTTTTCTTTTACAACATCGTACTTAACATTATTATTTTTTTGAGGAACAATAATCAGACTTTTTCTTTCCGAAAATTCCTTTTCCGGTGTTGCTACTACACGAATAATATCGTCAGAAACAACTTCCAATTTTACTAATGAAGCATCTGAACTCTGCTTCTGTTCCAACTGCACTACAATTCCATTTTCAGCTACCTCATAACCGGAATCAGAGCATGACCATAACATAGAACTAAGTAAAACACTCGTTCCTATTATTAAAAGTTGTTTTTTTAATATTTTCATATACCTAATTTTGTTTTTCAATCTTTGTATAGAGCTTTCCAATTCATTTACATTTAACTCATTTGCAACACAAACTAATTTTGAGTTAATGCCAAGGTTAAGTTTGTTTAGTTGATTCATATGATTATAAGTATAAGATGTACTCTAAAATCAATCCTTATATATTAATTCGCACCTTCAATAATGGCTGTAATTGAACCAGTATGTACCTGTGCTCCTGTAGTTCGATTAAATAATCCAAAACCATTATTGCCTGTTGCCCCATTGTCCCAAATAAAAGGAATCAATCCATTCTCTTTAGCTTTGGCAGTTACTGTTTTAAGGTAATAATTTCTGGACTCCACATGCTTTGTATAGGCATCTCCTGTAAGCGTAGTTCGTAAAATTGCACCATATTCGCCCAAAATGACAGGAATACCATTATCAGCATACTTTGTTTTAACTTTACTAAACTGTTCTTCCAGATAATTTTCTTGACCATAACTGGATACATCAGTATACCCAGCTCCCCATTGGCTGTTATAACCATCGTCGGTTTTTCCGCAGAACTCCCAAGGCGAATAATAATGAACCTCAAGCATTAATCTGTCATCCACCTTGTCCTCTGGCATTTTATGATAACTCAAACCAAAATCTATATCAGTATTATAAGTTTGTACTATTAAGTTTCTATAAGTATTTTTTCCTCCGGTTGCTCTTACTGCGTCCACAAAAGTTTGGTTAAACGACTGTTGAACTTCAATATTTTCAGCTGAAGGAATACCATAATCAACATGCACTTCATTTGTTCCTGCAAATAGCAGATGTTCGTCGTAATCGCGGAAGTAGGTTGCTATCTGAATCCATAATGAGTACTGCTCTCGATTCACCTCTTCCTGTTTACTATAGGTTGGATTGTTTTCTAACCAACCACCATCCCAATGAATATTCAGAATGGTATACATATCGTTATCAATACAATAATCAACAACCTCTTTTACTCTTTCAAACCAGGCCTCTGACACTTCAAAATTTTCCTCATTAATGATATATCCATCCCAGGCACATGGAATTCTAATGGAATTAAAGCCAGCAGCTTTTACTGCATCTATTAATGTTTTTGATACAACCGGATTTCCCCAACCGGTTTCACCACCAGGAACTTCTAATGAATTACCAATATTCCAACCCACAATCATTTTTGCAGCAAGTGATTCTGCGTCAGATTGAACACCTGTAATATCTTCTGGTACTGAAGGATTAATCCCTTCCTGATTAACATATACGGTTTCGGTTATATCATTTAAGGTGTATAAGATCTCTCCTTTTCTTGGAATATATGTTGTATTAGATTCTACAATAAATGTTTCTGTTGAATCCATCAATGATTTCAATGTCTTTTTGGTAATCCAATCACAATTAATTGAAACCTCAAATGCTTCGCTTGTCTGTAATTTTACACTTACTTCACCTCCTTCATTAGAGATATCTATTTCATTTGTTTCTAAGGTTAATAAATAGGCTTTTTCTTGCTGTATTGATACTTGTCGGTTAAGATCACCTGCTTTTACATTAATAGTTAGTTCCCTTTCGTCATATAGTGGATTTGCATCCAGATTAACTAAAATTGGGAAATAACCTGCTTCGCCTGATTGTGGTGATACATTACACCAATCTTCTGATACATCAATCGACCAATCAATATTACTTTTAACATAGATTGTTTTTGTATTTTCTGAACTTGAAACAGTCATACTTTCAATTGAAACTGATAGTTCTGGCGTTACCTCTGAGTTCTCGTTACTACAAGCAAATATACCTGCAAAAAGAACTACAAATAATATTGTAATATATGACCGATATAAACTCATTCTAAGTATTTCTATATTAAACAACTCTGTTACAATTGACTTCTTAAACTATACTATTGTATTCAGATTTAATACTTTAATAGAATTGGCTATCAGATATTTTCAATTTTAACTTCGCCATAATTTGAGTTACGCATTAATAAACCATGACTTATACAAACCTTCTAATAGCCAATATCTATATTATTGATAGATACCTGATCTATTTCATCAGGCATCTATTCTAAATTATTACTTTTAGTATCCAGGATTTTGATCTGCCTGAGAAATGGCATCATTTCTCATAATCTCATCGTATGGAATTGGATATAAAAATTTATTTTCATCGACTTCAAAAGTCCTGTACGTGCGCCAATCCTTATAAGCTGCATCAGTACCAGGAGCAGTGCCTGTATTTGCAGGGTATTCTTTATTTAAGAACTCTTTTAACATACCACTTCTCTTCATATCGTAGAATAAATTATACTCTGCATTATTCTCATGACGACGTTCCCAGTTACATGCAAAAACACCAACATTTACAGAAGAGTATCCTTTAGTAGAATAAAGTGTATTGTAATAAGTTTGAGCATCAGGAACTGTAACAAGTGCAGTATTCATTGGAATTGCATAGTTTGGTTCACTGGCAGCTAAACCATTTTCTACTTCTAAGTTACCCCAGGCTCTATTTCGTACCTGATTTAATGCAGCCCAACCTAAAGATTCATCCTGATTTGTAGTAAAACAACATTCTGCGTAATCCAATAAAATATTTGAATAACGTACATATCTCAATGTAAAAGGAGCATTAATAGTAGTCCAATAATCATTAACTGTTCTCCAATATTTTAAACTTGAGATGTTAGGCATATATTCACCACCAATTTTAACTTCAGGAGCCCATGATTGACCTAAAACCTGACCTGTCCATGGATTAGCTTCACCCACAGATACCATTGAAGCCTGACGACGTTTATCTCCACTCTCAAATGAGTTATAACATTCCCATGAAATAAACATAGATCCCCATCCACCATATTCCATAGAGGCAGTCATATAACAAGCAAACATATAGTTATCTTCAGATGGACTCCATCCACTAATTCCTGAACGATTATCTCCGTTATCAGTGTACATTACAATACACCATACATCTTCTTTTGTCCAAGCTTTATCAATATCGTAAAGATGACTATAACATGGTTCAAGTTCATAAGTATTACTATCAATAATTTGCTTATAAATAGTTTTTGCTTCAGAGTAATTTCCCTGGTACATTAAAGATTTTGCCTGATATGCTAAACAAAATCCTTTTGTGATACGACCATATTCACTAGATCTTGGTGTCCAATCTAAAATATCTGCTGCATAATCTAAATCTGCTAAAATAAACTCCCATGCAGCATCGTCATTTTCAGGACGAGGCTTTGAAGGCGTATTTGCATATGTTTCACCAGTTTCCATTAAAGGTACACGACCAAAGTTAACAACCAGACTAAAATAGTTCCATGCTCTTATGGCTCTGGCTTCAGCTTCCATCTGAAGTTTTAATTCATCTCCACCAGTAATACTGGAAACATCAAAAGTGCTTAATCCATCTAAAAATTGGTTACATCGGGCAATAGCTCTGTAATGACCTTGCCAAACTGATAAGAATTCACCATTTGTAGAAGTCCAGTCTTCTGTATTAAAAGCTTTATCCCAACCTGATGCCTGTGTATCTAATGTTGGATGATTGGCCAACATAAATTGAGGTTTGAATCCCCATAAAGATGCATCATCATCATCTGCATTATCCTTAGTAGGATAAAATGTATCATAAAGTCCAATTAAACCAGATTCAGCATTATCTACTGATTTAAACATATAATCATAAGATAAATATGTGTACTGCTCTACTTTAAGAAAATCCTCATTTTCACAAGATGAAATTCCTAAAGCAAGTGTCGCTATAAAAGTGACATAAATAAATTTATATAATGTATTCATCATTTCTTCCGTTTATGATTTGCAATTAAAATTGAAGTTGTAAACCTGCCGAAAATGTTCTAGGGTAAGGATAACGTCCTTTATCATAACCAGTTTCCATAACACCACTATTTCCCACCTCAGGATCACCATACTCATAATTTGTTACTGTAAATAAGTTCTCAGCTGATATAAAGATGCGAGCTCTTTCAAGTTTAATTTTCTGAATTAAATTAGTAGGTAATGTATAACCTAACTGAATATTAGCACAACGTAAGAAATTACCATCTTTAATATAAATACTTGATGCCTGACGGTTTTTGTTATTATCAACAACAGTAAGTCTTGCATATTTTCCATCAGTATTCGTTTCCGACCATGCATTATCTAAATACTCATTTAAAGTATTTTGGATACCACCTCCTGTTTTATAAAGCTGACTTAACTTCATTGCTGAATATGAATTGATTTTCATTCCGGAAACTCCATACATATAAACCATTGCATCAAAATTTTTGTAGCTGGCATTAATCGTAATACCGTAATTTAATGTAGGGAAACCATCGCCTAAAATCTTTTGATCATCACCGTTAATATATCCATCACCGTTTAAATCCCTGTATTTATAATCTCCTGCTTTTGGAGATCCTCCAAAATTTTGATATTCAGTAACAGAACCTCCTGATTTTGATAATGCATTTGCATTTGCCTGATCAATCTCGGTTTGACTTTGCCAAATACCATCAACCACATAACCATAATAAGAACCTACAGCATAGCCTTCCATAGCAGCCTGATGCGTATTCCAGTCATCACCATCATCAGCATTAACTTCGCCATCTCCTCCAATTCTATCTAAAATAGGATTACTGATTGATACAATTTCGTTTTTAATTGTGGAACCTGTAGCTACAAATCCTAAATTCCAATCACCAAACGATTTGTTATACGCTAAACTTAACTCAAAACCTTTATTACGGATATGGCCATCATTAGTATAAACAGAGCTATGTCCTGTTGATGGTCTGATCGATTTTTCTAATAATAAATCCTTGGTATCTCTAACAAAGTAATCAACTGTTAAATTCAATTTACTGTTAATTCCTAAATCAATACCAATATTGGTTTGTTCATTAGATTCCCATTTTAAGGCAGTATCATATTCTCTTAATTGAGCTATACCAGGATAGTAGGTATTTTCACCAGTTACGTTAGATCCATTTAACGATCCCATATAGTAACCTATACGATAAGAAGATAACTGCTCTATTGCATAAGTTGTAGCACCACCCGCATTACCTGTAACACCCCAGCCTAAACGAAGTTTTAAATTACTTATAAAACCTAAATCCTTAATAAAGTCTTCCTCTGAAAGTCTCCATGCTAAAGCAGCAGAAGGGAATGTTCCCCAACGGTTGTCAGCACCAAAATTGTTAGAACCATCCTTACGAACTGTTCCTGTAAAAATATATTTGTCTTTATAGCTATAAGACGCCCTTCCAAAATAAGATATAAATCTATCGGTTAAGCTATAACCTCCGGTTCCGGTTCCTACGCCACTATTTGAGTAACTAATGTCTCTATAGTCATCCGAAACAAAATCTGTTGCGCTGGCACCTACCCAATGACCCCAATAGTTTGTTACAGAATGTCCAGCCATTAAAGTAAGATTATGGACTCCGCTATCTAAATTATAAGTAAAATAACTTTCAATTCCGGTATCATTATTTTGACTTTGGCTTAACCAGAAACTATTTACACCACTAGCTGTAATAGATCTTTGATTGGCAATACTAAATGCGCTGCCATCATATGCAGAATACTTGTATGAAAGCACAGTTTTAAAAGACAATCCTTTTAACAGCTTCACGTCTAAATATGCTGTACCTAAAAGAGTATTGTTATATGCCGGAGTATGATCTGCTTGTTTAGCTACTGCATAAGGGTTATCTTGTCCTTTTGCAATATCACCTTCTCCGGTTGTTTGTTTAAATGCATAATAATCACCTTCTTCAGTTCTTTCATTATAATCATGGCTGATAAAATTACCATCTTCATCAACATAATCCATTGTAGGAGTTAAAATAGCATAGTCTCGTAAATTACCAGATCCAACTTTCTCTGAATGTTCAAAAGATACACTTCCTCCGATTTCGATAAAATCTTTTACTTTATGCATTACGTTTGCTCGAGCTGTTAAACGCTTATAATCAGATTCAATAACAATACCTTCGTTATTTAAATATCCTAATGAAAAGTTAGATTGTGTTTTTTCGTTACCTCCTGAAGCTGAAATAGTATAATTTTGTTGAACAGCCATTCTGGTCATAGCATCCTGCCAGTCTATATCTCTTAATTGGCCGATATAGTTCGTACCAAAAGCTTCGTTTGTAACAGCAGTTCCATCATTAGCTCTACCAATACGAACAGACTCAGCAAACTTTGCTGCATTAGCTACATCTAGTTTTCCTGTTAAATTTTGTACACCGAAATTAGCTGTGGCATTAATTTTTGACACGCCTTGTGCTCCTTTTTTGGTAGTAATCAGAATAACACCATTAGCACCTCTGGCACCATAGATAGCTGTTGCAGAAGCATCTTTTAAAACCTCAATACTTTCAACATCAGTAGGATTAATAAAGTTAGCACTAGAACCTACCTGTACTCCATCAACTACATATAAAGGATCTGCAGAGTTATTAATTGTTCCTACTCCCCTGATTCTGATTGTTGTTGCCCCTTCCGGATCTCCTGACTGTTTACTTACCATAACACCGGCAGCTGAACCCTGTAGACCCTGAGCCAGGTTAAGAGGATTCTTTTTCATCATTTCTTCTGTATCAACTGACACAACTGAACCTGAAATATCACTCTTTTTCATTGATCCATAACCAACTACAACAACCTCATCAAACTCAGATACTTCTTCCTCAAGTGTAACATCTAAAGTTTTTTGATTGATTATAGTAATTTCTTTACTTTTAAAACCTATAAAAGAAAAAATTAGAACATCTCCTTCCTTTACTTCTATGGTATAATTTCCATCTAAATCAGTTATTACACCTGTTGTGGTACCTTTAATAACTAGATTTGTTCCTGGTATAGGTGATTTATCTGCTGCAGAAACAACAGAACCTGTCAATGTCCATTGATTCTGGGCTTGCACCTCTGTTGCCACCAGTAGTGACAACACAAGTCCTAAATACATTAATAGCAATCTTGGTTTTGAATGAACCAATACTTGCATTTCTTTGAATAGTTTAATTTTCATAAAAAATTAGATTTAAATAAAACTAGATTATTTAACACATTACAAATGTATATTCGGACAAGCTAAGCCTCCTTAATAAATGTTAATATTACAGGTTAAAATGATAAGCAACATGTTTAAAATGATATCAAAAGACAGCTACTTTGTTAACTAAAACCTCAACTTAAGAACCCTAATTAACTACATACATGCACATTACAAAATCATTCATTATTTTATAAAAAATCTTAATTTTTGTATTTATTTTTAATTCAAATCATAAAAAAAGCGCTTAAATGGAGTTAACATTTAAGCGCTTTTAGAATAGTTTATTTAATTAATGCTATTTAAAACATGAAAGATCTAATAGATCAAACTCTTTAAGTAAAGTTTTTAACTTTCCAATGATCATATCTACCCCCTCTTCAACATTAGATTCGATATTAATTGGAATAACAGGATCATGAAGTGATAATCGAACCAGAAACCACCCATCTTCTTGTGGCGAAGTACATTTAACACGTATTCCTTCATAATTTTCAGGAACTTTCACCCATCCTTCATACAAGTTATTCTCTAATTCTTCTATTAACTTTTGTCCATAATTAACAAAATCTTCAGTTTTAATATTGACTCTTATTTCTTGACTTTCTAGAGGACGAGGTAGTTCTTTTATTAAATCAGATAAGTCCTTATTCTCTAATCTTAAATCAGCTAACGTTATTAAGAGTTTTGCAACTAAATATGCCCCATCATCCAGAAAATAGTTTTCTTTTAATGCAGCATGACCACTCGTTTCTATTGCCAGCCAAGATTCTGTTCCTTCATTATTTAACCTTACAGATTCATTAATAACATTTTTATATCCCCTTTTAAAACGATGGTGAACTCCTTTTAAATGCTCCTCAATAAACCATGCTAAGCCATCAGAAGTAATAGAATCGGTTACTATTGTACTTCCCGGATATTCCTTTAAAATTACAGCTGATATTAATGCTATTAATTCATTTCTATTGATTGGATTTCCATTCTTATCAACCATAGCAGAACGATCCACATCAGTATCAAATATAATCCCTAAATCAGCCTTCTCGTGAACAACTGCATCGCAAACAGATTTCATGGCTATTGCATCTTCTGGATTTGGAACGTGATTGGGAAAATTACCATCCGGATTTAAAAACTGACTACCTTTAATATCGGCACCTAACTCTGTCAAAACTTTTTCGGCAAAAAAACCTCCTGCTCCATTACCTGCATCCACAATAATTTTTAAACCCTTTAATGGATACAAAGGATCAACACCATTTTTAACACCCGAACGAATTACTGAAACTAAGGATTTTGAATACTCTGAAATATAATCCAACTGACTTATCACTCCTAGTTTTTCAGCAACTTCGAGTTGATTAACCTCTGCAATAGCTAAAATTTCTGTTATATCACTCTTATTTGCGCCTCCCTCTTCAGTAAAAAACTTTAATCCATTTCTATTAAATGGTAAATGGCTTGCTGTAATCATTACACCTGCATCAATATCATAGTTTTTATCAACTGTTGTCATAAACATTGCGGGAGTTGAAGCAATACCACAATCAAAAACATCAACACCCATCTGTGTTAATCCTAAAGAAAAAGCATCTTTCAGCGACGGTCCTGTTAATCGGGAATCCATTCCCACTGCAATTACATATTTAGATATTTTTTGTCGTTTTGCACGAATCCACTGAGCAAAGGATTTACCCAATTGCTGAACTACTACTTCTGAAAGATTTACTGGTTCACCTGCCACACCAACCATTGCTACACCTCTTATGTCTGAACCATTTTGAAGTTTTTTCCAATCTACTGAATTAAGCATAATCTACGAGTTTAAAATTTCAATTTCTGAAACCTAGAATTTACTAATTTAAATTCAAATACTATATTAGGTTGAAACAAAAAGGGGAATTTAATTTTTCTATTAAATCCCCCTTTTTACTTTTATTTCTAAAACTCTATATCATAAATTCCTTTTGCATCGTTCTCAAACCACTCGACACTTGTGTCTGTCATCGGGTGACTTCGAAGTCGCTCCAGAATTTCATATCCTATTGTTGCAGCCTGACTACCCATCATACTTACGCGATGTACCTGGTCAACTGTCTTAAAACTAGCCGCTAAAACACCACATTTTAAATTATAGCGTTCTATATTTTCCACAATATTACCTACCACCTCAATACCATGAGATGAAATATTATCCAAACGATTTACATAAGGAGCAACCCAATCTGCACCTGCACGAGCCGCAACTAATGCTTGCTGCTGTGTAAAAATAGCAGTTGCTGTAACATTAATTCCTTTATCTTTAATCATTGGCATTGCTTTATACCCTTCTTCTGTAACAGGTATTTTAGCAAAATAGTTATCTCCCAATCCAAACATATTTTTATAAGCAACCGCCTCTCTGACCATGTCTTCAGCTTTGTTACTAATCATTTGAACATGAAGCATCTTTTTTCCAACCAATTCGACCAATTCAGGCATTATTTGTGACATAGGTTTTTTCTCTGCAGCAAGAATTGTTGGATTTGTCGTTACACCTTCCAATGGAAAATAATAAAACAGCTTTTTTAACTCTTCAATATTTGCAGTGTCTGCTAAATAAATCATTTTGATAGTTTTTAATTAATATTGCAACGCTCCGGCATTTGCTAATAATAATTCTTCTGCCTCAACACTCCACAGACCATTATTTTTAGCACATACTTCTGCGAGCATGCAATATACGGCATTATTTTTACCTAATTCCTTAAAATCTGTTATAGCCGTCAATGGCATTTCTACCTGATTATAAATCAACTTTTTACCTCCCGGAATATTTGGCAAGTCCAACGTTGCATCAATCACTGCATTTAAACCTCCAATATGAGTCACCAAACCTGCCGGATCCAAACCTTTAGACATCACGTCTAAGGCTTCTTTCATATCATCAGTATTCCCACCACTTGTACCTACCACATGTGTAAATGAGTAATGCACATTATAAAAATTCAATGGAGCTTTAAAATCTTGCTTAGACGGACCTGCAAAAAAGTTTAAACAACCATCAAATCCGAGGATAGCATCGGCTTGTTCTATAACCGGCGCAACAGGAGCAAAAACAAAAACATCATTATATCCTTCATCTCCGGATATTTCTTTTAATCCTGCAACCGGATCCGCCATTTGACCAGTATTGATATACTTTAAATCAATGCCTTTTGATGCGGCAAAATCAACGGTATATAAAGTTGCTGCTCTGTCTAAACGAGATTGATCTATATCTGTAACAACTAACAAGGAAGGTTTACGGTCTTCTCTATTTAATACATAGTTAATAGCCGCTAATCCCATTGGACCAACACCAGCCAATAATGCCATTTTTCCACCATCCACTATTTCCATGTCGTGAACATACGAGCCCGGAGTTGTATGATAATTGGCATGCATAGCTCCAATTACACAAGATAACGGTTCAGAAAGGGAGGCAGGATAAAACCCTTCTCCTGTATAAGGCAAAAGACAACCTAATTCCATAACTTCATTTGGAATGATAACATAAGTTGCATCACCACCAATAAATTGATATGAGTATCCGGGTGCACTTAACACACCTACCGGACCTTTTTTGTAATTTAATGCAGGTTGAATTGAGAACTTATCACCTTCTTTAAATTGAGAAGCCCATTTGCTTCCTACCTGAATTAATTCCCCGGCAAATTCGTGACCTATGATAATTGGTTTCTCAGCTACATCATCAGGAACCCTTTTATGATCCGTTCCCTGGTTTGAAGCTTTGTACGAAGACATACATAAGCTGTCACAAATTACTTTAGCTAAAATTTCATTGTCTTTGATTTTTGGCAACTCAAACTCTTCTAATCTGAGGTCAGCCTTTCCATATAATCGTACTGCTTTTGTTTTCATTGGTTTAAACTCTTTATAGTTAAACGTTATTTACATATAAGATAAGAGTGTTATAGTTTTTTATTAATAACCAATATTCCAGGTTTAACAACTTATTCTCTAATCACTATGCCCTATGCTATTCACAATGTTCTCTAATTGGAATATTTATAAACTCTAATATTTCATTTGGACTATTCACTACCTTAATTGATTTTCCTTCAATACCAGGCATTCCATATCCCCAGCTAACTCCTAAAGGAATCATTCCTGCAGATAGTGCTGTTTGAACATCAACAACAGAATCTCCTATTAACAAAACTTCTTCAGGATTACAACAGACCTGTTTAGCAAAATGCAAAGCTCCTTTTGGATCAGGTTTTCGAGGAAAAATATTGCTATGACCAATTACACTTTTAAATGACCACTTGTTCAAATAATAATCAACAACAATATCAGTTAATGCCTGTGGTTTATTGGTATTGATTGCCATGGGAATACCTTGTTCAACCAGAATATCCAACACTTTATCAATACCTTTAAATAGTTTACTTTTACTATGAATATTCTTTTGATAATACTCTGTATACTTATTCAAATAAACAGTGATATCCTCACCTCTTTCTTTAGGAGGAAGAGAGGCATCGACTAATAATCTGGCTCCGTTTCCAATCCACTTAACATACTCTTTCACCTCATGCTCGGGAAAACCAAAATATCTCAACATCTGATTGTTAGCATCAGCTATATCCTCAATTGTATCTATTAATGTACCATCTAAATCAAATATTACTGCCTTTATTTCCATACCCTCTCCTTTATCCAAAAAATTAATTATTATCTCAACATCTCTTGTCCACCAGTTACAGGAACTGCCTGACCTGTTTCATATTCCTGCTCCATAACGTAATATACCGCTCTCATCACATCGAGAACTGTACAACCACGACCTGCAGGAACCTGAGCTTCATAAAATGCTTTTACATCTTCAATCGTTTTAGCACCTTTTACTTTGCCTGCATTTAAATATTGTACAAACAAACCTTTTTCAGGATCACTCCATAATGGACCATCAAAGAAATTACCTGGACAAATAGAGTTTACTTTAACACGACTTGGCATTAACTCCATAGCAAATGACTGAGTTAAACCTATTCCTCCAAACTTTCCGCCAGCATAAGCAAAATTGCGGTTACTCCCCTTTAATCCTGATTTTGAATTGATTTGTATGATATCGGCAAAATACCCTTTCTTGTTTGCAGTTTGCAATTTTAGAATTGGGGAAGCACTCTTTGCACAATTGAAATACCCTGTATAATTAACCTTTGTCATAAATTCAAAAGCTTCCGGTGTCATCTCCTCCAAACCTCCGGCTCTTAAAACACCAGCGTTTGAAATAAACACATCAAAACCTCCAAACTCACAAACCGTTTCATAGATTAAGTGATCAACAGAGGCCAAATCAGAAACATCAACCTTAACAAAATATGCCTTATTATATTTTGTTATTTTATTTAGCTCTGCAGCAAACTCCTGTCCCTTTTCTTCATTTAAGTCAGCAATAACAACATTACCACCATCTTTAATTAGACTTTCTACCAGTCCACCTCCAAAGCCCTGAGCTCCACCTGTAATAATGGCTGTTTTACCAACAGCTCTTCCTATAGGCTTTATTTCTTCTGAAATAGGTTGATTTGACAACAACATTTCAGCTTCATAACAGGTTTCTGCAACAGCTACAATACCAATTCCTTCCAGCTGAATTAATTTAGGTAATCCAGAATTTTGATCAATAAAATTCTGAATCTCTTCCTTCATCTGTTTAATTGTATCATCAGAATTTTCTGAAACTGGAATATAAATTTGAGGTTCTACATTTGTAGCTGACTCTTTAATTTTTGCTACTTTAATCTTATCCTTAGATAAGATCATTCTTAAAGCAGGCAGAATCTCAACTATTTTTTTATTTATTGCCATATTTTAAATCATTCATTATTCAATCCTAAACCTTTAAAAGGGATTCTATATTTACTATTCTATAAATTTACTAATTACTGCATGCCCTAATTCAACAAAGGCATCCAAACTTTCATTGCTTCTATCACCATTTGACTCAACAAAACCAGCCTCTCCTTTTGCTACCAAATATTGATGAGCAGCTACAACACAAGCTCCTTTATATGAAAGTTCTTTTAATTCCTCATCCAATGGAATTCCGCCTCTGGTATCTACTGTCATTGGTATCATATCCGGAGCATTATGCTCTGTTCCAAATGTTACCAAAAAACCATTATTCCAGAAAAACAATGCATAATTCTTAAGTCTGTCAATATCATTTCTGTTTGGGATAAACTCAATTGAATGAACATTTCGGGCTATTAACTCATCTAATAAAACCTGCTTATCCTGTTCAAAACGTGTATACTCTCCTTTTGCATTATCCGCTAATAAAGGATAAGTAGGAATACCTCCAGCATTCAGTATGATATCTTTTATAACTGCAACTTCTAAAAATGCTTTCGAATTTTCTTCAACAAATGCTTTCTTTCCTGATTTAAGCAACATATTCCTTATCTCATTTTCAACCTCGGCATTACTTTCCAGATTAGCTGTTGGTTCAGTTCCGGAATATAGTTTTGTAAAAAACTCAAATCTTTCACTAACAGAACTGTACTTTTCAAATACCTTAACACGAACTGCCTTTGCAACATGTCTTTCTCTAACTAAATCAATAGCATATTTTTCTAAAATTTCTTTCATTGAAATCTGTAAATCAGAGCCAATCTCAACAAATAATTCATTGATTTTATCTGCCATTTGCGATACTCTTTTTACAATCTCTTCTTTAATTGTATTAACCTGAGAAAAATAAGGTTCATCTAGTTTGGGAGGATAGCTCAGCCCCTTTCCTGACAAATAAACTCTTCCCGGATTGCCAGGATCATTTAACCTTACACCCCTTTCTTTATCCTTTAGGTTAACACCTATAAATTCAATATTAAACAGAGGAAATATTTTATATTTCGTTGCCAAATCATTAAACTCCTCATATCCATCTGTTGAATAAAAATCGTTAATTCCCAATACTCTTACATTCTCTTTTTCTGCTAATTCAAAAATTTGAGGGATATCTTTAAATGCACTAAATGAATAAGGTGTATGAATATGGGCGTTTACATTTAATATTTGTTTTTTATCATTACTTATTTTAATATCTGCCTTTGATAGTAGCTCTGATTTTTCTGGAATTGTAGATAAATTTTCCATGTGTGACTTAGATAGATTTCTTTTAAGGATAAGATTTTTGATTAGTCGTATTTCAGACTAAATTTTCTATTATAAAGAAAACTCCGCTTGCTTTTTTAAGGGATTTTCAGCAGACAGAACACATTGATAACAGTAGGATCCGTTTTGATAATGAATAAAAACATCCGGATACAAATAATATGTATCCGGATATAAATCCAAAAAGTTATTAAATACCTAGTTTTCCTCTACGAATAATTTCTGCATTCGTAAAGTTATTTTTAACTGTATGCCCCTGAAGAGGAACAATTTTTTCATGAATAGCATCAATAATCCAGTCTTTTCCAGGGAAGAAAAATTCTTCTAACTCATAAGCCGGTGTAATCCAGTTACGAGAACCAACAACTACTGGAGGCGCATCTAATTCATCAAATGCTAATTCTGTAATTCGTTGAGCCATATCCTTTAAGAATGAACCTCTTTCATTTGCATCACTGGTTAAAATGATTCTTCCAGTTTTCTTTAACGATTCAATTACTGGTTCATAATTGAATGGAACTAATGAACGAGCATCAATTACTTCTGCCGACATTCCATATTTTGATTCCAATTCTTCTGCAGCTTCCAATGCACGATACAATGTGGCTCCAATAGAAAGAATGGTAACATCTTTTCCTTCTCTTTTAACATCAGGCTCACCAAAAGGAATTTCGTAATAACCTTCAGGTACGCCTTCTGTATGGAATTGCTCACCTATATCATAAATCCTCTGACTCTCAAAAAATACCACAGGATCAGTTCCTTGTAAAGCTGCATTCATCAATCCTTTTGCATCATAAGGTGTTGCTGGGAAACAAACTTTTAACCCGGGAATATGAGCTACTAACGAAGACCAATCCTGAGAGTGCTGAGCACCATATTTTGAACCTACAGAAACCCTGATTACAACAGGCATTTTAATTACATTACCTGACATTGCCTGCCACTTTGGAAGCTGATTAAAAACCTCATCTCCACAACGACCAAGGAAGTCGCAATACATAATTTCAGGAATTACTCTACCTCCACACATGGCATAACCAATAGCAGTTCCAATGATAGAAGCCTCTGAAATTGGAGAGTTAAATAAACGCTGATAAGGTAAAGCTTCAGTTAATCCTCGATACACAGCAAAAGCACCACCCCAATCACGGTTTTCTTCACCATATGCTACTAAAGTAGGATCTTTATAGAAACGATCAACAATAGCTTCAAACAAACCATCACGTAATTGATATTGCTTAATTTTTGAGAAGGGTTTACCATCCTTATCAAATGCAAATCTTTCTTTTTTAGCTATTTGCTGTACTCTTGGATTTTCTTCCATCGGATGATTAACCACAACCGGACGATCCTCCATTTTATCAACACTTTGATTTGAGAAAATCATATCACCAATTAATTCCGGATGTTTTACAAGATCCATCCTTGGTGATACCTCATCATCAATTGCTAAAGTCATAGAGTATTTCATTAACTCTACAATATCAGCCTGAATGGCATCCAATTCTTTTTGTGAGGCTAAACCTGATTTTACTAATTCATCACCATAAGAAACAATACAATCTTGCTGTTCCCAGGCTTCAATTTCTTCTTTTGTACGATAAGAAGAAGCATCTGATGGAGAGTGACCACTATATCGATAAGTAAGTACATCCAATAAAACAGGACCTTTCTTATCTTTGATTAATTCCATTTTTCTCTTATATGCATCTATTACAGCCAATGGGTTGTATCCATCAACTCTTTCAGCATGCATGCTATCACGATTTACACCGGCACCAATACGAGCAGCAATATCATAACCCATAGTTTCACCACAAGTCTGACCACCCATTCCGTATTGGTTATTCATAATATTAAAGATGATAGGTAAACCACCTTTATAGGCACCTTCCCATAACTGTTCAAACTGATCCATCGAAGCAAAGGCCAAACCTTCCCAAACAGGACCACAAGCCATAGAAGCATCACCTATATTGGCAACTACAATACCTTCTTTTTGATTTACTTTTTTGTACAATGCTGCACCAACTGCGATATCTCCGGAACCTCCAACAATAGCATTATTTGGATATACTCCAAACGGAGTAAAGAAAGCATGCATTGATCCACCTAATCCTTTATTAAATCCTGTCTCTCTTGCAAATATCTCAGCTAATGTTCCATAAACTAAAAATCTCTTTGCCAGTGACTTCATATCTCCTTCATGCCCCTTAGATACAATTTTAAGGATAGTACCATCAAAGAAGTTTTTCATCATATCTTCCAAAGCCTCATCTGACATTTTACTTATAGCAGACATTCCTTTTGCCAGAATCTCACCATGAGAACGGTGCGAACCAAAAATAAAGTCATCCACTCCTAGATGAAATGCCATACCTACTGCAGCAGATTCCTGACCAATTGAAAGGTGAGCAGGACCAGGATGATTATATGCTATTCCTTCATATTCACCACGAATCTTAATTAAATTAAGCATTGTTTCAAAATGGCGAATCAAAGCCATATCATGATAAATACCAATCAGTTGCTTCTTTGAGTAATTTACTTTTTCATCCTCAATAGTTTTATCATACTGATTTACCGGAATCTCTTTAAATTCAATTTTTCCTGATTTTCTGACCTGCTTAGGATCAATAAATTGTGACTTTGGCATATTTTTAAGATTTTTAGATCATAGACAACAGACAAAAGATGATTTTATAAAACTCTAAACAAGCTCATATTATCTATACTTTTGACAATCATCTGGTTTTCCTGATTTTTTTAATTACTAATTTTAGGATACTTTGATTTTAACATTGGATATTTTTTCCTTCACGTGTCCAAAATCAAATACTGTTTCTTTAAATATTTCAGAAACTGTTGGATGAGGAAATACTACTTCCTCTAACTCTTTAAGAGTAAGTTCTGCCTCAATGGCCATACATGCACCATATATCATTTCACTTGAGGGATTACCTAACATGTGAACTCCAAGCACTTCGCCATATTTAGCACCCACAAGTACTTTACACAGTCCTGAACCTCCTTCGTTCTCTGCTATAAACCTACCGGCATAAGCCATGGGTAACTTGGCTATTTTATATTCAATACCTTTAGCTTTTGCCACCTCCTCTGTTAAACCAACACCTGCAATTTCAGGATTTGTATAAACAACTCCAGGTATTGCATTGTATCTCATTCTGTCTTCTCTACCTGACATATTATTTACTACAACCTCACCTTCACGGCTTGCTGTGTGAGCAAGTAGAGAAAATCCCGTAACATCACCTGCAGCAAAAACATTTGGAATATTAGTGCGCATTTTATCATCCACTTTTATTCCTCCTCGAAACAATTCTACGCCCAGGTTTTCCAATCCAAACCCAGTTGTAACAGGTTTACGACCAACACTAACCAGAATCTTATCTCCAGAAATAGTAGTCTCTTTTCCATCTTTCACAAATGTTACTGTGCTACCATCAACCTTTGTTACTTTAGAAGAAAGGTTAAACTCAATTCCTTTTTTGGCATACATCTGGCGAAGCATTGCACTCATCTCAATATCCATACCTCCAAGAATTTCATCCAGCATTTCAACAATGGTAACTTTAGTACCGAGACTATTAAAGAAACTTGCGAATTCCATTCCTATAACGCCTCCCCCAATAATTACTAATGAATCCGGTTTTTCTTTAAGTTCAAGAATTTCCCGGTTGGTAAGAATTACATCTCCCGGCTCGCCCAATCCTGGAATTGGTGGAATAAATGCCTCAGAACCTGTACATATTAACAGATTTGATGCTAAAATTTCTTCCTGCGAAGTACTAATCTCAATTCCTTGTTGGTTTTTTCCTTTTATATAAGCTGTATCTTTAATGGTTTTTACATTAAACATTTTCATTTTAGCCCCTACACCACCTACCAGCTTTTTAACCACCTTTTGTTTGCGGCTCATCATTTTACTAAAATCAAAACTTACATCTTTAGCTTCAACACCATATTTTGAACCACCCAAAGCATTATCATAAATTTTTGCACTGTATAATAATGTTTTGGTTGGCATACATCCTTCATTTAAACATACTCCTCCAAGCTCTTTCTTTTCAATTAAAACAACTTTTAATCCTTTGGCTCCGGCTCTTTCAGCGGCTACATAACCACCTGGACCTCCACCTATTATTGCTAAATCATACATTGGTAACTTGTTTTGCTGTTTTACAGGTAATATGGAAAGGAATGTAAACCTTAAAAGCATCCCTTTCCTTACCCATTTTCTAAAAACTATCTAAAACTCAATTTCTAAATTTTCAATTTCAATCGCGATCTGCTTCAAAAATCTGGTAGCCATACCTCCATCTAAAGCCTGATGATCATATGTTAAACTCAATCCCATGTATGGAACAAAACCATAAACACCACCACCTAAATCAGCAGGACGAGGGACAATTGTGTTCACACCCAAAATAGCAACCTGAGGAAGGTTAATAACAGGAGTAAACATTTCCACTCCGTAATTACCGAGGTTTGAAACAGTGAACGAAGCAGACTCTGAGGATAACAATTCAGGATCGATACTTCCCTTACGACAAGATTCTGCAACTTCTTTAAATTGTCGGGATAATCCAGAGATCGACAGGTCATCTGCATTTTTTATTACAGGAACCATTAAACCTCTATCAGTATCAACAGCTAAACCCAAATGCACCTTATTAAAATATTTCACACTATCTCCAAGGAAATGAGCATTAGCATCAGGGAATTTCTTAAGAGCCTTAACCACCGCAAAACAAACCATATCATTAATAGTGATATTGGCAGCACCTTCTTTTGTCTTAACTTGTTTACGTAACTCCATAATTCTTCGTGCATCAGCTCCTAAATGGTGTGTCAACTGAGCTGAATTCTGTAACGAAGCATGCATAGCCTTCGCTATTAACTTACGTATATTTGGAAGTTTTTTGATTTCATAATCGTCTGAATACACAGGATTCGTTGCTGTAAGATCACTTGCTTTAACTGTACCTCCAAGACCAGAACCTTGTTCTACCGCTGTTAACCTTTCTTCTTTCATTACTTCTTTTGCTAAAGGAGTAACTTTTGGCTTTGTGGCAATATAAGCCTCTACATCTCTTTCTATAACTCTTCCCTCTGGCCCGGTTCCTACAATTGTTTGATAAGCAACTCCTTTATTCAAGGCTAATCTTTTAGCTCTTGGTGATATTTTCATATCTGCCTCATCAACAGATTCTTTTAACTCTACTTTTACTTCCGGTTCTTTTGTTACAACCTCAGTTTCTATATTTTCAGCTTCTTGAGATACTACTTTAGCTTCAGAGGCAGTTCCTCCTGGTCTGAATTCGTCAACACTTTCACCAGGATTTCCTATTACTGCAATATTTTGTAATACAGGAACCTCATCTCCTTCATTACAAAATACAGCCAATAGAACACCATCTTCAGCAGCTTCTTCTTCAAAAGATGCCTTATCTGTTTCATAGGCAAATAACATATCGCCTTTTTTAACTTCATCGCCTACCTGCTTAAACCATTCTGTAAATATGCAGGATTCAACGGACTGCCCCTGACGAGGCATTATAACAACTGTAGCCATAGAAAAAATTATTTTACCCAAACTTATATATTCCAACTTGTATTTACAAGTTAAATTTACTTTTTCTCACAATAAATTTTCTTATTATCTGTTTTTCTGTTACTTACAATATTTTAGTAAATATTTTATGTATTTACATGTACTTTATCTTGTAATTACATGTAATTTTAATAATTTTATATTTCGAGAGAATTCCAATATTAAAGTACTAGGTTATTTAAATAGTTACCCATATTACTATTCAACAAAACACCAAAGATTTCTTTAAAAGATATTTTATTACTTTTGGGGCATCCTCGTTTTGGCTTTTTAAACAAGTCTGTGAATTAGTCTACACCAACTATACACAGATAATTTATGGAGGAAATAAAATGAACACAGAAAAAAAACCTCAACATACAATTGTATACGAAACGCTGCGCAAGCATATAACAGATGGAATTTATGCAGTGGGAGACCTTTTACCATCAGAAAATGACTTATGTGCCACATATGGAATAACTCGTCCTACAATAAGAAAGGCATTAGATAAATTAGTTAATGATGGATTTATTATAAAAAGAAAAGGAAAAGGAAGCATAGTAAAAGGTAAACCTAAAGGTGTTGGAATTTTATCATTAGGTGGCACAACTTCGGCTCTTGGTAGTGAAAACTTAATTACTAAAATATTAGTCAGGCCAGAAATCAGACCATTTGATAATGCTTTTTCATTTGACATAACTGATCACGAAAGAGAGTTTGGATGCATCTATATGGAAAGACTACGACTAATAAACAATGATCCCGTATTCTATGATATTACCATGATTCCTAATATCAACTTACCAAGGTTTACATCTCATAACTTTGATAATAAATCCTTATTTAATATTCTCAGGGAAAACTATCAATTAGAAGTTACCGGAGGAGAGCAAAAAATTCAAGCCATCCTTGCTACCGAAAAAATTCAAGATTACTTCAATGTAAGCAAGGATCAGCCAATTATTCAGTTAGATAGAAAAATGGATACAAACAGACCTAACTTTTCATTCTATAGTCAGGTTTTTTGTAATGCAGATAAATACGCTTTAATCGGAACTTTTTAATTTCAGCATCAAACAAAATAGCTACAAGTCTCATTTACAAACACTTAACTCAATATTGATCAATTTAATAGTTCACTGTAAATTTTGATTAACAATCTTATTTGAATTATCAAATTACGTCATATATGTGTATATTAGTATAGGTATGTGATTATATAATTACTTATGAGATTGATTTGTAAACTTTCCAATATATTTTTTAAACATGGCAAAAAAAAGTCTTCAGATCAGGACATCCCTGATTTGGAAAAGTACACCATGTTTAAAAGTCTTTTAGATCACCCCTTAATCGGATTATATATTATCCAAGACAACAAATTTAAATTTGTCAATAAAGGATGGTGTAATATTTCAGGTTATACACCTGAAGACATTATTGATAAAATGGTTCCCATAGACATGGTAATTCCTGAAGACAAAGAAAAAGTAAGCACAAATATGATAAAAAGATCTTCAGGCAAATTACCTTATGTTGAATATTCATTTCGAAAATTTAGAAAAGACGGATCAATTATAACAGTCAATGCAATAGGCAACCAAGTATTATTTAAAGGCAAACCTGCAATCGCAGGTACATTAACTGACATTACCAAACAAACCAACACTGAACGAGAACTAAAGGAAAGTGAAGAAAAATACAGAAAACTAATTGAAAATTCTATTGCAGGAGTTTATATAATACAAGACGACAAGCTAAAGTATGCAAACAAACACTTTTGTGATATTTTTGAATATAGCACCGAAGAAATGACTAATCGTGTCACCCCTAACGACCTTGTATACGAAAAAGATAAAGATCTTGTTAGAAACAACATTCAAAAAAGAATTACTGGGGAAAAACAGTCTCTTGAATATGAATTCAGAGGATTAACTAAATCAGGAAAAATTATAAATCTAAGAGTGCTTGGAAACAGGTTAACATATAAAGGCAAACCAGCCATAATGGGTATGTTAATCGACACCACAAAACTAAAAGAAACAGAAAACAAATTAAAAGAAAGCGAACATCTTTTTAGATTACTTCTTGAATTAGCACCTTATCCAATTACGGTAATTGATGATGATATGAGACATGTTATTATTAATGATTCATTCAGCAAGACATTTGGTTTATCAAAAGAAGAAAGTATCGGTAAAAATCCAACTGAATTAAACGTTGTTGCCAATGAAGAAACAATGAAATTTATTGATTCAGAAATAAAAAGCAAAGGAAAAATTAATAACCTAGAAATAACATTAAACATTAGAGATAGTGAAACAAAGGAGTTTTTGTATTCATGTTTACGTTTTAAACTAAAAAATGAATACTTGAGACTAAACGCCTTTATTGATATCACTGAGAGAAATAAATTCAAACAAGAGTTGATCCTACACAAGGAAAATCTTGAGAGAATTGTTTTGCAAAGAACTGCTGAACTTGACAAACAAAACGAAGAATTAAATATCATTAACAGCCAACTGGAGGAACAAAAAATTAATTTAGAAAAAACATTAAAAAACCTCCATACCGCGCAAGAGCAACTTATCCAATCAGAAAAAATGGCATCATTAGGTGTACTTGCAGCAGGTATTGCACACGAAATAAATAACCCTCTAAATTTTATCCATGGAGGTAGTCTTGCTTTAGAAAATTATTTAGAAGATCATCCGGAATGTAATACAAAAGATGCCACAGCTTTTATTGATGCCATTAAAGAAGGCGTTAAAAGAACAGCTGACATTGTTACCAGTTTAAATCATTATAGCAGAAACAACGATCAGAAGAAAGTACCTTGCAACATCAACAATATAATAAATAACTGCCTATCAATATTAAAATCCCAATCATCTGAAAAAATTTCTATAAAAAAGAATTTAATTAAGAATTTACCCAATATAATAGGAAATGAAGGCAAATTACATCAAGCATTCCTAAATATAATTTACAATGGCATTCAAGCTATTTTACCGCATGAAGGCATGATAAGTATAGAAACAAGGTTTGACAATAAAAATATATTTATTAAAATTGTAGATACGGGAATAGGAATCCCTCAAGAATATATAAATAATGTTTTTGATCCTTTTTTTACCACTAAAGAACCTGGACAAGGTACAGGTTTGGGATTATCAATAACATACAATATCATTACCGAACACAAAGGTTTAGTTTCTATAAATTCGAAAGAAAATGAGTGGACAGAAATTAATGTTGTATTTCCTATTAAGAAATAAACAATGACAACAAAAAACAATACTTTATTATACGTTGACGATGAATCAATTAACTTAATGTTATTTGATAAACTATTTGGAAATAATTACAAAGTAATTACTGCTGATTCTGGAAAAAAAGCATTAGAAATCATGAATGCACATCCTGAAATCTCTATGATATTTAGCGATATGAAAATGCCAGAAATGAGCGGTATTGATTTTATAAAGAAAGCGAAACAACAATATCAAGATAAGTGTTATTACATTATATCGGGATATGAAATTAACGATGAGATTGATGCTGCTCTAGAATCCGGATTGATTTCAAATTACTTCAAAAAGCCATTTGATATGTATCAACTTAATCAAACCATAGAAAAAAACTTAAATACATAAAAAAACAAAGATGCCCTATTTTAAAGCATCCTTGTTGTAATTATTTTGGAATCCAGAATCCATCTTTAAGATATCTATAATTCAATAGATAATGGCACTAATAAAGAACTTGATAACTCTATCGTCATTTTTTCACCCGCCAAGTCTCTTTTCAAAAATATTAACATCTGCCCATTAATACACCGTTGTTTATTATCCTGATAATTTAACGAAACATCATTTGATGCATTTTCCATTCCTAACAACAATCCATTATTCACTCTACATGTAATCTCATTATCAGCCATTACAACCTGATTTCCTTTTTCATCAAGAATTTTAACAAGAACCTGACAAATATTATCATCAGTTGAATTCAAAACCTCTGCTGAAATTTTAACCGGATATGAATTAGTAACAATAGAATCTGAAATAACTTCCTTATGCTTATTATAAGCCACTACATTTAATTCTCCTGGCTCAAAATTTACATCCCAATAAATGATACCTGTTTCATCATTATAAGGTTGACGTTTACCTATTACTTTACCATTCAAGAATAATTCAGCTTCTTCACAATTTGTATAACACACAACCCTAACTTTCTCTCCATTCTTATAATTCCATACTTTAGGTGCATCCATTGATAACCAGTCTCCATGTGGTTTATATGTTCCAACATAAACCATTGGGCTTTCTAACCATAATGATTGACGAAAATACCCCCTTGGTTTAATATTCCCAGCTAAATCAATTAATCCTGTGGTAAAACCTCTAGATGGCCATGCCCCTGCTTCTCCAAGATAGTCAAATCCAGTCCATAAAAATTGGCCAAAAATAAAGTCCTTATCTCGAACTGCATGCCAAGCTGGTATATCATGTCTATTTTCGCTTCCATACAATATTCGTTTTGGATATTTATCGTGATCCATATCGTATTTGTTTTCGGTATAATTATAGCCAACTACATCTAAAACAAAAGGATAATCCGTAAAATTAGACATTACAGCCCCGGCAAGTGCAGCTGTTACTGGTCTTGATGTATCAGCTTCTTTTACTGCAGTAACTAGTTCTTTAGCAATTTCACCAAGGCGTTTTGCATTAGGATGATCCTCCAAATAACCATGAACATGATGTTGACCGATTCCTTCTTCATCTAGAATTGGATGAGTATACGGATCATTAGGATAATCAACTTCATTGCCAATACTCCACATAATAATTGAAGGATGATTCCTATCTCTTAAAACCTGATCTTTAACATCTATTTCACTCCATTCTCTAAAATATTGAGAGGTTCCCTGATGCCCCGGAGCACCTTTATTCCAGCCTTCAATCCATTTATTTTTAGGATATTCCCACTCATCAAAAGCTTCATCCATAACTAAAAACCCAAGTTCATCGCATAATTCATATAAGTGTGGAGCTTGCGGATTATGACTGGTTCTGATAGCATTACAACCTAAGCTTTTTAATTGCTCTAAACGAGTGCGCCAGATTGACTTATAAACTGCAGCACCTAAAACTCCGGCATCATGATGTAAACATACTCCTTTGAGTTTCATATTGACTCCATTTAGAGCAAATCCTTTATCTGCATCAAAATCAATAGTACGAATTCCAACTTTTGTTTCATTTTGATCTATGACTTTTGAATTTTTATATACTTTAGTGTTCAGCGTATATAAATATGGTGAATTTACACTCCAAAGTTTTGGTGATTTAAGCTGGAATAATTGTGTAATATCTGTTTTTGCAAAACCATTTAATTTTTGATCTTTAGAAACCGAAGCTACTTTTATTCCTTTAGCATCATATAATTCTTGAACAATCTTTAATGACGTAGATTCTATTGTGTTATTAATTTTCGTATTTATTTGTATCGCAGCCTGATTCCCTTTTACTTCTGTTTGATAACTAACCCCCCAATGATTTATGTGTGTAGGATTTGCATATACAAGATAAACATCCCTATAAATACCGGATCCGGTATACCAACGTGAATCAGCATCCTGACTATGATCCACCCTAACGGCAATAGAATTTTTTTCACCCCATTTTATGTAGGGGGTTAAATCATACATAAAGGAAATATAACCATTAGGTCGTTTCCCTAACCATTTACCATTTATAAAAACCTCACTATTATTATAAACACCTTCAAAATAAACATAGAGTTTTTCACCTTTCTTACCTTCAGGAATAGTTATGTTTTTTCTATACCAGGCAATACCTCCTGGTAAATATCCGGTACAGCTTGCCAGTTCGGGACTTGCTTGTTGTTTCACACTCCAATCATGAGGAAGATCCACAGTACTCCACTTACTACAGTCCATTGATTCTCTGCCACCGTATTGCACATCCCCCAAATGAAAATACCAATGATCATTAATCAATTGTTTATCTCCAAACCCCTGGGCTATGGTAGATATATTAAATACAATAACTCCTATTAAAACGTAAAATAAACGATGATTCATATTCGAATTTTTTAACACAAAGATATCTTGCCTTTGTATGATTATATCTATTACTTTTTCTCTGACAAAATAAGGAATTCGAATAAAAATGACCGGCTAAAAATTCGTCATAGAGCTATAATAAATTGTTCATACATTACTATTTTTGGTTTAAACACTACATTTCCAATAAGCACATAAAAAAAGAGGAAATTTGCGCCTGTAAACTTACTCTTTAACATCAATCATTTTTTTAATCTAAAATCATCTGGAAATTAATATGCATTAAAAAAAAACATTAATGATTAGTAATGATATTTGCTCCATTAGGTATTATCCGAAGTTTTATTTCACCATTATCACTAAGCATCTTTTCTCCTACACATGCTTCTTTATTTTTATTATCAAAGTAAAAAGTCACTTTACTGCATGAAAGCATTGATAACTGTACTTTTAAATTTAGTATTTCTTTAGTAGCATTAACTCCGGCAACATATCATTTATCTCACTTTCTACGAGCCAAAACACAATATTTTCCAGGATATCCGTCTATAAAAACAGTTTGATCCCAAGTTGTTGAAACCTTCTTCATGAAGTCAATTTCAAACTTTGGTTTATCTGTCAGATTATTAAGTGTAATGCCGAAATTTTAAATTAGACTTTGAAATAAAACAGCAGTAGCCAACTCAAATGTTTCAGTTACAATCCTTTTATTTCCACCATCATTATTTCGGTTCCTGTTTTCTTTTAGTAAAATCGGGCCAAAATCCATACTTCCTACAGTATTTCCTATAAAAGGATGTAAACATGTATTAAATGCTTCTGCATCATTTACACTTGTGTATCCCACAGAGCATCCATTAAAATCATAAAAAAAGGGGCGAATAATTCTCGCCCCTTCAATTATCCTCTTATTTAAATTAATATCCAGGATTATTTGGTAATAAGTTCTCATTTTTATCAATGTCTGATTGAGGAATAGGCCATAACCATCCTTTATCAGAATCAAAAGTCCTTGTTGCTATTTTTATTTGCGAAAATGTCCATGTCGAAGAACTTGATGGATCACTCAATAAAGATTTATCATATCCATAAACATCATGGATTAATGATTCATCTGCCCATCTTAACATATCGGCATAGCGAGTGCCTTCGTTATAAAATTCAACTCTTCGTTCATGCCTTACTATCTCACGAAGCTGAGATTGAGAGAGACCATCACCTTCTACCGATTCTACAGAAGGCATATCAACTCTTGCTCTAACTTCATTAATCAAATTATAAATTTCCTGATCAGTACTACCATTTTCAATCAATGCCTCTGCTCTCATTAACAATATATCTGCATATCGCATTAAAATTGTATTCAAAGATATATTATATCTATCAGCTGCGTTTTCTTCCGCATATTTACGAGGCCTTGCACCACATGGTACTTCATCATTATCTGGTATAAATGTAGATGAGCCAAATGAAGACCCAGGAAGTACTACAGACGCAGCAAGCCTAGGATCTCTATTTGTATATGGATCCTGATCATTGTAACCAGAAGAACCATCGGTAATAGGCAATCCATTAGTCATGTAAAATGAATTAATTAAATCAGCTGTTACATTTGCTGTTGGCCATTCACTTAAGTTCAACGCACAACTTGGCCAAGGTTGAGCCTGCGTAGTTGCTATATATTGTATATCAAAAATAACTTCAACATTATTTTCATTTGCTTCCTGAAAAGTTCCGGCAAAATCAGAAAATAAATCATATGCATCTAGATCCATAACCTCTTTGGCTGCTGCAGCGGCATCAGCCCATTCTTCATTATAAAGAAGAATTTTTGCCTTATATGCCAAAGCTGCTCCTTTAGTTGCACGTCCTACTAAAGTTTGAGTCTTAGGTAATACTGATGCTGCATCATCAAAATCAGAAATAATGGCAGTTAGAACGTCTTCTTTTGCATCTCTTGAAACATAAGCTTCATCTAATGATTGCGGTTCTAATATTAAAGGTACATCTCCAAAATAAGTAATCAAATCAGAATATGCAAAAGCCCTCAAAAACTTAGCTTCAGCAATCATTTGAGTCATTACATCTTCTTCAACAGAAGCGCTTTGAATATCGGAAATAAACTGATTGGCTCTTGAAATAATAGAATAATCCATTCCCCATTTTGCACTTGGAGCCCAACTATCTGAAGTTGTTAACCACGCACCAATTTCCAATGAACCTTGCCATGAATGATGACAATAACCATTATCTGACATAAAATCAAATTGGTAAAAATGCATCGGTGTTGCATTGGGCTGCAATTCGTTATATATTCCCGTTAAGGCCATTAATGCCTGAGATTCATTTTCATAAAATGTTGAAGGAGATAAACTGTCTTTTGGTGTTTTATTAAGTAAATCATCCGAGCAACTATATAAAACAGCGTTTAGAAAAAGTAATGTTATAATTAATTTTATATTTTTCATGATTCCTTTCGATTAAAAGTTAACATTTACACCCATTGTCATAATACGAACCTGAGGGAATGCCTCAGCACGTGTCTCACCTGTAGTTTGTTCCGGATCAAACCCTTTATAATTAGTAAATGTTAGTGCATTTTGAATACTACCATAAATCCTAACAGCTCCTATTCCTATACGATCTGTAACTCTCGAACTCAAGGTGTAACCTAATTCAATATTTTTAACACGTAGATAAGAAGCATCTTCCATGTAGAAAGTAGAATGCACATTATTTCTGGTTCCATCAGTGGTTAATCTTGGTAATTTATTTGTGGGATTCTCAGGTGTCCAGCGATCTAGCCACCAATCTCCAAGGTTAGCCGCTCCACTAAATGGAGTCGCAATCTCGTAATAAGTATAACCATCAATACCTTTAACCCCCTGTAAGAATAAGCCAAAGTCAAATTGTTTCCAATCTAAACCAACATTTAACGAATAAGTCAGGTCTGGAAATTGTTTACCTATAACCTTTCTATCATCATTTACATTAATCTCCTTGTCTCCACTTATATCTTTATATTTTATATCTCCAGGCTGAACATCATATGCCGCTATTGAAACAACTCCATCTTTCAATGTGTAAGTTGACTCATCATAATCAAAATCAGATAGCTGATAAATTCCATCCATTTCATACCCATAAAATGAGTTAACAGCCTCTCCAATCATTATTGCTGTTGGAGAACTAATTACTTCATCCACTTTTAGGCTCTTAACTTTATTAACAATATGAGATAAATTTAATGTGGCACGTAATTTCACACCATTACCAAAAGTCTTTCTATAACTAAAAGACGTTTCTATACCTTTATTCTGAACTTCACCTGCATTGGCATAAGGATTACTTTTAGCCATTGTTGTGGGAATAGGCTTTGTTAACAACAGATCTTTGGTTCTCTTATCAAAATAATCTATTGTTGCTCCTAAACCATTACCCAACATTAAATCAATACCGATATTTGTTTGCTCCGATTTCTCCCATGTTAATTCTTTATTTGTCATTGAAGTTACAGCTACTCCACTATACAATGTTCCTCCAAAAGAATAATTTTCTCCAGAAGTCAAAACATCACTACCATTATAATAAGTACTAATTCTCTCATTACCTAACTGCCCCCAAGACACTCTTAATTTCAATACCTCTAACCAATCAACACTCTCCATAAAGCTTTCTTTTGAAAGAATCCAACCACCAGAGAAAGAAGGAAAAGTACCCCACTGATTTCCATCTGCAAAACGAGACGAACCATCTCGACGGACATTGGCTTCAAATAAATATTTATCTTTAAATGCATAGTTAATACGTCCAAAATAAGAACGCAACCCTAAATCATAACTCCCTGCATTGTTCGTTTGCGTTGAAGCATCTCCCAAGTTCAAAACACGCTGTGTATTATTTACAAAACCTGATCTGTAAGCATATCCCCAATCATAAGTATACTCTTCTTCAGAATACCCAGCTAATAATTTCAAGTCGTGATCGCCAAAGGTTTTATTATACTTTAATAAGCCTGTAAGCATAGTGTGTATATTTCTACCATCTGTTACACCTAAATCAGATGTTAAATCTTTAGTTGTTCCACTTACATTGTATAACGTAACATTTGCGTGAAAAGCATTATAATTATAATCCTCAACATTATAACCATATGAAATCCGCGCACTCAATCCATCCGTAATTGTGTATTCTAGCTCCGTCTGACCATTAAAATTAAAACGTTTTTGAATTTCAGTACTACCTTCTTTTACTTCACCATAATAATTACGCTCGCCATTAGCAGCAACCCAATTACCATCTGCATCCACCAGTGGAATAACCGGCGCATTAGTAGCGTACCACTTTGTACTCCAAAGATCTGTAGGCTGAGTTTTTACTCCTAAGTTACCCGCTAAATTTGATGAAAAACGAAGCTTATTATTTTTTAGAAAATAAGAATCAATATTGGCTCTAAAATCTGTCTTCTTATAATTAGTTCCGACCAAAATACCATCCTGATCTAAATGCCCGACCATAAAAGCATACTTTACATTATCTTTACCTCCGGTTATATTTAATCTATGATTTTGTATTACAGCATTATCATAATAAATATCAAAGTAATTATTATCTGGATATAATGGATCAGTATGTGATGCAAATAAAGCAATTTCATCATCCGTATAGGTAAGACTGCTCCCAGTATTAGCATCTGCTTCATTTTTCAACATTGCATATTGCTGAGAATTTAAAACATCAGGTAATGCTGTTGCAGACTGAACTCCTCGATAACCAGTATAACTCACCTTCATTTTGCCTTCTTGCCCTCTTTTAGTTGTAATTAATATTACCCCATTTGCTGCACGATTACCATAAATAGAAGCGGATGCTGCATCTTTCAAAACAGATATCGACTCAATATCATTAGCATTAACATCTGACATATCCCCAGGCATACCATCAATTAATACAAGTGGTGAACTATCATCAAAGTTACCAACTCCACGAATATTTATTACAGCATCATCGTCTCCTGGTTGCCCAGAACTTTGTAAAGCATAAACACCTGATACAGTACCTTGCAAAGCTAATCCGGCATTTGTAATAGGACGATTTTCCATTTCCTCCATTTTTACATTACCCACAGAACCTGTCAAATTGATTTTTTTAACAGTAGCGTAGCCAACTGCGACAACCTCATCCAACCCAATTACATCAGATTTTAAAGATACATTAAAAACCATTTTTCCTGAAACAGATATCTCCTCATTCTTCATACCAATAAAGGAAATTACGATTACAGCATCTTCCGGTACATCGGTAAGCGTAAACTTACCATCCATATCAGTAATGGTTCCCACGGATGTACCTTTAACAAGAATTGAAGCTCCGGGTATTACTTCACCTTTATCATCAGTAATAACGCCAGAAATTTTCTTAGTTTGTGTACTTTGTTGCTGTACCTCTTTATCATACAGAAGAATTCTTTTATCAGAAACCTTAATAGCAATAGATGTTCCTTCAAAAACATCTTCCAATAAATTCTGTACTTTTTCATTCTTTACATTAACTGTTACTTCTTTATTTAAGTCAATATATTCAGAACTATACGCTATAGTATAATCAGTATTTTGCTCAATATAATCTAATATCGTGCTAATTTTCACAGAATTTCCGGAATAGGTAATCATATCATTTTGTCCTAATACACTATTTGCAGAAAGTGTGATAAAAGACACAAATAAAAGAATAAATGATATTTTCATAATTCTAAAGAGTTGATGCATTTGCATTAGAGAACAATCGCCTCTAACTTTTCCATTTTTTTTCATAATTTTACAACGACTTTAAGTTATACATAAGCACCTGGCAGGGTGCTTTTTATTTACCGGAATTATGTTGGCGCATTTTTCCGGTTTTTTATTAATAAACTATTGACATAAGTCAATTAGAGTAGGGCTTAATCAACACAGAATCTCCTCTGGATTCAATATTTATTGGTGTAATGGTTGATAAAAGTTCTAATACACTTGATAAATCTTCCTGATTCACGGTAAAGGTTACTTCTAAATCCTCAATGGATTTATCTATTTTAAATTCGTAATTGTATCTGTTACTTAATTTTTGCACAACCTCTTTCATAGGAGAGTTATAAAAATTTAATATTCCATTTCGCCAGCTACTATATCTTTCTGCCTTTACAATGGTCTTTTTTGCTTTTTCTGTTTCAGCATCATAAACAATTTTATCACCTGGTTTCATAAACATTTTTTGTTTTGGGTATTTTGACGGTGACAATTCTACTCTCCCTTCTTCCAAGATGACTGAAGTATTTTTAGAGTAATCATAAGCATCTACAGTAAATCGAGTTCCTAAAACTTTAACGTTTAAATTTTTACTTTCAACAACAAAAGGTATTTTCTTATTCTTAACAACTTCAAAATAGGCTTGACCATTAATTTTTAAATGTCTCTGATTGCTTCCAAATGTATTAGAATACTCTATCGTAGAACCTGAATTCAGCCAAACCTTTGAACTATCAGGCAATATTATAGATGCTACGTATCCTTTATCTGCACTTATTTTAGTTACTAAGTCTGACTGAGCAAAAAACTTACTTAAATAAAACCCTCCTCCAGAAATGACAAATAACATTATTAAAGCGGCATATTTATAAATTCTTTTAAGTATTAATATTTTGTTGGATTTAGCAACTGAATCATTAAGCATAAAAGATTGAAAATTGATTAAGCCTTTTTCTGTCTTTGGATGCACTTCTTCATTAATTAAGCCAGCCTTCCATTTTTTCTTTATCTCCAAAAATTCAGCATAATGATGATCTTTCCTTAACCATTTTAACAGTATTCTTCGCTCATCATCTGTAGCTGTATTTTCTAAATATTTTATTATTAATTCATCCATTAAGATTGTCCTTTTATAATAAGTACAATCTAATTGTTAAAACCCTACCTTATTTTTAAACTTTTTTTTACACTTTTTCTCAAATATGATATACACAAAAATCGCACACCCCCATATTTAACTATATTTCAGAAGATTATACACATCTCAATTATAATTTTAAAATGTAAATTTTTCTTAATTTTTATTATAAAATAAAATTTACATTACTTTGTATATTGAATATTAAAAACAACAATCTTTATGGGTGATTTTGAGTTTAGGAATAAATTAAAAAATGGAGATCCTGATACTTTTACATCTTTTTATCGAGAAACTTACCCTCGCTTGATAGGTTATTGTAGCCTATTCATCAAAAATTCAAAGCAAATTGAAGATTTAGTTCAGGACTGCTATGAAAACCTATGGACCCAAAGAGAAAAGATTGATACAACCAAGTCAATTGAGAGTTTTTTATTTGTGATGCTACGCAACAAATGTCTCAACCATTTAAAAAGCGAAAAAGCACATCATAATGTATATTTATCAGATGAATTTGTTATTAATGAACTACAATATCTTTACCAACTAGATTTTACTGCACACGAAGGCATAAGTATTGAAGAAGAATTAATAAAATCTTTCCAAAAAGCAATATCAGATCTTCCTGAAAAACGAAAAAATATTTTCATTCAATGTAAAATCAATGGAAAAAAACAAAAAGATGTTGCAGAAGAATTTGGCATTACTGTAAAAGCAGTTGAAAAACACTTAAAAGAGGCAAAAGATCAACTTCGTAAAAAATTAGAACCTAAGTATGTTCACATGGCAATTATAATTAGTATGCTTTTGAATTAATTGAAAGAAGGTTGAAAATTATATTTGTATTAAAGACTGATCTTATCTTAAGATAATACCACGATATTTCAATAACCATAAGTCCCAAACTAATAATTAAACAGATTTACAAAAGTAATTAGATTTAATTATTATTCCTACTTTACTTATGAAGATATCATATTTTGCTTCACCCCATCTCAAAATATACTTATAAAAAATATTAATAATATTTTATAGACTACCCCGCAAAAAACAGATCAAAACCATAAACAATACATGATAACAATTTGTTAACCCTATAAATACAAAACATATAGAAGATAAAATGTATTATATGTTTACAAAAACATTTTGATGGACATCCTATTTTTTTATTCATATATTTATAAGTCTGTTGAAATACGATCTCTTATTTCAATAATACTATCACAACCAAACTAAACAATTGATTTAAACCACTTAACTAAAAATGGCAATTAATTGTAAGAATACTTGTATTATAAAACTGATTAAAACACATTACAATGGATCAAATTCAGGACAAACTTCTTACTTCATATCTAATAAATGAGAATACTTACGATGAAGTATTTTCATCAGCAGAATTTCCACGAAACCCCTATAAAGCCATTTGTGATAAATTTAACAAATACTCTTTAGCTGAGTTCGAAAGAATTAACAAAGAAGTTAAGGAAGCTTTTTTTAATCAAGGAATAACTTTTTCGGTATACTTTGAAAATAAAAATCCAGATGAAAAGATATTCCCTTTCGATCTGTTTCCCAGGATTATAGATCAAAAAGAGTGGAAACATATAGAACAGGGTGTAATACAAAGAAACAGAGCTGTAAATCTTTTCCTATATGACATTTACCATGATAAAAAGATACTTAAGGATAATATTATTCCAAAGGAACTAATCTTTTCATCCAAGAACTACCTCAAAGAAATGGTAGATTTCACCCCACCCGGAAATGTTTACACTCACGTTTGTGGAACAGACATAATAAGGCATAATGATGGTAACTATTATGTATTAGAAGATAACCTTCGTTGCCCATCAGGTGTGAGTTATGTAGTTTCTAATCGTTTAGCATTAAGAAAATCTTTATACGAATTGTTTGATATCCTAAAAGTTAAATCTGTTCAGGATTATCCGGAGAGACTTCTTGAAATGCTCAAAACAGTAAAACCCAAAGGAGTAGATTCTCCAAACGTTGTTGTTGTTACACCTGGAATGTACAATTCGGCATACTACGAGCATACTTTCCTTGCACAAAGAATGGGTGTTCAACTTGTGGAAGGAAGAGATCTGTTTGTTGAAAAAGACTTCGTTTATATGAAAACAATACATGGACCAATAAGAGTTGATGTTATCTATAGAAGAGTTGATGATGAATTCTTGGATCCATTATATTTTAGAAAAGATTCTGTATTGGGTGTACCCGGATTAATAAATGCTTATAGAAAAGGAAATGTTACGCTGGCAAATGCACCAGGGACCGGAGTGGCTGACGATAAAGCTGTATATCATTACATACCAAAAATCATCAAGTATTATTTAAATGAAGAACCAATTTTAAAAAACGTTAAGACCTATCATTGTGAAAACCCTGATGATTTGCAGTATATCCTTGAAAATGTTGATAAGCTTGTAGTAAAACCCGTTGATGAATCAGGAGGTTACGGCATTACCATTGGCAATAAATTAACTCAAAATGAAATAGAACAGGTTAAAATTAAAATCAAATCTGATCCAAGAAAATATATTGCTCAACCAATTATGAGCCTTTCTACTCATACAACATATATTGAAGATGAGAACACTTTTGAACCACGACATATTGATCTTAGAACCTTTTCTTTACTTGGTAAAAATGATGAATTTGTTTTGGCAGGAGGGCTAACCAGAGTGGCTTTAAAAAGAGGAAATCTAATTGTAAATTCATCCCAGGGTGGTGGTTCTAAAGACACATGGGTTATAAAAATGAAATAATATGAGTTACATGTTATCCAGAGTGGCAAACAATTTATATTGGATGGGCAGATATATGGAAAGACTGGAACATATTTCACGATATGTAAAAGAATTGTATTTTTCATCTCTTGATGCTCCCATTGAAGAAATTGATAACAGAAAATTTGTACTGGAATCTATATTATTTATGTGCGGTATATTTGATATGGAAGATATTAATGAACGAAATGTTTTATACAAAGTTGGATTCGACGAGAAAAATGATAATTCTCTTATCAATATTGTATCTAAAGCACGTGAAAATGCAAGAGGAGCCAGAAACGAAATTTCTACTGAATTATGGGAAACCATTAATACGTTTTACCATTTTATGCAGAATTATCCGGTAGAAACATTTTTAAGTACAGGTCTTTATGATTTAACAGAGAAAATTCTAGATCAAACATCACTTCTTAGAACAAAAATATACAGTACTATTTTATATGACGAAACATGGTCTTTAATTTTATGCGCAATGCATCTTGAAAGATCTTTACAAATGATTAGAATTCTAAATTCGAAATTAAATGACATATACAAAATTCAGCAATTAGGATACCCTGTAAATGAATTAAGTTTTGAATGGACAACTCTTTTAAGGTGTACTGAAACTTTTGATATGAATAGAAAGTATTATCGATCTATTCCAAATAAAAATCAGGTACTGGAATTTCTAATATTAAATGTTCAAAATCCAAGGTCAATACACTATAGCATTAACAGGATTGCTGAATATTTATCACAAATCTCACAATCGAAGAAGACACCTCCTAACTCTATTGAGTTTACGGTAAATAAATTGGCTGCTCAATATAAGTTTTTAACGATTGAAGAGTATAAGGATGATATTTACCCCTTATTAAACAATACAAGAGATGTTTTATTAAGTCTATGTAGTGATATTGAAAAAAAATATTTATCATATTAATGCCTGAATATAACATAACATATAAAATAGATACTCAGTATGAGATTCCTTTAAAAAAAGCATTTATACAAATACTTGCTCTTCCTGTAAACAATAACTTACAACAAGTTAATAACATCAGTATTAAAAGTAATCTTAAAGAGTCTGAGTACAAATCGAAGAATATTTTTGGATTTGATGTATTACAATATACAACTCAACGAAAAATAGATCATTTTTATTTTGAATTAAAAGTAAAAGTAAATGCTCAAGTTCAGAATCCTTTTGATTTTATTTCATGGCCAGCCAATGACGAATGGGATATTATAAACTCTCCTGATTTTCAAATTGATCAGGTTATGTTTTTACGTAATTCTTCTTTAATAAAGTTAAATAAAGAGGATATTAATCAACTGGCTCCAAGAAATCAGGAAGAGGGCATATTTAATTGGTTATTAGCATTAAATAATAATATTTACTCTTATATTGAATATACACAAGACGTAACTACTGTTCACACAAACTCACAGGAGGTACTTGAATTAAAAAAAGGGGTATGTCAGGACTATGCTCATTTATTTATTGCTATTGCCAGAAACTTTAAAATACCATGCAGATATGTTAGTGGTTATTTAAATCAGGATTATAATCATACAGGCTCTGGTCAAACGCATGCATGGGTTGAAGCTTTTCTTCCTTTTATTGGCTGGATAGGATTTGATCCGACAAATAATTTGCTTGTTGATCATCATTATATTAAAATTGCACACGGAACGGATTACTATGATTGTAGTCCGATAACTGGTTTTATCGAAACACCGGGAAAACAAATTAATCAACATATCGTACAAGTAATAAATCAATAATTTATTATAAATTATGACATTTTGTATTGGCATAAAAAGTAAAACAGGTGTAGTTGCATTAGCTGACACAAGAATAAGCAGTGGATTAGGCGTATCTACATCTAAAAAAGTAGCCACCTATAAACAAGGTAAAAATTCCTTTTTTATCATGTCATCAGGTTTAAGATCAATCCGAGATAAAGTAAAGCATTTTTTTGATGATGAATTAGAAATTCAATTCCCAACTAAATTATATAAAGCAGCCAATACACTAGGGGATATGGTAAAAAAAGTTCGCCATCAGGATATGGAAGAACTTAAAGCCAGCAATCTAATCTTCGACGGTCACTTTATTGTTGGCGGCCAATGCGAACATGATCTTAAAGCCACTTTATTTCTGGTTTTACCTGAAGGTAATTGGGTAGAGGTTTCGGACGAATCTCCTTATGCCATTATTGGAAATACTGGTTTTGGTAAACCTATCCTAAGAAGATTATTGCATGAAGAAATCACCTTTGATTTGGCAATTAAAGTAGCCTATCTTTCGTTTGATGCTACCTTTAAAAATGCCAGTGATGTAGATTTCCCTGTTGATTTTATCTTATATAAAAACAATTCATATGAATTAAAAGAATTCCGGAAAACAGAAGAGGACCTTAAAACAACTTCACATCAATGGAATTCTGCATTGGTGGAGGCAGCAAATGTACTACCTCCTTTCATTCATTTTGACGATTGACAGATTCTATCTTCTTAACTTATATTTTCTAAGATCAAAAGTACAAGGATATTCAGGATCAGGCTCTATTATCGGAGGGGCGTAATTCAATACATTTCTTCCTTGAGTTTCATTTTCTATAATATAATGTTGCGATTGATTAACCATATTTTTTGGAGTGTAAACTCCTTGTGTATGATTCTCACTATAAAAACGGGTTACCCGACGAGCTTCCGCTTCAAAACTATTCACAGGAAAAGTTTCGTAAGCTACTCCTCCAGGATGGTATACATGATAATTACACCCAGCTATAGCTTTCCCAGTCCATGTATCAAAAATATCAAAAACCAATGGTGTATCAACTCCCAGATTAGGATGCAATGCAGAAGGTGGTTGCCATGCACGATAACGAATTGAAGCAACATATACACCAGATACAGAAGTTTTAACTAAAGGGACACGCATTTGATTACATAAAACAATATACCTGTCATCCTGCATACCATGAACCTTAATCTCAAGTCGCTCTACTGATGAGTCTACAAAACGAGCAGTTCCTGTACTTGACATCTCCTCGCCTAATACATTCCACGGCTCAATTCCAGCACGAAATGTTAATTCTAAACCTTTATATTTAACAGCTCCAATGTGAGGAAAACGGAATTCAAAAAAAGGCTCTAACCACTGAATATCAAACTTGTACCCAGCTTCATTTATTTGTTCAACTACATCAATTAAATCTTCCCGAACAAAATGATGCGTAAGATATTTATCATGTAATGCTGTTCCCCACCTTATAAGCTTTCCCTTATATGGATGTTCCCAAAACCAGGCAACCAAAGTACGTAACAGTAATAATTGAACAATACACATTTGTTTATTTGGCGGCATATCAAAAGCTCTGAGTTCAAGAATTCCCAGGCGTCCACTTTGCGAATCAGGAGAATAAAGTTTATCTATGCAAAATTCTGCACGATGAGTATTGCCCGTAAGATCTATTAAAAGATTTCGCAGAAGCCTATCTGTCATCCAAAAAGGAAAGTTACTCCTATCCTTATCAGGTATCTGATCAAATGCAATTTCTAATTCATATAACATCTCCAATCTTCCTTCATCTACCCTTGGAGCCTGACTTGTTGGTCCCACAAATGCTGTTGAAAAAAGATACGATAATCCTGGATGGTGTTGCCAAAAAGTAATGAGGCTACGCAACAAATCAGGGCGTCGTAATAAAGGTGAATCTGCAGGTGTACTTCCTCCTAGGGTAATATGGTTTCCACCTCCTGTTCCGGTATGCTTTCCATCCAACATAAATTTTTCAGCTCCTAAACGACATATTCTGGCTGAATCAAAAATAATATCATAAGTCTGAACCAGATCCTTCCAGGTTTTAGATGGATGAACATTTACCTCTATAACACCTGGATCAGGGGCTACGACTAACTTCTCAATTCGATGATCATAAGGAGGCGCATAACCTTCAATTACAACAGGAATATTTAACTCTTCAGCGGTTAATTCTATCGAAGCCAATAAATCCAGATACTGCTCAATAAGATCTACAGGTGGTAAAAACAAATGAAGACGTCCACCTCTAATTTCAGCTACCAAGGCCTTTTTTATAGTAAACATTTCGTAAACAGGTTCAAAGTCATTAACCTCTTCTTTTTGCTTACTAAAAGGCATAAATTTCAGAAGGTTATTTTCTTCTTCCTCCTCATCCGTATCTTTAAAAGTTTTTGGATGTAATAAATCTTCAGGAATTGTATAATCAGGTTCTTCATCCATTCTCTGTTTTACCAGCTTATGATAATCGGATAAATCCTGCTGCTCTTCTAACGGACTTCTATCATAAGCCTTTGGTCTTTTTGACTCAGACATATAAGGAAGGGATTCTAATGGCAATCGGTAACCAGCTTGTGAATTACCAGGAATTAAGTACAATTGATTTCCTCTAAACTTCCAATAACAACTAATCCAACCATTTTTACTATATGCCCAATCCAATGGTAATACAAAAGCGACAGGTTCATTTAAGCCTCTGTCAAGGTTTTCCATCAATGTTCGTCGTTCTAATGTATCTTTGAGATCTACATCTAATGGATCTATGTTTAAAGGTAATTTTCGCTCTTCCCACAAATAATAAAAAACATCTTCAAAAGCTGGAATTACCAATTCTTTATCTACACCTAGTTTTTGAGTCAGAGATTTCATAAAACTATCAGCTGCAGAAATATTGAGCCCATAAGATTTATAAAAATCAGCAAGTAAATTTCTGTTTTTCCACATGGATAGTCCATCTTTTCTCCAATACATAGCCATTTGCCATCTTGGAGTCGGCTCTCCCGGGTACCATTTGCCCTGACCATAATGATAAAGTGGATTTGTGGCTAACTTTTCACCTACAACATGAATCATCTGATGCGCTAATTCTTTTTTGTCCTGACCATCAGCAGCAGTATTCCATTGAGCAGATTCCATATCATCCATAGAAACAAAGGTTGGCTCCCCTCCCATGGTTAACCTCACATCCTCCTTTTCTAATACCTGATCCACATGAAATCCTAATTGCATAATATCTTCCCATTGCTGAGCCGAATATGGTTTTGTGACACGTGGATCTTCATGAATTCGAATTACCTCATTTAGGTAACTGAATTCAACCTCACATTTATCAACAGCCCCGGTAATTGGAGAGGCACTACTCGGATCCGGAGTACAACATAGTGGAATGTGCCCTTCTCCTGCCAATAAACCGGAGGTAGGATCAAGTCCTATCCAACCTGCACCTGGTATATAAACTTCACACCAGGCATGTAAATCTGTAAAATCCTCTTCAGGACCAGAAGGACCATCTATAGATTTTTGATCTGATTTAAGCTGTACAAGATATCCGGATACAAAACGAGCAGCAATACCTAAATGACGCATAACCTGAACCAATACCCAGGCTGAATCACGACATGAACCGGTCTTTTTACCCAAGGTTTGTTCGCAGGTAAATATACCTGTCTCTAATCTTATTGTATAATCAATATCATTATATAACAGCCTATTGACATTAACTAAAAAGTCAACAATTTTTTCACCTTTATAAGTATCTAATTTTTGAATCCATTCCTTAAGTAAAGGACCATCCTCAACAATTTCAAAATATGGATTCAGCTCTTTTTTTTCTAAGCTTCTATATTCAAAAGGGAATTTCTCTGCATAATCTTCTACAAAAAAGTCAAAGGGATTTATCACTATCATCTCAGCAACAACCTCCACTTCGACTTTGATTTCTTTTAACTTTTCCTGAAAAACAATTCTGGCAAGATAATTACCAAAGGCATCCTGCTGCCAATTAATAAAGTGCTCTTCTGGAGCAATCTTCATTGAATAGGAAAGAATTTTAGAACGGGAATGCGGAGCTGGTTTTAATCTTATTATATGTGGCGAGGCGGACACCAAACGATCATATTTATAATAGGTATTATGCCTTATTGCAACTTGTATAGCCATAGTTATAAAATATTGATTTAAACCTGATTTCAATAAAATTTCATAGTGAATTCAGGTTACAACTAAATATACAACCTTTTTTATAAATGAATCTAATTTAAAATTAAAGTAAATGTTGTCTTTTGTGCAGAAGAATGCACTTTTAATGTACCACCATGTAAGCGCATGATTTGTTTTGAAAGACTTAATCCAATACCGCTTCCATCCTCTTTTGTAGTAAAAAATGGAACAAAAATCTCATTCATTACTTCATCCGGTATTTGAGGGCCATTATTTTGAATGGCGATTTCTGTTTGATTATGCTTATTTATCTTGGTTTCTATAACAATTTCAGGTTGAGTAGTTCCTTGTAAAGCTTCAAAACCATTTTTAATGATATTGATAACAACCTGTGCCAAAAGCTTTTCATCGGCATCAATCATCAACTCATTATCATCTACTTTTAATGTTATATCAACATCATCTCCATAAGATCCTGCTTTACTTAAAATGATGTTATTCTCTAGAAATGGCTTTAGTTTAAACTCCTTTTTGGTAGGTTTGGGTAAACGAGTTAACTTCCGATACAAATCAACAAATCGGATCAATCCTTCTCCCTGATCATTAATTACAGAAAGCCCTCGGATTGTTGCCTCTATCATATCCTCATCCAAATCATCTTTCGATACCGGTTTGCCCTCATTAGTAAAGAAACCGGACAAACTTTGAGATAAAGAAGTAATTGGTGCAATCCCATTCATTATTTCGTGAGTTAATACCCGAATCAATTTCAACCACGAATCCAACTCTTTTTCATCTAACTGCTGATCGATATCCTGAATGGTTAACAACATTAATTGCTGATGTTGGCTATAAAAAGGTATAGATTTAATGAGCAAGGTTTGTTTATGTTCCACTCCGGGAACCTGAATCATTTGTTGCTCTTGCGTCTTCATCTGAAGAATTCGATCCGCAACATTTGCATCAAACTTTTCTAACTGCTTTATATGAGTCAGTTGAGATAAACCAAGTAATTCTTTAAGTCCACTATTAGCGTGTACTACAAATCCTTTTTCATCATAACTCAAAACTCCAATGTTTATATGCTCAATAAGCGCATGAAAATACTGATCCCGCTGCTGATTTTCTACTATTGACTTTTTAATTTTATCATTAATACGAGCCATGTTATTATTTAAACGACTCAAAATAGCATCCTGATTTTTACTATATGTATTCAGACTAAAATCATCATTTAAAATTGCTTCAAAAAAGTAATTAATCTGTTCATGAATTTTATTTTGAAAGGAAAGGACATTTAGAAGCATAAAAGCTGTAATCACCCCCAAAACTAATGCAAATGCAAGATGAAGACTGTAAAAACTATAAACTGTACTTCCTGCTAAAACGATAAGGAGAAGAAGTCGTAATATGAGTTTTAATTGAAATCTTTTAATCATAAATATATTATTATGGTTATAGGGTTAATGGTTGCAGGGTTAAAAGGTTAATGGTAAAATGAAAAGTGATTGTGGAATCGTAATTTGTAGCAAAAGACTATTTAGGATTAATCAATATTTTCCATTCTCCTTGTTACCTTTATACTTGAAACCCTTTTTCCTTTTCCCTTATTTTATCCCAAACTTTTTCATTTTATTATACAGAGTTTGCCTTGTAATCCCTAATTCATCAGCTGCTGCACTTACATTACCGGGATTCTTATCCAAGGCCTGATTGATCAGGTTCCTTTCCATATCTTCTAATTTCAGAGAGTTAGCATCAACTGAATTTCTACTGGCTGGACGTAAGAAGAAATCATCTGGTTTTAATACACTATTATCACTTAAAATCACGGCTTTTTCTATACTATGTTCTAATTCTCTGATATTTCCAGGCCAATGATATCCTAATAATTTTTCCTGAGCCTGATGATTTATCTTTAAACTAGGCTTATCATACTTATGCGCGTATTTTTTAAGAAAAAAATCAGCCAATATTAATATATCCTCACCTCTATCCCTCAATGGAGGTATTTCTATATGAATAGTATTAATTCGGTAAAGTAAATCCTCCCTAAATAAACTATCTGCAACCATTTGATCCAGATTTTTATTTGTAGCACTTACTAATCTTATATTTATTGGTATAGGTTTATTGCTTCCTATCCTAATGATCTCCCTGCTTTGAAGAGCTACAAGAAGTTTTGCCTGCAGCGGAAATGAAAGATTCCCTATCTCATCTAAAAACAAAGTACCATTGTTTGCTACTTCAAACTTACCAATACGTTCTTCTTTTGCATCTGTAAAAGCACCTTTAGCATGACCAAATAATTCACTCTCGAACAATGTCTCAGTTATTGCACCCATATCCACGCTGACCATCATTTCCTGATTTCTTTTTGACAAACGATGAATTTCCCTCGCAATTAACTCTTTTCCTGTTCCATTTTCTCCAGTAATTAATACATTGGTATCCGTTTTAGCCACCTTACGAATCATATTAAGAACATTCATTATTTGAGGAGAGTTACCAATAATCAATTTCTCTTCTTTATTAAAAGCTTTTTTGAGTTCCTTTTCTTTTAATTTCAAGTTTTGAACTTCATGCTTTGATAGACTTAATTGCATAGCTGATTCAATGGTTGCTATCAACTTTGCATTATCCCATGGCTTTAAAATAAAATCGGTTGCCCCAATTTTTAAGGCATTTACTGCCAATTCAACATCACCATAGGCAGTTATCATAACAACTGAAAGATTCGGATGATTTTCTTTTATATAATTAAGCCAATATAAACCTTCATTACCTGTATTTACACCGGCTTTAAAGTTCATATCAAGCAATACCAGTTGAAAGTTATTATCATTAAAGACAGAAGTAATCAGGTTTGGATTTGATAAACATGTCACTTTGTAATCTTTCATTAAAAGAATCTCTAGTGCACTTAAAATACTTTTATTATCATCAACTATTAATATATTTCCTTTTTTACTCATAGAACCAGGATTTTAACCAAAAATATATCAATGATATTATTAAAAAAAGCAGGTGTAAAAAATTTATACATTTTAATGTAAAGTTTTTTTACACTCCCGGCTCCCAACAACCACTTAAACATCTGTATATCTACAAATTGAATCACTTGGCACAGTTTAAGTTATTACTTCAGAGAAAATACAAGATTAATCTGTTTTTAATGATAAAGTGAAATATAACAACAGTAATAAAGTATTTTATCATTTAACGGAACAATATAAAATATAAAATGGACAGAATAATAGAACAAAAGAAAGGGATAAAACGCAAGCATATTTATTGGGGCATCGGTGTAATTGTGATGGGATTCTTGGTTTACAATATGATTTTCGCTTCAAACATGTCTGTTTATCGGATTGATAAAGATAAAGTCACAATCTCTGAAGTTGAATTTAACCAGTTCAATGATTTTATTACTGTTACCGGTAAGGTTGAACCCATATCAACTATATTTCTTGATGCTATTGAGAGTGGTCGTGTAGTTGAAAGATATATTGAAGAAGGTGCCATGGTTAAAAAGGGAGATGTAATTCTTAAACTGGAAAATAACCAATTGTATCAAACTATATTAAACAGTGAAGCAGCTTTAGCTGAGAAAGAAAACTATCTACGAAGTACGCAAATTAGTTTTGAATCTGAATTGGTTTCTTCTAAACGCAACTTACTGGATAATGAATTTCAGTTGAAACGTACCAAAAGGACTTATGAGCAATACAAAGGATTTTATAAAGATGGATTAATAGCTAAAGAGGATTATTTGAGAGCACAGGAAGATTATGAGTACCAGCAAAAATTATTAGAAATAAACTTCTTGAAAGCTAAAAACGATTCATTAATGCGTCTGACTTCCATGAAAACCCTGAAAGAGGATTTGGAGAAAATGCGTAAAAACCTGTCTCTTGTTTATGATCGCCTCGAAAATCTGAATGTAAAAGCTCCGGTTGACGGTCAGCTGGGAATGCTGGATGCAGAATTAGGACAATCAATTGCTCAGGGATCTCGCATCGGAATGATTAATGTATTAACCAATTATAAAGTAAATGCCTCTATTGATGAACATTATATTGATCGTGTAGAAAGAGAATTGATCGGATCATTCGAAAGAAATCGAGATACTTTCCAACTACATATCAAAAAGGTTTATCCCGAGGTACGCAATGGAAAATTTGATATTGATATGGTATTTGATGGTAATAAACCTGAAAATATCAGAACCGGCCAAAGCTATCATATCAAGCTTGAGTTAGGCGAATCAAATAATGCGGTACTTATAAAGAGGGGTAGCTTCTTCCAAAACACAGGTGGACAATGGATTTTTGTACTAAACAAGGATGAATCTGAAGCCAACAAACGTTTTATTAAAATAGGAAAACAAAATCCACAATATTATGAAGTTATCGAAGGTTTAGAACCTGGCGAAAAAGTCATCACCTCGAGCTATGATGTTTTTGGGGATAATGAGAAGATAGTTTTAAAATGAAGGAAAAAGGAACATGGATAAGGAAAAAAGGAATTAGATTCAACGCAAAAGTGTATTTTTATTGTTTTTAACTGAAACACTATGAGTAGAATTGAAAAATTTGAAGATTTATTAGTTTGGCAAAACACTGTTAATTTCAGCACCCAAATCTACCTTACATTTAGCAACTGTAAAGATTATTCCTTTCGAGATCAGATTTGCAGAGCTTCAGTCTCTGTTCCTTCAAACATTGCAGAAGGCTTTGAAAGACAGTATAACAAAGAATTTATTCAATTTTTATATATCGCTAAAGGATCCGCCGGTGAGGTGAGAACTCAACTTTTAATTGGGAAACGTATTGGTTTTATATCTGAAATTGATTATAACAATCTAAATCAAGAAATAATTAAAATATCAAGTCAATTATATAAACTAATCAAAATAAGAAAAGATAATTTTTAATCATTGAAGGTTATTATTTAGGTCTAGGGTATTACTTGTTCCCTTCTCCTTTCTCCCTTCTGCAATACTTGAATTATGATCAAAACAGAAAACTTAACAAAAATCTTTCGCACTGAAGAAATTGAAACCAGTGCTTTAAACAATGTAAACCTCCATGTTGAAAAAGGTGAATTTGTTGCTATAATGGGGCCTTCCGGATGTGGTAAGTCGACATTGCTAAATATTGTTGGACTATTGGATAATCCTTCTGGTGGTAAATACTATTTCGATGGACAAGAAGTTGGTCATTTGAAAGAAAGAAACAGAACTCAGCTTAGAAAAGGGAATATTGGTTTTGTATTTCAAAGCTTTAACCTTATTGATGAGTTAAACGTGTACGAAAATGTTGAACTACCTCTTATTTATTTAAAATACAAGGCTAAAGAACGAAAAGAGATGGTTGAAAAGGTGCTTGAAAGAATGAAAATCAGTCACCGTCGCAAACATTTCCCTCAACAGTTATCCGGAGGTCAGCAACAGCGTGTAGCTATTGCCAGAGCTGTAGTGGCAAATCCTAAGTTAATATTGGCCGATGAGCCTACAGGAAATCTGGATTCTAAAAACGGACTTGAGGTTATGAATCTACTTACTGAATTAAATAAAGAAGGAACCACCATTGTTATGGTTACGCACTCTTTACACGATTCGGAATTTGCTCATAGGGTAGTTAATTTATTTGATGGTGCTGTTTTAACTGAGGAAGTAAAAAAACAGCTGGGAGAAGTACTTATTTAGGAGAAAGAAACAGGGAAAAGGAACAGGGAACAAGGAAAAGGAACAGGGAACAAGGAGAAAGGAGAACTGAATAAGAAATTCTATAAACTCCTAAGGAATAATCCATTTATCAATCATTAATTGTAAACACCATTCATCATGTTTATAAAACGTTTATTCAAGTCGATTTTAAAATATAAAACCTCATCTATATTAACACTATTAAGTCTGGTAATATCATTCCTTGGAATTATTATACTAAGTCTTTATGTTAGCTATGAAAAGAGTTTTGATCAGTTTCATGAAAACAAGGACAATATTTATGTTTTAAAAACCAGAATGTATGATTATAACTTACCTGAAGTTCTAAAGGATGTTATTGATAAAAACCTGCCTGAGGTTGAAAAATCACTTGTTTTAAAGTTTTTTGGAGAATATAGGGTTACAACACCTCAATTAAAAGTAACCAATACTTTTTTTGATGCGCAGAGTATGATGGCTTCTGCAGATTTTTTTAATGTATTTAGCTTTAAACTATTACAAGGAGAAAAAGATAAGGTACTTAAAAATCCAAATACTGCGGTAATCACAGAAACATTGGCTTCAAAGATTTTTAATGATAAACCAGCAATTGGTGAAATAATTACCATTAACGGAGAAAAATTCACCATCACCGGTATAATGGTGGATTTCCCTCAAACCAGTTCTTTTTCCACCGACTGCCTGACTTCTTATGCAACATATACACAAAAAAATCTGTCTTTAGAGGATAGATACAGTGAATGGTCATTTCAAATTGTGCTGCAATTAAAAGATAACGTGAACGGCGACGATGTGGCCAGAAAAATTGAAACTATTCCTGATTTAGTGGAGACCTTTGAATATTTTAAATCAAAATATAGTGATGAAGATATTTTCATTGTAAAATCTTATAATGACCTTCATTATGATATAAGCAACACCTATATTAAAACGGTAAATCCTATAATTTTAAAAGTACTTGTTATACTAGCCATTGTATTAGCGGTTATGGGCATGGTGAACTTCATTAACTTTTCAACATCTCAGGCCCCACTTCGATCTAAAGCACTATCAGTGACTCGTGTTTTGGGTAGTAATCGCGTCTCATCTATGCTGCAGATTATAGCCGAAGCTTTAACCATATCACTTATCGCACTTATGATTTCTCTGGCTATTTATTACGAAGTTTATTCTGGTATTGAATCCTTATTTAATATTGAGGGACTAGCTCTTAATGGCAGGTATTATTTCATATTCATATTTATAGCTTTTGCTATTATATTTGGAATCGTCTCAGGAATATATCCGGCACGTTATATCTCTTCGCCTCCTCTATCTCAAGCCATTAAAGGAACTGGGTATTTTAAAGGAAAAGGAAAATTACTTCGTAATGTTTTAGTGACACTACAATTTGTATTTACTATTGCACTCTTATCGTCATCATTAATGATTGAAAAGCAATTAAATTTCTGGAATAACTTTGATCTGGGACTTGACAAGGAGAATGTTGTTTATCTTCATACCACCAGCAAAATAGAAAATCATGGTGAAGCATTTGCACAAGAGCTTTTAAAAGACACCGCCATTGTTGATTATACTTATACGCAATTTATTCCCGGACAGGTAGCCATGGGTTGGGGACGTGAAATTGATGGTCAGTATGTACAATTAAATGCATGGCCTGTGGATGATCGTTTTATTGATTTCTTTAAAATAGAGATAGATGAAGGAAGAGCTTTTCAAAAAGAGTCGGAAGCTGATATTAATAGTTTTATTTTAAACAGAAAAGCCATCAATGAATTTGGATGGACTAATCCATTGGAAAAGAATTATCCGGGCTTTGACTTTGATGGACCCATTGTTGGTATAGCAAAAGACTTTCATTTTTCGTCATTAAAAGAAGATATTAAACCCATGCTGTTTTGGCGTACTGATACCCGAAAAAATGAACTATTACTTAGAGTAAAACCAGGAAATTACACTCAACTTTTTAATAGAATAACAGCGAAAGCAAAGGAATTTGACCCTGAAAATAATTTTGAAGTTCAATTTTTAGATGATTCATTAAATGAATTATACGCTAAAGAGAAAAACACTGCCCGTTTTATTGAATTTGTTTCTCTTTGGTGCATGTTACTGGCCATAACAGGTGTGTTAGGATTAGTTGTTTTTATTTCTCGCGACCGTGTTAAAGAAATTGGTATACGTAAAGTAAACGGAGCTCAAACTGCAGAAGTTGTTTTTTTAATCAACAAAGATTTTATCAAGTGGATAGTCATTGCCTTTTGTATTGCAACACCAATAGCCTGGATAGCATTAAATAACTGGCTGCAGGACTTTGCTTATAAAACAGAGATGAGCTGGTGGATATTTGCCTTATCCGGATTTATATCACTAATTATAGCAATGGTTACCATTACATGGCAAAGCTGGAAAGCAGCTACTCGTAATCCAGTTGAAGCTTTGAGATACGAGTAGGAGGTAATAAATAATGGGTAATGAGTAATTAGTAATGAGTAATCTATAATTTAACTGAACCATGGGAGGAAAAGATAACATCATATTAACTAAGTCATACAACTTTGCCGTAAGAATTGTAAAAATGTATCAACATTTATCTTCTGACAAAAAAGAATATATATTAAGCAAACAAGTCTTAAGAAGCGGAACTTCAATTGGAGCTAATATTGAAGAAGCTATTGGAGGTATTTCTAAAGCCGATTTTAAGGCAAAAATGAGTATTGCTTATAAGGAGGCTCGTGAAACTGACTATTGGCTAAGATTACTTAAAGATACAGAGTACTTAAATGTTGAAGCTTTTAATTCTATTAGATCTGATGTTTCTGAACTTCTCAAACTACTTTAATCTATAATTAAATCTTGTGATAAAAAATAAAATTACTCATTACACATTGCTAATTATTAATCTTTTAAAGGTTGGAAAGCAGCTACTCGTAATCCAGTTGAGGCTTTGAGATACGAGTAGGAGGTAATTAATAATGGGTAATGAGTAATTAGTAATGAATAATTAGTAATCTATAATTTAACTGAGCCATGGGAGAAAAAGATAACATCATATTAACTAAGTCATACAACTTTGCCGTAAGAATTGTAAAAATGTATCAACATTTATCTTCTGACAAAAAAGAATATATATTAAGCAAACAAGTCTTAAGAAGCGGAACTTCAATTGGAGCTAATATTGAAGAAGCTATTGGTGGTATTTCTAAAGCCGATTTTAAGGCAAAAATGAGTATTGCTTATAAGGAGGCTCGTGAAACTGACTATTGGCTAAGATTACTTAAAGATACAGAGTATTTAGATGTTGAAGCTTTTAATTCTATTAGAGCTGATGTTTCTGAACTTCTCAAACTACTTTATTCTATAATTAAATCTTGTGATAAAAAATAAAATTACTCATTACACATTGCTAATTATTAATTTTTTAAAGGTTGGAAAGCAGCTACTCGTAATCCAGTTGAGGCTTTGAGATACGAGTAATTCATAACCATAATCGCATTGTAATATTATAATATAAAATGAACCTATTTAAGTTAGCCTTCCGAAGATTATTTATTAAAGGGGAACATAATACAACCCGAATTGTTTCTTTAATTACAGGATTATCGTTTGGTATTATACTTCTTTCTGAAGTCTTTTACTATTATAGTTTTGATAGTTTTTACCCTGATGCAAATCGCATTTATGTGGTTCATGAACAATTAAAAAGAGATGATTCTACAAACGAAACAAGCAACTATCCCAGAACAAGTGGCGCCATTGCAATAGGCCTAAAGGATGAAGTTCCGGGAATAGAGGCAGCTTCTCGGTTAAACTCTATAGGAACTTCTGTTTTTTATACTGAAGATTTAAATAGTTACAAAGCAAGTTTCTCACTTTCGGATGAATATATTTTTGAGGTTTTACCTCGTCCTGTGATCTCCGGTAATCCAAAGGAAATTCTGACCTCTCCTATGTGCTGTATGGTTTCGGATAAGGTTGCCAACGATATGGGTGGTAATGTAATTGATAAAACAATTGAATTAAAAAGTTATCCCAATAAGAAGCTTACTATTAAAGGCGTGTTCAAAGCTTTACCTGAGAATACAAATTACAAATACGATATATTAATATCTATGGTATCTACAGGTCAGTTCAACTGGGATGGTACCAATAACTGGATTGGTAATGATCGCTATTATACTTGCGTAAAACTAGCTCCCGGAGTTAATCCTGATCAATTGAAAGATGCGGTCCGTAAAATGCAGGAAAAACATCAGGATATAGAAAGTATTGAAGAAAAACAACCCGGAATGACTTTCAAATACATGTTTATACCCATCCAGCAAATGTATGTGGATGGAGTTAAAAAGATGATTGTTATTCTTTCCATTATAGCCTCATCTGTACTGTTAGTATCTTTGCTAAACTACATTATGCTAACTCTAAGTGCGCTAATAAAAAAAGCAAAAACTTCCGCTATTTATAAAACCTGTGGTGCACAAAGGTCGAACTTAACACAAATGATTTTTATTGATAATTTTTTACTATTTATAGTTTCATTATTAGGTGCATCATTTGTTATACTTTGGATCAGCCCGCTGGTTGAATCACAAGTAGGTCATAGTTTAATTGCAGTATTGAATCCTTATGTAATCTGGCCAACAATCATTATTCTATGTATAATTGTTTTAGTAACAGGTCTGTTACCTGGATATATTTTTAGCCAAATACCTGTTACAAGAGCTTTTCAAAACTATAAGCAAAAAAGAAATAAATGGAAACTAGCCTTGCTAGGTTTCCAACTAACTGGTGCATCTTTTATTTTAACAACATTGGTTATTGTATACATGCAATACAATAAAATGCTTAACACTAACCATGGTTACCAGGCTAAAGGCATATATTATGGTTCTACTCAAGGCATTGCATCCTCTAAAATAGCCACACTAATAGATGACATTAAAGCACTTCCAGAAGTTGAAAAGGTAGGATTGGGATATGTTTTACCAGTAGATGACATGTCTGGAAATAATATATATAGTCCGGATGGAGAGAAGGAGTTATTTAATATTGCAGACTTTTATATGATTGATGAAAATTATTTGTCAATATTAAACATCCCCATCCTTACTGGTTCAAATTTTACAACCGAAACAGCATCCGTTGGCGATGTATTAATAAGTCAAAAGTGTGCTGATCGCTTAAAAATCCATAATCAATGGAACGACAATTTAGTTGGTAAACCAATATATGTAACGGAACACGGGTCGGCAACAATTCAAGGTGTGTATTCTGATTTTATTATCAATTCAATATCTAATTCCGATAACAGGCCTTCTGCATTTTTCTACTTTACACAAGATGAATTTATTAAAGAACAAGAAAAACGACCTTCACTAGCCTTTAAAATCATTGTTAAAGCTTACAATAATTCAGAAAATAAAGTATTAGGTAAACTAACCCGATTATTTAATAATGCTTTACCTCATAACGATGCTATTGTTAAAAGTTTAGAACAAGAACTCATTAAAAGTTACGAACCTCAACTTGGTTTTCGAAATGCAATGTTAATGGGAAATATAATTGTGTTGCTAATTAGTGTTATTGGATTAATGGGCTATACTACCAATGAAGCATTAAGAAGATCCAAAGAGTTAGCCATACGAAAAATAAATGGAGCTACTATATATGAAATTTTAAAAATATTTATACTCGACCTGGGCTATATAGTTGTTCCTGCCACTTTATTGGGCTTAATACCTGCCTGGTATACATCACACAAATGGATTCAGAATTTTACATATAAAATAAACCTTCATTGGGGTATTTTTATATTGTGTAGTATATGTATCATAGTAATTGTTATTACAATCGCTGTCATTAACTATATCAAAATTTCAAATAAGAACCCAGTAGAAGCTTTAAAGTATGAGTAGGAGGGAATTAATAATGGGTAATGAGTAAAGAATAATGAGTAAAGAATAATGAATAATTAGTAATCTATAATTTAACTGAGCCATGGGAGAAAAAGATAACATCATATTAACTAAGTCATACAACTTTGCCGTAAGAATTGTAAAAATGTATCAACATTTATTTTCTGACAAAAAAGAATATATATTAAGCAAACAAGTCTTAAGAAGCGGAACTTCAATTGGAGCTAATATTGAAGAAGCTATTGGAGGTATCTAAAGCCGATTTTAAGGCAAAAATGAGTATTGCTTATAAGGAGGCTCGTGAAACTGACTATTGGCTAAGATTACTTAAAGATACAGAGTACTTAAATATTGAAGCTTTTAATTCTATTAGATCTGATGTTTCTGAACTTCTCAAACTACTTTATTCTATAATTAAATCTTGTGATAAAAAATAAAATTACTCATTACACATTGCTAATTATTAATTTTTTAAAGGTTGGAAAGCAGCTACTCGTAATCCAGTTGAGGCTTTGAGATACGAGTAGGAGGTAATTAATAATGGGTAATCTATAATTGAACTGAACCTTGAGAGAAAAAGATAATATCATATAAATGAATCGCTATCTAAATCCTATAAAATGATTCAAAACTATTTTAAATCAGCTCTTCAAATCATTAAAAAGTATAAGTTGTTTACATTTATTAATGTAACTGGCTTATCAATAGCTCTATCTGTCTCTTTTATCATATTACTGTATGTAATAAATGAACTATCATTTAATAGTTCTCACGAAAAAAGAAATGATGTTTTTAGAGTTGTAACATATAATAGCGATTATAATAATTCTATGGCCGGAACGCCTTATATTCTGGCTGAAACCTTAAAAAAAGAATTTCCTCAAGTTGAAAGAGCCACGCAGTACAGATATATTAACAACATAAAATTAAAAGTTAAAGATGATTTTATAGATATAGATAATACAATAGCTACAGGTGCTGACATCTTTGATATTTTTACAATTCCTCTAGTCTACCAAATGGATAAGAATCATTTGTTAGATCAAAAAAACTCTATTTTACTATCAGAAACTCTAGCCAATAAAATATTTCTAAATACCAATATAGTTGGCCAAGAAATAGACGGGATCATAAATAATGTAAACCAAACATTCGTTATTACGGGAGTTTACAAAGATTTACCTGAAAACTCGATATTCAGACCTGATTGTTTAGTGAACTCTAAATGGACTATATCTGAATTAAACAATATCTGGAACATTAAAAATTCAGATGAAAGTTGGGATGTGGAAGCATGGTATACATGGATATTATTAAATGATAACAAGCAAGCCTCACAAATAGAAGATCTACTTCCTGAATTTGTCAAAAGACATAAATCTGAAAACCCAAAGATCCAATACAAATTACAATGCTTAAATGATTATTATTTGAATTCTGAAAATATCTTAAATACAAAAAATACAGGTAACATAAAAAACATTAAACTATTTTCACTCATTGCTTCAATTATCATCCTATTAGCAGGTTTAAATTATATATTACTATCAACAACTATTTCATATAGCAGATCAAAAGAAATAGCTATTAGAAAAACAAATGGAGCAAGTACATCCAAAATTAAACTTCAAATCTACTTCGAATCAATAATAATTACACTGTTAGCCTTGCCTATTGCACTATTATTACTTTCATTATTCTATAAATATGCTGCAAGCTTATTTAACACGAGATTACTATTTATTAGTAATAATATATGGCTTTACATTTTATTCTTTCTGGGTATAACTCTGATAATAGGTATAACTTCAGGAGTATATTTAGCCGAATTTTTATCAAAGCAAAATGTGATTCAGATATTAAAAAAGCAATCCATAAGCCTTAAAAGTAAAATAGGTTTAAAAGATGCGCTAATTGTATGTGAACTAATTATATTTTGTGCTTTTATTTCGTGTAGCTATATCATTTACGATCAATACAAGTTCTTTTTAACCAAAGATCCGGGTTACAATACACAGAATATATTACTTGTTAATGTTGACATCAATAATCAAAACTATAACCCCATAATATCAGAATTAAAAAGTGCGCCTTTTGTTATTGATGCGTCCTTTACAATGCATTCTCTTCCTATGCGTCATATCATGTCAATGATGGTTCCTCAATACAAAAATAAAGATAAAAAAGTTGAAATTGAAGGTATGGCTATTGGCTATAATTTTATTGAGACAATGGGATTAAAAATATTAGATGGACGATCTTTTTCTGAAAATTTTGGCTCTGATTCGATAAATGCTGTAGTTTTAAATGAAAATGCAGTAAAGAAATTAGGAATAGAAGATCCTGTTGGAAAAGAGTTTAGTGGTTTTAAAATCATTGGAGTTATAAAGGATTTTAATCTTCATGCACTATATACAGATATTCCCCCTTTATACTTCTGCATGGCTCCTTCAAAGTATATAAGTCAAATAATTATTCAATATACTCCAAATAATCAAAATCAGGTTATAGGACTAATTAATGAGGTTTGGACTAAAAACAATATTGATTCACCTGTTGATTACCAAACTATTGAAGAAGTTACAAATGAACTGTATCAATCTGAAAAGAATTTGACTGAAATAATACTTTGGGCCACTTTATTTACATTGTTAATATCAATGATGGGATTGTTTGGACTTACAATATTTGTAGCAGATTCAAAACAAAAAGAAATAGGTATAAAAAAGGTTATGGGATGCACCGAATACTCTATTATCAAGATATTCGTGCAAAGAAATATAATTTTAGTTATCATTTCTGGTGCTATTGCATCTCCTATATCCTATTATATTATGAATGATTGGTTAGGTAATTTTGCGTATAAAATAAATTTAAATGCCTGGTATTTTATTTCGACCATAATATTGGCTTCTGTAATTGTGTCTTTTACAGTTTTCGTTCATTCTTATAATGCAGCAACAAGTAATCCAGTAGAAGCTTTAAAGTATGAGTAATATAATTGCCAAGGGATTAGAGCTAAAAGATAAGGGATAAAATTATTCTCTAAAAAAACATATTCTTGCTCAGGGAAAGATTTTATTAGCTCTTTAAAAAGATATAAAGATGTATGCACAGTGTAAAATCTCTCATGGAAAGGTCACTACCACTCATAGAGTATATTTTTTTGCCAATGAAAACTATTTTTTCGCTAATGGAATCAGTGCTTTATCAAATGGAAAGGTAATTACACTCAAGTACTTAAATAATCTCAGCAAATTATTTGCTAAAAATGCTGAGGGGATGGTAAAGCCTACTGCGGGGAAGAATATTTATTCTAATTATCTGAATAATTTCTCTACAGGAAGGGTAAATCCTACTGCGGGACTACCTAAAAGATCTGATGGAGATTGTTTTTATGCTGATTGACGACATTTTATACCTGATGGAAGGGTCAGACACACTGCGGAAAAGAATATTTATTCTAATTATCTGAATAAATTCTCTGCGGGAAGGGTAAAACATACTGCGGGACTACCCAAATGAACTGATGGAAATTGTTTTTTTACTGATTGACGACATTTTATACCTGATGGAAGGGTCAGATGGTCTAATGGAGGGGTATAACACATTAAGGGACCAGTAAATTCAAGGGATTTGAATTTTAATGTATTCACTTGGGAATAAGTTTTACATATTCAGTAACCATTTTTGCTTTCTCCATACAATATTTCCTACATGTGTAAATATATTTTACACAAAACTGTTAAATTATTTTACACATACATTCTAAAACAAAATACATATTCTATTGTTTATGTGCACTTTAAATGTTTTTGAATAAAATTGGCATACTCCGACATCATAATAAGTATTGCTCATTATGGCAAATACAAAATCAAAATTTGAAAACATTTAAAATTAAAAATATGCAAACTAACCGATCAATTTTAACTTACATTACCCTTATTATTTTTCTATTTACTACTACAAACATATTTGCTTCTGTAAAAATCACCGGCACTTTAAAATCAAATGATGAATCGGCCATTCCATTTGCCAATATTGCCTTTTACAAAAATCAGCAATTAATTAATGGATGTACTTCGGATGATCAGGGCAACTTTGAAATGACTATTGAAAATCCGGATACATATGTAATGAAGGTTTCACATATCATGTATTCACCTTATAATATAGAGGAGAAAGTTGGTGATAGTGATATTAACCTTGGAATAATTCATATGGAAACCAATTCTGAAAGTTTGGAAGAAATAAAAATTGTGGCTCAGGATGTAATTCAACAAGCGGATAAGGATGTGATTATTATGAATGAAAAGTACACAAAACAAGTTTCTAATACCGAACAATTATTGCAAAAACTACCTTCTGTGACAGTGAATCTAATAAATCAGGAAATTAAAGTAGGTAATAAAAACAATGTTCTATTAATGGTAGATGGTATTGCCAAAGATGAACAATACATCAGAAGCATCTCTCCTTCTAAAATTAAAAAAGTTGAAATCATTAAGAATGTAACCGGACGTTATGCCAATGAATATGATGCCATATTAAATGTAATTACTGATAAAAGCTTGTCAGGCTATTCTTTATATGCCGAAGATTTTACTTATGCATCATTTGAAGATAGTTATAACGATATTGTATTGAACAATCTTAAATTCACTTACTCTTATTTCACTTCAAAATCTAACATTTATGCAGGTTATACAAACCGTTACAATAGTTTCTATCTTCCTGAGAATATGAAGTATAATTATGACGATGATTTTGCGGTAATCAGAGATATTGATATCGCAAATAACTTATATTCTTCTTCGTTGAATAATGTTTACATGGGTGCCGATTTTAACCTAAATGCAGATCACATATTATCAGCTGAGTTACGATATTCTTTTTCACCGGATGATAAAAACAAACAAAAAAACCTAAGCGAGATATCTACTTACCAATCTAATCAGTTATTAAATCAGTATGAACAATCGTACGAAACAAAGGCTAAGAATACTAACCCTTATGCATTACTTTCATATGAAGGCAAACTTGGCGAAAAAAACCATTTAAGTGCAGGAGCTACTCTATATCAAAATGAAAATACTTTTACGAATACAAGTTCTACAGACAATTCAATCCTTACAGAAAATGGAAAATCAAATAAGCAATATGTAGATTTTTATGTTGAAGACAAATTAACCATTAACAACTCTATTAGTTTGAATTTTAATTATAACTACAAATATCAAAATACCGACAATTCATATTTACTTAATAGTATTCAACAACCAAACAATTCCAATTCGTTACAAAGACATAACTTGGGAGCTTATGCTAATTTCACATTTAATGATAAATCGGGCATAAAAATAGGATGCGCTGTAGAAGACTTAAAACTTGAAACTGAATCTAAAAATCAAACAAGAAATTCGCATCAAACAGTAGGTTTGCCTTACCTTTCATACCATAACAACATGTCTGAAGTATTAGCATTACGCCTTAACTACAAAGTAACAACTAAAAATCCATCAATCGACAAGCTTTCTCCATACACATCAGTAACAGATGCGTATACAGCTACAACAGGAAATCCACTTTTAGAACCAGCATACTTTCATAATATTTCAGGAACTATTGATTTTGCAGGTGGCGCCCTTGTATTTGAACCATATTACCAATTTGGAAATAATATCATAGGACATACAGGAATATTAGGCAATGATCATGTAGTAAACTATACTTATGATAATACAACTGACTATGAAAAATACGGATTTAACGCTTCTGGCTGTATGTTTATAGATTTTGATAACAAAGACCAATTGTACATTTCGTTAGATGTTGAAAAATTCTGGGCACAAAGTACATGGCAAGAAAGAAGTCACAATATCACAGATTGCCAAATTACTGCTCAAGCCGCCTATTTATCCACAAAATATAATGCAATGCTTGCAGCCGTATTACAAAAAAGCAATGTAAAACGTATTAATACCTTAGGTTACGATAACGGGAATAACGATTTTTTAGCTTTAGCTATAAAAAAGGGATTGTGTAAAGACATGATTGAATTGAGCATAAATTACATTACTCCTTATGATGGAATCTTCACTACTAAAATTGGAGAATCAGAAAAAGGAACAAGCTTTTCAAGAGAAAACTTTAAAGACGTTTCTGTGGTTCAAAATTCATTTATGTTTCAAATTATTATTAAGCTAAACAAAAATAAAAACAACCACCTTCCTAAAAACAAACGAAGTTCAGTTGATAATGATAAAATAAGCACAGGCTTAATGTAATAAAATATGTGTACTCTGCCACATATGAAAATAAACTTCTCTTTTGACTAATGTTTAAAGAGAAGTTGTTTTTATACAAGACTTCAAACTTTTGACTTTTGGCTTTTGACTTAAAACTATATCCTGAATCCCATTACCAATACGTCATCTATTTGCTCATGCTTTCCTTTCCAATTCATAAAAAACTCTTGCAATTCTTTATCATGGGCGCATAACGATTCATTTTTTGACACTTCGAAAATCAGTTCTTTGAAGCGTCTAAGATTTAGTTTCTTGCCTGATTCACCACCAAATTGATCTGCATATCCATCAGAAAACAAATAAACAATATCTCCTTCTTCCACCTGAATATCATGGCAAGTAAACTCAACAGGCTTTTCCATAGGTTCAATACCTCTTCTGTCTGCTTTTATAACATATAAGGCTCTGTCTTCATTTTTTATAACTGAATCCTGAGTTACATTATCAACAATAAGTGGATTAGATGTATTTCTTACTAAATACAGTGGATTCTTAGCCCCTGAATATTGAAGAATAGACTGCTTTTTATTATATACACAAATAGCCATATCCATTCCATCAGTAATAGCATCGTTACTAGAGTTTAAAAAATACGAATTAACAACTCCTTGAAGCTGATTAAAAATATCTTTAGGATTAACCAATCTACGTTCAATAATAGAACTTTTCAATCCTCCATATGCAACCATTGAAAGAATAGCACCAGGAACTCCATGTCCTGTGCAATCCACTGCTGCCATTATCTGATAATCTTCAAATTTATTAACGAAGTAAAAGTCTCCACTTACAATATCCTTAGGCAGATACAAAACAAAACTATCTTTAAAATCAGCATCCATTTCTTCTTTTGAAGGAAGCATGGAAGTTTGGATTTTTTTTGAATAGTAAATACTATCCATAATTTCCTTATTCTTTTCTTCAATAGCCTGTTTTTGTTTTGCTATTCTTATACGCTTCTTTTCAAGCAACTCATTTTGGGTTTGAATACGTCGATACGCTCTTATTGTAAATATAATTAAGGTTAGGATTATGATAAAACTAACGATAATGATATTTATGGTTTTGTTCATATTTGACCTGAAATCTGATTCCGGGACAACCATCACCACATAAAACAATTTTTCTTCTCCCTCTGAAAATACAGGTTGAAAACCAATCCACCAGTCTTTATTATCAACCTCAATTTCAAAAGGTTCCTGAACACTATCCCTTTCTACCCATTCTGCAATACCTTTATTTAAAGATTCAATACCTAAATCTCGGGCACTTCCTAACACATATTTTCTAATGGAGTCTTCTTCATCAAATTGTTTCTTATTAGGAAATCCAATAAGATTTAGATCTTTTGCTGTTACAATAAAAGCATAACCATTTTGTGTAAGCTCAATGGATTTAGATATTTTATTAAAATCTTTTAGCAGAATATCATAGGCTAAAACAATAGTATCTCCATTTTCAGCAATTTTATATGTAGAAGCTGTAAGGCCATGCTTTTGTTGATAATAAAACAAATAAGGATCTGTCCAGGAAATTTGATTCGGCTTATGCATAATTGCTCCTTTAAACCATGGTCGTTGACGCGCATCATAAATCATGGTATCATTAACTGAGCATATCTTATTCTCATTACTTATCAACTTATCTTTCCATAAAAGTTTAGTATGTTCATACCGATCGTTGTTTATTTTGGTTAATTGATTCATCCAACCTTCCTCGCTTTTATGAAGCAAATATGCACTTCCGTCGGTTGACGCCACAACAATCGAAGTTACGGTTTCCAGGTAATTCAGAATAGGACCAAAATGTTTATTATTATCATCATAATTTAATATGTCCTCAGATTGTTTACAATTAATATCTGAAGTCTTTAAAATCAAGCGATTAATATCGTCAATGTAATTCTGTACGATATCCTTTACTTCGATATTTGTTTCGGTTATAAATGAGGCAGATAACTCATCAACAGATTGATTAAGGTTATATATTAACAGCACAAGCATACCTACAACAATAGGTATAAATGAAGTAAAAAAGGCTCTATGTGTTAATATTCGGGTAAGTTTGGTGGTAAGATTGTTTATTCTTCCAGAATTCATATTTATTTTATTATTCTTTTTTATGCTACATATGTTTTTCAAATGAATTCCATTAACATTATATTTTACACGTCGCAAAAATAGATCGCAAGGTTTAGTTTTACAATAACCAAAAAGGGGGGTATTTTAGGCGTTATTTGAATAAAACTATTTAATAGAGTTAGATCGTAGATTTTAGATAAAAGACTTTCCGCATGCCACCGAAGCTTTAGCAGAGAAGCAAGACTTAGTTACAAGGCGATTATTATAAATATTTCATATACCAGACTATAAAATACTCATAAACCTAACTTATAAAGATAACACTAAACCTTAGCAACCTATTACAATAGGTAAGTTTATACTATTTAGTATAAGTCCAATCCAACTCTAATTTTAATTGTTCCACTGCATAATATACTTGAGGGCATATTTCACAATTCTGAATCATTCCGGAAGATCTTAAAACAAAACCATCAAGATGTAAGTACGGAAAAGATCTGCAAACTTCAGGTCTTTTAAGGTAGATAGTACATTTCTTATCTTCCTGATGCATACATTGTATACTTTCATCATACATTACTTTTTCAATCTGGTCAGGAGCAACAAATAAACTAAGTTCTTCTACTGAGGCAGCAGGACGTAAATGGTGACAACAATTGCCACACTCTACACAACTAATTTCTACTGATACTTTATCATTAATAGTGTAAACTATTTCATCAATATCTGAAGAACTTAGCGTTTTTAAATATTCAAAGAAAGCCAGGTTCTCTTGAAATTTGCTTTTAGCAGATTCCTCAATTTCCTTTAAGTTTAAATCGTACATCATAAATAAAAGTCGTTGCGTAAGTAAGCTTGTGCCCAACGATTCTGATGTTGTAAAGTGAAGAATAATGTACTCTAAACTTAATGACAGAAACGTACATGATACTCTCCTATCATACGGTTCGTAATAATTGCGTCAAAGATAGTAAGATAATTGTACTTGGTTACGATTAGTTTATATATTTATTGACAAAGGAAACCTTATAATAAATGTTGAACCTTTTCCCACTTCAGAATCTATATGAATTGATCCATTCATCATTTCAACAAACTGTTTGCTGATATACAGCCCAAGGCCTGCTCCTTCATAACTCTTCGTATTTGAAGAATCACCTTGAATAAAGCGGTCAAATATGGATTCCTGGATTGAAGATTCTATTCCTATTCCGGAATCAGTTACATACCATTCTATAAAATCAGAGTTCACATTATATCCAATCTCTACAAATCCTTTTTTAGTAAATTTAATAGCATTACCTACCAGATTTGATAATACCTGATGTAATTTGGTTGTATCAACCTGAAAGTTAACATCTATATTATCACTATACTTTTTAATGCGAAGTCTAATATTCTTTTTATCAGCCTCAGGCTTAAATAACTGATAGATTGAATTCAATATTTTTTCCTTATCTGCTTTTTCGTAATGTATACTAATTTGATTTGATTCTATCTTAGACAAGTCAATCAAATCATTAATGATATTCAGCATTCTCTTCCCACAATCTTCAATGATTTCAACATAACTACAGGCTTCTTCTGATTGAATTTCTGAATCTTTTAACAACTCTGTAAAACCCAGAATACCATTCATTGGTGTTCTGATTTCATGACTCATATTTGCTAAGAATACAGACTTTAGACGATCAGACTCCTCTGCCCTTACTTTTTCAACTTCAAGCTGACTTGTACGCACCTTTACCATTGCCTCTAAATCCACAGCTTGACGTTCAAGTTTAGCATTTTGTTGTTTTACCTGTTCACTAAGTTTTACTAGCTGATCATTTTGAGCCTCAATCTCCTCCTTCTGCTCCAAGATTTCATTTTTACTTAACTCCAGATGTAAAGTTTTCTCATCAACAAGTTTTTGAAGTTTTAATCTTTTCTTTTCATTAGCCCTCTCCTTCCATCTGATGAACAATAGAATTAAAACAACACAAAGTATTATTATAAGAGCATAAAATACTTTTGTTTTATAAAACGGTGGTGTAATAATAATACATATCTCATCTCCTGTATTATTCCAGGTGTATCCATCACTTCCTATTACTTTAAAAAGATACTTACCCGGTAAAACCTTGGTATATGAGGCTATACCATTATTTTTTGCATCAACCCAGTCATGATCAACACCTACCAGCTTGTATTTATACTGATTTCGTTGAGGATTTGTATAATTAAGCACAGCATAATGGATGCTGAAAAAGTTCTGAGTGTAATCCAATTGAATGGTATCTGTGTATATAATAGATTTCTTCAAAATGGATTTTGGTTCATTGGACTGTTTTATATTTTTTCCCAAAACAGAGAAGTCTGTAATCTGGATTTTAGGAGTTGGATGATAGTGCATTAAATCGTGAGGATTAAACTTTACAAAACCATTATTTCCTCCAAACAAGAGTTCACCTGATTTTAACTTTGCAAACGAATTGTAATTGTACTGATTAATTCTTGTTCCATCATCTTTATAATAGGTTCTTATCTTATTTGTAAGTGAATTATACATATTAAGACCATTGGAAGAGCTTATCCACAAATTACCCTCATCATCCTCAACAATTCCAAAAGTTAAATTCGACGACAATCCATCATTTACTGTAATAGATTTGGCAATACTATCATTAAACACAATAACTCCTTTACCAACCGTAGTTATCCAGTACTGCTGTTTACGATCTTTATAAATAGTTCTGGTTACAATTCCCATATCCTTTGAAAGAATTAAGGAATCATTCTTAATATTTATATGAAAAAGTGAATCTGCAGTTCCAAACCATAATGTTTTATCATCTTCTTTGATCCAATTAACCTGTCGTGTAGTAATTTGAGGGTATTGAATAAAATGATCTTTTTTCTTATCGTATCTGGCTAATCCACCACCTGTACCCAACCATAAAGTATTATTATAATCCTTTACAATCACATTTACCCTGTCATCACAAATATTATGTTGAATATCCTTTGTTTGATTTTTAAGATAATAACGAACTTTTTTGGTATTAGGATTATATACATTTATACCCCCCATGAAAGTGCCAATCCATAAGTTACCTTCTTCGTCTTCGCAAATACTCTTAATATTGTTTGTATTTAAAACCGGTTTCTTAAGATAAGTAAATGTTCCATTTTTATTGAGGATATTTATTCCTCCACTTTCAGTGGCAATGTATAAGCGATCCTTAGTTTCACAGAAATTAAATACACTGGAAGAATTCAAACATCTATCGTCAGTATTCTCAGAATGATAATACTTAAATACTTGTTTTTGCTTATTCCAATGAGAAACACCATATCGTGTTCCAAACCAGATATCACCGGTTTTATCTTTATACATTTCCAGAATGGAATTATGTGGAATACCTAAAGAGAATGAATCATCCTGAGGAAAGTGTTTAAGGCTCTTTTTTACCGGATCATAAATAAACAAACCATTACGACCGCCAATCCAAATACAATCATTATCGTCCTTTAATAACTTTCGGGCTGTATTACTATAATCATCATTGGGATCCATTAAAATTACCTCTTTAGTATTATTTAATGTATCATACTTAATCAGTCCATTAGAAAAAGTACCTACCCACATTATTCCATCAGAATCCTCAAGAAATTCTATAACCTCATAATCAGTGTCTCTTTTTCCAGGCAATTGAACATGCTCAAATGACTTTCTATCAGAAGATAAAATGTCTAGTCCCTTTTTTGTTCCAATCCATATCTGGTTTTTCGAATCGCAATAAACCTTTAAAACAGTATTATTACAAAGAGATGTTGAATCCGTTATATTATGTTGAAAGGTAGTATAGTTCTGTGTTTCGCGATTATACTTTTTTAAGCCATCTAAAGTACCTAACCACATAATACCTTCATGATCTTCAGTAATTGAATTAGCATAAAATTTTTGCTTCCTGCCTAAAGAGTCATGTTCATAAATAAGTTTAAAGTTTTCCTTTTGCTTATCAAATAAATGCAGACCTCCATTTTCAGTACCTATCCATGTAATATATTTATGATCCTCGTAAATAAAGTTTACAAAATCTCCTTGTATGGCTGTGGAGTCATTTTCATTACGTTCAAAATATTTAAATACCTTACCATCAAAACGATTTAATCCATTTAAACTTCCAAACCACATAAACCCGTCCTTGTCCTGATAAATAGACATTATAAAATTATGTGCTAATCCATCATCTACTGAGTAATTTGTAAATTGGTATTCGGGATAATTATTGTTTATCTGGGCAATACCTGTATAGTAGGTACATAAAATTACGAGTCTGCAGAATATCGATTTTAGTTTGTTAGGCATCGGTATTATGTAAAAGATTTTTGCAAATATATTCAAAAACAATGAAATAATTAATCTATTAACTTTTAATAACTTATAGGATCAATTTAATTAACTCAGTAAATCATATCAACTAGTTTTTATTTTGATAGATTTTAGGTTTCATATCGGTTAATTTGAATTCATTATCGGAATACAAAATCAAATAATATTTAACTATTCAGACTTTGGATGTTATATAAAGTTAAATCACTTCGCCAGAAATTTTTCTAAGCAATATAATTCTATCTTTGAAGGGAAACCTTAATAAATAAGTTTTAAAATAGAACATCCTCTTTTCTTGTTATTTATATTTTAATGACAGTTTCACATGACTTTATCGAGTGTAAATTATTGTAATAGTGGGGAGAAAAATTAAAGTTTATGGAAAATACATTAATTAATAACACTACAAAAAGATTATTATTACTGAATCGCTATTATAAAATCACTCAGTTTTATTCTTTTATTAAAAGTACATTATACAAAGGAGGATCAGTAATGGCCATCTTTGTTTTAATTTTATTGGGTGTTGATTTTTTTCTTCTTGACATTAATTTATTACTAAATAATTTCGTTGAGAACTATTCTGCTCAAGTAGTATTTCCATTCTTTTTACTTTCTGAAACCGTATTAGGATTAGTTCCACCTGAAATATTTATTGCATGGGCCTCAAAGGCTGCAAATCCATGGGTATTTTTATTCTTATTAGCCACAATGTCATATGTTGGAGGGGTAGTTGCATATTTATTAGGGAATCGTTTATCTCTAATCCCTTCCGTTAAAAATTATATTGAAAACAAAGTTGCTAAACATATTGAAAATCTACGTAAATGGGGCGGCGTATTTGTAGTTTTAGGTGCAGTAACTCCACTGCCTCATTCTATGGTGAGTTTAGCCTCCGGATTGATTAAATATAATTTCAAACAATATTTGTTGTGGGCTTTATTCAGATATGTACGCTTTGCTATTTATGCAGCCATTATATTTCAGGTTTTTTAAAATATTATTTTTCTTTTAATTATAAACCGATTCTATATAAATTAGCTCCGCTTCCATCTGTTATAGCATAAAGAGCTCCATCTTTACCTTGAAGAACATCTCTAAATCGTTTATTTTCTTCTTCCATAAGACGCTCTTCTCCAACAACAAGATTATTTTCTATCACTAATCTTATGATATGCTTTCCGCTTAATGCAGCAACAAATAAATTATTGTTCCATTCGGTTATTTCTCCATTAGCATAAAATGTAATTCCACTAGGTGATATTGCCGGATCCCAATAATAAACAGGTTGTTCCATTCCGTTTTTTTGAGTAATACCCTCTCCTAAAGGATCTCCACTATATTCAATTCCATATGAAATAATGGGCCAGCCGTAATTTTTACCGGCTTCGAGTCGATTCACCTCATCACCTCCTTTAGGTCCAAATTCAAGTTCCCATAAATCTCCTGAAACCGGATGAATTGCTAGTCCCTGAACATTTCTATGTCCATAGGAAAATATTTCAGGTAAAGCTCCCTCTGTATTTTCATATGGACCACCAGGAACAGGCTCTCCACTTCTTGTAAGATGCAGTACTTTTCCTATAGCAGCATTAAGGTCCTGTGCTTTTCCTCGGATTGAAGAAATAGCTCTTTCCCCTGTACTTACATACATATTCCCAATATTATCCCAAACAATGCGTGAGCCGTAGTGCCCCTTGCCATCAAATTCCGGATACGCAATGTATATCACTTCTGCATTTTCTATTTGAGTTTCATCATCAGACAACCTTCCTTTGGCTACAGCTGTTGCTGTTCCAACAGTTCCATTTTTGGAGAAGGTCCAGTATACTATCCTGTTATCATCAAATTCAGGATCAATAGCCACGTCTAATAAGCCTCCCTGTCCTTCGCTATTGACTTCTGATATTCCAGAAATCGCAGTACCTACAGATCCTGTTACAGAAATAATACGCATTACTCCTTCCTTCTCTGTAATTAAAATACGACCATCAGGAAGATTTGTCATACCCCATGGCCTATTTAATCCACTGGCAATAATAGTTATTGAATATTCTGTTTTTGTTTGCACTCCATTTATTCGGGTTTGTCCCTCAAATGCTGGTGAGTAATCTGAATTTGGACTATTAGTTTCTACAGGAGGCAAGACTTCTTCAGGTATTTCTTCGGTTATAGTCTCGGTATTATCATCTACATCCTTAGGATCGTTATCATCACAAGATGCAAGACTGATAATAATAATAGTTAATATCGAAATGAATATAGCTTTAATCTTAACTTCACTTTTCATCAACTCCATGATTCCAGATTTAAATATTAACCAAACCTTATTTTACTAATAAACAAACAATTAAGATTTTAGTTCATAATACTATAGACCTGAAATTATACTATTTTCACCCATGATCATTAGAAAATAAAATAGCTCATAATTATTTATAGTACGATACTATTTTACAGGTTAAAAACAAAATAACCATGAATACACCTGTATATATGTCTAATACACGAATAATATTTTGCAATTTTAAATAATCAATTTTCTGAAATTAAATCTTCGTTAAAATGCAAATCTTTAAAATCCCCCTTGTTAAACTTATTCTTATTCCAATATTATTTACTTTATGCATAAACCTTCATGCATCAAACCCGGAAGCTCCATATAATTTAAGATGTTATGATAAGATAAATCCTATTGGAACTGCAGACAATCCTTATTTTGGATGGTTTATAAATGATCCTGACTCTAATGAAATACAATCTGCATATCAAATCATTGTTGCATCAAGCATTACAAACCTTAACTCAAACATTGGAGATATTTGGGATAGCAAAAAAGTTAAATCCAGAAAACAAAACTATGTTTACTTCAATGGTAAGAACCTGGCATCTGGTACTCATTACTTCTGGAAAGTTCGTACATGGGATAAAGATGATAATGTAAGTCTGTATTCATCAGCTGCCTCTTTTTCTACAGGATTATTTACCAATGCAGACTGGTCGGGAGCAAATTGGATTAAGAGAAATACTCAGGATAAGGATGATTACACCTATTATCGAAAACCAATCACTCTTCCAAATAAAGAAATTAAAAGAGCTATAATATATATTTCAGCCAGTCATAGTTACGAAATCTATCTAAATGGAAAGTTTGTTGCAAAAGGCTTTAATCATCACTACCCCCAATATAGTTATTATCAAGCCTGGGATATCACTCCGTATTTATCAAAAAATAAAGACAATCTATTGGGATGTTTAACACATTGGTATGGCGGTGGTCAAGGACGAGCTAAAGGGTCCAGAGGATTACTAACGAAAACCATTATTGAATATTCTGATTCTTCCTCTACAACTATTGTATCCGACAAAAGTTGGAAACAAATACAAGCCAAACAGTGGACACCTGATCGTCCACAAAGAAATGGGGAAGGCATTGGGCGTATAGAGCTAATCGATAGCCGAAAAACAAATCAAGATTGGAATAAGTTAAGTTTTGACGATACCGATTGGGATCAGGCAACAGAAATTGGACCACATCCTACTGAACCATGGATAGGTACATTAAGATCAGATTTGACCAGAGTAATTGAAAAAGAAATTAAACCAAAATCAATTACTCAACTAGATAATAGCAAATACATTATTGATTTAGGAAAAATATACGCAGGTAGTTTTAAAATCAACTATGATGGCGGAGAGTCAGGTGACACAATAAAAATGCTAGGTGGTTTTGTGTTAAATGAAGATGGAACTGTATCTAAAGAAATAAATCAAAACACTAAACTTGATTCTTATTTTATACAAAATGGTAAAATGGCGATATATAATCCAGACGTTTATCTTGGGTTAAGGTATCTTCAGGTTGATAATTCTCCCAATAAGCTAACAACCAAAAATGTCAGTTTTATTACCAGACATTATGAGTTAAGTAAAGATGATATTTTTGAATCATCGGATACAACTCTTAATAAAGTATGGGATTTAATGGTTCACTCTTTAATGGTTGGAGCTCAGGAAGGTTTTGTTGATACACCAACAAGAGAGAAAGGTACATTTTTAGGTGACAGTTGGGCACAAGGAGTTCCTTGTATGTGTGTTCTTTATGACAGAACCATGAATTTAAAATCTCTTAATGAGTTTCTGGACTCTCAGGATCAATATTGGCCTGACGGTAGATTAAATGCTGTTTACCCTAATGTAGATGGTGGAAGAGATATTCCTGATTTTACACAAGCTTTCTTAATATGGGTTTGGGATTATTACATGCAAACAGGTAATATAGAATTTCTTAAATCTAATTATTCACGCATAAAAAAAGTTGCTGAATATGTCAGTTCATATATGAATCAAACTACTGGATTAATCCAAAACCTTAAAGGCGGAAAGAATCAGTATGAATATGGTATTATTGACTGGCCAATAGATATGAGGTATGGTTATGATATGAAAACTTCATCAAGAACTGTAATTAATGCTTATGCTTATCAGGATTTTAAAATCATTGCAAATATTGCAAATGTATTAGGATACAATGATGATAAAAATGAATACCTGAATAAAAGTGAGAGCCTTAAAAAAGCCATAAATACCCATTTATTAAATGAAAATGGAGTTTATATTGACGGTTTGTATAGTGACAATAATCAAAGTAATCATATTTCACAACACGCAAATGCTTTACCATATTCTTTTGGTGTAGCCTCTGATAGAAATACAAAAAGCATTATCGAAGAAATTAAAAACCGAAACATGAGCGTTGGTATGGTTTCGTTAAGATGGTTGCCTGAAGCTTTAGGTAAAGCAGGTGAAGGAGAACAATTATACCATCTGTATACAAATACAAAATGGGATGGTTGGGCGAACACATTAAGTAGAGGAGCTACTGTTACCTGGGAGTCATGGAATGCATTAGACAATAACGAAAGTCTGTCTCATCCATGGGGAGCTGTTGGTTTATTAGCTATTCAAAATTACTTTTTAGGAATAAAAACGATATCACCTCAGGCAGATACAGTTTTAATTAAACCTTTAGATTTTGGAGATCATTTAAAGTTTGCAAAAGGATCATATAAAACCGACAAAGGAGATATTTATATAGATTGGCAAAATAAGAACTCTGATTATTCATTATTGGTAAAGATACCAGTAAACATTAAAGCTAAAATATATATCCCAGCCGGCACAAATACAGATAATTGGGTTACAATTGATAAAAAAAGAGTTAAAGGAACCCGAGATGGTGATTATATATTTCTTGATATAATTGGTTCAGGAGAACACATTATTGAAAGACAATAAGCAAAACATAGTTCTGTAAAACTCACTATCAATAAATGTTCATCTAATATTATTTCATTTATTTCTAATTTAATTACAAATAATCTAATGTATGATTTCTGAATTTTGCAGCCAATAAATTTTAGATTATGATTCGTCAGTTGCTAATTATTTTTGGCTGTTTATATTCAGGGAAATTCTTTGTAGGAATAACAGGTGCCAAATTACCCCCTAGTATTGTTGGTTTATTTCTTATGTTATTATTATTAATGACCGGATTAGTAAAGATTAAGGATGTTGAAGGGGTAGGAAACTTTTTTAATAAAAACATCGCTTTTTTCTTTGTTCCTGCAGGAGTTGCTATCATGGCATACTTTGGTATGCTGGTATCATACTTCTGGACAATTCTGCTTTCTACAATTGTAAGTATCATTTTAGTTTTAATAGTAACAGGATGGTCTCACCAATTACTTCGCAAAAAAAGAAAGTAAGTGATAGTCTGATAACTACCAAACATTTTAAAACTCTTACTAAATGATATTGAAATAAGAGAAATGATGAAAACTTTAATAGACAATCCTGTCTTTTATATAATGCTAACCTTGGCCGCATATTTTATAGGTCAGAAAATTCAGGAAAAAACTAAATGGGTTATAATGAATCCGATATTAATAGCCATGTTATTAATAATTGGCTTTTTAGTAATGTTTAATATCGACTATGAAACCTATCATGAAAACAGTAAGATGATAGATTTTATGCTACAACCTGCTATTGTTTGTCTTGCCATACCATTGTTTTATCAATTAAAAAGAATTAAACAGCAAGCCTTTGTTATTCTTGTTAGTTCTGTTTTGGGATCGATAACAGGAGTGCTCAGCGTATTTATAATTGCATGGAGTATGGGGGCTCCAAAAGAAATTGTTTTATCGCTTGTTCCAAAATCCATAACAACACCAATAGCGATGGATGTTTCTAAAGTAATTGGCGGCATCCCCTCACTTACTGCTTGCATCGTAATGTTTACAGGAATTTTTGGATCTATATTCGGATACTTGATCATGCATTATACGTGGGTTCGCAATCCTATTGCTCAAGGATTTTCCATTGGAATGGCTTCTCATGTAGTAGGAACCAGCAGATCTATGGAAATCAGTAATAATTATGGCGCCTTTTCAACTGTTGGTCTAATTATTAACGGCATATTCACAGCCATACTTGCACCATACATTCTCTTAGGTATGCAGTGGTTATTCCATTTTTAAGGCTTCCTTGCGATAACTTACTGGTCTTATTTGTGTATGCTTATAAAAATAATTAGAGAAATGGCTACTATCGGAGAAGCCAAACTCGTCAGCTATAGATTGAATTGATGCAGAAGAATGAAGCAACCTGTTCTTTAGATGTTCAATACGATAATGATCTATATAGTTCTTGAAACTAATTTTATAAACCTGTTTAAACCATGCACTAAAGTATTGTTCAGAAATATTAAAATGCTCAGCCACCTTTGAAATTCTTAGCATTTCAGGATCATATATATTCTGATGAATATAATTGATTACCTGAACATTATTATTTTCGTTAAGCACATGTGTTTTGCTTATTCTTTCTAAGTATTCATGCACAGTACTCAATATCACCTGTAATTGAAAGTAAACAACTAAAGAATTAACACCATTGTCAGAATCTTTATTCTGTAACATATCCTGAACTGAGTTTTTCAATCTATGCTTTTCGGATGCATTTAATTGCAATCCTTGTTCTTTCAAATAAACATTTTTAAAAAGAGATAAAGGATTAAATATTTGTTGCTGCCAGGGAAAGTTTATTGTTTGAAGATTTCTAATATACTCATTTGTAAATTTTACAAATACAAAGGTTGTATATTCCTGTACTTCAAAATAATGATTGTCTTCAGGTGCAACAAAGAATAAATCCCCCTCATGATAAGGCAAATAAGTTGTATTTATATGTGAAACACCAATTCCTTTGTGAATATAAACCAGTTCATAGTAAGTTTGATGGTGAGGCGGATAATGAAACGAATTCGCGCTTAATTCCTCTATGACCAATGGTGTATATTGCTTAAAATGCTTCATGGCATAAAAGTAAAGAGAAATCAGTTTACTCTATGTTTTCTAACTATTTTTAACAGCCTGATTAAAAGTAAAAGGGTGTAATACTTTAAAGTAAAACACCCTACTAATAAAAAACATCATTTAGGTATATATCAGATTCTAAAGAATCCCATATGCTTTTTAAGAATATCTGCCTGACTATGTAACTGTTCTGCACTGGCAGCAACTTCTTCAGAAACAGAAGTGTTTTGTTGCGTAACATGATTCAGTTCCTGGATGGCCAGATTTACCTGATCAACTCCACTAGTTTGCTCTGTACTTGCAACAGATATTTCTTCGATTAAATCAGCTGTTTTTTCAATTTCCGGAATAATCACATTTAAACGTTCCTCTGTATTTTCGGCTACATTAACACTATTTTGTGTTTGAATTACGATTTCCTCAGCTGCTTTCTTTGATAATTCAGCTAACTTACGGACTTCTGCAGCCACTACAGCAAAACCGCGTCCAAATTCACCCGCTCTGGCAGCTTCTACGGCAGCATTCAACGATAATATATTTGTTTGCATTGCTATTTCATTAATCACCGTAACCTTTTCTGCAATCATTCTGGCAGCAGCGATACTTTCTTTCGATGCAGAATTTACTTCTTTGATTTCGGTAGCAGATCGTCTCGCATATCCATTAGTTTCTTTTGCATTGTTGGTATTATTCTGGACATTACTTGCAATTTCTTCCATTGTAGAAGATACTTCTTCTAGAGAAGATGCCTGTTCTGATGCACTTTGCGATAAACTAGTGCTGGTTGCACTTAATTGAGAACTGGCAGAAGCTATTTGCTCTGCACTATCAATAATACCGGTAACAATATCCTTTAAGCTTATCCGCATCTTATTAAAAGCTTCGTATAACAAACCTATTTCATCATTACTGGCTTTAATTGTTACTTCTTCAACTAAATCGCCCTGAGCAATAGTATTTGCCATAGTTACCATGGATCCTACCGGTTTAATAAGCTTGGAAATAAACCATATAATACTTATTAAACTTAAGGCCAATAAAACTACACCAATAATTATTTGACCTCGCATTAATACTCGTGCTCTCGCCATAATAATATCCCTTGAAACTGAAAAACGCACCTGCCAGGTAACACCAGTTCTTGCAATATTTAAAGGAACATAGGCAATCAAATGATCGTCATCAATTTCAATCTTAGTCTTACCGCTTTTTATATCTTTAATCTGTTGTTCATAAGTATCAGGATAAATTTCCTTCAGAGTCTTCATTACAAAATCAGGATTATCCTTATTAGCAGCAAATACTCCCTCGTTTGAAACAATACTCATTTGATAATTACCTTCGTAGTATTCGCCCTCAGATACTTTATGCTGCATAAAATCAATTGGATAATCCAATCCTGTAACACCTAAAAAAGTACCCTCATAAATAATTGGTGTCATACATGAAACCATTGTAACATCAACACCCTGAACCGGATAAACAACAGGTTCTGTTAAAAAATCAGTCATTCGTTTTTTTGGTTCCCAATACCAAGGTCCAGATTCCTCTGTTTCATAATCTATTAATACATCCACGACGGCATGCTTTCCTTCACCCTTAGTCAGATAAGCAAGAAATCTTCCAGTTGCATCATGGCCGGGCTTATTAACATATTCTTCATCTTTACCATCAAATGCTTCTGGTTCAAATGCTAATGTTAAACCTAAAAAATCATCATTAGAATACAATACTTTTTCAGCTAATGAGACTGCATGATTTCGAGACAATTCTCCTTTCATTTTCTCATCTCCTGATACAGAAAAAATACTTGCAAGTGAACGGGAAATATCCATGGCCTCTTCAATCTCTATCTGAACATTACCTGAAAAGTCTTTTGCAATAGAAAGAGCTGCATTTTGAGCAGACGCAACAGCCTCTTTTCTGGTTACATACGCACTGTATGTAATAATGGCACTAACTGTAACAAAAATTCCTATGGAAATAGCAATTCCAAGTTTTTGTTTTAGGGGGGTAAAATTATTTTTTTTCATACATTTTTTTGTTCTCCACAAACACTAATTCTATCGGAATATCTACGTTACATTATCAAAATAATGTAACTGAAGATTATAAAGAGATACCTACAACAAAGAATAAATCTTTAGCTAAAGGATTTACAATAAAAGCTGTATTTAAAGGTATAGAGAAAGAATCTGTAACTTTAATACTTCGGGATGCCCCAAATGATAAGTTAACTATTCCTGCCTTTGTACCATAATAACCGTCTCCGGGTGTACCACCTAATGTCAATGACAAATCATAATCATTAACCGAAAATGGATACATTAGTTCAAAATACGAAGAAAAGTTTTGATCACCGTTAGCATCTAAATCAGCTCCATGAACAAACGTACTGGCCGTAATAGTAAGTGGGAATTTCTCTGCAGGTAACGTATAACTTAAATATGATTCTATTAAGTGAGCAGTTTTTCCCTGATCATAAACCGAGTAATCATTTAGGCTTAAATCAGTCTCATCTTCGGTATAGTAATCGCTTAAACCTATTGTAAAGCCACCAACTGTATATGATAAGAATAAATCAATCTCTGCATAATTTTTTGATGTTGCATATGACCCCCATGCTGTTGCAGAAAATCCTCCTTTAGAGGCTGTAATATATGGCTGTATACTTGGGGCATCTGTAAATAACAAACCACGCCATACATATCTGTTATAAAAATCAACACCAGCGCTAATATCCGCTTTGGATTTTTCCTGTGATAATAACGATGACACCATTCCCAACAATGTCATTGCAAGCAAAATAGTTTTTTTCATTCTTAAAAAATAAAATTCTACATAATACTATTTTCAATAATAATAGTACATCTTTGATCAATGCGCCCTTACTGTGTTATCCTTATTCCCAGAAAGTTGTACGCCAAATAAAGCATGTAGTTACCTGAATGAAAAAATTAAATCTTTTGAACAATGAATCGTAAAAATACAATTCGTCAAAACATGATATTATGATTTACAGATAGTTCTATAATCTCAATTCTAAAAGACATAAAAAAACCGGATACTCAAATAGAATATCCGGACGACTACATATGATAGGTGGTATTTAATCCCACTTATTATTAGATGATAAAGCAATTTTTCCTGCACCTGTAAATATTAATGCAACTGAACCAAATAAATACAGACCTAATAATTCCAGAGCCCATCCTCCTTGTTCACTAAGAGTAAATATTTGCTGTGCATGCACTAAAAACATAGCCACCAATGCATTAAATGCAAATATAGCAGCAGCAATTCTGGTTCTGTAACCAATTATTATTGCAAGAGGAGCTACAACTTCGCCAACAATTACTCCGTAAGCGATAAAACCAGGTAATCCTTTTGATTCTAATATACCTTGAATAAAACCAATACCTCCAACCAATTTTGATAAACCATGCAGAAGCATTAAAGCTCCAACTGAAATTCTTATAATTAATAATCCTACGTTAATATTCTTTGTCATACTAAAAAAGTGTTTTTGTTGTTTATTGGGATTTAAACTAAAAAAAGATGCCTTTGTTCATCAACCTCTAGCCATTTAATATTTATTAATACATTATTAAATGCTATTAACATAATCGCCAGGCTTATTTTTCAATATGATTTAAATCGCTATTTGTTTTCAATTCTCCGTTACTTGAAACTTCAATCTTTTATAAACAAATCTATACAAAATATACTCCTTACTTTTTATAGTATACCTTATAACTCCATGGTTTCATATCTAATTTAAAATTCTGATCTAATTCAACTTCCTGATTAGTGGTAAAATCAACATAGTTGCCACGATATAGATCCTCTTTAAATTCAACCTTGTGTGTATTTTCAGAAAAATTAAAGACTGCAAATACTTTATCTACATCATTCTGTCTGACAAAACTAAACACTTCTGCTTCTGCACTATTTGGCACCTTAATCATTTTTGCCCCCCATTTGGCATGCCATAATGCTGTATTCTCTTTCATTAATGCAAAAAGCTTTTTATATAAATCACCTATTGAATGTTTTTTCCATTCAATTGGATCTTTCTCAAAGAATTCAAGTCTTTTTGTATTTCCAGCTTCCTGTCCATTATATATTAACGGCATACCATCGCCTACTACAGACAAAACAATTGCGGCCTCTAAACCCTCACCAAACTGTTCCCACATTGTTCCTTCCCAGGCATTCTTATCATGATTACTCACAAATGTCATTCGCATGCTGTTAGATGGGAAAGCGCATTCATTCCACGAATAATAAATATATAAACTGTTTACATCAGCTTTACCGGTGCATATCTTATGCAAATATTCATTCCAGCTCCAGGCATAAGTCATATCAAAAGCCTCTGCATGTAAGTCACGTGCCTCCCATTCGGCCAACATAAATACAGTTTTAATAGCATCCAGTTCCTTTCTTACATTATTCCAAAAATCTACCGGTACAAAACCTGCTACATCACAACGATAACCGTCAATATCAGCTTCCTTCACCCAATATTTTAAGGCCTCAGTCATATATTTTCTTAATGCCGGTTTATTATAATCCAGATCTATGATATCTGACCAGTCCCACCAGGGAGTAGGTCTGAAATGTCCTTTATAATCTTTATCGTACCATTCCGGATGCTGTTCAACCAGAATATTATCCCATGCAGTATGATTGGCAACCCAATCCAGAATAACATACAAACCTTGTTGATGAGCAGTATTAACAAAGTCTTTAAGGTCCTGAAGATTTCCAAATTCAGGATTAACGCTATAGTAGTCTTTAACCGAGTAAGGACTACCTAATGTTCCTTTTCTGTTCTTCTCCCCTATTTTGTGAACAGGCATTAACCAGATAATATCTACACCAAGCTCCTTAAGACGAGGAAGTTGTTCCTGGGCCGCTTTAAATGTTCCTTCTTTTGTAAACTGCCTTGTATTAATCTGATAAATACTTGCGTTTTTACTCCATTCCGGGTGATTTAGTTTAACGTATACCTCAGGTTGATAAGGACCTACAAACTCTTCACTGGAAGATACCTGTGTATTTTTATTACGACATCCCATTGCAATAATAATGATTACCAGTAAGCTTAAAATTTTTTGCATCTGTTTAGATTTTATGATTTTCAGGGTATTTATGTACAAGAAGAAACATCTTCATTATAAAGTAGTACTTCTTCTAACTTTTTTCATGCTATCTTAATTTAAGAATTTTATAATGAAGTAACAGCCTGAAAATTATGTTTTAACTATTTGATAAAGATGCAAACACACCAATGTATGCAATTGAATTGCATAAAAAAAGCCTGTTGATTCAATTCAACAGGCCCGTATATTTTTTTTAAAAAGTATTTCTCTACAAATGAATCCATTGCATTAATTGCGTTGCAACAATAGCTCCATAAGTACCCAGAGCATAACCTAACACAGCTAATAGTACTCCAACAGGTGCAAGTGCAGTACTGAAAGCAGATGCTACTACCGGTGCAGAAGCAGCCCCTCCTACATTGGCCTGACTACCAACTGCAACAAAAAAGAATGGTGCTTTAATTAGCTTAGCCACTAATAACAATAATGAAACGTGAACAGCCATCCATATTAAGCCTATCACAAAATAATGCAGGTTTTGAAATGCTTCCAGAATATTCATCTTCATACCGATGGTAGCAACCAGAATATAGATAAATACACTGCCTAAACGAGAAGCTCCGGCTCCCTCATATTTTCTCAGCCCTGTAAAAGATAAAGCTAAACCTATAGTCGTAGCAATTACAATTAACCAAAAGAATCCGGACGCTAATGAATTCAGATTATATTTGTTTAAAAAGCCAATATATTTCTGTAATTCCGCTGAAATAATATCTGCACCAAAATGAGCAACAGCTGTTGCTCCAAAACCAATTGCCAAAATAACAAAAACATCAGTTGTTGTTGGAATCTTAGCAATCTTTGCTCTATATGTTTCTACTTTCTTTTTTAGTTCTTCAATAGCGGAATTATCTGCTTTTAACTTTTTATCGATTTTTTCACTTATACCTGCTCCATACAATAAAAATCCCATCCAGATATTAGCAACTACTACATCAATAATAATAAATGTTGAAAACAAATTATCGCTACAATGATAAATCTCTTTCATCGCAGCTTGATTAGCGCCTCCTCCAATCCAACTACCTGCTACTGTAGACAAACCACGCCATATTTCTTCACCTTCAGCAGCCATATTTATCTCTGGAAAAAATAAACTTCCTATAAAAAGCGCAATTGGTGCTCCAATAACAATACCTACAGTGGCAGTCAAAAACATTATCAATGCCTTTGGACCAAGATTAATAATCCCTTTAAAATCGATACTAATACAGAACAGCACCAAACTGGCGGGTAATAAATATCTTGAGGAAACAAAATACAAATGAGACTCTTCTCCTGATATAAGACCTAATGGCCAGTTAAATATTCCAGGTATAAAATAACACAACAACAGTGCCGGCACATATGTATAAAACTTTTGAAAAAATTTATTTTTGCTGTTAGACGTTACAAATATAACAGCCAGGATAGTACATAATATCCCAAATACAATTGCATCATTCTTAAATACTGGTTCCATGCGACAATTATACTAATTTTTAAATTAATTGCCCCTAATTAATATCATTGTATAAGGGTTTTAGTAAAGATACTTAACTAATTAACATTATTTATCTTACTTAGTGATATTTTATTAAATATTCCCTAACTATTATTATTTAATTCCGTATCAAAATACGTAAATTAAGTTTATAATAAGTTTTATAGTTAAACGGAAACATTCACTACATAAAACATATACGACTTGTAACTGTTATTATTGGGAATTCTAATTATCTAATTTTGTTTTGAGCAGCTTTAAGATTTTAATTATATTTTTAATTCTTACCAATTGTGTATTTGCTCAAAAGCATTCCAGTGTTTTTGAAGTTATTTCTACAACAGAAGGTTTACCTAGTTCAAAAGTTTATTCCATTGCGCATGATAACAATGGTTTTGTATGGATAGGTACTGTTGATGGTTTAGCACGTTATGATGGTAATAATTTTAAAGTATATCCGCATATACCTAATGACTCCAGTTCTCTGCCAGTTTCTTTAATTACAGAAATACAGCCCGTAAAAAACAATATATTATGGCTGGCTACAAGAGGTTTGGGTATTATTAAGTTTGACATGGTAAATGAAGAATTTACCCATTATATACATGAAAAAAATAGCAATAAAGGACTTCCTTTTAATAACATAGAAAAGTTTTTTATTGATGAAGATTCTGTATTATGGGGAACCTCTAATTTTAGAAATGGGTTTTTCTATACTGAAGAACAAGGTTTTGTTGCCTCACCGCTACCTGAAAAAATAATTAAACGAAACATTGAAATAGAAAACTTAGTTGATTCTATTGGACAGATCTATAATTTTTCGGTAAAACCGGATGATATTTGTTATGAGCAATTTGATAAAGAAACAATAATTGTATCAGCCCGACAAAATGGAGCTTTTATATTTAACACCAAAAATAAAAGTTTAACAAAGCTAAGTGACGGACCATTTAAAGAGGCTACTGATATTGGTTGTATTACAATGGATAAAGACTCTATTATCTGGATGGCCAAATTTAACAATGGAATACTTTATTATAGCCCTAACAAGCAACTCTTTAAAAACTACTTGAAATTTAATAACGATAACTTTACAATTGATAATTTATTTGTTCGAGCTCTAAACAAGGATGCAAATGGAAATATCTGGATTGGAACACAAACCAAGGGTTTGATAAAATTTAATCCGCTAATTAATTCATTCAAAGTATTTAGAAGAGGAGATGACAAAAATGGAAATATCTATTCCAATAAGATTCGATCGATTTATTTCGATAGGGATAGTATTATGTGGGTTGGAACGCAAGGATCTTTTGCTAAGTATTTACCTTCCAAGGATAAGTTTATTACTTATAAAGTTTATGATGAAAATAAACTACAGGTTGATTCCAGGATATACTCCATAATTGAAGATGATGAAAATAATTTATGGATGGCCAATTGGGATAATATCATTAAATTCAACAAGGTAAATCATAAAATAAGTTATTATAGCAAAGATTTCTTTGAGATGGATAACATTCAGCATATCAGTAAAGACAAGAATGGAAACTTATGGATATCAGCTGAATTTGGAGGAATTGTTGTTTTTGATCCTAAAAAGGAAGTTATTCAGAAAAGATATTGCAAGGCTGATCTATGGTCAAAGCAAAATGTTTTCATGTCACTACAACAGAACGATAGTATTTTTTGGGCTGCAACTTCAAATGGTTTATATAGAATAAATGACAAGGACAATTCAATAAGAATCATTTCGCCAAGAGATGGATTACCTTCTAATAATATTGTAGGTTTGATTTTTGACTCCAATTATAACCTATGGCTTACAACAACAAGGGGCATTGCTTGTTTTAATACTATATCTGAAGACATTACTTCTTATTACAAGATTGATGGCCTTCAATCGGATGAATTTGTTGAAGGTGCACACTTTTACAATCATAAAACTAATGAATTATTAATTGGGGGTATTAAAGGCTTTAATTTATTTAACCCTGAAAATTTACATCCTCACTCTTCACTTGCAATACCTCAGATCATTTCATTAGAAGTTCTGAATAAAAAAATAACACCTAAAGTACCTCACGATAATAGAATTATACTTGATAAACCTATTGAATATACAGATACTATTACTTTGCACAGTAATGATAAAGTATTCTCATTCCATATTGCTAGTATTAATTATATAAGACCTCATAAAAATAAGTTAGCTTATCAACTCATTGGATTTGATGATGAAGAAATTATTGTTGATGAACCTACACAAGAAGTTACATATACAAATCTTTCTCCTGGTAAATACACCTTTGTAGTTAGAGCAGCTAATGGATATGGATTTTGGAATGAAAAACCAAAGAAAATAGAAATAATAATTATTCCTGCTATTTATCAAACTGTATGGTTTAAGTTTCTTATTGTACTTTTTGTTATTGTACTCTTGTTCTATTTATTCTACAGACGAATTAATAACGTTAAACGTCAAAGGTTTATTCTTGAAAAAGAAGTGGTAGATAGAACTAAAAAACTATACGAAGCTAACGTTGAACTCGAAGAAAAGAAGGAAGAAATAGAGGTTCAAAAAGAAATGCTTATAGTCAAAAACAATGAATTAGAGGATCACAAGTTCGGACTAGAAAAACTTATTGAAGAAAGAACATATGAATTAAAGGATGCCAAAGAAAAAGCTGAAAAAGCTAACAATTTAAAATCGGCCTTTTTACAAAATATGAGTCACGAAATAAGAACTCCGATGAATGCCATAATTGGCTTTTCTGATTTATTAAACGATAATAGTTTAACTGAAGGTGAACGAAGGGAGTTTACTAATGTTATAAAAACCAATGGACAAGCTCTGTTACATTTGATCAATGATATACTTGATATTTCAAGGATACAAGCTGGCTCCATCGATATTATTAAAGAAAGCTTTAGTTTTCAATCTATCTATAAAGATGTTATAACTGCAATAGTTCAAAATATTACTCAGGAAAAAATAAAAACTATAGAGTTTATTTACCCAGAGTATAACAACGACTTTAATATTCATTCTGATTACTTCAGATGTAAACAAATCATATCAAATTTACTTATTAACGCGTTTAAATATACTAACGAGGGATTTGTTCAATTTACAGTCGAAAATTATAATGACTCCATTAAGTTTATTATAAAAGATTCAGGTGTTGGAATTAAAAAGAATGACATGGATCGCATTTTCGACCGCTTTGAAAAGATTTCATATAACGATAAATTTAAAGAACGCGGTGTTGGTTTAGGTCTGGCTATTTCAAAACAACTTGCCGAACTATTGGGTGGAGATATTACTGTAGAATCCACTTTTGGTAAAGGCTCTACGTTTGAGTTTATTATCCCAAAATAAAACGAAAAAAGGATATCACTCCCTAAAAATCTTTTTTGATAAAATATTATTTATATTAGATACTATACATAATATTATTCATATGTTTATTTTTTCTTTTGATTGTCACATAAAACTTACCGAAAAAAATCATTCTCGTGTGTGAGAATATTTTATTATGGCTCGTTTCATATGATTACATTTACCAAATTTTGCTTTTTATAATTATACTTTACTTTAGGCTCCTATTCCTAAAACTGATTATACACTTTTACTCTAATTCTAAATGAATTTGAACACTATCTACCTATTTATTGGTATGATTAAAAACTGACTTGTTACATTAAAAGTATTTTATAAAAGTGATAGATTTAGAAAATATGTTCACTGGAAAACTATACTAATAGTTCAAAAATATTTACGACATCCACTAATGAATAACCTCACAAACACCAACACCACACACTCTTAACAATACGATCTAGAATTTATTTTTATTATATCTATATAAAAAGGCATATCATTATAGGCTAAAAGAGTATTTACAGATTAGGCTATATTCAATGCACAACAGGTCTTCGTATTCCTTTTTATAAAAGAAAACTATTTAAGTAATTCACTACCTTTTGGGATTGTTATGCAGTTTATTCGTACTTAGTTTTGCCTTACTATTTAATTAATACTAAATAAATGAAGGCAGCCATTACTCTTCTGACAATTATTTGCTCTGTTACATTAGCTCATGCTCAAAAACTTACCATAAAAGGAACCATACAAGATGACGGAGGCTTTCCTTTAATTGGAGCTACTATTCACGAAAAGAACACTAGTAATGCAACAGTTACCGATATTGATGGTAAATATAAATTAACCATTAATAATGACAAGTTAGCTACTCTTGTTTTTTCTATGGTGGGCTGCTTAAAAAAAGAAATAGTAATTGAAGAAGGAGTAAATACACCATTAAAATATGATGTTGTACTGAAGGCAGATCCAAACACAACGCTTGACGAAGCAACAGTTATTGCAAAGTCTAACATTAGACTCGTTGAAGAAACCGGCTTTAATGTCGTAGCTATTGATGCCAAACCTTATCATAACTCAGCTATTAATTTAACAGAGTTACTAAATCAAACTCCCGGAGTAAAAATAAAACAGGAAGGAGGTTTAGGTTCAGCTTCCGATATCACCATTAATGGGTTAAGTGGTAATCATGTTCGCGTATTTATTGATGGTATGCCTATGGATGCAATGAGTTCTTCGTTTCAGCTAAATAACCTGCCTGTAAATATGGCTGAACGAATTGAAGTATACAAAGGTGTTGTTCCTGTTACTTTTGGTTCTGATGCATTAGGCGGTGCTATTAATATTGTAACTAAAAAAAGGCCGGGAAGCTATATTGATGCGTCTTATTCATTTGGTTCTTTTAACACACATCTTACCTATGTAAATGCTGGTTATACCTCAAAAAAAGGTTTCACTACGCAATTAAGTGCTTACCAAAACTACTCCGATAACAGCTATTATGTTGATGATGTAAGCATTCTGGACTTTAACACAAACATATATACTGACCCTCAACGGGTAAAACGCTTTCACGACACATACCATAATGAAACAGTGATATTTAAAACAGGAGTGGTAAATAAAAATTTTGCCGATCAACTATTGTTTGGTTTCACTTTTGGAAATGAATATAAAGAAATCCAACACCCGGCTTATATCAATCCTGTATATGGTGATAAACATTATACTTCTAACACTATCATGCCGTCAATTCTATATTCTAAAGATGACTTGTTTACCGAAAATCTGGATGTAAACTTTGCAGCTAACTTTAATTTAGGAGAAGGACATAACGTAGATACCTCCTATTGGCAATATAATTGGTTGGGACAGCGTAGAGCATCTCCTTCTAAAGGCGAAGAATCTGCTTCTGATTATAAGTATAATGACAATAACGGAACCATAAACGCAGGCATTAATTACGAACCTTTTACAGGTCACCGACTTACAATAAACAATGTAACCAACCTTTTTTCACGAGAAGGAGATGATATTTTAGATACCGACGATAAAACAAATGCCCGTCCCAGAACATATAATAGAAATATATTAGGTATAGGCCTGAGTAGCGAATTTAGTGACAAAATAAATACATCTGTATTTGCTAAACGATACTCATATTATTCTTCAGCTTATATTAATGTAAACTCTGCCAATGTGGAGAACTATCAAATGGTTTCTATGAATGGGAATAAATTTGGCTATGGATTTACTTTAACCTATTTTTTAAATCCTGATTTACAACTCAAAACCAACTATGAATTAACCTCTCGTATGCCGGAAACCAAAGAAATATTTGGTCAGGTATTTTTAAGATACACAACTAATTTTGATTTAAAACCCGAATCGAGCGATAATTTTAACTTGGGTTTTCATTATAATCGACAAATGAATTCTGAGAACTTTTTCAGTACAGATGTTAACCTTTTTTACCGCAGAACCAAAGATTTTATTAAAAGAACCCTAACTACAACTTTCGATGAATCTTACGAAAATATATCGATGGTAAGAACACCCGGTATCGATGCTGAACTAAGATATTCCTACACCGATCGTTTTACTTGTGGGGCAAATATTTCTTACCAAAGACCAATGAAATACGACCCCGAAAATGATCCTACACAGGTAAATGCACTTGTTCCTAACGAACCCAACTTTTTTGGAAATGCGGATGGTCAATATTTCTTTAATGATATATGGCAAAAAGAAAGTAAGTTAAGTTTAAGATATACCATCCAGTTTATATATGAATTTTTAAACGAATGGGATACTTATCAGTCAGCTGAAAAAAATCCTACACAATGGAACCATAGTTTAGGTATGGTTTATTCCTGGAAAAAAGGAAAGTACAACCTTTCTGTAGATGCTAAAAATATATTTGATGCCAAACTATACGACAATTTTAGTCTTCAAAAACCGGGAAGAAGCTTCTCTGCCAAGTTTAGGTATTTCATTAATAAAATGTAGAGTAATTAATAATATAAATAAAGATAACATTATGAAATTTAAGAACTTATATTTCAACCTTATGGTGGCAGCTTTGCTTACAATGCTACCATTAACATCTTGTGAAGATGATGGTAATGACAATGAAAGCGAAAGCAATGTAGAGAGTAAGTATATTGTAGTAGCCTCTTCTGGTGAAAACGATTATCTGGTTACAGGCAATGCTGTAGTTAAAGACAGTACCTTTGATGCGACTTCTGCCGATGCCCTTCAATCTGCAGGTAGTAGCTTTTGGACATTTGTAAATGATAAGGTAGCTTATGGTTTCTTGTACAATTCTACAGAAGCAGGGGTTACTGGCTCATACATTTTAAATAGCGATGGTACTATTAGCCAACGTAATGAACTTGGTTTGGAAGTTTCTGTGCATACAAAAGGAATAGTTGGCGACAAATTAATTGTAGCTTATTCTGACAGACTAAGAGATTTAACAACAACAAATTATGCTTATTTCTACGAAATAAACCCGGAAACAGATGCGTCAACACTTTACACTATAGATAGTAAAGATATGCTAGAGGAAGGAGAATCTGGTTACATTACTGATATTGCAGAGTACGAAGGCTATATGATTGCAGGTGCACGAAGCATTAACTCTTCAAGTTTTACTTCTGATTACCTGAACAATACTTATGTTGTGGTTTTTAATTCTGACTATAGTATAAAACAAGTTATTAAAGATGAAGGAAGAACCGGTTTTGTAGCTGGGCAAAAATACTCACAAGGTTTAACAGGTCTTGAGGTTGTTGATGATGGAGATCTTTATGTGTTCTCTTCGGGACAAACCAATTATGTTGTAGCAGAATCTCTTATCATCCCATCAGGTATTCTTAAAATTAATGCCGGTGATTTTGAGTTCGATGAGGACTATTTCTACAATATAACAGAAGCATCAGGAGGTTATAATTTGTTTAGATCTTATTATATGGGCGGAACAACTTTTGTTTTATCAATGTATCCGGGAAAGGGATCAGATGCAACTTTTGGTGTTGATGCAGACCGTTTTGCTGTTGTTGATGTAGCTACAGAATCGTTTAGCTGGGTAAGTAATTTCCCAACGGCTTCAGGTATTGAAGATGACCCATTTTATGTAGGCGAACCATTTATTGATTCTGACAATAATCAATTAGTAGTTCCGGTAATTACTTCTGACAATGAAAACTACCTGTACACTATTAATCCTGAAACATCTATTGCAACCATGGGTGCTAAAGTTGTTGCAGAAGGAGTAAGTGCAATTGGTGTTCTTACAGCAGAAGAAGAGTAAAATATTAAATAAGTATATACTAAAAATAAAACTCCGATCGAAAATACGATCGGAGTTTTTTAATAACCCATATTTAATCTTAAATATAACTATCCAAACAAATTTAATTACAATGCATATTGGAGAATCAAGTTATAATAGAAGCTTGTAAATTCAAAAAACTATATCATTAATGCTTGTTTGTTTTTCTTTTGCTTCTTTCTTCTATTTAGCCATATAATAAAACCTGTAACCGGTAACGAAGATGCTATTAATCCTGCAAGAAAAGTAATTATTTTACCAAATAATCCCATATAGTTACCCAAGTGAAGACTCCAGTAAACATCTTCCACTTTTTTATTGATTTTAAATTCCACGGGTAAATCTATTGCGTCACCAGTATGTTTATCGTAAGCAAGATACACTCCATCCATTGCACTTTTTATACCTATTTTATTACTCATGGTAATAATATAATAATCCCATATATCTAACCTAAATGTTAATAATTTCAATTGGTTTTTATCAGGATATTTAGCAAATGCATGGTCAATAGAACTATTAATAGGTGACAATGTCATTGTTGAATCTTTTTCAGATTTAATTAGCAAACTGTTCACTTGAATGGAAGCGTCTCCTCCAAAAGCATTTTTCGTAAAGGAGGCCAAGGGCTTAAAGGATATTAATAAACCTGTTGTAACTATAACAATACAAACTCCTAAAGAATAAAATCCCAAAACATTATGCAAATCATAATTAATTCTCTTTGCATTTGCTGTCCACTTTACTGTAAATGATGCCTTTCTATGTTTTCTATCCCATTTTTTTGGCCACCATAAAATAAGTCCCGTTAATAATGCTATTAAAAATATGATGGTTGTAATATCAATAATCCATTCTCCAATACCATGTAGCATTAAAGAATGGTGCAGGTGCGCTACAACATAAAAGAAATATATAGTAGGATCATCTTTTAATATTTCACCTGTATATTGATCTATATATACCATTCGAAGGCCTTCTTCTTTGCTAAAACTATTAAACCTGACACTTCTGTCTGGATCACGATAACAAACCATGTAACTCGGTTGCATACGTTTAGGAAAGGCTTCCTTAATAATTTTAATCAATTCTTCGGTTGGTAATTTTTCTTCTTTAACCTGTTTAACATACCTGGCATCTCCGGCAGAAAGGTCAACAATTTCATCACTGAAAACAAATATAGTACCGGTAATACACACAAAAAACACCAATGGTGCTGTAATCAATCCCAACCATAGATGGATTTTACCAATTAATTCCTTTAAAGTCATATTTTTATTTTTATTGATTGTTATTTAATTTTTCAGAAAGTTTGGGAATAACGATGGAAGTATCCAGGGATTTTGCTAACCGAAATTGTTCTGCAGCCATATCGGCTTTATTCATTTTTAAGTATAACTTACCTAAGTTTAAATAAGCATATGCACTTTTGGGGTAGTTTTGTATATTGAGTTGGAGTAATTTTTCAGCACTTTCTATTTCTTGGCGTAATAAACAATAATCAGCAATTCCTTTCACCAGTTTTTCAGAAGGAACGAGTTTAACTTGAAGGCTGTCACTAACAGAATTATAGTGTTTTGTTAGAATATCAGGGTTGCCGGGTATTTCTTTCACGGGCAAACAAATTCCCTGGTAAATATATCGTAGCGCATTATAACAGGCAGGCAAAAATATGGTTCCGTGATCTTCATTTGAAAAATATTCAAATTTGTATCGCAAACCTCTTTCTTTAAAAGCACCAAGTATTCCTTTCTTATATTCCAGAATTGATTGAGAATGTCGAAACCGGTCTTTCTGCTGCTCTTGATTATATGCCATAGATAAATACAAACACCTGCCATTAAGGTTTAATGTATTCTGTTTTTTAAGTGCTGATTTATACAGAGTCATATCATCCCACCAAATACTTGGATCATGAACGATATAGGCATTAAAACACGTTGGTCTTTCCTGTAAAGCATATAAGGTGAATAGTCCTCCAAATGAATGACCATTTAGTATTTGGTATTTATTTGTTCTATACTTTGAGTCAACAAAAGGTATAAGTTCTTTCTCTATAAATGATAAAAATTTATCAGCTCCACCACTCGTTGTGTGTATTTTTTTACCAGAATGAATTACTGCACTATTGGTAGGTGTCAAATCTCTTGACCGATCAGTGTTGCTTATACCCACAATAATCATTTCAGGCATATAATTGTACAATCCTCCTGTTAAGGCTTCACGAACAGCTACCATAGAGAAAAAATGATAGTCGGGATCTAAAAGATACAATACAGGATATGAAGATTGCACATATAAACTATCATGATACGAATTTGGCAGCGAAATCCAAAGTTCCCTTTCCTCATCAAGAATTTCTGAATATAACTCAACCTTGTTTCCAACTATAATATCCTGTGCATGAATGGATATAGAAGAAAGAACAAATGAAATTACTAATGAAATTTTTATTAATATACTCTGCATCAAAACACTTATTTTAATTGTTTATATCGTTTTAAACGATATAGTTATGATAATAAATAAAGGTTTTGAAAATAGCGTAACTACTTAAATGCTACAATCCCTAATCATAGTGATTTAAATAGTCTACATTAAATGTGTATACTTTATTTACTTACCAAAACATGAATCTGATATCATGTTTAGCAAATAATCTTTCTTCTCTAACGCAATTCCTGCATAATGCAGAAACATTACAAAGGGTATTAAAAATTGTCTTACATCTTTTCTTTCTCTACCGCATCATCAGAACATGAAACACAAACAACCCAAAGAAGAATAAAACTAAATAGAATTTTTGTCTTCATATCAATAAAATTATGTTTGGATTTATGAACCAATATTTATACTATTAAATTTCAACAAAGGAAACGCAATAAAACAAGTATAAGAAACGGACTTATCTTAAACATTTCCTTTATTGAAAAGATAGTTAAATACATATTACTGGTTCTTCATGATATAAGAGTACATAAATATGTAATGGTTGCGTATGGATATAAGAGCGAAAAAAAAGTTAGTGTGATTAGTCAATACAAACACCTACTAAAAACAAAAATCCCATTCTGAATCAAATGCTATTCAGAATGGGATAATAAAATTATTGAAGAATTATTTAGTATAAACTTCTTAAGTTCAATTATTTTTTACTACCAGAAATGCGATATAAACCAGCCCCATGAGTTGGTATTGATGGTGCAAAATCTGAGTTAGAGAATGTTCCAACATCTTCTTTCTTCCATAAATCACGAATAGTACATTCGCCTTCAAATCCTAAAGCAGTTAAATCTACTGGAATAGATTTAGTATTATTAAGAACAGGATCTTCAGTGTAAACTAAAAACTCCATTGTTACACCTTCAGAAGCATTTAAAACTTCATCATCATACGAGCATAGCGCCTTAAACGAAGTATAACCTTCTGGTATATCAAATTCTATAACTGAGTTTGAATGTGTACCAAAACCTGTTGTATATTCTTTTCCTGCAACTTTTAATTTATTTCCTGCAATAGATTTATTCTTTTGAACTTTTCCCCATCCACAATCTGCTTTTATCCATTCTAAATCCGTTAAAGAAAGTGACTCTCCATTATCTTTATATAATGTAGGATTAATCCAGTCAGCGTGGTCATGATTAAAATTATCTCCAGCATCAGTCACTACTAAATATATTTTTTTAGCACCTGTTATATTTGCTTCAACTTCCTTTCCTTTTGCAGCCATACTTCTGCTTACTCTACCAGTATTTGCAATTGCCTTTTTAACATCAACATTTCTTGGTGTTGGATCTTCTGTTGAAATCATAAATTCTACAGTTGTTCCACCTTTTACATCCGTAGCTGCTTTATCTAATCCAGCAAAAGCAGTAAAACGAACACTATTTTCCGGAATCTGATACATGATTATAGACTGAGAATGTGTTCCTATTCCGTTTTCGTAAACAGTTCCTTTTACATTTAACTCTTTACCTGAAACACTTTTATTAACACCTACTTCACCCCATCCTGCAGTGGCATATTCCCATTTTAAATCGTTTAGTTTAATTTTTTCACCTGTTGATAATTCCACTTCCGGATTAACCCAATCAGCATGATCCCAGGCAATTCCATCACCACTATCATTTACAATTAAATATAGCTTAGTACTTCCTTCTGGTAGTTTTACATCTATGTTTTCACCAAAGCCATCTGTTAACTGAGAAACAGTACCACTTCGGTATAAAAGATCTTTTGTTTTAACAAAGCCATCACCCTCGTTATTAAACAGAGCCACAAACTGATCTCCGTTCTCAGGATCTTCTGCAGTCCAAACAGTTATGTCATCTTTTGAATACCATTCTTTATTATTCTTAGAGTATTTATTGACGTATAAAACCTCTTTATTTGTAATGATAGAGTTAGTAAAGTCATCGTTATCCGGCAAATTACCACCAAACATTAAAGGTGATTTAAACATTGACCATAAAGTCATTAATGTATACTGTTCATCTTTTGTAAAGTTAGTATAACGATCTGTTGCTCTCTCTCCTCTAATAAACTTACCTAAAGGAAGCATATCTGCATCAGGCCAAGCCCCGGTTGTAATATAAGGAGCCCATTTGGCACACATACCAAATGAGTAATTTAGCTGAGCCCAATTATCCCAAAAATCATCGATAGTTCGCCACATGTTTGCATGAGCTGTAGCATGCTCATGCTGATCAATAGGAGTTGCTCCTGGAGACATACTTAATACAATAGGTCTTCCGGTTTGATCTATTGCATTGCGCAACATTTCAATTTCATCGGTATGATATGGACGAGATAAATCATCAACTTTAATATAATCTACACCCCATGAAGCATATAAATCCAAAATTGAATTATAATATTCCTGTGCTCCCTCTTTTTCTCTTACTACCGTATAATTATCTTTTAACCAGGTGCATTCTGATTCAGTTGAGTATATCTGATCAGCAGTAATGTTTGTACCTTTAATCGGCATCTTATTAAAAACAGCTTCTTTAGGAACACCACGCATAATATGAATACCGAATTTCAAGCCCAGATTATGCACATAATCAGCTAGGGGCTTAAATCCAGCACCATCAACTGATGAAGGGAATCTTTTCGGTGATGGCATATATCTACCATTCTCATCAATAATAAAATCTGTTTCATCATAAGAATTATAGTGTCCTGAAGTCTGATTATCGACATACCAACGGATATCAACAATTATATATTCCCAACCATATTCTTTTAAATGTTCAGCCATATAATCAGCATTTGCTTTAACTTCATCCTCAACAACTGAAGGACCAAAGCAATCCCAACTATTCCATCCCATTGGAGGAGTAGCAGCCCATTTTTTAAAACCTGTTAGTTCGCTTTCTATTGATTTAGATTTGTTTTTCACGTTACAAGCTCCTAACAAAAAGATAAGGCTCGTTAAAATTGTAAGATTTAGAATTTTCATCGTGATATAAAATTGTGTTTTATGATTATCTAATTTGAAACCCTTAAAGTACTTTATTTTTTACTCCTAATAAAATATAGATTAATAGTCTCAAATCTACTCAAATTAGGTTATAGAGAGGGGTAATAATTCGTCAATTAAATAGACATATTATGCAATTTACAATCAAACATTTTACTAATTAACTATGTTTTATATACTTTATGAGCATTACTCTACTGTATTTACAATTTTTCGTAATTTGTTTTTCATTAAATCAAAAAATACTTTTATTATGATCAAACATATTTTAATATTAGCTCTTATAATGACAACAGGAATCATTTCTTCTCAGGATATTATTAAAACAAAAAACAGTTCTTTTACCATACATTTCGTTGGGCATGGAACTTTGTATATCGATTATCAGGGAACCATCATTCATATTGATCCATGGACTAATGTTGGTAATTATGAGAATATGCCTAAAGCTGATTATATTTTAATAACGCATCAGCACCGCGATCACCTTGATTCTGGAGCTATATCAGAAATATTAAAGACAAACACTGTTATAATTGCTCCTGAAATTTGTAAAAATGGATTAAGCAACTTTAAAGAGGTTACATTTCTTGCCAACGGAGATCAAACAAATACATCATGGGGAAATTTAATAGTTGTACCGGCGTATAACATTATACATATGAGAGAAGCCGGAAAACCATTTCATCCTAAGGGAGAAGGGAACGGCTATGTATTAAACATTGATGGAACTATGATATATGTTGCAGGAGATACTGAAAACATTCCTGAAATGAAAGACCTTAAAAATATTGATATTGCCTTTTTACCTATGAACCTCCCCTATACCATGACTCCGGAAATGACAGCAGAAGCAGCTAAAATGTTCAAACCAAAAATTTTATATCCTTACCATTTTGGTGATACTGATACCAATCAATTACTTGAACTTTTAAAAGGAAGTAATATTGAAGTGAGAGTAAGAGATATGAAGTAGATAAATTAAAAACGATTAAAATATAATAAAGACAGGATTTACAGGATTATGCAGGATTTTAATCTTCAATTCTTTCTAGATCCAGATTTACTGAAAGTAAATCAATCCTGAAAATTTTGTTAATCCTGTCCATTTAAAAATTACAATCTTTTCTTCTTTAGCTGGTATTTTTATAAGAATCACCTGTAAAACTATCTTAACACAAAACTCACCCCCTTTTTCTTTCAAAAATTCATGTAATTTTGATGTATCCTTAAGATTTACAATCAAATCTGTCATTTTACAGAACTAGTAACTATACAACAATATTGAATACATGAAGCACTTTTTGATTTTATTTTTTATAGGATTTGGGATTACTCTTCAGGCACAAAAACATGTTGATGTTAAAACAACATTTCAAACAGCACACGAGTGGAGACCATCAATAGATGTCAGAGCAGATGCGGCTATAATTTATGGAGTCAATGGAAATCCTTCAGATACCGTAAATTATTTTTCATTTGAAGACAGAGTAAAATCGTGGTCTGATCGTGGATATAACACCTACTTTATGACCGGAATTGCCTGGGGCGAATATCAGGATTACTTTACAGGGAAATGGAATGGTAAGCCTCACTTTGATGAAGGACAAGTTCAGCAAAACGGAGACACCATATGGCATGGTCCTATGGTTCCTTACATAGTTCCTACCGATAACTATTTAGAGTATATTAAAAAGGCACATATTAAACGTGTTATTGATGCTGGCATAAACACCATTTTTCTTGAAGAACCTGAATTATGGGCATTTGCAGGTTATAGCGAAGCCTTTAAACAAGAATGGAAAAAGTTTTATGGTTTTGATTGGAAACCTCAACATGAATCACCAGAAAATACATACCTGTCAAACAAGCTTAAATATCATTTATATTACAATGCACTTAAAGAAGTTTTTTCTTATGCAAAAGAGTATGGAAAAAGTAAGGGCATCGATGTTAAATGCTTTGTTCCTACGCATTCTTTAATTAATTATACGCAATGGCAAATTGTTAGTCCGGAGGCTAGTTTAGCTTCTCTTTCATGTGTTGATGGCTACATTGCTCAAGTGTGGACAGGAACATCCAGAACTCCTAATTATTATAATGGAGTTAGAAAAGAAAGAGTTTTTGAAACTGCATTCCTAGAATATGGTTCAATGGAATCCATGACTGCTCCAACCGGACGTAAAATATTTTTCTTAACAGATCCTATCGAAGACAGACCTCGTGATTGGAGCGACTATATAAAAAATTACGAAGCCACTTTTACCGCTCAATTACTATACCCTGGTATTAATAATTATGAGGTGATGCCATGGCCAACCCGTATTTACGAACGAGCATTTAAAACAAGTGCAGACAGTGACAAAATGGAAAAAATACCGCGCTCGTTCTCAACACAGATGCAGGTAATGATTAATGCATTAAATGATATTCCTGTAGTGTCTAATAAAGTAAATGGATCTGAAGGGATTGGGGTTCTAATGTCAAACTCTATGATGTTTCAACGTTTTCCTACTTTTGAAAATTATAGCGATCCTCAGCTTTCAAGCTTTTTTGGTCAAACATTACCACTATTAAAGCGAGGTGTTCCTGTAAAGACCGTCCATATTGAAAACACCACTTATCAAGAAACATGGAAAGATTTACAAATCCTGATTATGTCTTATTCGAACATGAAACCTATGGATCCAAAAGCTCATGATGATATTGCACAATGGGTTAAAGATGGTGGTTATTTAGTTTATTGTGGAAGAGATGCAGATCCTTATCAATCTGTTAAAGAATGGTGGAATACAAATGGCAATACATTTAATGCACCTTCTGAAGATCTGTTTACTAAGCTGGGAATTCATTCTCCTTATAAGGCAGGTAAATATCAAATAGGAAAAGGAGAGGTTTGTATTCTTCGCAATGATCCTAAAGAATTTGTTTGGGATAAGGCTTGTGATAAAGAATTTATAAATACCGTAAAAGAATTATATCAACAAAAAACTAATACAGAACTAGAATTTAAAAACAACTTAACACTACAAAGAGGACCCTATGAAATCATTTCTGTATTGGATGAAAATAAGGTAACTGAACCCTATATTGCTAAAGGAAAACTAATAGATCTTTACAATCCTGAAATTCCAGTATTAAATGAAATGGAAGTTACACCTGGAGAACAATCGTTTCTATATCATATTGAATCGATAAAAGATTCTAAAACTCCACAGGTTTTAGTAACTGCAGCCAGAGTATATGATGAAATCATTGAAGATAAACAATATTCATTTATGGTTAAAAGTCCGGCTAATACCACAAATGTAATGAGAGTGCTTCTTCCTAAAACAGTAAAAAATATAGAAGTTACAGATCATAGTGGTAAAAAAATAGACGTGAATACATCCTGGGATAAAAACAGCAAAACATGCTTTTTAAGTTTTGAAAATGATCCGGAAGGTATTCATGTGCAAATTCAATGGTAATTCATCTAATGTCGAACTGTAGAGTTGTTTATTTGACGAATTGTCATTTACAGTTCGACCAATAAACAACTCTACAATTAAACATCAAAAAAACAATGAAAATCAATATTCTATTAGCTGTAGTTTTTACAACACTGCTTATCGCATGTTCCAAACCAGCAACAGTTAAAAAGGTTGCTATTATACCAGAACCTGAAAGTGCGCAATATTCTGAAGGCAGTTTTGAACTGAACAGCCAAACTCAATTGACTATAGAAGATTCTGGTGATTTTTCAAATGAAGTATCTTTCTTGCAATCTATTATTAAATCATCTATTGGAAAAGAATTACAGGAAGGAGACAGTAATAACAAGATTATCATCACTAAATCAGATCAAATAACAACTCCTGAAGCTTATGATATTGAGATCTCGGATAATGAAGTAAAACTGATTGCCGGAGGAAGTAAAGGAATGTTTTATGCGATAGAAACATTCAGACAGTTACTTTTTACTTCTACAAATAATAATGGTTCTGCTCATAATATTCTTTTACCTCTCGTTTCAATAACAGATCAACCTAAATACACTTGGAGAGGAATGCATTTAGATGTTTCACGCCATTTCTTTTCCATTGATTTTCTAAAAAAGTATGTGGATGTATTGGCTTTATATAAAATCAATAAGCTTCATTTACATTTAACTGATGATCAGGGATGGCGACTAGAAATTAAAAAATACCCTTTGCTTACAGAAAAAGGAGCATGGAGAACATTTAATGAGCAGGATTCTGTTTGTATGAAAATGGCTCAGGAAGATCCTTTATTCGCCATTGACACAGCTCATGTAATATCTAAAGATGGTAAAACACTATATGGAGGCTTTTACACGCAGGAAGAGATGAAAGCATTTGTAGCTTATGCTTCTGAACGTCATGTAGAAATTATTCCTGAGATTGATATGCCGGGACATATGATGGCTGCAATAAATATCTATCCTAATTTAAGTGCTACAGGTAAATCTGCATGGGGAACAGTATTCTCTACTCCACTTAGTCCGGTTAAAGAAGAAGTATATTCGTTTGTAAAAGATGTTTTAGACGAAGTCACTCAGATATTCACATCTGATTATGTTCATATTGGTGCTGATGAAGTTGAAAAATCAAGCTGGAAGGAATCTGCTCAATGTCAGCAATTCATGAAGAAAAATGGTTTTACAAATGAGAAACAGTTACAAAGTTATTTTGTAAAAAGAGTATCGAATTATCTACAAAACAAAGGCAAAAAAGTAATAGTTTGGGATGATGCATTAGAAGGTGAATTGGATACTACTATTAATGTAATGTATTGGAGAAACTGGGTTGGTGGCGTTCCTGAAAAAGTGGCTGCCAATGGCAATCAAATGATTATGGTACCGGGAGATCCTTTGTACTTTTCACGCATGAGTACGCCTTTGTATAACATATACAATATGAACTTACTAAGTGATAAATATCCTGCAAATAAACTGAATCTGATAAAAGGTATTCAAGCATGTGTTTGGGCCGAAAGAGTAGGTTCGTATAAAGTAGTGGAAGCTTTGGTTTTTCCTAAAGTATTGGCTTTATCTGAAAAAGCATGGTCAGATGACTCAGTTTTAAACTGGGAAGCCTTTAAAACAAAGGTTAATGAACATATTCCACTTTTGGATGAGTTAAACATAAACTATCGCTATAATCCAACTAAAGAACTGATCCCAATTATGGATGTGGATACCATTAACAAAAGAATAGGCATTAGTTTTATTAGCGAAATTAGTAATCCTACAATATATTATACAACTGATGGTACAGAACCTACTATTAACTCAAACTTATACAATGGTAAATTCTTTGTTGAAGGTAGTGCCAGTATTTGTGCTGCTGTTTTTACAGAAGGTAAACCAGAACAACCGATGCTTAGAAAAGAAGTTGATTACCATTTGGCCATTGGCAAAAGTGTTAAATACAATAAACCTTGGAATAAAGCCTATCCTGCAGGTGATGCAGGTAGTTTAACTGATGGATTTAGAGGGGGTAACAGTTATGGAGATGGGAAATGGCAAGGATTTACTACTGATCTTGATGTGGTAATTGATATGGGTGAAGTACATAACCTGAATACTATATCTGCTAAATTTATGCAAATCACAGGTCCGGGAGTTTATATGCCGGATTACCTGGAAGTAAGTATTTCATTGGATGGTAAAAATTTTAATACCATTGATCGTGATAACAACACCATTCCTTTAGACGAAAAGGAACTGACCTTTAAAACATTTAAATGTCAATTAAATAATAACAAAGCCCGCTATATTAAAGTTGTAGCAAGTAATAAGCAAAATGCTTTTATTTTTACTGATGAAATAGTGATTAAGTAAGAGAATATTTAACATTAATCTCAATCCGATAAAAATATATTTAATCGTGGTGAGATTAATATTTAAACAATTGAACGAATTATTTCCCCTTCAATAAAGTTGTCTGAAAATGATAACTCTCTCGATATTAACAGCCTCAATTTATGCAAGATAAACTATAATATTTTTCTAAATTATTTGATATTATGATTTAAATAGGTTTCAGCAAAAATTCTTTAAGAAAGTTGTAATATTTAATTTAATAACGCTTCAACCTTATCCTGAATATTTGGGAATTTATCAAGTATAATCTGAGCTTGCCTTTTTAATTTTGTTGTTTTCTGATACTTCACATACAGATTTAGCAATGCCATATGATTATTACTATCTTCCGGATTTACCTGAATGGCTTTTTCCAGATATTCTTCTGCTTTTTCAAAATCCTGCATAAAATCAAACATCATTGCAGTGTTATATATAATACGAGCATTATCAGGAGCATACTTTGAGGCTTTAACCAAGTATTTCAATGACTCATCATAACGTTTTCTGTCTGATAAAAACAATGCATAAGAAAACATAGTATTGCCATCTTCCGGGTAAAACGACAAATAATCCTTAAACATCTTTTCGGCCTTATCATACTGTTGCTGATTGTAATATAAAATGGCCAGATTTACTTTGATGGGATGTAGTAAACTATCTTGTTTTAATGCCTTTTCGTAAAATTCACGAGCCTTTTCGATATTGTTTATATTATAATAATAGTTGGCAAGATTAAATTTACCTGTTGGGAAATCAGCATTATATTCCAGCATATCAAGGTATTCTTTATTGGCTTTTCGATAGGCTTCCTTATACGCATTGGAAATCTGATTTCTATCTAAAGTGCTCAATTTTGTTGCACTTTCTATTCTGATGGCTGCTGTTTGATCGTTTAATAGTTTTAAAACTACATTCAGCACATTTTCATTCGTGATATTAAGCTGATGCAAAGCATTATATCGAATATGTCCATTTGAATTCCCTATAGCTTCAATGAAAATATCTGTACTTCTTTCCGGGTAATAAGTGCCTAAAAACTGCAATGCCGTTGCTCTTACAATCTCAGGATATACCTCATCTTTATAGATGCGTACTAAATCTTCATAGCCTTTTTCAGAGCCTGATTCTGCTTCATGAAAAGCAATACCATATTGGTATGGTCTTCCTATACCGTGCCATTTATTAATATATTCAATAGCCCAGTCAGGTGATTTATCTGCATGACATTGATTACAGGCATTTGGAGTTCCTAGTGTCTTGGTCAAATCAGGTCGTGGAATACGAATACTATGATCGTTTCGGTAATCCACACCCATATAAAACTGTGCAGGCATATGACAGTTAATACATCTTGTGCCCTCGCCCACTTCAAACTTTACACCATCATCTGCAATAACTGCCTCTCCTTCTTCTCCTGCGGATTTATGAAAATGGTGTTCATAGGTATCATAATCATCTGCCCTGTGACACTGGGTACATAAACGGTTATCCTCAAAAAAGCGTTTTGTACTATGTACATTATGACAATCGTTACACTTAACATCTCGCATGTACATTTTACTTTGGGTAAATGAAGCGTACACATAATCTTCATCTAATATCTGACCATCGATATGATAAGATTCACCTGTAGGTAAATTAGGTATGCTATGATTAAAAATATCGGCATGTTGTTTAAAATCACCAATAGATGATCTTCGCGAATGACACCTGACGCATAAATCCACATACTCTTTATTATCTATGCCACTTGTTTTAACCACCAGCCCATAATTGGTATCATTACTTCTTGCGTACTCTGCTTTTGCAGCCCATTTTAAGTGATTGGAAGCAGGTCCGTGACAAGTTTCACAACTCACATCAATTTCACTGTAAGTAGTATGGTAACTATCTGTTTTTATATCATATCCTTTTACTACATTGGTTGAGTGACAATCCGCACACATACTATTCCAATTCTGTGCCTGATTGGTCCAGTGTAACCAGTTGTCATATTCAATGGGTTCATCTTTATATAGCTCCGCAGCCATGTGATACCATTTATTGTCTTTTGAATCCCATGTAATTGGCAATGTTTGTAATCGACCTCTGTCAAACTCAATCAGATATTGCTGAAGAGGATAATAACCAAACACATACTTTACTTCAAACTCCTCCTGTTTTCCTGTTTCACCGTCTGTATAAACATAAAACTTACCATCTCGTTTATACATTTTATGGGTCATACCATTATATTCAATGCTTTGATTATTAAAATCTCCCAACACTGTAGAATCATTGGCATGATCCATCGCTTTATCATGATCTGATCCAACCCAGTCGTTATATTCATTTAAATGACATTCAATACAAGCTTCCTTTCCTACATAGTGAGCTTCCTCTGCTTTTTCATCAGTACCTGAATAGATATGAAGAATCATGTATAAAGGAATAGACACTATGGCCACCAACATGGCTATTAAACTGATGCGTTCTATTTTCTTTTGGTTCTTCATTATACGTAGGTTAACTGGGATTTATCAAACGATTCTCGAGTAATTGTTTTACCGGTATCCACAAAGAGTTCGTTATTTTTCACAATAATAGGATGAACATCCAATGGTCGGGTTGCAGGAGATGAAATCACATCTCCATGTTCATCAAACTGAGATGCATGACATGGGCAATTAAATCCTCCTGTCTTTGAATTTATATTAATCACACATCCCAAATGAGTACATTTTACAGAAAAAGCAATAAACCCACCATCTTTAAATCGTCGTAAATAAAAATGATGCGTTAAAAAAGGATAGGTATTATTATTTGAATAAAGCTCTGCCTTTCCTACGGATATTAGTTTTTCTTCATTATCTAATTGTGACTTTTTACTAATTCCGTTTTTAATCAGGAAAAAAGCTTCTATTGATGCTATGGCTAAAACTAATCTTTTTATAAACTGACGCCTATTTAACTTCATTATATAATCTCTTTAAAATATCAGCAACATACCCTCTCCCCTCAACAACCAGGCAATCATCATCATGGTTAGGTACGCTGAAAGAATTATTGTAGTCAGTGACATGATGATTTCAGTATTATTACTTTGATGTTTTTTATAGATATATAATAAATATCCACTTACAGGAAGACTATACAAAAGCATTGGTATTATACCTGTTGCAATCCATAAAGGCCAGTGGACTAACCATACATCAAAATGTAAATAATGTTCCAGCAAATAGATTAAAACAAAGGTAAAAATCATTGAAATAAGGGCTGACTGTATCACCAGTTTCTTACCTAACTCTGAATTAAACCAGACTCCTATATGGTGATTCTTGTATTTAAAATATGGTAAGTAAATCATAAAAAATCCAAAGACCAATGGTACTACAACAGCACTAAAAACAGGATGTAAATGAAGTAATAGCTCCTGAGCTCCTAAGAAATACCAAGGTGCTTTGGTGGGGTTTGGACTTTTTAAAGGATTGGCCTCATCCAATAATGGTGCATGGTAAAAAGCGGAAACCAAAAATATAAAAGCAATTACTATCGATGCCGCCATTACTTCCTTTAATACCAGATTTGGCAACACATCCACTCTTTCTTTATGATCTGTTTTTGGTAAAGCAACACCCCCGGCTGTTCGCACCAACCAAAAGTGAATACTCATGAGTACCACAAACAGTAATGGAATAACACCTGTATGCAGGTTATAAAAATTTAGCAAGGTATTGCCATTAACAACATCTCCACTTCGAACATACTGTGCTATATACGTTCCCACAAAAGGTATATACTCAATAATTCGGGTAATGACAGTTACAGCCCAATATGACAATTGATCCCATGGCAAAAGGTATCCTGTAAAACTTGATAGGATCACCAAAAACATAAGGACCAAACCAAATATCCAGTTTTGAGCTCTCTTTTTAAAGATGGATTGTGAATAGTATACACGCAGAATGTGTAAAAAAGAAACTACAACCAATAACTTACCCGAAAGATGATGGATATTACGTATAAACTGTCCAAAGATGGAATGTGTTTGAAGTTCAACTATTGAATCGTAAGCATGTTCTACGGTTGGTATATAAGAAAATCGAAGTATGGTTCCGGATACAAATAATATCACAAACAATAAAGCGCTGATGCCTCCAAGTCCAAAAGTTCTGGTAAATTTAATGGCTCTTTTATCGATCCGCATGGGATGCAGATGGAGTACAAAATTTTCTACTGATGATCGGACTCTATTTATGGGATGTTTATGTGACATGAACAATTATAACGTATATTTAATATAATACACAAATAAAATAAATAATACTCATAAACATTTTCAGTATTGTACAGAATATGTTTGTTATTGTTCATATTTCACTACTATAAATACCAAAAGGATTATTTGATAAACAAGATTATTAATTAGTTAAAGCCAGTAATTAATCTCTCTCTGTAATTTTTATTTATGTTATTCAGCTTAATAATCAGATAAGAATTTTAATTCTTTTTTATCATCTTTTTATTAAAGTAAAATCCAAGGTAGAGTAATACGATTCCTATTACAGCTAAAAATGTTGGAGGGCGTCCAGGAGAATTTAAACGTACAATCAAAGTAGCATAAATAGTGGCAACACAAATTATCAATCCAACAGATAAAATTAATCCTGGAATCCAGGTTTCTTTAGTCTTTTCAAATTTATACTGAAGAAAAAAAGTAACAAGCGAAAGAGATAACAACAATCCACCAATTGCTCTCATTAAGGCTAATATCAAAAATTGGAATTTCGCATCAACTTCAACCCATTTTAAAGAAACTGCAGCACTATGATATGGCATAAATCCACTTTTAAACATATAGATTAAACCAACTAGTAAAAGAACCGACGCTGCAATATAATTGAATATTCTTCCTATTTTCTTTTCCATCATCTTTTCTTTTTATAGTACTTAGGGGTGTTTCTTCATGAAGAATTTTTAATCCTAATCTTATTAAAAAGATAAGACTTAAAACTATGAATTTAAAATATCTAGTGCATTTTATCTGTTGTTATAAATCTACAATCTCAATTATTTTATAACAACGATATATGATAAAACTTAGGAATTAAGCCATCTAAAATTAGTTCTTTTCACAGACCCATATCTTTCTGGCAAATGTTGCTTTCCCACTTTTACCAACAGAACAATAATCGGTTAGATTTAATCCCACATTGCTAATCAAATTTGTAATATCTAATGTAGATACAATTACAAGTCGATTAGTAATTTCGGCTGTTGACTTAACAATATGCAAAGCTGTATCTTCTGGTACATGACTAAACAGGTTATATGGTAAATCAATTATGGCAGCATCATACCTGTTGCTAATGTCTTTTATATCGGAACGATATACATTAGTATCATAATTGAAGTGAGAAAGGTTTTCGCGTGCTTTCCTGCATACTTTCCAATTAATGTCACAACCTTCAATATTATTTCCAGAAAAACAAGCCTCTAACATTATGGTACCTACACCACAACAGGCATCTATCAATTTTGATTCCTTGTTTGCCTTGGCTGCAATATTAACAAGTGCTTTTGCTATGTTTACGTTAATAGAATTACTGTATGAGTAAGGCTTTTGCTTATGCTTATACCAGTCAAAACTATTCTTACGCAAAATACCAAAGCACCAGGTTTTCTCATAATAACATAATGCATAGGATATTGTTGGCTTATAATAATCGGGTGTTCCTTCTATGCTGTAACCTATATCTTTTAATTTCTCAAGTCTTTTAGAATACTCTGTTTCATCTCCATCCAAAACTAAATACTCGACCTTAAATCCCTCAACACAGATTCTTTCTTCTTCAATTTTATATATCAAGTCAGCATAATCATCAGACTTTAAAACAACTTCAAGACGTTTTTTAATAAAAGCACTATTGGAAGGTTCCACTTCTATATCCGACAACAACAGTTTGTTTTTCTCTTCTTTATTAAAAAGATACCTTGATTCAAGTTTACAAAGCTCACTTTCAGGATTGTCGTAACTGAAGAAATAGAAGTATTTATTGATTTGCATTTTTTGTTTCTGATGATTTTCTATATGTATTAGTTAAGAAATGATAACCAACTTTTACATATAAAATAAGATGGAGCATTTTTAACAGCGGTAAAGGTAGTTTTATAATCCAACTTTACGAAAAATTCTTTCGTTCATCCATTTAGCTACATTATGATATCAATTTCAGTACTCTTTACATTCCTTTATTTTAGGCCAAAGAGAGGTCTTAGTATTTTAGTTCTTCGAATCAACTCGTAACTAAAAAAGCTCCCTATAAAGCTAAAAATAATGATAGCCAATAATTTTGCAACAACATTCAGTGACAGCGGTAGTATGATTTGCGAACCTAAATATAAAAATACCATATGTAATATATATACAGGATATGCTCCTTTGCTTAGATATGATAAAATCTTTCCCGGCTTGTTTAAGTACTTAAAAGCAAAAGCAAAAATGGTATATATCCATGTAATAGATTCCAGAGCCATCAAAAAACCAGGTGATTTCAATTGAAAGACTGTTAAGCGCGTTGTATACAGTAAAACAGATACTATTAAGGTAACATATCTGTATTTGTATATCGTATTCCAGAATGTTTCTCCTACCATAACAAAACAATATCCAAAGAAGAATGCTAGCATACCCAGAGCAAATCCATGCCAAGTCATGGCATAAAGTTCATATGGATTAGGCTTTAATAAGATAGTTTCAATCATAAAAGGAACTGCTATTAAAAATAAACCAAACGGATTACTTAAGATTTTGGTTAAGTATCGTTTAAACCAATTTTGTGCATTCTTTTGTAATACATAAAATATGGGAGTCAATAATAAAACATAAATGAAAATATTAAGCAAAAACCACAAATGACCTCTTCCGGGCATGTACTTTAAACCTTGCATATAAAACTTCTGCCAGATAAATATATGTATTGGTACAATGACTAATGCCCCAAAAATAAATGGTATTAAAATGCGTCTGGTTCTTTCTATTAAAAGTTCTTTTACACTTCTTTTTCGCATGGCAAAAAATACTCCCATTCCTGAAACAAAAAACAACAAAGGAATACGCCAGATATTAAGCATTGTCATCGGTTTCCATAACCCTACTAGCGATTCACTGCTTTGAATAAATCCAATAAACATTCCCCAGGGTTGAAAAACAATGGCTATATGGTAAATAAGTAGTAAACCTATGGCAATTACTCTTAACCAATCTATATCATATCGTCTGTTTTGAATTTCCATGATTTTGTTTTTAATACAGTAAAACTTGATTGATATGTTGATTAGCGTATAACCTGAAAAGATAAACCCATCAACACACCAACCTCTGTATATGCTACTCAACGCTACTATCTTCAATCATCATAGCAATCACTGGTCTTGTTTTTTCAATATGCTCGTAGTCTAGCTTTAATCCTAACGATCCTAATTGCTGACCTAAGAAATCGTAAATAGGTTTTACTTCATTAAAAGGCCCCTTAACTGATTGCAATGCAGTTGCGCCCTGTCCATTTAATGCATTTATATTGGCATTCTTTTCCAACAAAGCTTTTACAATTTCTTTATGGCAAAAAAATGCCGCAACATGTAACGGAGTGGAACCATCATTATTGGTTAGGTTTAAATCAGCTCCTGCATTAATTAAAGCTTTTGCTATTTCTGTTTTACCAAAAACACAAGCAGTTAAAAGTGGAGTCGCTCCACCCATAGGTTCTTTAGTGTTAAGATTTGTACCAGCTTTAATGTGTTGTTCTACAGCAGCCAAATTTCCCATATAAGCTGCTGTATTCAGATCAATACTTGGAGCTTTAACTTTAACTTCAGTATTTGAGTTGTTCATGTTGTTTGAATTACTATGTCTACATGACATTAATAAAGATGTACCCAACATAATAACTGCTAAAATTCTGGTGATTGAAATCGTTGTTTTCATAACTGTAAATTTTAATTGATTTTGTTCTATAAATCTGTTAATGTAAAGTTCCGATAAGTCGTGAAGCACTGTTAATCAATCATGCGGACAATAGAATAAAGTTTTAATCAGCAATATAAACTATGATGCAGCAGTATAAATTATGATGCAAAACATGAAGTATGAGGTATTTTTACTAAAATATTTTAACTTTCGAGCTATACTTTTTATCATGAATAACAACCTGCTTTTTAAAGATGATTTTCTGATTAAACTCAAAGAAATTATTGAGGATAATATTTCCGATTCGCAATTTGGTGTATCTGAATTGTCAGACAAAGTGGGTATGAGTCGTTCTAATCTTCTTCGAAAAGTAAAAAAGCTAAGTGATTTATCCGCCAGTCAGTTTATTAACCTGGTAAGATTAAATAAAGCCATGGAGTTTTTGAATGAAGGCGGTTTAACTATTTCAGAAATTGGCTATAAAGTTGGATTTGGAAGTACATCTTATTTTATCAAGTGCTTTCGCGAACAATTTGGCTATCCTCCGGGTGAAGTTGGAAAACAAAAAGAAGAAACACACACAGATTCATCTATTGCAAAGACTAGAATCAATATAAAATACCTTATTACTGCTGTTATTGGATTATTAGTCATTATACTTCTGATTTTTCTAAATCCATTTAAAAAGCAAAACTCAGAAACAGAGAAATCAATAGCTGTTCTACCATTTATAAACGACAGTAACGATTCAAGTAACGTTTATATTGTAAATGGTTTAATGGAATCTATATTAAATAATCTTCAGAAGATTGAACACATGAGGGTTATTAGCAGAACTTCAGTTGAGAAATATAGAAATACTAAAAAAACGATTCCCGAAATAGCTGAAGAATTAAACGTAAGTTATTTTGTTGAAGGAAGTGGACAAAAAGTTGGTAACAAAATACTATTAAACGTTCAATTGATTGATGCCAATAGTGATAAACATTTATGGGCAGCACAGTATAATCGTGAAGTTAAGGATATTTTTAATCTTCAAAATAACATAGCAAAAACCATTGCCAGCGAAGTCCAGGTTATTATTACTCCAGAGGAAAAGCAACGAATTGATCGTATTCCTACTGATAATATGGAGGCTTATGACAATTATTTAAAAGGATTGGAATTTATCAGAAATGAAACAAGCGATGGTTTAGTTGAATCTGTAAAGTGGTTTAATAAGGCTATTGAACTTGATCCCGAATTTGCTGAAGCTTATGCATATGTTGCAATTGCTTATTATTACATGGATGTTTTAAAGGCAGATAAACAGCATCTGAAAGAATTAAATGAGTACGCTGATAAAGCCATGTTATATAATGCAAATATTCCGGAAAGTCTTATTGCTAAGGGATTATTTTACATGAATTCGGGAGAGTACGCCAAAGCATTACCTCATTTTGAAAAAGCGCATGAATACAGTCCTAACTCAGCCTGGATTATTAACTTCTTATCCGATTTTTATACTACTTATCAACCTAACAGTCAAAAGTATTTAGAATATGCATTAAAGGGTGAGCGACTTAATATTACAGCTAATGATTCTGCTACTGCGTCAATTCTTTATTTGCACTTAAGCAACTCACTTATTCAGAATGCGTTTACAGAACAGGCATTAAAATTCATAAATAAATCATTGACTTACAACCATGATAATATCTCAGCATACTATGTTCGCGCTTATATTCTTTTTGGCATCAACAAGGATCTAAATGAAACCAAAGATCTGTTATTGCAAACTTATGAAATGGATACAACCAGGTTGGATGTTTTGCAAGAAGTGGGAAAGCTCTATTACATGCTTGAAGACTATGAAACTTCATATAAATATTACAAAAAATTCGATAAAAAACGGATTGAATATAATATGGATATTTTCTGGTACGAAAATGGAAAAATAAGCTATGTCTTTGAAAAAAATGGAGACACTGAAAGAGCAAAAGAATTATATAACATATATAAAACAAGGGCTTTTCAGGATGTTTCTATTTATAAAGACGTAATGATATCTGCCAGTTACATCATGGACGGAGATATAAATAAAGCGATTGAATATCTAAGAGCTTTTGCTGAACAGGAAAATTATCATTACTGGACCATTCTCTTTTATAAATTAGACCCCATATCAAAAGAAATTCAGAAACATCCGGAGTTTGATAAAATCTGGAAAAAGATTGAAAAGAAATTCTGGAATAATCACAATGAAATTAAGGAAGTATTAAACGAAGAAAACCTGCTTTAATGCATCGTTATAAACATACGCAAAGCCTTATGACGACTTTGTCTCTTTTCATATCAGCACTTAGAATAAATCCTCTTATTAGTTCTATATCACCTTAGTTGTAACAAAGAAAATATAAACAAGTATATTTGCATCCAAACTAGTAAGTGACATGGATACAGCGTTGTATTATTTCTCAGGAACCGGCAATAGTCTAAGCGTGGCCCGGACCATAAAAGAACAGATAAACGATTGTGAATTATTTCCGATTATCAGATGTTTAAAAGAAAAACCAGTTGAAGTTAATGCAAGAAGAGTTGGTATAATATTTCCGATTCATTTTATGACAGTGCCCCGCATTGTATGTAAGTTTTTATCAAAAGTTGAATTTCTTAATCCTAAATACATTTTTGTTGTTGTTACTGGCGCCAATCCCAGGTTAGGCAATACACTTTCGCAAATTGAAAAGTATTTAGCCAACGCAAACCAGATGCTTAACGCAGCCTATTTTGTACCAATGGTAGCCGCACATTTTCCATACTTAAGTATTTCAAAAGCAAAACAACCTGATCAAATTTATCAGGAAGCAAAGGATAAAGTGCTGCTTATTAGTCAAAACATCGATCAATTAAAAAACGATTTCGACAAAGAGTTTTCAATAATAGGCAATATAAAACAGTTGGTAAAAAAAGATCCTGATACCAACAATAAGCATTTTACTGTTGGTGAAGGTTGTATACGCTGTGGATACTGTATGCAGGTATGTCCTTTTAAAAATATCAGACTGCATGGCAAAGAGGTACAATGGATGGATAACTGTCACTATTGCTTTGCCTGTCTGCATTTTTGCTCTCAATCAGTTATAGAATATAAAAACTTATCTGTTGGTAAACCACGATATCATCACCCTTCTGTTTTACTTAACGATATTGCCTTACAAAGAGAAGAATAGCAATACTTAAGTGCGATACATCTTGTGCTCTGATCTAATTAAATGTCTAAATATATATTTAATAGCTCCAAACATTCTATATAAAACGGCGAAGTTCTGGGATAAAGTAAGAACCTCCTAACAAAAAGTGAGAACTTTCTTATTTAAAGTGAGAGCTTCCTAGCTTATTGTTAGAAGCATGTCAGTTTTTGTTAGAACATTGTCAGTTTTTTATGCAACGTTTAAGGTTGAAACATGAAATTCAAGATAAAAGATGAAAATAAGGAGTTACGAAAAACAGTATCGAATAATAAGACCACAACGAATAATTATAATTTTAATATCTTAGGCCTGATACAATAATTATATACTTAGTAAATATTGATATGCATAATATTACTTTATCAGAGTTACTGCAAAAAGTAAAAAACAATGAGGTTGAAATCAATGAAGCTGAAAAACTTATACAAAAAGAACACTTTATTGAATTAGGTTATGCAAAATTGGATTCTCATCGAAATCTGAGATCCGGTTTTCCGGAAGTGGTATTTTGCAGTGGTAAAACCAATGAACATTTACTTAGCATTTATAAAAAGTTGTTTGAACTGGAAGGAAGAGTTTTAGGCACTCGCGCTTCGGAGGAACAATATCAATTGGTAAAAAAGGAATTCCCTCAGATTCAATACGATCCTATATCCAGAATCTTAAAAATAGAAAAAGAGAATCCTCCTCATAAAGAAGGACTTATTGTTGTATGTAGTGCAGGTACAGCTGATATTCCGGTTGCAGAAGAGGCTGCACAAACAGCGGAGTATTTTGGAGGAAACGTGGAACGTGTATATGATGTGGGCGTAAGTGGAATACACAGATTATTTAACCGTTTAGATATCATTAAAGAAGCCAACTGCGTAATAGCTGTTGCAGGAATGGAGGGTGCTTTGGCCAGTGTTATTGGCGGCTTAGTAAGTCGACCGGTTATTGCTGTTCCTACATCAATTGGTTATGGAGCAAACCTAGGAGGTATTTCGGCATTACTAACTATGATTAATTCATGTGCCAATGGAATTTCTGTGGTAAATATTGATAATGGTTATGGTGCAGGATATAATGCTTCTTTAATTAACAGATTAGCTACAAGAAAGGAGCCATAACCATTAATATCTCACCGGTGAGGATGATTTTTCCTGACGAGTGACAAATGGCAATTAATAACAATATTTGAACAGATGTAAATACTATAAAATGAGTAAGAAACTATACTTGGAATGTTATTCAGGCATCAGTGGAGATATGACTGTTGCTGCATTGTTAGATTTGGGAGCAAACCAACAAACTCTAATCAATGCATTAAACAGTTTACCTGTTGATGGTTTTAAGATAGAGATAAGCAGGGTAAAAAAAGCTGGTATTGATGCTTGTGATTTCAATGTAATTCTGGATGCTAAACACGAAAACCATGATCATGATATGGAATATCTTCATGACGAAGAGCATCATAAACATGAGCATAAGCATTCACATGAAGAGCATCATCACCATAATGAACATAAGCAAGAACATACTCACGGTCATAAACATGATCACCTCCACCATCATGAACACCATCACCATGAACACCATCACCATGAGCATCGTGGAATGAAAGAGATTACTCAGATTATTGAGCAAGCCCATATTACCACTAATGCAAAACAAATTGCTATAAATATTTTTCAGGTTATTGGAGAAGCAGAAGCTAAAGCACATGCTCTACCAATTAACGAAGTTCATTTTCATGAGGTGGGAGCTGTTGATTCCATAGTTGATATTGTTGCAGTAGCAGTTTGTATTGATGATTTAGGAATCTCAGAAGTTATTGTTCCTGTTTTATACGAAGGTACAGGAAGTGTTCGTTGTCAGCATGGCGTGTTGCCTATTCCGGTTCCTGCAGTTGCTAATATTGTAAGCATGCATAATCTGAAATTAAAGATTACGCAAACGCAAGGCGAGTTTATAACACCAACAGGAGCTGCCATTGTTGCTGCTCTTAAAACAGAAGATTCTTTACCAGAGAATTTCACTATCGAAAAAATTGGCTTGGGAGCCGGAAAGAGAAATTACGAACGTCCCAGTCTTTTACGTGCTATGATGATTATAAGTCAGGCAAAAGACGATACAGATGTTATTTACAAACTGGAGAGTAATATCGACGATTGTTCCGGTGAAATATTGGGTTATGTAATGGATAAATTATTGGAAGCTGGCGCTCTTGATGTTAATTATACTCCATTATATATGAAGAAGAATCGTCCGGCATACCAAATAAACATCATCTGCAAGTCAGAAAATATTAGTGTTCTTGAACAAATTCTTTTTCAGGAAACAACAACCATTGGTATCCGACGTCAGACAATGGAAAGAACCATATTACCAAGAACAGTAAAGTGCATACAAACTTCATTGGGTGAGGCACAGGTAAAAATATGTCGACACAAAACAGGCATAAAAGTATATCCTGAATATGATAGTGTTGTGGCGATTAGTAAGCAACATCAATTGCCATTTCACGAAGTATATCAAATAATTTTAAAGGAGTATTATGAATAGTTTTGAGGAGAGAGTAGAAAAACTGAATCAACATATTGCTTCACTTTGTAGTGAGGATGTCATTGTAGCATTTTCTGGTGGTGTGGATAGTAGCTTGGTTTTAAAACTGGCTGCAGAAAAAGCAAAAGCAAACAATTCTAAAGTATATGCAGTAACTGTTCATACAAAACTTCATCCAGTAGGAGATTTAGAAGTCGCAAAAAAAGTTGCTGAGGAAACAGGTGCCATCCATAAAATATTTGAAGTTGACGAATTAAACAGTGCAGGTATCCTTAATAATCCGGAAGACAGGTGTTATTTATGTAAAAAATTCATCTTTACTCAGCTGGTTTCATTTGCTTCTGAATTAAAGGTTAAAAATATTATGGAAGGTACAAATGCTGATGATTTAAATATGTATCGTCCGGGTATTAAAGCTTTAAAGGAACTGGATATTATCAGTCCACTTGCCAAAGCAGGATTAACAAAACAGGATATCCGTTCTCTGGCAAAAGAGTATGAAATTACGGTAGCCAACCGTCCATCAGCTCCTTGTATGGCAACCCGCTTTCCGTATAATACTACGTTGTCTTATGAAAAGATGGAACAACTTGAAAAGGGAGAAAACTATTTACGTGAATTAGGATTTTATAATGTCAGAATCCGTTTACATGATGATATTGCTCGTATTGAAGTAGACGACAATGATATGGAAAAGTTTATGAGCCTTCGTAAGAACATTATCAGTTATATAAAAAGCTTGGGTTTTGCATATGTAACATTAGATTTAGAAGGATTCAGATCAGGAAGCATGGATTATAAATTAATTGGAATTAGGAAAGATAATTGATACAAATCTGATACAAATTATTACATCATCAATAAGCATCTCTAATCCTTGTATTAATGTTTATTCCAATTGTAGTTGAACAATAGCACTACTATTATAAGCCTATTTAATTAACAAATAAACAGTTCAGGTTTGAAATCCTATATCATCATTCAATAATAATTTCAAACCTGAAAATTTATCCTAAGCTGAAATTGCAAAACAGAGCCCTTACATTTCATAGCTTAGTACCACTTTAACAGGATAATGATCTGATGGAGTTCGGGCTTCATATTCTGTAAGTGATACTTCTTTGGGGAAATTTCCATCCTGTCTTGGCTCACTATCCGTTACTTCTGTTCGATATGTATCAGTAAGGATACCATAACGCTTTACTGTAAAAAAAGGACTTATAAATACATGATCTATCCTACTTTCGGTTTTAGTATTAGTTTTAAATCCATTAAAAGTTCCATTATATGCATAACAAATTTTTGAAACGTTATAGGAGTCATTTAATAAATTCGAACTTTCTAATATATCGTAATTAGGACTATTTTGGTCTACATTAAAATCACCTGTTAAAATAACGGGTAGTTCATTACACATTTCTGAAATTTTACGTAACACTAATCTGGCACTATTTTTACGTGCTTCTACTCCTATATGATCCATATGCAGGTTAAAAAAGAAGTATTCAAAACCATTGCTTATATTTTTAAATTTTGCCCAGGTACATATTCTGGGCAAAGCAGCATCCCAACCTTTATTTGGCCGATTAGTGGTGTCTGAAAGCCAGAAATGACCAGATTGTAAAACTTGAAACTTTTCTTTCTGATAAAAAATAGGAGCGTATTCTCCTTTTGTTTTACCATCATCACGCCCTACTCCAATATAATCATACTCAGGTAAGCCTTTTAACATATCCAATAACTGATCATGCAATACTTCCTGAGCACCAAAAACTTCAAAATCATTAAACCGGATCAGGTCACAAATTACAGGATATCTTTGTTTCCAGCCATTTCCATTGACTGAATCATTTGAATTATGATAACGTATATTGAATGTTGCTACTGTTATTTCATTTGTCTGCCTAGAACAATTTGCAAACAAAACAGCAACTATAATGAGAATAAAAATTTGCTTCATCTGTAAAATAATATTTTTCAATAGTCAAATATAAAATCAATAATTACAAATTATACTTCAAGCTATTATTAATTCTTATTTTATTATTAAGCAATACTTCTTTGGGTATGAATATGATGCCATTATGAGATATTATCTGTTCTTTATTATCTTGTTAGATATCAAGTTACCGTATGTTGTTGTTATGCTCACAACATAAACTCCGGTTTTAAATTCTGAAGTATCAATTTCCACCTTATCATTTCCATTATCGGGTAATTCTTGATATATTTTCTGTCCATAAATATTAAAGATCTGAATACACGAAATACCATTGGAGCATGAAACGTTTAATATATCCTTAACCGGATTTGGATAGATTTCACAATTTGTAATTTTATTATCATCTACAACGGTTGGGATTGACTCAGAAGGTGCTGCGTACATAGAAATTGAAGAATACAATCGGGATTTAGGAACTATTTGGAGCTGCTGAGAAGAACTAGACCACTCCAATGAACAACCAGCCTCATCATTATTATCAAAATAATCGAGTTGAATTTTACTTTCAATACCAGCTACTAAATCTATATTTCCGGAATACTCTCCTGATACATCTTCCCATGCATCAATTACCAATTCATTATTTATCCATAATCTACAACCATTTGTTGATTTCACATTAAATGTGTAGTTTTCTGAATACTCAGGAATTACAAAACCATTCCATCTAATTGAAAATAAATCATTATCAACTCCTAAAATTGGAAACAAAGCTCCCCAATCAAATTCTATTTCGTTATCAACTCTTGAAGTGATAAAATCTTCAAAGTTTATTCCGTTATAATAATCCCCTGTAAGTCCGTTACCTAAAGGCTTATAAGCAAACAGTCTGCTCTGAGGAATAATTTGTCTTGCCTGTTGCGAACTAGCCCACTCCAATTTACAATTTGCGCCTCCATTATATTCAAAATAGTCAATCCTTATATCGTATTTTTGACCAGAATTTAAATCTATAGTTCCTGAATACTCAATATCCCAATCATTATACATTGCATCAATAACCAACTGGTTATCTATCCACAATCTTCGACCGTTATCACTAGTCATATAAAAAGTATATGTTCCACTATAGACAGGTTTAACCTGGCCAGTCCAACAAACAGAAAAATTATCATTGCTAATACCAGACATCGGAGATCCTTCTCCCCAATTAAAATTTATATTTGCATCAATACGAGTACCAACAGGAGTTTCGAATTGCCTTCCATTGTAATAACAACCAGTAAGTCCGGTTCCAACTGATGCTGAGTTAGTAACATTTACAGTACAAGCAGAATAATATCCTCCTTCTTCTGTTGTGGCAATAATAATAGCAGAACCAACCGAATGGGCAGTTACTAATCCATTATTATCAACAGTAGCCACATTACTATTATTACTGGTCCATGAAACCTTTCTATTTTGAGCATTATATGGAGAAACATACGCAGTTAATTGTTCCTTTTCATCAGGACTTAACAAAAGAGAAGCAGGTGAGACATTAACACCTGAAACATCAAAATTGGCACCCGGATCAATGTTTAAACCTTTAGACTCGCGTAACAATTGAAATAAATGGTCCGGACGAACTACCTTATAATTTGAATTCAGAGAATTGGCAACATTTTTAAATGTTGTAGGAGTTGCACCTTGCCATGGTTGACATTGAATAACTATAAATCGAGGAGAGCTTCCATCCCAATTCCTTGAACCACCTTCAATACTACCAAGCATAGTTTCAACATCCCAACAATAATTACAATTTAATGGTTTTCCGGGTAAACTATTGTTATAAACAGCTAACTCAGCACCTGTATCCTGACCTGTTAAACCCAGTGTGGTTGGCGCATATTCCGCAAAGGCCTGACCAACATCCAAGTCAATTCCTCCGGTTATTGTATTCCATATAGTAATTACCCTTAAACCAGCAAGTCTGTTATACTCCTCTGTCTTGGCAACAAACTGATTTAACGAATTTTGATCTGGAAAAAAATTAGGATAAGAATACCCATATCCTGATGGTCCTGATACCAGATTATCATTTTCAGTTGAAGATTTCCAATAGTAATTAAGTGCACCAGGCATAGCATCAACCATTGCCGGAGATACAGTCCATCCCAAAGGTACAGAGCCACGATCAGGATTATTCCAAAGCTTTCGCATTAAATGTTCTACATACTGAAGATTATCTCCATCGCTCATAATAAAGGCGACATATATCTTATTCTCCAATTCTGGTTTTCGAGGTATTGGCTTTTTACTTATACATCTTGGCATACCACTATGTAAAGTTAAGTTTGTTGACCAATCACTGGCAATGGTAGCTACACCTTTAGTGGAAGCTACTTTTACACCAGTAGCTTCCTCTGGCCACCACCCCATAAAGCTGGCACCTGAAGACATAGTTGATAAAAAGTTATTTAGCAATTTGATTTCTTCATAAACAGTAGGATCTAGCCAAATTACGGCACATCCAAGAGCTACAGCATATTCTCTTAAAGCTGCTTTATGTACATTGGGATTTAAACCTATTAACAAGCGATGGTCCAGATCTGGCCAATAATTATCATAAAGATCCTGATAAACATCCAGTTTTGAAGTATACTTTCCTCTCAAATCAGTTAGTACAGTAAAATTATATGGAGCAGCACTTAATTTTGAAACCAGATCAGGTGAAGCTATCAATGCTTTTTGATCTTTAGCCATCATGGTAGCTAAATTAACAGTATGAATTTGATTTGGATCATAAACTATTAATCCGTTAATTTCATTTCTATACTTATAAATTAAATCCCAGGGATTACTATATTCATTCCAGTCTAACTTTAATGACTCTAACCATGTGTAAGGCCCTTCTGCAAATGCATCTCCTTCATAAGAAAAAATCCTTGGTTGAGTTATATTTACTATACCTTTCAAGGATGAAAACAAATACATTTCATCAGGACTTAATATATCTTCACGAAGGTATATTAAATCCTGATTTTGAGAAGGTGTAGGAAATGAAGGCAATAACTGTCCTTCAGGCCATGATACTTGTGCTATTGCAGGTTTTATTACCAATAATAAAATAATTAGAGTCGTAAATTTTCGGATATTATTCAACTTGTAAATCATAGATTATTTTGAGATTTTACACTTAAGATTTCATTTATAATTGATTATCAACTAATCATTATACAGTTAACTTATAATATTCACTCATCTATTTATTTACATTCCGAAATTTTCAAGTATTACAAGACTCCTTTTAAAATATTAAGATGCTTTTTAGGAATTCAATTAATTATAAAAAATAAGGGACCAGTATTTAACTCTGATCCCTTAAATATTTTAGTTTATTTGTATTAATAAATCCAGGATTGTTCATTTGCAACATTCCATTTCTGATCGTATTATTACAATTCTTTATAGTTTTCTACAAATAGCAGCCCATCCTCCACCTGAAGCCATTGGTATCTCTAGCTTAGAATTTCTGTTTACTTTCTTTTTTAAATGTATATAATCAATAGCAGCCTTATCTGCATTAAGACCATCCTGCATAATTTCTATTTCATATTCTCCTTCATCCAAAAATGAAAGATTAATTTTTAAAGTTCGGGCATCGTAATCTGTCATGGCTCCCACATACCAATCCTCACCACTTTTTCGAGCAGTAATAATATAATCCCCCACTTTTGCATCCAGCACTTCTGTTTTATCCCAAACAGTTTTAAACTGACTAATGAATTTGGTACACTCCTCTTCTTTATAATAATTGGACGGACTATCTGATAACATTTGCAGAGGTGCATCATAAACAGCATACATAGCTATCTGATGACATCTTGTTCCAAGGCTCATTGGATTAGAAAAACTTATAGCATAATCTTTTGAATGAGCATTATGCATTGCACCCGGAGTATAGTCCATTGGTCCTGCCAACATTCTTGTAAAGGGAATAGTTACATCATGTTCAGGAGTTATCAAAGAACTCCATTTACAATTCTCAAGTCCTTTTACACCCTCGTAATTTACAATATTAGGATAGGCTCGCCTCAATCCAGATGGTTTATAAGCCGCATGATAATCAACCAATAATTTTCTTTTAGCACAAGCTTTAGCTACTCTTTCATAAAAATTAACCATTCCCTGTCCTGCCTGTGCCATAAAATCAACCTTTAGGCCTTTCACTCCCCATTGTTGAAATTGGTCCAGAATTCTATCCATATCTTTATCCAAAGGTCCCCAAAGAGACCAAAGAATGATATCTACATTTCGTTCTTTACCATAAGCTACTAATTCAGGAATATCAATATCTGAGTTAGACTCTAAAACATTTGTTGTTGTTTTTGACCATCCCTCATCCAGAATAATATATGGAATGCTATATTTCGAAGCAAAATCAATAAAATATTTATAGGTAATATTATTAATACCTGATTTAAAATCAATATCATAAAGATTATTATCATTCCACCAGTCCCAGGCAACCAAGCCTGGCTTAATCCATGATACATCATCCAACTCACAAGGTCGTGATAACAAATAAACCATCTGGTTTTCAACAAGATCTTCATCCTCATGACTAATCATAAAAACACGCCATGGGAATGTTCTTGTTCCTGATGTTTTCGCTATATAATCAGCATTCTTAACAATTTCAAAACCTCGGTCTCCTTTTTCAACGGATTCTAAAATTGCTTTTGAAAACTTACTTTTTAAACTTGTTCGTCCTGTTGTTTCCATAAACAATCCCGGGTAATCATATAAGTCAGCTTCTGTAAAACCAATTTTTATATTATTATCTGCTTTTATGGTTGTCGGCAAAGAACAAAATCTACCAGCTTTAAAAGATGATATTTTCTCATCTAAATATATACGCTCATAATGCGACTGTAATGACTTTTCTTCAGGAAATAAAATAGAGTAATCACCAGCAAAATTGATTTCAACTAATTCGTCATCAACAATAACATCTCCTTTTTGATTTGTCTCAAATCTGTAAGCTATTCCATTATTGAATACTCGAAAATTTATTGAGAAATTATCCCTAAATAAAATTTTCAACTCGTTGTATTCATTTGCTATTGTTGATGATTTTACCGGAACAGGAACTTTAACCAACTCTGAAACAGAGTTGGTTTTTGTCTTCATCACCTTTGGATCGACTCCAAGCTCAGCGCCATTAATTGTTATTCCTAATTTATTCTTTTCAAATATATTCTGACCATCAACTTTTGCAGACCACTCAATATCTTTTCCAATAAAAACAGTAGTTTCAATTTTACCATCAGGTGAACTTACCTTATATTCCTTTGCATAAACTGAAACCAGACATAAGTTAAAAATCCCAATCAAAAGGATAGCCAGACTATTATGCTTCATTTTCTAATAATTTAGTGTTAGGCAACCAAATTACTGATTATTCATCAAATGTTAAAGATTTAATTAAATCTACTTCCTCCTGGCTATATGGAGTTCCATCAGTATGGAAAATTTCATGAAACCATAATGCCGGTTCTGATCCATCTGCTATTGGTTCATCCCATGCATATTTTGTATTTGATTTACCATCAACCAATCCCCAATTTATGGCTCCTACATTTTCCTTTTTCAGAATAGGCATTATATTCTGGAAGTAACTATTATTTCTTCTTGCCATATATTCTGTACAAACCATTGGACGATTATACTTTTTCAAACTATCAATAGCCGCCTGATGTTTTTCAGGTCCTTCATAATTATGGTAGGTTATAATATCTGAATTTTCAACCTGAAACTTGTTTAAATCCTTTAAGCTATAATTCCAAACACCTGATGATAGAGGTTGAGAAGGACGTACTTCCCATCCCCAACTAAATACTTTCTTCAGCAAAGGCATTGAGTGATTTCCATTCCTATTATTGCCTGGTTCATTATATAAATCCCATATTGCAATACGCTTATCGTTTTTAAAGGTAGATAGAATATCTTTTACGTAATCTTCTAATAGAGGTAATAAATTTTCGTCTAAATAAAGCAACTCTCCCGGGTCACGCACCCAACCTGAATTATGAACTCCGGGTTTTGGATCCGGTTGTTTTCCTGCCTTATAAGTTGGATTCCAGCAATCATCAAAAAACACAAAAATAGTTTTAATACCATGCTTGTCTGCAATATTAAGATACTGATTCATGCGATCTTTAAAACCAGTTTTATCAATTTCCCACGCCAAATGATGGAGATAAACACGCATACAATTCATGCCAATTTCTTCTGCCCAGCCTAACTCTCTGTTAATAGTAGCAGTATCGAATGATTCTGCCTGCCATGTTTCCAATTGATTAATGGCAGTACTTGGATTAAAGTTACTTCCTCGTAACCATCCATTTTCTTTATCCCAGTTTTGAGCTTGCTCAATAGTCCATCTATTCTTAACTGTCACCTGCTCTTTATCTTCATTCTTTGTAGGACAATTGCAACTTACCATTAAAACCAATGCAAGTCCTATTCCTGTTAAAAAACTAAATTTCATATGCTTAATGTTTTAAAATAATTTGTATAATCAATCAAAATACTTTTATAGCTTATTAATGATACAGCATTGTATAATCTCAAACAAAGTCTATAGAACGACTAGTTTTTGCCTTATAGAGCTATCTCCACTTTTAACACAAACTATGTAAATCCCTTTTTTATAATTCTCACAATTAACCCTAACCGTTTTTAGTTTATTGCCATCATAGCAATCCACAGATACTCCTTTTAAGTCAAATATTTTCACGGATTGAATTGGCTGAGACAAAGAGATATCGCAATAATTTAATGTGGGATTAGGCACTATTTCAAGGCTGGATATCAAAGAATTACCTGTTTCAATTCCTGTAGAAACATCATCACGATACAAATATTTAAATTTCCATAAATGCTCTTCAGATCCATCGTAAGTACCCTGCAAGATGGAGGCTCCATCAATAGTTTGACCATCGTCGATTAAAAGATAATTTTTGCTTGATAAATTTTCAACACTGTGTCTCCCTGTTTCTTCCTCACTAACTTGCCAGTAGAATAAAGGACTTTGACTATAATCTGTAGTAACGACATCTCCCAGATCATTAACTGTTAAATATTTTCCTGATCCTTTATTGATAATTGACCAGAAAGAACTCTCTTTATCAAACTTCCATTGTTGATAAAGATCATTTTCATTAAATGTTTTCTGAGTAACTTCAGTGTAGTTTTCTGGATTTACAGCAATTACTTTATCCGAAAAACAGGAAATAATTGAAAAACATACATCTTCATTTAGTGCCGATGATTCAGAATCAATATCATGAACCTCAAAATTATCAAAGTTTGCTGTGGTATAAAAAGATCGCAATCCAACTTTACCCGTTATAAAAGGATCATCATCGGTATAATCAATAACAGGATTCTCCATATCATCAATATATATTTTGATATTTGCACCTCTTACTTCAGCTTTTAAATGATACCATTGATTTAATGTATGACTTGCTCCTGAGTATCCTTTTAATCCTTTCCAATTATAGTTTTGTTTACCCAGATAAGCACCATTAGATGTTATATTTACATAATACCCTTGTAAAAAATCAGCTCCCAGCTGAGGATCATTCCCTGTTCCGCCCATTGCAGGGTTTTTAACTCTGAAAATGAGTCCGGCATTCCAGTCATTAATGTATTTTACATCCACTTCCACAGCATAATCACTCCATGCAGTATTCCCGACTGCACGTTTACCAGTTCCTGTTACCAGAGCCGTTTTATCTATGATATCCCAGGTACCATCACCTTCGTAATTCCAGTTATTATAAGAAGACGTAAAACTATCCGCATAAGTGATAACACTTTCCCACTTCTCATAAGTAAATCGATAAAATGCAGCTTGTCCACTTACAATAGACATCTTTATTGTATTTAAACCTTTTGACAAGTAAACAGGATCTGTTACAAAAGTTTTATAAGTACCTCCTGTAGATGGCAATACAATATCGTCACTTAATACACCTTCTGAATTTGAAAAATTAATGGTGCATTCTGAGTTTGAAGCATACTTGATTCCGATAGCATAATTACCTTCGTAACCTACGTTTAAATTATAATCATACCAATTACCTGTGGTCACACTTCCTAAGGCATAAGTTCCTTCACTTAATGAAGTAACTTGTACATTATCACCTCTGAAATTTAAAGAACTACTTAAATTAACTTCGTTATAACCATTGGTTTCATTATAGTGAATTGCTTCAATTTTACCAGGTATTGATTTATAGGAATCATAAATACCACTTCCGTTAACTTTATTTGAAAAAGCACAATAATCGTAATTTGTTTCAGATGCATGACTTATCAATCCTAATTTTCCACCATCAAATGAATCAGTAATTTCAGCCTTCAACATATTATTAATAAAGACTTTTACCTGATCCATATTCTTTTCAATTCGGATAGTATTCCATTTATATAAGTCAACTACACCATTTAAACCATTTACAATAGCAGTTCCCCAAACACTATTTTCTTTAATGTTAACGGTTAGTGTTTTAGAATATGCATTTAGAGAAACCAGACCATAATTATTCTCATCTATATAATTAAATATTATTCCATTATTAGATGTACTTCCGTTTGAGGTTACTGTTTGCATATTAAACTCAGCAGTAAAACTAAAGCCTGGTTCTTCTGAAATTAAAATAATATCATCAGTAGATTCAGATAGATTATTCTGAGTCAGAATACCTTCAGTCCCTATTTGCCAGGTACCATTTATAGTTTGCCAGGAATCCCCAATAGAATTCACATCAAAATAATCATAGAAATCAGGCATTTCAGGCACAGGTTTATCAAATGTAGTTGGACCTTGAGTAAGTAATAATTTACCATTCCATGCCACTCTGTCGAAATTTAAATGACGTAAAGGCCCGGTGCTGTATGATGTAACTTTATTATGGTAGGTTATATAATATGAATCAAGGTCAGGTCCAATAAAAAGACTACCATGCCCCAAAGCTTTTACATCACCTTCGGTACAAATAATATATGGATTGAACTCATCAAAAGGTTCAAACCCAGCCAATGGTCCTGTTGAAGAACGACCGTGATTAATCCTATATCCGGGAGAAATAACATGATTACCTGTGTATTGCATATAATAAATACCATTTCGCTTAACAACACACGGAGCTTCGGTCCACCCATTCATAAAAGCATTAATCTGCACTGCACTTCCAATACTCGTAGGAGAACTCATAGAATGACCAAAAATTCCTGTAGTACCAGCTCTATAGAAATATAATGAACCATTATCTTCTATGAATACAGATCCATCAATTGAGTTTCCTAAATTACCGGTTACTACCGTAAATGGTCCAGTGGGTGAATCAGCCTTTAATACATAATGCCCATTTCCTGCTGGCGAAGTATACATATAAAATGAACCATTATAATATATTACCTCAGGTGCATAGGCTCCTTTTGTAATGGCTTCCGTAGTTACTAAACCTTTATAATTCCAATTAACTAAATCGCGGCTCGACCAACATTTAACACCTGTCATATCATCACGTGTACTACAGTATAGGTAATATTCACCTTTATATTTTAACAGGTATGGATCACCTATACCATATAGGCTCCACTCGTCATTCAGAACCAAAGGATTGTGCCAGCTTTGAGCTAAAACAGCCATATTCAGAGCACAAATGATACATAAAAGTATTATAGTCTTAAGTTTTTTCATTTTTAATTTAGATTGTAGATTTTAGCTAAAACCAAAGTTTCAGGCAAGGGAAATGTGCTATATTTATTTACTTTCACTCAAAACAGGCACAATTATTTTGTCTTTATCAACATAAAAATCATAGGTATTTTTCTGAGCATTCCATTTTTTATTTAAAGGAACAATTCGGGTTCTTCTGGGAGATACTTTATCCTGAGAATAATGAACATGATACACGTAGTATAACTGATTATCTTTACCCATAAAAACGTCACCATGACCAGCTCCATTTTCTCCAACAATTGATCGATGAATAATTGGACTATTTTGATTCTTTTCCCATGGTCCTAGAGGAGAATCTGAAGTTGCATAACCCACTGAATAATCAATATTCATAAAATGATTAGCCGAATAAAACAAGTAGTATTTGTCCTTTAATTTTAATACGGTTGGTCCTTCCATAATTGGAGCGGAAGGATAATTATCAGTAGCTTCCCATGCCTCTGTTTGACCAAAACATTTCTTAAGTGTAGAAGGATCTATTTTTCCTGTTGTAATATCAAATTCAGCAACCCATAAATAATTTCCATGATCAAATCTTACATGGTATAAATAGTATTTACCATCATCATCTTTAAAAATAAAAGGATCAATATTTTTTTCAGAATCGTCAATAGGCTCAATTTTATCCTGCGTAAAAGGACCTATTAACTTCTTTGATTTTGCTAAAACTACCTGTTCATTTGCAGTATAAGCAAATAGATATTCTTTGTTTAGTTTTAATATTTGTGGAGCCCAGAATCCTTGTTCACCATAGGCTTTTTGCCCTTTCGTAAGAATCATATGAAGTTCTTCTTTAGTAGGTGAACTCCATTCTTTTAGATCTTTTGATTTAAGAATGGCAAAACCCAAAGGTTCAGTATTTCTGGTACCTGTTAAGTAGTAAGTACCTTTATCAACAAAAATGGTTGGATCTGCGTAAAAGATTTCTTTGTTTTTATATTCAACTGAATCTATAGCTTCAATTACTAAATGATTAGTATTATCATTCTCCTTGCCGCATGTTTCTTTCTTCGCAAAAATTGCCTGAGGACACAATGACAGGATAAGAAGTAGTAAGGACAAATTTTTCATCATCTGTTTTATTTAATTATTGATATTAGCGACGGAACATTTGATTTGATAAGATCCTGAACCTAATGTAAAGCCAGTTTTCCCATCCTCCTTGTCAATATTCACCACTTTTTGAATAGGTTTTGAATTAATAGTAATGATTTCAAAGTATTTTTGAGGTAATATTATTGTTGCCGTTGTATTTACAGGAATGCTTACATTATAAATAAATTTTTCTCCTTCAATTTTCCAGTCAGATTTTATAGTTCCGTAAAGCGACTCAAAAGTAGCGTTTGCATTAGTAAGTCCGCCTCCTATATGAGGACTTAGAATAATGTGTTTGTACCCCGGATTCTTGCTATCGATATTAATTCCTGCTACATAATTATACAACCATTCACCTATTGCACCATAAGCATAATGGTTAAAGCTATTCATACTAACATCCTGAAAAGATCCATCGGTTTTTTGTCCATCCCAACGTTCCCAAATTGTAGTTGCTCCCTGGGTAACAGGATAAAGCCATGATGGATATTCTTTACGCATCAAAAGCATAAAAGCCAAATCTTCTCTGCCTGTAGAAGAAAGAGTACTACACAGCAGAGGAGTTCCAACAAAACCAGTTGTCAGATGTTTGAATTTCTCGACATCTTTAGCCAGAAATTCAGCTGCTTTATCGTTAAGGGCATCAGGAAGTAAACCAAAAGAGAGTGCAAGTGCATAAGCAGTTTGAGTATGAGAAACTAATCTTCCGTTTGGAGTTACATATTCATTAATAAATGCTTTTTTAATATTATCGCACAATGCTTTATATGTTTGCTCATCTTCTTTCTTTCCTATGATTCCGGCTATTTTACTCAATAAATCAGTTGAATGATAGAAATATGCTGTTGCAATTAAATCTTTTTCTGTTGTGGCACCGGGATAATCAGAATTTGTTGTTGCAAAAGCCAACCAATCGCCAAAATGCCAATTCTCTGTCCACAAATAATCATCTCCCGCACTATTTCTCATATATTCAATCCAAGCCTGCATACTTTGATATTGGTTTTCAAGAATCCGAGTATCTCCATAAACCTGATAAATGGTCCATGGTATAATAACCGAAACATCAGCCCATGCTGTAGATCCTCCTTCACGCCCTAACATTACATCAGGAACTACATGAGGTATTACTCCATTGGGATGTTGATCTGCCGCAACATCCTTCATCCACTTCGTAAAAAATGGTGCTACATTGTAATTAAAAGCTGCTGTTGGACAAAACACCTGTGCATCTCCTGTCCATCCTAAACGTTCATCACGTTGCGGACAATCAGTTGGAACATCCAGAAAATTATCACATTGTCCCCATTGAATATTATGTTGTAATTGATTTATAAGCGAGTCTGAGCAAGAAAACATTCCGGTTTGCTTCATTGCTGAATATATCGCCACTCCGGTAAAATCATTTAAATCAGGAGTACCCGGATATCCTTCCAACTTTACAAAACGGAATCCGTGAAAAGTAAAATGTGGTTCAAATGTTTCTTCACTATCACTCTTTAAAATATATGTATCAGTTGCTTTAGCTCTTCTTAAGTTTTCTGTGTAAAAGTTGCCATCCTTATCCAAAACCTCTGCAAAAGACATTATTACTTTATCACTACATTTTCCTTTAACTTTCATACGCACCCATCCGGTCATATTTTGACCCATATCGAGCACTGTTTCACCTTTTGGGGTATTGATTAACTTTATAGGCTTAATTTCTTTTACACCTTGTACCGGATCACTTTGTGAAGCCACTAACATCTCTTTTGAATGATCCATCATATTTACTGAATCCCAATCTACCTCATCAAAACTAAAGTTAGTCCAATCTCCTAGTTCAAGGCGTGCATCGTAAGTCTCACCATGATATATACTCGAACCAAGAATTGGACCTGTTCTCCCCCTCCATTTTTCATCACTTATTATAGTTTCACTTGTTCCATCTGTATAATTAATTTCTAACTGTAACAATAAAGCCAACTTATCGCCATAGTAATTATTTGGCTTTGCCCATCCTATTTGACCACGATACCAACCATCACCTAAGATGGCGCCTATTGCATTTTGATTGCTTACTAATGAAGTAACATCATAAACCTGGTACTGAAGACGTTTATTATAACTGGTCCACCCGGGAGTAAATAAATCGTCACTTACCTTTTTGCCATTTATAAACAGTTGATATAGACCAAGTGATGTAACATAAACTCTGGCAGAAAGAACCTCTTTGGATGAACTGAACTCACTTCTGAAATACTGGGCAGGTTTAATATTTCCTTGTTCCTTCTCTTTTATACATATCCAATTGGCTTTCCATTCATTGGCTTTTAATAATCCCATTTCCCAGTAAGCAGGTTCACTCCATTTGGATACTTTTCCTTTATTATCCCAAATCCTGACTTGCCAATAAGCTCCTTGTTTTGACATTAATACAGGTCCCTGATATTCTACATTTACAGATTGATCTGAAACCACCTTTGATGTATTCCAAATCACATTGCCCGATAAATCTTTGACTTTGATTTCATAAGCTTGCTGCATTACATTTTTCTGATCTGAAATGATTTTCCAGCTTAAACGAGGATGTAAAACATCAATGCCGATGGGATTATTATGGTATTCACACGTTAATTCATTAACATCTGTTTTTGCATATCCGGATAGATTAAAACAAATGCCTAGTATTAGACAAACTAATAAATATCGAAGCGTACTAGATTTGATCATTTTAGTATGTAGATTTTATTTAACTGATTATAACATGGTATAATTATATATTCTGATATTAATTATTCCGCTCATTAAAAAAGGCAAGGACCTTTCATTCTATGCCTATGCTTAGTCAAACTTATTATATAATGAGATTATAGAGTAACACTATTTAGGCAATTCAGACGATTGCGCAATTTATGGTATATGTTGACCAGATAATACTATCCCATTTTTAGAATTAAAGTGAAAAAATAGAATAGTATAATGTAAAATAAATCAATGATGCTATTTATCCTTAATTGGACATTCTGGAGTTTATTCTGAAAGAATAGCCTATAATTAGCTTTGCATAAAAAACGTATAAGGATAACTAACCTGTTGTTTTCACTTTTATATTAACGCATAAAGCTGATAGTTCTCAACAAATCCATCAGCTTTAAATGTTATAACTTCTATTAATTGGGATAATAATTCTTTAATACATTAGAAAGAATATCCTCTATTTATTCTTATTTAATGCCTGGCTATAAAGTTTCTCCCATGCAGCATTCATTTCTTTTACTTTGTCAGGATAATTTAAAGAAAGATCATTTGTTTCTGTATGGTCTTCTGATATATGAAACAACTCCCATGGTTCATTTGGCAAAGCGGCCATTTTCCATTCCCCGATACGTATAGCACGACCATTTTCATGTTCCCAAAACAATGTATCATGTATAGAAGCTGTTTCACCCATAATTAAAGGCATCAAACTTTTACCATCCAATTTTACGGTTTTAAGTCCGTTAATACTATCGGGATATTGTGTCCCTGCAATTTCCAAACACGTTGGCATAACATCAATTACATGAGCTAAACCTCTGTTGATCGTATTATTTTTGTCTGTTAACTTTTCAGGCCAATGTACAATAAATGGAGTGGCACTACCACCTTCATAAGACTCTTTCTTCCAGTATCTGAATGGTGTATTTGCTGCACTGGCCCATGCTCTTCCTAAATAGTTCCAGGTTGTTTGCGCTCCCGGATTTTCTGACGCATAATCAATAATCGTTGAATCACGAGTAAAACCAGGACGATCAAAACCAGGTACATAACCTCTTTCGTAGGAAGCTCCATTGTCTGATAGAACAAATATTAATGTATTATCATATTGACCATTTTTCTTCAATGTATTTATTATATCACCAACTCCCTGATCCACATGGTCTACCATTGCTGCATGAACAGCCATACACTTAGCTTCAAATTCTTTTTTTTCACAATCATCCCATACTCTTCCTGATGAATTTTGCGGTAATTTATAACTGGAGCTATCAATTATACCCATTGAAACCATTCGTGAATACCTGTCATTTCGCATCTTTTCCCAACCATCGGTATATGTATCTTTATACTTTGCAATATCCTCAGGCAAAGCATGTAATGGCCAGTGAGGCGCGTTATGCGCTACATACATAAAAAATGGCTTATCATCTTTGCTGTATTCATTTAACAAATCAATTGACTTTTGGGTGATAAAATCTGTAACATAAAAGTCTTCATCAACATCTTTTATTGGTTCTTCATTATGTACTAAACTAAAAGGATCAAAGAAATCAACTACTCCCCAGATTGTTCCCCAATGCTCTTCGAACCCCCTGTTACATGGATAATTTTCTAACGGAGAAAAAGGACCATGATCCGTTCTGTGCGCTAACCATTGTAGTTGATCCTCTAAGCTACCAACACTTTTTGTTGTGGATAAATGCCATTTCCCGGTCATACCAGTATGGTAACCATCCTCTTTTAGTACCTCAGCTATTGTTGCGGCATTCATTTCAAGGTTTACACCCATGCCATTAATACCGGCTGTATGTGGATATAGTCCTGTCATTAAAGAAGCTCTGGTAGGACAACATCTGGCTCCATTATGCATCTGGGTAAATCGTATACCTGTCTCTGCCAGTTTATCGATATTGGGTGTTTGTATTTCTCCCCCGTAACATCCAAAATCTGAATAACCTGAATCGTCCACCATTATTATCATGATATTAGGTCGCTCATCTTTAATTTTAGCAGTTTCTTTGCTGGTACAACTACTTACTAAAGTCACAATAAACATGACAATAAATACTTTTGTTTTATCTAACATTTTAGTACGATTTTGATTATTCCTATAATTATTTTCCACTACAAATACTTTACTTATGTCAATCAAGCGTTGAAAATTATTGTTTAATAGGCTAAAAGACTAAATTATCACAACAAGGGGCATCGCCCCTTGTATTAGTCGATAAATAAATTTCAGACTTATAGTCTGAATGAGCATCTTGCCTAAGGCCTTCTGCCTTTTGAATAGGAAAAATCCGATACTTGATTCGCATTATTACATAATAATGGGATTAGATCAATTCTCTTATTCAAATTTGAATAATTTACGTGAGTTAAATATTTAAAATACACTCTGTATTCTTACGGCTCTGTTTTTTTCTATTCAGCACCTGATTGGCATTACTTATTTATACAACTTAACAAATAATTTTACTCATAACAATTATGAAAATAAACGACTTCTGAAATACTTAAAACTCAAGAAACAAATCTATTGTCCTAAAATACCCTTATGCAACAATCTAAATTGCTTAAACTCATAATCCTAATATTCAATCAATACTATAAATAAATAACTAAAAGCTAAATCTTTTAATTAGTAATAATATCAGGCTACTTTTCTCTTTCTCATACATATGACTAATGCGTTTTTAATTAAGTTGCTAAAATAGTCTCTGCCTTACAAAGGCTTCATCAGTAAATAACTATCATCAAGTTAAAGCAGTGAGTGTAAACATCTGTTAAGTTGTATAATTAAATAGATTTTTTGATTCCAAACATAGATGAGTTTATCAAAAAATCAATTATCAGGGTCTGCCAAAACTAAAACAATCTTCCCCATGTGAATATTGTAAAGGTTTTCCAGACTAAATCTAAAACTATTTAATTATGCACAGAATTATTACTTTTTGCTGTTTAGCTCTCCTCTTTGTTCTGAATGGATATAGTCAAACCATTGATCGTGTGGAAGGAAGTCCTTTTATGGCATCATCTGTTACGGATACTCTTTTCATAGCGGATAAAAACATGACTGCTTCAGAACAATTTGCTATCGGGTCTCTTAGTGGATTATTAGCCCGAACCAAACCTATGATCTTACAAAAACAATATTTCCATGAAGAAATTGTCAAAAACTCAGACTTAGACATTAAGTATTTCAATTTTGGAAGTTCAAGCTTTACGAGTATTCTCAGATTTTTCTCTAAACGTATAGACGGTTATATTCTTTGTGATCCTCAAAGTGCCAGTTCTAATGTGGCTGCTTCTCTATCCGGTGTATTAAATGCAGTTGCCATTCCAACTGAACTTGAATCGAAAGCTATTTCAGCCGGTTTAACAATGAAGTTAGATGTGAGAGGTAAAGATGAAGCCTGGGCATTAACCAACTACAGTGACATTTTAAATAAAGATGTGGCTTTTTTTCTAGGTTCAAATGATTGGACCGGTTTAGTTGATTACACCGCTTATACAGGGGGAATTCGTTTTTATGATGCAAATATTAATGGAACTTTAAGCAATAGTGTCTATGAATTTCTAAATCCCGGTGCTATGTTTTATGGCTGGTGGGTGTCTGAAGATGGAAGTGTTGCTAAATTATCAGAAAATTCATTTAAGATAATACCTTCTGGAGGATTAAAAAACCTGGCTACTTTAACCAATTTGCCAGCTCGTGTTAAAAAACAAAAAGATCCCATAACTCCATTTAAAGTAGAGCCTGATGTGCACACTGTATGTTTTGTAATTTCGGATGGAGATAATATATCCTGGCCTGTTGGATCGGCATTTTGGGATCTATGGACCTGGAAGAACGATAATCAGAGTCGTATTAATTTAGGATGGACTCTTTCTCCTGCATTATGCGAACTAACTCCTTTAATTTATAATGATTTAGTACAAGGATTGCAAACCACACCTGAAGGCCGGAATGTAGCAATTGCTTCTCCATCAGGTCTTGGTTATTATTTTCCTAGTTTAAGTCCTAATCAGCCTCATCACTGTGAAGAGTTAAACAAATTCATGAGAAAAGCAGACATGAATATTGTCAATGTTATTGATACTGATGATGGGGCACATAATCCGGATGAATATCTGAAACAAAGTAATATTGATGCCTTATTTTATTATACTTACGGAGAACAATATCAGGGTATGCATGGAGAAATCAGCTGGTATAAAGGCAAACCCAGCATAGGTGGACGTTATGTATTTTGGGGTAATTCAGAAGATCGCAGCGCTGATACACAGGAAGTGATTTCACAAAGAATGGCAGATCTTTTAAATACGCAATCAACTGATATATACTCACAGGAAGGTTATAGTCTGGTTCCTGTACATATATGGACAATGAATCCCCATGATGTAGCTAATGTCATCAGTAAACTCAATCCTAACATACGAGTTGTAGCTCCTGATGAATTTGTTTGGTTAATTAAAAAAAATCTGGGTGGACTACCAATGGGAACAGGCAACGGATTAAATGCGTCTTATTATAATGATGCTAATTTTAGCTCTTTGGTTGAAAATAAAATCGACAGAAAAATTGATTTTGACTGGAAAGAGAACAGTCCTGTAGATTTAAGTAAAAACAATACTTTCTCTGTTCATTGGACAGGACAAATACAACCATTATACTCAGATAACTATACATTTTACTTCGCCTCAGATGGTAGTGCTAAACTTACAATAAATGGCTCTGTTTTATTTGATGCAAACGATGCTGAAAATACGACTACCAAAACTGGAAACATAACACTTACCTCCGGTGAAAAATATGATATCACGATTGACTATAAGGAAGGTACAGGTAATAGCATGTGCCTCTTGGAATGGGAAAGTGAATCTCAACTTCGTCAAATTGTACCATATACCCAATTATATGCTCAGCCTATATCAACAACAGGTTTAGTTACTATTTATCCTGATACGGATATGACAGGCTTTTCTGCCGGATTAAAAATTGGTAAATATAATTCCAATCAATTATTTGAATTAGGCATATCCTCAAATGAAATATCTTCTATTAAGATAATGGAAGGATTCAAAGCAATACTATATTCTGAGGATGAGTTTGGTGGTGATTCAATTGAAATTACGTCTGACATGACAGATCTTTCATCAGAACTAATGAAAGACAATGCTTCTAACTGGGACAACAAAACCATCTCCATTAAAGTAAAAGCCAATGGTGATCCAAATCTTACAGGTGCCTATTATCTTAAGAATAAAAAAAGCAGCTATTATATGGATGTTAGCGGAGGTGAATTCAGTACTGATTACAACACAAACATCCAACAGTATAGTCTTTTAAATAAGTACAACCAGGTTTTCGAATTCTTTCATTTAGGCGATGGTGTTTATAAAATAATGGCTCGTAACAGCAAAATGATGGCTACAGTAGCAAAAACAAGTCTTAATGAAGATGCCAATGTTCATCAGTGGAAAGATTTTGAATCTCTAAACCAGCAGTTTATTGTAGTTCCTGCAGATAATAATTCATACAAAATGATTTCTGTATACAGTGGTATGGTTATTAATGCAGCAAGCAGTAACATAGAGGCTAATGTACAAATGAACAGCAATAACAATCAGGACGAAGGAATGTGGTATTTGGAAACTACAGAAAGCCTGGAAGGTACTGGTGATGGTTTAAATGGTAATTATTACACAGGGATGAACCTGGTATCATATAAATACACACGCATAGATTCCCAAATTAATTTTGACTGGGGTGAATCAAATCCAGGCTCTCCATTAGCAAATAATTATTTTTCAATACAATGGACGGGTTTCATTGAACCAAGATATTCCGAAGAATATACTTTTTATATAACCAGTGATAACGGAAGACGCTTATGGATTAATGATCAACTGATTATTGACAAATGGATCAGTGATTATGATGTTACTTATACTGGAACTATACATTTAGACGCAATGACTAAATATAAAATACGCCTGGACTATTTTGAAGAGTCAGGTGGTGCTAATATTAAGCTAAAATGGAGTAGTAACCACGAAGTCAAGGAAATCATTCCACAAAGTCAATTATACACTGATTTACCTCTTGGTATTATTCAAAATAATGAAAATTTATTACTGTTATATCCAAATCCGGTTGAAAACATTCTGAATATTCAAGGATTAAAAGAACCTGCCGTTTTGGAAATATATAATATCCAGGGGAATAAAGTTTTACAAACTTATGATACGTCTGTTAATGTAGAATCTCTTTCGAAAGGAATATACTTTTTAATGATTAATAATAATGGACAAATCCAAAATCTTAAATTCATTAAAAAGTAAATAAAATACTATTTAAGGTTTTCAATACTAAATGAGTTTGTACTCTTATTTGCTGGTTTAATTCTCTACTAAACAGAATTGCAATCAACAATAAAACGTGCAAACTCATTTTTATATAATTCAAAATGAGTAATATGTTAGTACATATTGTATTAGGTAGTACGATATAATACAATTATGAAACAAAACCTATTTCTCAAATTCTTAGTTGCGTTAACTAAATCTACATTCAGGTTTATTATCAACAAACCATTCCCTAACGATCAAATAAACTTTAACAAGTTTGAAAAAATCACCATAATAGAAAACTTAATCGTATTCACAATTATTCCAAAGGTTTCCTATTTGAAACATCAAACAGTTTCCTCTCAATTGGTTGATACTGTTCAACCGAAATTCATACGTATCTAAATCTACACAATTGATAATGAATAAAGCTTATAATACTCTTATAAAGAATTATGAATTAAGTAATTACACCATATAATCAACTGATTAATATCATATTAACTAATTTAAATCATTATTTATGAAAGGTAAAAATCTACTATTAACAATCATTGCATTTATAAGCTATGGATTACTAAATGCGCAACAAATCGATCCTGACCAAGTCAAGTGTTACTTAAAATTTGATGATAATCTTAATAATTCAGCGACAAGTAGCACCACTTTTACGCAAACGGTTGGTGATGACATATCATATCAAACAGGGAAATTTGGTAATGCCGGGTATTTTGACAATATGGCTGTAGTATCTTCAGGAATTAATTTCAATCCTGTTAACAACTTTAGTTTAGTGGCATGGTTAAATCACGAACAATTATCCTCTGTAGTTGATGCTCAAACCTGGGTGCACCAAAAGGACGTTGACGGACAAAATCCGGGTCGTATTCACATGGAAGTATTGGTGGAAGATTATTTAGGTTCATTTACAGATGGAATGAGATGTGATGATGTTACTGCGATTACGGCTAATACATGGTATCATTGTGCTATTGTTAAAGATGCTGCTGCAGGAAAACGTTACATTTATGTGAATGGTGTTTTAGTAAATGAAATTAATGGTGGTACAGAAAGTAATACAGGTGAAATTGTTATTGGATCCAGAAAAAATGAAAACTCTTATTTTGTTCAGAAAGGTTTGATGGATGAACTATTATTAACTGGTGAAGTACTTGATGCTAAAGACATCAACTACATCATGACAAATGGAGTTCAAGCTGCCATGAAAACCACTCATATACAAGAAACAAAAGAATGTACCTTTTCTACCTATTATAAGGATGGCTCTATTTGTATATTTTCAAAGACTGCATTTGAGAACTCAAAATATACAATCTATAATATGAATGGTCAATGTGTAACGGAAGGCGAAATCAATTCTGAAACAAATTCGGTAAGTATACCATTGGAATTAAATAACGGAATGTACATCATCTCTGTGACTAATGGACAAAACATATCCTCTTCAAAATTCATAAAACAATAAATCTAATCTAAATGCCGGAATTGCAGCCTTTTAAAATTCCGGCATTCCTTATTTAAATGATATAAAATGAAAAGACTTCGTTTATTATTTTTATTCATCTTTATATTATCCACCATAAGTAAAGCTCAGGAAAAACCTAATATTATGATTATTATGGTTGATGACATGGGTTTTTCCGATTTAGGATGCTATGGAGGTGAAATACAAACACCAAATATAGATCAACTCGCTTCTGAAGGAGTTAAGTTCACACAAATGTATAATTGTGCAAGGTGTTGTCCAACACGAGCTTCCTTAATGACAGGGCATTATCCTCAAGCTGCAGGTATTGATGGAATGGGAGTTAGTCTTAACAAAAACGCAGCTACAATTGCTGAGATATTAAAAGATAATGGTTATCATACAGGGATGACAGGGAAATGGCATCTGTCTGAAACTAAAGCTCTCAGTAATTCTGAGGAACATTTAAAATGGCTTGCTCATCAAGTTGATTATAGTCCGTTTGCACCTGTAGATACCTATCCATACAACCGTGGATTTGAGGAGCATTGGGGAACAATTTGGGGAGTAGTAAATTACTTTGATCCATTTAGTTTAGTACACAATGAAACTCCAATTGAAGAAGTACCGGAAGATTTTTATATGACTGATTTCGTTACTGACAAAACGCTAGATTTAATTGACCAATTTAAAGTCGATGATAAACCTTTCTTTATGTATGTGGCACATACTGCACCTCACTGGCCTTTACATGCTCTACCTGAAGACATTGCAAAATATGCAAATACGTATACTGATGGATGGGAAGTATTAAGAGAAAACCGTTACCAACGCATGGTTGAATTAGGAATTATCGAAGAAGAAACATATCCTCTTCCTGAAAATTCATCCGGACGATCATGGGCAGACTGCACAGAAAAAGCATACGAATCTGCATGCATGGCGGTTCATGCAGCTATGGTAGATCATATTGACCAGGGTATTGGTGAAATCATCCAAAAACTAAAAGATGAAGGGATGTATAATAATACCATAATTTTAGTTCTATCAGATAATGGAGCATCTTATGAAAGAGGGTACCCACCCGGTTTCGATCGTCCTGGATTTACAAGAGATGGAACTACGATAGAATATAACTCACAAAACCCGGGAGCAGAAACTACATGGAATTATATTGGAAATGCATGGGCCAGTGCTGTAAATACTCCTTTCAGATACTGGAAAAAAGAATCTTATGCAGGCGGAACTTCTACACCTTTAATTGTTCATTGGCCGGATGGATTAGCAGGTAAAGCTAATACTATAAACAAGGGTGTTGCACACGTAATAGATATTTTGCCGACCTGTTTGGAATTAGCAGGTGCTTCATATCCTGAAACAATAAATGGCGAACAAACTAATAAACCTGCTGGTAAAAGCTTATTACCTCAATTAAACACTACTGTTACAAACACAAATGACACAGTGTATTGGGAGCATGAAGGTGGTAGGGCTATTCGTGTTAAGGACTGGAAACTTGTTGCTTTAGCAAACAATGCATGGGAACTTTACGACCTATCTAATGATGCTACAGAAACAAATAATCTTGCAGCTCAAAATCCACAAAAAGTTTTTGAACTTGCAGAGTTATGGGATGAATGGGCTGTTAGTGTTGGTTTAAGAAACGCTCCTACAGATGTTCCTGTGGAAATGATTTTCCATTATCCTTTTGATGGAAACATTGATGATGAATCTACAAACAATTACATCCTTCAAAGTACTAATGCTTATGATTTTGCAACCGGATATCATGGTCAATCTTTACTTCTGAATGGAACTAATCAATATCTCGATCTGAATACAGAAAACCTTGTAAATCCTCAAAATACTCCTTTCACTGTTTGTTCATGGGTTTATAATAGTTCAGACTACATCCCGAATTCAGGAGAATTTTATGAGGAAGTTATTCTAGCTCAAAAGAATGGCTCAAGTGATGGCAATGGAAGAATATTTTGTTACACAAGGTCATTTACCGATAATGCTTCCTTTAACAACTTTATGGGTGCGAATCCTAATCTATCTTCTTCAGGGTCCTTTGAGAGAAATAAATGGATTCATGTTGCTGCCATCTGTGATCCACAAAGTCAAACTGTAAAATACTACATCAACGGAGAAAAAAACACAATTTGTTATACTCCTGCATTTGAAAATTGTACCGGAGGATTCAGGATTGGAGCTCATAAAACAGGCGACAAAAATTTCTGGAATGGAAATATTGACGAGTTATATCTTTTTAGAGGTCGATTATCTGAAGATGAGATCAATTCTGTAATGGAAAATACATGGTCAACATCAACTGATATTAATGATCAATCTTTAGATAGTTTTACGGTGTATCCAAATCCTGCAAAGAAGAAAATCAATATTAATGGATTGAATTGTGAAAAAATTGAACTGTATGATATATCCGGAACAATGGTCACTAAAGCAGAACATACAAATACTCTGAATATCCAAAATATTCCTTCAGGTCATTATATTTTAAAGATTGTAGATGAAGGGAAAAAAGTATATAGTTCAAAAGTAGTCGTACAGTAAACACAATCTTTTTGTTCTGATATGTTTGAAACTTAATTAACGATTATCGAAGATTAATAAGCAAACATTCATTGATAAGTCTATAATAATCAACTAACTGTATATTATTAACACAATAGCAATATACAGTTAGTTTCCTTTTTACAGTAAAAATAACTCACATGAATAAAACTTCCACTACAAGGAAACGGCTCATTATGAAATATCTATTTATAATGGTATTAATGATGATGTATACACGAACTTATGCAGAAGCTGAAGATTTACAAACAGGATCTGTTTATATCATCAAACGTTCAACGAATAATAAAGTAATGAGTGTTGAAAACTCATCTTTAGATGTAAATGGTAAAATTCAATTATGGACAAATACCAATTCTAATGCACAAAAATGGATGATCAATAATATTGCTGATAATACCTATACTTTTACTAACATTGCCAGTAACAGGATACTAAAAACCACAGGAACAGGACTAATCCAAACGACTCCAACTGGTTCAAATATTGAAAATTGGATTATTACAAAAGTACCAAACACCAACAACTCTTACACAATAAAATTAGCAGCAGTAAGTACCTATTCTATATGCACCAAAGATGAAAACGAAGAGGGAACATATGTACAATTGGCTCAATTAAGCGATGCAGAACTGGAAAGTTGGGATTTTATCTTGCAGGAAAATGTTGAACCAGATTTTTCTGAAGCAATTAAAGAAACAGCATTCAATTCATGGATAAGTACTTATTTTGATACAAGAGGAGATAATGAAGTTTTTAAAGGCGAAGGATTTTGGGGAAATGCCGAAATGATGGAAATAGTAGACGATGCCTTTGAAACAACCGGAAATATCCAATACTTAAGACTTTTTGCCACAATGTACAATGAGTTTATTCAAAAAGAAGGAACTGACTGGAGTTGGAATGAATATAACGATGATATTACTTGGATGTGTATTGCTTGTTTAAGAGCTTATAATTTTACAGGAACAAGTACCTATTTAAATATTGCAAAAAGCAATTTTGATGTAATGTACAACAGGGCCTATACTGAAGATGAATTACTTGGCAATGGTTTAATATGGAAACAAGGTACACGAACTAAAAATGCCTGTATAAATGGTCCTGCAATGATTGCATGTTGCTACTTGGCAAAGGCTACAGGCGATAATACTTATTACGATAAAGCCATTCAATTATTCGAGTGGTCGAAAGGACGTTTATTTGACACTAATGACGGGCATGTATACGACGCTTACTATGTGAATAATGAAACTGGAGAGGTGAATACAAATTACTGGGCTTCTACCTATAATCAGGGAACTTATCTGGGAGCATGTACTATGCTTTATCAATACACAAAAGATCAGGAATATTTAATGCATGCAAATCAGATCGCTGATTATACGAGAAACATGTTTAATAATTCTGTAATAAATGGAGAAAGTGGAACCGACCTTGACGGATTTAAGGGTATTTATATGAGATATGCCCGCAAATATATTCAGGAATTTAACATGTCTGATTACATCCCGTGGTTACAGTTAAATGCTAAAGTAGCTTATAATAACCGAAACAGTAAAGGCATTATTCACACTCTATGGGGAACTAAAACCTCTGAATCAGAAGAAATCAAAGCTTTTAGTGCATCTACTGCAGTATCACTATTAGTGAATTGTCCCATTTCAACAGATACAGAAAAAAATCCGTATGAAACTTTAATGGTTGAAGATTTTGATGCTATTGCAACTGCTTTTATGGTGGACGGGCCATCAGAAACTAAATCCCTGCAAATAAGAAATAATAACTGGGTAGGTTTTAACAATCTGGATTTTGGGGCAAAAGGACCTGCTCAATTAGAACTATCAATAGCAAGCGGTAATAACACAGGTACATTTGAAGTAAGGATTGACAGTGAAAACGGAGATATTATTGGAACTGCTGAAATAATTCCTACTACAGATTTTAATACCTATACAACCATTTCTTGTAATGTTGAAAACATCAAAGGCCTTCATCATATTTACCTGGTTTATAATGGTACCAGTAGTGTAATGTATTTAAACCAATTTATCTTTATTGAATCAACAAATCCAGAAAGAGGAAATGGTCTTTTGGGGGAATACTATAATGGCACTAACTTCAATACCTTTGTCGACAATCGCATTGATGAAAACATACATTTCAATTGGGGATTATCTTCACCCATATCTGGAATAGACAACGACAACAACTCTATTCGTTGGACAGGTCAAATCGAACCATTGTATTCTGGTGAATATACTTTTTATATCACTTCTGATAATGGCAGAAGAGTTTGGATTGATAATCAATTAATAATTGATAAATGGATCTCAGACTGGAACATTGAGTATTCTGGTTCTATTGATCTTATCGCAGGAAATAAATATGATATCAAAGTGGAATACTTTGAAGAGGTAGGTGGTGCAAACATAAAGCTTGAATGGGAAAGTAATGATCAAATAAGAGAAGTTGTACCTTATGAAAGACTATACTTGCCTATTGATTTAGCATCATCAGTAACTTCTAATTCTGAAGACTTTCTATTCAGTTTCAATATCTATCCTAACCCTGCTACTACAGATTTAAATATTTGTTGTTCATCCTCTTCAATTGATAAACTATCCATATTAAACACTCAGGGTAAAATACTAAAGAGCATTAATCATATTGCAAATAATAAACTTAAAATCAACATATCTGATTTAGCAAATGGATTATATATTATTCAGGCTGTTAATCATGATAATATATGCAACTCTCAAAAGTTTATAAAGACAGAACTTTAATAAAATGATTTAAAATGAACAAAGGAACAATATTATCAATCTTCATATTTCTATTGTCCATAAATACATATGCTAATGTAAAAGTGGCCAGGATTTTCACCTCAAACATGGTATTGCAAAAAGGACTGGAAAATCCGGTATGGGGATGGGCAGATAAAAATGAAAAAATCACCATAACCTTCGCTGATAAAACAATAAAAACCAAAGCTGATAAAAACGGCAAATGGAAAATTACACTTCCTGAATTTGACTATGGTGGCCCCTACTCCATGACAATAAAAGGAAAAAATGAAATTCATTTAGAAAATATATTAATCGGTGAAGTCTGGGTATGTTCAGGACAATCGAATATGGAATGGAATGTTGCCAATGTAAACAATAGCGAAAATGAAATTAAAGAGGCCGACTATCCAAACCTTAGAATGTTTAATGTACAAAAACACGTAAGTCAATACCCGGCTGAAGATTTATCCGGAGGTGAATGGGAAATATGTTCTCCTGCATCAGTTGGTCATTTTAGTGCGATTGGTTACTTCTTTGGACTAAATCTTTTAAAGGAATTAAATGTGCCAATAGGCTTGATTAATTCTTCATGGGGAGGAACGGTTGCAGAAACATGGATCAGTCCTGAAAGCATGGAAAAAGATCCTGATATGAAAACAAATCTAGCCCAATTAAGAAGTATGGATCTTTCAAAAATTAATGCAGAGAAAAAACACAAATTTAACTCACTTTTTAATGGAACAATTCCTTCTGAACCAGATCAAATCATTAATAACATATCTCCTTATGCATCTTTTGATTTAGATGACAATGATTGGATTAAATTTAACAATCCGGGCTTATGGGAACACAATGGTTTTGAAGATATTGATGGTGTTGCCTGGTATCGTACAAGTTTTAATCTTACAAAAGAAGATGCTAATCATTCTGCGGAACTATTCTTAGGTCCAATTGATGATCAGGACATCACCTGGGTGAACGGTGAGTTTGTTGGTACAACGCAATTATATAATATTGAAAGATCGTATAAGTTAAATCCTTCAACCTTAAAAGAAGGAAAAAACATTATCGCTATCAGAGTTAAAGATGCAGGAGGATTAGGAGGATTTTTTGGCGCCAAAGATCAGTTGTATATTAAAACCAAAAACAACATCATACCATTAGCCGGTGATTGGAAAATGAAATTTACTAAAGTATATCCAACTTATGAAGATCTGAATCCAAACGAATACCCTACCCTTCTATATAATGGAATGATCAATCCTATCATCTCTTATGGGATTAAAGGTGCCATATGGTATCAGGGAGAATCTAATGCCGACAGAGCTCTTCAATACCGAAGAATATTTCAAACCTTGATTAAAGACTGGCGCCAAAAGTGGAATATTGGAGATTTCCCGTTTTTATGGGTTCAACTGGCCAACTTTATGCAAGCTAAAGATCAACCTACTGATAGTGATTGGGCTGAGCTTAGAGAAGCTCAAACTATGGCCTTAGAATTAACTAATACAGGAATGGCTTCTGCTATTGATATAGGTAATGCATTTGATATTCACCCACGAAACAAACAAGATGTTGGAAAAAGATTGGCTTTAAATGCCTTTAAAGTTGCCTATCAAAAAGATACAGTAAACTCCGGACCTGTTTATGATTCTATGGAAATAAGAGATAATACTATTACTATCAAATTTAAAGAAGTAGGTAGCGGATTAATGATTAAAGATAAATATGGCTACTTAAAGGCTTTTGCAATTGCAGGTACTGATAAAAAATTTCATTGGGCTAAAGGAAAGCTTCTGGATAATAATAAAATAATTATTTATTCAGATAAAGTTACTGATCCTGTGGCTGTTCGTTTTGGATGGTCGGATAATCCTGATGACATAAACTTATACAACACGGAGGGACTTCCTGCTGTCCCATTCAGAACTGATACCTGGGAAAAAACAACAAAATAAATTTAAACCGATGAATTTAAAAGCAATAATAACTTTCGTCACTATCGTTTTAGGGAGTATTACTTTCCCTTTATTCAGTCAAAGCTGGAAAATGCAGGAAGCTGAATTACCAACACGCTGGATGAAAGATATTAATATAGATCAACCTCTATCAGAATACCCTCGTCCACAGTTAGTAAGAAATGAATGGATTAACCTGAACGGATTATGGGAATTTGAACCTGGTACAGCTAATGACGTTACACCTTTTGGGAAAACGCTATCAGAACAAATACTGGTTCCGTTTCCTGTTGAATCAGCTATCTCAGGAATAAAAAAACACTATGACAGATTGTGGTATCGTAAGGAATTTTCAGTACCAAAAAATTGGAAAGGAAAAAGAATCATTCTGCATTTTGGGGCTATAGACTGGGAATCCGAAATCTTTCTAAATGGAGAGAGTGTTAAATTACATCGAGGCGGATACGATGCTTTTGATGTTGACATAACACAATATCTCAAAAAAGGGGATAAACAGGAACTGATTGTGCGAGTTTATGATCCAACAGAAAAATTGGGGATTCCAAGAGGAAAACAGGAAAATCCGCCTCATGGTTTATTAATTATGTACACTCCAATTACTGGTATATGGCAAAGCGTTTGGATGGAAGCTGTAGATAAAAATGGCATTGAAAAAATTAAAATGACACCCAATGTCGATGAAGAGAAATTGACTCTTTCAGTACGCCCATACAATGAAAATATAGAAAACATGATTATTCAGGCAAAAGTACTGGATAACGGTAAAGTTTTATCTACAACAGAATCTATACCGGGCACAGATATAGATCTTCCTGTTCCCAATCCTAAGTTATGGTCACCCGAATCTCCTTTTCTTTATGATCTGGAAATTGTTATTAAAAGAAAGGATAAAATATTAGATAAAGTAGAAAGCTACTTTGCAATGCGTAAAATTGGCATTAAAAATCAGGATGGAAAAACTAAAGTTTATCTTAATGACAAACCTGTTTATAATTACGGACTGTTAGATCAGGGATATTGGCCTGATGGATTATATACTGCGCCCACCGACGAAGCTTTGCGTTATGATGTAGAGATACAAAGAAAGATGGGCTATAACATGGTTCGTAAACACCTGAAAGTGGAACCTATGAGATGGTATTACTATGCAGATAAACTTGGATTAATGGTATGGCAAGACATGCCTTCTGTTAATTCATATATTCATGAAAAACCTAAAATTGATACTTTACAATTTCAACATGAATATAAGCAAATGATTGAAGGCCTATATAACGTTCCATCCATTACAAGCTGGATCATTTATAACGAACTGCAAGGTCAAAAAACTGCAGATGGCATTAATCCCACTACACGTATGGTAGAATTAACCAGAAGAATGGATTCCACCAGACTGATAAATGCTGCCAGTGATAATAACCATCATGACTATGTTGGTGATATATTAGATTACCACTCCTATCCGCCTCCAAAAATTATTGAACCTCAATATGGAATGGCAGGTGTTTGCGGTGAGTTTGGAGCAATAGCCCTAGAAGTTAAAGGCCATGAATGGAAACCAGGAGAAGGAGTTGGTATGTTAAAAGTAAACTCTCAGAAAGAACTGGAAGATGTATATGCTGAGTATATTCATATGCTTTTGCAGTTTAAAACCTATAACTATATGAGTGGCGCTGTCTTTACACAGCTAACAGACGTAGAACAAGAGGTTAATGGTCTACTTACTTATGACAGAATACCTAAAGTTGACATCGATAAGATAAAGGCTTTAAATGAGAAACTAATTTATCAGGATGTTGAACAAACTGAATATTTTTTAAAAGATGCTATTACTGAACCTTGTGAGTGGAAATATTCATTTGATAAACCTGAGTCAGATTGGCAGTCCTTATCTTTTAATGATGTAGATTGGAAGTTGGGGCTAAGTGGCTTTGGTAAAGGAAATCCACCTAATTCAAATGAACAAACCAATTGGAATACAAATAATATATGGTTAAGGAAAAGCATTGATATACGCGAGCTTTCTAGTGAAGAATTAGAAAAACTAATTATGGCAGTTTATTACGATGAAGATTGTGAGATTTACATTAATGGAGTGCTTGCGTCTTCAAACAAAGGATATGTTTCAAACTACAAACAAGTTGAAATTAATAATGAAGCACTTAAAGCCATTAAACCTGGTAAAAATACAATAGCGGTTCACTGTCATCAAACAACAGGAGGCCAATATTTTGATATGGGATTAAAACTGGTTACTTATACAAATAGATAGTTAGACAAAAGACGAAAGACTATCCGCGTGCCGCCGAAGCTTTAGCGTAGGAGCAAGACTGATTTACAAGGCGATTAACATCAGTCTTTTACGTACTCGATTACAAACCCTATATCACTCACAATCAACACTTAACAAAAAACACAACGAATTATTATATATACAAAAGATTTTGTTGCTGAAGTTAAATTACTCAGCAACAAAATCTTTAATTATACTAGTGCTCAAAATTAAATGACTTACTCTAAAATGCTATTGAAGACACCTCGTTTAAAACCAATCCCGGATCCACAAAATAGATGCGTACTTTAATCTTTTTATCTTCTGAACTTTCATAAATTGTTCTTCCTTCCGCATAACACTTGATCACATCAGCTTCCCATTTTTTTGTTTCTGCTTGTTTGGATAAATCCACGAAAACTGGGTCCTTATCTTCTATTACCAATGCATATCTCAATTTGGTTTCCGGATTGATTGAAAAATTAGATAAGCATTTTACCTTTATGTTATTCTTGCCTTTTTTCACATCTAATTGATAATCTGCATACGGAGCATGAACCAAATTTTCATCATCATAAACGGCTAAATCAACAGGTAATACTGCTAAGGACTGACCACTAACACCTAAGCCCTCTAACAAAGTTAAATTATCATTACTTACCATCTTAAATTCGCCTGCTTTTTTAACTGATATCAGAGTTGATAATTCAGTTTTCTCGTCAATAGTAACATTACCTATCATTTCGGCAGTTGCAACCTTTGGCATATTATACACTTTCCTGTCTCTTGGACGGGCATTGATCATTGCATCCCATTTGCCACCTGCTATTCCCTTATTATATTGCTCTGTAATGATCTGAATATTATTATATGCTTGTATGGCTTTCTGAGAGTATTCCAAAGCATCTTCGTCGCCTAATGAAGCTAATCGCAAACTTTCACGTGCATACAAAAGCTTTTCATTCATATAACAAGCTCCCTGCACAGGATAAGAAATCAGTTCAAAATAAGCATCCTTTAAATGTTCTGGAATTTTAGTGCCAACCTTTAAAGCTTTATCTTTTAAATTTTGATACTCTTTGACACGTTGCAGAGCTTCTTCTGGCGTTAGATGAATTTCATCCATATGCTCTGGTCTTCCTGATGCTGCCAACAAATAATACTTATCTTTTATATCAGCTATTTCTTTAGCGAATTTCTCACCAAATATTTTTGTTGCCCAATGTTTAGTGTACAAATGAGCTTTTTCAGGAGTCCATGAATTGATATCCCAGGCTAATTCCATTCCTAAATCCAACTCTAATTCAGCAGGCTTAATATCTCCAACATTAAAAACCCATATTTCTCTTGCATTAAACTCATAAGCTTTACTCATCTCTGAAGAAATCATTGCTGGAGAAATAGAACATAACCACAAGTAATCCTGAGGTATTCCCCAATAGGAGAAATGATAATATATACCATTTCCACCTATACGTTGTTGTTCCTTTTCATTTGGTAATTGCCTGATATTTCCAAAATTATCATCTGGCCAAAGAATAGTAACATCTTCCGGAACCTCAAGTCCTGCCTTGTATAATTCCAATACTTCTTTATATGGGCAAAACATTTGAGGTACCTCAGACACTTCTTTATCCAGTCGTTTTTTAAGAATCTCTCTCTGATCATTAATTACATCTTCTAAAATTTCTATTTTACCTTCTACTGTTTGCGGACCACTCATAGGACCATCTTTAGTAGCTCTCATCCCCAAGGTATAAATAGCGTCATTATCGACAGCTTCCTTTACGCGGTCGTCAAAAAAACGGTAAATCTCATCTTTATTAATATCATATCTCCAATAGCCGTGATCTTTACCATATTCCTCTTTATAATTCATGTTCCATTCCCACTCTGTATCGCGTAACATAGGTTCATGATGAGAAGATCCCATCACAATGGCATAATTCCTTGCTACTTCTGGATTTTCTTTATAATACCAAAAAGCTTTTGTACAAGGGTGCATGGCTGGCCATAGATAATTGGCCTTTAAGCGTAACATCAGTTCAAAAACCTTTTCATAAGTCCTTGGTCCAATATCTGCAATATCCTTATCCATCATTTTTGCTGCCCATGGTTGCATTCCCCAATCCTCATCATTTATAAAAAAACCTCTGTATTTAACTGATGGTGATTTTGAGATATATGAAACGGTTTTAACCGAAAGGCATTCACTTTTTTCAGGAGTAACATCAGCCCACCAATACCATGGTGATACACCTATAGCTTTAGAAACAGTAAATACACCATAAGCAGTTCCCCTGGCATCGCTGCCTGCAATTACCAAGGCTTTTTTTACACCGGGAAATGGATTCTCAACTGTCTGAATTAGATATCGCTCCCATCTACCTTTTATGGAATCAACAGGAATAAGACCTTTTTGCCCTAGCTTATCGACTAATCCACATTTTCCGATTGTACCAATAATAACAATCTCATCTCCTGTTGGTACAGGATTAACTACAACAATTGGCCATTTTCCTGTTACTTTGTCAATATCCTTAGAAAACAGACCTGAGGCGATCCTTACTACTTTATAATCATTAGCATCGTTATATATTAACGCATTAGAGTTTAAACTAACTAGTGAAAAATCTGATGGATCCTGTTTTTTCTTTTTTGATACTTCTATCTGGCTATAGGCAGAACTATAAAAGCAAATAATGATTATGATATTAAATATTCTTTTCATGTCTAAAATTTATTTTTCATTTGCTTATTTAAGAGGATTTACAAATTTTCTACTTTTTCACAATTTTCAATAATCATTTGTTTTCTGGGATCTTTAGAAGCATTCTCTATCGTAATATTTTCTAATTTTAAACCATCTATATATCTAAAATAAAATCCTGCACTTGGTAAATATTCCCAAACATGAGATGATGGATATTGAGATTTTTTTTGAGTAAATAGTGCATCAAAATCCTCATTTTGCTCATTCTTCTCACCTTCAATATTTAATTGTATATGTACATTTTTTAAACAGAGGTTTTTAATTTCATTAGTTGCATTTAACCCTGTAACAGATGAAGTAATAGGACCAGCACCATTAGCATTAATGTTTGAAATCAAAATATTCTCAATACTTCCCACCGCTGGTTTAGGCGCTGAATCAGTATGCTTTCTGCTTCTGTTACCTAAAGTCACAAATATTGGTGTAATACAATCCTTAGCTTCAATATTATCAAACCAAACATTTTCCATTCTACCTCCATCTGTAATAATTAAAGTGATAGCGGTTCTGGTTGTTGATGCCCCATTCACATGATGACCACCAGTAACTGATGGCACCACCCTACAATTTCGATAGATTACATTGATAAATCCTCCTGTAGTTTCGGTTCCTAATTTCAATGCATTACAATGACTTGAAGCAATACAATCCTCTATTAAAACATTTTTACATGGGGATAGTCCATTACTTTTTAAACAAATTGCATCATCATCACTATCAACCCTGCAATTACGAACATATACATTTTTACACCCATCAATATCCATCCCATCATTATTCTTATGGGCGTGATTGAATACATTTTCATTTTCAATCATCAGGTTTTCACAATCTAAATAATGTTGTAACCATTGTGGAGAATTCATTAGCATTAAACCATTCACATATATATTTTTAGAACTCACAATGCGAATTCCAAAAGGTCGGAGCGGATCGTTATTACCTGAATTCAAATAAACGGGATCATCTCCTTTAAAATCAATCACACCCTTACCTGTAAGACTGATATTTTCAACATGCTCTGCATAGAACAATGATTTATTCACCTGCCTATCTGTATTATTTTTATAATCAGGATAAATAACTCTATAATCCTCAAGATTAGTGCTTCCATTTATTTGAGCACCTTCTTCAAAATTTAAATGTACATTTGATTTCAGAATAATTGTACCCGTTAAATACATTCCATTGGGAAAAACCAATATTCCTCCTCCTGTCATAGAACAAGAATCAATAGCATGTTGTATTTCCTTTGTCATAATTACCTGACCATTATTGACTACACCAAAATGTTCAACAACATTGAATACAGGAAGCCCCTTAAACATCGTAGTTAAATCTCTTTTCAGTTGTTGAGACATGCTTTCCAAATCATGTTCGAGCTTGATGTGAAAAGATTCTTTAGTGCTTTTTTTCTTAAAACTTGATGCAAAAACAGTTGTTTGAAATAAACTAGACATTAGAACAATACAGTAAACCAGCCTCATCGGTATTTCTATTTTGTGCTTCATTTGATTTTTTTAATTAGCGATTAAGTATATTAGATTTTTCTATGGCTTTAAAACAGGAACGGGAATTTGTTTCTCCATTTTTATATAATAATCCAACGAAAATTGTGGAGTTTCCAGATCCTTTGGCAGTGCCATTTTAGACAATGATTGAAAGTATAACACACATGAATTCCGCCATCGAATAGCATCTCGTTTCTGAATTTCTAATAAAGCCTTTACATGATTAAATCGTTTATTATCTATCCTACCCTCCAAACTGTTCCAATCATTTTGCATTTGCTCAACTTCATCTACTCCCTGATAATACTTTCTAACAAGTGCTTCCCATAAAGTTTGTCCTGATGGCATTTGATACAACCATGGTAAATGATGAAACCACAATAATAAATCTTCAGGTGTACTTTCGAGATTAGCATATTTATCAGCTAATTCTGATTTGTATTGAGCTATCGCATTAGATCCTGATTCTGTCCTATCAAATCCAATACCTTGTTCATTGGCCTGATGAAAATATTTGGATCGATCAGACCACGGAGCAGGTCCATAATGACTACTAGTTCCAATATGAGTCAAACCCAAGGGCTCGCGATAATCGACTGAAGCCACTGCTGAAACCATCATGATTTTCTTTACCTTTTCAACAACATCTGCATCATTTGAAAATGTCATTCGAATCCACTCTTCAGCTAATTCCGTTGAATTTTGTGTATAATCCCATGCCAATCTACCAAAAGCATACCAGCTAGACTGTACAAAAGGATGAGCCGTCCAGTTTCTTTCATTTCCTGGATTAATAACTCCTGCCATACCTGTTAAATGATAATCAAACACCTTTCCTTCCAGAATATTACCAACATGAGTTCCTTTTCCTTTTGCATAAGTATCTGAATTTAAAATATCGGTATACATTGGCCCTTTATATACCAAGTGATATGCATTACCCAAATATTCTTGAGTTACCTGAAATTCAATCATCGTGTTGGTTTCAGGCATAGCTCCAAAGAGAGGAGAAAAAGGCTCATGAGGCATAAAATCAAGTGGACCTTTTTTTATCTGTAAAATCACGTTATCATCAAATTGCCCATCCATTGGAACAAATTCATCAAAGGCTTCCCGAATCCTGTCTTTTTGATGGTCTCCATAAACAAAAGCACGCCACATGATTATTCCCCCATATGGTTTTAATGCTCTTGCCAACATATTAGCTCCTTCTGCATGTGTTCGGTCATATGTATTTGGGCCTGGCTGACCTTCTGAATCTGCCTTTACCAAAAAGCCACCAAAATCGGGTATAAAGGAGTAAATCTCTTTAACCTTGTCATGCCACCATACCTGTACCTTCTGATCAAGCGGATCTGAAGTATTTAATCCCCCTAACTGTCGTGGAGAATCAAAATTAACAGCCAAATAAACTTTTATACCATATGGACGAAATATATTTGCCAGTACAGTAATTCGATCTAAATAATAAGGAGTGATAAAACAAGATTCTGCATTCACATTATTAATAACTGTTCCATTGATACCTATAGAAGCATTTATTCGAGCGTAATCTGTATAACGAGGATCTTTATAATTTGGTAAAGTTCCCCAATCCCATAATGAAATTCCGGCATATCCTCTTTCTACCGATCTATTGGCATTATCCCAATGATTTACAACTCTGCATTGAATTTTAGGCTTACTACTGACATTAAGATTATTAATAGACTGATAAGTTTGCAAAAGCTTTAAAAAGCTAAAAGTCCCATATAATAAACCAATATCTTTATTAGCTGCAATTACGATAGCATGACGTCCTTTAATTTTTATTGTTTTAATTAGAAATCCTTCATTCCCGAGAGAATCAAGTTCGCTTTTAAAATTTAATGAATGAATAATTTTTGAATTTCCAGGAGTGCCGATTATTAAAACGCCGTCTTTATCTACATTAGATTTCCAATCAATTTCCATATCCAATAAACCAGACAACCCGCTATTCAACTCTTTTCTAACAGAGTTAAGAATATCTGAATTTAAAGGAAGTACAATACCCTTCAAATATTTTCTATATTCCTGAATTAGATTATTATCATGCACCTTTTCATATCGCAGCCACATCCTATAGCCATCTTCTGGTGTTAAATTGATATTCTGAGCATTGATTTTAGTATTAAACAAAGTCAAAACAGATAAGAAAACGACAAGATTTAAACAGGTACTTCTAATGGATATAACAAATCTGATTTTCATTCATTTTATTATTGGATTGATATTTCTATTTTTTTAACAACGACGGTTTAATAGAATACACTTAAATAACTTATTATTAGACACCTAGAACTGAAAATTAAAATTATTCATAGGCATATTAAATCCCATAAACAGAGTCATTAAAGACATAAAAGCCTGCCCTACACCAAGTATAATTATCATAATCCCAATCCATTTAATAACCACATGAATACTATTGTACCTTTGTTCGTCAATTAGATTATCAGGCATAGGTTTGCGAATGATCATTGATATTAAGGTTTCAAAATGATCTTTAATTAATATCCCCAAAAAGATGATCATTATTGACTTTGCTAATCCGGTTAAGAAAGTAAAAAATAAAAGTGATTTCATAGTAGTTTATATAGGTGTTAAAATTAATTTTTGAGTTGATAAAGATTTAGTACTTCCTGCCAAGGTAGAACATGCTTATCCTTAGCCCATTTTAAATACATTTCTTCCATTTCGGCTACTTTATCAGGAATAGAGTCTGCCAGATTGTGCATTTCTGTTCTGTCTTTTCCCATATCATAAAGTTCCCATTGAGCAGTTCCTTCATTTTTCCATTTTGAAACCAACTTATAGTTACCCAAACGAACCGCTTTATTCCCTTCATGCTCCCAGAATATAGGCTCTGAATGAATTTCGTTTTTGCTTCCTTCAAGAACAGGCAAGAGGCTTTTTCCTGATGTTGGATGAATATTATAACCTTTGTAATTTTCAGGATAATTTGCACCTGTTGCATCCACGATGGTTGCCATTATATCAGGTAAAAATCCATATTGAGAAACCATACTCCCTTTAACTTCTTGTTGCATGTGGTCTGGCCAATGAATAATTAGAGGTGTACTGATTCCTCCTTCGTGTACCCAGTGTTTATATTCTTTAAATGGTGTATTTGATAAATTAGCCCAGGCTTTTCCGTAAGTCAAAAAATAACCGTCTTTGGTACCCAATTGAGATGCAGGACCACCGCCCAACATACCCCCTTCAGCACATCCTCCATTATCGCTTAAAAAAATGATTAGTGTATTATCAAACAAATTATTTTGTTTCAGATAACTGACAAGCCTGCCTATATTTTGATCCATCTGATCAATCATAGCGGAATAAATAGCTCTTCGAAGATCCATTTCATTTTTCTTATCCTCTGAAAGCGAATCCCAATCAATACCGTCAGGGGCAGACAATTTCCAATTATCATCAACAATTCCAAGTTGTTTCATTCGCTCAAAACGAGTCATCCTCAACTTTTCCCAACCTTCTTTGTAATGTCCTTTATATTTGTCAATAATTTCCTTGGGAGCATTCAAAGGCCAATGTGGAGCAGTATAGGCCAGATATAAGAAAAATGGTTTAGCCTCTTCTTTCCCTGACTTATCTATAAATTGAATAGCATTATCGGTGAAAGCATCAGTAGTATAGTAATTATCATCATTTATAGAAATAGTATCATTCATATATACAATACCACGAGGATACTCTGGTTTAAAAAAATTGGTTGCTCCAACAATACATCCATAAAACTTATCAAAACCTCGTTGCAAAGGCCACTTGCTTTTATCCGATACTCCTAAATGCCACTTCCCTGTCATCAAGGTTGAATACCCAGATTCTTTTAAAACTTCTGCAATTGTTATACAATTATGATTCAAAAATCCCCTGTATTCATCAACCCCTAGATCATGCTGTTTAAAATCTTCAGGAGTATTTGTCATATGACCTATACCTGTTTGGTGAGGGTAACAACCCGTCATTAATGACGCACGGGTAGGACAACAGCGAGCTCCATTATAAAACTGGGTAAACTTAACTCCATTCGTTGCTAATTGATCTACATTAGGAGTTTCAACATCTCCGCCATAACAACCTATATCTGAAAATCCCATATCATCAGCCATTATAAGAATAACATTTGGTTTCTGATTTTGCGCTCGAAGTGAAATTGTTGTTACAATGAGGAATAAAACAATTAGCCAACCGAACCTTATAATACTCATAGTAAAACAATTAAAGTTCATATTCACTATTATTAATAGGTACAAAAAATTCAACTTTACCACATTTGGGACACACATATAAATCAAATGACTCCTGATTCACAAAAGCCTCGAATATATTCCCCAAAATTCCAATTCTTGGTCCCTCATGAAATTTGTATTCTCCTGAAAATAGCATTGACACATTGCATCTAAGACAGTCAATCTGTTTTTTATTTTCACTTAGATCTTTAATGTCAATTACTTTTTGTTCTGTCAAACTGTAGTTACAATTCCAACATAATTCAAAAGCATCTTCCAGTTCTGCATTACAATTAGGACAATTCTTCATAGTTTTATTCTTTGGATTTATTGTATTTTATTCATCATAGACTTCTAACATGTATGAATTTCTATTTCAAAAAATTTTAATTAGAATACAGGTTCTCTATTTAATACAACTAAAATCTTTAATATACTCACAATGAATAACTAAATAACATATATTATTTTTGAAATGCGATGAGTGAAATACTTAACACAACTGTACTAATACTTGTATGAGAGATAATTCAAGACCGGTATTTAATAATTCCCAATTTAACATCTGTATGAAAGAAGTTTTTTTACTAATGATCATCCCCCTGCTAATAAGTTCTTGTATGCAAGAAAAAAACAACACTTTAAATAAAATCAAATCCACTGACGATTACTGTCAATATGTGAATCCATTTATTGGCACAAGTAAAATGGGACATGTCTTTCCTGGAGCTACTGCGCCTTTTGGAATGGTGCAACTTAGTCCTCAAACAAATTTTGAAGTCTTATATAATGAAGATGGAACATACAATACCAAAGCTTATGAATATTGCGCTGGCTATCAATATCGAGACACCACTATTATAGGATTTTCACATACCAACTTTAGCGGCACCGGACATGCTGATCTTGGAGATATTTTAGTAATGCCTACAAACGGAAAGCTTGTATTAGATCCAATAAGTCATGCTAATGGAGATAAAGGCTTTTATTCAACCTTTTCTCATGATCAGGAATCTGCGTCACCTGGTTACTATTCTGTTGATCTAAAAACCTATGGTATTAAAGCTGAATTAACAACCAGTGACAGAGTAGGTTTTCATAAATATACATTTCCAAAATCAGAAGATGCTCATATTATCCTGGACATGGTATATAATGTATATCATCACGCACATAAAAATGTTTGGACTTTTATTCGGGTTGAAAATGACTCCTTGGTAACTGGTTACAGAGAAACTAATGGCTGGGCCAGAACACGCAAAGTATTTTTCGCCATACAGTTTTCAAAACCATTTAAAAACTATGGACATAAAAAATACGACGAGGATATTTACAAAGGATTTTACAGAAGGTTTGATCAGGAGGAAAACTTCCCTGAAATGGCAGGAAGAAACCTTAGAGCCTTTTTTAACTTTGATACACAAGAAGGTGAAGCCATTGAAATGAAGGTTGCTCTTTCTTCAGTTAGTACAAATGGTGCTTTACTAAATCTAAATCACGAAATTCCGCACTGGGATTTTAATAAAACATATGCGGAAACAAAACAAAAATGGAATAACGAATTATCAAAAATTGAAATTGATCCGTTGAAAGAAGATGATAAAACCACTTTTTATACAGCCATGTATCATGCCTGTCTTTCACCTGTTTTGTACGAAGATGTAGATGGCCAGTACAGAGGTTTGGATCAAAATATTCATAAATCAGAAGGTTTTACTAATTACACAATATTTTCCTTGTGGGATACATACAGGGCATTACATCCATTATACAATATTCTTCATCCCAAAAGGAATAATGATATGATAAAATCAATGTTAGCACATTACGACCAGAGTGTTCATCATATGCTTCCTATCTGGAGTCATTATGCCAATGAAAACTGGTGTATGATTGGTTACCATGCTGTTTCTGTTATTGCAGATGCTGCCGTTAAAAATGTTGGAGATTTTGATATTCGACGAGTGTTAAAGGCATCAGCAAATACTGCCTCGGTTGAGTATTTTGATGGATTGGGAGACTATATGAAATATCATTATGTTCCTGATGATATGAGCCACTCTTCAGTATCTAAAACGCTGGAATATGCATACGACGACTGGTGTATAGCCCAAATAGCATTAAAAGCAGGTGATAAAAATAATGCAGACCAATTTATGAATCGCTCAACATACTATGAAAATGTTTATGATCCTTCGATTGGTTTTATGCGCCCGAAGTTAGCGAATGGCTCATTTAGAAAAGATTTTGACCCAATGGATACACACGGCCAGGGTTTTATTGAAGGAAATGCCTATAACTATGGTTTGTATGTTCCTCAAAATATACCACATATGATTGAGATGATGGGAGGAAAAGAACAAATGACACAACATTTGGATTCTTTATTTATTATGGAAATAGCGGATAAGTATATCGAGAAAAATGAAGATATCACACGTGATGGAATTATAGGGAATTATGTACATGGAAATGAACCCGGACACCATATTCCTTATTTATATAACTGGACTGGTCATCCTGAGAAAACACAACAACGGGTAAGGATGATAATGAATACCATGTATGGCCCAACAGTTGAAGGTTTATGTGGCAATGACGATGCTGGACAAATGAGTGCCTGGTACATTTTTAGCAGCTTAGGTTTTTATCCTGTCACACCTGGTTCTTCAGAATATGCATTAGGTAGTCCATTATTTAAAATAGCTACTGTTCATCTTGACAATGGAAAAATGCTTAAAATCATTGCAAATAATCAAAGTACAGAAAATGTTTTTGTAAAAAGTGTATCAGTAAATGGGAAAAAAATTGAAGGAAATATGATTTCACACAATGAAATCATAAATGGAGGAGAACTAGTTTTTGAAATGAGCAACACCCTTGAATAAATTTGGAATACAACATAGAAGAGTTGAAAGTCAGTTCGTAAACACTTATTTACCTTAGTTAAATTAATTATAATCAATTGTATATTCAGGCAGAAAGTCTGATACATTAATTATTTGTTTCAGACTTACAGTCTGACATATACAGCTTGGCATTTTTAAGGGGCAATGCCCCTTGTTGTGATATATAAGGCTTTCAGCCTCTTCTTGCCTGACCGCAATGCCTTAGGGATGTCAACCCTAAAACCTTGATCCCATAATAGATTTTTGTGGGTTTTGAATTGCAAAATCGACAAAAATCTATTACGAGACAAAAAACTATTTCAATATTATTTTTCCGTTCGCCATAATTCAAGCAAGCACGATACTGCACTCTTATTGAAATAATTCCAGACTGCGCCTGCTTAGTTATTAAATTCTACAATTAAGTAAAACATGATCAAAAATTTGTTGAGGAAGTCATTTTTTAATAGAATCCCGATAGCTTGGAATAGCTTCGGTTTTAAACTCTCCATTTTCAACAGTTATTTTATAAGTGTTAGGATCTGCAAACAATGCGATTGTATTACTTGTTGCCTCCTTAGCGCCTTTATATTTATTCATATTGTTGTCTTTAGCATTCTCCTTTGAATTACAAAACAATACTAAAGGTGCTTTTATTGCATTATATAGCGGAGTAACATTATTATATCCATGGTGAGAAGTTTGAACGCAATCGCTTTTAAGTGTTTCTGAAGAGTACATATTCAGCATATTTGCCTGCCCAATACCATCAGTATCTCCAAGTAATACTATTTTCTTCCCATCCATGGTAACTGATAATATTGTAGAAGTATCATTAAAATTGCCAATGGTATTTACTCCTTCTGAAGATACTCCATCTTCGTGAGTAAATAACACATTAAAATCTACTCCTTGAAGTGAAAACTGTTGTCCGGTATGTAGTTTTACATATTTGCAATTCGGATAGTATGAATTGATCGCTTTTTTCATTAAGAAAGTTCCGGCATCGTACCCTCCTCTCATAGTATGAAATGACGGAAAATTAAATAGTACACTTTCAATGTTCAACGCCTGATGATATTTTTCGAGTAAAGGATAAGTCATATAAACATGGTCGCCATGCGCATGTGAATAGAACCATCCCCTGATATTTATGGTTGATCCCTCTTCCTGACCTGTAATCTGATACATGAAATTCATTAAGCCTTCCAAGGCTGCATCGCTACTTTGACGCTCATGTCCTGCATCTACTAAAAACAAGCTATTGTCTTTTAGTTTAATGATTAACAAAGTTCCACAATCAATTTTCCAATAATCAGTTTTATTGGTCTGGCCCTCTCCATGCGTATAATCCAAACTGTACAAGTAAAACTCTGTTGATCCTGTACCCTGTTTCTCAGCGTCCAGCTCAGATAACAATGTTCTGCTTGATTTATCCTGAATAAAACGAACCTGACTTTTACTTATGGTGTAGTACAAATAATACAGATGATTTTTACTTTTAAGAGTATAATAAACATTATCATCAGTATTCGTTACTGAAATTTGTGTGAGTCCACATTCCTGAAGTTCATCAATATATGAAGTAAAAGTTGCCTGACTGGTATTGCTAACCACTAGCATTTTAGAATCTTCAGTAGTCTCCGCATCCTGATCAATGGCCATTCCCGGTCCTGAATTATATACCTGACTTACTATACCATCAGGATAATTTGACAGTTCAGGAAAAGTTTTATTCACGGAGATTTCCTCATCGTTATTTTCCTTATTATCACTGGTTTCATTAGCAATTAAATTACTCTTTATTACATGAACATCATCCCAACTAGCCAAAGCTCTGTATGCCCGCACACCTATCATTCCTTTTGAAAATGAATGATCTTTGGCTTCCAGCTTTGATTCATTCATATTATCAAGAAATACTTTAATCTGAGAACCTGTAGCTTCAACTTTAAGATGATACCATTTATCTTTCTGAATATCTTCAGAAACATTTTTAATCAAATGCCATCTCCCGTCTGATTTACCCAAAATGATTTGTTTACTTTCAGCACTAATACCCACATAGTAACCCTTAAAATCATCAGCACCTAAAGACACATCACTAGCTCTGAACATCACTCCGCCATCACCTGATTCGTTTACTTTTAACTTCACATTATATACAAAATCTGAAAATTTAGTGGATGTTTCAATAGCTTTTGATCCTTGACGTCCTTCTACCTTGCATGCATTAAGTACTTTATCCTTAACCATCCAGCTTCCACCATATTCAACCCATCCTTCATAATTACCATCATTAAAGTCTTCTGTTAATTCATCAGAATTTATATCTGGATTACCAAGTACCGGAAAACAAGTAACACGAATATTTTCAGCACCAAACGGTACCAGTTCTATTTCTTCGGTAGGATAGGAAGATTCTATCGGACTATAAGGAGGATCGCATGCTGTTAATCCGTGCAATGCCAAATGCCAATCATCTGTTTTTTTAGCATTCACGGTAAGTGTTACTGGTGTAGATGATTGTTCAAACGGATTCTCAGGCATATCTTTTTTATTGACAGAAATAGATTTTTCTGGATTCTTTGAATCAATAACCAAGGCATAATTCCAGTTTGATTTTGGTAAAACCTGGTATTCTTTAAAACCATTGCCATAATCATTTTTCACAATCCAGCTTTCATCCATTTTCAATGCATAAACCAATGGTCCACGCTGAACACTAATGGAGTGATTAAATTCTTTATTTACACTAACAGACATTGGCAAAACCAATTCAACCTGATCATTATTGTTCCATTCACGGGTAATAGTATAAAACTCACCTGATTTTACTTGTTTCTGCTTTTTGCCATTTACTTTTATAACTGGATTTTTACACCAATTCGGGATTCTTAGTTTTAATGGGAACTTAACTTGCTGTTTAGTTGAAATCTTAAATATTAGGGATTCTTCAAAAGGATAATTTGTTATTTCTTCAACAGTAACAGGAACACTCTCCCCTACTAATGCGGATACTTTAGAAGGTCCGTAGGCCATAGCTGCCAAGCCATTATCTTTTGTGGCAGCCCACATATTCTTAACAAAATAAGGCCAACCCATGTGCAAGTTAAACCTGCAACAACCATAACCAGAATACGGTCCCGGCATTAAACCATTATCATATTGCTGACCAAAACCGTGATTTCCCAAAGTGCTTTTTACCTGGTTAGCCTGAGTATAATACTGCAAACCTTTGAAATCTTTTGTAACACCTCCGGGGAGAGCATTAAAAGCCACTTTCTCCAATTGATCACCTATTGCAACATCCCCTAATATCATTTGCATCGTCTCGCAACTTTGCATTTGTTCCACAATACTGCACATTTCCAACCCTGTTAGTGAAGATTTTCCTCCCAGCATTTCATTACCGGATTGCATACCCATTGGCTGTCCATGATCATGCATTAAATGATCTGATCCAACAAAATAGGCATTCCTATCCTCCGTTTTATTTGATTTTTGATAATATATAGCTGGCATTTTTATTCCCTGGGGAACATTCACATTATGCTTTGGATAAAACTCATTACCAAAATCATTAAAAGTATTTTCAGCCAAAATATGACTCCAGTCATAAGCCTGTTCATGTAGTTTATCGGCAAGCATAAGCAGAAAGGCATCTCCTGTATGATTATAAAGCCAAAATGCAATTTCAATATTATCACCAGCACGTGCCTTTCCCCAATTATCCATTGGTTTTTCGTCCAACTGACTTAATTGATATCTAAAATATTTAGTTAAGAAAGGGATCACCCTCTTATCTTTGGTTGCTTCATAATAATCTTTGATGGCATAAAGCATAGGCATTCTGGCCCACCAGTCTCTGTTTTTTTGCGGTCCGAAGAAACCACTTTCATCCTGACTATGCAGAGACCAATCTATCCATTTTTGAGCTTTATTTATTAACAACTGGTCTTTTAAGGTATAGGCAAGAGCTACTAATCCTTTCACATAATATGGAGCCCTCTCCCAACTATCTCCAGAACCACCTAACCAATCACAGTCCTTCCCCAAATCATTGGCACTATTATAGAGAGTTTCTGAATATCCGGTTAATCCATCTTTTTGTAATTGTAGTTGTTTTTGCAACCATCCCTGAGCTTGAATTGAGCCTAAAGGCAAAGAAATATAAGGAACCTCATTTAGCGGAGCTCTGTTGGATATATAATTATTATTTTGAGCATTAGCACTCGGAATTAACTCTATCAGGCTAAGAAGTAAAATGATTAAATATAGAGTTCTGTTCATCATATTTTTTAGTTATTAATTAATGCAATCGTTTATACCTTTTAAATACAAGATACTAAAGACTTTTACTCATTAAATTTTAGTTGACTCTTAAGTAAAACAATTACATCAATAAAAAAATAACGAATATTTTACCGTTACAATTTCAAACTTGTATATGATTGACAAATAGCTTTTTAATATTAAAAATATTTTACTCACACTTTTATTTTTACCTCAGAAACAGTGATTTTTCAGCTAATTGTGCAGGTTTTAGTAAAAACTGCACAAAATTGCGCACAAAAGTGTTAAAAACGTTATTCTACTGTGCATAATCGGACCATAGACGGACTTACTATAGACCTGCTGCGGGACTGCTGCGGACAATGTTCGGGTTTCTGCGGGTGTTCTGCGGATAGGCTGCGGGTGAGCATCGGTCTATAGTACCCGCAGAAATACCGAAAACGATCCGATAAGAAACCGAACTTGTATGCTCTTTGGTACGGAGCAGGTCTATTAATAAATCGTATAAGGTTAATAAATTACCTTTTACATTAAAAAGAAAGGTGTCATACCAACTTTTTGATATGACACCTTTACATCCAAATTATTAACCGTGCTTAATTTTTCCGATAAAAAAATAATTAGTTAACTGTTCTCTATTTATTTACTAATAACCTTAAGATCATCAGAATATTGATAATTTCTACTTTGTAGTGATAAACCAACGTCAATAAACTGACCTCCCGTAGTTTGATTACAATGCACTGCAATTACATTAGTCCCTTTTTGTTTCAATGCAGCTTTAGCTTCATCTGTTAATTTTACAGACACATAATTACCTGTATAACCAGTTAACGAAGCAGCTAAAACACCATTAATATATACTTCGCAAGACTCATCATGATGTATATTTAACATCAGGTCGTCCATATTAACAGCACTTAAATCACCTAATTTAAATTCCCTGCGTATCCAAATATTATTTGTATTCCATGTTGTACCAACAACAGCTCCGGGAGTATCTGTAGTTCCGAAGCCACCTATTCCTGACAACCATTTTTTATCTGAAAATGATGCTTTATACCATTTTTCAGAAGGCTGATTAATAGTATATTTCCAAACCTGTTTTTCTTTTCTGGATGTTGGAACTACTTCTTTAATGTAAATATTTTGGTTGATAACCATCTCGTTGGCAGCTCTAATTCTACTAATATCAGCCTTATCTAAACGGTCATAAGTCATTAAACCATTTAACTCAATTTCTACATCTGTGATTTCGGTATAAACACCTGCACTTAAACCATTATTTGTTTTATACATAGTAAGTAATTTCATATACTCTTCATATGTCGACAAATATTCAGCTTCATCCTTCACAGTTATATATTCCATTAATCTGGATGGGTCCCATAAATGACCACTAATATTAAAACCAATACCTCCAAATTCACCACAAGCTCTTACCTGAGTAGAAGATTCCGGACATGTTGGTGGTGGATAGCTGTGATAATCTAAGATATGACCTGCTTTTTCAAACGGACCTCCACTTCCCTGATTTACCATACGTGTTGGATCCATATTCATTACCATATTCACCAACTTAGTTACATCATGCTGTCCCTGGAATTCGTTAAAAACAACCCACATCACAATACTTGGACTGTTCCAATGTTCCTGAACCATTTCTTTTAATTCATCCTTATAAGCATTTTTCTCCATAGGTTTTGGAATAGATGTATAAGAATTCATCGAAGGCATATCCTGCCATACCATAACACCTAATTTATCAGCCCAATAATACCAGCGCTGAGGTTCGACTTTAATGTGTTTACGAACCATATTAAAGCCATATTCCTTAATTTTTTCAATATCAAATTTAAGAGCTGCATCTGTTGGAGCAGTATATAAACCATCAGGCCAGAATCCCTGATCAAGGGGCCCTAAATGAAATAGAAATTCATTATTTAAGTATAGCTTTTGAATTCCATCTTCCTCTACCATAGCTATTTTTCTCATTCCAAAATAACTATTTACCTCATCGATTACGGCTCCATTCTTTTTAATTTGAATATTGATATCATATAAAAATGGAGAATCAGGTGACCATAATTTTTGATTTGGTACTGATACATCTGTAAGTTCATTTACCTTACCTGTAACTGTTTTAATGGTTTTTCCACCATCTTTTACTGTTGCTGCAAAAGTAACTCCTGTTGCATCACCATCTGTATTTACGGTAAGATTTAATACAGACTTATCAATATCAGGAATCATCTTAATATTGTTGATATGAGTTTCAGGAACAGGTTCCAACCAAACCGTTTGCCATATTCCTGTTATCGAAGTATACATAATTCCTCCTGGATGCAATGTTTGTTTTCCACGAGGATATCCTTTATCGTCGGTAGGATCATAAACCAAAACAGCTACTTCCTGATCTCCTGATTCGGTTAACGCCTTCGTAATATCTATACTAAAGGAATCATAACCACCCTGGTGTGATCCTACTTCAGTTCCATTAACCAATACTTTACATGAATAATCTACAGCTCCAAAATGCATGATTACTTTCTGACCAGACCATCCTTCGGGAACAGTAAATGCTCTCTTATACCATAAATAATCATGATATTCCATGATTCCAGATATAGCTGACTCAATTGCAAAAGGAACCAATAATTCACTTTCTAACGCACCTTCAGGTAATTCTTCATTGAAAGAGGCAGCAGGCTGAAATTGCCATAATCCATTCAGATTTAACCATTCACCACGCTCCAACTGTGGACGAGGATACTCCGGCAATACATTATTCGGATCTACATCCTTTGAATATTTTGTCATTAATGCCGCTTGCTTCATTTTCCACGGCTTCTGAGCAAACATAAATGTCGGCGAGAGTGCTAACAATACAATTAATAATAATTTCATCTGTTTTAAATTTATTTCTTTAATCATTCATCCTATAAGTTGGAAGTCGGAAGTAAAAAGCTTGAATTAAAAATGTTTTAATATGAAATATTCTCCTTTGTTCTTCTGGCTCCTAGCTTCAAACCACTTTTGTTTTTTATTTAAAAAAGTTAGTAGCAGAAAGAGGGGAGTTCAAAATAAGAATGCTCTAATCTAAAATATTCTTATTTGTTTTTCTGACTACTAACTATTATCCTATTTTTATTTCTTTAGAAATTTCAAATTCTGAATTACACCACCATCTTTAATGTTCAATACATACACCCCTGGTTTTAAAGCCGAAACATCAATTGTATTATTTATACCAATCATTGACATTACTTCATTACCATCGAGACTTAGTATTGAAACAACTGCCCCGGAAGACAGCTCATTAGATATATGTAATGTGTTTTGTACAGGATTAGGATATATAAACAAGCTTTCTTTTTTACTTATGTTATTAACAGCAGTTGGTTCTCCGGTATATTCATAGTCAATAGTTCGCAATGCAATACCGGCATCAATATATTGCCCCCCAACGGTCTGATTACAATGGATAGCCAATAAATTAGTTCCATTTTCAATTAAAGCAGCCTTAGCTTCTGCTGAAATTGAAGCAGTTACATACTTAGTAGTATAGCCGGATAATGATGTAGCTAAAACTCCGTTAATATATACTTCACAAGTTTCATCATGATGAATATATAAATACAGGTCGTCCATATTAATTGAGCTTAAATCTCCTAATTCAAATTCTCTACGCATCCAAATGTCATATGTATTCCAGGTAGTACCAATAACAGATCCCGGTGTTCCTATAGTACCAAAGCCTCCTAATCCTGTTTGCCATTGATCATCAGAATAGCTTGTTTGATACCAATTGGATGAAGGCTGTGAGGTTCTGTACTTCCATATTTGTAATGTATTCTCTGATGATGGCACGAATTCATTTACATAAACATCATGATTGATTACCAAGTCATTTGCAGCTCTGATTCGGCTAATATCTGCCTTATCCAAACGGTCATAAGTCATTAAACCATTTAACTCAATTTCAACATCTGTAATTTCAGTGTAAACACCTGCACTTAAACCATTATTAGTTTTAAAGCTACCTAATATTTCCATGTAGGCTTCATATGTAGAAAGGTATTCCTCTTCGTTTGCCACTGTTATATATTGCATTACTCGTGAGGGATCCCATAGATGTCCTTCTATGTTATAACCAATACCACCAAACTCTCCACATGCTCTAACCTGAGTTGATGTTTCAGGACATGCAGGAGGCGGGTAGTTGTGATAATCCAAGATATGACCGGCATCGGCAAACGGACCACCACTTCCTTGGTTTAACATACGTGTTGGATCCAAATCCATTACCATATTCACTAAGTCTGCCACATCATGTTGCCCCTGATACTCATTAAAAACCACCCACATCACAATACTTGGACTGTTCCAATGTTCCTGAACCATTTGGATAAGTTCATTTTTATAAGCTGTTTCTTCATTTGGTTTTGGATTAGAAGTATAGGAGTTCATTGAAGGCATATCCTGCCATACCATCACGCCTAATTTATCAGCCCAATAATACCAACGCTGAGGTTCAACCTTAATGTGTTTACGAACCATATTAAAGCCGTATTCCTTGATTTTAACGATATCTGATTTAAGAGCTTCATCTGTTGGAGCTGTATACAACCCATCAGGCCAAAATCCTTGATCCAAAGGACCTAAATGAAATAAGAATTCATTATTTAAGTAAAGTTTTTGAATTCCATCTTCATCAACCATAGCTATTTTTCGCATTCCAAAATAACTGTTGACTTCATCAATGACATTCCCATCTTTTTCGATTTTAATATTGATATCATATAAGAATGGAGAATCAGGTGACCATAATTTTTGATTAGGAACTGATACATCAGTCAGTTCATTTACATTACCGGTAACCGTTTGAATTGTTGTTTCTCCATCTTTAACAGTTGCAGAATAGGTAACACCTGTTGCATCACCATCGGTATTTACAGTTAAATTTAAAACAGACTGATCGATATCCGGCACCATTTTAATATTGGCAATATTAGTTTCAGGAAGCGGTTCTAACCAAACAGTTTGCCATATACCGGTTACTGAGGTATACATAATCCCACCTGGATATAAGGTTTGCTTTCCTCTCGGATAGCCCATATTATCTGTTGGATCCCACACCAAAACAGCTACTTCCTGATCTCCGGATCCTGTTAAGGCACCTGTGATATCAATACTAAAAGAATCATAACCACCCTGATGAGCACCTACAATTTCACCATTAACCCACACCTTACACAGATAATCAACGGCTCCAAAATGCATTTTTACTTTTTGACCTGACCATTCTTCAGGAACCGTGAAAGTCCTTTTATACCATATATATTCGTGATGCTCCATGATTCCTGATATTGCAGATTCAATAGCAAAAGGAACCAGAACTTCGCTTTGAAATGCACCAGATGGCACAGATTCACCTAATGATGAAGCTGGCTGATACTGCCATTTTCCATTCAGATTTAGCCATTCACCTCTCTCAAACTGAGGACGAGGATACTCAGGCAGTACGTTATCAGGATCGACATCATTTGAATAACTTGTCATTAATGCTGCCTGCTTCATTTGCCAGGGTTCCTGAGCAAGCATAAATGTTGGTAGCAGAACCAACAGTAGATTTATTAATATTTTCATAGTTAACTTTTTAACACTGATTTTTTATAATTATAGTTCTCTCTGTTTTACCCCTTCATAGGTTATTTTCACCGGATTGATATAACCGTCATTATCGAATGTTAGTTTATCCACACATGTAACCCTATGATTTGCATCGGTTTCTCCCAAAGGACGACGATGGTAAACAATATACCATTCATCGGTACCCGGAACCTGTATCAGAGAATGATGTCCAGCCCCGGTTGCGACTTTAGCATCCTGCTGCAATACCACTCCAATCCTTTTAAATGGACCAAAAGGAGAATCTGAAATGGCATAGGCTACCTTATAATCAGGACCACCCCAGCCTCCTTCTGACCACATAAAGTAGTACTTGCCATCACGAATAAACATAAATGGCCCTTCTACATATTGATCGGGTGTAATCTCTTTAAAAACAGTTCCATCATCATAAGGAATGATCTCTGTAAAATCACTTTTTAATTTCACGATATTACAGTGTCCCCATCCCCCATAAATCATATAATACTGGCCATCTTTATCTTTAAAAACAAACTGATCAATGGGCTGTGCCCCATTATGAATGTTATCCAACAAAGGCTTCCCTAGATAGTCTTTATAAGGTCCCTCCGGATGATCAGAGATTCCAATACCAATCCCTCCTGTTTCCTGATTATTTTGAATATCATTAGCTGCAAAAAACAGGAAGTATTTCTGATCTTTTTTAACAATTGCAGGAGCCCACATGGCTCTTTTAGCCCATTTTACTTCAGTGGTATCGATAATCTTTTCATGCTTTTTCCATTTCAATAAATCTTTTGAGGAAAATGCATCCATGAAAATCTGATCTTCGTATGGTGCGGAGTAGGTTGGAAAAATCCAATACTCATCATCAAACACAATACCCTCCGGATCAGCATACCATCCAGGGAAGACAGGATTACCAGATGTTTTCTTCTTTTGTGCGGAGAGATTTATAGTCATTAGTACGACTAATATTGCCCAACAAAACTTTTTCATTGCTATCCTTTTGTTTTTATTCATTAGAAAACGAGTATGGGAATGCTGATTTCTTAGTACCTCTTTTGGTATTTGGCTGATCACTCATTTCAAAGTTTATAACAGCACCTTTCATTAAATCATCATATTTGAAATAATTATGATCCCATTTTTTACCATTCAACTGTATTTGATTCACATAGCAGTTTTTGTTGGTATTATTATCGGCCTTAATTTGAATAGTGTTTCCATTTTCTAACTGAACAATAATATTTTTAAACAGAGGAGATCCAATCACATATTCATCCGTTGCCGGTGCCACAGGATAAAATCCCATAGAACTAAATACATACCAGGCAGATGTTTGTCCGTTATCTTCATCGCCACAATAACCATCAGCATTAGGAGTATACAAACGGTTCATGACCTGACGAGACCAATATTGAGTTTTCCATGGCTCACCAGCGTAATTATACAGGTAAATCATGTGTTGAATAGGTTGATTACCATGAGCATAGTTACCCATATTCATCACTTGCATTTCGCGTATTTCATGTATCACACCACCATAGTAAGAGTCATCAAAAACAGGAGGCACCACAAATACAGAATCAAGCATATTAACAAAGTTTTTGTTTCCTCCCATTAAGTCAATCAATCCTTGTACATCGTGAAATACAGACCAGGTATAATGCCAGCTGTTTCCTTCGGTAAAAGCATCTCCCCATTTAAAAGGACTGAAAGGGGACTGAAAGGAACCGTCTTCATTTTTACCTCTCATTAAGTTACTTTCCTTGTCAAATACATTTTTATAGTTTTGACTTCTTTGAGCAAAAACTTCAATCTCACTTTCCGGTTTTCCTAAAGCCTTACCTAATTTGTAGATACAATAATCAGCAAAAGCATATTCAAGTGTTCGGGCAACATTTTCATTAATACCAACATTATAAGGAACATAACCTAAACTATTATAATAATCAGCACCATAACGTCCAACAGAGGTAATTGGTCCTACACTTTTTGAGTTCTTGATTACAGCATCCCACAAAGCATCAATATCATATCCCCTGCGACCTTTTAACCAGGCATCAGCAATAATGGTAGCAGAATTTGAACCTATCATACAGCCTCTGTGGCCTGGACTTGCCCATTCAGGTAACCAACCACTTTCTTTGTAAGTATTGGCCAAACCTTCTTGTATCTGTTCATTTAATGAGGGATACATCAAATTAAAAAAAGGAAACACAGCTCGGAAAGTATCCCAAAAACCATTATCTGTGAACATATAACCAGGCAGCACTTTACCATTATAAGGACTATAATGTACAACATCCCCTTTTTGATTGAACTCATAAAACTTACGAGGGAATAGAAGTACTCGGTATAAACAAGAATAAAATGTTCTGATTTCCTGCTCAGAATTACCTTCAACTTTAATTCGGGATAACTCCTTATTCCAGATATCTTCTCCTTTTTGTTTTACCTCATCAAATGAATCATTTTTTAGCTCTTTAAGGTTTAACTCAGCCTGATCATAACTAATAAAAGATGAGGCTACTTTTGCATGAACCTGCTCTCCTTTTTGTGTTTTAAACTTTATGGCGGCTCCCACGTGATCATCCTGCAATTCTTTAATATCTTTTACCAGATGGTCTTTACTCCAAACATCACTTGCCTCAAACTCCTTATCAAAAACAATTACAAAATAGTTTTTGAAATTATCCGGCACTCCTCCACTATTTCTGGTTGTGTAGCCAATGATTTTATTCTCTTCAGGAATAATCTTTACATAAGATCCTCTATCAAAAGCATCTACTAACACGTAAGATTGATCATTCTTTGGGAAAGTAAAACGAAACATAGCAGCCCTTTCGGTTGGTGTAATCTCTGTAGTTACATCGTAATCTGCCAAATAAACTTTATAATAGTTAGGTTTAGCTGTTTCTGCCTTGTGAGAAAACCAGCTTTCGCGATCATCACCTTTAATCTTTAAATCACCGGTAAGCGGGAATAATGAGAACTGCCCATAATCGTTAATCCATGGACTAGGTTGGTGAGTTTGTTTAAAACCTCTGATTTTATAGGCATCATAATTATAAACCCAACCATCGCCCATTTTACTGGTTTGAGGTGTCCAAAAATTCATTCCCCAGGGTAAAGCAATCGCCGGATAAGTATTTCCTGTAGATAATATAAATTCAGAATCCGTACCCATTAAAGTATTTACATAATCCAATGGAGCAAAGTCCTGAGCTTTAATTTTTGAACCTAAAGCAAAAATTAATAATAATACAGATAGTATTGTTTTATTGACCATTTTAATATTGATTTATTATATAATTTGGTATCAAATGTTTCTTAACCTAATAAAACAACATGGCCATTTTTACTCATAAAAAAAGGCAACAATATTCATAAAATGATACTGTTACCTTCGTTTCACTAATACAATATAAAAAGCTGTGTATTAAAAAATAAAGACTACTAATCTGGCCTTTACTTATTCTTTAATATTTTATGTACACTCTTACTCTTTTGGGTTGATATCTGAATAAAATAAATCCCTACAGGTAAGGCACTAAGGTCTATTGTTTGAAAGTTTGTAAATGAAGATAGTTTTAACTCGCCATAAATATCTCTTACCTGAATTTGTTTTCCTTCACCAGTTAAACCTTTAATGGTAATTTTATCATTAGCAGGATTTGGATACAAACTTATTTTTTCTTTTTCTTCAATAATTTGATCACTTATAACAGTATTTACTCCTTTCTCTCCTATTTGATCAAACGTTGCATCCTTCATATCAAGATCTGATGATATTGTTTCTACATATAATAAATTGTTTCGATGCCTGATATATCTATCCGGATATAAATAAGATTGAAAGGAAATCAATTCGTTATTGGCTTTACCCGGCACTTCTATAAATGTTGCATTTTGGTGAAACTCTTCTGATCCATCACTTTCATTAAATAATAATTCACCATTTACATTACATAAATAATTAGCCGGATAGTTTTTACTTTGAAAAGACACTCCACTACCTGCTAAACCAGCGACCATCTTCCACTGACTATCATTTACATCTATCATATAACTATCCATACGCCCAACACCGTTTGCATGACGAATATACTTACCTCTCATATTATAACTTTCCCATGAAACATAACCATCTGAAGGATTTATATATGCACCAATATAAACCAGATCAAACTGCTGGTTTGTAGCATTTACTAAAGTTGATTGCTGAAGATTAGCCCCACTTTCTGTTGAGTTTGATTCTATTTCAAGAGTTTTACCACTTCTTTTAGATATGATATGATAATAACCCTCAACAGTCTCTTCTATAGTCCACATTTGACAATCGGCAGAGTTCGGAAGCCAAAGTCCCACATTAGCACCATCTGAAGTTGAACAGTTAGAAACATCCAAAGCCAACCCACCAGATACTGCAACTATGGTATAATAACCATCCTCTGTTGACTGAATTACCCAACGTTGACAATCTAACCCATTATCATCCCACTGATGTACATTTGCCCCGGCTAGTTGAGAACATGCTGCAACATCCAAGGCTTTACTACTATGACGGGCAACAATTTTATAAACTCCGTTTTCCACAGCTATATTTTGTGGCAATTCTGATTCTCCTAACGGAGCCTTTATTCGCACCCCAGTTGGTAATGCTTCTCTAAAATCAGGTGTACCATCTTCAAAATAATAAAGTCGCTGAGCTCTAACGGAACGAGTGTAATTGCAGGCTCCACCAGATTCTGTTGTTGCATGATAAGCAAACCAATCTTCTGTTCCATCAGGTGATGTAAAGAAACAATGATGCCCGGGTCCATAAACTTGCAATTCTGGCTTTTTGCTAAATACAGGTCCATCATGCTTTGTCCAGGCTGCTGCAACTAATGGATCTGACGTATCATCCATTGACAGCATACCCAATAAATAATCAGGAGTCCAGCAACCATTCGCAGAGTACACGATAAATACTTTTCCATTTCTTACTAAAACTTCCGGCCCTTCATTAACAGCTCCGTTATTCTCCCATGACTGATCTGGACTACTTAATAAAACCCTGCCAGGTATCAAAGTATATGGATTACTCATCTCTGAAATATAGATTCTTTGAGGTTTATCTCCATCAGTAGGACTGGCAACTCCCGACCATACAAAATAGTTCTTATCATTTAATGAAAGAATCGTACCATCAATAGCCCAATAATCAGCTGAAGAATCATATATTTTACCTCTGTTAACCCAAGTTTGACTTAATGGGTCATTATTTGAGTTTTCTATCACATAAGTTCTTTGTCCGCTTAAATTACTTATGTTATTTGCCGTATAATAAATATACCATTTACCGTCTAATCTGTGTAATTCCGGTGCCCAATAATCACAACAAGGACCTCCTTTAGCCGGACTAAAAACTTCTACTGCAGGAGAAGACTTTAAACCTTCTAATGTGGCAGATTTTTTTAATACTATATTACCTCCGGAAGTACCAGTTGCATAATAATAGCCATCATAAACAACAATATGAGGATCTGCCAACTCATAGATAGGATTTGTAAAATATTGGCCAAATATAACGGAAGCATTAAGTAATAAACATGTAACAATCAAGTAAAAATTTTTCATAAGCTATATTCAGAAAGGTAATAGTAGTGATAACCTAATAATAAAAGTGAACCCGTGTCATTAATGACACAGGCCCACCTAATACTAAATCTATGCTAACTTATTCTTCTAGTAATTTAATAAAATAACCACCGACTACAGAACGAGCCTGAAAACCTACTTGTCTTGCATTTGGTGTTTCATACCAATCTGTCATTGGTACTCTATCTTCAGTTTCTGTAACAAATAAATGCAATGGGTCAATGAATTTTTGGAATTCTTCTTTGCTGTTAGCCATTGTTGCAGTCCACACAACCCAGTCTGATTTTGTATAAGTCCTGCGGTTATCCAAAGGCAATCCGTATTTATTTTGCTTGGTTAAGTAATAATCAATTTCTGTTTGAATAACCTCTTTTGGGAATAAATTAAATCCTAATAATTTATCCCAAACAAGGTTGTATTTCTGACTCCATGTTCCGGGTTTATCAAATGTCAGTTTATAATGATCTCCATCCTGAGCCATTTCAATCCATTTATCTGCCATATCTTTTGCTTGAGCCATATATTTATCGGCAATATCTTTTTTATCTAACATGGACGCCAGTTTGCTATAACCTGCAATACCCATAATTGCTTTAGCAGAAAGATTCACATTATGAGCAAAGTGCCCTGCAAAGTCATCAGTACATAATTGATTTTCAGGATTTAATCCATTCTCAAGCAAATAATTAGCCCAAACAGTCAATACATCCCAGTGTTTTGCTGCATAATCAGCATTTCCTTCCTGATGAGCAATAGCTGCAGTTAAAACCAACATATTTCCACACTCTTCCACAGGCATATCTCCACCGTATGTTTGACCATTTGCCAATGGATAAGTACCTACATCATGAGCAGCAAATGGCTTATTCCATTTACCACTTTCTGAGTAGTAGAATATCGGATTTAACATCCCTTTTAGTAATTCAGGATTGTATTTTAAATAAAGAGGAGCTGATGGATATGTTACATCTACTGTTCCTATAGATCCATTACTAAAATTCTCTTTAGAAAGGAAAAGTGTATTACCAGCTTTATCTTTTACCAGCTTATGAGCCGCAATAGATTGACGAAAAGCTAACACACATAAATCAGCATAATTTTTACCTCCTGTCGTAAGAGCTTCATTCCACACTTGTTGATCTAATTGATTACAGGTATTTACAACTGAGTTATAATCTTCAGAAGCTTTTACCAGAATTTCATTAAACGAAACCTGACCATCTTTGGCCCACCAACCTTTAAGATTATCGCCAAAATATTGAATAGATTCAATGTCATCGTAAGCAATCATTACCACACTTTCTTTAGCATTGGTATCAACAGTTCCTAAGTCTTCACAGATAAACATTGAAGTCATTTCCTGACTAGGTCTGTTCACCTGTAAATCTCCTTTTGATTCAACTTTACCCTGACTTAAAAAATCCTTTTTAACAGCATAATAATCACCTAAACCAACTGATTTTTCAGGAGATGATTTTGCAGCCAGGTAAGCATATCCCCAGTCGATTCTTACATTATCACCCTTACGCTTTAAAACAGGTTGCTCTGTAGTCCCAGCCTTAACAAAAGCCAATTCTCCATTAGATCCTGTTGACACTTCAACTTCCTGTGAAGGACGATTTACTGCCCACTCCGGAGTCATTTCAATAAAAATCTGAACATCATGACTTTTTCCATCTTTTGATATAACATCATAACTAATGTAATTAACCGGACGAGATAATAAATCAAGGTCTTGTGGCACCAATGGGGAAATAAACTTCACATTTAAATCTACAGGACCGCAAGTAAAGTTGTAATGTGTTTGAGTTGCTGAAAGTGAAACACTATTTTGAACTGCTGCATTTGCAAAAGCCTGATCTTTATCTGACTCAACATAGATTCCAAAATCAAGATAAGATAATCCACCTCTGTCGTGACAATATGCTGCAAAAACATTTTCACCATCACTTTTTAATAACGAGGCATCAAAATCAATAATTCTGTTGTCTCTTGCACTATTTCCTGTATTCAGAATTTCTTCTCCATTCAAATACAAAATAAAATCATCATCATGAGAATATCTTAAATATGCTTTTGATACGTTTGTAAGCTCCACAGCTGGAACAATTCTTCGAACCCAGATATGTTCTGTTTCCCAAATAGTTTTAGCATCCTGATTATTTGAATTTCCAAAAGCGCCAACACCATCTTTCCATCCTTTGGTATTGAAATTGGCTTTAATCCAGTCTTTTGAAGGTTCTGAATTAGTATATTTTGCAGTCCAGGCTTCTTCTGATGCCATAGGAACAACTGCTTTTAAAGGAATATCCTCTTTACCTAAAAATCGATACACTTCGCCATCCACTCTAATAGCACCAATTAAAGATTGAGTTTTCCCTGTCCAATGACGAACCGGTACATCGTAAAGGTGATCTGCTGTTGACCACACACTTGTATACGGATCAATTGTAACCAGAGGATAAGCGGGAGCACGCATTTCCTTTGCTACAGATTCTACTTTATTCTGAGTGCTCGTGCATGAACATAATAAAGTACTAAACAGAACAACTCCATTTAATCCTTGTTTTATTTTTCTTTTTAATTTCATTACAGTTTAATTATTTAAATACGTTCAAAAACTCTTCATCGAATTTCTTTTTCGATATAAAATGCAGGCCTATTCTTATTACAATGATCACATGAAAAATACTCATCGAAAAGTTGTCTTTTAATTCAAACCCGAAACAAAAGCTCAAAACACAAATCTCAAATACAAACAATTACATTTTGAAATAGTGCATAAAAAAAGCCGCACAAGAAATACTGTGCAGCCTAATTACAAACCAATAGTTTAGTATATAAATAGTATTAAAAGGTATCAATTTTTATGGTATCAACTGCATTAGTGCAGGACATCCACTCGCATCATAAACTTCAATTTCGCCCTTAGGACAAGGATTACTAAAATCTTTAAATGTCAGATTTCGATTCTTATCTCTTTTTTTCCAGGCACTATTGATATTTTTAAGTAACCAATTGCGATACTGAGGTTGATTGCATTCCATTAATTCGGCAATATATTGTGCAAAAATGGCTGCATAAACTCCTTGTTCAATTCCATTTTCATAAGGGAAAAATCCGTTTTTATCACACAAATCATTCTTTACATAGTCTGCAGCAAGAACTGCTTTATCTAAATAGTCCTTATCCATAGTTATTTGATATAAAGCTACTCCTGCTCCAATACAGCTTCCCTGATTATATAAATGCATTTTCCAATGTGGTTCACCATCTCCATGTTTCGAATCAGCCACAGCTCCAGTTGACTTATTAAACAAATTTTTATCAGACCAATCATATATCTCTTTAGCCTTCTTTAAATAATCATCTTTGCCAGTAATCTGATACAATAATGCGGAAGCTATTACTGTAGGGTAATTAATACATGACATTTTACCTTTCCATTCATCACGTTTCCATCCCCATCGCATTCCTCCTTTTTCTTTATCATACGATCCTCTCTCATCAATTCCTTCAGAACCATACCAAACCCGATCAAATCCGGAAACAGCAAGTTCAAGATATTTATCTTCTCCTGTTATCTCGTGAGCCCGGCAAAGAGATATAATCCACCACATGATGTCATCATAAATAAACCATTCTGTAGTATTGTTCCAATTGAAATCATCGTATTGACTGCAAGCACCCTCATAAATATCATGTATCAGATTATAATATTTCTGATCATTTGTACGCTTATAGGCATTCATGATCATATCCCAATAAATAGCCTGAGTCCAGATGGCTGCACGCTCTTTTTTATGGGTTGTTTTGTTATAAACCTTTGTCGTTTTATTATAAAAGGCATCATTAAATGCATCTAAACAAACTGTAGCGTCATCAGAAGTGAATTTGTTAACCTTTTTTTCACTGGTATTATTTCTTTTACAATCTGCATGTAAAAAGGTAAAAAACAAGAGTATGGATAAAATATATTGCATCTGTTTATGTTTTTAAGGTTTGAAGGGACACTTTAATAAATTTAACCCTGTGAGTAATTTTAAAAATTAAAATTAATATCGCTCCTTTATGCATATTTTTTGAATTCATAACCCGATAAACCGGTTTGAATAAGCAGAGTTTGATTCAATTTTTGAAGGGAAAAAATATTTAGTTTTAATAAAACATACTTTTTATTTTTACTAGCGAAGATTCTTATTTCTCTTTTTTTTAATTATTAACTGAATGGCAATAACAATAAGTATTATTACAATCATTAATACACCTAAAGCTTCAACAGCCACACATCCAAGTCCATCATTTACACCTGATTTTTTCAATGTATGAGTCATAGATATCAGTATAAAAACGGTTGCTAAAATTTGGCTTATTATACTAAATGTGGCAACCTGCCAGAACTTTAGTTTAATCTTACTTTTTATAGACTTCATTCCGATAACAAGCTGAAATACAACAGGCATCACAAAAAAAACGAGCAAAATAATTTTCATAAAACTTAAGAATTCAGATTATAAAAAATGCAGGGTGTTACTAATACATGAACACCCTGCAAAAGCTTAATTAGTTAATTATTTAGTTACCATTCAATAGCCTGGTCTTCATCAGGAATCTGAGTATTAATACTTCTATGAAGAATCACTGTACCTTTAACAGTATAATCAATCGATGATCCCACTACAGAGGTATAATCAGTATAATTATAATTGATATTACTAACAGTAACATAACGATCCATAATATATGGCTGTTCGTAATTTGGTGTTTCTTCAATAGTAAACTCAGGAGTACTGTTAGATATAAAATTTATATTTGGATCCTCTGCACTAAGCGATACTGTATTATCGCTATTAAATGTTGCAACAATTTTATAATTACGACGATCTATATTATCTTCATCTACAGTACCTGCGTAAAAGAATGCAGAGCTTTCATCTACCACATAAAACATAGTTGTATTGCGAACAATAGCTGCATCATCCTCATAACCTTTCAGATATATACTTAAGGCTGTACTGCTATATGAACCAGAGTAATCATTAAACGGCATTATTCTAAGAAGTGCTTTTTTATAGTTCATATTAGGATTTGCCACATAATTATACGATTCATCATCAAGAATTGTCAATGGCAAAATCCATTTGTCAACCAGATCAATATCTTTTAGTGAATAATCAATATTCATTAAAGCAGTATTTTCTCCACTTTGAATATCTACTGTGGATGGAATTTCATAATAGTCACTCCCTAATTCTCTGTAGTAAAGCTCTTCACGACTTTGAAAACGAGCATAATTATGATCAGATAAAGTATCAGTATCTACATCAATATGAATCTGTAGGTTTTGTTTATTATCTGTAGAACCACTAACAATTAAAGGAAGCTGATAGCTTACAGCTCCATCTGCCTTGTATCTTACATAAACAGGAGTTACTCCATTATCATCAAGAGGAGCTTTAAATGAAACATAATGCTCAAACTGCTCATCTTCCCATTCATCATTACATGCGCTATACATCACAAGTATAACCAGTAAAAATAGTATTTGATATATATTTTTCATGTGTCTAAAATTTACTTTTTAATGGTCACATGGAACATGCAAGAAATTTTATTATTCACTTAATTTTTCTATCAAAGGTGTTCATGAATACTTCGTATTTCATTACCCAGTATGTAATTCTTAAGATTAAAATTTACTTGCTCGTTTCATCTCATTATATCGTTTAATTATAATATGTCCATCCAGGGTTTTGAGTCAAACGTTTGTTTCTTCTCAGCTCTTCATGTTTGATTGGCCAAAACCACATTTTATCAGAAAAGGTAGTTTGCAATGCAAATGCAGCAACAGGAGTATGGAATAAATCTTTCTCTCCAGATGTCATTAGAACGTTACATCCGTATATTTGAATTGATTCTTCTACAGGAGCATCTTTCCATCTGCGTAAATCGTAATATCTTTTACCTTCACCCATAAGTTCAATTTGTCTTTCACGTTTCAACTTCTTTCTGAACTCATCCTGGCTACTATAAATATCATCGGCATAATCAGGCACTCCGGCTCTTATACGAACAGGTCTGATTCCTCTTTTCATTTCGTTGATATCCCTGCTTACATTATAGGTTTGAGAACCATCCCAAGAAGCCACAGTATATGCCCCATTTAATTCATTCAAAGCTTCAGCATACATCAATAATACATCTGCATAGCGAATAGCAGGTTCGGTTTTATCAACTACATTACCAATATTGCCATTTTCATATGTATCTCTTGGATGAACAAATTTCATTACTCCAATACCGGTACGAAGCCAGAACATAGTGTTAGTATATCCGTTACCATCACCGCGATAATAAAAAACCTGTTTTTCCCTGTTAGCTGGTAGCGATTCATTTTCAAGATGCCATACACTACCATTATATGCTACTGAAGCATAAAAACGAGGTTCTCTGTTTGCATATTGTAATGATACACCTTTTGCAAGTGGTTTATAATTTCCATAATAAGCATCATATGCAGTCACATAACCTGAAACTCTGTCACTACCATCACCGCGTCCGATTTCTTTATCTTTACCCGGACAATCTGCCCCATCATTCATATAATAAGCATCACACTGCTTTTGTGTAATACCATGAGTATTCCAACCAGAAGCAATACGTGGTAACTGGTGAGCTACCATAGCCATAGGTTTTTCAGCTCCATTGTTACCTCTGGTAAAGATTAACTCAGGGTTATCTGAAGCACTTACTGTACCATTAAATACTGCTCTATACGATTCAAATGGATCAATATTTGCCCAACCTTCCGGCCAATCCTTATCTGAAAATTCATCATCTTGTGGAGGAACAATAGTTGCAGGATAAGAAGTTGTACCGGCATTTCTAAAACCTGCTACATATAAATCATAAACACCCAACTCAATTACGTCTCTTGCAGCTGCTGCTGCTTTAGCCCACTTTTCTTCGTTATATTCAGTTGATAACAGCTGTTTACCCTGGTCATCAACAAGTTGTTGTGCAAAGGCATCTGTATTTCCATTTGCCAACGGACTGGCAGCATAAAGAAGTACAATAGCTCTGGTAGCTAATGCTGCTCCTCTTGTAGGTCTGGCAATAGACTGCTCATCACGATATACCTTCAGGTCTTTTGCTGCAAGTACCATTTCACTACTGATATATTCCGCACATTCTTCGTATGTATTACGAGCTAAAGCAATATTCTCATAACTATCGGTATAGTCAATACCTTCATCAGGAAGTAGAGGAATAGGACCATACTTACGTAGCAATAACCAATAATAATATGCTCTTACAAAACGAGCCTGAGCTTTATAATCGGCAATTTCGGTTACATCAAGATCTTCATTAATATCAATATTCTGAATAAAAACAGAGGCATTTCTAATACCTTTATAGCACTGAGTCCATGTATCCTGTTTTGTATTTTCATCATAATCTCCCATATGAAACTGATTATACGATAAGGAATTTGTCTCTTTATTATCATAATCAATGTCTCTATCCCCATAGTACATGTCATCAGCAAAACAGTGTGGGGAATAACCCTTACTACAAACATCAGCACATTCATTTATTAAAAATGAATAGGTATGAGCTAAAAAATCCTCTGAATACTGTTTACTTGAAAATATTTTTTCATCTGTATCACGATCTTTAAAATATTCTTCTGAATCCAGATAATCTGAGCAGGCGCTAGAGATACCTGCTAAAATAAATATTATTGAAAATATTTTTATCTTATTTATCATCGCCATTAGTATTATAAGTTTACACTTAATCCAAAAGTAATTGATCTTGAAGGAGGATATTTTTCTCCACGAGGACTTCCCATTTCAGGATCCCACAATTTAAATTTAGACCATGTTATTAAATTTGTTCCCACTAAAGAGATACGAGCATTGTCAATATGAAATTTGTTCACGATTCTTTTAGGAATTGTAAAACCAAGATCTACAGTTTTTAATCGTAAATATGATCCATCACGTAACCAGTAAGTAGAATTACGGTAGTTATTAGCGTTTCCTCCATAACTCAACCTAGGGTATTTTGCATTTGGATTTTCAGTAGATGGATCACCTGATATTTCTTCGGAAATCCATCGATCAGAATTAACTAATCCAGACATTACGTTACCCCACATTCCTTCACTAAAGGCATACACACATTTTCCGTAGATAGGGAAATTACTCTTACCAGCTCCCTGAAAATGAACATTGACATCCAGATTCTTCCATCTGCCGGTGGTACCCATACCATAAATTAAATTAGGTCTGGAAGTAGAACCAATAGCGACGATATCCTGGTCATTAACCACGCCATCACCATTTACATCTTTATATTTAATATCTCCGGGCTGATAGGTACCATAGTCTTGTGTTGGACTGTTTCTGATATCATCATAATCTTTAAATAAACCAAGTGCTATTAATCCTTTATTTTGATCTACACGATACCCTTCTTCCTGCTGATATGGATAGATCGTATTTTTTTCATCTTTTTCCAATATCTCATTCTTACTATAAGTAATAGTACCTCGAACAGTTATATCAACGGCTCCAACCTTTTGTTTGTAATCAAAACGACCATCAAATCCCTTAGTTTTAACGATACCGACATTGGCACTTGAAGTACTTTCCAATCCAACCATATCCGGCAAATAGTTCCTTTTCATATAGATGCCATCTCGTCGCTCTTCAAAGTAATCGACATTTGCAGACAGCTTATCATCAAATATTGAGAAGTCAACACCCAAATCCTTTTTTGTGGCTATTTCCCAACTTACATAAGGAGATGCAACTTGCGAATAATATCCTCCCCAATAATATTTACTATTTCCATATTCAGCCCACTGATAACTTGCATTTCTATATCTTTCTCGATTTTCATCGTTATCTCGTATATCCTCAGGAATATTCTCTATTAATGTTATATCATATAAGTAAGGAAAGCGAATATCTCTATCATCGTCATCTTTACCTAAGTTATCATTACCAATTTTTCCATACGAATAACGGATCTTAAACATATTCATCCATGGAAGATTATTTTTAACAAATCCCTCCTCTGCAAGGTTCCAACCAACTGAAAAAGCAGGGAAGAAACCATACTGATGTCCCGGTGCAAAATTTTCAGAACCATTATAACCAAAATTAAAATCTGTAAAATAACGCAAATTCCAATTGTAGGTAACTTGTCCTGCTATACCCTGATTACGTTTTGCAACTCCATTTTTAAGATCATCTCCTAAATTCTGGGTATTGATAAAAGCATCTTGCGTATATTTAAAAGTACCACCAACATGATGATTGTTATAAGCACGATCGTACTTCATTGTTAAATCAAGAAACTCTCTTCTGTTACCATTTGAACTACTTCCCTGAAACATGCTGGATGCTTCTGAAATTCTTTTATAATCCAATGTTCCATCAGGCTTTCTTCTTTCAGCATACCATTGTTCCGGCCACTTTCTTCTTTGTATATTATTACTATTATTGGTATCATAACCGAAATGACCAATAAAACGAAGACCTTCAGTAATAAAATTAAGATTTTGCTCAAGCGTTACATTGGTTTGAATTTTATTCTCCCAGTTTTCGTTAAATCCTGTTTGTGTAGATATTACCCATGGATTCGTTAATATTCCCTGACCATAGGCAGGTATGCGTCCATCTGAATATTTAATAGGAGAAAGCAATGGTGTATAGCCAAATAACACACCCCAAAGATCATCTCCTAATCCAGGTGTATTTTCTTTAGATAAAGATCCTGATACACCCACTTTTAAAAGAGTAGTTTGAGTAACATCAATATCTGTGTTTAAACGATAATTCCATTGCTTGTAGTTTGCATTAGTGTCATATTCTTTCTTAATGGCTTTATCCGTTTTATACATCCCCTGCTCTTCAACATAGCTGGCAGAAACAAAATAACGGGCTTTATTACTACCTCCACTGATATTTAGGTTTGCACGATAATTGAATGCTCCGTCTTTTAATACTTTATCTCTCCAATCCACATTAGGATAAAGATCCGGATCAAGTCCATATCTTATAAGCTCCAATTCCTCATCTGAATATTTTGGTATCATATTACGGGTTACACGCGCTTCATTAAGCAAGCTAGCATATGTATTACCATCTACAAATTCAGGAGTTATTGTACGAGTATTATAAGTACTCTCTACTTTAGCACTAATATGAACTTTACCTGCTTTACCATGTTTTGTTGTGATTAATATTACACCATTGGCACCCTTTGAACCATAAATAGCAGTTGCCGAAGCATCTTTTAATACAGAAAAGGATTCAATATCCTCAATATTAATATCATTTAAATCACGCTCAAATCCATCTACTAACACATAAGCACTGTTTCCTGCACCAAAAGTAGAAATACCACGAATCCAGAATTCAGATACGTTTCTTCCCGGTTGTCCGGATGATTGCATTGTCATCACACCAGCCACATTACCAGCCAAACTGTTGGTAATACTTGCAGAAGGGTTAGACTTCATCTCTTCAAGTTTTACAGTTGTGATAGCACCTGTTACAGTTACCTTCTTTTTTGCTCCGGTACCGGTTACAACCACTTCATCCAACTCACTTCCTTCAGATTCAAGCATCTTTACTTTAAGAACTCGTTGCTCTTTAATTAGTATTTCCTGAGTATCAAATCCAATAAATGAAAAAACCAATTTATGATAAGGTTCCATCGAAATTTTAAAATTTCCGTCTATGTCAGTAATTGTACCCAACCCCGGCATATCACTGATGGTAATATTCACTCCCACCAAAGGTTCATTCTGTCCATCAGTTACATTTCCTGTTACTACAACTTTTTCCTGCGCAAAGGCATTAAACGTAAAGCCTAACACAAGTATCATAGTATATAATAAATTCTTCATGTATTTCGTGTTTAGGGTATTAATTAATCTACTATTATTGTACGAATTACATGATTACCGCAATCGCCAATATAAAAAATCTTATTCTCCTCATCATAAGCTAGTGCTTCTGGTCTATTAAAACGAGCTTCATCTCTTAATCCTCCATCAATATATCCAAACGCTTCTGAATTTACATTTTCACTTCCCCTTCCGGCATAAGTAGTTACTTTACCTTCCGATGTCAGAATTCGGATATCATGATTACCTCTTTCGGTAAAGTAGAAATCATATACATCTTCTTTTCCTTGTGCTACGTAATCTTCATTTTTTACAAAAACACCCTGATAAGGATTGTTTAAACGGGCACTTGTTCCTGCTCCGTCTACCCAATCAGCACTTCTGGCTTCTCCACAAACCACAAATGGTGACGTGAATTTTTTAGTATCCCAGTTATAATTGGTTCTTAAGATATAATGTTGGTTAATAACAACGATATAAGCATAATTTCCACTAGGGTGAATACGAATATTAAATTCCCATGAGTTATCTTGTATCTTGAATAGCTCCTCATAAGCTTTAACTCCTAATCCTCTGTCGAAATACTCATCTAAATCAAAACGGAAGAATTGTCCTTTTTCATAACTATTAAAATACAATTCACCATTTACCGGATGAATGGCTGCACCATTACATTGTTTATATGAAGTTAAGATTTGTGGATCCTGAAAATAATTAGCTCTTGAAAGAATGGATGTACTAATACCATCTTCATTTCCCTGGTCATTTGAAATGATCATGTATTCGCCATCAAGGGTCCAACTAATACTTCTCATTCTATTCCAGTTACCCATTGCTCTGGTTATAGGTGTTGTAACAGTTTCTGCCTCCATGTCAAGCAAACGTACATCTCCACCTTCAACACCATCCTGAACCATATATAGTAAATTAGGACTTTGAGGATCAAATGAAAACCAGCTTGGATTAAAGAAACCTCCACAGTCATCAAAAGTACCATCTTTGGTTTCATATTCACCTTCTTCATCTACCTCTCCACAAAGTGTAGAAACAAGAGTTCTTTTGATATAATCTAATTTTAGATCGATTGTTGCAATTGCTGAGGTATTTTCACCCTCACCTATTTGCACTTCAACAGTTCCTTCATCTGCTTGTCGCGGGATTAAACAATATAAAACTTCATTCTTTACTCCAATTACTACAGCTTCCTGACCTCCAACATAAACATGAACAATAGATGCATCATTACCGAAATTACTTCCGTAAATTATCATCTGCTCATTTGCTCCTCCTGATTTTGGCATAAAATCAGTGACAGCCACAGATTGGGTTGGATCATATGGTTTTTCTGGTTTATCAATTGCATCATCCTTACAACTGACAAAGCAAAATGTTAAGGCCACCGTTATCCAACAAACAACTTTATGGCTTTGAGTTAATAGATTTTTCATTCTTAAAAACTTTAAAATTTAGATTAACTTTTTTTGAAAAATTGCGATTTACAGTATTCTAAAATCATCATCTTAAATCATTAATTACAGTAATGATCATTGCATTTACTTTGATTCTACATCACCAAAATCCTCTCAATATTTTCATCATATTCCTTTGTTTTTGTTAATAGACTATTTGAATTTTAAAATCTGCTTCATTTTATATTTAAGCATTATTCCATGTTGAGTCGAACACCCAATTGGCATCGAATTATTAAAAAACATATTATGAAGAGTCCGTTTCTTGTAGTAATACAACAAGACTTTTGATACTACTCACTGAAAATTTTATTTTTAAAACATAAAAGTTGATATCGAATCAAAAAACAGAACTATATCTCTGTACTCCTGCCGTTTAACAACCTTTATTTACAGAAAATAACTTTATAAAATACGTTATATAAATTGTTTACTATTTGAGTAAAATTCTATTGGATCTGACAATCAATCTAGCTATATACACCCTGTCTTCAAGACTTTTAACAGTATTAAAAACTATTAAATGGTATAAACAGAAGACTAGCGTATTATTTGGTATGCAGCATAAAAAAAGCCACTCAGAAATTTCTGAGTAGCTTTCAAATTAACAATCTATCCTTCTAAACTTAATCTATCTATGAAAAACTAACACACTCAATTTTTAAATACATATTCAGCATCCTTATTAAAATTATCATATAGAGGTTGTAATGGGTTAACAGTTTCATTTTTTCCATTTGTTACTGTTATAGCCATTATTTTAATTCTTGAATTATCAGGAAGAATTAAAGACTTTGCTCCTTTAGGTATTGCTAATTCATATTTATATAAATAACAGTACTGGTATGATTGATTTTTTGATGGATACGCTTGATGACAATGAGAAGCAAACCAGGCAATATTATCCGTTTTTACATATGCATCAGATATACCAGTAACAGTAATGCCATCCTGAGCAAATCTTCGATTATAATGCTGACCAATATATCCAGTCCAGTTTTGAATGGTTAAATTATTTTCCTGATTTCCAACCTTAAACACCGTTTGTATTACATCATCGGCAGCTGCTAACAAGTAAACTTTATTATATCCTTCAGGTAATTGAATTTCCTGTGCCCTGCATGCTAAAGCATTCAGATTTTCATCATCCGTGCTTCCTATTTTAAACTGAATATCTTCACTAATAACAGTATCGGGCAAAAGTTCAGAAGGAAAAGACCATCCCCATGTCATATCTCCATCATGGCGGTTTTGATCAAATGACATAACATCCTGGTTAAATGGCAAATCAATAGATTTTTGAAGTACCTTTTCCTCAGCCTGTTTTGATTTTAACTTAACAGCAAAACTTTTGATTGTATAATGCCCTAAACCAAAAGACAATTCCTTTTGATTAAAACGAACATCTCCAATCTTTTTTTCCTGTCCGTTTACCTCAAATGCATCTTCAATTTCAGAAGCAAAAGTCATTGAAGTTAGCTTATGATCCGCTCCTAATACTTCTTTTACACGAACCAGATAATAATCTGAATCCTCCATTTTCTTTATTGCCATAACTCCAACAGAAGGAGAATTAACTGACATCAATGAAAATGATTTTCCCATAGAACCCTTATGTTTTGATGCTTCAAACGCCATTAATGGTTGATTGAAGAATTCTCCCTGAATAGTAGAATTTGCTTCTTTCCAGCTCATCGCATGTCCATAAATACCATATCTGAATTGATGACGTCCCCAATCCTGAGAATTCTGAACTCTATACCAATTTTGTGTTTCCGGGGTATACATCAGAGTTAACCTTAATTTATTATCTGCTGGTTTATCAGAACCATACTTGCAATCTTCTAAAATAGTTACCCCATATTTACCAGATTCATCAGTTAAATCAAACCACTGTTTAGCAGGAACCTCGAACTGATTACTTTTGTTATTTCCACGTTCTAATGTTCCAACACCCAAATTATAAGTTGCATTTTCATTTGACACGTTTAAAGGGAAGGCAGCTTTTAAACTTACTCCCTGACTTTGCCAGTTTACATCATTTGTAACCTCTATACGCTTCCCACTTTCACCTGCACAAAGACTAACAATCTGTGTAATCTCAGAATTTTGTCCAGCACGTATAATTTCCAATGAAACCCTGACTGGACCATTTTCCAAAATGCTAATTTTACAATTCTTATCCATGAAATCTACCGGAGGATTCTTACGATCTTCCCAATCCATATTCCACGCCGGCCATTCCTGAGGAGATTCATGTTGAAACTCCAATTTTGCAGGCTCTGACAATAATTCTTTATTATTGGTTTTATCTGTAATACTTAACATATCACCATTATCTGCAAAAAGAACCTTATAAAACTCATTTTCAAGACAACGAGATGTAATTTTCAGCTTACCATCCTCAATTAAAGAAGCCTTTGTGGATTGAACATCAAATACATTTAAACTCAAAGAAGGCACTTTGGCAACAAAGATGAACTTCACCTTATTTCCGTCTCTACCTATAACCTGCGACTTTAAAGGCTTTTGTTTTTCATCATAAACTACTATATCTTCTGGAATCTTATCAAAAGAAAGTTCAGCGGTTACAATATCCTCTCGCTCATAGGCTACCGAATTATAAACAACAACTGCTTTACCTTTTGTTTGGGTATTCAATTCATCAACAATATTGTTTACGCTATGCTTTAAAACCTCTGAAAATCCATTGGCAGCAATAAACTCATCATTCCAGGCATATTCATAGGCTTTAGGAATACTTGTCCCTGGCAGAATATCATGAAACTGAGATCCTAATACCAACTCCCACGACTTATTAATTTTTTCTTCAGGGTAGGATGTACCATTTATCCAGTTTGCAGCAACAGCTAATTGCTCAGCTGATTTTGCCAGCAATTCATTTTTACGGTTCATTCGCTTCATAAAAGCCTGAGAAGTTAAAGAACCTGCACTATGCTCTATTAACAACAGATCTCCTGAATAAATTGGTAATTTTGATTTTATTTCAGGAGTTATATCCTTATACATCTGATCTGAAGATGTCAACTTCACCTTAATATCTCCATCAGCTTTATTTAAGCTTTCTACCGCATTCTTCACATCGCTTTCACGCGGTGCCCCTCCCATATCTCCTACACCATAATACTTATAATCAAATTGAAAACCATAATTCTTTTGATTTTCATCAATTCGATTGTTCCAATATTCACTTTTATCCAAACGAGGCTCAACACGACTTGTATATGATGTTGCATTTAAAGCTGCGATAATTCCTTTTCCATCCGGTCCATTCCAAATACCTACATTGAAAGGTACACCGGCGGCCGAATGCCAGGTTAATTTTTGAGTAGAGAAACCTAATAGTCCGCAATGATTCCATATACTAGGTAAGTTTGCTAAAAAACCAAAACAGTCCGGTAACATGTAATCCACACTCTCAACTCCAAATTCTTTCTTAAAATACTGATTTCCATACAACACCTGACGGATCAAGGACTCTGAAGATGATATATTTACTTCGCCTTCGTCAACTGAAGATCCGGAGACAAACCAACGACCTTTTGAAATATATTCTTTAACCTGACCAAACATCTCAGGATAATATTCTTTCATCATCTGATATCTTCTGGAGCCGGTAAAATTAAAGACATACTCAGGATATTTATCCAACAGATAAAAATTTTCAGTCATTACGTTCTTGATACATTCATCAATGGTTGTTCTATAATCCCAGTTCCATTCTGTATCTAAATGACTGTATCCAACGGTATATAATACTTTATCTTTATTTATATTATAACTTTCATTCGCAGAGGGAGTCTGAGCCAACAAAAGTGATGGACTAAAAATCCCTGTTATAAATAACAGTTTAAGTTTTTTCATAGAAAAATATATTTCCAATTACACTTTTGTTAGTTGTGCTTTACCTTCATTTACTATCTTCATAATCAATTCTCCGAATAAGGTATTTGCCCAGGCAAACCATGATCTTGAAAACTTAGCTGGATCATCCTTATGGAATGTTTCATGCATAAAACCGGTATCTGCATCGGTATTTCGTAGTGTTTTAATACAAGCTTTAATCTCACTATCGTTATTACTTGTCATTGCCTTCATTATAATACTCATTGGCCAAACCATATCATATCCAACATGTGGTCCTCCAATTCCTTCGGCTGCTTTTCCTTTAAAGAAATAAGGATTGTCTTCACTCCAAACCAATTGACGGGTGTTTTTATAAATAGGATCATCCTTTTTTACACAACCTAAATAAGGCAGAGCTAACAGGCTGGGTACATTAGCATCATCCATAAAGGTGGCATTTCCATATCCATCCACTTCAAATGCATATACTTTTCCATACTTATGGTGCTCAACAACGGCATATGTTTTAACTGCATCTTCAACCTCATTTGCCATCGAAACACATCGATTAACAAAATCGTTATCATGTAATACCTTTTCTCCAATCTCAGCAAGTTGACGCAATGAAGTAACAGCAAACAGATTTGAAGGAATTAAAAAACCGTAAGTAGAAGCATCATCTGAAGGACGGAATGAAGAGTTTATTAAACCAACCGGTTTCAGCGGTCGTCCCAAACCATTATTTGACAACGTATCCAATTGACGGGTGGTATTTCTTTCGAATACATAGGGACCGGGTCCATCTTTACGCTGCTGCTCTTTGAATGTTTTTACTATTAGTCCGGCTGCTTTTTGCCAATCATTATCAAAAATAGATTTATCACCAGTGGTTTTCCAGTAATGATATGCTAATCTAACGGTATAACAAAGCGAATCAATCTCCCATTTTCGCTCATGAATACCAGCTTTCATATCTGTTTTATCAGTCATCCACTCGCCCTCTTCATGAATATCTTTATTAAAAGCATTGGCATAAGGATCAAGCAGTACACACTGAGTCTGACGGTTTACCACACCTGCTAATAACGACTGAAGATCCTTATCCTTCTTAGCCAAAGGAAGATAAGGCCATATCTGAGCTGTAGAATCACGTAACCACATTGCATGAATATCTCCTGTAATTACAAAAGTATCCGGCATTCCGTTTTTAATAGAATACTCAACGGTAGTATCGAGTGTATTCGGAAAACAGTTCTCAAACATCCAGGCCAGTTTATCATCCAGAATCTCCTTTTTAATACTCTTAATTGTTTCTTCCACAGCTTTTGATACAAAATGTCTTTGACTTACTGCCGGCCTGTTTGTAACATAAGATATAGGATTTGTTAAAATTGCTTTTGCCGATCCTGCAAGTGCTAATCCGGCAACAGCAAGACCTCCTTTTTTTAAAAAATCTCTTCTGGTTGTCATCTCTTAATTAGATTTTCGGGTTATTTAAAGAATCATTATTTGTATATCATTCTGTTATTAATAATACAAATTCATATACAAATACACTCATTCTTATTTATAAAAGTAAATCTTGTTTGATTTAATACATAAAAAAGAGGCCTCTACTGAGGCCTCTAACAACAAAACAATAATAAACTTATTTTTTAACTACTTTATATGTGTTAATTACATTACCACTTGTAACCTGAACAATATAAATTCCAGCCTTATTAACTGTAAATGTTGTAGCTAAACCTTCTGGTTTAATTTGTTTTACAACATTTCCACTTAAATCGTAAACAGTTACATTTCCTGCTTGTTCTGTAAACTCAACATTGAAAACATCACTTGATATAGTTGGATATACTTTTGAAATTTTTGCTACAGTCTTTTTAACACCAGTAGGAGTAATACCAAATGTAGTACATCTCTCTGCAACAGTTGCAGCATCCATTTCACCACTGTAAATATTAAACTCATCAACATCAGCATACAATAAAGGATCATCCCATGTACCAATACCTAAATAAGCCACGTCTGTACCTATGCTTGAAATAAAATTAGCTGAGTTTGTAATTGTTGTTTCACCAACTAAAGCACCATCCAAATAATATTTAATATATCCATAACTAAGCACCACTACATAATGATGATCTGTACCTGCTTCTTGCTCAGCATAATCAACAAATGCACCGGCTCCAACATCCTGACCACTCATTTGAGCTCTACTTAATTCCACATCTGAAGAAGCAGTCAAACGTAATAAAGTCGTATTATTATTGCCGTCGCCTCCAAAGTAATACAATAGAGTATAACCACCATTTTCACCTAAAGTTACATGACCTTCAAATGTAATAGAAGGATAAGTATTTAATGCTAAGGCTGCCCCGTCTAAAGTAATTTTAGATGCAGGATCACCATCTGCATGCCAGGCACCTCCAAATACATTCAAGAACCCTGTACTTCCATCAACTGATCCGGTACCATCACTTACATCATAATCTACATTAAAATCATATGAATGCATTAATGTTAGATCTGTATTCACTACATAATGAATTGTATAATCAGTTTGATTATCTCCTGATCCAATAACTGTAATAGTAATATCTCCAGATCCGTCAGTAGTAGCAATATTACTTAAGTCCATGCCACCATCCTTCATAACAAGTGCTTCTTGTTCAAAAGCTAAAGCAGTAATATCAATTGAAGTTGTTCCCGGATCTAAAACTGCAGTATATTGAGTTACAGAAGGATTAAACGATGGATATAATGATCCGCTTGTTGCAGAAAGACTTTTTAATTTTGAATCATCAGAAACAACACTAAAATCTTTTGCATGAGTATAAATAGTTGCGTCATCTAATACTCCGTTGTAAATATTCCACTCATAAAGAGAACCTTTAAAACTTGCATCAGGCCATGTACTTTTTCCGATGTACGCAGTAGCAGCATATTCAGGATGAACACCCAATGTAGAAATAAAATCACCCGATGTTGATTCTTCATTCACTAAAATTCCATCAATATATAATTTCAATGATTCTTTTGTAAGAACTGATACATAATGATGTATTTCATCATTTGCAGGTTCAGGACCAGCAACTCCTACTCCATTAACTTCTGTCTGACATGTACTGCTACCTCTTACTATTGACAATAAGAAATCATTACTAGCGCGATATCCATTAAAAGACCACACAGCATTAAACTCATTATCACCATTATTTCCTCTCTTAACATAGGTTTCTACTGTAATAGCATCATATGTATTTAAAGCTAAAGCAGCCGCATCAAACTCAATAAATTCATCTCCATTGAACATTACATAGGCACCATCTTCGAATATTCCTCCTGACACAACACCATTTACATCTCCTACAACATCATTTACGATACCATCTCCATAAGTACCATCTTCAAATGTGTATGAATGTGTTAAAGTTTGAGCATTCAGGCTTGAAATACCTAAGAAACTACATAACGTAAGGGGCAAAATAAACTTTGAAAGTAAATTTCTTTTTTTCATAGTTGAAATTTTAATTGTTAGTAAAATTAATCAAGTTAACAACCACTCCTTTGTAGACATTTATGGTAATTAACTGATGATATTACAACTATGAAAAACTATTTACTCACTCAAATTTTATTTTTTTTAATAAATATTTACATTTTATAAAAAATGAAAAGGTTGCATTGGTTCTCACTTTTAACAGAACCAATGCAACCCTTTGATATTCTAAAAAGAAATTCTTATTCCAGAAGCTTAATAAAATAGCCACCAACTACAGAACGTGCCTGAAATCCTACTTGATCTCCATTCACAGATTCATACCAGTCAGTCATTGGAACCCGGTCTTTTGTTCGTGTTACAAACTTATGAACAGGATCGATAAACTTTTTAAATGTTTCTTTATCATCTGCCAATGTTGCTGTCCACATAATCCAATCTGATTTTGTATAAGTTCGTCTATTATCTAGTGGCAAACCAAAACTATTTTGCATAATCAGATAATAAGCTACTTCTTTATCGGCAACATCATCAGGAAAGATTCCTAATCCTAATAATTTATCCCATACAAGATTATATTTCTGACTCCAGGTTCCTGGTTTATCAAAGGTTAATCGGTAATGATCGCCATCATCTGCCATGCTACACCATTTCAATGCCATTTCTTTTGCAGCTCCAGTATATTGGCTTGCCAAATCAGTTTTCCCTAAAGTATTGGCTAATTGAGCATAGCCGGCAATACCCATAATTGCTTTTACAGATAAATTTGTATTGTGAGCAAAGTGACCGGCGAAATCATCGGTACATAATTGATTTTCCGGATCCAAACCTTTTTCCACCAAGTAATTTGCCCATGTAGTTAATACATTCCAATGCTTTTTAGCATAATCCCCATTACCTTCATATTTTGCAATAGCTGCTGTTAAAATAAGCATATTACCACATTCCTCAACCGGCATATCTCCGCCGTATGTTTGTCCATTAGCCAATGGATATGTACCTACATCATGCGCAGCAAAAGGCTTTCTCCATTTTCCACTTTCTGAATAATAAAATATAGGATTTAACATACCTTTTAACAGATCAGGATTATATTTTAAAAACAAAGGTGCAGATGGATAGGTAACATCTACTGTACCAATAGAACCATTACTGAAATTTTCTTTTGAGAGGAATAATAAATTTCCATCATTATCTTTAACTAACTTATGAGCTGCAATAGCTTGTCTGTAAGCTAAAACACATAAGTCTGCATATTTATTACCACCTGCATTAACACATTCATGCCATATTTGCGTATCAAAATCATTACATCTCTTGACAATGTCATCGTATTCTGCAACAGCAAGGTTTAAAGCTTTATCCATGGTAACATCTCCGTTTTTTGTCCATAAAGCCTTTAAATTTTCTTCAAAGTACTGTATTGATTCCAGATCATCATATCCAATCATCACATAACCATCAACCGGTCTCGCAGATACTTTACCCAAATTATTTACAGCAACCATTGCTGAACTATTTCCCAGTAAATCAGTTATAATTTCCTCTTCAGAGTTAATAGTCGAACCAATGGTTACAAACATCTCTTTACTCTTATAATAATCACCGATAGATATGCTATTTGATTCATCATTCTTCGAAGCCAGGTACAAATATCCCCAGTCAATTCTTAAATCATCACCTTTCTTTTTTAATACAGGTTGTTCTGTAGTTCCGGCTTTTGCAAAATGCACGTCAGAAGTTTTTCCTGTTGTAATTATAACTTCCTGTGAAGGTTCATTCACAGCCCAATCTGCTGCTGTTTCTATATAAACCTGTACATCATGTTCTTTACCATCATTTGAAACCACCTGGTAATTAATATAGTTAACAGGACGCGACAACAGATCTAAATCGTCCATTAACAGTGGTGATATAAATTGAACATTCAGATCAACACCTCCACAAGCAAACTCATACTGAGTTTGAGTAGCTGTCATCTTTACACTTTTTTGTTCAGCTGTTTGTGTAAAGATTTCGCCCTGATCACTTTTTTGATAGATACCAAAGTCAACATAACCTCCACCAGTTCTGTTTTCGCAATGGGCAGCAATAACGTTCTTACCACCTAAGTTCAATAAATCCTTACTTATTTTAATTGTCACATCATTATGCCATTCATAATCAGTACTAACCAATTCTTTTCCGTTTAGAAATAACTGAAAAACATCATCATGAGAGTAGATTAAATAAAGATCATTATCTGATAAATTTGCAGGAACATTAAATTCTCTCCTCACCCAAATATCATGCGATTCCCAAACTGTAGATAACAGATTCATATCTCTGGTTCCAAAAGCAGCTTTTCCTTGTTGCCAACCTTTGCCATCGTACTTAACAGCTTCCCATTTTCCTTTTGGTTTCTTTTCTGTATAAGATGCTTCCCATCTTTCATTCTTTGCCATAGGTGCTATGGGATTCAAGGCAATCTGAACCTTACCTAAAAAACGGTAAACTTCATTATCCACTCTGATAGCTCCTATCAATGTATTTGGCTTTCCTGTCCAATGTTTTACCTCATCATTATACAGGGTATCAGTTTTTGACCATGCACTAGTGTATGGATCAATGGTTACCAATGGGTATGCAGGAGCTCTCAATTCTGTAGCAACAGGCTCCTTATTACTTACTTTCTGGCAGGAAATCATAAACATTCCTGTAACGATCAGTATAAGTAGCACACCAAAAAAATTACTTTTCTTCATTTGTGATTACTTTTAATTATTAATTTGTATTCTTTTCATTTGTTAAAAATTTGACATACCAATGGCTAAATCGGTCCTGACAGATACTCTGTCCAACGACCAAAACAATATTATTTCCTAAAACAAACTACAGTGTAATCCTCTGAATATCTGAAAATATCAAATCTTCTTTTCCTGAAATCTTCACACCAACCCGGGCAAAAATATAATCTTGCATTGGTATAAAATCCGGCACTGTTAAAGTCATTTCAATCAATGACATATTTTCAATTTCAGATCCTTCCATTGACACATCTGCAACCTTCCATTGAAAATCTACAAATTGGGTTTTATTTATATAAAGACTTACCTTATCGATAGTACGGGCATCTTCATCTGTAACTATTTGCTCTAATCCAAATGTTGCCGTAAGTTCTCTTCCTGTAATTGAAAAACTTGTATTTTTAAGAATATAGTATGGCTCTACTTCAATATCAAAATCTTTATCACCATTTACCTCAACAATAATTGTATCCGAATTCGTTAAAGAATTTGTATGACATCTGAATGGTCCCTGATGTGCAGGTATAATTAGTTTATAAGTTGCATTGAATAGGCTCGCAGAAAAAGATCCATCCTGATCTACAGCCATGTATATAGGAGCACTTTTTTGCCAACCTGGTTCCCACAACTCTATTTCAATACAATTGGCGCTTACATTTATTGGTTCACCATTATAAACAATACTTCCATGCAGCCGTGAGTTTGGTTCTGAATAGTTATCATATTTACATGAAGATAAGAGTAAAACAACTATTCCTAAAAATATTATTGATTTTAGTTTATCCATCATAGCTGTTTTTATTGATTTGGATTTTTAACAAGTAATGGATTCTTACTCAATACATCATCTGATATTCTTGAGTAATAATTTCCTAATCGAAAATAATCAGCGCCCGTTACTTCTGCCGGAACAACCTGTTTAAACAAATATTTACCATCATTTTCATTTCCCGGATCATAATACTTATATGGCCATAATCCAAAAACACGGTTACTTACTTCATCTGCTTTCCATGGTTTGTCTGTCAATGATTGCATTTCTCCATTCCATACTTTATGAGCCAATCTCCACCGTTTCATATCCCATAAAATATGGCCTTCAAATGCCAATTCTACTTTACGCTCATGAACAATACGATCAAAAGTTATATCATCTTCGTTTAAATCTTTTGTAAAACCCGCACGTTGCCTTACTACATTCAGAAATTCTGCTGCTTTCAAGAGATTTCCTAATTCAAAGGAAGCTTCGGCTGCATTTAAATATACTTCTGCCAGACGGTAACGAATCCACCACACTTCACTTCTTAAGCCTCTCTGTCCTGAACCTGTCGCCGGATCTAAATACTTCCTGCAATAAAATCCTGTCTGAGCTGAAAATTCCAAGCCATTGATGGGGCCATCTTTACCTACAACCTGAACCTCAACTTCTTCACCCGGTAATTTTTTAAACTGTGCATAGGTATCTCCGGTAATAATTGAACCATCTGCTAAAACATATCCTGCCCATATATCAACATCTTTTCCCTTAAATTGAGAACCGGGAACCAGCACTGTTCCTTTCAAACGGGCATCTCTTCCTTCAAACATTTCAATGGGATCACTAAAAAATAAGTAATTTCCGCTTTCGTCCTGCGTTTGAAAGGTTTGAAATGTATTATCCAACATTTCAAAAGATTGCACCAGATTTAAAGATGGATTTAAACGCCCTCCTTCCAGATCTTCAGTTCCTGACCAAGGTTGATTTTCAACAGTATAATTAACGGTTTTTCCACTTTGCAATTTAAAATCCTTTACAAAGATGACTTCATTATTGTTGTTTTTCTTTATAAACAAACTGGCAAAATTATCAGACAAATCTTCATTATTCTCCTGATAAAGAGCATAAGAGTATTTTGAAGGATCTAATAACTGTTCACAGGCTGATAGCGCTTTTTGATAATATAAATCAGCCTTTAAAGATTCAATACCAACTTCTTTTCCCGGTAATGAAACTTCAGGTGTTGTTGTTCCATATTTTGCTATAGAAGCAGCATATAAAGCAACCCTGGATTTCATTGCTAAAACAAGTCCTTGAGTGGCCCGGCTTTTTATATCTACATCATTTGGAAGATCATTTTGTATTTGATCCAATTCAGATAAAATAAAATCATATATTTCATATTCCTTGGCTCTGGCATGTTGCAGATAGGAAGGATCTCCGCTAAAATCATAAGCTAGCGGCTCAGTAATCAAAGGAACACCACCAACACGTTTAACCATTTCAAAATAAATAGCAGCTCTTATAAATCTACCTTCTGCTATAAACCGGGCTTTTATTTCTGCATCCGCATTATCCTTAAGATATAATTCAGCCTTTTGAATAAATAAATTTACTTCCGTATTAAAGAATAGTAATCATACCAGCCCACAGTCCATTCATTGTAGTCCCAATTATTGTTTTTGCTTCTCCAGTAATCACCATAGCTTGATCCAAAGGCAACATCAAAATCAGCATAGTTCCACCAGTTTTGCGTACTTTGATATTCCGGAATTCGATCATACAGATCTGCTAATAATGACAATATTAGCGTATGATCACTCCACAATTGCTCATCTGTTAATACATCAGTTGGTTCACGATCCAGGAAATCCTTATCGTTACAACCTCCCAAAGTAAAAAGAAGTGTGATTACTGATATATAAACTAACCTATTCATTAAATTCTGCATATCCATAGGTTAAAATGAAACGTTTACACCCAAATTAACAAACTTACTCTGTGGATATTGCAATCCATTCTGATTTTGAATCTCAGGATCGATACCTGTCTTCCGTAAATTATCAAACGAAAGAAGATTATACGTATTTACATAAAATCTGAATTTTTCAATTCCTACTTTTGATAGTATTGATTTAGGAAGTGAATAGCCTATTTCCAATGTCCTCAATCGTAAATAATGAACATTTGTTAACCAGAAGGTCGAATTTTTATTATAATTACTATGCCATCCCGTATTATATCTCAATGCCGGATATTTCCCTGGAATCCAGTCACTATTCAAGTCGAACGGATCTTCTCTGTGCCATCTGTCCTCGTAGAAAACCTTAAGTAAATTACCCCCATTTAAATAGGGACAACGCATTTCATCACTTTGGTTATAAGAGTACAATGCTCCTCCAGATATATTGGCTTTAAAATCAATCCTCTTATACTTCGCTTCCAAATTAAATCCATAATTAATAATCGGATTACTATTAGTAGGATATCCGATCGGACGTTCATCACGGTAATCAATTACACCATCCTTATTTACATCCTTATAGATAATATCGCCCGGTAATAAGGTTTGGTTACCTTCTCCATCAATATTTACCGAATAATTATTGATTTGATCCACTGACTGAAACTGTCCTATTGCCTCATAGCCCCAAAAAACATTGGTATATCTTTCTTCACTTGAATATTTATAATAGTCCCATGAACTGGAAAACTTAGGTTTGTATGAGTGCAAATATTTTTCACGGGCATATGAAAAACTTCCTCCTACGGAAAAGTTTAAATCACCAATTTCACCACCATAAACTATTGAAAATTCATATCCGGATATTGCATCTGTATTGATATTTTCATCAGGAAGGTCATAACCTATTTCATCAGGCACTAACACATCATCCTTGCTACCTTTCAATCCATCTCTTTTCCTGTTAAAATAATCTATCTCTCCATTAATTTTTCCTTTCAATATAGAATAGTCTATTCCTATATCGGTAATTTTACTTGTATACCAGGATATATTAGTTATTGGCTCCCCTTTATCTCTTGTTCCGGTAACAACATTTCCGTCAATTATTACTGTAGATGTTCCGTAATAGTACCCTTCTAAATAATCAAATGCTCCTAAGTTGGAAATATTATCATCGCCCAACTTACCGTATGAAGCCCTGAGCTTTAAATCAATAAAAGAATCTCCAATAAGGGATTTCACAAAAGGTTCTTCAGTAATTCGCCATCCGGCTGAGGCAGAATAAAATAATCCCCACCTATCATCAGGAGAGAATTTCCAGGATGCATCTTTTCTTCCTGCAAACTCTATATAATATTTATTATTAAAATTATAATTAATACGTCCTATATAACCAATCCTAGCCTCTTCCGATTCACTGTCATCATAAGCATCCATATCACTAAATTGAATCAAGGATAAGGCATTTGTTTCTGGTATGGCATGCACCCATTCTGCTTTATCGGTCCTTTCAATACGTTCATTTACGATTGTAACCTTCAGGTCATGAAATCCAATCTTTTTACTGTAATCTAACTGAAACTGAGAGGCATTTTCCATAACCTTACGAGTACCACGCTCCCTCCATGGATTTTGCATTGAAAAAGTAACCTGATATTGTTCTCCCTCCGGGTTATTTGGATAATAGGTATATGCTTCATAAGTATATTCGTGCCCATCCAGTACTCGATCTGCCAAATAGTATGAATATCTTGCACTTGCCTTTAATCCGGGTATCGGTAAATCATACTCCCCATCAAGATTTATTTGTACAACTCGCCAGTTTTCAGTCCAATAACCGGAGTTATCTTTATTTAAAAGCGCCCAGTTTTCAGAATTATGGCCAATGTCATTTATATAATCCGGATTGTCATTTGCATATGGCCTTTCTGTAGGCCTGTTGCGAAATAAAGCATATATTGGAGCCCAATAGTCGTCGGTTCCTGGTATACCGGGATTGTCTCTTGTTTCTATCCTTCCATTAATTTGTAACCCAACTTTAATTCGTTCTCCTACTTGGGTATCTAAATTTGATTGAATATTTGTACGTCCAAAAGAAAATTCATTTCCTAAAACAGAATTCTGATTTAATTGAGTTAATGACAAATAATAATTCATTTTTCCTGATCCCCCAGAGGTACTAACATTTATAGATGTTTGTGGTGAATTCTTTGCTATTATGTAATCATACCAGTCAAAACTTTTATATCCATGTTCTTTACCTTCTTTCCACTTTTGAAGTTCCTCCTTAGTTATACTTGTACTTCCATACAAATTCATTTCAGCATCAGCTTTTCCCAACATCCATTCATAAGCATTCACAGTCTCAGGAAAACGAGACCAATTCTGCCATCCGGTATATGCATTTACATTAATTTTATTCTTTGAGTCGCGACTACCTCTTTTGGTGGTTACTACAATAACTCCATTAGCTGCCCTAACACCATAAATTGCTGCTGATGCATCCTTTAAAAAAGAAATACTTTGAATATCGTTGGGTGAAATATTATTAAATTGACCAACATCTTTTTGAAATCCATCTATTACGTACAACGGAGAACCCATATTTCGAATTTGAACAGATGCAGAACTACCTGGTCTTCCATCTGCCATCCGAAAACTGATACCTGCTATTTTACCTGCTAAAGTCGAGCTAAGAGTTGAAGAATGAACCATTTCAATATCTTTTGATCCAATATCAGAAATTGATCCGGTAATAGATTTTTTTTGCATATTGCCATAACCAACAGCAATTACCTCATCTATATCAAAAGATGATTCAATAAGTACGACATCAATGCGCAATTGATCTCCGATTTCAACACTTTTTTTTTCCATTCCTACAAATGAAAAAATCAAAATATTTGAATCATCCTCAATTTCCAATGAATAAAACCCATTTATGTCAGTTATTGAACCTCTCATCTTTCCATCAATAATAACAGTAACTCCAGGTATTACATCACCTGAATTATTTGAAACTATTCCTGTAATTTTTCTTTTTCTATTATGAGACTCTGTATTTAATACAATTAAATTATTGTTCTTTATTTCAAACTTGATATTTGTTTCTGCAAATAATTCCAGTAGAATTTCCGAAATAGTCTTATTATCAAAACTAATATTTACTATTTTATTGGTATTAATGTAATTATCACTGATGAAGAAATGATAATTACTATTTTTTTCAATTTCGGTGAATACCTCTTTAAGTGTTTTATTTTTATAAGTACCATTAAATTTTGTTTGGGTAAAAGCTACGTTTACTAAAAACAACAAGAATAATATTAATACAGTTCTTCTGCATTTCTTATCATTATTATTGCGTCTCATAAACTGAAAACAAAATCCCAATAGTACTTTCTCCATTCAGTTATCTTTTAATTCTAAGATGTTAACTTTTAAATCACCCAATAATTCTTTGATTTATAAGATTATCATTTTAAATGAATAAATAAGTGCTATTTTAATATTTTTTAAACTTCCCAATTCGTTGATTATCTCTTTTTATATAAACATTTTTACCTTTTACTTCATAGTTTACAGGAGTTGACATCTTAATAACATCCAATATTTCATTCAAACTCATATCTGTAATTGTACCTGAGAACATAAACGATTTAACATCCTCTGAATTAAAATGAATTTTACAATCGTACATTCTTTCCAAATCAACAGACAAGTCTTTTAAATTTTCTTTATTTAAAATTAGTTGATTATTTTTCCATGCGATATTTGGCGACAAATCAACATTGGGTCTTATAATTAACCTTGGTTTCTTATTTCTATTGGTGTTATCTTTATAAAAAGTTGCTTTATGATTTGGATTTAAATAGATGTTGTCAGCAATTTTAGCTGAAGCATGTTCCAATTTCACTTTTCCCTCTACTAAAGAGGTTACAATGGCATCATCTTCTTTATAAGCTCTTACATTAAATTCGGTTCCTACTGCTTCCACTATAAAATCTGAAGCATTAACCCTGAACGGAATTTTTTTATTCTTAGCCACTTTAAAATAACCTTCACCCTCTAATGATAAATTCCTATTTTGCTGATTAAACAGGTTTGAATACCTTAACTTACTTCCTGCATTTAGCCACACAATAGAGCTATCAGGTAAAACTACTTTTGATTTTGAACCTAAAGGAGTAACTATCTCACAATATTCAATACTTGTATGTACTTCTTTAAAATTTGATTCATAAACAAGAATAGCAACACCTCCTAGAACAAATGAAATAACTATAGCTGCAACCTTCATCAATGACAAATATAGTTTTCTTACATTTTTACGAGAAGCTATATCCTTTGTACCAATCTGTTTTTCAATATTATCAAATAATTTTTCTTTATTAAAAACAGCTTCTTTAGGACTCTTCTCTTCCATCAATTCTGAGAACATCTGCATCTTGATATCTGCAGCATTATTCTCATCCTCCATAAGCTTCTGCAAATTTTCCAATTCGCTTAAAGAGAGTGAATCCTTATTAACCCGTTTTAATAATTCCTTAAATCGCCCTTGCATTATTTCCAGTTTTCTGAATTTATTATTAATACAATCAACTCCATAACATTACTCAGTCTATCCATATCTTTATACGATATTTTTAATTTTTTTAACATAAAAGATACAGCATACAAAAAAGAGCCAAATTGTATTCGTCTTTTAAATTCTCTTTTAAATATTTTGTCGCTCTGTATATCTGGTTCTCTACAGTTCTGATTGACAATCCAAGTTTTTCTGATATTTTGGGATTTGTCAAACCTTCCAGCCTACTTAAATTAAATATATTCCTTTGCTGATCAGGTAATTTCATCAACAAATGCTGAATTTTACAATTTAACTCTTTGTATTGTAGATTTTCTTCAGGTGTATTTGTTGTAGAATGATTATAATTCATCACATACTTTTCATACTTCTGTTCTACAACTTTGTGTTTTAAATGATTAAACACCTTATTAACAGTCATCTTATAAATAAAGCTTTTAAGAGACTTGCTTTCATCTATTTCGTCTCGTATTTCCCATATCCTTAAAAAAACTTCCTGTACTATTTCTTCTGATTCATAGCTATTTTTAAGGTACGAATATGTAAAATGAAATAAGTTTTCACTGTAGTAATCATATACATGCTTATATGCACGTACATTACCTTCTTTCAGTTTCCTTATTACTTCGAGACTAATATTTCCAGAGGGATTATTCTTCAACTTTAAAAATATTTGATTAACAACACTTAAACTGAACTTATATCTAAACCGTAAAATTTAAAAGTATTCTGTAGATTTTTTTTCATTTACGGTAGACTACACACCTATCTATATTTTTTCCTTCCTCTTTTGTTTCACCATTACAACTCTGTTATATTTTATTTTTTTGAACACAAATTTTTTAACTCAACTTTTTTTATATTGACAAACTCGTTATCCAAACCTTTTGCCACTACACCAAACCTCAATCCCATTCCCCATGGAACATAAGGAGATACATCAACAGATCCATCTATTTTTTGCCAGGCATCTTTATTATATACATAGAATTTAATTAAATGCCCTCTTTCTACTTCCATTTTCAATTTTACAAGATTATCTGCAATAGAATCCATTGGTAAATCACCGACAACAAGTGTTTGTTGATGTTCTGATTTCCATACTTTAATTAAATCATGACTGGCCGAAATTCCAACACCGGCTAAAGGTGCGTTTAAGTAGTTTCCTTCTGCACCAATAAGACATATTCCTCCTTCTGAGTTCATCCCGCTGTTTCCCAGATCAATATCTGCAATAAACTGATAATCGGTTAAATGAATGGACTGAACTAATAAACTACCAATATTATCATTTTCAGTGGATGCCGATAACATTAAACCATCCTCACCGGTTGAATAACTAAGATCTTGTGTAACCCGCCATTGCCAAACAGGATTTAATGCACTATGAAACTGATCTAAAAAGTTTAACCTTTCCATTGGCCTGTTTAAAGATTGTGCATTGTTAAATTCCGGCCATTTATCCTCTGACCACATAATTTTTTCAAGAACACCCTGTCTGCCTACATATATGCTTCCTTCCCGGCTATATGCATGATACAATAAAAACAGATCTCCGTCTTTTTCAACAACTGAGCCCTGACCTGGGCATTTCCAATCAACATTTGTTCTTAAAATAGGGTTATCATTAAATTTTTCCCAGGGACCTAAAAGATTTTTAGCTCTGGCAACGCCAACTTTATAGTTACATTCTTTTTCACAACATAATCCTGAAGAGTAAAACATATAGAAATAATCACCTTTTTCGAATAAACATACACCTTCAACCTTACCTTCTTCCCATAATTGATCATTTCTTATTAATTCAACCTTATCTCCGATAAACTTATTTCTATCTTCGTTGATTTGCTGAGCCCAAATTGGAGTTGGCAACCATGCACTACTACCATCTTCTTTCCATATCACATATATTTTCCCTTCTCTGTCCTTGATCTCAAAAGGATCTATAGATCCCACTTCCTGTGAAACTAATGGTCCATGATCTTTAAAAGGCTTTTCTGGTGAATCAGCGCTTGCAACAGCAACCGACATTCTATGCGTATTTTTATCTCTGGCTGAATAATAAGCATAAACTCTATCCTGAGTTTCATCATAAATCAACTCTGGCGACCAAAAATTTTTATCTGCCCATTCCGGCGCACCTCCTGGAAAAACATAAGAAACCAATTCCCAATTGTTTAAATCCTTCGACTTAAATATTGGAAACAACGGAGACCACTCATTACTTGTAGCAGATGCATAATAATAATCCTTTACTTTTATAACCGTTGGATTTGGATAATCGCCCGGAAGTACTGGATTATAAATTGTTTTTTCTTTATAAAAGAAGTCGCAACCAGCCAACATACTTATTAATACAATACAAATAATCCCTCTATAGATAATGTATTTCATCTGTTTAAAATTTACTATCATTTATCAGATGGAACTCTCAAATAAATTCAATCATCCTCTTATGTATGTATTTGGATAATCAAAATTACATGTTTGTTTCATTTGCCCAATCATTACTAAAATCCCCTAATCATTGGGAATCTTCAATTTTTCTTTACTAATTATCAGCCCTTTAATACAATCCAATTTAACTGATAATAAGTACATAAACTAACCCTTTATAAACCAATACAACCAAACTCACCAATTTACTCACTTAAAAATCTATTTTTTTTCATTTTTTTAATATCAGCCAACAAAACAATATTTATATTATTGATTTACTGAATATTAATACACATAAAAAAATAAGTATGAAAAAAATACTTATAGAGTAATTTGATCAAAAATTAAATCTTTACTAAAATAAGGAAATATGAAAACTAATTCAGACTGTATTAATTTAATGTTTTCTTATCTGACAATCAGATAAGAAAAACCATATCAATACAATTTAGCAGACATTATAATGCTATAAGGCATTACGCTTTTTATTCAAGCATACGAAAAAGAGAGAGATGACTTTCTATGAATCACTCCTGACTTTAATGTTTTCTAACTTATATTCAGATAATCTACGCGTAAAGGTTTCCTTCACTCTATCTGAATTCATAAAATAAGGAACCCATATAGCCATTCCTATAATAGATTTAACTATTTCTTTTGTTAGTTCATAATCTGTTCTAATATTTAAAGAATAACTAAACACCGCATCTGCAATAACAAAAACACTATTGGTTACATAAAAAGCAATCATTAATGTTGGAACATTACTACGTTTACCATAAAACAGAATGCTATTTAGAACAGCAAAAACCATCAATAAAATGTTAAATGTAAATTCAAAGAAAATCAAAAGCGAATGACTTAAACTATAGTTACTGGTTTCAGGATTAAACAATCCGCTCCAGGCTTCTGCATTTAAAAATCCTTCACTAATTAAACCAGTTAAAATTAAAAGAGGTGAAATTGTTATTCCAATAGCCGGGAGTACAAGCCATCCTCCTATACCACGTGAGCCATTAATAAATCTGGACTCCGGCTCCGGATTATAAACATAAAGCTTTCGAGCAAGCATAAAACCAATAATAATAACAAAAATCCCTAAAATTATTGGAATCGGACTAAAACTACCATCACTTGGAGCAGAACCTGATGTTCCGTAATATAATAATCCGTATGATAAGAGGTCTTCAACTTTCTCATTCTTTTTTACATATTCAGAGTATTCCTCCTTTTCAATAAAAGAACGAGTTATTAGATGATGAAATTTTAATGTCAGAACTTTATCATCATACTTAACTTCACGCTCAAATTCAAAACCAGGTCCTTTTACGCTCTGATTTTTACTATTTATTGTCCAGGTATAAGGCAAATTAACAGTTATTACCTGGTTAAAATCCCTGCCCTTAGATAAATACATAGGACTAGTTCGGTCTGGATCATTATCTATATTGATCAAATACTTCAGATTATTAGCATAGAAATAAGTTGATACATCTTTAGGCTTTAGAGTATCTCCTGCTTCCCATATATCATTAAGTTGATAACACTCATAAACAACAAAATCGTTCTTTTCTATATCATCCTCATAATTAAGAATTTTGATGGTATCAATATTTGGATAAACATTGGCATAATACTCCAGATAATTATCTTGTATGGCTTTTTTTGCTGTATTTTTAAAATAGGATCTTTCATAATCAGCTTCAACTCCTGAATAAATAGTTTTAACATTTAACACAGCAGTTCCTGACATGTCTTTAATATCATAAGTTTCTTCAGTATATGTCTTTTTCTGACTTTTATAGGGAATTGGAGTAAGATCAATGGTTCTTGAGCTAACAATTAAACCCTGATCATATTTTGGGAAACTGAGATGTTGCAAGTCTCCACCCTGATTTGTAATAGTTGGATCTACATAAATAGTATCCTTTTCGTATACCAAGCAAGTTATACAATGATTAAAAGACTCTAAACTTGCAGGTAGTTCATTAAGCTTATAACCATTATATGTACTTACCAAAACAGGTAAAGCAGGAATACCAATCTTTTGCAGTAGCATACACAAAGTCCAGCTCTTTTCTTTACAGTCTCCTGATTTTTTACTGATAATAACATTAGGATGACGTGGTTTATATCCATATATTCCATTTTCATTACCCAGATATCTAATCTGATTCTGAACATATCTAATTATTTCTCTTGCCTGTTCTGCTTTTGTTTTATATTCCGACTCTATTTCAGAAACGATTTGATTTGCTTCATCGTTTAAACCTTTATCCGAAGTATATAATTGACTGATAAACATCGCCAATTCTTTCCAATTAGATTTCTTATAAAAATAAACTTTAGGATAAGGATTATACCATGAAGGCTCATTATCTTCCTGAACGATTATATCCGGATCATCTAATTCCCACCTAAAAGCTGTTTGATCACCTATCTTTTTAATTTCTGGTTGAACATTGCTATTTATTACATTATAATCATATTTGTTATCATCTTTAGCAAGAAAAACTACTCTAACTTTACCTATAGGTACTGAAAACCCAAGATTATAATTCATTGAGAGAAAATCCTTTTTTATTGGATTAAATCCCTTCATAGTATAACTATATTCAATAATATCTCCTACCCTTAAATCATTTACATCTAAATAACTAGTAATGCTTCCATCTACAATTCCATTTTCAAGTCGATCTTCTCTTCGAAGCTCTTCAGGCTTCTGTTTTGACAGTACATCAATAGTTTTTCCATTACGGATTATATGTACATGATTAAAACAAAAAGTTTGATATTCTTTATCGTAATCAATCGTTATAGAAGAAGCGTCACTTAAGCCATTTTCATCTGTAACTTTGATCGATAAAAAATGATATATTTCACGGGTATCTATATTAACCTGAGTATCCGAAAATAAATAGATCATACCATCAGAAACCTGATCCTCATGAGGTACATACGTTCGTAAATAGTCAACATCAAAACCCCAGGAAGGTATAATACCTGCACTTAATTTTGTACATAATAATAAACAGAACAGTATACTGACAATAGATAATTTAGATGACCTCATAAGTTAAATGCAAGAAATATGTTTATATAAACAGGTTTGTAAAAATAATAAACACATGTAAATATCATATATGTTAGATAACATATATGATATATTGTTTTTTACCTTAGATGTATTAGCCTGTAGATAAAAACTTTGAAATCAACAATTATATAATTATGTACCTTCTCTAATCTAAACCGTATATCATAAGGTACTTAGCTCCCATGTTAAATTTTGCCTCGCATTATTTTCATAGTTTTTTATAAAATAATCCGTTTTATATATTGATGATAAATTTAATAAGTGGCAAAGTGCCTTTTTACGACCAGCACTATATTCTGTATCTGAATATATCTTATATTCTTTTCTAATATTTTGACAATATACTTGATAGTCTGATCTACTTTCTCCTAATATCTTAAGATCTAAATCTAAAAGAATATTATCATCATTAATTTGAGTTACTTTATGCTCTTTAGTTTGCAATATTTGATCTATACATTTATCTGCATACTGAAAACGTGTATTTGCAATCCTCTTTTTAAATAACATAGCACTATTATATTCGTTATTTGAATCAGTGGTGCTATAAACAATATCATGATAATAAATTGAAAATAGTAAAGTGTCAAGCTCCTTAACGTCTGATTTTATATTTTCTAATTCAGCAAGCATATTGCTAAGATGAGATAGATTATGATAATATCTTGACATGTCTGTATAACAGGAATAAATTTCATCCCAACATTTGTGAATAAAACCTTCATCATTGGTATATTTTTGAAAGAGTATGAAAAATGTTTTTTCCAGCATCTAATTATCTATTATATAAATCAATAGTCTAAAGTTAGTAATACAAAAACAGTTTATGATGTCTTTAACGATATTATCTTACCAGGAAAATTGCATCCTTATACTTTCTAAAACATACATTATCAGACTTAAACGATTTTATCTAATATTTCGGACTTAATTAATACTACTATACTATTATAAAATAAATCAAAAATATATGTTGAATAGTTATGAATGAAAGAAAGAAATAGCCTCCTTCAATTCTTTAACACTAATGAATAATTGATTAGCAGAGTATTCCAATTGATCTCCAGAGTGCGTATTTTGTTGTGTTACACTATTTAATTGTTGCAATCCATTATTAACTTCAGATATACTATTGCTTTGTTCATTAGTAGATGCATTAATCTCTTCTACCAAATCTTTTGTAAGTTTTATATCAGGCAAGGTATCTAACATGATTTCTCCAGTTGTTTGGGAAATACCTAACCCCTTTTGTGTTAGAGTTATTATTTCATCTGCTGCAGATTTACTTCTTTCTGCTAATTTTCTTACTTCTCCTGCAACTACGGCAAATCCTCTACCTTGTTCGCCTGCTCTGGCAGCTTCTACAGCAGCGTTCAGTGCAAGGATATTTGTTTGAGCTGCAATATCATTAATGATACTTATTTTTTCAGCAATATTCTCAATCGAACTAATTGCATCCTTAGCTTTTGTTGCAACTTGAGTTATTTTTCTATCAGCAATTACTGCAACCTCAGCTGTTTTGTGCACACTCTCACTATTCATGTCAACAATTGCACTAATCTCATCCATTGTTGAAGAAATTTCTTCCAATGAAGAAGCTTGCTCTGTAGCACCCTCTGCAATTGTTTTAGATGATCTCATCATTTTATCACCTTCAATCAATAAAACTTCCGCTTTCTGATCTATCTTATAAATTACATTTGTAAAAGCATCAACAAGATCATATAGCGAATCTTTTAAGGTATCTATTTCATTACTTCCATGCGTTTTTTCTACTTCAATATTTAATTGGCCGTGTGCTAATGACTGTAATTTTAATGACATATCAGCTAGAGGACTTACAATTAACTTTTTAACATACATAAATATTAAAATGGCTACAATAAAGATTGATGATAAATATAGTAATGCATATTCTCCATGTTTAAAACCAACATAGAATTGAACAAAACCGGTATAATAGGCTAAAAATGTAACTAACAAACTTACTTTAAATATTGCAGACTTTTTAAAAATAAGTTTCAATATGACATAAGCAAATGGCATACTTAAAAGCAAGATTAGGGCTTCTTTAAAAATAGGATTCATAATTTAATAAATGGTTTTATAGAACACTATCGGGGGTAAGGGAATAATAACGCAAAAGTAGTGTTCTGTGATATTCTGTGCTAGCAATAAATATAAACTTAACTTATTTTAACCCTGACAGCAAATATTGATGAACTTAAGTTTATTCTTAAAACTAATTTATCCTTTAGAAATAGAAATTTTAACTTAAAATAAATCTTATTGCATAGCTAAAATATTAAATAGAATTGCTATCAAAAAGCAGAATGAATAATCTGATTTTAAAATATTTGAAATATATAGACGAATATTATATTTACAAAATAGAATATTTAAACATTTATATTTATTGTTTTATTCCAATAACCATACTTTGTTTTATATATATTTAACGGTATTATAAATGTGTGCGAAAAATAATTAAAATATAACAATCTGATTTATTGTTTGCTAAAAGTACATTATTTTTGTTGTACAGTTAATCCCTCCCCCCGTCGTAAAAATTAACATCAGCTGATGAATCTGTTAAATCTGAAAAGTATTTATAGTAACGATTATTACTACGAATACAGTAAGGAACTACCTGGTTATATATTAAGGTATTATAAGTTCTTTATTCCTTTTATATTTATTGTATTTAGTTCTTTTTTAATTGCAGATATTTTTATTTGGAGAATCCCAGCATTTGCATTTCTTCGAATACCCACTGTTATCAGTAATTTGATATTACTATTTATCACATTCTCAAAACTAAAAACAAACAGACGTTTAGTAATATTAATTAATACATTACTCAGTATTAGTTTACTACTTATGGGATTTGGGATGCTAATAATTGGACCTATGTACAATTACAGAGGCATAAGCGCCTGCGTAATGTTAATTGTAGCCTCTCATTTCTTTATTAAAGGTTATAAATCTATTTTACTGGTATATAGTTTAGGATTTATTATGGCCATAAGCACCTTACTAGTACTATATCCAACGTTAGATATGTATCAATTTGCTGAATTGCTTGGTTTATTTGCCATTTTCATAGGTGTATTTGTACTCAGTATCTATAATGAAAATACAAGATTTAACGAATTCTTCTATAGAGAAAATCTTAGATTAGAAAAAAAGAATACTCAGCGTTTATATATTGAAACTCAAACTCAAAATGCGCTACTATACAAAACGAACAAACAACTGGATATCACTTTAAAGAAACTTGAGCAATTAAATAAATCAAAGAACAAATTTTTTTCTGTTATTGCACATGATCTAAGAAGCCCATTTTCTTCAATAGTAAGTTTAATTGAAGAGCTAAATATTAATTTTGAAGATTATGATCTAAAAGGTATTAAATCAAGAACTCTCCTGATAGAAGACTCAACAAAGTCAACATTAACTTTTCTAAATAATCTATTATATTGGGCTTCCTCTCAACTGAATGGAATCAAGATAAACAAACAACTACACCAACTTAATAACTTAGTCAACAACAGCATATCTCCATATATGAATGCTGCTATTTTAAAAAACATTGATGTTAATGTAGATATTAATCCTGGCATAAATGTTATTGTTGATGAAAAAACAATAAGTGTTGTAATTGTAAATTTATTTAACAATGCCATAAAGTACACAAGTAAAGGAGGTAAAATTCATATTTCTTGTGAAGTAATTAGTACTAAAGTAATCCTATCAATTAAGGATAATGGAATGGGTATGGATAGTGAATTAATGAATAAATTATTTAATATTGATCACAACATTAGTCGCAGAGGTACTGAAAATGAAAAAGGTACTGGCTTAGGACTAGTTCTATCATTTGAGTTTATGAAGTATAACGATGGTAAAATTACAGTTGAAAGCAAAGAAAACGAAGGAAGCTGCTTTTCTATATCTATGCCTCTTTTATTAGAGCCTAGTGTTAACTGATTTAAAATATTAAACAACAATATAAATTAATAAGGGCTATTCAATCCGTAACATCTGAACATAAATCTATTAAACCCGCAATATGCATTAGAAAATCTATTACACGTTGGAATTACTTCAAAACATGACACTTCGTTGCTTCAGTTCAACTCACCAGAACGATGCTATGCCTCATTTCAGTAAAGCCTTGTTTTATTGTACTTTCAACGCTCATTACGATCCTCTAATACATAATTAGAGGTTAAAAACAAAAACCACTATCAAATTCTGATAGTGGCCTTTAATGTTTGACTAACCTAATTATAAACTATGACTTATTGCTAATTCAATTTGTATACAGCATCATTCTGTGTCTTGATCTGGGTGTTAAAAAAAATACTAAATCCAAATATTATCAGAATCGATAACAACATTCGAAATAAATTGAGAGGTTTAAGTGCTTTGTCATAAATTATTTATTTAGCTTTCTAGGATAAATCATATTCTCTTTTATTGAATATTACTTCTTCCAATTAGCAACATCTATTTTATAAGACTCCATACACAAGATATTATCTGGATCCAACATTTACTTAATTATATCACTAAAACCCATAAACAACTTCAGAACCCAATTATAAATTATAAGATCCAATAAGTCTATAAGAAAGATTCACACCTTAACATATTAATATTTTAGATACATTAAATATTTTGGATAAATATTCATATTGTATATTTTTGTCCACTACTACTTTAAAAGAGTGAACTATGGCGACAATAAGTTGGACAGAAGAATTAAGCGTGAATATTCCATCAATTGATGAACAACATAAAAAGTTAGTCCATCTGATAAATGAATTTTATCGAAAAATAAGTATTCAGTCTCCTAAGGAAAGTATATTTGAACTTATTAAAGCGTTAAAAGATTATACTGTTTTTCACTTTTCAACAGAAGAAAAATACATGAAGCAATTTGATTATCCGGGATACTTAAAACATAAGAATGAACATGATCAATTTGTAAATAAAGTCCTGGATTTTGAAGATAGATATAAAAACGGAAAACTTATCCTGACATTAGAAATCACGAATTTTATAAGAACCTGGGTAGCCAATCACATTTGTAATACAGATAAACTATATAGCGATTTTTTAAATAAAAATGGAGTAAAGTAGTTCTAATCCTTATGCATTGGAATACTAACATAAAAAGTACTCCCTTTGCCTAGTTCACTTTCAACTCCAATGGTACCGCCTTGCTTTTCTGCAAGCATTTTACATATAGCCAGACCTAATCCAGTACCCTTTTCACTAGATGTACCCTCGGTAGATTTGTTATGCATACCTTTAAACAAGGTTTTTATTTTATCATTTGGAATACCTTTTCCTGTATCCTTTACCGATAAAATAATTTTACCATCTTTTTCTGAAGTACTAAAAATTATTTCGCCCTCTTCATCAGTGAATTTTATGGCGTTACTAAGCAAATTGCGAATAATAGTACAAAGCATATTAGAATCTGTATAAACCGTTACTCCATTATCTATAGAATTTGTTATTTCGATCCTTTTATTTCTAGCAATTGGTCCTAATATATCCAATGTATTTTGACTAATATCTTTTAAATTATAGAAACCCGGCTCATAAGTCATATTTCCTGAATACGAACGAAACCATGTCAGGATTTCCTGCAATAAGTTAAATGTCTTTATTGAAACTGAATGAACAACAGCTAACTGATCCTTAATATATTTTATATCGGAATTATCAAAATCAATTGTTAGTAAATCCAAATATCCAATTATTGTATTAAATGGACTTACTAAATCGTGAGCCAATATAGAAATAAACTGATCTTTGTCTGCATTCAATTTGCTTAGTTCATTTGCATAATCTAACAGCTGTAATTCATATCTTTTTCTCTCTGAAATATCGCGATAAATAGACTGATATGTACCATCTGGCATCATTTTAGTTCGCATTTCAATTGTGATTTTATTGCCATCAGATTGAATCAGATCTCGTTCGCTTATTACTAGTTGACCATCATGAAGTAGATCAAAACGGAAGGGATATCGTTCTAAACTCTCTTTTGTAAATGGCATATCACCGATAAAAGAACCTATAATTTCTTCTTTTCTCATTTCCATCATAGAGCAAAATGTGGCATTTGCATCTATTACAACACCCTCGTGTGAACCTATTAAAATTCCATCTGTAGCTAGTTCTATTAAGTTGCGAAGTTTTTCTTCTTCAATACTTAAAGGCTTTTCGTCCATTTACATGTATATTTTATTTCACAATAAATATACATATGTTATTGATAAAATATATATGACAAAAATTAACTTATTAATATATTTTATTGCGTAAGGCTGTTTATTGACAGTATAGTTGGTGTAAAACATTATGATATTTTATAATAATATTGAAAATGATAATACTGTATGATTCCCTGATAAACTTATAAAGTTGTATAATTTATCCCTAGTATAAATGCTTGTTTATCTATAACCAATTGATAAATACCTCTAATGTATCATTTCAATAGTAATGTTGTAACAGTTGTGCTCAAAATGAATCATTTATAAGGTTTATTTGAAACACTGAAAACAGAAAATTTACACCTTATCTAATAACTTCATATCTATAATTATTTCAGTCTTTCTATTCACTAATTTCAATTAAATCTTATGACATGAAAAAAGAAATACTTTTCATTTTAGCTATGGTATTGTTCAATATCAATTCATTATTTTCTCAAGATTTCAAAATTGCATGGGTTTCGGAGAATATTACTGCAGATCAATCATACATATCCTTACTTTCTGATGAAGGATATAATGTTAATGCAGTAGAAAATTATTGGAAAGGTTTAACTGCAACTTTAGCTACAGAACTAAATGCATATGATCTAGTCATTATTTCAAAAAGGACGAATAGTACAGATTATGGAAGTGATGCTACAGTAAGAGCCAATTGGCAAAATGTAACTACTCCAATAATTAACATGAACAATTATATAAACAGGAGCAGTAGACTTGAGTTTTTTAACACTACTGTTAATAATGATAATGTAAATTACCTGATGATAGCAGAATCTGTTGATCATCCAATATTTACAAATACAACATTAGACACTGACAACAAAACACTTCAACTTACCACTGAGATCTATCAAGGGAATGATGCTACCAATGCAGGAAACGGAACTGTATTAGCTTCGGCCCCTGATAATGGTATCGTAACAATAGCTGAATGGGAAGCAGGAAAAGCTTGTTATGAAGGAGCAGGAGTACAAGCAGGTAAAAGAATGTGGTATGCTTGTTCATACAGCTACAATTTTACAGAAGCCGGAACTACGCTCTTTTTGAATTCTGTTGAATATATGCTTACGGGTAGTGTTACGGATATTTCTACAGAAGTAGAGAACCCGTTAGCTCAGGAAATATCCATCTATCCAAATCCAGCCAGTAATTTTATCATTATTAATAGTGTAGAAGATATCAAGGGTTCTATCTTTTCAGTTTCAGGAAAATTGATTAAAACTATTAGTAATACCAATAATAATATAGATATTTCTGATTTAAACAAAGGAGTATATATTATTAACATCCAATCAAAAGGAAAGATATACACTCAGAAATTTATAAAAAAGTAAACATTTAAAATAGGGCTGAAATAAAATATTAAAGGGTATTGGAAGATTAACAAATACCCTTTTTTTATTCTAACGCCTAAATTGACTCAGTTTATTGAATAGGTTCTATTATTGTTTTATAATATCATTATGCAGATTTGATTGCGATTCTTTTATTTTGGAAAAACCATCTCGCAAGTTTGTTTGGTGGTATTTCTTTTTAATAATTACTTCTCACAGCTATGTTTGGCTATATTTCTTTATAGAAAAACCTTCTCGCATGTATGATTGATATTATTATTATTAGAAATACCTTCTCGTAACTTTGCAGGAAGGTATAATCATTTAGAAACACCATCAAACACAGCTGCGAGTACACATTTCTTTATAGAAATATCATCATACGAGCATGCTATACCATATTTACATTTGATTAATCCATGTTACATGAATGCAGGATAATTTTTCTATTTAAGGAAAACTTATTGCAAAATTGATTAAGCTAATTCTAAAGAAAAGAGATACTATTACAAAAAATTAAGAGCATTTGAATTACTTGAATTATAAGCGGGTGTTAATTATATAAAATAAATCGGAGTACGGTTTATAAATCATTATAAATGTACTCCGATCATTATTACAAGATGTATGTAAATAAAGATGACTTATTATTCCATTTCAACCACTACTTTATGCACTGAACCCTGATTCAATACTGGAATTACATTGCCATCAATGGCTTTGCCATCCACAGTAAGTTGTTTAACGCCTTTATTTTTCTCTCCTGTCTTAATTTGTATTTCGTAGGTTGTACCACGGAACTTACGGGTAAAGGTATAATCACTAAAATCATCAGGAATACATGGATCAACAACGAGTCCATTATAATCAGGTCGAACACCTAAAATAAATTGGGTAATGGCATAAAAGTTCCATGATGCGGTTCCTGTTAACCAGGAGTTTTTAGCTTCTCCGGCTTTGTAAGCATCTTTACCTGCCACCATTTGAGCATATACATAAGGTTCTGTTTTATGCAGGTCGCTGATTTCCTCAAGGTATGCAGGACAAATCTTTTTATAGTATTCCCAGGCTCTGTTTCCTCTTCCAATTACCGTTTCACCAATCATAATCCATGGATTATTATGACAGAATATACCTGCGTTCTCTTTATAACCTTTGGGATAAGTCGATATTTCACCGTACTCAATATAGTATTTTGTAAATGCCGGATTATTCAGTACAATTCCGTATTCACAATCTAATCGTTCTTTTACAGAGTCTAATGCTTTTTCACATAAGCCTTCTTCTTTACCGATTCCGGCCATGGTACACCATCCTTGCGATTCGATAAAGATCTTGCCTTCTTCGTTTTCATTTGAACCTACTTTTTTGCCATAGAAATCATAAGCACGCAAGAACCATTCACCATCCCATCCAAAGTCTTTTACCGACTTGATCATTTTATCTACCTTAGCCTGTGCTCTGGCTGCTTCTTCGGTTTTACCTAGCTCCTTACATAATTCAACATAATCGGTTCCATAAACGACAAACAGTCCGGCAATCATTACCGATTCTGCTTTGGAGCCTTTGGTATTGTTTTCTGTTGTCTGGAAGGATTCATTAGGATCTTTTGAAAAACAATTAAGGTTCAGACAGTCATTCCAGTCGGCACGACCGATTAATGGCAGGCCATTAGGCCCCAGATTATTCACCACATGATTAAACGAAATCGTTAAGTGCTCAAACATGGTTTTAGCCAGACTCTCATCATTATCAAAAGGAACCATTTCATCCAGAATTGAGAAATCACCTGTTTCCTTGATATAGCTAACTGCTCCTAAAATCAACCACATTGGATCATCATTAAAACCACCACCTAAAGCATGGTTTCCTCTTTTTGTTAAAGGCTGATACTGATGATAACAACCTCCATCCGGAAACTGAGTTGATGCAATATCAATTATACGTTCTCGGGCTCTTTCCGGAATTTGGTGTACAAATCCAATCAAATCCTGGTTTGAATCACGGAAACCCATACCACGACCAATACCTACCTCGAAGAACGATGCTGAACGTGACATATTGAAAGTAACCATACATTGGTATTGATTCCAGATGTTTACCATACGGTTTAACTCAGGTTGATCACTCTTAACATTGATCACACTTAACAGGTTATCCCAATAACTTGCTAATTCATCTAATGCAGCATCCACTTTTTCTACAGTATTGAATTTTTCAATGACTGCTTTTGCTTTTGTTTTATTGATAATTCCTTTACTTTCCCATTTCTCTTCTTCCTGATTTTCAATATATCCTAACGTAAATATCAGATTTTTAGACTCTCCTGGTTTAAGCGTGATTTCGATATAATGAGATGCAATTGGTGACCATCCGTGTGCTTCAGAGTTGGTTGGCTTTCCGTTTAGTACGGCTTGTGGACCTGATAATTCGTTATACAAACCCACAAAGCTTTCTCTGTCGGTATCGTAACCTTGAATTGGCGTATTTACATTAAAGAAAGCGTAATGATTACGGCGTTCTTTATATTCTGTTTTATGATACAATGTGGATCCATCAATCTCTACTTCTCCGGTTGAAAGGTTACGTTGCAGGTTGTTCTGATCATCCTCAGCATTCCATAAACACCATTCCATAAACGAGAATAGCTTGATGCTTTTCTCTTTACCGGATTCGTTTGTCAGCTTTATTTTATGAACCTCAACCCATGTTTTAAGCGGAATAAAAAAAGTACTTTCTGCCTTTAGTCCGTTTTTAACACCGGTTATTTTGGTATAACTCATACCGTGACGGCATTCGTAACTATCCAACGGTGTTTTGGTTGGCTTCCATCCAGGATTCCAAATGGTATCTTCATCTTTTATATAATAATAACGACCTCCATTATCCATTGGTACGTTATTATATCGGTATCTTGTTAGTCTACGGAATTTAGCATCTTTATAAAATGCATATCCCCCGGCAGAGTTCGATACTAATCCAAAGAAATCTTCATTCCCTAAATAGTTGATCCATGGAAATGGTGTTTGTGGATTGGTAATTACATATTCTCTGTTATCATCATCAAAAAAACCGTATTGCATATGTTTGTATTTAGTGGTTTGCTTTTATTGTTGAATCGTTGAATTGTTAATTTGTCGAGTTATTTATTTGTTAATGTGTTGAATATTTGTATTTATTCTGTTTATAATGTAAATCAGCTCTCCTTCGTAGAAGTACTACTCCTTTGAAAGGAGGAGAATTAGTTAACATGGCATACAAATACATAAACCTTTATCTTTATTTAATATCACCCCTAATGGGGCTACTAGTTTACCTGGGGAATATTCACAATCCCAGGGCTAATACCCAGGGTTATAATATTTCATCCCTCCGGGCCTCAATTTGCAGGTTAATTCATTTTTATTTTACAAGCGGTAAATCAGCTTCTCCCCTTTGGGGAGATTGAGAGGGGCTCCCTTAACCTTGTTCCCTCCTGCTTTGTAACTCTTTCGTAATCACATCCATCTTTGATTGGTTTAATGGGTATAACATCATTACAAATGCTGCAACAACTGTGATTATGGAAGGTACCCAACTCATCAGCATGATGATACCAGGAATGGCTCCCTGAATGGCAACAGTATCCTGTCCGTTATAATGATATGCTGATAGTACAAAACCAATGACAGCCCCGGCTATACCTCCACCAAATTTGGTAGCAAAGGAACCAGCTGAGTAAATTAAACCGGTTGCTCGACGCCCATTAAGCCATTCGGAATAATCAGCTGCATCACCCAACATGGCAAAAAATAAGGTTGGGAAAATGGCTGCTCCAAATTCTGAAACAATACCCAAAGCAAATATGGATGCTACATCTTCAGAAACACAGAATGCCAGCATAGCATTCACTGCACCCGAAAACAATAATGCGTAAATAAACAAGTTACGTTTACCGAACATTCGGGCTAACGGGGCTGTTACCATGGCTCCCACAATAGATGCTAAGGTTAAGCCTACCATATATGAACCAGCCAACAATTGGTTATGCATAAAGTGTGAGAAATAAATGACTACAATTCCCTGCTTAATTGAGTTATAGATATTAAAAAGTAATCCAATAACTAATAAAATAATCCAGGGTTTGTTGGTGATTAAATCTTTAAAATCTCTCCACAAATTCGTTTCCTGGTTGGCTGCTGGTTGAATTCGTTCTTTAGTGGAGAAGAATGTCACCAATAAAAACAAAGCCAGAAATACTGATAGCAGATAAATAGAGTAACTATATCCCTGTTTTTGATTGATCAGGGAAAAGCTATCTGCTGTTAATCCTTCTTCACCTTCAACACTAAAAGTATAATCTACCTTTTCTTGTAAAGTAAAACTTTTGCTCTTTGTAGGTTTATCCGTTGAATCATTCAACCATGCAAATGTTGCTATGCCATGTTCCGTAGTAATATTAGCATTCTCAACATGATTTGGAGCAGTTACTGTAACGATATACTTATCAGAATTAATTTGCTCTAAATTAAACCGAGGATCAACATTTCCATAATAAGAAACCAAAAACAATAACAATCCCTGCACTAACATTCCTCCTGCAAAAGCTCCTACCATACGATACGATCCTATGGTTGTACGCTCCTTATCATCACCCGTCATTACGGCCATTAAAGCTCCATAAGGAATATTATTGGCAGTATATACCAGTGTAAATATTATATAGGTTGTATATGCATAAATTATTTTACCTGTTGCGCTTAAATTTGGAGCTGTAAACATTAATGAAAGAATGGCTGACATAGGAATTGCTGTCCATAAAATCCACGGTCGAAACTTTCCGTATTTGGATTTTGTTCGGTCACCAACAATACCCATAAGTACATCACTAATACCGTCACTTGAACGGGCTACAAGCATTAATATACCCACTGCTGCCGGATCAATACCAAATACATCGGTGTAAAAAACAAATAAAAAGGTTGCTACTCCCCGCCAGGCAATATTGGCTGCTCCATCTCCTAAAGCATAGCCTATTTTTTCAAAAACGGATATCTTTTCTTTAATCATATTAAAATGTAAAATTCGTGTTGTTTGTTTATAAAACTTAATTTATTTAACAACAACAGTATCCCTAGCTACAACTTCACCATTAAACCATCCCTCTGCAAACACTTTATCTCCCTTAATATTGATATTATCCCATTGAAATCGGGTATCTCCTCTTGGACCGGCATCTTTTAATCTTGAACCTAATGGCATGTTTTTATCTCCGTTATACAAACTCACGGAATCACAATTACTATAAGCCCAAACCCTGGTATTCACAGCATCTTCTTTATTAGTTGACCAGGTACTTGGAACAATATATAGCATTGGATATTCACTTGCTTTTCGATACATGCTCTGATACAAATAATAAACATCCTTTTTAGTTACATGATCATGCATAATAAGTCCTTTTTGATTCATGTAAGGAATTGGATTGGTACGACGTTCCATACGAGGGGATGCAAAATCAAATGCCACCCACATAAAATGCCCAGGAAAGCTATCTTTATAAGCTTCTCCAATCGATATTTTATATTCATGTAAGAAAGCCCCATATTCCTGCGACCAGAAATTCGGTTTACCGGCAGCATTGTAATCACTATCAGGTGAAAAAACTTCATTTGTACGAATATTCAAATCAATATCAGAACCATATTCGCCTATTATTTCTTTTGGCATGTATGAGTTTGCAGCACTATGATACCATCCGCCCCATTGCTGAGGTGCATAAATATCAACCAGCTTTTGGTTAGATTCAAACTTATAATTACATCCGGTAATCGATCTTCCAGGATCTAACTGTCTGGCATATTTTGCCAATTCTCCAAATACATGATTTGATACAGACTCACTACCTCCTGACCTATCTGATTCATTTCCTATACCCCAAATAATAACCGCAGGATTATTATAATTTTGCTCAATCATTTCTTTAAGCTGATTCTTACAATTATCCAGAAACGCAGGATCTTCTGAAGTACTTCCTGTCAAAGGAATTTCTAACCAAAGCATCATTCCTTTTTTCATTGCAGCTTCGGCAAAAGCAGGATCACAAGGGTAATGAGCATGACGGACGAAGTTAAAACCAGCATCCTTTAATAATTGAACATCTTTTACATGTTGCTCATTAGATAATGCATAACCAACTCCTTCCATATCCTGGTGTCTGTTTACACCCCTTATTAAAGTTTGTTTGCCATTAAGATAAAAAGGCTGATAATTGGCAAGTGAATAATATCTGAATCCAAACTCACTTTCAAATTGATCCACTTCTACTCCATCTATAGTTAATACAGAGTTTACTTTATAAACTTCAGGTGAAGATGGACTCCAGTAATATAAATCACCCATTGAGGATTCTACCTGCTTTATAGAAACCATTTCTCCTGCCTGAATTTCTTTTTTTCTTTTTAGTGTGGTTACTTCCTTCCCTTTTGGATTATAAACAACGGAAGTTAATATTGCAGTTTTTTCTTTGTCGGAATAATTTCTCACCCTGGTTTCAATGTTTAAAACTGCGGCTGCCTGTCCACCACAAACTGGAGTATTATAAACACCTTCTATCTTTACCTCATCAGTAATCGTCAACCACACATCACGATAAATTCCACCATAAACAGCATAATCAAAACTATATGGGAAAGCATTCTTTTCATCCGACATCCATGGAGCAATGGCTGGATTATTTGAATTATCTGCTTTTACTACCAACACATTAGGCTTATCCATCCTGACATAATCGGTAACATCAAAACTAAAAGCTGTGTAACCTCCTTTGTGGTTTCCTACTTCTTTTCCATTTACCCATACGGTAGCTTCTAATGAAACAGCTTCAAATTCAATAAATATCTTTTTTCCTGCATATTTATTATCTACGTTAAAATCAACACGATAATACCCAGGACCTTTATACATATTTCTATGATCAGGATCCATTTCAAAATCAAAACGTCCTGTAAAAACATCATTGTTAACACCGTCAATGCCTCCATTAAAATCATGAGGTATAGTTACTGACAACCAATCCTCATCATTAAATTTGGTTTTATATGCATTTTTTACTTCCCCTTTTTTAAATTTCCACGTATTATTATCTAAAGAATAACGTGTACGAGTGAAGCCTTCATCACTATTATTAAAACTAAAAAAAAACAATGATGACATTAATACTGAGATAAAAAAAGCTACTTTTTTCATTTTATTTTGTCCTTTCTTCTAATTACTCAAAATGGATTCATTTTCTATAAACTCTTATCGTGAAAAATCAAGGTTAGAATGAGCACTAACTGTTTTACTTGCTCCTATAATAATTGATATGTCATTTTATTATACCTATTGGCACTTTCGATAGAACTCATATTTATTTATATTTTGTTTGTTAATTAATTTTAGTAAGAAAATAGCTGGTATTATTTAATGATCAAAGGAGCTTTATTTTCAATGGCCATATTCTGATTATAAAGCAACTCGAATATTTTTTTGCCTTTATTGTTGAATTTTACCAATACCGTAGAATTAGGCTCAACCAGACTTTTATAATTCGCATTAATTTGTTGAACTGCTGTAACAATTAATTCATTCCCGCTTACTGATTTCTTATTGATATTATTCAAATCAACATTAAAACATTTTGTACTATCCTGATTCATAATTATGATAGTAGATGATTCTGAATCTTTTGAACCAAAAAACTTTAAGTATGGATTGCTCGATTTCATTTTCACATATTCACCATTCATATTTTCAGCCATCATTTTCATATGATAGTAAGTTGAATGAGGCGTAAATTCCGGTGGAGCTCCTATATACCCAAAATAAGTACTGGCTCTGTCGCTTTCCTGAATACACCATGGATCCACTGTAAATGCATTATATTCCATGGCCATACAAAAAACATCTACCCAAAACTGACCATTGATAAATGAAGGGACTGCAATACCTGATGCGCTTAAATCGTTAGGATTATTATAGGTGATATTAAATTCGGTAATGCCCCAAATCAGTTGTTCATCGCCTGTTCTTTGATATTTTTCATTAGCGTACTTTAGATCTCTGACCAGGTTCATTATCATGCCCCTCATTTTGGTAACTGAATAAAAAATTACATCAGAGCGACTATAGTCCTTGGAATTAGGATAATTATGAAAGTTAATCCCATCTATATACCAATTTCCATTTTTATCCCGACCTGCTACACTATTTTTATTATCCTTTAGCAGTGCTTCATAAACATTATTGTAATAAGCTGCTAAATCAGGCACTAATATTTTTATTGTTGGATCCACAGCTTTCATGGCTGAAGCATGGGATTTTATATAATCAGATATTGAATCAATTGAATAATGATCCATTTGGTATGGTTCATTACCAATTGCCCAAAACTTAACTTTTAAATTTTTATCATCATTAAAATACTTAACAAGCGCTGCTGATTCCTCTGCCGATTTAAACTTGGAAACTTGCATTAAAGGTTCTGCACCAATAGCTTTTATTGATCTTACCCAGTGAGTAAGTGTTTCAATATCGGGCATATGATCATCATATCCAGCACCTCCTATTCGAATCATCTGAACACCACTTTTCTCAACTTTTGGCCAAAGTTTATCAATATAGCCTGGTCGACCTTCAGAACCATCAGTTAACCATAGATTTTGACCAAATAAGTACGGACTTATTTTTTGAGCCTTAGCTAACCCGGAACACAAGAATGTGAAAAAAAATAATTGTATAAATACGTATTTATAAAGCATATAAATTATTTAAAAAATGACCAATCCTTTCCTTTATGATGTATCTTTTCTATAAATATGATACAGACATAAAGGTTATTAGAGTTAATCCCATATTGAAAACACACTAATCTTCTAATTCAAACTGAACTTTTTGATTACCAACCTGCAAATAATATTCTCCAGATTCCAAATGCTTTTGGCCATAGCCATCTACATAACTCAAATCTCTGATAGGATCAATATTAAATCGATACACAACTGATTCACCTGCTTTTATTTCTTTTTTCTCAAAGTATTTCAATTCTTTAATCGGTCTGGAAATGTTTGCAACAGGATCAGAAATAAACCACAGTATCGTTTCTTTTCCATCAAAAGTGCCATTATTGGTAACTTTTAATTCTGCATATAACTTACCATTCATTTTAATCTTTGAAGAAGAAAGCTTTATGGTATCATACTCATAGCAGGTATAGCTTAATCCATGTCCGAATGTATATAGAGGCTGTTCAGGTATATCTTTATAATTCCCTTGATTTTTAACGGCACTAGGTCTTCTGTTATAGTGAATGGGGATTTGTCCTGTAGTCAAGGGAAATGTGATTGCCAGTTTTCCGGAAGGATTAATGCGTCCGGAAAGAATTCCAGCTAAAGCATTAGCACCGTACGTACCAGGTTGCCATATTTCAACAATGGCATCAGCCAAGTTATTTAGCCGAATTAACTCAAGTGGTCTTCCGTTTGATAATACTATAATAATGGGTTTGTTTAGTTTTTTAATTTCGGATACCAATTGTTCCTGAATATATGGTAGTGCCAACGATGATCTGGATCCGTTTTCACCACTCCAATTGCGTTTTTCGCCCAGGCAAATGATCACTGCTTCTGACTTTTGACAAGCTTCACGAGCTTGTTGAAACAAGGTGGTATCATTTCCATCAAATTCACATCCCAGTGCATAATACAAACGATGTTTTTTACCCAATTCCTCGTCCAGACTTTCGTAGATAGATTTTACATCTTCTGACTTGCCCATTCCTTCCCAAAATCCCATAATATTTACGGAATCCTTAACCATTGGACCTATTACAGCTATGTTTTTTAAGGATGTATCCAATGGTAAAATATTGTTGTCGTTATTACCGTAAGGAGTATTTTTCAATAACACCATTGATTCGGCTGCAATTTCAGTCGCAATATCAACGTCTCTTTTTTGCAGATAGCGATCTTTTTCTTTGATAACATCAACATAAGGTTGATCAAAAAGTCCTAAATGAAACTTAACTCTTAGTATTCGTCTGACAGCTTCATTTATATCCTCCTCGGAGATCTTCTTTTCCTTTACCAACTCCTCCATATTCTCCAGATAAACATTATCCACCATATCCATTTCTACACCTGCCTTAAATGATTTTAATGCAGCCTGTTTTCTATCTTGTGCAACTCCCTGATCAATGAGGTTCTTAATTGATCCCCAATCTGAAATCACAAAACCATCATGACCCCATTTGTTTTTCAATACTTCAGTTAATGTATAATGATTGGCAGTAGCCGGAACGCCTGTGATATCATTAAAACCACTCATTAAAGTGGCAACTCCTACACTAACTCCAGCCTCAAAAGGTGACATAAATGTTTCCCATAAAGTTTGAGAAGAAACATCAGTATAATTATAATCGCGACCACCTTCAGACATACTGTATCCAACAAAATGCTTTAAACAAGCAGCTATTGTATACTTTTCTGATAAATCATGCCCTTGATATCCTTTTACTGCAGCAACAGCAAATCGGGCATTGACATATGGATCTTCACCATAACCTTCAGATACGCGACCCCAACGCGGATCCCTGGCTACATCAACCATAGGCGAAAAGGTCCAGTTTACCCCGGATAGCCAAGCCTCCTTTGCTGCCACTTCACATGATTGTTCTACTAATTCTGTATTCCATGAACATGCCTGTGCTAAAGGAATAGGAAATACAGTACGATAACCATGTATTACATCAAATGCAAAAATGACAGGTATTCCTAATCGTGATTCTTCAATTGCTTTCCTTTGAATTTCATTACGATAAACCGGATTGATGCTACGGTATAATATTGAGCCAATTTCCGGATCAAATTCATTAATCTTATCCTCAACATTATTAGGATTTAGATTTTTACCCATAGTCCATTGATTCATTTGCATAACTTTTTCATGAAGAGTCATGCGCTGTATTAAGTCATTAATCCTTTGCTCAACAGGGAAATCAGAGTTTTTATAAACAGAAGTACATTCCTGAGCATAAAAACTATTGACATTAAACAGTTCCAATGTTATAACGAATAAGCAATACCATATCTTTTTGCAAAAAATATTCATATCAGGGAATTATCTTTCTATTTATTTTTAGACCTAACGATATACAACACCAGTTACAATCTATAATTTGGACTTCTTAAATAAGGCATTAATGATTTCTTCACGAGGAAGCCCTGTTTCTTTATCCAGGATTCCAAAATCACCTTTGTAATCCCAGTTAGCCCATGCTATATTATTTTCTTCAAAAACCTGAGTCAGATCGCTATACCATGCAACTCTATCGTTAAGATCTGTAGTTGGATAACATCCAAACTCACCACAAAATAGTTTCAGTCCATATTTTTTTGAGACTAACAATGGTTGTTGCAGTTTATCAAAAAAGAAATCCTTATTATAGTCTCCATCATCATCGGTCAGCTTTTTCACTTGTATTGAATCATAATTCACTAAATCAATAGGTTTAAGCGGATGTCCGGGATAATGAACAGGACCTGTATAATAACCAACTTTTCTGCTCCAGGGAGCCTTATAATGTGTAAATACATGAGGACTGTAAAAATGAAAACTTAAAATAATATGTTTGTCATTTTCAGGAAGTATCAACTGATCGAAAGTATCAACTGATTGCCATTTGTTAGAGCCAATAATAACGGTACGGTTCGGCTCATTTTCACGAATAACATTCATTGTTTTTGCAATCAAATTATTCCAGTCTTCAGTATTATTTGCGACAGGCTCATTCAGTAATTCGTAGGCCACTAAGTTGTTTGGATAAGCATCTAGTTCTGCTGAAATTTGTTTCCAAAAACCTATAAACTTTTCCTGCTCGGAAACATCATCCCACAATGGATTATAGTTAGCATTAAAGTAATGAGAACGAACAACGTGTAAATCAGCAATCACCTTTAAATTATTGTTTTTACACCATTTTATAGCATTATGAACCAGCTGAAACGCTTCCTGATCTTTTTCTCCGGTCTCGCTCCATAAATGCATCTCATCAAGAGGCAAACGAACATGATCGTAACCTAATGAGCTTATTTTTCCAAAGTCCTTTTCTGTGATAAAGCTGGCTCTTTGCTCTCCCTTGCGTTTAGATTGGGAAAGCCAGTGACTTATATTAACTCCTCTTTTAATGCTAAATTCATCATCTCCTTTAGCTAAATCCGCCGTTTTAGAATGGTTAACTCCCAAGTTACACGAAGTCAACAACAGAATGACTAAAGCCTGAAATATTAAACTCAATATCTTTATATTTTTCATATGTGTATTTTTTCTTTCAATTGCCATATGGAACTCTCAAGAAAATTTATTCATCCTCCTGTATGAAAAATTGGATAATTAAATTTTACATGGTCGTTTCATGTGTATATATATTGATATTCATTTGTCATATGATACTCACCGGAAATAAATTTTTCTTTAAGCTGAAAACAATCACGACTCATTTCATAAGTTGATAAGTAGTGCTTAATGAATTCACTACTTATCAATTTCCCGGTAATATTCAGATCTGTTATTCTAGTGATAAATAAATATGATCGATATAAAAATCCCAATCCTCAGAGGCTAAAACACTTGCTTCGCCGCTTCTAAGCACCAGATAATCACTAATCTTAGTAAGATCAAGGTTTGGATCATAATTAGTAAAATCAGTCATTGGAATTTTTAATGTACACCAATTACCATCTCTGGTTAAACCGTAGGTTTGTGCAACAGGATCTAAAGTAATAATACCTTTACCACTTGCACTTTGTAGCCTTAGCAACATTTTTTTATCACACAGAGTGCGAATGGAAATATTATAGTAACCATTGGCATAATCAGAAATATCTGCAGTTCCACCTGATGGTTTTATTGATGCCATAACACCCCAGGTATCTACACCTGAAAATTCAAAAAGTAATGCCTTATCTCCTTCAAATGATTGATCAGTAGTTGAGATAGTATAACCATTATTTGGTTCAAGTACCGGCGATAGAATTTCTCCTAATCCAGAGTTCTCACTATAGATTCCATAACCTACTACCGGAGGTTCTAAATCTCCTTCTACATCAAAATCAAAGGAATACGAACTTGATTGATTATCTATAAAGATGACATCCAATGTGGCTGTATATGTACCACCATGTTTAAAGGTAACAGTTAAAACAGAGTCTGTAGAAATGGTTGTTTCAGATCCTTTAATGGTCCAGGTTCTTTCATAAACACGTGTTGACAAGTCTGTAAATGTTATGGACTCACCTCCAACAATATTTAAATCAGTGTATGTTAAATCCATAACACCTTTTTCATATAATGTAGTTTCCCATTTTTCATCTTCAGTACATGATGTAGTAAAGAAAGGAATCGCTAGTAAAATACTAAAGACACCCAATAATATATATTTATAGCTCTTCATTGTATTATTTTTATAAAATTGAAACCTAACAACAGATGAATCCATCCATTAATTTAAACCATTCAGAAAGCCTGTATATGCCTCTTTCTGGTTATAGTTACTATCAAATAATAATGGATACTCCAAGGTATTCCAGTATGAGGTTAACCATGTATATTTATCTGTTACACCCCAGGTAGTAATTGCAAACTTTTGGTTTTGAGGTATACTTTCAAACATTTTTACAATCGCTTCATATTTATCTGATTGTGCTTCTTTTTGACTGGTATTGAATAAATATGAATTTGACTTATCTGTATTTACACGAATATCCAGTTCTGAGATATGAATCAATAAACCAGTAGAAGCCATATCCTTGATCCCAGTTTCTAAAGAGGTTTCATTTGTTGTAAGCATATAATGAAACTGATCTCCTATACCATCAATCGGGTATCCTTCATTCTGAAATCTTTGTACCATTTGTTTAATCGCATATCTTTTTGCTGAAACAAGTGCGACACTATAATCATTATAAAAAAGCTTGGCATCTGCATCTGCATTTCTGGCATATTGATAACACCTTCCATAAAAAGCGATCGGATCCTTATATTTGGCATAAACATAATTGTCTGAACGAAGAGAACCATCATCATTGAAAATTTCGTTGGTAACATCCCAGCTTATAACATCATCTTTATAACGAGTTACAACAGTGTTGATATAGTCCTTCACTTTATTCTCAAAAGTTGCAGAATCGTATGCAGCTGTATTAAACCAATCAGGAAATGCATTATACCAAACCAGTACATGACCATGTACATCCATACTGTTAGTTTTTGCAAAATCAACGAGCTCATCTGATTGAGTCCAATTATATGTTCCATCTGAAGACCAAATATTGTCCATCTTCATTTCGTATTCCGCAGTAATTTGACTAAAATTTTGAGTTAATGCCGAAACATAAGCTGGTTCGTCCAAATACTTAGTCTTAATTGCTGCTCCTATATTGAATTTTGCTTTGTCTTTTATTATCAGAATTTCCTCCACTGGCTCTTTGTCATCATCATCATCATTCTGACATGAAAACAGTGTTATTGATAAAATACATATCAAAGCATAACCTATCCAATTATTAAATTTCTTCATGTTAATAAAATTTACTTTTAAATGTCCATCAAAACTTCCCAGAATCATCTGATTATCACCAGCATTAACCTTATAATAAAATGACAGATCAATGATGCTAATTCCATCTTGGTCAGTACCTTATTTTGACTTAATTTATGATCCTGTACAGGTTTAAAATTCTGTAGAATTTTAAACCTGTCTTTTCATTCCAGATTAGGGAATCAGAAATAGGATCACTTTGTATCATTACATTAATACCCTTCGTTCTGCGGGAATGTACCCATCAGCTCTATCTGACTTTGAGGAATCGGTAATCTGACCATGTAACTTCTCATTGGTCTAAGTGCGACATTATTTGAGTTTGAACCAAATTGGTAGTACATATTTTGTCTTTCAACCAATAGTCCCATACGCTTTAATAAGAACCATCTGTTCTTTTCTAATGCTAATTCCCTTGCTGATTCTTCAAGATAAGAGTCCCTATCGAATGTAGTAAAAGGATATGCAGCCAAACCTGCTCTTTCCCGAACTTCATTCACATATTTCAAAGCATATGTATTGGTTGGATTTTCATTATCCTGTCTCCAGTGTGCTTCAGCTCCCAATAATAAAGTTTCTGCATATCGATAGTAAATGATAGACTTAAAACTTTTATCTGTATTAGGATCTTTGTCTGTATCATGGTACTTTTTTAAACTCCAGTGATAATGGCGAAAATCATTGTCGTAAGAAGATGCTGGTAATGGTTCTCCATAATTGGCCTTATCCGGATTATTAACGTATAACTGCAACGGATAATAGTAGGTACTAAATCTTAAATCGTGATCCTGATCGTATAGAGATTTCAAATAGTCGTTAGGATATGCCCAGCCTAAAGCTTGTCCGCCATTGTCTACTGTTCTGATTAATTCACCACTATTCATCTCGTATAATCTATTATTGAAAAAGCTACAGAATACAGTAGAACCACCACCTGCCATACCATCGTCTCCTCCAATATCCTCTTGTCTCTGATAGGCATACAAAGCTTCAGCATTATTCGCATTCTGACCAAATACTTCATCTAAATCCACTAAGTGATGTGTTTCGTCGTTAATAATCGCATCAAACTGAATAACTGCCTCATCCCAGTCGTTTTGCCACATGGCACTTTGACCTCTTAAATGGCGAACTACGCCTTGACCATAAGTTCCGCTTGGAACAACCCAATCTAAATGTGCAATGGCAAAGTCCAAATCAGAATCGATCAATTCATAAACCTTAGCAGGATCAGCTACCTCATAAGTTACAGGATCAAAAGCATTTTCGGGAGTAGTTGCAATGGTATCCAACAAAATATTATCATACATTCTGATTAGATCAAAATACAATTCGCCTCTTATGGCACGAGCCTGAGCTACCAGATTATCTCTTGTATCTGAATCCATATTTATTTTTGGAGCATTGGTAATAATAGCATTTGCCCTGTCAATTATTTTATATGGAACAGTCCATTTATCATCAGGGAAAGCGGTTGCTGTATGAACCGTTCCATAGGGATCAAACCAGGTTCTTGTTAAACCTAAATCCGTACCCACCATAAAGAAGGCATTGGCTTTTAATCCATCTGAATAATCTGTAGGAAAATTATTGATACGCATGTAATTGTATAATGCATAAACCGCCACTTGTAGTCCATCTTCAGTTGTATATACATACTCTTCAGATATTTCATCAATGCTCTCTTCTTTAAGAAAATCCTCACAAGAAGTGTTTAAGAATAAGAGAGCAATACCTAATAATAATATATTTATTTTATTTTTCATTATTGTTCAATTTTAATATTCGTTTCAAAGCTTTAAGACTAATAACTATTGAGTTACATCTTCACCTCTAAAATGAAACTTGTACACCTCCAACTATTGAGATCATTTCAGGATATTCATCTGCACTTTTTTCAGGACTATACGACTCAAAATCAGTTAATGTAACCAAATTATGACCAGTACAGTAAAGTCGAATATTATTCATTTTTAGTTTTGCCAATAACTTTTTAGGAAGCGTATAACCTAAGGTAATATTCTGTAATCTGATAAAAGAAGCATCCTGAAGTCCCATTGTATACATATACGTTGGGTCATTGGAAATTCTTGGTCTGGGGAAGTTTCCTGTAGGATTTTCCGGAGTCCAGTAATTCTGTTTAATTCCATTAAACACACCTCTTAAAGAACCTCCCTTATCGTATGCATACAGATATGAGTTGTTTTTTGTAATTCCCTGAACAGTTAATACATCGGCTGAAAAATCAACGTTTTTATATTTTACGCTAAGATTGAATGAACCATACCAATCCGGATTTTTATCAGTAAGTACTCTATCATCATCAGCGCTAATTTCTCCGTCATTATTTTTATCCCAAAGTTTAATATCTCCAGGTTTTGCATCAGATTGAGCCGAATGAACAATATCCTCACCTTCCTGGAAAATTCCAACAGGTTTGTATTGGTAGTAAACATCAATAGGTTGACCAATAAACCAAGAGTTGGCAGTATCATCATCTTCTTTACCATCGCCATCGGCATCTACTCCATATAAGCTGATAATTTTGTTTTTATTCATGGTGAATGATAAACCCGCACTTACCTTCCAATTACTATTATCTACCAGAATTCCGTTTAAATTAAACTCTACTCCTTGATTTTCGACCTCACCAATATTCGCCATCATATAGCTGTAACCTAATCCAGCATTTAACTTTTGCTTTACCAATAAATCTTTAGTTCGTGTGTTATAAAACTCTACAGTTCCCGATAAACGATTTCTCCAGAATCCATAATCCAAAGCAACATTTAATGTTGTTGAAGTTTCCCATCTTAAATCCGGATTAGGTAAATAATCACCTGCGCTATAACCAGATACTTTATCACCATCAACAATATAATCAGCAGATTCTGCAGTACTTAAACTTTGGTATGGAGAAATAGCCTCATTTCCAACACTACCATAACTTCCACGAAGTTTTAAATTTGAAATGGCTTCAATATTTTCAATAAATGATTCTTTGTAAATATTCCAGCCTAAAGCTGCTGCCGGGAAAAATCCCCATTTATTGTTGTCTCCAAAAACAGTTGATGCATCAGCCCTTGCTGATAAGGTTACATAGTATTTACCATTGTAATCATACTGTGCACGACCAGCAAAAGAAACCAGTCCTCTTTCATATCCTTGAATTTCTGATTGTGTTGTTTCCGCTGTTTCAATACCATAGATTCCCAGTAAATCATTAGCAACATAATCATAGTCTGTTGTTAACGAATAATAGTTCTTTTCACTGATACTCTGAACAACTGTAAAATCCAGGTTATGAACATCTTTTTCAATATTATAAGAAACGATATTTTCAACCTGCCACTCTGTTAACTCTTCGTTACGAACAGAGCCCACACCTTTTCCTCCATTATAATATCCGGCTAAAGATTCGGCTGTGCTATAACCTGTAGTTTTTCTATCCCATGATCTGCGACTGGTATTCAAACGATATTTTAGTCCTTTTAATGGATGAATATCAATGAAAATATTCATGATATCATTTCTATCATCTTTTATATTTGACACAGTAGCCAAATCTAAAAGAGGGTTAAAGCTTTCCTGAACTCCTGTTGGATTTAGTTTATAAGAACCATCTTCATTATAAATCTGGCCTAACGGAGAACATGTAATAGAACGTTGCAAAGTGCCTCCGGTTCCCGGATCATTATTTTTAGATAATAACCATGATGTATTTGCACCAATATTCATCCAGTCATTTAATTGCTGATCCACATTTACTCGGATCGTCATTTTTTGAAAATCAGTACCAGGAACAACACCATCCTGATTTTGATAATTGTAACTGGTATATACTTTAGTTTTTTCTGTACCTGTACTAATACTTAAATTATGATTTTGTATCGCTGCAATTTCAAGTAGTTCATCTTCCCAATTCACAAATTTACCACTTTGCAAAACCTCTAATTCTGTAGGAGTGAATACATCCGCATCATCTCCATAAACATTATTATTATCTGTACGGTAAGCTTCTCTTTTTAATTGAGCAAACTCTTCACCACTGTAAACATCAAAATTTCTGTTTACTGTTTGTAATCCATAATATGCATTATAATTTATTTGTGCTTTACCAGCTTCTGCACGCTTAGTGGTAATTAAAATTACACCATTTGAAGCCCTTGCTCCATAAATAGCCTGAGCTGCCGCATCTTTTAATACCTCTAAAGAAGCGATATCATTTGGATTGATATCATTAATGCTTCCTACTGGTACACCATCCGCTATTACAATCGGATCATTACCTCCACTCATTGAGTTTTTTCCCCTAATTAAAATAGTTGAAGAACTACCAGGACCACCATCATTCAATGAAACGTAAACTCCGGCAGCTTTTCCCTTAAGCATTTCACCTATATCTGTAGAAGGAATTTTAGTAACTGACTCCGGTTTAATGGAAACTACCGAACTGATAATATCACTCTTCTTTTGTACTCCGTAACCCACTGCAACAACTTCATCCAAACCAATAAAATCGGATTGCAACTGAACATCTATTCTTAATTGACTTCCAATGACAACATCTTTCGATTTCATTCCAATAAAGGAAAATTGCAAAATCTTATCCGTTGAATTTACTTTTAAATAGTATTCTCCATTAATGTCTGTCACCGTACCATTAATGGTTCCTTTCGCAACTACTGTAACTCCTGGCAATGGCTCTCCACTTTCATCAGTCACCTTTCCTTTTAATTCTATATTCTGAGAATAAATGCTTAGAAACATAAAACTCAGTATCAGAACCAAAAAGTTTCTTTTCATAAATTTACTTGACTTCATAAATAAGCTTGTTTGTTTACTAAAAAATAAAATTCACTGCGTATTTTAATAATTAGTTAATTGTTTATTATTGATATTAAGGCCTCTCTTTAACTAACACTACAAACTTAGTCATCAAGTTACTTTACAGCTAAAATTCATGTTTCACAGAACCCATTCATTTGTTACATTACAAGTAAAAAGTGTTACAAAACGCAGATTTAAATGTTACACACTCTTCGTATACGACTATTAATGTGTACATTAAAAAAATAAACAAATATTTACGATTATTATCTTTTTCTAACCCATAGTTGTAATTGCATTATCAAAAGATCATAAAAAAAGCCGCTCTGATAAGATCATAACGGCTATTTCCCTTACATTAAATATTATTCCTAGCTTATACTATTGTCCTTATATTTCTCAGCATATTCTGTTGGAGTCATATCAAACTGTTCTTTGAAACATTTTCTGAAATAATCTGCATTTTCAAAGCCAACCATATTCTGAACCTCTTTAATGGTTAATTTATTTGTTTTTAATAATGACGCAGCTCGCTTTAATCTGATACTTCTTATAAAATCAACAGCAGTTAAATTTGTAAGAGCTTTTATTTTTCTGTAAAAATGAACCCTACTTAAACCTAAATATTGACTTAATGTTTCAACTCCTATTGTTGAATTTTCCATATTATCAGTAATATAATCAACGGCTTTCTTTAATAACTTCTCGTCTACTGAGGTAACTGTTATTTCTTTGGGCTCAAGTATGGATTGACGCGTAAAATACTGGTGCATTGTTTCACGCTGCTGAATTAAGTTTTTAACCCGTAGAATTAAAAACTCTGCACTAAAAGGCTTTGTAACATATTCGTCAGCTCCTGTTTCATATCCTTTATTAATAAACGATGAAGTTGCCCTTGCTGTTAATAAAATAACAGGGATGTGACTTGTTCTTGCATCGGATTTAAGTTTACTACAAAGTTGTATTCCATCCATCTCAGGCATCATAACATCACTAATAATTAAATCAGGTCCGTTTTCTATTGCTTTTTCCCAACCTACAAGTCCATTCTCTGCTTCTATAATGATATAATTTTCCTCAAATAATTGATGAATAAAACTTCGTACTTCGTTATTATCCTCTACAATTAATAATGATTGCTTGTTTTCATCTTCAATATTTGGTAACTCTACAACAGAAGTGCTCATTTCTATTGATGAATTGATCTCCTGATCTCTTAATACTTTAGTATATAAGGATGGTACTTCACTATCAACAAAATCATTGGAAATCTCACTGTTATTGTACACACTCTTGTTTATTGGAATAATAACAGTAAACGTATTTACACCCATTGAATCATTAGGTAGGCTTTCGACCATAATAGTTCCCTTATGAAGTTGTACCATTCGTTTGGTTAGCTCCAAACCCACACCAGCCCCTTTTTTCCCTGAGTATTTGTCTCCTTTATTGCTGTAGAATCTTTCAAATATATTGTTAATATCATCTTCAGACAGAGACTTACCTTCATTACTAATATCAATCTTTATATATTCTGTATTTTTCGATATTATTGAAAACAAACCTTTAGGAGCTGTAATGGATTTACCTACACTAAATTTAATCCTGTTTCCCTTTTCAGTATTTTTAAAGGCGTTGGATAAAAGATTATAAATAATTATCTCAAGTTTCTCTTTATCAAACCAGGCTGTATTTAATTCTTCATCAACATAATATTCATAGTTAACATCACTAAGCTGAGCCAGTTCCTTAAAATTTAGATTGATTTCATTTAAAAACGAAACGATATTACCTTCAGCCACCTGCAATTTTACATTACCAGTTTCAAACTTTCTTAGGTTTAAAACCTGGTTAATTAACTGCATCATTCTTTCGCCGTTTCGTTGAATCAATAACAACGAGCTTGCAAGTTCCTCATCCATTCCTTTTTGTACAATGATTCTTTCAAGGGGAGCTAATATCAAGGTCAAAGGAGTTCTTAGTTCATGGGAAACATCTGTGAAAAAACGAAGTTTTGATTCATGAAACTCTAATTCTTTTTCATGTTTAAATTGCTCCATTTGAAGCGAATTTTTTAAGGAAACCCATTTGATTGAAAAGCGGAAAAAGATATACAATAAAATCAATATAACTAAGCCATAGATAACATAAGCCCACCAGGTATACCACCATGGAGGTAAGATATTTATGGTTAGCAAGGTGTAGTCATTTCCCCAGCTATTCATATTGTTACTGGCCTGAATACGTAATTCATGACTACCCACTGGCAAGTATGTAAAGTTTATGGTTCGCTGATGTTCTATGTTGATCCACTTATCGCCTAGACTATTGAGGTTATATCTGTAAAAAGTAGAGGTTGGATTGATAAAATTAATGCCGGCAAAACGTACATCTAAATTCCGCTCATTATAATTCAGCGTAACAGAATTTTTACCATTAATATGCTTATAATTTAAGGGTTCCATATCATCCTCTCCCTGAGCATTATGCCTGATAATGATATCGGATAATACAACCCGGGGATAATAAGTTAGTTGAGTAATCCGTTCAGGATTAAAAATATTGATTCCATTTATACCTCCAAATACAATTTTACCATTACTAGCTTTTAGTGCACAACCACTTTCAAATTGCTTGCCCTGCAGACCATTTGCAGTAGTATAATTGATGGAATTAACTGACTTAAAATCTTTGGAGAAGGTTAACTTAGAAATACCCTCATTTGTTGAAGTCCAAAATGAACCCTCCTCATCCTCAACTATTGCATTTACGGTATTATCGCATAAACCATTGGACAAATTAAACCAATGTACTTTGTTATCACTAAATATTATTAACCCGGAACCTGATGTTCCAATAAAAATATTTCCAATGGAATCTTCAGATATCCAGTTAATATAGTTGAGCTGACCTTTAACCTGATCTGTTAGTCTGGAGATATCAATCAGTGCTCTTGTTTTAATATTTACGCATTTCAATCCCAAACGGTCTCCTACCCAAAGGCGATCTTTGGTATCTTCAAAAATTGTATTTACTATTTTACCCACTCCGGGCACATCAGAAAATTGTTTTTTCGCATCATCAAAAACCTGAAACTCACCACCATTCATACCGATCCACACAAAACCATATTTATCTACATGAACTTCATGAACCTGATTTTGATTGAGAGAATTTTTATTTTCAGCATCATGAAAATACTTAACAAGTTTTTTGGTTTTAGGATTGTAAAAATTAAGTCCGTTATAGGTTCCTATCCATAAATTCCCATTTTTATCAATACTGATTGACTTAATTGAATTATTTGAAATGTCAATAGAAAGATCTCTTATCAGGTTATAAAACATATTGGATTTTGTATCCCAATAACTAATGCCATTTGCATCAGTACCTAACCATATATTGCCAGATTTATCTTCGGCAAAGCAAGATACCTTATCACTTATCAAACTACTTTTATTACCTAAAATGCTTTTTATATGAGGGAATAAATTATTTTGCGGATGATAATAATTTAATCCTCCCGTATAGGTAGCTAACCAATATCCACCAAATGAATCCTTAATAATATCATGTATTGAGCTTTTCGAAATACCATTGGGCTGATCAATTGACCAGGTAATATTAGTAATATGATCTCCGTTTATTTGTGCCAGTCCATCTAAAGTAGCGCACCAAATTGTATTATTATCGACTAAAAGTTTACGTACTGCATTAGATAAAATACTGCTATTTTGCTTACATATATGCTTTATTTCACTAACAACTTCATTGGTATAAATAAAATAATATACTCCATACTTTTCTGTTGCAATCCACATCTCTCCATGCTGCCCTTGCTTAATATCTCTAACCTCAAAGTTCTCTTCAATATCAGCATCAATGTTTATGCGTAAAAATTTTTCATCCTGTTTTAAAAATAATCCATCTTTAGTTCCTATCCACAAACGATTTTGATTATCATAGAACAACGAAATGATATCATTAGAAGGAATGGAGAAATTCTCTAAATAATAATATTTAAATAAGTTAGTGGAAGGATTGTACCTATTTAATCCAAAGGCCGTTCCAATCCAGATATATCCTTCTGCATCTTCATTAATACATCTGACATATTGATTGCTTAATCCGGTTGAATCTTTGGTGGATAAATATCTCGTAAAAGTATTACTCTCTCTGTTATATTTATTGATTCCATTAACAGCTCCCACCCAAATTGTATAATCTTTGGATTCAAATAAACAATTGATTTGACTGTTGCCTAAACTTGATGAATCATTGATATCATGTTTATAGATTACATTATCAATGCTATTCATTTTATTTAATCCGTCCCTGGTTCCTACCCATAAATATTGATTATGGTCTTGCATAACACACAATACAGAATTATACGAAAGACCATTGGTCATATCTATCTTCTGAAACCGTATATAATCAGGACTATAAGAAGATAAGATTAATCCCAACAATACAATTAAAACATTCCTGACTGAAATAATCATCTTTTTCAATTCATGTAATTTATAGGTGGTAAAAACATCAACAAGTTATAAATAAACAAAAAAATATTAAGTTGAAATAAAGAATATTAAGCATTTATGCTATCGCAAAATGAATTCTTCATAAGCCTGATTATATTCAAAACTTAATATTTTAAAAGAAATCAAAATAAAAAAACCACTATCTGACATTAGGATAGTGGCCTTCAATTTTATACTAATGATTATATCTTTTATAAGTAAAAGCAGATATTTAAAAGATATATATTATTTAATCAAACTTCTTCTAATACCAAGTTCCAAACCTCTGATCTCAGCTAATCCTTTCATTCTTCCATATAAAGAATATCCCGGATTATTAGCTTGACCAACATCACCGAGCATTTGATTTCCATGATCAGGACGTACCGGAATTGAAAAATCGCCCCTTCCTTCAGTTTTTCGTCTTTCTTCTTCCTCAACAATTGTTTTTAACACTTCATAGATATCAACATCCCCTTCAAACAGATAATCTTCATTGAAGTTATAATCCGTATCTCTTTTTACATTTCGTAAGTGCGCAAAGTTGATACGTGGTGCCAGCTCCTTAGCCATCTGAGAAAGGTCATTAAAATATCCTGCGCCCCATGAACCTGTACAAAGCGTAACTCCATTTGAAACAGAATCCACATGCTGAGTAAGGATTTTTGCATCCTTTAAAGTACTAACAACACGAGGTAAACCTAATAATCCCCATGGTGGATCATCAGGGTGAATGGCCATTCTAACACCAGCTTTTTCTGCTACAGGAATAATTGAGCTTAAGAAATCAAGCAGATGTTTTCTCAATTTCGCATCATCAATATCCATATAACCATCTAATACGCTTTGAAATTGCTCAAGAGTATAGCTTTCTTCTGCACCCGGTAATCCTTTGATGACATTGTTTGTTAATGTTTCAATTTCTTCAGCACTCATGCTGTTAAATGACTCTGTTGCTTCCTTAACGATTTTTTCGCTATAGTCTTTTTCTGCTCCCGGACGCTTTAAAATATAAATATCAAATGCTGCAAATACCTTTTGGTCATATTTCAGAGCCAATGATCCATCAGCAAACTCACTTTTTAAGTTAGTTCGTGACCAGTCTAAAACAGGCATGAAATTGTAGCATATAGTATGAATACCACATGCTCCAAGATTCTTAATTGACTCCTGATAGTTCTTAACGTATAACTCCCAGTTTCCGGATTGTTTTTTAATGTCTTCGTGAACAGGAACACTCTCTACTACTGACCAAATTAAACCTGCAGCTTCAACTTCCTTTTTACGTTTTTCAACTTCCTCAACAGTCCACACTTCACCGTTAGGAATATGATGCAAAGCAGTTACAATGCCTGTTGCTCCTGTTTGTCTGATATCTTTTAATGTGATACGATCATTTGGACCATACCAACGCCATGTTTGTTCTATCATAATATTCTTTTTTATGGTTAAAAGGTTACAGGGTTAAGGGTTGAAGGGTAATCTACTTATAGAACTATTAAACCACGCGTGAGGACACGCGCAGCAGCATAAAGTAATGTATAACCATGTTACCTTGCCACCTTACTACCCTTTACCCTATTACACCCCACTATATGCACTAAATCCACCGTCAACAGGAACAACTACTCCTGTTATGAATTTTGCCCAGTCAGACATTAAATAAAGCACTGTTCCTGATAATTCTTCAGGTTCTCCATAACGTTCCATCGGTGTATTTGTGATTATCTTATGTCCTCGAGGAGTAGCTTCACCAGTTTTTTCGTCAATTAATAAAAAACGGTTTTGGTTGGTCAATAAAAATCCCGGAGCAATAGCATTTACGCGAATACCTGTTTTTGCAAAGTGAACAGCTAACCACTGAGTAAAGTTGTTAATAGCTGCTTTTGCTGCTGAATATGCAGGTATCTTAGTTAACGGAGTATAAGAGTTCATGGAAGATACATTTACAATAGCACCTTCTTTTTTAGCTAACATATCTTTAGCAAAAACCATAGATGGCAATAAAGTTCCTTGAAAATTCAATGCAAATACTTTGTCAAAGCCTTCCATTTGAAGTCCAAAGAATGTGGCATCCAGATTATCCATATATTCTTCAGTTAAAAACTCAGCTTGCGTAGTTGCCGAAGCAGCATTTCCACCAGCACCGTTTAAAAGATAATCTACTGTTCCTAACTTCTCATGGATTACCTTAAGAGCATCCTCCAATGATTCCTTACTCAATACATTGGCAGAAATACCTAAAGACTCAGTGCCATAAGCTTCTCTTATTTCGTTAGCTACTTTTTCTGCAGCTTCAAGATTTAAATCTAAAATTGCTGTTTTTACTCCTTGTGATGCCATGTCTTTGGCTATTGTAGAACAAAGTACACCACCCCCTCCGGTGATCACAGCTACTTTATTTTTTAAATTTAATTCTTTCATAGACTTTAATTATTATATTAAAAATTTCACATATTAATCATTGGCAATCATTTTCAATTACCAAAAGAATCATAGTTAAAAGTAACTGCATCAGGCATAATATTGATTGAAAAATTCATCACATTAATGGATTAATCAATCTTTATTGATTTTATCAGGTCTTATAACTCTAAAAATTAGGCAAACTATATCATGAATAAACCATTACATCATTAATTATTACTATATGCAACGTCTTAAAATAAATCCAGAATCGATGATTTTACTCCCTGTATTCCATTGCTTTGACTATGGCAGAACCAAGTAAACCACCTCCTAATTGAATTGCAACTTCTTTACCTTTTATCATTACTATAATTCAATGATCTTAATAATTTGTTGTAAGTATAATAATCTATAAAACTTAATGTGTTTTACAAAACCTTTAACAAGTACGAAATACGATTATTAATATGAAACAAATCTAATTTTATTTACTGTGAGAAGTTTTTTTTGATGTATCATGATACCATATCAAATGTAACATTTACAACAAATATTGAGAATTTATAGAAGTAACATTGAGTTTACATCATCAGATTTTGATGAATTTAAAACAATTGTAATATCATATTAATGAAAAAGTTTCCCTTAAACAAAAGCAATTTGACATCTATTTTTATCTGCATTGCAATTGTATTTAAAGAGAAACTGATATTTCTATTCGCCTATTATTTATTCTTTTGAATGAGCCCAAAAGAATTCTTTTAGTATGCGAATAAACTCATCTGGTTTATCTAAATGTACCACATGAGATGCATCTATTCTTTTATATTCCCCATCTGATAGCAATGACATCACTAAATCAGCATCATCCTGATCCATTGCTCCATCTAAAATACCATCATCTCGAATTTCGAAATTAGCGTGTAATAATAGTGTAGGACATTTTATTTTTTGAAGGGCTTCTGCATGATCAAAATTTTCATTCCATGTTCCCTCATAAAAAGCATTACCAAAATACGGATCAAAACAACTCATACCTCTTATCAGCATTCTGAACATGGCTGGAATAAATGGCAACTCTACTGGTTCACCCGGATTTGCTTCACGATAGGTATTAATAGCAGAGATAATTAATGGTAAAGCATTCTCCCCTGCATGATTTGCAATAAACTCAGAACTACTATTCAACCAGTAAATCAAAAAATCATCCTCTCCATCTTCAATGTAATTATGGCAAGTTGTAAAAGAACGATAAGCGATAGTTTGTTTTACCCTCGGATATTCAGATGAAAACAAAGGAGGATCCTCAAGCAAAATAGCTTTTACCAACTCGGGTTTATTTGCTGCCAACCATGTTGTAAGCAGTCCACCTGAAGAGTTTCCGGTTACAAATACAGGTTCTTTTATAACATTTTCTATAAATGTGCCCAAATCATTACCTATGGAGTTGGCATTCATATATTCAATTGGAGCTGTTGTAAAGCCATGACCATGATAATCCACATCATAAATATGAAATGATTCTGATAATTCAGGTAATACTCTGCTGTAATCAAACCAATCCATCATTTGAGCATGTAGTAAAAGTAATACCGGACCATTATCAGGTCCTTCTGCGTAGCAAATTTTAGCAGATCTAATTTGAGCTGTTTTCTCCTCAAAGCCTGCATCATCGACTTTTATATGATAGGGATCAGAATAATTTGCTACCAATAATTTAGTGATACTAAAGCCATCCTCTTCAGCTGTATCTACATCCGTTTCTTCTGTAGTTTTATTTCCTTCTTCATCATCCTTATTGCAACAGACTGATATAAAAAAAATAGAAATAACCATTACGATTTTCAAAATCTCTTTTAATATACATTTACTCATACTCATTTTATTATTAAAATTTATAATGGCAAAAGTATAGGTACAATTGGAGGCAAAATAGCTACTTTAGCCACATAAATAGTCCAAAACGACATTATGAAAGTTGAGATTAACAAAATAAATCAGAGTCTTAAAGAGATAGCTGGTAATGTTGGAGCCTATGTACAAGGTGATAGCATTATGCTTCCTCCTCATATTGGTAGTGGATATTATAAACAATACCTGTTTTCAAATCACATGAAGATGATTATTATTAATTGTTCTTTTCATGAAAAATTTCATTTTATACGAAATCCATTACAACTAAATAAACATACTCTTGTATTACGTTTTCATAATGTATTCACCGCTGATAATGATGATGTGAAACCTGAAAATAATCTTCCTCCCTCGGTATATATTACCACTGAGGGTATTGCTGGCGAAGTTATTTTTCCTCCTGGTACAAAGATTCAAAACATTATTATTTCCATAGAAGCTGATTATCTGTTAACACAATTACAATTGGGTAATGAAAATGAAAACCAAGCCTTGAATAAATTGCTATCTAACAGAAAACCTTTTCTTTTTGAAGAATTGATGACTCCCAAAATTCATGCTTTAGTGAATGAAATGGAGAAAGTTGATGAATCGGATCCTTCACTTCGTTACTATTATTACCAATTAAAAGCGCAGGAATTGATCTATCTCTTTTTAAATGAATTTATAAAAAGAGAGTCTGTATCCTATATCCCAATCAATAAAAAAGATATTGAAATCATTTATACCATACGCGGAACAATTTTAAAGGATTTAAGTACGATACCTATATTACCAGAATTAGCTCAACAACACGGAATAAGTGAAAGTAAAATGAAGAAATTGTTTAAACAGGTATTCGGGCAAAGTATTTACCAGTATTTTCTACAATTTCGAATTCAAAAAGCTGCTACATTAATTCGCGAACAAGGGTTTTCTGTTTCTGAAGCGGGTTACCAGACCGGATTTACGAACTTAAGTCATTTTGCACGTTTATTTGAGCGCAACTTGGGTGTAAAACCGAAAAAATATTCAATGCTTCATCATAGAGACTAGCAATTACCCTTTTCTTCCGGCTACTTCGGTAGGCGATTGACCAAATTGTTTTTTAAAGGCATAGGAAAAATGCTGTAAGGTTTCAAACCCGAGATCCAAATATATTTCACTTGGTTTCTGTTTTTTCTTTTCAATCAGGAAATGGGCTTCTTGTAATCGTTTTTGCACAAGCCAACGACTGGGTGTTTCGTCAAAGGTTTCTTTGAAATCTCTTTTAAAGGATGACAAACTTCTTCCTGTTAAATAAGCAAAGCGATCAACACTTACGTTAAATTTGAAGTTACGGTTCATGAATTCCTCTATATTTATTTTTTGAGGAATCCCATAATCAAAAAGTAAACCTGCCAATTCAGGTTGCGATTGTAACAAAATCAACAACAACTCTTCTCGTTTAATGTCTGTAAATGGTTCTTTTATTATGGTACGATGATAATAAGGCAATAATGATTGTACAAATCCAGGTAATAAATCATTTTGATTAATATGAATGACTGTTTCATTAGAGCTGAACTTTGAGGGCTCATAATGATATCTATCCTGAAATCTCTTTAAAAAAGCGTCGTCAAAAAACACAAATACCTTTTCCAATTCATCATTAACTTTTTCTTTATTATACCGGGCAAGCCTGTTCTTTCGCGCAATACAGCAATCTCCTGCTTTTAACACATGATGTTTACTCCCGTCATAAGCATTCATTATACCCTTTATTATATAAACAAAAGTATGTTCAGCTATAAAATGTTCAGGCGAGATCTCTTTGCCTACATGGTGCATGTATGATGTATCTTTCATTTTATTGAATAGTAAAAGCTTTTAATACTCTGGCGACAACTCATTTATTTTAATAATAAGTTCGGGAATAAATAAACCATGACCAATTTTAATGTTATTGGATAACTTAAAACTCTTAGCACTGCCATCTTTTTTTATACTAATATAAGGTAATAGATGTTTCAGACTTTCTTCATCTGATTTATCCCACTTTTTACCAGTTTCAAAGTTTATAATGATATGACCAGGTTCTATGCGTTTTCCGTTAAGGGAGTCTTTAAAGACGCATTGCATTGTATGATCATTCGTATCGAATGTATGATCTACATTTAAAGTAATGGCATTGTCTGTTTTGTTACTTATATATAATCTTCGGGGTGTGGTGCACGACATAAATATGATGGATATTAAAATGAAACTGAATTTAATAAGATGTTTTGATGGAAACATGTAATTATAATTTAATGGTGAATAACAGAGATGTTTTAATAATGATGATTAAACGCTCTTCATCTTTGCTTTTTCTATATTTCTGTTGATAAGCTTTGTAAAGAAATTAGGTGCAACACGACTCATTAAACTCATAACCTTAGCCATTCCGGGCTTTATTTCATATCGGTCATTCTTTATTCCTTTTATGGAAACTCTTACCATATCTTCTACTTTCATGGCTTTACCATTATCATTTTCTTTGGCAATAGCAGTCTGTAAAGGCTTGTCGGTTTTAGGAGGTGCTACTTCAAATACTTTTACCCTGGTATTTTTTAATTGAAGTCGTAATGCTTGCGTATAAACATGAACTCCGGCTTTGGTTCCGCTATAAAGTGGTGAAATTGTAAATGGTATATAAGCCAACCCGGATGTAATGTTTACAATGGCAGCAGACTTTTGTGTTAGTAAATGTGGTAAAAACTGATGTACCATTCGTGCTGTACCAGAAAAGTTAGTTTCTATTTCATCAGTAATATTTTCCAAATTGATTTTTTCATCTAGCAACTCTACACTTCGCATAATACCCGCATTGTTGATAATGATATTTAAATCTGGAAACTGCATCATTACCTTTTTATAAAGTACATCAATATCTTTGGTATTATTAACATCGCTTTGAATAATGTTGATTTCAGGAAGTTGTTTTTTTGCCTCCTCCAACTTAATCAGGTTTCTACCTGTAACAATCACTTTTGCTCCCTGTTGCAATAATTGTTTTGCAAACTCCAATCCAATTCCGTTTGATCCACCAGTGATAAGGATGGTACTATTATTTAAATTCATGTTGTAATATTTTAAAAAGTTCAATCAGCTTAAATTGTCTTATCAGGACAAATTTTTTCTCGTATTAGTTTTGCATATTTCTTTAATGCTACTGCTATTGCAGCAAAAACAATTAATATCATTTGTTATATTTTTAGTTGATTATTTGTTTTACAAAAATGCAAACAAGATTGATGATTGACTTACCTGTAAAGTCCAAGTTTATTTACCTGAAAAGTCCAGATATTTTCCTTGAGTTCTGTGATTTTATTTGGATTAACAGGACTATTGCTCTTTTAATTACGTCTGCGAGTTATTTATGATCCAGGCTTTGTTTTAATATTGGCTAAAATCAGAGTCTTTCAATTAATATTATCTCTCCTCCAACACAAACATTTCTCCTCCTTTTTTCTATGAGGAGTAAGGTGAGGTACGAACCGGGAGGCGATTGTAGACTTTTTCATAAAAAACTAAAAGCCACAGCTCCCTGTCTTAATAGAATAGGGTTTACACATAAAACAATCCGCTATACCCTAGGCGCTAATCTCTATGCACCAAGCTAATTACTTGTTCCCTGTTCCTTTCTCCTTATTCCTTCCTCCCTGTTTCATTCACTTTTTATCAACAAATTTCTACCGTTCGTCATAATTGTCCGTAACGTTTTCGAGTTAACACCGGGGAATTTATATATATTCGCAACCAGTATTTGACAGAACTGCACTATAACCTCAAATACTTTATACAAACCTTAATCGGCCCTAAATATGTCCAATCCCATGGAGGGTAAGGGAGTTTGGTTATGGTTATTTTATTAATCATTAAAACTCATGAGTATGCAGTTTGAGGAAGAATACCTAAAATGGAAAGACCAAATAGATAATTTGGCAAAGGAAAATGTTAAAATACCAAACCGACCTATTGACGTGGTTACGGCTTACTCCGAAACACTTTGTGTTGAAGCCGACAAAGACAAAGATAAACTACTGGCTGCTGGTTTAAATCCCGATTTTATTGATGAAGCTCTATCGTTAAGTGGAGCATTGCGCTATTGTCAGGCCGTTTGGATGGGTGATTTTATGGCTAAGGATGGTGTTCAAAAGGACTGGCGTTCAGAACTACCTGATGCCTATCTTTTAAAAAAGGAATTATTGCATCATTTTAAGTTTGCTTTCAGAAACATGGATGATATACAGCAAAAGATTAAAAGGATTCGCCAGGGATCTGGTCATGTTGATATGATTCAGGATTTACTGGAACTTTCTGTTTTAGCAGAAAAATATCCAGAACCTTTAACAAAAATTGGTTACGATACCGAGCTTACCACAAAAGCCCGGACTGTATCAAACCATATGCGTGAATTACTTGCACAGGTTAATGGTGCTGATGCTACCAGTGCGGTAAAAATAACCAGAGACAAAGCTTTTACATTATTAATTAACAGAACTTCTGAAATATGTAAGGTTGGAAAATATGTTTTCTGGAATGATCCGGACCGCCTTACTGTTTATAAAAGTTTACAGTAAGTAAATATCACAGTATTAGTCCCGGGGACATATTTTACCTTCCATCCCGGGACTTTAATTCTCTCCAATAAAATAATTACATAACAATGGTTTTATAAAATGCATTCCTTGTAATAGGATATAATGATCATTAAATATTTGGATTTATCAAATCCCTTGATTTTACTGACCCCCTAATGTGTTGCACCCCTTCCCTAGACAATTTGACCCCGCCACTAGATGTTGTGACCCGCCACTAGTTGATCGAACCTCTCCACTAGATGTTATGACCTGTTCACTAAACGTTCTGACCCTCTCCCCTAGACTACTTGACCCTTCCATCAGACATAATGACTCGTTAACCAGATGTTTTATACTGTCCACTAGATGTTAAGCCCCGTCAACTAGAAGATTTACCAAGTCAACTAGGTAATATTTATGGTTCAACAGATGTTACGACTGGTCCTTTAGATGTTTTTTACTTTCAACCAGACCATCTGACCTGTCCACTAGCCAAAAACATCAATCCATTATATAATCAACCTCACCTTGTTCCTTGTTCCTTGTTCCATGCTCCTTTCTCCCTGTGTCCTTGTTCCTTTCTCCTTGTTTCCTTAAAGTTGCTTTTAATTTGCACTTTATTTTTGTACGTTATATCTAACACAAACGGGTTTCCATCACATTTGATCACTAATTAGTGTATTAAAATATATTTATCATTACTTTTACGTAACCTTTGTATTTTCAGGCAGTATGTATGAGCAATTATTTGAAATATCTATAATACCATCGTTCCTTTATTGCTTGATTCTTCCGTTAATATTTGCTTGAAAAGTAAGTTTTATAGAGGTTTTATGTGAGGCATAAAGGTATTTTGTATTAAAGTATTTCTATAAATAATAAACAAAAGCTAAAAGAAATATATACGTAGTTAATGACAGATATATTGAGAAGGTGGGGTTAGAAAGCTAGTTTTAAAGCATTTCCAGAAACATAATACACATAATGAGCAAAGAGAATTATTTTACACCAAAACTGAAAAACAAGTCTGATTCAGAGGTTCAATACTACCTTGATAATAAAGACCAATTTCAAGCAGAAGCAGTTCAGGCAGCGATTTGGGAACTTGAACTTAGAGGCAAACAATCTGAGGAATCAGAAAAAGTTCAAGAGGAGATAAACGATAAAAAGCGAGCGCAAGTTGAAAATAAGGTAAATCGACTTGGAATACCTGTTGGAACAGTTTCGCCGGGGATTAGATTTGTGCACTTTTTGATTGATGGATTTATTATTCAGGCTTTTACCTACCTGATAAACATGATACCTGTTATCGAGATTAGTCAGTTGTTTGCATTTCTAATGTATCCACTTTATTACATCTTTTTTGAATATTATTATCAATGGACACCTGGAAAATTAATATCGGATACAATAGTTGTGGATAAGCAAGGAGACAAACCTGACCTAAGAACGATTATATTGAGAACTTTCGCACGACTTGTGCCTTTTGAGCCATTTAGCTGTCTTGATTCAAATAGTTGGGGTTGGCATGATAGGTGGACAAAAACATATGTGATACAGAAAAATGATTTAGCGACTTTAAGAGAAAAGAGTGGATTAGAAAAAACAGAAATTAAACCAAGACCACTTGATAAAGCTGGATACATAATTATTTCAGTATTCCTCATAATTGTTATTGGGAGTTTGGTTTTATCAAAGTTCACAACAGACCGACTAACACAGGAAAGCTTTGAATGGGTTAAGCAACTTGATTCAAAAGATGCAAAAAACATTTTGGGTTTTTGGAATACATATGATAATGAACTAGGAGAACTGAATTTTATTTCACCTGAAGTTGTGATTGCAAAAGGTAAAAACTTGAATTATAAAGTAGAGAATCGTGTATTGACAATAACCGATAACGATAGATTCGTGAAGAATTATGTAATAGTAGAATCTTCATCGACAATATTAAAGCTTAGAGATGCTGATAAACCGATGAAAGAATTAACTTGGAGAAAATAAACGCTTTACAACACGCAATATACGTAAGTTGGGCGATGTAGCTAATTCGAGCCTTTGCACATTTACTCAAAATCACAGCGATTTGACAGGAAAGTGCTTCGAAATCCCAGCCTCCACATTCTAAACGTTGGCATTCATTATGGTGCATATAAAAGATTTGTGGATAATAGGAGCATTAGAAAAAACTAAATACTAGAATGAAATCAGAAAACAAATTGATTTTACAAACAGAAAGACTAATCCTTAGACAAATTGAAGAAACTGATGCAGAGTCAATTTTAAATTATCGGTCAGACTCAGAAACGAATAAGTATCAAGGTTGGATTCCTCAAACAATTAGTGACGTTAAAGATTTTTTGAGTAAAATATCATCTGAAATTAACGTTGCTCACACCTGGTATCAATTTATTATTATAGAAACTAATAATTCAAGTATTATTGGTGATATAGGGATTCATTTCATTGATGAAGAACAAGCTGAAATAGGTTGTACGTTAGCAAAACAATATCATGGAAAAGGTTATGCAACTGAAGCCTTGAATTCAGTTATAGACTATTTATTTAAACAACTGAATAAACATAGAATAATTGGTTCAATAGACCCAAATAATATTAGCTCGATTGCACTTGTTGAAAGGTTGGGTTTTAGAAAGGAAGCTCATTTTAAAGAGAGTTTGTTTCTTAATGGAGTGTGGGTAGACGATATAGTATATGCTATTTTGAAAAAAGAATGGAACAAGATTAATAGAAATAACTGAGCTAAATCATAGATCACCTATAGGCTAAAAGCCTATAGGTGATCTTCTAACACTAATCAGTACAAGGATCTTTCTGACTATATCGGGACAGTTAGTAACTGGTGTTTCTTTACATCATAAAAACTTGCCCATTAACAGCATTTAAACAGTCTCCCGGTAATCACTGGGTGATATTTGAAAATGATCTTTAAACCACTTGGTGTAATACGATGGTGTTGAGAACCCTACTTTATAGGCAATCTCGGCTAGGGTACTGTCTGTATCACGGAGTAAGGCAAGTGATTGCTTGTATATTTATTATTGGTATTATAAGCTGCATTTTAGTATAATAAATCAGATTATTCTTTTGATGAGAAATGTTCTTTGGTTAAATGGTACCAAACATAAATCGCCCAAATATCTATGTTGATAAATTAAAAAACAAAGAAAACCTTACTGATTCTGCCCCTAAAGAACAAAAGAATGAATCTTTTAAATTAAAACTTATAATTAACCCCTATTAAAATGCCCATAGAATATGGCTTATAATCATAACCAGACTTGCTGGTAACCGAGTTTATAAAATATTTAACACGTGGCTCTAAGTTAAAATCCAGAGTTTGATTTATAGGAGTTCGCAAACCTATACCAAAGCTTGTACTATAGCTTACAGAGTTAATGCCTTCCATACTACCTATTTTACTTTTATAGTTATTTTCTATAGAATAAGCACTATTACCCACCAGTAAGTTTGTACTAAAACCGCCATTTAACGAAATAATAAAACCTTTACTAATAATATCATATTTTAAAATAAAAGGTATCTCTATATAACCAAGTTCCTGCTGAACATCAACATCGTATTTAGTAGTACTTTTTAAGGCAGAAACAGAGTTGTCGGCAACCGAACTATATTCAGAACCTGCATCAGCCATTAAATCAGAGCCGGAAGACTCGAATGAGATATTTCCTAATGAGTTTTGATATTCATCCGTTTGCACTGCTGAACTCATATCACCATTCAACAGGCCATATACCATTGAATTGCTCACATAAACATTTGTGTTACTAAATTTTTGACCTACCTGTGCATATAATAGTCCGGTTTCTACATGTAGTCTTTTCGAGGCTTTTAAATTTAAATTAAACCCTCCATTTAGTTTTGTTATTCCACTTTCACTATTGGCTTTATCTCCATCTGTATTTCGATAAGAATAAGAAGGTGAAATTTGTCCACCAACAGAAACAACTTCCAGTAGAGATCTTTTTTGTTTTTCCTCATCTGTTAGTTCTGTATCATTAAAAATAGCATCCGCAAATTGCTTATCATTAACATCCTTGTTTTGAATAAAGAATACAAAGGATGGATTTATTTTTTCAGTTTGAGTTATTCCATCTTTACTGGTCAATGGTTCTAAACCTTTAATAGTTTTATCATTATTATCAATAAAGGCAATAACATTCTTATTTTCATGCACTAAAAGGTTCTCACTCTTTACTTTATTAACTGATTTCTTATTACTAATTTCCAAATTAGAATCTTTATAAGAATTAATGTTTTCTGATAATATGTTTTCTGATAATATATTTTCGGTATGATTATCATTTAATTCCGATGCAATGGCTGTATTTTCATCCTGATTATTTGATTGCGTTGAATCAATATCAACTATACTAATTTCAGATGCATTAGATAATATTGAGTTATTGGTTTCAATACTCTTAGACTGATAAAGTATACCTCCCAATATTATTACTCCAATAAAAGCAGCTACTGCAGCACCCTTCCATAACCAAAGAATCATCCTTTGCTTACGTTTATTATTAAGCTGGGAATTAATAGAATCCCATACATGAGTAGGTGGTTTTTCTGAAAAACCAGATAAGCCGTCCCTAAATAACCTGTCTATGTTGTTTTCCTTGCTCATGCTATTATTGAATCATTTTTTTTTACAGATAATTTATCTTTTAAAATTTTTCTGGCTCTGGATAAGTTTGATTTAGATGTACCTACTGAAATACCTAAAATATCTGATATCTCCTGATGTGATAAACCCTCTAATGCATATAAATTAAATACCAGTTTATATTTTGGTGGTAATTCTTCAATTAACGAAAGCAACTCATTCGGATCTACAACTTCAATATGTTCCTCAATATCCTGTGGCTCTTGCTCCAGTTGCTCCACAGAATCAACAAAATATACCGGATTCTTTTTTCTAAAAGATTCGATAACCGTATTAACCACAATGCGCCTCATCCATCCTTCAAAAGATCCTTCAAACCTGTATTTGTTTATGTTTGTATATATTTTTATAAAAGCTTCCTGAAGATGATCCTCTGCCTCCGTTCTATCCTTACAATATTGCAGGCACACACCAAATAACCAAGGCGAAAAGCTCGTATACAAAAGCTTTTGTGCCTTAGCATTATCATTTTGGCAACGTTTTATTATATCCTCAAGATTCTTCACGCAAAAAATAAATACTACCCAAACTCAGTTATATATAGTAAGGCAGTTTGTTTCTTCTTCTAAATTAACGTTTTACAATATCTTATCAAATTCGGGTAATATTGTTTTGTTTTTAAGATGATGACAAAACCAAATGGTTGCGTTGATAATTGAGATTTCAATTATTTTAAAGTAGAAATAATAGATAGAAAACTAATCAGGTTTGGTTATTCATTTAGGATTAGGTAAAGAAAGGATCGAAGATGATTTCTTTCTAATGTATTTTTTTCATACGATCCATTTCTCTTTTGGCATCTTTAAGTTTTAAAGTTTCACGTTTATCATGACTCTTTTTACCCTTAGCAAGAGCTATTTCAACTTTAGCCCAACCTCTGTCGTTTAAAAATACACGTACAGGAACAATGGTTAATCCAGATTCTTTAGTTTTTCTGTCTAATTTTTGCAGTTCTTTTTTCTGTAAAAGCAGTTTACGCTCTCTAAGAGGCATGTGATTATTATAGGTTCCAAAAAAGTACTCTGCAATATTAAATCCCTTAATCCAAAGTTCGTTTCTTACAAAATAGCAATATGCATCAACCAAACTGGCTTTACCCAACCTTAGCGACTTAATTTCAGTTCCGGATAATTGTATACCGGCTACAAACTTTTCAAGAATCTCAAAGTCAAAAAAAGCTCTTTTGTTTTTTATATTTAATTTAATCTGCGTCATATTATAAATTCACAATCATAGTCCTGTTAATCTAAAGAAGATTAATGACAATAAATAAGGAAGGAACAAAATTAGTAAAGTAATAATAATTGTAAGAACAATTCTAAAATCTTTATTCTCAAACGTACCAATATATTTGGTTGAATGCCATACCAAATAGCCGGTATAAATGTTAGCTATTTGTAAAAAAAAGATTTGAGGGATTAATAAGGTCAGTATCTTTAATATAAATACAATCACCATTGAATAAGCAGTGGTTTTTGCAGCTATTATTTTTAATGAATCTGTTTTTTCTGTTTTAGCAAACTGAGGAATTATCTTAATTAAAAGATAATAAATAATGAAAAAGGCTAAAAAGTAAGATGTAAATTGACCTATTGCATTTTTTAAAGCAAAGGTAAAATCAGTATTTTGATGGCCTGCAATTGCATTAATAAACGTAATTAAAGTAATAATGGCCAAATAGGGCAATAAGAAATCACCTAAAACCAGGTTAAAATCTGTTTTTTCTGCAAATATTGTTTCCCATTCTTTCTGAGGACTAATAATTAGTTTTTTAGTTCGAAAAAAGATGTTTTTATATTTACTAATCAGACTTTGCTGTTGAGTATTAGATTTCATTATATTATTTTATTAAATGTGTCGGTAGTTAGTTTTTAATTAGTTTTGTGCAGGTAAAAATATAAAAAATAGGAACAAATTAAGTTTTGCTTGTCAAATAGACTTTAAACAATTCAAAACAATGAATAATAAAACTCCATATAATCTAGTTGTTGTATTAGGTCCAACTGCCAGTGGTAAAACTACTTTAGCAACCAAACTGGCTTCTAAAATTGAAGGTGAAATAATAAGTGCAGATTCACGTCAGGTATATAGAAATATGGATCTTGGTACAGGTAAGGATCTGGAAGATTATATTGTGGATGGAATTCAGATTCCATATCATTTGATTGATATTGTTGATGCTGGGTATAAGTACAATGTATATGAATATCAAACAGATTTTTTTAAAGCATTTGAGGATATTAAAAGCAGAAACAAGTTTCCGATCATGTGTGGTGGAACAGGTATGTATATTGAAGCTGTTTTAAGTCACTTTAAAATGGTACATGTACCATCTAATCCTGAGTTAAGAAAAAGTCTGGAAGGTAAATCACTTGAAGAGTTGACTCAAATATTGTCGACCTTTAAAACATTGCATAATAAAACTGATGTAGATACCATAAAAAGGGCTGTACGAGGAATAGAAATAGAAACCTATTATAAAGATAATCCGGAAATTGAAGTTGAGTTACCCGAATTAAATCCATTAATAATAGGAGTTAAAATAGACCGGGACTTAAGAAGGGATAAGATTACCAAACGATTAAATTCCAGATTAGAAGAAGGAATGATTGATGAGGTAAAATCTATTTTAGATTCGGGTGTGCATCCTGATGACTTAATTTATTATGGATTGGAATATAAGTATCTTACTCTACATGCCATAGGAAAGATTTCTTATCAGGAGATGTTTGAGCAATTAAATATAGCCATACATCAGTTTGCCAAACGACAAATGACATGGTTCAGAAAGATGGAAAGAAGTGGCTTTGATATACATTGGATGGATGCTACAGATTCTTATGACAAAAGAATTGGTGAAGTATTAAATGTATTGGAAGTTGAACCCAAATAACGAATTGGCTTTTTATCTAAAAATGACAGTAATCTAATAAAATCATTAGTTTATCAATGATTTTAGGTCTTTAATAAGTTATTCAGAAAAAACATCAGATAGAAATAAACCTAATAACTCTTTTACCGTAACTATATTAGAACTATAAAATAAGATAAGGATTAGGCAAAATTTTGTTTTAATGGATAATATAGAACTATATATAGAAAGGATTTCAAAACTCGCGAATAGAAATAAAGAGTTGAACCGGGAGATGAATGAAATTGTAAGTAGGTATAATTTTATTCAGAAACAAAATGATAAGTACCTTGACTTACTATCCAATTTTTCTTTTGAGGATGATGAGAAAAAGGTAAAGCCCCGCCAAAAAATCCGTAGATTCAAAAGAGCATCTTTATTATATGCATCCATTGAAGGTTTCCATAAATTAAGCCATCATCCAAATTCAGAAAAGTTAATGGATAAGTTGGATGAACTTCAACTTCGAATGGGTGATATTGCACAGAAATACGATATCATAAAAATTAAAACAGTTGGTGATATCTTTATCTATGGAGCTGGAATGTTAGAAGAAAACAGAACAAATCCTATAGATGTTATTTTAGCTGCTCAGGAAATGCAACAGGTAGCTGTTGAAATTAATGGTGGCGAAGGTGGTACTGCTTTTTGGGAGTTGAGTATTGGTATTCATACAGGACCAGTATTGGCAGAACCTACAGGAAAAAAATCAGCACCTTTCCGTTTAGCAGGTGATTCAGTTAATTTTACCAGTAGATTAGGTAAAGCCAGTAAATCAGGAGCTATAAATATTTCAGCCATGACCTACGAGCTGGTGAAAGAATTCTTTCAATGCACCTCATCCGGTCAGATGCCCGTGAAATACAAAGGAATGATGGAATCATTTTATGTAGAGGGGCTATTGCCTGAACTTACAAAAGAAGGTACAACCTCTGAAACAAATAACGATTTCAAAACTAAATATTCTCTGATCCAATTTCTGGACATACAAGAAGATGTGCTTGATATGTTAGAACAAAATTTACCTGATCATTTGTTCTATCACAATGTAAAACACACTATTGATGTGGTTACTGAAGTAGAATTAATAGGTTGGGCAGAGGGATTAAACGAAGAGGAAATACTATTATTAAAGTTAGCAGGTTTATTTCACGATGCAGGCCACGTAATCAGTTATGATGATCATGAATTTCATGGAACAGTATTAGCACGTAAGATGTTAAAGAAATATCACTATCACCCGGAAGTGTTAGATAAGATTTGCAGCCTGATAATGGCAACACAATTTCCTCCTGAACCTAAAAATATACTTGAAAAAGTAATGTGCGACTCAGACCTGGATTACCTGGGAAGAGCAGACTTTATTCCTGTTTCAAATATGCTTTATAAAGAGCTTAAAGTACGCGATATGATTGGTTCTTTTAATGAATGGAATATCAAGCAGCTTACATTCATCCGAAAACATCAGTACTTTACTGACACTGCCCAAAATTTACGTGAGGTTAATAAAAACAAGCAAATAGAACGTCTGGAAAAACTCTTATCTGTTGAATCTCAAGAAGATTAATATCGATTATACATTATTCATTTTCATAACATATAGTATCTTATAAGTTGTTTTAATATAACTTATGAGATCTGTCACTATGTTATTTTTATTGATTTTATATTTTTGGTATCTTACCGTAAATTATTAAAGTATAGAATGATAATTTAAGTAAATGCATTTAATTACGGATTGTTAGTTCCTAATGATCTGTCAATTAAGCATGCAACACTTTCAATAAATTAAAATTACTAAAACAGATGAGAAAAGGGGTTTTATATCTGTTGGGTGGATTGTTTATTATAACATCTTGTCAACAAAAACAAAAAGCTAAAATGACCTACGAGGCATCAATTCCTAATGTAAAAGAAAAGGTTGAAGAGTTTATTCCGGTTGAATTAAAGACTGATGTAACTAAGTTATCAGAAAACGAGCGTTTAATGCTTCCATTATTATTTAAGGCTGGTCAAATTATGGATAACTTATTCTGGAAGCAAGCATGGGGAGACAAGAATGAATTATTTTCAAAGATCAAGGATGAGCACCTTAAACGTTTCCTGGAAATAAATTATGGTCCATGGGACAGGTTAAACAACAATGAATCATTTATCAGTGAGATTGGCTATAAACCTTCTGGCGCAAATTTCTATCCTCAGGACATGACAAAACAAGAGTTCGAATCAATTAATAATCCTGCAAAAAGTAGTCTCTATACAATTATACGAAGAGATAGTGAGACTCATGAGTTAGAGGTTATTCCTTACAACCAGGCATATAATGCAGAATTAACCAAAGCTGCTGAGCTATTAAATCAGGCAGCCGCTTATGCTGATGATGAAGGTTTAAAGAACTATCTTACAAAAAGAGCTGAGGCACTATTATCAAATGATTATTTTGATAGTGATATGGCCTGGATGAGCATGAAGAACAATACAATTGATTTTGTTGTTGGTCCTATCGAAAATTATGAAGATGCTCTTTATGGCGCAAAAGCTGCTTTTGAGGCTTTTATCTTAATCAAAGATAAAGACTGGTCTGATAAATTAGCTCATTATGCAACATTATTACCCGAACTTCAAAAGTCAATTCCTGTTGATGAGCAATATAAAAAAGAAGTTCCGGGAAGCGACTCTGACCTTGGTGCATATGATGTTATATTTTATGGTGGAGACTGTAATGCGGGTAGCAAAACCATTGCTATTAACTTACCTAATGATCCTAAAGTACATATAGAAAAAGGCAGTCGAAAATTACAGCTTAAGAATAGTATGAGAGCTAAATTCGACAATATTTTACTTCCTATCAGTAAATTACTAATTGCTGATGATCAGCAAGGGAATGTGGCTTTTGATGCTTTTTTTGAAAACACAATGTTTCATGAAGTAGCACACGGATTAGGTATTAAAAATACTATCAATGGTAAAGGAACTGTTCGCGAAGCTCTAAAAGAAACTGCTTCTGCAATGGAAGAAGGCAAAGCAGACATCTTAGGCCTATATATGGTTGACATGCTGACAAAGATGAATGAATTGGGAGATAAACAGGTATTGATGGATAATTACGTGACTTTCATGGCTGGACTATTCAGATCAATACGATTTGGAGCTTCAAGTTCACATGGAAAAGCTAATATGATCAGATTTAATTATTTCCAGGATAGAGGAGCATTTACTCGTAATGAAGAAACTGGAAAATACAGCGTTAACTTTGATAAAATGCATCAGGCAATGATTGATCTGTCTGCTGAAATTTTGGTTATTCAAGGAAATGGAGACTACGAGAAGGCTCAGTCTATGATTAAAGAAAAAGGGGTAATTACTCCTGAATTACAAAAAGATTTAGATAGAATTGCAGAAGCCGGCATACCTCGTGATATTGTTTTTAAACAAGGATTAGATGTATTAGGTCTGTAAATAAATAAAAAGAACCATTCTTTAAATGATATAAAGAATGGTTCTTTTGTCTTATCGAAAATTTAAGGTGAATTCCATAATCTCCGGTCTGTTACCTAAACGAACCGGCGGTCCCCAGGTACCAAATCCATTACTAACATAAAAATGAGAATCGCCTTTCTTTTTATATCCGCTACTCACTTCAAATATCTTTTTAGTAATATAGTTAAATGGCCATAGCTGACCATGATGTGTATGTCCGCTAATTTGCAAATCCACTCCTGCTTTCTGAGCTTCTTCAAGATGATACGGCTGATGATCTAATAAGATTATTGGTTTCTCCTTTTCTAAATATGCCGTTAATTCACCAGGCTGCTTACGGGCAATTCCTGTAAAGTTGGTTTTATCTCTATCCTCTCGTCCAACAACGTAAAAGGAATTATTTATAAGAGTTGAGGTATCACGTAATATCTTTATTCCATGTTCCTCAAGATACTTAACAGCATCTTCTGCTCCACCAATATACTCATGATTACCAGTAATACCATAAACGCCCATAGGAGCTTTGAGATTTAAAAGATTTTTTCCCAGATTTTGAGCAATAACAGGTTTAATATCTTCATCAACAACATCGCCAGCTAATAATATAATATCAGGATTCAGAGCATTAATTGTGTTTACTAATTTTCCGGTCTTTCTAGGACCAATGATTGTTCCTAAATGGATATCCGATACAGCTACCACTTTTAATGATTTGTATTCACCTCCACTCTTATTTATGGAAAGTGTTTTTCTGGTTATTTTTGGTGTCCAGGCGTTAATATGACCAATTATTATGGTTACTACAACTAATCCTATTGTTATATAAGTGGTTAGTAATTTGGTGTGTTCATAGTTTTTCAACCATCCTATGGGCAGAAAATCAAAGAAGTGGTTTGCTAACCTTATTATATCCAATGAAAAAATTGCCAAGAAAAAATAGAGCATCCCTGCAAACCAAAAGGCACCTGTCCAATGAAAGAAATTAGCAATTGGAGAGTACCAAACCTTTTCTAAAAACCTTCCCAGAGGATAAGAAATAAATAGAACAATCATAATTAATCTTAACCAAAAAATCATTTGAGGCATTGCTTCAAATCCCTGAGCAGCTCTTTTGTATATGTAAAAATTTACAAGAGCATGAATTCCGAGTATTATTGTAAAAAATATAGCCATTCTTGTTTTTATCATATCTGTATTTTTAAAAACGATGTTTTAAAGATATTGTTTAAACATTGATTAATAGATTTATAAAATCTGAATTGTTAATTAAAAGCTATGAGATGTGTTAAAGCACTTGTTAAATGAAAAGTTATAAATCTTGCCTCAATTAAACAGCTATTGCTTCTCAATAAATACTCTCTTAAACAATCTGGTAAACCAATGTACATCTTCTGTGTTTTGAGTTGATAACCACAAATTAAGTTTATCAATTATTGGTTGAGGGTTGTGAATTCTTTGTTCTATACCTGATTTTAAAACTTGAGTAATCTCATTATAACTCAACTGACGTGGAGGACGAGGAAATCTTTGTTTACATATAGCTGGACTAATGATATCAAAAAGCTCCTGAGAAACTTTTCTGGGCTTAGGAATAGGGTAAGTCAACTGCAGATTTATCATTACCTCAGCATTACAGTCGTATAAAGGTTTTTGTTTAGATAACGTTTCAAGAAGCGTAATTGTAGCTGCAAAAATATCCATCGACTCATCAAACAGATCAGATCTTTTTAATATTTGTTCCGGCGGTGAATATATCATCGAGAACCCTTTGTATTTAAAACCAGAATTAGCAGGGAATGTTATGGCTCTTTCATAATCAATTAGCCTTACGTTCTCCGGATTCCAGTATTTAATTTTTTCTTTTGGACCATGCTTAATTAAAATATTGGATGGTTTAATATCTGTATGTAAAACTCCGGATTGATGTATTACTTCTAATTGCTTTAATAGTTGCAGATAAAGTTTAACTATAAAAGTTTGTGAAAAATGCGAATATCTTATTGGGCTGCTTAATATGGTTTTAAGATCCGTTCCTTCAATGTAGTCTCTGACTACAAAATTTGTATTACCAGAAAAAAAAATATAGGACTTTGGAAATTTATTATTACCGATGGAGTTTATTTTGTCTAAAACTCTTAAGAACTCTTCAGAAAATGGGGTTTTAATTTCTTTGAGTATAACTCTTTGGTTTGTTTCAGAATCAAGGCATTTGTAGGTAATCCCAAATTTATTTTTGGTTAGTACCTTTTCCACTATGTAATGATCAATATTCTTATTCTGAACCATTAGTTTACGTGTAGATAAAAAAATAACTTTAAAAGGAAATATTTCGAATATATACCTTTTAAAGTTATTTTATATTAATCAGGCTCTTATTTATTTTAAATACTCATCAAGCCATCTAAAGAATTCACGGTGCCAAAGCACGCCATTTTGAGGACTTAATACCCAATGGCATTCATCAGGAAAATATAGAAAACGAGCAGGAATACCTCTCATTATTGCTGTATTAAATGCTCCCATTCCTTGAGTATAAGGAATCCTAAAATCTTTTTCTCCATGAATAACTAAGATAGGAGTATCCCAATTTTTAACAAATCTATGAGGAGAATTAGCAAATGATTTTTGAGCAGCTGCATTATCCTTATCCCAGTAGTTTCCCTTTAAATCCCAGTTTACAAAGAACATTTCCTCAGTTGTTGAATACATTTGTTCGAAGTTAAATATACCACAGTGAGATACCAAGGCTTTAAATCGCTTTTGATGATGACCTGCAATCCAGTAAATTGAAAATCCACCATAACTGGCACCAATAGCTCCCAATTTATTTTCATCAACAAAAGGTTCTTTAGCTAAAGTGTCGATAGCAGTAAAGTAATCCAACATATTCTGACCACCGTAATCACCACTGATTTGCTCATTCCACTCTTGACCAAAACCTGGCAAACCTCTTCTGTTTGGAGCTACAATAATATAATCATTAGCTGCCATTAGCTGAAAGTTCCATCGCAAACTCCAGAACTGACTCACGGTACTTTGTGGACCTCCCTGGCAATATAAAAGAGTTGGATACTTTTTATTTGGATCAAAATCAGGCGGGTAAATTACCCATGTTTGCATTTTCTTATTATCTGTAGTTGTAATCCATCGGCTTTCAACCTTACCCATTTTAAGCTGGGCAAGCATATCCTTATTTTCAAATGAAATTTCCTCATCGCTACCAGAGTTTGGATCTACAGTGAAGATTTCTGTAGGAAACATCATAGAACCTTTAGTTGCAACAAGTTTATCATTTGTAGGCATTACCGAATAATAGTTATGAACGCCTTCTGTTGTTTTTGTAATGCTTTTATCTGAGATATTCAGATTATAAATCTCATTTGTTCCATGATAATTACTGATGAACCAAATTTTATCTCCATTATCAGACCAGGAAAGACTTCCTGCATTTTGATCAAAACCTTCTGTGTAATCAGTTTTACTACCTGTTGCTAAATCTAAAATGAAAATCCTGTTTTTATCCGATTCATAACCATCTCGTTCCATGCTTTCCCATGCCATGTATTTTCCATCAGGAGAAAATGTTGGGTTTAAATCATACCCCATCATACCTTCTGTAAGGTTCTTTGTTTCTTTTGAATCAATATTGTATAAATAAATATCAGCATTAGTAGAGTAAGCATAAGCTTTTCCCACAAGCTTTTTACTACAATACACTAGTGTTTTAGAATCAGCTGACCAGTTAATCTGTTCAGCTCCACCAAATGGTTTTAAAGGACAATCATATCTTTCATTTTCCATAATGTCAGCACCTGAAGTAATCATACCTTCAGTTGAAGCAATAAAAACATGGCTGTAATTATCATCTTCCCATGAATCCCAATGTCTGTACATGATATCATCTTCAATTCTGGCATTTGCCAAAGGCAGATCAGGATATAAATCATGTATGTTTTTATCTATTTTTACTTCACTTGTAAAAGCTAATTGTTTTAAATCAGGAGAATAAACATAGTTTGTTATTCCATCTTTAATATCTGTTATTTGTTTACGATTACTTCCATCAGTATCAATTTCCCATAATTGTACACTTCCGCTTTCTGAAGACAGGAAGTTTATTTTTTTTCCATCAGGGCGCCATGTAACTGCAAATTCGTTAGTTTTTGTATTTGTGATTTGAGTTTTCTGTCCGTCTGCAAGTGTGATTGTATAAATATCTGTGTATGATTTATTTTCTTCAATATTTGTATATGCAACAGTATAAAGCACCTTTGACTTATCAGGAGAAACAGACATATTGCTAATTCGCCCTAATGTCCATAAGATTTCCGGAGTCAGCTTATTGTCAGAAAAAGTTTTACCCTTATTGGTATATCCCATTTCAGATGGGCCTGTTTGGCAAGAATATGCAATTATCAGAATAATTGCCGTAATAAAAGAGAGTCTTAATCTAATCATACTATTTTTTCTAATAAATAATTGGCTTGCAATTTATATTGCGTAGTCTTTATTAACAAGATATTGTAAGTAAATGTTTTATGACTTTTATTAGGTTTTAAAGAATACCATAATTTATGAAACCAATTATCAAAATAGATTTTGACCTGATGAATGGGTCAAATCGAATTAAGTTTGTTATATAGCTATTTTAAATAAAATTTTCTTCATACGGTAGGAACCTTAACAAGTTTAGTTCAGTTCTTTATGGTTTTAGCAGCAACCTAAATAATTATCTCCATTAATTTTTCTGAAACCTTTCTATGAATTTTAAGTAAACAAATACTTATTTCAAATGGTAAAAATGACGGTATAACGCAATTTTATCACACTTAGGAGTAATATTAAAATTGTATTTAAAAACAATTGTGCTGATTATAGAGTAAAAATATTTAATAATAAACCGAGCATATTACTTATATAGTTAGTAACTTGATATAGCATTAAACCTTGTTAACTTATTATTTATCGGACAAAAGAATAATATATGAAATTGAAATGGAATTTTAGATTCAGAACAATAACCGGACAAATTATAACCGTGAATTTGTTGTTAGTTATTGTTATGGCATTAGCCATTGCTGTACCCTGGGGGATTCTATCATATAATGCGGAAATGAAGCGGTTGAGTGCTTTGGAAGTAATACTAAAGAAAGATTATGACAAAACAATTAAGAGCGAAGTTGAAACAGCTTACAGTTTAGTGAAAGGTGTTCATAAGAAGTATACTGAAGGACAATATGCTTTGGATGAGGCTAAGCTACTTGCAGCTGATGTAGTGCGGGATTTGTCATATGGTGAATCTGGATATTTTTGGATTGATACCCGTGATGGAACCAATGTAGTTCTTTTAGGTAGTGCAACAGAAGGTACAAACCGATTCAATTTAAAAGATACCAAAGGAAATTATTTAATTCAAAATATCATTAAGGCAGCAGTTGATGGCGGAGGATATTCAGAATATTGGTTTCCTAAAAAAGGTGAGACGGAAGCATTACCCAAAAGGAGTTATTCAATGTACTTTGAGCCGTTTGACTGGGTTATAGGTACAGGTAATTATATTGATGATATTGCCAAAAGAGTTGAGCTTGAAAAAGAAATAGAGATAGAGGCACTGCAAGATTTATTGTGGTTAATGTTTGGGATAACTTTTGGTGTTTTGGTTTTGGCAATTCTTGGAGCAATATTATTTGGTAGAAGTTTTTCAAAACCATTAAAACTTTTATCAGCTAAAACAGAACAATTGGCTTCAGGAGACTTAAATGTAAAAATAGTGCAGAACAGACATGATGAAATTGGGATATTACAATCTTCACTTATTGAAACTATTGATAAACTAAAGAATGTAATTACTGAAGTCATAGAAGGATCTTCGAATGTATCAAGTGCAAGTTCTCAAATGAGTAAAACTGCCGAGCATATTGCTCAAGGAGCAAGTACACAATCAGCCTCAACAGAAGAGATATCATCTTCAGTTGAAGAGATGGTAGCTAATATTCAATCAAATTCTGAAAATGCCAGAGTTACAGAACAGATTAGTGTAAATACTGAAACTAGTATGAACAGACTTCAGGAAACGCTTAAGCACAATCTGGATTCTATGAAGGAGATTAAGGAAAAAACAAATATTATTAATGATATTGCCACTCAAACCAATTTATTAGCCTTAAATGCCGCAGTTGAGGCAGCAAGAGCGGGTGAATATGGACGTGGTTTTGCTGTTGTAGCTGCTGAGGTACGTAAACTATCAGATTACACACAGAAGGCAGCCAGCGCGATTGAGGGATTAACTTCTGTTAGTTTACAAACCGCTGAAGAATCATGGGGAAATCTGGAGCAGTTATTACCTGAAATCAAAAATACTGTAGAAAGAGTTAGAGAAATAGCTTCATCAAGTAAAGAACAGGATATTGGTGCCGGTCAGATTAATAATGCAGTACAGGAGTTGGTAAATGTAACCTCACAAAATGCTGCATCATCTGAAGAATTAGCCTCAAGTTCAGAAGAGCTATCCAGACAGTCAGATCAATTAAAAGAAACTATTTCGTTTTTTAAACTCAAATAAAGTTAAGATTTACGATATAACTCGGGGTCAATTTCTTCAAGAATTGACCTCCCTTCAGAATAGTCTTTACAAGTCCATTGCCAATTTTCTATAATTCTAATTTTTCCTGAGGTAAGAACCTCAACTTTAGAATTACAAATACCTGTTAGTAACTGATTTTTTAAATTAGTGTGATGGTATTGCATTTTGATATTGCCGCTATCATCAATAGTTCCTGTTAAGCTACCTGATTTGATAGTTCCACCTTTGTATTCGGCAGTGATAAAAGAATCGGATTGCTTGTATAAGAAAATAGTTTCCTGACTTGTGTCTCCGTTGGAAGTATTACTTACAGTTATAAAGGCTTTGTTATTAAGGTTAATCATATTTAGGATTGGGCTACAAGATTTTAACACATTAATATATGTGTAAATTTATACTTTCTTTTTTAAATAAAAAAGAAAAACCGGGTTTCCCCGGTTTAAATTATTTTTTAGCGCTTGCTTCTATAATAAGCTTTTCAAGTTCATCCATTAATTCAGGATTATCTTTTATCACGTTTTTAACAGCTTCCCTTCCCTGCCCTAACTTTGTTTCACCAAAGCTAAACCATGATCCACTCTTTTTAATGATTTCAAGTTCAACACCAAGGTCAAGAATTTCACCAACTTTAGAAATACCTTCACCATACATAATGTCGAACTCAGCCTTTTTAAATGGAGGAGCTACTTTGTTCTTTACAACTTTAACTCTGGTATGACTACCTGTAACATCTTCTCCGTCTTTAATTTGAGATACTCTTCGAATATCAAGTCTTAACGAAGCGTAAAACTTTAAAGCATTACCACCAGTTGTTGTTTCCGGATTACCAAACATAACACCGATTTTTTCACGCAACTGGTTAATAAAAACACAGCAAGTATTGGTTTTATTGATACTTGATGTTAATTTACGAAGAGCTTGCGACATTAAACGAGCTTGTAAACCCATTCTGGAATCTCCCATCTCACCTTCAATCTCAGCTTTAGGTGTTAAAGCCGCAACAGAGTCAATAATAATAATATCTATTGCAGAAGATCTGATCAATTGATCTGCGATCTCTAATGCCTGTTCTCCATTATCAGGTTGAGAAATTAATAAGTTTTCAATGTCTACACCCAGTTTTTCAGCGTAGAATCTATCAAAGGCATGTTCAGCATCTATAAAAGCTGCAATTCCTCCACTTTTTTGAGCTTCAGCAATTGCATGAATAGCTAATGTAGTTTTACCAGAAGATTCAGGTCCGTAGATTTCAATTACCCTTCCTCTTGGAAATCCACCTACTCCTAATGCCATATCTAGAGATAATGATCCTGTAGAAATAACAGGAATATTTTCGATCTCATCATCTCCCATTTTCATAATTGTTCCCTTACCATAGGCCTTGTCTATTTTGTCCATGGTAAGCTGAAGTGCCTTTAATTTTTCCTTATTAACTTCTTGTTTTTCTGCCATATTTTATATTCTATCAGAGTGATTTCTCTTTTTAGTTTTTATTAGATACTTAATTCAGTAAAAATTTGATTAGTGTGGTCCTTTGTTTGAACCTTGCCAATTATCTTTTCAATTATACCTTCTTCGTTAATAATATATGTAGTTCTTAATACTCCCATATATTCTCTGCCATACATTTTCTTCAATCCCCAGGCATTATATAGTTCTAAAATCTGATGTTCTGTATCAGCTATTAAATCAAACTTAAATCCAAATTTAGCAATGAATTTTTGGTGAGAAGCTTCGCTATCAGGACTCACCCCTATTACTTCAAATCCCTTTTCTGTTAAATCAGAATAGTTATCATTTAGGTTACAAGATTCTGCAGTACATCCGGGAGTATTATCTTTAGGATAGAAGTATAATATAACTTTTTTACCTAAATAGTCAGATAAGGTAATTTCTTTACCGTCTTGATTTTTTCCAGTAAAATTAGGTGCTTTATCGCCTTCTTTTAAAACATTCATATTTTTTAATTTATAGGTTACAAATATATTCCAATAAACGAATACATTAAAGCTTGGTTCAAAACTTATTTATAAAATTTCAACGGCTGATAAAGATATAAATAATGTTTGGTTTAATGTTGAACGCTTCAAATTTATATAGATTAAATTCATTATATATTGTAATGATAGTGCTTTTAGCAATTATATTGATTGGTTAAATATTTAGGTATTTGAGCTTATATTTATATTTTTGGCAAAGATTTAATTTTTATAATTGTTATGATTAAATATTATTTGGGAGTCATAGTTTTAACAATATGCTTATCTACATTGAAGGCACAGAATGAAGTTCAACAAGTTGAATATACACCTCAATTGGGATTAGAATATTTTAAAGCAGGGAATTATAACGACGCAGAAAAAGTATATGAATATTTACTTGGAAAATATCCCCGTGATGGTCGATATAATTTTTATATGGGCATCTGCCAGGTTAAAAACAGAAGTGATATTTCAGGGGCAATTAAGAAATTAAATTACGCAAAGATAAAAGGAATAAGTAAGGATGTATATTACTACTTAGGCCGGGCTCACCAACTGTCGTATAATTACGAAGAAGCTATAAACAATTATAAAACCTTTCTTAAAACAGCCTCAAGCTCTGATTTGAGAGTTGAAAAAGCAAGTGCATTTATTGAAGAGTGTAATAATGGAAAAAAGATTTCAACAAAGATCTATCAATTAGAAGTTATCAATAAATCAAAGGTTCATAAAAATACTATTCTTAGTAAATATACTCCGGCAAAAGACGTAGGGAAACTTCTTCGAAACGGAGATTTTTTTGAGTCAGGTGTGAATCCCAACAATGTCATGTTTGAAACAGAAAGAGGGGATGTTATATATTTTTCAATGGATACCAATACGGAAGATACGCTGAGTATTTATAAAATGGTGAAGTTGATAGATGGCTGGGGTAAAAGCGAAAGAGTTGGAGAACCTGTAAATTCAGTATATAATGATGCTTATCCTTTTTTAGCAACAGATGGACTTACATTTTATTTTGCATCCAATCGTCCAGGAGGAATGGGCGGATACGATATATATAAAGCCTATTACGATAATGAAACAAATAGCTTTCTTGATCCTATAAATCTTGGTGTTCCATTTAATTCGCCTGATGATGACTATTTATTTGTTGCTGATGAATTTAGTAAGGTAGCATGGTTCACTTCAAATCGTGAGACTAGTGGTGACAGTGTGTTTGTATATAAAATTAAATGGGATGGCTCTCAGGTTCGTAATATGGTTGAAGAGGAAAACCAGGTTAAAGAATCGGCAAAGCTACCTATAGGTCAAACTCAAATTATAAGCCAACAAAGAAATACAAATAATGAGATAGGCACAGAAGAGATAAGCAACGATAAAAAAGGAGCCTTTTCTTTTGAAATTAATGACACTATAGTATATACTCAATTTGAACACTTTATTAATCCTGAGGCAAAAGAATACTTTAATAAAGGATTTGAACTGGATAATCAAAGAGATAGTTTATCTTATCTATTAAAGAAGAACAGAGCCAAATACAGTGTAGTTAAGTCTGAAGTTGAAAGAAATAATGTTGTCAATGAAATTTTAAAGTTAGAGAATCAGGTATATAGTCTGGATGATAAGATTCAGGACAATTATATGTATGCCCGACAAAAAGAAGTAAACGAAATTATTGACAGAATTGAGAAAGGAACTTATCAATCTGCTAAAAAAGCAGAAACTGTAAAATCAGAATCAACCAATATTGAAGGCATTCTTATCCCAGGTAAATATTCAATGTATACTTCAGATGAGTTTGAAAAGCATTATCTAAAGAATGCAAAAATGTATAAAGCTTTATTTTCAGATAATGACATTAAGGTTCTTAGAAACGCAGATTCATTATATGTATGGGCTAATATATTAAATTTAGAGTCATCTCAATTATTGGCAAAATCTACTCAGGTTGAAGAGGATAATTCGATAAAATTAGGAAGTTTTATTAAAAAAGGAGATTCAAATTCGGCTGAAGAGCAGGAATCAACAGCTTCTCAAATGATAAAGGAATCTAAGGAGTTGAAAATCCTATCTACACGAATATACCATAAAGCTCTGGATAAAAAGTACCCTGTTTATTGGTTGAAATTAAAAGATATTTCTTCAAAACTAGATGAAAATAAAGGGAATGAAATTAATGAATTGATTTACCAGGGAAACGCCTATTTCAGGGAAGCTAAAAAAGCCTTAAGTACATTGGGAGGTTTAAATATTGAAGATTTTGAAAAAGCAGGAGCAATGAAAAGGGCTGGTATTGAAAGCCAGGAAAATGCATTAAATCTATATATTGGAATGCTAAATGATGGATTTAAATCCCAAGATGTAGCTTCTAATAAAAATGTAACAGGAGTTGTTCAAAAATCATATAGTGAGCTTCAAAAAGGAGATGAAGCAATTGAGAATAAGGTTGAAGAAAAAAAGGTAGAAAAAGAAACCGAGACAAAAACAACTGTTCCTTCTAAACAAGAAACTACAGAGGTATTAAATGAGGAATATAGAATTCAGATAGGTGTTTTCAGAAATGCACCAAATCAGGATGCCGTAAATAAAATTCCATCTATATCAACTATAGAGCTAACAGGACGTGGCTTAACAAAATACTTTAGCGGACACTATAAGACAAAAGATGAAGCTTTAAATGCCATTGAAGAAGTAGTTAATGCAGGTTTTGCAGGTGCGTTTGTTGTTTACTTTAAAGATGGAGTTATAACATCTATGCCGAAAGAATAAATTTGCGTAAATAAATTGCTTAGAAGAAGAAATTTTGAATAAAAAGTATTATTTTGGAACTAAATACTCTAAGTAATGGAATCTTTTGGAAAAAAATGGAAAAGTAGTCGTTTAAGTAAAGACAGATATTTGCTTAAATCTTTAGTACTTCATAATGATGATATTAATTCTTTTGATTTTGTGATTGATACCTTATGTGAAGTTTGTGAACACAATGATATTCAGGCTGAACAATGTGCTTTTATTACTCATTTTACAGGCAAATGCCAAATAAAAATTGGAACAATTGAGGAGCTTAAACCTATTCAGGAACAATTGTTGGATAAGAAGCTATCGGTTACAATAGATTAAATTTTATATGTCTACAACTATTATTATTCTCTTAATCCTTCTCGGATTATTCTTGCTTATACTTGAATTTTTTGCTTTACCAGGCGTAACTTTTGCAGGCGTTGGAGGGGTTATATTCATTGGTGTAGGAATTTTTATGGCGTATAAAAATTTTGGTTCCATAGGAGGAAATATTACGCTAATTAGTACTATAGTTCTGGCTTTATTTGTGGTTATATGGTCGCTTAGATCCGGAACATGGAAGAAATTAATGTTAGACTCTGCTGTATCTGCTAATGTTGAAGTTAAAGAAGATTCTGCTGTCAGTGTTGGAGATGAAGGTATAGCCATTACCAGATTGAATCCGGTAGGTAAAGCAATGGTAAATGGTATTACCATTGAAGCTCGTTGTCCTGGAAATTTCATTGATCCGAATACAAAACTTGAAGTAACAAAAGTATTTAAAACATATATAATCGTTAAACCTAAATTTTAAAAATATGATTGACATGGGAGGCCTTGGGTTTATTGGCCTATTAGCAGTAATTATAGTACTGTTTTTTCTATTTCTTTATTATGTCCCGGTGATATTATGGTTCTCGGCTTTAGTATCAGGTGTACGTATTAATCTATTGCAGCTTGTTTTAATGCGTGTTCGTAAAGTTCCGCCATCAGTTATCGTTAGAGCCTTAATTGAAGCAACAAAAGCAGGTTTACAGAACATAAAACGAGATGAATTAGAAGCTCACTTTTTAGCCGGCGGACATGTAACTAATGTTGTTCACGCACTGGTTTCTGCAGCTAAAGCAAATATTGATTTAACTTTTCAGATGGCTACAGCTATCGATTTAGCAGGTCGTGATGTATTTGAGGCAGTTCAGATGTCGGTTAATCCTAAAGTAATTGATACACCACCTGTAACTGCTGTTGCTAAAGATGGTATTCAGTTGATTGCAAAAGCAAGGGTTACAGTAAGAGCTAGTATCAAACAATTAGTCGGAGGTGCCGGAGAAGAAACTGTATTAGCTCGTGTAGGCGAAGGTATTGTTTCATCTATTGGTTCATCTTTATCACACAAAGCAGTGTTAGAGAATCCCGATTCAATTTCAAAAGTAGTACTTGAAAAAGGATTGGATGCAGGAACGGCATTTGAAATTCTGTCAATTGATATTGCAGATGTTGATATAGGTAAAAACATTGGTGCTGTTCTTCAAATTGACCAGGCTGAAGCCGATAAAAACATTGCTCAGGCAAAAGCAGAAGAAAGAAGAGCTATGGCTGTTGCATTAGAGCAAGAAATGAAGGCTAAAGCACAAGAAGCAAGAGCCAAAGTTATTGAAGCCGAAGCAGAGGTACCATTAGCTATGGCAGATGCTTTCAGATCGGGTAATTTGGGAGTGTTTGATTATTTAAAAATGAAGAATATTGAAGCAGATACTTCAATGAGAGATTCAATTTCAAAGACACCTCCAGACAAACCAAATAAAAAATAAAAAAAAATTAAGGAGCTTTAAAAGCTCCTTTTTTTTGAGCTACAATCAATTACGATTTGACCAAAAATAAATATTTATTTTTTGTTTATTTTTTTTCATCAAAAGTATTGCAGCATTGAAATATTTACCTACATTTGCAACCGCAATCACGAAATGAGGATTGCGAAAGAGGTCTAAAAAGTTAGACTTTATAAGACCCGGAGGGGTGGGTGAGTGGCTGAAACCACCAGTTTGCTAAACTGACGTACGGGTAACTGTACCGGGGGTTCGAATCCCCCTCCCTCCGCAAAGTTTGAAATCTTGAAAAAACACTACGGGGTGTAGCGCAGTCCGGTTAGCGCACCTGGTTTGGGACCAGGGGGTCGGGAGTTCGAATCTCTCCACCCCGACATAGTTTTTTCATGATGATACTTTTAAAGTACGGGGTGTAGCGCAGTCCGGTTAGCGCACCTGGTTTGGGACCAGGGGGTCGGGAGTTCGAATCTCTCCACCCCGACTACTTAAAATAGTAAATAAGTTAAAAGCCTGTAAAATATATGTTTTACAGGCTTTTTTATTTTTTGTTATTTCAATATAAACTAATGTAATTCATATTTATTACGGTGTTGGATTTAAACTTTTGAGTGAAGATAAACATCCTTAATAAAAAATCACTCGGTGCAAACAATTATATATTAATAGTTTTAACAAATTTCCCACACTAATCTTTGTTAAAACACAATGACCTATTGCAACATCTTTTATTTTATTTTGTTATTCAAAAAACAATGGGATTTAATGACAATTCAAAATTGTAAACAATAAACACTTTGTTAAAAAAATATTTTTTAAATCAAAAGGTCTTTCCTTAATTTTTAATCGATATTATGGAGAAATGGCTACTAAATATCCGATAGAATTATTAGATCGAAAATATATATGGTTACAGTTCATGTAACCTAAAAATTTATAATATAAAAGGACAAATGAGACAAATTTCACTTAAAGGAAGAACGTTCCCAGCGGATCTTAACCATGCAGGTACAGTATTTGGGGGCTGGGTAATGGCAAAAATGGATAAGGCAGCATCAATTCAAGTTGAAGAAGTGATTAATTGTCCAGCTGTAACTGTTTCTGTTAGTAACTTTAGTTTTATCAGACCAATTCACAATGGAGATGTATTTATGGTTTACACTAAGGTAAATCGAATAGGCAACACATCCCTTGATATTAATGTAGAGCTAATTGTAAGATCAAAAGAAGATCTTAGCGAACATAAAGTAACTGAGGGTATTTTTACCTTTGTAGCAGTCGACACAAATGGAAGACCTGTAAAAGTACGTAATGTTCTTCGAAGCTTTATTGCACCTTATATCGAGGATTTATTGGATAGCAAATAAAATATTACACATCTCATCTTAATAAATCCATTTGTGTATAGCTTCCAACTAAAGTCATTTTGAATACTCAAGAATTATTGATTTTCTTAAATTTAGATTTAATCTTCATGCCTTGCATTTATTTATGTAAGGCTTTTTTATTATTCTATAATTAATCCATCCCAATGGCCTTAAAATAACTATTCTTGCAGTCGCTTGATATGTAATCTGCAGCATACTAACATTCCGTAATTAAGTCCTTTCATTGTTCGCTCATTAGAAATAAATACACTTTTAAAGATTTCCTCTTCTACAATAATTAATTTTAAAGGCTAATAACTGTCATTTTCTATTCTAATACATAAAACTGGTTAATTAGTGCTATTTGTAAACTAGAACCGGAAGAAGGTATATTATAAAAAAAAGAAACCATTCAGATTACAGATGCTAATCCAAATGGTTTCTTTAAAACCGAAATTACATGAATATTATTCTATTCTTCTACATGACTTTCAAATAGTTTACGCATTTCTTCAGGTGTTAATTTCCAGTATTCAATAGCCGGATTAAGTTTTACTTTTTCATTGTATTCATCTATAAATTTGGCGTTTAATGAGTCATTATCTTCGTATTGATCTCTAAGTTTTGCCAGATTAGCATGTAGTTCTTGCTGAACATCAGCATAAGCTGGATTATCATATATATTATGCATTTCCTGAGGATCTTTTTCCAGGTCAAATAACTCCCATTTATCCATATCGTAATAATAATGTATCAACTTATACTTAGCGGTAGTAATGCCGTAATGACGTAATACATTATGTTCTGATGGATGTTCGTAATAATGGTAATAATGTCCTGTTCTCCAATTTGCAGGTGTTTCACCTTTTAATACAGGAAGCATACTTGCCCCTTGCATATCTGAAGGTATCTGACCTCCTGATACATCAATCAGAGTTTCTCCAAAATCAAGGTTCGAAACCAAATCATTATTTACTGATCCTGCTTTAATAACTCCTGGCCAACTTATTAATAATGGAGAATTCAAAGATTCTTTATACATCCATCGTTTATCGAACCAACCATGTTCTCCAAGGTAAAATCCCTGATCTGAGGTATAAATAACAATGGTATTTTCATCCAGATTGTTATCTTTTAAATAATCCAGCAATTTTCCTACACTCTTATCAACTGAAGATATACAAGCCATATAATCACGCATATAACGCTGATATTTAAATCGTACTAAATCTTTACCCTGAAGATTATCTTTTTTAAATTTTTCATTAATCGGCATATAAACTTCATTCCATTTAGCCAACTGCTCTTCATTCAGTCCATTTCTTGGATTACCAGATATTTTTAGATCACGATCCAAATACATTGAATTGGCAATACTCATATTGTTTAATGAAGCAGGTTCGCGACTTTCATAATCATCAAAAAGCGTTTCAGGTTCAGGAAAAACCGTATTTTCGTACATTCCTAATTCATTAGGTCCGGGTTCCCATGGTCGATGGGGTGTTTTCTGCCACATCATCACCATAAATGGTTTCGTAGAATCTTTCACTGATTTTAGCCAATCAATTGTTTTATCAGCAATAATTTCTGTAGCATATCCCTCCACTTTATATTTACCTTGTTGATTGATAAACGTTGGATTATAGTAATTGCCCTGTCCGGGAAGTATATCGTAATAGTCAAATCCGGTAGGAGTTCCTCCCATGTGCAGCTTACCTATTACAGCGGTTTTGTAGCCTGCCTTTTGAAGTTCTTTAGGGAAAGAATTTTGACTAAAATCAAACTTTGATCCCATTGTATTATCAATAAATCCATTTTTATGACTGTATTTGCCAGTAAAAATGGTTGCTCTTGAAGGTCCACAAATTGAATTCGTTACCATGCATTGATTAAAACGCATGCCGGAATTTGCAATACGATCAATATTCGGTGTTGGAGCTACGTCCTTTAAAAGCCCCCCATAAGCACTTATGGCTTGATAAGCATGATCATCGGCCATAATAAAAATGATATTAGGCTTTTGGGTAATGGTTTCTTGTTTTGAAGGTTTTTGATTACAAGAAACTATAGATGTAAACAGTAATACTGTAATGGTTATTAGCGTTAATTTATGCATACCGTAAATATTTTATTTTGTAGATTTAGCTATTCAAATAAACACCTCACTGAAAATTAGTCCAGGAAATATTTCATTTATTAATTCTCCGGATTTATAGTTTAATAATATTTTCACCTCCTTTTAATTCAATGGTTTTACCCTTCCATACAAATACGCCACTAAGTTTATCTGGTAAATTTATAATGGCTTTTATTTTATTCTTGTTTAAGCTATAATCAACTGAAATTAAGCCCTGAGGATGCGGAATCACACCTTTTATATTTTTAATATCTCCTAATTGGGGTTCAATTTTAACCTTTGAAAAATAAGGTGTTGCACTTTCAATACCCAAAACAGTACGATAAATTTCAACGTTAGGACTGGAGCCCCAGGCATGGCAGTCTGACCTTGTTGTTTCTACTTCTGAAGTCTCTCCCCAAGTTGTTAATCCAAGATCTATATTTTTACGCCAAATATCCAACCAATCCAGGTACTGATCTCCAAATCCGGCTTTAGCCATTGCTCGGTGTAAATAGTACTTAAAATAAATAGAAGCCTGTGTTAATGTAGTATCATTTTGCATTTTCAATGCCATATCTTTTGTGTTATTCCCGTCAGTAAGGTTTGCCAATATGGCCAGAGTGTTTGCATGTTGCGAAAACTCGTTTTTCATAGGTGTATCGGCGTATAGTCCCTTGTCTTTATCCCAATACTTATTTTGTATAGTTGCTGACATATTTCTACCCAAAGCAGCATATAATTGTGCATATTCCTGACTTCCTTCTGTCTCCTCTAATTTTTGCGCGGCTTGTAAAGCCAATAACAACTGAAGATCAAGTAATGAGGAGTTTCCATTCTCATCCATAGGAGCTACTCCCATATTCCAGCTTGGAACCCAATCTGTAAAATTCCACCCGGGAACTCCTTTTAATGATCCATCCTCAGCAACGTGAGTCATAAAATAGTTTAATATTTGACGTACTCCAAGCAATTTACTTTTAACAAATTGACGGTCATTACCCATCATCATATAATCATATAAAGCACTGACATACCATAATGAATATGGAGGGATAACCTGACCCTGAGTATCCGGATATCTGCTTAATGTATAACCATCAGGTTGACGACTGTTATCCTATAAACTCAAAGCATACTTAGCCAAACGGTCATCTCCACTATTGTAATATGAGATCATCATTTGAATACAGGCATCACCAATATATTGCAATCGTTCGTAGTAAGGACAGTCCATATAAGTTTCCACAGCACATAAACGAGCTGTACGCCATCCTATTTCCAGTATTTTATTTACCTCAGAGTTGTCAACCTCTACATTGGCATTTAGCTTGAAAGGATAAGCTGTAAAGGTGCCATAAAAATCATTAATGACTAATGGTTCATCCTTTGTTTTTACTTCTAATTGAACATAGCGATAGGTTCTCCAGCTTAAGGAGGTATAATTTTGATTTGAATTACCATTGGAAATAATAGTATCCTGTCTTCCGGAAATAGTTTTTCCTTTTATATCATTACGATTATTTTTTGCACCATTTGCATCATACAATCCTTCGGAATAGGTTATAACAATAGTACTGTTTTTACCTTTACTAAATAAAAGAGTTGGATAAGCATTGGTAAGAAAGCTCTGATCTAACAGAATTCGTGCAGTTGTATTGGCAGGTACGCTAAACGCTTTTTTTTCTGAAGGAAATTGATCAGGCACCTGAACCCCTTTTGCATAGCGAGTAGTAGTCAGCCGCTGTAAGGTCAATTCCATAGGCGGTACCATTGCTGGTGTAAGTGCCCACCCCTGACGCGTATTAAAGCCAAATCCAACAAATGCCCTGTCTACAAAACCTTCAGGCGTACTCCATTCACTATCGTCATAATTTAATTTCTTCCAACCTTCCACTTTATAGTTCATATCTATTTTTTCACCTGCACCGGCGGCATAATAACCTCGTACATTTTGTTTTATGGGGGTATAGCTTTTATCCTCAATACATTTCCATGATGTATTGGTATTAATGGTCTTTGATAATTCATCAGTTCCCTGAACTAAGAAGGCGGTTTGTTTTGAAAATTGAAAAACAGGTTTTAAAGCACCTTCATTCCATACTTTTGCAGCAATTATATTACTGCCTTCCTTTAAGTAAGGCTTAAGATCAACTGTTTCGTAATTCCAGTTTTTGATATCTCCAATGACAGGTCCAAGTGATACTAAAACCTCATTTACATAGAGTTTGTAACGATTATCAGCAGAAACTTTTATCGTAAATGATTTTGGATTTGCATCAAGTTGAAATACCTTTCGAAACAAATACAATCCATATTCATTATCCGGGTTATCAGATAAATATATCCAACTGGCATCCCATTTCGGGTCAGATTCCCCAAACTGAGCCGAAACTTGTAACGAAAAAATGACGAATATTGTAACGAAAAGGTATTTCATATGATTAAGTTTTATACAATGGCAAGATGAAATTCACTAAAATATTTGACCATCCTCAAGAGCATAAACTTTGATTATTCAAATTACATGATCCTTTTTATGTGAATTTTTGATTCAGAATAAACAAATAATTAGAAAATCACTTTAATGCACTTTCATTATAATTAACTCTAACTCCCTTATAAATAATAATTAGATTTAACCCTAACATTGCTCGTGGATTCTCCTCTCCTTTTATTTTACCTTCCAATGCATTATTACTTACAGTAAGTAGATCATTAACACGAGTAATCGTTTCACAATTAGGTCCGAAAAAATGACCGGGATAAAGCTTTTCAATGTTGTATTGCTTCATTACTTTATCCATCTTTTCACATGTTGCTTTTAGGGTAGAAAAGTCTGTAGTTAATAGTAAATTACCCGAACCAAAAGAATCACCACTAAAACCATATTTAGCATTTCTATCTATAAAAGTTGTCGATCCCGGAGTATGTCCGGGAGAAAAAACAACTTGCAATTCTCTTCCTCCTAAATCTATTATTTCCCCATCTTTTAAATACTTTACTTCTCCTTTGTAATTAGGCATAAACATAGGTATACCTACTGTATCGGCAGGATTGATATACAATTCAGAAAAGTAATCAATCGAAGCCCCTGTATGATCAGGATGTACATGCGTAGCAACAAGCATAACTGGTTTTGAAGTAATGGACGCAACTATTTTATCCAGGTCTTTGATGTTAGTACCGCCATCTATTAATACAGCTTTGGTATCTCCTTCAACAAGGTACAAACTCTCATTAAACATGACATGTCCGGTGCCAACCCACGTATGCTCGTCAATATCATGGAAAATAATGTCTTCTCCTTTGTAAACTTCTTTTCCTTCAATGTTCATTTCTGGCATTTGAGCAAATAAGCTTAACTGAGAAATGATTAATAAGGTTATTATGAATAGTTTCTTTTTCATTTTAAATAACTTTTTAATTTACACCACAATACGTTTTATATTAATCATAGTGTAATTATCATGAATTGATATTCGTTAAAACAATAAATATTAATAGTATCCCTAATGCTGATATTATACAAGATGTGAATCAACTCTCCTTCTTGAATACGATGCGATCGAATCTTTCTTTTAGTAAGTCTCAAATAAGAAAATAAGAAGGAGAGTCAATTTACAAACACACATATGCCTATAAATTATTATTTAAAATGGGCTAACTGGTGGTACTGATGTAGCAATCCCTAATAATTCTTTATCATGATGATGTACTAACTCTGATTCGTTGTCCCATAAAAAAGTTGCTCCACCTTCGGGAGTAAAAGGTTCCCATGTTGGAATGGATTCATTATTTGGATTACCTGTATAAGCAAATGTAGCCCATGTTTTACTCATTTTATCAGCTAAGGCATAAGCTTCCGGGGTTCCGCCATTATACTCTTCAGTACGTGCTATATTATTGAAAACAAATGCCAGTTCCATGCAATGACTTGATTTTAACAATCCATCTAAATGAGGAGCATTCCACTTAAACACATAATTATAGACAGGGGCTCCACCTGTAACAGATGATTTGATATTAGCAAAATTCAATAACATTGGACGAAACATTACATCCACATCCAACATATCGGAAGGCATTTTTGTATTTGGATATGCTTTTTTATAAGCAGCCACATATTCTTCAGTTTTATCCTTTAAACGTTCACTTAGTTTATTGATAATAGTTGCTTCATCTGCTTTTAACAAATCCTGATTACCAAAAGAACCAAATTCAACCTGATTAGAACCTATAATTAAAGGAATGCCTTTGGATAAATCTTCAGCCTCCGGATCTCCTGGCTGTAAAGGAATAAATTCACCATCACATGAAGGAGCCCATCCCAGACGACCAAAACCAGATTCTTGAGTTTTAGCAACAGCACGATTACCTGCTGCTAACAACTGTTCATAAGGCATATCTACTAATTTATTAACCTCTGATTTTTTCAAGCCTAACTCATCCATAATGGCCAATCCAATTTTTTGAGTTTGTTCCCTAGTTGAATATCTTCCTGCCACACCACTTTCCATAATAGCTTTGTGAAACAACCCTTTAGCCGAAGGAGTATATAACATAGTAGCCACTTTACCACCACCACCTGATTGTCCGAAAATTGTAACATTATAAGGGTCTCCACCAAAATTTTCTATGTTATCATGTACCCAATTCAAAGCTGCAACTACATCCATCATACCCACATTAGCCGATTGTGCATATTTTTCATCCACTGCTGATAGATCCAAAAACCCTAATACATTTAATCGATGATTAATAGATACAACCACCACATCTCCTGTTCGGCTTAAGTTTTCACCATCATAACTTGGCAATTCGCACGAAGAACCAGCAGTATAACCCCCACCATGCAACCAAACCATTACCGGACGTTTTTTACCATCATTAATTGCAGGAGACCAAACATTCAGGTTATTACAATCTTTTTCCTTCATGAACCAGAAATTATGTTGTTGAGCAAACTCCATCTCATCAAACAAAATCATAGATTCTACATCAATAGGACAAACAGGACCATATGATCTACAACTTCTAACACCATCCCATTTATCAGGCTTTTCAGGAGGCATAAAGCGTTCTGCTTTAGCATAAGGAATACCTTTATAATTATAAATTCCCTTATGGATATACCCAATTACATCACCAGATTCAGTGGTTGTTTTTGCTGTTTCACTGTTGGCTATCATAGGATGGATTCCCTTTATTGAGTTTGAGTCTGTTACATTTACACTTGCATTATTGTTATGACAAGAATAAAAACCTGAACTTATTAAAAATAAGCCTATTATTAATTTAAAATAGTAACTATACATATATGAAATTTTAAAGGGATTTAAGTTTATCGATAGAACGCCACATATCCAGTTCTTTGTTAAAGCGGTTGTTAATCACTTCACATTTTGCATCAATACGCATTGTAGAGCGCGATGTAAAATTGTATGCTGGCCAATCCGGTACATCTTTAGCAGATGGGACACCTGTTTTCGCAAATGTTGTCCATAATTCTGCCATTTTATGCGATGCTATATATTTATCCGTATTTGATCCGGCTAAACTCCAGAATGGTTTATCTCCTTCTTTAGGCGGCACCTCATTGTTGAATTTAAAAGAGATATCCATAGCATGAGGAGTACCAATTGGAAAATCCGTTCCCGGAATTTTCATGTCCGACTTAAAGCCAAAATTATACAAATATACAGGAGCACCTTGTTGTTTTGCTTTCTTTTCAGCAATTTCAACAGAGCCCAATCCCATCATTGCAATAGATTTAACTGCCATTAAAATTTGTGGAGCTGAGGCATTAGGCATTGTTTTTTTGTATGTTTCAATAATGGTTGCTGTGTCTTTACCAAATTCAGGTTCCAATTTTCCAGGTAAGGCATCAAAATCAATCTTTGTTAAATCACCTTCACCTCGGGTTAAAATAAAAAATGCATATTCATCTTCATTCCAACCTGTAATCAAAGGTTTATTTTTTGAAATATCAGGAGCTGTAGGATCAAAAGGATGATTGGGTAAAGTAACTCCATCTACTACAGGTCCAAAACCTATCATTTCAGGCATACCTATTTTTTCCTGGAATGGCGGAATGAAAGTAAATTTATTTTGAACTTCTAATAATTGTTCTGGTGAAACATCAAGCAACTTCCGCCAATTCTGTTTTGTGATATTGAGTTCCTTTAAAACACGTTCAGTTGTTTCTGCAGCTAAATCTTTGGTTAACATACGAACACCTGGACCACTTTCAATAGAAGCTTTATTAAAGTATGGTGCTGTTTCGGGCATAGCATATAAACAGGATGTTTTACCGCCTCCACCTGATTCACCAAAAATCATCACATTGTCTGGATCACCACCAAATTCAATAATGTTTTCATGTACCCATTTTAAAGCTGCAGTTATATCCAATACCCCCATATTTCCTGAACCTGTATAATCCGCTACTGCGACTTCATCTAAATATAAAAATCCCAATAAACCAAGACGGTGGTTTGTTTCTACAACTACCACATCAAAATTTCTTGCAAGGTTAGCACCATCTTGTCCTGCTGCACCTCCAGAACCACTAACATATCCACCACCATGGGTATAAACCATAACAGGGCGTTTTTTATGATCATTGGCCGGAGTCCATACATTCAGGAACAAACAATCTTCAGCAGGAGCAGGCTCACCTCTTCTGGGAGATTGAATTGTTGGAGCTCCTAACTCTAATGCATCCTTAACACCAGTCCATGCTTCAATGGGTCCAGGCCTTTTAAATCGACGATTACCAGATACTGTTCCACCATAAGCCACGCCTTTAAAACAATTAACTCCATCAACTCGTAATCCTCTAAGTTTGCCATATGCTGTTGGAGCAATAACAAATGAATCTGAATTGATATTTTGAGATAATAATTGAGATGCAGAATAACCTACAGTAGGAAGTATTATGGATGCTGCTGCAGTCATTGACACTCTTGAAAGAAATTTTCGTCTTGATAAATTAGCCATAATATTGTGTTCTTATTTACGTATGATTATTGTTCAGATTCTTCAATTAAATGAACCAACCCATCAATGATCCCTCTTTCTGCATGATTTGGTTTTAATCTTGAACTTAAAACCTGGAATGTATACCGCTGAAAAGCTGCATCATTAGGAATATATCCTGAATTAGAAGCGCCGTTAGTTATGGAGGAAAAAATTACATTTGTTAAAGGAGATTCTTCTTTAAATCGTTGTGCAATGATATTATAAACCTCTGCATTTACGCCTGCAATAGCAATATCACCCATGCGTAAAAGACTTAACTTTATCTGAACAGGATCACCATCTACATATGTTCCCGGAGCTCCCTCTCTACCTGTATTTGTTCTTTTTCTACCCGGACAGGTTATTATTTCTTTAGAACCCTGAATAGCAATTACCGAATCAGTGCGCTGAGGTAAACTGATAACACGTAAAACTTCTTCGCCTAGTATCTGCCCCAAAGAACTAATCATTTGTGATTGACGATCTAAAGAAGCCTGATCAATCTGCACTTCTCCACTTCCCATAAATCCAGCCATTCTAATGGCTTCTGACAAGTCTTTGGCCTTACCTGATTTTAGCAAAGCATCCACCTTATTATGACCAACTTGCTCCATAGGTTGCGTTGTAATCGGATTCTGGTCTCCAGCTGCTCCACTTGAAAATAAAGCCACTACATCGTTTCCTAAATAATTTTCGATATAGTTGGAGGCTTCTCCTGGAAAATCAGCACTAATTGCACCACTCATAAACATCATATTGGCATGCATGGCGTAATTATAATACACAGCTATAGGATCTCCATTTTCTCCTTTAAAAGTAATAACAGCAACCGTTTTATCCGAAGGACCTGCATAATTAGGGCCTTGTTTCCATAATCTTGTTTCTTCATCTATTACATCACGATTAACATTTAAATAGGCTAACCCGGTTTTATAACTAATGGTTGCTGGTTGAATTTTACTTTTAGCGGCTTTCACTACATCTATAACACCTTTTTCTACTGACGCTTCTGCACCCCAAGGAGCACTATGCGTATGCGAAGGAGAGATGAAAACATTTATGGCTGGAATACCTGTTTCTTCTTCTATTTTTTTTGTAATGTTATCATAAAGGTCGTTATTAACCATACCCTGATCAACCGCAATAAGTGCGGCTTCAGTAACACCATTATCAATAACAATGGCTCGACAGAGCAGATGATCCCGGATTTTGTCATATCCTTTAGGCAAGGCATCTTCAGAGGGTGTAATATCAACTTTTGCTGCACCCACCTTTATTTGTTGTATATCTTGAGCATTTACAGGTATAGACAAGAAACTGAAGATACTAACAAATAGAATTAGAAATATCTTTTTATGTGTCATAGTAATTTTATTTTAAGGAAAGTCGATTAATTTCCACTTCTGGTTTTAAAACATCATTTACTTCATATGTAGCTTTGCTTACATTAAAGCTTACTTTTGAGAAAATATCTTCCACTGAAGTTCCGAATTTTGCAATGTATTTACCTCCATCAGTAACCCATGAATGAATATCTTCATCATAAGAAGCTAAGTCATAAGCACTAAACTTTAAAGTTAAAGTTTGACTTTCACCAGGAGCAAGTTCTTTTGTTTTAGCAAACGCTTTTAATTCTTTTGCAGGTTTTTCAAGTTTTCCATCAGGAGCAGTTACGTATAATTCAACAACTTGCTTTCCTGCTTTTTGTCCAACATTTTTAACGGAAATTGTGGCTGTAAATTCGCCTCCTTTTGCTGACAATTTAGGTTTACCATATTCAAAATCAGTATAACTTAATCCAAAACCAAATGGATACGAAATAGGCTTGTTTATTGTTGAGAAATAACGATAACCAACATAAATATCTTCTTCATAAATCGTATAATCAACATCTTTACCTTCAGGACCATTACCAAAGAAACTATTGTATGGTTTTGGAGTGTAGTCGTAAGGGAAATTATTGGTTGATGGATGATCCATTACTGTAATTGGGAAAGTCATTGGCAATTTACCTGATGGATTAACTGTACCTTTCAACACATCTGCCACCGAGTTTCCACCCTCCTGCCCTGGTTGCCAGGCTAATAAAATAGCATCCGGAAGATCTTTCCATGAAGCAGTTTCAATTACACCTCCAACGTTTAAAATAACAACTACTTTTTTACCATGTGAATGAAAAACATCACATACATCATTTAATAAATTACGTTCTTCAGTTGTAATGCCATAGTCATTAGGAATTTTTCTATCACCACCTTCTCCTGAGTTTCTACCAATAGTTATAACAGCTACATCAGATTCCTCTGCCTGCTTTTGAATAAATAATCTGGCTACCGGCATTTCCTTAAGAACAGGTTTACCTAAGAACCAACTTCTGGCTTCTGTTTCACTGGCTATTTTAGCTCTTTCGTAAGCCTTATATTTTTCGTATAAAGCCTTTAAATCTTCCTGAACAGAGTAACCTACATTTCCTAAACCTTCCATTAAATCAACCACATATGCTTTGTTTACATCTCCGGATCCTGTACCTCCGGCAATAAAATCATAAGATGTAACGCCAAATAATGCAATGTTCTTTGTTTGTTCTGCTAAAGGAAGTGTTTTATTCATATTTTTAAGTAATACCATACCTTCTGTGGCAGACTGACGGGTTACTTTAGCATTTTCTTTTAAGTTTGGTTTATTACTGTATTTATATCCTTTAAAACGAGGAGTTTTAACCACAAATTCCAACATTCGTTTTACACATTTGTCAACATCTGCCACTGTTAATTCGCCACTATTTACTTTGGCAATAATATCTTCAACCTGAATTTTCATTCCTGGCTCCATTAAATCGTTACCTGCCTTAATTTGAGCAACTATATTTCGTGGTCGTGACCAGTCTGTCATTACAATTCCATCAAATCCCCACTCATCTCTTAATACTGTAGTTAATAAACCATGACTTTCCTGTGTAAACTCACCATTTAACTTATTGTATGATGACATTACCGTCCAAGGCTTAGATTCTTTAATGGCAATTTCAAATCCTTTTAAATAAATTTCCCGAAGCGCTCTTTGCGATACCTGAGAATCGTTTCCTGTACGATTGGTTTCCTGGTTATTTGCCACATAGTGCTTTATTGAAGTTCCTACGCCATTAGATTGAACACCATTTACATAGGCAGCAGCAATTTTACCAGTCAATAAAGGATCTTCTGAATAATATTCAAAGTTTCTTCCGCACAGTGGATTTCTGTGAATATTCATTCCCGGAGCCAATAATACATCTGCACCGTATTCTAATACTTCATTACCTATGGTTTTACCCACTTCATATACTAACTCCGTATTCCATGATGATGATAAGCAAGTTCCTACAGGAAAGCCAGTACAATAATAAGTTTCTGTGTCATCAGGGCGAGTTGGACTTATTCTTAAACCTGCAGGGCCGTCCGATAAAACAGTACTCGTTATACCCAGTCGCTCTATATTTTGAGTAGTTCCGGCAGCTCCAGGTACTAATTCTTCAGTATGACCAACTGTTGACTCTCCACCACCAAATAAATGGTTTGGTGTTCCCACCAACAGTTTAGCTTTTTCCTCAAGGGTCATAGCTTTTAATATTTCATCGATATTATCTGATGATAATTTTTGTGCATTTAATGAATGTATTAGAAAGACATTCATTAGTAAGATCAGAATTTTAAATAGATTTTTCATGTGTTTATTTTTTCTTTTAATTACCACATGGAACTCGCCGAAAAAACAATCATTCTCATGGCTCGTTTCATATGCGTAAGATTTTTCTTTCATATGCCCTTGGGAACTCATCTGTTTCTAGTCTTCTGTCTGAATCGAAATGTGTTCTTATGGCTTGTTAGATATGTTGTATTTTAAGATGAAGTATTAATTACCAAGAGGAATAGTGATCGGGAAAAAAGCTAAATGTTATTTACTATAAATCTTATCTCTTAATACTTCATCTTTATTTTTTTATTTTATTTTATCGATGTAAGGGTTACCGGTCCCATTAATCCAGAACGCCTTAATGGTGAATCTGCTTTATAAAATGGATTAGTAACAAATGTGATTTTCTCTTCTACATTTGGTTGCTGGTCTCCAATTAATCTGTTAATCCATAAATTGGTAACCTGAACCTCCAAATTATTTTCACCCACTTTAAGTGCCTCTGAAATGTCAATTTTATAAGGTCTTTTCCAAACAATACCCATAGACTTTCCATTGACAAATACTTCTGCCAGATTTTTAACCTCTCCTAAATCAAGATATATGGATGCTTCATCTTTAATCCAATCGTTAGAAACATTAATTGTTTTATTATAATTGGCTGTTCCAGAGAAGTATTTAACCCCATTATTATCATTTTCATTCCATGGTGTTAAGGCCTCAAATTCAACATGTGAAGGTGCACCTCTATCTTCTTGAAAATGTACATCCCAAGGTCCGTTAACAATAGCTAATTGCTCTACTTCCTTTTCTGGAATGGTATATTTATCTATTGTCGAGTTATTTTGAAATACTACAAAGTATGCATCTTCAGGTTCCATTTGTAATTGAACTTTTGTTAAGTCTTCAGAAATTTCATAGGTAGCTTTTTCGATTTTTCCGGTTTCAGGATGCCATATTTCAGGTTCTTTGCCAGATACTCTAAAAGTAGCTTCTAATTCTTCAGCTCTTTTATTGCGATTGTTTACCCAATAAATATCCGCATCTCCCACCTTGCGGTGTACATAAAACATTTTGGTATCCTGTTGTGGTCTTTTATATTTAAAGTCAGGTAAAATACCCTCAGCTTTTAGAACAGCTTCTAATTCTAATTTGGGATATACTTTTCCTTGTCCAATAATATTTACATCTGATTCATTAGCCCAAAGTTGATCTACTATAGCTTTAAATGCTTCATCTGTATCTGCCAGGCTAGGCGTTAATATTGGTTTAGGACCAACTACAATAGCACCTGCTTCAACCAATGCTTTCACTTTATTAAGTACAGCAAGCGTCATATATTGACTATTGGGATCAAGAGCCAAAATTGGATATGTCATTCCGGTTGGTGTTTTTAGTAAACCATTTTCAACATATAATAGATTTACCAAAGCATCTGCATTAATAAAATCATAATTGTATCCTTCAGGAATATTTGGAAGACCTTTTCCTCTAAGTTTACTAAACAACGTAGTTATGTTGTTATCTTCTCCATAATAATAGGCTATATCAGCAACAAACTTACCTTGCTGTAACATATAACAACTGCGTGATAAATAGGTAGTCCATGCAACAGCTTGCTCTGCCCATGTTTCATTTCGTGTAAACCATTGTCCAAAAGGTCCAAGACTTACGCCCGGAGCTTTGTCCATTAATGGTTGATGAACAGAGGTGTGTATAACAAAACGGTTTAACCCACATGACATTAATTGATCTGCTATTTGCTTTAAAGTATCAGGCGACCATGCCCAATCAGATCCCATAGCAGTTAACGATTCTGCAGCAACATATTTTTGCCCGTATAGATGCGATACAGATGCAGACTCACGGATATCAGCTTGATAAAAAGAAGCTACTTCACCTTCATTTCCGCCAAAACCTCCTGGAGTCCAACCTGCTCCCATTGGAACAGCTGCAGTTCTTTTGGCTTCCATTCCATCCCCAATAAAAGCACGTCGAGCTTCATGTGATTCGGAATATCGAGCCATATTTCTTTCTTTTAATAAGTTGGTTAGTTGGTCGTAATGATTTTCGGATACCAGATCAGCTAATGTTTTACGGAAATCCCATAAAAATTGATCACTAGCTTCTGCACTCTCCACAATTTGTCCTGTTAGTACAGGGAACCAAGGAATCATATCATATCCTCTGCGGTTTTTAAATTCGGTGATCATGTTATCTGTCCAGTTTTGAGTACCGGCTTCCCAACTATCGGTAATCACATATTGAAGTCCATGCTCACCCATCAAACCGTTCGTAGCATCTTTGTATTGATCTAAATAATTGGTAAAATATGCTTTCACATGGTCAGCACTAAGTTTATCAACCTCCAAACCAGTAGCTTCCGGTGATGCCGGACCGTTTTTATGACCGGTTAAGGAATAACCTAATCGAACAATCATCCAATCTCCATCAGGGACTGTCCATTCTAATGAGCCATCAGGTTTCATATTTGCTGTGATATCAACAACATTCGATTTATTCACTACAGTTACAGGTTTTACATCCTTAGTGAAAACATCATATAAATCCGTTGCAGCCTGAAAAGCAGCTTTATCTTCAAAACGATTTACTTTACCTGAAGTAGACAAAACAAGTTCAGCGACATTAGTTCCTTTAGGTCCTTGTGGACCAGCATTTCTCATTGGTAAACCTGGAATTCCCTGAGGTCCTCTATCGGGAAGTTGTGTCCAGGTAAAACGATAATATTTTGCAGTAACAGGGTCAAACGATAAGGTTAATTCAGCCAAAGAACTAGCTGGAATATCCATCACTTTTTTAAATTCCTTACCATCATTGCTCATTTCTAAAGCTCTGGTTTCACTTGGAGGTCCAAACATTCTGCTCGTCCCACCACCAACTATCGTTAAAGCTTGTACCTCTATAGGATTATTGAATTCATATTGTATCCAGGATTGCTCCCCGACTTTGGCAGCTGGTAAAAAACTGGCATTTACTAAATCACCGTCAATAAGCTCCGCTAATGTAAATTTACCACCACTACTTGTAACTTTAGGTTTTAAGGTTTGTAATGATTGATATGATTCTGGTAGTTGATAGGCAATAACGGCCGCATCTGCGTAATAAGAAGGTGTATCATCAGGTCCATGACTCATAAAACCAGGTGTAATTCCAATATTTTGAAAAGGACCAGCTACTGATGGTGGTTCAGGCAGTTTACCTGAGAATGTTTTTCCTCCTTCTACCTGAATCTGACTCCAAACATATTTCTTCATAGCTTCCTCTGGTTTTACCCATGGACCACCACTTTCACTCCAACCTGGAGAACCAGCAATAGCCATTTCCAAATTCAATGAATCGGCCATATTTGTTGTATAAGCAAAAGCATCTTTCCACTCAGGAGTCATATAAATCAGTCTGTTTTCCACTAACTGTGGACAATTTAACCCGGCGTCAAAATTTTGAAATCCACCAATCCCTACTCTGTGCATCCACTCCAGGTCTGCTTTAATACCTTCTTTAGATACATTGCCATTCATCCAATGCCACCAAACACGAGGTTTTGCATCATCTGGAGGTGTAATAAAATCTGTTTTAAGATCTACCACATCTTCTTTATCAAATTCAGAAGAACTACAACCTATATACAACTGGCTTACAAAAGGAAGCAATAGAAGGGCTATAGCATTTTTTGGTTTAAAAATTCCTAATTTGAACATATCATTCAATTTATGTGTATCAATGTTTTACTGGTTATAAGATTATTCGCCTTCTTTAATATTGAAATATATCGTAGATATAAAATGAGTGAACTGAATTTCAACACATAGAAAGGGTAATAGGTAAGATTATTCTGTAACTTACTACAGAATAATCTTACATTTATTATTGATAATCAAATTTTAAAAAGAACTTATATTATACTATATATAAAATTGTTAGAAATAAGGACTATATAAAGCTTCTGCAGCTGGTAATGGAAAAGTTAATTCAATTTGACTAAAAGCTGCATCAGAAGGAGCATATCCTGTTGGGAAATAGTAAGCAGAAGGGTCTGCTTTTACTCTTTGCCCAAATGCAGTCATTACTTCTACTGCTTTTCCTGTTCTAACAAGATCTAACCAACGTTTATTTTCAAAAGCTAGTTCTATTCTTCTTTCTTTAGCAATTGCCTCTCTTAACTCAGCTTGGGTTCCGGCTACAATTGGACCTAATCCTGCTCTTTCTCTTATACTAACAGAGCTTGTTCCTACAGGATTATTAATATAGGCCAATGCATCAGCAACTGATTTCCCTTGTTCGTTTATTGCTTCTGCTAAAAATAATAACACTTCTGCATAACGGTAAACCGGCCAGTTGTCATCAGTCAACTGATATTGTAAATGCGGATGTAAATATTTTTTACAAAATGGGAATTCAATACCATGTGTATCTTCCACATAACCAACACATACATCTAATCGTAAATCTCCACCTTCATATGCTGCGATTAAATCCGGAGTTGGAGTATTAAATCCTTCTCCTCCAACTAATGGCTGTGGATCAATAACTCCGGTCAACTCCTCAACATGTTCCATAGACATAGGATATGGAAACATACTATAGCAAAATGTACTACTATAACCATCTGTTCCCTGACGATATTGAATTTCAAATATAGATTCAGAGTTATTTTTAAATGATGGATCAAAAATATCAGCATAATTAGCCACCAATGCATACTCTCCTGACGATACAATTTCTTTTAGAAGAGTTTCTGCAGAAGCATAATTTTTTTGAACCATGTAAACATTAGCTAAAATGGTTTGTGCTGTACCTTTAGTTACCCTTCCTAAATCTGATTGTTCACTTCTAACAGGTAGTAAGCTAATAGCTTCTGTTAAATCACTTATAATTTGTGTATAAACCTCTTCAACTGGAGCCAGTGGTAATGCAGTACCTTCCATTGTAGTAACGGGATCTACATGTAAAGGAACTGATCCAAAATACTGAACTAAATCAAAATATGAGAAAGCTCTTAAACATAAAGCTTGTCCTTTAATATTATCCTGATCTGCAACATCATCAAACTCAACATTATCTACAGAAGCAAGTACTTTATTTGCAGAAGCAATAATACTGTATGTTCTTTGATATTTAAATGTTGATACACTATTGGACTCAAGTAAAATACAATCTCCAATTTGTTCTTGATTATCAGTTGCTCTAAACTGTGAGTTTAATATATAAGTCGAATTATCAGAGTGCATCTCTCCCATTATAAATGCACCATTTACACCATTACCTGTAGGTTCTGATCCGGCATATAAATCTCTAAGAGGTGCATAAACCGCATTTACAGCTGCTTGTAAGTCCTCTTGTGTTTTAAAGTATATATCATCAGTTAATGCTGTTTGTGAAGGGATACTTAGAAAATCGTCACCACAAGACATCAATAATATACTTAGTATTCCTATTAAAATTATTTTATTTTTCATACGATTCAATTTTAAAATTTTCAGGAATCCATTTAAGAATCACTTAAATAACCTGTTCGTAGTTAATGATCCTCATTTGTATTATAAACCAATATTTACACCAAAAGATATAGTTCTTGGTACAGGAAAACTTGCAAAATCACTACCTAAAGACAACGCACTCGCATTATTTCCTGAATAAAAACTGTTACTAGATTCTGGATTCGCTCCTCTGTAATTAGTAAAAGTATACAATTGCTGTATGGTCATAAATACTCGTAAGTTACTTAGCTTTTTAGTAGGAAATTTATAACCTAAGGTTACATTTTTAATAGTAAGATAACTACCATCACTAACAAACCTTGAACTTACCCAATCTCTTTCATTACCAGTACCGGAAGTTGTTTTTCCATATCTTCCATCACCAGGATTGCTCTCTGATCTCCATCTGTTTTTAACATTTTTGTATACGTTAAAGTTTCCGTCTAAATTAGCTAAGGATTGATCTAACCAGGTAATGATATCATTTCCATATGATCCAGCCATTACAACAGATAAATCAAAATTCTTGTATGAAAAAGTGTTTGTTATTCCATAGGTAAAATCAGGAGTTGGATCTCCAATGACTGTTCTATCATCATTATCTCCACCGTGAGTAATAATTCCATCAGGGCCTCCATCTGGTCCACCACCTACATCTTTAAACTTAATTGTACCCACTTCAGAAGCTACTGCTTTAGGACTATTATCAAATTCAGTCTGGTTATCATATACTCCATCCCAAACCATACCATAAAGCATACCTATTTTATGACCAACTTTAGTAATATTAGAGTCGAACAGACCGCTATAAATTCTGTCAATATCTCCAGATAGTGATAAAACTTCATTATCAGTAAATGAAATATTAAAAGAAGTTTCCCAATTAAAAGCACCTTGAATATTCTTTGTATTAAGCATTATTTCATGTCCCCAGAATTTCAATTCTCCTACGTTAGCCATAAACGATTGATATCCCGATTCCTGAGCAACACTTACCTGATATAGTAAGCTGGTTGTTTTTCTGCTATAATAATCATAACTCAAATTAACACGACTATTAAAAAGACCTAAATCAAAACCTAAGTCATATTCCTCTGTTTTTTCCCATGTTAATCCGGTATTTGGTAAAGCTGTTTGCACACTACCACTATGAACTGATGACCCAAAAATGGCATTATTAACTGCAGCTCCTGTATTTACAGAGGCATATTGAGTATAATTACCGATATTATTATTTCCAACAACACCGTATGATGCTCTCATTTTCAATAGAGACAGAGGTTTAATTGATTGCATAAATTCTTCATCTGATACGATCCAACCTGCCGAAGCTGACGGGAAATTACCCCATCTGTTATCTTTACCAAAACGAGATGAACCATCAGATCTTATTGCAAAAGACAATAGATATTTATTTTTATAATTATAGTTTACTCTGGCTAGGTACGACATCATACTCCATTCCTGAATATCATTATAAGTACCTGGTATGCCTGTTAACCAATATGGAGTTCTATCTATATTCTGTGCAGCTTCAATAGTTGGAACTCGGTCATCAGAAAAACCTGTATAAGTAATTTGACTTAAATCTGATTCGTATTTTTGTATTGTCATACCACCTAACAAATCAAAATTATGGTCGCCAAACGATTTTTTATAAGTAATAATATTTTCATTTAACCATGTACTGTATGATGTATTTCTTAGTACTCCGGATGCTACAGATGGAGTTGTTGCTCCAACAGTTGATGGTGTTATATTATTAAACTTTCTATTAGAATGCTCAAAGTTCAATGTAGTTTTAAGTACCAATCCATTTATTGGTTCATATTGAGCAAAAGCATTTGTTAAAAGCCTTAAATCTTTTGATTCATTGGTAATCGCTTTTGCTGAATGGTAGATATTCGCAAAATGGTTACCACTTATAGGATCATGAAAGTTTTCAGGTATTGTTCCATCTGCATTTTTATAATCAAATATTGGCCAAGTAGTTAATGCACTATTCAACAGACCTCCTCCCCATAAAATACCATCAGTATTTGGAGAATTAGATATAGAATAAGAAGGTGCAACACTAAATCCAGCTTTTATTTTTTCCGATACTTTAAAATCAGTATTTATACGAATTGAATATCTGTCATAATCAGAATTTAATATAACACCATCCTGAGTTAAGTACCCTATTACAGCAGAAGCTTTAAAATTATCTTTACTACTTGTAAAGCTAATACTATTATCATTCATAGGTGCAACTCTTAATAAGATATCATAGAAATCTGTGCCTTTACCATATTTTTCAGGATTTTGCCAGGTTTCTGGTACAGCAACTCCTAAATCTTCAAATGATTCTTTTTTAAATGTTGCAAATTCAGTTGCATTCATCATATCAGGTCTTCCTCTATCAGGAACTGCTTGCCAACCATAAGTGGATGATATTGAAATTGATGTTTTGCCTGGCTTACCATGTTTAGTAGTTACCAAAACAACACCATTGGCAGCCCTTGAACCATATAATGCTGCTGAGGAGGCATCTTTTAATACCGAAATACTCTCTATTTCATTAGGGTTGATAGAACTTATATCACCAATAATTGGAAAACCATCCACAACATATAGAGGATCATTTCCTGCTGTTAGAGAGGCTTGACCTCTTACCCTTACTTTCATTCCCTCTCCAGGTTTACCGGTTGTTTGAGTAATTTGAACTCCTGATAATTTACCCTGAAGCTTTTGAGCTGTTGTAGTAACCGGCATATCAGCAAGATCTTCAGATCCTACAGACTGGATAGATCCAGTAATGGTTCTTTTAGATTGAGTTCCATAACCAACTGCTATAACTTCTTTTAATCCAATGGTAGATTCTTCCATTACCACATTAATAACACTTTTGCTATTTATTGCAATCTCCTGAGTATTCATCCCAATAAATGAAAAAACAAGTGTGTCTGTTGGTAAAATATTATCTAAAATATATTCACCATTAATATTAGTAATAGTACCTTGAGTTTTTCCTTTAATTACTACAGTAACACCAGGAAGGGTATTTCCAGTTACATCTTTTATTACACCATTTACGCTTTTTGTATTCTGCAGAATTTCTTCTATGGATTCCGGTGCTAAAAGAATTTTTCTGTCAATTATTTGATACTTTATTTCAGTATCAGAAAAAAGATCATCTAAAACTTTTTCAATTTTAGCCTCTTTTACATTTATAGATACCAATCGCTTGGTATCAACTAGTTTTTCACTGTATAAAAAATAAAATTCCGATGCTTGTTCTATCTGATCTAAAGCCTCTTCTAAACTTTTCTCTTGTACCTTCAGAGAGAGAATAGTTTTTTGAGAATAGGAATCTGTAGCGTATATTTCAAACGCTGATATGAGAATTAAAAATAGGGTAATTCGCATAATTTTGAATGTTCTTGTTAAACTTAAAGAAAAACATTCAGAAAGAAATCTGGATTTTTTCATAAATTTGTCATTTAGCTTTATAAAAATTTCATAAGGGATTTTTTGAGGAAATCGTTGGCGCGATTTCCTTTTTTTTGTTTTATGGTCCTCCTGCTTGTTTCATTGTAGATTTTTTTAAAAAATTTGATTGTTGGGTTTTACTTTTTGTAGATAAGTACTTTTTTCTTAGTTATAGTATTATTATTCAGTATTTTCTTATCAATAATTTTATAGTCTAATGGAGAAATTAAGCTAAGGAAGCGTAATACTTCTTCGAGTGAATCATCCTGAAAAGTACCTCGAATAGAATGTTTCTTCAGTTCATCATCCATAATCTGTACATCAACATTATACCAACGCTCTATCCTTTTGGCTACATCTACCATTGCATCACCCCTGAATACCAAATTACCTTCTCTCCATGCTCCAAATTTAAAGGCCTCAGTTTCACTAATTATAATTTTACCATCTTCCAGTAATAGCTTTTCGTTTGGTTTAATTTCAAATCCTTTTGTTGAGCTTTCTGTTGCGGTAAATTTTACTTTACCTTCTTCTAATGCTAGTTCTATAAGGTCTTCTTCAGGATAAGCATATAAATTAAATACTGTTCCTAAAACTTCTACTTTTGATTGTCCTGCTTCTATTTCAAATGGGTGAATGGTATCGTGTGCAACATTAAACCATCCTTCTCCTTTTAAATTAATTTTACGGTTATTGTTAAAAGGTAATGAATAGGATAAAGAAGATCCACTGTTTAACCATCCGTAAGTACCGTCAGGAAGTGTAAAATTTACTCTGGCGCCCATTGGTACTGTAATTACATTTTCAGTAATTTGATTTGTAACATCATTAATTTTAACGCCTTGTGCACTAAACCATAAATAACCCCCTACGAGTATAGGCAGTATTAAAATAGCTGCAACTTTTGCATACCAATGGTAAATCTGCTTTACAAGTTGTTTTTTCTTTTGTTCCTCTTGTTGACTGATGATGTAATTTACTTTATAAAAAATATGATCTGTATTGTATTCGTCTGATTGATGATTTTCAAAATAATACTTCATCTCATCTTTAACGAAATGTTTAAAATCTACATCATCAGCATGCTCATAAAACAGATTATAAACTTTTTTTTCTTCTTCAATATTAACGCTACCTCCAAAGAATCGTTTCAGTAATTGTATTTCATCTTTTGTAACCATTTGTATTTTTAATTCTTTAGAAATTGAGTGAATAACATTTTATTTCGTTTGTTAACATTTATTAAGGTTCTTTTATAAGTAATAGCATTTCTATGAAAAAATCTCACGATAAAATCTTAAGTTTTTTTTATAAAATTTTAGTTTAATTTATATATCACTGAAATAGTGTACTTTACACTAGCTAAAAAAAAGTATAAAAAAGATAAAAAAAGCAGGATTTGATGATGAGATATGTTTACGGATAAATCGTAGAGCTGCCGAAATATTATTATCAACGGTACCTGGAGCTATTTGAAGTTCTTCTGCTATTTCTTTGGTACTTTTCCCCTCTTTTCTGCTTTTTATAAATACCTGCCTTTGTTTATCAGGAAGTAATTCAATGAGTTTATCCACTTCTTCAAGAATAAATTTATACTCAATCTGCTTGTCCAGCTCATATTCAGAGCGAATAGATACGGCATGCTCTTCACTGATATCAAAAAATAATTTCTTCTTTTTAAAAATATGAACCATTTCATGATAAGCAATGGTAAACAAATAGGATTTTAGTGAATGTTCTTTTTTGATATTTTTCCGGTTTTCCCAAACCTTAAGGAAAACATTCTGAACCAGACCTTCGGTTTCAACTTCGGACTTTAAATGTTTTATTAGAAAACCATACAAACGAGAGCTGTATTTTTTAAAGATCGCGTTAAAAGCATCCATATCTCCTTTCTGGAGACCTTCAGCCATTTCGTAGTCCGAATTAAAGTCCTTCTTGATCATTAATTTTAGAAAAGATGTGTGTTTTTGGTGGATTTTTCGTTTATGAAGATAAAAAAAATATTCATCTCATAGAAGATTTAATATATTTAGATTTAATATAACTTAACAACTTAAATGTAAATAACAACACTACAAAGCGATAGTAATATCAGAGCTTTTTTGAGAAAAATATAATGATAGATTCAATTTATGAGTCTTCTAATAAAATGATAATAAAAGAAAACTTAAAATTCTCTCTTACTTTTACAGTTTTATCGATCTTTACTAAACTACTTTTCAATATATTACAATTTTTCACACATTAAAATATACATGTGATTCATACTTAACTTTTTTATAAATACCATAATTCAAGTATTAAGTAAAAGGAAACTAAAAACTTCATAATTTTAAACAAAGTACTAATTAACAAAGAATGTTCTTGCACAAACCTAATTATTAAGGGCCTAATTCAACGCACTTTAATTGTACCTCCTTTTACCCTGCTACCATACAGATTCGATTCTGATTCGCCAATCTACACCATTTCAATGCAGGCTGTAAGCCACTTCTTTGCACTCTTAGGGCGAACAAACTATGTACAGGCTGTGTAGCGCCTGTGGAGAATTGCGAACGTGTTCCGAACAAAGTCCATAGTAGGTGCATACAATATGCATAGGTTTTGCGAAGAACATGCGAAAAAGTGCGAAGAAAATCACTCAAAAGTGAAAAATGGGCTAAATCTGAATCCCAAAACAGCATTTTCAGCTAAAAATGGAATTATAGCGTATTATGGGTATAGAATATTTTACAATTTTAAATACTAAAAATTATATACCTCTATATATCAAATAATTACAACAATAAAAAATAACAGTAAAATTACTGTTATTTTTCTATAGAATAATAATATACTTTATACCTAAGAATAAATAAAGAGCATTATATTATGGAATTATAAAGAATAGACACGTACAGCATTTTGACAAGAGATCACAATTTATTATATATTTAAATATTGGAACAAGATAATAACTTGCACTGTATCATCAACAAACCAAAATCCTGAAGTTATTATTAACCTTTAATTTTCAAGTATATCATTAATTTTCTTTTGTATAAAAATCCTTCGGGTAAATACGGTTGGTCTTATAAAAACTAATTTATTATTGACTTTTGATGTATTATTATAATATGGCAATATTAATTTGTAAAAGGGGTGAGCGCCAAGTTCAATCAGTTTTTCTTTTGTTATTTTTAAGGTTATAGAGGTAGAATAATTATCTATTTGTACCGATTTAAATGGATCTTCAAACTGTTTAGAAGATTCAGTAAGTGCATTTATAGCATTCATTTTAAGATCTATAATATTTCCATTCTTTGCCAAAAATGAAATAGATTTTGCTTTATTAAAACATATATCATCACAAAACTCTGAATCTGGTGCATAAAGTTTAAATTTTATATAATAAGTGGTATCAGTTGGATTTATATCTTTTATAAAAGAGATACCTAAATATAAAAAATTGCTAAAATCACTTGAGCGACCATAAACATGTTTTGCTCTGGTTGAAACTTTATTTTTATTTACAGTATCTGAAAAACAATCTGTTGAATAAACCAGAATACAACAACACACAACTATAATAAATTTATTCATCATTAAATGGAATGATTTTTATTTAGGGTTATACTGATATAGGTATTAAAACATGGCGAGTTTTAAAAGGCAAATTTATCATCAAACCAAAACGTTAATTAAAAAGGTGCAAATATAATATTATTATGCAATCACGCTTATTGTATAGATTAGTTTAATAGCTGTTTATGCCTTTTTAGTGGTTGTTTTTCAGAAGAAGTTATACAATAGCTTAGCATTCTGTCTGGCTTGATTTTAAATACTTGTAATTGCTCACTCCTCAAAGGTTAGTAGTATCAATTCCTGGCGAGATAATAATCTGAGCTTATAAACTTGAAATGTAAAAAATCATCCATCTTGACAAAAAAAAAACGATCCGGTCATAAAAACCGGATCGTTTACTTTTATTTTAATGTTTGTTTCTAAAACACAACTATGCTGTTATTTAAGCTCCTCTTTCATATCTGCTGCTCCAACATGCATCGAATTTAATGCAAGTATTTCATCTGCAAGTGATAGTGATGCTGTTGCATTTCCAAGTCCTTCTTCAGCTAAAGCAATCAAAAACTTAGCATCTATCGTATTACGTTTCTGAATATCATCCTCAAAAACTAATAATAAAGGTAATGATGTAGCAAAGTAGTCTATTCTTACACTTTCTTCTAATTTAGCTTTTGCAAATTCCTTAATATTTTGCAATAACTCATTTGCTTCGTCTGCTTTACCAAGCTCTTTTAATGATAGTGCTTTATAGTATGATAGTTCAGAATAAGCACTTACTGCCATATCTATAAAGTCACCTTCTTCATTGGTACTAGCCTCAAAATATGACTTAGCTTCATCAACTTTGCCCATTGCTTTAAGAGCCATTCCTTTCCAGTAATTAATATGAGCAACAGCCTGTAATGGATGATACTTTTCTCCTAAATTATCTGGTGTAGCCATTGACTTTTCAAAATATTCTAAAGCTGTTTCTGCTTCTCCATTTTGAAGTGCAGTTTGTCCTAGTTTTAAGCAAGCATAGGTATATTGTCTTAATACCTGTCCTTCTCCACCTTCCCATGGGTGGAAGTTTCTGTTTTCCAACAAGCTTAAAGCACTTGTGTAATCTCCGGTAAAGTTATATAAAGCAGCCAGTTCTACTGAAAAATCATCACGCGTTGTAATCTGATCTTTAATAGTTAACAGGCTCTCTAAACGCTCCTTAGGATCATCGTTAAGCTTTTTGCGTAACTGGTCAAACTCATAACGAACACGCATGTCATTTGGAGCCAATTCAATCGCTTTTTGGAATGAAACTCTGGCTTTTTCACCATCCTCATAAGTATTCCAGTATGCAATACCTAAGTTACGATACAAAGTACCATATTGACTATTTGCATCTGCTGCTAATTGCCATGCTTTAATTGCATCCTCGTGACGTTTTAAGTTGAAGAAATAGTTACCTAAACCATATGCTGCAATGGTATTTTGAGGATCAACTTGTAAAGCCCATTCCATCACTAATTGCTCAAATGTACGTGAAGGGAATGCATAATCATGCGATGCGCTCTTTGTTTTTTCAAGAATTTCTTTAGCCATTGAGGTTTCACCTTTTAGGTTATATAACCAAGCTAAAATAAACTCTGTCATAATTGATTTTGCCATTGGATTTGGCACAGCACAATCAGGTATCTCATTTTTATGGTGTAACTCTATTACATCAATAGCTTCCTGATAAAAACCTGCTTCTGCGTAATCAAAAGCAATATCAATAATTGTTTGTGCATCGTTTCTTGATGATTGAATAAAATCTTCGTAGTTACCATTTAGGTTAGCTAACTCAAATTTAGCCCACTGATCAAGAGAATCTGTTTTGAAAAGCTCTGTAAATACGCTTTGTGCAGCTTCTTTATTACCTTGATGCTTAAGTACAATTGCTTTTAAAATATATGCTTTGTTGTTCTGACGGTTTGTATCTAAAGAAGCCTCAATATGTTCAAGAGCTGTTTCAAAATCACCTTTTAAACAATCTATTGCTGCCAATTGATAATAACCTGCTGCACGCCATTCATAGTTCCAAATTGACTTATAAAATAATTTATAAGCTTCGTCTTTTCTACCCTGATAAGAACATGCCAAACCACAGAAATATAGTGCCTCGCCAGATGCAGGATTTGGATGGTAAGTAGTTTGAATATCAATAGCTGTTTTAAAGTTTTTTTCAGCTTCAGCAAACTTACCATTTTTAAGTTCTACACGACCAAGTGCAATATATGATTTGTAGCTCTTTGGATCCTTTTTAATCGCCTCTTTCCAATATGGTTCAGGATAACGAGTTGGGTGACGGTATAACTCAAGGTGTTCTCCTATTAATTCAAGCTCATTAGCACTTTCAATTTCCTCTGGTTGTTTAGGCTCAAAAGCAACTTTACGATTACGCTCCTTAGGCACTTCGCGGTGATGGTATGCAATAAGCTCTTTACCTTGCTCATTCAATACTATTAAAGAAACGGAATGCTCCTGTCCTGCTTCAATTTGTATTGTTTGATCCTGCCAAGGTTCATCCGGAGTAACTGTTTTATTTTCGAATACAGTCTTTTCGTTTCCGATTAGAAGTATAAATTTAAGGTTTTCAAACTTACGGCTAGAAGCAACACCTAAATCTAATTTATTTCCTTGTTGAACTTCTAAACGAATAGCTAAATCCTTATCTGCATTTTGCACTGGTCCAAGCTTTTTAAAACTCCACCAGAACTGTGAAAATGTTTTAGTTTCGTAAGGAAGTAAGTATGTAAAATCTGGTTGGTTATCAGTATAAACACCAGCCATTAACTCAAAGTATGGTCCTCCTTCATCTGTTAATTCACGATCCCATGCACGACCAAAGTCTTCGCTACCCCATGTCCATTGTTTTTTACCCGGAGCAATATGACGGTTAGCCACATGAATAAAACCACCTTGTTCTTTGTAATCATAACCTCCAAAGAAATCATATTTTGTATCACAAACCATATAACTGGTTGGAACAGGGATGTTATTGTAGTTACGTAAATCGTTTTTCCCTGGTCTTTCATGATATGGAATGCCATAATAATCATTTTCGGCATAAGGGAAACTACTTTGTGCACGAACAGCATGGTCTGCAACATAATGTACATCAGGTGGAAAGAAACTTTGATAATCCTTATGTACTTCTACCGCTACGTTTGCCCACCATAAGAATGTTTGTGTTAATGGTGTACGGTTAAACAAACGACCACGTAGTTCAATCAAAGCACTGTCAGGTCGAATACGGATTCCGTGCATACCCTTTAAACGATACATTGGGTCATATTCCGACATCCAGATCGTTTTAGCACCATCAGCTTCCTCTTCAATATATACATCAGTTGGTAAATAGGTTCCCGGACGGTGGTGTTGTGGCCAGTTAAACTCTACTCCTCCACTAATCCAAGGACCAGCTAAACCTACTAAAGCAGGTTTAATTACCTTTTGCTGATAGAAAAAATTATAATCATTGTTAACCTTATCTTGTGCTTCAAAAATTCTTCCGCCAATTTCAGGTAACATGACTAATTTTACAAATTCATTTTCAAGCACAGCTGCCTGATATTCCTTATCTACTTTATGATCATAAACTTTATCAATAAAAGGAACAGGATAAACTTTACCTGATGACCCCTGATAAACTCTCTTTTCAAAAAATACCGGATTAATTTCTGATTTACCCAGTTCATAGGTTGGAAGTACCAACTTTTCGAGCCTTGCTTTAGCTTCCATATTATAAAAATTTAATACTTTTTTGATATAACTTTCCCATATTAGCGTTCTCTAAAAGAACGCCTATATTTTATTTATTATCCAATAATTCAAACAATTAACTTGCTTACTTAAGCAGTGTAAATGCTGCTACAAGAGCAGCATTTACATATAGTTATTCTTTAATAATTTCTTTTTCGATTTCTTCTAATGATTTTCCTTTAGTTTCAGGTAATTTTTTGTAGATGAATACAAAACCTCCTAAACAAATCAATCCATATAACCAGAATGTTCCAGCTGCACCCAATGCACTATTTAAAATAGGGAACGTATAAGTTAAAAGAAAACTTGCCGTCCATAATGCTATAGTTGATACAGCCATTGCTGCTCCTCTGATTCTGTTAGGGAATATTTCGGAAATAACTACCCAAACAATTGGAGCTAGTGACATAGCATAAGTTGCAATAGCTAATAGTATTAACACCAATAATGCAATTCCTGTGACATGAAAGAAGTAGGTAAGACCCACTAAAATATAGATCAGAGCTAAACCGGCAGAACCAATAATCATTAAGGCCCTACGTCCTAACTTATCTACAGTATAGATGGCAACAAATGTAAATACCACATTAATAATACCTGTAATCACGATATTGAATAAAATATCAGACACACCATAACCAGCAGCCTTAAATATTTCCTCTGCATAGTTAAATATAACGTTGATTCCACACCATTGCTGGAAAGCAGACAAAACAATACCTATCAACAATACTTTTTTAATACCAGGTTCAAATAACTCCCTGAAATTAACTTTACTTGTTTCTTTAGCTAACGATTGATGAATATTATTGTATTCCTGAACAGCATATTCTGTTCCTCCAATTTTTTTAAGAATGCTTTCTACTTTTGATTCATTACCCGACTTAGCTAACCATCTTGGACTTTCAGGTACTAAAAACATTAATATGAAGAATACTCCTGCAGGAATGGTTTCTGCCCAGAACATATAACGCCATCCCATTTGTCCATTCCAAGAATTTAAAATATCCAACTCTGTAAAATGATCTGGAATAGGCTCTGCAATTTGCCAATTGGCAAGCTGAGCAGCTAATATACCTAACACAATAGTCAACTGGTTTAAAGAAACAAATCGGCCACGCATAGAAGCCGGTGCAATTTCTGCAATATACATTGGGGATAATGTAGATGCTAAACCTATACCCACACCACCAATTAAACGATATATAATAAAAGCTGTAAAATCATTTACAATACCTGTTCCTATTGCAGATAAAGTAAACATAAAAGCAGCAAAAATTAATAATCTCTTTCGTCCGTATTTATCACTAAGTACACCTGAAATAGCTGCTCCGAGTAAACAACCTATTAAAGCACTTCCCATAGCCCACCCTTGCATTGCAGGATTGTTAGCTATATCAAAAAACTGCTCGTAAAATGGTTTAGCTCCACCAATTACTACCCAGTCATACCCAAATAATAGTCCGCCTAAGGCTGAGACTAACGAAATCGATAAAATATAACGCGTATTAAAATTTACTTTTTGCATTTTAAAATATTCTTTAATTATATGTAACAAATATCTTTATTTCTACCGACACTCAAAATGGATGTATATTTGGTTTTAATGGACTATCTTATTATTTTAGCACAAAATGTGACTTATGATAAAATCTGAAGGATTTCAAGATGAAAGAACTGTTATTATTCCTGAATTAATTATTGAAGAAATACAGGAAGATCCGATAAGTAGCAGCTTATATATAACAGACATAGGTTTTTATCCCAAAGCTAAAGACCACCATAGAAAAAGACCTGAAGGATGTAAACAACATATATTAATGTATTGTACTGATGGCGAAGGATGGATTTTAATAGGAAATACCAGAATTACTGTAAATGCAAACCAGTATTTTATCATTCCGCCTAATATTCCACATTCTTATGGTAGTTCCAGAAAAAATCCATGGAGTATTTATTGGATTCATTTCAGTGGTAAAAATGCAGCATATTATCTTGAAACAACAGAAGAAGCTCAAAGTATTACTCCTTCTGATATATCGCGAATAGATGAACGTTTAGAGCTATTTGAAGAAATGATACGAAACCTTGAAATGGGTTACAGCAAGGAAAATATTAGCTATGCCAACATTTGCTTATCGCATTTCCTGGCTTCCTTCAGGTATTTAAGTCAGTTTCGTCAAGTAAGAAAACCGCAGGAAAAAGATTTAATTGAAAGCTCCATTCATTATATGAGGAAGCACTTAAAAGAAAAACTTACGTTGGAAGATTTAGCAGATCAGGCCAATTTGTCTATTGCTCATTATTCCATGCTATTTAAACAAAAAACGGGTCGATCTCCCTTAAACTATGTAATTCAACTTAAAATTCAGAATGCCTGTAGATTATTGGATCACACTCATCTTAATATTAAAGAAATAGCTATTAGAATTGGTTATGATGATCCCTATTACTTCTCCCGAATTTTTAAAAAGATAATGACAATATCGCCAAAAGAATACCGTAAAAAATTAAAAGGATAATTCACAGGGCAAAGATCGAAGAGTATATGGATGAAAATATTGAAAGAGGAATCTATATTGACAAAAACAAAAAGGATAAACAATAGAGTTTCAACTCCCATCATTTATCCTTTATCTTGTTTATATATTTTAGCATTTACTCATATAATCCCTTTTTTTTAGCTTCCTTTGCATCCGGATCACGTTGAAATAAATCACTTAATGATTTAAAAGTAACCGTTTGTTTTGGATCAAACTTAGGAGTATTCATATAATCTACAATACTATTTAACAAAGCTTTTGCTGTAATGCGACTATCCAGATTTGAATGTAAATCAATCCCACTTAATACTAACTTACCTTTGCCTACATTAACTTCAAACAGGTTTGACAGATCACGGTTCTTAAAGAAATTATCTACTACTGTTATTACGGGTTCTACAACAATTTTATCTACTTCTAACGATTTTGATTGTTTACATAAATCCCACCACTGCCAGTTGGTATAATAATCGGTAGGAAATTCGTTAAATAACGGATGTTGATCCTGAATTAAAAGTCCCATACTTCCTGGTTGATTAGGGAAGTGCACCGGACTCCAGAATACAGGAACAAATTTTCCTTCAATACCGGTAATTTCGTTTAAGTCAGGAGTAAATAAAACTTTTTTCCCTTCGCTAAGTGCTTTTTCTGCTGCATCCCATTTTGTGGTTACAACAACATCTTTTTTATTCACCTTTTGATCTTGAGGATATACCCACACTGACCATGAATTTTTATAATCTGTTCCTTGTAAACTTAAAGTAACAGTTAACTTTTTAGGTTCCTGAATATCTTTTAATTCAAATGCAAAAGCACCAACTTCGGCATAGTTACCTTGCTTAATATTTTTTGACTCAAGGCTTCCTGACGTTAAAACTGTTCCCGCTTGTGCAATACTCCAATCGAAAATTGGGGTATCCAAATCTTTCCAATAGTTAGCTACCTCTGCCTTAGCTTTAAAAACTTCATTATTGGTATAAACCGCTTTTTCAAACTTAATTAAAGGTACAAGATCATTACAAAATGTTTTAAACTCATCACCAGTTACAATTCCTTTTGAATCCCAGAATGCATCTAACATACCAACAAGCGCAGTTCCTTGTCCTGGAAAATCATGTAAATCTAGCAATTGGAAACCACTGATACCTGGTGTTTTTAATGCTCGTTCTACTTCTTCTTTATAAAGAATTTTTGCTAATTGTCCTGATGCTTTTAAGTAATCATCAGCTTTATCTAATCTGCCTTTCTTTTCTAAGTCAGCTTTAATTGCTTCAAAGTTCTTTGGTGCCAATACGCCTTTATATTTTTCAATTTCCTTTAAGTTAGGATATACTGAATATTGACCAATTTCATGAGTGATTAAAGGAATATCTAAAAACTCAATACTAGTACGATAATCCTTATCAAAACTTGGTGCATAATCATCAAACACACCTTGTCCTCTCACCCATCCGTCTTTTGTCCATTGTGTAATCCAATACTCATCAACCTCATCAGGTTCTACAGAATGAGGTTTCTGAAAAGTAAAAGCTGTGGTTGTATAAAGGTGTCTAGGATCTTCTTTTTGTAATTTCTTTACAAAACCAGTTAACAGTTCATAATCTCCTTCTAACTCATTACCCATGGCCATCATACAAAATGAAGGATGATTTCCATAATTGCGAATCATACGTTCTCCTTCGCTTTCCATCCATTTTACCATTTCTGGTTCCTGACCATATTTAAGCGACCAGTTTGGCATTTCAACCTGTAAGTAAAAACCAAGGCTATCTGCCACCTGAAATGCATCTTCAGGAGGGCACCAGGAATGGAAACGAATATGATTTAATCCATAAGATTTAGCAGATTCAAATACTTTTAACCAACCTTCTTTATTCAATGGAGGATGACCTGTTAATGGGAAAATACAACACTCCAGTGTTCCTCTTAAAAACAATCGTTTACCATTTAAAAGCATATTATTTTCAACAGACTCAATTTTGCGTAAGCCAAAATCAGCCTGAGCCAATATATCTCCTTTAGCAGTTTTAACCTGAGCAGTATAAATTACAGGATGATGTTCATCCCATGGAGTAAAATCACCAGTTAATTCAACTTTAATATTTTCTTCAGCTTTTGTTTCTACAGATGATACTTGTTTACCTTGCTTATCAACAACTTGAATAGTGATGTCATTTTCTGATTGACCACTTGCTTTGGCTACAATTTCAACTCCACCTTTTTGTACATCAGGATATACCTGTAAATCTTCAATAGAATAAGCTGGTAATGCTTTTAAATTGAAATTACCCAAAATACCATTCCACATAATCTGAGTCGTTTCAGTATAGGAATGTGTCAGGGTTCTTTCTCTGCTATTATCAAATAAATCGTATTGCTGACGGTTGTCGATACAAATTGTCATAACGTGTTTTCCCGGAGTAATTTTACCCAGTGAAATCTGATGTGCACTAACTAAACTATTGTCTGTTCCTTTATAATCTCCATCAATCCATACTTCAGATTTCCAGATTACTCTTTCCATTTCCAAAACTATCTCCTTATTGGCCATGTTTTTTGGAATTTCAATTTCTTTTTGATACCAGGCTGCTCCTATATATTTATATTTCCTGCTTAACTGATATAAAATTTCCTTATCCAATTTAGGCTCTACTATAATTTCTTCACCTATTCCGGCTTCATCCAATGTTGATGGCAGTGTAATTGGTAATGAATTGGTTTGCATATCATTAAACCATTGCTCTATTTTTCCTTTATCACCAGCATCCAACGTAACTACCCAATCTCCTTTTAAAGGGAGGATATTTTGATTACCAACTTGTTTACAACTTGTAAACATGACAACTGCGAAGATTAGTAAAACCCAATCTTTAAACTTTAACAAATTATTCATCATAATTATATTTTTCTAGTAGTAAGTTCCAACCATTGTTGTTATAGATCTTGCAGGTATTGTAAATTCTTTAGCCTGAACCTGACTCTTTGTAAGATTTTCTGTAACGGAAGTTGTGTAAGCTTCAAAAGTATTGTTTGCAATTGAAAATTTATCATCTAAACTGCCTAAAGAAATGTATTTTTCAGCATTTGAATAATTTACAAATACAATTACCAATTCTTTTGACGCTTCATCTTTATATGCCGACAACATCACAGACTCAAGTGTTTGAATATCTCCTTTAGGAATTGAAAATCCTGCTTGAATTCGCTTCATACCCGGGCGAACGAATCTTGAATAGTTTCCTAAAGCCCAAAGTGTTTTTGAGTCTCTGTAATTACCATCATACTTTAAATTCTCAGAATCCGGATCTCCTGCGCTTCTAATTCCATTATTTCCGTTATCAATATATATTAACCCATCCTTGTAATCATATTGGCTTATTGCTGTCCACCATTGCCATGCTGATGCATTAGCAAAAGTTAAGTCTGAATGTATAACACGAGCTACATATAAAGCAGTATTAATCGATAAATCACGATCCCATCCTCCACCTATATCATTGCTATATTCAAGCATACTAAACTCTGATTGCCAATATTTTAAATCAGATGAAAGTGAATTTATTTTGGATGAAAGATTTTGTCGAATGGTAACTAAATCGTTTAAATTTGCTGTAGTCCAGTAACTATGTCCAGATATAGTATGATTTACGTTGGCGATATCTCCTAAATAATTTGACGAATAAGGAGTAAAAAAATCATCTACTTGATTTGCTCTTCCTGCTTTATCAGAATTTGAATACAAATATTGCAAGCTTGCTGCTTCTGAAACTGTAATCTGTGTTTCTAAAGACTTTGACTGAAGTTCATCAGAAAGTAAAGATACAAATTGAGCTATTTCATTATTGGTAGCAGGAGTTCCTTCTTGTCCGCCTCCTGTCCAATCATATTGTGTTTCATTAACAGGACTTAAATAATCAAACTCCAAACCTTCACCCTTAAAATGTTCTGCTACATCTACTAAAAATTTTGCATAGTTATCCATAAAGCCAGGCTTTATATTCATGTTCATGTCTTCAGGAGCATATGCTCTTTCGTTTATAGTATAATGAACAGGGGCTGATATTGAGAAAGCCAACAAATGATCTACTCCACGGTTTTTTGCTGCCTGTAAAAACCATTGTTGTCCTTCTTGTTTTGTCCAATCGTAAGTACCATCAGCATTTAAAAAGCATTCAGCTCTTCTCCAATCATTAGTTATTCCACTACCGTTTCCTTGCTCTTCACTACCTGCTCCAATATAAAAACGCCATAAGGATAACCCTATTCCTTCCGGACTACCATCTTCTTTTAAATCCTGACTAAATAATAAATCAGCTATAGCTTCTCGTTTTTCCAGAGGCCAATTCTTACCCACATTTTTACATCTCCAGGCATCTGAAGCTCCAAAGCCATCTATTGTTTGAAATTCGACATCTGGATTAATATAGATCTTATCTGCATTGCTAATATTTTCATCAGGTTTGGATTCATCTTTATTACAGGAAATCAATAAAACACAAACAAGAAAAACTATATATCTTAAATTTTTAAAACGCATAAGAATTACCTTCTAATTGAGAAAAAAAGGGCTGTTCTCCTCTGATACAACTATCATCAGAGAACAGCCTATTCTTTTATTTATTAATAATTTGGATTTTGAGAAATCACACCATTACTTCTGTCAATTTCTGACTGAGGAATAGGCCATAGCTCATGTCTTCCTTCCTGGAACATAACACCTTTATCCTGACGTTCTTCCGGATGTCCAATTTCCCATTCGTCAGTACTTTCTTCCAAGTTGTACTTCACAAAAGTTCCGTTAGGCCCCATCACAACATCAATTCTTGGCTTATTGGCAATCGGATCAATTTGACGACGTAAATCATACAAACGCATTCCTTCACTAGCCATTTCTAATCTACGCTCTTTCCAAATGGCATATAGTAAGTTATTACCAGTTAGCCCTGTTTTTGGATCAAGGCCAACCCTTGCTCTTAATGTATTAATATCTGCTAAAGCCTGATCTTCATTATTTAAGTGAAATGCAGCCTCAGCTCTTGTTAAGTACATCTCTCCCAAACGTAAAAAGATATATGGAAGTGGCACGTGCTGATCTTCTCTGGCCAACGCACGACGCATTGCAATTGGGGTATAAAACTTACGCCATACTCTTGCTGATTTATTTTGAGAATATGAAAAATCATAAGTAGGATTAGCTTCTTCATCACCATAAACTGGCTCGCCCATTCTACAAATAGTACTTTGTCTTCTTACATCATCACCTTCTGACAAATAAGCTTGCTCCAGATTTGATGATGGAACACACCAGCCCCATCCGTCCATACTGTTTTCTGGATCTTCCCAGGTCTGTCCACGAGCTGCCATAATGATTGCATATCTACTACCAATTGCATAACTCTGGTTACTGTTTGACTGCCATTCAAAGATAGACTCCATTCCATTGTGGTTATATACACTCCAGATATCAACAAAATTTGGCTCTAACTGATAAGTATTAGAAGTGATTACAGTATTTGCATAGGAATACGCATTTGTATAATCTCCTGTAAACAAATATGTTCTTGCTAACAATGCCTGACAAGCACCTTTCGTAACTCTACCAAGATTATCACTGGAATACGATGTAGGTAAAACAGCTTCAGCATCTTTTAAATCCTGAATAATTTGGGCATATACTTCACTCTTTGGTGAACGTTCCATGTTTAAACTTCCTGTACCTTTAGGTTCAAGTATTAAAACCACATCACCAAAATTTTGTACCAGCTCCCAATAACTAAAAGCTCTGAAAAACTTTGACTCAGCAATTAAACGTTCCTTTAAATCGGCATCAATTGGTGCATCCGGAATATTTTGAATGGCAATGTTTGCTGCCGAAATGTTATAATACTTATAAGTATAAAAATTCTGTAGCGCATCCGGGGCATTTGAAGCTGTTACGTTGTAATGAGCTAATGCAAAAGAGTGACTGTTATCCTGAGTGATATTACCCATCCAGGCATCATCAGTTGCCATTATATTGGCTAATCGCAGCCATTCCTGCCACCAGTCTTCAATTGTAGAAAAACTTTTATATACACCGTTTACAAATGAGATACACTCATCTTCTGTTTGAAAATAATTATCAAGGTTTTGTTTACCACGCTCTTCTATTTCAATAAAATCTTCACATGCAGTAAGATAGAAGACTCCAATTATTGCTAATATATATAATATCTTTTTATTCATCTCTGTATATTTTTTAGAATGAAACATTTACTCCAAACATATAAGTTGGTAATACTGGATAATTCCATCCACCAAATCCAAATTGTAGTACATCAGCTTCATTGTCTGATGAATCAGCAGAAACTTCAGGCTCTATTCCTGAATAATTTGTAAGAGTCAATAAATTTTGACCTGACACATAGAATCTACATTTAGACAAGTGTACTTTCTCAACAATTTTTTTAGGCAGTGTATAACCTATCTGAATATTTTTTAATCGGGCAAAAGAACCATCTTCAATCAGGTAATCACTAAACTTTGTATAGTTTTCATTATAGTCGTAGTGAGAGACACGAGGTGTGCTATTTGATGTACCTTCACCATGCCAAGCTTTATTCAACAAACCTGATATCACATTGTTATCAGAATTTGTAGTATTATAAAGATCAGATTTAGTTTGATTTACGATATCGTTTCCTACACTAAAATATACGTTAGCAACCATATCAAAACCTTCATAAGACATACTTAGATTGAAACCTCCTGTAAAATCAGGCCAAGGAGAACCTAATTTAACACGGTCGTCTGCATCAATGGTATGATCACCATTTGTATTCACAAATCTTATATCACCTGGTTGAGCCTGTGGTTGTAATAAATTTCCATGTTCATCTGAATGTGAATTTACGTCAAACCAATTTTGGAATAATCCATCTGTTTTATAACCATAGAAGAAACCTGGAGCATCACCTTCAACCGTTTTAGTTCTACCATTTGCACCCCAAATTTCTGGTGTAATATCAGCTAAATTAGTCATTTCTACTTTTGCCGTTGTAACTGACAATCCTAAATTATATTTAAGTTTAGAAATGCTACCGTGATAATTTACCGCTGCTTCCCAACCTCTTGATTGCATATTTCCAATATTACTCCAGATTTGAGCATTATTAGGATAACCACTATAATTAGGATAAGGTAATTGAAATAACATATCCTTTGTTTCCTTTCTAAACCATTCAAAAGATCCATCCAATTTACCACCAAACAAAGTCCAATCTAAACCTAAGTTGATATCTTCTACGGTTTCCCATTTTACATCTTCATTTTTCATGCTTGATGCATTTGTCGTATTCACTAAGTTGCCTTCTCCGGCTCCAAATACATAATAGTTTTGTCCTATACCTGAAACATAAACAGCACTAGGTAAACTTTGGTTACCAACGCGTCCCCAACCTGCACGGAATTTCATGTCATCAATAAATTCCAATGAAGACATAAAGTTTTCATTTGTTAATCTCCATGCAAAAGATGCCGACGGGAATGAAGCCCATTTGTTATTTGACAAAAATTTTGAAGAACCATCTCTACGATATGTAGCTGTTAAATAATAAGTATCCTTATAGTTATATGAAACACGACCTAAGAATGACGCAATTGAACTTGACCAAGTATTTCCTTCTACTAATGGGTTTTCAGTAGTAGCATCTAACTCTCTAAGTACATCTGTATTGTTTGGAATGTTATCTCCAGTTCCTTTGATATTACGATTATCCCACTTTTCTACAGTATTACCAATCATCAAAGACATATTATGCTCAGCACGCTCAAGTGAATAAGTGGCAGTATTTGTCCAGTTCCAATATGTAGCACGTTTATCTTCTCTGATTACCTGATTTACCTTATTGGATTCATGTGCTTCATCAATAGAAAAATCCGGTAAGAAATCATCTGAGTGATTAAATTGAAGATCACCACTTACCGAGGTTCTTACTTCAAGATTCTTAATTGGTGTGATCTCTAAGAATGAGTTAACACCCATACCATAATAACCTTCTTTTTTAAAGTTTCTTGCATCTCGAGCAATTGGGTTCCATGTATAAGTATAATATGAACGTTCAAAAATACTGTATTCATTCAATCCTGCTCTTTCATTTTCAGGAACGTATATAGGCGTAATCGGGTCAATAATCATATAATCCTGATACCAACCTGGTGTATTGTGCCATTTTTCTCTTCTTGGGTTTAAAGTAACTCCTGCAGATACATAGTCATTAAATTTCCATTCGTTTCTTAATCTTGCAGTAAATTTCTCCCAATCCCCTGTATTATAAAAAGACTCTTGTCCGTAATAGTTTAAACTAATTGCATAATTATATTTATCAGTACCGCCACTGGCTTGAAAACTAACGTTATTAGTAGGTGCAGTTTTATTAATTCCTTTACCCCACCAATCTGTTCCTTTTCCTAATGATGATGGATCTGAAAATCTTGCATCTAATCCTCCATTTGTTAAAGATGCATTCATGATTTGTGCATACTCTGAAGCATCTGCCATGTCATATGGTTTATCGAAAACCTGAATACCATAACTAGCATCTAAACTAAACTGAGTTTTTCCTTCTTTACCTTTCTTTGTTGTAACAAGTATTACTCCATTCGATGCCCTACTACCATAAATAGCTGCAGCTGATGCATCTTTAAGTACTTGAATATTCTCAATTTCATTATTATTTAAGAAATTCAGGTTAGTACCCATTGGCACACCATCGACAACATATAGAGGATCAGTACTTAAATTGATACTGGAAAAACCTCTGATTAATACTTTCGGCGCAGCTCCTGGGGCTCCACTTCCTGATACGATCTGTACACCTGAAGCTTTACCTTGTAATGCCTGAACCGGGTTACCTACAGACATGGTTTTCATATCGTCACCGCTCACAGAAGCAATTGAACTGGTTAAATCACCTTTTTTTGCTTTACCATAACCAATGGCCACTACTTCTTCAAGACTTACCAGGTCGCTTACTAAATGTACATCAATTACACTAGCATCACCAACTTCTATTTCCTGAGTTTGCAAACCAATAAATGAGTAAACTAATATATCTCCTTTTGCAGCTGAAATAGAATACTTACCATCAATATCAGTGATGGTACCAATACTTGTTCCTTTAACAATTACTGTTACACCAGGTACTTCTGCTGACGCATCAGTAACAGTACCTGTTATTGTTACTTTTTCCTGCGCCATCAAAGAGACGCCCACTATTAAATGCACAGCAATTAATAGATATTTATATAGAAATTTAACTTTCATATGATAATTTTTTATAATCAGATTACCTTATAACTTGCTATTACCAATTGCAATGTGATATTGCAATTTTTAAGACTCGTTTCTGAGATTATCTTATTTCAAATTAATTTTAGGGTAATAGAGAGTAATACCCCTATTACCTATACTAAAATGATTTATTCAACCAAAACTACTTTTGCTCTATTTAAATAAGTATCAAATACAATTAAATAGTTAGCTTTTGCAGGTACAGTTATTGATGCATTTTCACCTCCACCTAAAACCGTTGCCTCAGGCTCTGTTTTACTATCAAATCTCCAGAATGGACTCATCCACCATCCCCAAGGGTGATATGGAGCAAAGATTAATTCAAGTGTTCCTTCTAATTCTTCCTGACGAGTGTATAAATATGGATTTTCAGGATCTACAGTCATAGCTTTATCTGCATTAGGTCCATCCCATCCCCAACCTGTAGTATTCTGGAAGTCTGTCCAACCCACACCTACAATGTTAAGCGTTCCTACATAATTGTTCATATCATTCTCATCCTCGTTCATATAAGTACTGTAAGGAGCATCTTCCGGAGTAAATTTCTCGAAACTAAATTCAAGTGTTTCCAAATTAATATCAATTTGGTAATACCCTTTTTCTGGTAAAACGATAGGTAATGCTGATTCAGCACTATTAATTAATTTATCAGGATTAGCAGGATCTATACCATAACAGCTTGGTGTAAAGCTTGTTTTTTGAGGAATAAACTTAACCTCAGTGTTTGCCTGTGCTGAATAATATTGAGCACTAAATGTCATAGGTGCAACTTTCTCTATTAACATAGGTACTCCAAATAAATCTGTAGTTAAATCTGCTTCAGTTGCTACATCTGATAAATACATTTTATCAAAGTCTGCAGATACTTTAACTACAGTAGTTGATTTAAAACATTACCTGCACTATCGGCAACCGTGTAATAGAAGCTATAATTTTCAGGATTTGCACCTAAATCAACACTGTAAGAATAAGCGTATTCTTTTAAATGCTGATCTTTGAAGGAAATACTATCATAAATATCAAGTGATTCTTCCTTCAAAACAAAATAGCCTAAAGCTCTGGCATCACTAATTTCGCATGCAATCTCCAAAATATTTGGAATTGCAGGTTGCATTGTTTGTCCATCAACAGGAGATACAATACTCAACAATGGCATATCAAAATCACCATCCATTGCTACAGTTACAGGAATACTATAAGTTTCACCGCCTAAATTTGTAACTGTAATCACTACCTCAGTTTCGTCATCTGAAGCATCAGAAGGAATCTCAAAATTGTAAGATAAATCATAATCCGTAACCACAGGATCTGTTGCAAATTCTATGGTTTTATTTAAATACCATGCTTCTTTAAACAGATTTATGGAACGTATTCCAACATTGTCTGTCACATTTCCCTCAATTAATATAGTTCTTCCTTGCTGCGTATGAATTACACCTGTACTAAGCTGAACAGAAGGCGCTCCTTCACTTTTCCAGCTTTTATCATCATCATCACACCTCCAAAATAATACGAGGCTCATAATGACTGACATCATCACCATTAAATAGCTTTTTTTCATAATAAACTTTTAAATTAAATTATCTAAAAAGATTGATCTTTACTTTTATTTATTTCAGCTGTAACACTGTGGTCACAATTGATTTAGGACCGATATTTATATTATTTACGCTCATTGGTTTAAACGATAGATTCCCTGTATCAGAGGTGATATACGCTTTTACATCCTTATAAAACTTAGATTCATCCAGCGTAATACCCTTTTTTTCACTACTGTAATTAATAAAAACCAATACCAACTCTTTTGATTTGTCATCCTTAAAACCGGAAACCATTATATCTGTAGCTTGCTTTTTTACATCTTCATTATTGATCTGTTCAACAAGTACACGTTTCATTCCAGGGCGAACAAAGTGTGAATAATTACCCATAGCCCACATTAACTTTGAATCATGCAGATTTCCGTCATATTTAAGTTTTTCGTTATTGGCGTCATTCTGATCCCTAATACCAGTATCTCCAGCATCAAGAAAGATTAACCCATCTTTATAATCACATTGAGATAAAGCTGTCCACCATTGCCACGATGAAGCATTACTCAAAGTAATATCCTCATGCATAACTCTAGCCACATACAGTGCGGTAGGCATTCCTAAATCACGTTTCCAACCTCCTTCTATGTCGTCGTTGTTTTCTAAAACACAAAATTCACTTTGCCAATATTCTATTTCCGAATTATTCTTATCTATTGATTCTTTCAGATTAATTCTTGTATCGATTAAAGTATCAACAGGCCATGTAGTAAAGTAACTATGTCCAGTAATCAACGGTTTTACAGAACTTAAATTACCAATGAATAATGGGCTTGCTGAATTTAGAAAATCATTTGCCTGATTTGAAAATCCATCATAACCGGGTGCTTTTCCTGTAATGAAGCGAATATCTGCTGCTTCACCTATTGTTAATTTTAAACCTGCGTTTCTACTTGTAATTTCTTTATCTAAATATTTTGTAAACACATACAACTCCTCATTTGTTGCCGGAGTTCCTTCCTGAGAAGGACCGTTCCAGTCCCACTGTGGTTCGTTATAAGGACTCAAATAATCAAAAGCAAGTCCTTCGGTTTTAAAATGCACACAAACATCAACTAAAAATCCTGCATAATCATCATATTTACCTGGAGCAACATTAAACTGCTTTCTTCCTTTTTGGGCAAATGCTTTACCATTTAAAGTCATATGTACCGGAGCTGAAATAGTAAATGCCAAAGAATAATCCACACCATATTCTTTAGCCTTTCGTAAAAACCATTGTTGCCCTTGTTGTTTACTCCAGTCATAACTCCCATCTTCTGCCTGAAAAGATTCTACTCTTCGCCATGTATGTGTTATCCCTGAAGAATCTCCTTGTTCAGCACTACCTGCACCAATATTAAAACGCCATAATGAAAGACCAATACCTTTAGGATTACCTTTTTGATCGAATTCTTTACTAAAAAGCCATTCTGCTATTTGTTCACGTTTTTCTTCCGGCCAATTTTTCCCTACAAACTGACACCTCCATGCGTCAGATGCTCCAAAACTATGCATTGTTTGAAACTCTGATTTAGGATCTATATTTAATATTACTATATTTCGTTTTTTTATACCTTGTAAGGAGATTAATCCTAAAACCCCTATTGTTATAAGTGTAAAAATCCTTGTTATTTTCTGGTTCTTCATAATGTTAACAAACCTTTTAAATTGTATCATTCTATGAAGTCCAAAATAGTATCAATAAGTAGTTTTAATCAGAATATTTAATTCATATGACAGTAATATTTATTCATATTAGCTATCAAACAAATAAACCAAACACCTCTTTAAATGTTGATATATTGACACATACATAATTCAAAACGAATCATTCATCATTTTTCTTTAATATGAATGATTTCTTTTGTGTTTTAATCGTCAAATCTGTTAGGTTTACTTAAAAAAGTGCCTTTCATTGTTTAAATATCTTAAAGAAATTAAAAATGCATTATCGCTTTTTATTATATATAACAGTATTTTATTTTGCATTAGGATCAACTGCTTTTACACAAGCTCAGTCATTTAGTAATAAATCAAAAGTTGAATTTATTAATACTAATATGGGTTTGCCTAGTGATGAAATTCATAAAATAGTGCAGGATTCGCATGGTTTTATTTGGATAGCTACAACATATGGTTTGGTACGATATGATGGTTACCAAATAAAGCTATATAATACCGGAAATTCCAGAGATAATGGTCTTATAACAAATCATATAAAAGATATTATTGAAAGCCAGGATCATAAATTATGGTTAGCTACTGATAAGGGTGTTGGAAGGTTTGATTTTTTAACCAACTCCTTTAAATTTTACAACCAGGAAAATACAGGTTCTGAATATATAATAGAAAACAATGTTAATACTCTTACACTTGATAAAGATGGTAACGTTTGGATTGGTTGGGCAGGTGATGGAATTGATGTGTTAGATCCCGAAAAAGGGCATATCTTACACTTAGATTCTTCAGACCCTCATTCAGGACTAACATATAACTGGATAACCAACCTTTTTACGGATAATGATAATAATATATGGGCAGGCACATGGAAAGGTGGTCTTACTTTAATTAACAGACAAAAGAACATATACAAAGCATGGCCTGTTTTACCGGTTAATTCAAAGGAAAATCTTGCTAATTACTCTCCCTTCTCTTTTTATCAGGATAGCAATAAAGATTTATGGATTGGATTGTGGGATGATGGCCTGATAAAAGTTGAAGTAAATAACGAGGATTCTGTGATCATTAAATCACATTTAAAAAATAATAGTTCCAAATCTATATCCGGAAATATTGTTTTTAATATAACTGAGGATAAAGAAAAAAGGTTATGGATTGCTACTAATTACGGCTTAGATTATATGAATCTGAATAAGGCCGACAGTTATGATGTAGAACATTTTATGGAAAGCAATACCTATAATTCTAATAATTTTAATGCTATTTTTTCGCTGCTTTGTGATGATGCCGGACTTTTATGGGCAGGAACAATGGGTAAAGGAATAGAGAAAATAGATTTTAATCAGAAACAATTTGTTCCACAAACCATCAGCAATTATGACAACTATACCAGTCAGGCAGTACATGGATTTACACAAATGCCCAATGGCGATATACTAATCGGTGTTCTTAGTCGTGGATTTGGAAAATACAATCCTAAAACAAAAGTATTTATTCCCTATCAAAAGCTACCTGAATTTGACTTTATTGACGAAGATATTAATACGGTAAAATGTTTTGAATGGGACAGTCTTGGTAATCTTTGGCTTGGAACCAGATATAAGGGCTTAATTAAAGTAAACCTCAAAACCAGAGAATACTATGTTATCAACAATGAGAACAATGAATTGGATTTTAAATCGCGCGAAATAAATAATTTATTTACTGATAGCGATGGATTTATATGGGTAAGTACCGAGTTTGGTTTATACAAAATTGTGAATTATTCCAATCAGTTTAAAGGATTTAATATCATTCGATATGCTTATATAGAAGAAGATCCTGCTTCCTTAAGAAGTAATAATATTTCATGTGTTTTTCAGGATAATGATAATAATATTTGGGTTTCTACATACGATAAGGGAATTAGTAAACTAGTAAGTTCATTAAAAGTGCACTATCCACTTAGTTTTGAACATTACTCACATGAGGCATCCCATAAGAATCATATTTTATCAAACAATATCAATTCCATATTTCAGGATTCCGGTAACAATCTCTATTTCTGTACATCAGGAAATGGATTGCTTTATCTTGATAAGAAAGATCAAACTATAAAACCCATCACAAGCTCATATCTTGTTACTTATAATATTTTAGAAGATCAAAATAAAAACCTTTGGATATCTTCTAACAATGGTTTGTTGAAGATTATGAAGCAGGATTCTGTATTTTCTGTTGACCATTTCTCCTATGAGAACGGATTACAAGGTAATAACTTTATCAATGGAGCCGCTTTTAAAGATAATGATGGCAATTTATATTTTGGAGGATACAATGGATTTAATCAATTTAAACCTAATAGTATTGTCCCTGATAAATACGATCCTCCACTACAAATTACAAGCCTCAGAGTAAATCAGAAAAATTTGGTTCCGGCAGATTACCTGAATAAAGAATTAGTATTAAACTATAACGAAAATACTTTAAACATAGAGTTCTCATCGCTGGCTTTTTCTAATCCTTTTAATAATCATTATGCCTATAAATTTGAAGGCGTTGATCCAGATTGGAATTATGTAGATGCCAATATGCGTAATGCAACTTATGCCAACTTAAAGTCCGGAGAATATGTTTTACAAATTAAGGGTACAAACAGCATGGGTAAATGGAGTGATCATAGCATTAATCTTAATGTTAGAATCAAAACAGCTCCATATTTTAGATGGTGGGCCTGGGTCATATATTTTTCTATAATTGCAATAATTGTATTTACCATTTTTTATATGTTCCTGCAAAGTCAAAAGTTTAAAGAAGCACTTAAAATTGAACATATTGAAAGAGCTAAGTCGGATAAACTAAATTTATTTAAACAGCAATTATTTACTAATATCTCTCATGAGTTTTTGACTCCCATAACAATTCTGTCTTCATTAATAAAAAAAGAAATTAAAGAAGCTACGCCAAAAGAGGCAGGCAAGTTTATTATGATGCAGCGCAATGTTGACAGACTTTTACAAATGGTAAGGCAGTTTCTTAACTACCGTAAATCAGAAGTTGGCACTTTATCATTAAAAGTAAAAAAAACAGACATAAATAATTTCATCAATGAATTATGCGAAAATTATACAATCCTTGCTTCTGATAAAAAAATAGATTTCACATTTAATATTGATCCAGACTTAGTTAATGAATGTTGGATTGATGAAGAAAAATTAAGTGGTATTTTAAATAATATATTATCGAATGCTTTTAAATATACACAAGAACAAGGAACTGTAAATCTTTCTTTAAAAAGTATCAAAGAACAAGACATTCATTACCTTGAATTTATTATAAGAGACAGCGGAAAAGGGATTAAACCAGAAATCCTTCCATATATTTTTGATCGTTTCTTTTCTATCAGATCTGAAACTTCTCAATTTTCAGGATTTGGAATAGGATTATCTTTAACAAAAGCTTTTATTGAAGCACATAAAGGAACTGTTCAGGTTACAAGTGAACCAGGTAAAGGAACTCAATTTAAAGTCTTAATTCCTTCTGATAGAAATGCCTTTTCTGAAACAGAAATTATTGATAACAATCAGAAAAAATTACAAGGGAGTCAAGAAAGTTCCATTATAAAAGTAGAAAAAAGAAGTTCTTTAAATTTAATACAAAGTATTGGTAACAATACAAACAGACCTAAAGTTCTTATTGTTGAAGACAATAAAGATTTCAGAGAAATACTAAAAGATCAATTAATTAATTATTATCAGGTTATTGATGCTGAAAATGGTGAAGAAGCATATAACATTGCAAGCAAAATGAATATTAACATTATTGTTTCAGATGTTTTAATGCCTAAAATGGATGGATATGAATTATGTAAAAATATTAAGTCCAGGAATTCTACTTGTCATATCCCGGTTATTCTTTTAACAGCTAAAATTAAAGAAGAAGACAGGGTAAAAGGATATCAGGTTGGAGCAGATTCTTTTATTACAAAACCATTTGAAATAGAAACCCTAATATTCCGTATACATTCATTATTAGAACAAAGGCAGATACTATTAAATAAGTATACAAACTCATCAAATATTCAACCAGAAGCAATTGAAATCACTAATGAAGATGAAAAGTTTCTTAATGATATAAAAAGAATCTTAGAAGAAAATATCTCAAATAGTGAATTTACAGTAAAAGACCTTTGTTCAAAATTAAGTATGAGCAACTCTATGTTATACAGAAAAGTAAAATCAACATTAGGAATATCCCCTATTGATTTCATTCGTCAATTTCGACTTATGAGAGCAGTTCAGTTACTGGATAAAAAGGAATTAACAATATCTGAAGTTGCCTATAAGTGTGGTTTTAGCGATGTGAGTTATTTCAGTAAATGTTTTAAGAATCAATTTGGTGTGATACCATCTAAGTATGAATAGTCTTTCATATAAAATAACAATAGCCCAAATACAAAATAAAAAGTCATTATCAAACCTTCAGAAATAGCATTTAATCTTAAACCAATCATAAATTATGAGTAATAACACCAATTTCAATAACTTTCCTTTATAGCATCACTCATTCACCCTAAATCCCTCTTTTTCCACACTTATGAATATAGGGTGTATTCATTAAAGTAATGGTAATTCTCATCAAACGCATAAAAGTGTTAAACACCTCCCTTCTTTGGTGATTTATTTATAATTTAACCCATTCTCTACACCAGTATTTATCACATCAAATATCATAGCGGTTACATATTTTTCTATCTGAATGAATTTTTTTCAAAAAAAAAGTAGGGTAAAATTTATTTCATCAGGATATACTACAAAGATGATTCAGAAATGCATTTTCTATTAGAGCTTATTTCTCACCAATCAGAAGAATGCGGTTTGAAAATGATCGATTTTAATTTTTTAAAATTAATAATGTATGTATAAAAATATTATCTCAAATTTTGAAGCTATTGATCTTGAGGGCTTAGATCAAGTATCGTTAATGGAACGAACAGACAAAAAATTTCTTGTTTCAGCAAAGGATATCAAAGAGATCTTAGAAGAGATATGTGAGGATTATTACATCCTTGAAATTAATAATGAACGTATGCTTCAATACAGCACTTACTATTACGATACTTGTGATGACAAGATGTATATAAATCACCACAATGGTAAACTTAATAGATTTAAAGTACGCAAACGTACTTATGTAGAAACAGATACAAGCTTTTTAGAAATTAAGTTTAAAAGTAATAAAGGTAAAACAGTAAAGAAGAGAATACCTTCTTGTGGTAATGAAAAGAATTTTAATGATCAAGAGATATCATTTTTAAAACAAAATGTTCCTTTAGATCCGAACTCATTAGAGCCAAAATCCTTCAATGGCTTTAAAAGAATAACATTAACAGATAAAAACCTAACCGAACGTTGCACTATTGATTTTAACTTTCATTTTAGGAGTGGCGACAAAACCATAAAACATAATGGCTTTGCAATTATAGAATTAAAGCAAGACAAGAACTCAAAATATTCAAAATTAAATGATTGCTTATTTAATCGTCGTATAAAACCAACAGGGTTCAGTAAATATTGTATGGGAAGGTCAATTGTTGAAAGTGAGTTGAGAAAAAATGGCTTTAAACCTAAAATGAGAATGTTAGATAAAATTATTCAAAACTAAAATTTATAATATATGATAACTTTAGATTCTTTTGTTTTATGGATAGAACACTTTCGATTTTTTGATATTAAACTAATCAATGTAGAAGATTTTTTAGGGTTAATATTTCGATTCTGTTTTAATAGTGTTATTCTTCTATTCATAATCCGTTATTTATATGCCAGAACAAGCAATCGAAAAGATTTTATTTTTAGCTTTTTTGCTATTGGCATCGTGGTTTTTTTACTTTGTTTTCTTCTTGAAAGTGTAAAACTGGAACTTGGATTTGCATTGGGTCTTTTTGCCATATTTGGTATTATTCGGTACCGTACAGATCCTATTCCTGTTAAGGAAATGACTTATTTGTTTATAATAATTAGTGTTTCGGTAATTAATGCCCTACTTGGTAAAAAAGTAAGTTATGCCGAAATCATTCTTACAAATCTAATTATTGTATCTAGTTTTTACGTTTTAGAACGGTTCCTGAGCTTACGAAAAGAAAACATACTGGAGATTTGTTATGATAAAATTGAAAACATTCACCAAATGAAAGAGGATGAATTACTTAAAGATTTACAAACTCGTACGGGGATTAACATTAGTAAATATCAGATAAATCAGGTTGATTTTTTACGTGATACAGCTAAAATCACACTTTATTTTTATCCTAAAGAAAATCCAAGATCTAAATCATGCTAGGGATAAAAACCAGCCGATTGATTTGATGATTTTAATTCACACATAACAGAATCATTAAATATATTTGAGAGTTAGCTCAATGAATCGGGAATGACATTGTGACCACGCACAACAAAATTTACACACATGCATAAAATAAATATAAAAAGAGAAGTATTAGGTATTTCATTTTTACTAATATTTTTTTTATTAACCTGCTATGTTACAGGCCAGGAAAGTGAATGGAATAGTTGGGCGAATATATCGTTGACAAAAAATATAAATAAAAAATTATCTATATCCATTAGTCCAGAAGTACGCTTTAAAGAGCAATTTATAGTTGATGAATACTTTATTGAAGCAGGATTGGATTATAAGATATTTAAATTTTTATATGTAGGAGGAAACTACCGATATATTGTCAATGAAAGAGAAACGAAATCTACAGAATATTTTGGTCGTATTGCTTTAGATGTTACAGGAGAATATAGTCTGAAAAAGTTTGATATTCAATTGCGAACAAGGTACTGTCAATATAATGACTTTGATACCGAAGATGATTCAAATGACCCGTTACTGCGTTATCGCCTAAAGTTGAAATATAATATTTCAAAATCAAGAATAACACCGGTAGTAGCCCTTGAGTTATTTCATCAGTTGAATGATAACGAAATCAGTAAAACACGAACCACTTTCGGATTAGACTATAAAATCAATAAAGTACAGAAGATTGGAGTAAAATATCTTGTCCAGAATTATTTGGATGAAGACTATTTAAAAAAAATACTGTCTTTAGAATACAAAATTACCTTTTAGGCAATTAATAGATGTTAGCAAAAAATCAATATTTGTTATGGTGTAGTATTCACCAAATTATAAATAACAGAGAAACAATTTAAACAATAGAATTATGTGTAAAGTTAGATGGACATTTTTTTTAATGATTTCTTCATTAATTGTAACCTTAGCTTCGTGCGAAAGAGACGATGATATTACAAGTGAAGATGAAACCACAACTGAAGATACAATCTCAGAAGCGGATGAAAATAATGATAGTGACTTTGAAGAATCCGGAGATTACAGCTGGGATACTTCAACTGAAGTAAATATAATATTTAACGGAAGTTCAATTACAGTTGAAGGTGATGGAGCAACTGTAAGCGGAAGTATAGTTACCGTTAGTTCGGTGGGTAATTATAACATTTCAGGAACATTGGATGATGGACAGTTAATTGTTAATACTGATGATGAGGGTATTGTTAGATTAATACTGAATAGTACTAATATGACTTGCTCAAACAGTGCTCCGATATTTGTTGAAAATGCCGATAAAACAGTTGTGGTATTAACTGCAGGTACTGAAAATTATCTAACAGATGGTTCTTCTTATGTATATGACAGTTCTGATGAAGATGAACCAAATGCTACCTTATTTAGTAAAGATAATCTATCCATTTACGGCGAAGGTTCATTAACCATCGATGCCAATTATAACGATGGTATTACGAGTAAAGATGGTTTAGTTATTAATAGTGGTACTATTACAGTAACTTCTGTTGATGATGGTATCAGAGGAAAGGATTTTCTTATTGTAAAAGGCGGATCAATAAGTGTTACTGCTGGTGGTGATGGATTCAAATCTGATAACGATGAAGATACTTCTTGCGGATATATTTCCATTGAAGCTGCAGAAATACAAATAACTTCGAGCGGTGATGCTATGCAGGCAGAAACAGATGTACTTATATCTTCAGGAACAATAGATGTTAAGTCAGGTGGAGGTAGTAGTTATAGTGTTAGCAGTACTTCATCAGCAAAAGGAATTAAAGCAGGAGTTCAATTTATTATTGAAGGAGGTACTCTTGATATCAACTCATCAGATGATGCATTGCATTCAAACGAAAGCATTACAATTAACGATGGAACGATTACTGTTTCTGCTGGTGATGATGGTATTCATGCGGATTCTTCAATAGAAATCAATGGTGGAGATATTACAATATCAAAATCTGTAGAAGGAATAGAGTCCTTTAATATTACAGTAAATGATGGAAGTATAAGTGTTGTGAGCTCTGATGATGGTTTTAATGCAACAAAAGGAACAACCAATGGTGGAAGTGAAAGCGATGATGGTAGTAAGTTGATTATTAATGGAGGTTATATTGTAGTAAGTGCTTCTGCTGACGGACTAGACAGCAATGGTAGCTTTAAGATGACCGGCGGATCTGTTGTAATTTACGGAGCAAGTTCACAAATGGAAAATGGATTAGATGTAAATGGTGATATTAATGTTGTGGGTGGTGAGTTAATTGTTAGTCAACCATCAAGTTCAAGTTCAACTGAAACTCCTAATACAAGTAGTTCGCAATATTCGGTACTTATTTATTTTACATCTACACAATCATCCTCAAGTTTATTCCATATTCAGGATGCAGATGGAAATGATATCATAACTTTTAAATCAAACAAAAGTTATTATTCTATGCTATTCTCTTCATCCGAATTTAAATCTGGTTCTACTTATTATATATATACTGGTGGTAGTTACTCTGGTGGAGATGAAATTAATGGGGTTTATTCGGGTGGAACATATTCCGCAGGTACTCAATATAGCAGCTTTACAATATCAAGTAGAGTTACCCAGGTAGGTTCAGGTGGTTCAAGTGGCCCTGGAGGAAGATAATTTTAAAGAAAAGCACAAAAGGGATTGAAACTTTTCCTTTTGTGCTTCATAAATTTTTCATGATGCTTATTTAATACAGGAACATATTAATGAGTGACTTGCAAGATTTAAAACTGATATTTATGAAAACATTTTAATATTAAAAAGATTGCTTAATGGATCCATTTAACAGTAATATAAGGATGTTTTATCTGTTTATAATTTAGGTTTATTTGTGAGATAAAGCTCATTATTAATAATAATTTTCCTTTGAAAGAATTCTTTTTCATGACTTGTTTCATATTATCTTTACACGGTACTATGAAAAAAATGAAAAGAATTGAGTATAGAAGAGTTTGAAACTTTGTTCAAGAGGTACTTCGAAGATGTCAGAAGGTACATACTTTACCGCTCAGGAGATGGTGATGTAGCTACAGATATTGCTCAGGATACTTTTATGCGGATTTGGGAAAAACAAATGGACATTAATCCCAAAACGGTTAAAGGCTTATTGTTTAAAATAGCCGGAGATCTTTTCATAACAAGATATCACAGAGAAAAATTAGCCTTTGATTTTTTCAGTGTCTATGAACCTGATATGAAAAACCTCACACCTGAAGAAGAACTTAATTTTCAGGAATTAAAAAATGCCTATGAGGTTGCGTTAAAATCTATGCCTGAAAAACAAAGGGTAGTGTTTTTAATGAGCCGTATTGATGGGCTTAAGTATAAAGAAATTGCAGAACATTTAGGATTAACAGTAAAAGCTGTTGAAAAACGCATGGGACTTGCACTTCAACATATTAAAGAAAAGTTAAAACACATTGTTGCCATAGTACTTTTCATTCTTTCTTCCTTATCTGTTTCTGCCATAATTAAGTATTTTCAATGAGCGAGAATAACGAAAATAAGAATTTCAAAAATTCATTGATGGAAAAAAGTTTTTTTGTCAACGGAAGATTTCATTGGAAAAAATCAGAAAATGAGGTCTGGTCCGAAATGACTGAAAAACTGAATAACACAAACATAAAAAAAGTCAGAAAACTACACTTTAGTCCTGCAATGATATCCGTTGCCGCATCGGTTGCTGTAATTGTGGGTATAGTTTCTTTCATGCGATTTTACAGTAATTCGGTGTATACCTTATCTGGCATACACAATACAGCATACCTTCCTGACGGTTCTATGGTTCATCTTAATGCTGAATCAGAATTAAAATATTATCCTTATTGGTGGAAAGTTAAAAGGATTATCAAATTTGAAGGTGAAGGTTTTTTCGAAGTTCAAAAGGGTAAAGAATTTATTGTACATACTCAATACGGAGATGTAGAAGTATTAGGTACAAGCTTTAATGTGTTTGCCCGCCAGGAAGCTACAAAGATAAGTTGTGTTACGGGTAAAGTTAGAGTAACTTCAAAAGAAAAGGAAAAGGTAATTTTAACTCCAAATATGAAAGCTGAAATATTTACAGATAGGGAGATAAAACTAACTAAAAATAATAATACAGATTATGACATCGCTTGGCGTAATAATAACTTTAGATTTGAATCTGTACCTTTAAAAAATGTATTTTTGGAAATAGAAAGGCAATATGGAATTAATATTGAACTGGACTTTTCTGCTTCGGCTATATATTCTGGTAATTTTTACAAAGAAGAAAATGTTGAAAATATTTTAAATTACGTTTGTTCAGCAATGGGCTTAACGTTTAAGAAAAAGTCCGATAAAGAATACATCATTTTACAGGAATAATTAATGGAATTGAGATATCACTGGCTTATTATATTTTTTATTTCAGCTTTACTTGCAAATGCTCAAACTGAAGAAATTAAGGTTAGTGTTGAAAATCAACCATTGTCTGAAATATTAAAATCTCTAACTGAAGAGTATAATTTTCAGCTCTCATACAATTCCTTTGAGCTTTCAAAGTACAATCTGACTGTTCAAAAAAGTTTTAAAACACCAGAAAAAACAATTCGATATTTGTTAAAGGATTTGCCTTTCCAAATTATTAATTCTGGTAATGTTATTATTATTGCCCAGCAAAGAACTCATTCATTATTTAAACAACAAGATCAAAGATGTATTACAGGGCAAATTCTTGAATCAGGTTCTAATGAACCTCTTCCTCATTCACAATTAATTGTTAACGGTCATCAAATATTTACTGATGTTTTAGGTAATTTTAATTATATCTCCAAAGATGATAGTGTTTTCCATTTACAAGTTTCTCATTTGGGTTACTTTATAATGGATACTGTTTTATTACCCAATGAAAATCATACCATTGAACTAAAACGAAATGTAAAAAAGCTGAAAGAAGTTACTGTTAAAAATAACATTATTGAAAAATCAGCTTTAATTGGTACCAGACCAGGAAACTTGAAGTTAAATTATCAGATATCCAGATATCTTCCAGGACAAGGCGATAATTCAGTTTTTACTTTACTCCGACTCATGCCAGGTATACAGGCCACAGGTGAACAGTCAAATGATCTGGTAATATGGGGAAGTTACGAAGGACAGAGTTTGATTACTTTTGATGAATTTACGCTGTTTGGTTTACGTAATTATAATGAAAATATAAATGTTGTTAATCCATTTATAATCAAAAGCATTGAAATAGATAAAGGAGGATATGAGGCAAAATATGGCAACCGTGTTGGTGGCCTGGTTAATATTACAGGAAAAAATGGGAATCGTATAAAACCCAAATTTAGTATTAACTTGAATCCCTCTACCATTAATGGAATCGTTGAAATACCATTATTCCACAAATCATCTCTCATTGTTGCTTACCGACAAACCTACTATAACATTTATGATTTGGATGATTTTAACGTCTTTGCCCTTTCTCATTCAAAGCAAGATGTATTTAATGATCCTCAAAATCAAAACAATGTCGATCCTGATATATCGGTTTATCCTGATAAATATAACTTCAAAGATATTAACCTTAAATACTCTCACGAATTAAAAAATGGGGATATTTTTTATTTTAGCTATTATCGAGGTGGGGATGTTTTTAAACTGGCAACGGAGGCAGAACTTGAAAGGACAAAAATGGAAGTAGGTGGTAATATGGATAATAATAATGACAACACCTTACTTTTTGATTTGACTTATAATAGCAAAGAAAAAAACTTACAGCAGGGTTTTTCTTCTTTTTATAATAAAAAATGGGGAAATGGAAATATTTCTAAACTTATCATTTCCCATGCTGATTTTAGTAAAGACATTGCAGAAGAGGTCAGTTCTTCTGATTCAAATACACAAGACATTTTTATAGCAAAAGAAAATCAAACCACCAATAAGGCTCTTGAAAATTCTGTTCGCTCAGAGAATATTATCTATATAAACAAAGGTTATAAATTTGAATTTGGAGGCGGAATCTATTTCAACCGAACAAAAATATTGGATAATAACAATTATACCGATAAATCAAATCTGGACACAGTAAATCAAAATAAAAATTACAGAGGATATCTTTTTGCTCAGCAAAGTATACCTATAAATAACAAATTAAAATTTGTTGCCGGATTAAGGGGAAATCTAATCTTTAACAGCCAAAAAGTTTTTGCAGAACCCAGAGCCAGTGTATCATATAGATTTACAGATGCATTAAAAATTCAAGCTTCATGGGGATTATTTAACCAGATAATGTACAAAATTGCAACAGTAGACATTGATGATAATTACACCTATCTATGGACCACTGGTAAGGACAACGTTGAAGGATTAAGTGCTACACATTGGGTATCGGGAATTAATTACAGTAAAAATAATTTTATTGTAAATATTGAAGGATACTACAAAACAACCCGTAATTTAAGTCGCCGTTACTTTTCGCAAACTGAAAACAATGAGTTCATAAATAACCAATATCTGACTTATAAAGGGAATGCCAGAACATACGGTGTTGATTTGTATTTACGAAAAGATTTTGGATACAATACTGTATGGGCATCTTATGCTTTAAGTAAGGCTGAAGAACAACTCTCAACAAATAATGAACCACTCCCCGATTATTCACCTGCTCCTCATGATCAGAGACATGAATTCAAAATAGCATCACTTATCAATATCCGAAATTTTTATATTTCAACTTGTTACATTTACGGATCTGGTATGAATATTATCAAAGATATGTTTGATAACCAAACAGGAATGGAATACAACAGGGTTGATTTTGCTGTTACATATAGTTTTCATTTGAAAAAACTAACTTGCGAAACAGGCATATCTATTTTGAATGTATTTGATACGCAAAATTTAACTCCTCGAAACGTAAAAAGCATTAATATCAGTGAAGATATCTCACCTATTAAAGTATATACTGATGCCGTTCCTTTTACTCCTATATTTTTTGTAAAAGCCAGATTCTGATTAAAAACTAATTATAATTTAAAAGCAAATAATATCTGCAGGAATTATTATATTTCATCAAAGTCAATACATGTTCACTAATGTAATCCATAACTCTTAAAAAGTAGTAAACAAGTCCTCTTTATTGGTACTTAATTAACAATCATGCACCATATAAATAGGCAGTATTTAAGTTGTATCGCTGTTTATACCTTACAATTAAAATTGCAATAAAAGCTATATCCTGACAAAAGTACCGCAAAGCTAAAGTAACATAGTGCTTCACTAAAAAACCTAAATATATCATATGAAACCCCAAATACACTCCGGATTTACTCGCTTTAAATATGATTTAGATTGATTTATTATTAAATAACAGATTATAGCAATTCCCTCTTAATATTGGATTATATTATTTTAAAACAACATATTTACTCTAAATCCAAAGGTTTAATTGCATTTAAGAAATTGACAGGAAGTATTTAGAGATTAAGACAAAAAAAAATCCGGTAACAATATGCTACCGGATTACTCTATCTTTTTATAAATACTAATTCTTAGCTACAACCTTTTCTTGATATGAATAGCCTCCGGCTTTTACATTAATAATATAAACAGTATTTGCCTGAGGGAGGGTGAATGTTGTTTCCTCATTATCCAATTCAACTTGTTTTACTATTGTCCCAGAAATATCATATACTTCAATTTGTCTATCATTTTCTAATAAAACATCTTCTGTAACTTTAACTACTGCTTCTTGTTTTACTGAGTAAATTGATACATTTCGCGATGAAACTACATTCTCTCCTTCATCGATAATTGTTGTAAGACTTGCTTCGAAAACTAATTCAAACCTATCATTTGAACTCGCTGATGTTGGCGTAAATGTATAAGAAGGTTCTTCTCTCAGATTAATAGTAATATCCTCAAGCTTATCAATTAAATAAACATTTATATCAGACATAAAGCTTGAAATATTTGAAGCTTTAATTGTGAAATCACTCATTCCGTCAGTTGAAACAGAATAACCAATTGGCACCACTCTTTCAGTGTCTAATTCAGGTAGTGTATTAATTGTTATATTCTTGTCATCTTTAAATGAATAGATATTAACCAAATCTCCTCCATTAAGCATCTTTTCTGAATCATATTTTGTTATTGATTCAGAACCCAGTATATCACTATATAAAACAATGGTTTCATCTGTATTATTTACACCTTCAATTTTCAATCTAAATACCCCTTCATCATCTGCATTTGCACTTTTCAAACTTCCTGATGAATGAACTCGAGTATTTTCTCCAATTGTAATTGCATCACTAGACTCATATGTTCTTAACCAAACTGCCTGACCAGGAGCTATATATCTAGAGCCACCATTTACACCTAAACTTGTTTCCAAATTATATGTTGAGACCACATTATTATAACTTTCTATATAAACTGTTTTTAGGAAGTTACCAATATCGAATCCTGAATTTTCAACATCTATATATGATGAATATGGATTAGAAACTAAATACCATTCTGCTTTATTATATGTTTGCGAATAACTAGCATTAACGTTAATAGTTCCGGAATAAGATAAAGTATGACCTGCATATCTTGGAAGTAATGAATACCCTTCTAATAAATCTGAATCAAAATTATAACTATCTAATCCACTAATTCCGGCAACCCTTTGCCAACCGGAGGTAGAAAATCTATTTAATGCATAATCTGTTGCTCCATAAGAAGCATCATATTCTGTATCTGTAACTCCTGTTACAGGGTGACCTATATGCCACCAATACATATTAGTTAATCCAGTCCAGTTATATGTTGCCTCTCCAGTTACAGCTCCTTCAATAATAATTGAAGTTGGTGTAGAAACAGATGTATTAACAATCAACGATCCATTATTAGTTAAATCTCCATACAGAGTTAATTTTGCTCCTGTTTGCAATGTAACTTCTGCTCCAGATTCAATAGTTATTCCATGAATTTCAATCAGTTGACTATTGTCAATTATTGGATTATTGCTTGTTACTGGAATTGTTACATCTGAAGAAATTAGTGGAGGCTGACTATTAAACCAGTTTTCATCATTATTCCAATCGGTATCTACATCACCTTCCCATGTGTATAGTTTAACATATGGCCAACGTAATAATCCACTAGATGGGCTTGGAGTGTCCTCTTCATCTCTTTCGTATAAATAATTACCTAATTCCCCACTAGCATCCTCAAACATAAATATAGTCCAACCAGAAGTTCTTGTTACACTATGAGATGGTCCGGCATTAAAAACAAGATTTCGCAAAGTAAAATTCTCTGTAGACATATCATGAAGAAGTGTCATATAACTACCTCCAGAAGCTCCATTTGAGAATATTCCATCTGATAAATTATTTACATCATCAATATTTGCTCCTGGATGCATATATAAACCATCTGCATCAGTATAATCTACAGTATAATATTGCGCTTTGATAGAAGCTCCGGAATTAACATCAAACGAATATCTACCTCCTGAAGTACTTGTTAAAGTTGCTCTATTAGATTCATCATCACCTAATAATTCCATAGATCCACCTGAATTTAAATTTAAACTAGATCCATCACTCATATCTAATATTGCTCCTGCATTAACAAGTAAACTTCCTGAAATAGAAACTGCATCGGTTCCTGATCCATCTCCTATAACTAAGGTATTAGTACCTAAATCCAAAGTACCTGAAGTTATTAACAACTGCTCATCTACTCCAATATTTTCATTTAACAAATAAGTAATACCTGAAGCATTAATTTGTAAATTATAAAAACTTGAATTTCCTGATTCAATAGTTTTTGAACCACTTGTCGCAGACAATACAACTATTCCTTCATGAGCATTAAATGTTCCATTATTAATCCAATTTCCATTAACAGTAATTTGATAATCAGCTGGATTTGCATCTAATGAGGCACCTGAATTAATAATTAAATCATTTACAATCTTTGTATTTCTTGCAACTTGATACTGAGTAGAACCTCCAATAGTTAAGCTATAAAAATTATTGGTTCTATTATCTATTTGTTTAGCTCCTCCTACTCCATCAAAGGTTACATTACCTTTTAAAATCACAACCGAACCTGATGTTGCAGTCCAGTTACCTTCTACAGAGATAATATCTTCAGAAGAACTTGTACCTAAAGATCCCTCAATGGTTAAGTCACCATCCACATTTAAATCAAAATCTGTATCACCACTTGAGGTATGTATTCTAATCTCCGCTCCTGATTCAATTAACAGATTACCTGTTACCTGGCCATCTATTGTTAATTCAGGATAATTTACTAATCCTCCAGGTATAGTAACATTATTAGCAGCGGTTGGTATAATTGGAGATCCGGAACTTGCAGTCCAGTTACCTACTTTATTCCAATCAGTATCTACAGAACCATTCCATGTTAATTGAACCGGGCCTGTCCAGCTAATAAGATCGTGACTATCATTATCAAAACTCTCTCCTGCAAAAATACCTGTTGAATTATAAAACTCAAGATCTCCTGAGGTAACTGAATATTTTCCAACATTTGATGCACTACCTCCTGGGTTTATTGGGAATGAAACATTTTCTATTCTATTTCCTCCCAATTCTGTAAAACTTTGTGTATTCTCTACTCTGAATAACTGCCCGGTTGTAGCTCCGTTAGAGAATGTACCATTACTAAAGTGATTTGTTGCATCAATTACAGAAGTAGTTGTAAGGTAAATACCAACATTCGACATATATTCAAATAAGTAATATTCAGCTGCTATTTCCCCATTTACAACCAAACTATATCTACCACCGGAACTATTATTGGTCACTTTAGCAAGCCCAGAAGTACTTCCTACAACTTCAATTCGTCCTGAAGTTCCAACAGTACACGAGGTTCCATTTCCTAATCCTAGAACACCTCCCGCTCCTATAATATAAGTACCATTAATAGTTACAATATCACTAGTTCCATCACCGATATCAATTTGTTTTCCATTAGCATCAAAAACACCAGATATTAATGTAAAGCTTCCTATCATTGAAATATCATCTTGAACTGTATATGTAGCTCCGGAGTTAATAGATAATGAATATAATGATGAGGAATTAACGCCAATGCTGGCTGAACCTGATGTTTTGTTTAAATAGTAAGTTCCTGATTGCACAAATTTACCTGTTGCAGTAGCAAGCAGATCACCACCTACATAAATAATACGACTATTGGCATTAAATTCACCACTTGTTACATACAGGTTATTAGCGATTACAAAATCATTATTGGTACTATTACCAGCACTCACTCTGCCATCACCTTCAATTATTAAATTATAAAAATCATTTTCGTTGGCATCATAAAAATAAATTGCCTGATTATCTGCACCATTAAAAATCACATCTCCTGCTCTACATATAAAATCACCACTGCTTGTATTATACCAGTTCCCACCAATGGTTAATGAATAATTATTTGCACTTACATCTAATATTGCTTCATTAAAATACAGGTGTCCTTTTACTTCTGTATTTCCTGTCAATGTTTTTGTACTTGCATTATCCAACCTTAATATTCCGTATGAAACACCATCAACACTTTGATTTGAAGAACTGTAATATCTGGTATCACTGGTTTCAGCGATATCATATGTAGCAAATGATTTAGGAAAGTTATTCGCTCCATAAATATATGTTACCACACCATCTTCTATAGAAAATGTTCCTGATCCATCATTTGTAATTGTATTTGTAAGAAGATTTACACTACTAATACCATTTTTAAAAGTTAAATCTCCATTAATAGAAATATCTTCTCTTAAATACAATACTATTGAACTACAATCAACAACTACATTATTAAAAGTTGACGCATAAATATTTTGATCATTTGAAGTGCGATTAAATGTAATAGTACCATTTCCTGAATAAGTTCCATCTCCATACCAATTTCGACCTTTAAACTGATGATTCTCATCTCCATCTTCAAAGGTTGCAGCTGCATCAATCGTAACATCTCCATTAAATAATATGTTACTACCTGTTTGAGCTGATAATACACTATTTACTTGAGTACTTCCATCAATTTCGATGTTTCCTTCGAACAATTTATTTCCTGACCCATCTACAATTAGATCATAGAAGATACCATTGGTAACAGTCTGGTCAACACCTGAACTTAAAACAATCGTACCAGTATTAGATCCTGAAGTATCAAATTCACCATTAGTAATTATATAGTTTCCATATAAGTTAAATGTATAATTATTTGTAGAAGGTGAAACCTTTCCATTGTAAATATTAAGATTACCATCTATATCAATATCACTTCCAACAAGATTGAAAGTTGTTAATGCATTATTAAAAGTAATATTATAGAAACTTGAACCACCAGGAAGTATATTAACAGAACCATTTGGTGAATTAAATAATATAGAGCCATTTCCATGTAAATAGTTACCATATTGATTAACTGTCCAATCACCTCCAACTGTAATTTCACTACCTGAAGAATTTACATACAATACACCTTCATCAACTAATACATCACCATTAACAGTGATATCCATATTATCCTCTATTCTTAAAGTACCATCTGTAATTTTAAGACTTTTACACTCCGCTGAACCACTAAATAAAATAGCAATATTATCTTGTTGACCAATGATTGCATCAATAGTAGCTGTTGGAACTCCATTATCCCAGTTTCCATCATTATGCCAATCTGTACTAATTGCACCAGTCCAGTTGGTTTCTGTGATCTCAGGCCATCTAAGTTTACCATCATCATGAGCTGGAGTTTGATCATCATCCTCAAAACGATAACTACCAATAGCTCCTGAAACATTTTCAAAAGTTATATCAGTTGAAGCTAGCTTACGTTCTACATTATAATGCCTCCCCTGAACAGGAACCTGATCATAACTAAATGAAACATTACTAATATTTCCTCCTGAATAATCACTTTCCAAAACTATATATCTGGCATCCTGCTGATTTCTCAGTCCCATGAATGTTCCGTCAGAAAAATTATTTACAGCATCTAAAGTAGAGCCTTCCATTAAGTTCAGACCCTCATCAGCAATATACTCAATCAGATAATACCTCGCTCCAAATGTAGCTCCCGGTTGAATATTAACTATAGTTTTATTACGATAGGTTGATGTTGTTTCACTAGTTAGAGTGGCTACTTCTGATGCGCTTGCCCCAACAATATTTAAGGAACCATAAACATCTAAAGTTGTTTGTTCATTACTATTATTTACATATAAAAAAGCATTTTCATCAATAGTAAGACTTCCGTTTATAGTATGTGTTACAGCTGTAGTGTAATTTCTGCCTAAATGTAATTCTTTACTATTTAAATTAACATTTGCATTACTTTCAATATTCATTTGATTTTGGAAAGAGGTGGATTCACTTTCCAAGGTATATGTAACTGCTGTTGTTGGAATAAAGTCTACATCATAAAAGTTTGATCCTCCACTTGTAATTCTTACCGGAGATAAATACCCGTTAAACGTTACTTTTCCTGTATTATCTACAAATGTTCCTTCATTAGTCCAGTCTCCTCCAATATAAATATCGTAATCAGTTGAATTACTAGTTGTATTAAGCGTAACACCAGATTCTATAAGTAAATCATTTTTTATAGTCCAATCTGAATATAAATACTTTGTTCCTGATCCACTACATGTGATATTTTTTATTGTGAAATCAGGAGATTCAATATTTTGATAAGTCCCATCTAAAAATAAATTGGCATTCTGGCTAATTAATGTTCCACCTGAAATATTGTACAACTCATCATATAAATAATAATCATAATTTGCCAAATCAATAGTTCCCTCATTAATAACCAAATCATTATTTATGTCTATTCCGTTATTAACAAATGTCTTCGTTGATTCTCCATTAAACTCAACTGTTTGATAGTAGTTATCTGGGTCCAATACACCGGGATCTATAGTCTGATCAGATGTACCATTAAAGAATAAAGTATTACCAGTCTGTTGATAATATCCGTCATTTTGCCAGTTTATACCTGTAAAGTAAATATTATAACCAGTTAACAATGTTACATCTGAATCGATAAACAGATCTCCCGAAATATTTGCATGACTTGAGATAGTTTTAACTCCAGTTCCAGTGAACTCAACTGTAGGAAGTTCTAATTGTGAAATACTACTATCATCTTCTCTTAATGATTGATCTCTTAAACCATTTAAAATTAGTTTTCGATCTGTTGATGAAGCAACATACCTGTTAAAAATAATATCAGAACCAGCAACTTCCATATCTGTACCACCATCATAATAAGTTGCTTCATTTAAATCCCAGTTTCCATTTACATCTAAATTTGCAATTCCGTCTCCCGTAACATTTTTCGTACTAGAGAAGATTAAATTACCATATGCTATGTCAGAACCGGTATATACGGTTTGATCAATTCCATTACTATATAGATAATATGAACTATTTTCATTAAAATCATAAGAACCAAAACCTTCAGGAATAGCAACTCCATCAGTAGATGGTCTTGAATTTATAATTCTTGCCCCTGTTTCAAGAGTAATAGCATGATCAGCTGTTCCTGTTATAGTTCTAAAGTCATTTCTATCTGAACTATTATACATTCTTAAATCTACTCCACTTTTAACTGTCAGATCTCCTGTAATACTTAAGTTACCCTGAGTATATTTACTACCGCTACCTTCTAAAATTACATTATTAAAAGTTGTAAGATCCTGATCTATATACCATGTAGTTCCAATGTGATCTAAGGTTGAGTTACCTGTTCCCCAAGTAATAAGGTTATTTTCCACAAAACTTATACTACCTGATAATATAATATTAGCATCGTTCGTTTCCATATCTAAATTAACAGGACGCGTACCACTGCTCAGATAAAGTGTATTTGCAATAGTTAAATCACCTGAAGCTGTTTTTACCGGAAGATCCACACCGTCAGTTAATCTTCGTAAACTTAAATTACCATATGATGTTGGATAAATATATTGGTCTATGTCGGCATAATATCGTACTAAACTTGCATCTGATAAGTCTATATTTTCAAATCCCGTAGGGAAATTATTTTCTCCCTCAACTTCCAGGTCTTCATTACATGTAAAAGTATTATCTGTACCTGCTCCTGTAATTAAATATGTTCCCACATTTAAAACACCAGAGCCTTCATTAATTAAAACATTACCATTTACATTAATATTATTCTGAAGATACTTACTTCTACCTGAACCATTAGAGAATGTAAGATTATTAAAGGTTGTTCCTGTTGTTCCATTATCTATATATTGATTATCTGAACCATCAAATAAAACAGCCCCTAAACCTGTTTGAGAAAAAGTACCATTATTATTTTGCCAGTTACCTCGTACATAAATATTTCGATCCTGAGCATCAAGTGTAGATCCATCATTTAAGATTAGTTCTCCCTCTATAGCAATATTTGAATTTAATGTAGTTGAAGAACTTCCTTCAATAATTAAATTATAGAATACACCATTGGTTATTGATTGCAATGTTCCGTCAAATGTAACATCTGCTGTGTTAGATACAAAACTTCCACCATTTTCCTGATCAATATACCAATCACCACCAATGTTTACATCATTTGAAGATGATGCTAAATCCAATGTTCCGGCATTAATAGTTAAATCGTTTTCTACAACCATTGGTAAATCCAAAGTGTAAACAGAAGTTCCTGCATTTATTTCTACATCATAGAATTTATTTCCGTCAGATATTCCTCCGGTAGAAATTATATAGTTACCTGATGTAGCATTAAATACGACTTTTGAATTATTATGATTATAGGTTCCCTGATTAGTCCAGTTTTCTCCAACATATAATAAGGCCGAATTATCTTCCTGTGTTAAAATAGTATTGTCACCAATGACTACATGCTGATCTACATTTAAGGTATTACCGCTACCGATAGTAACATTAATAGAATTTGCACCAGAAGCATCTGTAATGTTTAATCTGCTACAATCAGCATTATCATCTGAAATTAAAACATCATAAGTACCCGATACATATGTGTGATCAAAATAAACAATATCATTAATTCCTGGTACCGTATTACCTGACCAGTTTTCTGCCTGATGCCAATTGGTATTATCACTAGCATAACCTCCATCCCAGAAAAATCCGGCAGGGAATGTCCATTCAATTAAAGTACCCGGAGTTCCATCATCCTCTTCAAAGGCTTCACCTGCCATACCTCCTGATGCATCCAGTACATTTACAACTCCAGTACCTGATGTACGAGATATATTATGATCAGCCCCGCTATTAAAGATCATATTACTTAAGGAAATACCTGTTCCAAGATCCACATCTGTAAGTGTAATGTATGCTGTACCAGCATCTCCTTCAACAAAAGTACCGTTACTTAAGTTATTTGTTGCATCAATAGTTGCTCCTGTTATTACAATTTGACCATTTTGAACTCTATAGTAATTTGCAGAAAAATCACCACCTAATGCATTAATAGAAAAATGATTATCTACATGAGAATTACTCAGTTTTGCAGTCTTACCATCTTCTCCAACGATATTTAACTCTCCGCTATTTAAATTAATTGTTTGTTGATTTGTAAACAAGATTGTTGAACCTCCTTCAATATTTAATATCCCTCCATTAATTTCCAAAGATCTGTTATAATCATTTATCTGAATCTGGTTTTCATTTACATTTAAAGTTCCGGCAAGCATATTCATATTTACATTATCCAATGTAAAATCACTCTGCATCTCATAAGTAGCTCCTGGTGCATTGATTTCAAATCCTCTTAACACAGCTCCATTAGGATTAAAAACATGAGTGCCTCCACTTGCATTTAAAGTAAGGGTACCATTGTTATTATTATTTGAAAATGTGCCTCCTACATTAAAATCGCCACCAACATAAACATCATATTCATTAGTATAGAAAGTATTTGAACTTACATCAAAATCTGTTTCTACAAATAAATCACCTCTTAAGCTGATAAAATTATCTGACTTATTAATATCTACACTATAAAAATCTTTCCCGGAAGAAGAACCTGTAGTAGTTCCTGAATATATATATCCTCCGGTGGCTCCATTAAACACAACTTTACCATTTCCATGTGTATATCCAGCTCCGGCAACTTCATTATACCAGGTTCTACCTAAAGTAATATCATTACCATTTGCATCTAATGTTGCAGTTCCTTCAATATATAAATCATATGAAACTGTAATGTTTCCATCTAACGTTTTTGTACCAGAACCTTGAAAGTTAACATGGTAAAAATTAGATGAACTTACAGATTGATCAACTCCATCAAAATATACCGTTCTGGAATGATTAAATGTTCCAGTATTATTCCAATCACCTCGTACATAAAGACTTACATTATATCCATCCAACACGGTGGCATCGATAACTACATTACCTAAAATTTGTAAATTTTGAGAAGCTGCTAACCCAGATCCTGGATCTCCATATTGGATAGTTTTATCTCCCGATCCCTCAAATGTTATGTTATTAAAGACTACATCATTTTCATGATATAAAGTAATATACTGAGCTGTACTTCCATCAAGCACAATTGTACTTCCGGTAGCAATAAAGTTTTGCGTTGGAATATCATCAACTCGACAGTTTCGTATATACATATCATCTCCAACTGTAAGTTGTTGATTAGTAATATCCAAAATACCGGAATTCGCAGTAATATTTAAATCATGTAATATTTTAATATCTGATAAAGCTGAAACTGTCTGAGCCAAGGAATTTGACTTATTTATTGTTAAATAGCCAAAGCAACTATTTTCAGATAGAACCAGGTTTTGATTATCATCTCCTATTAAATAAGTATAACCTGATGTTTGAGTATATTCTCCAGTTCCATTAACTGTAACATTTCCACCTATATTCATATTTAAAGTAGAAGTCTCAAATATACTACCATCCTCAACAACTAGGTTTCCGTATATATTAAGTGAATTAAATAAATTTGCAGTCCCTGAATTTGCAATAGTTACATTATTAAAATTAACTCCATCTAAATCCTGATCTACACCATCAAAAATAATTGTACCTGTAGCCGAAGATTCTGTATAATAAACGGAACTATTCAGTTTCCAATTACCGGCAAGTGTATGTTCATATCCTCCATCATAAAAAACACATGTACCAGTTCTTTTCAGATCTCCATTAATATCTAAGTTTCCTTCGGCAATTTTATTACCATTGGCAAAAAGAACATTACCATAAGTTACTCCATCTGCCACATACTGATTTTTTGCCACATCGATAGGATTTCCAGTAGAAGTAGGACTTCCTCCATCTAAACTATAATATACTGTACTGTTTACATCGAAAGATGAGGAAGCAAAATTATCAATTACATCATCTCCAAAATTAAGATGATCAACATTCAACTGACAATAGGCTCCTAAATATAAAGTGCCTCCTGGGCCTCCTATTGAATTTGAATTTAAATTAACAATATGTTGTATTGCTTCTGTTCCACCAACATTATTAATGGTCAAATCTCCTGTAACAATAATATTACAATCATTATTAATTGTTTGAGTTCGGGTTTCTGTTGCTCCGTTTTGAGTTAAAATAAGATTACCAAAATTATAAGTACCCGTTCCATTAGCCTCTAATGTTTGATTGGCGTCAACTCCTCCAATAGTGAAGGTAGCACTTGAACCTTCAATAGATCCATTGTGATCTGTTCCATTATAAATATATGATCCTGAAAACTCATGAGAAAAAGTTCCAAGATCAAGTGTAGCTTCATCACGTAAGTATAATTGCCCTGTAATTGTTAATGGTCCATCTACAGTTTTTCTATTGGCATATCGTAAATAAATTCTACCATAAGTAAAACCTCCTCGAACTATTTGGTCAATACTTGCATCATAAACTACATTTGCTGTAGGATCAAAATCATATATAAAATTATCAGGAAAATTATCTGCTCCACGGATATATAAGTTCTGATCAGCCTCAAGTTTTAAAGTATTGGTACTTTGACCAACAAGAGTCACATCGTCGTTTATTACTATATAACCACTTATTACATCAATATCATTTTGAGCTGTTATGGTAACTGTTTCTCCGGTTACATTATGACGTAAATTAACACCTCCCTGTATAACCAATTTCGCTGTTCCCAAAACGATATTATTAACAGAAGCGTCATTAGTATCTATGTAACCTCCATTCATAGTAATAATACCCGAAAAATTACAAGTACCATCAACTCTCAATCCCGACTGTATGGTTTGATTTCCATCCCCTTCAACTATAGCACCTGAATCAATCATTAACCATTCGCCAACATTTAAATCACCTACAACTGTTTTTGCATTTACTCCACCATTCGAAAAATAAACTCTATAGAAAGTCTCTTCTCCATTTAAAGTAATAGTTTGAGCATCTGATCCTTGAAATCTAATTGAGTTTGATGTCTGTACATATTCTGATCCTTCATCTAACGTATAATCACCATTTACAGTAACAGTTACATTATCTACTGACACTTTGGTGTTATCTGTTATAGATGTATTACCACCTATAATTACATCTTCTTTAATGGTAACAATACCACTACCACTAAAGGTCACATCATTAAATGTTGTAGTTGTGCCACTAGCAGTGATGGATGAAGTTCCTCCATCAAATACAATTCCACCTGTTGCATTATATACACCACCATTATTTGTCCAATTAAATTCAATAGAGTGCGTATTTCCTCCATCATTTAATACAGCACCCGATTCAAGAATTAAATCCCAATCAACATCTAAAGCTACATCAGCAGTAGCATTACAACCCGATTTTAAAGTTAGCTGGCTAAAAGTTGGACTAACTGCACCACTAAATACCATATTTCCATATACTTCAGTATTAACAACAGAAGTAAAAGATTGTCTTAAATCAAAATTTCCGTTATTAACAACATTACCGTATAAACGCAAAATATGTGCTGGCGCGCCTGCTGAACCTGATTGAATCGTAGCCCCAGCTTCAACTTGTAATAATTCTTGAATAGTAAGAACTTGCTGAGTGGCATCTCCTCCTATTATAAATGAACCTGTGTTTCCTTCTCCAACAATTAATTTTCGAACATTAATATCTCCATTGTTATCTAAAGTTACAGTATGATCATCCTGAACTATTAAAGTTAAAGTTCCATCAGTTAGTTGTGCCAAAGTAGGATTTCCTCCTGTTCCATCTTCATTGTGTGCCCATGAAGCAGTTGCATAGGCAGATACATCACCTGTTGAATAATAAACGGAAGTAGGATCAGTCCATTCAATTAATGTTCCTGGATTTCCATTGTCATTATCGTAGTTCTCACCGGATAAATCACCTGTTGCCTGAACAAAAGTTACTACATCTGTACCTGAAGTACGAGATACATTATAAGAAGGTCCGGATTCAAAAGTCACATTTTGAATTGATGACAATCCACCGATTGGATCAAATCCTCCAAAATTCATATATTCATTTCCTGTACCATTGGAAAAAGTACAGTTTGAAAAATTGTTTGTTGCATCAACAGTACCATCTGAAATAGTAATTCCTCCTGTATAATCAAAGCTTGCATAAGACGCATGGAACTCAGCTGAAGCGTCAGATTGATCTATTGTATATCCTCCGGAACCGGAAGTTGTAATGGTTGCCGGATTACCAGATGAACCAACGGCTTTAAAAGTACCGTTGTTTGTTAGTACGGATGTATCTGCCAATGTTAAAGTCTGATTATCGGCTATAATAAAAGTACTTCCATTATTAATTGTTACATTACCTACTACTGTAATATCTGATGTTAGGCTTTTAGTACCGGTACCAGCCAGTACAAGATTGCCATCATAAGTGATATCCAAAATATCCTGATCTCCTGTGCCATTATAAGTAACAGTATTACTCCCTGTGGTAAATTCACCATTAGATCCATGCGTTACTGAACCTGTAATTATTAAGTCATTACTGTTACAAATAAAATCAGTATAACCTGAGGTTGTAAGAGTATTTAAAACAGTGGTTGTACCCTGTAATTGTTTGTAATCACTATAATTACTATCTTCTACATCATCGACTAGATTTAAATTATAATATGTTGTAGGCTTGATATATTGGCGAGTACTTCTATTATAATTGAAAGTATTTGGATTTGAGGAACAATCTAAAGTTCCGTTTTCCATTGGAACTAAATCTCCATCGTTAAAATTCACAATACTACTATTCGCAAATACAGAATTAGCACCAAGTCCGTCTAACTCATCAGTAATAGTGATTCCTCCTGTTATTTCATTTGTTAAAGTACTGTTATCTCCTACAAACACATCATTTGAAAATACGATAGAAGAGGAACCACTAATACTCTGATCATTAGTTGTAAAATTGTAAACTCCGGAACCAGAAGTAAATGTCGTTCCATTAAATTCAATACCATTTTGAATTTCCACACTTTCATTACCCGTATTTAGCCAATCTCCATCAGAAGTTATTTTACCTACAAATATTTTGGTACCATTGTTATTATTTAAAGTAAGATTTAAACCTACAGGAACATCAGTAGTTCCTTGTATAGTAATATCACCTCGTCCGATACGACCATAAGCTGAAGGCATTGTTAAATTACCATTAATAATATAATTACCTGTATGATCACCTGTTAATTCTCCATTGGATAAATCCACATCCTGAAATGTTAAAGTCCCAGCATCATCCTGATCATAAATCCGACCATAAATATTCGAATTCCCTAATACTGTAAAATCATATTCAGCTGGCATAAAGTCCGTTCTGTTTACCAGTTCAAAATCATTTCTTACAACAGTATTACCTTGTAAATATTTATTTTGATCTCCTGTTGCCTCTATTATTAAATCATAATACTCAACAGGTGAAACATATTGTGTATTATTTAGATCATACCTAACTATATTTTCATCCAAAGACACATCAAAAATACCAATAGTTAACATTGGACCATAAGTATCCCTAACACTTATTAACGTCTCGTTCACAAACGTAGAAGTGCCACTTGCTCCATTAAGAACTCCCTCCATTATAAGCCCATCTGTGACATCCGATATTTTATTGGTAACTGTCAAACCATCTCCAATCGTTATAGTTCCATCCAAAGTAACCGGATTTGTTCCTGAGATATCCTGTGAATTTGTGATAAAATCAATCGTAACACCGGAATTATAAATACTGAGATCTCCATTATTTACTATTCCATTACCAAATGAATGTGAAGAAGTATAATTAGTAATATATGAGCCACCTGCATTTACTGTAAATAATCCAATAAACGTTTCTGAACCGGTATTATTTGTGTCTGTTAAAGTACCACTTATTGAAGAGTACCCATTTACTGTAAAATTCGAAGTATTAAAATTAAGTGAATATCCGGCATCCAGAATAAGATTATTTGTCAGTACAATATTTCCATAACAATATTTTACTCCTGTACCACTGATATTTAACTCTTCAAGAATTAACTTCCCCGTACCTCCTCCGTTATTCAAATATTGCGTATTATTCCTAGCCAGATTCAGAACACCATCATTCATTTGAAATGCAACTGCAGCGTTACTATAATTATATAATCCCGCATTATTAATATTGATTGACGCATCTGCATCTACTGTAACCATAATATCATTAGCTGCCCCATCGGTATCTATATAAATATAAGAAGCATTTATGGTTAGTGCATTACCTGTAATACTTTGAGAATTTGTATTGAAATATACTCTACCATATCCTGTTTTTTCAAATGTTCCATTATTCTCAATGCCATTTTGAAATATCACATTACCTGTTCCCGAATGAGAGAATGTTCCATTATTTACAATACCGTTTTGAAATGTGAAAGCAGAACTATTAGACGTAGAAAAAGAACCTCCGATTTCCACAGTAAAAACTCCTTGAAAAACAGCTGATCCATTATCATGATTATCTGTCATAGTCCCGGAAATATTGGTACCACCTGTTACAGTTAATGGATTACATCTTCTAATATTAAAATCTCCCATTATGGTCAAATCTCCATCTACAGTAAACGCCCTGTCATTATTAGAAGTTGTAAAAGAACCAGCAACAACCATACCTCCAATGGCATTAGCTAATGTAACATCAAGTGTTACATTGGCTCCACTTTGAATGGTAACAATAGCTGAAGATGCAGAATACCCAGGATATTCAGTTGCATCTTCCCAACTACCGGAAGTATATACCTCCCAACTTGTCAAAGCTGACCAATTTAGTGAACCCGATGATTTTGTGCGATAATCACCTTCTGTTTGTGCAGATAATTGTATTGAAACAATTAATAGTAATAAAATAAGAGAACCTTTTAAAAAAGTAAATTTAGATATCATAAAATAATAGTTAAACCAGTCCCAAAACTATGTTAGATATTGTAAAACAGTTACAAAAATAAATTTTCATACGTCCTTTCTACGTATTTGTTCAAATTCTTAAATATTGAATGCATTTTTTATGATGAATGACTACAATTTCCTGATAAAAGAACTCTAAAATGTACATTAGATGCATAATCTAAGGTTCTTAAATAAAATTCAGAACAATCAAAATTCATCCATTAACAAAACCTCAAAACAAGGCATCTTTATCTTACAGCTGATTGTTTTAAATCAACTTTATTGATATGTAATACATAAAAAAAAACGTTAAACTACCTATTAGGCATAGCCAGACAGATAAAATTCTTTCAACTACATTACATATAATTAAAACCTAACGGGGGGGGGGAGAATTAATTATACGAGGGTAAAAATAGACTAATATTTATTCTCAACAACCGAAAAAAAAACTAATATTGATGAATATACCGATTTACATGATAAATAGTTAAACACTATTTATTTGAATATCTTAATATACAAGGTACACAGACCTCACTTTAGCTAGTACAAAAAAAATCCGGTAGCAAATTGTTACCGGACTGTATATTATACAAACAATCTCTATTCTTAATTTTGAGTCACTACTTTTTCTTGATATGAATAGCCTCCGGCTTCTACATTAATAATATAAACAGTATTTGCCTGAGGAAGGGTAAAAGTTGTTTCTACATCATCCAAATCAACTTGTTTTACTAATTGACCTGAAATATCATATACTTCAATAAGTCTATCTTTTTCAAGCAAAACATCTTCTGTTACTTTAACTGTTGCTTCTTGTTTTACCGAGTAAATTGAAACATTTCGCGATGAAACCACACTCTCGCCTTCATCGACACTTGTAGTAAGACTTGTTTCAAAAACTAATTCGAACCTATCATTAGAACTCGCTGCTGTTGGTGTAAATGTATAAGAAGGTTCTTCTCTCAAATTAACAGTTATATCCTCAAGTTTATCAATTAAATAAACATTTATATCAGACATAAAGCTTGAAATATTTGATGCTTTAAATGTGAAGTCTACCATTCCTTCCGTTGATACTGAGTATCCAATTGAAATAACCCTATTTGATTTATATTCAGGTAATGCATTAATCGAAATTTCCTGATTCTCTTTTAATGAATATACATTTACCATATTTCCACCATTCATCATCTTTTCAGAATCATATTTTGAAGTGGCTTCATTACCAAAATCACTACTAAAAAAGACAACCCCTTCATCTGCATTATTATCTCCTTCTAGTATAAACCTAAATATATTATTATTGTCAACTGATGTAGTTTTTAAACTTCCACTAAAATGAACTCTGGCTGATTTTGCTATTGAAATAACATCACTCGAATTATAAGTTCTTAACCAAACAGACTGTCCTGGTGCAACATAACGAGAACCTCCATTTATACCAATATTTGTTAACCTGTTAAATGTAGAAGTAATATTATCACTACTTTCTATATAAATGGTTTTCAAGAAACTTCCTAAATTAAATCCTTCATCTTTTATATCTATGTAAGAAGGATATGGATTTGCAATTAGATACCATTGTGCTTTGTTAAATACTTTAGAATAACTCGAATTATTGTTAAGGACACCAGAATAAGATAATGTTTGACCAGCATATCGTGGCAGTAAAGCATAGCCCTCTAATAAATCATTATCAAAATCGTAATTATCAGTTCCATTAATTCCAGCTACTCTTTCCCACCCTGTAGAAGCATATCTATTTAATGCATAATCAGAATTTCCATATGAAGCATCCAACTCTGCATCTGTTACTCCTGATACGGGATATCCGATATGCCACCATAACATATTAGTTAAACCAGTCCATTTAAATACTGCTTCACCAGAAACAGAACCATGTGTAATAATTGAAACGGGATTTTCTGATGAATTATTAACAACTAATCCTCCATTAGTAGTCAGATTACCATTAATAGTGAATCTAGAGCTTTCGTATAAAGTCAAACTTGCACCTGTTGCAATTGTAAGATCATTAACCTGAACCACGCCCGATTGAATTGAAGGATCAATGACTGGATATACTTTAGGGGAAGAAACTAAATTAATACTAACATCTGAGGAAGCGTCAGGGATTATGGCATTACTCCAGTTAGAAGCAGTAAACCAATCATTAGTATTACCAACCCAAGTATATGAAGGAACAGATATTGAACCAAATGTAAACGTATTACCTTCTGAGAATTCATTATACAATAGAGAACTACTTGAAGAAACTGTTCCACCTGAAGCATCTCCTGATAACGAAATAATATTTACCTCTTGCCATGCATCTGTTGTTAAATCACTCCACTGTACCATTCTAAAGTTACTATCAGGTGTTACACCACTTTGATTATCCCATGTCATTGTAACTTTAGAACTCCCGCCGTCAGGCCCATAAATGGTCCAATATTCATTATGACTGACGAACTCAATATTTCCATCCATACTTTCTGTATCGTAACCTGCAGATGACGGATCCTCATTATAATAATGAACCTTCCATATACCTGTTCCAGAAGTACCGCTCTTTTTTGCATTAAAGATTTTTATAATCCCATATCTCCCTGCACTTCCTACTGGAAATTGGAATGACTCATTATAATTAATATACTTTGTTAAAGGTCCATCTACAAACGATGATGAATTACCACCTTCAAAAGCATTAGCCGCTGAATTAGTTATAACTAAATCCCCATTTTCAGTATTAAGAATACCATTAGTTAACTTCAATTTATTTGATACATCCATATCAAATTGAAGATTTACTCCGGAACCATTATTTATAGTCAGGTTATATACTTCATTACTTCCGGTTAGCGAACTTAATCCAAAAATATTCTGCACTGATGTTCCGGATAAATTTAATGTTCCCATACCCCAATCAATATTACCAGAATTATACTCAAGATCTCCATCTATATACAAATCTCTGTCATTGATATTGTTAACCATTAACGAACCTGTACTTTCAATAATTAAATCACCTAAAATATTAAGGTCTGTGTTAGGCAGATTTCTTTGACCAGTTCCTGAAAATTTAATATTATTTACAGTTGTAATTCCTGATAATACTGGATAGGAAATATCTGTTCCTGAAAATTCTACAGTACCACCATTTACGACAAAGAACTCAGTATAGTCAGCAGTTGGTAATCCTCCGGTTTCCAAATAAAGAGTTCCAGATCCATCAACATTCCCTAAACGATGTCCTTCTGTTCCTGGAATAGTAATTTGGTCATTAATTGTTGTTTTATAGCTTGAAATATAATCTACAGGAATAGATACATTATTATTTACAACAACAATAGCTCCTCTTGGACCACCTGTTGGAGGCGTTGGTGTCCATACAGACACATCATTCCAATTTCCATCTTTTACTGAAGTATAAGTTGGAACCTGATCCGGAATAGCCTCATCTAATCCCGCAGTATAGTCTCCTTTTATGCCATCATCATCTGTTGCAACAGAAAAATCAAAAGATATAATATCATTAGCTGTATCTACTGTGCCAACATCCTTATTCCATTCTCCTTCCCCTCGAGATAGTAAACGAGCTGTTATATAATCGTCATAAGTATACCCGGATTCAGTCACCATAACCAGTGAATTAGGATAACTCATTGAAATAGCTCCCTGGAAATCTGAAAATCCATTCGCATCTAAGACCCAATAATATTGTAACACATTTGTTGTTTCATCCATTGTTGTTTCTGACAGATCTATAACACTAGGATGACACTCATTCGCCCCCTTAACTCTCAAATAAGCACCTTCAGAACTGTTATTTGTAATCGTTAAATTAACAGGAGTATATGCACCTCCGCTACCTAACGGATATATAAAGCTTAAGGAACCCGCTGGAACATATTTTTTAAGTCCGGCATCAACAAACGAAACATCTGTTTGAATCAGATTACTCGTTGAAAAACCAGTTGTTGTATTTATTGTCGCATTCTCTTGAAATACAATTAAATTTTTTCCAATATCTAAAACTCCGGACTCCATCTGAAGGTTTTCCTTAATCGTGATAACATTGCCCTCTTCTTGTGTAAAACCAGAAGCATTGTTCAAATACACTTTTTCATAAGAACCATCACCATAAATTCTTTGAGAAGCAGTTCCATTTAAAACCACTCCATCACCATCCCCACTGATCATTTCGCCATTATTTATGATATCTCTTTTTACATAAATAGAATTTCCATTATCATCAATTGAACCATCTGTTAAGGTTAACAAATAATCTACAGTAATATCTGTTGAATTGCCTAACGACAATACATCTCCTCCATTCTGCTTGGTTAACTTATAGAATGTTGTATTTCCGGTAATCGTTTGTTCGCTATAACCTACGAATAAAACTTCGCCATTTGATGCAGTAAAGGTACCTTCATTAGTCCAATCACCCTGAATTTCAATGGCAAAACCATTTGCATCAAGTTCTGACTCAGATTCAATATTCAAATCGCCTGCAATTGAAAGGTCACGGATTTCAATATTTGCAGTAGGATTATTTGTTCCGTTAATTGTCAAATTATTAAGAGGAACAGAACTATTAATTCCAAAACTATTTTGTCCTGTAGGTGTATCTTCTGTAAAAATATAAATTGTACTACCTGACAAATTATAACTTGAAGGATTAAGTAATAATGCAGCAATTTCAGGAGAGCTTGTGTTTTGCTGAAGCAAACTTAATTTGCCCCCAGTATAAGTTATTGAACTTCCGGTATTCAGAACCTCAAACATACCTCTACTGGCAATACCTCCGGAAGAAACACCTATTTGAACATCTCCTCCTGTCTGAGAATAATTTAATACACCAAGATCATCATTCTCTGAACGACGTATCTGTGAACCAACCAATAAGGTTCCATCTGTTATTTCAATTTTCGAATTACCTGATGTTGAAAACACTATAGGATTATCACCTTCACCACTATCAGAATCAGACATATCCAATTTTCCTCCGGATATCTTTAAAATACCATCCAATGAAATCCCTGATCCTCCATTTACATTAACAGTTCCTTGTTGAATTTCCAAACCGGATGTACCTGCAATTGGAAACAATGAACCTCCTGTAGATAGATCTATATTTATTTGGTCATTATTCAACACCAAGAATCCATTCTGCAAATTAATATTCTTAACATTACCATTTGAAGGGGCATCCAATGAAAAATTAGAGTTGATTGTGAATGTTGAATCAGTATTAACTCCTTTATCAACTTGAATTTTATATAAATCCAATGAATACTGTCCATCTTCAAATAAGTTATTAAGCTCGCCGGAATTGCTACCTTCTAAACTTAAAATAACATTATTTTCAACTGAAGAATTATACAAATCCATCAACAGGTAATCACTTTCGTTTACATCTCCTCTATAATTAAAGTTGATATTTCCTTTTACTATAAGATAATGCTCCACGGCGTTGGTTCCACCTGAAGCAACATCAATAGTATATGATTCGGCTTCACTACCCTTTCCCGTTGATGTATACAAATCATTCGTAGTTAAAGAAAACGATTCAGTACCGTTAGGAAACTGGATGTTACCATCGTAAGTAAAACCCAGACGAGTCTGATTTTCAACTTCATAATTCCCTCCAACAACAAGTGTAGCATGACCATCAACAACCAGATTCTTACATTTCAGATCATAATTAAATATAACATCTCTACTATAACTACCTGCACCATAAACTCTTAATGTAGGTAAATCATTTAAAAAATCATCTTCATCTACAGAATAAGTACCATTTTGCATTGTATAAAACTCAACCACACTGGTATCATTACTGGCAAAATCACCCAAATCTCCAAATACGTTGGCCGATGACGATAAATTACGCTGTAGATATAAATCTCCTACACCAGTAATAACCCCTGCTGTAATAATATCATTAGGACCAACTCTAAGTCGGGGTAACGACTCAATATCAGAATACGTTCCTTCTCTTTCAAAAATAATCTGTGCACATTGTTGAGATCCATTAACTGTAATATTATGAGTCCATGTACTACCTCTAATCACAGCAATATCACCTGCCTGAGGGTAATCCGTCGCATTCTTAGATCCTTCCGGATCTTCATACCATGAGTTTTTATCATTCCAATAAGCATTATTTTGTCTCTTATTATAATACACTTGAGGAGTACCATTAAATCTCTGACTCTCACCGCAAGTATAGTTAGCATTCGTCAATGTAAATCCATCAAATACATCCTTATCAAACTCACCACCTGTTGATGATCCATTGAAAACTATTCTTCTGGTAGCCCCATCAATTTCTGCATTTATAATATCCGAAACGCCATCTTGATATCCTCTTGTAAAAGGTAGTTCATCTAGAACATACCCAGGCACATACTTATCCTCCTGATTAGCATCAGAAACATCAACACCTCTATAATAAAATTGAAATGCAACTTTAGGAAGAACATCAAAACCATTTTGTGTTACTCTCCAATACATTGGCAAAATCTCCTTATTTCCTGTTGGGTCAGTAGTTTCAAGTTCACCTGAAACAGGACGTATTGTTACATATCCATCATCAGAAAAATCTTTAACTTTTAATTGTGCTGGTCTATGGTAAATTATAGTTCCTCCATCAGTAGTATAGCCTACAGGAAATGTTACTGGTGAAGTATTATTATCCCTGTTTGATTTCTTTTCATTAGGCGTATTACTATCAATATATAAGCTTAAACCTCCATCTGAAGCCTTTCCATCCGTATAAATTAATTTATTTCCATCAACACCTGCATCAGAAACATTTAACTCCTCCGAATTATCAATATCAGCATAAAGATCTCCATTCCCTTGAAGATTCCACATTCTATTTATAGTAAGATTATATCCTTTTAAATAAATAGCTCCACGCATAAATTCCATTCTTTCAATCTTAACATCACTGGTCAATACCACATGTGTAGTTGCAGGATTTACATTGAATCGAATATTACCAAAAACAGCACCGTCTTGTGTTTCAATCTCAACATCTGCATCTTCTCTGAATCTTATTTGTGCCGTACTTGGAGTTCCTCCGGATACTGGATAAGATCCATCTTCATACCAGGTTCCCATTCGATCATAGTTTACGATCTTACCCCAGGTTCTGAAAACCTGGCGACCTTGATCTAAAGTTCCTGAAAGAACAGACGCATCTCCATTTACATCAATAAATATCTGATTATTCTTAATATTTGATGCTGCTACAGTTCTAATTTCATTAGCTGAGGTTCTGTTTAATACAAAATTCCCCATCTCAAACCTTTCTGAAGCATCAATATCATCATCTCCACCTCCATCATTACCCCAATACAAGGTATCAATTGCTGATGTAGCTATTGTCTGATTAAAATATATTGTATTTGCTAAAGTTGGTTGCTTATTAGATCCATCATATGGACTAGTTCCTCCTACTGCAAAAATATAGTTGATTCCATTTTCAAAAAACATAGATCCTCCAATATATAAATCCACAGGTTCATCATCTGAATTTACTGCTTGAAGAGTAATATCTGGATAGTCTGCACCTGATTCTTCCCCTCTAATTCTAAAGTCATTAAGTACTTTTAAAGATTGAGCTTCAAGGTCAACATCTGTACTACCAACATCTACTCCATCATCTAAAATAAACACATTGCTATTTGATGTCGACTTCTCTAAAATCAGATTATAAAATGGAGCTCTTGATGTTATAACAAAGTCATTACTATTACCAATATTAGCAATTACAGTACCGCCTGTCACATTACAGTTCGATTCTAATGAGTTAATAAAAATACCACCTTTACTATTGGCCTGTTGTACATTTAACGTACCTCCACTCATTTGAAAAGTGTTTCCTTCATAAGTTAAATTAAACAGATAGTAATCAGTAGTTGAGCTTCCTCCTACAATATTAACTATTCCTCCAGATTGCTTATATCCTCCCTGGTGTTCAGCACCTAAAATTGATGTTCTGATCTGATTTGTATTAATAACCCCATCCTCGATTTGTATATTTCCATTATCTCTAAGTGTTATTCCACTAGGAACCAACACTGATAATGTACCTGATGTTACTTTTACTATTCCATAAGGAACAAGTGAATTACCGGAACTCATTGTTATAGTACCACCATCTACCCATAAACAAGCAGCTTCAGATATATTAAAGTTTCCAGAAGTGTTTAATTGATCTATTACAACATTTTGCCCCAAACGAACTGTTCCTCTTAACAATCCAAGTGCATTATTATTATTTGTTAGTTGAGCGATACTTGAATGACTGTAATTTGCACGACCATATAATTTAAAATTATCGGTATCTGAAGCATTTATCGATAACACATATGTATCATCATCACCCTTATCAACTTCAATACGATAAAAATTTGTAATGCCATTACATGTTACTAACTGATCCTCGGTATCGTTTAAAAAGTTAACATCAACAATACCATCCGTAGCATCACTATTATATATAGCTGATGTTCTATTGGTAAATTTTACGACACCTCCCTGGTTTTTTAAATCTCCATATAAATTAAGCTGGTGTCGGGCATTACCTTCTCCTGTCTGTAATTGCCCTCCCGATGAGATATTAAAATCACCATAAATATTAACATCTAAATTGTTTGTTGAAACACCATCATTAATAGTCACTATACCATTATTGATTTCTAAATCACCATTCACCGCTAAATTTGATTTCAGAATAATTTCTGATACTGCTGAAGATAAATTAAACTCAACATTATAAAATTCATGGTCTCTACTAATAGTATATCCTGAACCATAAAACTGAACTTTTCCCTCTCCTTCACCTTGTGTAATAAAATCAGAAGCATCTCCGGAAGGAAAATTATCTGCAGCCATCATTATAACTCCTGTACCACTAATAGTTGAAAAACTATGTCCTGTAGTTGTTTGAAGGTCTAATTCCCCCTCGACAACAAGCTCTCCATTTGAAAGATTATTGACACCTACAGGAACTGTTACTTTTTTCCCACTCATGATTACCACCTTATCTGAAGCTGAGGTTGGTGAAGTTATAGGTGTATAACCATCCGGATTATTAGGCAGACAACCGCAAGGCTCCAGAGTCCATGCATCAGGACTGTCCCAATCTGCAGTTGATCTTAAGGCATACCATATTCTGCGAGTACCTCCTTCAACCGGACTTACAGACTCATCTAATGTTGCTAATGTATAATATCCATTAGTAAAATTTGCAGATTCAACCTCAAAGTAAATTCTATCGCTTTCTTCAATCCCCTTTAATGAGGTTGTAACAATAGAATAACTTCCCGACGGCGAATCTTTTTTTAACAATACATAGTTTGCTAAATCCTGCGGATAAGCTCCGCCAACACCTTCAGACAAATCAAAACTTAAATGTGCTGTTGCAGTACCTGTGCTCTCGACATACCATGACCTATTCCATGCTTTATCAGCAACTGAAACAGATTGTATAGAAGATATATCATTTATTGTTCCATCATGGGATGCAAAAATATAATCACCTAAAGAAGAATCTCTCAATGAAATATATAACCCAGATGATGATGCTAAAGAATGAACTCCATCACTTTCTACACCGACACCTACAATATCCTTAATAAAAGAAGCATCAGAAGGTGTAAACTTATCTTTAGAAGTTGTACCTAAAGCAATATTATATTTTTCACTTAAATAATTTTCAATTATGGTTCTTTGAGCAGTATTAATACCATCTCTATATACAAGAATCTCTGCCACACTTCCATTATACCAACGAGTTTCAGAACTTGTCTCATCAAACCTACCTATGCAAATATTTTCGCTCCTGTCTGGTATTGAGTAACCAGATCCGTTTGAGTTTTGTAAATCGCCATTATAATATAACGAAAGGCTATTATTTAATATATATGAAGCAATACCATAACTACCTGATGTATTTACACCACCACCAGCTGTTCCAGATCCTGCATATCCTTTTAAATTATAACCACTATCATGAAAAAGAGTCCATGAACGACTATTACCTGAAGCATTCTGGCGTTTAGATATTAAAGCTCTTTGATCTGTAGATCCGGGATTAAATACGGCAAAAATAGCCAGTTCATCCATTCCATCTAAACGATTATCTCCTGAACCATCATCTAAGATTCTTAAATAAGATGCAGAACCATCAAAATCTAAAACATTTTGACCATTTAATAAGGATAATGAAGGAGCATTACCTCCCATGTTTACATGAGTGGCATTATTCTCATTTCCTGATTTATCATACCAAATGCTACCATCACTAAAACTTCCTAAATCATTAGCGTCTAACCAAATTAAATTTTCCGGCTGACTACTCTTCCCTTCCGTATTTCCAACTCCTGCGGGTCCTGTTTGGCAAAAACCATTTATTGTACAAATGGCTAGAATTAAAAAAAATAAGATAATTCTCCTGTGCATACTATAAAAATTTAATACTGTCCCATTCATTAAGTTCAATTCAAACATTAACTAAACCTCCAATAAAGGCATACTAATGTCTTAGCTAATTATTTAAAATCAACCTTATTTATATGCAATACCTTTAAAAGGTTTTTAATCTGTAAATAGTATTCAACAGATATAATTCCTTACAAAAGCACTACACATAATTAATATTTAACGGGGGGAGAATTAATTATCTGAGTAAAAATAGACTAATATTTATTCTCAACAACCGAAGAATAGACTAATATTGATGAATAAATAAATTTAAATGATTAATGATTAAATACGATTTAAATATCCAATTCTATCTTCAAGTTAAATTGACATAACTATTTTCCTTAAATAAAAAAATCCGGTAACAATTTGCTACCGGATTACATATTATATTAACAATTTCTATTCTTAATTTTGAGTTACTACTTTTTGTTGATAAGAATAACCACCTGCTTTAACGGCAATTATATAGACTGCGTTTGTCTGAGGTAATGTAAATGTTGTTTCTATATCGTTTAATTTCAATTGTTTTACAATAGAACCTGAGATATCATATACTTCAATAAGTCTATCTTTTTCAAGCAAAACATCTTCTGTTACTTTAACTGTTGCTTCTTGTCCAACAGCATAAATAGACACGTTTCTATTTGAAACAACCGCTTTAGCATCATCAATATCTGTTGTCATAGACATCTTAAATCTTAATTCTAAACGGTCGTTACTTTCAGTAGTTGACGGAGTAAATGTATACGTAGGTTCTTCTCTTAAATTTATTGTGATACCTTCAGTATTATCAACCAAATAAACATCTACATCATTCATAAAACTATTAATATTTGATGCTTTGAAGGTAAATTCAGATAGGCCTGCAGATGATACCGTATATCCAACAGGTATAATTTGCTCAGACTCTAAATAAGGGAGTGTGTTTATAGCAATATTCTTATTTTCTTTTAACGAATAAACATTCAACATATTTCCGCCATTCATCTTCTTTTCTGAGTCATAAACAGAAACTAACTCAGATCCAAAATCTTCACTTATTAATACTGCAGATTCATCTGTATTGTTATTTCCACTCAATGTAAATCTAAATATATTATCATCTTCTACATCAGAGGATTTTAAACTACCTGTAGAATGAACCTGAGCTGTATTTGCAATAGAAATAGCATCAGTTGCCCGATATGTCCTAAGCCACATGGCCTGACCGGGAGCTACATATCTGCTTCCATTATTTATACCAATATTTGTTAATGTATTATAGATAGATATTGTATTGTCATAACCATCAATAAAAATAGTATTGATAAAATTGCCTTTGTCAAAACCGGCATCTTCTACATCTAAATATGATGGGTATGGATTTGCTATTAAATACCATCCTGCATTACTAAATGATTGAGAATAATCGCCATTATTCAATACCCCTGAATATTTTAGATCAAAATCGTAACGAGGTAATAATGAATATCCTTCCAATAAGTCTGAACTAAAACTGTAATCTGCATCAACCTCATTAATTCCTGCTATTCTTTCCCAACCAGAAGTTGTATATCTATTTAATGCATAATCTGTATCTCCATACGAGGTATCAAAATCACTATTTGAAACCCCTGTAACAGGAAGACCAATATGCCACCAATACATATTTGTTAAACCTGTCCATTCGTAATTAGCATTACCAACCACATTACCATAAGCAATTACTGACACCGGACTGGTTACACTAGTTTGAATATTTAAATTATCATTGGTAATCAAATCACCACTAATAGTAAACTTAGCTCCCTCTGTAAGTGTTAATGAGGCACTTGAAGCTATGGTTAAATTCTTAACTTTTGCTACTGCTGTACTATTAATAACTGCATTAACTTTTGGCGATGTTACAGCATTTAATGTTATATCAACTGTTTCATCAGGAATAATTCCATCTGACCAGTTGCTAGATGTAAACCAATCATTTGTAATTCCAAGCCAAACGTGAGGAGGCACTAATGGGAATGCAATATTAACCTGATCTACAGACTGACAGTCTCCATAAGTAATTGTCCAATTAAGCACATATGAAGTACCTGCGGTACCATTAAATTTCGTTACCGGGTCAATTGGATCAACAAAAGACCCCCCTGTACCACTAACAATACTCCAAACCCCGCTTCCAACAACAGCAGAATTTCCATCCAGGGTTGCTTGTGTTAATCCTTGTAAACTCTGATCCTCACCTGCATCAGCAGTTGTTGGTGTTGGAAATACTTCAACTGCTGTTGCATCATATACACCAACCCGAATTTTATTATCATATTTAAAACCTGTTATTTCATAAACTCCAACAGAAGGAGTAGGTAGGTAATAAGGAAAACTACTAACAGCAACAGCGGTTTGAGGAGTTCCATCTATTGAATAAGATAGTTCATAATCTGCTACTGTAGGTACCGTTGATATCAATTCAACTTTGATACCTGTGGATAAATCACATAAAGAACCATCAGGATTAAATCTAACCTTTGGTTTATTTGTATTTACAGTTGCTGTTGTAAAATCAGTACCTCCTTCTGCCACTGTTACACGGCTATCTGTAATTACGCTACCACTGGTCTCTGAACCACTTGCTGTAGAAGCAATCTCTTGCCAATCAGCTCCATCATAATTAACAACCCTGATATCTGTTAATCCATGTTCTGTTATACCAGGAGTAATATCGCTACCTGAATCCCATCCCAACTGCACTTTAGCCTGGCCCCCTCCTGGAGTTGACAAGCACCAGTATTCATGACTATTAATAGCGGTTAAAGGAAACGAATAATTTTCATAAGTACTATTAGGTCGCTTATATTCTGCAGTCCACTGTTTAGTTCCTGTCTGTACTGCTGTAATTTTCAACTTACTTCCTAATTCACCATCAATACCAATAGGAAAAACAAATGAATCACTTTGGTTCATCTTTTTCGTTAATGGTCCATTTACATATGATGTTGTTTTTCCCTCAGATGGAGTAACACAAGAATTTGAAGTGTTGGTTATTGTCAAAGTATTAGTTGCTGAGGTAGTAATTAAACCATTCGTTAACAATAAGTTTCCTGCAACTTCAATATCATCGTCAAAAATTAATCCTGCCGAATTATTTACTTCAAGGTTATTTAAAGTATTTACACCTGTAAAACCGCCAACATATTGCTGTACTGAACCTGTAAATGAAACTGTTGCAGTTGAACCAGTACCACTATAAAAACTACCAGACAAACGAGTAAAAGATCCATTAACATAAATAGTTCGATTAAAAACACTATTATCCAGCACCGGACCATCAATTACTAATGTTTTACAAATAGTTAAATCGGCATTAGGTAATGTTCTTGTACCAGTACCTGAAAATAATAAATTAGCAGCATTGTTAAATAGATCTGCCAAAATACTATAATCATTAGAAACACCTCCAAACTCAAGAGTGGAACTATTATTACAACCTAAGAAAGCATCATAATTACCCTCCGGTAGATTACCCTGTTCTAAATAAAGAGTACCAGAGCCAGAAACAGTTCCCAAATTATGGCCATAAGTTACGTCATCTATTTTTAGTTTTGCATCAGCGGATATTGTAGTTCGATAAGCTTGTGCAAAATTTTCATCTAAAGCCACCTCATTGTTCACAACAACGATAAACCCATTAGGCGCACCTGTTAAACTATAGGTATCACCTCCTGTCTGTGTCCAAATGCCTGAATCAGACCAGTCTCCATCGGCATTACTGGTATACTCAGGCACATTATCCGGGAAAGCACTCTCCAATCCTGCAGTATACTCACCACTAATATTATTACCTGAAATAGTAAACGATATTAGATTATTTGCTTCATCAACCGTATTATTTTTTGTCCAGCTACTGCCCGGAACTAACAAACGAGCTGCATAATATTGTGATTCATCTCCTTGAATATCTTCATCAACATAAGTAAAGGTAAGTAATCCGGAAGCATTACTTAAAGCTTCACTCTCAACAGCCCAAAAATAATCTAATACATTTGTTTCATCTATATTAGCAGGATGCTTATAATCTACAGGATGTATCTGAATGGATGCTGCATTATCACTTGCCGATAAATCCAAAATCGCAGGTGTGTACTTACCATTCACTCCAATTGGAAAAGTAAACGCAGGTGTATCTCCCGAAGAAAACACTTTTTTTATACCACTATTACTATAAACTCCATTGGTAGTAATCATATTGTTTACACCGAAACTACCAGACACAGAAGCACTTTCTGCTAAAGAAAGTAAATAATTCTTAACATTTAGAATTCCGTATGTAAGCGCTAATTCTCCATTAATTGTTATATCATTTGCCAATACAGCACCATTACTATTTGCAAGTTCTACTCTGGCAAAGGTACCCGTACCAGACAACTCCTGACTGTCACTACCATTTAAAACCAGTCCACTACCTGATGATGTATAGGTTGCATTATTAATTACATCTCCTTTTGCATTTATTGTATATATGCCAGCAGCAAGAGTTCCTTGCCTTAAAGTAAGATCATTATACACAGTAACGTCATTATTAATAGTTAAGCTTGTTAATGAATTAACTACCAAATTATAAAATTCAATATCAGCAGTTCCTGTAATTTGCTGCGTACCTCCTGAAAAAGTTGTTGTGTTTCCATAATAATTATATACACCATTATTATTAAAATCACCTTCAATAGTTACATCAATACTATAGTCAGTATTAGCATCTAAAACACTGTTAGAGTTTGCCAACGTAAGGTCTCCGTTTAACGTTAACGGACTTAATAACAATTCAACTGTAGCAGTACTTCCATTACCATTTACTGTTAAATCATTTAACGACACATTAGAATCTAACAGATAATCTTGATCACCAACACCTGAATTATCAAAAATAATTTCACCACCGGTAACAGAAGAATTCTCCGGACGCAAATATAAATCTCCGTAGGTAGTACCTCCACCGCGTACAATAGTTAATGTACCATCCGACATATTAAATTCACTACCTGTATTTAATACCTCTAACTTTGCATTAGTAGCCAGAGTATTTCTACCATTAATAGAAACAGTTCCCCCACTCTGATTGTACTTTAAAATACCAGCAGAGGATGCAGGATTACGGCGAATCTGCCCGTTTACAAACAAGCTACCTCCCTGAACATTAATTTCTGAAAGTCCTCCTCCTGAATATTCTATATCATTATTAATATTTCTTGAACTATCACCAATACGAACAGTTCCTTCAATTACTGTTAACTTTCCATTTAAATATACATCATCATCGTTACTATTATTACCACGACAAATATCAAATGTATTTGTGGTATTAATTATCAATCCTGATGTTCCAGGTATTGAGAAGCTATCACCTGAATATATAGAAACATTGACATTACGATTATATATGAAAGTACCATTAATTAAATTTAACCATTTATCCGTAGCGTAACTAACTGCTCCTGCAATATCCATGGTTAATGTAGTAAGCTGAGATGCACCTTTATTAACTTTGACACTTTCAAATGTTGTTCGCGGTGATCCTTCTGTTGATGTAATCTTCGAATTAGAATCGCTATAAAAGATAAGAGGAACATTCACAAGATAGGCACCATAAGTATTACTATAACTATCGTACGCACTTGAGTTATTTATAAAGCTTCCTCCAATTGATATGGATTGATTATAAGCACCTCTTGATCCAATACCTCCTTTATCCTTACCTACAATAAGATCTTGTTTAACAACAACATCCTGCCTTACATTATTATTATAATTCCAGAAAAAAGATCCTCCTACAATATCAAAATCACCATCAATTGTTATCGTTTTTTCATTCCAGCCAGAACTTCCCCATGTTGGACAAAACCATGAGTCAGCACTTGTTCCATTCATTGTTAAATCACCTTTAATATGTACATCATGATTTGCAAAAACAACATTTGACGCTCCAGCCAAGGTAATCGTTAAATTACCGTATTCTTTTACTCCATCAGGAAAATAGTTTATAAGACTTGGGTTAGGATTTAAGGTATAAAACTCTGTTGTACCACCATTTGAATTATAATCAGAAAAATCTCCATTAGGAAATTCAAATTCTGTATTATAGTCATAAGCCGCACTAATACGAATAGTACCATTTCCTGAAGGATGTGTTACTATCATCCCAAAATCACTACCTGGATTGTAAGTAGCATCCAGAGTTGCTCCATACTCCACTTGCAAACTTGCACTATATTCAGGATCTCTATCCGGTGTATTATTCCATCTTTGAAGGGATACAGTATTTCCATTTCCAATAATTACAATATCACCAGAACCAGGAAAACTTGAAGCAGAGGCTCCTGTATGACTAGTGGTTGACCAGGTTGAAGCATTATTCCATAAACCATCTGCCCGACTATAATATTTTGTAGGTGTACCAAATGCACTATTTAATCCAGCAGTATAATCACCATCAATAAAATCTGCGCTTAGTGTTGGTGCAGTCCAGTTATTTATTTGATTATTTGATTCATCTACATCTGATACTGTTCCTTTATTCCATTCATAAGCAGTGGCATCATAACGAGCAGGTAAATATGCAGACTCAGTTCCCTGAACATCCAATTGATCATAATTAAACGTATGAGATACTATTCCTTCTATGCCAGAAAAACCACTTGACTTAACACGCCAAAAATAAGATAATGCTTCCCCATCGGTTGTTGTTACAGGATGTTCATAATTTACCGGTACAATTGTTATAGAACCATATGTTGAAGGTGCAGATGAAAATCCAATAGTAGCTGGAGAATACACATCAACTCCCATTGGCCAGTTTTTTGAAGTTGCAGAGTTATAATTAAACGTTACTCCGCCATCTCCTGCATTACCTGCTGATTTAATATATCTTAAAGATGAAGCACCTGTAATACTCGCATCTGCAGCAAATGAGATATTATTGGTTCCTATATTTAATAAATAATCCTGATTAAAAGTCAAAACTCCATTTACAGTAGTATTGGCATCAAGAGTTATTTCTCCAGTACCGTTTAATACAATATTTTTAAACTGACCCGAACCATTTCCATTTATTGATGTACCTGACATTACAATCTGTCCGTCTCCTGAATGTACACCGGCATTATAAATATTACCCGATACATTGATTGTTTTGGCATTATCATCCAACTCTCCATTGGTAATTATCAAAGAATCAGAAACATTTATTACAGTTTGTGTACCATCTAATAATATCTTATCAGATGTGTTATTAATTACCAGTTTATTTAAACTTAATGCAGATGATAAATTAACAACCAGTTTTTGCTGTTTGTTACCATTAAATACAGTACGGTTCGCTCCTGTTGTATAAGTTGTTCCATCAGCTATGCTGAAATTACCACCAACATTCACATCAAAGCCATTGGCATTAAAAACACCATTAGTTATTGTAATATTATCTAAAACTGTTAAGCTGCCATCCACAGTAACTCCTATTGGTAAATCACTGTTATTCAACTGTACCTCAGAATTTCCGCTAACTCTATTGACAACAAAATTACCAAATGATGCAGCCGAACGTATTTTAAAAGTGTAATTATCTTTTTGAGGATTGACCTCAATAGTACCTCCACTAACATTAATATTTTTTTCTGCCGAAAAAATATCAATGGCATATCCAGATCCATTACTTATTCCACAAAGATCTAATATTTTAATAGTACCCCCTGACATACTAAATATATTATCGGGATTATTAATGTTAAGAGTACCTTTACTACCATCCAAACCATTAGTATTTCTGGTTAAGTCTAAATTTGCATTTACCAAATCGCTAACTGAACTTAAAGATGCTGTACTTCGCTGCAACTGACCACGTAGAATAACAGTACCTCCGGTTTGCGTATAAGATGCTAAACCATCAGAACCTCCTGCTGCTCTAAACTGTTTCGCATCAACAGTACCTCCATTAACAATGAATTCTCCTGAAGCCATATCCCAAGTAATAAAACCACCTGATTCGCGCGTAGATAAATATCCATCATTAATTTGAACTTTACCATAAATTGAAAATGATTCGGCATTAGAGCCTTCACTAATATTATAGGTACTATTGTTTCCTCCAGTTAAGCCATAAGCAGCATTAACTTCAGTATAATCATCGGCTGTGGACAAAACCACAACATCTGATCCATCTAAAATCAAGGCTCCATTTACAGGTATATAGAAATCACTATTTGGAGTACCTCCATCACCACCTTCTGTTAATGAAGGAATCGCGGTAAGACCTTGTAATACTAAAGATCCGGTACGTATCCATAACGCTTTACGCAAGTTTGGATTTTGATCTGATCCCCCAGATGCAGAGGTATCACCTCCATATGAGTTACGACCATACAACCTAAAATTACTATAAGAAGATGAATTAACCGTTAACTTAAATGTTTGATCAGTTCCTTTATCTAATACTAAATTATAAAAATCAGTTTGACTATTACATGTTAATGTATTATCTGCAGCACCCATAAAATATACTGTTGCAGCTCCATTTGTTGGAAAGGCTCTATACTGAGGGTAACTTTGGTTTGTAAAACGAACTGTTCCATTATTGGTAAAATCCCCATTAACTACTACCCTATGTGTCTGTTTTATATAATAATCAATAAATGGAGCAGTACCTCCACTTACATCATTTGCAATAGTATTACCAGTACCAACTGTAATTGATGCTCCACTATCTACTGTTACATTTCCGTTAATAGCTAGTTGATAGCGAGCAGTGCTTCCATCGTTAATTCGATATGTTCCTTGTTTTATATGTAAATCACCATACAGAGTTAAATCATGCTTTTGTGTAGCAACAGCAGATCCATTAATAATTAAATGGTTATATTCTGTTTGCGTTGATGGTAATTCAATATCAGAACTATTATTATATTCAACAGTACCTCCATTAGTAGTTACCAGATTGTTTTTTGAAACAACAGGAAAATTAGCACTTGCCAATTTTAAAGTTCCCTGACCACTCAACTCATCTAAGGTATTGATAAACCTGTAGGTTGCCATATTTACAAAACCACCAGAAAGAATTGACATACTTAAACCGGTATTAGTTACGTCTGATGTTAGTGTAACTGTACGTCCGTTTAATATCACAACCCTTGAATCATCTGTAGGAATATCTGTAGCCGTTTGAGTTGTACCACCCGGATCATGAGTCCAGGTAGATACTGCATTCCAGTTACCTGAACGATATGAGTAATATACAGGACCGGTTTCTGCTGCAGGCAATTCAAATGTAATAGTTACTTGACCATCGGCTCCATTACCGCCGCTCTTTGGAATCTGATTCCACCTACTGACTCTATTTAATTCACCTCCACTTCCTCCTCCTCCAGGTGAATTTCCTGCATTTCCATTATCATCTTGTACATTACCGGCTCCTCCGTCTCCGCCGTTAGCACCAGCACCTCCGGCTTGTCCTCTAGAATCTCCAACTGTACCATTTTCTCCTGTAGTATTGGTTGTTCCTCCTGTAGCAGTTCCTCCAATACCTATAGAACCGCTATTTCTGGCACCTCCGGTTCCACCATTGGCTGTTAAAGTTAAAAAGCTTGTACTACCTCCATTAGCTCCATCATTAGTTGTACCAGTACCTCCAGCTCCAACAGTATAAGAAATAACTTGACCTGGAGTTACGGTTAAAACTGAAGAACAATAAGCTCCACCACCACCACCGGAACCACCTCTATTATTATTTCTAGAACCTCCGCCTGCTCCACCGGCTCCCCAACATTCTACAGTAAGAGAGGTAACTCCTGCTGGCACTGTAAATGTATAACTCCCACTTTCAGAGTAAGTACCCACAATTGGTCCTGATCCGATTAATCCTAAATCCTGCACAAGCTCAAATAAGTCAGGATTGGTAGTGCTTTCATTATTTACAAAATCTATGGCTGTACCATAACCATTATGTAAATCATGATCTCCCCATGTCGTAGGATAATCAATTGTTGCATCAGCACTTAAAAAATAAATATTATCGTTGTTTTCTCCATCAATATTTACATCATTTCCTGCATCAAGATTTTGTCCGATTACTAAATTTCCATTTGCTCCAATTTCAATAGCTGCAGAACCACTGGTTGTAACAGATCCTAACACAATAAGATTTCCATTAACGGTAATTTTATTATTAGAATATAAGTAGTCATGTACAATTAGAGTACCTCCTTCATCAACTATTATTTGTTGATTAGACTGAAAATACCCTGTAATTTCAACCACGCCTCCGGAATAAATATGCAATCCGGCCCAATCATTACGAATATAATTCCCTCCAACATTTAATGTACCATAAACATCAACGCTTACAGCATCAAGTGTTCCTATAATGTTCATTTCTCCACTAACTACACCTTTTTGAGTAGTCCTTAAATCACCCTCTGCATTGACAACAGTTCCTGAAGCAACTGACCACCCAACGTTTATCGTTGTTCCGGCAGCTAAACTTGTTCCATCAGCATAAGGATCTTGAGAAAAGGCATTATCAACCCCTAAGAACAATAATAGTCCTATAAAAAAAACATATATATTTCTCATCACACAATTAATTACAACACAACAACATTTGAAATCCCCTAAAAGAATATGAACAAAAAATAACAGAACAACACACTTATTAACTATTCGTCGTTTTGATTCATTTATTCATTTTATAAATAATTAAACCTTATACGAGATTGTTCAAATAGGTTACAATTATTCTGTAATTTTTTAAGTCTTGAATTACTTAATTACACTTATGATCTAACAATCCTTACTGATGGCTTAATATTATTGATTAAAGGTTAATTTGGAATAGAAGGCAAGGTAAGAAGGCAAATACTCTAAAATTGAGCTGATAGGTAAGTTCTCAATTATTATCTTCTTTTATAAATCTCATATCTTTGGTGCGCAAATTTCATTAACCTTTATTGTACTTATTCTATTTATTCATTATCTTCTTAAAACAGCGTACTTTGTAATATCTATGTTGATTAATACCTGATTCATTGTGTTCGTTTACCTCATTATATTTTACTTCGTACATGCAATGTTTATTATTTACCTCATCATACTATATTTCCGTCGAGCAATATTTGTATTTATCTTTTTATACATGTTATCCTTTTTTTAATTGTTGTCATTGACTTCCATATATTTCACTTCCGCTTTAGATTTTATTATTTCGTATTCCCAATATTCTATTTCCGCTTCATATTAGTATATATTAAACTTCCTATTTTACATTTCCTTTTTATAATAATCAATTTCCTACATCTAATTACAGTTGGCCATTTTAGAAACATAAAAAGGCGCTCATTAATAATAAATGAGCGCCTAAAAAAATAACAACTTTAATATTCTATATTTTTTTACTATTGTTCGTTTTCCTGTTCAACAACAACTTTCTTTACGTTGCTCGAGGATTTTAAATTAGAAATTACTTTAGCAAAAGTAAACTGTTCTTTTTTGAGTTTATCGTATTGATAATAACTGGATGCTATTTTACAAATACCTGTTATGATATATTTACTTATTAAATGTAATTCTAACAATTTATGATAACAAAAAGGGCCTCACTATAAGTGAAGCCCTTTTAATATTATTTACAATTATTGAAATGATTCCTAATCGCTAACTTTTTATTCTTGCGAAACTACTTTTTGTCGATAACTATCTCCTCCTGCTGTAACATTAATAATGTAAACCATGTTTGTCTGCGGAAGAGTAAATGTAGTTTCCTGATCATTCAATTCTATTTGTTTAACTAGTTGACCAGATACATCATAAACATCAATTGATCTATCACTATTATTTAATACATCTTCTGTAACTTTCACAGTAGCATTTTGCTTAACTGAATAAACAATTACATTCTTATCAGAAACCACAGCAGATTGTTCATCAATATCTGTGGTTAATGAAGCTTCAAACCTTAATTCAAAACGATCATTACTTTCTGCTGACGAAGGAGTAAATGTATAAGAAGGTTCTTCTCTTAAATTAATGGTTATACCTTCAGTATTATCAACCAAATAAACATCTACACCATTCATAAAGCTATTTATATTAGATGCTTTAAAGGTAAACTCACCCATACCTTCTGATGAAACAGAATAACCAAGCGGAACAACTTGTTCTGAGCTAATCTCAGGTAAAGCATTTATGGAAATATCTTTACTTTGCTTGATTGAATAAACATTAACCAAGTTACCTCCATTCATCATTTTTTCTGAATCAAATTCTGAGACTAATTCAGATCCATATTCATTGCTAACCAATACAACAGATTCATCTGTATTATTAGAACTCTCTAACGTAAATCTAAAAATATTATCATCTTCAGCAGCTGTAGCTTTCAAGCTTCCTGTTGAATGAACCCTTGTTGTATTTGCAATTGAAATAGCATCAGTAGCTTCATATGTTCTTAACCACATTGCCTGCCCTGGTGCAACATATCGAGTTCCGCCATTCACTCCCACATTAGTTAGGATATTATATGTTGAAATTGTATTGTCGTAACCATCAATAAAAACAGTCTTCAAGAAATTACCTATATCAAACCCGGCATCTTCTACATCAATATATGATGGATATGGGTTGGCAATCAAATACCATTCTGCCTTAGAATATGATTGACCATAACTGGCAGCATAATTTAAAACACCAGAATAAGATAAGGTTTGAGCAGCATAACGAATTAATAATGCATAACCCTCAAGTAAATCGGCATCAAAATCATAACCATCGGTACCACTAATTCCTGCCACTCTCGACCAACCACTTGTAGTAAAACTATTTAATGCATAATCATCATTTAAATCTGCCACATCATCGTTTAAAGATGCGTCATATTCAGTGTCAGTAACCCCTGTTACTGGATGCCCAATATGCCACCAGTACATATTTGTTAAACCTGTCCATTCATATGTAGCTTCTCCTGAAACCGATCCATTGGTAATAATTGACGTTGGACTTGTTACTGAATTTTGAACGGTTAAATTATTGTTGGTTGTTAAAGCACCATTAACAGTAAGTATAGCTCCCGGCTTTAATGTTACTGCACCTGTTGTTATGGTCAAGGCATTAACACTAGCTGTACCATCAATTTCAGCAGCATAAGTTCCACTAACAATTGTAACATCTGCACTTGCTCCCGGAACAATGCTTGATGACCAGTTACCTGCAGTAAACCAGTCAACACTTACATCTCCTTCCCACTGATAGGCAGGAACTGTAACTGATCCAAAAGTATAATAACTACCTGCTACAAAACCATTAAATGTTTCGTATCCCGAAGATTGCACATAACCTGACGTTGTTGTTCCTGAAGGCGTTCCAATAGCTACTTCAGCCCATGCATCAGTCGCTAAATCGGTCCATGTAACCACCCTAAAATCACTATCATCAGGATTTACTCCACTTAAATCATCCCAATTTAAAGTTACTTTTGCAGTTTCCGTATCAGGACCTAAAACTCTCCAGTATTCACTATGACTAACATACGCAACACTTCCAGTCATACTTGTTACATCAAAACCATCATCATTAGGATTATGGCTGTAATACTGTGCTTCCCATGTTTCCGTACCTCCACCTGATGCATCTGTAGTTAAAACTAATGGTAAATATCTATTTTGATCACCTAATGGAAATGTAAAACTACTTGATGTAGTAATATATTTACTCATAGGTCCCTGAACATAAGAAGAAGAACTACCTCCTACAACGGCAGCAGATAAGGAATTAGTTACACTCAAACTACCTCCAGCATCTGTAAAAATAACACCATCTGTTAATGTTAATACATCTGAAATTTCAAGATTATTAGATACTGTTACTCCTGATGTGTTATCAATTTCCAGATTATAAAATTCTCCACCACTGGCAGATGTAAAATCGGTTGCTCCTGAAATATCCTGCAAAGAACTTCCATTTATAATTACGTTTGCATTATTGGCATCAAAGTTTCCACTGGTAAAGATTATATCTCCTTTTATTTGTAAATCCTGACCTGAATAAGCTTCTAATGTAGGCCCATTAATAGTAAGGTCTCCATATAAAGTAACTCCTTCTGTTGGATAATTAGGTAACGTTCTCGTTCCTGAACCTAATAAGGTAAGATTATTCACAACTGAAGTTTCACTTAAAATAGATTCAGAGAATGTTCCTGCATATTCTAAAGTACCACCTGAAGACGAAACAAAATCAGTATAAACACCAGCAGGTAAACTACCAGACTCAACAGATAAGGTACCTGTTCCAGAAACACTACCTATTCTATGATTTTGAGTTGTTCCAACTTCTAATCTACCAGTTCCTTGAATATAAGATCCATAAGACACAAGTTCATCTACATCCATGGTCACAGTTGTTCCATCTGCAATATAAACAATTGCTCCATTCGGAAATGCACTATTATTTTCTGAAGTTGTTTCTGTATCCGGATCATAATAATCCCAGGTAGCACCATCAGTCCAATCACCATCTGCTACTGAGATAAATGCCTGAACATCATAATCAATTGTTGATTCTCCTGCAGTATAATCTCCATCAATATCGTCATCCGTTAAAAAGGCTGTTTTATTAAAATCAACAAATAATTTATGCGTTGTATGATCATAAGCATCGTAACCACTTAAAGCGTCATCTTCATACCTGCTGACATGGGTACCTCCCAATTCAAATCTTACACCAATATAATCTGTAGCATCACCTGCCTCATCAGATACATCTGCCTGCATTGTAATTTCACCTTTAAATCCTGTAATTCCATCCGCATCTAAAGTCCAGTTATATTGTAATACATGATCCAAATCTGTTCCTGAAATAGTTACATGAGGTTCGTTTGCTGCCTTAACTCTGATTGATCCTGTTGAATTTCCATTTGCAACCACATTAATTGTAACAGGAGTATATAACCCAAAAGACCCAACCGGATATACAAAATCACCGGTTTCATCATTATTATATGTTTTATTAATACCTGCATCAGTAAATGACAAGTTTGTTTGAATCATATTTGAAGATGAGAATGCTAACGATGAACCCGGATCAAAAGTTGCATTATTGGTAATTTCCATCAAATTACGACCAATATCAAAAATACCATCTTCCAGTTTCAATACTCCGCTAATAGTTATAGCTGAAGACTGAGAAGGCATAACTACTCCATCAGCATTATCAATCGTTAGGTTTTGATAACTTCCCGAACCTGAAACACTTTGAGAACCGGAAGTATTATTCAGAATAATACCATCTCCAGAAGTTGTTAAAGTAGTTCCATTATTAACTATATCACCTTCTACATTTACTACATTTGTTCCTGTATTTAGTGTACCAGAAGAGATAGTTAAATCATTTGTAATGGTTAAATCAGAACCTGTATTTAATGTATTACCTGAATTTAAAACAACATCATAAAAGTCATTTGTTCCTGAACCTGAAATTGATTGATCCGAAGAACCACTAAAATAGATAGTATTATTTGATGCCGTGTAAGTTCCATCATTTACAAAATCTCCATTTACATATAAATCCAATCCATTAGCATCAAATGTGGCATTAGTTCCTATTGTTAGAGTTCCATCAATAGTATGTTCAACAGTCTTTAATTGAGCTATATTACCTGTTCCTCCTGTAATTGTAAAATTATTTAAATTTTGATTCGCATACAAAACAAATGTTTCGCTAGTTACTGCACTTCCATCTATTGTAATTCCGGAACCTGTACCATAAGAAACTGTTTCAGGATCAAAATATAATGTAGGTATAGATGTACTTCCATTGGATCGCTCAATTGTAATAATATCATTATCCGCCTGAGAGAAAGAACTACCTGTTCCTAATATCTCAAATATCCCTCGGGTATTATTTAAATCATCCCCAACAGTACCAATATTTACGGTTCCATTATTTTGTACGAAGGTCAATATTCCCTCATCCAAACTTAACGAACGACGAACTTGGTCTCCAACATTCAATACACCTGAGTTACTTACTTCAAGATACGAATCTCCTGAAGATGTAAATTCTATATAACTGCTATTGGAACTACCTCCTCCTGCTATTGAACCATCTATATTAGCTGTCCCTCCATTTATTATAAATGATCCATCAAGTTTAACACCAGAATTGCCTGAAGCATTTACAGTAGCATCTGTAACATATAATTTTGTACCTGAAGGGATCTCAAAATCATTACCTCCTGTAGTTAAATCAATATCAATTCCTGAGTTATTTAAAATGCACTCTCCAGACAACATAACTAAAGATTTAGTCGCATCCGTTGTTGATCCATTTAAAGTAAAAGGTACATCAAATTGAACGTTCTGACCTACTGTTTTATTTATATATATTCTGTTAAAGTCAACAGTTGCTGTTCCTGATGCTAAAGAAACTAATGCATTATCATCTCCCTCAAATTCAATATTTCCAATATTTGAACCTGTAAAATTAATAGTTGAACCATCTATTAAATCAATATCTCCTTTCAAATAGACTTTATTCTCAGCATTCCCTCCCAGCAATGTTCCAGTTCCTGTAAACACAATAGAACCTTCAATTTCGGTATGATGATTACTTTGTCCGGATAAGGTAAGAGTACCGGTATTAATTTTTAAACTATCTCCGATAGACAGTACTCCATTATAAATATTTACAATACTAAAATTGGCATCATCTACAGTTAAATCTCCTCCTATATAAACACTGCCTTGAGAAGGCGTTTGTTTTATTCCTCCACCTGATATTACCAAATTTGGATATGATGCTATTTTAGTATTTGCAGGCATTGAATATGAACCGGAACCAGCAAATTCAACAATCGCTTCGTCACTACTACATAACCCTGAATGATCTCCAGTAATTAAATTATTAGGTCCGTAATTAAAATCATTAATATACTTTAATTTACCATTTCCATCAATTACACCAATAATATGATCTTTAGTTCCACTATTAACAACCAAAGTTGGTGGTTCACCTCCCAGATTCGTTTCCGAATCTCCCTTTATATATACTTGTGCAGCATTTCCATCATCAGCATTAATTGTAACAACATGATTTCCTGTTGTTGAATTACCTCCAATAATACAAATATCATACGATTTTGGCTCTTTATTATTGCCAACCTTTGCTCCATCATGCTTCAAAACAGGATCATCAGACCATGTATCTTCTACATTAAAGAAACCGGACATACGACTATATAAAACTCTAGGATTATTAAATGCCGATGTGCTACCTATTGTATAATCACCTTCAATATATAAATCAGAGCCATCATGATTCAAATAATTAAGTGTATTACTCGACTCAGATCCATCATCATTAAACCACTCACTATTAGTTAAAACCATTAAGGCATTATAACTAGCATTAATAGTTACCGGACAGTACATTTTATAATTAAGATCAGAGCCATCCAAAGCATCCAATCCTTCCTGAATTATTCTCCAATAGTAATTTGCTGCTTTATTTGGGTCTGAAACAGCAGGATGGTCTCCTTCAACAGGTTTAATTGTAATATAACCATCTAAAGCTGTTTGAACACCATCAACATATACACCCACAGGAGCATACCCCCCTGCTGCAATTGGAAACAATTGAACTAATTCGTCTGTATATGTTTGTGCTGTTATATTAATTGGTAAAGTTAATCCTTTATCTGAAGAAGTCCCAGTTGTTTCAAAATATTGATTTGATGTAGTACTCCATCCCCAGGATACAAAATCAGGCTGTTCTATTTTTAAATTATTTGAGCCAATATAAATTACTTGCGAAGTAGCAGGAGCAGGAAACTCAACAGTATTTACCAAAACATCTGTCAACAATGTTATGTTTGGAGATGTTGAATATGTGTTATTAAATATTAAACGTCCAAAATTCTGATTTCCCAAACCATTACCCTTAATATACTGAGTTTTAGAAGAACTATTAAACAGAATCCCTCCTGTACCAGCTGTTGACAAATCACCATCAGATACAATCAGACTATCACTTAATCCCACTTCAAAATCACCAACATCAAATGCTCCTCTCTGAAGATTTAAATTACCATTAATACTTATACCATTTGCACCATCTAGTGAAACGGTATAAAATTGACCTGAAACAGGGTATGGATCTTTATTAATAACAATACCACTTGTTGTTCCTGAACCAAATGTAAAATCAGAACCAGTATTATTAGTTATTATTGCATCTTTTGCCCCATCTAAAATCATAGAACCGGTATGATCAAACGTACCTTCCATTAGTAAATCACCACCTAGATAAATAGTATGCCCCAGATCATTAAATGTGGCATCAGTATTAACCGTTAGGTTATTTAAAACATAAAATGCATCTAATGAATGCGTTGTATTATACGCATCTCCATAAATATCAGTAAATTGAATATCATATGAAGAACTATTATCATTGATAGTTAGGTTATAAAAAGGAACAGTGGAATAAATATTAAAATTTCTTGAAGATGGTTCGTATACTTCAATTGTACCTCCTGTTACTGAGTAATTACCCTCACTGGAATTTATAAAAACACCTGTAACATGATCATTATTAGCAACGCCAAAAACCATTGAACCGCCACTCATACTAAAAACCTGATCCTCATTAGGTAGCGAAAACACTGCATTTAATCCAGTACCTCCCCATATAGAATAAAAATAACCAGGATTTAAAAAATTTACAGTACCACCTGTTTGATAATAATTTAATAAACCATTACTATCTCTTCTTTTTAAGTTAGTTAAATTTATTGTTCCTCCTTGTATTATAACATTACCTGGATTTCCTGTATTTTCAGTATAGGTCAAACCTGATGAGTTTTCTGGCGTTGTAAACGTTCCTGATAAAACCTTGAATTGTCCTTTAACTGTAATTCCAGTATAATCTGTAGCACTTCCCAAAGTAGTTGCAGTTGATATTGTAGCCCCATTTACATTCAATTGCGTTCCCTCCGGAATAGTAAACTCACTAGGCGCACTACCATCAATATCTTCACCAAGTCTGTTAATAACTATGTTTGATCCTAATTCTAAAGTTCCATTTTCAAGTACAATAGGTAAACGCTCATACCCAATTGTTCCATCAGTACCATCTAAACCAGAATAAGATGCATCATCAACTGGTCCATTCAATGTAAAATTTGAATTATCATCTGCTGTAACTGAAATTTTATAAGTCTTATCTGTTCCTTTATCCACAAATAATCTATATAAAGCAGTTGTATTATTACATACAAAATTATTATCAGTTTCCCCTAAAAACTTCAATTTAACAGCTCCATCTGTAGCTTCAACATATTGTGCTGAATTTGTAAAATCAATAGTTCCATTATTAACAAAATCACCATAAACATTCATCCAGTGAAAAGCAGCTCCTGTACCTACAGACATACTTCCTGTAGATTCAACATTTACATCACCATTAACAGTAACACTAAGTACTGTAGTTCCTCCATTATTTATTTTAAATTCGCCTGTTGATACTGTTAAATTACCATTCAATGTCAGGTCACTCTCTAAAGAAAGAGTTTGACCACTGGTCATATCTATTTCTAAGTGACAAAATGTTGGCGCACCGGTAAGAGAAAATGAATTACCATACAGAACTACTGTTCCGGCATCTTCATCACTGGAAATAAAATCTGAATCATCAGCAATTGTAGGATAATTATCATCTGCTATCAACAATCTACCATTACCCTTTAATTTAGAAAAGTTATGCCCCGAAGATGTTGCTAAATCCAAATCTCCAATTACAGTAACGGTTCCTTGTGTTAAATTTAGAGCATCGGGTACTGTTACACTCTTTCCACTTGGTATGACAATATTATCATTATCAGCGGGAATTCCCCCTCCTGAGGGAATCGTGATTGCAGCAGCCGGATCCTGAGTCCAGTTTGTTGCAACATTCCAATCTCCTGTATTTTTTAAATACCATGTACTTTGAGCATTTACTAATGTTCCTATACTTAATAACAGAAACATTAAAATTGAGGGGTATATATTTCTCATATCAATAATATAATTACAACAACACAAAAATCTCTATAGATTTTATAGTTATTAATCTACAAAGATTACCTATTTCTACGAAAAACAAATAAATAGTTACATAGTTCGTCAGTTAAATATAATTATTCATCATTTTTATCAATATATTCGTCGAATATTTAAACTTTTTCGTCATAATGTGTTGATTTATTAAAATATTTTACTTTATAATTCTATTTTTCTACACCTATACTTTATAGATCTGTTTAATTAAAACATCGGTACTTAAATTTAATTTTACTTGATTTTTGAATTTGCATAAAAAAAGCCTGATAGCAAAAAGCTATCAGGCTAAACATATATATAAGTATCTTATATCACCGTCACATTAATGCGCTACTACTTTTTGTTGATAACTATCTCCTCCGGCATTAACATTTATAATGTAAACCATATTTGCTTGCGGAAGTGTAAAAGTAGTTTCTACATCATTTAAAGCAACTTGTTTTACAAGCTGACCGGATACATTATAAACTTCTATCATTCTATCGTCCAATTGTAACACCTTTTCTGTTACTATAACTTTAGCTTCTTGTTTCACTGCGTAAATCAACACATTTTTATCAGATACAGAAGCTACATTATCCTCAACATCAGTTGTTACAGAAGCTTCAAATCTTAACTCAAAACGATTATTAGACTCCGCAGATGAAGGAGTAAATGTATATGAAGGAACTTCTCTTAAATCAATTGTTACATCTTCTAAATTATCAACCAAATAAACATTTACATCATTCATAAAGCTAATTATATTAGATGCTTCAAAAGTAAATTCACCCATACCCGCTGATGAAACCGTATAACCTATTGGTACAATCTTCTCTGAACTAATTTCTGGTAAAGCATTTATCGAGATGTCTTTACTTTCCTTAAGCGAATAAACATTTACCAGGTTACCTCCATTCATCATTTTTTCAGAGTCATACTTTGATACCAACTCCGATCCAAAATCATCGCTAATTATTATTACAGACTCATCAGTATTATTAGTTCCTTCTAATGTAAATCTAAAGATATTATTATCCTCAGCAGATGTACTTTTCAGACTTCCTGTTGTATTATTCAGGCAAGCTGATTTAGCAATTGAGATTGCATCACTGGCTTCATATGTTCTAAGCCACATTGCTTGCCCAGGTGCTATATATCGAACACCTCCATTAACACCAACATCGGTTAATATATTATACGTTGAAATTGTATTATCATAACCATCAATAAAAACAGTTTCCATAAAATCTCCAATATCAAATCCAGCATTTTCAACGTCAATATATGATGGGTACGGATTAGCAATCAAATACCAGTCTGCTTTACTATAGGTTTGATCATAGCTATTGTCACTATTTAAAACACCCGAGTAAGTTAAAGTTTCATCAGCATTGCGAACTAATAAGGAATACCCCTCTAACAAATCAGTATCAAAATTATAACCTTCAGCACCACCTATTCCTGCAATGCGCTCCCATCCTGAATTATATCTATTTAATGCATAATCTGTTTCTCCATAAGAATCATCATAATCTGTTTCTGTAACTCCTGTAACAGGAAGGCCAATATGCCACCAATACATATTTGTTACCCCTGTCCAATTATAAGTAGCATCACCAGTAGAGGTACCACTTACAATTATTGAAGCAGGACTGGCAACTGAATTATTAACAATTAAATCTCCATAAGCTGTTAAATCTCCATTAATTTGAATACGACTACCTGCTTGTGCAGTAACCATTGCACCACTTGATATTTCCAGGTCGTTCATTTCAATAGTTCCTGTTATTAACGGATAAACATCTGCATAATAAGGATGTTCCGGAATATACACATCTGTTGTATTATCCGGCACTGCTCCGGAAGTCCAATTACTTGTAACATCCCAAACATTATTTAATCCTCTCCATCCATTTGTAGTTATAACAACTGTATAATCTTCAGATTCTCCTCGATCTGCAACACAAGCTGATGCCGGATCACTATTCTCTACAAATTGAATGCGCATACGAGTTGCTCCAACTACGGCATCCTGATCATCAGGAACAGTAATGGTATTTGATAATTCAACAATACTAGCATTTGCATTTGTATCGCCAATTTCAAATCTTTCATCGGAATCAAAAGTACCACTACCATCCCAGTCAATCCAGAGATAAGCATAACGCCTTGTATTGGTATGGTTGTATACCACAACCGTAACATCATAATCAACACCGATGGTTAATTCTGTTTCCTGATCTAGATATTGAGCATACACATCTGAATCTTGTCCACTATTATTATATATTGTATTAATTTCAACTAATTGTATATAGCTATTATTATCAGTATGTGCAGGAATACAATAACCATCTATCTGTATTTCATCTGATTCAGCAGAGCTAACACCTGATGCCTCGGCAGTTAAGGTTACTGTTCCTGTATTTGCAAATTCCATATCAGTATATGTAACAATTCCACTAACAGCTGACAAATCATAAGCAGCATCCCCCTGTGGATTCATAACTATAGTTCCACTATTGGTTATCGTTACTACCTCTGCAAAATCCACATCCACATTACCATTCTCATCTGTTGCCGATACAACAGGCACCTGAGATATAGGGTAATTAACCGTTGCATACTCCGAAGGTTGTGTTGTAAAGTTAAGCTCCGTAGCTACAACATCAATAGCAATTGCTCCACTCTCTACTAAATCTGTTTTAACAAAATCATCACCTAATCCGGTAACCATATCACTACCATCAACAGCAAAATCAAAAGCATCACCATCATATATCTCAGCTCCATTCAGATCAGTATTCAGCCAAACACTTAAAGAATAAGTTTCTGCCAGATCCTGTGTTTCAAGCAAAATCATATCCGTTCCTGTAAAAGTTATAGCTGAACTGGTAATTGTACCTGCCATACCCTCAACTGGTAAATCTGGGCCAAACAATAGTGCTCCGGCAATAGCATCATTCCAATTGTCTATTTGATTAGCAGCACCATGACTAACCACCAACTGCTGAACACGTGTTATATCATTATACTGCGAAGTTTTATCAGTTAAGTCAAATGAAAATACTGAAACAGCCTCTCCTTCTGTATCTGCAACCGATGAAACAGAACTTGTCACCTGCACACCATTATCAATAGTTGAAGTTGGTTCATAGATACCTCCCACTTCTATATTATCAACACAAAACCCGGGATCTGAACCAGTATTATTATCATTCACCCACCTGAATTCAAGCGTTTGCAAACCAACAATACCACAAAATGCAGTTATATCAATACTTTCTGACAACCATGAGTTATTTCCCTGATATTCCATAGCGTCACTAATTCTGGTTCCATTCAGGTACACCTCCCCATAATCATAACCATTTTCACCTACAGACTTCCAGTCAAAAGTAAGATATGCAGAATATATATCTTCTAAATCTATTGAAATAGAAAGTTGAGCATTTCTATCTTGATTTCGTCTATATCCAGGGTTAGTTCCATCATTAGTTATATAGGAAGAACGAGTTCCTTCTGAGAAATCTGCAGTACCTCCAAGCAACCAATATGTATCTATATTACTGTATATTGATGTCCACTCAGGATAACCATCTGAATTATCCTCCCAATCCTCGGTCAATATTGTTACTTTAGCAGGTGTATTAGCACTGTCTTCCAATCCAGAAGAATAAATACCATTTCGGGATGACCATGCTTTATAGTAATATACCGTACCATAATTCAAAGGTTCATGAGAAAAAGATGTGTCATCACCAATATAGATTATAGTTCCACCACCACTTAATTCATCACCAGCCTCATATATAACACCTTCCTCCGGAATACCGAAAGTGCCATCATCCGAAACTGCTATCATTACCTCATCTGGCTGTGCATAGGTATTAGGTTCCCATGTTAACTCATTTACTATATCATTATAATTTGTTGCTGAAAATGATGCCGGATCTGCAATAGTACCCGTAACATATAAATTATCTATACAAAAACCTGGATTCGAAGGTGAGCCATTATCATTATTATACCATCTAAAACGTAAAGTTCCAATGGTACCTATTCTACCTGTTAAGCTAATTTGATCTTGTTGCCAAGTCGTATTATCCCGGTATTCATTAGAATTTGAAACTATATAATTATCAAAATAAACTTCTCCATAATGCCTTGCTCTTGGACCTCCTCCATTTTCATATATTCCATCCGCTTTCCAATCAAAACTCACAGATGCGGTTTCGTAATAACGCAAATCAACCTCTAATTCTAAATATGTGTCTGATTCAACATCTGTCGTATATCCAGATGTTACTCCCAAATCAGTAGAAATATACGCAGATTGTGTTCCTCCATTATTATCAGCTTTGCCTCTTACCCATTCATTATCGCCTCCATCATTAAAGTTCCACAAACTTACATCTCCCTCAAAATCTTCTGAAAATGGCAATTGAACAGGAACTTTTACCATTAATGAAAGTGCACTGGAATAGACAGCATCTGTAACGGCCCATATCCTATAACGTAAGGTACCATCAAAATCACCAGTATGGGAAAATTCTGAAAGATTACCAACATAAATTACCTTTCCGCCACCAGACAAATAATCACCAGCGGTATAAGTAACGCCACTTTCCGGGTACCCTATTGAACCATATGCAGAATAAGCTATTACAACATTACTTTCTTCACCTACATCTGTGGTCCATGACAAATCAACCTGAGAAGGGGAAATTACATTCCCATCAAAAGTTGCAGGACGGGCTACTTCACTACCTGTTATTCTAAATTCATCAATACAAAGACCAGGACTTTCTCCTGTATCATCATCGTTATTTTGCCATCTAAAGGCTAACTGAAAATCTTCTCCAATATAATCTGTAACATCTATCACTTCTTCTACCCATTGGTCCTCACCTGCCATCGAAGCATTACTTAACAAGATTGTTGTTGATCCTCCAGACACCTCTCTTAATGATCCTCCATCATATCCTTCTTCCCCTACACATTTCCAGTAAAATGACAACTGTGCACTTTTATATGTCTTATCTACAGCCGAAAGGTTAACAGGACTATCCATTTGATAATAGTAATAATCAACACGTCTTGAATTATCATAACCTGCAGTTATTCCGTTATCTGTTGATATATAAGCAGAATAATTACCTGCATAAGCCTCAGCAGTACCAACTTCCCAATCAACACTATTACCACTTCTAAGTCCTAATTCCCATCCCGCTCCATCACCACTTTCAAAATCTTCGTAAAAAAGAACATCTGAACTAAGTCCTACAACAGTTATTTTATAGGCTATTGAATATTCCTCTGAACCTGCTGATCCATGCACAGACCAAGCTCTTACGTAATTACTCGCACCCTCAACAAAACTTGTATAATTGAATGGAGAACTGGATACATCTCCAATAAAGATAATCTCTGCACCATCACTTAATGTTTCTCCTACAGTATATGTAGTTCCATCAACTGGATTTCCAGATGTATCGCTTGAATACAAGGCAATAATAACATCATCACCATCTGCATTTTCTTCCCATATCAAATTAGCAGAAGATCCTGATAAACCACTATAAGTAAAATTCTGGGGTTTATCAATCGAACTGGCAAGACCTAAATCCTGCAAAATATCCATTAAATCGGTATTACCAGACTGCTCTGCTTCAAGTACATCAAAATCCTCAACTACAGTTCCATAATCTCCCAAATTAAGACCATCTACATATATACCTGCATCACCAGAAACATCAGAACGGTAATCATCTGCCGTTAAATCACCGGCAACAACAAGAATACCATTTGCGTTAATATCTACATCCTCAATTACAGCATCTCCCAAAACAACAACAGTTCCATCAAGTTCATGACCACCTCCACCTGTTACATCTTCTAATAACAAATCTGTATAAACGATAATAGTTCCTCCTTCATTTAGATCAAGATAGGCATCACCTGTAGCCTCAAGACTACCATGAACAATTAATGTTCCCCCGTCGTCAATTTGTATTTCTTCATTACTAGAAAGATCTAGATCCCCATAAATCTCTAAAACACCCCCATCGTAAATTCTAAAAGTTCCTCCACGCCAATGGTCAAAATCACCTTCAATAATAAAAGTACCGTAAATTTGTCCGCTGTACCCTCCTCTATCTCCTTGAGCATCTATATCATCACCAGAACCAACATCTGATTTAGTTATTGTTGAACCGGAAACTATGTCAATCCGGTCTGCTAATGTTCCATTCGCAGGTGGTTGTGTTCCACTCCAAGCTGAAGCATTACTATAATCCCATGTTCCAACATTACTTGTATACTGGGCATTCATAAATGTTCCTATGCTTAATAATAGAAACATAAAAATTGGGGGGTATATATTTCTCATATCAATAATATATTACAATAAAAAATAATCTAAATAGACTATATAGTTATTAATCTACAAAGATTACCTTATTCTACGAAAAATAGATAGATAGTTAAATGTTTTGGCAACTAAATATGATAGATTAATCAAAAAAAACAGTCAACAAGTCTAATATTCGACTAATTCACCAATATTATAACCAATTGATCTTCTGATCTGTTAGCAACTCTATCCTAACATTAAAATTCACATATGAAAGTTAATTAACAAAAGAAAGCAGCTACGATCAAAATAGTTCGTTTAAATAATTTTTAGAATACTAACAAATTCTCAAATTGAAAATTCATTAAAAATATAAGTATTGGATTACTCTATAAGACTTACCATTTTATAGAATAATCCTTTATTTTGAATTAAAGCATCGTAAGTCCCTTGTTCTGCAACACCATTATTTTCTAATACAATAATTCTATCAGCTAGTTTTATTGTAGATAATCGATGACTTATTATGATTGAAGTTTTTTTATGAGTTATTAATTTAAAGTTTTCAATCAATTTGGCTTCATTTTGAGCATCCATAGAACTGGTTGGTTCGTCAAGTATGACCAATTGGGCATCATTAAAAAATGATCTGGCTAATGCCATACGTTGCCACTCCCCAACACTTAGCATCTCACTATCATTAAATATATTACCTAAAACGGTTTCGTATCCATAAGGTAATTTATCTAAAACACTATGAATGCCTGATTTTTCTGCACTTTCTTTTACATCCAGACTTTCTTTTGATTTATCAACATCACCGAACCAAATATTTTCACGCGCAGAAACATTATAAAGCATAAAATCCTGAAAAACCACCGTAATATTTTTAACTAGTGATTTTTTATCAATTTTATATAAATCCACGTCATCGATCAAAATATTCCCGGAATCGGGCTGATACAATCCACATAATAGTTTAACAAGTGTTGATTTACCAGAACCATTTTCGCCAACGATTGCCACAGTTTCTCCAACTGGTATTTCAAAGTTAATACCTTTAAAAACACTTCTGGAACTATCAGGATACTTAAATGAAAGATTATTAATCTTAATACCTGATTTGATTTTCTTTGGAAATATTGAAGTCTTATTTATTTCAACATTAAAATCTTTATAATCTATAAACTCAAAAAAATGATTTAAAAACAAACCATCTTCATATAAACCTGAAATCCTTGACAATAGACCTTGCAAAAAACTATACCCCCTATATAAGGCAAGAAAACACATCACCATCTGACCTTGAGTTATTCTTTGATGATATGCTTCATTTGTGATAAAGGCAAAAATAAAAATCAACAATCCTGTAATCAATAACTGAATTAATAATTCATAAAAAGATTTTTTCTTTAATAAATTAAATTGATCAATTCTTAGTTGATTTTTCTTTTCCTCATATCGGCATTTAAATAATTGAGCTAATTCAAAAACCCTTATTTCTTTTGCATATTGCTTCCCAGTAAGAAGGCTATTATAATAACCGACAAAACGTTCATCTTCTGTATGCTCTTTCTTAAATTGATAAATTTTTCCAGAATATTTAAGACGTACAAAAACGATAAGAGACGACACTAAAACTAATGATACAAGTATTAACCAATTTAAATAAACCAATAAACCTGCAATTAATATTAAGGAAATACCATGCTGCAATAACCCGATATACGAATAATACAAATGCTTTGGTCGATATGAAGCTTCACTGATTGCTCTATAATATATATTGTGGAAATTATGATCCTCAAAATTCTTATAATTTATATTTACCGTACGCTGGTGAATTAAATCCTGAACTAAATCATTAATATAAAATGTATGCTTTTCATTTACTACTCCGGCAAATGAATTTAGTATGGCATTAATTATAAACACTAAAGTTGCAAAAACCAGAATACTCTTTATTCCAATATAATCTACGCTCTGAAAATCCGAGTAAACCAATGAAACCCTATCAACTAACAATTGAACAACAAAGATCAAAAACAGAGGCATAACACCTTTTGTAAAGACTACAAAAAAATTAATAACACTCCATATGGGTGAACTTTGCCAAACTAATTTTAAGGCCCTGAATATATTATTCTTTTTGTATAACATTAAGTAATGTTTGATCTTTAAAGAATTTACATTATCCTACGATTATACAATTTATTCCAGAATCTTCCTAGTATATAAAATATAACACCGAGAAAATTGGTACTTTTTAATATTAAAAAATTTATAATCCGAGATGATTTTAGGCTTTTACCTTTCCTATAATGTTCGATTACCACACCTAAATAATTTTCAAAATTAATTGCAGGATCTTTCAATATTAAACCATCGCCCTTACATAACAATTGCTTTGCATTAATATTAATACTTAACAATCGATGCATGATTAATTTACTACCAACCTTAAATACAACTACATCACCATTTATTAATTCCAAAACTTCTTTATTGACAACTCTAACTATATCTCCTGGTAAGAATAACGGAAACATACTAAGACCATACACAGGAATCTCAACAATCTTGCCCTCCTGTAAAATATCATTAAAAGCTTTAGATATAACTTTTCGATTATCACAGGAAGAATTCATAAGCATACATGTTTCTAATTACCTAAAGGCCTTTAATTAAATCAATAATTTCCACATCAGGCTTAAAGCCCAACTCATATACATCTAGTAATGACAGAACTTCCTCGACATATTCAAGATGATTTTTTACCATTTCCTTATTGAAAAATTGTTGTATAAAATTACCCATTACTCTGGAAAAGGCCACAGCACCAAACAATTCTTTACTGTAATTATTCGGTGATTGTTTTAAAAGAAAAATTTTATCTAAAACTGACTCTCTAGGCTCCTGTCTGTAATATGGCATCGGATTATTATATATTTTAACTACTCCGTCAATCAATCTAATCACAACGCGATCATCATTGATAACATCATAACCATTTTGTTTCCACAAGTTAAACATGGTTGATTTACCAATACCTGAAACACCTGTAAATGCATATGATTTATTGTTGTTAATTACCGCTGATGCATGTAACAACAAGCCTCCTTTAATTTTTAAAAAATATAATAACAATAGCGAACCCAAAGGATTTATAAAAGGATCTATTTTTAAAGGCAGTACATTAGAATTTTTAGGAATAACCCTTACATCAACAATGTGTGTTATTGTATTAAAAGATGCAAATATTACCGCTAATTCGTTATGACTATTAAATTCAATTTTAATTAAAATATCATCTAAACCATAATTTACGAACCACGAATAATTCCAGTAAAATTCTCCAGTTGAATGACCTAGAAAATCCCATACTTGATTTTCCAGATTCTTATTACAGAATCCTAAATGAAAGTTAATTTTAAAATCCCAATCACTTTTATCTTTAACACAATAATAATCAAGGGATATGTTTCTATCTAAAAGGATATTGACATTTTGAGAGTTATATTCCAGAATTAAATCTGCAATTCTTACGACCAATTTATTATGGTCATTAATCATAAAATTTAATTATTGTAGTTTGGAGAAGAAGTACCAAAAGGATTATTTGTATCATTTGTATTAAAAGTACTTACAGGACTAGAACTATTTATTTCAACAGATGACCCACTTGCACTAGCCCAAGGGTCAACGGTTTCATCAGCAGGGGGATTAGTCATCATCACCAATGAAATCTCATGATCCACCTTCACCACTTCAAGTTCTGGCTTAGAATATACTTTTTTATTTTTTTCCCAATTCTTCATGCAATCGCTCAAACAATTTTATTCTATTGTTTTTCGTATATAATCTCTTTACTAACAGTATTAGCAAAAAATTGTTCTACATCATTTTGGGCTACATCTCTAGCAACCTCATACTCACTTAACAACATCATCAAAATATCTTCGATTGATCTTTCACCATCTATGTGGTCATATAAAAAAGCACCTACTTCATTTAGTGTTAATACATGGTTCATATCTGCTACATTATCTGTTAGCGGAACCAACACCTTTTCATTCCCAATACTCTTTTCTACAAATCGTTCACTTTTACAGTAAACCTTTGAAAAATCCATCTATACAAATTTCGATTCTGGACAAAAATATAAAAAACATATTTAAACCTCTATCTTTTACCAAAATACTTTAGTCCTTTTGATAAAAGAATTGAACTTTTAAATAAACGGTTCTTTTTTGCCCATTAAAATACCACTCTGCTAAAAGGTGCGTCTTCATGCCTGGCAAATTGCCCTTGCTTATATTTATAATAACCCGTAATGGCAATCATTGCCGCATTATCAGTGGTGTACGCAAATTTTGGAATAAAGGTTTTCCATTTTCGCTTTTTAGCTAATTTTAACAAACCCTCTCTTAATCCTGAATTTGCAGAAACTCCTCCAGCCAAAGCAACTTGATTGATTTTCAAGTCTTTTGCTGCCTTATCCAGTTTATCAAGCAGGATATCGACAATTGTTTTCTGAAGTGAAGCACACAAGTCTTCTTTATTTTCTTCTATAAAGTTAGGATTAAACTTAATCTGATCTCTTAAAAAATAAAGAAAGGATGTTTTCAAACCACTAAAACTATAATCGTAATCTTTAATTCGTGGCTTTGCAAACTGAAATTCATCAGCATTACCTTCTTTTGCTAATTTATCAATCAAAGGACCTCCCGGATAAGGTAAACCCATCACTTTGGCACATTTATCAAATGCCTCACCTGCTGCATCATCAATAGTTTGTCCTACAACTTCCATTTCTGCCGGGCCTTTAACCAATACAATCTGACTATTCCCTCCTGACACCAACAGGCATAAAAAAGGAAAATCCGGGTGATCATTTTCTCCATTAGGCTCCTTAATAAAATGAGCCAATACATGAGCATGAAGATGGTTAACTTCCACTAAAGGAATCTGATTAGCTAAAGCAAATCCTTTTGCAAAAGAAGTTCCAACCAAAAGAGATCCCATCAAACCTGGTCCGCGGGTAAATGCAACAGCATCAATTTCAGAAGCCTTAACTCCTGCATCTTTTAATGCCTGGTCAACAACTGGTATAATATTTTGCTGATGTGCACGGGAGGCCAATTCAGGAACTACTCCTCCATAAGACTTATGAACATCCTGATTAGCAATTCTATTGGACAATATTTCTTCATCTTTAAAAACAGCTGCTGAAGTATCATCACATGACGACTCGATTCCCAAAATATATGTACTCATTCTCTCCTTATTGATTAATCCAACAATTGCAAAACAACTTTAATAAGGAAAAATGTTGATTACATCAAAAATAACCATTTCACAAATATCCTTTTTCATTACTTTTGCATAACAAATTGCAAAATTATCAAAAAATCTTACAAAATATTATTCTATGTCCTCCTGGGCTTAATTATTTTACCCATAGTAATTTATTTTGCTGTGTTGATTCCCGGGGTACAAAATTCTTTAAGCAAGCTGATAACTTCTCAGCTATCTGAAGATTTTGGTGTTGAGGTATCTATTGAAGGCTTTCATTTTAGCCCCATTAAGAAACTTACCATTGATCATTTTTTAGTTAAAGACCAAAACAATGACACTTTAATATATGTAAATCAACTTGATGCTACCATTGATTCCTTATTATTTTCAAAGCAAGAAATATATTTTGGAAGAATTACTGCGTCAAAAGCATCTACAAGAGTCTCCAGGAATGATGGGCAATACAATTTTCAATCAATACTTGATTCTTTAAAAAATAACAGTTCAAATAAATCAAAATGGTATTACCATACCAATGAAATCAGGTTAAAAGATTGCAACCTTCAATATAAAAATAAAGATAAACATGATGAATCAAGCGATTTACAATTCAATCCAAACAACATCAATATTTCTAACCTAAACCTGAATATTAACAAAATAAAATTCTTAAAAGATTCAGTTTCGGCAAACATAAACAACCTTTCTTTTTCAGAACAATCAGGAATTATCCTAACCAAAACAAAAGGTATTATAGCTTTTGGAAAAAACTCATTTGGTATTAAAGCTCTCAGAGCTAAATCCCAATATTCTTATTTAAGTCTGGAGTATTTTAACATACAAAAAGATTCCACAACTGAAGCTGAAAATGACTTTACTAAAACTCCGTTTAGTATCAAAATAAATTCATTTTCTACGTCTTACAACGATCTGAAAATATTCTTCCCAAAATTCCCTAAGATTAATTACCCATTCAATATGAAGGGAATCCTTAAGGGGACAGTGGATAACATTAATGGCAGTAATATTTTCATAAACGCAGGTACTAACACTCAGCTTCATACAAATTTTGATATAAAAGGTCTCCCTAATCTTAATGAGACATTTATATTTTTAAATGTTAAAAATTTATCCACTAACATTACTGATTTAGCAAAGCTAATTCCTGTTATTAGAAAATCTGACGAAGTAAATTTCCCGGCATCTTTTAATCAATTTGGCAACATTGAGTATAGTGGTAATTTTTCAGGTTTCATTGATAATCTCGTTGCTTATGGTGAGTTTAAAACTGAATTAGGAAACTTAAAAACAGATATAGGCATAAAGCTGACTGAAGACAACAGTCTGGTTTATTCTGGATTTTTAAATACTACTTCGTTAAACATTGGTAAGCTAATTAAGTCGGAAAAAGATTTAAGTAACATTACAATGGATATATCAATACAGGGCTATAGAACCATGGATAAACATTTTAATGCTTATATCAACGGAACTATTGACTCAATTGATTATAAAAATTACAAATACGAAAAAATTGAAATGAACGGATTGTTATCTAACAACCGTTTTAATGGAAAAATATCTCTTAAAGATCCCAATGCTAAAATGGAGTTCAATGGGAAAGTGGATTTTGCAAATGAAATTCCTGAATTTGATTTTACGGCCTCAGTACATGATTTAAGACTCGACAAATTAAAAATAGCTCCTAAGCTTAAAAACAGCTCAATCAATGCCGACATTCATGCCCTTTTATATGGTAGTAACTTAGATGACATCAAAGGTGACATACAACTTTTCGAAGGTACCATAGAAACAGAAAACAATTCTTTTAAATTAGATAGTTTTATTGTTCGCTCAATGGATTACGGACCAAATGAAAAAGCTATAACAATAAATTCAAACATCTTAGATGCAGAACTAAAAGGTAATTATAGTTTAAAAACCATCCCGAATCATTTTAAAGGTTTATTAGCAAATTATTTACCATCATTATTTTCAACAAAAGAAAATACTACAAACAACACCGATTGCAATTTTAATTTTAATGTTAAAACTAAGCTTTTAAATGAGTTGTTACAGACCATAAATCCTCAAATTATTATTGCCGACAATAGCGAATTAGAAGCACACTATACAGATAACACAAGAAATCTTTTAATTGAAGGATACTCTGACGAAATCAAAATAAACACTATACATGCAAATAGTATTAATTTTTATTTTAAAACGGATTCTTCAAAACTGTCAAGTAATATAAGAAGCGAAAGTTTGTTTATTGGAAACCTTCTGCCTTTATATAACTTTACTTTATCTCAACAATCTCAAAACGACACATTAAATACAAATGTATTCTGGAACAATTGGGAAGAGCAAACGAATAGCGGAGCTATTTTTACCAAAAGTACATTTAATAAATCAGCCTCTGGAGGCATTTACACCAGCACTGATCTGTCACCCTCATCGATCATCATTAACGATACAACCTGGAGCATACAGCCATCTTCTTTCTATTTCAATCCAAATGGTTTTAAAGTGAACACTTTCAGAACGCACCATTTAAACCAGGAAATAAGCATCAATGGCTATATGTATAAAACAGGAAGTAATCAGTTATCTGCTTACTTCAGAAACATAGATCTAGGAGAAGTTACAAGTTTTCTAAACCTGAAAGAGTTATCCATAGAAGGAATTTTAACCGGAGAAGTTGAGGTGAAAGAAAACCTGGAATCACCTATTATATCAAGCGACTTAGTTATTAATCAACTTAGTGTAAATCATGATGAAGTTGGTAAGTTGAATATCAATTCATCATGGGATCAGGATAAAAAGGCTGTTATCCTTGAAACAAAAGCAGAGAGAGGTGATATTTTTCCAATTGTGGGAGGTGGATATTTTAGTCCTCAAAATAAAGATTACAATTTTGACTTTAGAGTAGATAGTGTTCCTCTGGGCTTTTTGAATTTATACATAAGTAAAATTGCACAAAACTTAAAAGGTACTGCTTCAGGTAACATTAATTTACATAATGGATCAGACAGACTTGAATTAGAAGGGGATTTTAAAGTCAACAAAACGAAATTTGATATTGACCTACTAAAGACTTATTTCTATTTAGAAGACAGTGTTCGACTTACTTCAGATTCATTAGTATTTAAAAACATGACTGTTACTGACTCTTATGGTAAGAAAGGAACTTTTACCGGAGAGATTTTGCATAATAATTTCTACGATATGTCATACAATTTATATGCAAGAGCGAATAATATGTCTGTTTTAAATACAACAGTACAAGATAATCCATACTACTATGGAAACGTTTTTGCATCCGGTGATTTATCAGTAACAGGAAAAACTTATGATATAAATATTGATATTCAAGGTAAGACAGAACCAAAAACAATACTTCACATACCAATTACAGACAAAGAAGAGTCCCTGGATAATAATTTCATCCAATTTGTAAATCACAACGATACAACTTTATTTTCAGGCACTTCTCAACCTGAAGATATTGAATACAATGTTAATTTATCAAACTTTTCAATGAACATGGGTATTGAAATTACGCCGGATGCTCAGGTTCAGGTTATTTTTGATCCATCAGTAGGTGATATTTTACGAAGTACAGGAAATGGATATTTACAGATTCAGATTTCTAAGGAAGGAGAAATTAACTTCTATGGAGATTATACTGCAGAAAGGGGAGATTACCTATTTTCATTAGAAAATGTTGTGAACAAAAGGTTTGACATTAACAAAGGTGGAACTGTTATCTGGGAGGGAGATCCATATGATGCGCTTATTGACATTACTGCAACCTATAAAATAAAAACTTCGATACAACCATTGGTTGCTCCATCCAGTGATGAAATCAATGAAAACAGTGAAATATACAAACGAATACCAATTAACTGCGATCTGATACTAGGAGATCGTTTATCTCAACCATCTGTAAAATTCGATATTTCTGCACCTACAATGGAAGAATCTACACAAAACATTATTGAAGATGCTATTAATACGGAAGAAGAATTAAACAGACAGGTATTATCACTTCTTATCTTAAATAAATTTTTTACCCCAAGTTATAATGCAGGTTCTGGCAGTGGAAACCAGGTAAACACAGCTGCTTTAACAACAACATCAGAAATGCTTTCAAGCTATTTAAGCAACTGGCTTTCTCAGATTAGCAACGATTTAGATATAGGTATCAACTATCGACCTGAAGATGAAATATCAACTGAACAGATTGAAGTTGCCCTTAGTACACAACTTTTTAACAACAGAGTTTCTTTAAATGGAAACGTTGAATACGGTGGTTATAGTGCTGTTCAGCAAAATACAAGTAACATTGTAGGTGATTTTGATATGGACGTAAAACTAAATAAATCGGGGTCCTTAAGAGCAAAAGCTTATACTCATAGTAATGATGATTTTAGCTACGATAACTCACCTACTACCCAAGGCGTTGGACTATCATACCAGGAAGAATTTGACACTTTTGGTGAGCTACTTCAAAAATATTGGAACTGGATCACCGGTAAAGCAAAAAAAGAAAAGGAAATAAAGATTGAATCTGATGATTTAGAATAAAATGAGTTGTTTATAATAAACAACTCATTTTATTAGTCTTCTGGTCAATATTTGTAACTCTCTACTGATTAAAGTCTGCAACCTGATCCCTTGGCTCAAAGAAGGGATAACACCACTTGAAATAAACAAAAAACATCAATCATATTGATAATACCTCATTAATGCATTGTATATGTGAGTTATTAAGTATTTTCTATAAGTCACTACAATATATAAATCATTGTCATCAAGAATCTTGTAAACAAATACAATGTCTTTAGTCTAAATTCTATAGATATATTGATCTAAATCCTAATGATCTATGTTTGATACACATATAGTATTAGCCTGAGTTCGATTAAAATTATAGCCACTTTGATTGAAACTGATAGTGTATTGACAGGGGAAAAATAGGGGGTTTCTTTGATGTTCCTTCGATGTTCCTTCGATGTTTGTTCGATCAAATGGCATATTTATTGAATATAATAATAACAATGAGTATACTAAATATATATTAGATGCCTCTATGGCACCTAATAGTCCTTTATTAAGTCACTCCTAAGTAGAATTATAAGATTGTTTCACCATTAAAAAAAAAAGGCAATGGGAAAAGCAAAAAATGGAATTATTGGTACAGTAACCAGAAAGTTGGGAATAATGTATTTTATCAGCAAAAGCCCCCTCTAACTCCCTATAAAGGAAAGAATTGATTTACAGCATGGATAATATAGCCTCAATGCCCACAAAGAGATGAGTAGTAAATATTCATTCAACAATCAACAGTCAACAAAATTTGTAGCAATCATTTAATCATTAATCTATAATCCTTTATCATTTTAAAACAAAATATATATTTTTACCAAAAATATAATTAACACACAAAATTCATGAGCTTACTATTATTTATTCAACAAACAGCAGAAACAGTGGATGCAGCTGCAGAGACTGCTGAAAATCAAATGAATTATATTGAAATGGCTATCAATGGTGGATGGATTATGGTTCCCATGATTCTCTTATCATTTGTTGCTGTATACATTTTCTTTGAAAGATATTTCGCTATCAATAAAGCGGCTTCTGAGGATTTAAGCTTTATGAATAAAATTAAAGAATATATCCACGAGGGTAAAATTGATTCCGCATATGCTTTATGTCAACAGGTAGATAACCCTGTAGGCCGCATGATTGAAAAAGGAATCAGTCGCATTGGAAGACCATTATCTGACGTAAATACAGCCATTGAGAATGTGGGTAATCTGGAAATCAGTCGCCTTGAAAAAGGCTTACCTACTCTAGCTACAGTATCAGGAGGAGCACCGATGATTGGATTCTTAGGAACAGTAATTGGTATGATCAGAGCTTTCTTTGACATGGCAAATGCAGGTAATAATATCGATGTTGGTTTATTGTCATCAGGTATTTATACTGCAATGGTAACTACTGTAACTGGTTTAGCAATTGGTATTATGGCCTACTTCGCTTATAACTTTTTGGTAGCCAGAGTTGAAAAAGTAGTTTTCAAGCTTGAAGCCAGAACAATGGAATTCATGGATTTATTGAATGAACCTGCTGCCTAACAGACATGAGATTCAAGACACATAGATAAGAGACATTTATTAAATATATTATTCATCTCTTATCTCTTATCTAAATTCTATAATCAAATATAAAATGGCTTTAAAAAGAAGAGCGAAAGTAAATGCAAGCTTTAGTATGTCGAGTATGACCGATATAGTATTCTTGTTGCTTATTTTCTTTATGATTACATCTACAATGGTACATCCCAATGCCATTAAGCTATTAATACCAAAACAAGCAACAAAAAAGGTTGTAATAGAAAAGTTTATTAACGCCAGAGTTTCATCAAACGGAAGTTATTACATTGACAATAAAAGAGTCTCTGAATCGAGCATAGAAAGCTCAATTCTTAACCAATTTAAGAGTACTGATAAAACTTACATTAAGTTAAGAACGGATAAAAATGCACCAACCGGAGATGTAGCCAGACTATTGGATATTGCTGAATCTCATTCAATAAAAGTAGTACTCGACATTAAATAGCTATAGGTAATTCATAAACAGAATTGTGAGATAAAGGGTTAATAATAAAGGTTAACAGCCAAAAATTAAAGATATAATGGGGTTAAGAAAAAGAAGTAAAGTTGAATCAGGTTTTAGTATGTCGAGTATGACTGACATAGTATTCCTTCTGCTTATATTTTTTATGATTACATCTACATTGGTGACCCCAGTAGCCAATAAAGATCTTACCTTACCTAAAAGTGATCATCAGGTATCTGCAAAACCAAATACAACTATTTCAGTCACAAAAGATTTAAGATATTTTATTGAGGGGGATGAAGTTTCTTTTTGGAGATTGGAACGAAGATTGAAGGAGATTATGAGCGCTGAACCTGAAACATACATTGCACTGCATGTGGATGAATCAGTTCCTTTTTCAGTAGTGGGAAAGATCAGAGACATAGCGATTAAAAACAAGTATAAACTAATTTTAGCTACACAACCTAAGTAGTTTAACCTGGTAATTAATTTCAAAGAGTAGACGTAATGCAGAAAAAATATAACAGACATGGTTTTATAGGTTCACTAATATTTCACCTATTAGTGCTTGTATTACTTATTTTCTTTGGTTTAAAAACTATTCCTCAACAAGAGGAAGGTGTATTGGTAAATTTAGGTAATGTACAAACAGGATTGGGTGAGGTTGAGCCACCTCAGGCATCAGCTCAACAATCAACTGCAGAACCTCAGGAAACTACACCACCACCAACACCACAGGAGAAATCGGCTCCCAAAACGGAAGAAACTGTAAAAACTCAGGATTATGATGAAGCTCCGGAGGTAAAAAGTGCCGAACAAAAAAAGAAAGAGGAAGAAGACAGGTTAAAAAAACAACAAGAAGAACAAGAACGAAAAATACAGGAAGAGAAAAAGCGTAAAGAGCAAGAGGAAGCTGACAGAATAGCCAAAGCAGAAGCTGAGGCAAAAAGAAAAGCTGAAGCCGAAAGAAAAGCAAGAGAGGAAGCTGAACGCAAAAAAAGAGAAGAAGAACAACGTATAGCAAACGAAGCGAGTAACAGAGTTACCGGGGCTTTTGGTAAATCGAATAGCAACAGTACTTCCGAAGGTGATGCAGGAGGTTCAGGAAACCAGGGTTATGTTACAGGCGATCCAAACAGTAAAAACAGGACGGGCAGCGGATTAGGTAACTCAGGATCCGGATTTGATTTAACAGGTCGTTCATTAGTTGGTTCATTACCTCAACCAAGTTACAATATTCAGGAAGAAGGAATTGTTGTTGTTCAGGTTACTGTTAACAAATACGGTCAGGTTGTAAGTGCAGAGTACCAACTTAAAGGTTCTACTACTCAGAATTCCACATTAAAGAAAGCTGCCATAGATGCAGCTAAAAAAGCGAAGTTTAATTCTGATCCTAATGCTTCTGCATTCCAAAAAGGAACTATTACGTATCACTTTGTTTTAAATTGATTCTTATTGTTTAATTGTTAAGTTGACGATTTGTTGATGTGAAAATTTGATGATGGATTAATAATCTAATTATCAAAAATGATGAATGATTATTAATTACCATTAACTACAGGTATTAGCATGGTACCTTATTAATTATTCCAATCAAGAGTTGAAAACTCTTTCGTAAACACCCAATACCCTTAGGGATTTCATCCCTAAAACCCTGACTTACTTTCCTTTTCTTGATAAAAGAAAGTAAGCAAATAAAATCAAGACTGCGCCTGCTTCGTTATAAAAACTACGGTTTTCTGTCCTAAATCGCTAAAAACTCACACCTTCCTGCGTCAGGTGTTCAAACAATACGCGATTTTGCGACCCAAAACCTTGTTTTTATACTCACCAGACGAGGTCTATGATGTATACGAAACTGTAAAACAACTTTTCAACCCTTGATCCGCATTAATTAGTAATCCTTTTCCCAATGACCTATTGACTTAATAACCCGAACTAATAACTTTTTGAAAATATTATAAAACCTGACAGGATTATTTGGCATTTTGCAAATAATCTTGTCAGGTTTTGTTTTTATCTGCTGCGAAACATAGTCATAACTGCTGCGGATATACTACACTATTGGTTCATTACACCCTCACTGTTTAGTGATATAAAACAGAATGGTATCAGAACAATATATAACTGATATCAAAAGAATACTTGCAGCAGACAAGAACGTGTTACAACGAAGTTACGAAGCAAAGACCTATACAAACAGATAAGAAGCATTTACAGCGTGTTTTCAGCATAAAAAAACCCGATATACTAATTGTATACCGGGTCTCAAATTTATTTCTTTAAAAAACCTATTTTATTCCATGCATCATTCTCTTTAACCAAGGAGTTAAAGTAAACAATAACGCTGCTGCAATGAAAGATTGAATTGCAATAAACCAGAATACAGGAATACTTGTATCTAAAGCTCCTTCCAGTTTAATTGAGATGGCTTTCATTTGAGAAGCCACAAAGTTACCAGCAGCAAAACTACCCATCCATACTCCCATCATTGTAGATACCAATTTAGTTGGTGATAATTTTGTCACCATTGATAATCCAATTGGAGATAAACAAAGCTCACCAAATGTATGTAATAAGAATACCATTGCTAACCAAAGTGGACTTACTAATGTGTTTTCAGCTCTATCTGAAGCAAAAGCCATGATAACAAAGCCTAATCCTAGTAAAATCATACCCCAAACAAACTTCATTGGTGTATTTGGGTTTAATTTAACCTTATCTAATTTAGACCAAAGAATACTAAATACAGGAGCAAAAAGAACAATATACACTGCATTAATACTTTGGAACCACGTAGCTGGAATTTCCCAGCTTCCGATCATTCTGTCCGTATTATCTCTTGCAAAAATACTGAATGTTGTACCTGCCTGCTCAAATCCAGCCCAAAAGAAAATATTAAATAAAGCAAGTACTAAAATAACACTTACCCTACTCCACTCTGTTTTACCATTAGTTCCGTTGAAAATGCTATATCCTAAATACAGCACACCTCCAATAGCAGCAATTGTGATCACTACATTTGATGCTGACTCTGATAAAAGATTCCATCCAAACACAAAAGTAACCACAGTTAAAATAATAACTCCTACATAAGTAAGAACACTAACCCAGTCTTTAGCTATTAGTCTCAGTCTTTCAGATTTAACTTTTGGAGGCATACCAATATGACCTAAAGTATGACTACGCATTAAAAACCATACAGTACCTATAACCATACCAACTCCAGCTGCTAAGAATCCGTATTGCCATGCAACTTGTTCTCCTAACTTACCAGCAACCAATGGTGAGATTCCGGCTCCAATATTGATACCCATATAAAAAATAGTAAATCCACCATCTTTTCTAGGATCGGCATTGTCGTACAATTCACCAACCATTGTTGAAATATTTGGCTTAAAGAATCCATTTCCTAAAATAAGAACACCTAAACCAATATAAAAAATAAGCTGTCTTGACTCTAATCCGTAAGAAATTGACATTGCACTGTATGACAATAACAATTGACCAATAGCCATTGTAATACCTCCAATGTATATAGCTTTACGCTGTCCTAAGATTTTATCGGCAAGAACACCTCCCATAATCGGAGTTACATAAACTAATGCAGTAAATATTCCGTAAATAGTAAATGCATCCAGTTCTTCCATACCAAAACCACCATTCATTAAGGTGTCTGTAAGGAAATAAACCAAAAGTGCTCGCATTCCATAATAACTAAATCGCTCCCACATCTCTGTGGCAAAGAGCGAGGACAACCCCATTGGATGTCCAAAAAAAGCTTTATCCTTATTACTCATCGTATAATAATTATATAAGTTTTAAAATATTTATGTTCACGGTTAATAGTTCCCTATATTTGTAATACGCACAAATGTAGATAAAATGAATAACCAATTTAGTGCATTTTATCATATTACAGGATAAATATATATTTTTTGCAATATTTTGCATTTTACAGGGTACTAACTAAAATTTTGATCAAGTGAAAATATTATCCCCACAGCAAATAAGGGAGGTTGACCAATTTACTATTAAAAATGAGCCAATACCCTCCATAGATTTAATGGAAAGAGCTGCAAAAGCTGCAACCAACTGGATCATAAGTAATAATATGGCTTATTCGTTTTCAATTTTCTGTGGTACAGGAAACAATGGAGGCGATGGATTGGCTATAGCCAGATTACTTTCAAAATTACCAGTAACATTAAATGTTTATCTGATCAAATTCTCTGATAACTTGTCTGAGGACGCTAAAATCAACCTTGATAGATTAAAAGAATTATCTGATGTTAAGATAACTGAGATAAGTCAAATAGAACAATTACAATCTGTTAATATTAAAGAGGATGAAGTTATTCTGGACTGCATATTTGGTTCCGGATTAAACAGACCAACAAAAGGATTTGTCAAGGAAGTTATTGAAAAAATTAACGACATTAGTAATTTTGTAATTTCTATAGATATCCCTTCCGGATTATTTGCCAATTACGATAGTAACTTCAGAGCAGATACCGGAATTATTGAGGCAAATATCACCCTTTCTTTTCAATTACCTAAATTATCATTCTTACTTCCAGAAAATGCGAAATACGTTGGCAAGTGGGAAATTTTGAACATTGGATTGCTACAGGAAGGTATTGATATTCATGATACACATTACTTTTACACTGATAATTCAAAGATTAAATCGATTGTAAAGAGTCGACTTAAATTCAGTCACAAAGGGAACTTTGGTCATGCACTTTTAATTTCCGGTAGTTATGGTAAAATGGGAGCTGCAATACTGGCTTCTAAAGCTTGTTTAAAATCAGGTGTAGGTTTATTAACTACTCATATTCCACACTGGGGCTATCAGATTATTCAGAGTACCGTTCCTGAGGCAATGACAAGCATTGACAGATCCGAAATGATTTTTACAGAATTCCCTCAACTTAGTTGTTATAATGCCATTGGAATTGGTCCAGGACTTGACACGAAAAAAAACAGTGCAAAAGCATTTGAAGAGTTATTGAATCAAATATCTGATCAAAAATTAGTGATTGATGCTGATGGACTGAATATCCTTAGTCAGAATAAATTCTTATTGGTAAAACTGCCAAAACTTTCCATTTTAACTCCGCATCCAAAAGAGTTCGAAAGACTTGTTGGAAAAAGTAAAAATGAAATGCATAGACTTGATCTTTTGAAGGACTTCTGCAAACATTACAATGTAATTACTGTTTTAAAAGGAGCCCATACTGTTGTTGCTCTACCTGATGGTAATTGCTATTTTAATAGTTCCGGTAATCCGGGAATGGCTACTGCCGGAAGTGGAGATACTTTAACAGGAATTATATTAGCTTTGCTAGCGCAAGGATATTCTGAAAAAGATGCAGCCTTAACGGGCGTTTACATTCATGGCTTGGCAGGAGACCATGCATTGTCAACAGAATCTGAAGAATCTTTAATTGCTTCTGACATAATAAGTAATATTGGTTCTGCGTTTAAATCATTAAGAAAATAAATATAAAAACAAAAATAAAGAACAGCATGCAAATGAAATTAAAATTCTTTAATCCCTTAATAATCCTACTCTTAATTACTACAAATGTTGTTTCTCAAAAAAAAGGAGAAGCAATTATTGAAGTTAAAAAAACATCTGAAATTATAAACCCAACTGTTCAATCTTTAACTTATATGCTTCCTAAAACAACAGTTTTAGTTGAAATTGAAAGCGAGAAAATAGTTAAAAAAACAGGTCCGTATTACAGATACTCTCAACGCTATCTGAATTTATCAGATGTTATTACTGAAGACAGTGAGGAATGGGTAATAAAAAGTATTAAAGTAAAAACCAAAGGTACACCTAATGAAGAACAACGCTATAGTGTTATCTCATCTGATTTAAGTGCAGCTTTTAATTTGAATCTTACTCATTCAGGAATTTTAAAAGGTATTAATCTTGATACTAAAAAAGCAAAGCACCCTTCTGTATGTTCAAAGTCGGATGAAATCATCAACCTTGAAGATGTAAACTTTGATAACATTCCTTTACACGAGGATCTTCTTTTTAAAACATCAACAGCAGCAATGGCACAGGAAGCTGCAAATATGATTTATAAAATCAGAAATAACAGAATAGATCTATTATCTGGTGATCTTGAAAATCTTCCTCCTGATGGAGAAGCTTATCAATCTGTTTTGAAGGAGCTAAGTAAGATGGAAAGTGATTTCGTTTCTCTATTTGCAGGTAAGACCATCACCTCTAAAAAAACACAAGTTTTTGAAATTACTCCTGATCCGTTAAGTTCATACAGCAATCATGTAATCTGTAGGTTTTCAACACAAAAAGGAGTTGTTGATGCAATGGACATTACAGGAACACCTGTTTATTTTAAATTAGATGCTTTGGATTTTAAAAAGCTTGTAAACAAACAGACTGAAGCTCCTAAAAATGCAGTTATTAATGGATTGTTCTATTGTGTCCCTGCCCCTGTCAAAATAACTGTTTTAGATAAAAATAAAGAAGTTAGTTCTAAGATAGTTGATATGGCTCAATATGGCCAGGTAATCTCAATGCCTGCTGATATTTTAAAACAAAACGATATTCAAATAAAGTTTTGCCCAACTACAGGCGCTCTTATTTCAATTGGTAATTAATACAATCATATACATTTTATGAATGAGGCTTTCTAGATCAGAGAGCCTCATTTTTAATAATAGATCATTAGATTTTAGACAAAAGACGAAAGATTTATTTACAAGGCACTTATTATCAATATTTTAATCACTTGACAACAAAGTGCTCATATATCTAAAAACCAATACATTACAAAAACCTAACAAACTTGTATATTTAAAATACCATGAGTAATTTATTTTAGCTATAGTCTTTTTATTAAGACATAAATTACAACCTTAAGTCCACCAGTACTTACTCACATCTACTGGTTAAAGTTTGCAACCTGGACTCAAGTCTTATTTTTCAAGTCTCTAAGAATATTATATCAGATGATACATATCATCGCCTTTTAGAATAGAGATAAGTAATTTTACAATTCTTAAAGAGCTAAAGAACTTTTTATTGAAATAACTCTTTAGTACTAAAAACAATCAATCATGAGTAACGAAATATCAAAACTTCACCCCATAGCACTTTGGGAAAATTTTTATGCATTAACTCAAATACCTCGTCCAAGTAAAAAAGAACAACAGGCAGCTAAGTTCGTAGAGGATTTTGGTAAAAAGTTAGGATTAGAAACACTTGTTGATAAAACAGGTAATGTTATTATTAAAAAGCCTGCTACTCCAGGTATGGAAAACAGAAAAACTGTTGTATTACAAGGTCATGTCGACATGGTTCCTCAAAAGAATAGTGATAAGCAACATGATTTCGAAAAAGATCCAATTGAAACTTATATTGAAGATGGTTGGGTAAAAGCAAATGGCACTACTTTAGGTGCTGACAACGGAATAGGAGTTGCTGCGGCAATGGGAATTCTTCAATCTACAGATATTCCTCATGGTCCTATTGAAGCTTTGTTCACAATTGACGAAGAAACAGGAATGACTGGAGCCTTTGGTCTTGAAGCTGGAATACTTGATGCTGATATTCTAATCAATATGGATTCTGAAGATGAAGGCGAATTATATGTTGGGTGTGCCGGAGGTTCAAATGCCAATATGGAATTCACATATAATGAAGTTCCTGTTGAAGAAAATACAGTAGCGTTTAAAATCTCATTAACAGGTTTAAAAGGTGGTCACTCAGGTATGGATATCATCTTAGGCAGAGGAAATGCAAACAAATTAATGTTTCGCTTATTAAAAGAACTAGTTGCTGCATATGGCGTTCGCTTGGCGTCAATTGATGGAGGTAGTTTAAGAAATGCTATTCCTCGTGAAGCCTTTGCAGTTGTTACTGTTCCTACTAACAATGTTATTGAATTCTCTGAGACTGTTGAAGAATTTTCATCTATATACAAAAGCGAGCTTGCTGCCACTGAACCAAATTTATTGTTAGTTTCAGAACAATGTGACATGCCAACATCTTTAATGGATGAAATCGCTCAAGACGATCTTGTAAACTCTATTCAAGCATGCCCTAATGGAGTTATCAGAATGAGTGATGCAATGCCAGGCTTAGTTGAAACATCTTTAAATCTTGCGATAGTTAAATCTGAGGGTGGAAAAACTAAAGTATTATGCCTTATCAGAAGCTCTGTAGATTCAGCAAAAGAAGATGTTGAATCAACATTAGAAAGTTTATTCAGATTAGCAGGTGCTCAAGTTGAGTTTAACGGACAATACCCTGGATGGAAACCAAATCCGGAATCTGAAATACTTCAGGTAATGAAGGATGTTTACAATAAAGAATTTGGTAAAACTCCAGAGATAAAAGGAATTCATGCCGGATTAGAGTGCGGTATTTTAGGAGCTGTTTATCCAAACTGGGATATGGTTTCATTTGGCCCAACTATACGATTCCCACACTCTCCTGACGAAAAGGTAAATATTGAATCCGTTGAAAAATTCTGGAAGTTTTTAGTGGAAACACTAAAAAATGTACCAACAAAATAATTAAAGGAGCCTTAGTGCTCCTTTTTTGTTTTTGATACATATCTATCCCCAATTAAATATTCAGTTTTATCATAAATTACAATCAAATATTCCTTTAAATCTCATTTTTATTATACATTTACTTATTATGATCAGTGAATATGTAAAAGAAATCATTAACTCTTATCAAAGTTCACTATTTAATACTTCAATTTAGGTCGAATATTCTCAATAGAGAATCTTATTTATAGAGTGTATGACAAACAATGTAAATAACGGTGATAGTAATTATAGTGAAGATAAATTAAAATTTCTGAACCTGCTATCACAAAAGTTTCCAACAGTACAGGCTGCTTGTACCGAAATAATTAATCTTGAATCTATCCTAAACCTTCCTAAAGGAACCGAACATTTCCTGACTGATATTCATGGTGAATATGAAACATTTAGCCATGTATTGCGCAATGCATCAGGAATGGTCCGTAAAAAGATAGATAAAGTTTATCAGTATACTTTAAGCGATAAAGACAAGGATCAATTGGCGACACTGATCTATTATCCTGAGGAAAAACTTGAATTAATTGTTAACGAAGAAAATGACCTGGATAACTGGTATTCTATTACACTTCGCAGATTGATTGAAGTTGCCCGGGTTTCAGCCGATAAGTTTACGCATTCAAAAATTCGTAAAGCTATGCCTCCGGATTTTGCCTATGTAATGGATGAATTACTGGATGAGCATAATGTCAAAAAGGAATTATATTTCGATAGTATAATAAAGTCAATCATAAAGGTAGATAGAGCCAATTATTTCATTATTGCAGTTAGTAAATTTATTAAAAGACTTTTAATAGACCGATTGCATATTATTGGCGATATTTATGATCGTGGCCCTTATGCAGATAAGGTGATGAATGTGATTCAGGATCATCACTCTGTAGATATTCAATGGGGAAATCACGATATAGTTTGGATGGCTGCGGCCACAGGAATAAAAGCCAGTATTGCTGCGGTAATAAGAATTAGTGCCCGTTATGATAACCTTTCAACACTAGAAGATGCATATGGAATAAACTTGCTTCCATTGGCTACTTTTGCAATGAAAGCTTATGCTAATGATCCTTGTTCTGAGTTTGTACCGGTTAATACACCACCAGAAAATCTTGGATCAACCCATATTAAGCTGATCAGTAAAATGCATAAGGCTATTTCAATTCTGGAAATGAAGTTAAAAGGTGATATTATTCGCCGAAATCCGGAATTAGGAATGGATGATCGTTTATTGTTAGATAAGATAAATTATGAGAAAGGAACGATCGAAATCGAAGGTAAAAACTACGATCTGAAAGATAAATTATTTCCTACGATTAGTCCTGATGATCCTTATAAACTTACAAAAGAGGAAAAGTTACTGATTGAGAAATTGCGTTTTTCCTTTTTGAATTGTGATAAACTTCAACAACATGTAAAAACCTTATTTACTAAAGGAAGTACCTATTTGGCTTATAATTCAAATTTACTATATCATGGCTGTATTCCTCTGGATGATAAAGGACAATTTAAACAGGTGACTCTTAATGGGAAAAAATACAGTGGAAAGTCTTTGTGTGATCAATATGACCTTATTTGCCGTCGGGCATATTTTAACAGAGAAAAGGGTGATAGAAATACAAAAGACCAGGATTATATGTGGTCTTTATGGTGCGGACCGGATTCTCCTCTTTTTGGTAAAAAGAAAATGGCCACATTCGAAAGGTATTTTATTGAAGATAAGGAGGTACATAAGGAAGAGGGGAATATGTATTATAAATTACGGGATGATAAAGATACATGCTGTATGATACTTGAAGAATTTGGGTTAGATTCGGAGATATCTCATATCGTAAATGGTCATGTGCCGGTTAAAGTAACCAAAGGAGAAAGTCCGGTAAAAGCCGACGGTAAACTATTTGTAATTGATGGCGGTATGTCTAAACCATACCAAAAGGTAACCGGAATAGCAGGTTATACCCTGATTTATGATTCATATAATTTAATATTAGCAGAGCATGCTCCTTTTGAATCCAGGCGAAAAGCCATCGAGGATGAGGATGATATTGTTTCTATCCGTAATATGATTGAGCATGCTAATGTAAGAATCAGAGTTGGAGATACCGATATAGGTATAACTCTAAAACAACAAATTGATGATCTGAATCAACTTTTGGATGCCTACCGAAAAGGTATTGTAAAGGTTAAAGAAGTATAGTTTATCTACTTAACAAATAATGGTTTGCATAGTTAAATATGAAATCATTATTTGCTAGAAGTATCTTTGGGTATTTTAAAATCTATATAAATAATTCTTTTATAGGATATTATGGTAAAACAAATTAATCAACTATGAAATGTTATTAATTAGTTTTTCGCACATTAGATTTGAGATTATTTTACTAAAATCCTTTTTAATAATGGGTTTGGGTAAAAAAGCAAATGCTCCGTTTGACAGGCAGGAATGAACTGTATCTTTTGAATTATCACCAGACATAATTACCACAGGTATATCGAGTAATTCTTCCTGCATTTCTTTAAGAAGTTCGAAACCATTCTTATTGGGCATATATAGATCAAGTAATACAAGATCGGGTTTTTCCTTGATAAATAGATTCAAACCTTCTACTCCGTCTTGAGCTTCTATTATTTGTAAATTAAATGGGGATAAAATTCTTTTTGTAGTAAAACGTGAAAAAAGATCATCCTCAACAATTAAGACTTTCAACATATTAATAATGGTTAGTTGTGTTATTCTTTTTATGGGATACGCTATATTGAGGTAAATGATATACATAATTGATAGATCGTATATATCTTTAGATAAAAGGAAAAATAATTATGTTTAAATCCTCTATTCTATTACAGATTGGTGATCGACTAAATTTACATTTCCATACAACATTGATGAACTATTCTTTTTCATATTCCTATGACACGGATATTTATAGAACTTTTAGAATAATGCACCTCCTATACATTTTCAAATACAAAACTCCAGCCTTTATTTGATTTAATAAAAAAACCGCAACCAAAACATGATTGCGGGTCATATATATATTATTAAACTTAATTATACATCTATAGTAAATTCTGCTGCTTTTTGATTTTCAATAATTTTTCGAACATACAAATTCCGGGTAACCTGACGCCCTAAGTACACCAAATCTACTTTCACTAATAATTTATTAGAACTTTCTCCTTTAGTGAGATTTGGGATACTTACATAACCCTTATCATCCGTCTTAATCCTATCGTTCACTAAATACCCCCCACTATACTCTAATTTTACTGGTAAATTTTTAACCGGTAAGGAATTATTATAATAAATACCAATACAATCATTAGATCCTGAAACAACTCTATTTTCCTTAACTTGTATTGAAAGGTTCGTAATTGTTTGTGCGATCTCTATATTCGATTCTGAAACAAGATCAACTTGCTCTGCTTCTATCTCTACATTTGTGTATTCATTCATATAGCCACTAAGAATATCAATACAAGCAGAAAAATGCTCCAAAGAAGGAACAATACTACCCTTTCTTTTTAATTCTAAGCCTGCTAAATATTTCTCTTTTGCAGCTTTTAGAGCTTCTTCTTTCCTTTTTGCTTTTAACTCTTTATAAACCTTTTTCGACAAACGATAAAAAGCATAAGTATTAGATAAATCTTCCCATTTATCAATGTATTCATAACCTTCCAAAAAACCTTCTGAAACTGATTTAATTCTATTCTGAAGAAAGTCTCTCACACCATTCTTATCCTCCACCTGATATAATATTGCTTCTGACTTAACAGTAGAACTAATTTGACTAGAGATATCTGCCAGAGCTCTTTCCTTCGCTTTATCTTCATATAACATTGGAGCCCCAACTTTTGGAACAATCCCAATTCCATAATAATATGAATTGTCAACAGGACGTTCTTTTACCCAGTATGGCTTTGTTTGCTCAAGCATTTCTGCTTGTTTTTTAGTAGAGGAGCATGATACAATCAATAAACAAATGAAGATAAATAAACTAGATCTCATTATGAAAAGATATTAATTTTCAGGTTTATAATTAGATATTTCAGAAACAATAGTATGAACACACTTATCAATTAAGTCTTTTTGTAACTCACTACTCGATTTCGCTGTTCTATTACTCTTAACCAAATCACGTAAATTATTAATAGCAGTACTATTATTACTAATGTAATCTTCACTACTATCTTTACTTGTATATTTCCAATAACCAGGAACTAACTTTTTATAATCACCCTCATATACAACATAATGCAACTCATCAGTTTCCTGATCTGTGAATACATTTGATAAAGGGACCTCATCTCTATCGGTACGTTTCATATTGTATTCAAACGACATAGAAACATAACGGGTCATTTCATATTCGTAATATTTAACTTTATCATACTCTTTTTTCTTCTTCTTTTCACCTGTTTCTTTATCTACATATTCTACCGTTCTTTCTAAATAACCTCTTTTCTCTCTCTTAGCCAACTTTCCATTATAAACCTTATAATTTAATACCTTACCTGTAAAAACAGCTTTGGTATTAACTCCCGTATAATTCTTTACCAAGCCACTATCTCTGTCTTTTTCAATTGCAATGGGAGAAGATACTCCATTTACTGATGAGAATGGGTCATTTTGTTTTACTGTATTAGAGACAACTTCATACAAAGGCGAATTGAGATTATTAATACCATTGATAAGTTTGCTCTTTAAACTGACTGACACAGTTTCGTATGAAGTGTAGGGAATTTCGAAGTTTTTGACAGCAATAGTAAGTTTAGCTCTTTCTAAAGAGATATTCATTAGTTCGAGAGCATCTTCGTACACTTTCACGTTATCTATTATATTTTTAAAAGTAAAATATGAAGAACGAAACATGTCCGAATTCATTTGCTGTTTTCCTTCGCGATAAACTGGTTCATATTTGGCTACAATCCACTTTGATTTAGCATCTTTATAATTGTTATTCAGAGATAATATTTCAGAGAATACCTTCTCTGAACTTGAAAATTCTTCTAATTCCAAAGCCTTGATTGCATCCTCATACAAAGAGCTTAAATAAACATCCTGAACTTCTTTATAATAACTTCTTTGCTCCTCAGGAAAGATTAGATTTAATCCAACTTTTTTGATTTTATTATAGTAATTCTCAGCTTTTATAAAAGCATACACTGCATCTTTGGATGTTCCATTACTGTATTGATTTTTAAATTTCTCAATATAGTCATCCAAAACAAGCTGGCCAGTCCTTTGCAAACCAATTTTTGCATCAATATTATTAATATTTTTTAGTAATGAATTATAATATTGATTAGCAGCATCTGAATACAAACCAGAATTTTCAAGCTCTAATCCTTTCTTTAAATAACGCTTACTTGCGCAAGCTGTAAAAATCAATAAAATACTTAAGAATAGTACAATTTGTTTCATAATAGATCTAATAGATTTACAATAATCACATATCCTTTACTCCATCATAGGAATAAGGTTACCTTCTGTTGTGATAAATTTCTTCATAAGATTTGCAGTAAGACATGAATGAACAGGTAAAACTCCAACAATATCTCCAGGTTTTAATTCCATAATGTAATCATATTTTACAGATACGATACCATGTTCCTGAGATAATGATCGTATCTCTCCATATACTTTATTTACGTCCCATTGGCCATCATGCATAGAAATGACTTTACCAAAAGAAACAGAGCCATCTTCAAGCTGAATAGAATCTTTGGATAAATGCACTGCACCTGCATGAATTACCACTTCATTTCTCTCTGTATGAACCGCAACAACCGGAGCCGCCAGGCAAACTGCAATATCAGTTAATTCACAACTACCAATTGAGGTTTGCATATAATCATAGAACACAAAATTACCAGGTCTGAATTCATCAATCCCATTAAATTCATCATAAACAGAACAACTTGGTGTATCTCCCCAGGATAATTGCATTAAGGGAAATTGATCTTTTAAGAATACCTTTAAAGACAGAAAACTATCCTTACTTATTTTTGCAACTTGTGCAATTTCTTCCTTACTTATACATTTATAGGTATTGCCGGCATGTGTTAAAAATCCAATGAAAATTAAATTCTTTTTATTTTTTAATTCATTTAAAAAGCGTTTAATATTAGACAGATCTTTTACATCCACCCCAGTTCTATGATAACCTGTATCTGCTTTTATATAAACTCCAACCGGATGCTTTAATTCTTTCTCCAGTATTTTTATAGTTTCAATATCTTCAATAAGAATATTCAAATTAATCTTATCAGCTAGTGAATTTATAACATCCTTATTTAAAACTGTGGCTGTTAATGCAACTGTAATATCTTTCCAACCATTATCAGCAAAATATTTGGCCATTTTAAATGATGAAACTGTAATTGTTTCTACACCCTCTTCTTTAAACCAGGTTCCTATTATAGAAGACTGATGCGTTTTAAAGTGAGGACGAAACTGACCACCCCATCTTTTCACTCTATTATTCATAACTCTGATATTTCTTTTACAGATTTCAGAATTAATTAATAATGTAGGTTCATATATTCCAGGCATATATAATTTCATTTAGAATGCTTGAAAATATACAATCAGTTTTAAAACTGCAAAACGAATGCAATTTTCATATGTAAATGAATAAAAAAAGCCTGAATAGAATTTACTACTCAGGCTTTAAAATATTTTCATTTAGAAATTTTACTTTCTAACAATAGTCTGTTCTCTATCCGGACCAACTGAAACAATAGTAATTGGCACTTCCAACTCTTTTTCCAGATAATCAATATAGTTTTTCAACTCTACAGGGAATTCATCTTCCGATTTCATTCCTGTAAGGTCAGCTTTCCATCCTGGTAGTTCTGTATATCCAACTTCTATCTTTTCTGGCAGTTCATAAGGAAAATCTGAAGTTTCTTTACCATCAATTATATAAGAAGTAGCTACTTTAATGGTTTCAAAAGAACTTAAAACATCTCCTTTAGTCATAATTAATTGTGTAACACCATTAATCATAACTGAATATTTTAAAGCAACTAAATCTAACCAACCACATCTACGTGGACGTCCTGTAGTTGCACCAAACTCATGACCAGCCTTACGTAATTCTTCTCCTGTTGCGTCTTCTAATTCAGTAGGGAATGGACCACTTCCTACTCTTGTACAATAAGCCTTGAATATTCCGAAAACTTCACCAATCTTATTTGGAGCTACACCCATACCTGTACAAGCACCTGCACAAATAGTATTTGAAGAAGTAACAAATGGATAAGATCCAAAATCAATATCTAATAAAGTTCCCTGAGCACCTTCAGCTAAAACTGTTTTACCAGCTTTTATATAATCGTTAATTTGATGTTCACTGTCAATAAGCTGAAACTTCTTAATACAATCTATACCTTCTTGTAATCCTTTTTCGAATTCTTCAATATTATACTCGAAATCATACATTGAAAGTAATTGCTCGTGCTTTTTCTTAAGCTCATTATATTTCTCATCAAAATTACCGATGATATCTCCAACACGTAATCCGTTTCTACCGGTTTTGTCCATATATGTAGGACCGATTCCTTTTAATGTAGAACCAATTTTTGTTTTTCCTTTTGAAGCCTCTGATGCGGCATCAAGAATACGATGTGTTGGGAGGATAAGATGAGCTTTTTTAGAAATTAGAAGGTTTTGAGTTAAATCCATTCCTTTGGCCTCAAGTTCATCTATTTCTTGTTTAAAACTAATTGGATCAAGCACTACTCCATTACCAATAATATTCATTTTGGTTGTATGAAAAATGCCTGAAGGAATGTTATGTAATACATGTTTAATGTTATTAAACTCTAAAGTATGTCCAGCATTAGGACCACCTTGAAACCTTGTGATAACATCATACTTGGGTGTTAGTACATCCACAACTTTTCCTTTACCCTCGTCTCCCCATTGAAGACCAAGAAGAACATCAACTTTCATTATATATTGTTTTAAACTTTTTTACTATCTGGCAAGATTCTGTCTGATATTTTTTTCGACCAGCAAAAGTAACTATTAAAAATGGGATAATGTCATGGTTTTTAATATATTTTTTACACAATTATCCAATCCCCTATAAAATATGGTTTTAAGAGAGTTATATGGTTAAACCAGTTGTAGAAAATTAAAGAAAGTATCTATTGACAGTTTTTACAAACTCCATAAATATATAAAGAATGATGGGAAACAGTAAAGTCCATCGTCTCTTTGGCATTATTGAGAATGCTCTGAATCCCGGGATCACAAAATTCAATAACACTACCACAATGTGTACATATTAAATGATCATGTTGTTTAGATTCAAAAGACTTTTCGAACTGAGCAATATTTTTACCAAATTGATGCTTTATAACCAATTTACACTCCAATAGTAAATCTATCGTATTGTATAACGTAGCTCTACTTACCCTATAATTTTTATTTTTCATAAAAATATATAGAGACTCAATGTCAAAATGACCATCCCTGGAATAAATTTCCTCAAGTATCGCAAACCTTTCAGGAGTTTTGCGGTGTCCATTCTTTTGCAGAAACTCAGTGAAAATTTTCTTTACCACTTCTTTTGTTTTCACCTTATCCATAAATAAACCAATTATAAATAGCTGGCTAAAGATAAATATTTTACCTAAATAATTATACTATTGTTTAGACTAAATTAAAACAATATTTAATTCTGCATTCTTTCCTGACGAGTAACAGTATAAACACCCTTGATTTTCATAAGGTTATAAATTAGATTATTCAAATCCTCAACATTATGAATATAAAGATTAATGATTCCATCAAATATTCCATCATGGCTTTCCACATGAATTGATCTCATATTTACATTCTGATCATCTGAAATCACCTTGGTTATTTTATTTACAATACCAATCTGATCAATCCCTGTAAGTTTAATAATAGCTAAGAACGAAAGAAGTTTGTGAGTAGTCCAGTCTGCTGAAACGATTTTATTTCCCTGACTAGACATTAATTTTATAGCTACAGGACATTTTCTATTATGTAGTATTACCTTTTCATCATCATCAACATAACCAACAACATCATCACCAGGTATTGGATTACAACAATTGGCAATTATATAATTACTGGCATCTGTATCATCAGACAATTTAAATGGTTTCTTTTTATCTATTTTTTGAGGTTCAGGCTTCTCCTTTTTACCTCCACCAAATGAAAGTGACCAATACTTAATCCATTTATTGGATGTTTTTTCTTTTAAAATTTTATCAAGATTATCGAGAGTAATTTTTTCACTTCCTATTTTTAAATAAAGCTCTTCTTTTCTCTCAATATTATGATATCGCAAAAGTTTATTAAGAATTCTATTATTTGTTGTTAGTTTTTTCTTATTCAGAGCCTCTTCAACTAATTTCTCACCAATGGCAACAACTTCTTTCCTTTCCTTTTTAAATGCATCCTTTATGGCTTTTTTTGCCTTTGCTGTAATTGCTGTTTTTAGCCATTCATATTTAGGACTCTGTTTTTCTGAAGTAAGAATTTCAACCTGATCACCACTTTTTAACTCATAGGTTACCGGAACCAATTTATAATTTACTTTGGCTCCAATACATTTATAACCAAGTTTGGTATGAATTTCAAAAGCAAAATCTAAAGCTGTAGCACCTTTGGGCATAATCTTCACTTCACCCTTAGGAGTAAATATCATTATCTCAGATGCAAACAAATTCAATTTAAAATCATCCAAAAACTCCAATGAATCTGAAGATGGATTCTCAAGAAGATCTTTAATACGGTTCAGCCAATTCTCTAACTCAGACTCCTTATCCTGAACACCTTTATATTTATAATGAGCTGCAAAACCACGTTCCGCAATCTCATCCATTCGCTCACTTCTTATTTGAATTTCAACCCACTTACCCTCTGGTCCCATTACGGTTGCATGCAATGCTTCGTAACCATTTGCCTTTGGAGTACTTACCCAGTCTCTGAGACGATCTGGTTTTGGTTTATAAATATCAGTAATTAGAGAATAAATATTCCAGCATTGAGCTTTTTCAGGGGTATAGGCATTTTGCTTAAATACAATTCGAATTGCCAACACATCATAAATCTCATCCAATGCAATATTCTTAACCTGCATTTTATTCCAAATAGAATATACAGATTTGGGTCTGGACTTCAATTCAAATTCAACACCTGCTTTTGTTAATGATTCTTTTATAGGAGTTGTAAACTTTTCAAGCAGATCTTTATTTTTCTGCTCTTTAGTTTCTATCTGACTAACAATATCCTTATATACATTTGGATGTTCATATTTTAAGCTCAGATCTTCCAACTCCGTTTTTAATGCATATAATCCTAAACGATGGGCCAATGGAGCATACATAAATAATGTTTCTCCAGCAATTTTTAATCGCTTATGCTCAGGCATTGAGCCCAGAGTTCGCATATTATGTAAACGGTCTGCCAGTTTAATGATAATTACCCTGACATCCTCAACCATAGTAAGCAATAACTTACGAAAATTCTCGGCTTGAGCTGATTGATTTTTATCAAAAACTCCGGATAATTTAGTTAAGCCATCAACAATTGAAGCTACTTTTTTTCCAAAAATAGCTTCTAAATCTTCATATGTATAATCAGTATCTTCAATAACATCATGAAGCAAAGCTGCTGCTGCACCTGTACTTCCCAATCCAATTTCTTCTGTAACAATTCGTGCTACAGCTAAAGGATGCAAAATATATGGCTCACCAGATTTACGACGTACTCCGGCATGAGCCTTACGCGCTAATTCAAAAGCTTTATTAACCAACTTAATCCCTTTTTCAGTTTGACACTGAGGACTTGAGTTTATTAAAGCTTCATACTCTTTTCTGATGATATCATTCTCCTGTATTTCGGACAAAACTTCGCTCATTAATTAAAAAAGATATATAACGACCTTTATAAATTTAATCTAATAATAAACTAGCAATAATACTAAAAAAAAGCTATTCTCCTGCAACTACAATATGAAAATCCTCTTTCACTAAATACTTATTTGCAAGATCTTTTATTTTTGCCGGTTCTATATTGGCAATCGTCGTTTCTAAGCGTTTAAAAAAGTCGATATCCAAATTAAATCCCATTAATCCTCTATATGCCTCAGCAACAGCAAATGGTCCATCCAGATTCCTCATCAAATCACCCAACATAAAGTTTTTAACTCGAGTAAGCTCTTCTTCTGACACATCCTCATCACAAAGCCTTTTCATCTCATTAAAAATCTCATCCACAGCCAAATCTCTTTTTTCGGATAAAACTTCAGTAGAAACGCCTATTACTCCTGCCTTAAGGTAAGATGTTATATAAGAAGAAATACCATAAGTTAAACCTTTCTCTTCCCTCAAATTTGCCATCAACCTTGATCCGAAATATCCACCTAGCAGGGTATTTAAAACCATCAATGGCATATAGTCCGGATGTTCTTTGGTAACCGTTTGTCTAACTATCCTTATAGCACTTTGCATAGCACTATCTTTAATAATTACATGCTCGTTTCCTTTTTCTGCATCTGATTCAGGAATTACATCACTTGCAACAGTATCATTACTCCAATCATCTGCTCCAAAATATTTATTTAACTGGGAGATTAATGTTTCATCTGGTTTTCCTGCAATAATAATTTTACACAGATTAGATGCATATTGCGATTTATGAAACTCTATTAAGTCATTGATGCAGATATCATCATAGTGATGAAGTTTTGCAACTCTGCCGTAGGGATGGTTTTCTCCAAAAAGAACTTCCTGAGATTTCCTGAAAGCTAAAACCTTTACCTTTTCTGAATCAACTACAAAATCCTGCTTCTTTTTTGCATGATATACATCAAACTCATGTTCTGTAAAAATAGGATTCTTAAGAATATCTTCAACTACAGGCAATACCTCTGGCAGGTACTTTGTTAATGCATACAAAGTAATCTGTGCATGATGGTAGTTGGTTGCCTGACCTAAAAATGCACCATAAAAATCAACTTTTTCTGCAATTTCAGAAGATGAATAACTTTTGGTGCCTTCCTGCATTAAATAATTTGTAAACGAAGCAACAAGTGGCTTTGGGGCCTGTACAGAACCGGCTGGAAATATAAAGTCTATTTTTACAACATCCTGGGAGCCTCCTTTTATGACATGTACAGGTATCCCATTATTTAATTGAAAATTATCACTATCTAAAATGTTCAATCCCATCGGTAAAATAAACGATGGAGCTTCCTTTCTCATTAACATATTTTCCCTTTCTTTTCAATTGACAGATAGTATAATTTAGAGCAATTAGACTCTACCAATATTTCATTGGCACATTTTTGAATATCCTCTGCAGTCACTTTCTGATATTTCTCTACTTCCCTATTAATATCATCTGCATCTCCCAGCAATTCAAACTGCGCCAGATTCATAGCTTTATTCAGGAAATTAATCTCTGAAAATGTTAAAGTTGACTCTACTTTATTCTTTACTTTCTGAAGTTCATACTCATCAACTAAATCCCTTTTAATCAAATCAATCTCTTCCCAAATAGCTTTTTCAGCACCATATACAGATACATCATCAGAAACATTTCCTGCAAAAGTAAACAGTCCGTTTTCTGTATCTCCAGAAACATATGCATGCAAATCTGTAAAATACTTCTTTTGCTTAACTAACCGTTGGTATAATCTTGAACTGGAGCCATTAGAAAGTACATCTGATAATAAATCTATAGTATGATAATCTTTATGCGTTCTTCCACACATATGAAAAACCATTTGAAACATATCTGAAGGCACATCCTTTTCTACTTTCAACTCCCTTAGTTCAGTTTGTTTAGGCTCTTCAGGTAATTGTCGTTTAACTACATCGCGAGCTGGTATATCTCCAAACCATTTCTTTACCAATTCAAAAGTCTCATCCGGATCTACATTACCTGTAATGCTTATAATGGCATTATTTGGCGCATAATGCGAATAAAAAAATTTCTTTACATCTTCTAAGTTAGCATCTTCAATATGCTTTATATCAGCACCAATTGTTGGCCATTTATAAGGATGCACCTTATAAGCCAAAGGTCTTAACAACAATGGAATATCTCCATAGGGCTGATTCAAATATCTTTGTTTATATTCCTCAATAACCACTTTTCGTTGAACCTCTAATGACTCTTCAGAGAAATCAAGTTCCAACATTCTATCTGACTCCAACCATAAACCTGTTTCTAAATTTGCAGCTGGCAGAGTTAAATAATAATTAGTTAAATCATTACTAGTCCATGCGTTATTATCTCCACCAACCTTTTGTAATGGTTCATCATAGTTTGGAATATGCTTACTACCTCCAAACATTAAATGTTCAAATAAATGAGCAAAACCAGTTTTAGTTTCATCTTCATCTTTCGCCCCAACATCATACAACACATTAACTGCAGCTAAAGGAGTTGTTTCATCCCTGTGTACAATTAATTTCAATCCATTATCCAGCTTGTACTTTTTAAATTCTATCATTCTTTAAAACTGATATGCACTATTACCTAATAAATTACTTTTAATAGAATCATATTCTTCTATCATTTCATCGATAATTTCCTTTACTGATTTTACTTCATCAATCATAGAAGAAACTTGTCCTATTTCTAATTCACCCTCATCTAAATCGCCCAAAAACATTCCCATTTTAGCACGACCTTTACCTAACATTTCTTTAAGTTCATCAACTGAAGCACCTTTGTTTTGTGCCTCCTCAACACGAGCCGAAAATTTATTATGAATTAATCGAACCGGAGCCAATTGCTTCAATGTTAAAACTGTACCTCCCTCTGCAGCTTCAATGACCTTTTGCAAGAAATCAGGATGAGCAGATGATTCCTTACTGGCAGCAAAACGAGATCCCACCTGAACTGCATCTGCACCAAGCACCATAGCTGCAAGCATAGCACTTCCTGAACCAATTCCACCGGCAGCAATTAATGGCAATGAAGTCACCTTGCGGATTTGAGGAATCAATACCATAGTAGTGGTTTCCTCTCTACTGTTATGTCCACCTGCTTCAAAGCCTTCAGCCACAATTGCATCAACACCACTATCCTCACATTTTTTTGCAAACCTGCTATTAGCAATAACATGAACTACAGTAATACCATGCTCTTTTAATTTACCAGTAAACTTTGCCGGATTACCGGCACTTGTAAAAACAATCTTTACTCCTTCCTCAATAATTATATCTATTAATTCATCAACATTTGGATATAATAATGGAACATTAACTCCCCATGGCTTATCTGTAGCAGTTTTCATTTTAGAAATGTGTTCTCTCAACACATCCGGATACATTGATCCTGCTCCCAATAATCCTAAACCTCCATTATTACTAACTGCAGACGCAAGCTTCCATCCACTACACCATACCATTCCTCCCTGAATTATTGGATATTTAATACCAAATAAAGACGTTATTTTATTTTCCATATTGTTTTTAATTTTTGAGCATGCAAAGATATCAAAATAATAGATGTTTTGTTAATATCCTCGCAAGATTAGATTAACCTAAAGTATTTATTTTAAGCATTTATAGAACAAAATACTCTGATTAATCGTATATTATTTGAACTTTTAACTTAAGAACGAATGTAGTCAGCTTTGTAAAAAAACAAAAAAACAGCACCTAAACTAACATATAATTCATTTTTTTATTAATTTCAGTAATCTAAATACTTAAACCTAATTTTTTGACTTATGATCTCAGTAAGAAGAAATCACACAAGGGACATCATTGAAATATACATTGGAAAAGAAACTTCAAAACTTGAATTTTATAATTTTTGTGAGTTTTTAAAAGATAATAAGAGCATTTCACGAACTTTAAATCTCCTGTTTATTGTTCCTGAAGGCATTAAAAATGTTGACTATGTAAATTTATCCAATGTTTCTATTGGTATAAAAGAAGCATGTTCACATTTAGACAGAGTTACTATAGCGGTATCCGTTTGCAAGAATCGGGAATGCTTTTTATGCTCTGTTTTTAAAAATCTTATATCTGACTCAAAAATTAAGTTTGAATATTTTCCAAGCATAAAAGATGCTGTTCGTTGGATTAGACGAACCAATTATCAAACACATTTTATTAATAAATATGCATAAGTAAAAACATATTATACAACCTTAAAATCAAATAACCTAAAAGATTAATTATGGCACGTAACAAACAATACGACGACCAAGTATTTAAATCTAATGAAACTCACAAGATTAATTACTTCACACACCTCTATGGGAAAGATGACAATGTAAAACGATTTTTAAAAAGACGTTATGCATTGGGAACCATCCAAAACAAAACCCATTTCGAATTATTTCAATTAATCGAGAAAGAATTAGGCATTCCAATGCCTTAAACACAGAAAGGTGCAAATTGTTTTGCACCTTTTTTTTTAAAACTCAACTACTATTCCTAATGTTGGTAAAACAGTACCTTCACTTGTACTAATTTTATCAAATTCATATCTCTGTTCATTAATATTACTATCAGGATTTCGCACAATCGGATTCCCTACTTCATCAAGAACAACAACATACTTTTCGGGATTCTTAATCTTATAATTATACAAGTTTTGAATATCAATATAAAATCCTAACAACCATCCTTTAAAATTATATTGCTTATCAACACGTAAATCCAATTGATGAAAATTTGCAGAACGTTTCTGATTAAATCTACTATAATCAAGATACTCTTTACCCTTTGCATCCCAAAATACTTTCAATGTAGTTTTATCTTCATCAACCTGCGTATATGGTAAACCTCCTACAAACCTCCATTTTAATCCTAAGTCCCAGTTTCTTTTTAGACTTTTATTATATGTAAAGGTTAACAAATGCCTGCTATCCCATGAACTTGGAACATATTCATTATTGGCATCCAAAAATTCACTTCTCACATATGTATACGAAAGAATATATTGAAATCCTTTATCAGACTTTTGTCTTAACATAAATTCAGCACCATATGCCCTACCTTCACCAGTAGGCACCAACTCTTCATCTCCTACTGTTTCAAAATCAGAACCTTTACTTGCTATTGAAACAGAGTCCTGAACTGAAAAAGGATAATCTGAATAATCCTTATAAAATCCCTCTACTACAATTTTTGTAAAATCATTAGGCTGATAATCAACCCCTAACACATAATGAATAGCATTAATATAAGAAAGCTCATTTTTCTTATTTATTAATACACCGTTAGAATCTCTAAAACCTAAAGAAGTATATGCAGGTAATTGATAATTGCTACTTACACTACCATTCAATAATAATTCAGAAGATATTTTATGTGACAGCGAAAATCTAAAACCCAACTGATCCAGAAAATTAGACATCTCTTTTGAATATGAGTTTCCATCCCCCCTAAAACCTATTGTAATATTCGTATTTTCATTAAATATGGGAGATGCCATAGAAGCAAACATTCCATACTTAACAAAATCTATCTCAGACCTGTAGGTAAAGTCTATAATATCATCTTGTAAGAATTGTTTTCTATATGTAGAATTATAATAGTTGGATGTTTCTAATAGTATGCCGGCATTAAATTTCTTTCTACGTTCTATTTTATCCCACTCTATGCGTAATTTATTCTCGATTTCTTTTGATTCATAATCTAAAATTAAATAATCATCGTCCTTTATATTATCTTGGTATTTAACAGATGTATTATTTAAATAATTTCGACTTAGAATTACAGTCAAATATCCGTCATTAAAAAAATGCTTATAGTTAGCTCCCACAGTATAACTTTCCTGCTCTATTACCGGAACATAAGATAATATGTATTGATTCTCAGGAGTTGTACCTGACTCCCTATTTAATTTAAAATCATCAATAGCGCCAAAACCCAATACCGTCAGCTCATTCTTTTCGTTAAATTTCGTTTTGGTCTTAAACTGAAAATCTGTAAATGTGGGTAAAAAAGGAAGATCCAAAGCCTTAAACAGAAATTGTAAATAAGATCTGCGAACCGACATTAACGCTGTTGTATTATTATTCAATGGAGAAGATAATGACAGTGCTAACTCGCTAGCACCGAGCACAGCTTTATAATCAGCACTTTCACTGTTTCCATTCAATTGTTTAAACTCCATCACTGAACTTAGAGCATTACTTTTCGACACAGGAAATAAACTAGAATAAAAATCTACCTGTCGAATAAAATCAACATTTAAGATTCCAACAGGTCCACCTGTAGAGCCCTGCGTTGAAAAATGATTAATGGTAGGTATTTCAATTCCATCTATATAAAATTTATTTTCAGAAGGACCTCCTCCCCTTACGAGAATATCATTTCTATAAGCCAGAGTACTGCTAACACCAGGAAATGATTGAATCACTTTTGAAATATCCCTGTTAGCTCCGGCACTTTTTTCTATCTGGTCTATTCCTATTTGTTTTAAAGATACAGGGCTTTCCTTTTTAGTAGGGAACAAAGAAGGTTTAACTACAATTTCATTTAATGATTCCGATCCAGGCTGCATTAATAATTCAATGTAATTATTACCAACGCTTGAAAGATGCAGAACCTCTGTAACGTAGGATTGATAACCTATGTATGATAATTTTAGTTGAATATATTCTTCATTATCTATTTTCAATTCAAATTCACCGTTTAAGTCTGAGCTGGTTCCTATTTGCGTATTATTAATCACAATATTAACAAACGGCAAGCTATTGTTAGAATATGCATCTTTAACAATACCCTTAATAAATCTTTGTTGTGCATTAACGACATTTGCAAATAATATCAAGAATAATATAATAATCAAACGAATCTTCATATTGTATAATGTTATCTCCGTAAAATTAAACAACAATAGATCATTATTTGTTTTTACTAAAAATCAATTATTTACAATTTCGCAAACTCTACAATATTTACAATCGGTTTCCTACGCATTCGTCAGTCTACAACAAATCCTACATTATTATTTCTTTAATTTGATGTAAACACAATAATAATTTCATAAATTGAAATAAATTTATTGCTTTAAAAGCTTCCTTCAACCGATATATACACTTAAAGTTGTTTTAATAAGATGTTTGGGAATAGCATTCTAAAAAAAATACTTGTTTGGAGATTAAGACATGTCAGTAACAGACAGTTTTTAATAATACTTAGCGTGATAATCGGCGTTGCTGCTGGCTTAGCTGCTGTGATTATAAAAAAAACTGTTGGATATATACATCATATCGTTCATCACACCATTGAACTTAGTGGCTACGAATGGCTCTATTTAATTGCTCCGGGTATTGGTGTATTTCTTACTGTATTATTTATTAAATATATTGTTCGTCGACCCGTACGGCATGGTATTCCCAACGTATTATATGCTATATCAAAAAATCATGGACAGATGAACCGTCACAACATGGTTTCATCAGTTATTGCCAGCTCATTTACAGTTGGCTTTGGGGGATCTGTAGGTCTTGAAGGACCAACAGTATCAACGGGTGCCGCTATTGGTGCAAATCTGGGAAAGTTACTACATCTGAATTACAGACAAATTACTTTATTATTAGGTTGTGCATGTGCCGGCGCTATGTCTGCCATTTTTAAAGCTCCCATTGCAGCTATTGTATTTGCCCTTGAAGTAATCATGCTTGATTTAACATTAACATCATTGGTTCCTTTGCTTTTATCCTCTGCCTCTGCCGTTGTTATTTCTTACCTTTTTCTTGGGCAGGAAGTTGTATATCCATTTATAGTTGAACATACATATTCAATACACGAACTAACATTTTACGTATTACTAGGATTTGCTTGTGGTTTGGTTGCAACCTATTTTACCAGAATGTACAAATACATTGAACATCTTTTCGAAAAAATAAATAATGGCTGGACAAGACTAGGATTTGGAGCTTTAATTCTTGGTGTTTTAATGATTTTCTTTCCTCATTTATTTGGAGAAGGTTACGAAGTGATAAATGGAGCTTTAAATGGAGACTTATATTATCTTCATGATGTTGGAATATTTAGCCATCTCAACACATCATTTATTAACTTTTTAATAATTATGACGCTTACAATTGGCGTAAAAGTAATTGCAACCTCTGTTACTTTTGGAAGTGGTGGTGTTGGTGGTATTTTTGCACCTACTCTTTTTATGGGTGCAAATACAGGAGTTTTGTTTGCTACTATAATAAATAAAATTGGATGGATTGAATTACCCATTAAAAACTTTGCTTTGATTGGAATGGCTGGTTTGATTGCAGGGGTTCTGCACGCTCCTTTAACAGGTCTTTTTCTTATTGCAGATTTATCCGGCGGATATACAATGTTTTTACCTTTAATGATCACTGCAACAATTAGTTTTGTTGTTGCCAAAACCTTTGAAAAACATTCAGTATATACACATCAATTAGCGCAACGCAAAGAGCTGTTAACCCATGATAAAGATCAAAACATCATGACAATGATGGATGTAAACAAGCTTATTGAAACCGACTTTGCAATTATATCTCCGGAAGCTACTCTGGGTGATTTAGTTAAGGTAATTTCTACAGCTCACCGAAATTTATTTCCAGTTGTAGATAAAGATGGCATTTTGCAAGGTATGGTTAAAATGGATGATATACGTGAAATTATTTTCCAACCAGAGAAATACAACAGTATTAAGGTTAAAGATCTGATGTACATGCCTGAATATTTCATAAGTCCAGATGATGGAATGGAAGACTTGGTTGAAATATTTCGAAAATCAGGTAGATTTAACATTGCAGTAATTAGTAAAGGTAAATATCACGGATTTATATCCAGAGCAAATGCTTTTACAGCCTATCGAAATCAACTTAAAAAGTTCTCTTCTGATTATTAGATAATGACTACTCTTGAAATATTACTAAAGATTAGAGAAATACAGGTAAATGCAGACCAAAGTTTCTTTAATAAAGGAATTATACCTTCATATCGAAAGAATCCTTACTTGAATAAACACATTCCAGATGACAACATATTTTTTTCTGCATCATTATTGTATATTCTTCAATCATTAAGTCAATATTTAGGCTCAGAAGAAAAAGAGATCATATCTGAAATCAACACTGATATAGTTAGTAATTTTAAGCATTACACCAATAAACAAGAAAGAAACTCATATAATTTCTGGAGAAAGGAGCCCAATAGACACTTTCCCAATGGGACCATATTCTGTAAGTTAAATAAGTTTATTCTTCCGGATGATATAGATTCCACTTCTTTAGTTCAATTAACCAATAACCTCAGTTATGAGGAAGCTTTAAAAACTAAACTATCCATTTGCAAGCATGCAAATCTCGTGAATAATCAAATTAAAAATGGACATCCAATATTAAAAGATCTAAAAGCTTACTCAACATGGTTTGGAGTAAATATGCCGATAGAATTTGATGTATGCGTATTGAGCAATTTATTCTTATGGATACATAAATACAATTTCAACTTTAATCAATACGATACAGAAAGCTTAAAACTAATTGAAATAACAATTACTCAATCTTTATACTTTAAATCGGCATTTAAATCTTCACCAGAATACCCTGAAAAATGTATAATACTATATCATCTATCAAGGCTCTTAAGCTCAACAGACTATTTAGGACATTGCAAAAACAAATTAATCAACGACATAATTTCTGTGTTAAAAAATACAAAAGATCAATTTGACATTTTATTACTTTCCAGTTCCTTAATAAAACTAAATACTTTACCTGATATCACAATAACAAAAGATCTATCACTTCATCCTGCTATTTTGAATCGATGGTGGTTTACTGCTGGCTTTCTTTCTTCCTTTGGGAATCCAATAATTAATAAAATTGCTCCCCTTGACTTATTTCACTACCGATTTTATTCCCCTGCATTTAATTTGGCATTATTTCTCGAAAACAAAATTTTAATGGAGAACCAGAAATATTAAAAACATGAATAATCTTCAGTTCCATTTAGCTTGAAATAAAAAATTTAAAAAAAATGCATTTTTTCTTTATTTGCAAAAAGGGGTAATTCATCCACAAATTTTTATATCTCATTTACAAAACTACATTCGCAACAGCATTCACACCCCTTCCAAACACCCCCAAACCCCCTGTATATTTGGTACTTTCAAGATTAAAACATATTTTTGTTATACAATTTATAACCAAAACAAAAGTTCCTTTTATCGGACAAGACGTTTAAAAATATTGATCTGAAAATGGAGATTACAAAAAGCCAACCCCAAACAAACTTGAGAAAAATTAATGATGAAGAATGGAAAGAAATTCCTAATACAGATTACAGGTATGAAGTAAGTAGTTATGGTAGAATAAAAAGCTTTTGCTACAAATGTCATCCTGATGGAAAATTTGTTAAATCCGGAAATATTAAAGGCTACAAAAGTGTAAATCTTAAAATTGAAGGAAAGAAAAGAACAGTTCTCATACATAAATTAGTTGCAGAGCTGTTTATTTCCAAAAAAGATGATTCACACGACGTCGTAATTCATAAAGATTGGAACAAGTTCAACAATCATGTTAGTAATTTAGAATGGTGTACAAGAAAAGAAAGTTTTGAGCGTTCACATTACAAATTAATCAAAGGACGAAAACAAAGAGGAAGAATAGTTACCAATTCAAAATTAAGCCATTCTGATGTAGGTGCAATAAAAAATATGTTATCTAATGGCAGAAAACAAAAGGTTATTGCTCAGTTATTTTGCGTTAGTGAAATGCAGATATCAAGGATTAAAAATAATTTAAGTTGGACAGAAGTATAACATCATAAAAATATTAAAGAAGTACCTCCCTAGCTTATCATTCTATACTATTAGTAAAAGAACTGTCATTTCAAACCTGACAGTATCTTTTAACTTTAACTATGAGAACACAACAAAAAAAGGTTTCAATTGTATTGAAACCCTTTTTTTTTGTTTTATTGCCAAGAGCAGAAATAAGTTGATTAATTCTCAACTTATCCCATTCTCCGCATTTTTATCTTCTTCTTCTAGAGTCTGATCTTCTGTTATTACTATTATTATTATCAAACTTTCTTTTATCTCTTCTCTTTGGAGGTTTTGCAGTTGCAGGTTCTACATGTAGTTTTTCATTTTCAAACTTAACACCTTTAAGTGCATTGATCACAGTTTTTTGACCACCTTCATCTACTTCAAAAAATGTGAAATTTCTAAGTATCTCAATCTTTCCAAAGCTTACTTTCTTGCGGTCTGTATTTTCATTTACAATACCCATTAAGCGCTGAGCTGTTAATCCATGTGCCTTACCTACATTAACATGTAATCTGCTATACTTGTTATCACTTCCTCTTCTTCCTCCTGAACGATCTTTCTCAACATCCTTTTTATAAACATTAAGATCTTTTGCTCCTTCGTAATAAGAAATAAATCTATTAAATTCAACAGAAACAAATCGTTTAATTAATTCCTCTCTATCTAATGTAGATAACTTTTCAATAATCTGAGGAAGAAATTCATCTATCTGCTCATGGTTTATCTCTACATTTTGCACTCTGTCAATCAGGTGAAATAACTGACGTGTACATATTTCAGAACCAGAAGGAACCATATCTCTCTTAAACTTAATTCCTGAGATACGTTCTATTTCCCTGATCTTGCTTGATTCTTTAGTATGTATAATTGCAATACTTGTACCTGTCTTTCCTGCTCTACCAGTTCTACCACTGCGGTGTGTGTATGCCTCAATATCATCTGGTAAATTATAGTTGATTACATGCGATAAGTCATTTACATCAATACCTCTGGCTGCAACATCTGTAGCCACTAGAATTTGTAAGTGTCTGCTTCTGAAACGGTGCATAACCTGATCTCGTTGAGCCTGAGAAAGGTCTCCGTGTAAAGCATCTGCATTATAGCCATCACTAATTAGCTTATCAGCTATCTCCTTAGTTTCGTGACGTGTACGACAGAAAACAATACCATATATATCCGGATACAAATCCGCAATACGCTTAAGCGCCAGATATCTATCTTTAGCATGTACCATATAATAAATATGATCTACTGTTACAGCTCCAGCATTTTGTTTTCCAACTTTTAACTGAACCGGATCAGTTAAATATCTGTTTGCCATATTCTCAATCTCCTTTGGCATAGTAGCTGAGAATAACAATGACTGACGAGTATCTGGTGTTGTATCAATAATAGAATCTAATTCATCTTTAAATCCCATATTTAACATTTCATCAGCCTCATCTAAAACTAAATATCTTAGCTCTTCTAGTTTGAGTACACCTCTTTTACACAAATCATTTACCCTACCTGGTGTACCAACAACTATTTGGCTACCTTTTTTAAGTTCTTTGATTTGCTTTACAATATCCGCTCCCCCATAAACTGGTGTAACGTATAAATCTGAGATGTACTTTGAATAAGATAAAATATCTTTTGTGATCTGCAATGCCAATTCTCTGGTTGGACATAAAACCAAAACCTGAACTTTTTTGTTATTGCAATCAACTCTTTCAATAATTGGTAAACTAAACGCCGCAGTTTTACCAGTTCCTGTTTGTGCAAGTGCTACTACATCATTAGTACCATCTTTTAATTCTGGAATTGTTTTTTCCTGAATTGGAGTTGGGTTTTCATACCCTAGTTCTTTAATCGCCTTAAGAACTTCCGGAGACAAGCCGGTCTCTTCAAATGTTATCATAAACTACCTTTTTTTCAGCCCACCCCACTTAATCTTTATTTCAAATTTAATCTGCTGAAAAAGAGAAGTTCGCTGAACAATCATTTTAATATGAATGATTTATACCATTGTAAAAATCGACCGCAAAGGTAATCTAATTTTACTACCTTTTCATATATTATTTAACAGGCTAAAACAACAATCTCATATACTACTGCTTTTCAATACATTAGATAATTGAAGCCATTGTTTTTTAACATTAATTAAAAACTGGAGTATTAATAAAAGGTAATTTAATTCTCAATTACACCAATTAATGCCATATCCTCTTTTATTAACCAACTTATGACATTCTTCATTTTTGACTTAATTTAACATGATCATATCAATGAATTGATATACTTTTGTGTCGCTATGGAGAATGCATCAATTTATTTCAGAAGATTTCTAATATGGCGGGTTAAACACATCAGCCAGAAGAATTTTATCTTAATTTTAAGTTTAGTAACAGGTATATTAAGTGGGTTAGCTGCTGTATTGTTAAAGAATACAATTCATTACACGCATCACTTTTTAACGGGTGAGTTTCATATTGAAAACATCAACTTTCTTTATTTAGCCTATCCTGTTGTTGGTATATTTATATCTGTACTATTCGCAAGAACGGTTGTTAAGGACAGTTTAGGACACGGAATATCTAAAATATTATATTCTCTAAGTAGAGGAAGTGGTAAGTTAAAAAGACACAATAACTTTTCTTCCATAATAGCCAGTACATTTACAATTGGTTTTGGTGGTTCCGTAGGAGCGGAGGCCCCGATTGTTTTAACAGGTGCATCTATAGGCTCTTCTTTAGGTAGATTGTTTCACCAAAACTACAAAACCATATCTTTATTAATCGGGTGTGGAGCTGCAGGAGCTATCTCCAGTATCTTTAAAGCTCCAATGGCAGGATTAGTATTTACTTTAGAAGTCCTCATGCTTGGATTAAGCATGGCATCTTTAGTTCCATTAATTATATCTGCATTTAGTGCAGCTACTGTTGCCTATTTTTTTATGGGAGACGGAGCTGAATTTTCGTGGAAGTTAGAGAATCAGTTTATTTTAAATAACATACCTTTTTACATTGTTCTTGGAATTTTAGGAGGATTCATTTCTCTATACTTTACAAGAATGTTAATGTGGACTGAAAACAACTTCAGAAAGATTAACAATCCTTATTTCAGACTTTTAGCAGGTGGATTAGTTCTAAGTATTCTTATTTTCATCTTTCCTCAATTATATGGTGAAGGTTATAATACGATTATTGCATTTTTAAATGGTAAAAAAGATATTGTTTTTGATAACAGTATATTTTACCAATTCAGAGGTTATGAATGGGTTTTACTAATTCTATTAGGCCTACTCGTACTTTTTAAAGTATTTGCATCTGCAGCAACTACAGGTAGTGGAGGTGTTGGTGGTATTTTTGCACCATCGTTGTTTACTGGTGGTGTAATGGGATATTTCTTTGCCCGATTAGTGAATGCTTCTGGATTATGGGTTTTACCAGAAACCCATTTTACCCTGGTTGGAATGGCAGCTATTATGGCAGGTGTACTTCATGCTCCTCTTACTGCAATTTTCCTTATTGCCGAGATTACACATGGTTACGAGCTCTTTGTTCCGTTAATGATGACATCAACCATCTCCTACTTAACAATCATGTACTTTGAGCCACATTCAATATACACTAAGCAATTGGCGCGTAGAGGTGAACTTTTAACTCACCACAAAGATAAAGCAGTGTTAACACTGATGAGATTGAATAAAGTATTAGAAACAGATTTTTTACCTGTAAAATCAACTGATACTTTAGGAACTTTAGTTAAAACTATTGCTAAAGCGAAAAGAAACCTTTTTCCTGTGATTGGATCTAAAGGTCAGTTAAAAGGAATTGTTTTATTGGATGATATCAGAGAAATCATGTTTAATCACGACAGATATAATGATACTGTTGTTGAAGACCTGATGCAGGTTCCGCCGGCTTTTATTGAAATAAATGAAAGCATGGACTCAGTAATGAAAAAATTTGAAGAAACTAGTGCATGGAATTTACCAGTAATAGAAGATAATAAATACATGGGTTTCGTATCTAAATCAAAGATTTTTTCAGTTTATAGAAGAGTTCTTATTCACTTTTCAGACGAATAATTTTCTGATACAAAGTGTATATCTTAAATTTGCACTCTATTTAAAAAAGATATTTATCAAATTGTTATACATACAGGATGAACATAACTGAATTATATTAACTCTCATCCTTTAATAATCTATTTTATGAAACGCGACGATAAAATATTTGAGCTTATTGAAAAAGAACATCAACGCCAGCTTAATGGTATTGAATTAATCGCTTCTGAAAACTTTGTTAGCGAACAAGTAATGGAAGCTATGGGTTCTTATATGACAAACAAATATGCGGAAGGTTATCCTGGCGCCAGATATTATGGTGGATGTGAAGTTGTTGATCAAAGTGAAGCATTAGCAATTGAGCGTTTATGTAAAATTTATGATGCTGAATATGCAAATGTTCAACCTCATAGTGGAGCACAGGCAAATATGGCTGTTTTAATGACAGTTTTAAATCCTGGTGATAAATTTTTAGGATTAGACCTATCTCATGGAGGTCACTTATCTCACGGTTCTCCTGTAAACAGTTCTGGATTATTATATGAGCCAATAGCTTATGGTGTAAAAGAAGATACTGGTCTTGTTGACTATGATATGATGGAGGCTCAAGCTCGCGAGCACAAACCAAAATTAATTATTGGTGGAGCTTCTGCTTATTCAAGAGAATGGGATTACGCAAGAATGAGAAGATTAGCAGATGAAATTGGTGCCATTTTAATGATTGACATGGCTCACCCTGCTGGTTTAATTGCAGCTGGTTTATTAGAAAACCCAGTTAAACATGCTCATATTGTCACTTCTACTACTCATAAAACATTAAGAGGACCACGTGGTGGTATTATTTTAATGGGTAAAGATTTTGATAATCCTTGGGGTAAAACAACACCTAAAGGTGTAATCAGAAAAATGTCTTCTCTTTTAAACTCTGCGGTATTCCCTGGAGTTCAAGGTGGACCTCTTGAGCATGTTATTGCGGCTAAAGCAGTATCATTCTTAGAAGCATTACAACCTGAATATATTGAGTACCAAACTCAAGTACAAAAGAATGCCAAAACAATGGCAGAAACTTTTATAGCTAAGGGTTACAAAGTAATTTCGGGAGGAACTGACAACCACTCTATGTTAATTGACTTAAGAACTAAATTCCCTGAGTTAACAGGTAAAGTGGCTGAAAACACATTAGTAAAAGCTGACATTACAATTAACAAGAACATGGTTCCTTTTGATAGCAGAAGTCCTTTCCAAACATCAGGAATCAGAGTTGGAACAGCTGCTCTTACAACTCGTGGTTTAAAAGAAGAGCATATGGCTCCTATTGTAGACCTTATTGATCAGGTTTTATCTGATGTAGAAAATGAAAACACACTTAATGAAGTAAAAACTAAAGTAAATGAAATGATGAACAAATTTCCTCTTTTCGCTTACTAAAATATAGTTCATAAAATAAAAAAAGCCAGCAAACATAACATTTGCTGGCTTTTTTATTACATATAAAATCATTTAATCCATTTCATCATGTAAAATCAACATAGGATGTTCTGGATGTAATACCATTTGCTTAGTGATACTTGGATGGAAAATTCTTTCAAAGAAACTAACGTCATGACGCACAAGAGCAACCATTTCAGCATCATTCTCATTCATAAATTTATTGATACTTTTAGCTACATCATCACCTTCAATAAAATTAAAACTCATATTTACATTTGGAAAATGTGCCTCAATTTTATTCTCAGCATCCAATCTATTCACATACTCATCATCCAACACATTAACAAACATCAGAGCTGATCTATATCGAGCCACAATATCCCTGATAGGATTCATTACAGTATCTTTATTTACATCTTGCAAGTCTGTTGCAAAAACAATCTTTTCAGGTTTTTTAAATTGTGCTGATTTTGGCACAACTAAGATAGGAGCCTTAACATTTTTAATTACTTCATAAGCATTAGATCCAAGTAAGAAGTTTTCAAGGGCTGATTCACCTCTGCAACCAAGAACTAGTAATTCCGGATGATCTTCCTTAATTTTTTCCTGCACAACATCAATCAGAGATCCAAAACTGGAGATAGCGTCAATTACAGCCTCAGGAAAGACACGCTTTAGGACCGACATTTCTTGTTTTAATCCTTTTTCACTTTCATATGCCATTTCCTCCTTAACCTGCATCACGTAAGGACTACCACTAAACTCTAAATCATATGCATTTAAAAGCGAAAAATGAACGTTCTCATCTACAAACATTTTTAATGCATAAAGAGCGGCATTTCGGGCTGTATTTGAAAAATCGGTTAATAACAATACCTTTTTCATAGCCTCATCATTTATATTATACTTATCAGAGTACCGGTTAAACACCGTAGTAAGAGATTACTAACAACAAGAAAACAATATCATTAGTGCTCGAATATATGTTTATACGATTTAATCCATAATAAGTTACGATTTAATCATAAAAAAAGGAATAAAACTTTCATTTTATTCCCTTAGTTTATTCCTTATTAAAAGCTAATAACTTCAGAATTTATCAAATTCTTCCATCTCAAAATCTTCATTAAAACTCTTTTGCTGAGACTGAGGTTGTGAGATCGCACAACCACCATTGCCTGAAATATCAAATTCTTCTTTAAATAAATTCTTATTTTTAATAAAGTGTCCATTACCATTTAATTTAAAATAACCAACCAAAGCTTTTAATTGAACAGACTGAGAACTTAATTCTTCGGCATTTCCGGCCATTTCTTCACTTCCTGATGCATTTTCCTGGGTAGCCTGATTTAGTTGCTGAATTGCTGTATTAATTTGCGTTACTCCGTCTAATTGCTCTTTAGCTGCAGCTGCAATTTCTTTCATTAAAGTATTGGATTCTGTAATTACCGGAATTAATTCTTCTAATTTAGTATTTGAGTTATGGGTTAACAAACTTGTTTCTTTTGTTAAAGCCACAATTTCTTTTGCTGCAATACTACTTCGTTCAGCCAGTTTTCGAACTTCACTAGCTACAACAGCAAACCCTCTTCCGTATTCACCAGCCCTGGCCGCCTCAACTGCTGCATTTAAAGCAAGTATGTTTGTTTGACTGGCAATTTCATTTACAACAGCAATTTTACTTGCAATAGCCTTATTAGCTTCAACAGCTTTATTTGATTCTGCACTAACCAATCTGATTGCTTCAAGAGCTTTTTCTGATTGCTCTGCTCCTCCTATAGCATTACTACTGCTTTGCTGAATATTAGCAACCATTTCTTCCATTGTTGTAGAAACCTCCTCCAGTGAAGCTGCCTGTTCTGTTGCACCCTGTGACATATTTTGAGAATTCTGATTAAGCTGATTACTTGCCTGAGAAAGCTGCTCTGAACCACTTTGAATTTCGCCAACAACCTGTTTAAGCTTATCATTCATTACAGACATTGAACTCATTAAACGGGAAACCTCATCATTACCGTCTACTTTAATCTCGTGATTCAACTCTCCTTTTGCAAGTTCTTCTATTAAATCTACACCCTTATTTAATGGCTTGGTAATACTTATAACAGTAGTTCTACTTATGAAAATAGCTGACAGAACAGTGATAATTAACACAATTAATCCCAAGTTTTTTGCCCGGTCCATAATTTTGGCTTCAAGCATTTCTGTTGCATTAACCATTTCATTTGTATATTTAGCTACTAACAGTCCTGATTCCTGCATTTTTTGAACTTGTAACTCCTGATCTGACACTTCCTTTGTAAAATTTTCAAAGGCGCTTTCGTAACTTTCGTACCCTGAAATAAGATCAGTAATTAACCTGCGATCTTTGTTAGCCTTATATATTGCTTTATATTTATCAAGAACATTAAAACAATTATTCAAATTACTTACAACCTTTTCTTTCTTTTCCAGATTCAAATTTCCGTCAGAATCAGTTTGATTAGCCACAAATTCCCAAGCTGATATTCGAAGATTACTATGAACCTGATACATTTCTGAGGCAAAACCAAGCATTGACGAATAATTAGATTTGGTCAGAAGCTCACCAAGAAATACACCCGTATCGGACCATTTTACCCGTCCTTCATTCTTTTGCTTCTCTAGTTTAGCATACTTATTAAAATCATCATTATATTGGACGATATGTTTCTTAAGAATTTCAGATCTCTGATCGTTATAAATGCTATATAACTGAGATGAGTCAACATGACTAAGGGCAAGTTCTATATATTGATTTACCTGATTAACATTTTCAGTATCTCCATACATCATAAAATAGGTCACCTTTAACCTTGCATTCAAGAGACTTATTTGTGTTTCTTCAAGATGGTTTGATACATTTACGATTTGCTTAGTTTTAGAAAGACTGTTATTGCTAATTACACCTATAATAATTACTGCAACAACCATAATAGAAAAACCTATAATAAGTCTTAATCTAATAGAGTAATCTCTTAAACTCATAGTGGATAAAAATTAGTTAAACAAAAAAAGATGGTGAATACCATCTTTAATTTAGTAATTGAATTTTATAATAACAAATACCTTATTTAACATATACTCCACTATGTAGCAATAATTTATCTATGCTAAATAGTAAATTCGAAATCTAAATAAACAATATTCCTATAAAATCTGTATTATTAATTAAAACCAGAACAAACCGTTCAAATAATACATTTAATATAATGCTATTTAATTATTTTGAATTTTTACTTTGTGTATACCAACGCCAAACCGTATGGTATGGAATATTGGTAATTTTAGCCACTTGAACCGGATCATGATTTTGACACAGTTTTAAGATATTCATTTTAATTTCTTTAGGATATCTAATTGCTTTAGCTTTATTCTTACAATAACGTTTCCTGATACGTACAATACTCATTTCAGAAACATTAAACTCTTTGGCAATTGTTTTAGCCAATTCACCATTATCTAATCTCTCTGCAATTTTCACGGCATCTTCATAAGATATGGTTGAACTACCTCTGACTTCTAAAGACTTTGCTCCAGCTAAGCCATTATCTATACGATTTTTCGTAAGCGATTTCTGATTTCCCCACTCAAGGTTATCATAGCGGTTATCAGTACTAACACAATTCTTATGTAATACCATTTTAAACGAAACTGGTTTTGGATTTGGAACGTAGGCTAATGCAACCAGGCGATGCACATACATTACGACTCCTTTAATTGACACTTGATAATACCCATGACGGCTTTTGGGGGATTTAATTAACGATTGATGTAAAGGAACACCATTGTATTCAATAAGACTACCATCCTCACTCACTTTTATTTCATCTTTAACTCCCGGGTACCTAATGTTTTTAAACTCCATTTTGATGTGATTTAAATTGTTGATATTGATATAAGGGCTCGGTAAAAATAAATGGGTAGGGATAAAATTAAAAATGCAATTACACAAAGTTAAATATTATTATTAAAACATTACTATTTAAATCATTAAAAAAATTACTTATAACAACCCTATTTATATTATTTATCCCACTTTTTAATATATAACGTTACATACATAACAATAGTTTACCGTTTGATGTAATATAATCATTTATATCAAAAAGGTCTATTGTTCTAATCTATACTAATTTACAAACTTTTTTTTAAATTGAAACAATAAACAAAAAAGGTCGCCCAAAATTGAGCGACCTATACTTGTTGATTGGATAAATTATTTTATTACTTAGTAACTAATTTTACTTCAAGAGTAAAATCATCGTAGATTACTTTATCTCCTAAATCATCAAAGAAGCTTTTAGAGCCATATCTAACGTCATACTTAGATCTGTCAACAACTAGAACTCCTGAAAATTCTTTTCCATTTCGTGTAACTACAAATTCAATTGGATTTGTTTTTCCTTTAATTGTTAAATCACCTTTTACAGTAGCTTTTCCGGCTACAAACTTTGAGCTGCTTGTAACTTTTAATGTTGCTGTTGGAAATTTTTCTACACTAAAGAAATCATCTGACTTTAAGTGACCAATTAATTTTGCGTTATAATCTGCGTCTTCAAGATCATCGTTTGTCATACTTTGCATGTCGATTACGAATGTACCTGAAGCTAATTTATCTCCTTTTACAGAAAACATACCTTCTTTAATTGCAATATGACCATTATGTGCTCCACCAATTTTTTTACCTTCCCATTTAACGGTTGATTTTGATGCGTCTACTGTAAAATCCTGCGCATATACACCTGCTGATATTAATACTAAAACTGCTAACACTAAACTTTTCATCCTTTTCATAATTCTATTTTTATTGGTTATAATAATTTAATTTTACTAACACTCTTTTTTAAATTACTAATATTTAACTAATTAAACACTTAAGTAATCTATATTGTTTAAATAATTTGAATTCTTATTTACCTCATCGGAATATCCATTACTAATAGTTTTGATGGACTTACAATTTCAATATCTATCGACTCTGTATCCCAAATTCCTATAGCATCTCTGGTTTTTAATTTTTGATTATTGATTTTTATTTCACCTTCAATAAGCATAATGTAAACTCCATTTTCTTTTCCTTTTATATTATATTGTTGTTTTCCGGGTTGCGTAAAATTCCCCATGTTAAACCAGGCATCCTGATGAATCCAAACTCCCTGATCGTCTTTATTTGGACTAAGAATCTGATAAAATTCATTTTCCTTTTCTACATCCTTTATTGAAACCTGATCGTAACGCGGTTCTACATTTTTTTTATTTGGGAACAACCATATCTGAAACAGACTTAGCGACTCTTCTTGGCTGTGATTAAATTCACTATGAAAAATACCACTACCTGCACTCATCACCTGTACTTCTCCGGCATTAATAACAGAACTATTGCCCATTGAATCTTTATGTTCCAACGCTCCTGATAATGGTATGGTGATAATCTCCATGTTATCATGCGGGTGTTCGGGGAAACCTCCCCCACCAGCAATCAGATCATCATTTAAAACCCTTAATACTCCAAAGTGAACTCTTTCCGGGTGATAGTAATTTGCAAAACTGAATGAATACCTTGTATTTAACCAGCCATAATTTGCGGCCCCTCTTGATTCTGATGTATATAATATTGTTTGCATCTCTTTAATCTTTTGTACGATACAAACATACGATGAGAATACAGGTATCTGATTACGAAAATCAGTGGACGTATTGCAAAAATCAGACTTTAAGGTGTTTTATTGCGATTTTTTGAACGAAACTGTCCGGGAGTCTCCCCAACATTCTTTTTAAAGAAGTTACTAAAGTGTGATGGTTCTTCAAATCCAAGCTCAAAGGCAAGCTCTTTATTACTATTATCAGTAAATAACAAAATACGCTTGGCTTCAACTAAAATCTTATCCTGAATAAACTCTTTGGCCGATTTACCAGACTGAGCCTTGACATATTTATTTAAATAATCGCTGCTTACAGCTAATATATCGGCATATTCTGATACTTTATGAAGATGAGTATACTTTTCTTCGATGAGTTGCTTAAAATTAACAAAGAGATTATTTGAACCCGTTGCTTGTTCTAACTCAACAGATTTTTGAAGGCTACATAAGGAAGATATTCGTATAAAAAACAATTTAAGCAGAGCACCCAAAGCATCGTATTGAAAAGTCAGATTTTTATTTGAATAATACTTTACCTGCTCAATAATATGTGCAAGATCTTCAAAATCTTTTTGTGGCAAGTGCAAAGGAGGAGAATAACCATAGGTATTATATAAATATACCCTATCGATAATTTTTTGATGAATACTGTTTTGAAGTAAAAATTCCGAACTAAAGTTCATTACCCAACCTTCTGGTTTTAATGGAGTGCTTATTTGATGAACCTGACCGGGATAAACAAGATGCAATGAATAATCATTTATTTCAAACTCATTAAAATCAATATAATGCGTTCCATTACCCCTTTTAACTAAAACCATGGTATAATATTCATGACGGTGAGGATCATCATCAATCCCATTTAAATGGTCAAATACTTCACCAATATCTTTCAGAATAAATTCGACTTTATCTCCGGATTGATTACTTAAACCATAGGATTTTACTGATTTATTCATTGAATATTTAAGATTATACAAGGTTCACGAATATTGAAGTTCCAATATAACAATTATTCTTTTTGATTCAATAGAGGCATAAAAAAACGCCCCGCGGAGATTCCAGCGGAGCGTTCAATCTTTAACCAAACCTAACCCTAAACTATGAGTATAACAAAGTTAAGTATAAATCTAAATTTCACAAAAAAATAAGGGTAATTTAATGTTAAATTATGCTAATTGGTAATCATTTGCGGAAATAATAAAAGAGCCCCTCTCAATCTCCCCAAAAGGGAGAAGCTGATTTACAGCTTATATATTAAATTTTCACTAAAACTAAATCTTCAATAAAGTCTTGTGCTTTGTGTTAAAATCACATTGCATTATTGGTGGTAAAAAACCTGACTGGTTTATAAATTCACGCCATGAAAGAGCAATTCATTTCAGCCCAATGCAAAACGTAGTGACGCGTTGGGTAAAATAATGCCATAACGAAAATGCGCCCTGTAAGGGCAACTTAATAACATTTAGTACTAATTGAGTTGAACTTACAGCACGATGATTTACAGGATGGTAATGCATCACAGATCCGCTTACAGGGGTTTTTACCTTTTCTCAAAAACAATTGCGAAGGTAGTTCCTTTGCCCAACTCGGTTTCAACATGCAATTTGGCCTTGTTTTCTTTTACAAAACCACACACCAACTGCATCCCCAGCCCTACTCCTTTTTCATTTTGGGTACCATAGGTGCTGTTTATCTTATTAAAATCAAACAGCTTGTCTTTTTGCTCGGTGGTCATCCCTACTCCGGTATCGGATATTTTAAGTATGGTATGAAGTTCCGATTCTGTTGCTGAAATGGTTACTGTACCTCCAGCGGGAGTAAATTTAATGGCATTATTGAGCAGGTTGCGGATAGCGATGGATAGTTGAACTCTATCAACAAATAGGGTTACTGATGGTATTATATTGATATTGACTTCTATTTCTTTTTTGTTTGATACATGCTCCAGATGCTTTACTTCCATTAAGGCTACATCTTTTAGGTTTACAGTTGTTGGCGTAGCTTTTTGATCGCCCATTTGATTGACACCCCATTGTAACAGGTTATCTAACAAATCTAACATATTGGCCGATGAAGATTTTAGTTCTTTGCCTAAAATCAGTAGCTTATCTAAGTCTTCATGTTGTGAGCATATTTCTATTACCTCGGCATAACTGTGAAAAGTAGCGAGTGGACTGCGTAAATCGTGCGATAATATGGAGAAAAACTTGTTTTTGGTGGCATTGGCATTCTCAAGTTCTTTACGCTGTTGTTCTAATATCACATTGGTTTTACGACGCTCACGACTGATTTTTAATATAATAAACACCAATACCATTAACAATACCAATACCGTTATGGCACTTATGGCAATAATTAGGTAGCGGTTTTTGTAGGCCTTTTCTTCATCTACTTCTTTTTGCTTTTGGGCCACCTCGTATTTGGTGTGCAGGTTGGCTATTTTGCGTATGGTTTCTTCGTTATTGATACTATCGCGGTAAGCCACATATTGTTTGTGGTGATAAAAGGCTTTTTCAAAGTCTTTAGACTGATCATAAATGGTTGATAAGCGCAAGCTGGCATCGCGTATTTGTTCTTTTAAACCATGCTCCTGTGCTAACCGTAAGCTTTTATGTGCAGTTTGTTTGGCTTTATTAAATTGTTTGCGTTTAAAATAAACTTCGGCCAATCCATCTAAGTAGGATGATACTGCATAGTTATCGCCCAAGGGCTCAAGTATTTCTATGGATTTATTTAAATAGATTTCTGCACTATCGAGTTTATTTTGTGCGGTGTAGACAAGACCGATGTTTCCTTTGGCGTAAGCAATGCCATTGATATAATCTAATAATATGTATATATCTAAAGATTTTTCAAATAAATATAATGCTTTTTTTAGGCGATTATTTAATCTATAAAACTCTCCTAAATTATTATAAGTTCCTGCTAATCGAATACTATCATTACATTTTTTAAAGATGTTGATTGCAGTAGAATAATTTAATATTACCAAATCAATATTCTTATTCCTTTTATAAACATCTGCTAATTTAAGCTTAACTATACCTATACCTATATCATAACGTTCAGCTAAATATAACTCTTCACTCTCCATCAGAAGATTAATAGCTTTTTCTAAATCACCCATATTCATATAAGCATTAGCTAAATGAATTTTAGAACGGGCCTGCCATTTTCTTCTCTTTAATTTAACACCTATTTGTAAACCTTTATTCGCATAAAAAACAATCTCTTTAGGATCCGAAGTATTGAAAGCTATTATCTTACATATATTATAAATTAAGGAGTCATTCCCATTTTTATATTCTTTTTCATAACGAACTTTAAGACTGTCAATATTTTGACAATCTACTCTTTCTAGTAAAACAACTAAAAAGAAGTATATTAAGAAATAATATCTAAATCCAAATAGTTCCAAAAAACAATCTCTAATATATTTCAAAAAACAATCTCTAATTCATCTAATTAGAGATTATTTAACACTCTATATCACTATAACTCATCAGGTGGTTCTACTCTTATATCTGGATCATCAAGATAAACCTTATCATCTTTATACTTAAAACTGATATTATAAGATTCTATTCCTGATGCAGTTTTAGAAATTACTCCTCCCCAATCAGCAGATCCATTAATAGGTTGTGGATCGGTAGAAAAAATATCCTGGCTATCTGATTTTTTGTAGACATTAACTATTTCCTTGATACTATCATTTTTTATCTTCCAGGTTACAGTACCTCCTTGCTCTACAATTGAAGTAATAGATTTATCGTGATCATTACCTTCATTGTCTTGCAAATGAAGTACGATTTCATCGCCTTTCTTTTTGGCGCTTAGTTTAATAATTACATTTTTTTTCTCCATATGTTAAATGTGTAAGAGATCAATAGGTTATTAAATGATTAGGTAAATAGATCATTAGGTTGTTAAACCAATTCATAACTATTTTTAAATCATAACCTAATAAACTATTGAATGTTATAAGCTCCTTAAAAGTAGAATTTTTAAATGTAACTGTTGTTAAGTCTAGTTACTTTTTTAAATATTTTAAGAATTATAAGGGAATAAAGGAAAAAACAGGTTGGATTATTTACATGATGCAAATAATTCAAAAAGGAGTATTAGTTGAGTTGCCCTTACAGGGCGCGGATATAACTGATGGTGATGGTTCCCATGGCGCTGCCATGGGCTGAAATAAGTTGGGCTTACAGCCCGGGATGTGCATGATGGTGTGGCCCCTCTCAATCTCCCCAAAAGGGAGAGGCTGATTTACAGCTTTTAAGATATTAATTGTAATAGTTACAAATGGATGGGGTAATTGTAAATCTTTATTTTACCATGATATAATATGGCGTCCTGAAAGGACAAATCATTTTAGCCCAATGCAAACGTAGTGACGCGTTGGGATATATCAGCATCATGCAAATGGCGCCCTGAAGGGGCAATTCATTTTAGCCCAATGCAAAACCCAGTGACGCGTTGGGTAAAATAATGCAATATTTAAAATGCGCCCTGTAAGGGCAACTTAATAACATTTAGTACTGTTTGAGCTGTCCTTTCTGGACGATGATTTACCGGATGTTATTGTTCCCATGGCGTTGCCATGGGCTGAATTGAACTGGGCTTACAGTCAGGGATGTGCATGATGGTGTGGCCCCTCTCAATCTCCCCAAAAGGGAGAGGCTGATTTACAGCTTTTAAGATATTAATTGTAATAGTTACAAATGGATGGTGTAATTGTATAACATTGTTTTACCATGATATAATATAGCGTCCTGAAAGGACAAATCATTTTAGCCCAATGCAAACGTAGTGACGCGTTGGGATATATCAGCATCATGCAAATGGCGCCCTGAAGGGGCAACTGAATGACATTTTATACTGTTTAAGCTGTCCTTACAGGGCGCGGATATAACTGATGGTGATGGTTCACATTGCGTTGCCTTGGGCTGAAATAAGTTGGGCTTACAGTCAGGGATGTGCATGATGGTGTGGCCCCTCTCAATCTCCCCAAAAGGGAGAGGCTGATTTACAGCTCTTAAGATATTAATTGTGATAGTTACAAATGGATGGGGTAATTGTAAATCTTTATTTTACCATGATATAATATGGCGCCCTGAAGGGGCAACTCACTTTAAAAATTATGTATATATTAGTATTTCATTAAATTATAATACATTATCAATGTCACAATCCTTATCCAAACTATTTGTTCATATTATCTTTCATGTTAAAGACAGTAATGAAACATACATTAGAAAATCTGATTACACCAAACTACATGCTTATATAGGATCCATTATTAAGGATAACGATTCTATCCCCATAATTATTAATGGCACTCAAGATCATATTCATATACTTTGCGTTCAATCGAAAAATATTGCTATATCGAAATTGGTGGAAGAAATAAAACGTCATAGTAGTCGTTGGTTAAAACAGTATGATAATTTTTACAGGGTATTTGCATAGCAAAGTGGTTATGGTGCTTTTTCGGTTAGTCCATCGTTACATGATAAAACATACAAGTACATTCAAAATCAGGAGGAACATCATAAGAAATTATCATTTAAAGATGAATACATTTTATTTTTGAAAGAATATGGTTTGGAATATAATCTGGAATTTTTGTGGAAGTAAAATTGAGTTGCCCTTACAGGGCGCTGATTTTCCGGATGTTATTGTTCCCATGGCGTTGCCATGGGCTGAATTAAACTGGGCTTTCAGCCCGGGATGTACATGATGGTAATTATTTGCATTGCGTTTAGGTTTATAACGGATATATGATTTACAATAATACTTGCGATTTTGAATCGCGTCCTGAAAGGACAATTCATTTTAGCCCAATACAAACGTAGTGACGCGTTGGGGTAGTTGTTTTTTAACTTACCGGATTGCAAATCCTTCTTTATTTCCGTAGGTAATGGATATTTTTTTATGAAATGGTAAACGCACGGATTGAAAATCCGCGCGATCTGGCTTATAAAAAAAGGGTTCTCACAAAAAAATGTAAAAACCCTCTGCATTTTAACTATATGTACTTTTTTAAAAATCATTCAGGATTATTTGCATGATGCTTATTAATCCTGACTGGTTTATAATTAATTCTTTCCTCCACCTAATGCTTTATATAAGTCTACTGAATAGTTTAACTGCTCTAATTTATCAGAAACCTGACTTAACTGAGCAGACAATAAACTTTGTTGTGCGTTTAATACTTCAACGTAATTGGCTTCACCGGCTTTTAATAACTCTTGTGTAAAATCAACCGCATTAGTTAAAGCATTAATCTGCTTAACACGTAATTCGTTTTTATTTACAGATGATTTAAAGCTGAATAAAATATCCGACACTTCTTGTCCTGCTGCTAAAACTGTATTTTTAAAGGTTAGCAATGCCTCTTCCTGTTGTGATTTGGCAATGGCCAAACTACCACGTAATTGTTTTTTGTAGAAGATAGGCTGTGCTATTCCTGCAACAAAATTAGCTGCAATACTTTCAGGTTTAAAGAAATCAGAAAGTTCTGTTCCGTTATAACCTAAAAATCCACTACTTAGAGTAATACTAGGATACAGACTTGCCTGCGCTGCATTAGTTGCTTCAAAAGCAGCTCTAAATGATAGCTCAGCACTTAACACATCAGGACGTTTAGATAACAACTGAGCAGGAACACCATATTTCAACTCTGTTGGTACTGATTGCTGACTGATAGCATTACGAGAAATTACACCTGGTATTCTTCCCAATAAAATACTCAAAGCATTTTCCTGCTGATGAATTTGATCTTCGATAGTATAAACAGATAACTGAGTATTATACAATAAAGCATTACTTTGCTCTACAGCTGCACCTGTTGTTTGACCTGCATCTTTTAATGCCTGCATAGTTTCAGCACTTTGCGAAAGTAGACCAATGGTTTCCTTAGTTACGCTTAACTGCTCATCCAACGACATTAAAGCATAGTACAATTGAGCCACTCCTGCAATAACATTTGTTTGAACCAGATTTTTATATTCCATGGAATTCAACAAATTGGCATATTGCGCTTTTTTGGCACTATTTAATTTTCCCCATGCATCAATTTCCCATGAGGTTGTTAACCCTACATTTAATGTATTTGCATTGTAACCAAGTACTTTTGTGGTTCCATCTTTAATACTATATAAGGTATACTCATCTTGTGCGGCAACACTTAGCGTTGGTAATTTTGCAGCTTTAGCCATTGATAAATTTGCTTCTGCCTGATTAATACGCTCAATAGCAACTTTCATATCCAGGTTATTATCCAAAGCTTCCTGAATCAATTGCTTTAGTATATCATCGCTAAAATACTCCTGCCATGGAATATTAGCAATAGTAGTAGAATCAGAGGCGTTAAAATTTTCATCTCTGATTAAATCCTTTGTATCCATATTTAAGTCGGATACATTTTTACTAGTTCGGCATGAGCTCATTCCGATAGCTATAAACAAAGCTATCAGAATGGCACTTTTGCCAGTATATTTTATTTTTCTATGCATCGTATTATTGAATTTCTTTAATTTCCTCGTCATCAATAGTAACAATCTTCTTTTTGCTTACTTTTTCCTGTAAACTCTGGAACATTATAAACAGTGTAGGAATAATAATAATACCAATTAATGTACCTACTAACATACCTCCAATAGCACTGATACCAATGGATTTGTTACCAATAGCACCAGCTCCTTTTGCTAAAGCCAATGGCAATAATCCGAATATAAATGCAAATGAGGTCATTAAAATAGGTCGTAAACGCGCAACAGCACCACTTACAGCAGCTTTTACAATAGCCATTCCCTGTTTTCGCCTTTGAAGAGCGTATTCAACAATAAGGATGGCATTTTTAGCCAATAGACCAATAAGCATGATTAGTGAAATCTGTACATAAATATTATTCATAATACCAGTACCACTAACCATTGCCACAAAGATGAATACAAACACACCTGCTAAACCTACAGGTAATGATAAAATTACAGCTAATGGAAGTATATAACTTTCGTATAGAGCAGCTAACAATAGATATACAAATACCAAACAAAGCACAAAGATAATAGCTGTTGTACTACTACTATTTACTTCCTCGCGAGTCATACCAGAAAAGTCATAACCATATCCGTCAGGCAAATCAATTGATTCGATAAACTTCAATACATCTCCTGAACTCTTACCTTCATAATAATTTGGGATGATTGTTACTGACATTGAAGAATATAAGTTAAAACGGGTTAAGGCCTGAGGTCCGGTTACATCCTCAATACTAATAAATTCTGATATTGGCGCCATTTCACCACTACCTGTTTTTACTTGCAGATAACTCAAGTCATCTAATTTAGAGCGATACTCAGGAGCAGCCTGAACCATAACACGGAACTGTTTTCCGTACAGGTTAAAGTTAGATACATACATACTACCAATATAAGCCTGTAATGTGGTCATTACTGTACTTAAGGTCATACCTGCATCCTTAATTTTAGCGATATCTACATGAATTTCTTTTTGAGGGAAACGAGGGTCAAAGGTGTTCATGATCATCATAGTAGTACCACTGGCTCTGATTTTATCCAGAAATTCATTGGTAACCTCATAAAACTTATTGATATCACCACCTGTTTTATCCTGCATCTTTAACTCAACACCACTACTCATACCAAAACCTTGTAAAGTTGGCATACCAAAGAACATAAACGATGCATTGGTTATGCTATCTGTTCTTTGTTTTAATATTGCAGCTACATCTGATGTTGTAATATCTCTTTCTGTCCAGTCATCCATTTTAATGATCACTGATCCGTAAGAGCTACCCATACCACTTAAAAAGCTAACACCAGTAAGGTTAGTTACCGTACGTACGTGAGGAATTTCACTTGCTATTTCCACCACTTTTTCAACAATACTGTCAGTTCTTTCCAATGATGATCCCGGAGCTAAAGTAATCATACCCATTACACCACCACTATCCTCCTGAGGAACGAAACCTGCAGGTATCATATTGATAAGGAAATAAAAGATATAACTAAATACGCCAATGATGACTACAGTAATCCAACGATGGCTCTTCTTACCCATAAAGTTTAGTGTTTTACCATACTTTTGAGTAACAGCATCAAAACCTACATTAAACACATAGTAAAAACGCTGCATGAAATTACGATCCTTAGCCTCAGGAATATGATGCGATTTTAGGAATATGGCACATAAAGCAGGACTTAAGGTTAATGCATTTACTGCAGAAATAACAATAGAAATGGCCAGTGTTAAACCAAATTGTTTAAAGAAAACACCACTGGTTCCTCCAATAAAACTAACCGGAATAAATACTGCCGACATTACCAATGTAATTGATACAATAGCCGGAGCAATTTCGCCCAATGCACTTAATGTTGCTTTACGAGGATCTTTTTCACCTGCATCCATATGCGAGTGAACAGCCTCAACAACCACAATAGCATCATCCACAACAATACCAATGGCCAATACCAAAGCAAATAAGGTTAACAGGTTTATTGAAAAACCAAACACCAATAAGAAAAAGAATGTACCAATAATAGCTACAGGTACAGCAATAGCCGGAATCAAGGTAGCCCTGAAGTTTTGCAGAAATAAGAATACTACAATAAATACCAGGATAAAGGCCTCAAATAATGTATGTAATACTTTTTCGATAGATGCATTTAAGAAACTACTGGCATCCATTTCAAAACTGTACTTCATACCATCAGGAAATGTTTCAGCAGCCTTGGCTAATACTTCTTTTACATCACTGATTACATCCTGAGCATTAGAACCTGCAGTTTGCGAAATACCCATAATGATTGCAGGGTTACCCTCATTTAATGTATTTACCGCATAAGATAAAGAACCTAACTCAACATCAGCAACATCTTTTAATCTTAATACCTGAGAATCTTCTGAACGAATGATAATATCCTCAAACTGAGCCTCAGTATTTAAACGACCAGTATATTTTAAAGAATATTGAAATGTTTGATTACTGTTAGCACCTAGTTCTCCAGGAGCTGCTTCAATATTTTGATCCTGTAATGCAGCTATAACCTCTGTTGGATTCATTTTATATGCAGCCAATGCATCAGGTCTAAGCCAGATACGCATTGAGTAATTTCTTGCTCCATATACTTCAGCACTACCTACACCTGTTACCCTTTTAATTTGAGGGATGATGTTAATGTTAGCATAGTTTTGAATAAACTCACCATCGTAATCCGGATTTGTAGAAGATACCGCAATAAAAAGCACATTACTACTTTGCTGCTTTTGAACTGTTACACCCACTTGTGTAACTTCTGAAGGTAATAATGAAGTAGCTTGAGAAACCCTGTTTTGAACGTTAACCGTTGCAATATCAGGATCTACTCCCTGCTTAAAATAAACCTCGATACGAGCAGAACCACCATTTGATGCCGTAGAAGTCATATAAGTCATTCCTTCAACACCATTAATAGACTCTTCGAGCGGAACAATTACACTTTTTAATACAGCATCGGCATTAGCCCCACTATATGTTGTTTCGACCCTTACTGTTGGAGGGGCAATATTGGGATATTGCTCTACCGGTAAGGTAGCAATACCAATAACACCCAACACCACAAATAATATAGATATTACCGTAGATAATACGGGACGTTCTATGAATGTTTTTAACATTAGCTTTTTCTTTTAATTATTGAATCTGAATTTCCATATCATTTTTAAGTGTTGAAATACCATCGGTAACAATTTTATCACCGGCATTAACACCATCTAACACTGCGTAACTTTTACCATCTGGAGTAGATTCAACAGTAATTACTTTTTGTGCAGTTTTATTTCCATTCAATGTATAAACCAATACTTTATTTTGTTGAGCAAATGTTGCTTTTTGAGGGATTACAAATACATTTTTTAGTAATGTAGGAATAATCACTTTTCCGCTTGTTCCACTTCTTAATAGACCGTGAGGATTACTAAACACCGCTCTAAAATTTACAGCACCAGTAGCAGCATCAACAACACCAGATATTGTTTCAATTCTTCCTTCTTCTTCATACTCACTTCCATCAGCTAAAATCAATTTTACAGATGGCATTTTTTCTATCTTTTCTGCCTGTGTATTACCTTCCCATTGACGCATAAACTCCAATAGTTCTTTTTCGTTCATAGAGAAATAAGCAACTACTTTATCTGTATTTGCAATACTGGTTAATACAGAAGAGCTTGTTACTAAAGTACCTATTCGGTATGGTAATGTTCCAACAGTACCATTAATAGGGCTTGTAACTGTAGTCCAGCTTAATGAAGCTTTAGCCTTATCTAAATTTGCTTTAGCCGAATTAAAAGCATTTTCGTAAGACTTTAATAATACATCACTTATAATTCCTTTTTCTGCCAAAGGACGCATACGTTCTACATCAAGCTGAGCCGTATTATAACTGGCCTGAGCAGTTTGTAATGCCTGAACTGATGATGGCGAATTAATTTTAAATAAAGGAGTTCCTTTTTTAACAACTGATCCTTCATCCACATACACGGCTTCAATAAAACCATCTACTCTCGGCTTTATTTCAATATCAACCTGTCCTTTTAAAACAGTTGGATATACAGAGTGCAGCTCAACATCTTTAGCCACCAATTCTGTAACAGGATATGTTTTAGCGGATTGCGTAGCACTTGTAGATTGTGTTTTTTTACTACAAGAAACTAATAATAGGAGGCCTAATGCTCCTGTCGTAATCTTCTGTAAATTCATAGTATAATTATTATATATTGTTATCGTTGTTTTTAACAATAGTCAACATTAGCAACTATTGATTCAAATTTTTTTACTTTAATCCAATTTTATTTTGAATATGATCAAACACTTTGTAGAAGGTTGCGATTTCTTCTTCATTTAATCCTTCCATAAGGCCCACTGTTATTTCTTGATCACAAGCAATAGTCAACTCAGTATATTCAAATCCTTTTTTAGTAAGAGAAATTATATTTCGCCTTCTGTCATTTGGATCAGTACTGCGTATTAATAAACCATCCTTTTCAAGTACATCAATCATTCTAAGCACGACTGACTTATCTTTTTTCATGATCTCAGCAATATCCTGCTGCACCGGAGCCTCTTTCTTGCAAAACCTAAGTACCAGTAGCACTACCATTTGGTCAAAACTATAATCAATCCCTTTTTCCTTTAATAAGTCCGCTATCAACTTTGGAAAAATACCTTTAATAGATCCTATTGTCATTCCCAATGGCTTGACTTCGAAATTCATATTATATACATTTAAATTCTACAAACCTTAAATCCTATATATCAATATCTTAATCCACGAAACGAAGATTCTGAATAGAATTTGGATTACAAAGAAATGTTTATTAGTTGACTTTTGCAACTGTTGAAATATTCATTTAATGTTAATTAACATACATAATCTCTCAGAGAGAAATGATAAGGACATTTCATAGTTGAATCTTAATATTAATTAATATGATACATAAGAAATAATGAAATACACAAAGCACCTAATATTTCAAAGTATCACAAATACCTATTTCCATTGTTTGTACATTAATTATTTTTAACATAACTTTTAAGTAAATTTATTCTCCAACGAGAATAACAGATTTAGTTTTGCTATACTTTAGCATCCGAAAATTCTAACAGACAAAATCAGCTACACATAGAGAAATGATTTTGTTTATAGATTATCAATAAACTCTATTTAATTTATAATTAACAAATTGAAAAAATGAAAACACTTAACAAATGGATTTTATCTGTTTCTGTTGTTTTTGCTTTAGCATCATGTAATACAACACAACAAAAACAAGCTAATCAAGAAGATCACAAAGCTCATGAAAAAGGGCATGTTCACTGGACACACGCTACCGGAGAAGAAGGACCTGAAAACTGGAAAAATTTAACAGAAGACTTTCTTGCTTGCGGAGGCACTATTCAATCTCCAATTGATATTATCACTGATAGCGTAAATAAGGTTGACAGCTTACTTCCTTTGACACTAAATTACAGTACTACTAATGTTGACATCATCAACAATGGACACACAGTACAGTTTAACGTAAATGGAAACAACACTTTAAATATTGAAGGTAAAGAATATCAACTTCTTCAATTCCACTATCATGCATTAAGTGAACATACTGTAAACGGAGAGCATTATCCTCTAGAAGTACACTTTGTTCACAAACATTCAGATTCGGACTTATTGGTTATGGGTATTTTATTTAAAGAAGGTGCAGCAAATCCTTTATTTGATAAATATTTAGATAGTTTCCCAAAAGAAAAAGGAGAGTTTTCTAACGAAGATCAAATTGAATTAATGGAAGCTATTCCTGGAAACTTAAGTTATTATCATTATAATGGTTCACTAACTACACCTCCATGCTCAGAGATTGTAACATGGTATGTATTGCAAACTCCTTTAGAAGCTTCAAAAGAACAAATAGAAAAATTTTCTTCTATTTTAAACAACAACTACCGCCCTACAATGCCAATAAATGAGAGATCTGTAGTTGCTTACAATGCAGAATAACAAAAGCTTATTATAATACAAAAGCCACAAGAAATGACTTCTTGTGGCTTTTTCTTATTATACAGGTTAAGAATTACTTATCTAATATATACTTTAACCGAAGATAGTGCTCTTTAATTACCAACATGGTACTGTCTTTATCAAACACCGAATTTAAACCTTGTTCTTCCTGTGGTGGATCTCCCATTAAATCATCTCCATTACTCCACATCGGATCTTCTTTAAAGTGTCGGCCCATTCCTCCAAAAGCCCAGAAGTTACTACCAGCTAACACCCCTCCTTCTTTAGCGTTTTGTTCTACTTTAGTAAATGCATAACCATAATACTTATCACGAGCGCTGGTTCCATCTTCTGTATTAAACTGATGATGATCACGAGGTAAACCAAATTCTTCAAACACTAAAGGTTTATCCAATTCCTTTGCTACTTCAATATGAAGATTCATATAACTATCAGTCAGTACTATTGCTGAATCCAGGGTTTCAGATATTCTTTCACAATCGATCCATTGCCAGTTTTTTGGCCAGATATGCATGGTTAAATAATCAACACTGCTATAGCTATGAATAGTTTTAAAAAGCTCCAGATCCTGCTCACACCCATGCTTGCCTTCGGTTCCTGTAGTAACCAAATGATTAGGATCTAAAGCTTTTATATAATCTGCCGTAATTTTTACCCACTCTGAAAAATTCTCTTTATTTTCTTCAGACAATGCACGAGGTTCATTGGCTAGTTCCCATGTCATGATCGTAGGATCCTCTGTGTACTTAATACCATTATATTTATTGGTTCGGGAAAGCATAAATTTGATGTGATCCTGATACAATTTCTGACACGAATCACTGGCATGAAATTGAGAACAGTAAGCCATAAATTCAGGCCAGCTATGCGGTTCAATATTTGGATAAGGAATCTCACCGTATCCACTCCAATTCAAATACTGACCATAACCACCAGACCATTCCCAGGTATTATTTAAGTATAGAATGGCATGCATCTCGCGCTTACTCATTTCATTCAGTAAAAAATCCAGACCATCTAATAATGTATCATTATATACGCCAGGTTCTAACTGTAATGCGGGAGTTACTCTAAATGGTTCATTATTGGGACCTTCTGCACCGGCTAAAATGCGTAGGTTATTAATGCCTACACTTTGCATCAAATCCAGCTCTTTAATTAACCTATCCCGATCACCAGCTTCACCGGTTGATGCTAAAATTCCACCATACCAATAATTGGTTCCTACAAAATAATAAGGTTTATTTTTCCAGATAAACTGATGCCCCATTCGGGTAACAAAACTATTTTGTTCTGATTGCTTTGGATTACATCCTGTAATGACGAGCAATATTAAAACTGATATGTAGATTATGTTTTTCATCATTATTAGTTCTTAGTTCCTAATACTTGGTTTTTAATTTTCTTAATAGCCCCTCTCAATCTCCCAAAATGGTGAGAAGTTGATTTACAGCCTGGTTAATTTTAACCACTAAGTACACAAAAATATCTTCACAAAGAGGACGAAGAAAGTTTATGAGAATCGTTGCGCCTTAGCATCTTAGTGGTGATTATTCTTTCGTTTTTCAGACGCTGAAAAGTTTAATATACAGCTTGGTAAAAAACGCTGTCTGGTCTTATAATTGTCGTTTTTCATTTAATTCTGCATTAATCTTATCCATATATGAATCACTTAGTTTATAGATATATACAAAAAGAACAGATAAGGCTGCTCCAATGGCAGGAAAAACGCTTAACATTAATCGCAATGCATTTTGTGTTTCCTCTGTTTGAACCACATCTGCTTTAAAGCCGTACAGGGCTAAAAGCCATCCTGTAACTGCTCCTCCTAAGGTCCACCCAAACTTTTGCGACATAGACGACGATGAAAAGATTAATCCGGTAGCTCTTCTTCCTGTTTTCCACTCTGAGTAGTCGGCAATATCTGCATACATGGACCATAAAAGAGGAAAAATACTTCCAGCGCAAACACTAATCATAAACTGAAAAACAAATATCATGGCTACTGAACTTCTATCAAAGAAATAGAAAATAAGACTAAAAACAGAAGCCAACACCATAGCCATCAAGAATGTATGTCGTTTACCAATTTTATCTGAAATAGGCTTAGCTATAATAACACCAACAATATTGGCAGCCTGTCCAATTACCAAAAAGATCGTACTTAATGCAATAGGTAATGAAAAGCCAAGCAGGTTAATATCAACGGCATCTTCCTTTTGAATAAAATAACGGAAATAATATATGGCAGCACCATCTCTGATTGAATTAAATATTAAAGCAGAAACACCAGCACCTAGCAATATAAACCAAGGCCCGTTTTTTATTAAATCCTTCAAGTCATTCTTTACAGAAGTTTTTTCTTCATGAATTGGTTTTACCCTTTCTTTCGTCCATGAAAAAGTGAGCAGGAAAAATATAATTGCAACTGCAGCAATGATCATTACTGCTTTTTGCGTTCCCTTTTTATAGTCAACCTGATTTAGTGCTATGTCTTTTATTTCAAAATCATTAATATCATCTGAAACTACAGCTATTTTTAATTTACTTAAATCAGATGAAGAAAAGTCTCCTCCATAAACATCCTTAAGCTTAATTCTCAAACTGCTCCAGGCTCCATCTCTTTTTAAACCGTAAGCATCATCGCTATCAGCTAGTGAAATATACTTTGAATTTTGACCTCCACCAGTAATTAAACCAATTTGCAACTCTTCTTTACTATTGGTTTTTACCTTCATATTTAAAACCAATAATGAATCCACTGTATTTAAATCAGAATCTGATTCATCGATAGTATACACCCAGGTATTTTCCTGATTTATATGTTGAGAGATAAAAAGTGCATCACTCGATTTAACATAGCTATTTACAGTATTTGATCCAAATGTATCGAACAAGGGCTGAAATGTAGCCAGCACCAAAATACTTCCTCCAAAAGCAAACACCATTCTAAAGGTTGACAATGTTGTTCTTTGTTTTGAATCCGGTGTCATCACTCCCATTAATGCGGCATAAGGAACATTAACTCCGGTATATACCATCATCATGACAGTATAAGTAACATAGGCATATACAATTTTACCTGTTGTTCCTAAATCCGGAGTAGAAAAAAGCAACACTCCGATTACACCAAACGGAATGGCCAGCCATAATAAGTAAGGACGAAATTTTCCCCACTTACTTTTGGTTCTGTCAGCAAGAACACCCATAATAGGATCATTTGCAGCATCCCAAATTCGAGTTAACAGAAACATTGTTCCTGCAGCAGCAGCAGGTATTCCAAAAACATCGGTATAAAAAAACAAAAGATACATGGAAAACAACTTCCAGAACATGGAAGAAGCTGCATCACCTAATCCGTATCCAATTTTTTCTTTAATATTTAGTTTGTAGTTCATTTTCATATTTTATAAAAGCCCCTCTCAATATCCCCATAGGAGAGAGGCTGATTTACAGCTTGGTAAAAAAATATCAGACACTGACAGGTTTAAAAACACTGTTATAATTTAACAGGTTGATATACCACCTGGCGCTAACAGATTTGATTTACAGCTTGATTACAAACGCTGTAATACCTAAAAAACACTGGCAGGTTCAAATTTACAGCCTGCAAACAACACTTTAATAATCTACAAGACGCTGACAGGTTAATTTTACAATTTGGTATTAACCGCTGTCAGGTCTTACTTTTATTTAAAATGGTGATCACTTCCATTAAAGCGCGACTATTATGATAAGGGCATTTCCAAAAGCCGAGTTTAACATCACTAGTAATCGGATTTCCTTTCGCATCCACACGCCAGTACCATTCCCCATTTTTTTTATCAATCATATTTTCTTTGATAAAACTCCAGGTTTTAACCATCGTATTATAATACTCCTCTTTACCTGCTATCTTCCATGCATAGGTCAAGCCTACCATAGCCTCAGCCTGAGGCCACCAATGCTTATCATCATCAAGGTGATCATGTTCCTTTTCATTATAAACAGAACCATCACTGACCATACCCTCTTGAATAGTGGCATCAACCATTCTGATGCAGATATCTTTAACATTCTCTATAAGCTCTTTCTCGCCTAATTCTTCAGCGGCTTCATACAATAGCCAGGCTCCTTCAATATCATGGCCATATGAAGTAATCGCTGATTTAACTGTCCAGTCATAATCAAAGAACAATTCAAAATGTGCTGTTTTCTGATTTATGATATGCCTATTAAAAACGTCAATCAATGAAATCATCTTTTCTTTTAAAAGATGATTTTTCCAGATCCGATACAGGTTTGTATATGGTTCAAGAATATGCAAATGTGTATTCATAGATTTGGGTTCATTAGCATCTTTATCACTCAAGCGCATATCTTCTAATCTATTCCAGTCACGTGATAACGCCTCTACATATCCTCCAAATTCATTATCATAACTTTTCTCCTCAATTAATTCAAAAAGATTTTGACAATATTCCAATGCCAAATGATCACCTGTTGCCTTATAAAATTCAGACAAACCATAAATACCAAAACCCTGAGCGTAAATCTGCTTGCGATTAGAAAGTACTTCTCCGGTTGAACTTAGCGACCAATACAGTCCTCCATATTCTTTGTCCCAAAACTTATCTATCAGATAATTATACGCTCTATATGCTATTTTCAGATAATCAGGATTCTCAGAAAAATTATAAGCTGCAGAAAACGTCCACAAAATGCGGGCATTCAGTACTGCTCCTTTTTCTGCACCTGGTACTAAATTATTGTAAAAATCACGTTCACCAACAAATCCGCCTAAGTTATTATCTATTGAATTGTCAGTCCAATATTTTAAAAGAAGGGAGAGTTCCTCTCCCAACTCGTTTACTAATTGATCTATGTTAATGAAAGGGCTGACCAAGTCCATTCTTATAAGTTTTTATCTATTAATTTATTAATTCTTTGTACCGAAGCTGCTGATCTGAATTCATCTTCTGGAGTATTGATACAATAATCAACCAATTGATCAACAGTTGAAGTTGCTACATGCATCCTTGTATCAGAAGAGGCGTAATAAATATATACTTTCCCGTCATCATCACAAATCCATCCATTGGCAAAAAGAACATTTGATACATCTCCAACTCTCTCTTCTTTTAAAGGGCCCATAAAATGTCCGGCAGGTTTATGAATCACTTTCCATGGTTTTTCAAGGTCTGTCATAAACATATAAAGCGTATACCTAAGGCCGGCTGCAGTATTTCTTACACCATGCGCTAACTGCAACCAACCTTTTTCTGTTTTAATAGGAGCAGGACCTAAACCATTTTTTACTTCGTAAATGGTATGATATGTTTTAGGATCAACAATAATTTCATCTTTTACTTCGGCATTTTCAATAGTTTCTGACAAACCAAAACCAATACCACCTCCAGAACCGGTGTCGATAAATCCATCCTGAGGTCGAGTATAAAAGGCATATTTACCTTCTATAAAATGAGGAAACAACACAGCATTACGTTGTTGACCTGCATGACTTATCAAATCAGGTAGACGCTCCCATGTAACCATATCTTTTGTTCTGGCAATACCAGCCGCTGCCACTGCGCTACTTGTATCCCCGGCCGGTGCATCCGGATCTTTACGTTCTGAACAAAAAATTCCATAGATATACCCATCATCATGTTGAGTTAACCTCATATCATATACATTAATATCCGGATCTTCTGTTTCAGGCATGGTTAATGGACGCTCCCAAAATCTGAAATTATCCACACCATTAGGGCTTTCTGCAACAGCAAAAAATGATTTACGATCATTGCCTTCGGTACGAACCACCATTAAATATTTTCCATTCAGTTTAATGGCACCTGAGTTCATGGTTGCATTAAATCCAATGCGTTCCATAAAATAAGGATTAGTTTCTTTATTATAATCAAACCGCCATTTTAAAGGCACATGATCACGTGTTAAAACCGGATTTTTATATCTGCTAAAAATACCATTTGTACTAAACAACTCCTCATTAGGTTTTGATAAAAGAGTCTCATGCTCTTTTTCAATCCTTATTTTTCGTGCTTCAAATAAATTATCTAACATTGAATTCTCTTTTATGTATTAGTCGGGGGGGCGGTAGCTTCTTATTATTATATTATTTTGCGCTATTAAATTCTTTCAATAACCAAACATTTGGTTTCGATAAAAATTCATTTGCATTTGCTTCAGATGGATGCCCTTCATATGAAAAGAAATGATGTTTTGTAGGGTCATTTCGCCAAAGCAATACATAGCTGATATTATTAGCTATACTATCAGGCTCCATTGCTTTATAAAGCTTTTCGGTAAACCATGTTGAGTCCGGAATATTTTCACATCCTGTTTCGGTAAATGCAGCAAGCTTGTTTTTTTCCTTAGCAATCTCAATCATAACATTCAGGTCTTTCTGAGTACTCTCAACCCAATTTTCCATACCCGGCCATTCGTAAATATCAACCCCCAGCATATCTACCATGTCATCTCCAGGATACCAGATTAAATATTCCTCTTTGGATTTATAACCTCCATTTGGAGAATAACAAACCATCATATTTTTTATTCCCTTTGTGTTTTTCAGATAGTCAACAGTAAATCTAAACAACTGCTTATACTCTTCAGGTGTAGTTGTTTTTGTACCCCACCAAAACCAGTTGCCACTCATTTCGTGCCAAGGACGAAAAATAAACTCAATAGGATTTCCTTTTGCATCCTTTAAGGTCTTTAAAAATTCGGCAATTCGATCCAATTCCATAATAAATTCCTTATGATGATCTCCTTCAGGAAGTATATGACTAACAACAGCTGTATCTGTATACCAGGCATTTTGACCTGTAACTAAAGAATAAGGATGCCAACTAAAAGTATTAACACCACCCATACTATCGGCCTGAATAGCCAATTTACCCATCACATCGAATGGCACTCCATCCAAATTAAGCTCATCACCTCTTTCTAATCCTCCTAAATCCCATCCGAAAACAGCAGGATAATCACCTGACACTCTTTTAACATCAGACTCCCCATCAACATACTTCCAGTTCTGCCCATATGCCAGGTCATCCTGATGTCCAAATAAGATGCCTTTATTCTGAATTCCCCACAGCGTTTCTGATAATGACTTTGGTTGTGGCTCTTTAGATTGATTTGAACCACAACTCATCATTAATATTGAAATTAAGGGAATTATTAAAAACGTCTTGTTCATTTTGCTTTTGTTCTGTATTGTAAAAGTTTAAATTAGTTTGTGTATTGTATTTATTTTAAATCAGGCATTTCGTCACGAGTAATTACATAATCCTGATTAACAGCATCAACCCACCAAGATGCAGGAGCATGTCCATGTTCTGTTTTTTCAAACTCACTACCGGATGTATACAGTGTTCTGTCATAATCATACCATGGCATAAAAAAACTCCATCTTGCACCACTGGTCCATTCTTCACTTATCTCAGCCACTGTTCCACATTCACTTAGTGTAATCATTTTGTTAGGATAAGTTTCCTGTATTGAATTAAATTCCTCAGCTATTGAAGTGCCACTATCATTTCCATAAATATCACGACCTACGATATCCACATATTCATCACCAGGATAGAAATCATTATCGTTTGTTTGTGTTGTCCACACCCATATCAGGTTATTTATCCCCTTGTTTTTAAAATAGTTAAACATATAAACCCAAAGACTTTTATAGGTTTCAGCACCATCATATCCCCACCAAAACCATGCAGTACCACCGTTAAACTCGTATATATTACCTGCTGCTTCATGTAAAGGGCGCCATATTAACGGGATGTTTTTATTTTGCAATAACAAGAGATAATCGGCGATTTCTTCAAGATCAGCCTTTATTACAGTATTTTCCCAGGTTCCTTCAATTAATGCATCTGCTGCATCAAAAGTAGTTTCTGAAGGTTTGTAGGTATAACTATTAACCTCTGTATCTCCCTCATAGCGTGGAACAATCCAATGCCATCCGGCACTGGCAATACCATTATTATTCCACCAATCCTCAACTACAGTAATGTCTGAATAATCTATCCAGTTTGCAGGAGAAGCTGGTAAATGAACGTAATCAAATGTTGTAATAGCTGGATATTTTCCTGTATGATACTTTACCCATTCAGCTTCATTGGTATTCCAGTTTACATTTGCCATTGTTGCAGAAAGAATCTTTTCTCCATAGTTCTCCAATAAAAAATCATAAACATTTTGAGCTTGACTTAAAGGATTTTCAGTAACTACAGATGAACTAATATTCAATATTGCAGCTTCTTTTGTTGTAAATGTTATTCTTTCTTCCGAAGCTTCAACTTTAGTTGGTCCAAGAATAACACCCTTTGGAATAACTAATTCGTACGTTGTAGATTCTACTAGACCAGACATTTCAATTTTCACCTCCTTTAAATTGGCATTTACATTATTTACACTTGAGCCATTTAAGGTAACTAAAGAATGCGTGGAAGATGGTGAAGTAACATTCTGATCAAAGGTTAAAACAATTGTAATATCACCTATAGAAATACCTGTTTCACCATCAGAAGGCGTAGAATTCACCAATACAGGTGCATCTAATTCTTCATTCTCAACACCATTATTATCATCTGAACAACCACTTAGATATAGAATTACCAACGGAAGTAAAATGAGTAAGTACTTTTTCATTGATTTTTTTTATAAATAAGGACTGCTTACATAAGAAACAGTCCTTACACACTTTTATTATTAAACTCTATTTAAGGTAGAAACGAACACTATTAAGCATTAGAGCTTTAAATACCATAATTACTATTTAAGCGCTACTTTAGTGACAACATAATCACCTCCATAAGCTCCAAAACCTCCATCGTTCTGAATAGTTGCTATATCTTCAGCAGTCAATTTAAATGATATGTATGAAGTTCCTGCAGCGATACTTATGTTTCCTTCGCCAGAGGTATCACCAGAATCGTTGGCAATTGCAATAGTAGATGGCAATGCAGCCCAATATCCGTTACCCAGGCGCATTGTTGCAGCAGCATCAGCTGTGTAGTATACATACATGGTCTGTCCCACTTCTAATCCACTGAAATCGTATCCACCCCAAGTCATTGTTGTGAAAGATGAACTCCAACCTGAAACTTCTGCTGAACCTTCCCATATAGGTGTTGGTGCAGAATAATCAATAATTAAAGAAATAGAAGAAATGATAACTCCATCAGCATTAAACATGATTTTTCCATCCCACCATGGATCTCCATTTTCATCGTGGAATACAGAGAAGTCAACATCAACATAACCTGCGCTCAATTCATCCTGAGTAAAGGCGATATTATTTTTTAAGGCATTATCAGATATTGCCCAATTTGGACCCATACCCCAATATCCATCCATTACCTGAAGATCTGAGTTTGCTTGTGCAACCCTTATACGAATCTTAGCATTTGCAGGTAGTGGCACTTCAACTGTATAAGGCAGAGTTGCACCACCCCATCCTACAACTTCAAGAGGAATATCATACAATACTGTTTCTACAATACCAGTAGCCACAACTTCTACGTCATAATCAACTTCAGTAGCATCGCTCGAAACTAAAGTTATCTTCTGTGTACCAACATCACGACCAACGCTTACAAAAAGAATATTACCATTTAAAATAAAATCAGTACTAACATCATTCAACTTAACATCTGTTAGGTTAGATCCATTTACTACTGTACATTTTAGAAGATCACCTACTGTTGTATTTTCTTCAGCAAACTCAGATACTGCACAGAATGTGTAAGCGTTGACAGATACACTTCCCTGGTTAACAGTTTCACCATTATCCATCACTAAAACTACATCACTAGTTTCTGCCTCAAGAGGAACTATTACTGAGAATCCATCAGTAGTAGTGGTAGCTTCAGCTTCAATGTCACCAAACATAACCGTTTTCACGCGACTTCCTAAAGTTGATACGATATTAAGTTCGTCCAGTGGTGTAACACTAGAAGGGAAAGTTGCTTCCGGCTTAGTGGTTACAAAACCATCTACAGTAATTGTTGTACCATTAGCTGTATTCAAAATAATGGCTCCACTTTGAGTAGCTTCTGTCACTTCCAGATTTAGCTTGCCATCTGTTAGAGTCACAGCTATAGCGTCAACACCAGTAAATGCTGCTGTAGTTACCAAGTCTAAATCAGTACCTGCAATAACAACAGTTTCACCAACACCATAGGAATCCTTTACATCTTCAATGGCTGCTGTAGGTTCAATAAGAGTGATATCACCAACTGTGATTTCAATACCCGAAGGTAAAACAGATATCACATCGCCACTAGTGGCATTGGTTGGCACAGTCACTACAATGCTGGTAGCACTTTGACTTACAAATTCAGTTTCTTCAACGTCTCCTTCAAATGTAAAACTGGTTATCAGGTCAAGATCTGTTCCTGTAATAGTTAAATCAGTACCAGGTTTAACAGGATTTGGAGCAAACGCTGAAATAATCGGAACTACAACGTTCAGTTCATCCTCCGAATAAATAATGATAGGATCTTCAGCACCGTTTGATAATGCAATTTTACCTGTTTGAGCTTCTGCAGGAACAATTAATTTTATTTCCTTGCGTGATTTACTAATAAAATCAACACTATCAACCACAACACGATCCGTAAAAATAAACTCAGCAACCCTGTTTAAATAATCACCTGTTAAAGTTAACTCATCACCAGGCTTTACCGTTGCAACAGCAAAAGCATCCATACTTATTGGTTCACTAAATCCAATCGGAGTTTTAGTTGTAATAGTTCCTCCTGAATAATTAAGTTCAAGGTATCCTTCTTCAGCATCCTGCGGAACAATAAGTTTGATACTATTAGCAGTATGTTCTGTAAAATCAGCAGCTGTAAGTTCTATTCCATCAGGAATTGTAATGGATGTTACATCATCTAAATTATTACCTATAAATCTTAATTCTGCACCTCTTTGTATAGGCATTGGACCAAAACTTAGCAGCTCTGTTTCCTTACTACCGCCTTCATCATCATCCTCACATGAAGTGAATAAGGTAGCCATACCCAACACTCCTATCAATGTTAATAATAATGCCTTGTTCAGGTATTGTTTAAATATATCTTGCATAATTATATCTTTTTAAAATTCAACTGTTATTCAGGAACAACTCTGATGTTATCAATTAAAATAGTTGGCGTACACTCTGTTCCCTCAACACCTCCATGATAAACAAAGAATGTTAATCCACTTAAAAAAGAATTATCAAATGATGTATCACTAATTCCTCCTTCATGAGTATATATGAAATCACTTAAAGGAAATGATACAGTTTCCCAACCATCAGTAACATAGCTACCTTCACTTTGCCATGGGCTCCACAATCCTCTTGGACTACCATCTGCGATATAACTATTAGTTCCTGATACATTAGCTGGGGTAAAAATCATCTGTAATGCATTCGCACTCCATGCTGAAGTAACATTAATTTCAAACTTCAGAACAGCTTCTGAAAGATCTCCATCCCATAAAATCTGACCATCATCATCGGTTCTTGAAGTTGAAGCAGGCCAATAGTTAAAACTAAAAGCATCTTCGTTCCAATCCGAAAGATCACCTGGGATAGTACCAGAAAATTTCACATAATTCCCATCAATACCACCTTCACTAGCAATAACACCAGAACGCCATCCATACTCTGCAGTTTTTGTGTCAAAATCAAGAAAAATATTTCTATCATCTCTAAAATAGAATGTTGAACTAGATGAGCCATATATAGATTTTACAGTAACGGCACCAACACCAGCTCCCTCAGGTACAATAACAGTAACCTCATCATAATCATCACTAACACTTACTACTTCTGCCTCAATATTTCCAGGAAAGAAAACCTGCAAAGGCACATTTGGATCATCAATCAGGTAATTACCTTTAATCACGGCCTCATCACCATCTTCTACAAATTCACATAACATTGATTTTGGAGCTGGAGCAGGAACAGTAACATTAAAATCATATTCAACAGTCTTGTCTCCTGCTTTCATATAAATTTTATCAGTTACTTCTTCCGGTATTCCGGTAGGAATAGTTACAAACAAAGCTGTTGATGTAATAAAACTGGTATTTAATTCTGCTTTTTGGTCATTAAACCATAGTTCAGTAATGCTTGTAAGATTTTCTCCTATCAACACAATTGTTTGATCTAAAGATGCACTTACAATCAAAGAGTCTGATTTTTCAGGATCTGAAATTCTTATGTAATCAACAGTAGGAACACCTCCTGTAATTTCATATTCATTTGGATATTCATCGCAAGACTGAAACATTATACCAACAGAACCTATTGCTATAATAAAAAGTGATGCGAAAATGCTTTTTATATTAATCTTTCTCATTTGTTTAAATTTTAATTCTGTGAGTTCAATAAGCCCTTAAAAAGTATATTGGAACTTTAAACTATGAACTATCTTAAGAAATTAATAACCAATAGAACTAAAATCAAATTCTACCGGATCATCCATTAATCCAGGGTTTAATGACAGATCCACTTCAGGGAATGGAATTTCAAAATCCTCATCTGTAATCCCCGATAGCTTATGGCTATAGATATTTAAGCCAGAGTCATCTCCATCATTATAAAGACCATCAAGACCATTCCAATAACCTCTTTCCTGAGAAGTAATGATAGAAATAGCTTCTTCTGGTTTGTAATAATGTAAACGAACAAGATCATACCATCTGTCGCCTTCCAATGCTAGTTCCAGACGACGCTCCTTATCAACATCTTCAAAAGTGATGCTGGTTGCTTCTTCGTAATATGATTTTAATGCTCTTTGACGAACGGCATTATACGCTGCCAGAGCGGATGCATCAGAAGTTGAACTATTATTTCCTAAAACCGCTTCGGCGTAAACCAGGTAAACATCGGCCAAACGAAGAATATGTGTACTTAAAGGGGTGGCCATTCTATCTAAAGTAGCTCCACTTACCTGAGCATCTGCATCAGCTAAACGACCAACAATGTGCTTAGCACAGTTAGCTCCTGTTCCACTTCCATATGTTTCTCCTGAATCTGCATCCCAATCATAATCAAAACCACCATATTCAACCCAGAAATAATCGTAATGATCACCATACATCATCATAGTTGCCTTACGACGAGTATCTCTATTATTTCTGGTAGTACTACCGGCACTTTCATCAAAGGCATTTTGCAAATCAATTGTTGGATAAGTCCATGTACCCCAGGAATCAACAGCATCAGAAAAACCTTGAAGAGACAAATCCGATTGCAACGAGTTTTGACTCGTCCACTGAGTTCCAACGGTCCAGTGCCAACCGATCAAGCTTTCGTCACAAAAATTATTTTTCAACTGAAAGATATCTTCATAATTCTCCATTAATTCGCGACCACTATTATCAATAACCAATTTGGCATATTTGGCAGCCTGAGCTAATTCCTCTTCGTTACGAGTACCATTCATTCCATAACCTGACTTTGTTAAATATACTTTTGCTAACAAACCATAGGCACTGTATTTATCGATTCTACCAGCTTCATTTTCTTCTGGCAAAAGTTCAATAGCATCTTCAAGTAAATAGATAATATACTGGTATACATCATCAATGTTATTACGCTTTAATGTTGTTGATGTATTACTGGCAATTATTTCTCCGTTATCATGGATAATTGGAACCGCTCCAAAACAACGTACTAAGAAAAAGTATGATACACTTTTCCATACCAGAGCCTCACCTTTTACAATATCTTTTGCTTCTTGAGAAACTGCTGATCCTGATTTTGTTGCAATATTTTCGATTACACCATTACAGTATGCATTTACTGACCACAATGACGCTGAAGCGCTTGCTATATCTTCAGCAGAATTGGTCATTGTAAAGTTGGTATACACATCGTCAATACCAAAGCTAAAATTACCAGCTAATGATTCTCCAAATTTTATAAATCCACGCTGAAAATCGTACCATGGCGAATTGTAAATGGTATTCACAGCCTGATATAATTGTTCATCTGTTTGATAAAAACTATCAATCGTATATGAATCTTCCGTTGGTTTGTTCAAGAAATCATCGCAAGAGACTGTTATGCTAATGATTAAGAAGACTATTAAAAATCTTATTATATTATATTTCTTCATCGTAATTACTTATTAGAATGAAACATTTAAACCGAAAGTAAATACTTGCGGTGATGGATAACGTCCATTATCCAATCCAAATACATTTGCACTTTGAGTACTTGCTCCAACCTCTGGATCAAAGCCTGTATATTTTGTAAACGTTGCTAAATTTTCTACACTTACAAATACTCTTGCCTTACTTAAATGAGCCTTATTTATTACCTGATTTGGTATAGAATATCCCAGGGTTATATTTTTAATACGTATAAATGATCCGTCTTCAATATACCTGTCTGAAATTCTGTCGTTATCATTTGGATCTGAAACAACTGCTCTTGGAATCTTAGTTTTAGGATTTGCAACTTTCACATTACTAACATCTGCCCACCAATTTTCAACTCCACCGCTTGTTGGATATTCAACCGAAGGATCAATAATAGATAACTTTGCTCTATCATTAACAGAAGATAACTGATTAGTCCAGGTACTTTTCATATTTGATAAACTAATGGCTGTATAGTTCATTACATCATTACCATAAGAACCATTTATAAATACGCTTAAATCAAAATTTTTATATGAAAATGTATTATTAAAACCAAAAGTAAAATCAGGCATTGGCGAACCAATTTTTGTACGGTCGTAAGAATCAATAATTCCGTCAGGCTTTCCATCAGGACCACTGATATCTTTATACTTCATATCTCCAACATAGGTTGTTCGACTAAAATCAAATGATTCTCCATCTGTAGGATATGCTGTTGGTTTTGGACTATTCTTCAAATCATCTAAATTCTGATAAATTCCATCAGTTACATATCCATAAAAATTAAATAATGGATCACCTATCTCAGTTAAAGAAACCACATCACTCCATTGTCCATAACCTTCAATATGTGCAGATGGAGTTCCATCTAAAGCTACCAACTTATTTCTGTTAAACGAAATCTGGAAATCAGTATCCCAGGTAAGCGCCCCTTTCAAATTATGAGTACTCAAAGATATTTCTAAACCTTTGTTATTTATTTCACCAAAGTTACCCCAAGGTGCAGCCAATGCACTGGAAGAGTTACCTCTGGTTCCCATGTAAGATGGCAATTGCAGTGACATCAACATATCGCTTGAAGTTTTATCATATAACTCAACAACAAGATCAGCAAAATCCATAACTGATAAATCTAATCCAATATTTACCTGCTCTTGTTTTTCCCATTTAATATATGGGTTAGCAATATTCGATTGACGATACCCATTTCCAAAACCAGTTTCCATTAAAGAAATACTAGCACCCCATAAGTATCCATCTATATTCTGATTACCTGCTTGCCCCCAACCAAATCGGATTTTACCATTCTTAAATACATTACTTACACCCTGCATAAAAGGCTCTTCTGTAAATCTCCATGATCCTGCAACTGAATTAAATCCAGCCCATCGGTTTTCAGGTCCAAAGTTTGATGATCCATCACGTCGATATATGTACGACAACATATATTTATTGTCATAATTATAGGTAAATCTTCCTAAGAATGATACGTTAGACATACTTCCAAAACCATTTGTAATTTGAGGAGTACCATCACCTAAAGCAGGATTATGAATGGCATTACTTGGTAAATTAGTATTATAGATACTTTGATATTCCCAGGACGATTCAAACATATCCTGAGCAACCATAGCTGTAATATTATGTTTTTGTATTTGTTTTGAATACGTTAAATAATTTTTTACCTGCCAAAAAACGTTTTTATTGTTTTGTAAACGCATAGAGTTAATTTCCCTACTCCAGTTTCCATAAGTGACTTGCGGTCTAAATACTTCAGCAGTTGAATAATCAAGATTCATTGTTCCTTCAGTATGAAAAACTAAATCTTTCATTAGGGTAACATCAAAAAACACCGTACTACCAAAAGAATTCCTATCCAATAAGTTATCCTCATCTAACGCTTTACCAATAGCATTAGGAACAGATGACTGTCCTTCTCTAATAATTGTAGCATAGCCTCCATCCATATCATATATTGGTCTATCAGGAGTTGTTTGCAGTGCAATACGAACAATTCCAGCTTCAGAATCTGCTAAACCTAGTCGTTCATCTGTTTGCGAATATCTAACATTCACACCCATGTGTAACCACTTTTTTAAGTCTGCATCTAAATTTGATCTGAATGAAAAACGTTCAAATTCAGTTCCTATAATTGTTCCCTCCTGATTCATATAACCACCAGAAACATAATACTTCACTTTTTCACCACCTCCTGAAGTACTAATTTGATGTTGCTGAACTTGTGCCAATTGAAAAATGGCATCCTGCCAATCTGTTCCGTGACCTAGTAAAGATGGATCCATAAAATCAACTCTCTCATCTCTACCATCTGTTTCTGCTGCTACGGAATTGCTATATTCAGCAAATTCTCTCAAATTCATAACGTCAATTCTCTTATTCTGACGCTGAATACCATAGGAGCCTTCATAATTAAATTTAGCATCTCCTTTTTTACCTCTTTTGGTAGTAATAATAATAACACCATTAGCACCTTGCGAACCATATATTGCAGTTGAAGAAGCATCTTTCAAAATCTCCATTGATACAATATCACTAGGATTTATGGTTGACATTGGAGAAATACCTGTAACATCTGAATTACCCAAAGCATCTCCTAATCCAAGATCGTGTCCGCTAGAACTTGTATTAGTCATTGGAACACCATCTATTACATACAATGGCTCAGCTCCTGCATTAATAGTACTTTGCCCGCGAATACGAATACTAACAGATCCCCCGGGCTGACCCGAAGTAGAAACTGCAGTAACACCAGCAGCTCTTCCTTTTAGGGCCTGGTCAATATTAGCCAAACCTGCACTATTCAGTTTTTCGGTATTCAAAGAAACAGAAGCACCAGACAGGTCACTTTTTTTCATGGTTCCATAACCAACTGCTACAACCTCATCAAGACTAACAACATCAGGATTTAATTGAACATCAACAACAGGTCGCCCTGAAATATTTACTTTTTGAGTTGTAAACCCAATAAATGTAAATACTATTACATCGTCATCAGAATTGCACTTTAAAGAGTATTTTCCATCAAAATCTGTAATTGTACCATTTTGAGTTCCATCTACCAAAACAGTTACCCCTGGTAATGGTGCCCCATTTTCATCAACTACTTTACCAGTGACTATTCTCTCCTGTGCAAATATTTGCATGCTAAAAGCCAGAAAGAACAACACTAAGAAGTACCGTAGATCTTTTTTCATAAGCATAGATTTAATAACTATTTAACAAATAAGGTTTGTATTTAACTTTATTTAAATTTTGATACTGCTAAATTATAGCCAATTCTCATTACTTAATAATATTATCTAATCGTTTAAATATACTATCATATAAACTTTAGTATTATTTATTCATCCCTATTGATAACCAATAAGAACAAATACCACAAACCCCTTAAACCCTGATATACAATTCATTTAATTACACAAACCTCATAATAAAGCAATATAAAACAACCATTCACATATTATATTTACTTGTAAAAATCACATAAAATATAGTTTCAAACCAACCTATTGATACTTTTTTATCATTTTTTAGCAGTATCATATCATTTTTACTCCTAAAAAGGTCTGACGAACTCTCAATTCAACCAATACCAAACCAAAGCACATTCCCTTATTTATCAATACTTTTCGCACCAGATACCTTCACTCAACTATTCAAAAACACCACTCCTTTATCCACCCTTCCCACCTCATCCCCCTTATGTATTATATTATCATATCCGTATCTTTACTAAATAATTAAATCTTGTTTAAATCATTTATGGATGTACATACATTATACAATATAATATAATCAGCTGCATTCCAGACAATGATAGAAATATACAATTATGAAAGAAATCGCACACAGGGAAATCACACCATTAAAAGAATCGGACTGTTTTTTAGTATTCGATCGTTTAAAGTCAGATTTTAATTTTCCTATTCATTTTCATACTGAATATGAATTAAATCTGATTATCAATGCTCAAGGTGCAAAAAGAATTGTAGGTGATCATATTCTTGAGATTGACAATCTGGAATTAGTGTTAATTGGCCCAAATCTCTATCATGGATGGCAAGATTTCAACAATAATAAAAATGAGCAGATACATGAAATTACAATTCAGTTCCCCAGAGATCTGTTTAGTAAAGATCTGCTCAATAAAAATATTTTAAAACCGGTAAAAGAAATGCTCGAACACTCTAATCGAGGTATTTCCTTTTCGAAAACTACCATACAACAGGTACAGGAGAAAATTAAATCATTAACTCAAAAAAGAGGTTTTGATTCGTTTATAGAATTACAAACCTTACTGTACGATTTAGCTATATCAAGAGATCAGAAACTATTAACCAATATATCGTTTCAAAGATCTGAAGATTTTCAAAACAGCGAAAAAATTGAAAAGCTATACAACTATATACTGGACAATTTTAGAAACAAGATAAAGCTTGATGATGCTGCGCAGCTTTTAAATATGTCTACAGTTTCGTTTACACGCTTTATTAAACAGCGAACAGGGAAATCATTTATTGATTTTGTTAATGAAATAAGATTAGGTTATGCTACACGTCTTTTAATTGAAACAAATAAGAGTGTTAGTGAAATATGTTACGATTGCGGTTTCAACAACATCTCGAACTTTAACAGAATCTTTAAAAAGAAACAAGATGCTACTCCTTCTGAATTCAGAAACAACTTTAATGGTTTAAAGAATGTGTACTAACGAAAGGGTATCTAGGGAAAAAGGTACAAGGAGAAAGAGTTAAGGTCGTTAGATTGATATAATTTGTTTGTTGATAACAAATTTACAATTCGACAAATTAACAACTCAACATAAGGAAAAACAACAATAACAAATGCTAATAATCAATAAAAGCATACAACTATAAAAAACTAAATATTAACTAAATAACAATCAGAAACAATTAACATGAAAAAAAATCTTCTACTATTATCCCTGTTCATTATGGGTTTAATTACTAATGCACAAAAATTTGAAAACCTTGCTCTAACACCTCCAATGGGATGGAACAGCTGGAATAAGTTCGCTTGTAATGTAAGCGAACAAATGCTTATGGATATTGCAGATGCCATGGTTAGTTCAGGTATGAAAGATGCCGGTTACGAATACATCGTAGTGGATGACTGCTGGCATGGCGATCGTGACAGCTTAGGTTTTATACATGAAAATAAAGAACATTTTCCTTCCGGGATGAAAGCAACCATCGACTACATTCATTCAAAAGGATTAAAATTTGGTATTTATTCATGCGTTGGAGCAGAAACATGTGCTGGTAAACCGGGCAGCCGCGGTCATGAATATCAGGATGCCTTAACTTATGCTCAATGGGGTGTGGATTATTTAAAATACGATTGGTGTAATACTGAAAATATTAATGCCATAGGCGGATACACAACCATGCGCGATGCTCTTTATGCAGCAAAACGTCCTGTTGTGTTTAGTTTATGCGAATGGGGTGATAATAAACCTTGGGAATGGGGAGCTGAAGTGGGTCATCTTTGGAGAACAACGGGAGATATTTACGATTGCTTTGATTGCGAAGAAGATCATGGAACCTGGTCGAGTTGGGGTGTGATGAAAATTTTAGATATGCAGGATGGATTAAGAGAGTTTGCCGGACCTGGTCATTGGAACGATCCTGATATGATGGAAGTTGGTAACGGAGGAATGACAACAACAGAAGATCGTGCTCACTTTTCGATGTGGTGTATGTTGGCTTCACCACTTATTGCAGGTAATGATTTGGTATCCATGAGCAAAGAGACACTGGATATTTTAACCAACAAAGATGCTATTGCTGTAAATCAGGATTCGTTGGGAATACAAGGATTTAAATTTGCTTCAACTGATAGTTTGGAAACCTGGTTTAAACCTTTGGATAAAGGTGATTGGGCTGTATGCTTTTTAAATCGCTCATCTCAAACAAAAGCTATTGACTTTGATTGGAAAACTAAAGTTTATGATGAATTCGCTAAACGTGATTTAAATGCTGCTGAAACATCGTATGAACTGTTTGATATCTGGACTAAGAAAAAAATGGGAAAAACTAAGAAAGCTCTAAAGGCAGAAGTTCCTTCGCATGATGTATTAATGCTTAGATTAACTAAAATGTAAATTGAAAGCCCCACTCAATCTCCACTTAAGGGGAGAGGCTGATTTACAGCTTGGTTAGTTAAACCACAGAGATATCGGAGGGATTTCACAGAGCTACAGAGTTATTTTCGTCTCCGTGATCTCAGTGATGAAGCGAAGCGCCTTTGTGGTCTCCGTGGTTAACATATTTAATTTAAATTTCGTAAGTATTTAAGTATGAAATAAAAATGTCAGAACATAAAATATCAAACAAACGACTAAATATTATATTGAGGCCTATACTTGGTTTAATCTTGATTGGTTTTCTATTTAGTTGCACATCGAAAAAAGAAACTACTAAGTTTTATTCTGCTAACAATCCCAATATCAACTACGTAGGTAGAATAATATTTACAAACCCTGACCTTCCACGATTTTGGGCTCCGGGTGTTTATCTTCAATTTAATTACGAAGGTGATTCTTGTATTATTAATATCAATGATGAATTTCCTGATGAGAATACACATAATTATGTGTCCATAAACATCGATAATCAAATTATTGAACGTATTAAGCTGAATGAAAAAGTTAACAAAATTAATATTGGAGGAAAAGTACAGCCTGGAAAACACAATGTAACCGTGTGCAAAAGCACCGAAACAGGAATGGGATATATTGAATTTGCAGGTATTCAGTGCAGCAAATTGCTAGCAGCGGATTGTTTGCCCGACAGAAAAATAGAGTTCTATGGTAATTCTATCACCTGCGGCACGGGGATGGATACTTCGGTAATGCCTTGTGACTCGGGCCAGTGGTACGATAAACATAATGCCTATTTGGCATATGGTCCGGTAACTGCAAGAGCATTAAATGCGCAATGGATGTTGACATCGGTTTCAGGAATCGGCATGGTTCACAGCTGTTGCGATATTGGTATTTTAATGCCTGAAGTTTACGATAAGGTTGATCTTCGATCTAATCAGATTGAATGGGATTTTTTAAACTATCAACCTGATGTGGTAACTATTTGTCTTGGACAAAATGATGGAGTACAGGATTCAACTTTATTCTGTTCTGCTTATGTAGATTTTATCCATACGCTAAGGGATAAATACCCTTCGGCAACAATTGTTTGCCTGAATAGTCCTATGGGTGATGATACTTTAACTCCGGTACTAAAAAATTATCTTACTTCAATTGTTAACCACCTGAACAACAAAGGTGATAAAAGTGTATTTTCGTTTTTCTTTTCCAGAAGCTATATTGGAGGGTGTGATTACCATCCTACTCTGGAAGAACATCAGTTGATCGCTCAGGAGTTGACAGGATTTTTAAAGGATTTGATGAAATGGGAATAAAAAAATAAAGGTGAAGGGTGATAAGGTGAAGGGTAGAAAGGTAGAAAGGAAAATGGAAATATTAAGATCATTAGGTTGTTAGATCATTAGACGAAATAACTCGTAAAATTAAAGAACATGTTTTTTACCCTAAGACTCTAAGTTTTTCTTAGAATTCCTTGGCGTTTAAATTACCAAGCTGCAAATCAGCTCTCCCCTTTTAGGGGAGTTTGAGGAGGCTTTATATTGAAAAATCTACACATATGAAAAAAATAATTTTGGCTGGATTCATAGCTGCATTTATAGCTAGCTGTAATTCTGCACATCAAACTAAAGTTTTAGATAGTACAGACAAGAAGGTGGAAGAACTTTTATCGAAGATGACACTGGACGAAAAGATTGGTCAGCTGAACCAATATACCAGTAGTTGGGAAATGACAGGCCCAGTGCCTGAGGGGAAAGATCAACAGAAGCAGTTGGAAATGATCAAATCAGGTTTGGTTGGATCAATGTTAAATGTTACCGGAGCTGAAGCTACACGAAAAGCACAGCAATTGGCAGTTAAAAACAGCAGATTAGGTATACCAATGATATTTGGTTATGATGTGGTTCATGGATATAAAACCATGATGCCAATTCCTTTGGCTGCTGCTTCAAGTTGGGATCCGGAGGTTGCCAAACGCAGTTGTCAGATTGCAGCGAAAGAAGCTGCTGCATCAGGTATTCACTGGACTTTTGCTCCAATGATTGACATTGCCCGCGATGCACGTTGGGGACGTGTGATGGAAGGTGCTGGTGAAGATCCTTATTTGGGTTCGGTAATGGCTGTAGCGCAGGTTAAAGGTTTTCAGGGCGATAGTTTAAATAGTACAAACACTGTTGCTGCCTGTGCCAAACACTTTGCAGCTTATGGATTTGCCGAAGCCGGTCGTGATTACAACACAGTGGAAATTACCGAGCATACACTTCGCAATACTGTGCTCCCTCCTTTTAAAGCAGCGGTTGATGCAGGTGTAAGCACCATTATGAACTCGTTTAATATCATTGGAGGTATTCCGTCTACATCTAATCATCATCTTTTAAGAGATATTTTAAAGGGCGAATGGCAGTTTGACGGCTTTGTGATATCGGATTGGAATTCTATTGGCGAAATTCATAACCATGGTGCTGCTGCTGATAAAAAAGAAGCTGCCTACCTGGCCATTAATGCAGGTACAGATATGGATATGGAGGGTGATTGCTATGTTTTCAATTTAAAACAATTGGTTGAAGAGGGCAAAGTTTCTGAATCAACCATTGATGATGCGGTTCGTCGCGTATTGAAAATCAAATATGAATTGGGATTATTTGATGATCCTTACAAATATTGCAACGAAGAAAATGAGAAGGTACAACTTTCACAAGAACACCTTGATATTGCCCGTGATTTAGCTCGTAAGAGTATTGTATTACTAAAGAACAACAACCAGATTCTTCCTTTACAAAAGGATAAACAAAAAATTGCTATTATTGGAGCATTGGCTAACGATAAAGATTCGCCTTTGGGCAGCTGGAGAGCTCAAGCAGTAACTGGTTCTGCCGTTTCGTTGTTAGATGGAATGAATAATTTGGTTGACAACCCGTCGATGATAAAATTTGCCCAGGGACCTGCATTCGTAACCAACACACCAAAGTTTACTGAGGAGTTGGTGTTTAACGAAAGTGATTTAACAGGGATTAAAGAGGCGGTGAGCCTGGCCAAATCAGTTGATGTAGTGGTAATGGCGCTGGGTGAGAATTGCTTTCAATCCGGAGAAGGCCGCAGTCAGACTAATATTGAGCTAAAGGGTGTTCAGCAACAACTTTTTGATGCTGTTTACGCTGTAAATAAAAACATTGTGGTAGTACTAATGAATGGTCGCCCTGTGGTAATTAATAACATTGCTACAAAAGCTCAAGCCATTCTTGAAACATGGCATTTGGGTTCTGAAGCAGGAAATGCCATTGCTGATGTTTTATTTGGTGATTACAATCCTTCAGGTAAGTTACCAGTATCTTTTCCTAAAGCTGTAGGACAATGTCCTATATACTACAATCAATTTAGTACTGGTCGTCCAGTAAACACGGATAACAATGTATTTTGGTCACATTATACTGATGCTGATAAAACACCATTGTATCCTTTTGGATATGGTTTAAGCTATACCACCTTTGAATATTCAAATATTGAATTAAGCAGTGCCGAATTAACTCAGGATGGTAGTATTGAAATATCTGCCATGGTAAAAAACACAGGTAACTTTACTGGTAAAGAAACTGTTCAGTTATACATTCAGGATTTATTCGGAAGCATTGCCCGCCCTGTAAAAGAGTTAAAAGGTTTTCAGCAAATTGAGTTAAATGCAGGTGAAAGTCAAAAGGTAACTTTTAAAATCTCTAAAAGCGATTTAATTTACTATACAGCTCAAGGTAAATGGGATGTTGAACCGGGTGATTTTAAAGTTTGGATAGGAACCAATTCTCAGGAAGGTTTGGAAAGTAAATTTGCTTTGAAATAGTAAATCCAAAAGAATATATTTTAAATGGGAAAGCTTCTTGCAAATACGCAGGGAGCTTTTTCTTTTTCTTGAAAGCTGACAGTTTTTTTTAAGAATCCACAATCATATAAACCAATCTGGATTTCTCTCATACATTAGTCTAATAATCCTAACTGGTTTAGTAACGCTTTTATACTTTTCAACAATTAAATAAAAGCACTTATTTCTTAAATGAGGTCTTCTTTTTTATCACATTCATCTTAAGCCAATATTCTGCATAAAATGGCCATGTTTCTGCAGCAGCATTACCTGGCCTTATTCCATATCCATGTCCACCTTCTGCCAAAAAGTGAAATTCGACAGGCAATTTGAATTTTCTCATACCCGCTGCCATTGCCAAAGCACTACCGGCAGCACCATCATCTGAAGTTGAAAAAATAAATATTGGAGGCGTATTTTCATCAACTACAATCTCAGGAGTTAAGCTATAGTATGGTCCTTTAGCCAAATAAGCTGGATAAATCAACAAAGCAAAATCAGGTTTACAAGAAACAGTATCCATAGCATCAATCTTTTTATACGATTCAATATTATATCTCGTGCTTGCCCTTGCACTAAGATTGCCTCCTGCAGAAAAACCTAACACCCCTAATTTTTCAGGATCTAAATTCCATTTACTTGCTTTACTTCTTACTATTCTCATAGCTCTTTGTATATCACATAAAGCCCCTTCCCTGTTATTTGGCACACGGTATTGCAAAACAAATACTGTATAACCTAATTTATTTAACCAATCTGCCACCTCATAACCTTCTAAATCTATGGCTAAAAACTTATAACTACCTCCAGGACAAACAATAATACAAGCTCCATTGCTTTTTGTTTTTTCAGGAGTAAAAACAAGCATGGCAGGATTGGTAATATCTGATATTTTAGTAACATTACTTGCTGTATCAACAGTAAAACTTGGAGCATGTTTGGGTGATGATTCTACAGGTACTTTTCCTGGCCATAAGTAAATTGTGTCTTGAGCCTGACTAAAAAGAGAGAAAGAACAAACAAAGAATGCAGCTAGAATAAATAAATATCTCATAATATATTGTTTAATCGTAATTCTATTTTGTAGTATTTTAAAACAAAAATATAAAGTATTCAGTATTTATCCGTCTTAACTTGCAAATAACCTCCATCTTGATATTGTTTTGTAGTATTTTACAGGCGGCAAATTCATTTTTTCATAAACATTTACCTACTTTTGAGAAGCTTATAAATTGAATTCCATATTATATCCATTCCGGTTGTTTTGTCAATGAAAATAATAGAAGATCGATATCAGGGCATTACTGTTGACGCATCAACATTACCCAAATCCTTAGATGAATTCCAAAAGGAAATATCAACACTGATTCAAAATTTAAATGGCTCTAAATTACTTTGGATCAAAATTCCCATTGAGAAATCAGATTTTATTCCTGTTTTAACGAAACTGGATTTTAAGTTTCACCATTGCTTTGAAGAATACGTGATGATGGTAAAAAAACTGGTTGAAAATCCGATTGTTCCTACTGCTAAGAATTATACTGTTGGCGTGGGAGCGATAATTCGCGATAAAAATAAAATTTTGGTTGTAAAAGATAAGTTTAACACCGGATATAAACTTCCGGGTGGTCATGTGGATAATAATGAGCCTTTAAAGGAGGCATTAAAGAGAGAAGTTTTTGAAGAAACCGGAACTCATGCTGAATTTGAGTCCATCGTTAACCTTGGACATTTTACAAAAGGCCAGTTTGGCGAATCCATCATTTATATTGTTTGTACAGCCAGGCCACTGACTAAAGAAATATCTATTTATGATGACTCCGAGATTATTGAAGCCCGATGGTTAGATGTGGATGAGTTTTTAAGTTTGAAAGACACTAATAACTACAATAAAAATGTAGTTTTGGCGGCTTTAAATAATAAAGAGTTAAAATTGACTGAACAACAAATTCAATTATCGGTATCTGGTGCCGAAGTATTTTTTTAATTATTAATGGTAAAGGGTAACAAGGGTAATGGTTGGAGGGTAATAACCTTTTTAACTAAAGAATTGACATTAACCAGAAACTTTTAACTAATACAAATTACACACAAATGAAGAAGATAACACCTGCAAAAAATATAAACGATGCTCTGGATATTCTGGATAACGGAGGAAGATTTTACAACTTTAAAGCCAAGGCTAACGATGGTCGCATTGACCAATCGGAGTTAGGTAAAGTAGCCGGAATATTCAGCGATCACCAGGAAATGATTCTTTTTCTTGAAATGTTGATGATAAACCTTCCCTCAACAGACAAAAACAAGATTATCTCGATGCTGGATAAAACTTTGCAGGAAAAATATGATCGTTTACAAGCCAAAAAACTGAGTCTTTTAGATGTAAATGAAAACGCTATGTTTTCAAATTCCATCATTACTAAAGGTATTCCTCATTTGGTTGAATCAAAATCAGAGTTTAAAGGGTTTATCATGGTGCCTGTTGTTGCCGGAAACGTGACTTCTTTTAGCATGATTCCGTTAATTGAAGAATACAATGTTTATGAATTAAAAGACGCTGCAACAAACGAAACTCTTTTAATTGCTCACACCAAACTATTCGATAATTTGCCTGACGAAGAAATAACTGTTGCAGGAGTTTTAAAGGAACTTAAACCCAGTAAAGATGGTAAAAGAGGCTCCGATAAATTTCTTGAAGTGGTGTATTATTGTTAGTTAATACCATATAAAAACCTGTCAGGATTATTCATCTGTCGAAGTGTTATATATTTTGATCTGCCCCTTCAGGGCGCATTCCAATGTAACTTGATATTTTCCCAATGCGCCACTGCGTTTGCATTGGGCTAAAATAAGTTGCCCTTTCAGGGCGTTATTAACTTAAAAACATCCTGTTTGTTGGTTCCTATTTTTCATACCATGCCATACACAGGCCTAATTTAATTTAGCCCTTGGCATCGACATGGGTACAATTACCATTATCTTTAAAACCAGTCAGGATTAATTAACAGGATGCAATTAATCCCAACAGGTTTAAATATCCCTCTAACCCTTAACCTTGCGACCTTTTTTCCATATAAATTCTTATTTTTGGTAAAATTTTAAAGTATGGATTTTCAATTTTCGGAGCTTGCCCAAAAGTCATTAATACCATCGGCCATCAATCAATTAACGGCTGAATTTGCCGAGGATTTTAGAGAGGGAATTGACATTAATCTCGGCGTTGGATATGTCAACGACAAAACTATTCCTGTTGATGCGATTCAGCAAGCATATACTGAAATTATTGCAGATCCGGTTCGATACCGAAATGCATTAAATTATGGTGGAGCTGACGGCTCGCCAAACCTTCGTCGTTCCATTAAAGATTATTATTTACGTTATAATATAGGTTCCTTAAACGAAGCTGATTTTGAAAATCGTAAAATACTAATCGGAGCCAATGGTGCCACCAGTCTTTTAGATTCCATCTCGGATATTATGAAACCCGGAATTGTTATTACAGCTGATCCCTATTATTATATCTACACTGAAACACTGGAGCGTAAAGGCTTTAAAATATTGGCTATTCCAGAAGATGAAAATGGATTAATAACTGATATTCTTGAGGAAAAACTAAAGAATATTGATTCAAAACAAATCAGTTTCTTTTATATCATCACTGTAAATAATCCATCTACGGTAATTTTATCTACCGAAAGAAAAAAAGCTATCGTTGAAATTGCTGAAAGACTATCGAAAGAAACAAACCGCATCATTCCAGTAGTTTTTGATAAGGCTTACGAGGATATTATCCATAATCCTGAATTAACCAATACTGTTTCCGGATTAAAGTTTGACAAGATGAACCAGGTTGTTGAAATAGGAACATTATCTAAGATACTTGCACCTGCTTTACGTATTGGATATATCATAACACCCAACAATGCCTTAGCTGATGCTTTAACTCAACGAACTTCGGATATTGGATTTAGTAATTCGTTAATCAATCAGGAAATTTCAAGCTGGTTGCTGGATCATTATATACAAATTCAAAAAGAGAATGTAAACAAAGGCTATCAGGATAAAGCTGATTTTATTAAACAGATGTTTTCTAAATATCTGGGTGAGTACATAGAAACCTACTCTGGTGGAGATGCAGCTTTTTACTTTTACATCACCTTTAAAAATATTACAACCAATAAAGGTTCTAAGTTTTTTAATTATCTGTCCAGAACAACAGGAGATTCTTTAGTTGATGGCGTAAAAGAAAAAAATCCCCGGTTAATTTATATTCCGGGGACGATATGCAGTAAAGAACCAAAAGCCAAATATCAGCTTCGTTTATCTTATGGCTATGAAGAACCTGCCATCTTTGAACGCGCTATTCAATTGATGGCAGAAGCTTGTGAATATGCGTTGAAATAATAGCCCCTTTCAATCTCCCAAAAAGGGAGAAGCAGATTTACAGCTTGGTTATTTTCTAACTACAAGGCTTAACGATCTACTACTGACTTTTATTTACTGATTCATAAAACTCTATTTCAACAATTTTTAAGCTGCCGTTAGCCTCTTTATTTTCCATTCCAGCCTGATCCACTTTACCTGTAATTTCAACTATATTAAATTGATCTTCTTCTGTAGGAGCATCTGTCAGCTCAATCCGTACTCTTTTTCCTTTTGTAGGTTTAAAAGTAAACGTTACATATCCCAAACTCTTTGGCGATATTCCCTTATAAACCAAATTGTCATCTACATATATATTTATCGGATAACTTAACCGTCTCCATCCAGATAGCTTAGCCACAACCTGATTAATGGCACCTTCTCTTTCCAGTTCGTATTCAACAACGGCTGTACTAAGCTGACCATCATTACTCCACTCTGTTAGTTCATTATCATCATAGCTTAAACAAACCTGATCTTGATTTGAAGTGGTCTTTGTCCCAATAATTTTCAGTGGGATTCTTGAAATGGTATAAGAAGGCATTTGTGGTGTTGGCCCTTTCTTTAAATAGCATGAAAGATGATCGTTTGGCATTGATTCAGAAAGTGCTTTGGTATCAGTTTGTATGGTTTTAACAGTCATCTTATCCTTTTTCAAGTTTTCAGATGTTGCTACAATATTAATTTTACCCACTTTATTTGCAACGGAACGTATGAAAACTCTGTTTACACCGCATTCAACCGGGATATCATTTGATCCGATATAATTATCTGGTCCTTCGGCAATACCGCCGATAAATTCACCAACTCCGTCCACTTCAAAATGTATTTTATTAAATGTAGTTGGGCATCGTTTCCCTTCTTTATCCACAACTTCAACCTGAATAATCGCCAGGTCCTGGCCATCAGCCAACATTCCGTTTGGACGACAGATGGAACTTAGTTTTAAAGCATATGGCTCACCTATCGTTTCTTTAATATCCTCACATACTTTATTGCCGTTTTCATCATAACCAATGGCTTTAATATTTCCTTTCTCAAATGAAACATCTTTAAAAGTGAAAAGGAATTTTTTACTCTGCTCACCCTTTCCAAGACTTTTGCCATTTTTAAATAGCTCAACTTTATCGGCAGTAGATACAACAATAATGTCTTTAACCACACCTTGTTCATAATTCCAATGGCCTAAAATATGAGCTCTTACGGTATCTGTATCAACCCAACCATCCCATATGACCTTATGTGCCCAATAATTATCTTTAGGAATACGCATTGGATCAACCTCTCCACTACGACGATAGTTTTGTGCTCCACGATAATGTGTATTTGTATCACTGAAAATAATATTTGCACCACCTGAACTCACTCTTTCTCCTGTACCCGGGCGCATTTCCCAATAATCAAACCAACGCTCCACATCCTCAATGGCATGAGAATCCTGATTGTGATTATAAGAAGAGGCATCCTTTATTTTACTTCCGTTCACATTATGACTAAATGTACCCCCTTCTCCATTTTTATGGTATGGAGGAGTATTTTCATCCCAATACTTTCTTAATCCCTCATCACGACTGTATTCCATTGCCCAGAAAGGAATATCGGCACTTTTATTGATATACAACATTTCCCCGCCATATTCAGCTTCTTCACTATCCAGCATCTCTCTGCTTCCTATGGCCCGGCCACCGTAGGGATCATATTTATCACGAATATTTTTCATTTCGGCCATATGTTCTTCTGAAATGCTTTCATTTCCGCACTCATAAAAGAGAATACTAGGATTATTTCTATTATAAATAATCGCATCACGCATCAATTCTTTACGCTGTGTCCAACGATGATCAAAAACATCCTTTTCTGCATCGCCTGCCGGCATCGCTTGAATTAACCCCATACGATCAAATGATTCCACATCTTGTTTCCAGGGAGTTACATGCATCCAGCGCACCATATTTCCATTTCCCTCAGTAATTAAACTGTTTCCATAATCACTTAACCAAGCCGGAACTGACATACCAACTGACGGCCATTCGTTACTGGTTCTCTGCGCATAACCTTTCATCATGATCACACGGTCATTCAACCAGATCATTCCTTGCGCAAACTTTGTTTTACGAAAACCAGTGCGTATTTTGACTTCGTCAATTACTTTATCATCGACTTTAATTTGAGAATACACATTATACAAATATCCATATCCCCAGCTCCAGAAATTGATATTTTGAATCGTATCAGAAGCATGTAAATCTCTCATTCCATTAGGAGACAAACTATATTTATCACCTGTGAATGTCGCCACAGTATGACCATCCATATCTTCAACTTTAATGGCTAATTGTACATCTACTATTTTATTGGATTCATTTCGTACCTGAGAATCTACATTGATTATCGCTTTCTTATCTTTTACATTAATATCCCTTGCATAAACATAAGTACCGGTTGTTCCTAATGAAGAATACAAGGGTAAAGTTTGATAAACATCTTCAGTAAAATACAAATACACATTTTTAGGAATCCCTCCATAGTTGGCATTGAAATTTTTATCATTCCACTGGTAACCAAAACCACTATGTCGTTCTTTATACTTCCAATCATTATCCGTTTTAACAGCAATAATATTATTTTCGGGATATGGCTTTAAAAAAGAGGTAATATCAAATCCAAATGCCATAACACCATTCTCACTCAAACCAAGGTATTCACCATTAACATATACTTCACCCATTTGGCGTACACCCTCAAACTCTATAAAAACTTTGGCAGAACTATGACCCTGTGGTAATTGGAATGTTTTTCTGTACCAGGCAATTCCTGTTGACAAATCAACAATATCTTTTTTAAAAGCTTCGGATTGATTCCATGCATATGGCAACGTAACTGTTTGCCATTGATTATCATTAAAATCGGATTTCTCTGCACCATAGGCATCTCCAACAAATAATTTCCACTGATGATTAAAATTATATTTTACTCGTTGAGCAGAACATGTATTAAAATAAATTCCCAAAATCAGGAAAAGAAACACCAATCCTGATAATTGTACATTTTTCATAAATCGATTCGTTTTTGGTTGTTGTTTTACAATGATGGTAAGTTGATCAATTGTGGAGTTGACAGTTTAGTTTTTATAATCCTTAATCAATCATCCACTTTCTTCTTTCTACCTTTTCCTTTTTCCTATTTTGAGATTTTCCAAACCAAAACACCTGCAGTAGGAATGTCTTTCGTTCCAAACAGAATTTCTGCCTTCTCTGGCAAATTCATTGAATACGATTTATCAGAATAATTCATAGCAATACCAAAACCATCACGATATTCAACAATTACTCCTTTTGGATATTTTTCAATATCAATTTTTAATCGACTGTAAACTTTTTGTAAAGCATCATGTTCCAAACCTCCTTCATTACTGTCGGCTCCAACATAGGTTACTGATCCCTTGCCTAAGTTATTATAGGTTACAGAAGGTTTACCGGCATAAAAATCGCCAGCGTAAGAAGCCCAAACCTCAGTTCCTTTGTTTGGCTTTAAAATATCTCCCCAACTTGTCCATGCATATTTATTATTATCCATAACTACAGTATCCGGAGCATAAGGTCGCAATAAATCATAAAACTCGATTTCGCTACCGATTAATTCATAGATGGGTTGAGCATGTTTAGCTTCCCATAAATGCCCTTGTTCATCCTGATGACCTGTTCTGCAGGACATAACAAGGTTACCTCCTCCTTTAACATACTCCGTTAGTTTTGCAATTAATTCCAGACTCATTTGCTGATAAGCAGGAACCACAATAACAGGATAATCCTTAAAATTCATATTCGCCCTGATAAAATCAACAGGAGCACCAAATGATTTTAGCGCTTTATAATATTTCAATACATGTTGCTCTGTATTCCAAACCTCGTTTTGTTTGTTTTGATTGATGGCTACAGTGTTATCCGGATCATAAAGTATAGCTGTTTTTCTGTTTTTATACTCATCTGGAATTAAACCTAGAGAAGCCTTTTTTCGCAGAGATTTAATCTCCTCCATAAACTGTTGATATTCCAGACCTCCAGGTGTTGGAGTAACTCCATCAGGACCAACAATACCGTAATGATACTGCTCATAACCATAAATAGGCGCTCTGAAACGATAAGTACAAGTAAACTGACTACCACCGGCAAACACGTGCCATAACCATAAATGAACTGCCCCCGGTAAAGGTTGCGAATTGATAGATCCCCAGTTCACTTGTCCTGGTTGCAATTCCATCACACCATAAATAGGAGTTAACGGACGAAAATAATCATTCGACATAGAAATTCTGGAATACTCTCCTACTCTGTAACCTTTTAATCCAATCCCCTTATGATCACCATAAACCATGTAGCGGGTATACGATATAAAATCCAATTCTTTATTGCCACCAATACAACGAGAATCATACATGGGAATATAATTGGTAGTCACCCATTGAGTTGGTTTAGCATATTTCTTTATTGTAACAGCCTGATCATCTAAAAACGAAGCTGTTTCCTCATCCACAAACCGGCTATGATCCAGTTTTTGGTATAAATTCATTCCCCACTGACTGTATTGAGGAATATTGATTTGTGAAAAATCTGAATATGTTCCACTCCAGAAGTTAGTTCCCCATGATTTATTCAGTGCATCAATGTTTGTGTATTTTTTCTTTAACCAACCTCTGAACCTTTGTTGAGCATCCATGCCGTAATCACGGGTTCCTCGTGGTTCATTATCAACCTGCCAGCCAATAATACGTTCATCATTTCCATAATGCTTAGCCAACTCAGCAATCATTTTTAAAGAATACTCGCGATAATAATTATTTGAAAAAGAAGCATGCTGACGAGAACCATGATCATCTTTTGTACCATCTTCATGTTGAATCAATACATCAGGATGATTGCGAACCAACCACACTGGTGGAGTTGCTGTTGAAGTACACATAATAACTTTCAAATTATATTTAGCAGCAATCTCAACAGCCTTATCTAACCATTTAAAATCATAAACTCCCTCTTGCGGTTCAAGTTGGGCCCAGGCAAATTCAGCAAAATGAGTAAACTCAAATCCCATATCAGCCATTTTCTTTAAATCCCGATCCCATTGAGATTCATCCCAGTGTTCAGGATAGTAATAAGCACCAACGGATGTTAAATCTTTTGAAGAGAAATACTCTTTACTTTTTTGTGCATTTAATGATATACTAATTAAAATAGCAAGGGAAGTTAAATAGATGTTTTTCATGATTAACTTTAAAAATTTATTTTCCTAAACTAAGAAAATAAATAAATATAACTCTTCGATGACCTAAAATGTAAAATCAGTTATTATGATGTATAATTATCCTTAATTGAAAGAATATTCAACCATCTCAAATTTTGTAAACCGAAGTAATCAATAATAAGAAATAAAAAATGCTAATACAACTCATTACGTTCATATTGATAGGGATTAAATAATTCTCAAATAAAAAAGAAGTCAAAACCTAATTGCTTTATACTTTCAATATTTAATAATCTTCTTTACTGCAAATTTATTATTTCTATCTCCTGCACTTATGAAGTAAATTCCTGGAATAAGTTTCTTTGTATTTATTACCTGATGATTATCTGTGATTTTAATATTGACACATTGTTGACCTGTTAAATCATATATAATCAGATTCATGTTTACTAAACCATCAACCACAACATGTTCAGAAAAAGGCACAGGATAGATTACAAAATCTTTAGCATCGATATTTAAGTCAACACTTAAAACTTCAAAGTCAGAATAAGAAAATCCCCCAATTGAAGCTGGATTCCAACTTGATGAAGAAGAGTTCCAGGTGTAAACATCTATTTTTTCCATCATTGAGTTAAAATAAACATCGTTTATTACTGGTTCAGAATAAGGAAGTATTAATTGCTCCAGGGTATAGTCATAATTATACTGGTATTCTTCTTTTAACGATTCTATCCATACATTATACTGACTTGCTTTATTATAATCAATAAACAATAATACATTATTATATGAATCATAATCATATTCTTCTTTATCGTAATAATCCCACCTCGATAATTTTTCATTCCACTCATATTCAGTATAATCAGTTACTTTACCAGAATTATTTAGAGTATGAACTTCTCTTGAAAAATTAATCCATGATGATATTGACTCTTTCCAATAACATGATAAATAAGCATATTGTAATCCATCAGTGCTATAAATAGATGAATCTTTATATACATAATTCCACTCCTCCTGCATTTCATTCCATTCATAATAAGTATACTTTGTCCATCCATCCACATATGCATATTCCTCTTTATCGTAATAAACCCATTCATCAAACAAAAAATCCCATAACCATGAGGTGTAATTTACTTCACGATTAGAACTGTCATACTCGTATATATCTTTTTCATGAAAATCCCAGGTATCTCGATCTGTATCCCATGTATAAAAATAAAGCTCTGTAGTATTACCATTCGAATCATAAATATATTCCTCTTTAGATTCCGGAACCCATTCTTCACTATTTGAAGATCTTTCATAAATAATCAGCGTTTCTACATTTCCCTGTGAATCACATGTGTAACAACGCTTTAAAGTATCTTGCCATACAGAAGATTCACTATTGTACTGTGAGTATATTTTTTCCGAAACCAAATCATTTAGATAGTTATAAGAAATTTTACTTGTAAATTGATATTCCTGAGCTGTTTCATCCCATTCACATAACGTAGCTGAATGTACCTGACCATTGTTATTATAGGTATACTCTTCCTTTTCTGAATTTTGAATATTACCAGATACATAATCTTTCCATTCCATCTCATCCAATTTTATAGCATCGTCTGCTGTCACTTTTAATTGGGCAGAAGTATTTAGATGAAAAGAAAGGGCTAAAAAAACAATTATATAAAGTATAGATTTTCTCATAGGAGCTTAATTTAAATCTATGATATAAGCCAGTGATAAACTCCAAAAGCCTGATTTGTCGTAATAGTAAACAGGATCCAAAGACTTAGGAAACTGCCATGTGTATGAAACTTCAAAATCAAACTGTTTATAGGCAATACTCAAAGGAAGGGATATTTGAGTATTTAGTAATCCAAACTCCTCTTTCTGAACGTATTCAGGTTCGTAAAAGGGATCTGTCTCGGCCACACTTGCATTTAAATCATACTCAACCACATCTGAACCATAAAAAAAGGATACTTCCGGTTCAATTTGTATTCTGTCATAACTTCCCAGTTTGAATAACTTTATCTTTGCAAAGCCATCCAGCGAAAAGTGCTTTCCATATTCGTTTCCCATTAAAAGAGTGTAGTCAAAGCGTGATCCTATCCATTTATAGCGGAGCGTAATACCGGCATTAAGATCAGAATTGTAGGTAGGTTCAAAATCGGTACCCATATTTACATACATAAATCTATCATAAGATAACCGATATCTTAAGAATTTCATTTTTTTTATTGAACTGGTATAACCTAAAGAAACAACAACAGACCTGAACCCGGGATCCAAATGACTGTAGTAAACACCTGATGATCCAAAATACAAACCATTAGATATGAAGTAATACATTTGACCGGAAAAATTATGTTCATTGTTTCCAATTTGTCTTCCGGCGTAATATGTGCTACTATTAAAGGCTGTCACAAAATAGATAAAATGATATTTGGTATTACCATCGAAGAGATCATACAAATCAGGATCTTCGAAGAATAATTCATTAAGCATTGAGTCCAGAACTTCTTCTTCCTGTGCATTTACATGTACAAAAGCAAAAAGTAAAATAACGATAATACCAAAACGCTTCATATCATTTATTTTCAGACATATCAAAAGGTGTTTCACAAATGTGGAACACCTTAAGTTATTAATATAATTTGTCAAATTCCACTATAAAAAGTAAATCAACAATTATATTAAAATGAAAAGGGTTGTTTTAAATCAGTAAAACTCAAAAAATGATGTTCTAATTACAGTTATCACCAGTTCCGTCTTTCAATTTATCCCTATCCCTAATACGTTTTTTCAAAGCATCCTTTTGACAATCGGTAAGTGTTTCACGAAATGCTTCTCGATGTGCTTTCATTGCCTGACGATTGTTACGTAACATTTCTTTTTGTTCTTCGCTTAAAGAAGCTCTGAATGCTGCTCTTTTTTGTGCTTGGGTCATTTCCTGATTACACAAAATAGCCTTTTGTTCTTCTGTCAATGAAGTTTTAAACTGATCTCTGGTTTGAGTAGTTTCCTGTTTACGTTCTTGTAACATTAACTTTTGTTCTTCAGTTAAATTCTGACGAAGACGCTCTTTAGTTTGTGTTTCTGTTCTGGTTTGAAGTGGTTCTTCTGTTTGAGAAAATCCAACAGTTCCAAACAGCATAAATAATGCTAAAACACCGATTAATTTTAATACTCTCATGACTCTTATTTTTAAGTGTTGTTTTAGTGATCACTCTCTGTTAACATACCGCACAACATTAAAAACACCCTACCAGTATTTCTATTTTTTAAACTTAAAATGAAGAAAAAGAGTAAAATAAAAAGGCATACCACCTTTTGCTATCACTAAATTCTGTTGATCAGAATAGGCATACTTTTTTAAATATAATGATGAAGTATTGGCGTTATCCAGAATATTGTATACAGAGATACCTGTTTCTAATTGATGATCCTTCAAATCAAAATGGTATGATAACATAGCATCCACTCGATTATAATCACCCTTTAATGTGTTTAATACCTGTTGAAAGTGAACAGGGGATCCGTAAATATATGAAGTACTAAATTTTATCGGATCAAAATTCATTAACAATGTAGTTTTCAGTTCATGATCTCTGGTATAAATTGAAGACTCGTACTGATCTTCATCTCCAAATTTCTCTTCGGTATTATTGTATGTATAGTTTTGAATAATAAGGTGATTACCAAACTCCTTTTTTACTGAAATATCTACGCCCTGTGTTCTTACTCTTCCCATTTCAAATAAATAAGCAGAGGCATCATAATAGAATCGCCCTGCTCCTTCTATTCCTTTTAAATAGAATTCAGTATTAATATTCCATCCGTTTTTTGCATAACTCCAACCCACCGCTAATACATTGGATTGCAAATAATTGCCTTTTTGAGTAAAACCCTGCCATATAAAATCATAGTTTCCTAATTCATCTATTACCGGAACATAGGCTAAATACTGTTGATATATGCCCCAACTTAAATTTATTTGTGATGAAGAGTTGATTAAAAACGAACCTTTTATTCTGGGACATACAAATAATTGATCCATTGTATGCTGATAATCCAACCGTAAACCTACATCCATAAAAAAGTTAGGATTTGCATAAATATGATTCCTCAAAAATGCTGAAGTTTGAAAAAAGCTTTTATCCGAATTTAAATCAGCTTGGGTATCCGGCCAATTAATTTTAGATTCAATACTCTGAACAGAAAGTCCCGCCTCAATAAATTGCTTAGGATTTAGTGTGAACCTACTATCAATTAAAAATTTATTATCCCAGATATATCTGTAAGTATCCTCAGGCAAATTGTTATTCAAATTATTTTCATCATTCCATTCGGCATGCGAAGAGGTGAAATTAAAGGTTGTATTAAATCCATTTGTCCACATCTTATTATACAAAAGCGATGTACCCAGTTGATGTCGTTCATCTTTTTCCCTGGAATCCAGATCAGCAAATGCATTTAATTTATAATGAAAAAGATTCTCTGATTGGTTTCCATATAATGAAATATGATATTGATCTCCATTTGTCTTCCCTCCTGAATATTTTAAATTTAAATCTTTATAAGTTGTATTTAAGGGATTCCATATATCGTAAGTATTTAGTGAGTTCAACTTTGATTGTTGGGCAAACTTAGAAAAATAATCAGACCATAAGGAATGTCTGGCAGCTACAATAACAGCATTGTTTTCGTTTACAGGAAGAGAAAGCATAGCATTTAACATTGAAGCATCCATCACTACATCAAGTTCTGAGTTTCGTCTGTTTCCTTCCTTTCCTGTTAGTGTGATAATTCCTCCTACCCTATCTCCAAAATTGGCACCCAAAGCACCTTTATTAATCCAGATATCTTTAACCATTAAGGTATTTACAGGATGAAGTAATTCTGAATTAAAGGGAAAAGAATAAATGGTCATTCCGTCAAACACCATCTGATTTTGACCTGGATAACCACCCCAAAACGAACTTGTACCTGTACCACAAGAAGCTAATTGAATTCCGCCTTGCAATTTCAATAACTGCGTGATTCCATTGTTTGCACCACCTGGTAAATAATCCGAAATAGATGGATTCATTCTGGATTGACCTACACTCATACCTGTTTGAGTTCCATAGCGTCGTTTTGTCCCCAATATCAAAGTTTCTTTAAGAACATTTACAACAGGAGTTAACTCACATGTAAAATAAGATTGGGCAAGAATAGTTGTGTCCAGATGATGAAACCCCACATGAGAAACTTCTATTTTTAGATATTCCTCATTTAAAGCAATAAAAGAAAAACGCCCATTAATATCTGTGATTTTAAATTCTCCATTTATATAAACTGTGCAAAAAGGCAACGACTCGCTTGTTTGTTTACTTTTTACAGTACCTGTAAATTGAATTGTACTATATAAGGATTGTGGAGTATTTATTATGGGTTTGAAGATGACATAGATTTCACCTTGTTTTTCATATTCTAATGGAAGATCTGCTAACAACCTGTTTAGTAAATCATCTACTGTATGGAAAGAACCTTTTACAGAGATAGAATACTTAGAAAGTTCGGTTTGGCTATATGACAACTGAATATGATATTGCTGATGCAATTCTGCCAGTATTTCACACAGTGATTGATGTTTAAAATCAACATCAAAGTCATTCGATTGTGAAATAGCAACAAAGCTTATTTGATAAAATAAAGCAGCTAATATCAAAAACCTAATTGTCATAAATAAGGTGGTATTTTCCTTTGGCTAACTTCTCATACTTAACACCAAAGGGCTTACATACCAAATTTAAGACATTTTCTACAGATTGTTCCATTTTATAATAACCGGAATATTTAAGCTGACTCACATTTATATTTTGGTCAATTTCAAACTCAATATTATATTGTAATTCTAAATCGTAAAATACCTGCTCAAGAGGAGTAGCTTCCCAATAAAGTTCAGACCTTAGCCATGCATTAACTCTATTATCACTACTTAACAAGTCTTTAGCTGACAATCCATTTTCTGTTACATTAACCTTTTCATTTGGTTTAAGTTCTACTGAATTGTGGTCTCTTGTAACTCTTACCAAACCAGTAAAACATGAAACCTCAACCTTTCCTTTACGGGAATAAACATTAAAAGTAGTTCCTAATACCTGAGTGGTTGTTCCATCCGCCAATACACTAAATTCAGAACCTTTTTTCACGTTAAAAAAAGCTTCTCCTGTTAAACTTAAAGTTCTGTTAATATGCCACCAGAAAGGTTTATACTTAACTCTAGAATTGGCATTTAATCGTACCTGCGAATCATCAGGCAATAAGAATTGTGTATGTTGTCCTTTAAGGGTAGTAACCTCTTTTTCATATAAAAATGAAAAGCCTACCAAAATAAAGCCCACTACAATTACAGCAGCCAATGAAAAGCCTATAAACTTTTTATACAGATTAGAGTTACCAAATCCTCTTTTTTCATCACGATCAATTTTATCTTCTAAAGATTTCCAAACATCTTGTGCTGATCGTGAATATTTGGGTTCCATGCGTGAATAAACCTCAATATTTTTATCGATCTCGTTATGTATGTTTATTATTTTCATATCTCTAAATTTGCTTTTCATTGCCATATGGAATTCGCCAAATTTGAACATTCCCTTTTAAAGGAAAGACTTTCTCTTGGCTCATTTCGTTTTAATTCATATTTAAACCCTTACATTAACTGAACCCTTAAATAAGTTAATGCCTTACTCATCCTTTTCTCAACAGCTTTAATACTTATTCCAATCCGTTCCGCAATTTCTGCATACTTTAATCCTTGTACACGATTCATTAAAAAAACAACTCTTTCATTTGCATTTAATTCGTTGATAGCCCTCTCATACCTTCCATTTAATTCTTTAAAGATGAGCCGTTCTTCTGGTGTTATTGTATCCATATGTATTTTAGGAATGGCATTTTTAAATTTCTGTCCTGTTTTAACTTTCCGATAGTTTGAAATTACCATATCATTAGCCATCTTTATCAACAATCCCATCTCAATTCTATCATATACATTATCCCGTTTTTCCCATATTTTCATAAATACATCCTGAGCTATGTCTGTTGCCAGTTCTGTATCTCCACATCTATAATAAACATAGTCCCTTAATGCTTGAAAATTCAAATCAAACAACTCTTTAAAGCCTCTTTTATCCAGAATTGGCATTATTATATTCTTTATAAATGCTAAATACTAATACGTATATATACCGAATGAGAACATTTTTACCCTACTTAAAAGTTAAGAAATAATTCAATGGAAGTAAATAGATAACAATCTGTTGTTTAATACAATAATCTATATATCATATATATATCCAAAATTATAAAATAAAAAAGGACTCTACCTTTGTAAAGTCCTTCTTCCTAATACACATTATTAATTTATACCAAACTAATACTTATTGCAATTATCTACTAAACAGCATATTTAAATCATTTATGAGTCATTATATCCAATACTAATTCGTCGGTTTGCAACATTCCACTTGAGCCAATATCGGTAAGATTTCGGATTGTTTTATCGACATCCTCATCCGTTATACCTTCTAATGAAGAAACTGATTTATTATCCATTGCCAACATTGAAGATAGAGTTGCAGTTGAAACTGCACTGGAAACTTTTAAGGAACAACTTGGTTTTGCTCCGTCACAGATTACTCCAGCTAAGTTTCCAATCATATTTTTTACTGAATAGGCAACCTGATCGCGATTACCTCCCATTAAATATGTAATTCCGCAACTAGAACCTATAGCTGCAACTGTTACGCCACACAAACCGGAAAGACGTCCCAGATTTCTTTTTATGTAAATCAACATAAGGTGACTTAAGGTCAATGCCCGAATCAAAGCTTCTTGTGAACACTTATTTTCTTCAGCAAAAACCAATACCGGCAGAGTTGCAGTAATACCTTGGTTTCCGCTACCTGAGTTACTCATTACAGGCACCATAGCTCCAGCCATACGAACATCACAGGCATTACTTGTTGCAGCAATAATCTTACTAAAAACATTATCGCCTAAAATATAGCTTTGAGATCCTCCCTTTAGTGTCTTACCCAAACCATGACCAAAAAATCCTTTTTCTGATTCAAGAGCTGCTTGTCCATTAAGTTTAGCCGCATCAATAATAAATTCCAGATGAGCTAAAGGTGTTTCAAGCGCAAAATTATATACGATATCAAAACTTAATTCAACTTCTTCTTTAAGCTCAACCTGACTATTGTATGATGTCAATTCATCAAGTAATATTTCACCATTTAAATCAACATAAACAATATGAGTATGATTGCCACAAATAATCACTTTTGAAGTACTATTTTCACCTCTGCAAATAGCCTCAATATATAATCGATCAGGAGCATCTTTTTTTAAGTGAACAAAACTTCTTTGCTCTGATACAAATTGTTTAGCCTTAACTAAAGCCTCTTCACTTGAATCTTTTAATACTTCTAGCCCATATTCTGAATTACCGATAACAACTCCCATCGCAATTGCAATAGGCAGGCCTATCATACCTGTTCCTGGGATTCCAACTCCCATAGAGTTTTTAAGAATATTTGAACTTAGAAAAACCTCAGCTTGTTCAACTGCTTCATTCAATATTTCTTTAGCCTTAGCTACGGCAAAAGCAACAGCTATGGGTTCAGTGCATCCTATCGCAGGTACAACCTCCTTCTGGATCAGATCAATTATCTTTTGTGAATCTAATGTGTTCATTTAATTAGTGTAATGAAATATAAACGTTTATGTTATACCACTTATTAATAAAGACACATAAATACAGAAAAGGGGTTACTCTGGAAATGATAATTTTCTTATTTTTTTTTAAAACACTACATTTTCAAGCATAAAAAAACCTCTCCAAATGGAGACGTTTTCTTAACGCCAGTCAGGTTTAAATAATTTACGTAAATAAACCTAACTGGTGTTTTGCATGTTAAACCTGAATGGTTTATATATCTTATTCTACTTAAACAAGTGTCCTGACATCTTTTCGCATAAAAAACAGATACGATAAAAAGAAACACAGAATAGTTCCGGCAATTAAACCTACAAACTGAGGCCATACTAGCATTAGACTTTGAAAAACTGGCAATGGAGTAGGTATTGCTCCTCTAACCTGTTCCATTGTTAATGGTCCCAGACTTCGGATTTCCGGAGTCAGTAAAACATTTGTAATGTCGTTAAATAACTGATTCGGTGTTAACCTTAGAATAGACAATTTCGTCTGTTCTCCTGAAATAGATAGTTTTCTTCCTGCTGGAATGATTATACTATATATTACATTTATCAAAATGGAATAAAACACAGTAAAGAAGAGCCATATACTAATACCTGATAAAGCCGATGTGGAAGCTTGTGAAAATTTTATTGACAATAAAATGGATAAACTCAACCAAAACGCCACATAAACAATTGAGGTTATAGTAAAAAGCAATATTCGGGTAACCTCTTCAACAGTAGGATTAATGCCAATAGATAAAATTCCTATTCCCATCATTAAAAAGCTCAGCATAAAAAACATTGCGCTAATAATGATTAATGAAGCTGTAAACTTGGCTGTAATTAAAAAATCTCTGGGAATGGGTTGAGACAATATTCTACTAATCGTTCCCCGGCTATATTCCGAATTAATTGCATCAAATCCTAAACTTATTCCTAATAAAGGACCTAAAAAACTTAGGAATACAAAATAAGGAGGCATTTTACCGTCACTTACAGTATACAATTTAAGAAATGCAAATACGTCATTGGCTTTAGATTTAGATAAGGCCTCTGCTATATTTTCCATGGATACATACAACGAACCCAAACATGTTAAACCTATGATCAATACTAATATACCAAAGCGCCAACTGCGAATATGGTCTGCGATTTCTTTTTTTACAATAATCCAAAACGGACTGACTTCATGATTTGCGAAAGTCGTTACAGAAGAACCCATAACAGTTCTTAAAGCTTGTACATTACTATTCATGATCATCACCTCCTTCAAAATACTTATTGTAGATTTCATCTAAACCATACTCTTTTTTATGAAGATAAGTAAGGTCCAAATGGTTTTGTACAATGGTTTTAGCAACAAGAGGAGTTGTATTGTTTTTACACTCCACAACCAACTCCTCTTCGTTGAAATTCAAGGCTGATATTTCGGGATTTGATAATAATTGTTTTTCTAACTCATCTTTCTTTCCAATCCAATCATTAAATGATCCATCATATTTGATACCAGCATAAACTTTTGCACTCTGATCACCAAATAACTGACTGGATAAACTACCTACATCACCGGTAGCGATGAGTTCACCTTTAACAAAAAGTCCTACCCTATTACAAATATGTTGCACCTGATGCAGGTGATGAGAGGAGAATAAGACTGTTACACCATCCTTTTGACTTAACTCTTTAATCAAATCAAGAAATTCCCTCATCCCTTTTGGATCCAAGCCAAGAGTCGGCTCATCTAATATAATCACCTTTGGATTTTTAATTAAGACATCAGCTAAACCTAATCTCTGTTTCATACCTTTTGAAAAAGTACCTGCCTTTTTATTTCGCTCGTTATACAGACCAACTAATTTCAATAATTCCTCCACTCGAGCCTTAGCATTTTTTCTAGGTATACGATTTAGCTGGGCTGTATAAATCAAATTTTCAAAAGCCGACATCTTATCATAAAAGCCAACGTCCTCAGGTAAGTACCCTACGTTTTCTTTTACTTTGATAGGTTCCATATTCGATAAAAATCCGTTTACTTTAACGGTACCACTTGTTGGTTCAGTCATACCTAATATCATACGAATTGTAGTCGATTTTCCTGCTCCATTAGGACCCAATAAGCCAAAAACCTCACCTTTTTCTATCATTAAGTTGAGATTATTTACAACCGTTTGTGATCCATAAGTTTTGGTTAATCCTGATATTTCTATCATATGATTGCTCATCACTTACCTCCTTCCAAACTTGACAAATAATAAAATAACACCTCCTAATGAAAGAATAATAATAAACACACCCATCCATGCCCATAACAATGATGTTTTAACTGCTACACGCAAACTCATCTTTGCAGATGTTTCAGGTATTTTAGCAGTAATATTGGTGATATAATCTCCTGCTACTGATTTATCACTGGCTTCAATTGTGGCTTCTACTTTAGTAAAATCTCCGGGAGCGATTGATTTAATTTCTTTAGGTTCAAATCTTACTTGCCATCCTGATGGGTTTGTTGCATCTAACTTAATATTTTCAAGATCTGCAGACCCTGTATTTTTCACCACCAACTCAACAAGCTGTTTTCCTCCTGCAGTAATTTTAGTACTTGCTAATCCCTGAGGAGTTGTTAAATCCATTTCATACGTTCCTGTAATTACAACTTCAAGTTCCATTTCGGAAGAAGTGTTTTTATTTATTGCTTTTACAGGTATTTTATACACTCCGGCCTCAACGCCCACAGGAGGTTTTACATCAATAGTAACATCTTTTTTACCATTAGCTTCTATCTCAACTGATGTTGCTTGTTTATGATTTGGTTTAAAATCAACCATCCATCCTCGCGGAGCCTCGCTTATTAATGAATAAACCTGAGTATCACCCGTTGCATTTACCAAAGATGTTTTAAATGAAAAATTAGATTTTGAATGTCCTTGCATATTTTTTTGTTCGGACGAAAACTCGGTTGTAAAATTACCTTGCTTTGAAACATTAACTACTAATGGCAACTCTGCTTTACCTGCTTTTACATATAAAGTATAATTTCCTTTATTAACTTTTAACGGCACATTAATCTTAAGATTTACCGTTTGACTATCATTGGGTTTAATAGCCACCTGCCTCACATCATAGGCTCCTGATTTTAAAGAATAATTCCACGTTCGGGGCATTCCGGATACCGATAAATCGCAAAACTCAATTTGCTCTCCGTTATTTAAAACGTCCAGTTTATAACTTACCGATTCGCCTGGCGCCAAAGAAATTTTAGTGTTAGAGGTGTAGATTTCAACCTTATTGGCAGACTGTATGCCCAACACTCCAAATGCAATCATTAAAGCACTAAAAAATAACACCTTAATAAAAAATGGTTTCTTTTTCATAGTTCCCTATTCCTATTAAAATTTATTAAATGATATACACAACCTCAGAGAGGAAATTAATCCATCTCTGAAGCATTATTATTAACCAAAACCTTTTCTTTTAAGTCGAAAGACTATATCTATGAAGTAGCATCATCATCTAAAATATTTTAAGTATTAATATTTGTATAATGATTTTGATGCACCAAAAATAGCAATCGTGAATTATTGTAAGAAAAACTTTAGGGACTTTAACCTTACTTTAACCAATGTTATAATGATGCTAAATCACGTGAAAACACCAATCAGATTTATTTACATATATTAAATAAACCTGACTGGTATTTTTTAAGGTCTTGCCCATCTGCACCAACAGCCTAAATGAATTAATTTTATATTTTTATATCAGAAAATTAAATACATCATTTTAAAAAATATACTATTATGATTTTAGGAGTTTGTGAATGGCTTAGCTTTAAATTAGGCTGGGATGTAAAAATGATTCGAATTGCATTTGTTTTATCTGTACTCTTTTTAGGTGCAGGAGTTGGTTTATACCTAATTCTTTGGTTAGTAAAAATGTTTTCAAAATAGTTATGAACGCAAGCTTATGGCTTGCTTCTTTTTCTTTTCTTCATTTAATCAATCAGAATAAATATTACTCAATTCCTACTATAATCTACCCGAACAAAGCAAAATGATTCTTTTTATATTCCATTAATATCGTATAATTACTGATACTGAATATAAACAGGCCGAGGTGTAAGTTTTAAAATTTCTTCAGGTATCATTAAGCGGTGTGGAGCTTGAAGCAAATCATTATTGTAAAACAATTTAAAACCTGTAAACTGTATGGGTTCTTTATAAATATAATCTCTGTAAGTACTTTTTTTTAATCCAGGTCTACCCCATCCATCCATATTAATTACAATTTGTACTTCTGGGTGCAATTGTATCTGAGTGTAATCTCTCACCATTGCCTGAGTAAATCGATGTACAACAAATATTTTTGGAGGTAAACTATAGGTATGAACTAGTTTTTTTAAGTAATTGCTGCAAAAGTTAATATCCTCTGCTGTAACATATCCTTTAACAGTACCGGGAACATCACCTTCTTTCATTGAAAACTCCGGGTCCAAGCCTAAATGAACATGAGGTAACATCAGATATTTCTCCAATAAAGGCACTTCTTTCTGAACATTACTTAAACCAGGCTGGATGTCTAAAAATACAATAGCATTGCCCATACGAGCAATACTTAGTACGGAGTCTATTTGCGATGATGGCATTCGGTATCTGTATGTAGAATCTTTAAATGGATTATTTTGGGCAACAACAGCTACATAATGCAATGCGGGTATCACAGGAGTTAAAGTATCTGCTTTTTCCCATTTTTGAATTTCGTCATTCAATTTTTCCCATAGTAGCTTTGGTGGATATTTTCCTAAAACACCCATTTTTTTTGAAAATAAATTACCGTAAAAAGCAACTACTCGTTGAAAAGGTAATATGGCTCCTTCCAAAGGAACAGGTTGTGCAGAAACAGGCCAATACTCTTTATTATCATTAGCGGAGAGCACTTTGAGCTTTTCCCAATAATGAATAGAATCTACTTTTAACAAAATGCTATCACCATACGAATAACCTGAAACATCAGGATGTAAATATTTATTACTAAAAACATTAAATACAAGACTCATAAACAAGATTATTCCTGTAATACAAATCCTCTTCTTTAAGTTTAAATGCCCTTTCATAAGTTTAACAAAAATACTAGTGAAGTTCTTTTTCAATCTAATTGCAAACGCGCAATTCTACGAGCCAAAGAATGCAACCTATTGATTAATTCAATCATTTCTGTTTCAAAACGAATGATGGTTATTCTGTTTCTATCCTGTAAAGACAAACGATTTATGAGACGATCTTTTATCTCCAGAATATCATTTTTAAATGCCTTTTTATTGGCAACAATTTCAGTAGCAAGTTCCTTATTGCCATCTTTAAATGATGCAAAGGCACTTTTTAATGCCACCACACTTTGAAGGTATATATGAGCAAACCTTTCATGTGTTTCTTTACTCATTTGTAAATTATATTCAATCCTATGTTCTGCAGCTTCAACCATATCCGTTGTGATCACATCAGCTGCAGCTTCTAAAATATTGGTGATTTCCATCTGATTTTTAATCCTAAGCGATTCATTTGAATCTAATTTCTCTTGCTGTAACTGCTGTAAATAGGACAAAATCTGCTGTTGTTGAAAATCGATCGCTTTATCTGACAAACGGAGTTGTTCAAGATCCGTTGATGAACCCATCAAGGCTATATTCAAGGCTTTATCTAGCAATGCATTGGAATTTTCTGCCAGTTTATTAAGTTCCTTATCAACCAAATCTATGGCAACACTTGTATGCTGCAGATAATATTTATCAAGTAATACAATTTCATCGTCATCATTTGATTTAGCTGGGAATACTTTGGTAATTAATAAAGCTATTGGAGTAGTAAACCCAATCATCAGAGCTGCATTTACAACATTAAAAATGGTATGTGCATTGGCTATTTGCCTTGGTAAATCGTTGGGTGTAATTTTTTCTGTAATAAAAGCCAACTGCGGAATAAACCACACCCATATCAAAGCGCCCAATATTTTGAATAAGATATGCGCAATAGCAACCTGAACAGCAGTTCTTGGTTTTCCAATGGCAGATAAAAATGCAGTTACGCAAGTACCTACATTTGCTCCAATAACAATAGATATCCCTCCCTGACAGGTGATAAACCCCTGAGACGCTAATATTATTACAACTCCAGTTGTTGCACCTGAACTTTGAATTATGGCAGTAAAAAAAGTACCAATTAATATTCCCCATAGCGGATTGTCTAATCCATGCATGGTTTCAATAAAAGGAGGATATGATTTTAAAGGACGCATTGCTTCACTCATAAAATTCATTCCTAAAAAAATAAGGCCTAAACCTAATAGTATTCTTCCAAGTTCACGTTTATTTTTATTATTTGATATGACTGTAAATAAATACCCGATTATTACTAAAAGCAGTGCTATTTTTGTAACCTTAAAAGCAATAATCTGTGCAGTTATAGTAGTTCCAATATCTGCCCCCAGAATAACACCTAAAGTACTTTCAAACGTCATAACACCTGAAGCAACAAAACCAACAGCCAAAACAGTAGTTACAGATGAAGATTGTATAGCTGCTGTAATACTTAAGCCTGCAATCAGCCCTTTCCAACGTGTTGATGTCATTTTATGAAGAAAATACTTAAGGCGATTACCTGCAGAATCTTTCAAAGCTTTCGTCATCACATCCATACCAAAAAGGAAAAGAGCAAGCCCTCCTATTACGGTATATATTAATGTTGTCCAATCAATAGTCATTGCAGTCTCTATTTTTGTTTCGCAGTTTGTAGTTGGTAACTTGTCGAACCGTTGAGTAGTAGATCTGTTAATTTGTCGAATGTAGAGTTGTTAAATTGTTAGTTCTTTAATAGATATCACCTACTCTCTATCTAATAACCTACCTATTCCTTGTTCCCTTTTCCTTTCTACCATTAACCCCTTCACCTTGTCACCCTTAACCTTTAATACACCTCCGGAACGTGAGTCTGTTCATCTATTGGAGGTCGCATATAACCTTTTTTATCTTGTAATGGAGGTAGTTTAAGTTTTTTATAATGAACGTCTTCGTATGGAACCTTTGATAATAAATGTGAAATACAATTTAACCTGGCTTTCTTTTTATCATCTCCTTCTACAACAACCCATGGCGCCTGTTTGGTATCAGTATAGTTAAACATATTATCTTTTGCTATTGAATAATCTATCCAATGTGTTCGTGATGCCATATCCATCTCACTAATCTTCCACCTCTTTAAAGGAGTATCAATACGTTCTTTAAATCTTTTTTCCTGTTCCTCATCACTTACTGAAAACCAATACTTAATAAGTATTATACCGGAACGTATCAGCATACGTTCAAACTCAGGGCAAGACCGTAAAAAATCTTCATATTCATCCTGATTACAAAATCCCATCACTCTTTCAACACCGGCACGGTTATACCAACTGCGATCAAATAGTACCATTTCACCAGCGGCAGGAAGATGAGTTACATAACGCTGAAAGTACCATTGAGTTTTCTCTCTTTCTGTAGGAACAGGTAGTGCAACTACCTTTGTAACTCTGGGGTTAAGACGTTGAGTAATTCTTTTTATTACTCCTCCTTTTCCGGAAGCATCCCTTCCTTCAAATATGACTACAACCTTAAGTCCTTTGAATTTAATCCACTCCTGCAGTTTAACCAGTTCTAATTGAAGCCTGTCTATTTCCTTAAAGTAAAACTCCTTATTTAACCGGCCATTTTTCTCATAAATAACTTCTTGTTGATGTTTTGTTTGTTGCTTTGATCCCATAATATCTGATTTTAGTGATGAGCCTTTATAATTTACTAAAAAACTAATTAGATTAAGGTACATTTAACTAAGAAATTGAAATGTTTGGTTTACAATATTTATTAGTCCCCTTACTCATTTCGTACAAACATTTATATAATTCATCAAAAACATATATCTATCTGCTCTTTTTACCGTATAGATGAAACAAAACACATCATCGTATTAAAAAATGAAGAAGTTATCGCTTATTATCACTGTATTATTAATCTCAACTTTATCAACCACAAGCTATGCTCAGGAATCTGTAGACAATTGTATTCTATATGCCAAAAGATTACAAAGAAATATAGATGAACGAAATTTTAAGAACTTTAAAAACAATTATAGCCAGGCATTAAAAGACATTGCAGATATAGAATTAAAAGCAGCGACAAGTAAGTTTGGATATGATGAAATTGCAGATCATGCAGATGGTTGGATTAAGATGAATCAAACGCTGAGTGATTTTAATGGCGAGAGTATTTCATATAAAGGAGAAACCATTAATCTTGAAATAAAAGATTATGTTCCTGTTTTAGAACAGGCAAAAGCAACGGCATCAAAGGAGCATTTTGATGAAGCAATAAATATTATTCAGGCAACAAAAATATACGAAAATCGCTTAAGGGCGATACCTCATCTGGACAAAGCAAAAAAGTACTCTGACAAATATACCGAAGAGGTTAAAGCCAATAAAGCACTCATTAATTACGAGGAAGCTTTACGATTGTATAATCAGAAAACTGATTTTGACTTACGTGTAGAATCTGTGCCTTTATTTGAAAAAGCCTTAGAAGAAAAAGATCCTTATAAAGACACAAGACCATTACTGGCCAAACTTTATTCAGATGAGGCTGATCTTTTATACGAATCCAATAACCTTAAAGAGATAGGAAAAGCAATTTCTTACTATGAAAAGGCAATGGCATACGTAAATAATTACAATGCCGCAAATGGAAAAATTTTAGGATTAAAACAAAAGGCTGCATCTATACTATACAAACAAGCTGCAGAAAAAGAAAAGATACCTTCTTTTAATGCACAAAAAGAAGCTTCAAATCTCTACATACAGGCAAACATGTGGAGTCCGGGCTACAAAGATGTTGAAGAAAGAATCAATGCCACATCAGTAAAATCCAGGTTAAATGTTATTATAATAGATAATGCAGGAGGAGTAATCACTAAAAATCCAACTACCAATGAAATCTTTTCGGAAACAAACAAATACATTATCCAACCTGCCATTAAAACTCCAGTGATTAATTTGGAGAACAGCGATGATCGGATTAAAGTGTCGAAAGAACTAGGTTTTGGTTTTATTTTGATGAGGATAGATACTAATAAAATAGCTTATACTCATAAAGGTATAAATACTGATACCGAACCAATTAAGATTGAAAAATTCTTTTTAAATAAGAGAAGTATTTCAACGGGAAAAACTTCGGAAAACGAAATTTCAAAAGAAGAGTACAATGAAGGTATTAAGGAACAAAAAGCTTCAGGGAGACTTTCTGATTCCAGATTTAGATTATCCTATAAATCATATGCAGGAACACTCTCTACGATAACAAACAAGGCTATAGTAGAAGTTAGTTGTCCTTTTGAAATTTGGGATGTCAGAAATCCGAATCAAATACACAAAATAACAGACATCATATATACAGAAGAAGTCTCGGATAAAAAAGTTAAAACTACTTATAGTGGAAGTATGAAAATTAAACCGGAACTTATGGACGAAGGGGCAGTAATGTCTGAAAATGAATTAATGGAAATAGCTAAAAAACAAACACCACCTATATTTTCAATTCTAAGCTCATATAAAGATGTTATTGTTAAAACGCTAAACGAGATACAATATATCACCTATAAATAATGAAAATGCCATTTTACTTCACTTTAACCAAGTGTAGTAAAATGGCATTACCTTTTAATTATAACCTCCTATTCTTTAAGTCTTATATTTATATTTCCTCTCCAATGATGATGGGAATTTGAGTCTTCTGAGCTATTATAATCATCTGTTTTTCCTTCTCCTGTGGCATTTTCAAACTTGCCTGTCCCGCCAACTATTACAAAATCATCTTTCCAGTATGATGTAACATAAGATGGATGCTCTTCTGTTTTCCCAGGTATTACAACACCTTCCAAATTAATAAACAAGGTATCTTTATCTGCATCAATAAAATACGAATTAGCATTACCATAACGACCATTCTGTGGATTAACACAGAAATCAAAAAATACTTTAATGTTACCCATTAGGTTCGAGGTTCCTTCACAGTTTACAATCACACGAACAGGCAAAATAGTATCTGCACAAATAGGATTTAGCAATGTGTCCAGCCCTGTATAAACATATGTTCCCAAAAAATCAGCACTAAAATCTTTTGTAATTATTTTTGATGCATCATTGCCAGGTTGCGATTTAGATGAGTTGTTTTTACATGAAACATAGCTAACTGTTAAAAACAAAATCATGGTATAATTTAAGATGGAGGTGAGTGTTTTCATACGCTACATTTTTTCGTTGACTTAATTGCACCCTTATTGTCTAGCTAAGACATTTAAATTCATACCTTAAGTTAGCTATATTTAAAACAAGAAGCCAATTAAACTAATTCACTTTTTTAATCATTCTTCAACAGTCCTTCAATAATTGGCTTTTCAAAATCCACCCACTTTTCATAACCTTTATCACTCAAGTGTACTCCATCAACCGTCAGTTCCTTTTCCATTTCACCATCTGAGTCAACAAACTGTTCAAATAAATCAATTACTGTATAATAGCCTTTTGTTTCATTAGCTTTAATAAATTGATTTACCAATAGAACATCTTCATTGATAAAATCTCGGCGCGTTGGTAAAATAGTACGCACATATATTTTTGTTTCTGGAGATTTACGATGAATATATTTTGCGGCTTTTAAAATATTATTTGCCACATATTCTGCAGAAGGCACAATTTTATCATATTTAAAACGCCCATCACCTTCTTTGTAATGCTTGTTAAACAGGTCATTTATGCCTATTAAAATAAACACAGCCTTTGGTTTAAAATATACAATTTCATCCAGTCTTTTTAACACACCATCACTAACATCTCCGGCTATACCCCTGTTGTAGACTTTAGGTATATTAAATTTTTCGGACCAATCCCTGCCTTTTTCTGTAATACTGTTTCCTATAAATACGATACCATGATAATCCATGGGTTCATTCATAAACACCTTAATTCTTTGTTTATAATGTTTTATCGTCCAATCGTTATGATAACGAGAAACAATTTCTTTAGTTGGATATAGTTTTGCTTTATCTTTTGCTGTAAGCTGATTTTGTTGAGCATAAATATTTATACCAGCCAAAAGAGTACAGCATACTATCAGCCCTTTAATATTTTTTCCAAATACTTTTAATTTCATTTTTCCAGATAATAATTCACATCATTAAAAATATTTAATCATTTCTTTAATAATGATGCGATATGTTTTACCTCCAAACTTACATACTCAATGACACTTTGAGATGTAAAATCAACTAATAATCATGGAAAAATTTCCATTTTACATACATATATCAATAAACTACGCAGAGAAAACAAAAAAACAGATATAAATAAAACGCACACCCCGTTATTATCATTTATTATTTTGTATATCTTTGAACTTTCATTATACCACCCCAATGTGATGATGTCAATTCCAACATCATCTATCAAACAATTTTATTTTACTAAATTATTAAATTATGAAAGGCGTTGTTACAAAAACTCGTTTAGATGGTTTTTATGAAGTTAAAACTGATACTATTGTATCTGTTTTTGAATTAGTTGGTTGTTCTTTAGTGAACATTGGCGACGAAATTGAGGGTGGTTTAGATAGCCTGGGAGGCAAAGAGCTTACAAATGTCACTCAAAACGAATCGTTTGATGCTGTTATACAAGAAGTAAACTAACCAATATCAGCTATTGCAAAGTAAGCATGTCAATGTTTTTCTTAGGATTAACTTTTGAACTGGTTACTTTGCAATTTTTAATTCATAAATTACACCTTCATTTCCCTCAAAGTCAAAATCTTCTTTGTAAATCATCCCTGTTTTCTCAAGAACTTTAATTGAAGCAATGTTTGCTTTCATTGCACGGCCTACTATTCTTGAAAGACTTAAATCATTTAAACCAAATTCCAAACATCTTTTTGCAGTCTCTGTAGCATAACCTTTATTCCAATATTCTCTAAAAAATCTAAAACCAATATCATATTCATCTTTTTCGGGACTATATTTTAGTCCACACCAACCTATAAATCTTGAGCTTGCTTTGTCTATTACAGCAAGCCGACCCACTCCATATTTTTCATATTGATCATAATTGATTAAAAAGGTCCTTGCTTCTTGTTGATTTTTAAATGGTTTATCACCTGTATATTTAATTACTTCCGGATCAAGATTTAGGTCATAAAAATATGCTGCGTCACTAGAAGTAAAAATCCGCATTATTGTTCTTTCTGTTTCTAATGTTATATTTTTATTCACTTTATATAAATATTACAATATACTTTTCTATTCAAACATGAATTAATTTCGATATAATCATAATTCAAACGAAATCTAACAAGGAATAGCATACAGCCTTATTGTTTGCATTAACAAAATTTTATTACCTGGTAATCGTTACATCTAAAATTAGAACTTATTTTTACGTTATTACATTTCCTATTATATTGGTTATTTATTAAATAAAAATAAGTTACATAAATAAACAATAATATATGGGAAAGGAATTACTTTCCAATTTGAAAGCCAACATTAATTGTTAAACTATTCGTATTCAAATGCTGAACTATACCAAAGCCTCTTTGATATCTTATATCTAAAAATAATTCCTTTTCATTGATATATGTACTTATAAAACCTATTCCGCAATTAATTCCATAATCGAATTTCGAGAAAGGACTGTCATCTGTCTGACTTTTGTTATATGTATTTCCTAATGAATTTATTACATGAAGATTCTTGGTATACTTTGATATAAAAGAATATCTTATGAATCCTCCAATTTGAAATGTAGGTTTTATTTTACCATTGGGAAATTCATATTTTAACAATACCACATTATTAAATATATTTTGAGTCCAGTTTATATCATTATAAAAGGTCATATTATATAAAGGTTCAACATATACATTTGATGTTGTTAGATCTATAAACGAATATGTGCCTTCATATTGAAAATATAATCTTTCGCTCTCACCTGGCATATTAACTTTATAATACATACCGATTGAAGGATATATATTAAATCCAAAATGACTGTTATCTAAATAATACAAATCCTCCCCAAAACCTCCAGTTTGTACAACAGCCAATCCATTCAATCCTGTTACAATACCATATGTTCTATTTATTTTTGGAATCTTCTTTTCATAAATAATACATTCTTCTTCATTACATTTTTGATTATTATATTCTTTCAGACCTTTATCAAAGACTTATGATCTAATGATGCTTTATTAATATAATTCTGAATATTAGCATCTTGAAGTAAATATGTCATCATACCAACATATTCTTTCTTTTGCTGTTCGTACATGAATCCATTTTTACTAATAACTTCTATTGTATTTTTAAGCTCATATAGTTGATCATCCTTTTCTAAATAATATTGATCAATTCTTTTGAGATAATACAAATTTACCTTTCCGTTGATTAAAAATTCAACAAAAGCATTGTTTACAATTCCTTCTATTTTTACGACTTTTGACACATAGTATTTACTATTTAGAAATCTAAAACATTTAATCTCTGATGGATTAAAGATTTGTGATTCAGAATCGATTTCTTTTTTAAAAGTACATCTTTTATCGTTTGTTCTATTTAAGCTATAATCAATCATACCATAAATGGTATCATTATTATTTTTAACTACATATCCATTTCTAAGATCGGATTTCGCTTTTAATTTCAAGATACTAATTAGACTAAATACAAAAAGTGTTGATATTAGTTTCATGCTTATATTCTATTTTTAATAGAGCTCAACATTTACAAAATTCAGGACAAAGAAATCTTATAACCCAAACCCACCAAATTATTGCAGAGCTCAATGATTTGTTTTTATATTTTCATTTTTAAAGCCAAATCAACGATTTGGCGCAGCTCGCCGAAGCTACTAACCAACTAAAAACAGTAGGCTCACTTATGCTTTATTAGCTATTAGGCTCCGTTTTTTCTTAAATCAAACCAATTCAGTATTCGGTCAAACCAATATTTATTCTTTATTTCAATATTTTTCTGAGTCAGCAATTTCATAAATTCTTGCAATTCGGTTTTGTTAAGAATCAATTCAAATTCATTGTCGTTAAGTTGTACAGAATAGAACTTACCTTTGTCATTACCTATTCTAACCATTTCCAACGAATGTAAATCTATATCTTGTTCTTTACCGTTATATTTCTTGACAGTCATTTTATCCTTGTCAATAATTAATTCTCCAATTTTTGAAAAAACAAACTGATTCAAAAGGAAGAGAAGAAATCCCGAATAAATAATGCTATTTGAAATGATTTCTAATGAATGCTCATAATTCTGCAATTCTTTGAGTCCGCTTGAAGTTTTAAAAACCAGCATTATGCCATAAAACAAAACAGGAAATTTCCATAATCTAAATAACTTGTGGTCAAAAATATAGTTTGTATTAATTATTTGTATTTTCATTTCGTAGGTTTAGTTCAAATAGAGCCTAACGTTATTAATCGAGTAGACAAGGGGAATTTCACCCCAAGCCTCTCACAGAACCGTACGAGCAATGTCGTTAAGTTAAGAATTTTCGAAGATTTCTCTTTGGAATATAAGATATACTCCTTATATTAGAAGAGTAATAGGAAATCAGGTGTTGGAGCCCTTTTTGTTGAAGGGCTTTTTAAACACATATTAAAAAACATTGATAATGAAGATTTTATAGACAGGAATAAATCTTCAAAATTCGATTTTATTCGTCAAAGAAAATTATCATTTAAAGATTTAGTTATATCCCTCCTTTGTTTTACGCGACCAAGTATTCAAACGGAATTGGATCGTTTCTTTAAAACAATTTCAAATAATTCAAATCGTATTCAATCTCTTTCAAAAAGTGCATTCTCTCAAGCAAGAAAAAAACTAAGACCTGATTGTTTTATTGAATTGAATAATTCAATTCTTTCATATTTCAATGAAAATGCGCCTACTCCAAAAACATGGAAAGAAAAACGTGTTGTAGCTATTGATGGAAGTTCATTGAATCTTCCTAATCATAGTGAATTAAAAGAAGATTTTGGTTTTACATCCAATCAATATGATGAAATAATTAGAGCAAAATGTTCTTTTGCTTATGACGTTTGTAATGAATTAGTTCTTGATGCTCAAATTGATAAAATCAAAACAGGAGAAGAAGATTTAGCTGTTAGGCATTTAAAAAATCTTAATCCCCAAACTGATATTCTTGTATTCGATAGAGGTTATCCAGGACATTGGCTAATTGGATTTTTAATGCAGAAAGGCTTTAAGTTTTGTTTTCGACTGAGCAAATCTTGGAAAGATGGCATTGAATTAGCAAATAGCAATGAAACTGATATTGATTGGATTATGAAATGGCGTTCGAATAGAGGCACAACAAAATTAAAAGAAGATAATATTCCATTAGTAATTGATGGATTGCGTTTGGTATGTATTGAATTACCCTCTGGAGAAAAGGAAATATTAGCAACAAATCTAATAGATAGAAATACATACCCCATTGAAGATTTAAAAGAATTGTACCATATGAGATGGTCTGTTGAAGAAAGCTACAAACTCTTTAAAAAAGTATTGCATATTGAGCATTTTACTGGAAAAACATCATTAGCAATAAAACAAGATTTTTTTGCTAAAGTCTTCACTCTTAATCTTTCATCAATAATAAGAATGCAAGGTGTTGTAATAAAGCAAAATAGTAAGAAGAAACTTAAGCATAAGAAGCAAATTAATAAAACACAAGCAATTGCAAAAACGAAAGACTTTTTAATAGATATATTTTATGCTATCGATATTAGAAGTTTAATTAATACTTTGATCTCAATGATAAGTAACAAAACCGATATAATTAGGTCTGGCAGATCATTTCCTAGATCTGATTCTTCAATTCGGCGCCGACATAAAACACTAAACTACAGAGGAATATAGCCTTAACTTAACGACATTGACCGTACGAGATAGTCTCCCATCATACGGCTCCTCTAATATAACTAAATCCGCAGGCTCCTCCCCTTTCAGGTTGGCCAATAATTTAGTTGTACTAGCTAACCCCTTCGCTCCATTTCCCTTACAGAAACTTCATCACTACTACGAGTTAGTCTGCCCCAGCATAATGCTTCGATATTTAGCCTCTAGGTTGAGCATATTGTACATTTCTCTTTAATCGTTATGCTGGTTCCCGTGTTCCATAAATAAGCCTGAATACAGGTCTTGCCCTCTGTAAAACGCCAGCCGTTTAGCCAATAAACAGGTTCCCCCTAAACTTATAACTCCGTCTCATACTCCGTAGTTCAACGCCCTCTTGTTTAGCTATTTTATTACAGCGTTTAATCACTTTTATCAATAACTTGCTGTCTGTGGAATAGGTAATATTTTTCTCTTGAGCAATCGTATCTACAAGTACATTATTGGTTGTTTAAATTTCATTTCATCTGGTGTCAATGGAAACTTCAAGTATTTTTTCAGCACCTTGTTCACCAATGCGTTTTCTAAAATGCAACATATCTGATGGATCACATAGAGGTCCATTGAAACTCAGCTTCTCCACAGAAGTATTGAAAATAAGGATTTGGAACCCATTGCTCTATGACGGTTTCATCGCCTAAATTGTAAATGCGTTTTAATAGCAATAGGCCAACCATAGTGCGAATAGGAGTACCCCGCTGGCCTGTAGGTGAATAGAAGGGACTAAAGCTATCTTCAAAATCCTGCCAATTGATACGATCTGATAATATTGCTAGTTCATACTTAGGATTGATGATATCCTTTAAAATGGGCCGGAATAAATTTCTCTGATTTTGATTAGATAGTTTTCCTTTCATTATTTCTGCAAGGTTTTACCCTAATTTACTAATAACCTGAGTTCGATTAAAATTAAAGAGCTCAGATTTTATTAAAATGCTGAAATACAAGGCAAATTCTTTTTGCATAGCGAGCTATGGTAAAAGAATTTAACGAAGTAGATTAGTATTTTAATAGAAAGCCACTTATAAACAACGATTTTCTGCTTCATATTTGTTTGACATAGCCCGCTATGACTTCACAAATATTCATTGAAACTCATTATTTATAGGCGGTCTGAGCCAATAATTTTATATCGAACTCAGGTTAATATCCTTGCAATTAAGAACGAATAAATATCAATATTCATTCACAATTACTATTGATAACTAATGGCTTATGATATTATTAAGGATTAACTAATTAAATTTAAAAACATCATCTTTCCAAAGCAAATAGATTTCTTTATCTTCTCCGTAAAAAACAACAGGGAATGTCTGAGGAAATTTGTACGTTTCGCTTGAAATAAATTCATTTGTAGATAAATCAAACAAATAAAAATCAAGATATTTCATAGAGTAAAATAAGACTTTATTATCTAATTGGTAATATGCAATCTGAGAATTTGAGGTATATAAAAAGTTAAAATTGTGATGAATTTCTTCAATTTTTGTCAACGTATGACGTTCAAATATTTCCACATATGATGTATGAAACATATATATTTTACCGTCATTATATACTGCGGATATACTATTTGAAAAGGCTTCAACATTTTTAAAAAATTCAAATATTCCTCCTTCTCCTTTTACATATATATTACCACCAATATCAACACACCATAATTCATCATCAACAGAAAAAGCCAAATTTACACTTATGTCATTTCCAACAATCAAATCTTCCCATCTATTATATACATTAAACTTTTTCAAAACCCCATGTTGAATGCCATAAATCTCATTATTATAAACAAAATAATGAGGTTCATCCCACCAGCCATTGGAATACCCATAGTAGTGATAGTCAATTTCACCAGAAGTTAGATCAATTATTGTAGTACGTCCTTGATCATATAGATATAAATAATTCCCTTTCTTTATTCCTTTTCTTAACGAAACAATATATGAAGGAATTTCCTTTAGTGTAGTAACATAGGTAAAAACATCATCAAATTGCAAAGCATTTTCAAATACTTTTTCATATGACCCAATTTCAAAGATTAGATCATAAACACCAGATCCTAATATATATTGTGAATTAAAATAATTGTCAGAATTACCATAGATATCAAGTGTAAATCCGGTTAACCTATTTCTAACTTTCCATCCTATGGTCCAGGAGTATCTTTTTTTAGGTAAATAATCTCCTAATATCTGAAAACTTTCAAGTGACTTATCAAAGAAATAAGGTTCAATACTAATATTTTCCGGCTCTCGTATAATAAATTCTATTTCATTTGACTGACTCAATTGGTCTTCCAAATATAAATGATAATTACCCGGAGGCATACGATAAGGTAATGCAATAGTAGTTATATCAGTATTAATTGCCGTTACTTCACACTGTACTACAGTATCAATTACACCACTATAATAACACTTAAAACTATTACTCGAAGTACAACCTTCAATTTTGACATCTAAATATCCATTTATAGAAACATTTGGATCTACGACTTCTAATTCCGGCTTTAAAAAACTAAAACTAAACACATTACTAAACACAACACCTTCGTTATCTATAATTCTAAATTCGAATTCATTATCAAGTTCTAATGTGTAGCCATAACCCAATGTAGGCAAAAATGAAATGCTATCGTTATAGCTTTTTATATAATAAGGTCTTACTATATCATCATCAATAAGTATTTCAAATTGCACTTTTCTAAAATCAATATTTTTTGCTTTAACAAAGATATCTTCATTGAAATAAACAAGTTCATCTGTCACACCATAAACAACCTGTTCATTATATTTAAAATTATCTAAAACCTTTACTTGTTCATCGAGTTGAGATATTGCAATATTTACATCCTGACCATCTCCTAAAAAGGGCACAACAAACTTGATTTCATTTCGAGTAACTTCAATAGGAGAAAGTTGTTTCTCCCCAAATAACACCTGACAATAATCTTTATAAAAATAATCCCCATTAATTGATATTGTATCAGGATATTGTCCTTCTGATTTACCAATTTGATCTATTACAGGAGTTTTAATCTCAAAAACTTTATTATTGTCTGATTCTTGTCCATAAAGGTTAACAGTAACTTTTGATTCTTTGGTTCTTAGTTCACCTGGTACAACAACATAAATAGTATCTTTTATCCCCCACACTTCATTTGCCTCTAATTCATCAAAATAAACCTTATTCATTTCTCCTGAGTAATCAAAATTTTCACCTATTATCATTATTGTATCCCCCCAATAAGCAATATCTGGCTCTAGTTTAACCAATACAGGAGGATTGGAACCATTTGAATAAAATTGTACTTCATTTCCATACACAATTTGTTCTTCTGTTTTTAAATAACTTTTTACATAGTAAATTGTATCTGGAATTAATGTATTTTCCATCTCTATAGAAAATGCCTTATTATCTGGCTCGCTTATAGATACAACAACCCCATTTTCAAAATCAGGATCTTTCTCTAAACTATAAACAAAACCTTCCTCTAAAATTGTTATATCAGATTGTAAAAGTACAGATGCACTAAATGACAAACCTTGTTTTGTACTTCCTTTTATTTCGACATCATGTGTAGACAACAAAAACATATCAGATGTTTTATCTTCATCATTACATGCTAATAAACAAATAAAAAGTAAGAGACTAAGTAAGGATATCTTCATGATTATTATATTTACATCAATGACTAATGGGAAACCTAAGAAAACTTAAGCATTACAATGAGTGTTTTTATTTTAATTTAAACATAAAATCAATTCATAATAAAGAACTTATTTTAAAACTAATGCCTGATTAAAAAAGTTGTTTTGAATTACCAAAATAAAAAACTAAACCTCCAAGATATGAGGATTCAATAATATTTTCTCTTCCATACCCGGTATCAATATTTAAGAATTGCATTATATAGGTTGCTTTTAATCCAAAACGCTGAGTTATGCGATAACAAACTTCAGGTCTTAAATTTAGTCCAAAACCAGCACTCTTATTATTCATTTCAATTACAGGCTCTATCCGACTACCATCCTCCAATGATATTATATCATTCTCTACCGTCATAATCCTGGAGCCTGAGTAAAAATGCATATTTGGAGAAAATCCAAAACCTATCTGAATTGCATTCCTCCATCCTACTTTTTCAAAAGGAGTATGAATCAGTAGATTGGGACCTAAACTAAATAAAGATTCATTTTGAGATTCAACAGTTGCAAATTCAGGCATCATATCAAATGCTGAAAATTTATTATAAAAAATAGATACTCCTGCAGAAAACCATGATAAAATCTTATGGTTATAATCCATATTAAAATTCAAGCCAGATTGCTCCGCTGATGATGGAAAAAATAGATTATCACTTTTACCGGATACATTACCATATCCAGCAGATACACTAATCAGTTGTTTCGATTTTAATAATTGTGCATTACCAGTAATTGATATGCAAAAGAAAATTATTATAAAATAAAACTGCTTCATTGTTATGGAATAAATTTATATACATTCTTGTCAACGAGATAATAAACATCTCCTTCAACATCTACGAAGAATCGTGTTATGTAAGTCTTACCTGAAATAAAAGAGGGATCTAAGCGCTCAAAAGAATCATCTTCTATAGAATATTTCGCAATATTAAGACCATAGTCTTCATTCATTGCCTCATACATATTATTTTCATATACAAAAAGATGTCTGAAACCATAATAATTATCATTACGACCTAAAGGTGAATCTGTGACTTTTGTCACTATAAAATTATCAACAGAACCTTTTTCTAATCCACCATTATAATAGGAATAACAATAATCGCCGACTCCAAAAGTAAAATACTCCCAACCAGATCTCCCAACCCTTTCCCAAGTACCATTTAACTTGTAAACTCCTTTACTCTCCATTTGAATAAAAAGTGCATCATTTATATTAGCTGTTCGAATTACAGACTCATTATTTATATCAACATTAATTTGTTCCCAAGTATAATTATCAAAATTAAACTGATATAAATTTCCTAAATGGCGAATAAAAACCTCACCTCCAACTATTGTCGGATAAATTTGTGTAGCATCATAAGCAACATTATTGCTATTCTCTGAAATATCAATATTAGACTGAATCTTAGAATATTCTCCTGTATTTATATCAAATATTTCAATGTCATTACCATAATATACCATTGAAAAGAGCTTGCCATCTCTTGCAAAACAAACATTACTCTTCTCAATAACTTCATCAGGCATATCAATATAAGCTGTCCATTCCAGATAATCATTAAACACAACATTTTTTCCTGCTGGATAAATCTTATCCTTAAAAACAAACTCTAATTGATAGGTCCCTTCTCCTATAATATTACTTGTTTTATAATCATTTAAATATTGTTCTTGCCAAAAAAAACTACGCTGGAACACTCTGTTACTTTCTGTATGTCGCAATTGGTAACTCCTATAATTCATTGGCAAGTAATTGCCTTGTATATTTATTACATCTCCTCTATGTATTCCGTCACCTTCAAATGAAGTAATTTCAGGCATCATAACCTCAAAAGGTATTTTTCCGGTAGTTCTATTTCCATTAATAAATTCTAATTGGTATTTCCCGGGTATAAGATCTTCTGGCATAGTAACTTTACACATCCCATCACCTAAATTATTTATATATAGTGAATATTGAATACCTCCTTCATCATAAGCAAAACTTTGATAATTTCCACATAATCCTTCAACCTTCATTATAATGCTACATTGATATCCAATTTTTGAATAATCCATATAAGTTATCTCAGGATTTTTATGAGTCAATGTGGAAGAGTATACTTCTTTTAATTCATAATCTTCCAACTTACATTTAAGATCATATTCTAACTTTGTATAATCAAAACTATTTGAATAAGGAATTGTAACCCACATACTATCGCTCCACATATGAATTACATCCAGCTCTAAATTGTCAATGGTTGAAATTACTCCTGCTTTCTTAAAATCAAGATTATCTGAATAGATGGTAATAGTATCGCTTAAGTATATATCATCAGAGGACAAGCCAATAATTGCTTGTTTATTATACTTAAAGTTCTTTTCAATCTCTGTGGGTTCATTTAATTGTTCCAGACTAACTCCCACATCTTGAGCCGTTCTTAAAAATGGCACCTGAAAAGTCAGAGTATTTTTGTTTATAGCTATAGGTTGTATTGAATAGTCACCAAAAGTAACAGTACTAAATTTATCTGAAAAATATTTTCCTGTGATAGTAATAGTATCTGGATATTGGCCTTCTGTTTCACTAATACTCTCTATCACTGGTGAAAATAGTTCAAAAGGCAAACTGTTACTTGAATTTTGACCATATAAAGAAACATTTATATCACTTTCTTTTACATTTAAACTAACCGGAACTACTGAATAAATAGTATCATTATGCCCCCATGTCAATGAACTTTCCAAATCACCAAAATAAATTTTATTTTCTTTTCCTTTCGAATCAAAACCAGTTCCTACAATCATAATAGTGTCACCCCATGTAGCAGATGTTGGCTTAATAATATCCAGTTTAGGTGGATTAGAACCATTTGAAAAGAACTCAACTTCATTTCCATAAATCAAATGACTATTAGTTTTAACATAACTTCTTACATAATAAGTTACATCAGGAATTAACACTTCACATAATTGAATAGAAAACTTCTTTTTCCCATAATCTGAAAAGGATATAACTATACCTTCAGTAAGCGATAAATTTTCATTCATTCCGTAAATAAAACCCTGCTCAACAATTGATTCATCATTATCAACCAATATCGTAGCTGAAAACAAAACTCCATCCTTTGTTGTCCCATCAATCTTAACATTATTGGTTGATAACACCATTAAATTGTCACTTTTATCATCTTGCTGACAAGAAGACAATAAAATAATACTTATTACCAAACAGAATAGTTTATTAATACTCATAATATATTAAATAATATTCAATTTTAATCTAGCCTACAAAATTACCCCCGTTGAAAAACGCCAAGAGCTCATTCTAATATCCCCTTTAAAATTAAGCTTAGAAGATCCATGGAAATATTTTAGATTACTAAAAAATCGTATTTTTTTAAAAAGTTTATACTCTGCTCCTGCTCCTATAATAAATCCTTTTGGATTTCCTTCAATCAGGTCCATATCTAAACTACTAGTAGTAACTGTAGTTTGTGATACAATTTTTACATCTTGTCTGCCCGACTCGTGAACCGATGATTTAAAAAATATTCCAGCAATAATTTCAGGTCTGATTTGTCCTTTGGGATAAGTATACTTTAATGACAAATTTGTAGTTAAATTTGTATTATAATAATGGAGGTAATAATACTGATCGTATAAAGAGGCATGATATACATCTGTGCCATAAAAGTAATCACGATTTAAAGTAGTTGAGATTAAAACAGACATTTTCTCATTAAAGCGTGGAATGATAAAATTAGCCCCCAACCCTACAAAAGGACTAATACTAGAATCAAAAGTATAACTACTAAATTTTTGACCTATATAGTTTAATGAAGATATATCAACTCCCAGCATAGGTCGTAATTCAATTTTCAAAACCGGCACTTTCTTTTCATATAAGATACATGCCTGATCAGAACACACATAATCATGGTATTTTTTGGTTATATTAATCATTCCTTTATGTGTTAAATCCACATTTTTACTAAGTTGTAATATTTGAGGATATTCACGGAACACATAATTTAAAAGACCAATATACTTGTGATCTTCAGCTATATATTCATAGCCATCCCTTTCTACTTTAACTTCATTATGCTTTATTTCTAATAATTTCCCATTTTCATCTTCCAGAAAATAGGCTGCATAATTTATATTATTAAAATAATAGAGATTAATCATTCCTTTTAAAAGAAACTCAACAAATACGAGGTCTTTAAAATCTTTGGTATCTATTTGTTTAGAAACATAATATTTTCCGATTTCATATCTATATCCATAAATTTCACCAGGTAAATATGTTTTAGTATCACTATTTAAAGACTCTTTGAAATTGCATCTTTTCATATTTCTTACTTCACCTCTATAATCAACAAATCCTTTTATCGTATCCATTGAATTTGTAATAATATAACCAGGCTTAAAATCTGTTTGTGCAAATAAATTCGTACAAACCAGTAAAAAGAACACCAATAATAATCGCATAATTTAGTTTATAAAGATTTAAATTTCATTTCTTTTGCAGGCACATAAGTAATTCCTCTACCTAAAACACATATTAGTATTTTCATTGTTTTATTTCCGTTATCCCAAAATCGGGATTCTATTACTGGCCCTTTAAATTTTTTGTATAATATTCCAAAACGATGTTTGATAGTTAAGCTTCCGTTTACTCCTCCAAAGCAATATGCATTACCATCTTTATAAACATCAACATTCAACAACCAATTACCTGATTCCTTTGAAGTATTTAGTTTATGAATATTGTCAATATTTTTAATATTCCACTGATGTAACTTTCCATCATCGCCTACACAAACAAAAATTCCCTTCTCGTTATTAAACGCAATATCACGAACCCAACCTTTATCTACTTTCAGTGTATTTATATACTCCAGTGAAATATCATTATGTAAAGAAACCGTTCCGTCAGCACTAGAAATAGCTAAAATATGATTTTCAGAGGAGATTTTTAACGAAGTAATTGTAGCATCATGCTGATAAAATTCTGAATGGTCATTTAAATTTTGGATATTATATCTGTAAACCATACCATTCGACAGGCCAACAAATAATATAGTTGCATTACTATTAATTTCAATAACTGTTACGCTCGAAGAACTGTAATCATATTGAAATCTAATAAGACCTGTGCTTTTTTCAATTGCATACAGTATTCCGGCTTCTGTTCCTATAAAGATTAAATCACAATTGACATCATTTTTTATTGTTAATACTTTAGAGCCTATAGTTAATGCAATGTTCTTTATAACCGTTTTTCCTATTAAATCATAGAATGTAATATTTTTCCCATTAGAATAAATTAGTGTATTATCATTTAAATCAAAACAATAAACGTTTTCATCATTATAGGGGAAATCATAATTTAAATTTGTTTGTGCTTGTGTATCTATCATTATTATAAAAGACAGATAGATAATACCTAAAACAATATTTTTCATTAAATAATTAATATTTATGTTATGGGATTAAAAAAATGAGAAACACAAAATCAGCCATAAATTTACAGATGTATAATATCCGAAGATCACGTACATTAATCTAACTCCATTTTTCTGTGATTATCGAAATCCTTAATTTTATTTGCTAACTATATAGAGTTTATATCTTTTATAACACTAATAAATATAATTCTATAAATATCCAGATAAATACTCTCTGTATAAACATCTTTCTCACAAGATATATGTCTTGTGCAAATAATAAAAAGTACTTATTTGGAAAAGAAGAAAGTAATAATAATCAATAGGCCATGGTTTAATTTTATTTTCATTAGGCTTAGTTCATTTTAACTGTGATACATTTTATTTAATATAGAGAATTCGAATTTAACAATTCTTTTTTTGATTACAATTACAAAATGTTAAGAAATTCGATAAACGGAAAAAAGGAGAATTACACATCAATTCAATCGACATTATCTGTAATTTTGTTTTTAACAAAAAAAAGGAACAGATATTAAATCTATTCCTTTTGTAGCGAGAGGCGGGCTTGAACCGCCGACCTCATGATTATGAATCATGCGCTCTAACCAGCTGAGCTACCTCGCCATATATTTTGGTGATTAAATAGTCTATTAACTACTTACATCTATGTTTTTTTTACAAAAAAAGGAACAGATATAAAACCTATTCCCTTTTGTAGCGAGAGGCGGGCTTGAACCGCCGACCTCATGATTATGAATCATGCGCTCTAACCAGCTGAGCTACCTCGCCATCATTTTGCAAAACAGTTATTTTGTTTTTGCGGTTGCAAATGTATACCATTTACAACTAACCACCAACTATTTTCGAAAATATTTTCAATAAAAAAGAACATAAATATACTACTCTTTTAAACAGCAATACTTTAACTCATGCTTTTTTTTGAAATCATCAAATAAAAAAAATAAATTATTGTCATTTTTTTAATTCCTCTGTAACTTGAAACGATACTTGAGCGTCAAATCAAATAGATGAATCATTCTGATAAAAAAATATTATTACAAATCAGGAAAGGCGATATTGCTGCATATGCGTCTTTAGTACAACGCTATCAAAGCATGGCATTTTCTTTAGCACATAGCATAACCAAGAATAAAGAAGATGCGGAAGAAGTTGCTCAGGATGCATTTGTCAAAGCATATAAAAAACTGGATAGCTTTAAAGGGAATTCTAAATTTAGCACCTGGCTATATCAGATTGTATACAGAACGGCCTTAAGCAAAATTCGAATAAAAAAAGAACCTACTCATTCAATGAATGACAATGAAGATAAAAACATAAATTATGGCACTTACGAACAAAACAATCTGGAAAGATTAGACAAAAAGAAAATGCTAAAACTGGCATTAGGCAAACTTAATGATGATGAAGGATTTTTACTCGTACTATATTATTATCAGGAACTAAGTATTGATGAAATAAGTTCGGTAACTGATTATACAGTAAGTAACGTAAAGGTTAAATTGCACAGAGCCAGAAAAAATTTATATTCGCAACTTCAGTTATTAATGAATGGAGAGGCAAAATCACTAATTCAAAATTAGGATTATGAAAAAAGAGCAAAAACATATTGAAGAAGACTATATAATAGAGGATTTATTTAAGAATTATTCTCCAGATACTCCTTCTGTTGATTTTACTAAGAATACGATGAATGAAGTATTTTTGGAATGGTCAAAAACTCCCATTGAAAGCAAAACCAAAATGAGCATATTAAACAAGCTATGGATTTCAGCAGGGGTTATTATTGCTTTTGTTATGGTTTATATTTTTGACATTAAAAATGCTTCACAACAAACTGAAACATTAGCCGAATCATTTAAAGTTTCTGAAACGGCCAAAATGTTTAGTCATACATTTGAAACCATAATTAACAGCTTTGTTCAAATACCACTTTTGGTATATATTATCATTGTTGGTGTAGGACTAATCTTATTGATGGACAAACTATTTGCCAAGGTATTAAAACCAGTGTAATTCTAATTCTCCTTTTTAAGTAATGACATAACCAGACGAATAACATGATGTGGTATTTGTTTATTTGCCAACTCATATATCTGCTGCAATTGCATTTCAGGATGCTTTTGAACCAAATCTTTAACCCTTCTTTTTTCATAAGGTAAAATGTATTGTTCAATATTTACATTCTCTCCTTTTTCATATAAAGTTGATAAATGAGAATACACTGTTATAACATTAACACCAGTTCTAGAAGCTATAATTTCAGGTGATAATCCTTGTTTATACAAAGCAAAAGTCTTTTCATAAGCAGGAACAGTTTTCTTTTTCTTCTGTTGTAAAAATGCATTTATCTCATCAACAAAAGCTTGTCCATATTGCTCCCACTTTTTATTCCCCACTCCTGAAATTTCTTTCATTTCCCATTCATTCGTTGGTCTCTGTGTCACCATTTCCTGAAGTGTAGCATCCGAAAATAGAATATACGGTGGAACGCCCATCTCCACAGCCATTTTTCTACGCAACTGTCTTAATCGATCAAACAACCCTTCCTGCTTGTCAATAACAATAGCCGGCTTTGGCTTTTTAATCTCAATTTGCGCTTCCCTCTTAATTTTTCGATGCAGATGATGCAATAGTACACTTTCTCCATCAAAAAGAACCTTATTACTTAAAGGTGTTAAAGCCAGAATAGTCCCTTGCTCATACTCTACTTTTAAATACCCAAGACCTATCAACTGGTTAATAACTATTTCCCAATCAGCCAGACTAACATCTTTACCTGCTCCAAATGTTTTTATTTCATGGAACTTTCCTGCTAATACATCAGGAGTACGATGACCTGCCAACACAAACGGTAAAATTTCTTTTGATATCTTCCCAGATAATCGGGCTACTGCAGAAAGCGCCTTTTGAGCTAAAACAGTTCCCTCAAATAATTGTTGTTTTCCTTTACAATTATCACACTCTCCGCAATTATCAATAGTCCATTCTCCAAAATAATTAAGAAGCAACTTTCTCCTGCAATGATTAGATTGTGCAAAGTGAAGCATTCGCTCTAGTCTGGCGTTTAATATTACTTTTCGCTCTGATTCTTCATTAAATGATTCCAGGATATTATAATCCTGCTGGCCGTAAAACAACAAAGCATGAGCAGGCAATCCATCTCTTCCACTCCTACCGATTTCCTGATAGTACCCTTCTATATTTTTTGGCAAATTATGATGTACAACCCACCGAACATTCGATTTATCGATCCCCATCCCAAAGGCAATAGTTGCACAAACCACTTTTATCCGGTCGTTAATAAAGTCATTCTGAACCCGGTTACGAATATCAGCATTCATACCGGCATGATAAAAACCGGACAATACCCCATTCGCCCTTAAGTAACGGGACAAATCCTCTGTATTTTTTTTACTCAAACAATATATAATTCCGGATTCATCTCCTCTTTGTTGAATAAAATCCAGAATTACTTCTTTCCGTTTATAAGCAGGTTTTACCTCAATATAAATATTTGGTCGACTAAAAGAATCTTTAAAAACACTTGCTCCTGGTATATTTAATTGAACCAGAATATCTTTTTGAGTTAACGGATCTGCTGTAGCAGTCAGAGCCATCACCGGAATATTTTTATATTGCTTTTTTAAGTATCCTAACCGTTTATAATCGGGTCTGAAATCATGTCCCCAACTAGAAATACAATGAGCTTCATCAATAGCAATGAGGCTAATCTTCAGCTGTAGTAAAGTATAATAAAAACTTTCCGAGTTCATTTTTTCAGGAGAAACATAAAGTAATTTCGTTTCTCCATTTATGGCTTTTTTAATAATAGCAGCCTGTTCATCATCAGTTAATGTGCTATTAATAAATTCAGCTTCAACTCCGTTAACTTTTAATGCTTCTACCTGATCTTTCATTAAAGCAATTAAAGGAGACACTACAATAGTAACACCATCAAGAACCAATGCTGGTATTTGAAAACAAATGGATTTTCCTCCTCCTGTAGGCATTAGAACCAGACAATCCTCCCCTTCTAACACTGCAGCAATTACATTTTTTTGTAAAGGTCTGAAATCGCTGTACCCAAATATATCTTTTAAAGTCTGTTTTGCACTTTCCATTAACATGCCGCAAAAGTATTTAAATATATTTTCACCGTATTAAAAAAAATCCATCCTTTTTTGTAACCGGCTAAAAATTGTCGTAGTCTAAATAAATAGAAAGAACTAATAAAATTTATAATACCATGGAAGAAGTTTTAGTACCCATATTTGTAGTAGCCATTATTTTTGGTTCCATTCCGGGAATGATAGTAGCCTTAATTTATTTAAAAAACAGGCGAATTGAACGTACAGCTTTAATTGCAGCAGGATTAGATGCTAAGATTTTTAAAGAAGAGGATAAAAAATCAACCATCCATAATGCATTAAAGATTGGAATTTTAGGAGTAGGCATTGGCCTTGGAATAATTACAGGAGATATACTGGCAAAATCTTCGGGTTTAGAAGAAGCCGCAGCTTACTTTTCAATGATCTTTATTTTTGGGGGTATCAGTTTGTTAATATATTATCTGATACAGAGAAAGATTGAAATGCAGAATTAAGATATAAAAAAACAGCGATGATTAATCATCGCTGTTTTTTTATATTATTATTTAAAACTCTATTTTTTAAAATTATATAGTTTCAACATCTTATCAAAGATGGTATTATTCTCATAAATACCCATAAACTCTTCAGCTCCGGGACCAACAGCAAACACAGGTACCATGCAAGCGCTATGATGTCCGGTCACAAATCCTCCTTCAACATGTCCGGTCTTCATATCACCATCAACAACAGCGAAACCTCCGGTTTCATGATCTGCAGTTACAATAACTAAGGTTTCTTTATCGTTCATTGCAAATTTTAAAATTTCGCCAATAACGGCATCAAAATCCAACATTTCTCCGGTTAAAAAAGCTACATTATTTTGATGTGCACCCCAATCTATCTGAGATCCCTCAATCATTAAAAAGAATCCATCGTTATCTTTACTCAAGATCTCTATTGCCTTTTTAGATGCATCAAGTAACATACCTCCTCTTTCACTATAATCAGGATTATGCTTTGCAGCAGTTAAGACTCCAAGTTTACCTTCATGAATATCTGAAGCTTTATCAAGATCTGTAAACATGCTGTATCCTTTAGCTTCCAATTCCTGAACAAGATTTCGTTTATCTTTGCGGTCTGTAAAAAAATCATTCCCTCCACCAATAAAAACATCAATATCTGTTTTCAAAAAGTCGGCAGCAATTTCTTCATACATTTCTCTTTTCGGTTGATGAGCTATAAAAGAGGCAGGTGTAGCATGTGTTATTGCAGATGTACTAACAAGACCAGTTGCCAAATCATTTGCTTCAGCAATTTCTAAAATACTTTTTATATTTCTCCCTTCAGCATCCTGACCGATTACACCATTATTTGTTTTTTTTCCGCAGGCTAAAGCAGTTCCTCCTGCAGCCGAGTCTGTAACATATTTGTCGGCACTCTGTGTCCTGGAAAAACCTATACACTTAAAATTTTCAAGATTTAATTCACCTTTATTTGCTGTTAATCCGGAAAATATATGATCTACGCCCATACCGTCACCAATCAATAGAACAATATTCTTAGGTTTCTTACTAAACTTTGTATTACTTACATCATACTTTTCTACTTCATGAAATTTCTCATTATTAAAGATTAGTTTGGTATCCTTATCCTTATAGTTTTCCTGAGCTTTTATTGTTCCAAAGAACAAGATTAATAAACCTAACGCTAAAATCGATCTATTCATTATTTATAATTTATTTTTGTTGATTATTCTTTTTCAATTCATTATTCAGGCGATAAACTTACAATTTATTCGTTAATTGAAATATTCCTTAAGATTAAAAAAAGCTTATCTTTTTAATTACCTATTGCAGCAAATAAATTGCTTAAAAATGTAAGTAAACTTGCAAATAACATAGGTTATAATATAAAACATGATTTTGATGAATAAAGTTTAATGAGGTCTAAAAGGAAGTTTTAATCATATAAAAAACATAACTCTTAAGCTATGAAATGAACATATGCTCTATTTAACACATAATTATTATCATTGTCAATAGTATTTACATTTACATAACTTATTTTAATCTTTATTAACACCTTCCGTTGCTTATTTATGGAATTATTTGTCATTTTTGCAACAGGGATTTTTCATAAAACTTGGATTTAGTTAGCTGAATTAAGGGGAAAGGGCAGATATTTTTATCTGCCCTTTTTTAATACCCCTATTTTTAAGAGCCTTTAATTTCAGAAAATACATTTTCACTAACACACCCTCTTTTTCATATTACAATAAATATCTTGACATATGCAACTGTGGAAACCAACACTGTGACTTCCTACTTTTCATTGATTAATATTCAATTTTATTTTCTTTCAACACATTAATTAAGTAATTAATTTACCTCAAAAAGAAAACTCTTGACTTATTCAATAAATATCACTTAATTGAACTTATTGAATAGTATTTTCCAAAATCTTAAATAAAATATTATCTTGTGCGCATTCTATGATTAAAAACCTAATAAGTTTACACGATGTCAGATCAAAAAGAAAAAATTGAACTAGAATTTATTATTAAAACTTCTCCTTCAATTTTGTACAACAGGCTTTCAACCCCAAGTGGACTTTCTGAGTGGTTTGCTGACGATGTAAATGTAAAAGGTAAAGTTTTTACATTTATATGGGATGGGGCAGAACAAGAGGCTGAACTTCTTAATCAAAAGGAAAATTCATCTGTAAGGTTTCATTGGTTAGACGATGATGATGAAGATTCTTATTTTGAATTTAATATCAACGTTGATGAATTAACCGGTGAAACAGCTTTATTGATAATTGATTTTGCTGATGAAGATGAAAAAGAAGATTCAGAGGAGCTATGGAATCAACAAGTCGACCAATTAAAACATTGTTTAGGATCGATTTAATTATTCCGAAATAAAATATTAATATAACTTTGCACTCTAATGTACCCTGGTACATTAGAGTGCTTTTTTTTGGCACAATTTTTACATATAAAGGACAAATTATTTTCAAATGAAGAAACTTCACGTTTTCATATTAAAGAGTTACTTGGGTCCACTGGTAATGACCTTTTTTATTTCACTCTTTATTTTAGTTATGCAAATATTGTGGAGGTATGTTGATGATTTAGTAGGTAAAGGTTTAGAGGTATCCGTATTGATAGAACTACTCTTCTATGCTTCTCTTCAGGTTATCCCAATGGCTCTTCCTCTGGCTATTTTGCTGGCCTCATTAATGTCCTTTGGAAATCTGGGAGAAAATTATGAATTAACAGCCTTGAAATCTGCGGGTATTTCATTACCAAGAATCATGGCTCCATTAATTATATTTTCTATTTTGGTTTTTTTGGGTGCTTTTAAATTTTCGAATAACATACTTCCTGTTGCCAATTTAAAGTTTACCAGTTTAATGTGGTCTGTACGTCAATCAAGACCGGAATTTGATATAAAAGAAAAGATCTTTTACGACGGACTTGATAACTTCAGTATTAAGATTGACCATAAATCTAAAAATGGAGAAATGCTCTATGACATCATGATTTATGACCATCGTGACGAAATTTCCGGAAACTCTAATGTAACGATTGCAGACTCAGGAAGACTTCAATTTACTGAAGATAATAAATACCTTAAACTAACTCTTTATGATGGAGTTCAATACAACGAAAAAGTAGGAAGCGAACGAAAGAAAAAAGATGATAAATACCAATTTAGAGAGGACCACTTCAAAAAACAAGTTGCAATGATTCCGCTGCAAGGTATGGAATTTAGCAGAATGGATGAATCGCAGTTTTCAAGTTATGGAAAAATGAAGAACCTCGAACAGATCAGTCATGATACGGATTCTTTAACTGAAATTAGAAAACTAAATATTGCTAAATTAAAACCTAAAATTGAAAGTTCATATTTCACACAAAACAATAGAAAAACAAATAAGAAAATCAGTCATAGCGACAGCACCAAGGTTGCCGAACCCACAAAGCAAATAGATGACTATAAACCTATTAACGTAGATAGTATTTTCGAAAGCTTTAATGCAGAAAAAAAGGTGATGATATTAAGTAATGCATTACGACGTGCCCGTGATACTAAAACAAAAATTGATGATCAATTAAAGTCGATGGACAGGGTTAACTACCATATTGTTCGTCACAAAATAGAATGGCACCGAAAGTTTACTTTATCATTTGCATGCCTGATCTTCTTCTTTATTGGAGCCCCTCTGGGAGCCATCATTAGAAAAGGCGGATTAGGAATGCCTGTGGTTATTTCTGTTTTGTTTTTTATAATATATTATATCATTGATACATTTGGCTATAATGTAAGTAAAAAAGAAGTTTGGCCTCCTCACTTTGGTATCTGGTTGTCTTCTTTTGTATTATTCCCAATTGGTGTATTTTTAACATATAAAGCATCTACCGATTCTTCAATTTTAAATTCAGATGCCTATATTATCTTCTTTCAAAAGCTTTTTAAGAAACTTAAAAGAAAAAAGAAAAACACATAAGTATAAAAGTCATACTGAAACTTTTCATTGTTGAAGGTAAAATATTTAGTTACATTTGCAATCCAATTTTATAAACTGAAATATATTATATATAAGTAAGTCATGAGCGATCAATCATATAAGTTGAACACTATAGAAGAAGCAATCGAAGCAATAAAAAAAGGTGAATTGATTATTGTTATTGATGATGAAGACAGAGAGAACGAGGGTGATTTTATTGCTGCAGGTGAATTAATTACACCTGAAAAAGTAAACTTCATGGCTACACATGGGCGAGGCTTGATTTGTACTCCAATTACTGAAAAGAGATGTGATGAATTACAACTTGATCTGATGGTTGGAAGAAATACAGCCTTACATGCAACTCCATTTACCGTGTCTATTGATTTAATTGGACATGGATGTACTACTGGTATTTCTGCATCTGACAGAGCTAAAACCATTTTAGCCTTAAGTGATAAAAATACAACTCCTGAAGAATTAGGAAGACCTGGGCATATTTTTCCTTTAAAGGCAAAAGACCGTGGTGTTTTAAGAAGACCCGGACACACAGAAGCCGCTATTGATTTTGCAAGATTAGCCGGTTTATCTCCTGTTGGAGTATTGGTTGAAATCATGAATGAAGATGGTACAATGGCAAGATTACCAGAATTGGTTAAGATTGCAGAGAAATTTGATATGAAAATTGTTACTATCAAAGATCTTATTGCTTACCGATTACAGAAAGAAAGCCTGGTTATTAAAGGTGTTAAAGTAAATATGCCTACTGAATATGGCGACTTCCAATTTATTCCATTTAAGCAAAAGTCAAATGGCTTGGAACATATGGCTCTTATTAAAGGCGAATGGGATGAAGACGAGTCGATTTTAGTGAGAGTTCACTCTTCATGTGCAACAGGTGATATATTCCACTCTAAAAGATGTGAATGTGGAGAACAATTACACAAAGCAATGCAAACCATTGAAAAAGAAGGGAAAGGTGTAATTGTATATATGAACCAGGAAGGACGAGGCATTGGTCTAATGAATAAAATTAAGGCATATAAATTACAAGAAGAAGGCCTTGATACAGTAGATGCAAATGTTGAATTAGGGTTTAATGCCGATGAGAGAGATTATGGAGTTGGAGCTACTATATTAAGGGAATTAGGCGTTAAAAAAATGCGTTTAATGACTAATAATCCAGTAAAAAGAATTGGACTTGAAGGTTACGGATTAGAGATTACTGAAAATGTAACTATTGAAGTAGAACCAAATAAACACAATGAGTTCTATATGCAAACCAAAAAAGAAAGAATGGGTCACGATTTACAATTCTTCAAGTATAATAAAACAGATAAAGACAATAAATAATATTTTAAAAGCTGTCAGATTCTGACAGCTTTTTTTATGCTTCATTTTTTTTACGGCAAATAAATACATCCTCCGGAGTTATCTTTGCAAGCTCCTGTTACACTCTTCAGGCAATTGACTTCCTGTTCATACCTAAGTACTCCTAAAAAAGCAAATATCAAAGCTTCTTTATAATCTATAATGGAATTTTCAGGAACAATTAGCTTTGCATTGCATTTATTTGAAATAAGCTCCAATAAATAGACATTATATGCACCTCCTCCAGTAAATAGAACATTATTAAACTTTTTGTCTTCTATGATCTTAGCAATTTGATCAGAGAAATGAGCATAACAGGTAGAAATCTTATCCGACACAGAAATTTCTGACTTATCTAAGACCGGCCAAAACTCATTTTCCACCCATTCCCTGGCTAAAGATTTTGGCCCATCCTGATCATAAAATATCAATTGATTCAGCTCTTGTAGCAACTGTTCATTTACCTTCCCCATTCTACCTTGCAGCCCTTCATTATCATAGGAAACATTAAAATATATTTCCATAATCTGATTTAGAACAAAGTTAACAGGACAAATATCGTAAGCAGACCTTACCATTCCTTCATCGAAAGAAATGTTAGCAAATCCTCCAATATTAATACAGGCATCATAATCTGAAAAAAGCAACTTATCACCAATAGGAACCAATGGTGCTCCTTGTCCACCCAAAGCAATATCCAATGTTCTGAAATCTGAAACAGTGGTTATTCCACTCTCAGCAGCTATATATGCTCCACAGCCAACCTGAAAGGTAATATCCTCATCAGGTTTATGGAATACAGTATGCCCATGAGATGCAATAAAATCAACACCTTTTCTATTACCTATGAATCCTTTTACTTGCTTTCCTATAAAAGCTCCGTACTTTCTATGTAATTGAATAAAATCCAGCGCATTTAAATTTTGAGCATTTTCGAGGCTGCTTTTCCAATCTTTGGAGTAATCAATAGTGACCGCTTCTTCAATTTTAAATGTCCATTTATTATCATAATTAAAGGTGCATAGTGCTACATCTAATCCATCCAATGAGGTACCACTCATAACTCCAATAACCCGATACTTATTAGCCTGCATAATATTGATAATTATAAAATGAGTTAAATTGATACGAATAATTATACTTGATATGGTAAAATATTCCTATTTTAGAACATTAGTTAATTAATCCAATTCAAATATACAATTATGCCCGATTTATCAACGTCATATATGGGATTAAAACTAAGCAGTCCTATTATCGCCTCCAGTTCCGGTTTAACAAATTCATTACAGGATATTATTGAACTAGAAAAGAATGGAGCAGGTGCTGTTGTTTTAAAATCACTCTTCGAGGAAGAGATAGTAAAAGAAATGGAGCATGAGTTAAATAAAATGCACTCTGAAAACTATCTTTATCCAGAAACAATGGAATTTTACGAAAGTTATGATGTGGAAGATACGCTTACCAGCTATCTGAAATTAATTGATGATTGTAAAAAACATGTTCAAATTCCTATTATTGCAAGTATCAACTGTATCAGTTCTCACAACTGGCCTTATTTTGCAAAATCGTTAGAAGATGCCGGAGCTGATGGTTTAGAACTTAATATTAGTTTATTACCTTCGGATCCTGATGCCTTGAGTGTTGAAAACGAAAAAGTAATTTTTGATATTATTAAAGCTGTTAAACACGAAGTATCTATTCCTATTTCTGTAAAAATAAGCAGTTACTTTTCAAACCTTGCCGGAATCATTTCTCAAATATCAAGAACAGGAGTTGAAGGCATAGTAATGTTTAATCGTTATTATTCTCCCGATATTGACATTAACTCCTTTGATATTATTCCTGCACCATTATTTACAACACCAAATGATTATGTTATTCCATTAAGATGGATATCAATTATGTCGGAAAGAGTAAATTGTGATTTAGTGGCATCTACAGGAGTTCATGATGGAACTGCATTAATTAAGATGATTTTAGGAGGAGCTACTGCTGTTCAGGTTGCATCAACACTATATAAAAATGGTTTTGCACATATTCAAATCATGCTCAATGAACTTAAAAACTGGATGGAGCAGAAGGATTTCTCCAACATCAAACAGATCAAAGGTATGTTAAGTCAAACAAAATCTATAAATCCGGCAGGTTATTTAAGAATACAATTTATGAAGCATTTTGCTGAAAAATAAAGATATTATACTACCATTGTTGAAAGACCTTTAATTTATTTTAGAGGTCTTTTTATATTTGTACAAATTTGAATTATGAGTTATATTGATGATTATTACACTCAGGATCCTCTTAAAGAGGGTGTTGATTACATAATGGATCCCAGAGGTTTTAGGATAATGACCAAGGAATATCTTACCAAAAGGGGATATTGTTGTGGAAATGGCTGTAAAAATTGCCCGTATTTTCCTAAACATCAAAAAGGAAACAGAAATTTAGAATAGATAAAATTTACAAATGATAAAAAAAGAAGATTTAAGAATTGTATTTATGGGTACCCCTGAATTTGCAGTGGAAAGCCTGAAAGCTTTAGTGGAAAATAAATACAATGTTGTAGGTGTTGTAACAGTTCCTGATAAACCAGCAGGCAGAGGGCAAAAGATAAAAACTTCTCCTGTTAAAGATTATGCCGTACAAGAAGGAATTAAAGTACTACAACCGGAAAAACTTAGAGACGAAAATTTTCTTTCTGAATTAAAAGAATTAAATGCTCACCTTCAAATTATTGTAGCATTCAGAATGCTTCCTGAAGTAGTTTGGAATATGCCCCCCATGGGTTCTTTCAACCTTCATGGATCTCTTTTACCTCAATACCGCGGCGCAGCGCCAATTAACTGGGCGGTAATTAATGGCGATAAAGAAACCGGGGTAACAACATTCTTTTTAAAACACGAAATAGATACTGGTAATATCATTGACCAGAAAAGAATGCCAATCGAACATACAGATACTGCAGGTACTGTTCACGACAAAATGATGGTATTAGGTGCTGAATTAATACTTGAGACAGTTGATAATATTTGTAACGACAGTATAAAACCAATTCCTCAGGATGAATTTCTTAAAGAAGATGTTTATTTAAATCCAGCACCAAAAATATTTAAAGAGGACTGTAAAATTGACTGGACTCAGGATGCGGAGGTAGTTTACAATAAGATCAGAGGATTAAGTCCATATCCCGCAGCCTGGACTGAGATTGAGGATACAAACTCAAAAGCTTTAGGACTGAAAATATTTGAAACTGAAATATTAAAAGATAAGTCTTTATCCCCTGGCCAAATTGAAAGTGAAGGTAAAAACGCTATTATTTTCGGATGCAATAATGGGTGTTTAAAAATCAACTCATTACAGCTTGCCGGTAAAAAAAGAATGACCGCAAAAGAATTTCTAAACGGCTTCAAAAACCTGGAAGACTGCAAATTGACTTAAAGCATATAAATCAGGGATATCGAATTATCCCTGATCTCTATTTTATAATAATTGATCTGGTTTTAACCTCTTTTTCCACAACTGGAACTTCGACATAAGATTCTGATAAATCAATTCCCAGAAGATTTTCAATTTCATCAATGACTGATTTAACTCTTAAAATACTTAATGCAGGATTTAAAGTTTGTTCTTTTGTTTTATAAAAATTGAAATCTGTTTTTTGTCTTGAGGAAACCTTTGACAAATTTGTAGCACCAGGATCCGTATATCCTTTAACAGAAAAATAATAATCCTTATCCCGTTTAATAATTAACAACTCTACTCTTCGAGCATTAATATAGTCTGATTGATCTTTTTTAGCAGTATAATCAACATTTACCTTTTTACTACCCCTTATAACCATTGAATCAACGCCCATTGCCACAAACGAGGTTTCAACATTAGCATCTTGCTTTTTTAATTCATTAGCAATCTTTAATAACAAAGAGGTATCATTTTCACTAAATAAACTACCAACTATATATTCATCCGGATTAAAATAAAAAGATTTATTTAACAATGTATCAGGTTGTAAAATTACAGAGTCCTTTTCTTTAAAATCGTTCACTCCTCCTGTTACATTAACATACAACTGAACCTCATCTTTTTTATCACTATATATTGAATACGATGCGGCCAACAATCTCACTGTAATTTTATCGGTATGAGAACTATCATTATACAAAATTAAATCCTGAGTTCTGGCATTAAAAATAGTTCCATCATCAAAAGTAAATACAGAATCATGAACAGTCCAGTTCTGAATATTCTTACCCAGAACGGCCTTCATTTTAACCAGTTCTTTTTCGGCTTTATCTATTTTCTGATACTCGGCACTGATTTTTTTTTGAAGAGAAGTTAAACGTTCTTCTTTTGAACTCAAATTACTAAGGTTAACCTCATTTTTATTTAACCTCTGTTGAATTGCTGATTGATTTGGATCATCTGCCTTTTTTATCGAATCTATCTCTGCATTCAACAGATCAACCTGCCCTTTAATTTTATCCTTAACTTGATTTTCTTTTTCATAGATAGACAACAACCCGCCTTCCTTATTAAGATCGATTAATAATTTATCTATTTTACGATCCTTAAATTCAACTAATACATCAAAATAAGAAGTTCCTTTTGACCAATCTTCATCAGGAGAGAAATCCTGGTTACCAAATAACAAATATGATTTTTCACCCCTTTCAATAACAACCAAAGGCTTTTTCAACCAATCCATTCCCCATAGCGACAAATGCAAAAGTGTTGGTTCATCAGATAAAAGCCTGATGCTGGTTTCAGTGGTAGATTCCAGTTCTATATTGCCTTTATGAACACCAACCTTATAAGTAAACAAACCTATTCCTTTTCCGGTTCCTGTCCCCATATAGGTGTCATCAACTACTTCAAATTCTTTAAGTAAGCCCGACGAACCACTTCCCTCTCCTACCGCCAGTAAATTACCAGAAAAGAATATTTCTCTTTTAGCTAATAGCTCAAAATATTTTTTCGAATTAGCATCCACAATGGAATTGATGAAATCGTACCATTTTTCAAAGAACAGTTTCTTTTGTGATATTTTAATCTGTTTAATTTGCGAAAAAGCTTCAGCTTTTCTTTTAAAATTTAAACTGGGATTTATAAGAGCAAGAAGTACAGATTCATATTTATCTTTAACCTTACCCGCGGATTTCATTTCAGCAGGTAGATATGAAATCACTTTAGTATAGATTTCATTTGCCATTATATTCTCAGAGAATTTAGGGTTCTCTAAATAGCCTTCCTTGATATTAGAATAGATTTCCCATAGCGTTAATTTCACTGCAGTTTCAGCCAAGACTCCCGGTGAGGATGAATTAATTCCTTCCCAATTAATTTGTAATAAATCAGGTTGTCTAATTATACTCTCCTCTATAGAATCCCAAAGTGCAGCCTCATATGCAATATGCAGTTTCTTATTTAAATAGGGAAGTTCGGAGTTTAAATGAAATTGCCCTGTATAATTAAAATACTGACCAATATTTAATTTTAAACATGGTGATTTTTCAACAACTTTAAACAACCAGGCTTTTTGCTGATTATTAAAACCTTGACTATATGTAGTAGATATAAGACAAAATAAGTATACAATTAACGCATGAAAGGTTTTCATGCTTTTCTCTTCTTACGTAATTGAATTAATTGACCTTCCTCTATTTTATCTCCTTTACTAAGGTTATTATATTTAAATAGCTTATTTATTTTTACACCATATTTTTGTGATATATAGTGCAATGACTCGCCTGTTTTCACTCTGTGTACTTTATGCTTATAATGTGCCTTATTCCTTTTAGGCTGAACATATAAATATCTCTGCTCATGAATATTGGCATTATCATCTAAGTCATTGTAGGCATATATTTCCCATTCTTTTAAGCCAAACTCATTACAAATATCATCAAAAGAATCTTGTTCCTGAACAGTTACATACTTAATTCCATTATTTAAACCCAATTTATGTGAGGCAAAGGCTTCAACTGTAAAATTATCAACACTTCTACCTGAAGATGCCGAAGCCCCTGTTGTATTTGAATTATTCCTTGAGTTTTTTGCTATAACTACATCACCTGAATCAAAACGATGTAAATTATTTACCTCAATAATTTCAATAAGACGTTTGGCATATTTTGGATCAGTTGCATAACCTGCCTTTTTTAAACCATGAGCCCAGCCTTTATAATCCGTTGGCTTTAGAAAAAATAAGGAAGCATATCGTTGTCTGGTCGCCAAAAAATCAGAATGATCAAGATATGACTCATAAACATCTTTATATTTCCTAAAACATTCACCTTTACTGTCATCATCATGATAAACTTTTTTGCCATCCCAATCATTGTGACATTTTATTCCAAAGTGATTATTTGACTTTTTTGCCAAAGTTGAATTTCCATTTCCTGACTCTAACATTCCCTGCGCTAAAGTAATACTGGCCGGAATACCAACCCTTTTCATTTCTTTTACAGCAAGATCTGCATATTTATTAATATAATCTTCTCTGGAATAAGACTGTGCTTTTAATTGAATTACAGAAACAAATAATAGAGTTAGAACAACGAAAACTTTCATAATTACAAGCTATTTTTTCAACTGATGACAAATATAAAAAATTGAGATTATATTTTTTTGTATAACCATGAAAACTAATGATTATTGCGTATTTAAAACAAAAGTTTACTTTTACAATGTTAAAGTTTAAAAGTTGAAGTGAAAAACTAGTGTATAATCTTTCATGTCATTAATATTTCCTGATTTACAATTAAGTTTTCCAAATTAAGCTTTTAACATTTAACTAATCCAATCACAATAATGAAGAATATAGAAATAAGAACACAAATTACTCAGTTTGACCAATTAGAAGAACTTCCTGGTGACGAACAAGAGCTATTATTAAACGCCAGAAATATATGCAATAATGCTTATGCTCCTTATTCCGAATTCAAAGTAGGAGTTGCTTTATTATTAGATAATGGAGAGATAGTAACTGGTACTAACCAGGAAAACGCAGCCTATCCATCTGGCCTTTGTGCCGAAAGAACAGCTATTTTTTGGGCCAACTCTCAATTTCCCAATAATTCAATTGTTAAAATGGCCATATCAGCATTTAACAAAAGCAATCAAACGCCACAGTTAATTACACCATGTGGTGCTTGCAGACAAGTAATGGTTGAAACTGAAATAAGATATAGAAATTCTATAAAAACAATTCTTGACGGAGAAAACCAGATTGTTACTATAGCTAAGGTAACAGACCTATTGCCTTTATATTTTAATGCAGATGAATTAAAATAGGCTACAAGTTATACACATAACCTGTAGCCCAATATTTTACATTACATTTGCAAACTCGCTCCAAAGATTTTCTTCTTTAGGTACGGGTGCAGTTATAACAATTTTTTCTTTCTTAACAGGATGTAAAAATTCAATTTTACGAGCATGAAGGTTAATGCCTCCACCTTTTAATGAACGTTGTGCTCCGTATTTTAAATCACCTCGAATAGGGCAATCTATCTTTGATAACTGACAGCGAATTTGATGGTGACGTCCTGTTTCAAGATCTACTTCTAATAAATGATAGTTAGCACTGCTTGATACTAACTTGTAATTTAAAATAGCTTCTTTTGAATTCTTTTTAGGTGAATCATAAGCACTGGATCTGTTTTTTTCCTGATTTTTGATCATATAGTGCACCAATCTGCCTTCGTCATTATCCGGAAGATTTTTTACAATAGCCCAGTAAGTCTTTTTCACTTCCTTATCCTGAAACATTTTGCTTAATCGTGTTGCAGCTTTACTTGTTCTGGCAAAGATCACAACTCCACTAACCGGACGGTCAATTCTATGAACAACACCCAGATAAACATCACCTGGCTTATTATATTTACGCTTAATATATTCTTTTACTTTATCACATAATGCGTCATCGCCAGTTTTATCACCCTGCACAATTTCTGAATTAGTTTTATTGACAGCAATAATATGATTGTCTTCGTATAATATTTCCATTTCTGTTATTAAAAATTATAATGATCTGTAATACAAGATCTCTGTTATTAATTATTAGTTGTTGGACATTAACATTATAAATACAATTTTAAAAACAGCATACTCAAACACATCGCATTTTAAAGCTTAAAAACTAAAGTATTCTTTGTATGGCTCATACCCATTTTCACCTTTTGCTATATCCAATACCCTAAAACCTATATATTTTAATACTGTTCTCTTTCACTTGGAAAGTCAACAGATTTTACGTCTTCGATATAATTTTGAACCGCACCAGTCATTTCTGCATACAAATTATGATATCTTCTTAAGAATCTGGGAGAAAACTCCTGATTGATTCCTAACATATCATGAATTACAAGCACCTGACCATCAACTCCATTACCAGCTCCGATACCAATGATAGGAATAGTTAATTCCTTAGCTACTTCTGCTGCTAATTTTGCAGGAATCTTTTCAAGAACAATACTAAAACACCCTGCTTCCTGAAGTAATCGAGCATCTTCGATCAATTTTCTTGCTTCTTCTTCCTGCTTTGCCCTAACTGTATATGTACCAAACTTATGAATAGATTGTGGGGTCAATCCTAAATGGCCCATCACAGGAATACCTGCTGAAAGAATTCTTTTTACCGATTCTATAATCTCTTCTCCACCTTCAATTTTAACAGCATCGGCAGCTGTTTCTTTCATAATTTTAATTGCTGATGTTAAAGCTTCTTTTGAATTACCCTGATAAGTACCAAAAGGTAAGTCAACCACAACTAATGCTCTGTTTACCGCCCTTACCACTGACGCTCCATGATAAATCATTTGATCTAATGTGATAGGTAATGTAGTTTCCCATCCGGCCATCACATTTGATGCTGAGTCACCTACTAATATCACATCTATTCCAGCCTGATCAACAATTTTAGCCATTGAATAATCGTAAGCTGTTAACATAGCAATCTTTTCATTGTTATGCTTCATCTCGCTCAACACATGAGTGGTCACCTTTCTTTGGCGATTCATCGCTACTGACATAATTCTTTGTTTTTGTGTCTTGTTATATTGGAAATCTTCCTTTTAAAATATGTTTAACTCGGCAAAGTTAGTAATAACAATTAGAATTAACGCAAGTAAATTTTAATCCAACACTTTTTAATATTTATTATCTCAAATATTTTATAATTTTGATCGTTTAAACTATATGAATCAATTAACACAAATAAAATTTTAATTCAATGAGAAAGGTATTATTCTTATTTAGTTTATTAGTAGCCTTTAGTGCTAACGGATTTAGTCAAACATTACATGCCGGGGAACAAACTATTGGTCTTGGACTGGGTATTCCTTCTATTTCTGCTTATGATGTAGATTCAAGAACTCCATCTTTTAATGGTTTCTATGAATACGGCTTTACCGATAAAGTTGGAATTGGTCACATTGGGGGTGGAGCCATTTTCTCTTTTGCAGGAGCGGATTACAACGGAGGTACTTATACTCACTCCTTAATAGGACCAAGAGCATCTTATCACTTCGACATGACTGACATTACTGGTGATAAAGCCTGGGATGTAGTTGATGTTTATGCTGGTATTATGTCTGGCTTAAGATTTGAGCATTATAAATATGATTACACTATAGGTGGTGTAAAGTATACAGATAAAGGCAACGACACAAGCCTTATAACTGACGTATTTGTAGGAATCAGATATGCTTTTGCTAAAAATATTGGAGTTTATGCTGAGGCTGGTTATGGAGTTAGTTATTTAACTGTTGGTATCAGCTTTAGATTTTAATTACATCAAATAAAAAACAGAAAAGGTCGTCAGAAAAGATGGCCTTTTTTTTGTATATAAAAATTACAGTTAATTGTTACTTAAACAGCAAACTATGTAAACCTATTAAATTAAATAAAATAGCACTTATTAGAAAAAACTTATAATCATTCATTTCTAATAACCAAATATAAATAACCAACCAAATACTATGAGACAGACGTTTATCATCCTTTTACTATTATCAGTATATAAATTATCCTTTGCTGAAACTTTTTCGGGAAAAATCATTGACTCAAAGACATTGCAACCTTTACCATTTGTTAATATTGGCATAAAAGGTACTTATAACGGAACAACAACAAACATACAAGGTGAGTTTTCAATTAATATTCCTTCCAATCCCAAATACAGAACCTTAGTTTTTAGTTGTATTGGTTATGAAACTAAAGAATACAGAATTCAAAACAATGAATCAAGCCTCTCTTTACACTTAAAACCATTGACTTATGATATCAGTGAAATAACCATTATGCCGGATAGTACATTACGTTCGTTTTTACGAAAAGCTTTTGACAAGATACCTGAAAATTATCCAAGCTACCCCACTAAATATGAAGGTTTCTGTAGAACTTCCCTACAAAATGAAAAAGGAGAATATTTAAGATTTATGGAAGTTTTAACTGAAATTTATAAATCATCATATGAAAACAAAGAAGAAGGAACAATAAAAGTTATCGATTCCAGAAAATACATCGATAATAAATCTTTTAATGAATTCCCTTTAGTTTTTTATGGTAGTTCTCATTATGTACATACAAACGACGCGGTAAAAAAAAGAGCAAAATACCTTGAGGGAGGACATCAATTTAATTATCAATTAACAGGAACAACCAAATTAAACAAAAACACCATCTATATTATCAGGTTTCGTCCTACAAAATCAAATAAATCATTTTGTTCTGGTAATATTTATATCGATGCAAATAGTTTAGCCTATGTAAAAATAGAAATAGAATACTCTGATGAACAACTAAAATCAAGGTTCAATTTAATACCCGAGAACTTAACTTCATTAGATAAAAGCGTTACAACTACTTATATCAAAGAAGACAGTATATATCGTATCAATGCCTTATTTGAAAACGAACATATTAAAACCGCAAATAATAAGGTTATTTCTAGTCCTCTTGAATATATTATCACATCTTACTCAGCCAATAATGTATTAAAAATTCCATTTGACTCTATCAGTCCTATAACATTTACACCTGCATTTCAAGCTAATTTTTATTCAGAAAGTAATTGGAAGGATTATAATATTTTACCTTTAAACAATGATCTTTTAATGGATAGCATTACGTCAAAAAGTATCTTTTTATCTCAAAGTAAAAAGGCGCAATACCTAAATTGGCGAGAAATACTTTATAAAATACTAAAACGTTTTGAGTTTGAATGCGGAGTTGAAATAATAAAAAACCAAATACCCAAAGCATCTTACAGCTTAAATTATTTAAATTTATCTTTTCAAAACAATCTACATTCTAACTATATCATTTCCGAGCATGCTTCAATCAATTATAAAATCAATAATAGAAACCAGTTGATATATAAAACCAACACTCCTTTTAATAAGAATTTATTCATCAACGAAACCATTTTAAAATACAATAGAGTTATCCCATTAAAAACTTTAGGCAAGCAAATTATTAGCAATGTAAATTTAGGTTGGCAATGGCAAAAAGTAGGATATTCACTAGGAACAGAAAAATCAGACCATGACTTTTCATTTGGAGGAAAAAAGTTTAAAAATGACAAAATTCAGGCCTATTCCGGGTTAAAAATGAATGGATTAACCTTAGGAGCTAGTATTGATTATCAAATTTCAAATCGCTTATATTTAAATTTATCATCTAATTATTTATCTTCTATAAAAACAAAAGACATTATAACTTTACAAGAACGTTCAGGCTTTTTCTTATTCAGAAAACATGCTTCCGAATCTATTTCGCATAAGGATATTAACTATTACATAAATGGAAATCTATCCAATAAAAGCAGGATGGAGTTTAACAACTGGAGCTTTGGAATTGGAATAAAAATGAAAATTTAGTAGCAATGAACATTATGAAATATATTATTTTACTGATCTTAGTTAACATTTGCTATAAAAGCTCTTCTCAAATAACTGGAATTGTTAAAGACAATAACAACTCCCCAATTGATTTCGTGTTTGTTAAAGTAAATGGATCAACTATTTCAACAACTTCAAATAACGAAGGATACTTTGAATTAGAAAACTGTCATTTAAACGATACGCTATGCTTCTATCATCTTAGCTATAATAGAGCAGAGATTATAATTCATTCAAATGAGTTAGATGTTGTTTTAGATGAAAAAACTCAGAGTTTAACAGAGATTACTGTATCTGGTAGTTATGCATTTGAATTATTTTCAAAATGCACTATTAATACTTATAATAAATTAAAGAATAACTATTTATCAAAATCGTATTGGGAAGGTGGAGATATAATTAATAATGATTCCGTTTGTATATGCGACATAGATTTTGATATTAAACAGACTAAACTGAATAAAATTGGAAAAGAAGCCAATATTAAATGCACAAAAATACAAGGACACGTAGAAAGAAATATAGATTACAATTCAACAGAATGGGAATCAAATTTTCACCCAAGAGTTATACCTCCAGAAAATAACTTCCTAATATACAAAGATTTTATGGATGAATATATTTGTCAGATAAACGAAGATAGCATCCAAATTAAGCTACTCTTTTCTCCAAAAAAATCAATAAAAAAAGGTTATAATAACATTGATGTTGCGATATGGAAGAACTCAATGTGTATTGATTATATAGCTTCATGTACAGCTAAATCAAAACAAGAATATACGAACACGGGAAAAATATCAGGAAACACAATTATCAATCAAGAAATAGCAGTCTATTTAAAATATAAATACTTAAATCATATCTGTTATTTATCTGATTTTGAAATGTCTCATTCATTTCTGTACAATCAAAACAATAAAGAAATCAATAGAAATCAATACTCTAAATATCACGTTTATGAATATGATATAAATCCAGTAAACCAAAGAACAGGAAAAGGCATAATGGAATTTAATATTCTCAAAACCACAAATAATAATTTTAAATCAGAATTCTGGAAACAAAAAGAAACTTTTAAACACCTAACATATTCATATACAAAACTAAGAAGTGCTGATCTTTACAATAGATAAATTAATTCACAACTTTACTATTCTTTTGATAAAACTTGCAATATTCCTGCAACCCACATTTTGAACACTTTGGTTTGCGGGCAATGCAAACATATCGTCCGTGTAAGATTAACCAGTGATGAGCTATAGGCAATAAATCCTCAGGAAAGTGTTTCACCAATTGCTTTTCTGTTTCTAATGGAGTTATTGAGTTAAATAAAAAAATATAATTGCACTTACTAATCTAATCTCATAAAATACAAGAACAATACACTATTATGTTCATTTGAATAGCATAACACAAATACTAATAATAAAAATAACAAGCATTAAAGGCTCTAGTTTAATTAAGCGTTGTATTATAGCATTAATTTATGGAGCTGTAAATTAAAGCGGGATGGCCAGCCGAGGAGTAGAAGGCCAATGTGGCGTGAATTTAATTTGTATCCGTATATATTAACCTAATGAGTTTTATATCTGGTAACCTCTTAATCTATAGACCTATCGACCTAATGACCTTTCATCCTACCTCCTACCATACAAAGTCGTAACAAGAACGCCATCCGATCGGTTATTGTTCGGGTTTTGTTCGGATACTATATGGCGATGACTATCCGATCAGTATCCGATGACTATCCGATAAAATACCGTTGCTGATCCGATGCAATACCGAAGCAAGGTGCAAGAAAGTCCATAAAAGTTCCGATTCCGGAACAATTTTTCTCAAAAAACAGGATTTTTGGAATAATTTTCCTTCAAAATGGCAAGATTTGGAATAATTACCTTCTACTGAACAAAATATTGTTGAAACGACTCAATATTTAAAAAAACATAAACACCTCAATAACAACAATATAACACCCTCAAAAAGTAACGGTAAAATTACCGTTATTTTTTTGTCCATACCATTGATATAATTTAGTCAATGAAAGTTAAAGGAAAGGTTTGCAGTGGGCAGTAACTGAAGACTGAAGATTTAGGATTAAGAATAAAAGGATTCAACAATCAATTTATTGTTGCTACCATTTTGGTATTTATTGGAATTAGTAGCATTTTTTCTATTCTAATCGTTACTGGTGAAATAAGCTTATACTCTTTACAATTAAATTTATCTGAATTAAGTAAATCAATTATGACATTTCTTATTGTAGCCATTACTGAAGAGATAATTTTTAGAGGATATATACAACACTATTTAATGCAATCTATGAATAAATATATAGCATTATTCGTTGCATCTGTCATTTTTACGGCATTACATTTATTCAATCCTAACATAGACTCAATTGGAATATTTAGTGTTTTTGCAGCAGGATTAGTTATGGGTACAACATACATGATTACAAATAGCTTATGGTTCCCAATATCCATGCATTTATGGTGGAATTTCATTCAGGTTCATTTAGGTTTTAACGTAAGTGGTCAGGAAGCCTATTCTATTATCACTCTTAATCATTTTAGACCTAACATTTTAAATGGAGGGGCTTGGGGATTTGAAGGATCATTGCTTTCTATTATAGCATTGCTTATTATTTTACTGGGTTTCTTTTTCGCTGTTAAAAAGAGGTTTATAACAGTAAGTATTCAAGAAAAATGAATTGACAACAACGAACAAAAAATTTCTAATTAAATTTTACTATTCTTCTGATAAAACTTGCAATACTCCTGCAGGCCACACTTGTTGCATTTAGGTTTACGAGCAATACAAACATATCGTCCGTGTAAAATCAACCAATGATGTGCTATAGGCAACAACTCTTCAGGAAAGTATTTTACCAGTTGTTTTTCTGTCTCCAAAGGTGTTTTTGAATTTGTAGTTAAACCAATCCTTTCAGAAACTCTAAAAACATGAGTATCTACAGCCATAGCTGGTTTTTCAAATACTACACTTGCAATAACATTAGCCGTTTTTCGTCCAACTCCAGGAAGCTTTTGTAATTCTTTAATATCATCAGGTACTACATTATTAAAGTCATTAACCAACATCTTTGCCATCCCAACAAGATGCTTGCTTTTATTATTTGGATAAGTACACGATCTGATATAATCAAAAACCTCTTCTGGAGTTGACTCAGCTAATTTATCAGGCGTAGGAAAGCGTTGAAATAAATCAGGAGTAATCATATTTACACGCTTATCAGTACACTGTGCCGACAAGATTACAGCAACCAATAATTCGTAAGGATTAGAATAATGTAATTCAGTTTCGGCAATAGGCATATTTACCTTAAACCATTCTATTATATTTTCAAAACGTTCCTTCTTGGTCATAACTTACAAAAACATTAATAAACTAAAAGCCATAACTACCATTCCTGCAAACAATCCATATATAGATAAATGATGTTCTCCATATTTTTGAGCCGCCGGTAAAAGTTCATCAATACTAATGAACACCATAATCCCTGCTACTCCGGCAAATATAATCCCAAACATGGTAGGTGATAAAAATGGCATTAAAACCAAGTAACCAACTATAGCACCAATAGGTTCAGCCAACCCCGATAAAAAACTTAATCGAAAAGCTCTCCTTCTACTGCCTGTTGCAAAATATACAGGTACAGAAACGGCAATACCTTCAGGGATATTATGAATGGCTATGGCAACGGCAATGGCAATACCCAAATTAGGATCGGTTAATGCTGCAGTAAAAGTTGCCAATCCTTCCGGAAAGTTATGTATACCAATGGCTAATGCAGTAAAAACTCCCATTCGCATTAAGTGACTGGCTTTTTTTCGTTTCTCCTCTGTCATATCCTCAATATTTTCCATCTCATGAGGATTTTCCGCATCAGGAATAAATTTATCAATCAATGCAATTAAAAGCATCCCTCCAAAAAAGGAAATTACAGTAAGCCAGGTTCCCCACACCTCATCATAAGATTCAACAAGATTATCCTTTGCTTTCACAAAAATCTCTACAAAAGAAACATATATCATTACTCCTGCAGAAAACCCAAGAGCAACTGATAAAAATTTCGTATTAGTTTTCTTTGCAAAAAAGGCCATTGCACTACCAATACCTGTTGCTAAACCTGCAAATAAGGTTAGTCCGAATGCCATTAAAATCTGATCAAAGGAAATTTGACTTAAATCCATAATAATATCTTCACATATAATAATTAACGGGAAATAATTTCACACCACAAAAAAAAAGAAATGTTACTAATAATACTAGTATAATCAATGTATATTAACAAAAAAACAAATATTAGGTGGTATTCGTGTAATAATACTATTGATAGTTCAATAAATCATTTATTTTTGCGTCAAATAGTTAGCATAGAAAATATTTGAGAGTTATGAATCACATAAAAAGGTTGATACTTTTTTTATTGTGTAGCTTATATGTAATAAGTGCCTTTGCACAAGAAGCCCCTCCTTTAAAGACTTCAATTCCCCAAAAGGGAGAAGGCTTAAATTCCTTTTTAATCAGAAATAGTCTTAATCCTGAAAAACATACACAGCAATTTTTGGAATTAAACAAAGGTAAGTTTGGGAAGAACAATTCTTTACTACTTGGAGTATCCTATAAAGTACCTGCAACTGAAATCTTTTTATATGAACCCTTGTATGGGGCTGAAAGAGAAAAGTTCAAATTAGACTCTGAGGATCTTAATGGTGCAGTTTTTTACTTGGTTAGCGGACATGGAGGCCCTGATCCGGGAGCTTTAGGTAAATATGGAGATAAAACCCTTGCCGAAGATGAATATGCATATGATATCACATTACGTTTAGCTAAACGCCTTCAGGAAAACGGAGCTAAAGTAGATATGGTTATTCAGGACAAAAACGATGGTATCAGGGATGATTCGTACCTTGATCTGGATAAAGATGAAGTCTGCAATAATGAAGAAATTCCTTTAGAGCAAATAGACAGATTAAAACAACGTACAAATTTCATCAACCAGGAATACATAAAAAATAAACCGGCATATCAACGTTGTATTATCATACATGTGGATTCCAGAAGCAAAGGGAAAGCAATTGATGTATTTTTCTACCATTCTCCTAAAAGTAAAACCGGAGAAAAAACAGCACATGAATTATTAAAGGTATTTGATGAAAAATACAATCAACATCAACCATCAAGAGGCTATTCCGGAGTTGTATCTCCAAGAAACTTATTTCTTTTAAGAAAAACATATCCAAGTGCTGTTTTTATTGAACTGGGTAATATTAGAAATTACAGAGATCAACAACGTTTTATTATTGAAAACAACCGACAGGCTTTAGCCAATTGGTTATATGAAGGTTTATTGAATGATTATAAAAACAGACAATAACTTATAGCTGACAATCTAAAATCAAAAGATAAATTTAAACTCAAGGCAAATTAAATATTAACAATTAAGATCATACTGTCTTTTGTCTTTATTATTTTGCCTTTATACTATTTACAATATGAAACCTACATTATTAGTTCTGGCAGCAGGAATGGGAAGCCGATATGGTGGATTAAAGCAATTAGACACTCTTGGGCCTAGTGGCGAATCTATTATCGACTATTCAGTTTATGATGCAATTCAGGCTGGATTTGAAAAAGTTGTATTTGTTATACGTCAATCTTTCGCAGATCAGTTTAAAAAACGTTTTGAACCTATACTAGCGGGTAAAATTGAGGTAGAATATGTATATCAGGAATTAGATAAATTACCTGAAGGATATTCTGTTCCAGAAGGTAGAGAAAAACCTTGGGGAACCGGTCATGCTATGTTAATGGCCAAAGATGCAATAAAAGGTCCATTTGCCATCATTAATGCAGATGATTTTTATGGCAGGGAAGCCTATGAAACTGTAGTAAGTTTTGTTGAGAACAGTAAAGATGATCATGAATATGCCATGGTTGGATATGCTTTAGATAACACATTATCTGAGCACGGAACGGTATCCAGAGGAGTTTGTGAATCTGACTCTAACGATAACCTTTTAAACATTATTGAGAGAACTAAGATTGGCTATCTGGACGGAAAAATTGTATACTGGGAAGATGACAATACCACAGAGCTAACCGGTAAAGAACCTGTTTCAATGAATTTCTGGGCCTTTAAAAACTCATTTTTCAAGGCACTGGAAGATGGATTCTTAGAATTTTTAAAGGAAAAAGGAACTGAATTAAAATCGGAGTTTTACTTTAATGCTTTGGTTGATAAAATGATCAAAGCAGGTAAAGCTTCTACTAGAGTTTTAAGCAGTGATGCAAAATGGTTTGGAGTTACTTACCAGGAAGATAAACCTATTGTTCAAAAAAGTTTAAATGCTTTGATTGAAAAAGGTGTTTATCCATCTAACCTTTGGGAATAAAATATAAAAGTACTCAGTCTTCAGCAGGCATTTGGCTGTAAACTGTCGACTGAGTACTGAAAACTGACGAATTATGACTCAACCTGAAAACGTTTTTAAATTTTGTCCTAAATGCGGTTCTCAAGAATTTAATTTTGAAGGAGAGCGATCATTTCTTTGTGCTCATTGTGGATTTCATTACTTCATTAACTCTTCTGCTGCTGTGGCAGGTTTAATTGAAAATAAAGATGGTGAGCTCATGTTGACAATAAGAGCTTTCAATCCTAACAAGGGAATGCTTGATTTACCCGGAGGATTTGTTGACCCAATGGAATCGGCTGAGACGGCTCTAAAAAGAGAAATTAAAGAAGAACTAAATCTGGATGTTGTTGAGATGAAATATTTAACTTCATTTCCTAATGAATACATCTATTCCGGATTTTCGGTATACACCACAGACATGGCCTTTGTATGCAAAGTTGATGGTTGGGAAAATATGCATATTCAGGATGATATTACAGATATCGTATTTGTAAATAAAGAAAATCTGGATTGGGATCAGGTAAGTGCTCCCTCTATAAAAAGCATAATCAAAGCTTTTTGGCATCAATAATTTTTAACCTATTTACAATTCACTTTATAAAAAACACGTTTCTCAATAACTAAAAATCTCAATATCTTCAACTTACATCACCAATAAACATTTTTACTAAAAAAAAAGTAAATTGATCATATAATGCACATTTTTTAGCAATTTTGTATTCGAATATTAATGATTGGGAAACATATATAATGATTAAGTAATTGTAATAACACTTTATTTTTTATTCAAGGATTATTAAATTTATTTACATCATTTATTCAAAACTGAAAACTTAAAAACAGATGAATCCGCAAGCACAAGAATTAAACGAGGTAATTTTAGCAAAAAATCCTGTTGTTTATGACTTATTAAGTGAGAAAGGAAAACACATTTTCTTTCCTAAAAAAGGTATTTTAGGTCAAACTGCAGAAGCAAAAGGAACAAAGATTAACGCTACAATCGGAGCTGCTATTGAAGATGATGGTACCCCTATGCGATTGGAATCTATTGCCTCAAAAATTGATTTGGATCCATCTTTATCATTTCCTTATGCTCCAAGTTTTGGTCGTCCTGACTTAAGAGCTAAATGGAAAGAAATGATTTACGAAAAAAATCCTGCTCTTAAAGGCAAAGAATTAAGTTTACCAATTGTAACAAGTGCCCTAACACATGGTATAAGCATGGCTGGTTACCTTTGGATGGATGAAGACCAGGAAGTGATTGTTCCAAATTTATTTTGGGGAAACTACAACCTGGCATTATCTAATGCCTATGGTGCTAAACTTGTTAAATTCAACTTATTTAAAGACAATCAATTTGATGTAGATTCTTTAAAAGAAAGTTTGTTGAGTGATGGAGAAAAGAAAGTTGTTATTTTAAACTTTCCTAACAACCCAACCGGATATACTCCTACTACTGAAGAAATGAAAGCTATAGTTGCTACTGTTAAAGATGCTGCTGAAGCAGGAAAGAAAATTGTAGCAATTACAGATGATGCATACTTTGGGTTGGTATTTGAAGAAGGAGTTGAACCTCAATCTATCTTTGCTTACTTATCAGATATTCATGAGAATGTATTAGCTGTTAAAATTGATGGTGCAACCAAAGAAGATTATGTTTGGGGATTCAGAGTTGGTTTTATTACATATGGTATTAAAGGTGGTTCTGAAGAATTATATCATGCTTTAGAAATGAAAACAGCAGGAGCTGTTCGTGGTAATATCTCAAACTCATCTAACTTAAGTCAATCTTTATTATTACACGCTTTTGAGGCACCTGATTATGCAGATCAAAAACACAGTAAGTTCGTTATAATGAAATCCCGTTACCTTGCTATTAAAGAAGCTTTAAGCGAGGATAAATATGAAGAATTCTTCACTGCTCTTCCATATAATTCAGGATATTTTATGTGTGTAGAACTAAAAGAAGGATTAGATGGTGAAGCTATTCGTGAAATCTTAATTAACAAATACAGCATTGGTATTATTAACTTAAATAATATTCTTAGAGTGGCGTTTTCAGCGATGGCTGCTGCTGATGCAAAAGAATTATTTGAAGGAATATATAATGCTTGTAAAGACTACAAAAATCAGTAATTACAAATAATTCAAAATATAAAACCGTGTCATACGATGCGGTTTTTTTTATGCTTTTTTCTTTCAAAAGATAATAATTACTTATAGCTTTAATCCATAAGCTTTATGTTATGGAAACAAAAGATCTTTATTTAAAGGAAAGAAAAGAGGTAGCCCGCTTTATGAGAAGACTTTATAAAAAGGGACTCACCACTAGTTTAGGAGGAAATATCAGCAAAAGAGTTGGAGATCATTTTCTAATTACTCCTACTGAAGTGGATAAAGGCACCATGAAAGCCAAACATATTATTATTCTGGATAGAGACGGTAATAACATTACAACCTGGCTTAATCCTAGTCGTGAAACAAGCATGCACCTTCAGATATACAAAGATCACCCTACCATAAATGCCATTGTTCATTGTCATACTATTTTTTCATCAGCCTTTTCTGCAATGGATATTCCAATAAATGCCCATTTGGTTGTGGAATCGCGCATGATAATCAAAGATCCTGTTATTGCTCCTTATGGACTAATTGGTACACCTGAATTGGCTAAAAATGTAAGTGATACTTTTGCTGAAAATAAAGTACTTATTATGGAGAACCATGGAATTACAGCCATTGGATCAGAAATGATTAAAGCTTTTGATCGTATAGAAGTTCTTGAAAACGCAGCGAAAATGACTTTCATTACTCATATGATGAACGAAGTCAGATCACTATCCGATGATCAATTGGAACAAATTGACAACTTATAATTCAGGATTTACAGGATGTGAAAAATAAAAGCAAGATCCTTTTCCTTGCTGGCTTTCAAGCCATATTTTTCCTCCTAATAATTCCACAAAGTTTTTCGCGATAGACAGACCTAAACCAGTTCCTCCCATATCTACACTGTACTGTTCCTCATCCTTAAAGAACCTTTGAAAAACAAGATCTACCTTATCTTTAGGAATTCCCTTACCGGTATCAGATACACAAAATTTGTATTCATTTTCAGAATCACCTTTCTCAACTGAGAATTTTACTTCTCCCTCATTGGTAAATTTAATGGCATTTTCTAAAAGATTTCCCAATACCTGACGAATTCGGTTAAAGTCAGTATAAATATACTCCCCGACACCTTCACCAATATTATAAGAAAAACCTATATCTTTTTTCTTAACAGATTTAATACGTATTTCAAAAACCTGATATAAACTTTTAAAAAGCTCTTGAATGGAAACCTTTGTTTTTGCAATTTTAATTTGTCCAACCTGAATTTGCGAAATATCTATCAGATCAGAAATAATATGCAATAATTGATTTGAATTATCTTCTATTAAATCCAGGTAATTTTCCTTATCCTCATCTTCCAAATCCTGAAACCTTAATAAATCCACAAAACCAATTATACCATTCATTGGAGTTCGGATTTCGTGAGACATATTTGAAATAAATGATGTTTTTAGCTTATCACTTTCCTCAGCTTTTTCCTTGGCAATAGAAAGCTGATGATTTATAAGCTCTATTTGTTCATTATGTTCACGAAGTATAGAATTCTTTTCTTTTAGATTTTCATTAGCTTCCTGTAGCTCTTTTGTTCTTTTTCTTACCTCTTTTTTTAGCTTCCTGTTAAAGAATGAGAAATATAAAGTAATTAAGGAAATAGCAATGATTACAAAAATCAGAATTTTTAATATTCTATTTAAACCATCTAGCTTTTGGTCCTCATAATCTTCATATAAAAATCCATCTAAGGAGTAATTTTCATCTAGCATACCTAACTGCACATAAGATTCTGCAATTTGCTTCCATCTTTCTTTATTGGTATGGCCAATCTCTACAAATTTCTGAAGAATCAACTCCTCCATCTTCATGGCTTCATACATCAGTACATCATAAGGTAAATCATTATTATATTTATTCTGAATAAGTCGAACAACCTCTTCTTTATGATTCATGGCGTAGTTCCACCCTTTTAGACTGGCTCTTACAAATTTCTGAACTTTCTCCGGATTAGAATTCAAATATTCTTCAGAGGTAAAAATACAATCGCCATAAAAATCTACACCATAAGCATATGGATTAATAACAACAGGTAACTGTCCTAATTGACTTAACACAAAAGGAACATCAGTAACATAACCATCTATCACTTCATATTTTCCATCAATAAGTCCACCCAAACGGTCTCCGTATGACACTTTTTCAACAAGACTATCTAACCCCATCTTTAATAATAATGATTTGGTAGAAGTAAGTGTTTTATTTGAAATTCGGATTCTTTTATTCTTTAAATCCTCAATACCTGTAATTTTATATTTAGAGAGTGTAATAAAGGCTTCTGGTGAGTGCTGAAAAATTGTTGCCAGTACAACTACTTTTTTCCCATTATTTCTGGCTACTAACAACCTTGGAGATTCAACACCAAATTGAGCTTTTTGCTCAACCACATTATCTATAAAATCGAATTTTTTGCTATTATCTTCATTTCCCTGAACAAATTCGACATACAAGCCTTCTTCTCTAAAATATCCTTGTTCCTGAGCAGCATAATAACCTGCAAACTGAAACTGATGAGTCCACTTTAATTGTAGTTTCAATGTATCTAATTCTTCAGCATTATTCCACTGAAAAAGTAGGCATAGAAAACATGTAATTAAAACTCTCCTCATAGTCAATTTTCAATAATTTTAACAAATATAATGCTTTATAGTCAAGACCAATAATCTTCACTATAAACTTGCCCAAATTCGGGCTAATGATGCTCCCGGCGCATCAATCTTTAGATCCAGAAAATAGCCAAATGGTGTTTGAAAAACTTCATATTCAGTGTTTTCTAAACGCGCTTGACTTGCGTTAAAAAGATCTACCGTAAAATCAAAAGAAGCTTTAGACTCTGATAGATGAGCAAAAGAATGCAATATAATTTTTTTGGTATTATTTTTTCTTGCCGTCCATTTTAAATGATTTACAAGCTTCTTTTCTCTACTTTTTAAATCTTTTTCTTCATCATCAGCTTCTACTTGAATAAACGCAAGTATTGCATCATTTATTTCCCTACCCTCACCAGGTTCTGCCGCATTATCAACATTCTTCACTTTGGGTTCATAAGCAAAACTATTAACATAAAAAACCAATACTTTCATTATTTTTTTTCTGTCTCTAAAAATGAGGTAAGTATAGTAAACAAAAAGCATGAAAGTAAAACCTTCATGCTTTCGATAAATATATGAATTTTTAACCAATTATGGCATTCTATCCAGGATTTTAAGTTCCAGTTCTCTTGTCTTTCTTACGATTTCTTCTCCCTGCTTTAAAATATCATCTACAAATTCCTTATCTTCTAATCCTTTAGCATTTATTCGAACATTCAACCAGGCACCTAAAACACCTCCCCTTGCACTGATTGCTCCTACACCAGCATCTGTTATTGAGTTTGTATTTCCAATTTCGACCATGGCCTCCATTACCTCCATAGATTCATAGCATAATTTCATTGTATTGAATGGAACTAAAATAGCATCCTTTGTAGCTTGTTCTATAACTCTCTTACGAGTTAACTTTTCTTCTTCATTACCCTTAGGTAATTGAAATGCCTCCATTATAGCGTTAAAGGCCTCTGTATCTTTATCAACCATTTTCAAAAGCTCATCATGAAAATACTTTCCCTTTTCTGCCCATTCTGAAAACTCTGCCGTTCTATGATCCCATCCTCGTTTATGAGAAGATAAATTTGCAACCATAGTTCCAAGTGCTGCCCCTATTGATCCCATATATGCAGATACTGATCCACCCCCTGGAGCGGGAGATTCGCTGGCTGTTTCGAAAACAAAATCGGATAATGAAAGATCGACTAGTTTTTTCTTTCCTTTTAACGACTCTTTCTCAAGAATGTATTCTATGATTTTTTTATCTGGATCAAATGGATACAACTCATCCAAGCCTAAAGATTTTACTGCAATTTTAATAATCTCTTTATCAGAAATACCGGTTGATCGGTTTTGTTTCTTTAAAAAATATTTACCAGCATCTAAAATTGCATTTAGAGGTACAACACCAACTAATTCTGAACCTGTCACTCTTAATCCATGAAAAGTAGCTCTTTCGCATGCTACATCAAATGCCTTATGCATACTAGTTACTGATATATCTGTCAAATTAAGTGACAACTGAGCAATTCCATACTCTTCAATATACCAACCAATTCCCTTTACCGACTTCAGTAATCCTGGTTCATTAACAGGATTTCCCTTTTCATCTGTAACAATCTTGCCGGTTAAACTATCTCCTTCTCTTTTTATGCGTCCCCTTTCTCTAAGATCAAAAGCAATAGTATTTGCTCTACGTGTACTTGTTGTATTTAAATTTACATTATATGCAATTAAAAAATTACGGGCTCCCACAGCCGTTGCACCACTTTGCTGTACTTCTTCATCAAAAACAGATGGTCCATAATCAGGTTTCCATTCTTCAGACGTAATTCTTTCATGCAAAGCCTCATACTCTCCTTTTCTGCATTCTGCTAAATTTTTACGTAGTGGTTGCTTTGCTGCCGATTCATAGCAATAAATAGGAATATTTAGTTCCTGTCCTATTCTTTCGGCAAGTTTGTGAGCATAAACTACCACTTCTTCCATTGTTATATTTGAAACAGGTACTAAAGGACAAACATCTGTAGCCCCAAATCTAGGATGTGCCCCTTTATGGCCTCTCATATCAATTAACTCTTTGGCTTTTTTCACAGCCTGAAATGCAGCTTCAACAACCTCATCCGGAGTACCTACAAAAGTTACAACAGTTCTGTTCGTAGCTTTACCAGGATCTACATCAATTAAGCTTACACCTTCAACTTTTTTTATTTCGGATGTAATTTGATTGATGATATTCATATCTCGTCCTTCACTAAAATTAGGAACACACTCTATTAATTGTTGCATATTATCAAGGTTTTAAACAAAACAAATTATCTGATTCAAAAGCTACAAGATATTGTAACAATAAGGATTACTAAATGATAAGCATCAGTTATTGAGTATGATTTTACACAGCTTACTAATATCGGATAAATGTTAAAAAATGATAAATTAATTACCTATCTATAAAAAACCATTGACAACGTATAAAATGCGTTGTAATTTGTAGTTGATAAAAATGCTCTCCTGGTCCCCAATAATAGGAACATTCAAAATGTGTGTGAGGTTTAGGTTAGTTTTTTTAGAATGTTTCCGCATGCCTGTCTAATCTCAGACAGGCTTTCTTTTTTTATAATATCGCTTTCTAAGTGCATCTATAGACAATAGTTTAATCCCATATTATTAAAATCAATTAAATAATATGCACAGAAAACATGCTTAAAATAGTTAAAAATTAGTAGTATACAGGAAAACAACTATTTTTGCACAAAATTTAAAATCATAGAGATAATGCAGTTTGAAAAATTAGGAGTTGATAAGAAGTTCTGTAAAGCTATAAAAGAAATCAAGATTATTGAACCAACAGAGATTCAGGCACAAGTAATCCCTGCTTTATTACAAAATAATACTGATTTAATAGCCCAGGCTCAAACAGGAACAGGTAAAACTGCAGCCTATGGTTTACCTTTACTACATCGTATTAATCCAAATAAAAAAGCGGTACAAGGCCTAATTCTTTGTCCAACAAGAGAACTTGGACAACAGATCGCAAAACAACTATTTAAGTTTACTAAGTATTCTGATAAAATATTTACTGAAGCAGTTTTTGGCGGACAACAGATAGAAAGACAAATTAGTGCTTTAAGAAGACCTACTCATATTATTGTTGCTACTCCGGGAAGACTAATTGAGTTAATTCAACGTAAGGCCGTTAATCTCGATCAGGTTTCTACTGTTATACTTGACGAAGCTGATGAAATGCTTAGCATGGGTTTTAAGAAAGAGCTGGATCAGATTCTTAAACACCTGAATAAAATAGATAACAAATGGCTATTTTCTGCTACCATGCCTGATGGAATTAAGAAAATAGTAAACAATCATCTTTCTAAAAATGCCATTAGAATTGAGGTTAGTAAAAAAAGTATCGTTAATAAAAATATTGACCATCAGTTTTTAATTTGTGAAGAAGCAGAAAAGCTACATATACTTTTACAAATTCTAAAAATGGAAAAAGGCAACAGAGGTATTGTTTTTTGTAAAACAAAAATTGCAGCAACTACACTAGCTAAACAATTGAATGCTAAAAACATTAAGACTGACGCTATCCAGGGTGATTTAAAACAAATTGAAAGAGATAAGATAATGCGTACCTTTAAAAAAGGAGATATGCCTATTCTTGTGGCTACAGATCTTGCAGCAAGAGGTATTGACATTGAAGATCTTTCATTTGTAATTCACTATCAATTACCAGACAAAGACGAGTATTATACTCACCGAAGTGGTAGAACTGCAAGAGCCGGTAAAAAAGGTTATTCGTTAGCATTGATTACTTCTAAAGAAATTAAATCAATCAGACATTTCGAAAAAGCTTTAAAAATTAGCTTTAAACAAATCAGAAGAGCCAAGAATTAATCCTTATTGTAGCTTATATAAATGAAAATTCAACTTGCGGAAAAACTTTATCATGGTAAAGATGGCTATAATTGTGCACAAGCTATTTTAAAGGCTTTTCAGCCTGAGTACAATGTAAGTGAATGTGTCATTGATCAAGCTTCAGAAAAAGGAAGAGGAAAGGCTGAAAATGGAATATGCGGAGCACTTTATGCTGCTCATCATTTAATAAAAGAACATTCAATTATTAAAGCAATTAATGAAGACTTTATTCTTAAAGGAGGAAGTTTAGAGTGCATAGAGATACGAAAAAACAGAAAGCTAAACTGTAAAGACTGTGTAAAGTTGGCAGCCCGTAATATCCAGGAACAGCTCTCTAAGTAAAAGAAAAATAACTGCCGATTCTTAATACGATTAAGAATCGAACAGTTATCAAATTGCCCCGTGCTTAGTTAAATTAGTAAACTAATGTTTGAATAGAATGAGGAGCAATACTAAGCGTAGCTTTGTCTCCTTCAACTATTAGATTATAATCCATTTCTTTTTCTGATTCATTCATCACAACAGTTACCATTTTTCCATCATTATTTAAAAACGATGTACTTATAATTTTGCTATAACTTGTTGTTGTGCTAACTCTAAGAGCTCCCGGTCTGATAAACTTTGAAAAATGCCCTATGTAATAATAAGCCGGAGTATAAATCAATTCTCCTGTAGCAGTATTTCCATGGATAGGCGCAAAACAAAAGTTACCTACATGGTTTGGACCTCCGTTTTGATCTAATAAGATATTCCAGTCTGTCCAACCTACTGTTCCACAATTAAAATCATTAATCATAGATTTTCCGTAGCGCTCAGCATTTGACCATCTTTGATATTCATTAGCGTCAAACTTTTCATTACATCCTTCTGTAAACAACAGTTGCTTATCTGGAAAAGATTCTTTCACATTTCGTAGATTATCCCATTTAGGTTTTCCTCCTGCCCAAGTTTCGTACCAATGAAATCCAACGCCCCAAACATATTTAGCAGCTTCAGGGTCACTTAGAATCGTATTTGCTCTATGAGATATTAAATCCCTGTTGTGATCCCAAACAATTAGCTTTTTACTCTGAAGTCCTTCCGCTTGAAGTGTTGGACCTAAGTAATTTTTTACAAAATCACGTTCTTCTTCAGCTGTATAAATACACGACTCCCAGGTTTGAACTGCCATTGGTTCATTTTGAACTGTTAGTCCCCAAATAGGTACACCTTCTGATTCATATGCTTTAATAAACTTTGAATAATACAAAGCCCATGATTGATAAAACTCAGGCTGAAGTTTCCCTCCTTTTAACATATCTTTTCTTCCTTTCATAAAAGCAGGAGGACTCCAGGGTGATGCATAAACTATAATTGAAGAATCCGCTTGCGATAAGGCTTGCTTTATCATTGGTAAGCGAAATGCCTTATCATGATCAATTGAAAAAGAATTTAATTCCTTATCTCCTTCATCTATGTAAGTATAGCTTTCAGAACTAAAATCACTGCTGTGAATTGTTGTTCTCATCAATGTATAGTTTATACCATCCTTACCATAATATGCATCTATTAATTCCTTTTGTTTTTTTTCAGGCAGCTTACTAAATACTTCAGCTGAAGCATCGGTAATTGCTCCTCCAATACCTAAAAAAGTTTGAAATTGCTTATGCGGATTAACAAATACACTTATTTCCGTTTCCAACGGCTGATCAGCTTTTGTAAATCCATGACTTCCTACTAAACTAAGTCGCTTATTGCTATCTTTTGAAGTACAATAAACATCAATCATTTTATCTTCAGCTGTAAAAACAAGTTCTTGTTTTGCTTTTGTATCAACAGGTAGAGGTTTACACGCAAAAGATATCAACCCTAGCAATGCCCATATTCTTATATTCATAACCAATTATTTCCCCTTAGTTAAAAAACCAGTCTATTTCCAAACATAAGTAGCGACTGAATTAGCAGCTAACTTATCAACGAACATTTCTGCTCCCTTATCAATATTAAATCGTATTTCAGATCCGGAAGTATTTACCACAACCAACACAATTTCACCATCAGGAGTACTAAATGCCACATTGGGTAAACCGGAAGGGATATTAGTAGCAATTCGAACAGATCCAGGACGTGCAAACTTTGATGCATGTGCTATAATATAATACGCTGGATTTCGACTTACATCATCACCATCAATGGTTAATGCACCTAAACATTGTGTACACCCACCATCAGTATGAGGTTCTAAATTTGAGTTACTCGCTAAATTCCACTCTAATACAGTTTTGCACCAATTACGAGAAGCTCCGATAATTAAGTTTTCAGTATGCCAAACAATATCATTTCCAAAATTTCCAGGTGCCCCGATCCATTGTTCTGTGAAATACAAATTCTTATCAGGGTATGCATTATGAACTTTAACCAAATCATCTATTGAACCTCCATATAAATGAAACGCTGATCCATCAATAAATTTATTAGCCTCAGAATCATTAAAAATAGTGATTGGGTAATCAGTTCTGTCTGCATTATGATCATAAACAATGATCTTGGTTGAAATACCGGCTGTCTCAAATGCAGGTCCCAATGCATTCTTCACAAAAGAAGCTTGTGCTTCAGGTTCCATATACATACTTGGATTATTACCTGGATGCAAAGGTTCATTTTGAATTGTTATAGCGTCAATTGTAATACCTTCACTGGCCATTGCCTGTATATATTTCACAAAATAATTTGCATAAACCTCATAATACTCTTCCTTTAATTCACCTCCTTTTGTTGAACCATTAGTTTTCATCCAGGCAGGAGCAGACCATGGCGATCCAAGTATTTTAATATCAGGATTGATTTCCAATATTTCCTTTAGCACTGGAATCAAATGATCTCTATCCGGTTCTATAGAAAATTGATCCAAATTAACATCGGTTTGTCCATCCAATAAATCATTATATGAAAAAGGTTCTGCATCTAAATCAGAAGCTCCAATACTAATTCGCAAATAACTAATACCTATATTTTCTTCATCATATGCAAAAAGTTCATTTAATAAAGCTTTTCGTTTAGAGGTTGACATATTATTTAAATGAAGTGCACTTCCCCCTGTTAAAGAAAAACCAAATCCATCCATCTCCTGATATTCAGTAGAAACATCAACATTTATCGAAACAAAACTATTTGCTTCTGCACTGTAGAAACTATCATCTTGCTTAACAAATTTTGCATTACCATCAGAAGTTGATAAATATTTAGTAACACTTAATGCGTCCTCTTGTGGTGTTGGTGGAGGAGCTGGTGTTTCACTATCCTTTTTACATTGAGCTCCTGTTATTCCAAATATCAGGGTAACAAGAAAAGGAACTATTATATTTTTACTTTTAATCAGCATAATATTTTTAATTATGGGCAGTATAAACTGCCCATTCAATTATTATTGTTTAACAAACTCATAAGTAGCAGTAGTGAAATCATCTGCAACAACTACGGTCACGTTATAGGTTCCTGTTTCAGAAATATTCTTAAAGTTTGCTGCACCACTATCGTTAGTCATGGTTCCTGCAAGAGCATTAATATCATCAGAAGCTCCGGCTCCAAATTGAATATCCCAAGGTGAGAAAAACTTAGTCTCAAAATCAGCAGAAAGATCAGCTGTGACTGTAAATGTATAGGGATGAGCATAAGTCATTTCAGCTTCAAGTTTTGCATCCCATCCTCCATCAGCCTCATCATCCCAATGGAATAACTTCAAGTTGTAATAGTGCCAATCCAATGTTCCTTCATTTACATTAATAACAAAACCAAAAGCCTGATCAAAAGAAACTGAGAATGTACTTGAAGACTCTTGTGCTATACAAGAACCACTTACTTTGTTATCAGTACCTGCTTCAATAGCATCGGTTGTAGAGTAGCTTGTTCCGCTTCCATCAGATTCGGTATTAATAATTATTTGATCTGTCGATTGCAAAGCGATATATGAAGTTGTTGCAAAAGTTCCTTCTCCAACCATACTTAATTCATAAGTATCAGTTCCATTAACTATTACATACATTCTTTCGTCAGGAGCTTTTTCTAAATCGATACTATATTCATCTGCATTTAGCGTTAAAGTAACTGTATAATATCCAACTTCAGCCTGAGGGATATTTTCAACTCCAATGCCATTATCATTGGCAAAACCTTCGTAGGCTACAGTTCCAGAAGTTCCTGATACTTTTTTAATAATTCCATCCCAGGTATTATTTGCTCTGATAATATAATCTCCTGAACTCACAAAACTGATATCAGCCTGCCAAACTCCATCACCTAAATATTCCAAATCCTCATCAGAGTTCCATCCATCTGTTAGAGATGAACCAATAACCCCAAGTGACTCAATCTTAAAATAGTCTACCGACATGGCATCAAAATCGATAGTTATTTTATATACTCCCTCTTCTTCAACACTTAATGCACTAGCACCACGCTCCAATAAACCATCTTCATTTACACCATATGCTATTGCTTTGATACTTTTTCCATTATAAACCATAAACGATTCATTCGCATTTAATGAAGTATGAACCTCATAAATATTCAGCTTTTCATCAGAAGCATTTTTTAGTCTTTTAAATTTAATGGCGCTGGTTACATTATCACCTACTTCAGTTGCAGATCCAGCTAAAAACAATTGATCATCATCATATCTAACTACTGCAAATTGTTTTTCATCAGTAGTAGACTTTGATAAACAGTTTGCAACAACTGTATATTTCAAAGAAATTTCAACACCTGGCTTATATCCGGCCATGTACAAGGCATCATTCAAATCTGAATAAGTTACAGAAGCAGATGTCGACTTACCACTATTATCAGCCTTAACCTCAAGAATTGGATTCGATGAATCCTGAGCATCCAATGAATCAATAACTAAAGTATAGTAAACACCATAACGGACTGATGAAACTGCAGCATCCCATTGAAAGGCAATTTTTTCAGTAGGATTTGCCTCATCAAGAGTCACACCATTGATTTGAGCTACAGAAGGAGAGCTTAAATCCCATTGTCCTTCTGGTTGCAGGTTGCTTTCTTCTGAGCAACTCCAGGCTGTAAACAGAACAAAAACAGCCAATATCCAATTAATATTTATCTTCTTCATTCGTTACGTTATAAAGGGTTTTGTTCCAGATTAGGATTTCTATCCAACTCTTGTTGAGGTATAGGTAAAAGCTGTTTTGCTTCTGTCATTTGGTAGTCAGTAGCCAAACCTGTTCTTAAATCAATCTCCTGAAGATTATTCATTGTTTCAACAGCTACTCCATAACGAACCAAATCATCCCAACGCTGCGATTCTTGTGCAAGCTCCAGTCTTCTTTCTTTTAAAATGACATTACGCAATACTTCTTTTGAGCTTTTTTGATCAGCAGTTAAACTTGGTAAGTCAACCCTGTTACGAATTCTATTTACTTCAATAACAGCCAAATCTAGAGAACCTGTCTCATTTAAAGCTTCAGCTTTTAATAATACAATATCTCCATATCTTAAAAGGTAAGGTCTGTCAGAACTTGACCATCCACTGGCATTTTTCCATTTATAAGCAAAAGGGATACTGCTACCTACTGCATTGCCCCAATATTCATCAACCCAGCTTACCGACTCAAATAATACTGATGCATTTTTTCTTATTTCATCACCCTCTGCATCATAAGCATCAATTAGATTGTGAGATGGGGTAATGAACTTGCGCCATGTATCTCCACTTATTGAAGGAGGCAATAAACATTGAGGTCCCCAATTACCATCGCTACCTGATAAATACTGAACTTCCATAATTGACTCTGCATTATTATAATGTGCACCATCAAATAATTCGATATAATCAATCAATTTATAATTTGCTTTACTGGCTTCAACCTTTGTAATATAGTCTAGCACCTGAGTATAATCAGGATTTGGCTTTTGAGCACTAGCTTTAGCTGCTAAAGCATAGGCTGCACCAGCTGTTGCTCTTGCCTTGTTTACACTGGCATCAGAACCATAAACATCTGGTAATAAAGTAGCAGCATCCTCACAATCTGTTATAATTTGAGCAAATACCTCAGCTGCAGTTGACCTTGGAACATTTACAGCAGATGACTCCGTTGAATTTGTTGCTTTTAGAATTACAGGAACACCTCCAAATAAAGTAACCAGATTATAGTAATGATAAGCTCTAAGAAACAAAGCTTCACCAATAATTTGATTTCTTCTTTCATCACTTAATTGAGGATCCGTTACCTCAACTGCTTTTTCCATTACCAAATTAGCTTTCAAAATACCATTGTAAAGATTACCCCAACTTTGGTATATTTTTGAATTGGTAGGAGAAACAGTTAAATAATCTACTGCATAAATACTTGTATTATCACCTCCTGCATAATGATTGTCTGATCTTACATCTTGAAATATTACATTATTCCACACATAATGATCCGATTGAAAGGTTGCATAAGCTCCTGTTAAAGCAGCTTCTATTTGGCTTAATTTATCATAAGCACTTGCCGAAGTTTCATCTGAAATTGGCTCAAGATCAAGAATGTCATTACATGAGCTCATTGCCAAAGTCATTACAAAACCTACTAGAAATATTTTAAATCTCATTGCTATCAAATTTTAATTTTAGAAAACCACGTTTAAGCCAAAGATGATATTTCGGGTTTGAGGATAAGTTCCATAATCAATCCCTTGCATAGTATTTGAAGCTCCATAAGCATTAACCTCTGGGTCAAATCCTGAATAGTCAGTTAGTGTAAATAAATTTTCACCTGTTGCATAAACTTTTAATGAAGCAATTCCTGCCTTTTGAATCAATGATTTAGGGAACTGGTAACTTAAACTAATTGTTTTCACACGCAGGTAAGAAGCATCTTCAATAAAGCGAGTTGATATTCTTGAGTTATCAGTATCTGCCCAACTTGCTTTTGGTATATCTGTAACATCACCGGCTGTACGCCATCTTTTTGTAACAGATAATAATTGATTCTTTGGATCTGTCATACCCTCTGATTCGATACGAGTAGCATTTAACATATCATTACCATAGGTTCCTTCTAAAAACACTGTTAATCCAAAACCTTTATAAGTAACTGAGTTATTAACTCCATAGAAGAAATCAGGATTTGCATTTCCAATTATGGTTCTGTCTTCCGGATCTGGATCAAAAGTAGATTCGCCATCCTTTGTTACATAGTAACCATTACCTGTAGCAGGATCAACGCCTCCCCAAACATATCCGTAAAGTGTACCTAGTGATCTTCCCTCTTCTAATAGAACTGCTTCACCTCTGCCGGCTACATCTCCCATTGCAAGGCTCTCCACAACAAGATTAGTAACTTTATTCTTGTTAAATGAAATATTAAATGTAGAACTCCAATTAATTGCTCTGTCAACATTTACAGTATTTAAACTAAACTCTAAACCTTTATTTTCAAGGTTTCCAATATTTTGTAATGCTGAACTAAATCCTGTACTCGTTGGTAGTGGAGCATCTAATAATAAATCGCGGGTTTTACGTAAATATGCATCTGCCGTTAAAGTCAGTCTTCCATTGAAAATACTTACATCCAAACCAATATTTGTTTGTTCTGATTCTTCCCACTTTAAAGTGTTATTATCCATTGATGAAGGGTAAGTTCCCGGCAGTAATACACCACCAATTGGATAATCATTAGATCCTACCAATCCGAAATATGCGTAATTACTAATTTGATCATTACCAACAAGACCCCATCCAGCACGAATCTTCAAATCATTTAAGAAATCAATGCTATTTAAAAATGACTCCTGAGACATACGCCATCCTAATGAGAATGATGGAAAATAACCCCATCTGTTATCAGGACCAAAAGCACTTGATGCATCAGCCCTAAAGTTTGCTGTTACTAAATACTTATCAGCAAAGGCATAGTTTAATCTACTTAAATAGGATTCATTTGATTTTTCTGATTTATTATTACCAGCAGAAGCAATTACAGATCCGGCATTTGTAGTAGTAATACCATCACTGGCAAAATTTTCTGTTGTAATATAACTGTTCTCCCATTTATATTTTTGAATAACAGAACCTACTAATACTTCCACTGCATGTTTGCTGATTTTTTTCTTGAACGACAATGTATTTTCAGCTATCCAGAAGCTTGATTTATCAGTATTATTAGTAGCAATACCTTGTTTTGCAATACCATAACTGGTTCTATATGGATCTAAAAAGTAATCATACATTCCATTACTTTGATCAATCCCAAAATTCGATTTGAAATTAAAGTCCTTTAAGAACTTAATATTTAAATACATATTCCCTAAAAAACGCTCGCTATTGTACTCCCTGTCAGAACCATCTGTACTAGCTAAAGGATTCTCCCAGTTTTGAAATGGGTTACTTGTAAATGTGCCGTCTTCGTTATATACTCCAATAACCGAAGGTGTATTTAAAACTCCATTGATAACGCCACCTTTATTAACAGCACTATTATCATTTACATCAACATCTTTATATTTAGTATAAGCGATTCTTGTACCTACACTTAACCAATCATTAATATCCTGATCAAGATTAACTTTAAAGTTTGCCCTGTCCATTTCAGAACTCCGAACAGCACCCATTTGTTGAACCCATCCACCGGAAACATAATAAGAGGTTTTATCCTTTCTTCCCGACATGGATAACTGATAGTTTTGAGACATTCCTCTTTGGAATACTTTATTTTGCCAGTCAGTATTAGCATTATACTTATCCCAATCTGTAGATTGACCTAGCTCAGTCATTAAATCACGATATTGCTCTCCATTTAAAACATCCAGAGTCTTCCACACCTCAGAGAATCCCCAGTAAGCATCTAATGTTAAAGCAGGCTTTTCAGAAGTACCTTTCTTTGTAGTAATTAAAACAACACCATTAGCACCCTTTGCACCGTATATTGCAGCTGAGGAAGCATCCTTTAACACTGTCATTGTTTCAACATCAGCAGGGTTTATTGAACGCGTATCTGTTGTTGGAATACCATCTATCACATATAATGGCTCACTATCAGCAGTAATAGAGTTTGTACCCCTGATTCTAATACTCAAACCTTGAGACGGCTTACCTGAACTTGAAGCCACACGAACACCTGCAGCTCTACCCTGTATTAAAGACCCTAATTGTGTATTAGGACGAGATTCTAATTCATCAGCCTGTACTAAAGCCACAGAACCAGTAATATCCTTTTTTTCCTGGGTTCCATAACCAACAACCACAACCTCACCCAATCCTAAAACTTCTTCTTTTAAAGTAATGTTTAATTGAGTTTGCTCAGCTTTCACTGTAACTTCCTGAGTTTGCATTCCTATAAAACTAAAAACCAGGATAGCACCATCTTCCATTTCTCCAGAAACAGAGTAATGCCCCATCATATCGGTAATAGTACCTTGCGCTGTACCTTTTAGCACGACAGAAACACCGGGAATCCCTTCCCCGTTTGTATCAACAACTGTTCCCTCAACTATTTTTTGTTGGGCAAAAGTTATTATTGTAAAACAAAAGAAAGCCATTGTTAAGGCAAATCTTTTGCTTACTTTATGTATTGACTTACTAATTTGCATTTGAAGATTTTTTTAAACTATTATTTGTAATGCAGATAAAACAACTATTCTAATCACTTTTTATAATGAATACTCATTAACATATTGGTATTTTTAAATTTTTAGTTACACCAATAACTTCCATCCTTACATTTTTTAAATCCATTCTACACTCCTTTTTTCATAGATTAATTAACAACTATATGTGCGAGATTTTACTGCAGGTTCATCTCACCAAGCATTTATCAATTGATTTTACTGCTTGACACAAAGAGAAATTAAAATGGAGGTATTTACTAACTTGCATAGTAAAAAAGTGGACAAAAACAGGCATAACAAAACCATTAACACCTCATTATGAGTGCTTTATTTTTGTTAACAAATCTTAAAAAAGTGGAAGCTTTTAAATGTAAAAATGAATACTTTACGAAGTAATTGGATAAAATTAGCGAAGAATAGCTCCAATTTTCATCACCTGATCTTCAAAATCATCTCGTGAAATTGCCTTATTTTTCACCTTTACTCGATAATTGTAAATTGTATTTACAGAGTACCTTAAAAGTTTGGCTATTCGTGAACTATCAGATATACCCAGACGTATTAATGCAAATATCCTTAATTCAGTATTCAGCATTTCATCCTTCTTCAACTCAATTTGCTCACCTTCTTCCAATAAAGAATTTAGTTTATCAACAAAGTTGGGATAGATGTGCAGGAAAACAGAATCAAAATTTTCATAGAAGGCTTTAATTTCTTCATCTATTAATTTACGGGACTTTGTTGTTTTAAGAAGCTCTTCTACCTTTCCGGCCAATATTTGCTTATTTACATTTCGGCGAATGTCGTCTATCTTATCTATATAATCGGAGCAGATTGTTAAAAAATTACCAATATAATGCTCTTTTACATGGTTCGTTTCAGATAACTCAGCATTTAAAGAATGCAGACTTTCATTAGCTTCAGACAAGTTACTATTTAAGCTGTTTAATCGTGAATTTACAACTTGCAGATCATTCCTTGTCTTTGCTAATTTTTTCATCTGATTAACGATGTATAGAAAAGCCAATGTAAGAACTAAACTCAACAAGCTAATAATTATTAAATACGTCTTTAATTTTTTGCTTTGCTGTTCACTTTTTAACTGATAGGCCTCGGTAATTAAAGGCATAATATTGGAGATCTCAATAAAACGAAGCTTTGAATTATAGAATGAAGCATCTTCAAATGAAAACTTAATGTACTTATGCGCTCTGTCTATATCTTTTTCGCGGTGAAGAATCAATGCTAATTTTGTCAAAGAAGCATTATCCTTTACAGATGCCATAATATCAGAAATTGCTGACAGGATTAAATACTTTTTTTCCTTTTCAGCTTCTTTTTTTAATCCAAACAAAAGTGATCTTTCAAAGGTAATCATTGAGTACTGAGGAGATCCTATCTTTACCTTAGACAGTCTTTGAGTATTTATCATTTCACACTCCAACAAGTTTCTGGTATCTCTATATCTCTTTTCTTCTAAGGATAAGTATTCATCTGATTGTGTATCTAAAATTTGCATCAAAGAATCTGTATAAGCAGCAGAATTTTTTGAATAGATTTTAGCATTATCAATTGAAGGAGTATAAATACTTAAATCAGAATATAATTTTAATAAATCGTTGTAATAACCTACCAATAAGTTTTGATCCAATAACTTTTTATTTACTCCTTTAAGCACATCTAGAGCTTCAAGATATCTCCCGGATGATGCCAGTAAACGAGCCATTTCCAGGTTTGATTCATTAATGAGAGCAGGTTTATTTATAGTTTTTGCAAGATGAAGATTCTTGTTAATATATAGTAAGGTAGAATCAAAATTATAAGTACGATATTCTTCAATTAGCTGCTTTTGAATATAAAACTTTTTATCACCGTCAATATCATTTTTATTAAGAAGTTCTTTAAGATTATTTAATCTACTCTGTTTTACAGCATCGAAACTGTCTCGTTTACTCATTACAATCTCAAGATTGTGCATTAGCGAATCTATTTCATTATTGGCCGATAAACCTGAAAAATAAAACAAAAAAACGATGCTAGAAAGAAAAGTAAACTTCATAAGTAAAAACTGTAGATTTTTTTCAAATATATAAAACCTGCATTACATTATACCTCAGAATGTCTCAAAAAGAAAAAAGGGATAATCTAATGATTATCCCTTTGAAATATCTAGTTATTTTAATTACTAGCAGTTGAATAATAATTCACGATATTTTGGTAATGGCCATAATTCATCGTCAACGATTAATTCTAATTTATCAATATGATAACGAATATCATCTAGGAAAGGACGAACTTTTGCATCATAAGCAAATGCTTTTTCAGCTCCTTCTTCGATTTTATTACACTCTTTACGAGCTTCAATCATCTCTTTTCTCTTAGTTTTGATATAAGAAGTATGAGTTGAAATCTCTTTAATTAATTCAATGCGTGCACCAGCTAATTCTTTGAATTCTTCTTCAGAGAATAAATCTTTTAATCCTTGTACGTTTTGAATTAATCTTGTTTGGTAAGCAACTGCTGTTGGAACAATGTGATTGATTGCAAGATCAGCAAGAACTCTAGACTCAATTTGAATTTTGTAAACGAATTTCTCCATTTCAACTTCAACACGAGCTTCTAATTCTTTTTCACTCATAATTCCACCATCAACTAAAGTTTTCTTAGCAGCAGGCTCTAAATACTTAGTTAATGATTCAGGTACACTAGTAATGTTAGTTAAACCTCTCTTAGCAGCTTCTTCTTTCCACTCATCAGAGTAACCATTACCATTAAATTTGATAGGCTCACACTCAATGATTAATTTCTTAAGAACTTGGAAAATAGCTTCATCTTTCTTAACTCCACTTTCAATTAAAGCATCTACTTCAACTTTAAATTCTTTTAATTGAACAGCTACAGCAGCACTTAATGCTGTTGTAGAAGCAGCAGCGTTAGCTGAAGAACCTACAGCACGGAATTCGAAACGGTTTCCTGTAAATGCAAATGGAGAAGTACGGTTACGGTCAGTGTTATCTAAGATAATTTCTGGAATACGACCGATACCTAATTTAAGAGCTGTTTTTTCATCAGGAGTCATTTTGTGATCTGGTACCTCAGCTACAATTTTGTCTAACATTGCAGAAACCTCAGTTCCTAAGAATGCAGAAATAATTGCAGGAGGAGCTTCGTTAGCACCTAAACGGTGGCTGTTAGAAGCAGTAAGAATAGAAGCACGTAATAAATCCTGGTTTTTGTATACAGCCATTAATGTGTTAACCACGAAAGTTAAGAACTGTAAGTTACCTTTAGGATTTTTTCCTGGAGCATATAATACAACACCAGTATCTGTTCCTAAAGACCAGTTATTGTGTTTACCAGAACCGTTGATTCCAGCAAATGGTTTTTCATGTAATAATACACGGAATTTATGATGACGAGCAACACGCTTCATCAAATCCATGATGATTTGGTTGTGGTCATTACCTAAGTTAGCCTCTTCATAAATAGGAGCAACCTCAAACTGAGAAGGAGCAACCTCGTTGTGACGAGTTTTAATAGGCATACCTAATTTGTGAGCTTCAACTTCTAACTCAATCATAAATTTAGATACACGCTCTGGAATAGAACCAAAGTAGTGGTCATCTAATTGTTGATCTTTAGAAGAAGAGTGTCCCATTAAAGTACGACCAGTTAACACAAGGTCTGGACGAGCTTGGTAAAGAGCTTCATCAATTAAGAAATACTCTTGCTCCCAACCCATGTTAGTGTGTACTTTAGTAACATTTTTATCAAAGTACTGACATACAGCAGTAGCAGCTTCATCAATAGCAGATAATGCTCTTAATAAAGGTGTTTTATAATCTAAAGCCTCACCTGTATATGAAATAAATACTGTAGGAATACATAATGTAGTTCCAACGATAAATGCAGGTGAAGATGTATCCCAAGCTGTATAACCACGAGCTTCAAAAGTTTGACGAATACCTCCCGATGGGAAAGACGATGCATCTGGCTCTTGTTGAGCTAATAATTTACCAGAAAAGTTTTCAATGATACTACCATCATCACCATAGTCGATGAAACCATCATGCTTTTCAGCAGTTCCGTCAGTTAATGGTTGAAACCAGTGTGTGTAGTGAGTAGCTCCTTTTTCAATAGCCCAGGCTTTCATACCTGATGCTACACCATCAGCTTGTTTACGATCAATAGTTCCTCCTTTAGCATTTGCAGCTTGTACTGCAGCAAATGAATCTTGAGAAAGATATTTTCTCATGGTATCAGTATTAAATACTAATTCGCCATAATAATCAGTTACCTTGTTAGAAGGTAAGCATACTTGTTTTGGTGCTCTAGAAAGCAACTCATTTAATGCTTGAAATCTTAATGTTGCCATAATTACTAAAAAATTTTAATTTTTTTTTCGAGTTAGCGAAGCAAAAATAAATAATTCTAATTTAAAACCTTTCGTTTTCATGATTTTTTTCATAAAAATTAATTCTGTAATTACAAAACCCCATTTTTTCAGATTTTTCCATCAAATTTTAACATAAATCTTAAAATATTTATAAAAAACTATCTTTTCTGAGCTTATTAAAATTCCCTACAAATAAATATTAAAAGAAAAATACGGTAAATATTTACGAATTATAAGCTATACAATTAATACATTAACTATTTTTTAACAAAACGCAACTATTCTTACTTTACATACTCATCTACCCTATAAAGTCACCGTTACAAAATCCTAATAACTTTATTAAATTAGAATCACAACCAAAAGAAAAAGCAGGTCTTAATAATTAAAACCTGCTTTATAAATTGTAAGTAATTATATAATGTTACTTATTTAGCTCTACATAATATTTATAGAAATATGGAATTGCCTCTATTCCTGTATAAAACTGCTCTAATGGAAAATTCTCATTTGGGGAGTGGATAGCATCCGATTCCAAACCAAATCCCATTAATATCGATTTTACACCTAAGACTTCTTCAAAAGTTGAGATAATAGGAATTGAACCTCCACTTCTGACAGGAACAGGTTTTCTGCTAAACACTTTTTCATAGGCTTTTTCAGCTGCCTGGTATGCAGGTAAATCAATTGGACAAACATATCCTTGACCACCATGCAATGATTTAACTGTAACCTTTACCGATTCAGGAGCGATTGATTCAAAATGATTTTTGAATAACTCTGCAATCTTAACATGATCCTGATTCGGAACTAATCTTGATGAAATTTTTGCAAATGCCTTAGATGGTAATACAGTTTTTGCACCTTCGCCTGTATAACCTCCCCAGATTCCACATACATCAAACGAAGGTCTGATACCTGTACGTTCTGGGGTTGTATACCCTTCTTCCCCTTGAAGTTTTTTAACATTCAATGCTCCTTTATAGTTCTCTACATCAAAAGGAGCCTGAGCCATCTTTTTACGTTCTTCCTCAGAAACTTCAATTACATCATCATAAAATCCTGGAATGGTAATCTTACCTTTTTCATCAGTCATCTGCGAAACCATATTACATAATACGTTAATTGGATTAGCAACAGCTCCTCCAAATAATCCTGAATGTAAATCTTTATTTGGTCCAGTAACTTCTACCTCCCAATATGCTAACCCTCTTAATCCCGTTGTAATCGAAGGTATTCCTGGTGCAATCATTGATGTATCTGATACAATAATCACATCGCTTTTGAGCATTTCCTTATACTCATTACAGAATTTTGGTAAATGAACAGAACCGACTTCCTCTTCCCCTTCAATTAAAAATTTTACGTTACAAGGCAACTGATCAGTTTTTACCATAAACTCAAAAGCCTTTGCATGCATAAAGCTTTGCCCTTTATCATCATCAGAACCCCTTCCGTAGATTTTTCCATCTTTAACAAAAGGTTCAAAAGGATCTGAATTCCATAACTCAATAGGATCCACAGGCATCACATCCATGTGAGCATAAACCATTATTGTAGGTAAGTTAGGATCTATAATTTTTTCTCCAAACACAATAGGGTTACCTTCTGTTTCATAAATCTCAGCTTTATCAGCACCTGCATCCAAAATAATTTTCTTCCACTGCTCTGCAGCTCTGTACATATCCGGTTTGTGCGATTCTACACTACTTATCGATGGTATACGTAATAAATCAAAGAGTTCTTTTAAAAATCGCTCTTTATTTTCTCTTATATATATGTTTAATCCTTCCATATTTTAATATTTAAATAAAAACGTTACAAGTTACAAAAGGTTTTATGGTTGACACATGAAATATATCACACGCAATATTATATATGTAAATAAACTTCTTTTTTCTGTGATTGAGATATTAATTTCGAGCTAATACAAACAATAAAACAAACTAAGTAAAATCACTTACTCAAATAAAACAAAAAAAGGTCATAACTTATTCATTAAGTCACAACCTCATATTCTTTAAGACTGATAGTTATATATTATATCAACTTTCTAGATCAAGCCTCTTTCTTTTAATATCTTTTCAGATTCAACCATCTCATTATAAAAAGACTCTCCATACTTTCTTATCAATGGTTCTTTCAGGAATTGATAAACCGAAACACCTTTTTCTTCTCCTAAAATACAAGCATCACTACAAATAGGCCAAACGTCATAATTTAATGCCTCTCCTTGTGTTAATTTTTTTGTTCTAATAGGATATAAATGACAAGAAATAGGTTTTCTAAAGTTTACAAGTCCTTGTTTCCATGCCATTTCAATAGCACAGTGTACTCCACCTTTAGCATCAAAGTAAGTATAAACACATTCTTTTCCATGAACAATTGGAGTTACCAATTCCTCTTCAAAATCAATTACTGAAGTACCTTCCTTTTCAATTACTTCAATTGATTCATCAGAAAGCAGATGTTTTATTTTTGGATAGATTTCTTCTAACTCTTTAGCTTCCTCTTCTTCCAAGGGGGCGCCTGAATCTCCCTCTACACAACAAATCCCTTTACACTTTGCTATATTGCAAATAAATTTTTCCTGAAATACTTCAAGACTAATTATCTTATCATCAATTTGAATCATTCCGCAAATAAATTCATTCTATAATAAACAAAGCAGTAATCTGTAAAGATCACTGCTTTATTATATATATTAACTATACTTTTATATTACTTAATATCAATTAGGCATTGACCTGTCATATCTTCAGGTTGAGCAACACCCATTAATTTTAAAATAGAAGGAGCAACATCAGCTAAAACCCCATCTTTAACATCACCTTCACGTTCAGTTACCCATACAAATGGAACCGGATTTAAAGAGTGAGCTGTATTAGGTGATCCATCAGCATTTACAGCATTGTCAGCATTACCATGGTCAGCAATAATTATAGCTTCATATCCATTAGCTTTTGCAGCTTCAATAACACCTTCCACACATTCATCAACTGCTTTTACTGCTTTTTCAATTGCTTCATAAACACCAGTATGTCCTACCATGTCACCATTAGCAAAATTAAGTGCAATAAAATCGTATTTCTTGTTATTTAATTCTGCAATAACCTTATCCTTAACTTCATAAGCACTCATTTCAGGCTGCAAATCATAAGTTGCAACTTTTGGTGAGTTTACAAGGATACGATCTTCTCCTTCAAAAACAGCCTCACGACCTCCTGAAAAGAAGAATGTTACGTGAGCATATTTTTCAGTTTCTGCAATTCTCAATTGCTTTAATCCTGCATTAGATACAACTTCACCAATAGTATTTTGTACATTATCCTTATCAAATAAAATGTGCATACCTTTAAAAGTTGCATCATAAGGAGTCATTGTACAATAATGTAAAGGAATAGTTTTCATTCCTTCTTCAGGCATATCTTGTTGAGTTAATACAATAGTTAACTCTTTTGCTCTATCATTACGGAAGTTAAAGAAAACAATTACATCACCTTCTTCAATTTTACCAACTGGATTTCCATCAGCATCAACCTGAACAATAGGTTTAATGAACTCATCAGTTACATTATTATCGTATGAAGTTTGAATAGCCGACAACAAATCTGTAGTTGACACCTCTCCTACACCTGCTACCATTGCATCGTAAGCAACTTTAACACGTTCCCATCTTTTATCTCTATCCATTGCATAGTAACGACCTGTAACAGTTGCTACCTTACCTACTGTTTTATCCATGTGAGCTAATAACTCAGTCATAAAACCTTTTCCACTTTTAGGATCAGTATCACGTCCATCCATAAATGCATGAACAAATACATCACTTAAACCATAATCATTAGCAACACTTAATAATGTATGAATATGTTGTTGTGAACTATGAACTCCTCCCTGAGACATTAATCCCAATAAGTGAACTTTTTTATTATTCTCTTTTGCGTAGTTATATGCTTTTTCTAATTCAGGATTCTTTGCAATAGATCCATCAGCACAAGCTCTGTTAATTTTCACTAAATCCTGATAAACAACTCTACCAGCACCAATATTAAGGTGACCAACCTCAGAGTTACCCATCTGACCATCAGGTAAACCAACATATTCACCAGAAGCATTTAGTTTTGAATTAGGATATTTTGCAATTAAACTATCCCAATATGGAGTTTCTACTGTAGAAATTACATCTGACTTAGATTTGTCTCCAAATCCCCATCCATCCAAAATAACAAGAATTGTTTTCTTATCCATGGCTATTATATTATTTTTAATTATATTCTGTGTCTAAAAAGTAGTGTAAATCGAGGCGCAAAAATACCTAATTATAAGCTAAAAACAAATAGATAAGACATTAACTTAATTTTAATTAACTTATAAAAGCTATCATTCTTGTATATTACCATTACATTTGTCGATGTTAATACACCCCCGTTTTTTTTATTACATAAACATATTTACTTGCTTTTGGTTTTGTAGATGTATGAAATAAGATATGACAAACGATAACAATAAAACGAATTACCAGAATCCGGAGGAGGAACTAAAATTACTTCGCCAAAAATATATTGCTATATCCGAAACTACATTTGAAGGGGTATTTATTATCGAAGATGGATATTGTATTGAAGCTAACAGCAGAGGTTGCCAGATGCTTGGTTATTCACATAAGGAATTGATAGGCTTCTACGCTCCAAACATTACCAAACCTCAATATAGGGATTTTGCAATTAAAAGACTGGACGACACCACCGGAGATCCATACGATGTTGAATTAGTTCGAAAAGACGGTTCTTCTTTTGATGCACAAATCATCAGCAAAAGTCATTTCTATAATCAAAAACATGTTAAGATACTTTCTGTAAGAGATGTAAGCGATTTTAATAAGACTGTCAAACAATTAAAAGCCAGTGAGGCAAAGTATAAGGCTATTTTTGAAAATGCCGGAGATGGAATTTTAATAGGAAATAGAAAAGGTGAAATTATTGACGTTAACAATAGCTTTCTGAACATTTCGGGATACTCAAGAGAAGAGATTTTAAATAAACCTATTACAGTTATTTTTACACCCGAATCTCTCAAAGAAAAACCTATGCGTTTCGACTTAGTTAATATAGGCCAGGTAGTTATTTTAGAGAGGGATATTATTGGGAAAAATGGAGAAGCCATTCCTATTGAAATGAATTCTAAAAAGCCGGATGAAAATCACTATTTGGCCATCATCAGAGACTTACGAGAGCGTAAAAAAGCCGAAAACGAATTAAAAGAACGTAATTTAGAATTACAAAGTGCCATTCAAAAAGCAGAAGAAAGTGATCGCCTTAAATCTTCTTTCCTCGCTAATATGAGCCACGAAATAAGAACTCCAATGAATGGGATTATTGGATTTTCAGAACTATTAAAAAACCAAACTATTAATCCCGCTCAAAGAGAAGAATACTTAAATTTAATTTTATCTAGTGGTCAACAGCTATTAGATATCATTAATGATGTACTTGAAATTTCTAAAATAGAAACAGGTCAAATTGAGGTTTCAAAAACTTCTTTTGATATTATGGAGCTGTTGCATACAGTAAAAAGCTTCTTCGCACCTATGGCTGAGCAAAGCGGAAACTCAATTAATATCATCACCAACAAATATAAAACGCTAAGAATATCTAACGACAGATCTAAAATTCAACAAATACTCACAAACCTCATTAACAACAGTCTTAAATTCACACATGAGGGTTCTATTGATATCTTAATAGAAGAGAAAACCAATCATCTTATTTTCGAAATTAAAGACAATGGAATAGGAATACCTCAAAATGACCTATCTACAATATTTGACCGTTTTACTCAAGCATCAAATAACAATCCAAATACAAACAAAGGCACAGGCCTGGGACTTTCTATTTCTAAAAAACTCGTGGAAATATTAGGTGGAGAAATATGGGTTGAATCAAATATCGGCATTGGTTCTTCATTTTTCTTCACAATACCATTATAATATAAGTTACCTAAAACAAAAAAAGACCAAAAGAATAAATTTTTTGGTCTTTTTTGTGGTACCACCTGGGATCGAACCAGGGACACATGGATTTTCAGTCCATTGCTCTACCTACTGAGCTATGGTACCCCTTAATGAGGTTGTATTAAATACAATATTTTGAAATGTGGTACCACCTGGGATCGAACCAGGGACACATGGATTTTCAGTCCATTGCTCTACCTACTGAGCTATGGTACCATTTCTTTTCAAACTTTTTTTCTCACCATCACTTTTAACGATGACTCCTTTTCTTTAAGGCGGTGCAAATATACACAAAGATTTTTTACTGCAAAATCATTTTTCAAAAAACTGCATTATTTTTTCTTCATCATGATTGAAATACGTTGTACTTTAGTACTTTTGCACTCCAATATTTTTTTCATGGAATTTGACATTTTTACATTAAAAAACGGAATTAGGGTAATTCATAAGTATGAAAACTCAGAAGTGGGGTATTGTGGCATTATAATTAATGCAGGTTCTAGAGATGAGTTAGAAGAAGAACATGGCATGGCTCACTTTATTGAACATGTAATATTTAAAGGCACAAAAAAAAGAAAAGCCTTTCATGTTTTAAGCAGACTGGAAGATGTGGGTGGCGAGTTAAATGCCTATACAACAAAAGAAGAAACTTGTATATATGCATCCTTCCTTAAGGAAGATTATGAAAGATCAATGGAGTTGATTGCAGATATTTCTTTTCATTCAATTTTTCCTGAAAAAGAACTTGAAAAAGAAAAGGAAGTTATTATTGATGAAATTAACTCATATAAAGATTCTCCTGCCGAATTGATATTTGATGATTTTGAGGAACAACTTTACCCAAATCATCCTATTGGAAGAAATATCTTAGGTGAAGAAAACAGACTAAAATCTTTTACTAAAAAAGATATCCTAAAATTTATCGACAACAACTACCATACTGATCAAATAGTATTTTGTTCTGTAGGCAGTCAAAACTTTAAAAAGATAATAAAGCTTGCAGAAAAATACTTCGGTGATATCCCTGAAAATCGACGAATAGAAAAAAGAGAAGATATTCCTGCTTCAACACCTACTATAATAAAAGTAGATAAAGATACCTATCAAAGTCATATTATTTTAGGATGTACTGCATACGATTATAATCATCCCAAACGCCTGGGCTTACATTTATTAAATAATCTTTTAGGCGGTCCCGGAATGAACAGTCGTTTAAATATGTGTCTTCGCGAGAAAAAAGGTATTGCTTACAACATTGAGTCATCATATACCCCATTTTACGGCACTGGTGTATTTTCTATTTATTTTGGAACAGACAGAAAAAACATTGATAAAAGTATCAAGATTATTTTTAATGAACTTAATAAGCTACGCACAAAAGAACTAGGAAGCATGCAACTGCATAAAGCCAAACGTCAGCTTAAAGGTCAAATTGCTATTTCTTCAGAAAACAAAGAAAGTTTAATGCTAAATATTGGCAAAAGCTTTTTAATGTACAACAAAGTAGATTCTCTGATTGATGTTTATCAAAAGATTGATAATCTTACTTCTTCAGACCTAATGGAAATTGCAAACGAAACTTTTAATCCAGATAACCTGTCACAACTAATTTACTTGTAATATATAGATATGAATAGTAAATCCATCGAACTAGAAAAATACATATTAGAGCATATTGACCCGGAAGATCAGATTTTGTATGAACTTAACAGAAAAACACATCTACATGTTTTAAGACCTCGCATGCTATCTGGCCATTTACAAGGTCAGATTTTGAAAATGCTTTGTAAAATGATTCAACCCAAAAGTATTTTAGAAATTGGTACATATACTGGCTATTCGAGCATTTGCATGGCTCAAAGCACATCTGATGACACATTTATTGATACTATTGAAATTGATGATGAAATAATTCCATTCACCCAATCATTCTTTGACAAGGCAGGATTTAACAGCAAAATAAATATCCATTTAGGAGATGCTGTTGATGTTATTCCTACATTGAATAAAAAATATGATTTAATATTTATGGATGGAGACAAAAGACAATATCCAAATTACTATAAACAAGTGTTTGACATATTAAATCCGGGAGGGTATATATTTGCCGACAACATATTATGGGATGGCAAAATTATCGAGCCTGTTCATCCTAATGACAGATATACACAAGGAATTTTAGAGTTCAATCAAATGGTTAAAGAAGACCAACGTGTAGAAAAAGTTATTTTCCCCTTCAGAGACGGAATCTTTATCATAAGAAAAAAATAAAGTCTTTAAACTTGAACCAAAAATATAATTTAGCGTTCTGTATTGAAACAATTAACAAAGTTACAATGAGTGAAATTGGAATATTTTATGGATCTTCAGTAGGAAATACACGCTGGGTTGCTGAAAAGTTACAGGATTTAATTACTGATGCTAAGCTTATCGCTGTTGAACATGCAAATAAGAATGATATTGAAAAATATGATTTCCTGATTTTAGGTACTTCAACCTGGGGAGTTGGCGGCTTACAGGATGACTTTGAAACCTTTGTTAACACCTTAGTTGATTGCGATTTAAAAAACAAGAAAATTGCACTATTTGGCTTAGGTGATCAATACACGTATCCTGATACCTTTTGCAATGGCATGGGGAAATTATATGAGATTATTAAAGATAAAGGATGTATTTTTGTAGGTCAGTGGCCAATTGACTCATATGACTTTTCAGAATCATTAGCAGTTGTTAATGATGAATTTGTAGGCTTAGCATTAGATGAAGATAATGAGCCTGATTTAACAGATTATAGATTGAAAGAATGGGTTAAAATTCTTAAACAGATTTAAACCCTTATTTTATCCATATCTTTTTTATCAAATAAAGTAGGGTAATCCTCAAGGAAATGATCCATTACTGTTCTCATAAGAGTTTCTCTCATGAACTTTGATTTGTTTTTAATCTTATTTTTCTTGCAATAAGATTCAATGGCTTCTTTTTCTTTATCATTAAGCAAAAATGCCGTTCGATGACTTCTCTTTAATGAGTTCTCGCGAGAAATTATTTGAAGTTCAGTTTTATTCTTTTTTCTGGATTTCTTAGCCATTAATCATTTACAATATAAATATGGTCCAAAAGTAGTAAAATTAGCTCTAATATAACACGCAAATTAATGCAAAAGGTTAATTTCTTTAAACTTATAATAGCACAAATCATTAATAATTTCATAAAACTTCATCTTAACAAGCTTTAACTTTAATTGAATAATTTTAGTTAGAAAATCACCTACATTTGTAATGTAGATTTTTTTTCATAGATTTAGATTTAACAAGACTGATTTTAAGGGTTAAGGATAGGCAAAGGTCTATCCTTTTTTTATGTCTATACTTCTTCTGTTTTTCCTTGATCATCTGACAATTTCTTACTATATTTTGAGAAATAACCTAAAGCACATTTTATGGAAAATGTATTCTTAAAATATATGAGAGAAAGGGTAGGAAAACTTGATGATCCTATTGCCGCGCAATCAGACGGACCTGTAATTACAATTTCAAGAGAATATGGATGTCCGGGTAAAAGAATTGCGAAATACCTAAGCGAAGTTCTTACTGAAAAACTAAAAGCCCAGGGCAGTCAAAAAGAATGGAGATGGATTAGTAAGGAAATTATTGATGAATCAGCTCGGGAGTTAAAATTATCTCCTCAACTTATTAAAGATATTTCTGAATACAAAAACAGAAACTTCTTTGATCATTTAGCATTATTCTTTTCTGATACTTATTACCCTGGAGATGTAAAAGTAAACAATACAATTGCAAACTTCATTCACACAGCTGCCAGTGAAGGAAATGTTGTAATTGTAGGTAGAGCTGCTGAAGCCATTACTAAGAACTTTAAAAAATCATTTCATGTTAAATTAATGGCGCCTTTACAATGGAGAGCTGAAATTATAAGTAACACTTATGGCAAAACTATTTCTGAAGCTAAAAGAGAAGCTCAGGAAATGGATAGACGAAGAGCCCAATTCAGACACTATTTTGAGAAAGATGTTCCCGATGTTGAGTTTTACGATGCCTGTTTCAATTGTAAAGAAATGACTGATGATGAAATCGTAGAGCTCATGGTAATTATTGCTGAAACCAGAGGATTTATATAAAACAACAAAGGGAGTTACAACAACTCCCTTTATCTTTATAAATAGAACTTAATTAAGTCAATCATTTGTCTGTAATAACTATCGCCAAATAAATTATAATGATTCATCACGTGATATAACGAGTAAATATTCTCTCTATATTCATAACCCGCTGCCAAGGGGAATTCATTACGATATCCTTCATAAAAATCACTAGAAAACCCACCAAACAATTTTGTCATCGCCAGGTCTGCTTCTCTATTTCCATAATAAACTGCAGGATCGACCAGCACAGCATTTCCTTTATCATCAATCATATAATTTCCACCCCATAAATCGCCATGCAGCAAAGAAGAAAAATTTTCACTATCCTTTAAAATATCGTAAATCTTATTTTCTAGTTTAGAAATAAGGTTAGTAAGCTCTGATGTAGCCTTACCATTTGCTTTTACCAGATTATATTGGTAGAAAATCCTGTTATTAAAATAGAATTCTGACCAATTATTTGAAAACGTATTCTTTTGAACAGATGCCCCAATAAAGTTATCTTCTTTAAAACCATATTTGTCAAAATTATATCGATGTAATTTAGCCAATTGACAACCAAATTGAGCCATTGAATGACTGGTTTTAACTCCTGATTCGATGACCTCAAGAATTAGAAAGTCTTCTCCTATTAATATTACATTAGGAATTCTAATACAGTCTGCTTTTGCTAATTCCTTTAATCCATTAGCTTCACACTTAAACATCCCATTTGAAAAACCTTGTTTTAAAAAGTATTTATTCCCTTTGTCCGTATAAATTATACCTGATTGAGCAATACATCCTCCTCCAACAGAAGAAGTTTTTAAGACTTTTTCTCCTAGCTGATTATACAGTGACTCAAGAATATTATTCATTCTCTATTTTGTTAATCAAACCTTCACATGCATCTTCCAACAAATCGAGCACAAGCTCAAAACCAGAAGCACCGCCATAATAGGGATCTGGAACAGAATCGTGCACATATTTTGAACAATAATCAGTCATCCTTCTAATTTTCTTTTTATCCTCTGGTGATTTTGCCAAATTAATAAGATCTTTAATATTCTGATCATCCATACCAATAACATAATCAAATTCTTTAAAGTCACATTTTGGATCCACAGGACGACTAATACTTGTTAAATGATAATTTCTACGAATAGCATGCTGTTTCATCCTGTAGTCAGCAGGTTCACCAGCATGGAAACCAGTAATACCAGCAGAATCAACATAGTATTTATTGCTTAAACCATGCTCTTCTAATTTTGCTTTCATTACAGCCTCAGCGCTTGGTGAACGACAAATATTACCTAAACAGACAAACAATATTTTATTTTTATCCATTACTTATTACAATTTTAAAATCAATGTTACCTAAATTCAAATTATTGTAAAAATAATGAATAAAATATATTGATTAGGATAAATCAAAAGCAATACTTTGCCAGCAAACTTTTGTTAATAGAATAAGTTATTCTTACTTTACAATTTTATGCTTCATAAATTTTTCACCCTGTAATATTTCATTACAAAATTCTAATATAGGTTCTGGATTGTGATAAAATAAATATCCCGCCTTTTCATGCCCTTTATCGACATAACTTGTCAATGAACAGGTTCCTTCTAGTTCTGCTATTCTATTATATATAGAATGACTTCCAAAAAACATTAACCATCCAGTTGTATTCACATCGCAAAAGTGATGTGCAGCTATTTCGTATGGAACTAACGTATCTTTTGTACCATGAAATACCATTGTAGGTATTATATTATCAGCTTTAATCAGATTAATATCTTAATGCACCTGCTCCGGCAATTACTCCACCATATTTGAAATTTTGTGGTAATTTCAGGTTATTCAAACTATATTTAACAGGAGACATATATGCAGCATGTAATGAAGCCTCTGCCCCTGCTCTACTTCCTGATATAAAAATATTACATGTATCTATTTTAAGCTCCTCTGACTTTGACAACAAAAAAGAGGTAGCTAAACAAATATCATTTGCTGCTATTTGAATAGCTTTTATCTTTTCACTTGTAATCCCATCACAACTAAAACTTCCATTCTTCATATATAGTGAATAATCAATAGTACAAGCAATGTAACCATGTTTTGCCATGTAGGAACAAAAACCATATCCTGCCTGCCTATTTCCTTTTGAAAAACCACCTCCATGTGCAAATATGACGACAGGTTTTAAAACATTATCTGCATCCTCAGATGAAAATACATCCATTTGTAATTTAAAGGTGTCATTTTGGAAATAAGTGTAGTTGCTTTGGGTTTGCCCGAATAATATTGAATTAATGGAAATAAAGAGTAGAATTAAAATAGGAAAATAGCTTTTCATTACTTGATAAATTTAATGTGTGATTCTTTTTTAGAACAACACAAATAAAACTATTAACCCTATATGAATATGGAGAGGACTATGGATTCATATCCATTTTGTAAAGTGCACTATCGAAAAATTGAGAATACTGTAATTAGTTTTAATGGATTTCCTATTTTGAGGTAGCAGTTTTTTTTCTAATTTAGATATTATATCATCTTGTATTCTCTCATAACCAAAGTAAACCATAATAAGAAATTTACCTGATGAATTTTACTTGTAGCAAAAAAGAATACATCATGGCAGTTTTTTGTAGTGCACTATATTAACTTGCAACAAATAGTTTTTACGACCTAAAGTTAATGGACGTATAGTATTTTCTATCTCTTTATTATCGATTTCATATTTACAGTTAGCTACGTAGGCTATTAATCTAGGCCAGAGATGGTATGTATAGGTAATTGTTTTCCAATTACACTTTTGGGTAAAACATTTATTAATGTTGCTTTAATGCCATTGTTTTATTTTGAATTAATTAATAAATATCTTGAAGTATTGGGGTATCTGATAAATTTGAACTAATACTAAGTACAAAATCATTTGTAACCCATGTATGAATTGTCACTTTTCTTCTAGAGCTATCGTTAGGCAGATTATCAATAGTAAGAACATTGAAATCTGGTGACATATTAATGTTTTTTAAATCAGTAGCTATCCCAATACCTAGCATTTTTAAAAAAGCTTCTTTTCGTGTCCAAATTTCATAAAACCTAATCAATTGTTTATTCAATGGTATATTATCATCATAGATATATTTCTTCTCATCAATGTGCATATAATTATTCACTATTGAATACATATCGTTAATAAAACTGATTTTTTCTATGTCAACTCCTATAATGGCGTTTTTTGTTATGCCAAAACAAAAATAGTTTTTAGAATGAGAAAGATTAAAATCAATCTTGGAGTTTACAATATGAGGTTTTTGCATGTTTTGGTTAATAATTCCAAGTTTTGTTATTGGTTTTTGTAAGGTTGCTGATAATTTGTTATTTAAGATATAGTGAGAAACAATATAATTTTGCCTATCTTCATTAAATATAAATTTGTCAGCTTTCTTTTGTTCTATACTATGGATATTATGATACATAAAATTTACCTCATGAAAATAAATTTTAGTATTTCCGTAGAATATTTGTAATTTACTTGATTTATTCACTTGAGAAGTCAAATATTTAATTCTTACTTCATACTGATTATCCATAATATATAATCAATGTTATATTTTTATATAAAATATAATTTACTTTTGTTTTTTGTGGATAGCAATTATAATGCGGTCTGCAATAGAAAGAGCTGTTGATATTTTATCAAAATTTGTATCTATATATCCATTTTTTCCTGAATGATGACCATGACCTAAAGGCTTCATTATAAAGTAATGTTCCTTTAATATATCATTTTTATTGATATTGATACTATAAACTAAAGAAGGCTGACCAACAGCACCAGAACCGCTATAAATAGAATCAGTTGGGAAACTATTTTTTGCATAATATTCATTCCAGTCAAAAGATTGATTAAGTTCAAACAAAATACGGAAATTATCAACGTTGGCTAAAGAACTTCCTGTTTTAATAATGAAATTATTCTGAGGTGTAGCGCCTGTAACTGCATCTAAATCAAGCGCAGGATAAAGTGGAACATAAAGGCCATCTTCTGCTTTAATATTGCGGCTATGTGACCAACATGGCAATGCTTCAGGACGTCTTAAAATTGCAGGAAGCCATTTTTTGTCTTTTAAATATCCATTTTTAAACGTACTAGCAGAAATGGATGCAGATATATATAAGGTTTCAATATAATTTCCTATAGAATCTTCTAACCAGGCTGCAAACAAAGGGTTAGTATATGAATCACCTTTTTTAAATTCAAAGTCTATTTCATATTCTTTGTCATCTGTTTTTGTGTAAATTATTTGATATTCATTGGATACATCTTTTATTCCAGTCATGGAATTGCGAATGTTATTTCCCACTTTATACAAAGCGTCAGAGTATGGGAATCCTAAATAAATAATACCAACCCATAGAAGCATACCAATTATTATTGCGAATGAAGTATACTTAGTTATAGGATTATATAATTTACCTGTAATATATTTTAATATAATTTTTCTATTATTATTGATGTGAATTATAATAAATAAAGAAATTACTAATCCAAAAGTAGTATGTATTGCAGCAATGTGTTTATTATATGGGTAAATAAACATCATTATTCCTGAACATATTATTATTATGGCTGAAATAAATAAAATATTTCCAACGAGTGGTTTTTTCATTGAGTATAGTTTTTATAAATAAAGATTTTAGGTATTTATATTTCACCTGTAATTATATTTATTTTTTCGCTTGAAACCTTTGGCTCAATAATTGAATTCTTCTGAGAAAATCGTTCTATATAATCAGATAAGTTATTTAAAGTTGGATTATTTAAAAAATGCATGAGACTAAAATCAATTTCAAATGTTTTTTTTATTTTATTAATAATCGTAAGAGCAATTAAAGAATTTCCTCCAAGATCAAAAAAATTATCAGTTTCATTTATATTTTCTATCCCTAATACATCAAGCCATATTTGTTTTAATTGATTTATACGACTATTTGATCTTTCCTCAAGTATTTCATTCGTAGGTTCTTCTTTTTCTTTATCTGCGATAGTTTGAAAAATGTTATTCTGATGAGATGGGTTATAGTCAATCCAATATTTCTTTTTTTCAAATGCATATAAAGGAATAGATGCTAAATTTGGTATCTGATTTTCATAAAATTGATTAAAATCAGCTTCTATGCCTCTCATCCATAATTCACCAATAGATTTGTAGAACATATTATGTTCTGAATCAATTGATTGTTTTCCTAATGAATTAATTATTATACTTTTATCAATAACTTTTTCATTGTTACGAATTAAACCTGATAAATGAGTATTAGGACCAACTTCTAAAAATATTATATTTTCGTCTTCAACAAGATGTTCAATCCCTTTTGAGAATAGAACTGTATTACGGAGTTGATCTGCCCAATAATTCCCTGAAATAGCTTGTTCATTAGTAATTATTTTTCCTGTTAGACACGAAATATACGGAATCTTAGGGAGGTTTAAATTAAAAGTATTTACAAAACTACTAAATTCATCTAAAATAGGGTCGAAAGCCTTTGAATGAAATGCATGTGAGGTATTTAGAGAAACAAAGTTTATATCTTTTTCTGTTAATAACGCTAATACCTTATCATTGTTTTCTTTTTGAAAAGAGATTGTGCACATTTGTTGAGAATTGACAGCTGCTATTTCAAAAAGTCCTTGAGAAAGTTCTCTTAATACATCATCCGAGGAAAAGACGCTTACCATATTTCCATTAGGCATAGATTGCATTAATTCTCCTCTTTTACAAACTATTGCCATTGCTGATTTTAGATCAAAAACACCTGAAATAGCTGCAGCTGTATACTCACCAATACTATGTCCAACCAAATAATTAGGTAATACATTGTAGTGTATATATAGTTTTGCTAAAGCATATTCCACCGCGAATAGTGCTGGTTGAGTTATAATGGTTTGTGAAAGCTTTTCATTTGAAAAATCGGTGTTTTTAGAAAACAGAATTTCTTTTAAATTATTTCCTGTTATTTCATTATAAATATTAAAGCATTCATCTAAAATCGACTTAAAAACTGGTTCAGAATAATATAAGTTTTCACCCATAAGAGGAAGTTGTGCTCCTTGACCAGGGAATACAAAAGCCAATTCATTTAATGACGCATCATATTTTTTTGATAAAAAAGAACATTCTGTAACTCCATTTTTTTCATTAGAAACAGCATAAGATCTAAATGGCATATGCATTCGTCTTTTTTGCAGAGTATAAGTAATATCTTCTTTAGTATAAAAATCTTCTTTCATAAGATAATTACTTAAATTTAATTGCATTTGCTTTAATGAATTTTCTGATTTAGCTGAAAGTAAAAACAATCCAGGTCTTGAAGTGGTTATGGATTTGTTTTCAGAATAATAATCCGATATTATAACATGAGCATTTGTTCCTCCTACTCCAAATGAACTTACTCCCATTATTAAAGGTCGTTTTTCATGCCACTCTATATTTTTGTCAACAACATAAAAAGGTGAATTTTTAAAATCAATTCTGGGATTCGGTTCTTTAAAATGAAGAGTTGCTGGTATCTTTTTATTATAAGCAGACATTGCTATTTTTATTAACCCAGCAACACCAGCAGCTGCATCTAAATGTCCAATATTACTTTTAACAGAGCCAATTCCACAAAATTGTTTTTTATTTGTAGTTGTTCTAAAAGCCTTTGATAAGGCAGCAATTTCAATAGGATCACCTAATGGTGTTGCTGTTCCATGTGCCTCTATATAACTAATTTCGTCAGCATTAATGTTAGCGAAAGATTGTGCCATTTTTATGGCAGAGTATTGTCCTTCAATTCCTGGAGCCGTGAATCCAACTTTTTGATTTCCATCATTGTTAATGGCCCATCCCCTGATAACTGAATATATTCTATCATTATCATCAATGGCATCTTTAAGTCGTTTTAATATAACAGTACCCACTCCATTCCCAAAGACAGTACCTTTACTATCTATATCGAAGGGCCTACAATGTCCATCAGGAGAACCGATAGCTCCTTCCTGATAAATGTAACCTGTATGCTGAGGTATTATTACTGTTACACCACCAGCTACGCACATATCAGATTCAAAACTTATTAAACTATTACATGCTTGAGAAATAGCTACTAATGATGTGGAGCATGCTGTTTGAATATTAATAGCTGGTCCTTTAAGATTAAAAAAATATGCTGTTCTTGTAGCCAAAAACATAGGATCATTATTAAGATATGTTTGAAACATTTCAGGAGTTCTTCCCCTTAGATATAGTTCGTATGTTTCTGGATTACGAAGTACATTATTAAGTAAATAAGTATTATAAAACGAACCCGCATAAACACCAATTGATCCTTTATAGCTGAATGGGTTGCATCCAGCATCTTCGAAGGCATGCCATGTATTTTGTAGCCATAATCTTTGTTGAGGATCCATGGTCATAGCATCTTTGGGGGTTACATTAAAAAATCCTGCATCCCATTTGTCTACATCCTCAAGATAACCTCTTGCTTTAACAAAATTTGGATTATTTTTAAGATTTTCCCAATTGTATTCTTGTTGGCGTAATTCTTCCTCAGAGAAAAAACGGATTGATTCTTTTTGATTGATAATATTGTTCCAATATTCATCTTTGTTTTGGGCCCCTGGAAATCGGCATGAGATTCCTATAATTGCAATGCCATCTTGCAAAAGATTAATGTCTTCATTCATAATATTATCTTTTTCGTCTTTGACCTAATTTTTGGAAACTTCTTCTTTGTATATGAGATAATTCTTCTGTATTTTGATAGATGTTATTTATTTTCAATTCTGAGATATACTTACAAAATGATTTAATTGTAGCATGTTCAAAATAGAAAACAATATCTATCTCCTCTCCAACTAATTTATTTGTCTCAACAGAGACCTGAATAAGGGTTATAGAGTTACCTCCAATATCAAAGAAATTATCCTCATTACTTATTATTTCTTTATTTAATACTTGTTTCCATATTTGAAGTAACTTCTTTTCAAGATCCAAATTTGATTTTATATCTATATTATTATTAATAGTTCCTTCAATATTAAACTCAGGATTATATACCAATGCTCTTCTATCAATTTTTCCATTGTGGTTTCTTGGGAAATCATAAAGTATATTAAAATCAGAAGGAATCATGTAGTCAGGAAGTTCATTCTTAAGTGCTAAAATTAATTGTTCTTTGACAATATGCGAACCCATTCGTACATTCAGGAATGCAATAAGTCTTTCGTCTAATTCAGAAAATTTATGTGTTTTTACTACAACCTCAATTATACCCGGTTGTTTACAGAGTAGGGCTTCTATTTCTCCAAGTTCAATTCTATAACCTCTAAGCTTTATTTGATTATCAATACGCCCCAATAATTCAAGTTGACCATCTACTTTTAATCTTCCTAAATCACCTGTTTTATATATTATTTCATTATTAAATGATATAAATTTCTCGGAGGTTAAGTTATCTCTTTTATGATAACCTAACGCAACGCCTTTTCCTCCAATTCCGACTTCCCCAACAGAACCAATAGGCATTTGAATATTATTATCAGAAAGAATATAAATTGAAGTATTATTGATCGGAGTACCTACTAAGATTGGTGTATTTGCAGAGGTGACTTTATTACATGTAGACCAAACCGTAGTTTCTGTAGGTCCATACATGTTCCATAATTCTGCAACTAGAGGTAATAGTGTCTCAATTAAACTCAAAGGAATTGGTTCTCCTCCACATAGAGCTTTCAAATTTTGTTTTCCACTCCAGTTATTGTAAAGAAGAATATTCCATGTTAAAGGAGTAGCTTGCATAATTGTTACATTGTAATAATTAATTAGTTCTATAAGACGTTTACCATTTTTTGTTTCTGATTCCTGAGCCAGTATAATTTTTGCTCCTGTTATTAATGGTAAAAATAATTCAAGAACTGAAATATCAAAAGAACTAGTAGTTATGGCTAATAAAGTATCATGATGGTTGATACCGGGTTTTATCACCATACTTTCTAAGAAATTGACAACTGCTTGGTGAGGAATTTTTACTCCTTTGGGCTTACCAGTAGAACCTGAGGTATAAATTAAATAAGCCAGATCCTCACCGGAAATATTACAAGTATTGAAATGATCAGGTTGAGACAATATTTCAGATAATACCTTGTCATAGAAAATAACATCTACCTTATTAGTGAAATCAAATATTGGGCTAAATTTTTCTTCTGTAATTAAATAGCAAGAGCAAGAATCTTCCATCATAAAAGTAATTCTATTTTTCGGAAGATATGGATCAATAGGTAAATAAGTAGCTCCGCATTTAAGAATGGCCAATGTACTTGCCACCATTGAAATAGATCTTGAAAAGCTAATTGAAATAATATCCTTTTCTTTTACTCCTTTCTTTATTAAATAGTTAGCTATTTTATTCGATAGAGTATCAAGTTCGTTATAGTTAATACTATCTTTCCCAGAAATAATTGAAATTCCATTTGGAGTTAAACTTACTTGTTTTTGAAATAATTCATGAACAAGCAAATCGGACGACTGAGATTTTGTATTGTTAATTAGATCTAAATCACTATTTTCAGAGTTACTAATGCAATCAAAATTTGATAGTTTTGAAGATGGAGTTTTACAAATACTATCTAAAAGTTTCACATAATTCTCTTTTATTCTTTTTATGGATTTTCGGTCTATTAGATCTGGGTTATACTCAAATTCGCCTTCTATTATACCATTCTCTTCCCACATATAAACAGTAATGTCAAGTGGCGATACTCCTTCTGGTACAAAATATCTTTCAGCTGTTACATTAGGAAATGAGATTGGAGGGCGTGGTGTATTTTGCCATGCAAATAAAACCTGATAAATAGGATTTATATTTATCTGTCTTTTGGGTTGTAATATTTCTACTAATTTTTCAAAAGGTAAATCTTGATGTTCAAGAGCCTCATGAATTATTTTTTTTGATTGATGTAAATAATCATTAAACGATAATTCATCATTTATATTTAATCTGAGTACAACTGTATTTACAAAAAAACCTATTATTTTTTCCAGTTTAGAATTAGATCTGTTTGCAGTTGGTGTTCCTATGCAAATATCTTTATCTCCTGAATAACGATTTAGTAAAACTGAAAACGCAGATAAATAAGTCGTAAATTCTGTTACATTATTCTTTTTACTTAAAGACTTTATTTGATTTGTTAGATCAAATGATAATTTAAAATATTCTCTTTCTCCAAAACCTCTTTGTCTACTTTGTCTTTTAAAATCATACGGAAAATTTAATTGATCAGGATGATTTTTTAGGTTCTGTTTCCAAAATTCAATTGATTTACTAAAATCTTTTTCAATTAAATGTCTTTTTTGCCAATTGGCAAATTCATGATACTGATATTCAATATCAAGTAAGTCGTGAGGTTCGTTATTATTTAGTTTGGCATATAAATGATTTAATTCATTTACAAATATTCCCCATGACCAACCGTCGAAAATAATATGATGAATCGTGATATGAAATATTGTTTCACGATCTGAAACTTTTATTAAATATGCACGATATAAATTATCATTAGCAATATCAAATACAGTTCTTATTTCTTCTTTTAAAAAGGTATTAATAGTTTGTTTTAAAACTGACTTTTCAATATTAGAATAATCAACATTTATAATGCTAAATTGATTTTTTGGAGAGATGTTTAGACTCGGACTTACTCCAACAGTTTCAATCTTACCTCTTAATACTGCATGTCTGTTAAATACTTCATTTAATGCATTAACTAGTATATTTAAGTTTAAATCACCTTTTATGCTGTATGTAAAAGGAATATTGTAGGCTGGATTTTTGTCAAATTGATGCAGAATCCATAGTCGAACTTGATCTTGGGATACAGGTAAGTTCTTGTCTCCAGTTATCTTCTCAAATGTTATTTCAGTATTATCTTTTCGATAAGTATTATTTTTATCAATATGTTCACTTAAACTTTTTATGGTAGGACAATCAAAAATTATTCCTAATGGTAAATCTGTATTAAATAGATCGTTAATTCTGTTAATAACTTGTGACGCCAATAATGAATGCCCTCCCATATTAAAGAAATTGTCAGAAATACCAACACTTTGAATACCCAATACTTCTTGCCAAATAGTAATTAATTTCGATTGTAAATCATTTTCAGGCGGATAATAATCAGCATCAAATCCGATTCTATTATCCATACTTTCATATTCTTCAACAAAAGAAGAAGGATTGTATTCTTCCTCAATACTATTATCCTGTTTTATATCAAAACTAAAATACTTTTGGGTGTCAACCCAGTGTCTCTTTTTATTAAATACATATGTTGGTAGAGCGATTTTTCTGGCATTATCACTGTGTAATTCTTCCCATCTTATTTCCCCACCACATACCCAATATTGCCCAATGGTATTTAGAAATACCTGAACATCTGATTCATTATTTTGTGGAGAACGCATTGTAGGTATTGCTTTAAACTTTGAATTTGTTTTCTGTAATTTGAGTAAAGTTGTAAGCATGATACCGGGCCCGACTTCAATACAGATCGAATCTGTTTCAAGTAAAGTAATAGCTCCAGCGTTAAAATCAACGATATTTCTTATATGATTTGCCCAATATTCTGGAGAACAAGCCTGTTTATTAGTGATTAATTTTCCATCAGAATTTGAAATAAAAGGAATTTTAATAGAACCAAAATTAATTTTAGATACAAATTTCTTAAAAGGTTCAATTGCTAATTCCATTGATTTAGAATGAAAAGCATGAGAAGTTTCCAATATAGATGTTCTAATGTTTGGATATTCTTGATTGAGAAATTCTTTGAAAAACTGAATATCATTGTTTGATCCTGAAACAACACAGGAGTTTGGTGCATTAATTAATGAAATTTCAATTTTCTCATTTATAAGTTTATTTAGTTCTTTATAAGAAAGATTTACAGATAACATACTTCCTCTTGGTTGAGTATACATCAATTGTCCTCTGTAAGCTGACAAACGTAATAAATCTTGAAAACTAAAAACTCCAGCAATGCAAGCAGCTGTAAGTTCTCCAATACTATGTCCAATAAGAATATCAGGTATTATTCCAAATGATTCCAATAATTTAACAAGAGCGTATTGAATTGTTACAATTAGAGGTTGTGCATAATTTGTATTATTTATGTTTTCAAATTTGTTGTTAATTAGTAAGTCAATAACATTAATGTTGAATTCATTAAGTAAGACTTCATTTGCTTCATTTAATATTGAATTGAAAACAGGAAATTCATCATATAGCCCTTTACCCATATTCGCATATTGACTTCCTTGTCCTGTAAGCATAAATGCAATTCTCGGATTTTGAACTATTTGAGCTCCAACAACTGAATTATATATAGTATCAGAAAATTTCTTTCTGAAGCTTAACTGACGATACTTATATGTATTGCGGCACAATTGTAAAGTATAGGCTGCATTTTTAATATTAACACTATTCTTATCAATGAAGTGTAAAGTATTTTCAGATTGAATTATAAGTGATTTGGGATTTTCGTTTGAAATCGGAAGTATATAAATTTTATCGTTTTCCTCCCCATCCTCATTTTCATTATCTACAAATTCTTCTAAAATACAATGTGCATTCGTTCCACCAATACCAAAAGAACTAATACCAGCCCTAAGTGGATATTTACTGCTATGCCATTCTATTGGCTCCGAAGGTGCATAAAAAGGACTATCTTCTATTTCCAAATCAGGATTGTATTCAGAGAAATGTCCCAAAGGAGGAATTGTTTTATTTCTTAAGGCCAAAACAGTTTTAATAACACCTGTAATACCTGCTGCTGCATCTAAGTGCCCAATGTTTGCTTTTACGGCGCCTAAAGCAATATGTTTTTCTTTTGAATGAAACACTCTTTTCAATGAGCTAATCTCAATAGGGTCTCCCAATTTTGTTCCTGTGCCGTGCGTTTCTATAAAAGAAATACTATCAGAAGGGATTTTTGCTAACTCCAGTGCTTTATTTATCACAGATGACTGGCCTTCCACACTTGGAGCCATATAACCTACTTTATTGGCTCCATCATTATTGATAGCTGTAGATTTTACTATAGCCAGAATATTATCGTTATCATTTATAGCCTCATCAAGACGTTTTAAAAGCACAACACCAGCTCCTTCACCCAGGACAGTACCATTTGCATTTTTGTCGAAAGGCCGGCAATAACCAGTCGGAGATAGGATTCCGCCCGGATTATACATATATCCATGCCCTCTTGGCGTGTGAATATATACACCTCCGGCAAGCGCCATATCACACTCTTTGTTTATAAGGTTTTGACAGGCGGTGTGTAAAGCAACAAGCGATGTTGAACATGCTGTTTGAATATCATAGCTAGGGCCTGTTAAATTTAATTTATAGGATACTCTTGTTGTAAGAAAGTCTTTGTCATTATTAATCATCGTTTGAAACTCACCAATATTTTTTAATGCCTCGGGATGTTGCATAAGAGATTTAAAAAGATAATTACTCATACCAGTACCCGCAAATACACCAACATTAAGTGGATCTTTTCCTGTAATATAGCCCCCTTGTTCCAATGCTTCGTAACACACTTCCAAAAATAAGCGATGTTGAGGATCCATAAAATCTGCTTCCTTCGGAGTTACAGAAAAAAATGATGAATCAAACATTTCGCCTCTATCTATAATCCCATTGGTATAAACATAATTCGGATTACTTAATAATTCTTCAGCAACTCCTTTTTTTGCTAATTCTTCTCGAGAGAATCGTTTAATTGATATTTTCCCATTGACAATGTTATCCCAAAATTGATCTAAATCATCTGCTCCTGGAAAATAACCTGACATACCAATTATGGCAATGTCCCGGTTTGAATCATGGATTTGAGATTTTTCAGTTGTTATTGAAGATGTGTTAAGTCTGTCGTCTAATTTTTTGTCTGTGAGAAATTTTGATAAAGCTTCAATTGTAGGGTACTCAAAAATATTTAAAGTCTTAATAGCAATGTTAAAGTCCTTTTTTAAACGAATGACAACCAATGGAGCAAGAAGAGAAGTTCCACCTAAATCAAAGAAATTGGAGTTTATATCCAGATTATCTAATTCCAATATCTCTTTGTATATATTCATTAGAATGTCCTGAATGTAATTATGAGATAAGGACTCTGTATTTTTCTGGTATGATATGTTTTGTGGTAGTTTTTTGCGATCAATCTTTCCACTTGTGGTCAAAGGCATTTCATCTAAAAGAATAAAATGGACAGGAATCATATAGTCAGGTAACTTATCTGCTAGAAAATCTCTGAGTTCAGGTATTAATGCGTTTTGTTTTTTTGAAGCTGTAACATAACCAATCAGTTGTGGGTTTGATCCGTTTACATCTTTAACTAATACTGCACAATTATTTATCTGCGGGAATTCAGCTATTCTTGATTCAATTTCACCAAGTTCTATTCTATAACCTCGTATTTTTACCTGATTATCCGTTCTCCCTATAAAATCTAATTGCCCACATTTATCTAATAAAGATAAATCCCCTGTTTTATAAGCTCTTTGTATATTTCCATATATATCAGTAATGTCAGTAAAACGATCCGCATTTAATTCTGGTCTGTTTAAATAACCAAGTGAAAGATTTTCTCCGGTTATCATTAGCTCACCGGGAACACCAACAGGTTGAATTTTGAGTGCTGAATTTACCACATACAATTGGGTGTTAAATATGGGTTTGCCGATGAAAATTTTACTTATATCTCCGTACTCAGGACAATCATAAGCAGAGACTGCAACAGTGGCTTCAGTTGGTCCATAAGTATTGAGCATTAAAGGATTAAATTCTTTAGTGCGTAAGTTATTGAAATCAATTACGATTTGAGGATTAAGCGCTTCTCCTATTTGAATTATAAGTTTTATACTGGATAATTCGTTCGCTTGCTCCATTATCTCAAGGTACTTCACAAAAGAAGTAAACATTGATGGAACAAATATGATTATGGAAGCTTTTTTCTCCTTTACTTCTGCAATAATAGTTTCTGGCTCTTTTTCACCTTTTGGTGGGAGCAATAGTAGTTTTGCACCATTAAAGAACCACCAGAACAGTTCCCAAACAGACACATCAAAAGTTACGGGTGTTTTTAAAACAAGAGTATCTGTGGCATCTGTTTTATATTTGTATTGCATCCAGTCAATTTTGTTCATTACAGAATGATGTTTTATCATTACGCCTTTTGGCTTGCCTGTAGAACCTGAGGTGTAGAGGATATAAGCTAATTCATTTGAACAGATTTTAAGATCCGGATTTGTTGTGTTTTCGTGAATATCTCTGTTTAATAAATTATCTATATAAAGTTTTTCCGTTCCATAAGAAGGAAGATTTTTATCTGCGTCAATCTTTGTAATAATAAGTTTAGGTTTGGCATCTTCAATAATAGATTCAAGTCTGTCTTTTGGTGCTTTAGTATCAAATGGTAAATAACATGCGCCTGCTTTATGAATCGCAAGTATGGACACAATAAGTTCTGCACTTCGTTCCAAACTAAAAGCAACTACTTCACCAATTTTAACCCCTTTTTTTATTAATAAGTGAGATAGCCGATTTGCTTGTTTATTCAGTTTTGCGTAAGTGATTGTTTCATCACCCCATAAAAGAGCAGTTGAATCAGGAGTAAGCAGAACCTGTTCTTCAAATTTCTGATGAAGACATTTCGATTTTTCATACTCATGGTCTGTATTATTTAATGTTTTCCAGTATTTAACATCCTCTGATGACAAAATATCCAGTTCAGAAGTTTTCTTATTCGGATATTTAAGGATATTTGTAATTAATGATTTAAAATTATCAATCCAGTTATTTATCCTTTCTTGCGAAAAAAGTTCTGGTGAATATTCTGCATAACCAACAGTATGATTTCCTTCTTTCCAAAACGTGAAAAATAAATCTGCCACAGCACCTTGCCTTATAACTTTCAATGGTTTTGCTTCAATACCATTTAATGAAATTTGCATTGGTGGTTTAAAGGCAAAACCTGTTTGGTAATAAGGATTTTTGTCAGATGTTATTCGTTGCTGATGTTTCTTAACCAGTTCTGTAAACGGAATTTCCTGTCTTCCTAAATTTGTTTTTAATTTATCTTTAACCTGATTAAGAATATCAGTAAATGATAAATCTTTGTTAAAGCTAATATTTAAAGGAAGTGAATTGATAAAACATCCAAATGTGTACTTGTTTATTTCTCTGGTTCTGTTTGTTAGAGGCAATCCTATTGTTATACTTTCCTGATTGCTTAATCTTTGTAAAAAAATTGAAAACGCAGAAAGTAATATGCGAAAAGTATTTGTATTACATTTTTCTGCAAATTCAGTTATTCTACATGTAAGATCAGAATCCAGTTTAAAAAATAGACCAGTATTTTTTTCTTCCGTAGCATTCTTCTTGCTTATATCTGACGGGAGTGCGATCTTTTGATTCACATTAGGGTAGTCATCAAAAAAACTATTTAATTTATCTTCATAATCTTTGCTCTTATACCATTGGTTAATTTCTGTAATATAGCTGGAATATTGAGCTGGAATATTATCAAATATTGGAGCTTTTGAGTTTATTAATGCGTTGTAGGCAATACTTAATTCCTTAGAAAATACACCTTCTGAACGAACGTCAATTATAATATGATGAAATACAAAGGCTAAAACAGAAACTTGATTGTTAAAATGAAAAATACAGGTTCTAAATAAAGGTGCTTTTTCTAAATCAAATGGTTTGTTTACTTCTTTTTCTATAGATTCATGTATATTATTAGAATCATAATTTTCATCGATAAGGTATTCTTTTATATTACAATCTATAAACTCATGGATGTTTGTATATAATTCTTTATTAATAAATAAAAAAGTACTTCTTAATGCCTCATGTCTATTAACAAGGATCTCAATAGCCTTTTGTAAAACCGTAATATTTATATTTCCTCTTAGTTCAAATACTGAAAAAAGATTGTATGTTCCATTGTCTGGATACATATTATTTAATATCCAGAATTGTTTTTGAATCTTAGATGCTATTATTTCCTTCATAGACAATTTTCTTATCTTTTAAATCTATTATTCTTATCCTATAAATGCCTATAATTGTAATTAGATGTGCAATTTTATTCTTGTTTTAAAATGCAACACTAGATACATTACGAATTGTTAATCTATTTTAATTATATTAAATTTTGATTAGTTATTTTCTTTACACATCAAAATATATTCAGCCATTGACCTAATTGTTGGATATTGCATTAGGGTTATTACCTCAATATCTATGTCTAATTCTTTTTTAATTAATAATGAAAACTGAACTAAGAGAAGAGAATTTCCTCCTAACTCAAAAAAATTAATTATAGGACTTACTTTAGGTTTCGAGAACAATTGGCACCATATTTTTTGAAGTTCTCTCTCATAGTCAGAAACTGTTTTTAAATCACATTCGCTGTTAAGCGAGATTTCATAGTCTTGTAATAATTTATTGCGGTCAAGTTTTCCATTAGTAGATAATGGAAAGTTCTCTATCTGAATATATTTAGATGGAATCATGTATGCTGGTAATGAATCGGACAAAAAGTTATTAAGCTCGTCTGAATTTATATAAGAATTAGCTTTAATAAAAGCTATTAAATGCGCACTTTCTTTATTAATATCATTTAAGATACATGCGCATTCACCTATTTTATTAAAACTGATAATTGCTTTTTCAATTTCGCTTAGCTCAATTCTATTTCCTCTTAATTTAATTTGTCCGTCAATTCTGCCTTTATATATGAGTTCATTATTGTTATCAAAATAGGCATAGTCTCCACTTTTATACCCTTTTACAATCTCACCGTTAGGTTTTCTAATAAAAATAAACTTTTCTTTATTTAATTCAGGCCTATTTAAATATCCCCGAGCTAAATTAACACCACATATAATTAACTCACCACATTCTCCATTAGGGAGTATTTCATTTTTATCATTTATAATATATATTTCTGTGTTGTCAATAGTTTTACCAATTGGAATAGGAGAATTCTCATCATAAGAGCATGTGTGGTAAGTTACATCAACAGTTGTTTCCGTTGGTCCATACAGGTTGATAACTGTGGTTGATTGATTATATTGCTTACATATTTTATAGAAATCAGTAACTGGTTTTGAGTATAATTCTTCTCCGCTACAAAATAACCACTTTAAACTCTTAATCTTAGAAGTATTTGAAATAGATGAATTATTTAAATACATGATAAATGTATTAAACATAGAAGGAACGAAGTGAATCACACTTACTTTTTCTTTATAAATACATTCTATTATACGATGAGGATCTTTTTCAAGTCCATTTTCCGGAATTATCAATTTAGCACCTACAAAAGACCACCAAAAGAGTTCCCAAATTGAAACGTCAAAAGATATTGGTGTTTTTTGGATTAATATATCATCTGAGTTAATTGGATATTTTTTCTGCATCCAGCCAATGCGATTCAGAACAGAATGATGCTCTATCAACACTCCTTTAGGTTTTCCACTAGTTCCTGAAGTGAATATTGCATAAGCTAGATTTCTTGAATTAACATTTGACTTTGGATTAGAAATATCAAGGTTATCAATGTTTTGAATTATATCATCAATCAATACTATCTTACTATCGCAAGCAGGTAATTTATTATATAGTTCTGAACTTGTAATTATCACCTTAGCATTACAATCTTCAATAATACTTTTAATTCTATTTTTTGGAGTAGCAGGAACTACAGGAACATAAACACCTCCAACTTTTAATATTCCATATATAGAAGGAATAAGTTCTATACATCTATCAAGATACACTAATACATAATCTTCAATACAAATTTCTTTTCCCAAAAGGATATTTGAAATTCTATTGGCTAAATTGTTTGTTTGATAATATGTCAATGTTTGATCTTTATAACATATAGCATCCTTTGAAGGTGTATTTAACGCTTGAATTTCAAGAATTTCATGTAAACACACGTTGTCCTGATATGGAACTGTAATATTGTAGCTTTGCTGTATCAGCGAGATTGATTGATTAGAAATATTGCCCATAATAGTATAGATAATACAGTAAATTCCTTAATAATTAAATCTTTATAGAATTTATATATCTGTATCGTACAGAAAAACTCTTTCGAACGAAAATCACAAAAAGATTTAACAACACAAATTATTTTTAATTAGTTTTGATAAAAGCTACCTTCTTGTAAATTAAATGAACGTTTTTTTTACATTAGTAGTTGCCAATGTATTTATTATTAAAAAGGTGTTTAAAAGTATCAATTTACTAACGATAATATCTTGTTTACTATAAAGTGTTTTTTATAACTATATATAAACACTTTTGACGTTGTAATAATTTAGATTATAATTGTTACTCTAGTAATTTCATATAAAGAAATTACTAGAGTAACAAAACATGTTTTTTAGAATGAGTAATTAGTATATTATATGAATTTTAATTAGATAATATATAGAAGGGCAAGGTGGTTATCGTTTTAATATTTGTGTAAATATTTTTTTACCAAAAACTTAGCCTTAATTTCAAATAAAAAATACGATATATAACTTAAAACAAGTGACATTAGGAAAATAAGGACTATCAAAGTTATATCACTTTTAATAATATGAAATTTATTATTAAAGTGAGTAGTGAATTTAATTATTATCAAATGATACAAATAGAATCCAAAGCTAATTTCACCCAAAATAGTTAATATTTTCTTTGATAAAAATGAAGATATTATACCATTACTTTGTGAGAAAATAACAATCAAAAACGAAATAGGTAACCAATAAAAAATAGAGAGCCTGAAAACTTCAGGTATTCGATAAGATATACCATAAAAAAGTGATAATAAAACAATGGATAAAATTTCTAACAGCGTTGACTTTTTTATACTGAATGATACTTCATTATGAAATAATTTATACAGAACAATACCTAAAATAAAGTCACCTAATCTAAAAATAGGATTAATGTAAAATAAAAAATGATGATATTGTTGATTAACTGTAAACATCAAAAAAAGTATAACAATACTAATAAATCCAACAATAAAATATAATGTCTTATCATTAAGTTTCATTAAAAATTTTAATAAAAAAGGAAATATTAAGTAGAAAAAAATTTCATTAGATATACTCCATGATACAAGATTAAAAGAAAAATAATGAGAACGAATAGGAATAAAACTTTGTAATAAGAACAAATTTTCAATAAAACGTAAGGACCATTGCCATATAGACGAATTCAATAGTTTTAACGATAAAGGTATTATTAATACTAAAGTTAATATATGCATAGGATAAATACGTGCTATTCTGTTAATGTAGAATGATTTGAAATTAAAATTATTATTTTGTAACTTGTTTAAATTTACATGAGTTAGTATATATCCACTGAGAGTAAAAAAAAAACCAACGCCTAAATATCCTTCTTTTAAAAATGTATTATAAAAGCTAAATAATTCGGTATTACTTTTATTAATTACAAATACTAAATGATGGAGAAATACCATTATTGCAAATATAAATCTTAATGATGTTAATGGGTTTATCATGATTATTTATAAGAATGAAGATTTGTTATAAATTCTAGAAATTCATAAAGTTCATATGTTTTATACTTTAAATATAAACTTGTATAAATTGTAATTAGAGTTTATCGACTATAAAAAGTTTCTTATTCGAATAATTGAATTTAATTCTTATAGTTTGGGAAATAAGTGGTTTCACTAACTATTGCTATATTATTTGTTTTGGACAATTATTTATTCTTAATCTTTTGCATTAGAATTCCAACTAAAAAGCTTTATTTACTTCAATTTTTTCTATCCATTCTTGTATATTAGCCTTTAGTAAATTAGCTATAGTTTTATCTTCAAACATTTCTCTATGTGTACCGTTAATTGGAAGCACAGTTATATTCTCACATATTTTATCCCATCCCATGTATTCACTTTTGGTATTGCTTTTCATTGCTTTAAAAAGTAAAGTTTGACCTTTAAATTTAGTCTTGGGTTTATGCTTTTTACTTATATGAAAGTATCTAACAACTATATAATTACTTCTTTTCTGTATATCTAAATTGTAATATAATGATGGGAATAGTTGTATTTTTAATGTTTTATAATAATAAAGTGAGGTATGATACAAACGACTGAGTGAATTTCTTACAGAGTAATATAATTTTAAACTATTTTTTTCATACTTCTCTTTTTCAATGTAGTTAATAATTGCTGCGTCTCCAATGATTAAAAGAGGAACTTCGTGCCCCATTTCTATTAAACGAATAGCCATCTCATATGCGATTATTCCACCAAAAGACAGTCCCCCTAAATAATAAGGCCCCTCAGGTATAATTTTTAATAATTGCTTTAAATATTCGTCTGTATATTCTTTTACTGTTTTATATTTTATTTTTTCACCTTCAGATCCTAAATAGTACATACCATAAATTGGACGTTCAGTATCAATATTTTTTGCTACATCAGAAAAGTCACCCATATGTAATAAAACAAGAGGAGTCTTGTTCCCTTGTGTGTTAAGGGGCATTATATGATAACAATCGTTTGGCCAATAATCCTTAATTAGGTTTTCTTTGAATTTTCGTAGTTTTCCGATTATTTCCTCATCAATATTTTCCTCAGGACCACTGTATATTAATTTACCATTTTTGAAATTAATTTCGATATTTTTTGATCTTAGTTCTTTATGAAATTCTTGATACATAATTCACATTGATTTTACAACTATAATTCGAATGAACTTCGAAATTTCTTTTATTAAAATAACTGTAAATATATGTGATTTCTACTTTTGTATACTACTATTCAAAAAGCAAAACACTAAAAATTGAGTAATGCCATTTTATAATACTTAGATTGTCTATTTTCTTACAGCAACAAAATATGAAATTATAATTATAGTAAAATATTCCTATTACCTAAGTTTTAAAAGATAACTAATATTAACAAAATCAGCATTATAATTAAGAGATATTAAGAATTTGAGAATGCATGAATATTTTAGAATTATACTAAATTAATTCAATTGTAATTTTATCCAATTGTTGAAATTTTTATAGGCGATTTTAAAAGCAAAGAAAAATAATAATATTAGAAAGGTAAATTTTTAAGGATTAACATCCTTTGCTATATATAATAATTTTTAAGATAGCAAACGCAGATATATGATTAAATTTCAGGTATAATGTTCCCAACCTCATCAATTAATCAACTAATATTTTTTTTGTAAAAACCAGGCTATTTCCGCCAATTCAAATAATATGTTCAGACCTTTCTCTAGTGCAATACCAACATGAATTCCACAAAAGATCCACATTATCTTACTTTGTTTGGTGAGAGCTTTAATTCTATTGAGATAATAATGCTGTTTCTCTTTACCAAAACTTTCTTCCAACGGTGTTGCTATTTCTTTTTTATCAATGCAGCAAGTTACTTTCTTTGATGCTCTTTTTTGCAAGCCCGTCCTTTACTTACAAAATAAGTATTGATATTATTAGATGTAGCAAACTTGCGATTGGTATTGGTTGCATTGATGGTATCAGCACCAATCAATCTTACTTAGGTATCTTGGAATATTTAACCCAGATGTACAGATGATTTAAAATAAGTTCCATCATTAAAAGCATCAAAGCTACGATATTCAATAAAGCTGATACAATTGATTTGTACTTATTAACCTTAACTCCAAATCCAACAGTATTTGTTTCCTCTACTCTAACAATTAGGCGGATATAAATAATAAGGTCTTGTGTAGATTTGTTGGAGGTAAATTTTTAGTCTTATTGCTTAAATACTTTCTCTATAAATGTATATTGTCATTAATACTTATAAGGCATATTGGCTTTACGTTGGAATGAAAGGGCTGTCAATTCTTCTAACAATTTTTTAAGCAGCTTAAGTAAACCTTTTGTAATAGCAACTATTATTTTCTTGAGTTTACGACGCTTTCGACTACAATTTCGATAAGGATGCAGACACTTAATATACTTAGTGCGGAGTATGAATAAATTTACTTATCTACTCAGCAACTTTAATTGATGATGGGTCAAAACTATTGCCTTCCATAAAGCTTTCTGATCGGTTGGAAAACGCAGACTAATTTCCAAACGGGTTGCATCAGTGACAACTTACTATAATTCATCCGTATGTAATAAACAATAATGAGCTAAACATTTTTATGCTCTCTCTACATCAAGCTTTGAGATTGGTTAACATCTAATTTGGTTATTGATTTTAAAATTGCTTATTTGTTGTCCTACATCCAACTATAAACGTCATAACAGCTAATAACGGATACTACAAATAAACTTTTATATTAATCGCTCATCTATGCAGCAACAATAGTTTTTTAAAAACATTAAAGCAAGCTTCCCTTTTGGAGTATATATCCAATCCGAACCCTTCTTATTTTCTGTTAATGCAAAATAATTAACAAAATCATTCTATGGAATTGTATTGTAAATCCTATCTAATAAACTAGTAAAAAAATGGTTGCAAAAAATTTGAAAATTATCTTAAATTTAAAAAAGTGGAAGATGTGCATGAAATTCTGGAATACTTTATAATTTTATAACTATCTATAAAAAAAGTAAACCCCGATTTTTTTTGGCAAAAGTGCCGGTTTTCGGGGTTTTATAATTTATTTGAAACGATAACACTAAGTCATAATTAAATGAGATGTATTATTTAAAAAATATACCTTATTAACAAAGAAGGTAAACAATTCACTTAAATATGCTTTATTCCAGAGAATATTAAAATGCTAACATACGTTTAGGGTTTTCTATAATAATAGTATTGATTTGATCTTCACTTAATCCTGCTTCACGAAATTGGGGAATTAAATGCCTTAGTATATGTGAATATCCATATCCTCCATTTTCAACTAAAAATGCTTTAATGTATACATCTTGAGATATCAGAATATTATTAATAAATCCCTTATCAATAAGTGCCTTAATTGTTTTAGTTGGTTCTAATTTCCCTTTGGAATAATATCTCATATGATGTTCATCGTCAACTTCTAAACCTAGATTATCAAAAGCTACATAACAACCTTTTTTTGCATATGAAATAAAGTCATCCATTTTATCTAAATAGGGAGAATTATGGCTGACTACAACACGACTTAAATCAGCGCCATTTTTTTCCATAAAATCCAACGCATAATTTCGTTCCTCTCCATCTACATCGATATCAAAATGTACAATAATGGACGCCCCAGTACTTTTTTGGGCTTCAACAGAAGCTTTGAGCAATTTTCGATCCATAGAACTTAAATGTCTAATAAATCCAAATCTACTGATAGGCTTTGAAACTCCAATCTCCCCAATAATACCAGCATGTATACCATTAATTCCATATAAAATATCATCTTTAATTATATTTGACAATTCCCTAACACTCAATCTCTTAATAGAATCACTCAACCACCATTCTTTATAAAAACCAGACCCCATAACAATATTAATATTTGTAGCAGAAGAAATACGTCTCAAAGCATCTGGATTTCTTCCCAAACCAATAGATGTAACTTCGGTTATGGTGGAACCTCCTAAATCCGAAAAATATTTAAGTTCTGATATAGCAGTTGACTCATCAGTCAAATCTGAGGATGATCTAAAAATTGATATAATTAAATGTTCATGAGGAAGAGTGATCCCGATTGAATCTGCAGGAATTAGTCCCTGAACGGTCAATACTTTTCCAACCCATTCTTTTGGAATTAAAGATTTATTCTGACTTGTATATTTGCAACTTATCATTAAACAAATGAATGTCAAGACCTTTAATAATTGCCAAACTAAAACTAATTTATTATTTAAGAAAAATTTCATGACCCCATTTAATATAAAATATCAATGAATTTTGTGATTAATAAATTCGTTAACCTCTAATTATATTAATTAATATTTTAAGCATTTAATTATAAGCAATTAGAAAATAAATTTAAAAACATCATATTAATTAAAGATAAATAACTATCTATTGAAGTAGTAATAATATAATATATCCTAAATTACCTTTTATTTATTTTATAGTAAGAACAAAATAAAAATTCACATATTTGAGATTACTTGACTTTTTACTCCTTTCAAAAGGTATTCATAATTTAGAAATTCATACTTATAACAAATCTAAATTATTAAAACTCATAAAGGAGCATGATTTTCAATATCACTTAAAACAATATCATACAAAAATAAAATATAACTATTCAATTTAAAGAATATCTATCGTTGCGTATAAAATATAAACAACAAATATTGTAACAATAAGCACCACAATAATTAAAATACAAATACTAAATTTAAATAGACAATAATTTAGATTTAGAATTCCAAAATTGAAATTAATTTTACATATATCACTTATATAATTAAGATTAAAAATAGTAAATCACCTAAGGGAAAACCGAAATTTACTCTAATCTGTCTTTCATTATAATTCTCTATTAAAGTTACCCTTGTAATATAACAAAAAAGTTAATCCTTATATTAATATGACAACCTTTATTGAAACTTATAACTAAATATTCTAGTTATTTATTATCACGCTTTTGAAAATCCACCAAACATTTTATTTTTAATATTTTTCTTTAGAGGTTTATCATAATAATAATCATTCTTATATCCATAGTTCCTATATAAATTACCATATCCATTATAATTAGTATCATTTAAAATCACACTAACCTGTTTAAGACTCTTTTCTTCTAAAATTTGATTTATATATTTAATTTGATTCTTTTTACTATAATCCTGTCTTAATATAAACATATTTACATGTGCATATGTTCCAATTATCATACCATCAGTTACTAATGCAACAGGAGCATTATCTAAAATTATAAAATCAAATTTCTCCTGCGCTTTATTAATAAAGCTTATAAATTCTCCATTGCCTATTAATTCTGAAGGATTATGAGGAATAGGCCCAGAATTAACATAGCATAAATTATCGAGTAAAGTAGGTGTAACAATTTCCTCAAAGTTATGATGCCCTACAAGAAATGTTGAAAGTCCATTTTCATTTTTATGTTCAAAAATTTCATGCAATCTCGGCTTACGTAAGTCACAACCAACTAATAGTACTTTTTTATTCTCCAAAGCCATAATAGATGCTAAATTTAAAGCACTAAAGGTTTTTCCTTCATTTGGAAATAATGAATGAATTGCGACTATTTTTGATCCATTAATTTTATTTATATTATGTAATTTATATCGTACACCTCTAAATGTTTCGGAAATGCCAGAACGAGGATTATCTATAACAGGCGTATCACTTTTATATTTATTGTGGGCTATACATCCTAAAACAGGAACTTTACTTATTTTTTCTAAATCTTCTTTAGACTTTATACTTTCATCAAAATAATCCCTTAACAAGATATACAAAAATGGAATAATCAAACCTATAATAAAACCAAATATTAAATTAATTTGAATTCTAGGTCCGACCAATTCTGCAGTTTCAACACTTGCTGTATCAAGCACTTGGGCATCTGGAATATTAGAGGCCATAGTTATTGCTGCTTCAGCCCTCTTTTGAAGTAGAAATGTATACAATTCGTTATTCAAATCAAATCTACGTTTGATACTAATTAATTCTTGTTCTGTTTTAGGAAGCCCTGCAAGCTCAATATTAATCCTTGAAATTCTTTTATTAAGGGAATTTAAATTCGATTTCGCATTAGCTAAAGAGTTTCTCAAATTTTCTTCTAATGAATTTAGTGTCGCCTTAATTTCATCATCAACCATCAACAATCCAGGGTTTTTATCTTTCGCTACAAATGACAAATTTGTACGCTTACTATATAACTCTGATAGTTTTAATACTTGTGCATTAAGTCCAGGATCAGCAATACCCGCTACAGAAGGAGCAACCATTAGTTTTACTTGATCAGCATTTCCCATATAATCCTGTAAATTTTCAAAATATTCAACACTTCGTTCTGCTATAGCTTTTTCAGATTCTAATTCTTTAAGTTTTTCTACAACCATATCCCCTTCCTGACTTAAATTTACTATACCATTACGCGAACGAAAATCAGTAAAAGTTTTACCCGCAAGATTTAGTGAATCTGCTAATTGTGCTAATTGGTTATCGATAAAACGTACAGTATTTTCAGATGTCCTATTTTTGTTATTTAGCCCGTAGGCCATGTAAACTCTAATCAATTCATTTAAATAATCTATAGCTTTTTGCTTATTATTATCAATTACAGAGAGATTAATGCATTTAGCTGTCTTTGTTGCAATACCTATACTTGTTCTATTTCTGTAACTTTTAGCTAAATCCCCAAGGTTATTAAAATAAAAATAATAATTATTAACTTTAGGTTCAGAAGAAAAACCCAAAAAAATACCACCTTTAACAATTTCACTATCAAAAGAATAGCTATCTGATTTATTAATTAAAAAATCAAAATACTCATTTTTATAACTTTGTCCAAAGCTCAATAATTCATTAACATCAAATGAAACTAAAGATCCATTAACATCTACTTCATCTGTTATTGAAAGATAATATTGTTGATTAGAAATTGGTTTTATATTTATTTTTACTCCACTAATATTTCTTTTATTATCGATCACAACAACTTTAAAAGGAACATTTCCATACAAACTCTCATCTCGTAAAAAACCTTTTTTATACCACGAAATATTCCACCCCAAGTTATTAATAGCTTGACGGGACATTACATATGATTGAAGAGTCAAAATATGATTATCCATATTTGTTTTTCCACCAATATCGAAGCCATCAAAAATTTGATTTACTTCCATACCGTTTGACTCATCGTTAACTAACACTGAAGAAGTAACTTTAAAAGTAGTCTCTTTTGTTTTGCTATAAAAATATGAGCCTATTAATCCTAAACATCCAAATAAGATAAACCAATGCCATTTAGCAAGCAAGCGATATATAAACTCCTTTATATTGTTATTTCCATCTTGACGAAGTAATTCTAATAATTGATGTGCATTTGGGGTATTATTCATGATTTTTTAATGTTCGTTTTCATTTAATTTAACTTCAAGATATTCAAATTATAATACTTCCAGGGTGTTAAAAGTTTAAATCAACAATTCATTACTTAATGAAATTAAGCAATAATACAATTGTAGAAATAGATGTTAATACTAGAGTATATAAGGGAGTATTAATTTGTCTACTTTTGACTTTTGCAGGTCCAATATAAACTACATCATTTGGTTGTAAGTAATAAGCTTCAGAAGTAAGGAATGCTTTATTTGTTAAATCTAAGACATAAGATTTACTTCCATGATCAGTACTTCTTAAAACTTTAACCTCAGAAATCTTACTGTAATCTGTTTCACCGCTAGCCATACTAATACCATCTAATACGGTAAAATAATCGTTATAATTATAATATACACCTGGTCTTTCTACTTCTCCCAAAACTGTTACTTTAAAATTTAACAACCTTACTTTAACTGTTGCATCCTTAAGATATTCGTAAGCTTTATTTTGAATTATTTCTTCAGCTTCTGTCAGATTTTTGTTTATAATATTTACTTTACCAATAATAGGTAATTTTACATATCCATCTTTGTCAACTAAAAATCCATTCAAATACTGGCTGGATAATTCCCCAAAATTTTGTTGAGTTCCACTCTGAGTACCCGTTCCTTTAGATGGATTAAATAGAACATTTATTTCTGGATTCATAGTTTGGATGTCTATATATAAATTATCACTTGATTTAATCTTGTAATTTTCTGAAGGAGTAGCTGTATCTATATGCTCTTGATTATTTTCTAAATCTCTAAAATAGGTTAGATTTTTCCTTGATTTACAAGAAATTAACATAATAGATGCAACAGAAATGGAAATAATTATTATAATCTTATTCATAAAATATGTTATTGTAATATATTAATATTTATCGAAATCAAAATTAGCATTATATAAACTTTTGCATACCCAATATTTGTTAATATTGATATAGACATTATTTTATTTGATGTATAGCATTTAAAATATACAAGCATAGAAAAAAATAACTCATATATATCAAATTATTTAACATTTATTTAATCAATAAAAATATCGTTCTATTATTGCCCATCTTTAATAACAACAGCCTTTAGTGTTCTTAAAAACAATATAATATCTAATTGTAATGACCATGAATCTATATATTGCATATCCATTTTCATCCATTGCTCAAAGGGAATATTATTTCTTCCAGAAACTTGCCAAATGCAAGTTATACCTGGTTTCATACTCAATCTTCTCCTCTGCCATCTTTCATATCTTTCAACTTCTGAAGGTAATGGTGGTCGTGGTCCAACAATACTCATTTCTCCTTTTAAAACATTAAAAAACTGAGGTAATTCATCTAGTGAAGTTTTACGTAAAAAACGACCAACACGAGTCACTCTGGGATCATTTTTTATTTTAAAAACAGGCCCCTCTTGTTCATTTTGCTCTTTTAAAGATTCCTTAAGATCTTCGGCATTATGAATCATTGTTCGAAATTTTAGGCATTGAAACATACGACCATTTTGCCCAACTCTCGTTTGAGAAAAAAAAATATTACCTCCATCATCAATTTTTATTGCAAATCCTATTAATATAAATATTGGGAAGTTAACTAACAATATAAAAAAAGCTCCACAATAATCCATTAAGGATTTTACTTTTAATGCTAAGTAATTATCAGGAGTATTCATGAATGTAAGAAAAGGTAGTTGATTAAAATATGTAAGCTGTGAGCGTTTCCCGGTTAGATTTATGATTTCAGATTGCATTCTGAAAATTATACCAACTTCAGCACATAAGTTAACAATCTCTCTGATTTTATCAAGATGATAATCACCTTTACAAAACATTACTTCATCAACAACACTATTATCTATTATATTTTTGAGTGATTCATTATTTGGAATGATTTGATAAATATTACCATACTTCTCTCTTATTAATTTACTATCACTTATTATAGCAAGAATTCTAAACCCCCAATCTTTAGTAGAAATAAGACGATCGATAAAATAAACAGATTCTTTATCAGCAATAATAATAACATGTTTATAATTATAACCCTTTCCACGAACAATCTTCATTATTTTATATACAAATACTTTATAGAAAAATAGAGTGAGAAAATTTGTAATTATGAATATTATCATTACCCATTTAGAAATTTGATGCATTTCTAGTACACCTATAATAATAAAAAGTAATGCTGAACCAAATCCAACGACTGATATATATTCAAAAAAGATCGAAGAATACATTTTAATTCTGGCCATTTTACCCATTCCAAAATGTTCTAATAACAAATACCAGATTGGTGCAATAAGTATAAATACGATTCGATACTCATGGAAATTATCATCTAAAGACCCAAAGTATACATTTGTAAATATCCAAGACAAATAAAAACCGATCATAGTTAGAAGTGTTTGGAATATTACACTTCCTTTATTTATTACTTTCTCTCTTTCTCTTATCATAATATTAGGTTTAAGATTTTTAAGCTTTTGGTTTTTAGTACATGATGAAATAATAATTAATTTAAAACAACTAATTAAGCACCACATTTATTACAACCCTTATTAACAGAATATTACATAAGCTTTAGCAATCATTTTTTAATACACTCGAATATTAAGCTTGACAGTTAAAATACTTATTTATTTAAGTTGTTCAAGACAACTACTAATTGGAATAATACTCGCATAAAATACTTTGTGCTTATAGTACAAACTATAATTAAACTACAAAGTATACCTTTGCTAAATTCGCTCAGGAAATTGACCGTACAGCCATTTCTGCTTCTAACTTAAGTAGAATACAGCGTTATTTTTGCAAAGTTTTATTTGAGCCAGTGTTGTTTTCAATATTGACTTTTACGTTTTTATCTGAAAAACCCCATATTTCATTTAAGTATGAATTGAACGAATAGGAAATTTGCAAAGACTATTAATACCATTTTAATGATTTCATTTTACTACAAAGGTGTTGGTATTCCTCTTATTTGGTGAGATGGAGCTAATAAATTGTTATTTCCAACATTTTGGTATCTATAGAATTAAGACCTTTATGGCTGACCTTACATTTAAAGGTGAACAATAGTTTGAAGATTAAATCAGGCTTAAAATAAATTTCCATATACACGTATAGACCAAGCTATTAGTAATTAAAATAACGAGAAAACTATTTTATTTAAGTAAAAAAACTTTATATATCTATCAGGTTGAAAAACTGTTATTACTAATACTGGCAAATTGAATTCTGTAATAATTACATCATACAATGAACATTATTAAGATATGACTTTCTTTAAAATCAGATGGCAAATAGAAACTATGTTAAAACAATGAAATCTAGTATATTTATCTTAGAAGATACCCCCTTAACAAAGTTAGAAAGGTTACTTAGACTTATTGCCTTTGTGGTTATTGCATTAATTTTCTTATCTAATTCAATAATGCTTTTTTTTAATAAGATTATTTATCCTGAATTTTTTTTGAAACATATCTATAAAAATTTCAGGAGTACTAACAAAGTACCTATGAAACATTCGTCGAGGCTCTTTTAAAAACCGACCGAACCACTCTAATTTTAATTTAATCATCCACTCTGCTGGTCTTTTTTTTGTTCCTGCATAAAAATCAAACACAGCACCTATAGAACATATTACAGGAACATTAATTTCGTTTTTATATTGATGTACCCATTTTTCTTGTTTAGGGGCAGTCATTCCAACAAATAACACATCTGGTTGAAACATATTAACAACTTTACACATTACTTCACTTTCACTATGTGAAAATTCATGAACAAAAGGAGGAGAATAATAACCTACTAACACATTATAAAAATCCTTATGCAAACGTCGATCTATAATTTCTAATGTTTGAGGTTGGGCTCCTAAGAAAAAACAGGATCCTCCCTTTTCATTAAGTTCTTTTAACAAATGAATGTACATATCATAACCTGCAATTTTTTTAATTTTTTGACCATATAATAATTTTGCACCCAAAACTACAGCTTCTCCATCTGGCAATAAAATATCTGATTCCATTAAAGCTTCGCGAAATAATTTATCTCTTTTCGCAACACTATAAGAATGTCCGTTTAGAGTGTTAATTATCATTTTGTTTAAATGAGTAAGATGGCTTAGTTTTCCTTCAAACACTCGATAACCTAACACTTCAGTATTAGAAAAATGCATACGTTAAATATTTAATGTTCGTAATAATTAGGATTTAATAATAGAAAGACTTTTTTTCATTAAGTTAATTTATTAAACAAGGTCTAAGAAGTGCATTGTGTTTTAAAAGAGGTTATATTAGATTTACAACTATTTTAATATAATAGCTATAAAATACTTATTGATTAGAGACTGCTGATTCAACTTTCTTTACTTTACGACCTATCAACACAAACAATTGATTATTAAACACATAAATAATTGGCATTAATATGATAATTACAATAAAAACAATCACAATTGAATGAAAAATGGAATTTCTCAAATAATCAACTTGTATATGTGAAAATCTTGAATACAATCCTATGACTGCTCTTTTTATTGGTTCAGATAAACCTAATATTATTAATGAATTCTTACCTAAAAAAATTATTAATTTATTATTTTTCACTAAATGTGAAAAAGATATAATACCTGCAGTACCAATCAGAGCACCAATTATAAATAATAAAGGATTCTGATACTTCATATAATCCATATCAACCAAGCCGTTTAATTTCGAAATTATAAATACTATTAATAAAGAAATGATAACAATTGAAATCAATATTATTACACTAGAGGTCAAAATCTTTTTTATAAAGCCTTTATAAATAAAACCAAGTCCAAGAAAAAATAATGCAAAAAAAGATGATGCTAAACTTAGAGGCATTAATCTGAACTCTATCAAGGAAAGTAAAAATCCGATAAATGCACTAACAAAAAGTATTAGGATGGTTATAGTTCTATTATAAATGGATTTTACAATAAAATACATAAGTATTTCTGCTGAAAATAAACATGTTAAAAACCATAAAGCTCCATTAGGAGCCATGTATTTATCAATATCTGTTCCTAAAAATAGACCTTGTAATGGAATAAAAACATCTATGTTGTATCCTGGTCGCAAATAACGTTCAACAAATAACCAATATAAAAATGAAAGTGAGTAAAAAACAATATACGGTATGATCAGCGAATTAAATTTCGCTACAATAAAGTTTTTAAAGCTATCATATTTTTTTTCATTGAAAAATACTCCGGAAATTATAAAAAACAACGGAATATGAAATACATATATAAAGTTCTTTAAATCATAACCTCTGTAGGTATGTCCAAATACCATCAAAATAATTCCGATACCCTTTGCAACATCAAAAGTATTAATTCGGTCAACACATGTATTTTTACTCATTTGATAAGATTTCATTGTAAATATTATGTACAAAACCGGCTTTGTATGACCAAGAAAGTTCCTGTTGTCTTGTTTTGCAGTTGCTTGATAACGCAAATAATTTTTCTTTGTTATTGACTAAATAATTAATATTTTCAGAGAAATCAATGATTGATTTGGATGGTGTGGATAAGGGAATTTTTATACCAACCTTCTCATTAACTGTGTCTCCCTGACCACAGGTATCGAAACAAATAACAGGTAAAGAATTTGCTATGGCTTCTAAAATTACATGTGGGGTACCTTCAGCTACACTGGTAAATAAAAATAAATCACTTTGTTGCATCAACTCCTGCACCTTGTTGTGACTAACTTTTCCATACCAAATACATTGTTTGTCAATAGCAAGTTTTTTACATTCATCTTTATATTTTTGTGCCTCGGGATTATTATCATCACCAACAATATGTAATTTAATAAGGTGATTGTTTAACTTTTTTACAATTTGCAAGGCCAAGCCTAATTGCTTTCTAAAATCGAATTTCCCTACCCATAATAGATTTATGTTTTCTGATTCAGCTTTATGTACAATATTTCTATCTTTTACATAACAACCCGTTTCATTCAATAATAAAGCACTTTTTTTATAGTATTTTTGAATTGATTGAACAGATTCTGAAGAGGCTCCAAATATAATATCAGATTTTTTAACTGCTAACATAATCCTTTTGGAAGTTTTAAACTGTAGGGTAGTTAATTTATTTTTCAAATGGATAAACAGCTTTTGTTTTAAACTAGAGCCATTTAAATAAGCAATCGGAAAAGTCTCTTTAGCATCTATGGGCCCCCAAACAAAAGGCTTGTTCAGTTCCCAAAGAAATCCAGGTTCTCTAAAACCAATCATATTTAATTGATGTACTATATCGATGCTTTCTTTTGCAATAATATCATTTGCAATAGATAGTGCTTTCTTTTGCCATTGTTTATAATAATAATAAAAGCGCCAATCTCCTTGATTCCAGCACATAGTTCTGATTTTGGCTGAAACCGGATTATAATAGAATTTTATATTGTTGGCTTGTGGCAAAAGCATTAATTCTGATTCAATCTCATTTTGCCATTCACCTTCTGTGATCACATGCAATTGACAGTAGTTTGCTAAATTAATTATCCAGTTCCAGGCCATACCAGGTTCCGAACCCATGTTAGGTGCACATGCATATGCATTTATTAGGATTGATAACATTTATTAATTAATTTTTAAAATAAAATTTACATCTGCCTAAGCAAATCCATTATATTTTAGTGATAAGTTAACAAGTTGTCTAGTAGAAAAACAGATTATTATTAAATGAGAAAATAACCAGAATTGATACTATAATTAAATATTCTTTATTTATTGAAACAATAGTATATTACTTAACGATTACAAAAATATTTTTCAAATTAAACTCATTGGGCGAGAGTATTTGTATAATAAGATTCGAAAATATATTTACTAAATAAGCAGCCAACAAGATAATGACAAATACTATTATTAAATTTAACGGAAATAAATTGTTGAATTGCGTCATTACCAAAATAAATCCAACTAAATAGATTTCTAAAGTTAGTGCTGAAACAAATCTTACACAATACCCAATAACTGTCTTGGATAAAAAATTATTTAAATACTTACTTTCGTGAATTATTATATATAAATAATATATCCATGTATACAATGGAAATAAAGAAACAACCTGAAAATAATATTTCCATCCTACTTGACCTTTCCCTACAAACTGTATTCCATAAAACAAACAAAAAGAAAAAACACATATCAAAATATTCAAAAATTTATTGGTGTTTTTTATTTTAAATCTATTTTTTGAACAATAAATTCCTAATAGCATTAAGGTAAAAAAGGAGACATAATGAAAATCAACTTGATATATTGAAAGTTTTGTAACAGGCATATTAAAGAAATAAACTATTGAAAGTATTACACTTAATATAAATATATATTTAAAATATCTCATTAAATAATTTAAAATAACATAAATAAAAATATAATATATAAATATGCAATGTATAAACCAATAATTACCTCCTAACCAAACATTCCAAGATATTGTAATGCCAAATAATAAAGGACCTATTAGAGTTCCCCAAGAAAGCAAAGATGGATAAATTCTTCCTGATCGTCTTTTAAACCAATTGATAAAGTTTTCTTTTCTTTGACTTAATGCCAAAGTATATCCAGATAAGAAAAAGAATAAAGCATTTCCTGGTGCACCAAATGTTCCCAAGGCAGTAAATGGTTCTATGTATAAAGGCTTAAAATGTGAATTAGTAATCATTAAAGCAGCTAAACATTTTAGTAACTCAATACTAAGTAATTTAGATGTACTGTTATTTTTTTCTACTTTTCCCATTTTTCTTTTTAGTATTATTTAAGCGGATAATTTAATAAATCAAATTTACATTCTATTGTATTATAGCAGGATGTTGCATATTTACTTCTTTATTTTCAATAAATATTAACGCATAAAAACTTGGTTAGACTTAGAGATAAGAAATTAATATTTGAATTTGGAAGTCAACATGTAAATATTAAAAATATGGACTATTTTAAAGAATGCAGATATCTAAGATGCTTTAATTTACATTCCTCATTTTTAAAACGATCTCTAATTTTTTTTGCCGGAACTCCACCCCATATTTCACAAGCTGGGACGTTTTTATTTACTAGTGAACCTGCAGCTACAATGGATCCTTTTTCAATAGTTACACCTGCTAAAACAGTACAGTTATGACCTATCCAAACATCATCCTGAATGTTGGTTGTTTCTTCTACACCTCTTTTCCCATCCCAAATTAATTGACCTGGAGTATCAAAAGAGTGGTCATTTCTTCCAATAATGCAGACTCTACCTGCTAGTAAAATATGATTTCCAAAGCTTACATTTGTAGAAATATTACAATAAGGACCAAACTGTACATTTTTACCTAATATGATTTGACTTTTTGTAAAAGTGGTATTTTTCATAACCCTAACAAATCCGTTATACTTCACCCAAGGATATTTTATCTTAAAATAATAAGCTGTTCTAACAATGTTATATACATATCTTAGCGTAAAAGTAAAACGATTTGCACCAATGGGTATATTTGAATATTTAATTTTAATCATATAATACATTTATAAAACTATCGGTATATGCCTCAAATGATTGGTGCATTAAGTTTTCTCTTTGGATACTCTTATTTTCATATTTCAACATAAGGTTGTTTAATGTTGAAACGAACTCATTTTCAATTAATGGGTCAAATACATATCCATTAACACCTTCATCGATAAATTCTAAAGCACCAATATATTTACTAGCCATAACAGGACAACCAAGAACTAAAGCTTCATTAACAACAGCACCAAAAGGTTCGTATCTACTTGGCAATACAAAAAAATTAGCAATTTCATACCAAGCATAAAGTTCAGCACCATCAAAAAAACCTGGCATGATTATTTTATCTTTTAAGGAGTATTCTTTAATCATATTTTCCAGATTCTCCCTTTCTTTTCCTTCGCCAACAATAACAAGTTTGTAATTATTATTGTTACATTTATTAAAGGAATTAATTAATAAATCAAGTCCTTTAACATCAACTAACCTTCCAATGAATAAAACTATGTTAGTATCATTTAAGTGATATTTATTTTTTAACCCCGAGGTTAAAGATTTAAATTCTTTTTTATAGGATAGTAGCGTGTTAGGATCTTGAATATTTGGACATATTTCTACATTTAAATGAGGAAATTCTTTTTTATAAAATTTTTTGACTTGTTCGCTATAAACTATTACTCCTTTCGAGTTTGACAGCACAATTTTGCGTGCTATCTTTTTAAATCTTCCAACCTCTTGAGCCATTTTTAAGTTATCGGAAGTGGTTATGACTATGGAATAATTTAATAACCTGGTCTTTTTTACTATGGCTAATAAAAGACTTGTTGGTGAATATTCATGAGAAAAAACTACTTCAGGTTTTTCGTTTCGTAAATACTTAATAATTCCAGTTCTAAAAACCTTTCCCTTTATTTGAAATCCTTTATTCCAAAATTGATGTGGGACTTTTAACATTTCAGATAAACGATTTCTATTATAGGTAAATCCCTCTGAAGTGGTATTTAAAAAAACGATTTTCAAATCAAATAATTTGCCCATCTGATTAAATACATCAATGCGCCAAGGAGGTAGGTATGTATAAAACACAACTGCTTTTTTCATTATTTTACGATCAAACAAAGTTTTTATAATTTATTTATTGAATGTTATTGTTTTAGTAGGATATATAATCGGATGTAAATTATATCTCAATAAATAATTAATTAAGATTAAGTAAATTCTTTAATCTTGTTACCCCACTATTAAATGAAAAATTATTGGCATATGTGGTTAGTCCTCTGTTTGATGAAATCTTATTTTCTTTAATTTTTTTCACAATGTTCCTTAATTCAATTTGAAAAGTTTCTATATTATCAAATATGAACAAACATTCTTCCTGTAAAAATTCTTCATATCCTCTTGCAGAAATTAGATGTGTTATTACAGGTAAACCATGTTTTAAACCATCCATCACTCTCAATTTTAAACCTCCTCCAGTATTAACAGGACAAATATAAATATGAGCTTTAGTAATAATTGAATCCATATCTTCTGGATTTGCTATTAATTCTATGCCTGAATGTAATTTACATATTTCTTTAATTTTAACACTAGGATTTCGTCCCGCAATAATTAATTTTGAATCAGGAAACTCCCTTATAATGACTGGATAATAATTTTGCAAAAAAGGAACTAATGAAATTTCTGTTTGGTAGGCACCTAAATTTCCTGTAATTATAAATATTAAATTTTCAGAATCATCAATAAATGTACTATTCTTTTTTATCAAAAATTGCTTTGAATCTCCACTATCCTTATACTCAAAACATCCTAATTTTCTAAATAAAGAATTGTTAGTTCGATCGTAATGTTTTCGAAGCAATTCAATATCTTCATTTGTTAATGTTAAATTTAAATTACTATACTGAACAGCTTGTCTTTCTGTTTTTTTCATAAAATATAAAAAAACGGTTTTAAATGTCCAGTGTGGTGGTGTTGCTATATAATACTCCATCTCATAATTATGATGAATTGTAACAACTTTAATTCCACTGTTTCTTACCTTTTTTATTAAACCTGCCGATGTACGACTATTGTCAAATACTACTATATCAGGGTTTATTTCTTTTAGCACAGGGAAAAAACAATTGTAGTAACGATGAATTTTACCTTTATAAACATCTAGTAATTTACCTAGGTTAGTTATTCTATTTTTGACTCTAACTAATTTAACTTTAGAATTTATATAATTTGAAATATCATTACCATTATCAGGATATAAAAGTGTTATTGCATCAGATATTTCAGCAAACGCATTAATGTATGCACGAGAAGCAAAGCTTCCTCCTCCATTATGATCTAAAAAATGTTGGGTAACAAATAAAACTTTCATTAGTATTATTTTAATCCTTTTAATGCTAAATAAAATAATAAAGAAATTTTAGCTAAAAATATTTTTATACTTGAAATACTTTTGTACGTTTTGTAGTAATAACTCTCACTAGAAAATTGAGTTAGTATTATTTTTTTTCTGTTTAAATGTGTAGATATAGTTTGGCTATGTTCATGTAAAATCTCCACAGTAGGATAATAATATGCGTATTTATTAATTAACTTTAATCTTTCTGCTAATATTACTTCTTCAGCATATAAAAAAGTGTTAGGATCCATCATTCCACATTTTAAAAAGTCTGCTGATTTTACAATGAAAAATGATCCCATTATTTTATAATGTATCCCTTCTTCTGCTAGATCTGAATAATTAAGTTTAAAAAGTTTGATTTTACTTTTTTTACTTATAAAAGGAGTCAACCAAAACATCGATACATACCTATTAAAAAGAGACTTATATGGTTCAGGACTTTGCTTTTCTCCATTTAAGCCTAATACTTTAGGACCAATTAGAGCAATATCTGATAATTCATCTAACTTTTTGATCAATTCTTCTACAACATTTGAGCTTCTTAAACGAATATCATTATTTGAAAATAGAATCCAATTAATTTTAAAATGATTTAAACAAAATTTTACTCCTAAGTTATTACCTTTAGCAAAACCTAAATTATCAGAATGAGGTACTATAAAAATATTTTTTTTATCATCTTGTAATCTTTGAATATCATCAATTAATAATCCCCCTAGTTCCTTCTCTAATTTAAAATTTGAATCTATATCTGCAGCATTATTAACAACAACAATGACATAAGGAACACTAACTTTAATTATTATTTCTTCTTTGATATAAGAAATTGTTTTTTCTTCATTTTTATAATTTACAATTACTATTGCAAGCATAAAATATTATTTAGTTTTTTCAATTCTTTTGATAAAATAAAAAGGTATATAATGAGAACAAAGAAGAAAATACCAGGATTTCTGCCAAACTGGAAAATAGTTGGGACTAACAAAATATGAAAAGAAATAAATTTAAGATATAAAGGAAACTCCTTTCTGATAATACTATTGATTAATATAGAATAAATAGTAATTAAAGGTATTACTCCGTACATTGTCCACATTCCTATCATTCCAAGATCACTAGTGTATATACCATTTTCCATATTACTTAGATAAAGATTTCCAAGTATACTATTCCCTACAGATGGCATTCCATTACCAAATATATAACAAAACCAATTAGGAGAATATTCAAAAAAATAATAGGATAAAGCCTTCCACCTATTGTAGTCTTGATCTATTAATTGCGATTGAGATTCTTCAATTAATGCTATCCATATATCTTTAGTTATGATTACACCAACAACAATCAAAATAATCTGTATAAATAATAGGCCTAACTTAAATTTAGACTTAAATTTTATAAGTGAATAAATATAAACTAAAACTGCACCTAATAATAAACTCCTATTTTGATATAAAAAAATAAAACTAAATATACCTACGGCCTTTAAAAAAGTACTTAACTTAAAATTTATAATATATTTCTGAACAAGAAAATAAAAATATAATACTACAAAATGTATTCCTCCAACATAAAAACCAATATCTGATGAATCTCTATTTTCAGACATTTCAATAACATCTTCACTTATTGAACTTATTAATTGTGGAGCAAATATAGATAATACCCAAACAAACATAGTACCGATACTGATCCATTCTAGAGCTTTAAAAATTTCCTTTTCAGAAGGAGCAATATACAATAATGCTGGTAATAAAAGAAAACTGTATAATGACCTTTGTGCTATTAAGGTAATATGTATTTGTTGTCCCCAAAAGAAATATGCTGAAAATACTGAAATAAAAATACCAAGCCAAATTAAGTATAAATACTTTAAATTTTTAAAACTGTTTAATTTAACTAAAGATTCTAGAGGATTATATATAAAATATGGCACTAAAGACCATAACATAATAATAAAAAAACTTATGTCATTATTCAAATAATTACTTAAAAAGGATAAACTCCAAAAATTTAAACTTAATAATAAACAGATTAATATATAAAATGATCTCAACATTATAAAAAATTAATACCTTAAAAATATTCAAAAACAAATAGTGAATTTATTTTTTATAATTTAATGTAATCCATTGTTTTTGTATATGCATATACTTTTTAGGAAATTCACCACCTATTAAAAAAGAAAACCTTCTATTAATAAGTTCAACCATTATAGGCATAATTAATAATACCGAAATAGAGCATACTGCAAATACCAAAAGTAAGTTTTGACTATTTTCATAACTATTAAAAATATTTTTTACTAAAAAAATTACAGGCCAATGTAATACAAAAAAAATAATAGAGTTTTTCCCAATATAGTTAAAAGGTTTAATGGAATCTATATATCTACCAATATTAAAAATGATAATTATTCCAGCGATTGAAGAAAAGATATAACTTAAATACGTACCATTCAATATTGTGTTTGTTCTAAAATCTAGATAACTATAATTAAAAAATTGTATAAGTAAAAATAAAACTAGTGAAAATATTAACAAAATAGTGTTATACTTATCAAATTTTTTATACAGATAGCCCAGATAAACAAAAAAAACACCTAGAAATAAATTGCTTAAACCCAGAGGAAGTTTGATATTATAAGTTTGTAAGAAATAACTTATTAACGGAAATGCAAAAATGATATTTTTATTAATGTTTGATTTTGTAATTATTGCAAAAAATAATAAGGATGAAAAAAGTGATAATAAAAACCAAATAGGTAGATTTCCAAGTCCCCCACTTCCGAATCTTAATATACTATATGGTAATAATAGGAAAACTCGATATGCCTCATTCTGGTTATTATAAAGTTCAAAAGGCAGATATATTATAAATCCAATAATTGAAAAAATAATAAAAGGTAAAAGTAGTTTTCTGGACAGTTTTGCAATATAATCTTTAAGGCTTCTATCTCCTAAATTAAAAAAATATCCTGATCTAAAAAAGAACCATGGCATGGCATAAAAGGTAATTCTTAGAACCATATCCAGAACATCATTGGGATATAATCCGGATAATTGAGCAATATGTAACCATACTGTCCTAATCATAAATAATCCACTAATTAAATCAAAAAAATTAACTCGTTGTCTTTTCATATCGTTATTAAGCGTTACTGCTATTTAGATAATACTTTACTCCCCATTCGAAATAATGTTTTTTAAAAAAAATTTGCTTTTGACTAATAAAAGCACTTTTTCTGATAGTATATTATAGCAAATTGGTATACTAACTCCAATAATAGAATATAGTAACCAATAATAGTTGCTACCAGTTAATACTGGGAAACTTGCTAAAAGATTTATGTTTAGATTGTTTAATGTAATTATTAGAAGTGACACAAGTTTAAATGCTAAAAAATGGAAAGCCATTATTACCATGGTGTTATTGCCTACGTATAAAAGTAAATTTTTAAAAATAGATTTTTCTAAATAAGATGCAAAACCAAGGGTCATTATACATCCTAACGAAGAAGCTAATAAAAATATAAACGGATTTCCAAATTTACCTTCAACAATATTTATTTTGTAATAAATAGATATAATTCCAATGGCAAAAGTACTGGATGCTATTAAAATTTTATTACTAAAGAATTGGTCAATACAGTACTTTCTGGTCAGATAACCCAAATGTAATAATACTACAATCATGATATCTTTTCCTATATTCAAAGGTAATATGTATTGTTTTTGATTTAATAGGTAGCTGATTATTATGTAGGATATAATGATTGAAGTATGAATGTATAGGTGATATTTAGAACTGATTTTTTTAGATAACCAGATAGAAATAAAAAAAAGTACATTTGCAATAAACAAACTTCTTAAAAACCAAAATGCACCAAGTAATTGTTCGTTTCCACTGAAGTAAAAAATAATTAGCTTTAGTTTATTTAAATAGTCATCCATATGGTATAAATGACTTACATTATTTTTATAACCAAAAGTTTCGTTGTATATATTTAAGTTGTAAAATATATTATGAAGGAATAAAAACATCAAACTGTATTTGACAAATGGAATATAAAGTCCTTTAATCTTTTGTTTCATAAATAATATGGCATTATTCAAATATTTCTCATTAAAAAAATAGCCTGATACCCAATAAAACAAAGCCATATGAAATAAATAAATATAATTTGATATGTAGTCAGGACATCCACTATGACCAATTACCATTAGTATAATACCAATACCTTTAAAAATTGAAAAATTATCTTTTTTAGAATTTGGCATATAAATAATATAATTTATAAAGATGAGTTGATGCTGTATTAAACGTTATCTTTACATTAACGCTTTTATCCGTAATCGGTGAGTAATTGGTTTTATAATATTTAAAACCAATACATTTTTTAAAACAAAAATTTGTATTATAGCAAAATAAATTCCACAAATACAAGATGCAAATATTAGTTTAAAGATACCCTGTAGTGAAAGATAATTTTGTATTATTATACAGACTATAAACATGGGTAAAGCATAAATAATATTTGTAAGTACTTTTTTAGTTGGAAACGATAAATTTAATTTCTTTTTTACAGAATATTGAGCGGCAATTAATACAGTAATTTCGGAACTCACCCATACAATAGCAGATCCTATACTTTTATAATTTGAAACTAATAATAAATTAAGTGCAATTCCTACAGAAGCACCAGCAATTGAATTTATAAGTATTGCTTTATCTTGTTTTAAAGGCATTAATAACTGTAGTACCAGTATTTGTTCTATACCTATGATAAGCATCAGTGACATTACAATACGCATAGGTATTATAGCTCCTTCATACCCCTTGCCTGCAATGATCTCAATGATTTGAGGTGCAAATACTGTGGCTAAAATGATTAAGGGTAAGCAAAAAGCAATAAGTACATCGTAGGACTTACCTGTTAAATTCTTAACCTCTTCAAGTTTTCCTTCTCCTACTAAACTACTCATTCTAGGTAATATTACAGCTGTTAGAGCTGTAAAAACAGATAATAGAATGCTGTATAACTTGGTTGCTGTAGAATAATATCCAACCTCGGTATCTCCTGCAACAAAACCAAGAAAAGCTACGTTAAAAGAAGTATACATGGATGTAAGAATGAGGAATGAACCAATTGTAAAAAATGATTTTATAAAAGGTTTAAAATTAATTGATTTAAAAGAAAAAGAAGCAAATCGTCTTCTGTACCAGTTATTTAGAATAGCATTTACCACAACTGTACCAACCATGAGCGTATAGTAAATGTTCACATCATCTTTTTCTCTAACAAGCAGGAATACAGCAGATATAAAGATTAATCTAACAATGAATGATCGTATTGTAATGAATTTAAAATCTTCCATTCCTTTAAAAAACCATTCAACTAAAAACACATTAAAAATGAGCTTTGCGGCGCCTAAAACCATTAATTCTTTATTTTCATATAGCTTAGGCACAAAATAAATAGCTGTAAGTAATATTATCAGTGCGATTACCGTGCATATTATATTTAATAAAATAAGGCTTGAGAATGTTTTTTTAAGATGTTCTTTATTTCCTTTGTTATTGGCTACTTCACGAATACCAGTAGCTCCTATACCTAACATCGAAAACAGAATGAAATAATTTATAATACTATCTGTAAAACTGCAAAGCCCAATATTTGTCACTCCTAATACTCTTGAAACATAAGGGTAAGTAATAAGTGGAAATACAAAATTTGATGCTGTTAGAATGCTGTTATATATGAAATTTTTTTTTAAACTCATTGTGTGCTTTTAATTGTAAGTTTCTTTATCATCGTTTAAATCTCTGAGTACTCCCCTTGTTAATACTTTTACAGGATTACCCCCATGTACACAATAAGATTCAAATTGAGTCCCTCGCGTTATTATTGAGTTTAGTCCAAAAATACACCTCACTGGCGTAACAACACTATGCATCACTGTTGTTCTTGTACCAAACCAGTTGTAATCTCCAATTTCAATTGGGCCACTGGCTTTTTTCTTTTTTCCTGTTTCTATATTTTTTAATGGGTGAAAGTTACTATCCATAAATATACATTCCCATCCTACACGAGTACTAATGCCAAAAGAAATATTAACATAGGAAATAATTTTTATAGATGTCCCAACCAAAAAATCATGTCCAAACTTAAGGTTTCCGGTTTTGCCAATGGAAATAAACGAATTATTACCAATTTTGCAATTTCCATTAAATACAACATTCCCTCCATGATTTTCCCATGTGATTCCATTGTTTGGGTATATTGAAACCAATCTAAAACCTAATCGAATCATACCAAACTTAATATTAGGTGCATCAATTGTAATTTTCCCTTTCGTTTTTACAAGTTTTGGTTTATAGAGAAGTATTGGAAGTTTTATGGCTTGTTTAAATGGTAGATAATGGAAATTAAAATATATTGAATGAATTAAATAATAGCAATCTTTTCTTCTATTCCAAACTTTCTTAACGATATTCATTTATTAACTTATTTTGAAAGAAATACGAATTTGGTTAGAGATTATTTTATTAAATTGATTTAGTCGTTCTATTAACCTAATAAACCAATCTTTAATATCTATTTTATTTAATAGAAACACAATAAAATATATCATTATTGAGTTTCTACGCCTCTAAATTAAATATTTTTTTTTTTATTACTTTGACAATTTATTTAAATAAAAAGCACGCTTCGCCTTTTAAGTCCCACAAATATTTCAAAACCTAATAGATATTTTAATAAAAACAGAAACAACAAAAAGAATTTAAGTTATAAGATTTTACTACTTAAATAATATTGCTCATTTCTAGGGTTTAAATATATTATCATATTACGTTAATATATGTTAATTGATTTTTCAACTTGATAAACCAACCTTTTCTCCTGATATGTTGATCTTTTTATTTCAGTAATCCCATTAATTTTTAGACAAAGGTCAATAATGAGTTACCCAATAGCTCTTAACTCTTAAAAAGTATTTAACCATTTTTGTATTGAAACTAACAAAGAATAGACAAAACTTAACACTGTTAATTTTTATGCCCAAAAGACTTATAAAAGAAAGATTCTGTTTATCCAAAACATAAATACCTTACTATGATTAATTTATGTCAAAGTGTAATGGAGATCCAAAACATTTAGAATAATATGATGCGTTTTTGTTTTAAATAAAATCTAGTATTTCATTAATACAAACTTATCCTAGACTATAAATTAATTATATACGAACTAATAATTTCTTAAATCAATTTTGAATTGTAAAGAATTTCAATGGATAACGAAATTTATTAACACTTTATTCATACAATTTCAGGTATAAAGAAAAACAATAAAATTTGAGAAGTTAATTTTTAAGGAATAACCTCTTTTGTTATACACAATTCATTTTAATATAGTAAATTGTAGGGAAATGCTTAAAATTTAAGCATAACGTTCCCTAGCTCATCAATTTTTTTGTAAAAATATACCTTATTAACACTAATCCAGATTGCATTTGCAGACCTATTTCAAGTGCATTACCAAGATGAATTGAACAAAAGATCCACAATTTCTTATTTTCAATGGTCCAAGCTTTAATTTTATTGAGGTAATAATGCTTTTTGTCTATACTAAAACTTCCTTCCAAGTATGTTGCTCTTTCTTTTTTTATCAATGCAGCAAGTTTCTTTCTTTAGTGCTCATTTTTACCAGTCCGTCCTTTTCTTACAAAAACAGTATTGATATTATTAGATGAAGTAAACTTGAGATTGTTATTGGTTGCATAGATGACATCAGAAACAATCAACCTTACTTTAATTTGCATTAATGTTTAAGACATATATACAAATGATTTAAAATGAATTCCTTCATTAATAGCATCAATACTAGTTCACATCTTATTTGGCTAACAATCTTGAAATTGCAAATTTGTTCTCCTAGCCCCAACAATAACCGGCAAAATAGCTGATAATGGATATTATAATTAAATTGTAATATCTATCACACATCTGAGCAGCAACACTAGTTTTAAAAAACATTAATGCAGGTTTCCCTTGCAGGGTAAATAAGCAATTCGGGCCCTTCATATTTCCTGTTAATCCAAAAGATTTAACCAAATCATCATCTGGAATCGATTGGTAAATGTTACCTATTGAAATATTAAGAAATTGGTCTAAACAATTTGAAAGTTATCTTCAATTGAAAAAAATCGAAGAGGTGATAGAAATTCATGAATACTTTGTAATTTTTTCACTATCAATAAAAAAAAGTAAACCTCTATATTTTTGGCAATACTAACTATTTTCAGAGTCTTGTAATTTTTTTAAACAGCAACAATTAACTACATATACTTATTAAAAACAACAATGGAAAAAGTAAATAGAAAAGATATCCGAAAAGTATTTGATATGTATCCGACAACACAAATATGGTACTAAGTATATTTTCTTTGCACAAGCATCTATATAAAGGAAAAATTCAAATTAATAACAAATGGACAATTTATATATTTTCAAAACATTTAAGTTAAAGAATATCAAAAGTTTAGTTTAGGATATCTAAACTAACATTTATTTTTACTTAGTTTTAATAACATCCACAACATCAACACTTTCTCCTTGTCGGATTTGTATATTATATAGTCCATTAGCATTTGAATTTCCATTTTCATCTAAAGAAATATCAATTAATATTTTATTCTTACCAATATCACTTTTTCCATAGAACATGGTATGAGAATTGTTATAAACATTTTCTGCAATAATTTCAATATTTGTTGCTAATGGAGAAGAATATTCAAGTGCTATTAAACCAGATGTTGGATTAGGGTATACCTTTATGATTTCAAATGGAATATCTTTCTCACCAATTGAGAAACTTAAATGCTTATTACACTTGTTGTCATCATTCACTTCAATAGTATAATTACCAATACTTAATTTATCTCTATTTTGTGATTGTACACCATCATTCCATAAAAATGTGTAAGGCTCCACTCCTCCCTTTACTGAAATAGTAATTAGACCTACACTTTTATCATATTCCGTATCTACTTTATCTCCATTAACTACAAAACTAATACATGGATCTTCTTCATCAATTATATTATAGCTAGCTATACCTGAACAGTTATACAAATCTGTTACAACTACAGAATATTCACCTGAAGATAGATTAGTTCTATCCTTTACTGTTAATCCATCATTCCATAAATATGAATAGGGTTCAACTCCTCCAGACACTGTTAAGCTAATACTTCCATTATTATCTGAACTATAATTCTCAGTAACTTCTCCTACTATGTCTATATTTACATCTTCACATCGATCAACAACTCCAAAATTAGCACTTTTCATTGGCAATATTTGTTTTATTGATTGTCCGCCATAGTCTCCTCCTGGGAAATTATATACAATGCTATCAGAGCTACCATCTGTATAATTAAGTTTTACTTTAAGATCCAAAGCAGTCTGCAAAGGATTACTTGCTGATAAATAATTATTATTTTCATCTAATAATAAAATACATGGGGAATCCACAACAATTGATGAAATAAATGAATCATTTAGATTTAAATAATCTGCAGAATAAAACGTAATTCCTGTAATTCGAAGGCTATCATTTCTTACTGCCTGAATTGAACTTGTATTTGAAAGTAATTCAATAGGCGATTTATTTATAAAATCATTAACTTCATCACGTTCAATCCCGGGAACTATTATATAATAATAAGAGGATGATTTAGGCTGAATCCCATGATCAATCCAAGCGGTAAAAACATTTTCACTAATAGAACTATATGTATATACCTCATTAATATCAGACCAACTACCCGATTGAGATTTTAGTGAAACATGGATATCAGTTTGCTCGGGTAATACGTAAGCAATCTTATCATGAAATAACCATTTAATATTTTTAAGTACCATTTCGCCATCAGAAATAGTATGATTTTCAGAATCAAAATAGTAAGTTTCACCATTAACTAATTGCTGATTTAATGTAGTAATAATTTTTTCAGTATTACTACTATTTATTCCTGAACATACTGCAACAATCTCATTTTCGAAGAAAAACCAACTCTTTTTACCAAGGGTATTATCAATATTATAATCCATCGAAGCCACACCATATAAACTATCTGTAACACCACCTACAAAATCTGTTGATCCATAAAATGGATATTGAATGCTTGGAGGATTAACATGTTGCGCACAAGTAACGCCTGGTAACATATTCCAATTCCAAACTGGCGGGATATTATAATAAGAACCTTCCGTAGATTCAATAAACATGCTACCACTAGCAAGAAAATAACCATTAGCATTTTCTCCATTTCCAGATTCCGTTCCTACAGTTCTTACTGATGACATATTTAAGGAAACTGCATAATCTTTGCGTCTATGTGAATAATAATCAGAGGACCAAAAATATTTTGATCCTATTTTAGCATTCACCCCTCCATTTAAATTGTTAAGGTACGCCAAAAATTGTCCTCTCTTCAATGTATCCACATTTGACATATATTGAAGAGAGTTAACAATAGCTGATATACTATTTAATTTGTTTTTCCTTACGATTTCTCTACCTACAGTTACATAATCAAGATCTCCATAATAAGTCATCCATTGAGTACCTTCTAAAATAAGATTTGATAATACATAAATATTTTCACTATTAAAATTAAAACTCAAATTTCTTGTCATATAAGCCCAAAATGCCATATCCTCAATAAAACCAAGACCATAACCATTGTTATAAAGAAAATAATGTTGATGAAAGCTGAAATCAGGACAAATACCGCCTTCTTTATCATAAGAAGTAATCTTTAATGTAGAAGCTAATTTTGAAATTCCTGTATTAATATAATCTATATCATTTAATAATACCCCCTTATGAACAAGCTGAGAAGAATACCAAACTAGATTTTCTCCTGTTGCATTTATATATGAACTAGAAGAATTATGTTCGAAATATTCACACCCTTTAATAATTAAGCTACTATTCAAATATGATGACATAAGTATAAGTATAGGTTCTAATTGTAATTGTGTCCCAATTTCATTATACCACCAATTTAATGAAACTGAATTACGAGAATACCAATAATTTAATCCTAGCTCAATTTTATTAAGCAAAAAATCACTATGATAAAAGTCATTTGCCTCATTATTATATGCCGAGCAGAATTTCGCTAATCTATTAAGATGAATTATTGGTTCCCAACCTGTTCTGGAAGTATCATCATAATTAATATCAGACCAACTTCCATCTGCATTCATAGTTGACAAATATGTAATACTAGAACTAGTATTCTCAATATAATAATCATAAAATCTACTTTTTAAAATAGATATATCATCACCAAAAACATTAAACACTGTACTAATATTAAATAATATAAAAAACAATAGTTTCACGATATTGCCTTTTGAAAACCTTATCTTCATATCTTAAAATATTAAAAATAACACTTAACTAAATTATTACATCTACAAAGAAAAACAAAGTTGTGTATATAAATAAAATAACTCATTTTAGGTGCAAATATTTCTATTTCAAATAGAAATATCCATTTTTATAAATAAAAATACAGTTTTTTTTACACACGGATAGATTATAAGGTTACAAAACTTAAATTATTTATTAATTATACAATATCACTAGTAGGTATTAAAAATTAATAAACGTTCTTTGAAATTCTTTGTTAGTCGCACTTGTAGCGATTTTTGACAGCGTGACGATTTGAATTGAATTATGGATATTTTGCATTGAAACAAGCAATTATCCATTAATCAAGGCAAATACATCTTCGCTCAACTTACAGATTTTTTACCCAGACCGGTGTTTGAGCGAATTGTCAGTAAACATTATGGGAATAAGTATGTAAAGTCATTCACCTATAGGAATCAAATGCTATACACGGTATTTGACAACTTACTTCAAGAGACAGTATGAGAGATTTACTTCTCAGCCTTGAGGCACATAAGTCTATATTATCATCTTGGATTTGGTCCAACTGTAACCCGTAGAAACCTCGGCAAAGCCAGTGAGAAACGTGATTATAAAATCTTCTAAGAATTTGCATTACTTCTCATCGAGGAAGCTCGCAATAGCTGCTATAAATCTGACTTTGAAATTAATGTTGAAGGCAATGTTTATGGATCAAATATAAATTCTGGGTCTAAATTGTATAATTAATAATCATGCAAAAATCTTTGTTAACCTGAACAAGAAGAATTTTACATCAGAAACACCCCTGAATTGCCTCCTGAATTCTTTGATTTTGGCATTGAAAGATTCTGCTGCGGCATTTGTACTTCTGTTGTTAAAATAGTTAATGATATTGTTATAATGATTCTCAAAAGTTCTCTTTAACACTTGAAAAGTATCAATGTCAGTCAACTCTATTTGATTAAACCATTGTGCCAGGTATGTCATTGCAACCGGTTTTGTAATATTACGACTATATATAAGATATAGATGATAAGAGAGATCATAAGCCTGTTCTATTTCAGGATAGACATTGAATAATATATTGGCTCGCTGTTTTTGTGATTCAGTCCATTTATGACAGGGTTTAAAAAGCAGATATCTACTTCGTGCCAACAATTGTTTTAAAGTATCCCCATTTTCAAAAGTATCAGGCTTGTATTTCCTTCCTTCTTTTTTGGCTTGTTTATAAGCTTGATTGTCCTGATCAATAGCTTCCCATCTATAGTTGATTCGTTTCTGTTGTACTGCATCACAAGCCTATTTTTGAAAATGAAAACGATCAATAACAGTAGTGTGCTTGGGGAAACATTTGGTGGCAATTAAATTCATGCTGTTTGCCATGTCTAATGTTACTTCTTTTACCATGCGTCGCTGTTCTTCTGAAAACTCTTCCTTAATGATTTTAATAATATCGTCAGCTTGTGTTCCCTTGAAAATACCAACTATGGAGCCTTTCTTACCTTTCTTTGCCTTATTGGTAATTATTGTATACAATTCACCATTGGACATAGCTGTTTCATCTAAAGAAAGATAGTAACCGATATTCTTAGGAAAAACCAGGAAATCTTCAGCATGTTCTTTCTGACTCCAATCATTGTAGTCGCTCAACATATTTTTGTATTGACGTTGAAAATTTCGTCCATTTACACCAAGGTATACTTCAAGACTTTGACAGCTAATCGCATTAGAATCTACTAATTTCTTTTAAAAAAGCAGCATACTCTTCACTCATGCGTGTACCCTGTGCAATTACTTCCCAATCTCTACTTACTTTTTTCTTTTCTCCTTCAATTATAATTTCCCAGCGCCTTCGTCTTACCTTAAGTTTTACTAGCATATTTCGAATAGGATAATCTTCTATATATCGTGGCTCCATAAAGCCACAGGATTTATATTGTAAAGTTTTATACTCCGTTGGAATTATATCTTTTTCGTCTAAACTTAATACTAATTGAGAATCATATATGGTCTTTCCGCTTGAACTTTTTTCGTATGATACTATCTCAAAATAATCTAATATACCTTCTGGAAGAAATAGAGCCAGTAGCTCCTGGGATAATCCTTCGTTCAACTTATTCCTTGTGTCTATTTTCTGTTTTTATTTAACAGCAAAATAATCACTTTTTTTACCGGACCCAAATATTGTGCATGATCCCTATCTTATAGTATCATGAACCTTTTAAAAGCACGAATAAAGCCGTTTAAATAGTATTTTAGTAAACATTAATTAGAAAATAACAACGTACTAACAGAGTTACAAAGTCCCTTAAAACTCAGTAATTGGTTCTTTATACTCTTTAACTTCAAAATAGGCAGGAAGAAATAGAGCTAAAGTATTATTACACCTTTGGAATTTGATTGTATTTAATAACAAACCCCTATAAACGCAAAAAGAGCAACCGAAACTTGTTCGATTGCTCTTTTATTTAAAGTCGGCGGCGACCTACTCTCCCACAGTACGCAGTACCATCGGCGCTAATGGGCTTAACTTCTCTGTTCGGAATGGGAAGAGGTGGAGCCCCATCGCTATAACCACCTGAATGTCTTTCTAGATTTTTGATAATAGATAAGAGATCTATAGACTCTATCTATTACAACATTCTATCAATATTTTTTTGCAGTCTATTATCTCTGATCTCTCATCTAATAGTCTGTTTTACATACCAGCTTCAATCAAAATCACAGTCTTCACTATTACGCCCAACTAAAAGTTTCGGGTAATTAGTACTGCTCGGCTTTGATGTTACCACCTTTACACCTGCAGCCTATCAACGTCATCGTCTTTAACGTCCCTCAAGGATATCTCATCTTGAAGCAGGCTTCGTGCTTAGATGCTTTCAGCACTTATCCCTTCCAAACTTAGCTACCCAGCAATGCTCCTGGCGGAACAACTGGTGCACCAGAGGTTTGTCCAACGCGGTCCTCTCGTACTAACGTCAGGTCTTCTCAAATATCCTACGCCCACAACAGATAGGGACCGAACTGTCTCACGACGTTCTGAACCCAGCTCGCGTGCCACTTTAATGGGCGAACAGCCCAACCCTTGGGACCTTCTCCAGCCCCAGGATGTGACGAGCCGACATCGAGGTGCCAAACCGCTCCGTCGATATGAGCTCTTGGGAGCGATCAGCCTGTTATCCCCGGAGTACCTTTTATCCTTTGAGCGATGGCCCTTCCATGCGGAACCACCGGATCACTATGTCCTACTTTCGTACCTGGTCGACTTGTCGGTCTCACAGTCAAGCTTCCTTGTGCCATTACACTCTGCGGACGGTTACCAATCGTCCTGAGGAAACCTTTGAAAGCCTCCGTTACTCTTTTGGAGGCGACCACCCCAGTCAAACTACCCACCAAACAATGTCCTCATTGCTGAGTTAGGCCACAGATAAGCAAAGGGTCGTATTTCAAGGGTGACTAAACTACACCTGGCGATGCAGCATCAACGTCTCCGACCTATCCTACACATTACTTACCCACAACCAATGTTAAGTTGCAGTAAAGGTTCACGGGGTCTTTCCGTCCCGTTGCGGGTAATCGGCATCTTCACCGATACTACAATTTCACCGAGCTCATGGTTGAGACAGTGTGCACATCGTTACACCATTCGTGCAGGTCGGAACTTACCCGACAAGGAATTTCGCTACCTTAGGACCGTTATAGTTACGGCCGCCGTTTACTGGGGCTTCAATTCAAACCTTCGCTTACGCTAAGCTCTCCTCTTAACCTTCCAGCACCGGGCAGGTGTCAGGCCTTATACGTCTTCTTTCGAATTTGCAAAGCCATGTGTTTTTGATAAACAGTCGCATGCACCATTTCTCTGCGGCCTACCGAAGTAGGCGCCCCTTTTCCCGAAGTTACGGGGCTAATTTGCCGAGTTCCTTAACCATGAATCACTCGAGCGCCTTAGTATACTCAACCCAACTACGTGTGTCCGTTTACAGTACGGGCTCCTATACTCGCTTTTCTTGGTACTGGCTGCTTCTCTTCGCTTCGGCCGAAGCCTAGGCTCAACGTACTATTCCGTCAGTACGTAGAAATCTCACCAATACGTCACTTTTGTCGTATAGCAGGTGCAGGAATATTAACCTGCTCTCCATCCACTACCCCTTTCGGGTTCGCGTTAGGTCCCGACTAACCCTGATCCGATTAGCGTTGATCAGGAAACCTGAGTCTTTCGGCGTGCGGGTTTCTCGCCCGCATTATCGTTACTTATGCCTACATTTGCTTTTCTAACCGCTCCACACAACATCGCCATTATGCTTCAAGGCTGTTAGAATGCTCCCCTACCACTTGTACAATGTACAAATCCATAGCTTCGGTAGTATACTTATGCCCGATTATTATCCATGCTCGATCGCTCGACTAGTGAGCTGTTACGCACTCTTTAAATGAATGGCTGCTTCCAAGCCAACATCCTAGCTGTCTATGCAATCAAACCGCGTTTGTTCAACTTAGTATACATTTGGGGACCTTAGCTGATGGTCTGGGTTCTTTCCCTTTCGGACACGGACCTTAGCACCCATGCCCTCACTCCTATTCATCATCTTACAGCATTCGGAGTTTATCAGGAGTTGATAGGCGGTGAAGCCCTCTCGTCCAATCAGTAGCTCTACCTCTGTAAGATTAAAATAAGGCTGCACCTAAATGCATTTCGGGGAGTACGAGCTATTTCCAGGTTTGATTGGCCTTTCACCCCTACCCACAGTTCATCCAAATACTTTTCAACGTAAACTGGTTCGGTCCTCCATTCCGTGTTACCGGAACTTCAACCTGACCATGGGTAGATCACCTGGTTTCGCGTCTAGCGCAGCTAACTATTTCGCCCTATTCAGACTCGCTTTCGCTTCGGCTCCGTTGCTGAACAACTTAACCTCGCTAACTACGACTAACTCGTAGGCTCATTATGCAAAAGGCACGCCGTCACCATATAATGGCTCCGACCGCTTGTAAGCGCACGGTTTCAGGTACTATTTCACTCCCCTGTTCGGGGTACTTTTCACCTTTCCCTCACGGTACTGGTTCACTATCGGTCTTTCAGGAGTATTTAGCCTTACCAGATGGGCCTGGCAGATTCACACAGAATTTCACGTGTTCCGCGCTACTCAGGATACTACTAGATTTTATTTGCTTACGTGTACAAGACTGTCACTTTCTACGGTTGTTCTTTCCAAAACATTCCACTTCACGCATAAAACCACAACGTAGTCCTACAACCCCAATGTTGCCTAAACAACATTGGTTTGGGCTAGTCCCCGTTCGCTCGCCACTACTTAGGGAATCACTATTGTTTTCTTCTCCTCCAGGTACTTAGATGTTTCAGTTCCCTGGGTTTGCCCCCCGAAGGGTGACTGGTCATCAACCAGCCGGGTTGCCCCATTCAGAAATCTGCGGATCAATAAATATTTGCTTCTCCCCGCAGCTTATCGCAGCTTATCACGTCTTTCTTCGCCTCTGAAAGCCTAGGCATCCACCGTACGCCCTTGCTTACTTTCTTGTTGGTTTCGCTTATGCTTTGCGCATAGCTAACCTATGATTTTGATTGTTTTGCCAATATGTCAATGTACGTTTGATTCTTAATTGAATCTGTGGAGAATATCGGAGTCGAACCGATGACCTCCTGCGTGCAAGGCAGGCGCTCTAGCCAGCTGAGCTAATCCCCCGTATTACCTGTAGTAATAAGTAGTCCTGCGCAGATTTGAACTGCGGACCCCTACATTATCAGTGTAGTGCTCTAACCAACTGAGCTACAGGACTGTGTTATTTTTGAAATGCTTATAAAAGAAAAGTAGTTGTCTTTTGTAGTTTTATTTAAAACTCTCTCCAGAAAGGAGGTGTTCCAGCCACACCTTCCGGTACGGCTACCTTGTTACGACTTAACCCTAGTTATCAGTTTTACCCTAGGCCGCTCCTTACGGTAACAGACTTCAGGTACCCCCGACTTCCATGGTTTGACGGGCGGTGTGTACAAGGCCCGGGAACGTATTCACCGCGTCATTGCTGATACGCGATTACTAGCGAATCCAGCTTCACGGAGTCGAGTTGCAGACTCCGATCCGAACTGAGACAGGCTTTAGAGATTAGCATCACATCGCTGTGTAGCTGCCCTTTGTACCTGCCATTGTAACACGTGTGTAGCCCTGGACGTAAGGGCCGTGCTGATTTGACGTCATCCCCACCTTCCTCACGGTTTACACCGGCAGTCTTGTTAGAGTCCCCACCTTGACGTGCTGGTAACTAACAACAGGGGTTGCGCTCGTTATGGGACTTAACCCGACACCTCACGGCACGAGCTGACGACAACCATGCAGCACCTTGTAAATAGTCCGAAGAAAGAAGCATCTCTGCTTCATGCAATCTACATTTAAGTCCAGGTAAGGTTCCTCGCGTATCATCGAATTAAACCACATGTTCCTCCGCTTGTGCGGGCCCCCGTCAATTCCTTTGAGTTTCATTGTTGCCAACGTACTCCCCAGGTGGATTACTTAATGCTTTCGCTCAGTCGCTGACGATGTATTGCCAACAACGAGTAATCATCGTTTACGGCGTGGACTACCAGGGTATCTAATCCTGTTCGCTCCCCACGCTTTCGTGCATCAGCGTCAATTATAGCTTAGTAAGCTGCCTTCGCAATCGGTGTTCTGTGTTATATCTATGCATTTCACCGCTACACAACACATTCCGCCTACCTCAACTAAATTCAAGACTATCAGTATCAATGGCAGTTTTACAGTTGAGCTGCAAGATTTCACCACTGACTTAATAGTCCGCCTACGCACCCTTTAAACCCAATAAATCCGGATAACGCTCGCATCCTCCGTATTACCGCGGCTGCTGGCACGGAGTTAGCCGATGCTTATTCATACGGTACCTTCAAAAAGCTTCACGAAGCTCACATTATTCCCGTATAAAAGCAGTTTACAACCCATAGGGCAGTCTTCCTGCACGCGACATGGCTGGTTCAGCCTTGCGGCCATTGACCAATATTCCTCACTGCTGCCTCCCGTAGGAGTCTGGTCCGTGTCTCAGTACCAGTGTGGGGGACCTTCCTCTCAGAACCCCTAGACATCGTCGCCTTGGTGAGCCGTTACCTCACCAACTAGCTAATGTCACGCATGACCATCTTATACCGCCGAAACTTTACTTGTCTTACCATGCGGTAAAACAAGACTATAGGGTATTAATCCAAATTTCTCTGGGCTATCCCCTTGTATAAGGCAGGTTTCATACGCGTTACGCACCCGTGCGCCGGTCGTCAGCGGAAGCAAGCTTCCCTGTTACCCCTCGACTTGCATGTGTTAGGCCTGTCGCTAGCGTTCATCCTGAGCCAGGATCAAACTCTTCGTTGTATAAAAATTGTTTTGCCAATTAAATGGCTATAATTCCTTACAAGAGTTTTAACTCAAAAGAACATACTTTACTTTCCTTTTATTAAGTGTGCATTTCAATATTTTCAAAGAACGTTTTCTTCTTTATTCAGCATCAAGGCATAAATAAATCAGAACTCTTTATATCTTGTAAACTCATTTAAGACTCTTCTTAAACAATGTTTATTTCAATCTTTTTTACTCCTTAACCTTCGTTAAAGTGTCGCTCTAAAAGCGGATGCAAAGATAACAACTTTATTTTCTCTTTTCCAAATAAATTTTGAAAAATTTTTATTTAATTTTTCAAGCTTTACTTTCAATTTAAATTGCTGTTTTCCACCAATTTAAAACCCTTCTCAAAGTCTCAGTTTTTATCTTCTTGCCCTTCTTTAAAAGCGGCTGCAAAGATAAGCGATTTTAATTCTTAAAACCAAATTTATTTTTAAAAATATTTTAAAAATTTTTACCTGATTTTTCAGCTTCTAAAACCTCCTCTTTTTCAAGACTTTCTTCCCTTAAAGTTGCTCATTATTTCAATCTTTCTTTCGCGCCTCTCGTTCAAAGCGGGTGCAAAACAACTGCTTTTATTTTTATATTCCAAACTTTATTCAGATTATTTTTTGCGCAGAATTCAAAGATAAAACGCAATTGTCATTTTGTCAAGTCGTTAAGAAGGAAAAGTTTTTCTGAAAATTAAATTAATTTAAAGAATCTTCTTTATAAACTGGCAATCCATACTTAAAAACAGAACCTTCACCTTCTATACTTTCAATATTAAAAGTCCCCTTATTTTGCTCAATCATTTCAATTACCAACTTAATTCCTAGTCCATGTCCCTTTTCTTTATGTGTCCCTTTTGAAGTATAGTAGTCAAAAGGATTTAAAAGTCTATTTATTGTTTGTTTCGACATTCCAATGCCCTGATCTATAATTTCAGTAACAACAAAATTATTTTGAGCGGTAATATTAATCTTTATCATTCCTCCTTTATGAGAGAATTTGACTGCATTTACCAGCAAATTCCTAAATACGATCTCAACCATATTAATATCTGCCCAAACAAATAAATGTTCGCACACACCTGATTCACAACTCAAGTCCTTATCTAACAACAACTCTGAGTGGTATTCCAACACTCTTTTGTAGATATTACATAATTCAATTCTTTCAGGAGAATAGGTAAACGAATCTAATTGCGACTTCGACCAATTTAAAATCCGGTCCATCATATCAGAAAGATTTTGAGACGACTGAAAGATCTTTTTAATAAATACACTTCTTTCCTCTTCACTAAAATCTAATAATTGTTCTTGTAATAGTTCTGATAACCCTTGTATATTATTAATTGGTTCTTTGATATCATGAGCAATTATTGAAAAAAGTTTATCCTTCGTTGTATTCATTCTTTCAACTTGCTCTTTTTGTTCCAACATCAATTCATTTGCTTCAATTAAATGTTGAGTCTGAGTTTCCAGTTCTCCTTTTTGATCTTTTATTTCCTCTATCATTTTATCTGTAACCACAACAGCCTTTTCAATAATTCTTTTTATCTCAAAGACAGTTACAGAATAAACCATTATAATAAATGCATTTATACCATAATTTTTAAGTAAGAAATCATTATCGGTATACAAAATACAATACAAAAAATATAAATTGATAGCTACCGCAAAAATCAAAACATGAAACTTTCCTCCAATAAATCCAACTAAAGGTAGTACTATAAACAAGTATATTAGATCTGTTAAATAAGCATTGTCATAATTTACTACGTCAGCAGGAGTGGTTGATACTATATTTATAAAAGCGGAGTATGCAATTAAAACAAAAGCAGTATCTGCAGAAATTTTCTTTAATAAAAAAGGTACTAGAATCAATAATACTACCATCATACTAACAAGCTCTATATACCTTACCATTTGGGAACCATGAGTAAAAGCAAAATAAGTTTCTAATAAAAATATAGAAATAGAGGCTATTACAGTGGTTACAACCTTCATGCGTTTATATGATTCTCCTACGTGAAACATTTATCCAACTAGTACTTGCTTAATTTTCCTTTAGTATAAGTCTCAAATATAATATTTACTATCCAATAATAAACAGGAAAATAACGAAGACAACTCTTATTGTTATTTAAATAAGAAACACAATTAAAGATTTAAATAAGAACGAAGTGATAATATTCACTCCGTTCTCAAGCTACAATGATTTTTTCTTTCCTTTATTATATTGTTTAATCCTCTTGGATAAAGCTTTTCCTTTTTGTTTCCTTTCTATAACAGAAGATTCAAAATGTTCGCTTTCTTTAATTAGTTTCATATAATTCTGGTAACTATTTTTATCCAACAAGCCATTTTCAACGGCTTCCCTTACAGCGCAGCCTTCTTCATGCTGATGAGTACAATCTCTATATTTACATTTGGAAGACAGAGATTTTATTTCATAGAATGTTTCTTCTACACCCACAGAGGCACTGGCTATTCCAACTTCTCTTAATCCCGGATTATCGATCAGAACACCTCCTTCTTTTAATAGAATTAATTCCCGATGAGTAGTGGTATGTTTTCCCCGTTGTATTATCTCACTTATTTCATTTGTTTTAAGATAATCTTCACCAAACAATAAATTAATAATTGTTGACTTACCAACTCCTGAAGATCCTAAAAAACAATATGTTTTACATGGCTTTATTTCACTTCGGACCTCATCAATACCACCTTGGCTTATACAGTTAGAAGTAATTAATTTAACTAAAGTATGTCTTTTGTGTATTTTATCTACTAACTGACTGACATCTTCCTTACTTAACAAATCAGACTTATTTAAAATTAATACTGGCTCTATTCCGGAATCATAGCAAAGAGTCATATATCTTTCAAATCTATTTATATTAAAATCTCGGTTTACCGATTCAACTATAAATGCGTAATCTATATTGGCGGCAATAACCTGAATATCCGACTCCTTACCAACAGCCTGACGTTTAAGTAAATTTCTTCGTGAAAAAACTTTATGAATTAAAACTTTACCATCATCGTAATAGCTAACTAAAACCCAATCTCCAACTACAGGAAAATCTATTCTACTCTGAGCTGAAAATCTTAAATTCCCAATAATTTCTCCCTCAAAGTATCCCTCCTTAGTAATTATTGAGTAGCGTTCCTTGTGTTCAGATGTGATACGACCAACTTCCCAACCTTGCTGGTTTAATTCTTCTAATTGATTTTGAAAGTATGGTGAAAATCCTAAATGATATATAATATTTTGATCTAACATTGGTATTTCTTTTTTGAATTAAAATTAAAAGCACAAACTCAAAAAGACAGATACACAATAGCACTTCAGATATACAATATATTGAAGAAATAGATTAATGCATCTGTCATTTAAACCAAATCCAGATACAGTATAGAAGTAATATTTAATATTGTATTAATCATCCAATACAAAGATACGTACTGATTTTTGAATAATGCTGAATATCTTTATAGTTTTACAACGAAAAATTTAAAGCATTATATTATGAGGATTCTCTTTTTAATAATTATCTCACTAAGTTTTTATACTCGAACATTTTCTCAAAAAAACGAATATTTAAAAGAAGAACTATTAAAACTTAATTTTCAACCCAATAGTATTGATATAAACAAAGACAATAACAAACTATTAATTGGTGGTGAAAATAAAATGGTGGTGCTATACAATCTTGAAACTAAGAAAAATGATATTGAGATCGAAGCACAGTATCAACCTGTTGTTGAGGTTTGTTTTTCTAATACTTATGATGGTTTTTATACTGTTGGTGATAAGAGCTTCAAACTTTGGTTATATGGAAATGATCAACCTGAAAAATTATTTAAAGGAAGTCACACCTATATAACCGACATTGACATGTCTGCTAAAGAAGATATTTTTATTGGCGGTTGTTTTGAAAAAAGATTCAGACTTTGGAAAGATACAGAAATCGAAACGCCAACAGAAATAAATACTGCTCAAACAAAAAATGTAGTTTCAGTAGCTATTACCAAAGATGGAAAAAAAGTAGCTGCAGGCTCTGTTGATTCAACGATTGAAATTTGGGATGTAGCCACACAAAAAAGAACAATGAAGATACTTGCTCACAATGCGCCTGTTTGTTGTTTAAAGTTTATTCAAAATGGAAAATATCTTTTATCAGCCTCTCATGATGGTTACATAAAACTTTGGGATACAACCACAGGAGACAATATGAAAGTGTATAAACCTCACTCACAACCAATAAGCGAAATAGATATCAGTCCTGATGAAAAACTAGTTCTAACAGCAGCCTATGATAATGTTATTGGACTTTATAATATCGCATCAGGAGATTGTATCTATCAATACCAATTGCACGAGGCCCCTGTTTTGGATGTTCAATGGAATAGCAGAGGCGATGGTTTTTATTCTTGCGACAGCCAGGGGAATATTTACGAATGGATAGTTCCAAAAAAAGTTTTCGTTGATTATTATTTCAGTAAAGAAATGAATGATGAAATAGCAATAAACAAAATCTTTCAACCCAGAAGAAAAGGGGAATCAAAAGATGATTTTAAAACCAGAGAAGAAAAAGCTGATAAATTTAAGAAAACTCTTATCGACAAATATTACAATCAGTATACTCAACTAGATAAAACGCAAGTAATACAAAGTAAATAATTGAAAAAAATAAAAACAAGAAAGGCTTGAAGATTAATATATCCTCAAGCCTTTCGCATTATTCTATTATTAAACTAACAGCTTAAACTATGACTTTCGCCTCCTCCTTCAAGATGTAAAGGTTTAATTTTAATTGTATCTTTTTGAGCCATTTTATCTTGAGTTGTAGCACAAGAAATACCTCGTTTTTGCATTTCTTTATTACTACCTATATGAAGGTTCGGAAATTTTCCATTTTTCTGAATCAAAATCCTAATTGCCATTAAAACAAACACTATAGCAACCAACACAACACTCAATAACAATACCTTAATCATAAATCCCATTTTTAAATCAATAGCAAAAATACAGTTTTATTCTTATTAAGTAAACAAAGTAATCTTAAATATGTTTCAAGTGTGAGAAATGATAGAAAATAAAAGAGCTTAACATCTGTTTTCAATATAGAATAATGCATAAATCTTGTTAGCTTTGCTCTGAATTATTTAAAAATTCAAGTATCTTTTATCTATAATATTGTTAGTTAGTCTGGAAAAAGAATGATATCAAATACAGGAATCAGTTTCGACGAGTTTAAAAAAGAAGTATTACATGATTATTTAATCGGTCATTTAAGCCGTAATTTAAGCTTAATAGGCCGTAAAGAAGTTTTAAATGGCAAAGCAAAGTTTGGAATCTTTGGAGATGGGAAGGAAGTTGCGCAGTTGGCTATGGCCAAACAATTTAAGGCCGGAGATTGGAGATCAGGATATTACCGTGACCAAACGTTTATGCTTGCAGCCGGAATGACCACAGCTTTGGAGTTTTTTGCTTCTCTTTATGGTGAAACAGAAACTGAATTAAACCCGGATAATGGAGGTCGTTCATTTAACAACCACTTTGGAACGAGAACCATAGACGCATCAGGTAACTGGAATGACTTAGCAAATACAAAGTGTACTTCTTCCGACATTTCTCCTACTGCTGGTCAGATGCCAAGGCTAGTAGGTTTAGCCTATGCTTCTAAACTTTACAGAAACAATCCAGCACTTAAAGATTCAACTAAATTCAGCAATAAAGGAAATGAAGTTGCTTTTGGTACAATAGGAGATGCAAGTACTTCTGAAGGACATTTTTTTGAAACCATCAATGCAGCATCTGTACATCAGGTACCTTTAGTAATATCAGTTTGGGATGATGGATATGGCATATCTGTACCAAAAACAATACAAACTGTAAAAGCAAGTATATCAACCGCTCTAAAAGGTTTTGAGAAAGGTCCTAAGGACAAAAACGGAATTGTTATATACAAACTAAAAGGATGGGACTATGCAGGCTTATGCCAGGCTTATGACGAAGGTGTTAAGTTATGTAGAAAAGACCATATTCCGGTTATGTTTCATGTGGACGAATTAACACAACCAATTGGACATTCAACATCTGGTTCACACGAAAGGTATAAATCAGAACAACGTCTTAACTGGGAAAAAGAATTTGATTGCCTGAAAAAAATGAGAGAATGGATCATTGAAAGAACACTGGCATCTAATGAAGAACTTGATGAAATTGAAAATGTAGCTTTAAAACAGGCTAAGGATGCTCAGGCTCAGGCTTGGGCACAAAGAATGAAATCTTTAGAGATTGAACGAGATTCTTTGATCCATTTAATAGAGCAAAAAACATGTATTTGTTCTTTAACCAAAGATGATAAAATAAAAGATTTAGTATCTCAGCTTAAAAATGCATATAGTTTAAACAGAAGAGAAATATTATCAACAGCTCGAAAAATTCTTCGTCATGTTTGTAATACATGTTCAAAACCTGATAGTTTAAAAGATCAATTACAACAATGGATTACAAACTATCGTGAACAGGCGCACATCATGTATAATGACAGATTATATGCTGAAGATGAATATTCTGCGTTAAAAGTTCCTGTTATTCCACCACATTATCCCGAATCGATTGAAAAAATACCTGGAAGAGAAATCTTAAGGGATAACTTTGATAAACTTTTTGAAAGCATACCTGAATTAGTGACTTTTGGTGAAGACACAGGTGTACTTGGTGGCGTAAACCAATCAATGGAAGGTTTGCAAAAGAAATATGGGACTTTAAGAATTTGGGATGAAGGAATCAGGGAGACTACTATTATAGGAACAGGAATTGGATTAGCATTGAGAGGATTCAGACCAATTACTGAAATACAGTATTTCGATTATTTGTTATATGGCTTGCAAACCTTAAGTGATGACTTAGCTACATTAAGATACAGAACTAAAGGAGGACAAAAAGCTCCAATGATCATTAGAACAAGAGGCCATCGTTTAGAAGGTATTTGGCATTCAGGATCACCTACAAGTATGGTGATTAACAGTATACGAGGAATATATGTCTGTGTACCACGAGACATGACCAGAGCAGCAGGAATGTATAACACATTGCTAAAATCAGATGATCCAGCCTTAGTAATTGAACCTTTAAATGGTTACCGTATTAGAGAACCCCGTCCGGATAATATTGGAGAATTCAACATTCCATTAGGAATACCTGAAGTATTACATGTAGGGCAAGATGTGACCTTAGTAACTTATGGTTCATGCGTAAGAATAGCTCAAGAAGCATTAAATCAACTTAAGGAAATTGGTATTTCGGTTGAGTTAATTGACGTTCAAACGTTATTGCCATTTGATATTTACGGTGTAATTCTTGAATCTATCAAAAAAACAAACAGAGTGGTTTTCTTTGATGAAGATGTACCAGGAGGAACAACAGCGTATATGATGCAACAGGTCATTGAACAACACAATGGGTATAAATATCTGGATTCTGCACCGAGAACAATTACTGCAAAGGATCACAGACCTGCATTTGGAACTGATGGTGATTATTTTTCAAATCCTAATGCTGAAGATGTTTATGAAGCTATCTATGATTTGATGAGTGAATCCAATCCAGAGAAGTTTCCTTCAATTTATTAAAAACAAAAACAGGAGAATATCATATATTGATTATTCTCCTGTGAATTATCATTCTAAAATCATTAATCAGAAGCCTTCCTTAACTCCAAAATTCTTCTCCAATTTTAATTTATTATTTCCTCTGGAAATCAAAACAAGATAATCACCTACTTTTAGCTTATAATCATCCTTTGGATCTTTTTCTAGCTTTCCATCAATCACTAGGCCAATCAAAATTGCATTCAATTCTTTTTTCATATCCATAAAAGATTCTATATAGGTTTTATCTACATAGGGATTCTTATCTGTAATCCTAAATTGTTGAATATCCTGATCTTGTTCTGCAATACTTGTTGATATTAAATCAGAAGTATATTCAGCCACATGTGGTTCAAACAAATAACTGGCAACCATTCTGGATGCAACCTCATGTCTGGCAACAACATGTGACACCCCAGTATTTTCAAGGGTTTCTTTTAAATCCGGGTTAGTACAATTAATAATGATATTCAATCCTGGATATTCCTTCTTTATATTTAAAACAAAAACAAGCGTTTCGGTATCTTCTTTAAAATTAACAAACACGGCCTTACTTTTTAAAATATTTACTTTCTCATATGCAGGCATATTTTTATAATCAGCAAACAGAGCAAAAGCCATCTCTTCATCATACAAGTCATTAAATAATTCCAAATCATTCTTAGAATTAGTTACTAATGCAATTTTATGTCCTGCATTATATACCTGATTTGCCACCTGACGGGCAAATTCACTCCACCCAATGATTACATAATGATTTTCGAACTTTGTTCCAAAATAACCTTGCTTCTTTCTTTCCATATAAGTGTTGATTCTATAAGTAACTTCTCCAATTAAGTATCCTAAAATACCCAAGCTACCTAAAATGATAAATAATCCTAGTATCTTCCCTCCTAATGTAACAGGAAAATAATCTCCATAACCAACGGTAGTAAGTGTAACTACACTATACCATATTGCATCAGTAAAAGATTTTATATTAGCATTAGGATCTGATTTTTCGAGAATTGTGATTATGTATATAAGAATGATATACACAACTACTCCGGCAGCAAACAGCTTTTTATTCTTCATCTGCATTTTAATAATTAACCTAGTACATACTGAGCTAAAACTTTTTGCACATCATATACATTCACTGATTTATTAAATTTCTTTACAATACTTGGATTTTGTTCACTTGAAATCCACACCTTTAATTCCGCATCTAAATCAAATGTACCGGCAGTTTCTATGCTAAAACGTGAAATACTTTTATAAGGGATCGAAAAGTATTCGGTTTTTCTACCGGTTACGCCCTGTTTATCAACCACAATTAACCTTTTATTGGTAAAAATAAAAGTATCTCTAATTAGTTTAAAACCAATTTCAACAATTTCATTTTCTATAAACAAATCACCATATTCCTTTAAAAGCTTTTCGTTATTTATAGTACCGGCATTTCCAAGTAAAGAAGAAAGTATTCCCATAATTATCAGCGTTAAAATTGTTCTTTTTTTATTAAAGCAGGTTCACTACAGACGATATTGTTATCCCAGGTAATTTTATACTTTAATTCTTCAGACAATTTCTTAAATATTTTAGCTTTCTCAAAATTACAACTCGACAATTCTATGTAAGTCATTCTACTATCTGTAAATGTATGTATTGCAAGGTGTGATTCTGCCAATAACCAAAAAGCAGTATATCCATTTATGGGAAACTTATGAGAAGAAAAATTTAGTATTCTAAATTCTGAGTTTTGTAAAATCCTTTCAAATATAGTATTCAGTTCTTCCTCGTCAACTAAATCTATCCATCCTTTTAAAGTATATATTTTCGGAGGCAATTGTTTATGTTCTAATTTAACCATAGTTTATACTTTAATGTACTATGCTAGTACAGATCCCAATTTCCTTTTAAATAATATTTATACAGAACCGGATCATGAATTTTATTAATTTTTACGGAGTCACTCTGTCCCGGATATACATCTTTACCAAATGATGTAATTAATTGCATTGCTTCGTTTGTCAGCCATTTTGTCTGAATATTATCAAAATGTAAACTTTGTAAAGCTTTCTTCAATGGGTAATCATCAGCCTGCTTAACCCCTAAACTCCAACCCCATTCACCCAATGTTATTACCTGATTATGCAATGGTACGGTTACGAAACCTGCACTTTCCATAGTTTTAACAATGCATTTAAATGCTTTTGTGGCAAAATAAGGGCTACCTGCCTGGGTGATAATCACACCACCAGGTCTAAGATGTTTATAAGCAATTTTATAAAACTCCTCAGAATACAATCTCCCCAACTCTACTGTTCGTGGATCTGGCAAGTCAACAATAATTACATCATAAAAAGAATTATTTCCACTTACATAAGTAAAACCATCCTGATTTAATACCTTTACTTTAGGATCATTCAGGGAACCTTTATTTAATTGTGTTAATAATGGATATTCTTTTCCAAGTTTTGTCATTTCCGGATCCAGATCAACCAAATTAATATTTTTTACTGCTTCGTATTTTAAGATCTCACGAACAGCACAACCATCACCTCCACCTAATACTAAAACTTCTTGCGGATTTGGATGAAGTGACATTACTGGATGAACTAAAGGCTCATGATACATCATTTCATCCATAGTACATAATTGCTGATTTCCATTTAAATATAACCAAAAATCAGTCTTCCATTGTGTAATAACAATACGTTGATATTTGGTTTGCTCAGCATAAATGACTTTGTCCTTATATTTTTGTTGCTCTCCATATGTAATGATAGGCTCGGACAGAAATGCTCCTCCTATCAATACAAGCATTATCGCCACAACAGAAATATTAAAAGGTATTTTATAGGAGGTATTTATAAATTTCTTTAAGAAAATATAAACGCCTATAGCTACACTAAAATTTACAACTCCAAGAACAAATGGTGTATAATTTAATCCAAGAAAAGGTATACCTACAAAAGCAAAGAAAACTCCTCCTAATAAACTTCCATAATAATCATTTTCAAGTACTTTTGAAATATTTACTCTTAAATCCTCATACTGATCGTTTATCCGGGTAACCAATGGAATTTCCATTCCAATTAGCATTCCGATCAAAATACTACATGCGTAAATAATTACAGCCAGAGAGGCTGTATATGCCGAAGCCGTATAAACAACTAACGGCACAAAAGAAACAACTATGGAAAGTATAAATTCTAGTATCAGAAATTTTTCTGTCAGATTATTTACAAACGACTTACTTATTCTACTTCCCAATCCCATTGAAAACATCATTGTGGATACAATCAGGGCCCATTGAATAGTAGAATCACCTAAAAAATAAGTAGCTAAAGTAGATAGTAAATACTCGGCAACTATACCACTAAATCCAGTTGCAAAGATAGCTGCCATTAAAATGGCAGAATACTTATTTTTAATCTTAAACATTAAAATATTGAGATTATTAAATAGTGTCAGAAACTGACAATAATAAAGGAATATAAAAATAAAAGTATCAGATTTATACCTGATACTTTTAAAAGCTTTACAAATATCTTATAAACACCAGGTTATTAACACAGAACCACCAATATAAGCAAAAGCCTCTATTATAGCAGCTCCAACATTAGGTCGCTCCTGATTTACTATCTCATCAGTTAATCGTTGTCCTGGCAGTAGAATTTTGTCGGTCAAAAACCTCATTACCGGCAATAATACAATTCCAATTATAAGTTCAAATCCTGCTTCTGAAAATGTTACTCCCCAACCTTCGAAATCACCTGAGATACCATAACGAATTAAATTGGCTATCGCTATTAGTGCACCTGCAAAACCAACACCTACTGCTACATTATCTTTTTCTATATGTTCATGTACATCATAAGGTGTAATTAATTGGTAAATTGCAGCGGCTATAATAATAGCAACTTGCCCTGCTGCCCAAAAAACTGTGGCAGTTAAAAATCCATATCCCCATCCTCCAATTTCAGATTCTCCACTTACAGCACCAAAAATAATCAAACCAGAGGCTATAGATACAGCACCTTCAATAACTCCTGTACCTGAATTTCTATCCTCAACGATTTCTTTTTTAACAGAGAACTTACTTAGAATGATTTTATCATTAAGCCAAATAGATAAGTTTAATAATACAATAGCTAATACTCCATAAGACAAAATATCTATCAGATCGTTTACCAGTCCTCTGGTAGGACCAACAATAGCACTACCAACTGCTAAAAGCAAACCAATAAAGTAACCTGTATGAGCAAAAGCAAAGGCAAGGTTATCTTTTTCAACCAGCTCATCTTTTACATTAAAACCTTTATTTACCAGTTGATAAACTAATTTACCAAGAAAGAAAATCACAAAACCAGCAGCAATATATGCTATTGCATCATATAATATTGTTGAAATATCTGAAAAATTCATAGTTATATACATTTAGATTTAGACTATTTTCCAAAACCTCCACTACGGCTTCTGGAAGAAGAAGAACTACTATAACGTGATGAACTCCTTGATTTTTGCGAATAGCTTGAACTTGATGAATAGCTGCGTGATGAACTAGCTGAACTTGATCTTGACACTTGACTACGCACCTGACTTTTAAAGTTGGATGGCTTAGAAGCCCATGTTGTAGATTTACCTGTTGATGAAGAAGTATAAGAACGTGTTCCATACATAGTTCTTCCTGATGGCCCATAGTATGGTCTACTTCCATAGTAGCCTCCTCCATAATAGTCATCATAATAAGAACGACGTACTGGGTATGTCATTAAATTAAACATGGATGACATGAATGCATACTGACCATAAAACTCCCAAAACGATGTCCCATTTCGCTGAGTCCAGTGACCATATTTTTCGTTTCCAATATAATGGTTATAACCTGCAGGACTGGCAACTTTTGATAATTTACCATCCTTTTTTGAAGCTATTTCCATTCCCATATTATTGATATTGTCAGCAAAAAAAGTTTCACTAACTTTTTCCCAATCGGATTCTTGTGATAAAACAGTATCCGGCTTTTCAATTAAAACTTGATACTGGTGATAATATCCATTACTTCTGGAATCCATATCTAACAAGATAATAGAGAAGTTCTGTTCATTGGATAATGATCTGACCAGGTTATCGACCGGTGATTTTTCCCAACTACTAATTCCTGAATCAGAATAGTAGTTTCTATTTGATTTGCAGGTGCTACATGTTTTCAACATAAAAAAACCGATAACAACTGCTATAATAATTTTTGCTAATTTATTATCCATACATTAAGTGTTGTTAGGCAATTAATTACCTGAAGGTAAAATATTTGAAATTTCAAACTCTTTAATTTTTTTTCCTATTGATGCTTCAAACTCCTTCTCATCCCATTGTTCAATGCAAAGAACATTTTCACCATCTTTATCTTCAAAATCCCAGGATCTAAATTCTTCCCAATTATCTCCTTTTGCTATATCATGAAAATAGCCCGGAGCTTCATTCTCTAAATAATAAGTAATTCCTCCATATGCAATTGATTTAGGAGGTTGTTGTTTATCCTGTAGCGCTTCTAAAAGACTTTCATCAATAGCTCTGATTTTAATTTTATTCGTGATTGAAAGCTCAAGTTCATCATCTTCCTCAATAGATAGAAATCTTGTATTTGCACCATCAGAGATTTTAAATTCTCGTGTAAAATAATTATCCCCCCAATCGTATTCATATATTGCCTGAACCTCCCAGGTTGACAGGTCATATTCAAAAACAAAACCAACATCCAGGTCTTTAACCTGAATATTGGTGCTATCATAATGAGGTTCTTTTTTCTTAAAAATATCAAAGATACCCATATTTGTCTTTATATCTATTTTTGTTTCAATTTAGCTTTAAGCTCTTCTAATGAATTAGACGCTTTCACTTGCTTATCAGATAAAACATCATCTATTTCATCATCAATACTGCGATTCTCAAAAGCTATTTCACCATATGCTTCACTCATAGCTTCCTGTTGAGCTACTTTTTCTTTCATTTTCTCAAGCATAGAAACAGTTCCAGAGCTATCAATACCGCTTAATTGCTTATTTATTTTTTGAGTAGCACTACTGACTCTTGCTCTTGCTTTTAAAGTACGCAACTCATTTTCATAGCTTGTAATTGTACTCTTAAGTTTTTTGATGTTCTTATCAAGGCTTGCAATATTAGTATCAAAGCGAGCTACCTCTTCCTGTGCACGATTAGCAGCTTCAACAGCTTCTTCTTTTCTAGACAATGCTTCAGTTGCTAATCTATCAGCTTCTGAAACTTCTAATTCACCTTTTTCTGCTTTTTGAATTAATAAAATGGCTTTTTGTTCATAATTTTTAGCCATTTCTGTATTAGTAACTAAATCCTTTTTGCTGCGAATTGCCATAGCCTTTACTTCTGCTAAAGCCTGTAGGCTTTTATCCAAATCCTGTTTAAGATCACGAATTCCTTGTTCGGTCATCTTGATTGGATCTTCTAATTTATCAACAATAGCATGAGCTTCTGCTTTTCCTACTCTAAATATTCTTTTAAAAACACTCATTTTTTTTAAATTTTTAGGCTTTTGAAAATTCAATTAACTCTTCTGAATACTCTGACAACAATAACTTTAATGAATTTAATGTTGCTTCCAACTCATTCAAATCAAGGTTTTCTAATTGTAAAGTATCTCTGAAGATAACTCTCTTTCCACTCTCATCAATAGTGAAAGCTCCATGAATAATTTCGCGATTTTTTTGCAATAAAGACTTGTAAATATCAAGTGATCCGTCTTTCATTTCAAATAGAAGACCTTCAATAATTAATATACTGTCTTCACAGTCCAGTATTACATTACTGATACCATCTTCTTCTTTTTCAATAATAAAAAGTTCCTCACTTACATCTTCTGATACAATTCTGTATTCAAGATCTAAAAGGTAATTTTTCACCTTTTTAAAATTTTCGCTCATAGCAATTTTAACGTTGAAAAGGTTTATAAATAATTTATGAAATATTAAGGCAAGAACAGTATGAAGATACCCATCAGTAGCTTCTTTGTAAAATTTTTAATGTATCTGCCTTTATTAGGTTTAAATAGAAAAACAAGAGGTTTACAATATTATGAAAAATAACGTGAATAATCAATATATGTTCAAGATTTTATACCTCAACACTATCTCTATCACGACTATCTCTATCACGGATTAATACTAAACCAATAAACATTACGAATCCGTTTATAATCAACTTTTCATATCCCAATGAAAAACCAAACCAATCAGAAGAATGATAATCTATTATTCCTGTAACAACCGGGGCTAAAATGGCCAATACAGGAATCCATTGATCTTTAACTTTAATACTACTAAACAAACCAAATGCATATAAGCCCAAAAGTGGTCCGTAGGTATATCCGGCTAAAATAAAAATGGTACTTATTATACTATCTGCTTTAAAAACCCTAAAAAGAATGATTGTCAACATTAAAACCAATGAAAAGGACAAGTGTACCAACATCCTTCTTTTTTTTGAAAGGTTTTCTCCATGTTTTGTACCTAAGATATCCACCGAAAATGATGTTGTTAATGAAGTCAGTGCTGAGTCGGCACTACTATATGCTGCAGCAACCAAGCCAATAATAAAGAATACTCCAACAATAGCTGGTAATTTTCCACTATTAACAATCATAGGAAACAAGTCATCTGAACGTTCTGGTAAGGCCAATCCTTGTTGGTTTGCAAAAATATATAATAATGCTCCCAATGATAAAAATAAAATATTGGTCGGAACAAATGCAAAACCATACCATTTCATATTTTTTTGCGCATCTTTCAAATTCTTACAAGAGAGATTCTTCTGCATCATATCCTGATCTAAACCGGTCATTACAATAGTTATAAATGCACCGCTTACAAATTGTTTAAAGAAATTCTGTTTTGAATCCCAGTCATCAAAAACAAAAACTTTACTCAACTCGCTTTGATTTATCATATCAACAACACCCCACATATCCATATGCATTGTTTTGGCAATATAAACTATTGTAATAATGACTGAGGTTAACATAAATACAGTTTGAAGAGTATCAGTCCAAATAATTGTTTTAATACCACCTCTGAATGTATATAACCATATCAAGGCAATTGTAATAAAAACAGTTACTGCAAATGGAATACCTAAGGCATTAAATAAACTTAATTGAAGAACATTAGCCATCAAATATAATCTTGCTGAAGCTCCGATAGTTCTAGAAACCAAAAATAGCCAAGCTCCTGTTTTATATCCAAACTTTCCATATCGCTCTTCAAGATATGTATAAATTGATGTTAGATTTAACTTATAATAAACTGGTAACAGAACATGAGCAATCGTTAAATATCCTATAAAATACCCAGCCACCATCTGGAGGTATGTGAACTGTGTAGCATTTACCCATCCAGGAACCGATATAAAAGTAACACCTGACAAGCTGGCTCCAATCATACCTATCGATACTATGTACCAAGGCGACTGGCGATTACCCACAAAAAAACTGTTGTTGTCTGATTTTTTGCCTGTTATAAAGGAAATAATCATTAAAACAACAAAATATAGAGCAACCAGCAATCCTGTATATAAAGGCTTCATAAAATTATATTAAATATTTAAAATCGGTTAAAAATAAAGGAGTGCACTCTTTAATCCAAGTTATACCTTGATAATTTTTTTAACTTTGACCGATTATTTTTTTTGAGTTATAATGAATTCAGATAGCTACCCATCGCAAATATTAGAAAATGCAGTCAAAGAATTTTCTCAACTCCCCGGAGTTGGTAGAAAAAGTGCATTAAGATTAGTTCTTTATCTGTTAAAGCAAGAAAAGAAAGATGTGTTGCGTTTTGCTGACTCACTAAAAAGACTCAGTGAAGAAATTGTTTATTGTAAAGAGTGTTTCAATATTTCTGATCACGATATTTGTGATATTTGTTCAAATGTCAAGAGAGACCATTCAACGGTATGCGTAGTAGAAAACATTAAAGATGTTATGGCAATTGAAAACACGCAACAGTATTTTGGAGTGTATCATGTATTAGGAGGAATAATATCTCCTATGGATGGAATTGGCCCAGACGACTTAACCATTAAACCTTTAGAAGAAAAAGTAAAATCAGGAGAAATTAATGAATTAATATTTGCTCTTCCGACTACTATGGAAGGAGACACAACCAATTTTTATTTGTTCAGAAAATTTTCTTCATTAAATATTAAAATCACCACGCTTGCTAGAGGTGTTTCGATTGGAGATGAATTAGAGTATACAGATGAAGTTACTCTCGGACGTTCATTAATAAACAGACTCCCGTTTGAATCAAGTATGAAAATTTAATCTGCTTAAAATTAATATTAACATTAAAAGCTATTTAATAATGCAACCTGAATTAAAAAGTCAATTTAAAACATTAAACCTTATATATATTGCAATTCTTATATCAATGTCAATTGCTGCCATTGCATCTGTTTTTATTGTATTTAAGTTAGGTCAACTCCCTATTTTCAATGCAGATAATCAAGCTGTAATAAAATCAATTGTTGTTATTGCGTTATTAGCAGGTATTCCTGTTAGCCATATTTTCTTTTTTAAAAAAATTAAACACATAGATAATTCAATAAACCTGTTGTCTAAAATCAGAATGTACCGTTCGGCTTTTATTGTCAGAATTGCTATGCTTGAAGGTATTGGAATTTTAGCATCAATAGGATACTTAGTTTCGGCAGACAAATCATTTTTATACATGTTTGGTGTCGTATTTATTTTATTTATTATTCACGCCCCTACCAAAAACAGAATAAGCAACGACCTAAGCCTCACTGATGAGGAAGAGGAGTTATTTATTAATTAAACAAGAAAACCAAAAAACATTCGTTATTACTTATGATTATTGCTGTTGATTTTGATGGGACTATTGTAGAGCATAAATACCCTGCGATAGGAAAAGAGATGCCATTTGCTTTTGAAACTCTTAAGGGAATGCAGAGAGAAGGGCATTTACTTATTCTTTGGACATACAGAGCCGGAAGGGAACTTGACGAGGCAGTTGAATACTGCAAAAAAAAGGGAATTGAATTTTATGCTGTAAACAAAAGCTATCCGGAAGAAAAATTAGATGAAAAAACAACCAGTCGAAAGATAAATGCTGATTTATTTATTGACGATAGAAACATTGGTGGTTTTTATGGATGGGGAGAAATATGGCAAGAATTAAAGCTCGGAGGAGAAGAAGATTTTGAAAGACTAAAATATAAAATGGAAAGAGCTTCTCGAAATCCTATTTGTAATTTTTTCAGAACTTTATTTTGCGGTAAGTAGTTTCCTACATTAAAATAATTGGCCTTGGAATTATCTGTTATTATTGTTAGCTATAACACTGTTGACTTTTTAAAAATCTGTCTTCATTCTGTATACACAGCTTGTCATTCATTAAACTCAGAAGTGTTTGTTGTTGACAACAATTCAAGCGATGGTTCAGTTGAGATGATTAGAGAGGATTTTCCTCAAACAAACCTTATCGCTAACAATAACAATCCGGGTTTTTCCATCGCCAACAATCAAGCGATTAAACTAGCAAAAGGAAAATATATCCTGATACTAAATCCCGATACCATTGTTGCTGAGGATACTTTCATTAAAATGATTTCATTCCTTGATGTTAACGATAAAGCAGGGAGTTTAGGAATCAAAATGATTGATGGTTCGGGTTCTTTCCTGCCGGAATCAAAAAGGGGAATACCTACCCCTTGGGCATCCTTTTGTAAAATGTCAGGATTATCCAACTTATTTAAGAACAGTAACCTTTTTAACGAATACAATAAAGGTTATTTATCTGACGATAAAAACCATCCAATTGAAATTTTGGCTGGAGCCTTTATGTGCATACGAAAAAAGGTTATTGATAAAGTGGGCATGTTTGATGAAACTTTTTTTATGTATGGAGAAGATATTGATTTATCGTATAGAATAATCCAGGCAGGCTATGAAAATTACTATTTTTCAGATTCTGCAATCATACATTTCAAAGGAGAAAGTACCAGTAAGGATAAAACCTACAGAGATCGTTTTTACAAAGCCATGCTCATATTTACCAATAAGCATTTTAGTAAAAGTTATGGCTTTATATATAACATCTTAATAAACCTTGGAATATATATAATCAAATTTCTATCTGTAATTAAAAAGTCTCCAATTTCAGACTCAGACAATAATATTGAAGACTACTACATTGTTTCAAATGAATTTAACCATAATATTTCGTTACCATTTAAAACATTTACGATTTATCCTGAAGATATTCGTAATATAAAAAATGCAATTCTTATTTTTCCTGTTAATCATATAAAGTTTTATGAAATAATTCAAATCATGTCTAAATACAGTTCGAAATTTAGATACCGATTTTTATTTGATAATCATAAAACAATGATAGGTAGCGATAAAAAAAACACAAAAGGTCAAGTTCAACACCTTTAAATATTGCGGAATAAAAACATTTGCATACTTTTATAGTAAATTCTTTTAATGAAATCTATAAAAGTTCTATAATGAGAAAACAACATCTAACTACAGTAATATTACTTATAATTTGTAGCTTTTCATTTGCCCAAAACAAAGAGATAAAAAAACAAATCATAAAAGCGAACAACTATATTAACACAGAAGACTTTAAGGAGGCCTCTGAAATCTACGATGATTTATTAAAAGAGTATCCTAATGATTCTTATGTTCTATATAAAGCGGGTGAATGTTTTCTTTTTTCAGAAGACAGGATCAAAAAAGCAGTTGAAGTTCTTGAAAAAGCAGTGATCGAATTTCCAATTGATGATAATTCAAGCATTGAAGCCATTGAATCAAGATTTTATTTAGGACAAGCATACCATTTAGATTACCAGTTTGAAAAAGCATTAAAACAATATGAACAATTAAAAAAAGAAATTCCGGCCAAAAGAAAAGATGCCATAGATAAAATTGACAGAGAAATTGACTATTGTAAAAATGCTATTGAACTTCAAAAACATCCTGTAAAGTTTAAAATATCAAACTTAGGGCCACTGATTAATACTGAATATGATGAACACAGCCCAATAATTAACCTTACTGAGGATCTTTTACTATATACCTCTAACAGAGAAACAGAAGAATCATTAAAATTAGCTAATGGTTATAATGACGAAAATATTTATTTCTCTTTGTGGCGAGAAGGCAGATGGATAGCACCACAAGCAGTAGATATAAATACCAGAGGCAATAACGCAACCATCGGAATTTCGCCGGATGGTAAAACACTTTTATTTTATCAAAACGACGGTTCAATAGGTAATATATATTATAGTGAATTAAAAAATGACAAGTGGGGAGAACTTATAAAATTCCCTGCGCCTATTAACTCCATGGCAAATGAAACTCATGCCTCTTTTTCTATGGATGGAAATACAATCTTTTTCAGTAGCGACCGCATGGGAGGCTTCGGAGGAAAAGACATTTATAAAGTATCTAAACTACCTACTGGTGAATGGGGAAAGGTAATGAATCTAGGTCCTGGTATCAATACCGAATTTGATGAAGAAAGTCCAAACATTCATCCAAATGGTAAAACCTTATACTTTAGCTCGGAAGGTCACAAGTCAATTGGCGGATTTGATATTTTTACTGCATCAATGGATAGCACAGGAATTTGGGACAATGTAAAAAACATCGGATTCCCTATTAACACACCTTTCGACGACTTATTCTTTTCGCCAACAATTGATGAACAAAGAGTATATTATGCATCAAAAAGAGCTGATGGCTTTGGTGGATCTGATATTTATATGATTGAATTCCCTGATGAAAATGTAAATTCGCTTACGCTTGTTGGTGGTTTTTTATTTACACCGGAAGGAGATCCTGCTGAAAGCGCAAAAGTTACTTTAATCAATAAAAAAGATGGACATATTGAAGGTGTATATCGTCCTTCATCATACACAGGTAAATATGTTTTTATTGTTCCATCTGATACTGACTATAAAATGGAAGTCAATATGGAAGGATTTAAAACTGTAATTAATGATTTTAATATACCAGCAGGAAATTCATACATAAGAAAAGAACACACCTTCTTTTTAGATCCTATTGTATTGGAGAAAGATGAATAACAACAATTCTTAAATACTTATCAACTAAGAGTTGTTATTCATCAAAGTTTTAAAACCTTTTATGTACTATTTTTGCATTTTAGCGTCTTAAAACAACCTTATACAAAATAATGGACAAACTTATTATCTCTTTATTTTTATTGTTATCAATAAATACTTACTCACAAAGTAATCAGAATAATAATTCAAAAATATATAACGACGCTGTTTCTCTTTCTGAAGCAGGCGATTGTGAAAAAGCTGTAGAGCAATTTAAAAGAGTTGCAAAATTAGAACCGGACAACATTAACGCTCTATATAATATTGGCTTTTGCTACTTAAACATGAATAACAGAGCAGACTCTGCTTCAATTTATTTCAATAAGACCATTGAGAAATTAAATAAAGATCAATACTATTCTGAAATTGGTATTGATGCATTTATGTCTCTTGCAAAATCATATCAATTACAATATAAATATCAGGAAGGCATAGAAACATACAATAAAATGAATGACTTTATTGCTGAAAACGATATTGCCTTAAAAAACGATATAGCAAGACAAATTGAGATCTGTAATAATGCAATTGAGTTAATGAAACATCCGGTAAAACTGGAAGTCCATAATCTTGGAGAAAATATCAATTCTAAATATGACGACCACAGTCCATTAATTAATGCAGATGAATCGTTAATGATCTTTACATCTAAAAGAAAATCCTCGTATTCAACAATAATGGATGATGGCCAATTCTCTGAGAAAGTATATACCAGCACAAAAGATTCTGCTTGGAGTAAAAGTGAAATATTAGCATCCTTAGTTGAAAAAAACAGCCACGAATCTGGCGTTTGTTTATCCGCAGATGGAACAGAACTATATATGCTTATCAGTAATATTGACGGTCAGAATCTATATGTAAGTAATTTCGATGGAGAAACATGGAGCGAACCTTATAAATTACCTAATGGAATCAATAGTCGCTACAACGAAACTCATGCTTCAATTAATACTGACAAATCCATTTTGTTTTTTACCAGTGACAGAAAAGGTGGATATGGAGGATTAGATATATATTCTGTTAGAAAACTCCCAAATGGAGAATGGGGAACTCCTCAGAACCTGGGAGACAAAATAAATACGCCATATGATGAAGAGACTCCAATGATTGGACTAGATAACAAAACACTTTATTTTAGTTCTGAGGGGCATAACTCTATGGGAAATTTTGATATTTTCTATAGTAAAATGGCAGCGGATAGTTCTTGGAATACTCCTGTAAACATGGGATATCCGATTAATACTCCTGACGATGATTTCTTTTTTGTTCCTACAGCCGCTGAAAACAAAGCATATCTGGCATCATCAAGGTTTGACCACAACTATGGAGGTTCGGATATTTACCTGATTGAATACGAAGAACCTTTTAAAAATAAATTAGCTGTAATCAGAGGCCAACTAAAGGGCGATGAGGATACTAACTGGGACAATGTACGAATTGTTGTTAAAGAAGAAAATACAAATAAACTTGAAGGCGAGTACAAACCAAATCCCGAAACAGGTAAATATCTATTGATTCTTGAAACAGAAAAAAATTATGACATTCAATTTGAAGGACTGGGAGTTACTTCTAAAAGCATGAAGTACTCACTAGAAGCAAATAACGCATATTATAAAACATCTCACTCTATAAATATGGATGATGTTTGGTTGGCTGTTAAATCTACTGATCAAAATCAGAATAATGTTGCAGACACAAATAAAACAAACTCAGCAACAGACATAAATCCAAATGAATATCCTTACACAGTTCAGTTTATTACACTCAAAAAAGTGATCAGCGATCTTGAGCAATTTTCAATTGATGTTAACAACATTAAAATCTATAAGTGCAAGGACGGAAACGTTAGATATGTATTTGGTCAGTACAAGAACTTTAAGGATGCTAAAAAAGCTAAAAACGAAGTTATTAAGGCAACAGGATATGACGATCCTTTTGTTAGATATTTCTGGCAGTTGAACAAATTGAAAGCAGAAGAATAGTAGTGGAATATAACGTAGCTTTAAGAGCAATTGAGCCTGAAGACATTGATATTTTATATCAGTGGGAAAACAACATGGAACTATGGATCGTTTCAGACACACAAAAACCATTTTCGCGACATCAGTTACAGCAATATATAAAGGGAATTAACCTCGATATTTATCAATCAAAAGAATTACGCTTAATGATTGAAACTGAAGAGAAAAAACCTGTACTTGTGGGAATGATAGATTTATTTGATTTTGATCCATATCATAACAGAGCCGGTGTTGGAATCATGTTAAATAAAGATTTTGAAGGTAAAGGATATGCTTCGCAAGCTTTAGACTTATTTATCAATTATTGTTTTAACACTTTAGGTATTTTTCAATTGTATTGTTCAATTACAGAAAACAATAAAAAAAGTATTAAGCTATTTGAAAAACATGGATTTATTAAAACCGGAATACGAAAAAAATGGAGAAAAATAGGAAGAACTTACCACGACGAATTGTTTTATCAATTAATCAACGAGTGAAAGATGCTTTTTTAATTGATTATACGTTGGTATTTCTTCCAGGAAATTATAATTTCTGCCATCCTTATCCAATAAAGCGCAATAATGATTTAATCCATTAGTAACGCAAATTAACCTTGTTTTTAATTGGATATTATATCTGGCAACCTGATCAAATACCTGATTTGTAATTTTAACCTGAGGAGCTTTACATTCCACAACAAAAACCGCTTTTCTTTGAGTATTATATGAAACAATGTCAGCACGTTGAGACAAGCCATTAATATTCACCTTGGTCTCAACGGCCATTAAGGAAGCAGGAAATTCCTTTAAATTTACCAGATAGGAAATAAAATTTTGGCGAACCCATTCTTCCGGAGTAAGCTTAACCAACTTCTTTCGAATAGAATCAAAAATCATTCTTTTACCATCTATTTCCCTAATTGTAAAACTATATTTGGGTAAATTAAGTTCCTGCATAATTAAAATTTGTACAAATATACTCCAATTTATCCTAAATAGAATCTAGCAAAAATTTACCAATACTGAACTTTTGTCTATTTTATTAAACAAGACGAAGTAAACTCTGTTTATCTATACTAAGGTTAAAACCTTTTTGCTATTTTTATAAAATTTTGTATCAAAAAACTAATACATACATGAAAGATTCATAGAAATAATTAAATATAAACGATCCCCACATGAGTATTTAAATTTTAATGAAAGTTGCATGTAATAATAAAAAACAAGTTATATGAAACGAGTCATGAAAAAGTAATCTCAAACATGAGCATGATTAATTTTGGCGAGTTACAAATGACTTATAAAAACAAATTACAATCATATGAAAACAAAAAAAGATATAGTAGATAATTGGCTTCCAAGATATACAGGAAGAAAACTTGAAGATTTCACATCTCATATTTTATTAACTAATTTCCAGCATTATGTTGATCTGTTTGCAGAGTGGCATAATGTACCCGTAGTTGGAGAAGAACATAATATGCCTAACGCAAGTGCGGATGGTATTACTATAATTAATTTTGGTATGGGTAGCCCCAATGCCGCAACTATTATGGATTTACTGAGTGCCATCCAACCACAAGCAGTATTATTCCTTGGGAAATGTGGTGGTTTAAAGAAAAAAAATCAATTAGGTGATTTAATAATACCAATCGCAGCAATTCGAAACGAAGGAACATCTGACGATTATCTTCCTGCCGAAGTTCCGGCTCTTCCTGCATTTAGTTTACAAAGAGCTGTTTCAACTACAATCAGAGATAATGCAAGAGATTACTGGACTGGTACTGTTTTTACAACAAACAAAAGAGTTTGGGAATATGATGAGCGTTTCAAGCACTATCTTGAAAAAACCAGAGCAATGGCCATAGACATGGAAACAGCGACTATTTTCACAGTTGGTTTTGCAAATGAAATTCCTACTGGTGCCCTTTTACTAGTGTCTGACCAACCGATGATTTCGGCAGGAATTAAAACGGCTGAAAGCGACAAAAAAGTAACTAAAGAATACGTAAACCAACATCTTCAAATTGGGATTGATTCATTAAAAGAAATATTGAACGGAGGAAAATCTGTAAAACATCTGCTGTTTGATAATTAGTGATTAATTGTAATTTTGCAGCAAAGCAATAAAATATGACCGAGTTTCAGCAAATAATGGCGGGCTTAAAAAACCGCCAATTTAAGCCCATCTATTTTTTAATGGGAGAAGAAACCTATTACATTGATGAAATCACAAATTACATTGTTGACAATGTTTTAACTGAAGAAGAAAAAGGTTTTAACCAAACTGTTTTTTACGGTAAGGATGTTGATGCATCTACTGTGATTATGGCTGCCCGTCGATATCCAATGATGGCTCAACATCAGGTTGTTGTTGTTAAAGAGGCTCAATATTTAGATAAGATTGAGGACCTTCAACATTATGCAGCGGCTCCATTATCATCTACCATCTTAGTTATTAACTATAAATATAAAACTCTAGACAAGAGAAAGAAACTCGGCACTATTCTAAAAAAAGACAATTGCATCTTTGAATTTAAGAAGCTTTACGATAATCAGATTTCGGCATGGATAACTGGTTATCTTAAAGATTTGGGGATGACAATTGATATGAAAGCCAGTGCTCTTCTTGCAGATTCTTTAGGTACTGATCTTTCTAAAATAGTTAAAGAGCTTGATAAGCTTCAGGTTGCAATTGGTAAAGAAGTAAATCATATTACTCCTGAACATATTGAGAAAAATATTGGTTTAAGTAAAGACTATAACAGTTTTGAGCTTCAAAAAGCTATCATTAATAAGGATATTTTAAAAGCAAACAAGATTATAAAAGTATTCTCTAAAAATCCTAAAGAGCATCCTATACAAGCAACTATTACAGTTCTGTTCAACTACTTCTCAAAACTGATGGTATATTATTATCTTGCAGACAAAGGAAAAGCTAATGTAGCAAAGGAATTAGCCATTAATCCATTCTTTGTTCAGGATTATACACTTGGAGCCAGAAACTATTCTGCAAGAAAAGTTGTTTCTATTATATCTATTCTTAGGGACTATGATATGAAAAGTAAAGGTTTCAATAATGTATCTGCAGATATGGGAGATCTTTTAAAAGAAATGATCTTTAAGATCACTCATTAATTACAAAAATATAAATCTCTTTCTATATGAATGTTCTAATAATATTAATTGGTGCAATAGTAATATTTAGTGTAATGGCATTTAGTCAAACCACTTTATTATATCGCTATCAATTTAATGCTTACCAAATAATACATCGCAAACAATATATCCGATTAATTTCACATGGCTTTTTACATGGAAGCTGGACACATCTATTGGTAAACATGTTTGTTCTTTATTCTTTCGGAAGAGCTGTTATATTTCATCTCAACCAGGCTTTTCCAGGAAGAGGAATAGTCCTGTTTTTACTATTGTTTTTTTCTTCATTAGTATTTTCAAGTCTTTACTCTTTATTCAGAGAAAAAGACAACCCTCATTATAATGCAATAGGAGCATCAGGAGCTGTATCGGCTGTTGTTTTTGCATCGATTTTTTTTAGTCCTTACAGTATGTTATATCTGTTTATGGCAATCCCGGTTCCGGGCATTGTATTTGGTATTGGATATTTGATATATTCGAGAATAATGGCTCAAAGGAATGTTGATAATATTGGTCACGACGCCCACTTTTGGGGTGCAGTATTTGGCTTTATCTTTCCTATTCTTTATAAACCATCTTTATTTATAGACTTTATACACGAACTGATCCCATTTTTATAAAATCATAAAATGAATAAAGCAGTTTTTATTGACAGAGATGGCGTTATCAATAGCGACGAAGGACATTATTATGTATATAAAGTCGATGACTTTGTATTTAATCCACAAGTAGCGGATTCGCTTTCGTTATTAAAGGAAAATGGTTTTCTGCTAATAATGATCACAAACCAAGGAGGCGTTGCCAAAGGCGAATACACTGAAGAGGATATTACACTGGTTCATGATTACATGCAAGCTGAACTTAGCAAACAAAATGCAGCATTTGATGCCATCTATTACTGTCCGCATCATAATGCCATTTCAGAATGTGATTGCAGAAAGCCAAAGCCGGGGATGATTCTCAATGCTGTTAAAGATTTTAATATTGATCTTAACAAATCTTTTTTAATTGGCGATTCACAAAGAGATATTGAGGCTGGTAATGTTGCCGGTGTAAAGATATGCTTCAAGGTGGAAAAAAATAGGTCAATCTACAACATTGCAAAACAAATCATAGAGTTATAGTCATTATGGATTCTTTTGTAAATTTTAATGGAAAGATATTTCCTTCGAACCAGGTTCCTGTTGGTTTTAATAACAGAGCTTTTAAGTATGGAGATTCATTTTTCGAAACAATAAGAACCAATGGACAATATCCAATTTCATTTGATCTTCACTATAAAAGAATCAGAAAAGCCATGCTAAGTCTTAAATTAGATTTAGCATCCATTCCTACCGAAGAAGAATTACAAGAGATGATTGTAAAACTGATTCAAAAACATAAAATATATGAGGCTTGCAGGGTTAGAATTGAATTTTTCAGAAGTGGTGAAGGATTATATACTCCAATAGAAAACAAGGCCAATTTCCTTATTGAAATTTCAAAATTAAGCAATTCAAAGTTTGAACTAAATACAAAAGGATTATTGGTGTCTGTATATTCAGAGATAAAGAAGACTTATAATCCAGTCTCCTTTTTTAAATGCGGTAACTCTATTCACTATATTTTAGCTGCTCTAAATAAGAAAGAAGATAATGTTGATGATTGTCTTTTAATCAACTCTGAAAATAAAATAATAGAGGCCTCCAGTTCCAATTTATTTTGGATAAAGGATAATATTGTTTATTCAGCGTCAGTATTTACGGGATGTGTTGATGGTGTAATGAGACATACAGTGATCAATCTTATCAAACAAAACAACCAATTAAAATTTGAAGAATGTAATGGAGCCTCTGAGGAAGATTTATTAAATGCCGATGAGATCTTTATTACCAATGCCATACAAGGCATACAATGGATCGTAGGCTTTAAAGAAAGAAGGTATTTCAATTATAAAACAAAAGAGCTATTCAATTCCTTAAACAGCTCTGTATTTCATTAATTTATTCAACAATCAGGCTTTTAAAGCCATTAGTATATTCCACCTGATTATTTCCTTCCTCATCAACATAAATAAAGTACCCCTCTACGCCTGGTAAGCTATTTATAACCTCCATACTTTTATTTAATCCCATTACCATACATGCTGTTGCATAAGCATCGGCAACCATACATTGAGGTGCTATTATTGAAGCACTTAATAAGGAATGTTGTACAGGATATCCAGTTTTAGGATCAATAGTATGGGCATATTTTTTACCTTCTTTAATATAGAAATTCCTGTAATTTCCACTCGTAGCCAATCCAACATCCGAAAGAGATAAAACATCCTGAATCTCTCTGTTTTCTGCAGCTTTATCATCAATTGGTTTATCTATTCCCACACGCCAGGCTATTCCCTTGTTATTAACACCTCTAACACGAATTTCACCCCCAATTTCAACCATGTAATTATTTATGCCTTGTGAAGCTAGATAATTAGCGACAACATCAACTCCATATCCTTTGGCAATAGCACTGGCATCAATCATAATACCAGATTTTTCTTTAGAAAGAAAATCTCCCTCCAACTGAAGTTTTTCCATCCCGACATTTAAGAGCAATGTATCAATTAGAGCATTTGTTATACTATCTTTCTTTTTAAAACCAAATCCCCATGCATTCACTAAAGGTCCAACTGTCATATCAAAGGCTCCTTCTGTATTTTTATTAACCTCAACAGCTGACAAATAAACATATTTCATCATTGAGTCAACGACAGATCCATTTTCACTAAAATTAAACTTACTAATTGTTGATGTATCTTTAAATGTTGAAAGAGCCCAATCTACTTTATCCAATTCTTTAGTCACTCCAAAACTGATAGAATCACCTTCGATTACTGGTTGATATATGATATGATAAAATGTACCAAATACCATCCCTTGCATTTTAATATATTCATGCGTTTGTGGTTTACATGAGATGATAATTATAATTGATATTATAGATATAAATCTTTTCATAATATTAAATATTTGTGTTTACTAATAAGTAACCTAACATCTTTAACAGCATAGTTTAATGAGTTAAAATATTACCGAAAGTAAATTTCTGATTCCTTTTAAGTAGTTGAAAAAACAGAATCAACTGTCATTTTGTGATACTCGAAATATTTTAATTATTTAAACGTATTACATATTGTTTATTGGATGCAAATGTAAGCTTATATCTATATAAAATACTCTTCTTACAACTTAAATTCATTCAATAAATAATGAAATTAATATCTCCAATGAGCTTTAACAGCAAATATTCCTAATTCACATCCATTTTTTTCTATTTAACCATAAACTTCTTAAAAACTTTCACTAGCTGTAACTATATTAACACAATAGTGATATGTTGGATCAAACCTATAATACAGAATATATATTTTAGATATCATAATTAATAATATTTACTAACTAATAAATTTTATATATTAACAAAAAGTAATATCAAATGAAAAAGTTCTTATTTTTAAACTTCCTAACGCTACTAATTACGTTGTTTATCACAAATACATTTGCACAATCTTTTACAGGAAGTATTATGCCTACGCATAAGAAATTCTTAATTCAATCTGCAATTTCTTACAATAGAAACAATGAAGGATTCTGGGAACGTCAAGGAGGAGGATCTTCGGTAAATAAAGGAGACAATATTAGAATCTGGACCTTAGATGGTGCAGAAACTAAACGATTTACATTAGTGGAAAGTTCCCAAAAAGGTTATTACGAAATTATATGTGGTCCAAATACAGGATATAGGGTTGATGTTTCAGGAGGAAAGCTTAGTCAAAATGGCACAAACATTCAAATATATACAAAAAATGGAACCGAGAGCCAAAAGTTTCTTTTTAGACATTTAGGGAATGGAAAATACAAGATATTTACGAAGGAAGGACTTATTGTAAATTTAAAAACTGCTGGATCATCTAACAATGGTAATAATATCCAAATCTGGAAAGACCATGATGCTATTCATAATGAATGGTACATTTTAGATGCGGTAACAAAAAAGCCAATCATACCTGAAGGAAAGAACATGATAGGAAGTGCTCCTGTAAAAGGAACAAAAATGCCTACAGAAAATAGATTTTACATTCAATCAGCAATGAATTACGGAAGAAACCAAACAGGATTTCTTGAATTTGCAGGCAAAGATCCATCTTGGAATACAACAGGTGCCATTATGGATGTATGGACAAAAGATAATAATCCTAATAAACTATTTAGAATAAGTAAAACCAGAGATGCTGAATATTACACTATTCATTCTGCAAGTAGTACTAATGGTGTAATGGATTGCAAAGATGGTAAATCAGACAAAGGTACACCACTTCAGTTATGGACAATTTCAGAAAATAACCATGCTCAACAATTCTATTTTAAGCACCTTGGTAATGGAAGGTATAAAATTTATCATAGAAGTGGAAAAGTTGTATGCTTAAAAGATAATAAAAACACTAATAACGGTAATAGGGTACATTTATGGGACGACCATAATGCAATAACTACAGAATGGTATTTAATTGATTCCTCTACTGGAAAACTAATTATGCCATAGTTTTAATCGCATACAAACCCAAAAGTTGCAACTCTCTTGAATTGCAACTTTTGGGTACCAATATGATTAACATCTAAGATACAAGTATCTTCGTAACAAATTTGCGATTCACATAATGAATTGCAACAATATAAATTCCATTTTCAATTCCATTTAAAGGAATAATAGAGCTACCTATTGAATTTTGTATTAATATTTGTCCAGTTAGACTATAAATACGATAAAAAGCATTATTAACAAGATTTTCATCCAATAAAACAATAGTATTATCTTCAGAATTATAATAAAAATATTCTTGATTTGTGACTTTATCTTTGTCAATTACAGTAAATACTCCATCCCATCCAGCAAGTCGGGCTAAAATATACCACATTGCATATGCTTTTCTATTTGCAGTTATATGCTGTGTATTATGTTCCCCATATGTAACATTACCTCCTGGAGAACTTTTATTTTCAAAATAACCATTTCCTACGGTTTTAAGATTTTGAAAATCTTGATAAAACTTATAAGAGCCACCATACAAAGCTGAATTTCCATCATCTCCGGAATCAGACCAGTAATTATCATTCATACAATGTGTATCAATACTATAATAATCCAGACAAAAATAATCATTAGCACTACAATAATCAGTAATTAAATCTGCTTGATCCTTTGGTTTACCTTCCCCAATATTGTTATTATAATTGGCATGTCCGGTCATAAAAATAAAATTCACAGGAACCTCTCTTTGCCCTACTTCGGTACCAATTTTTGATCCTCCATCACCATATTCATTGATTAACGTTTGCATGCCAGGCAAATAATTATTGGCTACATCATGTCCGGCAATATTACACCACGACCACATTACTGTATTAATTTCAGAATTACCAGGATCATCTAAATAATCACGGGTCCTTTGTATAAATGCAGTTTCTCCCGTACTTAAATCATAACCATAGATATCATAAAACTCAAGCTTGTTTGAGATAGGATTATTATTTGTAATTCCAAACAATTCGTTATCCCCCAACTTATAATCCTGAAGCCCACAAAGTCCATAATACACATGCGTACCATGTGATGTATGCCAATAAGCAATATTAAAATCATTTCTTGCTTTATCAATATATGCTTGAGGAATAGATCTAAGGACTTCTTCTTTAGCCACGGAATAATTGGCAATATAATTTTGAGAATGCACAAATATAAAAGCTGAACATAAAATTACCAGGGTTAAAAATCGTGTCATGGTACGGTGTTTTTGTGTGGATTATCAAATTTAACCAATAATCAAGCAAAACACAAGTCTCTTTATACTAACAAAAAAGCCATCTTTTCAGATGGCTTTTGAATTTCTTTGTTGGTTTGATTATTAGTTACAACCCGCAGCTTCGCTTGCTAATGCTCTAACTTCATTCATCGCTGCTAGCATAAAAGAAGTATAAGAAGTCATGGCTGATTTCACTGTTACTCCACTTGTTGAAGAACTTGCACAACCTGATACCTCTACAATTTTTTCAGATGCACCTGTACATTCATCAGAATCACCTTCAGTATAATAGGAAGAACAATAATACTTAGTTCCTTCATACAAGTAATAATCTCCATTATCATCACTACAAGCACTGAAACTTAAGTCTGAACAAACTGGAGAATCAAACTTTTCACAAATTTCATCACTAGAATCATCCTCGCAGCTCCATGTTAATAATCCTAATACCATTACCAAAGTAATTGGTAATAAAAAAACTTTTTTCATAATGTATTATTTAATTTATTAGCTATCATTTTTTCAAAATCGTTATAATCGATGTATCCTGAAATAACAGTATTTCCAATAACAAAAGCAGGTGTTCCTTTCAATTTTAAATCTCTGAATAGATTTTTATTATCCACTATATAACTATTTGTTTTACTATCTAAAAAACTGTTGGCAACAGCTGTATTCAGATTCATAATTTCCACTAAATAGTCTTCATATTTAACATCAAAAATCACTTCAGGATCCTTCACTAACAACTCATGAAATGATTTATAGTTCCCATACTTAAAAACCGATATTGCCATTAATAAGGCATCCTTTTCCTCTTTTGTACTAGAAAACGGTATTGGCTTTAAAACAACTTTCACAGTTCTTCCATAGTTCTCTATTAACCTAGGTAAAACCTCTCTAAAAAATCTTATACAATATTTACATCTATAATTGCCAAATAAATATATTGGCAACTCTGCATGTGTATCTCCAAAAATAATATCGCCTTCCCCTGCTAATTTTATATCTTCTGATAATATCTCTATACTCTGTTTAGATTGATTACTTTTAAATCTTTTATAAGTTTTAATTCCTATTAAAATTAATAAGATAAAAGAAATTATATAAATAAAAATATGAAGTTTCTTACTAGTCATAATATCTTTATTTCTCTCCCGTTTCGTATTTAACCAATAGAGGGCTAAATAAGACTTGAAATCCTCTTTTATTCATTCTTATTCTAGTATCCATCCTTTTCCTATCATTTTTATTATCAAACCAGGCCTTACTTTTACCATCCAAATAACTTGAAACATAATATTTCCCTTTGTCATCCGGATCAAATCCACCTTCCAACTCTTCTTTAGATCTTTCTTTGACTTTTCCTGAAAGTATTTGACCTAAAATGGCTCTGACGTGAAATTCATAATCTCCACTAAAACTATACATTCCAAGAAAGGATGCTTCTAATGAATTTGAAAAAATATCTGTTTTAGGAATAAATATATTGTTTCGATAAATAAACAAATTACTTGTTAATGTATGGAAACGCATATTATCAAGATTAGGAATATTATTACCCGGAATACTTTCTAAATCTGTTATTGCCTTAATATCTATCAACGCACCATTTTCAAGTTTCAAATCGCCGGATATCATTATTGAATCCATGGCTGGCTCATAATTTATTAAAACAATTCTACCATCCATATTAGAAGAAAATAATCCTTGAACATTCTCTTTTGTAATACCGTATTCCTGAATATATACTTTTAACTCATCAATCATTCTTGATACATCAATACTATCAGCATTTAAACGAAATTCCATAACATCAATTAAATCCTTATCTTTTGGTGTATCTGTCATTCTATATCTTAATGAACCACTAATGCCTCCACCAAAAACCTCACAATCTAAATCATCTGCTACATATGTACCTTTACTAAGATCAGCTAAGAATTTTGAATTAATATCCGACGCAATAATATCCCCATATTTCACGCTCTTTGCTTTGGCTTTACCATTTACTCTGATTGTGTAATTCTGTACATATGGTTCCTCGTTTAAAGCTTCTTCCATGGCAGCTTTCTGGTCTTCTTCGCTGGCAGGAACAGTATCCGACATAAATGCATCGATTAAGGCGTAATCGAAATTGCCAACACCAAAATTACCGTGAACAAATAATTCTTTTTTATTATTTTGAATAGCTGCAGAATACAAACTCGATATCGTTGTTGAGTCTGCAGAAAAATCCAATCCGGAATAAGATCCTTCAACCTGATCCATCCACAATGTATCTGAACTATATTTTAATTGTCCGAATAGATTTTTAACATTCGTAATTGTATCCGGCATATCCACACTTACGGCATTAAAAGATATTCCAAATTGACTATTTTCAAATAAAAGAGGCATAGCCTGATTTGCTACTGAATCAATATAAAATTGCCCTTTAGAATAGGCATTACAGCTAATAGATCCACTAAGACTATTTACAATAGAATCCGGAAGCATTTTTGCAATTTCATTAAGATCCAATTTTGTATCAACATTCAAATCATATTTAACATGATCCAAACCTTTAACTTCTCCGGATAATGCAAAATAAGAATCCGGCATTTTAAGCATTAAACTATCAATATTTAATGCCATACTTTTATAGTTGCTAATTTTTCCTTTAAAGGCTGTTTTTAAATAACCATCAATAACATTAAAACTATACTCAGGTATTTTAATTTTTACTCCTTTAAATCCAATATTTTGCGCATTATAGGTAAATGATCCAGAGAAATCATTTATCGAAGGAATAGAGTCCATACTAACGTTGACATTATTACATCTCAGATTTAGTTTTGTTCTTCCTAAAGCATAGTCATAAAAACTATCTGTGATAGAATCCGGTAACAATCCTGATGTAGATATTTTAGCAGAAACAACACCTCCCAAATCTTTAATTAAAGAATCGGGCATAAATGGTTTTATCTCATTTAAACCAATAGTTAAGTCAGCAACAACATCGTATTGAATATTCTTCATATTCTGAACCAATGCAGATACATCAACTTTACTGGAATTTGTTTCTGCATGAAAATTCTTAATATTTACAGATGCTGATTCTAAACGCGATGCATACCCATTTACTATATTTACAGCAAAATTGATATTATTTACACTTGGATAAATATCATATTGAACAATTCCTTCACTTAATTCAATATTGAAATCCATTTGAGGAATATTATTGGGACTTAAATAACCATGAGTTGTACCAGAAACATTTAAAATCCCACCCAAATTTTTAAGTTGTATTTCGTCTTTTAAAGTTTGTGGAAGAAACTTATAGTTTCGTGCTAGATCAATATCAGTTCCTGATATTTCAAGATTTTCATATAAACTATCCCCTTGAACAATGTATCCCTTTCCTTTTATAATTGCACCTGCAGCATCTAGTGTCAGATCACTAACATTTAAGGTATCATTCATTGCACTAATATCAAACAACAAACGACTCTTCTGAAGATCTTCCAAATGGAAATTATCATACTCAATTGATCTAACCAATAACTCACCTTCTGTCTGGGCCAAATACCCTTCTGGTTTTACTTCTCCTTTAACAGTAACTTCGGGTATAGACAAATAGGTTTTGAACTTCATGAAATCATCAACATAATCTATATCGATATCAGAAAGAGTTAATTTTTCTAATGAGTAAACACCCTGAATTACTGTCGTATCATTTGTTTCTTCAGTTATAGTATCAGTATCTACTTTTAAAAGAAAATCAAAATTACTATTTCCTAAAGAATCAACGATATACTTAAACTTTGCATCCTCTATATCAATCTTCTTTACGAAGATATTTCCATCCATCAATTCCCATAAATCAACTGATGCATACAATTTGGATATTTTTGCAAGAGTATCTGGCTCCTGAAATAATGAATCATTTAAGTCTGGCTCTGAAGTCATTACTAAATCTTCAAATTCTATTGTTGCTAAAGGGAATCGATAAATCAAACTAAAATCTACATCTCCAACACTCAATGGAACATCAAAGGTTTTTGCTCCCCTTTGAATGGCTAATTTTACAATATCGTTTTTGAAGATCTCGGCAAGGATAACCAGTAGTAATATAAAACCACCAATAATTAATAAAAGATTACGAACCAGATGTTTCTTTCTCATATGATTTAATTTTTCTTCAATATCCAATTAACTTAAAGGAGAATCTACATTCACCCAGGTGAGCACTTATTATAATAGGTTCAGATCTGCCTACAAAACACTATATCCACGACAGAAAAAATGTTTAACGAAAATATAAAAAAACCCAGCAAACTAATGTTAATCTATAATAAAAAAAGGCTCCACAAGGGAGCCTTTATCTATAAATAAGCTATATGCTTACATTTAATATCTAAAATCTGATTACGATCCGAAGTCATCAAATGCAATCATTTCATCAGGTACACCTAAATCATAAAGCATTTTATTAACTGCATCGTTCATCATCGGAGGTCCACAAAGATAATATTCAATATCTTCTGGCTCTTCATGATTTACTAGGTATTCATCATGAATTACCTGGTGAATAAATCCAGTTGAACCTTCCCAATTATCTTCTGGTTGAGGATCACTCAATGCAATTGTGAACTTAAAGTTAGGGAATTGCTTTTCGATCTCTTCAAATTGTTCTTGATAGAAAATTTCTTTTCTTGAACGAGCACCATACCAGAAAGTAGCCTTACGACCAGTTTTTATTGTATGGAACATATGGAAGATGTGAGAACGCATTGGAGCCATACCAGCACCACCACCAATAAACATCATTTCGCGTTCAGTATCTTTAATAAAGAACTCTCCATAAGGTCCTGAAACAGTAACTTTATCGCCTGGTTTACGAGAGAAAATATATGAAGAACAAACACCTGGATTCACTTTCATAAATCCACCGTTTACTCTATCAAATGGAGGAGTTGCAATACGAATATTCAACATCACAATATTTCCCTCTGCAGGGTGGTTGGCCATTGAGTAAGCACGGAATGTTTCCTCTGGGTTTACCATTTGTAAATCAAAGATGCCATACTTTTCATACTCATCACGATACTCATCCCCGATTATCATGTCTTTAAAATCAACAGTAATCTTAGGCACATCGATCTGAATATATCCACCTGATTTAAAATCTAATGTTTCACCCTCTGGTAATTTAACCACAAACTCTTTAATATAAGTAGCAACGTTGTCGTTTGACACAACAGTACATTCCCATTTCTTAATACCAAGAATTTCTTGTGGTATATGCATCTTAAGATCTTCTTTTACCTTAACCTGACAAGCTAAACGCCAGTTATTTGCCTGCTCTTTACGAGTAAAATAGCCAGTTTCAGTTGGTAAAATAGAACCTGCACCTTCATTTACCTGACAACGGCACATAGCACAAGTACCACCACCTCCACAAGCAGAAGGAAGGAAGATTTTATTAGTTCCTAAAGCAGACAATAATGTTTGACCAGGAGAAACTTCTAGAGCTTTCTCGCCGTCATTAATGTCTATAGTAACGGTTCCTGCCGGTGTTAACTTTTGTTTTACCCATAAAAGTATTGACACCAACAGTAGGATAACAAGTAAGAAAACTACCACACTGGTAGTGATTACCGTACCCTGACTTGCTAAAAATATCATAGTATATCTGTTTTCTTACTTTTTATAGTTGAATACCCATAAAACTCATAAATGCAATACCCATTAAACCGGTTACGATAAATGTAATACCTAAACCTCTTAATGGAGCAGGAATGTCTGAGTATTTTAATTTTTCACGAATAGCAGCAATACCTACAATAGCAAGCAACCAACCAATTCCTGAACCTAATCCGAAAGAAGTTGCTTCAGCTAAAGATGCATACTGACGCTCTTGCATAAATAAAGATCCTCCAAGAATAGCACAGTTTACAGCAATAAGTGGTAAGAAGATACCTAACTGACTATAAAGTGCCGGAGCAAATTTTTCTACAATCATTTCTACTAATTGTACCATAGAAGCAATTACTGCAATAAACATGATAAAGCTTAAGAAGCTTAAATCAACTTCAGCAAATCCTTCTCCTAACCATTTAAGAGCACCTTCTTTAAGTACATACTCATTTAAAAGGTAATCTACAGGTACTGTAATTAATAGTACAAAAACTACTGCGATACCAAGTCCAAACGATGTTTTTACAGTTTTTGATACAGCTAAGTATGAACACATACCTAAGAAGTAAGCAAATACCATGTTATCGATAAAAATAGACTTGATGAATATATTAATTATATTTTCCATTGAAATTTTATTTTCCTGTTAATAAATTAAGATTCAATCAAATCTTTATTACGTGAACGTTGCACCCAAATAATGATCGCAACAGTAACAAGAGCCATCGGAGGTAAAATCATTAAACCATTATTTTGGTATCCCATATCATAAATAAATTGAGGAATGATATGTAATGTACCTAATCCTGGTAATGTTAATGTACCTGATCCGAATAATTCTCTGAAGAATGCTACGATAACAAGGATAATTCCATAACCTGCTGCATTACCTACACCATCTAAAGCTGATTGCCAAGGTTTGTTACCTAATGCAAAAGCTTCTAAACGTCCCATGATAATACAGTTGGTAATAATCAGACCTACAAATACAGATAATTGCTTACTTACTTCATATGCAAAAGCCTGTAATATTTGGTCTACGATAATTACAAGAGCCGCAACTATTACTAGCTGAACAATAATTCTAATACGAGCAGGGATTGTATTACGTAATAACGAGATGATTACGTTTGCAAAAACTACTACAAACATCACCGAAATAGACATTACAATCGCTGGCTCTAATTTTGCCGTAACCGCTAAAGCAGAACAAATACCTAATACCTGAATGGTAATTGGGTTTTGCTTATTTAACGGGTTTGTCATCAGTTTTCGGTTTTTCGCTGAAAACAAAGGTTCTTTGTCGCTCATTTCTTAACCGTTTAATTTTTTAAATATTTTTCGTAACCAGACAGACAGTCTTGAAGCATTGCTGAAACACCTTTACTGGTGATAGTACCACCAGAAATAGCATCTACAGCATGAGGATTGTTTTCTGTACCACCTCCTTTTACAACGTCAATAGATGTAAAATCACCAGAATCACTATAAATAGTTTTTCCTTTAAATGGTTCCTGGAAGAAATCCTTTGAAATTTCAGCACCTAACCCAGGAGTTTCTCCTTTGTGGTCAAATGTTGCTCCGAAAACAGTTTTTCTATCAGCATTTAATGAAATATAACCCCAGATTGGGCCCCAAAGACCAGCTCCTCTCAAAGGAATAATTAGCTTCTCTTCACCGTTATCCAATTTACAGATATATAAAGGATAGCTTCTTTCTTTAAGATCTTTGCGCACTTCCTTACTTAGATCAATATCAAAAGCATTTCCGTCAACTTCCTGACCTTCGATATTTAATACTTTAGTATTTGATCCAATGTGTTCTTCGTATAACTTTTCTGCTGTACTTGCATCGCTGGCAATTCCAACTGATTTTAATATATCAATCTTTTTTGCTACAGCTACATTCTTACTTTGAATTGGCTTTAAAGAAACTGAGATAAATGCTAATATCGCAGCAACTCCAATAACCATTATTGATGCGTACAGAAACGTATATGTATTTCCTTGTTTGTCCATTTTTCTAATTTATTAAGCGTTTACTTTTACTCGTTTTAAACGGCGTTTAATATTTTGTTGAACAATTACATGGTCAATTAATGGAGCAAATGTATTCATCAATAATATAGCTAACATTACTCCTTCCGGATAAGCTGGGTTGAATACACGAATCATAATGGCAAAAACACCAATTAAGAAACCATAAATGTATTTTCCTGCTTCTGTACGAGATGCTGATACAGGATCTGTTGCCATAAATACAGCACCAAAAGCAAATCCACCAAGGCATAGCTGTTGAATTGCATCAACATTCATTGCATCTGTAGTACCAATTGCATTAAATCCTAATGCCATTAAATAACCACCAGCAAAAACACTAACCATAACTTTCCAGCTAGCAATACCTGTAGCTAATAAAATTACAGCACCTATTAAAATAGCTAATGTACTTGTTTCACCTATTGATCCAGGGATTGTACCAATGAAACTTTGTAATGTACTTGGAAGCAAGTCAAGCTTGCCTGTGATCACATTACCTAGAGGAGTAGCTCCTGAGAATCCATCAACAATACCTTCACCTTTAGAAAGACCAGAAACCCAAATTAAGTCTCCTGACATTTTAGAAGGATAAGCGAAGAACAAAAATGCTCTTGCTACTAAAGCAGGGTTCCAGATGTTCATTCCGGTACCACCAAAAACTTCTTTACCGATTACTACAGCAAACGCAGTTGCTACTGCAACCATCCACAAAGGAACATCAGCAGGTAATACTAATGGAATTAACATACCTGATACCAGAAATCCCTCAGCCACTTCGTGACCTTTCATTTGAGCAAACATAAACTCAATGCCAAGACCCACTACATAAGATACCACAACAATAGGAAGTACTTTTAAAGCACCAAATCCTATCATTTGCCAAAAATCAGCATCTGCCTGACCTAATGACAAGAAATGTTGGTATCCTGTGTTCCAAATACCAAATAACAAAGCAGGTAATAAAGCTAATACCACAACAGACATTGTTCTTTTAGAATCAATGGCATCGTGAATATGAACTCCTGTCTTTGAAGTTGTTTTTGGAGTAAACAAGAAGGTCTCAAAAGCATCAAATGATGAGTGCAATTTTTCAAACTTTCCACCTTTTTCAAAGTTGGGTTTGATTTTATCCAAATATTGTCTTAATGCTTTCAATTTATTATATTTTTAATATTTACGAATTGATTAAACGGACTAGCTCATCTCTTTAATCATTACATCAATACCTTTACGAAGTATACTTTGAACTTCAAGTTTTGATGTACATACAAATTCACAAAGTGCCATATCTTCTTCAACAACCTCGTAAATTCCAAGCTGTTCCATTTTATCGATATCTTCTGTGATAATTGCTTTAACTAAATGCTCAGGAAGAACATCCATTGGCAATACTTTATCATACTGACCAGACATGATAATAGCTCTTGGACCTCCATTTAAATTGGCATTTAAAGCGTATTCTTTTTTAGGACACAACCATGAGAAGAAAGATTTAGATACACTAAACTTCTTTAATCCCGGTGCAGCCCATCCCATAAATTCATGCTCATCACCTTCCGGGATAACTGTAATTTGAGAATGATAGCTTCCTAAATAACCGTCTTTAGTAATTTTATCTCCAGTTAGAACATTACCACTGATGTAACGAAGGCTTCCTTCCTCTACGTTATTTTCTACAAAAGTTTTGATGTTAGCACCAACTTTTGTTTTAACATATGATTTGTTTTTAACCTCAGAACCTGTTATTGCGATAATTCTTGACGCATCATAAACACCATTAAGAACTAATTTACCAATTGAAATCACTTCTTGTGGCTGAATAGTCCAGTAGATATCTCCTTTGTTGATAGGAGAAATATGATGAATCTGAATACCTACATTACCTGCAGGGTGTGGGCCTGTGAAAGCATGAGTTTTAACTCCTTTTAGAGACATAAATACTTTTGATGCAGACTCGTTGTTAACACCAATGTGGATATCTCCGTCAGTAAGTTTGTTTAAAGCATCAACTCCTGCCTGAAATTCTTTCTCTAACCCTGAAACGATAAAATCATAATCAGGAGCCAATGGAGAAGAATCAAATGCAGAAATAAAGATTGCTTTTGGCGTATCTGCCGGATTTGCTACCACGTTATAAGGACGTTGGCGAACAAATGGCCATAAACCTGCAGCCTGAAGTTTTTCTTTTACTTCTTCTTTTGTTGCACTTGAAACATCAATTTTTCCAAAATTTTCAGCTTCATTCTGGTTATCACTTTTAACCACTACCTCTAATATTCGTCTTCGCTCTCCACGGTTAACAACCTGTACCTCTCCACTTACCGGAGAAACAAACTTAACGTCGGTACGATATTTGTCAATAAACAAAACCGATCCGGCCTTAACTTTATCACCAGGCTTAACAGTCAACTTAGGAACCAATCCAGGGAAATCCGCTGGTTTGATAGCAAAGAGTTCTGGCATATCGGCGCTTCCGAAAACTTTTTCCGCTTTGCCCTTTAACCGAATATCAAGACCTCTTTTTATTTTGATTACGTCTGACATGTTTGATAAAAAGTTTTTAAAAAATTTTGACTGCAAAAATACAATAAATTATAACTAAACCTTACGAATGGGCACCTAATAAAGAAAAAAATCGTTAAATAATAATTAATTGACTGCTAAGGCATATATATATTGATTAAATTCGCATAAAATCAGAACAACATGTTTAACAAATACTCCTATTTTCTTATACTATTCTTAATATTTTCGCAAATATTACGTGCTCAACCTTACGAAAACAAAATATTTAGCAACACCATAAAAACGGTTATGTGCCATAAAGAAGGATGGCCATTATCCTATCCGATTACCTCTCTTAATTCGGATAATGTAATTGAACTAACGTTTGATGATTTAGTAGCGGATTCTAAAAACTATTACTACTCCATAATTCATTGCGACAGAAATTGGGAGCCGTCAAATATTACCGAACAGGAATACATGACAGGAATAAATCAGAACCCGATTTTAGATTTCCAATATTCGTTTAATACAACTATTAATTACGTTCATTATACTCTGAAAATACCCAATGAGGACGTCAGCTTAAAATATAGTGGCAACTACATTATTAAAGTGTATGAAGATTTTAACAGCGACGAACCTGTACTTACCCAAAAGTTTATGATTGTTGAGCAAAGGGTTCAGGTTAATGCTGAAATAAAATATGCAATGAACACGTCAATTTTAAGAGAACAACAAGACGTTAATTTTACAATAAACACGAACAACTTTGCCATTTCAAATCCTTTGGAAGAAATAAAAGTTAACGTTTATCAGAATCACAGATTAGATAATGCCATCCTTGATATTAAACCTCAATTTATAAGACCTGAACAATTAGTATACAATTATAATAGAGAACTAGTTTTTGAAGGAGGTAATGAGTTCAGATGGTTAGACCTTAGAACTTATGACTTTAATGTAGAAGGAATATATGACATTCAATTTCATGATCCTTTTTATCATTTAGATTTACAACCTAGTTCGCCTCGTAATAATAAAAGCTATTTCTTTCAAAATGACTTTAATGGTCAGTACGTTATTGAAACAAGAGAAAACAGAGATCCTGAAACTGAGGCTGAATACGTGATGGTACATTTTTATTTTCCAAGAAGTGAACCTTACGCCGGTGGAAACATATACATATTAGGTGGCTTAACCAACTGGAAACTTGACGAAAGTAATATGCTGCGTTACAACCCAGACTTTAAACGTTACGAAAAAACATTGTTACTAAAACAAGGCTTCTACAATTATTTATACGCCTTTAAAACCAAGCAAACAGACAAAGCAACGGTTGGTTTTATTGAAGGATCATACAGTCAGGCCGAAAACGATTATTTGTTTTTAGTTTACTACAAAAACATCAGTGATAATTATGACAGATTAATTGGTGCCGCGCAACAAAACTCGGTTAAGCCATAGGTTAAACAAGAGATAAGAGATGTTAAACAATAGATAAGATACTTTCTAGTTTGCACGGATTTAGCAAAGCGTAATCCGTGCTAACAATATGCTATAAAAATTTACTAAATGCATAAACTTATTATTCTGTTTGGATTCATTATTGGAAGTAACTCCTGCATTTCCAATAAAGAAGAATACTTTATTGGAATTGAGAAATTAGTTGAAATAAGCTCTAACATTAAATTAATTCATAAGAATCATCTTTTATTAAAAGGAGATTCAGCATTTCTATATAAAGAACCATTCTTTGTAAAAAATGGAGACACCATACGTTCAGCATCAGATGGTGGTTTTTATTATTACAGAGGTAAAATCATTAAGACACCAGATCAAGACTTCCAATGTCTTAAATTGGAATTAATTAACTGCGACTATTGTATTCGGGAAACGCTTCTTGATTCGACAACAGGAAAACATGTATTTAAACATGAAATTAATAGCTTGAAAGTTGAACCTGGGAAAAATCTGACGATTGATGGCATTGAATATAAATATCAATTATCGGAACGATATCCAATTGACATGCTGAATTTTTATGCGTGCAGTAAATTTGAAATCGAAAAAACTCAAGAGATTGAGTTCTCTGAATTAACGAAATATAAAACTCCCACAAATAACTAATTGTCCTCACGTTTACAGGGATTGCGCTAGGCTAAATCCGCTAGCAGTAGACGATGATTAACAATAGATAAAAATTTGTGATAAATAAAAAGCTATTTACTCTACCCTCCTGACTTATCAGATACCATAGTAAATAGCTTTAATACACGAAACCGAAATAAACCTTCAAATCCTTTTAAGTAATAAAATCCTTTAATATTTTAATTATTTATTCTGATAATATAAAGGCTAATTCTTCATATCCTTTTAAGTGTTTAATTTGAGTGAAATACTTGTCATTCATATCAAGTCCACCAAGATCTTTCAAACGTATCCAATCCTGACGAGCTCCATTTGTATCTCCAACTTCGTATCTACAAAGTCCTCTCATTAATAACACACTTCTGTCATAAGGAGCAAATTTAACTGCAACATCAAATTTATTTAAGGCTCTGCGTGCATGACCTTTTACAAACAATTGTTTAGCACCTTGTTTATAAAAATTAGTAGCGTAAGCTTTAAAACTTTTAATGTAAGCTACTCCTTCTGCTTCACCGGTTTTAATTTGCATTGCCACTTCTTTTTCCATAGCAATAGGCTCACCATTATTGGTTCCAGGTTTCCACAAGCCTTCTGTTGTTTTAATTAATTCAATCATATAATCATCAACTTCAGGAGCAATACTATTAATCACACTGAAATTAGTTAACTTTCCTTTTTCAGTAACAGTAAATTGAATTACTTCAACTCCTTGGTATGATAATTTCCATTCATCTTGATACTCAAATTTATTTGTAAGATACTCTAATAAAGATCCAGATTCTTCCTGAACAACTTGTACTAACTGCTCAGTTTTTATAAACATGGGAGGAGTAACATTAATCTGCTCTAACAACTCATGTTTAATTTCTTGTCCTGATGCTAAAATCGGAAAGATCATGCATAACAGGATGAAAACAATTTTTCTCATGACTTCCTATTTTAAAAATAAGTATTAAATACATTGATCAATCAACAATGTAAAATTACTATCAAATGAAATTAAGAGGTATCATCACAATGAAATCTTATTTAAAATATATTGCCAATAATTACAAATTCATGACTTTTTATTGCAATTAAATTGCATAAACAATTCTTTAAAATACATATCTAACTCATAATCAAGTAAAAAAAATCACATCCTAATATTTAATAGCAAGTAAATGATTTATTAATAATCCTGATTCATTTTTTTCATTAAAGCCTGAAATTTTGATTCTGAATGCAAAGATTGATACTCTACATTATAACAAACTCTATGGACAGGAGCCTGATTTCTGGAATATGATTTTTCAAGGTACTCAACAGCTAACTTTTTTTCTCCAATATGAGTATAATATTGTGCCAATCTCATTTCAGGAAACCTTTCTGTTGAATCCTTATCTTCATTTAGGATTGAATTAATCAAAAGCTTAATTACTCCTTTAATTTTTGAGTTTGCATATATTGAATCTAAAACCTGTGGCGCATAATAACAATTATTTTCTCTATTATATTTTTTATATATTTCAAAAGCTAATGAATCGTTATGCTGCTGAAGATAAACTAAAAAATCTCTGTAGTAGTAATACCTTTCATCCCGGTTTAAATTATATAATCTGAATGATTCGCTTAGCGCCTGTTCATAATCTCCAACATGAAAATAAAAAATATAACTTAAGTTCAGGATTTCTGAATAAGTAGGATTAAGTAGATGAGCCTTATTAATATATTTACGAGCTTCTTCCTTATTTCCTGTAACATCTAAAAATTCAGCATAAATTTTATTTGCCCTATCGTAACCAGGATTTATTTTCAATGCGAGTTTAAGATGCTGTTCAGCTTCTTTATAATCACTGTCAAAATAAGTTGCCAGCCCACCGTATGTAACGTGAGCCTCCACAAGATCAGGATCAAGACTTAAGGCTTTACTCAAATAATATCTACACTGAGGAATTCCTTCGCTTACAGGATAAAATCCATTCCATGTTCCGGTAAGATACGAGTCGGCTAAACCAGCATAGGCTAAAGAGTAATTAGAATCAACAGCAAGTGCTTGCTGGTATAATTCGATACTTTTTTTAAACCCTTCGGCAGTTCTTAAACGATAATAAAAACGTCCTTCTAAATAAAAACGGTACGCTTGTTCATTATAAGTATATTGTTTTTCAAAATCCCGAATATACTCTACCTGTAATGAAGGAAGTAAGTTTTGCACTATTTTTTTGGCCACATCTGATACAAACAGAAAAATACTTGACATGTCGTGATCATATTGATCCGACCAAATAATATTTGCATTTGAATCAACCAGATGAATATATATTCTTATTCTGTCATCTTGTTTTAAAATGCTACCTTCCAGGATATACGAAACCTTTAGTTTTCTTGCTAATTCAGGAAGTGAAAGATCTTCCTTAAAATACTCATCATTAGGAATAATAGATTTTACTACCAAATCTTTAATATGTGATAACCTATTCTGAATATCATACATTATTCCATTGGCAAGGTATTGCTCATCAAAATCATTATTTAAATTTTTTAGAGGTAATATGGCTATGGCCTTACTGATATTTGTATTGGCAACAGTTTTATCCTTATTTATAAAATACAATCCTAACAAAACAACTACAACTAATAATGCTATAAGGTTGATATAATTCCTTTTTAAAAGCGTTATTTTTCTGGTCTCAGCAACTACATCTTGCGTAAACCCTTCAACTATTGCTATTTCTTTATCCTCATCAATAATTAAATGTTTTATTGATTCTCCGGGAGTATATCCAAAGTGATCGTGATAACACTTGTTAAAGTAGGAAGGACTTCCAAATCCAACCTTATAAGCCACTTCGGAACCTGTTAAATTATTTTGCTTGAGTAGTTCCTGTGCTTTATTTAATCGTAATTCTTTTACAAACTGACTTATTGTTTGATTTTTAATTACTTTCAATTTTCGATGTATTTGAGAATGGCTTAGGCCCATCTGTTCAGATAAATCATTTACTCCAAACTTTTCATTTGAAAGATTAGAGTTTACAACCTCTGTTAACCTATTTATAAAGTCAATATTATTTTTACATACTTCTGCCATAATTTTTGTACACGACAATTAAAGTTACGACAATTTGCACCTGACATCAATAGGTACAAGGTTGGTTAAAATAGCTATTATTAATATCATAACAGTTGCATTAGTACATAAGTAAAAGCTATTATTACATTATAAATCACATAAAAAAAATAAGGCCCTGAGCATATTTACCCAGAGCCTTACCTAGCTTACTCCCATTCTAATAACTATAGTATCTAACTTATATTTTATTCTGCAATAACCTCTTCCGTTACCACAGATTTAGATCTTTTCTTTACTCCTGAATTATTATTAGCTATAATTTGTGATATTACCTGTGCAAACTCACCATAAGTGGTTTTATTAACAGCTATCATTCCATTTAAATAGGTTATTAAAACTCCATTGATAATACGAAGCGATTCTTTTTTAATATCTGAGGCAGACTCCTTTTCAATTCCCTTTGCCTTTTCTTTTTCATAATTAAGATAGGATGTTTCAAAATCGTTTTGTGTTGTTTTAATGTTTTCAATACACTCTGCCACTCCTGACAAAAGATTGACATTTTCAACATTTTCTGGCTTGCTTATTTCTAATAATAAAGAGTTTATTAACGAAGTTTCTATACCATAACTCTTTGAAATAATTTCAAGACCATAATTATTAAATACATTTAAAAGCTTTTGCGCAGACGCTTTAATAGCCTCATCCGGATGGTGTGCCAAACCACTAATTAAATAATAATAGCAACGAACAGCCTCATCACGCAAATGATCTTTATCTTCTAACTCAGATTCACTTTTAATTCGCTTAACGGCTTCGTTAAGTTTTACAGAAAGTAATTTTAATTGAGGTACAATTGAAGTTAAATAATCATCATTTTTAAGAAGTGAGCTTTCAAATGCTGCAATAATTCTGGTACAAACAGCATCTACTTCCGTAGTACGGCTACGCGCAAGAATCTTTTCAACCATAGTAAAAAGTTTAGTTTGATATTTTTAAAATTTAGGCGTTTTTTTTATAACGCAATGCAAAGTAGTTAAAATATTTAAACTTCAATTCATAATTTAACTGCTTTAAAACATATGTTAAACTATTGACTTTTATTAATCTCTTATGTTTACTATACAAACAACATAAAATAACAATAGAACATTTTAGTTTTTATGTCGAATATTATCATATCATTATTAAAATGCAATCGTAAACAATAATTTATTCGCCTTAAATAAAAAATAACCAATTACAAATGCACTATTATCAACTTTTTTAAAAGATGACCAATTACAAACGTATTATTGCCAACTTTTTAAAAAGACAGCCAATTACAAACGTATTATTGCCAACTTTTTGAAAAGACTCCCAATTACAAACGTATTATTGCTATCTTTTTGAAAAGACAGCCAATTACAAACGTATCATCGCTATCTTTTTGAAAAGACAGCCAATTACAAACGTATTATCGCTAACTTTTTAAAAAGACGACCAATTACAAACGTATTATTACCAACTTTTTGAAAAGGCGGCCAAATACATTTGTAATCAATATTACTAATTAACAAAATATAATTAAAACCTAAATAATAATTAAAACCACTATGCTATAGGTTAAAACTTAATAGTGAATTTTGCCTTACATAATCCCCAATAACAAAAAAAGACGGCTATTGCTGTTTACACACAGGATTTTTTTACACCAACTAGCTATGAAACTTATTTAACAATTCACTTTTTAATATTTTGCTCACCTGAATATTCCAATTTCCTACTTTAACAATATTTCCATTGATTTCACTGATCTTATCAATATTTACAATATATGATTTATGGATCCTCATAAATTTACTGGTTGGAAGTTCTTCTTCAAGTTTCTTTAAGGAGTAGAGACTTACGATTTTTTCATTCTCTTTTTGAAAGGTTACATACTCAAGTGCTCCTTCAATAAAATATATATCGCTATGAAAGATTTTAATTAGCTTACGATCTGATTTTATAATGATATGATCTTTATTCTTCTCCTGAAGACTTTCATCCCATAACAGGGCTTTACGTTGCGTTTCTATAGTTTCAATGGCTTTATGTGTAGCATTTAAAAACCTTAAAAAGTTGGTTGGCTTTACCAGATATTCAAAAGCATCAATCTCAAAACATTCAACTGCATACTGTGAATAGGCAGTAACAAAAATAACCAAAGGCCTGTTTGAGGTTGGCAGTTTTTTTATAAAATCTATTCCCGAAACATCATTCATTTCAATATCAATATAAATAATGTCCACCTTCTGCTTTGTTAGTACTTCAATTGCATCAACCGGATCGGAAAATGTACCCAGTAGCTTTAATTGCGGAACCTTGGTAACATATTCAACTAAAAGCTTTCGAGCCAAAAACTCATCATCAATAATAATACACTTACACTTTTCTTCTGGCTTCATCTATTATTATTTTAAGATCTACAATATATAACTCATTAGTTTTTTCGGTAAGTAACTCATGTGAGTTTGGATAAATAATATTCAATCGGTTTTTTACATTTTTAATACCAATACCATATTGATTTTCCTTTTTAATAAATGCCTCATTATTATCCTTAATGGTATTTATTATTTTAAAGGACAGTTTATGCTTTGTTTGAATAAGAAAAATGTCAATATAATTAGAGGTATTTCTTTCTACACCACTATACTTAAACGCATTTTCAATAAAAGGAATCAGTATCATGGGGGCTATTAAAAAACCTTCGCTCTCAATATTATATTTAAAGCTAACACATTGATCAAATTCTGTTTTAAGCTGTTGAAATTCGATATAGTTATTGATGTATTCTATCTCCTTCATTAAAGGAATATATTCCGATTCGCAATCATATAAAACAAAGCGCAACATATCCGAGAGCTTGTCTATTTTGTTTGGAGTTGATTTATCCCCCATATACGACATGGTATAAATATTATTTAAGGCATTAAATAAAAAATGAGGATTAATCTGAGACTTCAATAACTGTAAATTATTCTCGATATTAATTCGCTTTAAAGTTTCAATCTCTTTTTCATTACGTTTTTCCTTTTCTAACAAATATTGATTTACTGCAGCCCACAATGCTATTAAACCTAGTGAGGTATGAAATAAGGCAATAAAAATAATATTAGGAGGTGGAAGATTTTCACGATGAGCAATTGACTTTGGTGGTGTACCTACAATTTCACCTAACTGTGTCATAATTACAATTAATACAATAAAAAGTATAACATTAGTAATAAAAAAAACAGGCTTTCTATCTTCATAATATCTTGGAATAACAAAACGCCTATTTGCCATATATACTACAAATTGCAGGATAGTTAACGATAAAGGAACAAACAGATTGTACTCATTACTATTGATTCCCACACTATAATATGTAATGAAAACCACTATCCAAATTATGAAGGCATTCGTTTTTCTGGTACTGATCATTTTTATTGTATCATAATAGTTTATGGAAACAAATTTACATCTACAGCTCTAATAAAATGGCTTTTTTTTAATAATAATGATAATTCCGGAATTCTTGGTTTTGTATACTTGAAGATAAACATCCTTTCATTGAAGATTCATGATACTTGCTTGAAAAAAATTGCACTGTAATTCCCTGCAATATATTTTCATCACCAGATTACTAAGTAAGCAGCAGTTAAAGCTTAAAATTTTCAATAATACTATGATAGATTCGATATGCAGAAGATGTGCAAAATATATAGTTGTATTAGGAGGTTTACTTTTTATAAGTACCATTTGTAAGGCCCAAACTAATAATGGTTTTTTTGAGGGGTATGTATTTAGCGAAGATTCAGTACCTGTTGAAGATGCCTACATCATTAATTACAGTGATATGAGAATTGTAACAACAGATAGTAATGGGCACTTTAAAACACCTTATAATCCTGGTGATTCATTAATGATAAATCATATTTCTTTAAGTCCTATTGTAATTCATTCTAACCTCAACGAAGCAACAGATAACACTTTCTATATCGATTTTAAAATATATACACTGCAAACTTGCGTTATGCGGCATAATGCAGAAGGAGTGAACATGGAGAACTTTGAGCGTAATATTCAAAAGATATATAAGTCGATTGAAAAAGAAGGATTCAGGCATGGTGATCCAAAACCAATGACAAACAATGGTCTTCCTATTGATTTAAGCCGATTAACTACAGGAAATGCATCTGTAAATCTGCTAACCATTGCTGATATTATTAAGCAGTCGAGAAGAAACAAGTATTTGAAAGTGAAAACCCGTAAAACCAAACAAAAAAAGAAAGACTTGATAAATTAGTTATTGAATAACACATAGCGATATTATAGTACTTGCGTTGGATATTACTATCAAAAAAAAATTAAAATAAATACATATGCAATTAACAGAAAATAGTTTTCCATTCATTGATATCATTAAAAAACCGGTTGTAAGCCAATTAACCTCTAATTATAAAAAGGACCGTTATTTTAGAACTAAATATATTGTTCAAAAAAGGAATAAGTATTTTGTTATAAAAACAAAAGATATTGCATTTTTCACCTTTGAGGACGATATCGTTTATATAGTTACATTTAATAAAAACCGATATGCAATAGACAAATCTCTTTCTGAAATTGCAAGACAATTAAATCCAGCAGAATTCTTTCGTATTAACAGGCAAACAATAATAAACATTGATGCTTTTGATTATTACGAAAGTCATTTTAACTATAAGATTTTACTCCATTTTAAAGACAATTTATCTGCTCCAATTTTAACAAGCAGATCTAAAGCTGTGCAGTTCAAAAAATGGTTAGACGAATAAGCTGATAAGCTATTTCTCATAAAAAAAGTCATCTGCTAAAAAAACAATATTCTATAGTGTAGAAGAAATGCAAATTACCTAAATACCCAATTTGATTACTAATTTAGATCATACCTTCATATCTTGTTCTATCTGGTAAATACACTACATACTAACTAAATGAAATACAAGAATAGTAAATGGATTAATAGGATTACTTCTTCATCCCTTTTTTCAAAGTATTATTTTCCTCAATCAACCATAATCATTATCGCATCTTTCTTAATGATATTCTTACTCCTTATAAAATGGCTTGAGCTACCTATAACATTTAAACCCTATGACTACATTGTGATAAATATTAAAGTGTATGATGATGACAACAAAAGTTTAAAAAAAGAATTCTTCGATGAGATAAAATGTATAATGAATAAAGATGACATTACCTCTCAAATACAAATTGACTCCACTTCAACATCGATTGTATTATATCAAAAAGACAGGTCTTTTCATGACTTTACCGATCTTTGCATTTATTTAAATGATCAGACTTTAGATAAGATGAGAAGCACTATAAACGGCACAAGAAATATCTCCAGTTCGTTTTATGTATACCAACTTGCAAATTGTTATTAGTTCCCCCCTCAACTAACACATTAAAATGTTTAATATTTGAATTATTAGTTCTACGGATGTTAAATTCTTAACCTATTTTAAGAATATAACCTTTAATCCTGACCAGAATCATATTTTTACCTTGACATAATTCATGTAATTCCTTTTTATACAGTTGTAAATTTGTTTAGTGATATTGCGAATAATACATCCTTATATAAAAACATTAAATTATTGAATTATGCCAAAGGGAATATTTAACGTACCAAAAGCAAAAAACGAACCTGTTTTGTCGTATGCTCCGGGAACAGCTGAAAGAGAAGCACTAAAAGCACAAATTAAGGCTTTTAAAGAAACAGAGGTAGATATTCCCATGTATATTGGAGGCGAAGAAATCAGAACAGGAAATAAAATTTCGATTCACCCTCCTCATGAAATAAATCACTGTTTAGGATACTATCACCAGGGAGATGAAACTCACGTTTACAAAGCTATTGATGCAGCTCTTAAAGCTAAATCAAAATGGGAAAACCTTAGCTGGGAACACAGAGCATCTATCTTTTTAAAAGCAGCAGAATTAGTTGCCGGTCCTTACCGTCAAAAACTAAATGCAGCAACTGTTTTAGGACAATCAAAAAATGCTTTCCAGGCTGAGATTGATGCTGCTTGCGAATTTGCAGACTTTTTAAGATTCAATGTTCAGTATATGACAGAGATTTATGCTGATCAACCTGAATCTGGTCCTGGAATTTGGAACAGAGTTGAATACCGTCCGTTAGAAGGATTTATTTTTGCTCTTACTCCATTTAACTTTACATCTATTGCTGGTAACTTACCAACAGCTCCGGCTTTAATGGGTAACACTGTTGTATGGAAACCATCTAAAACAGCTGTTTACTCAGCAAAAGTATTAATGGATGTATTTAAAGAAGCTGGTATTCCTGATGGAGTTATCAACCTTGTTTATGCTTCTGGTCCGGTTGCTGCCAAAGTAATTTTTGAACATCCTGAATTTACAGGTATTCACTTTACAGGTTCTACAGGTGTATTCCAATCAATGTGGAAAACTATTGGAGAAAACATTCACAAATACAAAACTTATCCACGTATCGTAGGTGAAACTGGTGGTAAGGATTACATTTTCGCTCATAAATCATGTGATGCATTAGCTGTAGCAACTGCAATTGTTCGTGGTGGTTTTGAATACCAGGGACAAAAATGTTCTGCTGCATCAAGAGTTTACGTTCCTGAAAGTCGCTGGGCTGAAATCAAAGGACATGTAGCTAACCAGTTAGCTGAAGTTAAAATGGGAACTCCAGAAGACTTTTCAAACTTTGTAAATGCTGTTATTGATGAAGATTCTTTCAATAAGCTTTCAAAAGCTATTGATGATGCTAATGCAAGCAAAGAAGCTGAAGTTATTTTCGGTGGAAACTACGATAAATCTGTAGGATATTTTATTGAACCAACAATCATCCAGGCTTCAAATCCAAAATATGTAACAATGGAAGAAGAACTTTTTGGTCCGGTTGTTACATTATATGTATATAAAGATGCTGACTTTGAAGCAACATTAGATATTTTAGATAGTACTTCGATGTATGCTTTAACTGGAGCTATCTTCTCTCAAGACAGATATGCTGCTGAAATGATGACTCAAAGATTAACTCACACTGCTGGTAATTTCTACATTAACGACAAACCTACAGGTGCAGTAGTTGGTCAACAACCATTTGGTGGTTCAAGAGGTTCAGGAACTAACGACAAAGCTGGTTCTGCAATCAATTTAATGAGATGGGTAAGTCCGCGTACAATTAAAGAAACATTTGTACCTGCACACGATTACAAATATCCATTTCTTGCTGAGTAATTATAGTGGCTTTTAGAAATATTAATTAAAAAATCCGGTTCAAATTATTTTGAACCGGATTTTTTTTATGTAACCACACTTGGGGTTACTAGAATCCTCATATTGTGTTTAAACCACAAAATACGATCTTCCTATTATACAGGACTCAGTTAGACTTGTTCTGGTTCAAGTTTGTAACTTGGACCTTTAATTAATACTTAACACTAGCGAGGTTGTATAAACAGTGCATCCCATTATCGATGATTTAACATATTGTAATCCGACTAACTATGATAGCAAAATGGATTATGAATAAGCTTATTTATTGAAATTCCTCCATTCTTTCTTAAATCTTTTGTTTGAAATAACAATAACGATTACACCATTAAGTGCATGATATCCATAAATTGAAACTGTTTGCTCTGCTGTTAAGCATTTAATATCTATTGCCTCAACTAATCTAAAGCTTTTAAGTATTTCTTTATTATTGAGCACATATCCATTTAATAAAATAATTGGTTGCGGATTAGGTTCATAACCAAGTTCTGTACGCATTTTTAATGATGCATTAGCTTTACTATCTAAATTCATTAAGTAAGTTGAGTCCACAAAAGTTGAATCATATTTAATTACTTTATAAATCAAGGAATCAACATATTTATAAAGTTTCTGCTCTTGCAAATTGTCAAATCTCATAAGCCTTAATTCATTTAATTGATGAGGATGACCAATTAATAATGTTTCGTAAACATCAACAATCTTAAACTTATCCATTAGTTTTCCCTCACTCTCAACTGAAATGATTAGACCATAATCTTCTTTTGTCATCTTAAGGATTTCTTTTTCTATAGTAGATGTTATTTTCAAGGGTTCCGAACATATATGTACATCTTCAATTTCAAAAGAATTCTTCCATATGCTCCATCTTTTTATCTTGCATACATTTGCATCTTCAAAACGTTCAAGATTCTTATAAAAACGTAAGGTATCTGCTTGATAATACAAACTATTATTATTACTTGCTAACCAAATACCAGTTATTTCTTTTCTACTCACCTGTCCTAAAACAACAGAATAAAAAAGCAGCAAAATTAATATGTTACCAAAACGTTTCATATTAAACTATGACGTCTATCTTTTAAGATTGTTTCTACTTATTAGGAATATAAATATAATTTAAATTGCGGAATACATGTTTCAATAATTAATATCTGCTACTGACAGTTATTGATACCAAAGGCATCTTATATTTATAAAAAGTTCTCCGTATTATTTCACACTACTCCTTAGGAGTCACACCTTATATAAATACATAAAGTGGATATTTATTTAAATAATAACATTCAACTCCTCTGGAGATATTAAGATGATGTAAGGGAGATTTTTATGAAAAAATAACCACACATGAGGACACGGGCTGCAGTCATTTTTAATTCAGTTTAATAAATCTAATTATTTGTAAAACTAATAGAACCTTTGTTTTCCTGGTTTAGTTCGTACGAATAAATATCTCTTAAAATATCAGCGTATTTCACATACAGGACTCTGCGTTTTAGTTTTAATGTGGCACTTAGTTCTCCCCCAGGGGCTGACCATGGTTCACAAACAATTCTGAACCTTTTTATTTGCTCATGTTGTCCTAGTTGTTTGTTTGCTTTACTTACTTCATGCTGAAATATTTTCAATACCTTTTTATCCTGAACCAACTCTTTATTATCTCTAAAGTGAATTCTGTGATCATGAGCCCACATATGCAAATAATCAAAGTTTGGTGAGATTAAAGCACTGGCAAACTTCTCACTTTCGCCAACAACCATCGACTGCTCAATAAAAATGGATTCTTTAAGCATATTTTCAATAGACTGAGGAGCTATATACTTTCCACTTGAAGTCTTAAACATTTCCTTTTTACGATCTGTAATCTTCAAAAACTTCCCATCTATGATTTGACCAATATCTCCTGTATGGAACCAGCCATCTTTATCAATAACCTCATCTGTTAATTCCTGATTTTTATAATAACCCTTCATAACACATGGTCCTTTGGTTAAGATCTCTCCGTCCTCATCAATCTTTACTTCAATATTCTTTAAAACAGGACCAACGGTTCCTATCATTAAATTTCCCGGTTCAATTGAAAAGTTTGTTGCAATTACCGGCGATGTTTCTGTAAGTCCATATCCTTCCATGAGATGAATGCCGGCTGCAAAAAATAAACGACTTAATCGTGGCTGAAGAGCAGCACCTCCTGAGATTACAAATTTCAATTCACCACCAAAAGTCTTTTGCCATTTACTAAAGACCAATTTGCGAGCCAATTTTAACTTAAGACTGTACCAAAATCCATTATTATTTTCACTACAATAATTTTCGCCTAATCTCATAGCCCAAAAGAAGATAAACTTTTTAATTCCTTTTAAATCCTCTCCTTTTGATACTATCTTATCATAAATTCGCTCAATAACACGTGGCACTGTTGCAAAAGCATTAACCTTCGCACTAGCCATATCAGTAGCAATTGAACCTAAACCTTCGGCATAATAAATACTACATTCTTTTGCCTGAAACAAATAGTTAACCATTCGCTCATAAACATGACATAAAGGCAAAAAGCTAAGCACTCTGGATGATGTATCTATATCAAACATATTCCATACACCAGCCACATTATTCAAAAAATTACCATGAGTCAACATAACGCCTTTGGGCATACCTGTTGTTCCCGAAGTATAAATTATAGAAGCAATATCATTTGTACTTACTTCATTAGAAACCTGATCCAATTTACTTTTTAATTTAACCCGGTTATCTTCACCCTGTTGAGATATCTCACTCCAATGTTTTGCTCCTTCAACAATATTAAAAGTAAATACATTACTAATCGTCTCAGTATTTATAGCAATTGGTAATATTTTTTTATACAAAGCAGCGTCCGAAACAATAACCATCCTTACTTCAGAATGCTTAAAAATATAAGCAAACTCATCTTCACTTATGGTAGGATAAACTGGAACATGAATAACCCCTACCATGCTCATACCCATATCCACAAAATTCCATTCAGGCCTGTTATTTGAAACAGTAGCAATCTTATCACCCTTTTGAAATCCCATTTGAATAAGACCTTTTGCAAACACACGTGCATTTTGGTAATATTCATCAGCACTGAATTTTATCCAGCTTCCATTCTTTTTAGCACAAAGAATATCTTGCTTTTTGCCACTCTCCTTGATAGATGTTAAAATGTCAAACGTTCTCTCAAAATTCATAACCCTATATTTATTTTCCGGAACAATCCTATAGTAACATTCACAACACAACGATCCCCTGTCATTACTGATGACAAGACAATACATTGCTCATAAAACGTTAAAGATTATAATTCCTGAAACTTTCCGATTCTAAACACTTAACAACAAACCATATAAACATTAAAATGATTTGTTCAAACCGTGTGCAATTTAGTATTTTTTTTAAAATAAATGATTTGACAAAAACAATCTCTTAATGACTCTCGTTAAATCATTATATTTATGCTCAAATAATACCTTTTTAGAAATGAAAAAACTGATAGTCATTACATTACTTTTCTTTTGCTTAATCTCAGTTAATGCTCAGGATACAACCAGTGTTTCTTTTGTTTTTATTGGAGATGTTATGGGACACGATACTCAAATTAACAGTGCCTTTAATGAATCAACCGGAGAGTATGATTATTCAGGATGCTTTAAATACGTTAGCAATATTTTTGATGATGCCGATTTTACTGTTGCCAATCTTGAAGTGAGCCTTGCGGGTCCTCCCTACAAAGGATATCCTCAGTTTAGCTCACCAGACAATTTAGCTATTGCAATGAAAGAAGCTGGCATCGATGCTATGGTTACAGCCAACAATCATTGCATCGACAGAAGAAAACAAGGTCTTGAACGCACCATTGATATTTTAGACAGTCTAAATATTCCACATACAGGCACCTTTAAAGATAGTTTAGCTAAAGAGAGCCAACGTGCTTTAATATTAGAAAAAAACGGAATTAAAGTAGCCATATTAAACTACACCTATGGAACAAATGGCATACAAGTAACTAAACCCAATGTGGTAAATTACATTGATGAAGATGTGATTAAAAGCGACATAGAAGAAACCAGAAAATTAAATCCGGATAAAATAATCGCCTTTGTGCATTGGGGATTAGAGTACGAAACATCACCTAATACCGCTCAAAAAAAGCTTAATCAATTTTTTAAGGATAATAATGTAGATGTAGTTATCGGATCACATCCACATGTTATTCAACCCATCAATTTCACAGAAGACGAATTTGTAGTTTACTCTTTAGGTAATTTTATTTCCAATCAAAGAACTGCTCCAAGAGATGGTGGAGTAATGGTTCGTGTTGAGTTATCAAAAACTGAAAACAAAACCTTTGTTAGTAATGCCGGATATTATTTAACCTGGGTATACACACCTACCATAAATGGCAAAAAAGAGTTTTATGTACTACCTGTTTCTCCTTTTGAAAACAATGCCCTATTTATGAACGAGGAAGCAAATAATCGATTAGTAGAATATTGCGGAGAAGCCAGAGAAATTTATAAGAATAATATTAATATCTCTGAATACGGATTCAATAAGAATTTACCCGGTTGGGAGAAATAATTTGGGGAATGCAGGATTACTCATTAAGAGATATTAAACAGAACATTAAAAGCCTCTTAATTGTATACAAAAAGTGCTTGAACTTTTCAATTCAAGCACTTAGTAATCAAATATTATTTTGCAGGTTCTACCTCAAATAGAATCTGATCTTTCATCACTGTTTCATCAGCTTTAACACTAACTGATTTTATACGTCCGCTAATAGGACTAACAATCTCGTTTTGCATTTTCATAGCCTCAAGAATCAATACAGGCTCACCTTTATGTACCTCCTGACCTTCGGACATTAACACTGCAACAATCTCACCTGGAAGAGGAGCCTTAACCTTCTCAATCTTTTTACTTGAGTCTTTGGATAGCTTTTCTCTTCGTTTACTGGCATATTCTGTCTCGATAGTAAAATGATAAGTGTTACCATTAATCATTACCGTAACTTCATTTTGCTTTAAACTAACAACCTCGCCAACATGAGAGTTTTCATTACAATGAATAACATATTCATCGTTCTCTAAAGACTCAATTTTTATATCAGCTTTTTTGTTATTGATCTTATATATTTTATCATCTTTAACTGCAATATTTACTTTCTTTTCGCCTGTTAAAGTGTATTTTTTTGCTTGCTGTAAAAGTTTCATGTATATAAATTTACTTTAAATCAACTCTAGCCTTTTATCTTTTTACTCATTGCCCATACAGAAACCGGCTTACTACTCAGCTCATCTGTATTAATATTTTCCTGTTCTTTTAAATATGCCTCCATAGCAAGGGCAGCAGCAGCAACAAGTTCATTATCCTCCTGATAATAACTTTGCTCAAGATCTGTTTCAATAAAAGAAGTTGTATATTTTCCTTTTACAAAAGAAGGTGTTTGCATTACCTGTTTAAAAAATGGTAATGTTGTTTTTACACCTTTAATTGTTGTACTATTCAAAACATTTCTACAGTTCTTAATAGCTTCACCACGAGTTTTTCCGGTAATAATAAGCTTTGCTACCAGTGAATCAAAACTAGAAACAACAACTTTACCAGCCTCGTAACCCGAATCACAACGAAGATATTTTTTATTAGGAATCTCCATTTGCTCAATAAGTCCTGTTGAAGGAGCAAATCCAGCCTGAACATCTTCAGCATTTACCCTTAACTCAATAGCCCATCCATTTTTAGCAATATCTTCTTGCTTTAATGTCAGTTCTTCATCCTGAGCAACTCTTATTTGCTGCTCGATGATATCAACACCTGTAATCTCTTCTGTAATTGGATGCTCTACCTGAACACGAGTGTTCATTTCCATAAAGTAATGGTTCAAATCGTCATCCAATAAAAACTCAACAGTACCGGCACTATAATAGTTTGTAGCCTTACAAATCTTTACTGCATCAGCCCCGATCTTTGCTCTTAACTCATCTGTTAATGCTGCAGATGGTGCCTCTTCCAACAGTTTTTGATGCTTACGCTGAATACTACACTCCCTTTCAAATAAGTGTACAATATTTCCATGCTTATCAGCTAATACCTGAAATTCAACGTGACGAGGATTATCCACATATTTTTCAATAAGCATTGAATCATTATCAAAAAGAGACTTAGCCTCGTTGGTTGCCAATTTAAACATTAAAGGCAGCTCACTTTTTTTACGTACTACACGCATTCCTTTACCACCACCACCGGCAACAGCTTTCAAAATAATTGGATATCCAATTTTCTGAGCGGTTTCTTCAGCTTCTTCAATAGATGAAATAATACCATCACTTCCTTGCAGCACAGGTATGTCATTTTTCAATGCCATATCTCTGGCCATACCTTTATTACCCATCTGATCAATGGCTTTTGATGATGGCCCTATAAAAGTGATATTATTGCGCTCACATTCGCGAGGTAAAAATGGATTTTCAGATAAAAATCCATATCCCGGATGAATAGCATCAATCTTATATTCTAAGGCTGTTTCTATTAATTTATCAATATTAGTATAAACATTGATGTAAGTATTTTCTGATACATCTATTACCTCATCGGCAAAATTAAGGTGCAATGCATTAGGTTCGTGATGCGACAAAAACATATAAGTTTTAATACCCATTGTTTTTGCAGTACGAGCTATCCTAATAGCTATTTCACCACGATTGGCAATTAAAATTGAATTAATCTTCATAATATTTCAGATTAGAAATAGTGATTGGGAAAAGCTCTCAATCACCTATCTTATTCTCTTAGATATCTCTAAATGTTATAGCGGAATATTTCCGTGTTTTCTTGTTGGGCTTTGCTCCACTTTATTCTCCAATAAAGCAAATGCATTAATAATTACTTCACGAGTTTCTGAAGGATCAATAACCTCATCGATATATCCCTTTTCATCAGCAACGTATGGATTTGCCACATTTTCTTTATAATCAGCAATTAATTTACGTTTCAACTCTTCAGGATCATCTGCAGCCAACAATTCTTTACGATTTAAGATTTTAACAGCACCTTCTGGTCCCATTACAGCTACCTCTGCTGTAGGCCATGCAAAGTTAAAATCACCACCCATATTTTTACTGTTCATTACAATATATGCACCTCCATAAGCTTTACGAAGTATCACAGTAATTTTAGGTACAGAAGCTTCAGCAAAAGCATAAAGCAACTTAGCTCCATGCATAATAATGGCGTTTTGCTCCTGACTTTTCCCTGGCATAAATCCAGGTACATCTTCTAAAACTAGAATTGGAATATTGAAAGAATCACAGAAACGAACAAAGCGGGCCGCTTTTTTAGATGCATCAATATCTAATGTTCCTGCCATAATTTTTGGCTGGTTAGCTACAATACCAATCACCTGATTATTTAAACGAGCTAAACCGATTACGATATTCTGAGCGTGGTTTTCCGCAATCTCAAAAAATGTATTTTTATCTACTATAAGATTGATAACCTCTACAACATCATAAGGTTTATTAGGGTCATCAGGTAATAACATCGATAATTTCTCTGTCTTACTTGGAGCAATATCTTCCAAAGATCTAACTGGAGGATGTTCAACATTATTTGATGGCAGATAACTTAGTAATTTCTTAACTCCCATAAGAGTGTGTTCCTCATCACTAAATATCATATCTGCAACTCCACTTTGAGTAGCATGAACTTCGGCACCTCCAAGTTCTTCAAATGTGGTATCTTCGTTCAGAACTTCTTTTACCACTTCTGGTCCTGTAACAAACATGTACGAGGTATCCCTGGTCATAAATCTGAAGTCTGTTAATGCTGGAGAATATACTGCTCCACCCGCAGCTGGTCCCATAATTACAGATATCTGAGGTATTACACCAGAGCTCTTAACGTTTTGCATAAAAATACCTGCATAACCTGCTAAACTCGCAACACCTTCCTGAATTCGGGCACCACCTGAATCAATTAAGCCTATGATTGGATGACCCATCTTAAGAGCCATCTGCTGTACTTTTATAATTTTTTGAGCATGAACAACGCCCAAAGATCCACCCATAAAGTTAAAATCCTGAGCAAAAATAAACACCTTTCTAGTGTTTATTGTTCCATATCCAACAATAACACCATCACCATACTTCTTTTCATCTTCTTTACCCAATGGCTTTACAAAGGCATCTATTTCTCTGAAGCTACCTTTATCCATAAGGTATTCGATACGTTCACGAGCTGTTAATTTTCCTTTTGAATGTTGTCGTTGATAATATTCATCATCATATTGAGAAAGTAACCTTTCGTTTCTTTCATGAAATCTTTTAAATGGAATTCTATTATCCTTCATGTGTTTGTTTTTTTACCAGAAAAAGCACGACAAAAGAAGCAAATAAATTGTAATTTACTACTATATTATATGTTATAAAACACAAATCAAACTTTTTACCTTTTCATGTCGACCGTTCTACAATAAGATAATCAAGCAAATAGACAAGTTCTCTAACGAACATGTAAATTACGTTTTCTGAATGAATTAGTCAAATGCATTTCTCATCTAACTGATATAAACATACCAAAAGGCAAAAAAGTTTAATGTGAAATAATTAATGACTGTAACGAAAACAAAAGAAGATTTATTACGCTAATTCTGATTTGGGTCATTAGGAAATTTAGTCCAGGTTTTAAAAACACCGCCCAGACCATTAAGTATTTGTTCCCAGATATTATCGATATCATCGTCCATTATTACAGCATCTTTTACTTCTGTAACAATCCACGATCGTTCTTTAATTTCTCCTTCCAACTGGCCAGGAGACCAACCAGAATAACCAGCAAAGAACTTTACTTGTTTGTAGGTAGCGATATCACTATTAATTAAATTCTTTAATGTATCAAAATCCCCACCCCAATAAATGTTTTCTGTTACACGAACAGATCCGGGTAATTTATCTCCAAGGGTATGAATAAAATGTAAAGTATCTGAAGCTACAGGTCCACCTATATACAATTCGCCTTTAAATGATAAAATATCGTCAATAACTTCATCCGGATATACATTACTGGGTTTATTTAATACAAATCCTACAGCTCCTTGTTCTCCAAATTCAGTTAACAAAACAATAGATCGACCAAAATAAGGACCTTTCAAAAAGGGCTCTGCAATAAGTATCTTACCCTTTGAAGGTTGAATAACGGGAATGTCTGTATCAAAAATATTAAAATCCAATTGACGCATATATTTACATTTCTATAAACAAATTAATAATTAATTATCGCCAAAAAAAATTATTCTTTCAGATAATTTTGGTTTGAGGTTCTTAATAGATTATTTGACTAAACTTTAAATTATATTTGTGCCAAACCAACAACAAAGACACATGTTATCAAAAAAAACACTATTTATTTTATTCATACTATTACTTTTTAAAGCCTCATACGCACAAAACAATAAAATAGAGATTGTTTTACCTGACATTCTAGTGGAATCCATCGACTATAGAATGGACCTTAAGATTGAGAATCAGAAAACTTTTAATAAAAATGACTACCAAATTCTTAAAAACAAGGAATTAATTCCAATTGTAGAAGATCAAAATCAATACTTTATCGAGACCTCTTTGTCAGATGGTGATCAACTTACGATCATAATGGACGACAATGAAGTATTTAGTTCAAACCCAAATCCAATTCCACTCTGGTTTTCAATACTTCCTCCTCTTATTGCAATCCTTATGGCATTGATAACAAAAGAGGTATTTTCTTCTTTATTTGTTGGTTTATTAGTTGGCACCACCATCATATTCAAATACAAAGGTTTTTCATTTTTTGTAAGCATATTCAAAGGCTTGTTAGCTGTTGTTGATACCTATGCTCTGGCTTCACTGAATAATCCTGATCATCTATCCATTATTATTTTTTCAATGCTAATTGGAGGGATGGTTGCACTAATTACATTAAATGGAGGAATGAAAGGCATTGTTTATCATTTAGCTAAATACGCAAAGAGTCCAAGATCAGGACAATTTATAACATGGCTTATGGGACTTATTATATTTTTTGATGATTATGCCAATACTCTTGTGGTTGGAAACACAATGAAACCGGTCACTGACCGACTTAAAATATCAAGAGAAAAACTGGCTTACTTAGTTGATTCCACATCCGCACCTATTGCCTCTATTGCTTTTATTACAACCTGGATTGGAGCTGAGTTAAGCTATATTAATGAAGGCATAAATCACCTCGGCATCAATCAATCCGCCTATCAAATTTTCATATCATCCTTATCTTATGCCTTTTACCCTATTTTCACTTTAGGTTTTGTTCTAATTCTTATACTTAAAAACAGAGATTTTGGACCGATGTACAAAATGGAAATTAAAGCGAGAAAATATGGGATAAAGGCTCTAAATACTAATAAAAGTGGCGAAAAGCATTTAAATGAACTTGAAAGTGCAGAGAATGTTAAAGCAAGATGGTACAATGCTTTTATTCCTGTACTAATTGTTGTGCTGGGTACTATAATTGGATTAACATATACAGGTTGGGATTCCTCTACATGGAATGATGCTGGTATGAGCTTCACATCAAAACTATCTAAAATCATTGGAAATGCAGATTCCTTTAAAGCCTTAATCTGGTCTTCGTTAATAGGGGTATTGGCATCAATTGCTCTTTCCGTTATACAAAGAGTAATGACACTAAGAGATACCATGGAAGGATTGGTTAATGGTTTTAAAACAATGTTCAATGCCATTCTTATATTGATTTTAGCATGGAGCATTGCTCTTATTACAGAACATATGCACACGGCAACCTTTATTACAGATGTTCTAAGAGTGGTAAAAGTAACTCCTAGCTTAATTCCTGCTTTAGCTTTTGTTTTTTCAGGACTTATTGCCTTTAGTACAGGATCATCATGGGGCACAATGGCCATTATTTATCCATTGATTTTACCTGCAAGCTGGAAAATTTGTATGGAATACGGACTAGATATGGATACAACCCTGCCAATTTTCTACAATGTAGTATCAACTGTACTGGCAGGATCTGTTCTAGGCGACCATTGCTCACCTATATCAGACACAACTATTCTTAGTTCATTGGCAAGTTCATGTAATCACCTGAATCACGTAAAAACTCAAATGCCTTATGCACTTATTGTTGGTGGAGTTTCATTATTAGTAGGAACAATTCCTGGTGCCTATGGTATTCCTACCTGGGCATTATTTATAATAGGCTTTATTATCTTATACTTATTAATAGTAAAAATCGGTAAAAAGGTTGAAATATAGTTATTGTGATACAGGCGTATCACAATAGCTATATCTTAATGAGTACTAATTCGTTTTATACACTTTTTTAGTAAGGACATTACCATACATATCAATAGCCTTTACAATATAAAGCCCTACACTAAGATCTGATGTAGGTATAATAACTTTATCCTTAAATACACGGTTCTTAGACATAATTAATTTTCCTGAAATATCGTATAGATCAACCTGATTAAGTTTATTTGTCGATTGTATTACAATATGAGTATTAAACGGATTTGGAAGAATTAATATTTTTTTAGCATCATTTTTAGCGACTAAAGTAGTACTCCCCGAACTTCTTGCTTCAATAATAATATTATCAATAGCCAGTTCATCTCTTGAATTTGAACCACCTGCATCATCAGTAGTCCATTTAAGATATGCATATTCACCACTGGATATCTGCATTGATATTGTAACAGCTCGGGTAATCTTCATCCAGGATGCAGGATCTTGTTGCGTAGTTTCTGATATAAAATCAAGGTCTGTAACTGGAGTAAAATCTATACCATCTAACGAATAGGATAAATCCAAGCTACTTCCCCGATCCTGATCATTAAAACTCCAAATATCATAATGCAATAAGATGTCAGCTATTGCTACTCCTGTACTGTTTGACAACTTTAAAACGATCTCTCCTTCTGTTAGATCTCCGGAGGTAGGCTGAAAACCTAAAGCATAACTACCTTCTTCAACATTAAATGCATATAGTCCTCCTGTTGTAACTCCACCTTGGGAAACACCTCTACTAAAATCTGAACTTATTTTTTCTTCGCCAAAATCCATATCTCCATCAGAACAGCCTTGAATTATTATTCCGTCAGAATCAAGTTGACCATCGCTGGGTGTAGGAGAAAATCCGGACGCATTATAAACACCATTATTAATGCCATCTACAGTGGTTTCAAAATCAATAATGTAATTTGTGTTCACATTATCAATACTTAATTGCGCATTTATACAAATACACACAAACAAAGGTACCATCACAAGTATCTTCTTCATGATTAGATTAATTAAAATGTTAATACTAGAAATACTTGAGGTATAGCGTAGGAAAGTATACTAGTTTAGAGTATTTGGTTCTATGTAATTGATTATTAAAATCTCTGTTTCCAAAGATTATCGATCTAAACTAATAAAGATATTCGTTAGTTACAAATATATATAAATAAAAAAACCTCAATCCGAGTGGATTGAGGTTTAATAAATAAAATTATTTAATCTATTTTTTCATTAATTTTTTAGTTGATACATTTCCATCAACATCAGTTATATTAACTAAATAAATACTAGTTTTCAGGTCCGAAGTTGGCACAACAACATTTTCACTATCAGCATTTACTAATTTAACAACTTGACCTATTGTATTAATTATCTCTACTTTAGTTATAATATTTGTTGAATTTATTGAAATTTGAGACGTAAAAGGATTTGGATATATCTTTAATTCTGAAGACACTTTATCTATTCCATTTGCACTGGATCCAATTCCTGAAACATAAATATTATTTACACGCCAATCTGCAGCTCCATCTGTAGGATTTGAAACATATTTAAATCCAAAATAAACAACACCCGACAAATCAGATATGTCAACTCTGATCAATTCCCAAGTCGATTTATCAGAAGGAATAGTAAAAGGTAACTCAGTCCACGATGTTGTAGAAGCATCCCCGGTATAATTATCTGTGTAATATAATTTTAAATCCGGGCCGTCATAATTATAATATGCATTAAACTCAAAAACTTCACTAATCGAATTATTAAGGTTCACTTGTGGTGAGACTAACCAATCTTCATTATCCAAAGCTCCTTCTCCCGATACATAACCATTCATTTTTGCATATTCTCCAAGTGATGCATCCCAAGATTGATCTCCAAGTATATCCGATGTTGCAAAACTACCAAAATCAACACCTCCAAATTCTTGATAGAATAACTCTACATCATGTCCATTGATTGTAAATGCATTGTCTGACTCATCATAAACGCTTTCAAGATTAGCATCAACAATTTTTAGTTTATATCCATCCCAACTCCATGCATTTATTGGAATTGTAAAACTTAGTACCCCATCAACAGCAGCAATATTAGTTGCAATCACATCCCATTGACTCTCATCATTAAATACTTCTATATTTATATTAGTAACATTGCTTGCTTCCCAAGTAATAGATACAGTTTCACCTGCATTATACTCTTCACCACCATTGGGTGAAGTTAATGTCAATTCTCCTGCAACTGTTTCAGACTCATAAACCGAGAAATCATCATAATAGGCAACTGCTCCAGAATAAGTTCTAACCTCAAAATATAATTCTGTAGCCCCAGCTGGAGCAACCAGAGTAACTTCATATTTATTCCATTCAGCAGCTGATGTAAAATAGCTATTATTGGGGCCTCTTAAATCAGAAGCATCATCAGAAATATTTGCTGACTCGGAATCTCTCCAATATGACCAAATTCTTGCATCGGAACCATCTCCAGATTCAACATAATACCATAACGAAATAGTATACGTCTTGCCTTCTGTTACTGCGACTACTTGTCCAAGATCAGAAGTTCCACCATCATGTCTGGCGCTATAAGTACCAGAATGGACAATCGTAGTTTCTTGCGTCACACTTTCGATATGACTAAAACTTGTAGGGTTATTTACATCATCCCAATTTTCAAATCCTCCATTTAAAAATTTCTCTTGAGCTTGAATGCCTAATGAAAATAATGTAATAGCAATAAAAAGTAAAATGTGTTTCATAATATAGGTTTATAAAATTATTCGGAAAAGTTAAGGAATTTATCTGCTCACAACCTTATTATTTTATAGTTTTTATGTTAATAATACATTAACCTTATAAATTCATAGACTAAAATAATACAACCTCAAATAAAAAGCACCCCATACATAAATCACTACATACAATGCAAATACATACTCAATTCATATTTACCCTTTATATTATGAATAATCATCATGATTTTATAAATTCACAACAAACAACATACTTCAACCAACCAGTCGGTCTATTTTACAAAAACATTAGTTCTACAAAAGAATTATTGAATTTGAGTACACGCCTCTTTTAAACGATCGATATCCAGTCTTATGGAGTTTGCATACTCTCCATTATTTAATTCTGAAGCTTTATCTAAGAAATAATTAAATTGAGAAAGGTCATTAGAGTCAAGACAAATAGCGGCAGCATATAATGCAGCATAAGGACCAAAATATCGATTATTATCATTAGCCAGGTCTATTGCTATGCTATATTCCAAAAGAGCTTTAGTTGTATCTTTCAGATAATGATAACATCTTCCTAACCTATAATGATATTCCAATTGAGAATTACCTGTGAATAATGAACTGTTATTTTCTAAAACCAAAGCAGCATCTTGAAACATACCACTATCAAATAATAAACGTGACTTAAGCAATAAAGGATCAGGTTGTAGATTTAATTCCGTTTCATATTTAGCTTGCTTATCTTCACTCGTCGGATAAGCAGAAAGTGCTTTAATTGAATCCTGATAATTCAAATAAAGTGCAGATTCACCTCTAAATAAATAATGCCACGACATGTACCTGTATGCATCCGCTTTAAATTGCATAGACTTCTCCTTTTTTAAAAAGGAATTGAGATAGACTAATGCAGTATCAGATCCTCTCTGAACATGATACTTCCCCTTTAAGTATGATAAAACAGGAAGAATTGAAGGTTTATTAAATAATTCTGAACACAAATCTGGTTGATGTATTTTATTTGCACATCTAACCATTATGGATTGTATAAATTCTGGCAGTTTTGAAGATGAATAATCTTTAATAAAATTTTCAATAGTACTCTCATTCTTCTCAAACTTTAAATAAGAAAATCCCAAATAGAGTAAAGCTTCATAATAATTCCCGAATCTATCGTCTTGACAATTAAGGTAAGCTCTTAGATCCTCAAATCCTCTTTTCGTGTTTCCATTATAACCAAACCAACCTACCATATTTGAATATGGCTTAGGCAGGTTACCTATTAACAAATTAAAAATTCCACTTAGTTTGAGATTGTATTTTGAATCAGGAATGAGCTCTTCACTATGCATCCAGAATGAATATGCTTTTGAAAAGTAATTTATGGCCGTAAATGTATTCTCATTCTGATATTCTAAAATTCCTCGTTGTAAATAAAGTTCAGAAAGAAAATGAAGCACAAATGGTTTTGATTTACTCTCACTCTTCAAAAATTCAATCTGATTATTGTAAATAGTGCAATATTCCTTAAAACCAAGGCTATTCTCAACAATACAAGAGACAAAATTTTGATAAAGATGCAGATATTCCTTTAAGGGTTGTTGATTAACTTTTTGAAGGACAGAATCAACCTTTGCTGATTCTAAATTAAATATGAGAGATTTTACTTCATTATTTACTTTGTCGTTTATTTGAGCATTTAAATAAACAGGGAATAAAATGAAGTAAACAATAATTAAAATATATAAAGTGAATTTCTTCATAAAATAAAAGGCCACTTCAAAAGAAGCAGCCTTAATATATTTCTTATTTATTATAATACCAAACTATACTGCTGGTTGGTCCATCTCGTCATCAACAAGAATACGACCGCAATATTCGCATACAATAACTTTTTTGCGAGACTTAATATCTAACTGTCTTTGAGGTGGAATTTTATTAAAACAACCGCCACAAGCATCACGCTCAACAGTTACTACCGCTAAACCATTTACAGCATTAGATCTGATTCGCTTAAATGCAGTTAATAAACGCCCATCAATTGTACTTTCAATTTGAGCAATTTTATCAATCATTTTTTCTTCGTCAACCTGAGTTTCATTTACGATCTCAGTAAGCTCTTTCTTTTTTGCAACTAGGTCTGTTTTTCTATCATCTAATAATTGCTTAGATGAGTCGATCACTTCCTTCTTGTTATTCAATTCAGCAGTGAATTCTTTAATTCTTTTCTCACTCAACTCAATCTCAAGCTTTTGAAATTCAATTTCTTTAGATAATGAATCAAATTCGCGATTATTACGAACATTCATTTGCTGTGCTTCATATTTTTTAATTAAAACACCTGATTCTTTAATTTCATTTTTCTTTGCTGCAATTGAATCATTTAATGTTTTAACTTCACTTTCGTAATTGGAAATACGAGTTTCAAGACCTTCTATTTCGTCTTCCAAATCCTGCACTTCTAGTGGTAACTCTCCTCTAAGAGTTCTGATTTTATCTACCTCAGTAGCCACTTTCTGTAAGTCATATAATGCCTTTAATTTCTCTTCTACAGACATCTCAGCGTTTTGATTTGTTGTTGCCATTCTGCTACAAATATTTTATAGGATTTGTATTTACATTCGATAAACGAACCGCAAAATTAGGTATTTTTTTTGTAAGTATCTCAAAAAAAACTTCTTTAGTAAACTGTTCACTCTCAAAATGTCCAATATCTGCGATTACAATTTCATTTTCTGCATCAAAAAATTGATGGTATTTAAAGTCTCCACTTATAAAAACATCGGCACCAACAGCCTTTGCTTTACCTAATAAAAAGCTACCCGCACCACCACATACAGCTACTTTTTTAATTTTCCTGTGTTTTAAATTAGTATATTTTAAACTTCCGCAATGAAATGTTTCTTTAACTTTTTTTAGAAAAGATATTTCATCTACAGGTTCTTCCAATTCGCCAAACATACCTGAGCCGGTTTCTGTCCATTCATTTTTCAATGGATAAATATCGTATGCTACCTCCTCATAAGGATGTGATTTCAATAAAGCTGCGGTTATTCTGTTTTTTAAGAAAGATGGAAAAATGGTTTCCACCCTAATTTCCTTTTCAACATGTACCTTGCCTATATCCCCAACAAATGGATTTGCCCCTTCATTTCCTTTAAAAGTGCCATAGCCTTCGGTATTATAACTACAAGAATCATAATTTCCTATATGACCTGCCCCCGCTTTAAAAATTTCATTACGAACATTGTCTGCATGATCAAAAGGTATAAAAGTCACCAACTTCAATAATGAATCTTTTTTAGGATCAAGTATCCTGTAATTAATCAATCCTAATTTTTCACAAATTTTTCCGTTAACCCCTTTTTGAACACTATCAGCATTGGTATGACAAGAATAAACTGCAATATTATTTTGAATACATTTTATTATGCTCTTTTCAACATAGTTATTTCCATTAAAACGTTTAATTCCACTCATCACAATGGGATGATGAGAAACGATCAGATTATAGCCTAATGATATAGCTTCATCTATTACCTCTTCTGTAACATCAAGTGTTATTAATATACCAGATACAATCTGTTCTCTGCTTCCGATAATCAATCCTGCATTATCATAACTTTCTTGTAAAGCAGGAGGCGCAAAGTCCTCAAGTATTTGAGTTATTTGTTTTACTTGCATTAAACAATGTCTTTATAATTATTCTGTAAATAGAATATTAAGATAAAATATTACTAATCATCCTCTTCTGATCCGGATTCCAAACTTTCTTTCATTTCCAAAAGCATAGATTTAATATTCTTAAGCTTAGAAACAACCTCAAAGTTATTTACTGTATCATCATGATTTTCCTGAAGCTTTTTTTGGGCTCCCTTTAATGTCATCCCCTTTTCTTTAACCAAATAAAATATAAGGTGAAAATTTTCAACATCAGCAGGAGTAAAAAGTCTGTTCCCTTTCTTATTTTTATGAGGCTTGATAATATCAAACTCTTTTTCCCAAAATCTTATTAAGGATGTATTAACATCAAAAATCTCAGCAACTTCCCCAATTGTGTAGTATAACTTTTCTATTTTAGGTTCTTTATACGGCATTTCAATCATATTTAATGATATACAATATTAAGATAATTGTTTTAAATGTCCATATCTATGCAGGATATAAATCAAAATACCTGTTTTCATAATCAGAATTAATGTGCAATCTAAATCTTAAAAATATTTCTCATCTCTTATTCAAATAAATAATTGTGCTTCTTATATTTGCTACATGAAGAGGATTATTTTATTTATCGCAATATTAAGTTTTGGCTTTTTAACTAAAGCTCAAACAACACAAGAAGATATCTATACATTTATTGGAGTTGGGGATATGATGTTGGGAACAAATTTTCCTAAAAAAGAATATCTTCCTCCCAATAATGATCCAAGACCATACATATCTGAAGCAATTCCTTATTTACAAGATGCAGATGTAACTTTTGGTAATCTTGAAGGCTGTTTTCTGGATGAAGGTCCGGTTGTAAAGCAGTGTAAGGACACTACAAAATGCTACGCCTTTAAAATGCCTGAAATATACGCTCCTATATTTAAAGAGGCAGGATTTGACCTGTTAAACCTGGCAAATAATCACATAAGAGATTTTGGAAATGCAGGATTAACAACTACAAAATACCACCTGAATCAGCTCGGACTAAACTGGGCTGGATTACTTGAAAAACCAATTGACACCATAAGAGTAAAAGGTTTAAAAATAGGATTTGCAGGCTTTTCGCCCAATACAGGAACTGTTGATATTAATGATATTCCAAACGCCATAAAAATTGTCTCTGAATTAAAAAATGAATGCGATATCGTTATTGTTTCTTTTCATGGCGGCGCAGAAGGTTCCAAACATCAACATGTGACACGTGAAAATGAAATATTTTATGGCGAAAACAGAAGTAATGTTTATGAATTTGCCCATAAAATGATCGATGCTGGTGCTGATATTATTTTTGGTCATGGTCCGCATGTATGCAGAGCCATTGAAATTTACAAAGGTAGATTTATTGCCTATAGTCTGGGAAACTTTGCTTCTTATTCAAGATTTAACTTATCATCACCAAATGATCTTGCACCTATTGTAAAAATATTCACAAACAATAAAGGTGAATTTATAAAAGGTCAAGTGATACCATTTAAACAGGTTAAAAATGTTGCTTTAATGTACGATCAAAATAATTCTGTCATATACAAAATAAAAGATCTTACCACCATTGATTTTCCTGAATTGAAAGACAGATTAATGTTTGAAAACAATGGTTGGTTTAGTATGCCTTTTGAAAGAAAAATAAAACCCAAGGGTTTGTTATTTATAAATAACAGAAATGAAATCAACAGTAAAAAACTTGTAAATATCAACCAATAGTCACATGCCAATGATACTTTGTTTTTTTATACCTTTGGGCTGAGTTTGATAACAACTAATAACTCTTATCGAAAACGCAATGAAAATTTCAGATATACAAATACCTGCCTTTTTAAAAAACAAATACATCATAACTCTTATTGTATTTGGTGTTTGGGTAGGATTTTTTGACCAGAATAATCTCTGGGACAGAGGTAAGCTTTCCAGCAGAATAAAACAATTAGAAAAACAAAAGAATCATTATGAAGTTGAAATTGAACAAAATCAACGGAAACTAAAAGAGATAGATGAAAGTCCTGAAAGTCTTGAAAAGTTTGCTCGGGAACAATATTTAATGAAGAAGAAAAACGAAGATATTTTTGTTATTGTAGAAGAAGATAAAGAATAATGAATATTTATAAATTACTTAGTTACGCATACTACCTGGGAATGTTAGCAATATTACTGGGAATCTTTTTAAAGCTTAACGACTCAGAATTGGCCAAAGATTTTTTAATAGGTGGATTCATTCCATTTTTTGGCGTTCGTTTATTTAATTTTTTAAAAGGAAAAGAAATTAATAAGCGATTAAACGCGATTTTAACGGTTAGTGCATTGTTTCTTGGAGCCTCTGTTGTGGCTGTTATTTTTGACAGATCATATTGGGTAATCGGAGTTGTAATTACTGCAGTTCTTGATTTTTATGTAAGTTTCAGAAAATACGTTTAGGCGTTTTTCTGAATCTCTCTGTATTTCAACAAAAGTTCTTTTTCATCAAAGAAATCATCTGTTGAGTATTCCATTTTCTCAAGCAATTCAATTCCCGCATCAAATACAGGTATTTTACCAATAAAATGTTCGTGAACATAGTTAATATACTTCACCAACTTAAATGCATTAAATACATGGTAAAATCGCTTTTTAAACACTTCCTTACCTGAACAATTATCTGATAGGTTTTTAATTTCCTCCCAAAAACCGGAATTCAATAAAAAACTTCTAACTCTTCCTGGTAATTCTAAAATCAACTCCTGATATTTTTCTTCTGATACAGAATAATATTCTTCTATTGAATCAAATAGATTTTTAAGGTCAAAAAAAGCAATTGGATTATAAGTCTCGTATTCGTTATTATTTTCCACGATATTTTTAATAGTAGGACCTGTACCAAAAGGAACTCTATTGGATATTCTGGAAGAAGGTTTAATCACCGTTGAATTGAGTTCGCCATATCCTCCAAGCTGAATTAATTTTTGAATAAAGTAAAACTCTTCACCACCTTGTCTTCTATTCATTCCACCTACTTTAACATACGCATTTGCTCGCACGGCAAAGCATGAACCAACGGTATGAAAGGCATAAGGAAATCCAATGTATTTTAATGCTGATACATAATAACGCAAATACAACTCATATAGTGTAATAGCCTCATAAATTTCTTCATCATAATCATCCCCTTCAACAGGATGTTCAAAATAAATTGAACAAGCGACTTTTTTCGGTGATTCAGTAAACCAATTGTATATTTCTTTAATATAATTTGCTTCAACAATGGTATCTGCATCCAGCGAAACTATAATTCCATCTTCATTTTGAGTGTTAAAAAAATGCTGAATAGCTAAATCCATTCCTATCTTTCGGGCTAAACCAGCACCAAAGTGTTTTTTAGGTAAGTCAAATGCTTTTACGGGATAAAAACTAATATGATTACTGTTGTTATCTTTTGCATAATTATCTAATTCTATTAGAGTTTCTTTTTGTAACAACAAAATGTCATCTTCAACTTCAACACTTGCATTAACTATTATAACAACAGAAATGTGTTTATTTATTAATACACTTTCTTTTAATGAATCCAATGTATTTGTAATATCCTTCTCAATATATGCAGGTATTACGATAACCATATCAGATTTTTCAATTTTTTCAGCATTAAAATCTGTAAATGGCTTATGTTTTTCTAGATATTTTGAGTAAAGTGGATTCATATTACATTATTTCATAAAAAAAAGGCAGAATTCAATGAATTCTGCCTAAATATCGTAATTAATACTTACAGTTTCTATTTTTTTGCTTTAGAAGCATCATATCTTGCATTTAAAGCATCAGCTACAGATTGTGTAATATTGATACCGTCTGCACTATATAATACATTATCACCTAAAGTATTACTTAAAATCAGTTTAAACTTACCATCTTTATTATACTCATCAAGATAAGAAGTTAAAGTATCCCTTAACTGACGATTTAATTTTTCCTGCTCAACCATTAACTCATTTGATAATTTAGCATTAAGACCTTGCAATTCCTGGTCTTTAGCCATCAAATTCTTTTGCTCCTGCTCAGCTCTTTCTCTAGAAAGAAATCCATTGTTTTGAAGTTTTCTTTGGAACTCAGTCATCTGAGCTTGTAACTTCTTTGCTTGTTCGTTAAAATCAGTACGAGATTTCTCTTCTTTTTTCAATAATTCTTCCTGAAGATATATTGCATATTGGTACTGGCGTAATAAAGAATCTGTATCAATGTAAGCTATTGGAAACACATCACCTTTACCTATGGTACTATTGGCTTTATCTGTATCAACATTTGTTTCTGTTCCAGCTTTTTCATTGCACCCAACTAATAAAAGCGAACTCAATCCTGCTATAAAAACTAAATTAACTACCAGTAAAAATCTTTTCATCTGTTTAAATTTTACATTTCTCCACATATACTGAAATCGTCTTAATACTTAAAGATGATTCACATATACATTATTAATACTTTACGGGACACTAACAATCTATAATTGAAATAAAGTACTTTTCATCTATTGAAGTAAGTACTCTTCTTAATTGGACAACAAATATAAATTAATAACAAATATTTAAAAATAATTTTAGCGTTTTTTGTGATCTCTAACACTTATATTTTAAATTATAGGTTAAAATATTCTTCGAGACTTGCTTCTTAATTTACTACGAGAAGGGCCTGCATTCCAATATCCGGGTTGCGAACATGGAATTGCACTACGATTAATTTTTGGTTTATTTGAAGAAGGAATCGTATATAAAATAGATAATTCATGCGCTCCACCTGTATTTCCGGCTAAATCAGAAAGCGTTAAATCATATGAATATCCCAATCGTGTTCTACCTAAATGAATACCAAAAATGGCAATAATTGCATCATTATTTGTAAGCTGTGATTTGTTTTTCATTGGCAAGCCTCTGTACCAAAGACCTAGTTCAATAGGACTATACTGCCAGTACGCACCTAAATCCAATTGATTAAAGTAATCCTGCGTTCTATAATTAAACGCAAAAGTAACACTTTGATCAGGATTACGTCTTCTACCTTCCTTATAAATCCATTTTACTCCACCAAATACAGTAATTTTCATTCCACTAATTGGTTCGATATCTGTATAGCTTTCACTACTTTTTACAAGATGATCAACAGTTACACCTCCCCAATACGAACTACTATAAATCATTACAGATGCTGCTGCATCAAATTTATTCAATTTATCCTGAGCTACTACAATACCTTCTCCTGATACAGGATTTCCATTTGTATCATATCCTGTTCCTAATATACCCTTTGAAGGATCAATAAAAGACTGCGCAAATTTGAACTGAATTCCGGGACGCACCATTACATTATCAGAAACATAGACTTCATATGCATACAATAAACCAACATTTTGATTAATCAAAGCTCCATTTTGCTGGTCATCTCGAAAGTATAAAAAGCCTAAGCCACTATTATAATCAGCAAAATAATGATCAAATGAAAAGGCCATTGAACGATATGTTTTAGGAATACTTGGCCATTGATCTCGATAATTTAATGCCATTCGACTTCCTTCAGTCAATCCTGTAAAAGAAGGACTCAAATATAAAGGAGATGCATAATTCTGAGAAAATGAAACATCCTGCGCTCTTCCTATCACCGGGATAAGAATAAGTACAAAAAGATAGATTAAATATTTACAATAAAATTTTCTCATTATTTAGTCAAAGTTTTTAACCGCCATGCAAAATAATAAAAACTTTACATGGCGCTTAATATGAACGTGATTAAAATTTATCTAACCAATAATACACTACCTGCATCGGTAAACACTTTTCCACTTACAAAAGTACCGGTTGCTTTCCAAACATAAACTCCCTGAGGTGAAAGCTCACTATTATAGAAACCATTCCAACCTTCATCAATATCTGTACTTTCATAAATCAATTGTCCCCAACGATTGAATATTTGTAGTTTATACTGATCTACATCTCTGTAAACAGGACGGAAAACAGTATTTGTTTCACCTCCTCCTACAGTATTAGATGTACCACCATCAGGACGAGGCATAAATGCAGTAGGAAACTTAACGAAACCTTGAAGTACTGCAGTTATTGCATTTGCCTTAATAATTTGATCGGTACAGCCATATTGACTTTCTACTGTAAGTGTCAAATCAAATACTCCTTCTGTAGAATACTCATGCAATGGATTTACGTCTGTTGAAGTATTGCCATCACCAAATTCCCAGAAATATTTTTCAGCATCTTTTGATAAACTATAACAACGCAATAAATCTCCTGGTACATATACAATATCCGGTGAATAGCTAAATTCAGCTACTGGATGATCAAAAACAGTAATATCTTTAGTATAAACTCCATTAACTCCATCAGGACCTGGTGCTGTTAAGGTTACCGTATAAACACCTGGATCATCAAATGTATGTATTGGATTACGATCAGTTGAACTGTATCCGTCTCCAAATTCCCATAAAAACTCTGTTCCACCATCAGAATAATTTGTAAACTGAATACTTAACGGATAACACCCCTGAGTTGTATCTACAACAAAAGCTGCATCAGGAACAACACGGTACTCAACACTTACATCATCATAAGTAATACATCCATTTACGTTCATCAACCATCTGAATGTATTTACACCTTCAGAAAGATTTCGAACTGTTGTATTAAAGTAGGTATTATCATCAAAATCACCTGAACCTGCCACAATAGACCAGGTTGCTCCTAAATCTCCAGGATTAGAGGCTTTTAATTCAAAATCTGATTCGTATGTAACAGCATCTTCCCCAGCATAAGGATCAGCTTTATTACTTACAACCTCTACAACATCTTCAGTTGTACACTCACCATACGAAACAACCCATTTAAACCTATTTTCACCTAATCCTAATTCACGAACAATTGTTGTTGGACTATTTGGATCATCAAATTCACCATTTCCTGATAATATTATCCATGTACCAATTCCTGTTTCCGGATTATTAGCATTTAAAGTCAGATAATCCTCACATGTACTTCTATTAGTTCCGGCTTCTGCCTGATCTGGAACCTGATTAAATACAGTTATTTGATCTGTAGAAATACATCCACCTTTCTGAATATTCCACATTAGAATATTTTCACCAAATGTTAATCCTGTAACACGTGTTTTTTCATCTGTATCATCTGCAAAATCAGCATTACCACTTATTAATGTCCAATATCCTTCACCTTGTGTTGGACTATTTGCATCAAGATCAGCATAATCTTTACAATCCTCAATATCCGGACCGGCATCTGCAGTGGTTGGTGTATTATTCAATACTTCTATATCACTGTATTTAGTACATTGACCTTGAGTTATTGTCCATCGAAGAACATTAGTACCTTCATTCAAATTACTTATCGTTGCATTAGGTAAAGTTGGATCATCAAAATTACCTCCTCCTTCAATAATAGACCAATTACCTGTACCAAAATCAGGAACAGCAGCCTTTAAAACAACCGTAGGAGAACAATACTCTTCATCTGCTCCGGCGTATGGTTCCGAAGGCTCATTATTAATTACAGTAATATCATCAGTTGAAGTACATAAACCATTGTCACTAGTAACAGTCCATCTTAATACATTCTCACCTTTTGATAAACCTGAAATATTTGCTTTCGGATTATTAACCATATCTGAGGCAATCGTTCCGGAACCAATCAATACCTCCCATGATCCGGTTCCAATACTAACTGCTGTTGCATCAAGAACTGTCTCACTTTCGCATATTTCCTGAGTATTACCGGCATATGCAGTACTTGGTGTATGGTTAATAACTGTTACTTCCGCAGAAGTAGAACAGCCCTCATTATTAATAGTCCATCTTAAAATATTACTTCCTTTTGCTAAATCTAACACTTCTGTTGTTGCATCATGCGTATCCACAAATCGAGCCTGACCAGATCCTCCAACAACAGACCATGTTCCAATACCAGGAGAGGCATTATTTGCTTCAAGGAAGGTATGATCAGCACATATTTCCTGAGTACCACCAACCTCGGCATCTATCCTGTTAAAGCTAATCTCTACATCATCATATAGAGTACAACCATTATTTTCAACAGTCCATCTGAAAACATTGGATCCGAATTTCAGATTATTAACCTGAGTTGAATTATCAGTTGCATCTTCAAAATCACCACCTCCACTTCTAATCGTCCATGAACCCGTTCCAACTTCAGGATTTGCAGCTCCTAAAACAATACTATTTTCACATGTAGCTTTATTATCTCCTGCAATAGCTTCTGAAGGCTCATTATTGGTAATCTTAACTTCACTAACGGAACGACAACCTTTATAATCAATGGTCCATGTTAAAACATTTTCACCCTTATCAAGATTTTTAACCTCTGTATATGGACTTTCATTATCCTCAAAATTAGCAGATCCCGAACCTCCAACAATACCCCAGGTACCAACACCAGGAGACGGATTATTACCTTCAAGACTAGCTGTATCAACACAGTTAACCTGATCATAACCTGCGAAGGCTTCAATTAAATTATTTGCTATCTCAACATCAGTATAAGAGGTACAACCATTATTATCAATAGTCCATCTAAATCTGTTTTTACCAACAGCAAGATTAGTAACTAAGGTATTTGTTTGTGATGCATTCTCTATAGTTCCTGATCCTGACAATAAGGTCCATGTACCTTCTCCATATACAGGAACACTACCTGACAGAGAAACAGTATCAGTACAAATAGATCTGTCATGACCGGCAAAGGACACTGAAGGTTGATTATTTATGATCGTTAACGTATCTCTTTTAACACAACTTGAAGAAGCTTCTGGTACTTTAACCTCCCAAACTAATTTATTAGTTCCTGGAGCTAAACTGTATACATAACCACCCTCTATTTCATCAATCTCATTACCATCTGCATCTTTACCTTTACCAGATCCTTCTATAATCCTCCAGCTACCTTCACCATACTTTGGAATTTCAGGATTAAGAACTGCTGAATCCTGACAAACAACCTGATCTTCACCTGCATATGCATCAGAAGGCTCGTAATTAAATACACTAATAGTATCGTAAGAGAAACAAATATCTTGTTGAATTTGATATTTAAATACATTCTCACCTTTAGCAAGTTCAGAAACTATTGATTTAGGATCTGTATCATCTGAGAATATACCACCTCCAGATAGAACTGACCATGTTGGTGAACCAACAATCGGTTCACGAGCATTTAAGGTTGCCATATCTCCACACTCGTAAATATCTAAGCCGGCATCCGCATCTGTAGGTTTATTATTAATAACAATTACAGTATCTGTAGTAAAGTTTTCACTTCCTCCAGCAAAACGTAGAGTCCATCTAAATACATTTTGTCCGGAACGTATATTAGTAATTTTTGTAGTAGCATTATTGTAAGACTCAAAATCTGCACTACCTTCTACTATTGTCCATTCTCCATATGTACCTTCAGGCTCATTCGCACTTAATGTTGTATAATCCTCACATAAGTGTAATTGATCTAATCCGGCATCTGCATCAGCCAATGTACCACTTTGAACAGCAACGTCTATAGATTCGAAACAGTTTGCATTTGAAACAGTCCATCTAAAATAGTTATAGTTAGGAAGTAAATTAGTTACTTCTGTAGTTGCTGAATTTGGATTAGCAATTTCACCACGGCCTTCAACTAAAGTCCATACTCCTGTTCCTATATCCGGAATTTCAGCCCTTAATGTAGTACTATTTCCATCAGTATAAATATATGTTGAAGCATTTACTTCATAAGGTGCATTATTTGAAACAATAACAGTATCTGTAGATACACATCCATCTTTAGTTATAGTCCAAACTAATGAGTTAGATCCATGTCCTAATGAAGTTGCATATGCATCAGCCTGTGTATTGGCAGGATTAAATATAACACCTGCCGATCCGCTTACTAAAGTCCATTGACCAGTTGCTCCATCAGGAACTGGTGTAGCATTTAATTTAGCAGTTCTACCGCAGACTGCAGTATCAGCTCCAGCATAGGCATCTATATGTAAATTTGATACTTTAAAATCTACATAGGACGAACAAGTATTATTCGACACTGTCCACCTGAAAATATTATCTCCATTAGCAAGATCATAGACTCTGGTGTTTGGATCAGTCGGATTATCAAACTTACCCTGACCACCAACAACGCTCCATACTCCTGTTCCATATTGAGGAGCTACTGCATGAAGTGTATATTCATAATCACATACTGAAATTGAGCTACTTCCGCCTGCAATTTCTGCTGTTGATGGTTGATCATTATAAATAGTTACTTCGTCATATGATTCACAACCATTTCTGGTTAAAGTCCATCTGAAAATATTAACCCCATTAGGAGTAGATTGATCTAATCCTGTCACTTCTGTTGCAGCCTGATCACCACCATCAACAAAATATCCTGTACCCTGAATTATGGTCCATTGTCCTATAGCACCAGAAGGAACTTCTGTAGCATTTAATTGAGTAGTACCATCACAACTATATCTATCATTTCCTGCATCAACATCTAAAGCATTATTTCTGATAGTTACTAAAGCTTTTAATAAACAATCACCACGTAAAATGTTCCAACTTAAAACATGGTCTCCTTTTGCAATATTAGTAATGCTAATAGATGCAGAGTTTTTATTATCTATTGTAAGTGAACCTGATTCAATTCGCCAATATCCGGTTTCATCTGCAGTAGGAGTAGTACCTCTTAATGTTGTAAAATCTGTTTGACATGGTAAATCTTGTAAATCAATAGCAACATCACTTGCATCATATATAATCGGTTCTGTTGGTTTATTATTTGTTACCTCAACTGTTGCAGAACTATAACAAGATCCTTTTCTGATCGTCCAGGTAAACGAATTAGTTCCTTGATCCAAATCATTTACTACAGTTTCATCATTTGTAGATTCAACGATAAATCCGGCACCTGTAGTGGTCCAAACACCTTCATCAGCATTTGATACGGCATTAACCGGTGTTCCAAATAATGTAACAGTACCATCACATACTTCCGTATCTGAAACTGAAGCATTAACAGTTACCTGATCATTACTAATTACCACTTCGTCAGAAACACTACAACCAGTAGCTGTATTTGTTACTGTCCATATAAATGTATTCTCTCCTTGTGAAAGATTATATATATCTGCATTTGGTCTTACCTGATCAACAGGTTTATTTGTAAACTGAGCTGCACCTCCTTCAATGGTCCAAACACCGGATTGACCTGCAATTAATGGATCTGCATTTAAAGTATATGTAGTCTGACAAATTCTATCATCTGGTCCGGCATAAGATTCAGGTAATGGATTAATAGTTACTGTTAGTACAGGTGACCAAGGTTCGTCACTACTACATTCATTAATTGGTCTTACATAAATATCTCCAACTGTTGATGGAACATCAGAATCTAAATCAACGATAATTGAGGTACCTGTACCATCTCCTTGTAATACTAATCCTGTTGGTAATAACCATTCATACGAAGTAGCATTATCAACTGGTGTAATACTGTATATTAAACCTGTTGCTCCCTGACATAATTGCGTTGGGCCAGTTGGAGCTGTTAGTATTGGATCTGGAATAACTTTAGAGTTAACCCATCTTTCAATAGTAGTATTTACTCCACAAGCATTTTCTGCATATACACGTACATAACCACCTGCAAAATCTCTATCGAAATCAACAGTGATATTGTTAGTTCCATTACCGGAAGTAATATTCATTCCAGCCTCTACTGTCCAAACATAATTTGTAGCATAGGAAACTGTGCTTACGGAATAATCTATACCTAAAATACCCTGACATACTTCACCATTATCTGAAGTACTGGTAATTTCATCCAATGGCTCCGGTAATTGATCTACAATAACTGTAGCCTGTACAGGAACAACCATATCCATTAAACATCCCTTACTATCAACTACTGAAGTAATTTCGTATGTAGTTGTTACTAATGGAGAGACATTCCATGTATAAGTCAGAGAGGCATTTGGTGTTACTATTAAAGTACCTTCTACTCCATTTGCTTCATAAGTAATAATATATGGAGCCTTATTTTCATTAAATGCTATCATTAATGGAGTTGTTTCTCCAAAACATATATCAGTACTTCCAGAAAGCGTTATAACAGGTTTATTGTTAATAGATACGTCAACCTGCCCATTTCCAGAATTTGTACATGTATTATCATCAGATACATCAAGAATAATATAGCTTGCATCAGCTATAGGTGTATCTGTAAATGTATAAGAGCTGGTTGTTATACCTGAAATAGTATTTGATGTACCATTATTTACATCCTGCCAGGTAAAGCTAAATGGTTGAGCTCCGGTAAATGATACATTTAATGTTACAGTACCATCTTCACAAACTTGAGTTGGTCCTGTAATATTTGCTGTTGGTAAGTCATGTACAATTACCTGTACCTGACTTCCTGTTGATTCACCAAGAGAACAAGTTGCATTCGAAGGATTTACAACGTTCATCACTTTATATGTTCTACTTGATGAAGGTGTTTCAGTAATCACATAAGGTGTTTTATCAACAGTATATTCAGTTGTTGTAAAATTATCATATACAGCAACTCTTATATTACCTTGAGTTATAAAATCCCAGTTACTTGTGCTAATAGAAAGATCAATACTTTCACCATTACACATTTCATTATCTCCTCCTACAGCAGTCAACTCAACTAAAGCTGATGGTTCTGTAATTAAAGTAAATTCTGATAATTCACAATTACCTCTATCCGGTACTTTAGTATCAAAGTCCTCTGCGTGATCAATTAATCTAATAGTGTAATTACCTGCTGGTAAATTAGAGAAGGTAAACGGTGTATTTGCTAATACATTATCATTATAATTATAATACCCTTCTGAACTTGTAATTTCTACTAAATAATAATTGCTGGCATCAGCTTTACCTCCACTAACAGTAACTTCAATTGTACCAGTAGATGTTCCATAACAAGTAACATCGTTTAACTTTGTACTCGTTAATGATAAAGCACTATACTCATTTATTATTATATCTTCCTGGTATGTAACAGGTACATCATCAGTTACAATTACACGATAGGTTCCCGGTGCTAATCCTGTTAAATCATAGCTGGTTCCATTTGTGTCTACATTTGTTCCAGGACCTGTTATCTGAATTCTGTAATGATCTCCATCAATAGGATAACCACCAAATACGCGGTTAATATGTATCTCACCATTGTCTGCACCATTACAAGGACTAATTTGATGGACAGTCTTTTCAAAACCTAAGTTTTCACCTGGTTCAACAACTCTTAATCCAGTTAATTCAATAGGACAACCATTACCATCAGTTGCAATAACACTATAAGTTCCGGCTGATAATCCAGTTAATGGATTTAATGTACCTAATGAGGTATTAGAAGCATCAAACCATTCAACTGATCTTGGAGCAACTCCATCGTATACATCAACTAAAATCTGACCATCAGATCCTCCATTAATGGAAACATCTGTTATTTGTGGATTATCAACTTTAATGTACGATGTAGGTTGAGCCACAATGATATTACCTGATTCAACAGTACAACCATTTGCATCAGTAACAGTTAGATTATAAGTGCCTGCATAAAGATTGGTTGGATTACTTCCCGTTGCAGCAGTAGCTCCACCAGTCCATGTATAAATATAATCACCTGAGCTTGGTAAAGTACCTCCTGATACAGTTACCTGAATAGCACCTGTATTTTCATTGTAACACAATACATCAGTTACAACAATATTATCAATTGTTAGAGGTGCATTTGGACCTTTAATCTCATAACTTTGAATGTAATTACATCCCAAAACATTATCCACCACTTCAAGGCCATAAATTCCCTGAACAAGGTTATCCAGTACATTAGTTCCTTCAACACCATTCCAGTAATATTTATAATCTCCAGAACCTCCTGTTACAGCAGCTGTCAATTTACCACCTGGTTCCCCAAAGCACATTTTCGAATCCTCAACAGCTACGTTTACACTTAAACCTGTTGTTGCCGGAACAATGAATGTATGTGTAATAGCACAATCTGTAGCTCCAACTGTTCTTCCATCTGTAATTGTAACTTCGTATTCTCCTTCACTTAATCCACTTTGGTTTCTTGAGCCAGCTACAATTCTTGTTGCATCACCAGAAATCACATTCCAGGTATAAGTATAGTTTCCATCACCGCCAGTTACGTCATAACTGATAGATCCGTCATCATTACCAGAACAGCTTACCGGACTCACAACTTCATTAATAACTTCGATTTCATGGGTAAGGGTTTCTGATATTGTAGCTTTACAGCTTCTACCATCTCCTAAATCAGAAACAACAACAGTAAATGTTCCGCCTGATAAACCTGATTGATCCTGATCTCCTTGAACTAAACCACTGCCATCAGCAGAACTCCAGTCATAAGCAAAGCCGGCTCCCGACCCTCCGGATACAGTTAAGTCAATAGCTCCTGTAGTTCCATCACATTGCGTATCCGTAACTACTGTTGACAAAATTATTTCTGCATCTTGTTTTACTTCAATATCCTTGGTTGCAATACAACCTCCTTTACCTGCAGCATCGGTTACTGTAACAGTATAGGTATCTGCAGGCAGATCGTACTGATTTCTGTTTGTTGCTAAATTACTACCCACTACCGGACTCCAATTATAAGTGTACGGTGCTGTTCCTCCTGAAACTTCTATCTCAATTAAACCATCACTTGCTCCAAAACAAGAGGTATTTTCAACTGTAGAAATAATTTCTATTGGGTTAGGTTCTTCTACAGTTAAGGTAAATTCACGATAACAGTTAGCTGAACCATCATTTTCATTTTGATCTGTAATGATTACAGTATAATCTCCTGCGTAAAGGTTATCTATATTTCTTATTATTGATGTATAACCAGAAGGTCCAACCCAACTAAAGTTATATTGACCACTTCCACCTGAGACATTTAATACAATAGATCCATTATTTCCACCATTACATGTAACATCGTTAATTACAGGATCAATTGATATCTCATTTGTAACAGATAATGATTTAGTTAATTCACATTGATTTTCATCTTTAACTGTTATTGAATACACCCCTCCCTGATAGATGGCTACATTAGTAGGATCGGCAGGAACAACAGGAGTAAATGATGGACCATCCCATAAGTATGAATAGTTACCTGATCCGCCTGCTACATTCTCTACGACTAATGTTCTTACATAAGGATCACAATCTGTATACTCATATCTTGCAGTATACGAAATCGCGCCTGGTTGGTCAACTGTATAAGCCCTATCTGCAATACATGTCTGGCCATCAATGGTTGAAGTTATTTCAACTGTATAATTTCCTGATGTTAAGTTTACTTGATCCTTAAGTGTTGAATTAACAATTCCAGGACCTGTCCATGTATAAGTTGTTGTTGGTGAAATACCAGTTACATCAATTGATATAGCTCCATCTGTACCTCCATTACAGCTAACATCTTTTACTGTAGGATTAATTACGATAGTATTATCAACATCTATATAGAATTCTTTAGACACAGAACAAGCTCCTCTGTCAGGATCTGTTATTGTAAGAATATATGTACCTACAGATAAACCAGATTGATTTAACGTACTATTATCAATACCTAAACCACCATCTGTTGTAATCCAATTGTAGGTATAATTATTAGAAGCTCCTTCAATAGTAATACCTGTAATTGAACCATTATTAATACCCTTACAAGTGGTATTAACAACCGGATCATTCGATATAACAATATGTTCGAGATCAAATTGATATTCAAATTGACAGTTTGATGGATCTGAAGAATTTAAATCCAGTACTGTTAAATTATATGAACCTGCAGTTAAATTATTAAGACTTTCAGAATAAGTTGACCCTACAGGCACAGTAACCGGATAAGTTAATGAAGCTTCAGGAAGTATAATCTGATATCTGTAATTACCTCCGGAAGGTACTCCTCCTGTAATATCAAAAGTAAAAGTACCACTTGTAGAACTAACCGGATCACAATCTATATTGTATACCAAATTACTTACACCAAATGCAACTGAAGGTTCTGTGATTGTAACATTTTTGGTTACAGTAGCACAACTAACTCCTCGTGCATCAGAAACTTCTATTACATAGTTACCTGCATAAAGATTGCTAAACACAAAAGCGGCACTACCATCACCTGTTTTTGTTGCTTGTCCTGTAACATCTACTGTATATGGAGGAATACCATCCTCAACACTAACAGTTATAACGCCACTATTATCACCAACACAAGAAGTAATATGCGTTAAAGTTTCATTAATTGTTATTTCACTGCCATCTAATACTTCTATATCAGAATAAGTAGCAGTACAATTATCAGAAATACTCTCTACTGTAACCTGATATTCTCCAGCAGATAATCCTGTAAGTGAAGCCGTATTACCTGTATATGGTTGATAAACACCAGAACCATCTTTCTTTTCCCATGTATAGGTATAACCACCACCAGTACGACCGGTTACAGAAATATCAATAGCTCCGTCAGCACCATTTACGCAAGTAACATCTTCTATATTGTCAACACTAATAATAATTTGATTTGGTTCTTTAACTTCAAAAGTTCCTGTATAAGTACATCCCTTAACACTGGTAACAACAACATCAAAAGATTCGCCAAAAGTAACAGGATCAATTTCATTGTTATTTATTAAATCACCTGCTAAATAGGTACCCTTTGATCCACTCCATACAATATTATCTGTAGCTAAAGGAGCTCTGCTATCTAATGCAACAACAACACTTCCATCTGCTGTTCCATAGCAAGTTATATCTGAAACTGTTGCTAATAAGTTAACTTCAGCATCCTGCTCTATTCTAATATTTTCCTGATGATAATGAGTTCCCTTACTATCATATGCATCTATAGAATAAGTACCTACCTCAAGGTTTTTAACTACACTGTTTACAGAAGTTGGATTAATGATATTTGAATCATAAGCACCTCCATCATCCTCGTTTCCGGTAATTTGATAGTAGTATCCTCCATTATGCGATTGGAATTCAACCTGAATTTCACCGTTTGCATCACCATAACAAATAGCATCCTGAGGGGTTACAACTACTGTTAAAGGATTAGGCTGACCAACAATATCTGAATAAGTTACAGTACAACCATCATTATCCTCAACAGTAAAAGTATAAGTCCCTGCTAATAAATCATTTCTAAGAAAATCATTTACACTTGCATCATCAGTCCAACTAATAGTATATGGAGCACCATTTCCTCCTGTTACAGTATGTACATCAATGATTCCATCATTTAAACCATATATAGAAGCATCTGTAGCATTCCATACAGCAACTAGTTCATCAGGTTCATTTATAGTAACTTTATTCGTAAGTATGCAACCATCTTGATTAGTAAGTACTATAGTATATTCACCTTCCAATCCAACAGTTTGAATATTATTTCCAGCTAATGGACCGTTATAAACTTCTCCTAATGCAGGATCTAATAATTGCCAGCTCTCTGAACCATTAGTACGACCACTTAGACTAAGTTCAATAGTACTTGTTTCTCCATAACAATGAATATCTGTTGGTGTAACAGTTAAAATAGTCTGAGGATTTTCAGAAATAACAATATCATTCTCTGTATAACTCTGCCCCTCATCGTCTGTAACGATGACTTGATATGTTCCTGCTTTTAAATCAGTAAATTCAGTATAACTCTTGTTACTGTTTTTAGCTGTAAACGTTGTACCATCATCATGTGTACCAGTTAGAGTAACTGTAAAAGGAGCTACTCCTGTTGTTATATTGACTGTGATAATACCACTATCATCTCCATAACAATTTATCGATGTAGGTGTTACTACAACATTAAGAGCTTGTCCTGGTTCTGAAACTAAAATATCATTACTGGTAAATGTACAACCTTCTGTATCTGTAATTACATAACGATAAATTCCAGCTGTAATATTATCATTGTCTATACCAGTTGCTCCCGTAGCAATATAAGCTCCAGAAGCATTTTTCTTATACCAAACAATACTACTGATTACGTCAACAGAAACAATATTATTTACATATATTCTACCATCATTACCTCCATTTGTAGTAACATGTGTTACTTGCTCAGTTGCCGTAATAGCATCTTTCTCTGTTAGTGTTACAGTTAGAGGAGTTGCTGAACAACCTTTTTCACTTAATACATTAACGGTATAAGTACCTGCATATAAACCAGTTTGTTCTCTCAAATCTGTAGTTCCATCGTCAACCGTTCCTGATAAAGACCAACCTACCGGATTACGCGCCCAACTAATAGTTGATACAGTTTCATCGATAGTTGCACCATTAATTTCAACAACTATTTCACCATCATTTCCTCCATTACAAGTTATATCTTGTAATGAAACTAAATCAACAGTAAGTTGATCTGGTTGAGTAATCTCAACAATATATGTAAGAACTTCACCTGTATGATTATCAGTTACTACAATATTATACTGACCAGCATATAAATCAGTCAACTCAAAATTACTTGTTGCTTGAGTATCATTAAATCCTCCATATGCACTTCCTTCTGCTAGTGTACCTGTAACAGCAAGTGTAAAGTCACCTGTACCACTTACAATTTCAACCTTGATAATTCCATTATTATCTCCAAAGCAAGAAACATTAGTTTTATTTGTGTTAGGATCGGTAACTTTAAATTCAAGTGGTTGAGCAATAACTATGTCATCACTAACATAGATACATCCTAAACCATCTGTAATTTTAAACCTATAAGTACCTGCTTGTAAAGTATTAACAGTCCAAACATCATCATACAGAGGAGACATTGTTGCCTCAACTCCTCCAACTACTGTAAACCATTCTATAGAATGCACAGGATTACTTCCAGTATGAGTATGTACATCAATAACTCCGTCAGCTCCATTATATTTTGTTAAATCAGAAGCCGTATAATCTACATTCCAATCAGAAGGTTGAGTAATAATATAGTCACCTGAAGTTTTTGAACAACCGTTATCATCCTCAACAACAACAAAGTAAGTGCCTGCTTTTAAGTTTGAAGCAACATCAGAACCTGTTGAAACTATAACATTAGGTGTACTTTTCTTATACCAGGTATATTTATAATCAGCACTAACTTTACCTCCAGAAACATTACCTTGTAAATCTATTTCTCCATCAGTACCTTCATAACAAGTTACATTGGTAATTAATTCTGCTCCAATGGTGATAGATGCACTCGGTTCAGTGATTGTTGCATCGGCAATAGAAACTTGATTAGTTTTTATACAACCTGTAGTATTATCCTTAACATCAACTACATACGTACCAGATGCTAATCCTGTAATAGGTGTGGATTGCCATGTTGTTCCTCCATCAATGCTATATGTGAATGCACCAGGAATACTTCCTGTATATGTGGTAGATAAAGTTAACACACCTGTTGATTCACCAAAGCAGTCAACATCAGTTGCAACACAAGTGGTTGTAAAATCTAAAGGTTCTGTAATTGTTAATGTTTCCACATCTACAGCACAGCCAGTTGAATTATGATCTCTCACCTGGAAGGTATACAACCCGGCAGTCAGGTTATCATAATTAAATACATTTGTTGTACCCACATCCCATGTAGCACCACCATCTTTAGAAAAATCATAATCTCCACTACCTCCAGTAGCAGTAAGTACAACTTCACCATCTGTACCACTATTACAAGTAACATTAGTAGAAGAAGTTACAGATAAATCCAACTTACTAACCTGGGTAATTGTAATTACAGGATGCAATTGATATTGACAAGTTGGGGCACCGGAATCTCTCACCCATATTGTATGATCACCTGCAGATAATCCTGAAACAGTAAATGGATTACCACCTGCTACATAACCACTATTATCAACATTAAAATCATAAACACCTGAACCACCTGATGCTAAAACAGTTATACTACCATCAGCTCCATTATAACAAGTAACATTGCTTGTTGATTGAGTAGATAAGCCAAGAGCTACAGGATCTGTAAGTGTATAGCTTCCTACAATATATTCACAGTTTACATTATTTACATCGCTGACTTTTACATCATAATTTCCTTCTACCAATCCAGTAAATGTAAAATCATCTAAAGTTGCAGAAGTTGAATTACTCCAGTCTTTAATTATCGGACCTTCAAGTCTGAATTGATAATTTCCAGAACCTGAACCTCCCTGAACCTGAACATAAATAGATCCAGAGTTTCCACCGTTACAAGAATTGTCTGTAATTGTTGCCGGAACAAGAAGTGTGATAGGATCTAAAACTCCAACAACATATGGTGAACCTGAATTATTATAAATACATCCTTTAGCATCAACAACATTAATGGTGTAATTACCTGGAGCTAAAGCTGAAATTGATTCAGTACTTGTTGCTCCTGTTGACCATGTAATTGTGTAAGGTTCAGTACCTCCAATTACATCCACAGTAACCGATCCTGTATTTTGACCGGTACAATCTGCTGGCTCAATGCTAATTGTTAATGGATCAACAGTTAGAACTGCTGGTTCTGTAATTGTATAAGTTTGAGTTATATCAGCACAGGTACTTAGTGGGTCATTATCTCTTATTGTTAAGTAATAATCTCCTGCTGTAAGATCTTCAATATATTTATCTGTGGAGATTACAGTACCAAGTGGTTGCTCCCACTGGTAAACATAATTACCACTTCCTCCTTGAGCTGTAACCTCAAGTCGTCCATCGTTACCTGAATTACATGAAACATTTGTATGTTCATCTAAATCAAAAGTAAAAGCAGCTAAATCAGAGAGAGTTACATCTACATAAGTATAAGTACATGATGTATTAACAGCATCTCTCATCCAAATTCTATAAGTGCCTGCCCCTAATCCGGAAACTTCATATCTATCTCCGCCAAGTGCTGCAGGCCCAGCAACCCATGTTGCCCCGATAGCTGGATTTGTTTCAGAAAATTCATAACTTCCTGATTCTGCGTTAGATCCTTGAACAATAAAACTTCCATCTGTAGCACCATTACAAGTAATTCCTACTTGAGACTCTTCAACTAATGTTAATGCTAAAGGTTCAGTAATTACAATTGGTGAAGATATCTGAGTAAAACATCTCGAATAGTCTACAACACTATTTGCATCACGAACCCAAATATCATAACTTCCGGCTAAAAGTGTTGAAACCTGATACTGATCAGCAGCAACATTTCCCGGAACCCAAACAGCAGTTGTTGTAGTTGGATCCGTTAACGAAAACTCATATGTACCAGAACCACCACTAGCGGTTACAGTATATGATCCATTAGCATCTCCGTTACAAACATTATCAACATGGTCGCCTATATTTTCTGTTAAACTTAATGCTGGAGCTATAGTTGAAATTATAATTCCTAGATTTTGAGTACAACCATTACCATCTGTAACTGTAACACTATGAGTTCCTGCTGGCATATTCGTTTCAGTCAAACTAGTTCCACTTGTTGACCACTGAATATCATAACCAACTCCAGGATAAGTTACATAATCCGGAGTACCACCAGAAATTGTAATTGTTGAACTTCCTTCACAAGTTCCACCTGCCACTGAACATCCAGAACAACCAACAGGAATATTTTCAATTTCTGTAATTGTAATTACTGTAGGTTGAGTAATATTAATTGTTAAAACATCAATAGCTTCACAAGCTGCTGATGATAAATCCTTAACAGAAAAATCATGATCTCCCAAACTCAAACCTGTAAAAGTTGGAGATGCTTGCCATGTTACACCACTATCATCTGAGTATTCGTAACTTCCACTTCCACCTGTCGCTAATAAAGTAACCGTACCATCACTTAAACCATTACAGCTAATGTTGTTTTTAGATACTTGCTGCAAAACAAGTTCATACTGTTCAATAGTAACACTGCCTGTCATGGTCGCAGTACAACCACCATAGTCTGCTACAACTGTATAAGTTCCAACACCTTCTTGTACTGGAGTAAAATCAAAAGCGGTTCCTGCACCAGTATGAGTTATACCTGCACCAATAGAATTTCCATTCAATAAAAGTTCATATTCAACTCCGGTATCAGAACCACCTAAACCAACTGCAACCCCTTTAGGTGCAGGATCATCAATACAATAAGCACCACCTCCTGTTACTGAATAGGTTGTTGTTGGAGCATCAATAATTTCTATGCTAACATCAAATGAAGATAAACAACCATCAGTACTTTCATAATTATATCTGATAGTATAAGTATTTGGAGTCATTGCTGATGGAGAAAGAACAGCTACACCATCATCAGCTGTTGCATCTGTCAAACCAGGTGCTCCACCCAGTAATACAAAATTACCTTTACCTCCATCAGGTAAAGTTCCAGTTAAAGTAATATCTGCTGATGAAGAACAAATTTTTTGTCCATTTGATACTCCGCCAAAGGCAACAGGAATCGCATCATAAACGATAACACTTTGAGTGATTGTTTTTTCACAACCATCACCATCATTGACAAAGTGCATAGTAATTTCATAAGTACCTACACCAACCGAAGGATCAATTGTTGCTGAGTTATCATTAGCTCCCGGCTCTGTTAGAAATACTGTAGGATTTCCATTTGCAGTTGCCGAGAAAGTGGCTTCACCAGTTATTGCAGTACCTGTATGATCATATGAATTTGCGAATATTGTCTGTACTCCACTATTTGTACAATAAGAAGAAGCTAATCCTCCAATTGATAAATTCATTTTAGTTACATAGGCATTTCTTGTTGCAGTAGTAATACATCCCTGATTATTAACAGTATGTGTTATAACATTTGCAGTAGGGTTATAATTTATTGTTGGATCTGAAGGTATAAATGTTGATCCGGCAACTCCATCTCCTGTATAGAAATGAGACAAACCGGCCATTGATTCATTAGCTGTTAATGTAACAGCCCCATCATTTTCACACCAAATAGTTTGCTCTAATCCTGAAGTTGCATTATTTGGAAAATGGAATGAAGCATCAACTGACTCTACAATATCAAAAGTTGAGGTTAATGTGTTGGTACAACTATTAGCATCTGTATATGTATATACTATAGTGTATGTACCATCACCACTTGCTGAATTAAATAAATTAAAAGGATTCAACCAACTTGTACCATCAGGAATTGCACTTCCAATAACAGTTCCACCTGGATCAGTAACAGTAAATGTACCTCCACTTGGATTTCCATCTAAAGTATAGGTAAGACCATCTGCACTACAATATTGAGTGTTTAAACCTATTAGATTTAATGGAGTACCAATAGTAACAGTAATTGAACCTTGTCCGGTACAACTGGTTGCAGGATCTGTATAGTTAAAATATATAACGTGTGTCCCATTACCCGCTGTAGCTGGATTAAAAATTGCAGTTGCATCTGTCGGATCCGGATCTGAGAAGCCTGCAGATGTGCTTGAGAAAGGACCATTAACAGCAACACCATTAAGCATACCTGTTATTGAATAATTGGTATTATCATCCTGACAAGGATTAAGAGGAAGAAGTCCCCTATCAATAGTTACAGCACCTCCATTCAAATCATGTACTGTAGTAGTTCCAATTTCAGTAACAACACAGCCATTACCATCAGTATAAGTATATTGAATTGTATAAAGTGTTTCAAATGCAGTATTACCAGGATCAAATGTTAATGTTCCTGCATTCGCATCTATAACAGCTCCGGGATCAAATCCTGCACCTCCAATAATTTGATAAACTCCTGTACTTGAGCCAGAGACTACAGAGGGAGATCCTTTAATAACCTGAGGGTTACCATCATCTGAACAATAATCAGATGGAATATTAGCATTTACCGTAGCAACCGGGTGTTCTGTAATTACGATACCTGTCTGAATATTTAATGTACATGAATTAGTTGTTGCACGTATTGTATAGGTACCTTCTGTAACACCAGTAAATGTGATAGCAGCTCCTGTACCTGTAATTGACTGATCTACTGTTGACGTAACTGTATTATATAATTCATATTCAACACCGGCTTCAGTATCATCAACCTGAATAGTAACCGCAGGTTCATTGGCACAATAATCATTATCAGCAACTGTAATTGTTTGGGCTACAGGCATAGCCTCAACAGTTAATATATCTGACAACATAGTAGTACATGTACCATTATCGGCTTCAACGCTATAAACACCTGGAACTAACCCGTTAAATTGTACTGTATTGAAACTATTCCCTGTTATTGAAGGATATATAGGATCAATAACACCATTCTTATATAAAGTATAGGTAACACCACTTTCTCCAGCAACACTTAACACTAAACTCCCTGAATTACACACATATCCGCTTGTAGTAAAGGCAATATCCGTAGGTGCTGAAACTATGGTTATAACATCTGTTATCCAGCTGGTACAAGTACCTGATGTAATTTTAGCTAAAACAGTATAATCACCTGCTGCTAAAGGCTGATTAGTAACAATATTACGTGAATTACCAGTAAAACCTGCCACTGAATAAGTTGGTACAACTGGAAGACCAGTTGCATCATCATATAAAGTATAAGTAACTCCTGTTTCACTATCAGAAAGAGTAATTGTTGTATTCTCACCTTCACAGTACGAAGTCGCAGATAATGTAATACCTGACACATCAGGAGATGCATATATAATATAGGTATTAGTCATTACTCTATCACATACTCCATTTCTGGTTGCCACTACAGAATAAGTTCCCGTAGTAGATTGTGGAGTAAATGATAAACCTGAACCTGCAGCATTTCCTGTTATGGAAGGAACTATTGCAACTTCTCCAACACCACCATAATCACGATATAAAGTATAAACAACACCATCTTCGCTGGCATCTGTACTAAATGTAATAGGATTTAATGCATCCGAACATAATGTTCCGGCAACAGATGAGCTTACATTTACAAGAGCAACATTTGGTTCGATTATAACCTGACCCGACATCAGAATATCCGGACATGTAGCGGTAGTTGCATAAACTTCATAAGTACCAGGAGTATTATATGGTCCCCATGTTAGAGTTGCTCCGGTACCTGTTTGCACAGGTTCTCCCAAAGTAACACCATCTCGGTATATTGAATAATCAATACCTGCTTCAGAACTTGGTAATTGTACTGTTGAACTTGATGTTTCGCATATTGTTTTGGATGTTATTGGTCTGTCTACAGGTGAAGTATAAACACCAAATTGAGCATAATTTGAAGAAGTAGCATCCTGTGAAAGTGTTAAGTTACAACCTGCTGCATCAGTAACAGATGATACCCAATAATTTGTATTATCAGTACTTAATGTATTTAGATCAAGATTTGCATTAGCTGTAACATTATTAAACGTTTCTGCAGGTAAGCCTCTGTCATTCGATATTACAACCGTATATGGTGCAGTTCCCCCTGTAATTGCAATATCAACATTAGGATCACCACTTAAACAAAATTTATTAGGCAAACCATTTGTTGCAGTTAAATCAACATTCGTTACTCCATCAAGGGTAACAACTACTGAGTTACTTTCTTTCCAACACTCTTCGTTACCTTGCTCACGTATAATTACTTTATATGTTCCAGCTAAAGGAAGAGTTGTATTTGTATAATTAGATGTTCCTGTTAATCCATCAACAAGCATTGTTGTATTACGATACCAATCATATTCGATAAGATTTACAGGAATTGAAGATAGAGAACTGGTAAGATCAACCTGAGTTGCATCACTACAAATTGAAGCCGAAGTACTAATTGTAACATCAGGTAAAGAATAGTTACGTACCGATACTACATTTGAAGTATTTGTTCCCGGACATCCTACAGAGGAATTTTTTTGTACTACTTCTACATAATAGTCACCAGGACCATCAGCAGGTACAATAGAATAAGTTGAAGTATTTACAGATACAGGTGAAGGTCCACTACCATCATCAAAATACCAGGTATAATTAAAATCTGATGTATTGAAAGGAATTACTTCCAAATCTACATTTGGGATTGTAGCACCATCACAAACCGTATATCCTCCAACAACCTGAACTTGAATAGTTGAAACATCAGATATAGTTATTTCATTTGTTTTAGCAGTACAACCAGTTGTATTTGTTTTTACAATTGCAAATACACCATCCAATAGGGTATAATCTCCAGCATCTAAAGGATAATTTACTGCAGCACTATAATCATCAACTAAGGTATATAATCCGGTTGTTGGGTTAACAGTCCAATATTGAAACTCATAATTCAAATTTGTTCCCGGAGGATCTACTTCAAAATCAACATCCTGCTGAGAACACAACAAGATATCGTCAGTTGATCCATCTGAAAGAAGGACTGGATCAGCCGTACTCCAGGTATTAGATGAGATTAAAACAGTATAGGTGTGTTGACTATTTCCATTCTTATATGTCCACACAATTGTTACAGTTGTAGGAGCAGCAATACTTGCGGGAACTGTAATTAAAGAATTAGGGTCATTTACATTTGAAAATATAAGACCTCCTGTTGATGTCCATTCTCCTTCTGCTCTATGTCCATTGGGAGTATTATCAGCTTCAAATAAGTCGTAACCTGTAAAAGTACTTTCATCACAAACGGTTAATGTTTGAGAAAAGGCTTGATAAGAATATCCCAGAAGTATAAACACAACAAAACCCAATCGCATCATAAAACGATTGAGTACATCTTTTGAGTGTTGATAGTGTGTGTTAAGATGCATCATACTATATATAGTTTAAGTCCCCTTTAGGTATTATAAAACTACTTATATCAAGCAGTTATACTTGGCCAAAATAATACCTGAGACTGTATACGCTGTTTTTTTTAAAATGTTTAATAAATTCTAGTATATTCCTGTTGTTTTCATCCAACCATCTAGTCTTAAATAAGATAAAATAGTCTTTAATCTGCAATTTCATTGTTCAGCATCCAGTTCTCAGTCTTCAGTCAGAATTTATGATCTAACTACCCCTGTAACCTTGATACCTTTCAACCATAATGCCATTAACTTAAATACAACGATATACGTTACCTGGTAAACTCTTCACTAAACCTTCAAACTCTAATTGAAGCAATAATGATGATATCAGGTTAACCGGCTTCCCGGATTTTAAGCTCAATAAATTTAATGTTGCTTCTTTTTCTTGTCGCAACATATTATATATGATACCAGAGTCCCCTTCCGGTAGGTTAAACAGTGATAATTGTTTTTCTTTTAATTCATTCCCAATTCGCTCCCATCCCAATGCATACTCTAAATCTTCTATTCCTTCAACCATTGCAGCTACATTGGTTTTAATTAACTTATTGCATCCCTTGGAATAATCATCATCTATTCTTCCAGGAAACGCAAGCACATCCCGATTATAGGATTGAGCTAAATGTGCTGTTATTAACGAGCCTCCTTTTTCTGCAGACTCTACAACCAAAGTAGCATCAGATAATCCTGCAATAATGCGGTTTCTTTTCACAAAGTTCTGTCGGTCAGGATTAGTCCCATTCATAAACTCTGTTACTAAAGCTCCTTTCTCCTGCAACTTATTGGCTACCTCCTGATGTAATCGGGGATATACCCGATCTAAACCATGAGCCAAAACCGCTATTGTTGGTAATCCATATTCCAATGCTGCCTTATGAGCACAAATATCAACTCCATAAGCTAATCCACTTACAATAGTTGTATTGGGATAATGATGAGCAATATCCTTAATTAGATTTCTGCAATTATCCTTTCCATTTTCAGTAACATTTCTGGTACCAACAACAGCCAGCATCTTATTTGAATCCAATGTATGATTTCCTTTATAATATATTAATGCAGGTGCATCCTCACACTGGTTTAATCTAAAAGGATATGATTCATCCAAAAAGAAACTTACCTTTAATTCATTCTTTTCAATAAATTTTACTTCCTGTTCTGCTCTTTTTAAAACATCCGAATTAGTTATTATTGAAGCTTGTTTATTTCCCACTCCTGGAATCTTTGCTAATACAGATTCCTTTTCATTAAAGACAGCCTTTACATCACCTAAATAAGCAACAATATTTCTAATTAACACAGGCCCAAGTCCTTTAACGAGGCTTAATGCTATTTTGTATGTTAAATCGGCTTGGTTCACAAATACACATATTTATCCGAGCAAATATATATATTTTCATAATACCTACCCATTTATCTACAATCCAAATACAAACATTCATTCCTAATTTTGAACATTCATTCCAAATTGCGGAAAATAATATTAAAAGCACCCTCCATCTCCACCAAAGGTGAGAATTGATTTACAGTTTGATCTATTTAACCTCAACGAACACAAAGAGATTTCACAAAGAATTCTAAAAAAAATACTGTTGTTAATAATTTATTTAATTTGAATAATTAACAATGACATACAAAAGCCTCCTGTTAATCCTGTCGTAATAATATTCGTTATCTCTGTGCCTTTTTGCCCAGGCGGAGTATAAGGTGATAGGGAGAAGATATATATATTCAGTTAATTTTTTACCTTATTCTGGTTTAAGTTCACAACTTGCACCCTCAGCTCTGCAAAAGGATAATACTAATTGTAATAAACAAAAAGATCAATCACCTTGTAAATAAACACAATATCTATAGTTTAAAATCCAAGAGTTCTATTGATCCAAATCCTAATGAATTATATTTGATATAATATGAAAAAATACAATTGTAGCCACTTTGATTAGTACAGATAGCATATTGATAGGGGAAAAGTAAGGGGTTTCTTCGATGTTCCTTCGATATTCCTTCGATGTTTGTTCAACGAAATCGTCTAATCGTTGTATAAAATAAAAATAAACAGTATCTTAAATATGTATTAGATACCTCTTTGGTAACTATTAGTCCCTTATTAGTTCGCTCGTTGGTTGAATGATAATAAACGTATAATAAATTGAGCCTTATTTGAGATATACTATTAAAGCTAATTTATTAGATCAGTATAATCCAAGAGCGCATTCTATAATCTTATTGGCATTCTAAGATTGTTTCATCTTTTAAATAAAAAGGCTATGGGAAAAGCAAAAAATGGAATCAATGGTACAGTAACCGGAAAAGTTGGGTATAATGTATTTTATATGTTGAACGGAGAAAATATTATCCGATCACTTCCAGATATCGGAAGTATTAAACCAACACCGGGCCGATTGCGTCAGCGTCAACGATTAAGTTTGGTGGCTTCTTTTCTTAGACCCTTCCGGGAGCTGATAAGAATAACTTTTGCACATGTATCTAAAAAACGCCAACCTTATCATATAGCACAATCTTTGAATATGAAAAACTGTATCAAAGGTGATGTTTATCCGGATCAGGAAATTGATTTAGCAAAAACAATACTGAGTACAGGCAGCCTGGAATTACCTACTGTTGCTTCTGTTAAAAGAACAGAAACAGGCTTGAATTTTGAATGGGAAATTCCTGCCATATACAGCTCAGATAATTTGGCGGTTATAGTAAATCTAAATCAATCCCATGGGGTAGAATATCAATTTACCGCTATACCAAAAAGCAATGGAATTTACCATTGGGATATAGATTTACCTGATAACGAAGTTTCTGTTTGGATGGCTTTTAGAAGTAATGATCAGCAGGATATGAGCAACAGTATTTATTTAGGGGATGTTTAATCAATAGATCGCTAGATTTCAGATAATAGACATTAGAACAATTTACAATGCTTTTTAATCACAAAACATACAATATTTATTAGTCAGCATTAATATTTGGTACCATACAAAAGCCTGATGAGGTAAAGATAATTAGTGCTTGCAAACAAAATCTGTCTCTAATAAGGAATGCTAATTTTTTTTGAGGCATTATACCTAATGCCCCTTCCTAGTCAATATAGCATAAAGGATATGCTCGAACGATATAGGTTATTCTTATATGCACTTGAGTATTCAAATAGGAAAGCAACTCAGTTATTCTCTGTTAAAATGATGCCAGAGGCATCATATATTTATAGTGTATTTCAATAATAGAATATTTGACTCCAGCGGAGTCACACTTACAAAAATATATTAATTGATGTTCGACTCCGCAGGAGTCGTTTATAACCCATATTGTTTTCCTATAAACATGTAATCCCTCCGGGATTAATTGAGATTAACATCTTAGATTTAACCTAAAGAATAGTTACCATTGATTACTGTACAACACAAAAGCTTGAAAAGGTAATGATAATTATTGCTTGCATACATATTCTGTCTCTGATAAAGAATGCTACAATTTTTGAGACATTATACCTAATGCCCGTTTCCTAGTCTTTATATCCTTAAGGTTAAGCTCAAAGGATATAAGACATTCTTATAGTCAAAGCTATACACTAGAGAATTCTAAAAGGAAAGCTCCTCAGTTATTCTCTCTTAAAATGATGCCAGAGGCATCACATATTTATAGTGTATTTCAATAATAGAATATTTGACTCCAGCGGAGTCACACTTACAAAAATATATTAATTGATGTTCGACTCCGCAGGAGTCGTTTATAACCCATATTGTTTTCCTATAAACATGTAATCCCTCCGGGATTAATTGAGATTAACATCTTAGATTTAACCTAAAGAATAGTTACCATTGATTACTGTACAACACAAAAGCTTGAAAAGGTAATGATAATTATTGCTTGCATACATATTCTGTCTCTGATAAAGAATGCTACAATTTTTGAGACATTATACCTAATGCCCGTTTCCTAGTCTTTATATCCTTAAGGTTAAGCTCAAAGGATATAAGACATTCTTATAGTCAAAGCTATACACTAGAGAATTCTAAAAGGAAAGCTCCTCAGTTATTCTCTCTTAAAATGATGCCAGAGGCATCACATATTTATAGTGTATTTCAATGATAGAATATTTGACTCCAGAGGAGTCACATTTACAAAAGAGTATTAATTGATAATTATAAGCTATCATTACCCGTTATACACGTTGCGAGAATACTCCCCCTTTCTTAAGGGGAAGAGTGATTTGAATACTAATAACCAGCTAACAATAGACTGAACTAATGCAATTTATTAGAGATGATATTGAAAAACTCCTCTCTTGTTGCCTGATTCTTTAAAAAGGCACCAGTAAAATCAGACGTTGTGGTTACCGAATGTTGTTTTTGAACGCCTCGCATTTGCATACACATATGCTGAGCCTCAATAACTACAGCTACTCCCAATGGATTTAATGTATTTTGAATAGCATCTTTAATTTGAGTAGTTAAACGTTCCTGTACTTGTAATCTACGTGCAAATGCTTCAACTACACGAGCAATCTTACTCAAACCGGTAATATGATGTTTTGGAATATATGCCACATGAGCTTTTCCGAAAAATGGCAACATATGATGCTCGCATAACGAATACAATTCTATATCTTTTACAACTACCATTTGCTGATAATCTTCGCGAAACATAGCCGATTTAATAATCTCTTCCGGATCCATCTGATATCCCTGAGTTAAGAATTGCATAGCTTTTGCCACCCTCAATGGCGTTTTAACTAATCCTTCACGCTCCAGGTCTTCACCTAATGAGGATATTATTTCACTATAATGATCAGATAGCTTTTGAGTTGTTTCATCATCATACTTTTCTACCTTACTATATCCACTATTGTCACCATTTAAAGTAAATTCCATTTTACTATCAATTTGTTAATTATCTCTCCCCGACAAAATTCATAAAAAAAAGTCAGCTTAACACTGACTTTTTCAAATTTTATTTGATTTTTTGGCTTTTTATTAATAGTCCTTTCTTTTCAATATTAAAATACATACTATTAAGAGCGAATATCCCCTTCAATTTATTGTTTTCAACAAGGCATTAGTTCAGCAGTTAGAGTATTTCCATACGATGATCATTATTGAATCATTTTCTTATCCATTCTTTCCTGATAAGATGAAATCAAATACTCCCACTCTGTTAAACTAATGTATGATCTTTTGGCCTTCTTCAGATTTCTGAGTTTGGACCTTTCTATTGCCTGTTTTGCTGAAACAGAACTAACTCCAATCATCTGATTGGGCTGAATTTGTGTTTTGTAGGCAACATCATTAGATCTGGCCTGTAAAAAATTCTTTTGATTCATCTCTGCATCCCATTCTGTAACAGGTTGCGTTTTGGCCTGATAAGTTGACATATCAACATTATGCTGAGCAACGGTCTCCTGAGCATCGCTTAGTAAAGGCATATTTTGTGCATAAGCCCGAGGGCTGATATTTTGAGGAATAATAACAACTTCAGAAAGCTGAATGGTATCTCTACTCAAAAAAACTCCTATCAAGAAATTGTCATTAGCTAAAGTATCAGCAATATGAACATACAATGGCTTAAACCCAACATAAGTAAACTTAACAACATCGCCACTTTTGGCCCAGAAAGAAAACTGACCTTCTTCATTAGAAACGTATCCGGTTTTATCATTTACTTTATATTTTGCAAATGGCAAACTAAACAAACTATCACCTTCCATCACTACGCCTCTAAATAAAAGTGAATCTTTTGTTACCTGAGCATTAACAAATACACTGGCACAAAATATCAAAATAAACACCCCAATAAAGCTCTTCATTTGATTTTGATTTTGGTTACAACTTTATTTAAATATACGGAGATTTACAGGAGATTTCAAGAAATGTATACATAAAAGCCCCTCTCAATCTCCCCAAAAGGAAGAAGCTGATTTACAACTTTAAAAAGAATCCGTTACAGATACAAAAAACACAGTCAATCAATTACCTTCTATAAAAAAAGTCTGATCACTAATGGTAATCAGACTTTTATGTATGTCAGAGATATTGTTACTTATTAAAGTTTTAAAATGATATCAGAAAGACTTCTTTTAGGAACATGATGAACCTCGTGAATATCTCTCCAATACTTATGGTCCTTATCTAATTCTTCAATTACAACTTCTTCCTTTGGCACACCTAATGCAATAACCTGAACAATTTTATATTGCGCAGGAATATTTAGCTCTCTTTGTAATTGCAGGCGTTCTACCGATCCAATAATACAACCACCATAACCTTTTTCAACTGCTCCAAGCAATATACTCTGAGATGCGATACCATTATCACTAAAGAAATTTGATGATATATCAGTATCATTTACCATAATAATATATGCCGATGGTCGCTCTCCTTCTTCCGGCCCATTCCATGTATGCAAATATCCGGCCCATGACAAATGTTTAAATATTATATTATTGGTTTCCGGCTTATTGGAGATGATATACTTTAACGGCTGAGCATTGCGCGCAGATGGTGACAAACGAGCTAAATCAACTAATTCAGACAACTGATCTAAAGCAATTTCTTTATCCTGGTAAAATCGTCTATAGCTACGGTTTTTTAAAATTAAATCTTTAAGCATAATAATAAGGGATTATCAATGAATAACTCAGTAAGCTAATGAAAACTAAAAACTACTTTTTTATTTCCATAATATTTTACTGTTGAATTTAATTACCAAACGGTCCTAACAAATTTAAAAAATAGTATGAGATTTCCTAAGAAATGACAATGTAGTTTTTAGATAATAAAACTTTGGTAACTATATTATGAGTACAAGTAGATAAAACACCTAAGAAACTATTTATGCCTGTCTGGTTTACTGTTTAACACTTAAAAACCTGACAGGCATAAAAAAAGGCCAATGTGAAAACACATTGACCTTTAAATATTTTATAAGGTATTACTACCTCTGAATTTGTGATTTATTACATCATACCAGGCATTCCTCCGCCCATTCCTCCCATTCCAGGAGCACCCATTGGAGCCTCTTCTTCTGCGTCAACAATTACACATTCAGTTGTTAAGAACATACCTGCAATTGAAGCTGCATTTTCTAATGCAATACGAGTTACTTTAGCTGGATCAATCACACCAGTTGCAAAGAAGTTTTGGTATTCATCAATACGAGCATTGTATCCAAAGTCACCAGAACCTTCTTTAACTTTTTGTACAACTACAGCACCTTCTTTACCAGCATTTGCGACAATCTGACGTAAAGGCTCTTCGATTGCTCTTTTTACAATCTCGATACCAGTGCTTTCATCTTCTGTTTCTCCTTTCAATCCTTCCAATACTTCAATTGCACGGATTAAAGCAACACCACCACCAGGAACGATACCTTCTTCAACAGCAGCACGAGTAGCACTTAAAGCATCATCAACACGGTCTTTTTTCTCCTTCATTTCCATTTCAGAAGCAGCACCTACGTATAGAACAGCTACACCACCAGCTAATTTAGCTAAACGCTCTTGTAGTTTTTCTTTATCGTAATCAGAAGTTGTATTCGCAATTTGAGATTTAATTTGATCGACTCTTGCATCAATAGCTTCTTTTGAACCAGCACCATTAACGATAGTTGTATTTTCTTTGTCTAAAGTAGCTTTTTCAGCTTCTCCTAACATATCTAAAGTAGCTTGCTCAAGAGTTAAACCTACTTCCTCAGTAATTAAAGTACCATTTGTTAAAGTAGCGATATCTTGTAACATCTCTTTTCTTCTGTCTCCAAATCCCGGAGCTTTAACAGCAGCCACTTTTAATGAACCACGAAGACGGTTAACCACTAATGTAGCTAAAGCTTCACCATCAACATCTTCAGCAATGATTAATAAAGGACGACCTGTTTGAGCAGTAGCTTCTAATACAGGAAGAAGATCCTTCATTGTAGAAATTTTCTTATCGTGGATAAGAATAAAAGGATTATCCAACTCTGCAGCCATTTTTTCAGTATTAGTTACAAAGTATGGAGAAATATATCCTCTGTCGAATTGCATACCTTCTACTACTTCAACTGTAGTTTCAATACCTTTTGCTTCCTCAACAGTGATTACACCTTCCTGACCAACTTTTTCCATTGCCTCAGCAATTAAACGACCGATTTCACCATCATTGTTAGCAGAAATTTTTGCTACTTGCTCAATTTTTTCATTGTGATCACCAATTTCCTGTGATTGAGCAGCAATACTTTCTTTTACAGCTTTAACAGCCTTATCAATACCAGCTTTTAGCTCCATTGGATTAGCACCCGCAGTAACGTTTTTTAAACCAACATTAACAATAGCCTGAGCTAAAACTGTTGCAGTTGTTGTTCCATCACCAGCATTATCACCAGTTTTTGAAGCTACTTCTTTAACCATTTGCGCACCCATGTTTGCATAAGGATCTTTTAATTCGATTTCTTTAGCAACAGATACACCATCTTTAGTGATAGCAGGCGCACCAAATTTTTTGTCCATGATTACATTTCTACCTTTTGGACCTAAGGTTACTTTTACTGCATTAGCAAGCTCGTCAATACCTTGTTTTAATAGTTCACGAGCTTCAATATTGAATTTAATTTCTTTAGCCATTTTTCTAATACTTAATAAGTTTCTTTAAATTATTGAATATATAACACGTCTGATTGAGAAATTAACAAGTAGTCAGTACCTTCAATATTAAGTTCTGTTCCTGCATATTTTCCGTAAAGAACAACATCACCAACAGCTACTTCCATTTTCTCATCTTTCTTTTCAGCACCCACTAGAATAACCTCTCCTTGAAGTGGCTTTTCTTTTGCTGAATCAGGAATAATGATTCCACTTGCAGTTTTTGTTTCTGCTGCCTGTGGCTTAACCAAAATTTTACCGGCAAGAATCTTTCCTTGTAATTGTGACATATTTCTTAATTTTTAAAGTTAAACGATTTAATAATTTCGGCATTGCTTAGTCATAAACTGTGCCATTCGGTAAAACAGCATTTTTTTCAGATTTAAACTGACATTTTTGCATGCCAGGATAAGTTGAAAGTCTAAAGTCTAAAGTCTAAAGTTGAAAGCAATAAAACGCAACAAACAAACTACCTCTTAACCATTGAATTAATCGCACTTAACCTCATTATGTAGATTATTGGGGATGAATTATAATAAGTTAGAAAACCTGTACTGTTTATTTCTAATAATTTCAGCACTATTAACAAAAAAAGAAGTGAAAAGCCAATACGTAACATTTAAAATTAAGTTCTTAATGAGATAAGCGAATATAATCACTAAAACTGCCAAACACTAGATTACCGAAAACAAAAAATGCCAGTATGAATGACATACTGGCATTGACTTTATAATAGAATAATTATTATTCCTGACCTTCTGTAGTATTTTCTTCAGTTCCCTGAGCTTCATCTCCTGATGCAGATGGGAATGCAGGTAAAGTATTTTGTGGCTGCTCAATTTGTTGCAACTTCTCATCAAGAGCAGACGATCCATCATTTCCCGGCTTTTGAAGTACCATTACAGTAACTAATGATAATACTAACAAACCACCAGCTAAGTACCATGTTGCTTTTCCTAAGAAATCAGTTGTTTTTCTAACTCCCATAATCTGGTTTTGTGCCGAAAAGTTAGATGCTAAACCTCCTCCTTTTGAATCTTGAACCAAAACAATAAGTATTAAAAGTATACTTACAATAATTACTAGTACAGATACTACTTGAAACATATCTTTTTAATATTAAATTTTTTAATTTTCTGTTAACTCACTAATTCGACGTGCAAAGTAAACATTTTTTTCAGGATATTTCAAACGCAATTTCTCAAAAATTGAAATAGCCTTGCTTTTATGTCCTTGTTTTATGTATATAGCAGCCAAAGTCTCTGACAAAATATCATCATTTCCCTCATCCTTATCCTCTGATAAATCAACGTTTTTATGCTTCTTTGATGTATTAGGAATGATTTTAGGATCTTTACTTAAGAAACTATCTATTAAATCCATTCCGGTTTTCTTTTGTTTGCCTTCTTCTTGTTGCGAAGTATTTGAGTATCGCATAATATGTAACCAATCGGAAAATGATCTGCTTTCATTAGTATCAACTTGCGAAACCTCATCTAAATCTGGCAATTTATATACAGCCGAGGTTGTTGATTCATAATCCAACAAGTCTGCGGCAGGCAATACAATATCCTCAATATCTTCTTCTTTCTTATCAACATCCAGCACACCTTTACTAAAACTTAAATTAAATACGCTTCCAGACTCATCAATATAATCATCTGAAGCATTTAAATAATTATCAGTAAAAGTAATTTCCTTATTAGTTTGAATTTCTTCCTTTTGTTCAGTTTTTTCAACTTCAACAACAACCTCTTCATTCTTAACAATCTCCTCGTCTTTTATTGTTGACAATACAGGTTCGACCTTTTGTGAAACAGGAATATTGTTAACTGTTATTTCTTCTGGCTCATTTCCAATTTCATTAAGCAGGAAAAACAACTTTGTACGATCAGGAATATAAACAGCAGAATGTTTTAGTTCACTGTTATAACGAATATGATCCAACTTATGCATATTCTTTAACAGCAACATTCTCCCCGCCTGAAAAAAAGGATACTCATCAATTACCTCTTTAAGCATTGATAAGGTGTCCTCTGTTACCAAATTAGGATCTGACAATATTTTAGCAAAGCTAGTTTTATTCATTCTACCAATCTGAAAATGCTTTATTGAAAATATCCTGGGTTAATTTCTCAATTATAGTTTCCATTAACTCATCCTCAACATCGTTAATATCCAAATCACTTGAATAATCTTCGTATGCACTGAATGAAGACTCCCAGTTTTGCTTAGGATCTTTAAAGTTTCGATATCTCACTTTCACAGAAACCGTCAACCTGGTTTCTGCAGATACAGCATCTGCCTGGATTGCCATTGGACGTACAGAGTAATCAGTTATTTGACCTGAAAAATCAATATCTGCATTTCTTTCTTCAAGCACAAGCTTTGACTCACTAATAATCCTGTCTTTTAAAGCCTCAGTAAAAGTCTGACTCAATGTAGGATTGATCAAAGGAGCCCTGTTTTCGAAATACTGCACCGAAAATGTTTTCCAATTATCGGGAACAGAAGCACCTTTTAGCGTAAATTGTATTTTACACGATAAAAGAGCAAGTAGTACAACAGTAGTCACCAATACTCTTTTTACCATATTAACCTTTAATATCATATTCTTTAATCTTTCTATATAAAGTTCTTTCTGAAATACCTAAATCCTTGGCTGCATATTTTCTTTTTCCATTATACTTATCCAAGGCCTTTTTAATTAATTCAATTTCTTTTTCTTCCAATGATAATGATTCCTCAACAAACTCCTCAGTATCTTCAATACTATCGTGTATATCATTTCGAGATGGTGTATTATTGATAATTACCTGCGGAGAATCAGAATCTTCATGGGTAAATACATCCACATCTTTATTATACAATTTCTGGATAATTTGTGCATGCTCACTATCAATATTTATTGCGCCATCCTGCTGAAGCATTTCCAGTACTAATTTCTTCAAGTCACCCATGTCCTTTTTCATATCAAAAAGAACTTTATACAGGATTTCCCTCTCGTTTGAAAAGGAACTTTCATTAGAAGATGTACTTTCCATAATTGCAGGTAAGTTACCTCCTGATTGATAAGGAATATAATGCTGAAGCGTTGCTGCTGAAATATTCCTTTCTTCTTCAATAACAGATATTTGTTCTGTAATATTCTTAAGCTGACGAATATTACCAGGCCAACGATATTGCTTCAATAGATCTATCGCATCTGCCTCAAGTCTGATTGAAGGCATTCTGTATCTTTCTGAAAAATCATGTGCAAATTTTCTAAACAACAAATGAATATCTTCAGTTCTTTCTCTTAAAGGAGGAATAGTAATAGGAACACTGCTTAACCTGTAAAACAAGTCTTCTCTGAATTTTCCTTCTTTAATTGCTTTTTCCATCTGTACATTTGTTGCGGCAACTACCCTTACATTTGTTTTCAGAACTTCAGATGATCCTACTTTAATAAATTCACCGGCCTCTAATACTCTAAGTAAACGAACCTGAGTAGCTAAAGGCAACTCCCCAATTTCATCCAAAAAGATGGTTCCATTATCCGCTTCTTCAAAATACCCCTTTCTATCGGATAAAGCTCCTGTAAAGGCACCCTTTTTATGTCCAAACAATTCTGAATCAATAGTACCTTCCGGAATGGCTCCACAGTTTACTGCAATATATGGACCATGTTTTCTGGAACTAAACTGGTGAATAATTTTAGGAAAAGTTTCTTTACCAACACCACTTTCTCCTGTAATTAGTACAGACAAATCAGTAGGTGCAACCTGAACTGCGATATCAATGGCACGGTTTAATCCAAAAGAATTTCCAATTATTCCAAATCGTTGTTTTATATTTTGAATCTCCATATCAAAAATATTTTTGTCTGATCTCCAATTGCGATCTATTCAATTTCTATTAATATTCAATAACTTACCTACTACTTTAGCAATCTACTAATTAAAAAACTGCTATTTTTTCAGTAAACACTGACAAAGTTACAATTCTATCTAGAAATAAATATTTAAATCTTTATCAATTTTATGATTTGATTAAAAATAGTGTTGGTATATTAGTATAGCCTTATGAAACGACAGAATATATTTTAATACAAAGAGCAACTTTCCTTTTCTTTTGTAAAATATACTGAAGTTTTTCTTGTTATTAAGTGGAAAATTATAATCAAATAAAATATACAAAACCTAATTTTTATGGATACTCCCGTTTTTGTAAAAAATGACCCATGGTTAAAACCTTTTGAACCCAGCATATCTGAAAGGATAAGTTACTATAATGAGAAAGTTGAATATCTGAATAGCATATTTGGTAATATAGATCAAATGGCTGATGGATATAAATATTATGGAATAGAAGATTTAGGAGATCACCTAAGAATCAGAGAATGGGCTCCTAATGCAGAAGATATATACTTGATTGGTGACTTTAGTCACTGGAATCCCAATGCTGATTATAGATTTGAAAAGTTAGATAATGGCAACTGGGAAATCATCATTCCAAAAACAAAACTTAAGCACGGTGATCTTTTTAAACTGCACATTTTCTGGAAAGGTGGTGATGGAATAAGAATCCCATCATATATAAACAGAGTTGTTCAGGATGAAAACACTAAAATATTTAGCGCTCAGGTTTGGCTGCCTGAAGAGCAATTTAAATGGGATGATGAAAACTTTAAACCAAGTGTTGATCCGATATTAATTTACGAGGCACACATAGGAATGTCTTCGGAAGAAGAAAAAGTAAATTCTTTTACCGAGTTTAAAAATGATATTCTACCCAGAATTATTAAAGAAGGATATACTACAATACAATTAATGGCCATTCAGGAACATCCTTACTACGGAAGTTTTGGCTATCACGTCTCCAATTTCTTTGCAGTATCATCTCGTTTTGGCACTCCAGAAGAACTAAAAGACCTTATCAACGAAGCACATAAGAACGGCATTGCTGTAATTATGGATATAGTTCATTCGCATGCTGTTAAGAATGAAGTTGAAGGGATTGGTAAGTTTGATGGAACTTCTTATCAATACTTTCACGAAGGAGGCAGAGGTGAACATCCGGCATGGGATAGTAAATGTTTTAATTATGGTAAAGATGAAGTTTTAAGATTCTTACTATCTAACTGCAAATACTGGATAAAAGAATTTCATTTTGACGGCTTTAGATTTGATGGTGTTACCAGTATGTTATACCTCCATCACGGATTAGAATATGCCTTCTCTTCGTATGGTGATTATTTTAATGGTACCGAAGATTTTGATGCTCTTACATATCTTACTTTAGCCAACAGCTTAATTCATCATGTTAATCCTAATGCCATAACCATTGCTGAAGATATGAGTGGATACCCTGGATTATCTGAATCAATTAAAAATGGAGGTGTTGGATTTGATTACAGACTTTCAATGGGAGTTCCGGATTTCTGGATTAAGATGATAAAAGAACATAGTGATGAAAACTGGAATGTAGGCCAGATCTTTCATGAATTAAGTCAGCATCGCGCAGGTGAAAAAGTGGTTTCCTATTGCGAATCTCACGACCAGGCTTTAGTAGGTGATAAAACCATCATATTCCGATTAGTTGATAAAGAGATGTATGACAAAATGGATCTTAAATCGGAAAGTTTGATTATTGACAGAGGCATTGCCTTACATAAAATGATAAGGTTGGCTACTTTAACGACATCATATGGAGGTTACCTTAATTTTATGGGAAATGAATTTGGTCACCCAGAATGGATAGATTTTCCAAGAGAAGGAAATGGATGGTCATATAAATATGCCCGCCGCCAGTGGAGTTTGGTTGATCACCAGGATCTAAAATTCAAGTACCTTGCAGCTTTTGATGAAGCCATGATTAAAGTTGCCAAAAACAAGTTATTAGCTAATAATGAAAGTTGCTATGGTGTAGCTATTAACGAAGGTGATCAGATTATGTGTTTCAAAAGAGGAAATTATTTAATGATTTTCAACTTTTCACCAACAAATTCATATCCTGACTATGGTATTTTTATTGATCCGGGTAAATACAGAATGGTTCTTAATACTGACAGTAAAGAGTTTGGTGGATTTGGACTGCTGGATGAATCTTATATCTATTATCCGGAAAGGATGCCTTACAATAAAGACCAATATCAATTGAAAATATATATCCCAGCAAGATGTGCTATAGTGCTGGAAAGAATACCTCCTAGAAGTGTCTATTAAAAAATTAATATAAAAAGAAACGGCTTAAGATTTTAAAGATCTTAAGCCGTTTTTACTTATAATTATTTCCTTCTAATCTGTTTTATAATCAGCGTTTAAATAAACCACCAAAAACATTGAGTTCATTCATGTAAGTGTATTGTCTGAATTATTAAATCCATCTAACACAACACACTTCATGCTGAGATTGAACATTAGCATTCTTTGGATACATTCTGATTCCAAAATTGTATACTCCAGGAATATTTAACTTATGATTCAAAGAACAATACAATTTACTACCATCCTTTTTATCCACATTAAACTCTTCCACACTAAGCATTTTAGCAGCACCATCCTCCTGAACATCAGCAAATATTGCCTGTACTGATATATCCAAACCACTTAATGATTTCAGATCAATAACTACACTGATATGATATGTTTCACCAATTCCAAGCTGATGTGCATAGATATCAGGCATCTCAATATTCACTACTTCAACTTCGTTCCAGTTAGCTTTCACCCATCTCTTCCATGAAGTAATATCTCTCACCAATGCACAGTCATCTTTCTTAAGCTCAGTTAAACGACTATCCATTTTTAGATAAAATCTATTCAAATAATCATCTATCATTCTTTTTGTAGTATAATTTGGTGCAATCTCTGAAATTGAATTCTTCACAAACTTAATCCAGTTTGGAGATATTCCCTCCTCATTCTGATCATAGAATAATGGAACTATTTCATTCTCAAACATACTATAAATAGTAGCAGCATCTAACTCGTCCTGAAGCTGTTGGTCATTATAAGTTCGCTTATCTGTCAAGCTCCAACCTGCTCCTTCACGGTAACCTTCAAACCACCAACCATCGAGTACACTAAAGTTAAGAACACCATTAAGCTCAGCCTTTTCTCCACTGGTACCTGAAGCTTCCAGTGGTCTTGTTGGAGTATTCATCCAGATATCAACTCCACTTACAAGTCTTTTGGCTAATTCCATATCATAATTCTCAAGGAAAATGATCTTACCAAGGAATTGTGGTTTTTTAGATATTTCAACAATATGTTTTATTAAAGCCTGACCTCCCCCATCTGCAGGATGAGCTTTACCAGCAAATATAAACTGAACCGGAAGATCAGGATTATTTACGATCCTTGCTAATCTCTCTTCGTCTGTAAATAATAAATGGGCTCTTTTGTACGTTGCAAAACGTCGCGCAAAACCAATAGTCAGAGCTTTATCGTCAATCTTATCTATCACCTCAACAATTTGAGATGGATCAGAGTGGCTATTAACCATATTTGAAGCCATTCGGTTTTTAACAAAGTCAATTAACTTTTTACGCAGTGTTAATCTGACTTGCCATAAATCATGATCACTTACCTCATGAATTTTTTGCCAATATGCTTTATTTGAAAGATCTGATTTAAAAACAGGATCAAATTCCTTTTCATACAATCTTTGCATATCGCTAGCCGTCCATGTACCATAATGCACTCCATTAGTCACATAGCCAATCGGAACCTCTTCTGTAAACAAGCCTTTCCATAAGCCCTGGAACATATTTCTGGACACCTCACCATGCAGCCAACTCACACCATTTACTTCCATGGAAGTTTTAACCGCAAGAACACTCATTGAAAACTTCTCGTGGTGGTCTCCCGGATTTTCACGACCTAATGCCATAAAATCATCCCATGATATTTGTAATCTTTCAGGAATATGTCGAAAATACACCCTTACTAAATCTTCATCAAACTTATCATGCCCAGCTGGCACAGGAGTATGTGTAGTAAATAACGATGAAGCCCTCACTAACTCCATTGCTTCAGGGAAACTATAATGACTTTCCACATACTTAATCAATCTTGAAACATTAATCAAGGCAGCATGTCCTTCATTGCAATGGAATAAATTTGTTTTAATATCTAATGTGTCCAGTAACTGGATACCTCCCATTCCTAATAGAATTTCCTGCTTTAATCTATTCTCCCAATCACCTCCATACAAACTATGTGTTATTTGTCTATCACTTTCACTATTCTGAGGGTGATCTGTATCTAATAAGTACAGATTTACTCTCCCAACATCTGCACGCCAAACTTTAACAAATACTGTACGCCCCGGCGCACTCATTTGCATTACCAAAGGTGTACCATCACTGTTTTTAATTTCTGTAATCGGCAGATTAGAAAACTCCTGACGGTCAAAATTTGACTGCTGATCTCCATTTATTGTAACAGACTGTCTGAAATAACCATACTTATATAGCAGCCCAATCGCAGTCATGTTAACATTTGAATCACTGGCTTCTTTAAGATAGTCACCGGCTAATACACCTAAACCTCCGGAATAAATCTTAAGCACATCATTAATACCGTATTCCATACTAAAATATGCAATAGAAGGTGTTTTAGATGGCTCTCTATCCATATAGCTTCGGAACATTCCGTAAACGTGATTCAATCTATTTACAAAGTCTTCGTCGCCAGAAAGCTCTTCTAAATAATCATAACTTACGCGTTCCAATAAATTAATTGGATCTCTACCTGAATTAACCCAAATATCCGGATCTATTGATTCAAAAAGTTCTGAAGCCTGATAATTCCAGGTCCACCATAAATTATGAGCAAGTTCATTTAAATGCAGTATTTTATCAGGAAGCTTTGATTTTACAAACAGCTTTTTCCAAACAGGCATTGCTGACTTCTCTGGCTTGATGTGAATTCGTTTTTCCCTTTTAACCACATCAATTTGTGCCCTTCTGCTCTCAACTGCTTTTAGTGCTACTTCATAAGCATCAAAATAATGTTTGATAAGAACACCCCAATCAACTCTTGTCGAAAGCTCATGAGCCTTCATTCGTATATCTAATATCTCATTTTCTGATTTAAGTAGATATTCCTGAATAGTATTAGAAATATTACGGGAAACCTCCGCCATATTATGATCATTTCTTTCTATAATGCCTAATCCATCAGATATACCAGCTGAATATTGTTGTCCCCATATTCCAAAACCTGCTAAAGTTGTTGTTATAGTTGGAATATAAAAAGCCAAACTCTCTAAAGGAGTATAGCCCCATGGCTCATAATAGGAAGGAAAGACAGTTAAATCCATACCGATCAGGATATCATAGTATGGAAGATTAAACACCCCATCATCTCCTTTTAAATAAGCAGGAACAAAAATTAATTTTACAGTATCATCAACATCATTGTTAAGATGAATATCCTGTATTTTATTTATAATTGGATCATAACCCAGATCATTTAAACCATGAGTTAAGAATGGATTATCAAGTTTTTGATTAGATTGCCCATTTAATTTGTCAATTAAATCTTTACGGGCCCCATAATTATTTGCAGGAATTAATACAAATACAATGGTTTCTCTTTTGTAATTTTCATCTTCATTAAGATGCTTTAAACTATCAAGGAAAACATCGATCCCTTTATTACGGTATTCATACCTTCCACTATTTGCTATAAAGAAAGCATCTTCCGATAACTTATAGCCCAATAGGCTTTCTGAAACAGCACGTAATTTATCACGTGCAATTTTTCTTTTCCGGCTAAAGTCTTCACCCTGAGGAACAAAATCATTTTCGAAACCATTAGGGGTAACAACATCAACCTTGCGCTCCATAAACTGAGCACATTCTTTTGCTGTGATATCTGATACTGTTGTAAAACAATCAACATTAATCGCTGATTTCTTTTCTAAGGAGTGTTTAGCTACTACACCAAGATCATGTGATCTTATATCCGCATTAAAATTTTGGAGTTCATCATATAACGGCTCTCCATGTCCAGCTAAACTGCGACCTATTACCGTTGCATGAGTTGTAAATATCGTAGCGATTTGAGGCAAGGTATTTTTAAGATACAACGCCCCACTACCAGTCATCCACTCATTAAAATGAGCTACTATTTTATTATTGGCATTTAGATAACACTTATAATAACTTTCAATTACTTTACCTACTGCATATCCAAAAAGTACGGATTCTATATAGTCCCATTGTCCAGACAATGAATCAACTTTATATAGTTCCCAAAATCTCGATAGTATTTCATCCTTTTGCGATACCAGAGTACTAAAATCAATTAACAACGCTATTGGTTTTCCTACAACATTCCAACGCCCTGTTTTAACGCGAAGACCTTCTTTATTAAGAATATCTTTCCATCCCGGAAAAAGATTAGTATCCTCTTCAAATTCATGAATTTTATTGGATCCGGAATAAACATCCGGACCAATAAAAATTATATTATCTCCAAAATTTTCAACCAGTGTTAATGCTTTTGTCGACAAAACGGTATGGATACCGCCCATTTTATTACAGACTTCCCAACTAGCTTCAAAAACTACGTCAGGTTTCAAATTGTTTTGCGTCATTTTACTTTGAATAATAAATTGTATTTGCGGTATCTCACCGTTCAAAGAGAGTTATAATTTGATTTAATTTGTTATTTATAGTTGGAGTACACTATTTTTTTCTTCAGTCCCTAATCCATTATCGATAAATGCATCAGCTTCCTCATCATTCATCCATTCACTATCATTAATTAAGTATCTGAATTGGACAGAATCTCCACTAGATAAATTAATAGTTTGAGTAAAATCACCTGATTTTAAAGGTTTCATTGGTTCAACAGATGTATCCCAATTATTGAAATCTCCTAAAACTTTTACTGATTGAGGTTCTACCCCATCTTTTTTTTCAAATTTAAAAGTAACCTTACATTCTGGTTTACTTTTTAAAAATTGCTTTTTAATGCTCATAATTTTCTCTGTTTATTTAATAATAATAAAATAGGCTTAATAAAACTCTGCTTCATTTTGAGAAACAGAGTTTTATTAATTACAATACTTTTTCTTTTGATTTTTTTACACCTTTCTTATCGCGTAACTCTTTAAGTCTTTTTTCTAATTCAACTATTTTTGCTTCTTTTTCAGTTAGCAGATTTGTTAAATTAGAAATATCCTGATCTTCTTCACTTTCAGGAACGGCCGCATTTAATCGTAATGTAAAATCACTAAGTATATTCATGTAATTTATAAACGCCTGATATGGTGACTCATACGGATTAAAATACGCATGTACATCTCCATCAGAAAAATACTTAGTACACATGTAATAAAAATGATCACTTGCTTGAAGATAAATCCAGTCATCGTTCAATTTAGGATCAGTACACTTTTCTATCTTAGGTAATAAAGCGTACAATTTATTAAATGCTTCCTCCTGCATCTCATTACCCAACCAAGCTGTTAAGTCTCTTTCTTCATCAGCCCAGGAGATAGGATATGGAACATTTATAGATGAAACAGGTTGTAAATTCTCGGCAACCTCTGATGGCGTTGAGAATGAAAACTCTTTATGTTTTAGAATTTCTTTTGGAAGTCCTTCTAAAAAATCAAAGATTCCTGTTTCTTTCCATTGATGTTCTCCAAAAGTTTCGTAATCAAGAAATAGGTTTATTACTTCAGATTTTGGATCAAGATCTTTTAACCACTGAGTATACTTTTGTGGTGTTAAAGGATACTCGTTCCATCCTTTATTTCCAAAACGAAATGCAATATCATCACTTAAAACGAAGTTCTTTAACAGCACTTTTAATTTTGGATTAAGACTATTACAATACAAGTAATTAGGACTCTTCCATCCTAAAACATGTTTTGCCCCCTCGGTCAACATGGCTTTATAACCCATTTTATAAACCATATCTCCCATTTCATCAGAATAAATTAATTCTGTGTTTCTGAATACTTTTGGTTCCTGATTGAATAGTTCTTTAACTAAGTCAACCTGCATATTAACCTGACGCTCAAATTCATTTTTATCTTTTAAAGATACTAATGAGTGACAGTAGGTTTCTGCGAGAAATTCTACTTGTCCTGTATCTGCAAGTTGCTTAAAACTATCAATTACCTCCGGCGCATAAAGTTGAAATTGTTTAAGTGCAATTCCTGAAATAGAAAATGCAACTTTAAACTTTCCTTTATTTTGCTTGATCAGGTCTAGCAATATTTTATTTGTTGGTAAATAACATTTTTGAGAAATTTTTACCATTATACTTTCATTGGTATAATCATCATAGTAATAGTGATTATTGCCAATATCAAAGAAGCGATAACGACGAAAGCGAAATGGTTGATGAACTTGAAAATATAAACAAATAGTTTTCATGACTTTTAATATTTAGAGTTAGATTTATAGGTTAGGTACAACAGAATCGTAAACATCCTTTACTCTTTCTGCAGAATCTTCCCACTTAAGTGCTTCGACTTCACTTTTACCATGTCGCTGGAACATTGTTGAAAGTGATGGATATTTAAGCACTCCATACATCGCATCTGCCATTGCATCTATATCCCAAAAATTGGTTTTAATAGCATGATTTAAAATCTCAGCTACTCCCGATTGATAGGAAATAAGCACGGGAACATTACTTTGCATAGCCTCTAATGGCGAAATCCCAAAAGGTTCAGATACGGAAGGCATTACATATAAATCACTCATACGCAACATTGTAAATACTTCTTCTCCTTTCAGGAATCCAGTAAAGTGAAACTTATCTGTAATTTTGAGTTCTGCTGCTCTACGAATCATTTTCTCCATCATGTCACCACTACCTGCCATAACAAAACGTACATTATCCATTTTTTGAAGAACACGATATGCTGCTTCAATAAAATATTCAGGCCCTTTTTGCATCGTTATCCTTCCTAAAAAGGTAACAATCTTTTCACCTTTATTCTTTTTTATTGGATTATCTACTGACATTTCTTTTGGCTCCACAGCATTATAAACTGTAACTACCTTATCCGGACTAATACCATATTTTTCAATAACAATATTTCTAGTCAGGTTACTTACAGTTATTACTTTATCTGCAGCATCAAGCCCTCTTTTCTCTATTTCATAAACAGCAGGGTTAACACTACCACCACTCCTGTCAAAATCTGTTGCATGAACATGAACAACCAAAGGTTTTCCACTTGATTCTTTAGCTGCAATACCTGCCGGATAAGCCAACCAATCGTGAGCATGAATTACATCAAATTCATTATCCTGAGCAATAACGCCAGCAACAAGTGCATAGTTTGCTATTTCTTCTAAAAGATTAGCACCATACTTTCCTGAAAAATCAATTTTACCTTCTTCATTAGTATGAACAATCTTTTTTTCACCTTCTACTTTAACTTTTGTGAGTTTCCAATAATCCTCAGGATCTACGTAAGGAATAATATGGGTATCAACCTCTATATATTCCATCTCCTTTTGAAACTTTTTGAAATCTATTTTTCGTTGTCTAATAGACACATTATTTGCACCCACCAACTGAATGGCGCTTTGATCTTCATCGCCATAGGCCTTAGGTACCACAAATAATACATCCAAATCTTCTACATGAGATAAACCTCTTGTTAATCCATAACAAGCAGTTCCGAGTCCACCTGTAATATGAGGAGGAAACTCCCAGCCAAACATTAATACCCTCATATTAGCTATATTTTTCGATTAGTTTAAGAATTTTAAGAACACCTGCTACATTCCATGCCATACTAACGGCACCTTTGCCGCGTTGCGGAGGATTTCCATTATAATACTCTGACAAAGTACCAATACAATGCTCTGTCATTTCTTCGTTAAAGTTATCCGCAATACGTTTTATATGACTAATTCCACTTTGTTTATGAAGCTTTAAATATCCTTCTGCATAAAAAGATATTAACCATGGCCATACTGCACCTTGATGCAAACCCGTTTCTCTTTTATGTGCAAGACCTTCCATAGATCCTACATATTGAGGATTTTTAGGAGATAAAGTCCTTAATCCTTTAGGAGTAAGCAACTCTTCTTTCAGGACATCTATTACAGCCTTTTTTTGCTCATTACTCAAAGGCGAGTATTTAAAAGATGTAGCAAAAACCTGATTTGGTCTAATTGCTGAATCTTTAAAATCGCCATCAACTAAATCATATAAACAATTTGCATTTTCATTCCAAAATGTTTCAATAAAAGAGACTTCTAATTTGTCAAGTACAGACTTAACCTCTTTTATTAAAGCAGCATCCTTTTTTTGTTCTTTAGCTAAATCAAAAAATAAGCTTAATGCATTATACCACAAAGCGTTAATTTCAACACACGCCCCATTTCTAGGAGTTACAGGTTTAAAATCAACAACTCCATTCATCCAGGTTAATGGTATAATATCATCATGAATAACGACTAACCCATTATAGTCAACTTTCATATTTTCAAATCTTCCAGACAAATATGATTTAATAACCAACTTTAAAAAGTCATAATACTTTGTCCAAAGATTTTCAATACACAATTCACCCCAACATTGGTTTATGGTCCAGAAAAACCATAAAGGGGTATCTGCTTCTTCAATATTAAGAATAGATTTATCCTTAATTATTTTAGTAATCTTTTTTGCAGTAGTATCTAAAACACTCTCAAACACATTTTCATCACCTAAAGCCTCTGTTAATTGAGGAACAGAGACTAAAGTATCACGCAATCTTTCACCATACCAGTGATAACCAGCAACCATCGTAATACCTTTGCTGTTCAGTACAAAAAATTGTTGAGCCGCATTTAGCAGATTATTGAAAGCACTATCTCTAGGAATTCGTTTCTCAACCTCTTTGTCAAATCTTATCCCAAAATTTTCAGGAATATGTTTTGTTAGTGAGGCCGAAAAAATTATACTTTCACCTGTTTTGATATCCACTTCAAAGTAACCAGGCACGTAAAGGTCTTCTTTAAAATGATAACCTCTGTGCTGTTCTTTAAAGTATTCAATTCCCCTGTACCAATCCGGATTTGCCACAAATTCACTTTGTTTTGACAACTGCATATATAACTTTGGAACTGCAGGATACATTTGTAGACTAATTCCATTGTCTATACGAGAATACTTGGTATTTACCTCCAGATTCTCATGTGTCAATTCGTGAACACTTCTATTCGCTAAGAAGGGTTTAAGTTTTAATTTTGTGGCGGAATTTGCTTCTAAAAGCGTATACTTTACCAGGATTCGTTCTTGCTTTTCTACTAAAACTTCTTCAACAGAAAACAAAACTCCTCCGATGCGGTATACTTTACGGGGAATGATATCAAATTCCAGTTCTCTAATGTATTTATGCCCTTTAGGTTCATAATGGTTTCCGCTATATTTGTGGATACCAAGATTGAATTCCTTGTCATGCTGAATTACGGTTACATCAAGAGAACTTAATATGACATGACGCATCATGTCAAAATTAGGCAACGGACATACCAACAAACCGTGATATTTCCGAGTATTACAACCTATAATACTTGAGCTCGAATACGAGCCCGCCCGATTGGTTCGAAGAATCTCTTTGTAAAGAGATTGTTCCAGGTTGATTAATTTGGATTTTTCAAAAGTTAGATAGGACATTTAATAATTATTTGTTATATCATTTTCTTTATATTTTTAATATCATAAAATCTAAAATCTATTACAACTGTATATATCCAAAGAGATATCTATTATAATGACTTAAACTATTTCTATTTAAATACCCAGATTCTATTAAAGTTATACAGATAAAATCATCTTATCACTTCTCTAAAATTTTAGCATGATATTTTTAAGTTAGACAAATTATTTAACAACACACTTTATTTCAACTATACTAAATTGTAATATATTTAATATTTCTTCCTACAAATTATAACTATTTTCCCTAATAATATAATAATCAGTAAACAATTAAGAATAAATAACATGGATTTAAATTATTTTACTTTTGAAAATATTTAAATCCGAACTAAAATCCACTTTGGGATATTTATCTTTTAGATAGCCTATTTTCTCAATCTGGTCGTTGAGAAAAGATTGATATGACTCGGAAGTGGAATCATAGGGTCTATGACCAATTGCTTTCACTAATTTATACATCTCCTTGATATATTCCAATGTTTTACCAGAAAAAATACAACTTTCCAACTTTCGCCAGATATAGTCTATTGCAACGGAATTGGGATGAATCATATCTACATCATAAAATCTATAGTCTCTTAAATCATCTAACAATAATTCATACGCTGGGAAATAACTACTACTTTCAAATTGATCTACAATACTTTCAATTGCCAATAGCAAGGTTGATTTACTTATTTGATTACCGTGAGCTCCATCCTTCCAATGGCGAACAGGACTAACAGTAAATACTATTTGAAGTTCTGGGTTAAGAACAAGAAGTTCTGTCAATATTTTTTTATAAACACTTACTATTTCGTCAATATTTAATACAAATCGATTAAACTCTTTTGCCGGGTATTTATGACAGTTTGAAACAATCTGTTCATTTTCTTTCCATTGATAAACCCAAGCTGTACCAAAGGTTATAAAAATATAGTCACAGGACTTTAAATAATTATGAGCCTTTTGATTACTATCATTAATTTTTTGTAAACAACTCTCCTTATTTCGATCGGAAAAACTACTATGATGATAAAAGCTATGCCAGTGCTCTCCTTTAAACTTTAGTTCCTCTGCTGAAAACATTCTGTGATCAATAATTGCCTGTAATGTATTTGCTACGCTTATTGGATTATAAATAACACCATAAGGATTTACCATAGTATCCAACCTTACTGATTTAAATTTTTCTCCAACATTAGTCGCAAAACAAGATCCTAAAAACATGACTTTAGAATCGTATTCTATTTTCTTTGAAAACTTTCCTACCTCAACTTCTGTTCTAAAACTATCCATTATATTAATTTATACAAGCAATACCTTTTCTTTCATTTTGCATCTTAGCATCAATTTCATGAGCATTTATCCAGGAAACAATCTTTCTCATAACGTTTCCACTTTCTTCCTCTACATGAATTTCATGTTTTGTATTTGGTAATGATATAAACTCAACATTTTTAAAATTATTTTCTTTATACCTTTTTGAAGCATTAATATCAGTAACTCTATCTGATTCTCCATGAAAAATAAGGGTAGGCAAACTAAAATTCTCTATTTCTTTCAATATTAACTCTAACCCTAAATGATAAATCAAAAACAACAACCTTATTGAAATCCGCTTATGAACAAGTTTATCTTTTCTGGCTTCATCCTGCATTTTCGGATTAGATCTAAAATCTTTGGACTTAATTCCTGAGGATATGGTAACATTGGGAAATATCTTATTTATATTCTTGAGCATAAACAAAGAAAAACCATTGGGTTGTTTACGCAAACAAAACCATGGAGCTGTTAATATAACGCCATTAAATACTGCTTTATTCTTTATTGCATATTTTAGAGATACTGGACCTCCCATACTATTTCCATACAGATATATAGGAATTCCTTTTGCTGAGATATTATTCTTTAAGTATTTTAAGGATGCTGAGATATCATTAAAGTAATCATTCAAACTACATACACATCCCCTTTTACCATGCGATTTACCGTGTCCTCTTAAATCGACTCCTATCAAACCAATATTATTATTGCAGAAATACTCTGCTAATTTTGAAAATCTGGCAATATGACCACCTAAACCATGAACCAGACAAATTATGGCTCTTACATTAGTCTTAGGAACCCAATACATACCATGAATTAGTGTTCTGTCTTTTGCATAAGTAAAAAAGGGGGAATGATTAAAATTACTCATAATTTAAAAATTAGTAATATGCAATACTATAATAATCAGTTATTATATTTAAAACACATTTGAATGATTCTCATAAATTTAATAACATTTTTCAGTTGCCGTAATTAGAAAAAAGGTTTTTTACATTAAAAAGTCAATATTTCTTTTCAATCCACTATATTTTGTTCGTTTAACTGCTGATTTTTTAAAAAGAACTGAAAATTGATCAGGAGTCAATTTAGACCAATCTTCTTGGTTCATTTCAAGCAATTCTTCTTTAGGTTTGAAACGTTCCTCCTGGGTTGGACGTGATTTCCAGGTCCATGGGCAAGCCTCCTGACAAACATCACAACCATACATTCTATTATCCATTTTACCTTTAAAAGACTCGGGAATTTCATCTCTATTTTCAATAGTCAGATAGGAAATACATTTATTTGAATCTATAACCTTAGGCGAAACAATAGCTTTAGTAGGACAAGCATCAATACATCGGTAACAACCTCCACAAGCTTCGTTAATTGGCTCTCCATATGGGAGTGATAAATTAACCACTAATTCAGAAATAAAAACATAGCTCCCTAACCTTTTATGAATTAAATTACTATGCTTCCCAACCCATCCCAAACCAGCATTAACGGCATATGCTCTTTCAAGTATAGGAGCAGAATCAACAAAACACCTACCCTCAAGATCCGGGTTTATTTCAGCTTTAATATATTCAAATAAATCTTTTAGTTTATCCTTTAGTACAAAATGGTAATCTTCACCATAAGCATATCTGGATATAACAGGTGAATCTTTATTCTGCTTTTCCCGAGGAAAGTAATTCTTTAATAATACAATAACTGTTTTTGCATTTTCTACAAGCTTTGATGCGTCAAGTCTTTTTTCAAAATGATTTTCCATATACTGCATACTTCCATGCATATTATTAGCTAACCAATCTTGTAAATAAAGCTTCTGTTCATTAAGCTCCTTTGCTTCAGTAAAACCACAATCATCAAAACCTAATTCTTTAGCCTTTGACTTAATCAACTCTGCATATTTAATTTTAATCAAATCCATCAATTAATATCTTTCTGAAGAAAGTTAACTCTTAAATTCTATAATAAAAAAGATCCTTAACCAACTGATATGATTAAGGATCTTTTTTTATTTTCTTGTATATATAATATCTTACAACAGACCTAATTCCAATAAAGCCTCATCTGATAGCATATCCTTTGTCCATGGTGGATCAAAAGTTAGGTTTACATCAACATGAGAAACACCCTCAACACTACTAACCTTATCAAACACTTCTTCAGGCATCGATTCTGCCACTGGACAATTTGGTGAAGTCAATGTCATCACAACCCGTACCTTTCCATCTTCCTCAACGTTAACTTCATAGATCAATCCTAGGTCATATATATTAACAGGAATTTCCGGATCGAAAATAGTTTTTAATGTATTAACAATCTCTTCCTCTATTGATAAAAATTCGTTTGTCATAATTTCTTGTATCAGGTATATATTTAAAACATAAAGATCAACCTAATGTTTCTGAATATACAATTATTAATTAACTATGCTTGCTTTGCTTTAAACGCAAGTGCAAATAATCGCATTTGCTTAATCATAGCTACTAAACCGTTAGATCTTGTAGGAGAAAGATGTTCTTTTAATCCAATTTCATCTACAAATGTAAGATCATTATTTAGTATATCATCAGGTTTCTGACCGGATAAAGCTCTAATCATTAAAGCTACAATTCCTTTAACAATTATAGCATCACTATCACCCATATAATAAATCTTACCATCTTCTTCCCAAGCATGCAACCATACTTTTGATTGGCATCCGTCCAATAAATTTTGATCTAATCGGTATTGATCATCAAAAGGTTCAAGATCATTGCCCAGTTCTATTAAATATGCGTATTTATCCATCCATTCATCAAAAGATGTAAACTCTGCAACTATTTCGTCTTGAATTTCTTGTATTGTCATTATAAATTATCTATTACTATTTACAAAATTTAGGTAACAAAGATGCTAAAATTAAAATCTTTACCCAAACAACATAGCTACCTTTGAAATACCTTCTACCAATCGATCAATTTCTTCTTTAGTATTATAAACAGCAAAAGAAGCTCTTAATGTGCCAGGAATACCAAAGTAGTCCATAATAGGTTGCGCACAATGATGACCTGTTCTTACAGCTAATCCCATTTTATCGAGCATAGTACCCATATCAAACGGATGAATTTCATTAACTAAAAATGAAATCACACTGGATTTTTGATTAGAAGTACCAAATATTCTCATTCCAGGGATTGCATTAAGCTTATCGGTAGCATAAACTAATAGTTCGTGTTCATACTCTGCTATATTTTCAACTCCGATCTCTGAAACAAAATCAATAGCTTCACCCAGGCCTATTGCCCCAGCGATATTTGGAGTTCCTGCTTCGTATTTAAAAGGCAATTCATTATAAGATGTTTCTTCAAAAGTAACCGTCTTTATCATTTCACCTCCACCTTGCCAAGGCTCCATTTCATTTAGAAATTTTTCTTTTCCATATAAAGAACCAGTTCCTGTAGGTCCATAAATTTTATGCCCCGAAAAAACCAAAAAGTCCACATCCAATTCTTGCACATCAACTTTTAAATGCTGAACAGCCTGAGATGCATCAACCATAATTAATGAATTATTCTGATGCGTACGCTTTATAATTTCTGGTATTGGATTTTGTGTACCCAATGCATTTGACACATATGTTACAGCGACCAATTTCGTTTTATGAGACAAAAGAGATTTAAAAGTTTCCAGATCCAACTCTCCTGTTTCTGTTATCGGAATTACTTTTAAAACAGCCTTTCTTCTTTTACACATCATTTGCCATGGTACAATGTTAGAATGATGCTCCATTTGGGAGACGATTATCTCATCTCCTTCCTCAATGTATGTTTCACCAAAAGAAAAGGCTAATAAATTAATAGCAGCCGTAGCTCCTGATGTAAATATTATTTCATGAGAATGAGCTGCATTTAAGAAATTCTGCACTTTAATTCTTGCTTCCTCGTATGCTAAAGTTGCCTGATTACTTAAATAATGTACTCCTCTATGAATATTACTATTTAAAGTATGGTAAACTTCGTTTACCTTATTAACAACCCGTTCCGGTTTATGAGTTGTTGCAGCATTATCAAAATAAGCCAATGGCTTACCATGAATTATACTGTCCAAGATAGGAAACTGTGATCTTATGTTGTTTATATCAATTGCCATAGCATTACTACATACAAGCGTATCCTTTACCTGATTCCTGACCACATAAAACGCAAGAATTACATTTATTTAACTCTCCCCTGAACACTTGCTCCACAAGTCCTCTAATTTGCTCTCTTACTGCCTCAACCCTAATCTTCTCTACAGCTTCATACGCAAAAGCATACATCAACAAGATTCTTGCTTCATCCTTACCAATACCTCTTGAACGCAAATAGAACATTGATTTTTCATCAAGCTGACCTACAGTAGCACCATGCGAACATTTAACATCATCTGCATAAATCTCCAACATTGGCTTTGTATTCATTTTTGCATTCTCAGTCAAAAGTAAATTATCATTTTTCTGGAAGGCATTAGTCTTTTGAGCATTAGGGCGCACCATAATTTTTCCGGCAAAAGCACCTGTTGCAGCATCATCTAAAACTCCTTTAAACAATTCCTCGCTATAACAATTTGGCATCGCATGATCAATAAAAGAATAATTATCTACATGCTGACTCTTATCTGAAATATACAAACCATATACTCTTGACTCACAATGCTCTCCAGCCATATGAACGTAAACATTATTTCGTGTTACGCCTGTATGTAATGTAAGATTATGCGTAAGAATACTGGACTGTTCTTTTTGCTTAATAAATACAGATGAAATATTTGTAGTTAAATTGTGCTGATTTTGAATAGTATAAAGATCAAAAATTGAACTTTTATCAACAAAAGCCTCTGTTACTCCATTTAATAGAAACTTTTTTTCTGATAATGTATGCTCACAGACCAAAATCTTAGCCTGAGCATTTTCTTCAACTACAATTAAGTTTCTTGGGAAAGCCATGAAATCCTCATCTGCTTTCATAATATTCACAATCTGTATTGGTTTTTCAACCACAACACCTTTAGGAATATATAAAAAGAAACCATCCTGAGCATAAGCTGTATTTAAAGCAACAAAACTATCCTCTTCGTTTTTAGCATACTTATTATAATGAGCCTCAAAAATTTCAGGATGAGATTTTGAATACTCCGCAAAACTACCAATAATTACACCTTTGGGAAGAGAATCCGGAAGTGTATTTTTTCTGTAATACCATCCATTAATTAAATAAACAGTAATAGCTTCAAGATCCTCAACATTACAATTAAAAACATCACCTAAGTTCTGATTAAAAACTTCGTGTTCAAAATCATAATTATAATCTCTTTCAAACTGAGGATTAAGATTTGTATACTTATAACTCTCAACTTTACGATTAGGAATTCCTTTTTCTTCAAAAATTCCTATTGCTTTTCCTCTTTCTCCGGCAACCAAATCAGACGTAACAATATTCAAACGTCCTAGATTCTCTTTATAAAGAGAAACATATTTTTCTTCTGTTTTTATATCTGAACCCGCTATACTCATTTTTATACATTTTAAAAGTTAAACATGTAGTTTACGGGTTAATCCTCAAACTGCTTTTTAATCCAGTCGTAACCTTTTTCTTCTAATTCTAATGCTAATTCTTTTCCTGCAGACATTACGATACGTCCTTTGTATAAAACGTGAACATAATCAGGAACTATATAATCTAATAAACGCTGATAGTGAGTTATCACTATAGTTGCATTATCTTCTGATTTTAATTTATTTACACCATTAGCTACAATTCTCAAAGCATCAATATCCAAACCTGAATCTGTTTCATCAAGAATAGATACTTTAGGCTGTAACATAGCCATCTGGAAGATTTCATTTTTCTTTTTCTCACCACCAGAAAAACCTTCATTAACAGAACGGTTAGTAAGGTTTGAGTCAATCTCTACCAAACTTTTTTTCTCACGCATCAATTTCAAGAACTCACTTGCAGTATAAGGCTTCTCTCCATTATACTTACGATGTTCATTTACTGCAGTACGCATAAAGTTTACCATACTAACACCAGGTATTTCAACAGGATATTGGAAACTATAAAACAAACCTTCTCTTGCTCTATCTTCTGCTGGCATATCTAACAAGTCCTTTCCATAAAAAGTAGCTGAACCCTCGGATACTTCAAAAGCTTCACTACCGGCAAGCACTGATGATAAAGTACTCTTACCTGAACCGTTTGGTCCCATTATAGCATGAACTTCTCCTGGTTTTATTGTTAGGTTAATACCTCTTAATATCTCCTTATCATCTATCTTAGCATGTAAATTTTTTATCTCAAGCATAATCTTTTGTTTTTAGTATCAAGTATCAAGACACAAGTAATAAGACTTTTTTAATCCTGAATTTGATAATTGCATTTATATATTAAAACAGAGCAAGATAATTATGTCATTTGACTTGATACTTGCTACTTGTGTCTGTTATCCAACACTACCTTCTAAACTTATTTGTAATAATTTTTGTGCCTCTACAGCAAACTCCATTGGTAATTGATTGATTACCTCTTTTACATAACCATTTACAATTAGTCCAATTGCATCTTCTGTTGACAGACCTCTGGTATTACAATAAAATATCTGGTCTTCTCCGATTTTAGAAGTTGTTGCTTCGTGCTCAACTACTGCAGTATTATTATTAATTTCAAGATATGGGAATGTATGTGCTCCACATTGATCTCCCATTAATAATGAATCACATTGAGAGAAATTTCTGGCATTTTCAGCTTTCTTATTCACCCTCACCAAGCCTCTGTAACTATTTTGACTCTTACCTGCAGAAACACCTTTTGAAACAATGAGACTTCGTGTATTTTTACCCAGGTGAATCATTTTAGTACCAGTATCAGCCTGCTGATAATTATTTGTTACTGCAACAGAGTAGAACTCACCAACAGAATGATTTCCCATTAATACACAGCTAGGATACTTCCATGTAATTGCAGAACCAGTTTCAACCTGAGTCCACATTACCTTTGAATAATCTCCTTTACACAAAGCTCTTTTGGTAACAAAATTATAGATACCTCCTTTTCCTTCTTTATCTCCAGGATACCAGTTTTGCACTGTAGAGTATTTTACTTCTGCTCTATCCATTGTAACAATCTCTACAATGGCAGCATGAAGCTGATTCTCGTCTCGTTGAGGAGCAGTACAGCCTTCCAAATAGCTCACATAACTATCATCATCAGCAACGATCAGTGTTCTTTCAAACTGACCTGTATTTACTGCATTTATTCTAAAATAGGTTGAAAGTTCAATTGGACAGCGAACTCCTTTTGGTATATAAACAAAAGATCCGTCACTAAACACAGCGCAATTAAGTGCTGCAAAAAAGTTATCTGTATATGGAACAACTGATCCCATATATTTTTTAATTAAATCAGGATATTCATGCACAGCTTCACTAAAACTGCAAAAAATAATTCCTTTTTCAGCTAAAGTTTCCTTAAACGTTGTTTTCACAGATACACTATCCATTACCGCATCAACAGCAACTCCTGCTAAAACCTTTTGCTCTTCCAATGGTATCCCAAGCTTATCAAAAGTAGCCTTCAATTCCGGATCTACATCATCAATGCTATCTAGTTTTGGTTTTTGCTTTGGTGCAGCATAATAAATAATATCCTGAAAATCTATTTTAGGAATATTCAGCTTGGCCCAATTAGGTTGCTCCATTTTTAACCAATGGTTATAAGCCTTCAACCTAAACTCCAACATCCATTCCGGCTCATTCTTTTTTTGAGAAATAAGACGAACCACATCTTCACTTAATCCTTTAGGAATTACCTCTGTTTCTATATCAGTCGTAAAACCATATTTATAGTCACTACCGGTAACTTCTTCTAATATTTTATCCTGATCTTCTGCCATAATTACTTTGTTGTCTGATTCCTAAACAATCTTATAGTCATTGTGTTTATATACCATGTTTAAGATGATCTGAATTACATGCTATGAATGTGCAAAATTAGTAAACTATTTAGATTAAATAAAATTAAGCCATTCTAAATAAGCAACATTTTTTCTTATTTCATTTTCAATTGATAATCAACACAAAAACGTCATAACTACATCTATAAAATTTATTACTAAACTTTAATGCAATTACAGTTTTGTTATCTATTCCTGAAATTCACAAAATAATCCGGGCAAAATTACTTTTCTCTCCTTCAGCAATTAAATAGGTGGTATTTTATTACGTTGACGATGTAAAAATAACATTTATCATTTTTAATTCACCAAAAAAAAGGGGTAAGTCCTCATTTTTTATAATTTTTTAGCATAGCTCATCATAATAAAAACTCAATAATTATTTCCTGTATTGAAAAACATGCATATTATTTATACATTTAGCAACATTTTTTAAGATAAATGAAGCTATTTTCCTCAAGAATAAAATACAATTCAGATAATGAATTAATGCACCAGTATCGTAATACTCACAACCTCGATATTCTTGGTGAATTATATTCGAGATATATAGATTTGGTTTTTGGTGTATGTTTAAAATATCTTAAAAATAAAGATGATGCTCAGGATGCAGTAATTCAGATTTTCGAAAAGCTTACTACGTCCTTAAAGGAGGCAGATATAGATAACTTTAAACCCTGGTTATATGTTGTATCTAAGAATTACTGTTTGATGGAACTTAGAAAAGTGAAGCATTTTACTTCATCAATAGATGATGAAAAATATTTTGATGAAAGTTTTATGGAAAAACAGTTTGAAATACATCCTATTGATGAAGAGCAGAATAAACTGAATGAAGCAGCTTTAAAATCCTGTATTGACAAACTAAAATTTCAACAAAAAGAGAGTATAGAGTTATTTTATTTTAAAGAAATGACCTATCAACAGATTTCAGATAAGATGGAGGTCGATATAAAAAAAGTAAAGAGTTACATCCAAAATGCGAAACGTAATTTAAAAATCTGTTTGGAAAGAAGCAATGCAGAATAATAAAAACATATCGCAAATATTAAGATATCTGAACAATGAACTTTCAGAAAAGGAAAGGTATGCTTTTGAAAGAGAAATGGAAGCTGATCCTTTTTTAATGGATGCTGTTGAAGGCTACGAGAAGTTATCTAAAAGTGAAACAAACAACTCATTACTATTTTTACAAAGTAAATTACAGAGTAACACCAGAAAAAATATAATTTCACATTGGACAAAGATTGCTGCAACAATTATATTTTTAATGGGTATTTCTACTTTATTCTACATTATTACAAATAAAGAAACTCAACCTCTATTAAGCAAACAACAAAACAACAAAACAATAATTGAGCAAAAAGACTCATCAGAAAACAGAATTGAGTTACCTACAAAGAATAATACAATAGAAATCCAAGCTTCTGACACATTAGAAATAGAATCCTCTGCCACACCTGCAGTACATGACAACAACGAGAAAGCTGAAAGAAAGCAATTAACTATCGCCAAGCTATCTCACAAAAAGACAAATTATAATATATCCCAAACTTCGGTTAACGAAGAAATTTCCGTTGACCTTGAGCAGCAATTAGAATTAGATTCTGACAGAAATAAAAATACCATAACAGGCACAATTGAAGGCGATAAAATGGATCTTACTTCAACTTCTTACGCTGCAGACAGAGCTATTGACCAGAGTATTTTGAAAGATTCTTTTATCCAATACAAAGGTAAAGTTGTTGACGAAAATGGTATTCCTATACCAGGTGTAACCATCATTGAAGAAGGAAAACCCAATGGAACCATTACCGATATGGATGGCAACTTTACTTTAAATACTTTGAAAAATGAAAGTCTTCTATCATTTGACTTTATTGGTTTCAAACAAAAAAAACTTGTTGCAAAAGATGATTCTATAGGTGAAGTTGTTTTAGAAAATGAAACATTAGCTCTTGATGAAGTTGTAACTATCGGATATGGAACAAAACCTAAAAATAGAACAACGGAAAAAAGCGAAGAAGTTAAAAATAACTTAATCCCCTCTCCACTAACAGGCATTAAAAGGTTTAAAAGAAAAATTGAACACAGCTTAAAACTACCGGATAACTATCCAACCAATGAAATCAGAGTTAATATATTCATTACCGATTCAGGTAAGATATCCGACATTAAAATAATAACTCCTGTAAATCAGGAATTCGACTTGAAACTTATTGAAAAAATAAAGGAACAAGGCGACTGGGAAACTGCAATTATTAATAATAAACCAACAAAAGGTTCGAGATTAGTTATATTTGAGTTCTAAAAACATCAAACAAAAAAAAGGTGAACGACAAAGCCATTCACCTTATAATAATATTTTATCAAAGATCAATTATTCGTTGACTTCATATCCAAACTCTTTTAAATGATCCCAATATTTTGGATATGATTTAGAAACAACTGCCGGATCATCAACAATAATATTTCCAATACTAGCAACAGCAGGAGCAAACGCCATTGCCATTCTATGATCTTTATAAGTAGCTATACAAGCTGATTCATCTTTATCACAAGTAGCACCATCCCAAATAAGATTATCCACGTTGTTTGACTGCAATTTAAACCCTAGCTTTTTCAGCTCATCAATCAAAGCGTTTATCCTATCTGTTTCTTTAATCTTTAAAGTTTGTAGTCCTGTAAATTCAAATGGAACACCTAAGCAACAACAGGTAACAGCAAAAGTTTGCGCTAAATCAGGCTGCTCTATAAAATTGTAGTTAAACTGCTTAACCACATTTCCAATATTTTTCAGAAGCAAACCATTTCTGGAAAATTTATACTCTACTCCTAACTGAGTAAATAGTTCAGCTACTTTTGAATCTCCTTGCTCACTATAACGCTTAACACCTTTCAAAATTAATTCTGAGCCCTGATTTAAGGCAGCAATCTGAAACCAATAAGAAGCAGCGCTCCAATCGGCTTCTACTGTAAAATCAGTTGGTTGGTATTGACCTCCAGGAACCGTAATAACATTATCTTTCCAATGACTTTTAACTCCAAAAGTCTCCATCATTTTTAATGTAAGCAAGATATACGGTCTTGAAATAATTTCACCAGTTAAAGTTAATCTTAGACCGTTTTTCATTGTTGGTCCAATCATTAATAATGCTGAAATATATTGACTACTAACATCACCTGCCAATTCCAAGTCTCCACCTTCCATTGCACTACCATATATTTTTAACGGAGGATAACCTTCTTTTTCAATATATTCGATTTTAGCTCCAAGTTTATTTAAAGCTTCAACTAAAATCTTAATAGGTCTTTGCTTCATTCTTTCAGAACCAGTAATAGTCCACTCTCCAACGATCTTTGAAAGAAAAGCCGTTAAAAACCTCATCGTTGTTCCTGCCGCTCCAACATCAAAACTATTGCCATCTGACTGCAGCGCTTTAATCAACAACTGAGTATCATCACTATCTGATAAATTCTTGATTGGTTTAGCACTGTAGGCCAATGCATTTAGAATCAATGCTCTGTTACTAATACTTTTCGACGTTGGTAATTCTACTGTATATGGTAACACCTGTTGCGGTGCTGAAACTTTATATTGCATTTTTTCTTATTTATATCTTACTCCAATTAATATCTTCACTATTAATTTACTGCTCAAGGTAAAAATTCAAAGCTTCGTAAATTAATTCCTTAGAACATGTATGATTAATTTCAATTTGTCCTATATCTTTTAATAGAGTAAAATTAATTTGATTTTTTTCATTCTTTTTATCGTGAGTCATTAAGAAAAACAACTCATCAAAATCCTGTTGTTCAAACTGAAACTTACCATAAATAGATTGAATCATTTGATTAATTTCATCAATCTTCGCTATAGGAAAACCACATAATTTACTTCCTAAATAAAGTTCAGCAACCATTCCATAAGCTACGGCATAACCATGAAGAACTGGACGTCCTTTTTTCATTGCAAAACTTTCAAAAGCATGACCAATAGTATGACCAAAATTCAATGATTTACGAACATTTTTCTCTGTTGGATCAGCCTTAACAAAATGTTCTTTTATATGAATTGAATTTACAACAAGCTTCTTTAATTCAGGAAGATTAGCATTTTTTATATCAAATGACTTAATCACATTCCAATCGTCTTCTGAATAGATTAAAGCATGCTTAATCATTTCTGCATAACCAGAACAGATGTTTTCATCATCCTGAGTTTCTACAAAATCAGTATCAACCAGAACAGCAGATGCATGTTTAAAAACTCCAATTTCATTTTTGAATCCATGAAAATTAATACCGGTTTTACCTCCGACACTAGCATCAACCTGACTTAAAAGGGTAGTTGGTATATTTATAAAATTAATTCCTCTTTTAAAAGTTGCAGCAGCAAATCCTCCCAAATCACAAGGCATCCCCCCTGCCAAATTAATCAAGGTTGATTTTCTATCTGCACCATGAGTACTTAAAAACTCCCAAACCTTTGAAATAGCCTCAACGTTTTTATGCTGATCTCCTTGTTCTATTATAATGATATTTTCTTCATCAATTTCAGGAAGCCCTTTAATCTTAGGATAGCAATATTCATAAGAGCCTGTATCTACCAATAAAAAAACCTTTCCGTTGTTATACTGTTTTATCAATTCTGATAGATCTTGCTTTAAATTTTCAGCTCCGTAAACTCTTGATTCACTCTCTTCAATAACTTGCATTAAATCTTTTATTTTGTTTTTCTCAACACCAAAAATTATCCGCCAAAAATAAATAAAAAAGGTTGTAGAAGCACCAAATTGCAATAAAATATTACCTGATTATGACTATATTTAATTAAAACAGTGGAACTTCTTAAAAAATGAAATTAATCGGGCATTATTTACCATCTCTTTATTTAGAATTCATTATTTTTTCCACATATTTATAAAATCACAACATTAAATAACATTACCTAATGAACAACAGAAAAACAGCAGGAAGCATTCAACTGAAACTAACATTTTTAGCTTTATTATTTTTAGCCGGTTTCATTTGCAGTCAGGTTATTTCTGTAATGATGACAAGCACAATACAATGGAGTACTGGCATTTTAACCATTACCACATTTTATTACTTCATGACAGGAGGTTTCTACTATATAGAATTAGAAAAGGTTGACGATACTTTTGAAATTAAGTTCTACAACTCTTTTCCTTTTAACAGATCTTTTAAAATGTATAAGATTCCAATATCATCTTTTATAAAATACGATACAACCGGGAACCGAATTTATAAAAAGAAGTTACATTTATACCAGATGTCTGCCAGTCAACTTGCAAAATATCCTCCAATATTCATTTCCGCACTCAGTAGGAAAGATGAAGAAAATATGAAGACATTTTTCAGTCAATTAAAAAATAAAAATTAATTATCTCTCAAATCTATAATCTCCTGATTCACCATCATTGAATCAACCGATGTTGAATAAACTCTAAAAAAACCTTTTGCTCCATTACTTATGTTTGAAGGGACATTTGCCGGCGGACCGCTAAACAGCGGAACCTGTATCCCAGTCTCTTCACTTACCGCATCAATAAAATTATAATAATCTTCATTTATTGTTTGCATTTCAAGTTTCACCCAGTCTCCGACCTTTAATATATAATCCGCCGTTTCTCCACTTGAATCCTCCTCAACTAAAGACTGAACCGTTACACCAGTTACATCATTTCCATTAAAATAACGATCCCAGGCATATTCTAATTCCGAAATCTGATCAGAGAATAATGTTCCATTGACATAAATAGCAAAAGCATAAAAGTCTTCAGTCTCAGGATTATCTTTAGAATACATTTGAATAATCCACCTTTTCTCACCATGCCCAGTATCCCATGCCATTGACATATCAATTATTTTTGCCGGCTCATATAAAGTATTTTGAGCAATATAAGACTCATCTATTCCATCATTATCAATATCAACACCTGAAATAGTTAGAGTATATACCTGATTATAAATACCCACAAATGATTTTGGAATTATATAAGTTCCGGGCACTACAGGATCCTCCTCCAACTGAATTTCTTTGAAATCATCAGCAATTTTCACCTGAGCACCAGTTACTGCAGGACTGGAAGTATTACTAAAATACTCAGAAGTAGTACTTAACACTACCTTATGATCTATAATTTCATCAGTAAATACTGCATCAACCACTAAGTACGTTTCGCCTGAACCCAGATCCATATCAATCTCTTCTGTACATGAAATGAATCCAATTATAGTTATTAAACCAATTATATATTTATTAATTCTTAACATGGATTAAAATTTAAAATTATAAGTAACTGATGGAACAAATTGAAAAAGATATGTTTTTTGAGCAGTAGCCTTATATGGATCATCTTCATCCTGTTCAAAAAAGATAGACCATGCATTCTTTCTTCCATATAAATTATAAACAGAAAAATTCCACTCACCTTCCCATTTTCGCCCTTCTTTCTTTTTATTTTTTAAGGTAAAAGAAACATCCATTCTATGATAATCAGGCATACTTTCCTTATTTCTGGATGAATAAAGAGGAACAATATCACCTCCAACAAACATTCGCCCATTGGGTGCAGTAAACGGCGCTCCTGTAAAATAAACCCAATTAAACCCTAACTGACATCTTTTATTTAGGGTATGATTTAGAACTACTGAAATATCATGATCATGACTGTAGGGAGATAAATACTTTTGACCATCATTTATCTCTGCAATTTTCCTCCATGATTTACTCCAGGTATAACCAACCCAACCATTAAATTTTTCAAGATGAAATTTCAACAGGAACTCAGCACCATAAGCCCATGACTTTCCCGTTCTGATCTCACCCTCCATTTTATCATTTAGCAACAAATCCGGATGATCCTTAAAATCGATGGTATTTTTCATATCCTTATAAAACAGCTCTACTGAACTTTCAATCATGTTATCAGAGAAGTTTTTAAATAATCCTGCTGAAAACTGATCACATATCTGAGGTTTAATATTAGTAGATGACATAAACCAAACATCCAATGGAGTTGTAGATGTGGAATTAGAGGCCAAATGTATGTACTGTCTTGTTTTTGAATAACTGGATTTTAACGAAGTTGTATTATTTAAAATGTACGACATTCCTATACGAGGCTCAAATCCCCAATATGAGTTAAAAACATCATTTCGTTTATAATTTATTTCATTAACAGCTTCATAATTCTCATCAAACTCATAAACAGTTCCTTCTCCAATATTCTGCAATCCAGAAAATCGAATACCATATTTTACATTAAATCGCGATCCAATCTTTTGACTATTTGCTACATAAATCCCGTGTTCTAAACCGTTTGCATCAGGAACCTCAACCTTACTAAACATAGAATCTTCTCCTGACCCCTGAGCAGTCCCTGGATTTATAATATGTTTTATACTTTGAAAACCAAATGATATAGTATTATTAGGATTCAAATAGTAATTATAATCTACCTTTAAACTATAATCTCTTAATCTACTTTTCCAGGTAAACTCTGCAGCACTTTCAGTTGTTCCTAATTTATAATCATATTTACTACCTATAAAAGTAACATTAGAAAATAACTTAGGATTATAAACGTGATTCCATCTCAAAGTAAAAGTCTGATTTCCAAAATCCATCTTTGAATTAACATCCTTAAATACATCACGACCAAAGTAAGTACTAAAGTATATTCTATTATTGTTATTAATAGTATGTTTAACTTTAGCATTTAAATCATAAAAATACAGCTTACTATCCTTTGCAGCTTCGTCAGCTGCTAATGGAAGAAATAAATCAGCATAAGTTCTTCTTCCACTCACAATAAACGATGTTTTATCTTTAATAATAGGCCCTTCCAATGTTAATCGAGAAGAAATTAAACCAATACCTCCCTTTCCTTCAATCTTTTTGTTATTACCATCGTTCATCCGAACATCAACTAAAGAAGATAATCGACCTCCGGAGGAAGCAGGGATATCTCCTTTATATAACTGAACATCTTTGATTGCATCATTATTAAAAACTGAAAAGAATCCAAGCATATGACCAGCATTGTACACAATGGCTTCATCCAGCAAAACCAGGTTTTGATCAGGATTACCACCTCTCACACTAAAACCACTAGAACCTTCACTTGTTGCTTGTACCCCTGGCATTAATTGAAGGACTTTGATAACATCAACTTCCCCCATTAAGGCAGGAACAGCCTTAACATCTTTGCTTTGCAGTTTTTGAACACTCATTTGAGCATCACGAACATTAGCATCCAGCTTTTTACTTAAAACAACAACTTCTTGTATACTTTCTGACTCAGGACTTAATTCTACATCAAATGTCATATTCTGGTTAATTTCCAACTTTTTCGAAATTGTCTTATATCCCATATAGGCAAATTGGATATCATAAACACCAGGAGCAACACTAAAGGAGTAAAATCCATAAAGATTTGAGATTGTACCTGTCTTCAGATCCTTAAAATATACACTAGCACCAATTAGCAACTCTCCATTACTATTATCTTTTATATATCCACTCAGAACAACTTTGTCGTTAACTAAGGGATCATTTGCATAAACATAATTGCTTAAGTTAAATGCAACGATTATGATAAACACTATTATTTTTTGCATTATTTAATTTTTCTTATTCAAAAGCAAAGACAAATAATATTTTTTAAGGTTGCAAAGTAGACATAAAAAAACCTGTCTCAAAACAAGACAGGTTTTTACTAATTATAGAATTAGATTTTTAAGAATGGGAATGGTTTTCATAGTTTATGTACAGGATTAAGATTGAAAGCGCGCACTTATTATAAAATAAGACTAATGAAGTTTCTTTTCATTTGCATATAACAAAGAAAGTAACTCCATAAAAATAAAACGAATTTTATGCGTGACAAACATGTGACAAAATACTACCTGCTGATTTTCTTTAATTTACACAAGTATTATTTTTAGTATTTTTCTTGCATAACCAGACCGAATTTCCATCACAAACCATTAGACATACTATAAGATTCTAAAACAGCAATTGAATAATATTTGTACTTCCATAGGTTAGAGTGAATCATTTCTATCAATGCACCGCTATTTAGTTTCAATTCTTCGCTATTTCTTCTGACAAATGATTTGAGCTATTTATTAATCTTATCATTTCATAAGAATATCCCTGTTCATCGTTCCAATTTGACTTCTTAATCCAATCAACAATATCATCATAGTCAAATTTATTAACATAATATTCTCCGCGCAGTTTCATCCCCCAGGCAGCTATTCCCGATACAAATGAAAAAATATTTGAAGCATCCTTTAATTCTTTTACTTTATTTAATATCGGAACAGTAATAAGCTTACTTTTATTTTCGTCAGGTAATTTATACCTAAGTTTAACGGTCAATAATTCATTTGAGTAATTAGTTTTACCTGATTTTATTTTTACACTAATATCTTCTTGATATTTTAACGGATCTGTTCCTGGTAAAAAATCAGTAATATCATCTGCTCCAATAGGAATGATTTCGTACAGAGCCGTAACAGAATGGCCAGAACCTATTTCTCCAGCATCAACTTTATCATTATTAAAATCCTCTTTATTCAAAATCCTGTTTTCATAACCAATTAATCTATAAGCAGCAACATGTTGTGGATTAAATTCTAATTGAAACTTTACATCTTTAGCAATAGTATATAATGTTCCTCCAAACTCCTCAACCAATGCCTTTTTAGCTTCCATAAAACTATCGATATAAAAATAATTACCATTCCCTTTGTCAGCTATAATCTCCATTTTTGAATCTTTATAATTACCAACACCAAATCCTGCCACTGTAATATAGACTCCCTTTTCCCTCTCTGCCTCAATTAATCTTTCCATTTCAAGATTACTGCTTATACCTACATTAAAATCGCCATCTGTAGCTAATATAATTCTATTATTACCCTCCTGAAGGAAATTTTCATTCGCTAATTTATAAGCCATCTTTAGTCCCTCTCCTCCTGCAGTTGACCCACCAGCTGATAATTTATCTAAAGCTTCAACTATTACACTCTTATTATCACCACTTGTTGGTTCCAAAACCACTCCGGCAGCACCTGCATAAACAACAATTGAAACTTTATCCTCTTCGCGAAGCTCATTCACTAACATTTTCAATGCCGATTTTAACAATGGTAACTTATTTGTTGCATTCATTGAACCGGACACATCTATTAAAAAGACAAGATTAGAGGGAGGCAGGTTAGCCTTCTCAATTCTCTTTCCTTGCAAAGCGACTTGCAATAAATAATGATTTTTATTCCATGGACATTTTGCTAACTCATGATAAACTGCAAATGGTTTTTCATCTTTTGGATCTTCGTAATCATAATTAAAATAATTAATCATCTCTTCTATTCGAACGGCATCATGCGGAGGTAATTGACCATTATTAATAAAACGGCGAATATTAGAATATGAAGCATTATCAACATCAACTGAAAATGTAGATAATGGAGACTGTTTAGGATCCAAATACTTATTCCCACTAATTATAGCATAATCCTCCTTATCTTCTGCTAAACTATAATTTCTACTCTGCGGTACCCTACCTGACAATGCAACAGCACTTACAGCACCGGTAAGCATTGATTTTTTCTGAACTCCATAACCTATAACAACACATTCTTCAAGCGAACATTGATCAGGAAATAAAATCACATTAATAGTACTACTATTTCGAACATACTCTTCTTTGGATTTCATTCCAATAAAAGAAAATACCAAATAATCTGTTGAATCAGAAATCTTAATTGTGTATTTCCCATTCACATCTGTTATTGTTCCATGGCTAGTACCTTTTTCCACCACATTAACACCTGGCAGAACCTGATTTGAGTCATCACAAACCACACCTGTTATTACTCGACTGGCAAATAAATTTTGCCCATATAATCCTAAAAGGATTATTCCAAACGATATTAAAAGTATCTTTTTCATAGCATCTATCTTTTATAATGTATTGATAGAATGCATTCGGTGACTAAATTCCATAAAAAAAGCCGAAAAGAATTACTTTCCGGCTTTAAAATATTATATCGATATTTCGTTATCTGTCTGATGTAGAAGTATATCCTTTAATAATACCTCTTTGCGAATTTTTTACAAAAAGAATAATTTCATCTCTTTCTTTAGATGCCGGCAACTCAGCTTCAATCTTTTCAATTGCATCTGAATTATTTAATCCACTTTGATATAAAACTCTATAAATATTTTGGATTCCAGTAATTTGTTCATTTGTAAAGTTTCTTCTTCTAAGTCCGATTGAGTTAATACCTCCATAAGACATTTTAGTATTTCCTACCTTCACATAAGGAGGAACATCTTTACTTAATAAAGAACCTCCCTGAATCATTACATGTGATCCAATATGTACAAACTGATGAATTGCTGACGTTCCACCAACAATTGCAAAATCATCAATCCTAACTTCTCCTGCAACCTGAGTCGCATTTGCGATAATTACATTATCACCAACAACAACATCATGTGCAATATGAGTATATGCCATCAATAAGCAATTCTTACCTACAACAGTTTTTCCTTTTGATGAAGTACCTCTGTTAACAGTTACACATTCCCTAATTGTAGTATTATCTCCAATAATAGCAACTGTATCTTCTCCTGCAAATTTAAGATCCTGTGGAACTCCGGCAATCACTGCTCCGGGAAAAATATTACAGTTTTTACCAATCCTGGCTCCCTCTAAAATTGTTACGTTTGATCCAATTCGTGTACCTTCTTCAATAACTACATTCTTATCAATAGTAACAAATGGCTCAATAACTACATTCGGAGCTATTTTTGCTTCGGGATGAATATACGCCAAAGGTTGTTTCATATTTTCTTCTTTAGTTTGCCCTGACTTTACAGGCTCAATTTGAATTGTTTGTATGTCTTCCAAGTCAAAATATTTAATTGGGTATTGTTTATTTAAAGACAAAAGATACCCTCAAAATTTTCCGCTGCGAAAATAGTCTAACTATCTTAATAAAAAAAATAAATCGTAATTTATAAGTATCAAGTGTATATTTTTCGACTTAAAAGCCTTTAATATACAATTAAACCTACAATAAATTAACCTTTATTTTTTGTAACATTTGCCATAAACTCACCCTCTGCAACTACAGCATCACCCACATATGCAGTACCTTTCATGTTAGCAACTCCCCTTCTGATTGGAGCCATAAGGTCAAGTTTGAATATGACAGTATCTCCAGGGATTACTTTCTTTCTGAATTTAATATTATCCATCTTCATGAAATAAGTAGAATATAATTCCGGATCTTCAACTTGGTTTAAAACAAATATTCCACCACATTGAGCCATTGCCTCTACCAATAATACTCCAGGCATTACTGGTTCTGTAGGGAAGTGTCCTTGAAAGAAATTTTCATTATGAGTCACATTTTTAATACCCACAACATAATTCTCCTGCAGATCAATGATTTTATCAATCAATAAGAAAGGATATCTATGAGGCAACATGCTTTTAATTTGATTGATATCAAAAATCGGAGCTTTTGTTGGATCATATGGAGGTACGACTGGTTTGTTTGCGCATTTTTTAATATCACAACGTAACACCTTTGCAAATTCTACATTAGCCTGATGTCCTGGTCGTGTAGCTATAATTTTACCTTTAATTGGCAAACCGGCTAAACACAAATCTCCTACAACATCTAATAATTTATGTCGTGCAGGTTCATTTTGATGAGTTAGTTCAAGGTTATTTAATATACCAATAGGCTTAACTTCGACACGTGGCTGATTAAACAAATCTGCTAATCTATCCAATTCAAGCTGTGTAACTTCCTTATCTAGTATAATGATTGCATTTTCAAGATCACCTCCTTTTATAAGGTTATGCTCCATTAACATCTCTACCTCATGAAGAAATACAAAAGTACGACAAGAACTAATTTCTTTATCGAAATCCTCCAATGAATCCAGAGATGCAAACTGACTACCCAAAAACATTGAATTTTCAAAAGAAATATGAGTATCTATGCTAAAAGAATCATCAGGTAAAGCAACTAACTTAACACCTTTTTCTTTATCCTCATAAACCATTTTTTCTTTTACCACATAATATTTTCTCTCAGCATCTTGCTCTTCAAGACCAACACTCTTTATGGCTTCAACAAAAAATTTGGCACTACCATCTAAGATAGGAACTTCAGGCCCATCAATTTCCATCAAACAATTATCTACGCCTAAGCCCCTAAGTGCTGCCAAACAATGTTCAATAGTACTCACTGAAGCTTCTTTCTTTTGCAAAACAGTTCCTCTTTCTGTAAATGCAACATTTTCAGCTACAGCATCAATTACAGGTTGTCCTTCAAGATCAACTCTTTTAAATTTGAATCCGTGATTAACAGCTGCAGGATTTAATACTAAATTTACAACTGCTCCTGTGTGCAACCCCTTACCTTTAAGTGTTACTGATCCTGCTAAAGTATTTTGATATTCAATCATAATAAAGATGTATGACTTTTCCTTAAACTTAGGAAAGCTATTATTCTCCTTTTAACTTTTTAATTTCCTCTTTTAGTTCTTTAACCTGAGCTGCCAAATCTGGCAATTGCTTAAAGTTTACAAAAGACCTTCCATATAGTTTGGCATCCTGAGCAGGAATACCTCTCATGAAAATATCTTTTTGCGTTATATTTTTACTTACTCCAGTAAATGCACCTAATTTAGTTCCGTCTGCTACATTTAAATGGCCTGCCACTCCGGCATGTCCACCAAACATACAGTTTTTTCCAACTTTTGAAGATCCTGCTATACCTGTAATTGCTGCAATTACAGTGTTATCTCCAACCTCAACATTATGGGCGATCTGAACTAAATTATCCAATTTCACGCCTTTATGAATAATTGTTGATCCCATTGTTGCTCTATCAATAGTAGTATTGGCGCCAACTTCAACATCATCCTCAAGGATCACATTTCCTAACTGAGGTATCTTTGTATACTCGCCATTTTCTCCCGGTGCAAAACCAAACCCATCAGAGCCAACAACACTTCCTGCATGTAATACACATCTTGAGCCTACCTTACAACCCTGGTAGATTTTAACACCTGAATAGATGATTGTATTATCACCAATTGTTACATTATCTCCAACATAAGCATTTGGATAAACACTAACGTTATTACCTATTTTTACATTATCACCAATATAAGCAAATGCGCCTATATATGGAAAATCACCTATCGAAGCAGAATCTGAAATAAAAGATGGTTGCTCTACACCAGTTTTTCGTGGCATCGATTCAACATACATCTGCATAAGTTTAGCTACTGCTACATAAGCATCATCTACCTTAATTAAAGTAGCAGTAATTTCCTTTTCAGGTTCAAATGATTTATTAACTAACACAATACTTGCATTAGTCTCATATATATATTTAGTATATTTGGGATTAGACAGAAAAGAAATGGTTCCTGGTTTACCTTCCTCTATTTTGGATACATTATTAATAGTTGCATCCGGGTTACCAACAACAACCCCATCAATTAATTCTGCAATTTGTTTAGCTGAAAATTCCATTTTAAAAAATTTGGTGCAAATCTAACAATATTATCCTCTTAATAAAAAACCTAACTGATTTCACCAACCCATTTTCGCAAAGACTTTGGATAACACAAAATATTCTTTTTTACATTTTTACCTAATACTGAGAGATTTAGAATATCCGAAGCTTCAGAAACATCCCTTATTTCTTCACCTGAATACAAAATGTTAATTTTTTCATCTGTTATGCTGTAAGCATGGTTTTCTATAATGTCAGTATATACAAAATACGAAATTTCATCCTTACTGTTCAAATCGTACAGTTCTTTTACTTTCTTTTTAAGCTCTTTAACAAGACTTTTATCAAAACTTTCTTTTCTCAACTCAATATGCAATAGATCACGCTCATATAGCGCCTTTGATAAATTAGATAAAATGAAATCCTCATGATTAATCCATGATTTTATTGCACTCATTATATCTCCATCATCTAGCAATGCAAAATTACCTATGACCTCAGGATTATTCATAAAATCCTCAATAGAAAATGTTTGTTTCAAGAAATACAGCAACTGAGGCGGAGCATACAAATCAACTCCGTCAACACATAACTTACGAGCTCTTTGTAATATCTTCATCAACATTTTTTCTGCAACAATAGCAGTTTTATGCAGATAAACCTGCCAATACATTAACCTTCGCGCAATAAGAAATTTTTCAATTGAATAAATACCTTTAGATTCCACAACTAAATTATCATTTCTAACATGAAGCATTTTTATAATCCTGTCTGAACCAATAACACCTTCTGTTACACCAGAAAAAAAGCTATCGCGTTTTAAGTAATCCAAACGATCCATATCCAACTGACTACTTACCAATTGATGCAGAAACTTCTTAGAATAAGTATCCATAAAAATTTCTAACGCTAACTCTAAAGCGCCGTTATATTCTTTATTTAAGCTATTCATAAACGCAAGAGAAATATCTTCATGCGATACTCCTTCCACAACAGAAAATTCAAGCGCATGAGAAAAAGGTCCATGCCCGATATCGTGAAGTAAAATAGCTATATGAACTGCTCGTGATTCCTCTTCTGTAATTTCGATTTCTTTTGACTTAAGTACAGAAACAGCATTACTCATCAAATGCATTGCACCAACCGCATGCTGAAATCGGTTATGCATGGCACCAGGATACACCAAAGATGTTAAACCCAATTGTTTAATTCCTCTAAGACGTTGAAAATATTTATGCTGAAGAAGATCATATATGATAGAAAAAGGTATCTTAACAAACCCATGCACAGGATCATTAATAATCTTTAATTTATTGAAAACTTTGTCCTCACTCACGTTATAAATTCTTTATTTACAGCTGCAATATAACTAATTGTATTTTCAATGAGTTCAAAACACATATTAAATTGAGTTAATTCACATTTTACAATATCAGTATACACCCAATATAAAAGAATTAAATACGAATTCGAGGTCTTCATCTTGCATATTAAACTCATAATATTTATCTTTGCACCGGATTTTAATAAAATGTCTTAAGAGGTAGGGGGCGGTAGTCCCCTATTTTATTACAATAGACTATGATAACAAAGGAACAGATTAATACAATAATTAGCGAGAGATTAGAAGAGGATGACTGTTTTCTAGTTGAAACAAAGGTTTCCACAGGAAATAAAATCACTGTATTAATTGACAGCATTGATGGAATCAATATAGATTACTGTATTCAGATTAGCAGATTAATTGAAGGATCTCTGGATAGAGAAGTTGAAGATTTTGAATTAGAAGTTTCAACTCCCGGACTAGGACAACCATTAAAGGTTCATCAACAATATTTAAAGAATATTGGACGTAATGTGGAAGTAACACTTACAGAAGGTACTCCTTTAAAAGGAAAATTAACCGAAGTGTCAGAAAATGGTTTTACCATTGAGGAAGAAAAAAAGGTTAAGATTGAAGGTAAAAAGAAAAAAGAATTAAAAATATTTAGTCACAACTATACGTTTGACGAAATTAAATCTGTAAAAGTCATTATTTCGTTTTAACTAGCTGGCAAAGAATAAGTCATGGAAAATATTAATTTAATTGATACATTTTCAGAGTTCAAAGAACTAAAAAATATTGATCGTGCAACAATGATCAGAGTTCTTGAAGATGCTTTTAGAAGTGTTTTAATCAAACGTTTTGGAACAGATGAAAACTTTGATGTAATTATTAACACTGACAAAGGAGATTTTGAAATCTGGAGAAACAGAGAAATTGTAGAAGATGATGAACTAGAAGATGATAATCTACAAATCTCATTAAGTGACGCTAAAAAAATTGATGCGGATTACGAAGTTGGCGAAGAAGTTACTGACGAAGTAAAATTTCTTGATTTTGGACGTAGAGCAATCTTAAGTTTAAGACAAAACCTATCGGCTAGAATTTTAGAATTAGAAAAAGATAATATATACCATAAATATAAAGACAGAATTGGCGATATCATTACCGGAGAAGTCTATCAGATCTGGAAAAGAGAAATACTTATTCAGGACGACGAAGGCAATGAATTAATTTTACCTAAGGCAGAACAAATACCTTCTGACTTTTTTAGAAAAGGAGATAATGTTCGTGCTGTAGTGGTAAGAGTAGAAATCAGAAACAATAACCCATTAATTATTGTTTCTCGTACATCACCAGTATTCCTTGAAAGACTATTTGAGTTAGAAGTACCTGAAATTTTTGATGGTCTTATCACTATTAAAAAGATTGTACGTGTTCCGGGAGAAAGAGCTAAGGTTGCTGTTGAATCATATGATGAACGAATTGATCCTGTAGGAGCATGTGTTGGTATGAAAGGAAGTCGTATTCATGGTATTGTAAGAGAATTACGAAATGAAAATATTGACGTAATTAATTACACAACAAATATTCAGCTATTTATTCAAAGAGCACTTAATCCTGCTAAGATTAATAGCATCAAAATATTTGAAGATGATAAGAGAGCTCAAGTCTATTTACGTCCTGAGGAAGTAAGTCTAGCAATTGGTAAAGGTGGTTTAAATATTAAACTCGCAAGCCAACTTGCAGGTTACGAATTAGATGTTTATCGTGAAATAGAAGAAGACGATGAAGATGTAAGCTTAGACGAATTTGCTGATGAAATTGAAGGATGGATTTTAGATGAAATTAAATCTATCGGATGTGACACTGCAAAGTCTGTACTTGACTTAAGCGTTGAAGATCTTGTTAAAAGAACTGATTTAGAACAAGAAACTATAGAAGAAGTAATAAGAATTTTAAGTGCAGAATTTGAATAAAACTACTATTTTTGTCTGCACTAATTAAAATTGTACAATTAAATAGAGAAAACTTTAATTCCCAATATGGCAGTTGGTAAAACAAATAGATTAAGTAAAGTTGCTAGAGAGTTCAATGTAGGAATTCATACTATTGTTGAATTTTTACAGAAAAAAGGATTTGATGTAGAATTAAATCCTAATACGAAAGTTACAGGCGAAATGTATGATCATATTCAAAATGAATACAATACAGACCTTACTGTTCGTAAAAAATCGGAAGCTCTTAGTAAACAAAAACCACAAAAAGAAACTATCTCAATTGAGGATATCCGTAAAGATTTAGACAGCTCTTCAGATAAAGAAAAGTCTAAAAAGGAAGAGGCAAAAGTTGAGAAGGTTGAAGTTCCTAAAACGGAAGCTCCAAAAGTTCTTGGAAAAATTGATTTAGACAATTTATCTAAGAAAAAGAAAGAAGAGCCACAACCGGCTAATGAAGTTTCAGAACCTAAGAAAGCTGAGGAAAAACCAGTTAAAGAAGAAAAAACTGTTCAGCCTAAAGAAGAAAAACCAGTTCCTGAGGAATCTCAAAAACCAGCTGCCAAAAATACAATTGAGGAGCCTAAGGTTGTTGGAAAAATTGACATAGAAGCATTTAAGAAACCCAAGAAGCAACACAAACAAGAACAGAAAGAAGCATCTCAAAATAAAGAAGTGGTTTCAGAGAACAAATCAAAAGAAAAGAAAGAGGTAAAACCTGAAAGTGAAAAGGTTTTCCAAGAGAAGAAAGCAGAAAAATCAGATATTTCAGCAACTTCAGCTCCTAAAAATACAAAGGAGGATTCTCAACCAGAGAAGAAAGACAATCAATCGGAAGATACTTTATTTAAACCTACACAGGTTAAAAAATTATCGGGGCCTACTGTTATTGGTAAAATTGAATTACCAACAACACCAACTAAGTCTGACAATGCAGCAGACAAGAACAAGAAAAAGAAAAGAAAACGCATCAGAAAAGATAAAGAGCGTGTTAATATAAACGAAAAAACAGCTCAACAAGGTGGTGGCAACCAACAAGGTGGAGGCAATCAGCAAGGAGGCCAAAGACCTAAAGGTCAACCTGGTGGTCAACAACGAAATCAACAAGGTGCACGCAACCAAGATAAAGGTAACAGAAAACCTAAAAATCAAACTCGCAGACCAGTAAAAGCAGAGATTAGCGAGGAAGATGTACAAAAGCAAATTAAAGATACCTTGGCAAGATTAACTGCCAACAAAGGTAAATCTAAAGCTTCTCGTCACCGTAGAGACAAACGTGATGCCGTAAGTCAGAAACATGCGGCTGAAATGGAAAAAGCAAATCAGGAAAAGAACATTATCCAGGTAGCAGAGTTTGTTACAGTTGCTGAATTAGCGACAATGATGGATGTTCAGGTAAACCAGATTATTGCTTCATGTATGAGCCTTGGTTTATTCGTATCAATTAACCAACGTCTTGATGCAGAAACGATCTCTCTTGTTGCAGAAGAATTCGATCATAAAGTAGAATTTATTAGTGTTGAAGTTGCTGCGGCAATTGACGAAGAGGAAGAAATTGACGAGTCATTACTAGAGGAACGCTCTCCTATTGTTACTGTAATGGGACACGTTGACCATGGTAAAACATCTCTACTTGACCATATTCGTAATGCAAACGTAATTCAGGGTGAAGCAGGGGGTATTACTCAGCACATTGGAGCATACTCAGTAACACTAGACTCTGGTAGAAAGATAACATTCTTAGATACTCCGGGTCACGAAGCCTTTACAGCGATGCGTGCAAGGGGTGCCCAGGTAACAGATATAGCTATTATTATTGTAGCAGCTGATGACAATGTAATGCCTCAAACAATTGAAGCTATTAACCACGCCTCTGCTGCAGGTGTTCCTATTGTTTTTGCAATCAATAAGATTGACAAACCGGGAGCTAACCCAGATAAGATCAAGGAAGAGTTAGCAAATATGAACTATCTGGTTGAAGACTGGGGAGGTAAATATCAGTGTCAGGAAATTTCAGCTAAAAACGGAATTAACATTGAAGATTTGCTTGAAAAAGTATTACTTGAAGCAGACCTTCTTGAATTAAAAGCTGTTAAGGATAAGAAAGCTGTTGGATCAGTTATTGAATCTTCACTTGATAAAGGTAGAGGTTACGTAACTACTGTTCTTGTACAATCAGGAACATTAAAAATTGGTGATGTTATTGTTTCTGGTAGTTACATGGGACACGTTAAAGCGATGTTCAACGAAAGAAACAAAAAAGTCATTGAGGCAGGACCATCAGAACCAGTATTAATGCTAGGTTTAAATGGAGCTCCTCAAGCAGGTGAAAAATTCAACGTTCTTGACAGTGAACGTGAGGCAAAAGAGATTACAAATAAACGTACTCAGCTTCAACGTGAACAAGGAATGAGAACTAAGAAACATATTACTCTTGATGAAATTGGTCGTCGTATTGCAATTGGTAACTTCCAGGAGTTAAATGTAATTGTTAAAGGTGATGTGGATGGATCAATTGAAGCACTTTCTGATTCATTGATTAAACTTTCTACTGATGAGATTCAAGTAAATGTGATTCACAAGGCTGTAGGACAAATTTCTGAATCAGACATTATGTTAGCAGCAGCATCTAATGCCATCGTAATTGGTTTCCAGGTACGACCATCTATGGCTGCAAGAAAAATTGCAGAAAAAGAGGAGATCGATATCAGACTTTACTCTATCATCTATGATGCAATCGAAGAGTTAAAGTCAGCAATGGAAGGAATGCTTTCTCCAGAAATCAAAGAGCAAGTAATATCAACATTAGAGGTACGTGAAACGTTTAAGATTTCTAAAGTTGGAACAATTGCTGGATGTATGGTTAAAGAAGGAAAGATTAAACGTAATTCTAAAGTTCGCTTAATCAGAGACGGTATTGTAATCTACTCAGGTGATTTAGCTGCTCTTAAACGATTCAAAGATGACGTTAAAGAAGTTGCTACAGGTTACGAGTGTGGTGTTAGTATTAACAACTATAACGACCTTAAAATTGGTGATTTAATTGAGGCTTACGAAGAAGTTGAAGTATCAAGAAAATTATAACAGAAAAGAGATATTACATTAAATAATATACTTTAAAGCCTCGTTCTAATTAGAACGAGGCTTTTTTATGCTACTGGTGAAACAAAACTATACAAAATAAAAAAAGCATAAAGACCAAAGACCTTTATGCTTTCCTATATAAAAAAGACAATAATTAGCTTATTAATTCTTTATACTGATCTGCTGTTAATAACTGATCGAATTGAGCTACATCTTTTGCTTCAATTTTAATCATCCATCCACCTTCGTAAGGCTCTTTATTAACTAACTCAGGATTATCCTCTAAAGCTGGATTAATTTCAAGTACTTTAGCATCAACAGGCATATATAAATCAGACACTGTTTTTACAGCTTCAATAGTACCAAAAACTTCTTCTTTATCCAGTTCTTCACCTTCCGTTTCAATTTCTACAAACACAATATCACCTAACTCACCTTGTGCAAAATCTGTGATACCAACTGTAGCTTTATCTCCTTCAATTAAAACCCATTCGTGGTCTTTTGTATACTTTAAATTCTCAGGAATATTCATTTTGTTTGATATTATGGTTTATTTAATCAAAAGTAAAACAAAAACATTTTAGAAATTATGGTAAAAGTCACCTTTTACATTTTCTAAATATAGCAATTACCTTAATTAATCTCCTCAAAATTATAAGGAGTTTCTTGATAAACGTAATAATTTAACCAATTAGTAAATAACAAACTTGCATGACTTCTCCACCTTACAACTGGATCATTTGAAGTATCATCATCAGGAAAATAATTTTTAGGAATTGCAATTTTCTCTCCTTTTTCCAAGTCACGATAATATTCCTCTTTTAGGGTATATGGATCATACTCAGAATGCCCTGTAACAAAAATAAGTCGCTTATCTGGTGAGATTACAATATAGACTCCCGCTTCTTTAGAATCAGCCAATGTTTTTAGTCCTGGCACTTTATCTATATCTTTTTGTCTCACTCCTGTAAAACGAGAATGAGGAGCAAAAAACTGATCATCAAAACCTCTTAGTAAAGGCTCCTTTTTATCGCGAACTTTATGATTAAATACACCAAAAAGTTTTTCACCCAGATGATACTTTGGAATGCCGTAATGATAATACAAACCAGCCTGAGCCCCCCAACAAATATGTAAAGTACTGGTTACATTTTTACGAGCCCATTCCATTATCTCCTTTAATTCATCCCAGTATGTAACTTCATCAAATTCCAGATGTTCCACAGGCGCACCTGTAATAATCATTCCGTCATACTTTTTTCTTTTAACTTCTTCAAAAGTTTTATAAAAAGTTGATAAATGCTCTTTCGGTGTTGTTTTAGGCGAGTGACTTCTTGTCATTAACAAATCCACCTCAACTTGCAATGGAGTATTGGACAATACCCTCATAATTTGTGCTTCTGTTGTAATTTTCAAAGGCATTAAATTAAAAACTACAATCTTTAAAGGCCTTATATCTTGATGACTAGCACGAGTCTCATCCATTACAAAAACATTTTCCCCTTCTAGTACATTACGAGCGGGTAATTGATCAGGAATTTTTATGGGCATAGTATAATTATTTTTAAACAACAAAGGCCGTAAATTACGGCCTATTTTTTTTTAGAACAATGACATTTTACCTTTTTATAAGGCCATAGAATAAAATATTCATTACATTTTGAACATGTTCTATTACATCTTCAAATTTGTTTGTTGCATTAAACATTGGAACTTCAAGACCTTTCATAGCCAAAGCTAACGCTGTTGCTCCCATTAATGTATTTTTTATTTGAAATGTATCATTTGAAATTCCTTCTTCAAGAATTTTCTTCACCATTTCAATTTCTTCTTTCTCACTACTTTCTTTTACTTTCTTAACAAATTCAAGTCCTCCAGACTTTTCATCCGTTAAAGCTTTAAAGTAGTTATCAAGTTCACTAATAGTTTGCATTCGAACAAGAACATAATTATTTAATTTTTTTTCAGGTTCCTGATCTGAATCAACAATTTCATGTAATTTACTTAATAGAACGCTTTGTTCCCAATCGATAACTGCCTGAAAAATTTCTTCTTTGTTTTTAAAATAATAATACAAAGAACTTTTTCCTTTGTGCAATTCCTGTGCTATGTCCTCCATTGTAGTCTTCTTATATCCAAATTTGGAAAAAAGACCCTGCGCAGCTTCTAATATAGAAACTCTTACGCTTTCATTGTAATTTAGATTTTCACTTGTCATAAGTTGGTAGAAAATAATATCTGCTTTGAGCGCAAAACTACAGATTTGTATTGGTAAATAAAAGTTGTAATCATGATAAATGTCATTATTTTACAATTCGTTCGAATATTCTTGCTTCTAAAGCATTAATTAGATTACAAAATATTTTAGAACGAATTGATTCGTCAATAATTCTATCTATTAATATTACAAAATTTTTGAACAATTGTCAATAATTTTCCATAGTTATTATATAGATATTTACATAACCTGAATTACACATTGAAATCGCTTACTAACTCAAAGTCCAACTGTTTTTTTACCAAATTTGCTTTAGCTACCAATATTTTCACATTATCCCCTAACTGATATTTCTTTTTAAACTTACGACCTATGATACAATAATTATCTTCATCAAAACGATAAAAGTCATCATCCAGATTCCTTATGGATACCATTCCTTCACATTTATTCTCATCTAACTCCACGTAAAATCCCCATTCCGTTACTCCGGATATCACACCTGTGAATTCCTTCCCTACATGTTCATTCATAAATTCAACCTGCTTGAATTTAATTGAGGCACGTTCAGCTTCAGCAGCGACCAATTCCATTTTTGAACAATGCTTACAGTCCTCCTCAACTTTATTATTATTCGCAGATCTACCTCCATCTAAATAAGATTCTAATAAACGATGAACCATCATATCCGGATATCTACGTATCGGAGATGTAAAGTGAGTATAATGTTTGAACGCCAAACCATAATGACCTATGTTTTTAGCAGCATAGGATGCCTTTGCCATTGTTCTTATGGCTAAGGTTTCAATAATATTTTGCTCTTTTTTGCCTTCGACTTGTTTCAATAATCTATTAATAGAGCTGCTTATTTTTTCTTCTCCTACAGGCATTGCTTCGTAACCAAAGCGACGCACAAAACGTGCAAAATTTTCAAATTTTTCAGGATCTGGATTTTCATGGACACGATAAACAAAAGTTTTTGGTTCTCCACCTCTACCTTTTGTTATTTCTTTTTTACCTATAAATTCAGCAACTCGTTTATTGGCTAAAAGCATAAACTCCTCAATCAGTTTGTTTGCATCCTTAGACTCTTTAAAATAAACACTAAGAGGTTTTCCTTTTTCATCAATATCAAACTTAACTTCTATTCTTTCAAAAGAAATTGCACCATGATTAAAACGTTGATTTCTTAAACTCTTCGCCAAACTATCCAGGGTCAATATTTCTTCTTTAAAATCACCTTCTTTAGTTTCGATAATTTCCTGAGCTTCTTCGTAGGTAAATCTCCTATCGCTATAAATTATGGTTTTACCATACCAGGTATCCAATAAGTTTGCCTCATTATCTAACTCAAAAACAACCGAAAAGCATAATTTTTCTTCATTTGGACGAAGAGAACAAATACCATTACTTAACCTTTCTGGTAACATAGGAACAACGCGATCTACTAAATAAACAGATGTTGCCCTTTCAAAACCTTCATTATCTATAATGGACTTTGGTTTTACATAATGGGTAACATCGGCAATATGAACACCAACTTCCCAATTACCATTTTCCAGTTTTTGAATAGATAAAGCATCATCGAAGTCTTTTGCATCTTTGGGATCAATAGTGAACGTTGTTACATTTCTGAAATCACGTCGATTTTGTATTTCCTCTTCCGATATGGTTTCTGGAATTTTTTCTGCTGCCTCAATTACATTCTGAGGGTATTCATATGGTAAATTAAACTCAGCTAAAATAGCATGTATTTCTGCATTGTTTTCTCCTACATCCCCAAGAACATCAATGATCTCTCCAAAAGGATTTTTGGTATAATCATCCCAATCTGTAATCTTTGCAACTGCCAGCTGCCCGTTCTTTGCATTTTTCAACTTTTCGATAGGAATAAAAATATCTCTGAACATTACTTTTTTATCAGTAACCAAAAATGCAAAGTTCTTTGACATTTCAATTCTACCCACAAAAGTCTCTCTTTTTCTTTCGAGAACTTCGACTACCTCACCTTCCTGCGAACGCCCTCTCTTTTTCGCAAATATTAATATCTTAACTAAATCACCATTAATAGCATTCTTTAAATTCTGCTGACTAACAAAAACATCATCACCATTTCCATCTACAGGAACAATATAAGCTGCCCCAGAAGTTGTTGCATCCACAATCCCATCCATATAAGCACCGCGAGACAATAACTTAAACTTACCTTTAGCAATTTCTGTTAAAAACCCACTCTCTAATAACTCATATAAAATTTCAACGACAGTTTGCTTGAGTGTGTGCTTTTTTAATCCAAGCACATCTGAGATTTGTTTATAATTATAAGTTCTTTTAGGATTATTCGAAAAAATACCCTGAACTAAACCTGCGATTTGATGCTTTTTAAGTCCTCTACTTCTAGTTTTTGTTTTCTTCTTTTTACCAGACATCCATTTAATTTTAATAGTTGCAAAGTACAAAAATTACTTTGGCTAATAACTGCTTTCTTTCATATATAAAACATTTTTGTTTAAAAGCTTAAAAAATAATTACTCACCTATAACCTTACTTAAAAAAATGGGTATAATGATTCATTAATACATCACTAGAAAATGATTTACTTACACAGATATTTTTTTATTACACTATTATATTTATTTATTTCTCAGACATTATTGTTAGGAAATGATTTTGCATACACTCAAAATTCAGATACATTAAATATCACTGATTCAAATAACACAAAGCAAGGCTGGTGGCGAACTTACTATAATTCAAATAAAATTAAAGAAGAAGGGAATTACGTCAACAATAAAAAAGAAGGTACCTGGATATCGTATTACGAGTCGGGCAATAAAAAATCTGAAATACATTATATTCAGGGAGAAGCTAAAGGTTTGGCAGTATTTTACTATGACAATGGAAAGATCAGAGAAAAAGGCAATTGGGATTTAGACCATTGGGTAGGAAAATATCAATACTACTATGAAAATGGACAGATCTCGTATAATTGGAACTATAATAGTGATGGTAAAAGGGAGGGAGAACAACAATATTATCATGAGAATGGCAACAAAATGTACGAAGGTGTATGGAATGATGGTAAGACTGATGGCAAACTATTAGTTTATAATGAAGATGGCAATCTTGTTCAAGAAAAATTATACGCAAATGGTAAAATTAATACCACACATACAATCGAAAAAAAGCCTATTTCAACAGCCAGTTCATCTGAAAAGAAAGAAACTAACGATGGTATTCCAAGATTAAAATTCCAAGGAACAGGAAATCATACAATAATAAACGAAAACGGGAAAATTTCAGCTAAAGGATTTTTTGTTAAAGGATCACTGTTTAATGGAGAAAAATTTAACTATGACGATACAGACAAATTAATATCCATTACCTATTATAATAATGGTAAAATAACAGAAACAAAAGCCAAATAAAACCAGCCCTAGGCTACAGGTATCACTAAAATAGGAATTTTTACATGCTCAATTAAAGATACATCAGTTCTGCCAAAAAATGCCTTATACATCACATTATGTTTATGATGGCCTACTATTAAAAGATCAATATGTAACTTTTCAATTTCGGCTGTTAACATTTCTACAGTACCTCCTTCAATCATAATACTTTCGGAAGATATTCCTGTAAAGCTTAAATCATCAGCATACTTTTTTAATAATTTATGTTCTTCTTTCAGCTCAACCTCGCGCATATCTGAGATATACTGAGGACCTACCTCATAACCTACAAAATCCGGTTCCGGTGCAGACACATGAATTATCCATACCTTTGCCAGATACATTTGTCCAAACTGCCTGGCAAATTCCAAAACCTTATCAGTTCCATCTTTAAAATCCACTGCTACTAAAATGTTTTTCATTTTCTATATCCTTTTGTTATTACAAAAAATACATTAGTAGTATAATCATCTTTTTAGCTATCCCAAAATACTGGTAGTTTCAACCATATAATAAGTTACAACATATATCAAAACATGTCAATTATATAAACAAAAAGGCTGATAACAAATGCTATCAGCCTTAAAACCTTTATCAATTTAATAGATTAATTCTTCTTATCAGAATTATCTTCTTTTGTTTCAGTCGTAAAATCATTCTTTGCTTTCTTAAACTCCTTCATACCTTGTCCCAGGCCTTTCATTAATTCAGGAATTTTTCGACCTCCAAATAAAAGTACAATTGCCAAAATAATAACAATCCACTCATATCCACCTAAGAAACCACATATATAAATTGAGTTCAAAAACATATTTAAATAATTTTAATTCATTCAAATTTAACAATTAAAAACCTAACTTTTAAAAATCATTCTGAATATATCATTACCATTTGCAAATAAAAGCAAACTAAGTAACAATATCATACCGGCAACCTGAGCATACTCAAGAAACTTTTCACTTGGTTTGCGACCAGATATCATTTCATAAAGTAAAAATAGTACATGTCCACCATCTAATGCTGGAATTGGCAAAATATTCATAAATGCCAACACAATAGAAAGAAAACCTGTTAAAGACCAGAATGATGACCAATCCCATGTTGGAGGGAAAAGATTTCCAATTGCACCAAAGCCTCCCAATTGCTTTACTCCTGCCTTTGTAAACACTAATTTGAATTGCTTCACATAACCAACAAGGGTATCAATTCCTTTATTAATACCGGCAGGTAATGCCTCCCAAAATCCATATTTTACATGAGTAATGTTAAAAATATTATTATTCCAGCCTAAGCCTACTTTACCTTTCTTTGTAACATTACAACTTAAGGTCAAAATTTGCTCATCCCTTATTAACTCAATTACTACACGTTGACCTGCATTTTCCTGAAATATTTTAGTTGCCAAACGAGCAAAACTAGCATCTTTCCCATTTATAGTTTTGAAAACATCGCCTTTTCTAATTCCTGCCTCAGCAGCTTTATTATTCACAAGAACAGAATCTACAACAGAAGGAACACGTTCAATAGCTAACAGTTTCACTTCATTTTCCAGGAATTTTTGAGAAAAATCAGCTGGAATCGATAATTTAAAAGTAGAATCATTCCTTTGAACTGTAATTTCTTTAGCTCCTTCAAGTAAGATTAATGATTGAATATCAGAAGCAGTCTGAACCTGAAATGTATCAACAGCCGTAACAACATCACCATCTTCAAGGCCTAAGTCATGAGCTATCGGATGATAAGCTAATCCATAGGAAGCATCTTTAACATCGATATAACCCTCTCCCCATTTAAAAAGGATCATCCAAAATATAAAAAATGCAAGAATGAAGTTAACTAAAACTCCACCAACCATAATTAATAATCGCTGGTATGCAGGCTTTGATCTAAACTCATATGGTTTTGGCTCTTCCTTCATAGCTTCCTTATCCATTGATTCATCAATCATCCCGGATATTTTCACATAACCACCAAGTGGCAACCAACCTACTCCATACTCTGTATCTCCTTTTTTAAACTTAAAAAGAGAAAACCATGGATCAAAAAACAAGTAAAATTTCTCAACTCTGGTTTTAAAAAGTTTTGCAAAAAAGAAGTGACCAAATTCATGCAAGATCACTAATATAGAAAGACTTAAAATTAACTGCCCCGCCTTTATTAAAATTTCCATTTATTTCTATTTCAAAAATTAAGATACAAATATATTCTTTTTTTAATCTTACCCTAGTTTTAACTAACGCGATAACAAAAGAAATAACAAGTTGTTAACACAAAAATGAACCTTTTGAAAAAACTCAAGTAATTCAACAATATTATTTATTCAAAAACTAAAATCCGATTATCGATTGTGCAATCTTGCGAGCTTCTTTATCTGATTCCAAATAATTTTCAAAAGTTGGCTTACTCATAAATGTGGCTTTCTCCATTGTTTCTTCAATTACATCGCTCATTTTAAGGAAACCAATTTTATTCTGTAAAAATGCATCTACTACAATTTCATTTGCAGCATTAATAATGCAAGGCATATTACCACCTTTTTTCATTGCATCAAAAGCAATTGCAAGATTACGAAATGATTCCAGATCAGGTTTTTCAAAAGTAAGACTGGGATAATCCATAAAATTAAACCTTTCAAAATCGGATTTATTTCTTTCCGGGTATGTTAATGCATACTGAATAGGCAATCTCATATCTGGTAATCCCATTTGTGCTTTCATGGAACCATCTTCAAATTGAGCAATACTATGAATAATACTTTGAGGATGAACAATTACATCAATCTGTTCTGCTTTTAATCCAAATAACCAACGAGCTTCAATTACTTCTAATCCTTTATTCATAAGGCTAGCAGAATCAATAGTAATCTTATTACCCATATCCCAGTTAGGATGATTCAGAGCCTGCGCAGGAGTAACCGTTTCTAAAAAAGATTTGTTTTTTCCTCTAAAAGGACCACCTGAAGCGGTTAAATAAATTTTTTCAATAGGATTTTGAAACTCACCAGCTAAACATTGAAATATCGCTGAGTGTTCAGAATCAACCGGTAGTATGGCAACATTATTTTCTGCAGCAAGTTGAGTTATAATTTCTCCAGCAACAACTAATGTTTCCTTATTGGCCAATGCAATAGTTTTTTTGGCTTTTATGGCATTTATTGTTGGCAATAAACCGGAAAAACCAACCATTGCAGTTAAAACCACATCTACAGTGCCCATTTCAACTACCTGTGCAATAGCATCACTACCTGCATATACTTTAATGGGCAAGTCTATTAGAGCCTCTTTTAATTGGCCATATTTATCTTTATTACCTATCACAACAACATTAGGCTGAAACTGATGACATTGCTCAATCAATCTGCCTATACTATTATTGGCGGTTAATACTTCTACTTCAAATTTATCTGGGTGTTTAGAAATAACTTCCAGGGTTTGTGTTCCTATAGATCCTGTTGATCCTAGTACTGCTACCCGCTTCTTCATACTATCCTGGTAATAAAAATGTTATTCAAATAAAATATAATCTTCCGGATCTACAGCTTTACCTTGGTACCACAATTCAAAATGCAAATGAGGACCAGTTGTCAGCTCACCTGAATTTCCAACATTAGCGATTGCTTCTCCTGCTTCTACTTTATCGCCTGTGTTTTTCAGTAATTTTGAATTATGTTTGTATGCTGATATGATGTTGTTTCCATGCTGAATCATTAAAACATAACCCGTTTCAACAGTCCAACCTGAAAAGATTACAGTTCCTTTCATTATAGATAAAACAGTTTCACCTGGCTTGGCTACTATATCAACTCCAAAATGATTTTCTGCCTCAATATATTTTTTAACTACAAATCCTTTTAATGGTGTATAAAAATATACCTGATTTAATTCCGGGATTTTAGAACTTGGTGAAAGCACTGACAAATTATACTTTTCTTCTTTCTCAACTTTTTCTCTAAAATCTTCGTCTGCTTTACTTTTGTCAAAAGATATTGGAGCAACGTTTCTGTTTTGATTTGTATTAGACTCTGACTCCATCTCTTCCATAGGAGGAATCTCACCTTGCACCACAGCTTTTATTGATTTAAAAAACTCATCTCTCTTTTCTATTTCCTGAATTAACGAATCTACCCTGTTTACATTACGAACCATTAAAATCCGTTCATTACCATCCGGAAATCCGGGAATGTATTCTTTCAAACCTGTATATGCTATTAAAAGAGATACAAGCACAATAAGAATAACTACTGCAGTACCTAACACTGTAAAAACATTTAATCGGGAAAGACGCATGGCCCATAATTCCTCGTATGTTTGCTCATTGAATATGGCCAAACGGTACTTATTTCGGATCTTTTGAAAGAAATTTTTTTTCTCTTTGGAATTCTCCATATCTTAAAACTACTCCTAGAAAATTTTTGTACACAAAGTTAAAAAATAAAACCAGTCGGCAGATTTTATTTTAAAAACAAAGATGAATCTCGGTGTAAAGAACCGATAGAAATCACAATAATTATTAATAGATAACTATTTAGTAACTACAGGTGGATTCAAAAATGAAATCATAAAATCATACATTTTGCTTAAATCTTCGGGCTTTTGTGGTATAGCATGACCTTTTCCATAATCCTTTAACAAAAATGTTTTTACTCCCAAAGAATCCAGCTTTCCTTTTAAACTCGTTACCTGATCATGATAATAGGGACTGTCATCACTATTATAAAAGAACATTACCGGAGCTGAAGCTGAGGTTTCAACTAAAAATGATGATCCCATAGTTTTCCATAAATCATAATTTTTATCTAAATCACCCCAAGCCCAAGGACAACGGCCTTCCAAATTTTTATCTCCGTCATTCAACACTTTATATATTCTGGTAAAATCAAAAACTCCAGGTCCAAGAACAGCTACTTGCACTTTATCTGAAACATCAGTAAATAAACCTGCATTCTCAAATTCAGGAACAATCTTATCTCCTACAGACATCGAACCTGCATCCGATCCTCTTGAGAATCCAAATACACCAATGTCACCTGATAATCCAAGCTCCTGACCTTTGGCTCTTAATGTGCGTATTGCAGATTTTACTTTTTGTGCAGCGTCAGGGTTTACCTGATAAGACTTATATGCATCATTTGGCCCATCAACAGGCTTCCCTTTACCCCATGAACAATATTTAGGATGATCTGCTATTGCCCATGCGATACCATTAGCTGGAGCTCCCTCCAAAAACGAATCATTAAAACCGGCAAGTGTATTACCTAAATTTAACCGCTGATTTTTATTCACATCAATCAACATCCCTTTATCTGAATCATAAGTTGCATAACTATTTGAGTAAGAAAAAGACAAGATAACAGGCGCAGATTCAACCGGATTGGCTGGATAAATTATATCCATATTTAGAGAATCTCCTTCTTGATATTCATTAGGCCAATTATAAACCAATGGATTATCTTTAAAATAAGAAACATCTCTGGCAATTCTGTATCCTTCAAACAAAACATAGGATCTATACCTGGAACAATCCTTTAATTCACAAAAGTTTCCGGAAGCTATAGAATCATTTATTGCAATAATGTCTTTATTAATAAATGGAGTAACTGCACTTTCATGATTATCATAGTCTAATTCAACAACTCGATAACCATTTGTAAGTAACCAATCGACATCCTCATCCAATGAATTTCGACCTATTTTTTTTAACGAAAGATTTTCTAAATATACAACGGTCATATATTCACCATTAAAGTCTTTCTTTGGATTTACAGGGTTTAAAACTCTATATTTAATTGGGCTATTAGTTACATGACTATTCCATTTTCCGTCAATAGTATTTGTAACACAACTATTAAAAACAAGTGATAACAATATTGTTACCAATTCTAATTTAAAAACTATGACACTTTGTTTCATCTGTTGTTTGTTATGGTTTAATAAAAATTGAGATAACCTCAAGAAGTATATTCTCATTTGAGAAAATATTGTTTGACTCCTTTTAAAACACCAACCTAATCTGGTAGATATATTCAATAAAAATACAGTCAAAAACTAAAAGATAAATATATAGAAATAAAAAAAGGTTGATAATTTTCATTATCAACCTCTCTTTAGTAGCGGGGGCCAGACTCGAACTGACGGCCTTTGGGTTATGAGCCCAACGAGCTACCAACTGCTCCACCCCGCAGTATATTTTTAACTGCGCATTTGCACAAAGTTATTTTCAAAATAAAACCAAAAGAACGTTTCTTTTGGTTATAGTAGCGGGGGCCAGACTCGAACTGACGGCCTTTGGGTTATGAGCCCAACGAGCTACCAACTGCTCCACCCCGCAATATATCTTAACAATAATTGTTTCCTTTTTTGCGGTTGCAAATATAGTAGCTTTATTTACCACTACCAAATTCTTTTTGATATTTTTTCTTAAAAAGAAAGCCTAAACCAGTACAAAAACCTGAATATAAACATTAAAGACTAGTAAAAATATTTTACTTTTTTTTATTCTTCTTTCTTTTTAAACTCCTTATTAATTAAAAACAGACATAATAATGCAACAACTATACTTCCCGTAATAATTAAAATAGCGTTAATAATGCCCCCATATGATTCCACAACTGTTTTCCCCATTTCTTCCTTAAGATCTACCGATAGGGACATTAAAAATGCAAAACCATTATTTACAAAATGAATAATAATCGCAAGTAACAGATTATTTGATTTATAATAGATATAACCAGCAAAACTACCAATAGCCATAGCTCCTATAAACTGCCATGGATTTAAATGTAAAAAAGCAAAAAGAAAGCTTGAAATAAAAATGGCTTTCTTAGGGGAGTATTTCTTTAGTAAACCATCAAGGATCACTCCTCTAAATATTAATTCCTCCAAAATAGGAGCTGCAATTGCAATAGTAAGAAAAGCGAAAATACCTTTACCTCCCATCATATCAGAAAATGCCTGCTTTACATAGTCAGGCATTGGGATTAGGCTTGCAATAGGATCAGTAACCCCAAAACCAAGTGCGATAGTAAAAACGGCTGACAATAATATTATTTTTACCGAATCAACTGCAATAGGATAATTAGCAATTCCGGTTTCTTTTTTCCTTATATAATGGGCAAAAGCAAAAGCTCCTCCTATAGTTAAAACATAGTAAAAAAGCATTGCTAAATCCTTCCCCAATGACGAAATTGTACCGACATACACCGGAGCTAAAACTAATTGTGCTACAATAGCAATACCAACAATTCCCCAACTCTGAGCAATACTTGGATAAGATCTATATTCCTGATTTTCCATAACGATTAAATTTCTGACAAAAATATAAGAATTGCCGATTCATAAAAATATTCCATAATTGATTACCATTATTTATCTCCTTAACTTTAATAGATGTTTACTTAAATCCCTTACCGTTATGAAAAGCTATTATTATCTATTATTTTTAATCTTAACCGGATTTTTTATATCCTGCAATGCTCCTGCTCCTAAACCAACTCCAACAACTACATTAGGTTTCTACACTCCATATTTTGTGTTTCCAGAACAATTGAATGGGCAAATAAAATCTGTACAAGAAATTAATTATTGGGCTTTACCAACCGACAATGGCTATATTAAAGGGGCTATAATTACAAAGAAAGAAAGAGACAGTCTACAATGGTCGGATGATTTTGTTGCGACATTTGCAGAAAACGGACTAATTACCAAAACAGAATATAGTAATGGAGATGAATTTTTAAGCAAATGGGAAACAGAAATTACTGATGGCAAAATAAAAAAGGCTTTTTATTATAAAGATGACACTCTTAGACGATATGACATATTCAACTTTGATGAGTCAGGATTTATTGAATCAGAACAACTTTTTATAACCTCAGATAGTACTAAAAGAACTCTGAAGTTCACAAATGACTCTTTGGGATATTGGTATAAAATGCAATATTTTGATAATGAGGATAACTTAAAACGAGTATATACTTTGGAAAGAGATAACCAAAACAGAGTAACGAAGGACTTTACATATAATCAAAACGATTCATTAATTAATAGTATGGAGCAAACATATAATGAGTATGGATTCTACAATATGTCACGCTCAATGAATGGATTAAATGATGTTTTAAGCCATGTTAAAGTCGAATATACATCATACGATCAAATGAAAAACTGGACAAATGCGAATATCTACATGAACGATACATTAAAAGTTATTTGCGATAGGATTTACAAATATTACTAAAAAAGAAGGAGCTATTGTAGCTCCTTCTTTTTTTTTGCATTTTCAATTTACAATTCCTTAGCTCTATTTATTTTTATCAGAAATTAAAACCTTTTATATTTTAAATAAACCTAAAGTATTTTCAACTTATCGAATTTTTCATTTTCGTTTAAGGTGATTCTGTTAATTTCTATGGAATCACCCGATTAATTTATTCCTCATATTTGGAGCCATCCGCATTATAATATACGATAGACTCTTCTCCACCACTAATTCCTAAAGTTAATTTGTATACTTTTTTACCTGTAGCAGAATCAGCTGATGCTGCAGATTTAATTATTGTATCAGTGTAATCATTTGCCACTGACGTTGCGATTTCCTCAGGTAGATCTTTTATTTCTATTTCAACAAATGTTAATGGATCTTGCAAGAAAACATTTTTTGATTGAGTTGCATTTACGGAAGTAAAAAACGCAGGTACATAAGCTAATCCTGTAGCTAAAAATACCATTAAAATACTTTTTTTCATGTTGTGATAATTTTTATGTAAACAAAGATTAATATTGATAACAGATCGTTAGATTTTAGACAATAGACTCATTTACATGGTGTTTTTTATAAGTACTTTAGCTACCCTATAACATACCCCATATGTCTAACATTTAAATACATTACAAAAACTTCACGAACTATTTATTAACCTGAGTTCGATATAAAATTATTGGCTCAGACCGCCTATAAATAATGAGTTTCAATGAATATTTGTGAAGTCATAGCGGGCTATGTCAAACAAATATGAAGCAGAAAATCGTTGTTTATAAGTGGCTTTCTATTAAAATACTAATCTACTTCGTTAAATTCTTTTACCATAGCTCGCTATGCAAAAAGAATTTACCTTGTATACCAGCATTTTAATAAAATCTGAGCTCTTTAATTTTAATCGAACTCAGGTTATTAAATAACTAATCTTTTATTTACTGTTGAATAATTAATTTGTTTAAGCAATCAATTGCGTATGATAAACAAATAATTATTATACCATAAATTACAATTACCCCAACAACAAAACAATACCATACTGATTAACAACACATAACAGAACTCAAAAGCAAATTTAATTAATAAACTATTCAAATTAGAATGTGTATTGAAATCAACAGACTGTTTCCAGAATTGAGTATTTTAAGTGCAAAAAACAGAATCATTCAAATGTTCTGTTTAATTTACTCTGACAGATAACTACTTTGAATAAAAAACAATTGTTTTTCAATAACAGATGCAACTTTCATACTATAACCAGATTCCCGTGCCTCTTTAATTGGATTAGAATAAATTGCTTCAATTTCCATTGGTCTCTTAAAATCAAAATCTAATTTCATACTAGGTGCATAAGGTTTCATTTTTAAAGTAGAATAAATCATTTCGTCAATTGAATCATTCGTAAGAGATGCACCACAGTGATTTGCAGCATTAACAACTTCGGTCATTAAATCTTTTACCAACTGCTTAGATTTTGGATTCTCAACTAAGTCCTTTGTTTTTGCATTCAAAACAACACATACTCCATTAAAAGGAATATTCCACAACAACTTTTTCCAACGTGCCAAATTTAAATCATCAACACAATTGCATTCTATGCCAGCTTCATTTATATCCTTACATATTTGGTCCAAAATATTTTGTTTTGGATTTTGGTAAAAACCTAAAGTAAGTGTCCCATAATCATAATGTACAATATGACCTGGATTTATTTTCGAAGATGCTACAAATGCTAATCCTCCAGCTATTGATAAATCAGGAAATTTGCAGGCTAAAGCTTTCTCAATACCTAAACCATTCTGTATCATAACCACAATAGAATTTTCATGTATTACATAAGGCAATATTTCTTCTAATATGTGATTATTTGTAGTTTTTAAACAAACCAGAATAACATCACATTTAGGCATATTCTTAGCTTCATGAAATGCATTAATCTCTTTTAAATGAAAATCTCCCTTAATTGACTCTATCTTTAGTCCATTTTGCTTAACATGAGCAAAATCTGAGTTAAATAAGAAATTAACTTTTTTACCCGATTTAGCTAAAAATCCACCATAGAAACCACCTATGGCTCCTGTTCCTATAATACCGTAGCTTAGATTCATATAATTCTAGAATTGCAATATGATTAACGAAGTCCAAAATTAGAAAATACATTACTTTCAGGTTGGTTACTCAAGTTAGAAAATCATAAATTAATATAAATACGTGATAAATTATAAAACATTCAAACCATCATATATCTTCAAATTCTCATACCTAAGTAAAGATTTGACAGCAATTTTATAAGTATAATTGGTATTTCAAACAGTAATTCGGGTAATAAAATTAGTTTCATTTTCTCTTATTTTTGTATGCCTAAAATTTCAGAATAGAAACCAATCAATTTTTAAGATAATTTTCATATTAAATCTACTATCAAATTAATTTAACATACTTTTAATTAATGTTAACTAATATTCATGTAACAAAAAATAACATACAAACGATATAAAGAAACAATTCTAACATATATCAAAAAACAATTATTCTTTCTTGTAAGCAAACTATACAAACCATTATTTTATTAATAACATACGAATGAAATTTACTGATTTTAGCCTAAAAGCTCGAATCAATACGACTTTTGCGGTCCTATTGATTTGTATTTTTTCAACCCTTGGGGTAGTGCTTACTTCATATCTAAAAAGAAGCATCAAAACTACCACTGATGAACAAATGTATACTCACCTTAAGGATATTGTTGACATTTTAGATACTCATATTAATGGAAAACAATCTATAGTTAATTTATCATTGGAGATTAGTCAGAATAATCTTTTAAGCTCAGGTAAAATAACAGAATCAAAGGAAACTATTAATACAAAAATTATTAATCAAATTGACAATAGCACAAAAAGCTGTGAGATTGGTAAACTCCTATATAATGGAGAACCGATTTATCACAACAACAAAATAATAAATAATATTAAGTCACCATCAGTAGAAACAATAACAATATTTCAGAAAATAAAAGATGGATATTTAAGAATTTCAACTAATGTTTTAAACAAGGATGGAACTAAAGCGCTAGATACTTTTATTCCGAATTCATCAGATGTAATAAAGACTATCGAACAAAACAAAAAATATTACGGAAGAGCATTCGTTGTTGATGATTGGTATCTGACCGCCTATAAGCCTATTTTTATTAATGGAGAAATAAAAGGAATGTTATATGTTGGAATCAAAGAAAAAGACTATGATTATTTAAAGAATCAATTCTCATCAAGATCATTTTTTAAAGAAGGCTATCCATATATTGTAAACTCAGAGGGCGACTTAATTATTCATCCTACATCTGAAGGCGAGAACATATCAAAAGATAATTTCTTTAAACAAATGAAAGATGGTTCTAAAGAAGTAATAGGTAAATCAAGATATCAATGGCCTGACAATAAAGACGGAGAATGGAAACAGCAGTTCTTTAAATATTTTGAACCTTATGACAGCTATGTTTGTGTTTCTCTTTATGAAAAGGATATGTACAAAAGCCTTAGTACATTAAGCACCATTGTTATTATTGGAATTATTTTTAGCCTCATCCTTACTTTTATTGGAATATTTTTTCTGCTTAAACCTGTTCTTTTGGGAATAAATACCATTGCTGAAGTTTCATCAAAAATTTCGAAAGGTGAATTAGACGTAAAAATAAATATTGATAGTAAAGATGAAATAGGGCAAACAGCATCTTCTTTAAAAGTAATGGTTACAAAACTTAAGGAGATTATTACGGAAATTATTACGGGATCTGATAATCTGGCACTTGCCAGCGAACAATTAAGTACATCTTCGCAGCAATTGAGTCAACATGCAAGTGAGCAAGCTGCTTCTGTCGAAGAAATTTCAAGTACTATGGAAGAAATGGCTGCAAATATATCTCAGAACTCAAGTAATGCAATTAAGAATGAAGCCATCTCAAATATAACTCATAAAGGTATCGATGATTTATCAAGGGATACGGACAATACAATTAAAGCCAACAAAATAATTGCTGACAAAACCAGCATTATCAGCGACATTGCCTTTCAAACAAACATTTTGGCACTTAACGCTGCTGTTGAAGCTGCAAACTCAGGTGAACACGGTAGAGGATTTGCTGTAGTCGCAGCTGAAGTAAGAAAATTAGCTGAGAAAAGTAAATTAGCTTCTGATGAAATAATTAGTGAGGTACAGAACGGAGTAAAAATAGCAGTTCAAACGGGAGACAAGATGAAATCGTTGCTTCCTAAAATTGAAGAATCCACTAATTTAATTAAAGAAATAACGGCTTCGAGTCAAGAACAAGATTCGGGTGCAGTTCAAATAAACAATACAGTTCAACAGCTTAATTTTGTAACTCAACAAAATGCCGCTGCGAGTGAAGAATTAGCCTCAAGTTCTGAAGAACTATCAGCTCAGGCAGAAAAATTAAAGGAACTGGTTTCATTCTTTAAGATTGAGGAACTCAAAGAAATTATTTCGAACTATAGAGCGAAAGACCAAAAGGAAAATGACAGTAATAATTTTCAAGAAACCAATGTTTCTAAAATTAAATTGGACCTTAACCTTGACAATGATTTTGAGAAAATAAATTCAGCAGAATATCAATCCTTTTAAGGATAAGTAAAAAATATTATTTTCCCTGACATTCTTAATGCAACAGGCATTAAGAAGTCAGGGATTTTTTATGCAATCAGATAATGAATAATTCAATACAACCTGAAATTTCTATATTTTAAAATTATTACAAAAAAAAAGTGCCATCAGAGATAATAACTATTTCTTATGACACTTAGATGCAAATTTGTGTTTACTTATACTTTAAAATATGATACTACATTTAATAAGGTTTCTGCCTGCGATGCCAATTCATCTGCACTAGCAGACAATTCTTCAGAAGCAGAGGCATTTTGCTGTGTAATTGAATTCAATTGCTGTATAGAATTATTCACTTGTCCAGCACCTTCATTTTGCTCTAAACTGGCAGCAGAAATTTCCTGAACTAACTGAGCTGTTTTTTGAATATCCGGAAGAATTTTCTCTAACTCATTTCCAGCTTCCTGAGTCTTTGATACACTATTTTCACTTAATGCAATAATTTCGATTGCAGCATCTTTACTTCTTTCTGCTAACTTACGCACCTCTAAAGCTACAACTGCAAATCCTCGACCATGCTCACCTGCTCTTGCTGCCTCTACCGCAGCGTTAAGGGCAAGAATATTTGTCTGCATGGCTATATCATTAATAACAGTAATTTTTTGAGATATTTCACTAATAGAATTCAAGCTTTGCGTTGAAGAATCAGCTACTCCCTGGATTCCACTAGCTGATATTTTAGATATTTCTTCAGTTTCCTGAGCATTGTTGGCATTTTGAGCAATATTCGAAGACATCTCTTCCATTGTTGATGACACCTCCTCTACCGAAGATGCCTGCTCATTAGCAGCTTGTGAGATTTGCTCAGCAGTGGTTCTTAATTGCTGACTTGCAGAAGCAATCTGAGTAGAATTATTGGTTATAGTTTCAACAACCTGCTTTAAGCCAGAAACCATCTCAACAATACTTTTAGACAACTCACCTAATTCATCTTTACGTTGAACCAGATTATCTTCCACTTTAATACTTAAATCTCCCTTAGAGATCACATCTAAAGCTTCAACAGATTTAGACAAAGGTTTTGTTATACTACGTGTAATTATTACAGCACCTGCAATAATAATCAATATAACAAATAACACTATAATAATCGAGTTAGTTAAAATCTGTACACTTACATCAAGACTATTAGAATAAGATGTATCCGCTTCCTTTTGTGTAATCTCTGTAAAAGAATCCATTGCTCCACGCATTGCTTCAAAATATTCACTATAAGTGCCGAAGTAAACCTTCTGCGCTTCAATAAAGCTATCTTCATGAATATAATCTTCAATTTTCTGACTTAATATAACAACCTGATCATACGATGCGTAAAATAAATCCAACAATTCTTTGTGTTCTTCATAATGCGCAGCTTTTGATGTTTCTGTAAAGAAATCAAAACGTTCCTTAACCTGACCTAAGTTTTCTTTTGCATCTGATAGATACTTTTCTTCATCAGATTCCTGATGATTTTCATTTAACGAATCAAAAATCAACAATTGACTTATCGCTATACTTGATTGATAGGCATCCCTATCGGCTTGCAACAAATAATCAATACTTACTAAATCCTGACTATAGATTGATGTCAGATATTCCTTAATTGTCTGAATCTTAGTTAAGGTATAACCAAACCCAATTACAATTAACACAACAACAACTACAAATTGCAAGCTCAATCTTGCTCCAATCCTCAAATTATCTATAAACTTCATATTCCAAAACACTTACAAATACAATAAACCAATTCAATATTTAAACAGTTAAATTGCTAGTGTATACTTCAAGCAAGTAATGAAGTTACGGAATAAAATGCCCCTTGTAAAGATAAAACATATTAAATCAATAAGTCGAATATACTCATGTCTCATTTTCAGTACATTAAATACCATAAACACACATTATTCAATTCTTTATTGCTGATATTATAGTAGTTATATTTCACCTACTAAAATAGTCGATTACTCAAGAATCAATACTAACGCCTGGAATGTATTAGTACTTATCCAATCCTTTTAAATAGGAATAACTCTGGACTTAATTTTCTTTATTTGATAAGAAAAATGAGGGATTGTTACAATTAGTATCATCACAAAACCAAGTAAGAAAGACATATATAAGTAATAATCCTTTATAAATAACAGATTCTCCTGATAAGCCACTGACTTGCCTAATAACTTCGTTGCTCCGGCACTACTTTCTTGTAAGGATGCGCCTCTATTTAATAAAGAATGTGTATATCCATTAATTCGATCCATTGCTAAAAGGTTAGTTCGAGTTACTCCTGAACTAAAACTTTGATGATGAATTTTTTGAAATCGAAGCCCCATCATACTTGTTAATGCCATACTTGCTACAAAAGTACATGATCTGTACGCAACTCCACTTACCGAAGCGGAAAACCCGATAGAGGGAGGAACTGCTGTTACATAAAAAATTACAATGGATATAATTAAGATACCATTACCAAAGCCGCATAAGAACAAAGGCAAAATAAGTTCCTTAATTGTAGCTTGATAACTCAAAACAGAAATGGCAAATAAATGATATGCCAACAGCGATCCAAAACCTATTAACCAGATAATCCTTATACGCATTCCAGCTAAAATATATCTGGCACCTAATAATGATCCGATAACAATTCCTGCACAATTAATAAGCATTACATAACTATAATTATAAACATCTAGTTTTACACTATTAGTCATAAAGTTATTTAACAAGTTAAGATCTCCTTTACCCAAATAGAAAACAACCAATAACGCCATACCTATTCTGAAATTTCGGGTCTTATAAATTCTCAAATCAATATAAGGCTCCTTAAGGGCTATTTGTCGCAAAACAAATGTGATCAATAAAAAGACAATTGCACAAAAACACAATACTATACGTAGACTATCAAACCATTGGTAATACTGACCATATAAAAAGAAGTAAGCTACAGAAAGCAATAATGAAGCGTAAATTACAAAACTGACCCAATCCACATTCTTTAAAGGTACCTTACCATTTCTTCGTAAATCAATATAGTTTCTTAATATAACAACCATCAGTATGGCTCCCGGTATGATAGATATAATATAAACTAAAAAAACACTATTAAATCCATAATGAGAAAACACATAAGCATTCATAATATATCCCAATGCTCCGGAACCAAACAAGGCAGAATACATAGTTGCATATCCCAAAACCCGGCTTCGCTGCTCATGAAACTGTTTAAAAACCAAAGTAAAAACAATTCCAATTACTCCATGAGATATCATTCCTCCCAAGAAACGCAATACAAATAACACAGCAAAATTATGCGTTCGGTATAACATATAATTAAGCGTGAGAAAAATAATTAAACACGCAATTAAATATCGTTTTGATGAGAAAAAATTAAAAAATCTGGCCTCTAAAGGGAAAAAGCTTGCTATAGCGAGATAGTACACTACCATAGAAAAACTAATATCTATAGTATCTACTCCATAAAAACTGGCTGCTGTTGTTATTCCCCCAGCATACAAACCCAATCCTGGCGCTATAGGCAACAAAAAGACAAACAGAGCAACAAAAACCAACCAGTTAGGAACCCAGCTCTTAAATATCTGCACATTACTATTTGTCATTCACTAATCTTTTAAAACAGAAACTTCAGCATTCATTCCAGCCTTTAACTTTTCAATCATAGCTTTACTATCAAACTCAATTTTTACAGGAAATCGCTGCACGACTTTTACGTAATTTCCGGTAGCATTATCTGTTGGTAAAAGTGAGAACTCGGATCCTGTTGCCGGCGAGAATGATGTTATTGTACCTTCAAATGTTTCATCTGGAAATGCATCAATCAGTATTTTTGCTTTTTGTCCTTCATGCATCTCTGCAATTTGAGTCTCCTGAAAATTAGCAACAATCCATTTTCCTTGCCTTTTATCAACCATAAAACCTATTACCTGTCCAGTCTGTAAATATTGTCCTTGTTGAATGGACTTATTTCCCAAATAACCATCAGAAGGTGCAATAATTACTGTATACTCTAAATTGAGTTTTACTTTTTCCAACATGGCATTTTTCTGTTCAAGATTAGCCATTGCTACTGCTAGTTTAGCTTTCTCATCGGCAATTTTATCCTGTGAATTTATTAAAGTACTTTGCATAGCGTCGTAATCAGATTGAGCTATATCCAGTTTTGTTTTAATATTCTCAAATTGTTGCTGAGTTACCGCTTCTCTCTCTAATAAGTTCTTATATCTGTCAAAATCTTGTTGCTGTTTCCACAAATGAGCCTTAGCTGCATTAATCTTTGCTTTGTAAATATTTGCATTGCTCAATGCGATCTTTACACCATTATGCAATACTTTAATTTGAGCTTCAGCAGCAGCTATTTCAGCTTGCACTTCATGCAATCTTACCGTTGCTTCATTTTTATCCAGCACAACCAATGTATCACCCATTTGCACAGGCATATGGTCAGTATATCTGATTTCCTGTACAAAACCATTTGTTCTGGTTAATATCGGATTAATATACTCTTTTACTTGCGCATCATTAGTTTCTTCATAAATACATAAATCATATACTTTAACACCTCCCCATACAGCAAGCGCTAATAAAATACACATTGCTGTTATATATGATATTTTTAGAACCGTACGATCTGCCTTTTGATATTTTTCTAATTTATCACTCATTATAATTGTCCTGTTATTTTTAATAATTGATAATAATGTAATTTCGCTGAAACATAATTATTTACTAAATCAAACTGCGCTTGCAACAGCTGAGAATCTGCCTCTAATAAATCGGTTAATAACGCCAGCTGATTAAAGTAGGTGTGATTTACGATTCTATAATTTTCAGTTGCTTGTTGAATACTTATCATTCCTACTTCTATATTTTCTTTATCCTCCAGAAAACATTTAAATGCCTTTTTAATACGATTCCTAATAGCTTCTTCTGTATTATCTTTTGCAACAATTTGCCGCTGTATATCAAGCTTAGCTGCTGATTTTTTGTGCTTATTTAAGTACAATGATGAGATATTATATGACATTCGAACACCGGCCATACCTAACATATATGGAGCGGCTTCATATGGATACCATCTATTTTGAGGATACGAATAATTATATTCTCCAAACAACGAAATTTTTGGGAGCGTCAATGACTGAATATCACTTTGATGCAATTCAGAAAGTTTGATTTCTGTTTCTGCCATCTTTTTTAATGGAGATTGTTGCATTGCCAACACCACATAATCGCTATATATTTTATCTAACTCAGAAAGATCAAATCTAATACTGTCGGAAAGATTCAACGTTTGATCATCTTCAAAACCCAATAATATATTTAAGTTTTGAGAAGCAATTTCAATATTGTTTTTCATGGAGTGCAAATTGATTTTCTGTTGCGAAAGTTGCAACTGTGCTCTTAGCAAATCACTCTTTAATACAACTCCATTTTCATACAACTCTGTTACCTGATCTAATCGCTGATTGTTTCTTAAAATATTCTTCTCAATAATCTTAACAAACTCCTTTGAACGCAGAATATCCAGATAATACTCGGCAACTTTATAATGGATTTCAGAATAGGTAGCCTGACTAACATACTTAAGTAAAAGCTCCTGACTTTCTGCTTTTTTTACTGCATTTTTAACTTTTCCCCCATCATAAATATTAAAGTTTGCATGCACTCCTGCCCCATAGCTATTATGATTTGAAAGAGGAATGTATTCAGGATCTTCAGTTATCCCATCTACAAAAATTGGAATATTGGTAAGTTTTCCAAACCTTGCTTCTACTTCAATTGTGGGTGCCCACTTTTGCTTTGCATCTAAAATATTCTCTTTGCCAATTTGTTGTTTTATATTGGCTTGCTTTATTTCATTACTATAGGCATCAGATCTTTCCCAAGCTTGCTCTATATTTATTGAAACAGCATCATCGGCAGATTCCTGAGCATACAATAAATTAAATCCACAACAAAAAAAGAGCGTAAGAATAATGTTCTTCATTCAGTATAATTTTTCCGATTATCACTTCCTTAATTAACTATTAAGGATATTCTATTTACTCATAAAAAAATATTGAATGCAAAGATCTTACTTTTACATAAGTCTTTTTTTAGAAATAAAGACAATGATTTTGTAATTTAGGCCAATAATAAGCAGATCATTAGATTCTAGATAAGAGATAATAGACTAAAAAACATTACAGTTAAATTAGTTTGACAATTTTCTAAATTAGAATACCCAATATCATAAAAAACTTATAAACTGTGTCAAAAACAAACTTTCTGAATAAAGTAAATTCTGATAAAGATGTATTTTATGTGGTTCATGAGGGAATTGAAAAAAAATTTCCCTTGCATAGCCACAATAAGCATCAATTATACTATTTAGAAGGTGGTGCTGCTTTTTTTAATACGCCAAAAAAATCTTTTTTTGTTCCAGCAAATCACTTTTTATGGATTCCATCAGGGTTGGAGCATAATATCATCTTCAGAACAAAAGTAAAAATGGTCCACAACATCTATATTCCAACACATTTACAAACAGACAATATAAGTCTTGAAACCAATGCGGGGATATATCCGGTTACAAACCTTTTGGCTGAAATGATAAACTATACTTTAACCTGGAAAGGAGAAATCAGAGAAGATGATTCTGTTAAATATCAATTTCTTGTCACATTGAATAACATCATAGCTGAAGCAGCCAACATACCCTTGCCTATTGCACTTCCAACAACCAGCAACGAGAACTTAAGCAATATTTTAAAGTATATTCATCGAAACATTGATCAACCTTTATCATTGGATTTTATTGCAGAAGAGTTTAGTTACAGTACCCGTACATTATCACGTTTATTTCAGAATAACTTAAACACCTCCTTTCTGCAATACGTTAAATTAACCAGAATCATCAGAGCAATGGAATTGCTTCTGCAAACAGATCTTACTATTAGTGAAATAACCTTCAGATGTGGATATAATAACCTTTCGTCATTCAGTTATGTTTTTCATAAAACGGTAAATATCTCTCCAGCTGATTTCAGAAAGAAAACAAAAAGTAAATAAAGGTACTCAATTACGAAATTCAAGACCAAAACAAACTATTAATTATTGACCTATATAATTACCATCAGTGGTTGGTCTATTAAAATAAAATTCGCATATTTAAATTCTTTCGTTAAAAAATCTATTAAACGGAAGACTAATTAAACAATTAACCTATTAAAAACTCTTAAAAACAAAGAAAATGGTAAAAGAAAACAGAGAATTAACTGCTCAAGCTCGTGAAGCCTTATCTGGGAAATGGGGATTAGCCGTAGGAGTCTTTTTTGTATACATGCTAATATTGGGTGGTATTCAAGTTATCCCTTTTGCAGGATCTATCGCTTCATTAATATTAGGTGGTCCTTTAATGTTAGGTATTGCAGTTTTTTCATTAACAATTTCAAGAAAACAAGATGCCCGATTTGAACAGTTATTTGACGGCTTTCAAAATTTTGGTACAGCTTTAGGCACCTATATATTAATGGCAGTATTTGTTTTCCTATGGATGTTATTATTAATTATTCCTGGAATTATTGCAGCAATTGCTTATTCACAAGCTTTCTATATTTTGGCAGAAGATAACAACATTGGCGCTATGGATGCTTTAAAAAAGAGTAAGGAAATGATGTATGGATACAAATGGAAATACTTTTGTTTAGGATTAAGATTTATAGGTTGGGCAATACTTTGTACTCTAACATTAGGAATTGGATATTTATGGCTAATTCCGTATATGCAAGTAAGCTTTGCAAATTTTTACGAAGATATTAAAGATAAGCCGGTAGCTAGATAATATCTAAAAGACATAATTCATTAACAATCCACTGGTTATATTGACTAGTGGATTTTTTTTCAATTTTATCTAATCACAGGCTATCCTTGATTTAAAGAAATAAAAAAATCCATCTACTCATTCACCTGAACCACCTGACCTGTTGATGAAAAATATGGAATATCATATCGAGTAAAAGTCAGTTCCGGATTACCCGAATAATAAGTATTACCAGTAGAGTATATAGATACATTTAAGCTATTTGTTGGACAAACATAACAATCTTTAATAGACCTGTGGTTTACTTTTATATTATCGCACTGAAAATTACTTGCATCGATTTCAACACAACCTTCCAACAAAAAAGAAGCATTCTTTGAGCTTCCATCGACCTGATAATTACCTATATTACCAGTTCCATACACATGAAGCATAAAATATGAATTTTCAACACTCAGATTTGCACTGGTAAATTTACCCACTCCATTAATTACGATACGTAAATTATCAGGCGTAATCGTATTTTCAGTTTCCATTTCACAAACTGCAAAGGTTACGATCCATTTTAACTGATTTGCTGGAATACGAATTGTTATTAAATCACTTTGATGAAGATAAGCTTCCTTTTTATGTTCAATAACTAACGAATCATTCATCATATTTAATTGTAATCCATCAACTAAATGTTCATAACCAACAACGGTAACCGTATCTGATATTGTTGGCAACAACTCTAATTTACAAGCAGAATTAACAATGATATATTTTATACTTCCACAGTTGATTTCCTGAGTAACTTCATCACTTTCTTCGGTTAAGCTATTAATGTACTCACACGATGTAAAACATAAAACAAGAAATAATAATATAGCAGTTCTCATAAGTTGTTCTTGTTAAATTGTTTATTGATTTAAATTTCTTTTAGTCAGATTAAACTTATATCCTATACCAAATTCCAGGAATTCAGATCTTACAAAAGCAGCTTTTATTCCAAAACTGGCTAATAAATGTTTTGATATCTGGTGTCTAACACCAATACGCGGATAAATCGGCTGTAATGGCTTTGTTCCGGATGACAAATAGGCTCCCAGGTTCATGAATATTGTTGATTTCCCAAGATAGACTTCATAAGCTGCATATACAGAATTAAAAAGATAATCCTTGGTTTCAAATGTTTGTTCAATATATCTATGATCGTAATCTGTCCAAATATATGGAGCAGCCTCCGAATAAAACTGCTCAAAACCAATACCGATGGCCTTTTTAGTATTAAAGCGATAAAGGTAACATACATTTAAACTTCCATTCCAGTAATGGTGTGAATCAAAGGGAGCACACTGACTTGGTCCAACATTTCCAATTACCTGCAAGTAATGTTGATTCACTTTCTCGGGTCGTAACCTTGTATAAACAGGAGTTTCATTTGTGTTAAAGTGATATTTGGCACCTAAACTGGCATTTAAAACATTGATACCACTATTGGGTCGTTTATATGCACCATTTGACATATGATCCACATCAGTTGAAAGTGAAAGTGAAAAGTGATCCGAAATTCTATAATCAGCATTAATACCAAGACTTATAAATACATTAAGATAAGATCCGGTTACATCGTTATAGATATTTGTTTCACTGTCAAAAGGCTTTGTTATTATACCTAATCCTGCAGCTACTTTATTTTGAACAGAAAATTTTGAAGAACGATAAATCGTATAGTTGACATAATGAAACAGAGCGATTCCTTTACCAAATATATCATCATTACCTAAGGTACCATAGTGAAAACCAAAACCTAATTCGGGAAAATTAAATAAGCTGGACCAATGTTTCTGATTATAAAATCTTCTTCCTACAGTAATCTCAAAACCTTTGGAAAAGTCTTCAATTAAATAGGTCATTGAATTATGGTGAGGAATAACCAATCCATCATTTACTCTGGCAGTAATATAAGTATGCGTAACTGATTTATCCTTAGAATCAGAGTCATTTTGAGCCAGACAAACTAATACCTGAATCAAAAAAACTAAAGAGAGAATTAGAGCTTTCAAATTGATCATTCAAAACATTTAGAGTCAGCAAAAATAGAAAAAAAGCTTACAAGGCTTAAAACCTAAACGCTTTTTTGAATAACTCTATTTAAAATGAGCCAATACCCCTTTATTTTTATCAATCTATAATTTACATTAAAAGATTATTAACGACTTCTGGAAAAATACTACTTTTAAATCCTCAAAATGTATCATTATAATCAAAACCAATATCATGAATTTTAAAACATTTAAATTATTACTACTATCCGTAATAATTATACCTACAATTTCAATTGCTCAAAAATCAAAAAAAGATACCATTAAAGTATTTTTATTGGCTGGTCAGTCTAATATGGATGGCTATGGATTTGTAAAAGATTTACCTAAAGACTTATCTAAAACACAGAAAGATATCTGGATTTTCCATGGTAATTCAGCAGCTGATGATAATACAACTGATGGAGGTTTGGGTATCTGGGAACAACTAAAACCAGGGCATGGCGTTGGATTTACATCTGACGGCAAACAAAATAATCTTTCTGATCGCTTTGGCGTAGAACTATCTTTTGCTCAGCAAATCCAAAAACTTTACCCTAATGATAAAATTGCAATTATCAAATACTCCAGAGGAGGAACGGCAATTGACACTCTTGTTGGGAGCAGAGCCGGATGTTGGGAACCTGACTTTGTTGGAAAAACAGGTGTAAATCAGTATGACCATTGCTTAACTACATTACGAAATGCTTTTAGTTTTAACGATATTAATAACGATGGGAAAGAGGATGTTTTGGTTCCAATGGGTATTGTCTGGATGCAGGGTGAATCTGATGCTCACTCTGAAGAAACCGGCCAAAGATATTATTACAACCTTAAACGATTAATGAATCTATTAAGAGCCAGCTTAAGAGTGGATGATCTTCCTGTTGTTATTGGTAAGATTTCAGATTCATGGAATGACCCTGATGGAAAAGTTTGGGATTGGGGCGAATTGGTTCAGTATGCTGAAGAAAAATTTGCAAAAACAGATGCCAAGGCTGGTATTGTAAGAACTACCCGTTATTATAAATACTCTGATAAATGGCATTATGACAGTCCTGGCTTTATTGACTTAGGAAAGCAATTTGCCAATAAGGCTTATGAACTAAATGGAGGCAAAATAGATCAATAGACCGTTAGGTCATTAGAATAATCTTCAAATTGATTATATTATTCCTTTTCAATCATCAAATAAGTCAAATCCTATTTTTAGTATTGATTTGTGAGTTGGGAATAACAAGTTAAAAGTAACTTCATGTTTTTTTTCCACCAAGACGCTAAGTCTCTAAGTTTTTATTTTTGATTCTTTTGGTCATAGTGCCTTGGTGGTAAAAACTAAGCAAGCATTAAATCAGCCTCTCCCCGTTTGGGGAGATTAAGAGGGGCTTTCCTTTACAAATGCTCCTTAACCAATGGTTGATTTACACTCAACATTCCTTCGTTACCGAAAGCAGAATATAATGAGTAAGTAATTTTCTCTAATTTATCATTATACTCTTCCACATAAGTTCCCATACCCATATAATCCACCACTTTACGGAATGGTTTATTGCCATGACGCATTCCTATTAAAGCCACTACAGCTAAAGCCACATTTTCTGGTCGCTGTTCTTCGTAATGAGTCATTGCATCCTGAAATCCTTCAAAGGTAGCATTAACTGACTTCATAAAAGTGCCATACGATTTATTACGAGTATGATCATGAGGTTTAACCAGATTTTCCATAAAGGTTGTTGGGAAACCACCAGGTTCAACAATACAACATTCTATACCAAATCCGGATAATTCAACTCTGTAGTTTTCGGCCAAAGCTTCCAAAGCCCATTTAGATGCATTATAGATACCGTAAAATGGCATTGCAACACGACCTAATAAACTGGATATAAATAATAAGGTTCCTTTGCCCTGTTCACGTAGATATGGCAATACAGCCCTAGTTACCCGCTGAACACCAAAAACATTTACATCAAAAACTTTTTGCATATCATCCAGAGTAAAATGTTCTTGCATACCTAAAGCTCCAACTCCAGCATTATTAATTAAAACATCCAAACCATTTAGTTCTTCAATGGCCTGGTTTACGCCTGCGTTCACACTTTTTTCATTTGTAACATCCATTTCTATCATGTGAACACCCATTCGCATAAGGTCATTTATTACAACCTCATTTTTACCTTTCAGATTTCTTGTGGTACCAGCAACTTGGTAGCCTTTTGCTCTTAGCTCTTTACATATCAAAAAGCCAAATCCTCCACTTGCTCCTGTAATCAGTATTCTTTTATTCATGACTTTTATTTTTTTATGTTTTATATACAAAGGTACAACGCAATTGAAGTTTTGGCCAGAGTTATTTTATCCGGCTAAGTACATAAATAGTTTCATCACACAAAAATATCCTACAAATTCTCTCCATAAAACAGATATGCATATTTTAATTGGAATATGATTGGATTTCATTTTTGTATGATATCAAAATATCATTTTAAAAGTTTAAAAGATATTATATTAGAGACTTGATATAAAACAATCCTTATGTTTTATGTTTATTTATCCTAACACAAACTAAATTTCATTTATATCTAAAAAAATAATTAAATCTTTATGAAACTCATCTACACATTACTGGGTGCTGCATTGGTTCTTTCATCATGTTCCACCCAAAAAACAACAAAGGTTATATCACCCAACAATAGTATTGAAACTATTATTGATGCTAAAAACGAATTACAATATTCTGTTGTTTTTAATCATGATACCATTATCAAAAACTCAAAAATCAATATTGAATTAAAGAGTGGAAAGGATTTAACGGAATATGAAATTGTTTCATCAGATTATACTACAACCAATGAATCATGGACTCGGGTTTGGGGAAAACGAAAAGAGGTTATCGATCATTATAATGAATTACAGTTACAGCTAAAAGAAAAAACACAAGGTATTATTGTCGATCTTTATCTTAGATCATATAATGATGGAATTGGGATTAGATATGGATTTCCAAAACAAGATGGCTTAACAGAAATTGAAATTGCAAAGGAAAATACGGAGTTTGCTTTTAATGATGATTATAAAGTTTGGAGAGCTGATTATAAAACTTACAAATCATCTCAGGAGCAGGAATTTCTTAATGCAAAACTATCAGATATTAAGTCTGATCAACTCATTGGTATGCCATTACTGGTTCAACTCAATGACAAGGGCTATGCTGCCATTACTGAAGCCAACCTTACCGATTGGTCTGGCGCATTTTTAAGAAGACTTGACACCACCAGCACTACAATAATTACAGAATTAGCACCACTACCATCCGATTCATTAGTTGCTGTTAAAAGATCAACACCTGCAGTTTCTCCCTGGCGAGTAATAATGCTTGGCAGAGAAGCCGGGGGTTTAATAGAATCAGATATTATTGCCAACTTAAATGATCCGCTAGCTATTGATGATGCATCATGGATACAACCGGGAGCTTCTGCGTGGGATTGGTGGTGGAGTAACAAATATGCTCCAAAAGCTGGTTTTGAATTGGGTCCAAATCAAGAAACCATGAAGTACTTTATTGATTTCGCCTCTGAAATGGGTTGGGAATATCAAATTGTGGACTGGCAATGGTATGGTGAACCTTTTGCTGCTGATGGTGATTACAATCCAGAAGTGGATATCACCACATGTATTGATGGCATTAATATAGAAGAGTTGGTTAATTATGCTAAAGCTAAAAATGTTAAGATTATTGTTTGGTCTCACTGGAAACATATTCAAAAACAAATGAATGAAGCCTTCCCTCTTTATGAAAAATGGGGTGTTTCAGGTGTGAAAATTGACTTTATGGACAGACAGGATCAGGAAATGGTGAACTTTTACCATGATGTTGTTAAAAAAGCAGCTCAGCATCATTTAATTATAGATTTTCATGGAGCTTATAAACCAACAGGGTTCAGTCGTACCTATCCAAATTTAATTACGCGTGAAGGTGTTATGGGTAACGAGTACTCAAAGTGGAGCAACAGAGTTACACCCGAACATAATGTTACTTTACCATTTACCCGTGGATTGTTGGGAGAAATGGACTATACACCTGTGGCATTTAGAAATGTAAAACCAGAGAATTTTGTACTTGAAAGCGAGGCAAAAGATCATTGTCCGATGGTTCAATCCACCCGATGTCATCAATTGGCCATGCCTGTGGTTTTTGAAAGTGCTTTAACCGTGTTTTGCGATTCTCCGGACAACTACCAGACAGGTATTGGTCAGGAATTTTTAAAAGCCGTACCAACAACATGGGAAGAAACAAAGGTTTTAAATGCATCTGTGGGTGAATATATTGTAGTAGCACGAAAATCAGGCAGTCAATGGTTCATTGGTGGCATGACTAACTCAGAAGAACGTAGTTTGGATATTGATTTATCATTTTTAAAAGATGGAAACCATAAGGTTATTATTTTCCAGGATGCAGATGATGCCAATGACGATCCAACCCATGCCGTTCGCAATGAAATTGAGATTTCAAATGCAGACTCTATGCAAATTAAATTTGCCAAAGGTGGTGGATTTGCAGCTATTGTTGAAGAAATATAATATTATTGCAAATAATTTTGGACTTCTACTTGTTATATAAATCACCAATAACAAGTAGAAGTATTTATTATAAATAATATGGAAAATATAAAAGATAAGCAGTCAATAAACACACGAATATTGAACATTGATAAACTAACGCTAAGTTTTGAATACAAAATTGAAGATTCGGTACAAAAAGCATTTGAATTGCCCTTAGGCTATGAATTTATTGCTTCGAAATATTTTAAATCTACAATGCCCACAGAAGCCGATACGGAATATGCAATAAATTTTATTGAAGATCATTTAATGAGCAACAAAGAGTTTATTAATCATCAGGAAACACTTGAATCTAAAAGTAAATCAATAGCTGATGTTTTGTCTAAAAACGGACTTCTACAAGGAAAACAATCTCGTAAAACAATAGAAGATTTATTTAACAATTATGCTCGCATTGTAATGGGTACTCCGAGTACATTAATGGATATAGAGATTACTAAAGAAGATTTTGCTACACTTCTTGTTTTGAGAGAAGTTATGCATCATCTGAATTTCGAATCTTTAAGTATATCATAGGTTTAATAAGATATGGAGCAGGAACTTGGATCTATGAGTTACCTGCTTGCTTATCATCTTATTAATTAAGATTAATTTCTAATCTTCTACCTCCTCTTTTGATTTACTTGTGGTAACAAGATATACACCACAAAAAACCAATAGTATTGCCATCACTTTAAACCATCCAAAATTATCTATTTGAAGAACGACAGCAGCAATTGCGGCAACAATTGGCTGTACGTTATTATACATTGTAGCAACAGTAGGTCGAAGATATTTCTGAGCAATAGGAATCATCATATAAGACAAGAAAGTAGATCCTAAAACAATAAAAGCCAATTCACCAATAATAGAAGACGGCATGTTCTGATAATCAAGAGTCGAAATTTGCGACCATGTAAGTGGTAAATAAATTATCGCACTAAATAAAAACATCCATTTCATTAAGGTAATAGGACTATAGCGACTGATAATATTTTTAAAGAAAACAAAATATATAGCATAACTTAATTGTGCGGTAAAACACAATAATATACCTGTCATTCCAATATCTTCACCAGCTTTGGCAGATGAACTATTAAGTATAATCAATATTGCACCCGAAGCACCAACAACAATACCTGCCATTTTTTTCCAAGTGATAGGCTCTTTTAAATAAAAAGCTGCAATAATCATGGCTATAATGGGTAATGTAGTAGTTACTATTGATGCATTAATTGGTGAAGTATAGGAAACTCCTAAAACAAATACTCCCTGATTTAAAATAATTCCGAAAAGAGCAGCCAACACCAACCACATTAAATCTTTAAAGGGAACTTTTTCTTTGGGTACAAATACTGATGCGGTCCAAAAGGCAATAGCAGCACCAATTACTCTAAACGCAACGATAGACCATGCATTAATATTTGTATTTAGCACTACGGTTTTAACAAATGGGCTCATTAATCCCCAAGCCATATTGGCAACAATCATAGCCATATGTCCTTTAACCTTTTCTATACGCATCTTTTTTTTGCAAATGTGTAAAAAGAATGTGAATGGTTATCTATAATAATCTTAAAAAAAGACTAAATATGAATCTTTTACACTTAATTAACAGAATGTTCTGCAACTGCTATAGTTTTATTTTGTTAATTCTATAAATAACATCACCAAAACCTTTTAAAACTTTAATAAACATGAAAAAACTTAATATTCTTTGGACCACTGAAAATAAAGACACATTTATAAATATGATTGCAATGTATTCATCTAACTCAATCATTCGCGGTTGGTGGGAAGAAGTTAATGTTATTATTTGGGGAGCTTCTGCACAACTTGCAGCTAAGGACAATGATGTTCAGAATGAAATAAAGAAAATGTTTAATTCCGGAGTAACAATAGAAGGCTGCTTGGCATGCAGTGAAAAATTTGGCGTAACAAAAAAGCTTGAAGATTTAGGTATTAACATGAGATACATGGGTGAACCTTTTACCCAATATCTGCAAAACAACGAAAAGGTAATTACTATATAAATTTCAAAAAATAAGATATTCTGAATATGAAAAAACTTTATTACATCCTTATGATGGGCTTATTAATAAGTTGCTCAACTTCAAACAAAGAGAAAAAAGAAACTAAAGAAAATAATATTACTACGAAAGAAACTACACTTGCCAATGATTTAAATAAGCGTAAAGAAGCATTCTCTGCAACTGCCTCTGATTACAAAAAGAAAATTTATGCAGAAGGTATTCAATCTGTAATTAATGATAATGTAGTAGAAAATGCACTCCAGGTAGGAGATACTGCTATCAATTTCACCCTAAAAAATTCATTACATCAGAATATTACTTTGTATGATAAATTAAAAGACGGCTCTGTAATACTAATCTGGTACCGAGGTGGATGGTGTCCTTATTGTAATTTGACACTTAACCATATGCAAGCATCTTTACCTGAGTTTAAGAAATATAATGCTAATCTAATCGCGTTGACACCTGAGTTACCTGACAGTACCTTATCAACACAAGATAAACATGCCCTGAAGTTTGATGTATTGAGTGATATTGATAACAAAGTTGCACATCAATACAACATTGTTTTTAAGCTTACAAACGATGTTGCTGATGCATACGAACAGAGTTTTGGTTTAAGTAAATACAATGGAAATAATTCTGCTCTATTACCATTAGCTGCTACTTACATTATCGGTACAGATAAAGTAATAAAATGTGCTTTTCTTGATCCGGACTATAGAAACAGAGCTGAACCTAAGGAAATTGTGTCAGTACTTAAAGGTTTGTGATAAATTAGTATTTACAGTAAAGCAACACAAAGTTTTGACAGGCTTTGAAGTAATATATCTTAATTTATATGAGATATTGAACTTCAAAGCCTTTTCTTTTTCCTATTTTTGAAGCCTCTAGAATAATAATAGTCCTGCATTCAGGTATTACATAACCACATGAAAGAGATAATCATTGAGAATTGGAATAGAAAAGAACATTATGAATTCTTCTCCACCTTTAGCAATCCGTATTTTGGTTTTACAGCAACTGTTAACTGTACTAAAGCATATAAACTAGCTAAAGAGAAAAATATCTCCTTTTTTGCCTGGTATTTCCACAAATCAATTGTTGCCGCAAACTCCATTGCTGAATTTAAACTAAGAATCATTGACAACAAAGTCTACCAACTAGATCAAAATCATGCAGGATCAACCATTGCCAGAGACGATCATACCTTTGCCTTTTCATACATTGAATATGATGAAGATTTTGATGTTTTCAATAGCAGATTACAAACTGAAATTGAAGCAGTAAAGAATTCATCCGGATTGAGATTAGATCCGGGAAAAAACAATGTGGAGTATATAAGATACACTACTATTCCATGGGTAAGTTTTACTCAAATTATACACCCATCAAATTTAGATGGAACTGATTCTGTTCCCAGAATTTCATTTGGAAAGTTTTTTGAAAAAGATGGGGAGAAATTTTTACCTGTATCTGTTGAAGCACATCATGGATTAATGGATGGTTATCATATATCTGAGTTTTTCAGAATTTTTGAAGAGTTATTGAATGAATAGATTATGTCAATCATAATTCTATTATGAACACAAACGCAGAGACTCTGGTTTTTATTTACTTATTGTTATGAAACTCATAAAATCTAAAAGGATTTACCTTTGCAAAACCTTTGTAATTATATAATAATAAAGTTTGATTATTTCTCTTATTCCAAATTACACTATTTATATAAGTCAAATATGTAGAATTCACGCTGAGCCTCTGTATCCCTGTATTAATCTTTCTTTTCAACTCTTAATTTGCATAGATTAGAGATTCGCAAAAATTACATTTATAAAACAAAAAAAGGAGCCTTACGACTCCTTTTTCTCTGATATGAAATTTGTATATATTACATTTCAATAATAGTAACTTCACTTCTTCTGTTAGCCTGATGTTCTGCTTCTGAGCAAGCAACTCCATCTGCACATTTATTTTTCAAGCGTGTTTCTCCATAACCTTTTGCCACAACGCGATTATTATCAATTCCTCTATCTACCATATATGTTACTGCAGATTCTGCACGTTTTTGAGATAAGCGTTGATTAAATTGTGCTGATCCACGAGAATCGGTATGAGAACCTAGTTCGATTTTAACCGTTGGATTATCCTTTAAAAACTGAATCATATCATCTAACTCGGTTGCTGCATCCTCTCTGATATTCCATTTACCTAAGTCATATAAAATCTCAATTTCAATACTTGCACCTACTTCTGCCTTTTGCATTTCAAGCTCCAAAAATTCATTCACATTTACATAACCGGAATCCGTGTTAACCGTTGAATATTGAGTACGCTTTGTAAAGTATCCTTTTTTAGTAAACACCAAACTATAATCAGTTTCTGGTTTTAACTCTGCCTTAAATTGTCCATCAGTTCCACTTACTACTGAATAGGCATCGGCATCAACAGGTTCTACTTGCAAGGTCACTTCAGGAATAGCTTTCATATCCGGCAACAAATAAACACTACCAAATATTCCCCAAGATGGACGTGGGATTAACTCTATTTTAAATTCCTTAGTTGCATCTGATAGTTGAATAGTTTCCTGATATGGAAAAAACTCAGGAAGATCAACTTCCACATCAAGAGTCTCCTGATCATCAAATGCAGCTTTAATTACACCCTCTTTATCCGAATTTACCTGAGCCACTAAACCTCCTTTTACATCTTTGAATTTAACCGGGCTATTTGAAATAACTGCTTTTGTATTTTTATTAATAAGTTTACCCATTAACCCTTTTTGAAACAATACATCTTTTAATACAGTAAATCGATAAATATCATCATCACCTTTGCCTCCATCGCGATTTGATGAAAGATATCCATGTTTTCCTTCGGCATCCAAATACATGCCGAAATCATCTTTTTCAGTATTTACAGGATAACCCATATTCTTAACCTGATACCCTTGTTCCTTCTTTTCTGCAATGAAGATATCTAGTCCACCAACACCTACATGACCATTGGAAGCAAAATACAATCGTCCATTTTCATGGACAAAAGGAAACATCTCATCTCCTTCTGTATTGATATCTTTACCAAGATTAACCGGAGTACTCCACGAATCACCATCTCTATCTGAATAATAGATGTCTGTACCACCAATGCTTCCAGGCATATTTGATGTAAAGTAAAGGCGTTTTCCATCAGGAGACAAACAGGCATGACCGCAAGAATACTCGCTACTATTAAATGGAAGTTCTTCAGGTTTTGACCATGATCCATCAACTTGCTTTACTGATTTTAAAATAATCAGATTATTATAACCCTTTTTCTTTTTTAAGTTTGCCTCGATAAAGTCGCTGTTGATATTTCTTGTAATAAACACTTCATTCCCATCCTTACTGAAAAATATTGGTCCATCATGAAACATGCTACGCATCTCTGTTGAAAATAATTTAGGATTAGAAAACAATCCCTCCTTTTCAGAAGTTTTTAAAACATTCAAATACGGAGCTTCTTTCCATGCATATTCTCTTTTAATGATATAATCTAAATCTCGTGCAGATACAAAATAGATATCTCCATCGTAAACTACAGGTCCAAAATCAGACTGTTCTGAGTTAAAATCTACTTCATCAATTAAATATCTTTCTTCAGCTAAAATCTTTTCTATCTTAGGTAAAGAATTTAATAATTCTGAAGCTCTTCCATCCTCAGGATTTCGTTCCTTATAGATTGCGATTATGCGGTCGGCCTCTGCATATTTCCCATTGTATTTAAGCGATTGCGCATACATAAACAACTGATCGTTACTTAAACGATCCATTGAAACTGATGCGATAGTATTTTCACTTTTTACCGTTTCACTCACTTTTAAATAGGCAATACCCAGCTGACCTTTAATTGAATCAGATAATTGACTGGCTTCGTTCAATTTTTCATACTTGTTTATAGCCTTGATGTATGCCAAATTATCAAATGATTTGTTGGCCTGATTCACCCTGTAGGTAGCAATTAAACTATCCAGCTTATTTTTATAGGTTTGAGCATTAATGTTTAATACTAAACTTAAGGATAATATTATAAGTGTTGAATATCTTCTCATTTCTTTCGTTTCTTTATTCACTAATCTCAAAAATTAAAAATATCTAGGTGAAATCACCTTATTCTTAATGAATCCATCAAAATCATAACTAATGATAATCTCATGAGATCCATTATTATAAGATGACAGATTTGAGACAGAGAAATCATATGAATATCCGACCATTAATTGCTTATTGAGCTGAATATTGGCAAGAAGAGCCACTGCATCGCCCAAACGATATGTTGCTCCAAACCAATAAGCATTCTTATACAAAAACTGCCCGGTAATATCTGTTGATGGAGGAGCACCTTCAACAACTTTATTAATAAATGAGGGTTTAAATTTCAGATCGTTATTAATATCAAATACATATCCTGCCATTAAAAAATAATGACGTTTTAAGTCGGATACGCTACTGGTAGTTACCTGTTCTCCTGTTAATTCTGATTGAATCAGTTTTGGAATAGAAAATCCAGCATACCATTTATTACTATATAAATAAAGTCCCATACCTGCATTTGGCTGTACTTTCTTTTCATAGTTACCACTAAATGAAGCATCGCTATTTTGTACCGACACATCATTTAATCCTACATAATAATTATAAACACCACCTTTTATTCCCATAGACAAGATTGTCTTTTCAGACACATTTATTCTATAAGCATAATTAAAATTGAAATATGTATTATCAACTGGTCCGTAAGTATCTTTAACTATTGAAAAACCTAAGCCCATTTTATAGTTATTCAATGGAGTATGCATTGTAAGGTTATATGTGCGAGGAGCACCATCCAAACCTGCCCATTGTATGCGTGACAACAAAAGAATATTCATTGCATTTCGGGTTCCGGCATAAGCAGGATTAACAGAAACTGTATTGAACATATATTGAGTATACAATGGTTCCTGCTGTGCTTTAAGATCAATTTGAGACATCCCCAATAATAAGATTAATCCTATCAGCAGTTTTTTGATTGATATAATTGAAAATAATTTCTGCATTACTTTAAAATTATTGTTTTTAAGATTCGAGAAAGGAGACGTTACATTGTCTCACTTCCTCTAATCCAAATCCTTTATCGGTTTAAATAAATATATCCAGTGAATTTTTTATTGATATCATGAACATGAATGATGTAGTAATATGTACCAACAGGAAGCTCTTCGCCAATGCTGAATCCAACATTTGATTCGCCATTCCAGTTGTTTTCATATTTAGATTGTTTGTAAACTACATTACCCCATCTGTTAAAAATCTCGATACTTACTTTTGTAAATTGAGTTAACCATGGAATATTATAGGTATCATTATCACCATCGTTGTTAGGAGAGAATCCTTCATATAAAATCAATTCGTCATCACCGTAACATTTATCCTGATCTAATCTATCCGGTGTTCCATCATTATCACAATCACCAACGCTTTCCTCACTATCCAATACTCCATCATCATCTGAGTCCAGATCCTGATAGTCAGGTGTTCCATCATTATCAGTATCTATATTTCCTTCTTCTGAATCCAGAATACCATCATCGTCTGAATCTGTATCTCTATAGTTACCATTTCCATCATTATCAATATCACTATCTCCTTCAACCGCATCATCAATTCCATCATTATCAGAATCGGTATCTGTATAATCCGGTGTTCCGTCATTATCAGAGTCTATGTTTCCTTCAATCTCATCTAAAATACCATCGTTATCAGAATCCGTATCCTGGTAATCAAATATTCCATCATGATCTGAATCAACATTACCTTCCTCAGCGTCAGGAATACCATCATCATCCGAATCAAGGTCAAGATAATTTCCATCACCATCGCCATCAAGGTCATCTGATCCTTCAATAACATCTGCTATTCCATCACCATCTGAGTCTGAATCCTTATAGTTTGGTATTCCATCACCATCTGCATCGTCAGTCCATTCTACTGAATCCGGAATACCATCATTATCTGAGTCTGTATCATCTTTATCCAAGATACCGTCACCGTCAGTATCGCCTTCACCTTCATCTGCATTTGAAATACCATCGCCATCGTTATCATATGAGCCATCATTTTCATCTGCATCTGATATGCCGTCATTATCAGAATCCGTATCCTTGTAATCAGCTACTCCATCGCCATCCGAATCAACATTTCCTTCATCTGCATCAGAAATACCGTCATTGTCAGAATCTGTATCCTGATAATCAGGAATTCCATCCCCATCAGAATCTTCACTTCCCTCTTCAACATCAGGAATGCCGTCATTATCAGAATCTGAATCATCTTTATCTAAAATACCATCTCCATCCGAATCTCCGTTACCTTCATCTGAATTTGAAATACCATCGCCATCATTATCTGTTTCCTCAACAGTTACAGTAACTGTCGATGTTGAACAATCCTCCTCACCATCACAAACCTGATAGTCAAATGTAATATCTCCTACATATCCTTCATTTGGTGTTACAGTAATGGTGTTATCTCCATTTACAACAACAACTCCATTTGTTGGTTGAATTGGAATGGTTACTACTAGGTTGCCATCCTCTAATCCTGTATCGTTACTTAAGATATCTACTATAGTCTCAACATTTTTATCTGTATCAACTGCATCTGCAATTGCTATTGGCTGATTATCATTAACATTGGTTACTGTAACTTCAATAGATTTAGTATCTGTATTTGATCCACCATCGGTTACTGTAACATCTAGTTCATAAACATTATCCTCATCTGAATCGGATGGGTTCTCGTAATCTGGAGCTAATTTAAAGCTTAACTCACCTGTTGAAGAGTCAATATTAAAGAATGCTGCATCCGTTCCACTGATTGTAAATGTTTGGCTATCACCAGCATCTCCATCTGTAGCACTAACTGTTTCTACTGCAGTTGTTCCTTCGGATACACTTTTATCTGTAGCTGTCAGTACAGGACTATTGTCATTTGCATCGGTTACTGTAACTTCAATAGATTTAGTATCTGTATTTGATCCTCCATCGGTTACTGTAACATCTAATTCATAAACATTATCCTCATCCGAATCTGATGGGTTCTCGTAATCTGGAGCTACTTTAAATGTTAACACTCCTGTTGAGGCATCAATTGTAAAGTAGCCGGCATCGGTTCCACTTATCGAGAATGTTTTGCTATCACCAGCATCTCCATCTGTGGCACTAACTGTTTCTACTGCTGTTGTTCCTTCGGATACACTTTTATCTGTAGCTGTCAGTACCGGACTATTGTCATTAGCATTGGTTACTGTAACTTCAATAGATTTAGTATCTGTATTTGATCCACCATCGGTTACTGTAACATCTAGTTCATAAACATTATCCTCATCTGAATCTGATGGGTTCTCATAATCTGGAGCTACTTTAAAGCTTAACTCACCTGTTGAAGAATCAATATTAAAGAATGCTGCATCCGTTCCGCTGATTGAGAATGTTTGGCTATCACCAGAATCTCCATCTGTGGCACTAACTGTTTCTACTACTGTTGTTCCTTCTGATACACTTTTATCTGTAGCTGTCAGTACCGGACTATTGTCATTTGCATTGGTTACTGTAACTTCAATAGATTTAGTATCTGTATTTGATCCACCATCGGTTACTGTAACATCTAGTTCATAAACATTATCCTCATCTGAATCTGATGGGTTCTCGTAATCTGGAGCTACTTTAAAGCTTAACTCACCTGTTGAAGAATCAATATTAAAGAATGCTGCATCGGTTCCACTGATTGAGAATGTTTGGCTATCACCAGAATCTCCATCTGTGGCACTAACTGTTTCTACTACTGTTGTTCCTTCTGATACACTTTTATCTGTAGCTGTCAGTACCGGACTATTGTCATTAGCATTGGTTACTGTAACTTCAATAGATTTAGTATCTGTATTTGATCCACCATCGGTTACTGTAACATCTAGTTCATAAACATTATCCTCATCTGAATCTGATGGGTTCTCATAATCTGGAGCTACTTTAAAGCTTAACTCACCTGTTGAAGAATCAATATTAAAGAATGCTGCATCCGTTCCGCTGATTGAGAATGTTTGGCTATCACCAGAATCTCCATCTGTGGCACTAACTGTTTCTACTACTGTTGTTCCTTCTGATACACTTTTATCTGTAGCTGTCAGTACAGGACTATTGTCATTTGCATTGGTTACTGTAACTTCAATAGATTTAGTATCTGTATTTGATCCTCCATCGGTTACTGTAACATCTAGTTCATAAACATTGTCCTCATCACCATCCAATGGATTCTCGTAATCAGGTGCTACTTTAAAAGTCAACTCGCCTGTTGAAGAGTCAATATTAAAGAATGCTGCATCCGTTCCGCTGATTGAGAATGTTTGGCTATCACCAGCATCTCCATCTGTGGCTCTAACTGTTTCTACAGTTGTTGTTCCTTCGGATACACTTTTATCTGTAGCTGTCAGTACCGGACTATTGTCATTTGCATTGGTTACTGTAACTTCAATAGATTTAGTATCTGTATTTGATCCTCCATCGGTTACTGTAACATCTAATTCATAAACATTATCCTCATCTGAATCTGATGGGTTCTCGTAATCTGGAGCTACTTTAAAGCTTAACTCACCTGTTGAAGAGTCAATATTAAAGAATGCTGCATCCGTTCCGCTGATTGAGAATGTTTGGCTATCACCAGAATCTCCATCTGTAGCACTAACAGTTTCTACTGCTGTTGTTCCTTCGGATACACTTTTATCTGTAGCTGTCAGTACCGGACTATTGTCATTTGCATTGGTTACTGTAACTTCAATAGATTTAGTATCTGTATTGGATCCACCATCGGTTACCGTAACATCTAATTCATAAACATTATCCTCATCCGAATCTGATGGGTTCTCGTAATCTGGAGCTACTTTAAAGCTTAACTCACCTGTTGAAGAGTCAATATTAAAGAATGCTGCATCCGTTCCGCTGATTGAGAATGTTTGGCTATCACCAGAATCTCCATCTGTAGCACTAACAGTTTCTACAGTTGTTGTTCCTTCGGATACACTTTTATCTGTAGCTGTCAGTACCGGACTATTGTCATTTGCATTGGTTACTGTAACTTCAATAGATTTAGTATCTGTATTTGATCCTCCATCGGTTACTGTAACATCTAGTTCATAAACATTATCCTCATCTGAATCTGATGGGTTCTCGTAATCTGGAGCTACTTTAAAAGTCAATTCTCCTGTTGAGGCATCAATTGTAAAGTAGCTTGCATCAGTCCCACTGATTGAGAATGTTTGGCTATCACCAGCATCTCCATCTGTGGCACTAACTGTTTCTACTACTGTTGTTCCTTCTGATACACTTTTATCTGTAGCTGTCAGTACCGGACTATTGTCATTTGCATTGGTTACTGTAACTTCAATAGATTTAGTATCTGTATTTGATCCTCCATCGGTTACTGTAACATCTAGTTCATAAACATTATCCTCATCTGAATCTGATGGGTTCTCATAATCTGGAGCTACTTTAAAGCTTAACTCACCTGTTGAAGAATCAATATTAAAGAATGCTGCATCCGTTCCGCTGATTGAGAATGTTTGGCTATCACCAGCATCTCCATCTGTAGCACTAACTGTTTCTACTGCTGTTGTTCCTTCGGATACACTTTTATCTGTAGCTGTCAGTACAGGACTATTGTCATTTGCATTGGTTACTGTAACTTCAATAGATTTAGTATCTGTATTTGATCCTCCATCGGTTACTGTAACATCTAGTTCATAAACATTGTCCTCATCACCATCCAATGGATTCTCGTAATCAGGTGCTACTTTAAAAGTCAACTCGCCTGTTGAAGAGTCAATATTAAAGAATGCTGCATCCGTTCCGCTGATTGAGAATGTTTGGCTATCACCAGCATCTCCATCTGTGGCACTAACTGTTTCTACTGCAGTTGTTCCTTCGGATACACTTTTATCTGTAGCTGTCAGTACCGGACTATTGTCATTTGCATTGGTTACTGTAACTTCAATAGATTTAGTATCTGTATTTGATCCTCCATCGGTTACTGTAACATCTAGTTCATAAACATTGTCCTCATCACCATCCAATGGATTCTCGTAATCAGGTGCTACTTTAAAAGTCAACTCGCCTGTTGAAGAGTCAATATTAAAGAATGCTGCATCCGTTCCGCTGATTGAGAATGTTTGGCTATCACCAGCATCTCCATCTGTGGCACTAACTGTTTCTACAGTTGTTGTTCCTTCGGATACACTTTTATCTGTAGCTGTCAGTACCGGACTATTGTCATTTGCATTGGTTACTGTAACTTCAATAGATTTAGTATCTGTATTTGATCCTCCATCGGTTACTGTAACATCTAATTCATAAACATTATCCTCATCTGAATCTGATGGGTTCTCGTAATCTGGAGCTACTTTAAAGCTTAACTCACCTGTTGAGGCATCAATTGTAAAGTAGCTTGCATCAGTCCCACTGATTGAGAATGTTTGGCTATCACCAGCATCTCCATCTGTAGCACTAACTTTTTCTACAGTTGTTGTTCCTTCGGATACACTTTTATCTGTAGCTGTCAGTACAGGATTGTTGTCATTAGCATTGGTTACTGTAACTTCAATAGATTTAGTATCTGTATTTGATCCACCATCGGTTACTGTAACATCTAATTCATAAACATTATCCTCATCTGAATCTGATGGGTTCTCGTAATCTGGAGCTACTTTAAAGCTTAACTCACCTGTTGAAGAGTCAATATTAAAGAATGCTGCATCCGTTCCGCTGATTGAGAATGTTTGGCTATCACCAGAATCTCCATCTGTGGCACTAACTGTTTCTACAGTTGTTGTTCCTTCGGATACACTTTTATCTGTAGCTGTCAGTACCGGACTATTGTCATTTGCATTGGTTACTGTAACTTCAATAGATTTAGTATCTGTATTTGATCCACCATCGGTTACTGTAACATCTAATTCATAAACATTATCCTCATCTGAATCTGATGGGTTCTCGTAATCTGGAGCTACTTTAAAAGTCAACTCTCCTGTTGAGGCATCAATTGTAAAGTAGCTTGCATCAGTCCCACTGATTGAGAATGTTTGGCTATCACCAGCATCTCCATCTGTGGCACTAACTGTTTCTACTGCTGTTGTTCCTTCGGATACACTTTTATCTGTAGCTGTCAGTACCGGATTGTTGTCATCATTAGTTATTGTTCCAACACCTTGAGCATCTAAGATTGATGCATTGATTGCATTGGACAAATTTAACAATAAAGCTTCATCCCCCTCAACCACTCTGTCTCCATTAACCGTAACATTTATTGTTTTAGAAGTTTCTCCTGATTCAAAAGTAAGAGTCCCAGAATTTAAAGCAACATAATCTCCATTTGAAGTTAGTGCAGAATTATCCTGAGTACTATAATCTACCGTAATATTACTCTGACTATAATAACTAAGAGATATAGTAAATTGCATATTCTTAGTACCTGAGTTTCCTTCATTAACAGAAACATCATTAACTGATATTTTTGGCTGATTAACTGTGATAATAACATCAGAAAGAGACGTTTCACAGCCGCCATCACTAGCAATCACTTCAACCGTGTTAGTTCCAATTACTAATTTACTCGGTGCAATATTTATATTTAAATCATTTCCGTCACCAATTACACTACCTACTTCTGCTCCATCAATATATGCTTTATATACTATATCACTTTCACTTGATGTAATAGTAACTAATCCATTTTCACCAGCTTCAACAGTACTGCCTGTTGTCGTTTTATCTGCAGGAGCATTACTTGCTGATATTTCAAAAGGTTCTGAAGTATTTGTACATCCTTCTTTTGTCACCTTTAAAGTCCAATTATTTGAAACTAAAGTATTAACATCATCATTTAATACTTTGGTATAATAAGATAGTGAACCATTAGTCCACGTATATGATGTTGCAACGGTTTCAGTTGCACTTAAGGTAATCGCTTCTCCTTCACATGCACTTGTTTCTCCGGTAAATGTAACCAAAGGAGATTGTGAAACTTCAAAATCATTTGAATGCGTACATCCATCTTTTGAAACAGTTAATGAATAAGTTCCATATGTGATGCTTGCGCTGGCTATACTTAAGTCCTGAGTTGTATAAGTTACACCCGTAGGATCTTCCCATAAATAGGTGGCTCCATTTTCTTCTGCGGATAAACTTAAATCATTTCCACTACAGAGAGTTGTATCTCCAATAACCTCTATTGATGGTCCTACATAAAGCGTAAAACTCTTTATAGTTTCTGTGTATCCATCATTTGCCTTAACATAAATAATTGCAGAACCTGCTGCATCAGTAACAGGTGTAATAGAAAGCGTTCTGTTTGCACCAGAACCACCAACTGTAATATTTTGATTTGAAACAATATCTGTATTATGTGAATACGCTATTACATCAATATCATCCACATCTGTTTCAGCATCGCCAACAGTAAAAGGCAAATCTGACAAATCCACATTGGCACATATAGATTGATCTGCTATATCTGAAATAGTTGGATCTGTATTAACCTGGATATAAACAAAATCCGAATTATCAGAATAATAAGTTCCATTACTGGAATTATATTCAAAACTAATCTCACCTCCCCAATCTGTAGCTGGAATAAAAACTAAATTAGCGATATTTGAATTACTAATCTCGTCATTTACTGACACGTCAACACCGGATAATTGTAAAACTCCGTAAGCAGCATCTGGTAGTGAAAGAATTTGAATCTTATCTAAAGCTTGTGATAGATCGAAAAATTTATTCTCAAAATCTGAAGATTCAAAATTCAAACTAGTATTAATTGGCGTCTCTTTATAAATATCCGCAATAATAGGAACGTCACCATTTTCACATTTAGAACTATTTGTGGAGATATTAATAGGAATACTTGGCATACCTAGATCTATAGCATTAAACCAGGAATTCATGGTATTATTATTACCATTATAATATCCTCCATTAGAACCATAATAGGTCCATACTCTTTCAATGCCAGCATTTATTTTTAACTGAGTCACAACAGTTTCATCCATTTTTCCATTTGAATCTCCCCATTGACTTGCGGCATCTATTTTTGAGTCATCCCAATATAGTGTAGGTCCTAGTTTATTAAAAGGTCTGACAGAAGCTGTTTCTATTCCACTCAAAGCCTCAACATCATATATTGGAAAATGCGCAGGTCCTCGTCCTAAAAATGTAGCTGAGGCATTAATAACTCCATCACTTACATCATTGCCCAGATCATCTTTAAAATCCCATATCACGTAATTTGTTCCAACGTTGAGATCTACATTTAAATATCTATCTGAACTACCTGCCGTATAAACACCATCATTATTTAAATCCAACAAAATTGTTGTATATCCTGAAATATTAGTTTCTATTTTAAATAAAGTCTTACTTCCATAAGAACAAGTTGCACCATTCTTTTCAAGAGTTACAGTTCCTGAATTTATAGTTAATAATTGTGGTTCCCTATCATAATCATAATCATAAATTTTAGTATCCTCTAACCAAACCTTAACCATGGGTGGAGGTAATGACGTACCAGTAAAAGCATTATGATCAGGATCATTCAAGAAAATTTTATATTCTCCAATATTAGATTTACTTCCTGTAATACTTTGTGCTTTTTCAATTGGATTTGATTTACTGTCATCAATACCAAAGGAGTTTACAGCAAAAGAAAAAACGTATGGATACATTTTATACTTTACTTTATTTACAAACTCATCTGAGGTAAAAACATAAAAATCTGCATTTACTGGATATTTAGTATAACTTGTCGTATTAAAGTTCCATTTATATGACCATATTCTACCAGCAGATTTATTGGGTTGATCGGCATTTACAACAACATTATCACTGGCATCGGTAACTGTTACATCAAAATAATCAAGATATATTGAACTACTAAAACCAATATAGTGGTTACCCGTAGTTGTTGCAGTATATACAAGAGGTGTATATCCATCATCACTTGAGGTTTGAGTTCCATTTAAGTATACACCCTCCGGACCGTTGACAGCCTCTTGATAATTGTCAATATAACCAGCTCCAGAAGTTGGAGTAGGAGTTGCTGATATTACAATATTTCCTGCAGGATCATACAGCTGATAGTTTGCAGTTGAACTGGTTACATTCATCCCCAAGTTTAGCTTCTCGCCTGCATTCAAATAAATATAAATCCTACTTTCCTCATCGGTATAATAAGGTACTTTTATTTGTAATTTGTCCGTTGAACTGGGCATTAATTGCTTTGTTCCCTCCTGAGCCTTAACAAGAAAACTCAGAAGAGCAAAGCCTAATAGTAAAACTTTCCGCATATTATATTTGTTTTTGTTTTTTCGAGTAATTATACAACCCTTATTAATGGGGGGGGGTAATAATTGGTTGCTATAGGCTGATGCAATAAAAGGCATAGTGCACAGCTCTTTGTATTAATAATGTATTATTGACAAAAAGTCCTCGCTAGTTTTTTCCATTCTCCTCATTCATCATAAAACTATAATACCTATAGAATATATTAACAACCAATTTCTACATACTAGTCGAAAAATTGCTCTTGTCATTTTTTTAAAATCCATTTATTCTTTTCTTTTTATTATCCTTTTATAATAATTGTATTAAAAGAGTTTTATATCCTTTGGTACTCTTTTACTTTTTTAAATACCCATTACGCTGATATTACTTCATAGTTTCTCTAACATGACAGATTAATTATTAAAACTGATAAACATTACATTTATCTTGACGAATGGAACTCAAAACGTTTTAGATCGAATATTATAGTTGTTGACAACTCCCTAAATCAGGACATATATATCCTCAATATTCATTTTACTTAGTCAAGTTTTCACCAAGTAAGTTAATATCTACGAAAGCCTTTGCGAATATAATGAGGCTATTAGAATGAGTAATATTTTTACAGTAAGCAAAAAGTAAACAATGGTAGTGGGGTGAAAATAAATTCCCAAGAAAAAAGAAAAACGACATATTCACTTTACTCTATAGACTCGTTAAGTAAGTTTCAAGGTTAACGCCTTCCAGCTTAAGTTTTTTTCGTAAACGATATCTCGAAGTTTTTATACTATCCGCCGTTTGATTTAAAACAGAGGCTATTTCTTTATTTGCCATTCCCAATTTTATAAACGTACACAACTTCAATTCGGCAGGTGTAATGTTAGGATGTAGCTCTGCGATTTTTTTATAAAAATTGGAATGTACTTGCGAAAAGGAAATATTGAATCGATACCAACCTTCCTCTTCAACCTCTTGCAAAAGTTCTGATTTAATATATTCTAATTTCTCAATCGCTTTATCAGGCTGAGTTAAAGTTATCTCTTTTAATTTTTCAATTTCTGAAGCAAATGTACGATTAAAGCGTTGAGCTTTTATTAAATGTAATGAACTCTCAGCTAGATCCTTAGTCTTTTGATCAACCAGTTTTGTATAATAAGAAGAGATAAGCAGGGCTGATTTACAACGAGCTATTAGTTCAATTGGATCAAGTGGTTTTCGAATATAATCTGTAGCTCCGGCAGAAAGGGCCGTTTGCAAATCATCTGAGGATAGCATTACACCAGTAGCCATAATAATGGGTGTATCCTTAAGTAAATCCTCCTTTTTTAATTTTTTAATAAGTTCAATACCTGAAATAGTTGGCATATTCCAATCTGTAATTATCAGATCAGGTTCTATTTTTATTGCTATTGATATTGCAGCGTGAGGATCATTAGTTTGGTATATCTTATAATCTGGTTCATATTGTTCAAATATCGAAACCATGAGCTTTAGATTTCCTATAGTATCATCTACAATAAGTATTTTATAATTAGACATACACTATTTTTTCTCAAAAGTAACAATTTATTGAACTAATTCATTTCTGTTAAAATTATAAACTCAAAACGTTTTTGATTGTGCTAACACAATAATTTATTAATAGTTTCTAAATATATTTCTTGATTACAACTAAAAACAGCCTCATTTATTCTTGTAACGATACAATTGCTTTCTTCCAAATTCAAAGTTTCAATCTGCACTAAAATTTTATTAATATCTGTTACTTCAAAAACTTCTTTTTCTTTTAATTGTGCTAAAAATGGTGCTATCATAGTTTTACATTGCAAACTCAAAATATTGTCTTCTACTGAGAGATCTTCATATTCTGTTTTTACCTTCTCATTCTTGACATAAGAACATGATTCAAAAGGTATTACAATCTGAAATTCTGAACCTTCTCCAAAATTAGAAACCACCCCAATATTTCCACCATGTGCTTCTATTGCCATTTTACAAAATGCAAGTCCTAAACCTGTTGATCTAAGACTTGGATCTGCCTGGTCCCCACTTTTATATCTGTCAAATATCTTTAACTGCATTGACTGCTTTATTCCAGGACCATGATCTTTTATTTTGCATACCAGCATGTGCTCTTCTTTTTTTTCAAGACTAATTAAAATTTTGCCATTTTTTGGTGAAAATCGAATTGCGTTAATTAAAATATTTATCAAAATCCTTTTTAATATATCAAAATCACCAAAGGTATTATATTCAGCAGATTCGATTCGCTCAATAGAAATACCCTTTAGCATGACATTTACACTTACATCATGAATCGCTGATGATATTGCATCATTGATATTTATAAATTGCTTATTTAATGCAAATCCCACCTCTTCTGCTTTATTTACATCTAAAATATTCAATACCATATTATGCATTTCAATACCAGCCTGCCAAATAAGCTTATTCTTATTTGGCATATCATTCATTTGAGTTAGGTTAATTATAGAATCTAATGGATTTTTTAAATCATGAACAATCATACCAGTCATCCCATCTCTAAAATGATTTAACTCCATTAATTTCTTGTTTATTTTTTCCAGATCAGTAGCCTGTTTTTCTATCGAATCTTTTTGAATTCTTATTTCTTGTGTACGTATGTCTACTTCTTGTTCTAACTGTTGCGTTTGCTTTATCAAAGCATTACTCAAAAAATCGACCTCCAGAAAGGAATTCGTCATTTTTTTGGCCATCACAAAAGAAAAGGAAAAGAAAATAAAGAATAATCCATAAGGCAATAAGAAACCCGAATTAATCATTTTATTATAATACAACACATCATTTATAAACGATGCATAAAAAAAGAGGATCCCAATAAAAAAAAATGCTGAGAACTCCATCTTTTTAATTAAGGCAATACCTACCCCCAAGAGCATATAACTACTAACAAAAAATGCAAAATACTGATAATAAACCGGTATATATGTAAAAACAGCTGGAGCCATAAAGATCACTGGTAAACTGCTAATTACAATTACCAACCAAACACCCAGTTCCATTTTTTTTGTAAAAATTTTTGAATAGAAAGTTCTTAAGAAACTATAAAACAATCCCGTAAGAACAATAAATGCAATGTATTCAATTCGTAAAGAAAACTCCCAACTCAATGAAGGAAAAATCCAAAGCAATATTTTTTCACCAGTTGTTGCCAACCGAAGAACTCCAAAAACGGATAATAAAATGAATAACATAATAGATATATCTCGTCTACCTACAATATAAACATGCGTGAAATAACCTGCCAATGCACAAAATACTGCAAGTAAAAATATAGATAAACTTAATTGCCTAAGAATATAATTTCGCACTGCACTGGCTTTACCAAATAAAATGACGTCTTCAGGTCCGCCTTTTCGATGATGAAAATTAGCTATTTGCAAAACAACATCAATCTTCTTATTATGAGAATAGAAGTATATTTCTTTACGCTTCCATGATGGAATTGTAGTTTCTTTTGATGTACCGACTTTACCTGTTTCAACACTTTCACCATTTACCATTAATTTATATGCGCAATCTAATTCCTTAACTCTTAAACCATACAATTCATCCTGAGGCACTTTTATAACTAAATGATAAGTTGCAACCCCCTGAGAATCTACATTGTCAGAATAAATACTCTTATTATTCCATACTGAAGGTAACTCAACATAAACGGGGTCTTTTGCAAGTGAATTGATATCATTTATTGAATAAAGTTTATTCCAATAAAAAGAAAATTCACCTTGTAGCTGAAATAATTCTGAATGAATAAAATCGCTCTCTTCCAATACTAATTCTCCACCAATTGCCTTGTGTAAACCTTTTCCTGAGATTACCTCCTCATAATAGCCATATTTAAACATTATAGCTGTAGCAAAAATCACAAAAAGTACATATAAAAAACTTTGTATATATCTTGTTTTATGTAACGTCAGAATTGACTGGAAAAAAATATGCATTTAATAATAGATGATGTTTGTTATAATATTTAAACTGACTAGCAAATAAAAGGTTCTTACGAATAAGAATACTAATTCGTACTATTAAAAAAACATAAAAGTAAGAGTGAATTCTCGCAATAAAATCACCTAAAGTATTAATCTCCACCTTACTTTTTATTATCTTAATGCGAAAATCTACAATTATGGAACAAAATTCAAATATGCCTCCTATTTATGTTGTTTCAGGAGGAAAAGGAGTAGCAGGACATACCTTAATTGAATCAATGTTAATTCACTATCCCAATCATAAAATCCCTGTAATTATTGAACCGGAAGTATCTACGCAGGAACATATTGACAAAATAACAGAAAAGGTATTGACAACAAATGGAGTTATTGCGCACACAATGGCCGATCACCTGGTGCGAAGAATGCTTATTGACACTTGCGAAAAGAAAGAAATCCGTCACTTTGATTTAATTGGTAATATTTCTGATTACCTGGATACCGTTTTAGACATGAAACCTGTTGAACAACCTGGCTTATTCAGGTTACGGGATATTGAATATTATCGCAGAGTAAGGGCCATTGAATTTACCATGCAACACGACGATGGATTACATTCTGAAAAGATTGCCACTGCTGATATAGTACTTGCAGGTGTATCCCGAACTGGTAAAACCCCATTAAGTATATATCTGGCCATGTTTGGATGGAAAGTAGCCAATGTTCCTATAGTCCCTGGCACACCAATTCCTGAAACTTTATTTCAAATTGATCCAAACCGGGTTTTTGGCTTGACAATCTCCATGGCTTATCTAATTGCCCAAAGAAGCAGTAGAGTTAACCGGATACATATGGATCCCAACTCTGATTATGTTGACCGAAGGAAGGTTAGAATGGAATTAGACTATGCTGCCAATCTATTTAAAAAAGGAGGATTTAAAGTTCTCAATATTACAAATAAACCTATTGAATATTCAGCTAATGAAATCATTACGATTTTAACGTCACGTTTTGGCAGTAACAAATGGAAAGCTCATGAAGATTAACCCACATTAGTTACATATACTATAAAATGAGCAGGCTTACAAAAACACCCTGCTCTTAGATGCTAACTATCATTATTATCCATTAATAACACAAACACTCCTACTAAGTAGAAAGGAGATAATTTTTGTAAATGTTTATTATTTACATCCAGAAATTAAACAATAGTATTCGTGGTATGTTTTAATATAACAAAACACTAATACAGGATCATTATGAAAGATGTAGATATAAATATTTCAATTCAAAAAAATAAAAGACTAACAGAAGCCTACAAATATTATGGTTACAAACCTGAAGCTCAGGGGCCTTTTGATTATTTAATTGATTTTGTAAGAGAAAAATTCAATAAACAATATCCCAAAGGCAACTTTAATTTATTCTGGAATGAATATAACAGCTTACAGGACTTTAAAATATCAGACAACGTAGAAAGTGTTGGTGGTATATCTGAAGAGGCACACTTTATAATGCGTACTATTACCGAGTATCATTTTGTTCAGGCTTTTAAAGCCATGAAAATTGACCTTAATGACCCAAATGTAGGTGGCGAGAAAGGTACTCCTTATCGAATTACAAAAATGTATACCGGCAACGGGTTGGATGATGATAGCGAACTTCTTTCGGGAAGATGGTCAAACAGACCTGCAATTGCTAATTTCCCAAATGAAAATGGTCAACGTTTTCCTATTACAAAACGGGTTGATATTGTATCAGTTTGTTCACATCACCTTGCTCCTTTTAGCACTCTTTTTAGAGATGGAGCTTATGCTTTAATCAGTTATATTCCGGATAAAAAAGTTCTTGGCATATCTAAACTTCAAAGAATTGTTGATTGGGTGTCACGTAGAGGTCATTTGCAGGAGAACTTAACTAAAATGATATATGATGAAATTAGCAAAGCTGCTGAAACTTCATCTGTATATGTTAAACTTTCCGGTTTGGTACATACTTGTGAATCATTAAGAGGAACGCAAAGTAATGAGGGATCATTTTCAAGTGAATACTATGGTGGCGAATTTGATAATATTGAATTAAGAAGAGAGGTTAGAAGTCAGTAGTTGGTTTTCATTACGAGATCTGCTGTTCGCAAATAATTATGGAACATATTCTTGTAAAAGAGTTTATATTATTACACAGAAAAGAAAAATAAACAATGATAATAAGAAAAAAATTTAAGTTTGAAGGAGCACATATTGTAAGAGACTGTTCAAGTGACAGATGTAAAAAGTCGTTACATGGACACAGCTATGTCGTTGAAGTATTTCTAACTTCAGACCAGCTTGACTTCGGTCAGATGATATATGACTTTGGTTTGACCAAGGGTACAATAAAAGATATTATAGATAGCTTTGACCACGCTTACGCTATGTGGAATAAGGAAAGTGATGAATTTAAAACTTTCATCAAAAACAACAGCGACAGATATGTAGAGATGCCTGTTTCTCCATCCGCAGAATGTTTTTCGTTAACGATTTTATTCATTTTAAATAAAATTCTTGATGCAACAAAGTTTAATAATGGAGAAGGAAATGTAAAAATTCAATCTGTCAGAGTACATGAAACTGATACTGGTTATGCCGAAGCATTTATTGATGATTTGAAATGGTTTAGTTATGATTTAAAAGACATCCATTTTAGTCAGGCAATTAAAAACGAATGGGGCGATCCTGAAATGTACGACAAGCTAATAAGATATCATTCTGAATCACACATTGCTCAACCTTTTATAAATCCATTTGTAGAAAGAAAATTTAAATAAACAATTCATATAAATCAGTTATTAAAGAGTAAATATTGTGATTTACTCTTTTTTTATGTTCTTAAAATACTATTAAATAACACACTACATTTAAGTATTTAACTACTTATATAAACTACATAAATGTCATATTTATCCTATCATAATACTGATAATTAAACAATTATAAACAATGGCTTATATTTTGATTACTAAAATTTAAATTTTAAAACAATTAATTATGAGCCCAGAAGAAATACTAGATTTAGAAAAAGAAGTAAATAAACTAAAGTTTAAAGCATCTCAACAAGCCAGTGAGCTTCATGATTTAGTTGAAGATCGACTTTTAATAGATTTCGAAGATATTCCTTCAGTCGCTAAATTAACCTACGAAGCCTGTAAAAAATGGAATGATAAATACAAAGAGCTCTTAGAAGCTAAAAAATAATTTCCACAAGCAAATCGAAAAAAGGGAAGCTATACACTATTTGCATAACTTCCCTTTTTAATTTTTTTTAGAAAAGACTAAATTCCAATAAATATGATTTGAACTTAAGCATCATTTATTTATAATCGTCAATCTTTTTCTTTAGTTTACTTACATCCTTCACATTAAAATCTCCAAAAAACGATAGCAACACTCCATTTTGCTCTCCTTGAAAAATCACATGACATTCATATATCTTTTTACCTTTTCTATGAATCCACACCTCTGTATCATCATCATTATCATCTTCCTCAACTAAATCATAATCTCCTTTACTCAAGTATTTCAGCACTTGTTCTTTAAATGATTTTTCAGGTTTAAAATGTGGTTTATAAATAACAACTTTAATCTCGTTTAAATCACCTGTTATCTTTTTCTCAGCATCATCGGCATCAGAATCTATATCTAAATCAACAAAGTCAATTAAATTTTTAGAGAACGAAAAGTAAGTTACTTCATCCAGATCTCTTAAATCACTATACATCTTATTTGAAATATTTTCTTGTGAAAATATTGATGTTTGAATTAGTCCTAATAATAGCACTCCTATATAAAACTTGATATTTTTTTTCATTTGATTAAATATTAAGATTACAATTTTCCTAATAGACAAAGGCTATTTAACCATCTATATACCACTAATTTAAATTAGCATCTACATTCCACTCTAATGTCTCATCAATATTTACATTATATTTTTCCGGAATTGTAAATACAACCTGCATTTTTTGGTCTCGGATCTTTGTTCCCTCTGTTAAAGTAAAAAGAGGATCAATATAAATCACAGAATCTTTCTGTATCCAGAAGTATTCAATACTATTACAATTTTCTTTAGCATCTGTGTAATCCGAGCCCCTTGCTGATTTTTTGATTGTCACCTGAAATTCAGGACCATGAACCACCTCTATTCGGGGATTTCCCTGAACATAAATTTTATCATCAGCAACAAAAACATCTAATTTATTTATATCAAACAGGCGTTCTTTATATTCTGGCATATAAGTATTTGAATTAGGTTTAAAATATATTGTTTTTGAATTGCTTTCTTCCAAAATATCCTTTGAGTATACAGTTTCTGTATTCGAATAGCTTTTAGCTACCTTAGCTGAAGTATAAGCTAACAATACCCATGCTCCAATCCAGAAAACTACAGATATTAATGCAATAAGTCCAACCCTTGTTTTAAATTTAAATACAAGCTTAAATCCTATTAAGAAAAGGATTAATAAAGGAATTCCTACAATTAACAATACAGCAATAGTTCCTAATGTAATTTCATGAGGGTAAAGAAAGTAACTAGGTAAAGATGTATAGAAATTACCAATATTAGTAAAATCAAAAAGAGTAAATCCAATAGTAAAAGTCAGAATCAGAGCAACCAAGGTTGCCAATGTAGCGATCATTATTACAATACCTATAGCTCCACTAATAACACTGATAAATTTTCTTAAAGCATTGCCCATTTTATCACCTCCTTCCGAAAACCCATTATTAAACGATTGATAAGCCTTTGATTTCTTAAATCGATCACTTACATCTTTATATTCATTTTTAATATTCTGCTCCCATGATTCATATGCAGCTGGCCCTTTCATTTCAAACTTTTGCTTAATGGTAATGGCTTTAGGCATTACAATCCACAAAATGATATAAGGCAACAATGAAGAACCATATACAATAAAAGCAACTAAAAAGATCACTCGAAATACTAAAGGATCCACATTAAAGTAGGCACCCAGTCCACCACAAACTCCACCAATTACATGATTGTCAGGATCCCTGTATAGTCTTTTGGAATATCCGGATTTAGGCTCATCATTAGTTGCTTTTGACTTATGCATCTCTTCATCCTCATCAATAATATCGTCAGGTTCACCCATTGTTTTAATTACTTCTTCTACGTTACTTAAAGTAATTACTTCATCTGCAGAAGGATGACTACTTCTGAATATTTCGGCAATACGAGATTCTATATCTGCAATTATCTCTTTCGCTTCTTCTGCATCTGAAAACCTATTTTCAATTTTATCCAGATATTGCTTTAACCTCTCGTAAGCATCTTCTTCAATATGAAATGCATACCCGTTTAAATTTATATATATTGTCTTTTTCATCTGTTTAAATTTATTTTTCAATGGTCAAATGGAACTCACAAATAAATTTAATCATCCTCATGTATGAGTATATGGATAATCAAATTTTCATGTTCGTTTCATTTTTAACTTGTTTAAGTTTCTTCTGATGCCTTTATATATTAACACAACATGAAAACACCACCCATTACCATACCTATTACTTTAAGACCTAGTACGGCAATAAATAAAAAGGCTATTAAATAAATTACGATCTTAAATATTGATCTAAAAATTAATCCTATGATTAACAAAATAATTGCAAGCCCCATAATTCCGCCTCCATGAAAAATATTAAAAAAAAATCCAGGATGATAACTCGTATTAAATGCAAAACCATCATTAATAACATTGACCTGTAAGATATTGGCTAAAATTGCAGCTCCTACTATTACAGCCAATACAATCACAATATTTCTATCTCTTTTAGTTAGCCTGTTCCACCAGGATTCTCCCTTTTTATACATCTTAGACTCTCGCACTTTTGAAAAATGTTCTTTTACATCCTCATATTCGTTACGAATTGCTTTTTCTATATTTTTTATAGTAACATTCTCACCTCTCATTTCCAGTTTTTGAGCTGTAGTAATAGCTGCAGGAATAATTATCCACAAAACAATATATACTGGTACAATTATTCCAAGACTCAGGAAAGGAAGGATTACAAAAAGAACTCTTACAAATACTGGATCTGTATTAAAATATGCAGCAATTCCTCCGCACACTCCACCTAAAATCCTGTTATCTATATCTCTGTATAAACGTTTTTTCTGTTTATTATAGATTTCTTGTTTTACATTATTATATTCCTGTCCTTCAGTAGTCTCATCTTCAAAATCTTCAGGTTGCCCCATTTTAGAAATAACATCATCAACCATTGCTTTATTTACGACAGCACTTTTATCTTTAAGCTTTTCGTTAAATAATTCTGCAATACGGCTTTCAATATCATTAATAATTTCCTTCCCTTCTTCCTGATTGCCAAAGTAATTCTCTAATTTGTCAAGATATTCTCTTAACACTGCATAAGCATCATCATCAATATAAAAGATGCTTCCACTCAAATTTATATTTACTGTCTTTTGCATGATATTGATTTTTGCTAATTGTTATTTATAAATTTCACAGCCTCTACAAGTTCTTGCCACGAAGCATCTAATTCTTTTAAAAAGTCACGACCTGAATCGGTTAGTTCATAATATTTTCGTGGAGGCCCCTGTGTCGATTCCTCCCAGCGATATGCCAATAAGCCAGCATTCTTTAATCTGGTTAGCAATGGATATAAAGTACCTTCAACCACAATCATTTTTGCTTCCTTTAATTCAGCAATAATATCTGATGCATATTTATCGCTTCTTGACAAAATTGACAGGATACAATACTCTAATACCCCCTTTCGCATTTGCGCTTTTGTATTTTCAACCTTCATAATCATTTCCCTCCTTTTTATAATCTTACCAAAAATTGATTCCCAACTGATAATCCTACATTTTCTGATGTTACAATTGAATTACCTTCATTAAGCTCTTCTAAACCGAAAGAAAAAGGTTCATCCGGTTTATTTATATCACTAAAGTCAACTGGTGCAGCTGCCATAATCAGAGTCATGATTACTACTGATAGTGATACTACTAAACAATTTTTTCTAACAGAAAACTTCATAACACAATACCTTTTAAAACATTGTTGTTTGTATTACAAATATATAGCTTTTATCAGGTACTATGCAATACATACTACTATATTTTTATCAAACAACTTCGAAAATAAATTATATTCGACTCATTTTATGCATGTTAACCAATATTCTTTTTTTCTTGAAGATCACCAATACTTATCATAATAATCTAATACTACATGTTAATTGCTTATATCATACACTCATAAACAAAAAAAAGAAGGTACCTATACAGATACCTTCTTTTTTATATTATATATGTTTCGTGAGCATAGCTCACATATAATTCAGGGTTTAAAACCTTTTAATTCCGATAATTTCTCTTACCTCTTTAATTGTTTTAGCTGCGCTGGCCTGAGCTTTTTCTCTACCCATTTTAACAACCTTACTTAAATAGGCTTCATCAGCTTTAATTTCATTTACTTTTTCGCGAATTGGAGCAGTAAACTTTACAATATCTTCAGCAAGCTGCTTTTTTAAATCTCCATAACGTATTTCACAAGAAGCAAATTTATCTTTAAAATATTCAACAGTATCAGGTGTAGAAACTACATCCATTAATGTAAATAAATTCTGAATTGGTTCGGTCATAACTGAATTTGGTTCTGTTGGACCACTATCCGTTACAGCACGCATTACTTTTTTAGTAATAGATTTAGGCTCTTCTACTAAAAATATTCCGTTATTATCTGACTTACCCATTTTACCGGAACCGTCTAATCCAGGGATTTTAATCAAAGCCTCTCCATAATTAAATGACTGGGGAATTTTAAAATAATCCTGCTTATACATGTGATTAAAGCGAGTTGCAAATTTACGTGCCATCTCCATATTTTGCTCCTGATCTTTACCAACAGGTACTTTATCTGCCTGATGAATAATAATATCAGAGGCCATTAACACTGGATATGTTAACAATCCTGCATTTACATTATTTGGTTGCTGACGTGCTTTATCCTTAAATGATGTTGTTCTTTCCAGCTCTCCCAAATAAGCATTCATGCTCATTAACAAACTTAACTCAGCTATCTCAGGAACATCACTTTGTATATAAATTGTGGATTTTTCAGGATCTAGTCCACATGCCAGATATTCTGCTAAAACCTGACGTACACTATTATGCAAATCTCCCGGAGTTGGATGCGTCGTTAATGAATGATAATCCGCAATAAAAAAATAGCAGTTATACTCATCTTGCATACGCAAAAAGTTTTTCACTGCTCCAAAATAATTTCCCAGGTGTAAATTACCTGTTGGTCGTATTCCACTTACTACCGTTTGCATAATATATTACTCTTTTTTATGTATCTTAAAATTTTGACGTACAAAAATGCCACTTTTTTTCCTAAAAATTAATTTATATCAGAACTAATTTGTAGGAATGTAAACTCAGTGTAAGTATAAAACGCTATAATTCGATAAAATAAAAATACAGAATAAAAAAAAGAAGCTATCCTTAAAAATAGAATAGCTTCTGAAAACTCACACTTGGAATTCTGTTTAAAACTTAAATCCCAATTTTAATATAGGCTGAGCAAGAAAAGATGTTACGTGAGACACGCCACTTTGTGCAGCCATTCCTTGCTGATGAAAAATTCTTTTAGCATTATACATATACGAAGCAGCTTTTATCTCAACTCCCAGAAAAAATCCTTCTGCCAGATAATAATCCACACCTGCAACTATACTACCTCCAAAACCATATGCTTCCCCTCTTCTTACATCATAAGATGAAATTACTTCACCGGAATCATCCACTCCTCTATATCCATCAAATATTTCCATTTGAGCATATACAGAATTTCCCTGTATTCCTACAAAAGGAAATAAACGAGACACTTTAGTTTCGAAATAATAATCAACACCTAGATCGGCATAAAACTGTTTAGTTGTTTTTCCATCCTGATAGGCAAAATTCGGAATTGATGTTCCCGGATATGTTGCATCAATATTTACTCCTGTAACATAATCCTGCGAAGGTGTACTTGTTATCATACCACTTCCATCCAATCGCAATGCTAATTTTGACGACAGAAAATATTTCAGTTCAATACCAATTGCATTAACAATATCATTGTTGCTTGAATTTCCATTCATTGAGTAAATTGAAACCGGCTGCGACATTGATGTTGTTTCAGACTCTATCCCCTGATTTACTTCATAACTTGTTAAAGTACCATAGTCGACGGCCTTACCTAATCGAAGAGAAACTTGCTTATCTCCTCGTTCCGGACCAAAATTCTGGGCAAAAGAATTGTGGAAGAATCCTCCGGATATGGTCATAATTATAAATGTTACTAATATTCTCTTCATATTCATTAGGCTTATTTTTTTAGGATAAAACATTTAAATATTGCCGGAGATAACTCCGGCGTTTTAATTTCCTAAATATTATTCGCCTAATTCGGCATCAAGAAGAGCTTTTAAATCATCAACAATAGCTTGAGCTTCTGTTTCTGACATTTCAGCTGCAGCTAACTGCTTCTGTAAATACTCTAAATATGCAGTACCATTGGTTAACGCAATATCATATTGTACTGATTGATCGGACAAGCTTGCAATAGTTTCATTAATATCTTCTAACTCATCCACCAAATCATCAACAATACCTGTAGTATCATCTTGCAATAAGATTTCAAGAATATTTTGAGCTTCATCAAACTGAACATCTAACACTTCTAATTCATCTAAAATTGCAGTATAAGCATCCTGAGCTTCAATCCAACTATCTTTAGCTGTAAAATAAGGAGCCTTTAATACTTCAACCTGTTCTAGGGTTCCATTTTTCTCTGTTTCTAAATACTGCACATAGGCTTCAACTATAGTGATTTCAATTTTATAATTATCAATTTCAGCTTCATAATTTGCCTTTAAACCTTCAAGTTCAGACATTAGATCCTGAATATCACCACCAACAACTTCAGTTTCATTAGTAGTAATAACACCTCCATAAATATAGTCTAATGCAGATCCATCAATTGCTTCTGTTGCATTTACAATATCTGCTAGATTTATGTTATCATTAATAAAATCACTGTAGTCTTTCCATGCATCATTACGTGCATCTACAGCATCGTCATAAGCCTGCTCTGCTGCATCAGTTGCATCTGACAATTGTCCTTCTACAGTTGCATCACCTCCTGTATATGTTTCCTCCTGAAGTTTTGCAATATTCCATGCTTGCAATAGATCTGCTAAAGGCTCTTCTGAATCAACATATGCTTCATACAAATCGTCTAATTGATTTTTATATACATTGTATAAATCCTCAACTCGATCATATGCCTCATCAATAACATCAATATAATCTTCGTTTGAAGCAATTAATTGCTCATAATAAGGAATTGAGTAGTAAACACCATCATTAGTATACGCAGCTAGGTCAGTTAAAGAAATTGATGAACCATCAAAAATCTCTACATATGAAGGATCATTAATAATATCTTCAATATAAAAACCATCGATTGATTTTGTGCCTACAGAAGATTCATCAGTAAACCAAGATGCAGATGTATAAGCTGTTAATGCATCATTATAAGCTTCATAAGCTTCTTGCATTTTTTCATAGGCAATTTCATAAGCACTTTTTTGATTTACTGCCTCAATTGTTTTAGTCTCAATTTCATCCTCAAGTGTTGAAACCTGAGCTGTAGCAGTTACAATAGCCTCTGCATTATCACCTTTTGCCTGATCAATAATCGTATTAACAGCTGTAGCATAAGCTGTCATCCAGATAATTTGCTTATCTAACAGATCTTTTTTATCTGAAATGTATTCTACAAAATTATCATTAATACCATCGCCATCTTCATCATTAAAAACAACGCCATTTTCTACATCTCCAACATAATACGTTGCCTCTGCAATTTTTGAATTCCAGTCTAAAATGGTTTCCTGAATTTGGCTTAATTGATCTAACGCCTCAACGTATTGTTCGTAATAAATTTGAGCTACAGACGAAACTCCTTCTCCCGCACCTGCAATTTGTGCTGCTAATTCCTGAAGCGCAGCTTCCAATTCTTTTTTCTGATTAGCAAGAAGAGTTTCAGCTTCAGCAATAGCTATTTGCAGTTCATACTCTGCTGTTGCTTGAATTTGAGCAATTGCGGCTTCATTCTGAGCAATAGTTACAGCATTATTAGACTCTGCAAGTTCATTTTGCAATTCATAAGCTCTGGCTTGAGCTTCATTCCATGCTGCTGTTGCTTGATCAATTAAAACTTGGGCTTGTGCTAGTGCTGCGCGATTGGCAGCATCGGAAGTTTCTGCATTTGCTTTAGCTAGGATTAGTTCGGCTTGAGCTTCACGTAAGGCCTTTACACCATCCGCTTCTTCATTTTTAATACAGCCAGTAAAGGCTACCGCTGACGCAAGAGATAGCGTCATGAAAACTTTGTTAATTTTCATTTCAAGTTGATTAAAGATTAAAAAATTACAATTCTATTTTACAATATTTTTTCGGCGGCAAATATAAATTCCAATTTCTTATGTTAATATTTTCTTTGACAAACAAAGCTTTTTTTTACATGAACAATTCAAATTTTACATAGGAAGACATTTTAATTACAAAATCAAAACAATAAAAAAACCAACACAACCACACCATACAATCCTATATGCCAACACATTAACACTATAAACAGATAGAAGAATACAAAATAAATCACAATAAAGAATAACTATATAAACACATCATATTATATTTTCTACATAACATATTACACATCAAAAACATAAATTACTTTACATATTAAAATATCTACATTTAATATAATCACAAAAAAAAAGAGTAATTAAATCTTATCTTCAGATCTAATTACTCTTATTAAGAAAATACTTAAAAAAAATCTTATTTCACTTATTTAACTTGAATTACTTCAATACTGCGTGACATATCGTCCAAAACTGTCACTGTAACATCATATCTGTTTTGTGGTAATAAAGACTCAATCTTTTCAGGCCATTCAACAAAACAATAGCTTCCTGAATAAAAATAATCCTCATAACCAAGATCAAAAGCCTCCTCTTCTTCCTTAAGTCTATAAAAATCAAAATGGTATACCACATCATCATTTGAAGTACTATACTCATTTACAATTGCAAAACTTGGACTATTTACAACATCTACAACATTTAATCTTTCACATAAAGCCTGTATAAAAGTTGTTTTCCCCGCTCCCATTGAACCATAAAAGCAAAACACACCTGGTTCAGGAAAAGCCTCTAAAAATTCACCTGCAATCTCATCTAAATGATCAATAGTAGGTAGTACAAATTTCTTTTTCATTACTTTTTCTAATAAAATCAATTACCCTTTGGAGATAAAATTACATATGGAATTAGCATTTCCTCTAACGACACTCCTCCATGTTGAAACGTATCTTTATAATAACTTACGTAATAGTTGTAATTGTTAGGATATGCCAGAAAATCTTCATTAGTTGCAAAAACATAACTTGTAGATACGTTAGGCTTTGGTAACATAAATTCTTCAGGCTTTTTAGCTTCAAATACATCTTTTGCCTTATAAGCCAAATTTTTACCTTGTTTATAACGTAAATTAGTAGTGGTATTCTTGTCTCCAACTATTTTAATTGGATTCTTTACCCTAATTGTACCATGATCAGTTGTTATCAACACCTTAACCTTCTCTGCCTCAAGTTTATTTAAAAGCTCATTCATAACTGAATGCAGGAACCAGGATTTGCTAAGTGAACGATAAGCAGACTCATCATACGCCAGTTCCTTAATCATCTTACTTTCAGTACGTGCATGTGATAACATATCAACAAAATTAAAAACCACTACAGATAAATCATCATTCATCAGCTGAGAGTAATTATCAATCAATTGCTTACCTGTATCAAGATTGTTAATTTTTTGATATGAGTATTGTATTTTCTTTCTAAAACGATCAAAAAAAGTACCTATTAATTCCGCCTCAAATTGATTTTTACTTCCGTCTTCATGATCATCTAGCCAATACTGAGGATATAGTTCTTTAATTTGTGATGGCATCAGGCCTGAAAACAGGCTATTTCGTGCATATTGAGTTGCAGTTGGCAGAATACTGCTATAGATTTTTTCTTCGTCTAAACGATAATCTTTAAGCAGCTCCTGTTTTATCATTAGCCATTGATCGTACCTGAAATTATCAATAACTAACATAACAACCTTTTCTCCATTTTCAATCATAGGAAGAACAACATCACGCATCATTTGATTTGATAGCATTGGAGAATCATCATCTTCCCCTTTTATCCAGTTGACATAATTTTTCTTTACAAATTTAGAGAATGCATGATTTGCTTCTGTTTTCTGCATCTTCAAAACCTCATCCATCTCACCTTTTGTATTCTCTAGCTCTATCTCCCAATGAACTAATTGCTTATACACCTCAACCCAATCTTCAAAAGAATAGGAATCATTTATCTTTATTCCAATCTTACCAAATTCGGTTTGATAATTACTTGTGGTTTTCTCAGCAACCAATCTATGCTGATCTACATGCTTCTTTATCGTTAATAAGATCTGATTTGGATTAACCGGTTTGATCAGATAATCAGAAATTTTACTTCCTATTGCCTGATCCATTATATCCTCTTCTTCACTCTTTGTGATCATTACCACAGGAACTTCAGGTCTGATATTTTTTAGCTGATTTAAAACTTCCAGACCACTTAATCCTGGCATATTTTCATCCAGAAATATTAAATCAAAATGTGAGTCTTTCACCATATCGAGAGCATCCTGACCATTTGTTGCCGTTTGCACAGAAAAGCCTTTCTCCTGAAGATATAAGACATGAGCCTTTAATAAATCTATTTCATCATCAACCCACAGGATATTTACATTTTTTTGATCTACCATAGCTCTTTTCTAATAATTTAATTCATAGAAGTCCTGATACTTCTCATACGAAGCCTCATCTGTCAACCTCTGATAATTATTCTCTGTAATAGCCCAGGTAAAATACTTCATCCTGGAAATTTCTCTCATTAAATAATTATCCAGTCTTATTTTCTGAACATATTCTTTAGCATCCTTTGCACTTGCAAAACCACTTACTTTAATATAAAACCATGCTGTTCCCTTAGGACCAAACTCTGTTTCAAGGTGAGCGCCAAAGTTTGCTTTGGAGTAATTTTTAAATATTGTACCTGTTCTTTGAATATTAATTCTTCCTTTTTTAAATAAGATCAAGGCATTATGAGAACCTTCTTCTTCTACAAAATTAGTTCCTGTTGCTTCTTCTATAATCGAAACAGGCTTTTCTTCCTCTAGCTCAGTCTTTGGTTCAATGATGTTAATATTTAAACCTTCATCTTCCTTGACTTCTTGTTGCTTTATTTCAGTTTTTTCATCCGGAGCAACAACCTTTTTTTGCTCTTCTTTTACTTCTTGTTCCTTAGGTGCAGGTTGTTTCTGCACTAATTTAACAACATTAGGTTCCACTGCCAATTGTTTGCCCGGAACAACTTCTGCCTTTTTCTCTTGAGAAACTTGTTGTTCTGACTCCTTAAGTATTTGTTGTAACTCTTCCTCTTCTTTAGGTTGATTTTTAAATGCCTCAGCGGACAAATAATTATCTGCAAAAAATGCCTCGTAACCTTTAATATCTCCGGATGAAACTAAGAATTCTAAATTTTCTGTATTGATTACAAATAGCCTAAAATACTCAAGATTATCAACCTCAAATATTTCTTTACGCTCACGAATTGAATAAAAATAATCAAGAGCCTCTAATCGGTTATTAAAACCATTTATTGTAAATATTGGTGTTCTATCCGGCAAACTCAATTCTGACATTTCGTAATCATTCAATAAAAACTTAGAGAAGTTATAATCAGCAATATTAAATTGTAATCTGTTTATATCAGCTTCCGGATTTACAACTAATATCAAACTATGTTTCGACCTATTATTTACAGTATAAGCAGTTGCAACCTTTTCTGAATCAGAAACTCCACTCTTTTGTTTTTCCAGTTGAAACTCTTGATTTCTTAACTCATTTAAGTTTGAATTAACAGGCCCTTGCACTGGAGTCCTTCCTTGTTCATACATAGCAAGCATTTCCTTTGCTAAAGGAGTAACATCCGCATCAGGGTATTGTTTTACTAAATCATTCAACTCGCTTGAGAAATTTTCAAGGTTTCCAAGTTTTGCATATGACAATCCTGTTAAAAACATAAACTTAGGCAACAATTCAC